>NZ_BBXG01000036.1:3743-4146 GCF_001570605.1 Herbidospora cretacea | reverse complement strand
GCTGTTTGTTGTTTGTGAATTGCATAGTGGACGCGAGCATCTTGTGGCCAAGTTTTTTAGGGCACACGGTGGATGCCTTGGCATCAGGAGCCGATGAAGGACGTGGGAGGCTGCGTTAAGCCTCGGGGAGTCGCCAACCAGACGTTGATCCGGGGATGTCCGAATGGGGAAACCTAGCACCAGTCATGTGGTGTTGCCTCCGCCTGAATGTATAGGGCGGTTGGTGGTAACGCGGGGAAGTGAAACATCTCAGTACCCGTAGGAAGAGAAAACAAGAGTGATTCCGTGAGTAGTGGTGAGCGAAAGCGGATGAGGCTAAACCGTATGCGTGTGATAGCCGGCGGGCGTTGCGTATGCGGGGTCGTGGGACCTTCTGGTGGTTGCTGCCGCAGCCACGAACAGT
>NZ_BBXG01000036.1:2504-3333 GCF_001570605.1 Herbidospora cretacea | reverse complement strand
ACTGTTTGAGGGGATCCCAAGTAGCACGGGGCTCGAGAAATCCTGTGTGAATCTGCCAGGACCACCTGGTAAGCCTAAATACTCCCTGATGACCGATAGTGAACTAGTACCGTGAGGGAAAGGTGAAAAGCGCCCCGGTGAGGGGTCGTGAAATAGTACCTGAAACCGTGTGCCTACAAGCCGTAGGAGCGTAGCAGGGCTTGCCCTGTTGTGATGTGACTGCGTGCCTTTTGAAGAATGAGCCTGCGAGTTATGGTGTGTGGCGAGGTTAACCCGTGTGGGGGAGCCGTAGCGAAAGCGAGTCTGAATAGGGCGTTGAGTCGCATGCTGTAGACCCGAAGCGGGGTGATCTACGCATGGGCAGGTTGAAGCGCGGGTAAGACCGCGTGGAGGACCGAACCCACCAGGGTTGAAAACCTGGGGGATGATCTGTGTGTAGGGGTGAAAGGCCAATCAAACTCCGTGATAGCTGGTTCTCCCCGAAATGCATTTAGGTGCAGCGTCGCGTGTTTCTTGCCGGAGGTAGAGCACTGGATGGCCGATGGGCCCGACAAGGTTACTGACGTCAGCCAAACTCCGAATGCCGGTAAGTGAGAGCGTGGCAGTGAGACTGCGGGCGATAAGGTTCGTAGTCGAGAGGGAAACAGCCCAGATCACCGACTAAGGCCCCTAAGCGTGTGCTAAGTGGGAAAGGATGTGGAGTCGCAGAGACAACCAGGAGGTTGGCTTAGAAGCAGCCACCCTTGAAAGAGTGCGTAATAGCTCACTGGTCAAGTGATTCCGCGCCGACAATGTAGCGGGGCTCAAGTACACCGCCGAAGTCGTGGCA
>NZ_BBXG01000036.1:1524-2158 GCF_001570605.1 Herbidospora cretacea | reverse complement strand
TGGGTAGGGGAGCGTCGTGCAGCCGGCGAAGCAGCAGAGTGATCTAGTTGTGGAGGCTGTGCGAGTGAGAATGCAGGCATGAGTAGCGAATCAGAAGTGAGAAACTTCTGCGCCGGATGACCAAGGGTTCCTGGGGCAGGCTAATCCGCCCAGGGTAAGTCGGGGCCTAAGGCGAGGCCGACAGGCGTAGTCGATGGATAACGGGTTGATATTCCCGTACCCGCTGTGATGCGCCCATATCGAGGCCAGTGATACTAACAGTCCTTACCTACCTGTGATCCTTCGGGAGAGTGGGATAGGGAACGCTGGACCTGATCTGGTAGTAGGTAAGCGATGGGGTGACGCAGGAAGGTAGCCCATCCCGGGCGACGGTTGTCCCGGGGTAAGCATGTAGGACGGAGCGTAGGCAAATCCGCGCTCTATTAAGTCTGAGGTGTGATGCCGAGCCGATTGTGGCGAAGTGGGTGATCCTATGCTGCCAAGAAAAGCCTCTAGTGAGTGTTGCGGCGGCCCGTACCCTAAACCGACTCAGGTGGTCAGGTAGAGAATACTAAGGCGTTCGGGTGAACTGTGGTTAAGGAACTCGGCAAATTGCCCCCGTAACTTCGGGAGAAGGGGGGCCTCTGCTGGTGAT
>NZ_BBXG01000036.1:0-1216 GCF_001570605.1 Herbidospora cretacea | reverse complement strand
TGAGCTGGTGGGGGTCGCAGTGGCCAGGGGGAAGCGACTGTTTACTAAAAACACAGGTCCGTGCTAAGTCGTAAGACGATGTATACGGACTGACGCCTGCCCGGTGCCGGAACGTTAAGGGGACCGCTTAGCGACGTAAGTCGCGAAGGTGAGAACTTAAGCGCCGGTAAACGGCGGTGGTAACTATAACCATCCTAAGGTAGCGAAATTCCTTGTCGGGTAAGTTCCGACCTGCACGAATGGCGTAACGACTTCCCCGCTGTCTCAACCACAGACCCGGTGAAATTGCACTACGAGTAAAGATGCTCGTTTCGCGCAGCAGGACGGAAAGACCCCGGGACCTTCACTACAGCTTGACATTGGTGTTTGGAACGGTTTGTGTAGGATAGGTGGGAGACTGGGAAGCTGTCACGCTAGTGATGGTGGAGTCATTGGTGAAATACCACTCTGATCGTTTTGGATGTCTAACCCGCGCCCGTGAATCCGGGTGGGGGACAGTGTCTGGTGGGTAGTTTAACTGGGGCGGTTGCCTCCCAAAGAGTAACGGAGGCGCCCAAAGGTTCCCTCAGCCTGGTTGGCAATCAGGTGTCGAGTGTAAGTGCACAAGGGAGCTTGACTGTGAGACCGACGGGTCGAGCAGGAGCGAAAGCTGGGACTAGTGATCCGGCACCGACGTGTGGAAGTGGTGTCGCTCAACGGCTAAAAGGTACCCCGGGGATAACAGGCTGATCTTCCCCAAGAGTCCATATCGACGGGATGGTTTGGCACCTCGATGTCGGCTCGTCGCATCCTGGGGCTGGAGTAGGTCCCAAGGGTTGGGCTGTTCGCCCATTAAAGCGGTACGCGAGCTGGGTTTAGAACGTCGCGAGACAGTTCGGTCCCTATCCGCTGCGCGCGCAGGAGACTTGAAAGAGGCTGTCCCTAGTACGAGAGGACCGGGACGGACGAACCTCTGGTGTGCCAGTTGTTCCGCCAGGAGCATGGCTGGTTGGCTACGTTCGGAAGGGATAACCGCTGAAAGCATCTAAGCGGGAAGCTCGTCTTGAGATGAGGTCTCCCACCCGTGAGGGGTAAGGCCCCCGGTAGACGACCGGGTTGATAGGCCGGGAGTGGAAGCGCGGTAACGTGTGGAGCTGACCGGTACTAATAGGCCGAGGACTTGACCATAAATGTTCGCGTCGACTATGCAACTCTCGAACCGCAAACAGTTCGAGAC
>NZ_BBXG01000035.1 GCF_001570605.1 Herbidospora cretacea | reverse complement strand
CGGCGCATCGCGGCCGAGATCAGCGAAACCCGGCAGGGATGGGCCAGACCACGCGGAACCGTGAGGGGACATGGCGATGGCGAAGGCAGTAGGCATCGATCTGGGCACGACGAACTCCGTGATCGCGACGACCGAGGACGGCCATCCATCAGTCATCCCGAATGCCGAGGGGTCGCGGACCACACCATCGGTGGTGGGTTTCACCGACCAGGGTGAGGTCCTGGTCGGCCAGATGGCCCGCCGTCAGGCGATCCTGAATCCGAAGGGGACGATCTATTCGGCCAAGCGGTTCATGGGCCGGCGCTTCGACGAGGTTCACGACGAGACCAAGGCGGTCTCGTTCGACGTCGCGGCGGGTCCCGACGGGGCCGTGCGGTTCAAGGTCAAAGACAAGCAGTACGCGCCGGAGGAGATCTCGGCGTTCGTGCTCAGGAAGCTGATCGCCGACGCGGCGAAGTTCCTGGGCGAGAAGGTCACCGAGGCCGTCATCACCGTGCCCGCCTACTTCAACGACGCCCAGCGGCAGGCCACCAAGGACGCCGGGAAGATCGCCGGCGTGGAGGTCCTGCGCATCATCAACGAGCCGACCGCGGCCGCTCTGGCCTACGGGCTGGACAAGAAGGGCAGCGAGACCGTCCTCGTGTTCGACCTGGGCGGCGGGACCTTCGACGTCAGCGTCCTCGACATCGGCGACGGCGTGGTCGAGGTCCGCTCCACGGCTGGGGACACCCACCTGGGCGGCGACGACTTCGACCGCAGGATCGTCGACCACCTGGCCGACGAGTTCCAGCGTCAGGACGGCATCGACCTGCGCGCGGACCCGCAGGCCCTGCAGCGGCTCTTCGAGGCGGCCGAGAAGGCCAAGGTGGAACTGTCGGCGGTCAGCCAGACCCAGATCAGCCTCCCGTTCATCACGGCGGACGCGAACGGGCCCAAGCACCTGAACACGACGCTGATGCGGTCCACCTTCGAGCAGATCACCGCCGACCTGATCGAGCGGGTCAAGGGCCCGGTCGAGCAGGCCATGGGCGACGCCAAGCTGACCTCGGCCGATCTCGACGAGGTGATCCTGGTCGGCGGGTCCACCCGCATGCCCGCGGTGCAGCAGACGGTGCGCCGCATGACGGGCAAGGACCCCAACATGACGGTCAACCCCGACGAGGTCGTGGCGCTCGGCGCGGCGGTGCAGGCGGCCGTCATCAGGGGTGAGGTCAAGGACGTCGTGCTGCTCGACGTCACCCCGCTGTCGCTCGGAGTGGAGACCCTCGGCGGTCTCATGACGAAGGTCATCGAACGGAACACCACGATCCCGGCCCGCCGGACCGAGATCTTCAGCACCGCCGAGGACAACCAGTCGGCCGTCGACGTGGTCATCCTGCAGGGCGAGCGGGAACGCGCCGCCGACAACCGGGTGCTCGGCCGGTTCCGGCTGGAGAACATCCGGCCCGCGCCGCGCGGGGTGCCGCAGGTCGAGGTCACCTTCGACATCGACGCGAACGGCATCCTCAACGTGACCGCCAAGGACAAGGACACCGGAGCCGAGCAGCGCATCACGATCAGCGAGAGCTCCAACCTCGACACCAGCGAGATCGACCGGATGATCGCCGACGCCGAGCGGCACCGCGCCGACGACGTCGCCCTCCGCGAGGCGGTCGACGCACGCAACGAGCTGGACTCGATCGCCTACCAGGTGGAGCGGCGCCTGTCCGACCTGGGGGACGCCGTCCCGGTGCACGAGAAGGCACGGGCGGAACAACTGATCGCCGACGCCCGCCAGGCCATCAAGGAGGAGGCACCCGTCGACCGGCTGCGCATCCTTACCGGAGAGCTGCAGCAGGTCTTCCATGCACTGGGCGCTCAGCCGGGGCGGCCCGAGCAGCAGGCGCAGCAGCCGGGACAGCCCGGCGCGGGCGGGCCGGACGATGACGTGATCGACGCCGAGTTCACCAGGCCCGAGTGACATGACCGACAAGGACGGAACCCCACGTCAGGGCCGTGTGCCAACGACCGAGGCCATGAAGGACGGCCCGGCTGCGGAGGGGCAGGCCACATCCGGGACGAGCCGCGAAAACGGCGCGACGGCGGCCGGCGCGGGGGTCGGCACGGACGCCCGGCTGGAGGAGCTCCACGACCGGTGGCTGCGCGCGGTCGCGGAGCTGGACAACCTCCGTAAGCGGACGGCCAGGGACCTCACCAGACAGCGGCTCGACGAACGGGCCAGGGTCGCCGCGGAGTGGCTGCCGGTCGTCGACAACCTCGAACTGGCGCTGCGGCACGCGGACGACGCCGGCGCCGATCCGATCATCGAAGGCGTCCGCTCCGTCCGCGACCAGGCGGTGGCCGTGCTCGCCCGGCTGGGCTTCCCGCGCGTCGAGGATCTCGGGGCCCGGTTCGACCCCGCCAGGCACGAGGCCGTGAGCACGGTGGAGGACCCGCAGGCCGAGCCGGGCACGGTCGTCGCCGTCGTACGGCCCGGCTACGGAGAGGGCCCCGACCAGTTGCGACCCGCGTCGGTCGTCGTGTCGACCAAGTCGGAGGACTGATGGCTGACCGCGACTTCTACGAGATCCTCGGCGTGCCGCGAACGGCCGGCCGCGAGGAGATCCAGCGGGCCTACCGCAAGCTCGCGCGCTCCCATCATCCCGACGTCAACAAGGACCCGAGCGCCGAAGACCGCTTCAAGGAGGTGTCGGAGGCCTACGAGGTGCTGTCCGATCCCGAGACCCGGCGGCGCTACGACGCGTTCGGCCGGGACTTCCGGCAGGTGCCCGAGGGAGTGGACCCGGCGGCGTACGCCCGGGCCCGGGCCGGGGCGGGCACGGGAGGCAGAGCCGGCTGGGCAGGAGGTCCGGCCGGGCAGGAGGTCCGGTTCGAGACCGGAGAGGGCATCGACTTCGAGGACCTGTTCGGCGGCATGTTCGGAGGCCGCGCAGGACGCGCGGGCCGCGGCTGGGGGCCGATGCCCGGCGCCGACCAGGAGGCGGAGCTGCCGCTGACGGTCGAGGAGGCCTACCGCGGCGGCCGCCGCACGATCACCCTGCCCCGCGCCAGAGGTTCCCGGACGCTGGAGGTCACGATCCCTCCGGGCGTCCGGGACGGGCAACGGATCCGGCTCGCGGATCAGGGCGGCGAGGGCGCCGGCGGCGCGAAGAGGGGCGACCTCTACCTGATCGCGCGGATCACTGATCATCCCCGCTACCGCGTCGAGGGACGGGACATCCACGTCCAGCTTCCCCTCACCCCGTCGGAGGCCGCGCTGGGCGCGACCGTGGCGGTGGAGACCCCCGGTGGCGAGGCGAAGGTCAAGGTGCCGCCCGGTTCCTCCTCCGGACGCCGCCTGCGCCTGCGGGGACAGGGGATGCCCCATCCCCGCGGCGCTCCCGGGGACCTGTTCGCCGAAGTCCGGATCATGGTCCCCCGCACGCTGAGCGCCGAGGAGCGCCGTCTCTATGAGCGGCTGGCCGACGTCTCCGGCTTCGACCCACGCGCCGAATCGGAAGGGAGGGCCCGGTCATGAGCCATCCGCTGGTCCGGCTCCCGCTCCTGGACCTGGAATCCTTCGCGCGGGCGACCGGCCTGCATCCGGAGCTGGTGCGCCGCCTGGTCGCGCTCGGCCTGATCGAGGCCTTCCGCGACCCGGCGGGGGACCTGTGTTTCCCGCCCTCCCAGCTCGCCGCCGCCGGGCGCCTCCAGCGGCTGCACACGCAACTGGCTGTCAACTACGCCTCTCTGGGCCTGGTGGCGGACCTGCTCGATCGCATCGCGGAGCTCGAAGCGGCTCTGCGGACCCGCACGAGAACTCAGGGAGGCATGCCGTGGACGTGAACCGCCTGACTCAGAAGTCGCAGGAGGCCCTGCAGGGCGCCCAGACCAAGGCGACCCGCTTCGGCCACACCGAAGTCGACGGCGAGCATCTGCTGTCCGCGTTGCTGGACCAGCCGGAGGGGCTGGCCCCCCGCCTGCTCTCGGCCGCCGGCGCCGACGCGGACAAGCTGGCGCTGGAGGTGGAGGCCGAGCTGGAACGCCGGCCCCGCGTGACCGGCCCCGGCGCCGCACCCGGCCAGGTGTACCTGACCCAGCGGCTGTCCCGCCTGCTGGACGCGGCCGATCGGGAGGCCAGGAGGCTGAAGGACGAGTACGTCTCGGTCGAGCACCTGCTGCTGGCGCTGCTCGACGAAGGGCCGGACACCTCCGCCGGGCGGCTGCTCAAAGCGCACGGGCTGAACCGCGAACGTTTCCTGGAGGTCCTCACGCAGGTGCGCGGCAACCAGCGGGTGACCTCCGCCACCCCGGAGGTCGCCTATGAGGCCCTGGAGAAGTACGGCCGCGACCTGGTGGCCGCCGCCAGGGCGGACAAACTCGACCCGGTGATCGGCCGCGACGGCGAGATCCGCAGGGTCGTGCAGATCCTGTCGCGCAAGACCAAGAACAATCCCGTTCTCATCGGCGATCCGGGCGTCGGCAAGACCGCGATCGTCGAGGGGCTGGCCCAGCGGATCGCCCGGGGTGACGTCCCGGAGGGCCTGAAGGACAAGACGATCTTCAGTCTCGACGTGGGCGCCCTCGTCGCGGGGGCGAAGTACCGGGGCGAGTTCGAGGAACGCCTCAAGGCCGTGCTGACCGAGGTCACCTCGGCGGAGGGCCGGATCCTGCTGTTCGTCGACGAGGTGCACAACGTCGTCGGCGCGGGCGCGGCCGAGGGCTCCATGGACGCGGGGAACATGCTGAAGCCGATGCTGGCCCGCGGCGAACTCCACATGATCGGCGCCACGACGGTCACCGAGTACCGCAAGCACATCGAGAAGGACGCCGCGCTGGAACGCCGCTTCCAGCCCGTCTTCGTGGACGAGCCGTCGGTGGAGGACTCCATCTCCATCCTGCGCGGCCTGCGCGAGCGCCTTGAGGTCTTCCACGGCGTGAAGATCGCCGACAACGCCGTCGTCGCGTCGGTCGTGCTCAGCCATCGCTACATCAGCGACCGCTTCCTGCCCGACAAGGCGATCGACCTGGTCGACGAGGCGTGCGCGATGCTCCGTACGGAGATCGACTCCATGCCTGCGGAGCTGGACGAACTCACCCGCCGGGTGATGCGCCTGGAGATCGAGGAGGCGGCCCTCGCCGATGAGGACGACCCGGCGAGCCGGACCCGCCTGGAGGCGCTGCGCGCCGAGCTCGCCGACGTGCGCACCCAGGCCGACGCCATGCGCGCCCAGTGGGAGGCCGAGCGGCACGCCCTGCACAAGGTGCAGGGCGTCCGCCAGGAGATCGAGACGGTCCGGCGCGAGGCCGAACAGGCCGAGCGCGTGTACGACCTGAACCGCGCCGCCGAGCTGATGCACGGCAGGCTCCCCGAGCTGGAACGCAAGCTGGAGGCCGCGGAGGCGCAGCTGGAATCCAAGCACGGCGCGGGACGGCTGCTCCGTGAGGTGGTGACGGAGGAGGAGATCGCCGGGATCGTGTCCCGCTGGACCGGCATCCCGGTCAGCAGGCTCCAGGAGGGCGAGCGGGGCAAACTGCTCCACCTCGACCAGATCCTGCACGGGCGCGTCATCGGCCAGGACGAGGCCGTGCAGGCGGTCGCCGACGCGATCATCCGGGCGCGTTCCGGGATCAAGGACCCGCGCCGGCCCATCGGCTCGTTCGTCTTCCTCGGCCCGACCGGCGTGGGGAAGACCGAACTGGCCAAGACCCTCGCCGAGGCGCTGTTCGACACCCAGGACAACATCGTCCGCGTCGACATGAGCGAGTACCAGGAGCGCCACACGGTCAGCCGGCTGGTCGGCGCCCCGCCCGGATACGTCGGCTACGAGGAGGGCGGCCAGCTCACCGAGGCCGTCCGGCGCAAGCCGTACTCGGTCGTGCTGTTCGACGAGATCGAGAAGGCGCACACGGACGTCTTCAACACCCTGCTGCAGGTGCTCGACGACGGGCGGCTCACCGACGCCCAGGGCCGTACGGTCGACTTCCGCAACACCGTGATCATCATGACGTCCAACATCGGCTCGCTCTTCCTGAGCGAGAAGACCGGCCCGGCGGGTGAGATCGATCCTGAGGTCCGCGAGATGGTGATGGCCGAACTGCGCGCGCGGTTCCGGCCCGAGTTCCTCAACCGGATCGACGACATCGTGCTGTTCAAGCCCCTCACCGAGCCGGAGATCGAGCAGATCGTGGCACTGATGTTCACCGAGATCAGGAGCCGGATCACCGAACGCGGGATGACGCTGGAGGTCACCCCCGAGGCGGTGCGCTTCATCGCCGAGCAGGGCTTCGACCCCGTCTACGGCGCACGGCCGCTGCGCCGCTTCATCGCCCGCGAGGTCGAGACCCGCGTCGCCCGCGCCCTGGTCGCCGGCGACGTCCACGACGGCGCCGTCATCCGTGTC
>NZ_BBXG01000034.1 GCF_001570605.1 Herbidospora cretacea | reverse complement strand
CGCCACCCCCGAGCAGGCCCCCGCCCACCAGGGCGAACCCTTCACCGACCTGCTCCACGAACGCCTCCAGGAGATCGACGAGGCCCGCCACGGCAAGACCTCGATCGCCGACATCCCGCCCTCCCGCTTCAGCGTCGCCCTGCTGGAGATCGCCAGCGAACGCGGCGGCGTCGACGCCCTCCTGGCCGAGCTCAAGCGCCTCGACTCTCCGCTCTACCGCCCGCTGGCCGGCATGTGGGCCAAGGCCGGCGTCGACCTGGAGACCTTCCGCAAGGGCGTCGAAGACTGGTTCAACGGTGAGATGGAACGCCTCACGATCCTCTACCGGCGCTACGTCCGGGTGGCCGTCGGCGTGCTGTCGCTGCTGGTCACGCTGCTGTTCAGCATGGACTCCCTGGAATACGGCAAGACCCTGCTCCACGACAGCGCCTACCGCTCGGCCATCGCCGCCTTCGCCGAGTCGGGCGAGGAGGCCCTGGCCCCGATCAAGGACCAGTGCGCCCCCGAACAGGACACCTACGCGTGCGTGACCGAAGTCCTGAGCACCCCCGCCTTCGTGAAGATCTTCACCCACGCCCCGGTCAGCGCCGAGATCCCCGCGACGGGGACCCCGGTCTGGAAGTGGAGCGGCGGCGACTGGTGGGACCGGCTGAGGAGCCCGAGCCACTGGCCGGGCTTCCTGCTGACCCTGGTCGCGCTGCTGTTCGGCTCGTCGTTCTGGTGGGACATGCTCCGCAGGGTGACCGGCCTCAAGTCGAAGACGTCGGCGGGATCGCAAGCGTCCTGATCAGCTAGACGTCCTTCAGGAGGGTCTTCTCCAGGGTCAGGATCATCCAGTCGGCCCAGCGTTCCACCCCCCAGCCCCGGCCGACCATCAGCGCGTGGATCGCCCCGGTGTTGAACAGGGCCCAGATCACGTCGGCCGCCTCCTCGACCGGCACCCGCAGGTCCGGCGCGAGGGACTCGGCGATCTTCGTCATGTCCTCCAGACGCCGGTCCTCATAGGTCTGGTACGCCGCCCCGATCTCCCCGTCGCCCCCCGCCGCGGCGTGGAAGGCGTACATGAGCGGGAGGGCCTTCGGCATGCCCTCGACCACGACGTCGCGGAACCGGCGCAGCGCCGCGCGCGCGTCGGGGGCGTCCATGACGGTGCGCAGGGGGGCGCGTTCGATCACCGGCACGGGTGTGTCGTCACCGGCCAGGGTGCGGTCGACGGCGGCGAGCAGCAGGGACGCCTTGCCGCCCTGGCCGTAGACGGTCTCCACGGACACCCCGGCCCGCGCGGCGATGTCCTTCATGGTCGTCGGGGCGTACCCCTTCTCGACGAAGCACGCGGTGGCGGCCTCGACCACGGCGGCGTGGGTGCGCCGGGCCTGTTCCTCGCGCAGGGGCGATCGATAGCGCCTTGACGGGTCGGATTTTTTAGCTACAGTCATCATGTATCCAATCAAGTTCGACTGGTTCGAATACTGTAGCAAAGGAGAGGTCATGGCGGCCATCACCACCGAACCGCCGCAGGTCCTGTGCCCGGAGGGGAGCGTGTCGCGGGTCGTCGCCGCCGATCCGCTCCACCTCTACGCGTGGGTGGCGGACGTGACGCGTACACCCGAATGGAGCCCGGAGACCCGCCGCTGCACCTGGCTCGGCGACGAGCGCGGGGTGGGGGCCCGCTTCGAGGGGTTCAACCGCTACGGGATCTGGCGCTGGACCCGCCAGTGCGAGGTCGTCGCCGCCGACCCCGGGCGTGAGTTCGCGTTCCGGACGGTCCCGGGCGGACCGGCCGTCGACTCCACGATCTGGAGCTACCGCTTCGACCCGGTCGAGGGCGGCACCCGGGTCACCCACGGCTACGAGATGGTCCGCCGGATGCCCCTCGGGCAGCAGCGCGCCGCGGCCGTGCTGTTACCCCGCCACCGCGACCGCCGTCCCGACATGGCCCGCTCGCTCGACCGCCTCGCCGACCTCATCGAGGGCCGCGCCAACGCCCGCCAGCCCTTCCTGGGCCAGGCCCACACGGCCGAGGGGCTGATCCCGCTCGGCACCATGTACGTGATGCACCACGCCTTCCGCCGGGACCTGCGCGACCTGTCCCGCGCGGTGCCCGCCACCCCGCTCACCGACCACGAGGTCTGGGCCGCGCTGTCCCGCCGCTGGACCGCCTTCGCGAACACCCTGCACCACCACCACACGATCGAGGACACCGCGATCTGGCCCCGCGTCCTGGAACGTGCCGACGCCGCCACGACGATGGCCGCGATGGAGGCCGAACACGGGCAGATCGACCCGCTGCTGGCGAAGTGCGCCGAGGGCTTCCGCGAGATGACCGAGGCCCCGACCGCCCCGGCCCGTGACCGGCTGTCCGCCGACGTGGCCGCCTTCCGCGACCTGCTCGACGCCCACTTGGCCCACGAGGAGACCGAGGCGCTCCCGCTGGTCCAGCGGCACCTGTCGCGGGCGGCGTGGGCGGACAGCGAGAAGGCCGCACAGGCGGAGTTCAAATTCGCCGACGTCGCCTTCGCCCTGCCCTGGACGGCGCTGGAGGTTCCGCCGGAGGAGCTCCGGGAGATCCTCGCCGACGGAGGGATCTTCCTCCGGGTGCTCCTGGCGCTGACTCGCCGCCGGTTCCTGCGCGAGCACCGCGTCGCGTTCAGGTGGGCGTCGTGAAGGCCCCGCTGAGGGCGGTCGCCCCCGAGCCCGCGCGCCGGACGCCTCCCATCAGACGGGCCGGGCGTCTCGTCGCCGGTTCGCTGACCTCGATCGCCCTGCTGGGCGTCCTGAGCGCCCCCGCCGCCGCGGCGCCGACCGGCTGCGCCGGCGGCTACAGCGGCGCGGCCTACACGGTGTCCTGTACGGGAGGAGACGGCACCTACCGGGCCTTCGTCGGCTGCGCGGTCTTCACCGGTCCGGGCGGGATGGGCTGGCGCACCACCGTCTACGGCCCGTGGGCCACGGCGGGACCCGGAACGAGCTCGACCGCCATCTGCGGCGGCCTGCCGTTCACGGCCGGAATTCAGTTCGGCTGAGCCAGCCCGTCGGCGTACACGACTTCGAGCAGCTCACGGAACGACCGGTAGCGCACCGCCCCCGGATGCCAGTTGGCGTAGTCCCACGCCTCCCACTCCCCGCCGGGGGACACGATCCGGGGATTGAGCAGGACGACCTGCCCGTCGTCCCAGTCGGAGACGTGGAGCGTGTCGCGCAGGTACTCGCTGCGGAAATGGAGCGCGCAGTCCTGCTCCGGCCCGTAGAGGAAGTACTCCTCGTCGGGCACCGGAGGAAG
Source organism: Herbidospora cretacea (assembly GCF_001570605.1). Classification (GTDB taxonomy): domain Bacteria; phylum Actinomycetota; class Actinomycetes; order Streptosporangiales; family Streptosporangiaceae; genus Herbidospora; species Herbidospora cretacea. The sequence continues at coordinate 24,821 of NZ_BBXG01000034.1, read as the reverse complement.
GTCGTCGCCCCAGCCCTCGGCGAGGTCGGGATCGACGTCCCGGGTCCACCCGACCTGGGCCGGCGGCCGCAGCGGCGGGCACATCGGGGTGTCGGGGTTCCATCCGCCGGTGACCGTGAGGAACTCGCGGTAGTCGGGCGGCAACCGCACCCCCAGTCGCTCTTCGAGCAGGCGGACCCCCGCTTCGCCCGCGCCACGCTTGTCGCCCGCCCGCCGGCTCACGGCCTGAAGAAGATCATCCCAACTGGTCATGCCGGAACCCTAGTGGTCGGTGCCGACAGGACGGCACCGGCACAATGGCGGCATCATCGGGTCAGACGGGAGACGGGCATGAGCGACACCTGGGCACGGCTGGCCGGGCTGGTCGACTGGCTCGACCGGGAGAGCCCCGACGGCCCGGAACGCCCGCTCGTACGCGTCATGAAGATCACCGAAGAGGCGGGCGAGGCCGCCGAGGCCGTGATCGGCCTGCTGGGCCACAACCCCCGCAAGGGCAGGACCCACACACGTCAGGACGTCGTGGACGAGCTGTGCGACGTCGCCGTCACCGCCCTGATCGCCCTCGCCTCCTTCTCGGACGACCCCCGCAGGGCCTACGAGACCCACGTCGCCAAGGTCGCCGCCCGCGCCGGAGTCACGCCGGAAGCGGATCGCCGCCCGCCGAGGTTCCCCGTCTCCGTCAAGGGCGTCGTCGTCCGCGACGACCGGGTCCTGCTGCTCCGCAACGAGCGGGACGAATGGGAGCTCCCCGGCGGACGGCTCGAACTCGGCGAGGACCCCGTCGACTGCCTGACACGGGAGATCGGCGAGGAGACCGGCTGGCACGCCAGTGTGGGGCCCATCCTGGACTCCTGGCAGCACCACATCCACGAGGGCGCCGACGTGCTGATCGTCACCTACGGCGTCACGGTCGCCACCGATCAGCCCCCCGTCCTCAGCCACGAACACCGCGAGGTCGGCCTGTTCACCGAGGACGAGATCGCCGCCCTGAGGATGCCCGACGGCTACAGACGCTCCATCACCGACTGGTTCACCCGGCTCCGCTAGAAACAGAACATCCGGCACGCACCATGGGTGGAAAGGTACCTCGAAGAGATCAAGCCCTGAAGGCGCGGCTGTCGAGGAGGTTCCTTCCCCTGGGATGGAGTCAGGTCTCCGCCGCCCGCGTCGCCGAAGAGTCCCAAGAAGGGTGTACCGCCCTCGCCGTGGTTCCCAGCGGACGGATAACGCGAAAGGCCGCCGGTGAAACCGGCGGCCTTTCTTGAGAACGTGACGATTAAACGTCGTAGTAGAGCTCGAACTCGTGCGGGTGCGGGCGCAGCCGGATCGGGTCGATCTCGTTCTCGCGCTTGTACGCGATCCACGTCTCGATGAGGTCGGGCGTGAACACGCCGCCCTCAAGAAGATAGTCGTGGTCGGCCTCAAGAGCGTCGAGAACCTCGGGCAGCGAGCCGGGAACCTGCGGGACCGAGCGCGCCTCCTCCGGGGGAAGCTCGTAGAGGTCCTTGTCGACCGGCTCCGGCGGCTCGATCTTGTTGCGGATGCCGTCGATGCCGGCCATCAGCATGGCCGCGAACGCGAAGTACGGGTTGCACGACGGGTCCGGGACGCGGAACTCGATGCGCTTGGCCTTCGGGTTCGACCCCGTGATCGGGATACGCACGCAGGCGGAACGGTTCCGCTGCGAGTAGACCAGGTTCACCGGCGCCTCGTAGCCCGGCACGAGACGGTGGTACGAGTTCACCGTCGGGTTCGTGAAGGCCAGCAGCGACGGCGCGTGCTTCAGCAGGCCGCCGATGTAGTAGCGGGCGATGTCCGACAGACCGGCGTAGCCGACCTCGTCGTAGAACAGCGGCTCGCCGTCCTTCCACAGCGACTGGTGGCAGTGCATGCCCGAGCCGTTGTCGCCGAAGATGGGTTTCGGCATGAAGGTCACCGTGTGGCCGAACTCGAGCGCCGTGCTCTTGATGATGTACTTGTACAGCATCAGCTTGTCGGCGGTCTTGAGCAGCGTGCCGAACCGGAAGTCGATCTCGGCCTGGCCGGCGGTGCCGACCTCGTGGTGCTGCATCTCGGTCTCGATGCCCGAGTCGATCAGGCGGCGGACCATCTCCGAGCGCAGGTCGGTGAAGTGGTCCATCGGCGGGACCGGGAAGTAGCCGCCCTTGTAGCGCGGCTTGTAGCCCAGGTTGCCGCCCTCGGTCGCGGTGCCGGTGTTCCAGGCGCCCTCGATCGAGTCGATGTAGTAGAACGACGAGTGCTGGTTGGTCTGGAAGCGCACGTCGTCGAAGATGTAGAACTCGGCCTCGGGGCCGAAGTAGACCGTGTCGGCGATGCCGGTGCCCTTGAGGTACTCCTCGGCCTTGCGGGCGACGTTGCGCGGGTCGCGGCTGTAGGCCTCGCCGGTCAGCGGGTCGTGCACGAAGAAGTTGATGTTGAGCGTCTTGTGCTGGCGGAACGGGTCGATCACGGCCGTGCTCGGGTCGGGCAGCAGGAGCATGTCTGACTCGTGGATGGCCTGGAAACCTCGGATGGACGACCCGTCGAACATGAGGCCGTCGGAGAAGACGTTCGGGCCGAAGTTCTCGACGGGGAAAGTGAAGTGGTGAGTCGTACCCGGCAGGTCGGTGAACCTGACGTCAACGAACTGCACGCCTTCGTCCCGGATGTACGACAGGACGTCGTCGGCGGAGTTAAACACTCTCGAACCTCCCAGGGGCACTGGCTTAGCAGACTGAAAGTAGGACTGTGCCGTTTCCGCCCCGTGTCTCGTTTGTTTCACACGTGTTAATGGACAGCACGCTGTCGAAACCTGACCGCAGGGTGTAACTGCCGCCGTCGCCGCAGGTCATCGTGACGACCGAATAGGGCGGCCATTACCCTGGACGTATGAGCAAAGAGCCCCGCTGGACACAGACCTGGCTGACCGGCACGCCCGCCGTTCAAGCCTATCCGGGTGAGCGGCTGGGCCTGCCTGAGCAGGGTAAAGGTTCGGTCGCCCGGTTCGGCAGACGCCTCGCCGCGCTGCTGATCGACTGGCTCATCTGCGCCTGGGCGATCACCCAGTGGCTGCTGAACATCCGCGGCACCGACGCCGCCCTGGTGACCATCGGCATCCTCGCCCTGGAATACCTGCTGCTCGTCGGCACGATGGGCATGACGTTCGGGATGCGCCTGGTCAACATCCGGGTCGCCACGCTGGCGGGCGGGCAGCCCTCGCCCAAAGCGGTGCTGATCCGGACGGTCCTGCTCATCCTGGCCGTCCCGGCGCTGATCTTCGACAAGGACCAGCGCGGGCTCCACGACCGCTTCGCCGGCACCGTCGTCGTCCGCGAGAAGTGAAGACTTCCTCTCCGTTACGGCTCCGCCTGCTAGGGCCCCGCCCGCCGAAACCCGGCCGATCGCCGTAACCGGCGCCGACCGGCCGCGCCCGCTACGGCGAGGTGACGCGGAAGATGGCCGTCCCCGGGAAGTGGCGGCCACGCAGGGGGCTCCAGCCGCCCCACACCCGGTCGTGACCCTCGGGCCACTCGGGCTCGATCAGCTCGTCGAGCCGCAGCCCGGCCCCGGTGATCGCGGCGACCCAGTCGCCCATCGTGCGGTGGTGTTCCACATAGGTGACCTCGCCCGCTTCGTCGCGCTCCAGGTAGGGCGTGCGGTCGAAGTAGGAGCGGTCGCTGGTGAGGCCGCCGGGGCCGGGGTCGTCGGGGAAGGCCCAGCGCATCGGGTGGGAGACGGCGAAGACGAACCGCCCGCCCGGCCTGAGCACCCGCGAGACCTCGCGCAGCGTGTTGACGGCGTCGGCCACGAAGGGGAGCGCCCCGAAGGCCGAGCAGGCCAGGTCGAAGGTGCCCGCCAGGAAAGGGATCTTCTCGGCGTCGGCCTGCACGACCGGCAGGGACGTGCCGGAATCGAGGTCGATGCGGCGCGAGTGCTGCAACTGCCGGTGGGACACGTCGAACGCCGCCACCGACGCGCCCCGCGCGGCGAGGTAGCGCCCGCACTGGCCCGCGCCGCAGCCGACCTCCAGGACCGAGAGCCCCCGGACGTCGCCGAGCAGCCCGGCCGACGCCTCGTCGAGCCCCTCGGGACACCAGATGAAGCCGTCGTCACGCAGGAACGACCCGTGTTCGGCCTGGTAGTCGTCGGCCGCCGAGTCCCAGTAGCCCCGGTTGGCCCTCGCCGAGGTGAGGCTGTCCGGGAGGGTCACCGGGGACGGACGCCCTTCGGCAGCCGCGCGCCCTTGGGCAGCGGGCCCTTGGGCATCGGGATCGAGGGGGTCAGCGCGCGCATGCGGTTGTTGACCTCGGAGACGGCCGGCTTCTTGAGGTTGCGCGGCAGCTTCATGAGGTGGCGCTGCAGCTTGGCCAGCGGCACCTGGCCGTCGGCGTCGCCGCACTGCACGTCGTAGACCGGCACGTCGATGGCGACCCGCTGGACCCGCTTCTTCTCGGCCACCAGCATCTTCTGCACCCGGGTGGCCGGGCCCTCGGAGACGAGGATGACGCCGGGGTAGCCGACCAGGCGGAAGACCAGGTCCTGCTCGCGGTTGACCGCGACCGGCTTCTCCTCGACCATCCAGTTGCCGCGCATGCCCTGGAGGATCGCGTAGACCGCGCCGGGCTGACCGTGCAGCATCGAGTACTGCGCGCGCTGGGCGAACCGGCCGAAGAGGAGCATGCCGGCCAGCAGCGCGACCGGGATGCCGAGAATGAGCACATACCAGAACGCGCCGGTCAGCAGACCGATCACGACGGCCAGCGCGATCACGCCGACGATCGTCGCGTAGACGATCGGCATCCCCTTGGGGTTGGCCTTCTTGATGATCTGAGCGACCATCCGGAGTTGCTTGATGCGGCCTGGGTTCGCCGAGTCCTTCGCCATGCTCTGAAGGATACAAATCCCAGGCTCCAAGTGTGAAAACGTGACCTTCGCCGGTCGGGGGCGTAGTTATAAAACCGTAATAAACCTTGCTGTGACCCACGCCTCAGGCCGGGCAGTGGAAGCGCTTACACACGCGAGGGAGCACGGGTGTCCGACTCGACGATCTACGAAGTGGCCAGGCTGGCGGGGGTGTCCATCGCCACCGTCTCGCGCGCGCTGCGCGGCACCGGACCGGTGTCGGCGGCCACCCGCGAGAAGGTGCGGCGGGCGGTCGAGGAGCTCAGGTTCACGCCCAGCCGCCTCGGCGTCTCCCTCGCCGAGGGCCGCCACGCCGCCAACGGGATCGTCTTCCCCGACCTGTCCGGCCCCTATTTCGGCGAGGTCCTCCTGGGCTACGAGGAGGTCGCCGCCGACCTCGGCCGCTCGGTCCTGATCCTGTCCACCCGCGACCGGGCCGGCGTGCCCGAGACGGTGAAGGACCTGGCCACCCGGGTGGACGGGCTCGTCGTCTTCGGCCGGACCCTGCCCGACGAGCTGCTCACCGAGCTGGCCGACTCGGGCCTGCCCATGGTCATGCTGGCCCGCGAGGCCCACCCCGGCACCGAGGCCGTGCGCAGCGAGAACGCCGACTCCGCCGAGGCCCTGGCCGTGCACCTGATCGCCCACGGCCACCGCGCGTTCGCGCTGGCCGGCGGGCACGACGAGGGCGACGTCAGCCGGCGCTGGACGGCCGTGGCCCGCACCCTCGGCCACCACGGCATCGATGTGCCGCGGCCGGTGGAGTGCCCGTACACGGTCGAAGGCGGCTACGAAGCCGGGCTCAGGATCCTTCCCGGCCGGAAGGACGTGGTCATGTGCGCCGACGACCAGGTCGCCCTCGGCGTGATCCTGGCCGCCGAGGAGCTCGGGCTGCGGGTCCCCGAGGACGTCGCCGTCACCGGCTGGGACGACATCATGGCCGCCCGCCACTCCCGGCCCGCCCTCACCACCGTGCGCCAGCCCCTGCGGGAGCTCGGCGCCACCGCCGCCCGCCTCCTGGACGAGCTGATCGCCGGAGCGGAGCCCACGAACACCACGCGCGTTCTCGCCACCGATCTCGTCATCCGGTCGAGCTGTGGCGTGCACCCCCCGGCACAACAGGAGGAACCGTGAAGAAGTACGCCATAGGACTGCTCGCCCTCGCCGTGGTCACCACCGCATGTGGTCGCGGCGAAGGCGGGCCCGCCGAAGAGGCCCAGGCCGTCGACACCGCCAAGGCCAGCGGGACCGTCACCGTCTGGGCGATGGGCACCGAGGGGGAGAAGCTCGACGCGTTCGCCCAGAAGTTCGAGCAGGCCAACCCCGGCGTCACCGTCAACGTCACGGCCCTGGGCTGGGACGTCGCCCACGACAAGATCACCGCCGCCATCGCCGGGAACGCCACCCCCGACATCTCGATGATCGGCAACACGTGGATGGGCGAGATGGTGAAGACCGGCGCGATCGAGCCGACCCCGTCGGGCCTGGTCGACCAGAACGCCTTCTTCCCCGGCGCGTGGGGCACCGGCGTCATCGACGGCGCGGCCTACGGCATCCCCTGGTACGTCGAGACCCGCGCCCTCTACTACCGCACCGACCTGGCCAAGGACGCCAAGGCCCCGGCCACCTGGGACGAGGTCACCGCCTTCGCCAAGACCCTCAAGGACAACGGCGCCGACCTGGGCGTCGAGCAGAACTTCCGGATCGGCTCCTGGCAGGAGGTGGCCCCGCTGCTCTACCAGGCCGGCGGCGACTTCCAGGCCGACGGCAAGTGGACCCTCGACACCCCGGAGATGCTCCAGGCCCTCGAACACTGGGGCTCCTTCTTCAAGGACGGCCTGTCGGTCACCACCCAGCCCAACGGCGCGTTCCCGCAGACCTTCGTCAAGGGCCGCGTCGGCGCCTTCTACTCCGGCCCGTGGATGATCACCTCGATGGAGCAGGAGGGCGGCGACGGCTTCAAGGACAAGTTCACCGTCGCGCCCTACCCCAAGGGCCCGGCCGGCGGCACCAGCCTGGTCGGCGGCAGCAACATGGTCGTCTTCAAGGACAAGCCCAACCGCGACGCCGCCTGGAAGTTTCTGACCTGGCTGACCGACCCCAAGGTCCAGGCCGAGTGGTACACCACCGCGTCGGCGCTGCCCAGCGTCGAGGCCGCCTGGCAGGAGCCCGCCCTCACCGCCGACGAGCGCGTCCAGGTCTTCGGCGAGCAGCTCAAGGACGCCAAGGCCGCCCCGCCGGTGCCGACCTGGGAGCAGGTGGCCAAGGTGATGGAGGCCGAGCTGGAGAAGTACGCCCTCGGCAAGCAGGACTCCGCCACCACCGCCAAGCGGATGCAGGAGCAGGCGGAGCAGATCGGCACCGGGGCCTGATCATGGCGACCACCCTGGAAAGACCGGCGCTTCGGGAGAAGCCGTCGCTCAAGATCGGGAAACCCGGGAACTCCTGGGTGGCGTGGATCTTCGTGCTGCCGTTCGTCGTCGTGTTCGTGGTGTTCTGGGCCGGTCCGCTGCTGGCCGGGCTCGGCATGAGCTTCACCGACATGCGCAGCACCGACGTCCGCGACCCGCTGGCCGTCGACGTCGTCGGCGTGGAGAACTACCTGCGGCTGTTCGACGACGAGCTGATGCGCAAGGCGGCGCTCAACACGCTGATCTTCGTCGTGACCACGCTGCCGCTGACCATCGCGCTCGGCCTGGCCGCCGCCGTCGCGCTCAACTCCGGGATCGCCCGGCTGCCCGCCGCGTTCTTCCGGCTGGGCTACTACACCCCGTACATCACCAGCATCATCGGCATCGCGGTGGCCTGGCGCTTCCTGCTCGACCCGGACGCCGGGCCGGTCAACCAGTTCCTCGGCGCGATCGGCATCGACGGCCCCGCCTGGCTGTCGGACGAGAACACCGCCCTCCCCGTGATCATCGTGATGACGGCCTGGCGGAGCTTCGGGTTCGACATGGTCGTGCTGCTGGCCGCGCTCCAGGGGATCCCCAAGGAGCTCTACGAGGCCGCCGACATCGACGGTGCCGGGCGCTGGCAGCGGTTCCGGTCGGTGACCGTGCCGATGCTGAAGCCCGCGCTGCTGTTCTGCACGGTCTACTCGTCGATCGGGTTCGCCCAGTTCATGGAGGAACCCCTGGTCATGACCCGGGGCGGCCCCGCCGGGGCGACCACCTCGGCCTCGCTGGCCATCTACAACCAGTTCGGCGCGGGCGCCTACGGCTACGCGGGCGCCGCCGCCACCGTGCTGTTCACGGTGATCGTCGCGCTGGCGCTCCTGCAGTTCCGGATCGGGAGGCGCTCGTGAAACGCCGTACCTCCACCTACGTGCTGCTCACCGCCGGGCTGCTCGTGGTGATCTTCCCCTTCGTCTGGACGATGCTCGCCTCCTTCAAGCCCGAGGGGGAGATCCGGCAGAACCCGCCGACGCTGCTCCCGGCCGAGTGGACCACGAGCAACTACACCGGCCTGTTCGAGCGGATGAACATGGGCACCGCGTTCCTCAACAGCGCGATCGTCGCGATCGCCCTGGTGGTGGCCAACCTGCTGCTGTGCTCGATGGTCGGCTACGCCTTCGCCAAGCTGCGCTTCCGGTTCAGGAACACCCTGTTCGGGCTGGTCATGGTGCAGATGATGGTGCCGGCGATCGTGGTGATGGTGCCGCAGTTCGTGCTGATCGCGAAGCTGGGGCTGGTCAACACCTTCCTCGGGATCGTGCTGCCGTTCGTGGTGGCGCCGCTGGGGATCTTCATGATGCGGCAGTTCATCGCCGACATCCCCGACGAGCTCATCCAGGCCGCCCGCGTCGACGGGGCCAGGGAGTTCCGCATCTTCTTCTCGATCGTGCTGCCGCTGTGCCGGCCCGCCCTGGCGACCCTGGGCCTGATCACGTTCATGACCTCGTGGAACAACTTCCTCTGGCCCGCCGTGGTGGCCCAGAGCGAGGACATGTACACCCTGCCGGTCGCGCTGGCCATCTTCAGCAACGCCCAGGCGACCCAGTACGGCCTGCTCATCGCCGGCGCCGTCGTGGTGGTCGCGCCCATCCTCCTGCTCTTCCTGTTCCTGCAGCGCTACTTCGTGCAGGGCATCGCCTCGACCGGACTCAAGTAAGGAACCACGCGTATGAAAACGGCGCTGGCCGTACTGCTGGCCGTGACCCCGGCGGCACCGGCGGACACCACCCTGACGACCTACGCGAAGGACACCTGGAAGTCCATGGCGGCCATGGTCGACCCCGCGACCGGGCTGCCGGCCGACAAGATCGAGGGCACCCTCGACCCCGCCACCCGGGCGAAGGTGACCTCGCCGACCAACATCGCGACCTACCTGTGGAGCACCGTCGCCGCCCGCGACACCGGGATCATCTCCGCCCGCGACGCCGAGAAGCGGGTCAAGCAGGTCCTCCAGAACGTCCGCAAGCTGGAACGCCACACGCCGACCGGCCAGTTCTACAACTGGTACGACCCGCACACGCTCGCCCTGGTGAAGACCTGGCCGGACAGCGGCGACCCGGTCGCGCCGTTCGCCTCCAGCGTCGACAACGGCTGGCTCGGGGCGGCGTTACTCATGATCCGCTCGGCCGTGCCGTCGGTCGCGCGGGACGCCGACCGGCTGGTCCGGAGCATGGACTTCTCGTCCTACTACGACCCGCAGGGCGCGGCGGCCAACGGGACCGGGCTGCTGCGGGGCGGCTTCTGGCCGGACAAGCCCGAGGGCTGCTCGACCCCGAGCGACTACAACGGCTCCGGCACGACCGTCTACTCGACCTGCCACCACTACGGCGCGATGACCGAGACGCGGATCACCTCCTACGTCGGCATCGTGCTGAACCAGATCCCGAAGGCGCACTACTTCGGCATGCTCCGCACCCACCCGAACGACAACTGCGACTTCGGCTGGGCCGAGCAGCGGGCCGAGGGTTCCTGGCAGACCTTCGAGGGGGTCCGGGTCTTCGAGGGCACCTACGGCTACAAGGGCATGCGCCTGGTCCCGACCTGGGGCGGCAGCATGTTCGAGGCGCTGATGGTGCCGCAGCTCGTGCCGGAGGACGTCTGGGGCGCGAAGTCCTGGGGCCGCAACCACCCCGTCTACGTGAAGGCCCAGAAGGTCCACGGCCTCGACGACGCCAAGTACGGCTACTGGGGCTTCTCCCCGTCGAACAACCCGGCCGGCGGCTACCGCGAGTACGGCGTCGACGCGATCGGCATGGACACCGACGGCTACACCTCCGACCAGGAGCGCACGTCGGTCGACTACGGCTACGGCGACTGCCGCCCCGCCAAACCCGAGCCGACGACCTACGGCGACGGCGTCGTGACCCCGCACGCCTCCTTCCTCGCCCTGCGCTACGCCGAGAAGGACGCGCTGGGCAACCTCGCCAAGATCAGGAAGGACTTCGACTCCTACGGCCCCGGCGGCTTCTACGACGCGGTGGCCGTGAAGAGCGGGACCGTCGCCAAGCAGTACCTCGCCCTCGACCAGGGCATGATCATGATCGCGCTCGGCAACCGGCTGACCAGGGACAAACTGCGGGGCTACTTCGCGTCCCAGGACGTGGAGAGGGCCCTTAAGCCGGTGCTGTCGCAGGAGACGTGGGAGGTCCGTTCGTGAAGGCCCGTCGCGACTGGCAGGCTCGCATCCACCGTCCGTCGGGGGAGGTGACCGCGGTCCCGGCCGTGGACCTTCCCCCGCCGGGGGGCCTCCGGGCCACCCCCGGGCGCGGCTGCGTGACCCTGACCTGGGAGCCGGTGCCGGGAGCGACCGGCTACCTGGTCGAGCGGTCCCCCTTCCGCGAGGGGCCCTACGCCGTCACGAGCCAGCCTGACGTGGACGTCGCCGCCGTCCCCTCGTGCCGTTACGTGGACACCGGCCAGGACCCCTGCTGGTACCGGGTCTCGGCGGTCGGCGGCCCGGCGGGCTCGCCGGTCCACGGGCCGTCGGGCGGGTCCGGCGTGGCGAAGGTCGAGATCTCCGGGGAGGTCGCCCGGGAGCTCCCCAGGCCATGGCGGTTCATGATCGGGTCGGAGCACCTGTCGTACCTGCTGGAGGAGAAGGAGCTCGCCCAGGCCCTCGCGCTGGCCCACACCGAACTGGGCGTGGCGACCGTCAGGGCCCACGCGATCCTCGGCGAGGTCGGCATCGGGGAGGACGGCTACGACTTCTCCCGGGTCGACCAGGTCTACGACACCATCATGGAGATCGGCCTGCGCCCGATCGTGGAACTCTCCTTCATGCCGGAGGCCCTCGCCTCCGACCCGGCGAAAACGGTCTTCGGCTACGAGGCGATCATCAGCCCCCCGAAGGACTGGGATGCCTGGGGCGACCTGGTCCGCGCCTTCACCCAGCACTGCGCCGACCGCTACGGCCTCCAGGAACTGATCGACCACTGGGCCTTCGAGGTCTGGAACGAACCGAACCTGGAGGTCTTCTGGTCCGGCACGCCGGACGACTACTTCCGCCTGTACGAGATCAGCGCCGCCGCCGTCAAGGACGTGCACCCCTCGCTGCGGGTGGGCGGCCCGTCGTCGGCCGCCAACGGCTGGGTCGAGGAACTGGCCGCCCGGGGGCTCCCGGTCGACTTCGTCTCCACCCACACCTACGGCAACGCCCCCCTGGACTGGCGTCCCGCCCTGGAGCGCCACGGCCTGGCGGGCACCCCGATCTGGTGGACCGAATGGGGCCCCACCCCGACCCACTTCCACGGCATCGGCGACGGCCCGTTCGGCGCGTCGTTCCTGCTCCACGGCATGAAGTCGGCGGCCGGACGGCTGGAGGCGCTGGCCCACTGGGTCGCCTCCGACCACTTCGAGGAGCTGGGCCGCCCGCCGAGGATCTTCCACGGCGGCTTCGGCCTGCTGACGGTCGGCAACCTGCGCAAACCCCGCTGGTGGGCGCTGGAGCTGGCCAACCGGCTGGGCGACGAGGAGCTCGTCGCCAGGGTCGAGGGCGACGCCGGGGGAGTGGAGGTCTGGGCCGCCCGCCGCGACGACGGCACGGTCGGCGTCCTGGCCTGGAACGGCACCCTCAACCAGGCCAAGGCCGACGGCGACCCCGACCTGTCCCGCACCGTCACCCTGACCGTCACCGGTCTGGGCGAGGGCGACCACACCGTCAGCCACCACCGCATCGACGAACGCCACTCCAACATCCGCGCCCACTGGCACGGAAAGGCCGATTGGCCGACGGATGAGGAATGGGAGGCGTTGCGGAGGGCAAACGTCCTGGAGGAACTGACCCCGCCCGTGACGACCAGCGGCTCGACCGTCCGCCTCGCCTTCGACCTCCCGATGCCCGGCGTCTCCTACCTGGAGATCACCCCATAGCAGGATCGAAAAGCCGAAATCTCGGGCGTGAACGCGCCTGCCTGCCGGGCCGGCCACAACGTCGATATGCCGAAATTTCGGGCGCGGAAGCGCCCGACCGGGATTGGCCGCCGGACACGCGACCGTAGCCACGCGACCGGCCGCCAATGCGAAACGGCCGGGGAACTGATCCCCGGCCGTTTCGTCCTGCCCGTGCTCAGCGGCCCATGTCGAGTGGCCTGTGCAGAGCGGCCTGTGTCGAGCCACCCGTGTTCTTGGCTGGTTCAGGCGCGGGCGCGCTGCTCGATCGCCTGCTGGTAGAGCTTCCCGGCCCGGTAGGACGAGCGGACCAGCGGGCCCGACAGCACCCCGGCGAAGCCGATCGCCTCGGCCTCGGCCTGGAGCTCGACGAACTCCTCGGGCTTCACCCACCGCTCCACCGGGTGGTGACGCGGGGTCGGCCGCAGGTACTGCGTGATCGTCAGCAGGTCGCAACCGGCCTCGTGGAGGTCGCGCATCGCCTGGACGACCTCCTCGCGCTCCTCGCCCATGCCCAGGATCAGGTTGGACTTGGTCACCAGGCCGGCCTCACGGGCCGTGGTGATCACGCCGAGCGAGCGGTCGTAGCGGAAGGCGGGCCGGATCCGCTTGAAGATGCGGGGCACCGTCTCGATGTTGTGGGCGAACACCTCCGGCTCGGCCGAGAAGACCTCGGCGAGCTGGTCGGCGTTGCCGTTGAAGTCGGGCACGAGCAGTTCGACGCCGCAGCCGGGCAGCAGCGAGTGGATCTGCCGGGCGGTCTCGGCGTAGAGCCACGCCCCGCCGTCGGGCAGGTCGTCGCGCGCGACGCCGGTCACGGTCGCGTAGCGCAGGCCCATCTGCTGGACCGACTCCGCCACGCGCCGGGGCTCGTCGCGGTCGTATTCGGCCGGTTTCCCGGTGTCGATCTGGCAGAAGTCACATCGGCGGGTGCACTGGTCGCCGCCGATCAGGAAGGTCGCCTCGCGGTCTTCCCAGCATTCGTAGATGTTCGGGCACCCCGCTTCCTCGCACACCGTGTGGAGGCCCTCACGGCGGACGAGGGATTTCAGCTCGGTGTATTCAGGGCCCGTTTTCAGCCGGGTCTTGATCCACGCTGGTTTGCGCTCGATCGGGGTCTGGCTGTTGCGCACCTCCAGGCGGAGGAGCTTACGACCATCAGGGGCAACACTCACCTTGACAGCTTATGCCCTCGCTCAGGACAGCAGCCCGAGCCCCCTGACCGCCCGCTCGTAGTGGGGGCGCAGTTCCAGATCGATCTGCTCCGACTCGCTGATCACGGTCACCGGCGCGCCCGGCTCGCCGCTGACCATCTCCCGGACCGCCGCCCGGTCGAGGGCCGCCAGGCGGATCGAGGCCACGTCCTCCCCGCGCAGCGCGGCCGACTGCATCGGGGCCAGGTAGCTCCGCGTGGTGATCACCTCGGCGAGCTCGGCGACGGCGTCCGGGCCGGCGACGGCCGCCGAGGTCTCCAGGATCCGCGCCTCGGCGCGGGCTCTGCCCGCTTCCGTCAGCCTGTTCAGCACGGCCTGCATCAGCACCACCGGCCATCCGATGATCCAGCCCACCATCCGCCCCAACCAGGAGGCCGTCTCGTAGCCGGTCTTGGGCGCCCACGCCCCCAGCGTCATGGCCATCTCCAGGTGGGCCCGCTGCCGGACCTCGCTCCCGCCGAGCACGAACAGCGCCGCTCTGGCCTCGGCCAGTGTCGACTTGGCCCCGTTCACGATCAGGCCGTCGTCCCACCGGTGGTGCGCGCAGGCCGTCGCCAGCAGGGCCACCCGCAGCGAGGGCGACAGCGCCAGCCAGACGGGCAGCCCGATCGTCAGCACCGGCCGCCGCCTCAACCCGACCCGTTCGTAGGTCGCGCCCAGGCCCAGGTCGTGGACGGCCACCACCGGCCGGGGCACCCCGGCTTCCGCGGCCACCCGCGAGGCGAGGCCGTGCAGGTGGGGAGCCGACGCCTCGGGGAGGACCTCGGCCTCGTGGGAGATCCGCCCCAGGCGGGGCCGGACCATGACCCCCAGCGCGATCAGGAAGCCCCCGATCAGCCAGGTCAGGATGAACCCGGGAGTCCGCGCGATCAGCAGGATCCCGAGCACGATGAACGCGTGGGTGAGCAGGTGCACCACGACGGCGACCAGAACGGCCAGGACGCGAGACATGTCAGCATTGTGCAAACGGCGCGGCGCGCCTGTCAGGCCCTGTGGCCGACATGACCCGTTTGGGCAATCAGGCCCGCACGGCGGACATCTCCCTGGCGTGCCGGACCAGCGTCAGCAGGACCTCCTTGGCCGACTCCCGGTCCCGGGCGTCGCACACCATGAGCGGCACGTGCCCCGGCACGGCCAGCGCCCGCCGGACCACCGCCGGGTCGTGGCGGCGGGCCCCGTCGAACTGGTTCACCGCCACCATGTACGGGATCCGCCGCTGCTCGAAGAAGTCGACCGCCGGGAAGGCGTCGCCGAGACGCCGGGTGTCGGCCAGCACGACCGCCCCCAGCGCCCCGATGGCCAGTTCGTCCCACATGAACCAGAACCGGTCCTGGCCCGGCGTGCCGAACAGGTAGATCCACAGGCCCTCGCGGAGGGTGATCCGGCCGAAGTCCAGGGCCACCGTGGTCGTCGTCTTGCCCTCGACGCCGCTGGTGTCGTCGATCCGGGCGCCCCGGTCGCTGAGCAGCTCCTCGGTGGACAGCGGCTGGATCTCGCTGACCGCCGAGACCAGGGTCGTCTTGCCCACGCCGAAGCCGCCCGCGATCAGGATCTTGATCGCCAGCGTGTCCGGGTCAGAGCGCGCGTAGTCCATTGAGCACTTCCTGGTAGATCCGCTCGTTCAGGACCCCGGCCGTGGCCGCCGGAGCCTCGATCGACACCAGCCCCTCGCGCCGCAGGTCGCTGAGCAGCACGCGGGTGATGTTCAGGGGGAGCCGCAGCCGGGTGCCGATGTCGGCCACGGTGGTGGGCCGGGTGGCGACCCGGAGTGCGGCGAGGTGCTCGGGGGAGAGGCCGGCCTGGTCGTACGGCATGCCGATCGTGGTCACGACCGCGATCACGTCGAAGGCCTCACCCACCGCGCGGGCGCGTCCGCCGGTGACGGCGAACATCCGGACCAGGGGTCCTGGGTCCGGGTCCTCGTCAGCGGCCATGTACCGCCCTTGGACGTGCGCTGAGGTGCTCCCCGACCCGCTTCACGAGCATGGTCAGCTCGTAGGTGACCACGCCCAGGTCCGCGTCCGGGCCGGTCATGACGGCCAGCCGGGCGCCCTCCCCGGCGGCGGTGACGAACAGGAACGCCCCCTCGAACTCGGTGATCGTCTGCCGGACGCCGCCGACGCCGAACCGGCGGCCCGCGCCCTGCGCCAGGCTGTGGCTCCCGGCCGCGATGGCGGCCAGGTGCTCGGTGTCCTCCCGGTCGAGCCCCTGGGACCCGCCGATCGCCAGCCCGTCGGAGGAGAGCACCACCGCGTTCAGCACCCCGGGCACCCGCCGGACGAGGTCGTCGAGCAGCCAGTCGAGTTCCCTGCCGAGATCAGCCATGTGGCCCGTCCTTCCCAATCCCCGTTTCGCGCCGGCCGCGTTCCCAGCCGCGCTGCATGGACGTCATCAGACCGGCCCGCCGTTCGGCGGAGGCGGAGCCCTCGTCGGCCTGTGCTTCGTTTCTGGGTGGTTCTCTTCTGGGCGGCGCTTCCCCCCGGAGAGGCGCCGCGAGGTGTGTCTGGGGGACCCGCTGGGGCAGGCCCTCCATGTCGAAGTCGTCGTGGGCCGCCGGTGACGGCGGCGCCGGGGCGGGCCGGGCGACGGGCGCCGGCGGAGGCGGGGGAGCCGTCTCGGCGAAGTAGCTGACCTGCCGTTCCGGCACCGCCAGCAGGCTGGGCGGGATCATCACGATGGCCGTCACGCCCTCGTAGGGGGAGCGCCGCAGCAGCACCCGCACGCCGTGCCGGGCGGCCAGCCGGGCCACCACGAACAGGCCGAGCCGTTCGCTGTCGGCCAGGTCGAACTCCGGCGGTTCGGCGATCCGCCGGTTGAGCGTCTCCAGCTTGGCGTGGTCGAGCCCGAGGCCCCGGTCCTCGATCTCCAGGGCGTAGCCGTTGGCGGCGGCCTCGCCCCGGACGTACACGCGGGTCCCGGGCGGGGAGAACACGGTCGCGTTCTCGATCAGCTCGGCGACCAGGTGCATCAGGTCGTTGACCGCCGGCCCCTGGACGGTCGGCGCGTGCCGCATCTCCTGGACCACGACCCGGGTGTAGTCCTCGACCTCGGTGACCGCGCCCCGGACGAGATCGAAGATCGGGACCGGTTCCCGCCACCGCCGGGACGGGGCCGCGCCCGACAGGATGATCAGGTTCTCGGCGTGGCGGCGCATGCGGGTCGACAGGTGGTCGAGCCGGAACAGGTCCTCCAGCGTCGCCGGGTCGTCGACCCGGTGCTCCATGACCTCCAGCAGCGAGAGCTGGCGGTGCAGCAGCGACTGGTTGCGCCGGGCCAGGTTGAGGAACACCGAGCCGATGCTCCGCCGCAGCTCCGCCTGCCCGACCGAGGCCCGCACGGCCTCCGAAAGCACGTGGTTGAACGCCCCGGACACGTTTTTGATCTCGACGGTCCGCCCTTCGGCGACGGTCGGCGTCTCGGCGGCGGGGTCGACCGACTCGCCGGCGCGCAGCCGCCGGACCAGGTCGGGCAGCCGCGAGCGGGCCACGTCGACGGCGGTCAGCTCCAGGTCGCCGAGCTCGCGGACCAGGCGGCGGCCGAACCTGACCGAGATCAGCACCGACACGACGACGATGACCAGGCCGAGCCCGGTGATGAGGGCGGTCTGCCACAGGATCGCGCTGACCCGCTGCCCGGCCGCGCCGAGCGCCCGGTCCATCGCCGCGCCGGTCAGGCCGTCGACCTTGGCGGTGACCTCGGTACCGGTCTTGAGCCACTGCTGCAGGCTGTAGGGGAGCTCCCCGTCGGTCGGTACGAACGCGGCGATGCGGTTCTCGCCCTCGGTCAGCGCGCTGTAGAGGGGCGTGGCGTAGAACTGCTCCAGCTCGGCCCGCAGGTCGGGGTCGAGCGCGGCCGTCTCGTTGCGCAGCAGGAACCGGCGGCTGATGACCAGTTCGAGGAAGGAGGCGTGTATCGACGGGGCCAGGTTCTCGTCGGCGATCGCGTAGCCGATGAGGCTCTGCTCGCGGGCCAGCAGGTCGAGCCCGAAGTCGAGCGAGTTCAGCGACCGGACCTGCGAGTACTGCTCAGGGGTTAGCCCGCCGTCCTTGGCCAGGCTGGGGATGAAGTTGTGGACATCGTCGACGAGGTCGCTGTAGACGCTGACCGTGGTCACCGCGGTCGAGACGCCGCCGTCGACCGAGCCCCGCACGGCCGTGAGGCCGTCGAGCCGGGCCAGCAGCAGCGGGGTGGTGCCCGGCAGGCCGGCCGGGTCCTGCTTCGCGGTCGCCTCGCGGAAGGCGGCGACCGCCCGGTCGGTCTCGGCGCGCCGTTCGGACAGGTACTCCCGCGCGCTCACGCGCGCGTCGCGGAGCGAGGCGACGCTGAACCGGCGCTCCTGCCGCAGGGCGTCGCAGAGGTCCTCCACGGGGCGCAGATATGCCGTGTAACGCTCGCCGGACCGTAACAGGCCGGTGGCCTCGGCGACCGAGGTGACCGCGACGTAGGCCCAGACGGCGGTCAGGGCGAGAAGGGGCACGACGAGGAGGGAGAACGCCTTCGACCTGATGGTGTCACGATTGAAACCCATGGCTCTCGTCTCGTTCAGAGCGACGTTCAGCGCCCCCGAACGCGACGGGAGCGCCCCATGGCGCCGCCCATGATGGAGCAAGATAGTTAGTTTCCGGCGTGATGTAAACAAAGGGAAACGCGGGCGCCTTTGGGGCGCCCGCGCGGCCCTGGGTCAATAGCGTTCAGCGATACCGGAATTGATTTCCGTGAGCGCCAATGTGGCGTCCGTGTAACGAATCGTGTTCTGCAGCGATGGGGGCAGGGCGAGGGTGGCCTGGGCATACCTGACCGCGTCCCCGACCGTGTTCAGGCCGAGCCTCCTGATGGTGATCGTCTGGACCTTGGTGTTCGCGTTGATCCGCCGGGTGCTCAGGTTCAGCAGGGTGGCCAGCATCTCCGACCTGAGCTGTCTCGGCTGGAGCACCGGCAGCAGGAACGCCGACCCCGTCTCCTGGCGGCTGAGCGTGCCGTCGGCGTTGGCGTCGTAGCGCTGGTCGGTGGCCTGCACCCGGGCCAGCACCTCCGCCGTCTGCAGGTCGCCGCGCAGCGCCCACAGCGCCGGGAGCATCGGGTCGCGGCTCGGCGGCTGCACGGTGACCGTGGTCGACGCCGACCCCGCCGCCTCGTACGCGCAGGCGTTGGACCCGTAGGCGACCTTCGCCGACCCGGTGAGCGTGCCCGCCTCGGTGAGCAGGCTCGGCCGCCCGGTGAGGCTGACCGTGCCCTGCTGCCCGGCGGCCAGGTCGCCCAGGTTCCAGGTCAGCGGCCCGGTGTAGTGGACGCCCGGCGGCGGGGTGAAGGTCAGCTTCGCGCCGCTCGCGGTCGACGACCCGACGTTCTTGTACGTCACCGTGTAGGTGATCGCCTCACCCGCCTTCACCGAAGGGGTGGCGGTGACGCTCGTGGTGACCTTGGGCGCCTTGACGGTGTAGCTCGCGGTGGCCGTGTTGTCGCCGCGCAGGGCCGCGTCCTCGTTGGAGGCCGAGACCGTCGCGGTGGACGTCCGGACCGAACCGTCGGCCGCGTCGCAGGGCACCGTCGAGGTGAACGTCTCCGTCGCCCCGCCCAGCGGGAGGAGCTGCCGGGTCGCGCCGTCGACGGTCACGGTGGTGTCCTGCGACTCCACCGCGCCCTGGTTGGTGAGCTTGGCCGTCGCGATGACCGTCTCACCCGGCGCGGCCTGCGCCTTGTCGAACGACAGGGCCGCCTTGACGTCGGCGGTGGCGCTGCGGGTCACCTCGGCGTAGTCGAGCTCGTCGGGCATCGGCCCGTGGGCGCCGTCGGAGAAGCGGGGGCTGGAGGTGAAGTCGTAGACGAGGCGGTCCCAGTCGGTGTGACCGAGCATCGTCTCGTCGACCTTGGCGAAGCCGCAGTCGGAGCCCAGCCACGGGAACCGGTTGATGTTCATCGTGACGGGATCGTCGAGCCTGTCGCCGTCCTCGTTCCAGTCGATCTTCTGCTGCGGGTCGGACCGGTTCCACACCATGTCGTCGAGGATCCCGTTGCCGTCGACGTCGCCCTTCGGGTTCGGGGTGGTGTGGAAGACGTCCCGCACCAGGCCGCTGATGCCGGGCTGGCGGGTCTCGTCGAGGTCGTTCTCCACCAGCGTCGAGCCGACGAGCCGGGAGTAGCTGAGCGGGCGGCCGGCGTCGTACTGGTTGAACTGCCAGATGTAGTTCATGACGCTCTGGTAGTTGGGCTTGCAGTTGATCACGTCGACGGTGCCGTTGTCGTAGCGGCCGCCGTGTCCCAGGCCCAGGGTGTGGCCCAGTTCGTGCAGGAACGTGCTGGCCTCGGCGTTCTGCTTGCCGCCGACGCCGTCGAAGTTCGCCCAGCCGCCGAGCGAGACCACGAAGTCGTTGCCGCCGCGCTCGTGGAGCTCGGCCCGGCCCGACACGGTGCCGCCGCCGGTCATCTGGTCGATGAACAGCCCGTAGCGGAACTTCTGCCGCTTGAAGCTCAGGATGTCCTGGCAGTGGGCGCTGTTACGGTCGGCGACCGTCATGAAGTGGGCGGTGTTGCCGGCGCCGCAGGGCTTGGCCGGGCTGCCCGACTTCACGTCGTCGAAGTCGTCGTAGGCGCCCGCCGGGCGGGCCGCCGCGTCGGAGTAGTCGCCGAAGTCGATCTCCTCGGCCTTGGGCACCTCCTCGTCCAGGAGCAGGTGCAGGTTGATCCCGGTCTCGCCGGTCTGCGCGTTGGTGATCGGGGCGATGTCGAAGGCGTTCTCGACGTCGGTGAGGGCGCCCGGTTCGGGCTTGTGGCCGGCCATGTAGTCGACCTCGACGTAGAGGTCGCGGCGCTTGGGGTCGGCGTCCGGGAGCGTCATGTCGACGACGTTGTCACCGTCGAAGTCGCGGCCCCGGTACTCCTCCCAGTCGGAGAACCCGTCGCCGTCGCCGTCGAACCCCGGGCCGGGGGTGATGTCGAGGCACAGCTGCACCGACGGCTTCGGATCGGCGCCGAAGATACCGCCGCCGGGCTCGCCGTTGCCGGTCACGCAGCCGGTCCCGGTCAGGTCGCCGGTCACCTTGCCGTTGATCATGTTGACCTTGAACCGGGTGAACGGGTCGCCCGCGCGCGGCGAGGTGTCGGCCCAGTCGTCACCCGAGGTCGAGTCGTGGTCCTTGACGAGGACGGAGATCTCCTGCTCGACGACGGTCGTGGGGACGTCCCGGGTCAGCGTCCAGAACGGCGCGATCTGCACCTGGTCGTCGGGCGCGCGAGGCGTGGTGTGCACGGGGAACCCGGCATAGGTGATCTCGGCGTAGAAGTCGGGCGTGGACTCGCCGAGAGCCTCCAGCCCGGCCTCGTCGCAGTCGGCGACGCAGGAGACCAGGAGGACGCGGACGGTGAGCGGCTGGGTGGTCGCCGCTCGTGCTGGTGCGGTGAGAAGGGTGATCCCGGACATCGTGAGCAACAGGGCCAGGAACACCCGGAGGGTACGGGTCGGCATACCCCGACGGTCGTGCTCTTTCGGCCGGGTGGCTTGAGTAGCCCGCTACTCATTCGGGCCGGAGAATCCCAGCCGGCATTCCTCCAACTGCCCCAATATGAGCTTGACCCGCTGCTGCAGCCATTCCGCGGCCTTCGCCGCGCCCTCCGGGTCGTCGAGGTAGGCCACGTCGATGCCGAGCTCCAGCATCGCGCGGGCTTCGGCCGCCTGCGGGTCGCTCGGCGGGTCTTCGGTGGTGAGCTGGGAGAGCACGGCGATCAGGTGGTCCAGCATCGCGTCCGGACGAGGTTCGCCGTTCGTCATGATCGCAGTCTAGGCACGGAACACGGTCACCTGGGGTTCCAATTCGAATGCGTTATTGCCGTCGCCCCAGCAATTCCTCTTCGAACATGGACACCGGCTCGGCGCCGAACGCCACTCCGAGTCGTTTCTCCGCGAAGGGGATCACCTCGTCGACGGTGATGCGCCGCCCGGTCTCGGCCGACAGGGACGTCACCCCCGCGTCGGGGATGCCGCAGGGCACGATCCGGTTGAACCAGCTCAGGTCGTTGGCGCAGTTGAGGGCGAAGCCGTGCATCGTCACGCCGCGCTCGACCCGGATGCCGATCGCGCCCAGGCGCCGGTCGGGGATGCCGTGGTGGGCCTCGCCGCGCACCCAGACCCCCGGCCGCCCCTCGACCCGCCCGGCGACCACGCCGAAGTCGGCGCACACCTGGATCAGGACCTCTTCGAGGAGCCGGACGTAGGCGATGATGTCGTCGATCTTCACGATCGGATAGCCGACGAGCTGCCCCGGGCCGTGCCAGGTGATGTTGCCGCCCCGGTCGACGTCGATGACGGGGGTCCCGTCGGACGGCCGGTCCTGCGGGCGGGTGCGTTTGCCGGCCGTGTAGACCGGCGCGTGTTCGAGGAGAAGGGCCGTATCGGGGAGTTCGTCGGCGAGCCGACGCCGATGGACGACCCGCTGCAGGCTCCAGGCCTGTTCATAGGGGACATCGACGCCAAGTCGGACGATCGCCAGCCTCACACGTCAACTGTAGACGCGAGTCGCCGTGGTTCGATACGGAACTCCTTGACCCCTTCTTCACCATCTCTTTCGATCCGGTACGCGTAACCGTCGGGTTCGACCGTCACGGCCTGGATGAACTCGGTCCCGACGTAGTGGAGCGCGACCCCCTCGTCGGCGGCGTACCCCTCGGGCAGCTCACCCGAGGCGACCGACTGGTGCAGCAGGTCACGGCGCTGCTCGTCGCTGTCGTAGTGGACCCCGCACGAATAGGGCAGCAGCGCCAGCCCCTCGGCCCACGGCCGCAGCGTGGGGCCGAAGGAGTCGGTGTTGCCGCCGACGTGCCAGCACAGCGCGCCCGCGCTCTGGCCCGACAGCACGATGCCGTTCTCCCAGGCCTCGGTCATCGCCTCGTCGAGGCCGTGGAGCCGCCACAGGGCCATCAGGTTGGCCACGCTGCCACCGCTGACGTAGACCGCGTCCTGCTCCAGCAGCCACTCGCGCGGGTCCTCGACGTTGGGCATCGGGAACAGCGACAGGTGGCTGAGGTCGACGTCGAAGACGCGGAAGGCGTCGTACATCTTCAGCAGCCACTCGGGGGAGTCGCCGACCGCCGTGGCGATCAGGCCCAGCTTGGGCCGGTCGACGCCGGTGAGGTCGAGCACGTAGCGGAGCAGGCCGGTGGCCTCCATCGTCCCGTAGCGCTCCGTCGGCCGGAACGATCCACCCCCGATAGCGACGATGTGCGACTGCCCGCTGCGTCCCATGGATCACTCCCGTGTCGTCGGCAAAATGAGGGAGCCCATGCTACGGGACCGGCACCCTCATCGCAGGGCGTCTGCCAGGGCTTCTCTGATCGTCGGGAACTGGAAGGGATGCCCCGCCGCGGTCAGCCGCGCGGGCACCACCCGCTGCCCCATGAGGATCCCCTCCTCGGCGAACCCGCCGATCGCCGTCTTCAGCACGAACCCCGGCACCGCCAGCGGCATCGTGGGCCGCTTCACCGCCGCCGCGACCTCCTTGGTGAAGGTCCTGTTGGTCACCGGCTCGGGCGCGGTCAGGTTCACCGCCCCGTCGATGTCGGCCCCGAGCAGGAACCGCGCCGCGCTCACCCAGTCGGGCAGCGAGATCCACGACAGGTACTGCTCGCCCGACCCCAGCGGCGCCCCCAGCCCGATGCGGAAGAGCGGCAGGATCTGCCCGAGCATCCCGCCCCGCTTCGACAGCACCACGCCGGTCCGCAGGGTCACCACCCGCATGCCCGACTCGCGCGCGGGCTGGGCCGCCGACTCCCACGCCCCGCACACGTCGGCCAGGAACCCGGCGCCGCGCGGCGCGGTCTCGTCGACGATCCGGTCGCGGGTGTCGCCGTAGAAGCCGACCGCCGACCCCGACAGCAGCACCGACGGCGGCTTGTCCATCGCGTTGAGCGCCTTGACCAGTGTGGAGGTGCCCTTCTTGCGGCTCTCCAGCACCGTCCGCCGGTAGGAGTCGGTCCACCGGTGGTCGCCGATCCCCGCGCCCGCGAGATGCACCACCGCCTCCACCCCCGCCAGGTCGGCCGGGTCGAGGACCCCTCCGGACGGGTCCCAGCGCACCTGCCCGGGGCTTCTGGGTTCGTTGCGGACCAGCGAGAGCACCTCGTGGCCCGACTGCCGCAGGGAGGCGGTCAGCGCCGTCCCGATGAGGCCCGAGGCCCCGGTCACCGCGATCTTCATGACTACCCCTTCGTAGCGCGCCCCCGTTCGGTGACGTACCGGGCGAGGACATCTTCAAAACGCGAAAAGGCTTCTTCTCCGTTACGGCTCCGCCTACCACGACCCCGCCCGAGGCTCCCGGCCCGGACCGTGTCCTGCGCCCGCCGCCGCGCCCGGTCCGCCGGGTCACGGCCGATGGCGAACGCCCGGCGCGTAGCGGCGAGCGGCCGGGAGCGGGTGGTATGGCGCCGGATACGAACCGGAGCGGAATCGGTGGCCGGGGCCGCTGTGGGCGAGAGCCGTAACGGAGGGAAGTCTTCCTGCCGGAAACGCGCGGAACCCCGCCAGGCGGCGCCTGACGGGGTTCCGGGGGAAACGGTTACGCGAGGCCCAGCTGGCTCTCGAAGCGGCCCTCCTCGAGACGGCGCTTGACCGTCGTCAGGAAGCGGGCGGCGTCGGCGCCGTCGACCAGGCGGTGGTCGTAGGTGAGCGCCAGGTAGACCATGGAACGGACCGCGATGACCTCGCCCTCGGGCGAGTCGACGACGACCGGACGCTTCACGACGCCACCGGTGCCGAGCATGCCGACCTGCGGCTTGTTCAGGATCGGGGTGTCGAACAGGGCGCCGCGGCTGCCCGTGTTCGTCAGCGTGAAGGTGCCGCCGGCGATGTCGTCGGGGCTGATCTTGTTGGTGCGGGTGCGCTCGGCCAGATCCGCGATCTTGCGGGCCAGCCCGGCGATGTTGAGGTCGCCGGCGCCCTTCACGACCGGGACGATGAGGCCCTTCTCGGTGTCGACCGCGATGCCGAGGTTCTCGACGTCGTGGTAGGTCACCTCGCTGGTCTCGTCGTTGATCACGGCGTTGAGCTTGGGGTGGACCTTGAGCGCCTCGACCGCCGCCAGCGCGAAGAACGGCAGGAACGACAGCTTGACGCCCTCGCGGGCCTCGAACGCGCCCTTGGCCCGGTCGCGCAGCCGCGCGATGCGGGTCACGTCGACCTCGACGACCGTGGTCAGCTGGGCCGTGGTCTGCAGCGACTCCAGCATGCGGTCGGCGATGACCTTGCGCAGGCGGGACATCTTCTGGGTGGTGCCGCGCAGGGTCGTGTCGACCTGGATCGGCGCCGGGGCGGGCACCTGCTGCGCCGGCGCGGCGGCCGGAGCGGCGGGAGCCGCGGCGGCCGGGGCCGGGGCCTGCG
>NZ_BBXG01000033.1 GCF_001570605.1 Herbidospora cretacea | reverse complement strand
GACCTGGGGATGAGGCCGGTGGGTGGGGGCGGCGGTAGCGTGCTGGGGTGTCCCGGGTGCCGCGTCTGAGTGATGTGCCGTTGTGGCTGGTGTTGTGTGTGCCGGTGGTGTTGGCGCCGGTCAATCCCTATGACTGGCGGCCGCAGGCGGGCGGGACGCTGGTGGTGGCCGTGGCGGCGGGGTGCCTGGTTCTGGCGGTCGCGGTGGGGGTGGCGCGGGCGCGTCCGCTGGTGGCGTTGGTGATCGCGCTGGTGATGGGGCCGTGGGCCTCCAGTGAGGCGCTGGCCACGGTGCAGCTGTGGCCGATGAACCATTCGGCGAAGATCGGGCCGTTGAACGGTTTCACCCCGGCGGTGATCACGCTGAGTTATCTGGCGGGGGCGCGGATGGAGCGGGCGCGGCCCGCGGTGCTGCTGTACGGGGTGATCGTGGTGGTCGGGGGGGTGTGCGCGGCGGTCTCGACGCTGGGTCCGGCGCCGTCGCTGGAGCCGAACGTGTGGGTGTCGGGGTTGTCGGGGGTGGTGATCTGCAGTGCGCTGCCGTGGGCGGTGGGGCGCAGTGCCCGGCACCGCCGCCGGGGGCGGGTGCGGGAGCGGCTGATGGTGGAGGAGCAGGCGCGGTTGCGGGAGCGGGCGCGGATCGCGCAGGACGTGCACGATTCGCTGGGGCATGAGCTGGCGTTGATCGCGTTGCGGGCGGGGGCGATGGAGATGGCGGCCGATCTGCCCGCCCGGCACCGGCAGGCGGCGGCGGGGTTGCGGGAGGCGGCGGGGGACGCCACGGAGCGGCTGCGGCGGGTGATCGGGATGCTGCGGGCCGAGGACGAGCCGGTGAGCCTGCTGCCGCATGCGCGGGCGGGCGGGATCGCGGGTCTGGTGGAGCGGGCGCGGGCGTCGGGGATGACGGTGAGCCTGGACGGTGACGCCGACGGCGGTGATCCGCTGGGGGCGGCCTACCGGGTGGTGCAGGAGGGGCTGACGAACGCGGCCAAGCACGCGCCGGGCGCGCCGGTGGCAGTCCGTTTGGATCGGCGGGAGGGACAGGTGATGGTGACGGTGCGTAACGACGCGGGGCCGGGGGCGGAGGGGGCGCGGCCGGGGACGGGGCTGGTCGGGCTGTCGGAGCGGGTGCGGCTGGCCGGGGGGACCTTCCAGGCCCGCGCCGAGGGCGGCATGTTCGAGATCACCGCCGGGATCCCCGACGAGGCGCCCGCGTGAGCGCCGCGACGATCAGGGTGCTGCTGGCCGATGACGAGATGCTCATCCGGGCGGGGGTGCGGGCGATCCTGGACGCCGATGCGGGGATCGACGTGGTGGCCGAGGCGGGCGACGGGCGCCAGGCGGTGGCGGGGGCGCTGGCGCACCGGCCCGACGTGGTGCTGATGGACATCCGGATGCCGGTCCTGGACGGGCTGGCGGCCGCCGCCGAGATCCGGCGGCTGGCTCCGGCGACGGGGGTGGTGATGCTGACGACGTTCGGTGAGGACGAGTACATCGCCCGGGCGCTGAAGGTCGGGGCGGGCGGGTTCCTGCTGAAGTCGGGTGATCCGCGGGAGCTGCTGGCGGGGATCCACGCCGTGGCGGGCGGGGCGGCCTACCTGTCGCCGAAGGTGGCGGCGCGGGTGATCGCCGAGCTGAACAACCGCGACTCGGGGCGGGCGGCGGCGGCGCGCGGGCGGGTGGCGGGGCTGACGCCGCGGGAGCGGGAGGTGCTGGAGCTGGTCGGGGCGGGGCTGTCGAACCAGGCGATCGCCCGGTCGCTGCGGCTGACGGAGGGGACCGTGAAGACGTATGTGAGCGCGATCCTGACCCGGCTGGGGGTGGCCAACCGGGTTCAGGCGGCGATCGTGGCCTATGAGGCCGGCGCGGTGGCCTTCGAGGAGTGAGAGCCGTCGCGGGGCCCGCTCCCGCGGCCGGTCGGCGCCGGTCGCGGGCGCGGGCCGGGGCGGCGGCCGGGGCCGCGGCAGGCGGGAGCCGTAACGGAAGAAGAGCTTGTCAGATGGTGAACGGGGTCACGGCGGCCACGGCCGGGATCGGGAGCGGGCCGTAGATGTGGGGGAACTCCTCGGCCGAGCCGGGCGGGGTCTCCAGGACGACGGGGACCTGCAGGCGGGTCTCGTCGATGTGCAGGAGCAGCAGCGGCTCGGTGACGTCGGCGTAGAAGCGGGCCGCCACCGCGCGGGCCTGGGGCAGGTCGCGGGAGGCGTGGATGAAGCCCTCCTGTTCCAGGGTGCGTCCCCGGGTGGAGATCCGGTATTCCCCGTCGGGCTGGGCGTGGGCCCAGTCGGAGGCCAGCGCGAGATGGAAGATCACACCTCGACCCTACGTCAGTGCCCTCCCGACAGGTTCAGCAGCACGACCCCGCTGATGATGAGGGCGATGCCGCCCGCTTTGACCAGGGTCATGGTCTCCCCCAGGAACAGCGCGCCGATGGTCGCGATGACGGCGGTGCCGACGCCGGCCCAGACGGCGTAGGCGACGCCGACGGGCATCTGGAGTTTCAGCGCCCGTGACAGCAGCGCGAAGGAGGCGACGTAGCCGACCACCACGACGACCGACCAGAGTTTGTGGGAGAAGCCGTTGCTGAGTTTCAGCGCGGTCGTGGCGAGCACCTCGGACACGATGGCTCCCGCCAGGAAAATCCACGCCACAGCTGTTCCTTTCACGTTCTTTGCACCTTTTGTGACACGTTATCGGTGCGCGCGTCCGACTGGCGAAGGGGGTCGAATGCGTGTTCTACTGTGCGGTATGCGTTGGGACGCACCCACCCTGCACGAGGCCGGGCCCGCGCGCCCCCGGGTCGAACGGCAGGCCATCACCCGCGAGTTCGGCGACATCACCTGCTACGAGGTGGCCGCCCGCACCGCGATCGAGGCCGTCCCGGCCGCGGCCGAACTGCCCTACGCGTGGGCGGTCAGCCCCTACCGCGGCTGCCGCACGGGCTGCCGCTACTGCGCCGCGCGCAAGGGCCACCGCTATCTCGGGCTCGACACCGGCGACGACTTCGACACCAAGATCGTGGTGAAGACCGATCTGGCCGACCGGCTGCGGCGGGAGCTGGGCGCGGCCCGCTGGCGGGGCGAGCCGGTCGCGCTGGGGCTCAACGGCGACTGCTACCAGGGCGTCGAAGAGGTCTACCAGCTCATGCCGAAGGTCATCAAGGCGCTGGCCGACGCCGCCAACCCGTTCACGGTGCTGACCAAGAGCCCGCTCGTCCTGCGTGACCTGCCGCTGTTACGCGAGGCCGCCAAGGTGACCCGGGTGTCGGTGGCGGTGTCGGTCGGGTTCGTCGACGACCGGCTGCGGCGCGGCCTGGAACCCGGCGGGGTCTCCCCGCAGCGGCGGCTGGAGATCTGCGCGACGCTGAACGAGGCGGGGGTGCCGTGCGGAGTGCTGATGGCGCCCATCCTGCCGCTGATCACCGACTCGGGCGACCATCTGCAGGCGACGGTCCGGCGGGCGGCCGAGGCGGGCGCGGTGTCCCTGGTCCCCGGC
Source organism: Herbidospora cretacea (assembly GCF_001570605.1). Taxonomy (GTDB): domain Bacteria; phylum Actinomycetota; class Actinomycetes; order Streptosporangiales; family Streptosporangiaceae; genus Herbidospora; species Herbidospora cretacea. The sequence goes on along the minus strand of NZ_BBXG01000033.1, from coordinate 39,235 downwards.
GTGCTGCGGCTGCCGGCCGGGGCCCGCGAGGCGTTCCTGGGCTGGCTCGGCCGGGAGCATCCGGGGCTGGTGCCCCGCTACGAGGAACTCTACGGCGGCGGGCCGGTGACGCCCGCCGACTACCGGGCGCGGATCACCGCGCAGGTCGAGGCGCTGGCGGCGGCCTACGGGATCGGCCGGACCTCCAAGCAGTGGAGACGCCGCCGCTCCCCCGACCGTCAGCTCACCCTCGTGTAGGCGAAGTGGCCCTAAATGGTTTGCCCGCCCGCGTAGCGCGCTGGGATTCTCGGCCGCATGGCGAACACAGCGCACGTCCGCACCCCCTCCGGTGTCCTGAGCGGCACCCGTGAGGCGGGCCTGGCGGTCTTCCGCGGCGTCCCGTTCGCCCAGCCGCCGGTGGGGGCGCTGCGGTTCGCCGCGCCCCACCCCGTCCCGGCCTGGGAGGGGGTGCGCCCCGCCCTGGCCTTCGGGCCGCCGCCCCCGCAGTCGGGGGTCCTGGCCACAGGCGGCGGCGACGGCGGGGACGACTGGCTGACGCTCAACGTCTGGACCCCCGACCCGGCCGCCCGGCTGCCGGTGATGGTGTGGATCCCCGGCGGCGGCTACGCCATGGGCCACTCCGGCCTGCCCGACTACGACGCCGCCCACCTGGCCGCCACCGGCGCCGTCGTGGTCACCCTCAACTACCGCCACGGCGTCGAGGGGTTCGCCCACATCGGCGGCGCGCCCGCCAACCGGGGGCTGCTCGACCAGGTCGCCGCGCTGGAATGGGTCCGCGACGCCGTCGCCGCGTTCGGCGGCGACCCCGGCAACGTCACGGTGTTCGGCCAGTCGGCGGGCGGCGGGTCGGTCGCCGCGCTGCTGGCCATGCCCCGCGCCGCCGGGCTGCTGCACCGGGCGATCGCCCAGAGCGTCCCCGGGACGTTCTTCTCCCCCGCCCTGGCCGCCGACCTGGCCGCCGCGTTCGCCGCCGAACTCGGCGTGGCCCCCACGGCGGCGGACCTGGCGGCGGTGGAGCCGGACCTGCTGCCCGCCGCCGGGGACGCCGTCTTCGCCAAGATGACCCACCGTTCGAAGGAGTGGGGGCGGATCACCTACCGGCCGATCCCGTTCGCGCCGGTCGTCGACGGCGAGGTCCTGCCGTGCACGCCGTGGGAGGCGCTGGCCGCCGGGGCCGCCCGCGACATCCCGCTGCTGGCCGGGCACACCCGCGAGGAGCACCGGCTGTTCAGCCTCATCGACGGCGTCCTGGGCCAGGTCACCCGCGAACAGGCCGACACCGCGCTGGCGGTGCTGGCGCCGGGCGACTACCGGGCGGCGTTCCCGCACGCCACCGACGAGGAGCTGTATGAGCTCGTCAACGGCGACTGGCTGTTCCGGATGCCGAGCCTGCACCTGGCCGAGGCGCAGACCGCCGGCGGCGGCCGGGCCCACCTGTTCGAGTTGACCTGGCCCGCCCCCGGGATGGGCGGCGCGCTCGGCGCCTGCCACGGCCTGGACGTGCCGCTGGTGTTCGGCAACCTGGCAAGCGGCCAGACCGCGATGCTCATCGGCGAACCCTCACCGGAGGCCCAGGCGCTGTCGGCGCGGATGCGCCGGGCGTGGACGGCGTTCGCGGCCACCGGCGACCCCGGCTGGCCCGCCTACGACGGCCGCCGCCTCACCCAGGTCTTCGACGCCTCCCCGGCGCTCCTGCCCTACCCGGAGGAGGCCTCGCGCCTGCTCTGGCGCGACCACACCTTCCCCGCCCTCCCGCTGCTCACCGGAAAGTGACCCATGACCCCGCCCTTCACCCCCGCCGACCTCGACGCCTTCGCCCGCGACGGCTTCCTGAAACTGCCTGCGATCGTCCCGCGTGAGGTCGCCGACGCCGCCCGCGCCATCCTGTGGCAGCAGATCGGCCTGTCCCCCGACGACCCGGCAGGCTGGACCCAGCCGGTCGTCTGGACCGCCGACCACGCCGGGTTCGGGCCCTTCGGCCAGATGATCGGCTCCCCCCGGCTGGCCGGGGCGCTGGACCAGATCGCCGGGCCGGGCCGCTGGGGCGGGCGCACCACCCTGGGCAACATCCCGGTGCGCTTCCCCGACCGGCCCGACGCCGGGGACACCGGCTGGCACATCGACCTCAACTCCGGCCCCGACTGGTCGAAGATCGCGGTCCGGTCGCGCAGCCTGCTGCTGCTCACCCTGTTCTCCGAGGTCGGCCCCGACGACGCCCCCACCCGCATCCGCGCCGGTTCCCAGCGCGACGTCGCCGCCCTTCTGGGCGACGACCAAGCCGACCTGATGGCCAGCGCCGCCGCGCTGGAGGAGGTCAGCCGCCACCGCCCCCTCGCCCACGCCACCGGCGAGCCGGGCGACGTCTACATCTGCCACCCGCTGCTCGTGCACGCCGCCCAGACCCACCACGGCACCCGGCCGCGCTTCATGTCCCAGCTCCCGATCGTCCTGGACCCGCTGCTGGACCCGGCCGAGGACACCCCGCTCGGCGCCGCCCTGCGCTGAGGCCTCGAAAGGCGCGCTTCCGTTACGGCTCCGCCCGCCCCGGCGCCGCCCGCCGCCGCCGGACCGCGCCGCATCCGGCGGCCACCGGCCGCGCCAGGGCGACGCCGCGACGACGACCGGTCAGCGGGTCGCGCGGTCACGCAGGAGGGCCGCCACCCGGTGCCTGCCGCCGTGTTCGGCCCAGCCGAGGGGCGTGGCGCCGAAACGGGTGTCCTTGATCGTCGGGTCGGCGCCGAGGCGGAGCAGCGCGGCCGCCGTCTCCACGTCGTCGTTCCAGGCGGCGTCGTGAAGCGGGGTCGAGGCGTGCAGGTGGTCGACGTCGAAGCCCAGGTCCGCCAGGAGCGACACGGCCGCCGTCTTGCGCTGCCCGGCGGCCCGGTTGATCAGCTCCGGGTGGTCGGCCAGGGCCCGCGCCAGCAGGGCGGGACCCAGGGCGGCCACGGCGGCGGCGTCGGCGCGCATGCACGCGGCGACGAAGGCCTCCATCCCCTCCAGACGCGCTGAGGCGCCCGCGGCGGCCAGCAGCTCGGCGACCTCGGTGTGGCCGTTGAGCAGCGCCAGCTCGTAGGGGGTGCGGCCGCCGAAGGCCGGGTGCTGTCCCCGGCCGTCGGCCTCGACGCCGTGGGCGAGCAGGAGCCGGGTGCGGGCGGGGCCGCCGCGCAGGGCGGCGGTGGCCAGCTCCTCGCGCAGCAGCTGCCGGGGAGAGGGCAGCGTGGGGCCGAGCCGCGCCCGCCACGGGCCGCCCCGGTCGCGGCCCAGGCCGAACTCCAGGAGCAGCCGCAGGTGGGCGGCGTCGTCGGAGAAGGTGCCGCCCAGGCCCCGGTTGTAGAGGGTCTGGGCGTCGTTGGGGTCGGCGCCGTGCTCCAGCAGCAGCCGGGCCAGCGCCGGCCCTTCCGGGTGGGGCGGCTGGTCGCCTTCGCCGCCGCCGAACGCGCCGGTCAGCGCGGTGAACGGGGAGGTCAGGCCGTCCCACAGGAACCCGGCGTCGGGGTCGGCGCCGTGCTCCAGCAGCAGCCGGGCCGCCTCCACGGGACGGCCCGGAGCGGCGAGGCGGGCGTAGGCCAGGTAGAGCAGGGGCTCCCAGCCGAAGGGGCCGCCCTGGGTGCGGGCGAGCGCCGGGTTCGCGGCCAAAAGGCCGGCGAGGGCGTCGGCCGAGCCGGTGGCGGCCAGGGTGAAGACGGTCGCGGTGGCCAGGTCGGGGTGGCGGGCCAGCAGCAGGTCGGCTCCGCCGGTCCGGCCGGGATGGTCGGCGCCGTAGGTGAGGCAGGCCAGGCGCAGGAACTCCTGCGGGAGCTCCGCGCTCGCCTCCACCCGGTGGGGGGAGCGGGAGTAGCGCGCCACCGTGTCCAGGTGGGCCTTCAGGCGGGGCCAGCTCGCGAAGCCGTACCTGCGGGCGGTGACCAGCTGGGCGTCCGCCAGCCTGGCCGTCTGCGGGGGGCGGGGGTGGAACTCGGCGAGCAGTCCCAGAGCCTCGGGGGCGCCCGCTCTCACGTGCTGGAGGAGGGTTTTGGCCTGCTTGCGGAGGTGCTCCAGGCTGGGGTTGTCGGGCAGGCGGTCGATGGGCACCGGAACCTCGATTCCTCGGGCCTGGCATCCGCGGTGATCAGGCCGGAAAAGAGGTCGGGCCGGGCTGTGGGGTGAATCTCAGGTGGGCTCGGCCCTTCCCGCGGATCGGCGGCGCCCTGCGTGCGCCTGCCCATCGTAACTAGGTGAGGGCCAGGTCCAGTTCGTGCGGGTCGTGGGCGCTGAACAGGCGTACCTCCGCCGGCAGGTCGCGCAGGCGGGACAGGTTCTCGGTGCGCGCCCGGTGGTCGTCGGCGATCAGGCGCTGGGTGAGGGACAGGGCGAGGGGGCAGTGGGGGCGGGGGGCGACCTCGCCGTGGAACCAGTAGGCGTCCCCGGCGTGCAGGAGCCAGCCGTCGCCGGTGTCGACGGCCACGCCCGAGTGGCCGCGCGAATGACCGGCCAGGGGGATGAGGGCCAGGCCGGGCAGGTCGTGCAGGGGGCGGATGGCCGACAGGCCGAACAGGGTGTCGCCGCCGCGGTCGTCGTAGGTCATCCAGTCGACGCCGTGCTCCCACTGGCGGGCCCGGTATCTGTTCCGGTCGGCGGGCCGGGCGGGCCGGGTGGCGGCGGCGTGCTCGGCGGCGTGGAGGTGGACGCGCGCCCAGGGGAAGTCACGCAGGCCGCCCGCGTGGTCGACGTCCAGGTGGGTCACCACGATGTCGCGGACATCGCGCGGATCATGGCCCAGCGCGGTCACCTGGTGGTGGGCGCTCTCTTCCTGCGCCAGCGCCGGGCGGACCAGCCGCCGGTAGTAGCCGGGGAGCGCGCCGAAGGCCGCCTCTCCCCGGCCGAAGCCGGTGTCGACCAGGCACAGGCCGCGCGGGGTCTCCAGGAGCAGGCAGTGGCAGACGAGGGTGAAACCGCCCGGGGGGCGCATCGTGCCGCAGTTGAGGTGGTGGACCTTCACCGCCCCATAGTGGCGGCTACGGGTAACGTTGGGGTCATGTTCGCGCGTAAGCCCCTCGAAGAGCGGATCGCCGACCGCGTCGCCAAGCGGCCGCCGCTGAAGGAGGGCAGGCACTTCGAGCACCGGCCCGCCTTCATCGTCTTCTGCATCGTGATCAGCGTCGTGGTGATCAAGTTCGCCGGGGTGTTTCTCCTGATGCAGCTAGGGGTCCGTTAGGCCTCCGGTCACGCCTCCAGGGCGCTGCCCTTCTTCCACTTGGCGAACGACATCTGCCAGAAGCCCCAGCCGTTGTTCCACTCCAGCTCGCGGTCGGTGCCGACGATGTCGACGATGTCGCCGCGCTGGAAGTTGTCGTAGTACCACTTGGCCTGCACCGGGCCGGCGTTGATGCAGCCGTGGCTGACGTTGGCGCGGCCCTGCGAGCCGACCGACCACGGCGCGGAGTGGACGTACTCGCCCGAGTTGGAGATCCGCACCGCGTGGTTGACGATCTCCTTGTAGTAGCCGGGATCGCCCTCCTTCTTGCCGGGCGAGATCATGATCTCGGGGTTGTGCCGGGACATCGTCAGGTGGATGCCGCTGGTGGTGGTGTACTCGCGGGTGTCGCCCTTGCCGGCGCTGATCGGCATCCGCTGCTTCACCTTGCCGTCGACGCGCACGACCATCTGGTGGGTGCGGGTGTCGACCTTGGCGATCTGCGAGGCGCCGATCTTGATGGTCTGGGTGTAGGACTTGGTGCCCCACATGTCGCCCGCTCCGCGCACCCCGGCCAGGTCGGCGCTGAAGACGACCTTCTGGTGGGCCGGCCAGTACTTAGCGGTGCGGTACATGACGACGCGGTCGGAGATCCACCGCCAGGCGCCGACGGCCTTCTTCTGCGACTCCACGACCAGCGCCGACTCCACGGCGGCCTTGTTGGTGACGTCGTTGTTGAAGGTGACGGTGATCGGCATGCCGACGCCGACGGTCTCGCCCTTGATGCCGGGCGTGATGTCGATGACGGCCAGTTCCCGCTTGGGCTTGAGGGTGGTGAACTCACTGGTCAGCGCGGCCGGGCCGCCCGCGCCGGTCGCCTTGGCCGACACCGTGTAGGTGGTGGAGGGCTTGAGCGGCTTGCTGGAGGTCCACTTGGTGCGGGTGGCGTCGAACTCGCCCTCGACCTGGACGCCCCGCGACTGGACGGTCACCTCGTCGAGCGCGCCACCGGCGGCCACCACCACGACGCTCTTGTCGGGCCGGACCTTCACCGCGCCCTCCGCGGGTGACACCTTCAGCGTCGGCGCGGCCACGGCCGGCTTGTCGCCGCCGCCCTCCGCGGTCCCGGCGCCCCCCGGCGTCGTCGGCGTCGACCCTCCCGAGCATGCCGTCAGCACTGCCGTCATCACGACGGCGGTCGTGACGAAAGGCAGTTTCCAGCGACTGGTCTTGCTGTTCACAACTACTCCCCCACAGTGGCAAAGCGCGTACAAAACCCTATTAGGGCTTACCTGGCTTGTGAGCCACTTTCGGCTGACTTGACTCACAATTCGGTAGCGATGCGACAAGCGGGTCGTGACCTGGGAGTAAGACCCCGGGTGGAGCGGCCGGTCAGAGCAGCCGGTGGGTGAGGCCGGTGTGCCGGCGTCCGGCGCCTTTCACGCGGACGGCCTGGCCGAGCGCCCGGCGTGACCCCACCACGACGACCAGGCGTTTGGCCCGGGTGATCGCCGTGTAGAGCAGGTTCCGCTGCAGCATCATCCATGCGGAAGTCGCCAACGGAATCACCACCGCCGGATATTCCGACCCTTGTGACCTATGGATGGACACGGCATAGGCGTGGGCGAGTTCGTCCAGTTCGTCGAAGCTGTAGTCGACGCTCTCGTCCTCGTCGGTCAGGACGGTCAGTTTGTGGTCCTCGGGAATGATCGCGGTCACCACGCCGACGGTGCCGTTGAAGACGCCGGCCACGCCCTTGTCGTAGTTGTTGCGCAACTGGGTGACCTTGTCGCCGACGCGGAAGACCCGCCCGCCGTAGCGGCGTTCGGGCATCCCCTCCCGGAAGGGCGTGAGCGCCTCCTGCAGCGCCCCGTTGAGCGCCCCCGCCCCGGCCGCGCCGCGGTGCATGGGGGCCAGGACCTGGACGTCGCGGCGCGGGTTGAGCCCGAACCGGCCCGGGATGCGCTGGGCGACCACGTCGACGGTCAGGGCGGCGATCTCGTCGGGGTCCTCGGCCGGGAACAGGAAGAAGTCGGGGAACTCCCGCACCAGCGGCAGCCGGCCGCCGTTGACGCGGTGGGCGTTGACGACCACGCCCGACTGCTGGGCCTGGCGGAAGATCTGCGTCAGCCGCACCCGCGGCACGTCCGGGGCGGCCAGCAGGTCGCGCAGCACCTCCCCCGCGCCGACCGAGGGGAGCTGGTCGACGTCGCCGACGAACAGCAGGTGCGCGCCCGGCGCGACCGCCTTGGCCAGCTTGTTGGCCAGCAGCAGGTCCAGCATCGAGGCCTCGTCGACGACGACCAGGTCGGCGTCCAGGGGGTTGTCGCGGTCGAAGGTCGGGTCGCCGCCGGGCCGCAGCTGGAGCAGGCGGTGGACGGTGGTGGCCTCGTGGCCGGTCAGCTCGGCCAGGCGTTTGGCCGCCCGGCCGGTCGGGGCGGCCAGGATGACCTTGGCGCGTTTGGCGCGGGCCAGGGTGACGATGGAGCGGACGGTGAAGCTCTTGCCGCAGCCGGGGCCGCCGGTCAGCACCGCGACCTTCTCGGTCAGCGCCAGCCGGACCGCCTGGTCCTGCTCCTTGGCCAGGTCGGCGCCGGTCTGGGTCTTCAGCCACGTCAGGGCGGCGGGCCAGTCGACGTCGGCGAAGGCTTTCAGCCGGTCGCGGGAGGAGCGCAGCAGGGTCAGCACGGTGGTGGCCAGGGAGCGTTCGGCGCGGTGGAAGGGCACCAGGTAGATCGCCGGGACGGTCCCCTCGGCGACCGGGATCTCCTCCCGGACCACCCCTTCCTCGGCGACGAGTTCCTCCAGGCAGCGGGCGACCAGCTCGGCCTCCAGGCCGAGGATCTTCACGGCGTCGGCGACCAGGTTGGGGGCCGGGAGGTAGACGTGGCCGTCGTCGGCGGCCTGGGACAGGGTGTAGCGCAGGCCGGCCTTGACCCGCTCGGGGCTGTCGGCGGCGATGCCGACCGCCTGGGCGATGGTGTCGGCGGTCTTGAAGCCGATGCCCCACACGTCGTCGGCCAGCCGGTAGGGCTCGGCGCGCACGACCTCGATGGAGGTGTCGCCGTACTGCTTGAAGATGCGGACCGCGATGGAGGTGGAGACGCCCACCCCCTGCAGGAAGATCATCACCTCTTTGATGACCTTCTGCTCCTCCCACGCGGCCGCGATCATCCTGGTCCGTTTGGGGCCCAGGCCGGGCACCTCGACCAGGCGGGCAGGCTCCTGCTCGATGACGCGCAGGGTGTCGACGCCGAAGTGGACGGTGATGCGCTCGGCCATCTTCGGCCCGATGCCCTTGATCAGCCCGGAGCCGAGGTAGCGCTGGATGCCGGCGATCGTCGCCGGGAGCACGGTGGTGTACGACCACACCTCGAACTGCCTGCCGTAGCGCGGGTGGGAGGTCCAGCGGCCGGTCAGCCGCAGCGACTCGCCCGGCTGGGCGCCCAGCAGCGGGCCCACCACCGTCAGCAGGTCGGCGCCCGACCGTTCGGTGGCCACCCGCGCGATGGTGTAGCCGGTCTCCTCGTTGGCGTAGGTGATCCGTTCGAGGACGGCCTCGATGACGGAGCCCGATTCCACGCGCCAGAGCGTAGACCATAGCCTGGCCCCATGGTCTTGGAGAGTACGGCGCGCGCCCTGGCGCTACGCGTGGCCACCGAGCAGGCCACCGCTCGCGTCCCCGCCCTGGCGGTCGCGCTGGTGCGCGGCGGCGAGCTGATCTGGTCGGGCTACCGGGGCCGGGTGGGCGAGGCCCCGCCCACCGCCTCGACGCAGTTCCGGATCGGGTCGATCACCAAGAGCATGGTCGCCGTGGCGGTCATGCGGCTGCGCGACGAAGGTCTCCTGGACCTGCTCGACCCGCTGGACAAACACCTGCCGGGCACCCCCGCCGGTGAGGTGACGATCGCCCAGCTGCTGTCCCACACCGCGGGGCTGACGGCCGAGCCGCCCGGCGAGTGGTGGGAGCGGACGCCCGGCGTGCCGATGGCCGACCTGGTGGCGATGCTCGACCCGATGACCAGCCGCCACCGGCCGGGGCGGCGCTTCCACTACTCCAACGTCGGCTTCGGCCTGCTCGGCGAGGTGGTGGCGCGCAAGCGGGGCCGGGGGTGGGCCCAGGTCGTCCAGGAGGAGGTGCTGGCCCCGCTGGGCATGCGCGACACGACCGAGCGGCCGCGCGCCCCGCACGCCGACGGCTACGCCGTGCACCCGTGGGCCGACGTGCTGCTGCCCGAGCCCGAGCACGACGCGGTCGCGCTGGCCCCCGCCGGGCAGTTCTGGTGCACCCCGGCCGACCTGGCCCGCTGGACGATCTTCGTGGCCGGTGACGGCGCCGGGATCCTGCGCCCGGCCACGATGGCCGAGATGCGCGAACCGGCCACCGTCGAAGACGGCCCCGCCTGGACCTCCGGCTACGGGCTGGGCATCCAGCTGCGCCGCCACAACGGGCGGCGCCTGGCCGGGCACGGCGGGTCGATGCCCGGGTTCCTGTCCACCGTGTGGGCCGACCCCGCCGACGGCGTCGGCGTGCTGTTCATGGCCAACACCACCACCGGCGTGCGAGGCACGCTGACGGGCGACCTGCTCGACATCCTCGACGAGCACGAGCCGCCGCTGCCGGCCGAGTGGCGGCCCTCGCCCATCGACGAGGACCTGCTGGCGTTGACCGGCCCCTGGTACTGGGGGCCGGCCGCCTATGTGATGCGGGCCCTGCCGGGCCGGGGCCTGGCCCTGACGCCGATCGGCGAGACCGGGCGCGCCTCCCGCTTCGCCGCGCTCGCCGACGGGACCTGGCTGGGCCTGGACGGCTACTACGCCGGCGAGACGCTGCGCGTGGTCCGCACCGGCGAGGGTGTTCACCTCGATCTCAACACGTTCGTCTTCACCCGGGAGCCCTACGGCCCGCCCGGACCGGTGCCCGGCGGGGTGGACCCCGGCGGGTGGCGCTGACGTTACCCCCACCATGAGTTGATTGTCCAAGTTTGACCGTTTTGGGGAGTTGTACTACCTTCTGGGGAACTCGAGGCGGTGTGACCTGCATTACCGCAGGTCGGCCGCCTAAGGCAGACAACTAGAGATCGCCGAATCCGCGCGCCCCGCGCGGAACCGGGGAACCAGCGAGGACCCGGTGATCCCTCTCCCGATCACCAAGCACACCACCGGGTCCTCTGGGGTGAATCGGCCTGTTACCCCCTCAGGACAGGCCGTAGGGCGGCTTCCACGCCCGAATCCGTCAGCTAACCCGGTAGGCGGCATGGAAGCAAGGAGTCAACCCCACCCATGCGAGCCCCCAAACCTGGTATCCGCGCTGTCCTGCTCTCCGGCGTGATGACGTCCACCCTGGTCACCGGCGGCACCATCGCCATGGTCGACCTGACCCCGGCCGTCGCCCACGCCGAGGCCGCCGCCCCCGCGGGCACGGCCCCCGAGGGAGTGGCGGCCTACAGCCCCCTGCTGGAGGTCGCCAAGCGACTGCCCAAGGTCAGCGCGCAGCAGGTGCTCCACCTCGCCACCAGCCAGGTCGGCATCAGCGAGAACATCTACGGCGGCGGCACCAAGTTCCACGACTGGTACATGAACTCCGAGCGCGCCGGCGAGACCGTCGCCCGCGACGGCGGCAACCGCTGGGCCTACCGCAACGCCCCCTGGTGCGACATGTTCGTCAGCTGGGTCGGCAACCAGCTCGGCATCAGCCCCGTCATGGGCGAGGACGCCTACACCGTCCAGCACGCCGAGTGGTTCCGCCAGAACAACCGCTGGGGCACCAGCGCCCAGCCCGGCGCCGTGGTGTTCTTCGACTGGAACGGCGGCAAGGACATCCACGACATCCAGCACGTCGGCTTCGTCATCAAGGACAACGGCGACGGCACCATCGAGACCGTCGAGGGCAACACCGGCAACGGCGTGGTCGAGGTCCGCGAACGGCAGACCGCCGACGTCGTCGGCTACGGCTACCCCGTCTACACCGGCTAGACCGGCTAGACCGGCTAGACCGTCTCCAGCCAGTTCCGCCAGGCCGCCACGGCCTGGGCCTCGGGGACCTCCCCGGGGAAGGCGTGGTACTCCGCGACGACGGCGTCGCGGTAGCCGTGGACGAGCGTCACCATCGACGTCGCGGTCACCACGCACAGGAACCCCGACTCGGCGAACACGACCTGAGCGTCGTCGGGGTTCAGCCCGGGAACGCTGACACGGCCCTTCTCCGGTGGCTGCCCCAGGGAGAAGGCGTCGAGAAAGGCCGCCCACACCCTCGCGGCATCGGGGGTGGGGCGGCCGATCTCGAACAGCGCGTAGTCGGCCACCCGGCCCGGGAAATGCGTCAGATAGGCGTGCAGTTTGCGCAGGTAGAGGCCGTCGCCCGAGGACAGGGCGTCGTACTGGTCCTCCCAGTCGCCGGTCAGCAGGCCGGAGTGGACGAACCGCAGGACCGTGCTGCCGCCGCCGCGGCCCTCCAGCAGGTATTCGAAGGCCATGAACGACCCGTCGGCGCCGGTGTCGGTCGTGAACGCCAGCCGCTCGCCCGGATCCCAGCCGGTGACGGTGGCGTGGGTGGTGAACCCGGCCACCGTCTGGCGGCCGGCGCCGCCGACCCCGGGCTCGAAGTCGTTGGCGCCCATGAACCACGAGTCGACCCCCGGCCCCGTCGCGATCGCCTCCCACACCTCCTCGGGAGTGGCGGGCAGGACGATTTCCTCACGGACCTCGAACTCGTGTGCCATGCCGGTCAGCCTAGCGAGACAGGTTCCGGTAGGCGCGCACCGACAGCGGCGCGAAGACCAGCGTGATGACCAGCGGCCACACCAGGGCCAGCTCCACCGCGTGCGCCGCCGCCCAGGTGTCGTTGGGCCAGCCCGGGTTGCCGAACAGCTCCCGGGCCGCCGCCGCCGTGGACGACAGCGGGTTCCAGTCGGCGATCGCGCCCAGCCAGCCCGGCATCGTCGCCGGCGAGGTGATGGCGCTGGACAGGAAGCCGATCGGCCACACCAGGATCTGGATGGCCATCACGGCCTCCGGGTTGCGGATCTTCAGGCCCAGCCAGATGCCCGTCCACAGCAGCGCGAAGCGCAGCCACAGCAGCAGCCCGACCGCCGCCGCCGCGCCGGCCAGGCCGTTGTGGGCGCGCCAGCCGATCGCCAGCCCGGAGGCGATCAGCACCGCCAGGGCCAGGACCGTGGTGAGCATGTCGGCCGCCGCCCGGCCCGACACCACGGCCGAGGAGGCCATCGGCAGGGAGCGGAACCGGTCGGTGACGCCCTTGGTGACGTCGTTGCCGATCGAGGTGAAGGTGCCCTCCAGGCCGAAGACCATCGTCATCGCGAACATGCCGGGCATCAGGAACTCCCGGTAGCCGCCGTCGGGGACCTCGATGCCGCCGCCCAGCAGGTAGGCGAACAGCAGCACCACCATGACGGGGAACAGCAGCCCCGCGACGAGCTGGCCGGGGTTGGCGCCCCAGTGGGTGAACTCGCGCCGGGTGACGGTCCAGCCGTCGGCGAAAGCCCAGGTCAGACGGTTCATGCGTGGCTCCTGTCGGAACTGGTCAGGTGGAGGAAGACCTCGTCCAGGGTGGGGCGGCGGATCGCGACGTCGTCGGCCGCGATCCCGCTGTCGCGCAGGTCCTGCACGACCCTCGTCAGCGTCGCCATCCGGTCGGAGGCGGGCGCGCTGACCCGCCGGGTGTCGGGGTCGCCCTGGGCGCTGGGGCCGAGCAGGGCCTCGGCCGCCGGGAGGTCGGCCGGGTCGTGGACGACGATCTCCACCCGGTCGCCGCCCACCGTCTTCTTCAGCTCCTCCGGGGTGCCCTCGGCGACCTGGCGGCCCTCGTGGACGACGCTGACACGGTGGGCCAGCTGGTCGGCCTCCTCCAGATACTGCGTGGTCAGCAGCACCGTGGTCCCCCGCGCGACCAGGTCGCGGACGGCCGACCAGACCTCGGCCCGGCCGCGCGGGTCCAGCCCCGTGGTCGGCTCGTCGAGGAACAGCACCGGCGGCGACAGGATCAGCCCCGCCGCCAGGTCCAGGCGGCGGCGCATCCCGCCCGAATAGTTCTTCACCGCCTTCTTGCCGGTGTCGCCCAGGCCGAACCGGTCGAGCAGCTCCCCGGCCCGGCGGGCGGCGGCGGCCGGGCGCAGGTGGGACAGCCGGCCGAACATCTCCAGGTTGGCGCGGCCCGACAGGACCTCGTCGAGCGCGGCGTGCTGGCCCACCAGGCCGATGTGGCGGCGGACCTGGTCGCCGTCGCGGACCACGTCGAACCCGGCCACCCGGGCGGCGCCGGCGTCGGGGCGCAGCAGGGTGGTCAGCACCCGCACCGCGGTGGTCTTGCCCGCCCCGTTGGGGCCGAGCAGGCCGTGGACGGTCCCCTCCGGGACCGACAGGTCGAACCCGTCGAGGGCGGCCCGTGCGCCGAAGCGCTTGACGAGCCCGTGCGCCTCTATCGTGTACGTCATACCGTACAGCGTACCGTACGGCGTACGGATAAGTGGTCTGAGTAGGCTGGCGGGATCATGACCACGGAATACATCGGACGGGGCGACCCGGCCCGCACGCTGGCGCTGCTGTGGCGCGACCCGTCCCGCGCCCGGGAGCGCGCCCCCCGCAGGGGCCGCACCGACCTGACCGCCGACCGCGTGATCACCGCCGCGATCGAGGTCGCCGACGCCGAGGGCCTGGCCGCGCTGTCGATGCGCAAGGTCGCCGAGCACCTCGGCGTCGGCACGATGTCGCTCTACACCCACGTCCCGGGCAAGGCCGAGCTCATCGACGTCATGCTCGACACGGTCTACAAGGAGGCCTGGGCCCAGGCCGCGACGCCGCAGGGCTGGCGGGCGCGGGTGGAGCGCATCGCCCGCGACAACCTGGCCATGTACCGCCGCCATCCGTGGATCCTGCAGGTGGCCGTCAGCCGCCCCCCGCTGGGCCCCGGCACGCTGGGCAAGTACGAGCACGAACTGTCCGCCCTGGAGGGCGTCGGCCTGAGCGACCTGGAGATGGACAACGTCCTGACCCTCATCGGCGCCTACGTCCACGGCGCCGCCCGGGGCGTGGTCGAGGCCGAACGGGCGGCCCAGGAGACCGGCATGACCGACGAGGAGTGGTGGAAGGCCCACGAGCCGTTCCTGGCCGCCGTCGGCGACTTCTCCGCCTACCCGCTCGCCGGCCGGGTCGGCACCGCCAGCGGCGAGGCCTACAACGCCGCGACCGACCCGGCGGGCGCCTTCGAGTTCGGCCTGGCCCGGCTACTCGACGGGATCGCCGTCCTGGTCGAGGGCCGATTCGACGGCCGGGTCGAGTGACGGCGACGGCACCCGCACGGCCAGCACGACGATGTCGTCGACGTTGCCCTCCCGGCCCGCGATCTCGTCGGTGACCTCCTCGACCAGCCGCGGCAGCGGCAGCCCGGCCCGTCGGGTCACCGCCTCGACCAGGCGGTCGGTCGCGGAGTCCATGTCGGGGCCGGGGATCTCGATCAGGCCGTCGGTGAACATCACCAGCAGCGTGCCGGGGGTCAGCCGGAGGCGCGACTCGGTCCGCGGGGCCGGCCGGCCGTCCGGCAGCAGGGCCGGGAAGAACATCATGTCGTGGGCGGTGAGCTGTTCGGCCGCCCCGTCGGGGCGGACCAGGATCGGCGGCGGGTGACCGGCGTTGGTCCAGGTCAGGTCCCAGCCGTGCGGGCCGGGGGTCAGGTGGCCGTGGACGAGGCTGCCGGTGGCCTGCGGGAGCACGAGCCGCGCGGCGTGCTCCAGCGCGGTCACCGAGACGGCCGGTCCCCGCCCGGGGTGGTCGGCGTCGGCCTGGCGCAGCATGCTGCGCAGCTGGCCCATCAGGGTGGCCGCCTCCATGTCGTGGCCGGTGATGTCGCCCACGGTGACGGCCAGCGCCCACCCCGGCCGGCCGGGCGGCTGCAGATGGTAGGCGTCGTACCAGTCGCCGCCGACCAGGTCGGCCGTGGCGGCCGGACGGTAGAGCGCCGCCAGCTCCAGCCCCGGGGCCTCCGGCAGGTCGGTCAGCATCGCCCGCTGCAACTGGTGGGCCACGGTCACCCGCTCCGCGAGGAGACGGGCGCGCTCGACCGCGCGGCCGGTGTACCCGGCCACCGCCACCAGCACGGCCCGCTCCTGCAGGTCGATCGGGTGGGGCTGGTCCCAGCCCAGCACCAGCACCCCCACCGGGCCGCTCACCCCCGGCAGCGGCACGCACACCGCCGAGGCCAGGCCCAGCGCCCTGAAGGCCGTCAGCGCCGCGTCGCCGTAGCCCTCGCGCAGCACGTCACCACCGGTGATCTCGATCAGCCGCTGCCGCCGGAACGCCTCGAACGTGGGCCAGCCGGGGCCGACGTCGTGCTGCCGGGCGAAGGTCTCCACCGTGTGGGGGATCTCGTCGTCGACGATCCGGCGCAGCCCGCCGGCCTCGGCCAGCACCAGGCCGACGTAGGCGGGCTTCAGGTCGCTGACCATCAGGTCGCGGACGCGGCGGCGGATGTCGACGACGCTGGTGGTGTCGGCCAGGTCGTCGGCGGCCCGCAGCAGCAGCTCCGCGCGTGACAGGGCGGCCTCGGCCCGGGCGGAGACCCCGCGCAGCCGCGCCTCCTCTTCCCGATCCCGGCCCACCCGACCTCCCGTGCTCCTCCGGACATCCTCCCTTACCCAAAACGGGCGTCAGGTTGCCACGCCGATGGCATGTCCGATGGTGGAGGGCTGGTTCACCATAGCGAGCATGGCCGCCGCCACGTCGGCGCGCGGGATCGTGTGGCCGCGGGTCAGGTTCCGCTCGGGCGCGGTGCGGTAGCGGCCCGTGCCGGGCTTGTCGGTCAGGCGGGGCGGGCGGACCGCCGTCCAGTCCAGGCCGCTCTCGCGCAGCACGTCCTCGGCGGCCGCCAGGTCGGCGTACACCGAGGACAGCGCCCTCTTGACGATCGGGGTCAGCACATACCGGGTGAAGGCGCCCTCACCGGGATCACGCCGGGGGGCGTCGGGATTGCCGGGAGTGGGGACGGTGGAGACGGGGGCGGCGCTGACGATGACGATCCGGCGGGCGTGGGCGGCGTGCATGGCCGCCACGATCACCCGGGTCGCCTCGGTCACCACGCCGCGGTCCTGCTTGGGGGAGCGCGGGCCGATCCCCGACAGCACCCCGTCGGCGCCCTCGCAGGCCACGGTCAGCTCCTTCATGTCGGGGGCGATCCGCAGGTCGGCGACCATGACGTGGTGCGGCTCCAGCGACAGGCGGCCGGCGTCCCGCACGACGGCGGTCACCTCGTGGCCGGCCGCCAGCGCCAGCCGCAGGCATTCGGCGCCGATGCCGCCGGTGGCGCCGAATATCGTGATCTTCACGGGTTCCTCCGAGATGCGAAAAGTATGAGAGTCGTATTATATGGTTTCCATATCTTCTATCCAGGATGCGCTGCGCGCGCTGACCGCCCAGGTGTCGCTGCTCAACCAGGAGGTGGGTGGCCGGCTCGACCTGCGCCCGGTCGACCGTGACTGCCTCTACCTGATCTCCCAGCACGGCCCGATGGCCCCCTCGGCGCTGGCCAGGCTGACCGGGCTCCACCCGGCGACGATGACCGGCGTCCTCGACCGGCTGGAGAAGGGCGGCTGGATCGCGCGCGAGCGCGATCCGGGCGACCGGCGCGCGGTGCTCATCCGCCCGCTCGGCGACCGCGTCCCCGAGATCGTCTCCCTGTACGCCGGCATGACCCGCGCCCTCGACGGCATCCTCGACCGCTACTCCCCCGAGGAACGCGCGCTGATCCTGGATTTCCTCACTCAGGTCACCGACGCCGCGGCGACGGCGAAAGATTCCCTATGACTCCCTATCACAAGGAGTGATAAGGTATTTTCATGGAAATCTTCACCTCCCCCGACGCCGGGCGCGCGCTCCTGGACCGCTACCGCGAACTGCTGGACACCTGGCCCGTCCCGGCCGAGCGGCTGACGGTCCCGACCTCGCTCGGCGACACCTTCGTCCAGGCCTCCGGGCCGCCCGGCGCGCCACCGGTGATCCTGGTCCACGGCGCGATGGCCAACTCCCTGACCTGGTTCGGCGACATCGCCGCCTGGTCGCGGCGCCACCGCGTCTACGCCGTCGACATCCCCGGCGAGCCCGGCCTGTCGGCCCAGGTCCGCCCGCCCCGGGCCGACTACCCGGGCTGGCTGGCCGAGGTCATGACCGCCCTCGGCCACGAGTCGGCCGCCGTCGTCGGGCTCTCGCTGGGCGGCTGGATCTCCACCGGGTTCGCCGTCCGCCACCCCTCGCGCGTCGAGCGGCTGGCGCTGATCTGCCCCGGCGGCATCGGCAAGGTCCGCCACGGCATCCTGCTGGTCGCGCTGCTCCTGCTGGCCGTCGGGCAGCGCCGGCGGTCGCAGCGGCTCATCCTCGGCGGCGACCTGAGCGGCACCGGCTGGTTCGGGGAGTTCCACGACCGGATCAACCGCGACACCAGGCCCCGCCGCGACTCCCTGCCGATCTACACCGACGCGGACCTGTCGAGCCTGACGATGCCGATGCTGGTCATCGCGGGCGACCGCGACGCGCTCATCAACGGTCCGCAGACGGCGCGGCGGGTGCGCGCCAACGTGCCTAAGGCCGACGTCCGGCTCCTGCCGGGCGTCGGCCACCTGATCACCGGGCAGACCGACACCATCGGCGCGTTCCTCGACGCCTGACCGGTCGGCGCGGGCCAGTGCCGACAATTCAGGTGAAGACCGGCGCTCCTCCCGCTACCGTCATGATCGTGACCAAGCTCAACCAGATCCTCGCCGTGGAGAAGGGCGTCAAATCCGACGTCCAGCGCAAGGTGACGGACGCCTACCACCTGATCCAGAAGGCGCCGCTGCTGTCCGGCATCTCCCGCACCTACCAGCCGATCGACGACGAGGGCGAAGCGCTGCCCCCGGAGTCGACCCGCGTGCAGGTGCAGGCCGAGCAGGTGCTGCGGGACGTCGCGGTCACCCTCACCCGGCTGTTCGACGTGACCGCCACCAAGGACGTCGCCAACTGCTCGGCCAGGGCCGACGTCGTCGTCGACGGCAACCCGCTGCTGCGCGACGTGCCGGTGACCTACCTGCTGTTCCTCGAGAAGCAGCTCACCGACCTGCACACCCTGATCGCCAAGCTGCCCACGCTCGACCCGTCGGAGACCTGGGCGCTCGACGCCAACACCGACACCTGGCGGACCGAGCCGGTCAAGACGACCCGGACCAAGAAGGTGCCGCGCAACCACGTGCTGGCCGAGGCCACCGACAAGCACCCGGCTCAGGTCCAGGTCTTCAACGAGGACGTCGTGGTCGGCTACTGGACCCGCGTCGCCTTCTCCGGCGCGCTGCCGCAGCGCCGCGTCAACGAGCTGCTCGGCCGCCTGACCAAGCTCCAGGAGGCGGTGAAGTTCGCCCGCGAGGAGGCCAACGGCACCGAGATCACCGAGAGGAAGATCGGCGAGGCGGTGTTCGGCTACCTGCTGGGGTAGCCCCCAAGGACCCCTGCCCGAGAGGGTGGGGTGCGTGATGAGCGCAAGCTGAAATTGAAGCAGTCAGACTGAACCACGGTGACAGCGCAGGTTCGAATCCTGCCCCCCGCACCCCACGCGGGGGTGGCCCAACCGGTAGAGGCAGCCGCTCAAACTCAGGCTCTCGCTCCAGACTCAGCATCGCCGCCGGTCACCGGATCGACCGGCCACGGACGAAGGTCGTCAGGTTGCGGGTTCGAATCCCGCCGGGTGCTCTCATGCGCCCGTGGCTCAACGGAAGAGCAGGCGACATGATCGTGATCTGTGGCCTTAAACGCCGCCGGTGCCGCGATATGGCGGCCCTTCGGCCCCCGGGATACAGGGCATTTCCCGGGGGCCACCGCTCTTTCCCGGCCCCTATCCGCCGGACGGTGCGGCGCCGCAGCGCCATTTCGGCATCGCCCTGACGCAATTGGATCTGGCCCAGGGCGTGCCTCGCGCGCACGAGGCGGACAGATCGGCGGCCTCGGCCGTCAGGCCCCGTTCGGCGGCGGCGGTGACGGCGGCGGTCAGGAGCTCGCGTTCGGCCAGGATCCACGCCCGGTCGGCGCCGGCGATCCGGGCGGTCGCCGTCCGCAGCAGGCGGCGCAGCGCCTCCCGCGACGACGACGCCACCTCCGCCGCGTAGAGCAGCAGCAGGCTGTGCATGCGATGGCGGATCTGCCCGGCCGCGTCCCGTTCACCGGCGGTGACCAGGCCGGCGGCGGCCAGCTCCTCCAGGGCGGAGTCGGCCGCGCGTTCCGGCTCGCCCAGCAGCGCCGCCACCGACCACGACGCCAGGCCGTCCACCCCCAGGTGCCCGAACGCGGTGAACGCCCGCCGCGCCTCCTGCGACAGGGCGGCGTAACTCGTCGAGAAGGGGCTGCGGATGGACAGCCGCCCCCAGCGCAGCTCGTCGAGGCGCGCCTCGGTCAGCCGCCGAGCCAGCTCCGCCGGCGGCCACGCCGGGCGGGTCGCCAGCCGGGCCCCCGCGATGCGCAGCGCCAGCGGCAACCGGCCGCAGGCCCGCACGATCGTCTCGGCCGCCGCCGTGTCGCCCGCCACCCGGGCAGGCCCGGCGGCCTGGGCGAACAGGGCGTGCGCGTCGGCGGGCGGCAGCACGTCCAGCGGGACCGCGGTCGCGCCCGCCAGCAGCGGCAGCGGCCCCTGCGAGGTCACCACGACCGCCGAGTCCGCGGTCCCGGGCAGCAGGGCCTGCACCTGGGTCTCGGTGCCCGCGTCGTCCAACACCACCAGCACCGCCCGGTCGGCCAGCAGCGCCCGGTACAGCGCGGCCCGCTCCTCGGCGGCCGGCGGCAGCGCCGCGCCGTCCACCCCGAGGGCGCGCAGCAGCTCCGCCAGCAGCGCCGCCGGTTCGCGCGGCGCGGCCGAGGCCCCGTCGAGCCGGGCGAACAGCTGGCCGTCGGGGAAGCGCGCCCGCAGCTCGTGGGAGACGTGCACGGCCAGCGTGCTCTTGCCGACCCCGGGCGGCCCCGACACGACCACGATCGGCGGCGCGCCCCCGGTGGTGCGCAGCGCCTCGGCGACGCGGCGGGCCTCCCCGCGCCGGCCGACGAACCCGGCGATGTCGGGCGGCAGCAGGCACGGCCCCCGGCGCGGCGTCACCTCGGGCGTACCGTCCAGGAGCGCGGCGTGCAGCTCGCGCAGCTCCGGGCCGGGCTCGACGCCGAGCTCGCCGACCAGCGCCGAGCGGGCCCGCCGGTAGGTCTCCAGGGCCTCGGCCCGGCGGCCCGCGCCGTCGAGGGCCCGCATGAGCCGCACCCACAGCCGTTCGCTCAGCGGCGCGGCCGCCACGAGCGCCTTGATCTCGCCGACCAGGTCGTTGTGGTGACCGGCGCGTAATCGCAGGTCGATCCAGTCGAGCCGGGCGGCGGCCGCCTGCTCCTCCAGCTCGCTGACGCGCGGCGCTACCGCCACCCCCAGCGGCACGTCCTCGGCCGGCCGCCCCCGCCACAGGCCCAGCGCCCGCCCGAACAGCTCGATGGCCTCGGCCGGGTCGTCGTCGCTGCTCCTGCGGGCCCGGCGGATCGCGTCGTCGAAGGCCAGCAGATCCAGGCGGCCGGCGTCCAGCGGCAGCCGGTAGCCGCGCTCGTGCGTCTCGACCGCGATGTCCTCCTTGCGCAGCAGCGAGACGTAGTTCTGCAGATTGGCCATCGCCGAGGCGGGCGGCTCGTCCCAGACGCACCGCAGGAGCCGGTCCTTGGACACGACCGCGCCCGGATGCAGCAGCAGCGCCCCCAGCACCGCCCGCGCTTTGGGCGGAAGCCTCACCGGCCGCCCCGATTTCAGGGCACGCACCGGCCCCAGGATCTCGAAGTCCACCACACGCCCCCGTGTGAATCGCCCCTGTATGGGGCAACTATATGGATTTCGTACGTCTGTTCGGAATCCTCCTTGGGGAGGATTCCGCCTTCTACGACGCCTTCGACGGGCCGGGGGCCGCGTCCAGCCGGGCCCGCAGGGTCGCGGCCAGGTCGCCCGCGGCGGCGACCTGCTCGGGGGTCAGCGCGTCGACGAACAGCTCGCGGATCGCGCGCAGGTGCGGGACGGTGGCCCGGCCGAAGGCGGCGGCGCCCGCCTCGGTGAGGACGACCTCCGCACCCCGGTTGTCGGTCGTGCAGTTCTCCCGCCGCACCAGGCCGCGCCGGTCCATGCGCCCCAGATGGTGGGACAGGCGGCTGCGCTCCCAGCCGATCGTCGCGGCCAGCTCGGAGGAGCGCAACCGGCCGCTTTCGGCCTCGGTCAGGGCGAGCAGGACGGCGTAGTCGCCCGTCGACAGGGCCGAGTCGCTGTGCAGGCGGGCGGCGAGCTCGGCCCGCAGCGCGTCGGTGGTCTCGATGAAGTCGCGCCAGATCCGCAGCTCCTCCCGCGTCGGCAACTGGCCCCTGCGCTGGGTCACCCTGGTCACCCCGGTCTCCTCCCGGAATATAATTGACATGTCAATCATTTTCGATCGTATGACGTCGAGGCAAGTGATGTTCGAAATAGGGCTCAACTCGTTCGGGGAGGTCGCCACCGACGGCGACCGCGTGCTCTCCGACGCCGAGACCGTCCGGCTGATCGTCGAGGAGGCGCGGCTCGCCGAGGCGGCCGGGCTCGACGTGTTCAGCCTGGGCGAGCACTACCGCGAGGGCCACACCGACTCGGCCACCCCGGTGCTGCTGGCCGCGATCGCCACCGCGACCGGGCGCATCGCGCTCGGCACGTCGGTGACCGTGCTCAGCACCAACGACCCGGTGCGGCTCTACAACGAGTTCGCCACCCTCGACGCGGTGTCGGACGGCCGGGCCCGCATCGTGCTCGGCCGCGCCTCGGCGACCGAGTCGTTCCCGCTGTTCGGCTACGACCTGGCCGACTACGAGCGGCTGTTCGAGGAGAAGCTCGACCTGTTCCTGCGCCTCGAACGCGAGGAGCGGGTGACCTGGTCGGGCACGGTCCGCGCCCCGCTGGTGCGGCACCTGCCGCGCCCGCGCATGCGCCCCGGCGGCATCCCCACCTGGATTGGCGTGGGCGGCAGCCCCACCTCGGTGCTGCGCGCCGCCCGCCACGGCCTGCCGCTGATGATGGCCGTGATCGGCGGACGCCCCCAGCGCTTCGCCGGCAACGTCGAGCTCTACCTCACCGCGCTGGAGCGGTCGGGCCGCCCCGCCCAGCCGATCGGGCAACACTCGCTGGGCCTGGTCGCCGACACCGACGAGGAGGCCCGGGAGGTCTGGTGGCGGCACTGGCAGCCGGTCGTGGCGGCGCTGGCGGCCGAGCGCGGCTTCTACGCCCCCACCCGGGAGCGGTTCGAGGCCGAGCTCGACCAGGGCGCGCTCTACGTCGGCTCCCCCCGGACGGTCGCCGAGAAGATCGCCAGAACCGCCCGTGACCTGCGGCTCAGCCGCTTCGACCTCAAGTACGACATCATGCACCTCCCCCGCGACGCCCGAGCCCGCACCATCGAGCTGCTCGGCCGCGAGGTCGCCCCCCGCGTCCGCGAACTACTCACCCCGAGAAGAAGAAGCGCATGACCGACATCTCCTTCGGCCTCGACACCTTCGGCGACGTGCCGAACGACGACGCCGGGACCCCCGTCTCCCACGCCGCCGCGATCCGCCAGGTCCTCGACGAGGCGGTGCTCGCCGACGACCTCGGCGTCGACGTGATCGCCCTGGGCGAGCACCACCGCCCCGAATACTCGATCTCCACCCCGGAGACCGTGCTGGCCGGGATCGCGACCCGCACCTCCCGCATCCGCCTGGCCTCCGGCGTCACGGTGCTCAGCTCCGACGACCCGGTGCGCGTCTTCCAGCGCTTCGCGACCGTCGACGCGCTGTCGAACGGCCGGGCCGAGGTGATCCTCGGGCGTGGCTCCTTCACCGAGTCCTTCCCGCTGTTCGGCTACGACCTGGCCGACTACGACGTGCTGTTCGAGGAGAAGATCGAGCTGTTCGCCAGGCTCCTGGAGGAGAAGCCGGTCACCTGGAGCGGCACCGTCCGCGCCGCCCTCGACAACGCCGACGTCTACCCCAAGACCGAGTCGGGCCGCCTCACCACCTGGGTCGGCGTCGGCGGCTCACCCCAGTCGGTGATCCGCACCGCCCACTACGACCTGCCGCTGATGCTCGCCATCATCGGCGGCGCGCCCGACCGGTTCGCCCCCTACATCGACCTGTACAAGCGGGCCGCCGGCCAGTTCGGCACCACCGCCCACCCGGTCGGCATGCACTCGCCCGGCTTCGTCGCCGACACCGACGAGGAGGCCGCCGAGGGGTTCTGGCCCGGCTACAAGATCATGCGCGACCGGATCGGCGCGACCCGGGGCTGGCCGCCGATCCGCCGCTCGGAGTACGACTCCGAGATCGCCCACGGCTCGCTCTACATCGGCTCGCCCGAGACCGTCGCCCGCAAGATCGCCGCAGCGGTCACCAGTCTGGGCGTCGCCCGCTTCGACCTCATCTACAGCGTCGGCCCGCAGCCGGTCAGCGCCCGCCTCAAGGCCGTCGAGCTGTACGGCTCCAAGGTCATCCCCATGGTCCGCGACCTCCTGGCCGGGCGGTCATGACCACCATCGGCATCCTGGGTGCGGGCAAGGTCGGCACCGTCCTGGCCCGGCTGGCCGTCGCGGCCGGATACGACGTGCTCATCGCGGGCTCCGGCGACCCCGCGCGGATCGCCCTGGTCGTCGAGGTGCTGGTGCCCGGCGCGGTCGCGGTCACCTCCGCCGAGGCGGCGGCCCGGTCCGACGTGGTCGTGCTGGCCCTGCCGCTGGGCCGGCACCGCACCCTCCCGGTGGAGGAACTGCGCGGCAAGCTCGTGATCGACGCGATGAACTACTGGTGGGAGGTCGACGGCGTGCGCGACGACCTGGGTGACTCCAGCCGGATCGTCCAGGAGTTCCTGACGGGCGCGCGGGTGGTCAAGGCGTTCAACCACATGGGCTACCACGACCTGGAGGACGGCGCCCGGCCCGCCGGAGCGCCTGGCCGCCGCGCGATCGCCGTCGCCGGTGACGACCCCGCCGACGTCGCGGCCGTCGCCGCGATCGTGGACGCGCTCGGGTTCGACCCGGTGCTCGCCGGGTCGCTGGCCGACGGGGTGCGCCTGGAGCCGGGGACCGAGCCGTTCGGCGCCAACGTCGAGGCGGCCGAACTGCGCGCCATGCTGGCCCGCGACCGCGTATGAGCCCACCGCCCGCGATTGTTCGCCATCATGGGTGACAACGGGAGGGGACAGGTTGACCCTGGGGGTTCCGGCCGCCGAGAGCACGGCCGACACGCTGAGTTATCCGCCGGGATCGCTGGTGATCCTGACCGGCCTGCCGGGCGCGGGCAAGACCACGCTGCTGCGCCGCCTCTACCGGCTGCGCGGCGACGAGGACCGGCCGGTCGTCCGCGACGGCCTGACCGTCATCGACAGCTACCAGTCGCGGCTGCGGTGGGCGGCCAAGCTGGCCTGGGCCCCCAAACCGGTCAGGACCGCCGTCGTCTGGGTCACCCACATCTCCCGCATCTCGCGGGCGATGCGCACCGGCCCGGTGATCGCCCACAACCGGGGCTGCGCGGCGCCCATCCTCCACCTGCTGGCGTGGCTGGCCGTCCGGCGCGGCACCCGGCTCCACCTGCTGCTGCTCGACACCCCC
Organism: Herbidospora cretacea; assembly: GCF_001570605.1. GTDB lineage: Bacteria > Actinomycetota > Actinomycetes > Streptosporangiales > Streptosporangiaceae > Herbidospora > Herbidospora cretacea. Next base: position 14,428 of record NZ_BBXG01000033.1, on the reverse strand, counting down.
GCCGACCTGGCGGCGGCCGGGCAGCAAAGCCGGGGGCGGGTGGTGCCGAAGGCCACCTTCGGGCGGCATCTGCGCAGGTGGGGACGGCTTCTTGGCCGCGTGCAGGCAGGAGACCCCGCGCCCGCCCTCACGGCCCACGTGGTGACGCGGGCCGGGGCCGACCGGCTCAAGGAGGTCAGGTTCGACCGTTGACGACCTCGAGGTAGTGGCGGTTGTACATGATGCCCAGCACGTTGCCGAACGGGTCGGTGACCGCCGCGGTGACGAACCCCTCGCCGCGCTCGGTCACCGGCATGAGCGTCTCGGCGCCCAGCTCCAGCAGCCGGTCGAGGGTCTTGCGCACGTCGTCCACCGCCCAGTGGACGATCGCGCCCGCCGGGCCCTGCTTCATGCCGTCGGGGGCATAGCGGCGGTCGGCGATGCCGAGCTCGGTCTGGTGGTCGCCGATGCGGAACTCGATGTAGCCGGGGACCTCGAAGTAGGCCTCCACCCCCAGCGCCTCGGCGTACCAGCTCTTGGCGGCCGACAGGTCATCGGCCCAGAACATGATCGTGCCCGGTCCTCGGAGCATGCGCGTCTCCCTCTCAGCTGGATCGAAAGGCCTCCACGGTCGCCTCGGCGAGTATCCCGATCCGGCGTCCGTATGCCTCGTGGCCGTCGAAGACAAAACTGCCATCGGCGACGGGCAGCCCGCTGAAGGACTCCCGGAAACGGGTGGGGAAGTCGGCGGGGAGCGGGTCGTACTTCTCGAACGGCGCCATGTCGTAGCCCTGCCGCGACCCGTGGCGGTTGCGCGCCTTCTGGTAGGCCGCGACCTTGACCAGCGCGTCGATGCCCTGGTCGAGCAGGAGCTGCAGCCAGCGGTACTGCGTGTCGAGAAACCTCGGGTGGCCGTCGGCGGGGTGCTGGAGCAGGTAGGCGCAGACGACGGGCGCGTGCCAGGACCACATGCCCGGATCGCGCTGCTCCTCGGACAGGATGGCGTGGTAGTAGTCGGCGCACTCCCCCAGCGGCCCCGCGCCCGCCCCGCACACACAGGTCATGGCCGGGATGCTCTCACAGCGGCCCGGCCCGCGCAGGGGGGCAGACCCTCCCGAACCTCTAGGGACGGCACCGATGATCAGGACCGTCCCGGTTCCCTAGCGTGAGCCCGAAGCCGACCACCAGGAGGAACCATGAACAGCTGGGGACGATCGTCGGGCGCCCTGCTCGCCGCCGCGCTTCTGACTCTGCCCGCCCTGGCCACGCCCGCCGCCGCCAAGGCCGCCCCGGTGACCGCCGGGACGTGCGCCGAGCTGACCGGGGGCCAGCTCGTCTACACGGCCGAGCCCGGCGTCGCCAACGACCTCACCATCACCCAGGACGTGGACGTCATCCGCCTGGAGGACGAGGCCGGCACCATCAAGGGCTGCGTCGCCGAGAGCCCGACCACCGTGGTGGTCAAGACGGCCACCAAGATCAAGGTGGTGGCCGGCGACGGGGACGACGTCGTCGTGGTGAACCTCCTGCCCAAGGGCCAGAAGGTGGTCGTCCTCGGCGGCGACGGCGACGACGAGCTGCGCGGCAGCGGCACCCACGACGACCTGCGCGGCGGGAAGGGCGATGACACCCTGCGCGGCAACGGCGGCGACGACACCCTCCGGGGCGACGCGGGCGACGACGAGCTGCGCGGCGGCCCCGGCGCCGACGAACTCAACGGCGGCACCGGCGGCGACGACCTGTCCGGCGGCGCGGGGACCGACGAGCTCAACGGCGGCAGCGGCGACGACGAACTGCGCGGCGACGCCGACGCCGACGAGCTCAACGGGGGCGGCGGGGCCGACGACCTCGACGGCGGGGCCGACGCCGACTCCTGCAACGGCGGGCCCGGCACCGACCGGACGCGGCGCTGCGAGTAGCTAGCCGACGGTGGCGGTGCCCCGCGCGTGGAACGACCACGGGGTGCGGACCGGCGGGAAGTTGTACCGCCGCAGGTCGGCGATGGTGAACCCGGCCCGCTCCAGCGCCGTGACGATGTCGCGGGAGGTGTGACAGCCGCCCGCCAGAGGGGGCCAGACGGTCGCGTCCAGGACGCGCTGAAAACGTACGAGACCGGGAGAATCGGCCCTTCCGTGCTCCAGGAACCTGATCTGACCCCCCGGCCGCAGCACCCGCCTGGCCTCGGCGAGGGCCCCGTCGACGTCCGGGACCGTGCACAGGACCAGGCAGAACACGACGGTGTCCACGGAGGCGTCGGGGGCCGGGAGCCGCCCGGCCGACGCGCCGCTGACCTCGACCGGGACCGGGGCCCTGGCCGCCGCCCCGGCCGCGAGCTCGCGCAGCCGGGGTTCGGGCTCCACCGCCAGGACCCGGGTGACGGTCGCCGGATAGTGCGCGAAGTTCGCGCCGTCACCCGCGCCGACCTCGACGACCTGCCCGGTCAGCCCCGCCAGCAGGGCGCGCCGATGCTCGGTCATGCCGCGGCTGTCGAGGGTCTGACGCATCCGGGGCCACATGCGGGCGAACAACTTCGGCATCCCTCCATCATGGGGCGTCAGGACCGCCGAACCAGCGGGAGAGGTGGACGTCGAGGTCCCGCTGGTCGTCGCCGATCCACGCGACGTGACCGTCGGGACGCATCAGGGCGGCCGGGACGTCCAGCTCCGCCGTCGGATCGGTGAGCAGGTCGACCCGGTCGGCCCAGCCGCCGGCGGTCAGGCGTCCGGTGCGGTCGAGCAGCAGGCCCCGGCCCTGGCGCAGCAGGCCGTAGAGGTTGCCCTGCTTCACCTGGATGTCGGGCAGGCGGCGGCCGAGCAGGTCCGGGCCGTCGGGGCGCCGGCCGAAGTCGTAGCGGACGGCGGTCGCGGTGATCTTCTCGATGAGATGGCGGTTCACCTCCTCGAAGTCCATCAGCTCGGTGAGCAGCCTCCGCACCGCCCGCGCGCCCGGTTCCGCGGACGACAGCTCCGTCTGCGCGCGGGTGTTGTCGAGCACGTCGGCGGCGACCGGACGGCGTTCGGCCTGGTAGGTGTCGAGCAGGCCGTCCGGGGCCCAGCCGCGCACCTGCGCGGCCAGTTTCCAGCCGAGGTTGACCGCGTCCTGGACGCCCAGGTTGAGCCCCTGCCCACCGAGCGGCGGATGGATGTGCGCCGCGTCCCCGGCCAGCAGCACCCGCCCGACCCGATAGCGGTCCACCAGGCGGGTGGCGTCCCCGAAACGCGACAGCCAGCGCGGGGAGTGCACGCCGAAATCCGTCCCGGCGACGGCGCGCAACTCCCGCCGGAAATCCTCCAGGGTGGGCGGCTGCGCCCGGTCGCCGACCTCGGCGGCGGGGACGACGATGCTGTAGACGCCCTCGCCGAAGGGCCGCAGCCAGAAGCGCTGCACGTCCCGGCTGACCTCGGCCACCGTGGCGGCGATCTCCTCCGGCGGCGCGCTGACCTCCATCTCGCCCATCAGCGTGTCGTTCCGCGAGGGCTCCCCGGGGAAGCCGACCCCGAGCAGTTTGCGCACCGTGCTGCGCGCCCCGTCACAGCCGACGAGATGGCCGGCCCGGACCCGCTCCCCGTCGGAGAGCTCGACGGTCACGCCGTCGTCGTCCTGCTCGAACCCGGCGACCGCGGCACCGCGCCGCACCTGCGCGCCCAGGGCGACCGCGTGCTCTTCGAGCAGCCGGTTGACGACCGGCTGCGGGATGCCGAGCAGGTAGGCGTACGCGGAATCCAGGCCTTGAGGCGCGGGCTTGGGGATGGCGGCGAAGAAACCGGCGGCCGGACGCCTGCGGCCGTGCGGGAGGAGACGGTCGAGCAGCCCGCGCATCGCCATCAGTTCCAGGCTGCGGATGTGCAGCCCGACGATCCGGACGGCCGGGGACGGCCCGCTTTCCTTTTCGACGACGAGTACGCGCACGTCATGGAGGCGCAGCTCGGCGGCCAGCATCGCGCCGGTGGGTCCGCAACCGGCGATGATCACATCGAACATTTGAGGTGGTGCCTTCCGGGAGGAGTCTCGGCGCTCCCGGCGACACCTACGTCGATCGCCCGACCGTGACGGGAAGGGGGAGCACCCACATCGATACAGCGTTCATGGGTCTCACCTCCTGCGGCGGGGTCACGTTCGCCAGAAAGGTACCGGCCCGGCCGTGACCCCGTCCAACCCTTTTCCGGCAGGATGGACGACCATGACCGACGCCAGAGTGCCGGGTGACGACGAGGCCGCGTTCATCGCGGCGGCCCGCTCAGGCGACCCGGCGCGGTTCGCGCTCATCACCGAGCGCTACCGGCGTGAGCTGCAGGTGCACTGCTACCGGATGCTCGCCCACTACGAGGACGCCCAGGACCTGACGCAGGAGACGTTCCTGCGGGCGTGGCAGAAACGGGAGTCGTTCAAGGGCCACGCCGCGCCGCGGACCTGGCTGTACCGGATCGCCACCAACGCCTGCCTGGACTTCCTGGACAGGCGCGGGGACCGCATCCCCGTGCCCGCCGAACTGCCGGGCGCCCGCTATCTCCAGCCCTACCCGGACGGGATGCTCCCGGAGGACCCGCAGGAGTCGGTGGTGGCGCGGGAGACGATCGAGCTGGCGTTCATCGTCGCCGTCCAGCACCTGCCGCCGCGCCAGCGGGCGGTGTTCATCCTGCGGGACGTCCTCGGCTGGCCGGCGTCCCAGGCCGCCGACGCCCTCGGACTGACCGTCGCGTCGGTGACCAGCGCACTGCAACGGGCCCGGGTGACGGTGCGCGCGCAGCTGCCGGGCCGCCGCCTCGACTGGCGCAGCCCCGCCGCGCACGAGCTGTCGGACGACGAGCGCGGCGTGGTGAGGTCGTACATGGACGCCCATGAGCGCAACGACCTCAAAGGCCTGACGGCCCTGCTCCGCGACGACCTGCGCTTCGCGATGCTGCCCAACCCTGACGTGATCGTCACGGCCGAGGACGCGGTCGACGGCTGGGTCGCCCACGGCCTCTTCCAGCGCGGCTACGACGACTGGCGCGGCATCGCCACCACGGTCAACCGCATGCCGGCCGCCGCGCTGTACCTCCGCGCCCCCGGCGACCAGGAACACCGGCTGTTCACCCTCGCGGTCCTGCGTGTCGTCGGCGGCCAGATCGCCGAGCTCACCGGGTTCGACGCCCGCGACAAGCCCTGGCTGGGCCTGCCCGCGACGCTGTGATCAGCTCACTTTCTCGTACCGGGTCATCAGCACGCCGCCGGGAAAGGTCCGCGTCTCGACCAGGTTCAGCTTCACCCAGTGGTCCAGCGCGGTGAAGAACGGGGTGCCGCCGCCCACCAGGACCGGCACGGTGACCAGCACGTACTCGTCGATCAGCCCGGCCCGCATGGCCGCCCCGGCGAGCGTCGCGCCGCCGATGTCCATCGGGCCGCCGTCCCCGGTCTTGAGCCGGGCGATCTCGGCGACCGCGTCGCCGGTGACCAGCCGGGTGTTCCAGCCGACCTGGTCGATCGTCGAGGAGAACACCACCTTCGGCATGTCGCGCCAGCGGCGGGCGTACTCGATCTCCGCCGGGGTGGCCCCGGGCCGCTGGTCGGCGGTCGGCCAGTGGGGGCTCATCGTCTCCCACAGCCTGCGCCCGTACAGCGCCAGGCCGGTCGCCGCCACCCGGTCGGACCACCACTGGAACAGCTCGGCGCTCGGCCCCTCTCCCCCGCTCCAGCCGAGGTCGTCGCCGGGCGCGGCGGTGTAGCCGTCCAGGGTCACGCTCATGGCGAAGGTCAGTTTCCGCATCGTGTCAGCCTCCTGTGAGTTCGTTTACGCCCGTACAGACGGGCGAGGCGCGGAAACCTCATCGGTGCGGGACTGCCGAATGCGGTCTGACCATCAGTCGGCCTGCGACGGTATGTCGCCAGTGCGAGTCCTGAGCTCAGCCGTGACGGCCCGCTCGCGCAGGACAGCCGCTTCCATCCGGGCGGACTCCAGCTCCGAACGCAGATCGCCGAGCCGGGCCCGCTCCAGAGCGAGCTCGCCCCGGAGCGTCGCGGCGGCCTCCTGCGCGGCGTCCCGCTCGGCCCCGCTCCTCTCGGCGGCGCTCTTGAGCGCCGCCGCCTCCGCCTGAAGGAGACCCACAGTCGTCGACAGCGACCCCCGCTCAGCCTGGGCCTCCGCGGCGACCTGCTCGGATCGGGCCAGCGCCGCCGTGAGACGGACCGCCTCCGCCTTCGCCTCGGCCGCCGAGGCGGCGGCCTCGCCTCGGGCGTGTTCGGCCGCCTCCGCCCGGGCGATGGCGCGGTCACGCTCGGACTCGGCCGCGTCGGCGCGCGCCGACGCCGCCGCGGTCTCCTTCTCGGCGTTCGCCAGATCCTTCCGAGCCTCCTGTACGTCCTTCTGCGCCGCAGCGGCCCTGACCTCCGCCCGCCGGGCCTTCTTCTCGGCCTCCGTGACGGCCGCCCGAGCCTCCTGCGTCTCGGCCTCGGCGTGGTCCCGGCGAGACTCGGCCTGATCGGCCCGGCGCCGGGCCTCGTCAGCGGCCTGCTTGGCGACGCGCTCGGTCGCCGCCGCCTCCCGCAGCGCGGCCAGGGCCTGCTCCCGCGCGTTCTCGGCGTCGGTGAAGGCGTTGTCCCTCTCGGCCTCCGCCTCCTCGGCGCGCTGCCGCGCCTGCTGAGCACTGGCGCGGGCCTCCTCGGTGGCGGCCCGCGCGAGACGCACCTGCTCGAAGGCCTGCTCCCGCTCCGCACGCGCGACGGCGACGCGGGTGTGCGCCTCGGCCTGCACCGCACTGAGCCGCGCCTCGACACCCGCCGGGGAGAGCTCATCGGCGAGCACCTGGGCCAGCGGGGCGATGGCGGCGGCCAGCCCCTTTTCCATGCGCTCGTAGAGGTCCTCGGCCCGGGCCAGCGATCCGTCGAGGCCGGGGGTGGCTCGGCGGAGTTCGCGTGATTTCTTGGCGGCGGCCTGGCAGTCGGTCTCGGGACAGTACTCCTTGGGGCGGCCTCGTCCCTGCCGTAGTTCCAGGGGTCGGCCGCAGTGCTTGCACGTCACGAAGATCACCTTAGCATTTTCGATTTTCTGGAAACAGAAAATCGAAAAACGAGATCCGTTGTGTCATGGCGCTAGATGATCTTCCAACATAATCCTCGTTATGAGGGAAGCGGGTCGACGCGAGATGAGCGCCAAGCTCCATGTGACTGGAGTCGGAGCTGTAGAACGCGGACTAGATGACACATGACGCGGACTTTTTGACACAACGGAGCCACGGCCAACGTGAGTGAGTCTCGCCGTCAGAGGCCGACGTTGCGCATCGCGTTGTCGCGCCAGCGGTCCACCGCGCGGATGTAGCCCAGCACCACCGGGGAGTTAGGTGCCCAGCGGCCGTGCGCGGCGATGACCGAGACCGGGACGCCGGCGGCGTAGGCGACGGTCGCTCCCCCCGCGCGCAGGCTGTGCGCGGTGACCGTCCCGGCGTTGGGAACCCCGGCCCGGACGGCCAGATCGCCGACGATGGTGTTCACCGACTCGCCGGTCAGCGAGGGGCCGATGGTGCCGTGCCGGTCGATCCGGCGCAGCCGCCGCCCGCCTCCCGGCACGGCGTCCGGGGCGCCGCCGTGGCCGTGCTGTTCGGCCTGGTCCAGGGCCTGTAGCCAGTCGCGCCGGGCGGCGACTGGGTCGGTGAGCGGTGGCTGCCGCGCGGGATGGCGACGGTCTGCCCGGCGGAGTCCTTGTCGGTCTTGGAGGTGGCGATCCGTACCTCCAGCCCGTCGGGAACCTCACGGACGTCGGCGCGGTGCAGGGCGACGAGCTCGCTGCGGCGGCCCATCAGGGCCAGCCCGAGTACCAGCAGCAGCCGGTCGCGGAGCCCGGTCACGGTGGTCAGGTCGCAGGCGTCGATCATGGCGCGTAGGTCTGGGATGGTCAGCGGCGGCGCCTGACGGCGGCCGTTTCCGCTGGTGGCGCGGCGTCTCTTGTGGGCGCGCAGGGCGAGCCGGGCGGCCTCGGTGGCGGGCTGGCCGGTGCGACCATCTCTGATGATCCCTTCGTGACGCGTGAGAGCACGTTGCGCATGAAGTGAACGCGACATCGTTGCCAGGATGCGCCGAGGAAGACGGCGCGCAGCGCTGCGAACAGGCCAGCGTGAGCGTCGGAGATGGCCAGTTGCACTCCGGTCAGGCCGCGGGCTTTCAGCAAGCGCAGGAACGCGGTCCAGAACGCGCCGTCCTCGCTGTCGCCGACGGTGAAGCCGAGGATCTCCCGCCGGCCGTCGGCGCTGACACCGGTGGCGATGACCACGGCCTGGGAGACGACCCGGTGGTTGACCCGCGCCTTGCAGTAGGTGGCGTCCAGAAACACATACGGGAAGGTGGTGTGCCCCAGGGGCCGGTCGCGGAAGGCGGAGACCTCGCCATCCAGGTCGGCGCAGATGCGGGAGACCTCGCTTTTGGAGATGCCGGACTCGGCGCCGAGAGCTTTGACCAGGTCGTCGACGCTGCGGGTGGACACGCCGTGCAGGTAGGCCTCCATGACGACGGCGAACAGGGCCTGGTCGATGCGGCGGCGGCGTTCCAGCAGGGAAGGGAAGAACGACCCGGACCGCAGCTTGGGGATCTTCAGTTCCAGGTCGCCGGCCGCGGTGGTGAGCAGCCGGTCGCGGTAACCGTTGCGGTGGGTGAGGCGGTGCTCGGTGCGCTGGTGAGGGGGGGGCGCCGATGACGGCGGTGGCCTCGGCGTCGATGAGGGCTTGCAGGACGGCTTGCAGGGCGTGGCGGATGACGTCGTCGGCGTCGGCGGCTTTGAGGGACTCCAGCAGGTCGAGCAGGGCAGACTGGTCCAGAGCCATCGTGTGGTGTCCTTTGCGAGAACCTTTGGTCGGGAACTCGCTGACCGTCACACGATGGCTCGCCCCGTGTCCGGGGCTCGCTTCACAAGCTTGGAGTTACACCACCGACGGGACGTCACCCCCCTGACCTGGGCGCTATCAAATAGAGGCCTCGATGATCGCCATCGGGTTCGACCGTCAGACGACCCCGGTCCGGCGTACCGTCAAGCCGTGACCGAGATTCGCGTAGGTGGACCGCGGGGAGTCGGCGGCATGGTCACCCGGTTAAACGGCTTGGCCACCGATATCGTCACTGCAACGTCATCCGTCGGCCGGGATGACCAGCCGTCTCTACCCGCTCCTGTACTGCTCGCCCAGGCCGCGCGAGGGTTCGCAGCCGGCGGGGTGGTCAGCGACCTGCTGGACCGGTACGCGCTACCTCGCCGCGACGCCTTCGCCATCTGTGCCGAGCATTGCGCTCGGACCTTGGCGATACTCCGCGAGGTGCTCGGCCCGGCAGTGATGCGTCGCTACTCGGCCGGGGCCAGCGATCCCGACTTAATAGAACTGGCCGACATCGTCGAGGACGAACTGCGGGATTCCACACCCGAGGACATCGAGCCGATCGCCTCGGCGATGATCACCCTCGGCGCGGCGCTGCACACCGCGACCGCGCCCCTGGCCGCCGACCCGGATCTGCCCTGCGAGATCCGCGGGGCAGTGCGTATAGCCGCGGACACCGCACAGACCCTTCGCACTCACTACGGCGGCGACTCCGGCGGCTGGTAGCGCCCGGCGACGCCAGGATTCCGCTGTTCGTGCAGCGTCCCCAGCCGTCAGAAGAGGACTTGTGCTTCGTCGAGGAGTCGTCCGCTCCTGGCTGACCGGTTGTCTCCCGTATCCGGCCCAGCAGGTGTGATGTCTCGGCCTGGCCGACAGGGTGGGGCCTTTGCCGGTGAAGGCCTTCGTGACACTCCGTACCGGCCCGGGTCGGGCCGCCGCCCTGCCCCCGCCCTAGCCGTGGCCGCGCGGGTGACGTATGAAGTCACCCCTGGTTAGAGCTGTGAAGGCGGGCTACTGTCAACTAGGTAGGCCTCGACTGACACTTCACTGACAAATACGTGTTCGTACTGACAGGTAGAGGCGCGCCAGACAACAACTGTCTGGCGCAGCGCTACTTGATAGCGGAACCCCTCGCTGGCCTGGGCACTATCAATAGGCGGATATTGAAGCAGCGCGGTCGACCGGAGCGGCCTCCCGGGCGTATCTTCGGGCCCGCCGGTCGGCGCGCAGGCACAGGGTGCAGGCCTGGCTCAACATCCCCGGCGGTAGCGGCGGGGTGTCCTGGGTGTCCCAAGAGGAGGTCGCCTCAGGTTTCGGCGTCGCCGCCTCGCTGATCGACTTCGCCGACATCGACGGCGACAAGCGGGACGACTACCTGCTGGTCAACGAGCACGGCCTGATCTGGGCCTGGCGCAACAACCGTGGCGGCGGCGGTGCGACCTGGATCACCGAAGGCCAGATCGCGGCCGGTGTCGGCGCGACCCGCGACCAGCTCTACCTGGCCGACTTCAACGGCGACCTCCGTGACGACTACCTGGTCTCGTCGGGGTCCGGCGTCGTGACGGGCTGGACCAACAACGGGCTGATCCGCAAGAGCTGATCCACTCGCGGACCGGCCCGTGTCCTTCGAGTCTCGGGCCGGCCCGCCTGGTCGGCGATGGGCGTTTCGCGGGCTGGCACGCCCGCGACCGGAGGGCTACCCCGCTGGGAGCCGCCCGCCGGACCGGGGATCGTTCGAGACCTCGATCCTTCCCGGGAGGCACCCCGATGTCCCGATCGCGCCTGGCCGCCCTGTGCGGCGTCCTGACGGCCGTACTCACGGCGAGCCTGCTGACGGCTGCACCCGCCAGAGCCGAGGGAGCCTATCCCTACCCGCTGCCCGACTTCGCCCACCCCGGGCGGCCGCACTCGGCCCTGTTCCATGACCGCGGCGACACGCTGATCCCGCTGCTGGTTCTGTACGCGCGATTCGACGACCTCCTGAACCTCAGCGAGGCGGGTGCGCGGGACAAGATCTTCCCCATCAACGAGTTCGGCACGGTCAGCGACTACTACCTGGCCAACTCCCTCGGTGTCCTGGTCCCGGCGGTCGAGACATACGGCGAACGCGACAACGGCGTGGTGATGGTGAACATGGGCCAGTCTGCGCCCGCGATCGCGCTGGACCCCGGCGTGCGGCGCAGGAAGATGCTCGAACTGGCCGACCCGTACGTCGACTTCGCCCGTTACGACGCCGACGGGGACGGTGACGTGGACGACTCCGAGCTGGCCGTGATCACGATCTTCACCTCCAGGCCCGGCACCGACGCCTGCGGGCAGACACGCGGCGTCGCCTCCGGCGGCACCTTGGACGGCAAGACGGTCGCCTTCCGGACGGCCGACGGCGGCAGCCAGACCAACAGCCTGACGTTCGCCCACGAGCTCGCTCACCAGATGTACGACATCGAGGACCACTACGGCTGGGGCGTCGGCAGCTGGGATCTGGCTGGTCCCACCTGCGGCGGCGGCGAGCGCTGGCAGCGTCCCGGCCCCTGGATCCGGATGCACCTGGGCGGCCAGACGCCCACCGTGGTCACCAAGGACCGCTACGTCGACCTGTCGGCCTCCGTCATCGACACCTCCTACCTGTTGTACGACCCGGCCAAGGGCGTCGACGACTACTTCCTGGTCCAGGCGCGGGCACCCCGGGCCGGCACCTACGACCAGGACGTCCCCGACAGCGGCGTGGTCGTCTGGCGAGTCGACGAACGTCACTACACGGCCGGATCGGAGACCGCGCGCGGGGTGGAACTGCTGCGCCCCGACGGCGTGCGCACCCCCGGCTGCGTCGATGAGGACGTGGACGGCAGACAGGACGAGGACCCGCGCGACAACGCCGACAACGACGGCGACGGTCGCGTCGACGAGGACGACGTGGAGAATCCCCCGGTGTGCGGCGGCGGCAACGACACCGACGCCTGGGACCCGGCCGACACCCGTACCCCGCAGCGCACGATGGACCGTCCCTGGGCGGACGGCAGCCCCGCCGGCGTCGCCGTCCGCGCCATCGGACGCCCGTTCTACGCGAACACCACGTCCGAGTGGCACTCACAGGTCTACCTCGACGTCCGCGGTCCCGGCGTCCTGGTCGACCCGGCCGGCCCGGACGGCAACGCACCGCACCCGACGATCTCGCAGGGGGCGTCGCTCCCCATCGCGTACGCCGTCATGAACACCGGTGAAGCCACCGACACCTTCGAGTTCACCGTCCTGGGCGACACCGGCTGGACCGCCACCAAGCAGACGATGACACTCGCCCCCGGCCAGCGGGCCACCGCCACGATCAACGTGACCGCGCCCACCGGCGTCGGCTACACCCGCAACACGCTCACGGCCACCGGCCGCAGCACGAGCGACACCGATGTGCGCACCGACTACCGGTTCCTGGCCGAGGTGCCCAAGCGGCGGCTGGCCCTGACCTACACGGGCGACACCGCTGCCGACTACTCCGACCCGGCCACCGCGTCCGTCACGGTCGGCGACGACATCACCGGCGCACCGGTCGCGGGGGTCCCCGTCACGTTCACCTTCGGCACCCAGGAGGTCACGGTCACCAGCGGTCCCGACGGCGCTGCGCGCGTGCCGCTCACGGTGCCCTCACCCGGTTCCCACGTCATCCGGGTCACCACACCGGGCGACGCCACCTACACGGCCGCCTCACTCCGGGTGCCCTTCACCTCCCGCCCGGAGAAGGTGACCCTGAACGTCACCAGCCAGGGCGCCCAGCCGACCGGGAACGCCGCCCTCGTCGTCACCGCGACCCAGGAGGCGGACGGCACCCCCGCCGACCTGACCGGGGTCACCGTCACCGCCACCCTGACGCCCACCCTGACGCCCACGCTGTCCTCGACGGCAGCCGCCGCCCCGGTCACCGTGACCGGCCCGCTGGGCACGCCGATCCCGATCCCGGCGGGAGCCGAGGTGTGGTCGGCCGCCCTTGCTGTGAACGACGGCCGTTTCACCGCGCCGCCGTCCACGACGGAACTGGCCGTGTTCGACCCGCGCGGCCGGCTCAGCGGCCTGGCCATCGGCCGGGACGCCCGGGGGACGACGGTGACGGTCCAGCCGGCGGGGTCCTACCTATTGGGCCGCCCGATCGGCTGGCTGACCGCCCAGATCGGCACCAAGACCGTGACCGCCACCTCGATCGACTGGACGGTGGTCCGCGGGAACCGGGCGATCATCAAGGCCAGGGGCCAGATCGACGGAGCCCCCGCGACGGTACGGATCACGGTGACCGACAACGGCCTGCTGCCGCGCGACGTGTTCGAGCTGGACGTCACCGGCGGCCTGACCTACCACGAGCGCCTGACCGCGGCGATCGGCGGTCTCACCGTGGCGCGCTGAGACGGCGTCCTGTCCATCCGCCTTTTCGTCAGCAGGTCAGCCGCAGGGATCGAGGGGTGTCGCGCCGCCATAGCGCCGCCATTCGGCGGGGGACGGGCCGCCGTCGATCGCGCAGGCCCGCCCGAGGGGGTCGCGGACCACCCTGACCAGCTCCGCGATGTCCCACAGGACGGTCCGGCTGGTGTTGTCCTGGGTGAGCAGCACGTCGCCGCCCGGGTGGAAGGCGATCGGTGAGACCGGCAGGCCGTGGCCGGTGAGCATGCCGATCTGGCGGGGTGACTCCGGGATGGTGATGTCCCACAGGATCGTCGTCTCGTCGAAGCCGGCGGTGGCCACCAACGGGGCCGTCCGGGAGAACGCCGCCACGTACACCGAGGAGGTGTGCCGCTCCATCGAGGCGAGCCAGACCGGGTTGCCGGGGTCGGTCACGCGCCACAACCCCGCTGTCGCGTCGTCGGAGGCCGTGACCAGCAGGGTGCCGTCCGGGCTGAAGGCCGCGTCGTAGACCTCGCCGGTGTGCCGCCTCGGCAGGACGTCCTTCCGTCGCGGGTCGGCCGGGTTGCCGACGTCCCACAGCTCCACCTGGGAGACGTATCCGGCCAGGGCCAGCAGGGTCCCGTCGGGGCTGAAGGTCACCTCCCGGTTGTACTCGCGCGGGATGTGGGCGAGCTCACGCGGATTCTCCCCACCTGCCAGAGGATGGTGTCGTGGCCGTACTAGGGCCTGTACGGAGTTGAGATCAGAGGGATTCGCGTGCGGGTGATCTGCAGGTCCTGATAGGTCATCGCCATGGCGCGTGGAGACCTCAACGACGCAGAGTGGTCCTTGATCGAGCCTCACCTGCCCTTGGGTGAGCGGGGCCCGATCCCGGACCTGCGGCATCAGTTCAATGCCGTGATGTGGCGGTTCCGGACGGGCAGCCCGTGGCGGGACCTGCCGGTGGAGTACGGGCCGTGGTCCACCGCCTATGACCGGTTCCGGTCCTGGGCCAAGGCCGGTGTCTTCGAAGACCTGATGCAGGCGATGATCGCCGAGGCCGCCGCTCGTGGGCAGGTCGATCTGGGACTGATCAGCGTGGACTCCACGACTGTCCGGGCGCATCAGCACGCCGCCGGGATGGTCCTGGACGGCGAGCTGGCCGCAGCGCTGGCCGAGGCCCTCGACCAGGAAAAGGGGCTACGCCAAAGGGGCGAATCACCCGTCAAGACGAAGCCGGCCCGGTAGTGCAGGAG
>NZ_BBXG01000032.1 GCF_001570605.1 Herbidospora cretacea | reverse complement strand
GAACTTCGCCGCGTCGGCGATCAGCTTCCTGAGCACGAACGCCGAGATCTCCTCCGGCGCGTACTGCTTGTCTTTGACCTTGAACCGCACGGCCCCGTCGGGACCCGCCGCGACGTCGAACGAGACCGCCTTGGTCTCGTCGTGAACCTCGTCGAAGCGCCGGCCCATGAACCGCTTGGCCGAATAGATCGTCCCCTTCGGATTCAGGATCGCCTGACGGCGGGCCATCTGGCCGACCAGGACCTCACCCTGGTCGGTGAAACCCACCACCGATGGTGTGGTCCGCGACCCCTCGGCATTCGGGATGACTGATGGATGGCCGTCCTCGGTCGTCGCGATCACGGAGTTCGTCGTGCCCAGATCGATGCCTACTGCCTTCGCCATCGCCATGTCCCCTCACGGTTCCGCGTGGTCTGGCCCATCCCTGCCGGGTTTCGCTGATCTCGGCCGCGATGCGCCGTCGGACTTTCCCAGCCAGAAGGTCGAACACGACTCCGCGACCGTCTGCACCGGCCTTTCTGAATTTGTCGTGGGGTGAATTTCGGGCTCGCCAGCCGACGGCGATCGCGGGGGGCGGCGCGAATGCCCTGCGCTGAATGCCGTAGCCGATCGCCGGCCGAATCAGGCCGCTATCGCGGAGCCCAGGGTTTGCCACGACCAAGGGCTGACGATCAGGAACACCAGGCTGACCAGCAGATCCATCCAGACACCGGTGCCTCCGCCGGTGGGTGACCGAGAAGTCTCGGACATGCGCAATCCCTAAGATGAACCCCCCGGTCTGAATCTATAAATTCATTCAAGGGGTCCGAATGGCTTCCCGAAACCCCCAAATATCCATTTTTGGATCAAACAGGCAAGGGAGGGGTGTCTCGGCAACCCTCGGTGGCCCTCCCAGCGACGGTGGGGCATCCATTTACGTACAAGATCGCTTCCGGGAGTCACCCGAGGATGATGAGCGCGGGCATCGCCGCGCCTCGCGGCCGGGCTGATTTCTGGAACCGCCCCGCCCCCGCCGGCGGCCCGCGAACGGAGCGCCATGATCTGTCTGCTGATCGACGTCGACGGCAGCTCGCGGGAGGTCGTCCTCCCGTTTCATCCGGCCGAACGCGCCGCGCTGGTCGACGGGCTGATCGGCGCGGCCTGGACCTGGGGATCGGCGCCGGGTCGTACCTCGGACCGGCCGACGCGGCGGCCGCGGACCTGAGCGGCGAGGCGTGGCGGTCCATCTACGGGCCGGTGGCGGTCTGCGTGCGGGAGCTGAGCGATGCGGGCGGGGAACACTTCGTGGACCTGACCGGTGGCCGACTGGCGGCGCTGTGCCGGCGACTCCGGCATCTTTTGCCAGGTGGCCGTTTCCCCACGAGAAGATCACCCCAGATCTACGAGGGGCCCAACCAGATCCAGCGGATGGTGACTGCGCGGCAGCTCCTCAAGTAGGGCTTGAACGGTGAAAACTCCGCCTTGGATGGCTCTGTGGCGGGGTTTTCGCTGTTCGGCTCAGGCTGCTTGAACGCTCACTGTTCTGCGAGAGATGACAGGCGGGCGGAACAGGCGATCGTCGATCGCCTCGCGGGGGCCGGTCGTAGGAACCGGGCATCAGGTGGGCGTACCACCGACCCCTCTCCTGCGGAGCCGGAAGGTCGACGACGCGCAGCGTTGATAGGGGCGGCACCGTGACTCATCGTCGGACCAGCAGCATGGCCGCGTCGTCGGGCAGCGGGCCGCCGACGTGGTCGAGGAGGTCGGCGCGCAGATCGTCCAGTGCTCTCTGGGGATCGGTGTGGCCGAGCAGGGCGAGGCGGTCGGTCAACGGGTAGAACGCCCCGCCTCCGTCGCGGGCCTCGATCACGCCGTCGGTGTAGAGGAGCATCTGGTCGCCCTCCGTGAACGGCACCCGCAACGGTTTGGGGCCGGGGAGTCCCAGGGCGGCCAGGCCGAGGGGAAGGCTGTCCTCCTCGGGTTCGAGCAGCTCGGCCCGTCCGTCGTGGCGGACCACCAAGGGCGGGGGATGTCCGCAGTTCAGGACGGAGATCTCGCCGTCGTGGGCTTCGGCGATGACGGCGGTCACGAACGTCTCTCCGCTCAGATGCCGGGCGAGGCTGGCCTCCAGACGCTCGCCGACGCCGGAGAGGTCGTCCTCCTCGTAGGCCGCTTCGCGGAAGGCCCCGAGCACCCAGGCGGCCGTTTCGACGGACGCCAGTCCTTTGCCCTGGACGTCGCCGATCAGCAGGCGGACCCCCTTGGGGGTGGTTACCACCTCGTAGAGATCGCCTCCTATCTGGGCCTCCGCGGCGGCGGAGGTGTAGGACAGCGCCACCCGCAGATCGCCGGCGCGGCGCGGGACCGGCCGCAGCAGGACGCGCTGGGCCGCCTCGGCCACCAGCCGGAGGTTGGCCAGTTCCCGCTCCCGTTTGAGCCGCAGGTGGCTGACCACGGCGGCGGCGCAGGTCACCCCGGCGATCGTCGCCAGGGTGACGTTGTTCTGGCGGGTGAACAGCAGGTCGTTGTAGGCCGCCAGCGGCAGGCACAGGGCGAGCGCCACCAGCCCGGTCAGGGCCGTGCGCCGGACGCTGCCCACCGCGGCGCCGAACGTCGGGCCGAGGGTCAGGAGGGGGAGGAATCCCAGGGTGGGGCCCGCCATGACGTCGGCGATCGCGACGGCGAGCATCACCGTGAACGGCAGTGCCGCCAGGACCGTCTGCGGCCTCATCTCACGCTCCTCTTCCCCGCGCTGCGCCGATGTTCTGCCCACTCAAGACGATTGCATACTGCAATGGTGTTGAATGCCGGTTCTGTCGCGCACGCTCAGCCCCAAGCGCGGGAAGGAGATCAACAGCCAGCCCGACCAGTCGACGGAGCTCAGCGGAGGCAGGCTGACCAGTGTGCCGGACACAAGCGGGGCGGCGGGTTTCAGGAGTTCGGCGGAACAGCGTCGCCCTCGAAAGGATCGTGCGGTTCCGCCAGGCCGGACAGCAGTACCGCGAGCAGCAGATCGGACGACTCGAACCTTGCCGACCAGGCTTTCCCGACCTGCGGACGATTGGTTGTGGTAGCAAATATTGCACATGGCATCTGTATGCTGGCGTAAGCGGCAGGTGGGTCGGGAAGTCTGGTCCGCGAGTCCGTGTTCGCGCTCCGTGCAGAGGCCGCCCATGCGTATCCCCGGTCATCTCCTGGTCTGTCATGGCTGAGGTGTCGATTTCCCAGTTCATGATCGTTGGCCAGGTCGTCATCGTCCGGATCAGCGGCGACCTGGACGCGGACAACTGCGCCGTGGTCCAGCAGGGCCTCGCCCGCGCCCTGGCCGTCCATGACCCGCCTCGCCTCGTCGTCGACGTGAGCGAACTGTCCTCCTCCGACTCCTACGGACTCGCCGCTTTCCTGGGGGCCGATCGGTATGTCCGGGAGACGCAGGGCCGGATGCTCGTCGCGGGCGCCGCGGGGGAGCTCCGGGTGGAACTGCGGAGGCGTGGTCTGGAGGCGATGCTCATGCTCCGGGGAACGGTGAGCGAGGCCGTCGCCGAACTGCGGATGTCCTCGCCGGACGGTTAGAGGGAGGGCCAGCCGAGAGGATGGGCGGCGGCCGGTGGTTCGCCGCCTGCTTCGTTGAACGCCGCCATGGCTCGTACGAGCGCCTGCCGCTGGTCGCGGGAGAGGCGGGAGACGATCTTCTCGATCTCGGCGCTGCGGCGGGCGGTGACCTCGTCGACGATGCGCCTGCCCTCGACGCTGAGCCGGATCAGGCTCTCCCGCCGGTTGCCCGGGTTGGTCGCCCGCACGACCAGGTTCGCGCCGGCCAGCCGGTCGGCCATGCGCATCGCCGTGGACGGGTTGACGTCCAGGGCCTCGGCCAGTGTCACCAGCTTGGCCTCACCCCGCCCGGCCAGCACCACGAGCATCCGGAACTGCGGCAGCGTGACCGCCTCGTCGACCGACCCCAGGGAGCGGGCCGCGATCGACACCAGCAGCCGCGACCCGGTCAGCACCGCGGAGACGACGGCGTCGAGATCACCCTCGCCGGCGCGCTCATCACTCATGAGGAGTTTCTACACGGATGCCCGCGCGGCGGTGTGCAGCTCGGCTGTGGTGAGGCTTCTGTCCGCACCGGGGCTCTTCGAGGAAGCCGCCCGGCGGTCGGCTCCGTCTCTGTGGCTTCCCGGCACACCCCAACGCCAGACGTTCTGCTCGATCGGTTTCTGGAGGCATCGGTGCCGGAAGACCTCGCCGTCCTCGTCGACGGACGCGTGTTCAGCCGTTGTCCAAGTGTCCCGCGATGGGCGTATTGATACGATCGGAGAAGGTGTGCCGGGAAGTCTGGTCGGCGGAATTCGACGCGTTCCTGCTATCAGAGCGGAGATCCATGCCCGGCACCGAGATTCGTCGTGCCCCTCGACTGTTCGACCGCAGCACCTGGCCCGAGGCCAGGCGGATCGCCGACATCCTGCGCAAGGAGACCATCGGCGGCGCGTTGCTGCTCGCGGCGGCGCTGGCCGCGATGCTGTGGGCCAACTCCCCGTGGGCGCAGGCCTACCGGGACCTCGGCGCGGTCGAGATCGGGCCCGCCGCGCTGCACCTCAACCTCGACCTGGCCGCCTGGGCGGCCGACGGCCTGCTGGCGATCTTCTTCTTCGTGGCCGGGCTGGAGCTCAAGCGCGAGTTCGTCGCCGGTGACCTGAGCGATGTCCGGCGCGCGGCCGTGCCCGTGGCGGCGGCCTTCGGCGGGGTGCTGATCCCCGCCCTGCTCTACCTGGCCATCGCGGGCGAGGCCGGAGCGCGAGGGTGGGCGATCCCGACCGCCACCGACATCGCCTTCGCGCTGGCCGTGCTGGCCGTCGTCGGCCGGCACCTGCCCGCCGGGATGCGCACGTTCCTGCTGACGCTGGCGGTGGTCGACGACCTGATCGCCATCGTCATCATCGCCGTCTTCTACACCGCCCACCTGTCGGTCCTGCCCCTGCTGCTGGCCCTGGCGCCGCTGGCGGTCTTCGCCGCGCTGGTACGGCGGCGGGTGCGCACCTGGTGGCTGCTGCTGCCGCTGGCGTTCGCCACCTGGGCGCTGGTGCACGCCTCCGGGGTGCACGCCACGGTGGCCGGGGTGCTGCTCGCGCTGACCGTCCCGGTGCCCCGCCGCGACGGCGGGGAGGGCCCGGGGCTGGCCGAGCACTTCGAGCACCGGTTCCGGCCGATCTCCGCCGGGATCGCGGTGCCGGTCTTCGCCTTCTTCTCCGCCGGGGTCGCGCTCGGCGGCCTCAGCGGCCTGGCCGGCACCCTGAGCGACCCGATCGCCCTGGGCGTGGTCGCCGGGCTGGTGGTGGGCAAGCCGGTCGGCATCCTGCTGGCGACCTGGCTGGTGGCCCGCTTCACCCGGGCGAGCCTGGACGAGGGGCTGGCCTGGATAGACCTGGTGGGCCTGTCGGTGCTGGCCGGGATCGGCTTCACCGTCTCCCTGCTGATCGGGGAGCTGGCCTTCGACGGGCAGAGCGGGGTCAAGGTCGCGGTGCTGGCCGGGTCACTGGCCGCCGCCCTGGCCGCGGCGGTGATCCTGCGGATGCGGGCCCGCGTCTACCGGCGGCTGCACGCCGCCGAGACCCGCGACTCCGACGGCGACGGCGTCCCCGACTGCTACGAGTGAGGCCGCTCTCCTACATCAGGTATCGCAGCCACAGGTAGGGCGTGACCAGGGCGACGGTGATCACGGTGACGACCAGGCCGTACTTGGTGAACTCCCAGAAGCTGATCGGCTGGCCGTTGCGGGCGGCGATGCCGATCACGACCACGTTGGCGGCGGCTCCGACGGCGGTGGCGTTGCCGCCCAGGTCGGCGCCGAAGGCCAGCGCCCACCAGAGCACCTGGGCGTGCTCGTTGCCTCCGTTGGCCTGGACCAGGTCGGCGGCGATGGGGCTCATCGTGGCGACGTACGGGATGTTGTCGACGATCGCCGAGATCCCGGCCGAGCCCCACAGCATGACCATCGTGGCCAGCCCGAGACGGCCCTCGGTGGCCTCGACGGCCAGGCGGGAGACCTGGCCGATCACGCCGGTCTCGACCAGGGCGCCGACCATGACGAACAGGCCGACGAAGAACACCAGGGTCGGCCACTCGACCTCGGCGATCGCCTCTTCCGTGGTGACCTTCGTGGCGGCCACCAGGATCCCGGCTCCCAGGATCGCGACGACCGAGGGCTCGTAGTGCAGCACCGGGTGCAGCACGAACGCCACCAGGACCAGGCCGAGCACCACGAGGCTCTGCCAGAGCAGGCGGCGGTCGGAGATGGCCTCCCGTTCGTCGAGCTGCATGATCTCGGCGGCGCGCTGTTCGTCGTACACGAAGGCCTTGCGGAACAGCACCCGGCACAGGCCGAGGAAGACGACGACCAGCACCACCACCATCGGCGCCATGTGCACCAGGAAGTCGTTGAACGACAGGCCGGCCCGGCTGGCGATGATGATGTTCGGCGGGTCGCCCACCAGCGTGGCCGCGCCGCCGATGTTGGAGGCCAGCGCCTCGGCGATCAGATAGGGCACCGCCGACAACCCCAGCCGCGCGCACACGAGGAACGTGACCGGCGCGATCAGCAGCACCGTGGTCACGTTGTCGAGCAGCGCCGAGGCTCCGGCGGTGATCAGGACGAGCAGCACCATCAGCCGGTAGGGGCGGCCCCTGGCGCGCTTGGCCGCCCAGATGGCCAGGTATTCGAAGACGCCCGTCTGTTTCAGCACCCCGACGATGACCATCATGCCGAGCAGCAGGAACACGACGTTCCAGTCGATCCCCGTCTCCTCGGAGAAGAACGCCGCCCCCGCGTCGGTGGCGTGGATGCCGAGCATGATCCCCGCCCCGCCGAGCGCGGCGGCCACTCTGTGGACGCGCTCGGTGGCGATCAGGGCGTAGACGCCCAGGAAGACCGCCAGCGACAGCCAGGCGAGGGCGCTCACGCGCCGGTGACCCGGTCGAACAGCACCGTCAGAGTGATCGCCCCGAGATAACGATCGTCCTCGACGACGGCGACCAGCGGGCTTCTCGTACGGGCCATCAGCGCGGCCACCTCCAGGATCGTGGCGTCGGGATCGGTCACGGGAAGTTCTCTCGGTCGTGGCGGCAGCGCGTCCCGGACGGTCCGGTCGCCGACGTCGTCGAGGAAGCGGTCGGCGTGGGCCTCGTCGACGACGCGGGCCAGCGCCGGGTCGTCCTGGCAGTAGCCGGGCACCGCGAGCGCGAGGACCTGGGTCCCCGGCAGGACGCTGTGGGGGAGGCCGTCGTCGTCGAGCACGATCAGCCCGGCGAGGTCGAGCTCGGCCATCAACCGGGCGGTTTCCCTGATCGGGGTGTCGAGGGCGACGGTGGGGAAGTCGGTGAGCAGATCGCGAGCACGCATGGCCCGGCCCTTCGGAGACGGCGAGGACTGTGCCGACCAGACTTCCCGGCTCACCTGGCAGGAACTCTAACAACAGGGGACACGGAAGGCCGAACGGGTCGACGTTGCCATCTAGTCGGGTCGTCGCTCTCCTCCCTACAATCAGCGCCGAACGAAGATGGTAATTATCACCGTTTTCGCGGAATTTCGGGAGCGGCGGCGTATGTCTGAGCGGGTCGAGGTCGGCACCTCCCAGGAGGTGCCGCCGTCGGAGTGGGGGCGGCGGCAGCCGTTGGGATCTTTCAGTCCATGGGTGTTCGTCCTGGTCCTGGGCCTGCTGCTGCTCGGGCGGCTGGTGTTCACGCCTTACCTGACCGCCCCGGCGCTGCAGGCGTGGGCGACGATCTTCGTGGCGATCTGCGTCCAGGCGCTGCCCTTCCTGGCGTTCGGGGTGCTGCTGTCGGCTGCGATCACGGCGTTCGTCCCCGCCTCCTTCTGGACCCGGGCGCTGCCGAGGCGGCCGTTCCTGGCGGTGCCGGTGGCGGGGGCGGCCGGGGCGGTGCTGCCCGGGTGTGAGTGCGCGTCGGTGCCGGTCGCCTCCGGGCTGATGTCGCGGGGAGTGACGCCCGCCGCCGCGCTGGCGTTCCTGCTGGCCTCCCCGGCGATCAATCCGGTGGTGGTCGTCGCCACCGTGGTCGCGTTCCCGGGCGAGCCGATGATGGCGGTGGCCCGGTTCGGGGCCTCGCTCGCGGTGGCGGTGGTGGCCGGGTGGGTGTGGTTGCGGTTCGGCCGCGCCGACTGGCTGCGGATCCCCTCGCGTCCGGTGGGTGACGGGCCGCGGTGGCGGTCCTTCGTCGAGGCGATGCGGCACGACTTCCTGCACGCCGGCGGCTTTCTCGTCGTCGGCGGGGCCACCGCGGCGACGATGAACGTGGTGGTGCCGCGCTCGTGGCTGGAGTCGGTGGCGGGGATCCCGGTGGTGTCGGTGCTGACGCTGGCGCTGCTCGCGGTGATCCTGTCGATCTGCTCGGAGGCCGACGCGTTCGTGGCGGCCTCGATGACCGCCTTCTCGCCGACGGCCAAGCTCGCGTTCCTGGTGGTCGGACCGATGGTCGACCTCAAGCTGATCGCCCTTCAGACGGGGACCTTCGGACGGCGGTTCGCCGCCCGGTTCATCCCGCTGACCTTCGTCCTCGCGGTGGTCGTCAGCATGGCGGCCGGAGAGGTTCTGCTGTGAACCGGTTGACGCAGAGCATGGTCCTCGTCCTTCTCGGTGGGGCGGTGCTGCGCATCACCACCGTGTCCACCACCTACCTGAATTACGTGAAGCCCGGGTTCCGGCCCTTCCTGATCGCGGCGGGCGTGGTCGTCGTCGCGCTGGGCGTGATCGGGCTCGTCCAGGAATGGCGCGGGTCCACCGAGCCCGGCGACCATGACGACCACGACGACCATGACGACCACGATGGGCACGACCACGCGCACGCGCCGCGGGTGGCCTGGCTGCTGACCCTTCCCGTGTTCGCGATCTTCCTGGTCGCGCCGCCCGCGCTCGGCGCCTTCTCGGCGAGGTCGGAGGAGGCTCCGGCCAGACCCGTGGCCGCCGCCGAGTCCTACGACACGCTGTCCGCCGGTCAGGTCAACGAGATGACCATCGGCGAGTTCGTCGGCCGGGCCTGGGGCGAGGCCGATTCGCTGGCGGGCCGGCAGGTCAGGCTCACCGGGTTCTCCGTGCCGTCGGCGAAGAAGAAGGACCGGTGGTACCTGGCCCGGATCCAGATCGCCTGCTGCGCCGCCGACGGCGTCGCCCTGAAGGTGGCCGTGCTGGACGCCGAGATGCCGCCGGAGAACACCTGGGTCGAGGTGGTCGGCACGTGGAAGCGGCCCCCGTCCGGAGAGCTCGAACCCGGGACCGTCGCCCCCGAACTGAACGTCACCTCCATCACGCCGATCCCACAGCCGGTCGAACCCTACGAGTAGCCCGCGCCCCGCCGACGGCCCGGCAGGCCAGATAGAGGGTGAAGGAGATCGTGGTGACGTACGGGCTGATGGGCACGCTGCCGCCCAGGGCGAGCAGGATGCCGCCGACGACCGAGGTCACCGCGAACGCGACGCTGAGGAGTGTCACCCGCAGCGGCGAGGCGGTGACCCGCATCGCCGCCGCGGCGGGGGTGACCAGGAGCGCGAGGACCAGGAGCGCGCCGACGACCTGGATGGAGACGGCCACCGTCAGGCCGAGCAGCACCATGAAGACGGGGGAGAGGATCCCGACGGGCACGCCTCTCGCGGCGGCGACGTCGGGGTCCAGGCTGGCGAAGACCAGCGGCCGCCAGATCACCGCGAGCGCGAGGAGCACCACGGCGGACGTGCCGACCAGCCAGCCCGTCTGGACCGTGTCGACGGCCACGATCTGACCGGTGAGCAGGCCGAACTTGTTGGCCGCACGCCCCTTGTACAGGGCCAGGAACAGCACGCCCAGGCCGAGACCGAAGGGCATGAGCACCCCGATGACGGAGTTGCGGTCCTTGGCCCGTACACCCAGGGCTCCGATGATCAGTGCGGCGACGATCGACCCCACGAGCGAACCCGCCGCGACGTCGACGCCGAGGAGCAGCGCCGCCGAGGCGCCCGCGAAGGACAGTTCGGCGACACCGTGCACAGCGAAGGCGAGGTCGCGCATCATGACGAAGGTGCCGATGACGCCGCCGACCAGGCCGAGCACCGCGCCGGCGATCAGGGAGTTCTGGACCAGGACGAGCAGTTCGCCGTAGTTGTCGAAGCTGAAGATCTGCTGCCAGACGTCGCCGGTCATACCGTGGTCTCTCCGCCGTGGTCGTGCGCGCCCGGGGCTCCGACGACCACGAGCCTGCCGTTGATCCGGGCGACCTCCACCGGGCTGCCGTACAGGTCGGACAGGCTCGCCGAGGTCATGACCTCGGCGAGGGAGCCGAAGCGGAATCGCCCCTGCGCGAGGTACAGGACGCGGTCGACCATGTCCAGGATGGGGTTGATCTCGTGGGTGACGAACACCACCGTGGTGTCGTGGGTGCGCCGCCGTTCGTCGACGAGTTCGGCGACCACCTTCTGATGGTGCAGGTCCAGGGACAGCAGCGGCTCGTCGCACAGCAGGACCGCCGGATCGGCGGCCAGGGCCTGGGCGACCCGCAGTCGCTGCAGCTCACCGCCCGAGAGCAGGGTCAGCGGGCGGTCGGCGTAACCGGCCGCGCCCACGGCCTCCAGCAGTTCGCCGACCCGCCGCCGGATCCGGCGGGTGCCGAGGGGCAGGCCCCAGCGGTGACCGTCGAGTCCCAGCCGGATGAGGTCGCGGCCACGCAGGGGGGTCTGCGGGGCGACCGCCCGATGCTGCGGGATGTAGCCGAGCGGGCCTCCCCCGGTCAGCAGGGCGCCGGAGCTCAGCTGCTGCCGGCCCAGCAGGACGCGCAGGAAGCTGGTCTTCCCCGAGCCGTTGGGGCCGAGGACGGCGACGAACTCGCCCCGGCCCAGTTCCAGGTCCAGGTCCTGCCACAGCACCCGGTCGCCGAACGCCAGCCCGGCGCCGCTCAGGCCGATCGTCGCGCTCACGGGACGAGCGCGCCCTGGAGGGCGTCGACGGTGGAGGTCATCCAGGCGACGTAGTCCTTGCCCTCGGGCAGGGTCTCGGTGACCGGGACCACCGCGACGTCGCTGTCGGCCGCCGCCTTCTTGAGCTGTTCGGTCTGCTGCCCGCTGGTCTGCTCGTTGTAGACCAGCGCTTCCACCTTCCTGCCGGTGAACAGGGCGGTCGTCTCGGCCAGGACGGCGGGGGAGACGTCGTCGCCCTCTTCGACGGCCTCGCTGAACTCCTCGGGGGTCAGGTTCTTCAGGCCCGCCGCGTCCAGCAGGTAGAGGGGGACGGGTTCGGTGATGGCCACCGCGGTGCCCTGGGCCTCGGCGGCGATGGCGGCGATGCGCTCCTCCAGCGGCTTCAGCCTGCCCTTGAACGCCTCGGCGTTGGCGGTGAAGGTGGCGGCGCCGGCCGGGTCGGCCGTGGCCAGGGCCGTCGAGACCTGATCGGCGATCTTGGCGACCGAAGGCAGGTCGTACCAGATGTGCTCGTTGAGCTCCCCGCCGTCGGGGGCCGTCTTGCCGGAGACGGTGACCGCGTTGATGACCTGGGCGGAGGTGTTGCCGCTGGCCTTGAGCATGGTGTCGACGAAGTCGTCGTAGCCGCCGCCGTTCTCGATGACGACCTTGGCCTTGGAGAGCGTCAGCTGGTTCTGGGTGCTGGCCTCGTAGGAGTGGGGGTCCTGGCCGGGGTCGGAGATGATCGAGGTCACGTCGACCCGGTCGCCGCCCACCTGCCGGGCGATGTCCCCGTACACGTTGGTGGACGCGACGACCGTGATGGATTCCGGAGCGGAAGCGGAAGCGGGGGCCGAGGCCGGCGTCGTCGTGGTGCCGCCGCAGGCCGCGGCGAGCAGGGCAAGGGAGCAGAGGGCGGCAGAGCGCAGGGGATGCATGCCGGGCCTTCCTAGATCAATAACGGTTTTCATTTCAATCTGGTTCTTTCGTGGGCAACCATGTAGAAAATGAAAACCATTGTCAAGACGTGGGAGTGACCGCCATGCCCGATGCGCAGCGATGGCAGGCCGGGATCCGGGCGACCAGGAAGCGCGTCCTGGTGCTGGACGTGCTCCTGGCCCAGGACCGCCCCATCACGACCAAGCAGGTGTACGACGAGCTCTCCCGGCGGGGTCAGCCCATCGCGCTGACGACCGCCTACCGCGCCGTGTCCTCGCTGGTGGCGGCGGGTCTCGTGCACGTCTTCAGCCAGGCGGGCGAGGCGACCTATAGGGCCTGCGGCCCCACCAGGCACCATCACCTGATCTGCCGCGACTGCGGCCTCGTCGTCGAGCAGGAGGAAGAGGGCCGCC
Source organism: Herbidospora cretacea (assembly GCF_001570605.1). Lineage (GTDB taxonomy): Bacteria > Actinomycetota > Actinomycetes > Streptosporangiales > Streptosporangiaceae > Herbidospora > Herbidospora cretacea. The sequence goes on along the minus strand of NZ_BBXG01000032.1, from coordinate 31,339 downwards.
CGGACGGCTTCACGGTCGAGGCCGTCTACGGCATCTGCGCCTCATGCGCGCGAGGGCAGCAGCAGGCCGGCTCGTAACGCCACCAGCCAGGCCGCGCCGGGAAGAGCCATGCAGGCGCCGAGGATCGGCAGCAGCGCCGCCGGTCCGAGCGTGTCGAGGAGGGCTCCGGAGACGACGGCCGAGACGCCCAGTGAGGCCGTCGCCGTCGCGCTCCACAACGACACCACCCGGCCGCGCAGCTCGTTGGGGGAGTGGCCGAGAAGGATCGCCATCGACACGGGTCCGTAGACCACGTCCACGCAGGCGGCGGCTCCCCAGAGCGCGAGCGCCCACAGCGCGCCGGACGGCAGGCCCAGTGCGGCGGTGAACAGCCCTTCCCCGAGACAGGACAGCCCGAGCACGACCAGCCGCCTCTCCTCGGGGAGCCTCTTCAGCCGGGGCGCGGCGATGAGCAGCACGACCGCCCCGGCCAGGCCCTGCACCGCGTAGAACCAGCCGGTGCCGCCGTCGCCCAGGTCGTGGACCTGCACTGCCAGCGCCGTCATGGCCGTGATCGACCCGCCCAGGCCCAGGCAGAACACGGCCTCCAGGATGAGCAGGGCCGAGACGAGCCGGCTGCGCCGGACCGCGCGCAGGCCCTCGCGGAAGGCCCGGAAGCCGCGCGCCGCTTCGGGTCGGGTGTCGCCGCGCCGGTCACCGCGCCGGACCTTGGCGGTGAAGTGGAACGAGACCAGGAACGACACCGCGTTGACCACGAAGGCCCAGCGCCAACCGACCAGCGTGACGGCGGCGGCCCCGGCCAGGCCGCCGACCGCCTGGAACAGCAGGCCGTTGACCTGGACCGCCGCCGCGTACAGGACGCCCTCCTCCGGCCGGACCAGGGAGGGCATCCAGGCGTTGCGCGCGGCCTGGAAGACGAAGCCGACGGCGGCCGAGGCGAAGGTGAGCGGGTAGGCCAGCCAGATCGTGCCGGGGCTGTCGGCCAGCAGGAACGCCAGCGCCAGCACCGCGAGCACGCCGTCGCCGACCAGCATGATCGTGCGGCGGTCGAGCCGGTCGGCCAGCACCCCGCCCCAGGTTCCGAACAGGACGCCGGGCAGGTAGCGCATGGCCAGGGAAGCGCCCGCCGCCACGGCGGCGCCGGTGTGCTCGTAGAGCATCGCGAAGACCGCGACGGCGGTGAACCAGCCGCCGCAGACGCTGACCAGGTTGCCCAGCCACAGCAGCCGGAAGTCCTGGTTGCCGGCCAGTAACGACCCCAATCCGGTGGCGCTCTGCTCCTTGATGTCGGTCACGCGAGGAACGTACCGTCCATTGGAAATGAAAACCATCCCCAAAGATCTGTTGACAATGAAAATCATTATCGCCTAGCGTCTCTCCCGGCTCACCCGTTCGGAAGGAGGTGCGACGTGCTCGTTCAGCGGCGAATGCTGGGTCTGGCACGTGGCGCCTCGGGTCCCATGGCGTCGACCGCCCTGCTCTCGCTCCTGGCCACGGCGGCGGGGGCGGGGCAGGCGGTCGCGCTCGTCGAGACGATCCGGCGCGCCCTCATCTCCGGCGCGCCGGATCCGGCCGGCGTGGGTGGGCCGCTGGCGGTGACGGGGCTGTTCGTCGTCCTGCGCTGCCTGCTGTTATGGGCCCGGGATCAGTCGGCGAACTGGACGGCGTCGCTCGTCCAGGCCCGCCTGCGGATCCGGCTGGCAGAGCGGCTGCTCGACCTCGGGCCTGGTTACACCGTCACCGGATCGGCCGGGACGCTGCGGACCACGATCGCCGACGGCGTGGAGGCGGTCAGGGCCTACGTGGGCTTCTACCTGCCGCAGGTCGTCGTGAGCGTCGGCGGTCCACTGGTGATCGTCGCCGTGCTGACCTGGCAGGACCCGGTGGCAGGGGTGCTCGCTGGGGTCTGCGTGGTGCTGGTGCCGGCGTCCCGGCCGTTCTGGCGGCGGATCATGGGCGCGCGGTCCCAGCGGCACTGGACCGCGTACGAGAACTTCGCCGCCCGGGTGCTCGACGCCCTCCAGGGCATGACCACTTTGAAGGCGCTGGGCGCGACCGGCGTCTACGGCCACCGGCTCCGGCGCGACGCCCTCGCGCTCTACCGGGCGACCATGGGCGACCTCGCCGCCTCCAGTTCCGTCTACGTGATCAGCGCGTTCCTCATGACGGCGGGCACCAGCCTGTCGGTGGTGGTGGCCGCCATCCGCCACTCCACCGGCCACCTCGACGCGGCCGGTCTGCTGCTGATCGCCTGGCTGACCGCCGAGGCCTTCCGCCCGCTGCTCGAACTGCAGAACTACTGGCACGAGGGGTTCCACGGCCTGGCCGCAGGCAAGGGCGTCTTCGCCCTGCTGGACGCCGACGCGCCCGCCCCGGCGCCGGCCGCGCCTGTGACGAGCCGAACGGCTGACCGGCCACCCCGGCTGGTCCTGCGCGAGGTCACCTTCACCTACCCCGGCGCGGCCCGGCCCGCGCTGCGCGACGTCTGCCTGGTCGTCGAACCCGGGACGACGCTCGCGATCTCCGGACGCTCCGGATCGGGCAAGTCGACCCTGGTCAACCTGCTCCAGCGTCACTTCGACCCGCAGACCGGGCAGATCCTCGCCGACGGCGTCGACCTGCGCGACCTCGACCGCGACGCGGTCCGGGCCATGACCGCCGTGGTGAGCCAGGACACCCACCTCTTCCACGGCACGATCGCGGAGAACCTGCGCCTGGCGCGGCCGGACGCCGACCTCGCCTCCCTCCGGCACGCCGCCCGCCGCGCCAGGATCCTCGATGTCGTCGACGGCCTGCCGGACGGCTTCGACACGGTCGTCGGCGAACGCGGAGCCCGGCTGTCAGGCGGCGAACGGCAGCGGATCGCCATCGCGCGGGCCCTGCTGAAGGACGCGCCGGTGCTCATCCTCGACGAGGCCACCTCGGCGGTCGACGGCGAGACCGAGGCGGCCCTGCGCGAGGCGCTCGACGAACTGCGCGCCGGCCGCACCACGATCATGATCGCCCATCGCCTGTCGAGCCTCGTCAGCGCCGACGCGGTGGCCGTTTTCGACGGCGGCGAACTGGTGGAGCACGGCAGCCCCGCCGACCTGGCCGCCCACGCGGGAGCCTGGTCGGACCTGGTGGCGGCCCAGCACGGAGGTGCGCGATGACGTCCGCGTCCGAAGCCGTGGCGGCCTGGGAGGACGGCCGGCCCGCGTCGATGCGGGGCGGGGGCACGAAGGGACTGCTCCACGTGCTGGCCGGGCACCTACGCCCGTTCGGGATCTCGGTCCTGTTCGCGGTCGTCAACCAGGCGGCCGGGATGGCGGCGGTCGTGCTCGCCGCCGCCGCCGTCGGCCGGGCGCTCTCCGGAGCCGCGGACCTGTGGCCCGTGTTCTGGTGGGCCCTCGGGCTCACGGCCCTGCGGGCGGTGGCCAACTGGGTCGAGTCGTGGATCTCCCACGAGCTGTCCTTCCGCATCCTCGCCCAGGTGCGCCAGTGGCTCTACCTGGCCTTCGCCCGGATCGCCCCCGGCGGGCTGGTCCGCAGGCGCGGCGGCGACCTCGTGGTCCGGGCGCTGCGCGACAGCGAGAGCCTGGAGATCTTCTACGCGCACACCTCGATCTACATCGCGGCTGCGGTCGTGGTCACCCCGGCGGCGGTCGTGGCGATGGCCCTGATCGGCGGCGGCTGGGCCGCCCTCGCGCTGGCCCTCTGGCTGACGGCCTCGCTCGCGCTGCCGCTGGCTCTGCGCCGGGCGGGGACGCGTCACGGCGGCGACCTCAACCGCGCGCTCTCCGAGATGAACGTCGAGGTCACCGACCTGGTGCAGGGCCTGCGGGAGGTCATCTCGTTCGGCCGCGGCCCCGACCGTCTCGACCGGCTGCGGGAGGCCGACCGCCGCCTGGCCTCGGCGCAGCGCCGGCAGACCCTCCGCGCCGGGATGGAGACCGTCACCGGCGGGATCGCGGTCGGCGGCGCGACCCTCAGCGTCCTGGTCATCGGGCTGGACACTGGGCTGGACACTGGGCTGGACAACGGGCTCAGCACGCCCGCCCTGCTCGCCTCGGTGGCGCTCGCGGGCGCCGCCTTCACCCCCCTCGCCATGCTGCTCAACGTCACGCGGGTGTGGGGGATCACCTCCTCCTCCGCCGATCGGGTCTTCGACCTCCTGGAGGAACCGGCCGCCGTCGCCGACACCGGCTCCGCCGCGTCCCCCGCCCCGACCGGGGCTCCGGCGGTGGAGTTCGACCGGATCGTCTTCGGCTACGACGAGAGGCGTCCGGTGCTGCACGGCGTCTCGCTGACCGTTCCCGCCGGGACCACCCTCGCCCTGGCCGGGGCCACCGGCGCGGGCAAGTCGACCCTGGCCCACCTGCTGCTGCGCCACTTCGACCCGGCGTCCGGCGCCGTCCGGATCGGCGGGACCGACGTGCGGGACCTGCCGGTCGACGACCTGCCCCGGCTGGTCTGCCACGTGCCGCAGGAGGCCTTCCTCTTCCACGACACCCTGCGCGCCAACCTGGAGCTGGCCGATCCCGAGGCGACCGCCGAGCGGATCGCCCGCGCCTGTGACGACGCCCAGGTCACCCCGTTCCTGGACAGGCTGCCCGACGGCCTCGACACCGTGGTCGGCGAGCGGGGAGCCGCCCTGTCGGGCGGCGAACGTCAGCGGGTCGCCGTCGCCAGAGCCCTGCTGCGCGACTGCCCGGTGCTGGTCCTGGACGAGTCCTCCAGCCAGCTCGACGCCCTGTCGGAACACGAGATGCAGACCGCGCTCGACCGGGTCAGGAACGGGCGCACCACGCTGGTCATCGCCCACCGGCTCTCCACTCTCCGGCACGCCGATCTGGTCGCCGTGCTGGACCACGGCCGCATCGCCGGCATCGGCGGCCACGCCGAACTCATGGCGCGATGCGAGCCCTACCGACGTCTCGTCCAGGCGCAGGCGGACGCCGCCGCGCTCCTGGCCGGGCGGCCCGTCCCGACGACGACGCAGGGAGGTGATTCGTGATGAAGGTGACGAAGCTGAAGGTCGCGCAGGTCCGCGCGAGCGTGCACTCCAACAACCACTCGACCGTGACCCGGTCCAGCGTGGCCTGGCGCTAGCCGGTCCTGAGCCACGGGCGGGGACGTGCTCCTATCGCGTCCCCGCCCGCGGTCCTCGCAGCGTAGAGCAGGAAGGAGAGCCCATGAGCCGGTACGCCGGCGGGGTGTCGTTCGTCCCGAGGGACGACGGCTGGCTGGTGCACACCCCCGGAGAGGACTTCCTCGCCGTGTCCGCGCCCGAGGGCGCCCGCCCGGATCGTCCGCCGCTCGACGACCCCGACCTGACGGAGGTCTTCACGGAAGAGGGCGTGCTGGAGCCGATCCCGGTCCGCAGACCGGGCCGGGTCGCCCTGACCGGTGACGGGCCGCTGTTCGAGGCGGTCGGCCTCCTGCTCGAAGGAGCAGGTCTGACCACCGGCGACCAGGACGTCGCGGTGCGCATCGCGGTCTCCTCGTGGCTGCGCGACGAGCTGTTCCGGCGGCTCGACGCCGAGGCCCGGGACACCGGCGCCGCGCTGCACCTCGGGTTCGCCGAAGGGCGGCGCTGGTACACCGGCCCTTTCTGGACGGGCCCCGCGACCGCCTCCTACGAGGACCTGCGGTCGAGGAGGCTGGCCGCCTCGCCGTGGCCGGACGAACTGGCCGCCCACTGGGCGTGGCTCGACTCCGGCGGCGCTCCGGAAGCCGGCCCGTCGCCGGCCGTGGGGGCGCACGTCGCCGCCGCGCTGATCGTCGCGGACGTCTGGGCCTACCTCCACGACCGGGAGGCTCCGGGAACGGGCGTCCAGGCGGGCTTCGACCCCGCGACCGGGCTGCTGAACCGGCATCTCGTGCTGCCGGTGCCCGGCGGGCTGATGGTGGAGCAGCCGTGATCATGATCGACGTCCCGGTCGGCGGGCTCGTGGCCGACGTCTTCCTGCCGGAACGCGTCCCGGCCCCCACCGTCGTGGTCCGCACCCCCTACGGAACGCCGGGGCTGTGGCCCGAGGCCGACGCGCTGACCGGCGCGGGCCTGGCCGTGGTCCTCCAGGACCTGCGCGGACGCCACCGCTCCCCAGGCGAGTTCGAACCCGGCGCCGACGAGCGGGCCGACGGTCACGCCACGCTCGACTGGATCACCGCCCAGCCGTGGTCCGACGGCGCCACGTTCCTGTACGGCACCTCCTACGAGGCCTACGCCGCCTGGTGCGCCGTGGCCCACCCGTCGGTGAGGGGAGTGGCCAGCCGCCAGCCCTGGCCGCCGGCCACCGTGGCAGTCGACGAGGAACTGTGGTGGCGTACCGAGATCGGCGGCGGACGCCAGCTCCGCCCCGGGCTCTACGACCTCGCGCTGACCCAGAAGGCCTGGCCGGTGCCCCTGGGAACCTGGCCGCCCACGCCGAGCAGTTGGAAACCGCAGGCCCGGAGAACCGGCGCACGGATCCGCGCCGTGGACGTCCCGACCCTGCACCTGGGCAGCTGGTACTGCGGCTCGGCCGCCACGACGCTGCGCCAGGCGAGCCTGGCCCGGCGGGCGACCGTGGTGATGGGCGGCTGGGCTTCCCCGCTGACACACCGGCTCCAGCCCGAATGCGCGATCGACGTCCCGGCCGAGCCCGACCCCACCGAACTGGCGCTCTCCTGGCTCGCCACGCTCGCCACCGATCCCGCCGCGGCCGCGGAGGAGTGGCGGCACGGCTGCCTCGTGCTGGGAACCAGCCGTTGGGAGCCGGTGGACCCGCGCCCTCCGGCGCGTCCGGCGCGGCGGTCGCTGGCGCTGACTCCCGAGCGGCCCGACCTGGTCATCGCCCATGATCCGGCCGATCCTCACCCGTCGCTGCCGCACTCGGCCGACCTGTCGGTCATCGGGCCGCGCACCGACGTCGTGCGTCTCACCGCGACGGGCCGGGCCGAGTGGCACGGGGTGGCGCGGGTGCGCTGCCGCGCCGAGGCCGACCGGCCCGCCGAGCTGGTCGCCACTCTCGTCCACGAGACCCCCGAGGGCGTCCGAACGCGACTGAGCGACGGCACGACGCCGATCACCTCCGGACGCGGGGTGGCGGAGATCCGCTGCGCGCCCGTCGCGGTCGATCTCCCGCCGGGTCACACCCTGCACCTGGAGCTCACCGTCGGACGGCACCCCCGCCACACCGCGCCGGGAACGCCGGTCACGGTGACGATCTCCGGCGTCGACCTGCTGGTCCCGGGGAGCCGTCGATGAACCATCCGCTGCTCGACCCCCGTACCGGACTGATCACCCGCCTCGACCAGGTGGAGGCTGAGCCCTGGTGGCCGTCCGGGCTGAACGTGTGCACGGCCTCGGTCGCGGCGATCTCCGACCTCCTGCCCTGGCCCGCCGACCGGGTGGCGACCGGCACCGCCTTCCACGATCCTGAACGAGCCCTGATGAGCGCGGCCGGTGAGGCGATCGAACGCTACTGCGGCAACTTCGTCCCGGCGGACCTGCGCCGGGCGAGCCACCGGGAACTGGCCGCCGCCGGTGAGAACGCCCTCGACCCGGCGACGTTCGCGCTGTACTCCGCGAGCCAGTACGCCGAACCGGGGTGCCCCTTCGTCCCCTTCACCGCCGACCTGCCGGTGCTCTGGATGCGGGGAACCACCTTGGACGGGCCGCCGGTGTGGGTGCCCGCGTCCCTGGTCTTCGTCAACTACCTCGTGCCGCCGCGCGCGGCCGAGCCCGCCACCAACTACGCCATGCTGGCGGGTCTGGCGGCCGGCCCCGATCTGCGCTTCGCGCTGACCTCGGGGCTGGAGGAGATCATCGAGAGGGACGCCACCGTCATCTGGTGGGCCAACCGCCTTCCGGCCGCTCCGGTGGACGTGGCCGACGCGCGCCTCGCGCATCTGCTGCGCCCCGACGCGGACCTTGGTCCCGGCTGGGGGCGCGCGTCAGGAGATCTGCGTTATCGCGTGGTGAGCGTGCCCACGACGTTCGACGTCGCGGTGATCGGTGTCCTGCTCCACGACCCGGCCCTCGGCATTCACACCTTCGGCGTCGCCGCCCGGCCCGATCCCGTGCCGGCGGTGGCGAAGGCGATGGCCGAGGCGGTCACCCTGCGGATCTACTCCGTCGGCCTCCTGGAGCCCGACGGCGCGATCCACCAGGCCGTCGAGGACGGCGTGCTCAGCCCGGACATGCTCAAGCCGCACCGCCCCGACCGCGCCTACGCCGCCTCCTACCGGAGCGACTTCAGGGACGTGGTGGATCTGGCCTGCCACAGCCAGATCTGGCTCGACCCGGCGATGGCGAAGGAGCTGGAACCCATCACCGGCCCGGCCGATCCGGTGACCCTCGACGACCTGCCGACGATCACCGGCGACGTCTGCCGGGCCTACCTCGACCGGATCGAAGCGCGGGGACTGCGCGCCCACGCCGTCGATCTGACCACCCCCGACGTGGCCGTGACCGGAGCCCGGGTGGTCCGCGTGGTGGTCCCCGGCGCCTACTCCAACCCGCCCGCCGCCTTCCCCTTCCTCGGCGGCGACCGGCTCTACACCGACCCGGTCCGGCTCGGGCTGCGCGCCGCCCCGCTCGCGGAGGCCGACGTCAACCTCGTCCCGCTCCCGCACACCTGAGAGATCCGATGGACGCATCGCTCGACCCCCGCACCGGTTTGATCACCCGCGTGGAGACCCGGCGCAGCCACGCCGTGCTCCACACCGTGACCGCCGAACTGGCCGCCACCGGCCGGTTCGCCCACCCCCTCGGCAACCCTCTCGTCGGCGGCGCGTCGTTCGGCGACCCCGGCCGCGCCCGGCGCAGAGCGCTGGGTGAGGCCGTGGAGCGCTACGCCGGCCACCTGGTCCCGGAGGCGAGACTCAGGCACGCGACCTGGCACGACCTCGACGACGCCGTCGACCCCGACCGGCTGGCCCTCTACTCGCCGGCCCAGCACGACCGGCCCGGCTTCCCGTTCGCGGGCCTGCGCCGCGACGACGTGCTCGCCTGGGTGGCCGGTCGCTCCGATGACGGGCGTCAGGTGTGGGTGCCCGCCTCGCTGGTCTGGCTGTCCTCCGGTGCGCACACGCTGGTCCGGGCCCGCCCGGCGCACCTGCCGATCGCCGCCGGCATCGCGGCCGGGCCCACCCCGGAGGCGGCCAGGGCCTCGGCACTCGCCGAGGTGGTGGAACGGCACGCCCTGGCCACCGCCTGGTACGGCGGAGCCGCGTTCCCGCTGGTGGAGGGGCCGCCGCTGCCGGTTCCGGCGGGGGCCGAACTCGTGTGGCGGTCCGTGCCGAACGCGCTGGGCGCGCCGGTGGTGCTGTGCGTCGCGTCGTCCCCGGACGGGCTGATCGGTGTCGGCTGCGCGGCCGGGTCGGCCCGGTCGGCCGCCGCCGAGGCGCTGCGTTCGCTGGACGCCCTCGCCGAGGTCATCGACGGGGTGCCGGAATGGGAACGACCGGCCGGCCCGCTGATGCCGCACCGGAGCGACCGCCGCTACCTCGACTCCTACGCCCCCGACCTGAGCGACGCCACCGACCTGCTCTGCACCGTGCAGCTCCTCGCCGACGAACGCGTCGCCACGGCCGTCCGGGACCGCTTCGACGGGGGCGCGCCGCCCGGAAGGCCGTCCCTCGACCTCGAAGTGATCACAGTCGATCTCACCACCCCCGACCTGGCCGCCCTGGGACTCCACGTGGCGCGGGTCGTGGTGCCCGGACTGCGCTCCACCGGTCCCGCCGCCTATCCCTTCCTGGGCGCGGGAGCCGACCCGCTGCCCAGCCCCGTCGAGACGCTGCCGGTGCCCCATGTCTGAACCGTGGAACCTCGACCGTCCCGGCCGGAAACTGGCCACGACGGGCACACACCGCGCCGCCACCCTGGAGGAGACCTGGCGGCGGCTCGGCCCGGCGCTGGCCGCCTGCGGGGTGACGCGGGTCTGCGACGTCACCGGCCTGGACCTCATCGGCATCCCGGTCGCCACCGCCTACCGGCCCAACGCCCGCAGCCTGTCGGTCAGCCAGGGCAAGGGCGTCAGCCGGGAGGCGAGCCGGGTGTCGGCGGCCATGGAAGCCGTCGAGCACGCGCACGCCGAAGTGATCGACCGTCCGTTACGGCTGGCCCGGCCCGCCGAACTGGGCGCGGCGGCACTCGACCCCCGTCGGCTGCCGCGCACCGCCGACGGGGTGCTCGACGAGGTCACGCCTCTGCTGTGGATCGACGGTGTCGACGTGCGTACGGGCGAGCCGAGAGCGGTGCCGTACGAGGCGGTCAGCCTGGACTTCACGCTGCCGCCCGCGCTGACCGGGCACGGCCTGTCCCGCGACAGCAACGGCCTGGCCGGGGGCAACAGCGCGCTGGAGGCGCTGGTCCACGCGCTGTGCGAGCTGATCGAACGGGACGCGGCGGCTCTCTGGGACCTCCGCGACGGCCTGACCCAGGCCGAGGCACGGATCGACCCGTCCACCCTGACCGATCCGGAGACGGCGCGGCTGCTGGAACGCTACGACCGGGCGGGTGTCGAGGCGGCGCTGTTCGACATCACCTCCGACCTGGGCGTCCCGGCCGTGCTGTGCCACATCGTGGAGGCCGAACCCGACCCGTTCCGCCCTCTGCCCGCCGCCACGGGGCTCGGCTGCCACCCCCATCCGGCCATAGCGGTCCAGCGGGCCCTGACCGAGGCGGCGCAGTCCCGGCTGATCACCGTCTCCGGAGCCCGCGACGACATCACCCGTGAACGCTACGCGGAGACCACCGACCTCGACGGCATCGGGGAACTGCGCGACGCGCTCCGCGAGAGCCTGCCGTACGCCCGCCCCTTCGAGGCGGCGGGCGCCGACCACGAGCTGCTCGGCGACGACCTCGACTGGCTGCTCGACCGGCTCGCCGGAGCGGGGCTCGACCAGGTGATCGCGGTCGAGCTGACCCGGGCGTCCCTGGGCGTCCCCGTGGTCAAGGTGCTGGTTCCCGGGCTGGAGGGGGCGGGAGCGCTGACCGGCGAGCCCACCCTGCCGGGACCCAGGGCGCTGGCGCTCGGACCGGAGACCGCCGATGCCTGAGATCGCCGTCTTCGCCGGTCCGACCATCCCGGCCGACCTCGTGCGGGACCGCCTGCCGGGCCGCGACGTCCTGGTGCTGCCGCCCGCCGGGCAGGGCGATGTGGCCGCGCTGGTCGCCGCCGGACGCCCCCGCGTGATCGCCGTCGTCGACGGGGTGTACGAGCGCGTCCCCGCCGTCTGGCACAAGGAGATCCTCTGGGCGATGTCCGAGGGCGTCGCCGTCGCCGGGGCCGCCAGCATGGGCGCCCTGCGCGCCGCCGAACTCGCCCCCTACGGCATGACCGGCGTCGGCGAGGTCTACCGGGCGATCGTCACCGGCGAACTCACCGACGACGACGAGGTCGCGGTCGCCCACCTCGACGCCGAACAGGGCTACCGGCCGGTCAACGAGGCGATGGTCACCATCAGGGCCACGCTGCGCGATGCCGTGCAGGAAGAGGTGATCACGGCCGCCGAGGCGGCCGACCTGATCTCCACGGCGAAGAACCTGCACTATCCCGACCGGCGATGGCCCGACCTGGCGGCGGGCCGCCTGCGGGACTGGCTGCCGACCGGGCGGCGCGACGTCAAACGCGCCGACGCCCTCGCGCTGCTGGACCTGCTGGCCCGGGACGAGATCCGGCCCGCCGAGCGCGCCTGGCACTTCGAGCAGACCTCCCAGTGGCGCGCGGTGCGGCCGGTCGGCCGCACCGCGCTCGCGCCCGCCGTCACCCGGAGCATCCTGGACGACCTTCGCGCCGAGGGCCGCTACGACGAGCTGGAACGCGCGGCCACACTCCGCCTGGTGGCCGCGGCCACCGGTGCCCGCCCGCACGGCGCCGCCCTGGCGGAGTGGATCGCTCTGGTGGCCGAGCGCGTCCCGGCCGCCGAACTGGCCGACCTCGGCCCGGCGGACCTCGCGGCCTTCGCCGCCGACCAGGCCTGCCTGGTGGCCGCCACGACCGAAGTCGCCGGCGACGTCCCCGCCGCGATCCTCGACACCCTGCGCGTCCGCGGCGAGTACGCCGCACGCGTCGCCCCCAAGGAGAAACCATGAAGAGACCGATATCGGCGCTGGCCACGCTCGCCCTGCTGACCGGCTGCGCGACCCCCACCCCGGCAGCGGCTCCCACCGCCTCCGCTCCCGCCGCGATCCAGGTGACCAACTGCGGCGCCGTCTACACCTACGACACCGCCCCGCAGCGCATCGTCACCTCCAGCACGGTCGCGACCGAGGTCGTCCTGGCCCTGGGCCTGAAGGACCGGCTGGCCGGCACCGTCGCCGCCGGCGACATCATGCGGGAGTACGCCGCCGACCTGACCGGCGTCGAAGTGATCTCCGAATCGGCCTTCCCGCCCCCGTCCAAGGAGGTCGTCTACTCCGCCGCCCCCGACCTGGTGGTCAGCGGCTACCCCGACGACTACGGACCCAAGGCCCTGGGCGACCGCGCCGTCCTTCGGAAGGAGGGCGTCAACAGCCACCTGCTGTCGGCGAGCTGCCCCGGCGCGACCGCCACCGTCGAGCAGACCTACGAGGACCTGCGCGCCCTGGGCCGGGTCTTCGGCGTCCAGGACAGGGCCGAGCAGCTCGTCGCCGCGCTCAGGACCGAGGTGGACGCCGTCACCCCGGCCGCTCCCGCCCTGCGGGTCTTCGACTACGCCGGCGGCAAGGACAAGCCGCTGACCAGCGGCGCGAACACGCTGGCGTTCGACCTGTTCCGCCGGGCCGGCGGGGAGAACATCTTCCCCGAGACCAAGGAGTTCGGGCAGGTCTCCTGGGAGGAACTGGTCAAGCGCGACCCGCAGGTGATCGTGGTCGAGGACCAGGCCTTCGAACCGGCCGACGAGGCGATCGCCTGGATGCGCTCCCACGCCCCGATCAAGGACGTCACCGCGGTCAAGGAGAACCGCTTCGTCGTCATCCCCGTCAACGACCTGCAGCCCGGCCTCCGCAGCGGACGCGCGCTCAGGGCGCTGGCCGAGGGCTTCGCCCGTTGACGGTCCGGGTCGCCGCCCGGCGGGTCTCGTCAGGCCGGCCGGGCCGCCGGGTGACGTTGGCGGGCGCGGTGGCGCTGCTGGCCATGCTGCTCGGGCTGTCGCTGGTCGCGGCCGTCGGGCTCGGGCCGGTCGACATCCCGTTCGCGGACGTGTGGCGGATCGTCCTCGGCACGCGGGACGCCCCCGCCGGACCGCTCGCCGTGATCGTGCGCGACATCCGGCTGCCCCGGGTCCTGCTCGGCGCGATCGTCGGCGCGGGCCTGGCCGTCACCGGCGCGGTGCTCCAAGGGGTGCTGCGCAACCCCTTGGCCGACCCCTATCTGATCGGAGCCAGTTCGGGGGCGTCGCTGGGCGCGGTCCTGGCGCTGATGTCCGGCCTGTCGTGGCTGCTCCCGCTGGCCGCCTTCACCGGCGCCATGCTCACCTTCACCGTGGTGCTGCTGCTGGCGCGCGACGGCGGCCAATTGGGTGTCACCCGGCTGATCCTGTCCGGTGTCGCCGTGGCCGCGCTGGCGGAGGCGGCGACCAACTTCATCGTCCTCAACTCACCCGACTCCCAGCTGAGGTCCGCGCTGTTCTGGAGCCTCGGCGGCCTGTCCGGGACGCAGTGGGGCGACCTGCCCGTGCCGGCGACCGTGGTCGCGATCTTCGTGGTGTGGTTCTGGCTGCGGTCGGCCGGGCTCAACGCCCTCGTCCTGGGGGAGGAGGGCGCCACGAGCCTGGGTGTGGAGGTGAACCGGCTGCGGGTGCGGCTCGTCATCGGCTCGGCGATCACGGTCGGCGCGGTGGTGTCGGTCAGCGGCGGCATCGGTTTCGTGGCGCTGATGGTGCCGCACGCCGTGCGGATGGTGGTCGGCGGCGACAACCGGTGGGTGGTCCCGCTCAGCGCCGTGGCCGGAGCGCTGCTGCTGGTGTGGGTGGACGTCGGGGCACGCCTGCTCAACCAGCCCGACGAGATCCCCATCGGGGTCATCACCGCGATGCTGGGCGCGCCGTTCTTCCTGGTCCTGCTCGCCCGCGCCAACCGGAGGGCGCTGTCGTGAGCCTGTCCCTGGAGATCGAGGACGTCGCCTGGGAGCCCGTGCTCCACGACATCACGCTGTCGGTGACGCCGGGAGAGATCCTCGGCCTGATCGGGCCCAACGGCAGCGGCAAGTCGAGCCTGCTGCGGTGCGTCTACCGGCGTCAGCGCCCCGACCGGGGGCGGATCCTGGTCGACGGCCTGAACGTCTGGGCCGCCGGGGCCGGTGAGGTCGCCCGCCGGGTGGCCGTCGTCACCCAGGACTCACCGGCCGACCTGGAGAACAGCGTCGAGCAGATCGTCGCCCTGGGACGGGTGCCGTACCTGGGCGGTCTGGGGCGGCTCACCGCCGCCGAGCACGACCTGATCGAAGACGCGATGGAGCGCTGCGAGGTGCGCACGCTGGCCCACCGGCCGTACGCGCGGTTGTCCGGCGGCGAACGGCAGCGGGTCCACCTGGCCAGGGCGCTGGTCCAGCAGCCCGGCCTGCTGCTGCTCGACGAACCCACCAACCACCTGGACCTGCGTCACCAGGTGGGACTGCTGCGGCTGGTGCGCTCCCTGGGCGTCACCGTCGTCGCCGCGCTGCACGACCTCCAGCTCGCCGGGGCGGCCTGCGACCGGCTGGCGGTGCTGAGCGGTGGCCGTCTGGTCGCCGACGGCCCGCCCGCGAAGGTGGTCACGGCCGAACTGCTCGCCGAGGTGTACGGCGTGGAGGCGGAGGTGACCCACGGCCCCGACGGGCTGCCCAGGATCAACCTGCCCCTGGCCGGCTAGTTCGTGCCCTCGGGCACGCCGTCGGCCGTCATGGCTCCCCCGCCGGGCGCGCTCGTCAGGTAGACGTGCTGGTGACCGTGGCCGGCGTCGACGTTGATCTGGTCGAGTTGGGTGGCCGCGACCGACCAGGTCATCAGGCCGACCGTCCGCTGCCGGCGGGCGACGTCCAGGCATCCCTGCCGCACGTCGGTGGGCACCTTCCGGCAGTACGCGTAACCGTCGACCGCGACCGCCATGGCGTCCACGGCGCTGCGGAAACCGGCGCGGGCCACGTTGGTCGAGGTCGTGCCGGACGGCGTGACGGAGTGACGGTCCACCGCCTGCTTCATGACGCGCTGCCACTCGCCGAGCTCCGCGTCGGTGGGGGTCCGGGCGGCGAGCGCGCCGCCGGGCGGAAGCGCCTCGCCCAGGGCCGCCATGACCTTGGTCAGATCGGTGGCCGTGGTACGCGCGCCGGCCGTCAGCTCGACGATCTGCTGTGCGTCGCGTCTCATCTCCGCCGCCCGCATCTCGGCGACCGAGGTCTCGGTGGCGTCCGGGGACCCGAACAGATATCCCAGGGAGCCGGCGACCAGGATGGCGACGACCAGCCCGGCCGCGTATCGCGAGCGTGCCGGGCGAGGCGTCTCCCGGGCGGGCAGAGGGCGAGCTGGTCTGGCCGTCTTGGGGGGCATGTGACAGGCTCCGATCACCCGGGTGGCACAGCAAGGTCGGTTATGTGCGCAGACCGTACCGTTTCAGGTGATCAACGTCCACGGTGGTGTCTCACCAGCGGTGCGTGCGCGTGGGCCAGTCCGGGTCCGTCCGGATCGGTGTGCACGGTCGCCGCGCCCAGCCTCGGAAGATCGTGGATCAGCCGGTGCTCGGCGTCGACCGCGACCTGGTGGGCCTCGACGACCGACATCCCCTGGTCGACGAGGATGTCCACCTCGGCCCGCAGGGAGTGGCCGATCCAGCGGAGCCGCACCGATCCGACCCGGGAGACGCCCGGCGTCGTGGCGATGATCTCTTCGGCCCGGGCGACGAGGGCGGGGTCGACGGCGTCCATCAGCCGGTGGTAGATCTCGCGTGCGGCGTCACGCAGCACGAACAGGATGGCCACCGTGATCAGCAGGCCCACGATAGGGTCGGCGATCGGGAAGCCCAGCGCCGCCCCGCCCGCGCCGAGCAGCACGGCCAGCGAGGTGAACCCGTCGGTGCGCGCGTGCAGCCCGTCGGCCACCAGGGCCGCCGAGCCGATCTTCCGCCCGACTCTGATGCGATAGCGCGCCACCCACTCGTTGCCGAGGAACCCGGCCAGGGCCGCGCCGCCCACCCAGCCGAGGGCCGTCACGTCCTGCGGGTGGAACAGGCGCTGGATGGATTCGTACCCCGCGAACAGGGCCGATGCGGCGATCAGCGCCACGATGGCGATGCCGGCCAGGTCCTCGGCCCGGCCGTAGCCGTAGGTGAAGCGGCGGGTGGCCGCGCGGCGGCCGACCGTGAACGCGATGGCCAGCGGGATCGCGGTCAGCGCGTCGGCGAAGTTGTGCAGGGTGTCGCCGAGCAGCGCGACCGATCCGGAGAACGCGACGATGACCGCCTGGACGATCGCGGTGACGATGAGGACGGCGAAGGAGATCCCCAGGACCCGGAGCCCGAGCGTGCTCGATTCGAGCGCGTCGTCGGTCTTGTCGGCCGAGTCGTGGCTGTGCGGTGTGATCAGGTGGCGCAGGGCGGACAGGGGACCCTTCCGCCCGTGCCCGTGCCCGTGTTCGATGTCGGAGCCCACGTCTGCCAATATATGTATTCATGTACGCACGCGACAACGAAGCAGGTGCCAAGCCACCGCAGGAGCAACCCACCAGCGCCCAGGTGGAGCTCGCCGTGGAGGCGTTCCGCATGCTCGGCGACGCCACCCGCCTGCGCCTGATGTGGCTGCTCTCGGCCAGCGAGTACGACGTGAACTCCCTGGCCGAGGCGATCGCGGCCCCCAGGCCGTCGGTCTCCCAGCACCTGGCCAAACTCCGGCTGGCGGGGCTGGTCCGCACCCGCAGAGAGGGCAGGCGGGTGCTCTACCGGGCGCGGGACGCCCACGTCCGCAGGCTCATCGGAGAAGCCCTGTTCCACGCCGGCCACGAGGTGTCGGGGATTCCGCGCCACGACTGACGACGGCCCCGCGGCTCCTCAAAGACATCCAGGACGTTTCCTGGCCGGACGAAGGCGGCGCCCCGGGCAGCATGGAGGCATGGCAGAGGTCATCGCGGGGCTGGAGATCCCTGACACGGTGGCGGTCGCCGAAGCGACCCGGCTCGCTCAGGAGACGACCAGTCCTCTCATCTACCACCACTCCCGGCGCGTCTTCCTCTTCGCCCTCGTGCACGCCCGCGAACTCGGGGTCGATCCCGATCCGGAGCTGCTCTACCTGGCGGCTGTGTTCCACGACACCGGCCTGGCGACCCCCTTCTCCGGGACGGTGCAGCGCTTCGAGCTCGACGGCGCCGACCACGCGCGCCGGTTCCTGCGGGAGCGGGGCTTCCCGGCGGCCGCCGCCGAGACGGTCTGGACGGCCATCGCCCTCCACACCACGCCGGGCATCCCCGGCCGGATGGCCCCGGAGATCGCGACCCTGAACCTCGGCGTGCTGACCGACGTGTTCGGCCACGGCCTCGACGGGATGACGAACGACCAGCTCGACGACATCCTCGCGGTCCACCCGAGGGGCGACTTCAAGACCGGCTTCCTGCGCGCCTACTTCGAGGGGCAGCGGGACCGCCCCGAGACCACGTACGGCACGGTGAACTTCGACGTGCTCGCCCACTTCATGCCCGGCATCACCCGCCCGACGATGGTCGAGCGCGTCACCGGCTCGCCCTGGCCGACCTGACAGGTAAAACTTTGCCGCACGGCAACCCCGCCCGGGTCGCGGTCCTGGCGGGGTGATGCGTTTCACCTGATCAGCGAGGTTTTGGTAAGGCAACCTACGCGTCATAGACTCGCAGGACAAGGAGGGTGTCCGCCTCTCCAGAGCTCGGTACGGCAGTCTGACGACACCGGCCCCAAGCCCGGACACCCCCGCGCGATCACCGCCCCCCGAGCACCCCCTTCGCGTTCCGTCGTGCCGGAAAGGTCTCTGGATGACGCAAGCGTTCCGAGTCAGGAGGACGGTGGCGACCGCACTCGTGACCACCTTGGTGTGCGTCGGAGTGAGCCTGCTCTTCCTGCTGTTCGCGGGCTACAAGGAGAACGACAGCGTGATGGCGCACGCCATCCAGGCCTGGGACCGCGTGGTCCCGCTCATCCGTGAGGGCCCGCTGCCGAAAATGCTGCCGGACGACTCGGTCAAGGACATCCAGGTTGTGAACGCCCAAGGGAAGGTCGAGGCGGCCACTCCCGAGCTGACCGGAAAGGGGCCGATCGCCACCTTCCACGCGGACAAGGCCAACGTCCGCGCCGAACGGGTGCTCTGCCCGCCGCAGGGGCTGTCGGGGTGCTCGACCGTCCTGGCGTTCAAGGTCTACCAGCCGGGCGGGTTCTGGGTCCTCTACCTGGCGACCCCGGTGGTCGCCTGGTACGGCAGCGGCCACGCCGTCATCCTGGCAGTCGTGGTGTCGCTGCTGGTCATCGCGGTGATCACCGGGTGGACGTTCCGCGACCTCACCAACGCCCTCGTCCCGGTGAACGCCATCCGCTCGCGCATGGCGGAGATCACCGCCACCGGCCTCGACCGCCGGGTCCCGGTCCCGAAGAAGTACGAGGAGATCAGGCTCCTCGCCGAGACCGTCAACGCCACCCTCGACCGCCTGGAGACCGCCTACCAGCAGCTCCGCCGCTTCACCCAGGACGCCTCCCACGACCTGCGCACCCCCATAACGGCCATGCGGGCCCAGCTGGAGGAGGCGCTGATGCACCCCGACCACACCGACTGGCCCGCCATGAGCAACGAGGTCCTCGCCGGGGTGGAGCGCCTCCAGGCGATCGTCACCGACCTGCTGACCCTGGCCCGCCTCGACGCCCGCGCCCCCCTCGACCGTTCCCCGACCGACCTGGGCGCCCTGGTGGGCGGCGAGCTGAAACGCCGGGGCTGCCGCAGGCAGGTCGTCCACGACCTGGAGCGCGAGGTCTTCGTCGACTGCGACCGCCTGCGCGTCACCCGGGTCCTCGGCAACCTGCTCGACAACGCCGAACGCCACGCGGCCTCACGGATCACCGTGGTCGTCCGTCGCGACGGCCCAACAGCGATCATGGAAGTCATCGACGACGGCGCGGGCATCGCCCCGGAGCACCGCGAGATCGTCTTCGACCGCTTCACCCGCCTCGACGCGTCCCGCGCCCGGGACGCGGGCGGCACGGGCCTGGGCCTGGCCATCGCCCGCGAGATCGCCGAGGCCCACGGCGGAACCCTGACGATCGAGGACAGCGAACGAGGAGCCCGCTTCGTCCTCCGCATGCCCGCCGTGCCGAAGGGCGAGATGGTCTTCGCCAACCGGTGAAGCGCTCTTACATGACGAAACCCCGCCTGGCATCATGCGGGCGGGGTTCTCTGTTCGCTGGGGAAGAGGGAGGACCAACTCCCCTCCACTATTAACCTATAGCGCACCCCCGGGCTTGCCACAAGCCCCCCGTCATGCCGCACAATCGTCCGGCCAAGCACACAACCTGCGAAAACGGGGGACGCAGACGTGAATCCGCTGACTACCAGCGCGTTCCACCTTCCCGATCATCTCGCGCCCAAGGCCGACCCTGCCCTGATCGCGCGGGACGAGAAGCACTTCGCCGCGATCGCCGAGAGCCTCCAGCGGTCGATCGCCGACCTGTCCGAACGTCTCGACGCCGAGCGCAGGGCTCCCGGCGGCGCGGGGCGGGCCGCGTTCGACCGGGACCAGGAGGTCCACCGGCTGACCGCGCGACTGCGGGCCTTGCGGCGGTTCGGGCTGGACCTGTGCCTCGGGCACATGGTCACCGAGGAGGACCAGGAGCCCGTCTACATCGGGCGGCTCGGGCTGACCGACAGTTCGGGGCGGCGGCTGCTGCTCGACTGGCGGTCGCCGGCCGCCGAGCCGTTCTTCGGGGCCACCCACGCCAACCCGATGGGGCTGGCCAGCCGCCGCCGCTACCGGTGGACGGCCGGGCGCATCAGCGACTACTGGGACGAGGTCTTCACCCAGGACGGGTTCGACGGCCACGCCGCCGCGCTCGACGACCAGTCGGCGTTCATCGCGAGCCTCGGCGGGAACCGGTCGGGGCGCATGCGGGACGTCCTGGGCACCATCCAGGCCGACCAGGACGCCATCATCCGCGCCTCCTCGCGGGGAGCGCTCGTCGTCGACGGCGGTCCGGGCACCGGCAAGACCGTGGTGGCGCTGCACCGGTCGGCCTACCTGCTCTACTCCGACCCCCGGCTCGGCCACCACCGGGGCGGCGTCCTGTTCGTCGGGCCGCACCAGCACTACCTGGCCTATGTGGCCGACGTACTGCCGAGTCTGGGCGAGGAGGGGGTGCGGACCTGCACCCTGCGCGACCTCGTCAAGGAGGGCGCGGACGCGAAGACCGAGGCGAACCCGGAGGTGGCGCGGCTGAAGGCGGCGGCCGAGATGGTCAAGGCCATCGAGCCCGCCGTGCGGTTCTACGAGAACCGGCCGACGACGGCGATGGAGGTCACCGACGCCAAGATCCACCTCAGCCCGGACGACTGGGCCGAGGCGTTCGACGCGCCCGACCCCGGCACCCCCCACAACGAGGCCCGCGACGTCATCTGGCAGGAACTGCTGACGATCCTGACCGACAAGTACGAGGGTGACTCCTCGCGCGACATGGTCCGGCGGTCGCTGCTCCAGGACCGGGAGCTGGTCACCACGTTCAACCGGGCGTGGCCGCTGATCGAGGCGGCCGACCTGGTCGGCGACCTGTGGACCGTCCCGGCCTACCTGCGCCTGTGCGCCCCGTGGCTGACCGTCGAGCAGATCCGGCTCATGCAGCGCGCGGACCCGCAGGCCTGGACGGTCTCCGACCTGCCTCTCCTGGACGCCGCCCGCCAGCGGCTCGGCGACCCGGAGGCCGCGGCGACCAAGCGCCGCCGGCAGGCTGCCATCGCGGCCGAACGCGAACGGACCGATCACGTCATCGACCGGCTGCTCGACACCGACGACGACGGTGAGGGCCTGATCACGATGTTCCACAACCAGGACATGCGCGACGCCCTGGTCGACGAGAACGTCGCCCCCGGCCTCGAACCCGACGTCCTCGCCGGGCCGTTCGCGCACGTCGTCGTGGACGAGGCCCAGGAGCTCACCGACGCCGAGTGGCAGATGCTGCTGCTGCGGTGCCCGTCGCGGAGCTTCACCATCGTCGGCGACCGGGCCCAGGCCAGGCACGGCTTCACCGAGACGTGGCAGGAGCGCCTGGAGCGGATCGGCCTCGGCCGGGTCACCCTG
This sequence comes from Herbidospora cretacea, assembly GCF_001570605.1. Lineage (GTDB taxonomy): Bacteria > Actinomycetota > Actinomycetes > Streptosporangiales > Streptosporangiaceae > Herbidospora > Herbidospora cretacea. Next base: position 10,120 of record NZ_BBXG01000032.1, on the reverse strand, counting down.
GCCCAGCTCAGCGTCAACTACCGGACCCCGGAAGAGATCATGGCCGAGGCCGAGCCGGTCATCCGGGCCGCGCTGCCCGACGCCAACGTGCCGACCTCGATCCGCACGGGCGGCGTGCCGGTCCGCCACGGGTCGGTGTCGGAGCTGGCCTCCGTCCTCGACGGCTGGCGGGGCGACGGGATCGCGTGCGTGATCGGCGACCCGGCGTTCCGGCCGACGGCGCGGGTCCGGTCGCTGACGCCGGAGCTGTCGAAGGGGCTGGAGTTCGACCTGGTCGTGCTGGTCGACCCCGACAGGTTCGGCGAGGGGATCGAAGGAGCCGTCGATCGGTACGTCGCCATGACCCGCGCCACCCAGGAGCTGGTCATCCTGACGAGCTGACGCTCACACGGGCCGCAGGATCGCCTTGAACTCGTAAGAGGTCACGCCGGCGAAGAACGTCGACGTCACGGTCAGGGTGATCACCGGTTCGGCGCCGCTGCGGTCGAAGGTGCCCCCGACGGTGACCTCGGCGCCCTCGACCGCGGCCTCGGCCGACACCACGTAGACCGGCTCCGCGCTCGCGACCCTGCCCTCCACCGGGAACAGGTCGGTGCGGGAGTCGGCCGGGGCGTAGACGAAGTCGCCGCCGTCGCGTTCGTCGATGACGAAGACCGCTCCGGCGATGCGGGCGCGGGCGCTGTCGACGTCGTCGGGGTCGCCCTTGAGCTGGTCGAGGGAGATCACGGTCTGCACGGAGTAGCGGGTGCCGGTGGCGTCCGACCCGTTCAGGGCGGGGGCGGTCTCGGCGGCCGGCGGGTCGACGGGGGAGGAGATCAGCGCCTCGGGGTCGTCGGAGATCTGGTCGGCGTCCAGGGTCGCGGTGAAGACGCCGCGTTCGGCCGGGCCGATCTCGCCGACGCCCTGGAGGCTGATGGCGCCCTCCAGCCTCGCGCCGTCGGCCTCGAAACGGATCTCGCCCTGGTCGGGCGTGTAGGCGGTGGCCGTCACGCCGGAGGCCACGGTGAAGAAGTTCATCTCCTTGGTGGTCTGCCTGACCGGGGTGAGCACGGTGGTCGTGCCGTCGGTCTCCCACCGGGCGTAGACGTCGTCCTCGCCGCCGCCGAAGCAGCTCGCGTTGGTCGCGAACCAGATCGCGCCGGGGGCGGGCGTGCCGACCGGGTTGCCGACCTTCAGGCACCAGTCGAAGGGCTGGCCGCCGGCCGATCTCCGGATGCGTAACTCCCCCTGCCGGGTGAAGGGCGCGCCCCCGGCGGCGCTGCCTTCCAGGATCACCGTGTAGGCCCCGGGGCGGATCCCGGCGGGCTTGTCGGCGGCGGCGGGAGGCTCCTCGTCGTCGCCGGTGAGAAGAAGGAAGATCGTCGCGGCGCCCATGACCACCAGGACCGTGAGAACGATCCAGAGATAGGGCGACCGGTGGATGGTGACCCTGTTGCCGTCGCCCACGATCACGGGGCCGTTGACGTTCCTGCCGACCCTGATCTCGGGCTTGTCCACACCGCCACTTTACGGAGAGAAGCCGGGTCAGTACCAGGTGACGTCACCGATCCGTATGTCGTCGAGCAGCCGCCGCACGTACTCCGCCTCGGCGGCCACCACGGCCTGCTGATACTCGGTCTCCACCAGGAACACCCGGGGGAGGAACGTCGCCCCGTCGGTGAGCTCGGCGTCGAGGGCCGCCGCCCGGGTCTCCAGGGCGGTCAGCCGTTCGGTCAGCGCCTCGGTCGCCTCGGGAATGGTCAGCACCGGCAGGAAGGCCAGCGCCGCCGGGAATTCGGGGAACTCGCGCCGGGGGGCGGCGAGCATGGTCTTCATCCACTCCCGGAGCGTGTCGCGGCCGGCGGCGGTGGGTTCGTAGACGGTCCGCTCGGGCCGGTTCTCGTCGCGGGTCGTCGTCTGGACGGCGATCAGGCCGTCGCGGAGCAGCCGGTCGATCGTCTGGTAGACGCTGTTGCGCTGCGCGACGTTGACGACGTCGTCCTTGTGGCGCTCCTTGATCAGCTGCTGCATCCGGTAGGCGTGCATCGGCGTCTCCACGACGAGGGAGAGCACCGCCATCGCCAGAGGTGATCGCCGGGGTGTCATGACGGCCATCGTATTTGTTAGTCATTTTATGTATAGTCATAGTATGACCAAGGATGCGCTGATCATCGGTGGCGGTATCGCGGGGCCGGTCACGGCCATGGCACTGCGGAAGGCCGGGCTCGGCGTCCGGCTCTTCGAGGCCTACGACAGGGGCTCCGACGGGGTCGGGGCGTTCCTGACGCTGGCGCGCAACGGGCTGGAGGCGCTGAAGGTCCTCGACCTCCACGACCTCGTGGCCGACCTCGGGATGGACACCCCTGAGGGGGTGATGGTCAACGCCAAGGGCCGCGAACTGGCCGTCATCCCGCAGCCGAGCCGGACCCTGCGGCGCGGCGACCTCTACCGGGCGCTCCGCGACGAGGCGGTCCGGCGCGGGGTCACCGTCGAATACGGCAGACGGCTGACCGACGCGGCCGTCGTCGACGGCGGCGTACAGGCCCGGTTCGAAGACGGGACCACGGCCGGCGGCGCGCTGCTCATCGGCGCCGACGGCCTCTGGTCGCGGACCCGCACGATCATCGATCCCGGCGCGCCCAGGCCCCGCCACCTGGGCCTGCTCAACACCGGCGGATACGCCGAAGGGCTGAAGGTGCCCGGCCGGCCCGGCGTGAGCCACTTCGTCTTCGGCCGCCGCTGCTTCTTCGGATACCTGATCCACCCCGACGGGGAGGTCTGGTGGTTCGCCAACCCGGCCAGCCCCAGGGAGCCCACGCCCGCCGATCTGGCCGCCGTCACCCCGGCGGCGCTGATGGAGCTGTTCCGCGACGACGCCGGGCCGATGCGCGACATCGTCGCGGCCACGCCCCACGTCATGCCCGCCTGGAACACCTACGACCTGCCGACCGTCCCGACCTGGTCGAACTCCCACATGGTGATCGTCGGCGACGCCGCCCACGCGACCTCGCCGTCATCCGGGCAGGGCGCGTCGATGGCGATCGAGGACGCCGTCGTCCTGGCGAAGTGCCTGCGCGACCACGAGACGCCGGAGGCGTTCGCCGTCTACGAGCGGCTGCGCCGGGCCCGCGTCGAGCGGATCGTCGCGCAGGGCAAGCGCAACGGCGACGGAAAGGCCCCCGGCCCGGTCGGCGCCTACCTGCGCGACCTCTTCCTGCCGGTGGTGCTGCGGCAGGTGGCCAAGCGCAACGCCCTTTCCTGGATGTACGACCACCGCATCACCTGGGAGGAGCCGGTCTAGGCGGAATGCTGCGACGCCGCCGCCTCGGGCCGCAGGTCCGCGAGGGTCATCCGGTGCCTGGGCGGGTCGGGAAGGATCAGATTCCGGTGCACGGCCGACCTCCTGTCGACATGCAGGAGCTCACCCGGTTCCATCAGCCGCCAGCCGGGGTCGTCGTCCATCCGCTCGCTGGCCACCACGAGGCATTTCATCTTGGCCAGCTCGGAGCTCTGCACCCGGATCCTGCCGTGGGACCCCTCGTGCCGGAGACGGCCGGGGAGGCGTTCCAGGACGTACAGCTCATGGGTCTCCGGATAGCGCAGCGCCCACAGCTGCGAGGCCGAGATGAGGATGATGTTGAGCGCGTAGAGCGGCAGTTCGGCGGCGATCCAGCGGGTCGCCGACGCGATGGCCGCGCTGACGTCGCCGCCGTTGGCGCGGATCTCCCTGGTGATGAGGGCGAAGACGCGTTCGGAGTCGGTGTCGCCCTGCACCAGGCTCCGGTCGGGGCCGAGCTCGGCCTCCAGCCGGTCGAGGCCCTCGACCACGCCGTTGTGCGCGAACAGCCGGTTGTCCTGCTCGAACGGGTGGGTGTTCTTGCGCTCCAGGCCGCCCGTCGAGGCGAAGCGCACGTGGGCGATGAACGTCGCCGACACCTCCTGCTTGGCCTCCTCGGCGAAACAGCGGTCCTCGTAGGCGGCGATCGGGGCCTTGTGCGTGCGGGCCTCTCCGCCGGAGTAGTACCCCAGTCCCGCGCCGTCGGGGTCGCGGTGGCTCTGGGCCGTCAGCGAGTCGGGGGCGTCCAGCAGCCAGAACGTGGCCTTGGTGCGGTGCGGGGCGGCGGTCAAGCCGAAGAGGCGGCACATGAGGTGCTTATCCCCTTCGCCGGAAACCGGCACGGATGGGCACGGACAACGGTTTGCCCACCTGGCACCATGGGTGAGGTCAAGCCGCGGCCATACGCCGGATATACGGCGGCTATACACGCGCCTCCTACGTTGGCCGTATGTCGCGGATGACCATGGATGATCACCTGATGGCACGCATCGTGGCTTACATCGACCACCGCCTCGGGGACCCGGACCTGTGCCCGCCGTCCATCGCCGCGGCGCACTACCTGTCGATCCGGGGGCTCTACCGGATGTTCGAGGCGCGGGGAGTCTCGGCGGCGCGCTTCATCCGGACGCGCCGGTTGGAGCGCTGCAGGGCCGAGCTGGTCTCACCGTCCACGGCGGGGGTGCCGGTGGGGGTGATCGCGCAGCGGTGGGGGTTCCGGTCGTGCTCCCACTTCTCGCGGGTGTTCCTGGAGGAGTTCGGTGAGTCGCCGGCCGCCTACCGGAAGCAGTGGTCGGCCCGGACGGCCGCCTGAACGGTCAGACGGGAAAGTCGGCTGCTCTCCTGACCGCCTCGCCCAGCGGCGGCACATTCCACTCGGCCCTCTCCTCGTCGGTGGTCTCCGGCTCGACCTCCCAGAGCCGGAAGCCCGAGCCGTCCTCCACGTACTGGGTGCCGTAGTGCTGCGGCAGGCCCTGGTGCATCAGCCACCGGTCCATCGCCGCGGCGGCCAGCCACTTCGCCGGGCCGTATCCGGCCAGCGCGCTCAGCCGGGCCAGCACGTGGCCGAGGTGGAAGTGCTCCACGAGCCGCGAATGCTGCAGGACCATCGCCGCGTTGTAGTAGTCGCGCGGCGATCTGACGTGCCCACTCCCCAGCAACCGCATCACCTTGGCCCGGCGGGCCCGGTCGCGCTCGTCGTGGCCGTCGGCCGGGACGTCGCCGACCCGGTCGGCCTGGTCTTCGGCGAACAGGCGGATGAGCACGGGGTTGTCCGGGGAATGGGCGTCGGGGGCGGCCAGCCGGTCGAGGACCAAAGGGAGGTTGAACCGTTCGCCGATCAGCCTCGGGCTCGCCATGCCCCCAGTGTGAAGGGGTCAGTCGTCGTAGTCACGCTTGAACTTGACGATGCGCCCGCTGGAGACGGCGACGTACACGTCGTACTCCCAGTGGCCCTTCTCCAGTTCGATCTTCCAGGTCCTCTGGCCGTGCTCGTACTCGCGCTCGACGTCGCTCACGTGCGCGCCGGGCACCTTCTTCTTCGCGATCTTCACGGCCTGTGCCTTGCTGACGGCGGTGGTCGAGGCGACGGCGGGGGTGGCGGCGGCGGTCAGGCCGAGAACGGTGACCGCGGCGGCTGCCGCGTAGCGGATTCTCATGCCCTCAGCTTCGCGACAGGCCCGATAGCGCCACGCTAAGACGTCACTAACGTCAGCACCACCCGCGCGCCGCCCCCGGCCGACCTCTCCAGCCGCATGCCGGGCACGGTCCGCCGCACGATGTCCAGGCCCAGCCCGGTCGACCCCGCTCCGCTGTGGCCGCGCGCCGCCGCGGACGGGCCGAAGCCGGGGCCGTCGTCCTCCACGACCAGCTCGGCGGGCGTGAGCCGTACGGAGAACGGAACCCCCTCGTCGGTGTGGGCGAACACGTTCTCGAACAGCGCGTCGAGGGCGGCGGCCAGGTCGGCGGCGGAGACGGGCACCTCGACCGGGACCTCGGGGACCGACACCGCGAACGCGCGTTCCTGCTCCTCGGCCAGCACCGACCAGAACTCGGCCCGGTCGCGCACCACCACGGCCGCGTCGCAGGAGCCCTTCTCCCGCGTACGCCGCCGCGCGTCGAGGATGACCGAGGTCACGGCCTTCTCCAGCGCGTCGACCCGGGCGGCGATCCGGTCGGCCTCGGCGGGGTCCCGCAGCGACTCGGCCTCCAGGCGCAGCCCGGTCAGCGGGGTGCGCAGCCGGTGGGAGATGTCGGCGACGGTCTCCCGCTCCTCGGCGAGCAGTTCGCCGATCCGCCCGGCCAGGTGGTTGAGCGCCAGGCCGGCCGACCGCACCTCCGGCGGCCCGCCCGGAACCGCGCGGGCCTCCAGGTCGCCTCCGGCCAGCCGGTGGGAGACCCGGGCCAGCGCCGTCGTCGGCCGGGTGATCGCCACGGCCAGCCGGTCGGCCAGGGCGACCCCGAGGCCGATCAGGACGATCCCGAGCAGCAGCAGCCCCAGCCAGGTCTCGCCGACCCCGCGCGTCAGGTCGTCGGCGGTCAGGGTGACCTGGACGACGCTCGTCCCGTCGGGCCCCTGCACCGCCACCAGGATCTCGCGCCCGCCGGAGGGGGAGACGGCGGTGAAGCTGCGGCCGCGCCGGGCCAGTTCGACGGCCGCCGAGACGGTCCGGGCGCCGGGAGGGAAGACGGCGATGTCGTGGCCGCCGGTCGCCTCGGCCCGGCTGATCGTGAGGGCCAGGGTCGCCTCGTCGACCGTGCCGATCACCGCGCCGACCGACTGGGCCTCGGCGGTCGCCTGGGTGATCGCGCCGTTCTCGGCCGTCGCCCGGACCAGCAGCGCGAGCGGGACCAGCATCGCCACCAGCACGAGCGAGGTCGTCGCCGCCACCAGCAGCGCCAGCCGCCGTCTCACGCCGGGCTCACGAGCTTGACCCCCACGCCGCGCATGGTGTGCAGGTAACGCGGCTCCTGGGCGGTCTCGCCGAGCTTGCGGCGCAGCCACGACAGGTGCACGTCGACGGTCTTGTCGGTGCCGCCGTAGGGGAGCTGCCACACCTCGATGAGGAGTTCGCGCTTGGTCACCACGTGCCCGGCCCGGGACGCCAGATAGAGCAGCAGGTCGAACTCGCGCGGCGTCAGGTCGAGCGTCCGGCCGTCCAGGACCGCCTCCCGGCCGCGCGGATCGACCCGCAGGCCGCCGACCGTCACGGTCGGATCGCCGGAGACCGAGCCGGTCCGCCGCAGCACCGCCCGCACCCGCGCGTCGAGCTGCGCCGCCGTGAACGGCTTCACCAGGTAGTCGTCGGCCCCGGCGTCGAGCACCCGGACCGACTCGGCGTCGCCGTCGCGCGCCGTCGCCACGATGACCGGCACCGAGGACACCGCGCGCAGCATCCGCAGCAGCTCGGCGCCGTCGAGGTCGGGCAGCCCGAGGTCGAGCACGACCAGGTCGGGCCGGTCGTCGAGGGCCATCCGCAGGCCGTCGAGCGCACCCGACGCCGACGCGACGGCGTGTCCCTTGTCGCGGAGGGCCCGGACCAGCGCGGTCCGGATCGTCACGTCGTCTTCGATGAGCAGCAGACTGGCCATGGTGCCCGACACGCTAGCCAATGTCCGATTCGCAAGCGAAGGGGCTTATCGTCGCGTTAACCCGGCCTTAGCCCTTCGAAGGGGAAGGTGGCCTCCATGGATCGGCGTCTCGTCCTCGCGGTCGCGGGCTGGCTCGTCGCGGCGCTCGCGGCGACCGTCGCCGGCCTGGTCGTCATCGGCTCCTTCGGCGGCGCGTTCCGAGGTCCGGGCGACCAGGCACTCTCGGCCGAGGCGGTCCGCCGCGAACTGGCGCTGCCCGCCCCGCCGGTCACCGTGCCGACCCCGCGCCCCTCGGCCGCCGCGACGGCCAGCCGGGTCGTGTCCACCGAGGGGGGCACGGTCGTGGTCTTCTGTACGGCGGGCCGCGCGCAACTCACCTCCTGGACCCCCGCCCAGGGCTGGCAGACCGACGACGTCGAACCCGGCCCCGGCGAGCGGGCCAAGGTGAAGTTCGAGTCGGGCGAGCTGGAGGTCGAGGTCGAGACCCACTGCGAGGGCGACGTCCCGCGTGCCGTCGTCACCGACGACTGAGCTCCCGCACCACCGCCACGAACGCCGCCACCAGCGGGTTCGGCGAGCCGGCCGGCCACGCCAGCGCCACCCGCAGCGGTTCGGCGTCGGTCAGCGGCACCCACACCAGCCCCGGCCGGGTGTAGTAGCGCGCCATGCTGGCCGGTCCGAAGCAGACGGCCACCCCGTCGGCGACCTGGTCGAGCATCTCCTCGACGTTGTCGTTGGTCGGGCCCCACTTCGGCTCCGACCCGTCGGGCCGGGGGTTCACCGCCCACCAGTCGACCCAGGCGCGGGGTGCGCGCTCGGTCCACATGAGGGGTTCGTCGCGGACGTCCATGAGCGTCAGGCCCGCCCGCCCGGCCAGCCGGTGACCCTCGGGCAGCCCCACCACCCGGGCCTCCCGGTGGACGACCTCCACCTCGAAACCGGTCAGGTCGGCCGGCAGCCAGACGAACGCGACGTCGACCAGGCCCTCGTGGAGGGCCGCCGTCTCGCCGCCCCAGTCGTAGCGTTTGGGCTCCACCCGCGCCTCGGGATGGCGGCGGGCGAACTCGGCCCGCACCCGGCTCGTCAGGTCGCCCGCGCCGCTGGCCTCGAACCCCACCCGCAGCACCCGGGCCGCCGCCGCCCGGACGCCGTCGGCCGCCGCGAGGGCCCGCCGGGCCGCCTCGACGACGTCGCGGCCCACGGTGTTGGGGGAGACGCCGCCGGGATGGCGGTCGAAGAGGCGTACGCCCAGCTCGCTCTCCAGCGCGCGGACCGTCTGGGACAGCGCGGGCTGGCTCACGAAGAGCCTCTCGGCGGCGCGGCCGAGGTTGCCGGTCTCGGCGATGGTCACCAGGTAACGCAGCTGCCGCAGCTCCACCCTGCGATCATAAGCGCGCCTTATCGCCCGCCCGGTGACTCGTCTTGGACGGCCCGCCCGCCCGGACGGCATAACGGATCCCATGACGCATCGAACGTGGTTGATCACCGGCGCCAACTCGGGCTTCGGCCGGGCGCTCACCGAGGCGGCCGTCGCGGCGGGCGACTCCGTCGTGGCCGCCGCCCGCCGCCCCGAGGAGGTCGCCGTCCATCCGGACGTCCACCCCATCGCCCTGGACGTGACCGACCGGTCGCGGGTCACCGCCGCCGTGGCCGAGGCGCTGCTCTGGCACGGGCGCATCGACGTCCTGGTCAACAACGCCGGGCGGGGCCTGCTCGGCGCGGCCGAGGAGACCACCGACGCCGAGCTGCGCGACCTGATGGAGCTGCACTTCTTCGGCCCGGCCGCGCTCACCCGGGCCGTCCTGCCGCACATGCGGGAGCGCGGCAGCGGCGCGATCGTGCAGATGAGCAGCATGGGCGGGCGCATGTCGTTCCCGGGCGTCGGCGGCTACTCGGCCATAAAGTTCGCGCTGGAGGGCTGGTCGGAGGCGCTGCACGGCGAGGTCGCGCCGTTCGGCGTCAAGGTCCTGATCGTCGAGCCGGGGGCGTTCCGCACCTCGTTCGCCGGTCCCGCCGCCCTGCTGCACTCGCCGCGCCTGACCGCCTACGACACCATCACCCGCCCGCTGCGCGAGAACCTCCCCGCCAGCGACGGCGCGCAGCCCGGCGACCCGGCCAAGGCGGCCGCCGCCATCCTGCGGGCGCTCGACGCCCCGGACACCCCGCTGCGCCTGGCGCTGGGCAACGACGCGGCCGACAACGTGCTCGGCTCGTACGCCCGCTCCCAGGCCGAGGCGCTGACCTGGGAGAAGGTGAGCCGGGGCACCGACTTCGACTAGATGTACTTGGTCATGAACTTGGTGACAGTCGGCTGATGGGCGGCTTGCCGCCGAGGGCTGAGTGGGGGCGGCTGGTGTTGTAGTACTCCAGCCAGGGGCCGAGGGCTTGGGTGCGGTGCTGGTTGCTGGCGTAAGGCTGGCGGTAGGCCCATTCGGTGGCCATGGTGCGGTTGAGGCGTTCGGCTTTGCCGTTGGTCCATGGGCAGTGCGGGCGGGTGAACTTCTGCCGTGCGCCCAGTGCGGTGCAGGCCTGCTGGAAGGCGTGGCTGATCCGGTAGTTCTTGGCGTTGTCGGTCATCACCCGCTGAATGCGGGTGATGCCCTGGCTGGCGAAGAAGGCCGCGGCCCGGGTGAGGAAGGCGGCGCAGGTGGTGCCTTTCTCGTCGGTCAGGACTTCGATGTAGGCCAGGCGGGTGTGGTCGTCGATGGCGGTGTG
>NZ_BBXG01000031.1 GCF_001570605.1 Herbidospora cretacea | reverse complement strand
CCCGCCGCGCGCCCGGTCACCGGCCCGGCCACCCGCGCGGCCGACCTGGTGACCGCGCACGTCGCCGCCGTCCTGGGCCTGGCCCCCGGCAAGGCGGTCGAGGTCGACCTGCCCTTCCGCGACCTGGGCTTCAGCTCGCTGATGACCGTGGAACTCAGTGACGGTCTCGCGGCGGCCACCGGCCTGAGCCTGCCGTCGAGCACCCTGTTCGACCACCCCACGCCGGCCGCTCTGGCCGCTCACCTCGACGCCCTGCTCAGTGGCCGGGACACCGATGTCGAGGAGGTCGTCACCGCCGGGTTCGGCGACGAGCCGATCGCGATCGTCGGGATGGCGTGCCGCTACCCCGGCGGGGTCGCCTCGCCCGACGACCTGTGGGGGCTGGTCGTCGGCAACGGCGACGCCATCTCCGGTTTCCCCACCGACCGGGGCTGGGCCGAGGACCTGGTCGACCCCGACCCCGGCGCGTCCGGCAAGAGTTCGGTGCGCGAGGGCGGTTTCCTGCACGACGCGGGCGACTTCGACGCCAGGTTCTTCGACATCTCCCCGCGCGAGGCGCAGGCGATGGACCCGCAGCAGCGGCTGCTGCTGGAGACCACGTGGGAAGCGCTGGAGCGGGCCGGTCTTCTCCCTCGTGACCTGCGTGGCTCCCGGACCGGGGTCTTCATCGGCGCCACGACGTTCGACTACGGCCCCCGGATGCACGACGCGCCGGCGAGCGTGGAGGGTCACCTGCTGACCGGCGGCACGGCCAGCGTCATGTCCGGCCGCATCGCCTACCAACTGGGTCTGCTCGGCCCCGCCATCACGGTGGACACCGCGTGCTCGTCGTCCCTGGTGGCGCTGCACCTGGCCGTTCAGTCGCTGCGCCGGGGCGAGACGTCGCTGGCGATCGCGGGCGGGGCGGCGGTGATGTCGACGCCGGGCATGTTCCTGGAGTTCTCCCGGCAGCAGGGCCTCGCCGCCGACGGCCGCTGCAAGGCCTTCGCCGCCGCCGCCGACGGCACCGCGTGGGCCGAGGGCGTCGGCCTGCTCGTGGTCGAGCGGCTGTCCGACGCCCGCCGCAACGGGCACCAGGTGCTCGCCGTGGTGCGCGGCACGGCGGTCAACTCCGACGGCGCGTCCAACGGCCTGACCGCACCGAGCGGCACGGCGCAGCGGCGGGTGATCCGCCAGGCCCTCGCCGACGCCCGCCTGACCGGCGCCGACGTCGACGTGATCGAGGCGCACGGCACCGGCACCAGCCTGGGCGACCCGATCGAGGCGGCGGCGCTGCTGGCGACCTACGGCGCCGGCCGGGGTGACCGGGAGCCGGCCCTGCTCGGGTCGCTCAAGTCCAACATCGGCCACGCTCAGGCCGCGGCCGGGGTCGGCGGTGTGATCAAGCTGGTGCAGGCGATGCGCCACGGCATCGTCCCGGCCACCCTGCACGTCGACGAGCCGACCCCACGCGTGGACTGGTCGTCGGGCGCGGTCTCGGTGGTCACCGCGAACCGCGCCTGGCCGGTGACGGGGAGGCCGCGCCGCGCGGCGGTGTCGTCGTTCGGGATCAGCGGCACCAACGCCCACGCCATCATCGAGGTGGAGCCGGAGGCGGACCGGCCGGGCGGCGGTGACGCGTCGAGGGCGCCGTGGGTGCTGTCCGCGCCGACCGGCGACGGCCTGCGCGCCCAGGCCGCACGACTGCGCGAGTTCGTGCTCGCGCGGCCGGACGCCCACCCGTCCGACATCGGTCTCGCGCTGGCGACCACGCGCACCCCGTTCGCCCACCGCGCGGTGGTGCTCGGCTCGACCGGACCTGACCGGCTCGACGGGCTGGCCGCCCTCGCGGGCGGGCAGGCCGCGCCCACCGTGGTGCGCGGCACCGCGCTGCCCGGCAAGACCCTGCTGATGTTCACCGGCCAGGGCGCCCAGCGAGTCGGCATGGGCGAGGAACTGCGCGCCGCGTTCCCGGTGTTCGCCGAGGCGTTCGACGAGATCGCCGCGCACCTCGACCCGCACCTGGACCGCCGGCTGCGCGAGGTCATCGAGAGCGGGGAGGACCTGGACCAGACCGGCTACACCCAGCCCGCTCTGTTCGCGTTCGAGGTGGCGCTGCACCGCTTGGCCGCACACCACGGCGTGGTGCCGGACCTGGTGGTCGGGCACTCGATCGGCGAACTGGCCGCTGCGCACGTGGCCGGGGTGCTCTCCGCCGAGGACGCCGCGACGCTGGTCGCCGCCCGGGGCCGGCTGATGCAGGCCGCGCGCTCGGACGGCGCGATGATCGCCATCGAGGCCGAGCCCGACGCCGTCTCCGCCTCGATCGCCGAGCACGCCGGGCTGGTCGACATCGCCGCGGTCAACGGCCCCAGGGCGGTGGTGATCGCGGGTGACGCGGAGGTCGCGAGCCGCGTCGCCCGGCAGTGGAAGGACAGGGGCCACCGGGTGCGCCCGCTGCGGGTCAGCCACGCGTTCCACTCGCCGCACATGGACGGCATCCTCGACGAGTTCCGCGCGGTCGCCGGGAGCCTGACGTTCCACGCCCCCGCCATCCCGGTCATCTCCGCCGTCACCGGCGCGGTCGTGACCCCGGAACGGATCACGAGCCCCGGCTATTGGGCCGGCCAGATCCGCTCGGCGGTGCGGTTCCACGACGCCGTGCTGACGGCGACCGGCCTGGGCGCGACGGTGCTCGTCGAGATCGGCCCGGACGCGGTGCTGACCGCGCTGGCGCGGGAGACCGTCGAGGCCGCCGGCGCCACCGCGATCGCCGTGCCGCTGGCACGCGCGGACAAGCCGGAGGCCGGCACCTTCGTCGCCGGGCTGGCGGGCGCGCACACCGCCGGTTCCCCACTCGACCTCACGCCGTTCTTCCCGGACGCCGTCCCCGCCGACCTGCCGACGTACGCGTTCCAGCGTGAGCGCTTCTGGCTGACCGCGGGCTCGCGCCCCGACGCGCGCGGTCTCGGCCTCGACCCGGCCGGGCACCCGCTGCTCGGCGGCGTGGTCGAGGTCGCCGACGACGAGAGCGTGGTGCTGACCGGCATGCTCTCGACCAAGACGCACCCGTGGCTCGCCGACCACGTCATCGAGGGTGTGGCCCTGCTGCCCGCGACCGCGTTCCTGGAGCTGGCGTTCGCCGCCTGCGAGCACACGGGCGCCGGGCGGGTCGCGGAGCTGACACTGCGGGCTCCGCTGCCGCTGCCCGAGGGGGAGCCGGTACGGGTGCAGGTCAGGGTGGCCGCCGCGGACCAGTCCGGCTCCCACCGGGTCACCGTCCACGCGCGACCGGACGGAGACGACCCGGCCACCGCGTGGACCGAGCACGCAACGGGTCTGCTGGGTCCCGCCCAGGAGAGCCCTGCCACGGCGGCGCCCTCCTGGCCGCCCGCGGGCGCAGTGGCCGAGCCGGTCGACGACGCCTACCCGGCGCTGGCCGAACTCGGCTACGACTACGGCCCGGTGTTCCAAGGGCTGCGTTCGGTGTGGCGGGCGGGAACTGACGTCCTGGCCGAGATCGTGCTGCCGGACGCCGACCACGACGACCGGTTCGGGCTGCACCCCGCGCTGTTCGACGCGGCGCTGCACCCGCTGCTGCCCGGCGCGGCACGCGACCGTGACGAGATCCGGCTGCCGTTCGCCTGGGAGGGTGTCACCCTGCACGCCGGCGGGGCCACCGCGGCGCGGGTGCGGGTGTCGCCGGTCGGCCGGGACGCCGTCCGGCTGGAGCTGACCGACACCACCGGCGCGCCGGTGGTCACCGTCGAGTCCCTGACCCTGCGCGGGGTCTCCCGCGCCGGGCTCGCCACGGCGGGCAGGGGCACCTCGCTGTTCGGCGTCGCCTGGCCCGCGATCGCGACCTCTGACACCCCGGTGCCGACCCGGGCCGACCTGGCCGCCACGCTGGCCGCCACCGAACGCGCCGACGTCGTCGTCGCCACGCTGACCGCCGGCGGCGACTCCCCGGCCGACGCGCACGAGGCCACCGCCGCGGCACTGGCGCTGGTGCGGGAGTGGCTGGCCGACCAGCGGTTCGCCGACGCCACGCTGGCGCTGGTCACCAGCGGCGCGGTCGCCGCACTGCCGGGAGACCGGGTCGACGACCTGGCGCACGCGCCGGTGTGGGGCCTGGTCCGCTCGGCGCAGACCGAGCACCCGGGCCGCCTGGTGCTGGTCGACACGGACGGCTCGGACGACACCCTCGTCCTCGCGGCGGCGGCGAGCGGGGAACCGCAGGTGGCCATCCGCTCGGGCAGGCTGCACGCCCCCCGCCTGGCCAGGACCACGGGCGCCCGGACCGGCAGGGCGATCGACCGAGACGGCACCGTCCTGATCACCGGAGGCACCGGCGGGCTGGGCGCCCTGGTGGCCCGGCACCTGGTCGCCGCACACGGCGTGCGGCACCTGCTGCTGGTCAGCAGGCGCGGCGAGGACAGTCCCGGATGCGCCGCGCTGGTCGGCGACCTGACGGCGCTGGGCGCGCGGGTCCGGGTCGCCGCGGCCGACGCGGCCAACCGGGACGCGCTCGCCGCCGCCCTGGCCCTGGCCGAGCACCCGCTGACCGCTGTGGTGCACACCGCGGGCGTCCTGGACGACGCGACGATCACGTCACTGACCGACGAGCAGATCACGACCGTGCTGCGGCCCAAGGTCGACGGCGCGTGGAACCTGCACACCCTGACCGCCGACGACGACCTGGCCGCGTTCGTCCTGTTCTCGTCGGTCTCCGGGATCATCGGCACGGCCGGACAGGGCAACTACGCCGCCGCGAACACCTATCTCGACGCGCTGGCGGCACACCGGGCCGCCGACGGGCTGGCCGCGACCTCGCTGGCCTGGGGCCTGTGGGGCGCGGACGCGGAGGGCATGGGCGCGACCCTGTCCGAGGCGGACGTCCAGCGCTGGACCCGCTCCGGTGTGGTCCCGCTGACGCGGGCGCGGGGCTTGGCGATGTTCGACGAGGCGCTCGGCTCGGCCGCGCCGCTGATCGTGCCCGCCGCGCTGAACCTGACGGGCGGCGGCGACCGCCCGCGCCTCTGGCACGGCCTGGTCCGGCCCAGGCGGGTGGAACGCCGGGTGGTCGCGGACGACTGGGCCGCCCGGATCGCCGCGCTGCCCGAAGGCGAGCGGGCACCGGCTGTGCTGGAGCTGGTGCGGAGCACGGCGGCGCTGGCGCTGGGTCACGCCTCGGGCACGGCCGTCGAGCCGTCGCGGGCGTTCAGGGACCAGGGCGTCGACTCACTGACCGCCGTCGAGCTGCGCAACCAGCTCGGCGCCGCGACGGGGGTGCGGCTGCCGTCCACCGTCGTGTTCGACCACCCGAGCCCGGAAGCGATGACCGCGTACCTGCTGGGTCAGATCGGCGGCACGGGTGCGGCCGGCGCCGCCGTCAGGGCCACCGTCGCCGACGACGACCCGATCGCGATCATCGGGATGGCGTGCCGGTACCCGGGCGGGGTCCGCTCGCCGAAGGACCTGTGGCGGCTGGTCGCCGACGGCACCGACGCCATCAGCGGGTTCCCGACCAACCGGGGCTGGGACCTCGAACGGCTCTACGACCCCGACCCGGAGGCGACCGGCACCTCCTACATCAGGGAAGGCGGCTTCCTGCACGACGCCGACCTGTTCGACCGCGACTTCTTCGGCATCTCCCCACGCGAGGCCACCGCCACCGACCCGCAGCAGCGGTTGCTGCTGGAGACGGCGTGGAACACCTTCGAGAGCGCCGCCATCGACCCGGCGACCCTGCGCGGCAGCAACACCGGCGTGTTCGTGGGGGCGATGTACGACGACTACGCCGCGCACCTGCCGTCCATACCACCCGAGTACGAGGGCTTCCTGCTGGTGGGCAACACCTCCAGCGTGATCTCCGGTCGCCTGGCCTACACCTACGGGCTCGAAGGCCCCGCGGTCACCGTCGACACGGCGTGCTCGTCCTCGCTGGTGGCCCTCCACCTGGCCGGGCAGGCGCTGCGGACGGGCGAGTCGGACCTGGTGCTGGCGGGCGGGGTGACGGTGATGGCCGGGCCCGGCTCGTTCGTCGAGTTCAGCAGGCAGCGCGGCCTGTCTCCCTCCGGCCGGTGCAAGTCGTTCTCCGCCGACGCCGACGGCACGGTGTGGAGTGAGGGGGTCGGCCTGCTGCTGCTGGAGCGGCTGTCGGACGCCGAGCGCAACGGGCACCGGGTGCTGGCGGTGCTGCGCGGCTCCGCGATCAACCAGGACGGCGCCTCCAACGGGCTCACCGCGCCCAACGGGCCGTCGCAGGAGCGCGTGATCCAGCAGGCGCTGGCGAACGCGGGCCTGGATCCGGCCGACATCGACGTCGTCGAGGCGCACGGCACCGGCACCCCGCTGGGCGACCCGATCGAGGCGCAGGCGCTGCTGGCCACCTACGGCGCCGCGCGCGACGCGTCCCGGCCCCTGTGGCTGGGGTCGCTGAAGTCCAACATCGGCCACTCCCAGGCGGCGGCCGGGGTCGGCGGCGTCATCAAGATGGTCGAGGCGATGCGGCACGGGACGCTGCCGCGCACGCTGCACGCCGAGACGCCGTCCCCGCACGTGGACTGGTCGTCGGGCGGGCTCGCGCTGCTGACCGAGCAGCGGGTGTGGGAGCGCGGGAGCCGGCCGCGCCGGGCGGCGGTGTCGTCGTTCGGCATCAGCGGCACCAACGCGCACGTGATCCTGGAGCAGCCGTCCCCGGTCGACACCGCTGCCCCGGTCCCGGCCACCGTGCCCGTGGTCGAGCCGCCGGTGCTGCCGTGGCTGCTCTCCGGCAGCTCTGCCGCGGGCCTGCGCGCCCATGCGGCCCGGATCGGCGAGCTGCTGGCCGAGGGCGACGCCGACCCACTCGACGTCGCCCTTTCCCTGGCCACCACCCGGTCCGCTCTCACTCATCGGGGCGTGGTCACGGCCGCCGACCGCGACGAGCTGCTGCGCGGCCTGTCCGAGCTGGCCACCGACGGCCCCAACGCGGTGCGCGGGGTCCGCGCCGAGGGCCTGACCGCATTCATGTTCACCGGCGGCGGCGCGCAGCGCGTGGGCATGGCCAAGCAGCTCTGCGCGGCGTTCCCGGTGTTCCGGGACGCCTTCCACGAGGTGGCCGACGAGCTGGACAAGGGCCTGCCCAGGCCGTTGAGGGAGGTCATCGAGACCGGCGACGAGCTGGACCAGATCGACTACACGCTGGCCGCGCTGTTCGCCGTGGGGGTCGCGCTGTTCCGTCAGCTCGCGGCGTGGGGCGTGCACCCGGACTTCGTCGTCGGCCACTCCGCGGGCGAGCTGATCGCCGCGCACGTCGCCGGGGTGCTGTCCCTGCCGGACGCGGCGACACTGGTCACCGCGCGCGGCCGGCTCATGCGCGGTCTGCCCGAGGGCGGCGCGATGATCGCGATCCAGGCCACGGAGGAGGAGATCGCCGAGACGCTGCCGGAGTCCGGCAGGGCGGTCATCGGCACCATCAACAGCCCACGGTCGGTCGTCGTCTCCGGCGACACCGACGCCGCGGAGGCCGTCGCCGCGCTCTGGAAGGCGCGCGGGCGCAGCACCAAGCGGCTGGCCATCAGCCGCGCGTCGCACTCGCCGAGGATGGACCCGATGCTCGGGGAGTTCCGGGCCGTCGCGGAGAAGCTGACCTTCCACCGCCCGAAGATCCGGATCGTGTCGACGGTGACCGGCGAGGTCGAGTCCGGCGACCAGTGGTCCACCACCGACTACTGGGTGGACCAGGTGCGCCTGCCCGTGAGGTTCCTGGACGCCGTGCGCACGCTGGAGGCCAAGGGCGTCAGCACGATGCTGGAGCTGGGCCCGGACGGGGTGCTGACGGCGATGGCCGCAGCCGGGGTGGAGCACGCGGTTCCGCTCCCGGCCATGCGCAACGGCCACGACGAGCCGCGCACCCTGGTCGGGGCGCTGGGCCGGCTGCACACCAGGGGCGTGCGGGTGGACTGGGCGGCGTTCTTCGCCGGGACCGGCGCGAAGGTCGTCGACCTGCCCACGTACCCGTTCCAGCGCGAGCGCTACTGGCTGGAGGCCTCCGGCGGGCCGGCGGCGTTCGGCCCGAGGCCGGGCGGCCACCCGCTGCTGGGCGGAACCGTCCCGTTGGCCGACACCGACGAGGTGCTGTTCACCGGTGAGGTCTCGCTGGGGACGCACCCGTGGCTGGCCGGGCACACCGTGTCCGGCGCCGTGGTGCTGCCCGCGTCCGCCCTGGTGGAGGCGGTCGCCTGGGCCGGTCGTGAGGTCGGCTGCCCGGTGGTGACCGAGCTGACGGTGCTCGCCGAGCTGGCGGTGCCGGAGTCGGGCTTCGCGTCGGTGCAGGCCCGCGTCGGCGAGGCCGGCGAGAACGGCGCGCGCGCGGTGTCCGTGCACGCCAGGACCGCCGATGAGGAGTGGGTCGCGGTGGCGACCGGTCTGCTCGCCGCCAAGCCCGCGGCGGTGAGCACGCGGCAGAACGCCGACGCCGCGGTCGAAGTGCGGCTCGCCGACGAGCACACCCGGGAGGCGGGCGGGTTCGGCCTGCACCCGAACCTGCTGCACGACGCCCTGTCGCTCGCGGGCGTCACCCGTGGCCACCTGGCCTCGGCGTGGCGCGGGGTGCGGCTGCACGCCACCGGCGCCACGGTGGTGCGCGCGCTGGTCACCCCGACCGGGGACGACAGCGCGTCGGTGCTGCTGGTCGACGCCGACGGGGGCCCGGTCGCCGATGTGGACTCGGTCGTCTGGCGCGACCGGACGTCCGCCGACCTGATCGGCGGCCCCGGCCCGGCACGGTCGCTGCACCGCCTGGAGTGGAACGCGCTGCCGCTGCCCCCCGGCAAGCCGCCGGTCACCTGGGCCGCCGTCGGCGGCGCCTGGACCGACCTGCCGGTGTTCGGCGACATCGCCGCTGTCGCCGGCTCCGGCCTGCCGGCCGAGGTGCTGGTGCTGAGCGCCGAGGCGGCGGCCGACGGCGACGTCGCGGCGCGGACGCACGCGGTCACGTCGGGCGTGCTGGCGTCGCTGCGCGCGTGGCTGGCCGACCAGCGGTTGGCCGAGACCCGGCTGGTGGTGCTCACGCGGGGCGCCGTGGTCTCCGCCGGGGCCGACCTCTGCGACCCGGCCGCCGCCGCGCTGTGGGGCCTGGTCCGCTCGGCGCAGTTGGAGAACCGGGGCCGGATCGTCCTGGTCGACACCGACACCGCGACCCCGGACCTCGCGCTGCTGGCCGCGCTGCTCGACACCGACGAGCCCGCCGTCGCCCTGCGTGGCGGCGAGATCCTGGCGCCCCGCCTGGTCCGGGCCGACGGCGGTGCGCCGGACGGCGGCCAGGGCGCCTGGACGACCTCGGGCACGGTGCTGATCACCGGCGGCACCGGGGCGGTGGGCACGGCGGTCGCCCGCCACCTCGTGGCCGAGCACGGCGTGCGGCGCCTGCTGCTGGTGAGCCGGTCCGGTCCGGACGCCGCGGGCGCCGAGCCGCTGCGGCGCGAGCTGGCCGGGCACGGCGCGTTCGTGGAGATCGTCGCGTGCGACGTCGCCGACCGCGACGCGCTGGCCGCGCTGCTGGCGGACATCCCGGCCGAGCACCCGCTGACCACTGTGGTGCACGCGGCAGCAGTGCTGGACGGCAACCTGGTGTCCGTGCTGGAACCCAGCCAGCTGGAGCACGTGCTGCGGTCCAAGGTGGACGGCGCGTGGCACCTGCACGAGCTGACCGAGGGCATGGAGTTGTCCGCGTTCGTGCTCTTCTCCTCGCTTCTCGGCGTGTTCGGCGGTGCGGGGCAGGCCAACTACGCCGCGGCCAACGCGTTCCTCGACGGCCTGGCCCGGCACCGGGCGGCCCGAGGCCTGCGGGCGACCGCGCTGGGCTGGGGCCTGTGGGAGGTCGACGGCGGCATCGGCGCCGGGGCGACCGACGCCGACCTGACCCGCTTCCGCCGCGACGGGGTCGTCCCGGTCGCGGTCGGCCACGGGCTGGCCGTGCTCGACGCCGCGCTCGCCCTGCCCGACGCCGCGTTGACCGCGACCCCTTTCGACCTGGACGCGCTGCGCGCCGGCGACGACGTGGCCCCGCTGCTGCGCGGTCTGGTCCCGCCCGCCGGTCAAGCCCAGCGGGCCGGGCACGACGACGGGAAACCCCTGGCCGAGCTCCTGGCGGGCCTGCCCGCCGAGAAGCACGAGGCGACCGTCCAGAGACTGGTCGGCGGCCAGGTGGCGGTGGTGCTCGGCCTCCGCGACGCGGACGCCGTCGATCCCAGGCGGCCGTTCATGGAGGTGGGCTTCGACTCGCTGACCGCGGTGGAGCTGCGCAACCGGCTCAGCGCGGCGGTGGGCGTGCCGCTGCCCGTCACGATGGTGTTCGACCACCCGACGCCCGCCGCGCTGGCCGCGTTCGTGCTGGACACGGTCGCCCCGGACAGCGCCGCGCCGCCCGCGTCACCGGTGCTCGCGGAGCTGGACACGCTGGAGGACGTGCTGTTCTCCGTCGGCCGGGACGACGGGCGCAGGGACGCGATCACCGTGCGCCTGCAGACGATCCTCTCCCGGTGGATGGAGTCGTCCGACGGCTCCGGGACCGCCGCCACCGCACCGGACACGGCCATCGAGGAGGCGTCCACCGAGGAGCTGCTGGCGTTCATCGACAACCAACTAGGCAGAGCCGACAGCTGACGCGTCCTGACGAAGGGTTGAGAGAAGACCATGGCGGATGAGAAGAAGCTCGCCGAGTACCTGAAATGGGTCACGGCGGACTTGCAGAAGGCGCGGCACCGCATCACCGAGCTGGAGTCCGGACGGCAGGAGCCGGTGGCGATCGTGGGTATGGCCTGTCGCTACCCCGGCGGGATCGCGTCCGCCGACGACCTGTGGCAGCTCGTGCTCGACGAACGGGACGCGATCTCGGAGTTCCCGACCGACCGGGGCTGGGACCTGGACCGGCTGTTCGACGAGGACCCGGAGACTCCCGGCACGACCTACACCCGCTCGGGCGGGTTCCTCGACGGCGCCACCGAGTTCGACGCGGAGTTCTTCGGGATCTCCCCGCGCGAGGCGGTGTCGATGGACCCGCAGCAGCGGGTGGTGCTGGAGGCCGCGTGGGAGACCTTCGAGGCGGCGGGCATCGACCCGACCCGCCTCAAGGGCGACGACGTCGGCGTGTTCGTCGGCGCGGTCGAGCAGACCTACCTCGGCCTGCGCGGACCGGCCGAGCTGGAGGGCTACCTGATCACCGGAAAGCTCACCAGCGTGGTGTCCGGCCGGGTCGCGTACTCGTTCGGTTTCGAGGGACCCGCGGTCACCGTCGACACGGCGTGCTCGTCGTCTCTGGTCGCGCTGCACATCGCCGCCCAGTCCGTGCGCTCCGGAGAGTCGACCATGGCGCTGGCGGGCGGCGTGACGATCAGCGCGACCCCCGGCGGGTTCGTGGACTTCTCCCGCCAGCGCGGCCTCGCCGCCGACGGACGGTGCAAGTCGTTCGCCGCGGCGGCCGACGGCACCAGCTGGTCCGAGGGTGTCGGCCTGGTCCTGCTGGAGCGGCTGTCGGACGCCGAGCGCAACGGGCACCGGGTGCTGGCGGTGCTGCGCGGCTCCGCGATCAACCAGGACGGCGCCTCCAACGGGCTCACCGCGCCCAACGGGCCGTCGCAGGAGCGGGTCATCCGCAGGGCGCTGGCCGAGGCCCGGCTGAAGGCCTCCGACGTCGACGCGGTGGAGGCGCATGGCACCGGGACCAGGCTGGGCGACCCGATCGAGGCGCAGGCGCTGCTGGCCACCTACGGCGCCGCGCACGACGCGGCCCGGCCCCTGTGGCTGGGGTCGCTGAAGTCCAACATCGGCCACGCGGTGGCCGCGTCCGGCATCGGCGGCGTCATCAAGACCGTGCAGGCGATCCGGCACGGCGTGCTGCCCAAAACGATGCACGTCGACGAGCCCACCCCGCTGGTCGACTGGGCCCGCGGCGGCGTCGAGCTGCTCACCGAACAGCGGCCGTGGCCGGAGACGGGCAGGCCGCGCCGGGCGGCGGTGTCGTCCTTCGGGGTCAGCGGCACCAACGCGCACGTGATCCTGGAGCAGGCGCCGGACAGCGACGCGGAGACCGGGCGGGAGACGCCCCTGCCGGTGGTGCCGTGGCCGCTGTCGGCGAAGACCCCGCGCGCGGTCAGGGCTCAGGCGGGGCGGCTGCTGTCCTTCGTCGAGCGGAACCCGGAGCTGTCGGCCGAGCGGATCGCACAGTCGCTGGCCACGACCCGCGCCGCGCTGGACCACCGCGCGGTCGTGGTGGGCGCCGACCGCGAGGGCCTGCTGACCGGGCTGCGCGCGCTGGCCGGGGGCGCGGAGACCGTTCCGTCGGCGGCCTCGCGCCAGGGCGGGCTCGGGCTGCTGTTCACCGGCCAGGGGTCGCAGCGCGCCGGCATGGGCCTGAAGCTGTGCGCGGCGTTCCCGGTGTTCGCCGAGGCGTTCGACGCGGTGTGCGCCGCCGTCGACCCGCACCTGGACCGCCCGCTGCGGCAGGTGATCGCCGAGGGCGACCGGCTCGTCGAGACCCGCTACGCCCAACCGGCGCTGTTCGCCTTCGAGGTGGCCACCGCGCGGCTGGCGATGTCGTGGGGGATGCGGCCGGGCGTGCTGGTCGGCCACTCCATCGGCGAGCTGGCCGCCGCGCACCTGGCCGGGGTGCTGTCGCTGCCCGACGCCGCCGCCGTGGTCACCGCACGGGGCAGGCTGATGCAGCGGCTGCCCGCCGGCGGGGTCATGGTCGCGCTGCGGGCCACCCCGGAGGAGGTCTCGCCGCTGCTGGAGGGCCACGAGAGCCGCGCCGGCATCGCCGCGGTCAACGGGCCGTCGGCCGTGGTCGTCTCCGGGGACGACGACGTGGTCACCGGAATCGCCGCCACTGTGGCGTCCTGGGGCCGCTCGGCCAAGCGGCTCACCGTCAGCCACGCCTTCCACTCCCCCCTGATGGAGCCGATGCTGGCCGAGTTCGGGGAAGTCGTGCGCGCGGTCAGCTTCAGCGCGCCGACCATCCCGATCATCTCCACGGTCACGGGTGAGGTCGCGGACGCGGACACGCTCTGCTCCCCCGAGTACTGGATCGACCAGGTGCGCAGGCCGGTGCGCTTCCTCGACGCCGTGCGCCGCCTCGCCGACCAGGGCGTCACGGCGACGCTGGAGGTCGGCCCCGGAGCCGCGCTGACCGCGCTGGTCGGCGACGGCCTCGACGGCAGGGCCGGGGTCACGGCGGTCGCGAGCACCCGGACCAGCGATGCCGAGCCTGTGGAGCTCGTCGACGCGGTGGGCCGGCTGTGGGCAGTGGGGGTCGCGGTCGACTGGGCCGCCTACCTGGCCCCGGCCGGCGCGGCGGCGGGCCCGCTGCCCAGCTACGCGTTCCAGCGCCAGCGCTACTGGCTGCCGCCCGCCGCGATGCGGGGCGACGACCCGGCCGGGCCGGTGTCGGACCATCCGCTGCTGGGGGCCCCGGTCGAGGTCGCCGGCCGGGACGAGGTGCTGATCTCCGGCGCGCTGTCGACGTCCCTCGCGCCGTGGCTGGGTGAGCATCGTCTGTTCGCCCGCCAGGTCGTCCCGTCCTCGGTGTTGCTGGAGATGGCGGTGCGGGCCGGGGACGAGGTCGGCTGCCCGCACGTCGACGAGCTGGTGGTGTGCGAGCAGGTGGTGCTGCCGGAGCGGGCCAGGCTGCGCGTGCAGCTCACCGTGGACGCCCCGGACGGCGCGGGCAGGCGGCGGATCAGCGTGCACACCGGCGCGGACGAGGATCGTCCCGCGTGGACGCTGGCCGCCCGCGGGGTGCTCAGTCCCCGCCGGACCGCCGAGGAGGGCCTGAGCGAGTGGCCGCCGGCCGGCGCCGAGCCCCTGGACGTCGACCTGCTGCTGCGGCACCGGGCCGACGCCGGGTTCGCCCTCGGCCCGGTCTTCTCAGGACTGCTGGCCGCGTGGCGGCGCGACGGCGAGCTGTTCGCGGAGGTGCGGCTGCCCGGCGACACCGGTGCGGACGGGTTCAGCGTGCACCCCGCGCTGCTCGACGCCGCGCTGCACCCCGCCGCACTGCTCACCGGGCGCCCCGGCGTCGTGGCGGAGTGGCGCGGGGTGACCGTGCACGCCGTGGGCGCCGCCGCCGCCAGAGTGCGGATCACCCCGGCCGGGGACGGCGCGGTGTCGGTGCTGCTGGCCGACGCGTCGGGCGCCCCGCTGGCCCGTGCGGCGGCCGTGGTCACCCAGGGCGCGAGCGAGGACGAGGTCGGCGCCGCGCTGGCCCGTCCCGGTGAGGCGCTGTTCCGCGTGGCGTGGACCCCGGTCATCCCGGCCGGGCCGACCGGCGAGGCCGGGCCGGCCGTGCTGGAGACCGGCCACGGCGGCCTGCCGTGGCCGCCGCGGTTCGCCGGGGTCGGCGAGGCGCTGTCCGCCGCCGGGACCTTCACCGGCCTGGTCGCGCCGCTGATGTTCGCCACGGAGGACGACGCGGAGGACAACGCTGGGGGCACGGTCGCCGACCGGGCCCAGACCGCCGTCCTGCACGCGTTGGAACTGGTGCGCGCCTGGAACGACGACGAGCGCTCCGCCGAGGTCCCGCTGGTCTTCCTGACCCGGCGCGCGATCGACGCCGGCGACACGCCGGTCGACCTGGCCGCGGCCGCGGTCTGGGGCCTGCTGCGCTCCGCCCAGTCGGAGATGCCCGGCCGGTTCCGGCTGATCGACGTCGACGACGATCCGGCGTCGATGTCGGCGCTGCCGGCCGCGATCGCGACGGGAGAGGCGCAACTGGCCGTGCGCGCGGGCTCGGTGGCCGTTCCCAGGCTGGCCCGGCTCGCGCCGGGGCACGCGGCGTCACCGTGGCGGCCCGGCGGCACGGTGCTGATCACCGGCGGGACCGGCGCGCTGGGCGCGCTGTTCGCCAGGCACCTCGTCCGTGCGCACGGCGTCACCGACCTGCTGCTGGTCAGCCGGAGCGGCCCGGCCGCGCGGAGAGCGGGAGACCTGGCCGACGAGCTGGCCGCTCTCGGCGCGCGAGTGACGATCACCGCGTGCGATGCCGCCGACCGGGAGCAACTCGCCTCGGTGCTGGCTTCCATCCCCGCCGCGCGCCCGCTCATCGGTGTCGTGCACACGGCGGGTGTCCTGGATGACGGCATGATCGGCTCCCTGGACGCCGACCAGGTCGCCAGGGTGCTGCGGCCCAAGGTGCACGCCGCGTGGAACCTGCACGAGTTGACCAAGGACATGGACCTGTCGGCGTTCGTGCTGTTCTCCTCCGTCGCCGGTGTCATCGGCGGTTCCGGCCAGGGCGCCTATGCCGCGGCGAACACCTTCCTCGACGCGCTGGCCGCGCACCGGACGGGCACCGGGCTCGCGGCGACCTCGCTGGTGTGGGGCCTGTGGTCACAGGTGGGCGGCGGTATGGGCGGCAACCTCAGCGACGCCGATCTCAAGCGCATCGCCCGCAGCGGGCTGCTGCCGATCACCCCTGACGACGGCCCCGGCCTGTTCGACGCCGCGCTGCGGACCGGTCGCCCGGCCCCGGTCGCGACGCCGCTGGACCTCCGCGCGCTGGCCGCCCGGCCTGCCGCGGTGCCGCTGCTGTTCACCGCCCTGGCCAGGATCACCTCCCGGCGGGCCACCCAGGGGGCGGGCGAGGCCGAGCCGCTGGAACGGCGGCTGGCCGGGCAGTCCGAGCAGCGACGGCGGGAGATCGTGGGCGAGCTGGTCCGCGCGGAGGTCGCGTCGGTTCTGGGCCACGCCGACGCCTCGGCGATCGGCGACGACCAGCTCTTCGTCGATCTCGGCTTCGACTCGCTGATCTCGGTGGAACTGCGCAACCGGCTGGCCGCGCACATCGGCACGCGGCTGTCCGCCTCGCTGGTGTTCGAGCACCCGACGCCCGCCGCGCTGACCGAGTACCTCTGCGCCACGGCGAGCGCGGCGGTCACCGGCGGGGACGACGTCGCGGGCGTGGACTTCGCCAAGGAGGTGGTGCTCGACGACGACGTGGTCGCCGCGGACACCGTGGTCACCGTCGCCACCGACCCCCGGGAGGTGCTGCTGACGGGAGCCAGTGGATTCCTCGGAGCGTTCCTGCTGCGTGACATCGTGCGCGACACCGACGCGGTCGTGCACTGCCTGGTGCGCGGCGCCGACCAGGCCGACGCGGAGCGCAGGCTGCGGGAGAACCTGGAGTGGTACGAGGTGGCCGGCGAGGTCGACCCGGCCAGGGTCGTCGTCCACGTCGGCGACCTCACCTCCCCCCGGCTCGGCCTGGGCGAGCAGGTGTTCGACGACCTCGCCCGCCGGGTCGACGCCGTCTTCCACGCCGGGGCGACGGTGAGCTGGCTGCGCCCGTACCAGGATCTGAAGAGCTCCAACGTGACCGGCACCGTCGAGGTGCTGCGGCTGGCCGCGCGCCACCGCACGGTCCCGGTGCACTACGTGTCGACCACGGGCGTGTTCGCCGCGTCGGAGAGCGACGAGCCGGTGGGTGTCACCGCCACGACCGGTCCCGCGCACCTGCTGCGCAACGGCTACCTCCAGAGCAAGTGGGTGGCGGAGGGCGTGCTCGGGATCGCCCGTGCCCGCGGTGTCCCCGTGTCGGTCTACCGGGTCGACGTGGTGTGCGGGGCCCGCGACAGCGGCGCGTGCCAGACCAAGGACTTCGTCTGGCTCAGCCTCAAGGGCATGCTCCAGGCCGGCGTGGTCCCCGACCGGCTGACCGGCCGGGTGCACCTGGTCCCGGTGGACTACGTCAGCGGGGCGATCACCACGCTGGCCACCCGCGAGTCCTCCGCGAACGGCACCTTCCACCTGTTCAACGAGCAGTCGCAGTCGTTCGGCGATCTCGTCGACCACCTGCGGGCGATCGGGTACGACCTGTCCGAGACCGACTGGGACTCCTGGCGCGCGACCATCGGCGCCGACCGGGAGAACGCGGTCACTCCGCTGTTCGACACCTTCGAGGAGATCAACTCCGAGGGCGCGGGGCCGACCTACCCGCCGATGGACGTCTCGGACACGGAGAAGGCGCTGGCGGGCACCGGAATCGTGTGCCCGCCCGTCGACCGGGCACTGTTCGGCAGATATGTGGACTTCTTCGTCCGCAGCGGTTATTTCCCCGCTCCGAAGGGGTGACCGCGGGGTTACCGATCTGAGAAACGGTTGCGGGGGTGGGGAATTCGCCCATGCTTGGATGAGGCGCATGAGCGAATCCCCCATTCTCGTCCTCGGCGGCACGGGCAAGACCGGCGCCAGGGTCGCACGTCAGCTCACCGAGCTCGGTCACCGGCCCAGAATCGCCTCGCGTTCCGGCGCGACCCGCTTCGACTGGCACGACAGCTCCACCTGGCCTGCCGCGGTCGACGGGATGAAAGCCGTCTACGTCGTCGACGAACAGGGCGCCGACGCCGCGACGATGCTCACCGACTTCATCGGCACCGCCACCACCGCAGGCGTCGAGCGCCTGGTGCTGCTCTCCGCGCGCCCCTTCACGAAGAGGTCCGACGAGCCGGGCCTGTTCCGCGTCGAGGACGTGGTGAGCGGCTCCGGACTCAGCTGGACGATCCTGCGCCCCACCTGGTTCTTCCAGAACTTCAGCGAGCCCAATTTCCTCTGCACGGAGATCGCCGAGGGCGAGCTGCGGGTCACCACCCGCGAGGGAACCGAGCCCTTCATCGACGCCGAGGACATCGCCGCCGTCGCGGTGGCCGCGCTGACCGGGGAAGGCCACGACGAGGCCGTGTACGAGATGTCCGGACCGCGGTTGATGACCTTCGGCGAGGTCGTCGCCGAGATCTCCGCCGCCTCCGGCCGTGAGGTTCGCCTCACCGTGCTCTCCCACGAGGAGTACGCCCGGCACCTCGTGGGCCGGGGCCACTCGCGGGAACTGGCCGACTACGTCATCCGGCTCTTCGACGCCATCGACGACGGGGCGACCTCGTACCTGTCCGACGGCGTGGAGAAGGTCACCGGCCGCAAGGCACGGGATTTCTCGGAGTACGCCGCCTCCGTTGACTGGACAAAGGTGTTCCCCGGCTAAAAAAGCCGCAAATCGGATCTCAGTGTGGTGTCAACGGGGTAATCGCCGCAGCTCTCGACCAGGTCCGGCAGCGATTACCTGACTGCGATCGGCCGCCACTCGGCGGGCGGTAGCGTCCACATCGGCGTTGCCCGACATCACGCCGAAAACATCCGATAACCAAGAATGGGAGTGCGCTCACCATGGCCCTCGAAAAACACGCCCTGGCCAGTGATATCGACACGCACCAGGAAATGTTCAACGTGGCGTTCAACGCGGGCGACGCGGATGCCGTCAACGCCCTGTACGTCGATGACGCGGTCGGCCTGTGGGAGCCCGGAAAGCCGGTCGCGGGCCAGGAGCGCAGGGACTACGTCAAGCACTTCATCGCGACCCGCAACGCGACCGTCGAGGCGACCGTGCACGCGAAGATGGTCCACGGCGACACCGCCATGGTGGTGGTCGAGTGGACGATGGACACCACCAGGGACGGCGTCTACGAGAAGCTCGGCGGCCTGGCGGTCGACGTGCTGCAGCGTGGCGCGGACGGCGGCTGGCGTTATGTGATCGACAACGCCTACGCGGGCAACGGCCCTTGGCCGGCGGAGAGCTCCTGGCCCGCGGAGGGCTGACAGGACCCGGGCGCCGGCGACCGCGTCACCGGCGCGGCGCCCGCCCCGCGGCTCTGCGCGCGGACTCCGGCACTGAGCGAGTGCCGGTAGTCGGTGGGCGTGACGCCGAAGTGTGTGGTGAAGTGCCTGCGCAGGTTGGCCGCAGTGCCCAGGCCGCTGGCCTCGCTGACCCGCTCGATCGGCAGGTCGGTGGTCTCCAACAGGCTCTGCGCGCGGGACAGGCGCTGGTTGAGCAGCCACTTCAGCGGGGTGAGGCCGGTGGTCGCCTGGAGTTTGCGGAAGAAGGTGCGGTTGCTCATGCCCGCCTGCTTCGCCATCGCGTCGATGGTGAGGGGCTGGTCGAGGTTGCGTGAGGCCCAGTCCATCGTCATCGCGAGGGTGTCGTCGTCGCTGTCGGGGACGGACAGGTCGACGAACTGGGCCTGCCCGCCGGGGCGGTGACCGGCCACGACCATCCGGCGCGCCAACTGGCCGGCCACATAGGCGCCCAGGTCGCGGCGCACCAGATGCAGGCACAGGTCCAGGCCGGCGCTCATGCCCGCGCTGGTGAGGACATCGCCGTCGTCGACATAGAGCACGGTGTCCTCGACCTGGACCTCCGGGTAGCGCTTGGCCAGATCGGACGTGTGCATCCAGTGCGTGGTGGCCCTGCGGCCGTTGAGCAGGCCCGCCTCGGCGAGGGCGAACGCCCCGGTGCACATCGACGCCATCCGCGCCCCCGCCCTGGCCGCCTCGCGCAGCGCCTCCACGAAGTCCGACGGCAGTGGAGCCTCGCCGTGCAGCACGTAGTAAGGGACCGAGGGAACGATGACGGTGTCGGCGACGACGAGGTCGTCGAGCCCATGCGCCGTTCGCACGGAGAATCCGCGCGCCGCGGGCTCGTTCCCGTTCACCGCGCAAAGCTTCAATTCGTACCAGGGATTGGCCAGGTCGTATTGCGGATCACCGAAGACCGCGTTGGCGATGGCGGTCTCGTAAATCTCGCACACCTGCATGTCGGTGCCGTTGATCACAGCGATCGCGATTGCGCCCGGACTCATGATCGCGAGTCTATGGCAGGAATCGTTCGAAGATGGTCAGATCCGCCGCTGGTCGGCCACCCCCGCCGGTGAAACCTTTGAAGTCCGCCGAACAAACACATCGCGTCACCTGAATGGGCGCGGACCGAACAGGAGTGAATGTGATGTCCAACCCCAATGCCGCCCAAGCGCCGGTCACCGTCATCGGTCTGGGCCTGATGGGTCAGGCATTGGCTGCCGCGTTCCTCGGGAACGGGCACCCGACCACCGTGTGGAACCGCTCGGCCGCCAAGGCCGATGAGCTCGTCGCCAGGGGCGCGGTCCTGGCGCCCTCGGTCAAGGACGCCGTCGAGGCGAGCCCGCTGGTCGTCATCTGCGTCTCGGACTACGACGCCGTGCACCAGTTGCTCGACCCGGAAGCGGGTTCGCTGAAGGGCCGCACGCTGGTCAACATGACCAGCGCGAGCTCGTCGCAGGCCAGGGACATGGCGAAGTGGGCGGTGGAGAACAACGTCGGCGCCTACGTCGACAGCGCGATCATGGCCATCCCGCCGGCGATCGCCACCGACGAGGCCCTGCTGCTGTACTGCGGCCCGAAGTCGGCCTTCGACGAGCACGAGGAGACCCTCAAGGCGGTGGCCCCCGCGGCGACCACCTACCTGGGTGAGAACCATGGTCTCGCCGCCCTCTACGACGTCTCCCTGCTCACCATGATGTGGGGCGTCGAGAACAGCTTCCTGCACGGTGTCGCGCTGCTGGGCACGGCGGGCGTGAAGGCCACCGAGTACCTGCCGATGGCCAAGGCGCTCGCCGAGATGTCGCTGGGCTTCATCGAGGCCTACGCCGCGCAGATCGACGCGGGCGAATGGCCGGCGGAGGACTCCACCATCGACACGCACGTCGACGCGATGGACCACCTGCTCGACGAGAGCAGGGAGCTGGGGGTCAACGCCGAGTGGCCCGCGCTCATCACGGCGCTGGGCAAGCGCGCGATCGCCGAAGGTCACGGGCCCGCCAGTTACGCCGCGATGGTCGAGGTGTTCCGCAAGCCCTCGGCCTGAGTTTTCCCCTGCGGCGCACCTGGCGCGCCGCATGACAGCGGTCGACCCGAAACACGCCTTCGAAAAGGAGGACAACGGGTCGACCGCTATTCGGCGTTGGCGAAAATCAACGCCATAATCCGTTTGAAGAAGTCGCAAGAGACGTTTCGATCACGGGCGAGCCGAGTCTTTTGTTGAATATGCCCCGTGCGCTAGCCTGACCGCGATTACTAATGCGGGACGGCCCTTGGGTCCTCTATGCGGTCACCCAAGTGGCGACGTTGCCGATGGGTGCCCAGGTATCACCGCGCGCCCATCGCACATAAGCGTCGGAACATTGCTCACACATCAGTGATGCCGTGGCCGCATTACTCGCCGTGTCCGACCGATTACGTCCGACTATCGCACGCGTGCAGCACTGCGTCCATAGCCCGGCGACCGGTCATCCGCTATTTCCGCAATGAGTTCCTGGAAGGAAACAAGGGACAGTGACCAACGACATGGAATCCACCCCACCCGAGGGTCGGGGGCTGCTGCGGCGCAGTGTGCTCAAAGCGGGTGTGGCGGGTGGTCTCGGCGCGATCACCGGGGCCGCGTTGGCGTCCTCCGCGACGGCCGCCGTCGCCGAGGGCTCGCCTCTGGGGCGGCGCTTCGACGTGATCGTCGTGGGCGCAGGGATGGCCGGGGTCACCGCCACCCGTGAGCTGCGCGCCAAGGGCAAGCGGGTACTGCTGCTCGAAGCGCGTAATCGGGTCGGCGGCCGGACCTGGACCGACACCTGGCGGGGCCACATGATCGAGCGCGGCGGCACCTGGGTCGACCGATTACAGCCGCACGTGTGGCGCGAACTCAACCGCTACCGCCTGCCGATCATGGCCGACCAGGGCGTGACCAGGGCGATCATGCCGACCCTCACCGGGTTCGAGGAACTCGACCCGTCCGTGGCCTACATCCGGCAGAAAGAGCTGTTCACCAGGTTCTTCGACCGGTCGACCGAGATCTTCCCCAAACCCTTCCAGCCGCTGAGCCGACCCGACCTGGTCGCCGAGTTCGACCGGTTCTCGCTGCGGGACCGGCTCGACCAGATGGCCCTGGCGCCGGAGGACGAAGTCCTGCTGACCAGCTGGACGTCTCTGTACGGCGGGACCAGCGAGCGGGGCGCGCTGACCCTCATCCAGCAGTGGTGGGCACTGTCCGGCGGCACGTTCGAGGGCTTCCACGGAGTCAACACCTACCGCCCCGCGCGGGGCACGGTGTCGATTCTGAACGCCATGCTCGCCGAGTCCAAACCGGTCCTCAAGCTCAACACCCCGGTCAAATCCGTGGTCCAGAACACCCGCGAGGTGACCGTCACGACCCGCGCGGGCGAGTCGTTCACCGCACCCGAGGTGATCATGGCCGTGCCGGTGAACGTCTGGCGCACGATCTCCTTCAGCCCCCCGCTGCCCCCCGCGCACCGGGAGGCGACCAACGCCGGGGTCGGCGTGCCGCACGAGAAGAAGCTGTGGATCGACCTGTCCAACCCCACCGACAGGTTCGTGGCCGAGTCGCCCGAGGGCAGGGGTGACCCGCTCTGCTTCATGGGCCGGTTCAACGACGGCCAGCCGGTGGTCGCCTTCACCGTCGACCGCACCTTCGACGTCGACGACCGGGACGAGGTGGAGCGAGCCGTGCGGCGGGTGCTCCCGGGGGCCACGATGCGCGACTACATCGTGACCAACTGGCATGTGGACCCGTTCTCCCTGGGCGCCGGCGCGTACCGCCAGCCGTACCAGCTCATCAGGCTGCACGCGAAGCTCCAGCAGCCGCACGGCCGCATCAAGTTCGCGGGCGCCGACATCGCCAACGGGTGGAACGGCTACATCGACGGCGCGATCGAGGACGGCCTGCGGGTCGCCGGCTCGCCGACCCTGTCCGGCCCGGCCGCCGCGGCGGCCAGCGCCGAGGAGAGCATCTTCGTGCCGAAGGTGAACCGCGGACTGTACCGCGGCCTCGTCGGACGGTAACAGCCAGACCATTCGCTCCCGGAAAGTCTCAAGACGGTCTACGCGCGGTCTGCGAAAAATAGCGGTGGCCGGAATTCCGGCCACCGCTATTCGCAATTCCGCCTCGATGATCTCAACGCGGGAAACCATAGGCACGGGCCGGGCATGTCGGGGCTAGGCTCCTGGCCGTGAGCGCGCCCATCGGCAGCACAGCCGTGGTTCTGCGAATTCCTCCATCCACAGCCGGTACGCGAAAAGGCGACCAGAGGTGCCGGGGCGCTGTCCAGAAATGTTTGATCCGGCTACCAGTTCTCAGGAAAGAAACGAGGGACAGTGACCCACGAGATGGAGTCCGGCCGGCCCGAGGGTCGGGGGCTGCTGCGGCGCAGTGTGCTCAAAGCGGGTGTGGCGGGTGGTCTCGGCGCGATCACCGGGGCCGCGTTGGCGTCCTCCGCGACGGCCGCCGTCGCCGAGGCCGCCCAGGGCTCGGCCCACGGGCGGCGCTTCGACGTGATCGTCGTGGGCGCGGGGATGGCCGGGGTCACCGCCACCCGTGAGCTGCGCGCCAAGGGCAAGCGGGTACTGCTGCTCGAAGCGCGTAATCGGGTCGGCGGCCGGACCTGGACCGACACCTGGCGGGGCCACATGATCGAGCGCGGCGGCACCTGGGTCGACCGATTACAGCCGCACGTGTGGCGCGAACTCAACCGCTACCGCCTGCCGATCATGGCCGACCAGGGCGTGACCAGGGCGATCATGCCGACCCTGACCGGGTTCGAGGAACTCGACCCGTCCGTGGCCTACATCCGGCAGGGCGAGCTGTTCACCGAGTTCTTCAAGGACTCGACCAGGATCTATCCGTCGCCCTACCAACCGCTCGTGAACCGCGACCTGGTCGCCAGGTTCGACCGGTTCTCGCTGCGGGACCGGCTCGACCAGATGGCCCTGGCCCCGGAGGACGAGATCCTGCTGACCAGCTGGACCTCGCTCTACGGCGGGACCAGCGAGCGCGGCGCGCTCACCCACATCCAGCAGTGGTGGGCACTGGCCGGCGGCACGTTCGAGGCCTTCCACGGCGTCAACACCTACCGCCCGGCACGCGGCACGGTGTCGATCCTGAACGCCATGCTCGCCGAGTCCAAACCGGTCCTCAAGCTCAACACGCCCGTCAAATCCGTGGTCCAGAACGCCCGCGAGGTGACCGTCACGACCCGCGCGGGCGAGTCGTTCACCGCACCGGAAGTCATCATGGCCGTGCCGGTGAACGTCTGGCGCACGATCTCCTTCAGCCCCCCGCTGCCCCCCGCGCACCGGGAGGCGACCAACGCCGGGATGGGCGTGACGGAGGAGCGGAAGCTGTGGATCGACCTGTCCAACCCCACGGACAGGTTCGTGGCCGAGTCGCCCGAGGGCAGGGGTGACCCGTTCTGCTTCATGGGCCGGTTCAACGACGGCGATCCGGTGGTCGCCTTCACCGTCGACACCACCTTCGACGAGACCGACCGGGACGAGGTGGAGCGGGCCCTCCGGAGGGTGCTCCCCGGGGCCAAGGTGCGCGACCACATCGTGACCGACTTCCACAAGGACGAGTTCGCCCTCGGCACCGGCGGCTACCGCCAGCCGCACCAGCTCATCAGGCTGCACGCGAAGCTCCAGCAGCCGCACGGCCGCATCAAGTTCGCGGGCAGCGACATCGCCAACGGGTGGAACGGCTACATCGACGGCGCGATCGAGGACGGCCTGCGGGTCGCCGGCTCGCCGACCCTGTCCGGCCCGGCCGCCGCGGCGGCCAGCGCCGAGGAGAGCATCTTCGTGCCGAAGGTGAACCGCGGACTGTACCGCGGCCTCGTCGGACGGTAACAGCCAGACCATTCGCTCCCGGAAAGTCTCAAGACGGTCTACGCGCGGTCTGCGAAAAATAGCGGTGGCGGGAATTCCGGCCACCGCTATTCGCAATTCCGCCTCGGCGAACTCAACAAAGGAAAAGGCTATGCACAGGCAAGGTGCGTCGAAGCTAGGCTCCTGCCCATGAGCGCGTCCATTGACAGCACAATCATGGAACCAGTCGAGTCGTTATTCTCGTGGTTCCGCGAGATGCTCGATTCGCAGCCGGTCAGCAGCGACGGCGACCACGGGGTAGAGGTCTTCGGTTACGGAGACGTCACCAGAATTCTCGCCGACACCAAGACGTTCTCCTCGGAGACGGCAAGGCTGTTCAATCTCCCGCATCCCGAACTCGACCGCTTCGACGAGGGCAACCTGGTCACCACAGACCCGCCCCGGCACCGCAAGCTGCGCACCGTGATCAGCCAGGTGTTCACCCCCCGTTCGGTCGCGAACCTGGCCGGACGCATCGAGCTGATCACCAACACCCTGCTGGACAAGGTCGCCGACCAGGATTCCTTCGACCTCGTC
Organism: Herbidospora cretacea; assembly: GCF_001570605.1. GTDB lineage: Bacteria > Actinomycetota > Actinomycetes > Streptosporangiales > Streptosporangiaceae > Herbidospora > Herbidospora cretacea. Next base: position 52,814 of record NZ_BBXG01000031.1, on the reverse strand, counting down.
GACGCGCTCGCGTTCCCGCTGCCGATCACCGTGATCGCCGACGTGCTCGGCCTGCCCATCGAGGACGAGCCGCTGTTCCGCGTGTGGGGTGACGCGATCGGCGCGCTCGACGCCGCCACCGTGCCCCCCGACCTGCTCGAGGGCGAGGTGGGACCCGCCCTCCACGAGATGGGCGAGTACTTCCTGCGGCACATGCGCGACCGCAGGCAGAACCCGCGCGACGACGTGATGAGCAGGCTGGCCAACGCCACCATCGACGGCGAGCCGCTGACCGACGGCGAGATGATCGGGGTCACCGGCCTGACCATGTTCGCCGGGCACGCCACCACGATGTCGTTGATCTGCACCGCGGTCATCCTCCTGGAGCAGCACCCGGAGGCGCTGGCCGAGATCCGCGCGAACCGCGACCTGGTGCCCGGCGCGCTGGAGGAGGTGCTGCGCATGTACCCGCCGTTCCCGCGCCTGGTGCGGGTCACCACCACCGACACGGAGATCGGCGGACACCCGGTCGCCGCCGACCAGCTCGTGACGCCGTGGATCGGCGCGGCCAACCGCGACGGCGCCAAGTTCCCCGACCCGGACCTCTTCGACATCCACCGCAACACCGGCGGGCACCTGGTGTTCGGCCAGGGCATCCACTTCTGCCTCGGCGCGCCGCTGGCGCGGCTGGAGGGCAAGATCGCGCTGAACCTGTTGCTCGACCGCTACTCGAAGATCAGCGTCGATCCCGAGCGCGGCGTGGAGTGGGAGAACCCCCACCAGATCATCTGTCCGCGCCGTCTGCCTGTGCGGGCGACTCGGTGACCTGGCAGTACACCACGCGGGCGGCGGCGGCCTGACCACCGGCGTCGCCGCCCGGGTACCGATCCTTGCGCAGCGAGGACGAACCGGACGCCAGGACCCGCCTCATGCGCGTGCGGCGCGCGGCCACGTCGTCGCCGAAGCCGGCGAGCAGGCTCCCGGCCGAGCCCTTGACCTCGCTGGTCCCGGTGGATTGCAGGAACTCCAGCAGCCGGTCCACCGCGGTGTCGGAGATGGGTTCCAGGTTCATCGTCAGCGCGTGCCGCAGTCGCGAACCCCACACCGGGCGGCGCCTGGCCAGGTCCGGCCGCGCGGTGACCACCACCAGCACCGGCAGGCCGGAAAGCGACCTCGGCAGGTCCTCGACGAAGTCGATCAAATGGTCGTCCGCGACGTGCAGGTCCTCGACGATCACGACGACGGGGCCGCGCCGGGCGATCTGGCCGAGCAGGTGCCGCCACGCGTGCAGCACGTCAGTGACCGGCACGTTCGAGCGTCCCCGTCTCCGGTCGACCAGGCCGGTCAGCCGGTGCACCAGTCTGCGCCGTTCGTCCTCCGACTGGACGAGTCGTTCCATCGCACGGGCGATCTCGGCCTGTACCCCCTCCACAGGGCCGTCCGGGTCGATGCCGCAGTACGAGCACAGCAGGTCGTTGAGCACGTCGGTGCAGATGTCCGCCGCGAACGGCCGCGCGCGGCCGACCAGGACCCGCACCGGCTCGGCGGTCGCGGCGATCCTGCGCTCGAACTCCAGGACCAACCGGGTCTTGCCGACACCGGGGTCGCCGAGAACGGTCACCAGGTGGGGCGCGCCGACGTGCCTGGTGCGGCGCAGGAGGCCGCCCAGCATCTCAAGGTCGTGCTCGCGGTCGATCATCGGCATGTCGTGCTGCGCCAGGTACTCGTGCCGAAGCCCGCCGACCTGCCAGCCGAAGGACGACTCGACCTCGAGGTAGGTGGTGCCGCACTCGGTGGCACGCCTGGTGTTCTCGCACACCCGGATCTCGCCGACCGGGGTCTGCGAGAGCAACTCCTGGCATTCGTCGAGCAGAACGCCGCTCACCGACGGCGCACTGTCGTTGTCGGTGTGGTGGCCCACCAGCGCCTCGCCGGTGGCCACCGCGACGTGGACGGCGACAGGGGTCTCGGCGCCGGAGGCGTCCGGGAAGTCGAGCTGGTCGCGGATGGTCAACGCGGCGAGCACGGCGCGTTCGGCGTCGTCCTCGCCGGTCTCGGGGACGCCGAACAACGCCAGCCAGATCGACCCGATGGAGGCCACGACGGTGCCGCCCAGCCGCTCGACCTCCTCGCGGATCGTGGCCACGGCCATCTCCAGCGCCATGTTGCCCATGCCCTGGCAGCGCACGATGAGCACGCTGACATCCTTGCGCTCGACCACCTTGGTGCGCAGCACGGGCACGGCGGGCATCGAGACGGCCCTGGCGTCGCCGTGCCCATTCGACTCCGGCTCGAAGGGCGAGATGAACCTGCGCTGCGGCACAGGCGGGGAGGGCCGGAGGTCGACGGGCCTCGGCTGTTCTTCGGCGCTCTCACGGGAAGAGCCGATCGCCTGCAGCGTGATCTGCTTCTGCATCCCGGCCGGCATCAGCGCCGGGTCCTGGTTGAGGATCGCCTGCTGCAGCGAGCGCAGCGCCGGATTCGGTTCCAGGCCGACGCTCTCGACCAGGCTGGTACGCAGGGCGTGGTAGGCGTTGAGGGCGTCGGTCTGCCTGCCGCTGCGGTACAGCGCCAGCATCAGCTGTCCGCACAGGCGCTCGCGCAGCGGCTCGGTGGCGACCGTCCGCTGGAGTTCGGCCAGGGTCTGGTGGTGGTGTCCTCGGTCGAGCTCGACCTCGAAGTAGTCCTCGAGCGCGGCCAGCCTGGCATCCTGCACCGGGATCAGCTCGGGCCAGTCGATGCCGGACTCGACCAGGTCGGCCAGCGCGGGCCCGCGCCACAGCTCCAGCGCCTGCCGCAGCAGCAGGGACGCCGCCTCCAGATCGCCCTCGGCGCACTTGGCGCGTCCCGCCTCGACGCGCTGGTGGAAGTTCTGCACGTCGGTCTGCTCGGGTTCGACGCGCAGCATGTAGCCGGGTGGCTGGCTGAGCAGCGCGGCGGTGCCGCCGTTGGCCGACAGCATCCTGCGCAGCCGCCAGACCGAGTTCTGCACGATCTTCCTGGCCGACAGCGGCACCTTGTCCTTGGGCCAGAGCGATTCCACCAGCTGACTGCTCGCCACGACACGGTTGCGGTTGAGCAGCAGCAGTCCAAGAGTGGCCCGCTGCCGGGCACCGCCGAGGTCGACCAACTCATCGCCGTGTACGACCTCTAATGGTCCGAGCATCTTGAAGTAGGTCACTTCACTGTCCCCCAGAATTTTGTTACGCCCTATCGAGCGCGACCACACCGAGCGTGCACCTACCACCGAACCTTTGTTGCCCGTGACAATCTTCACATATAAGGCTGATACAACCGTAACCGAGGGGCTGGTCCGACACGCGGCCGAATGCTGCCAACGCACCCTGGGGATTACGGACAGCTCTCCAACTAGAGTTGCGGCGACCGGAAGGGCATAAAGAGGCACGATGCAAGGGTCCGCATTTCTCAGAAATTCAACTAAGTCTAAGAATTTCTCGCATCCTGAGACGAAACGTGAGACGCCGCCGGTCACAGGTTGATCGCGCATGACGTGGTGCCGGCCTCCCGGCGACCCTCCGAACCCGCCCAGGGCGAGGGTCGATCGACAACAAAGAGCCATATGTCTTTGATGTACCGTTCAGAGAGGACCGATGGCGGGTCCGCACCACCTCGGCCCCATCGATCGTGACAAGCATGCGCGCCTGCCCAGCTTCGCCCACTTCGCCGACGCCACCCGCTGATCCCACCCGGTCTCACATGGTGAGAACTCCCTGGCCCTGGCCTGCGAGGGTCGTCGTCCCCGCGGATCGCGGGGGTCGGGATCAGTGCCCACACCCGGCGAAGATCAACTGTTGTCCGCAGCCGTGCCGTCGGCGGTCAGGTGTTCACGCCGGTCAGCGTCGCCGATGACGGTCGTGATGGCGGACGGGGCAGGCACTCCGCTGGTCGGCTTTGGTGTGAAATCGCCGATCTATGAGGTCTTGTCGTATTTCAGGTCGGCGCCACGCCATGCGCGATCAACCCGTGACCGGCCGCGTCTCACGGTTTCTCCCAGTATGCGAGACGCAGCGCCTCCGGCCATCGCTTCACATATGGCAGTACCCATTTCCGGCCGGTGTCGGCCACTGCCCATTCAAGGACGAGGTCCCGATCGAGGGAGTCAAGAACTCGTCGATGTCGAGATCCACTACCCCAGTTCTTTTTCCAGCACCATTCGCGGCATCCTTTCAGCGCATCATGTGCCGACTTGCTGTGATTATTCAAAAGTCCCGCGAGAGGGCCGGCGTCATTCATTGGTGGTCGCTGTGCCCGGGCGCGGAGGTCTTCGGCCGGCGTTCCGGGGACAGGACGCGTGCCGGTGCCGGGTGCGGTGAGCGGCCTCCCACCGTTGCGTGAACGCTCCGGGTGTCCACGACAACTCCGGACCGCCTGATCAGGCTACCGAGACCATTCTGAGAACTGTCACACGTGTGTGGATCGCCATACTCCTCGCATGACTGTTTCGCCTTTCAACCCGCACGCCCTGCTCGCGGAGAGCCGTCTCGGTGTTCTCGCGACGATCAAGCAGGACGGGCTCCCGCAGCTGTCCCCCGTGATGCCCTTCTACGATCGGGACGCGGGAGTCATCTATGTGTCGACGAGCGCGGGGACAGCCAAGATCGTGAACCTGCGCCGAGACCCGCGCGCCGTGCTGGAGGTCACCAGCCCCGACGGCTGGTCCTGGGCCACCGCCGAGGGCACCGTCACCGTGACCGGCCCGGGAACCGACCCGAACGGGCCCGAGGCCCAGGCCTTGGTCGACTACTACCGCGCCGCCGCGGGCGATCACCCGAACTGGGAGGAGTACCGAGCGGTCATGGTCGAGCAACGCCGCGTCTTGATCACGCTCAAGGTCGACCACGTCTATGGGAGGCGCGTCGCCCCGGCGTGAGCGGATACTGAACCGAGCGGTGGACAGCCGCCCGGCGCCTCGCCGCCGCGACCTGTCCGGGGTCGACCACGAACGGGTCCGCCCGATGGCAGCGGGCCGCCCTGGTAAATCCGGGATTTGCCGAGGCGGTGCCGGCCCTTGGCCAGGCCGCCTTCCGACCTCGGGTTACCGTCGAAGGATGTCCGAAGAGGGGGAGAGACCATGTCGATCGACCTGACCGAGGATACGATCACCAAAGAGGTGCAGAGCACCTTCGAGGGCTGCCGCGACGGGCGTACCCGCGAGCTGTTCGTCGAGCTGGTCCGGCACCTGCACGACTTCGCCCGGGAGACGCGGCTCACGGGCGACGAGTGGTTCGCCGCGATGGACTTCCTGACCCGCGTCGGCCAGGTCACCACGCCCACCCGCCAGGAATACGTGCTGCTGTCCGACATACTCGGGCTGAGCGTCCTGGTCGACCTGATCAACGAGCACCACGGGCCGCACGCCACCGACAGCACCCTGCTCGGCCCCTTCTTCGTCGACGGGCGGCCGTCCGCGCCCAACGGCGCCGACATCTCCTGCGGGGTGCCGGGCACGCCGATGTTCGTCAGTGGCCGGGTTCTCGGGCCGGACGGCGCGCCCCTCGGGGGCGTGAAGGTCGACACCTGGCACAGCGACGGCGAGGGACACTACGACGTCCAGCAGGAGGACCGGCTCGACGGACGGCCGGCCATGCGGGCCCTGCTGACGACCGACGACGACGGCCGCTTCTGGTACCGGTCGATCGCGCCGCGCTACTACCCGGTGCCGGTCGACGGGCCGTGCGGGGAGATCATGCGGGCAGCCGACCGGTCGGCCATGCGGCCGGAGCACATCCACTTCTGGCTGCACGCCGACGGCTACCAGCCGTTGATCACCATGCTGTTCCGGCGCGACGACGACTATCTCGAGCACGACGCCGTCTTCGCGGTGAAGCGGTCGCTGGTCGCCGACTTCGTCCCGCACGGGCCGGGCACCGCCCCCGACGGCACCGAGGTCGGCGAGCCGTTCCAGACCGTCGACTGGACCTTCACGCTCAGCCCGGCGACGCCGGGGAGGAGGCCGTGACATGCGCGCCCTGCGATTCGCCCGTTATGGCTCGCCCGCCGACGTCCTGGAGGTCGTCGACGTCACCGAGCCCGAACTGAACGGCGACGACGCCCTGGTCTCGATCAGGGCCGCCTCGGTCACGCCGTCGGACCTGAAGACCGTCTCCGGCTACATCCCGGGCGCGTCGCTGCCGCGCGTCCCCGGCCGCGACTTCGCCGGGGTGGTCGTCGGCGGGCCGCGCGACTGGCTCGGCACGGAGGTGTGGGGCACCGGCGGCGACCTGGGGTACACCCGCGACGGGTCGCACGCCGAACTCGTGGTGGTTCCGGTCACGGCGCTGGTCCGCAAGCCCGAGAGGCTCACCTTCGCCGAGGCGTCGGTCATCGGGGTCAGCTTCGTCGTCGGCTGGCTCGGCGTGGTCGAGACCGCCCTGCTGGAGAAGGGCGAGACGCTGGCGATCTTCGGCGTCAACGGCGCCGTCGGCTCGGCGGTGGCCCAGATCGGCCGGGTGCGGGGGGCGCGGGTCGTCGGGATCGACCGCAAACCCCCGGTGGACGACGCCGCCCTCGACGACTTCGTGCTGCTGCACGACGACGTCGCCGGTGAGGTGCGGCGGCTGACCCGGGGCGCGGGGGCCGAGGTCGTGTACGACGCCGTCGGCGGTGTCACCACCCCCGCCGCCCTGGCCTGCCTGGCCCACGGCGGCCGGCTCCTCGTCATCAGCTCGACCGGGACGCGGAAGGTGGAGATCGACCTCCCCGACTTCTACCACCGGGAGGCGCGCATGATCGGCCTGGACACCCGGCGGCTCTGCACCCGGCAGTGCGCCGCGCGGCTCGCCCAGGTCGCGGCCTACCTGGAGTCGGGCGACTTCCGGCCGCCGCCGATCTCGTTCACCTTCGGCCTCGATCTGGCCGGGGAGGCCTACGAGGCGGTGGCGAAGCGGCCACCCGGGCGGGTCGTCATCTGCCCTTAGACGCCGCCTCCAGCGCCTGCCGGGCCCTGGCCTCCTCCTTCCGCACGACCTGGTAGCGCTGCTCGGCGGAGGCCGACCGTTTCCGCGCCTCGGTCAGCGCGCGCTCCGCCTCCGCCTCGGCGTCGAGCGCCTCGTCGCGCTCGGCTGCGGCCCGGCCGAGCTGCTCGGCCCACTCCCCATGGCGCCGCCGCGACGGCCGCGTCCCGGGCCTCCCGGGCGTCCCGGGCAGACGTGTCGGCGACGGCGGGCTGCTTCTTCCGTACCGGAGAGGGAGGGACGGAGGTGGGCACGAAGCCGCTGTAGCGCAGGGCCCCGGCCAGCCGGCCCGAGCGGACCTGGTCGGCCGCGCCGGCGTCGACGATCGCGGCGTCGAGGGTCTGCTCCAGTTCGGCGGGCGAGTTCAGCCGACCGGACGCGGCCCGCATGACCAGCCGGGAGACCGTCGCCACGGCGGCGGAGCGCCGGGGGCCGAGCGCGGCCAGGGCGTCGCCGTCGCCGCAGGCCCAGGCCGCCCGCATCTCCTCCCCCACGGCCAGGAGTTCGCCGACCTCGGCGGGGTGCGACCGGACCACCTGGTTGACCGCCCAGGCCAGCACGGTGGGCTTGCGGAGCTTCCCGATCTCCTTGTCGCCGGTCTCCTTGACCAGCCGGTTCCGCGCTGCGGTGAACTCCCCGGGCGACAGTGCGTAAAGCTGCTCGGCAGCCTCATCAAGGGTCACCCGGAAGTCATACCCTTGCCCGCATGACCGAGTTGCGCGGAGACCGGCTGATCCTGCGGCCGATCGTCCCGTCCGACGCCGCCTGGCTCCTGGTGCACTGGAACGAGCCGAGCGTGCGGCTCCACCTCTTCGACGACACGGTCGTCACCCCGGAACTGGTGGCCGAGATCATCGGTGACAGCCGGGAGGACTTCGAGTCGCGCGGCTACGGGCTCTGGGCGATCGTCCGCGGTCACGAGATCGGGGTCTGCGGGCTGCGGACCACCGACGACCACGCGGCCGAGCTCCTTTACAGCGTAGATCCGAAATGGCAGGGGAAGGGGCTGGCGCTGGAGGCCGCCCGGCTGGTCGTCGAGTTCGCCTTCACCGTCCGGGGCGCGCCCGAGGTCGTGGCGGAGACCGACGCCGCCAACACCGCCTCGCGGCGGCTCGCCGAGAAGCTGGGCATGATCCGGGTCAGGACCCGGCAGGGCGAACACGGGCCGGTCCACGTCCACGCGCTTCGCGCGCCCGCCGATTCCGGCGCATAGTGGGGGCAGCCACCCCCGACCCCCCGATCCGCCACGGAGGCCGCCCGTGTTCGAGCGTTTCACCGACCGCGCCCGGCAAGTGATCATCCTCGCCAACGAGGAGGCCCGCGCCCTGAACCACACGTGGATCGGCACCGAGCACATCATGCTGGGCCTCGTGCGCGAGGGGCAGGGGCTGGCCGCGCAGGCGATGGCCGAATGCCGCGTGGAACTCGACCAGGTGAGGGCCGCCGTCGTCCGGATGACCGGCGGGCCCGGGGAGCCGCCCGCGGGGGACGCCGGCCACATCCCGTTCACGCCGCGCGCCAAGAAGATCCTCGGCCTGGCCCACCAGGAGGCCATGCGGCGGCACGACCGGCACATCGGCACCGAGCACATCATGCTGGCCACCCTCCGCGAGGGCGAGGGCGTCGCCGTCCAGGCGCTGGTGGAGACCGGGGTCGCGCCCGAGGCCGTGGAAGACGCCCTGGAGCAGCGCATGCAGGTCCAGGGCGCGAAGGACCGGTCGGTGCTCGACCGGCTGACCGAGCCCGGCGACCAGGTGATCAGGAACACCCTGCGCCGCCACGTCGAGGACCGGCGGCTGCTCACGCAGGTGCTGGAGAGCCTCGACAGCCTCCACCGGCGGCTCGACGCGATGGGCGCGCCTCCCGACCCGGGAAAGTGATCATTCCGGTCCGGGGCCCCTGAGCCGCCCCGGACCGGAATGTTCGTGTGGCGCGGTCTAGGCCGGGACGACCGGCGCCAGCACACCCACGGCGATCCGCGCCTCGACCACACCGGGGTCCTCGGTGTAGCCGAGCGTGGCGCCGAGGGAGATCAGCAGACTCCTCATGCGCGTGTTGTCGGAGAGCAGCGTCGCCCTCACTTCGGCCAGGCCCAGCTCGCGGGCCTCCTCCAGGAGCAGGCGGGTCATGGCCGTGCCGAGGCCGCGCCCCTGCCAGCGGTCCTCGACCAGGAGGGTCATCTCGGCGATGCCGGGCTCGGCGCAGAAGGCCAGGCTCGCCAGGGCGACCACCTGGCCGTCGTGCCCGGCCACCAGCGCGTGGCCCTTCGACCGGTCGCAGAGGCGGTCGAAGACGCGGGGCGGCAGGCTCGGGGCCGAGGTGAAGTAGCGGAACCTGCGGGTCTCCGGGGAGCAGCGTTCGTGCAGGTCGCGTACGGCTTCGCGGTAGATCGGGGCCAGCGGCTCGATCCGCACCTCCGCCCCGTCGCCCAGCGTCAGGGCGCGTTCGGCCGAGACGGGGTCGGCCGGCGGCTGGGCCAACCGGACCAGCGCGGCGGCGCGGGCCGCCTCGGTCAGGGTGAAGGGCAGGCCGGTACGCCGCAGCCGGATCGACCGCCGGGCCGCCACCGGCACCACGAGAAGGGTCGGGTCGGGCAGTTCACCGCGGACCGCCCCGAACACCCAGCGGGCGTCGTCGGCGCGCAGCAGGTCGCCGAGGATCTCCGGGAGCCGCCACGGCATCGCCCGCAGCCGCGCCGCCAGCAGCAGCACGCGGGTGGGCTCGTCGGTCAGCTCGTGGGCGGTCGCCGGGACGACCTTGACCCGCCGCCCACCGGCCTCCTCCAGCGCGGTGCGCACGTCGTCGGGCGAGGCGGGGATGTCGGCGATGAACTCGTCGACGGTGCCGTCGGAGTCGGGTTGCACGGACAGGCCCAGGATGTTGCCGCCCTTGGCCGCGAGCGCCGCCGCCAGCGACGCCAACCGCCCCGGACGTTCGTCCACCGTCGTCCTGATCCGCAGAAACCCCATAACGTCTCTCCCTCCGCTGTGTCTCAGCCTGACGGAGAGTTGTTACGCATTTGCTACCTACGGGTATGCCACCCGTTTCGTCACGACAAATCTCGTTAAGTCTGCGTATAGCGGTGGCTAACGCTCGCTTCACGACGCGTTCCGTCGTGAGATGCGCCGTCGATGACGAATAGAGCAGGATTACCCCTATGAACGCTCCGCTCTCCGGTTCCTTCGCCAACGGTGACGTCTCCTACTGGTACCGGGCGCTCGGCGTCCCGGAGCCCGCCCACCGCCTCGACGGCGACCTGCGGGCCGACGTGGCGATCATCGGCGGGGGCTACACCGGTCTGTGGACGGCCTACTACCTCATCAAGGCCGACCCGACGCTGCACGTGGTCGTCCTGGAGAAGGAGTTCGCCGGGTTCGGCGCGTCCGGCCGCAACGGGGGCTGGCTGGCCGGGCTGCTGCCGGGGAGCCCGCGGCGCTACGCCAGGACCCACGGCGCCGACGCGGCGCGGGCGTTCCAGCGGGAGCTGTTCACCTCCGTCGACGAGGTCGTGTCCGTCTGCGCGGCCGAGGGCATCGACGCCGACGTCGTGAAGGGCGGCGTCGTCAACGTCGCCCGGACCCCCGCCCAGGCGCTCCGCCTGGAGCAGGAGGTCGAGGGGCAGCACGCCTGGGGCTGGGGCCCCAAGGACGTGGCCGTCGTGCCGGTGAACGAGCACATCCGGGTCGAGGGGGCCCTGACGGCCTCCTGGAGCCCCCACTGCGCCAGGATCCAGCCGGCGAAACTGGCCAGAGGGCTGGCGGGAGCCGTACAGGACCTGGGGGTCGAGCTCTACGAGGGCACCGAGGTGACCGGGATCGCGCCCGGCCGGGTGACGACGGCGCGCGGCACGGTCCGCGCGGACGTGGTGCTGCGCTGCACCGAGGGGTTCACCGCGACCCTGAAGGACAACCACCGCGACTGGCTGCCGATGAACAGCTCCATGATCGTCACCGAGCCGCTCCCGCCCGGCTTCTGGGACGAGGTGGGCTGGCGGGGCCACGAACTCCTGGGCGACCTGGCGCACTACTACATGTACGCCCAGCGGACCGCCGACGACCGCATCGCCTTCGGCGGCCGGGGCCGCCCCTACCTCTACGGCTCCCGGGTCGACGACCGGGGCCGCACCCACGGCTGGACGATCGACGCTCTCTGGGGCCTGCTGCTCGACTTCTTCCCGGCCGCCCGCTCGACGCGGATCGCCCACGCCTGGTCGGGGGTGCTGGGCGTGCCGCGCGACTGGTGCGCGACCGTCGGGCTCGACCCGGCGACCGGTCTCGGCTGGGCCGGCGGCTACACCGGCCACGGCGTCACCGCGACCAACCTCGCCGGACGGACCCTGCGCGACCTGGTCCTGCGCCGCGACACCGACCTGACCGCCCTCCCCTGGGTCGGCCGCAAGGTGCGCAAATGGGAGCCGGAGCCCCTGCGCTGGACGGGGGTGCACGCGATGTACCGTCTCTACCGGCTCGCCGACGCCCGGGAGGCCGGCGGCGTGCCCCGCACGTCCGTGCTGGCCAGAATCGCCGACAAGATCACAGGACACTGAATTGACCGAGACCCTGTTCCACGGAGGCCGCGTCTTCACCCCCGGCGGGTTCGCCGAAGCGGCGCTGGTCCGCGACGGGACCATCACCGCCGTGGGTTCCCTCGACGATCTCAGGAACTCCGGGGCGGAACCGTTCGACCTCGGCGGCGGCCTGCTGACGCCCGGGTTCACCGACTCCCACGTCCACCCCGTCCAGGCCGGTCTCGAACGGGCGCTGTGCGAACTGTCGGAGGTGTACGGCCTGGACGCCTACCTCCACGAGATCGCCGCCTACGCCGCCGCGCACCCCGACCGCGAGTGGATCAACGGCGGCGGCTGGGACATGGCCGCCTTCCCCGGCGGTCTGCCCCGCCGCGAGCAGCTCGACTTCCTCGACCGCCCGGCCTACCTGATCCAGCGCGACCACCACGCGGCCTGGGTCAACACCAGGGCGCTGGAGCGCGCGGGCATCACCCGCGACACCCCCGACCCGGCCGACGGCCGCATCGAACGCGACCCCGACGGTGCCCCGACCGGCGTCCTGCACGAGGGCGCGATGGACCTGGTCGGCCTGCTCACCCCCCGCCCCACCGCCGACGACCAGGAGGCGGCGCTGCTGGACGCGCAGCGGCACCTGTTCTCGCTGGGCATCACCGGCTGGCAGGACGCGATCGTCGGCTCCTACGCGGGCTCCGACGACCAGCTCCCGACCTATCTGTCCGTGGCCGGAAAGGGCCTGCTGAAGGCCCGGGTGGTCGCCGCGCTGTGGTGGGACCGCACCCGGGGCGCCGAGCAGATCCCCTCACTGGTCGAGCGCCGCGCCTCGGCCGAGGGCCTCGACCGGTTCCGCGCCACCGCGATCAAGATCATGCAGGACGGCATCGCGGAGAACTTCACGGCGGCGGTCATCGAGCCCTACTGCCGCTGCGGCGGCACCGGCCTGTCCTACGTCGACCCTGCATTGTTGCGCGGTTATGTCCGGGAACTCGACGCGCTGGGCTTCCAGGTCCACTTCCACGCCATCGGCGAGCGGGCCGTCCGGGAGGTGCTCGACTCCCTCGACGGGACCGACCCCGCCAACCGCCACCACATCGCCCACCTGCAGATCATCACCCCCGACGACGTCCCCAGGTTCGCCGCGCTGGGCGCGGTCGCCAACCTCCAGCCGCTCTGGGCCGCCCACAGCCCCCAGATGGACGAGCTCACCCTCCCCTTCCTGGGCGAGCCCCGGTCGAGCTGGCAGTACCCGTTCGCCGACCTGGTGTCGAGCGGGGCGAGGCTGGCGGCGGGATCGGACTGGCCGGTCTCCTCGGCCAACCCCCTGGAGGGCATGCACGTCGCCGTGAACCGGGTCGAACCGCCCGGCTCCCACCACGCCGGGCACTCGGCGAAGCCGTTCCTCCCGGGTCAGGCGCTCGACCTGCGGACGATCATGACGGCTTACACGGAGGGAAGCGCCTGGCTGAACGACTCCCCTGCGGGCGTGATCGAGCCCGGCCGCCCGGCCGACCTGGTCGTCCTGGACCGCGACCCCTTCACCGAACCCGCGTCGGAGATCGCCCTCACCAAGGTCCGGGCCACATTCGTCGACGGGGAGAAGGTCTTCGGATAAACGCGAACGGCCCCGCTGGTGACCAGCGGGGCCGTTCGGTCGAGACCTAGTAGATCGGGCGCGAAGAGGTCCGCAGACGCTCCAGCGCCTCCGCGAGGATCTGCGCGCCGTCCTTGTCGCTCCGGCGCTCCTTCACGTAGGCGAGGTGGGTCTTGTAGGGCTCGTTGCGCGGCGGAGCAGGCGGGTTGGCCTGGTCCTGACCCGCGGGCAGGCCGCAACGGGGGCAGTCCCAGAACTCCGGGACGGCCGCGTCGCTGGCGAAACTGGGACGCGTCTCGTGAAGATTGGCGCACCAGAAGGCGACACGCACTCGGGGGGCCGCCTCGCCGCGCTCGGCCTCGCCCATCGGGCCGGCTCCGACTCGACTGCCACGGATCGCGTTGCCACTACCCACGGATTACTCCTCGCTCGATCGCCCCGCGGGGAACACGGGGAGAGAATGAACCCTATGTGACGCTTGGGCCTGCTACGGCTTGAGCAGGAGCCCGAGCGCGATGATGCAGACGAACCACACGACGCCGGTGATGACCGTCAGACGGTCAAGGTTGCGCTCCACGACGGACGAACCGCCGAACGACGACGCGAAGCCGCCGCCGAACATGTCCGTCAGACCGCCACCCTTGCCCTTGTGGAGCAGAACCAGCAGCACCATGAGGGCGCTCGACAGAATGAGGGCGATGGAGATTCCGATAGTCACGGCAGACCTTTTCCGGATAGCGCCTGAGCGGCATGACGATTCAAACGTGCTCTATGAGGGTACGACCTGGTGTCAAGTCGCACCCCCATAATGACCCAGCTAGGCCGACATCTGCGCTAAAACCGGCAGATCTTCACGAACTCCGCCGGGTCGAGGCTGGCCCCGCCGACGAGAGCCCCGTCGACGTCGGGCTGAGCCATGATCGCGGCGACGTTGTCAGACTTCACCGAGCCTCCGTAAAGAATACGGACGGCGTCGGCGACTTCGGCGTCGTACAGCTCGGCGAGTCGCACCCGAATCGCGCCGCACACCTCCTGAGCGTCCTCAGGAGTGGCGACCTCGCCGGTGCCGATCGCCCAGACCGGCTCATAGGCGATCACGATCGTCTTGGCCTGCTCGGCGGAGATGCCCTCCAGGGCGCCGTCGACCTGGGCCAGCGTGTGCTTCACCTGGTTACCGGCCTGCCGGACCGGCAGCCCCTCGCCCACGCACAGGATCGGCGTCACCGAGTTGCGGTAGGCCGCCTTCACCTTGGCGTTGACCACGGCCTCGTCCTCGGCGTGGTACTGCCGGCGCTCCGAGTGGCCGATCGCCACGAAGGTGCAGCCGAGCTTGGCGAGCATCACGCCGGAGATCTCCCCGGTGTAGGCGCCGCCGTCGTGGGCGGACAGGTCCTGGCCGCCGTAGACGAGACGGAGCTTGTCACCGTCGACCAGGGTCTGGACGCTGCGCAGGTCGGTGAACGGCGGCAGCACCGCGACCTCGACCCGGTCGAAGTCCTTGTCGGTCAGGGAGAAGGCGAGCTCCTGAGCCAGCTTGATGGCCTCAAGGTGGTTCTTGTTCATCTTCCAGTTGCCGGCGATGAGCGGCTTACGGCTCACGTCAGTCCTCCAGCGCGATCAGGCCGGGCAGTTCCTTGCCCTCGAGGTATTCGAGGGAGGCGCCACCGCCGGTGGAGATGTGCGAGAAGCCGTCTTCCGGCAGGCCGAGCTTGCGGACCGCCGCGGCGGAGTCGCCGCCGCCGACCACGGTGAAGGCGTCGGAGCGCACGAGCGCCTCGGCGACGGCGCGGGTGCCGCCCGAGAAGGCCTCGAACTCGAACACGCCCATCGGGCCGTTCCAGAACACGGTCTGGGCGTCGGCCAGCTTCTGGGCGAACAGCTCGCGCGTGCGCGGGCCGATGTCCAGGCCCTCCCGGTCGGCCGGGATGGCGGTGGCGTCGACGACCTCGTACTCGGCGTCCTCGGCGAACTCGACGGCCGCGAGGATGTCGACCGGCAGGACCAGGTCGACGCCGCGCGAGGCGGCCTCGTTCAGGAACCCGCGGACGGTGTCGAGCTGCTCCTCCTGCAGGAGGGACTTGCCGACCTCGTAGCCCTGGGCCTTGAGGAACGTGTAGGCCATGCCGCCGCCGATGAGCAGGCGGTCGACCTTGGTCAGCAGGTTCGCGATGACCTTGAGCTTGTCGGAGACCTTCGCGCCGCCCAGCACCACCGCGTAGGGGCGGGCCGGGTCCTCGGTCAGCTTCCTCAGCACGTCGACCTCGGCGGCGATCAGGCCGCCGACGGCGTGGGGAAGCTGCTTGGGCACGTCGTAGACCGACGCGTGCCTGCGGTGGACCGCTCCGAAGCCGTCGCCGACGTAGAGGTCGGCGAGCATGGCCAGGCGGGCCGCGAACTCGGCGCGGGCGGCGTCGTCCTTGGACTCCTCGCCCGGCTCGTAGCGCAGGTTCTCCAGCAGGGCGACCTGGCCCTCCTCCAGCGCCGCGACCGTGGCGCGGGCGGAGTCGCCCACCACGTCGGCGGCGAAGGCGACCGGCTCACCGAGCAGCTCGGAGAGCCGCTGGGCCACGGGGGCCAGCGAGAACTCCGGCTTGACCTGGCCCTTGGGACGGCCCAGGTGAGCGCAGACGATCACCTTGGCGCCCTTGCCGGCCAGCTCCCGGATCGTCGGGAGCGAGGCGCGGATGCGGCCGTCATCGGTGATCACGTCCCCGTCGAGGGGAACGTTCAGGTCGGCGCGCACGAGGACGCGCCGACCCTTCACGTCGAGCTCGTCGAGTCCACGCATCAGAGCGAGGCACCCACGTACTCGATGAGGTCCACGAGACGGTTGGAGTAGCCCCACTCGTTGTCGTACCAGCCGATGACCTTCACCTGGTTGCCGAAGACCTTCGTGAGGCCGGCGTCGAAGATGCAGGAGCTCGGGTCGGTGACGATGTCGCTGGAGACGATGTCGTCCTCGGTGTAGGTCAGGAAGCCCTTCAGCGGCCCCTCGGCGGCGGCCTTGAACGCGGCGTTGACCTCTTCGACCGTCACGTCGCGCTTGAGCTCGACGGTCAGGTCGGTCGCCGAGCCCGTGGGGATCGGCACGCGCAGCGCGAAGCCGTCGAGCTTGCCCTTGAGCTCCGGCAGCACCAGGCCGATCGCCTTGGCGGCGCCGGTCGAGGTGGGGACGATGTTCAGCGCGGCGGCGCGGGCCCGGCGCAGGTCGGCGTGGGGGCCGTCCTGCAGGTTCTGGTCCTGCGTGTACGCGTGGATCGTCGTCATGAGGCCCTTTTCGATCCCGAAGGAGTCGTTGAGGACCTTGCCCAGCGGGGCCAGGCAGTTGGTGGTGCACGACGCGTTGGAGATGATCGTGTGGTTCGCCGGGTCGTAGGTGTCGTGGTTGACACCCATGACGATGGTGACGTCCTCGTTCTTCGCCGGAGCGGAGATGATGACCTTCTTCGCGCCGTTCTCGGCGTGGACCTTCGCCTTGTTGGCGTCGGTGAAGAAGCCGGTCGACTCGACGACGACGTCGACGCCCAGGTCGCCCCAGGGCAGCTTCGCCGGGTCGCGCTCGGCGAAGGCCTTGATGGGCTTGCCGTCGACGATGATCTCGTCCGCGGTCGCCTTCACCTCGTAGGGGAGGCGGCCGAGGATGCTGTCGTACTTCAGCAGGTGCGCGAGCGTGGCATTGTCGGTGAGGTCGTTGACAGCGACGACCTCGATGTCCTTGCCGCTGGCTGCGGCGGCTCGCCAGAAGTTGCGGCCAATCCGGCCGAAGCCGTTGATGCCTACGCGGATGGTCACGGGGATCCGATCTCCTCGTCCGTCGTTACGTGACTGAAACCTCGGTGCAGACCCTATCGGACTCAAATTGGTTTAGACCAAGTGGGTCTGCCGCAGGGCGGCATAGCGTAAGAAAGCCGCAAAGCGGGGCGGCTAACTGTAAAAAATTGCGCCCTTTTCGGCCGGTTTCCCGCTTCAGCCGCTCAGCATGTCGGCGGTGAGGCTCGCCTCAGTGGTCGGCATGCCGAGGTCCTGGGCCCGCTTGTCGGCCATGGCCAGGAGGCGGCGGATGCGGCCGGCGATGGCGTCCTTGGTGAGCGGCGGGTCGGCGATCTGGCCGAGCTCCTCCAGCGAGGCCTGCTTGTGCTCCACCCGGAGCCGCCCGGCGATCACGAGGTGTTCCGGGGCGTCGTCGCCGAGGATCTCCAGGGCCCGCTGGACGCGCGCTCCGGCGGCCACGGCCGCGCGGGCCGAGCGGCGCAGGTTGGCGTCGTCGAAGTTGGCCAGGCGGTTGGCGGTGGCCCGGACCTCGCGCCGCATCCGGCGCTCCTCCCAGGCCAGCACGCTGTCGTGGGCGCCCAGGCGGGTCAGCAGCGCGCTGATGGCGTCGCCGTCGCGGACGACCACCCGGTCGACCCCCCGCACCTCGCGGGCCTTGGCGTGGATCTTGAGGCGGCGCGCGGAACCGACCAGCGCGAGCGCGGCCTCGGGCCCCGGACAGGTCACCTCCAGCGACATCGACCGGCCCGGCTCGGTCAGCGAGCCGTGGGCCAGGAACGCGCCCCGCCAGGCGGCCTCGGCGTCACAGGTGGCCCCCGACACGACCTGGCGCGGGAGCCCCCGCACCGGGCGGCCGTGGTTGTCGATCAAGCCGGTCTGCCGGGCCAGCGCCTCGCCGTCCTTGTAGACCCGCACGACGTAGCGCGACCCCTTCCTGAGCCCCGCCGGGGCCAGCACCAGCACCTCGGCCTTGTGGCCGAACACCTCGCCAATGTCCTTGATCAGGCGGCGGGCCGTCACATTGGTGTCGAGTTCGGCCTCGATCACGATCCGCCCGCCCACCAGATGGAGCCCGCTCGCGAACCGCAGCAGCGTCGACACCTCGGCCTTGCGGCAGCAGGGCTTGAGCACCGGAAGGCGGCTCAGCTCGTCTTTTACCACGCCTGTCATGGCCATTAGCGCGTGTCCTCCCCCAAACAGACTATGGCCGTTAGTGTCTCGCACGCTGACTAGGGGGTATCACCGCTTCTCGCGGAAAATCTCGTCCAGGACAGTGGCAAGGCGTGGTGCGTCGTGCCTGGGAGATCCGTCAGAGGCTCCCACATCAGCCAATATCAGACGCCCTCCGAGGGTCACCACGGCCTTCTCCAGCTCACTCGGCTCGGGCACCACGCCCCGGTCGGCCACCACCGCGTCGACCAGCAACGACGGCGCGTGGTCGCGGAGCACCTCCAGGTGGTTCTCCGGGGAGAAGCCGTCGGTCTCGCCCGGCTGAGGGGCCAGGTTGAGGATGAGCAGCCGCCGCGCGCTCGTGGTGGCCAGCGCCCTGGCCAGCCCGGGAACCTTCAGATGGGGCAGCACGCTGGTGAACCACGACCCGGGCCCGAACACCACCCAGTCGGCCTCGTGGATGGCCCGCACCGCCTCGGGCGAGACCGGCGGATCGGACGGCACGAGCGAGATCGCCCGCACCCGCCCCGGCGTGACCGCGCAGGCGACCTGCCCGCGCACCGTCGTGACCTGGCCGTCGAGCTCGACCTCTGCCTCGATGTCGAGCGGCACCGAGGCCATCGGCAGCACCCGCCCGTGGGCGCCGAGGAGGCGGCCGACCCACTCCAGCGCCTTGACAGGGTCGTCAAGGAGCTCCCAGAGCGCCACGATCAGCAGGTTGCCGACCGCGTGTCCCTGCAGGTCCCCTTCGCCGTGAAAGCGGTGCTGCACGACCCGGGACCACGTCTGGCCCCACTCGTCGTCGCCGCACAGCGCGGCCAGCGCCATGCGCAGGTCGCCGGGCGGCAGGACGCCGAGCTCGCGGCGCAGCCGGCCGCTGGAACCGCCGTCGTCGGCGACCGTGACGATGGCGGTGAGGTCGGTGGTGACCCGGCGCAGGGCGGAGAGCGAGGCGTGCAGGCCGTGGCCGCCTCCCAGCGCTACGACCCTCGGTCTCCCGGGGCCGCCCTCACTCACTCGCGACCCACATCGCGGTGGCTGACCTGGACGTCCATGCCGCGCTCGCGGAGCCGGGCGCCGAGCTGCTCGCTCATGGCCACGCTGCGGTGCTTGCCGCCGGTGCAGCCGACGGCGAGGGTGGCGTAGCCCTTGCCCTCACGGGTGTAACCGGCCGCGACGACGCCGAAGACCTCTTCGTAGCCGTCGAGGAACTCCTTGGCGCCGGGCTGGCTGAGCACGTAGTCGCGCACCGGGGCGTCGAGACCGTTCATCGGCCGCAGTTCCGGCACCCAATGGGGGTTGGGCAGGAAACGGCAGTCGACCACGAGGTCGGCATCGACCGGAAGGCCGTATTTGTAACCGAAAGACACCACGTTGACCTTAAGGCCTGGCCGGTCCTCCCCGCCGAAGAACGAGACGATCTTCTTGCGGAGTTCGTGGACGTTGAGCTTGGAGGTGTCGATCACCAGGTCGGCGTTGGCCCGGACCTCGCGCAGGATGCCGCGCTCGCGGTCGATGCCGTCGACGAGACGGTTCTCCCCCTGGAGGGGGTGGGGGCGGCGCACGTTCTCGAAGCGCCGCACCAGTTCGTCGTCGCTGGCCTCCAGGAACACCACGCGGACCTCGACCCCGCGCCCGTCGAGCTCCTCGATGGCGGCGTTGAGGTCGGTGGTGAACGCCAGCGACCGCACGTCGACGACCGCCGCGACGTGGTCGGCGGCCAATTTGACCCGCCCGGCCTCCTCGGCCAGCGAGAACAGCAGGCCCGGCGGCAGGTTGTCGATGACGAACCAGCCCAGGTCCTCCAGCGCCTTGGCCGCGGTGCTGCGCCCGGCGCCGGACATGCCGGTCACGATGACGAAACCCGGCTCGCCCGTCCGGTCGGTGGTGTCGGTCATGCGCTCTCCCCCTTCAACGCAGCGACGATGGCCTCGGCCGTCGCCGGCCCGATGCCGGGAACCTCGCATATCTCGGCGGCCGTCGCGTCACCAAGGCGTTTCACTGAGCCGAAGTGACGGAGAAGAGCCTGCCGCCGGGCGGGGCCGAGACCGGGAACCGCGTCCAGAGCGCTCTCGGTGAGCGATCGGGACCTCTTGGCACGATGGTAGGTGATCGCGAAGCGATGCGCCTCGTCACGGAGCCGTTGCAGAAGGTAGAGGGCCTCACTCGTGCGCGGCAGGATCACCGGCTCGTCGTCGCCGGGCAGCCACACCTCTTCCAGCCGCTTGGCCAGGCCGCAGACCGCGACGTCGTCGATGCCGAGCTCGTCGAGGGCGCGCTGGGCGGCGGCGGCCTGTGCGGGGCCGCCGTCGACGACGACCAGGTTGGGCGGGTAGGCGAACTTGCGCGGGCGGCCGGTCTCGGGGTCGATCGGCTCGCCGGTGGGCTCGCCGCCGAGCTCGCCGGTGGCGCTGCGCTCCTCCAGGTAGCGGCGGAACCGCCGGGTGATGACCTCGTGGATGGAGGCGACGTCGCCCTCGGTGGATTTGATCTGGAACCGCCGGTATTCGCTCTTCCGGGCCAGCCCGTCTTCGAAGACGACCATCGAGGCGACCACGTTGGTGCCCTGGATGTGGGAGACGTCGTAGCACTCGACGCGCAGCGGGGCCTGGTCGAGGTCGAGCCCGTCGGCGAGCTCCTGGAGGGCCTTGCTGCGGCTGGTCAGGTCGCTGGAGCGGCGGAGTTTGTGCTGGGTGAGGGCCTCTTTGGCGTTGCGCTCGACGGTCGCCATGAGCGCCTTCTTGTCGCCGCGCTGCGGGATGCGGACGGCGACCCGGGCGCCCTTCGCCTCGGACAGCAGCTCCACGACGGCGTCGTGGTCAGGCGGATTGGCCGGGACGAGGATCTCGCGGGGGATCTCGGCCTCGGAGTACATCTGGATGAGGAAGTGTTCGACCAGGTCGCCCGGGGTGGACTCCTCGATCTTGTCGACGACCCAGCCGCGCTGGCCGCGGATGCGCCCGCCGCGCACGTAGAAGACCTGGACGGCGGCTTCCAGCTCGTCTTCGGCCAGGGCCACCACGTCGGCGTCGGTGGCGTCGCCGAGCACCACGGCCTGCTTCTCCAGCGCCTTCTGCAGCGCCTGGACGTCGTCGCGCAGCCGCGCGGCGCGCTCGTACTCCTCGACGGCCGCCGCCTCGCGCATCTCCTGTTCGATGCGCTTGATGAAGCGGGTGGTGTTGCCGGCCATGAAGTCGCAGAAGTCCTCGGCGAGGTCGCGGTGCTGCTGCGGGGTGACCCGGCCGACGCAGGGCGCCGAGCACTTGTCGATGTATCCCAGCAGGCAGGGCCGCCCGATCTGGCCGGCCCGCTTGAACACGCCCGCCGAGCAGGTCCGCACCGGGAAGACGCGCAGCAGCAGGTCGACGGTCTCGCGGATGGCCCACGCGTGGCTGTAGGGCCCGAAGTAGCGGGTGCCCTTGCGCTTGGCGCCGCGCAGGACCTGCACGCGGGGGAACTCGTCGGACATGGTCACCGCGAGGTAGGGATAGGACTTGTCGTCGCGGTATTTGACGTTGAAGTGGGGGTCGAACTCCTTGATCCAGGAGTATTCGAGCTGGAGGGCCTCGACCTCGGTGCCGACGACGGTCCAGTCGACGCGGGCGGCGGTGGTCAGCATCGACTGCGTGCGGAAGTGGAGGCTCGCGAAGTCGGCGAAGTAGGAGTTGAGTCGTTGCCGCAGGCTCTTCGCCTTGCCCACGTAGATCACCCGGCCGGAGGGATCCCTGAAACGGTAGACGCCGGGGGACTCGGGGATCGATCCGGGTGCGGGCCGATAAGTTGCCGGATCAGCCACGCCTCAAAGCCTATCCGCCCGCACCGACATTCCAATTCCATGATCAACGACATCATGGGAGCGTCCAGGTCAAACCGGCGGCACAGGCGACGGCGGTCACCACGGCGTACGGACGCCATCCGGTCAGCCGCTCCCCCAGGTGCCGCGCCAGCGCCAGATGGCACATCAGCCCGACGACCGGGATGAGCCGGGCGAACTCGTAGCGCCCGAAGGCCACCGCCAGCCCCGCGATCACCGCCCCGAGCGCCGCGATGACCAGCAGTTCCCGCCCGAAGGGCCGGCGCAGCCCGTAGAGCAGAGCCGGTAGGCCCACCAGCGCGAGGCCATATCGGGCCAGCGGCTCCTCGACCAGCGGCCGGTACATCTCCGGCTCGTCCGTCAGCAGCCCTCCCACCTCGGTGTACGGCCACGCGAGCGCCAGCGCGACCGCCCCCACCCCCGCGGGGACGATCAGCACCAGCCGCCGCCACTCCCACCGCCGGGCGACCAGGATGCCCACGATCCCGACCAGCGTCTCCACGGCCGTGAACGGATGCACCAGCACGATCACCGGCGGCAGCACGACGAGCGCCACCAGCCCCCGCCCGCTGTCCCGGAACCGCGCGAAGACGGTCCAGGCCGCCACCATCAGCGCGTAGGCCGGCGTGGAGGGGAACGCGAACGAGAACGACAGCGCGGTCAGCCCCGGGAACCCGTTCCACCCGAACCCGGCGACCCCCCACAGGACGAGGGTGAACCCGGCCGTCAGCACCACCACGGAGTCCCCCGCGCCGAGACGCCGGCAGAACACCCGCAGCGCCACCAGCAGCGCCAGGACGTTGAGGATCCCCGCCACACCCAGCACGGTCTCGGGCTCCGCCCCGGACAATCGCGCGACCAGCGCCAGCCCGAGGACGTAGGGCGTCGGAGCCCACCCTCCGGCGTGCGAGTCGTCGAGCGCCGCCCGCAACGTCGCGACGTGCAGATCCCAGTCCCCCACCCAGGCATGCCGGAACGCGACGAGCAGCACCCACCCGAGTACGGCCCCCGCGACCAGGACATACCACCCGGACCGGTCGTCCCGCGCGAAAGCCCTCACACCTCCATGATCAACAATCGACCGTCAACCCAACGCCCCCAACACCCCAAGCCGACACCCATTCCCCCCGGGCTCACGTCACCGCCGTCCAGCCGAGACCCGGCGCCGCAATCCGGTCGGCCGACCTCCCCCGGCGGAGACACCGTCCAAAGGGCGAGACCATGCACGTGGTGGCCCGAGAACGTCCCGTTCCCAGCGGCGGCCTGGTCCTCGCCGCCTGAACCGGAACCCGGGCCGGCCAACCCGACAGGGACCACTACCCAAACGCGGAAACCCGTTCCAGCGGTGGCCGGACGACGACCCCGGTGCCTGAAGCCGGGACCGTGTCCGGCCACCCTTTCCCGGTGGGGACCAGGCCATCGCCCCCACCACCCCAAGGCCGGGACCCGTCCCCGATGGTGACGGACCGTCGACTCCGATGCCTGAAGTCAGAGCCGCTTCCGGCCGTAGGTTCCCTGGTGGCGGGCGGGCCATCACCCCGCCACCCGCGGTCATGAGATCCGCGCCCGCCGGGGCGTGACCGCTCGGACACCCCTCGCCATCGACGCTCTTGGAGCGGCTGCTGCGGCGGCTCCTCCGGTACGACCTCCTCCGAGACCTACTGGGTCCCGTCGGCAGGGGGAAACCGCCGCCCGCCGCACAAGCCCGCGCAGACAACCCCCCACGAGTCATCTGAGCCGACTCCTGCCGACGGCCCACAAGACGCCCTGGCAGCACTGCCGTAGATCAGGTGTCCGACCGGGGCCGAAACGGACCGCGCCCCTGGACAGCCGTGAGCGCCCACCCCGGATCGCTACACCAGACGACGTCGGCTCCGGCTGTCCTGTCCCGGAATCCCGGAACGGACCGCCCACAACCGAGCCCGGCTGGCCAAGACGATGTCGCCCGCAGCTGCGCTCTCGGGGAGACCGGCAACGGATGACGCCGCAACCAGCCCATACCGCAGCTGGCCTGAATTTCCAGGCGAGAGCGATGTTGCCCAGGAACGGCCCGTTCCGAGAGCTCTAGAAGGACCGAGCCACATGCGGGACAACCGCAGGCAACACTCACACTCAGCCCGGAGCGCCAGGACGAGGACCACAGCACCCAAGACCGTCCGCACCACCACCGGACATCCCTCGGCGCGCGATCAGCGCGACCCTCAGGGCAGAACGACATTGCCCAGGGCCCACCAGGCCGTTCCGGAACCCGGGACGGACCGCATCAATCCTGAACCTGGATAGCCAGTTCAGACGAAGTCACCCGCTCCAAACCCTTGGAACAGACCACGCCAACCCCGAACTTGGATAGCCAGGACGAGGTCACCCGTTCCAGACCTTCCAAGCGGACCGCACCACGGCCAGGTCAGACCAGGACGACGTCACCCGTTCCAGCCCCTCCGCGCGGACCGCACCACAACCCGGCCAGACCAGGACGACGTCACCCGTTCCAGCCCCTCCGCGCGGACCACGCCACAACCCGGCCAGGCCAAGACGAGCTCACCCGTTCCAGCCCTTCCGAGCGGACCGCGCCACAACCCGGTCAGGCCAGGACGATGTTGCCGCCGTTGACCGTGATCTTCTTCTCCTCCAGCGGCGACGGTGCGGGGCCGCCCGCGACCGAGCCGTCGGTGATCTTGAACTTGCTCCCGTGGCAGGGGCAGTTGATGGTGCCCCCGGAGATGCTGGCCACTGAGCACCCCGCGTGCGTGCAGACCGCGGTGAAGCACTTGAACTCGCCCGCCGTCGGCTGGGTGATGACGATCTTCTCCGCTTCGAAGATCTTGCCGCCGCCCTCGGGGATGTCGGCCGTCTTGGCGAAGGCGTTGGCCGCCTGAGCGGGCTCCTCCTCCTCGGCCGGCTCGTCGGCGGGTGGCTCCTCGGCCGGGGGGTCGTTCTGGTCGTCGGCGGCGGGAGGCGGGTTGTCACTGCCCCCGGCGGGCTTCGCCTGGTCGGCGGGCACCGATCCTGGCGGCTCGGCGCTCGTGGCCGTGCCGGAGGAATAGCCGGTGCACGCCGTCAGGGCGGCGGCCAGCCCGGCGCCGCCCACCGCGAAGACCAGGCCCCGCCGCGTCATCGCGCTCGTGACCTGATCCTGCTCAGAGGTGCCGTTCACGTTCATTTCCATCCTCCGCTGGGGGACTTCCCGATCATTGGCAGATACGGCCCTAACCCCGTTCGCGGTTCAGCCTGACCGATCGCGTCCGAGCGGAATATGAAGAAATGCACTTACAGGTCGAAGATCTTGCGCAGGAAGCGTCCCGTGTGGCTCGCGTCGACCAGCGCCACGTCCTCTGGCGTGCCGGTCGCGACCACCCGGCCGCCGCCCGAACCACCTTCGGGGCCCATGTCGATCACCCAGTCGGCCGTCTTGATCACGTCGAGGTTGTGCTCGATCACGATCACGGTGTTCCCGGCGTCGACCAGCCGCTCCAGCACGCCCAGCAGCCGCCGGATGTCCTCGAAGTGGAGGCCGGTGGTCGGCTCGTCGAGCACGTAGATCGTCCGGCCGGTGGAGCGGCGCTGGAGCTCGGAGGCGAGCTTCACGCGCTGGGCCTCACCACCCGACAGGGTCGTGGCGGGCTGCCCGAGCCGGACGTACCCGAGACCGACGTCGTTGAGCGTCCGCAGGTGGCGGCTGATCGCCGGGATGGCCTCGAAGAAGTCGAGGGCCTCCTCGATCGGCATGTCGAGGATCTCGGCGATCGTCTTGCCCTTGTAGTGAACCTCCAGCGTCTCCCGGTTGTAGCGGGCGCCGTGGCAGACCTCGCAGGGGACGTAGACGTCGGGCAGGAAGTTCATCTCGATCTTGATCGTGCCGTCGCCCGCGCACGCCTCGCAGCGCCCGCCCTTGACGTTGAAGCTGAACCGGCCCTGGAGGTAGCCCCGGATCTTGGCCTCGGTCGTCTGCGCGAACAGCTTCCTGACGTGGTCGAACACGCCCGTGTAGGTGGCCGGGTTGGAGCGCGGGGTACGCCCGATCGGCGACTGGTCGACGTGGACGACCTTGTCGAGCAGGTCGATCCCGGTCACCCGCGAGTGACGCCCCGGCACGGTCTTGGCGCCGTGGAGCTCCCGCGCCAGCGCGGTGTAGAGGATGTCGTTGACCAGCGTCGACTTGCCCGACCCTGACACCCCGGTCACGGCGGTGAACACGCCGAGCGGGAACTCGACGTCGATGCCGCCGAGGTTGTGCTCCCGGGCGCCCTTCACCACGAGCTGGCGCTTGCGGTCGCGCTTGCGCCGCTTCTTGGGCACCTCGATGGCCCGCCGCCCGGACAGGTAGGCGCCGGTCAGCGACTCCTCGCTGGCCAGCAGCTCCTCGACGGTGCCGGAGACGACGACCTGGCCGCCGTGCTCGCCCGCGCCGGGGCCGATGTCGACCACCCAGTCGGCCGCCGCGATGGTGTCCTCGTCGTGTTCGACGACGATCAGGGTGTTGCCCATGTCGCGCAGCCGGATCAGGGTCTCCAGCAGCCGCATGTTGTCACGCTGGTGGAGGCCGATCGACGGCTCGTCCAGCACGTAAAGGACGCCGACCAGGCCTGATCCGATCTGGGTGGCGAGCCTGATGCGCTGGGCCTCGCCACCGGCGAGGGTGCCGGCGGCCCGGTCGAGGGTCAGGTAGTCGAGGCCCACGTCGAGCAGGAAGCCCAGGCGGGCGTTGATCTCCTTGACCACCCGCTCGGCGATGTGCATGTCGCGCTCGGAGAGCTTGAACCCGGCCAGGAACTTCGCGCACTCGCCGATCGACAGCCCCGAGACGTCGGCGATCGACGAACCGCCGACGGTCACCGCGAGGGAGACCGGCTTCAGGCGGCGGCCCTTGCACGCCGGGCACGGGATCTCCCGCATGTAGCCCTCGAACTTCTCCCGCACCGCGTCGCTCTCGGACTCGGCGTGGCGGCGCTGGATCCACGGGATCACGCCGTCGAAGTCGGTGTAGTAGGAGCGCTGGCGCCCGAACCGGTTGCTGTAGCG
Source organism: Herbidospora cretacea (assembly GCF_001570605.1). Classification (GTDB taxonomy): domain Bacteria; phylum Actinomycetota; class Actinomycetes; order Streptosporangiales; family Streptosporangiaceae; genus Herbidospora; species Herbidospora cretacea. The sequence continues at coordinate 25,971 of NZ_BBXG01000031.1, read as the reverse complement.
GATGTGGACCTGCTCGTCGTGCCCCCGGAGCAGGGCGTTCTGCTGGGCCTTGGTCAGCTTCTCCCACGGCGTGTCGAGGGTGAAGCCGAGGGCGTTGCCCAGCCCTTCGATCAGCTTCTCGAAGTAGTCGCTGGTGTGGCCGCCCGACCAGGGCGTCAGCGCGCCGTCGCCGAGGGTCTTCTCGGGGTCGGGGACGACCAGCTCGGGGTCGACCTCCATGCGGGTGCCGAGCCCCGTGCACTCGGGGCAGGCGCCGAACGGGGAGTTGAACGAGAACGACCGGGGCTCCAGCTCCTCGAACGACAGGTCGTCGTAGGGGCAGTAGAGGTGCTCGGAGTAGAAGCGCTCCCGGTTGGGGTCGTCGGCGTCGAGGTCGACGAAGTCGAGCGTGATCGTGCCACCGGAGAGCTGGAGCGCCGTCTCGACCGAGTCGGTCAGGCGGCGGCGCGCCGTGTCCTTGACGGCGAGACGGTCGACGATCACCTCGATGTCGTGCTTCTCGTACTTCTTCAGGGTCGGCGGCTCCTCGAGGCGGATGATCGTGCCGTCGACGCGGGCCCGCGCGTATCCCTTGGTCTGGAGCTCCCGGAACAGCTCGGCGTATTCGCCCTTGCGGCCCCGGATGACCGGCGCGAGCACCTGGAAGCGGGTGCCCTCCTCCAGCTCCAGGACCCGGTCGACGATCTGCTGCGGCGTCTGCCGCGCGATCGGCCGCCCGCAGGTCGGGCAGTGGGGCTTGCCGATGCGGGCCCACAGGAGCCGCAGGTAGTCGTAGACCTCGGTGATCGTCCCGACGGTCGACCGCGGGTTGCGGCTGGTCGACTTCTGGTCGATGGAGACCGCCGGCGACAGGCCTTCGATGAAGTCGACGTCGGGTTTGTCCATCTGGCCCAGGAACTGCCGGGCATAGGCCGACAGCGACTCGACGTAGCGCCGCTGGCCCTCGGCGAAGATCGTGTCGAAGGCCAGGCTCGACTTGCCCGAGCCGCTCAGCCCGGTGAAGACGATCAGGGCGTCACGAGGGAGATCAAGCGAGACGTCCTTCAAGTTGTGTTCGCGCGCGCCACGCACGACGAGACGGTCAGCCACAGCGTTCCCGATGGTCGTTGGGGTCTACAGGAGTGCACCGGGCAGGCTATCCGCCGCCACCGACAAAAATGCCCCTGCTCTTTCAGAGTACGTGGACCAGGATGGGCCCATGTCCCTTCTTGACGACTACAGGGCGGAACTCGCCGCCGCCGACGCCCGCCTGATCGCCACGGTCGCGGCCCTGTCCGACGAGGAGATGCGCGCCCCCTCGGCCCTCGAGGGCTGGACGCGCGGCCACGTGACCACCCACGTCTCCCGCAACGCCGACTCCCTGGTGAACCTCCTGACCTGGGCCCGGACGGGGGTCGTCACCCCCCAGTACCGCGACGCGGCCGAGCGCGACGAGGGCATCCGCCAGGGCTGCGGCCGCCCCGCCGCGGAGCAGCTCGCCGATCTGGAGGCGAGCACCGCCCGCTTCGCCGAGGCCATGGACTCGCTCCCCGCCGACCGGTGGTCCTTCTTGATCAGCGGCACCCGCCCGCCCGAGCATCCCGCCTGGTACGTGGTCATGCGCCGCCTGCGCGAGGTGGAGATCCACCACGGCGACCTCGGCGCCGGCTACACCTGGCGCGACTGGCCCGACCGCTACGTCGAGTGGGAGTGGCGGGACTCCCCTTTGCTGAGCGACGAGCCGACGTACGGGAAACTGACCGCGACCGACACCGGTGAGACCCTCATCGGGACCGACGGCCCGCACCTCCAGGCCACCAGGCGCGAGCTGACCGCCTGGATGACCGGCCGTCACCGGCCGGAGGGTTTCCCGGAGCCCCCGGCCTGGATGGTCCGCAGCGCCCCCGACGGCCTAGCGTGATCCCATGACCTATACGGGAGACGTGTCCAAGGGCGGCCCGGCCGACGTCCGGGAGCTGGAGAAGATCACCATCGCGAAGATGGAGGTCGGCGACTTCGGCAACAACGCCTATCTGATCCGCTGCCGCGAGACCGGCGACGGCATGCTGATCGACGCCGCCGCCGAGCCCGAGCGGATCCTGGAGCTGATCGGCAGGCACCCCATCAGCGTGATCGTGACCACCCACCAGCACGGCGACCACTGGGGCGCCCTGGAGGAGGTGGCGAAGGCGACCGGCGCGACCGTGGTGGCGGGCCGCGACGACGCCGGGGCGCTGCCGGTCCCGGCCCGGCCGGTCGACCACGGCGACCGGGTGACCGTCGGCGTGACCGACCTGGAGGTGATCCACCTGCGCGGCCACACGCCGGGCTCGATCGCGCTCTACTATCCGGGGCACGTCTTCACGGGCGACTCGCTGTTCCCCGGCGGCGTCGGCAACACCTGGAAGGACCCGGAGCGGTTCACCCAGCTCTACACCGACGTGGTGGAGCGGGTCTTCGACCGGTTCGGCGACGAGACCTGGGTCTACCCCGGCCACGGGAAGGACACCACGCTCGGCGCCGAGCGCCCCGCCCTGCCCGAGTGGAAGGCCCGGGGCTGGTAGGTCAGCGGGCCCCCAGCACCTTGGCGATCAGGGTCGCGGCGGCGTCGGGGTCGTCGGCGCTCTCCACGACCTCGCCCCACGACCACCGGTAGAACCAGCCGCCCTCCAGCGAGACGCAGTCGACGGTCTCGTTGAGCAGGGCGGCCTCCGGGGCGCTCACCTTCAGCGACGGCGGGGCCGGTCGCAGGTCGACGGCGAAGCCGCGCTGTTCGAGTTCGCGCGCCAGCTTGCCGAGGAAGTAGGAACGGGTCAGCTCACGCGGGGCGGTCGCCATACGGCCATTAGACAACGACGGGTCCGCCCCGGAAAGCCGCGGGGTCAGGACGCGGCGCGGCGCTCCTTGCGCTTGGCCCGCTTGAACATCAGCACCCGCAGCGGGATCGCCGACACGATCGCGATCTGCATGATGGCGCCGACCTGGATCAGCTGGTCGCCACCGGGCAGCCCGGCGGCCCAGATCGTGAGGCAGGCCACGTTGATCATCATCCAGCCCAGCACGAGCGCGGCCAGGTTGCCCTTGGGCTTGGGATACTCGATCCGGCTGATCATCAGGTAGGACGTTGCGAAGATGCCGAGGATCGTCCAGATCGTCGGCTGGAACAGCAGCACGATCGACACGATCGTCATCGCGCCCATGGGGATCGGCAGCCCCATGAAGTCGCCGCTCTTGGTCTTCACGCAGGCGAACCTGGCGAGCCGGGTCACGCCCGCGAGCAGCACCGACGCGGCGGCGGCCAGCACGAGCCACAGGGGCAGCGGGGCGTCGAAACCACCCCAGATCACGATCATGAACGCCGGCGCGAAGCCGAAGCTGATCACGTCGGCCAGGTTGTCGAGCTCGGCGCCCATCGCCGAGGCCCGGAACCTGCGGGCGACCAGCCCGTCGAACAGGTCACAGGTCGCCCCGACGAGCAGCAGCACGACGGCGGTGCCGAAGAACCGGGGGTCGGGCTCGAAGCTGCCACCGGTCCTCTTGAGCTGGTCGATCGCGCTGTACGCCAGCACGACGACCGACAGGAACCCCGACAGCGCGTTGCCGAGGGAGAGCAGATCGGCGGCCGACAGGCGGAACGCCTTGCCGACCGGCCCCATGGGTTCGTCCTCTTCCTCGACGGACCAGCTTCCGGCCCTGAGGTCAGGCGCGGTCAATGCGGGTCACCCCAGCCACAGTTCGGTCGCCGACGGTCACGGCGGGCTCGACGCCCTCCGGCAGATAGAGGTCGACCCGGGACCCGAGCCGGATCAGCCCGACCCGGTCACCCTGGGCGACCTTCGCGCCCGCCTGCAGATAGGGCACGATGCGGCGCGCGACGGCCCCGGCGATCTGGACCATCTCGATGTCGCCGAGCGCGGTGTCGAAGCGCCACACCACCCGCTCGTTCTTGTCGCTGTCCTTGTTGAACGCGGGCACGAACCCACCGGCCACGTGTTCCACCGAGACGACGGTCCCGGCGACGGGGGCGCGGTTGACGTGCACGTTGAGCGGGCTCATGAAGATCGCGACGCGGGTCCGGCCGTCGTCCCAGGGGTCGACGCTCTGGACGACGCCGTCGGCCGGCGAGAGCAGCCGTCCGACGCCGGGCGAGCGGTCAGGATCGCGGAAGAACCAGAGCATCCCGCCCGTGAGGGCCGTCAGCGGCACCGCCGCGAGGGCCCATTTGGGGGACCGAGCGGTCAGGGCCGCGGTGACGGCCGCCGCGGCCGCTGTCGGGGCGAGCCACGGCGAGACACCGCGGGCGAGCCTGACGCGAGGGCGAGGACTTTCTATTTCGTTCGACACTAGGAGCCTTTGTACTCTTTTGCGACTAGAGGACGGATTTGCGACTTAGGCAGTTATGTTACCGATGCCACAGTCCCTAACCGTCCTCTTTCGCGTCAAGCGCGTGACCCCGGGGGTCTGAGGCTAGTGCCGGTCGGCCTGCTCGGGCGCGGCGTCCTTCGCGGCGGCCACGGTGCGGCGCGACTTCATGATGCTCGCGACCGTCGTGACCAGCATGGTTCCGATGATGACGCCCAGGGAGACCTGGATGGGGATCTTCGGCGCCCACTCGACGACGTCGTGCATGGCCTCGAGGATCAGCTTCACGCCGATGAAGGCGAGGATGAAGGCCAGGCCGTAGCTGAGGTAGACCAGCCGCTGGAGCAGACCGCCGAGCAGGAAGTAGAGCTGCCGCAGACCCATCAGGGCGAAGGCGTTGGCGGTGAAGACGATGAACGCGTCGGTGGTGAGGCCGAAGATCGCGGGGATCGAGTCGAGGGCGAACAGCAGGTCGGTCGAGCCGATGGCGATCATGACGATCAGCATCGGGGTGACCATCTTCTTGCCGTCGACCCGGACGACCATCTTGGAGCCGACGTAGTCGGGGGTGGTGGGGAAGGCCCGCCGCGCGTAGCGCAGCAGGATGTTCTCGTCGAAGTCCTCTTCGCTCTTGTTGTGGTCGCGGATCATCGTGTACGCGGTGTAGAGGAGGATCGCGCCGAACACGTAGAAGAGCCAGTGGAAGGAGTTGAGGGCGGCGGCGCCGACGACGATGAAGAAGCCGCGCATGACGAGCGCTATCAGGATGCCGATCGTCAGCACCTTGTGCTGGTAGGCCTTCGGCACCGCGAATCTCGACATGATGATGTAGAACACGAACAGGTTGTCGATGCTCAGGCTGTATTCGGTGATGTAACCCGCGAAGAACTCACCCGACTGCTGCGGACCCGCGAAGATCAGCAGGCCGATGCCGAACAGCACGGCGATCGCGACGTAGAGCCCGACCCAGAAGCCCGCCTGACGGATGGAGAACTCCTTGGGCTCTCCACGGTCGACGACCCACAGGTCGATGGCGATGACCACGAGCAGGCCGATGATGACGGCAGCCCAACCCCACACGGGAATGTCCACTCTCTTGAATCCCTCCGGCGCGCGCGACAAAACACACTGCCGGAGGTCTCTCCCGCCCCTGGAAATCCTCCAGACACGGACCGACGGCCCCGGGTGCTACGCACCGTGATGACGGGACCGTCGCGAAGGGATACTCCCCCCCAACGCGACAAGTATAGAGACCTGTAAGGGGGCTGTCTGAACCCCGGACCCAGGTTTCTTGTGCGAATTATTCCTCTCAACCCGGAACAAGGCCGGGTGATTCCTCGATCAGGCGTAGGACTTCAACGCGGCCTCGACCGCGTCGTCGTCGCCCGGCAGGGCCGCGCCCCGCGCCCGTGCGGCGGCGGACAGGTCGCCGGCCAGCCGCTCGTCGCCGAGCAGCCGCAGCAGCGCCGACCGCAGCGCCCCGGCGTCGCCGGGCGGCAGCAGCAGCCCGGCCTCGCCGACCATCGGCGGGACCCCGCCCACGGCGAAGGCCACCACGGGCACCCCCGCCCGCAGCGCCTCCTGCACGCTGAGCGGCTGGCCCTCCCACCGGCTCGGCACGACCAGCGCGGTCGCCGCCCTGAGCAGCGCCGCCACGTCGGCCCGGTGGCCGAGCAGGGTGACCGGCAGGTTCTCGCGGGTGATCCGCTCCTGGAGCGCGCCGCGCAGCGGTCCCTCCCCGGCCAGGGCGAACAGCACATCCGGCGGGTACGGCCCCGCCGCGGCGTCCAGCAGCACCTCCAGCCCCTTCTGCTGGGCCAGCCGAGCCACGGTCAGCATCACCCGTCTCCCGGCGAACTCGGTCGTGGCGGGCAGGTCGTCCAGCGGGGGCGCGGGCACCACGGCGGCGGCGACGTTCCCGGCGCCGAGCGCGGCCATGCGGTCGCCCAGGTCGGGCGAGACGACCAGGACCGCGTCGGCCCGCCGGGCCACGATCCGTTCGAGGGCCGCGTAGACCGCGCCGACCGCCCCGCGCGCGGTGACGGCGTTGTGCAGCGTGACGACCAGCCGCCGCGGCCCGGCCAGGGCGGCCAGGGCGCCGGCGCGCAGGCCGTGGGCATGCACGACGTCGGCCTCGATCCTCCGCAGGATCGCGACGGTCCGGGCGTCGTTGACCGGGTGTGGGCGGTCGGAGACGGGGATCTCCACCACGGTCCCGGTGAACCCGAATCTCGTCAGGGTTTCGGCCGGACCGGCGACCACGACCTCGTGACCCCGGGCGGCGAACCCGTCGGCGAGGGTGCGGACGTGACGGCCCACTCCCCCGGCGCTGGTGCCGAGGGTCAGCACGATCTTCACCTTCTGATCACTTCCCTGAGGTCGTCCCGATCGATCGCCGCCGCGACCGCCCCGCCGAACCCGGCCGCCACGATCCCGGCCAGGCCCGCCACCAGCACACTCGGCCACAGGCCCGGCGTGCCGAGCAGCCAGACGACGGCCGAACCGGCCGCCGCCCCCGTCACGCCCCCGGCCACCGCCGCCAGGGCGGCCCGGGTCAGCCCGTCGAGGGGGCCGTAGGCGCGGCGGACGGCCAGCAGCAGCAGCACCCCCGCCGTGGTCATGCCGATCGTGCTGCCCAGCCCGAGGGCGCCGACCGCCCAGTCGCCGGGCAGCGCGAGCACGAGCAGGACCTGGGCGACGATCACCACGATCCAGCCGACGACCTGGTCGCGGGCGGCGGGGCGGCCGTGGCCGCCGGCGTACAGGACGCGGGACAGGTGGGCCATCAGGCCGTAGCCGATCAGGCCGGGGGCGAACAGGGCGATGCCGAGGGCGAGCTGGCCGGGCGGGACCTTGGACTTGGTCATCAGGAACACCTCGGCGACCGGCGCGGCGACCGCGACGAGCGCGCCCGCCGCCAGGCCCGAGATGAGGACCACCGCCCGGGTGGTCCGGGCGGCCAGCGCCGCGAAGCCCTCGTGGTCGCCGCCTTCGAACCGGGCCGACAGCACCGGGAAGGCGCTGGTGGCGATCGGGACCGCGAGGACGGCGTAGGGGACCAGGTAGATCGCCCACGCGTAGTTGTAGGCGGCCAGGCGGCCCGCGCCGCCCTCGTTGGCCAGCCGGATCACCACCGCCATCGCCACCTGCTGGGCCAGCAGCGCGCTCAGCCCGGCCGCCGCCAGCCGCCTGACCTGGGGGGCGACGCCCGGCGGGAAGCGCAGCGTCGGCCGCCAGCGCAGGCCCAGCCGCGCCACCGGCCACAGCACGGTGAGCACCAGCGACAGCACGCCCAGCGTGGTGCCCACGCTCAGCACGAGTTCGGCCGTGCGGGGCAGCCCGGCGATCTCGGCCGTGCCGCCCAGCGGGACGAACGCCAGGTAGGCCACGATGACCACGACGCTCGACACGAGCGGGGCCAGCGCGGGCCCGGCGAACCTCCGGTGGGCCTGCAGGACGCCGTAGAGGACGACCGCCAGACCGTACAGAAGAATCTGGGGCGCGAAGACGACGAGCATGTGGGCGGCGAGCACCACGACGTCACCGGCGTCGCAGTCCTTGACCGTCTCCGGCACGAACACCCACATGATCGGGCCCGCGAGCAGCGCGGCCAGCGCGCTCAGCGGGACCAGCAGCACGACGACCCAGGTCAGCAGCCCCGAGGCGATCCGCCCGGCGCTCTCCCGGTCACCCCGCTCGGCCGCGCCCGCCAGCACCGGCACGACCATGCCCGCCAGCGCGCCCCCGACGACGATCTCGAAGACCAGGTTCGGCACGGAGTTGGCGGTGAAATAGGCCGTCGACAGGCAGCCGGTGCCGACCGTCTTGGCGAAGACCAGCTGCTTGGCGAAGCCGGTGACGCGCGCCGCGATCGTGATGACGCCGATGAGCAGGGCCGCCCCCGCGACCCCCCGGGCCGTCAAGGGGTGGGCCGGATGACCTCGGCCGGAGGCGGCACGGGACGGCGCCCGAGCATGTCGAGCCGGTTCAGCACCGGATTGCCCGCGATGACCTTGGTGAACGACACCTTCTCCGAGGCGGCGGTGAGCGCCGCGACGGTGCCGAGCACGGCCAGCCGCCCGGGACGGCCCAGGTTCTGCGCGGCGGCCAGCCCGAGCAGCGCGCCGAGCGCGTTGGCGCCGGTGTCGCCGAGCATCGCGCGTTCTGCCAGGTCGCCCGGGAGCAGCGCGGCGGCGGCCCCCAGCGGCACGGCGGCCAGCGGCGATCCCGCCAGCGGCGCCCCGGCGAGCATCCCCACCTTGATCGCGCGGCCCGGCCGCAGGTCGAACAGGTTGGCCAGGTTCGCCGAACCGGCGATCAGCGCGCCGTCGATCGCGATGTCGACCACGTCGCGGCGGGTCAGCGCGGCGGCGGCGAGGCCGGTCGCGCCGATCCCGAGGATCTTCACCGCGCCGCTGGTGACCTGGCCCTTCCGCAGCGCCGACAGGTGGCCCTTGAAACCCTTGGAGGCGCTGGTGCCGAACACGTCGTCGTAGGCGCCGAGCGCGCCGCAGGCGAGGGAGGTCAGCACCCCTGCGGCCCTGGTCTTCGCGGGCAGGCCGGGCGTGAGCGCCAGCGCCGCCGCCGCGCCCGCCGCGAACGCGGGGCCTTCGAGCAGCGTGACCGGTTCGCCGCGGTGGTTGACGCGGGCCCAGGTCTTCTCGTCGCCGAAGGGCTGCTTCCTGGTGAACGCCGTGTAGGCCGCCCGCGCGGCGGCCGCGCCGAGCGCCGCCCCCGCCAGGGCGAAGAGCACGGAACGCTGAGTCACAGCGGGTCCTTCCTGAGGTCAGCCCGTGGACGAGGCCACGGGAGACGGGCTGACAGAGGGCGTGATCGTGATCGTGGGCACCGCCGGGGCCGGCTCGAACGCGGTCGCGCCGCTGCCGATCCCGTAGGCGCCCGACTGCCCGCCGAGCTGCTCCCTGAGCGCGTCGACCACGACGATCCGGCCCGAGGGCAGGTCGAGCGTGTCGACGCTGGACACCTGCGAGGTCTCCTCGCCCGAGTCGAGCAGCGCGGCGATCACCCCGCCGGTGGCCGACGCGGTGGTGGTGCCGGTCATGACCGTACCGAAACCGGCCTTGTCGAGGGCGCCCGATACCGAGACGATCGCCCCGTTCATGGTCTCGGCCGTGTCCGCCTCGTAGGGCGCGGCCGGCGCCACCACGATCGCCAGGGTGGCCCGGTCGGCCGGTTCGCCGTTGACCGCGATGAAGCCGCCCTCCTGGAAGGCCGACAGCACGGTCGAGGTGGCCGGGTTGGCGGTGCCCGCCTGCGGCCGCATGTTCGTCACGAGCGCGGCGGCCAGCACCGTGCCCGCCTTGTCGTAGGGGGTGGCGCCTTCGGGGAAGGTCGCGCCCGCCGGGGCGAGCTGGGTCGCCAGCCCGTCGACGACCCCGGCCTGCTCGGGCTCCAGGAACCCGTCGGTGAGGGAGACCCGGCCCGTGTAGACCGCGCCCGCCAGCTCCAGCACCTCGCGCAGCGGGTCGCGCAGGGCCGTGGGCGCGCCCGGCGCCTCGACGACCACGACGCGCTCGCCCGCCAGGTCACGCTCGACCAGTTCGGCGGTGGCGGCGGTGACGAAGGCGTTGTTACCGTCTTCGCGGGCCTGCTGCGCGGCCATCTCGGCCTGCAGGGTCACGTTGTTTTTCTTCAGGGTCTCTGCGGTCACCTGCGTCGTCTCGATGATCGGATCCTGGAGGACGGTGCTGCCGAGCACGATGCCCACGGTCAGCGCCAGGAAGATCGCCACGATGGAGACGAGGTGATAGCGAAAATCGATCACGAGAAGAGTCCGACCACCCAGAATATGAAGCCGTTCCAGACGTCCTGCGCCCCGTCGAGCCAGATCTTGCCGACGGGCGAGACGAACAGCACCACGCCGATCGTGACGATCGTGGTGGCGACCAGGAGCAGCAGCGACGCCGCGGAGATGCGGCTGCGGTAGAGCCTGCTGACGCCTTTGGCGTCGATGAGCTTGCTGCCCAGCCGGAGCCGGGTGAGAAAGGTGCTGGCCATGCCGGCCCGCCCCTTGTCGAGGAACTCCACGAGCGTGGCGTGGGTGCCGACCGCGACGATCAGCTCCGCGCCCTTCTCGTCGGCCAGCAACATCGCGATGTCCTCGCTGGTCGCGGCGGCCGGGAAGACGACGGCCTCCCGCCCGAGCTTGCGCACGTGGTCGAGCCCGGGGGCCCGCCCGTCGGGATAGGCGTGGACGACCAGTTCGGCACCGCCGGTCAGCGCCTCGTCGGACACCGAGTCGAAGTCGCCGACGATGATGTCGGGCCGGTAGCCGGCTTCCAGCAGCGCGTCGGCGCCGCCGTCGACGCCGATCATGACCGGCCGGTATTCGCGGATGTAGGGCCGCAGGGCGGCGATGTCTTCCTTGTAGTGGTATCCGCGGACCACGATCAGGGCGTGACGCCCGTCGAGCTTGGTGACGATGTCGGGGACGCCGACGCCGTCGATGAGCAGGTCGCGTTCCCGCCGGACGTACTCCATCGTGTTGACAGTGAACGCCTCGATCTGGACCGACAGCCCGGCGCGGGCCTCGGTCATCGCGGCCTCGACCATCTCGGAGGTCATCACCTCGCCCTTGCCGGCGATCTCCTCGTCGACGTGGACGACGCCGTCGGAGACCCGCACGACGTCACCGTCGCGGATCTTCTCGAAGAGCTCGGGGGTCGCGTTGTCGACCAGGGTCACCCCGGCGTCGAGCAGGATCTGCGGCCCCAGGTTCGGGTAGCGGCCGGAGACGCTCGCGGCCACGTTGACCACCACGGACACGCCACACGCGACGAGGGCCTCCGCGCTGACCCGGTCGATGTCGACGTGATCGATGATCGCGATTTCCCCTGGGCGAAGGCGCTTGGTGAGCCTCTTGGTGCGCCGGTCGATGCGCGCCGTCGCAGTCACCCCGGGAAGGACACTGACCTTCCGGCGGCGGAGGCCTGGAACCCTGACGCTCGAGACCTTCATCGGGACCATCCTGCCAGAGGTGACGACCTTGGAGGCCCGACACCCCGGCACCCGCCAGCTTTGTCGCCACCCTGCCCACATGCCGCCGACCCCCATGTCGCCATACGGCCTCGTCCGGGCGCGATGCCCACACTGCCCGAACACGAACCGATGTCACCCGACGAGGAAAAACAATCGAAACCGCCCGTCCGGCCCCCGCCGTCCTCCCAGCCTGGCCAACTTTCGCCTGTTTCGCTGGTTCTTTTCCGATATGTGACTAAGCCGACCCCACCATCGCACCGCGCTGAGCTGCGCTCATATCCCCCGGCCGCGTTCCGGTTTCCAGCTTCCGTTACGGCTCCGCCCACCCTGACCCCGCTCGCCGCCCGTCGCCGGCCCGGTGATCCGGCGCCGACGACCGCTCTCCCCTCCGCCGCGACGAAGGCAAGCTTCCGAGGTGCGTCCTCTTTCGCAGGGGCGCGAGCGGAGGGTCAGCCGGTGGCCTTCGACGCCGCCGCGGTGGCGAGCAGTTCCTCCGCGTGGGCGCGGCCCAGCTCAGAGTCCTCCATGCCGGCCAGCATGCGGGCCAGCTCGCGCTTGCGGGCCTCGCGGTCGAGGGCGACCACGCCGCTGCGGACCACGCTGCCGTCGCTGTCCTTCTCGACGACCAGGTGCTGGTCGGCGAAGGCGGCCACCTGGGGCAGGTGGGTGACGACGATGACCTGGGCGGTGCGGGCCAGTTTGGCCAGCCGGCGGCCGATCTCCACCGCCGCCTTGCCGCCGACGCCCGCGTCGACCTCGTCGAACACGAACGTGGGCACCGGGTCGGCCCCGGCGAAGACGACCTCGATGGCCAGCATGACGCGGCTCAGCTCGCCGCCCGACGCGCCCTTGTTCAGCGGCAGCGGCGGCGACGCCGGATGGGGGGCCATGCGCAGCTCGACCTCGTCGACGCCCGCCGGGCCGAAGCCGCCGGTCGAGTCGATCACGACGGAGACCCGGGCGTGGGGCATCGCCAGGGCGGTCAGCTCCTCGGTCACGGCCACGGCGAAGCGTTCGGCGGCGGCCTCGCGGATGCGGGTCAGCTCCCCGGCCAGCTCGCCGAGCCGGACGGTCAGCTCCTCGTGTTCGCGGGTCAGCTCGCCGATGCGGTCGTCGTCGCCGTCGAGCTCGCCGACGCGGACGGCCGCCCGCTGGGCCCAGGCGAGGACCTCGGCGATGTCGACGCCGTATTTACGGGTCAGCCCGTTGAGCAGGGCGCGGCGTTCGTGGACCACGCCGAGGCGCTGGGGGTCGGCCTCGACCGACTCCGCGTAGGCGGCCAGCTCGGTCGCCACGTCGTTGATCAGGTAACCGGCCTCGGCCAGGCGTTCGGCCAGACCGGCCAGCGCGGGGTCGTAGTCGCGGGCCGACTCGACCGCCGACCGGGCCTGACCGATCAGCGACACCGCGTCGGGCGCCGCCTCCGGCCCCGACATCGGATCGCCGAGCAGCGCCGTGTGGGCGGTCGTCGCGGCGGAGCGGAGGGTGTCGGCGTGGGTGAGGCGCTCGGCCTCCTCCTTCAGCTCGACGTCCTCCCCGGCGCGGGGGGCGACCTTCTCGATCTCCTCCAGGCCGAACCGCAGGACGTCGGCCTCCTGCGCCCGCTCGCGCGCCTTGCCGGTCAGCTCGGCCACCAGGTCGCCGACCTGCTTGTGTCTCTTGTACGTCTGCTCGTAGGCCCGCAACGGCTTGACCAGCTCGTCGCCGGCGTAGCGGTCGAGGGCGGCGCGCTGGCGGCCCGGCTGGAGCAGCCGCTGCTGGTCCATCTGCCCGTGGACGGCCACCAGGTCGTCGGCCAGGAACGTGAGCGTCCCGACCGGGACGGTGCGCCCGCCGAGCCACGCCCGCGACCGCCCCTCGGAGGAGACGGTGCGGGAGATGATGAGCTCGCCGTTGTCGACCTCGCCGCCGATGTCGAACACCTGCTGGGCGGCGCGGCCACCCGGGTCGACGATGAGAGTGCCCTCGACGGAGCACTTGTCGGACCCGGGACGGACCCGGGCGGGGTCGGCCCGGCCGCCGAACAGCAGGCCGAGACCGGTCACCACCATCGTCTTGCCGGCGCCCGTCTCACCCGTGACAACGGTGAATCCGGGCGACAGTTCCAGGACGGCCTCGTCGATGACGCCCAGCCCCCGGATGCGGACCTCCTCGACCCTCGGTCGCACTGGTCCCTCCCGTTCAACGTCAATGTCGCAAGCGATCCTACGCTCAACTCGCCAAGATTTTCGAGTCACGCGGGCCTGACCCGGCCGCGCCAGCCCTCGACCGGAAGGCCGAACTTGGCGACCAGCCGGTCGGTGAAAGGGACGCCCGTGGAGTCGACGCCCAGCATGCGCGCGAGGCGTACGGGATGGGTGCCCTTGCGGATCTCGACCCGCACACCCGGCGGCAGGTCGAAGCGGCGGCGGCCGTCGCACCACAGCACGCCGGCGTGGGTCGTCGACAGCAGTTCGATCGCGATCGTGCTGGTCGGCGCCACCACCAGGGGCCGCGCGAACAGCGCGTGGGCGCTGTTGGGGACCACCAGCAGCGCCTCGACCTGCGGCCACACGACGGGACCTCCGGCCGAGAACGCGTAAGCCGTCGAACCGGTCGACGTGGCGCAGATGACGCCGTCGCAGCCCCAGCGGGACAGCGGATGCCCGTCGATCTCCGCCACCACCTCGAGCATGCCGTCGCGCTTCTCCACCGACGCCTCGTTGAGCGCCCACGTGCGCGCCAGGATGGTGCCGTTGCGGACGGTGACGTCGACGGTCATCCGCTCCTCGACCTCGAACCGCCCGTCGACCACCCGGTCGACCACGACGTGGAGGTCCTCGACCTCGGCCTCGGCGAGGAACCCGACGTGGCCGAGGTTCACGCCCAGCAGCGGCACGCCGGTGGGCCGGGAGATCTCGGCGGCGCGCAGCAGGGTGCCGTCGCCGCCGAGCACGACGATGATCTCGGCGCCGAACGCGGCCCGCTCGTCGGCCGGGACGACCTCCACCCCCGTCCGGGCCACCTCCTCGGCCTCGTCCTCCAGGACCCGGACCTTCAGGCCCTCCTTGAGCAGCCGGTCGATGACCAGCCGGGCGCTCTCGACGGCGGCGTCCCGCCCGGTGTGACAGGTGATCAGGACCGATCGGCTGTCGCTCATCGGGGTCCCTCCTCGACGGCACGCGCGACGGCGGCGGCCACGTCGGCGACCGCCTCGTGACCGGGCCCCTTCCCGAGCCGGATCAGATATTCCACGTTGCCCGACGGCCCCGGCAGCGGACTGGCCGTCACGCCCTTGACCGTGAGCCCCAGCCCCTGCGCCGCCGCCGCGGCGTCGCGCACCGCTCCGGCCCTCAGCTCCGGGTCGCGTACGACCCCTCCAGCGCCCACGCGTTCCTTCCCCACCTCGAACTGCGGCTTGACCAGCATGACCAGCTCACCGCCCTCGGCCAGGACCGCCGACAGCGCCGGCAGCACCAGCCGCAGCGAGATGAACGACAGGTCGCCGACGATGAGCGTGGGCGGCTCCCCGACCATCTCGGGGGTGAGGTCGCGGACGTTCACCCGCTCCATGACCGTGACCCGCTCGTCGGTCCGCAGCGACCAGGCGAGCTGCCCGTAGCCGACGTCGACCGCCAGCACGTGGCCCGCGCCCCGCCGCAACAGCACGTCGGTGAACCCGCCGGTCGAGGCGCCCGCGTCGAGACAGCGCCGCCCCGTGACGTCGAGGTCGGCGAAGACGTCGAGGGCGCCGATGAGCTTGTGGGCCCCCCGGGACACGTAGTCGGGCCCGTCGGAGGCCTCCGCGACCACGATCGGGGCGGCGGTGTCGACCTGGGTGGCCGCTTTGGAGGCGGGCCGGCCACCGATGGTGACCCGGCCCGCCTCGATGAGCTGGGCGGCCTGCTCCCGCGAACGGGCCAGGTTGCGCCGCACCAGCTCGCTGTCGAGACGGCGGCGCTGGCTCAACGGAGACCTCTGGGGGGATGGTCGGCGGGGGGTCTAGACGTCACGGGCGGTCGTCCACAGCGGCAAGGGTCTCCTCCAATGTGCCGAGCACCTGCTCGTACACCTCTACATGGGCCGCGACCGGCACCTCCGCGAGCCGTTCGACGGCGCCGCGGACGGCCGCCACGGGATCGAGGCCGGGCGGGATGCCGGGCGGTTGGGTGCCGGCCGGGGCAACGGCCGGCACCACGTTGATGGGCGGGGTCGCCATGACGTCCGCCGGCGAACCGGCTTCCGCGGACACAGCGGCCTGCACCGGCACGACGGCTTCCCCACCGCCGGCCGAGTTCGTCTCGGTCATGCGCCCCCTCCGGTGTCAGATACGCGGCCCTTGCCCGAATCGCCTCACGAGGCACCCGAATACAAGGCCCCGAACTCGGGCCGCAGACGCTCCGCCGCCTCGACGGTAGCGGACAGAACCGACGCCGTCGCTCGCGCGGCGTCCCTACGCCTTCTTACCGGCCTTCTTGCCCGACTTCTTGGCCGACGCCTTCTTCGTGGCCTTCTTACCGTTCTTCCCGGGCCCGGTCGACAGCTTGGCCGCGACGGCGGTCCCCGCATGGGACGCCGCCCCGATCGCCTTGGCGGCCCGGGCCTCGGCCTTGACGACCCGGGGCGACCCGGTCGCCTTGGCCATCCGCGCGGCGGCGGTGGCGGGCGTCCGGGCGGTCCCGACGGCGTGCGCCATCCGGGCCGCCATCTTCTCGGCCCTGGCGACCCGGGCGGACCCGGTCGCCTTCACGATCCGAGCCGCCGCCTTCTCCGCCTTGGCGATCCGGTTCCCGGCCGTGGAGTCAGCACTCCGCGAAACCGCCGCCTTACGCGCGACCGCCGTCGACCCGGAAGTGGCCGACCGCGAAGCCGAGGTCCTGCGCACCGCACCCGACACCGTGGAACCCGAGCTCTTGCGCACCGCGGCCGCAGCCACGGAACCCGGCGTGGCCGACCGCGAAGCCGAAGCCTTCCGCCCCGAAGCCGCGGACCCGGAAGTGGCCGACCGCGAAGCCGAGGTCCTGCGCACCGCACCCGACGCCGTGGAACCAGAAGTGGCCGACCGCGAAGCCGAGGTCCTGCGCCCCGACGTCGTCGAACCAGAGCCGGCCGACCGCGAAGCGGAGGTCTTGCGCACCGCGCGGGACGCCGAACCACCGGCGGCCGACGCCGAGCGGCTGAGACCGGTCATCGACGAACGCACCCCCGCCGAGCGCGAGCCCGACGCCTTACGCACCGCGGCCGAAGCCGCGACCCGGCCGTTCGCCGAACGCGAGGCCGATGCCGAACGCGAAGCCGAGGTCTTGCGGGCCGCCGCAGAAGCCCCGGAGCGCCCGGTCGCCGACGTCTTACGGGCCGAAGCCGACGTCGCGGAGAGGCCGTTCATCGTCCGCGACACCGACGCCTTGCGAGTGGACCCGGCCGCCTTCCGCACCGAGCCCGCGGCCGTCCGCGAGGCCGACGCCTTGCGCGCCGTCCCGGTCCGCGCCGCCGAAGCCGACCGCGACGACCCCGAAGCGGCCGAGGAACGCGAAGCGGCGGTACGCGCCGTCGCGGCCTTCCGCGCCGCACCCGAGCGGGCCGCCGTCTTCCGCCCGGAAGCCGACGAACGCGACGAGCCGCCCGAAGCGGCCGCCTTGGCCGTCCGCTGGGCCGCCGCAGTCGTGTCGGCGGTCGCCGACGCGGCCATGGCGGCCATCGCCGAGATGGTCCGCCCGGCCTTGGCCGCCGTCCGGCTCAGCCGGGACGCCACCCCCCGCCCGGCCGACGCCGAAGCGGCCGACGACCGCGTGGTCGTGCGCGGCCGGGACCCGTTGGCCCGGCTGCCGGGTTTCTTACGCCCCTGCAGCTCGCGGACCTGCGACCGGAGCCGGTCGACCTCGTCCTTGCGCGCGAGGTCGAAGACCCCGAGCACCTGGTCGGCCCCCGACCGGACCACCTTCCCGATCCCCTTGGACGACCGCCGCCTCCTGCCGGACCGCGACGAGTCCGTGTCGAGCAGGTCGATGACGGCGTCGCGAGCGCTGCTCGTCGCCGTCTCGGTGATGGACGTGGCCATCTGTACGATGCCACGCAACGTGTGGAACACCATGCGAACCCCCTTGTCACCTGACACGCCCCCACGTGCCAGATTTCGCGTAGTACTCAGGTTGAACGCTACCGTCCGTTGGTAGATGGGCATTTGACCGGTCCTGGCTTAAGGGGGAGGACGCATGGCGACGATCGAAGAATGCCGTGCCGCATTGGACAAATTGGGCGAGCAGTTCCACGAGATCAGCGACGAGGACCGCGCCAAACATGTGGTCGAGCGCCGGCTCCAATGCCGCATCTCCGACCTCAACGTCACCTTCTACGGCCGCATTCACCGCGAAGGCCTCGACCCCTTCACCGAGATCCCCCCGGCCGACGGCCGCCCCGCCGAAGTGAAACTCACCTTGGGCAGCCAGGACCTCATCGCCCTCGTCAACGGCGAACTCGACATGGCCCGCGCCCTATTCAGCGGCAGAGTGAAAATCGACGCGAGCCTGGGCGACCTCCTCCGCCTCCGCCGCCTCCTCTGAGCCCTTACCTCCTCCGCCACAGCACCACAGAACGCGACGTCAAACCCCCACAGAAACGTCGCACGGAACATCCATCCGCGCGACAACCCGCCACGCCCCGTTAAGCCCGATCGCGTGCCCGCCTTCCCCGGCGAGCAGCCTTTCCCACCGCGCCTGTCCAATCCCCAGTCACCGGTACCGCTCTCGACCAAGCCATCCTCGCCCCGCTCACTTATGGCCGAGAACATGGCCGCTCGCACCAGCGAGCAGCCTTTCCAGCACGCTAAGAGGCCTCCTACGGGGGACCTGTCGAGCATGTTTCCTGCCGCAGCCGGAAGGCAGCACTCGAGACCGGTGCCAGAAAAGTCAGCCACCGACCACCACCTCCCGCACGCCATTCCACGACCGGCAATGCGCCCCAATTCGCGCCAAGCAGCCTCTCTATGCGCCCTGCCCTGAAGTTCGGGATGCGGCATGGCCATCGGCAGCCGACAAGCGAGCTGAGAGAGGTTTCGACAGCCAGCAGAGACCTCAACCGAGCAGCCCATTTCCCAGATCCCCGAGCCAAGCCGAGAGCGCCGGCAAAGCTCACCGCCGAGCGGCCGATTCTCTGCGCCGCTTAGGCCGAAGCATCGAGAGTGAAGCTGAATATCGCCTCGAGCAGCCTCCGGCCGCGCCCATCCACGACCAGCAGAAAGCCCAGGTGGGTGGCCATCAAGAAAGTCGCCCCTGCTGCACCTGACCAACGCCAGGGCAGGCACGCGCGATCCATCAAGCAAGCAACCCAAGCGCCCACCTGACCAATCCCAGGCGCGGACACACGCGACTCACCAAGCAAGCAGCCCATGCCCCGCCAGACCAATCCCGGGCGCAGGCACACATGACCGCCAAGTCAGTAGCCAATGCACCACCTGATCAATCCCAAGCGCAGGCACGCACGACCTGCCAGTCCGTAAGCTCAGGCACCACCTGACCGACCGCAGGCAAAGGCACGCAGAACCCGCTGAGCAAGTAATCCGCGTCTGGCCCTGACCAGTGCCAAGGCCAAGCGCGTGTAGCCACGTCAAGAAGGTTCGTTCGTGCAGCACCTGACGGATGCCAGGCGCGGCACGCACACACCACTACGAAAAGCGCCCGCCTACCCCAGCGCCCGAAGCGCAGGCTTGACCGCGTCCTCCTCGGCTCGCTCCTCCCCCACACCGGCCCACGTCGCGGCGCAGGCCGCTCGCAGGGCGTCGATCGAATCGCCGTCGCCCGAGAGCCGCAGCCGTCCGCCGTCCCAGGACGCCCGCCACCCCCCGCACTCCCACCCGTCGTCGACGGGCCGCGCCGAAGCGGCGGGCTGGTGCAGCCCCGACAGGTCGGCGGACACATGGGTCGGCCGGTGGACCGGTGAGGCGGTCAGCAGGTCGAGCGGGGTGGCGACCCCGGTCAGCACCAGGAGGCTGTCGACCCCGGCCCGGTTGGCCCCCTCGATGTCGGTGTCCAGCCGGTCGCCCACGATCAGAGGCCGCTGGGCCTCGGTGCGGATCATCGACTCCCGGTGCAGCGGCGGCTCCGGCTTGCCGGCCACCACCGGGGTCACCCCCGTGGCGGTCACGATCACCTTCAGCATCGACCCGTTCCCGGGCATCTC
This sequence comes from Herbidospora cretacea, assembly GCF_001570605.1. Taxonomy (GTDB): domain Bacteria; phylum Actinomycetota; class Actinomycetes; order Streptosporangiales; family Streptosporangiaceae; genus Herbidospora; species Herbidospora cretacea. The sequence goes on along the minus strand of NZ_BBXG01000031.1, from coordinate 6,477 downwards.
GCCCCGGTCGGTCGGCATCGTGCTGTCGTGGTTGGCCGCCACGAACCACGCCCCGCCGCGAACGGCCAGGGCTCCTTCGCTGAGCAGACCGTAGGAGAGCCCGTCCCAGATCCCCTGGACGACCGCCGCCGGCCCCTCCAGCGCGGTCGTCACCGGCCGCAGCCCATGGGCGCGCAGGGCCGACCGCAGCCCCATCCCGCCGACGACCAGCACGGCTGACCCGGCCGGCACGTGTTCGGCCACCAGCCGGGCGGCCGCCTGCGCGGAGGTCACCACGTCCTCCGGGGCGGCGGGCACCCCGAGGTGGGTCAGGTGTTCGGCGATCGCCGCCGGGGTGCGGGAGGCGTTGTTGGTCACGTAGGCCAGGCGCACGCCCCGCTCCCGGGCCAGGGCCAGCGCTTCGGGTGCGCCGGGGACGGCGTGGCGTCCCAGGTAGACCACGCCGTCGAGGTCGAGGAGCAGGGTGTCGTACGCGTCGAGCAGGTGGTTCACGCGCGCCTCGCGCGCAGGGTCGCCCGGATCTGGGTGAGGGCGGAGACGTAGTTTCGTTCGTCCGGACGCATCGCGACAGCGACGGCCAGGGGTTCCTGGGCGCCTTCGATGTCGCCGGTTCGCCAAAGTGCCATACCGAGACCGTAGTAGGCGTAGTCTTCGGCCGGGTTGGCGTCCACGATCCAGCGGAAGCTGGTGGCCGCCTCCGCGTACCGCCGGGAGTTGAACTGGGCCCTGGCCAGCCCCTCGCGGATGCTCCGGGAGTCGGGTTCGGCCCCGGCCGCGCGCTCGAGGAGCGCCGCGGCGGCGGCCGGACTGCCCTCCTGGAGGAGCTTCATGCCGCGTTGGTACCACTCGTATACGTCGCCCGACGGACTGCCGGACGTGTCGCCCACTCCATTCTGATCATGCCGTGTCACGCGATGGCCTCCTGCTTCCGATTTCGACTCCAACCGGGCACCGCGGCAGTGGGGAGTCCGGGCCTTTATGGCAGCATGCCCGATATGGAGAGATCTGAACGGACGGGACTGGTGCTGCGCCCGTTCCGCGGCGTGCGCTACACGTCCGACGATCTGGGCGCGGTGACCTCCCCGCCGTACGACCTCATCTCCCCCGCCGAGGCCCGGCGGCTGGCTGACGCCCACCCGAACAACGTGGTCCGGCTGATCCTTCCCGGCGCCGGCCACTACACCGAGGCCCGCGACACCCTGGCCGCCTGGCTCGACGCGGGAATCCTGGCCGCCGACGCGACACCGGCTCTCTATGTGTACGAACAGAGCGGCGCCACCTCCGTCCAACGCGGCCTGATCGGCGCCGTCGGGGTCGGCTCCGCCGCGGTCCTCCCCCACGAGAACGTGATGCCCGGCCCGGTGGCCGACCGCCTGGCCCTCATGCGCACCACCCAGGCCAACCTCGAACCCATCTTCCTCCTGTACGCCGGCGGCGGCCCCGCCACCGCCGTGGTCGAACGGGTGGCCGCCACGAGCCCCCCACTCCTGGACCTGACCTCGAACGACGGCACCCGCCACCGCCTCTGGGCGATCACCGACTCCGCCGACCTGGACACGATCGCGGGCGACCTGGCCGGCCACCACGCCATGATCGCCGACGGCCACCACCGCTACGCCACCTACCAACGGCTCCAGGCCGAACACGACGAACCCGGCCCCTGGGACGGCGGCCTCGCCTACCTGGTCGACTCGACCGCCTACCCCCCGGACCTGAAGGCCATCCACCGGGTCATCCCGGCCCTGCCGGTGAGCGAGGCGGTCGCCCGCGCCAAGGGCGCCTGGCAGGTCCACGAGTACGCCAGCCTCGACGAGGCCCTCACGGCCCTGGCCACGGCGAACAACCCCGCCTACGTCGTGACGGCGGGCGGCCCCGCCCACCTCCTGACCGATCCCGACCCCCTCCAGCTGAGCCTGGCCATGCCGGACGACCGCTCGGAGCGCTGGCGTTCCCTGGCCACAGCCGTTTTGAACGAGTTCCTCCTCCCCAAGGTCTGGGGCATCGAGGACGACGAACAGCAGGTCCAGATCGTCCACCACGACCACGCGCGCGCCGCCGCCCTGGCCCGGGAGACCGACGGCACCGCCGTCCTGATGCGCCCACTGGACGCCTCCGACGTCTTCGCCGTCGCCGAGGAAGGCGAACGGGTCCCCCGGAAGTCGACCTCCTTCGGCCCCAAGCCCGCCACCGGCCTGATCCTCAGAACCTTCGCCACGGGCTGACCCTCAGGCCACGGCTGAGGAGGGGCGTTCCTCGGGTGGATCCTCCGGATCGCTTTGAGGAGTTCGCGGGCTGGGCGCGTCGGCGACCACGGCGCGATGGGCCAGGCGGACCGACAGGGCCTCCACCTCGAAGGCGCTGCCGCCTCGCCACCAGCGGCGGCGCAGAGCGCCCTGGACCTCGATCACGTCGTCGACCGTCAGGCCCGCCAGGGCGTCGCGGACCTGCGGGTCGTAGGTGACGCACTCGATCGCGTCGGCTCGCCCCTTGGCGTTCTCGGGGACGGGACGGCGGACCGCGAGCCTCCATTGGGTGAGTTCGGCGCCGCTGGGCAGGAGGCGGGACTCCGCGGCCTTGGACAGGCGGCCGACGAGAATGACCTCGTTGTGGTGGGCCGGGACGCTCACCATCTGATCAACTGACATGTGATCCCCTTCTCTCGGGCACCACTCTCGGTGACTATGCTGCTGCCCCGGCTATGAGAAAGCCATTCTGTGAGAACCCGTTCTCGCTGGGAGGTGCCTGTGGAAAACGTGACCCCGCTCGGCGGAGACGTGTACGAGATCGACACTCGGCTGGCCGGATTCGCCGGAATCACCGCCGGATATCTGATCCTCGGTGATCGGCCGTGCCTGGTGGAGACGGGGACGTCGACGTCGGCCCCGGTCGTCCGGGACGCGCTGGCGTCACTCGGCGTGGGGCCCGCCGATCTCGCGACGGTCGTCGTGACGCACATCCACCTCGACCACGCGGGTGGAGTGGGCGACATCTCTGAGATGTTCCCGAGCGCGGAGATCGTCGTACACGAGAAAGGGGCCCGGCATCTGGCCGATCCGTCCCGGCTCATGTCCAGTGCCCGGATGGTCTGGGCTGATCGGCTCGACACCCTCTTCGGGATGTTGAAGCCGACCGACGCGGCCCGGATCCGGGCCCTCGGGGACACCGGCGTGATCGATCTGGGCAACGGGCGGCACCTGGCCAGCCACTACTCACCCGGCCACGCCAAACACCACGTCGGGCTGCTCGACTCGCTGACCGGCGATCTGTACGTCGGGGACGCCGCCGGCGTCTACATCCCCGACACCGGGGACGTCCGGCCGTCCACGCCGCCGCCGGACTTCGATCTCGACACCGCACTGGCGTCGATCGCCCTCTTCGAAGCGCTCGGGCCGCAGCGGCTGCTTTTCAGCCACTACGGCCCGGTCGACGAGGTCGGATCGGTTCTGGAGCGATCCGCCGAGGAACTACTGATCTGGGTTGATCTGGCCAAGCAGGCGAGGGGCGAGCAGCTCGACCTCGACCACGCCGTGGCGATGGTCGACCAGCGCACCCGTGACCGGTATGCCCGGCCCACCCCCGGCGACAAGGCCGCTGAGCACATCGAGATGCTCAGCGGCACCGAGCCGAACCTGGCGGGGATCATGCACTGGCTCGACCGCCCGGAGGCCTGATCAGTCCTCCGGCTTGCCCGCCGGCCCGTCGAGGACGTCGCCGTAGTCGGGCTCGATGAACGCCGGCCCGAAACCGGGCTCCTCAGCCGGCTTCTTGTCGGTCACGACCTCGGCCTTCGCCGGGGCGGCAGCCTCCTCGTCGTCGAGGTCGTCGTCGAGGTCGTCGACGTCGGAGGCGTCGCCTACCGCAGGCGCACCGACGTCGTCGTTGGCGGCTTCGGTGGTCGGCGCGGCAGAGGCGCTGGAGTCCTCCTCTTCGGCCTCGTCGTCGAGATCATCCTCGTCGTCGAGGTCGGCCTCGTCGGCGACGTCCGCGCCGGGGTCGCTGGTGTAGCCGTCGTCGTCGAGGTCGTCCTCTTCGAGGTCCTCGATCAGCGCGCCGGTCAGCTCCGCGTAGCGCTCGGCCGCGTCGGTCTCGCCGTCCTCGTCGAACGAGGCGGCGCGGCCGAACCAGTCGGTGGCCGCGGTCGCGTGGCCGGCCGCCGCGAGGGCGTCGGCGTAGGCGAAGGCCAGGCGCGCCGACCACTCGCGCGGCTGCGGGTCGCGCAGCTCGGGCAGCCGCTGGAGAGTCACGACGGCCGCGTCGAGCTGGCCCAGGTCACGCCGGGCGCCCGACTCGACGATGGCCAGTTCGATCTTGCCGGACCGGTCGAGCTTCTCGGCCTCCTTCGACTTGACCAGGTCGAGCGCGCGCTCAGGCCGGCCCATGCCGCGCTCGCAGTCTGCCATGATCGGCAGGAACGCCTCGGAGCCGGTCATCCGCCGGGCGGCGCGCAGGTCGCTGAGCGCCTCGGCGTACTGTCCCGCGTGGTAGGCGGCGATGCCCACCGCCTCCCGGACGACGCCGATGCGTCCCGCGAAACGGCGCGCGACCTTGGCGTGCTCGTAGGCCTTCTCGACCTCCTCCGACGCGAGCGCCCGGGTCGCGGCGACCAGGTGCAGGGCGACCAGCTCGGCCAGATCGCCAGGCAGCGACTTCAGCTCGGAGCGGGCGTCCTTGTCGAGCTCGTCAGCGGTGATGTCCGCCTCAAGCTCGGGAAGCACCTCGCGCTCACGCCGCGGCTCCTCCTCACGCCCATAGCGGGTACGGCTGCCGCCCCGGTCGTCACCGAACGACCGCTGCGGACGGTCGTCCCGATCCTGGAAGCTGCGACGCGGCCGGTCGTCCCGGTCGCCCGAAGGCCGGCGGTCACCACGGTCGCCGAACGGCCGCTGCGGCCGGTCGTCGCGGTTCTGGTAGGACCGCTGCGGACGGTCCCCGCCGCGGAAACGGTCCCGGTCGCCGTAGACGGGCCGGTCGTCGCGGCTGGGCGCGCCACGGCGGTCGTCCCGGTCGCCGAACGACCGCTGAGGCCGATCACCGCGATCGCCGAAGGACCGCTGGGGCCGGTCGTCCCTGTTCTGGTACGACCGCTGCGGACGGTCATCCCGATCCCCGTAGGAACGCTGGGGCCGGTCGTCACGGTTCTGGAACGGCCGGGACTGCCGGTCGTCACGGTCACCGTATGAGCGCTGGGGCCGGTCACCCCGGTCGTTGAAGGACCTCTGGGGACGGTCGTCACGATCACCGTAAGAACGCTGCGGCCGGTCGTCCCGGTTCTGGAAAGGCCGCTGCGGGCGGTCACCCCGGTCACCATAGGGACGCTGAGGCCGGTCGCCGCGATCCTGGAACGGCCGCTGCGGACGGTCGCCCCGGTCACCGTAGGGACGCTGGGGGCGGTCACCGCGGTCGTTGAACGGCCGCTGGGGCCGGTCGCCGCGGTCGTTGAAGGACCGCTGGGGACGGTCGCCCCGGTCACCGTAGGGACGCTGCGGGCGGTCGCCACGGTCGCCGAACGGCCGCTGGGGCCGGTCACCGCGATCCTGGAACGGCCGCTGGGGCCGGTCGCCACGGTCGTTGAACGGCCGCTGAGGGCGGTCACCACGGTCGCCGTAAGAACGCTGGGGGCGGTCACCACGGTCGCCGCGGTCGTTGAAGGACCGCTGGGGACGGTCGCCCCGGTCACCGTAGGGACGCTGAGGGCGGTCACCACGGTCGTTGAACGGCCGCTGGGGCCGGTCGCCGCGATCGTTGAAGGACCGCTGGGGACGGTCGCCCCGGTCACCGTAAGAACGCTGCGGACGGTCACCACGGTCGCCGGCGGGGCGCTGGGGGCGGTCGTCGCGGTTCTGGAAGCCGCGACGGTCGTCGCGGTCGCCGTAAGAACGCTGGGGACGGTCGCCGGAGGGCCGCTGGGGGCGGGAGTCGCGCACGCCGTAACGGCCGCCGAAGCCACCGCCGCCTCGCGAGTCGTCGCGGTCGCGGTAGCCGCCTCGGCTGTCCGCGCGGAAGGGGCGGGAGCCCCGGTCGTTCTCACCTCCGCGTCTGTCGTCACCGCCGCGGCCGTACCTGTCGCCGTCCCGGCCACCGGCCGGACGGTCGTTTCTCTCTTCGCCACGGCCCGCGCCGTCACGCCCGTCTTCTCTGTTCACTTTGATCCTCTGTTGCTCCACCGCGTACGGATCTACGTCTCTGGCTATGAGGCGGGTGCGCGGTTCGGGCACTGTTATGGGTCGCGTAATCCTCTGACGCGACGAAGGCCACCCATCGTCAGGGTGGCCCGGCTAAGCCAGCCTAGCAAGTCTTCACAGGTGATGTGGACCTGCCCTGAAACGACGAAAGCCCGACCAAAACTGGTCGGGCTTTCGTGAAAATTGTCCGGCGGTGTCCTACTCTCCCACACCGTCCCCGGTGCAGTACCATCGGCGCTGGAGGGCTTAACTTCCGGGTTCGGAATGTAACCGGGTGTTTCCCCTCCGCCATAAC
>NZ_BBXG01000030.1 GCF_001570605.1 Herbidospora cretacea | reverse complement strand
TACCTGCACACCGCCATCGACGACCACACCCGCCTGGCCTACATCGAAGTCCTGACCGACGAGAAAGGCACCACCTGCGCCGCCTTCCTCACCCGGGCCGCGGCCTTCTTCGCCAGCCAGGGCATCACCCGCATTCAGCGGGTGATGACCGACAACGCCAAGAACTACCGGATCAGCCACGCCTTCCAGCAGGCCTGCACCGCACTGGGCGCACGGCAGAAGTTCACCCGCCCGCACTGCCCATGGACCAACGGCAAAGCCGAACGCCTCAACCGCACCATGGCCACCGAATGGGCCTACCGCCAGCCTTACGCCAGCAACCAGCACCGCACCCAAGCCCTCGGCCCCTGGCTGGAGTACTACAACACCAGCCGCCCCCACTCAGCCCTCGGCGGCAAGCCGCCCATCAGCCGACTGTCACCAAGTTCATGACCAAGTACATCTAGGCCGCCCAGAGGCGGCGGACCGTCCCGGTCACGGGGGCGGCGGGGGCGCGTTCACCGGTGCGTACCAGAACCGGCTTTCTCGGGAACGCCGTGGCGCCGTGCCTGATCACGTAGTCGACCTCGGTGGTGAGCAGCGACGGCCACTCCATCAGGCCGAGGGTGGTCCGGATCTGCAGGTCCGCGAACGACGCGCCCAGGCAGCGCCGCGCGCCGACTCCGTAGGGCAGGAACGCGTAGGGCGAGACCTGGGCGCCGGTCCAGCGCTCGGGGCGGAACGTTCCCGGGTCGGGGAACGAAACCGGGTCGCGCTGTTCGAGCAGCGGCGCGGCGAAGGCCAGCGCCCCCTTCGGGACCGTCACCCCGCCGACCTCGACGTCCCGGGCGACCCGGCGGGGCAGGCTGAACGGCACGGTCGGGATCAGCCGCTGCGACTCCCGGACCACCGCGTCGAGCTCCTCCTCGCTGTCGGGAGACAGCCCCGGCGTGCCGAGGATGGTGAGCAGGGCCCAGGTCATCGACATGGCGGTGGTCTCGAACCCGGCGGAGAACAGGGCGTGGAGCTCACCCGCGATTTCGGGGACGCTCAGCCGGTCGCCGTTCTCGTCGGTGGTGTGGCAGAGGATCGACAGGGCGTCGCGGCGCGGCTCGTCGGCCCGTTTGCGCTCGATGAGCAGCGCCAGCCGGTCGTAGACGGCCGCGATCTCACGGGTCCAGCGGCCGTAGGGGGTCCAGCCGCGTTCGTGCTGGAACATGAAGACGAGCGGGTTGATGATCGGCCCGAGCAGGTTCGCCACGGCCTCGGCGAGCTCGACGTTCCGGTCGTCGGGGTCGAGGCCGAGCAGGCAGATCAGCAGGTTCGTCCGGGTGATGTCGAGGAACTCGGCCGCCATGTCGAACGGCTCACCGTCGCTCGCGGCGAACTTCGAGCGTTTGAACGTCTGCGCGAACACGGTCGCGTAGTGGTCCATCGCGCTCTTGTGCACGATCGGCATCAGCAGCCTGCGGGCCCGGCGGTGCCGGTCGCCGTTGAAGGTGATGACGGCCTCGAACATCTTCGACCACGGGCGGCCCGGAGGCAGCGAGAAGACTCCGTCGCTCAGCCGCTCGAAGACGTCGTTGTCAGTGAAGTAGCGCCGTGCGCCCTCCTCGCCGCGCAGCAGCACGATCGAGGCGTTCCCCCTGGTCAGGGGGACGACGGGGCCGGGGAATCCGGAAGCCACCCGGTCCAGGGCGAACCAGACCGAGTGCTGGAGGAATCGGATGTTGTTGACGACGGGGATCCCACCTGGCCCCGCCGCGTCGATCCGCAGCGAGGTGTCGAACATCTTGGCCATGCCGCACACTTTCGTTCGCTCGTCCGGAGCGTATGCGCGGCGGTCGGCCCGATCAAGAAAACTTCATGTAAACGGGCGGGCCCCGAGGGGGACCCGCCCGCTTTCACTCACTCAGGGGACTACCTGCCGCCGCGCAGAACTTCCTTCGAGAGGTCGTTCAGCGCCGACTGGAGGCGGGCCTGGGCCGGGTCGGACTTCTTCAGCAGGGCGGCCGCGGTCTTCAGGGCCACCGAGGCGAGGAGCTTCTTGTGGTTGTCCTTCAGACGCTTGGCCTCGTCGATCAGGCTGTCGACGGCCTTGGCCTGGATCTTGCCGAGACCGGCGCGCTCGGCCTGCACCTGGTAGGCGCGGACGAGCTCGAAGCTCGGCTCCCAGCCGAGGCGCGGCTGACCCTGCGGGTTGAACAGGTTCAGCTTGACGGTCTTGGCGGCGTCGATCTCCTCCTGGGCCACGGCGGTGGTCGGGACCAGCTTGAAGGCGTCGAAACCACGGGCGATCTCGGTGCCGTAGATGTGGCCGTTGTACCAGTACGCCGACCAGAAACCACCCAGCGTCAGCGTGGTGGCGTTGACCGGGCCGCGGTCGAAGTAGCCGAGCTCCTTCGGGTTGGCCGAGTCGGTGAAGTCCCAGAGCGAGATGCCGCCCTGGTACCAGGCCTGGACCATGATGTCGCGGCCGGGGATCGGGACAAGCGAGCCGTTGTGGGCCACGCAGTTCTCGGCCGTCGTCTGGGGCGCTGGGAGCTTGTAGTAGCTCTGGAAGACCAGCTTGCCGTCGACGATGTTGTAGACGGAGTTGGCGCCCCACGACGGCTGGTCGGTGTCACGGCAGCGAGCGCCGGAGCCACCGCCCCACTCGTCGGTGAAGACGACCTTGGTGCCGTCGTTGTTGAAGGTCGCCGAGTGCCAGTAGGCGTAGTTCGGGTCGGAGACCGCGTCCAGGCGCTTGGGGTTCTCGGGGTCCTTGATGTCGAGCAGGATGCCGTTGCCCGAGCAGGCGCCGGCGGCCAGCCCGATCTCCGGGTAGGCGGTGATGTCGTGGCACGCGCTGGTCACGGGGCGGGGCGACCAGTTGGTGCCCGACGGGTGGGTCGCCGTCGGCGGGGTGTTCTGCAGACCGTCGATCGCGCCCGTCTCCGGGTTGGCGAACAGGCGGGGCTGGGCCACGATCGCGGCCTGCTCCGGGTTCTTCAGCGGGACCTTGATGATCTCGATCCGCCACAGCGAGGTGTTCGGGTCGGTCGCGGCGGTGTTGGCGCAGCCGGCCAGCTCGTCACCCGAACGGACACTGGACGTGCCCTGGATGTAGACGTAGACGTTCTTCTTGTCCTTGGGGCTGGTCACGACCGTGTGGGTGTGCGAACCACGGCACGCCTGGACGGCCGCCACCTGCGTGGGGGCGTTGATGTCGCTGATGTCGAAGATGCGGACACCGCGGAACCGCTCGGGGTTCACGGTGCCGGGGGCGCCCTGGGTGCCGCAGTCGATCCGGCCGCGGGTCTCCTCCACCGACATGAACAGCAGGTTGCCGTAGACGGACAGGTCGCCCTGGCCGCCGGGGCAGACCACCGACGTCTTCAGGACCGGATCGGCGCCGGTGCTGAGGTCGTAGATGTTGAACCCGTTGTAGTTGCCCGCGAAGGCGTAGTTTCCGCTGAACGCCAGGTCGGAGTTGGCGAACGAGGAGCTGCCGGGGCTGTCGGGGTTGACGAATCCGGCGGGCTTGTCGTTGTGCTTGGTCAGCTCGAGGCCACTGGCGGCCGACTGGGCGTCCAGCCAGCCGGCTCCGAGGCCGACACGCGGGTCATCGGCCGCCTGCGCGGCGGTGGGCAGGAGGCCCACCACTAAAGCGCCGGCAGCGGCGAGGACCCCGAGGGTGCGTAGTCGCAACGGGGCGTCCCTTCTGATGGGAACCGTTCGCCCTGAGGTTGGGGCGGCGGTCCTATGTGGTATTTCACCGCGTACCGTAACCGAAAGGGTCTTGATGTTCTATACGTAGACATATCTACTTTTCCGGACAGATGCCGACGGGACAGCGGGAGCAGCACCCCACTATGAACGGATTGCGTCAACTGAGCGCATTACTGCTGGTCACCGGCTGGGTTTTGGCCGGCTGCAGTGACGAACCGCCGCCCGCGCCCAATGCGCCGGTGGTCGTCCAGCCCGGCGCTCCCGGCCAGGCCGCGAAGACGCTCACGGGCACCGCCGTGCCCTCGGCCACCCCGGCGTCCTTCACCGCCGCCGACGTGACCTTCTTCCAGGGGATGATCCCGCACCACGCCCAGGCGCTCCGGATGACCTCGCTCGTGCCCGCCCGGACCGAGAACCGCGACGTGACCCTGATCGCGAAGCGCATCTCGTCCACGCAGGAGGACGAGATGACGCAGATGCGCAAGTGGCTGACGTCCCGGGGGCAGGACGTGCCGTCGGCCGACCACGGCCACGGGGCGGGCGGGATGATGCCCGGGATGCTGACCGAGGCGCAGTTCGACCGGCTGGAGAAGGCGAAGGACGGCGAGTTCGACCGCCTCTTCACCCAGTTCATGATCGGCCACCACATGGGCGCCCTGGAGATGGTCGGCACGCTGTTCACCGCCGGCGGCGGTCAGGAGACCGAGGCCTACGTCTTCGCCACCCACGTCGACTCCGACCAGCGCATCGAGATCGACCGGATGCAGCAACTGCTCGCCTCGATGGGCGGGCCGCTCCAGTAGAGAAACCTGCACCGCCCGGGTGATGACCCGGGCGGTGAAGGCGGGAGCCGCTAGAGGCTAGTCCCAGTAGTAGTACTCCTCGACGACGTAGTCGTCGTCCCAGTACCCGTCGTCCCAGTCGTCGTAGTAGTAGTCGTCGTAGTAGTAGTCGTCGTCCCAGTCGTCGTAACCCCAGTCGTCGTAGGTCGTGGACGCCGGGGCGGCGACCGTGCTCACCGCGGTAGTCGTCACCGCGCTGGTGGTTTCGGCCTGAGCCGCCGAGATCGGCCCCAGAGCCAGGGCCGCCGCACCGAGGACCCCCGCCCCCACCGTCGCGAATCGCTTACCGTTCATGGCTTCTCCTCCTAGGATTCGCCTGGCTTGCCATTTCAGGCTTGCCGACGACCGGGGGGCGGCTCTAGGGGGCGTGGCGTCCTTTTGACGACGACCCGGACAGGTTCTGGGCGGGTGGGGGCCCTCGGCTTTTATGTAGGGCTTATCGAGCTACGTTGCGGTGCGCGTTGAGTGGGAATGGGTTGGGGACGGCCTCAGCCGAATCCCGGGATGCCCGAGGGCGGCGGAGATGAGGTCCCCCACTCGTTGGCAAAGCCCTTATGCGGCGCTTATCCCGAAGCCCCGAAAACCCGGCCCAGACCACGAACCGAAGCCCATCACCCGGCCGAGGCCATTAACTGAGGCCCATCACCGGACCCAGGCCACGAACCGAGGCCCATCACCGGGCCCAGCCGCGAGCCGAGGTCCATCGCTCGGGACGGCCCGGACATGGATCCACCGCCCGGGACGGCCCCGAGCGGTGGAGGTGACTGGCTGGTGAGCTGTGGCTCTTGCTCTGCATCTGCCTTGAGAGCCGTGGCTCGTGCACTGCATCTGCCTTGGGAGCTGTGGCGCTTGTTCTGCTCTGCCTTGAGAGCTGCGGCGCTCACCACCAGCCGTAGTGGTGGCCGTGGTGCTTGTTGTAGTGGTGCTTGTGGTGGTTGTGGTGGTTGTAGTCGTAGTTGTGGTAGCGCTTGTGGTGGTGGCCGTCGCCCCAGCCGCCGTGGCCGGGGAAGGCGCTCGCCGAGGTGCTGACCGCGGTCGTGGTCGCGGTGGTCGCGGCCTCGGTGGCCGACGCCGCCGACACCGGGCCGAAGACAAGGGCCGCCGCTCCGAGGAACCCCGCCCCCACCGTCGCGAATCGCTTGCCGTCCATGGGTACTCCTCTGGGCTCTTTCGACATTGTGTACACTTCTACTTTTTTCGCTTTCGGCCCGAATAGCTAGTGAAGTGGCGTCGATTTGAAGCTGGTTGGACGAGGTTGCAGGCGACGATGGGCGTGGTTTGACCGGAGGCCTTGCGACCTGCCGTCGAGTTGCCGCTGTTTGGGGATTCCGGGGGTTTAGGGCGGCGAATGCTCATGGAAACGCGGGCATCACCGGCAAATGGCGCGATCGGCCAATCACGAAGAGGTAACGACCAGGGCGCCGCGCCTGCCGACGGCCCAGATCGCCAGGGCCACGACCGACATCGCCATGCCCGCGAGGCTCACCGCGTGCCACTCGCCGACCGCCCACAGCGCCGAGGCCGCCGCCGAGCCGATGGCGCCGCCGACGAAGTTCCCCGTCACGTAGGCGGTGTTCAACCGGCTCCGGGCCTCGTGGGAGACCGCGAACATCCGCATCTGGTTCAGGATGTTCAGGCCCTGGATCCCCGCGTCGATCAGCACCACGACGACCAGGACCATCACCACCGAACGCCCGGCGAACTCGGCCACGCCGAACGACAGCAGGACCAGCATCCAGAGCAGGCCCGTGGCGGGCAGCGACCAGCCGCGGTCGTGGAGGCGCCCGGCGCGCTGGGCGGCCACGGCTCCGACCAGGCCCGCCAGGCCGAACAGGCCGATGACCGAGACCGGGTAGTCGAAGGGCGGCGAGCTGAGGAGGAAGGTGAGCGACGTCCAGAACATGGTGAAGGTGGCGAAACCCGTACCGGACAGGACGAGGGTCCAGCGGACCACCCGCTCTCGGCGGACCACCCCGAAGACCGAGGCGATCAACTTCGGGTACGCCAGCCGCGTCTTGGGCTCCAGCTCCGGGATCGCCCGGTAGAGCAGGAAGGCGGACAGCACGGCCAGGGCCGAGGCCGCCACGAAGATGGTGCGCCAGCCCGCGAACTGGGCGACCAGGCCGCTGATCGTCCGGGAGACCAGGATGCCGGTCAGGATGCCCGAGGTCACCGTGCCGACCACGTGGCCGCGCCGGGTGTCGTCGGCCAGGTCTCCGGCCAGCGGGGTGAGGAGCTGTCCGGCCACGGTGGTGACGCCGAGCAGGGAGATCGCGGCCAGCAGGAGGGCGAACGTGGGCGCGAGGGCGCACAGCAGCAGCGTCACCGCCGAGATCAGCAGCATGACCGGGATCAGCTTGCGCCGGTTCAGCACGTCCCCCAGCGGCACGAACAGCAGGATCCCCAGGGCGTAGCCCACCTGGGTCGCCGTCACGAGCAGACCGGCGGTGGCCGTCGACGCGTGGAGCTCCAGGGCGATGAAGTCGAGGAGCGGCTGGGCCCAGTAGAGGTTGCCGACCGCCGCGCCCCCGGCGACGGCGAAGAGGAACGTCAGGCCGGGGGTCATGACCTGCGGCTGTGGTTTCACCCGGGACATACTCGCACGCCGCCGACCACCACTCTCAGGAGGGGATCAACCACCCCAAAAGCGGCATGTCGACCCGGATGAGCCCGTGACCCCCGGCCATGCGGTGTCTCGCCGGGGTCTTCGATCTCTTGCACACCTATAAGTGCGGTGACCCGATAGATTGCCGCTTATGTGGATGGGGGTCCTCGGCCCGCTGACCCTCATGGCCGACGATGTCGCGATCCCGCTGCGGTCGGCCAAGCAGCGACTCCTCCTGGCCGGGCTGATCAGCCGGGCGAACACGATCGTGCCCATGGACCGGCTCCACGGCCTGCTCTGGGACGCCCCTCCCCCGTCGGCCAAGGAGAACCTGCGGCTGTACGTCTACCAGCTGCGCCGCGCCGTCGGGGACATGGAGTGCATCGTCCGGCACCCCTCCGGCTATGCGTTGAGCGTCCGTACCGGCGAGCTCGACGCCCACCTGTTCGAGAGCCGCGCGGCCGAGGGGGCCCGCGCCCTGGCCGACGGCGACCCCGCCCGCGCCGGCGACCTGCTCAGCGAGGCGCTCGCCCTGTGGCGCGGGCCCGCCTACGACGACCTGGCCGGGATCCCGTTCCTGCACCAGGAGGCGCGCCGCCTCGACGAGCTCCGGCTGGCCACCGGGGAACGCCGCTTCGAGGCCGATCTGGCCCTCGGGCGGCACGCCGACCTGGTGGGCGAGCTCACCGCCCAGGTGGCCCGGCATCCCGGCCGCGAGGGGCTGCGCGGCCTGCTGATGCTGGCGCTGCACCGCGCCGGCCGCCGCGCCGACGCCCTGGAGGTCTACCGCTCCGGCCGCCGCCGCACCGTCGCCGAGCATGGCCGCGAACCCGGCCCCGACCTGGTCGGGCTGCACGCCGCGATGCTGCGCTCCGACCCCTCGCTCGAACCGCCCCGGCAGCGGGTGGCGCGCCACGCGGAGGGACCCGCCGAGCAGCTCGTACCGGTGCCCGCGCAGCTGCCGCCGAGCGTGGCGGGGTTCACCGGCCGGGACGCCGAACTGGCCCGGCTCGACCGGATCCTCGCCGATCGGTCGGCCAAGGGTGTACCCGCGTTCGCCGGGGTGACTGGGATGGGCGGGGTCGGCAAGACCGGCCTGGCCGTCCACTGGGCCCACCGCGTCGCCCACCTCTTCCCCGACGGCCAGCTCTACGCCGACCTGCACGGATACGCCGAGCACATCGAGCCGGTGGCGGTCGAGAACGTGGTCGACGGGTTCCTGCGGGCGCTGGGCGTGCCGGGCAGCCGCATCCCACCCGACCCCGAGGAGCGGGCCGGGCTGCTGCGCAGCGCGCTGGCCGGGCGGCGGGTGCTCATGGTGCTCGACAACGCCAGGAACGCCGCCCAGGTCCGGGCGCTGCTGCCCGGCTCGGCGACCTGCGCGGCCGTCGTGACCAGCCGGGACAGCCTCGACAGCCTGGTCTCCCGGGACGGCGCCCAGGTCGTCAGGCTGGGCACCCTCGCGGCCGACGACGCGCTGACCGTGCTGGCCGACGTGGCCGGGGCGAGCCGGTTACGCGACGACCCGGCGGCGGTCCGGCTCGCCGCCCTGTGCGACGGCCTGCCGCTGGCCCTGCGCATCGCCGGGGCCCGGCTGGCCGGACGTCCCGACGTGACCCCCGCCGACCTGGCCGAACGGTTCGCCGACGAGCGGCGGCGGCTCGACGAGCTGGCCCACGGCGACCTCCGGCTCCGCACCCATTTCGAGCTCAGCTACCGCAGCCTCGCCCCGGCCGAGGCCCGGCTGTTCCGGCTGCTCGGCCTGCTCGACACCGCCTCGTTCGCCACGTGGGTCGGCGCGGCCCTGCTCGACGGCGACCTCCCGGCCGCCCACGAACTGATCGAGCAGCTCGTCGCGGCGCAGCTCCTGGAGGTCGACTGCTCCTCCCCCCACCATCCGCCGCGCTACCACTTCCACGACCTGGTCCGCCTCTACGCCCGCGAACGCGCCCTGGCCGAAGAGCCCGCCGCCGAACGCGCCGCCGCCCTGGCCCGCGCCTACGGCGGCCTGCTCGCCCTCGCCGAAGAGGCGCACATCCGCGTGTACGGCGGCGACCATGTCGTCCTGCACGACGCCGCGCCCCGCTGGCGGCCGGATCCGGCGACCGTCGACCGGCTGCTGGCCGATCCGCTGGGCTGGCTGGAGACGGAGCGGTCGTCGCTGGTCAGCGTGGTCGTCCACACGAGCGATCACCGGCTGGCGTGGGACCTGGCGATGACCTCGGTGACCCTGTTCGAGTCTCACTTCCACCTGGCCGACTGGGAGACCACCCACCTGGCCGCTCTCGCGGCGGCCCGCGCGGCGGGCGACGTCCGGGGCGAGGCCGCCATGGTCTACGGCCTGGGCAGCCTCGATCTGAACCGCAAGCGCTTCCCCGAGGCGCGACGCCTGCTCGACGAGGCATGCGACCTGTTCACCTCGGCCGCCGAACCCCACGGTCACGCGCTGGCCCTGCGCAACCTGGCCATGCTCCACCGCTCGACCGGCCGCCTCGACGACGCCTCGGTGGCCTACGAGAAGGCG
The DNA here is from genome assembly GCF_001570605.1 of Herbidospora cretacea. Taxonomy (GTDB): domain Bacteria; phylum Actinomycetota; class Actinomycetes; order Streptosporangiales; family Streptosporangiaceae; genus Herbidospora; species Herbidospora cretacea. The sequence goes on along the minus strand of NZ_BBXG01000030.1, from coordinate 55,870 downwards.
CTGCCGATCCTGCGCGCGGCCGGTGACCGGGCCGCCGAGGCGAACGTCCTGGCGGGCCTGGCCCAGATCAGTCTCGACCGGGGCAGGTTCGCCCCAGCCGAGAAGCTGCTCGGCGAGGCGCTGGCGGCGTTCGAGGAGCTCGGCAACATCCGCGGCCAGGCGCAGGCCCGGTTCGCGTTGGGCGAGAGTCACCTTCGCCAGCACCGCCACGAGGCGGCGGCCCAGTGTTTCGAGGCGACGCTGCCGCTGGTCAGAGGGCTCAACGACCTGCTCGGCGAGGCCTACCTGCTCCGGGGGCTGGGTCAGGCGCAGGCCGAACTGGGCCGGACCGCCGAGGCGGAGCACACCCTCCACTCGGCCCTGAAGATCGCCGAGGCCCTCGAAGAGCCCTTCGCCCAGGCGATGGCGCTGGTCGCCCTGGGTGAACTGCGGACCGGCTCGCCCGAGGCCGAGGATCTCGTCGCCCGCGCGCTGACGATCTTCACGTCCATGGGCAACGATCTGTGGCGGGCCCGCGCGCTGCGGGTCCAGGCCGCGATCGCCGAAACGAGCGGCGACCACGGCCGTGGCCGGCTCCTGCGCCGGAAGGCCGAGGAGGCCGCCGCCCGGCTCGGCTAACCCCAGGGCATGTTCGAAACAGCGCCCTTGGGCGGTTCGGCCTGGGCCGGAGGTGCGGTCAGCACGGTGAGGACCGTGAGGGTCGCCAGGAGCGCGACCGCCGACCTCCGAAGTTTCGCCGACATTCGGGAACCCCCTCGATTTGGTTCGATTCCCTTTCACGTTTGCACAGGTGCCGTATAAGGCCCGTATAACGACCTGGCAGTCAGGGGTAGTCCATGGGGCCGAGCACCTGCGCCAGCGCCTGCCGTCCCGACACCCCCAGTTTCGTGTAGACCCGGCCCAGGTGGTTGTTGACCGTGCGCAGGGACAGCTCCAGCCGGTCGGCCACCGCCCGGCCGGTCAGCCCCGACGCCACCAGCTTGGCGACCTGGAGCTCCCGGGGGGTCAGCGTGGTCTCGCCGCCCGACAGGTCCGACTGCGGCGTCCTCGCCCCGCCGCAGTCGGCCAGCAGCTCCCTGGCCAGGGTCTGCGCGTTGGTGGCGGCCGTCCGTCGTCCGGCCGCCACGAGTAACCGGTACGACGTCGCCGCGCACTCCGCCCCCGCGAGCGTGTGCCCCAAGCGGTGCAGGATGAGGGCCGATTCCATCAGCAGATCGGGGTCCTCGGTGGCGTAGGCCGTGGCCATCGCCGCGAAGGCCCTGGTCACCGGGGTGGGGGTGGTGGCGGAGAGTTCGGCCAGGCGGTCGCGGACCGAGATCGCGCCGCCCATCCGGCAGGCGTCGGCCAGGGCGTGCGCCTCCAGCAGCGGCGCGCCCGCCTTCCGGGCCTCCTTCGCGGCGGTGATCGAACGTTCGACGCCGTGGTTCAGGTCCAGCGCGGCGACGGCGGCCCAGGCGCGGTTGCGGTTGATCCACGGGTCGACCAGCGCGCCGGGCGGGGCCGGGGAGTCCTCCATCCGGGCCAGCCACTGGTCGGCCCCGGCCGTGTCGCCCGCCATGGCGAGGGCTCCGACGAGCTCGGACAGGTAGAGGCGCTGGAGGCGGAGCGGGTCGTGGCCGTCGAGCAGCACGATCGACTCGCGCAGCGCCTGCTGGGCCAACGTCATCCGGCCCTGGGCCTTGGCGACGATGCCGCGCAGGCCCGTCCAGACGCCGACGAGCTGCGGGAGCTGGGTCTCCACCGCCTCCTCGTAGCCCGCCTCGACGGCCTCGGCGGCCTCGGCGAGCGCGCCCGCCAGCACCAGCGCCACACAGCGGACGCTGTGGACCTGCCCCTGGGCTCGCGGCAGGGTGCCCCGGTGTTCGGTGGCGACGTGGAGGCCGGTCGCGGCGGCCTGGTCGATGAGCCGACGGTCGCCCGCCAGGCCGGCGGCCACCATGATCGCCGTGGCGGCCCAGGTGATGGCGCGGGGCGGGAGGTGGGGGTCGGGCGGGGCCAGCAGGGCGGTGCCGACCGCGATCGAGCGGGCGACGTGGCCCTCCAGCAGAATGATCCACGTCGACACCGCCTCGGCGGCGCGTTCGCCGGTCGGGTGGCCGCCGGCCGGGGCCGCTTCGCGGTGCCAGTACTCGATGCGTTCCTGGAGCATCGCGCGGCGGTCGGAGCTCTCCTCGTCGGCGCAGTCCTCCGGCTCGGGCAGGATTCCGGCCGCCGCCTCGTAGCGGCCCTGCCAGGCGAGCACCTCGGCCAGGGTCAGGTCGGCGTCGACGCCGCCGCTGGCGTCGCGGCTGGCCATGGCGAGCCGTTCGGCCAGGTCGAACTCCAGGCGTTCGGCTGCCTGGCGGGCCCCGGCGAGCAGTTCCCCGGCCGAGGAGCCGAGTCCGGCGCGGTGGCGGGAGACGGCCAGTTCGAGCGCGTCGTCGGCGCGGCGGCGCGGGGTCTTGCCGAGCGACTCGGCCAGGCTCTCCCAGATGGCGCGGGCCCGCGCGCGGGGCATCCGGGCCCTGATCACCCCGGCGTACGCGGGGATGGACAGGCGGGTGGCGAGGCGCTGGCCGGAGCGTTCGAGCACGACGAGCCCGCGGCGTTCGGCCTGGACGACGGCCGCGTGGCCGGTGATCGCCTCCAAGACGGGCTGGCTGAGGGGCTCCTTGCAGGCCAGCACCTCCAGGACGCTCAGCACGGCCGAGTCGTCGACGTCCATCTGGGCTTCCACGAGATCGCCCAGCCGGCCGGTGACCTGGAGGTGCCCGTCGAGGTGCCACAGGCCGTCGACGTTGCGGAGGGCGCCGCCCTCCAGGGCCGACTGGACCAGTTCGTACAGGACCAGGGGGTTTCCCGCCGACAGGCGGCGCAGGGTGCGCCGGGTGACGACGTCGAGCGGGCCGCCGAGGCCGCGCTCCAGGACGGCGTCGACCTCCTCGTCGGCGAGGGGCTCGAGTTCGACCCGGCGGGCCACCCGCTCCTTCCACAGGGCGGTGACCACGTCGGGGGCGGTCCGGCCCTGCCGGACGGTGAGCACCACGAACGTCCGGGTGTGCACGGCGAGCTGGAAGACCAGCGCGGCCGAGGCCGAGTCGAGCAGGTGGGCGTCGTCGACCACGAGCACGGGGCGCTGTCCGCCGGGGGCGCTGAACCGTTCCACGATCCGGGCGAACGTGCCCAGAGCGTCACCCGGTGGAGCGAGGTGGAGCAGCGCGCCGAGGGCGATCGTGCCGGCCGCGCGGGTGCCGGTCGCCCACGAGCCGGGGTGGCCCGCGGACGACAGCCTCGTGACCGCCTCCTTGGCCAGGCGGGTGCGGCCCACCCCCGGTGGGCCGACGACCACGACGCCTTCGATGTCCGGCTGCGCCGCCGATTCGGTGATGACACGCAGGGCCGCGGCGCGTCCGACGAGCGGCCACGAACTCCTGAGGCGCACGTCAGGTCCCATGTCGTCCTTCCCCGAGGCCGTCGATCGACGACTTGAGTAGACGAGAGAAGCGCTGACTTACGCCATGTCAAGAAATGTCAGAAATCTGGCGCGATTCGGTCATTGCCCTGAGACATACACGGAGGTATTTAGTGGGCGAGCAATTCGTCGGCCAGCGCGAGCAGTTTCAGCGCCGCGACGTCGCGCGGGCCGTCGCCGTTCAGCGGGCGGTCGCTGAGCCGCCGGAGCACGTCCTGGGGGTCGATCGCCGGCCTGGTCTCACTGTGCCTGACCCGCAGCAGGAACTCCAGGCCGCACGCAGCCTGGGTGGCGAACAGGCCGAGCAGCTCGATGTCGTCGAGGTCGCTGCGCGACTCGGCCCGGTCGAGCACCTCCAGCACGCCCACGCACTCCTCGAACCGGATCAGCGGCGCGGCCATGATCGTGGCGGGCACGTAGCCGGTCGACTCGGCGGCGTCGTGGTCGAACTTGGTCTCCTTGAGGTCGTCGGCGACCATCGGCTGGCCGCTGGTGGCGACCCACCCGGCGATCCCGGTCCCGGCCGGGAACCGGCTGCCGACCAGCTCCTTCTCGCCCTCGCCGGAGACGGCCTCGAAGACCAGCTCGCCGGTCTCCGGGTCCACCAGGAAGATCGACGCGGCGGCCGCGCCGAACATGTGGCGGGCCACCTCGACGATCGACTGCAGCAGCTTGCGTTCGGTGCTGTCGAAGTCCTCAGTGGACATCGGGCTCTCCGTTCTGCGCGATGGTGTCAGCGGTGTTGTCCGCGGCGAGATAGAGCACGGTCTTGAGCTGGAACGGCGTCAGCCAGGGGTGCTTGCTCAGGATGAGCGCGCAGATCCCGGCGATGTGCGGGGCGGCGAAGCTGTTGCCGGTGCTGCGCACGACCTTGCCGCCCGTCCACGCCACCGGCACCTTGACGCCGCGGGCGTGGAACTCGGCGGGTGGCGAGGGGTTGTAGAAGTAGGTCATCGGGTCGGTCTGGTCGTGGCTGGCCACCGACACGACCGAGGAGAACGTCCAGGGGAAGCTCAGCACGGGCATGTTGTGCGCGGCGGCCACCAGCAGGCAGCGCCGGAAGTAGGCCCGGTCGGCCAGCTCCTGAAGGGTGTGCCGGAAGTCCGACTTCGTCGTCGACAGGCTCATGTTGATGACGTCGAACCCGGCCTCGATGGCCCACCGCAGCCCGGTCAGCAGGGCGTCGCCGCTGCCGTTCTTGCCGTCGGTGAGCACCCGCAGCGAACTGATCGACGCCCCCGGCGCGACCTGGCGGATCACCGAGGCGCAGGCGGTGCCGTGCCCGGCCGGGTCGTGCGGTTCGCACTCGGCGACCGACAGCGCGCCCGCGCCGTCGGCGACGACCTGGTAGGACGCCTCCAGGCCCCCGACGTGGGGATGGTCGGCCTGGACGCCGGTGTCCAGGACGCAGACGCGCACGCCGGTGCCGTCGGCGCCGCCGTAGGCCCAGGCCTTGTCCACCGACTCCAGACGGCTGATCTCGAACGGTTCGGGGGAGGCGCGGCGGGTGGCCAGCCCCCAGGCCGGCACGCCGGGGAAGTGGTCACGCTGCGCCCTTCGCCAGGGCGGCAGCGGTGGCGGGTTGGTGGGCGTCAGGGTCACGGGTCCCCCAGCAGGTCGCGGGTCCGGTGGGCGAGCAGGCTCGCCCCTTTGCTGTCGTAGGCGGTGAGCGCGTTTCTGAGCGCCTCGGCGGGATCGCGCCCTGCGGCGCGCCGGATATGGGCGATCTCCACGAAGATGTCGCCACGGAGACAGGGGTCGTCGGTCGTCTCCACGAGCGCGGCGACCCGCTCGGTGATCTCCAGAGCCTCCGCATCGGCACCGGTCCGGGCGGCGATGGCGGCTTCCAGCGTGAGCGCGGTGACCTCGCCCCGGAGCTGGCGCGGGCCCTCCCGCCGGGAGAGTTCCTGGGCGGCCAGGCGGGGGTCGCCCAGGCGGAGGGTCTCGCGGGCGGCGTAGATCTCCAGGGTGGTGGCGGCCCCGCCGTGCCCGGCGGCGTGCAGCGCGGCGGCGGCGTCGCGGAAGAGGGTGCGGGCGCTCTCGTGGTCGCCGGCCAGCGACTCGACGAGGCCGCGGACCTGGGTGACCGCGATGGCGGGCAGGCCGAGGTCGAGCTCGTCGACGTAGAGGGCGGCGGTGTCGAGGGTCTCCCTGGCGGTCTCGATCTCCCCGCTCAGCGCGAGCAGCCGGGCCTCGGTGAGCAGGACCGGCACCAGCAGCGCCCGGTCGCCGACGAACCGCTCCCGCAGGTCGGCGCAGAGCGCGAGCCCTTCGCCGACCGGGGTGGGCGACCACTGCACCAGTTCGCAGAGGCCGCCGAGCAGCCGGTCCTCCTCGTAGCGGTCGCCCATCGCGCGGGCCCGCGCCAGGCCGTCGCGCATCGCCTGGTCGGCCGCGCCGAAGCGGCCGGCGTCGATGTGCGTCCAGGCCTCCAGCTGGTGGAACCGGCACCAGCCGAAGTCGTCGTCGGACTCCAGCCGGTCTCGCAGAACTTCCAGATCCGTTGTACGACCTGAGCGCATCCCCATGATCTCGCGCTGGATCGTGCAGGTCAGCGCGCTGCGCGCGTCACCCGGGAGCATCTCCTCGGCGACGTCGAGCGCGGCGGCGGCCTTGCCCGCCTCGCCCCGGGCGAGTTCGGCGTCGCTGATCAGGACCGCGAGCCGCCGGTGCTCCTCGCGGCCCTTCGGCAGGATCTCCCGCCCGCGCTCCAGCAGCGCGATGGCGGCCGGGAGGTCCTTGCGGTGCAGCGCCTCGCCGCCGTCGCGAATCAGCGCGCTCGCAGCCCGGTCGGTCAGCGCGGCCAGCGACGGGTCGAACGGGCGGACCTCGCGGGTGAACCGGCAGGCCGCGAGCAGGTGGCGGCTGATGTCGCCGGAGGTCCAGCTCCGGAACGGGGCGTCGTCGGCGGCGTCCTGCTCGCTGAGCCAGTCGGCCAGCCGCCGGTGCCAGTCGGCGCGCAGCTCCTTGCTGGTCAGCGAGTAGACGGTCTCCCGGGTGAGGGTCTGGGTGAACTCGAAGGCCCCCGGCTGGGAGCCCCGCCTGACCAGGCGGTCGCGCTGGAGGCTGCGCACCGGGTCGGACGAGGTCCCCGGTTCCGGGCCGAGCATCTCGACCTGGCCGAGGGTGAACTTCTGGCCGATGGTCGCGGCCCGCTCCAGCACCTCGCGCTCGTCGCCGCCGAGCCGGTCGAGCCGGGCGCCCAGCAGCGCGGTGATCGTGGGCGGCAGCGAGCCGTCGCCCTCGGTCAGCGTCTCCAGCATCAGCTCGGCGAACAGCGGGTTCCCGTCGCTGCTGACGGCCACCCGCCAGTGCAGGGCGTCGTCGGCGTGCGCCGTCACCTCGACCCGTTCGGCGCAGAGTTCCTGCACGAGCCGGGCGATGTCGGCCCCGCCCAGCGGACCGAGCTCCAGCGACATCCCGCACGCCACACCGCCGCCCCAGCCGGAGCGCAGTTCGTAGATCTCCGGCCGGGCCACGCAGACGAACAGCACCGGCACGTCGGTCAGCCACGACACGCAGTCGTCGATGAGGTCGAGCAGGGTCGGCTCGGCCCACTGGAGGTTGTCGAGCACCACCACGAGCGGCCGGTTGTCGGCCATCACCTCAAGGAAGCTGCGGACCGCGCGGGCGATCTCCTTGACGCCGGGCGTCTGGCCGTTGCCCGCCAGGGCCTTGAGCGTGCGCTCGCCGTCGGGTCCCACGGCCGCCGCGACGGCGGGCCAGTCGCCGTTGACGTCCTCCAGCATCTCGGCGATCGGCCGGTAGGTGGCGCCGATCCCGTACGACGGACAGCGCCCCGTCAGCACCCGGACCTCCGGCGGGAGGCGGTGCAGGAACTCGCGGACCAGCCGCGACTTGCCGATGCCGGGCACCCCGAGCAGGGTCGCCATTCCGCACAGGCGCTCCCGGATCACCCGGTCGTGCAGGCGGGTGAGCTGGGCCAGCTCGTCGTCGCGGCCGATCAGCGGGACGGTGTCGGTGCTCGCGTCCCCCGCCCGGTCGGGTTCGACGTCGAGCAGCAGCCAGGCGCGGACCGGCTCCTTCTTGCCCTTCAGCGTGAGCGGCGGGACCTCCTCCATGACCGCGTGCTGGCGCACCAGCCGGGCCACGTCGTCGCCGAGGAGGATCTCGCCCTCCTTGGCGGCCGACTGGATGCGCGCGGCCGTGTTGACCGTGTCGCCGATCACCCGCACGTCGGTCCCGGTGTTCCCGACCACCATGACCTCGCCGAACGCCACCCCGACGTGGGCCCCGATCCGGACGCCGACGGCCCGCTCCAGCTCGTCGGCCAGTTCGTACACGGACTTCATCGCGCCGTGGGCGGCGAGCACGGCGCGCAATGCGTCGTCCTCGCGGCTGAGCGGGATGCCGAAGACGGCCATGATGGCGTCGCCGATGTACTTCTCGATCACGCCGCCGTTGGCGAAGATCGCCTCCCTGCATCCCGCGTAGTAGCGCTCCAGGATCTGCATGAGCAGCTCGGGGTCGAGACGCTCCGCGAGTTCGGTCGACCCGGACAGGTCGATGAACAGAACCACGATGTGACGGCGCGCGGGCCGCGACCCCTGGGCGCTCATACCAGCTTCAGTTCCTGGCCCTCGACCTCGGGCGCGACGTCGTCGAGACGGCGCTTGATGGAGTTGAGCAGGGTGACCTCGGTCTCGTTGAGCGAGGCGAAGACCTCCCGCTGGCGCTCGTCGAGCAGATCGATGGGGTGCCCTGCGGCACGTAGATCGGCCAGTGCGTCGAACGCCCCCGAACCGGTTCTGTTCATCACTCGTCCTAACCGGGAAATTGTCCGCTTTTGCGTAATTCTGAAACCCGGCCGAAAGGTCGGCCACCCCACGTTTGTGGGGTCTTTTCCGCCGGTCAGCCCACGTTTGTGGGGTTGTCCGGCCCTCTTGTCGCCAGCACATACTCAAGGCGCAAGGAATCCCATCTGTTAGGAAGGTGAAGGCATGTCCTTCGATCCCGCAGAAGAACTGCGTCAGGCCGGAATCCTCAACTCCCCCCTCGCCGCCGAGGTCGAGGAGGCGTTCGCCACCCTGACTCGGGAGGAAGTGGACCTGCTCGTCTCCCTCAAGGACAAGCTCCCGACCGCTCTGCCCGGCGTGCTCGCGGGTGTCAGCGCCGGCGTGAGCGCCGAGGGCGAATGGGCCGAGCCCGAGGTCGTCGCCCACTCGGTGCCGGTCGCGGCCGACTGCCTCTGTGGCGCTTGGTCCGGCTCGGGCTCCGGCGGCGCGGCCAACTAGGTTCCACCGGTTCGCGGACGCGGCCCCGCACGCCGGGGCCGCGTCCCGCGCAGGGAGTTGGGAGGGAGAGCGACATGCCTGGGAAGCTGGTCAAGAACCGCGCCTTGTTCGAGGTCCCCGAGGGCCTCACCTATTTCGTGCACGACGACAGTCATCTCGTGGTCAACCCGCATTCGGGCGGCCGTGTGGTGCTGACATCGCGGGAGTTCGGCGTCCTGTCGGCGCTGGCCCGCTCCCTGCCGCTCGACGAGACCGTGGAGAACGAGAAGGCCCTGGCGAAGCTGGTCCTCAACTGGGTGACCTACTACAACGGCCACCGGCCGAACGTGACGCTCCAGGAGCCGAAGCTCAAGCAGGCCTACTACGCGATCACCGACGGCTGCAACCTGCGCTGTCCCTACTGCTACGCGTCGTCGGAGAAGTGCCTGCCGAACGAGCTGAACACGGCCGAGTCGCTGCGCCTCATCGAGGAGATCGCCGACTTCGGAGCCGAGTACGTCATCTTCACCGGCGGCGAGCCGATGCTCCGCAAGGACCTGTTCCAGATCGTCGAGTACGCCAAGAGCCTCGGCCTGAAGTGCAACATCGTCACCAACGCGACGATGATCCGGAAGCTGGAGACGGCCCAGCGGTTCGCCGACCTGTTCACCTCGGTGACGGTCAGCGTCGACGGCGGCACCGCCGAGACCCACGACCGCACGCGGGGCGCGGGCTCGTTCGCCAAGACGCACAAGGCCCTGAAGCTGCTCAACCAGGTCGGCGTGATCCCGAAGATCAACCACATCGTGACGTCGGACAACATCGACGAGCTGGAGGACTTCGCCCAGTTCCTCGAAGAGCTCGACGTCCACAGCATCCGGTTGATGTACCACAACAAGCTGGGCCGAGGCGTCACCGACAACGCCGACTTCGGCTGGCAGGACCACATGCGGATCCAGGAGATCGCGTGGACCTCCCCGGCGGCCGGCAAGCTCAGCCCCGACGGCCCGAGGCCGGTCAACACGTGCTCCATCAAGGGCAACTGCGGCATGGGCGGCAACGAGATCTACATCAACTCGCTCGGCGACGTCTACCCGTGCAAGCTGGTCACCGGCAACGAGCACCACGCCGGCAACGTGCGCCAGCAGTCGCTGGCCGAGATCTTCGGCGCCCCGGTGCTGAAGGAGATGCGGACCAGCACGGTCTACGGCGGCGACTACCACGCCGACTGCGACCGCTGCTACATCAAGGCGTCGTGCGGCGGCGGCTGCCGGGCCTCCCACATGGCCGAGTCGCTCGACATCAAGCGCAACAGCCGCCACCAGTGCCGGATCCTGCGCCACGGCATCGCCACCCAGCTCTGGCTGGAGTCGGGCGTCACCGGCGAGGACCTGGCCAGGAACAACGAGGTCATGACGACCCCGCGGCTGGTCGCCGACGACTCGATCCACCCGGTCTTCGACGACTGGACCCGGTACGTCCCGCCGATGCGCGAGCCCATCAAGGTCGGCAAGCTGCTCCCCATCACTCCCGTCTGAGAGGCGGATCATGTCACTGACCATCAGCGAGGCCGTCATCTGGCAGGAGACCGCCGACGGCGTGTCGCTTTACCACACCGAGACCGGCGACTTCCACACGCTGAACGAGACCGGCTCGAAGATCTGGATCCTGGTCGAGGAGACCGGTGAGCGCGAGCCGATCGCGCTGACGATGTCGCGGGCCTACGCGCGCGGCAACCACGCGGTCAGCCACCGCATCGTCTCCGAGGTCAACCAGTTCATCGGCTCCATGGTCGAGAGCGGCATGATCCTCGAAGAGGCGTGATGTCCCGCGCCGTGGTCCTTGGCGGCGGCCTGGCCGGTGTGCTGGCCGCCGCCGCGCTGACCCGCCACGCGGACGAGGTCGTGGTCCTCGAATCCGACCACTACCCGGCGAGCCCCCGCCCGAGGCGGGGGCTTCCGCAGTCCCACCACAACCACGTGCTGATGACGGGCGGCATCCGCGCCCTCGACGAACTCCTCCCGGGGGTCGTCGACGACCTGCTCGACGCGGGCGCCCACCGCCGCAACATGCCAGGCGACTGCCTGATCTTCTCCGGCGAGGGCTGGTTCCACCGGTTCAAAACCGAGGCCGACCTCATCGCCTGCAGCCGCCCCCTCCTGGACGAGGTGGTCAGAAGCCACATCGACGTCGAGGTCGTCCAAGGCGTCAGTGCCGTCGGCCTGACCGGCGACGCGGAGAAGGTGACCGGCGTCCGCACCCCGGACGGGGTGATCGACGCGGATCTCGTGGTCGATGCCACCGGGCGCCGCTCCCAGGTGCTCAATTGGCTGAGCGCTCTCGGGGTTCCTCTGGTCGAGGAGGTCAGGGTTCCCTCCGGCGTCTCCTACGCCACCCGCCTGTACGAAGGCCCCGGCGACATCCCCGCGGTGATGGTCCACCCCAAGTACACCCCCGCCAGGGGTGGCACCCTTTTCCCGATCGAGGGCGACCGGTGGATCGTCACCATGACCGGCGACCCGCCCCTCGACGAGGAAGGATTCCTCGACTACGCGAGGAGCCTCCGGGATCCCGTCATCGCCGACCTGATCGAGAAGGCGAAGCCGGTCGGGCCGATCCGGCCCTGTCATGACACCGTCAACCGGCGGCGCCACTTCGAGGACGCCAAGCTCCCCGCAGGCTTCCTGGCCGTCGGGGACAGTGTCGTCATGGTCAACCCGGTCTACTCCCACGGCATGTCCGTCGCCGCGCTGACCGCGCTGAGGATCGCCAAGGAGGGCCCCAGCCAGCGGGCGGTCGCCGAGGAGGCCGATCGGTCGTGGCGGATGGCGGTGGCCGAGCCGGTCAAGGGGCGCGGGAACGCCAAGGTCGGGCGGGCCGTGCTGAGCAGTCCGGGCCTCGCCGCCGAACTGTTCCACGCTCAGGCCCTCATCCCGGCCGTCCGCGACCATCAGGCCGTCTTCCAGGCCATGGTCGGCGACCTGGCGGAGCCGCTCACGTCCGAGCAGGCGATCAGCCAGTTCGCCTGGCCCCGATGAAGCCCTGCTCGTAGGCGATGCCGACCGCGTGGGCGCGGTTGGCCGCCTGGAGCTTGCCCAGGATGCGGGCCAGGTGTGACCGCACGGTCCCGGCGCCGATGCCGAGCCGGCCGGCGATCTGGGCGTTCGAGAGCCCGGTCGCCACCAGGGCCAGCACCTCGGCCTCCCGGCGGGTCAGCGCCGCCAGGTGATGGTCGACGCCGGTCATCGCGCCCGCGATGCGGTCGCGGAGCCGGGTGATCATCGCGGTGGAGATGAACGTGTGCCCGGCCGCGACGAGCCGGATCGCCGGCACGATCTCGGCGAACAGCGACTCCCGGTGGACGAACCCGCCCACGCCCTCCCGGAGCGCCCGCCCGAGCAGCTCCTCGTCGAGTTCGTCGGCGACCAGCACGACCTGAGTACGGCACCGCGTCAGCGCCCCCACCGCGAGGGCGAAGTCGACCCCGGCGTCGAGCAGCGCGGCACTGACCACGACAACCCGGGGACGCTGCCGCGCCACCAGGTCGCTCAGCCGCGTCCCGGCGCCGGCCTCGCCGACGACGTGGACGCCGGTGCCCATGTGCAGCGATCCTCTGAGCCTGGCCCGAGCCCCCCGGTCCGGCTCGCCGACGACGACCCTGACGGGCATCGTCTCGACCGAGAGGGCCAATTCGGCCTGATGTGTCACCTGACTACCTGAATTGACCGTTTTTCCGCCACCGGCACAGAATGCGCGCATACCAAATGGCTCACCAGAGCAGGCGGATTACTCATGAGAGCCGCTCGCACCGGGGGCATACTCAAGCGCCCACTCCGCGTCAACCGGGCGGTCAGTCGCCCGCGGCCTCGACGACGCGGATCGGCGAGCCGCCCAGCCGCTCGCTGACCTGCGTCAACGTGAACCCGGCCGCCGCGAGGAGGGCGGCGAACTCCGGCTGGGTGCGCTCCCGGCCACCGGTGTAGACGAGCATCGCGATGTCGCTCATCACGACCCCCGACGCCTCGGGCGCGGACAGACTCCCGGGCATGACAGGCTCGATGACCAGCAACCGTCCGCCCGGCCGCAGCGACTTGCGGCAACCCCTCAGCAGGCGGACGCAGGTGTCGTCGTCCCAGTCGTGCAGGATGCCCTTGAGGATGATGACGTCGCCGTCGGGCACCGCGTCGAAGAAGTCGCCGTTCTCGATCCGGCACCGATCGGCGACGTCCCTGAGCACGGCCGGAGCGTCGGCGGTGCCCTCGGCCGAGTCGAACAGGACACCCTCCGCGTCCGGGTGCCTCGCCAGGATGGCGGCGAGCAGGGTGCCGTTCCCGCCGCCGACGTCCACGACGGTCCTGCCGGGGATCCGCACGAACTCCGCGACCTGCCCGGTGCCCTCGCGCATGGCGGTGTTGAAGATCCCCGACAGCTCCTGCGACGACGCGAGGTGCTCGAAGAGCGGCCGGCCGTGCACGTGGTCCCAGGCGGTCTCGCCCGTCCGCACCGCCGAGGTCAGCGCGCCCCAGGCCTGCCAGGTCGCCGGGTCGCCGAGGAGCAGCACGCTCGACCTGATCGAGCGGGGGTGACCTTCCCGGAGCGGCTGGCCGAAGGCCGACAGCGCGTAGCGGTCCGGGGGGATCTCGATGGCGACGTCCAGCACGACCAGCGCCCGCAGCAGACGGCGCAGGGCATCGGGGTCGGCCTCGACCCGTGCGGCCAGGGCGTCTGCCGTGATCGGGCCCCTGGCCAGCACCTCGGGCAGGCCGAGCTTCGTGGCGGCGTACAGGATCTGGGAACCGGCGAAGCCGAAGGCCATGGCCGAGAGATTCTTCATGGGCCCACTCGCAGGGGAAGGCGGCGCACGCCGTGGATGAACAGGTCGGGGGTCCACTCCAGCTCGCCCGGGAGCAGTTCCAGGGAGCGCCGCACCAGCGCGCCGATCGCGGCCCGCGCCTGGAGCCGCGCCAGCGCGGCCCCGAGGCAGAAGTGGATGCCGTGGCCGAGGCCGAGGTGCCGGTTGGGGGTGCGGGCGATGTCGAACACGTCGGGGTCGGGGAAGACGGCCGGGTCGCGGTTGGCGGCCAGCAGCACCGGGATGATCATGTCTCCCCGCGGGATCACCACGTCGCCGAAGGCCACGTCGGCCAGCGCGTAGAGCGGCCGGGAGTGCCCGACCGGCCCGTTGAAGCGCATCATCTCCTCGACCGCCGAGCCGATCAGCCCGGGGTCGGCCCGCAGCCGCGCCAGCTGCGCGGGGTGCCGGAGCAGCTCCAGCAGCCCGTTGCCGATCAGGTTCACCGTCGTCTCGTCACCGGCCATGACCAGCTGGAACACGCTGGACACGAGCTCCTCGTGGTCGAGCTCGCCGCTCAGCGCAAGCCGGGTCAGCAGATCGTCGCGCGGGGTCTCGCGGCGCTCGGCGAGCTGTTCCTCGATGTAGCGGACGAAGGCCAGCCCGGCCGCCCTGACGCGCGGCGCCTGGTAGCTGCGCAGCATCGCGTCGCTCCAGACGCGCAGCTTCGCGGCGTCGGCCGACGGGAAGCCGACCAGGTCGGCCATGACCAGGATCGGCAGGGGCAGCGCCACCTGCTGGATGACGTCGACCTCGCCGTGCAGGCCCGCGACCAGCTCGGTCACGATCTCGTCGATCCGCCGCTCCAGCCGGGCGACCGTGCGCGGGCCGAAGGCCGGGGCCATCAGCCGCCGCAGCCGGGTGTGGTCGGGCGGGTCGAGGTTGAACATGTTCCGCCGGACCATGGCCAGCGGGTCGTCCACGCCCTCGTGCACGGTGACCTGCCGCCCGATCGCCGGGTCGAGCAGCGCCCGCTGCACGTCGGCGTACCTGGTCAGGTACCAGGCCCCGTTCCGCCGCACGACCGGTGTCCCGGCGCGCATCCGGTGGAGCGCCGGGTGCGGGTCGGCCCGGGGGATCATCAGCGTCTCCGCTGGGCGTCCAGGGCGAAGAACGGCATGACGGTGCGGCCGAGGTCGTCCATGCCGTAGAAGCCGCGCCGGGCCATCTCGACCTGCGGCGTCGCGGTCTTCCAGTGGCGCAGGAACAGCCGGGCGCAGAACTCCGGCGGCGGAGTGCCGGCCTTGGTGGTGGCGCGGGCGAGCTTGGCGGCGACGAGCAGGCCGGACCACTCGTCCCAGTTCGGGTGGGCGCGCAGCCGGTCGAGCACGGCCCGCCGCCAGTCCTCCGACTGCCAGACGGGCCAGACCCGGATCATGACGAGCCTCAGCCGCTCGGCGAGGGGAAGGTCCCGCTCGGCGGGGGCCAGCCAGGCCTCCAGTTCGGGGGGCAGCTCGTCGCCGTACACCCCCAGCTTCTCGCGCGTGTAGGACTCGCCGCCGAACTCGGCCAGCAGGCCGTCCAGGACGGCGGCGTGCAGGTCCGGATACTCGGGGGCGAACAGCCGGGCGGCGTTCATGACGTCGAGGTCCCGGGTCGCCCGCCACTTCAGCGCCTCGTAGTGGGTGATGCCGGTCAGCGCGATGTCGGCCGACCAGGCCCCGGCGACGTCGGGCCGCTCGCCGCCGACCTCATTCAGAGCGGCGAGGGCGTCGAGCCGTTTGACGTCGTGCTTCTCGTCTCTCAGCACGGCCAGCGCCGCGCGGTCGGCCGGATCGAGGGCGTCGCGCAACTCCTCCCACGACCGGTGGGTGAACGGCCGGGCCTTGGCGGCGGCGACGATCCGCGCCCCGGCCTCCGGGTCGACGGTCCCCTGGGCGACGCCGTGCCGCAGGTTGACCAGGGCGACCGTGGTCGCCCGGTAGCCGTGCTCGGCCGGGCCGTGCAGCACGGCGACCTCGTCGTCGCCGTCGACCGCGCCGGAGGAGAACATCTCGTACACCTCGCCCACCCCGTTCATCCCGAACGGGGAGAGCTCGGCCGCCCGGAGCGCGCCCATGGAGGCCGCGCCGATGACGTGGACGCCCTCGTTGAGCAGCCAGAGGATCTCCTTGTGCCCGACGGAGAGCCGCTCGCGGTAGTAGCCGTCGATGATGACGGCGGTGTCGTCCCGGCTCCACTCCTCCTTGAGCAGGTCGCCCCGGGCGGCCGGGGGCACGACCACGGCCTCGGGCAGGACGGCGTGCACGTCGTCGGCCGACAGGGTCGGCCCCGTGTAGACGACGACCTTCATGTCAGAACACCTCCGGGATGACGCGGCTGCCGGGGGCCAGCAC
The DNA here is from genome assembly GCF_001570605.1 of Herbidospora cretacea. Taxonomy (GTDB): domain Bacteria; phylum Actinomycetota; class Actinomycetes; order Streptosporangiales; family Streptosporangiaceae; genus Herbidospora; species Herbidospora cretacea. The sequence continues at coordinate 39,997 of NZ_BBXG01000030.1, read as the reverse complement.
GCGGGCCACCGGGACCCCGATGTCCGCGCGGGTCAGGTCGGCCACCATGGGGGCGTGCCCGAAGGCGACGGCGGCGCGTTTGACGACGTCGTCGAGGTCGTCGACGAGGGTGCCGCGCGCGGGCGTCTCCTGGATCCCGGCGCCGCCCTCGACCAGGGCCGGATAGTCGGTGGCGAGCTGTTTCTGCGCTCCGGCCTTGAGGTCGTCGCGGGCGCCGGAGATGTAGGCCAGCCGTGACTGCGCCGCCTCGGTGATCGCCCGGGACAGCGCGATCTCGGCGCTGAGGTGGCAGCCGTAGCCCATGAAGGGCGGCGGGTAGTCGTCGCAGGTGATCCGCACGACGAACACCGACAGCCCGGTGGGCGAGGGCACCGCCCGGCACTCCATCGTGACGCGGGCGCGGGCCATCAGCTCGCACAGCACGTCGATGACCGGTGAGCCCATGGACAGGGCGTCGACGATCTCGCCCTTGTCCTTGCCGGTCAGCCAGCCGGTCACCGCGTCGCGTTCGACCACTTCGTAGAGGGCGTGCAGGGTGGCCTCGACGAGGGTGTTGCCGCTGGCCAGGCCGTTGGTCGACTCGAAGAACACCGGGGCGTTCCAGCCCGTCCTGCGGGTGAGCCGGAACGCGACCGTGTCCCTCGGCACGAGGGTCTCCGCGCCGTCGACGAGTGATCGGCCGGTGACCCAGGCGATGGGCAGCCCTTCGTGCAGGATGGTCGGCGACGACAGCGGCAGGGCCTTCACGTCGTAGCCGAGGTGGAGCTCCCTCGGGGGCGAGACGGTGAGCGCGTCCATCGGCTGCTCGGCGTGCCAGAGCTCGATCGACTCCATCATCGCCGACAGTTTCGCCAGGTCAGGGGTGACCCCCTTGCCCTGCGAGACCGCCAGGGTCCGCGAGGCCGGCCGGATCGCCTGGAAGGTCGGGATGCCGATGTGGTCGAGCCGGGTGATGTCGGCCACCCGGGTGATCCCGACCAGCGGGGCGGCGCGCCCGGCCATCTCCAGCGTCCGGGCCGGTCCGACCGCCCGGTCGGTGCCGGGGAGCAGCACCTTCGAGGCGTCGGCGGCCGACTGCAGCCACGTGGTTCTGGACATCGTCTCGCCCCCTCGGGATCAGATGTTGCGGGCCCGGCTCAGCAGCGCCCGGCCGCCGATCGTGTAGCCGACGATCGCCATCACGGCCAGGATGACCATGTCGCGCCCGGCCTCGCCGAAGCCGAAGAGGCTGGCGTCACGCATGCCGTTGATGGCGTAGGTCAGCGGGTTGACGTGGGAGAACCACTGAAGCACCGTCGGCATGCTGTCGTAGGTGTACATCGACGGCGCGCTGAACACGAGGACCGGCAGCGACAGGTTCGAGCCGACCATGAAGGCCTGGTAGTCGGTGACCGTGATGGCCGCCGCCAGATAGAGCCCGTTGATCGCCAGCGAGGCGAGCGCCAGCGTCACCAGCAGGGCCAGCCAGCCCTCCAGGTCGAACGGGAACTCGAAGATCAACACGGCGGCGACCAGGCCGAGCAGGCTCTGCCCCAGCACCAGCGACACCCCGGCGATCATCTTGCCCATCAGGAAGCGGGACCTTCTGAGCGGGTACGACCAGAGCTGCGTCGCCACCCCGCTCATCTCCTCCTGGAAGATCGCCATGGCCGAGGTGCCGGCCGCGCTGACGACCGACATGCCCAGCGTCATCGGCAGCAGGAACACCGCGAACCCGACGGCCAGGCCCTTGTACTCGACGGTCTGCACCAGGTTGCTCAGCGAGGTGTTGACCAGCAGCAAGTAGATGAGCATCGGGGCCAGGCCGAGGATCAGGTAGACCCGGTTGCGGGCCAGCAGCGCCCACTCGCGGTAGACCACGGCCCCCAGGTCGGCCTGCCGGGCGGTCCCGGGCGCGGGCGGCTTGTGCTGGAATGTCAGCCGGTCGGTGGGGGTGCTCACGCCGTCGCCTCCTCGGGCTCCGGGGCCTTCTCGGTCATCCGCAGGAACGCCTCTTCGAGCGAGTCGGACACGGTCGAGACGCCCGTGATGGCCAGCCCGGCGAGCGCGGGCAGCACCTCCTGGGCCTTGGCCCCGTGGATGCGCACCTCGTTCTCACCGGTCGAGGTCTCGTGTCCGGCGCCGCGCGCCCAGTCGGCCACCATCTCCCTGGCCAGCGCGTCCTCCACGGTGACCTGGACGTGGGTGCTGCCGAACTCCTCGACGATCTCGCGGGGCTTGGCGAACCGCACGACCCGGCCCTTGTTGATGACCAGGACGCGCTGGCAGTTGCGCTCCAGCTCCTCGATGTGGTGGGTCGTCCACAGGATGGTGACGCCGTGCTCCTCGCGGAGCCAGGTGACGAACTTCTCGACCTGGCGGCGGCCGGCGACGTCCAGACCGGCCGACGGCTCGTCGAGGATCAAAAGCTGGGGGATGCTGAGCAGGGCCCTGACCAGCTGGAGGCGCTGGCGCTGGCCACCGGAGAGCTGGAAGCACATGCGGTCGAGGGCCTCGGTCAGGCCGAGGAACTCGACCACCTCCATCGCCCACGGCTCGATGGCGCGCCACTTCAGGCCGCGGAACTTGGCCGCGATGTGCAGGTTGTCGAGTGCGGGAAGCATCATGTCGAACGGCGCGGTCTGGTGCATCGCGCCGATGCCGCTCTTGGCCTCGACCGGCTGGCGGATCGGGTCGACACCGAACACGCGGATGTCGCCCGAGGTCGGAGCGGTGACACCGCAGATCAATTTGATGAGGCTCGTCTTACCGGCGCCGTTGGGGCCGAGCAGTCCGCAGGTCTCGCCGCGCGCGATGTCGAAGGACACGTCGTCCACCGCGGCCCGGCTCATTCCCTTGTACTGCTTGGTCAGCCCCGTGGCCGTCACCACGTCACTCGACACGGCCATACTCCACCCTCTGTCTCTCGGAGCGGGTTGTGGCTTGAGTATGGGCTTGTGATCAGTAGGGCCGACAACCCCACGAAAGTGGGCTTATGCCGAACGGCAGAGGCCTGATTGTGCCGCCGGGCCTGATGAGAACACCATCGGCGCATGGACACGGGCTCGTACACCCTGCGGATGCCGGTGGCGACGCACGGCGTGAACTGGCGGCTTCCCGACGACACCGACCCCCGGACCGCGTTCCCCTGCGTGGTGCTGGCCGACCGCGCGGGGATGGGGGAGTTCGCCGGTCTGCAACGCGGCCTGCGCACGCTGGGCGTGCCGAGCGTCCGCATCGACGCCGGTTCGGTGGCGGCGCTGACCCGCCACGAAGACGGCTCCCTCACCATCGACGGCCGCCGCATCCTGCCCACGGTGACCTGGGTGCGTCACTTCGGGATGTACGCGGGCGGCGACGCCCATTCCCTGTTCCGCGCCGAGTCGTGGGTCGCCCTGGTCGACCAGGTCACGGCCCTCTCCTCGGTACGCATCCCCGACGGCCTCGACCCCGGCAGGCTGGCCCAGCTCGACGGCGCGACGAAGGCCGGCATCCGGGTGCCGCGCACGATCGTGACCACCGACCCCGCCGGCGCGCCGTTCCCCGGCCGGAAGGTGATCGTCAAGGCGCTGAACCGGCACTTCGTCGAGGCCGAACCGGGTCTGCTCGAAGGCGTCTTCCCGGAGATCGCCGACCGGACCGCCTTCCACCCGCGCGACGTGCCGATGATCGTCCAGGAGTACGTCGAGCACACCGCCGAGCTGCGGGTCTACCACGTGGACGGCGAGGTCAGGGCCTTCCAGGTCGAGAAGCCGTCACCCGCCGCGATCTGGCGCGACGAGGACTCGGTGACCGTGACCCCGGTCCCGGCCCCCGCCGACGTGGCCGAGGCGGTGGCCCGCCTGGCCGACCTGTGGGGCCTGCGGTACGGGGCCTTCGACTTCCTGCTCACCACCGACGGCCCGGTGTTCCTGGAGGTCAACCCCGACGGCGACTGGCGCTGGTTCGAGTCGAAAGCCGGGGTGGACGACGTCTCGATGGCCACCCTGGCGATGGTCCGGAGCCTGCACCGCGCCACCACCCGCATCGACCTGACCGGGTTCCTGCTGCTCGGCGCCCCGACCAGGGCGCCCGCCCTGGACACCCGCGTGCTCGGCCCGCTCGACATCCGCACCGGCGGCACGCCCGTCCACATCAGCGCCCGCAAGTCCCGGCTGCTGGCCGCGATCCTGCTGTCGAACCCCAACGAGGTCGTCCCGACCGAGCACCTCATCGACTCCCTCTGGTCCGGCCGCCCACCGGCGACGGCCCGCAAGAACCTCCAGGTGTACGTCTCCGAGCTGCGCAAACGCCTCGGCGATCGGATCACCTTCGAGGGCTGGGGCTACCGCCTGGAGGCCCAGCGCGACGAGCTCGACCTCCTGCGCTTCCGCGACCTCGCGGCGGCCGGTCGCGAGATGCGCCGCCGGGGCGCGGGCGACGCGGCGCTGACCCTGCTCGACCGCGCCCTGGCCCTGTGGCGGGGCCGTCCGCTGGCCGAGTTCACCGGCGTGCCGCTGCTCGACCACGCGGTCGGCCGGATGACCGAACTCCACCTGACCGTCAACGAGGACTGGGCCGAGCTCCAGATCGAACGGGCCCGCTACGTCGAGGTCCTCAACCGCCTCGACGACCTGGCCCCGTTCTTCCCCGCCAGGGAACGCCTGATCGCCGCCCGGATGACCGCGCTGGCCCGCTGCGGCCGGACACCCGAGGCGCTCGCGCAGTTCGAGGCCGTCCGCATCCGGCTGTCGGCCGATCTGGGCATCGACCCCAGCCCCGTGCTCAAGCAGCTCTACACGTCGATCCTGATGGGCAAACCGGCCGCAAGGCCTCGCAATACCGGCGGTTAAGCGCGCATTCCTACGCTCGGACAAGCAAGCGATCACGCGAGGAGTCAGAATGGATCTTGCGTACGACGACCTGATAAATGATCGCGACCGTTGGCTGATCGTCATGCTGGCCCGGGGTTACACGACCACCCGGATCGCCCGCGAGATGCATCTCAGCCGCTACACCGTGGCAGAACGCATCAGCAAGCTCCTCGATCAGTTCGCCTGCTCCAACCGAAGTCAGCTGGTCGCGTACTCGTACGCCCACCAATTCCTCAACGTCGGCGTGTGGCCGCCGGGCACCCCTCACTGAAGCGCGGCGCCGCCCTCCGGCGGCGGAGTCCGCGCGGTGTTCATGACCATGGCCAGCGTCGTGTAGTAGCCGGCCGTCGCGACCGCCGCCACCACCCCTTCCTCGCCGAAGAACGACACCGCTGTCATGTACGTCGGGTCGGCGACCTCCTTGGTCCGCTGCAACTCGTCGATGAGATCCCACAGGGCGGCGATGCGGTCGCCTGACGGGCGCTCACGGCGGGCGATGGCCTCGACGTCCTCCGGGGGCACGCCCTTGGCCAGCGCTATCGGGTGGTGGAAGGCCCACTCGTAGGGCTGGTCCCAGTGGCGGGCCACCGTGAGGACGACCACCTCGACGAGGTCCTCGTCGAGCACGCCGCCGAACCGGATCGTCTCCCCGACGAGCTGGAGCCGGGTCATCAGCTCGGGGCTGCGCAGCAGCGGCACGAACGGGCCGGAGATCCCGCCGCGCGGGCCCGCGGTGATGCGGTCGACGGCCTGCCGCTGGGCGTCGGTCAGCTCGGCCGGGAAGGGCATGCGGTTCATATCAGTGGCCACTTATATAAGGTAGTGGCCATGCACGCTTTCGACGTCCTGGGAGATCCCGTCAGGCGGCGGATCCTCGAACTGCTCGCCGACGGGGAACAGTCCGCCGGGGAGGTGGGGGCGATCGTCCAGGAGGAGTTCGGCATCACCCAGCCGGCGGTGTCCCAGCACCTGCGCGTGCTCCGCGAGAACGGCTTCGCGACCGTGCGGGCCGAGGGGACCAGACGGCTCTACGCGGTCGACCCGGCGCCGCTGGCCGAGATCGACAGCTGGCTGACCCGTTGTCGGGATCAGTCGTCGTAAGTGACCTTGCAGGGTTCTCCGCGCTTGGGCAGGCTTTCCTTGATCTCGGTGTCGTCCACGATGATCCGGCAGGTCAGTCGCACATCGCCGTCCGGTGTCACGGTGAGGGACAGGTCGTCGAGGCTGTCGACGTGGATGGGTCTCCGGATCGGCAGCAGCACGTTCTCCTGAGTGGTCTCCTCGTCGTCCGTGGTCACCACCATCTCGGCGGCGGAGGCGCTCCGCTGATCGGCCTTGACCTCCAGGACGACGTTGTGCGCCGGGTCGAACATCTCCATGGGAGCACGCCCTCCCGGCCCCTCGTCGTCGTCGCGGTCGAACCCGGCGGGCAGCAGCACCAGCGCCGCCAGCAGCCCCGCCGCGGTCACGGCGGCGATCGTCCGCACGGTGTTCGGGTCGCGCTGACCGCGCTCCTTGGCCCTCGCGGCGAGGATTGCGAAGATCACCGACGGGATCCACATGATGCCGAAGGTCGCGAACCCCAGGACGAAACTGAACCCCGCGGCCAGCCGGTAGCCCCTGCCCGGATCGGGCGCGGGCATCGGTGGGGGCATCTGCGGATAGTGGACCGGCGGAGGCGCGTAGGCGACCGGTTGTGGCGGGGGCGGGTAGGCCGCCGGGGCCAGGGGCATGCCGGGCAGCGCCGGCAGGTCGTACATCAGATCGTTGAGATCGCCCCAGGTGACAGCCGTGTGAGCGGCGGCGAGCCGCGTCGACAGTTCTTGGTCGTCGAGCCGCCCGACGGCGTAGTGCTCACGCAGAATGGCGCAGGCGCGGTCGCGCTCAGCGTCGGAAACACGGATGTGCTGCAATTCCGACCTCCCCTGTATGCCATCCAAACTAGCTCAACCGCCAAGAGGTGCTCGGGGTCAGATGAATTCGTCTTGAGCTCCGTCTTATGTGCCGACATTTCCGGTTCGATGAATTCGGAGATAAGGGACGGCGCGCTTATTCGGGCTCGTCAATGAGGGCGGCCAGATGAGTTCGGTCGAACCAGTCCTGGTCCAGCCGCGCTCCGGTGCGGCCCTCGACGACGGCCATCGCCATGGCCCGCGAGGCCGGCCAGGGCGCGTCGGCGACTCCGGCCAGAGCCGCCAGTTCGGCCGCGATGGCCTGCGGGTTCTCACCGGTGACGTTGACCGGGTCGAGGTGCGGGACCTCGGCCAGAACCCGCCCATCGGCGGCGTGGGCGAGCCGGGAGCTCGGTGCTGGCCTGGGGTTTCGTGGGTTTGTCGGTCGGGGTGCCTAGGGTCCGGGGGCATGACCTCAGCGACGCAGGCGTACAGCTACGCCGCGCCCTCCTCTCTCGTCGACGGGCGACTCGGGCTCTCCACCTCCGGCGGCCGGGCCCTTTCCGGTCCGGCCGTCGCCCCCAAATTCTTCAGTGGTCTGGTGACCCAGGCGGCGCCCGCGGCGGCGGCGCTGCTCGGGGTGGCCGACGTCGCGCTGGCGCGCTACCACCAGGCGCAGGCGCGGCCGAGCTGGGTGCGCGATCCGGTCGTCACCTGCAACGGCGACCGGTTGAGGTTCGAGTCGTTCTCGGCGTGCGGCGGGGTCTACGCCCAGCTCGACCTGCTGGGCGGCGCGCTCGACGGCGAGGTGTTCGACCGGGGCACCACCAACGTCGACGTGAACCCGCCGCTGCGCGAGGCGCTGGCGCGGGTCGGCGGGCGTGACCCGCTCCACCTCGGGGTGGGGGCCGACGAGCTGGTGGTGACCACGTTCGACGGCGCGGTGGTGGAGAAGAAGGTGCCGCTGCCCGAGCGGTGGCTGCGTGGGTTCGCCGAAGTGCAGGTCATCGCGGCCGGCATGGACCAGCGGGGCGAGTCGGCCGGGATGTCCGCCGTCCGGTTCCTGCGCGGCCTGCCCAAGAGGGCCGACGTGTGGGTCATCCAGACGGGCCGTGAGCTGCGCGTCTCCGACCGCGAGACGGCCGGGTCGGTCTACCTGGGCGGGACCCACCGGCTCGCCACCCTGTTACCGCTGCTCCGCTTCGCCAAGACCCTCAGGGTGTACGGCCCCACGGAGGCCGCCTCCAGCGCGTGGGAGCTCGAACTGCCCGGCATGCGCTACACGCTGACCCTGTCGCCCGAGCGCTGGCGCGGGTTCTCCGGCGAGGGGGCCGTCCTCGACGACCTGTCCTCCGACCAGGCCGAACAGGACGCCGACGTGGTCGGCATGCTGCTCAACTTCGAGCCCGAGGTCGAGATCGGCCTGCTCGCCGACCGGTCGGGCCTGTCCGCCGACCGGGTCAAGGCGGCGCTCACCCAGCTCGGGGTGGCCGGTCGCGTCGGCTACGACCTGTCCGAGGCGGCCCACTTCCACCGGGAGCTCCCCTACGACAGCGTCCACGTCACCCGGCTCAACCCGCGTCTGGCGTCGGCCCGCGCCCTGGTCGAGGCGGGCGCCGTGCGACTGAGCGGCGAGACGGCGACCGTCCACACGTCGGGCGGGCTGCGGGAGGTGTCGCTGACCGACGGGTCGTGCACCTGCCCGTGGTGGTGGGACCATCGCGGGTCGCGGGGGCCGTGCAAACACGTGCTGGCCGCCCGGATCGCCGCCCGCGTCGACGCCGACGTGGAGGTCACGCTGTGACCGACATCGTCGAGCTGATCAGGGACAACCGGATCCGCGACCTGCGCGACCGGCTGCTCGCCATGACCGAGGCCGAGCGCGGCGAGATCGGCCGCGAGCTGCCCGGCCGGGTGAAGGAGCTGCGGGCCGACCTCGCCGACGAGATGCTCGCGGGCGAGGACCCCGACTGGGAGGTGGAGTGGGAGACGGGCGTCGAGATCGACGACATGCTCGACAGCCGGGCCGCCGCCCTGCTGCTCGCCGGCCTCGGCACCATCACCGGCCCGGCCGCCGTCGTCTCCTACGTCACCAGCCGCGACGTCAACCGCCGCTGGGGCGTCGACGTCAACCTCGCCGACGCCGTCCAGATCGCCGAGACCCGGCCGATCGAGTGGCGGCGCGACGTCGCCACCCGGCTGGCGCGGCGCATCCGCCGCCCCGACGACCGCTTCGCGCCGCTGGCCGTGGCGCTGCTGCGCTCCTCGGACGCCGAGCCGCCCGACCACGACCCGCTCGTGACCGCCTGGCTGCGGATGATGACCCACCCCGCCGACCCGCTGACCGCGCGTCTCCTCCCCCGGATCTTCGTCGCCGAAGGCGCGGGCCGCGAACTGCGCGACGAGAGGCTCACCCCCGCCCCGACCCGCTGGCTCGCCCGCGTCCGCAACGAACTCCCCCGTGACCAGGCCATCGACGGCTGCGTCAGCCGCTTCCTGCGCGGCGGCGAGGCGCAGGACCTCCGCTTCTTCGTCCGCCTCCACGACCTCCTCGACCCCACTGCCGAGGAGACCGCCGGCCGCCTCCGCGACTACCTGCGTCTGCTGCCGGCGGCCCCCGGCACGGTGGCCGAACTCGCCGCCAAGCAGGTCAAACGCCTGTTCCCGATCGACCGGGCCGACCTGGTCGAGGCGGTCGAGGCGCTGGTGTTCCGCCAGGAGGCGAAACTGGCCATGACCGGGCTGCGGTGGCTCGACGCCGAGCTCAAGCGGACCCCGTCGGCGGCCGAGGAGTTCGTCCCGGCGCTGGTGACGGCCTACGGGCACACGTCGTTCGACGTCCAGGCGAAGGCGGCCTTCCTCACCATCAAGCACGTGCCCGACGGTTCACTGGTCGCCGACGCGATCGAGTCACTGCCCTCCGGCCTGAACGCCCGCCTGGCGGCCCACTACCGCGGTGAGAAGCTGCCCGAGGAACCCCGGCCCGTCGTGACCTTCCCGCCGCTGCCGGAGGTCGCCGCGCCGAGGCCGTTCCCCGAGCCGACGATCTCCACCTCCATCGAGGCGACCCGGGCCTGGACGACGGCCGAACGCTGGCTGGCCGCGTTCGTCACCCGCGCGACGGGCGACCGCGAGGCTCTGCGCGAGGAACTCCACCGCCGCCAGGACCGCACGAGGTGGTCTCTCCGCCCTGACGTGTGGACCGACCCACGCGACTGGATCAAGGCCCTGTCGGCCGAACTGATCACCCCGGGCGCGACCACGGAACAGCCGAAGCCCATGACGTGGCAGCCAGACGCCCACCACGACCACATCCTGATCGCCACCAAGCGCCGCCGAAAGGCAGACCCCACCCGGTGGACGTTCACCGGAGACATCGTCGCCTTCTCCGCCGACCCCGAGGCTTACGCGCCCAGCCCACACCCGAACACCCTGCGGGCGCTGCCAGCAACGACCCGCCCCCACACCACCCAAATCGAAACCATCCCGCTCAGCCACCACTCCACCGCCAAGGACGACGCCGACACCGACACCGACACCGACACCGACGCGGATGGCTGGAGCCTGACCGTTACCTCTGTTTCGCACCTTGGCCTTGCCGCTTACTGGCCGATCGACGCGCCGGGGCTCGTCTACGGCGTGGATGAAGCCCGATCGGAGGCGGGCGTCGTCAACGAGCTGAGCCAGGGCGAGGAGGAGGTCGAGGAGTTCGTCGAGGAGTTCATTGACGGACCCGTGCCTTTCCCCTCCTTCAGTCACGCGCACATGGGCCGTGCACTTCCGCCCGGGCCATGGGCCGATTCCGGGCAGGTGTGGCGGGGGGGCGGGCGGCTGCCGGAGGCGGGGCGGGTGCCGCCGCTGCATCTGTTCCTGCTCCACCGGTTCGACGAGCTTCTCGGCGCGCTGCGTGCCGACGCGATGCCGCCCGTTCTGCTGGCGACGCCGACGCTCGACAACGGGCATCTCGATCCGGAGGTGCTGGTCGACCGGCTGGAGGCCTGCGCCGAGGCGGGCGTCGAACCGCTTCCGGCCGACCTGGCCCAGGCGTTGGTGCGCCTGCCGAGAGGCGCCCACCCGGTGGCGGCCGGACGCGCCGCGAAGGTCGATTCGGCGGCGGGACGCGCGGCGGCCGAGTGGCTGGCCGGTGACGGCATGCCCGACCCGGTGGCCGGGTTCGAGTGGGTCTCCATGTCCTACCCCGGTGACCGGCGACTGCGTCCGGTGCTGCGGGCGGCGACGTCCACAGGGCATCGGCTGATCGACGAGGTGCTGCTGGCGACGCCGAAGGGGCGGACCCATGGCGAGTTCGACGACCTGCTGAAGTGGTATGCCTCGATCGTGCCGTCGCATCGGGAGGTGGCGTCGGTCAACTATCTGCCCTACGCCATGGCGTCGTGGGAGTACCCGGCCATGTCCGTCAACACCGTCCGGGACATCGTCGCCACCGACGGTCCGACGGGTGACGCGACGGCCGTCATCCTCGGTCTCCTCCTGTCCTCGGTGTCGACCGACCGGGTGATCCAGCTCATGCTGAGCCTGGCCGCCCGCGACGCGCTCCCGGCCGAGGCGCTCGGCAGGCACTTCGGCGTGCTGCTCCAGCGGGAGTGCCTGAAGGTCGACCGGCTGTTCGAGGCGCTGGCCGAGCTCGCCCACGCGGGCGCGCCCCGCCAGGTGTGGGACATCCTGCGTCCGCTCCTGCCGCAGCTGATCCCCCGGGACGGCGAGCGCATCCCCGCCCCGGTCTCGGAGGCGATCGTCTTCGCCACCGACGTGGCGGCATGGGTCGGCGCGCGCGAGGAGATCCCCGCGATCACGGCCTACGCCGCCGGCCGGGGCCGGAGCCGCTTCGCCCGCGAGTGCCGCCGCCTGCGCGACCAGCTCGCCTCGGCCCCGAACTGACACCTGTCCCGGAGGCCCGGGACGGATGATCAACCTGGCGGATGACCTCCCGGCACCGCCAGGTGGACGATCTCCCGCCCCGCCGCCCCCTAACGTGAGCCGCCGACTTGACTCTCACAGGGGATGGATGGCCATGCGTCGACGGAGAGAACGGGCCATGTGGCTGACCGTGGGAAGCGCCGCCGGGCTGGTCGCCGGTGGTGCCGGGGTGGCGGTCGCGGTCGCCGACGACACCCAGATCACCGCCTGCGTGGGCGTCGACGGGGTCCTCCGCGTACCGGGCACGATCGAGGAGACGATGCTGCGCCCGGTACCGACCACCTCGCCCACCGTGGGCACCTGCCCCTCGGGCTACCGAGAGATCACCTGGAACAAGACCGGCCCCCAAGGAGCCACCGGACCCCAGGGCGAACAGGGCACAAGAGGTGAGCAGGGCGCCGATGGCACGAAGGGCGAACCTGGCCCGCAGGGCCTCACGGGCGCGAAAGGCGACCCCGGCCCGCAAGGCGAACAGGGCCTGACGGGTGAGCAAGGCCCGGCCGGGGCGAAGGGCGAACTCGGCCCGCAGGGCGCGGCAGGACCCCAGGGCGAACAGGGCCTAACCGGTGAACAAGGCGTCGCTGGAGCAAAGGGCGAACCCGGTCCCCAAGGCTCCCCCGGCCCGCAAGGTTCCCCAGGTCAGCAAGGACTCCAGGGGCCGCCCGGTGAGCGGGGTGTGCCAGGCGTCGATGGGATCTCCGGGTTGCAGAAGGTCGTGGCGACCAATAAGTATCCGGCCAACACGGCCGGCACGACGATCGCCCGGTGCCCGGCCGGGAAGGTCATGTTCGACTCGGACTATCAGGTCTCCGCTCAATTCGTGCCGCTGCTCAACCCTCACTCCGTCGCGTGGGCGCGGCCGTTCTCGCAGGCCGGTGGGGCGCTCGATGACGCGGTCAGCGTGCTGTTCCCGGTCAACAACACCAACGGCAACGTCACGGTGACCGTCACGGCGCTCTGCGGCAAGGCGTGAGCGACGGACATATCGCCTATTGGTTAGTTTGACGGCTGTGATCAGGGGTGGAGCATGTACGCGTACACCCAAGATCGCAGCCATCAGGCGGCTTCTCCGCCCGGCTTGGAACGGTCCTCGCCTGCGGCGCAAGGGAGAAGCAGTGATCAAACGCACCGGCAGCAAGAACAGGCAGAGGAAGGACTCCCAGACGGGAGACGACCCTGCCCCGCTCAATGTGAGCAAACGGAACAGCACCGAGCCCCAACAGCGCGACCTGCTCTCCGAGAAGGACGACCAGAGCGGTCGCAAGGAGGAACCGAAGAAGACCGGCGACGACGACCGTCAGATCGTCTCGCGGAACCCGGTGTCACGGCGGCCCGACTACGTCGTCGGGGGGTCGGGGCTGGTCGCGATCATCGACTACACCGAGGTGGCCAAGGCGATCGAGAACGACACCCGCGCCGAGCACGTCCAGAGTCTCTTCTTCGCCACGGGCGGGCTCCGCGGCGACTTCGGCGTGTGGGCGGTGCAGAGGTTGAAGCCCGCGCAGCTCACCTGGCTGATGCACGCGCTCACCGTGTACGCCCGCAACGCCACCACGGTGCGGGAGCTCGGCCTCTGGGGGGAAAGCATCGCCTTCGGCCTGGTCAGGGTCGCCGTCGCGGCCAAGGAGCTGATCCTGCCCGGTGACGAGAACGGGGCGTTCGAGCGGGAGGTCGTGATGCGGGGCGGCTGGATGGCCGCGCACCTGCTCAACCGGGAGCGGCCGGGCGAGGATGCCGTACAGAGGCTTCGGCCGCTCTACTTCCCCGGCCGGACCAAGGTGGACAGCGACGAGTCCACGATCGGGCCGCTCAAGGAGAAGGAGCTGCGCCGGAGCATGAAGGAGGAGCTCGGCAAGGTCCTCGACCGGTTCGCCGAGCAGTGGACCCCGCCCAAGGACCAGAAGCTCGAACCGGTCGACTTCGAGGAGCTGAAGGGTGTGGCCGACCTGCTCCAGAAGTTCGTGGGCGACAAGCTGTGGCTCTTCGTGCTGGCCAACACCCAGAGCCCCTACCACTCGGGGTTCCGGTACGCCGACAGCCTGCGCAGCACCCACGAGAAGCAGGTCACCCACGACAGCCTGATGAACTGGATGCGCAACCGGGGCGCCATCGTCGGCTGGGGCGAAAACTACAACGCCCCGTTCACCGCCTGCGACTTCGACCCCTCGCGGCAGCGCGACGAGGAGGTGCTGGAGTCCATCTACGAGGAGATGCTCAAGGACCGCGCGACCGCGGCCAAGGTCGAGCTGCTGCTGGCGAACACCGCCTCGCACAACCACCAGACCGAGACGATCAGCGTGCCGCCGTTCTATCCCAACCCGGAGCAGACGGCCCGGGGCACCTGGCGCTGGCGGCTGGCCCGCACGATCATCCACGAGTTCCTGCACCGCGTCACCCATCCCGACTTCACCGAGATGATCGGCGAGATCGGCTACAAGCAGGTGATGACCGAGGGCTTCACCGACATGATCACGAAGGACCTCTTCCTGATGCTGGAGAAGGAGGTCGCCCGCGACGAGGAGTTCGGCCGCAGGGTCCTCGGCATGGACCCGCCGTTCCCCGAGCCCCACGAGGAGTACGTCAAGACGGGCTACGGCACGGCGGGCGTCTACGCCGAGAAGATCCGGGCCACCGTCGGCACCACCAACTGCTACCTGGCCTTCTTCCTGGGCGACACCTCGTACATCGCCCTGCCGAAGAAGAAGGACGACAAATGACCCTGACCAAGACCAAGCGCGGCTCCTCCGGCGACGACCTGGCCGAACTCCTGCGCGGCGGCGCGGAAGCGGCGTTCCGGACCCTGGAGGCGCGGCTGTCGGAGGCCGGCGCGCCGTTCGGTTCGCAGTGGGCCACCGTCGCCCAGCTGGCTCTGCCCGCCCAGGCCTGGCTGCTCCACGCCCTTCACCTGCTCGCCCGGAAGTCCGGCGACTACCAGCGGCGACCGGCGCTGGCCCGGCTCATCGGCTACGCCCCCCGCCGCTCCACCGAGCCGAACGAGGACGCGTTCGAGCGCGAGGTGCTGGCCGTGAGCGGCTGGACCGAGGCGGTGTTCCCCACCACGCTCACCCTTCCCGGGCCGGTCGCCTGGCCGATCGAACCGGCCGGTCACGCGTGGGTCTCGCGGGAGGTCGACCGGCGGCTCGCGGCGGCCCCGGACACGTTTCTCGATCCGATCGAGGCCGCCGCTCTGGGTTCGGCGATCCAGGCCGCGCTCCGCGCGGAGTTCCCCGGCGGCCGTTACGAGGGCCCGCTGTACGACGGTTACGACTACGGCTCCCGCGTCCGCGACTCGCGCGGACTGCCCGGCGGCGAGGCGGCCCAGGCGGCCTACGTGACGATGCTCGGCGGCGACCCGACGATGCTGGAGACCGACCGTGAGCTGGCCGGACGCATAAAAAAGCTGATCACCCGGGACGCCTCCCACGGCCCGGGGCGGGAGGCGCACGTACCGGCGGCGGAGAAGGACCTGATGGTCCACGCCTTCCTGCACCTGCTCGCCCACCCGGGGTTCCGGGAGCGGGCCGGGCGGCTGGAGGAGGGGCTGGTCACGCTGTTCACCGCCGAGTACGGCGGCAGAACCGCGCCCGTCGAGGGTCCGGTGGCCGAGCTGGCGGCGGAACTCGGGTCCGACCGGCTGAAGGTGGCGTTCTTCTTCGGCCGGACCGAGTTCCTGGGCCGCTAGCTCGGATCCAGGTGGCGGTGGCGTTCCAGCGACGGGATGCCCATCTCCTCGAAGACCCTGAAGACCCGCTTGGCCAGGTCTTCACCGCTGGTGACGGGCTCGGCGTCCGCGTCGTCGAGGACTCTCTTGATGGCGGCGGCCCGGCTGTCGGTGAAGCTCACCCCCTCCGCGCCGGGCATGTGGTGTTCGGGCTCCTCCGACCACGAGACGGCCTCGGCCACCCGGGAGTAGAAGGGGCTGGCCACCAGCTTGCCCGCTTCGGGGGGCAGGTTCGCGGCGATGTGGTCGAGCAGGGCCTCGCCCATCCAGTCGGTGAAGTCGCCGGGGTTGCCGCCGAGGAGGTAGTAGAGGACGAGTTTGTCGTTCTTGGCGAGGTCGTCGCCGGTGGGCTCGGTGGACAGGAACACCTTCAGCTTGTGGAAGAGCGGCCCCATGTCGGGGTCGTCGAAGAGGTGGGTGAGCGCCTTGGCGAGGGTGAGGGCGTGCTCCTGGGTGGTGACGTTGACGACCAGCCGCCGCATCCGCTTCGCGAACTGGGTGGGGTCGAACACGTGGCGGTCGTTCTGGAGGTGCCAGTAGTCGCCCTGCGTCATCGCCTCGGCCGGCGCGTACAGCTGCGGGGTCGTGCGGTAGCGGCCGGAGGTGGCCCCCTCGTCGATCAGGGCCTGGATCTGGTCTTCGGTGACCGTGTCGATCAGGTACTCGTAGTCCTTCTTGTCGCTGCTCATCAGGCCGTAGAGGATGCCGGTGCCCAGCCGGTCGTCCCGCTCCCCCGTCTCGGTGTTGTAGAAGGCCCGGAAGAGCGTCTCGAAGAAGTCCATGTCGCGGTCGTAGTTGTCCTGGTCCCGATCTTCCTTGGTGTACGTGCCCCGCGGGGAGTGGGCCAGGTTCGAGGTGAACGGGACGGGCGCGCCGAGATCGATCTGGGGGATGTCGTCGGCGGGCCTGTCCGGCCACGGGCCCGACGGCTTCGCCGGGGCCGATCTGCTGCGTTTCTTTCTGAACAATCCAGGCTCCAGGGTCAGGGCAGGCCGATGAATTCGGTGCGGCCCAGGAAGTAGGCGGCCTTCAGCCGGTCGGGGCCGGCCTGGCGGTAGAGCTCTACGGCGGCGGCGCCCGAGGTGCCGTAGCCGATCTCGTCGGCCTCGGGCAGCAGGTCGGCGGTGAGCACCTCGACGACGCCCTCGCGGAGGATCTGCGGGTCGGGCGTCCGGTCCGCCCGGTCCAGGTAGGCGGGGTGGGCGAGGCGGTGCAGGAACTCGTGCAGCATCGTCCGCCGGAGCCAGGGACGCCATTCGGCCTCTCCGGCCCACCGCACGGTCGGGACGTAGATCGCTCCGCGCTGCGCGTCGTGGTGGGCCGGGCTGACCTCGATCAGCTCGGCGCACAGGTCGGCGAGGTCGGGATAGCCGTCCAGCCAGCCGAGCAGCACGTCGTCGAGGACCGCGCGGTGGACGGCGTGGTCGTAGCCGTCCAGGAGCGAGCCGGCCGACGGGTCGCGGCCGACGACGTGGACCTGCTGCCGCAGGTGGTCGAGCACGTCGCGGTCCCCGGTCGGGCGGGCCTCCGAGGGCAGGACGTTGTCGGCGAAGGAGTAGCCGTCGTGGAAGGGCCCGTCGGCGCGGGCGACCGCCCACATGGACGGGTCGGCGCGGATCAGCGCCTCGACCTCCCCGGCGGTCCGCCTGATCCAGGCGGGGTCCTCGTCGTCGTCCCCCGCCAGGGCGTCCCGGTCCGCCACCAGCCGTTCGACCAGCACCGGCAGGAGGTCGGCGGTCAGCCGGGCGGGGTCGAACCGGCCGTCCGAGGTGAACAGGCCGGTGGGCGACGGCCTGGTCAGCGACGCCACCAGAGCGCTTTCGAGCCAGCCCGACATGGCGAGCACCTCGTGTTCGGCGCCGGTCCGGGCCTTGGCCTTGTCGACCAGGAGAGACGCCGCGCGGGGTCCGTCGAAGTCGGGACCGGCCGCGTCGGCGTTGCGGGCGAGCAGGTCGAGGCCGTCGATGATCCAACGCCGCGCGTCCTCGTCCTGGCCGGCCACGTCGAGCCAGCGCGACGGGAAGTCCCAGTCGGGGCCGCGCAGCTGGGCCTCCAGGGAGCGGAAGACCTGCTCGGGGTCGGCGGAGCCGTCGCGTTTGGTCTTGGCGAGGGTCATTTCTCGTCCTTCAGGCCGATGAGCTTGGTCGCGCCGAGGAAGTAGGCGGCCATCACGTTGTCCATGCCGACCAGGGCCGTGATGGTCACCGCCTTCTCGCCCGCGTTGCCGTAGCCGACGTCGTAGTAGGAGGCCTTGGGCGGCGCGAAGGGCTCGTCGCCGAGGATGACGAGCTGCGTCTTCTTGTCGGCCTGGACGTCCTTCACCAGTTGCGTGAAGAAGTGGACCGTCAGCATGTCGGTCAGGCCCTCGACCAGGATCTGGCCGTGGCCGATGGTCTTGGAGATCTCGATCAGGTCCTGGTGGGTGAGGGCGTGCAGGAACTCGTGGATGAGGGTGCGGGCCTGCCGCCAGCGGAAGTTCACCCGGTTGGTGATCTTCTTGTTGTGGTACCAGGGCTGGATCATCACCTTGCCCTGGCCCCGCGAGTGGCAGGCCGTCAGCTTGCTGACCGACTTGAGCATCTTCACGAAGTTCGGCTTGGTCAGCAGCTCCTCGTAGAGGTCGGCCAGCGCCTCGCGGTCCTCGCGCCGCTTCGGGTCGTAGTTGGTCACCGCGAACGCCGACCCGTAGTCCTTGCTCCAGCCGATCAGGTCGCCGCGGTTCTTCAGCCAGCCGAGCAGTTCGTTGCGGTCTCCGGGCTTGCTCTCGGTGCTCTCCAGCATCTCGCCGTAGATCCAGCCCTTGTGGTACGGGCTGTCGACCGCCGCCAGCGGGAACAGCCCGAACCTCTCCTTCAGCCAGCCCTGGAGGTAGTTGGCCACCACGGCGATGTCGGCGATGGCGTTGACCTCCGTGAAGACCCCGCCGGTCTGCCGCCACACGGACAGCTCCGACTGGACCACCTGGATGATCTTCAACCCGAGGTCGTTGCGCAGCTTGGGCTTGTCCAGCGGCGGGATGATCCGCACCACGCCGGTCTCGGTCTTCTCGGGGTTGTAGAGCGACAGCAGTTTGAGCCGGACCCGCCCGTCGGGCTCCACCAGGCCCGACAGCAGCTTGGTCTGGAGGAAGCCGCCGACCTGGAGGATCTGCATCTCGAACCCGTGGGACGGCGCGGTGATCGACATCCGGGCCTGCTGCTTGGCCATCCCGATCAGCCGCTGCACGGCCTGCCCGGGATGGACGCCGATCGCCATCAGCGCCTCGGTGTTGTCGGAGATCAGGCAGAGCGCCCGCATGAACCACGCCGTCATCTTGGGGTCGGCGTAGCCGTACTTCTTCATGAACGCCAGGCCGATCGGCCGGTCCGACCCGGTGATGCGGGAGATCCGGTCGGAGATGAAGTCGGCCTCCTCGCCCTCCTTCAGCCGCAGGAGCGGCGTGTAGTCGACGTGCAGGGCCAGGCCGAGCTCCTTGACCGGCAGCTCGAAGGCCACGTCGGTCTCGGCCGCGAGGAGCTGCTCCATCTCCCGGATCAGGTCCTCGACCCCCGACGGGATGACCTCCTCGACCTGCTCGTCCTGCTCGACGTCCTCTTCCTCCTTGGAGGACGACGACCCCTCGCCCGGAGCCCGGCGCACGCCCAGCAGGACGCCGCGCGCGTTGTGGGACGAGGAGGTGACGCGCGTCCACTTCGTCGTGGACGAGTTCGAGGAGTTCGACGAGTTCGACGTGTTCGCCGGCCGGGGCTTCGGCTTGTCCAGGTTGAAAATCTTGAACAGGCTCAGGCCCGGCGAGGGCGTGGTGTGGGTGGCCGTCGTGGTGGTCGTGGTGGTGGTCGTGGACTGCTTCTTCTTCTTTTTCTTGTTCGGCTTGGACTTGAACATCACACCGCCCGGTACGTCAGGATCAGCCCGACGTTGGTCAGGGCCTCGCGGTCGCCGTCGGCGGTGAACGTCTGCTCCTCGGCCCGCAGGCCGGGGATGTGCAGCATGGTCCCGTCGTTGACGACCTGGCCGCCGCGCAGCAGCCGGGCCGAACCCCAGTCGGCCAGCTCGTAGCGGGCGTACAGGCCGGTGAGCTGGACGCCGACGATGTCGGGGAACAGGTCGGGCGTCAGCGGCAGCACCAGGTCGCCGCCGTTCGCGAAGGCCTCCCACTCGGCCGCGAACTCCCCGGCGACGTCGATGTAGCGGGCCGCGGCGTACGGCTTGCGCATGCCCCTGACCGCGTTGGCGAAGACGTCGCCGCCCTGCTCGGCGGTGTACTTGACCAGCAGCGTCACGTCGTACAGGTCCCACGGGCGGTGGCCGGTGACCTCCATCTTCCACGTCGAGACCGCGCCGGTGCCCTCGAAGGGGAGGTAGCGCTCGTCGTCGAAGCGGAGCTCGAACAGGCCGTTGTTGTCGCGGTGCTCCTCGGTGTCCGACAGGGCGATCTGCTGGGTCGGCCGCCAGTCGGAGCGGATCGAGGGGGGCATGTCGCCCTTGGCGTCGAGCAGGTAGCGCACGGCCTTCGGGTCGGGGGTGAGCACCGTCTTGTGCCCGGTCTGGGTGAGCACGGCGTTCACCTCCAGCGGTCCTTCGGGACCGTCGAAGACGACCGAGACCGTCCTGATGCGGCGCTTGTAGTGGCCGGGGAAGTCCCGGTCGAACAGCGCCTCGGTGAGGGCGAACTCGCAGCGGCCGTCGTTCTTCAGGTTGAGCACGGCCAGCGGGTCGATCTGGAGCAGCGAGATCCGCTTGGTGATCTCGAAGCTCCGGCCGTCGCCCGAGACGTAGGCGTGCCCGAGGCGTTCGAGGTCGACGCCGAGGGCCTCGCCCGAGAGCAGCCCCGAGCGGCGGCTCTCCCAGTAGACCGGCTGGATGAACGACTCGGTGACGCCCTGCTCGTACTGGTAGGCGCGCTCGGCCGCCTTGGCGATGTCGTGGGCGAGGCCGTAGCTGGCGAAGTACATCTGGGCCAGGCGGCCGGCCTTCCACTGGTAGAGCTCGGCGTTGGTGAACTTGCCGGTGAGGAAGGTGGCCACCGCCTCCAGGTCGGCGATCTCCTGGTCGATGATCTCCAGCTCACGCTGGGCCTGGGTGAGCTGCGCCCTGGCCGAGGCGACCTGGTGGCCCAGTTCGCGGTGGTCGGCCTTGGCCAGCATGACCTGGTACTTCCACTCGTCCACCGTGCGTTCGTGTTCGACGCGGGTCCCGTACAGCTCGCCCAGGACGCTGAGGCCCTCGCCGAGCGCCTCGGCGATCTCCGCGCCGGTCTCCATGACCTTGCCGGCCTGCTCGCCGCCGATCATCGTGCCGAAGATGAACGGTCCGGCCAGCACCTGCGGCAGGGCGAAGGCGATGGCCGCGCCCACCTTGAGGCCCGCGCCGGTGAGGTGCGAGGCGGCGGCGGCCGTCATGATGTCGAGCTGCGCCTGCTGGAGCGAGGTCAGCCCGTCGGCGATCTGCTTCTCGTAGTACTTCTGCCGCGCCTCGGCCGCCTCGCGGGAGGCCTCCATCTGGGCGAGGTACTCGGTGGCCACCTCGACCTGGGCCTCGCGCACGGCCCGGGTCATCTGGCGGATGCCGGTCTCCTGCCGGGTCTGCAGGATCGACAGCTCCTCGGCGTCGCGGCGTTCGAGCACGCCGAGCAG
The DNA here is from genome assembly GCF_001570605.1 of Herbidospora cretacea. GTDB lineage: Bacteria > Actinomycetota > Actinomycetes > Streptosporangiales > Streptosporangiaceae > Herbidospora > Herbidospora cretacea. Next base: position 18,978 of record NZ_BBXG01000030.1, on the reverse strand, counting down.
TTCGCCGCCGAAGGCGCGCAGCCGGTCGACGAGGTCCTGCGCCTTGCGGTGCAGGAACCCGAACCGGTAGTGCGGCACCGGCGCGGCGAGCCCCGCGCCGACCTGGTCGGGGGTGAGCCCGGCGGCGACCCCTCTGACCAGCGCCATCACGTCGGCGGGCGGCTCGAACAGGGGCAGCGGGCGGCTGACGCCGAGGATGTCGAGCGAGGCCCTGATCTTGCGCAGCCGGTCTTCCACCCGGTCCCAGTACTCGCCGAGCACCTGGTTGCCCGGGATGTGGAAGTAGCCGTTGCCGATGCTCCGGTGGATGGCCCCCATGCCGTCGAGCAGGCTGCCCCCGGCCGTGACGCGCTCGGCGTAGGGGTCGTCCACCTCGGCCGGGTCGAGTTCCAGGTACGTCTTCACGAGGGGCAGGTGCCGGCGGCCGACGCCCTGCGGCCGGTCGCCGAGGATGTCGTAGGCGAGGATGTAGAGCATCCGCGCCTCGTCGACCGACTCCATCGTGTACTGCCGGAACAGCAGGTCACCCCAGTCGAGCAGGTTGTCGACGTAGGCCATGACGACCGTCCGCCGGTAGGCCGTGGGCCGCAGCCCGGCGATGGCGTGGGGGTCGAACGGGTCGTCGCGGTAGGCCTTGAGCAGCGCGCCCCGGTCGCCCATGAGGTCGTACTGGCGGCGCAGGCGGGCGATCATGCCGGCCTTCTCGCGGAGCCGCTCGTGTTCGGCGAACGGCTGCACCCGGGCGGCCAGGCCGTCGAGCAGGGCCAGGTCGTCGCTGTCGCAGGCGCGCGCGTGGTCGAACAGCGGGGCGAGCCGCTCCAAGTCGGCCAGCAGCGGGGCCATGTCGAGCCCGACCTGGGCCGGCAGGTTGCGCAGGTCGATCCGGCAGCCCTCGACGAGCGCCCGCAGGTCGATCGCGAGGAACGGCAGGAACCGCCAGTAGCGCTCCGGCTCGGTGGGGTCGAAGACGTACTCGTACCAGCGCTTGGCGTCGTCGAAGCGCTGGGCCGCGTTGAGCGCCTGGGCGATCAGCATCGGCGCGTGGAAGAAGATCTCCCAGTAGTAGCGGCCGTTGGCGCTCTGGAAGTCGATGTGGCTGCTCACCGGCACGCCTTCGACCTGGTCCTTCACCTGGATGGTGGTGGTCCCGGAGTCCTTGGTGCTGAACGCGGGCAGCTCGTCGATCTCCTGGGTCTCCGGCGCGAGCAGCGCGGGCACCCCGCCGACCAGCAGCCGCCGGTTCAGCTCGAAGGCGGTGCTGGAGGTGAGCCGGACGATCTCGTGCTTCAGCGACGCCCACTCGATGGGCCGCTGGAGCACGCCCAGCTTCGAGTTGCTCTGGAAGTCCGGGCCGAGGAAGAAGATCAGCTCGTTGTCGGCGTCCATCGCGCCGTAGGAGATGGTGGTGAAGGCGGGCGGCAGCGAACGCCAGTTGCCCTCGATCGGGATGAAGTCCTTGATCGTGGTGAGGGCCGCGGTCGCCGGGATCACCGTGTAGGAGTCCCCGGCGAAGACGTAGCGCTGGGCGCCGCGCCGGAAGGTGGCGTCGATCTTCCGGGGCAGCGTCTGCGGATAGCCGGCGTCGGCGACGGCCGGGATGTCGTTGCCGGTCATCGTGTAGCGGAACAGGTCGAGGCCGCTGACCAGGTAGAGGTGGTCGCCGTCGACGTAGGCGACGTCGACCGATCCGCCGAGGTTGAGCCCGGTGGACACCCGCCCGAGCGGCCGCGTCGGCCGGGAGGTTGTCTCGGTCCCGACCGTGTACGTGTCGTCGCCGAAGTAGTAGGGCGTGCCACCCATGTCGGCCGCCGAACGGATCTTGCGGTCGGCGGGGAGGCTGTCGGGGTTGTCCTTGAGCGGCCGGGGCCCGTCGGCCAGAGTCGTGACCCCGGTGTACCGGGAGTAGGTGTCGCCGAAGATCAGGAACAGTGACCCGTCCTTCGTCAGCGCGGCCTGCACCCGGGACTTCGTGCCCCACTTCTTGGACACCGACGACGACGTGCTCAGCGCGCCCGTGTTCACGTCGCGGGTGACCAGGTTGTCGCCGTTGATGAAGTACTCGGTGGCGCCGATCGTGAACGCCACGTCGACCGACGTCCAGTTGGGGAGCTGGTCGGGGTTGTTCCTGATGGCCTTCGGATAGCCGAGGTCCATCCGGTTCAGGCCGGTGAAGCGGTAGTACTCCGCGCCGGTGAAGATGAAGTAGTGGCCGTCGCGGACCAGGACGGCGTCGACCCGGCCGGTCTTGGCCAGCTCCGAGTCGGCCACGTTGCCCCACTTGTCGGCGATCTTCTCCGTGGTGGTCCGCACCGGGCCGGTCGGCTTGATGACGACGAAGTCGGCGTCGTTGAAGTAGTAGCGCGAGTCGCCGCGCTGGAACCCGGCGTCGATCTTGGTCCAGAGCGCGGCGCCGGTCCGGTCGCCGCCCTGGCCGGGCAGCCGGTGGGTGTTGTCCTTCAGCGGCAGGACCGGCGCGTCCTCGCCGGGGTCGGCGATGATCGGGCGGACCAGGAAGCTGCCGCCCTTGTGGTCGACGCTGAACCACGGCCCGTCGGTCGACTCGGCCGGCATGTTGAACCTGACCACGCCGCCGACCGCCTCGGCGAACACCTTGCCGGGGTTGATCGGGCGGGGCTGGACGGCGGGCGCGGGGATCGGGAGGGCGTACAGCTCGGGGGTGAGGGCGTGGGCGGTGGTGAACGACTCGCCCGCCGCCCGGTATCGGCACGAGACCACGATCGAGTCGTGGGTGCCGCCACCCGGCACCGTCGCCGAGGCCTGCACCGACAGCTCGTCGACGACGACCACGCCGTCGTGCAGCGCGCCCGGCGGGAGGGTCTGCGGGGCGACCCACTCGCGGTTGAGGTTCTGGAAGGAGTAGAAGACCCTGACCCGCTTCTTGGGCGGCGGGGCCGAGACGTCCTGCTTGTCGCCCACGGTCTTGGTGGTGATCACGGTCTTGCCGGTGTCCTCCGGGGCGACCGACTCGACGACCGTCCAGAAGACGAAGACCCGGCCGAAGGCGTGGACGGGGTGCACGAGCTCCGCGTCGATCTGCACGTCGACGTGGGTCCACGGCTCCCAGCTCGCCGACAGGCGCTCGCCGTCCCGGAACTCCGCCTCCCGGAAGTACCACCGGCGGGGTTCGGTGCGGGTGCGGCCGAACAGCACGAGCTGGCGGGTGCCCTCCTCGTCGCCGTCGGCCCTGTAGACGTAGGCCCCGGCGATGGCCAGGCGGCTGACCTCGGTGTACTCGTCGAGGTAGCGCTTGTAGGCGCGCTGCACCGACTCGGCGGTGATCTCGCCCTGGAGGAGGTCGTCCTCCAGTTCCTTGAACGCGGGGGTCTTGGTGTCGCGCAGCTCGGGGCGGATGTAGTTCTCCGGGTAGAGGAAGACCTTCCGGTTGGCCTCCCAGATCCGGTAGTTCTTCAGCCACGCCCACCAGGTGCGCAGCCTCGGCTTGACGTCCTCGTCCGCGTCGAGCTCCTCCAGGTCGAGCAGGTAGCGGTGCAGGTAGAGCTGGGTGGCCGCGATGGCCTCCCGGACCCGGGAGGTGACGCCGTCCCGGCCCATCTCAACGTCGATCAGGGCGTGCTCGTAGATCTCGGCGGCGTCGGCCAGCTCGGGGTGCAGGTTGAGCACGGCCGGGACCAGCGCGTTGCGCTTGAGCACGTTGAGGTCGTTGTGCGCGACCGGCGCGACGGCCTCGGGCAGCAGCGCCTCCAGCGTGTCGGCGGTCGCGCCGTGGAGCTTCGACGGCCCGGCGCCCGTCTTCGCCGCGACGGCGAAGAGGCGGACCAGCTTGAGCAGGAACTCGATCTCGAACCGCTCGTCCTCGACCGGGAACTCGGTGATGAGGCCCGCGTTGCGCTTGGCCCAGCGCAGTTCCTCGACGTCCCAGGGGAAGATCTCGGCCAGTTTCTCGTACGGCTCGGCCGCGCCCTTGGCCAGCAGCTCGGCCAGCCCGCTGTGGCGGCGGGTCAGGTCGGCGAACTCGGTGATCGTGAAGACGTCGGAGAGGCGGTAGTCGGCGGCGTCCGACCAGCGGTGCTTGAAGTACTGCGGGAAGGTGCGGTCGACCACGTCGAGACGGCCGGAGTAGCGCACGTACCGGTCGTCCTTGACCAGGTAGGTGGCCTCGCCCAGGGTGAACGCGCCGGTGATCGCCTCCTCGAACGCCCGGGGCAGGTCGCCGAAGTCGTCCTTGATCGTCCTCGGGAAGCCCTCGTCCACGTTCTTCAGGTCGGCGGTCGAGTATCGGGCGTACTGGCCGCCCCGGAAGGCGTAGAGCTCGTTCCCGGCCGAGACGAACGCGGCGTCGAGGGCCCGGCCGTCGGCGAAGTCGTTGCGGATGCGGCCGAACCGCGCGCTCACGTCGCCCGCCGCGCCGTCCTCGGTGAACCGGGTGCCCTTGAAGAAGTAGACCTTGCCGTCGCGCAGGAACGCCGCGTCCACGCCGTCCTCGAACTCGGGCGGCAGGTCGCCCCAGTCGTCCTCGATCGTGCGCGGGTAGCCCTCGTCGACGTGGGAGTAGTCGGCGCCGGTGTAGCGGACGTACTGGTCGCCCGAGAACAGGAAGGTGTGCTCGCCGCGGACCAGCGCCGCGTCGACCTTGTGCCGGTCGGCGACGGTGTTGCGGACCCGGCCGATCAGGTCGATCGGGTGGCTCGCGGTCAGCGCCGACGAGACGGCGAACACGGTGTCGCCGACGACCAGGTGGGCGGTCCGCCCGTTGGCCACCGCCGCCGTGACCGGGCCGTCGAGCACGGCGTCCTCGAACGCCTCGGGCAGCCCGGCGAACGCGGCCTCCCGGCGCAGCTCGACGGAGACCGGCTTCGGGTAGCCGGGGTCGGTGTAGCGGTATCCGGGGCCGGTGTAGCGGACGTACCGCGAGCCGCCGAACAGGTACGTGTGCCCGCCGAAGACCACCGCGGCGTCCACCCGGTCGCCGAACGGGTTCTCCGAGCGGCCCCACCGCGAGCGGATCTCGGCCGGCGCCGCGAAGGCGCGGTCGGCGTAGCGGGTAAAGGTCTCGGTGAAGAAGAAGTACGTCGCCCCGTCGGCCCCGGTGAACGCCGACCGCAGCCGGTCTCCGGTCGCCACCGAGAAGCCGCGCCAGACGCGCTCGATCGGGCGGGGGTGGGACCACAGCCCGGTCGGCTCGCTGAACTGAACGCACCGCTCGCCGCTGAGCAGCACCATCGTGTCGCCCTCGAACAGCACCGCGTCGGGCATCGGGAACCCGTCGGGCGCCTTCCAGAACGTCTCGTCGGTCAGCGACGGGTAGCCGGGGTCGGGGGTGGTGTACGCGCCCTCGTCGCCGGTGTAGACGAGGTGCCGCATCATGCCGGACGCGTCGGGCTTCTCGAAGACGTACGTCTTGCCGTCGCGGTAGTAGGCGAGGGCCACGCCGGTCAGCCCGCCCCAGTGGTCGGCGACGGGCTTCGGCTCGCCGTCGATCACGTCGAAGGTGTCGCCGTAGACGACGAACTGGTCACCGGAGAAGAGATAGGTGCGGCCGTCGCGGCCGACGAAGGCGGCGTCGACCGCGTTGTCCTGGTAGATCGTGTTGCGTGGACGGCCCCACTCCTCGTCGAGCGGGTAGTCCTTGCCGATGGCGGTGTTGAGGCACATCGGGCCCTTGAACAGGTAGACGTTCCCGTCGACGCCGGTCAGCACGGCGTCCAGACCCGAGCGGTAGTCGGCCGGGACGGTCCGCAGCGCGAGCGGCCGGACCTCCTCACTGCGGTCGGGCCCGTCGAGGGCGTGCTGCCGCCGCCAGCCGGCCGAGGTCTGCACCATGACCGAGCCGTGGTCGACGTAGGCCGCGGTGATCCCCGGCACGGTGGAGGTGCGGGTGAGGGAGTCGGACACGGCGTGCCACTCGCCGCCCCGGAACAGGTAGACGGTCCGGGCGTCGGCGAACGCGGCGTCGACCCCGTCGAGCGGGACGTCCAGGGCCTTCAGCCGCGGTTCCCTGCTGAGGGACGACAGCGCCTTCGGGTAGCCGAACTCGATGTGCGTGTAGTCGTGGTCGCGGTAGCGGACGTACTGCGAGCCCGAGAAGAGATAGGTGTACGTGTGCGCCGACTCGACCCCGTCGACCTTTTCGGTCACGTCGGTGACCAGGGTCGCGTCGACCCGGCCGGTGCGCTGGATCGTGTTGACGACGTTGCCCCAGAAGTTGGCCGTCGTGGCCGGATAGCGGTCGTCGACCTCGGTGTAGTCGGCGGTGGAGTAGCGCACGTACTCGGTGTCGAAGAAGACGTAGGTCTTGCCGTCCTTGCCGACGAACGCGGCGTCCACCTGCTCGAACGGGATGCTGTCCCAGCGGTCGGTGAGCGGCCTGGGCTCCGACCACCAGCGGTGGCGGTTGTCGAAGACGGTGAAGCGGCCGCCGCTGAACAGGCAGGTCTGGTTGTCGCGGCCGGTGAAGACGGCGTCGATCGAGGTGATCGACTCGGGCAGGTTCAGCCAGTTCTCCGCCAGCGGCTTCGGGTAGCCCTCGTCGGGCCTGGTGTAGTCGCGGGTGGAGTAGCGGACGTAGAAGGGGGTGTCGTCGCCGGACACCTTGATCCGGTCGCCCGACCGGCGGATCGTCAGCCGGACGTTCCCCTCGGCGACCACCTCCCATTGCGGGGACGCCCCGGTCACGGCGGTGTTCGCGCCGACGGTGACGCCGTGCTCCTGGAGGCGGCGGCGCAGCGCGGGCGAGCAGCGGCCGTCGGCGAGCTCGGCCTCGTAGTCGGCGGGCAGGTCGAGGATGAGCCCGACCGGGCCGAACAGGTGGGCCGAGCCGTCCATGACGAACGCGGCGTCGACCCGGTCGAGGCCGCCCCAGTCGCCGGCGATGGCACGCGGGTAGCCGAGGTCGACGACCGAGTAGTCGGCCGAGGAGTAGCGGATGTACCGGTCGCCGCTGAACAGGTAGGTCTTGCCGTCGAGGCCGACGAACGCGGCGTCGACCCGGCCGCCGGGCAGCGCCTCGTTCGGCACGCCCCAGACGTCGGCGGTCCGTTTCGTCGTGCCGCCGGGCAGCGCGACGGTCTTGCCGTCCTTGAACAGGTGAACGGTGTCCCGCACGGAGAAGGCGGCCTCCACCGACGCCTCGAACTCGACCGGCACGCCCGGCCACCAGGCCTCGATGCGCTGCGGGTAACCCTCGGCGACCCGGACCCCGTCGTTCTCGGGGTTGTCGGTGTAGCGGATCACCTGGTTGGCGGCGAAGAGCAGGTAGCCCTGCTCGTCGGTGTAGGCGGCGTCGATCCGGGCCGCTCCCTCGAAGGCGTTGCGGACCCGGCCCCACCTCTCGATGATCGGCTGCTCGGTGAGGCCGTCGAAGGCGCGGTCACCGGAGAAGACGTGGGTGCGGCCGTCGTGGCCGTGGAAGACGGCGTCGACGGCGTCCCTGAACCGCTCGGGGAGCGGGGTCTCGCCCTGCCACCACTCGGCGATCGACCTCGGGAAGCCCTCGTCGGCCACGTCGAAGGAGCCGGAGTAGCGCAGGTACTGGTCGCCGGTGAACAGGTGGGCGCGGCCCTCGACGTCGACATAGGCGCCGTCGATCTTCTTGGGGGCGGTGAAGTTGTTCCGCACCGAACCCCAGAGCTGAGCCTTGGGGGCCCAGCGGGTCTCGCCCTTCGCCCGGGTGAACGCGTGGGACCGGCCGTCGCCGCCCCGCCCGACCAGCCAGTCGGCGCCGTCGCGGGTGAAGGCGGCGTCGACCGAGGTCAGCCCGGCGAACCGGGGCGACAGCTCGGTGAGCGCCTTCGGCCGCTGGTCGGCCAGCACGTGACCGTCGGCCGAGTAGGTCCAGTAGGAGGCGCCCTGGAACACGTGGATCAGGCCGTCGTGGCCGGTCAGCACGGCGTCGAACCGGTCGACGCCGTGCGGCAGGGCCAGCGGCTCGGGGAACTTCCCGGCGAGGTCCTGGTCGCGGAAGGCGACGGTGACCTCGTCGACGTCGAGCCCGAGCTTGCCCGCCAGCCGCGCGAAGCGGCGCAGCCGCCGGTAGACCCGCCGGAAGTCCGGACCTGCGGATCCACTGGCGGGCCCCTTGACTGCCGGAGCGACCAGCACGTCGAGCGCGCCGGGGGCGACCGCCGCGCCGATGGCCTCGACGACCGTCGAGGAGACCCCGAAGACGTCCTGGAGCACGTTGAGCAGCGTGCGGTGCTGGCGCGCGGCGAGGTCGCCGAGGGTGGCGGCGATCTCGACGATCGCGGCGAGCTGCTCCTTCGCGGTCGCGTGGAGCACGAAGAAGATGTCCTTGGCGTAGTCCTCGATGCCGGGCAGGGTGAAGTCGAGCGCGCTGGTGACCTGGCGGAAGTAGCCGAGCCGCTCCTCGGGGATCGCCAGCGACGGGGTGAGGTGGCCGCCCTCGATCAGCATCTCGACCAGCCGGGGGCGCTCGTCGTCGTCGAAGCCGAGCTCGGTGAAGGCGTTCAGATCGATCCGGTACGGCGCCTGCGCCCGCACCAGCGCCGCGACCCGCTCGAAGACGAGCTCCCCGTCCCCGGCGGTGAAGCCCTCACCCAGGTCGATGGTGCCTTCGGCGTCGTCGAGCTCGTGCCGCAGCTCTTCGAGGATCCGGCCCTGCCTGGTGATCGGCCCCTCCAGCCGCTGGACCACGCGGGTGGCCATGGCGTCGTCGGCCAGGGCGGCGAAGTCGTCGGGCCGGATCAGGTGCATCTCGGCCTTGGCGGCGGCGAGCTGCGCCTTCATGGCGTCGAGGATGACCCGGCGGAGCGGATAGAACTCCAGGGCGACAGCGAAGTCGGCGACGTCCAGCACGGCGAGCGCCGCCTTGTCGGTGAACCGGCCGCCCGCGTCGACGAACCCGTTGAAGCGCAGGCTCTGGGTGAGCGCGTCGAGCTGCTCGGCGGTCAGCTTGAGCTCGCCGAACGCGGCCGGGTCGAGCTCGATCCTCGCGGCGCGGAAGGCCTCCACCCGGCCCTTCAGATGGGCGAGCACCGCCGGCGCGACGTCGTCGAGCGGCGCGTTCACCCGGAACTCGGTCACGTTGACCGGCTCGGCGAAGAAGTCGGGGTCGGTGACGTCGCCCTCGTCGCTGAGGTAGCCGTTGTGGACCAGGTTGTCGTAGAGCTCGGCCCGCTCGGCCTCGGTCCGCTCGGGCAGCGCCGCCGCCAGGTCCGACGGGTAGAAGGTGCCCGGCAGCCCGGCGATCACGGCGAACAGCCCGTCGCGGTCGGCGGCGAAGTCGCCCGCGAGGGTCAGCGTCGCGGGCAGGTCCTCGGTGACGAGCAGCCCGTCGGGCCGGACGACGCCCCTGATCACCAGGTTGGCGAAGATCTTGGAGGTCAGCCGGTCGGCCAGGCCGAGCCCCTCGAAGTCGGCCTTGGCCAGCACGCCGAGGTCGTCGACCGCGTCGTAGGCGGCGCGGGCGACGGTCGCCGGGTCGAGCCGGAGCAGGCGCGGGTCGTGCGGGGAGACCACGCCGTCGGGATAGCCCGCCAGGATCTCGTGGATCACCTGCGCGGCCCGCTCGTCGAACCGGTCGGAGCCGAGGGTCTCCGGGGTGAACGCGACGCCCTCGAACTGCTCGGCGATCGTCGCGATGACGTCGGCCTGCTCCTCCTCGGACTCCGGCGTGGCCGGTTCGCCGAGGATCCCCGTCAGGTCCTCACCCGCGAACCCCCACGTCCGCATCCACCTGACCACCTCGACCACGGTCTGGGCCAGCCAGAGCGAGGAGACCGGGTCGTCGTCGCGTTCGATCATCCGGTAGACGTCGGCCGACGTCGGCGCGAGCACCGGCAGCACCGGGAAGGTCGAGTGGCGCTCGATCGCCGGGTCGTTCTCCAGCGCGGTCAGCACCGCGAACAGCTCGGCGACCGACAGCCCGAGGTGCCCGGTCAGCCGCGCGACCCGATGGAGGACGACGACCGACGCCCGGCTGATCTCCCGGTCGAACGGGCTCTCCTCCAGCGGCCCGGCGTAGAGGGCGCGGAACCGGGTGACGGTCTCGACCAGCTCCGACTCGGCCAGGTCCATGGAACGTGCCAACTCGCGGCGGAACGGGCGGTTCTGCGGCGCGAGGATGTCCCCGGCCGGGCGCGGCAGTTCGTCGTCGACCGCCGCGGGGAGCGTGCGCGTGGTCAACGTCTCGATCAGGTCGAACGGCACGTCGTGGGTGCGGTTCAGGTGGGCGGCGGCGGCCACCGCGCGCAGCGTCGCCGGTTCGAGCGTCGAGGTGAACGCGCCGACCACGCGGTCGAGATCGGTGAACGACAGGCCGGTCTTCTTCGCCAGCCGGATGAACCGGTGAGCCCGGTCGAGCCAGACGCCGGGCGGCGCGCTGCCGTCGCGTAACTGGAGGGTGCGACCGTCGGGGCCGACCTCGACCACGGCGCCCTGGTGGACGAAAGTGCCCGAAAGGGAACGTTCCACACCGGGAGGGCCGTAGAGGAGCTCGGTCAGCTCCTCGCCGGTGAGCGAGGTGGCGGCGAGGAAGCGCTCGACGTCGTACAGCACCGAGGTGGGCTCGCCGTCCAGGCCGTAGGCGGCGGCCAGCCCCTCCTCGTCGGTGCGCGAGGTGGTGATGACGGCCACGTCCTCCTCGGTCAGCCCGAGGTGGTCGCGGGCGACCCGGTCGCGGTCGACCTTGACGGCGAACAGCCGGTAGAACTCGACCGGGTCGACGCCCAGGTGGCGCAGGTAGGTGCCGAAACGGGCCGCGTCGAGCGAGAACGGCAGCGCGAGCGGGTGCTTGAGGTCCTCTTTCAGCTTCCGGTAGGGGTCCTCGCCCACCAGCGCTTCGAGGACCTCGTTGACGATGTCGAGGTAGGGCACCGTCGTGGTGGAGTTCTCCTCGTCGAGCTTGATCGCGCCGATGTCGGAGCGGCGGTCGAGCAGCGAGACGTCGTGGAAGGTCTCCTGCAGGAACGTGAGCAGATCGGTCAGGTAGGCGGCGGGCGAGTAGACGGAGCGTGCCTCGTCTCCCGTCCGTAGATCGAGTTCTCCGAAGAGTCGTTCATAGCTCGGGATCGAAGCATCGCTGCGCACGCGGAAGTCCCCTCCATCTACGGCCCCCGAATCGGCCGCCTCATGCTCGCCGATCCCGCAAAGAAGAGCTATCTACCTAAACGGTGACAACTTAGATCACACGCGTTTCTTCGCCGATGAAAGACTGAGCGACATGACCGGAAATATCGGCCTATGAACGTCGTCCGCCCCGACGTCACCCTCGACCAGGCCCGAGAAGTCGCCGCCTCGCTGTTCGGCGTATCGGGCGAGGTCAGCGAGGTCGGCAGCAACCAGGACCGCAATTACGTCGTCGACGGCCGCTACCTGCTCAAGGTCGCCAACGCGGGCTACACCGACGCCGAACTCGACGCCCAGGACGCCGCGCTCGTCCATCTCCACGGCCGGATCCGGGTGCCGGAGCCCCAGCCCGCCGTCGGCGGCGGCTACGTGGCCCGGTTCGGCGACGGGCTGCGGGCGCGGCTGCTGACGTTCGTGCCGGGGACGCCGCTGATCGAGTCGGCCTACCTCGCGCCCGTGGTCGTCGGACGGCTCGGCGACCTGGCCGGGCGGGTCGTCGCGAACCTGGCCGACCTCGACCACCCCGGGCTCGACCGGGTGTCACAGTGGGACCTGCGCCGGGCCAGGACCGAGATCGACCAGATGATCGGCTCGCTGTCGACCGGCCGCGACCTGGTCAGACGCGCCGCCGACCAGGCCTGCGACCGGCTCGACGCCCTGGCGGCGAACCTGCGGACGCAGGCCATCCACGGCGACCTGACCGACGACAACGTGGTCTGCTCCACCGGGCCGGACGGGCGGCCGGTGCCCGAGGGCGTCATCGACTTCGGGGACCTCGGCCACGGCTGGGTCGTCGGCGAGCTCGCGGTGACCTGCGCCTCGCTGCTGCACCACGCGCCCGACCGGCCGCTGGCGATCCTCCCGGCGGTGCGGGCCTTCCAGCGGGTCGTGCCGCTGACCGGCGACGAACTCGCCGCGCTGTGGCCGGCGATCGTGGCGCGCACGGCGGTGCTGGTGGTCAGCGGCGTCCACCAGGCGGTGCTCGAACCCGACAACGACTACGCGACCGAGCGGCAGGACGCCGAGTTCCGCGCCTTCGAGACCGCGATGAGCCTGCCGTTCGAGGTGGCCGAGGCGGCCTTCCGCGAGACTCCCCCGGCCCGGTTCACGGGCAGGCCGATCGTTCCGGTCATGCCGGTGCGGGACCTCTCGGTGACGAGTGAGCTGCCGGGCGGGGTGTGGGAGACGTACCGGCCGGAGGAAGGGGTCGCCCACCGGGCCGGCGAACCGCGCCTGACCCTGACCCGGACCCACTCCTTCGACGCGCCCGCGACGGTGCCGCTCGGGGTGGAGTCGCGTCCGCCGCTGGGCAGCGGGGTCGACGCGCCCTTCGACGGCGAGGTCCGCGACGGCGTGATCGAAGGGCCCGAGTTCGATCTGCGGCTGTCCGGCGTGGAGCTGTGGGAGGGCACGATCCGCACCGGCGACCGGATCGGCACCGTGACCGGCCCGGTCTACGCGACCCTCTGCTCGGTCCGCGACCTCGAACCCCCGGCCTTCGTCACCCCCGAGGAGCACCGCGCCTGGCAGGCGATCTGCCCTGACCCGGGCCCCCTCTTCGGGATCCGGCCCGCTCCGGAACCGGCGCCCTTCTCCCGCAGGGCGCTGGCCGAGGTCCAGGAGCACTACTACGCCGACCCGCCGCAGATCGAGCGCGGCTGGCGGCAGCACCTCACCGACACGGGCGCCCGCACCTACCTCGACATGGTGAACAACGTCGCGGCGATCGGCCACGCCCACCCGCGCCTCACCGAGGCAGTGTCCCGGCAGCTCGCCCTGCTCAACACCAACTCGCGGTTCAACTACCGCGCCATCGCCGAGTTCTCCCAGCGCCTCGCCGACCTCGCGCCCGACCCGCTCGACACGGTGTTCCTGGTCAACAGCGGTTCCGAGGCGGTCGACCTGGCGCTGCGCCTGGTCCAAGTCGCCACCGGCCGCGAGGAGATGCTCTGCGTCGCCGAGGCCTACCACGGCTGGACGGCGGCCTCCGACGCCGTCAGCACCTCCACCGCCGACAACCCGAACGCGCCGGCCACCCGCCCGGCCTGGGTCCGCCCGGTCCCGGCCCCGCACCGGGACCCCGACGCGCTGGCCAAGGCCCTGGAGATGGTCGGCGAACCGGCGGGCTTCATCGCCGAGGCCTTCTACGGCAACGCGGGCGGGATCCCGCTGCCCGACGGCTACCTGCCGGCGATCTACTCCGAGGTACGCCGGAAGGGCGGCCTGTGCGTCGCCGACGAGGTCCAGGTCGGCTACGGCCGTCTCGGCCGCCACTTCTGGGGCTTCGAGCAGCAGGGCGTCGTCCCCGACGTGATCACGATCGCCAAGGCCATGGGCAACGGCCACCCGCTGGGGGCGGTCATCACCACGCGGGAGATCGCCGAGGCCTACCGGAAGGTCGGCTACTTCTTCTCCAGCGCCGGCGGCAGCCCGGTGAGCTGCGTCACCGGCCTGACCGTGCTCGACGTCATCGAGCAGGAGCGCCTCCAGGCGAACGCCGAGAACGTCGGCGACCGGCTGCGCGACCTCATGGAGACGCTGGCCGAGAAGCACCCGATCATCGGCGCCGTCCACGGCCTCGGGCTCTACATGGGCGTCGAGCTGAACCGCCCCGACGGCGGCCCGGCCACCGAGGAGACGCGGGCGATCTGCGACCGGATGCTGGAGCTCGGCGTGATCGTGCAGCCGACCGGCGACGACCTCAACATCCTGAAGATCAAGCCGCCGATGGTGCTGACCGAGGAGAGCGCCGCCTTCTTCGCCGCCGCGCTGGCGCGCACCCTGTCGGAGGGTTGGTGAATCCCCTGGTGGGGGCACTGCTCCGGGTATGAGTCCCCGTCGCTGGCGGGCCCTGGCCGTCTGCCTGGTCCCCGCGTTCATGACGCTGCTCGACGTCTCCATCGTGAACGTCGCGCTGCCCGACATCCAGGCGGGGATCGGCGCCTCCGACAGCGGCCTCCAGTGGGTGGTCTCCGGTTACGCCCTCACCTTCGGCCTGGCCCTCATCCCCGGCGGGCGGCTGGGCGACGCGCGCAGCCGCCGGGCGGTGTTCATGTGGGGCATCGTGCTGTTCACCGCCGCGAGCGCGGCCTGCGGCGCGGCCCAGAGCGAGTGGTGGCTCATCGTCGCCCGCCTGGTCCAGGGCGTCGCGGGGGCGCTGATGATGCCGCAGGTCACCGGCTTCATCCAGGAGATGTTCCAGGGCGGGGAGCGGGGCCGGGCCTTCGGCTACCTGGGCGCGGTGATCGGCCTGTCGACGGCGGTCGGGCCGCTGCTGGGCGGCATCCTGATCCAGATCTTCGGCCACGAGGACGGCTGGCGCTGGGTCTTCTACGTCAACCTGCCGATCGGCCTGGCGTCGCTGCCGTTCGCGATGCGGATGCTGCCCGCCGGGAACCGGGCCCGCACCCTGAGGCCGGGGGTCGACCCCGTCGGGCTCCTGCTGCTGGCGCTGTCGCTGATGCTGATCCTGCTGCCGTTCCTCCAGGCGCAGGTGTGGCCGGGCCCGGAGAAGTGGCTGCTCGTCCCGGCCGGGCTGGCCGTGGTGGCCGCGTTCGTCGGGTGGGAGCTGCGGGCGGTCCGGCGGATCGAGCCGCTGGTGCACATGGACCTGTTCCGGTCGCGGCCGTTCACCCTCGGCGGCCTGATCGGCGTGCTCTACTTCGCCGGGTTCACCGCGATCTTCTTCGTGTACACGCTGTTCCTGCAGAACGGCCTGAACTACACGGCGCTGGAGGCGGGGCTCGCCTCGGTCCCGTTCGCGATCGGCTCGGGCATCGCCTCGGGGTTCGGCGGGCGGCTGGTCGGCCGGTGGGGCCGGGCCATGGTCGCGTGGGGGCTGTTCATCGTGGCCGTCGGCTTCCTCGCCACGATGCTGGCCGTGCACCAGGTGCCCGGCCGCCACGCGGGATGGGCGGCGGCCGGGCCGCTGCTGCTGTCGGGGATCGGCAGCGGCCTGGTCATCTCGCCCAACCAGACCCTCACCCTCAGCAGGGTGCCGGTCCAGCGGGCGGGGAGCGCGGGGGGCGTGCTCCAGACGTGGCAGCGGATCGGGTCGGCGGCCGGGATCGCGACCGTCGGCGCGATCTACTTCGCCCACCTGGACACCTCGCGGAACTGGGCGGAGAGCTTCCAGGTGGCGATGCTGACCTCGGCCGCCTTCGTGGTGGCCGCGCTGGCCGTGGCCCTCTACGACCTGTTCGGGCCGGGCCGGTAGACCAGCTCGACCACGCCGTCGTTGAAGGGGTGGGTCTCGATCAGCCGCAGGTCCATCGTGAGGTCCTGCGGGAACAGGGGGGTGCCGCCGCCGAGGACGACCGGGTTGAGGTAGAGGCGGTATTCGTCGATCAGGCCGTGGCGCATGAACTGGCCCATCAGGTTCGCCCCGCCGAGCGCGAGGTCGGCTCCGGGAGCGGCCTTCAGGTCCCTGACCCAACCAGGGTCGAGCTCGCGCACGATCTCGGTGTCGTCGGCGACCTTCTCCAGGGTGCGGGAGAAGACGTACTTCTTCTTGGAGCGATAGATCTCGGCGAACTCGACGATCTCCGGAGAGGCCGCCGGGTCCTGGTCGGCGGTCGGCCAGTAGTCCTGCATCAGCTCGTGGGTGACCCGCCCGTCGATGAAGGCTCTCACCGGGGCGAGCAGATGGTTGAAGTGCCGGTGCAGCTCGGCGTCCACCCGGTGCCAGGAGATGTCCCGGTCAGGCCCCTCCATGTAGCCGTCGAGCGACACCGACGACGTTATAAAGATCTTTCCCATGCTCCCCAGGCTAGCTAGTGGGTCGCGTCGAGCCGGGCCCTCTGGTCGGCGGTCAGCTCCAAGTCCACGGCCCCCAGGTTCTCCTCCAGCTGGGCCACCGAGGAGGCCCCGGCCAGCGGGATGATCGGCAGGTCGTGCCCGATCTGCCAGGCCAGCACGACCTGGTTGACGGTCGCCCCGGTCTCGGCGGCGATCTCCCGGACCCTGGCGAGCCGCGCGTCCACGCCCGGGTGGCGGTAGTCGGGCGGGAACTCCTTGTCGGCCCGCGTGTAGCGGCCCGACAACAGCGGCGAGTAGGCCACCAGCGTGAGGTCCTTCTCCTCTCTCATGTACGTCGCCAGATCGGCCCCCACCGCCCCGAGGTTGCCGTCGGGGAACAGGGGGCCGGGCAGGTCGAACCGGGGGCGCAGGTAACTGTGGTGGTACTGGAGGACCTCGTAGCCCGGCAGGCCCAGCCGTCTCGCCGTCGCACGGGCCCGCTCGACCCGCCAGGCGGCGTGGTTGCTGACCCCGAGCATGCCGACCAGGCCCTCGGCGACGAGGGCGGCGAAGCCCTCGACGGTCTCCTCGACCGGGGTGTCGTGGTCCTCGATGTGCGCGTACATGAGGTCGATCCGGTCGAGGCCCATGCGTTCCATGCTGCGCTCGGCCGACTCGCGGATGACCTTCGCCGACAGCCCCTCGGCGTCGTCGATGTAGGTCCCGCCGGGCGAACGCGGGCGGCCGCCGACCTTGGTGGCGATCACGATCTCCGGGCCGATGCCCCGTGACCTGCGCCAGCGGCCGAGCAGTTCCTCGCTCTGGCCGCCCTGGCCGCCGTCGACCCAGGCGGCGTAGTTGCCCGAGGTGTCGATGAAGGTGCCGCCCGCCTCCACGAACCGGTCGAGGATCGCGAGGCTGGTCGCCTCGTCGGTCACCGAGCCGAACAGCATCGCCCCCAGCGACAGCACGCTCACCTCGCGCCGGGTCTGCGGGGTGGCTCCGATCGTGCGGTGTCTCATGTGTTCCTCCCGTCGTCGCGGCTGAGTCTGCGTGCTGGAGCGCGCTCCAGGTCAAGCCCTCTGAGGGCATGCACTACCTCACGACAAATCCGGAAATATCAGGACGGACCATTCCGGGAACTCCAACGTATTCGTCATGGGAAGACAACCTTCCGCCTATTCACGGCATCCTGTGGCGTGTTCCCTCGTCATTCCGGAGTACTGATGCACCGCCTCGCTGTCGCAATTTCCGTCATATTAGTCATGTCGGGCCTGGGGATGTATATCCTGTTTTGGGCCGATAGTCGTACGCCATGCGAAGCAGCCGTCGAAGTCGTCGCCCAAATTCAGGAGATTGATCCGAAAAGTCCGAATCTCGCCGCGCCACTCAAAATCATCGACGGCCTGGTCGCCGGTCGGCTCGACGGCGTCTCGGGGCGCGCGAACCCCGTGCTCACCGCTGATCTGACGCGTCTGCGCTCCGCGCTGAGGGGGGTCACGACCGACGATCTGGACGATCCGTCCAGCGAGATCAGGGAGACGATGACCAACGTCCTCTCTTGTCGGAACGTCGGCGCTTTTCCTGGGCAATAGGAACTCGTTTACGTTCGTTAGCTATGTCCAGCTTTTCGCTTTTTGGTACGCGGGGCACCCTACTCAACATTACGGAATCAATTCAGAGGCCGTAATTCGGATGCACGTATCAAAAGAGCATGGGCTGACATGACTTTTCAGGATAAAGGGCGCGAGTTCGGACGTCGCGCCGTCCGCGGCGCCAAGGCGCTGGCCGTCGCCGTAGCGGCGAGCAGCATGGTCCTCGCCGGTGGCACCGCCGCCTCCGCGGCGACCGCGACCGGCTCCGCTTCGAGCATGCTGAGCGACAGCGTCGGCTGGGTCGACTGGAAGTTCAAGGAGAAGCGCCCGCTGAAGCGGGTCAAGATCATCAAGCGGTACCGCCACCACCACCACCGCCACCACCGGGTCCACCACCGTCACCACCGTCAGCACTTCGTCCACCGCTTCCACCACCACTGTGACCACCACCACGGTCACCACGACGGCTGGGACGGCGGCTGGGGCGGCGACGACGGCGGCTGGGACGACGAGGGCGGCTGGGGCAGCACCGGTGGTTACGCCGGCGCCAGCGACTGGGGCCACGGCCACCACCACGACGGCGGCCGCTGCCACCACCACCACCACCGCCACGAGCGCTTCCACCACCACCGCAACATCCACAAGTTCGAAGAGAAGTTCGAGCACAAGAAGCACCACCACAAGCACGACGACGAGGACAAGAAGCACCACGGCCACCACGGCCACCACGGCCACCACGGCCACCACGACCGTGGCGGCATGGAGGAGCGCGGCTGGGACGACAACAACGACCGCGGCTGGGACAACAACGACCGCGGCTGGGACAACAACGACGCCGGCTGGGACGACAACGGCTGGGACAACAACGACCAGCAGCCGCAGTTCCCGCAGCAGCCGCAGCAGCCGCAGTTCCCGCAGAACCCGCAGGGCCCCCAGGGTCCTCAGGGCCCGCAGGTTCCCGGCACGACCCAGCAGGGGGCCCAAAACCCTAACGTGCCCGTCCGCTCAGCGGCCCCGATGCGGGTACAGAGCGTGGCGGGGATCCAGACTGTGGCTTCGGTCGAGCACGACGACCCTCGCTACCACTGGAAGAAGAAGATCTACATCCGTGGTCCGCGTGGCCCGATGGGCCCCCGCGGCCCGATCGGCCCTCGTGGTCCGTTCGGACCTTCGGGACCCATGGGTCCCCAGGGTCCTCAGGGACCGGCCGGTGGCCCGGCTGGGACGCAGGGACCGCAGGGACCTCAGGGCCCCTCGGGCCCGGCTGGACCCCAGGGCCCCGCGGGTACTAACGGCACCCAGGGCCCGGCGGGCCCCGACGGCCCGGCTGGACCGCAGGGTCCGGTCGGTCCCCAGGGCCCGATCGGTAACACCGGTCTGACCGGCCCGGCTGGTCCGGTCGGCCCGGCGGGTGCGCCCGGCGCGACCGGCCCGGCCGGCCCGGCGGGTCCGGAGGGTGGCCTCGGCCCGGTTGGACCGCAGGGTCCGGCGGGTGCGCCCGGCACGCCCGGCACGCCCGGCCCGGCGGGTCCCGCCGGCGTCCAGGGTCCGGTCGGCCCCGCGGGTCCGGGTGGCCCCGCAG
>NZ_BBXG01000029.1 GCF_001570605.1 Herbidospora cretacea | reverse complement strand
AACTAGACGCTCATGTGGAGGCGGATCCGGGACTCCCGGCCGGTCGTCTGGACCTCCATCAGGTCGCAGAGCTGGCGGCTGATCCACAGGCCGTAGCCGCGCAGCGACTCCTGCTCCGGCGGGATGTAGCCGGGGAACTCGACCTCGATGCCGCCCCCGTCGGGGTTGGTGATCTCGCACACCAGGTCGGGCCCCGACCGCCACATCGTCACCGTGCCGTGCCCGGCGCCGTGTTCGACCGCGTTCGCCGCGATCTCGGCCGCCGCCAGGACCAGGGAGTCGGCCGCGTCGTCGTCGAGGCCCAGCTCGGTGGCGGTGGCGCGGACGAAGGAGCGCATGTTCCGTACGGTGGCCAGGTCGAACTCCATCACCCGGGCGCTCTCCGGTGCGGCGGGGAACGGCGGGGGCTCCCAGTTCATCCGCTGCGGGGGCACGTATCGGCCGCTGCGGTGTTCGCCGGCCGTGTCGAGGTAGCGCGGGTGGGTGCGCAGCGCCTCCTCGGCGGGGCGGCGGTACACGCACAGCGCGGCGCCCCGGAGCGAGGCGCAGACGATGTTGACGATGGCCTCGATCCTGGCCCATTCGGCCGCGTCGCGGGCGGTCTGCCACACCGGCTCGCCGACCAGCAGCGACGGGCCGCCCCGGCGGGCGTAGTCGAAGTATTCGGCCAGGACGCGGGCCGGGTGGCCGTACCAGTCCTGGCTGCGGATGGAGCGGATGCGGGACGCGTCGGGGCCCAGATGGGCCCGGACCAGGTCGAGGTTCTCCTCCGGGGCCACGTACAGGATGCGGTCGCCCCGCCGCAGCCCGTCGATGAGGGCCGGAAGCACCAGCCGGAGGTATTCCTCACTCGTCCCATATGGCACAGCAAGGTGCGTGAAGGCCACCGCACCGCGACTTCCCCGTTGGGCCTGCACGGGGATGAACGTAACAAGCGGCCCGCGTCGTGACAATGCGTCAGGAAGCGACAATAAACCGAATACACCAGGAACTTCCCGGGACGGCAGACCTTGCGGTGAAAAAGGCTGCGTGATGACGGGTTGGAGTCTCATGATTACTCCATGCCGTTGCAGCGCGGTGTCCCAAATTTGGGTACATCCACCAATGTGCGCGTCTCGTCCTGGAGGTTGCCCCGGTGAGTGAGTCTCGCGCAGCTATTCAAAAACTGCATTCGGACTTGATCGAACTCGGCGTGAACGGCGCCTATGAGCTGGGCGACGACGCTACGCTCTGTGTGTGGATCAGCTTGGTGGTGGTCTATCGGGATGGCTATTTCCGCTGGTGGGAAGGTGCGTCCCGATGTCGTCACCCGGGAGATGATCCGAGGGGGTGCGCCGTCCGGGTCGCCCGGCGGCACGCCGGTCTGATCAAGGAAGTGCCGCCCTGGTGGGAGGACCAGAACGAGGTCCTGCGGGGGGAAACCGTGGACGACTATCCATAACCCCCTTCGACGTCTGGGGGGACGAATATATGCGGGGATATCTGCGGCTGCTGGCGGTCACCGTCTGTGTCATGGTGAACACGCCACCGGTACACGCGCAGACCCCCGATCCCGATCTGCTGAACCGGAAGCTGACCCTCGCGCAGCCCGACTTCCCCCGCCAGCCGTTCCCGCCGATCCGGCAGGTCGACTGCGCCAAGGCCAAGTGTGTCGCGCTGACCTTCGACGACGGGCCCGGCGCCGAGACCGACAAGGTGCTCAACCATCTGGCCCGCCACCAGGCCAAGGCGACCTTCTACGTGCTCGGCAAACTGGTCACACCCCAGTCGGCGCCGCTGCTCAAGCGGATGGTGGCCGAGGGCCACGAGCTGGGCAACCATTCGTGGGACCACGCGATGTTGTCGGGCCTGTCCCGCCACGGCGTCGACCGGCAGCTCGCCCGCACCCAGCAGGTCGTCCGGAAGACGACCGGGGTGCGCATGATCACCATGCGCCCGCCCTACGGCGCCACCAACAAGATGGTGGGCGAGGTCAGCAAGGTCCACGGGCTGGCCCAGATCATCTGGAGCGTCGACACGCAGGACTGGCTGGTCCGCAAGCCCGACCGCATCGTCCGGCGGTCGGCCTCGGCCAAGCCCGGTGAGGTGATCCTGCTCCACGACATCCACGAGTCGACCGTCCGGTCGGTGCCGCGCCTGCTCGACGCGCTCGACAAGAAGGGGTTCGTGTACGTCACCGTCAGCGAGCTCTTCGGCCGGATGACCCCGGGGCGCAAGTACTTCGACAACCGGCCGCCCAAATAAAGTGGGTCAATGGCATTCACCGGGTTCCCCGACGAGGCCCTGCTGTTCTACGAAGGCCTGATCGCCGACAACAGCAAGGCCTACTGGACCGCCAACAAGGAGCGCTACGACAGCGCCGTCAAGGCCCCGATGCTGGAGCTGATGGCCGAGCTGGAGCCCGAGTTCGGCGAGCCCCACGTGTTCCGCCCCTACCGGGACGTCCGGTTCTCCAAGGACAAGACGCCCTACAAGGACCACCAGGGCGCCTATGTCGCCAAGCTCGACGGAGTCGGGTTCTACGTCCAGGTCGACGCCGAGGGCCTCTATGTGGCCGGCGGCTGGTGGTCGCCGGGCGAGATGACCCACCGCTACCGGGCGGCCGTCGACGCCGACGACCACGGCGGTGAGCTGGAGAAGATCGTGGCCGAGCTGCCCGGCCGATACGCGATCGAGGGTGACCGGGTGAAGACGCGCCCCCGTGGCGTCTCCCCCGACCACCCCCGGATCGAGTTGATGAAGCACCGGACTCTCTACGCGGGTCACCGCTTCGAGCCCGATCCCTGGTTCCACACCGCCGAGGTGACCCAGCGGGTGCGCGCCGCGTGGCGCGAGCTCACCCCGCTGGTCGACTGGCTGCGGGTCCGGCTGAGCTAGCCGATCACGATGGCGAGCAGGGCGATCAGCGCCCAGGCGCCCGCGAGTGCCGCGTAGGTGGCCCTGCTGACGATTCTCATGTTCCGAGCATGGCGTCAGGAGCTTGGAACTGACTTGCAGTTCAATCAGCGAAGGACGCCGCAGGCCACCCGTCCGCCCGCGTCGCCGGTGCGCAGGGTCACCGCGTCGGCCGCGCCGTAGCGGTCGGGCACGTGGGCGAGGTTGTCGGGCAGGGCGTGGACGACGAACGCCGCGCCGTCGGCGTCGGTCAGCTTGCTGATCTTGAACCGGTCTGTCGTGAACGACGCGGCGGCCACCCCGTCGGCCCCCGCCAGCAGCGGCGGCAGGTCGCCCGCGTGGTCGCCGTGGTTCTTCGGCGCGAGGGCGACGGGCAGCACGGTCGTGTCGGGCTCGGCCGCCGGCTTGGCGACGTCGAGGTGGCCCCCGGCCGAGAAGAACGGCGTGACCTGGCTGGTCGCCGGGTCGACCGACTTGGGGTCGCAGACGCCCGCGGTGTGGACGTGGAACCCGTGGAACCCCGGGGCCAGGCCTCTGACCTGGACCCCGATCCTGACTTTGGTGACGCCTCTGCGCTGCACCACGACGGTGCCGACGCGGGTTCCGGCGGCGTCGTGAAGCGCGATCGAGCGGCCCCGGCTCCAGGGCCCGGCCTCGGCGACCGTGGTGGCCCCGATGACGCCGACACCCGTGAGCAGCGCTCCGGCGAGCGCGAGATGAACCTTGCCCGGCATGCGAGCCTCCCCCTCAGATCACAACTCTGCGTGACTAGGCAAGCACAGAGGGTGGAGGCTCGCACGGAGAAAGGCCGAAGCGGCCCCGTTATCTAGTTGGCGCGCTTGGCCCGCGCGGCCGTCCGGCCACGGGTGGAGGCGTCGAGGACGACCTTGCGGATGCGGACCGTCTCCGGGGTGATCTCGACGCACTCGTCGTCGCGGATGAACTCCAGCGCCTGCTCCAGGGAGAGCTGGCGCGGGGGGATCAGCGTCTCGGTGACGTCGGCGGTCGAGGACCGCATGTTGGTGAGCTTCTTCTCCTTGGTGATGTTGACGTCCATGTCGTCGGAGCGCGAGTTCTCGCCGACGATCATGCCTTCGTACACCTCGGTGGTGGGGCTGACGAACAGCACGCCGCGCTCCTGGAGATTGGTCATCGCGAACGCGGTGACCGGGCCGGAGCGGTCGGCGACCAGGGAGCCGTTGTTGCGGGTGCGGAGCTCGCCGAACCAGGGCTCGTAGGCCTCGAACACGTGGTGGACCAGGCCGGTGCCGCGGGTCTCGGTGAGGAACTCGGTCCGGAAGCCGATCAGGCCGCGGGCCGGGACGATGAACTCCATCCGGATCCAGCCGGTGCCGTGGTTGGTCATGTGCTCCATGCGGCCCTTGCGGACGGCCAGGAGCTGCGTGACCGCGCCCAGGTACTCCTCGGGGCAGTCGACGGTCAGGCGCTCGACGGGCTCGTGACGCTTGCCGTCGATCTCCTTGGTGACCACCTGGGGCTTGCCGACGGTCAGCTCGTAGCCCTCGCGGCGCATCTGCTCGACCAGGATGGCCAGCGCCAGCTCGCCACGGCCCTGGACCTCCCACGCGTCGGGCCGCTCGGTCGGCAGGATCCGCAGCGACACGTTGCCGACGAGCTCCTTGTCGAGCCGGTCCTTCACCATGCGGGCGGTGACCTTGCTGCCCTTGACCCGGCCGACCAGCGGCGAGGTGTTGGTGCCGATGGTCATCGAGATCGCGGGCTCGTCGACCGTGATCAGCGGCAGCGGGCGCGGGTCCTCGGGGTCGGCGAGGGTCTCGCCGATCATGATGTCGGGGATGCCGGCGATGGCGATGATGTCGCCGGGGCCCGCCGAGTCGGCCGGCTTGCGCTCCAGCGCGTCGGTCATCAGCAGCTCGGTGATCTTCACCCGCTGGATGGTGCCGTCGGTGCGGCACCAGGCGACCTGCTGGCCCTTCTTGATCTCGCCCTGGTGGACCCGGCACAGCGCGATGCGGCCCAGGTAGCTGGACGCGTCGAGGTTGGTGACGTGGGCCTGGAGCGGCGCGACCGGGTCGTAGACCGGGGCCGGGATCGTCTTGTAGATGGTCTCGAACAGCGGCTCGAGGTCCTCTTCCTCGGGCATGCCGCCGTCGGCCGGGCGCTTCAGCGAGGCGCGGCCGGCCTTGGCCGACGCGTAGACGATCGGGAAGTCGATCTGCTCCTCGGTGGCGTCGAGGTCCATGAAGAGCTCGTAGACCTCGTCGACGACCTCGGCGATGCGGGCGTCGGGACGGTCGACCTTGTTGATGCACAGGATGACCGGCATCTTGGCCGACAGGGCCTTGCGGAGCACGAAGCGGGTCTGCGGCAGCGGGCCCTCGGACGCGTCGACCAGCAGGACCACGCCGTCGACCATGGACAGGCCGCGCTCGACCTCGCCGCCGAAGTCGGCGTGGCCGGGCGTGTCGATGATGTTGAGGGTGACACCGCCGTGCTTCACGGCGGTGTTCTTCGCGAGGATGGTGATGCCCTTCTCGCGCTCGAGGTCGTTGGAGTCCATGACGCGGTCGTCGACGTCCTGATTGGCGCGGAACGCCCCGGACTGCCACAGCATGGCGTCGACGAGCGTCGTCTTGCCATGGTCGACGTGCGCGATGATCGCGAGGTTCCGCAGGTCGTCGCGGCTGTTCATAGGCATAGTTGAGTCTCGCTCTGGTTGTCGGGGCGGTGCCGCGTCTCGCTCCCGATCGGGAGACGCGTTCGGCCGCGCCATGGCACGGCGTTCCAAGTTTAGTTGATCGCCATTACCGCTCCGAGCCTGCCGCCCGCAAGAGGGTGACAATTCACAGCGCCGTAATGTTGCGCCCATGATCTATGGGGCCATGCTGCGCACTCCCGACGGCGTCCGGATCGACGCGGCGCACCTTCCCGGCGACGGTGATCTCGGCATCGTGGTGGCCCACGGATTCACCGGGACCTGGCGTTCCCCGGCCAATGTGCGCATCGCCGCCGCGTTCGCCCGGCGCGCCGGGGTGATCGCCTTCGACTTCCGGGGGCACGGCCGGTCCTCAGGGGTGAGCACTGTGGGCGACCTGGAGATCCTCGATCTCGACTCGGCCGTACGCCATGCGCGCGCCCACTACGCGAAGGTGGCGACCGTGGGGTTCTCGATGGGCGCGGCGGTGGCCGTCCGGCACGCCGCGCTCCACCGGGGCGTCGACGCGGTCGTGTCGGTGAGCGGCCCGGCGCGGTGGTACTACCGGGGCACCCGCCCGATGCGGACCGTCCACTGGGCGATCGAGCGCCCCCTGGGCCGGCTGGTGGCCAGAGTGGGCCGGCGCACCCGGATCAAAGTGGGCGCCTGGGACCCGGTCCCGCTCGCGCCGTTCGAGGCGGCGCCGCTGATCTCGCCGCAGCCGCTGCTGGTCGTGCACGGCGACGCCGACGCCTTCTTCCCGCTGGAGCACGCCGAGCAGCTCCACGCCTGCGCGAACGAGCCGAAGGAGCTCTGGGTGGAGCCGGGATTCGGGCACGCCGAGGCCGCCGCGAGCCCCGATCTGATCCGGCGGATCGAAGACTGGATTTTCGTCCGAACCAAATCGGCCCGAGCGTCGTCTACATGAAAGTGCGGGAGGGGCCCAGCGTCGCGGGGGCGCGTTGGGCACCCTCCCGAGGGTCCCGGGTTCAGCCCAAACGCGCGATGCTCTTGTACTCCAGGTAGCCCGCCAGGCCCTCCGGCCCGAGTTCGCGGCCGATGCCGCTGGCCTTGAAGCCGCCGAACGGGGTGCCGCTCTCCAGCGGGTTCATCATGTTGACGCCGTAGGTGCCGGTGCGGACCTGACGGGCGATGTCCATGCCGTGGTCGACGTCGGCGGTCCACACGCTGCCCGACAGGCCGTAGTCGCTGTCGTTGGCGATCCGGATCGCGTCGGCCTCGTCGTCGTAGGGGATCACCGTGAGGACCGGGCCGAAGATCTCCTCGCGGGCGATCCTCATGTCGTTGGTCGCGCCCGCGAAGACCGTCGGGGCGACGTACCAGCCCTTTGCGTGGGGGCGGTCGAGGCCGCCGACGACGGCCTTGGCGCCCTCCTCCAGCCCGAGGCGGATGTAGCCCTCCACCCGCTCCTGCTGGCGCTTGGCCACCATCGGGCCGATGCCGGTGGCCGGGTCGGCCGGGTCGCCGACCTGCTGCCCGGCGGCCATCTCGGCGACCGCCTGCACGACCTCGTCGTAGCGGCTGCGGCTGGCCAGGACGCGGGTCTGCGCCACGCAGGCCTGGCCGCTGTTGAGCAGGGAGGCGATCGAGAACATGCCCATCGCCGAGGGCAGGTCGCAGTCGTCGAGGATGATCGCGGCCGACTTGCCGCCGAGCTCCAGACTGACCCGCTTGAGCTGCTCGCCGCAGATCGAGGCGATGCGCCGCCCGGCGGCGGTGGAGCCGGTGAAGGCGACCTTGTCGATCCCCGGGTGGGAGATCAGGTGCTCGCCGGCCTCGCGCCCGGCCGCGACGATGCTGACCACACCGGCCGGGATCCCCGCCTCGCGGATCACCTCGGCCAGGACGTAGCCGTCGAGCGGGGTCTCCGGGGCGGGCTTGACCACGACCGTGCAGCCCGCGAGCAGGGCGGGGGCCAGCTTGGTCATGATGACGAACTGCGGGACGTTCCACGGCACCACGGCCGCCACCACCCCCACCGGCTCCCGGCGGACGGTGACCGCGCCGAACATGCCCGGCCGCTGCTCCTCGACCTGGAAGGTCTTGCCCAGTTCGGCGTACCACTGGAGGACCCCGGTCGGCGGGCCGACCTGGCCGAAGTGGGAGAAGGTGATGGGCGAGCCCATCTCCAGGGTGATCAGGTCGGCGAGCTCGGCGGCGCGGGCCGCGTAGAGCCCGGCCAGGCGGCCCAGGGCCTCGGCCCGCTCCGCCATCGTCAGGCGGGGCCAGGGGCCGTGGTCGAAGGCCTCGCGCGCGGCGGCGACGGCCCGGTCGAGGTCGGCGGGGGTGCCCTCGGGGACCCGGCCGACGATCTCCTCCGTGTGCGGCGAGACCACGTCGATCGTGCCGGTGCCCGCCGGGGAAACCCAGTCGCCGCCGATGAAGAGCGTGTCGTGCTGGATCATGGATGCGCCTCCCATACGTGTGCACCGACCGAATCATGTTCTGTGAGGCCTTGGCAAGGACGGGACAGTCCCGGCGCATCATCTCGTCCCATGCGAAACGGATGAATCTTCGCCAAAGGCGCATGGGTTCCCTGGTTCCGGTGGCGACCACCAAGATCGTCTTCTATAGTTTCGGTCCGACTGGGAGGGGAGGGCGCATGCGTCGATCGCTGGCGTGTCTGCTCGTCTCCGGTCTCCTGCTCGTCTTGTGCGTCTCGCCCTCCGAGGCCGAGCCCGACCAGCAGGCCAAGCTCAACAAGCTGACCAAACAGGCCGCCGCCCTGGCCAAGGCCTACCGGGGCGAGATCGCCACCCTCGACGACACCCGCAAGGCCGCCGAGCGGGCCGACGCCAAGGTCAAGAAGCTGAAGAGGGACCTCGGCGCGGCCGAGCGCCGGGCGATCCAGTTCGCCCAGACCACCTACATGGGCGGCGGCGTCGACGCGGTCAGCATCTTCACGATGGCCGCCGACCCCGCCCAGGCGGCCACCCTCGCCTGGCTGTCGAGCGAGAAGGTGGAGCGGCTCGGCAACGTGCGGCGCCTCATCGACCGGCAGAAACAGGCCGCCAAAGAGGCCGACCAGAAGATCGCCGATCTGGAGAAGGACATCAAGGAGCTGAAGGGCAAGCAGGCCGACGTCGAGAAGCTGCTGGCCAAGTTCGGCTTCCAGACCCCCGACGCCGGCACCGGCCTCACCGCCCGCATGGTCAGCATCCGCAACGCGATCCAGGCCCAGTTCCCGATGCCCTACGGCGTGGGGTGCCTGCGTCCCGGCGACTTCGGCGAACACGGCAAGGGCCGCGCCTGCGACTTCATGATGTCCGGCGGCGGCAGCATGGCCAGCGGCAACAACAAGGCCCGCGGCGACGCCCTGCTCCAGTGGTGCATCACCAACGGGCGGGCTCTAGGGATCATGTACGTGATCTGGCAGCAGAAGTACTACGACATCCGCACCGGCGCCCCCGGCAAGATGATGGCCGACCGGGGCGGCGCGACCGCCAACCACTACGACCACGTTCACGTGTCGGTGCTCTGAATCCGCTCCCTGAACCACCGGTACGACGCCTTCGGCGTGCGCGCCCCGGTCTCGAAGTCGACGTGGACCAGCCCGAACCGCTGGTGGTAGCCCTCGGCCCACTCGAAGTTGTCCAGCAGCGACCAGACGAAGTAGCCCCGCACGTCGGCCCTGGCCTCCAGGGCGGCGGTGATGTGGCCGTCGAGGTAGGCGATGCGGTCGTGGTCGTCGAGGCCCTCGTACGAGCAGCCGTTCTCGGTGACGTAGAGAGGGACCCCGTAGCGCTCGTGCAGCCCGGTGAGGAGCTCCCGGAGGCCGTCGGGGACGACCGGCCAGCCGAAGGCGGTCAGCGGGTAGCCCTCGACGCCGGCGTCGGTGAAGGGGAGCTCGGGCGACTCGGGGGCGGAGATCCGCGTCGGGTTGTAGTAGTTGACGCCCAGGCCGTCGATCGGGGCGCCGATGACCGCGAGGTCGCCGTCGCGCAGGCCGGGCATCGCGTCGAGGCCGAAGGCGGTCAGGTCGGGATAGGTCCCCAGGAACACCGGGTCGTTGAACATCCGGTTGTGCAGGGCGTCGTAGGCGTCGGCGGCGGCGCGGTCCTCCGCCGACGGGGAGGCCGGCCAGACGGGGCTCAGGTTGTTGGTGATCAGCACGGTCTCCGCGCCCGCCGCCCGCAGCGCGCCGACGGCCAGGCCGTGGCCGAGGAGCTGGTGGTGGGCGGCGGGGAGGGCGTCCAGGAAGAGGGCCTGGCCGGGGGCGTGCACCCCGAGCCCGTGGCCGAAGACGGTGTGCACGAACGGCTCGTTCAGGGTGATCCACAAGCCCACGCGGTCGGCCAGCCGCCCGGCCACCAGCGACGCGTAGTCGGCGAAGCGGTGGGCCGTCTCGCGGTCGAGCCACCCGCCGCGGTCCTGGAGGGCCTGGGGCAGGTCCCAGTGGAAGAGCGTGAGCGCGGGCGTGATCCCGGCCGCCAGGAGGGCGTCGACGAGGAGCTCGTAGTGGTCGAGCCCCTTCGCGTTGGCGGGGCCGGCGCCCTCGGGCTGGATCCTGGTCCAGGCCACCGAGAACCGGTAGGCGTTCACGCCCAGGCCGGCCAGCAGCGCGACGTCGTCGGCCCAGCGGTGGTAGCTGTCGCAGGCGACCTCGGCGGTGTGGCCGTCGCGGACGGGCCCGAAGGAGTCCCAGATCGACGGCCCCCGCCCGTCCTCGGAGAGGGCCCCCTCGATCTGAAACGCGGCCGTCGCCGCACCCCACAGGAACATCAGCGGACCCTCCTAGAACGCGAGCGCGACTCAGGTTAACTCGTTCGCAATCGGACCGGGAGAAAATGGGTTCATGACAAACACGGCCACCGGCACCCTGCGCCGCAAACCCGCCCAGCGCAGGAGCGCCGAGAGGGTGGAGCGCATGCTCGAAGAGTGCGCCCGGCTGCTCGACGAGGTGGGCTACGAGGGGCTCACCACCAAAGAGGTCGCCCGCCGGGCCGAGGTCCCCATCGGCACCTTCTACCAGTTCTTCCCCGACAAGCAGGGACTGGTCCGGGCGCTCGCGTTCCGCAACCTCGACGCCTTCCTGGCCCGTGTCACCGCGACGCTCGCGGCGACCCGGATCTCCGACTGGACCGAGGCCACCGACCTCGTCATCGACGAGTTCGTCTGGATGAAGCGGTCGATGCCGGGCTTCAACGTCTTCGACTTCGGCGTGGCGCTGGCCGCGCCCGGCACCTCCCGGATGCTCGACGAGGCGCTCGAAGACAACCTCGTGGTCGCCGACCGGCTGCGCGGGCTGCTGATCGGCCTGATCGGCGTGCCCGCCGGAGACGAGCAGGCACGCGCGTTCGTGGTGGCCGTCGAGGCCGCCGACGCCGTGCTCAAGCTGGCCTTCCGGGCCTGCCCCGACGGCGACCCCGACCTCATCGCCGAGTGCAAGCGGCTGGTGCGCAGGTACCTGTCCGACCATCTCGGCTAGCTTGACCTGGAGCCGACTCCAGGTGTGATGATGCGGTGCATGGCCGTTTACACACCCGGACAGGTCGTCGAGGAGACGGGGTTCAGCCTCGACACGCTCAGGTACTACGAACGGATCGGGCTCCTCGGCAACGTCGGCCGCAACTCGGCCGGTCAGCGCAGGTTCACCGACGGCGACGTCGGCTGGCTCGGCATGATCCGCTGTCTCCGCGACACCGGCATGCCGATCGCCGAGATGCTGCGCTTCGCCGAGCTGACCCGCGCGGGCGACCACACCATCCCCGAGCGCATCCGCCTGCTGGAGGCGCACGACAGACAGGTCGAGGAGCAGGTCGCCGACCTGCGCCACAAACAGGGCGCGATCCAGCGCAAGATCGACTACTACAAGGACCACGTGATCGTCGCCGAGGCGATCTAGTTCCCCCGCTTTACCCCTCCCGAGCCTCCTCTTTCCGGTCCGGCTGTTAGACCGGTGTCCGGGAGAGGGGGCGATCATGGCGGGTCCGCGCGCCGGGCGCATGAACGTGCCGCTGCGCGGCGTCGCGGCGGTCTCCGGGCTGATGCTGTTCGCACTGCTCGGCAACGTGACCTGGCTTCAGGCGTTCCGGTACGACCACCTGATGGCCGACCCGCGCAACAACCGCACGATGATCCTGCGGTTCGACGAGCCCCGGGGCCAGGTGAGGCTGCGCGACGGCACCGTGGTCGCGGTCAGCGAACCCATCGCCGGCCAGCGCTTCGCCTACCGGCGCGTCTACCCGCAGGGCCCGGTCTACGCGCCCGCCACCGGCTACATCTCGCTCTACCGCACGACCGGCATCGAGGGCGCCGAGGACGGCTCCCTGACCGGTGAGGATCCCCGGGTGCGCGTCCGCGCGCTCCTCAAGGACATCGACCGCGGCGCGACCGTGACGCTGACGCTCGACTCGCGCGCCCAGAAGGCCGCCTACGACGGGCTCGCCGCCACCGGCAGGCGCGGCGCGGTGGTCGCCCTCGACCCGCGCACGGGCGCGATCCTCGCCATGGTGTCGCTGCCCTCGTTCGACCCCAACGGGTTCGCGACCTTCGACGCGGACCAGCTGGCGGCGTACGACCGGAAACTCCAGCGCGACCCCGCGCGGCCGCTGCTGAACCGCGCGATCGGCGAGAACTACCCGCCCGGCTCGACCTTCAAGGTGATCACCGCGGCGGCGGCGCTGGCCTCCGGCGACTACGACCCCGAGACCGAGATCCGGGCCCCCGCCCGGATGAAGCTGCCCGGCACCCAGACGTGGCTGCGCAACTCGGGCGGCGAGGAGTGCGGCGACGGCACCCCCGCGCTCCTGGACGCCTTCGTGATGTCGTGCAACACCGCCTTCGCCGACCTCGGCCTCGAACTCGGCGAGGCGGAGCTGAGCCGCTGGGCGGCCGCCTTCGGCTTCGGCGACACGGGCCTGAAGGTGCCGCTGGCCGTGGCCGAGAGCGTCTACCCCACCGGCCTCGACCGCGCCCAGACCGCGATGAGCGCCATCGGCCAGTACGACGACCGCGCCACCCCGCTGAACATAGCGATGATCTCGGCGGCGGTCGCCAACGGGGGCACCCTGATGCGCCCCTACCTGGTCGACGAGGTCCGGCTGCGCGACGGCACGATCGTCCGCTCGACCGACCCGGCCGAATACCGCGACGCGATGCCGACGGCCGTGGCCGACCGGCTGACCGAGATGATGATCGCCGTGACCGGCCCCGGCGGCACCGGCACCGCCGCCGCGATCCCCGGCGTGAAGGTCGCCGCCAAGACCGGCACCGCCGAGAACGAGGGCTCCGACCACGCCATCTTCACCGCGTTCGCGCCCGCCGACGACCCGGTGGCGGCCGTCGGCGTGCTCGTCGAACACGGCGGCTTCGGCGGCCAGGTGGCAGCCCCGATCGCCCGAGCGGTGATGCGGGCGTTGCTCTAGGCCTGGTAGGCCCTGGCCTGGAGGCCGTAGAGGTCGGCGTAGATGCCCTGGCGGTCGATCAGTTCGTCGTGGGTGCCCTCCTCGACGACCCGGCCGTGGTCCAGGACGTAGACGCGGTCCGCGTAGCGGACGCTGGCCAGGCGGTGGGTGATGAGGAGGACCGTCCGGCCGTCGGCGTGCCGGCGGATGCGTTCGAACAGCGCGTGCTCGGCCCGCGCGTCGAGGGCGGCGGTCGGCTCGTCGCAGATCAGCAGGGGGGCGTCGCGGTAGAAGCCGCGGGCCACCGCGATGCGCTGCCACTGGCCGCCGGACAGCTCCTGGCCGTCCTTGAACCTGCGGTCGAGCAGGGTGCGGTAGCCGTGGGGGAGTTCGTCGATGACCTCGTCGGCGCCGGCCACCCCGGCCGCCCGCACCACGGCCGGTTCGCCCTTGTTCAGGCCCATCGTGATGTTGTGCCGGGCCGACAGCGGCCAGCGGGTGTGGTCCTGGGCGATGACCGCGATCCGGCCGCGCAGGGCGTGGGCGTCGACGGTGGCCAGGTCGACGTCGTCCCAGCGGACCCGGCCCGACTGGGGTTCGTAGAGACCGGCCAGGATCTTGGCGAGGGTGGTCTTGCCCGACCCGTTCTCGCCGACCAGGGCGACCACCTCGCCCTGGTTGATGTGGATGGAGACGCCCTTCAGCGCCGGGGTGTCCTTGCCGGGGTAGCCGAAGACGACGTCCTCGGCGGTGATGCGGGTGAAGCCGTCGGGCGGCGCTCCCGAGCCCGCCATGACCGGCGACTTCTCCGACGCGTCGCAGAAGTCGATGAAGTCGGTGAAGTAGAGGCCGTTCTCGTAGCTGCGGTTGACGGCGTACAGGAGTTGCTGGAGAGCGCCCTGACCCGTGCGGACGGCCAGCACGGCGGTGCCCGCGACGGCGAGCGGGACCGAGCCGCCCGCCAGCAGCAGGCCGAGGGCGACGAAGACGAGCGCGGTGCCGACGCCTCCGAGCGCCTCGCCGACCAGCCGGGCCGTGGTCTGGCGGCGGGCCAGGTCGACCATGACGTCCTGCTCCTTGCGGGCCACCATGTCGTAGACGCGCAGCAGGAAGCCGCGCATCGTGAACGACCGCACCTCGGCGGCGGTGTCGCGGTCGGCCAGCAGTTCGCTGACGATCCACTTGCGCCGGTAGGTGGGCAGCAGCGACAGCATCGTCGTGTACTGCATGCGCGCGGCCCGGACGGTCGCCCACGCGTCCGGCAGCACCGCCAGGAGCAGCAGCGGCAGCAGCACCGGATGGAGCACGCCCAGCACGCCGCCCGCCGCGACCAGCCTGATCGCCGCCGTCAGCACGTCGATCGCCGAGCCGACCACCTCGTCGGAGGAGTTCACCCCCCGGCTGCGGGCGCGCTGGAGCGCGTCGTGGAACTCCGGGTCGTCGAACCTGATCAGGTCGACCTTGGAGGTGAGGCCGTAGAGGCGCTTCTCGGCGATGCGGAGCACCTGGGGCTGCAGGCGCGACTGCGCCCAGCCCGCGCCCGCCTGGAACGTGGTGCGCAGCACGGCGGCGAGGCCGACCAGCAGCAGGGCGGGCAGCGCGTCCCGCACCCGCTCGGGGGTCGGGCCGGCGGCGAACAGCGCCTCCAGCACCCCCGTGGTGGCCAGCAGGCCGAACGCGGTGAACACTCCGCTCAGCAGGTTCAGGGAGATGGTGGCGACGGTGTCGCGGGGGCTGGCCTCCCAGGCCATGCGGAGCGACCGCATGATGAGAGCGGGCAGGCGGCGGGCCACGGTGAAGAAGCCCACGCTGCTCATCAGGTCGTCGTGTTCGTGCCACTTGTGCGTGGCGAGGTCGGAGAAGTCCGGAAGATCATCGCTTTCTGCTGGGTCGTCCGTGTCGACGGGAGAGACAGTCATGGCGTCAGTGTGCGCTCGACCGGCGACAAAGCGGCACCAGGGATGTGACGGGTCAAACCGGAATGCGAGCTGGGCACGTTCCGGAATTGGTGCGACACTTCCTGTGACGACGTACCCCCCGAAGCACACATAAGGCGACTCCTGAGGGCCGATGACCACTGAGATCTCCCACTCGATCGCCGTCGAGGGCAACCTCCCGCTGGAACCCAACGCCTTCGTCGGACGCGGGGCCGACGTCGAGGAGCTCGTCCAGCTGATGACGGCCACCCGGGTCGTCACGCTCTGCGGCGTGGGCGGCATCGGCAAGAGCAGGCTGGGCCTGCGGGTCGCCGCCGAGCTGGCCCGCGACCTGCCCGACGGCGCGTGGCTGGTGGAGTTCCCCGAGGGCACCCGCCCCAAGGAGACGATCCGCCGCATCGCGTCGGTGCTGGGCGTGGAGGGCGAGCCGGGGCGCGACCTCGATCTGGCCGTCGCCGAGGTGTTCGCCGGGCGCAAGGCGGTGATCCTTCTCGACAACTGCGAGACGGTGGTCGACGAGTGCGCGCGGCTCACCCGGCGGCTGGCCGAACACTGCCCGGAGGTCCGGGTGCTGGCCACCAGCCGCGAGCCGCTGCGGGTGCCCGGCGAGACCGTCTGGCGGGTGCCGCCGCTGGCGCTGCCCCCCGACCACAACGCGGGCCCGGCCGTCGTCGGCGGCTACGAGGCGGTCCGGCTGTTCCAGGACCGCGCCGCCTCGGTCCGGCCGGGCTTCACGCTGACCGGCGACAACGCGGCCGACGTGTCGCGGCTCTGCCACGCGCTCGACGGGATGCCGCTGGCCCTCGAACTGGCCGCCGGGATGACCCGGGTGCTGTCGATCCCGCAGATCGTGGCCCGGCTCGGCGACCGGTTCCGGCTGCTGTCGGCGGGCGACCGCACC
This sequence comes from Herbidospora cretacea, assembly GCF_001570605.1. GTDB lineage: Bacteria > Actinomycetota > Actinomycetes > Streptosporangiales > Streptosporangiaceae > Herbidospora > Herbidospora cretacea. The sequence continues at coordinate 77,082 of NZ_BBXG01000029.1, read as the reverse complement.
GCCCCGCCCCGGCAGCGGACCCTCCGGGCCACCGTCGACTGGAGCTACGACCTGCTCACCGAGCCCGAGCGGGTGCTGCTGCGCCGGGCCACCGTGTTCCGCTCCGGCTGGACCCTGCCGATGGCCGAACAGGTCTGCGCGGGCGGTCCCGTCGAGACCGCCGACGTCCTGGGCCACCTGACCGCCCTGGTCGACAAGTCGCTGGTCGTCGTCGACGGCGAGCTCGCGGGGGAGGCCCGCTACCGGCTGCTCGACACCATCCGCCAGTACGCCGCCGAGCAGCTCGACGGCCCCGACGAGGAGGAGACCCGGCGGCGGCACCGCGACTTCTTCGTGCGGTTCGCGCGCGACTGGGAGATCGCGGTCGACGCGGGGTCGTGGCCGGCGGTCCACCGGCGTACCGAGCGACTGGAGAGGCTCCAGAGCGACCTGCGGGCGGCGGTCGAGTGGTCGCTCACCAGAGGCGACGCCGTGCCGATGCTGGAGGCGCTGCTCGGGCTGCGGTGGATGCTGCTGGGCAGCGGCCGGTTCCAGGCCGAGCTGACCCGGTGGGCCGACCGGCTCGTGGAGCTCGCCCAGCCCGGCATCGACCCGGCCACCCACGGGCGGGCGCTGGCGTTCACCGCCAACCTGCTGTCGAACACCGCCGACTTCGCCGGCGCGCGGGACCGCGCCCGGCGGGCCCTCGACCTGTGCCGTCAGGCCAGCGACCGGCTCGGCGAGGGGCAGGCGCTGCTCGTGCTCGCCATCAGCGACGGCTCCGAACCGGCCGAGACGCGGCTGGAGGCGTCCATCTCGATCGCCCGCGCCAGTGGCGAGCGCATCCTGGAGGCCGAGGGGCACGGCACCCGCGCCTTCCTCGCGCTGGCCCAGGGGCGGCTGCGCGAGGCGCAGCGGTCGGCCGAACGCCTGGTCGCGCTGGCCACCGCGCTCGACAACCACCTGGCGCTGGTCATCGGCCTGTCGGGGCTGGGGCAGACCGCCCGCCGCCGGGGCGACCTCCAGGCCGCCCGCCACCACTTCACCCGGGCGCTGCGCATCGTCCGCACGTTCGACGCCCGGCAGTGGCTCATCTCCTGCCTGGCCGGGCTGGGGTCGGTGGCGCTCGACGCGGGCGACCTGCCCGAGGCGCGCCGCCGGCTGGGCGAGGCGCTGCGGCTCGGCCGGGACGCCGGGCTGCGCATGCAGTCGGCCCGCCGCCTGGAGGCCTTCGCGTCGCTCTACCTGAAGCAGGGCGACGCTCGCCGGGCCGTGCTGCTGGCCGCCGCGTCCGCCGGGCTGCGCAGCGGCCGGCCGGGCGCCCGGGTGGAGAGCGTGCTGGCGCCCGCCCGCGACGAACTGGGCGAGCCCGTCGTGGCGGCGCTGTGGTCGGAGGGGCTCACGCTGCCGTTCGACACGGCCGTCACCCTCGCGCTGGAGGAGTCGGCGGGGAGCCCGGCGCCCGTGGTCGCGCCGGTCGCGGTCACCCCGCAGAGCACGCTGACCGCCCGCGAACGCGAGATCGCCGAACTGGTCGCGCGCGGGCTGAGCAACCGGGCCATCGCCGACGAGCTCGTCATCAGCCAGGCCACCGTTGCCCGCCACGTCGCCAACATCCTGGCCAAGCTCGGTTTCACCTCGCGCACCCAGGTCGCCACCTGGGTCGTCGAGCACGGTGTGTAGACGGCGGGCGCCTCTCGTCTACACACCCACATGCGCACTTCAGCCGATGTGAGGACGGGCCGTGCCGATCTACGGTTGCTGTGTGGTTCGGGTGCGCGGCGACTCCGTGGCCGTCATCCGGCCCGCGAGGGCGGATGCCTACTGAAGCCGGACGTCAGGGGGGGCATCTGGAAACGGCCGCGTGCCCGTCACGCCGGTCGAGGTCACCTCGGAGGGGTGGAGACCGAGACCGGGGGCAGGTGGCCCGCGGGCCCGGGTCGCGCAGGACCCGGGCCCGCCACCCCGTTCGCTGTTACATACGCGGCTACACACTTATGCGGATTCCGGGGCGGGAGCCCGGCCCGTACGGTCACGGACATGGAGTCAGGGGTCACCGGCGCGGTGTTCGGCCGATCCGCGCTGTGGGCCGACCGGCCGGCGCTGATCGATTTCGGCGAGGGCCGGGCCGTCAGCCACGAGACGTTCGCGTCGACCGTTCTCGGGGCCGCCTCGGGGCTGGTCAGGAGGGGGACCCGCCCCGGGCAGACGGCCGCCGTCTACACCGACGGGGTCCACGGTCATCTCACCGCCGTCTTCGCGGTCGTCGCGGCGGGCGGGGTGGCGCTGCCGCTGGCCGTGCCCGACCCGGCCGAGCTGCTCGCCCACGACGTGCGGCTGATGTTCACCGGCGAGAGGCGGGCGGCCGAGGCGGTCGCGGCGGCCGAGGCCTCCCGGGTGCGGCAGGTCGTCTCGTTCGGCGGCGGCCACGGCGCGACCGAGTTCGAGGCGCTGCTCGGTCTCGACCCGCTGCCGCTGCCCCCTGCGGGCGGCCTGGCGGTCGTCGCCGAGGAGGGCGACCTCGGCCACGACGGGTTCGCCGAGGCGATGGCGCTGCTCGACGGCCATCTGTTCCTCGGCGAACGCGACGTCGTGCTGGTCGACTGGCCGCCGTCGGGCTCGGCCGACCTCGCCGTGCTGGCCGGGCTGGCGTTCGCGAAGGGAGCGCTGGTGGTGACGGGCGGCGGGCGGGAGCTGGGGGTGACGGTGGCGGCGGTCGTCGAGTGCGGGAAACGCGTCGTCAGGCGTATATAGAAACGTTGCTTGACGGGGCGGCGCCGGTGGTGGGTTGATGGGCTGCCATTTCACACCCGGAGGTCGGCCGCGATGAGGCGACGATGGACCGCGGTCGCCGCGGCGCTGCTCGTATTGGTGACGTCGTGCTCGGGCGAGGCGGCTGAGGTCCCGGAGCCCTCCGCGAAGGAGCGCGTCGAGGTCTTCTCCTGGTGGACAGGCCTGGGCGAGGCCGACGGGCTCAAGGCGATGCGCTCCCTGTTCGAGAAGCAGAACCCCGGTTTCACGTTCGTCGACGCGGCCGTCGAAGGCGGCTCGGGCGACCAGGCGCGCGCTCTGTTAGCCAGCAAGCTCCAGGCCAACCAGCCGCCCGACACCTTCCAGGGCCACGCGGGCGCCGAGCTCCAGGGCTACATCACCGCCGGCAAGCTCGAACCCCTCAACTTCCTGTACGACGAACTGAAGCTGCGCGACGCCTTCCCGCCCCAGCTCGTCGAGCAGATCTCGGTCCACGGCGACATCTACTCGATCCCGGTCAACATCCACCGGTCGAACGTGCTGTGGTTCAACCCGAAGGTGCTGGCGGCGGCCGGGCTGCCGGGGCCGCCGCAGACGGTACCGCAGTTCCTCACCGCGCTCGGCAAGGTGCGCGACACCGGGAAGATCCCGCTGGCCATCGGGCCGCAGTGGACCGTCGTGCACCTCTTCGAGAGCGTGCTGCTGGGGTCGCTGGGGACCAGGGCGTACAACAAGCTGTGGAGCGCCGACGCCGACTGGAACAGCCCGGCGATGAAGCGGGCGCTGACCGACTTCGCGGAGATCCTGGCGCTCACCGGGCCGCCGCAGGCCGACTGGCAGCCGGCCGCCAAGCAGGTCGCCGACGGCGAGGCCGCGTTCACCGTCATGGGCGACTGGGCCTACAGCTACTTCCACAACCCGCCCGACGGCGGGCTCGGCAGGACCTCGAAGACCGACTTCGACTGGGCGGCCTCGCCGGGCACCTCCGGCGCCTTCATGTGGCTCTCGGACAGTTTCACGCTGCCGCGCGGCGCCCCCAACCGGGAGGGCGCGCTGGCCTGGCTCAAGGTGGCCGCCAGCAAGGCGGGGCAGGACGCGTTCAACCCGCTCAAGGGCTCGATCCCGGCCCGGCGCGACGCCGACACGGCCCTCTACCAGGACTATCTGGCCTGGAACCTCGACGAGTGGTCCCGCGACGAGCTCGCCGGGTCGATCCAGCACGGCGTGGTGGCCAACGACGGCTGGCGGGCGGCCATCAACGACGCGGTCGGCATCTTCATCGAGAACCCCGACGTGGCGGAGTTGCAGCGGGCTTTGGTGCTGGCAGCGAAAAACAGTGGTCAATAGACCGTTTTGTCATCTTTGTCATAGCATCGCCCGATGACTGTGGCGGGCGGCGCGACCTTCGGGGAACTCTTCCGGATCGGTGAGTTCCGGGTGCTGTTCGGCAGCCAGTTGCTGCTGACGCTGAGCGAGTCGGTCAAGATGCTGGCGTTCTCCGTCATCGTCTTCGAGCGGACCCAGTCGGCCGGGCTGTCGGCGATCTCGTGGATGCTCGGCTTCCTGCCGATGATGCTCGGCGGCCTGTTCCTGTCGTCGATGGCCGACCGGATCAGGCCCCGGTCGCTGATGGTCGCCGGGGAGCTCGTCCGGGTCGTGGTGTGCCTGCTCCTGGCGTTCGCCGGGCTGCCGGTGTGGGCGATGTTCACCGTCGTGCTGGTCACCGGGGTGCCCACCGCCGTGTTCATGGCGGCGCGCAACGCGGTGCTGCCCGAGGTGCTCGAAGGCGACCGGTTCGTGCTCGGCCGGGCGCTGTTCACGATGACCGGCGCGGGGTCGCAGATCGCCGGGCTCGCGGTCGGCGGGGCCATGCTCGCGCTGACCGGGCCGGAGGGCGCGCTGCTGATCACCGCCGTGCTCTCGCTGGTGGCGGTGCCGCTCATCCGGTTCGGCCTGAGCGACCGGCCGCCGCGCGCGGCAGGCGACGGCACCGGCGCGGTCCGCGCCACCCTGCGCGGCAACTGGGCGCTGCTCAGCGACCGGACCATCCGGGGGCTGCTGCTGGCCGGATGGCTGCCGCTGATGTTCATGGTCGGCTCGGAGGCGGTCTTCATCCCCTATCTGACCGGCATGGGGCAGGCCGGGGCGGCCGGGTTCGTGCTGGCCGCGACGGCGGGCGGGATGGGCTTCGGGGAGTTCGTCGTCGGGCGGTTCGTGTCGCCGGTCCGCCGCAACCGGCTCGGGCTGCCGCTGGTGGCGCTGATGGGCGTGCCGCTGATCGGCTTCGCAGCCGCGCCGGGGCCGTGGTGGGCCGGGATCCTGGCGTTCCTGGCGGGGTGCGGGCTGGCCTACCAGCTCGTTTTGCAGCGGCCGTTCGTGGACGCGGTGCCGGAGGCGCGGCGCGGGCTGGCGTTCGGGCTCCAGGGGTCGGGGATGATGACCGTCCAGGGGCTCGGCGGGGTGGTGGCCGGTGGCCTGGCCGAGATCGTCGACGTCCACTACGCGATCGCGATCTGCGGCGGACTGGTGATCCTCGCGGGGGCGCTGCTGTGGCGGCCGCTGGCCCGGCCCTCTTGACGGGACCATTTCGGCCTGACAAAACGGGCAGAACCCCAAAAAATATTCGGAGGGTCACATGTCTTTGCTGGACCCCAAACTCTGGACCGGCCGCATCAGCAGCGGCGGCTGGATCACCTCGCAGGCGGGTGACGCGGCCGTGGTCGAGCCCGCCACCGGCGCCGAACTCGGCCGGGTCGGGATCGCGAACGCCGCCGACGTGCGGGACGCCGTCCGCAAGGCCGCCCGCGCGCAGCGGGAGTGGGCGGAGACCAACTTCGAGGAGCGCGCCGCCGTGCTCCGGAGGGCGGGCGCCCTCTTCGAGCAGTACGCCGAGGACATCCACCACTGGATCATCCGCGAGACGGGCTCCGTGCCGCCGAAAGCCGGTCTGGAGACCCACGTCGCCGCGCAGGAGTGCTTCGAGGCGGCGGCCCTGGCCTCCGGGACGACCGGGGAGATCCTGCCCACCAACCGCAAGCGGCTGAGCCTGGCCCGGCGGATCCCGGTCGGGGTGGTCGGCGTGATCGCGCCCTTCAACGTGCCGCTCATCCTCGGCATCCGCTCGGTGGCGCCCGCGCTCGCGCTCGGCAACGCCGTCGTCCTCAAGCCCGACCCCCGGACCGCCGTCTCCGGCGGCGTGGTGATCGCCCAGGTGCTGGCGGAGGCCGGACTGCCCGAGGGGCTGCTGCACGTGCTGCCCGGCGGGCCCGACGTGGGGGAGGCGCTGGTCGCCGACCCGCTGGTGCCGGTCATCTCGTTCACCGGCTCGACCGCCGCCGGGCGCAAGGTGGGCGAGGCCTGCGGACGGCTCCTCAAGCGAGCCCACCTGGAGCTCGGCGGCAACTCGGCGCTGGTCGTGCTCGACGACGCCGACCTCGACCTGGCCGTCTCGGCGGGGGCGTGGGGCTCGTTCCTGCACCAGGGCCAGATCTGCATGACCACCGGCCGTCACCTGGTGCACGCCTCCCTCGCCGACGAGTACGTCGAGCGTCTCGCCGCCAAGGCCGACCACCTGCCCGTGGGCGACCCCGCCACCCAGCAGGTCGCCCTGGGGCCGCTGATCTCCCAGGGCCAGCTCGACAAGGTGCACGCCCTGGTCACCGGCAGCGTCGAGGCGGGCGCGCGGCTGGCGGCGGGCGGGACGTACGAGGACCTCTTCTACCGCCCGACGGTGCTGGCCGGAGGAGGCCCCGCCTACGACGACGAGGTGTTCGGCCCGGTCGCCCCGGTCCTGCCCTTCTCGACGATCGAGGAGGCCGTGGCCCTGGCGGGCGACACCGAGTACGGCCTCTCGCTGGGCATCCTCACCCGCGACGTCATGAAGGCCATGCACCTGGCCGAGCGGATCCCCACCGGGATCGTCCACATCAACGACCAGACCGTCGACGACGAGGCGGTCGCGCCCTTCGGCGGACTGGGCGCCTCCGGCACCGGATCGCGCTTCGGCGGGGCCCGCGCCAACGCCGACGCGTTCACCCACACCCAGTGGGTGACGATGCAGGGCGACATCGCCGCTTACCCGCTCTGACCCATGTTGTAGGTTCGCGGGTCATGAGAAAGAACGGCTGGTTGTTGCTGGTCGCCGGGTTCGTCCTGGCGGCACTCAACCTGCGACCGGCGCTTGCCGGAGTCTCGCCGCTCCTCGGCGAGATCATGTCCGACCTGTCCCTCTCCCCCGCGGCGGCCGGGGCCATCACCACGATCATGTTGCTGTGCCTCGGCCTGCTGGGCCCGCTGGGCCCGATCCTGTCCTCCCGGCTCGGTCTCGACCGGACCCTGATGGCGGGCATGCTGCTGCTCATCGCCGGAGTCGTCATCCGCAGCTCCGGGGGCGTCTTCACGCTCTACCTGGGCGCGGCGATGGCCGGCACCGCCATCGCGTTCATGAACGTGATCATGCCCGGCCTGGTCAAGCAGCACTTCCCCGACCGCGTGGGCCTGTTCACCGGCCTCTACGTCACCAGCCTGGTCAGCGGCGCCGCCCTCGGCTCGGCCGTGATGGTGCCGCTGGCCCAGGAAATGGGCTGGCGGTGGGCCGCCGCCACCACGGCGATCTTCGCCCTGGTCTCCGCGATCGTCTGGCTGCCCCAGGTGCTGAAGCCGCCGGTCCCGCCCGCGCCGCAGGCGCCCCGGCCCTTCCGCGCCCTGATGAGACGCCGGGTGACCTGGTACGTCGCCACGTACATGGGCGTCCAGTCGATGACCTTCTACATCATGCTGGCGTGGCTGCCGACGATCTTCACCGACGCCGGTCTCAGCGCCGACGACGCCGGATACCTGCTGGGCCTCACCAACGTGGCCCAGATCGCCGCCACCCTGACCGTGCCGATTCACGCGGGGAAGGCGAAATCCCAGGTGCCGCACGTCGTGGGCGCCGCCCTGATCACCATCGTGGGGTACCTCGGCGTGCTGTTCTGGCCGACCACCCTGCCGTGGCTCTGGATGATCGTGCTGGGTGTGGGCCAGGGTGCCTCCATCGCCCTCGCCCTGCTGATCATCACGCTGCGCGCGCCCGACCCCCGCTCGGTCACCGCCCTGTCGGCGGTCGCCCAGTCGACCGGTTACACCCTGGCCGCCATCGGCCCGGTCGTGATCGGCGCGATCTACCAGGTCAGCGGAGACTGGACGGTCCCGCTGGTCGTGGGCCTGGGGGTCTGCGGAGTCCAATTGGTGTTGGGTTATCTCGCCGCACGTCAACCCCAGGGCACCTGATCTTCATCTGACCCTTCTACCGTCCGGCCCATGAGTCTCACGCGCAGAGGCGCGATCACCGTGCTCGCGGCCGGAACGGCCGCCGGCGCCCTGATGGGCACCACCCCCGCGCTCGCCAGGAAGCGATTCGGCGACGTCACCGTCATCGGCCACCGGGGCGCCAGCGCCGTCCGTCCGGAGCACACCCTGCTCTCCTACGAGGCGGCCATCGCCCTGGGGGCCGACTACATCGAGCCCGACCTGGTCTCCACCAAGGACGGCGTGCTCGTCGCCCGGCACGAGAACGAGATCGGCGGCACCACCGACGTCTCCACCCGCGCCGAGTTCGCGGGCCGCCGGGTCACCAAGACGATCGACGGCCGCCCGGTCACCGGCTGGTTCACCGAGGACTTCACCCTCGCCGAGCTCAAGACCCTGCGGGCCACCGAGCGCATCCCGGACCTGCGCCCCGGCAACGCCGCGTTCAACGGCCTGGCCGAGATCCCCACGCTGGAAGAGGTGATCCAGCTCGCGCAGCGCCACGAGGTCGGCATCTACCCGGAGACGAAGCACCCCACGTACTTCGACTCCATCGGCCTCTCCCTGGAGGAGCCGCTGCTGGCCACCCTGGCGCAGTACGGCTGGACCCGCTCCGGCGACCCGGTCATCATCCAGTCGTTCGAGGTCGGCAACCTGAAGGCGCTGCGCCCGAAGACCAAGCTCAAGCTGGCCCAGCTCATCGACGCCGCCGGCAAGCCGTTCGACACCGCGACCCTCACCTACGACCAGATGGTCACCCGTGAGGGCCTGCGCGAGATCCGCGCCTACGCCGACGGCATCGGCGTCAACACCCGCCGGATCATCCCGGTCGGCCCCGACAACCGCACGCTGCCGCCGACCCGTCTGGTGCACGACGCCCACCGCGAGGACCTGATCGTCCACGCGTGGACGCTGCGCAACGAGAACTCGCAGCTCCCGGCCGACTTCCAGCGCGGCAACCCGGCCAGCCCGGTGTTCCCGCGCGCGGTGGGCGACGTGATGGGCTACGCGGCGCTGCTGTTCGAGCAGGAGATCGACGGCATCTTCGCCGACGACCCCGCCATGCCCCGCGCCGTGCTGAGCTCCGACAAGTAGACAGTCGAGCGGAGTCAGTCGAGCGGGCGCAGCTCGTCGGCGTAGCTCACCGACTGGCGGCGCATCATGCCGTCGTCGCTGATCGAATACTGGCCGAGCCGCCACAGGGGCGGGGAGTAGGCGTGGATCGACACGCTGCCGTGCTCCGCCCCTGTGAGGCGGTGGATGTGGTCGGGCCCGAAGCTGAACGAGGTCCCGGCGCTGACGCTTGTCTCCAGGTGCTCGCCGCCGATGCGCGGGTTGGCCTCCACCAGCGTGCCCCTGACCACGTTGACCGCGCCCGACGAGACGTCGTGGTCGTGCCAGCCCGTGTCGTCCTCCGGCCGCCAGCACAGCAGCCAGACGTCGACGTAGGAGTCGCGGTAGAGCGAGGCGTAGTGGCGCCCGCCGTCCTCGGCGCCCTCGAACGACAGGTGCTCCTCCCACAGATCGGGCTTGGTGGCCAGGTCGTCGACCAGTTCGCGCAGCTCACGACGGTCGAGGGAGCGTGGTGGCAGGGCTTCGAAAGGAGCCGTGGGACAGGTCGAGGGCACCGGGAGGGTGGGCGTGCTCATGAGGACGGCTCCTTTCGTGTCAGCAATCTGGCCGGGTTCGCCACGGTGATGGCGTGCCGGGCGGCGTCCCCGAAGTCGAGGGCGGGCGCTTCGGCGTAGGGGCGGTCGGAGCCGTTGACGACCACGTCGATGCCGAGCTCGCGGACGATCGAGTCGACGGCGCGGCGGCCGTAGGACGACGTCTCCACGAACAGACCGGGATCGACAAGGCCGCGGCCCTGCCCGCCTCGGGTGATCTGGCGCTCCGAGTGCAGCGGGGCCAGGCCCGCCAGCAGCGCGAAGCAGACTTTGAGCCGGGGGTGCCGGGGCCGCCCGAACGCCTGGAAGGCGTACCAGGCGGCGTGCATCTGCTGCACATAGGGCACGACGGCGGGCCACCAGCCGGGGGTGCCGGGCGCGGCGGCCGCGCCCGGGTGGATGAAGAGGGGCCGGTCTCCCAGGGCCGACAGCAGCGGGGCCACCTTCTCCAGGCCTTCCTGGTCCTGTACGGCCGTCGCCGGGAGCTGCAGCCCCACCGCGCCCGCGTTCAGGGCCTCTTCGAGCCTCGGCACCGAGATGTCGGTCACCGGGGCCGACGCCCAGAACCCGAAGGGCTCCGGCAGCGCGGCGGCCCCCTCGTGGAAGGCGTCGATCAGCGGCCACGCCTCGCCGGGCGGGAGGTGCTCGATGCCCAGCGGGCTCGACAGCGAGACGAGAGCGAGGTCGAGTTCCCCGTTCAGCTTGGCCCGCGCGGCCGGATCGTGGTCGGCCGGGTTCACCTCGTAGACCGGTTCGCCGTCGAGCAGCAGGGTCCACCCGTCAAGGCGGGGATTGGCGGCCCTCGAACGCAGGGCGTCGAGGAAAGGCGCAGGCCAGAGGTGCTGGTGCACGTCCACAGCCATCTCCGCCTCCTCCAACCCGAATTCCCTACCCATAATACAGGTATATCGATCTGAGGCTAGTGAACCGCTTCACTGATTCGCTTCAGTGAACCGTTTCACCCCATATGTGTCAAGTAGTGTGGACCGATGCCCCAACGGAAGCGAGCGACGATCCGTGAGGTGGCCCAGGCGACCGGGCTGTCCACCGCGGCCGTCAGTTACGCCCTTCGGGGACTCCAGGTCTCCGAGGAGACCATGCACCGGGTCCGCCGCGCCGCGGCCGAGCTCGGCTACGAGGCCGATCCCAACGCGCGGGCGCTGGCGAGCGGGCGCACCGGCATGATCGGGGTGCTCTGCGGGTCGCTCGAAGACCTCTGGCAGCAGTCGCTCGCCGTCGGCCTCGGCCGCTCCCTCCGGGAGAAGGACCACTACGGGCTGATCCTCGACGCCGCCGGCGACCCCGACCGGGAACGCACGCTGGCCCGGCAGCTCCGGGGGGTCGACGGGCTGATCGTGCAGCCGGTCGACCCGGCCGCCCCTTTCTGGGCGGAGATCGCCGAGAACGTCCCGCTCGTCACCATCGGCGACGCGCTGAAGGAGACCCGCACCGCCGCCGAGGTCGTCTTCGACAACCACAGCGGGGTGACGCTGGCGCTGGAGTACCTGGCCGGCAAGGGCCACCGGAGGGTCGCGGTGCTGACCCCGACCCTGGCCGAGACCCCCGACCGGCCCGCCGACCGCCTGGTCACCGCCGAGGCGGCCCGGCTGGGGCTCGACGTGACCGTGGCGACCTGCCCGCAGGGCCTCGGCCCGGCCGCCGAGGCGGCCCGCGCGGTGCTCCGGTCGCGGCCGAGCGCGGTGTTCTGCTTCTCCGACTCGATCGCCTACGGCGTGCTCAAGGCCGCCGGCGAGCTCGGCCTGTCGGTGCCCGGCGACGTGTCGGTCATGGGCTACGACGACCACCCGATGTCGGAGCTGCTCGGCCTGACCACGGTGAGCTGGGACCTCGACGGGATCGTCCGTTCGGCGGTCCGGCTCGTGCTCGGCGCGGCCGACGGGACGCTGCGCCGCCGCCGGGTGGTCCAGGCCCCGACGCTGCGCGAACGGGGCTCAGTCGGCCAGCGCTGAGCGGCCGCCACGACGGCTAGGAGGCCAGTGTCGTCCGGGCCGCCTCGATGTCGCCCTCCAGTGAGCGGTCCTCCGGCGCGTCGCCGTTCCGGATCGCCAGCGCCCGGTCGGCGGCCACCAGCTCGCAGGCCAGGATGATCTCGTAGGGTTCGCGGGCCGCCAGGCAGGCGCGGGCGGCCTGGGTGCCGAAGCCCGCGTGGTCCTCGACGCTGCGGGACAGGACCGCGCCGCCCAGGGTCACCGGGGCGGCCAGCTGGCGCAGTGAGGCGAGGGCGTCGTGGGCGACGTACTCCAGGATCAGGGCGCCGGAGCCGCCCGGCGAACCGGCCAGGAACGGGTGGAGGCCGGTGTAGGCCGGTTCCATCAGGGTGGCCAGGCGGGCGGTGGACAGCGAGGCCGTCTGGACGAGCGCGGCCCGCAGGGCGTCGAGGGCCAGCGCGACCGGGGCGGTGTGGAAGTTGCCGTTGTGCCAGGCAGCCTCGCCCGCGATCAGCGGGTTCTCGGCCGCCGAGTTGATGTCGGTGGTGACGGCCCGGCGGGCCACGTCGAGCGCGTCGAACGCCGCGCCGTGGACCTGCGGCAGCGCGCGGTAGCCGTAGGGGTCCTGGAGGCGTCCGGCGGGGGAGTGGCCGTCGAGCAGGGCGCTCAGCGCGGCGGCGACCCTGGCCTGACCCGGGTGGCGGCGGGCGCGCTGGACCTCGTACGCGAGAGGTTCGACCGACGCCCCGGCGGCGCGCCAGGTGCGGGCGGCGACCCGGACCGACGCCTCCAGCAGCCGGGCCAGGTCGGCGCAGGCCAGCGCGGCCTCGGCCAGGGTCAGCGCGTTGGAGCTGATGAAGGGGAGCGCGTCGGCCGACTTCAGCGCGAAGCGCGGACCGTTCCAGGGCACCTCGCCGAGCAGGCAGAGCGCCGTGGTCGACAGGGCGGTGAGGTCGCCGGTGCCGATCGCGCCGTAGCGCCTGATCGGGGGGACGGCGTGGCCGTTGACCGCCTCGGCCAGCGGGCCGAGCACGGCCGGGTCGATGCCGGAACCGCCCCGGAGCAGCTGGTTGAGCCGGACGGTGAGCATGGCGGTCGCGCTGGCCGGGTCGACCAGCGGCCCGGCGCCGCCGGCGTGGCTGCGCAGCAGGTCGAGGCCCGGTTCGTGGACCTCGACGTCCTTGTTCGCGCCCACCCCGGTGGTGCGGCCGTAGACCGGGCCGGTCTGCGCGCGGGCGGCCGCGAAGGCCTCCTCGGCCTGGGTGACCGAACCGAGGACGACCTTCGCCGCGCCGTGGGCGACGGCCCTGACCTGATCGCAGGTCAGGGTCGAGCCGTCGAGCAGAACGGTCTTAGTCGTCAATTCCGAGGATCAGGTCGAGCAGCCAGGAGATCACGCCGATGATGAGCGCGCCCCAGAAGGCGGCCCAGAAACCGACGACCTCGAACGGGAGCTTGAGCTGTTCGGCGATCCAGCTCGTGAGCAGGAGCAGACCGGCGTTCACGACCAGCGCGAACAGGCCCAGCGTGAGGACATAGAAGGCGCAGCCGATCGTTTTGATGATCGGCTTCAGGAGGGCGTTGATCACCCCGAAGATCAGCGCGACGGCGAGCAGTGTGCCGATCTCTTTGGCGGTCGTATCGCCGCCGATCGTGATGCCGTCGACGACACGTGTGGAGACCCACAGTGCCGCCGCGATCACGATGATCTTGACGATGACTTTCACGAGGGTGATCCTCGCATGTCCGGGCCCGTCTGAGCGAAGGTCGCGTGACTCTGACCCGTTGTTGGGCATAGGTGGTGATCGTCCCGGGAAATCACCGCTTGGGGGTGGGCCAGATCATGAACGTCGACCAGCTCGAACAGCTCTCCGCGAAGGAACTTCACGACCGCGCGGTCCGCTATGCCGTGAGGCATGGCGACTTCGGGTTCCTCTGGGACCTGCTGAAGGTCATCCCGGCGGCCCAGGGCGCCAGCGGGCGCGAGGACGAGACCGCCAACGACCTGAGCAGGGTCTCCGCGCTGCTGAGCGACGCGATGGCCGCCGGTGAGGGCACGCTGGGAGAGGCGCTCCGCCCGGTCTACATCGAGTATCTGTCCAAACACGACGTCGACCCCGACGACTAGCTGGCCTTGACCTCGGGCCCGTGCACGAGGAACCCGGGCGTGCTGGTCACCCGGCCGTCGAGCCCGGTGAGCATGACGTCGTAGGGCGTCGTCTGGACGTCCTTCGGCAGCGCGATCTCCCGGGCGAACCGGCGGGCCCGGACCGAGCCCATGGCGTAGAGCGCCGTGGCGTACGCGCCCGCCGTCGCCAGGTCGGGCCCGACGACGGTGACGGAGGCCAGGTCGCCCTGCCCGCCGGAGCCCCCCGGCCGCTCGGCGGTGGCGACGGCCAGGTCGTGGGCGAACACGACCCGTGACACCGCCCCCTCACGGGGATCCTTGAGCCCGACCCGCCACGGCACCCCCGGCCGGGCGGAGCCCCGGACCCGCACGTCGCCGTCTGCGCTGACGCAGTGGTCCACCGCCCCGGCGGCGGCCAGCGCGCGCGAGACGCGTTCCAGGGCCCAGTCGCGCACGTATCCGGCCCCGGCCGCCTCGCCGAAGAACCCGTCGGTGGCCTTGCCGAGCTCCGCGCACCGCTGGAGCACCTCGGTCAGTTCGGGCGCCGCCTCCTCGGGCGTGATCTCCCCGCGCGCCAGCCGGTTGAGCTCGCTGTCGGGCCGCTGGGTGCTGAAAGTTTCCTCGACCCAGCGCAGCCACCCGAACGCGTCGTCGAGGAGCGGCCGCAGCTCCCGCTGCGGGAGAGCCGTGCGGATGTCGATCCCGACATGCGATCCCATGAGGTCCTCAGCTCGGTGAGCACCGGGAAAGCGGTCGATCCGGCGGGTGGTGGTGTCCGTAGAGGTAGTCATCGCACTCCTTCGTCTCCGACGGGAGGTACGCGCCGGAGCACGGACGCGTTCAACCCCGATAACGATTCAATCTCAACACGTTCGTCCTTTTTAAGAGGTATGTCTGATTCTTTACGTTCCTCAGCGACTTTTCATGAACCGAGGCCACAATGGCCGACGTGCCAGAGACCCGAGTGCTCGTCGTGGACGACGAGCCCGAAGTGCGGACCGCCATCGCCCGCGCGCTCCGCGTCGAGGGCCACCGCGTGGCCAGCGCCGTCGACGGCGTCACGGCCCTCGCGGCCATCGCCGGGAACGCTCCCGACGTGGTCGTCCTGGACGTGATGATGCCGGAGATGGACGGCCTGGAGGTCTGCCGCCGCCTGCGCAAGAACGGCGACCGCACCCCCGTCCTCATGCTCACCGCCCTCGACGGCGTGGGCGACCGGGTCGCCGGCCTCGACGCCGGGGCCGACGACTACCTGGTCAAGCCGTTCGCCCTGGAGGAGCTGTTCGCCCGGGTCCGGGCGCTGCTGCGGCGCGCGGCCCCGCCCCCCGAGACCTCCTTCTCCGACCTGCACCTGCTGCCCGACCGCCGCCAGGCCCGGCGCGGCACCCGGGTCTTCGACCTGACCCGCACCGAGTACGCGCTGCTGGAGCTGCTGATCCGCAACGGCGGCCAGGTCCTGACGCGGGAGGTCATCCTGGAGAGGATCTGGGGCTACGAGTTCACGCCCGGCTCGAACTCCCTGGAGGTCTACATCCGCTACCTGCGCCGCAAGACCGAGGCCGACGGGGAGACCCGGCTCATCCAGACCGTCCACGGCCTGGGCTACGCCCTGCGGTCCACGGGGCGGGAGCGCTCGTGAAACTGCACTGGCGGATGGCCCTGGCCTCGGCGCTGGCCGGGGCGGTGAGCGTGATCGTCGTCATCTACGCCGCCTGGCGGATCACCTGCAACCGGGTCGAGTCGGCCATGGGCAGCTACGGCTACCGCCCGCCGTCGGGCGTGCTCGCCGGGCTGGCCGAGGTGACCGACCTCGGCTGGCCGTTCGTCGCCATCGCCCTCGGCGGCCTGTGCCTGTCCGGCGCGCTCGGCTGGATCGCCGCCTGGACGGGCCTGCGCCCGGTCGGGAAGTTCAAGGTCGCCGCCCAGCGGGTCGCCGCGACCAGCGACCTCACCACCCGGATCGACGTGACCGGCGACGACGAGCTCGGCAGCCTGGCCCGCAGCTTCAACACCATGCTCGACGCCCTGGAACGCTCGGCCAAGGCGCAGAAGCGCCTGGTCGCCGACGCCTCCCACGAGCTGCGCACGCCGCTGACCGCCGTCCGCACCAACGCCGAACTCCTCCAGCGCGGCAAGCTGCCCGCCGGCGAGCGCGCCGAGGTCGCCGCCGCGGTGATCAGCGGCCTGGAGGAGCTGACCGGCCTGGTCTCCGACATCGTGGAACTGGCCCGCGACGAGGAGCCCCAGGCGCTGGTCGAGCCGCTGCGCCTCGACGAGATCGTGCTGCGGGAGATCTCCCGCGCCTCGGCCCACTGGCCCCTGACCAGGTATGCCTCGGACCTGGAACCGGTGGTCGTCCAGGGCGTGGCCGACCGGCTGTCGCGCGCGGTCGGGAACGTCCTCGACAACGCCGCCAAGTACAGCCCGGCCGGCTCGGCCGTGGAGGTCCTGCTGCGCGACGGCGTCCTGACCGTCCGCGACCACGGCCCCGGCATCGCCGTCGACGACCTCCCCCACGTCTTCGACCGCTTCTACCGCTCCTCCGGCGCCCGCTCCCAGCCCGGCTCAGGCCTCGGCCTGGCCATCGTCCGCCAGGTCGTCGACAGCCACGGCG
The DNA here is from genome assembly GCF_001570605.1 of Herbidospora cretacea. Classification (GTDB taxonomy): domain Bacteria; phylum Actinomycetota; class Actinomycetes; order Streptosporangiales; family Streptosporangiaceae; genus Herbidospora; species Herbidospora cretacea. The sequence goes on along the minus strand of NZ_BBXG01000029.1, from coordinate 60,705 downwards.
GCTCCGTCTCCGCAGGTCCCGCCCCCGGCGGCGGCACGCTCGTGAAACTGGCGTTCCCGTAGGGTGCTTTTCATGGGAGATGTACGGGTTACGCGGACCCCCGCCGGCTTCGTCGCCACCAATGAGCGGGGCGCCACCGTCGCCCTGGGCCACGGGGAGGGCGAGTTCGGCGCGGTCGAGCTCCTCCAGGTCGCCGTCGGGGCCTGCAACGCCATGACCGTCGAGCCTCTGACGGCCCAGCGGGGCCTGCGGCTCCCCGAGCTCTCTGTGACGGTCAGCTCCGAAAGGTCTGCTCCGACCCTCCTGGGCAAAGTGACGGTCAGCTACGAAATCGAGCTTCCCGAGGGCATGACGATGGCGAAGTTCCACGAAATAGCCCAGCGTGTGCACGACAGGCACTGCATCGTGAGCCGATCCCTGGAAGCCGGGACCGAGGTCAAGCTCGACCTGCCGCACTCCTGAGAGTTAGACCAACATCCGGCTGTGGCATTGCGTGGTCCTTAAGGTCGGTTCAGTAACGTGGAAGCAGGTCAAGGGGGCTGGAAAGCCGCCACACAAGCCTTTTTCCCATAAGGGCGCGGAGGGGGAACCGCGCCCGAGAGCGGGGGAAGCCGTCCAGGCGTCTTTGGGGGAGGACGCCTCGGCGGCACCGCTTGGAGTCGGGGTCGGCCGCAGTTGGGGGACTGCGACCGGCCCCGACGTATGTTCGAAGACTCATCGGCGACTTTGTGCGATGGAGAAGCTACTGCTGGTAGCGTTCCGCCAAAAGAGTCAATGATCCCTGTCGTCCGGCCACTGGATCGGCGACTGATTCTGTGAGGCATCCCCCGTGCCCGATCGCGTGATCCTTTTCATCGACTACCAGAACGTCTACAAGGGCGCTCGCGAGACGTTCCACGAGCCGTCGCTGGCTCCCGGACGAGATGGGCAGATCGACCCTCTCCGCCTCGGGACGTGGTTGGTCGAGAACAGCCGCTTCGAGCGTGAGCTGACCGAAGTGCGTGTCTACCGGGGGCAGCCTCACCCGTTGAGAGACGCCAAAGGACATGCCGCTTTCATGCGGCAGCGGGTGACGTGGGAGGGCGATCCCCGAACCGTGGGCGTCTTCCGGGACCTCCGCTACCCGCGCGGATGGCCCGACCGCTGCCCGCCCGGCGTGAAGCCCCAGGAGAAGGGCGTCGATGTCGCCCTCGCCATCGACTATGTCAGGCTGGCTCTGGAAGGCCGATATGACGTCGGCATCCTCATGTCCACCGACACCGACCTCAAGCCCGCGCTTGAGATCGTCGCCGCGATGAGGCCGCAGGGCGGGCCCCGGGTCGAGTCGGCCGCCTGGAACGGGCCGGGCGCCCAGCGGGCCCTGTCGCTCGATCAGCCGAAGATCTGGTCCCACCTGCTGGGCAGGTCGTGTTACGACGTGGTCCGGGATCCGACCAACTACGCGGTGCCCTTCTAGGGTCAGGGCGGCGAACGAGTTGCGACGAATCCGTCACGCCTGGTAGTCTTCAAGCACTGTTCCCCGCCATCCACTGGATTGGCGGGGCTATTTTTTTGCGCAGACAGCGTCCATGAACTCGTCGTGGTGGCCGTACCAGACGTGGTGGCTGGCGCCCTTGATGGTGATGGCTCCCTCGGTCTCTTCCGGGACGAAGCGGCTGTTCTCCGCTCTGATCACCAGGCCCTTGTGGGGTGGCGTGTAGTCCTTGCCGGAGGACGACAGCAGCAGGGCCACCGCCGTCTCCACGTCGAAGAGCTTCGCGGCCTCCGCCTCGGCCGCGCGGTCGTTCTCGTGCCAGTCGGGGTGCCTCTCGGTCAGGGTGGCCAGGGTCCGCTTGGCCTTGGCCTTCTCGTAGGACGCGCGCAGGGCGGCTTCCTCGATCGAGTGGCTCGGGCCGGTGGGGGCGTCGACGTAGACGACGCGTTGCGGCACGAGGGACGTGCCCATGATGAAGGTGCCCATGGAGTGGGCGATGGCCAGGTCGACGTCCGAGGGGACGGACCGGAAGATCTCCAGCGCCATGCGTTCGACCGTCGCGTCGTGCATGGGGGCGCTGCGGCCGTGACCGGGGAGGTCGACGGCCAGCACGTGGTAGCCGCGGGCGGCCAGGTCGGGGCCGACCTGCCACCAGCAGCCCGAGTCGGACATGATGCCGTGGATCAGCACCGCCGTCTTCGGGCCGCCGCCCCATTCGCGGACGTTCAGCATGTCGCTTCCTCTCGGGTCAGTCGCAGCATCAGGTCGGCCAGGATCTCCACGCCGTTCCTGGTCAGGACCGACGCCGGGTGGAACTGGACCGACGCGAAACCCGGGCCCATGAGGGCGTGGACCTCGTCCTCTTCCCTGGAGACGGCGATTTCACCCAGATTGTCGGTTAAACACCGGGCGGCGAAGGTGTTGTAGAAGCCGACCTGTTCCCTGTGGCCGAAGAGCGGGATGGTGCGCTGGACGCCCTGGTTGGGGAACGGGATCTTCCTCAGGGGGAGGCCGAGCAGGGTGCAGAGCACCTGGTGACCGAGGCAGACCGACAGGAAGGGGATGCCCCGGTCGAGGAGTTCGCGGGTCGTCTCGCGCAGGCGGGCGATCTTCGGGTGGTGGACGTCGCGGGGGTCTCCGGGGCCCGGCCCGACGATCACCAGGTCGTGGTCGCCGACGTCGTAGGGCTCGTCGTAGCGGCTGACCGTCACCTCGCAGCCCAGGGCGCGGATGATGTGGCGGGCCATCGCGGTGAAGGTGTCCTCCGCGTCGATGACCAGGACCTTCCGGCCGCACAGCTCCGGGATCCGGCGGTCGCGGCACTCCGGGCCCTCGAACCAGAAGCCCGCCAGGGGTTCGTTGCGCGACATCAGCGCCTGGTAGATGGCTGGGTGGGCGTCCAGGCCCGCGGGGGCGGCGCGGCAGGCGCCGCCCTTCAGCACCTCCAGCAGGCCGGCCGCCTTGGCGCGGGTCTCGGCGGCCTCGGAGGCCGGGTCGCTGTCGCGGACCAGGGTCGCGCCGACCGAGATGCGCATGTCTCCGGTGGAGGAGATGTCGGCGGTGCGGATGAGGATCGCCGAGTCCAGGGAGCGCGCGCCCGAGGAGTCGCGGCCGATCAGGGCGACCATCCCGGCGTAGTAGTCGCGGCCCTCCGGCTCGAACTTGGAGATCACCCGGCAGGCGCTTTCCAGCGGGCCGCCGGTCACCGTGGGGGCGAACAGGGTCTCGCGCAGGATGTCGCGGACGTCCAGGGAGCTGCGGCCCTCGATCAGGTACTCGGTGTGGGCGATGCGGGCCATCTGCTTCAGGTGGGGGCCCACGGCCCGGCCGCCCTGGTCGCAGACGCGGCCCATCATCTTGAGCTCCTCGTCGAGGACCATGTAGAGCTCGCCGGCCTCCTTCTCGTCGTCCAGGAAGTCGAGGACGCCGGGCAGTTCGGGGCCGGTCCCCGGGTAGCGGTAGGTGCCGCTGATGGGGTTCATCACGACGGTGCCCGCGTCGAGGGTGATGTGGCGTTCGGGGGACGAGCCGACGAACGTGCGGGTGCCGGTCCAGATCACGAACGTCCAGTGGCAGCCGGGGTCCCGGCCGAGCAGGCGGCGGAAGTACGACAGGGCCGTGCGGTGGGACCAGCCCTCGATCGAGGCGCTGAAGGTCCGCTTGATGACGAAGTTGGCGCCGGTGCCCTCGCCGATCTCCTCGGCCAGGACGCGGCGGACGACCGCTTCGTACTCCTCGTCGGTGGTGTCGAACGACGCGTCCGCCAGCGAGATCGGCTCGTCGGGGAGGACCGACAGCGCGTCGTCGACGGACAGGGCCGCCTGGCCGGTCACGGTCATCGCCAGCAGGGGGGCCGCGTCGTCGGGGCAGGCGTAGCCGCGCTCCCTGATCTGGCGGTAGGGCAGCAGGACGAGCGTCTCGTGCCCGGGGAGACCCTCCTCGTCCAGGGGGATGTCGGCGATCCGCTCATGGGCCGAGACGTCGCCCACGATCACGTCGATGTCCGCGACGCCCGATCCCGGGCGGTGCAGCAGGGCGAACGGGGGCGGGTCCGGGCTCAGCAGCCGGTCTAACATGTCGCCTCCAGAACTCGTCGGGTCGAGATCGTCACCGCGCAGCGGGAGGCCGCGTAGTCGAGGGCCAGCCGGTGGAAGTCCGGGGTGAAGTCGGCGACCGCGTCGGCCACGACGAAGGTCTGGATGTCGTGGGAGAAGCTCTCGTGGGCGGTCATCAGGATGCCCACGTGGGCGTACACGCCGCAGATGACGAGCTGGTCGCGGCCCTGCTCGCGCAGCAGCCGCAGCAGGTCGGTGCGGCAGAACGCGCTCGGCCGCCACTTCGTCAGCACCACGTCGCCGGGCGAGGGCTCCAGCCGGGGGACGATGGCCCGGTGGGCGGGGTCGGCGGTCATGCCGGGGCCCCAGAAGTCCATCAGGAGCCCCCGGTCCTCGGTGCTCATGCCGCCGGGCTGGGCGGTGTAGTAGACCGGCGCGCCCACCGCCGAGAACCGGTCCTTCAGCGCGCCCACGTTCGCGAGCAGCGCCGACGGGTCGGTGAACGGGCTCAGGAAGTAGTTCTGCATGTCATGGACGAGCAGCGCGGCGCGAGCGGGATCGACGCGCCACTGCGCGATGTTGTCGGGGAGCTCGGCCTCGGCCGGCATCGGGTAGGGCTCGATCGCGGGGATCGCCATGGTTGAACAGCTCCTGTCTATCGGGCAGATTCGGGGCGCGAGACGCGGTCGGCCTCCGGCCGTCCGCGTCTCGCTCAGACGCCCAAAGAGGCGCCTCCGTCGACCGTGAGGTCCTGCATCGTGATGTGGGCGGCCCGCTCGGAGAGCAGGAAGGCGACCGCGTCGGCGACGTCCGAGGGCTGGGCCACCCGGCCCAGCGGGATGCCGACTCTGTACGCCCCCGGCGCGCCCTCGACCGAGGTCCGCAGCGCGTCGGAGCCGTCCCAGAGGCCGGTGAGCATGGGCGTCTCCGTGGAGCCGGGCGCGACGACGTTGCACCGGATGCCGTGTTCGGCCAGTTCCAGGCCGAGGCACTTGGTGAACGCGGTCGCGGCGGCCTTGGAGGCGGCGTAGGCGGCCATGTTCTGCCGTGCGGTGCGGGAGGCGTTGGAGGCGACCGTCACGATCGCCCCCGCGCGCCGGGGGATCATGCGCCGGGCGACCGCCCGGGACACGTGGAAGACGCCCGAGCTGTTGACCGCCAGCGTGGCGGCCCAGTCGCCGTCGGACAGCTCCACGGCGCGGCCGGTCCGCAGGATCCCGGCCGCGTTGACCAGCGCGGCGACCGGTCCTCTAACCGCCTCGACCCGGTCGACGAACGCCTCGACCTGCTCGGAGGAGGTCACGTCGACGTCGGGGAGGTCCATGCCGACGACCGTGAAGCCGTCGTCGGTCAGCCGCCGGGAGACCGCCGCGCCGATCCCGCCGGCCGCGCCGGTGACGAGGGCGATCATGGCAGCTCCACCCCCAGGCAGCGCACCGAGAACGACCGGAGCGCCTCCAGGTAGTCCTCCCGCAGCGCGCTCTCGTCGGCCTTGACGACCTGGCCGTTCACGATCACCGTCTCGACGTCGGCCGACCCGCCGAGGGTCAGGAACGCCTCCAGCGGACGGGGGTTGAGCAGGTAGCGCCAGTCGTCGGCGCGGATCAGCACCAGGTCGGCGCGCTTGCCGACCTCCAGCGACCCGACGTCGGCGAACCCGAGGCCGCGGGCGGCGATCCGGGTGGCCATGGCCAGGGCGTCGCTGGGCAGCAGGGCGGTCGGGTCGGCGGCCATCTCCGTGTACGCCTGCCAGGCCGCCGTCATGTTCTCCGCCATCCCCGGCACGGGCGTCGAGGCGCCGTCGGTCGACAGCGACACGTCCAGCCCGGCCGCCCGCAGCGCCGGGATCTGCCGGGTCTCGGTCAGCGTCGACTCGCCGGCGGGCCCGTATTTGGCGGGGGAGTGGGTGATGTGCGCCCCCGCCCGGACCAGCAGGTCCCTCTCCTCCGGATCGGCGAACGCGCAGTGCACCGCCGTGAACCGCTCGTCGAGCAGCCCGAGGTCGGCGAACCGGCGTACCGGAGAAGTGCCGAACCAGGCGCGCATGGCCTCGGTCTCGTTGCGCAGCGCGCCGACGTGGGCGGCGAACGGCAGGTCGTGCCGGGCGCACAGGTCCCGCAGGCCGGAGCCGAGCTCGTCGGTCATGTTGGTGCCGTACACGGCGGTGGGCCTGACCCGCACGAACGCGTCCTGGAGATCCATGAGCGCGGCGACCCGCGCGAGGACCTCGTCGGTGTCGCGGGTGCGCCGGCCGCAGGCGGTGTCGCCGGCCCAGGCCGACACCGACAGCCGCATGCCGAACTCGCGCGCGGCCTGGGCCAGCGCGGCGGGCTTGTTGACCGAGCCGACGTCGCCGAGGGTGGTCACGCCGGAGCGGAGCTGGGTCCACAGCGAATACCGCGCGACGGCCAGCGCCTCGTCGTCGGTGAGGGCGTCGACGAGGCCGTAGAAGCGGTCGAACGCCATCGAGATGGCTGGGATGTCGCCGCCGTGCGCCATGAAGGCCGGTTTGTCGTCGCGGTCGGACGGGGGCCGCAGCGCGCCCTTGAACGGGTAGCGCAGCGCGAACATCTCGTGCCAGTGGGGGTTCACGAAGCCGGGCAGCACCAGCGTGCCCGTGGCGTCGATCACCTCGGCGTCGGGCGCGTCGGGCGAGAAGCCGACGATCAGACCGTCTTCGATCAGCACGTCGGAGACCATCCGATGGGCGGCGTCGGCGGTGTGAACGGTCCCGCCCTTGATCAGCAGGCGGCTCATGCCCTCGCCTCCTCCAGCCTGACGGCCCAGGCCGAGATGGTCGGCGTGGCGGCGAGGTCGCGGAACTCGACCTTCAGACCGGACCGCCGCCACTTGGTGACCAGGCGCATCATCTCCAGCGAGCCGAGGCCGAGGAAGACGAGGTTGTCGTCGTCGGCCACGGTCGCCGGGTCGGCGCCGACGATGCCGGCGACGGTGGTGCGGAGTTCCTCCTTGACGGTCATGACCGCTCCTTCCAATCGCGGGCCGTCAGCGGGTCGGCCGCCGCGGCGGCCAGGGTCTTCTTGTCGACCTTGCCGAGGGGGGTGAGCGGGAAGGCGTCCACGAACTCGACCCGGTCGGGCAGCTTGAAGGCGGCCAGGCCGCGTTCGTGCAGCGCCCGCTTGAGCTCGGGCAGCGTCGGCCGGTCGTGGCGGCTGACCAGGAACGCGTAGATGCGCTCGCCGAGCAGCTCGTCGGGCACCGGCACGACCGCGGCCCGGTCGACGTCGGGGTGGGCCAGCAGGTGGCCCTCCACCTCACCGGCGGCGATCTTGTCGCCGCCCCGGATGACGACGTCCTTGATCCGGCCCTCGATGACCAGGTCGCCGTCGGGGGTGACCGAGGCCAGGTCGCCGGTCTTGTAGAAGCCGTCGGGGGTGAACGCCGTCGCGTTGTGCTCGGGCGCGTTGTAGTAGCCGCGCAGGGTGTAGGGGCCGCGCGCCAGCAGTTCGCCGTCGACGATCTGGATCTCGTCGAACGGGCTGACCGGCCGTCCCTGGGTCGCGACCACCCGTTCGGCGGGGTCGTCGAGGCGGGACATCGACAGCAGCCCCTCGGCCATGCCGAACACCTGCTGGAGGCGGCAGCCGAGCTCGGGCTCGATCCGGGCGGCGAGTTCCGGCTGGAGCCGGGCGCCGCCGATCTGCACCAGCCGCAGCGTCGACAGGTCGTCGTCGAGGTACTCGCGGGCCTCCAGCCACAGGTGCGCGACCGTCGGCACGACGGAGGTGACGGTGACCTTCTCCCGGGCGATCAGGGCGAAGCAGTCGTCGGCGCCGGGGTCGTCGGCCAGCACGACCGTGCCGCCCCGGTGCAGGGTGCCGACGACGCCGGGGCAGCCCCAGGTGAAGTTGAACTCGACCGGGAGGGCGGCCAGGTAGACGTCGTCCGAGGTCACCTGGCACAGGTCGGCGACGGTCCTGGTCTGGTAGGCGTAGTCGTCGTGGGTGCGCGGGATCAGCTTCGGCAGCGCGGTCGTCCCGCCGGAGAGCAGGAAGAACGCGACGTCCGACGGGTCGGCGGCGGGGTGGGCGACCGGGGCGCCGTCGAGGTCCCCGGGCGAGAGGACGTGCTTGATCCGCAGCGCGTGGGCGATGTCGTGGTTGGGGCCGACGTACCCGACGGCCCCGGACACGTCGGACAGGTGGCCGACCTCGTTCGACCGGTGGGAGGCGAGCGAGAAGACCGCCTTCACCCCGGCCTTGAACATCGCGAAGGCGACGATCACGAAGTCGGGCGTGTTCGGCAGCTGGAGCACCACCCGGTCACCGGGCTCGATGCCGTGCCGGGCGAACCCGGCGGCCGTCCGGGCCACCCTGATCGCCAGGTCCCGGTACAAGATGCGCTCGTCGCGCCAGACCAGGGCGGTCCTGTCGCCGTGTTCGCGCGCCCACTCCGCCGGGAGGTCGCCGAGGGCGACGCCCTGCCAGACGTGCTGGGACCGGTAGTGGGCGGCCAGGTCCTCCGGCCACGGCGTGCAACCGGGCAGCATCACAGGCTCCTTTCGGTGATCTCGACGACCGCGCAGCCCGACTCCATGCCGGGCGCGGTGCCGATGAGCAGCACGTGGTCGCCGGGTTCGACGTCGCCGCGCGTCCAGAGCCACTCCAGGCCGATGAACGGGTCGGCGGCGCCGGCGTGGCCGGTGGTCCGGGTGAACTCCCAGGTGCCCTTGGCGGCGTCGACGCCGAGCGGGTCGAGGTAGATGTCGGTCAGCGGGCCCTCGGTGAAGCCGACGTGGCAGACCCGCTTCACGCGGTCGATCGAGCTGCCGGCCTCCTCCAGCGTCCTGAAGGCGACCTCGCTCACGAGTTCGCCCAGGTGGCCCATGGGCGGGGTGATCCCGGCGGCCCACTGGTCCCGCCACCAGGCGACGCGGTCCTCGAAGTTGAGCCCGCGTGACAGGTCGGGCGGGAACAGCGTCTCGCCGCCCCGGTGGAGCTCCTCCATCTCGGGGTGCGACACCGCCCCGGCGGCCAGGACCTTCGCGAACCCGCCCCGCCGCGACGCGACGACAGCCGCGCCGCCGTCGGCCAGCAGGAACATCCGCGACGCCTTCCACCGGTCGACCAGCGGGGTGCCGTAGTTGTCACCGGTGGTCAGCAGCACGGCGTCGTCGGGCTCGTCGAGCAGGCCGGCGGCGATGCGCAGGCCGGACAGCATGCCGAGGCAGCCCTGCCGCACTTCGAGCGCGGTGATCGGGCGGTCGACGGTGTTCCGCAGCACGTAGTGGGGCGCGGACCAGCCGTCGGGGCCCTGGTGGTAGCTGCCGCTGTGCAGCAGGGCGACGAAGTCCTCAGGCTCGTGCCCAGAGCGTTTGACAGCGATGTTTCCGGCGTCGGCGGCCATGTCGACGGCGGGGGTGCCGCCCGCGACCATGACGCTGACCATGCCGGAGCCGTCGTCGGGCGCGGGGACCATCTCGGGCAGATGGGAGCCGATGCCGGACAGGTAGAGGTTCTCGAATCTCATGCCGCGCTCCTCACCAGGTAACGCGCGACGCTTTCGAGCTTCTCGCACGTCTCCTCGAACTCGCGCTCGGGGGTCGACTGGCCGACGATCCCGGCCCCGGCGCGCAGCCAGGTCCGGCCGTCGCGGCGGTAGGCCGACCGCAGGACCAGGGCGGCGTCCATCGCGCCGGTGTGGTCGACGGTCATGACCGCGCCGCTGTAGAGGCCGCGGGCCTCCGGCTCGTGCGCCCGGATCGCCTCGTAGGCGGCCTTCTTCGGCACGCCCGACGCGGTGACGGCCGGGAAGACGGCGCCGAAGGCGTCCCAGGCCCGCATCCCCTGGGACAGCCGCCCGGAGACGCGGGAGGCCAGGTGCTGGACGCTGCCGCGCTCGCGGATCGCCATGAACTCCGGCACCTCGACCGAGTCGGGCTCGCACACGTCGACCAGCTCGTCGGTGCCGACCTTGACGGAGATGGCGTGCTCGTAGACCTCCTTGGCGGAGCCGTAGAGGTCGGCCCGCAGGGACGCGTTCACCGCCTGGTCGGGGGTGAGCGCGCGGGTCCCGGCGAGCGGCTGCGACACGACGTGCCCGTCCTCGGAGACCTGCACGACGATCTCGGGGCTGAACCCGGTCGCGGCCAGGCCGCCCAGGTCGAGCAGGAACGAGCGGGCCGGGTTGTTGCCCTTGCGCCCGGCCAGGTAGGTGGCGGTCAGGTCGACCTCGTCGGGGACCTCGACCACGCGGGACAGGATGACCTTGTGCAGCTCGCCGGCGTTGATCGACTCGACGGCCAGCTTCACGGCCTCGCGGTAGGCGTCCTCGCCGGTGCCCCAGACGTCCAGGGGGGTGGGCGTGAGGTTCTTCGGCGCGGACGGGGCCTGGACGGCGGCGAGCAGCGCGGTGAGCGTCGCGGTGTCGGCGGCGCGCAGCCGGGCGTGGCCGGCGGAGACGCGCGCCTCCGCCTGAGGGACCACCAGGTGCAGCAGCCGTCCGTCGCCGACGTGCTCCTCGGTGTAGGACAGCTCGAACGCCGCCCACCCGTAGGCCCGCCATTCGGGGATCGACACCGTCTCCAGCAGCCCGGCGACCTGGTGCAGCGGGTCGCCGTTCCACGGCTCGAAGACGTCGTCGCGGTTCTCGTGCCGGAGCAGCGCCCCCTCGCGGTCGAGGGTCAGTTCGGCGCGGGCGCCGCCCGCGTAGGACCAGACGCCGCCGTTCTCGTAGACGACGTGGTCGGCGAACAGCCCCGAGTCGGCGAGCCGGGCCGCGACCTCGACCGCGTCCTCGGTGAGGGGGACCTGGGTCTCGAAGTAATGCATGCCGTCCTCATTTCGTGGCGATGGCCACGGCCATGCGCTCGATCGTCGGGTCGTCGAAGAGGTCGTCGATGTCGGCGTCCACGGAGAACCGCGCCCTGATCCGGTCGGTCAGCGCGGCGGCCCGCATCGAGTCGCCGCCGAGGTCGAAGAAGTTGTCGCGCACGCCGATGCCGTCGAGGTCGAGCGTGGTCGCCCACAGGTCGCGCAGCGTGTGCTCGACGTCGGTGCGCGGCTCCTGGTAGGGGCTGTCGACGTCGGGGCGCTCCTTGGGCGGCTCGGGCAGCGCGTTGCGGTCGATCTTCCCGTTGGTCGTGAGCGGGAACTGCCCGACGACGTAGGCCGAGGGGACCATGAACGAGGGGAGCAGTTTCGCCAGGGTCCGCCGCACGTCCCGGATCGAGGGGTCGCCCTCGACGTAGGCGACCAGGCGGGTGTCCCCGTCGGCGTCCTTCTTGGCCAGGACGGCCGCCTGCCGCACGCCGGGCTGGGCCGCGATGGCCACCTCGATCTCGCCGAGGTGCACCCGGTTGCCGCGCACCTTCACCTGGTTGTCGGTCCGGCCGACGATCTCGATGCTGCCGTCGGTCCAGAAACGGGCCAGGTCACCGGTCCGGTAGAGGGTGCCGAGCTCGTGCTCGACCCACTTCTCGGCGGTGGCCTCGGGCCGGTTGAGGTAGCCGGACGACAGGCTCTCGCCCGCGACGCACAGCTCGCCGACGACGCCCGGCGGGACGGGCTTCAGGCGCTCGTCCAGGACGTAGGTCCGCACGTTGGGCGTGGGCCGGCCGATGGGCGGGAGTCTCCTGGCCCGCTCGCGTTCGCCGAGCTCCTGCCCCAGGTCGGTGATGTCGCAGGTCGCGACGACGGTGGCCTCGGCGGAGCCGTACAGGTTGAAGACGTGGAAGGGGAGGCCGAGGGGCCACGACTGGACCCGCTCGCCGCAGATGCGGATGTTCTCCAGAACGGTGTCGGACGGCCACTCCAGGCCCCAGAGCCGTTCGCACATCGCCTTCATGAGCAGCGTGTGGGTGATCCGGCTCTTCACGAGCCAGTCGCGCAGCCACTCGGGCGAGGTGACGACCGCCGGTTCGGGGATGTGGACCGGCGCGCCCGCCGCCAGCACGGAGAAGCACTCGACCTCGACCATGCCGTAGCCGGGCGCGGCCAACCACGTCCCGCGCGAGGCGGGGGTGACGCCGCAGATCGTCCGCATGGAGTGGATCAGGTTGCGGGCCGCGCCGTGGCGGACCATGACGGCCTTCGGCTTGCCGGTGGAGCCGCTGGTGTAGCAGATGTGGATCAGGTCGTCGGGGCCGACGGCCGAGGTGACCGGAGTCGGCGGCTCCAGCCACCAGTCGTCGCCGTCGAGGGTGACGACGTGGCCGGTGACGACCTCACGGTGGGCGTTCATGGTCAGGGTGAGCTTCGCCTCGCCGTCCACGATCATGAACTGGACGCGGTCGGCGGGGAAGTCGGGGTCGAGCAGGATCGCGGCGGCCCCGGCCTTGAAGCAGGCGAGCTGGGCGATCAGGCTCTCCGGGCCGCGCGGGAAGCAGGTCCCGACGCGGTCGCCGCGGTGGACGCCCAGCTTCCTCAGCCGGTGGGCCAGCCGGTTGGCGTCGGCGTCGAGCTCGCGGAAGGTCATCGTGCCGCCCGGCCAGACGATCGCCTGGGCGTGCGGGGTGGCCTCGGCGATCTCGGCGACGCGCTCGTGGAAGTAGGGGGCGGGCACCGGCTCGCCGGTCTGGTTCCAGGCCACCAGCATGCGCCCGGTCTCCTCGGGGGTGAGGATCTCGATGTCGCGGACCCGCGTGTTGGGGTCGGTGCAGCGGCTCAGGTGGGTGGCGTACTGGTCGGCCGCGTCGGCGTCGAACTCCGCGCCGTCCATGCGGAGCGTGGTCCCGTCGAAGGACAGCGGGCCGATGGTGATCGGCAGGGTGGCGTCGATCTCGCCGACGGTCATGTCGCCGGTGACGTGCGTGCCCGCGATCTCGGTCTCGCCGGTGTAGCGGTGCAGCAGGGCCACCAGGGCGCGGCCCGGCGTCTCGACGGCGCGTTCGTGCGTGACGGCCGGGTCCCCGCCGGGACGGGCCAGGGGCAGTGCGGTTTCCATGATCAAGTCCTGTCTATTGGGCAGGTTCACAGCGCGAGCCACGGCCGGCCTTCGGCCGTCCGCGTCTCGCTTTCAGGCAGCCACAGTGGAGGCGCGGCCGGCGGCGACGGCGTCGGCGAGCTGGGCGACCATGCGGGTCGTGCGGTCCCAGCCGACGCAGGCGTCGGTCACGCTCTGGCCGAAGGTCAGCCGCTCGGGTTCGCCCAGCACGAGCTCCTGCCGGCCTGAGGCCAGGAAGCTCTCCACCATCAGGCCGGCGATGCCGCCCTCACCGGCCGCGATGCGGCGGGCGACGTCGGCGACGACGACGGGCTGGCGTTCGTGGTCCTTGCCGCTGTTGCCGTGGCTGGCGTCGATCACCAGCCGCTGCGGCAGCCCCGCGCCGCCGAGGGCGTCGAGGGTCCGGGCGACGTCCAGCGGCCCGTAGTTCGGCCCGGCCGCGCCGCCGCGCAGCACGATGTGACAGTCGGGGTTGCCGCTGGTCTCGATGACGGCGGCCAGGCCGTCGTCGTCGATGCCGGGGAACACGTGGCCCTGGGCGGCGCAGACGATCGCGTCGATGGCGTCGCCGACCGCGCCGGTCGTGGTGTTCTTCATGCCGACCGGCATCGCCAGGCCGCTGGTCAGCGCGCGGTGCGTCTGGCTCTGCACGGTCCGGGCGCCGATCGCGCCCCAGCAGACCACGTCGGACAGATACCGGGCCACGGTCGGGTCGAGGAACTCGCACCCGGTGGGCAGGCCGAGCTCCAGCACCTTCGTCAGCAGCTCGCGCGAGAGGCGCAGGCCCTCGTTGACGTCGTGGGAGCCGTTCAGGTGCGGGTCGCTGACCAGGCCCTTCCAGCCGAGGCGGGTGCGGGGCTTCTCCACGTACACCCGCATGACGAGCAGCAGGGTGTCGGAGACCTCCTCGGCCAGGTGGGCCAGGCGCTCGGCGTAGGCGAGGCAGGAGACCGGGTCGTGCACCGAGCACGGGCCCGTGACGACGAGCAGCCGGTCGTCGGTGCCGTCGAGGATCCGGGCGATCTCCTCGCGGCCCCGGAGCAGGGTCTCGGCGGCGAGGTCGCCCACCGGGATGGTGGCGCGCAGTTCGGCCGGGGTGAGCAGCGGCTCGACCGCGGCGATGCGGGGGTTCACCGTGCGCATGTCGTGTCCTCCCTGGTGAGCACTGCGGCGGAGAAGGTGAAGCCCATGCCGGTGCCGAGCACCAGCACCGAGGCCCCCGGCGCGATCAGGTCGTCGCGGACCAGGTGGTGCAGGGCGTAGAGGCCGTCGGCCGGGCCGAGGTGCCCGGTCGCCAGGCCGAGCTCCAGCAGGGTGTTGCGCGGCGTGAAGCCGTCGAAGGGCCGCAGGAAGCTGTCCTGGTGCAGGGCCCGCCCGACGAAGGGCGTGACGAACCAGTCGAGGTCCTCAAGCGGGACGCCCGCCTCGTCGCACGCCCGGGTGACCACGCTGTGGGTGCGCTCGGCCGAGCGCCGGCGCACGTCCTTCAGCGACAGGCCGCTGTGGGCGAGGAACGCCCGGGTCCGGCCGCGCATGTCCGCTCCCGGCTGGGGCGCGGAGCGGAACGGTTCGTCCCCCCGCGACAGGCCCTCGAGCGCGGCGTCGGTCTCCGACACCAGGCTGCGGAGCCGGAGCAGGCCGCTGTTCCTGGTCAGCACGGCCGCCGCCGCGCCGTCCCCGAACACCATGCCGGGGGACAGGTACCACCGGTCGGCGGGCGGCGCGAACCGGTCGGCGACGGTGATCAGCGCCGAGGGCAGCTCGGGCCGGGCGGTGAGCGTGTTCGCCGCGATCTCCAGGCTGGCGAGCGAGCCGTTGGAGGCCGCCTGGACCGACATCGGCATGCCGCGCAGATCGGTGCCGAGGAGCTCCCCGGCGATCCAGCAGGCGGCCGGCCACATGTCGACGCCCTGGAAGTGGCTGTGACTGTGCAGGTGGAAGGTGTCCGGGCCGACGTGGGCGCCGGTGTCCTCGGCCGTCTTGACCGCGCGGCGTCCGGCCGCGACCGCCATCTCGGGCGGGGCCTGCCGCGACATCGAGACCGAGACCTGCCCGGTGCTCCTCGCGGCCTCGGCCGAGTAGTCGCCGGAGGCGACGGCCCGTTCGACCGGGACCCTTTCGCCGAGCGTGCCGCCGGTTCCGGCGACCCATATGTCATCGAACCGCATCGCTCGGGATCCTTTCTGTGCGGGGGTTGTAGGCGTGTAACCAGGCCACGTGGTCGTGCAGGTCCGTCTCGGACAGCGCGGCCAGCATGCCGTTGCGCTCCCGGGCGGCCTCGCCGGCCGGGTGGTAGATCCGGTCGCCCAGCCACCGGGCGGCGCGCGTCGCGTCCGCGGTGCGCTCCCGCCGCAGGGCGGCGTAGGCGTCGAGGTCGGGGAAGACGTCGCCGAGCACGACCGCGTCCTCAAGGGCGGTGCAGGCGCCCTGGGCGGCGTACTGGAGCATCGGGTGCGCCGCGTCGCCCAGCAGGGCCACCCGGCCGTCGGTCCAGGCCGAGACGGGGTCGCGGTCGCACAGGACCCAGGTCCGCCACTCGTCGCCGAGGGCGAGCAGAGCTCTGGCCGTGTCGCTCAGACCGGGAAACCGGTTCCGCACGACCTCCCGCGCGACCGGCTCACCCGCGACCTCCCGGGTGGCTCCGTCGTCGACGGTGGCGGCCAGGTTGAGGAACGCGCCGCCGCCGATCGGATAGTGCACGAAGTGCCACTTGGGCCCGGCCCACAGGGTGACGACGTTCCACCGCAGCTCCTCGGGGACCCGCTCCATCGGGATGACCGAGCGGTGGATCGTGTGGCCGGAGACCCGGGGCCGCCCGTCGCCGACCAGCTGCGCCCGGACCGCGGAGCGGATCCCGTCGGCGCCGATCAGGTAGTCGGCCTCGAAGCGGGTCACGGTGCCTGAGCCGGTGGTCCGGCCGTCGGCGGTCACCTTGCCGGCGATCCGGCTCGTCACGACGACCTTGTCCGCGGTCTGCGTGTAGCCGGTGACCGCGTGGCCCGGCAGGAGCTCGATCCGGCCGTCGGCGCGGCAGGCGTCCAGGAGCGGCTGGTAGAGGTCGCCCCGGTGGACGACCGCGTAGGGGTTGCCGAAGCGCTCCCGGTAGGTCCCCGTCAAGGGGAGGCCGGTGACGCGGCGGCCGGTGGTGCCGTCCATGAGGCGCAGTTCGTCGATGAAGACCGCGCGCTCGCGCACCCGGTCGCCGACGCCCAGCAGGTCGAGGGCGCGGAACGCGTTGGGCGCGAGCTGGATCCCGGCGCCGAGCTCGGCGAACCGGTCACCGCGTTCGAGCACGGTCACGCGGTGCGGATCATTGGTGCCTGCTCGGGCGATCGAGAGCGCGGCCGCCAGGCCGCCGATCCCGCCGCCGGCGATCAGTGTGTTCGCCATGTCCGTCCTTTCGCTGTTACCGCTTTCCACGCTATGGCGGTAACTACGGGCAAACAATGGCGTCTCGATTAGCGCTGTTTATGAAGAAAAAAGGCCGGACCCCTTATCGGGGACCGGCCTTTTCGGCGCTTTTCTCAGGCGTCGACCCTCTCCTTCTCGGCGACCGGCGTCGCGGCCTCGCGAGGGCGCAGGACGGCCGCCGCGATCAGCGCGATCAGCACCGACAGGACCGTGCTGATCCCGAACGCGACGTGGTAGCTGCCGATGTTCTGCGGGTCGGTGGTCGGCACCGCCGCCGTCACGGCGATGGCCAGCAGCAGGCCCACCCCGAGCTGGCGCAGCGAGTTGTACAGACCGCTGGCCAGGCCCATGCGCGGCCCGTCGACCCCGGTCGTGGCGGCCACCGCGGTGGAGATCATCATGACCGTCACGCCGAGCCCGATCAGGACGCCGCCGGGCAGCACGTGCAGCCAGTAGCTCCCGTTCACGGGGACGGTGAGCAGCCAGGCCGAACCGGCGGTCAGACAGGCCGCGCCGCCGATGAGCACCGGCCGGGGCCCGACGCGGCCGGTCAGGTCGGCCACGAACTTCGCGGCCAGCACGGTCACGACGGCCTGCGGGAAGAACGCCAGGCCCGTCTGGATGGCGGAGTAGCCGAGGCCGTGCTGCATGTAGAGGGTCAGGAAGTAGGTCGAGATCGACATGACGCCGCCCGACAGGAACGCGATGGAGTCACCGGCGACCACGCCGCGGATCTTGAAGATCGACAGCGGCACCAGCGGGTTGGCCGAGCGGGTCTGGAGCACGAAGAACGCGGCCAGCAGCACCGCCGCCCCGATCAGCGGGTAGACGACGCCGGGGGCCGACCAGCCGTGGTCGGTGGCGGTGGTGAGGGCGTAGGTCAGCGCGCACATGCCGGCCGTGACCAGGATGGCGCCGGGGACGTCGATCCGCTGGGTGCGGTGGGCGACGTGGTCGGCGTCCAGGCGCCTGACCGCCCGGAGCACCAGCGCGACGCCGACGGGGACGTTCACGAACATGACCGCCCGCCAGCCGAACAGCTCGGTCAGCACGCCGCCGAAGAGGACCCCGCCGGTGAACCCGGCCGAGGCGACCGCGCCGAAGATGCCCATGGCCTTCGCGCGTTCCTTGCCTTCGGGGTAGCCGCCCGCGATCAGCGCCAGCACGGCCGGCGACACCATCGCCGCCGAGAGGCCCTGGAGCGCGCGGGCCACGATGAGCACGATGGGCTCGGTCGCGACCCCGCCCGCCAGGGACGCGGCGGTGAAGACGGCCAGGCCGCCGACGAACATCCTCTTGCGTCCCACGATGTCGCCGAGCCGCCCGCCGACCAGCAGGAACCCGCCGAAGAACAGCGCGTACGCGCCGACGACCCACTGCAGGGCGCTGTCGGTGAAGCCGAGGTCCCGCTGGATGGAGGGCAATGCGACGTTGACGATCGCGAAGTCCAGGACCAGCACGAACTGGGCCATGCACAGCAGTGCCAGGGCCGGCTTGCGGTTCTCCTGGGACATGGTCTTTCCTCCTCTTACTTGTTTGTTACCAGTGAAATCCGTTTACTGGTAAGCGTGAAAGGTCAGCCGGGAGACAGGGAGACCGCGCCGGGCCCGCTGGCGCTGGTCCAGTCGTTCGTGAACAGCGTCAATGTGGAGTTCGGGCCCGACGAGTTCGCCACGGCCGAAGGGGTGGAGCGCTGGCTCGCCCGCCACGGCCTCTCGGCCGCTGTAGGCGAGCTCGACCGGCGCGACGCCGTCACCCTGCGGGAGGCGCTGCGCGCCGTGCTCCGCGAGAACAACGGCTCGGCCCCCGACCGGGAGGCGCGGCTGACGATCGGCCACGTCGCCCGTGACTGCCCGCTGGTGCTGTCGGGCGAGACCCTCGGCCTGCGCCCGGCCCAGCAGGATCTGCGCGGCGTCTTCGCGACGGTCCTCGGCGCGGTCGCCTCGGCCGTGGCCGACGGTTCGTGGTCCCGGCTGAAGACCTGCCGCGAGCAGCGGTGCGAGTGGGCCTTCTACGACCGGTCCCGGAACCGGGGCAGCCGCTGGTGCTCGATGGCCGTCTGCGGCACCCGCGCGAAGATGCGCACCTACCGCCGGGGCACGGCCGACCGGCCGGCGCGCTGAGGGTTCGACGTCGCCCCTCACGGTGCCGCCTCCCGTCCCAGCAGATGGCGGGCGACGACCAGTTTGGTCGCGGCGGCGGTGCCGTCGGCCAGTTGCAGGCCGATGACGTCGCGGAGGCGCTGGGCCACCGGGCCGTCCTCCGACCAGCCGACGTGGCCCATCGTGAGGAGCGACTGGTGGACCGCCTCCATGGCGGCCTTGGGGGCCCACCACTTCGCCATGTTCGCGGGCAGGCGCGGGTCGCGCCCCGCGTCGGCGGCGGCCAGGGCCTCGTAGGAGACCAGGCGCGCGGCGTGCAGCATCGTGGCGTGTTCGACCAGGGGGAACGCGACCGACTGGAACTTCCCGATCGGCCGGCCGAAGGCCTCCCGCCGTCCGGCGTAGGCCATCGCCTCGTCCAGCGCGGCCTGGCCGACGGCGATGGCCATCAGGGAGATCAGCGCCCGGGACACCCCGAAGCCGCGCATGACCTCGACGAATCCCGCGCCCGGCCGTCCGACGAGGTCGTCGTTGGCGACGTGCAGGCCGTCGAGGGTGAACCGGCCGCGCCCGCCCGCCCGGCAGCCCAGGTCGGAGTGGAGCTCCCGGCGGACGCCGTGGAGGGGGGTGTAGAAGGCGCTGATCCCGCGCGCCCCCGGGCCGCCCGTGCGGGCGAACAGCAGGGCGTGGGTGGCGTAGGCGGTGGCCATGATGGAGGTCTTCTCGCCGGTCAGCCGCCAGCCGTCGGGGAAGTGCTCCCCGGCGGTCTCGATGGCCGCCGCGTCGGTCCCGTGGCCGGCCTCGGTCAGGCCGAGGGCGACGACGGACGTCCCGGCGGCGATGCCCGGCAGCCACCGGGCCAGCTGGGCCGGGGTCCCGTTGGCGGCCAGCACGCCGCCGACCAGCGCCGCGTTGAGCACCGGGTAGCAGACCGACAGGTCGGCCGCCGCTAGCTCCTCCAGCACGATGCCGGCGCTGACCGCGTCGAGGCCCTGGCCGCCGAACTCCTCGGGGACGCGTAAGGAGAACAGCCCCTCGGCCGCCATGTCGGCCAGCAGGCCCGGACGGTATTCGGCCCGCCGGTCGCTCTCGGCCCGGAAGGGCGCGACGCGGTCGGCGGCGAACTCGCGGACCCGTTTGGCCAGCGTCTCCTGCTGGGGTGTGAAGTCGGTGTTCATCGCAGCCCCTCCCGCAGCGCGAACTTCTGGATCTTCCCGGACGGCGTGCGCGGCAGGGAACCGACGATCTCCAGCCGTTCCGGCCAGTACTGCTTGGCCATCCCGAGCCCGGCCAGGTGCACCCGCAGGTCGTCGAGGCTCGGAGCGGGGGAGGCCACCATCACCGCGCAGGCCCGCTCGCCGAGCCGGGGATCGGGGTAGCCGACCACCGCGACGTCGCGGACCGCGTCGTGCCGGAGCAGCGCGTTCTCGACCTCGACGACGGGGATGTTCTCCGCGCCGCGCATGATGACGTCCTTCACGCGGCCGGTGATCCGGATGCCGCCGTGCCCGTCGTCGCGGGCCAGGTCGCCGGTGTCGAACCAGCCATCGTCGGTGAGGCACGCCTGGTAGACGTGCTCGCGCCGGAAGTAGCCCAGGCACTGGGACGCGCCCCTGACCTGGAGCCGGCCGCCCTCGGCGATCCGCACCTCCATGCCGGGCACGACCGTGCCGTCGCTCTCGGCGGCCCGCATCGGCGGGTCCTCGGGACGGGTGATGGTGACGCAGCCGTTCTCGGTCATCCCCCACAGGGCGTAGAGGCGGCAGCCGAGCACGTCGCGGGCGCGTTCGACCAGGTAGGGCGCGATGGGCGCGCTGCCGGTCGCGAACGTCGCCAGGGCGCTCAGATCGCGCGGCCGGGCGGACTGGGTCTCGATGAGGTCGGACAGGAAGGTCGGGGCGCCCATGAAGAAGGTCACCCGGCGCTCCTGGAGGATGTCGAGCATCCGGTCGGCGTCCCACGACTCGACGTGGACCGCGGTGCCGCCGAGCAGCAGCGGCATGATCAGGTTCCAGGTGAACCCGGCCTGGTGCGTCGTCGGCGACCCCATGGCCGTGACGACGTCGGCGGTCAGGTGGAGCACGTCGGCCTGGGCCCGGTTCATCGCGTGGAGGGTGTCGTGGCTGTGCACGACGCCCTTCGGCTCCCCGGTCGTCCCGGAGGTGAAGGCCACCTGGGCGGGGTCGCCGGGGCCCGACTCGGTGACGCCGTCGAGGTCGCTCTCCGGCAGGGACAGCTCCTCGGCGAACAGGGTGTGACGCAGCTTCGGCGCGTCCACGGAGGCGATCATGTCCTTGTACGAGAAGCCGCGGAACTCGCGGCGCGCGATGTAGACGGGGCTCTCGGTCAGGTTCAGCATGAACTGGACCTCACGCCGCCGCATGATCGGCACGACCGGGCCGGGGATCGCCCCGATCCGGTAGCACGCCAGGATCAGCGCCGCGAGCTGCCACGAGTTGGGCAGCTGGAGCGTCACGACCTGGCCCTTGGCCACACCGAGGCGGTGCAGCAGGGTGGCCATGCGGTCGACTCGGTCGAGCAGGTCGCCGTAGGTCAGTTCGACGGCCGTGCCGTCCTGGTAGCAGACCAGGGCGAGCTTGCCGCGCGGGTGTCCGCGCAGGTCGTCCATGACGGTCATCGCGGATCCCTCCCAAGAGCCGCTCGTGCCCTGGCCGCGACCGAGGCGGCGGTGACGCCGCCGCGCTCGGCGAGATACCGCTGCCCGCCGGCGACGGGGACGAACGCGTCCGGCATCGCAACCCGGAGCACCAGGCTGGGGGTGATCTCCGCCAGCGACTCGGCCACGGCCGACCCGAACCCGGCGTTGCGCCAGTGTTCCTCGACGGTGACCACCACGCCGGAGCGCCGGGCGTGGGCGGCGATCGTGGCGACGTCCAGGGGCTTGACGGTGTGGACGTTGAGCACCGACGCGCGGACGCCCTCCTGCTCCAAGAGGTCGGCGGCGTCGAGGGCGGCGATCACCGGGTAGGGCCCGCAGGCCGCCAGCGTCACGTCGGCGCCATCCCTGAGCACCTGCGCCAGGCCGAGCCTGACCGGCGGCGCGTCGGGGATCTCCGGGGTCGCGTTGCGGCCGAGCCGCAGGTAGACGGGGCCGTTGACGCCCAGCGACTGCCGGAACAGGGTCCCGGTCTGCGGGCCGTCGGCCGGCACGACCACGGTCATGTTGGGCAGCGCCCGCATCACGGCCAGGTCCTCCAGCGCGTGGTGGGTCGGCCCGAGGTGCCCGGCGGACACGCCCGAGTGGGTCCCGGCGATCCGCACCGGCAGGTTGTTGAGGGCGATGTCGATCTTCACGGCCTCGTTGGCGCGCGACGACGCGAACGCCGCCATCGTGTTGACCAGCGGGATCCGGCCCGACTTGGCCAGCCCGGCCGCCGCGCCCATCAGCGTGTGCTCGGCGATGCCGAGGTTGACGTAGCGCTCGGGGAACTTCGCGGCGTCGAACAGGCCGGTGTCGGAGTCGAGGCAGACCAGCCGGTCGTCGCGGGGGAGCAGGTCCAGGACGGCGTCCCGGTAGACCTCACGGGAGGAGGGGCTCATGACACGGCTCCTCTCCGGAGCGCGGCGAGGGCCTTGGCGTGCTGCCGTTCGCCGAGCTTGGCGTAGTGGCTGCGCGGCTGGTCCTCGACGAACGGGATGCCCTTGCCCTTCACGGTCCGGGCGATCACGACGGTCGGGCGGCCGGGGACCGGCGGCTCGGTCAGCGCGGCCTCGAGTTCCTCCACCGAGTGGCCGTCGACCTCGCGTACCGACCAGCCGAAGGCCGACCACCGGTCGGCCAGCGGTTCGAGCGCGTCGATCGTCTCGGTCCCGCCGGTGATCTGGAGCCGGTTGCGGTCGACGATCGCGACGACGCTGTCGAGGCGCTGGGCGGCGGCCACCGAGGCGGCCTCCCAGACGGAGCCCTCCTGGAGCTCGCCGTCACCCATGACGACGAAGCACCGCCGGTCCGCGCCGTCGAGCCGGAACCCGAGCCCGAACCCGACCGCCAGCGCCAGCCCGTGGCCGAGCGACCCGGAGGGCATCTCGACGCCGGGGATCTCGGCGTGGGGGTGGGCCATGAACTCGCTGCCCGGCTGCGCGTACTCGTTGAGCCGGGTCGCCGGGAAGAAACCGGCCTCGGTCAGCGCCGCGTAGAGCGCCAGGCCGCCGTGCCCCTTGCTGAGCAGCAGGATGTCCCTTTCGACGGCCCCGGGCCGGGACGGATCGACCCGCAGCACCCGCGTGTAGAGGGTCGCGAGGATCTCCGCGAGCGACATCGAGCCGCCCAGGTGGCCGCCCTCGGGGCTGGCGCACAGGTTGACGATGTGCTCCCTGATCCGGGCGGCGGTCCCGGCCGCCGTGCCCAGGTCCTGGGGGGCACCGATGGTGGTGGTCATCGAGACTCCTAGTTGGGGTGCAGGCCCACGAACTCCAGGCCTTCGCGTTCGGGACGGCCGTGGCGGATGTTCATGCACTGCACGGCGTTCCCGGCGCCGCCCTTGACGAGGTTGTCCAGGGCCGCGATCACGGTGACCGTGGTCGACCCGGCGTCGAGGGCGAAACCGACGTCGCAGAAGTTCGAGCCGGAGAGGATCTTGGCGTCCGGGAAGCGGTGCAGCCCGCGCCGGTGGGCGACGACCCGCACGAAGTGCTCGTCGGCGTACCGGTCGCGGTAGGCCGCCCGGATCGCGCGCTCCTCGGTGCCCTCGGTCAGCGGGGCCGTGCAGACGAGCTGCACACCGCGGACCGCCTCGATCCCGGTGGCCCGCATGCGGACCGGCAGGCCGGTGGCCTGGGAGATCTCCGCCTCGTGGCGGTGGCGGGTGGGCGCGAAGACGCGCAGGGCGCCGCTGCGTTCGGCGTGCAGGTTCTCCGCCCCGGCGGTCGCGCCGGCGCCGCTCGACCCGGTGCGGGCGTCCACGGACAGCTCGCCGTGGATGAGCCCGGCCTCGGCCAGCGGGGTCAGCGCCAGGATGCCGGCGTTGGCCATGCACCCGGGCACGCTGATGCGGCTCGACTTCTGCAGCTCCTCGCGGTGCAGCTCCGGCACGCCCGTGGTGAAGGTCCCGATCAGGTCGGGGGCCACGTGGTCGACGCCGTAATAGTCGGCGTAGACCTTGGGGTCGTGCAGGCGGAAGTCGCCGGACAGGTCGATCACGGTCGCGGCCAGCCCGAGGAACTCGGGCATCCGCCGCATGGTCTCGCGGTGGGGCGTGGCCAGGAACAGCACGTCGTAGGGGCCGTCCTGGTCGAGCTCCTCCTCGGAGACGAAGGACAGCCGGGTGCGGCCACGCAGGTTGGGGTGGGCCCCGTCGATCAGCCGGCCGCGCAGCCGCCGTGAGGTGGCGGCCGTCAGCTCGGCCGAGGGGTGCCCGGTGAGGATGCGCAGGAGTTCGCCGCCGATGTAGCCGGCGCCTCCCACGACGGCGCATCGGATCATGCCTCTGCCCTCGCGATCGCGTAGGAGGCGATGACGTCGGCGACGTCGATCTCGTGGGCGTCCTGGAAGCCCCGGAACTCGACCCGGTCGTTGACCTCCAGCACCGTCAGGTGGCCGTCGGCGTCCTCCAGCAGGTCGACCCCAGCGATCTCGGCGCCCACCGCCTCGGCGGCGGCCACGGCGAGCTTCGCGTGGACGTTGGTCAGGTCGCACTTCACGGACACGGCGCCGCGGGCGACGTTGGTGCGCCACTCGTCGCCGCGCCGGTAGGTCGCGCCCAGCGCCTCCCCGCCGACGACCAGCACCCGGATGTCCCGGTCGGCCTTCTCGACGAGTTCCTGCACGTAGACGATGTGCTGCTGGGGCGAGGGCAGCGCCGCGACGTGTTCGAGGATCCCCACGGCGGTGGCCCGGTCGGGGATCGCGGTGACCAGGCGTCCCCACGAGCCGACCAGCGGTTTCACCACGGCCGGGTAGCCGATCTGGTCGAGGGCGTCGTGGGCCGCCTCCGGCGTCATGGCCAGGGCCGTGCGGGGGGTCGGCAGGCCCTTGGCCATGAGAGCCGAGGTCGTCAGCCACTTGTCGCCGCTGACGTGGGTGGCGGCGGCGGTGTTGAGGACCGCCGCCCCCGCCGACTCCAGCGCACTGGCGGCGTAGAGGGCCCGGTAGTGCCCGATCTCGCGGTTGAGCACCGTCAGGTCCTGGCGCGTGTCGTCGCTGACGACGAGCGACCGGGGATCGAGGTGGACGAACGAGACGCCGCGCCGGTCGAGCGCGGCCATGATCTGCTTCTCCTCGAACCGCACCCGTGACGCGAGCACGGCGAGGCGGGTGTCGGAGTTCATCACTCTCCCCAGTCCTCCTCGACCTCGGGGGCGATCGTCAGGGACGGCGGCGTGACGGAGGCGATCTCCAGTTCACTGCGGCAGTCGAGGCATTCGACGATCTCGCTCACCCGGGCGTCGGCGTCGATGGAGACCTGTGCCGCGCACTCGGGACACTCGGGGGCGTTCACAACGTTCTGCATGGCTCGTCCCTCTGTCGTCGGGGGAATTTCGGCATTTCAACCGTAACCAGAATCGGCGGTGAATCGCCAATAAGGGTTGCCGATCGAAGTGAATTCCCGCGCTTATCGGGGGCCATATAAACACGTCGTCCTCAGAGCATAAGCGCTCCTACTCGCCGGACGGAAGAAATGTATTCGGTGAATTATTAAGCTCGGCTGGAGTCGTATATCCCATTAGGAGGGCTCATGCGAGCGACAGCCCTGCAAGAACTCCCGGCTCTGGGGTCGCCCGGGGAGCGGTTCGCCGCCGAGGTGGCCGCCGGGGCCCGCGCGGTCCCGTTCGACCTGCACCTTCCGGCCGCGTTCCCGCTGTTCGCGGCCCGGCCGCGCTACACCGTCCGGCACCTGCTGAAGACGGCCGACGTCGCCGACGATTCCGTCGCCTACGTCCACGAACCGCCGAAAGGCCGGCTGGAGAGCGCCGGAACCGCTTATGACGCCACCCCGGAGGCCGCTTTCGCGCCCCGGCTGATGAAAGCGCCGCTGACCGACCTCTCCGTCGAGGTCCCGCTCCCCGACGGCGTCGCCGCCGATCCCGCGCTGCTCGCCGCCTATGTGGACTACCGCGTTCTGGTACGTCTCTCCGTCGTCGAGAACGAGTCCCTGCTGCACGGCACCGCCGACGGGGCCATCACCGGCCTGCTGGGTCTGCCGGGCAGCCGCTCGGCGGAGAGCCACGACGACCTGGCCACCACCGTCACCCGGGCCGCCGGGGAGATCGAGGAGACCGGCGGCTCCTGCGACGGCGTGGTGGCGCATCCCGAGACGTACTGGAAGATGGTCCGCGACGACCTGCTGGCCCGGTTCCAGAACTCCGGCATCACCGTCTCGCGGACCCGCATGATGCCGAAGGACACCCTGCTCATGGGCGACTTCCGGGCCGCCTGCACGCTGCTCATGCCGGGCGTCGCCTCGATCGAGCTGGTTCCCGGCGCGGTCAGGGCCACCTCCCGGATCGGGCTGGCGGTGCACCTGCCGCAGCACCTGATGGCGGTGAAGTGGCATGGGTGAGCCGCGCGTCCTCTACATCACCGGCTGGCTGCGCAGCGGCAGCACCATGCTCGGCAACGTCCTAGGCGAGCTGCCCGGCGTGCTGCACGTCGGCGAGCTGCACTACCTGTGGCAGAACGGCATCCTCAAGGCCGGCACCAACTCCACCTGCGGCTGCGGCGCCGACGTCACCGCCTGCGACCTGTGGTCGAAGGTGATCACCTCCACCGGTGGTGATCGGCTGGGCGAGGCGCGGCTGATGACGCTCCAGCAGCGGGCGCTGCTCCGCACCCGCCACACGCGCGACCGGATCGCCGAGTCGACCGGCCGGACCGCCACGGCTCCGGGGGTGGCGCAGGCGGTCGGCCGTACCGCCGCGATCTACCGGACCCTCGCCGCGCACGGCGGCGAGCGCCTCATCGTCGACGGCTCGAAGTTCCCGGCCGAGGCGGCGGCCCTGCTGGGCCGCGCCGACCTCGACGTGAAGGTGCTGCACATGGTCCGCGACCCGCGCGCGACCGCCTTCTCCTACGCGAAGGCCAAGGACTACATCGACCCGATGAGCCCCGCGCGCAGCAGCGGCTTCTGGACCGGCTTCAACCTGGCCTCCGAACTGTCCGGCCACGCCGCGCCCGACCGCTACCTGCGGGTCCGCCACGAGGACCTGTGCCGCGACCCGCGCGGGACGCTCGCCCGGGTGCTCTCCTTCGCCGGTCTCGACGACGAGCCGCCCGCCGACGCGGACGGCAACGTCGTGCTGAGCGTGAACCACACGGTCACCGGCAACCCCGACCGGCTGTCGGCCGGTCCGGCGCGCATCCGCGCCGACGAGCGCTGGCGCACGGGCCTGCCGGCCCACGCCCGCGCCGCCGCCACCGGCCCCGCGCTCCCGCTGCTCGGCCGGTACGGCTATCCGATTCTGACCTGAGGGGAAAGTCATGGATCTGCGGCTCAAAGGGCGCGTCGCCATGGTGGCCTGCTCCAGCAGCGGCCTCGGCCTGGGCGTCGCCAAGGCCCTGGCCGCCGAGGGGGCCAGCGTCGCCATCTGCGGACGCGACCCCGGCAAGCTGGCCCGCGCCCACGTCGAGGTGAGCGCGATGGGCGACGGCGACGTGCTGAGCGTCCCGGTGGACCTGTGCGACGAGAACGCCGCCGCCGCCTGGGTCCGCGACACCGCCGCCACCCTGGGCGGCATCGACATCATCGTGACCAACTCGGGCGGCGTGCCGTTCGGCCCGGTCGACGCGTTCGGCGTGGCCGACTACCGCGCCGCCCTCGACGCCAACCTGATCCCGCACATCGCGCTGACCCTGGCCGCGCTGCCCCACCTCAAGAAGGGCGGCTGGGGCAGGGTGCTGATGATCGCCTCCGAGTCGGTCAAGCAGCCCCACCCCGAGAGCGGCCTGTCGTCGGTGGCCCGGCTGGGCCTGCTCGGCTACATGAAGGGCCTGGTCGGCGCGCTGGGAGCGAGCGGGGTGACGGTGAACGTGCTGGCCCCCGGCTTCCATCGGACCCCGATCCTGGACGAGCAGTTCGGCGACGCCGTCGAGGACGAGCTGGCCCAGGTCGCCCGGCGGATCCCGCTGGGCCGGATCGGGGACGTCGACGACTTCGGCGCCCTGGCCGCCTTCCTCGTCAGCGACCAGGCCTCCTACGTCACCGGGACGGTCTTCGTCGCCGACGGCGGCAACACCAGAGGAGTGTGAATTTCGTGTCTGTGCTCGGCGAGGTCGCCACCACCCATACGGCGGCCCTCTACGTTGTCAAGATCGGCAGCGCGAGCCTCGCCCATGAGACGGTCTTCGACGAAGTGGCCCGCCTGCGCGGCCGCGGCGCGAAGATCCTCCTGGTGGCGGGCGGCGCGGCCGGCATCGCGGCCCACTACGAGGCGATCGGACGCCCGGTCCGCAGCCTCGACCTGAAGAACGGCGCCACGGCGCGCTACTGCCCGCCCGAGGAGATGGACCACATCGTGGCCGCCTACGAGCGGGTCACCCTGCCCCGCGTCCGCGAGGCGCTGACCTCACGCGGGCTGACCTGCTTCACCTCGACCGCCCACGCCGGTTCGCTGGTGACGGCCCGGCCCAACCCGCCGCTGCGAGCGGTCGAGGGAGGCCGGTCGGTGATCGTCAGGGACCACCGGGCCGGGACCGTGTCCGAGGTCGCGACCGGGTGCCTGGCCCAGCTGCTCGACGCGTTCGACGTCGTCTGCGTGGCCCCTCCGGCCGCCGCCGCGGACGGAGGCCCGCCGCTGAACGTCGACGCCGACGTGCTGGCCGCCGAGCTGGCCAACGCGCTCGGCGCCGACCACCTGCGGCTGGTCACCGGCACGCCGGGCCTGCTGGCCGACCCCGCCGCCGACACGTCGGGGATCCCCGACGTCGCCCGGGGCGAGGGCCTGCGCTTCGCCCGGGGCCGCATGCGGCAGAAGGTCCGCGCGGCCGAGATCGCCCTCGACGGGACCGCCGACGTCGCCATCACCGGGCCCCACTCGCTGGAGGCCGGGACCCGGTTCTGGCGGGCCGACCCGCCCGCCGACGACCTGACCCTGCTCACCCGCGCCGTGGAGATCTCCTCGGTGTCGCGGGACGAACGCGAGCTGGCCGACTACCTGGCCGGATGGTGCCACGAACGCGGCATCGACGCCGAGGTCGACGAGGCCGGCAACCTCGTGGCCTGGAAGGGGTCGGGCCGCCGCAGCCTCCTCATGCTCGGCCACCTCGACACCGTCCCCCACCGCTGGCCGGTCCGGTGGGACGGGGGCACCCTCTCGGGGCGTGGCTGCGTCGACGCCAAGGGCAGCCTGGTCGCCTACCTGGAGACCCTGCACGACCTCGACGTCCCGCCGGACACCCAGGTCAGGGTGGTCGGCGCGGTCGAGGAGGAGATCACCTCGGCGGGCGCGTTCTTCGTCCGCGACCACTACCGGGCCGACGCCGTCATCATCGGGGAGCCGTCGGGCGCGGGCGCGCTCACCATCGGCTACTACGGCCTGCTGAAGGTCCGGATCGGCGTCGCCGACCCCGTCGGGCACACCGCCGGTCAGGGCGTCACCACGGCCGCCGACCAGATGGTCGACGTGCTCGCCCGGCTGCGGGCGAGCCTGGCCGAGGAGGGCCCCGACGCCCTGCTGGCCGTGCTGGGGATCCACGCCGTCAACGGCGGCGACGTGCAGCGCGGGGAGGCGGTCGTGGACGTCCGCGTCCCCTCGACGATGTCGCTCGACGACCTCGTCCGCCACCTGCGGGAGGTCGCCCATCCCGTCGAGGTCGAGGTGCTCCGGGCCACCCCCGGTCACCTGACCGCCCGGACCAGCCCGCTGGTCAAGGCCTTCTCGCGGGCCTTCCGGGCCGAGGGCGTGGTCAACCGGTTCCTCGCCAAGAAGGGGTCCAGCGACATGAACACCCTGGCCACGACCTGGCAGGGGGTGCCGATGGTGGCCTACGGCCCCGGCGACGCCAAGCTCGACCACACCCCCCACGAGCACCTGGAGGCGGGCGAGTACCGGCGGGCCCGCGCGGTCCTGTCGCGGGCGGTCGCCGAATGGATCGCCGCCGGGACCCAGACGATGAGGAGGGCCGCCTGATGCCGACCCCGACACTGGAGATGGCCGCCACCACCCACCTGCGGACGCTGGAGGCCGAGGCCGTCCACATCATCCGCGAGACCGCCGGCGAGTTCGAACGCCCCGTGCTGCTCTTCTCGGGCGGCAAGGACTCCATCGTCATGCTGCACCTGGCGCTGAAGGCCTTCACCCCCGCGCCGCTGCCGTTCCCCCTCCTGCACGTCGACACCGGCCACAACTTCCCCGAGGTCATCGCCTTCCGCGACCGGGTCACCGAGGGCCTGCGGCTGAACGTCGCCTCGGTGCAGGACTACATCGACCGGGGCGCGCTGCCGGACGTGCCGGAACGGAACGGGCTCCAGACCACGCCGCTGCTCGACGCCATCGAGTCGGGCGGCCACGACGCCGTCTTCGGCGGCGGCCGGCGCGACGAGGAGAAGGCCCGCGCCAAGGAGCGGGTGTTCTCGCTGCGCGACGAGTTCGGCGGCTGGGACCCCCGCCGCCAGCGCCCCGAGCTGTGGAACCTCTACAACGGCCGCCACACGCCCGGCGAGCACGTGCGCGTCTTCCCGCTGTCCAACTGGACGGAACTCGACGTCTGGCAGTACATCGCGGCCGAGGACATCGCCTTGCCGCCGATCTACTACGCCCACGAGCGCGACGTGTTCGACCGGCGCGGCATGTGGCTCTGCCCCGGTTCGTGGGGCGGCCACGACGAACGGCTGGTCCGCCGGACGGTCCGCTACCGGACGGTCGGCGACATGTCCTGCACCGGCGCGGTCGAGTCGGCCGCCCGCACCCCGCTGGAGGTGATCGCGGAGATCGCGGCGTCGCGGATCACCGAGCGCGGCGCGACCCGGGCCGACGACCGGCTGGCCGAGGCCGCCATGGAGGACCGCAAACGAGAAGGGTATTTCTGATGTCCACGCTGCTCCGGCTGGCCACCGCCGGCTCCGTCGACGACGGCAAGTCCACTCTGGTCGGACGTCTCCTGCACGACTCCAAGTCGGTCATGTCCGACCAACTGGAGAAGATCGCCTCGCCCAGCGACCTGGCCCTGCTGACCGACGGCCTGCGGGCCGAACGGGAACAGGGCATCACCATCGACGTCGCCTACCGCTACTTCGCCACCCCGCGCCGCCGCTTCATCCTGGCCGACACCCCGGGCCACGTGCAGTACACCCGCAACATGGTGACCGGCGCGTCGACGGCCTCGCTGGTCGTCCTGGTGGTGGACGCCCGCCACGGCGTGACCGACCAGACCCGGCGGCACGCCGACGTCGCCGGGCTGCTGCGGGTGCCCCACCTGGTGCTGGCCGTCAACAAGATGGACCTGGTCGGCTGGTCGGAGGAGGTCTTCGCCCGGATCGCCGGTGACCTCGACTACCCCGGCGAGGTCACCGCCATCCCGATCTCCGCGCTGACCGGCGACAACGTGGTCGTGCCCTCGGCCCACATGGACTGGCACACCGGCCCGACCGTCATGGAGTTCCTGGAGACGGTCGAGGTCTCCGAGGACCTCACCGCGCTCCCCGCCCGCCTTCCGGTCCAGTACGTCATCAAGACCCGGGGCCGCCGCGCCTACGCCGGCCAGCTCACCGGCGGCATCCTGCGCGTCGGCGAGCGGGTCACCGTCCAGCCCGGCGGCCACACGACCACGGTGACCGGCATCGACGTGCTCGGCGACCCCGTCGCGACGGCCTGGGCGCCCCAGTCGATCGCGGTCCGCCTGGCCGACGACCTCGACGTCTCCCGGGGCTGCCTGATCGCCCCGGCGGCCACCGCGCCCCCGGCGACCCGCGAACTCCACGCCACCGTCTGCCACCTGCACGAGAAGGACCTGCGCGTCGGCGAGAAGATCCTGGTGAAGCACACCACCCGGACGGTCCAGGCGGTCGTCTCGTCGATCGGGCCGGGAGACTCGCTCGGCATCAACGACATCGGCGACGTGGTCGT
Organism: Herbidospora cretacea; assembly: GCF_001570605.1. Lineage (GTDB taxonomy): Bacteria > Actinomycetota > Actinomycetes > Streptosporangiales > Streptosporangiaceae > Herbidospora > Herbidospora cretacea. The sequence goes on along the minus strand of NZ_BBXG01000029.1, from coordinate 29,239 downwards.
CCGCACCGCCGCCGACCTGGCCGTCGACGACTACGGCGACAGCCGGACCACGGGCGCCTGCCTGCTGATCGACCCCGCCGACGGCGCGACCCGCTCGGCCGGGATGATCTCGGTCGCCTAACGGGTGCGGACCCTGGCCAGGCCGCCGAGAGCCATCGCGACCAGCCCCACGACCACCGCCAGGTAGCCGCCGACGATGCCGTAGCCGGTGCCGGGCCCGCCTTCCGCGGCGGCCACCACCAGCCCCCCGACGACCGCCCCGGCCAGGCCCGCCCCCAGGGCGACGACGGTCCCCCTCCGCCGGGCCCGGGCCAGCGCGAGCCCCCCGGCCACCACCCCGACCAGCCCGACTCCGGCGGCCACCAGGGACCAGGCCCGCCCGGACGTCAGGTTGTAGTCGACGAGGTATGCGATCGCTGACATGAGGTGCTCCTTCCGCTCGTACGACAGAACGCTCCGATCGTCCCCGCCGGGCCCGCCTCCGGTCGTCGTGCGGACGCGGGCACTTCGCGCTGCCGCCGGCGCGGCGGAAACCCGGGAGAGTACCGCGGCCGCGGTAGCGGGTGGTCGTCCCCGGGCAGGAGTCGCCCGCGCGGGCATCCGGGTTAGGGTGCGCCCATGAGCGTGAGCCGGGCGGGGATCGCCGACTGGGCGATCGCCGTCGGAGTGGGGGCGACGCTGCTGGTCACCGGCGTGTCCGGCGGCCATGCCGGCACGCTGCCCGGCCTGGTCGGCTACGCCCTGCTGGCGGGAGGCGGACTGGCGCTGGCCGCCCGCCGCCGCGCGCCGGTCGCCGTCCTGGCCGTCACCGGTCTGTGCGCCGTGGGCTACCAGGCGGCCGGTCACGACGTCCCCGCCGTCGCGTTCCTGTTCGCGGTGTACGCCGCCGTCCGCGCCGGGCACCGGGCGGTCACCGTGGCGGCCGGCGTGGCCATGCTGGCACTCCTCCCGCTGGCGGCCCTGGCCTCCGGCCTCCACGACACCGGCGAGGCGTTCGCCCAGGCGCGGGGCGCCCTGGAGCTGGCCTGGCTGATCGCGGCCGGCGCGGCGGGCGAGGCGCTGCGGCAGGCCGAACGCCGCGCCGACGAGGCCGAGCGCACCCGCGAGGAGACCGCGCGCCGCCGCGCCGACGAGGAGCGGCTGCGCATCGCCCGGGAGCTGCACGACTCGCTCACCCACCAGATCTCGATCATCAAGGTGCAGGCCGAGGTCGCCGTCCACGTCGCCCGCAAGCGCGGCGAGCAGGTGCCCGGCGCCCTGCTGGCGATCCAGGAGGCCGGCCGCGAGGCGACCCGCGAGCTGCGGGCCACCCTGGAGGCGCTGCGCGACGACGACCCGGCCCCGCCGCGCGGCCTCGACCACGTCGCCGACCTGGTCGAACGCGCCCGCACCACCGGACTCGACGCGACGCTGACGATCGAGGGCGACCGCCACGACGTGCCCGTCGCGGTGGGCCGGACGGTCTACCGGATCGTCCAGGAGTCCCTGACCAACGTCGCCCGCCACGCCGCCGCCGCGACGGCGTCGGTCCGGATCGACTACCGTCCGGGCGCCCTCGCCGTCCGGGTCGACGACGACGGCCGGGCCACCCCGGCCTGCACGCCGGTGCCCGGGGTCGGCCTGCTCGGGATGCGCGAGCGGGTCACCGCCCTGGGCGGGGAACTGCGCGCCGCGCCGCGCGGCGAGGGCGGTTTCACCGTCGAGGCCGAACTGCCCGTGGACCGGACGCTGTGATCCGCGTCCTGCTGGTCGACGACCAGCCGCTCCTGCGCAGCGGGTTCCGCGCGCTGCTCGACCTCGAAGACGACATCGAGGTGGTGGCCGAGGCCGCCGACGGGGCCCAGGGCGTCGCGCTGGCCAGGGAGCACCTGCCCGACATCGCGCTCATCGACATCCAGATGCCGGTCCTCGACGGCATCGAGGCCACCCGGCGCATCGCCGCCGACCCGGCCCTGGCCGGCGTCCACGTCGTCATCCTCACCAACTACGGCTTCGACGAACACGTCTTCGACGCGCTGCGCGCGGGCGCGGCCGGGTTCCTGGTCAAGGACATCGTGCCGGAGGACTTCCTGCACGCCGTCCGCGTGGCCGCGCGCGGCGACGCCCTGCTCGCGCCGTCGATCACCCGCAGGCTCATCAACCGCTACGTCGCCCAGCCGCTCCACCCCAACGCGGGCGCGGCCCTGGAGGAGCTGACCAACCGGGAGCGCGAAGCCGTCACCCTGGTCGCGCGGGGCCTGTCGAACGAGGAGATCGCCGCCCACATGGTGATCAGCGTCCTGACCGCCAAGACCCACGTCAACCGGGCCATGACCAAGCTGCGCGCCCGCGACCGCGCCCAGCTCGTGGTGATCGCCTACGAGTCAGGCCTGGTGACCCGGCGCAGCCTCTGACGCCTCGCTCTCACGGGCCTTGAGGGCGTCGCTGATCTGCTGGAGCTCCTCGTAGGCGGGCTCCAGCGCCCTGTTGGCCCGCTGGAGGTCGTCGCGGAGCCGGCGGAACCGGGTGACCTCGTGGAAGTTGACGCCGACGCCGAGCAGGCGGCCCGCGCCGTCCCGCAGCGGCAGCACCACGATGTCGAACACGCCCGGCTGGGGCTCCCCGGGACGGTGCCAGAGCACCTCCCGCAGCTCCACCGCGCGCACCTCGGCCCGCGCCTGCTCGATCACCGAACGCAGCTCGACGGGCCGGTAGGACAGCTCGAAGTCCTGGAAGGGCCGCCCGAGGTCGCGGGGATGCAGGTTGAACAGGGCCTCGGCCCGCGCGTTGAGCAGGGCGAGCCGGCCCTCGGTGTCCAAAACGATGTGGGCGATCGGGCTGGACGCCAGCGCGGCGACGTGGAGCTCGCCCGCCGGGCGCGGGCCGCCGGCCACCGGCTGCGCCGATCGGGACGCGAGGCCGGCGAAGGAGGTCGTGCCGCCCTTCTTCCGGAAGATCCGCATGCGCAGGTCGACGGGCTCGAACGTGTCGCTCTGGTTGAGCAGCATCTCGGCCCTGCCCAGGAACAGGTGACCGGGGTCGGACAGCGCGAAGTGGAACCGCCGCACGACGTTGAGCTGCGTCTCGGTCGTGAAGTACATCAGGGTGTTCCGGGCCGACACGAGGTCGACCCGGCTGATCGGGGCGTCGCGGGTCAGGTCGTTGCGCCCGAAGATCACCCGCCTGCGCAGGTCGCGCCGGAAGCCGTAGCCGCTCTCCGACCGCTCGAAGCAGGTCTCCAGGAACTCGGCCGGAACCCCGGCGACCTGGCGTTCGGTGTAGACGGCGGCGCGGGCGACCTGAAGCGCCTGCTCGTCGAGGTCGGTGGCGTAGATCTTCACCCGCCTCGTGAACTCCTCGTCGCCCATCTCGGCCGCGAGGATCATCGCGAGGGTGTACGCCTCCTCGCCGGTGGCGCAGCCCGCGCTCCAGATCCGGATGCCCTGGTCGGCGGGCTTGCCGGCGACGAGGCCGCGCACCACGTTGGCCCGGAGCGACTGCCAGGCCGCCGGATCGCGGAAGAAGCCGGTGACGTTGATCAGGAGACTGTCGAAGAGCTCGTTGAACTCCTCGGGCTCCAGTTCCAGGTAGTCGCGGTATTCGGCGTGGTCCCGCAGTTTGAGGAACTCCAGCCGCCGGGCGATCCGGCGTTCGAGGGTGGTCCGCTTGTATCCGCTGAAGTCGAAGCCCCGGATTTCCTTCAGCATCACCAGGAGATCGTCGAAGTCGCGTTCCTTGTCCGGAGTCACGTCCCGAGCCTATGCGCGGTCATCCGGCCCATGAAGATCGCCGCGGCCGGGGGATCTGTGGCAGGCTCGGAAAGCCGCCGTAGGCACTTCGGATGCGTTCGCGGGACGTCTCGTCCTCGGCGGCCGGTGGGACGTGACCCCGGAATCGCAGGCAGGACATGGCTCCTACCCCCTCTCCGGAACAGCGTCCGATGGGTCCGCCGGAGTTCTCCGTGGTCGCCCTCCTCGCCTCGGCGGGCGGGCTCGACGCCCTCTCCCACGTGCTCGCGCCGCTGCCCGCCGACCTCCCGGCGGCGGTGCTCGTCGCCCTGCACCAGAGCCCCGACGCGCCGGGCCGGTTGACCCACATCCTGGCCCGGCGGACCCGCCTGGCGGTCCGGGTCGCCACCGACTCCGGCGTGCTGCGGCCCGGCCTCGCCCTCGTCGTGCCGCCGGGCCGGCATCTGCTCGTCACCTCGCGGGAGCGCGTCGGGCTCATCGACGTCGGGGCCGCGCCCCCGGCGCGGCCTTCGGGGGATCTGTTACTGGCCACCCTGGCGGTGACCTTCGGTCCCCGCGCCCTGGCCGTGATCCTCACCGGCATGGGGCGGGACGGCCAGGCGGGGGTGCGCGCCGTCGTCCACTGCGGCGGCACGGTCATCGCCCAGGACGAGGTGAGTTCCGAATCCTTCGGGATGCCCGGCGCGGCCATCGAGACGGAGGACGTCAGCCAGGTCCTGCCCCTGCCCGACATCGCCGGCGCGATCATGGCCCATACCGCCGCCTCCTGACCGGGGGGGTTCTCCGGGTCAGTCTCCGGCGGCTCTCTGACGCTCGTATTCGGCGTTGACGCGCAGCGCCTCGGCGAGCTGGTCCTCCAGGATGATGATCCGGCAGGCGGCTTCCACGGGGGTGCCCTGGTCGACGAGTTCCCGGGCGCGCGCCGCCAGCCGCAGCTGGTAGCGGGAGTAGCGGCGGTGGCCGCCGCCCGATCGTCGCGGTTCGATCAGACGCGCCTCGCCCAGGGCCCGGAGGAATGTCGGGGTGACCCCGAGCATCTCGGCGGCCGCGCCCATGCTGTAGGCGGGGTAGTCGTCATCGTCGAACCGGTCTTCGGCCGATCCGGCTGTTTCGGCAGCCGGGCGACGTTGGTCCATACATTCCTTCCTGAACACGCGTCATGGGCCCCGGTGCCGTGTGCACCGGGGCCCTCAAGAGTTCAACACCATCTACCGGCCGTCAGGCCGATCTACTGTTGTGCGCATCCGCCTACTGTGTGGCGATCATGCGCGGATCGCGAATGCTTGACCGTAGACCACCTTTCTGTCTGTGGAACTGCGGTACCCGAGCGGCGATCCTCAGCCGGCACGGGCGATCCCGATGGCGTCAACACTCCCTTCCTGATTCGTTCCTTGCGATGTCACAAACGCTAATACCCGGGTACGCGAATGTCTACCACCGCCGCTATAGATTTCCTCAGCTGGCCGGCTCGATCCATGAGCGGTCGCCGTCGAGCCGCAGGTGCAGCGTCGGCGCCACGGTGCCGCCGAAGTGGGCCCGCTCGACCGGGCCCCGGTAGTCGAGGAAGCTCACGGCGCGCAGGTCGTCGAGCACCATCCACGCGTACGCCTGGTCGGGCTGGGCGGCCGGGTTGCCGATGACCAGGCCCGAGCCGTTGAGGGGTTCGTACGGGCCGGTGAGCTGGTCGGAGACGAAGCCGTAGAGGCCGGTCGGGGCGGCGCCGGCCGGTTCGAACGACTGGCGGTGGGTGCAGAAGAACAGGTAGAACAGGCCGTCGCGGGCAACGACGTGCGGGCGCTCGATCTCGCGGTTGATCCCGTCGGCGACCAGCAGCGGCGGGTACATCGGGTAGCCCTCGGACTCCGGCCCGGTCAGCGCGATGGCGCCCATGTGGCGCTCGCCCCACGGGACCGAGGCCGCGACGAGCAGATGTCCCCGGAACCACGCCGGGTCGCGGAAGGCCCGGATCTTCCCCGGCCCTCCCTCGCGCTCGTCGGCCGGGAGGAAGAACTCGCCGCCGGACCGGACGATCTCCCGGTGCACCCCCTCCCGGGCCTCGAACACCCGCTGGACGAAGGTGGGCCGCTCCTCGCCGCGGAACCCGGCCGCGGTGTAGAAGACCGAGACCGTGCCGTCGGCGCGCCGGAGCGCCGTGCCGGACCATTCGCGGCTGCCCGGCGAGGCGCCGTCGGGGAACTGGTCGCCCAGGTCCACCCACTTGCCCTCGTCGAGGGCGAGCAGGCGGATGCGGGCGACGTCGTGGCGCTCCTCGGGGTGGCCGAGAGCGGGGGCGGTCAGGCCCATCCAGAGTTCGCGGCCGTCGAAGAGGGCGGTGGCGCCGTCCTCCTCCTGGATCGGCCACATGTCCCACAGGTCGTAGCCGGGCAGCGCGGGCGGCACCGGGCCGAGGATGGGCGGTGCGGTCGTCGCGGGGGCGTCGGTGATCAGATCGAGGTGACGCCGGGTCCACCGCGTCGTGGTGGTCACTGTCATCCCTTCAGGGAGCCCTGGAGCAGGGCGGTCACGAAACGGCGCTGGAAGATCAGGAAGACGAGGAGCGTCGGGGTCAGGATGAGCAGCGAACCCGCGCACAGCAGCGGGATGTCGGTGCCCCACTGCCCCTGGAAGGCGCCCAGCGCTCCGGACATGGTGCGCTGGAGGGGGTCGTCCACGAGCACGATGGCCAGCAGGAACTGGTTCCACGTCCACAGGAACAGCAGGATCGCCAGCGACGAGGTCGCCGGGGCGGCCAGCGGCACGTGCACCTTCCAGAAGAGCTGCCAGGTGCCCGCGCCGTCGATGCGGGCGCTCTCCGACAGCTCCTCCGGCATGTTCACGAAGTGGGCCCGCATCCAGAACACCGAGAACGGCATGAACAGCCCGATCAGCGGCAGGATGATCGCCCACCGGGTGTTCAGCACGCCCATGTCCCGCACCAGGTAGTAGAGCGGGGTGATGATGCCCTCGAACGGCAGCGTCAGGCCGAGCAGGAACGCCACGAAGATGACGCGGCGGCCCGGGATGCGCAGGTGCCCGATGGCGAACCCGGCCATGGTGGCCACGACCAGCGAGATCGGCACGACCCCGAGCACGATCAGCACGCTCGACTTCAGCAGCTCCGTCATCCGGGCGGCGGTGAACGCGGTGGCGAAGTTGCCCCACTGCGGGTCGTCGGGCCACTCCAGGCCGAGCGGATAGCTGCCCGACGGGTGGAGCGCGGTGACGAAGAGGCTGAGGAACGGCATCAGGGTGGCCGCCATCAGCACGATCAGCAGCACCCGGCCCGTCCAGGCCTCACGACGAGCGGTTTTCATGATGAACGGTCCCTGGTCAGCCACTGGATCGGCAGCGCGCACGCGATCACCAGCACGGTGAGGACCACCGCGAGGGCCGAGGCGACGCCGACCTGGCGTTCGGAGAAGGCCAAGTAGTAGATCTCCAGGCCGGGCACCATGCTGGCGTTGCCGGGGCCGCCCTGGGTCGAGATGTAGACGATGTCGAAGCTGGCCAGCGCGGCCACGACGGTGACGGTGACGCAGACCCCGATCTCCTGGCGGAGGCTGGGCAGCGTGATCGAGACGAACTCACGCAGCGGGCCCGCCCCGTCGAGGCGCGCGGCCTCGTACAGAGCCGGATCGATCTTGCTCATCCCGGCCAGCAGCAGGAGGGTGCACAGGCCCAGGAGCACCCAGGCGCCGATCACCCCGACCGCCGGCAGCGCCGTCGAGAACTCGCCCAGCCAGGCGCGGGTGATCTTCTCCAGTCCTATGTACGTCAGGAGCTGGTTCACCAGCCCGGTCGACGACAGCAGCCAGCTCCAGGTGATCCCGGCCGCGACCAGCGGAATGACCTGCGGCAGGAAGATGACCGTGCGGGCCACCAGCGCGAGACGGCTGGCGGCGATGCGCCGGATCGTCGCCGCGATGGCCAGCCCGAGCACGACCGGGACCGCGCTGAAGAACACGATCAGCTTGATCGCGTTGAGGATCGCGGCGAACAGGTCGGGGTCGGTGAAGACCCGCAGGTAGTTCTGGACGCCGTTCCAGGTGGCCACGCCGATGCCGTCCCACGAGTAGAGGGAGTACTGCACCGTCATGGCCAGCGGCTGGATCACGAACACGACGTAGAACGCGGCCGCGGGCAGCACGAACAACCAGCCGGCCCATCTCGACCCGCTTCGCCGTTTCACGGCCGCCTTCACGTCAGCCTCCCTTGACCTGGGACACGTAGTCGGCCTGCACGCTCTTGAGCAGGCCCTCCGGGGTCTGCTCCCCGCCGACCAGCTTCTGCAGGTTGGGGGTCCAGCTCTTGGCGTAGATCGCGCCGGTGGCGTTGGCGATGAAGTCCATCGACCCGTTGTCCTCGGCGATCTTCGCGCCCGCCGCCAGGGTGCTCTCGGTGACGGTGCCCGCCGCGATCGGCGGCATCGGCGCGTCGGCCGGGCCCATCGGGTGGGAGCCGCCGACCTGGACGCCGATCGTGCGCGCCTGGGTGTCGGTGGCGACCCAGTCGAGGAACGTGGCGGCGCAGTCGGCGTTCTTGGCGTTCGCGCCGACGCCGAAGGTCAGCGGGGCCGACATGGCCGCCTGCTTGCCGCCGGCCTGGGCCGGGGGCATCAGGAAGAAGCCCACGTCGCCGGGCATCTGCTTGTCGAGGTTGCCCGACTCCCAGTCGCCGTTGAACATGAAAAGGCCGTCGCCCTTCATGAAGCGGCTCATCATGGTGGCGTAGTCGACGGCGTTGACGTCCTTCCAGAAGTAGCCCGCCTTGATCCACTTCTCCAGGTGCTGGGTGGCCTGGAGGTTGGACGGCGTGTCGATGGTCGCGCCGGGCTTCTGGAAGATCCAGTCGTTGATGGGGGCGGCCGGGCCGTAGGAGGCCATCAGGTCCTGGAGCGGGAAGGCCAGCCCGCCGGTCGCGCCGCCGTTGAACTGCGCGATCGGGGCCAGGCCCGCCTCCTTCGCCTTGGCCATGGCGGCGTCGAGGTCGGCGAGGGTCGCCGGGGGAGTGGTCATGCCGATCTGGGCGGCGAGCTTCTTGTTGTAGAAGACGCCGGTCATGGAGAAGTTGAGGCCCATGGCGTAGAGGGAGCCCTCGCCGCGCACCGCGCCGCCGGGGGCCATCCGCATCTGCTGGAGCTGAGAGGGCGGCCACTTGTCCCAGCCGAAGACCTTGGCGTACTCGTCGAGGTTCTTCAGCAGGTTGTTCTTGACCAGCTCGGAGACCTGCGGGAGGCGCATGAGGTCCGGCGGGTCGTCGGCCAGCACGCGCGGCGCGTTCTGGGTGATCACCGCGAACTGGTCTTCGCGGATGTCGAAGGTGACGTTCGGGTGCTGCTTGGTGAACTCGTCGGTCAGCGCCTTCGCGATCGGGAAACCCGTTTCGAAGTAGCCCTTCATCGTGACGGGCTCGGTGCCGCAGGTCGGCGCGGACGCCAGCGCCGGCGCCGACGACGCGGCGGCCGTCGGCTGGGCGTTGCCACTGCCCGGCGCCGCGCAGGCGGCGGCCAGGCTTCCCCCCAGGATGACCACCATCGCCACGCGGCTCCGGCGGGAGTGAACTCGATGAGACATGTGCGTCTCCCTTTGCTAAATCGGATTAGCGATGCGATAGTCTCACCGTGCGTATCCGACGGTGTCAAGGGCCCGTAATGCGGTTGGAATGTGGAGGTCTCCCCCCGTGAGTCGACGTCGGGTCACCTTGGCCGACCTGGCCCAGGCGGCCGGAGTTTCCCGCACCACCGCCTCGCTCGTCATGACGGGCAGAGGCCGTGAGCTGCGCATATCCCACGACGTCGAGCAGAGGGTACTGCGTGCCGCGGACGAGTTGGGCTACCGCCCGAACGCGGTCTCCGTCGGCCTGCGCACCGGCACGAGCCGCACGATCGGCTTCGTCTCCGACACCGTCGCGACCTCCCGCCTCGCCGGCGACATGATCAAAGGCGCCCTGGAAGCCGCCCGCGAACGCGGCGTGATGCTCTTCATCGGTGAGACCGAGGGCGACCCCGAACTGGAGCGCGGCCTGCTCCACGCCATGCAGGACCGCCAGGTCGACGGCCTGATCTTGGCCTCCATGTACACCCGCACGATCAAGGTCCCCAAGGATGTGGGCCCCGCCGTCCTGCTGAACGCCCTCCCCAAGACCGCTTCCGACCTGCCCTCGATCGTCCCCGACGAGGTCGAGGCCGGCCGCGCGGCCGCCCGGGTGCTCCTCGACGCCGGCCACCGCGACGGCATCTACCTGATCGGCGTGGGCCCCGAACTGGGCGACGTCCCCCCGCGCAGCGTCGCGGCACGGGAACGCCTGGTGGGCATCCGCGAGATCCTGGGCGAGGCGGGCGTGAAGATCGCCGGCGGCCGGATGTTCGTCGACTGGCTCCCCGAAGAGGGCTCAGCCGCCACCGCCGACCTGCTCGAACAGCACCGCCCCAAGGCCCTGATCTGCCTGAACGACCGGCTGGCCCTGGGCGCCTACCACGCACTCAGCGACGCGGGGCTCGACGTGCCGGGCGACGTGTCCGTGGTCTCCTTCGACGACCACCCGATAGCGTCGTGGATGCGCCCTAAGCTGACGACGGTGGCCCTGCCCCACTACGAACTGGGCCGCAAGGCGGTGGAGGTCCTGTTCGCCCAGATGGGCGAGGAAACAGGACAGGGAGAAATCCACCGCGTCCCGATGCCGGTCCGCCACCGAGAGTCGGTCGCCGCTCCGCGCGTGTGAGCTCTGCCGTCTCGCCCGGGGATCAGCCACCGAGAGTCGGGCGCCTCTCCGCGTGTGAGCGCTTCGGCCTCGCCCGGGATCAGCCACCGAAAGTCGGGCGCCGCTCTGCGCGTGTGAACTCTGCGGCCTTTGCCTGGTGGTTAGTCACCGGTAGTGGGTGGCTGTGCTGAAGATGTGGGCTTCGCGGCTTCTGCCTGGCGGTCTGTTGCTGGGAGTCAGTCGGTGCTCCCGAACGTGTGAGCTTGCGGCCTTTGCCTGCTTTCCGATGGGAGTGGGTGGCCGCTCCGAACATGTGACTTCTGCGGCCTTTGCTCGGGGGGCGTCACTAAGAGCGGGTGCGTCCTGACCGTGTGGGCTTTGGATGGCGGTCTGTTGCTGGGGGCCGGTGCCCCTGATGGTGTGAGCTTGTGGCCTTTGTCGGCCGGACCGCAGCCAGGAGTGGGTGGCGCTCCGCACATGGTGGCTTCGTGGTTTCCGGCTGCCGGTTCGCTGCTGGAGTCGGTAGCCGCTCCTGACATGTGTGAGCCGGTGGATTTGCTCGCTGGCCCGTCACCCGGATCGGGTGGCCGTCCCTGGCCTTTGTCAGCCGGTTCATTCCGGGAGTGGGCGCCGGTCCCCTACATGGAGGCTTTGCTTCTCTGGTCTGCCGGTCTTTCACTGAGAAGCGGTGGCGCGCTGGACATCTGAGCTTCCCGGTCTCCATCTGCCGGTCCGTCACTTGGAGATTTCCGGTGCCCCGAACTTGTGGGCGCTGCGGCCTTCGTCAGCTGGTCCAGCCGCCGGGAGTGGCGCACAGCGCTTCTGGTCCGCCGGTGGGAGTCGGTGGTCGTTCCGAACGGGTGACTACGAGGTGAAGTGGGAGCACGCGCCCCCGGGAGGGAGCTCCTGGGGGCGCGTGCTGTCTGGAAGGCCCGCCGCCCGCCCCGATCACGGGCGGCGGGCCGGTCTGGGGGCCGGTCAGGCCGTGGTGCAGGTGCTGCCGTTGAGGGTGAAGCTCGTGGGGGCGGCGGTGTTGCCGGTGTGGGTGGCCTGGAAGCCGAACTCCACCGAGCCGCCGGCCGGGATGGCGTTGTTGTAGCTCAGGTTGCGGGCGGTGATCTGGCCGCTCGACCCGGTGTAGGCGGCGTTCCAGCCGCCGGTGATCGTCTGGCCGGAGGGCAGGGTGAAGGCGAGTGCCCATCCGTTGAGCGCCGACGACCCGGTGTTGGTGACGATGATCGCCGCCGTGTAGCCGGTGTTCCACGGGTTGACCGAGTACGCCACCCGGCACGGACCGCCAGGGTTCGGGGTCGGCGTCGGAGTCGGGGTCGGGGTCGGCGTGGGAGTCGGCGTGGGGGTCGGGGTCGGCGTGGGCGTCGGGGTCGGGCTGGGGGTGGCCGCGTTGAGGGCGTTCAGGACCGAGGTGTACGCGGCCTTCTTGTTGCCCGACGAGTCGAAGAGCAGCGGGTTCGCGCCGGTGCGCCAGGAGTCGCTGTCGCGGATGCCCCAGACCGTGATGCCGTTGCAGCGGGCCACGGCCAGGCAGGCGCGGGTGACGGTGGCATAGGCGTTGGCCTGGTTGGAGCCGGAGATGTCCAGTTCGGTGATCTGGACGTCCACCCCGAGGTCGGCGAAGCGCTGCAGGTTGGCCTGGTAGTCGCTCGGCGCCGAGTTGGTCAGGTGGGACTGGAAACCGACGCAGTCGATCGGCACGCCGCGCTGCTTGAAGTCGCGGACCATGTTGTAGATGCCGGTGCTCTTGGCGTTGATTCCGTCGGTGTTGTAGTCGTTGTAGCAGAGCTTGGCCCCGGGGTCGGCGGCCCTGGCCGCGCGGAAGGCGGCCTCGATCCAGTCGTTGCCGGTGGCCTGGAGGCTCGACTGCCGCCGCCCGCCGCCGTTGCCGTCGGCGAAGGCCTCGTTGACGACGTCCCAAGAGTGGATCTTGCCGCGGAAGTAGGTCGCGACCTGGGTGACGTGGTTGATCATCGCGCTGCGCAGCGTCGAGCCCGACAGGCCCTGGGCCCAGCCGGGCATCTGCTGGTGCCAGAGCAGGGCGTGGCCACGGATGATCATGCCTCGGCTGATCGCGTGGTTCACGATGCGGTTGGCGTTGTTGTAGTTGAAGGAGCCCCGGGAGGGCTCGGTGGCGTCCCACTTCATCTCGTTCTCGGCGGTGACCTGGTTGAACTCGCGGTTCAGAATGGTCATGTACGTCGAGTCGTTCATCCGGCCGGCAGCGATGGCCGCGCCGAAGTAGCGGTTCGTCTGGGCCGCGGCGGCGCCGAGCGTGGCGGCCGCGGCGGACGCGGTGAGGGGGACGGCGAGCACGAGCGCCGCGCCGGCGACGAGAGTGCGTCGCGCGATGGTCAGGATCGCGTGGGGAGTCATTGCGGTGGTGCTCCTCGACCAGGTTGAGACGGCCGGGCCGGGGTCTGTTATCGCTAACATTCAAGATCCCGTACGGTCGTGTTGGCTCCTGTGGGTTGCTGCCGGGGAGTACATCCGACGGCGCGATCCACCGTCAACGCGGCGGGATCCCGCCCGCCTCCGGCCGGTGTCCGCTGAACGTTTCCCTGCCTGGACGTTCGCACAGAAGAAGATCGCGGAGCGCTCGTGACGTTAAGTGAAAGTTTCAGAGAAGTCACCACGTAGAATTCGCGGAAAAGAGCACTAATTTACGAGAAGCGGGTTCGGGCCGCTCCGGCAAGCGCGCGGTGTGATCTGCTGCGAATACGACCGAAAGCCACGTAGCTAAACTCCGCATATGACCCCGACAGAGGAATCCCCCACCGGCGCGGCCTCTCCGGCCCCGCTGACCCTCTCTCAGCTCGCCGAGATGGCCGGGGTCTCCATGGCCACCGTCTCCAAGGTCGTCAACGGCCAGACGGACGTCGGCCCGAAGACCCGCGCCATGGTCGAGGGTCTCATCCACGAACACGGCTTCCGCCGCCAGCGACGGCGGATCAAACCGGCGGGCCTCATCGAGCTCGTCTTCCACGAACTCGCCGGTGACTACCCGATAGAGGTCATCCGGGGCGTTCAGCAGGTCACCCGCGAGGCCCGCCAGGGCCTGGTGATCTCCGAGCTCGGCGGGCGGCACGTCCCCGGCCAGGGCTGGCTCGAAAGCGTGCTCAGCCGCCGTTCGGCCGGAGTCATCACGGTCTTCTCGGGCCCCACGGAGGAGCAGCGCGCCCGGCTCGCCGCCCGGGAGATCCCGCTGGTCGTCCTCGACCCGGCGGGCGACCCCGGCCGGGCCGTACCGTCGGTCGGCGCCACCAACTGGAGCGGCGGCCTCGAAGCCACCCGCCACCTGCTGGAACTCGGCCACCGCCGCATCGCGATGATCACCGGCCCCGACTGGGCGCTGGCCGGCCGCGCCCGCCTGGACGGCTACCGCGCCGCCCTCGACGCCGCGGGCGTCCCGGTCGACCCCGACCTGATCTGCCCCGGCGACTTCCAGATCGAAGACGGCCTCACCCACACCCACCGCCTGATGGACCTGCCCGAGCCGCCCACCGCGATCTTCGCCTCCAACGACGGCCAGGCGGTCGGCGTCTACCACGCGGCCTACGCGAGGGGCCTGCGCATCCCCGACGACCTCAGCGTCATCGGCTTCGACGACATGCCCGCCTGGCGCTGGGCCACGCCGCCGCTGACCACGGTCCGGCAGCCGCTGACGGAGATGGGCGTCATGGCGGCCACCATGCTGATCTCCATGGCCGAGGGCGAGACGCTCCCGCAGCGCCGCGTCGAACTGGGCACCGAACTGATGATCCGCAGCAGCACGGCCGCCCCGGCCAGGCGGAGAACCCCGCCGATCTCCGCCTGACAGCACGATCGCCCCTCACCGGAGCACGGGCGGCTGCGCAGGTCAGATGAGGTCGGCCATCGACAGTGTCCGACCGCCAGGCCACACCAAAGACCCCGCCCGGTCGCGGGATGCGCTCGCCTTCGGGCCAGACCTGGCGCTCAGCCGTCGGCTGACGCCGAGGTCACCAGGCGGCCGTCACGGTTCGGCGAAGCCGAAGTTGCGGTGGATGACGTTGGACTTCTTCGTCATGCGGGGGTAGCCCGGGCCCTGGAAGACGATCTTCGTGTAGATCTCGTCGCCGTAGTCGAAGGGCGGCTTGTCGTCCTCGTCGAGGTAGTTGACGCAGGACAGGCGCAGGTCGGAGACGATGAACAGGCCGCCGCCGTTCTTGTCCGACACCGCGCTGAGGGCCGCCGCCGGTCCCTTGTAGACGCGGTTGTCGTAGATCGGGTCGTCGGCCCAGACCTCGACGCGGGCGGTCGCGCCGTTGTCGACGAGGTACTGCGCCTGGGCGTTGGTCATCCCGACCTTGCCGACCGTCAGGACGCGGCACTCGCTGCCGCTTCCGGTGATGGTCAGGCGGGCGGTCAGTTCGCCGGGTTCGTCGGCGTGCGCGGGGGCGGCGAGGGCGAGTGCCGAGGTGGTCACGGCGGCCATGAGGGCGGCCTTCTTGAACGGGGACACCGGGTTCCTCCTGGGAAAATGGGAGTCATGGGCACGATTGGCCCGCCTCCTTGCACCAGGCTTGAAGCGCGGCGACCAGGTCTCCCGCAGTGCCGTCGCCAAGGCTGTGAACTGCGGAAACGCGGCGGGCCACTCGCCGGCGGGCCACTTCGCGAAATGAGTAAAGGCGTACTCAAGCCCCCGGCAAGCGCCCCGCCGCACCATGAGCGCATGAGACACCTCGCGCTCCTCGGGGCGGCCGCTCTCGTGGCCGCCGCCGTCACCGTCCCCGCCTCTCCCGCGCTGGCGGCCGCGCCCCTGGCGGGCGCCGCGACCTGCGCCGACATCGATTTCGTTTTCCAGCCCGCGTCCGCCTTCCCTGACACGGCCCGGGGGCGCTACGACAACCACATGCAGGGGAGCCGGATCGAGAAGTCGGTCCTGTGCCTGGTCAACGCCGAGCGGACCAGCCGGGGACTGCAGCCGGTCAAGCGCTACATCGCCCTGCGCGGCACGACCGTCGCGCTCTCCAGCGCCGCCTCGAAGGAGGTCGCCGCCGCCGTCCGGATCCGCTGGTGGGGGACGGTCGCGCAGGTCGGGAACTGTACGCCGGACAAGTACAACCCGTCGCGCTGTGACGTCCACATCAACCCGGAGACCGGGACCGACCCGGCTGACAGGGCCAAGGCGGCCGGGTACTGCCGGCGCGGCTCCTCCTGGGCCGTCGGCGAGAACGCCTACCAGGGCTGGGGCCGGGCGTCGGTCACGCCCCGGGCCGCTGTCACGTGGTGGATGGGCAGCCAGCGCCACCGCGACACGATCCTCACGCCCGGCTACACCGAGATGTACGCGAAGGCGGCCCTCGGCAGCGCCGACCCGTCGGTGTCGGCCACCCCGGCCGCGACGTACGTGCAGATGTTCGGCCGGTGCACGAGCTAGGCGAACGCGCTGGGGGTCACGCCGTCCACATCAGTGAGAGTCAGGCGAAGGGATAATCGCGCAGCGCCTGCTGGAAGGCCCTCTCCGCGATCGGCACGTACTCCGAGTTCGTCGCGTTGGCCGACAGCGCGACCGTCACCGGGAGCGGGCCGGGGGCGGTGGGCAGCGCGAGGCGGGCCGCTCGGGGCAGCCCCCACAGCTCGTCGCCGTTGGCCACCAGGCAGGCGACCCCCAGACCGGCCTTCGCGGCGGCGCGCAGCCCGACGAGTTCGGGGCCCTCGTAGGCCACCCGCCACGGCACCTCTGACTCGTCGAGCGCGTCGACGATGCGGCGGCGCAGCGTGCACGGCTCGGTGAAGAGGGTCAGCGGCAGCGCGGCGCCCTCGCCGTGGGCGGGGCGGCCGAACCAGTCCATGCGCATCTCGCCCAGCTGGTGGGCGGGCGCGGTGACCGGCTCCGACTGGAGGAGCAGGGCCAGGTCGAGCTGGCCCGAGGCCACCTGGTTCTCCAGCGACTCGCTCAGTCCCGTCTGCACGCCGACCTGCACGTGGGGCAGGCCCCGGTTGAGCAGGCGGAGGATCTCCGGGAGCGCCTCGGCGAGCTGGTTGACCACCCCGATCGTCAGGCGGGCGGTGCCCGACGGCGGGACGAACCGGCCCACGGCCTCGTCGTTGAGGGCGACGATGCGGCGGGCGTACCCGAGAAGTTCCTCACCCTCGGTGCTGAGCTCCAGGACGCGGCCGGTCGAGGTGAAAATGGGCCCCTTGACGAGACCGCCGAGCTGACGGATCTGCTGGCTCACCGCCGGCTGGGTCACATGCAGCGCCTCGGCCGCCTTGCGGAACCCGCCGAGCTCGACCACGGTCACCAAAGCCCTCAGCCGATTGATTTGCAGATCGTGATACATGCCATTTCCCTTAATAAGGCAGATGGACGCCGGACGGCGTGCGCGTGTCGATCTCCCGGTTCGTTCCGGGCCGCGGCCTCACGGGGCGGCGGATTCGAATGCTTTTCACGCGGCCCAGCCTAGAAGCGCTTACATCCGGCCGTCTGTACGCCGTTTCACGTTCCCGACGTGAAAATCTCACACCCGTCTCGTGAATCGATGAGTGTCGGCGTGGGGGAGGTCGCGCGGAGAATCGAGCCATGGCCACTATCACTCACACCGAAGACTGGCGGTTCGCCGAACTGGTGATGCGGGCGTGGACCGAACCCGCCCTGGCGGCCCGCTACGAAGACGACCCGGCCGGCACCCTGGCCCAGTTCGGCATCGACCTCGACGCCGGCGACGCGCCCCCGCTGTCGGCGGGCGGTGACCCGCTGCGCATCGCCGACCTGACCCAGCCGTCGCTCCTGTCGGCGAAATGGACGTATTGCGGTTGACCTTTCTCACGGCTGAAACCACGAGATTCCTGCTTCATCACCGGCTGCCCGAGAGGCTTGCGCCCTGAGGTCTTACGTCGGCTCCACGGGCGTTTGACCTCTCCGCCAGCCCGGCGGCGAGGATGTTCCGGGCCGCGTTGACGTCCCGGTCGTGGGTGACACCGCAGTCGCACACCCAGGTACGGACCTTCAACGGCAAGGTCTCTCGGAGTGCTCCACAGTTCGAACACATCTTGGAGGAGGGAAACCATTGGCTCACGACGAGAAGTTCGCGCCCGTACCAGTGGGTCTTGTACTCCAACATGGCCCGGAGTTCGCGCCAAGAGGCATCCGAGATGGCTCGAGACAGTGTGCGATTTCTGAGCATGGACCGAACACTCAAGTCTTCGATCACGACCGTTTGGTTCTCACGGACGAGACGCGTGGAGAGCTTGTGCAGGAAATCCCGGCGACGGTCAGTCATCCGGGCATACGTCTTGGCGAGCGTAAGCCGGGCTTTTGCCCGATTACGCGATCCAATTTTCTTCCGGGTCAGCGTCCGATGAGCCCTCGTCAGCTTTCGCCGCATGGCCTGTGCGTGTCGAGGGTTCGCGATCTTCTCGCCCGTCGAGAGCGTGACCAGGTCGGTGATTCCCACATCGACGCCGACGGCGGTTCCGGCCGGATCGAGCGAGCGAATACGCTCTTCGACGAGGATCGACACGAACCAGCGGCCCGCCGTGTCCTGCGACACATGAACGGTGGAGGGCTGAGCGCCTTCCGGCAGTGGTCGCGACCAGACAATGGCGAGTGGCTTGCGCATCTTGGCGAGTTTCAGTTCACCGTTCAGCCACGTGAACGCCGAGCGTGTGTATTCCGCAGAGCGGCGGGACCGCTTCCTGGATTTGGCCACGGGATGCCTTGCACGTCCGGCGAAGAAATTCGCATAGGCCGTCTGGAGATGCCGCAGCGACTGCTCGTAACCGATCTTGCGCCCTTCGGCGTAGGCGCGGGTGCGTTCCTCAAGTGCTTTGTTGTAGACCAGGCGCACACAACCGAACGTACGGGAGAGTTCCTCCGCCTGCTCGGAAGTCGGATAGAAGCGGTACTTGTAAGCGCGCTTCACCGTCTGTGCCATGTTCTTCGTTTTATCGCGAAGTCGTTCGAACGCGCAGGGTTATCGGGAATATCGGCTTGCAGGGAGTCCGGATGAAAGTCGGGTTCAAGCGACACTGGCGGGCGGTGACCGTGCCCGGTGACGGGGTCTACCTGACCTCGGCGCGGGCCACGGTCGCGCTGCGCGGCGACCACATCGAGACGGTCGCCCCTCTCCTCGACGGCAGCCACGACCTGGCCGACCTGCACGAACAGACCGGGCTCGGCGCGGCCGACCTCGGCCGGCTGCTCGGGAGACTGTCCGAGGCCGACCTGGTGGCGCCGCAGCCCGACGTCGACGTGGCTCCCGAGGTGCGGGCCTACTGGGACCTGGCCGGGCTCGGTCTGCCCGACGGCGAGGTCGAGGTGGTCTCGCTCGGCGACTCCGCCCTGGTCGAACGGGCGTTGAAGGAACTGGGGCTGCGCACCGGCGGTGACGGGCCCGTGGTGGTCGTCTGCGACGACTATCTCGACCCCGCGCTGGCCTCGGTGAACGCCGCCCGTCTCGCCGACGGGCGGCCCTGGCTCCCGGTGGCCGTCGACGGGCCCGATCTGTGGATCGGGCCGGGGTTCCGGCCGGGGGAGTCGGCCTGCTGGGAGTGTCTCGCCACCCGGCTGAGGCTCCGGCGGCAGGCTCCGCTGACGCTCGCGCCGCCCGCCTCGCTGCCGCAGACGCGGTCGGTCGGGGCCCAGATCGCGGCCACGAGGATCGCGGGCTGGCTGGCCGGACGGCCGCTCGACACGCTGTGGACGTTCGACCCGCTCACCCTCGAAGCGGCGCACCACCCCGTGACGCGACGGCCGCAGTGCCCGGAGTGCGGGACACCGGACGTCCGGGGCGGGCCGGTGCGGATCACGTCCAGGCCCAAAGTGCAGGCCCACCGGTCGGCGGGACTCCAGGAGACGTGGGATCGGTACGTCCACCTGACCGACCCGGTCACCGGCGTCACCGACGAGATCCGCCGCGACCCGCGCGCGCCCGCCTTCCTCAACGCCTATCTGTCCGGCCGCAACCTGGCCCTGCCGGTCAGCGGCCTGCGGGCCAACAGCGGCGGCAAGGGCGGCACCCCGCTCGAAGCCCGGGTGGGCGCGCTGTGCGAGGCCGTCGAGCGCTACTGCGGCTCGCGCCTCGGCGAGGAACCCGTCGTCCACGACTCCTACCGGGGGCTCGGCGCGCAGGCCGTGCACCCCGACGCGGTGCTGCTCTTCGACCCGCGCCAGCGCGCGCCCTTCGACGAGACCCGCGCCACCGAATGGACCCCGCTCTACACCCTCGACGGCGAGAAGCGCTATCTGCCCACCGACCTGCTCTACTTCTCCGAGGGCGGGCAGGCCGACTCCAACGGCAACGCCGCCGGGAGCTCCGTCGAGGACGCCCTCCTCCAGGGCTTCTTCGAGCTGGTCGAACGGGACGCGGTCGGGATCTGGTGGTACAACCGGACGCGTCAGCCCGAGGTCGTCCTCGACGACCCGTGGACCGACCGGCTGCGCGACGACTACGCGACGCTCGGCCGTGACCTGTGGGTCCTCGACCTGACGACCGACCTGGGCATCCCGGCCATGGCCGCCGTGTCGACCAAGGACGGCCACGAGGTCATGCTCGGCTTCGGCGCCCACCTCGATCCGGAGACCGCCGCCCGCCGCGCGCTCACCGAGCTCGGCCAGCTCCTGCCCGCCGCCACCGACATCGACATGCGCCCATGGTGGGGCCGCGTCTCCACCCTGAGTCATCCCTGCCTGCTTCCCGACGGGGTGGCCGCGCCCGGTTCGTACACGGGCGACAACGACCTGAAAGCCGACGTCGACCTCATCCGGAAACACGATCCGCTCATCCTCGACCAGACCCGTCCCGACATCGGGGTGCCCGTGGTCAAGGTCGTCGTCCCGGGGCTGCGGCACTTCTGGCCGCGGTTCGCGCCGGGCCGGCTGTTCGACGTCCCGGTGAAGCTGGGGCGGCTCGACCGGCCGACCGCTTACGACGACCTGAATCCGGTCGCCCTGTTCATGTGAGAGTTCACGTGAGAGGAGCCGACATGCACGACACGCTCCCCCCGTTCCCGTTGTGGTCGTTCCGTGAGGACGTCTTCGTCGAGCCCGACCCGGACGAGGGCGTGGTCGTCGTGCACTCCCGCTGGGAGGACACCGTCTTCCCGATGCCCGCGCCGCCCGTCGTCGAGGCGCTGCGCCGGATGAGCCTGGGGCCGATCTCGCTCGGCAACGTCATCAGGTCGTCCGCCGACCGCCAGGCGCTGAAGGCGCTGCTCGACCGGCTGGCCCATCTGGTCGTGCGGTCGTTCGGCGTGGACCGGGAGCAGCCGCTGGTCTCCGTCGTGCCGCTCACCCCGCAGGCCGGCTTCCACCTGCCGGAGGGGCCCCTGGTCCATCCGGTGCGGCTGTCGCGCTTCGCCGTCCTCACCACCGACGGCACCAACTACCTGCTGGAGTCCCCGCTGTCGCAGCATCGGGTGATCCTGCACCGCGCCGACGCGATCGGCCATCTCGGCACGCTGATGCGCCCGACCGTCCCGGCCTCGGTCGGTCACGAGACCCGGTCGGTGATCGCCTTCCTGATGGCGGCCGGGATGGTCGTGCAGGCCGCGACCGGCGACCCGTTCCAGCGGATCGAGTTCGACGAGGACAACGACCCCGCGCTGACGACGTGGACGCCGATCGACCTGATGTTCCACACCCGCTCCACGCTGGGCCGCCACGACCAGGACTTCGGGGTGACCTATCCGCTCGGCGAGCACGGCAGCGTCGAGCCGGTGGTGAAGGAGACCGGCCCCGGCATCCCGCTGCCCCGGCCGTCGTGGCCCGACCTGGCCGGCGACCCGCCCTTCTCGGCCGTCGTCGAGGCCCACCGGCCGGCCCAGACCTTCGCCGCGCGGCCGATCACGGTCGAGGACCTGGGCACGCTGCTCTACCGGACCGCGCGGGTCCGCTCGCTGAGGGGCTCGCCGTCGACGGAGGCGACCACCACCACGAGCGACCGCCCCTCGCCGACCAGCGGCGACTGCCACGAACTGGAGCTCTACGCCGTCGTCGACCGGTGCGCCGGCCTGGAGCGGGGGGTCTACCACTACGACCCCTACGGCCACCGGCTGACCCCGCTCGACGGCGACCCGGACGAACTGCTCGTCTCGGCCAACCTCGCCTCCCGCCCGCCGGTGCTGCTGATGATCACCGCGCGGTTCCGGCGGCTGTCGTGGAAGTACAACGGCCTCGGCTACTCCCTCGTGCTCACCGACGCGGGCGCGCTGGTGCAGACGCTGTCGCTGGCCGGTACGGCCATGGGCCTGTCCGGCAGCCGGATCGACGGCCCCGACATCGACGCCGCGGCGCACGTGTTCGGGCTCGACTGGCGGACCGAGTCGAGCGTCTGCGGCTACGCCGTCGGCCACGCCGGGAGCGGCTTCGCCGAGGACGAGTATCCCGTCAACGACGCGGACTGGCCGATGCTCGCCGCCGCCCTTCTCGCATAAGCCGAAATTTCCCGGTAAGTGGAGACCCTGTGGTGTCGTTAGGAATGCGACCCGGGCTGATGGCGCGTGCCGTCATCGCCGCCGTGCTGTCCGCGTACACCTTCAACGCCCTGATCTTCGTCTGGGACGAGGGGCTGCGCGGCTGGCCGCTCGGCGCGTTCGTCGTCTGTCTGCTGACCGCGTTCGGGCTCCAGCTCGTCCACTCGACCCGGGACGTCCTGCTGTGGTCCTCGCGGCCGAAGGCGCTCACCCTGTCGGCCCAGGCCGTCGTCACGTTCGCGCCGTTCCTGTGGGCCGGGCCGCAGGCCGGGTCGTCCGCCGGGTTCCTGGCCGGTTCGATGCTGCTGGCCGTCGCGGGTCCGCTGCGCTGGGCCCTGTACGCCGCCGTCCCCGCCACCGTCCTGATCGCCCTGACGTGGAAGGGGATGGCCCCGCTCGACGTCGTCTACGGCACCTACTTCACCGCCCTGACCGGCCTGATGGTCTACGGCCTCAGCTCCCTGGCCTCGCTCGCGCTGACCGTGCACGCCGCCCGGGGCGAACTGGCCGCCCTCGCGGTCGCGCAGGAACGGCTGCGGGTGGCCCGGGACGTCCACGACCTGCTCGGCTACAACGTCTCGGCGCTCACGCTGAAGAGCGAGCTGGCCTACCGGCTGCTGCCCGGCTCGGCCGAGCGCGCCCGGCGGGAGCTGCGCGACGTGCTCACGCTGTCGAGCCAGGCGCTCGGCGACGTCCGGGTCGTCGCGGGCGGCAGCAGGCCGATGTCGCTGGCGGCCGAGGTGCGGTCGGCCGAGTCGATGCTGATCGCCGCGGACATGGCCGTCGAGATCAGCCTGTCGCCCTGCCCGCTGCCCGAGGAGGTCGACACGGTCCTGGCCATCGTGCTGCGCGAGGCGATCACCAACGTGCTGCGGCACAGCAAGGCGCGGCACTGCCGGGTCGAGACCGACCTGGCGGGCGAGCACATCGTGCTGCGGGTGGTCAACGACGGCGCCGACGCGCCGGCGCCGGTCCCCGACGCGGGGGTGGGCCTGGACAACCTGTCGGCCCGCGTCGAGGCGGCCGGCGGCACAAGCACCACCGTCCTGGACGGCGACCGCTTCACCTTCACCGCCGAGGTCCCCCTCGCCCCTCCCGCGCCGCCGCCGGTCGACGACCCGGTGACGCGGACGGTCGCCCAGATCACCGGCCAGCCGTGGCACCTGCGGGTGGCCCGCACGATCGCGATCGTCGTGCTGCTCGGCTACGGCCTGCTGATGGTGGTGAACGTGCTGGCCCAGAGCGTCGACTCGCTCGGCCTGCTGGAGTTCGCGCTCTGCGTGGCCGTTCTGGTGGGCGTGCAGATCGCGCTGATCCTGGGCTTCCTCCGGGGCGCGGCGCTGCCGGTCCAGGTGGTGGCGACGTATCTGCCGCTGCTGTGGATCGGCGCTCCGTGGGGCTCGATGGGCGGGTTCCTGGCCGGCACCACGTTGATCGTCCTGTCCGGAGCGTGGCGCTGGAGCTGCTACGCCGCCGTCGGCGTCAGCGTGGCCGCCCTGTCGGTGTTCCACGGCGACCCGGGGGAGTGGACCGCCTACCTCACCCTCTCGACCCTGCTGACCGGCCTGGTCGTGTACGGCATCAGCTCACTGTGCGGCCTCGTCGCCCAGGTCGACCAGGCCCGCGACGAACTGGCCCGGGGCGCGGTCACCCGGGAACGCCTGCGGGTGGCCCGCGAACTCCAGGACCTGCTCGGCCAGGACCTGGCCGCCATGACGGTCAAGAGCGAACGCGCCTACCGCCTGCTGCCCGGCTCGGCCGACCGCGCCCGGGCCGAACTCGCCGAGGTCCTGGACGTCGCCCGCCGCGCCGTCGGCGAGGTCAGGTCGGTGGCCAGCGGCTACCGCCACATGTCGTTCGCCGCCGAACTCGACACCGCCCGCGCGACCCTGGCGGCGGCCGGGGTCCGCGTCCACGCGAGCGCCGGGGAGGTCCCCGAGGAGGTCGACGCCGTGCTGGCGGTCGTGCTCCGCGAGGCCGTCACGAACGTCCTGCGGCACAGCGCCGCGACGTGCTGCGAGATCGTGGTGACCGCCGACGTGACTTTGACGGTCCGGAACGACGGCGTCCCCGCGCTGCCGCCCCCCGGAGAGCCCGGCACCGCCCTGGATGACCTGGCCGAACGCCTCAACTCCATCGGCGGTTCGTTGAAATGCGTACGAGATTCCGGCACGTTCCTGTTAAAGGTCGACATCCCATAATGACGCTCTGTCAAGAATGTCCGGCATTGCCTAATTCCGCCACGTCGGTACAAGATTCATTTTGACCTTGAAACCGGCCGGGGGAATGGCGTGCTCACGTTACGGATCCTCCTCGCCGAGGACGTTCGCATCGTCCGGGGCGCTCTGGCCGCCCTCCTGGAGATCGAACCCGACCTCACCGTGGTGGCCCAGGTCGGCAGCGGCGCGGACATCGTGCCGGCGGCCCTGGAGCACCGCCCCGACGTCGCCGTGATCGACGTCGACCTCCCCGTCATCGACGGACTGTCGGCCGCCGAGGAGCTCCACGCCAAACTCCCGTCGTGCCGGACCCTGATCCTGACGGGCCTGGGCCGCCCCGGCACGTTGCGGCGGGCCCTGTCGGTGTCGGTGTCGGGCTTCCTGCTGAAGGACACCCCGTCGGAGCGGCTGGCCCAGGCCGTACGGGAAGTGGCGGCCGGCCGCAGGATCATCGACCCGCAGCTGGCGCTGACCGCGTGGGACGTCGGCGAGATCCCCCTGTCCGGCCGGGAGATCCAGGTGCTGCGCCTGGCCGCCGGGGGAGCGGAGCCCCCCGAGATCGCCGCGCAAATGCACGTTTCGGTCGGGACGGTACGAAACTACCTGACCAAAATCGTCACCAAACTCAACGCGAGGAATCGCGTGGACGCGATACGCATAGCCACGGAAGCAGGCTGGATCTGAATCCATTCTCGCCACGGGGTGACAGGCGATGACATACAAACTTTTGCACGGCAATTTGGTGATTATCCGATCTCCCGCGCCAGGTCCCCGAGCCCGACGGTGACACCGTCAAGTTCCTGCCCGACACCCCCGCCCTGATCGAAGCGCTCCCCAGGCCCTCGGGGACCTCCCCCGCCCTGAACCGCCGAGGCATCTCCGCCCGCCCGGGCCGCCCCGCCACGATCACGGCCGGCGCCCTCGACACGACGGTGATCTGGCCCAAGCTGTTCCGGCGGCTGGCGCCCTACTTCGCGGCAGGCTTCCCGGACCTCGACCAGTTCGACTCGTGGCTCGGCGACGACGGCGACACGATCACGCTCGTCGACCCGGAGGACGCGGTCGTCGAAACGGTGACCTATAAGGCCGGCAAGGTCCGCAACGGCAGAACCATCGCCTTCGGCCGCGGTCAACCAGCGCTGCGGAACATCTCGTACCGCTCTTCGATCAGATTTCGATGAGGCCGATCCGCTCGGTGCCGCGGCAGCGAAATGGGCTGATCATGCATGTCCTGGAGGCCGTGCTTGAGCATCGGCCCATCGATCTCTTCAAGGATGTCCGAGCGGACCTCGATCACGAAGTCAGGCCGGATCCCCAGGATGTTCTGATCGAACGCCGCGTGATGGATCTTGCAGAGAGCGAGCCCGTTTGAGACCGCCGCGATGCCAAGGCTGTGGCGATCGGGGAGAATATGGGCCGCGTCCAGAAGCGATCGGTGCCGGAGACGGCACATCGCACAGCTCGTCTCATAGGCCTGAATGACACGCTGCCGGAAAACCGGCTGGTGCAGCCTCTGCTGGGTGACGCGTTCCGCATAGCGGCGTTCGAGCGGGCTGACGGGGCCCTCCACCGGCATCATCCGCTGGGCTTCCTCCAGCGCCACCGCTACCTGCTTCGCCGCTTCTTCGACCGCGGTGATCCATACCGGAAAGAACGGCAGATAGAGGCCGGCCTGCACACCGACGAACCACATGAGTGGCACGCCCTGAAGATGCGCCTGCCGCAGCCCCTCGTTGGTGTAGTGGCTCGGGTTCCCCTGGAACTTGTAGCGCAGTAAGCCGTCGTCTCCGACGGCGTCTTCGTAGGGTGCGCTACGACCGTCCGACCGGTAGGTCGTCAGGATCGAGAGTGCGGCGCTGAACCCCTGGGGCTTGCGGATGCCCAGTTGGTTGTCGACCAGCGGGAAGGTGCGTCCCTCGAACTGGAAACCGAGGAGTTCCGCTCGACTGACGACAGGATTCTCCGGCGTGGAGCGTCGGCGGAGCCATGCCATGGCGGCGCCTCTGACCCGGCTGTCTAGATCGTCGCCCAATGACATGATCACAGGCGGATTCTGCACCGTCGGACCGCGGTCTGTCTGGTGTTTGAACGCCTTTAGGAAAAACGAAAAACCCAGACCACTAAGTGATCTGGGTTTCGCTTGGTGCGCCGCCAGGGACTCGAACCCCGGACCCGCTGATTAAGAGTCAGCTGCTCTAACCAACTGAGCTAGCGGCGCCCGCGAGGAAAACTTTAGCAGCTCCCCCGCCCGAAACGCACATCGTTACCTCTCAGTGCCGCCACGCGCCGAGGGAGAACGGAACCGGCGCGGCCTTGAGGCCCGTGCCGTCGCCCCACTTGGTGATGTGGTATTCGATCGGGATGTGGCCGGCGCCGCCGTTGCCCTTCACGGCCAGGGTGGTCATGTCGAAGGAGCCGCCGGTCAGCTCGGCGAAGGTCTGCCCGTCGAGGTCGAGCATGACGCCCTTCGACGACGGTACGCCCGGTCCGCGGTCGCCGACGAAGAACGGCTTCTTCTGGCCCTTGTAGACCACGTAGCCCTCGGTCCCGAGGGGCCAGCTGGGGGAGGCGGCCATGCCCTTCTGCATCGGCTTGCCGCTGGCGGGCAGTCCGGTGTCGCCGGCCCGGCCGGAGGCGTCGTCCCAGAAGTAGGAGGCGGTGGTCGTGCCGGTGAACACGGCCGGCTTGACGAAGGAGGGCTCCTTCACGAGCGGCTTCTCCAGCGGCTTCACGATGGCGGCCGGCTTGGTGTGGATGCGGACGGGGTTCGCGTGCGGGGGGGCGGCCAGGGTGCTGGCGGCGCCGGTCGCGCCCAGGCCGGCGACGGCGATGCCGGCGGTGGCGAGGACGGTGGTCACGGTCGTTTTCTTCAGGATGCCGGTGATGGCGAACATGAAAAAGGGAGATCTTCCGTACGACGACAGGACGGCCACGCGTGTCAGCAGGGGTGGCGGTGTCCGGCGGGCCCTGGGGGCCGGCGACCGGACGTGATGGTCAAGCGCTCTGTTGTGGGATGGTCAGCACTTGGCAACGAAACCGACACTAGCCACCAAACCATGACATGGCAAACCTAAGACAGTAAAACATCTCAGAAAGGCATGAAACGCCCATAAATAAGGGGATTCCGTGGTCAAGCGCGCCGTTTGCTCTCCCGTGACCGGCTGGGTGCTGGACTTGGAAAAGGTAAGGAACTAGGGATCGGGAGCCCTGGATGGAAAGCCTGCTGCAGGGGGCCACACGGCTGTTCGCCGCACTCGGATACGACGCCACGACCTTGAAGCAGATCGCCGACTCGACCGGGATCGACCCGGCCGAGGAGGGTTTCGGGGGGTCCAAGCGGGACCTCTATCTCGCCGTCATCGAGCGGGCCGCCCGCATCGAGACCGAGGAGCTCGAAGGCGTCATCAACGAGATGATGACGGCCGACCAGATCTCGGTGGCGGACGCCGTGCACGAGATCGTCGACCGCTATATCGACTTCTGCGTCGCCCACCCGGAGTTCCCGGCGCTGTGGATCCACCGGTGGCTGTACGACGCGGCCGACCTCACCGGCCTGGAGCGGCAGTACTCCCAGCCCTTGATCACCATGACGACGTCCGTCCTGGAACAGGCCGCGGACGCCGGGTACATCGACGACACGGCCGACATGGAGTACTGCGTCTGGACGCTGATCTGGTGTGTGCACGGGTTCGTGCAGGGCGGCGTGCTCGACGAGGCCGGCGACCGGATGGGACCGGAGAACCCCGAGGTGCTGGCCCGGTTCCGGCAGCACCTCCACCGGCTGGCCGCACGCACTCTGAATCTTTCATAGGCGTCCTGCGACATCTCGTTGAAAACGGAAACATCCTGTACACCTCGGCGAAACGAACTCATGTTGGGAGCGCTCCCAATCGAGTACGCCGAGGAGAAGAGAAAGCTATGGGACCCCGATTGAGTTCCTGGCGCAGAGCGCTGATGGTGGCGGCCGCGATGCTGCTCGCCGTCACCGGGCTCGCCGTCATGCAGGCGCCTGCCGGCGCCGCCGTGGCCTGCCAGGTCACTTACGCCAAACAGTGGGACAACGGCAGCGGTTTCGGCGCCAACATCACGATCAACAACCTCGGCGACGCGGTGAACCCGTGGCGGCTCACGTACACGTGGCCGGGGAGCCAGACGGTTCAGCAGGGCTGGAACGGCACCTGGACGCAGTCGGGCCAGAACGTGACCGTGGTCGCGCCCTCCTGGGCGGGCAGCCTGGGCACCGGCCAGTCGGTGCAGATCGGCTTCAACGGCCAGGTCAGCGGCACCAACACCAACCCGACCTCGTTCTCGCTGAACGGGACCGTCTGCAACGGCGGCCCGAGCCCGTCGCCTTCGCCCAGCCCGTCGCAGCAGGCCCTCGTGGTCTCGCCGACCAGCGTGAGCGTCCCCGAGGGCGGCACCGCCACCTACTCGGTGCGGCTCCAGTCGCAGCCCAGCTCCAACGTGACCGTGACCACGACCGCCGGTTCGGGTGACACCAACCTGACCGCGACGTCCGGCACCAGCCTCACCTTCACCAGCAGCAACTGGAACACTCCGCAGAACGTCACCCTCGCCGCCGCGCAGGACAGCGACACGACCAACGGCTCGCGCACCTTCACGGTCGCCTCCAGCGGTCTGACCAGCGTCAACGTCACCGCGACCGAGGCCGACGACGACGTGACGCAGACCCAGGCGCTGGTCGTCTCCTCGACCGCCGTGACCGTCCCCGAGGGCGGCACCGCCACCTACACGGTGCGCCTCCAGGCCGCGCCCAGCGGCAACGTGACCGTGACCAACACGGCCGGCTCCGGTGACACCAACATCACCGTCTCCTCGGGCGCCAGCCTGACCTTCACCACGTCGAACTGGCAGACCCCGCAGACCGTCACCCTGGCCGCCGCGCAGGACAGCGACCAGACCAACGGCACCCGGCCGATCACCGTCGCCTCCTCCGGCCTGACCAGCGTCACCGTCACCGCCACCGAGGGCGACGACGACATCGTCAACCCGGGCCGAGTCGACAACCCCTACGCGGGTGCCACCGGCTATGTGAACCCCGACTGGTCGGCCAGCGCGGCCTCCGAGCCTGGTGGTTCCGCGGTGGCCAACACCTCCACGGCCATCTGGCTGGACCGGATC
>NZ_BBXG01000028.1:16565-120186 GCF_001570605.1 Herbidospora cretacea | reverse complement strand
GCCGAGCGCTCCACCACGAAGTCGCACAGGGACAGCAGCGCGGCGCGGGCGGGGATGTCGGGCAGGTCGGCGAGCTGCGACTTGGCCCGGTCGGCCCAGCGCTCCAGCTCGGCCCGGGCCATCTTGAGCGCCTCGGAGGCGCGCAGCAGCTCCAGCGCCTCCTCGATGTCCGTCTCGGGCACCGGGCCCGAGACGAGGGACCGCAGCCGGGCGTCGGTGTTCGAGGTCGAGGCGAGGGCGTAGAGGACGGGAAGGGTGCGGATCCCCTCCCGCAGGTCGGTGCCGGGGGTCTTGCCCGAGACGTCCGAGGCGACGTCGATGATGTCGTCGCCGAGCTGGAACGCCACCCCGATGGCCTCGCAGGCCGACGTGAGCCGCAGCACCACCTCGTGGGGCGCGCCGGCGAGCATCGCGCCCAGCCGCGCGGAGGTAGAGATCAGCGACCCGGTCTTGTCGGCCAGCACGTCGATGTAGTGCTCGATCGGGTCGGCGCCCTCGGCCGGGCCGACGGTCTCGCGGATCTGGCCGCGGACCAGCCGGGCGAAGGTCTTGGCCTGGATGCGGACCGGCTCCGGCCCCAGGTCGGCCATGATGTCGGCGGCCTGGGCGAACACGTAGTCGCCGGTCAGGATGGCCACGGTGTTGTTGTAACGGGCGTTGGCCGACGGCTTGCCGCGCCGCTCGGTCGCCTCGTCCATCACGTCGTCGTGGTAGAGCGTCGCCACATGGGTCAGTTCCATGACGACGGCGCCCGGGATGACCCCGGGCGCCGTCGGGTCGCCGAACTGGGCGGCGAGAAGAACCAGCATCGCGCGGAAACGCTTGCCGCCGGCCTCGATGAGGTGCTTGGACGCGTCCGTGACGAACGCGTCCTCGCTCTCCACCGCCGAGCGGATCTGCTTCTCCACGGCCGCGAGGCCCGCGGAGATGTCCTCGGCCAGCCGCTCGTCGGCGACGGGCAGGTCAACAACGGGCGGCGCGGCCATAGAAAAGCTCCCTTATTGCACGAACAGCGTCTTCGCAGCCTTTTCTGCCAGATCGAGGACAGGCTGCGGGAAAACCCCCAAGGCTACCGTAGCGAATGCCGACACCCCGACCACAGCCGACGTGGCCCACGACGGCGTGACGACCGTGGGGCCGTCGGCCGAGGGGTCGCTGAAGAACATCAGCACGATGACCCGGACGTAGAAGAACGCCGCCGCCGCCGAGGCCACGACCGCGAGCACGACCAGGCCGGTCAGCCAGCCCTGGCCGAGCGCCACGGCGGAGCTGAAGACGGCGTACTTGCCGAAGAAGCCGCTGGTGAGCGGGATTCCGGCGAAGGCCAGCAGGAAGAACGCGAACAGGCCCGCCAGCTTCGGCGACCGCTTGCCCAGGCCCGCCCAGCGCGACAGGTGCCACGCCTCGCCACCCGGGTCACGCACGAGCGTCACGACGGCGAACGCGCCGACCGTCGTGATGCCGTAGGTGACCAGGTAGAACAGCAGGCCCGACAGCGCCAGCGAGTTCTGGCCCCGGTCGCCGACGGCCATGACGCCGATGAGCAGGAAGCCCGCGTGGGCGATCGACGAGTAGGCCAGCATGCGCTTGATGTCGGTCTGGGTGATCGCCAGGATCGAGCCGACCACCATCGTCAGGGCGGCGACGCCCCACATGATGGGTGCCCAGTTCCAGCTGTCGTTGCCCAGCGCCACCCAGAAGACCCGGAGAACCGCGCCGAAGGCGGCCACCAGGGTGCCCGACGCCATCAGCGCGGTGATCGGGGTCGGGGCGCCCTGGTAGACGTCGGGCTTCCACGCCTGGAAAGGCGCGGCGCCGATCTTGAAGAACAGGCCGACGCCCAGCAGGGCCGTGCCGACGATCAGCAGGGTCTCGGTGCCGCCCGCGACGGCCAGGGCCTGGGAGATCCCGGCCAGGTCGACGGTGCCGGCGTAGCCGTACAGGAGCGCCGTGCCGTACAGGAAGAAGGCCGAGGAGAACGCGCCGAGCAGGAAGTACTTGACCGACGCCTCCTGCGACAGCAGGCGGCGACGGCGGGCCAGGCCGCACAGCAGGTAGAGCGGCAGCGACATGACCTCAAGGGCGACGAACATGATGAGCAGGTCGTTCGAGGCCGGGAAGAGGAGCATGCCGCCGATGGCGAACAGCGCCAGCGGGTAGACCTCGGTGTGCGCCGCGCCCTCGGTGATCGCCTTCTCCTCCTCGGCGGAGCCGGGAACGGCCGCCGCGGAGGGGACGAACTGGTCCTCGTCGTTGATCAGCAGGACGCTGACGAACGACAGCACCAGGATGGTGCCCCAGATGAACAGGGTCGGGCCGTCGACCGCGACCGAGCCCATCGCCGCCGGGGTCGTCGGGACGCCCCGGACCGTCTGGAGGATGACGAGCGCGAACGCGCCGACCAGCGACAGCAGCGTCAGCGGGATCTGGATCGCCCGCCGCAGGTAGCGAGGCGCGAACGCCTCGACGAGCACCCCGATGATGGCCGCGCCGAAGATGACCAGCAGCGGGGCCAGTGCGAAGTACTCGATGGTGGGAGCCGTGATCACTGGCCCTCCTTAACAGCGACGACCGGAGCCGGGTCGGTGACCTTCACGTTGACGAGCGACTCCTTGACAGCCGGGTTGATCACGTCGAGGAGCGGCTTGGGGAAGAAGCCCAAGACGACGATCAGGGCGATCAGCGGCGCGACGACCCAGCGTTCGCGCCCGTTGAGGTCCTTCATCTCGGCGACCGACTCGGCCGTGGGGCCGTTCATGGTGCGCTGGTACATCCACAGGATGTAGATGGCGGCGAGGATGACGCCGGTCGTGCCGATGATGGCCGGCACGGCGTAGCGCTGGTAGGTGCCCAGGAGCACCATGAACTCGCTGACGAACGTGCTCAGACCGGGCAGCGACAGACCCGACAGGCCGGCGATCAGGAACGCGCCCGCGAGCAGCGGGGCGACCTTCTGCACGCCGCCGTAGTCGGCGATGAACTGCGAGCCGCGGCGGTAGATCAGGAAGCCCGCGACCAGGAACAGCACACCGGTCGAGAACCCGTGGTTGACCATGTAGAGCGTCGCGCCCGAGGCCGCCGTGGTGGTCATCGCGAACACGCCCATCGTGATGAACCCGAAGTGCGAGATCGAGGTGTACGCGATGAGCCGCTTGATGTCGGTCTGACCGATGGCCACGATGGCGCCGTAGACGATGCCGATCACCGACAGCGCGATGACGACCGGGGTCGCCCACTTGGCCGCGTCGGGGAACAGCTCCAGGCAGAACCGCAGCATGCCGTAGGTGCCGACCTTGTCGAGCACGCCCACGAGCAGCACCGCGGCGCCGGCCGGGGCCTGCGCGGCGGCGTCGGGCAGCCAGGTGTGCACCGGCCAGAGCGGGGCCTTGATCGCGAACGCGATGAAGAAGCCCAGAAAGAGCCACTTCTGCGTCGTCGGGTCGGTGACCGCGCCGATGAGGTCGGGGAACAGGAAGCTGTTCTTGTCGGCCACGTTGTAGAGCGCGATCACGGCCACCAGCATCAGCAGGCCGCCGAACAGCGAGTAGAGCAGGAACTTGACCGCCGCGTAGGACCGCTGCGCGCCGCCGTACGACCCGATCATGAAGTACATCGGGATCAGCATGGCCTCGAAGAACACGTAGAACAGGAAGACGTCGGTCGCCGCGAAGACGCCGATCATCATCGCTTCGAGGACCAGCAGCAGCGCGAAGTAGGTCCGGACCGAGCGCTTGCCCTGCTCGGCGTCGTGCCAGGAGGCCAGCACGACGATCGGGACCAGGACGGCCGACAGCAGGATCAGCACCAGCGCCACACCGTCGACGGCCACCGCGTAGTGGACGCCGAAGGAGGGGATCCAGTCATACGTCTCGGCGTACTGGAACCGGTCGCCGTTGGGGCTGAAGCCGACCGTCATCACGACGGCCAGCACCAGCACGAGCAGCGAGACGCCGAGCGTCGCCTGCTTGGCGAGCTTGTCGTTCTTGAGGAACGACACGCCGAGCGCGCCCAGGACGGACACGCCCATCAGGATCGAAAGCCACGGGATGGCGGTCATCACAGGGTCCCAACCACGAACCAGGCGCCGGCCAGCACGGCGGCGCCGACGAATATCGACAGGGCGTACGACCGGACGTAACCGGTCTGGATCTTCCGCAGCCTGCCGGACGATCCGCCGACACCGGCGGCCAGGCCGTTGACCACGCCGTCGATGCCCCGGTTGTCGAAGAAGACCGCCAGGCGGGTGAGCCACTGGCCGGGGCGCATGAACAGCGCCTCGTTGAGGGCGTCGCCGTAGAGGTCACGACGGGCGAAGACAGTGAGGAACGAGCCGCGCGGCTGCACGACGGGCACCTCGGAGCGGCCGTACTTGACGATCGCGATCGCGGCGCCGACGGCGACCAGGGCCAGGGTGGCCAGGCCGGTCACCGCGAACGGCGCGAAGTGCGGCAGTTCCTCGGGCTGCCCGACGGCCGGGGCCAGGAAGAGCAGCAGGCGGTTGCTGAGAACCAGGTAGGCGCCCAGGCCGATCGAGAAGACCGACAGGATGATCAGTGGCCAGGTCATCACGGCCGGCGACTCGTGGGGGTGGGCCTTCTCGTCCCAGCGCTTCGGGCCGAAGAAGGTCATCACCACCATGCGGGTCATGTAGAAGCCGGTGATGCCGGCGCCCACGACGGCGAGCCAGCCGAGGATCGCGCTGTGGTGCATGACCGACTCGATGATGCCGTCCTTGGTGAAGTAACCGGACAGCAGCGGGAAGCCGATGATCGCCAGGTAGCCGATGAAGAAGGTCACGAAGGTGATCGGCAGCAGCTTGCGCAGGCCGCCGTACCGCCGCATGTCGACCTCGTCGTTCATGGCGTGCATGACCGAGCCGGCGCCGAGGAACAGGTCGGCCTTGAAGAAGCCGTGGGAGATCAGGTGGGCGATCGCGAAGGCGTAACCGGCCGGGCCGATGCCCGCGGCGAGCATCATGTAGCCGATCTGCGACATCGTCGAGCCGGCCAGGCCCTTCTTGATGTCGTCCTTGGCGGTACCGATGATCGCACCGGCCAGCAGCGTGGCCACACCGACGATCGTCACGACCAGCGCGGCCGTGCTGCCCTCGGGGAAGAACGCGGCGCCGGAGCGGACCACCAGGTAGACCCCGGCGGTGACCATCGTCGCGGCGTGGATGAGGGCCGAGACCGGGGTCGGGCCCTCCATCGCGTCGAGAAGCCACGACTGGAGCGGGAGCTGCGCCGACTTGCCGCACGCGCCGAGCAGGAGCAGCAGGCCGATCGCGGTCGACACACCCTGCGAGGCCTGCCCGGCGGCCGGGAAGACCTCGGCGAACTGGAGCGAGCCGAACTGGGCGAAGATCAGGAACATCGCGACCAGCAGGCCGAAGTCACCGACCCGGTTGACCACGAACGCCTTCTTCGCGGCCACCGCCGCCGACGGCTTGTACTGCCAGAACCCGATCAGCAGGTAGGACGCGAGACCCACGCCCTCCCAGCCGATGAACAGGGCGACGTAGTTGTCGGCCAGCACCAGCAGCAGCATCGCCGCGACGAACAGGTTCAGGTAGGCGAAGAAGCGCCGCCTGTCCGGGTCGTGCGACATGTAGCCGATGGAGTAGATGTGGATCAGCGAGCCGACGAACGTGATCAGCAGGCAGAAGGAGATCGACAGGGGGTCGATCAGCAGTCCGATGTTCGCCACGCCCGGGATGAACTCCCAGAGGCCGACCGACTGGCGGCGCTGCGCGGGGTCGAGCCCGATCAGCTGGAAGAACGCCAGGGCCGCCACCACGAAGGCGCCGACCGACATGAGCACTGCGAGAAGGTGGCCCCACTTGTTCGTGGCGCGGCCACCGATAAGGAGAATCGCCGCGCCGGCGAGCGGAAGCGCGATCATCAGCCAGGCCAGGCTGATCGCACCGCCCCCGGCGTGCGACAGGATCTCTACGGGTTCCACGGCCGCCTCTTAGTACTTCAGCAGGCTGGCGTCGTCGACCGACGCGGACCTGCGGGTTCGGAAGATCGTCACGATGATGGCCAGGCCGATGACGACCTCGGCGGCGGCCACGATCATCACGAAGAAGGCGATGACCTGGCCGTCGATGTTGCCGTGCTGGCGGGCGAAGGTGACGAACGCCAGGTTGCACGCGTTGAGCATGAGCTCCACGCACATGAACACGACGATGGCGTTGCGCCGGACGAGGACGCCGATCCCGCCGATCGCGAACAGCAGCGCGCTGAGCACGAGGTAGTGGGTGGTCACTTGCCGTCACCTTCCAGGATCTCGGCCACCTTCGGGTCGATGGTGCCCTCTTCGGCCTCGTACCTGGCGATGTAGCGGTTGACCGACAGCTTGGAGATCTTGCCGTCGGGCAGCAGCGCGGGCATGTCGATCGCGTTGGCGCGGGCGTAGGTGCCGGGGCCGGGGAGCGGGGAGGGGTCGAGGCCCTCCTCGCCGTACTTGACGAAGCGTTCGCGGGACAGTTCCCGCTGGGAGGCGCGCTGTTCGAGCCGCTCGCGGTGGGCCAGCACCATCGCGCCCAGCGCGGCGGTGATCAGCAGCGCCGAGGTGACCTCGAAGGCGAACACGTAGCGGGTGAAGATCAGCTCGGCCAGCGACGGCACGTTGCCCGCCGCGTTCACCGCGCCGAGGCCGGTGGACGGGGCGAACACCACGTTGCCGACGCCCAGCGCCACCAGGGCGGCGAAGCCGAGCCCGACGATGACCGCCCAGAAGCGCTGGCCCCTGATCGTCTCGACGAGCGAGTCGGACGAGTCGACGCCGACCAGCATCAGCACGAACAGGAACAGCATCATCACGGCGCCGGTGTAGACGATGATCTGCACGGCGGCGAGGAACGGCGCGTCCTGGACGGCGTAGAGGACCGCCAGCGAGAGCATGACCACACCGAGCATGAGGGCGCAGTAGACCGCTCTGCGGCTGAAGATGAGCCCGAGTGCCGCGCTGACCGAGACGACGGCGAGCACCCAGAACGTGATGGTCTCACCCATTGTCGCGTCCCAGTCGGTAGTAGTCCTCTTCGGTCTCCCCCAGGCGCATCGGGTGGGGCGGCTGCTCCATCCCTGCGGTGAGCGGGGCGAGCAGCATCTCCTTGGTGTAGATGAGCGCCTCGCGGCTGGAGTCGGCCAGTTCGTACTCGTTGGTCATCGTGAGCGCCCGCGTGGGGCACGCCTCGATGCACAGGCCGCACAGGATGCAGCGCGCGTAGTTGATCTGGTACGTCCGGCCGTAACGCTCACCGGGAGACATCCGCTCCTCGTCGGTGTTGTCCGCGCCCTCCACGAAGATCGCGTCAGCGGGACAGGCCCACGCGCACAGTTCGCAGCCGACGCACTTCTCCAGGCCGTCGGGCCACCGGTTGAGCTGGTGACGCCCGTGGAAACGCGGCGCGGTGGGCCGCTTCTCCTCCGGGTAGTTCACCGTGACCGGCTTCTTGAACATGTGGTGGAAGGTGACGCCGAACCCCTTGACGGGGTTCAGCCAGTCGAAACTAGGCACTGGGGACCTCCTTGCGATTCGCCCCGTGGTAGTGCGGCAGATCCAGCGGCGGGACCGGGAATCCACCGGCGGTGGGCTCCTCGCGGAGCTGCTCGTACTCCTCTTCGACCTGCTCGGCGCGGGCCTCGCGGCGGCGCTGCTGCACGGTGTCGAAGCGGAAGAAGACCGCGAGTGCGCCGACCACCACGATCGCCATCAGGGCGATGACCGCGGGGCTGTTGTCGACGCGCAGCGCGCGGAAGGTGGCGACCAGCAGGATCCAGGCCAGGTTCAGCGGGATCAGGACCTTCCAGCCGAAGTGCATCAGCTGGTCGTAGCGGACGCGCGGCAGCGAGGCGCGGACCCACACGAAGAAGCAGAACAGCAGCACGAGCTTGGTGAAGAACCAGAGCATCGGCAGCCAGCCGACGTTCGCGCCGTCCCACAGCGAGATGGGCCAGGGGGCCCGCCAGCCGCCGAGGAACAGGGTGATCGCCACGCCGGAGACGGTGAACACGTTCACGTACTCGGCGAGCTGGAACATCGCGAACTTCAGCGAGGAGCTGTATTCGGTGTGGTAGCCCGCCACGAGCTCGCCCTCGCCCTCGGGGAGGTCGAAGGGCACGCGGTTGGTCTCGCCGAACATCGTCAGCATGTAGATCAGGAACGACGGGATCAGCAGGATGGCGTACCAGCTCGGCAGGGGGATGTCGATCCCGCCCAGCGTGAAGGTGCCGCCGTCGGCCTGCTTGGCGACGATCTCCGAGGTGGAGAGCGTCCCGGCGTACAGGAAGACCGCCACGAACGACAGGCCCATCGCGATCTCGTAGGAGACCACCTGGGCCGAGGAGCGCAGACCGCCGAGGATCGCGTAGGGCGACTTGGACGACCAGCCAGCCAGCACGATGCCGTAGACGCCGATCGAGGACATCGCCAGGATCAGCAGCACCGCCACCGGCAGGTCGGTGAGCTGGAGCGGGGTCTTGACCCCGAACATCGAGACCACCGGGCCGAACGGCATGACCGAGAAGGCCAGGAACGCCGGCACCGAGATGATCACCGGCGCCAGGAAGAAGATGACCTTGTCGACCTTGCGGGGCATCAGGTCTTCCTTGAGCCCCATCTTCAGGCCGTCGGCGACGGTCTGAAGAAGACCGAACTTGCCGGCCCGGTTGGGACCGTAGCGGTGCTGCATGCGCGAGATGAGCTTGCGCTCGGTCCACACGCCGAACAGCACGCCCAGCATCAGGAAGACGAAGAGGAAGACGGCCTTGATGATGCTGATCCACACCGGATCGTGGCCGAAGTCGGACAGCGACGGGCCGGGGCTCGTCGGGCTCGCCAGGAACTTCATGAGGCACTTCCGATCGTGACGACGTCGCCCGCCTCGGCCCGCAGGTCGCGGGTGACCGAGACACCGCCGGAGTTGGCCGGCACCCAGACGACCCGGTCGGGCAGGTCGGCGATCCGCAGCGGCAGGGTGGCGCCGTTGACGGTGACCTTGTCGACCGCGCCGATCTCGGCGGCGGTGGCCGGGGACAGCAGCGCGACCGCGTCGCGGGCGGTGCCCGCGAGGAACGGCTCGCCGTCCTGGAGCTTGCCGTCGTCGAGCAGCAGGTGCCAGCTCGCCAGCACGGCCTCGCCCACGCCGGGCTCGGCGGCGGTGCCGCCGGTGACGCTCGGCGCGGCCGGGCGCACGCCCTTGTAGGCGCCCAGGGAGCCCAGCTCGCGGCGGACCGCGGCGAGGTCGGGCAGACCCAGGTGGACGTCCATCGCGTCGGCGATCGCGGTGACCGCGCGCAGGTCGCTCATGACGCCGGGCTGCGGCACGGCCGCCTCGAAGGACCGGCCACGGCCCTCCCAGTCGACGAACGTGCCGGCCTTCTCGGCGACCGCCGCGACCGGCAGCACCACGTCGGCGCGGTCGGTGACGGCGCTGGCCCTGATCTCCAGGCTGACGATGAACGGCGTGTTCTCCAGGGCCCGCAGGGCGAGCTCGGGGTCGGGCAGGTCGTAGGGGTCGACGCCCGCCACGACCAGCGCGTCGAGCCGCTCGTCGAGGGCGGCCCGCAGGATGCCCTCGGTGTCGAGGCCGATCTGGTCGGGCAGCGAGGCGACGTTCCAGACCCGGGCCACCTCGGCGCGGGCGGCCTCGTCGTCGACCGGGCGGCCGATCGGGAGCAGGTTCGGCAGCGCGCCCGCCTCGATGGCGCCGCGCTCACCGGCCCGGCGCGGCACCCAGGCCAGCCGGGCGCCGGTCGAACCGGCCAGCCGGACCAGGGCCGACAGGGCGCCCTTGGCCGAGGCCAGGCGCTCGCCCGCCATGATGATCGTGCCCGCGGGGAGCTTGACGCCGTCGTCGATCAGCTCGCCGATCGCGTCGGCCTCGCCGCCGGGGACGGTGCGGATCAGCGTGCCGCCCATCTTGGCCAGGCCCGGCGTGGCGAACGGCGCCACCGCGTAGACCTTGAGCCCCTTCTTCTGGGCCGCCTTGCGCAGCCGCAGGAAGACGATGGGCGACTCCTCCTCGGGCTCGAACCCGGCCAGCAGCACGGCCGGGGCGTTCTCGAGGTCGGCGTAGGAGATCTCGATGCCCTTGCCGGCCACCGAGTGGGCCAGGAACTGGGCCTCCTCGGCGGAGTGGGGGCGGGCCCGCATGTCGATGTCGTTGGTGCCGAGGGCGATCCGCGCGAACTTGCTGTAGGCGTAGGCGTCTTCGACGGTCAGCCGGCCGCCGGTCAGGACACCGGCCTTGCGGCCCGCGAGCCCGGCGGCGACGGCCGCGAGGGCCTCGGGCCAGGAGGCCGGGACCAGCACGCCGTGCTCGTCGCGGACCAGCGGGGTGCGCAGGCGGTCGGGCTGGGTGGCGTAGGAGAACGCCCACCGGCCCTTGTCGCAGTTCCACTCCTCGTTGACCTGCGGGTCGTCACCGGCGAGGCGGCGGGTGACCTTGCCGCGCCGGTGGTCGGTGCGCAGCGAGCAGCCAGAGGCGCAGTGTTCGCACGCGGTGCCCTGGGAGACCAGGTCGAACGGGCGCGACCGGAAGCGGTAGGCCGCGCCGGTCAGCGCGCCCACCGGGCAGATCTGGATGGTGTTGCCGGAGAAGTAGGACTGGAACGGCTCGCCGTCGGCGACGCCCACCTGCTCCTTGGCCCCGCGCTCGAAGAACTCGATGAACGGGTCGCCCGCGATCTGGTCGGAGAAGCGCAGGCAGCGCGCGCACTGCACGCAGCGCTCACGGTCGAGCAGCACCTCGGTCGACAGCGCGATCGGCTTCTCGAAGGTGCGCTTCTGCTCGACGAACCGCGACTCGCCCTGGCCGTTGGACATGGCCTGGTTCTGCAGGGGGCACTCGCCGCCCTTGTCGCAGACCGGGCAGTCGAGCGGGTGGTTGAGGAGCAGCATCTCCATCACGCCGCGCTGCGCCTTCTCGGCGACCGGCGAGGTGAGCTGGCTCTGCACGACCATGCCCTGCGCGACCTCGATCGCGCACGAGGGCTGCGGCTTGGGGAAGCCCCGGCCGTTGCCCGCGTCGGGGATGTCGACGAGACACTGGCGGCAGTTGGCCGCCGGGTCGAGCAGGGGGTGGTCGCAGAAGCGGGGGATCTGGATCCCCAGCAGCTCGGCCGCCCGGATGATCATGGTGCCCTTCGGCACGCTGACCTGGAAACCGTCGATGGTCAGCGTGACCATCTCGACGACCGCCCGCTCTTCGGGCTGGGTTGCTTGGATGGTCACTTGCTCCCCCACACGGTGGCGAGTGCGGGATCGAACGGGCAGCCGCCGATCTCGAAGTGCTTGAGGTATTCGTCGCGGAAGTGCTGCACCGAGGAGTAGATCGGGCTGGTCGCGCCGTCACCCAGGGCGCAGAACGACCGGCCCAGGATGTTGTCCGCGATGTCGGTGATCGTGGTCAGGTCGTCTTCGGTGCCCTGACCCTTCTCCAGCCGCTTGAGCACCTGCTTGAGCCAGAAGGTGCCCTCACGGCAGGGCGTGCACTTGCCGCACGACTCGTGGGCGTAGAACTCGGTCCAGCGCAGCGTCGCCCGGACCACGCAGGTGGTCTCGTCGAAGATCTGCAGGGCGCGGGTGCCGAGCATGGAGCCCTTGGCGCCGACCGACTCGAAGTCGAGCGGCACGTCGAGGTGCTCGTCGGTGAAGATCGGCGTCGAGGAGCCGCCCGGCGTCCAGAACTTCAGCCGGTGGCCCTCGCGGATGCCGCCCGCCATGTCGAGCAGTTCCCGCAGGGTGATGCCCAGCGGCGCTTCGTACTGGCCAGGACGGGTGACGTGGCCGCTGAGCGAGAAGATGCCGAAGCCCTTGGACTTCTCGGTGCCCATGCCGGCGAACCAGTCGGCGCCGTTGGCCACGATCGAGGGGACCGAGGCGATCGACTCGACGTTGTTCACGACCGTCGGCGCGGCGTAGAGGCCCGCGATGGCCGGGAACGGCGGCTTGAGCCGGGGCTGGCCCCGGAAGCCCTCCAGCGAGTCGAGCAGCGCCGTCTCCTCGCCGCAGATGTACGCCCCGGCGCCGCTGTGCACGACGATCTCCAGGTCGTAGCCGCTGCCGAAGATGCCGCGCCCGATGTAGCCCTTCTCGTAGGCCTCCCGGACCGCCGCCTGCACCCGCCGGATGACGTGGACGACCTCGCCCCGGATGTAGATGAAGGCGTAGTTGGCCCGGATCGCGTAGGCCGTGATGATGACGCCCTCGATCAGCGAGTGGGGGTTGGCCATCATCAGCGGGATGTCCTTGCAGGTCCCCGGCTCCGACTCGTCGGCGTTGACGACGAGGTAGTGGGGCTTGCCGTCACCCTGCGGGATGAAGCCCCACTTCATGCCGGTGGGGAAGCCCGCGCCGCCGCGGCCGCGCAGGCCCGAGTCCTTCACCGACTGGATGATCGCGTCGGGGTCCATCCCGAGCGCGGAGCGGGCGGCGGAGTAGTCGCCGTAGCCCTCCAGGGTGAAGGAGTTGGGCAGGTCCCAGTTCTTGGTGAGGACCGGAGTCAGCGTGGTCACTTGGGGGCCTCCCAGCCGTTGGCCTTGGCGACGCGCAGGCCCTCGAGCGAGGCGCCGGCGGCCGAGGGGCCCTCACCGGCGAGCTCGTCGGGCAGTCCCGCGAGCACCCGGGAGGTCTCCTTGAACGAGCAGAGCCGGCCGGGGCCGCGCGTCGGGACGACGGGCTTGCCCGCCCGCAGGTCGTCGACGAGCTGCTTGGCCGTCTCGGGCGTCTGGTTGTCGAAGAACTCCCAGTTGACCATCATCACCGGGGCGAAGTCGCAGGCCGCGTTGCACTCGATGCGCTCCAGCGACACCTTGCCGTCGGCGGTGGCCTCCTCGTGGCCGATGCCGGCGTGCTCGCTCAGCTCTTCCCAGATCTGGTCGCCGCCCATCACCGCGCAGAGGGTGTTGATGCAGACGCCGACGTGGTATTCACCGGCGGGCTTGCGCTTGTACATCGTGTAGAACGTCGAGACGCCCACGACCTCGGCCTTCGACAGGCCCAGCATCTCGGCGCAGAACTCCTGGCCGGCGTCGGAGACGTAGCCGTCCTCCGACTGGACCAGGTGGAGCAGCGGGAGCAGCGCCGAACGGGCCTTGGGGTACTTGCCGATGATCTCTTTGGCGTCCAGTTCGAGACGCTCGCGGACCTCCGGGGAGTAGGTCATCGGTCCACACCTCCCATGACGGGGTCGAGCGAGGCCACCGCGGAGATGACGTCGGCGATGTAACCGCCTTCGCACATGGCGGGCACGGCCTGCAGGTTCGTGAAGGACGGGTCGCGGAAGTGGACCCGGAAGGGCCGGGTGCCGCCGTCGCTCACCACGTGGGCGCCGAGCTCGCCGCGCGGCGACTCGACCGGCACGTAGGCCTGGCCCGCCGGCACCCGGAAGCCCTCGGTCACCAGCTTGAAGTGGTGGATCAGGGCCTCCATCGAGCTGCTCATGATGTGCGCGATGTGGTCGGGCGAGTTGCCGAGGCCGTCGGGGCCGAGCGCGAGCTGCGCCGGCCAGCCGATCTTCTTGTCCTCGATCATGACGGGCTGGTTCTTCAGCGGGCCGGTGAGCCGGTCGAGCGCCTGCTCGATCAGCTTCAGCGACTCCTCCATCTCCGAGACGCGGACCTGGTAACGCCCGTAGACGTCACAGCTGGTCTCGGTGGCGATCTCGAAGTCGTAGGTCTCGTAGCCGCAGTAGGGCTGCGACTTGCGCAGGTCCCACGGCAGGCCGGCGGCCTTGAGCACCGGGCCGGTGATGCCGAGCGCCATGCAGCCGGTCAGGTCGAGGTAGGCGATG
Source organism: Herbidospora cretacea (assembly GCF_001570605.1). Classification (GTDB taxonomy): domain Bacteria; phylum Actinomycetota; class Actinomycetes; order Streptosporangiales; family Streptosporangiaceae; genus Herbidospora; species Herbidospora cretacea. The sequence continues at coordinate 106,385 of NZ_BBXG01000028.1, read as the reverse complement.
TCCTTGGTACGCCGGGTGTAGACCGGGTTGGCGTCCAGGATCTTGCGCATGTCCTTGATCCGCTCGGGCATGACCTTGAGCAGTTCGCCGATCTTGTCGACGGCGCCCGCCGGCAGGTCGACGCTGACGCCGCCCGGCCGGATGTAGGCCATGTTCATCCGGAGACCGGTGATGTACTCCATGATGTCGAGCACCATCTCGCGCTCGCGCAGGCCGTAGAGGAACGGGGTGGTGGCCCCGAGCTCCATGCCGTAGGTGCAGATCGCCATCAGGTGGGACGAGATGCGGGTGAGCTCCATCGTGAGCACCCGGATCGCCTGCGCCCGGTCGGGGATGCGGTCCTCGATGCCGAGGAGGCGCTCCACGCCCAGGCAGTAGGTCGTCTCGTTGAAGATCGGCGACAGGTAGTCCATCCGCGTCACGAAGGTGACGCCCTGCGTCCAAGTGCGGTATTCGAGGTTCTTCTCGATGCCGGTGTGCAGGTAGCCGATGACGGTCCGGGCCTCGGTCACCGTCTCACCGTCGAGGGTGAGCACGAGCCGAAGCACGCCGTGCGTCGACGGGTGCTGCGGGCCCATGTTGATGACCAGCCGCTCCTCGGACGACTCGGCCACCGCCTCGGTGAGCTTGTCCCAGTCCTGACCGGCGACGTCGTAGACCTTGCCCTCGGTCGCTTCCGTGGTCATGCGTACGACCTCCTCTGGTCTGGCGCGGGGATCTCGGCGCCGCGGTATTCGACCGGGATGCCGCCCAGCGGGTAGTCCTTCCGCTGCGGGTGGCCATCCCAGTCGTCGGGCATCTCGATGCGGGTCAGCGCGGGGTGCCCGTCGAAGATGATGCCGAAGAAGTCGAACGTCTCCCGCTCGTGCCAGTTGTGCGTCGGGTAGACGGAGACGGTCGACGGGATGTGGCGGTCGTCGTCGGGCGTCGAGCACTCCACCCGCACGCGGCGGTTGTGGGTGATCGAGCACAGGTGGTAGACCGCGCGCAGCTCCGACCCGGTCTCGTGGGGGTAGTGGACCCCCGAGACGCCCAGGGACAGCTCGAACCGCAGGGCGGGGTCGTCGCGCAGCTTCTTCATGACCTCGACGAGGTGCTCGCGCGCGACGTGGAGGGTGAGCTCGCCCCGGTCGACGACGACCCGCTCGACGCCCTCGTGGTCGAGGCCGTCGACGATCTCGTCGAAGTAGCCGCCGAAGGGGCGCGGGCTGGAGACCGGGACCGGGCGGCGGACGACGAGCCCGCCGTAGCCGGAGGTGTCGCCGGTGCCGGAGGCGCCGAACATGCCGGTGCGGGCGATCGGCTGCTCAGGAACCTCAGGAAGGTTCTCGCTCATTTGTGCCCTCCCTGGTCGATGAGCGGCAGGGTGCGCAGCGCCTGGAGTTCGAGCTCCTCGACCTGCTTCTCCCGGTGGGCGCCGAACTTCATGTTCTGGATCTTGTCGTGCAGCTTGACGATCGCGTCGATGAGCATCTCGGGCCGCGGCGGGCAGCCGGGCAGGTAGATGTCGACGGGCACGACGTGGTCGACGCCCTGGACCACCGCGTAGTTGTTGAACATGCCGCCGGACGAGGCGCACACGCCCATCGAGATGACCCACTTGGGCTCGGCCATCTGGTCGTAGATCTGGCGCAGCACCGGCGCCATCTTCTGCGAGAGGCGACCGGCCACGATCATCAGGTCGGCCTGGCGGGGCGACGCGGACGCGCGCTCCATGCCAAAGCGGGCCAGGTCGTGTTTGGGGCCACCGGTGGACATGAGCTCGATCGCGCAGCAGGCCAGTCCGAAGGTGGCCGGCCACACCGAGTTCTTGCGCGCCCACCCGGCGAGCGCCTCGACGGTGGTCAGCGCGAAGCCGCTGGGCAGTTTCTCTTCAAGGCCCATTAGTCCCAGTCCAATCCGCGACGCCGCCACACGTAGGCGTACGCCACGAGCACGGTGACGATGAACAGCACCATCTCGACCAGACCGAAGACCCCGAGCTTGTCGAAGGCCACGGCCCACGGGTAGAGGAAGATGATCTCGATGTCGAAGACGATGAAGAGCATCGCTGTGATCATGTACTTCAGCGGGAACCGGCCGCCGCCGATCGGCTGCGGCGTGGGGTCGATACCGCACTCGTAGGCGTCGAGCTTGGCGCGGTTCCACCTCTTCGGCCCGGTGAACGGGGCGATGCTCACGGAGAAGACGGCGAATCCCGCCGCGAGAACCGCGAGCACCAGGATGGGGGCGTAGAGCTCCATCGCTTAAGGCGTCCTCTCGGTGATTGTGGTCATGATTCTTCGATCCAGTGGTCTCATGCCGACGGCGCGACCTTCGACAGGGCGTTGATGATCCGGTCTGACGCGTCACCATCGTGGTCGGTGAGGTTGCCCAGGAGTTTCAGGCCGACCTTCATCAACCGGGGGTGCGGCAGCGCGTGTCGCGTCAGGAAGTTCATCACGCCGGGCTTGCCGATCGCCTCGACGAAGGCCCGCCCCAGTGTGAAATAGCCGCCGTACGCGTCTTTGAGTATCCGCGGGTAGGCGCGCAGGACCCGCTCGCGCGCGGCGGGGGTCGGCTGGGCCAGTGCGGTCACCACGGCGTCGGCCGCGATGCGGCCCGTTTCCATCGCGTACGCGATGCCCTCGCCGTTGAAGGGGTTGATCATGCCACCGGCGTCGCCGACGAGGACCAGGCCACGGGTGTAGTGGGGCTGCCGGTTGAACGCCATCGGCAGCGCGGCGCCACGGATCGGGCCGACCATGTTCTCTTCGACGAAGCCCCACTCGGCCGGCATGTTCTTGGTCCAGCGCCGGAGCAGGTCGCGGTAGTCGATCTTCTTGAACGCCTCGCTGGTGTTGAGCAGTCCGAGGCCGACGTTGGAGGTGCCGTCGCCGACGCCGAAGACCCAGCCGTAGCCGGGCAGCAGGCGTTCGCCGTCCCACAGCTCCAGCCAGGTCTCCAGGTAGTCGTCGGTGTGGCGCGGGCTCAGGTAATAGGTGCGGACCGCGACCCCGATGGGGCGGTCTTCGCGCTTGTGCAGGCCCATGGCCAGGGAGATGCGGGTCGAGTTGCCGTCGGCCGCGATCACCAGGCGGGAGCGGTAGACGTCGCCGGAGGCGGTCTTCACGCCGACGACGTGGCCGCTGCGCTCGTCGAGCACGGGGGCGGTCACGTTCACGCCCTGGAGCATCGTGACGCCGCGGCTCACCGCGTGGTCGGCCAGGATCTGGTCGAAGTCCTTGCGGGTGCGGACCAGCCCGAAGTCGGGGAAGCTGGACAGCTCCGGCCAGTCGAGCTCGAACGACAGGCCGCCGCCGACGACGCGCAGGCCCTTGTTCCGGATCCAACCGGGGGCGTCGACGTCGACGCCCATCGCGAGCAGTTCCTTGACCGCTCGCGGGGTGAGGCCGTCGCCGCAGACCTTCTCCCTGGGGAAGGTCGTCTTCTCGAGGAGGAGAACCGACAGCCCGGACTGCGCCAGATAAAACGCGGTCGTCGATCCGGCGGGGCCGGCGCCGACGACGATCACATCGGCATCGGTCTCGCTCCGCCGCGCCGCAAGGGCTGGCTCGCTCACGAGGGGACCTGTCCTGTCCTTTTGAGTTCTTTCGTGCCTTTGTGAACTACTTCACAAACTTGTCGCGCCGCAGTCTAGTCCCTCCCCCGACACCTTCGTCAGGGGGTAGAGGGCTACCGACGGGTAAACATGCACCATCCTGGCGAAAAGATCGCCTGCCCTGGCGCTGGGGTGCAATTTTCATGACATTTCCGGGCGGATTCCACGGTGTAGCGCCACGATCCCCATGCTCAGGTCACGCCACGCCACCCGCTTCCACCCCGCGCCCTGGATGACCTTCGCCAGGCTCGGCTGGTCGTGCCAGTCGCGGATGGACTCGGCGAGGTATTCGTAGGAGTCGGGGTTGGAGCTGACCGCCCGCGCCACCACCGGCAGCAGCCGGATGAGGTACTGCGTGTAGAGCGTGTCGAACGCCTTCGGCCTCGGCCGCGAGAACTCGCAGACGACCAGCCGCCCGCCGGGACGGGTGACCCGCAGCAGCTCCTCCAGCGCCTGACCGGTGTCGGCGACGTTGCGCAGCCCGAACGAGATCGTGACCGCGTCGAACGCCCCGTCGGCGAACGGCAGCCTCAGCGCGTCGCCTGCGACGAACGTCACACCGGCGACGCCGCCCGTCAGCCCCGACGAACCGCGCCGCTCGACACCCGTGCGCAGCATGCCGAGCGAGAAGTCGCAGGCGATGGCGCGCGCCCCGAGGTGGGTGAAGGTGTCGGTGGAGGTGCCGGTGCCGGCCGCCAGGTCGAGCACGAGTTCGCCGGGCCCCGCGTCGACCGCGGCGGCGGTGGCCCGCCGCCACAGCCGGTCCTGGCCGAGCGACAGCACGTCGTTGACCAGGTCGTAGCGCGCGGCCGTGCGGTCGAACATGGCCGCGACCTCATGGGGCTGTTTGTCCAGCGAAGCGCGCGTCATGGTGCCCAGCCTAGGACTCCCTCACACACCGTCATGCCACGGCCGGTCGAATGTGCGCAACGTAGTGCGTTGATTACTCTGCGTCTGCTAGGACTTGGCCATGCGTGCCAGATTCATGATCACAGTAAGCGCTCTCGCGCTCGTCGCCGGGCCGGCCTGGGCGGGAGTCCGTCATCCGTCGGTCGTGTCGGCGAACCCCGTGAACTCCACGCCGCATGTGCTCGACGGCATCGTCAACGCGTTGGCGCTGGTGGGGAACACGGTGGTGGTCGGCGGGGAGTTCTCCTCCGTCAGGTCGGGCACGACCACCCACCGCCGCTCCAACCTGTTCGCCTTCGACCTGACGACCGGTCGCGTCTCCCCCTTCGCCCCCTATCTCGACGGCCCGGTCAACGCGCTGGCCGCCGGGGCGAACGGCACCGTCTACGCCGGCGGCTCCTTCTCCCGGGGCCTCGCCGCGTTCTCGGTCCCGTCGGGAGCCCCGCTCCCGTCGTTCGGGGCCACCGCCTACGGCGGCGAGATCACCGCTCTCGTACGCCAGGGCGCGCACCTCTATGTCGGCGGCGACTTCTCCCACATCGGCAGAGCGCAGCGCACCGCCCTGGCCCGCCTAGACGCCACCACCGGCGCGGTCGACCCGCGGTTCACCGTCACCCCGGGGGGAGGCCGCTCCGAGGGCGAACCCAAGGTTCACGCGATGGCCGCCACGAAAGACCGGCTGATCCTCGACGGCTCGTTCACCACCCTCGACGGCCGGCCGCGCGACCAGCTCGGCCAGATCGACCTCAGGACCGGCAAGGTGGCCTCGTGGCGCACCGACGCCTATGTCCCCCATTGCCGCGACGGTTTTCCCTCTTATGTACGCGGACTCGACGTCTCCCCCGACGGAAGCTATTTCGTCGTCGTCACCACCGGCGGCGCCGCGCCCAAGACGGGAAAACTCTGCGACACGGCGGCGCGCTTCGAGACGTACGCGAAAGGCGCGAAGGTGAAGCCGACGTGGGTCAACCACACCGGCGGAGATTCGCTCTACAGCGTCGCGATCACCGGCAAGGCCGTTTACGTCGGGGGCCATCAGCGCTGGATGGACAACCCCTTCGGAAAGGACACCGCCGGGCCGGGAGCGGTCCCGCGAGAGGGCATCGCGGCGATCCATCCGACCACCGGAAAGGCGCTCGGATGGAATCCCGGCCGCGAGAGGGGAATCGGGGTGAAGGCCTTTCTCGCGGTAAAGAAGGGCCTTTTGGTGGGAAGCGACACCACGAAGCTCGGTCACGAGTACCATGCCCGAGTCGGAATGTTCCCGATGCCCTGACTAGCTCTCGGGCTGGTGCCTCTTCTCGCTGATCCGCTCACTGACCGCGTCCCGCTGCTTCGACAGCAGGACGTAACTGGCGAGCCCGCTCAGCACCACGGCCACGGCGAGCAACGCGACGGACCGCAGCCCCAGCAGATAGAGGACGCCCAGGGCGACGGCGAACAGGCCTAGGCGGGACAGGGTGTAGACGATTACCGGATGCACGCCGTAGAGGTTACGTCACTGTCCCGTATGGCGGACTCTCTTCGCATCCGTCGCGAGCGCTGCTAGTGTGCCCATCACGGCGCTTTCGTAAAGAAACACCCACGAGCGCCCCAAAGAGGCTCTATCATATAACAATCGGGCACTGAGCCGGTAACATCCCGTGATCTTCTCTGAAAACCACGGATAAATCAGGCTTCGCTCGGCACACTGGTTACCTGTCCGCCCGCTGCAGGACGCGGGATGCGAGGGGGAGAGATTGTGGAGAGTAGCAGCGAGCGACTGCTGACCCCTGGAGAGGTTGCCGCCCTCTTCAGGGTCGACCCGAAGACCGTGACTCGCTGGGCCGCGGCGGGGCGAATCAGCAGCATCCGTACCCCCGGAGGGCACCGGCGTTTCCGCGAGTCGGAAGTGCACGCCCTTCTCCGCGGAGAAGACGTCCTGACGGCTGACAAGCCGAACGGGTGACTTCGCGGTAAGAAGCAGTAAGGCGCGGCAGACCAAGAGCCGCGCCTTTTCTGTTTTTCCGGACCCCGAATGAGCTTATAAAATATTACCCATTGGTCGAGTCCTGTTCCGCCTTGAAAGCCAGGAATTCACGTTCGAGCTCGTCGTTCTCTTCCTGCCACCGACGCCGGCGGTCGGCTTCCTCTTCCTCGGTGATGGACTCTTCGAGCCACTGGTCGTAATCAGGCTCGCCGGGCGCGATCTCGACATACGCGTTGCCGATCAGGCGGCCGTCGTCGCTGGTCAACGACTGCGGGACCCGCAGTGTGCCGTCAGCGAGCCGGATCACGTGCATCGGGGACCTACCTAGATTCCGTAGCGCCTGTTGAAGAAGAGCATGACGTTGAGCGCGGTTCTGGTGTCTCCGCCCAGCATGTCTATCAGGGCGGGACGCTGCCTCGACGCGATGGCGGCGAAGGCGTCGGCGAAGAACTCCTTGCGGCCGAGCTCTCCGGACTGCTTGTGGAAGGACGAGGCCAGGTGGGGGATGCACTCGTCGTAGAGTGCGGCGAACTCGGGTGAGTCCGAGACCCACTCTCCCGGACGGGAGTCCACGTCGTCCAGCGCATGACCGACTTCGTGCATCATCACATCGGGCGTCGGGCTGGGCCGGTCACCGACGACGATCTTGCGATCGCCGTACGCGCCGGCGCAGATGTCCCAGGTGGCACGGCCGCTCGGGAGCGGCGCGCCGCGAAGGTAGCCCATGTCGTCGAGGTCGGGGACGCCACCCGGGCCGATGTAGATGCCGTCGAGGCCGACCGCGAGCATCTCCTTGAGCCGGTCGGGCAGCCGGGCGAGGCTGTCGACCGCGCGGATGACGTCGGGGGGCGGCGGGCCGTCCATCGCGTCCCACTGCCGGTAGAGGATCGACTCCAGCGCGCCGCAGTTGCGGCGGCCGTCACGGTAGTCGGGGCTGTCGGGGTGGTGCGGCTCGGCGCGCGCGGGCTGGTCGTCCAGCTCGAAGTCGCGCCAGGTGTACTGCGGCCGGTCGATGACCGGGGCGGTCACCGGGGTCTCGACGACCCTGGGCGTCTCGGCCCAGAAGTCGGTCCGTTCGGTGACTTTCGTCTCGATGCGGTCCTGCGGTGCCTCGGCCCCACGACGCGAGACATAGCTGGCATCTGCGTGGCTCCGCTGCCACCACCGATTCCCTCGCCGGTGGCGGCCTCTGTCGCCCTGCTGCGCCATCGCACCTCTCTCTGGGTCGGGAAGGTGCTGTACCGGCCCACAGTACGATGCCCGTCTGGTCCGAGTCATCCCGCTTCGTCGGCCGCTATGGCAGACAGGACACGATCAGGCCACGGCATGGCATACCGTGTTGGAATGGCGAACGTGGTTGTCGGGCTGGCGCTGCTGGCCTTCTGGCTCTACTGCCTCTTCGACGTCATCACCACTCCCCCCGAGATCGTGCGGACCCTCCCCAAGGCCGCGTGGGTGCTGGTCGTGATGATTCCGGCGATGGGCGGAGTGTTGTGGCTGCTCGCCGGGCGACCGGTGCCCGAGCCGATCACCCCCGGGCAGAACCTTCTCCCCTCACCGCCCCCCGAGGCGCCGAGGGGTCCCGACGACGACCCCGACTTCCTGCGCAGCCTCGAACGCAAGCTGCGCGAGGAAGACTAGTTACTTGCTCACGTCGGCATAGGAGTGCAGGCCGCCGATGAAGATGTTCACCCCGACCAGGTTGAACATCAGACAGGCGAACGCGATCAGCGAGACGATCATCGCGGCCTTGCCCTTCCAGCCGGCGGTGGCGCGGGCGTGCAGATAGGCGGCGTAGGCCACCCACGTGATGAACGCCCAGACCTCCTTCGGGTCCCAGCCCCAGTAACGGCCCCACGCCTTGTCGGCCCACAGCGCGCCCGAGATGACGGCGAAGGTCCAGATGGGGAACGCGATGACGATGACGCGGTGGGCGACCCGTTCGAGGTCGGCGCGCGCCGGCAGCCGCGACGGGCCGTCCCCCCGGATCAGGAACAGCGCCGCGGCGACCCCGCCGACGATGAACAGGCCGCTGGCCGCGACGGCGGCGGTGACGTGGATGGCCACCCAGTAGGAGTCGAGCGCGGGCACGACCGGGCCGGCCTGGGTGTAGAGGACGCGGGCCGCGAAGCCGAGGCCGATCGCGCCGACCACGCCGACGAACGCGCCGAGAAACCTGACCGGATAGCGGAGCTGGAGCAGCAGGAACACCGTCACCGCCGCGAGCAGCATGGCGACGACGAACTCGTACATGTTGCCCCAGGGCCACCGGTCGGTCGCCAGACCGCGCGTGAGTGTGGCGCCGAGGTTGGCCGCCCACCCGAGCCACATGGCCACGGTGCCGATGGCGCCCGCCTGGAGCGCCCAGGGCGCGGGTGCGGCCGGAGGCTCCGGCGCCGGCTCCGGCTCCTCATGGGAGGCGCCGACCGCGACGAGTCTCCGTTCGGCGACCGTCTCGGCGACGCGGCCGAAGGCCAGCTCCAGCGCGTAGCCGATCATCCCGGCCAGATAGAGGAGAATGGCGGCCAGCACGAGCTGGTCGCTCAACGTGGCCAAGCTTTCAGGGGACATCCTTCACCTCTGCTGGGCGAGCGTGCTGTTCCAGGGCTTCGGTCAGCTCGGCGAACTCCTCGCCGAAGTCACCGCCCTCGGTGCGGGTCAATCCTCCCACCGTGACCCCTCCGTCCCTTACGCGCACCCACACACGGCGGCGGCGGATCTGGAGGGAGAGCAGCAGGCCGAGGATCGCGGCGCCGGAGGCGATCAGGGCCGGGAAACGGCCCGGGTCGTAGGTGGTCTGGAGGGTGATCCATTCCTTGACGCCGGTGTATTCGATCTTTCCGGCGCCTTCGGGCAGGTCGATGGACTCGCCGACGGCCAGCGGCTTGGGCGAGGCGGTCATCTGGCCGAGGGGCTTGAGGTTCTTGTGCGCGCCCAGGTCGTACACCGACTGGGGGGTTCCCGCGTCGAGACCCAGGTCGCCCTTGAACGGCCAGATCTGCACGGTCGGGTTGGCCGCGCCCGGGAAGACCGACAGCCATTCCTCGCCGTCGGGAACCGTCGAGGGCAGGAACCGGCCGAGGAAGGCGAGCTGCTCGGGGGCGGCGTCGGGCACCTTGATGACGCACTGGGACTCGTAGGTCGAGGTGTTGTTCACCAGGCACGGCACCGCGCCCTCGAAGGCGACCTTGCCGTCGCCACCGGTGATCCTGAACGTGGGGGCGTAGCCGTGGCCGATCAGGTAGGTCAGCGCGCCGTCGACGTCGAGCGGCTCGTTGACCCGCAGGGTGAACTCGCGCTCGGGCGCGCCCGGCGAGTCCTGCACGGCGAGCTTGGCGTAGTAGTCGAGCGGCTGGCCCTGCTTCTCGTGGCCGGGCCCGATGTAGGTCGCCTGGAAGTCCTTCAGCGTGAACGAGAAGGGCTGGAGGTCCTCGGGCGACACCTGCGACCCGGGCAGGTAGCGGTCGTAGGCGGCCACGGTGTTGGAGAACCCGTCGCCCTCGACCACGAGCACGTTGCCCCGGTAGCCGAACAGCCCGCCCGCGCCGACCGCGACCAGCAGGACCAGCAGCGCGATGTGGAAGAGCAGGTTGCCGGTCTCGCGCAGGTGGCCCTTCTCGGCCGACACCCAGCCGTCGCCGGTCGCCACCCGCCAGCGCTTCGACCGCAGGTAGGCCTCGGCGGAGGCCAGGTCGCCCCCGATGTCGGCGTGGTGCGGCAGCCGGGTGAGGTTGCGCGGCGCGGGCGGCGGCGTGCGCCGGATCTCCTTCAGGTGCACGCCCATGCGCGGCAGCACACACCCGACCAGCGACAGGAACAGCAGCAGGTAGACGGCCGCGAACCAGGGCGAGGTGAAGACGTCGAACAGCCAGAACCGGTCGAGCCACTCGGCCTTGACGGGGTCGTTCTCGAAGTAGCGCGCCACCGCGCCCGGATCGACCCCGGTCTGCGGGAACAGCGACCCCGGCACGGAGGCCAGCGCCAGCAGGAACAGCAGGATGAGGGCGGTGCGCATCGAGGTGAGCACCCGCCAGCCCCAGCGCAGCCAGCCGACCACGCCCAGCCCCGCCGGGCGCTTGTCGGTCGTCTTCTCTTCGGTCAGCGTCATATCACCGGCTCGAATCCGCCGGCCCAGGTCTGGAGACCGGCGATGAGCTCGCCCCACAGACCGGTGACCAGCAGCAGCCCGACGGCGACCAGCATGGCTCCTCCGATCCGCGTGATGAGCAGGGTGTGTCGGCGCACCGCCCGGAACGTGTGGAGCGCCTTGCGGTAGGCGAGCCCGGCCACCACGAACGGCAGCCCGAGCCCGAGGGCGTAGCCGAACGCGAGCAGCGCCCCTCTGGCCGCGCTCCCCTGGTCGACCGACAGGGTCAGCACGACGGCCAGCGTGGGGCCGATGCACGGCGTCCAGCCGAGCCCGAACACGATACCCAGCAGCGGCGCCCCGGCGAGCCCGGCGGCGGGCAGCTTGTGGATGCGGAAGTCGCGCTGCAGCCCCGGGATGATCCCGATGAAGGCCAGCCCGAGCACGACGGTGACGACGCCCAGCACCCGGGTGATCACCTCGGCGTTGCCGAGCATCACCGCCCCGAGCCCGCCGAACAGCGCCCCGCCCAGCACGAACACCAGGGCGAACCCGAGCACGAACAGCAGGGAGCCCAGCACCAGCCGCCCCCGGCGGGGGTCGGCGCTCATGCCGGTCACGTAGGACAGATAGCCCGGCACCAGCGGCAGCACGCAGGGCGACAGGAACGACACCAGGCCGGCGAGCAGCGCGATCGGCAGGGCGACCAGCAGCGAGCCCGAGGCGACGGTGTCAGCGAGATTCACTGGAGACCTTGGTCACGGCGTCGAGCAGCGCCTGGTATTTCACCGCGCCCAGGGCGCGGGCCGCGATCCTGCCCTCTTTGTCGATGATGAGCGTGGAGGGGATGGCGGCGGGCGGCACCGTGCCGGAGAAACCGAGCAGGACCTTGCCCGCCTGGTCGTGGATGCTCGGGTAGCCCGGCGCGAGCTGCGTGTCGTAGGCGGTGGCGGCGGCCTGCTGGTCCTTGAAGTTGATGCCGAGGAACTCGACGCCGTCGGCCTTGGTGCGGGCGGCGACGTCCTTGAGCGTCGGACCCTCGGCCCGGCACGGCGCGCACCACGAGGCCCAGAAGTTGATCACGGTGACCTTGCCCTTGGCCATCGCGGTCTGCGCGCCTTCGAGGGTCCTGCCCTCGACGGCGGGCGCGGGCTTGCGGTCGCCGGGCTCGAAGATCTGCACCTTGCCGTCACCGGCGACGAAGCGGGTGTCGTCGGACTCCGGCTGCCCCGAGCCCCCGACGTTTCCGGCGCATCCTGCCAGCAGCAGCACCGACAGCACGGCGACGACGGCACGCGAGAAGGGGGACATGGAGGAGATCTCCTTGAACTACAACCGGTAGAGCGTCCAGCCTACCGGGGCATCGCCGTGGTCCCCCAAACGGTCCCTCAAACGCCCTTGAGCAGGGCCGCGGCCGGCTCGCTGTAGCCCACGCTGATCAGGCGGTCGCCGTCGAAGGTGAACGTCGTCAGGCTGGCCAGGCTGCACTGGCGGCGGCGCGGGTCGTGCCACAGGCGCTTGCTCTCGGTGGCCAGCCGGATGATCCAGATCGGCAGCTGGTGGGAGACCAGCAGCGCCTCGTGGCCCCGCGACTCGGCGCGGGCGTCGTCGATCACCGACTTCATGCGGGCCACGACGTCGCGGTAGGCCTCGCCCCACGACGGTCGGCGGGGGTCGCGGAAGTGCCAGAAGTTGCGGGGGTCGCGGAAGAAGGCGCGGTTGTCGTTGGCCACCTTCTTGCCCTCGAAGACGTTCATGGCCTCGGTCAGCCGGACGTCGACGGAGACCGGCAGCTTCAGCACTTCGGCCGCGGGCGCGGCGGTCTCCTGGGCGCGCTCCATCGGCGAGCTCCAGAGGGTCACGATGTCGCGGTTGGCGAGGGACTTCGCCGCCATGTCGGCCATCGCCCGGCCGTTGTCCGACAGGTGGAAGCCGGGCAGCCTGCCGTAGAGGACCCCGGTCGGGTTGTACACCTCACCATGGCGCAAGAGGTGAACGATGGTCGTCTCAGTCATGGTGGCGCCAGCCTACTCGGACGACATGACGAGACGGCGTCAGGCCAGCCGAAGCGTGGTCTCCAGTTGGGCGCAGACGGTCCGCAGGGCGTCGACGGCGGCGCGGATGGCCGGGCGGCGGGCCGCGTCGGTCCGCCACAGGGCGTAGATGCGCCGGGTCGGACGGGGCAGGATCGGGATCGCCCGCACCCCCTCGGGCAGCGTGCCCCGGCCCAGCCTGGGGATCAGCGCGTGGCCGTGGCCGCCCGCGACCAGGGCGAGCTGGGTCGGATATTCGTCGGCCATGCAGACGATGTCGGGCTCCTTGCCCGCCGACCGCACCAGGAACAGCAGGAAGTCGTGGCAGACCGTGCCCGGCACCGAGGTGATCCAGCGGTCGTCGGGCAGCTCCGACAGCGAGATCTCCTTCCGGTCGGCCAGCGGGTGGTCGGCCGGCACGGCGATGTCGGCCACGTCGTCGAGCAGCACGTGGCGCGACAGGCCGTCGGGGATCGCCATCGGGCGGTTCAGCCAGTCCTGCACCACGGCCAGGTCGATCTCGCCCCGGGCGACCTCGCGGAGCTGGCGTTCGGGCTCGCGCTCCCAGAAGAGCATGCCGAGGTCGGGATGCTGTTCGTTGAGCAGCCTCAGCGCCTCGGGGAAGATCCCGCGCGCGGCCGTCGGGAAGGCCGCGATCGACAGCCGCCCGACCACCGCGCCGCGCAGCGCCTCGAAGTCGGCCTCGGCCGTCTCGACCAGCGCGAGGATCCTCTCGGCGTGTTCGGCGAGCAGCCCGGCCGCGTCGGTCAGCTTGACGCCGCGGCCGTTGCGCTCGACCAGCACCGCGCCGGTCTCCTTCTCCAGCTTGGCGAGCTGTTGCGAGATCGCCGACGGGGTCACCATCAGCGCTTCGGCCGCCGCGCCCACGGAGCCGTAGGTGGCGACCGCGTGGAGGGCCTTCAGCCGGTGCAAGTCCAACATGTAGTCAGTCTAAAGCGTCCACCCAAGAAAATCTCGCTTGTCCTCAACTGTTAAGTGGTTGCATCATAAAGACATGCGAATCATCAACAACCTCTTCACGAAGCACTCCACCGTCGCCCGCGTCTCCTACCTGGAGACCCTCGCCACCAACGCCCGCCAGTCGCGCGCCAAGAACCGCGGTCGCAGCGCCTAACCAGCTTGAGCCGCGGCCTTGGCCGCGATCGGAAGAGCATCGACGACCTTCGAGACAGCCCCGTCGTCATGGGAGGACGACAGGAACCAGGCCTCGAAGGCCGACGGGGGAAGATAGACGCCCTGGTCGAGCATCGCGTGGAAGAACGCGGTGAACGCGGCCGTGTTCTGGGTCTTCGCCGACGCGAAGTCGCTCACCGGCTCGTCGGTGAAGAAGATCGAGAACAGATTCCCGGCCCGCTGCAGCCGATGGGGGACCCCCTCAGCCGCGAGCGCATCGGATGTGGCGTCACCCACGGCCAGGGCGGCGGCGTCGATCCGCGCGTAGACGTCGGAGTCACACGCGCGCAGCGTCGCCAGCCCGGCCGCGCAGGCCAGCGGGTTACCCGACAGGGTGCCCGCCTGGTAAACCGGGCCCTCCGGGGCCAGCCGGGCCATCACGTCGGCCCGTCCGCCGAACGCGGCGGCGGGCAGACCGCCACCCATGACCTTGCCGAACGTCATCAGATCGGCGTCGACCGGGTCGAGGCCGTACCAGCCCGCGGCCGAGACGCGGAAGCCGGTGAGCACCTCGTCGACGATGAGCAGCGCGCCGTTGGCCGCGCAGAGCTCCTTCAGCCGACGGTTGAAGCCGCCCGCCGGAGGCACCACGCCCATGTTGGCCGGGCACGCCTCGGTGATCACGGCGGCGATCTCGTGGAGGGTGAACGCCTCCTCGACCGCCGCCAGGTCGTTGTAGGGCAGCACCAGCGTGTCGGCCGCCGCCGCGCCGGTCACGCCCGGGGTGTCGGGCAGGCCGAAGGTCACCACGCCCGAGCCCGCCGAGGCCAGCAGGGCGTCGACGTGGCCGTGGTAGCAGCCGGCGAACTTGACGATCTTCGAGCGGCCGGTGAACCCCCGGGCCAGCCGGACCGCGCTCATCGTGGCCTCGGTGCCCGAACTGACCAGGCGCACCTTCTCCACCGGCGCCACCCGGGAGACGATCTCCTCGGCCAGCAGCACCTCGCCCTCGGTCGCCGTGCCGTAGGAGAAGCCGCCGGACATCGCGTTCGTGACGGCCTCCACCACCGCCGGGTGACGGTGGCCCAGGATCATCGGCCCCCACGAGCAGACCAGGTCGACGTAGGTGTTCCCGTCGACGTCGGTGATGTAGGGGCCCTGGCCGGACGCCATGAAGCGGGGCGTGCCGCCCACGGCGCCGAACGCCCGGACCGGCGAGTTGACCCCGCCAGGGACGATCTCCTTGGCCCGCGCGAACAGGGCCGCTGAATTGTCGGTACGACTCACGCCCACTGAGACTAGTCGGCGAGCACGTCCAGCACGCGCAGCGGATCGGGCAGCGGACGCCCGTCAGGCGGCCTCAGCCACTTCACCGACCCCCCGCCGACCAGCGACGACGGCGGCGCCAGGACGTAGGAGTCACGGCAGTGCCAGCGCAGTCCCGGATTCGACTCGATCGTCTCCGGAGCGTGGTCGATCGACGACGTCCACCACTCGTCCTCGTCCTCGGGGTTGCCGCGCGTGGCCACGAAGAAAAGAACCCGGCCGCCGTTGACGGCGACCGGGCCTGAGGACTCCAGCGAGGACTCCAGCGAGGTGAGGGCGGACATTCCGATCTCCGCCGGCACGTCGAACACGTCGAAGACGCGTCCGGTGGGCAGGACCACGTTGGCCTCTGGTTCCTGCCCCCACCAGCGGGTGAGCTGGGCCGTGTCGGTCGTGGCCTGCATGCGCCAGGCGGGCGACAGCGGGTGGGCGCCCGGGTCGGGACAGCCCACACGATCACATGAGCACGCCCGCTGCCCCTCGCGCAGCGGATGTGCCCCCAGACAGCTCGCCCAGCCCAGCCGGGCGTAGTCGACTACCGCTTCGAGCCGGTGCGGTATTCGGTGCGCGCGGCGTTTCGAACGGCGAGCGAGCGGGACCCCGACCATCTGATGCTGTTCCTCCCCCACAGAGAAAAAACGGGCTGTTGCCCCCGATAATGCCCGGACAGTCAGGATCTTCGCAGGGCGACCCCTCGAAAACCCTTCCTCAAGCCAGTCTGCGCGCTACTTCGGTCGCCCAGTAGGTGAGGATCAGGTCGGCTCCCGCGCGGCGGATCGCGATCAGCGACTCCATGATCACGCGGTCGCGGTCGATCCAGCCGTTGGCGGCGGCGGCCTCGACCATGGCGTACTCCCCCGACACCTGGTAGGCGGCCACCGGGACGTCCACCAGCTCCCTGACCTGGTGGATGACGTCGAGGTAGGCCAGGGCGGGCTTGACCATGACGGCGTCGGCGCCCTCGGCCAGGTCGAGCCTGATCTCGCGCATGGCCTCGCCGATCGGGCCGGCCGGGTCCTGCTGGTAGGCGCTGCGGTCGCCGAACTGGGGGGCGCATTCGGCGGCCTCGCGGAAGGGGCCGTAGAACGCGGAGGCGTACTTGACCGAGTAGCCCAGGATCGGGATCTCGGCGTGGCCATCGGCGTCGAGGGCCGCGCGGATCGCGCCGACCTGGCCGTCCATCATGCCGCTGGGCGCGATCACCTGGGCGCCGGCGCGGGCCTGGGCGACCGCGGCGGCGGCGTAGCGCTCCAGGGTCAGGTCGTTGTCGACCTCGCCCGCCTCGGTCAGGATGCCGCAGTGACCGTGGTCGGTGTACTCGTCGAGGCAGGTGTCGGCCATGATCACCAGGTCGTCGCCGACCTCGCTTTTGAGGTCGGCCAGAGCCAGCTGGACGATGCCCTCGGGGTCGTCGGCGCCCGAGCCCCGGCCGTCCTTGACCGCCGGGATGCCGAACAGGATGACGCCGCCGACGCCCGCCCCGGCCGCCTCGTGGGCGGCCTTGCGCAGGCTCTCACGGGTGTGCTGGACGACACCGGGCATCGACCCCACCGGAGCCGGCTCGGCGATGCCCTCCTTGACGAACATCGGCAGGATCAGCTCAGCCGGGTGGAGCCGGGTCCCGGCCACCATCCGGCGCAGCGGAGCGGTCCGGCGCAGCCGTCGCGGGCGGGCGACCGGGAACTCGGCACTCATGCGAAAACCACCTTCGTGGGGGTCACTTGGGACGTCGTCGCGCACCCCTTCGAGTCTGCGAGGGGCGGCGCGGGATCTCGCCGGCGGAGACGGCCGCCTGGCGCTGCTTGGCACCATACTCCGCCAGTGCGGCGGCCAGTGCGGAAGCCGAGGGCTTGTCGGCCATCACGTCGACCCGCAGGTTGAACTCCTCGGCCGTCTTGGCGGTCTGCGGCCCGATGACCGCGATCACCGTGACGTTGTGGGGCTTGCCCGCGATGCCGACGAGGTTGCGCACCGTCGAGGACGAGGTGAACAGGACCGCGTCGAAGCCGCCGGTCTTGATGGCGTTGCGGATCTCCTCGGGCGGCGGGGCGGCCCGGACGGTCCGGTAGGCCGTCACGTCGTCGCACTCCCAGCCGAGCTCGGTCAGGCCCGCGACCAGCGTGTCGGTGGCGATGTCGGCCCTCGGGAGCAGCACCCGGTTGATCGGGTCGAGCATCGAGTCGTAGGGCGGCCACTCTTCGAGCAGGCCCTCCGACGACTGCTCGCCGGTCGGCATCAGGTCGGGCCTGACGCCGAAGTCGACCAGGGCCCTGGCGGTCGCGTCGCCGACGGCGGCGACCTTCAGCCCGGCGAAGGCGCGGGCGTCGAGGCCGTATTCGTCGAACTTCTCCTTGACCGCCTTCACCGCGTTGGCGCTGGTGAAGGCCACCCACTCGTAGCGTCCGGTGACCAGGCCCTTGATGGCGCGGTCCATCTGCTGCGGAGTGCGCGGCGGTTCGACGGAGATCGTCGGCACCTCTTCGGGCACCGCGCCGTAGCTGCGCAGCTGCTCGGACAGGCCCGCGGCCTGTTCCTTCGTCCGGGGCACGAGCACCCGCCACCCGAACAGCGGCTTGGTCTCGAACCACGAGTGCTTCTCGCGCTGCCCCACGGCGTCGCCGACCACGATGAGCGCGGGCTCGGTCATCCCGGCGTGCTTCAGGTCGGGGCCGAGACGGCCCAGCGAGGAGACCACGGTGTACTGCTCGGTGGTGGTGCCGTCGCTGGTCACCGCGACCGGGGTGTAGTCGGGCAGGCCACCTGCGATCAGCGCCTTGCCGATCGCGGGCGCCTCGGCCACCCCGTTGTAGATCACCAGCGTGCCGTCGACCGAGGCGTGCTTCGACCAGTCGTCGACCTGGCCCGCGTCGACGATCCGGAACTCCGGCCCGGACGACGCCGGCGGGATGCCCGCGTAGGTCAGCACCGCCGTCGCCGGCGGCACGCCGGGCACGATCTCGAAGTCGACCTCGCCCTGGGCGCAGGCCGCGACCTCCTCGGACACCGAGGAGAAGAACGCCGGATCACCCGGGCACACCCGGACGACCAGCTTCCCGGCCTTGGCCTCCCCCACCGCGCCGGCCAGCGCGCCGGGTTCGGCCACGACGTCACGCACGTCGACCGACGCCCGGCAGTGCCGCAGCAACGGGCCGTACGACTCCCGGTCGACGACGACGATGTCGGCCTTGGACAACAGGTCGGCGCCCCGGAGTGTCAGCAGGTTCTCGTCACCGGGACCGGCGCCCACGAAGGCGACGAAGCCCCCGATGCCGGTCTCGTGATGCTCTGATGCGGTCAATGGGCCTGCTCTCCCATCAATTGCCCGGCCCCCTCCGCGATCATGGTGGCCGCGAGCTCTCGCCCGAGTTCCATGGCCGAGGAGCGGGGTCCGGTGGTGGACTTGCGCACCGCCGCGGTGCCGTCGATGGACACCACGGTGGCGGTCAGGGTGAGCGTGTGGCCGTCGTCGACGGCGTAGGCGCCGACGGGGGCGGAGCAGCCCGCCTCCAGCGCGGCGAGGACGGCACGCTCGGCGGTGACGGCGTCGCGGGTGCGCGCGTCGTCGAGCGTGCTCAGAAGCTTGATCAGCTCGGGCCGGTCGGCCCGGCACTCCACCGCGAGAGCGCCCTGGCCGGGGGCCGGCAGCATCTCGTCGGTGTCGAAGAAGTTGGCGATCTCGTCGTCGCGCCTGAGGCGGGCCAGACCGGCGGCGGCCAGCACGACGCCGTCCATCTCACCGGAGGTCACCTTACCGATCCGGGTGTCGGCGTTGCCGCGGATCGGGACGTAGTCGAGATCGGCGCGCAGCAGCCTGAGCTGGGCGATGCGGCGCGGCGAGCCGGTGCCGACGCGGGCCCCGCGGGCCAGGTCGGCGAGCTTCAGCGGGCCGACCAGGGCGTCGCGCGGGTCGTCGCGGCGCGGGATCGCGGCCAGCGTGAGCCGCGGGTCGGGCGTGGTCGGCAGGTCCTTGAGCGAGTGGACGGCGAAGTCGATCTCGTCGGCGGCCAGCGCCTCGCGCAGCTCGCTGACGAAGACGCCGGTCCCGCCGAGCTGGGCGAGCTGGGCCTTGGTGACGTCGCCGAAAGTGGTGATCCCGACGAGGTCGACGGCGCGGCCGGTGAGCTCGGTCAGCCGGTCCGCCACCTGCTGCGACTGCGTGGTCGCCATCAGGCTCTTGCGGGTGCCCAGCCTCAGGTTCACTGCTCGATCTCCATCCGGGAAACGGCGTCGGGCGCCTTCGGGTCCAGGTTGAACAGCTCGCGCAGCGCCTCGGCATAATGATCGCCTGCCGGGGACGCGGCGAGCTGCTTGACACGCACAGTCGGCTCGTGGAGCAGTTTGTCCACCACCCGCCGGACCGCCTGTGCCACTTCGTCCCGCTGGCGCTCGTCGAGGTCGGGCATGCGGGAGTGGAGCCGGCCGAGCTCAGACTCGACCACCTGGGCCGCGCGGCTGCGCAGCGCCACCACAGTAGGCGTCACCTTGGCCGCGCGGGCGGAGTTGAGATAAGCGGTGACCTCGTCGGCCACGATCCGGCGCACCGCCGCGATGTCGGCGGCCCGGCCGCCGTCGAAGCCGACGCCAGACTGCTGCATGTCCTCGAGGTCGACCAGGGTGACCTGCGGCAGCGCCCGGACGGCGGTGTCGACGTCGTGGGGCAGCGCGAGGTCGAGCAGGAACAGCCGGTCCCGCCGGGCGGGGATCATCTCGGGGGTGATCACGCGGCTGCCCGCGCCGACGCAGGTGACGACCAGGTCGGCGGTGGCGAGCTCGGTCGCGATCTCCGACAGGGGGACGGCCCGGCCGCCCACGGTCTCGGCGAGCCGCTCGGCCCGCTCGAAGGTCCGGTTGGCGATGACGATCTCGGTCACACCCGCGCGCGCGAGGGTCGCGGCAGTGAGCGCGCTCATCGAGCCCGCGCCGACGACCAGCGCCCGGCGGCCCTCGATGGGCCCGAGCACGGTCTCGGCCAGGGTGATGCCGACGCCGATGAGGGAGGCGCCCGCGCGGTCGATGCCGGTCTCGCTGTGGGAGCGCTTGCCGACCCGCAGGGCGTGCTGGACCAGCTCGTTGAGGATCGAGCCGACCGCGTTCTCCTGCTGGGCCAGCCGCAGCGCGGCCCGGATCTGGCCGAGGATCTGGCCCTCGCCGACCACCATGGAGTCGAGCCCGGAGGCCACCGACATCAGGTGGTGGACGGCCTGGTCCTCGTAGTGGACGTACAGATGGGGAGCCAGGTCGGCCCCCGCGTGGCGGTCGAGCAGCCTGGTGATCGCCGACACCCCGCCGTGGAACCGGTCGACCTCGGCGTAGACCTCGACCCGGTTGCAGGTCGACACCACCATCGCCTCGGCGACGTGGGCGTCCTGCCGCACGTCGTGGAGGAGTTTGACCAGGGCGTCGCCGGAGATCGTCACCGTCTCGAGCACCGAGACGGGTGCGCTCCGGTGGCTCAGCCCCACGATCAGCAGGCTCATGAGACCTCCCCCGCCCATTCCTCGCCCATCACGGGCCCCCCATTCACCTTGCGCTGCTCGTGGAACGCGAGGATCTGCAGTTCGATGGACAGATCGACCTTGCGGACGTCGACGCCCGCAGGGACGGTGAGCACGACGGGGGCGAAGTTCAAGATACTCGTCACTCCGGACGCGATGACCCGGTCGCAGACCGCCTGGGCGGCGGTCGCCGGAGTCGCGATGACCACGATCGACACCCCCCGCTTGGCGATCACCGATTCCAGCTCGTCGCTGTGCTCCACGACGAGACCCGCGATGTGGTCGCCCACGACCTCCGGGTCGGCGTCGAGCAGCCCGGCCACCCGGAACCCCCGGGAGACGAACCCGCCGTAGTTGGCGAGGGCCCGGCCGAGGTTGCCGACCCCGACGATCGCGACCGCCCAGTCCTGCGTCAGGCCGAGCTCTCGGGAGATCTGGTAGATGAGGTACTGAACGTCGTAGCCGACGCCCCGTGTTCCATAAGATCCCAGATGCGACAGATCTTTGCGCAGTTTGGCGGAATTGACCCCCGCCGCGACCGCGAGATCCTCGGAACTGACCGTGGCCACGGCCCGCTCGGCCAAACCGTTCAACGCGCGCAGGTAGAGCGGCAGCCGGGCGACGGTCGCGTCGGGGATGCCGCGGTCACGCGGTTGTTGCGGGATTCGGCGGATCACAGGCCGGCACTCCTGAGGGGGAATCGGTTTCGGGGCCGTCTTCCAGGTTAGTGCCTTTGTGAAGTGATGCACAAAGTCGAGCGACCCCGTTGTCGTGCTCTCTCCCAGGGTGTCAGGGGTGGGTCCCGGGTACGAATCCGGCCCTTACGGTAGGCACATGGCCCACCGCATCACCCTGCTCGGCAAACCCGGCTGCCACCTGTGTGACGACGCCCGCGCGGTCATCACCCGCGTCGCGGCCGAACTCGGCGTCGAGTGGGACGAGCGCGACATCACCCAAGACCCCGCTGACCTGGAGAAATACTGGGAGATGATCCCGGTCACCCTGGTCGACGGCGTGCAGCACGACTATTGGCGGGTCGACGAGAACCGGCTGCGCGCGGCCCTCACAACGTGAACGTGGTCGGCAGCGGAACGACCTTGGCGGCGTTGACCGTGAGTTCGATCACATTCGTGGCCAGCACCAACGGCTGACGCTCGGTGGCGAACCGCTCCATGTGGGACTGCCGCTGGTGGTCGTTGTAGGCCGTCTGGTCGCGGTAGAGCTCGTAGACCAGCCGCTGGAGCGGGGCCGACTTCACGCCGTGGCTGACGAACAGCAGCGTGTCGGGCTCGTTGCGGAGCACCTGCTCGACGGTCTCCTCGGCCAGCTTGTCGAAGGCGTCGCCGGCGCCGTCCATCAGGGTGAAGACGGTGAGCACGCCGTAGATGGTGGGCGAGGGCCTGACCGAACCCGTCGCGGCGGAGGGGGCCGGGACCTGCGGCATCTGGGCCTGCACCTGGCCGGGGTAGAGCACGCCGGTGTTCGGCATCGAGAACTCGGTGGAGGCCGTCGGGGGCGGCACCGGCATGCCGTAGTCGTTCGCCTGGGGGTTGTAGGAGTCGGCCGCCATGAGCGTGCCGGTCGCGGGACCGCCGAAGTCGGGCGGTTTCGGCGGCTGGGGCGGCGGGGGCTGCATGCGGGCGCCGTAGTCGAAACCGCCCTGCTGTTCGCCGGCCCGGTATTCGGCCACCAGGTCGCCGAGCCCGGACCGGGTGGCGCCGGGCGGGATCACCGGCTGCGGCCCGGTCGAGGGCATCGGAGGACTGCCCATCGGGCTGCCCATGGGGCTCGCCATCGGGGTGGGCATGGGACCGGACATCGGGCCTGTCATGGGATTGGCCAGGGGCGGCTGGGGCGGCGGCATCCCGGCCACCCGGCGGCCGAGGCTCTGCTCCTGCCACATCGGCTGCTGCGGCTGCACCGGCATCGGGCCGCTGGGCGGGCCCTGCTGCAGGGGGGCCGCGGCCGGTTCCTCCTCGTCGTCATAAGGGGCGAGGGGGCGGGTGACGGCGTACCAGACACCGCCGGGGACGGCGGTCAGCAGCGCCACGACGAAGATGCCCGGCACCAGGAAGAGCAGCGAGCCGATCACTGCCATGCCGATCGGGGCCAGCACGACGGTGGCGTTCATGTTGTCGGCGTCGTAGTCGTCGCCCGACCGCATCCGCACCAGCGCCACGATCAGCGCGACGAACAGGATCACGAGGTCGAGGCCGTGGACGCCGCGCAGCAGCCACTCGGGCCAGATGTCCCAGTGGGTGGAGCCGATCGGCAGCGTCTTGTTGAAGCCGCTCAGCACCGGGTCGAGGGCCATGATGACCAGGCCCACGAAGCTGAGGCCGCCGGTCAGCAGCCAGCCGCCGAGCCGGGCGGAACGCGACTCCGCGAGCAACTGGATCAGTCCGCCCGCCAGCCACAACGGCGCGAGCAGCGCGCCGCCGATCTGGAACACCCGGAAGGTCAGCGGACCGAACCCGAGGAGGGTCCCGATGGCGGTCGCACCGAGCCCGAGGCACACCGCGACCGTGGTGACCGCCCACGCCAGCAGCCAGCCGGAGGACTCCTCACGGATCCGCCCGACCAGGACGCCTGTGGTGACCGCGGCGAGGATCGCCCCCGCGAACGCGATGACTGCGACAACGAGTTCCATGACGGACCAACTCTATGGCCTGTCCCTGTCCCCACGCCCAGCCAGCGAAGCTCGTCACAAGCGTCCGTTACGGAAGGGATTACAGAGACAGCCCTCATTGTGTAATTTATGGGAGATTTCTAGAGTGGCGAGCACGCCGACTTCCCCTCTCCCATGGGATATCCGGATGCTGAACAGTTGGTCGTTAGCCGGGCTGGCCCCCGCGGTCACCGCTGGAGCGTTGCAGTCCCCACCCGAGGCGGTCTCGCCCGAGTTCGACGAGATGCGCACCCTCGTGCTGCGCGCCAAGACGGGCGACACCGAGGCGTTCGGGCAGCTTTACGACCGGTACGTCGACCTCGTCTACCGGTACGTCTACTTCCGCGTGGGCTCCCACCCCCTCGCCGAGGACCTGACGAGCGACACCTTCCTGCGCGCCCTGCGCAACATCTCCGACTTCACCTGGCAGGGCCGCGACTTCGGCGCCTGGCTCGTGACGATCGCCCGCAACCTCATCACCGACCACTTCAAGTCGAGCCGCAGCCGCCTTGAGGTCTCCACCGCCGAGGTCCTCGACACCCCGCTCGACGGCCTCCACATCCCCGAGAACGCCGCGATCACCAACATGGTGAACGAGCACGTCATGCGGGCCGTCCAGCAGCTCGGCCCGGAACAGCAGGAGTGCGTGATCATGCGTTTCCTGTACGGGATGTCGCTCGCCGAGACCGCCGCCGCGATGGGCAAGAAGAGCGGCGCGATCAAGGCCCTCCAGTTCCGCGCGATCAAAGCGCTGGCCAGGTCCCTCCCGAAAGATCTCAGTTGAGACACACCCCGTAACCCCTCCGACGTAGCGTCGTTGGTCCATTCGCAGGGGTGGGTGGATCTTCGAGCGGGAGCTCTGGCGATGGGGTGGTGGGGTCATTCGCGTGCCCGGCGTGCCGCACGCGTCACCGCCCGGCTGGACGAGCTGGGCCAGTTCCACGACCACCCTGCCGACTCCGGCCCCCGGGCCGAGTTCCGCGAGGGCCTGAGGGCCGAGTTACTCCGTACACACCAGGAGGAACGCGCCGCGCCGCGGCGTCCGGGCCCGGCCCACGCACGGCCGCGCATCCGGCGGATCCCCCTCCTGGTGCGGCTGCGCCCGTGGCTGGCGCTCGGCGGCATGGTCGCGGCGACCGTGTCGGTGGCCGTGGTGACCTACTCGACGGTCCCCGGTGAGCTGCTCTATCCGCTGAAGCGGGCGGCCGAGTCGACCCTGCTGACGCTCACCACGAGCGACGCCGAGCGGACCGACCGGCAGATGACGGTGGCCCGCTCGCGCGCCTCCGAGGCGGCGGAGCTACTCAAGGCCGCCACGCCCGACAGCGAGGAACTGCTCGGGCAGACCCTGGAGGACATGGAGTCGACCACGCGGGCCGCGCTGGAGCGGGTGAAACAGCCCACCAAACCGCCCGCGAAGGTCCGCAGGTTCGCCCGGGAGCAGAAGAAGGTCGTGGAGAAGATGGTGCCGAAGCTCGGCGCCGAGAACCGCGAGATCGCCAACCAGTACCTCTCCCTCATCTCCGGGTACGCCGGGGCGGCCGGCAACTAGCGCTGTTCACGCGCGGGCAACCGGCCGACGGAACCCCAGCGGTTAAGCTCGGAGGCTATGAAGCGGCTACTGAAACGGCGGGAAGCGGCGGAACTCGCGGGCGAGGTGGCGGCCGCGGCCGCGCTTCCGGCCCCGAGCGCCGAGCCCGATCCGACCGCCGCCGCATTCTTCGACGTCGACAACACGATGGTCCGCGGAGCCTCGATCTACCACTTCGCGCGGGGCCTGGCGGCGCGCGGCCTGTTCACCACCGGCGACCTGGTCAAGTTCGCCGTGGGCCAGACGATGTTCCGGGTCCGCGGCAACGAGAACCCCGACCACGTCGCCAAGGCCAAGGAGATGGCGCTGGCGTTCGTGGCCGGGCTGAAGGTCGACGAGGTCGTCCTGCTCGGCGAGGAGATCTACGACGAGGTGATGGCCGACCGCATCTGGTCGGGCACCCGCGCGCTGGCCCAGGCCCACCTCGACGCCGGTCAGCGGGTCTGGCTGGTCACCGCGACCCCGGTCGAGCTCGCCCACGTGATCGCCCGCCGCCTCGGCCTGACCGGCGCCCTCGGCACCGTCTCCGAGACCAGGGACGGCGCCTACACCGGCCATCTGGTCGGCGATTTACTGCACGGCCCGGCCAAGGCGGAGGCCGTCAGGGCGCTGGCCCGGCGCGAAGGGCTCGACCTGACCCGCTGCTCGGCCTACAGCGACTCGGCCAACGACCTGCCCATGCTGTCGCTGGTCGGCCATCCCTACGCCATCAACCCCGACACCGAGCTGCGCGAACACGCGCGGCAGCGGGGCTGGCAGGTGCGCGACTTCCGGACCACCCGCAAGGCGACCATGATCGGCCTGCCCATCGCGGCCACGGCCGGCGCGGTGGCGGGCGGGGTGGCCGCGGGCGTCGCGCTGCGGCGTCTCTACCGGCTGCGCCGCCTCTACAAGAAGGGCTAGAGGAAGAACGCCGGTCCGCGCCGCAGGCGCAGGGCGTTGAGCGAGCGCTGGATCGTCTCCCGCACCTGGTCGGTGAGCTCGAACACGACCATCGGGTCGTCGGCCTCTTCGGGGTCGATCTCGTCGGCCCTGATCGGCTCGCCGAACTCGATCAGCCACTTCGACGGCAGCGGCACCAGCCCGAGCGGCCCGAACCACGGGAACAGCGGCGTGATCGGCAGATAGGGCAGGCCGAGCAGCCGGGCCAGTACCGGCAGGTCGCCGAGCTTCGGATAGATCTCCTCGGCGCCGACGATCGAGCACGGCACGATCGGCACCCCGGCCCTGATCGCCGAGGCGACGAAGCCGCCCCGGCCGAAGCGCTGGAGCCTGTATCGCTGGTCCCACGGCTTGCCGATGCCCTTGAAGCCCTCGGGGAAGACCCCGACGAGCTCGCCCTTGCGCAGCAGCCGGTCGGCGTCCTCCTTGCAGGCCAGGGTGTGGCCGGTCTTGCGGGACAGGTGGCCCAGCACCGGCAGCCGGTGGACGAGGTCGGCGCCGAGCAGCCGGATCGCCCGGCCGGCCTCGTCGTGGAGGGCGACCTGGAGCATCAGGGCGTCGACCGGGACCGTGCCCGAGTGGTTGGCGACCACGAGGGCGCCGTCGGGCGGCAGGTGGTGGAGGCCGACGGTCTCGACGCGGAACCAGTGGCGGTAGAGCGGGCGCAACAGTTCGAGCACGACCTTGTCGGTGAGCTCGGCGTCGTAGCCGAACTCGTCGACCTCGTAGCGGCCGGACAGGCGCCGGGCGGCGAAGGTGAGGGCCTCCTCGGCGTTCATCGACCGCCTCTGGTCTGCAGGAAGTCGTCGAACGCCGACGCCGTCGTGAACTTGGGGGCCCAGCCGAGCTCGTGGGTCACCTTCGACGAGTCGACCACCCGGCCGTGGCTCATGAGGGCGAGCTGGTCGGGGGTGAAGTCCATCCGGCCGAGCGCGCGGGCGCCCTCGCCGAGGAAGCGGAAGGCCGGCGCCGGGACCGGCAGCCAGAGCCGCCCGGCCCGCCGCAGGCACTGGGAGAGCAGCAGCACGCCCTCGCCTGCGACGTTGAAGACACCTGGATGATCGTCGAGCGCGACCCGCCGGAGCAGCTCGACCCCGTCGTCCTCGTGGACGAACTGGAGCCGGGGATCGAAGCCCAGCACGGTCGGCAGGATCGGCGACAGGAAGTAACGCGTCAGCGGGGAGTCGACTCTGGGTCCGATGAAGTTCGCGAACCGCAGAGTCGTCGTCACCACGTCGGGCCGCCGCCGGGCGTAGCCGCGGACGTAACCCTCGACCTCGGAGGCGTCCTTGCCATAGCCGGTGTGGGGGACCTCCACCGGTTCGCTGTCCTCGGTGAAGACGGCGGGATCGGTGGGCGAGGAGCCGTAGACGGCGGTGGTGGAGCGCACGACGACCCGGCGCACCGTCTCCGAGCGCTGGCAGGCGGCGAGCAGCTGCATCGTGCCGATGACGTTGTGCTCTTTCATCGCCGAGCGACTGCGGGCCGGCCCGCTCATCAGGCTCATGTGGACGACCGTGTCGATGTCGGCCGCCGCGATGACCTGGGCGATGTCGGGACTGCGCAGGTCGACGCGGACGAACTCAACCCGGTCCAGAGGACTGAGTTGGGCGCCGCCATCACGCGTCGGTGAAGCCGGCGGCACCGTGTCTACTCCGATGACCCGGCTGACCGCCGGGTCGGCTGCGAGGACGCTCGCCAGACGAGCGCCGATGTGTCGGGATATCCCGGTGACCAGGATCGTCCGGGTCACGGGACTCATGGACTCTTCCTCGCAGGGACCGCGGGTGGCTACTTCTTGTTACGCCGCTGGATGCGGGTCTTCTTGAGCAGCTTGCGGTGCTTCTTCTTGGCCATGCGCTTACGGCGCTTCTTGATCACAGAGCCCACGGGACCCCCAGGTGAAGGTTGCAGTCGTACCGGTGCGCGAGCGCACACCGGCACAACAGCCTACCGGCGATCCACGGTTGATCGTTCCCCCGGGGGGACCCGCGTGGCCCTTGGTGTTGCTAGTCGCTAGTGGTCAACTTCATCCAGCCTCGATGAAAGCGTCCCTCAGATAGTCGTGCACCGCCTGTTCGGGCACTCTGAAGGACCGGCCTACCCTGATGGCCGGCAACTCGCCCGAGTGCACGAGCCGGTACACCGTCATCTTGGACACCCGCATGACGGTGGCCACTTCTGCCACCGTCAGGAACTTCACCTCGCTGAGAGGTCTTTCGCCTGCACCCATCGGACGCCTCTTCCGCACGTGTATCCGGGTTATCCCCACTGGTGCCATTGCTCACGCACGTGTACTGCTGTCAGCGTAAGTCGGGACTTCTCAGAGGCAAACCCCCCATTTCATCAGCCTTCTGGGAAGCGTG
This sequence comes from Herbidospora cretacea, assembly GCF_001570605.1. Classification (GTDB taxonomy): domain Bacteria; phylum Actinomycetota; class Actinomycetes; order Streptosporangiales; family Streptosporangiaceae; genus Herbidospora; species Herbidospora cretacea. Next base: position 78,264 of record NZ_BBXG01000028.1, on the reverse strand, counting down.
CCCACGAAACCACGAAAAACGCTGGCCAGCAGCCGGACCGTGCCCCTCGCCTTGATCTTGGAACGGACCAACTTCTCTCACATTAGAGTCGCCCAGGATCACCAAAAAGTTGGCAACCGGTCGACACACCAGTGCAAAAGCGGGCGCGAAAACCCACAAATGGGACGCCCTTAAAGGCCTGCGGCGACCCGCCGGAGCAGGTGGTCGGTCAACGGTCCGTAATACCTGGGCAGCACGTTGTCATCCAGCGGGACCGTCACCGCGATCTTCCCCTCGGCTTCTCCCACGAAAAGGGCCGGATCGTTGCAGTCGGCGAACCCGACCGTCTCGACGCCGGCCTCCCCGGCCGCGCCCGCCCACCCGTGGTCGGCGATGACGAAATCCGGTCTCTGCTCCTCGAGCATCTTCCGCATCGGAGCGGAGTCGTGCGTGTGCACAAGGGCACCGCCGTCGTCGAGGAGCGCGACGTCGTCGATGTAGCGGATCGCGCGGCGACGGCCGAAGGAACCGGGAAGGTAGGTCCACCCTTCCGCGGGAGTAAGAAGAGTCGCCCCCTGAGTCACGACGAAACGAGCGATAGCCATGTGAACGACCATCAGCCCCGTCGGGTGGCCCGTCGCGATGATCATCTTCGGGTTCGGCCGCCGGAGGGCCGCCGCGATCCGGTCGCCCATCGCCTCCAGAGCCGTCAGCGTCCGCTCGGGATCGATCGTGTCCTGGCCCGACCGGTGGGACGGATCGGCCACCACGCCCGCCGATTTGGCCATCAGGTCGAGCACGTCGCGGTAGGCCCAGGCGCCCTCGAAGGTCAGCCCGAACATGTAGTGGGGGTCACGCACCGCGAGCGACCGGTAGTGGTCGAGGTTGTTCTCGCGGCTGGTGGCCACGTCACCGGCGATGCGGGTGCGGACGAGGTGGTCGATGAGCTCTTCGCGCGTCATGCCTGATGTCATGGCAGGGGATCCAGACCGTGGTAGGGGAAGACCGCGTTCCGGGTGGCCATAATCGCGCGGTCGATCGGATCGGCCGGGTCGTAACCCTCCGAGATGGGCCGATATTCGGGGGTGCGGCCGTCGGTCATCGTGAGCGGCGGCAGGTCGCCGGTCCGCTCCCTGACGTAGTCGCGCCACGCCTCGGGGGTGGCGGTGCCGGGATCGACGGGAGCGCCCGCCGCCTCGGCGATCAGGTGGGTCCAGGCCCTCGGCACCACCTGGACGAGCTCGTACCCCCCGCCGCCGGTGGCGAGCCACCGCCCACCGGCCGTCTCGTGGGCCAGCTTGTGAAGCTCTCGGTACGCCGCCCGCTGGCCGTCCAGAGACAGCATGAGATGGGCCAGGGGGTCGAGCGCGTGAGAGTCGCAGCCGTGCTGGGTGACCAGGAAGTCGGGCGCGAACTCGCGCAGCAGCGGCGGCACCACCGCGTGGAAGGCGCGCAGCCAGCCCGCGTCGCCACAGCCGGCCGGGAGCGCCACGTTCACGGCGGTGCCCTCGGCCCCGGTCTCCTCGGCGAAGCCGGTGCCGGGGAACAGGGTGCGGGGCGACTCGTGGAGGCTGATCGTCAGCACCCGGGGGTCGTCGAGGAACATGGCCTGCACACCGTCGCCGTGGTGGACGTCGACGTCGACGTAGGCGACCTTCTCGACCCCCTGGGCGAGCAGCCAGGCGATGGCCACCGCCGGGTCGTTGTAGACGCAGAAGCCGCTGGCCGTCGCGGGCATGGCGTGGTGGAGCCCCCCGGCGACGTTGAGGGCGTGCATCGCACCGCCCTGGTGGACCTGCTTCACCGCCTCCAGCGTGGCCCCCGCGATCAGCGCGGACGCCTCGTGAACCCCCGCGAACGCGGGGTTGTCGCTGGTCCCGAGACCGGCCCGCACGTCGGGCCGCCCCTTCTCCGAGACCCGCTTGACCGCCTCGATGTAGTCGCGCTTGTGCACGCTCGCCAGGTCGTCGTCGGTGGCCGGTGTGCAGGGCACCACCTCGACCGCGTCGAGCACGCCCAGCTCCCGCGCCAGCGCCATGGTCAGCTCGACCCGAACCGGCGCGAGCGGATGGTGCGGCCCGAAGTCGTACGACGTCAGGGCGTCGTCCCAGACGACCCGCACGGGTCCGCAGGCGCCACGCGCGAAGTCGCTCATAGCCAGCAAATTATCACCAGGTCACGGGGGGACGACCCCCCGAACCCCCCGCTGCGAAGGGGCCTTCGCCCCCTCGCGCTCCCCCGCGTTCTGCGGTTCGGCGTTCGGTTGCCGCTCTCGGTGGTCCAGCGCGGCTTCGAATGAGCGGAGTGCGGTGACGACGGTCGCGCGGTCGGCGGGTGACAGACCGCTCATCACGTGTTCCCAGGCGGTGGCGCTGCCGGACAGCCAGGCGCGGATCGGTTCGGCGTAAGGCCGGGCGATGGCGATGATGCGGCGGCGGCGATCGGCGGGGTCGGCGGTCCGCTCCAGGACACCCGGCCGCGCCAGGTCGCTGACCATGAGGCTGACGGTCGTCGGCGCCAGTTCCAGCCGATCGGCGAGCTCGTTCACGCTGGCGGGGCCGTCGTATTGCAGGTGGGCCAGCAGGGCCAGATGCCGGGGCGCAAGGTCGAGGTCCCGCAGCTCCGGGGGGATCGGCAGACGTTTGGCCCGGCCCACGAGCCGGGGCATGAGCAGCAGCAGCGTACGGACGGCCTCGTTGACGGCGATGCCGCCCGGCTCGGTGGACATCCGCGAACCCCCATCGATATCTTTGATTCCAAAGCTTTTAAGGTCAAAGCAAACGAGGTCTACTGTGCCGCATCTGACCGCTCACATCGCCGAAGCCCGGCTGACGGGCAACGAACCCGCGCTCGTGACCGCTCTGACCGACGCGATCGTCCACGTCTACGGCGAGTGGGCGCGGCCGCTGGTGAGCATCCGACTGTCCGGCGTCCCCGCAGGCCGCTTCGCCCAGGGTGGCGCGCCCGTGGACACCAGCGTTTCGGTCACTCTGGGCGTCCGAGCAGGGGTGTTCGACCGTCCCGACGCCGCCGAGATCACCACGCGCCTCGGAGCCGCCCTCACCGACGCGGTCACCTCCGTCCTCGGCGAGGAACTCCGCCCGGGGACCACGGTCGAACTCCTCGCTTCGTCTCCTGATCGGACCTTCGTCGGCGGTCTCCTCGCCCCCTGACCGCCCGATCACTCCGAGCGGAGCGCCACCACCGGGTCGAGGCGGCCGGCTCGGCGGGCCGGGGCCACGCCGAAGAAGACGCCGACGACGGCCGAGACGCCGAAGGCCAGCAGGATCGACCAGAGGGTGATCGAGGCGGGCACCGGGGAGAGGGCCTCGATCAGCAGGGAGCCGCCGACGCCCAAGGCGATGCCGATCAGGCCGCCGATCGTGGTGAGGAGGACGGCCTCGATGAGGAACTGGCCCAGGACGTCGCGTTGCCGGGCGCCCAGCGCCTTGCGCAGGCCGATCTCCTTGGTCCGCTCGCGGACGCTGACCAGCATGATGTTCGACACGCCGACCCCGCCGACCAGCAGCGAGATGCCCGCGATGGCGGCCAGCACGCCGGTGAGCATGCCCAGGACGGTGCCGATCGTGCCGAGGAGCTGGGTCTGGGTGACGGCGGAGAACTTCTCGCCGGGGTAGCGGGCGACCAGGGCGTCCACGACCTTCTGCCCCAGGGAGTCGATCACGTCGGGGCCGGAGGCGCCGATCGCGATGCCGTTGACGCGCTGGACGCCGAGGAGCCGCTGGGCCGTGGTGACCGGGATGTGGACCTCACGGTCGCGCGCGACTCCGAAGGTGGCGCCGACCTTGTCGTACACGCCGACGACCCGGAACCGCACCCCGGCGATCGTGGCCTGCCTGCCCACCGGGTCGAGGTCGCCGAAGAGCTGGCCGGAGACCTCCGAGCCCAGGACGGCGACGCGGCGGCGGGTGTCGATGTCGGTCTCGGTGAGGTAGCGGCCTCTTTTCAGCGGGCGTTCGAAGACGTTGGGGATGTTCTCGTCGGTGCCGACGATCGTGACGAAGGCCTCGTTGCGGCCGACCCGCATGCTCTCGCCCGACTGGACCGAGACGGTGACGCGGCTCGGGTCGCCGACGACCCGGCGCACGTAGGCGACGTCGGCCAGGTCGAGGCGGCTCTGGGTGGGGGCGGCCTGGAAGTTGAGCTGGCCGGGGACCACCAGGATGATGTTGGAGCCCAGACCGGAGATCTCGTCTTCGATGGCGTCCTTCGCGCCGGTCCCGATGGCGACCAGGATCACCACGGCCGACACGCCGATGATCACGCCGAGCATGGTCAGGGCGCTGCGCAGCCGGTTGACCCGCAGCGCTTCGAGCGCCATCCGGAAGGCCTCGGCGGTCCTCACGCGACGTCCCGTTCGATCAGGCCGTCGCGGACGTGGATCTGCCTGCGGGCCCGGCCGGCGACCTCGGGTTCGTGGGTGACCAGCACGATCGCCACGCCCTGGTCGGCGTTGAGGCGTTCGAGCAGGCCCATGACCTCGTCGCCGTTGCGGGTGTCGAGGTTGCCCGTCGGCTCGTCGGCCAGGACGACCTGGGGGTCGCCGACGAGGGCGCGGGCGATGGCGACGCGCTGCTGCTCGCCGCCGGACATCTGCGAGGGGCGGTGGTCGAGGCGGTGGGCCAGGCCGACGGCCTCCAGCGCCTCCCGGGCCCGGCGGCGGCGTTCGGCTCTGGGCACGCCCCGGTAGACCAGCGGCAGGGCCACGTTGTCGAGCGCCGAGGTGCGGCCAAGCAGGTGGAACGACTGGAAGACGAAGCCGATCATCCGGTTGCGCAGCTCGGCCAGCCTGGTGTCGTCGAGGGTCGAGACGTCGACGCCGCCGACCTTCAGCACGCCGGAGGTCGGCCGGTCGAGGCAGCCGAGCAGGTGCATCAGGGTCGACTTGCCCGACCCCGACGGACCGATGATCGCGGCGAACTCGCCGTCGCCGATGGTCAGGTCGACGCCGCGCAGCGCGTCCACGGTCACGCCTTCGAGGTGGTACGACCTCGTCAACGCCGCCGCCTCGAAGGCGGTCACGGGATCTCCTGCCCCTGGCGGACACCGTCGGCGCCGCGCGTGATGACCCGGTCGCCGACGTTCAGCCCGGAGACGACCTCGACGAAGGCGTCGCCCTCGGCCCCGAGCCGGACGGTCCGGCGCTCGGCCCTCCCGCCGACGACGGCCCAGACGACGGTGTCGCGCCCGCTGGTCACCACGGCGGCGGCCGGGACCGCGACGGCCTGCGGCGACTCCTTGACGATCATGCGGACCACGGCGCTCATGCCGGGTTTGGGGTCGGGCGCCTCGGAGCCGTCGTCGAAGCGGCCATCGGCGAGCTGGAGGCGTACCGGATAACTGACACCGCCCGTCGCGCCCTCCTGGGGCGTGACCCCGACCCCGGTGACCTCGGCGTCGTAGACCGCGCCCGGCACGGCGTCGAACTCGACCTCGGCCCGGGTGCCGTCCTCGATGAGCAGCACGTCGGTCTCGTCGACGTCGGCCCGCAGGTTCAGCTCGGAGACGTCGGTGACGGTCAGCAGCGCCTCCCCCTGCGACACCGGGACGCCCTCGGCGATCGTCCCCGCCGAACCGCCGGTCGACTGGGCCGGGACGCCGCCGCCGGAGACGAGCTGCGACAGGTCCGGCAGCGACGGCGTGGCCGCCCCGCCTCCCCCGCCGAGCGTGACGACACCGCTGAACGGCGCCTTGACCGTGAGCCCCTTGACGGTCTCCTCCGCCGCCTTCACCGCCGCCCGCGTCTGGCTCCGGGAGGCGGCCTGCAGTGAGGTCATGGACGACGAGAGCCCGCTCATCCCGGCCCCGAGCTGCCCCGTGAACGAGGTCAGCATCCGGTTGAGCCCGCCGACGATCCCGTTCAGCGCCTTCTGCTGGGACCGGTGCTGCTGCTCGGCCAGCTCGATCGCCGACAGCAGGTGCGTGCGGATGGCCCTGTCCTCGACCTTGCGAGCGGCCTGGCGCGCCTTCGCGAACGACTTCCGCACGTGGGAGTCGACGCCGTTCGGCAGCCGCAGCGACGGCACGGTGGGCGCTCCCCCGAACGAGACCGGCCTGGCCGCCTGCTTGTCGGCCTTCTTCGCCTGCTTCAGCCGTTCGCGGGCCTGCGGCGCGCTGATCCGCAGGAGGATCTCGCCCTTCTTCACCGTGTCGCCGTCGGAGACGTAGAGCTTGGCGACCGTCCCGGCCGCCGGGGAGGTGAGGCTCGCGGTGGCCCGCGCCCCGACGGTCGCCGGGGCCTCCACCACCTCACTGACGGGCGCCCGCGCCACGGCCGCGGTCTGCACGACGGGCGCCTCCTCCGCTGTGCAGGCGGATAACGCGAGCAGGAACGCCAACAGGGGGATACCACGCCGGATCACCACAACAGCCCATCGTAGATCGGGGCATGGTCGCCCTCTGAGTCAGCGGCCCACCGCGCGCAGGTTCCTGACCGGGCGGATGGACAGCAGCACGCCAATTCCGGCCAGGCCGGCGAAGAAGCCCGCCAAGATGACCGTCCGGGCGCCGACGGCCTCGCCGACGATCGGGCCGAGGGACTGGCCGATGGGGATGCTCAGGACCGAGCCGGCCACCTCATAGGCGGTGACGCGGTTGAGGACCTCGCCCGGGACCTGGGTCTGGACGCTGGTCGCCCACATCACCGACCAGAACGCCCAGGCGGCGCCGGCCAGGGTGTAGCCGGTGACGATCACCGGGACGGGGGCGGCCAGGGCCACGACCAGCGGCATGGCCATGAAGGCGATCATCGCCAGCGCGCCCGAGAAGAGGGGTCTGGCCGGGCGGTAGCGCATGGCCACCAGGCCGCCGACGATGCTGCCGAGGCCCTCGCCCGTGATGGCCAGGACGTAGGCGGTCCCGCCGTGGGCCTCGGAGATGACCTGCGCGCCCACCGGCCACATCGGGCCGAACAGGACGATCCCGTAGACCGACCAGACGAGGATGACCGACCACATCCACGTACGGGACCGGAACTCCGCCCAGCCCTCCCGCAGATCGCTGACGAGCGAGGTCGCCTCGGTCTTGGTGAGCCTGACCCGCATGGCCAGCAGGCACAGGGCGCTGACCAGGAACGTTCCGGCGTTGATGGCGTACACGACGCCCGGTCCGCCGAACAGGACGATCGCGCCCGCGATGCCGGGGCCGACGAGACGGGCCACCGCGTCGGCCACCCGCAGGGTCGCGTTGGCGCGCTGGGGGTCGGCGGCGATCTGCGGGATCATGCTGTTGACGCCGGGCTGGAAGAGCGCCGCCCCGAGGCCGCTCAGGAACGACATCGTGATCAGGAGCCAGAGCGGGGGCTGGCCGGTGAAGAAGGTGACGGCGATGACCGTCTGGGTGCCGACGCGCAGGACGTCCGCGAAGATCATCATGCGCCGGGCGGTGAACCAGTCGGCCAGCACCCCGCCGAACAGGACCAGGCCGCCGAAGGCCGCCATCCAGGCCGCGAGGACGACGCCGACCCCCACGGGGCCGTAGATGCCGAGGACGCCGAGCGTCACCGCCACCGGCAACATCGCGTCGCCCATGAGGGCGACCGCCCGGCCGACGAAGTAGAGGGAGAAGTCACGAGACCAGAGGCGAGCCGGGGAGAGTACAACCACTCGCCCGAGCTTATAAGGAAAGCTTCCTATCTATTAATCACTATTTGTTCGTCCCGCCCAGTTCACGGCTGCGGTCCCGGGCCGCCTCGATCGCGTCGAGGAAAGCGGCGCGCACGCGGTGGCGCTCCAGCTCGGCGATGGCGGCGATGGTGGTCCCGCCAGGGGAGGTGACGGCCTCGCGGAGGATCACCGGGTGTTCGCCCGAGTCGCGGAGCATGATCGCCGCGCCGACGATCGACTGCTTGACCATGTCGAGCGCGGCGGCCCGGGGCATGCCGAGCAGGATGCCCGCGTCGACCATGGCCTCGACCAGGTAGAAGAAGTAGGCCGGGCCCGAGCCGCTCAGCGCGGTCGCGCCGTCTTGCTGGGCCTCGGGGATGCGCAGGACCTTGCCGACCGGCCGGAGCAGGTCTTCGGTCAGCTGGAGGTGTTCCTCGTCGGCGTGGGCGCCGCCCGAGATCACGCTCATGGCCTCGTCGACCAGCACCGGCGTGTTCGACATGACCCGGACGACCGGGACCGGGCCGCCCAGCCGGGCCTGCACGAAGTCGGTGGTGATGCCCGCCGCGACCGAGATGACCAGCTTGCCGGCCGGCATCACGGGGCCGATCTCCCGCAGCAGGGTCCCCATGTCCTGGGGCTTGACCGCCAGGATCAGCGCGTCGGCCCGCTCGGCCGCCTCGACGTTGGTGACGACCCGGACGCCGTAGGTGTCGGCAAGCGTCTTGGCCCGGTCGGGCCGGCGGGTGGTGACCATGATCTGGTCAGCCGCCCGCCCCGCCCGGACCAGGCCGGAAAGGAGCGCCTCACCCATCTTGCCGGTGCCCAGGATCGCGATCATGGGTGGCAGTTTACGGTGTGCGCCTCTTCAGCGTCGCCGCGCCCAGGACGAGGGCCAGCAGCACGCAACCGGCCACCACCGCGATGTCGCGCCAGAAGTCACCGCCGAGGTCGCCGCCGATCACGGCCAGCCTCATGGCCTCCAGGGCGTAGGACATCGGCAGGACGTTGGAGATCCACTCCAGCACGGTCGCCATCTGCTCGCGCGGCACGATGACCCCGCCGAGGAGGATCTGGGGCACCATCACCAGCGGCATGAACTGCACCGCCTGGAACTCCGACCGGGCGAACGCGCTGCACAGCAGCCCCAGGGCGGTGCCCAGCAGGGCGTTGAGCAGGGCGACCAGGACCAGCGCCCAGAGGTCTCCCCTCGGTTCGTAGCCGAGCCAGGTCAGCGAGACGGCGAGAGCGACGGTCACCTGGAGGACGGCGGCGACGCCGAAGGCCAGGCCGTAGCCGAGGAGGAGGTCGAGCTGGCGCAGCGGGGAGGCCATCAGCCGCTCCAGCGTGCCCGACGTGCGCTCGCGAAGGGTGGAGATGGAGGTGACCAGGAACATCACCAGGAAGGGGAAGATCGACAGCAGCACGGGGGCCCACTGGGCGAACGCCTGCTCGTTGTCGATCACGTAGTAGAGCAGGATCATGATCAGCGTCGGCACCAGGACCATCAGGGCGATGGTGCGGGGGTCGTTGCGGAGCTGGCCGCCGATCCTTCTCGCGGTGGCAAGGGTGATCATGCCGCCTGCCTCTCTTCGATGAGGCGCAGGAAGGCCTGCTCCAGGTCCTCGGTGCCGGTGCGGGCGCGCAGGCCCGAGGGGCTGTCGTCGGCGAGGATCTCGCCGTCGCGCAGCATGACCAGCCGCTGGCAGCGGGCCGCCTCGTCCATGACGTGGCTGGAGACCAGGATCGTGACGCCCCGGTCGGCCAGGCCCTGGAACAGCTCCCACAGCTCCTTGCGGAGCACCGGGTCGAGCCCGACGGTCGGCTCGTCGAGGGTGAGCAGCCGCGGCGAGCCGAGCAGCGAGACCGCCAGGCTGGCCCGGCTGAGCTGGCCTCCCGACAGCGTGCCGCCGAGCTGGTGGGCGGCGCCCTCCAGGCCCACCTCGGCGAGGACCCGGGCCGGGTCGGTCTTCGGCGCGCCCAGCACGGCGGCGAAGTAGCGCAGGTTCTCCAGCACCGACAGATCGCGGTAGATCGCCGGGTTCTGGGTGGAGTAGCCGATCAGGCGGCGCAGCTCGGCCGACCCCGCCGGACGCCCCAGCACGGTCACCTCGCCCCCGGCGACGACCTGCACGCCCACGATCGACCGGATCAGCGTGGTCTTCCCGCAGCCGCTCGGCCCGAGTAACCCGGTGATCTGCCCTTTCGGCACCTGGAACGACAGCCCGTGGAGCACCTCGCGGGCTCCCCGGACGACCCGCAGCCCGGTGACGGCTATCGCGGGTTCTTCAGAACTCATCATGTGATGAAATTAAACCCGTGGCCATACCGGAGTCAACGGGTCGCTGAACCCCTTCGGAGTGACACCCGTCATACGGACATGAGAAGGATCCGGCTCGTCATCGCGGCCATGTTCACGACCGTGATCATGGCCTCGGCCTGCGGAAATGGAGACGCCGTGGACAGCGGTTCACCGATCGGCCCCGACCAGCCCGCCGCCCCGCCGGCCTCGGCCACGCCGAGCGGGCCGACGCTGGTGCAGCCCAAGGGCGGCACGGTGGAACCACGCAAGGTGCCCTGGACGCGCGCCACCCCCGCCGGCGACGGCGTGATGATCTCGTGGAGTTCGGGGGTCGAGCCCTGCTACACCCTCGACCGCGTCGACGTGAAGGAAACCGACACGGAGGTCACGGTGACCCTCTGGGAGGGCACCACCGATCCCGAGGCGGCCTGCATCCAGATCGCGATCGAGAAGGAGACGTTCGTCAAGCTGGCCAAACCCCTGGCCGGCCGGGAAGTCGTGGATGGTGCCCAATGAGACTCTTAGTCGTCGGCGCGGCCGTGGCCGCCCTGCTCGTTCCCGCCGCCCCCGCCCAGGCCGCCGCCCCCGGGCCGAAGGTGGTCAAGATCCAGAAGGGCGCGCTCAACCCCCACAAGGTGAGGTGGCTGACCGCCAGGCCCCACATGCGCGGGGTGCGCGTCGTGTGGTGGTCGGGGGTGGAGCCGTGCACGGTCCTCACCAGGGTCGCGGTCAAGGAGACGAGGAAGACGGTCCGGATCACCCTGTACGAGGGCTCGGTCAAGGACGCCGGCATGTGCGTGGCGATGGCGATCAAGAAGGCCACGTACGTGCGGCTCAAGAACCCGGTCGGGAAGAGGGTGATCTTCGACGGGGCCCGGTGACCCCTAGGGGTCGAATCAGGGACATCTAGGGAACATTCCGCTCGCGCCGAGAGTTGAGCCCACTAGACTCAAGACCGTTGACAGGACAGCGTTTGACAAGCGCTTCCGTACTCACCGAGTATTGAGTCACATCGACTCAACTTTGACTACAAGGACGTACTCATGGCACGTGCGGTAGGTATCGACCTGGGGACGACCAACTCCGTCGTCTCGATCCTCGAAGGTGGTGAGCCCACCGTCATCGCCAACGCGCAGGGCTCCCGCACCACCCCCTCGGTGGTGGCCTTCGCGAAGAACGGAGAGGTCCTCGTCGGCGAGGTCGCCAAGCGTCAGGCCGTGACCAACGTCGACCGGACCATCCGCTCCGTCAAGCGTGAGATCGGCACCAACTGGTCGGTCGAGATCGACGGCAAGAAGTTCACCCCGCAGCAGATCAGCGCCTTCGTCCTGCAGAAGCTCAAGCAGGACGCCGAGGCCTACCTGGGCGAGAAGATCACCGACGCCGTGATCACGGTCCCGGCCTACTTCAACGACGCGCAGCGTCAGGCGACCAAGGAGGCCGGCCAGATCGCGGGCCTCAACGTCCTGCGCATCATCAACGAGCCGACCTCCGCGGCGCTGGCCTACGGCCTCGACAAGGACAAGGACCAGACCATCCTGGTCTTCGACCTCGGCGGCGGCACCTTCGACGTGTCCCTGCTCGACGTCGGCCAGGAAGACGGCCACAGCTTCGTCGAGGTGAAGGCCACCTCCGGTGACAACCACCTCGGTGGCGACGACTGGGACCAGCGCGTCGTCGACGAGCTCGTCACCCGGTTCAAGAACGCCCACGGGGTCGACCTGTCCAAGGACAAGATGGCCCTCCAGCGTCTCCGCGAGGCGGCCGAGAAGGCCAAGATCGAGCTGTCGGCCCAGACCGAGACCACGATCAACCTCCCCTACATCACCGCCTCCGCCGAGGGCCCGCTCCACCTCGAGGAGAAGCTGACCCGCGCCGAGTTCCAGCGCATCACCTCCGACCTGCTCGACCGCTGCAAGGGCCCGTTCCACCAGGTCATCAAGGACGCCGGCATCAAGGTCTCCGACATCGCCCACGTGGTGCTCGTCGGCGGCTCGACCCGCATGCCCGCCGTGTCCGAGCTGGTCAAGGACCTGACCGGCGGCCAGGAGCCCAACAAGGGCGTCAACCCCGACGAGGTCGTGGCCATCGGCGCCGCGCTCCAGGCCGGTGTGCTCAAGGGTGAGGTCAAGGACGTCCTGCTGCTCGACGTGACCCCGCTGTCGCTGGGCATCGAGACCAAGGGCGGCATCTTCACCAAGATCATCGAGCGCAACACGACGATCCCCACCAAGCGCTCCGAGGTCTTCACCACGGCGGAGGACAACCAGCCGTCGGTGCAGATCCAGGTCTACCAGGGCGAGCGCGAGATCGCCGCGCGCAACAAGAAGCTGGCGACCTTCGAGCTCACCGGCATCGCCCCGGCCCCCCGCGGCATCCCGCAGATCGAGGTCACCTTCGACATCGACGCCAACGGCATCGTCAACGTCGGCGCGAAGGACCTGGGCACCGGGAAGGAGCAGTCGATGACCATCACCGGCGGTTCCTCCCTGGGCAAGGACGACATCGAGCGCATGGTCCGCGAGGCCGAGTCCTACGCCGAGGAGGACAAGCAGCGTCGCGACGAGGCCGAGGTCCGCAACAACGCCGACTCGCTGGCCTACCAGACCGACAAGTTCCTCCGCGAGAACGACGAGAAGGTCCCGGCCGACATCAAGGCCGAGGTCAACGAGGCCCTGACCGAGCTGAAGAAGGAGCTCGAGGGCACCGACGTGGCGGCCATCCGCACCGCCGCCGACAAGCTCGCGACCGTCAGCCAGAAGATGGGCTCGGCGATCTACGCCAACTCGCAGGGTCAGGCCGGCGAGGGCGCGCAGGCCGGCGCCGACCAGGACGACACGGCCAAGGCCGACGACGACGTCGTCGACGCCGAGATCGTCGACGACGAGCCGAAGCGGGAGGGCGGCGCCAAGTGACCCCGCGTGAGAACGGTTCCGAGCAGGAGCCGGTGATCCGCGACAACCGCAAGATCGACCCCGAGACGCTGGCGGCCCGCGAGACCGCGCCCGCGCCCGACGAGACCGCGGCCGACACCTCCGCCCTGGGCGGGGCGGCCGCGGAGCTCCTGGCCGAGCGCACCGCCGACCTCCAGCGCCTCCAGGCGGAGTTCTCCAACTACCGCAAGCGGGTCGAGCGCGACCGGATCACCGTTCGTGAGCAGGCCGTCGCCGGTGTGATCAACGAGCTGCTGCCGGTCCTCGACGACATCGGCCGGGCGCGTGACCACGGGGAGCTGACCGGTGGTTTCGCCAAGGTGAGCGAGTCGCTCGAATCGGCCGTCGGCAAGCTGGGCCTGTCGTCGTTCGGCTCGAAGGGCGACCCCTTCGACCCGACGATCCACGAGGCCCTGATGCACAGCTACTCGGCCGAGGTCGCCGAGGCGACCTGTGTCGAGATCCTGCAGCCCGGTTACCGCCTCGGCGAGCGTGTCCTGCGTCCCGCGCGGGTCGCGGTGGCCGAGCCGGAGTCCGGTGGTGGCGACGTCCTCGACGACGAGCCCGCCGGCGCCTGAATCTCTGAGGGAGCCCCCTCCCGCACCACGCGGGAGGGGCACCCATCACATATGTGTCTGTTCACGCGGAGGAAGCGTTAGATGAGCACCAAGGACTACCTGGAGAAGGACTACTACGGCGTCCTCGGTGTGCCCAAGACCGCGACCCCCGAAGAGATCAAGAAGGCCTACCGCAAGCTGGCCCGGCAGTACCACCCTGACGCGAACAAGGGGAACAAGGAGACCGAGGAGAAGTTCAAGGCCGTCTCCGAGGCCTACGACACCCTGAGCGACACCAAGCGGCGCAAGGAGTACGACGAGGCCAGGAGCCTGTTCGGCGGCGGCCTCGGCGGTTACAACCGTCCCGGGCGGCCGGGCGCCGGGCAGCAGGGCTTCGACTTCGGCGACCTCTTCGGCGGCACCAACCAGGCGGGCGACCGCATCGGCGACCTGTTCGGCGGCCTGTTCAACCGGGGCGGCGGACCGAAGGCCAACACGGCCGGCCGGGCCCGCCGCGGCCAGGACATCGAGTCCGAGGTCACCCTGTCGTTCGCCGAGTCGATCGACGGCGCGACCGTCTCCCTGCGTCTGACCAGCTCGTCGGCCTGCCCGGCCTGTTCCGGCACGGGCGCCAAGGCCGGCACCACGCCCCGCGTCTGCCCGACCTGTGACGGCACCGGCGCGGCCAGCCGCAACCTGGGCAACTTCGCCTTCTCCGAGCCCTGCCGCGACTGCCGGGGCCGGGGGCTGCTGGTCGACGACCCGTGCCCGGTCTGCGAGGGCAGCGGCCGCGGCCGCAGCACCCGCACGATCCAGGCCCGCATCCCGGCGGGCGTCAGCGACGGCAGCCGGGTCAAGCTCAAGGGCAAGGGCGCACCGGGCGAGAACGGCGGCCCCGCGGGCGACCTCTACGTGCTGGTCCACGTCCAGCCCCACCCCGTCTTCGGCCGCAGCGGCGAGAACCTCACGGTGACCGTGCCCGTCACGTTTCCCGAGGCCGCGCTGGGCGCCGAGATCCGGGTGCCGGTGCTGCGCGGCATGCCGGTCACGCTCCGCATCCCCGAGGGCACTCCCAACGGCCGCACCTTCCGGGTGCGCGGCCGGGGCGCCCCCCGCAAGGACGGCACGAAGGGCGACATGCTCGCGACCGTCCAGGTCGTCGTGCCCGAACACCTCGACGACAAGGCGAGGGCGGCGCTGGAGCAGTTCCGTGACGCGACCGACGGACCCGACCTCCGCGAGGAACTGATCAAGCAGGCCAGAAGCGAGTAGCGGATGGACGCCAATTTCTTCGACCTGTCCGACGAGACGCCCGTCTATGTGATCTCCGTGGCCGCCCAGCTGAGCGGCCTCCACCCGCAAACGCTGCGCCAGTACGACCGTCTGGGTCTGGTCAGCCCCGGCCGCACGGCAGGCCGGGGCCGCCTCTACTCGACCCGCGACATCGTCCTCCTCAGAGAGGTCCAGCGCCTGTCGCAGGAGGAGGGCATAAACCTGGCAGGCATCAAACGCATCTTGGAGCTGGAGACCGAGAACCTCCGCCTAAGAGACGAACTCAACCGCATAGCCACGGAACTGAAGCTGATCCGGGCTCTGGTCAGATACGAACTACCGCCGTCATAGCAAAGACATTTGTCGTACGGGGGAAGTGCCCGGCCGCGCCGCTGTCTGGACTGAGGAGCGGAGCGACGAGGGAAGACAGTGGCTGAAGGCGGCCAGGCCGCCGAGCGAAGGCGAGGCCAATAGACATGGATTACAAGCTCACCCAGAAGAGCCAGGAAGCGCTCGCGGGGGCGGTCCGCCGGGCGGCGGCCGAGGGCAACCCGGAGGTGGCGCCGGCCCATCTGCTGACCACGTTGCTGGCCCAGAGCGGGGGCACCGCCGTACCGCTGCTGGAGGCCGTGGGGGCCGACTGGAAGGCCATGCGGACGCGGGCCGAGACCCTGCTGGCGGGGCTGCCCAAGGCGCAGGGCGCCACGGTGAGCGCGCCGTCGACCTCCCGCCAGTTGCTGACCGTGCTGCACACCGCCGCCCAGCGGGCCGCGCAGCTCGAAGACGACTACGTCTCGACCGAGCACCTGCTCGTGGGCCTGGCCACCGACGGAGGGCAGATCGCCGACCTGCTGAAGGAGCAGGGGGCGACCGCGCAGGCGCTGCTCGACGCGTTCGAGAAGGTGCGCGGCCACACGCGCGTCACCAGCGAGAACCCCGAAGACACCTACCGGTCGCTGGAGAAGTACGGCGTCGACCTGACCGAGCGGGCCCGCCACGGCAAGCTCGACCCTGTCATCGGGCGTGACTCGGAGATCCGGCGCGTGGTGCAGGTGCTGTCGCGGCGGACCAAGAACAACCCGGTCCTCATCGGTGAGCCGGGCGTCGGCAAGACCGCCGTGGTCGAGGGGCTGGCCCAGCGGGTGGTCGCGGGCGACGTGCCGGAGAGTCTGCGGAACAAGCGGCTCGTGGCGCTGGACCTCGGCGCGATGGTCGCGGGCGCCAAGTACCGGGGCGAGTTCGAGGAGCGCCTGAAGGCCGTGCTCAACGAGATCAAGGAGAGTGACGGCCAGGTCATCACGTTCATCGACGAGCTCCACACGATGGTCGGCGCGGGCGCGGCCGAGGGCGCGATGGACGCGGGCAACATGCTCAAGCCCATGCTGGCACGGGGCGAGCTGCGCATGATCGGCGCGACCACGCTCGACGAATACCGCGAGCGCATCGAGAAGGACCCGGCGCTGGAGCGCCGTTTCCAGCAGGTGTACGTCGGCGAGCCCACCGTGGAAGACACGATCGCCATCCTGCGTGGCCTGAAGGGCCGCTACGAGGCCCACCACCAGGTCCAGATCGCCGACGGCGCGCTGGTCGCCGCAGCGACCCTGTCCGACCGCTACATCACCGCCCGGTTCCTGCCCGACAAGGCCATCGACCTGGTCGACGAGGCCGCCTCCCGGCTCCGCATGGAGATCGACTCACGGCCGGTGCAGATCGACGAGCTCCAGCGCATCGTCGACCGGCTCAAGATGGAGGAGCTGGCCCTGGGCAAGGAGACCGACGAGGCGAGCGTGGCCCGCCTCGGCCGTCTCCGCGAGGAGCTGGCCAACCGCCAGGAGGAGCTCAACGGCCTGGTCGGCCGCTGGGAGGCCGAGAAGGCCGGCCTCAACCGGGTCGGCGACCTGAAGATGCGCCTCGACGAGATCCGCAGCCAGGCCGAGCGGGCCCAGCGCGACGGCGACTTCGAAGAGGCCGCCAGGCTCATGTACGGCGAGGTGCCCCGCCTGGAGAAGGAGCTCGCCGACGCCATCCAGGCCTCCCAGCGCGAGCAGACCATGGTCAAGGAGGAGGTCGGCCCCGACGACATCGCCGAGGTCATCTCCGCCTGGACCGGCATCCCGTCGGGCCGCCTGCTGGAGGGCGAGACCGCCAAGCTGCTGCGCATGGAAGACGAGCTCGGCCGGCGGCTGATCGGCCAGAAGGCCGCCGTCCAGGCGGTCAGCGACGCGGTCCGGCGGGCGCGGGCGGGCGTGGCCGACCCCGACCGGCCGACGGGCTCGTTCCTGTTCCTCGGCCCGACCGGCGTCGGCAAGACCGAGCTGGCCAAGGCGCTGGCCGACTTCCTGTTCGACGACGAGCGGGCGATGACCCGCATCGACATGAGCGAATACGGCGAGAAGCACAGCGTGGCCCGCCTGGTCGGCGCCCCGCCCGGCTACGTCGGCTACGAGGAGGGCGGCCAGCTCACCGAGGCGGTGCGGCGGCGTCCCTACACGGTCGTGCTCCTCGACGAGGTCGAGAAGGCCCATCCGGAGGTCTTCGACATCCTGCTCCAGGTGCTCGACGACGGGCGGCTGACCGACGGGCAGGGGCGTACCGTCGACTTCCGGAACACGATCCTGATCCTGACGTCCAACATCGGTTCGCAGTTCCTGGTCGACCCGGCGCTGCCACCGGACGCCAAGCGCGAGGCGGTGCTGAAGGCGGTGCGCGCCTCGTTCAAGCCCGAGTTCCTCAACCGGCTCGACGACGTGATCCTGTTCGACGCGCTCGGCTCCGAGGAGCTGTCGCAGATCGTCGATCTCCAGGTCGAGCACCTGGGGCGGCGGCTGTCCGACCGGCGGCTGACGCTGACGGTCACCCCGGCGGCCCGCGAGTGGCTGACGCTGACCGGCTACGACCCGCTCTACGGCGCCCGGCCGCTGCGCCGCCTGGTGCAGTCGGCCATCGGCGACAAACTGGCCCGCGCCCTGCTGGCCGGGGAGATCCGCGACGGCGACGAGGTGATCGTCGACCTCGACGAGGCCGGCGACACGCTGAGCGTGCGGCCCGGCGTGTAATCAGTTCTCCACGACTGGGACAAGCCGCTCCCGGCTGCGAAAACCCCGCTGCTACGTTCGGCACTCACCGAACTACCGCAAGCAACAGGGGGGCGTTGATGTCGATGACATCACGTAGCATCCGGGGGCGGCTCGTCGCTCTGGCGGTCGTCACCGCCGGGGTGAGCTGGTTGTCCGCCGCCGGGCAGCAGGCCCACGCCGACGACGGCCTGTGCGTGACCGGTTACAAGGCCGCCGCCAGGACCGGCGCGGTCGCCGCCTCGGTCGTGAAGGGCGCCGCCGACGTCGCCAGGTCGGCGGGCGCGGCCAGGAAGACGGTCCGCGACCTGACCCGCACGGGCGGCTCCACGGCGATGACCATGGCCCAGGCCGGACGGCTGGCCGGGGTGCCGTGCGGCCGGGTGGCCCCCGGCGACGAGGTGTCCCGGACCGTCCAGCGGGCGGCCTCGCTCCTCGGCCTGGCGGGCCTGGCACGGGCCGACGGCGTGCTCGGCATCGCGTCGGGGTCGGCGCTGCCGGGCGTGCCCAACGTGATCCCCGACCTGTCTGTGCTGCCCGACCTGCCGGGCGTGCCGCCGGTGCCCCGGATGTCGAAGATGCTGCCGAAGGTGCCGAAGGTCGGCGTCGTCCCCGGCGGGATCACCGATTCGGTGGGCGAGGTCGTGAGCGGCGTCCAGCCCCGCCAGGCCCCCGCCAAGCGCGAGCCGGCCGGTCTCACCGGCGGTCTGGGCGGCGCCGACCTGGCCGGCCTCACCGGGCTCGCCGGGAAGCTCCTCGGCGGCGCTCTCCTCAACTGAGGCGACTGATCTTCTTCCCCGCAGTTCCCCATCGCATCCGGCCAGCGCCTCCAGGCGTGCGGGCCGTCCACATATAGAGCACCAAGGAGCCGCAGAGACTTCGTCTCGCGGCTCCTTTCTCTGTGTCAGGAGGCCAGCGCGTCGAGATCGTCTTCGGGGAGGCCCAGGTCGATGCGGATCCGGTAGCGGGTGCGCAGCAGGGACTCGCGGAGCGAGTTGCCCGGAGGGCAGGCGGTGACGCCCTCGGTGGCCCACTCGTGGGCTCCCGTCAGGTCTCCGTACGCCGCCAGGGTCTCCGCCACGTTGAGCACGGTCGCCGGGGAGCACGGCGCGGCGCGCAGGGCCTCGATGACGTCGCGGGCCTCGTCGGGCCGGTCGAGCTCGAACAGGGTGTCGGCGATGCCCGCGCGCGGGTCGACGTTGACGTCTCCCCCGTCGCCGTCGGCCGCCTGCTGGTAGCGGTCGAGGGCCGCGTCGGGGTGACCCGCCTGACGCCACTCCTCGGCGGACAGGGCCAGGATGTAGGCCCGGGAGACCTCACCTGATTCGTACCCCTGCGCCAACTCGTCGAGGCGCCGCGCCAGGGCACCGTGGTCGTCGGACAGCAGGGTCTGTTCGAGCAGACGATCAAGCTGCTCCCGCGTCACATGTGCCACAAGGATGAGGCTAGCGAGCGCGGCGGGTCTTTGCCCGGACAACCGCAGGCATTCCTCTGGCAACGATTAGCTCCAGGTCATCTACAGAGCGTGTGTCGTTCCAGCTCACGGGCATATTGACGGGACCTGAGCTCCATCTGGAGGGAACGGGACTGCGATGGGCGTTTCCAGGCAGACGACCTTCACAGTGGCCTGCGCGCTCACGGCGGCGGCGATAGTGCCCGGTTTGGCGGGTTATGTCGCGGCGCGTTTCGAGGCCCACGAACAAGCCGTCAGAGAGGTGCTCCGCCTGCGGGCACAGCTGCAGGACATCCGCGCCGCGCGGGGCGCGGACATGCGGACCCTCGAACTGCGCGACGCCGAGCTGCGCGCCGCGCACGTCCGGTATCAGAACGCCCAGCGTCAGCCGTGCCGGCCGGCGCTGGAACACATCACTCTGGTGGTGCCGCGTCAGCCGATGCCCGACCCGGCGGCCGTCGAGGCGATCATCAGGCGCCAGATCGAGCAGCAGGCGCCGGCCGGGTGGCCGACGCGTTGAAGTCGCGCAGCTGACGGGACAGGTAGCTGCGCACCAGGGTCTTGGCCGCCGCGATGATCTCGGGGTCACCGTCGGGATCGCGCCGGAAGGCCAGTTTCAAGACGGCGTCGCCGCCCTCGACGGCCACCAGCACGGCGGTGTCGAGGCCCTCGCTGTCGGCCAGCCCGAACTCCTTGAGCAGCAGCCCGCGCAGGCGGCCGGCGATGACCGTGTTGTTGTCGGTGCCCGCGTCGAGCAGGTTGAGGTCGACGGCGTCGCCGAACCGCAGCGACTTGAAGCCCGGGACGCTGCGGTGCATCTCGACGTACTCGTCGATGATCGCGTCGACGGCGTCCCACCAGCCGGCGTATTCCTCGCTGATGAAGCGGCGGCCCACCCGGGCCACGAACAGTTCGACGTTTCTCCTGGTCAGCGCCTGGCTGATGGCTCGCTTGTCGGGGAAGAACTGGTAGACCGAGCCGATCGCCACGTCGGCGCGCTCGGCGATCCTGGTCGTCGACAGGCCGTCGTAGCCGACCTCGTCCAGAAGCTCCGCGCAGGCGTCGAGCATCCGCTCGACCCGGCGCGCGCTGCGGCGCTGTGTCGGCTGACGGCGGAGGGAGGAGTTTCCGGCATCGTCACAGTAGTCAAGGGGCTGGCTGGACACTCTCCCTATCTTGCCCGCAGAACTACAGACCGCGGAATCGGCCGTTGCGGAACAGATCCACGAAGAGCTGGTGGTCCTGGCGGGCGCGGGCGCCGTAGGTGTGGGCGAAGTCGACGAGCAGGGCGGTGAACTCGTCGTCGGCGCCGCCGATCGCCGCCACGATCGCCTCCTCGGTGGAGAAGTCGACCAGGTCGTGGCTCGACTCGTCGTCGGCGACCGAGTGCATGCGGGCCACCGCGCGGCCCAGGTCGGTGATCACCGAGGCGATCTCGACGGGCTCGTTGACGTCGCTCCAGTCGAGGTCGGCCGAGTAGGGCGAGACCTCGGCGACGAGCTGGCCGACGCCGTTGAGGGTGGCGTAGCCGAGCCAGGAGTCGGCGTAGGCCTGGAGGGCGCGCTGCGACTCGGCGGTGCGGTGGCCCTGGTGCCTGAAGTAGCCGTGGACCTTCTCGTCGTCGATGTAGCGGGCGACCGCCGGGACCTGGGCCTGCTTCATGTACAGGATCACGTCGTTCTCCAGCGCCTGCGTGTGCCCTTCGAGCAGCAGGTTGTACGACGGCAGCCCCGCCGACCCGATCCCGATGCCGTGGCGCAGGACGACGTCCTTCACGTGGTGTTCGATCGGGTTGAGCGGCGACGGCAGCGTGGCCAGATACTCCTCGTAGGCCGCCAGCACGGCGTCGCGGGTGGCGTCGTCGACCGGGTGGCGGTTGTCGGCGACGGCGAAGCGGCGCTCGAAGTTCTCGATCGTGGTCTCCTCGTCGAGCAGGGAGACCCGCGTGTTCAGCCGTGCGGTCTGCAGGACCCGGTGGAGCACCCCGGTGGTCGTCTCCAGGGTGAGCGACCCGATGGCGTCGTCGCCGCCGTGCGCGATCGCGCCCAGCTCGTGGAGGTACGACCCGGCGAACTCCCGCACCAGCTCGCTGATGACGTCGTCGGACAGCGCCTTGGCGTAGCCGATCAGGGCGACGCTGGCCACGAACCGCTTCAGGTCCCAGATGTACGGCCCCACATAGGCCTCGTCGAAGTCGTTGACGTTGAAGACCAGGCGGCCGGAGGAGTTCATGTACGTGCCGAAGTTCTCGGCGTGCAGGTCGCCGTGGATCCAGACGCGGCGGGTCAGGTCGTCGAGGAACGCGTCGTCGGCCAGCTCACCCGAGAGGTCGGCGTAGAAGAGGCAGGCGCTGCCCCGGTAGAAGGCGAACGGGGAGGCCGCCATCTTGCGGAACTTGGCCCGGAACGCCCCGGGTTCACGGTCGATGGAGTCACCGAACTCGGCCATCAGGACGTCGAGAATGAACTGGGACCGCTGCGTCATGGGACGACGCTAGTGCCGGTAGGGCTCACCGCACCATGACCAGCCCGTTAACAAATTCAGGGCTTGGCCGAAAGTCCGGTGCACTCGCGCAGCGAACGCCAGTAGGCGACCTCCTGCCGCCCCGCCGACCCGGTGACCGGGACCGGCACGCCGCCGTTGATGCGGGCGGGCGTCCAGGTGTCCTTCATCACCTTGCGGCCGTTGATCGTCAGGGTCAGCACGCCGGTCCGGCCGGTGTCCGGGCCCCAGTTGTAGAAGACGAAGTTGCCCAGGCCGTAGCTGATGTAGGCGTTGTCGAGGTAGCCCGCGCCGAGCAGGATGTGGGCGTGCCCGCCGACCACGACGTCGGCGCCGGCCGCGACCAGCTTGGGGGCGAGCGAGAGCTGCGCCTCGTTGGGGCACTTCTGGAGCTCGGTCCCCCAGTGCAGGTGGACGATCACCGTGTCGCTGTTCTTCCTGGCGTTCCTGACCGCCTGGATGAGCCGGGCCTCCTCCTTGGCCGAGGCGAGACCGCCCTGGGAGCCGGTGGCGGTCCAGGCGGAGATGAACTCGGCGTCGAGGACCTGGGTCGCGCCGATGACGGCGACCTTGTTGCCGTTCACGACGGTCCGCCAGGGCCGGTAGGCCTCGGTGGCGTTGCGCCCGATCCCGACCACGGGGAACTTGGACTTCCTGACGGCGGCGAGGGAGTCGTCCAGGCCGCTCTGCATGTAGTCCATGCCGTGGTTGTTGGCCATCGACACGACGTCGACCCCGGCGGCCTTCAGCGCGGTGAAGGCGGTGGCCGGGGCGCGGAAGGTGTACTGCTTGCCCGGCGCGGGGGTGCCCGCCTCGGTGATGGCGGTCTCCAGGTTGACCATCGCGATGTCGGCCTTCGACAGCACCTTCGCGATGGGCCCGAGCGCGGTCTTGGGGTTGGCGTTGAGCCGCGTCCGCAGGATCCCCTCGAAGTGGACGTCACCGCCGAACGCGATGGTGAACGGCTTCTTGACCGGTTTGGGGGACGCGCTCGCCCGCGCCTGGGGCTGTTCGGGCGCCTTGACGCGCTCGACGCCGGGATCGTCCACGGCGGCGGCACATCCGACACTCAGGACAGCCATGGCGAACATCGCGATTGCACGTCTCACGGTCCAGAGCATGCCATCTCATGAAGGTTCGCGCCTTATGGAGACCGTTGCCGGTCAAACCAGGGCAATTCATTTACTTGAATGATTCAAGTTATCAGCCGTACGGTGGGGAAAGAGGTGGTAGACCAGCCGCTCTGGAGGACACCTGATGACTGACAGGCCACGTACGACGACGGATTCCGGCACCCCGGCCCCGAGTGACGAGTTCTCGCTCTCCGTCGGCCCGAACGGCCCGCTCCTGCTCCAGGACCATTACCTGATCCAGAAGATGGCCCAGTTCAACCGGGAGCGGGTGCCCGAGCGCGTCGTCCACGCGAAGGGAGGCGGCGCCCACGGATTCATGGAGATCACCGAGGACGTCAGCCAGTTCACCAAGGCCGGGCTGTTCCAGAAGGGCGCCCGGACCGACCTGTTCCTGCGCTTCTCGACGGTCGCCGGCGAGCTCGGCAGCGCCGACACCCAGCGCGACCCGCGCGGATTCGCGATCAAGTTCTACACCGACGAGGGCAACTACGACCTCGTCGGCAACAACACACCGATCTTCTTCGTCCGGGACCCGTCCAAGTTCCAGGACTTCATCCACAGCCAGAAGCGCCGCGCCGACAACCACATGCGCGACCACAACATGCAGTGGGACTTCTGGACCCTGTCACCGGAGTCGGCCCACCAGGTGACGTTCCTGATGAGCGACCGGGGCACCCCGGCGTCGTGGCGGCACATGCACGGCTTCGGGTCGCACACCTTCCTCTGGTACAACGCGGCCGGCGAGAAGTTCTGGATCAAGTACCACCTGCGCACCGAACAGGGCATCAAGAACTTCACCGACGCCGAGGCGGGCGCCATGGTCGCCCAGGACGCCGACTTCCACATCCGTGACCTGTACGACGCCATCAAGCGCGGCGACCACCCGTCGTGGCAGGTGAACGTGCAGATCATGCCGTTCGAGGAGGCGGCCGACTACCGCTTCAACCCGTTCGACCTGACGAAGGTGTGGCCGCACGCCGACTACCCGGAGATCACCATCGGCCGGTTCACCTTGAACCGGAACCCGGAGAACTACTTCGCCGAAGTGGAGCAGGCCGGGTTCGAGCCGTCGAACTTCGTGCCCGGGATCGGCCCCTCACCGGACAAGATGCTCCAGGGCCGGCTGTTCTCCTACCCGGACACGCACCGCTACCGGATCGGGCCCAACTACCAGCAACTGCCCATCAACGCGCCGAAGGTGCCGGTCCACAGTTACAACCGCGACGGCGCGATGCGGTACGCCAACATGCCTGATCCCGTGTACGCGCCCAACAGCGTGAACGGCCCCGCGGCCCTCGAGGACCTGTACGCGGGCGACACCTACCAGGTGACCGGCGAGATCATGCGCTCCGCCTACCGTCCGCACGCCGAGGACGACGACTTCGTGCAGCCGAGGGCACTGTGGGAGAACGTGCTGAGCGACGAGGACAGGGCGAACCTGACGAGCAACATCGTCGGGCACGCGTCGGCGCCGGAGATGACGCCTGAGGTGCAGAAGCGGGTGGTGGAGTACTGGACCAACGTCCACAAGGACCTGGGGCAGGGCGTGGCCCGCGGCCTGGGAATCTCCTAGGGAAATGAGTACGGCCCGCCTCCTCCCCACCGAGGAGTGCGGGCCGATGTCACGTCAGGCCTCAGTCGAACTCTCCAACCGCCAAACCCTGGAGGAAGGCGTTCCACTCGGCTTCGGTGAACACCAGTACGGGCCCATCGGGGTCCCGGCTGTTGCGTAGTGCGGTGTGGCTCCCTGCAACCCGAGCGACTTCAACACAGTTGCCGTTGGTGCTGAAGCTGCTCTTGTGCCAGACGGCATCGGACATGTCGACATTCGACACGGCCCACCCCTTTTCGTCTTGGTCAACGCCAGAATGACAAAGGGGTCAATACCATTCAATATCGCCAGGGTGACTGTGAGGTCCGGCCATGCACCCGGAGACACAACCGGACCCGGCATCACTGGGCGCACCGTGGCGGCGCACTGTGGCGGCGCACCGCTACAAGTCGAACTCTCCGTCCTTCACACCACCGACGAATGCCCGCCACTCCTCGGAGGTGAAGACGAGCGGCGAACCTTGCACATCTTTACTGTCGCGAACTCCGACTCGATCGGTACCGAGCTGGGCAACCTCGACACAGTTGCCGTTGGCACTCCAGGAACTCTTCTTCCAGACAGCACCGTTGATGTCCATTGACTGATCGAATCCTGTCCGCACACTGGGGCGCTCTACGCTCGCCATTGCGCAATCGTCTCTTCAATCAGCCGCCTTGAGGCAGATCCATCGAGAGCCGCATCCGCAAGTTCCTCGAAGGAGCTCTCGTAAGAGAAGGCCCGTTCGGGGTCACTCCAGAACCGTCCACCATCGGGGTCCTCCAGGTAGACGATGTCGGGGAAGTCACTGAATCGGAGGTGCACGAAGGAACCCCAGGGCGCGGGCACCGGGGTGTTCAGAGCGTTGATCCGAATCTCCACATGGGGAAGAGACGCCAGATCGAGCACATGCCGCAACTGCTCCAGCATCACTTCGGATCCGCCGATCTCGCGCTTGAGCACCGATTCATCGAAGATCGCCTTGAATCGAAGAGGCTTGTCTCCATGCAGCAGAAGCTGCTGCCGTCGCGATCGCACCTCTACCCGGTCTCGAACGAACGCCGGCGGAATCTTCGGATGGATCGTGTTTCCCACAAGGGAGCGCGCGTATGCTGCCGTCTGCAACAGCCCCGGGAACACCATCGGTTCCCAGTTACGCATTTCTGTCGCTTCGGCCTCAAGGCCAATGAACGCGAGGTAGCCCTGATCTAGGGAGTCGCTGTATTTCTCCCACCACCCTTTTTGGGTAGCGGCATGGCGAAGATTGAGCGCTTCGCGAAGGGTCGCCTCATCACCCCCGTAATGATCGATCAGGGTGGTGATGTCGTCCTCGCTTGGAAGCGTCAGTGCGGTCTCGATACGACTGACCTTGGCGGCTGACCAGCCCAGCTCATCGGCTGATTGACTCCCCGTCTTGCCAGTGGCTTCGCGGAGGGTCCTCAGGACCTGACCGAGACGCTGGCGACGGGGCGTGACAGACTTTTCTGCCATGCTTGTCCCCTTTGTCCTTGATCATGCTGGACCGGGAGCCCTCGTCTTGAGGGCTACCTCGCATCGTATGCAATTTGCACCGGAACTTGCAGTGTAAGACGCAGAAATTCTTTCGCGGTGTCTTGCCGACAATTCTCATCTGATGGAACATCAGGATAGAAAGGTTCACAGAAGATCGCCAACCGGACACTCTGTGCCTCCGGGACCTTCCGGCAATGAAAAAAGGCCGGGCCGAAGGCTGCCACCGACGACCCGACCCGAGAGCTCCACTCGAAGCCACCGATAAGGAGTCTCCTATGCCCTTCCACCGTACCAACGCACTCTTGCTATGCAAGGCCCGACTCATACTGCTCCGTGATGGGGCCGATCGGCGGCTGTGTTCGGCGCAGGACCGGTGGGCCTATGAGCTGGAGTGGACCACCACTCGCCAGGGCTTCGGGAGTCGTCTCTACCGCGACCCCCGTTTCGATGTCGTCCGTGAGGTCGAGGAGGCGGGCCGGCTCGTGCTGGCCGGCTGAGCGGCACATGGCGGCAGATTCCGAGCGCGAGCCACGGCCGGCCTGCGGCCGACTGCGGTTCGCTTGAGCTGGGCCGTGCCCACCGGGCGCCGGGCACGGCTCATGGGGGAGGCCCGGACGGTCCGCGGGGGCGTCTGGGCGTTGGCGGAGGCCGCAGAATTTTATTCCGTTCTGGGGCTTCCGCCCCCTCCGGTTCACAGCGCACGATGAGATTCATGACGACCGTCCACCGCACCTGTCCGCTCTGCGAGGCCGTCTGCGGTCTCACGATCACCCTCGACGGAACGCGCGTCACCAGGGTGACCGGTGACCGGGACGACCCGTTCTCCCAGGGTTTCATCTGCCCCAAGGGGGCCTCGCTCGGGCGGCTCGACGAAGACCCCGACCGGCTGTCGGCACCATTGGTTCGCGAGGGTGACCAGTGGCGCGAGGTGAGCTGGCCGGAGGCCTTCGCGGCCGTCGCCAAGGGCCTGAAGGACGTCTCGGGACCCGAGCGGGCCATCTACCTGGGCAATCCCAGCGCCCACAGCATGGCCGGCGCCCTCTACGGCGGGGCGCTGGTCAGGGCGCTGGGCACCCGGAACGTCTTCTCGGCCAGCACGGCCGACCAGATGCCCAAGCACGTCGCCTCGGGGCTCATGTTCGGCCACCAGATGACGATCGCGGTGCCCGACCTCGACCGGACCGACTTCCTGCTGATGCTCGGGGCCAATCCCCTGGAGTCGAACGGCTCCCTCTGCACGGCGCCCGACTTCCCCGGCCGGCTCAAGGCCCTGCGCAGGCGGGGCGGGCGGCTGACCGTGGTCGATCCGCGCCGGACGCGGACCGCCGAGCTGGCCGACGAGCACGTGTTCGTCAAGCCGGGCACCGACGCGTTCCTGCTGGCCGGGATCGCGCACACGCTGTTCGCCGAGGATCTGGTGACGGTCGCGCTGCCGGTCGAGGGGCTGGCGGAGGTGGAGGCGGCGGTCAAGGACTTCCCGCCGCAGGTGGTGGAGGCCGCCTGCGGCGTCCCGGCGGAGGTCACCGTGCGGCTCGCGCGGGCGCTGGCCGCCGCGCCGAGCGCCGCCGTGTACGCCCGCATCGGGACCTGCACCGCCGAGTTCGGCACGGTGACCCAGTGGCTGGTCGACGTGCTGAACGTCCTCACGGGCAACCTCGACCGGCCGGGTGGGGCGATGTTCCCGACGCCCGCGACGGAGGGGCCGCGCAGGCGCAAGCCGTACAGGACCGGGAGATGGACCAGCCGAGTCCGCGGCCTGAAGGAGACCAACGGCGAGTTCCCCGTCGCGACCCTGGCGGACGAGATCGAGACCCCCGGCGAGGGGAGGATCCGCGCCCTGGTGACCGTGGCGGGGAACCCGGCCAGCTCGGCGCCGAACGCGGCCCGGGTGGCCAGGGCGCTGGAGAAGCTCGATTTCATGGTCAGCGTCGACATCTACCTCAACGAGACGACGCGGCACGCCAACGTGATTCTGCCGCCGCCGCGGCTCCTCGCCACCGGCCACTACGACTTCGCCCTGCTCAACTTCGCGGTCCGCAACTACGCCCGCTACTCCCCGCCCGTCCTGGCCTCCGAAGGGCCGTCGGAGGCGGAGATCATGGCCGAGCTGATCACCATCGCCTCCGGCTTCTCCGGCGTCGACGATCTGATCATCGGGCAGATGATCGGCGACCACGACCCGGCCGAGCTCGACGGGGACAGCGGGGCGGAGCGGCGGCTGGACGCCATGCTCCGGCTGGGGCCGTACGGGAAATGGAACGGCGGCGACCTCACGCTGCGCAAACTCCGCGACGAGCACCCCCACGGCCTGGACCTGGGCCCTCTGGTGCCCCGGCTGCCGGAGATCCTCACCACGGCCTCCGGGAAGGTCGAGCTCGCCCCGCCGGAGATCGTCGAGGACGTCGAGAGGCTCCGGCGCCGCCTCGACGAGGCAAGGCCCGAGTTCGTGCTCATCGGCCGGCGGCACCTGCGGTCCAACAACTCGTGGCTGCACAACATCGCCCCGCTGGTCGGCGGCACGAACCGGTGCACCCTCCAGATCAACCCCGCCGACGTCGAACGGCTCGGCCTGGCGGACCACGCCCTCATCCGCTCGGAAGCGGGCGAACTGACCGTCCAGCTCGAACCGACCGACACGATCATGCCGGGCGTGGTGAGCCTGCCGCACGGCTGGGGGCACGACGGGGTGCCGCAGAAGGTGGCCTCCGGGAACGCCGGAGTGAACGTCAACGTGCTGACGGATGAAAAGGTCATCGATCCGCTGTCCGGGAATGCCGTGTTCAACGGTGTTCCGGTGATCCTGTGCCGCGTTTGATCACCAGAGAATAGGGTGGCGCGGTGACCATCGCGCAGCACCGGGATCGCCTCGACGCTCAGCTCGCCTTCGTGGTGGAGATCGACAAGCTGAAGCGTGTCATCCGCCGGAACACCCTCATCGACGGGTCGCGTCGCGAGAACGACGCCGAGCACTCGTGGCAGCTCGGCGTCTGGGCGCTGGTGATGGCCGAGCACGCCCCGGCCGGCACCGACATCGACCGGGTGGTGCGCATGCTGCTCGTCCACGACATCGTCGAGATCGACGCCGGTGACACCTTCATCTACGACCGGGTGGCGGTCGAGGCCCAGGAGGCGGCGGAGCGGGCCGCCGCCGACCGGATCTTCGGTTTACTCCCCAGCGACCAGGCCGAGCCCCTGCGGGAGCTCTGGGACGAGTTCGAGGCGCGGCAGACCCCGGAGTCGCGCTACGCCAAGGCCCTCGACCGGCTCGCGCCGATCATGGCCAACCACCACAACGACGGCGGCACCTGGGCCCTGTACAAGGTCACCGCCTCCCAGGTGCTCGCCAACGTCGCGATCATCGCCGAGGGCTCCCCCACGCTGGGCGCCTACGCCCACGACCTGGTGGAGACCTCCGTGCTCAGAGGTCACCTCGCGCGATGACGTTCGTCTCCTGACAGGCCGGGTACGTCGTGTCAGGGGGTGACATCGATGGACAGATCCACCGAGAAGTCCGCCAAGCCTCGCAAAAGCGGCAACGGCGGCGGCGACCTGCTGGACCGGCTTGAACACGCGACGACGCTCGACAGGCCGATCAGAGGGCTCGCCAAGGCCGTGAGAGCGCGGATCGGGCCCGGCTGGGTGCGCGACGCGCTCCACGGCGTGCCGATCGGCCATCCGGTGCATCCGCCGCTGGCGACGGTGGCCGTGGGCTGTTTCGTGGCCACCGCCATCCTCGACGCCGCCAAGGCCGACCCGATGGCCGCCCGGACCGTGCTGGCGGCGGGCCTGGCCACCGCCCTCCCGACCGCGGCGGCGGGCGTGACCGACTGGTCGACGCTCCACCGTGAGCAGCAGAGGGTCGGGTTCGTGCACGCCGTCGCCAACGCCACCGCCTTCGGCCTCTACGCCGGGTCGCTGGCCTTCCGGATCGCCGGGCGCGAGAAGGCGGGCCGGTTCTTCGCCACGGCCGGTCTGATGGCCGCGAGCGCGGGCGCCTACCTGGGTGGCCACCTGGCCTACCGGCTCGCCGCCGGGGCCAACCACGCCGAGCAGGTCAGCCACCTGGTGCCGACCGGCTGGCACGACCTGGGCCCGATCAGCGACCTGCCCAACGGCCGTCCGGTGGCCCGCAGGCTCGGTTACATCGACCTGTTCGTGCTGCGCCTGGGCGAGGGCGTGACGGTTCTGGCCGACGGGTGTTCCCACCTGGCCGGGCCGCTCCACCAGGGCCGGGTGACGGTCGAGAACGGCGAGCCGTGCGTGGTGTGCCCGTGGCACGGCAGCGTGTTCAGGATCGCCGACGGCGCGGTGATCCACGGCCCGGCGACGGCGCGGCAACCCTCGTTCGAGACGCGGGTCCGCCGCGACGGCGTGGTTCAGGTCAGGCCGGCTCACTAGCGTCGATCGGGTGCTCCACGAGAGCGAGCACCCGGCTCTGCATGAACCGGGCGGTGCGGACCGGAGTGCCGTTCCTGGTCACCTCGGAGACCTCGACGACGCCCCGGCCGGTGGTCACCTCGACCCGGCGGCCGGCCTTCGTCGCGATGACTTCGTAGGTTCGGGGAGTGCCTCCGGCATCGATGACGATTTCTACGCGATCGCCTTTCACATGGGCTTTCATACCCGTTTTCGATAATTTGTACGCATAAATCAAGCCAACAACTTCACGATCGCCACGATCCCGACGACCACGATCACCCCGCGCAGGATCGGCGAGGGGATGCGCCGCCCGATCCGCGCGCCGACGAACCCGCCGAGCGCCGACCCGGCCGCGATCAGCGCGACCACGGTCCAGTCGACCTCGGCGATCACGACGAACAGCACCGCCGCGGTGAAGTTCACCAGCAGCGACAGCAGGTTCTTGGCCGCGTTGAGCCGCTGGAGCTCCTCGTCGAGGAACAGGCCCATCAGCCCGATGAGCACGACCCCCTGGGCGGCGCCGAAGTAGCCCCCGTACATGCCGGCCCCGAAGACCCCCAGCCAGAGCCACGGGCCGCCGTGTTCCGAGCGGCGGCGATGGGAGATCCAGCCGGCCACCCGGGGCTGGATGACCACCAGCACGCACGCGACGGCGATCAGGATCGGCACGATCACGTCGAAGGCCTGGGCCGGCAGCCGCAGCAGCAGGAACCCGCCGACCAGGGATCCCAGGACCGAGGCGGCGGCGAGCCGGGTCAGCCGGGTCCGCTGGCCCTGGAGCTCGGCCCGGTAGCCGAGCACCCCGGTGACCCCGCCGGGCACCAGCCCGATGTTGTTCGACACGTTCGCGACGATGGGCGGATAGCCCAGCGCGAGCAGCGTCGGGAACGTGATCAGCGACCCGGAGCCGACGACGGCGTTGATGCCGCCCGCCCCGATCCCGGCCGCGAACACCGCGGCCGCTTCCCACGGTGTCAAGTCACTGACCCTCTTCTCGTACCGGCTGACCGAAAGCCTAGGCGGCAGCGGTACGAGCTCAGGACGCGGGGGGAACTCAGGGCTTGGCGGGCAGGTCCCTGTCGGGCTTGCTCGGCGGCTGGAAGAGGCCGCCCAGCGATTCGAGCGCCTTGCCCATCTCAGAGGGCACGATCCACAGTTTGTTCGCGTCGCCCTTGGCGATCTGCGGCAGCGTCGTCAGGTACTGGTAGGCCAGCAGCTTCTCGTCGGGGTTGCCGTCGTGGATGGCCTTGAAGACCATGCCGATCGCGTCGGCCTCGCCCTTGGCGCGCATCGCGCGGGCCTCCGCGTCGGCCTGGGCCCGCAGCACCACGGCCTCGGCCTCGCCGCGCGCCTTCAGAACGGCCGCCTCGCGCTCGCCCTGGGCGGTGAGGATGGCCGACTGCTTGTTGCCCTCGGCGGTGAGGATGGCGGCGCGCTTGTCACGGTCGGCGCGCATCTGCTTCTCCATCGAGTCCTGGATGGAGGCGGGCGGGTCGATCGCCTTGAGCTCGACCCGGTTGACCCGGATGCCCCAGCGGCCGGTCGCGTCGTCGAGCACCCCGCGCAGCTCGGTGTTGATCTCCTCGCGGGAGGTGAGGGTCCGTTCGAGGTCCATGCCGCCGACCACGTTGCGCAGGGTCGTCACGGTCAGCTGCTCGACCGCGACGATGAAACTCGCGATCTCGTACGTCGCCGCCTTCGGATCGGTCACCTGGAAATAGATGACCGTGTCGATGGAGACGACCAGGTTGTCGGAGGTGATGACCGGCTGGGGAGGGAACGTCACGACCTGTTCGCGCAGGTCCACCTCGACTTTGATGCGGTCGATGAACGGCACGACAATGTTCAGCCCCGCGTTCAGGGTGCGGTGATATCGGCCGAACCGCTCGACGATTCTCGCGGTCGCCTGCGGCACGATGCGAATCGTCCGGGCCAGTGCGAACGCGGCGAGAAGGACCACGGCGAAGGTGATGACGAGCTGGGTCATACGTCCACTCCAGTCTGTGCCGACTGGAGTAAATGATATTTGGACGCCGCTTTACAAGAGGATGAGAAACGAAATATCAGAATGGCCGGGCGTACCAGCGGCCGGACGCGTTCCTCTCCAGTCCCAAGGGCACCCCGAACGTCTTCGACAGGTTGTCGCCCGTCATGACGTAGTCGATCGGCCCCTGGGCGACGACCGAACCGTGCCGCAGCATGATCGCGTGGGTGAACCCGGCCGGGATCTCCTCGACGTGGTGGGTCACCAGCACCATCGTGGGCGCCTTGGGGTCCTGGGCGAGCTGGGACAGACGGCGGACGAGGTCTTCGCGGGCGGCGACGTCGAGGCCGGCGGCCGGCTCGTCGAGCAGCAGCAGCTCGGGGTCGGGCATCAGGGCGCGGGCGATCTGCACGCGCTTGCGCTCCCCCTCGGACAGGGTGCCGAACCGGCGGCGGATCAGGTGGGCGCAGCCGAGCTGGTCGATCAGCTCGACCGCCCGGGTCACGTCGTGGGAGTCGTATTCCTCGGTCCAGCGGCCGAGGATGGCGTAGGAGGCGGTGAGGACGAGGTCGATGACCTTCTCCTCGGCCGGGACCTTCTCGGCCAGGGCCGAGCTGGCCAGGCCGATGCGGGGGCGCAGCTCGAACACGTCGGTCTGGCCGAGGCGCTCGCCCAGGATGTCGACCGAGCCGTCGGTGGGGAACAGCAGCGCGGCGGCGATCTGCAGCAGCGTGGTCTTGCCGGCGCCGTTGGGACCGATGACCACCCAGCGCTCGTCTTCGGCCACCGCCCAGTCGATGTCGCGCACCAGGACCGCGCCGTCGCGCCGGATGGCCACGCCACGCATGTTGAGCACCTGACCGCCCACGACGATCCCCCTCACGTCCGAATCCGTCCGCGTAAAATCTATTGCCTTATCGTGGTTGGGGTGCGCACCGATTCACCGATCTCGGCGGCCCTGGTCTCCTGGGGGAACGCCTGGCTGACCGGCCACACCGGTCTCGACGACGCCGTCGACGCGCTTGAGCGGTCGGCCGGCCCCCAGATCGTGACGGATATCACTGGCGAGTCGCCGTTGCGGGTTTTTCTCGCGCAGCTGCGGGCGACCGGGCTGACGTCGTTCCGGCTGGCTCTGCCGATCCCGGGGGACCTTCTGGGGCTCACCGGCCCGCCGGTCTTCAACGGGGCCGCGCTCGAAGCGGGCCAGGCCGTCATCGCGGTGCTGGGCGCCCGCCGGTTCGGGCTGGTGCCCTCGCCCGACCGGCGCGGGTCGTCCTACTCGGGCATCCGCTGGACGGTCCACGACGCCCACGTCGCCGACGCCGACGTGCCGCAGCTGGCCGACGCCGAGCGCGCCCTGTCGGCCGCGATGCGGTCGGCGACCGACGCGCTGACCTCGGTCGACGGGCCGATGCAGGGCTTCCCTGCGCTCGACCACGTCGACGGCGCGCTGGCGCCGGGCTACCCCGGCCGCGCCCACCGGGTCGGCCATCTGGCGGCCCGCCTCGCGCTCGCGCTGCGGCTGGCCGAGGAGCGCGGGCTGACCTCCGGCCAGGTCGCCTCGCGCCGCGAGGCGCTCAAGGCCCTCGACCATGCCGTACGCCGCGCGCGCGTCGCCGCCCACCACGCGATCCTGGAGCAGCTCAGCGCCTGACCTGCTAAAATGATCACGAACCCTTAAGCCTCCCCTGCCGGGGAGGCTTTTTTTATGACCACCTCCACCTGGAATCTCGGCGATCTGACCGTCAACCGGATCGGCCTCGGCGCGATGCGCCTGACCGGAAGCGTCGCCTTCGGGCCCGGCGTCCCGGCCGACCGCGACCGTTCGATCGCCGTGCTGCGGCGGGCGATCGAACTCGGGGTCGACCACATCGACACCGCCGCCTACTACTTCTCGCCGCGCCTGTCGGCCAACGAGCTGATCAACCGGGCGCTGGCCCCCTATCCCGACGATCTCGTCATCGCCACCAAGGTGTGGGCCGGGCGCGACCCGTCGGGGGCCTGGTGGTGGGCAACGCCGGAGCAGTTGCGCGGCCAGGTCGAGGAGAACCTGCGCCAGCTCGGGCGCGACCACCTCGACGTGGTGAACCTGCGCGTCCCGCCGAGCCGCCGCGACGGCTCGGTCGGCGACCACTTCGGCGCGCTGGCCGAGCTCCGCGACGCCGGTCTGATCCGCCACCTCGGGCTGTCCAACGCGACGGCCGCCCACCTGGCCGAGGCTCGGGCCATCGCGCCGGTGGTGTGCGTGCAGAACCCGTTCGGCGTCGGCGCGCCGCCCGGGGACCGGGAGCTGCTCCGGCGCTGCGGGGAGCAGGGCATCGCCTTCGTGCCGTTCTTCGCCGTCGCGGGCGCCGGGCGGGAGGCGGGGGCGACCGCGGCGGAGAACCCGGAGGTGCTCGCGGTGGCCCGCGCCCACGGCGCGACGCCCGCGCAGGTCAGGCTGGCCTGGACGCTCGGGCAGGGGCCTCACGTGCTGGCGATCCCGGGCACCGGGAACCCCCGCCATCTGGCCGAGAACATGGCCGCAGGGGCGCTGCGGCTGTCGGCCGACGAGCTGGCCCGGCTCTAGCCGGCCAGCTTCCAGAACCGGACGCGCTTGTCCTCACCGGCCGAGACGACCAGCGTCTTCCCGTCGACCTCGGTGAAGGCGACCGAGTAGACGTTCTTGCCGTCGTGGGCCTTCACCGGCTTGCCGACCTCCTCCGACTCCGCCAGGTCCCACAGCCGGAGCGTGCCGTCGGTGGAGCCGGAGACCGCCATCGGGTGGCCGCCGATCTCGCGGAAGGCCAGCGAGTAGACGTTGTCCTTGTGGCCGGTCAGGGACCTGCCGATCTGCTTGCCGGTCTTCAGGTCCCAGACGCGGATCTTGTTGTCCTCGCCGCCGGAGATGGCCACGGCCCTGCCGTCGACCTCGCCGGTGGCGACGGAGTAGACGGGCTTGCCGTGGCCCTTGAACGTCTTGCCGTACTGCTTCCTGGACGAGGCGTCCCAGACCTTGAGACTCTCGTCCTCGCTGGCCGAGACGATGACGGCGCGGTCGCCGACCTGGCCGAAGGCCAGCCAGTTGACGTCCTTGCGGTGGGCCCTGATGGCGCCGCCGATCGGCTGGCGGGTCTTCAGGTCCCACAGCCGGATCCGGCCGTCGGCGCCGCCGGAGGCGGCCACCCACTTGCTGCCGACCTTGCCGATGGCGACCGTGTAGACCGAGTTGCCGTGGCCCCACAGGCCGCCGCCGACGGCCTTGCGCTTCTCGACGTCCCAGACGCGGACCGAGCCGTCGCGGCTGCCGGTGACGGCGAGCGGGCGGCCGTTGACCTCGGCGGTGGCGACGGCGTAGACCCAGTCGCCGTGGGCGTAGATCGGCTTGCCGAGCGCCTTGTGCGACTCGGCGTTCCACATCCGGACCGACCGGTCGACGCTGGCGGTGACGACGACAGGCTTGTCCTTGTCGCCGCCGACGGCGACGGAGTAGATCGAGCTCCGGTGACCGGCCAGCGAGCTCCCGTCCTGCTTGCCGAGCGCGGGGACCGGAGCCGCGGTCGCCGTGGGGCTGGGCGACGGCGAGGGCGCCGGGGACAGGGACGCCGCGACCGGCGACGGGACCGGTGCGGAGGCCGTCGTGGCCGGCAGGTCGACGACCGCTTCCTGGGTGACCCCGCCCTGGGCGGCGGCCGGGACGGTCTCCGGCTCGTCGTCACCCTTGAAGATGTTCGGCACGAGGAACAGCGCGGTGGCCGCCACCGCGAGCACGCCGACGAGCACGCCGGTGACCAGCCCCGCCCTGCTCTTCGTCGGCGGAGCCTCCCCCAGCCAGCCGCCGGTGGGGTCGGGGCGGGGGTGGAAGGTGGTCGCGTCGGAGTCGACCGGCTGCGGCTCCTTGCCCTTCTTCTTCTTGGACGGTGCGGTCGGCGGGAGGCTCTGGTGCGACTGCCCCTGGTAGGGCGGCGGGTAGGGCGGCCCCGGAGGAGGCTGATGTCCCGGCGGCGGGTGGTTCGCGCCGGGAGGGGGCTGGTAACCCGGCGGCGGGAAGCTCTGGACCGGCGGCTGCGGGTGGTGGCCCGGCGGCGGGTAGCTCTGGTTCGGGCCGGGTTGTCCCTGGTAGGGCGGCGGGTAGGCCTGGCCCGGAGCGGGCTGGTATCCCGGGGGCGGATAGCTCTGGGCCGGGGGCTGGAGGTGGGGGGCCTGGGGGTCCGGTGGGGCGAAGCCCGGCGTCACCGGTGGGGGCGTATCGGAATCTGCTGATGGCGGCGGGGCAGGGACGAATGGGCGCGCGGGGGGCGCGGCGTCCTTCTTGGCGTTCCTGCCGTTCCGGGAGGCGGCGTTGAGGCCGGCCAGGAGGGACTTGTCGAGGTCGTCGTCGACCTGGTGGTCGAGGAGGGCGAACAGGGCCTCGCTGGCG
This sequence comes from Herbidospora cretacea, assembly GCF_001570605.1. Lineage (GTDB taxonomy): Bacteria > Actinomycetota > Actinomycetes > Streptosporangiales > Streptosporangiaceae > Herbidospora > Herbidospora cretacea. Next base: position 41,532 of record NZ_BBXG01000028.1, on the reverse strand, counting down.
GTCGGGCGGTTGTCGGCCTGCTTGTCGAGGCTGGCCTCGACGACCGGGCGCAGCAGGTCGGGCAGCGTCGAGACGTCGGGGGTGTCGTTCATGACCCGGTAGAGCACGGCGGGCAGGCTGTCGTGGCCGAACGCGGGCCGCCCGGTCGACGCGTAGAACATCGTCACGGCCCAGCTGAACATGTCCGACGGCGGCCCGACCCGCTTGGCCTCGATCTGCTCCGGCGACATGTACGCCGGGGTCCCCACGACCCCGCTCGACAGCGTCGACGACGAGTCGAGCGCCCGCGCGATGCCGAAGTCGATCACCCGCGGCCCGTCCTGGGCCAGCAGCACGTTCGACGGCTTGAAGTCGCGGTGGACGATCCCCGCCCGGTGGATCGCGGCCAGCGCGGTGATGGTGCCGACCGCCAGCCGGTGGAGGTTGCCGCCGGTGCGGGGGCCCTCCTGCTGGACGACCCGCTGGAGCGAGATCCCGTCGACGAGTTCGGAGACGATGTAGGGCCGGTCGCCGTCCATGTGGGCGCCGAGGACCTGGGCGGTGCAGAACTGCGCGACCCGGCGCGCGGCCGACACCTCACGCAGGAACGAGTCTGCGTCGATTGCGTCCGTAACGCGCAACAGTTTGATCGCGACCGGTGTGCCGTCCGGTGCGGTACCGGCGTAAACCACACCCTGAGCGCCCTCCCCAAGGCGCCCGGTGATGCGGTAGACCCCCAGCTCAGTCGGCTCGCCAGGCCGTAATGGCGATGTAGGCGGCACTGCGGTTCTCCCCCGTGCAAAACGATCAACTGTACGCGAAGTCTAGTAGTGCTCAACCGTTCCAAAGTGATATTGGTCTAGACATACGGGGATTGCCATGTCTTGTCCAACGGAGATTTTCATGCGCAGAACATCCGGCATCGCCGCCGGACTCATGCTTTTAGCGCCGCTCGCGGTGAGCCTTCCCGCGAACGCCGCGCCCGCTCAGACGGCCGTCACCGCCAAGGCCGCGAAGGCCGACCCCTTCGCCAACTTCGCGGTGCACCACGTCGTCTATCCGAAGAAGGTGAAGGCCGGGGCCAAGATCACCTACTACTTCGAGATCACCAACGTCGGCCCGCACAGCGCCGACTACTTCTGGATCGGGGGCTACCTGCCGAAGGGCATCGTCAGCACCCTCAAGTGGAACGGCCCGAAGGGCACCTCCTGCACGTGGGAGGGCAACGAGTTCTGGTGCTGGACCCCGGACATCCTCTACCCCAACCCGGAAGAGGACTGGCAGACCGACTCGGCGTGGCTGACCGTCCAGGTCACGCTGAACAAGAAGACGCGCGGCACCGCCACCGCCAAGCTGGGCGCCATCACCTATGACGTGCCCACGGGCGCGGGCGACCTCGACGAGCGGAGGCTGCGCGACCTCGGCATCAAGGGCTGGTCGTTCCTCAAGACGGTCAAGACCAAGATCGTGGCCCCGACGGTGAAGAAGAAGAACACCAAGCCGACGCACGTCTACGTGCCGCCGCCCCCGCCGCCGCCCAAGCCCGACCGCGCCCCCACGCGCAACCGCAAGAAGGGCACCTAACCGAGCCCGTGCCTGACGGCGTACAGGGCGGCCTGGGTGCGGTCCTGTACGCCGAGCTTCATCAGCACGTTGGACACATGCGTCTTGACGGTCTTCTCGGCCACGTCGAGTGCCCGCGCGATCTCCCGGTTGGACCGGCCGCCGGCGATCAGCGCCAGCACCTCGCGTTCCCGGTCGGTCAGCGCCACCGCCTCGGCCGACGGCTTCAGCATCGCGTCGGCCGCCTCGGGCGCCAGCGCGACCTGCCCGCCGTGGACGGCCCGGATGGCCGACACCAGCGCCGACGGGTCGACGTCCTTGTAGAGGAAGCCGGCCGCCCCGGCCCGCATCGCGGGCGCGACGTCGCCCCGGTCGGTCATCGAGGTCAGCACGATCACCCGGGCGGCTCCGTCGAGTTCGGCCAGCGCGCCCAGCCCGTCGAGGACGGGCATCTTCAGGTCGAGCAGCACCACGTCGGGCGACAGCGAGCGGGCCAGCTCGACCGCCTCCGCGCCGTCACCGGCCTCCCCCACCACGTCGATGTCGCCCTGGACCTCGAGAAACGTGCGCAGGCCCTGGCGCACGATCGGATGGTCGTCGGCGATCAGCACCCGGATCATGTCGGCACCACCATCCTCACCGTCGTCCCGGCGCCCGGCCGGGAGATCACCTCCAGCCTGCCACCGGCCCCGGCCGCCCGATCCCGCATCGACTCCAGCCCCAGGCCCTGGGCAGGCTCGCCGTCGAAGCCGCAGCCGTCGTCGGTGACCTCCAGCACGAGGTCGGAGCGGTCGCGCCACAGCCGTGTCCGCAGCGAGGAGCAGCCCGAGTGGCGCAGCGCGTTGTGCCCGGCCTCCTGGGCGACCCGCAGCACCGCCACCTCGGTCGCGGCCGGGAGCTCGCCCTCGAAGTGGCCCTCGAAGGTGATCGTGGCGGAGTGGAGCCGGTCGAGGAGGCGGGCGTTCTTGCGGAGCGTCTCGACCAGGCCGTGGCTGTCGAGCTCGGCCGGCCTGAGCTCGACGATGACGTCTCTGAGCTCGGCCAGCGCCTCCCCGGCCATCCTCTGGACGGCGTCGAGCTCCCGCGCGGCCCTGTCGGGATCGGTGGCCAGCAGCGCCGAGGCGGCCTGGGCGGTGAGCCGGAGCGAGAAGAGCTTCTGGGTGACGGCGTCGTGGAGTTCGCGGGCCATCCGCTGGCGCTCCTCGATGACCGTGAGCTCCCGGCCGCGCTCGTAGAGGCGGGCGTTGGTCAGCGCGATGGCGGCGTGGGCGGCGAACAGGGTGAGGACGTCCTGGTCGTCGGTCGTGAACGGGCCGCAGGCCTTGTTGGCCAGGAAGATGATGCCGAGGACCTGGTCGCCGTCCTGGATGGGGACGCCGAGGAAGTCCTTCAGCACGGGATGGGCCTTCGGCCAGCCGTCGAACCGGGGGTCGCGCCGGACATCGCCGAGCCGGACCGGGGTGCCCTCGCGCAGCATCGCGCCCAGCAGGCCGTGTTGCCGGGGGGTGGGGCCGATGGCGGCCCACTGTTCGGGGGTGATGCCGTCGGCGACGAACTCGGCGAAGCTGCCGTCGTCGTCGGGGACGCCGAGCGCGGCGTAGCGCGCGTCGAGCAGTTCCCTGGCCGAGCGCACGATGACCTGCAGCACCTCCCGTGGGGACAGGTGCCGGGTGACCGCGAGGACGGCCGAGCTGACGGCTTGCAGCAGGGCGTCCTGACTTTGCCGCACGGCTTCACCCTAAGACCTATGCCGGAAGGCCTAGGACCGGCCCGTCCCGGGCCCGATGTGGTGAAAGGCCGCGATTCCTAGCGTTGAGCCATGAAGAACGCACTGATCACCGGCGCGTCCCGGGGCCTCGGGCTGGCGCTGGCCACCGAACTGGCCAAGGACGGCTGGACCCTCACGTTGACCGCCCGGGGGGCCGGCGACCTCTCGGCCGCGGCCGACCGGCTGGGCGCGACCGCGATTCCGGGGGACGTGACCGACCCTGCGCATCGTCTGCGGCTGGCGGAGGCCGTACAGGACCTGGATCTGCTGGTGAACAACGCCAGTGGGCTGGGAGCGGTGCCGCTGCCGCGGCTGGGCGACTATCCGATCCCCACGCTGCGGGAGCTGCTGGAGACCAATGTGGTCGCGCCGCTGGCGCTGACCCAGGCGGTCCTCCCCGCGCTGCGGCGGAACCGGGGAGCGGTCCTCAACATCTCGTCCGACGCCGCCGTCGAGGCCTACGAGGGCTGGGGCGGCTACGGCGCCACCAAGGCCGCGCTGGAGCGGGTGTCCCACGTGCTGGCCGCCGAGGAGCCGGACCTGGCCGTGTGGTGGATCGACCCGGGCGAGATGCGCACCCGGATGCTGGCCGACGCGGTCGGTCCGCAGGAGGCCGGCGAGGCCCCGCTGCCCGAGGAGGTCGCCCCGCTGATCGTCAAACTGGTCACCGAGCGCCGGGCCAGCGGGCGGCACACCCGGGGGAGCCTGGCATGAGCATCGACTTCGCCCTCCCCTCGGTCAACGAGGCCCACCGGCCGCCCGAGGCGCGCGACCTGGTCAAGCTGATGGTCTCGCGCCGCGACACCGGCGAGATCACCCACCATGCCTTCAATGACCTGCCGGAACTGCTCGATCCCGGCGATCTCGTGGTGGTGAACAACTCGCGCACTCTGCCGGCCTCGGTGAAGCTCGACCGGCTCTGGGTGCACTTCTCGACCGAGCTGCCCTGGGGAGAGTGGCTGGTCGAGCTCCGGTGCCCGGGGGGCACCACCTACAAGGGCGGCGCGCCGGGCGAGTGGCTGCCGCTCCCCGGCGGGGCCACACTGCGGCTGGCCGAGCGCTTCACCCCGCGCCTGTGGAAGGCGCGGCTCGACACCGACGTCATCGCCTACCTCCAGCGGTACGGCGCCCCGATCCGCTACTCCTACGTCGACCGCGACTGGCCGATCGACGACTACCAGACCGTCTTCGGCACGATCCCCGGCAGCGCCGAGATGCCCAGCGCCGGCCGCCCGTTCACCACCCGCCTGGTCACCGACCTGGTCGCGAGAGGGATCACGATCGCGCCGATCACCCTGCACACCGGGGTGGCCTCACCCGAGAAGGACGAGCCGCCCTACGCCGAACGCTTCACCGTCCCCGCCTCCACCCGGCGGCAGGTCGCGCTGGCCAGGGAGAACGGCGGCCGGGTCATCGCGGTCGGCACCACCGTGGTCCGGGCGCTGGAGACCGGCCACGACGAGGGCTGGACGGAGCGGATCGTCTCGCCGGAGGACCCGGCCAAGGTCGTCGACGGCCTGCTCACCGGGCTGCACGAGCCCCGGTCGACCCACCTCATGATGCTGTCGGCCATCGGGGGCGCCGACCTTGTCATGAGGTCGTACGAGGCCGCTCTCGCCCACGGGTATCTGTGGCACGAGTTCGGGGATGTCCATCTCATCCTTGGACCGCGCTAAATCTCTACATTAAAGATCTATCGAACTTCGCTAAAAAACTGGTAAAAACTCCCTTCGAGTATTACGGGGGCTCTTTCTCCCCGTCTGTTCCCTGGGAGACATCACACTCATGCGCACTGTCACGCGCGCGATCGCGGGGGTCGCCGTGCTCGCGGCGGCGGCGTTGATCGCCCCTGCCGCCGCCTCGGCCACCACCGCTTCCTCCACCGCCTCCGCCGCCTCCGTCACCGCGACGAAGGCCGCCGACCCGTGGTCGCTGTTCAAGATCACGTCGCTGTCGTACACCAAGAAGGCGAAGCCGGGCGGCTACGTCACCTACGCCTTCAAGGTGACCAACACCGGCCCGTACAAGGCCGACATCTTCGAACTGGGCGGGGTCCTGCCCAAGGACGCCGACCTGAAGAAGCGGATCGGCTACTCCACCGACAACCGGAACATGCGGTGCTACATCGACGGACGGCAGTTCTTCTGCCCGAACGTCAGCATCCTGGAGGTCGGTGACACCGCGTACATGACCCTGCGGTTCCAGCTCAAGAAGACGGCCAAGGGCACCCAGGCCGGCAAGGTCGGAGCGTGGGTCTACGACATCCCCGCCGGCGCGGAGGACCTCGACCGGGCCCGGCTGCGCGAGCAGAACCTGAAGGGCTGGGAGATGATGCGGCCGGTCAAGACCTCGGTCGTGAAGAAGAAGTAGCTCCACCCGTGAGACCCGCCGTCGTGGCCGCGACGGCGGGTCTCTCGCTGTCTCAGATGGAGTCCCACCGGAAGATCTTGACCGCGATCAGCCCGATGACCAGCCCGAACGCCAGCACGATGCCGAGCTCGGGCAGCGCGGTGAGCGCCCCCTGACCTCGCACCATGACGTCGACCATGCCCTGGTTGAGGTGCTTGAGCGGGAAGACGTTCGACAGCGTCTGCAGCCATCCGGGCGCGGAGTCGAGCGGGATGAACGACCCCGACAGGAACGCCATCGGCAGCACGATCAGGTTGGAGATGCCCGCCGCGGCCTCCGCCGACTTGGCCAGCCCGCCGGCCACCATGCCGATCGCCATGAACGTCAGCGTCCCGGCGATGATCAGCGGGATCGCCATCCACCAGGCGTCGGCCAGTTGCAGCCCGAAGAACGGCAGCGACGCCACCGACAGGAAGATCGCCATCTGGATGAGCGCGATCACCACGCTCACCAGGACCCGCGCGCCGACGATCGACCCGGTGCCGACCGGGGCCAGCCGCAGCCGCCGCAGGATGCGCTTCTCCCGCCACGTCACCAGGGTGGCCGCCGCCCCGAAGGCCGCGCCCATGGCGATGGCCCAGCTCAGCAGGCCCGGCGTGACGTACTGGATGACTTCGAGCGAGTCGTCCTCGGCCTGCTGGGTGGCCAGCGTGTACTTCTGCGGCACGCCGACGCTGTTGGCCTGGGTGACGATCTGCCGGAACACGCCCTGGACGGTCGCCGCGCGCACCTGGTCGGCGGCCGAGAAGTAGAGCCGCAGCGCGTCGCCCTGCTGGGTGACGACCGCGACCGAGTCGCCCTTCTTCACCTCGTCCTGCGCGGCGGCCAGGTCGTTGCTCTTCTTGATCTCCAGTACGTCGCCCAGCTCCCCCGCCGCCCGGTCCAGGACCGGCACCGCGCCGACCTGGACGACCTGCGACTTGGAGACCCCGCTGCCGGTGAAGACGCCGCCGAACAGGACCAGGAACATCAGCGGGAACAGGATCGAGAAGAACAGCGCCGACTTGTCCCGCAGGTAGCCGAACAGCATGGCCCGGGACAGCGATTGGAAGGCGGTCACGCGCGGTACTCCCGGCCGGTGAGGTTGAGGAAGACGTCTTCGAGGGTGGCGCCGCGGACCTGGAGGCCGGTCAGGAGCCGGCGCTCGGCCAGCGCGGTCAGCACGACGGCCGGGGTCCTGGTGGCGATAGTGAGGGAGACGCCGTCGTCGTCGATCACGTCGTCGGGCGAGGCCAGCTCGGCGGCCTTGGCGACGCTGATCGTGCCGGTCTCCAGGCTGATGCGGGTGACCGCGTCGAGGCCCCGGACCAGCGCGGCCGGAGGGCCGGATTCGAGGATCCGGCCCTGGTCCATGATGGCGACCCGGTCGCAGAGCGACTCGGCCTCGTCCATGTAGTGGGTGGTCAGCACGACCGTGCGGCCGCCCTCGTTCAGCCTGCGGAGCAGGTCCCAGAGGTTGCGGCGGGCCTGCGGGTCGAGGGCGGCGCTGGGTTCGTCCAGGAAGACGATGTCGGGGTCGTGGACGAGAGCGCAGGCGATCGACAGCCGCTGGGCCTGGCCGCCGGAGAGCTTCTCGGCCGGGGTGTCGGCCTTGTCCTCCAGCCCGACCGTGGCCAGCATCTCGTCGGCCTTCTTCGGGGCGGTGCCGTACAGGGAGGCGAAGGTCCTGATCTGCTCGCGGGCGGTGAGGCGCTCGAAGAACGACGTCGCCTGCAGCTGCACGCCGATGCGGGTCAGCAGCTTGTGGTTGCGCGGCCAGGGGCGTTCGCCGAGCACCTCGACGGTGCCGGAGTCGGCCTGCCGCAGGCCTTCGACGATCTCCAGGGTGGTGGTCTTCCCGGCGCCGTTCGGGCCGAGGATCCCGAAGAACTCACCCTCTTCGACGGAGAACGAGACGCCGTCGACGGCATGCACCTGACCATAGTGTTTTCGCAGATCATTGACGATGATCGTGGACCCCATGGGGCGAAGACTACCCAGGGATGAAGGTCGGTGGGCGATTCGCCACAACTGTCACGGTTTGTACTTGCGCACTCATTTTGCACTATCGGTAACCGGCGTCTCACGATTCCCGTTCGTCACCGGGTATCGCTGATCTTGGCGCCCTTCGCGAGGCCGAACGCGCGGGGTGCTTCGTTCAGACCGACCCAGGAGACACTCAATGATTCACCGACTTACGACCGGGTCCTCGCGCCCGCCGGCCAAGGGGTCCCTCGCGGCCGCTGTGGCGACGGCGGCGCTGATGGCCGGCGGTCTCCTCTCCATGACGACGCCCGCTCAGGCGAGCGAGGTCCAGCCGGTGACGCCGCAGTACGTGGCCGAGGCTCAGACGTCCAGCTGCAACCACTGGAGCTGCGACCGCCACCACCACCACAAGCCCAAGCCGCCGTGCGTGATCTGCAAGGGCCGTCCCGGCCCGCCCGGACCGCCCGGACCGTCTGGACCGCCCGGACCGTCTGGACCGCCCGGAATGCAGGGCCCTCCCGGCCCGGCTGGAACGCAGGGCCCTCCCGGGCCGCCCGGAATGCAGGGCCCCCCCGGAGTTCAGGGCCCGCCCGGAATGCAGGGCCCTCCCGGGCCGCCCGGAATGCAGGGCCCTCCCGGCCCTCCCGGACGCTCGGGCAGCTCGATCGACAGCGCCTACCAGGGCAACAACAAGTTCATCGGGTACGCCCCGGGTGACGGCTCCACGCTGATCCGTGACCCGCGGCTCGCCGTGCCCCGCTGGCGCAGTCTCGTCACCGTGCCGAACTACCCGGGCAACGTGACCGGGGTGTCCCTCGCCGTCATGGGCAACGACCTGCACGTCACGGTCGTCAGCTCCACCGGCGTGATCCGGCAGACGTCGTGCACGGTCAACCCGACCCCGGGCACCGGCATGAACCCGGCGTGGCCCGGCAACTGTTCGCCGTTCGTCGACCACACGCCGCCGAACAACTGATCGTGAAGACGAGGACAGGCGATCAGGCCCCATGGCCCGGTCGCTTGTTCGTCTTCATGAGTGCGGGCCGATGAAGGACGTGCCGAGAGCGGTCCTGACCTGCGCCTCGGCCACCCCGGCGAGCGAGCGCCGCGTCTGACCGGCCCCGGCGACCAGCGGGAACATCGTCACCTCGACGATCATGTGCTTGGTGGAGGCGACCCGGGCGATCGAGCCGACCAGGGAGTCGCCGCCGACGTAGCTGGGCCGGGCGGAGGTGGCGTCGTCCTCCAGGTAGCGGATCGTCGCCGGACGGACGGCCGCGCCCGCGTCGATGGCGGCCTGGAACATGGCCGGGCGGAAGCCGCCCATGTCCTGCCCGCACCAGGTGGTGCCCTCGGGGAAGGCGACGACGGTGTCGCCCGCGCGCAGCGCCCCGGTGACCTCGCCGACCGTGCGGGGCAGCAGGCTGAGCCGTTCGCGGTCGATGAAGATGGCGCCCGAGCCCGCGACGAGCGTGCTGATGACGGGCCAGCGGGAGATCTCGCTCTTGGCGAGCAGGCGCGAGGGCAGCACCGCCGCCATCACGAGCGGGTCGAGCCACGAGATGTGGTTGGCCACCAGCAGGACGCCCGCCTCGTCGGAGACGGCCTTGGCCGCCACGGCCGCCCCGCCGACGAAGGCGAACCCCCGCGACACCGCGACCCTCACCCCGAGGGCCCGCAGCAGCAGCCGCGACCAGGCCATGGTCACCCTGGCCAGGACGCCGGGCCGCAGATACCGGACGACGAGGGCCAGCACCACCCCGGCCAGCAGCACCAGGACCGCACCGGTCAGCCGGGCCGCCAGCCGGACGATCCCGGCGGGCCGGTGGGCGGGCGCCACGCAGGTGATCGGCTCGCAGGGCGCCAGCGGCAACCAGGGCGTCAGCGCCCTGACCGGCGCCGTGATGGTCATGCCGCCTCTCCCAGGAAGTGCCGCAGGTAGCGGGCGTCGACGTTGGCCAGCGAGAGCAGCACGAAGAAGTCGGCCGTGCCGAAGTCGGTGTCGTGGGCGGGCGCGCCGCAGATCCAGGAGCCGAGCCGCAGGTAGCCGCGGAGCAGCGGAGGGATCACGAACCGCTCCGGCGGGGTGCCGCCCGACCACGGCCGGTGCGGGCGGACGCGGTGCTCCGCCGGCCCGAGGTCGATGTTGGCGACGACGCCGGCGGCGGTCGTGCCGTCGTCGTCGAGGGGGACCGAGCAGCACCCGGCGAGCCAGGTGTGGCCGCCGCCGACCATGTAGTGGGCGATGCCGGCCCACATCAGGCCCATGACCGCGCCGCTGCGGTGGTCGGCGCGCACGCAGGTGCGGCCCACCTCCACGAGACCGCTCCGGATCTCCGGCGACAGTCCGGCGAGGTCGAAGTAGCCCTCGGAGTAGAGGCGGTCGGTCCGTCCCGGAGGCAGCATCCGGTAGGTGCCGACGACCTCGGTGCCCGCGCGCACGATGAGGTGGTCGCAGTAGGCGTCGAACCGGTCGGCGTCGAGCCCGGAGACCGGGGAGTCGAGCCGCGCGCCCATCTCCCCGGCGAACACCTCGTAGCGCAGCCGCTGGGCCGCCTGCACGTCGGCCGCGCTGGTGGCGAGGCTGACGGAGTAACGCCCGCGGGCGTCTGTGAGGTGAAGTTCCCTTTCAGTCTTCATGCCTGAAATGACGACATGGGGAAGTGACGAAGATCTCTCACTTTTCGGGCGTGTCGGCGTCCGCATGGTGAACCTGGTGTACGCCCTGTGTAGCAGGCCCAGTAGCGTTGAGACGACGGAACCGTCCTACGCCCAGAGATCCGGGATGAAACAGCGCACTCTTCTGATCACGCTCACCGGTCCTGACCGCCCTGGGGTCACCTCCCGACTGTTCTCCGTACTCTCCGGTTTCCCCGTGACCGTCGCCGACGTCGAGCAGGTGGTCATCCGTGGCCGCCTGACGCTCGGCGTCCTGGTGGCCTACGCGGGGGGCAAACCGAAGGGCACCGGTGAGACCATCGGCGGCCTGTGGACCGCCATCGAGCAGGTCGCCGCCGACCTGGACATGGACCTCGAACTGACCACCGGAACGGCCTCCAAGGAGGCCCGCAGGCGAGGACGCCTGCACATCTCGGTGCTCGGCAACCCGCTCACCCCCGCCGCGATGGCCGGCATCACCGGCCGCATCGCCGCGAGCGGGGCCAACATCGACCGCATCGAACGCCTGTCGTCCTATCCGGTGACGTGCATCGAGATGGCCGTCTCCGGCGCCGACTCCAGGATGCTGCGGGCCGAGCTCGCCGTCGAGGCCAGCCACCAGCAGGTCGACGTGGCCGTCCAGCGCACCGGCATCCTGCGCCGGGCCAAGCGCATGGTGGTCATGGACGTCGACTCGACCCTCATCCAGGGCGAGGTCATCGAACTGCTGGCCCGCCACGCGGGCAACCTCGACGAGGTCGCCCGGGTGACCGAGGAGGCGATGCGCGGCGAGCTCGACTTCGCCGAGTCCCTCGTCCGCCGGGTGGCCCTGCTCGAAGGGCTGCCGGAGGAGGTCTTCGAGAAGGTCGCCAAAGAGGTCGTGCTCACTCCCGGCGCCCGGACCCTGGTCCGCACGCTGAAGCGGCTCGACTACAAGTTCGCCATCGTCAGCGGCGGGTTCACCCAGATCACCGACACCCTCGTGGCCGACCTGGGCATCGACTACTCGGCCGCCAACACCCTCGAAGTCGTCGACGGGCGGCTGACCGGCCGCGTCGTCGGCGAGATCGTCGACCGGCCCGGCAAGGCGCGCGCCCTGGAGCGTTTCGCCGAGCAGGCCGGGATCGCGGTCAGCCAGACGGTCGCGGTCGGCGACGGCGCCAACGACCTCGACATGCTGGAGGTCGCCGGGCTCGGCATCGCCTTCAACGCCAAGCCGGTGGTCCGGGCCAAGGCCGACACCGCGCTGAACGTGCCCTATCTCGACTCGATCCTCTACCTGCTCGGCATCTCCCGCGAGGAAGTCGAGGCGGCCGACGCCGAAGACGGCCTCACCGGTCCCCGGTAGCCAGGATCACCACCCGCGCCGAGTCGTCGGCGAGGGCCTTGAGCGCGTGGTCGGCGGCGGCCGCGTGGAGCAGGGCCCTCCTGACCTCGGTGCGGGAGTCGACCGGGTCGCCGTCGAGCTCGTCCAGTCTTTTGAGAGCCAGCTTCCCGAGCCACATCCGCAGGTCGGAAAGCTTCTGGTCCACTTCGCCCCCAGGTTCGTAAGAGCCGTTCTCTTTTACGGCTTCCGCCCCCCGCTCCAGCCGATCCGCCACCGCGTGCAGCACAGCCGGAGCTGGTCCGACATCGTTGCCCGGATCCTCGCGCAGCACCGAGGTCAGCGTGATGAGCCCGTCTCGGACCCGGGTGACCTCCTCCAGCAGCTCCGCGATGTGCCCGGTCTCGCCCACGCCGGGTTCGTGGACCATCGCCGCTATGGCCGACTCGACCCTCTCCGCCTCGTCGGCGGCCTTCCTGATGGCCAGCTCGGCGGCGCCCTCCGGCCGCCGTCCCCGGGTCGTCTCGGCCAGTGTCCGGGCCGCTGTCGCATGGGCCTTCAGCAGCCCGGCCAGCCGCGTCCTGAGCCGGACCGCCTCCCCGCGCGGCCACATCAGCCGCACGCAGGCCAGCGCGATCGCCCCGCCGAGCACGTTCAGCCCGATCCGGAACCCGGCGATCTCCCAGCTCTGCATGGCCTGGATGTCGATCAGCAGCAGCACGCACATGGTCATGAACGTGGCCCAGTAGGCGTAGTGGACGGCGTACAGCCCGTACCCCAGGCCGGCGCTGATGACGATGAGGGCGGCGAGCCAGCCGTACCCGGGAGCGATCAGCAGCACCACGGCGGCGACCAGCGCCCCGGCGATGCTGCCGCCGACGCGGGCGCCCGCCTTGTCGAGCGTCTCGCCGTAGGTCGGCTGGATGGTCAGCAGGACGCCCAGCGCGAGCCACTGCGCGTGCTCCGGCGTGAAGATCGCGATGATCACACACGCCATGGCGGTACCGAGCGTCGCCCGCAGCAGATGACGGAACTGTGGATCGTCCCTGGTCATCCGCATCGCCGGGGATCTCGGAACGATCATGATGGCGTCGGTGACCGGGCTCTCCGCAGGCAGCCGCGGGATCGGGATCAGCACCGACTTCAGTTTCATCGCCGGGACCCTGACGTGGTCGAGGGTGGCTCTGATCCGGGTGGCGGCATGGTCGATCTGCCGCAGCAGCACCAGCCGCAGCAGTTCCCGCTCGTCGTCGGGCCGGTCGCCGCGCAGGTCGTCGATCCGGGCGGCGAAGTCGACCTCGGCGACCTCGACGTCGTCACGGAAAAGGGCCCGGATGCGCGCCGCCAGCTCGGCGGTCAGCGGTTCGATCTCCTCGCGTGTCCCGGCCGCCTCGGCGAGCTCGCGCAGCGTGATCGCCTCGTAGAAGACCCGCCGCAGGGCCGTGGTGATCCTCTCGGCGTCGCGGGAGCGGCGCTCCCACCGGTGGCGGGCGCAGGCGGTCCGGGCCTTCTGGAGCGCGTCGGCGACCTCGCCCCGCAGCTCCTCCCACCGCTCCTCGTCGAACGTCGCCTCGACCAGGTCGGCCAGGATCCCGGCGGCCTCCGACAGGGTTGCCGCGAGCGGACGGGTCCGCCGCCACGCCCACGGCAGCGTCAGCAGGAAGGCGGCCAGGAGCCCGCCGGCCATCTGGAGAAGCAGGTGGGGCACCGGATCGACCGGCAGCGGGTTGGCCGCCGTCAGCAGCAGCGCCAGCGGCGCGGTGAAGCCGACCACCGGGAACCGGATGGCGAGCGCCGCCGCCACCGTCGCCACCGGGATCAGCAGCAGGTCGTGGCCGACGAGTAAGACGCCCGCGATCGAGCCCAGGGCCAGCACCAGGACGCCGGCGAGCATGAAGCCGAGCGTCACGCCCGGCGGATCGGGGTTGGCCCTGATGGTCACCAGGAACGCGCCGAGCGCCACCACGCCGCCCTGGGCGGGCTGCCCGGCGGCCAGGCCGACGAGCAGCGGGATGAGCAGGCAGGCCGCGCCGACGAGGCCGTAGCCGACGGCGAGGCCGCGGTCTCTAAGGCTGGTGGCCATCGAGGAGGGTGCCGGTGCCCGGGTCGAGCTCCTCCCACGGCCCCGGCAACTCGATCACCGCGAACGCCCCCGGCTTGAACGTGTCGGTCTCGGGCCCCGCGAGCTGGACGACCAGGTCGTGGACCGACGGGTTGTGGCCGACCAGCACCAGCGTGCCGACCTCGGGGTCGGTCCGCCGGACGATCTCGACCAGGTCTTCGGTGTAGGCCTCGTAGATGTCCCGCTCGAACTCGATCGGCACACCGTCGAGGCCGAGCAGCTCGGCCGTCAGCCGGGTCCGGGCCGAGGGCGACGACACGATCAGGTCGGGCGCCAGCTTCCCGATCAGCTCACCGGCCTCACGGGCGTTGCGCTCGCCCCGCGCCGTCAGCACCCGGTCGAAGTCGAGGACCCCGGGAGTGTGCTCGGCCTTGGCGTGGCGCAGCACGATCAGCTTCTTCATCCGGTCTGCTCCGTATCAGGGCATCGCCCACACGGCGAGGGACACGATCACGGCGAACATCAGGGCCATGCCCAGCAGGATGCCCACCAGCGCACGGCCGCTCGACGTCGGCTTCTCTTCCATGGTTCACGAGTCTATGAACGTGCGGCGGCCCCCCGGCACACGGGTGCCGGGGGGCCGCCGGACCGGTGGACTAGTTGACCACCGGCTCCAGCTTCTTCTCGTTGTCGGTGTTCGGGTTGTCGATCGTCACCCGGCGGCGCTTCGACACGATGATCGCCCCGACGACGATGACCACGGCCACGACGGTGACGCCGATCCGCAGCGCGGCGTTGTCGAAGTAGGTCACCACGGCCGGCGCGATCAGCAGCGCGACCAGGTTCATCACCTTGATCAGCGGGTTGATGGCCGGACCGGCGGTGTCCTTGAACGGGTCGCCGACGGTGTCGCCGATGACGGTCGCGGAGTGGGCCTCGGAGCCCTTGCCTCCGTGGTGGCCGTCTTCGACGAGCTTCTTGGCGTTGTCCCAGGCGCCGCCCGAGTTCGACAGGAAGACCGCCATCAGCGTGCCGGCCGCGATCGCACCGGCCAGGAAGGCGCCCAGCGGCGCGTAACCCAGCGCGAAACCGACCGCGATCGGCGTCATGACGGCCAGCAGACCCGGCGTCGCCAGCTCACGCAGCGAGTCCTTGGTGCAGATGTCGACCACGCGGGAGTAGTCGGGCAGTTCGGTGCCCGCCATGATCCCGGGCTTGCTGCGGAACTGGTCGCGGACCTCGAAGACCACCCGCATCGCGGCGCGCCCGACCGCCATGATCGCCAGACCGGAGAACAGGAACACCACGGCCGCGCCGATGATCAGACCGACCAGCACGTTGGGCGCGTCGACGCTCAGCGAGAAGGTCGAGAAGCCGCCCAGCATGTCCTTGACCGCCGGTGAGGCGTCGGCCAGCGCTCCCTCGACGGCGGTCCGGAACGATCCGAACAGCGCCGTCGCGGCGAGCACGGCCGTCGCGATCGCGATGCCCTTGGTGATCGCCTTGGTCGTGTTGCCCACGGCGTCGAGCGAGGTGAGCACCGCGGCGCCCTCGCCCTCGACGTCGCCGGACATCTCGGCGATGCCCTGCGCGTTGTCGGAGACCGGGCCGAAGGTGTCCATCGACACGATCACGCCGACTGTGGTCAGCAGGCCGGTGCCCGCCAGCGCGACCGCGAACAGCGCCACGGTGACGTTGCCGAAGCCGAGCAGGAAGGCGCCGTACACCGCGCCGCCGATGAGCAGCGCCGAGTAGACCGCCGACTCCAGGCCGACCGAGATGCCGGCCAGGATCACGGTCGCCGGGCCGGTCAGCGAGCTCTCGCCGATCTCCCTCACCGGACGGCGGTTCGTCTCGGTGAAGTAGCCGGTGAGGATCTGGATCGCGCTGGCCAGCACCAGGCCGATCAGGACCGCGCCGATGGCGATCCAGCGCGGGTCGGCGTCGAGCGTCTGCACGCCGCCGTTCAGCTCGGAGAAGCTGCCCGGCAGGTAGAGGAACGCGGCGACGGCCACGAGGATCGCGGAGATGACCGCGCTGATGAAGAAGCCGCGGTTGATCGCCGCCATCGCGTTGCGGTCACCCGCCCGGGGGGCGGTGATGAAGATGCCGATGATCGCGGTGAGAACACCGATCATCGGGACGATCAGCGGGAACACCAGACCCTCGGTGCCGAAGGCCACCTTGCCCAGGATCAGCGAGGCGACCAGCATGACCGCGTAGGACTCGAACAGGTCGGCCGCCATGCCGGCGCAGTCGCCCACGTTGTCGCCCACGTTGTCGGCGATGGTCGCCGGGTTGCGCGGGTCGTCCTCGGGGATGCCCTGCTCGACCTTGCCGACCAGGTCGGCGCCGACGTCGGCGGCCTTGGTGAAGATGCCGCCGCCCACCCGCATGAACATCGCGAGCAGCGCGGCGCCGAAACCGAAGCCCTCAAGGACGCTGGGGGCGTCCCCCTTGTAGAAGAACACCACGATCGCCGCGCCCAGCAGGCCCAGGCCGACCGTGAACATGCCCGCCACACCACCGGTGCGGAAGGCGATGCGCATCGCCACCTTCTCACCGGACTCGCGGGCCGCCGCGGCGACGCGGACGTTGCCGCGCACCGCCAGCCACATGCCGATGAATCCGGTCAGCGCGGAGAAGACCGCGCCGACCACGAAGAAGACGCTGCGGCCGATACGTACCTCCGTCGTCGCCGCCGGCAGCAAAAGGAGCACCAGAGGGATCAGGACGACAAAGATGGCAAGCGTCTTGAACTGCCGGGTCAGATAGGCGGACGCGCCTTGCTGCACCGCTTTCGCGATGTTCTGCATGCGCTCGGTGCCCTGGCCTGCCGCGAGAACCTCGCGTACGAGCCCGCCCGCGACAGCGAGGGCGAGCAGGGCCACGGCCGCCACCACGACAACGAGAGTGAGGTGACCACCGCTCAGGGAAACCGCCGTGCCATCATCCACGGCTAGAAAATGTGCAGGAGCAGACAATCCGTCCTCCTCGGCCAGACG
This sequence comes from Herbidospora cretacea, assembly GCF_001570605.1. Lineage (GTDB taxonomy): Bacteria > Actinomycetota > Actinomycetes > Streptosporangiales > Streptosporangiaceae > Herbidospora > Herbidospora cretacea. The sequence continues at coordinate 24,799 of NZ_BBXG01000028.1, read as the reverse complement.
GGTAGGTCCTGCCCGGGAGTGGCTGCCCCAAAATGTTACGGCTGCCCCGTTGGAGGAGAGCTCCGGCGGCGCACTTCCGGGTCATTGGCAGTGCCGCTTCCGGTTGCGTTCCGCAATACCTTGGCCGGTGCCGGGTACTCTACGCAGCGCTTCGCCATATATGAACCCCCTGCGCCCCGCAAATTGGTGAACAGATCGGCTGCGGAATGGGCATCGCCGTATGTCGTGGGGATTGCGCTCAGGTAAAAAAGGGCTCCCACCTGACCGGGAACCTGACTCGGAGGCAGATCAGAGGTGGGAGGCACGACCGGCCGTCGGCCGATCGTGTCTCACTTCAGACCTCAGACCGCGGCCAGCCCGTTGGGAGTCGGGGCGGCCGGCCAGCTCATTCGGATCTTCACACCGGTCGGACCGGGTGAGACCTCGACGTCATCGGCCAGGCCCGCGATCACCGCGATCCCGAGGCCGGGCATCTCAGGCACTATCCCGAGCATCGCGTCGACGAGCCGATAGCCGTCGGATGAGTCGACGGCTTTCAGATCGTCACTGGGGGCGGCGTCGGTCACCGTGACCTCGAACCGCCCCGAGTCGTCTTTGAGCTCGATCCGGATCGGCTCCCCCGGGCAGTGGAGACGGTGTGCCTCCACGGCCCGGGAGCACGCCTCTCCGACGGCGAGCCGCACCTCGTCCAGCAGCGCCTCGGCGACGCCCGTGCGGCGGGCGATGGCCGTCGCGACCAACCGAGCGGTCCGCACGTGGGCCGGGAGCGCGCTGAATGTCAGCTCGACGGTGGCCATGACTACTTGTCTCGGCCGTGGGCTTCCTTGGCCTCCTCCACCGAGGCGTAGATCCCGAAGACCTTGGTCAGTCCGGTGATCCGGAAGATCTTCAGAATCCGCTCCTGAGTGCAGACGAGTTCCAGGGAGCCATCGTGCGCCCGCACCCGCTTGAGCCCGCCGACCAGCACACCAAGGCCGGTCGAGTCGAGGAAGTCGACCTTCTCCATGTTGACGAGAAGGTGGAAGTTCCCCTTGTTCACCAAATCGATGAGCAGCTCACGCAATCTGGGCGCGGTGTAGACGTCGATCTCACCCTCAACCTCGACGATGGTGAGTCGGTCCTCGGTACGGTGGTCCAACTTCAGATCCACAGATCCTCCAGCGCCTTGCCTGCGTAGGTTCCGATGCGGATCGTGCATCCTGAAGAAGCACGACCCCGACGCGCGGCATTCAACCACGCCACGCCCCTGTGTCTATACGAAATCACGACTCCGGGCGACTCTCCCCCGAGATGCCAGGATGGAAACCCATGACTTCGCCGACATCCCCAGCTCTTCCCCGAGAGCGTACGCCAAACCGAGGCGGCCCTCTTCTCGACCGTCTCGTCACGGTCCCGGGCCGCCACGGGCGGGTCACCCATGTGGAGCATGTTCCGGCACGTCAGGCAGGTCAAGCCCACTGGCCTTCCTGGGTTCCCGACCTGGTGAGGGAGGGTTTGGAGGGACACGGGATACAGGGGTTGTGGAGTCACCAGTCAGAGGCGGCCGACCTGGTCAGGCGTGGCCAAAACGTGATCATCGCCACAGGCACCGCGTCGGGGAAATCGCTGGCCTATCTGGTGCCGGCCCTCACGGAGGTCCTCTCCGGCGGCACGGTGCTCTACCTCACGCCGACCAAGGCGCTGGCCGCCGACCAGCTCCGCTCGGTGGCGAATCTGGGCCTCGACGGCGTCCGGGCGGCCACCTTCGACGGCGACACGCCCCACGAGGAACGGGCCTGGATCCGGCGCAACGCCAACTACGTGCTCACCAACCCCGACATGCTGCACCGCTCGATGCTGCCCAGACACTCGGCCTGGACGTCGTTCTGGCGCCGCCTGCGCCTGGTGGTCGTCGACGAGTGCCACGGCTACCGGGGCGTCTTCGGCTCCCATGTGGCCCAGATCCTGCGCCGGCTCCGCCGGGTGTCCGCCAAATACGGCTCCTCGCCGGTGTTCTTCCTGGCCTCGGCCACGGCGAGCGACCCGGCGACGACGGGCATGCGCCTGACGGGCCTCCAGATGGCCGAGGTGACGCGGGACGCCTCCCCGAGAGGCCGGACGACGATCGCCCTGTGGGAGCCGCCCCTGACCGATCTGCGCGGTGAAGGTGGAGCTCCAATTCGCCGCGCCGCCACGGCCGAGGTCGCCGACCTGCTGGCCGACCTCGTGATCGACGAGGTGCGGACCCTGGCGTTCGTCCGGTCACGCCGGGCGGCCGAGAGCGTGGCCCTGACCGCGCGGGGCCACCTCGACGACGCCGGCGTGCCCCACGGCGACAAGATCGCGGCCTACCGGGCGGGCTACCTGGCCGAAGACCGCCGCCTGCTGGAGAAGGCCCTGAGGTCGGGCGACCTGCTCGGCGTCGCCACGACCAACGCCCTGGAACTCGGCGTCGACGTGTCCGGCCTCGACGCGGTCCTGATCGCCGGCTGGCCCGGCACCCGGGCGTCCCTCTGGCAGCAGGCCGGCCGCGCGGGCCGCGACGGCCAGGACGCCCTGGCCGTGCTGATCGCCCGCGACGACCCCCTCGACACCTACGTCGTCCACCACCCCGAGGCCCTCTTCGGCCGCCCCGTCGAGGCGACCGTCCTCGATCCCGACAACCCCTACGTGCTCGCCCCCCACCTGTGCGCCGCCGCCTCCGAGGTCCCCCTGACAGAGGCCGACCTGGAGATCTTCGGCCCGGCGGCCCTGTCGGTCCTGGACGAACTGGTGGCCGACGGCCTCCTGCGACGCCGCCCGACCGGCTGGTTCTGGACCAGCCGCGACCGGGCAGCCGACCTGGCCGACATCCGCGGCTCCGGCGGCTCCCCGGTCCAGATCGTCGAGAACGAGACCGGCCGCCTGCTCGGCACCTGCGACGAGGCCTCCTCCCACACGTCGGTGCACACCGGCGCCGTCCACCTCCACCAGGGCCAGACGTTCGTCGTCGACGAACTCGACCTGGAGATGGGCGTGGCCCTCGTCACCGCCGGAACCCCCGACTACTCGACCTTCGCCCGCGACGTCACCGACATCGCCGTCATCGAGTCGCTCCGCTCTCATGCGCTCGGCCCCGGAGAACTCCACTTCGGTTCGGTCGAGGTGACCCGCCAGGTGGTCTCCTACCTGAAACGGCGGATGTCGACCGGCGAGATGCTCGGCGACGAACCCCTCGACCTGCCGCCGCGCAGCCTCCGCACCAAAGCCGTGTGGTGGACGCTGCCTCCGGAGTCCCTGCCCGCCGGCATCGGCGACCTGGGCGGGGCCGCCCACGCGGCCGAGCACGCGTCCATCGGCCTGCTGCCGCTGTTCGCGACCTGCGACCGCTGGGACATCGGCGGGGTGTCGACGGAACTGCATCCCGACACGGGGCGACTGACGGTCTTCGTGTACGACGGGCACGCGGGCGGGGCGGGGTTCGCCGAGCGTGGCTTCGGAAACGCGGTGGCATGGCTGACGGCGACGCGGGACGCGATCGCGTCGTGCGAGTGCGGGCACGGGTGCCCGAGCTGCATCCAGTCCCCGAAGTGCGGCAACGGCAACGAACCCTTGAGCAAGCGGGGGGCGCTGGAGCTTCTTGACGTCCTGCTGAACTAGTGACCTGAAGCGCTGGGCGAGGCGTCTACCGGCCCTTCGGACAGGGGACGAGGCCCAGCCTCAAGGCAGACCGAGCTGGACGAGCTCCGATCGGCCGAGTCTTCTAGCCCGACCCCGGGGTCGCCGGGCACGCCTGGCCAAGGCGATCTCGTGGAGGTCGACCTCGAAACGGGGGCGGCGCGATTCCGGCCACGGAACAAGGACTCCTGTCTGGCTGATTCCGGTGGTTGGGATGTCATGGCTGCTCGCCACTGATGCCATCCGGATGTCATGTACAAGGCTCAGCGGTGTCGCACGATGCCGATCTCAAATGGGGCAGTTGGGCTGCACTCCTTGACCATTTCGGCCAGCCAAAAAACGAAGGGGCTTGGCGCTCGTAGGTATGACGCCAGCTCAGGCGTTGGAGAACGGCTTGCCACTGGGCGGTTCTACGGGCGGTTCTATGGGTGCGGTCGTGCTGTTCGAGGTGGCGGCGTCGAGGGCCCAAGCGGCGACGAAGGGAAGGCCTCGGCGGTGGCTCTTGGTGACCTTCTTCGCCCGACTCCCTTCAACGGATGGCGCATGTGCACCCAGGTCAGCGAGACGATCTCTCCCCCTCCACCAGATTCGGATTGGCGTCTGGAAGCTCATGGAGTGGGTGCAAAACACGAGCTGGCGAAGCGCCCGATGACCCTGTCTGTCCCATGGCGCTCCTCTTCGAGCCGGTCCAGGACGCCGACCACCTGTGACGCCTTCCTTCCCAGCTAGGGCTGGATGTTGGCGTCCTCGGCGAAGTGAAAGCGGTGCAGGGCATAGAGCTGGGCGCGATGCGGTCGTTGATGAGAGCCCGATGAGCGATGTCCCCGGACGGGATGAGGTCGACAGTGTCGGCCGAACTGCCTGAGTCGCGACGCAGGCAGCCTTGAAGGCGGGAAAGGCATCCGCAGCGTCGATCATCCCGGCCGGATGATCCGGCCCAGAGCGACGAGGCCAAAAGTAGGTCACCCGGCCCCACGGGATGGTGCCCGCACTTATGGAGAGGCGGTCGCCGTTCCGGCCGAGGGTTTGGTGGAGCTCAGGCGGTTCGACGAAGTCGCTGGGTCTTGCGCTTGCAGGAAGCCGGTTTCCGGACGTCCGGAATAGCGGCCGGACAGCACCACGACGCCCTGCCATGCTGCGCGCCATCCGCCACCTGGACCAGGCGAACCCGGTCAGATAGCACTACGACTGCCCTGCCATGCTGCGCGGCATCCGCCACCTGGTCCAGGCCGAACCCGGCCGGACAGCACTACGACTGCCCTGCCATGCTGCGCGGCATCCGCCACCTGGACCAGGCGAACCCGGCCGGAAGCGTTGAGAGGCACCTGGGTGGAAGTTCTGGAGACCCATGGCAGGGCGTCGTAGTGCTGTCGCATCCACACGCCCTGGCCCGCAGCCGGTGGCCTCAGCGCTCGGCGTTCAGATACACCGGCCCCGCCCGGGCCTGCGCTGAGGCCTCGCGTTGCCTCAGCCCCGGAAACCGCAACTCCACCGAAGCGGTCACCTCGGACACCCCGTCCTTGATCTCGCACGACGTGAGCCGCGCGTCGTTGGCGGCGACCACTTCCGCCGCCTGTTCACAAGCCTCGCCCGGAGCCGCGACGGCCAGCTCGGCCGCGGCCAGGGCGCCCAGGTCGGCGGCGGTACGGGCCGCGTGGACGGCCACTCTCGCCATTCCGACCTGGACGAACACATAAGCCAGCCCCCACACCAAGGCCATGGCCGCGACGACCCACACGGTCGCCGACCCCCGATCACGTCTCACCCGGACACTTCGACCCTCACACGCATCCACTGCCTGACTCCCGCTCTCACCACGATCAATGTCAGGGCAGAACGCCCTTCTCCGTCGCCGAGGTCGCCGACGCGGACACCGTCACGCCGGGAAGCATCACCGCCCACGACGGACGAACATGCGCCCGCACCGTCACCTCCGTGAGCGACGCACCCACCGTCACGTCGACCGAAGCGCCGGCCGGCGCCACCGCCAGAGCCCCTTCCCGTACGGCCGGAACCGCGTCTCCCCGCGCCGCCGCACGCGCACCGGCCCGAGCGGCGTCGACGCACTCCAGCCGCGCTCCCACCACGGCCACCGCCCACAGGGCCGCCCCGAGAACGACCACCAGCGCGGGCAGCGCCGCGGCCGTCTCGGCCGTGACCGATCCACGGTCACGCCGGATCATCCGGCCAGCGCCAGCGCCTTCTGCACGAGCGAGACGAGCATCTGCTGAACATCGGGCGACGTCACCACCTTGAACAGCAGCCCGGCGAAGCCACAGGCGGCGATCGTGCCGACGGCGTATTCGGCGGTCGACATCCCGGCGTCCGGCCGCAGGGCGCCGTTCCGCTCGCCCAGCACCCGAGCCGCCCGGGCGGCCGCCTCCCGCAACCGGGCGGAGGCCCGAGCCCGCTTGGCGTCGGCGGTGGCATCGTCCGGGACTGCCATGGTGTCGGGGGCGGTCAGGGAGGCGGCGGCCCTGGTCCACGAGATGCCTTTGGTCTTGACGTTCACGCGTCCTCCTGTCACCGGACCGGACCCTCCGCCCCGGCACAGCCACCCTGCCGACCCGGACGACCTTTCCACCGCCCCCGAGCCCTAGCTGTGGATAACCGATGGCCTGTGGATAACCCAAAAGCCCATGCTGTACGGGGGTTTCAAAGCGACAGCCCGCATAGAGGCATCGCGTTATCCACACCTGTGGACAACTTCTGTCCACAGGCTGTGCAGAACTGGGGAACATGCCGACGCGAGCACGAACACGCCTCCGACATCTCGCGCGGAGATCATGGCAGGCCCGATCCGCGCCACGCCATCCGAGAGCCAGAGTCGGCTCTGGTGTTGCCGGTGCGTGACTAGAACACGTGCTGCCATGCCATGTCAGGGCGCAAGAACCTGGGCGGCCAGACCCGCGACCACCGGGATGATCCCGAGGAAGCAGAACGCCGGCAGGAAACACAGCCCAAGCGGCGCCACCGCCTGCACCCCGACCCGCCGCGCAGCCGCCGAAGAAGCGGCTCGGCCGGCCTGGCGGGCGTCCTCGGCGACCCGAGTCAGCACATCGGCGACAGGCGCCCCCGACTCGACCGCCCGCGCGATCGCCCGGGCCAGCAAGGCCAAGGACTCCTCGGCGGCGAGCCCACGCCACACCTCGACAGGATCGGCGCCCAGCCGCATCTGCCCACCCGCCCACCGCAACCGCTCCCCCAACGGGCCGTCCACCACCCGCGCGACGATCTCGACAGCCCCCACGAGCGGCTGACCAGCCCGCAGACACTCGGCGACGAGATCCGCGGCGAACGGCAGATCAGCCCGGACGAGTTCCTTGCGGCGCCGATCCTCCGGAGGCTCCTTCCGCCTGAAGTAGGCGACGACAAGCCCAGCCAGCACCACGCCCATCACGACGCCGGCCACCCCACCGACCACGAGAACCACCAGCACAAGCACCGGCCCCGCGACCATGGCCATCCGCCCGACCGGATTCTCCGTCACGGCGACCCGAGGCGCAGGAGGCGCGACAACCGCCCGCAGCCGATCGGCCGCACTACGCCGAACCGGCCAGCACACAACGGCAAGCGTCACGCACAGCCCGGAAAGAACCCCAACCACCACGCTCTCCCTCAGAAGCCGACTCCGTACGCGGGTCGCCGCAAGCAAGGCGGCCTCCCGGCGGTCACCGCACGCTGTCCTCCGCTTTCCGCACCATCCGGTCCGTCCACCGCAGCCCCGTCACATTGAGCAGCAACCCCACGACCAGGCACCCGATCCCGGGCAGCGTCGTGAAGAGGAACGGCAGTGGCTGCATCCCCAGCCCGGCCGCCATCAGCAGCCCCAGCACCGGCAGCCCCGCCAGCATCCGGGCAGTGGCCCGGGGCCCGGCAAGCTGCGCCGAGATCTCCTGCCGATGGTTCTCCATGTCCCGCAGAGCCCCACCCACCCGTTCCACAAGCGGCGCGAGCCCGCCCCCCACACTCACCCCGACCTCCCAGCAGGAAGCCAGCCGCCGCAACCCCTCACCGCCGGATGCGGGCGCCGCATCCACCAGCGCCGCCGCGACATCCCCTCCATCGCGGGCAACCCGGGCAACCGGCCGGAGCGCCTCCACCAACTCCGGCGGCCCCTCAACGGACTTGATCGCCCGAGACAGCGCCTCACCGGACGTACGCCCAGCCGCCAACTCCGCCACGACCGCCTGACACAACTCGACCGTTCCACCCCGCCAGGCCCGAACCAGCCCCGCACGCGACCGCCGAGCCTTCACCAATTCGGGCAGCGAGAACCCCGGGCCAACAGTCCGCGTCAGCTGCGCCAACCGCACAACCGGAACCGAGGGCCCCCACGCCACCCACACGGCCAGCCCGACACACAGCCCCACCAGCCCAGTGATCATTTGAGCCCCTCATCAACCCGGATGCCCACAACACCGGGACATCGCTCTCACATCACGTCAGACCACGCACGCCCGCCCAACAAGGCACAGCCAAGCCCCAAGCCCGTGCCGTCACGTCCCAAGGCACCGCTCTCGCAGCGCCCCGAAAGCCGCCCCTTCCCGCACACCACCCCGCCCATCGAAAGACACCGCAGGTACCGCCTCCACGAA
>NZ_BBXG01000028.1:0-16535 GCF_001570605.1 Herbidospora cretacea | reverse complement strand
AGACAGATCTCCGCCACCCGCCGCACCCCCGTCCCCGCATCCCGCACCACGTGAATCACCGCGTCCAGCGCAGCCGCGAGCTGACTGTGCACCGCCTCCCGGCTCAACCCCGCCGCACAAGCAAGGGCCTCCAGCCGAGGCGGCACGTCAGCCGCCGTATTGGCATGCAAAGTCCCGCACCCGCCCTCATGCCCCGTGTTCAGCGCAGCCAGAAGATCAACTACTTCAGATCCACGCACCTCTCCCACCACCACCCGATCAGGCCGCATCCGCAGCGCCTGCCGGACCAGGTCCCGAAGCGTCACCCCGCCGACCCCTTCCAGGTTGGGCGGCCGCGTCTCCAGCCGCACCACATGGGGATGCGCCGGCCGCAGTTCCGCCGAGTCCTCCACGAGCAGCAGCCGCTCCCCCGGAGCGGCCAGCGACAGCAGCGCGGACAGCAGAGTGGTCTTCCCTGTCCCGGTCCCGCCCGACACGAGGAACGCCAGCCGAGCCTTCATGACCGACCGCAGCACCTGCGCCCCCACTCCGGTCACGAGGTCATCCAGCCCGTACGTATGCCGAGGCGGCAACCGCAACGACAGACAGGTCCCCTCGGCCGAGACAGGAGGCAACACCGCGTGCAGCCGAACCCCACCGGCCAGCCGCGCGTCGACGTAAGGGCACGCGTCGTCCAGCCGCCTCCCGGCAGCGGCCGCCAGCCGCTGCGCGAGCCGCCGCACGTCGTCATCCGACCGGAAGACGACCGACGTCTTCCGCAGCCCGCCCCCGTCGTCCACCCACACCTCCCGAGGCCCGTTGACCAGCACATCGGTCACCCCCGGCTCGGCGAGCAGCCCCTCCAGCGGCCCCGCCCCGATCAGCTCGGCGCGGAGCACCCGCGCGACGGCCAGGACCTCCGCATCCCCCAGGACCGCCCGCTCGGCCCGCAACGCCCCGGCCACCTGAGCGGGCGAAGGATCGAGCCCGTCCCGCGCCAGCCGAACCCGAACCGCCTCCAGCAACTCCGCCGGCACGCCACTCACGGAACCCTCGCGATGAACCCGCCCGACCAGCCACTCCTGAACTGGATCGCCGCCGCGTCCCGCTCAGGCGGGTCGGCAGCGCCGGACCTCAAGCGCCGGACACTCCTCATGCCAGCCCCGCCAGCAGTTCCCCGCAGAACCGCCCCAGCGGTGTCCGCTTCAGCGGTGGTGCGTCGCCCCGGTCCAGGGCCTCGGCCAACCCGCGCTGCTCCGGCACGACCCCCGCCAGCGGCACCCCCAGCGACTGGGCCACCACGTCAGGCTCCAGGCTCCCGCCCCGAACGACCACCCGCACGTCCCCCGCCTGCTCCCGCACCCCCGGCAACGTCTGCCCGGCAGCGAGCACCCCCCGCACATCGGCGGAAACCACCAGCAACGCCACGCCAGAGCGGGACAGTGCCTCTTCCGCCCCGGCGTCCACGAACCGGGGCAGATCGACCACCACGAGGTCACACCCCCGCCGCGCCGCCTCCAGCACCGCGCGCATCGCCTCGCGCGGGATCCGCATGGGTTCGCCCCGGTGCCATGACAGGACAGTCAACTCGCCGAAGGTCGGCAGCGCTCCCTGGAGGGCGGCGTAGCTCACCCGGCCCTCGCGACCGACGATGTCGGGCCACCGCGCCCCGGTCGCCTCCTCCTGGCCGAGGACGACGTCGATCCCGCCGCCGAGCGGGTCGGCGTCGACGAGCAGAGTGCGGGACCCGTGCCGAGCTGCGGTGAGGGCGAGCGAGGCGGCCAAGACCGTGGCTCCCACGCCGCCGCGCCCTCCGGCCACGCACACCAACGCCCCGGCCCGCGACGACGGCTCGGCGGCCTCGGCGAACTCGTCGACCAGCAGGCGTTCGGCGTCGGGCAGTTCGAGGACGGCCGACGCCCCGACCGCCACGCACCGCCGCCACATCGCCGGATCGGCCGGGCCCGACGTCACCAGGAGAACTCCCTGGCGGGCCGGCGGGCCCATCGCGGCGAGGGCGTCGGCCTGGTCGGCACCCACCACGACCAGCGGCGCCGTGCGCCAGCGCGGGCGGGCCTGAGCGGCTTCGTGGGCGACGTCGAGTTCGACCCCGGCGGCGGCGGCCACGCGCAGCAGGTCGTCGAGCAGGTCGCGGTCGGCGGTGACGGCAAGGGGCCGGTGCATGGACGGGGAGCTCCTCGGTCGAAGGTCGGACATCCGTGAGGAGCTTCACGGTGCCGATCAACCGAAGATCAGAAACGCCCGAACCGGGACCTGTGGAAAAGGGCCGCCCCTGTGGATAAAGGGGGCGACCCCCGCCGGGGGGGAGAGCGGGGGTCGCCGAGCGGTCCGGCTCCGGGGGGGTAGAGCCGGTCCCGTGTGATGAAAGCTTTCATCAGTGGGCCAGGGCATGGCAAGGGACTTGCAAAGGTGCCCTGTGCGCAGTCACTCCCACAACGGGAGATAACACCGTATGCTGCCCGATCCGCCTGAGTTTCGTCGAGGAGCAATCTGCAATTTGCGGCAGTTTTTTTGAGCCCGGCTCAGACCGTGGGAATGCGCCCAGACGGTCACGGTCAGTGATCACTGTCAGAAGTGGACGCCATGTATCGATCCATTGCCCCACGAGGTCACAAACCGCATCAGAAGCCGTAACGAGCGGATTCCGGGCTCAGTAAAGGTCTTGCTCGAAGGGGTTCCCATGTGCGCAGTTCCGACGTACAAAGGGCTTACGGACCAAGTGTCCGGGTACGGCCGCTGGGTACCCACGTGCGACCAGCCGCGGGAGGCGTGTCGTTGCGGGCTTGTCCCGTTTCGACAAAATGAGGTGCACGCTTGGTAACCCGGTCCGACGTACTGGCGACGGCGTCCCATTCCAGGGACGCCGTCTGCATGTGTCCGCAATTGTCTAGCGGGACAGCGCCTCGCAAATAGCGGTCGTCTCCCTGGCTCCCAGGACGACCGCCCGAGCGCAGTGCACGACCCACGCGGCCACCCCGTCGGGCGTGCCGGTCAGATAGGCCTTCAACGCCTGCGTGTACGACCCCGGCAGGTCCCGGTGCCCCACCTCCACCGCCACGAGCGACTTCGGGTCGAGGCCGTGCTCCACCAGGCTGAGCCGCTCCGCGGCCCGCGCCACCAGCCCGTCGCCCACGCCGAACGGCCGCAGCACCACGATCTCGGCGTGCACGATCGCCCCCAGCACCAGCGCGGGCGCCTTGGTCGACGTCAGCCCCGCCAGCGCCTTCATCCGCGCCGACACGTCCGCCGGAGCCGGTCCGATCCCCAGCAGGTCGGCCGCCGTGGGGGCCGTACGGGGACGCCCCGGATCGGCGAGCAGCCCGGCGGCCGCGAGCGTGTGCAGCCGGGCGAGCACCTGGGGCGCGGCGGTCCGCCACAGGGGCCCGAGCCGCCCGAGCTCGGCCGACACCCGCAGGGCGCCCTGCGCCACCGGATCGTCGACCTCCCCGGCCCTCAGCGACCCGAGGGGCACCTCGACGCCCTCCAGCTCGGCCGACGCCCGAGCCCCCCGCAACGCGGACTCGGCGGACACCTCGGGCTGCCTCCGGCGAAGTATCCGATGCCGGTAGAGAACGTCGACGGCCTCCCGGGCCTCGGCGACGGCCTCCGGCACCCCGGGCAGTTCGGCCACCACGACCAACGGATCACTCATCCGCCCGACCCTACCGACAGACTTCCTTCCGTTACGGCTCCGCCCACCCCGGCCCCGCCCGCCGCGTCCGGAAAGCCCCGTATCCGGCGCCCGCCCCCGCTCCCGGCCACCGCCGTCACGACCACTCAACGACCCGCTGACACCGCTGGACGAAGTCACGTTTGACTCCCCTAGGCCCCGTCACGTGTCATTAACACCCGATACGGCACGATACGAAGAAGTAACGCCATAAGAATTTCGGGTAAGGAGTTCGCGGTGACGGAGTCCCAGGAAACGCTGTCGAACCTGTTGCAGGAGAACCGCCGGTTCGAGCCGCCCGCGGAGCTCGCCGCGGCGGCGAACGTCACGGCGAGCGCCTACACGGAGGCCTCGGCTGACCGCCTGGCCTTCTGGGAGGCCGCGGCGGACCGGCTGACCTGGGCGGAGCGCTGGCACACCACTTTGGAGTGGGAGGCCCCGTTCGCGAAGTGGTTCGTGGGCGGCAAGCTGAACATCGCCTACAACTGCGTCGACCGGCACGTCGAGGCCGGCAACGGCGACAAGGTGGCCTTCTACTGGGAGGGCGAGCCCGAGGGTGACAGCCGCGTCATCACCTATGCCGACCTGCAGAAAGAGGTCTCCAAGGCGGCCAACGCGCTGACCGAGCTGGGGGTCGGCAAGGGCGACCGGGTGGCGATCTACATGCCGATGATCCCGGAGCTGCCGGTCTCGTTGCTGGCGTGTGCCCGGATCGGGGCGATCCACTCGGTCGTCTTCGGTGGTTTCTCCGCGTCCGCGCTGAAGAGCCGCATCGACGACGCCGACGCCAAATTGGTGATCACCGCTGACGGCGGGTTCCGGCGGGGGGCGCCGAGCGCGCTCAAGCCCACCGTGGACGAGGCCGTGGCGCAGTGCCCGCAGATCGAGAAGGTGCTCGTCGTCCGCCGGACCGGCCAGGACGTCGCGGTCACCGACAAGGACGTCTGGTGGCACGACGTCGTCGAGCGCCAGAGCGACCAGCACACCCCCGAGCCCCACGACGCCGAGGACCCGCTCTACATCCTCTACACGAGCGGCACCACCGGTAAGCCGAAGGGCATCCTGCACACCACGGGCGGCTACCTCACCCAGACGGCCTGGACCCACAACGCGGTCTTCGACCTCAAGCCCGACACCGACATCTACTGGTGCACGGCCGACATCGGCTGGGTGACCGGCCACAGCTACATCGTCTACGGCCCCCTCGCCAACGGCGCGACCAGCGTGATCTACGAGGGCACCCCGGACACCCCGCACCGCGGCCGGTTCTGGGAGATCGTCCAGAAGTACAAGGTCACGATCCTCTACACCGCGCCGACGGCCATCCGCACGTTCATGAAGTGGGGCGACGACATCCCCGCCAAGTTCGACATGTCGTCGCTGCGGGTGCTCGGGTCGGTCGGCGAGCCGATCAACCCCGAGGCCTACGTCTGGTACCGGGAGCACATCGGCGCGAACCGGACCCCTGTGGTGGACACCTGGTGGCAGACCGAGACCGGCGCGATCATGATCAGCCCGCTGCCGGGCGTCACCGCGGGCAAGCCGGGCGCGGCCATGCAGCCGCTGCCGGGCATCGTCGCCGACGTGGTCGACGACCAGGGCAAGTCGGTGCCGAACGGCGGCGGCGGGTTCCTGGTGGTCCGTGAGCCGTGGCCGTCGATGCTGCGCGGCATCTGGGGCGACCCCGAGCGCTACAAGGAGACCTACTGGTCCCGCTTCGACGGGTTCTACTTCCCCGGCGACGGCGCCAAGCGCGACGACGACGGCGACCTGTGGCTCCTGGGCCGCGTCGACGACGTCATGCTCGTCTCGGGCCACAACATCTCGACCACCGAGGTGGAGAGCGCCCTGGTCAGCCACCCGAAGGTGGCCGAGGCGGCCGTCGTGGGCGCGACCGACCCGGTGACCGGCCAGGCCATCGTGTCGTTCGTGATCCTGCGCGGGAACGCCGAGGAGAGCGGCGACATCGCCACCGAGCTGCGTCAGCACGTCGCCAAGGTGCTGGGCCCGATCGCCAAGCCCCGGCAGATCATGGTCGTGCCGGAGCTGCCGAAGACCCGGTCGGGCAAGATCATGCGCCGCCTGCTGCGTGACGTGGCCGAGAACCGCTCGCTGGGCGACGTGACCACCCTCACCGACAGCTCGGTGATGAACCTGATCTCCGAGAAACTGCCCACCGCCAAGAGCGAGGACTAATCCTTCATCCACAGCCGGGGCCGTTATCCACAGGTGATAACCCGCCCCGGCTGTGATCGTTCGGCGCTGGGTACAGTGGGCCGAAGGTGTGCCGGGAAGTCCGGTCGGCGATTCAGGGGGAACCGGCCGGGCATTCCACCATCACTTGAGGGGGAGCACAGGGCGCCGTCCAACCGCTGAACGGCGCGGGTCGCCGAAGCCCTGCGGACCGAGACGACCAGTGGTGCGCGATCATCCTGATCGCCGCAGGCGCTGATCCAGGGAACTACGAGGCGCTCTGGTCCGTCATCGTTCCGGACCCGCTCCACCTCACGCTGGACGAAGGGCGGCGGGCTACCAGTGATCTTCTTCTTCGTCGCCGGAGTGAGCTGAAGGGGAGTTCGTCCACGGGGAGCCGTCCCGCTTCCGGGACGCGATCCCGCCGGCCGGGATGGCGGTGCCGCGCTGATCTACGGGGGGTGAGCTGGGGAGTGGGGAAACACACGGGGGTGGGCGATCCCGACATCGCCTTCGCGCCGGCGCCGGGGTTCCGGGGCAGAGGGCCGCTCATGAACGTCGATCCTTCTCACGCCGCCGGGGCCGACCGTCTCGTCAGGCCCGTGCCGGCGGGGTTCCGCTCGGCGGGAGCGCCCTCGGAGGCGTTCTCACCCACAGAATCGCTCCCGGCGTGCTTCCCGGGCTCGTCGTCGGGAAGTCGGTCAGCGGTGCCCATGGCAAGCGTCATCGCATCGTTGCTGGCCGCGGGGCTGCTCAGACTCCGCGTACGGGTGTGGGCACGAGATGATATTTGACAGTCCGCAGAATAGGAGATCCCTGATGCGCGAGGACGAATCGCTCGGCGCTCTGGTGGCCGAGGCGACCACCCACATTTCCGACCTGGTACGGGCGGAGATCGAACTCGCCAAGAGCGAGCTCAAGTTCGACGCCAAGCGGGTGGGCATGGCCACCGGCCTGTTCGCCGCCGCCGCGTTCACGCTTCACCTGGTCCTGATCCTGGCCTCGTTCACGATCGCCTACGTCCTGCACGACGCCGTCGGCCTGTCGACCTGGCTCTCGTTCCTGATCGTCACCGTGTTCTACCTGGTGACGGCCGGAATCCTGGGCTTCGTCGGCTACCGCCGCCTGCAGGGCCTGGCTGGCTTCAAACGCACCAGGCGTTCGCTCCAGAGCCTCAAGTCCACCGACGAGACCGTCCGGCCCACCCCGGTCGTCGAGACCGCCGGCGAGGTCGGCGCCCACCGTGCCGCGGTCGCGCCATGAAACAGGCCCCGGAGGAGAACCAGCTGGTCCGGGCCGACGGCCCGTGGGAACACCGCTGGATCCACGCCGGGGGCACCCGCTTCCACGTGGTGGAGGCCGGTGAGGGCCCGCTCGTCCTGCTGCTCCATGGTTTCCCGCAGTTCTGGTGGACCTGGCGGCACCAGCTCGAAGCGCTGCCCGCGGCCGGTTACCGTGCCGCCGCGGTCGATCTCCGGGGTTACGGCGCCAGCGACAAGCCGCCCCGGGGATACGACCTGCCGACCCTGGCGGGCGACGCGGCCGGCCTGATCAGGGCCATGGGCGAGACCGGCGCCATCGTGGTCGGCCACGGATGGGGCGGCTGGATGGGCTGGACGATGGCCGCCCGCGACGCCAAGTTCGTGCGCCGCCTGGTCGTCGTGTCGGCGCCCCACCCGCTGCGGCTGCGCACGGCGCTGCTGACCGACCCGCGCCAGCTCCGCGCCAGCGGCCACGCGTTCGGCTTCCAGCTCCCGCTGCTGCCCGAACACCGGCTGACCCGCAAGAACGCCGCGAGGGTCGGGCGGCTGCTCGACGAGTGGTCGGGCCCGGAGTGGCCGTCCGAGGAGCTGAACCCGGTCTACCAGGACGTGTTCCAGATCCCGGCGTCGGCCCACTGCGCCCTGGAATACCACCGCTGGTTCGCCCGCTCCCAGCTCCGGCCCGACGGCCGCCGCTACGCCCGTCAGATGCGCGCCGAGATCGAGGCCCCGACCCTCCAGCTCCACGGCGCCCTCGACACCTGCATGCTGCCCCGCACCGCCCAGGGGTCGAGCCGCTTCGTCGCGGCCCCCTACCGCTGGCGTCTGATCGAGGGCGCGGGACACTTCCCCCACGAGGAACGCCCCGACGTCTTCAACGCCGAGCTGACCTCCTGGCTGGCCGACCCCGAACCCGACCGATGAGCCGCGACCGCGACGCGACCGGCCGGGCCCGCAACGCCCGCCCCCGGGACGCCTACGGCCGCCCCCTGCCCCACGGCGCCGAAGGCGTCGAACGGGTCCCCGACGACTACGCCCCCACGGCCGAGCAGGCGATCGCCGACGGAGTGGAGATGCTCCGCCTCGACCGCCCCTTCCACGCCCACGAGATCTTCGAGGGCCGCTGGAAGTGCTGCCCACCGGCCGAGAGGGAGCTGTGGCAGGGCCTGGCCCAGATCTGCGTCGGCCTGACCCACCTGCAACGGGGCAACGCGCGGGGCGCGCAGACCCTGCTCGAACGGGGAGCCGGGCGGCTGGCGTCGATCGACGGCCGGCCCTACGGCATCGACCCGGCCAAGGCCGCCCAGGCGCGGTCGATCGACGATCTCCTGGCGGCCCTGACCTGATCCTCAGGCGGGTTCGAGCGCGGGTCCCGGGCGCAGGCTCGGTGCCAGCGCCAGGGTCACCGCCACCGAGGCCACGGCCATCGCCGTCATCGCGAGCGCCGGGCCGGCGAACTGGGCCACCGCGCCCGCCACCGTCGCGCCGACGCCCTGGAGGACCATCATCCCCGAGCCGTTCAGGCCGAGGGCGTGGCCGCTGAGGTCGTCGGGGGTGAGGGCCATCAGGCGTTCCTGGAGGAGCAGGCTGGCGGCGTACCCGACGGAGGCGAGGGTCACCGCGGCGACCGCGACGCCGATCGGCGGCTCGGTGAAGAAGACCAGGTAGGGGGCGGCCAGGAGGAGGCGCATCGGGGCGCCGAGGCGTTCGCGCCACCGCGCGGGGACGAACCGGCCGACGAGGGTGTCGCCGATCAGCATGCCGAAGGCGGCGCAGGCGAACAGCAGGCCGGCGCTGCTCGGGTCGTACGAGACATAAAGCGCTTCGCACCCCACGATCAGCCCGTTCGGGATCCACAGGGCCAGGAAGACATATCGCCGCGGTTTGGACGCCCACAGCCGCGCGTTGCCCTGCCACGTCTGCGCCACCGACGGGCGGCCCGACGCGCGCGGCGGCCGTTTCGACAGCCCCAGCCACACGACCAGCGCGGCGGCGAACTCCAGGGCGGCGCTGACGAGGAGCGTCTGCGTGGGGGTGAGCAGGGTGACCAGCAGCCCTCCGGCCGCGAAGCCGGTGATCTGCGAGGCGCCCACGGTCATGTTCATCACCGACCGGCCGAGCAGGAAGCCGTCCCGGGAGAGGATCTCGTTGAGCAGCCCGTAGCGCACCCCGCCGCCGACCGACGCGAACACGCCGATCACAATAAGAATGGCGAACCGGGCGGCCATGGGCAGACCGGGGATCGCCTGGGCGGCCATGCCGACGCCGAACACCAGCGCCAGACCCGCGAGCGCCATCCGGGGCGGCAGCCGGTCGGCCGCCGACATCAGCAGGGTCGCCCCGAGGACCTGGGCGAGCAGCGGCCCGAACATCGCGAGCGCCGAGAGGAGAGGCGAGCCGGTCGCCTCGAAGACGAGGGTCCCCAGCGCGAGGTTCCCGATCGTCCACGCCACGACCTGCAAGGTCGACGTCGCGAACAGCGGCGTGAACTCCTTGACGGCGAACAGCTCCCGATATGTACGCATGAGGAGCACATTCCATCACCCCAGGTCAGAGCCGCTATTGTTTCGCCGGGACGCGAAAGGACCGGCTGCGGAGGCCGTGCCGACGTCATGGCCGCCGACGTGCGGGCCGATATGGGTCGATGCCAGAAATCTCATACCAAGAGATGAAAGGACGGAGATGGGCTGGTGGCAGGTCGGCGCGGACACGCTGGCCAGGAGCAGGTTCGTGGTCTCCCCGCTCGCCGAGACCACCGCGTGCATGTTCGCCCTCGGCCGCGCCCACCCCGCACACCCCGGTGAGCGGCCCTGGTTCGAGCGGCACGCCGACCGCTTCCGGACCCGCCTCGCCGGCGACCCGATCGACGACCTCCTCATCCGCGCCGCGAACGGGCCCGAGTGGGTCGCCGACTTCCTCGTCCCGACCCCCGCCGGAACCGGGGAACCGACCTTCGCCGACGAGGTCGCCGCCATCCGGGCCACCCCGCCCGATGTCGTGTACGCCGACCTGGAGGTCTCCCTCGGCAGGATGCTCCCCGGCCCGCTCCGCCGCGCCGACTTGGCCGAACGGGCGGCGTCCGTCCTGGAATGGGTGTGGACGGAAGCGGTCGAACCCACCTGGGACCGGCGCAGGCGCATTCTCGAAGCCGACATCATCGGCCGGGTCGCGAGCCTCAGCATGGGCGGCTGGGAGGCGGCACTCAACGACATGCGTCCGGGCATGCGCTGGCTGGGCGACAGCCGCCTGCAGATCAACACGACCAGCAACCCGCCGCGCGACATCACGACGGCGCGGCTGATGTTCGTCCCGGTCACGCCCCGGCACCGATGGGTCTCATGGGAGCACCCCCACCGGTATGCGGTGATCTATCCGGCCTCGGGCGTCCTGACCGAGGTCCGCGAGGTCTCCGGGCCCCTCGCCCGGCTGCTGGGCAGCGCCCGCGCGACCGTGCTCGTGCTGCTCGACCAGCCGAAGAGCACGACCCAGCTCGTCGCCCTCACCGGCCAGGGGCTCGGCTCGGTGGGCCGCCACCTGAAGGTGCTCCTGGACGCCGGCCTGGTCGAACGCCGCAGGGCGGGCAAATCCGTCCTCTACTACCGCAGCCGGACCGGCGACGCGGTGGTGACGTCGTCGGAATGACCCGGCCGCGTCATCCCCACACCGGTTCCGCGCTCTCGGACACGGTCCCGTCGGCGCCGAAGACGAGGAAGCGGTCGAAGTCGTCGGCGAACCACCGGTCGTGGGTCACCGCCAGGACCGTGCCGGAGAAGCCCGCCAGCCCTTGTTGCAGCGCCTCGGCGCTGGCGAGGTCGAGATTGTCGGTCGGCTCGTCGAGCAGCAGCAACGTCGCGCCCGACAGCTCCAGCAGGAGGATCTGCAGCCGTGCCTGCTGCCCGCCCGACAGCGTCTCGAAGAGCTGGTTCGCGGCCGGGGCGAGTTCGTAGCGCGCCAGAGCGGCCATCGCGTCGTTGAGGATCAGCGCACCGGCCGTCGTGACCAGGTCGACCGGACGACGCCCGTGCAGGTCGGGCCGCGCGTGGGTCTGGACGAAGCGGCCGGGCACCACCCTGGCCCCGAGCCGGACCGATCCGGTGTGCCGCACCGCCGGGGCCACCTCCCCGTACGCCGCCTCCAGCACCTGCAGGAACGAGGACTTGCCCGATCCGTTGGAGCCGAGGACGCCCACCCGTTCGCCGAACCAGATCTCGGTGCCGAACGGTTTGGTCAGGCCCGTGAGCTCCAGGTTCTCGCACTCGACGGCGCGTTTGCCGGTCCGGCCGCCGCGCAGCCGGATCCGGACGTTCTGCTCCTTCGGCGGGCGTTGCGGCGGGCCCGCCTGCTCGAACCGGCCCAGCCGGGTCCGGGCCGCCCGGTAGGCCGACGAGAGGGCGTCGTTGTTGGCGGACGTCTGCCGCAACGTGTGCACGAGCCGCCGGAGCCTGGCGTGCTCCTCGTCCCAGCGGCGGCGCCGTTCTTCCAGCCGCTCGATCCGGTCGGCGCGGGCGGCGGCGTAGGTCGCGAAGCCGCCGCCGTGGATCCAGACGCCGCGGTCCTCCACGGTCACGATGCGGTCGGCCGCGTTCGCGAGGAGACGGCGGTCGTGGGAGACCAGCAGGACCGTCTTGGCGGTGGCGGCGAGCCGGTTCTCCAGCCACTGCTTCCCGGCGACGTCGAGGTAGTTGTCGGGTTCGTCGAGCAGCAGGACCTCGTCGGGGCCGCGCAGGAGAGCCTCCAGGACGAGGCGTTTCTGCTCGCCTCCCGACAGGGTCGTGACCGGGCGCTCGCGAACCGCGTCGAAGGGCAGGCCTGTCGACGCGGTGGCGCACACGTCCCAGACGGTCTCCATGGCGTAGCCGCCCGCGTCGGCGTAGTCGGAGACGGCCTGCGCATAGGCGAGCTGGGCCGCCTCGTCGTCGTGGGCGGTGAGCGCCGCCTCGGCGGCCGACACGGCCGCCGCCGCGGCCCGCACCTGCTCGGGCGCGACCGAGAGCAGCAGGTCGTGGACGCTGCTCCGGTCCCGAATGCTCCCGACGAACTGCCGCATGACCCCGAGCCCGCCGGTCTGCGCCACCCGGCCGCCGTCCGGCCGAAGATCACCGGCGATGAGCCGGAGCAGCGTGGTCTTGCCCGCCCCGTTGGGCCCCACGAGGCCCGCCTTCACGCCGTCGCCCACCCGGAACGACACGTCGTCGAGCAGCGGGCGGCCGTCGGGCAGGACGTAGCTCAGGTGATCGACGTCGATGTGTCCCGGCATCGCGACCTCCACCGGATCGTTGTTCGAGAGACCGGACCAACGATCCGGTACTCGAACGTCATACTAGACTCGGCCGGGTGAACGCGAGAACCGGCGGGGTGTGGCTGAGGGCGTCCACCCGCGAAGAACGGGGCGGCCCCCCGCTCAGCAGGCAGCGGATCGTCGAGGAGGCCGTGGCCCTGCTCGACGAGGAGGGCGCTGACCGGCTGACCATGCGGCGCCTGGCCGAGCGGCTCGGCACCGGCTCGACCACGCTCTACTGGCACGTGAAGACCAAGGACGACGTCCTCGACCTCGCGCTCGACGCGATCTTCGCCGCCGTCCGGATCCCCGAGGGCGCGGAGTGGCGGGCGGGCCTCACGGCGCTGATCGGTGACTGGCGCGCCACCCTGCTACGCCACCCGTGGTCGGCGGCGCTCCTCGGCCGCCCGATGCTGGGCCCCAACGTGCTTGCCAGAAGCGATTTCCTGTACGCCACCCTGGTGCGGGCCGGAGTGGCCGAGCCCCACCTCACGGCCGCCGCGTTCGGGCTGTCCAACTTCGTCATCGGCTCGGCCCTCATGGAGGCGACCTGGCTGGTCAACGCCGACGCGGAGACCCGCGACGCCGCCAGGGAACACATGGACCACCAGCGCGACCGCTACCCCGCCCTCGCGGCGCACGGCCCGCTGACCGCCGCCGACGACTGGGACTCGAGCTTCGAGCGCGGCCTGAACTGGCTGCTCGACGGTGTCGAGGCGACGATCGCGACCGGCTAGTCGCACTCCTGCGTGTCGACCCGGGCGATGGCCGCGCTGCCGTCCTCGGCGTCGGTGCGGACCTCCTCGGCCGTCAGCGCGTAGCCGGTGTCCTTCTGGTCGGTGGCCGCCGCGAAGATGACGCCGAAGACGCGCCCGTCGGGGGCGAGCAGCGGGCCGCCGGAGTTGCCGGGCTGCACCTCGCCGCGGATGGCGTAGACCTCGCGGTCGACGGTGTGGCGGTTGTAGATGTCGTAGGACTCCGCGGGCTGCTTCACCCGGATGCGGGCCGGCTTGATGGTGAAGCCGTGGCCCTTCGGGTAGCCCGCGATGATCGCGTCGTCCTTCGACTCGGCCGCCATGTCGAACTTCAGCGGGTTGACGTCGAGCGACTCGACGTAGAGGACCGCGATGTCGCGGTCGGGGTTGTAGAGGACGACGCGGGCGTTGTGGCTGGCGCCCCGGTAGTCGGTCACCCGCAGGTCCTGCGACACACCGGCCACCACGTGGGCGTTGGTCATGATGCGGTGGGGGGCGTAGGCGAAGCCGGTGCCCTCAATGCGCTTGCGGCACGTCGGGGCGGTGCCCTGCACCTTCACGATCGCGCGGCGCGCCCGTGCGAGCTGCGGGTCGTTGATGATGCTCTCGTCGGGGGCCGGCACGTCGACGAACTGGGCCCCGCCGATGTCAGCGAACACCTCGGGCCACGGCGAGGCGTCGACGAACTCGCGGAAGCCGCGCGTCAGGTCGCGGGCTGCCTCGGGCATCGCCTGGTCGACCGTCTTCAGCAGCAGCGAGTCGTTGACCTGCTGTTTCGGCAGCGGGAAGTTCATCGAGATGATGAGCGAGCCGATCAGCCAGGCGAATACGAGCACGGACAGCCCGCTGGCCAGCGAGCCGCCGAAGGCGTCGATGAGACGGGCGGGCTCCCACGTCACATGGGATCTGACGACCGCGCCGATCGTCGAGGAGGCGAACTGCCCGACCGTCGCGGCCAGGAAGACGATGACTATGGCGAGCAGCGCGCGCTCGGTCTCACCGTTGACCAGCGCTCCGGCGATCGGCGGCGCGATGAACATCCCGACCAGCGCCCCACCGGCGAAACCGACGAAGCTGAACGCGCCGATGATGAAACCCTGGCGATAGCCGGACACCGCGAAGGCCAGAATCAGGCCGATCAGGATGAGGTCGAGCAGATCGCCTTGCACGCCTGTATTCCACCTCTATCGCACCCGGCCCGGCCACCACCCTTAACCGTATCCAGCCACACGCGGTCTCGTGCACGGGTTCCCCGCAGTGCAGTCGATATCGTGACGCCATGGGGGACCCTGTTGAGGAACTGATCCAGACGGCACTCGCCGACGGAGACCCGGACGGCCCGACCCGCTGGGACGCCATCGCGGCCCTGCAGGAGCGCGGTGACCTGGAGACCTTCACCGCCGCGCGGCGACTGTGCGCAGCCGAGACGGCGGCGGAGAGAGTGCTCGGAGTCGACATTCTGGGGGAGCTCGGGCGTGACCGCCCGTTCGCCGACAAGACCCTGCCGGTGCTGCGATTCCTGGCCGCGAGCGAGACCGAACCTCGCGTGCTCTATTCGGTGCTCATCGCCTTCGGTCACCTGCGCGACCCGCGGGCGCTGCCCTCGGTGATCGAGCTCGCGTCCCATCCGGAGACGACGGTCCGCTACGGCGCGGCCTACGCCCTGCCCAACGTCATCGGCCGACCTGCCGACCCGGCGGGGGTCGCGGCGCTGCGGCGATTGGCGGCCGACCGCGACGACGACGTGGCCGACTGGGCGACGCTGGGGCTGGCGCTAACGGGCGGCGAGGTTCACGACGTCAGGGGGCAGGTCCTCGATCCGTGACCGGTCCCACGGGACCTCGAAACCGCAGGTGGCGAGCACGCTGTCGAGCACTCCGGCGGTGAAGCCCCAGACCAGCAGCCCGCGCACGCGGAACGCGGGCCCGTGGAACCCGCTGACATGACGCAGCTTCAGCCGGTTGGCGGGATCGACCAGCTCGGCGATCGGCACGCGTTCGACCGAGGCGACCTCGTCGGGTGAGGCGGCGTGGACGGCACAGGGGGTGTGCCACCAGCCGACGACGGGGGTGACGCGGTTGTCGCTGTGGGCGAGGTAGAGCTCCGGCAGGGTGCCGACGACTTCGACGCCCGCGGGGTCGACGCCGGTCTCCTCGGCCGCCTCGCGGAGGGCCGCGCCGATCGGACCGTCGTCTTCGGGGTCGAGCCCGCCGCCGGGGAAGGCGGGCTGGCCCGCGTGGTTGCGTCCACGCGAACTGCGCTGGATGAGCAGGATGTCGGGGCCGTTCGGCCCGTCGCCGAACAAAAGCAGCACGGCGGCGGGCCGGCCGCCCTCGCGGGGCGGGCGCATGCCGAGGGGGACGGGGGTTCGCCGGGCCTTGTCGGCCACGCCGGCGAGCCAGGCCGGTACGTCGGTCATGGACACTCCAACCCTCCGTGCCCGCCGAAGCTTCCCGTCACGAGAACGGCCCCGAACGCACCAGCTTGGCCGCTGTCTCGGGGTCGGTGGGGCCGGTGCCGTAGGAGGGGCAGAGCGCCGCCAGGGGGCAGGCGCCGCAGGCGGGTTTGCGGGCGATGCAGATCCGGCGGCCGTGCCAGATGATGCGGTGGGAGAAGACCGTCCACTCGTTCTTCGGGATGAGCTGCGCGATCTCCTGCTCGATCTTGACCGGGTCGAGCTCGCCCTCGATCCACCCGAAGCGCTTCACGAGCCGCTGGAAATGGGTGTCGACGGTCAGCCCCGGCACGCCGAACGCGTTGCCGAGCACGACGTTGGCCGTCTTGCGGCCGACCCCGGGCAGCGTCACCAGGTCGGCCATCTTGCGGGGGACCTCGCCGCCGTAGCGGTCGCGGAGCGCGATCGACAGCCCGATGACCGACTTCGTCTTGGCCCGGAAGAACCCGGTCGGCCGCAGGATGGCCTCCATGTCGTCGGGGTCGGCGACGGCCATGTCGTCGGGCGTCGGATATTTGGCGAACAGCGCCGGAGTGGTCAGGTTGACCCGCACATCGGTCGTCTGGGCCGACAGCACCGTGGCGACGAGCAGCTGGAACGCGTCGGCGAAGTTGAGCTCGCAGTGGGCGTCGGGATAGGTCTCCGCCAGGATGCGGTTCATCTTCCGAGCCCGCCGCACCAGGCCGAGCCGAGTCTCCTTCGCCATGGCCCCAGAGTAGGGGCGGCAGCCGAGCAAGCAGTCACTTACTTAGCTACTAGAAAAAGGTTGAATTGTTATCCATTAGCCCGATTATGGGAGTTTCCTGAGAGACCTCTGAACCCCGAGAGCGGAACGATGCACAAGTTACTGGGAGCCCTGGCGCTCACGACGGGCCTCCTCGTCGCCCCCACCACAGCCCAAGCGGCCCCCACCCCCTCTCCC
>NZ_BBXG01000027.1 GCF_001570605.1 Herbidospora cretacea | reverse complement strand
GGGGTGTGACGACGACGGGTGTGAACGGTCCGTGGTCGGATTGGCAGACGTCGCGGGTGGATGTCGAGAAGCCCGCGGTGTCGGAGTTGTGGGCTCGTGGGACGCAGGGTTCGGGTCTGTGGACGCTGTCGTCGCTGACGCCCTTCTTCGAGGCGAAGGTGACCGACCCGGCGTTCTTCCGCTATTCGTATCTGGGTGCCGAGGTCGAGCATGATCCGTCGGTGCCGGCTCAGGGGTCCGGTCTGATCTGGTCGGGGACGGGCACTACGGCTACCAACAGTGAGTCGCCGTATGCCCGGGTGACGGTGGCGTCGGGCAAGCTGACCGATGGCTGGCTGGTGCGCTGGCGGGTCAGGGGTGTGACAACCACCGGTGTGAACGGTCCGTGGTCGGAGTGGCAATCGGCGAAGGTGGACGTCAACAGACCCGCCGGAACTGGGCTCGGGGTGGTGCCCGGCACGAAGACAGCCGACACCGCCTGGACGCTGGCCTCGACCACGCCCTGGCTGTACACCAAGGTCACTTCAACCGGAAACCTCGCCTCCTACCTGAGCGCGCAGGTTGAGCACGACCCGTCGGCTCCGGGCGGGGGCTCCGGAGTAATCTGGTCCGGCACCGCCACCACGTCATACGCGTCAGGGACCAACGCGTGGATCCAGGTCCCGACCGGCAAGCTCGCCGACGGCGCGCAGATCCGCTGGCGGGTCAGGGGGGTGACCACCACCGGCGTTGTCGGTCCGTGGTCAGACTGGCAGTCCGGGACCGTCGACGTCGGCAAACCGGCCACCGCATCTCTTGGCATGACCCCTGGAACCGCCGGTGTCACCGCTTGGACGGCGGGATCGCTCACGCCGTGGTTGTACGCGAAGGTGACCGACCCGCAGGGGCGTGACTCCGCTCTCCGCGTGGAGATCGAACATCATCCCGACGCTACTGGGCAGGCATCGGGGTTGATCTGGTCGGGTACAGCCCAAACGTCGTACGCTTCGGGAACCAATGCGTGGATCCAGATTCCCACCGGGAAGTTGACAGACCGCTGGATGATCCGATGGCGGGTACGCGGCGTCGCCGGCGGTGTCGGTGGACCGTGGTCAGAGTGGCAGAACACAACGGTCGATGTTGGCAAACCGGCCGTTGCCGCGGCGGGGATCACTCCGGCCACGCCGGGCACCTCGGCCTGGACGGTCGGGTCGCTCACGCCATGGTTCTTCGCCAAGGTCAGCGACCCGCAGGGGCGCAATTCGTCTCTGGGGGTCGAGATCGAACATCACCCGGACGCGACCGAGCAGGGGTCGGGGCCGATCTGGTCAGGAACCGGCGGCACGGCATATCCGTCCGGCTCGAACTCGTGGGTGGTCGTCCCTGCAGGCAAACTTTTAGACGGCTGGATGATCCGATGGCGGGTACGCGGCGTCGTCGGCGGTGTCGGGGGCCCATGGTCGGGGTGGCAGTCGGCCACCGTGTCCGCACTGCCCTTCCAGACCTTCTCGCCTCCGGCCGGCAGTCAGGTCGGAACGCTGACCCCCACACTCTCCGCGCACGCACAGGCTCCCGCCGAGGCGAGCGTCGTCTACTGGATCCAGGTGTGCTCGGGCACGAAGAATCACTGGACCTGGTGTGACAGTTCCACGGAGTGGACGAAGGACGGGACCTTCCAGGTGCCACCGGGGAAGCTCCAGTGGGGAAGGACCTACTTCTGGTACGCGAAGGCGGCCACCAGCACCACGACTGTCACCTCCGCGTGGCGCACCTTCACGACCGCGCCGGAACAGGGCTCGATCAACACGCTGCTCGCGGCCGGCACTGATGACCGCAACTTCAACCACGTCAACGGCAACTACACCCGGACCATCACCGACCTGTCCATTCCGACGCCGGGTCTGCCGCTATCGGTCAGCCGTACGTACAACAGCCTCGACCCTCGTTCCGACGGGGCCTTCGGCGCAGGCTGGTCCACCCGATGGGACACGCGGCTCCAGGACGAGGGGCGGGCGATCACGTATCCGTCGATGGTCGGCCACTGGCGACTCGGTGATTTGGCGGGAAGCCGGTTCGTGGCCGATTCCTCGGGCCACAGGTTCCACGCGGCGCTCGCCGGCGGCACGACCTGGGTCCCCGGAAAGATCGGTGGCGCGGTCGCGAAATCGGGAGGCCCGATCGCGACGGCGGCCGGTCCCGTTCTCCGAACCGATGACAGCTACACGGTCATGTCCTGGGTGAAGCTGGATGATCGGACCGGTTCCTACCAGATCGCTCAGCAGAACGGGACTAACCGGTCGCCGTACCAGCTGGGTGTCGACTCGGCCACCGGACAGTTGGTGTTCGCCACAGTGTCGGCCGACTCCTCAAGTGCCGGTCGTTTCACCGCCCTGTCAGGTTCGCCCGCACCGGTCGACACCTGGTTCCACCTCGCCGGCGTCTACAACAAGGCGGCCGGAACCATCGCGATCTACGTCAACGGCAGTCTGCTCAAGACGGTCTCAGGGGTACCGGCCGGATGGCATGCGGCCGGTGCGACGGTCCTCGGCAGTGACCTCAAGGGCGCCGTGGATGACATCCGGATGTTCCAGAAGGCGCTGTCCACGGCCGAGATTCAGGCGCTGGCCGGCTTGACGGCCATCGCGCCGCCCACCACCGTGCTGATCACCTACCCCGACGGCAGTGAGCAGCGATTCGCTTCCCGAGGTGACGGAACCTACGCTTCCCCGCCCGGTACCTTCGCCACGCTCGTCAGCCTGGGCGACAGCGGCTGGCGGCTGATGGACCAGTCGGCCACCTCATACTGGTTCGACGCTTCAGGCCGGCTGACGAAGGTCAGTGACCACCGCCATCGGGCGCAGGATCTGACGTACGGCCCCGACGGCAGATTGCTCAAGGTCGTCGTCGCAGGGGGGCGTTCCCTCACCTTCGGCTGGACCGGCGGTCACATCACCAGCGTGGCCACCGATCCGGTGAACGGAACCCCGATCATCTGGACCTATGAGTACAGCGGCGACAAGCTGATCAAGGTGTGCCCGCCGGGCTCCGGTGGCGCCTGTACCGTCTACACCTACACCGACGTGTCCAAGTACCGGAGCGTGGTTCTCGACTCGAGGCCCACCGGCTACTGGCGTCTGAACGAGGCTACGGCCAACCTCAACGGCAAGGTCTCCGGCACCATCGGCTGGAACTTCGACGAGAGCGACGGCCGGATCTCGGGGACCACGGCCAACACCATCGCTGGCGTCGCAGGCGCGCTCGCGGGATCGGGCGACACCGCCATGACCTTCTCCAGTACGTCCGGGTCGTCGTACGTGTCGCTTCCCGAGGCGGCTGTCAGCGGAATGGGCAGTGCCCTGTCCGTCGAGGCGTGGTTCAAGACGACCGGCTCGGGCACCGTCATGGGCTTCCAGAGTTCATCGGACAACTTCCCGACGGCCTACCTGCCGGGCATCTACGTCGGCACCGACGGAAAGCTGCGCGGGCAGTTCTGGACCGGTTCACCCACTCCGATCACTTCGGCCACCGCCGTGAACGACGGAGCTTGGCACCATGTGGTGCTGTCCGCCGCGGACAACGTGCAGACGCTGTTCCTGGATGGCCGCCCGATCGGAGGGCTCACGGGCAAGATCACCCACGCGGGCAACGCGACCATGTGGGACGCCAGGATTGGTGCCGGGTTCGGCGCCTCGTCGTGGCCGGGAACCACCTCGTCGTTCTCCACATTCCCGTTCGCCGGGAGTGTCGATGAAGTCGCCGTCTACAACAGGCCGCTGGGTCTCGACACCGTAAGGACTCACTACGCGGCAAGGGCGGCCCAGCCCGTACTGACCAAGGAGACGCGTCCGTCAGGCCGGATCCACGCCGAGAACGTTTATGCGGTTGATGGCGGTCGCCTGCTGACCCAGACCGATGACGACGGCGGCACCTGGACTCTGTCCGATCTCAGCTACACCAAGGAATCCAGCACCCAAGTCTCCGCCACGACCACGGTGACGGACACGCACAACGGAAAGCTTGTCTACGTCACCGACGCACTGCGCGGCCACCGGGACATCTCCACTACCGACCAACTCGGAAAGGTCACACGATTCGCGTACGACACGGGCGGTTTCCCCGCGACGGTTACCGACCCGAACGGCGTCACGGTCGATCTCTCTCACAACGCACGGGGCAACCTGGTCGCGAAGAAGACCTGCCGCGCTGAGAACATGTGCGCCACTGAGTACATCTCCTATTACCTGGACGTCGACGACCCGTTCGATCCCCGGAACGACAGGGTCACGGTGTACCGCGACGCCCGGTCTTCTTCGGCGGCCGACGAGACCTACGCCATCACGCTCACGTACAACGCGTTCGGCGAGCCGGTCAAAAGGGCCGTCCCACCCACTGGGGAATTCCCCAGCGGCCGAGAGCAGTCTGTCGTCTACACCGATGGAACCGAGTCGGCTGTCGGGGGCGGGACCATGCCTGTGGGCCTGATGAAGACCAGCAAGGATTACCGGGGCAATGAGACGACGTTCGCCTACACCGCCGCCGGTGACCTCGGCCAGGAGACGGGTCCGACCGGGCTGGTCAGCAAGTACACCTACGATGCGATAGGCCGTCCAACGAGTCGCACCGAGGTGTCGGCGGCCAACCCCGACGGGATCACGACGACGCAGACCTACGACTCTCAGAGCCGCCTGCTCACCACCACAGGGGCCGCCGTTGAGAACGAGGTCACCGGAGTCACCCACACCCTGCGCCAGACCCGCACTTATGACGCCGACGGCAACCCGCTCACATCGGTGACGTCCGATCTGACCGGCGGCGACCTGGCCCGTACGACCAGCTACACCTACGACGCTTACGGCCGGGCCGATTCCGTAACCGGACCTGAGGGCGGCGTCGAGCGGTTCGGCTACGACCACAAGGGCCAGAAGGTCGGGTACACCGACACCCGGGGCATGCTCTACCACTACACCTACACACCCCGGGGCGAACATGCCTCGACCATCCTCAAGGACTGGCGTGGCAGCCCGCTCAACCCGCAAAGCCCGGCCGACGTGGTGCTCATGTCGTACGCCTACGATCCTGCGGGCCAACTCGCGTCCCAGACCGACGCCATGGGCCGGACCACTGCTTACACCTACTACGACGACGGACTGAAGGCCCAGACCATCGCCCGCGGCGCCCGGCTCAATGGCTCGACCACTCCTCGGGACATTGTGGTGGACGCCAAGCAGTACGACGCGGTCGGAAACGTCACCCGTCAGACCACGGAGGGAGGGCTCGTACGGGTCGACGCGGTGTACGACGCTGCCGGACGTCTGGTCTCCCAGACCATGGACCCGGAGACACTGGCCCGGTCGACCGGCTACACCTACGACGCCAACGGCAACGTCGTGAAAATAGTCAAGACAGGCGCGGGAACCAGTCGCACCGAGATCACGGAGTACACCTACAACGCGGCCAACCATCCCATCGGCCAGTCCGTCCACAACGACGGGCCCGATCTCACCGTCGCCCTCACCGTCGACGACCGGGGTCTGGTCACGGCGATCACCGACCCCCGAGGAAAGCTCCCCGGGGCCACCTCGGCTGACTACACGACCAACATCCGCTACAACGCGATCGGCAAGAGCGTCGAGGTGAAGCTGCCGGCCGTGCAGGTCGAGCGCAACGGCGGCGCTGCCGTCACCGCCCGGCCTACCACCCGGATGGGATACAACGCGTTCGGGGAACAGACCCACGTCGTAGACCAGGAAGGGCGCACGCGTACCTCGGTGTTCGACCGTGCCGCTCGTCTCGTCTCACAGATCATGCCCGAATACACGCCGCCGGGCGGACAACCCGTCACCCCGACCGCGACCGCGATTTACGACGCGGCCGGTCAGCAAGTGAGCACGACCAACGCGCGAGGCCACACCACTACCACCACATACGACGGTCTTGGCCGCAAGGTGCGGGTGACGAATCCGTCAGTCGGCGGTGCTCCGGGCGGTGCCACCACCTACACCTACGACCTCCTCGGCGAGGCGCTTTCGCAGACCGATCCGACGGGAGCACGGTGGGAAGCCACCTACGACGACCTAGGTCGCCAGATCACCACCACGGCGTTCGAACGCAAGCCCACGACCGGGATCTTCGTCACCGAACTTGAGTACGACGACGCCGACCGCCTCACCAAGACCACTCGCCCAGGGGGTGAGTCGGTCATCCGCGCCTACAACGCGGCCGGTGAGATGACCTCGCACAAGGATGCGCTCGGTAACATCACATCCTTTGGCTACGACCTCTCAGGCCGGGTCGTCAAAACCACGAACCCGCTCGGCGTATCCAATATCGCCACATTTGACCTGGCTGGACGGCAGGTCGAGGTCGCCGACGTCGACTCCGGCGGTACGGTCCTCCGTAAGCTGACATCCGGTTACGACGCCGTGGGCAACAAGACCAGCATGACCTCGGCTCGCGGCCACACCACCA
The DNA here is from genome assembly GCF_001570605.1 of Herbidospora cretacea. Lineage (GTDB taxonomy): Bacteria > Actinomycetota > Actinomycetes > Streptosporangiales > Streptosporangiaceae > Herbidospora > Herbidospora cretacea. The sequence goes on along the minus strand of NZ_BBXG01000027.1, from coordinate 115,632 downwards.
ACCGCGTCTACGATGCGGCCAACCGGCTGATCGAGCAGCATGAGCCGGTGTCCGCAGGCGAGACGATCGACATCTCTTTCGGATACGACGCAGCGGGCAAGCAGACCAGGTCAACCGACGGGCGAGGGAACTCCACCTACACCACGTACAACAGCCTCGGCCTCGTCGAGTCACTGGTGGAGCCGAGCACCCTCGCCCATCCGAACCTCTCCGACCGGACGTGGACGAGCATCTACGACCCGGCGGGAAACCTGATCACCAACCTCATCCCCGGCGGGGTCCGCGTCGAGAGCACCTTCGACGAACTGAACCGCCTCGTACGCCAGACCGGTGCCGGAGCGGAGGCCGCCACCGAGGACAAGGCGTTCGGCTACGATCTCGCCGGTCGGCTAACGATGGCGGGTGACCAGAGTTTTACCCTCAATGACCGGGGTCGGCTCATCAAGACCAGTGGACCCGGCGGCGACATCAGCGCCTACGCCTACGATGCCGACGACAGACTGGTCCAGCGTGCCGACGCCACCGGAACGGCATCCTTCACCTGGGATGCCGCCGACCGGCTCACCCAGATGTTCGACCCGCTCACCGACACGGAGATCGGGTACGCATACGACCAGGCGTCCCGCCTGACCGGTTTGACCTACGGCGCCGGCGGTGCCAGCCGGTCCTTCACCTACGACCTGCTCAACCGCCTGAAAACGGATGAGCTGAAGAACTCCCAGAACGCCCTCATCACTTCCATCTCCTACGGCTACGACGCCGATGGCAACATGACCGGCAAGACCACCGGGGGACTGGCGGGATCCGGATCCAACACCTACACCTATGACCACTCCAACCGGCTCACCTCCTGGACGGCTTCCGACGGGAAAACCACCGAGTACGGGTGGGACGCAGCAGGCAACCGCATCAGCGAAGGTGACAAGACCTTCGTATACGACGAACGCAACCGTCTCACCTCTGGAGACGGGGTCACGTACTCCTACACCGCGCGTGGCACCCTGGCCGAGTCCTCCGACGGCATGGTTCGGATGTCCAGGTTCGATGCGTTCGACCGCCTGATTCAGGACGCGGCCGTGACCTATGACTACGATTCTCTCGGCCGGGTTGAGAACCGGACAGAGAACGGGCAGACGACGCGGTTCGCCTATGACGGTCAGACCAACAATTTGGTTGCTGTCACCGACACGCAGAACGTGCTGAAGGCCTCCTACGGCCGGGACGCCGCCGGCAACACGGTGAGCCTGTCGGACGGAGGCGGCGGTCAACTGGCGCTCAGCGACTTACGGGGCGACCTGATAGGCACGTTCACCTCCGGCGGCGCAACCTTGGTGGACTCGACGGCTTACAACCCCTTCGGAGAGGTGACTGCCCAGATCGGTGTTACCCACGGCCTCGGCTACCAGGGCGAGTACACCGATCCGACCACCAAGAAGGTCAACATGGCCGCCCGTTGGTACCAGCCGGCCACTGGTGCCTTCATCTCCCGCGACACCCTGACTCTTCCGGCCGACCCGTCGGTCCAACTGAACAGATACGCCTACGCCAACGACAATCCGCTCACGAACATCGACCCCGACGGCCATGCGACCTGCGCCAAGAAGCCCAACCAGAAGAAATGCAAGAAGGTTGAGGTGCAGATCAAGAAGGAGGTGGCCGACACCCACGTCGACTGCGTCGCCGACTATGGCAAGAAGGGATGCAAAAAAGCGGAGGAAGCATATACGGACTGCCGTCTGAACGGTGGTTCGCAGCAGAAGTGCAACGGCGTCGAGGTCTACGTCGGCTGCACCACCAAGAAATACTCCAGCAAGAACTGCAAGGAGGCAGAGGAGCTTTATCTCGGGTGCGCCAAGGATGGGCTGGAGGGCTCGGTCTGCCAGTCGGGAGCCATTCAGTATGCGGGCTGCCGCGGCGGTTCAAACTCGAAGAACGCATGCGAGCGGGCCTTCGAGGGGTATACGGAGTGCCGTGCTGGAGGTGGTGGGCATACAGCGGGTGTCTGTACGAAGAGTTCCTCGATCTACCTGAACTGCAGGAAGCGCAACGGGGTAAAGGATCACTACGCCTGCCAGAACGCCTCGCAGAGCTATCTCAAGTGCAAGGACAAGACAGGGAAGGAGGATTATGCCTGTTCACTCCAGGCTTCGTCCTATCTCGGCTGCCGAGACACTTCCTATGGGTCGGGCAAGCACAGTGACGCCTTCTGTACTGGAGTGGTCGACGCCAATCTGCGATGCCTGAAGGACTACTCACTCAATGAGTGCTCGTGGGTTTCTCCCACTTACCTGAAATGCGCTAAGAAGTACAAGGAGAGCGGCTGTGTGGGGGATGACGGGGTAACCGGCTGGGACTGTGACGAATACAGCTTCAAGAAGGCGCTTGCCGGTAATGACACGTGTCGGCAGTACCTCAGCCAAGAAGACACGAACCTGCTTGCGACTTACCTCGGCTACATCACCGTAGCAGCGGGGGCCTGCACGATCGTCGGACTTGAGTCGGTGATCGGCATTCCTGCATCGGCCGCATGTGGAATTGTCACTGCATTCGTCGGAGCGGGTCTGGGAGTGATCAACGGCGCGAACAAGGGCAAGGGAATCGTCATCGAGTACGGAAAGTGCCACTGGCTTCCCTGTCTCTCCGTCAAGGGACAATAGGCCCCTGCTCGAAACCATGTGGATGTCGCGGGAGCAGAGCTTGCCGAGAAGCTCTGCTCCCTCTACCGAGAGACGAAGGCGATCAATGAAGTGGGTTCGTAGGATGTTCGGCTTCCTGGGGTTGGCGCTCTGTGTCACCGCCGCGGTGCGGATGAGTGTCGCCCTTCCCGGAGCCGACCGCCAAGCGATTTACATGTCCGTGTCCGGGGCTGTTCTTATCCTGGTCGCGCTCGTGATCCGTATCTTCGTGGAGTGACCCTCGCCGTTGCGCCAGCCAGCCGAGGAGCAGCGCCACCAGTGATGCGAGCACCAGCAACGTCGCCAGGGCGTTGAGGGCGGGGGTGGGCGCGTTGCGTACCGAGCTGTAGAGCTTGATGGGGACCGTCACCGACGACGCGTCGGGGGACAGGAACGCCGAGATGACGAAGTCGTCCATCGACGAGGCGAAAACGATCATCGCGCCGGCGAAGACGGCCGGGGTGAGCAGGGGGAGCAGGATCAGGCGGACGGCGGTCAGGCGGCTGCACCCCAGATCCCGCGCCGCCTCCTCGTAATCGGTCCCGATCGAGGCCAGGCGCGAGCGGACGATCACCACCACGTACGACACCGAGAACGTCACGTGGCCGATGACCTGGGCGGGCTGGCCCAGCGGGACGAACAGGTAGAGGTTGGTGAAGACGAGGTACAGCGCCGAGCCCATCACGATCTCCGGCGTGGCCAGGGGCAGCAGCGTCAGGCCGCCGACCACGCGACCGGTCCTGCCCCGCCACCGCGACAGGCCGAGCGCCGTCGCCACGCCCAGGGGGGTGGCGATCAGCGTCGTCAGCCCGGCCACGACGAGGCTGTTCACCAGGGCCAGGCGTAGTGACGGATCCTCGGCCACCGAGCCCGACGAGCCGAAGTACCACTGCAGGGAGAAGCCCTGCCAGGTGCTCCGCGACCGGCCGTCGTTGAAGGAGAACTGGATCGCCACCAGGATCGGCGCCAGCGACCACACGACGTACGCCCACGTCACCGACGCGAGCACCCACGGACGCCGTCTCACGACACCACCTCCTCGGCCCGGCGGCTGGAGATCAGGTAGTAGACCATCAACGCCATCAGCAGCGCGGACAGCAGCAGCACGAGTGACGCCCCGAGTTCCTTGCGGGTCCCGCCGAGCAGGTAGAACTCGATCTGGTTGGCGATCATCGTGGTGGTCGGCGATCCGGACACGAGCGTGTTCGTGTAGTAGTCGCCGAACATCGGCAGCGCCGTGATGGCCGACGCCGTCAGCAGGCCCGGCCGGGACAGTGGCAGCGTCACGTGCCAGAACGCCCTGCGCCCCGAGCAGCCGAGGTCCCGGGCCGCCTCCAGCAGCAGCGGGTCGATCCGGTCGAGCGTGGCGAACAGCGGCACGATGAAGAACGGGACGTACCCGTAGACCAGTGCCAGGACGACCGTCACCGGGTTCCCGGAGAGCCATCGGACAGGTTCGTCGACCAGCCTGGTGAGCAGCAGCAGGTCGTTGACGTAGCCGTCGTCCTGGAGCAGGTTGAGCCAGGCCAGCATCCGGGTCAGGTAGTTGACCCACCACGGCGCGAGGATCAGGCCGAGCAGCAGGGCCCGACGCCGCCCGGCGTGCCGGGCCACGTAGTAGGCCACCGGATATCCGATGGCCACGCACAGTCCGAGGGCGAGGGCCACGTACAGCAGCGTCCGCAGGAAGACGGGGCGCAGGTCTCCGGACACCGACCGCGTCAGGATCTCGGAGAACGCGGTGAAGTCCCAGTAGCGCGGGTCCCATTCCGGGACGGGCGCGTTGAAGACCGGGTCGGTGTAACCGAAGGCCACGGCGGCGATGGCGTAGAAGGGCACCGCGAACAGCGCCACCAGCCAGAACGCGCCTGGCGCCGCGAGCAGGGCCCACAACCCGCCACCACGGGCCCGGCCACGCCGTGGGGAGGGCTCGGGATGGGTAGGGGAATCCCCGCCGTCCCCGGTCACTGGCCTGCCTTGAACTGCGACCAGGTGTCCAGCCACACCGCTTCCGCCGCCGGGGAGATCTGGAAGATCTGCTGGCTGCGGGCGTAGACGTCCGGGGTGACGATCGCCGGCTTCAGGGCTTCGGTCACGAACTCGTCGGTGACCATCTTCTCCGGTGTGATCGCCGACAGCGCCGGCTGGTAGCCCGTGAAGGAGAAGTTCTCCTGTGCCACCACCGGGTCCAGCAGGTGGTTCAGCAGCAGATGTGCCAGCACCGGCTTCGTGGCGGAGGCGGGCACGGCGAGCGAGTCGGTGCCCACCACGCCGAGGTCGTCGGCGGGGTACCAGTAGCCGAGCACGTCGGCGTCCACCCCCTTGGGCAGGTACGACTGTGCGTTGATCATGTCGCCTGACCAGCAGTGATGCACCGTGGCCTGGCCTTCGGCGACGAGCTGGTAGGCGGCGATGCCGGTCTTGATGTTCATCAGGGGGACCAGTTCGGCGAGCCACGTCCCGGCCTGTTCGATCTTCACCGGGTCCTCGGTGTTGATCTCCCGGAGCCCGTTCTTGAGCATCGCCAGGGCCAGGCCCTCGCGGTGGTCGTCGATCAGGTAGGCCTTGCCCTTGTAGGCCGGGTCCCAGAGCAGCCCGTAGCCGAACCCGGCGGAGACCCGGTCGGCCCGGTAGCCGATGCCCGACGTGTACGCGCAGTAGGGCACGGAGTAGCGCGACCCCTCGTCGTAGAAGGGCGACTGCAACTGTGGCCAGGCGTTGGCCAGGTTCCCCAGGTACGTCTTGTTCAGGGGCCGCAGCAGCTTCCCGACGGCGGCCTTGCCGATCACGTCGGGGGTGGGGAACCACACGTCGAACGACGCGCCCGGTGTCCGGAGCTTGGAGATCGCGTCTTCCATCGTGTTGAAGGTCGTCAGCTCGACCTCGACCCCGTGGGTCTTCCCGAACGCCTTCAGGACGTCGGGCGACACGTACTCGGGATAGTTCAAGATCTTGAGCACCCCGCCGGACTCCGGGGAGAGCCCGTCCGCGATCGGAGGGATGTCGTCGTGCAGGGGCAGCGAGCCCGGTGAGTCTGTCCGGGTGAGCGGCACTGCGGAGGACCCCGTCGAGCGGGCGGGCCGCTCGCCTCCACATGCCGCAGTCGCAGCTAAGGCGCTGACCAGCAGAAACCTGCGTCGATCCATGCTGTTTCCTTTTCTGGTACCGAATCTCCTCTTGCCAGACTGACTGGTTAACCAGTTAGTCTGACGATGTGGCCCGATGGGTCACAAGGCGTGCGGGCACAAGTTTTCCGGGTCGTAACGCCATGCAGAAGGGGTCAAGCCGGTGAAACACGCATACGACGCGATCATCGTCGGCGGCGGTCACAACGGGCTCGTCGCCGCGGCCTATCTCGCCCGGGCCGGGCTCTCCACCCTCGTCGCCGAAGCCCGTCCGGTCACCGGCGGCGCGGCCACGACCGAAACTCCCTGGGGACCTGACTTCAAGGTCACCGCGCTCTCGTACGTCATGAGCCTGATGCCCCCCACCATCCTCCGTGACCTGCGGCTCAAGGAGCACGGCTACGACGTGATCCCGATGGGGCCCAGCTTCGTCCCCTTCCCCGACGGCCGTTCCCTTCTGACCGAGACCGGCGATCCGGCCCGCGACCACGCCCAGCTCGCGGCGTTCTCGAAGAAGGACGCCGAGAACATGCCGAAGTACGAGGCCTGGCTCCAGGGCATCGGCGACGTCCTGTCCCCGCTGCTCATGCGCACCCCGCCCAACGTCGGGTCGACGAGGCCGCGCGACCTGATCGACCAGCTGCGGCTGGCGTGGGGGCTGCGCGGTCTGCGCACGCGCGGCACCGCCGACGCGGTCCGCCTGTTCACCATGTCGGTCGAGGACCTGCTCGACGAGTGGTTCGAGTCGCCCGAGGTCAAGGGCGTGATGTCCATCAACGGCGTCATCGGCACCTGGGCCGGCCCGGCCGAACCGGGCACCGCCTACGTGATGATGCACCACACGATCGGCGACGTCGGCGACGGCCGGATGGGGTCGTGGGGCTACCCGATCGGCGGCATGGGCGCGGTCAGCCAGGCCATCCGCGACTCGGCGGAGGCGTTCGGCGCGACCGTGCTCACCGACGCGCGTGTCGAGAGGATCCTCGTCAAGGGCGATCAAGCGACGGGGGTCGCTCTCGCCGACGGCCGGGAGTTCACCGCCCCGGTCGTCGTCGCCGCCACCCACCCCCGGACCACCTTCCTGCACCACGTCGACCGGGGGCACCTCCCCGACGACTTCGTCCGCGACATCGAACGCTGGCGCTCCCGCTCGGGCGTCGTGAAGATCAACGTCGCACTCTCCGAGCTTCCGAACTTCCCGTCCAACCCCGACGCCGACCTGACCGGCTCGGTCGAGCTCTGCCACTCCATCGACTACGTCGAGCAGGCCTTCCAGGACGCGAGGTCGGGCGTCCCGGCGCGCAGGCCCTTCTCCGACTCGGTGATCCCGTCCACGGTCGACCGCACGCTCTGTCCCGAGGGCACCCACATCATGTCGATGTTCACGCAGTGGGTCCCGCACACCTGGAACGAGGCCCCGCACACCGAGGAGCTCGACGCCTACGCCGACCGGGTCATCGACGGCTACGACCAGCTGGCCCCCGGCTTCAAGGCGTCGGTCATCCACCGCCAGGTCATCGGCCCCCACGAGATGGAGCACGAATACGGCCTGGTCGGCGGCAACATCTTCCACGGCGAGCTCTCCCCCGACCAGCTCTTCCACCTCAGACCGGCCCCCGGCTACGCCGACTTCACCACCCCGGTGAAGGGGCTCTACCAGTGCAGCTCGGCGACCCACGGCGGCGGCGGCGTGACCGGCATCGCCGGCTACCTGGCCACCCGCCGCATCCTGAAGGACCGCAGGAGGCGATGGAAGAAATGATCACGGATGACTGCATGAGGTGGTGCGAGCGATGATCCCCGCTCCGTTGAACCCCGACGACGTCCGCGAGTGCCTCAAGGCGCCGGGTCAGATGCTCCCGCGGGCGGCCTACACCGCCGACGACGTCCTCGACTGGGAGCGGAAGGTCATCTTCGCCGGTGGCTGGGTCTGCGCCGGGCGCTCGGCCGACATCCACAACCGCGCCAGGAAGGCCGTCGCCGTCGGCGACGACTCGGTCCTGCTCGTACGCGACGACGACGCCACCCTCCGCGGCTTCTACAACGTCTGCCGCCACCGGGCCCACGAACTCCTGCCGTGCGGGTCCAGCGCGACCGGCAGGTTCATCGCCTGCCCTTACCACAACTGGGTCTACGACCTGCGGGGCGACCTGCACCGCATCCCGGGCGAGCCCGCCCCCCAGCTGGGCCTCGTCGAGGTCCCGATCACCGAGTGGCACGGGTTCGTGTTCGTCAACGCCGACGGCCAGGCCCCGCCCGTCGACGACTACCTCGACGGCCTGGCGGAGATCGTCGGGCCGTACGCGCTGAAGGACCTCGACGTCGCGGCGTCGCACGAGTACGAGCTCGACGCCAACTGGAAACTCGCCGTCGAGAACTACCACGAGTGCTACCACTGCCCGGCGATCCACCCGGAGCTCTGCGCGGTCTCCCCGCCCGACAGCGGCGACAACTACGTCCCGACCGGCCTGTGGGCGGGCGGGAGGATGGACCTTGTCGACGGCGCGGAGACCATGTCGATGGACGGCGCGTCGGCGACGGGCCCGCTGCCGGGCATCACGGGCGAGCGGCTGAGGATCGTCGAATACCTCCACCTGTTCCCGAACCTGCTGCTCAGCCTGCATCCCGACTACGTCATGACGCACGTCCTGGAACCGCTCACCGCGACGAGGACCCGGGTCACCTGCCAGTGGCTGTTCCCGCCGGGCGTCACCGACGTCGGCTACGCCGTCGACTTCTGGGACCTCACCAACCGCCAGGACTGGGCCGCCTGCGAAGGGGTCCAGCGCGGGGTGAGCTCACGCGGCTACCGTCCCGGGCCCTTCTCGGCCGACGAGGACGTCACCTTCCAGTGGATCGCCACCGTGGCGACCGCTTATCTGACGGGCCGCGCGCCGGCCCTGCCCGAGAGGATCTGAAATGACCGTCGTCAGCGAGCGCACACCGGCTCGCACACTGGACGACCTCATCGCCGTTCAAGAGGCGGCGTTCCTGGCCCGGACCGTCGAATCACGGCGCGTGCGGGCCGAATGCTCCGATGTCTTGCCCGGAGGAGTGGCCTCCAACTGGCAGGACGCACCGCCCGGGGCCGTGTGGATCTCGCACGGCCAGGGGTCCCGCGTCGTCGACCTCGACGGCACCTCGTACGTCGACCTGCACGGCGGGTTCGGGGTGAACCTCGTCGGGCACGCCCATCCCGCGATCGTCGAGACCATCGACGAGCGCGTCAGAAAAGGCACCCATTTCGCGCAGCCCACCCGGGACGCCGTCACCGTCGCCCGGCTGCTGGCCGACCGCTTCGGGCTGCCGATGTGGCGGTTCGGGAACTCCGGCACCGAGGCGACCATGGACGCCGTGCACCTCATGCGGGCCGCCACCGGCCGCATGAAGATCATCAAGGTCGAGGGCAGCTACCACGGCCACCACGACTCCGTGCAGGTCAGCGTCTATCCGACGGTCGAGGAGGCCGGGCCGCCGCTCCGGCCGCGCTCGGTGCGCTACAGCCGGTCGGTGCCGCCGGACCTCGCCCGGCTGACCGTCGTGGTGCCGTTCGGCGACCTGGAGGCCGTCGAGCGGGCGCTGATCGAGAACTCCGGCGAGGTCGCCGGCATGATCCTCGAACCCGTCATGATGAACATCGGCCTCATCCCGCCCCCCGACGGCTACCTGGCCGCCCTCAAGGACCTCCTCCACCGCCACGGCGCCCACCTCGCCTTCGACGAGGTCAAGACCGGCCTGTCGGTGGCCCCCGGCGGCGCGTCCGGGCTGCTCGGCGTGACGCCCGACATCATCTGCCTGGCCAAGGCGCTCGGCGGCGGGCTGCCGTGCGGGGCGATCGGCGGCACGCCCGAACTGATGGGCCTGATCTCCGAGGGGGTGTACGAGCAGGTCGGCACCTTCAACGGCAATCCGCTCACCATGGCGGTCGCGGCCGTCGTGCTGCGCGACGTGTTGAATACGGACGCTTATCGTCACTTCGATCGGCTGCGCGCGGCAATGGTGAGCGGAGTGACCGCCATTCTGCGGAGATACGACCTGCCGGGATATGTGCAGGCGTATGGCGCGAAGGGCTCAGTAATATTTCACCAGAAACTCCGCGACTATCGCGACTTTCTGGAGTACCCCGATGAATGGGGCCACGCGCACTGGCTCTACCAGCACAACGGCGGGGTTTTCCTGCCGCCCTGGGGAAAGACCGAACAGTGGACGCTCTCGGTCCAGCACGGCGACGACGACGTGCGCAGGTTCCTGGCGAACCTGGACGCCATGGGGCGTGACTACGCCGGCAGCGCGGCCATCAGGTAGGCGAGCCGGGCGGCGGCGTCCTCGACCGACTCGACCGTGCCGAGCCGGTAGCCCCACGAGGTGAGGAAGGCGCCGCAGTCGGTGCAGGTCACCGTCTCGGCCAGGGTGTCGGAGAATCGGTTGCGGACGTGCACCGCCGGCGGGTTGGCGCTCAACAGGCGCACGGACAGATCGATGTGATCCCGCGTCGCATCGGCGAATCGCTCAAGACACCACAATGTGTCAACCATCGCACAATCACCTCCCGGCTGAGGGAAAAGGATTGCACGCTCCCGTCACATGAGGCAAGCAATTGCTCTTACGAATCAGCGGATTGTTTCCCCAATTCGTCGATCACCCGGACGATCACCGCGCGGGCGTCGTCGCGATAGGCGGCGGCGCCCGCGAAGTCGTCGAACGCGCGGCCGTAGAAAGTGATGTCGTCAGGGTCCCTGAGCAGCAGATCCTTGGTGAACGTGGCGACGCCGACGAGCGCCTCGTTGTAGATGGCGAAGCTGTGCAGCGGGGTGGCCGGCATCGGCGTGGCGAACGGGATCACGCCGAACTCGACGTTGGGCAGCGTGGTGATCGCCAGCAGCCGGTCCATCTGGCCGCGCATCACGTCGACCGGGGCCAGCCGCACGTGCAGCACCGCCTCGGGCACCACGAACCGGAACTGGCGGGCGGGGTCGTAGAGGATCTCCTGGCGCTGCATCCTCACCCGGATGGCCGCGTCGACGTCGTCGACCGCCTCGTAGACCCGGCGCACCTTCTGGAAGATGTTGCGCGAGTACTCCGCGGTCTGGAGCAGGCCGGGGACCAGCCCCGCCTCGAAGATCCGCAGCGTGCGGATGCGCGCCTCGAGATCGCGCACGTCCTCCTGGAGCGCCGCCAGGCCGCCCTTGTGCCGGGCCTTCCACGAGTCGTGCCGCTCCACCAGGCCGACCGCCTGCTGGATCAGCACGTCGACCACGCCGGGCTCGGCCGTGACGGCCTGGGCCCAGACGACGACGTCGTCCTCGGTCGGCGTCTGGCGGGCGTTCTCGATCCGGGAGACCTTCGACGGCTGCCAGTGCAGCCGTTCGGCCAGGTCCTTCCCGGACAGGTGAGCGGCCTCGCGGAGCTGCCTGAGCTGGATGCCCAAGTCGATGCGCGCCTGCTGGAAACCGCTCACTCGATCCCTCCCGCCATGGTGCGGACCAACGTAGACCGCCCCTCCGCGCTCAGGCCATAGGGAGCTCCCTAATCGTGATCAGGTCAAGACCTTGCGTGCGATCTCGACCAGGAGCTCCCGGGGGACCTCGACGGCGGTCTCGTAGTCGGCGAGGTGCCGGAGGTCGGCTCTGGCCTCGGGGTCCACCACCTCCGTGCCCTGCACGACGATGGTGCCGCGGTCGGTCTCGTACAGCGCGGGGCACGTGGTTGCCTCGGAGGTGGTGCCGAGGAAGCGGAGGCGCATGGGGGGTGTCCTTCCGTACAACAGCCGCAATTGCGAGCAATTGTAGGAGGGCTCATGTTTCGCCGGAATCCGGTTCGGGTTGCGGTATGGACTCAGGGCAGCGGGACCGGTATCGCGCGCAGGCGTTCACCGAGCGCCTTGGCCTGCGCGTCCATCAGCGGGCTGGCGGCCACTCCCCGGCCGAGCAGGCCGTGGACGACGAAGTTGACCGCGAGGAGATTGGGGAAGGCGAACCGCTCGACGCGCAATCCGGCCACCTCGGGGAGCAACTCGGGCAGCCGGTCGGCCGTCAGGTAACCCTCCAGCCACGCGTAGTGGTCGGGCGTCCGCACCCACACCCCGAGGTTGGCGTTGCCGCCCTTGTCGCCCGACCGGGCGCCCGCGATCAGGCCCAGAGGTCGGAGCTCTTCCTCCAGCGGCAGCGGGATCGGCACCGGCGCGGAGAACCACGGCCCGGCCTCCGACAAGGGCTCGGCGAGAGGCGCGGGCGGCACGCCGGGGGCGTTTCCCGGGGCGTCGTCCCCGAACGGGACCTCCGCGCCGTCCAGCGTGACCTCCACGTGGACCAGCTCGCGGGGGACCGCGACGGGCCAGTAGACGCCGTAGGGCGAGGCGTCGCCGGGCGGGGTCAGGCCATAGAAGCCGGGATAGCTGGCCAGGCCCGTCTCCACCACGGCGGAGGAGAAGAGGCGACCGGCCTTGCGCCGGTCGGGATCCATGACCGTGATCCGGAGCAGGTTCCCGGTCAGTTCCGTGTACGTCCGCTCGAAGCTCTCCTTGGGCACGCGCGCCCAGACCGCCTCCTCGGCGAGCCGGGCCTTTTCGGCCACGTCGAGACCGGTGACCAGCAGGGTCATCGTGTTGCGGTAGCCGCCGAGCACGTTGACGGCCGCCTTCAGCGTCGGCGGGGGCGCCTCGCCGCGCACCCCGCTCACCGACACGCGGTCGGGGCCGTCCTGCATGAGGCGGATCGTGTCGAAGCGGGCCGTCACGTCGGGGCCGAGGTAGCCGGGGCCGCCGATCTCGTACAGGAGCTGGGCCGTGACGGTTCCCACGGTGACCGCGCCGCCGGTGCCCGGGTGTTTGGTGATGACGCAGGAGCCGTCGTCGTGGATCTCGGCGATGGGGAAGCCGCAGTGGGCCAGGTCGGGGATCTCGTCGAAGAAGGCGTAGTTGCCGCCGGTGGCCTGGCAGCCGCACTCGATGATGTGACCGGCCACGACCGAGCCCGCGAGCCGGTCGAGGTCGCCCGGACGCCAGCCGTACCGCCAGATCGCGGGCCCGGTGACCAGGGCCGCGTCGGTGACGCGGCCGGTCACCACGACGTCGGCCCCCGCCGAGAGCGCGGCGGCGATGGGGAAGCCGCCCAGGTAGGCGTTGGCGGTGACCGGCTCGGCGGTGAGGGTCTCGCCGGTGTCGAGGTTGACCAGCGGGCCCAGCTCCGGCAGGCGGGGCATCAGGTCGTCGCCGGTCACGGTCGCGACCTTGGCCGGCAGGCCCAGCTCGCGGATCGCCCGCGCGCAGGCCGCCGGGTCGAGGCCGCCCGCGTTCGACACGATCTTGATGCCGCGGTCGAGGCAGGTCGCCAGCACCTCGGAGAGCTGCTTCACGAACGTGGCCGCGTAGCCGGGCCGGCCCTTCAGCCGGTTCCCGGCCAGGATCAGCATGGTCAGCTCGGCCAGCCAGTCGCCCGTGAGGACGTCGATCGGGCCGCCTTCGACCTGTTCCCGCGCGGCCGAGAGGCGGTCGCCGTAGAAACCCGAGCAGTTGGCGACGCGGAGCATCAGACGGCCCAGTTCGGCGGGCGCTTCTGCAGGAACGCGCTCATGCCCTCCCGCGCCTCGGTGGAGGAGAACAGCTTGGCGGACAGGGTCGCCATCTCGTCGCCGCGCTCGGCCAGCAGCTTCCGCACCGGCTCGGTGACCAGCCGCTTCGACTCCGCCAGGCCCTGCGGCGAGGCGGCCCGCAGCCCGTCGAGGACGGTCTCGACCGCGTCGTCGAGCTGCGGCAGCGGCACCGCCTGGGTCAGCAGGCCGATGCGCTGGGCCTCCATCGCGCCGAAGGTCTCGCCGGTGATGAAGTAGCGCCCGGCGGCCCGGCCGTCGAGGCGCGGCAGCAGCGTCAGCGAGATCATCGCGGGGGCCAGCCCGAGGCGGGCCTCGGTGAACGCGTAGTCGCCGCTGTCGTCGGCGACCACGATGTCGCACGCGCCGAGCAGGCCGAGCCCGCCCGCCCGCGCCTTGCCCGCGACCCGGCAGACCACCGGCTTCGGCAGCTCGACGACCAGCGTGAACAGGTCGATCATCCGGCGGGTGCCCGCCTCCATGCCCTCGGCCGCCGCCTCCGACAGGTCGGCCCCGGCGCAGAAGACCGGCCCGGTGTGGGCCAGCAGCACCGCCCGCACGTCGTCGTCGGAGCCGGCCGCCTCCAGGTGGGCCGACAGCTCCTCGACGAGCTGACGCGACAGGGCGTTGCGGTTGCGCGGCGAGTCGAGCGTGACCGTGGCCACCCCGCGCTCGACCGTCAGGTGTACGACCTCGGTCACCGTTCCCCCTCTTTGATCACAGCCAGTGGGGTACCCGCTTCGACCTGCCGTCCCGCGACGGCGGTCAGCTCGGCGACCACCCCCCCGGCCGGGGCCGTGATGCGGTGTTCCATCTTCATGGCCTCCAGCACCACGACCGTCTGCCCAGGTTTCACCTCGTCACCCACGCCGACCTCGACCCGCAGCACGGTGCCGGGCATCGGGGCGGGCAACGACCCAGGAGGAGTCTGCACCACCGGTTCCGGCAGCCGGGGAAGCGGGGTGAGCCGGACGGGACCGAGCGTGGAGTCGACGTGGACGGCCCCGTCGTACCAGGCGACGCCGAACACCCGGCGGACCCCGGCGATCTCCAGCACGACCTCGCTCTCCGAGGCGGACACGAAGACCGCCTCGGGGGAGGACCGCAGGCCGTCGCGGGTGTGGAGGTAGGTGATCTCCCCGGCCTCCTCGAAGGCGGCCCGGTGTGGCTGGGACACGACGTTGCGCCAGCCGGCGGGCAGGTCGCCCAGGGTCTCCCGGGGCCGCGCGGCCCGCGCGAGGGCGGCGGCCAGCGCGGAGAACCGCACGGCGTCGACGCCCGCCAGGGGAGCGAACTCGTGGCGGGTCAGGAAACCCGTGTCGGTGCCGCCCTCCAGGAACTCGGGGTGCCGCAGGACGCGGACGAGGAGGTCGCGGTTGGTCGCCGGGCCGTGCAGCTTCGCGAAGGCCAGCGCCGTGGCCAGCCGGCGGGCCGCCGCCTCCCGGGTCGGGGCGTAGGCGATGACCTTGGCCAGCATCGGGTCGTAGAAGGTGCTGATCTCGTCGCCCGAGACGATGCCCGAGTCGAGCCGCAGGCCGCCCTCGCCGAACTCCGACTCCACGCCCGGGACCTCGAACCGGTGCATCCGGCCGGTCTGGGGGCTCCAGTCGTCGGCCGGGTCCTCGGCGTAGAGGCGCACCTCGATGGCGTGGCCCACTGGGCTCGGCGGCAGGCCGGGCAGGGCCGCGCCCTCGGCGATCTCGATCTGGAGACGGACCAGGTCGACGCCGTAGACGGCCTCGGTGACCGGGTGTTCCACCTGGAGGCGGGTGTTCATCTCCAGGAAGTGGAACCGGCCGTCGGCCAGCAGGAACTCCACGGTGCCCGCGCCGGTGTAGCCGATCGCGCGGGCCGCGTTCACCGCCGCCTCGGCCAGCGCCCGGCGCAGCTCGGGCGTCACGCCGGGGGAGGGCGCCTCCTCGAGGACCTTCTGGTGGCGGCGCTGGATCGAGCACTCCCGCTCACCGAGCGCCCAGATCGTGCCGTGGGTGTCGGCGAGGATCTGCACCTCGACGTGGCGGGCCCGCTCCAGCAGCGGCTCGGCGAACACGGTCCCGTCGCCGAACGCCGCCGCGGCCTCCCGCCCGGCCGACTCCACCGCCTCGGCGAGCTCGTCGGCCGACCGCACGATGCGCATCCCGCGCCCGCCGCCCCCGGCCGACGCCTTCAGCAGCAGCGGGTAGGTGAGATCGGCGGGCGGCTCGGTGAAGGCGCCGCCGAACGCCAGGGTCGGCAGCAGCGGCACCCCCGCCTCGGCCATCAGCGCCTTGGCCTCGATCTTGTCGCCCATCGACGCGATGGCCTCGGGGGAGGGCCCGATCCAGGTCAGCCCCGCCTCCATCACCGCCCGCGCGAACCCGGCGTCCTCGGAGAGGAACCCGTAGCCGGGATGCACCGCGTCGGCGCCCGCGGCCCGGGCAGCCGAGATGAGCTGCTCCACGTCGGTGTACCGGGCCACGCGCACCGCCGACCCGGCCTCGGCGACGTGCCGCGCCGTCGCGTCGGCGTCGCCGAACACCGCCACCGTCTCGATGCCCAGCGCGTCGCACGCGCGGATCACCCGCCGGGCGATCTCGCCCCGGTTGGCCACCAGAACCCGTCGAATCATGTCGCTCACATCCGGAAGACGCCGAAACCGGCGCTGGCGGGCTCGGCGGCCGAGCCGATGGCGGACAGGCACAAACCGATGACGGTACGGGTGTCGCGAGGGTCGATCACCCCGTCGTCGTAGAGGCGGCCGGACAGGAAGAACGGCAGCGACTCCGCCTCCACCTGCCCCTCCACCAGGGCCCGCATCGCCGCGTCGCCCTCCTCGTCGAACGCCTGCCCGCGCGCCTCGGCGGCGGCCCGGCCCACGATCGACAGCACCCCGGCCAGCTGCGCCGGACCCATCACCGCCGACTTCGCGCTCGGCCAGGTGAACAGGAACCGGGGGTCGTACGCCCGCCCGCACATCCCGTAGTTCCCCGCGCCGTAGCTGGCGCCCATGACGACCGTCAGGTGGGGGACCGTGGAGTTGGACACGGCGTTGATCATCATCGAGCCGTGCTTGATGATCCCGGCCCGCTCGTAGTCCTTGCCGACCATGTAGCCCGTGGTGTTCTGGAGGAACAGCAGCGGGGTGCGCGACTGGTTGGCGAGCTGGATGAACTGCGCCGCCTTCTGCGCCTCCTGGCTGAACAGCACGCCCCGCGCGTTGGCCAGGATCCCGACGTCGTAGCCGTGGATCGTGGCCCAGCCGGTGACCAGGCTCGTGCCGTAGAGGGGCTTGAACTCGTCGAACTCGCTCGCGTCGGCGATCCTGCCGATGACCTCGCGCGGGTCGAAGGGGATGCGCAGGTCCTCCGGCACGATGCCGAGGAGGCCGTCCTCGTCGAGCAGCGGCGGTCGTGAGGGCTTCGGCCGGCGGCCCTTCTTCCGCCAGTTGAGCCGCTTCACCACGGCGCGGCCGATCCTGAGGGCGTCGTGCTCCGACTCCGCGAGATAGTCGGCCAGGCCGGAGTCGCGGGCGTGCATCTCGGCCCCGCCGAGCGACTCGTCGTCGGCGTCCTCCCCGGTCGCGACCTTGACCAGCGGCGGGCCGCCGAGGAACACCTTGGCGCGTTCCCGGACCATGACGACGTGGTCCGACATGCCCGGCACGTACGCGCCACCGGCGGTGGAGTTGCCGAAGACGATCGCGACCGTCGGGATCCCGGCCGCCGACAGCCGGGTCAGGTCGCGGAACATCCGGCCGCCCGGGATGAAGATCTCCTTCTGGGTCGGCAGGTCGGCGCCGCCCGACTCGACCAGGTTGATCAGCGGGAGCCGGTTCTCCAGGGCGATCTGGGTGGCCCGCAGCGTCTTGCGCAGCGTCCACGGGTTCGACGCGCCGCCCCGGACGGTCGGGTCGTTGGCGACGATCACGCACTCGACGCCCTCGACCACCCCGATGCCGGTCACCACGCTGGCGCCGACGGGAAAGTCGGAGCCCCACGCGGCCAGCGGGGACAGTTCGAGGAACGGGGCGTCGGGGTCGAGCAGCAGCTCGACGCGCTCACGGGCGAGCAGCTTGCCCCGGGAGTGGTGGCGGTCCACGTACTTCTGGCCGCCGCCTTCGACCGCCTTGGCGTGCTCCGCCGCAAGGTCGGCGAGCCGGCCGAGCATCGCGGTCCGTCGCTGCTGCGTTTCCGCCGAGTCGGGAGGTTGGATCACGTTCGGTGAGTTTAATGTCCTACGCGCGGGGACGGCCGGTTATCCGGGGGGACGACCGCCGGACCCCCCTGGCCACAGGGCCAGGAGGGTCCGGGGCGGGACCTCAGATCAGTTGCGCAGGGTCCACTGCTGGTTCGTGCCGCCGTTGCAGGACCACAGGATGAGCCTGGTGCCGTTGGCGGTGCCGGCGCCGTTGGCGTCCAGGCAGAGGCCTGACTGGACGCCGGTGATGGTGCCGTTGGAGTTGACGTTCCACTGCTGGTTCGTCTGGCCGTTGCAGTCCCAGATGATGATCTGGGTGCCGTTGGTGGTGCCCTGGCCGTTGGCGTCCAGGCACTTGGTGCCGAAGACCTGGAGCTGCTTGCCGGAGGTGTAGGTCAGCCGCTGGTTGGCGCCGGTGCCGCAGTCC
Organism: Herbidospora cretacea; assembly: GCF_001570605.1. Classification (GTDB taxonomy): domain Bacteria; phylum Actinomycetota; class Actinomycetes; order Streptosporangiales; family Streptosporangiaceae; genus Herbidospora; species Herbidospora cretacea. The sequence continues at coordinate 97,642 of NZ_BBXG01000027.1, read as the reverse complement.
CACAGCTGGGCCTGGGTGCCGTTGGCGGTGGAGCTGTTGACGATGTCGACGCACCGGTTCGACTGGCCGCCGACGATCTGCTGCCCGCCGCCGGTGTTGCCGCCGCCGCCCTGCCGGACGAGCGAGACCGACTGCGCGGAGCGGTTGCCCTGGGCGTCCACCACGAAGAGCCGGTATTCGCCGTTCGTCGACGGGACGGCCATGGAGGTCGCGGTGCCGCCCGCCCGGGTCATCGTGGCGCCGGCGGTGAAGGTGGTCGTGCCGGCCGGGGCCAGCCAGACGCTCTTGGTCGCGTCGCCGGTGCTGCGGATCGGGATCGTGGCCGACCCGCTGGTGACGTACGTGCTGGCGGGCAGGACGTAGTCGGGCAGGGAGAGGTTGCTCTGCGGGATGATGCCCCGGTAGGCGTCTTCAAGGCCCGAGTTCACCGCGATGCTGTACGCCGCCGCCGGCCAGACGTAGTCGGAGGACACGATGATGTCCTGGACCGTGCTGTTCGGCAGGTTCTTGTTGGAGACCTTGTTGATCGGGCCGTAGGTCTGCGTGATGCTCAGGTCGTGCTTGCGCCCGAAGTCGTCGGAGTTGATGAGCCACGTGATGTTCTTGTCGACGCTCAGGACGTTGTCACGGAAGATCATGTTTCCCGAGCCCTCGTCCGGGTGGAGGCCGTACTTGTGCCCGGACGGCACGCCCTGCATGTAGTTGTTGGTGATCGTCGTCCCCGGCTGGTTGCCCAGCGTGTAGACCGGGGCGGTGTCGCTCAGGCGCTGCACCGTGTCGATGAAGTGGTTGTGGCTGATGGTGTTGTTCTTCGCCACGGTGGTCGGCACGTTGGGCCGGATCGAGCCGGACGAGCCGTCGAAGTTCCACCAGCCCCAGCCGAGCGTCACGCCCGACCACGGGGTCTTCTCGATGCGGTTGCGCTGGACCGACAGGGTGTCGGCGAAGTAGGCCGAGATGGGGCTGTGCCCGTTGAACAGCACCGCGCTGTCGTAGATGTAGTTGTTCCTTATCGCGATGTTCTTGGGCGCGCCCTCGGTCGCGACGGTGTACTTCTCGCGGTTGGAGGAGGTGTAGTCGCCGATGTAGACGTGCTGGGGATGGCCCACGGTGATGGCCGACCCGGCGATGTCGTTGGTGAAGTTGCCGATCAGCTGCGTGTTCACCACGTCGTTGACCATGTTGATGCCGTCGACGCCGGTGTGCTGGACCCGGTTGTTCTGCAGCAGCAGCCCGTCGGCGTTGTCGATCTGGATGGCGCCGGGCGCCGTGTCGACGTTGCGGTAGTAGTAGACGTGGAAGTTCTGCCTGGCGTAGGCGAGCGCGCCGAGGTTGCCCTGCTGGGCCTGCTTGAGCACCGAACCGGCCACGTTGAACAGGTTCCAGTCGGAGTGCTGGACCGTCAGGCCGGAGAAGGTGATGTTCCGGGCGCGGGCGCTGGTGGAGCTGCCGGCGACCTTGATGATGGTCGCCACGTTGTTCGGCGCGTACACCGTCGCCGTCGACATGTTCTCCGAGCTGGCCTTGTAGTAGTACACGGTCTGGCTCGTCTTGTCGAAGAAGAACTCGCCCGGGGAGTCGAGGAACTCGTAGGCGTTCATCACCTTGTGGCTGCCGTTGATCTGGGCGTTGCCGTTGAAGGCGCCCTGGGCGATGGCCGCGCCCGGCTGCTGGTACTGCACGATGCGGTTCGAGCCGTCGGAGGTGACCGTCCGGACGCCCACGATGGCCGTGGTCCAGGTCGTGCCCGTCTCGATCTCGATGTCGTCCTGGTTGTTGGGGATGGCCGGGAAGTCGTTGAGGCTGTACCTCGCCCCGGCGCACTGCGAACCCGACTCCCATGCCCAGGAGGCCTGCCCGGCCGTGATGTTGTAGGTGCCGTTGCAGCCGCCCGAGTTCATGGTCTTGGAGGCCATGAACGCGCGCTTGTCGTTGACGTAGAGCGCGCGGAGCTTGTTGCTGCGGCTCAGCGGGGCCTTCCAGATGTTGCCGCTGTGCTGGGTCCATCCGGTCACCTGGACGCCGCCGTTGAGGACCGGCGTCTCGTTCTGGTACGCGGAGTAGATGACCCGGAAGCCGTTCGTGCCGGAGTCGGCCTGCGTGAAGTCGACGGTGCTGCCGATCGGGTAGTTGCCGCCGCGGAGGTACACGTAGATGTCGCCGGTCATGCCGGTGTTCACCGTGCGGACGACGTCCCGCGCGCGCTGCAGGGTCCTGAACGGGGAGGAGATCGTTCCCGGGTTGCCGTCGTTGCCGTCGGGCGCGACGTAGTAGGTGGCCTGGGTCGCCGCCGAGGCCACGCCGCCGGTGAACGTCGGCAGCAGCACAGCGGCGGCGAACACCGCGAGCGCCGCTGACACCTTCCCGGTGATGGATAAGGCTGACTTCACGCTCTGTTCCTTTCGTTGCTTCCCGGCGGAATGTTCGCGCTAACAGATCGGCGGGGAGGGCCGCTGCCGAACATTCAAGACATATGACGTATGCCGACTGACGTCTGGGCGTAATGTCGCATTAACACGGAGGTCTGGCAACAGGGGGAGAGGGCCCACTTTTCGCCCATTCGCCCATCCGTGCCGGGTGATCACCGGTGACGTGGGCGAATTCCGGGATTCCGTCGTGTTACGGGTGGGTCACGAGAGGCGGGCGTTCGCGTCGGCGGCCGTCGGCGGCACCCGGTCGTGAAACTTTCAGCCGGCGGGCCGACGCTCGTCTTGCGGAGAGATCGTCCTGGGTCCGCGAACGACGTCTGCCCGGGTTTCTTGGTGTTTTCCGGGAAAGCCCAGGTCGCGGCGTTCTGGGGATGCAGGCGGGCTCACGGAGTCGCGCGCTTCTGTCGAAAACCTCGGGACTTTCGTCGATTTCCAGCAAAAGGCTATGGGCAAGCGGAAGAACTAGATCTATATTACGGCGCAGAGCAGCATCGATGTCCCCCGTGTTACAGGGACTGAGATCCGGCGCCGGCCGCCAGCCTGGCCCTGTCGGCAGCGCCGTCACCCCCTGCGCCGCGGTGCCCGCGGCACCTGAACCGAGATCGGATTGGCCTTGCGGAAACTGCCCCTGTTATCCGTGCTCCTGCTCACCACGCTCACCTCGCTCGCCGTCCCCGCGCAGGCGCGCGCGGACGTGCCGCCGCAGGTGCCCGGCGTGACCCTGCGCACCTACGACGTCCAGGTCGAGCTGAACAAGCTCTGCACGCTCAAGCCCGGTCAGACCCCCAACGTCGACAAGCTGATGCCCACGATCAACTGGGCGGCCGACGCCGACTTCGGCCTGGTCGACATGTTCGTCACCGAGGTGATCGGCAACATCTCCATCGCGACCGCCGGCACCTACGAGTTCCGGCTGACCAGCGACGACGGCTCCCGGCTGCGCATCGACGACACCGTCGTGATCACCAACGACGGCCGGCACGGCGCGATCTCCGTGGACGGCGCGATCAACCTGACCACCGGCTACCACGCGCTGCGCGTCGACCACTTCGAGCACCTCTACGGCCAGGAACTCCGGCTGGAGTGGAAGCCGCCGGGCGCCTCGGGGTTCACCCTCGTGCCCACCTCGGTCCTCAGCACGGACGCCGACGTCGTCCGGGTCACCGCCCCCGGGCGCAAGGAGTGCGAGAGCGGCGCCGACTCCCCGGGCGACGGGCTGCCGCTCCAGGCCGTCCACCCCGACTTCACCCTCACCGACCTCCGGCCGGCCGGCTTCCAGCCGCAGGTGACCGGCATGGACTGGCTGCCCGACGGCCGGCTGGCCATCACCACGTGGGGCGGCACGGACAACAAGCTCGGCGAGGTCTACCTGCTCGACCACGTCACCGGCGCGACCTCGCCCGCTCAGGTGACCGCCAAGAAGATCGCCAGTGGGCTCCAGGAGCCCATGGGCCTCAAGTACGTCGACGGCAAGCTCTACGTGTCGGAGAAGTCCCGCCTGGTGGAGCTGAACGACACCAACGGTGACGACGTGGCCGACAACCTGCGGACCGTGGCGACCTGGCCGTTCGGCGGCAACTTCCACGAGTTCGCGTTCGGGATGCTCTACCGCGACGGGCACTTCTACATCAACCTGTCCGTCGCCATCAACTACGGCGGCGCCACCACCGACCCGCAGCCCGCCCCCGACCGGGGCACGACCATCAAGGTCAACAAGGACACGGGCGCGATCGAGTACGTCGCGGGCGGTCTGCGCACACCCAACGGACTGGGCTGGGGTCCCAACGACGACCTGTTCGTCATGGACAACCAGGGCGGCTGGCTGCCCGCCTCGAAGCTCGTGCACGTCACCAAGGACCGGTTCTTCAACCACTACACCAACCCCGACGGCCGCTTCGACGGCAACGTGGTCACCAAGCCGGTGCTCTGGCTGCCGCACAACGAGATCGCCAACTCGCCCAGCACCCCGGTCCTGATCAAGCAGGGCCGGTTCGCGGGGCAGATGCTCTTCGGCGACGTCACCTATGGCGGGCTCCAGCGCGGCTTCCTGGAGAAGGTCAACGGCGAGTACCAGGGCGCGGTCTTCCGCCTCACCCAGGGCCTGGAGGCCGGGGTCAACCGGATCAGCATCGGACCCGACGGCGCGATCTACGCCGGAGGTCTCGGCGCGGGCGGCAACTGGGGCCAGGAGGGCAAGCTCACCTACGGCCTGCAGAAGCTGACCCCCAGCGGCGACAAGGCCTTCGACATCCTGCGGATGCGCGCGATCGAGGGCGGCTTCGAGCTGGAGTACACCCAGCCGCTGTCGGCCGCGACCGCCGAGTCGCTGGCCGCCAAGTACCAGATCACCCAGTGGCGCTACGCCGCCGCCTCCACCTACGGCGGCCCCAAGGTCGACGAGGAGCCGCTGACCGTCACCTCCGCCGACCTGAGCGCCGACGGCAAGAAGGTCACCCTCAAGATCGGCGGCCTGAAGGCCGACCGCGTCGTGCACCTGCGCTCGCCGCGCCCGTTCGCCTCGGCGTCGGGTCAGCCGTTGTGGAGCACCGAGGCCTGGTACACCCTCAACACCCTGGTCAACGGCCCGGAGACCGACACGGTGTACGAGGCGGAGAGCGCCTCGCACAGCGGCGGCGCGAACCTGGCCACCGACCACCTGAGCTACACCGGCAGCGGCTTCGTCGCCGGCTACGGCAACCAGGGCGCGGCCACGCAGTTCGCCGTGAAGGTCCCCCGGGACGGCACCTACCACGTCGGCCTGCGCTACTCCAACGGCCCCAACCCCGCCCCCGGCAACAAGTCCGTGAGCGTGTACGTCAACGGCGCCAAGATCCGGCAGGTGCCGCTGCCCAGCACGGTGACGTGGGAGCAGTGGGCCACCCGGGTCGAGCCGCTGACGCTGAAGGAAGGCGTCAACACCATCACCTACAAGGTCGACGCCGGCGACACGGGCCACGTCAACCTCGACTCGATCACCGTGGCCGCGCAGCGGGTCTTCGAGGCGGAGAACGCCACCCTGGCCGGTGGCGCGAAGGCCAACACCGACCACCCCGGCCACACCTACAAGGGCTTCGTCGACGGCTACTGGAACCAGGGCGCGAGCACCTCGTTCAGCGTGTGGTCGGACACCACCGGCCCGCACAACGTCAGCCTCCGCTACGCGGCCGACACCGTCAGGTCGCTGAGCGTGTACGTCAACGGCGAGAAGATCCGCCAGACGCGGCTGGCCTCCAGCGGCGGCTGGGACTCCTGGGCGATCCAGACCGAGCCCCTCAACCTGCGGCGGGGCACCAACGAGATCACCTACCGGTACGACGCCGGTGACGGCGGACACGTCAACCTCGACCACATCTCCGTGTCGCTCGCCGAGCGGATCACCCTGTTCGACGGGTCGAACCTGGCGGCGTGGGAGAAGCGGGCCGGCGGCACGGCCACCTGGCCGATCGCGAACGGCTCCGTGGAGTCCCTCGGCGGCGACATCCGCACCCGGCGGACCTTCGGCGACTTCAAGCTCCACGCCGAGTGGCTGGTGCCGGACTACCCGGCGAACGTGACCGGCCAGCAGCGCGGCAACAGCGGCATCTTCCTCCAGGAACGCTACGAGGTTCAGGTCCTGGAGTCCGCCGGCGACCCCGCACCGCTGATCAACGGCGCGGGCTCGATCTACAACAAGCGCGCCGCCGACACCAACAGGGCCACCGCCCCCGGCACGTGGCAGACCTACGACATCACCTTCCGCGCCGCCCGCTACACCAGCACCGGCGTGAAGGTCGACAACGCCCGGGTCACGGTCGTCTGGAACGGCGAGGTGGTCCACGACAACGTGGCCGTCGACGGCGGCACCGGCGACCACATCGCCGAAAGCGTGGCGACGGGCGGCATCCGCCTCCAGGACCACGGCGACGCCGGCGAGAACCCCCGTTTCCGCAACGTGTGGATCGAACCCGTCTCCTGACCTGATCCAGCCGGCAGGCCGCCCCACCTCGCGTGGGACCGGCCTGCCGGCGCTCGTTCAGCCGTCCTGGTCGCGTTTCTGGTCGGCCCCGCGCCAGCGGCGCGCCCGTTCGGCGATCCCGGTCGAGAGCTTGTCCGCCACCGAACCGGCCCGGTCGAGGGTCTCGCCGCCGAGAACCCTGGCGGCGCCGACGCCCTTGGCTCCTGTCTCGAGCGCCTTGTCCCGCACCTCCACGGCCGCCTCCACCCACCGCCTCGCCTCCGGCGACTCGCGACCGGACTCGATCCCGAGCCGCCCGCGGAAGTCGTGGACACCGGCCACGACGTGATTGCTCGACTGCACCACGGCAGGGGACTTGGCGGGGTTGAACAGCACCTTCGCGTTCGCCCGTGCCGCGGCGGCGTTCATCCTGGCCACCAGCTGCCCGGTGCTGCGCGCGATGTGGTCCAGCCGGTCCTGCCGGGCGGCCTTCAGGCCGAGGCGATGCCCGTTCAGCTCCTCGGGTGACTCGTCCAGCACCCGGTCGAGTTCGAGCACGGCGATCGCGTCCTGGAGCTGGAAGCAGCGGGCCAGCACGGTGAGCCACTCCTGGATCACGGCCTCGGCCTCCTTGGCCGTCGTGGCGAGATCACTGATGTTGCTCTGCTGTTCGAGCTTCTCCGCGAGCGCGTCGAGCCGCAGCAGCGCGTACGCCTGGGTCTCCGCGATCGTCGTCGGCGCGGTCTGCATCTTCGACCATGTGATCTCGTCGACCCTGCCCTTCGTCTCGCGGAGGGTCATCGCCTCCTCGATGACGTAGCCCGCGCCGATCATGCGCGCCAGCATGGTGTCCTTCTGGGCCCGCAGCACGTCGTCGACCTTCTTGTCGATGACGGCGAGATAGTCGGCGATCTCGTCCATGGTCTGTTGCATCGCGACCTGCGCCATGATCCGCCCGGCGCCGGCGAGATTCGCCGGGTTCGTCAGAAACGACCGGGGGTTCTTCGTGAATTCGACGAATCCTCTGATCTGGCCCTTGGGTCCCTTCACCACTCCTGTGCTCAGACCTGACGCCGCGCTTTCCCTCAGTCCGTACTTCTCGACGACCTTGGCCGACTCCTCGGTGAGTTTCACCCAGCGACCGGATTCGGCGGCGATCTCCGCGCCGGCCTGAGCGACAGTGGCCCCCATCTCCATGGCTGCCCTGAGTCGCCGCAGTCCCAGATCCTTCGACGGCAGCCCCTCGGAGGCCAGGAAGCGTTCGACATCCGGCGCGTTCCCGATGACCGCCAGTCCGTCGCCGTCGCTGATCAGCTGAATCTCGTCGTCCATCGCCGCTCCTGACAGGGGTTCTCGCGCCGGGGTGTGACGAGGAATCGCGAAGACCGCCGCATTTCCCTTCGCCAGGTCCGGATTCAATCAGAGAAATGGCGACAATTCATTGGGATGCTCGCCTTTAGCGCAAAACCGTCTTCGCCATTGGCCAGTGGGTCCGTGCGACAGGGCCGGTCGGGTGGGCCAGACTGTGACATCAACACCCTCTTTATGGAGACTTCTCTGCAAATGGCCCACATCGCCATGTTCGCCGTGCCCGCGCACGGTCACGTGAACCCGTCGCTGGCCGTCATCTCCGAGCTGGTCCGGCGCGGCCATCGGGTGACGTTCCCGACCACGGCCCACTTCGCCGACGCCGTCGCGGCCTCGGGCGCGCGACCCCTCCCGCACGACTCGGTGTTCCCCGAGCCCGGGAAGCCGTGGCCCTACGCCGACGACGACATCTTGATGGCCTTCAGGTCGTTCTTCGACGAGGCCGTGCACGTGCTGCCGCAGGTCGAGAAGCTCTACGCCGACGACAGGCCCGATCTCGTCCTGTACGACATCGGCGGCTACCCCGGCCGGGTGCTCGCCCACAAGTGGGACCTGCCTCTCGTCCAGCTGTCGCCGACCTACGTCGGCTGGGACGGCTACGAGGAGGAGGTCGCGGCCGGGGTCGAGCAGCTCGTGCGGTCGGTGCCCGGGGGTGACGACTACTACGCCGACTTCACGGCGTGGCTGGCCGGGAACGGGATCGACCTCCCGTACGACCACTTCACCGGGCGGCCGCCGCGCTGTGTCGCGCTCATCCCCCGGGTGCTCCAGCCGCACGCCGACCGGGTCTCCGACCACGTGGCCTTCGTCGGGCCGACCCTCGCCGACCGGGCCCACCAAGGGACCTGGAGCGCACCGTCGGACCGGCCCGTCGTGCTGGTCTCGCTGGGGTCGGCATTCACCGACCGGCCCGCGTTCTACCGCGACTGCGTCGAGGCGTTCTCCGGGCTGGGGTGGCACGTGGTGCTGCAGATCGGCTCCCGGACCGACCCCGCCGCGCTCGGCGAGGTGCCCGGCGACGTCGAGGTGCATCCGTGGGTGCCGCAGCTCGCGATCCTCGCCCAGGCGTCGGCGTTCGTCACGCACGCCGGGATGGGCGGCACGATGGAGGGGCTCTACCACGGCGTGCCGATGATCGCGGTGCCGCAGGCGGCCGACCAGTTCCAGAACGCCGAACGGATCCAGGAGCTCGGCGTCGGCGTGCACGTCCCTGTGGAGGAGGCCACCCCCGAGCGGCTGCGGGCGGCCCTGCTCGGCCTCACGTCAGACCCCGGCGTCGCCGACCGGCTGGCCGTGATCAGTGCCGAGCTCCGGGACAACGGCGGCGCCGCCAGGGCGGCCGACATCATCGAGGGCCTGCTCTAGTTGCAGTGGGTCCAGCCGGTCTGCCAGGTCGCCTTGGCGAAGCCGCCGCCCCAGACGACGCACTTGTTCTTCGCCAGGAGCCGGATCGGGCCGGCGTAGGCGGTGTAGCGGCCCCAGTCGTTGCCGTGGGGGCCCTTCTGGACGCGCAGCAGGGCGCCCATCCTGATGGTGCCCGGGATGAGGTTCTTCGACAGGGTGACCACGCAGTTGAGGCCGGTCGCCTGTTCGTACAGGAGATAGGTGGTGGCCCGGCCGCCCTGCCACCTGTGCCGGTCGACGACCGCGAAACCGGCCCCGCACAGGCCGGCGGCCGTGTGGGGGTTGGGCTCCTTGACCTTCGGCGTCGGCGAGGGCGACGGCGAAGGGCTCGGCGACGGTGACGGCGAGGGGCTCGGCGACGGCGACGGGGTCACGCTCGGGCGCGGTTTGTCGACCGTGTCCGGGCGCTCGGCCGGGGTCTCGGTGGTCGGCGCGGGCGGCTCGGGCTGGGCGGCGACCGGCGACAGCGACGGGCGGGGCGCCCGCTTGGTCGGGGTGATCTGGGCGATGACGGGGGCGACCGTCGGGGCGGCGATCGGGGTGCCCGGACCGGTCTGCGTCATGACATAGGCCGCGCCGCCCAGCAGCAGGACGGCGGTGGCTCCGGCCAGCACCAGCCCGCCGCGCCCCCGGCCCTTGGCGGCCCGGCCGATCGCGCCGGTGTCGCCGCGTAAATAGGCGACGAGCTGGTCGGGGGACGGGCGGTCGGCCGGGTCCTTGGCCAGGCAGCGGGCGACCAGCGTGCGCATCGGCCCTTCGAGGCCGCCCAGGTCGGGCTCGGAGTGCAGGATCCGGTTCAGCACGACCGGGATCGACTCGGCCCCGAAGGCGGGGCGGCCGGTGGCGGCGAACACCATCGTGACGCCCCACGCGAACACGTCGGAGGCGGGGCTCGCGGTGGCCTCGCTGAGCAGCTCGGGGGCCAGGTAGGCGGGGGTGCCCATGGTCGTGCCGCTCATCGTGGCCTGCGGGGCGTCGAGCGCCTTGGCCACGCCGAAGTCGATCACGACCGGGCCCTCGGGCCCCATCAGCACGTTGGCCGGCTTCAGGTCGCGGTGGGTGATCCCGGCCCGGTGGATCGCCGACAGCGCGGTGGCGGTCGCCAGGCCCAGCCGCTCCAGCGCCGCGCCCCGGCGCGGCCCCTCCCGCTCGACCAGCTCCTTCAGCGACGGGCCGGGCACGTACTCGCTGACGATGTAGGGCTGGTTGCCGGCCAGGTCGGCGTACAGGACCGGGGCGGTGCTGAACCGGGCCACCCGCTGCGCGAGGCTCACCTCGCGCAGGAAACGGGCGCGGGCCGCCAGGTCGGCGCTGAGCCGGGTGTGCAGCAGCTTCACGGCCACGGCCGTGCCGTCGGGGGTCAGACCCTTGTAGACGACGCCCTGGCCACCCTCGCCGAGCCGATCGACGATCTCGAACGGCCCCAGCCTCGTGGGGTCGCCTTCCACCATGGGCAGCACGTTACCAGGGGGTTAGATGGCCTTGCCCGGGTTGAGGAGGTTGTGGGGGTCGAAGACCTGCTTTATCCCGGCCTGGAGGGAGGCCACGACCGGGCCGCTCTCCAGTTCCAGCCACCGCCGCTTCAGCAGGCCCACGCCGTGTTCGCCGGTGAGGGTGCCGCCCAGGGCCAGCGCGGCCCGGAAGATCTCGTCGGCCGCCGCCCACACGTGGGGCGGGGGCTCGGGCAGGCCGCGCTCGAAGATGAACACCGGGTGGAGGTTGCCGTCGCCCGCGTGGGCGACCGTGCAGATCTGCACGTCGTGGCGGCGCGCGACCGCCTCGATCTCGGTGATCATGTCGGGCAGCTTGGAACGCGGGACGCAGACGTCCTCGGTCAGGCAGGCGCCCTGGCGCTCCTTCGCCTGGTAGGCCATCCGCCGGACGGCGATCAGCTCGTCGGCCTCCTCGGGCGTGGTCGACCGGGCGGCGAACGTGGCGCCGTGCTCCTCGCAGAGCGCGGTCATCCGGTCGGCGGCCGCGTCGGCGTCGGCGGCGTCCGACTGGGCCAGCAGCATGCCCTGCGTGGCGGGCTCCAGGCCGATGTTCTTCCAGTCGTCGATCGCCTGGAGGGTGTTGCGGTCGATCAGCTCCAGCATCGACGGCTGGCAGCCCGCCGCGATGATCGCGGCCACCGCCGAGGCGGCGTCGTGGAGCGAGGCGAACTCGGCGGCGACGGTCACCGGCTGCCGGAAGGGGGCCCGCCGCAGGCGCACGGTGGCCTCGGTGATGATCCCGAGCGTGCCCTCCGAGCCGACGAACAGGCCGGTCAGGTCGTAGCCGGTGACGCCCTTCATGGTGCGGCGGCCGGTGTTGATCACCTGGCCGTCGGCCAGGACGACCTCCAGGCCGAGGGCCGAGTCGCGGGTGACGCCGTATTTGACGCAGCGCAGGCCGCCCGCGTTGGTGGCCAGGTTGCCGCCGATCGTGGAGATCTCGTAGGAGGAGGGGTCGGGGGCGTACATCAGCCCGTGGGCGCGGGCGGCGCGGTCGACGTCGGCGGTGATGACGCCGGGCTGGACGACGGCGAGCTCGTCGGCCGGGGAGAGTTCGACAATCCGAGTCATGCGGGCCAGCGAGAGCACGATCGATCCGTCGCCCGCGACCGCCCCTCCGGCCAGCCCGGTGCCCGCGCCGCGCGGCACGACCGGGACCCGGTTGGCGGTGGCCCATTTCATCGTGGCGACCACGTCGTCGCGCGATTCCGCGAGCACCACGCCGCGCACGGCTCCGGCCTGCAGGAACGTGCGGTCTCCGGCGTAGGAGGCGGTGACGTCGGGATCGGTCAGCACGCGTCCGGGAGGCAACGCTGAGATGAGGTCGTCCACATCGCGAAACAGTATCAACCGGCCTGACAGCTCCCGTCAGGCGGCCGGTCGATATCGGTTTCGCAACATCCCGAATTGACTTTACTTTTCCTTTACCCGGTCATCTAACGTCCCGGTTGCGACGGGTGTGGCGGTTTTGCCGCGCGCCCGTCGCGCATCGGTGGCGTGCGAACACCCCCTGCGCGCCTCGGAAACAGCCCGGCTGACTACCGGGTGAGGGAGGAAGTTTTGTCAGCCTTTGCAGCATCCCCTCGCAGAGCACGACGGTTGGCCGCCATCGTGCCCGCGCTCGGGCTGCTGGCCGCGGGTCTCACCGCGGCCACGGTCCCGGCATCGGCGGACTCCACGGAGGCCCGCTGGATCCCGTCGCTCAGCGACCACTACATCAACTACACGCCCCCGCGCGCGCAGTCGGACGTCTCCGACCGCTCGGACGAGAAGCTGAGCGAGGCCGCCAAGGCCAGCCGGCAGGCCACCCAGGCGGTCGCCGACGAGATCGACCACAAGTACGCCGGCGGCAACCCCGTCGCGGCCCGCGGCCTGGCCAACAACGAGCGCCGCGCCATCCGCACCGGGCAGAACCCGTTCGACTTCATCTACAAGAAGGCGGGCACGAAGCGTACGGCCAAACTGCTGACGCTTCTCGTGGAGTTCAACGAGAACGCCAACGACGACTTCTCCGGGTTCGTCCGCCCGGCGTCGACCGCCGACATCAACACCTGTGTCACCGAGCCGGCCGGCACGAAGCTGAACGGCCCGCTGCACAACAACATCCCCGACCCGGCCACGGCCGCGGGCGGCGGCAAGGACAACAACTCGTTCTGGGTGCCCAACTTCAGCACCGACCACTTCAACAAGATGCTCTACTCCGACGCCGGGATCACCGAGCGGGTCCGCAAGGACCTCAAGGACCCCCGCGACGGCAAGAAGGGCATCGACATCTCCGGCTTCACCATGAAGAAGATGTACGAGGAGATGTCGAAGGGCGCCTACACCGTCTCCGGCGCGGCGATCGGCTGGCTGAAGGTCCCCCACTCCGAGGCCTGGTACGGCGCCGGTCAGTGCGGCACCTACCCGCAGCAGATGGCCGGCCACCCCGACAACCCGGCCGGCCCGGCCACGCTCGGCATCGACGCGGTGAACGTTCTCGCGCAGCAGCAGCCGAACTTCCCGTGGGCCGACTACGACATCGAGGACACCGCCGACGCCGACGGCGACGGCAACGTCCTGGAGCCCGACGGCGTCATCGACCACCTCGTGCTGGTGCACGCCGGTGAGGACAAGTCCGGCGGCGGCGGCGCCGAGGGCACGTACGCCATCTGGGCGCACTCCTCGACCATCCCCGGCGGCTACACCATCCCGGGCACCAACAAGAAGATCGCCAACTACATCGTGCAGCCGGAGGACTCCGGCGTCGGCGTGTTCGCCCACGAGTACGGCCACGACCTGGGCCTGCCCGACCTGTACGACGCCTCCGGCGCCGGCGACACCTCGGTGGAGTTCTGGGACCTGATGTCGACCGGCTCCCACTCGGGCCCGATCTTCCAGTCGATGCCGACCCACATGGGCCTGTGGGACAAGTGGGTGCTCGGCTGGGTCGACCCCGAGGTCGTCAACCCCGGTGACAAGACCAAGCTCGTCACCATCGGCCAGACCTCGCGCACGCCCAAGCTGACCGAGGACGGCCTGCGCGTCAACCTGCCGCCCAAGCACGTCGTCATGTCCACGCCCCACTCGGGCGCGAACATGTGGTGGTCGAACAACGACCAGATGTGGGCCGACAGCAAGCTGACCCGGACCGTCCAGGTCCCGGCCACCGGCGGTCCCCGCTTCTGGATGTGGAACGACTACACCATCGAGGAGGAGTGGGACTTCGGCTTCGTCGAGGTCTCGACCGACGGCGGCGCGACGTGGACCCAGCAGAAGGTCTACTCCGAGGACGGCACGCTCGTCAGCACCGACGACGGCTACGCCGACCCCAACGGCCGCCTGCACGACTTCGGCAACAAGAAGTACGGCCTGACCGGCGACACCCACGGCTGGCGGCACGACTACGTCGACCTGACGCCGTTCGCGGGCGCCACGATCCAGATCCGCCTGACGTACAACACCGACGAGGCCGCCATCGAGCGCGGCTGGTTCTCCGACGACTTCTCCGTCACCGCCGGTGGCGCGACCGTCTGGAGCGACGACGTCGAGGGCGGCGCCAACGGCTGGACCGCCACCACCGGCACGTTCACCGACACGACCGGCGCCGGCTGGAACATCCACGGCGGCTCGCTCAACAGCGAGCAGTACTACCTGGCCGAGTGGCGCAACTACGACGGGTTCGACCAGGGCCTCAAGTACACCTACGACACCACCTGGCAGCGCGACGGCGCCTGGAAGGTCGAGAAGGTCGCCTACAACGCCCCCGGTCTGCTGGTGTGGCTGCGTGACGCGGCGTACGGGCAGAACAACGTGCCGGCCAACCACTTCAACCTGCCGTCGGTGGGTTCGAAGGGCCAGCTGCTCCTCGTCGACTCGCACTTCGAGCCGCTGCGCCGCTCCGGCGTCGCCGCGACGAAGGACCCGAGCGCGCTGAAGAACATCCCGATGCGTCCGCAGGCGTCCAACGCCGCCTTCGGCTTCGGCAAGACGTATCCGTTCAAGGAGTGCCTGGAGCCGGCCGCCGAGCCGTTCGTCGAGTACTGCACGAGCTTCCCGGCCCAGAACCCGGTCAAGGAGTTCACCGACGCCAAGACCTGGTACCCGGGCTTCGAGAACCGTCCCGACGGTCTCTACTACCGCTCGCGGGACGCCTCGGTGGTCGTGCCGTCCAAGGACAACCAGGCCTACTCGGTCCGGATCGTCAACCCCGACGGCAGCCCGGCCACCGACCTGTACGGCGAGAACGTCAACGGGTTCGTGCTCGGCACGGGCAACCCCGGCGACGAGGGCAAGCAGCTGGGCGTGAAGCTCAAGCTGATCAGCCCGCTGCCGCTGAACCTCGGTGTCATCGTCCAGGTGACCCCGCCGAAGAAGTGAGCACGGGAAAGTAAAGATCACGTTCATCTGACCGGTGCCCGGCGGGAGACCGCCGGGCACTACCATGTGCAGGGTGCGGAGCAAGCCCGACCATACGGCGGCCATCCGGGATAATCGCCGGGCCGCCGTCGTCGTGAACACGAAATCCCGCCGCGGCCGCAAGCACTTCGCGGAAGTGGTCCGGCTCATCCGCGACGCCGGCTTCTCGCCGCTCGGCGTCTTCCCGGTCGACGACCCACGCCGGTTGCGCGACCGGCTCGACGAGGCGCTCGGGCTCGGCCCCGACCTGCTCATCGTCGGCGGCGGCGACGGCACCCTGTCCAGCTCCATCAAGCACATCGCCCACCGCGACGTCGCGCTGGGCGTGCTGCCGCTGGGCACGACCAACAACTTCGCCCGCAGCCTCGGCCTGCCGCTGACCCGCGCGGGCGCGGTGCGCGTCTTCACCGACGGCAAGGTCGCCGACATCGACCTCGGCCTGTGCGGCGACCGCCCGTTCGCCAACCTGGCCAGCTTCGGGGTGTCCGTCGAGGTCGCCGGGACCGTCAAGCCGTGGCTGAAGAAGCTGGCCGGCCGGGCCGCCTACCCGCTCACCGCGCTGACGATCCTGCCGGGCCACACGCCGTTCCGGGCGTTCATCACCGTCGAGGGCCGCCGCCACGAGCTGCTCACCCACCAGCTCAACATCGCCAACGGCCGCTTCCACGGCGGCTGGCAGATCGCCAGCGACATCTCCATCGACAACCGCAACCTGGTCGCCTACCAGCTCGGGTCGGGCAAGCGCCTGCGCCTGCTCGGCGAGACGTTCCTGCGCGCGACCACCGGCAAGTGGCGGAGCCTGGCGGGCGGGCCGTTCGTGGTCGGCAAGGAGATGCTCCTGGAGACCGACCCGCCGATGGCCGCCGACATCGACGGCGAGGTGCGGCTGATGACCCCGCTGGTGATCAAGACGATCCCCAACGGGGTGCGCGTCATGGTGCCGCAGGGCTTCGTCGACACCTGAGCCGGCCGCAGGTCAGCCGTCGCCCGGCGGTTCGGTGAAGCTCCGGTAGGCCGGGCGGAGCAGGTCGAGCAGGGGGATGTGCCTGACCTTCACCTTCGGTGGTTCGAGCGCCCGCAGCAGCAGGTCGGGCGGGGTGTCCGGGGTCCGGGGGCCCTTCAGGCGGGCGGCCGAGACGTTGAGCGCGTAGAAGTCGGCGAGCCGGTCTTCCAGCGGTTCGTCGGCGGGGATGCGGAGGTCGTCCAAGAGCTGCTCCCTGGGCTTGCCGCGCCAGGCCAGCACCAGGAACGGGTCGTCGTCGAACGCCTCGGCCAGCAGGTAGAGCACCGCCGAGACGTGTTTGCACGGATTGCCCCAGTCGGGGCAGCCGCAGGTCATCTCCAGTTCGCCCTGCTCGGGGAAGAGCGGGAAGCCCGCGCGGGAGAACAGCGCGTCGAGCTCCGTCGGCATCTCCCCGGCCAGCAGCCGGGCCCGGTGACCGGCCTGACCGGCGATGACCCCTTCGAGCAGCGCCCATGCGTCGTGGCCGTAAGCCTCGATCTCGATCTCGACCGTGTACGGCTCGGGGCGCGACCCCTGCACCAGGGCCGCGACGATCCCGTCGCCGACGGACATGGAGACGACCTGGCCCTTGCGGGCGTAGGCCCGCCCGCGCGCGAGCCGCCCGGCATCGCAGACGCGTTCGAGGATGTCCACGAACCGCCGCGACCACCACTTCTCCCCGAGGGTGCCGCGACGGCCGCGCGCCCTGATCCCGCCCTCGACCTTGATGGGCGTCCCGGCCTCGAACCAGCCGTCTCTCCCGACGGGGCTCATCGGACCGCCTCGTGTCGATGCGGGGTCGGCCGGGTCATGCGACCGCCTCCGGTCCCAGCGTGAACAGGTCTCTGAGCTGCTCGGTCGACAGGGAGGTGATCCAGTCTTCGCCGGTGCCGACGACGCTCTCGGCCAGGGCCTGTTTGCGTTCGATCATCTCGTCGACGCGCTCCTCGATGGTGCCCGTGCAGATGAACTTGCGGACCTGCACGTTCTTCGTCTGGCCGATGCGGAACGCCCGGTCGGTCGCCTGGTTCTCCACGGCCGGGTTCCACCACCGGTCGACGTGGATCACGTGGTTGGCGGCGGTCAGGTTGAGGCCGGTGCCGGCCGCCTTCAGCGACAGCAGGAAGATCATCGGTTCGTCGTCGGTCTGGAAGCGGTCGACGAGCTCGTCGCGCCGCTTCTTGGCGAGCCCGCCGTGCAGCCAGAGCACCGGCCGGTCGAGGCGGGCCTCCAGGTGGGGGAGCAGGAGGGAGCCGAACTCGGCGTACTGGGTGAAGACCAGCGCCTTCTCGCCCTCGGCCAGGATCTCCTCGCAGAGCTCCTCCAGGCGGGCCAGCTTGCCCGATCGGCCGGGCAGCCGCGAGCCGTCTTTCAGCAGGTGGGCGGGGTGGTTGCAAACCTGCTTCAGGCGGGTCATCGCGGCCAGCACGTTGCCGCGCCGCTCGATGCCGTCACTGCTCTCGATGCGGCCCATCATGTCGTCGACGACCGCGCGGTAGAGGGTGGCCTGCTCGGGGGTGAGGGTGCACCAGACCTTCATCTCCAGCTTGTCGGGCAGGTCGGTGATGATCGACTTGTCGGTCTTCAGCCGCCGCAGCACGAACGGGCCGGTCGCGCGCTTCAGGGCGGCCACGGCGTTCTCGTCGCGGCGCACCTCGATCGGCTCCTGGAACCGGTCGCGGAACGCGCGGGCCGAACCGAGCAGGCCGGGGTTGCAGAACTCCATGATCGACCAGAGCTCGGCGAGGTGGTTCTCGACCGGGGTGCCGGTGAGGGCGAGCTTGGTCCGGGCCCCGATCGACCTGACCGCCTGCGCCTGCCGGGCCGCGCTGTTCTTGATCGCCTGCGCCTCGTCGCAGACCACCCGCTCCCACTGCCGGGCGGCCAGGTTCCCGACGTCGCGCAGCGCGGTGCCGTAGGTGGTCAGCACCAGGTCGGCGTCGGCCAGTTCGCGGCCCGACCCGTGGTAGACGTGCACCCGCAGACTCGGGGCGAACCGGGCGGCCTCCTTCTGCCAGTTGCTGAGCAGCGACATCGGGCAGACCAGCAGCGTCGGCGCGGGCGTGCCCTGCTCCCGCTCCGCCAGCAGCAGCGACAGCGTCGTGATCGTCTTGCCGAGGCCCATGTCGTCGGCCAGCACCCCGCCGAGGCCCAGCCCGGACAGGAAGCTCAACCACGACAGGCCTCTCTGCTGGTACGGGCGGAGCGTGCCGGTCAGCGTCGCAGGCACCGGCACCGGCTCCAGCCGTCGATCGGCCTCGCCCGACAGCAGGTCGCCGAGGAGGCCGTCGGCGTCGACCGCCGTGATCGGGAGGTCGTCGTCACCGCCGAGCACGACCTCGTTGATGACCTCGCGCGCGGACAGCTCACCCTCCCGCCGCTGCTCCAGGATCTTCAACGCGGCCTTGAGCTGCCGGTCGTCGAGCTCGACCCACTGACCGCGCACCCGCACCAGCGGCACCTTCAGCCGGGCCAGCTCGGCGAGCTCCTCCTCGGAGATGACCTGGTCGCCCACGGCGAGATCGACCCGGAAGTCGACGATCTGGTCGAGCCCGAACCCCTGGCCGCCGACCGCCTTCGGTCCCTGCCGTGAACGGGTGGTGAGCTTGAGCCCCAGCCTCGTCCTCCCCGCCCAGGCCGGGAGACGCACGCCGAACCCGGCCGCGCCCAGGAGCGGCGCCGCGTTCTTCAGGAAGGCGAACGCGCCCCGGGTGTCGAGCGGCAGCGCCTCGGGCCGGGGCTCGCGCAGCGCCCGGTCGAGATCCGGATAGAGCCGGACCGCCCGGCCCAGCCCCGCGAGCAGCTCGTTCTCCGCGACCACCCCGGGCAGCCGCGCGCCGCGCCAGACCTCGGCGGCCGGCAGGTCGAGGCTCGGGTCGTCGGACGACTGGAGCGAGAAGCCGACCTCCCACCCGTCGTCGCCGATCTCCCTGAGGGTGAAGGCGGCCCTGGCCGGGCCGTCGAAGGCGTGCGCGGCGGCGTGCCACCGGTCGAGCTCCCCGCGCAGCTCGGCGAGGTCGCCCTCCAGGCGGGTGTCGTCGCCGATGAGCTTCACCGCCCACTGGTCGGCGATCGGGCTGCGCTTCCCCGGCCGGTGGCCCATGAGGATGCGGTCGGGGAGCGTCTGCCGCACGGTCCGGTCGGCCAGCCGGGTCAGCGCCTCGGCCAGCAGCTCGCGGGCGGGCCGCGCGTCGGCCGACCGGAACACCGGCGGCATCGCGGCGGCCAGCTCACCGGCCCGGGTGGCGTCGGCGCCGGTCAGCACGGGCCGCCAGCGGGCCTCGTCGCCGACCAGGCCGGGCAGCACGCGGCCCCTCCTCACCAGGTCACGCGCGAAGTCGTCGAGGGCGGCGAGGAAGCGCACGGAACCGGAAGGCTCTTCCAGCTCCGGCAGCGCGTCGGGGAAGACCGCGGGGAGGGACCACTCGCGCAGGTGGGTCGCCGTGGTGAACGACGAGTGCACCGGCCCGTCGGCGTCGGACGGCAGCCGCACGACGATCTCCTCGGGAAGCCCGTCGAGCTCCTCCGGCGGTTCGGCGAAAGGGTGGATCTCCGACGTCGCGGGGCGCGGCGAGCCTTCCGCCCAGAATCCGGCCCGCCCCCCGGCCCAGACCGCGTGCACCAGCATCAGGACAAGCTACCCCCGATTCTGTCGGGAGCCGTTGCTAAGAATGACGCGATCACATGATCTTCCCTCCCGACGACGAGGTGCCCCCCATGGCATTGGTGACGTTCCGCGACGAGACCGCGACCGGCCGCGCGCTGGCCGAGTTCTCCCTCCCCGACCTGCCGGAGCGCATCTCGGCCCGGGAACTGGTCCGGTTGCGGGTGCGGGAGGAGGTGGCCCGTCACAACGCCGCGCCCTCCGACCACTTCCGGGGCCTGGTGAAGCCGACCGAGGCCGAGACCGAGCTCAACGGCTACCGCATGCGGGCGGCGCGGCGGCTCGACTGGGAGCGCCAGGCCGACGCGGCGGAGGCCGCCTTCGGCCGCAACGGCTTCCTGCTGCTGGTCGGCGACCGGCAGATCCTCGACCTCGACACCGAGATCGACCTGGTCGCCGACCCGGTGGTGTCGTTCGTCAAGCTCGTGCCGCTGGTCGGGGGCTGACATGGGCGTCCTCGACGGCCTCCCGGCGCGGCACCGCGACTGGCTCGACGAGCTCGACCCGGCGACGCTGGAGCTGTTCGCCTCCTTCGACGACACCTTGCTGACTCCCGGCCACGACGCCCACCACCTGCGTGTCGACCTCAGACTGGTCGACCAGCACTCCACCGGCTGGGGCGAGCCCGAATGGAGGGCCATGGCCCTGTGGGCACACCTGATCAGGCACACCGCCAACGGCGTCACCGGCAACGAGACCGACCTGCGGCTGGCCCAGCGCAAGTTGAAGTGGACGCCGGACCAGCGCGACCTGCTGTGGAGGGCGGTCGTGGCCCTCCCCGACAAGCCGCTGACCGACTATCGCTATCGCGTCCCGATCGCCGCGATCAAAGACCTGACACCCACCGAGCTCGGGCCCCTGCTGCCGCTCCTCCTCCAGGCACGCAAGGACATGGCGGGGGTCGTCTATCCCGCGGATTCGACGGCGCGGCGCGTCCTCCACGATCTCCTTGCGGCGCAGCTGGCCGAAGATCCGGTCGAGGCCGCGCACGCCGCGGTACCCGCCGTCGACCCTTTCGCCGCCCTGCTGCGCGAGGAGTACGGCGCCCGTCTCGGCGCGGCCGGCTCGCTCCCGCTGCTGCGCCACTGGATCACCGCCACCACGGCCACCCCGCCCAAGGGCTGGACCGACCGCGCCCGTGAGCTGCTCACCCCCGAGAGCACCGCCCTGCTCCGCGAGGTCCTCGGCCGGGTGCCCGGCTACCGCGAGCAGACGTGGCACAACGGCTACCGCGACGTCGTCACCTACCTCGACAAGCGCACCGCCGACCTCCTGCGCGGCATGCTCTGGACCTGCGAGGTCGTCGACGAGCCCTGGGCGGTCGGCCTGCTCGGCGAGGTCGCCCTGGCCACCGGCACGGGGATCGGCGGCTCCGGCCCCAACGCGCGCAACGAGCGGGTGGCCAACGCGGCGCTCAACGTGCTCGACCGGATCGGCGGCCTCGACGTGGTCGCCCCTCTCGCCCGGGTGCAGGCGAAGGTCCGCAGGAAGAGCATCCTGACCAAGGTCGCCGGGATCCTGGAGTCGATCGGCGCCCGCGAGGGACTCACCCCCGACCAGCTCCTCGAACGCACCGTGCCCGCCTTCGGCCTCGGCCCCGACGGCACCCGCACCCGCGACGGGCTGACCCTCTCCGTGACCGGCGCGATCACCTTCGAGGGCCGCAAGACGGTCCCCAAGAGCGTCGACCGCGCGCTGCTGGCCGAGTTCCGGGCCACCGCCAAGGAGCTGAAGAAGGCCCTCCCCGCCGAGCGGTTCCGGGTCGAACGCGCGCTGGCCGCCGGGCGCACCTGGAGCTGGCACGACGTCCGCGCGCTCTACCTCGACCACCCGGTCACCGGATTCTTCGCCCGCACGCTCATCTGGGAGATCGTCCAGGGCCCGGCGGGGCTGCCCGTCCAGGTCGGCGGCGCGTGGGAGCTGACCGGCCCGGCGGGAGACCGGATCCAGCCCGGCCCCGAGACCGAGGTCCGGCTGTGGCACCCGCTCGGCCACACCCCCGACGAGGTGCGCGTCTGGCGCGACCACCTGCTCGACCGGGGTCTGCGCCAGCCGTTCAAGCAGGCCTTCCGCGAGATCTACCCGCTGACCCCCGCCGAGGAGGGCGCCCGCGACCACTCGCGCCGCTTCGCCGGCCACCTGCTCCGCTACGGCCAGGCCAAGGCGCTGATCACCGAGCGCGGCTGGTCGGGCCTGTCGCTCGGCTGGTGGGACGGCGCGGGCGGATCCGACCGGTGCACCGCCACCAGGCGGCTGCCCGGCGGCCTCACCGCCGCCTGGGACTTCCACCTGGGCCCCTACGACGACGATCACTTGGCGTCGATCTGCGTCAGCGGTGACCTGCGCTTCTACGACGGCCTCTACCGCGAGTACGACAACCCGGCCACCCTGGTCCCGCTGACCGAGGTCCCGCGGCTCGACCTGTCGGAGGCGCTGCGGGACGCCGATCTCGCCGTGGGCGTCACCTCGACCGGGCTCGACCCCGAGGGCGAGGGCGACTACTGGCGGTCCTACGGCTTCGGCGACCTCGCCGAGAGCGCCAAGGTCAGGCGCGACGCGCTGGCCCGGCTGCTGCCCCGCCTGGCCATCGCCGACCGCTGCGCCCTCACCGACCGGTTCCTGGTCGTCCGGGGCGACCTGCGCACGTACAAGATCCACCTGGGCTCCGGCAACATCCTGATGGAGCCCGACGACGCCTACCTGTGCATCGTCCCGACCGGGGCGGGCGACCGGGTGTTCCTCCCGTTCGAGGAGGAGGGCGGCATGTTGTCGGTCGTGCTGTCCAAGGCCTTCCTGCTGGCCGACGACACCGCGATCACCGATCCGACCATCACCCATCAGCTCCGCACCTGACCGAAATGACGGACATGGACATCACCCAGGGCCTTTCCGCCCTGCTCAATGGGCCGTGGCGCGACCCCGCGCAGTGGCCCGCCGCGTTCCCCGACGCCGACCTGCGACGGCTTTCCCAGCCGGGCCGCGCCCTGGCCGAACGGCTGCTGGCCGGGCCGTGGAGCCTCCCCGCCCTCGTGGCCGCCGGACTGGCCGGTCTCGACGACGACGGACGCGCCCATTTCGCCGAGCAGGTGGGCGCCATCGCGGCGGGCCAGAGGACGCTGATCACCAGCTGGGACCCCCGACGCTGGGACTCGTCGCCGCGAGAGACGTCGCCCCGGGACGACGGGGTGATGTTCCGGCCGACGCCCGTGGCGACGCTCGACTGGCTGGCCGACCAGCCGGGCTACGTCGAGTTCGCCCGGGTCGCGGTGGAGGCGGCCGAGGCCAGGGCGCGGGCCGTCCAGGCGGGCGAGATCCCGTACACGACCAAAGCCTTCGACGGCGACGAGTCCGCCGTCGGCCGGGCCGTCCGGGTGGCGCTCCACCGGGACGAGCCTTGGCTGCCCGACGTGCTCGACGGTCTCGTCCGGGGCATCGCGGTGGCCCCCACCCAGGCCAGGACGCTGCCCTCGATGGCGCTGCTCTACGAGATCGCCCGCGCGGTCGAGGAGCTGCCGACCCCCGAGGCGATCAACTCCATGCGGACCGCCCGGCGGATCGCCCGGCACGCGGGCGTGATCAAGGAGCTCGACCGCAAGCTCAAGCGCATGGTCTCCGCACTCGCCGAGCGCCTCGACGTCGCGTTCCGGATGCCCGACGGGCGGCTGCGCCGGCAGGTCGGCGAGCACGTCGCGGTGATCTCCGTGGACGACGGGGTCGAACTGTCGTGGTGGCACGGCGACAAGAAGGTGAAGTCGGTGCCCGCCGCCGTCCGGCGCGACCACCCCGAGGAGGTCACCCGCCTGAGGGACCTGGTCAAGCAGGCCAGGCAGCACCAGGTCACGCTGGCCCGGGCGCTGGAGGCCGGATACACCAGCGCGACGCCGCCGCCCTACCGCCAGCTGGCCGGCAACCCGATGGCCGACCGGGTGATCTGGGAGTTCGAGGTCGAACCGGGAGTGTGGCGGGCCGAGCTGGGCCTGACCGTCCCCGACGTGCCGGTGCGGTTGTGGCATCCGGCGCGGGCCACGGTGGAGGAGGTGCGGGCCTGGCGGGAGGTCGTCCAACACAAGGAGATCAAGCAGCCGTTCAAGCAGGCCTTCCGTGAGATCTACCCGCTGACCCCGGCTGAGGAGGCGGCGGGGACCACCTCGCTCCGCTTCGCGGACCACGTCGTGGTCTACTCCCGGCTCTACGCGCTGCTGAAGGACCGCGGCTGGCAGGCCCCTTACATGGGCCACTGGGAGGGCGGCTACGACGACCGGGCCAGACGCCTCCTGGCGGGCGGCCGATGGCGGGCGACCCTTGCCCACAGCCTGCACGACGCGGACCACGCCGTCACCGGCGAGGTCCGCTTCCAGCGGCCGTCCGGCGTCGAGCCGGTCGACGAGTGGGACGACGGCTGGCGCGACGTCCCGCTGGCGGAGGTCCCTCCGCTGCTGTTCAGCGAGGCGATGCGCGACGTCGACCTGTTCGTGGGGGTCACCTCGATCGCGGCCGATCCCGGGTGGGCCGACCGGGAATCGGGCCGCCTGCGCGACTACTGGCGGAGGGGCGCGGTCGCCGAGTTGTCGTCCTCCGCCGAGGTCCGCCGCGACGCCCTGGCCCGGCTGCTGCCGCGCCTCGCCGTCGCCGACCGCTGCACCCTGACCGGCCGCTTCCTGGTGGTCCGGGGCGACCTGCGCACCTACAAGATCCACCTCGGCTCGGCCAACGTCCTGATGGAGCCCGACGACGCCTACCTGTGCGTCGTGGCCGGCCGGTCGTCGCCGAAGGGGCTGTTCCTGCCGTTCGAGGAGGACGGGCGGCTGTCGCTGATCATCAGCAAGGCCCTCCTGCTGGCGGACGACACCGCTATCACCGATCCGTCGATCACCCGCCAGATCCGGAGCCTCTAGACGAACGACAGGAAGAGATCCACCGCCGACACCAGCGCCGCGCCGGCGAGACTCACGACCAGGACCAGACAGACGACCTTCACCCAGGGCTTCACCCGGGCCATGCTGGGACGTGTCCGCGCGGAACGCAAATCGCCGCGCGCCCTGATCCTCCGGGTCGCGCGGCCTCAGCCGTCCCGACGGGCGCGCGACCGGTACTCCCGGACCTCCGCCGTCGTGATCAGCCCGTCTTCGATGGCGCGGGCCAGCAGCGCGTCCTTGGACGTGGCGTGCCGGCCCACGGCGGCGTACTTGGCGCGGGCCCGCATGATGTACGGACGCACCGTCGACTCGGTGATCCCCATCCGCTGGGCCCCCGAGGCCTTCGACATCGACTGGAACCACAGCAGCAGCGCCTTGCGCTCGTTGGGCGAGAGCTGCGCCGGTCGTCGGCGTGCATCGCGCCGGCCATGCTCGGCGTGACGGTCAGCCGGCCCGCCGCCACGTCCTTGATCACCTCGACGCAGTAGTCGCCGCTCTCGTGCTTGGCCAGGAAGGCCGCCGCGCCCGCGTCCAGGACCGAGAAGACGATGACCTTCCGGCCCTCCTGGCACAGCTCGTGGACGCGGTCGAGTTCCCGGTGGCCGTACAGCTCCAGGTCCAGGAGCAGGACGTCGGCCGCGATCTCCCGTACGGCCCGCTGCCGCTCCAGCAGGTCCGCGTGCACGGCCTTCGCCGCCAGCCCCGCCGCCGCCAGCTCCGCCCGGCTCTCCGGCAGCGCGATGGCCTTGCGCGCGTTGGCCTCCAGGGCGTGCGCGCCGGGGCTGTAGCCGAGCTGGAGTGTCACCCCGAGCAGCCCGGCGACGCTCGCGACCAGGCCCAGCCCGCCGCGCATGGCCGCGGCACAACGACCGACGACAATGGACAAAGTCGTCGTCGCGGGATTTTCTCTAAATCCGCCATAAATACTCGCGAGGAAAGGTATTCCCTTATCGCGGAATTGTGACTGATCTGTCGACCGAACGGTGGTCGTGCTCAGGTGTCATGGCGGGTGCGTCAGCGCGGCACGACGGGCCGTTCCTCGGCGGCACCGCGACAGTTCTCTGACCGCCCGAAGGGGTCTCCGCCTCGTGGGCCGGGGAAAGCGCGGGTCGCTGATGAGGTCGGCGACCGGTTTCGGCCACGCGCAGTCGTCCCTGATCAGAGGACGTCCGGTCGCATGGCCTCGATCAGGGTGGCCAGGGGCACAGTGGCGAACCCGATGCGGGTGTCACTCGCGCCGTAGGGAATCCACACGACGCCCTCGTGCAGCAGGCCGCCGCAGGAGTAGACGACGTTGGGGACGTAGCCGTCGCGTTCCGGGCCCCGCGAGCTCAGCAGAGGGCCGGGGAGCTCGGCGATGACGCGGTCGGGCTCGTCGAGGTCGAGCAGCAGGGCGCCGATCGCGTAGTCGCGCATCGGGCCCACGCCGTGGGTCAGGACCAGCCAGCCGTGCTCGGTCTCGATCGGCGACCCGCAGTTGCCCACCTGGATCAGCTCCCAGCTGTGGCGCGGCGTGTGAAGGGGCACCGGGGCCTGCCACATGTGGTGGGCGTCGAGGGTGGTCAGGCCGATCGTCTCGCCGTCGGAGCGGCACAGCGCCAGGGTGCGGCCGGCCACCTGGCGGGGAAACAGGGCCATGCCCTTGTTGACCGAGGCCGGGCCGCGCATCGGGGTGATCTCGAAGTGGCGCAGGTCGTCGCTGGCTATCTGGTGTGAGCGGATGTGCCGGCCGTCGTAGGCGGTGTACGTGGCCCGGTAGGAATCCCGGCCGTCCTCCTCGCGGATCTTGACGAAGCGGGCGTCCTCCATGCCGTTGGACTCGGCCTCGATCGCGGGCCAGAGCACCCGGCGGTGCAGGGGGAGGCCGACCGGGAAGGTGACCGCGTAGTCGGCGCGGGTGGCCCTGCGCAGTTCGTCGAGGGTCCGCTGCGTGGTGGTGCGGGTGAGCAGGTCGGCGGGCAGGCGGGCGACGGCCTGTTCGAAGTCGTCGTCGGTGAACCGGTCGGGCAGCGACTCCAGCATGGCGGCCGAGGCCTCGTTGTCCCAGGCGTCGTCCGACAGACCGGCGGCCAGCAGGTCGCGGCGGTGCCGCGTCGGGTGCCTGTGCCCGACGGACGGCGGGCCGCACCGGTCGTCCAGGACCATGGCGGGGCCGGGGGTGACCACGGCGGTGAGGAAGCCGATGGACGACAGGTGGCCCTCGCCGATCTGCCGCAGGCTGACCGCCACCCGGAGACAGCCGGGATCGAGACCCGCCTGGTCGGGGTGGGGAACCATCGAGGGGTTGCAGAGCGCCGCCGCCTCGACGGCGTACTCGTGGCTGAAGTAGGCGCCGACCAGGAGACGGGTGGGCGCCGGCAGCTCGGCGTCGCGGGGGATCCGGTGGCCCACCAAGTCGCAGTGGTGGGCGAAGGTCGCCTCCAGGTCGTCGTGGCGGGCGCCGAAGCGTTCGAGCGTCCGGTGGAGCAGGTCCGCCGTCGCCTCCGAGCCGAGCAGCATGATGCGCTCGATCAGCGCGGCTGCCCTCGTCCGGGTGAGGGCGGCGTCCTCGCCCGGCACGAACAGCTTGACGATCACCCGGCGGGGGTCCGGTGCGATCGTCTGGGGGAGCCGGGTGGCCAGATCGCCGCCGGTCACGGCAGCTCCCGGTGCCGCTGCATGGTGGAGATCAGCGCGATGGTGGACTCCGCTCCCTGGTTCAGGTTGGGGCCGTTCTCGGTCAGGCCGTCGTAGCCGCCGCCGGTCGAGGGGTCCCACATCGGCGCGCCGGCGTCGTTGTCGCCCTGGAACCAGGCCGCCGCCCGGACGATCCCCTCCTGCCACGACGGGTCGCCCGAGGCCAGCGCGGCGGTGGCGCAGGCGTCGGCGAGCGCGGCCACCTCGATCGGCTGCTGGTCGTGGCGGGCCCGGGGCTCACCCGGCCGCCAGCCGCCGACGGGGACGACCGAATAACGGCCCTCGCGCGTCTGGGCGCCGCACAGCCAAGCGAGCGACCGCAGGCCACTGCCGAGGAGCCGCCGGTCACCGCTCAGCTCGCCGGCCGCGATGACCACTTCGGCCAGCGCGGCGTTGGCGTAGGCCAGGAAGGGCTGCGGCCACGTCCAGGAAGGATCCTCGGCCGGGGTGCCGATCGCCTCGGCGGCGTCGGTCAGCAGCTCGGCGGCCACCGCGCTGTCCGGGTTGGCCCGTAGCATCTCGGCCGCGCCGAGCCCGGCGAAGGCCATGGCGCGGACATGAGGAGACCGCTGCCGGGCCCCGGTGAGGAAGGCGGCCAGCGCCTCCTGCCGCACCCAGGAGGTGGCGTTGCGGGCCGCCGCGGTGCCGAGGCCCCACATCGCCCGCCCCCACCAGTCGCCGAGCCCCGGCTCGTCGGACCAGTGCCGGTCGAACCCGAGCCGGTTGCGGAAAGCGCCCGACTCGTCCTGCGCGTGGGTCAGGAAGGTCAGGTACGACTCCGACAACCGGATCAGCCGATGGGACGGGCTCGGCTCCCGGCTGACCACGACCAGCCCCCGGGCGACGTCGTCGGTGCAGTAGCCGTGCTCGCGGCGGACCACGGCGTGCCGCGCGTGCTCGAACAGGCCGGTGTCGTCGCTCAGCCGGACGAGATGCCGGAACCCCGGCGGCGAAGGGATCATCGCAACGCCGCGGTCGGCCGTTCGGCCGGCAGCGACCCCACGAGCGCGGCGTAGCGCGCGGCGACCGAGGGCCACAGCGGCGCCGAGGCCAGCGCGTGGGTCCGCCCGGTCAGCTCGTCGGCCAGCCCCGGTTCGGTGAGGACGCGGCGGACGGCGGCGGCGAGCGCCACGGGGTCCCGGTGCGGCACCAGCAGTCCCGGACCGTCCGTCAGCAGCTCCACGGCGTGCGGGAACGTGGTGGCGACCACGGGCACCCCGGCGGCCACCGCCTCGATCAGCACCCCCGAGGTGACCTGCTCGGTCGAGTCGTACGGCAGGACGACGACGTCCGCCGACCGCACCAGCAGGCTCAGCGATTCCTGGTCCCGGTAGACCGCGTCGTGCCGGACGGAGGAGGCCACCCCCAGCCGGCCGGCGATCTCGCGGAGGCCGTCCCGATAGGACTCGCCCTGCAGTTCCAGCACCTTGGGGTGGGTCTTCCCGGCGATCGTGTACGTCGGCGCGAGGTCCCCGAGATGCGGGAGCGCCCGAACGGCCCACTCGATGCCCTTGCCGGGCCCGATCAGCCCCCAGGTCAGCAGGTGGGGGCGGGCGTGCCGCCGCGCGGGGACGCGCATGTGGTCGGCGGTCCCGTGGGGGATCACCGAGACCTTCGCCGGGTCGACGCGGTAACCCGCCAGCAGCCGGTCACGGGCGGTGCCGGTCATCAGCACGATCGCCCCCGCGGCGTCGGCGATCTCCTCCAGCAGCACCTTCTGGGCGGGGGTCGGCCGGACCAGCACGGTGTGCAGCACCACGACGCTCGGCACCGACAGCCTCCGCAGCAGCGGCAGCAGGTCCCGGCCGTCCGCGCCGGGGTAGATGCCGAATTCGTGCTGGACGATGGCCACGTCGTGGCGGTTGAGGGCCGTGGCGGCGTCGGACCAGCCGCCGGGCTCAAGGGCCGCCCAGGTGTGCACCACCCCCGGCAGGGGCCGTTCGTCATCGCCCTCAGCGGTGACGCGGACGATGCCGTGACCCCCGTTGAGGTGGGCGGCCAGGGCGGAGTTGAAGGTCGCCAGTCCGCATCGTGTAGGGGGATGGGTGCTGAGGAAGCCGTAAGAGCGGGCCAACTGTCCAAGCCTT
Source organism: Herbidospora cretacea (assembly GCF_001570605.1). Taxonomy (GTDB): domain Bacteria; phylum Actinomycetota; class Actinomycetes; order Streptosporangiales; family Streptosporangiaceae; genus Herbidospora; species Herbidospora cretacea. The sequence goes on along the minus strand of NZ_BBXG01000027.1, from coordinate 68,270 downwards.
CCGGTGGGCGCCCGCGCACGGTGACATGCCATCGCGGGCTCGCTCGATGAGATCGGCGGTTGCCTGAGGCGGAGAATTTCCGAGCGGGTTGCCGGGGGCCCGCCCTCGTGCGGGGGCCCGGCTGCCGCGATCCTCGTCCGACGGCGGGATTCTGCGGCAGATCCCACACTACCCGGGGTTGCCGGCTCCTATCATGCGGCGATACACCCGCAGATAGTCGGTGACCATCCGGTCGACGCCGAACCGGCTCTCGGCCCGCGCCCTGCACGCCGCCCGATCGAGCGTCTTCACCCGCCCCACCGCCTCGACGGCCTCATCGGGCGAGCCGACCAGGAACCCGGTCACCCCCGGGTCCACCACCTCGGCCATCGACCCCCGGCGGTAGGCGACGACGGGCGTGCCGCACGCCATCGCCTCGACCACCGACAGCCCGAACGGCTCGTCGAAGTCGATCGGGTGCAGCAGCGCGGCCCCGCCGCCGAGGACCGCCGCGCGCCGCTCCGGCCCGACCGACCCCAGGTAGACGACCTGGTCGCCGTCGATCAGCGGCGCGACCTCCTCTTCGAAATAGCGCCGGTCCTGGACGATCCCGCAGATCGTCAGTGGCATGCCGGTCCGCCGGGCGATCTCGATCGCTGTGCGGGTCCCCTTGTCCGGATGGATCCGGCCGAAGCTGACCAGCCCCGGTCCGCCATCAGGCGCGAAGGGGAACTCGCCGAAGTCGATGCCGTGGTGGACGGTGGCGACGTAGTCGAGGCCGGGGGAGCGGTCGGCGTGCGAGATGGAGACGTAGGCCGACGCGGCCCGTGTGTAGGCGGGCAGGATGCCCGGCCCCGAGAAACCGTGGACGGTGGTGAGAAGCGGCGCCCGGCAGTGCCGCGCGAACGCCAGCGGCAGCCAGTCGAGATGACTGTGCACGAGGTCGAACTCGGCCGACCGGCCGAACACGTGGGCGACGTGGAGCGCCTCCCACACCCGCCCGTCGACGGACGGGTCGTCGGCGTAGCCGCGCGGCACGACCCCGTCGAGCGTGGCGGAGGTGACCGAGTCGAGTGTGGCGAACAGGGTCACGTCGACGCCGCGGGCGACCAGCCCCTCGGCGAGCAGGCTGGTGACCTGCTCCCACGGGCCGTAGTGGACCGGCGGCGTCCGCCAGGCGACCGGGCCCAGCAGGGCGACCTTCACGACGACAGGATCTGGGTCCGATGGCTCATCGCGCACCTCCCGGTGTGCCGGAGATGTCCGAGGTTACACCGAAAGCCCCGCCCCCCTGCGGAATGAGGGGCGGGGCCGTGGAGGGCCCGCCTCCCCCAGAGGGGTCCGTCTGGGGAAGGCGGGCGGCTTGAGGGTCAGGCGGGGGTGCAGGTGAGGGTCGGGGTCCCGTTGGTGCCGGACCAGTTGCCGTTGAATCCGAACGTGGTGGAGGTGTTCGGCGACAGGTTGCCGTTGTAGGACATGTTCCGGACCGCCACGGCGGAGCCCGACTGGGTGTGCTGGCCGTTCCAGAGCTGCGAGATGGTCTGGCCGTTGGGCCAGGTCCAGTTCACGGTCCAGCCGGTGATGGCGACGTTGCCGGAGTTCCGCACCGAGACCTGGGCGCCGAACCCGCCACCCCACTGGTCGGTGATGCTGTACGTCGCCGCGCACGCCTTACCGCCGGGAGACGGCGAAGGCGACGGGGAGGGCGACGGGCTGGGGCTCGGCGAAGGCGAAGGCGAGGGAGACGGAGACGGAGACGGAGACGGGGAGGGAGACGGCGACGGGGAGGGGCTGGGCGACGGGGAGGGGCTGGGGGACGGCGAGGGCGACGGGTCCGCGCCCGGGGTGTTGCCCCAGATCTTGGTCGTCCCGGCGAACAGCGGGATGTTGGTGACCCGGACCGGCGTCGAGCCGGGGGTCGTCGAGACGCCCACGTACGACCAGTCGTTGGCCGCGCTCCACTGCTTGGAGCTCGCCACCCGGAACTGCACCTCGCGCCGGTGCGCCGACTGCCCGGCCGGGGAGATGTTCTGCCCGGCGCAGTTGATGGTCACGTAGTAGATCGCGCCGGAGTGCTGGGTCGGGCCGGTGGGCGCGCTGCACTGGTTGTAGTTGGCCGTCACCGTGATGTCGGCCGGGGTGGTGTCCCCGTCGAGGGTGAAGTAGTAGCGGAAGGAGCCGTTGGTCAGGTTCCGGGCCGGCCAGCCCGACTGGTTCCGGATCATGACCTTGACCTCGGTGAAGCCGGTCCCGGTCGCGTTCACGGAGGCCTCGGTGAAGATCTCCGGTTCGGGGGCCGTCTCCGGCTGCGGGAAGTTGGCCAGCGGCGTGCCGCCGTACTCGCCGTAGAGGCGGGCCACCGCGCTGGTGAAGCCGGCGTTGTAGTCGGTGGCGACCTCGTTCATCACGTAGTCGTCGCGCTTGTCGGTGTAGGCGTCGTTCGGGTCGGGCGGGCCGCCGACCAGGGCGCCGTAGAGGGTGTGGCGGGTCTCGACCGGGTTGGTCATCTGGTCGGTCCACGAGCCGTGCGCGGTGCGGTGGTGCGGGTTCTTCGGCGGGTTGTTGCCGAACCCGATCACGTACGAGGAGTTGCGCGGGTTGTCGCCGAGCGCGTAGTCGATCTGGCGCTTGGCGAAGTCGTGGTAGCGGGCCTTGCGCGTGGCGTCGGTGATCGAGTCGCTGTGGACCAGCGCCGCGAAGGCGGTGTTGGCGGCGTACCGGAGCGAACCCCACCGGTCGAGGACGGCCTGGCCGCCGGGGGAGTAGGTCACCCGCTGGCCGTTGACGCCGACGGTCCAGAAGTCGAGCCAGCGGTTGGCGTCGTCGAGGTACTGCTGCTTGCCGGTCAGCTTGGCCAGCAGGACGTAGGCGCCGTAGGACTTGTCGTCCCAGGCGATCGTCCACTTGTACGACTTGGTCGTCGACTGCGGCTCGGTGCCCAGGTTGGCGTAACCGGCCTCGGCCTTGGCCAGGTAGGAGGCCTCGCCGGTGGCCCGGTAGAGCCAGATCGCGCCCCACACGAGCTCGTCGTTGAAGCCGCTCCACGAGCGGTAGTAGCCAGCCGCGTCGGTGATGCAGTCGCTGTAGGCGCGCCGCACGTTCTCGGCGAAGGAGTACAGCTGCCGCGCGTGGGTCACCAGCGTGTTGGCGTAGGTCGGGTCGGTCGGCCGGAACACCATCGAGGAGGCCGCCATCGCCGCAGCCGTCTCACCGGCCAGGTCGGCGCCGCCGCAGCTCGCGTCGATCTTGTACGACGGCCGGCTCATCTGCATCGCCTCGGCCGGCCCCCACCAGGCGTGGTCGAGCCCGCCGTTGCCGACCTGCCCGTAGAGCACGTTGGCCGACGGGTGGGCCTTGATGAAGTAGTCGTTGACGAACCGCAGGTTGTTCGTCAGGTGGGTGAGCTGGCTGCCGTACGCGGCCCGGTTCTCGACCGCCCCCCACGCCAGCATCGTCGTGGCGGCCGCCATCGGCAGGCCGAACTTGACGTGGTCACCGGCGTCGTACCAGCCGCCGGTCAGGTCGAGCCCGACGTCGGCGCCGTCGGTCAGGCCGGACGGCCCGCGCCACGAGACGCGGTTCCATGAGGGCAGCGGGCCCGCCTGCTGGGCCTCGTAGAACAGGATCGACTTCTGCAACGCCTCGCCGTAGTTGAACACGGCGGCGGAGGCCTGCTGCGGTTGGAGGGTCACGGCCGCGACCAGTGCCACGGCCGCGATGCGGAGCGTACGGCGCATAGGAGCGTCCTTACGGGGAGGGGGTGTCGGGGGCGCGACAGCGGGTCAGGCGCTGTCGCACCCCTGGCCTTGCTGGGGCGTGGGAGCGCTCCCAAGGCGAATTTCCTGGACGGGACCACGGATGTCAATCAAGGGTCGGCAGGCTCACCGGGGCGATCCGGGGTGTTTGCGCCCCGGGCTGGACTTATGCCGGTCACGCCCTGTGACCAGCGCGTTCGTATGCTGAAACTTTCAGTTCCCGCGCTCGCCAACGGCGTACGGAAAACGTACGGAAAAAAGGAAGGAGCCCCCCGGAGGGGGCTCCTCGTCTTACTGATCAGGGAGTGACGGCGGGTCCGGCACCGTCACCCCCAGCTCGTGGGGATCAGCCGTTCGGGAACAGGCGGCCGAACTCGCCCATGGCGACGGCGACGTCGACCTGGGCCCAGAAGCGGTGGTAGTTGAAGGTCGGGGCCGGGCCGGTCCCGTCCAGGTAGGCCTTGACCTCGGGCCAGTCGGGGTCGTTCTTGTAGAACGAGCGGATCGACAGGAAGGTCGAGCTGGAGTTGATCGGGTCGCCGTTCGGCATCGTGCCGGTCCAGCCCGGGGGCACGTAGACCGGGTCGTCGATGCGGTTGTAGTCGGCCTTGGTCTCGGGGACCGACACGCCCTTGGCGTCCTGGTTCAGCCAGATGCCGTCGAGGAGCGCCTTGGCCATGTTCTTCGCACCCGTGTGGTTGGCGCGGGCGGCGTAGTACATGAGGACCTTCGCGTACGAACCCGCGACGCCCACGTCGGTGGTGTGGTCGGCCACGGTGACGTGCAGGCCCGGGTTGGCCGGGGGCATGCCGGTGGTGGAGCTCCAGTTACCGGCGGGCGCGCCGGACCAGCGCAGCGTCGACGGGATCTGGTAGGTCCCGTTGGCGTTGACGGTCGTGTTCGCCATCGCCCAGGCGACCCACTTGTCGAGGATCGTCTTGGCGTCGGCGTTGCCGCTGGCGTAGTACAGCGAGGCCACGCGCTCCATCGACCACGCCTGGAAGCCGAACCACTGGTTCGACGGCGGGTCGTGGTAGACCGGCTGCCAGTCGTAGGTCATGCCGTGGAACTTCGGCAGGTTCGACGGCGGGGTCGCGTAGTGGCCCTGCCACGAGTTGGTCGCGCCGCCGGCGATGGCGCCCTCGTCCGACTGCAGCCACTTGTAGAACTGGAGCTGGCGGGTCAGCGAGGTCGCCCAGTCGGACGCGCCGGTGGTGCTGCGCGGACGCAGGTCGGTCTGGGTCGACAGGGCCCAGGCCGCGAGCGGGTTCTGGTAGCCGCCGTGGTTGTGCGACGAACCGATGCGCCAGGCCCAGCCGGCCGACGAGTCGGTCGCGCCACCCCACGCGTAGTACCAGCTCAGCAGGTAGCTGGCGCTGTTCTTGCCGGTGCCGGCCGGGCACGACGTGCTGGTGCAGCCGGGCTGCTTGAAGTACTTGTCGTACATCGCGTAGCGCAGGTAGTCACCCATCTTCGCGGCCTTGGCGACCGTGGCGGAGACCTGCGACTGCTTGCCCTGGGCCTTGGCCCACTCGTTGGCGTAGTAGGCCACCTGCACGGCGCGGGCGTCGGCGTCGGGGGCGTTGGTGTACTTCCACTGCTTGGCGTAGCTGCTGTCCTTGATGAACAGGTCGAGGAAGCCGTTGCGGCCACCGTGCGCGAAGGTGTCGCACGACGGCTGCGGGATGGTCTCGAAGACCGACTCCTCGGGGCCGCGCTGGTAGGTGTTGATGTACACCGGCTTGGTCACGCCGTCGCCGCAGCGGCCGAAGCCGTAGGTGTTGTCGACGTCCAGCAGCCAGTGCATGCCGTAGATGTCGCTGGTGTTGTACGCCGACCGCAGCTCGGCCGCGATCGGGTCGGTGCCGACCGAGACGCCGTTGGTGATCTGCGACGGGTAGGAGCTGATGTCGTCGAACTCACCCGCGTACGTCGCCGGGCTGCTCGCGTTGTAGAACGAGTTGGTCGGCTGGTCCTGCGTGGAGGGGATGATGTACCTCTCCATCGACGCCCACGCGGCGTTGAACTTGGTCCAGTCGCCGGTCACCTGGCCGTAGACGGCCTCCAGCCACAGGTAGTAGCTGTAGGCCTCCGACGTGGTCTCGTGTCCGTGGTCCGGGGCCTCGACCATGAACGTCTCGACCGAGTGGTAGGGCACGCCCTCCGGCGAGAAGTAGCCGTTCGCCGGGTCGTGGATCTTGTTGTAGAGCGACGTGAAGCGCTGGACGTACTCGCTGCCCGTCTGCGTGCCGTCGTCGTCGGCCTCGGTGGCGTCCAGGGCCGAGGAGAAGTAGAAGACCCCGCCCCCGCTCGTCGACAGGTTGAACCTGGCCGTGCCGGCGGTCGCGTCGGCGTCCTGCGCGGCGGAGACGACGACGTTCTGGGCGACGTTCCAGTTGCTCGGCGTGAAGGTCAGCGACGTGGGCGCCGCGGTCAGGTCGGCGTCACCGCCGCTCGCCTTCGCCACGGTCACCGTCACGTTCGAGGTCGGCTGAAGCGACAGCGACACGCCGGCCGAGGCGGAGCCGCCCTCGGCGACCAGCAGCGACGTCGGCGTGATGCGGACGAACCCGTCAGGCTGCGGCGACGGCGAGGGGCTCGGCGACGGAGACGGCGACGGGCTCGGCGAGGGGCTGGGGGAGGGGCTCGGCGAGGGAGAGGGAGAGGGGCTGGGCGACGGGCTGGGCGAGGGGGTGCCGCCGCAGACCACGTTGTTCACCCGGAAGCTGGTCGGCTTGGGGTTGCTCCCGCTCCAGGTCCCGTTGAAGCCGAGCGAGAGGGTCGCGCCGCTCGCCAGGGAACCGTTCCACGGCATGTTGGTGGCAGTGACGTTGGCGCCCGACTGGGTCCAGTTCGCCGACCAGCCCTGCTGCACCCGCTGGCCGGAGTTGGGGAAGGTGAACCCCAGGTTCCAGCTGCTCAGGGCGTCGCCGGTGTTCCGCACGGTGATGTTGGCGGTGAAGCCGCCCTGGGTGGGGCTGGTGTTCCAGTCGTTGGTCACGTACGTCACGTCGCACGTCACGGCGGCGGACGCCGGTTGCGCGACCAACGTGACGGCACCTGTGCAGACGGCCAGCACGGCCGCCCACAGGGCACGTTTGCGATAAGCACGTATCGCCATGGTCGGGGGTTCTCCAAGCTCTCAGGGACTCAGGGGGGGATGGGAGCGCTCCCACCGCACAGCATGCCCGGAGGGCCCGAATCCCTGTCAATCAACGTTCGGATTCGCCGACCTTTGCCCTGCCCGGAGGTGAAACTTTCACCTGAAAATTGGTACGTGTGCGGCCGTCACCTGCGGGTAGTCGCGCGCCCATGGCCAACGAGAGACTGAACGAGATGACCGACGCCGCCAAGGTGACCGCCGCCAAGATCGAGGGCACCTTCCACGAGACCGCCGCCAAGGTCGCCGCGACCGTCGAGGACAAGATGCCCGAGGTCCGCGAGGCCGCCCAGAAGGCGGTCGCCATCGTCGAGGAGCGCATTCCCGACACCGTGAAGGACAGGGTCCGCGAGGCCGGCGAGACGGTCTCCGCCAAGGCCGCCGAGATCACCCCGGTCCAGTTCCGCGACGCCACCGACCGGCTGACCGCCGAGGCCAAGAAGCGCCCGGCCGTCGCCGTCGTGGCCGGAGTGGTGGCCCTGTTCGTGCTGCGCCGGGTGCTGCGCCGCAAGAAGTGAGATCCAAGAAGTGAGATCCAAGAAGTGAGATCAGGGTGAAGTGCTCGCCGGGCGCAGGACCCGGGTGCCGCCCGCGATGAGGGCGGTGGCCAGGATCCATCCCGCCGCGATGAGCGCGTTGGCCACCCAGATCGTCCAGCCGGTGGGCTCCCAGGCGGCCCGCTGCTCGAACAGGCTCACCGGCACCATGTGGTCGAGGGTGTAGACGAAGGCGTTGAAGTGGCGGGGACGCTCGTCCAGGCTGATCTGGACCGGGGGGACCAGGGAGAAGACGAGCGTCCCCGCCGTGAGCAGCGCCGCCAGCCACGCCCCGGCCAGCCAGGGGCGGAAGCCGTAGCCGACCACCGCGTCCAGCAGGACGCCCCAGGCCCGGCCGGCCGGCGGTAACGTGCGGCGCCGCGCCCGCTGTTTGGCCAGCAGGACCCGCCGCGAGTCGGGTTCGTGGCCCATGCGGCGGTAGTAGGCGGCCATCTGCTCGTAGGGCTGCGGGCGGTAGCCGGCGGGGTGCTTGGTCAGCCACGCCAGGCGCTCGCGGAGCGTGGCGGGGCTGCGCAGGGATTCGTACACGAGCCCGTCGAGCCGGACCGCGCCCGGGTAGCTCTCCGGACGGTCGGCGAGCAGCCCGACCCGGGTGTAGCCGAGGTCGACGCCGCCCTCGATCGACTCTGGAGTGAGCAGCAGTTCGCCGACGTCGAGGTGCCGGGTCTGGATGACCGGGCCCTTCGTGCAGGTGAGGCGGGCGCCGTGGAACGACAGGGTGCCGCTGATCCGCGCGACGCGCAGGCTGATCTCCCCTTCTGCGGTGAATCCCTCGCCCATGTTCATGACTGTCGTCTGCAGGTAGTCGGCGTGGACGGCGTAGCGGCCGGTCGCCCGGATCGTGGTGTCCTGGAGCCACAGCCCGCCGTTGAAGCGGGCGCCCTGGATCCGCAGCCCGCCGGTGACCGTCATGCCGCGCAGGAACGCGCCGCCCTCCACGACGAGCCCGCCGGCCCAGAGGGCGGTGTGCTTCTGGTCCTGTTCACGGGGATCGCCCGGGTAGCGGGCGCTGGACCATCCCGCGTCCTCGGAGGTCCAGCCGCCAGGGCAGCCGAGCCGGCACCCCGACATGCGTAACTGCCCGCTGACGTGGGCGTTGTCGAGCCGGATCCCCTCCTTCAGCACGCTGCCGCCCACGTCGAGGACACCGTTGATCCGGGCCCGCCCGGCCCGCAGCCGCAGGATCTCGCAGTCACGGAACCGCAGCGCCCGCGTCTGCGCCTCGACCAGATCGATCACCCCGTCGACCTGGCACCTGATCAGATGCAGCGTCGCGGTCACCTCGGCCCCGGACAGGTCCAGATCCCCCACAATCCGCGCCCCGATCAGCCGGATCGCCGCCACCTGCCCCGGCTCGGCGGGCCGCACCCCGAGCAGCAGCGCCCGGATCACCTCAGCCCGGACGACCCGCTCCCGATCCGCCCGGGGAGTCCGCTTCCGCGCGGCGGGAGCGACCTGGACCTGATCTGCCCGATCGGTCCCGTCGTTCTCGACGGAGGCCCCGGCGTCCTCGTGGGGATCATGGTCGGTTCGGGTGGCCGAGGACGAGCGGGCTCGGTGGGCCGGGGCGGTCAGGCTCTCGTAGGCCTCGGTGATGCGTCCGGTCCAGGTGGTCGGCTGTCGTTCTTCCCTTACGTCGACCCATTCCCCGGCCGGGTAGGCCGCCACGAGTCGCTTCTCCGCCGGGGTGAGCCGCCGGAAGGGGAGTGATCTTCGCATGCCCCGACTTTAGAGGCCACGCGGACAGGCGGCGTGGAAAGCCCCGGCACCAGGACCTGTGCGCATCCTCCGTCTCAGGTCGCCTGCGTGGCCAGCCCGCGCAGGGCCCGCTCGGCAGGTGATCCGGGGTCGGCCGTCATCAGGACGACCTCCTGGTCATCTTCGGGCACCAGCAGGACGTCGCAGTGCAACCGCAGCGCACCGGCCTCCGGATGGTCCAGGGTCTTGGTCCGGTGCCCGGGAGCGTGGACCGGACGCGCCTCCCAGATCTGCCGGAACTCCTCACTGCCGGCGTGCAGTTCGGCCAGAAGCCCGGCCAGCTGCGGGTCATGCGGGTAGCGGTCCGCGGCCCGGCGCAGCCGCGCCACCACGATGTGCCCGAATTCCTCGGCGCTGGAGCTCTCGTACATCCGCCCCTGGCCCAGGAAGCGGCGTCGGGCCAGGTTCGTCGTCCCGCCTCCAAGGTCGGTGCCGAGCAGCGCGCGGGCCAGGGGGTTCCAGGTGAGGACGTCGTACGTCGCGTCAGTGACGATGGCACCGGTCTCCGGCAGCCGCTCCAGCATCCGGGCCACGTGGGGGCGGACCTGCCGCACGGCGCTGATGCCAGGCGGCGCGCTCGAACCCGCCAGGCGGAACAGATGGCTGCGCTCGGCCGGCGTGAGCCGCAGCGCGCGGGCCAGCGCGTCCAGGATCCGGGCCGATGGCCGCGGCCCCCGGGCCTGCTCCAGCCGGGTGTAGTAGTCGACCGACATGTGGGCGAGCTCCGCCACCTCTTCGCGGCGCAGACCCGGTGTGCGGCGGTCGGTGCCCGTCGCCGCCAGGCCGATCTCGTGAGGACGCAGGGCCGCACGGCGGTCCCGCAGGTAGTGGGCCAGTTCCTGCCGCGCCACGTCGCCTCCTCTCCTGCCTCACACTGCCTGGTACAGGCTGTCCCTGGCAGAGCACCCATGACCGGAGAAGTGTGGTTCCCATGAACGAACGCACAGCTCTGGTCACCGGTGCAAACAAAGGCATCGGCCGACATATTGCCCGGCTGCTCGCCGTTGAGGGCTTCACCGTGTACGTGGGCTCCCGTGACCCCTTGCGCGGACAGCGGGCCGTCGAGGAGATCGGGGCCGGAGCCCGTCCGCTGGTCCTCGACGTGACAGATCCCGACGGCGTCGCACAGGCCGCGGCTCAGGTGGACCGCTTGGACGTGCTGGTCAACAACGCCGGCATCTCGCTGTCACTCGCCCCGCCGACCGACACCGGCGTCGAGGAGTACAGGCGCACCTACGAGACCAATGTGTTCGGGGTGGTGACCGTGACCAATGCCTTCCTGCCCGCCCTGCGCCGGTCCCCGCGCCCGCGCATAGTCAACGTCTCCAGTGGCACCGCGTCGCTGACCTGGAGCACCACCCCCAACCCCCAGTTCATCTCGGGTAGCGGCGCAGCCGCCGCCTACCGGTCGTCCAAGGCCGCCCTCAACGCCCTCACCGTCCTCTACGCCCAGACGCTGGCCGAGGACGGCTTCAAGGTCAACGCGCTCGCCCCCGGCCTGCGGGCCACCGATCTCAACCCCCGGGCCGCTGCTGCCGGCGGCGACCCGGACGAGGCCGCGCGGGGAGCCCTCCGGCTGGCCCTGCTGCCGGAGGACGGCCCCACCGGTGGCTTCTTCTCCTGGGACGGAACGCCCGTCCCCTGGTGAACGGTGGTGCGTGGCAGCGGGCGAGCCGATAGAAGGCGTCCTGTCAGGCGTGGGTGTGTTCGACCTGCCCACGCCGACTGGCCTGGACGGGTCAGCGCTTCATCGCCCCGTCGGCGATCGCGTCGGCGGCCTCGCCGATCGCGATGCCCACGATCTCCAGCCGCCGGACCAGTTCGCGCTCCCGCAGGGTCTCGGCGGTGATCTCCGAGGTGAGGATGCGGGCGATCTCGTACTGGTACATCCGCTTGAGGGTGCCGCCGGCCTTCTTGGCCTCCAGCGCGTCGTGGCCGACCGCCGACGAGCGGGTGGCCAGGTCACGCACCGACTTCTCCAGCGCGTCGACGCCGACGATCACCTGGTCGAGCATCGGGGCGAAGCGCTGCCTGCCGCGCACCCGGTAGAGGTGCGACTCGCGGACGAAGTCGCGCAGCGAGTCGAGGATGTCGTCGATCGAGCGGGACAGCCGGAACAGGTCCTCCCGGTCGATCGGCGTGATCAGGGCCCCGGCCAGCTCGGCGACCAGGCGGGCGCGGTAGGTGTCGCCGCGGTGCTCGATGTCGCGCATCGCCTGGTGGGCCTTGGTCCGGCCGATCTCGCCGCCGATCATGGCGATGGCCAGCCACGCGCCCTCCCGGGTCGTCTCCAGCTGGCCGATGAGCGCCTCCGACAGGGCGCTGTCCATCCGCCCCCGCATCATGCCGAACACGCGCCGGAGCCGCCTCATCCGGCCACCCCCCTGATCATCAGCCCGGCCGCCAGACCCAGCAGGCCGGTGGCCGGAAGTGTCAGCGTCCAGGCGAGCACGATCTTCATGGTGGCCGGCCACCGCACCCGGCGGACGCTCTCGGCGACCCCCGCCCCGACGAAGCCGCCCGCGATGGCCTGCGTCATGCTCACCGGCGCGCCCGCCGCCGCGCACCCGATCACCGACAGCCCGCTGCCGAGCCCGGCGGCCACGGCGTGCAGCGGCCGGGCGGGCAGCAACTGCCGGCTGAGGGTCCGACCGGCGCGCGGCAGCCCGTAGACGGCGCCGACCGCGAACAGCGCCGCGACCAGCAGGCAGACCAGCGGAGGCGCTCCGCCCACGCCGAGCCCGACGAGGAAGACGGCCAGCATCTTCTGGCCGTCGTTGGCGGCGTAGGCGAGGCACTGCACCGCGAACCCGCCCCAGTGCAGGCGCGGCAGCGACTGCGCCCGGCCCAGCCGGGACACCAGGCGGCTGGCCAGCACCGCCACCGTCGCCCCGACGAAGGGCGCGGCGATCCCCGCCACGAGCACCAGGCCCACGCCTCCGGCGGAGACGGGCAGCCCGAGGCCGACGGCCGCGCCGGTCAGCCCGCCGACGATGGCCAGCGTCAGACTGGTCGGCCACCCCCGGCTGCTCAGCACCAGGACCACCACCAGCGAGCAGACCACCGCGACGGTCATCGCCACCTGCCCGGGAGCCCCCGGCAGGGACGCCAGCCGCGTGGTGAAGGTGGCGGCCACCCGCGAGGTCAGCATCGGCACCGCCGCCACCGCGGCGACCAGCACGAACAGCGCCACCAACGGGCGCACCCCAGGAACCCGGAGCCCGGCGCCGAGCAGCGCGCCGCCGTCGTTGATCCCTGAGACGATCGCGAACACTCCGGCGAGAACAGCTAGTGAGGCGGACAATAAGCTCCCCGTTTGCCTGTTGTTCACCATTTGTTTACTAAGGCATTCCCGGCCGGAGGGGTGATCACTCGGCCGGAGATGTGGGGACGATAGGGAAGTGACCGTCCATGCAGCCCATCTGGGGCGTTACTACGAGGATTTCGTCGTCGGCGACGTGTTCCAGCACCCGCTCGGCCGCACGATCTCCGAGGCCGACAACACCTGGTTCACCCTGCTGACGATGAACACCAACCAGAACCACTTCAACGCCCACTTCGCCGCGAAGGCCCCCGTCGGGAAGATCATCGTGAACTCGGGCCTATCAGTGGCGATCGTCCTGGGCCTGTCGGTCATCGACGTCAGCCAGAACGCCTCGATGAACCTCGGCTGGGACGAGATCCGCCTGACCCACCCCGTCTTCCTCGGCGACACCCTCTACGCCGAGTCGCTGGTCGAGGCCGTGCGGGAATCCGCCTCGCGGCCGTGGGCGGGGATCGTGACGTGCCGGACCCGGGGCCTCAACCAGGACGGCGACGAGGTCATGTCGTGGCGGCGGTCGGTCATGGTCTACAAACGGGACGCCCCCCACGACAAGGGCTTCTTCCCGGTAGCGAAGAACGGCCCGATGGCATGAACTTCGACCTGACCGAGGAGCAGCGCCTCTTCCGGCGGACGTTGCGCGAGTTCGTCGACAACGAGATCGTCCCGGTCGCGGCCGAATGGGAGCGGTCGGGCCGCTATCCGGCGGAGATCGTGGAGTCGTTCAAGGAACTGGGCCTGTTCGGGATGACGATCCCTGAGGTGCACGGGGGGCTCGCGCTCGACCGGGTCTCCTTCGCCCTCGTCTTCGAGGAGATCGCGCGCGGGTGGATGGGCGTGGCGGGGATCCTCGGATCCCATTCCCTGGCGACGTGGATGGTGGCTCAGTACGGGACCGCCGAGCAGAAGGAGGAGTTCCTGCCGGGGTGGGCGTCGGGCGAACGGCGTACCGGCATCGCTCTGACCGAACCGGGGGCCGGCACGGACCTGCAGGGGATCACGACGCGCGCCGTCCGCGACGGGGACCACTACGTGGTGACCGGCACCAAGACGTGGATCACCAACGCCCGGCACGCCGACCCGCTGCCCGTGCTGGTGAAGACCTCGGCGCAGACCCCGGCCCACCGGGGCATGTCGGTCCTGCTGATCGACGCCGCGGACCTCCAGATCGGCCGTGACCTGCCGAAACTCGGCTACAAGGGGACGGAGACGTGTGAGGTCGTCATCGACTCCGCGCGGGTGCCGGTCGACCGGCTGCTGGGCGGCGTCGAGGGCCGGGGGATGCAGCAGGTGCTGGCGGCGCTGGAACTCGGGCGGATCAACATCGCGGCCCGCGCGGTGGGGGTGGCCCAGTGCGCCTATGACGCGGCCCTTACGTATTCGCAGCAGCGGAACGCCTTCGGGCAGCCGATCTCCGAGTTCCAGGCGATCCAGTTGAAGCTGGCCGACATGGCGACCGAGATCCAGGCGGCGCGGCTGATGACGTACTGGGCGGCGGTCCGGTCGGAGCAGGGGGCGGTGACGGGGGAGGCGGCGATGGCGAAGTACTTCGCGTCGGAGATGGCGCTGACGACGACGATGGAGGCCATGCGGATCCATGGGGGGTACGGGTATTCGCAGGAGTTCGTTCTTGAGCGCCTCTACCGCGACGCGCCGCTGATGGCGATCGGTGAGGGCACGAATGACGTCCAGCGGATGGTCATCGCCCGCGCCCTGCTGAAAGGGACGCTGAAGGTCGGCTGGTGAGCGGTACTAGGGCTGCCACGGCTGGCCGGTGAGCTCCTGAAACGCCTCGGTGCAGACGGCCTGCCTGCCCTGGCCGGTCAACTAGGGTCGCGAGGATGAGCGACTGCCTGTTCTGCGCGATGGTGGCCGGGACCACCGAGACCGTCGAGGTCTACGAGGACGACGTCGTGTTCGCCTTTCTCGACCACCGGCCCGTCTTCAAGGGGCACGTCCTGGTCGTGCCGAAGACCCACGTCGTCACGCTGCTCGATCTCGTCGAGGTCGGGCCCTACTTCGAGCGGGTGCAGGCCGTCACGCGGGCCGTCATGGCGGGGCTCGACGCCAAGGGCAGCTTCGTCGCGCTCAACAACGTCGTGTCCCAGTCGGTCGCGCATCTGCACACCCACGTGGTCCCGCGTAACCCGAAGGACGGTCTCCGGGGCTTCTTCTGGCCGCGTACCAAGTACGCCTCCGACGAGGAGGCGCGCGAGTACGCCGCGAGGATCCGCGCTCAGATGAGCTGATAGACCAGCTCAGGCCGGCCGAGCCCGCCGTACTGCGGCAGGCGGCGGGCCGCTCCGCTCTCCGTCAGGTGTTCCAGGTAGCGCCGGGCCGTCACGCGGGACACCCCGACCGACGCGGCGACCGCCGTGGCGGACAGGCCGTCGGCGGCGCCGCGCAGTTCGGCGACCACGGCTTCCAGGGTGGGCTGGGTCAGGCCCTTCGGAAGATGGGAGCGGGCCGGGCCGCGCAGGGCGGCCAGCATGTCGTCGACCTCGCCCTGGCCGCTGGCCTCGCCGCTCGCGTCGGCCGAGGAGCGGAACCTGGCGTACTGGCGCAGTTTGTCGTTGAGGGCGGCGAAGGTGAACGGCTTCAGCACGTACTGGGCCACGCCCGCCGACACCGCCGAGCGGACCATCGACAGGTCGCGGGCGGAGGTGATGACGATGACGTCGCACAGGATGCCCGCGCCTCTGATCGCCCGGCACACGTCCAGGCCGTGCATGTCGGGGAGGTGGAGGTCGAGCAGCACCAGGTCGACGGGCCGCCTGCCGAGGAACCGCAGCGCCTCGCCGCCCGACCTGACCACTCCCGCCACCGCGAAGCCGGGGACCCGTTCCACGTAGATCCGATTTGCCTCGGCGGTGATCTCCTCGTCCTCGACCACGAGCACCGAGATCACGAGGCGGTCCTCTCCGGGAGGGGGAGGCGGATGGTGAAGACCGCGTCGGGGGTCGCTTCGATCGTGCCGCCCAGCCTGCGCACGGCCTGCACCGCCAAGGGCAGGCCGAGGCCCCGGCCGTCGCCCTTGGTCGTCCAGCCGCGCCGGTAGGCCTCCTCGACCCTGGCCGGTTCGAGGCCGGGGCCGCTGTCGGCGACGCGGATCTCGCACACGGAGCCGGACGCGCCCACGTGCACCTCCACCCTCGCCGGTGGCGGGCCGGACATGGCGGCCTCGACCGCGTTGTCGATCAGGTTGCCGAGGATCGCCACCAGGTCGTGCGGGTCGAGGCCCACGTCGTCGAGTTCGCTCTCAGGGGTGATCGACAACTCCACGCCGCGCTCGGCGGCCTGGGCCGACTTGCCCAGCAGGAGGGCCGCCAGCACCGGTTCGCGGACGGCGGCCACGACCCGGTCCGTCAGTTCCTGGGCGGCGCGGAGTTCCTCGGTCGCGAAGGCCACCGCCTGTTCGGGACGGCCCAGCTCGACCAGGGAGATCACGGTGTGCAGGCGGTTGGCCGACTCGTGGGCGGCCGAGCGCAGCGCGTCGGCGAAGCCGCGTTCGGCGTCGAGCTGGCCGGTCACGTCCTGGAGCTCGGTGTGGTCGCGCAACGTCACGACCGTGCCGAGGGAGCGGGTTCCGGAGCGGACCGCCGCGACGCTGACCAGCAGCACCCGGTCTCCCGTCAGGTGGATCTCGTCGGTGCGGTCGCCGCCCGAGGACAGCAGTTCGGTGAGGGAGGGCGGCAGGCCCAGCGCGGTCACGGGGGAGCCCTCCGCGTCCGGGGGCAGGCCGAGCAGCCCGCGGGCGCCGTCGTTGCACAGCGTCAGCACGTTGCGCCCGTCGACCAGCAGCAACCCTTCGCGGACGGCGTGCAGGATCGCCTCGTGGTAGTCGTACATCAGGGTCAGTTCCTGCGTCCCGAGGTCGTGGGTGTGGCGGCGGAGGCGGCGGCCGGCCAGGTAGGTGCCGGCGGTGCCGGCGCCGAGGCCGAGCAGGCCGGCCAGCACGCCGGCCTCCAGCTGCTCGCGGAGCCGGCCGCCGATGTTCTCGACCGTTATACCGGCGCTGACCAGCCCTCTGACCCGACCGGACGCGTCGCGGACGGGGGTGATCGTGCGGATCGAGGGGCCGAGCGTGCCCGTGTAGGTCTCGCTGTACGTCCGGTCGGCCAGCGTTCCCAGGTAGGGGCGCCCTATCTCGGTGAGCGTCGGGTGGGTGTACCTGATGCCCGCCGGGCTCATGATCGTGATGAAGCCGACGCCCGTCTCCGCGCGGACCTTCTCGGCGTACGGCTGGAGCAGGGCCGTCGGGTCGGGGTCGCCCAGCGCGGTCAGGACCGACGGGGCCGACGCCACGCTCACCGCGACCGCCTTGGTCACCGCGGTCGCGTCCTCCGCGACCAGGTCGCGGGTCTGCAGGACGGCCATCACGGTCCCCGCCGCGACGGTCGCGACCACGACGACGATCTGGAGCGCGAACATCTGCCGCGCCAGGCTCCATCGTCGCATCGGCGTCACCTCTCCTGACTCGGTCCAGTGAACGAAATGTACGCAATAGTGACCCAGGTCACTCCCGGGGCGGATAGTCGGCCCACCAACCGACTTTAGGGAGAGTGGACGCCATGTCCGCACCAGCGGAGTCCCCCCAGGCAGCGGCCCCCGAGCGGCGGGACAGGACCCGCTATCTCTACCTCGCCGTCATCATCGCGGCCGTGGCGGGCGTCGCGGTCGGCTTCGCCGCGCCGGACCTCGGGGTCGCGCTCAAGCCGCTGGGCACCGCTTTCGTGGCGCTCATCAAGATGATGATCAGCCCCATCATCTTCTGCACGATCGTGCTCGGCATCGGCTCGGTGGCCAAGGCGGCGAAGGTCGGGCGGGTCGGCGGGCTCGCGCTCGGCTACTTCCTCGTCATGTCGACGGTCGCGCTGGCGATCGGGCTCATCGTGGGCAACCTCGTCGACCCGGGTTCCGGGCTCCAGCTCACGCCGGAACTCCGCGACGCCGCGGCGGCCGAGGCGGCCAAGGGCGGCGAGAGCGACACCACGGCGTTCCTGCTCGGGATCATCCCGGCCACGCTCGTGTCGGCGTTCACCGAGGGCTCGGTGCTCCAGACGCTGCTGGTCGCGCTGCTCGCGGGGTTCGCCCTCCAGGCGATGGGGCCGCGCGCCACGCCGATCCTCACCGGCGTCGAGCACGTCCAGCGGCTCGTCTTCCGCATCCTCGCCATGATCATGTGGGCCGCGCCCGTCGGCGCGTTCGGGGCGATGGCGGCGGTGGTCGGCGCGACCGGCGTCGACGCGCTCAAGAGTCTCGGCGTCATCATGCTCAGCTTCTACGCGACCTGCCTGCTGTTCGTGTTCCTCGTGCTCGGGCCGATGCTGCGGCTGGTCTCCGGGCTCAACGTGCTGTCGCTGTTCGGCTATCTGCGCCGGGAGTTCCTGCTGATCCTGTCCACCTCGTCATCCGAGTCGGCGCTGCCGCGCCTGATCGCGAAGATGGAGCACCTCGGCGTCAGCCGTCCGGTCGTCGGGATCACCGTGCCGACCGGCTACTCGTTCAACCTCGACGGGACCGCGATCTACCTGACGATGGCCACCCTCTTCGTGGCCAGCGCGACCGGGGCCCCGCTGTCGTTCGGCGAGCAGGTCTCGCTGCTGGTGTTCATGATGATCGCGTCCAAGGGCGCGGCGGGGGTCACCGGCGCGGGCCTGGCCACCCTCGCCTCCGGGCTCCAGTCGCACCGGCCCGAGCTGGTCGACGGCGTCGGGCTCATCGTCGGCATCGACCGGTTCATGTCGGAGGCCCGCGCGCTGACCAACTTCGCCGGGAACGCGGTGGCGACCGTGCTGATCGGGAGCTGGACCGGGGAGTTCGACCGGGAGCGGGCGCAGGAGGTTCTCTCCGGACGCGACCCGTTCGACGAGACCACGCTGCTGGACGAGCACGAAAACGTCACGCAAGACAGGCTTCCCGAAACGGTCCGGTAGGCTCCGCGACGTGGAGCCCCTGGTCGCCGTCCTGGTGGTCGCCGCCCTGGTGGGTGTGCCCGCCGTCGTGCTCTGGCGCGTGCTGCGCGGACGCCGCGAGCTCGGCAGCGGCCCGGCCGAACGGGCGACCTTCGAGACGCTCCACACCGCCAGCCTCGCCGCGCCCCCGCTCCGCGCCGGGCTCACCCAGGCGGGGGTGCTCAAGGCCTCGCGTCACCTGCGGCAACTCCTCGGCTCACCGGCGATAGCGATCACCAACGCCGAGGAGCTGCTCGTCTACGACGGGACCGGCGACCACCACGCCCGCGAGGCCTTCGACCACGCCAAGAGCACGCTGAAGGACGGCCGCATCCAGGTCCTCCAGCTCTCCTGCACGCAGCCCGAATGCCCGATCAGGCACGCGGTGGTCGTCCCGCTCACCACCGACGAGCGGGTGGTCGGCTCGCTGGCCGCCTACGGCGACCACACCTCGGCCGGGCTGGTCAGGGCGGTGCAGGAGGTCGCCCGGTGGGTCGACTCCCAGCTCGAACTCGCCGAGCTCGACCGGTCGCGGACCCTGCTCATGGAGGCGGAGGTACGGGCCCTGCGGGCGCAGATCTCCCCCCACTTCATCTACAACTCCCTCACGACGATCGCCTCGTTCGTGCGGACCGACCCGGAGCGGGCCCGGGAGCTCCTGATCGACTTCGCCGACTTCACCCGCTACTCCTTCCGGCGGCACGGCGACTACACCACCCTCGCCGAGGAACTGCGCTCGATCGACCGCTACCTCACCCTGGAGCGGGCCCGCTTCGGCGACCAGTTGCAGGTCACCCTGCGGATCGCGCCCGAGGTGCTGGCCGTGGCGGTGCCGTTCCTGTGCATCCAGCCGCTGGTGGAGAACGCGGTCAGGCACGGGCTGGAGAGCAAGCCGGGCGTCGGGCGGATCACCATCGTCGCCGAGGACGCCGGCGCGGAGTGCTCGATCACCGTGGAGGACGACGGCCTCGGCATGGACCCCGAGCACCTCAGGCGGGTGCTCGCGGGGGAGGAGCGCGCGACGGGAGTCGGCCTGGCCAACGTCGACGAACGGCTCCGCCAGGTCTACGGCGACGAGTTCGGGCTGGTCGTCGAGACGGGCGAGGGAGCCGGGACGAAGGTCAGCATGCGGATGCCCAAATACCGCCCGGGGGTGGCCGTCCGCTGAGGCCACGGATCGCTCGTGGCCGGGCGGGCGGAGCCGTGACGGAGGGAAACGTTTCTGTAGTTAACGATCCGGCTTTCGCGTTGACTTACAAAAGACGATTTATCACGCTCTAGGGACTCATCCAGTGAAGGGGTACGACGTGAGCGGGTTGCGGGTGCTGGCTGTGGACGACGAACAGCCCGCGCTCGAAGACCTCGCCTACCTCCTGCGGGCCGATCCGCGCATCGGCGAGGTGCAGACCGCCCGTGACGGCGCCGCCGCGCTGAAGCTGCTCGACCGGGCCATGGCCGACGGCCGGCCGATCGACGCGGTCTTCCTCGACATCCGGATGCGCGGCCTTGACGGGGTGGTGCTCGGGCGGCTGCTCACCCAGTTCTCGCGGCCACCGAAGGTCGTCTTCGTGACCGCCTACGAGGACCACGCCGTCGACGCGTTCGAGCTCAAGGCCGAGGACTACCTGCTCAAGCCGGTCCGCCCCGACCGGCTGGCCGAGGCGATCCGGCGGGTCTGCGCGGGGAGCGAGGCCTACACCGAGCCCGAGACCAGCGACACCATCCCGGTCGAACTGGGCGGGGTGACCCGCTTCGTCGCCTCGACCGAGGTGCGTTACGTGGAGGCGCGCGGCGACTACGCCCGCCTGCACACCGCGACCGGCAGTCATCTGGTACGCATCCCGCTCGCCGCCCTGGAGGAGCGCTGGGCCTCGGCCGGGTTCCTCCGCGTGCACCGCAGCCATCTCGTCGCGGTCAAGCACATCGACGAGCTGCACATCGACTCCGGCCGCTGCGTGGTCCGCATCGGCGACACCGAGATCCCCGTCAGCCGCCGCCACACCCGCGAACTGCGCGACCTGCTGGTGCGCCGGGCCCGCCGGGCCAAGCCGGACCAATGACCGGCCCGTCACCGGCGGAGCCGGGAAGGAACCCGCCCGGCCGCGCCCGGACCCGCCGCTCGCGCTCGGCGGAGCCCCGGTCTGGTGAGGCCGACACGGCCAAGCCCCGCCGGGAGACCGTCACCAGCCCCCGGGCCGTCGCCGCGCGCCGCCCGCGTTATCCCGCCACCCGCGAGATCGACGAGCAGACGCGGCTCGGCGAGGTCTACATGCGCTCGCTGATCCGCACCCAGCTCCGCCTCGGCCTGTTCGTCTGCACGCTGCTGGCCTGCGTGATCGGCGGGATGCCCTTACTGTTCATGCTGGTCCCGTCGATGCGCGAGGTCGTCGTGCTCGGCCTGCCGCTGCCGTGGCTGGTGCTCGCCGGGCTCATCTACCCGGCGTTCGTCGTCGGCGCCTGGCTCTACGTCCGGGCGGCCGAACGCAACGAACGGCGGTTCGCCGAGCTGGTGGAGGGCGATTGAGCTCACTCGTCGCGATCGTGCTCGTGGTGCTCGCGGCGGTGCTGATCGGGGCGTTCGGCGTCCGGGTGTCGCGCACGACCTCCGACTTCTACGTCGCCTCGCGGACCGTCACCCCGCTGTGGAACGCCTCGGCGATCGGCGGGGAGTACCTGTCGGCCGCCTCGTTCCTGGGCATCGCCGGGCTGATCCTCACCTACGGCGCGGACATGCTGTGGCTGCCGGTCGGGTGGACCGGCGGCTATCTCGTGCTGCTCGTGCTGGTGTCGGCGCCGCTGCGGCGGTCGGGGGCCTACACGCTGCCCGACTTCGCCGAGGCGCGGCTGGAGTCGATGGCCGTGCGCCGGGTGTCGAGCGTGCTCGTCGTGCTCATCGGGTGGCTCTATCTGATGCCGCAGTTCCAGAGCGCCGGGATGGTGTTCCGGGCGATCACCGGCGCGCCCGCGTGGGCCGGCGGGCTGCTGGTCGCCGGGGTCGTCGCGGTGAACGTGCTGTCGGGCGGGATGAAGTCGATCACGTTCGTGCAGGCGTTCCAGTACTGGCTGAAGCTGACCGCGCTGGCCGTGCCGCTCGTCTTCATGCTGCTGGCGTGGCGGGCCGACGGCGCGCCGGGGCTCCAGCCGGGCGACCCGTGGGCGCTGCCGCTGCACGGGCGCGAACACCCGGTCTACGCGACGTACTCGCTGATCCTGGCCACGTTCCTGGGCACGATGGGGCTGCCGCACGTGCTCGTGCGGTTCTACACCAACCCCGACGGCCGGGCCGCCCGGCGGACCACCCTGGTCGTGCTGTCGCTGCTCGGCGCGTTCTACCTGCTGCCGTCGATCTACGGCTATCTCGGGCGGGTCTACCTGCCGCCGCTCGACGGGCCCGACTCGGTCGTGCTGACCATGCCGGGGCACCTGGTCGGCGGGGTCGCGGGGGAGCTGCTGACCGCGCTGGTCACCGGCGGGGCGTTCGCGGCGTTCCTGTCGACGTCGTCGGGGCTGGCGGTGTCGGTGGCGGGCGTGCTCGGGCAGGACATCCTGCGGTTCACCGACGGGGTGCGGTCGTTCCGGGTGGCGACGGTCATCGGGGTCGCGGTGCCGTTCGGGCTGGCGATCGTGGCGCGGGCGCTGCCGGTCGCCGACGTCGTCGGGCTGGCGTTCGCGGTGGCGGCCTCGTCGTTCTGCCCGCTGCTCGTGCTCGGCATCTGGTGGCGGCGGCTCACCACCTCAGGCGCCGTCGCCGGGCTGCTGGCCGGGGGAGGGCTCGCCTGCGTGGCCGGGCTGGTCACCATCGTCGGCGGGCCGCACGGCGGGTGGGCCGGGGCGCTGCTGGCCCAGCCGGCCGCCTGGTCGGTGCCGATCTCGTTCTCCGTCATGGTCGTCGTCTCGCTGCTCACCCCCGGCCGGGTGCCGCCCAACGTGACGCGCACGATGGTACGTCTCCACACACCCGAGACACTTGACGTGGACCGGGGCGATTGGCGTCCACGGTCGTCATAACGGACAGTTGAGGTCGGCCGAAAAGGGTGCCGTTCGTCGTGGATAGCGGACCATTCGGCGCAAGCCGTACAACACTGAGCGCCTTTGCTCGTCGGCTCGGCGAAGGACGGGTCTCCGTATCTCCTCCCGGGGTAGCGTCCACTCCTACCGTGTGGGTGATCCAGATCACAGCGTGGGAGGTCTCGTGACGACGCAGCATCATGACTCGTCGGTATATGAGCAGATAAGAGCGACGGATCGGTTCCAGGAGCTGCGCCGGCGCTACCGCTCATGGGCGTTCCCGATGACGGTCGCCTTCTTGGTCTGGTACCTGCTGTACGTCGTGCTGTCCGCGTTCGCGCGCGACTTCATGGCCATCAAGGTGCTGGGCAACATCAACGTCGCGTTGATCTTCGGACTGCTCCAGTTCGTGTCCACTTTCTACATCTCGTGGGCGTATTCACGGCACTCGGCGGCCAAGCTCGACCCCCTGGCCGACGAGCTCCGCGGTGAGATCGAGAAGGCGGACAAGTAAATGAGCCACACGACACTCGCCACCGTCCTGTTCCTGCTCTTCGTGGTCGGGACGCTGGGAATCACCTTCTGGGCCAGCCGCCAGAACAAGACCGCCGCCGACTACTACGCCGGCGGGCGCTCCTTCAGCGCGGCGCAGAACGGCCTGGCCATCGGCGGCGACTACATGTCGGCCGCCTCGTTCCTCGGCATCGCCGGCCTGATCGCCCTCTACGGCTACGACGGCTTCCTCTACTCCATCGGCTTCCTGGTGGCGTGGCTGGTCGCGCTGCTGCTGGTCGCCGAGCTGATGCGGAACTCCGGCAAGTACACGATGGCCGACGTGCTGGCCTTCCGGATGAGCCCCCGGCCCGTCCGCACCGCCGCCGGCGTCTCCACCATCGTGGTGTCGATCTTCTACCTGCTCGCCCAGATGGTCGGCGCGGGCGCGCTGGTCGGCCTGCTGCTCGGCATCACCTCCGACTCGGGCAAGGCGCTGACCATCGTCGGCGTCGGCATCCTGATGATCGTGTACGTCGTCGTCGGCGGCATGAAGGGCACGACCTGGGTCCAGATCGTCAAGGCCGTGCTGCTGATGGGCGGCGCGACCCTGGTGACGCTGCTGGTCCTCGGCAAGTTCGGCTTCAACCTGTCCGGCCTGATCGGCGAGGCTGCCGCGCAGAGCGGCAAGGGCACCGCCTTCACCGAGCCGGGCCTGCGCTACGGCACCGAGGCCCAGGGCATCTGGGGCAAGTTCGACCTGATCAGCTTGGGCCTGGCCCTGGTTCTCGGTACCGCCGGTCTGCCGCACATCCTGATCCGCTTCTACACCGTGCCCACCGCCAAGGACGCCCGTAAGTCGGTCCTGTGGGGCATCGGCATCATCGGCACCTTCTACCTGCTCACCCTGGTCCTGGGCTTCGGCGCGGCGGCCATGGTCGGCAGCGAGGCGATCCGGGCCGAGAACGCGGCCGGCAACACCGCCGCGCCGCAGCTCGCGCTGGCGATCGGCGAGGCCATCTTCGGCGAGGTCGGCGGCACGATCCTGCTGGCCGTCATCGCCGCCGTCGCCTTCGCCACCATCCTCGCGGTGGTCGCCGGTCTGACCCTCGCCAGCTCCTCCAGCTTCGCCCACGACCTCTACGCCCACGTCTTCAAGCGCGGCGAGGTCACCGAGAAGCAGGAGATCCTGGTCGCCCGCATCTCCGCCTTCGTCATCGGCGCGGTCTCGATCGGGCTGGGCATCCTGGCGCAGGCGCAGAACGTGGCGTTCCTGGTCGCCCTGGCGTTCGCCATCGCGGCCTCGGGCAACCTGCCCGCGATCCTCTACAGCCTGTTCTGGAAGAGGTTCAACACCGCCGGCGCGGTCGCCTCGATCTACGGCGGTCTCGGCTCCGCCCTGATCCTGGTGATCTTCTCGCCGGTCGTGTCGGGCCGCCCGACCTCGCTGATCAAGGACATGGACTTCCACTGGTTCCCGATGGAGAACCCGGGCCTGTTCTCGATCCCGATCGGCTTCCTGTGCGGCTACATCGCCACGCGGATGAGCAAGGAGTACAACGAGTCGAAGTACGCCGAGATGGAGGTCCGCTCCCTCACCGGCGTCGGCGCGGAGAAGGCGTCCACGCACTAGGAACCCCTCCTGGAGAGAGAAGCCCTCGGGACCCGCCCCCGGGGGCTTCTCGCCTGTTAGGCGGGTATCCCTTTTCCGGCATGTCGGGCCACGCGCGGCAGGGGCTAGGGTCGGCCTCGTGGACAGCCAGTCGGACGCGCGCAGCCGGATCCTCGACGCCGCCGAGGAACTGTTCGCCGGGGGCGGCTACGACGCCACCCCGACGGCCCGCATCGCCCAGATGGCCGGGGTGCCCAAGGGGCTCGTCTTCCACTACTTCCCCCGCAAGATCGACGTCCTGGTGTCCCTGGTCGACGAACGCACCCTCGTGACCGAGGAGGACCCCGAGCCCCAGCCCGACGACCCCGCCCGCGCGCTGTCCCGCCTGGCCCGCCGCCTGCCGCTGACGGCCTCGCCGTCGATGCGCCGCATCCTGTTCCGCGAGGCCGACACCCACCGGTCGGTGAAAGACCGCATCCACGGCCTGAACAGCGAGATCATCCGGCGGGCGCGGTTCGCGCTCGAACTGGCGCTGCCCGGCGGGCGGGGCGACGCGGCCCGGCTGGAGGCGGCGGCGGCGACGTTCGCGGCGGTGCTGCTCTACCAGGAGAGCATCAGCCACCTGACCGGGCACACGATCGACGCCGACGTCGTGGCCGACCTCATCGCGACCGCCCTGTTCGCCTGAACGCGCCAGCTTCGGCGCGAACACCGGCGGCACCGATGGGGGTGGGCGACAATGCGTTCCGCGATGGGAAACGCCACTCGGCAGTCCCCTATGTGAGGGAGCCTGGATGAACTCGGCCAAAGTGGCCGCCGCAGCCGCCATCGCCGTTGTGACGGCGGCGGCCGCTGCCGTGGGTGCGATCCTGACCGGCGCCGCGAACCCGGAAGCCGGTTTCCCCGACCCGGTCCCGCTGTCGTTCTCCGACGTCACGAGCGTGCCGCCGATGCGGGTGGTGTCCACCGACGACCCCGTCCCGGTCGAGCCGCCGCTCCAGACGGCGGACCCGGCATACGACCCCGACCGGCCTCCGGCCGTGGAGGTCTGGGGCAATCCGGAGTTGCGCCCCGTCGACCTCCTGTTCAGCGGGTTCGCGCCGCATGAGGTCGTCGTGGTGGCCAACGAGGGCCGGGAGGCCGCCCGGATGGAGACGGGCGACACGGGCCACGCCCGGTTCCGCGGCTTCGACTACCACCTGACGCTTCCCGGCGGCCACCACGAGTTCGTCGCCACCGGCCAGACGTCGGAGCGATCGGTGATCTTCGCCCTCGACGTCTTCGCGCCCGTCGCCGTCAGGCCTGGGGGTCGTACTGGAACGCCCGCACCTCCTGCGCGCACCGGCAGGAGGCCGCGATCTTCTCGGCCCACTTCAGCGCCGCCTCGCGGGAGGGCAGGTCGAGGACGGTGAACCCGCCGTCGAACCGGGTCGTCTGCGGGTAGGTGCCCTCGGTCACCGTGCCGTCGCCGGAGACCATGACCGGGGCGACGGCCTCGTCGATCCCGCCGCCGAAGACGTAGACGCCGGCGTCCTTCGCCTCCTGGATGACGGCATGGGACTCGCGGACGACATCGGGGAAGTCCTCCTCCGCGACCACCATGGCGGCGCTGGGGAAGGAGATGAGAAAGTGCGTCATCCCCCGATCCTGCCGAACGCCACCGACAGTTTCCGGTGGGCTGTCGAAAAGCGCCGTCCCCGTTCGAGGAGAGGGCATGAACCGCACCGTGCTGACCCTCGGCGCCCTCGCCGGCCCCTGTTACGTCCTCGTCTCGCTGCTGGAGATCGTCACCCGTGACGGCTTCGACCCGCTGCGCCAGCCGTGGAGCGCCCTGTCGCTCGGCGACCTCGGCTGGATCCACGTCACGAATATCGCCGTCGCCGGCCTGGCCGTCGTCGCCGCCGCCACCGCCTTCACCGGGCCGCTCAGGATCCTTCTCGCTCTGTACGGCCTGAGCCTCCTGGGCGCCGCCGTCTTCACCGTCGACCCCGTCGGCGGTGCGACGAGCATCGAAGGCGTCATGCACTTCGTCTGCGGCGCGGTCGGCTTCACGGCCCTCACGATCGCGGCGCTCGTCATGGCCCGCCGGTTCCGCGCCGGGGGCGACCCCGGCTGGGCGCTGGTCTCGGCGCTCAGCGGGGTCTTCTTCTTCGCGAGCTTCGGCGCGATGGCCTCGGCGGGGGGCGCGGGCTGGAGCCTGCTGCTCTTCACCGCCGGGGTCATCGTGATCTGGGCCTGGTTCACCGCGGTCTGCGTGCGGCTCCTCAGGTCACCGGCTGCCGCCGAGGGTGCGCAGGCCCGGTAGGGCGCGGTCGGCGTAGTCGAACAGCGCCTGGTTCTCCCAGGCGTTGCCGCTGCCTGGATCGGCCGGGTCCCAGCCGTTGCCGGGCACGCCGGTCCAGGTGGCCTCCCAGTAGAACAGGCCCAGCCCGAGCCCGCCGGGGACGGCCCTGACGATGTCGTACATCCTCTTCACGAACGCCGCCTGCCCCTGCGGGGTCGCCGGGAAGCCCGGGTAGGGCTCGGCCGCTCCGACGAGGTTCGCCCAGCCGTCCTCGTCGGCGGTGGTGAACGGGTAGGCGGTCTCGGCGACGACGACCGGCTTGCCGTAGCGGGCGGCGACGTCGTTCAGGTTGTACTGGAAGGCCTCCAGGGTCCCGTGCCAGTACGGGTAGTAGGACAGCCCGATGACGTCGTAGCGGATGCCGTGGGTGGCGGCGGTGTCGAACCACCACCGGTAGAGGCCGTTGTCGCCGCCGTTGGCCAGGTGGATGACGACCTTGGTGGTGGCGGACACGGCCTTGACGGCGTCGTATCCGGCGTTGAGCAGCCCCGCCATGCCGGGCCAGGCGTCCCACCGCCCGTCGGGCCAGAGCAGGCCGCCGTTGATCTCGTTGCCGACCTGGACCATGTCGGCCGTCGCGCCCTGCCGCCGCAGCGTGTCGAGGACGTCGAAGGTGTGGTCGTAGACGGCCTGCCTGAGCTGGTCGTAGGGGAGGGCGGCCCAGGCGGCGGGCTTGTTCTGCTTGCCGGGGTCGGCCCACGAGTCGGAGTAGTGGAAGTCGACCAGCACCTTCATGCCGAGCGCCTTGGCCCGTTTAGCGACCGCGACGACGTGGGCCTTGTCGTTGTAGCCGTCGGCCGGGCCGACCCAGACCTTGAGCCGGACGTAGTTCACGCCGGCCTGCCGCATGATCCGCAGCGCGTCCCCGCGCCGGCCGGCGGGGTCGCGGTAGACGCCGCCGTGCGCCTCGGACTTGGCGAGGCTGGAGACGTCGGCGCCGCGGACCGGTAACGGCGGCTGGGCCTGCGCGGGGGCCGGAACCCCGAGCAGGCAGAGCGCGGCCACGACGGCCACGAGAGAGCGTTTCACCTGGTTCCTCCGGTTGGACGTCAGAACGAAGTCACAGAGGAACGCTCGACCATTTCCGGCGTGCCGGGAATCCCGCGCCTCCGGGGCCGCCCTTCCCGGCGGCACCCGCGCCGAGGTCGTGCCTGGTCACGGCCGGTGGCCCGGCGGCGGTCCCGGCGCGGGACTCTGAACGGTTCGGACCGGCGGACCGACAGAGGGCCGGCCGGGCGACGCGCCGCGGGAGGAGCGGCTACTCGGGGTCGACGGCGTCGGCCAGCTTGACCAGTTCGGCCATCGCCTCGCGGAGGTGGTCCATGATGCGCCACACGTCCGGCACCCGGGCCGGGCAGGCGACGACGCCGAAGTCGAGGCTGCCGTCGTAGGACAGGCACGTGATGGACAGGCCGCCGGTCACGTCGGTGAGGACGGACATCGGGTAGTAGGCCATCAGCCGGGCGCCGCACAGGTAGAGCGGGAGCTGCGGGCCGGGCACGTTCGACACGATGAGGTTGACGCCGGGGGTGACCCGGCCGGCCAGGCGGAAGAAGTGGGGCGTCGCCAGGTTGGCGATCGGGGCGGGCAGGACCGAGCAGATGTCGCTCAGCCAGCTCGTGCGTGACTGGGCGAAGCGGCGCTTGGCGGTGGACATCAGGCCCCGGACCGTCGAGAGACGCTCCTCGGGGTCGGCGACGTCGGTGGCCAGCGGCGTGATCATCGCGGAGATCTGGTTGCCGATGGTCTCGTGGCCCTTGCCGGTCCGGATCGAGACCGGCACGGCCGCCACCAGCGGCTGGCCGGGCAGGGCGGCGTGCTCCTCCAGCCACGACCGCAGCGCGCCCGACACGACCGTCATCACGACGTCGTTGACGCTCATGCCGTAGGCGCGGCCGACGTGCTTCACGTCGCTGAGGGCGACCGAGCCGTAGGCGAAGGTCCGCATCCGGGTGATGGGGCCGTTGAACGGGGTGCGCGGCGCGGCCAGCGAGGGCAGCGGCGGCAGCGGCTTCTCGCCGAGCAGGCGGCGGGCGGCGCTGGCCAGCCGGTGGGCCCCCGGCAGGCCCCCGGAGACGGGCATCGCGTCGAGGTCGGCGACGGCCCTGGCCAGCGACTTCACCGCGTCGCCGGGCTGGGCCAGCATGCGGCCGAACGCCCCGGCGAGCATCTCGGCCGGGTTGGGCGCCTTCTCGCGCGGCGCGTCGGCGGCGGCCGGCTCGACCTGCCGCTGCTCGGGAGTGAGGTCGAGGAAGGCGCCGAGGATCTCCGACCCCGACACGCCGTCGATGGCCGCGTGGTGAACCTTGGTGTAGACCGCGACCCGGCCCTCGCCGAGGCCGTGGATCAGGTGCATCTCCCAGAGCGGCCTACTCCGGTCGAGCTTGCGCGCGTGGAGCCGGGCGACGTGGACGGCGAGTTCGTCCTCGTGCCGCACGGTCGACTCGTGGACGTGGTCGTCGACGTCGAAGTCGTCGTCTTCGGTCCAGTAGGGCCGGTCGAGCCCGAAGGGCACGTCGGCGAGCCGCATCCGCAGCGGCGGCGCGAGGTGCACCCGGTCACGCAGCAGCGCGACCAGGCGTTCCCGGGTGACGCTGCCGTCCAGGACGGCGACGCCGGCGACGTGGGTGACCGTAGTGTCGGACTCCGTGCTGAGGAACTGCGCGTCGAGTGCCGTGAGCTGGCCCATGGGCAACCTCCCCCTGTCGTTCTCCGCCGGTTCCGGCCCCATCTTCCTCAGGAGCGGTTACCGGGGCGTTACCAAGACGTCTCCAAGGAGCGATTCTGACAGCGCGGAATCGTCTCCCCGTACTTCCCCCATAGGCGGCCAGCCCCCCGCGAACCCCCGCGAGCTGCATGAAAACCAGCGAACCTTCCGCAAAGGTAACACTTCGCTACTCGACGATCACCGGGTGCGCCACGATAGCGTCGAACAGATTCCCCATGTGGTGGTAAGGCTTGCTTTCCGGCTGCCTGTACCCATTGTGATCTACCGCTCGCGCCAGCAGCACGCCGGGGCCCTTCTCCCTCGGGCACCACTCGACGTGCCAGGGGGTCCAGGCGCGGGTTCCCCGCCGGTGGAAGGCCTTCTGCCACGTCCGGCCGCCGTCGGTGCTGACCTCGACCTTGGCGATCCCGGCGCGCCCCGACCAGGAACGGCCGCGCAGGACGTGACGCCTCCCGTGGGCCACCGTCGCGGGCCAGGGCAGCTCGAACGCGCTTTTCACCGACAGGGTGGTGACCCCGGTGGCGAACGGGCTGGTGAAGGGCTCCGTGCCGACCTCGATGTCGCCGAGCCACTTGATCGACGCGATGCCCACCCAGCCGGGCACCACGAGCCGCGCCGGATAGCCGTGATCCGGGGGAAGCGGAACCCCGTTCATCTCGTACGCGATCAGCGCGTCGTCCAGGGCCTTGCTCAGCGGGATGGCGTGCCGGACGTGGCCCTGCCCCTCGACCGGGTCGTCGAGCCCGGTGGCCAGCACCTCGACGGCGTCGGGCCGCACCCCCGCCAGGCCGAGCACCGCTTTGAGCGGCACCCCGCGCCAGCGGGCGACCCCGATGCCGCCCAGCCCCCACGGGACGCCGTCGTGGCCCGGGAAGAGCGACCGCCCGTTGCCGGCGCACTCGATCGCCGCGTCCAGCGTGCGGGCGGGGAGTCCGCGCAGGTCGGCGTAGGTGAGCGACCGCGGCCCTTCGAGGCCGTCGCCGTGCAGGCGCAGCCGCCATGAGTGGGCGTCGAGGAGGGGGGTGGCGGTGTGGTTGCCGACGAAGAACCGGTCGTTCGGCGTGTGGTAGCCCTGGCCCGCCATGGCCTCCCAGCGGGTCTCGGCGTCGGTGCCGTGGACGGTGAAGAGGTCGCCGGGCAGGGGTTTGACGATGGGACGGCGGTGGGCGGAGAGGGGCGCGATGTCGCCCAGGGTGCACAGAGCGGTCCGGTCCATGAGGAGCCCCTTTCCTAATGGGTATTTCCTACCAGGAAAGTTGCAAATAGTTCAATGGCCCAGGTGGGGCCGTGACGGCGAGGGCCGGGAGCGGGTGGCCGGCGCCGGACACGGCGCGGGGCGGAGACGGCGGGCGGGGCCGGGGCAGGCGGGAGCCGTAACGGAGAGGGCCTGTGGAACTTACCGGCCCAGGAAGTGGAGGAGCCGGTCGAGCGGCCAGGTGTTGATCACGTCGTCGGGGGTCAGCCAGCCGCGCTGGGCGATGCCGACGCCGAACTTCTGGTTGTCGAGGTGGGGGATGGCGTGAGAGTCGCTGTCGATGGAGAACTTGACGCCGTGGTGGCGGGCCAGCCGGACCAGGTCGGAGGGCAGGTCGGCGCGGTCGGGGTAGGCGTCGATCTCCAGGGCGGTGCCGGTGCGGGCGGCGGCGCGGAAGACGGCGTCCCAGTCGGCGTCGACGCCCGGACGCTTCCCGATCTTGCGGGTGGTCGGGTGGCCGATGATGTCGACCTGGGGGTTCTCACAGGCCGCGATGAAGCGGCGGGTCATCTCGTCGCGCGACTGGCCGAAATGCGAGTGGACGCTGGCCACGCACACGTCGAACCCCGCCAGGACGTCTTCGGGCCAGTCGACCGAGCCGTCGGGCGCGATGTTGAGCTCGCTGCCGTGGAGCAGCCGCATGTCCGGGTAGCTCTTCTGCAACTCGTTCAGCCGCGCCCGCTGCGCCAGCGCCTTCTCCAGCGTCATGCGCTGCATGACCAGGTCGGGCGCGTGATCGGTGACGGCGTAGTAGGCGTAGCCGCGCCCGGCGGCGGCGGCCAGCATGTCCTCCAGCGTGGCGATGCCGTCGGTCAGGTCGGTGTGGGTGTGCAGGTCGCCCCTGAGGTCGTCGAGGGTGACCAGCCTCGGGAGCTCGTTCTTGAGCGCGGCCTGGATCTCGCCGCCGTCCTCGCGCAGGGTCGGGGGGATCCACTCCATGCCGAGAGCGGCGTAGATGTCCTCCTCCGTCGCGGCGGCGATCACCGTGTCGTCGGCGTCGAACAGGCCGTATTCGGAGAGCTTCCACCCCTTCTTCACGCACATCTCGCGCAGGTGGACGTTGTGCTCCTTCGACCCCGTGAAGTAGATGAGCGCGGCCCCCCACGACTCCGCCGGGACCAGCCGGAGGTCGACCTGGATGCCCCGGTCAGTCCGGATCGAGGTCTTCTTCTCACCGCGCGCGATGACTTCGGTGACGTAGGGCTGCCCGGCGAAGGTCTCCATCAGCTCGGGCGAGCCGACGGCCAGAATGTCGATGTCGCCGATCGTGTCGCGCATCCTCCTGAGGGATCCGGCGAAGGCGATGCGCTCGGCGTCGATCGAGGCCATCACCTTGTCGGCCAGCTCGGCGGCGATGCCCAGGTGGACGCGGGTCTCGGCCATCTGGGCGATGCCCTTGAGGATGTTCTCCTCGGTCTTGGGCCCGAACCCCTTCAGCCCCTTGAGCCCGCCCTTCTCGATGGCGGCCGCCAGCGCGTCGGGGGAGTCGATGCCGAGCTCCTGGAACAGGAACAGCGCCTTCTTCGGCCCCAGGGTCGGGATCTTCGTCAGCCGCCGGACCCCGTCGGGCACCTTCGAGCGGAGATCGTCGAGCTGGCGGAAGCTCCCCCTTTCGAGGAACTCCTCCATCTTCTTCGCGATGGCCTCGCCCACCCCGGGGATCTGCCGGACCGGGATCTCCCGCAGGTCCTCGGGGTAGCCGGCGATCGACTTGGCCGCCTTCTGGTAGCTGCGCACGCGGAAGGCGTCGCCCCCGTTCAGCGCGAACAGTTCGGCGTACTCTTCCAGGGCCGCAGCGGCCTCGTCATTCGCCCGTGCCATGTCGATCAGCGTACATAGCGGTGCTTGACGCCGGGCGGGAAGTGGGCGGGGTCGGCGTAGGGGCGCAGCGTGACCAGCGGGAGCTGCCGCCACTCGGGGACGTAGTGGGCGAACTCGCTGTTCAGCCGCCGGAGATGGGTGAGGACCTGGGCGGCGATCTCCTTGGCCAGGTCGCCGGACGGCTCCTCCTCCTTGGCCAGTTCCACGGTGATGTGCAGGCCCTCGGCGCCCTCCGGGGCCTCCAGCACGAATTTCCCGGTGACGTGCTGATTGACCTCGGGCTGTTCGAGGCCCACCGAGACGTTCTCCGCGTAGACGTTGGCGCCGTAATAGGAGACGGCGAATCGGCTGCGGCCGAAGACGTACACGAAAGGAAGTTCCGGGCCTCGGTTCTCCGGCTCGAAGCCGATGCGGCCGAGCATTTCCCCGTAAGGGATCAGGCCGCCCTCGTCGGCTATGTGATAACGGATCAGGGGAATCCCGTTGTCGCCGGTGAAGAGAAGAGTGCCGTCGGATTCCTCGAAATAGCGGACCGCCGGGTCGTATTGGACCAGCGTGGGGAGCCGGTCGGCCCGGAAGAGTTCCCGCGCCTTGTCCGGGTGGGCCGCCAGATGCCGTCTGATCTCGATGGACAGCGGGGTCTCGTTGCCCAGGACGCCGGCGTCGGCGGTGCCGTACAGAGAAGCGGTGGACGTGACCGGGTCGGCGATGCCGGCGCGGTCGGCGACCAGTGTGCGCCATTCCTCCGAGAAGACCTCGCCCGCCGTGACGATTTTGAGGTTGTAGTCGGCCCAGGGGAGTCGCGCGGTGTCGATGACGTCTTTGACGAACGGCGGATAGCCGAACAGAACCGTCTGCTCCGCGAACGGCGCCAGCTGCGGGACGACCCTTTCGATCTCCGCCGGATTGTTGCCCGGCGCCACGACGGTGATCGGATAACCCCGGTCGGCCAGGTGCCGCAGGCACGCCAGGGTGAACAGCCCGCCCACCCACGTGCCGAGCGAGAAGCAGACGACGGCGAGCGTCGGCCTGCGTCCGAAACCATCGATGACCTGCGCGAACCGATCGGCGATGATCTTCTCGTCGGCAGTGGTCCGAGCCCAGAACGACGGTTCGCCGGTCGAGCCCGAACTGACGGCGATCATGCCCTGGAGGGTGCCGCCGCGGCACAGGTCGTTGAGCGGATGGCGCCGCGTGTAGTTGTCTTTGGTCGTGAAGGGAAGCGTTTCCCAGTCGGCCGCCGACGTGACGCCGGCCGGATCGACGCCGTGTTCCCGCAGGAACGCGGCGTAGGCCGGCACGGTGGCCGCGACGCGGTGGAACAACTCGATGGGCGCCATGGGGCGACTGTAGCGGGGAGGCCTGTGGTGAGCGTTCGAGGCGTGGTCAGGGAGTGGCACGCCGACGAGGGCTGGGGAGTCGTCGACTCTCCCGAGACCCCCGGCGGCTGCTGGACCCACTTCAGCCACATCCAGGCCGACGGATACCGGTCGCTGATCGCCGGCCAGCCCGTCGACCTGGAATGGGAGGCCCCCGGTCAGGACGGCTTTCCGTACCGCGCGGTGTCCGTGTCGGCCTGACGTGCCTCAGAACTGCGCCGACCTCGGCTGGTAGGGGGCCTGGAGGGCGGCCAGCTCCTCCTCCGACAACTCGAGCTGCACCGCTGCGAGAGCGTCGGGGATGTGGCCGTCCTTGGTCGCGCCGATGATGGGGGCGACCATGCCGGGCTGGTGGAGCAGCCAGGCCAGGGCGAGAGTCGCCGGGGCGACGCCCTTCTCACCCGCCAGTTCCGCCACCTTGGCCAGCACGTCGGCGTCGCCGGGGCCGCCGTAGAGGAGGCGCTGGCGGTTGCCGTCGCCGTCCTGGCGGGTGGTGTGCTGGTCCTGGCCCGCGCGGGCCAGCAGGCCCCTGGCCAGCGGGGACCACGGGATGAGGCCCACGCCCTGGTCGAGACAGAGCGGGATCATCTCGCGCTCCTCCTCGCGGTAGAGAAGGTTGTAGTGGTTCTGCATCGCGACGAACCTGGTCCAGCCGTGCTTGTCCGCGACGTGCTGGGCCTTGGCGAACTGCCAGGCGTGCATGGAGCTCGCGCCGATGTATCGCGCCTTGCCCGCCTTCACGACGTCGTGCAGCGCCTCCATCGTCTCCTCGATGGGGGTCTCGTCGTCCCAGCGGTGGATCTGGTAGAGGTCGACGAAGTCGGTGCCCAGGCGGGTCAGGGAGTCGTCGACGGCGGCCATGATGTGCTTGCGGGACAGGCCCCTGTCGTTCTGGCCCTGCCGGACGGGGAAGAAGACCTTGGTCGCCAGGACGTAGTCGTCGCGGCGCTCGAAGAACTTCCTCAGCAGGTTGCCCGTGACGACCTCGGACGCGCCGGCGGAGTACATGTCGGCGGTGTCGAAGAAGGTGACGCCGCCTTCGACGGCCTGGCGGACGAGGGGTTCGGCCTGGTCCTCGGGGAGCATCCATTCGGAGCCCTCACGGGGTTCGCCGTAGCTCATCATGCCCAGGCAGATGCGGCTGACCTTGAGACCCGTGGTGCCCAAACGTACATAGTCCATGGGTTCGACCCTAGATCGTGGCCGGCGTCGCGATACCGGAGGCCTGCGGCCTCACTGTCCCGAGGCTGAAAGTGCCGAGCCGGCGTCCTGGCCCCCGTCATCACCTCCTCGATATCGGGAATTCGCTGAAGGCTTTCGTTCACTCGATGGACGGGCCAGGATGATCATTGCGCCATCCGCTCTGGTGCTGCATTTTCTGCGCGACCATCGAACGGCTCTGCTGACAAAAGTACGCGTGCTTCGCGGGCGAAATCGGAGAGACCCTTGTCGAATTGTTCTGATCTATGCGTGAATCGGCCATTAAAAATGCGGCTGGTGGTCAGGTCTCCCGAGCGAACCTCAGGGTGGCGCGAGCGTGGCGTCCCTCGAAGCCGTCTGCGCTCGACCCTGTCGCGAGCGGCGCCCATCACCGTCGACGGCTCCACGCCGGTGTCGAGGCGAACCGTCGATTCGACATTCTCGAATGCCGGTGAGGAATCCGGCGATCGGCCGGGAAGTACACGAATCGAAACCCTTGACAAGGTGTCTCGCATTTATCAAGGCTGTGATCAGGTACAGAATCGAAGAGGATTCGAGTTATTCGAATGGTGACGACAGGAATGCCGGCGACGAGAAAGTCGTCGAGTGCGATTGAGGCGTTCGAGCTGCCGGAGGCGGTGGCGTCCGCCGGCACAGCGGACGCGAGCCCGGACGATCCGGCGGCCGGGTTTCAAGTCGCGGTCATCGCACCAGACGGGCTCGCCCCCGACGACGAAGCACTCTCATCGGACAGGACGTGACGGCCGTCAGCACGCTGACGAGCGCGACTCACGGGTGACGCGAGTCCGGCGAGAGAACCGGACCGGCGCACATCGGCACCGTACCGGGGGCCGTGCCTCAGGCGGCCCCGAGGCCCGGTCGGACGCCTTGCTCAACGGAAAAGGAAGCGCAATGACAGCAGCAACTCGCAATCGCAGACGGCGCTCCGCCGTGGCGGCCCTGAGCGTGGTCACCCTGGGGGCGTCTCTGCTCCTGGCCACGACACCGGCCGCCGCGGACGGGACCAGCGCCTCGATCGTCCTGGGCGAGGTGAACGAGGAGAACGGCCTGCGCCAGATCGAGCAGGGTGACGGCACGACCGCGCCGGTGACGGTCGGCGGGAAGAACGCGCGCAGGACCGTGCAGACCTCGGCGCCGGCGCAGCACATGTACTTCCAGGTCGACGACGCGGTCGCCTTCGACGGCGCGTACGTCGCGTGCCTGATGGTCGAGTACTTCGACGAGGGCGGTGCCACCTTCCGCGTCCAGTACGACTCGACCAGCAGCGCGTACGGCTCGACGGGTTCGGTGAACCGCACCGGGTCGAACACGTGGAAGACGGCCGGCTTCGAGCTGATGGACGCCCGGTTCGCCAACCGCGAGAACGGCGGCGCCGACTTCCGCGTCGAGGCGGGCACGACCGGGGTGACCTTCCACAGCGTCACGCTGACGATCGTCGAGGACGACGGCGTGACCCCGCCGTGCGCGGCCGCCGATCCCGACCCGGAGCCCACCCCGATCCGCTGGCGGCTCAAGTACGACGAGCCGTTCAACAAGAAGATCCGCACCGAGGCCAGCCCGTGGGTGCTCGACGACTACAGCGACCCGGTCGACGACTACAACGACGACAACGGCGACCTCTACCGCCTCCAGCTCGGCCCCGAGTTCGACGCGTCGATGGCGACGATGCGGACCTACCGGCAGGAGACCGAGTTCGGCAAGGACGGCTGGCTCACGGCGTCCCTCTCCACGCGCGAGAGCGGCGGGCGGGTCGACGACAGCTACACCGACACCACTGAGCGCCCGTCGATCACGACGGAGAAGCTGGACACCGTCGGCGCGGTCGCCAACATCACGGTGCCCCACTACACGGGTGGCGCGATCATCCGCAACACCGAGCCGCTGCCGAAGTACTACCGCATCGAGTACGAGCTCAAGACGCTCGACTTCGGCGGCCTGCGTAACGGCTCGCTGTTCTACGACGGCAAGTACAACGGCTACAAGCTCGGGGAGTGCAAGACCTTCTACCCCTGGGTCAGCAACCCGAACGACATCGACCCGAACGACCCCTGCGCCACCCGCTCGGTGCGGGAGGACAGCAACGAGGCCTACAACGCCTTCCACTTCATGTCGATCCTCGACTTCCCGGCGATGCCCCGGAACCTGGCGATGTACCACTGGCACCGCAAGGTGCTGATGGACCAGTTCAGCCCGGCCCCGTCCCGGAACACGAACGGCTACGACGTCTGCAACTCGCTGACCGGTCAGAAGTACCCCTGGGACACGAGCAACAAGACCACGGTGAACATGCTCTACTTCACCGGTTCGCTCGGCCAGTCGCAGACGTTCGTGACGAGCTGCGACCGCCGGCCGGTCTCCGGCGTGCAGAAGTCGGCCGTGGAACTGCAGCCCGAGCTGATGCCCCACAAGGACTACGCGTTCGCCATCGAGCGCACCCCGGCGGGTTACACGATGGAGGTCAGCGGCGTCTTCAAGAACGTCGGCAAGCAGACCTACCGGTTCACCCGGGGCTTCATCGACGACGACGCCGGCGTGATCGGGGCCAACGTCCCGATCTTCCACTACAACACCGACGCCTCGGAGTACAACGGCCAGTTCAACACCTCGCACCGCGCGTCGGGCGCGTTCGGCTCCAAGACGTGGGACAACCAGTGGCCGGCCGGGTCGGCCTACCCCGACTACTTCGTCATCGGTGAGCCGTACACGAACGTCGGCGAGGGCCAGGCCCGCATCGACAACATCCGGCTGTACGTGCCGAAGGACTAGGAGAACTGACGCGACCGCGCCCCTGGGACCCACCCCCCGCCCAGGGGCGCGGCCCGCGCCCTAGCTGTAGGACACCGACTGCAGGCTGCAGGTGGTGAGCCAGGGGCCGGGCGCGACCGGCGCGACCGAACAGCCCACGCTGGCCGTGATGGCGGTCGTCCCGGCGGGGATGCCGGAGATGCCGGTCCACCCGCTGTAGTCGCCGTAGGGGTAGTGGCCGCTGCTGCACTGGGCCGAGACGCTCACGGAGGTGGCCCCGTCGGGCAGGGTCTTGGTGGCCTGGAAGGCGTGCGTGGCCGGGATCGCGACCAGGCTCGGGGCCGCCGTGGCCGGCGAGGTGTTGACCTGCAGGCTGTACGGATACCAGTCGCGGGTGTCCCCGGAGTAGTTGACGTTGAGGCAGTCGACCGTGACGGTCAGCACGGCGACGGTCGCGGCGGCGGGTTGCGCCATGCCGACGCCCAGCGTGCCGGTGGTGACCAGTGCGAATCCCAGTGCCAACGCTCGCCGGATCTGTCCCGCGACAACCATCGCCGTCCTCCTCATGCTGCTGACATGGCCACCGCGAATTCAGCATCTTCCGGGCGCCACGGTCAACGAGGCGACGATTTCGACCGGCCGTAACCGCGTCGGCGGCGGGGCTGCAAGCAGTCACCCACCTCGCCGATCTCCAGAGGGGCGGGCGCTGTCACCAGGCGTGCTAGGCGATCTCCGCCGGTTGCCGGGACGGCGGGGGATTCGGCCCGTCCAGGGGTGAAAGATTCAGGTCTGCGCCGACCGTCCCGAGGACGGCGTCGGCCGTCTGGATCAGCCGCCGGACGTACCCCGCGTTCTCGCCCCTGAGACCCGGCAGCAGCGTCCGCAGGCCGTCGGCGCAGCCGCCCAGGGTCGCGGCGCGCCCCGGATCGAGGTCCCCCTCGTTCTGGACGTACGTCGACACGCAGCCGGCGATCATGGCGTCGAGGTAGGGCACGGGGTCGCCGGCCGCGGTCTCCAGGGACCGCAGCCCTATCGGGAGAGGCGCGGCCAGGTGCTCGCCCCAGAGGGCCGAGACCGCCGCGTAGGCTTCAGATCGTGGGCTCAAGGATGTCGTACTGACGGTAGGGCAGCGGGGTGATCACCGTCAGGGAGCCCTTCTCCTTGTGCTTGGCGGCCTTCCACAGCGCCCCGAAGGTCGCCTTCAGGTCCCGTAACGGTTCCGGCTCCAGGCCGTTGCCGATGGCCAGGCGGTGGCAGACCACGACGAACGTGTGCACGAAGCGCCAGTCGGGCAGGACGTCCCGGCGTCCCGACAGGTAGTCCGAGAGGGTCGAGTCGGGCAACCGGACCCATCCGGCGTTGTCCTCCTCGGCGCACAGGGCGGCCGCGGCCTTCTCGACCTCTTTCAGTGACGGGTTACCCGCGTCGACGCGCAGGCCGACGGCCGTGTCGCGGAGCAGGTCTCGGGAGGCCTTTCCGGCGAGCTCATCACGCATGGGGGATCCGTTTCTGGACGCGGTGATAACCGTGACAATTGTGAGAGTAATGCCTCTCGTGATGGCATGCACCATTGATTACTGATTTTCAATCAGCGGGCCGATGTGCGGATATGGCGAGAAAATTCCGGGGAAATCCGTGGTCGTCCGGAGGCGTCCGGGGACATCCGGGCATGCGGAAAAACGCAGGTCCGACGGCATCCGGCGGAGGGTGTGTATAAGTGAAGCCGGAAGGGCGTCCCACCTGGGGGAAAGGGAAGCTCACTGTGCGTAGCATCGCGCTGGCCGCGGCCGTGTGTCTGGCCGGGGTCACGAGTCCGGCGTACGCCGACAGCACCACCGACATCCGCGTCTACAACCGGATGGACGGCAGCCGTCTCGCGGTGGCCGACAACGGCACCGGCGAGAACGCCAGGGTGATCGGCCTGCGGTCGCCGCGCTGGCAGTACACGACCGCGCGCTGGTCGGTCGACGAGCGGGCCGACGGCTACACGGTCTTCAGGAACGAACTGGCCAACAAATGCCTCCAGCCGGCCGGCGGCGCACCGGTCGCGGGCGACGCCCTGGTCATCCGCACCTGCGACGGCTCGAAGCTGCAGGACTGGTCGAGGCGGGCCGAGGAGACCTTCGGCGACGCGCCCACCGGGTGGGGGAGCTTCCGGCCCCGGCTCAACCCGGCGCTGGCGATCACGATCGCCACCTGGGAGGGCGCGGGAAGCTGGGACTCGCTCCACCTCGACGTCGACCAGAACTCCACCGACCGGCTGTGGCGGCTGGCCAGGGGGAGCAACACCTGGTGGTGACGCCTGGCCGTCGGCGGGCGGTGCGCACCGGTCGCGGCGCGGGGGCGGGCCGCGGCCGGTGCACACCCGGGAAGGCGGGACAGCCGCCGTTCCACCGCCCCCGGCGGGGCGGAACGCCGTGGAACGTGCCGTTTCACTGCGGATCGTCCCAGGGGTAACGTTCGCCAGATGCGTCTCCTGCTTCCCGCCGTCCTGCTCGTCCCGCTGGTCTCGACGGCGCTCCCGGCTCAGGCGGCGGCCGTGCGGGTCGTCGGCGAGGGAACTCCCGCGAGCTGCACCTCGCAGGCCGTCGTCAGCGCGGTCGCCAGGGGCGGGACCATCCGGTTCGACTGCGGGCCCCGGCCGGTCACGATCAAGATGACCGCCACCGCGAAGGTCCGCAACACCAGCAGCGACGTCGTCATCGACGGCGGCGGCAAGGTCACGCTGAGCGGCATGGGCAAGCGCCGCATCCTCTACATGAACACCTGCGACCGGGCCCAGGTGTGGACCACCTCCCACTGCCAGGACCAGGCCACACCGCGCCTGACCGTCAGGAACATCGGGTTCGCCGACGGCAACTCGATCGGCCAGGTCGCCGAGGGCGGCGGGGGCGGCGCGATCTTCGTCCGGGGCGGGCGGCTGAGCGTCCTCAACGCCACCTTCACCCGCAACCGGTGTGAGGCGAGCGGGCCCGACCTGGGCGGGGCGGCCATCCGCGTGCTCGACCAGTACCGGGACCTGCCCGTCACCGTCGTCAGGAGCAGGTTCACCAACGGGACCTGCGCCAACGGCGGCGCGCTGAGCAGCATCGGCGTCTCGTGGGTGATCCAGAACAGCGTCTTCACCGGCAACCGCGCGACCGGCTCGGGCGCGAACCCGGCCCGCAGCGGCAAGCCGGGCGGCGGCAGCGGCGGCGCGCTCTACATGGACGGCAACCACTTCACCGTCAGGATCACCGGCTCGACCATCCAGAACAACCGCGCCAACGAGGGCGGCGGCGCCATCTTCTTCGTCAGCAACGACAACTCGGGCACCCTGCACCTCACCCGCTCGAAGCTCCGCAACAACCCGAGCCTCGGCTTCGAGACCGCCGGGTTCCCCGGGATCTTCTTCAAGGGCAGGGGAAAACCCCAGGTCAAGAACTGAGCTCTCCGTTACGGCTCCGCCTACCCCGGCACCGCCCGCCGCCCCGGTCCACGCCGCATCCGGCGCCAACCGGCCGCGCCGCCCAAGCGCCGCAACGTGAATGGCCGGGCCCCCCGAGGCCCGGCCACCCCTTCACTCCCCATTCAGATGGCTAGGCGTTCCACTTCTGGTTGGCCGCGCCCGTGCAGGTCCAGATCTGGAGCCTGGTGGCGTCGGCGCTGGAGTTGCCGGTCACGTCGGCGCACTTGCCGGACACCGGGTTCACCAGGTCGCGGCCCGAGGTGTAGGTCCACTGCTGGTTGGCGGTGCCGCCGCAGTCCCACAGCTGGAGCTGGGCCCCGTTGGCGGTGCTCTGACCGGTCACGTCGAGGCACTTGCCGAAGGCCCGCACGGTGCCGTCACCCGGACGGGTCCACTGCTGCGCGGCGGTCCCGTTGCAGGTGTAGAGCTGCACGGCCGCGCCGTTCGCGGTGGAGGCCCCGGCGACGTCGATGCACTTCCCGCCCAGCCCGGTGATCGCCCCGGCGCCGGGGTTGCCGGTGCCGCCGCCACTCTGCGTGCCCGTCCATGTGAAGGTCGCGGTCGTGCGCGCGGGCAGGGTGTAGGTGAAGGCCTGGTTGCCCCAGTTCACCCGCACGGACTGGGCCGACGTGGTGCCGTTGTGGGCGATCAGGGCCTTGGTCCCGTCGGTGTTCTTCCACGCGACGTTCTGGACGGTTCCGTTGGCGGTTGACTCGATGCGGGCCGCACCCGGTTTGACAAATTTGGTCAGATGGCCCGTCGTGTAGTACTCGATGGTGTTGTCCACTTGACCCGCCCGCGCGCCGCCCTCCTGGACGGTGACGAGCCCGGTGCAGACGTCGCAGCCGCCGTTGTGCGGGCCCATCGACTGGTTGAGCGCGAGCGACCACTTGACGACGCTCTTCGACCAGTTCCGGGTG
Organism: Herbidospora cretacea; assembly: GCF_001570605.1. Taxonomy (GTDB): domain Bacteria; phylum Actinomycetota; class Actinomycetes; order Streptosporangiales; family Streptosporangiaceae; genus Herbidospora; species Herbidospora cretacea. Next base: position 25,812 of record NZ_BBXG01000027.1, on the reverse strand, counting down.
TAGTTCACGATGTCCGACATGTCTTCGTTGTGCTGGTTGCCGATCCAGGTGCCGCCCGAGTGCTCCGTGGAGAACTGGTTCACGTTCGGGTACTGGTTGTGCACCTGCGTGCCGACGGCGGGGTCGCCGAAGTAGCCGTGCCAGGCGATGCCGCCGAACAGCGGGTCGTTGCGGACCGCGGGGTCGGCGATGATGCCCGACCCGATCTGGGCGTAGTCGCCGTAGTTCCAGTCGTGCACGAGCACCTTGGTCGACAGGCCCGCCGCCCGCAGCGCCGGATAGAGGTGGTTCTTGGTCAGCTCGGTCAGGCCGGAGGCGTTCCAGCTCATCCCGGGATAGTTCATCGCGGTCGGGTTGCCGGCCTGGCAGCAGTTGGGCTCGTTCTGCACCGAGACGTAGTCGACCGGGACGCCGACGGCCTGGTAGCTCTGGATGTACTTGACCAGGTACTGCGCGTACATCGGGTAGTACTGCGACTGGAGCCAGCCCATCTGGTCCATCCGGCCGTTGTCCTTCATCCAGCCGGGGGCGCTCCACGGCACGCCCTTCACCCGCAGCTGCGGGTTGAGCTGCTTGGCCTGCTGGGTGAGCAGCCGCACGTTGGTGTCGTAGCCGTTGGCGCCGAAGTCGTTGAGGTTGCAGCAGGTGTCGTCGAGCGAGACGTGGCCCGGCCGGGACAGGTCCGAGGCCCCGATCGGGTTGCGCACGAACGACAGGCCGATCCCGTCGACCGGGTGGAACAGGCGGCGCATCACCGCGTCGCGCGTCGCGGCGCTGATCGCGCCGCCGCGGAACAGGTGGGCGGTGGTGTCGGTGATCGACGCGCCGCCGCCCTCGAAGGTCTGGTACGTCGTGTTCTCGTTCACCGTGATCGTGTGGGTGGCCCCGCCGGCGGAGCTGCCAAAGGTCACGGGGGACTGCGGCTGGAGGCCGCGGGTGACGTTGCGGCCGCCGCCGTCGGAGGTGGTGGTGAGCCAGACGTTGACGGTCTCGTTGGCGGCGTACGCGGGGGCCGTCAGGAGCGCCCCGGTCGTGATGAGGGCGGCGCTGATCGCGACGGCCCGGCGCAGGGGAGGTAACACCGTGATTCCTTTCGCGGTCCGCGGGACGCCGGCTGACGGACCTGTAACAAATGAAACAGGAAAGAAACCTTGCTGTGCGCCACAGCACAACACGCTCGGCAAAACCTGTCAAGGTCACTGTGAAACAAGTGGAACAGGCGGGACCGGTCCAGTCGATTCGCGGATGACGAGCTGGCTGCCCAGGGAGACGTGCAGCGCCTCGACGGCCTGTCTGCCGAGGATCCGCATCAGCAGGCTGACCGCCGTGCGGCCCATCTCCTGGAGCGGCTGACGCACGGTGGTCAGGGCCGGGCTGGTCGCGCGGCTCACGTCGATGTCGTCGAACCCGGCGATCGACAGGTCGCGGGGGACCGACAGCCCGCGCTCGGCGGCGGCCCACATCGCGCCCACCGCCATCTTGTCGTTGAACGCCACCAGCGCCGTCGGCCGCTCGGGCAGGTCGAGCAGTTCGGCCGCCGCGCGGTGGCCGTTGCGGGTGTTGGGCTCGTCGACCGCCCGGGTCAGCTCCGGGACGGGCAGCACCCCCGCGCCCGCCAGGGCGGAGGCGTAACCGGCGAGCCGGGCCTCGGCGGCCAGCCAGTCGACCGGGCCGCCGATGATGCCGATCCGGCGGTGGCCCAGCCCGACGAGGTGGGCCATCAGGACCCGGCCTCCGGCGAAGTGGGCGGCCGACACCGCCGCCATGTCCTTGGCGGGAGGGGTGCGGGGGTCGACGACGACGAAGGGGAAGGCCTGGTCGCGGAGGCGGACGAGATCGCCGGGCTCCTCGGGGGGCAGGATGAGGATCGCGCCCGCGACCCCGGGGCGGCCCGGCAGGGTCTTCAGGATCTCGGCCGGCTGGGCGGCCTCGCCCGCGTTGAGGATCATCTGGCGGCCGTGCAGGTCGATGGTCTCCGCGATCGACGAGACGATCAGGCCGAAGTAGTCGGTCAGCAGGTAGGGACAGCGGACGTACACCGCGCCCGCCGCCTGTTCCGCGCGCGGCCGGGGCGCCTGGTCGCCGAGCCGGCCGACGGCGGCGAGCACCAGCTCACGCGTGTGCGGTGCGACGTTGGCCTGCCCGTTGAGCACCCGGGAGACGGTCGCGATCGACAACCCGGTCGCCGCCGCGACGTCGCGCACCGTCGCCCTGCTGTTCGACCCGTCCTTGGCCATTCGGTCTCCAATGAATCGTCAAGCCGCCGCCAAGCGGGTCATCCTATAAAAGAGCCATGGAACTGACGCGCCCCAAACCGGCGGACGCCCAGGCGATCTACGACCTGATAGCAGACCTCGACACGATCGTGGTCGGCCGTCCCGACTCCACCCTCGACGACATCGCCGACCTCCTCGCCGACCCCGACTTCGACCCGGCGACCGACGGCTGGCTCTGCTTCGAGGACGGCCGCCTCACCGGCTTCGGCCAGGCGCTGCGCAAGGGCCGCACCGACGAGGTCATGATCGACGTCCGGGCCCGCACCGGCACCGCCGCCGAGGCGCTGTGGGAGCGGGTCCTGACCCGCTTCAGCGGGGTGACCGCCGAGATCGGGGTGTACGCCCAGGACACCGCCCAGCGGAAGGCCGTCGAGTCACGGGGCTTCACCTACGCGACCAGCTTCCACCGCATGCGCGTCGACCACACCGAGCAGCCCGAGGTGGAGTTCCTGCCCGGCGTGACCGTGGAGGCCGGCGCGTTCGACAAGGACGCGATGCTCCGCGAGGTCCACCGCGTGCTGGAACTCGGCTTCGCCGAGCACTTCGGCGCCTACGAGCGCACCTACGACGAGTGGTACGAGTCGCGCGAGGCCTCCAGCTCCAACGACTGGGGCCAGATGCTGCTCGCGCGGGTGCACGGCAAGCCGGCCGCGGCCCTCGTGGGGACCGACAACTTCGTCCCCGACGAGAACTGCGGCTACGTCCAGCGCCTCGCGGTCCTGCCGGAGCAGCGCGGCCGCGGCCTGGGCAAGCTGCTGCTCAGCCGGGCCTTCGCCGCCGACTGGCGGCGCGGGCGGGTCGGCACGATCCTCGACGTCGACACGAACAACGTCACCCCGGCGCTGGGGCTGTACACGTCGATGGGCATGCGGCCCTACATGGCCCTCGACATCTGGCGGGCCCGCCTCTAGACCCTGGGTCCGGAGGGCGGAAAGTCCAGGGTCCACAGCAAAGGGCGCGGTGGCGACAATGCGGGCATGAGATCGATGCGCTCAGCCTTACGCCTGTTCACGGCGGCGGTCGTCGCGACCGTGCTGGTCCCGGCGGCCCCGGCGTCCGCCGGGATCTGGCAGTTGACCGAAGGTTTCGAGTCCCCGCCGCCCGCCCGCCTGAGGTGGACGAACAGCGACCCGGCCGTCTGCGGCACACCCACCTGGGGCGGCTGGGCGTCCAATCCGCGCACCGGAAGCGGGCTCGCCCACATCTACGCCCTGGATCCGGGCGAGTGGTGCTGGATCGCGCGGACGATCCAGCTCACGCCGGTGCCCGCCCATGCGGGCGCGCGGTGCGGCCTGGGCGTCTGGGCGACCGTGACCGGCCGGAACGTCTCGCTGAACGTCGAAGTGATCGACCCGGCCACGTGGACGTACATCGCGTTCGCCCAGCTGACTCCCAACGGGACGCGGGACTACCGGCAGGTGACGGTGGGCTGGACCGCCCAGCGCGCCGACGTCGTGGTGCGCTTCTCGATCGTGAACCCGGCGGGCTCGGGGTCGACGGCGGCCTCGGACATCGACGACCTCGTGGTGCAGTGCTCCTACTGAAGCCACCTGGCCGCGACGGCGGACGCGACCGCGGTCGCGGCCAGGCACGTCATCGTGACCGAGATCGACCCGCTCGACAGGAACAGCGTCCCGAACGCGGCGACCCCCACGACCTGGCCCAGCTGCAGCATCATCGCCAGCAGGCCGCTCGCGTCCGGCGCGTCGGCGGGCGCCACCCGGGCCAGCGCGACCGTCATGAGCGGGCTGAACGCCCCCGCCATCCCGGCCCCGATCACCGCCAGCACGACCAGCAGCCACGGCAGCCCGTGCCCGCCGTCCTCGAACACCAGGGCCAGCGCCAGCAGCCCGAGCGCCACCACCACGGAGGCCGAGACGATCAGGCGCCGGTGCAGCCGGGCCGGGATCCGCTTCCAGTTCAGGCTGACCAGCGCGAACGCCGCCGCCATCGGGGTGAAGGTCAGCCCCGCCCGGAGCGGTGAGTCGTGCAGGTCGTTCTGCAGATGCAGGGCGTTGGAGAACAGGAACCCGCCGTAGACGGCCATCACCCCGAAGATCGCCACCGCCGCCGCGACGAGACCGGGGACGCTCAGCAGGTGACCGGGGATGAGCGGATGGGCGGCCCGGCGCTGGATCAGCACGAACCCGGCGAACACCAGCGCCCCCGCGACCATGAACAGCCACCCGCGCTCCAGCACGAGCGGGACCACGACCAGGCTGGTCGCCAGCGAGAGCGCGAGCAGCCCCGGCAGGTCGAGCCCCCGGCCGGGCCGGGGTTCGTCGGCGGGCAGGTTCCTGGCGCCGAGCCGCAGCAGCACCAGCCCGATGGGCACGTTGACCAGGAAGATCGGCCGCCACGCCGTGCCGAACAGGTCGAGCGTGACGAGCAGCCCGCCCAGGATCTGACCGCCGACCGCCGCCAGCGAGATGACGGCGGCGTAGATCCCGAGCGCCCGGGCCCGCTCCTCCTGGGGGACGCTGACCTGGATGAGGCTGAGCACCTGCGGCACCATCAGGGCGGCTCCCGCGCCCTGGAGGAGCCGGAAGGCGATGAGCGTGGCCGCGCCGGGGGCGATCCCGCACAGCAGCGACGCGACCGTGAACACGGCGAGCCCGGCCAGGAACCACCGGCGGTAGCCGGACCGTCCGCCGAGCCGCGCGCCGGTGATCAGCAGCATCGCGTACGAGATCGTGTAGCCCGCGACGATGAGCTGGAGCTCGGATCCCGAGGCCGCGAGGTCGGCCTGGATGGTGGGGGCGGCGACGTTGACGATCGACACGTCGAGGATCGCCATGAACTGACCGGTCAGGATGAGGCCCAGGAGGGGGCGTGACCGGGTTGCGACGAGGGTCATGGCTTGTATGGTGGCTTTGCACTTATCCAGTTACTAAGAGCCTGCTTATCCTGGTATTGGGGCTACCACCATGGTCCGTGCGGAACTCGCCGCCTTCCTGAAGAATCGCCGCGCCCGCATCTCCCCCGAGGACGTGGGCCTGCCGCCCGGCGCGCGACGGCGGACGCCCGGCCTGCGGCGCGAGGAGCTCGCCCAGCTCGCCGGGGTGGGGGTGACCTGGTACACGTGGCTGGAGCAGGGCCGCCCGATCAACGTGTCCGGCCAGGTCCTCGACGCCGTCGCCCGCACGCTGAAGCTCGACGCCGACGAGCGCGAGCACCTCTACCGCCTGGCCGACGTGCCCGGGGGAGTGGCCGGCGGCCCGGCCGACGACGAGCTCGACCAGGCCGTCCGCGACATCCTCGAAGGGCTCGACCCGCTGCCCGCCGCCGTCTACAACGCCCGATACGACGTGCTGGCCTGGAACGAGGCGTACGCGGCGATCTTCTGCCGCATGGTGACGGTCCCCCGGTGCGAGCGCAACGCGCTCTGGCAGATGCTCATCGGCCCGTCGTGCTGCGCGGTGATGATGAACCGCGAGGAGGAACTGCCCCAGATGGTGGCGACCTTCCGCGCCGCCTACGCCCGCCACCTCGGCGAACCGGCGTGGACGACCTTCATCGACCGGCTGACGGTGGAGAGCGCGGAGTTCGCCCGGATGTGGGCGACCCACGACGTGACCCGGTCGTGGCGGCGGACGAAGATCCTCAAGCATCCGGCGGTGGGCCTGCTGAACCTGGCCAGCACCAGCCTGGCGCTCGGCTCCCCCGCCGAGTCGAGGGTCGTCGTCTACACCCCCGCCGACGACGAGAGCCGCGCGAATGTGCAGTGGCTCTACGACCACAAGCCGGGCCTGGACCACGACCACTAGGACGGGCAATTCCCTACTAACCCTATACATTAAGTAGGTTTTATCGGCATACTGACGCCGTTTGCTTCGTTCCCCGCAAGGAGCCACCCGTTATGCGCCGCATCGCTGTCTTATTTGGCGTGCTCACCCTGATCGGCAGTCTCGCCGCCTGCGGGGGAGGTGAGACGACCGCCGACGGTGAGCAACTGCGCGTCGGCTACCAGCGCTTCGGCGGCCAGAGCCTGCTCAAGGCCAGGGGTCTGGCCGAGAACGCCACCTGGTCGCTGTTCGAGAGCGGACCGGCGCTGACCGAGGCGCTCAAGGCGGGCGCGATCGACATCGGCCAGACGGGCGAGGCCCCGCCGATCTTCGCCGCCGCCGGCGGCACCAAGTTCAAGATCATCGCGACCTCGCAGCCGGTGCCGAAGGGCGAGGCCGTGCTGGTCAAGGAGAAGAGCGGCTTCACCTCCTTCAAGGACCTCGCGGGCAAGAAGGTCGCGCTCAACAAGGGCTCCAACGTCAACTGGCTGCTGGTCAAGCTCCTCGAAGCCAACGACATGAAGATCACCGACATCCAGGTGCAGTACCTCAAACCGGCCGAGGCGCGCCCCGCCTTCGACAACGACCAGGTCGACGCCTGGATCATCTGGGACCCGTACTTCTCGCTGGCGGAGGCGCCCGGCGTGAAGGTGCTCGCCGACGCCACCGGCCTGGCCAACAACCGGGAGTACCTGCTGGTCTCGCCGGAGGCCCTGGAGAAGAAGCCCGATCTGGTCCGCGCGTACCTGAAGGTCTACCGCGAGGTCACCGACTGGGGCATCGCCAACCCGGAGGAGCGCGTCAAGCTGCTCGCACCGGAACTGAAGATCCCCGAGGACGTCGCCCGCCGCGCCTTGGACCGCAGCGCCCAGCCGCTGGCCCCGGTGGACGCCGCGATCGGCGACGAACTCCAGCAGATCGCCGACGGCTTCACCGACCTGGCCCTCATCCCCGGCAAGGTCGACGTCAAGACCCTGATCGACCCGAGCTTCGCGGACGTCCTGAAGTGAGGTTCCGGCCAAGGCGGCTGATCACCCCGATCGCCCTCGTCGCCGGGTGGGAGGGCGCCGCCCAGGCCGGCGTCCTGTCACCCGACAAGCTGCCCCCGCCCAGCCAGGTCGCCGAGGCGGCCTGGCGGCTGACCCTGGACGGCTCCCTCGGCCTGCACCTGCTGGAGTCGGTCGAGCGGGCCGCCCTGGGACTGCTCATCGGCGGCCTGCTCGGCCTGATCCTGGGCGCGCTGGCCGGACTGTTCCGCAACGGCGACGACCTGGTCGACCCGCCCGTGCAGGCGGCCCGCATGCTGCCGCACCTCGGGCTGGTGCCGCTGCTCATCATCTGGGTCGGCATCGGGGAGTCGCTGAAGGTCTCGCTGGTGGCCCTGGGCGCGTTCTTCCCGATCTACCTCAACACCTACGCCGGCATCCGCGACATCGACGAACGCCTGGTCGAGGCCGCCCGCACCTGCGGCCTCACCCAGCTGGAGCGCCTCCGCCACGTCGTGCTGCCCGGCGCGATGCCGTCGCTGTTCCTGGGCCTGCGGCTGGCGTTCGCGGCCGGCTGGCTCAGCCTGGTCGTGGGCGAGCAGGTCAACGGCCAGAGCGGGCTGGGCTTCATGATGATGGAGGCCCGCGACTTCAGCCAGACGGAGATCGTCGTCCTCGGCCTGATCGTCTACGCCGCCCTCGGCCTGCTGTCCGACCTGGCCCTGCGCACCGCCGAGAGGAGGACGTTGTCATGGCGTCGCGGCCTGAAGGCGTCGTAACCGCCACCGGCGTTAGCCGCGTCTTCGGCGGCACGACGGTCCTCGACGGCGTCCACCTGCGCATCGAGAAGGGCGAGGTCGTCGCCCTGCTGGGCGAGAGCGGCTCGGGCAAGAGCACGCTGCTGCGCATCCTGGCCGGTCTCGACGAGGAGGCCACCGGCGAGTTCACCACGTCCGGCTCGAAGGCCGTGGTCTTCCAGGAGCACCGCCTGCTCCCGTGGAAGCGGGTGGCCGAGAACGTGGCCCTGGGCGTCCGCGGCGGCGACGCCCCCGCCCGCACGGCGACCGCCCTGGAGGAGGTCGGCCTGGCCGACCGCGGCCGCGCGTGGCCGTCGGAGCTGTCCGGCGGCCAGAGCCAGCGGGTGGCCTTCGCCCGCGCGCTGGTCCGCGAGCCCGACCTGCTCCTGCTCGACGAGCCCTTCGGCGCGCTCGACGCCCTGACCAGGCTGAAGATGCAGGCGCTGTTCGGCCGGCTGCGCGCCAGGCACGGCTTCGCGGCCCTGCTGGTGACCCACGACGTGGAGGAGGCCCTGCTCCTGTCGGACCGTCTCCTGGTATTGGACCGGGGCCGCATCGCCGAGGAGATCGAGGTGGACCTCGGCCATCCCCGCTCGGTCGACGTCCCGGGCTTCAACGCCCTGCGCCGCCGCCTGCTGGCCCTGCTCCACGTCCCGGCCGATCCGGAGGAGTAACCCCTGGTGAAGGCCGCGCGGGCTGCCCGAGAATGGCCGCCATGGACTCCCCCCTGATCTTGGCCAGCCTGCCCTACGCCCTCGGCGTCGTCATGCTCGGCCTGGGGCTCACGCTGACCCTCGACGACTTCCGGCGGGTGGGCCACTACCCCAAGGCGGCGCTGGTCGCGCTGACGTGCCAGCTCGTCGTGCTCCCGGCCGTCTGCTTCGGACTCGTGATCGCGTTCGGGCTGCCGCCGGAGGCGGCCGTCGGGCTGATGGTGGTCGCGGCCTCTCCCGGGGGGCCGACGGCCAACCTGTTCAGCCACCTGTTCGGCGGGAACGTCGCGCTGAACGTCACGCTCACCGCCGTCAACTCGGTGCTCGTCGTGGTCACGCTGCCGGTCGTGGTGAACCTCTCGGCCGGCTACTTCCTCCCCGGCGGGGCCTCCCTCGGCCTCCAGGTCGACAAGTTGCAGCAGGTCTTCGTGATGGTCGTCGGGCCGGTCGCGGCCGGGATGCTGGTGCGGGCCCTCGCGCCGGGGGTGGCCCGCCGGCTCAACCTGCCGGTACGGGTGCTGTCGATCGTGGTGCTGCTGACGGTCATCTCCGCCGTGCTGTGGGGGGAGCGGGACAACCTCGTCGGCTACTTCGTCTCGGTCGGGCTGGCGGTGCTCGCGTTCAACCTGGTCAGCCTGCTGGTCGGCTACGGCGTGCCGCGGCTGACAGGGGTCGGGCACAGCGCGGCCCTGGCGGCGGGGTTCGAGATCGGCATCCACAACACCGCGTTCGCCATCACGGTCGCGCTGAGCCCGGCGCTGCTCAACAGCGCCGGGATCGCCGTTCCCGGCGCGGTCTACGGCGTCGTCATGTTCTTCACGGCGGCCGGGTTCGGCTGGCTGGTCAGCCGCCGGAGCCGGACGGCGGCAGCTCACTGAGGAACCGGCCCGCGCGGCGGGCGAACAGGTGGGAGCCGCGCTCGGCCGACCGGTCGCGGGCCTCCCGCGCCGCCGCCCGGACGACCTCGGCCGGTTCGCCCCGGGCGTGGAGCAGGCGGGCCCGCAGCAGCCGGACGAGTCCCTCGGCGTAGCGCTGGCCGTAGGCGTCCAAGGCCTGGTCCGCGCGGTCCAGGGTCTCGGCCGCCCGGTCCGGGAGCTCGGCGGCCAGCCACATGTCGGCGATCAGGGCGTGGTGGTAGGCGACGCCCCACCTCGGCGGGTCGACCAGCGTCCGGTTCAGGAGTTCCGCCGCCTCGGCGGCGACGGCGGCCGGGGAGTCGCCGGTCAGGGCGCGGGCCCAATACCAGTTCAGGCGGATGTAGTGCTCCTGCTGGACGGCGGTGCGGCCGGTGCCGACGGCCCGCCAGCGGTCGATGACGCGGATCACCCAGGGGGCGTCACCGGCCATCGAGGCGATGATCGTGACGTAGTAGGCCCAGGTCGCGACCGCGTACGGGTCCTCCGGGCCGTTCCACTTGTCGATCATGGTCCCGGCCTTGGCGGCGTCGCCGTGCATGGCCGTCATGACGGCCAGCCAGCCGGGCCACTCGCCCGAGACGTCCCGCCGGATCGGGGTCTCGCTGTGCGGGGAGACGACGCCTTCCAGCAGGGCTGGGTCGTTCTCCGAGAAGCAGCGGTAGGCCTCGCCGATGTCACCGACGTCCCATTGGTGCAGGCCCCAGGCCTGGCGGCCGTAGACGCGGACGACCGGGTCGGCGGAGGCCTCGCCCTGTTCGTACAGGCGGTTGACCAGCCGGAGGCGGTCCCACTCCAGGAACGTGTACGCGCCGAACAGGCGGGCGAACAGCAGACCGGCGGCGTCGACGTCGCGGCCGAGCCGGCGGGCCAGCAGCTCCGCCCGCTCCAGCAGGTCGAAGGTCGTGCCGCCGAAACCGGCCTGCCTGCGTGGGGCGACCGCCAGCAGCGACAGGGCGGACAGTTCGAGCTCCGGCAGACCGGCGGCCCTGGCCACCTGCGCGGCCGACTCCAGATGGCGGTCGGCGGCGGCGAAGGCCAGCTTGGCCGCCGCGCGGCGACCGGCCCGCTTCAGCGCCTCGGCGGTGCGGACCGGGTCGGCGAGGGCGCGGGCGGCCCACAGGTGGAAGGCGAGGCGCTCGGTGACGGACTCGTCGTCCGCCTGGCCGTCCTCCAGCGCGTCGGCGACCCGCAGGTGCAGCCGGACCGCCCGCCAGTGCTCGGTCGTCTCGGTGACCGACTCGCGGACCAGGTCGTGCGCGAACCGCCACGCGAACGGGTCGGCCGCGTCGGCTTCGAGCAGGCCGAGCGCGCGCAGCGGCTCCAGGCGCTCCAGGCAGTCGGCGACGGGCACCCCGGCCGCGCGGGCCAGCAGGCCGAGCTCGACGTCGCGGCCGATCAGCGCGGCCACTCGCAGCAGGTCGCGGGCGTCGTCGTCCAGGCCGGACATCCGGTCGCGGACGACGTCCCGCACGGTGGCCGGGACCCCCTCGCCGAGCGCCCCGTCGGTCAGCAGCCGGGACAGCTCGCGGACGAAGAAGGGGTTGCCCGCGGTGCGGACGTGGATGTCGCGGGCCACCTCCCCGTCGGGCTCCCGGCCGGTCTCGCGGCGGATGAGCTCGGTGACGTCGGGAAGGCCGAGCGGGCCGAGCCGGAACCTGCGGTGGCCCGGCAGCCGCCCGGCCGCGGCCAGCACCCGCGAGAGGTCGGAGCCGGGCGTGGGCGCGCGGTCGCGGAGCGCGGCGACGATCGCCGTGCCGGCGGGCAGCCGCCCGGCCACGTGGCCGAAGAGCTGGAGCGAGGCGGCGTCGATCCAGTGGACGTCGTCCAGCACCAGCAGCAGCGGCCGCTGCGCGGCGGCCTGGCCGATGACGGTGACGACCTGCTCGAACAGCCGGAACTGGGAGCGGCCCGCCGAGACCGGCGGCGTGTCGTCGCCGGAGCGCAGGAGATGCCCGAGCTCGCCGGTCAGCCACTTCTCCCGCGCGGCGGCGGGCAGGCTGCCGACGACGGCGGTGAGCGCCTGCTCCCACGGCCACATCGACGGGGTCCCGTCGCCCTCCAGGCACGAGGCCCAGACGACGAGCGCGCCCCGCCGCTCCGCGAGGGCGGCGGCCTCCGCCAGCAGCCGGGTCTTGCCCGACCCCGGCTCGCCCTCGACGATCCCGAGCCCGGTGCGGCGGTCCAGCGCCGCCTCGACCGCCTGCCGCAGCACGCCCAGTTCCTCGCCCCGGCCGACCAGCCCGGCCGCCCGCCGGGGCGGCGCGCCCCGCACCACCGGCGTGCCCGGCTGGGTCAGCACCCGCTGGTGCGCGGCCCGCAGCGCCGGGCCCGGGTCGATGCCGAGCTCCTCCGCCAGGCGGTCGCGGACCGCGTGGAAGGCCGCCAGCGCCTCGGCCTGCCGCCCGGCCGCGCCCAGGACGGTGACCAGACTCGCGTGCACGGGCTCGTGGAACGGCGCCGTCGACGCCGCCAGCCGCACCGGCGGGATCACTCGCTCCGGCCGCCCCGCCGCCACGGCCAGGTCGGCGGCCGCCACACAGGCGGCGTGGAACTCCTCGTCGAGGGCGGCCAGGATCGGCAGCGCGGCCGAACCGTAGGAGAGCCCGTCGCCCGCCGGGCCGTGCCAGAGGCGGAGCGCCTCCACGTAGTGGCCGAGCGCCGCGTCGCGGTCGTGCCGGACCAGGGCGTCCCGCGCGGCGTCGGCGAGCCGCCGGAACGTGACCAGGTCGAGCGCGGCCGGACCGGCGCTGAACAGGTAGGCGTCGCCCCGCCGGTGCAGGTGGGCGCCGGCCGACCGGGCCGGGACGCCGGGTTCGAGCAGCCGCCGCAGCGCCCCGACGTACTTGTGGATGATGTTGAGCGCGCTGGCCGGGGCGTCGTCGCCCCAGAGGAGGTCGATCAGCTCGCGTGTGCTGACCGGGCGTCCCACCCGCGCCAGCAGCAGCCCCAGCAGTTGCGCCTGCTGCCGGGGGCCCGGGTCCAGTTCGACGCCGTCACGCCAGAGCCGCAGCGGACCGAGGATCTGCAGGCGCACGGCGGGGCCGTCGGGCCGAGTCACGTCTGTCGACTCCCGATGAAGTGTCCGGTGCGCCGCGATTCTACAGAGAAGGGCGGCCCCTCAAGAGATGAGGAGCCGCCCCTGGGTGCGCGGAGGCTTACCGGCCGACGGCCAGGCAGGTCGCCGTGGCCTTCTTGGTCGGGTCGCTCTCGGAGGTCGCGGTCAGCTTGATCGTGGCCAGCAGGCTGCCGCCCTTGGCGCGGATCGCGTGGACCGGGACGGTCACCGTCTTGCCGAACTCGGCCGAGGCCAGGAAGTTCGGCACGTTGACCGACCAGCCCTTGCCGTTCACCGAGGTCGACAGCCGGTAGACGTCACTCTTGGTGTACGCCGACACGTCCTCCGGGTGCGCGGCCGTCGACGCCGCGGCCTTGCCGGTGTTGGTCAGCGGGAACTTGCAGGTCGCCATGCCGTCGCCGAGGGTGATCCCGGCCGAGGGCAGCACCCGCACGCCGCGCTTCTGCGGGCCCGAGCCGTCGAGCGAGCGCACGGCCACCTTGTACGACAGCGTCCCGTCCTTGGCCCGCTTCAGGTCCAGGACGTAGAAGTGCAGCCGGTTGGCGGTGTCCTCGAACTCGTACTCCGAGCCCGAGTCGGCGCCGGCCTTGAACAGCGCGTCGGAGAGCTGGCGGTAGTCGCCGATGGTGATCGGCACGGCGGTGCCGTCGGGCAGGACGTAGTCGGTCATCCCGATGTCCTGCGGGTTGGCGTCGACGACCCACTCGAACGGCGCGCTGTCCTGGTCCTTGGTCTTGGCCAGCAGGACACCGGAGTCCGGCGTGAACGAGTCGGCGCCGACCCGGTCGACGACCTCCAGCGTGTAGTTGTTGTAGTTGCCGCCGTCGCACAGGGGGTCGGTCTGCCACTGGCAGGCCGGGGACTTGTCGCCGGTCTGGAAGGCGACGTTGATGCCCGACAGGCCCTTGGCGCCGGGCTGGATCACGCGGGCGGTCACCTCGGCCGTCACCAGACCCGACTCGTCGAGCTGGTCGCGGTTGAGGCGCAGCACGTTCTGCTCGTCGACCATGTTCAGCTTGATCTTGTTGCGCAGCATGTGCTGGGCGCCCATCGAGCCGCCGCCGGTCGGCGGGATCAGCCAGCGGCTGTGCGGGCCGCCCGGGCCGTTGAAGCTGCCCCGGCTCAGCATCTCCCAGATGCCGGTGTACGCCCGGCGCACCGGAACCCCGTAGGGGTTGTTGTAGTTGTCGGCGATGCCGAAGATGTGCGACAGCTCGTGGGCGTAGACGCCCATGCCCGAGCTCTCGGCCTGGACCGAGTCGACGCCGAAGCGGGCGTTCGGCCAGAAGGTCGAGCCGGCCTGCCAGGAGGTCCAGTCGACGTAGCGGGTGGCCGACCAGTTGGGCAGGGCGGGGTCCTCGGGACCGAACTCGTCGGTCACGTCCTCCTTGGTCGGGAACTTCATCATCCCGAACTCCTGCCAGGTGGACGACTCGTCCTGGCCGGCGCTGAGGAAGAAGACGAAGTCGAACTGGTCGAGCACCTCCTGGCCGACGGCGGCGAGCCAGGCCGCGTTGCCGTCGTTGCGCAGGTTCTTGTTGCAGGTGTCCCCGGCGGGGCACGCGGTGCGCTGGTACTCCAGCGCGTACTCGTGGTCCTTGCCCGGCATCATGTACGGCCCGAAGCCGGTCAGGTCGACGCCGATGCGGCCGCCGGAGTCCTCCATCCAGTACTCGTGGATGGTGTGACCCTTGTTGAGGTCGTTCGGGGTGTTCAGGAAGTCCTGGTAGAACTTGGCGACCTGGTCACGCGGGATGTCGTGAGCCTGGGCGGAGGGGTTCTTGAAGACCGTCGAGCCCTGCGGCTGCGTCACGACGAACGGCTGGTTCGGGTAGTCCAGCAGGACCAGGGCGCCCTTGAAGGTGCGGTCGCTGCCCTGGACGTTCGGGTCGTTCCAGTTGGTGCCGGGGGGCTTCTTGTAGTCCGACCACGTCATGTTGTCGGGGTTTTCCCAGTTCTGCGGGTCGATCGGCTTGGGCATGTCCGCGTGGTCGCCGAGGGTCCGCAGCATGGCGGCGGGCTCGTCCTGCTGCCAGGGCTGGGTCTGGGGCCAGTGGTCGTACCGCCACGGGGTCTCCGTGTCGGGCAGGGGTTCGGCGGCGAACGCTTGGGTGGCGTTCGTTAAGGCGAGGGGTGCGAGCAGCGCTGCCGCGACCAGCAGCCTGAGGGGGCGTTTCATAAAATGTCACGTTATATAAGGCTGTTTGGTGGATCAACCGTCACTCTGTTAGTACTCCTGTCATGCTCACGCCTCCCCGGGAACTCCCAGCCGATCTTCTCCGGACTGTGATCGCGGAGTCATGGAATCTGGATGTCGAGGGGCTCGACTACCTGCCCGTCGGCTTCGGCAGCCACCACTGGAAGATCGGCGAGACGTGGTTCGTGACCGCCGACGACAAGCCCCACGAGGCGCTGGCGGCGGCACTCAGCGCGGTGCCCCCCTCGGTCGGGGTCGCGCCGGCCGCCCCTCTGGTGACCGTCGGGCGGTGGACGCTCCAGCTCTACCCGTACCTGACCGGGGAGAGTTTCGCCTGGGGCGAGTTCAGCTCGCCCGAACACCGCGCCGAGACCCTCCGCATGGTCCGCGAGGTGCACCGATCGCCGTTCTGTCAGGCCCGCCTTGACACCTTCCGGATCCACGGCCGCGACGCCGCGCTGGCCTTCACCCCCGGGCGGGGCCCGTTCGGGGCCCGCGCCGCCGACCTGCTCGCGAGCCGCGCCGAGGTGCTCGAAACCCGTTTCCGCCGGTACGACGCCCTCGTGCGCGACGCCCTGAACCTGCGTGACCGGATGGTGCTGACGCACGGCGAGCCCCACCCGGGCAACACGATGCGCACCACCGAGGGCTGGCGGCTCATCGACTGGGACACCGCCCTCATCAGCCACCCCGAGCGGGACCTGTGGCTGCTCGGGGAGACCGAGGGCGCGCTCCCGTGGCTGCTCGACCTCTACGGGCTGCGCTGGCGGCTGTCCGACGTCGCCGCGGAGGCGGGGAGGTTCTCCCGTGACCACACGGGCACCGAGGACGACGCGTTCGGCTGGACGATCCTCCGCGACACCGTGAATGATCTCTAGATGGACCGAACCTTCGACCTCGACGAGGCCGACTCCCTCATGCCCGACGTGCTGGCCCGCGCCGCCGTCCTGGTCGACCTGCGCGCCGACCTGGCCGAGCTGACCCACGACCTCCAGACCGGCGGCCACTCGCGGCTGGGCGGGGTGGCCGAGGCGAAGGGCCTGGAGGCGCGGCTGGCCGAGTCGATCGGCTGGTTCACCGAGACCGGGATCGAGGTGAAGGGCATCGCGCCGTTCCTCATCGACTTCCCGTCGGTGCTCGACGGCGAGTCGGTCCGGCTGTGCTGGCTGGAGGGCGAGTCGTCGCTGGCCTGGTACCACCTGACGACGCTGGGTTTCCCCGGCCGCCGCCGGCTGCCCTAGCGGGGCTCGTCCTCGCCGGTGTACTCCTCGTCGTAGTCGGGGTCGAGGCTGCCCAGGACGGTGCCGTAGCGCAGGGTCACGAGGCGGCCGACGGCTTCGTGGGCGCCCAGCGGGGCGGCGCAGTTGTAGCCCTCGGTGAGGGCGCTCACCCGCTCGGCGTCGGCCTCCGGGCCGATGATGAACGGGGCCAGGGCGATGCGGGAGGCGCCGATGTTGCGCAGCCGCTCGGCCGCGTCGGCCACCGTCGGACGGCCGTCGAAGGCGGCCGGGACGACCGGGAGGGCCAGCCGGGCGGCCAGCAGGACCGCCGTGGCGTCGGCGCCGCGGGCGGACTCGTCGCCGCCGACCGTGGCCACGATGATGCCGTCGACGGGGGAGGTGACGTTGAACAGGCGGATGCGGTCGGCGCGGGCCAGGCCGCGCTCGGCCAGGCGGACGTGCAGCGCCTCGGCGAGCAGCGGGTGGGGGCCGAGCGGGTCGGTGACCACGACGTCGGCCTCGCTCTCGCGGGCGGCCTCGCGGACCGCGCGGACGACGCGGGGGTGGGGGCCGGTGACCAGGGGGACCACGATCGCGGCGTGGCCCTCGGCGGAGCGGGCGTTGCCGATGGCGGCGAACTCCTTGGCCGCGTCGGCGCCTCCGTCGCTGAGCGAGATCAGGCGCAGGTCCAGGGTCGGGTTGTCGACGCGGATGGTGTGCGCCAGTTCGGTCACGACGTCGTCGAGCGCACCCGGGACCGCGAGCACCAGCACGGGCGCGTCGGGCGGCAGGGTGACGGGCAGCGGGCGCCGGTGGCGGCCGCCTCCACCCGGGCGGGACGAGCGCTCCCGAGTCGGGAGCTTCGCCGGAACGTCATGACCTTCGTTCACACCGGCGGATTCTAGGACCAAGCGGGTGATTTCGTGGAGTCGACGGGCCGAGTCGTTCACAGAGAGGAGCATTGATCCCATGATCACTGTCTTCGGCAGCGCCAATATGGATCTTGTGGCATACGTGGAAAAGGCCCCTGAGCTGGGAGAGACCGTATCAGGTCGTTCATTCCGCACGATCTGCGGGGGTAAGGGAGCCAACCAAGCAATTGCATCGGCACGCGCGGGAGGAGACGTCCGTTTCGTCGGCGCGGTGGGCGACGACGGGTTCGGGCGCGAACTCCGGGAGGCGCTCGACCGGTCAGGTGTGGACACCGCCGGACTCCGGACGGTCGAGGGGCCCTCCGGGATCGCCCACATCGTCGTCCAGGACGGCGGGGCCAACTCGATCATCGTGGTGCCGGGCGCCAACGGCGCGGTGACGGAGCGGGACGCGGCCGGCCTCACCGGCGACGCGCTGCTGCTGCAGCTCGAACTCCCGATGCCCGCCGTGGTCGCGGCGGCGCGCGGCTTCCCCGGTCTGGTGGTGCTGACGCCCGCCCCGGCCGTGCCGCTGCCCCGCGAACTTCTCGACGCCGTGGGGCTTCTCCTGCCCAATGAGCACGAAGCGGCAGCCATCACCGGTCTCACAACGCCCGGGGAGGCGCTGGAAGCGCTTCTGACGCTGGTTCCGGAAGTTGTCGTCACAATTGGTGCCGACGGGGCGATCTACGGCTCACGGGACGGCTCACGCCTCCGCGTGCCCGGCCGGAAGGTGGACGCGATCGACACGACCGCCGCCGGGGACACCTTCGCCGGGGCGTTCGCGGTCGCGCGGACGGAGGGCCGTCCGGCCCGGGAGTGCCTGGAGTTCGCCACCGCGGCCGCCGCGCTGTCGGTCCAGCGGCCCGGCGCGTCGACCTCCATGCCCGCGAGAGCGGAGATCGACGCCGAAGTAGGGTGAATCCATGTCCGGCGCGGAGATCGTGGAGGCCGGCGGGCGCGAGGTGACGATCACCAATCCCGATCGGGTGGTCTTCCCGCGCACCGGCCACACCAAGCTCGACCTGGTCCGTTACTACCTGGCGGTCGGCGGGGGAGCCCTGCGCGGCGTCGCCGACCGGCCGACCGTGCTCAAGCGGTTCGTGCACGGCGTGGAGGAGGAGCCGTTCTTCCAGAAGCGGGCGCCGTCCAAGCGGCCCGACTGGATCGACGTCGCGGAGTTCCGCTATCCGAGCGGGCGCAGCGCCGAGGAGGTCGTCGGGCGCGACCTGGCCACCATCGCCTGGTGCGTCAACCTCGGCTGCGTCGACCTGAACCCCCACTCGGTGCGCTTCCCCGACATGGACCACCCCGACGAGCTGCGCGTGGACCTCGACCCGGTCCCGGGCGTGCCGTGGGAGGACATCGTCCAGGTGGCCCTGCTCGCCCGTGACGTGCTGGTCGAACACGGGCTGACGCCGTTCCCGAAGACGTCCGGGTCGCGGGGGTTCCACGTCTACGCGCCGATCGCGCCCCGCTGGACCTACCCGCAGGTGCGCAGGGCCGCCGAGGCGGTGGCCCGCGAGGTCGAGAGCCGCGCCCCGGAGATCGCCACCTCCCACTGGTGGAAGGAGGAGCGCCAGGGCGTCTTCGTCGACTTCAACCAGAACGCCCGCGACCGCACCACGGTCAGCGCCTACTCCGTCCGCCCGACCGGCTGGGTGTCCACCCCGCTGACGTGGGACGAGGTGCCTGGGTGCGACCCCACGGCGTTCACGATCGAGACGGTCACGGCCCGCTTCGAGGAGCGCGGCGACCCGTGGGAGGCCATGGACGGCGTCGAGGGCTCACTCGACCCGCTGCTCGCGCTGGCCGAGGCGCAGGGGCCGCGCCCGAAGAACCCGAAGGTCTTCCCGGTGATCGAGATCGCCCGCTCCGAGAAGAAGGAACCGGCGCTCGCCGCGCTGGAGAGGTGGAAGGAGCGCCACCCGGAAGCGGCCGCGCTGCTCCTGCCCGCCGACGTCCTCGTCGACTCCATGCGCGGCCGCTCGTCCACGTGGACCCGCATCCGGGTCAATCTCCAGCACGTGCCGGAGGAGAAGCGGCCCCCGCAGGAGCCCCTCGCCGTCGACTTCGACCCCTGGGCGGGGTCCTGAGAAGAAGCGGTCCGGGGCGCGGTCCCCTTACAGCGCCCGCGCCCCGGACCGCGGACTAGCGCCCCGGGCCGTAGATGTCCCAGAGCTCGCCGAGGAAGAAGCTGCCGAACCGGGCCAGCGCCGACAGCCCGTCGGGCCCCGTCGTCTTGAACGTCGTCAGCATGCGCGCCAGGTCGGACGGCGAGATGTGCATGGTGCCCAGCCCGAGCGGCTTGGCCTCGTCGTCCTCCCGCACGTGGCCCTCCAGCAGCCGTGTGTACAGGGTCGAGGTGTCGAGCCAGAGCCGGGTGGGCGGCCCGTGCTCGACGTGCTTGACCCCCGCCAGTGTGCGGGGCCGGTCCTCGCCGTCGTGGAAGTGCAGCAGATACCGCATCTCCCGGCGATCGGGCGCCTCTCCCGGTGCGAAGAGGTTGAACCAGCCCCGCTCGATGGGACGCCGGCCCCCGCAGACAGCGGCGTCTATCCATCCCTCGGCCCGTGCCGGATGCTCTGGCTCGGCGAGGAAGCGGTCGACGTCGTCGGCCGTGATGGTGATCCGGAAGCTGATCGGGTCGCTGCCGTCGAGCGACCCGCGCATCTCCTCGGTGAAGGAGAGCGAGGTGACCGTGCGGATTCCCATCAGACGTGCCTTCTTCGTCGTGATCATTCGGTCGGCCAGCCTGGTGGCCAGCCGGTCGGCCATGGCCGCGATGGTCAGGGCCGGGTTGGCCCCCACCGGGCCCGGCATGGCGGCGCCGTCGGCGACGTACAGGCCCTCGTGGCCGAAGACCTGGCCGTCGGCGTCGATGACGCCCTCTCCCGGGTGGCGGCCCATCGGCGCGCCGCCGAGCGGGTGGACGGTGACCACCCGCTTCAGCGGCGCGTCGGAGTAGTCGGCGCCCAGCACGTCGCCTATCCGGCGGATCGCGCCGCGCACCTGCCCGAAATACGCGTCGCTGGTCTCGGCCGTCCAGTCGAGCACCAGCCGGTCGCCCGCGAGCCGCAGAATGCCGTCGGGCACGTCACGGCCCATGGCCAGCATCGGCAGCGACCGGTCCGAGAGCTCGCCTCTCCCCATGAGGCGGGCCAGCTCGGCCGACAGGTTGTGGTCGCGGGTGACCAGGCCCCGTACGCGCTCCAGCGCGAACCTGGCCGCCCGCTTGAACTCGTCGCCGACGTCGGCGGCCTCCGCTATCCAGTCGACGAAGGCGGGAAAGCCTGCGTCTTGGATGTACGTCGACCCCGGCAACCTGACCACACTCGTGATGACCGGTCCCTTCGACGCCGCCACGGACCGCCCCTTGGCCCGCAGCAGGAACGCGATCAGATCGCCGTTGCCGGAGAACCGGGTGCCGAGCAGGTGGCTCATGCCGGGCAGCGCGTGCCGGTTCGACAGCAGCAGCTTCACCGTGCCGTACGTCCCCGCGGCCAGCACCAGCGCGTCGCAGCTGATCGAGTGAGGGCCGGTCAGGGGGTCGTGCTGGAGAAAGCCGATGTCGTAGCCGCCGCCGGTGCGCGGGGTGATCGTCTTCACCTCGTGCAGGGTGCGGATGTCGGCGCCCAGGTGCCGGGCGGCGGCCAGGTAGTTGTGGTCGAGGCTGTTCTTGGCGCCCTCGTTGCAGCCGATGTTGCACTCGCCGCACAGGCGGCAGGTCTTGCGGCCGGCCGCGTGGAGGCTGCCGTATTCGGGCTCGACGATCGGCAGGCCGAGGCCCGGCTCGGCGCCCGGCTTGGGGGCGAAGCTGACCGCCAGCGGCGGCATCGAGAAGTCGAGGCCCAGTTCGGCCGCGGCGTCCTGGATGACCCGCGTCTTCGGCGTGTCGCGGTAGGCCGGGCGGTCGATCGGGTAGGTGACGGCGCCGAGCATCCGCTCGACCTCGTCGTAGTGGGGGTCGAGGTCGCTGCGGCCGACGGGCCAGTGCTCGTAGCCCCCGCCCGGCAGCGGCGACTCGTGGACGAACGCCTCCTCGTCCTTGCGCAGCAGCACGTTGGCGTAGATGAGCGAGCCGCCGCCCAGACCGCTGGAGACGATCGAGTCGCACGAGCCGAAGCTCCACACGTCGTACATGCCGTGGAGGCCCTCGGCCGGGTCCCAGAACGCGCGGCCCATCTGGGCGGGGCTGCGCGGGAAGCTGCCGGGCGGGTAGGGGCGGCCGCGTTCGAGCACGACCACCGACAGTCCCGCCTCGGCCAGCCGGTAGGCCGCCACCGCGCCGCCGAAGCCGGAGCCGACGACGACCGCGTCAACGTGCTCCACGGCCCCGCCTCTCGATGAAGTCGACGATGTGCGGGAAGACGTCGACGTGCGCGTTCCTGCCGATGATCGGGTCGACGTGGCCGTAGCCGGGGAGGACCCGGAGCTCGTGCAGCCCCGGGCTCTGCCGCGACATGACCTCGTGGCAGACGACGTTGGAGTCGGTGAAGACGTGGTTGCGGTCGCCGGTGAGGAACAGCACCGGCACGTCGATGTCGGCCGCCGCCTCCAGATAGTCCTCGGGCAGTTCGCGGAACCTGTCGTCGTGCCTGACCGCGTGACCGGCGCGGGTCATCCGCCGCATGTGGCGGTAGTAGTGGAGGCCGTTGGCGCCGAACAGGTCGGCCACCCGGCGGTGGGTCTCCTCGGCCAGGTTCTCGTGGCTCCACAGCCCGGGGTTCCCGGCGCCCCACATGAAACTGATCATGTGGCACGAGCGCACGTCGCACTCCCGATGGAACAGCGACACCATCCGGGAGATCATCCAGCCGCGCGTCATCGGCGGCGCGTCGCCGAACCGGGGGTCGAGGAACGGCACCCCGGCGACGTAGTCGAAGAAGCCCGGCCCGAACGCCAGCTTCAGCTTCGACCAGGCCGGCACGCGGGTGACCAGGGCGACGCTGTTGGAGGTGACGCTGGCGATCCCGTCGACCAGCCCGGCGGCCAGGCTCATCATGAACGACACCGACCCGAGGCACTGCGCGATCACGTGGATGCGCTTGTGCGGCCCGATGTGGCGGCGCAGCTCGGCCAGCCCGGCCGGGTGGTCGAACAGCGCGATGTCGTCGAGGGTGAAGCGGTGGGTCTCGGTGTCGTACGGGTGGCGGCAGCTCATCCGGAAGTCGAGGGACCAGACGTCGGTCAGCCCGTTGCCGAGCAGGTAGGTCACCAGGTTGACGTGCTCCGGCATGATGAACATGTCGGTGGAGGCGGGCAGCCCGTGCAGCAGCAGCACGACGTCGTCGCAGTCGGCCCGGAAGAACCTCGTCAGTTCCAGTCCCAGGCCGTCGTCGGTCGGGAACGGGTACATGCTGATCTCGGCGTCGCTGACGCCGTCGTTGGTGAACCGGGCTATGCGCATGAGCTGCCTCCTCTCGGATCCCACAATGCCAATAGGGGGCACACCCCTACATCGTGGAAAACTCGTACATTCAGCCGAGCTGGGCGAGCGTGGCCGTCAGACTGCCGCGCGAGTTCACGCCGAGCTTCTCGAACGCCCTGGTCAGGTGGGTTTCGACGGTGCGTACGGAGATGTGCAGCCGGTCGGCGATCTCCTGGTTGCCGCAGCCCTGCGCGACCAGGCGGGCGATCTCCAGCTCGCGCCCGGTCAGACCGTGGGCCCCGGCGGCCTTCTTGGTCGCCGGGCGCCGGCCCGCCCGGCGCTGCTCCCGGAGGGTCGCGGCGGCCAGCCCGCCGGCCCCGACCGCGGTGAAGATCTCGCACGCCGCGTCGAGATAGGGCAGCGCGGCCTTCTTGCGCCCGGCGTCGACACACGCCACCCCGGCCCGCAGGAGCGCGCGCCCGGCGTCGTAGCGGCGGCCGGCCTTGGTCAGGACCTCGGCGGCGGTGGCGGCCAGCTCCTCGGCCTCGGCGTCGCGGGTCACGTGGGCGCGGGCGAGCCGGGCCAGCCCGTCGGTGAACTCCAGCTCGGGGCGGACCATCGTGGCCGCCCGGCCGGCCCAGGCCACCGCCTGCGCCGGTTCGTTCCTGGCGGCGTGGGCGGCGGCCATCGTCTCGCAGAAGGCCAGCATGCTGAACTCTTCGAGCCGGTCGCCGGTGAACGCCTCCTCGACCGCCGCGATCGCCTCCTCGTCGATGCGCCCCGCGCGGGCCAGGGCGGTGGCGTAGGCGTAGCGGGCCTGCGCGCCGTGCCACTCGTGGGTGCTGAAGCCCGAGGTGACGGCGGTGTGGCCGAGGCGGATGGCGTCCTGCTCGTCACCGGCCGCCCCGGCGAGCAGGCTCTGCTGGGCCAGGGCGACGACGCCGGCGTACCCGGAGTTGAGCAGGCGGGCGATCTCGGCCGACTCCTCGGCGGCGACCAGGCCCTCGGTGATGCTGCCGAACACGCCGTGCAGGTTGGCCAGCCCGGCCAGCATGTTGGTGAGGATGAACGTCTGCCCGGTCGCCTTCACCGCCGCGATGGCCCGCTCCAGCCGGGCGAGCGCCGGGCGCTGGTGGCCGAGCCAGATCTCCGCCCAGCACATCCACGCGACGGTGTCCATCCAGGCGAGCTGGTGGATCTCCGGGGTCGCGTCGGCCAGCGCCTGCGCGGCGGCGACGTGCCGCAGCGCCTCCTCCACGCGGTGGCCGGCGTAGGCGGTCATCGGTCGCAGCATCGCGATGGCCAGCCGCAGGCCGGGGTCGTCGCTGTCGTCGGGCATGAAGTCGAGCACCGCCTGGGCGGCCCGGTGGTCGCCGCGCATGAGGCTCTCGGCGACCAGGCGCAGCCGCATCGGCAGCGCCGCCGGAAGGCGGGGCTCGGGGATCTCGCGCAGCTCGGAGACCAGCACGGCCCGGCCCTCGCCCGGCCGGTCGAGCAGCCGTTCGACCAGGGCGCAGAATCGGGCGGCCATGCCCCGGCGGGAGTAGTCGTCGCGCGGCAGCAGCCGCAGCACCTCGTAGGCGGTCGCCCTGGCCTCGGTCAGCCGTCCGCTGACGGTCTGGTTGCGGGCCAGCTCCAGCAGCAGGTCGAGCCGGTCGGTGGAGTCGGGCAGCAGCCCGAGGGCGACCTGCAGCCAGTGGGCCGAGGTCGCCGGGGCGGTGGTGGCGACCTGACGGGCGGCCTTGACCAGCACGTCCACCGCGTCGCGGTCACCGAAGGAGGCAGAGCGTTCCACGTGGTGGGCGCGCAGCGTGGCGGGGGCGTCGACGGCGGCCAGGCGCTCGGCGATCCGCTGGTGGGCCGACAGCCGCCAGCCGGGTTTCGCCGATTCGTACACGGCCTGGCGGACCAGGGGGTGGCGGAACCGGAAGCGGCCCCCCGCGCCGGTGCGGACCAGGTCGCGGCCGGCCAGTTCGTCGAGCGCGTCGAGCGCGGAGGCCAGCGGCACCTTCGCCGCGACGGCGGCCAGCTCGGCCTCGAACTCGTCGGCGGCCACCGCCGCGCCCTGGGCGACCCTGAGGGCGTCGCCGGACAGGTCGCGCAGCTCCAGGGCGAGCGCGTCGTTCTTGGAACCGGGCAGGACGTCGCCGGTCTCGACCCGCGCGAGGGCCTGTAAGTAGAAGGGGTAGCCCTCGCTGGCGTCGTAGAGGGCCTTCTTGCGGCTGCGGGTCACGTAGGGGCCGAGCAGCTCGCCCGCCTCCTCCTCCGACAGCGGCCCGATCGTGACCTGGGTGCCGCCGAGCGCCAGCCGGGCCGGCGCCTGCTTCGGCCGGTAGGCCACCACGACCAGCAGCGACGCCTTGGGGGAGTGGCGGCTGACGTGGTCGAGGAACTCGACCGTCGCCTCGTCGGCCCAGTGGACGTCGTCGAGCACCAGCACCAGCCCCCGGGGCCGGGCGATGCGCGTCAGGAGGTGCGCGACGGCGCGGTAGAGCCGGTAGCGGGCCAGCGCCGAGACGTCGTCGGAGGGCTTGGCCGTCGCTCCGAGCGCGGGGAACACCGAGGCCAGCAGCGGGTCGTCGTTTTCGACCGACTCCAGGTGGCCGTCGAGCGCGTCGACCAGCGCGGAGAAGGGCATGACCTGCTCGAACTCGGCGGCCCTGCCCCACAGTGTCAGGCAGTTGCGTTCCTCGGCCAGCTTCTCGAGCTCGGCCAGCAGCCGGGTCTTCCCGGCTCCGGGCTCGCCGACGAGCGCGAGCAGCCGGAACTCCCCGCTCACGATCGCGTCCAGCGACCCCCGAAGATCATTCAGCACGTCCCGCCGGCCGACCAGGGGGGCAGAATGATCATTCATCGCGGCACCATGATCACTTGCCTGCTATCTCACAGCGACTTTACAGCGGCGACGAAAACGATGCCCCGCAATATCGCGCATCACCGTGACTTTCGACGCAGAGTCATGCAAATCGTGACGGTCCTACGCGGTGTTCTTGCAGGCGCGCGTCGGCTCTGGCGCAAACAGACAAGACCGATCCGGTATGGCGGGCGGGCCCGGGCATGCGGAAACGGCCCCTCCGCGCCGGATGGGGCCGTTTCGCACGACTGCGGGCTGCGCTCTAGATGTACTTGGTCATGAACTTGGTGACAGTCGGCTGATGGGCGGCTTGCCGCCGAGGGCTGAGTGGGGGCGGCTGGTGTTGTAGTACTCCAGCCAGGGGCCGAGGGCTTGGGTGCGGTGCTGGTTGCTGGCGTAAGGCTGGCGGTAGGCCCATTCGGTGGCCATGGTGCGGTTGAGGCGTTCGGCTTTGCCGTTGGTCCATGGGCAGTGCGGGCGGGTGAACTTCTGCCGTGCGCCCAGTGCGGTGCAGGCCTGCTGGAAGGCGTGGCTGATCCGGTAGTTCTTGGCGTTGTCGGTCATCACCCGCTGAATGCGGGTGATGCCCTGGCTGGCGAAGAAGGCCGCGGCCCGGGTGAGGAAGGCGGCGCAGGTGGTGCCTTTCTCGTCGGTCAGGACTTCGATGTAGGCCAGGCGGGTGTGGTCGTCGATGGCGGTGTGCAGGTAG
>NZ_BBXG01000026.1:32187-122968 GCF_001570605.1 Herbidospora cretacea | reverse complement strand
GCCGACGCGGGAGCGCCCGGCGCTGTCGTCGTTCGTCGCGCCGTCTCCCAAGCCGAAGCCCGAGCAGCGCGTCGAGGCCCCGGCCCCGCGCCCGGCTCCCGCCCAGCCGGCCCAGCCGATCCGCCCGGTCGCCGCCGCCCCGGCCTCGCCGCCGGCCGCCCCGGCCCAGCAGCCCGCGCAGTCGTCCCCGGCGCCCGCGCCGGTCCAGTCCGACCGTGACGCCAACGTGTCGACCGGCCACTTCGGCCGCGAGTCGGCCGAGTCCCGGCCCGAGCAGCAGAGCGCGTCGGGCACCGGCCCGTTCGCGATCCCGCGCCCGACCGAGCCGCCGACCCCGATCACGTCGAAGGTCACCCAGCCGGTGCCGCGCCGCCCGGTCGTCTTCGAGGAGCAGGAAGACGAACTCGACGTGCCCGACTTCCTGAAGTAACCGCTCATCCATGACCCACGCCGCACCCTCCCCCCGGGGTGAGGAGATCGCGGCGGGGCTGGCCGAGGTCGAACGCCGCATCACCGACGCGTGCGCCGCCGCAGGCCGGTCCCGCTCCGAGATCACGCTCATCGCGGTCACCAAGACCTACCCCGCCTCCGACGTCCGCCTGCTGGCCGGGCTCGGCGTCGCCGACATGGGGGAGAACCGCGACCAGGAGGCCGCCGTCAAGGCCGCCGAATGCGCCGATCTGGCGCTGACCTGGCACTTCATCGGCCAGCTGCAGACCAACAAGGCCCGGTCCGTGGCCGCCTACGCCGACATGATCCACGGTGTCGACCGGCTCCGCCTCGCCGAGGCGCTGTCCCGCGAGGCCGTCCGCGCCGGGCGGGAGATCGGCTGCCTCATCCAGGTGTCGCTCGACGGCCGGGCGGGCCGCGGCGGCGCCCTTCCCGCCGACGTCCTTCCGCTCGCCGACGCGCTGGCCGCCCTTCCGGGGCTGTCGCTGCGGGGCGTCATGGGAGTGGCGCCGCTGGGGGAGGACCCGGCTCCGGCTTTCGCCCGGTTGTACGGGGTGGCGCAAGCCGTACAAAAGGATCATCACCAGGCGAACATCATTTCGGCGGGCATGAGCGGCGATCTGCCCCAAGCGATAGCGAACGGCGCGACACACCTGCGAGTCGGTACGGCGTTGCTCGGCCGCCGGAAGCCCTTCGTCAGGTAATGTCCCCCGAGTAACAAGTAGGTACGATCAGCGGTTCGCCAGCGCGAAAGACGCGGACGGCCGACACGGACCTTCAGCCATGGGCACGGTAGACGGAGGACGACGGAGCGATGGCCGGCGCGATGCGCAAGATGGCGGTCTACCTCGGTCTCGTGGAGGACGACGACCGTTACGACCGATACCGCGAGTACGCCGACGAGTTCGGCGACGACTACGACATCCCTGGCGACTTCAACCCGCAGGGCACCCAGGGCCGTGATGGAGGCGACGAGTCGCCCGTTCCGGCGCCGCGACCCTCGGCGGCCGTGATCGAGCGGCGTACGACCGATCTGGCGCGAATTACCACGCTCCATCCTCGTACCTACAACGAGGCGCGCACGATCGGGGAGCACTTCCGTGAAGGCACCCCGGTCATCATGAATCTGACCGAAATGGTTGACAGTGACGCGAAGCGACTCGTCGATTTTGCGGCAGGTCTGATTTTTGGCCTGCACGGCAGCATTGAACGTGTTACCAACAAGGTGTTCCTGTTGTCCCCGGCCAACGTCGAGGTGACGGCTGAGGACAAGGCACGGATCGCGGAACGCGGTTTCTTCAACCAGAGCTAGAGTTCCGTGTATGAACAGTGAGCGGCTCCCCGGCGGCCTGAACGCCCGGAGGAAGCGGACCTGGACGGAGGCGAGGCTCGACCGTGGGGATCGTTAGTGAGATCTTGGTCGCTGTCCTGGCCCTCTACCTGGTCCTGTTGATCGGACGGATGATCTTCGAGACGGTCCAGGCGTTCGCCCGGGCCTGGAGGCCAAGGGGTCCGGTGCTGGTCCTGGCGGAGGCCACATACACCGCCACCGACCCACCTCTCAAGTTTCTCCGCCGTTTCATTCCTCCCCTCAGGTTGGGTACGGTGGCCTTTGACCTAAGCTTCACAGTGCTGTTCATTGTGGTCTTGGTCTTGATCCAAGTCGTGTCCGCGCTTCGTTGATCGGGTACCGTCCCTCCGGACAGACTCCAAGCGCGCCAAGGAGACCCAAATGCCGCTGACGCCCGCCGACGTGCGGAACAAGCAGTTCAGTACCACCCGGTTGCGACCGGGCTACGACGAAGAAGAGGTGGACGCCTTCCTCGACGAGGTCGAGGCAGAGCTCGACCGCCTCATCCAGGAGAACGAGGAGCTGCGCGCCAAGCTGGCCGAGTGTCTCCGGGGCAAGGTTCCCGGCGGCATGGCCATGGGCGGCATGCAGATGGCCCCCGCCCCCGTCGCCGAGCCCAAGCCTGACATGATCGCCCCCGAGCCGATGCGCCAGCCGGAGCCCCAGCGCCCCGAGCCGGTCCCCGTCGGCATGGGGCTCCCGCCCGCCGAAGACAACATGGACACCGCGGCCCGCGTGCTCGCCCTGGCCCAGCAGACCGCTGACCAGGCGATCGCCGACGCCCGCCGGGAGGCCGACGAGACCGTCACCCGCGCCCGCCGCGAGGCCGACGAGGTTCTCGGCAAGGCCCGCCGCCAGGCCGAGCAGGTCATCGGTGACGCGCGTGCGCGCGCCGAGACTTTGGAGCGTGACGCTCAGGAGCGGCACCGCCAGGCGATGGGCTCGCTGGTGCAGACCCGCGACGAGCTCGAGCGCAAGGTCGACGAGCTGCGCAGCTTCGAGCGTGAATACCGCAGCCGCCTGAAGCTCTACCTGGAGAACCAGCTCGCCGAGCTCAACGTCCAGGCCGAGGGCAGCGGCGGGTTCCCGATCGTCGGAAACCCCGCCATGCAGCAGGGTCAGCAGGGCCAGCCGCAGATGGCTCACGCCGTCGCTCCGGGCCCGCAGATCCAGGCCGTCCCCAACCCGTTCGCCACCGAGCAGCACACCGGAGGCTTCCCCGCCCCCGACGGCTCTCACGGCGACCGCCGGTAGGGTTAACGCTTCTCGCACCGCGTACAGGTAGTTCGGAAGGCCGCCCCCCGTGATCCTTGTCAGTGCCGCCCTTGTTCTCGCGGCGATCGTGCTCCTGATCGCCGGTGTCGTGCTCGGGATGGCATTCCTCGTGATGTGGTCGATCGTGATCAGCGTGCTGAGCGCGGTCTGTCTGCTGATCGGGGCGCTGCTGAGGCGTCACGAGCTGTTCCCCGCCGGAGGCCGGGCCGCTGTCGAGGCCCATCACGCCGCCGTCGCCCCGCAGCTGATGCCGCAGATGGCCCACGCCGGAATGCCGGTCTACGGTGCGCCGACGGTCGTGCCTCCCACGCCGCCGGCTTCCCCTGCCTATCCGCCCAACCCGACCGTGTCCGCCCCGATGCCCGTCCCCGGGCTGGGGCCCGACTCGATCGTCCTGGTCATCCCTGGCCGTAAGAGGTTCCACCGCTCCGGCTGCCGCCAGCTCGTCGGCCGCGAGACCGAGGAACTGACGGTCGAGGAGGCCAGGGAAGAGGGCTTCTCGCCCTGCACGACCTGCGTCGTCGACGCAGCCACAGACGACACCTGGGCCACCACGGTCCAGGAAGCGAGGGTGGAGCCGGCCGACACCCCCGGGCGCGCCGGACCGGTGCCTCCGGCCGCCTCCACCCCTCCTGTCGTCCCCCCGACCGTCGTTCCCCCTGTGGCCCCTCCGGCCGCGCCGTCGCTGGAGTCCTCCGACACCACGGCCGTCTTCCGCGCCGACTCCGGCTCGACCGGGTGGCCCGAGCCGGTGGCCCCGAGGCGGCCCGCGTCGCCGGGCGGCTGGCCCGAGCCGGTGCGTCCCGCC
Source organism: Herbidospora cretacea (assembly GCF_001570605.1). Taxonomy (GTDB): domain Bacteria; phylum Actinomycetota; class Actinomycetes; order Streptosporangiales; family Streptosporangiaceae; genus Herbidospora; species Herbidospora cretacea. The sequence continues at coordinate 119,084 of NZ_BBXG01000026.1, read as the reverse complement.
GAGACCAAGGCCGAGCCCGTCACCCGGGTCAATCCCTACGCCAAGGTCGAACCCGAGCCCAAGAGCGCGGTGCCCTCCTTCGCCGCCGCTCCCGCCGAGCCGCAGAAGCCCGCCGAGCCGGTGAAGTCGACCGAGCCGCAGAAGCGCACTGAGCCGCGCGAGCCTGCTGAGCCGCAGAAGCGCGCCGAGCACCGCGAGCCTGCTGAGCCACAGAAGCCTGCCGAGCCGGAAGCCGCGAAGGCCTCTCCGAAGGTCGACTCTCCGGAGCCCGAGGCTCCCAAGGCCGCTGAGGCTCCCGAGCCCGAGGTCGACGAGCCCGCTGACGAGGTGGCGTCGCCGCCCAGGAGCGGCAAGCCCTCCATCGCGATTCCCGAGGCCTCGTCCTCCTGGAACGCCTTCTCCCGCCCGTCCGCCCCGGCTGACGACACCCTCGCCGAGGCCGAGGACGCTCCGGAGGCCCCTGAGGCCGTGGAGGAAGAAGACGGCGAAGACCGCGACGGCGACACCGTCGAGCGCAAGCTGCCGCCGCCCATGGTGAAGGTCATGGAGGGCACCCGGCGCTACCACGCGCCCGACTGCCCCCTGATCAAGGGTGAGGACGACGGCATCGAGACCATGTCCCTGCCGGCCGCCGAAGAGGCGGGCCTGACGCCCTGCACGGTCTGCGACAAATCCTGAGCCTGCTCACGGAAGAGGCCCGGTGGATCAACTCCACCGGGCCTTCTTTCATCCCATGCAACGCCCCGCAGACACGTCTGCCCGGGGATTGCCGGGTTACACCGTGCCGAGGGAAATGATCCGGCGGGGATCACATCGAAGAGGCCCGGCCGATGTGGTCGGCCGGGCCTTCTTCTGTCCCATGTGATACCCCGCAGAGACGTCTGCCCGGCTGATTCCGGCTTACACCATCACGGTGGAATTGTTCTGCGGAGTGGACATGGAAGAGGCCCAGTCGATCACCTCGACTGGGCCTTCTTCTAACCCATGTAGCGCCCCGCAGACCCGTCTGCCCGGCTGATTCCGGCTTACACCATCACGGGGGAATTGTTCTGGGGGTGGACATGGAAGAGGCCCGGCCGATCACCTCGGCCGGGCCTTCTTCTAACCCATGTAGCGCCCCGCAGACGCATCTGCCCGGCTGATTCCGGCTTACACCGTCACGGCGGAAATGTTCGGCTGGGTCGGGGGGAGCATCGAAGAGGCCCGGCCGATGTGGTCGGCCGGGCCTTCTTCTGTCCCATGTGATACCCCGCAGAGACGTCTGCCCGGCTGATTCCGGCTTACACCATCTCGGTGGAATTGTTCTGTGGAGTGGACATGGAAGAGGCCCGGCCGATCAGTTCGGCCGGGCCTTCTTCTGACCCTTGTAGCGCCCCACGGACTCCTCTGCCGAGAAGGTGGGTGCCGGGCTTCGTTCTGCGGTCAGGCCTTGCGGAGCTGGAACCTCAGGCCCAGGTCGGTGTCCTCGTGGGTGGGGGCGCCGTCGGCGGAGCCCTCGCTGAAGGACGTGGCCAGGACCTCCTCGGCGACCAGGGGGCCGCCCTCGCGCAGGGCGGTGGCGAGGTCGCCGTCGGCCGACCACCACAGGTCGATGCGGTCGGTGATGGACAGGCCGGTCGACTTGCGGGCGTCCTGGACGAGGCGGATGACCTCGCGGACCAGGCCCGCCCGGCGGAGTTCGTCGGTCATGGCCAGGTCGAGGGCGATGGTCTCGCCCGTGCCGGTGTCGACGGCGCCCGTCTCCACCGCCCAGCCCGACTTGGGCTGTTCGGTGATGATGAGGTCGTCGCCGCCGACGGTGACCTCGCCGAGCTCGCCCGCCGCGAGGGTGGCCGAGCCGCCCTCCCTGACCGCGCGGGCCAGGGTCGCCGGGTCGGCCGCCGCGACGGCCGCGGCGACCAGCTTCGTCTGCGAGCCGAAGCGCTTGCCGAGGGCCCGGAAGTTGGGCTTCACGGTGAAGGTGACCAGGTCGGCGGAGAAGCCCGACATGTCCTCCAGGGCCTGCACGTTGAGCTCGTCGGCGATCAGGTCGCGGAGCTCGCCCGACAGCGCCGACCAGCCGGGAGCGCCGACCAGGGCGCGGCCCAGCGGCTGGCGGGTCTTCACCGACGACGACGCGCGGGCCGAGCGGCCCAGCTCGACCAGGCGGCGGACCAGCGCCATCTGCTCCGACAGCGCCGGGTTCACGTGGGCCTCGTCGACCTTCGGCCAGGTCGCCAGGTGGACCGACGACGGGGCGTCGGGCGTGCGGAGCGCCTCCCAGACGTAGTCGGTGGTGAAGGGGACCAGGGGGGCCATCAGGCGGGTGACGGTCTCCAGGCATTCGTACAGGGTCGCGAAGGCCGACTCCTCGCCCTTCCAGAAGCGGCGGCGGGAGCGGCGGACGTACCAGTTGGACAGGTCGTCGAGGAACTCCGTCAGGCGGCGTCCGGCGCGCGCGGTGTCGAAGACGTCGAGCGCGGCGGTCACCTCGGCCACCGTCCGGTTGAGCTCGGCCAGGGCCCACCTGTCGATCAGGGGGCGGTCGGCCGGGGACTCGCCCGGGGTCCACGACGACGCGTTGGCGTACAGGGTGAAGAAGCTCGCGGTGTTCCAGTAGGTCAGCAGGACCTTCCGGACGATCTCCTCCAGCGCCGCGTGCCCGATCCTGCGGGGCGACCACGGGGAACCGCTGGTGGCCATGTACCAGCGCAGCGAGTCGGCGCCGTGCTGGTCCATCAGCGGCATCGGGCGCAGCACGTTGCCCAGGTGCTTGCTCATCTTGCGGCCGTCCTCGGCCAGGATGAGGCCCAGGCACAGCACGTTCTCGTAGGACGACCGGTCGAAGACCAGGGTCCCGACGGTCATCATCGAGTAGAACCAGCCGCGCGTCTGGTCGATGGCCTCGCAGATGAACTGGCCCGGGTAGGCGGCCTCGAAGACCTCCTTGTTGACGTGGGGGGCGCCCCACTGCGCGAAGGGCATCGCGCCCGAGTCGTACCAGACGTCGATGACGTCGGGCACCCGGCGCGCCTCGCCGCCGCAGTCGTCGCAGGCGAAGGTGACGTCGTCGACGTAGGGGCGGTGGGGGTCCAGGGCCGACAGGTCCTGGCCGGCCTTCTCGCCCAGCTCCTTCAGCGAGCCAACGCAGGTCACGTGGTCTTCGTCGCAGATCCACAGCGGCAGCGGCGTGCCCCAGTAGCGCGACCGGGACAGCGCCCAGTCGACGTTGTTGCGCAGCCACTCGCCGTAGCGGCCGTTCTTGATCGTGTCGGGGAACCAGTTGGTGCCCTCGTTCTCGGCGAGCAGGCGCTCCTTCACCGAGGTGGTCCGGATGTACCAGGAGGGGAGCGCGTAGTAGAGCAGCGGCGTGTGGCAGCGCCAGCAGTGCGGGTAGCTGTGCTCGAAGTGGGAGCCCCGGAACAGCAGGCCGCGTGCCCTCAGGTCCTCGGTGAGGCCCTCGTCGGCGTCCTTGAAGAACTGGCCGCCGACCTGCGGCACGTCGGGCAGGAACCGGCCGTCGGGGCCGATCGGGTTGACCACGGGCAGGCCGTACCGCTTGCAGACCTGCATGTCGTCGGCGCCGAAGGCGGGCGCCTGGTGGACCAGGCCCGAGCCGTCTTCGACGGTGACGTAGTCGCCGAGGACGACGAAGTGGGCGCCGGGGATGTCGACCAGGTCGAAGGGCCGCTGGTACGGGGTGTGCTCCAGCTCCGTGCCGAGGAACGACTCACGGACCGACCAGCCCTCGCCCAGCGCCGCGCCGACGAGCGGCTCGGCCACGACGACCGGCTTCTCGCCCTCCTTCTCGGCCACCACGTAGGTGACCTCGGGGTGCACCGCCACGGCGGTGTTCGACACGAGGGTCCACGGGGTGGTCGTCCAGATCAGCAGGTCCGTGCCCTCGAAGCGGCCCGAGGTGACCGGCATGCGGACGTACACGGACGGGCTGGAGACGGTCTCGTACCCGCCGGGCTGGCCCAGTTCGTGGTCGGACAGGCCGGTGCCGCAGCGGGGGCAGTAAGGGGTGATCCGGAAGTCGCGGAACAGCAGGCCCTTGTCGAAGACGACCTTGAGCGACCACCAGACGGCCTCGACGTAGGCCGGGTCCATCGTGCGGTAGGCCTGGGACATGTCGACCCAGTAGCCCATCCGCTCGGTCATCTCCTCGAACGCGTCGACGTGCCGCAGGACGGACTCGCGGCAGCGGGCGTTGAACTCGGCGATGCCGTAGGCCTCGATCTGGGGCTTGCCCGACAGGCCCAGCTCCTTCTCGACGGCCACCTCGACGGGCAGGCCGTGGCAGTCCCAGCCCGCCTTGCGCGGCACGTGGTAGCCGTTCATCGACTTGTAGCGGGGGAAGACGTCCTTGAAGACGCGCGCCTCGACGTGGTGGACGCCGGGCATGCCGTTGGCCGTCGGGGGGCCCTCGTAGAAGACCCATGACGGGCCCGTGGCGTTCTGTTCGAGCGACCGCTCGAAGACTTTGCCGTCGCGCCAGCGCGCCAGCACCTCGTGTTCGAGGCGCGGCAGGTCGACCTGCGCGGGCAGGGGGCGGAACTGGTGGCTGGACACGGATCCTCCACGCTCATCGGACAATGGCGCGGAGGGACGAGACCGTCTCCGGCCCCGCGGTACCACCCTCCTTGGCTCCCCGCCGGGGAACCCCCTCTGTGTTTGTGCCGGTTCTACTGGGCGTGATGCCGTTCTTCCGGCGGCTCCGGGGTGATCTTCCTTACGCGCCTCGCCCCGGGCTTCCACCGTCCCCGGGTCGCTCGTGCGAGGGGGGCGTGAGTACTCGTCCCCATCAATGCCGTGCAATTCCCAAAGATAACGCAGCGGCAGGGTGCTGGCTTCCCGATATCGGGGTAGGGAGCGCGGAACACGCGGCGAGGCGGTGGTGTTGAATCCACATCTCGGCGCGGAGGTATGCGGCAAAGGGGGAGGAGCAAGCCGTCCGGTACGGATGGCGTAAAAGTGTCGGCGCGTCGATTGCCGATCCTGTTTTCGCATACCTACGATGCCCGGACTTGCACCATCACTGCACTTGGGAGGCCCCATGGCCACGCAAGCGGCCAAGCCCGCCGTCACCGAGGACGTCTGGTCCGCCGACGAACTCGCCGCCGTCCGCGACCGGTTGCTGACCGAGATCGAGGACCTGCAGGTCGACATCGCCCGTGCCGAGGCGTCCCTCGCGCTCGGCAACTCCTCCGAAGGCGCCGGGGACGACCCGGCCGACGCCGGCGCCAAGACCTATGAGCGCGAACGTGAGATCGCCCTTACCCTGAATGCGCGCGACCTGCTCGCGCAGAACGAGCGGGCGATCGTCCGCATCGACGCGGGAACCTATGGGGTGTGCGAATCGTGCCAACGGCCGATCGGGAAGGAACGTCTGCAAGCGTTCCCGAGGGCGACGCTCTGCGTGGCGTGCAAGCAGCGGGAGGAACGCCGCTGACGCAGGATGAGGCGACGCGGACGCGGCGGATCAAGCTTCTCGCCGCCGTGGCCGTGCTCATCTACATCTTCGACCTGATCACCAAGTATCTGGTGGTCGAGCACCTTGAAGACCGGCTGCCGACGGTGCTGATCCCCGACGTGCTGGTCTTCAACGTCATCCGGAACCCGGGGGCGGCGTTCTCCATCGGGACCGGGATGACGATCGTCTTCACGATCATCGCGGCCGTGGTGATCGGGGCGATCATCCGCACGGCGCGGCAGCTCCGCTCCCTGCCCTGGGCGATCGACCTCGGCCTGCTGCTCGGCGGGGCCCTGGGGAACCTGACCGACCGGATCTTCCGGTCACCGGCGCCGTTCCAGGGTCACGTGGTCGACTTCGTGCAGGTCTTCCCGGCGACGGGGTTCCCGATCTTCAACGTGGCCGACTCGGCGATCGTGTGCGGCGGTGTCCTCGCGGTCTTCCTGGCGTGGCGCGGCTACCAGATCGACGGCACCCGCGAGGGGACGGTCAAGGATGCCTGACCAGCGCTCCCTGCCCGTGCCCGACGGACTGGAGGGAGAGCGGCTCGACGCCGCTCTCGCTCGTCTCTTCGGCTTCTCCCGCACCCGCGCGGCCGAGCTGATCATCGGCGGGGACGTCCTCGTCGACGGGTCGCCGGCCGGCAAGTCCGACCGGGTCACGGCCGGCGCCTGGCTCGACGTGACGATCCCGCCGCCGGCGTCGGCTCCCATGCCGGTGGCCGAACCGGTCCCCGGGATGACGATCCTGTACGAGGACGACGACATCGTCGTGGTCAACAAGCCCATCGGCGTGGCCGCCCACCCCTCCGTCGGATGGACGGGGCCGACCGTCATCGGCGGCCTGCTGGGCACCGGCCACCGGGTCTCCACCAGCGGCGCCGCCGAGCGGCAGGGGATCGTCCACCGGCTCGACGCCAACACGACCGGCTGCATGGTGGTGGCCAAGAGCGAGCGGGCCTACACGCTGCTGAAGCGGGCGTTCAAGGAGCGGACCGTGGAGAAGCGGTACCACGCTCTGGTCCAGGGCCACATGGACCCGCTGCGCGGCACCATCGACGCCCCCATCGACCGGCACCCGTCCGGAGACGGCCGGTGGGCCGTCGTGGCCGGGGGCAAGGAGTCGGTGACCCACTACGACACCCTTGAGGCCTTCCGGGCGGCCTCGCTTCTCGACATCCGCCTGGAGACCGGCCGGACCCACCAGATCCGGGTCCACATGTCGACGATGCGTCATCCCTGCGTGGGGGACCTCCAATATGGCGCCGACCCCACCCTGTCGGCGCGGCTCGGGCTGGGGCGGCAGTGGCTGCACGCCGTGTCGCTGGCTTTCGAGCACCCCTCTACGGGGGAATGGGTCGCCTTCAACGCGGAATATCCGGCGGATCTGGCCCAATCGCTCGATGTGATCGCCGCGGAGTCGTAGTTTGCCCGCATGAGCGGGTTAGAGGTCGCGGCGATCTCCCTGGGCACCTCCGTGGTGCAGAGCGCGGTCAAGCTGTGGCTGGGCGACCGGGCGCTGGCCGCCGACATCGCCAAGGACGGCATCGACGCCCTGAGCCGCAGGGCGAGCGGGTTCGCGCAGCAGCGGGCCACCCGGCGGCTCGGGGAGCGCATGGCCGAGACGGTCGCGGCCAAGATCGAGCCGTTCGTGCGGGGCGAGATCGGCTCGCTTCCCGAACACGAGTGGTCGGCCGCTCTCGATCTTGTACGGCTGACGTTCGAACGGGCCGCCTTCACCGACGAGGACCTGTTCGCGGCCGACCTCGACGCCGCCTACCTCGACCGGCACCTGCCGGATCTGTCGCGTGACCTCTCGACCTCCGCTGCGGGGTTCTACCTGCGGTTGAGGCGGGAGTGCTGCGCGTTCCTGGTGCAGACGGCCCGGTCCCTGCCGGAGTTCCAGCCTGGGGTGCTGACCGAGTTGCTCCGCCGGGACACGGCGATCGTCGAGCACCTGGAAGAGGTGCTCGCCCGGCTCCCCGAAGCGCCTCTGGTCGACTTCGAGCTCGACTACCGGCGGCAGGTGGGACTCACCCTCGACCACATGGAACTGTTCGGCGCGACGCTCACCGAGGCGAGTCGTCGCTACCCGCTCCGGCTGGCCTACGTGGATCTGGCGCTCGCCGGCGAGGGCGAGAGCGACCAGCGATCCACCGAGGAGATCATCGGTGCGGAACGCCGCCTGCTGATCAGGGGCGAGGCCGGTGGGGGCAAGACCACGCTGCTGCGCTGGATCGCCGTGCGGGCGGCCCTGCGCGATCTTCCTTCCGCCATGGCCGACCTGCGGGACTGCGTGCCGTTCTCCATCCCGCTGCGGCAGTTCGTCGATCAGGAGCTGCCGGCGCCCGCCGACTTCCTCGTCCAGGTCGGGCGGCACATCGCCGACGAGATGCCGCGCGGCTGGGTGCAGCGGCACCTGCGGACCGGCCGCGCGGTCGTGCTCATCGACGGCGTCGACGAACTACCGGAGGCCCGCCGCCGCGACGCGCACGCGTGGGTCCGCGAGCTCATCCAGGCCTTCCCACAGGCCCGGTACGTCGTCACCTCCCGGCCGGGCGCCATCGACTCCGCATGGCTCGCCGGTGAGGGCTTCGTGTCCTACGAGCTCCAGCCCATGTCGCCGCCGGTGATCCGCGAATGCGTCGCGCACTGGCATGAAGCGGTGGCAGCGGGGATGGTCTCCGCCGAGGAGAGAGACGATGTCCTGGCCCTCGGCGGGACCCTGGCCGAAGGGATCTCCCGGCGCGGGCATCTGCGCCTGATCGCGAGCTCGCCGCTGCTCTGCGCGCTGCTGTGCGCCCTCAACCGCGACCGGCACGGACGGCTGCCCGGAAACCGGATGGAGCTCTACGACGTCGCCCTCGACATGCTGCTGGAGAGGCGCGGGACCGATCAGGGGCTGGTGGTCGACGCCGTCCTGTCCAAGACGGTCAAGACGCTCTTTCTCCAGGACATCGCCTACTGGATGGCCCGGAACGGCAAGTCGGACGCGCCGACGGAGGAGGTCACCGAGCGGGTCAGGCAGAAGATGCTCTCGCTGACGGATCTGCGCGGCATGACGGCCGAGGAGATCTACCGGCACCTTCTCGAACGCAGCGGGCTGCTCCGGGAGCCGGTGGTCGGCCGGGTCGACTTCGTGCACCGGACCTTCCAGGAGTATCTGGCCGCCCTGGAAGCCGTCTCCCAGAACGACATCGGGTTCCTCGTCGACCACGCCCACGAGGACCAGTGGCGCGAGACGGTCGTCATGGCGGCGGGCCATGCCTTTCCGCGCATGCGGGAGGAGCTTCTCTGGGGTCTGCTCGGGCAGGGGACACGACCCGCCGACGAGAACGACCCACTCGCCGACGATCGCTGTCTGCTCGCGCTGGCCTGTCTGGAGACTTCGCCGGAACTGCCGCCCGCGCTGCGAAAAGAGATCCAGAGCCGGGCCGAGACGGTGATCCCTCCCCGGACGATCAACGCCGCGAGGGCGATCGTCAACGCGGGGGACTGGGCGCTGGATCTGCTGGCCGAGGCGACGCCCACGACGATCCGGCAGATGGTCGCCACGATCCGGGCGGCATCGGAGTTCGGCACCGAGCAGGCTCTCCGCATCATCGCCGAATTGAAGAACCATTATTCTCAAGATGTGCAGAAAGAATTGCTGAGGGCGTGGGACCATTTCAACCCGGCCGAATACGCCAGGAACGTCATCCGTGGAACGCCTCTCGACGCGGGTAGTTTCACGTTGAATCGGCGGGAGCTGATTCCCGCACTGGGCGAGCTGGAGAACCTCCACACACTGAGAATCGGCCTCGGGGCCATCGGTGACCTGGACTTCGTCCGTGAACTCTCCGGGCCCCAAGCTGTCTGGCTCGACGGATATTCCAGCCGATCGATCGACTTCTCGCCACTGATCGCCTCGAAGTTCACGAGAATCGGCGCCTCGCCGCAGATTGATGCGCGAATCCTGCGAGATCAGCTGTCGGTTTTCCGGGACATGCCGGGCTTGGAGTCTCTCGAGATGGTCGCAGAGGTCGACCTCGATCTGACGCCTCTGGGCGGCGCGTCGATCACCGACCTCAGGCTCGATCCCCGTGGTCCCTCCGTGCGACTGGGAGGGCCGGTGGAGTTGCCGAGGCTCTCCGCTCTGCACCTCGGCGGGTTTCGCGATCTCGACCTGGCGACGTTCTTGGCGCCGGTGCTCACGAGGCTGGAGGTCGAGGGCATTCGCAGCCTGCGGGGAATCGAGCGGTTCCCCCTTCTGCGAGTCTTGAGGGTGTCCGCATCGGCGGTCGAGGACATCGGCCGACTGGCCGGGGCGCGGTCGCTGGAAAGCCTGGTCATATCCGGGCCTGGCCGTCTGGAAGACGTCGCCGTTCTCGGCCAACTTCCCGCCCTCCGCAATTTCAGCGTCGACGTGTCGAAATATGCTGACCTCGATTCGCTGAAGAAGAAATTTCCCGAGTCGCAGGTCTATGACGACGGCGGCCCGAGAAAACGGATCAGTGTGGGATACCCGTGAGGCGGCGGTACTGCTCGTCGGTCAGCGCGATTCCGGAGGCTTCGACGTTCTCCCTCAGATGGGCGAGTGACGAGGTGCCCGGGATGACGCAGATCGTCGGCGAGCGGTGGAGGAGCCAGGCCAAAGCGGTCTGCTGGCGGGTCGCGCCGAGTTCGGTCGCCACCTCGTCGAGGATCTCCGACTGGAGCGGGGAGAAGCCGCCCAACGGGAAGAAGGGGACGTAGGCGATCCTGTTCTCCGCGCACACGTCCACGAGGTCGTCGTCCCTGCGGTTGACCAGGTTGTACTCGTTCTGGACGCAGACCACGGGTGCGATGCCCCGGCAGATCAGGAGCTGGTCGGCGGTCACGTTGCTGACGCCCAGGTGGGCGATCAGGCCCTCGTCCTGGAGGGCGGTCAGGACGCTGAAGGGGATCGTCGGGTCGCTCGTGTCGGGCATGCGGAGGTTGACCACGTCGAGCTGTTCCGTGTCGAGGCGCTTGAGGTTGTCGTACACGGCCTCGATCAGTTCCGGTTCGGTCATCGCCGGGAACCACGATTTGTCGTCGCCGCGACGGGCGCCGACCTTGGTCACGATGCGCAGGCCCGAAGGGTAGGGGTGGAGGGCCTCGCGGATGAGGTCGTTCACCACGTGAGGGCCGTAGTAGTCGCTGGTGTCGATGTGGAGGAGGCCGAGGTCCACGACGGTGCGGAGCACCCGGACGGCCTCGGCGGGGTCGCGGGGCGGGCCCCAGATCCCCGGGCCGGTCAGGCGCATGGCGCCGTAGCCCATTCTCGTCAGGGCGAGGTCGTCGGTGAGTTTGAGGATTCCTCCGGTGATGTCGTCCATATCGGTCACGTGCCCGGCGGTGGGAGCGTTAGGGGCAATTATTCGTCAGGAAGTCCGCCGTCAAGCTGACTGGTGCTTTCCAGGGCCGGGTCCTCCTGGTCCTGGTTTCTTCCCTGGTCCTCGCCCTCCTCGCCGGTGTTCTCCTCCATGCTGGGCTCCTCCGTGGGGGTGGGCTCTTCCTCGGGCTTCTCGCTTGGGGTGCTGGCCTCCTTGCTTGACTGACCGGACGGACGGGGTTTTGGGGAGGGGGCCTGCGACCTCTCCTTCGGCTGCTGCGGCTGCTCCGGCTCACGGCGGTCGGTCTGCCGCACCACCGGTTCCTCCTGCTCGGACTTCGGCTCCGACGAGGGTTCCGGGGTGGTGGTCGCCGCCTTCTTCTTCGCCGGGACCTGGGCGGGGATCGTGTCGGCGGGGTTGGCCGGGTGGTCGCCCGCGGTGACGTAGGCGATGGTCCCGGCGCTGAGGCCGACGGCCAGGACGGCCGAGACGACGGCGGTGAACGGCCAGCTCTTACGGGGTTTGGCCGCCGCGGCGAGCGGGCTGGTGGTGACCGGTGGCGGGGGGACCGGGATGAACGGGGCCGTCGGTTCGGACGTGATGCCGTTGACGATGTTGTGGAGGTGGCGTTCGGCCTCCACGGCCGTCATCCGGGCGGCCGGGTCCTTCTCCAGCAGGCCGTGCAGGACGGGGGTCAGCGGGCCGGCCCGGTAGAGCTGGCCGAAGGGTTCGTACATGACGGCGGCCAGGGAGGCCATCGCGTGGCCCCGGTGGAACGGGGAGCGGCCCTCAACGGCGAGGAAGAGGGTCACGCCCAGCGACCACAGGTCGGAGGCGCGGACCGCCCGGCCGCCGGCGGCGCGTTCGGGGCTGATGAAGGCGGGCGTGCCGACGAGGGCTCCGGTGCGGGTGACGGGGCTGTCGTCCTCCATGGCGGCGATGCCGAAGTCCGTGAGGACGGCCCGGCCGTCGGGGGTGATCAGCACGTTGTCGGGCTTGACGTCCCGGTGCAGGACGCCCGCCGCGTGGGCGGCCTGCAGCGCGCTCAGGACCTGGAGGCCGATGGTGGCCACCCGGTGGGGGCGCATCGGGCCGTTGTCGCGGATCAGCGCCCCCAGGGTGGTGGACGGCACGTACTGCATGACGATCCACGGGTGGCCGTTCTCCTCGAACACGTCGTAGACGGCGGCCACGGCCGGGTGGCTGAGCCGGCCGGCGGCGCGGGCCTCCCGGAGGGTGCGGATCGTGAAGTTCTCGCGTTCGGCGCCTGACAGGTCCGCGTTGAGCTCCTTCACGGCGACTTCGCGTTCCAGGGTTTCGTCCAGGGCACGCCACACGGTGCCCATCCCACCCCGGCCGAGTGGTTCCATCAGTCGATAACGGCCGGCGACGGTGCGGTCGGATGTCTGAGACTCGGGCATGCCGCCCGGCTACCCCAGCAGGCGAATCACATGCCCGTTATTCGTAGCAGTCCGGTAACTAGGGCCGCGACGACCAGAACCACGAGGAACGGGGCGCGCAGCAGGAGGGCGATCACGGCGGCGGCCAGGCCCGCCGTCCTGGGGGCGTCGAAGCCCTGGCCGAACGACTGCACGGCGATCAGCGCGGCCAGCAGCGCCACCGGCACGACCGTGGCGAACCGCTGCACGGCCGGCCGGTCGAGGATCTTCCTGGGGGCGGCAAGACCGGCGTATTTCAGCAGGTAGCAGCCCACGCACGTGGCGATGACGGCCCACCAGAGATTCATCTGACCAGCACCACCAGCGCGCCGGCCGCCGCCAGCAGGACGGGGATCCCGGCCGGGAGGAACGGGGTCGCGGCCAGCGCGATGACCACCCCGGCCACGGCCACCTTCCGGTCTTCGGCCGACTCCTTCAGGCGGGGCCAGAGCAGGGCCAGAAAGGTTGCCGGTCCGACCGCGTCCAGCCCGAAAACGGTCGGGTCGGCCACCTGTGACGCGCCGAGCGCGGCCAGGAGGGTGGCCAGGTTCCAGGTGACGTAGAGGCTGGCGAAGGTGGTGTAGAAGCCCGTTTTGGCCTCGCCGGGGTGGGCGAAGGCGACCGCCGAGGTCTCGTCGATGATGCCGTGGGCGGTCAGCGCGCGCAGGCGGGACGGGAGGAGGGTGGCCAGGCGCAGGCCGTACAGGCCGTTGCGGGCCCCGAGCAGCAGCGCGCCCGCGACGGCGGGAACGAGGGCCCCGCCACCGGCGACCGCTCCCGCGAGGGCGAACTGGGACGCGCCGGTGAACGCGAACAGGCTCAGCGCGCACGCCTGCGCCACCGACAGCCCGGCCGTGACCGCCGCCGCGCCGAACGCCAGCCCGGAGAACCCCACCGCGAGCCCGACGCCGAGACCGGCGCGGACCGCGTCGTTCCTGGCGGACATCAGATCGGCTTGAAGGTCCGGGCGAAGGTCCGGAACCAGGGCGCGGCGCCGGCCCAGCTCGACTGGGGGACCTGCCAGTAGATGGCGTAACACTGGTTGTCGATGCGGAAGGCGCGGTCGTAGACGCGCTGGGTGCCCTGGGAGGTGGTGAACGTGAACTCCCAGTCGGCGCCCGGGGCGTCGAAGCCGTCGACGACGAGCTGGGTGCGCTTCAGCGCGATGCGCTGGTAGCCGGGCAGGTAGCCCTTCGAGGTCGAGGTCTGCTCGACCACTTCGAGCGCGGCGACCGGGTCGTCGCGCTCCCACGGGGTGAGGTCGATCTGGAGATATCCGGACATGCCCGGACCTCGGAAGAAGACCCGCTGCCCTTCCCTGTCGTAGGGCTTCCAGCCGGGCGGCAGCGCCACCGCGAACCGGAGCTGCTCGTCGCGGTACTCGCGCCAGCCCTGCGGCAGGATCGCCTGGGGGGTGGCTTCCGGCGTCGGCTCGGGGGTGGGGGTCTCGGTGACGGGTTCGGTGACGGGTTCGGTGACGGGCGGAGGTTCGGTGTCCGCGGTGATCACGCCCGGGGTCTCACCGGCGGTGAGGGTCGTGTACGCGAAATAGCCCCCGATCCCCACCAGCGCGACCAGCAGGGTGGCCAGGGTGGCGATCAGCAGCTTGTCGCGGTTCCGCTCCGGTGCGGGGAGCGCGGGCTGGGGCGGCAGCTGCCAGTCGGGCGGACCGTAACCGCTGGGAGGCGGAGGAGGGCCGAAGCCGCCGGGGGCCTGACCCCGGCTGCCATGCGCCGCGTGGTCGGCGGGATGGGTCTGGGCGGCGGGATGGCCGTACGCGTCGCGCGGCGTGTGCCCCGCACCGGTCTGGCCGGGGGCCTGGCGGAACGCGGCGTGGGGGTTGTGCCCGGCACCGCTCTGGGACGCGTTGTGAGGGTTGTGCCCGGTGCCGGTTTGGGCGGGGGTCTGGTGGAACGCGTTGGGAGGGTTGTGCCCGGCACTGGTCTGGCCCTGGGGCTGGCCCGTGTTGTGGGTGGCGTAGGAGCGGTTGCCCTGGGGGTGCCACTTGCCCGAGGCGGCCTGTTCGAGCAGGCGCATGGCCTCTGCGGCGGGCATGCGCCGGAGCGGGTCCTTGCACATCAGGCCTTCGAGGACCGGTCCCAGCGGGCCCGCGCGGTGGGCGACCGGGATCTCCTCGTGGAGGACCGCCGCCATGCTCGCGATGGGGGTGCCCCGGTCGTAGGGGGAGCGGCCCTCGACCGCCGCCCACAGGGTCGCGCCCAGCGACCACAGGTCCGACTCGGGGGTCGCGGTGTGGCCGGACAGGCGTTCGGGGGGCAGGAAGGCGGGGGTGCCGGTGATGGAGCCCGTCAGGGTCATCGACGGGTCCTCGGTCATCGACGCGATGCCGAAGTCGGTGAGGACCACCCGGTTGTCCGGGCTGAGCAGGACGTTCTCGGGCTTCACGTCGCGGTGCAGGATGCCCGCCGCGTGGGCCGTCATCAGGGCGTCGAGGACCTGCGCGCCGATGGCCGCCACCTTGTCGGGCACCAGGGGACCGTGTTCGCGCAGCGCGTCGCCCAGGCTCGTGGAGCGGACGAGCTGCATGACGATCCACGGCCGTCCGTCCTCCTCGATGACGTCGTGGACGACGATCACGTTCGGGTGGGACAGGCGGCCGGCGGCGCGGGCCTCGCGGATGGTGCGGCGGTTGAACTCGGCGCGGTCGTCGTCGCTGAGGGCGGTGTAGAGGACCTCCTTGACGGCGACGGCGCGGTCGAGCAGCTCGTCGTGGGCGCGCCAGACGACGCCCATGCCGCCACGGCCTATCCGCTCCTGGAGCTCGTACCTCCCCGCGAGCCGGCGCGTCCCGTCCACATCATCCCCCTTCGAACCGTTGGGCATCGTCCCACAACAGGGGGTTACTTGTCGGGTTCGAAGGTCTTGGCGAAGTTGTCGAAGTAGTGCCGGTACTTGTCCCAGTCCTTGTCGCGGGTCTTCCACAGGATCGCGTAGCCGTGCTTGTCGTCGACAACGAATCCGCGGTTGAGGATGTGGCCCTTGAAGCCGTCAGTGGTGAAGGTGAACTCCCAGTCGGCGGCGTCGCGGAAGTAGTCGACCTTCTTCATGCTGAGCCGCTTGTAGCCCGGGAAGCTGTAGCGGACCGAGGTGGCTTCCTGGTTCTTCCAGTCGGCGAGCGCGTCGTCACGCGGCGTGCTGGTGGAGCCGATCTGGAGGTAGGCGCCTTCGAGCGGGCCGCGGAAGAAGGAGCCCCGGCTGTCCGTGTAGTCGTACTTCCATTTCGGCGGCAGGGCGATGGAGAAGCCTGACTTGTGCTTGTACATCTTCCAGCCCTTGGGGAGCGCGTCCTCCTCTTCCTCCTCCTTGGAGGGGGACTCGGAGGGCTTCGGCTCCTTCTCCTCGTCATCCGACGGGGTCGCGGACGGCTTGTCCGACTCCTCGCCGCCGCTCGCCCCCTCAGACGGCTCACCCGACGTCCCCTCAGACGGCTCGCCCGACGACGTGCCCGACGGGTCGGCGTCGGCGGAGGCGGCCGGGGGCTTGACCGTCGCGGCGGTGCCGGACGGGTTGCCGGCCTCCTTCATGCCGAGCCACAGGGCGATGCCGCCCACGAGGAGGACCGGGACGGCGATCAGCGCCGCCTTGATCAGGCCGTTCCTGCGCTCGGGGATGTCGACGGTGGCCCAGGCCTGGCGGCTGGGCTCCGGGAGCGGCACGGAGGCCTGCTCGCCGAACCGGGTGTGGCCGGGCTCGTCGGCGTAGAGGGCGGCCGGGACCGCCGCCGCCTCCGGACGGGCGGCGCCGCTCGGGCGGGCCGCCGGGGCGGGCTCGCTCGGCCGGGGAGCCTCGGCGGGACGGCCGGCGCCCGGACGCACGCCCGCGCCGCCGTAAGGGGCGCTCGGCGGGCGGCGGCTGGCGGGCTTCGGGGGGCTCTTGGGCTCGGGGTGCGCTTCCTTGCGGGACTCGGCCCCGTCCTCCTGCGCGAACTCACGGACGGGGTCGGGCTCGGAGGCCTGACGTGGCACCTCGGGCCTGGCCTCCTTGGCCTCGCCTTCGGCCTCGGAGGCCGCGGCGGCCACTCCGGCGGCCTCGGGCTTGCCGTCCTTCTTCGCGCCGGCGGGCTTCGCCTCGGGCTTCGGGTCAGGCTTGGCGTCGGGCTTGGCGTCGGGCTTGGCGTCGGGCTTGGCGTCGGGCTTGGCGTCGGGCTTGGCGGGGCGCTGGGCCGGGATCGAGTCGCCGGTGTGCGGGCCCGGCGCGGAGGCGCCGGTCGACGGGGACGCCTTGGCCGGGGAGGGTTTGGCCGGGCCTTCCCCCGGGCGTGCGGAACCGGATTTCTCGCCTTTGGGGTGTTTGGTGGGCGTGGTCGGCAGGTCCGGGTCGGTGTCGGCGAAGGAGTCCTGCGGGACCGACCCCGGCTTGGGCACGCCGTTGGCGGCGCGCCCGGCGCGGGGCGGCGACGGAGGGGAGGGCCAGCCCGAGACGTCGACCGGCCGGGGCGCGGGCGGGTCGGTGGCCGCGCGGCGCAGCAGCCGGGCGGTCTCGTCGTAGCCGGGCCGGGTCGCCGGGTCCTTCTCCAGGAGGCGGTCCAGCACCGGACGCAGCGGCCCGGCGTTGCGGGCGGGGTCGGGCGGCTCGGTCAGGACGGCGTGCATGGTCGCCATCGCCATGCCCTTGTCGTGTGGCGGGCGGCCCTCGACGGCGGCGTAGAGCGTCGCGCCGAGCGACCACAGGTCGGACTCCCGCTGGGCGGGCCCGCCGCGCAGCCGCTCGGGCGCGATGAAGGCGGGGGTCCCCACCAGGCCGGTGCGGGTCATCGTCGAGTCGGTCTCGACCCGCGCGATGCCGAAGTCGGTCAGCACGACCCGCCCGTCGTCGGCGAGCAGCACGTTCTCGGGCTTCACGTCCCGGTGTAACACGCCCTGCGCGTGGGCGGCCCGGAGCGCGTCGAGGATCTGCAGCCCGATCTCCGTCGCCCGCTTCGGCGTCAGCGGCCCGTCCTGCCGGATCACCTGCCCGAGCGACCGCGACTCGACGAGCTGCATGATGATCCAGGGCCGCCCGTCCTCCTCGATCACGTCGTGGACGACCACCACGTTGGGGTGGGTCAGCCGCCCGGCGGCGCGCGCCTCCCGCATGGTCCGGCGGTTCAGCTCGGGGAGCTCGTCGCCCATCGCGCTGTCGTAGCGGACCTCCTTCACCGCGACGGCGCGGTCGAGCAGCTCGTCATGGGCCCGCCACACGATGCCCATCCCGCCGCGGCCGATGGGTTCTATCAAGTGGTACCGGCCCCCGACGAGTCGGCCTTCCGCGTTCGTCATCCCCACCCCTTCCAGAACCCATGAATCGTCCCATGGATGGCAAAGGGATCAAACGCGAGCAGTACTGCCCTGGTAATCTCACGACATGTCCGTACGGATCGCGGATCTGACCATCGGAGAAGGGCGGCCCGTCGCGGTCCTCGGGGGTCCGCTGCTCGTCGAGTTGTCACCATCGGTCGATCTCGACGCGATCGCCGGCCCGGCCGTCGCGGTCGTGGTCGACGACATGACGCTCGTCCGCGCCGCCGCCCGCCTCGCCCTGCCCGTCATCCTGCGCAGGCCGCCCGAGGCGTCCCTGATGGAGTGGCTGACCGCCGCCGACCGCTGTGAGGCCGAGGGGAACCCGGCCGTGGTGCTCTGCGAGGCGGTGCCCGACCTGGCCCTGCTCAAGGCCGCCAAGGCGGAGTCGGGGCGGCCGGTGATCGTCGACCTGGGGAAGGACGCCGTGCTCGCCGGGGCCGCCGTCGCGGCGGGGGCCGACGGGCTGCTGCTCGCTCCCGACGCGCCCGCCGACGTCGTCGACACCGCCGTGGAGGACGCCCGGCTGATCGGGGCCGTCGTGCGCCCGGAGGCGCCGGAGGACCTGCCCCAGGCCCGCGCGGCCATCGACCGGGCCGACGCCGCGCTGGCGGTGATCCTGGAGCGCCGGGCCGAACTGGCCGGCGCGATTCAGCGGCTCAAACCGGTCGGCGGGTTCGCCGGGCGCGACCCCGAGCGGGAGCGCAAGGTGGTGGCCGCGATGGCGCAGCGGGCGCCGCGCCTGGGCGAGCCGGGCCTGCGGCCGATCATGGCCGCGGTCATTGAGGCGGGACTACACGCTGCTGAACGTGAGTGGCCGGCGCGCGCCGCACGCTGACCAGCCGCCAGCCGCCCCAGATCCCGCCCGCCAGGAACGGGATCAGGTAGAACGCCAGCCGCTGGTCCTCGTCGGCGAACGGCATCAGGACCACCACCAGGGCCAGGAACGCCAGGGTCGCCCAGTTGGTGTAGGGCGTGCCAGGCATCAGGAACGCCGGCTTGGGCAGCTCACCGCGCGTCCAGGCGCGGCGCAGCCGCATCTGGCAGTAGATGAGCGTGCCCCACGTGGTGATCGTCCCGAGGGAGGAGATCGCCACGGCGATGGTGAAGGCCCTTTCGGGGATGTACGAGTAGACCGCCACCCCGATCACGTAGACGGAGGCCGTCATGAGGATCCCGCCCACCGGCACGTGCCGGGAGCTCAGGTTCCTGGTGAACCGGGGGGCCTCGCCGCGCTGGCCCATCGACCGCAGGATGCGCCCGGTCGAGTAGAGCCCCGAGTTGCACGACGACAGCGCCGCCGTGATCACGATCAGGTTCATCACGTCACCCGCCCACGGCGCCCCGAGCTGGGTGAACACCGTCACGAAGGGTGACTCGCCGGGGCCGTACGACGTCCACGGGAGCACCATCCCGAGCAGCAGTACCGATCCCACGTAGAAGATCGCGATGCGCCAGATGACGCTGTTGACGGCCTTGGGGAGCACCTTGTCGGGGTCCTTGGTCTCGCCGGCCGCGATGCCGACGAGCTCGATGGCGGCGTACGCGAACACCACCGCCTGGAGGCTCATGAACACCGGCCCGAACCCGAGCGGGAAGAACCCGCCGTGGGAGACCAGGTTGGCGGGCGTGGCCCCCTGGACCGAGAAGATCACCAGGTAGAGGCCCACGATCAGGAAGGCCACGATCGCGACCACCTTGAGCAGCGCGAACCAGAACTCCAGCTCGCCGAACGCCTTCACCGACGCCAGGTTCACGACCAGCACGACCCCCAGCGCGATCAGCGCGGTGAGCCAGCGCGGGAAGTCGGGCGCCCACAGGTGCACGTAGATCGCGATGGCGGTCAGCTCGGCGATGCCCGTGGCGGCCCAGTTGACCCAGTACATCCACCCGCTGGCGAACCCGGCCCAGGGGCCGACGAACTCGGTGGCGTAGGAGACGAACGACCCGGAGGTGGGCCGGTAGCTGACCAGCTCGCCCAGGGCCCGCATCACGAAGAACGCGGCGATCCCGGCGACCGCGTAGGAGATCACCAGGGCCGGACCGGCGGCGGCGAAGCGGCCTCCGGAGCCCAGGAACAGGCCGACGCCGATGGCGCCGCCGATCGCGATCATCTGGACCTGGCGCTTGCCGAGGGCGTGTGAATACCCCTCGTCAAGGTTGGCTTTCTCCACCTTTTCCCCCCGGAAAGATCTCTTCCGCGACCGTAGTCCGGCGGGGTGGTGATCAGGCGTAGGCTCTACATCCGTCGGTCGGAAGATGGGGGTCCCATGGGCGATTCGTTTGTGCATCTGCACGTCCACACCGAGTATTCGATGCTCGACGGTGCGGCCCGGTTGAAGCAGATGTTCAAACTGGTGGGCGAGCAGGAGATGCCCGCCATCGCCATCACCGACCACGGCAACATGCACGGCGCCTTCGAGTTCTACCGGCAGGCGACCGGCGCCGGGGTGAAGCCGATCATCGGCATCGAGGCCTACATCGCCCCCGACGCCCGCTTCAACAAGAAGCCGGTGCTGTGGGGCGAGCCCCACCAGAAGAGCGACGACGTCTCGGCGGGCGGCTTCTACACCCACATGACGATCTGGGCGAAGAACCGCACCGGCCTCCACAACCTGATGAAGCTCTCCTCGCGCGCCTACACCGAGGGTTTCCACCGCAAGTGGGCCCGGATGGACGCCGAGATCCTGGCCGAACACTCCGAGGGCCTGATGGCCACCACCGGCTGCCCCTCGGGCGAGGTGCAGACCCGCCTGCGCCTCGGCCAGTACGACGAGGCCGTCAAGGCGGCGGCCAAGTTCCAGGACCTGTTCGGCAAGGACAACTACTTCCTGGAGATCATGGACCACGGTCTCGACATCGAGCGCCGCGTCCGCGACGGGCTGACCCGCATCTCCAAAGAGCTGAACATCCCGCCGGTCGTCACCAACGACTCCCACTACACCTACGAGTCCGACGCCCAGTCCCACGACGCCCTGCTGTGCATCCAGACCGGCAAGCAGCTCTCCGACCCCGGCCGGTTCCGGTTCGACGGCAGCGGCTACTACATCAAGACCGCCGACGAGATGCGCGCCGTCGACTCCTCCGACCTGTGGCAGGAAGGGTGCCGCAACACCCTGCTGGTGGCCGAGAAGGTCGACCCGACCGGGTTCTTCCAGCACAAGAACCTGATGCCGACCTTCCCGATCCCCGAGGGGATGACGGAGGAGGAGTTCTTCCGCCAGGAAGTGTGGAAGGGCATGCACCGCCGCTTCCCGAACGGCGTCGACGAGGAACACCGCGCCTGGGTCGAGAACGAGCTGCGCGTCATCGTCCAGATGGGCTTCCCGAGCTACTTCCTCGTGGTCGCCGACTTCATCATGTGGGCCAAGAACAACGGCATCCGGGTCGGCCCCGGCCGTGGTTCGGCGGCGGGCTCGCTGGTCGCCTACTCGCTGGGCATCACCGACCTCGACCCGATCCCGTTCGGCCTCTACTTCGAGCGGTTCCTCAACCCCGAGCGCGTCTCCATGCCCGACGTCGACATCGACTTCGACGAGCGCAGGCGCGCCGACGTGATCCGCTACGTCACCGAGAAGTGGGGCTCCGACAAGGTCGCCATGATCGCCACCTTCGGCACGATCAAGGCGAAAGCGGCCGTGAAGGACGCCGGCCGCGTCCTCGGCTACCCCTACGCGCTCGGCGACAAGGTCTCCAAGGCGTTCCCGCCCGCCGTGATGGGCAAGGACATCCCGCTCTCGGGCATCTTCGACAGCGACCACCCGCGCTACAACGAGGCCGGTGAGCTGCGCAAACTCTACGAAGAAGACGTCGACGTCAAGTCGACCATCGATCTGGGGCGCGGCCTGGAGGGCCTGATCCGGCAGACCGGCGTCCACGCCGCCGGCGTGATCATGTCGTCCGAGGTGATCACCGACTACATCCCGATCATGCGCCGCGACTCCGACGGCGCGATCATCACGCAGTTCGACTATCCGACCTGCGAGACGCTCGGCCTGCTGAAGATGGACTTCCTCGGCCTGCGCAACCTGACGATCATCGACGACTGCCTCAAGATGGTCGAGCTCAACACCGGCAAGGCCATCGAGCTGCTCGACCTGCCCCTCGACGACGCCAAGACCTACGAGCTGCTGGCCCGGGGCGACACCCTCGGCATCTTCCAGCTCGACGGCGGCGGCATGCGGACCCTCCTGCGGCTGATGCGCCCCGACAACTTCGAGGACATCTCCGCCGCCCTCGCGCTCTACCGCCCCGGCCCGATGGGCGCCAACTCCCACACCAACTACGCGCTGCGCAAGAACAAGCAGCAGGAGATGACGCCGATCCACCCGGAGCTCGAAGAGCCCCTGAAGGAGATCCTCTCCACGACCTACGGCCTGATCGTCTACCAGGAGCAGGTCATGGCCATCGCCCAGAAGGTCGCCGGCTACTCGCTCGGCGGCGCCGACCTGCTCCGCCGCGCGATGGGCAAGAAGAAGAAATCGGAACTCGACAAGCAGTACGAGTTCTTCGAGAAGGGCATGAAGGACAACGGCTACTCCAAGGAGGCCATCAAGGCCCTCTGGGACATCCTGCTGCCCTTCTCCGACTACGCCTTCAACAAGGCCCACACCGCCGGATACGGCCTGGTCTCCTACTGGACGGCCTACCTCAAGGCCAACTACCGCGCCGAGTACATGGCCGCCCTGCTCACGAGCGTGAAGGACGACAAGGACAAGTCGGCCCTCTACCTCAACGAGTGCCGCCACATGGGCATCAAGGTGCTGCCGCCCGACGTCAGCGACTCCGACTTCGACTTCACCCCGCGCGGCGCCGACATCCGGTTCGGCCTGTCGGCGATCCGCAACGTCGGCGGCAACGTCGTCGACGGCATCATCGCCGCCCGCAAGGAGAAGGGCCGCTTCACCGACTTCAAGGACTTCCTGCGCAAGGTCCCGGCCCAGGTCTGCAACAAGCGGGTCATCGAGTCGCTGATCAAGGCGGGGGCGTACGACTCGATGGGCCACGTCCGCAAGGGCCTGGTGATGATCCACGAGCAGGCCGTCGACGCGATCATCGACATCAAGAAGAACGAGGCCATCGGGCAGGACTCGCTGTTCGGCGCGGTCGACGGCGGCGAGGACCAGACCTTCGACGTGACCATCCCCGAGGGCGAGTGGGACAAGAACACCGTCCTGCAGTTCGAGCGGGAGATGCTCGGCCTCTACGTCTCCGACCACCCGCTCCTCGGCGTGGAGCACATCCTGTCGAGCGGCGCCGACTGCTCGATCACCGCCCTCCAGGACGACTCCCGGCCCGACGGCCAGATCGTCACGGTCGGCGGCATCCTCAGCGGCGTGCAGCGCAAGGTCACCAAGAAGGGCGACACCTGGGTCCTCACCCAGCTGGAGGACCTCGGCGGCTCGATCGAGGTGATGATCTTCCCGTCGGCCTACCAGCTCTGCGCCACGATCCTGGCCGAGGACGCGATCGTCTTCGTGAAGGGGCGCATCGACAAGCGCGAGGACGTCGCCAAGATCATCGCGATGGAGGTCACCCAGCCCGACCTCACCGTCGAGTCGGGCGGCCCCCTGGTCGTCAGCCTGGCCATGGCCCGGGTCACCCCGCCGGTCGTCGGCCGCCTGAAAGAGGTCCTCACCACCCATCCCGGCACGACCGAGGTGCACCTTCAGGTCCACAACGGCCCCCGCACGACCGTGATGCGCCTCGACGACCGGCTGCGGGTGACCCCGAGCCCGGCCCTGATGGGCGACCTCAAACAGCTCCTCGGGCCTGCCTGTCTGGGAGCGTAGCGTTACTCTGTGTTAGGTTGACGCTGGATTCCCCCTGTCCAGAACCGAGCAGGGGGGAACGGCATGACGCGGCTCACGACTGCCGGCGGTCTGGCGGTGTGCGGTGCGCTCGGCGGAGTCCTGGCGGCGGCGCTGGTCGCGCCGATCGTCGCCGGAGGCGGGGTGGCGGGCAACACGGCGGCCGGGATGGTCACCAAACTGCCGCCCCCGCCGCGCGAGGACCCGCTGCCCGAGGTGACCCGGCTGGTCGACAAGGACGGCCGCCAGTTCGCCCAGTTCTACTCCCAGAACCGCCAGTCGGTCAGCATCGACGAGGTCTCCAAGCCGATGCGCGAGGCGATCGTCGCCATCGAGGACGCCCGCTTCTACGAACACGCGGGCCTCGACGTGCGGGGCACGATCCGGGCGCTGATCGCCAACACCCAGGCGGGCGGGATCCGGCAGGGCGGCTCGTCGCTGACCCAGCAGCTGGTGAAGAACATCCTGGTCAACCGGGCCGAGTCGGAGAAGGAACGCGACTCGGCCCAGGTGCGGAGCCTGCGCCGCAAGTTCGCCGAGATGCGCTACGCGCTGGCCCTGGAGGAGAAGTACTCCAAGGACCAGATCCTGGAGCGCTACCTCAACATCGCCTACTTCGGCGGCGGCGCGTTCGGCGTCCAGGCCGCCGCCCGCCGGTTCTTCGGGGTGCCTGCCAAGGACCTGACGCTGGGCCAGGCCGCCGCGCTGGCGGGGGCCGTCCGGACGCCCTACTCGACCGACCCGGCGCGCGGCGAGGAGCAGCGGGAGAAGCTCCAGCAGCGGCGCGACCTGGTGCTCGACCGGATGGCCGAGCTCGGCAAGATCACCCCGGCCGAGGCCGCCGCCGCGAAGGCGCAGGGTCTCGGCCTCAACATGCGGTCGGAGCCCGGCGGCTGCGCCGAGTCGGCCTACCCCTTCTTCTGCGTGTACGTCCAGCACGAGATCCTCGCCAACCCCGCCTTCGGCCACTCCCGCCTCGACCGGGAGCGGCGGCTCCAGCGCGGCGGCCTGACCCTGAAGACCACGCTCGACGCCACCGCCCAGGAGGCCGCCGACAAGGCCATCCAGCGGCGCGTCGCGGCCGAGGACACCGAGGTGGCCGCCGAGGCCATGGTCGAGCCCGGCACCGGCCGGATCCGGGCGCTGGCGGCCAGCAAGCGCTACGGCAGCAACCCCGGCGGCAAGGTGACCGGCCCCAACACCACGTTCAACCTGCCCGCCGACACCGCCCACGGCGGCGGCATGGGCTTCCAGGCCGGTTCGACCTTCAAGATCTTCACACTGGCGACCGCGCTGGCCAAGGGCTGGCGGTTCGGCCAGGGCTTCAACACGCCCGGGGTGTTCGTGCCGTCGTCGGGCTTCACCGACTGCAGCGGGAAGGCGGTCAACGACCCGAACGCGAAGATCTACAACGCCTCCGGCGAGGGCTCGGGCGGCCCCTACAGCCTGGAGCTGGGGACGTGGAAGTCGTCCAACATCTTCTTCATGATGCTGGAGAAGGAGGTCGGGCTCTGCGAGGTCGTCCGGACCGCCAAGGCGCTGGGCATCCGGCGGGCCGACGGCGGCAAGCTGTCGGAGGTGCCGACCTTCACGCTCGGGGTCAACGAGATGGACCCGGTGACGGTGGCGGCGGCCATCGCGACGTTCGGGGCGCGCGGCAAGTACTGCAAGCCGATGGCCATCACCGAGATCGTGGAGCGTGACGGGCGGCGGGTGGAGATCCCCGGCAGCTGCTCGGCCACCGTCGACGCGGGGGTCGCCGACGCGGTCAACGAGGTGCTCTCGGGGGTGTTCACGCAGGGGACCATGAAGGGCCAGTCGATCGGGCGGCCCGCCGCCGGGAAGACGGGCACCAACAACAACTACACGTCGGCGTGGTTCGCCGGGTGGACCCCGAACCTGGCCGCGGCGGTGAGCGTGGGGGACATCCGGGGGTCGTACAAATATCCCCTGAACGGGGTGAAGATCGGCGACCAGACCTACGGGTCGGTCCAGGGCGCGTCGCTGCCGGGGCCGATCTGGGTCGACTCGATGCAGGCCGCCCTGCGCGACACCCCGGCCGACGACTTCACCGCGCCCGACAAGAGCCGCTTCGGCGGCGGGTTCACCCCCGGCCTCCGCGAGGC
Organism: Herbidospora cretacea; assembly: GCF_001570605.1. Taxonomy (GTDB): domain Bacteria; phylum Actinomycetota; class Actinomycetes; order Streptosporangiales; family Streptosporangiaceae; genus Herbidospora; species Herbidospora cretacea. Next base: position 93,622 of record NZ_BBXG01000026.1, on the reverse strand, counting down.
CATGGACGCCGAGCGGGGCCGCCGCGTCGAGTACGAGTACTGGTACGAGGACGAGAACGGCAACCTCTACCCGGAGGACGAGGACTACTACCGGGGCGACCCCCGCCGGGAGGGCGAGGGTAGGCGCCGCCGCGACTGACGGCCGCGACCGGTGGCCGTGACCCCGGGCAGGTCACGGCCGCCGCGCCGGGCTAGACGTCGGTTCGGCTGATCTTCAGGCCGAGCGAGGTGAACTGGTCGAACGGGTGGTGGTAGCCGCGCTCGATGTGGTTGACGCCGCGCAGCGTGGAGGTGCCCTCGGCCACCGCCGCCGCCAGCACCGCCGAGAAGCCCGCCCGGATGTCGGGCAGGGTCACGTCGGCGCCGCGCAGCTTGGACACGCCGCGCACGACCGCCGAGTGCTTGGCGTTGGTGTCGTGGTAGCGGCAGGCCGGGCCGCCGAGGCACTGGGCGAAGACCTCGATCTCACAGCCCATCTTCTGGAGCGCCGGGACGTACACCAGACGGTTCTCGAAGACCGTCTCGTGAAGAACCGACATGCCCTCGGCCCGGGTGAACAGGACCATGAGCGGCGTCTGCCAGTCGGTCATGAAGCCGGGGTGGGTGTCGGTCTGCACGGCCGCGGCGCGCAGGCCGTCGGGGGCCGAGGCGGTCAGCCAGTCGTCGGTGATGTCGAACCGCGCGCCCATGCGGGCCAGCGTCGTGATCGCCGTGACGAGCCGGTCCTGCGGGCAGCCGTGGACGCGCACCTCGCCGCCGGTGACCAGGCCCGCCACCAGGTAGGAGAAGGCCTCGATGCGGTCGCCGGCCAGCCAGGTCGCCGCGCCGCGCAGCTTCTCGACGCCCTCGATGACGATGCGGCGGTCGGGGGACAGCTCGATCATCGCGCCCATGCGCTGGAGGAACAGCGCGAGCTCGACGACCTCGGGCTCCATGGCCGCGCCCTTGATGACCGTCTTGCCCTCGGCCAGGACGGCGGTCATCAGGATGGTCTCGGTCGCGCCGACGCTCGGGTAGGGGAGCGTGATGCGGGTGCCGTGGAGGCGGGAGGCCTTGGCGGTGATGCCGCTCTCGTCCTCGATGATCTCCGCGCCCATCTGGCGCAGCGCCTCGAGGTGGAAGTTGACCGGGCGGCGGCCGATCGGGTCGCCGCCGACCATCGGCACGAACGCCTCGCCGGCCAGGTGGAGGAGCGGGCCGAGCATCAGGATCGGGATGCGGTTGAGCCCGGTGTACTTCTCCGGGACCCTCGGCTCGATCACGGCGCCGCGCTCGATGACGATCTCGCCGTCGCCGATCTCGACGTGGATGCCCAGTGCCTCCAGCATGGCGGCGGTCAGGTGGACCTCGCCGACCTCGGGGGCGTTGTGGAGGGTGCTCGGGCCGTCGCCGAGCATGGCCGCGACCATGTGCTTGGATACGGCGTTCTTGGACCCTCGGACCTCGACGTCCCCCCGCAGCGGGCCGGAGGGTTCGATGAGCCACGCTTGTTCGTTCACCCGCCAATGCTAACGGCGTGGCTGCCCTGGTCTAGGTAGGTACCATCGGGACGGTGCGGCCTGTGAAGTACTTCGGTGGGACGGTCCTGATCCTGGCGGTGCTGGGCGTGCCCGCGGGATTCCTGTGGTCGGCCCTGGCGCCACGCACCCGATACGTCCTCTACGAGGGCGTGTGGCGGGTGGCCGACCCCAACACCCAGGCGCTCATCGCGGCCGACGGATATTTCGCCCTGATCACCGCGACGCTGGGGCTGGTGGCCGGGCTGGTCGCCTACCGGCGGGCGGGTGACGACGGGCTGCCGATCGTGCTCGGGCTCGGGGCCGGCGGCCTGGCCGGGTCGTTCCTGGCCTATCTCATCGGGGCGTCCATGGGGGGCGAGATCGTCCGGGCCGCGACGTCGGCGGGCGAGTTCGCGACCCGGGACCTCATCGGGGTGACGGCCAAGGGCGTGCTGGTGTTCTGGGCGGTCCTCGCGGCCGGGGTGTTCTGGGCGCGCGAGTTCGCCGTCACCTACCGGGAGCGGAAAGCGGAGGACGGACCGCCCCTGCCTTTGTGACCTGCTCGAACGCGTGGCCGACCCGGAGCACTCCGAGGTCGTCCCAGGGGCGGCCGATGATCTGCACGCCCACGGGCAGCCCGTCGGCGGTGAAGCCGCACGGCACCGACAGGGCCGGCACGCCGAGCACGCTGATCAGGTAGCAGGAGCGCATCCACGCCAGGTAGTCGGGCATCGCGATTCCGTCGACCTCGCGGACGAAGGGGTCCTCGACCGGAAACGGCGGGACCTGGCTGACCGGCGCGATCAGGTAGTCCCAGGTGCCGAAGAAGCCGGTGACGCGGTGCCAGAGGCGGCTGCGCAGCTTCTCGGCCCTGGCCAGGTCGGCGCCGGTGACCTCGCGCCCGCGCTCGACGTTCCAGCGCACGTTCTCGCCGACGCCCTCCAGGTCGTCGTAGTGGGCGGCGTACCACCACGCCCGGTAGGTGCGGAACGCCTCGTCGGCCCCCGCCAGGTTGAGGTCGGCGTGCTCGACGGTCGCACCGAGCCGCTGGAAGGCCTCCGCCGCCTGGGCGGTGACCCTGGCGGTCTCCCGGTCGACGGGCAGCCCGCCGAGCGTGGGCGACCAGGCGATCCGCAGCCCGCTCACGTCGGTCTCCAGGGAACCCCCGAAGATCGCCGGGTCCTGCTGGATCGACAGCGGGGAGCTCGGGTCGGGGCCCGCGACGGCGGTCAGGAACAGCGCCAGGTCCTGTACGGTCCGCGCCATCGGCCCCGACACCCCCAGCGTGAACCACGCGGCGGTCGTCGACTTCGACGGCACCCGGCCGGGCGTCGGGCGCAGGCCCGCGACGTTGCAGAACGACGCCGGGTTGCGCAGCGAGCCGCCCATGTCCGAGCCGTCTGCCAGCGGGGTCATCCCCGTCGCCAGGGCCGCCGCCGCGCCGCCGCTCGACCCGCCCGCCGACTTGGTCAGGTCGTAGGGGTTGCGGGTGGCGCCGAAGACCTCGTTGACGGTGTGGGAGCCGGTGCCGAACTCGGGGGTGTTGGTCTTGCCGATCATCACGCCGCCGGCGTCGCGGACCCGCCTGACCACCAGGTCGTCGGTGGTCGGCACGTGGTCGGCGAAGATCTTCGACCCGAACGTGGTCCGGACCCCCTTGGTCGACACCAGGTCCTTGTGGGCGACCGGGAGACCGTGGAGCGGCCCCTGCCACGGCCCGCCGTCGAGCTCCCGCGCCCGGTCGAGGGCCCGCTCGGCGGTGACCGTCACGATGGCGTTGACCTGGGGATTGACCGCCTCGATGCGGTCGAGATGGGCCTGGGTGACCTCGGCCGCGCTGATCTCCCTCGCGCGCAGCAGGGCCGAGGTCTCCGACGCGGTGAGATAGTGCAGTTCCGTCACCGGCGTCACCATATACGAGCGGCATGTACGAGCGGCCGGACGGCGGGCCCCCGCGCCGCCGCCGACCATTGGTTCCACGCTACGCCCGGCGGTATGCCCGTTTCGTCCTCCGGGAAGGTGAACCTCGCCTACACCCTCGGTAGGGTGCCCTGGTGCTTCCGGACCATCTCTTCGGCCCTCTCGACCTCGACGCCGCGCTGGAGCGCGCCTACGACCGGGGTGAGGAACGCGCCGCCTGGGAACTCCTCGCCGACGCCCTGATGGACCCCAGGGCCCGGGGCGACCGGCGGATCCCCGCCTACGTCGTCGAGCTCATCGACGACTACACGCTCGACGGCTGGGAGCAGGACACCCTCGACCTCCTCCACGACCTCATCGGCGTCGAGCCCGCCCTGAGCGGCCCGCTGCGCACCCCGATGGCCGAGCTCCACGGCCAGCTCGGCGACGCCGCGACGGCGCTGCGGCTGCTGCGCACCCGGCGGACCGAGCTCGCCCGCCTGCCGGAGGGCGAGCGCGACGAGGAGTTCTACCCGGCCGCCGCGATGATCGCCGGGCCGTTCGACCCCGCCTTCGCCGCCGACCTGCTCGACGAGGGGCTGAAGCTGGCGCTCGACCTGGGCCGCCCGCCCGCGACGGTCCGCTACCTCGACCTGCTGCGCCGCCGCTTCGGCGGTCCCGGCCCGCTGTCCGGCCGGGTCGAGGCCCACGTCGAGGCCGAACCGGCCCCGCCCAGGGCGACCCAGCCGGTGATCGAGAAGAAGCCGACCGTGCGGCTGCCCTACGCGCCCGGCGACGACCTCCAGGCGCTGGAGGCCCGGTTCAGGAAGGCCGACCTGGAGACCAGGGTCGCCGTCGTCCGGCTGGAGGAGGGCGCGCCCCCTTCGGAGGAGGAGCGCCTGGCCCTGGTCGCGCTGGCCGACCCGGCGGGCGATGTCGCCTGGCCGCCCGGCCGCAACGACGGGTGCTGGTGCGGGTCGGAGCGCAAGTACAAGAAGTGCTGCGGCTCGCCGGTCTAGAAGCGCTCGCTGCCCACGACAGCCAGGAGCTTGAGCTTCTCGTCGCCCTCGCTGCGCGGGGGAGCGGTCAGCACCAGCAGCGTCTGTGACTGGTCCTCGGTGAACAGGACCTGGCAGTCGAGCTCGATCGGGCCGAGCTGGGGATGGATGAGGATCTTGTGGTCCTCGAACCGGCGGGCCACCTCGTGGCGGTCCCAGAGCTCGGTGAACTCGGGGCTGGCCTTCTGGAGGGCCCTGACCAGCTCGCCCGCGCGGGACTTCGGGCCCATCGCCGCGTACGCCGCCCGCAGGTTCGCCACCATGGCCCGGCTCTGGCGGGGGCGGTCGTCGTCGGGGTAGAGGCGGCGCTCCTCCTCCGGGTCGGTGAACCAGCGGTAGACCTCGCTGCGGGCGAGCCCGGTGTGGTGGGAGCGGTCGCCGAGCAGCGCCTGGGCCATCCGGTTGGCCACGAGCGTCTCGCCCAGGTTCGACAGGATCAGCGCCGGGGTGTCGTCGAGGCGGTCGAGGACGCGCAGCAGCGCGGGCGCGACGTGGGTGGGGGCCGTCAGGATCTCCGGGGCGGTGCGGCCGGCCACCCGGAAGAGGTAGTCGCGCTCGTCGCCGGTCAGCCGCAGCGCGCGGGCCAGGGCGGCGAGCATCTGCTCGCTCGGCTGCGGGCCGCGGCGCTGTTCGAGCCGGGTGTAGTAGTCGGTCGACATCAGCGCCAGGACGGCCACCTCCTCGCGCCGCAGCCCCGGCGCCCGGCGGCGGGCGCCCTCGGGCAGGCCCACGTCCTGGGGGCGCAGGGCCTCCCGGTGGCGGCGGAGGAAGTCGGCGAGCGCTGAGCGGTCCACGTACCCCAACCTACGCAGGGGCCCGGCCGCCAACCAGGGACCGCCGATCCCCCGACAAGCGGTCTCTGCACCCGTGCAGGACCCGGGGGAAGGGTGGAGGACATGGACATCTCCGGAAACACGATCTTCATCCCCGGCGCCACGAGCGGCATCGGCCTGGCCCTGGCCAGGGCCCTGCGTGAGAAGGGCAACACCGTCGTCGTGGGCGGACGCCGGACCGAGCTGCTCGGCGAGCTGGCGGCCGAGGGGTTCGGCACCGTCCGCGTCGACACCGCCGACGCGGCGAGCATCGAGCAGGCCGCCCGGGACGTGCTGCGGCGGTATCCCGACCTGAACGTGCTGATGACCATGGCCGGGATCATGCGGGCCGAGGACTGGACCCGGCCCGGCGACTTCCTGGCCACGGCCGAGACGGTCATCACGACCAACGTCCTCGGGCCGATCCGGCTGATCGCCGCGTTCATCGAGCACCTGCGGAGCCGGAAGGACGCCACGATCATCACCGTCTCCTCCGGCCTGGCCTTCGTCCCCCTGAAGGTCACGCCGAGCTACAACGCCTCGAAGGCGGCCATCCACATGCTCAGCGAGTCGATCCGCCTCCAGTACCCGGACGTCCGGGTCGTCGAGCTGGTCCCGCCGTCGGTCCAGACCGACCTGATGCCCGGCCAGCGCGACAACGAGCGGGCCATGCCCCTGGACGAGTTCGTCGCCGAGACCGTCGCGCTCCTGGAGTCGCAGCCCGACGCCAAGGAGATCCTCGTCGAGCGGGTGAAGTTCCTGCGCGAGGCCGTCCAGCGAGGGGACTACGACCACGTCGTGACTGTGCTCAACGCCACAGACCCGCACGCGAACAAATAATTGAAGTTTCAGTCACCCGGGAAGTCAGTGTTCAGTACCCTCCTTGACCGTGATCGATCAAGATATTCCACTAGACGAAAATAGAAATCGGGATATGCCGGTTATACGGCAGACCGAGGAGAACGACGATCGCGGCAGCGTCATCAGCCTGCTCGAACGCATCGCCTCGGTCATCCTCCCGATCGGCGTCGCCCTGTACGCCGTGCTCTACCTCGGCGTCGAGGAGATCTACGCCACCTTCGGCATCAACCCCCAGCAGGCCGGCATCGACCAGTCGGTCCTGTTCAGCCGCCTCATGAGCACTCTCGTGCTGGTGGTGCTGCTCGGCATCCCGCTGATCGGCCTGCTCGTCGGGCTCGGCTGGCTGGTGAACGTCGTGACCTTCGGCGCGGCCGGGCGCGCGGTGGCCTGGATCAGGTCGCGGCCGTGGGTGGCCGGGCTGATCGCCGCGCTGTGGTGCGGGGCGACCTACTGGGGCTTCTACAACTTCTTCGCCGACCTCGACCTGACGGTCATGGTCGTCATCGCCGTCGGCCTGGGCCTGGTGACCTTCCTGGTGCCCTTCCAGCTGCTGCGCCGCAGGCCCGTCGGCCGGGCCGGGCTGAAGGTGCTCATCGGCGCCCTGACCGGCCTCGGACTGGGCTTCCTGCTCATCCTGAACCTGGCCTCGGCGGCGCAGGACATGCGCGAGACCGGTCAGGCGAACTTCCTGCTCAGCACCGTCGGCTTCCAGGACCAGTGGGCGATCCTGGAGGACAAGGAGAAGGGCACCCCCCTCTACGACGGCCGCTGGATGATGCTCCTCGGCGAGCGCGAGGGCACCTACCTGATCTACGACTGCGACAAGATGGAGACGATCCGCCGTCCCATGGAGTCGGCGGTCCTCACGCAGGTGCAGCTCGACCCCGAGCGCGAGGCCGACTTCACCTGCGGGACGCTGGTCGAGGAGACCGGCTAGAGCTTGGCGATCTCCGCGGTGACGGCGCCCGTGAGCGTCACGAGGTTCGACGGGGCCGTCTCGATCTGGAGCCCCCGGCGACCTGCCGAGAAGTAGATCGTCTCGAAGGCCAGCGCGGACGCGTCGACCACGGTCGGCAGCGCCCGGCGCTGGCCGAGCGGGCTGATCCCGCCCACCACGTAACCCGTCACCCGCTCGACCTTGGCCGCCTCGGCCATCGCGGCCTTCTTGCCCTTGAGCGCCGCCGCGAACGCCTTGAGGTCGAGCTTCCCGGCCACCGGCACCACCGCGACCGCCAGGCCGCCCTCGGTCTCGGCGACGAGGGTCTTGAAGATCCGCTCGTGGGGCACGCCGAGCGCGTCGGCCGCCTCCTCGCCGTAGGCCTGCGCGTTCGCGTCGTGCTCGTAGGGGTGGAGGGTGAACTCGGCGCCGGCCTTGGTCAGCGCCACCGTCGCGGGGGTTCCCTGCCCGCCTTTCGTCTTCGCCACCCGCCTAGATTACGGGGAGACGACCCCCCGAACCCCCCGCTGTCAGGGGGCCACGCCCCCTCACGCTCCCCCCGGCCCGCTTTCGCGGTCCCTACGTCGCTTTCGCTCCGAGTCGCTGCCGCTCCGGGCGAAGGGCTCCGCCCCTCGCGCTCCCTGGTGGAGCCTCGCTTCGCTCGGGCTGCTCTCGCTTCGCTCGTCAAAGCCCTTCTTCCGTTACGGCTCCGCCCACCCGCCCACCAAGCGGGGCCCGCCACGAGTACTCACATGCCGCCTGAACGGTGTCCGGCGATGTCGGCGCCGATGCAGACGAAGCCGGCCGCCGTGGTGTCGTCGCCCGCCTCCCGCTGGGTCTCGGCCAGCGCGGTGGCGGCGGGCACTCCCGCGGAGAGCCGTTCGTGGAGGGCGGTCATCAGGGGCCGGGTACGGGCGTCCGGCACCGGCACCATCGACGCGACCACGCACCGCGTCCCCAGTGACAGGAAGGTCGTGCTGAGGCCGAGGAGTTCGTCGCCCGCCCGCACCACCGACCGGCCGCTCTCACACGCGGCCAGCACGACCAGCTCCGGCGGGGTGCGGAGGCGTTCGAGGTCGTAGACCGTCAGGGGGCCGTCGGCCAGGTGCAGTGAGGAGAAGAGCGGGTTGGCCGTGTTCACCCGGCCGTGGGCGGCCAGATGGGCCAGCCGCGCGCCGTCGAGCGCGGCCAGGATCTCCACTGCGCCGCCCTCGACGGGCACGGTCCGATGGATGGCGGCGACCTCGGCCACCTCCGCCGCCGCGTCCGGCAGACCCGGCCCGGCGGCCACCACCACCCGTCCGCCCTCCCCGGAGCGGGTCCGGGAGACCGCGGCCCGCCACAACGCGGCCGACGGCGAGACCGCCACCGGACGCCCCTCGCACGACGGCAGCACCGGCCAGGGGAGCCCCTGCAACGGCCCGGTCGGCACGATCACCAGTGGCCGGTCGCCCAGACCCAGCGGCGCCAGCAGCAGCGCGTCGAGCCGGGCGGCGGCGTGCCGCAGCATCCGGGCCGCCGCCGAAGAACCGCCCCGCGTGTCGCCCGACCGGGACAGCCGCCGCAGCGCGAACGGCACCCGCTCGATCAGATCCCGCACCGGTCCCACCGCTCCCAGGTTGGTGAGGCGGGCCCGGCCGCCGATCACGGTGACGGCGTGCAACACCCCGTCGAGCAGCACGAACTCGACCAGCGCCCGATCGGCCAGCAGAGGGGCCAGTGCCCGGATCACCCCGGCGTCCCGCCGGGCCTCCGGGCCGTGGGGCACTCCGGCCTGGGCCCGGACGTAGTCGCGGATGTGGCGCTCCAGCAGCGCCTGCCGGTCCGTGACGGCGGGATCGCGGGACGTCCGCGCGTCGGTGGCCACCGCGCGCAGCTCGGTCAGCTTCTCGGCCAGCCAAGGGTCGTCGGGCGGCCGGACCCTGCGCATCAGCAGGTGGCTGGCCCGCCCCTGCTCGGCCCACCCGAGCACGTGCGCCGGACCGCCCCGGTCGAGGGCCATCCGCAGCCCGAGCTCGGCCAGCTCGACCCGGAACCCGGCCGAATGGGCCCGAAGGTCGGTCGCCCCGAGCGCGGCCCGATGCTCGTCCAGCACCCGGATCCCCCGCCGCACCGCCGCCGAGGCGCCGGCCGCGTCCCCGACGGCCAACCGGCGCAAGGCCTCGGCCTGCCAGCCCCGCACCCGGAGCAGCGCCGGCCCCCGCTGCCGGAACCCGGCCGCGACGGACAGCAGGTCGAGCGCGGTCCGGGTGTCCGATCCCGGGGCCATCGCCAGGCGGGCCCCCAGGAGCCGGGCCTCCACCGACGCGGCGGTCCAGCCCGCGTCCAGCAGCTCCCTGGCGACCGTCTCGAAGCGGGCCGCCGTCACCCCCGGATGCCCCGCCGCCAGGCGCGACTGCAGCACCACGAAGGAGGCCAGCACCCGCCACTCCGGCCGCTGCTGGGCGCCGAACTCGCGGGCCGCCCGGCGGGCCGCCTCGACCGCCCGCTCGTGGTCGCCGTCGAGGGTGGCGGTGCGGGCGAGCAGGAGACGCACCTCCGGGAGGACGATCGCGCGCCTGCGCCGCCGCAGTTCGCCGACCGCCTCCTCGGCGGCGGCCCGCGCCTCGGCGGTCAGCCCCACCGACAGCAGCAGCTCGGAGCGGTCGCTCAGCAGCCATCCGAGCTGGTGGGTGCCCAGCTCGCGGAAGCGCGTCTCGGCCAGGTCGAGATAGCGCAGCGCCCCCGGCACGTCGCCGCGCACCCCCCGCACCCATCCCAGGTTCAGCCGCACCACCGCGAGCGACAGGTCCAGCCCGAGATCGGCGCACAGCTCCTCGGCCTCGTGGAAGTCGGCCTCGGCCAGGGCGAACTCCTGGCGGTAGCCGTACACGATCCCGCGGTTGGAGAGCACCCGCTGGAGCCAGACGTGGTCCTGGGCTCGCCGCAGCACCGGGATGGCCTGGCGGTAGGACGCCAGCGCGTCGGCGTGCCGCCCCAGGTGGTTGAAGATCGCGGCCCGCTGGGCCTCGGCCCGGCCCCGGAGCTCGCCGTGCAGGCGGGGGAGCAGCGCCTCCAGGTCGGCGAGGGCCTGCCGGGGCCGCCCGCGCATGCTGGTCACGAACGCCATCCGGATGCGCGCCTCGGCCGCCAGCTCGAAGGAGCCCGCCCGCCCGGCGGTCCGGATGGCCGCCCGCAGGTGCCGCGCCGCCGTCGCCAGGTCGTCGAGGTGGACGGCGGCGATGCCGAGCGCCCGTTCGGCGCGCGACAGCGCGACCAGGTCGTGGTGGTCCCTGGCCGTGGCGGCGACCGACGCGGCGACCTCGACCGCGCGGCCCGGATCGGCCTCGGCGAGCATGAGAGCGGCCCGGGCCGGGTCCTGGGTGGTCGTCACCCGTCGCAGTTTCTCATCCGATTTCCGCCGGGGATGTATCAAACCGGTGAGTGCCCGCTCTTCAATCGGAAGAGCACATCTGCGAGGGAGATCCCATGCCTTTCACCGACTCGGGCGGCGTGTTCCGCAGCGACACCGAGGCCTGGAAGGTCGACCAGCTCGTGGTCGACCTGCGCTACCGGACGCTCGTCCAGCAGAGCCTCACCGAGCTGACCGGCCACACCTGGCGGGAGCTCGACGCCAGCCCCGAGCTCGGCCTGGTCCTCTGCGAGCTTCCCCAGCTGGCCGCCATCGAGCAGGCCCTGGTCGACGGCTATCTGACGGGCGTGCGCCGGTCCCGGGAGGGCCACTACGACCCCGCCGACCCGATCCCGGCCCTCGATCTGGTCCTGTACGCCCTCCGCACCTCCTTCGAGGAGAAGTACGACGGCTGGTCGCCCCCGATGGCCAAGAACCGGCTGCTCGACGGCGTCCAGGGCTCGCCCTACACGGGCGGCGGCCGTCCCGACGAGCTCCACCCGGCCGTCCACGCCGACCTGGCCCGCCTGACCGCGCCGGGCACCGGCGTCCACGTCGGCATCCTCGACTCCAAGATCGTGCCCCACCCCGACCTGGAGGGCCGCTTCCTCGCCTCGGCCGCCGACATCTACACCGGGACGGCCCCGCACCCCGCGCCGGTCGGCCACGCCACCTTCGTCGCCGGGATCATCCTCAAGCACGCCCCGAACGCGGTCCTCGTCATGCGGTCGATCCTCGACAACAGGGGCGTCGAGGTCTCCTCGTGGGCCGTGGCCAAGGCCATGGTGGAGTTCCTCAAGACGGACGTGCGCGTGATCAACATGTCGTTCGGCTGCACCACCCACGACAACCGGCCGCCGACCGTGCTGGAGCGGGCGGTGCAGCGGCTCGCGCCGTCGATCGTGCTGGTCGCGGCGGCCGGGAACCACGGCAGGCCCTCGCAGAACCGCAGGGGAGCGGGGATCACCGAGGTCACGCCGGTCTGGCCGGCCGCCTGCGCCGACGTGATCGCCGTGGGCGCCCGGGACGCCGAGTTCAGCCCGAAGGTCCCGTGGGTCAACGTGCTGGCCGACGGCCTCGCGGTGACCAGCACCTACCTGTCGGGCGAGGTGGAGACGTACGAGCGGAACCTGAACGGCGTCGTGGAGGTGGAGGACAAACAGGAGTTCGCCGGGTACGCCACCTGGAGCGGCACCTCCTTCGCCTGCGCGGCCGTGGTCGGCGAGATCGCCGCCCGCGCGGCCGCCCAGGAGATCTCCCCCCGCGTGGCCGCCGAGCTGATCGTCGCCGACGCGGCCGACGAGGTCCTCGCCGAGCTCAGCCTGTAGTGTCCAGACGGGCCGCCCGCCTGCGGCCCCTCATGGCACGAGGGAGGAGACGGCCATGCGTGACGACGCCCTCATGGAGGAGCTCGCGGCGGTGCTGCGGGCCGCCGACGCGGCGCCTCCCGGGCTGGTCGAGATGGGCAGGGCGATCTACACCTGGCGGCTGGTCGACGCCGAGCTGGCCGAGCTCAGCTACGACTCCGCCGAGGCCGGCGCGCCGGGGCCGCTGGTGCGGGCCGAGGAGGTGGCCGCGCTGCGCGACCTGGCGTTCCAGACCGGTTCGGGGCTGCTGATCGAGCTCGGCGTGACCGGCGACGCGCTCCAGGGCCAGTTCGACCCGCCGGTCGAGGGGGAGATCCACGTCGTCACCGGCGCCGGGCCCGGTCCCGGCGTCCCGGTCGACGAGGTGGGCGGGTTCACCATCCGCCCGATCCCGCGCGGCCGGTTCCGGCTCCACTTCCGGGGCGCGGGGGCCGCGGGGGTCAACGTGGTGACCAGCCCGATCACCCTGGGCTGACCGCTACTTCTGGGGCGGCACCCACGACGAGTAGAGCAGGCGCGACCGCCAGCCGTCGTAGGTGATCGTGTCGCCGGTCAGGATCGGCTGCAGCCAGGCGAAGTTGGCCAGCACCAGCAGCGTGAACACGCCGACGGCGACCGCGCCCCGCGACCGGCGCGCCGGGCTCGCGTCCCGTTTCCCGAGGGCCAGCCCGGCGACCAGGGTCAGCGCCAGGATCATGAACGGCACCATCGGCAGCGCGTAGAACTGGTACATCGTCCGGTTGTCGACGATGGCGTAGTAGAACCAGGGGAGCCAGCCGGCGGCGTAGCCGAGCAGCACCGCGCCCGCCCGCCAGTCGCGCGTCGCGGTGTACCACGACAGCATCGCGACCATCGCCGCCAGCGCCGCGAACCACAGGATCGGGGTGCCCGCCGCGTAGATCGCCGACGAGCACGAGTCGGCCCCGCACCCCTTCGGCGAGCTGTAGTGGAGCAGCACCGGCCGGAACTGCAGCGGCCACTGCCACGGCTCGGTGGCGTAACTGTGCCCCGAGGCCAGCCCGGTGTGGAACGACAGCGCCTGCAACTGGTAGCGGACCAGCGACCTGATCGAGTCGAAGACGAAGAACGCCCATCCGTGGTCGGTCGCCTGCGCCCAGTTGCGCCCCCAGCCCCGCTCGCTCGCGAACCATCCCGTGTACGACACCAGATAGAGCATCACCGGAACCGCCCACAACCAGGCCACGCCGAGCGGAAGGTCCTTTTTGAAGCTCCCCTGGTACGGCCTGCGCAGCCCGATCGACCGCCGCGCCCCCGCGTCCCAGAGCAGCGACAGGATCAGGAAGGCGATCAGGAAGAACGCGCCCGTCCACTTGGTCGCCGTGGCCGCCCCCAGGCAGACCCCGGCCAGCAGCCGCCACGGCCGCCACCCGAGCGAGGGCCCCAGGTCGCCGGGGATCGCCCGCGCGTGCCATCCGGCCAGCTTGGCCCGCATGTGGTCGCGGTCGGTGACCAGGCAGGCGAACGCCGCCACCAGCCAGAACGACAGGAAGATGTCGAGCAGCGCGGCCCGCGACATGACCAGGTGCATGCCGTCGACCGCCAGCAGCAGCCCGGCGAAGCAGCCCAGCAGCGTCGACCGGGTCATCCGGCGGGCCGTGCGGGCCAGCACGAGGATCGACAGCGTCCCGGCCACGGCCGCCGTGAAGCGCCAGCCGAACGGGTCGACGCCCCACATCCACTCGCCGAGCGCGATCGTCCACTTGCCCAGCGGCGGGTGGACCACGTAGTCGGCGCAGTCGGCGACCCTCGCGCAGGTCTGGAACACCCCGTCGCCCCCGGCCAGCAGCGGGACGTCGGGCTTCTCGACGCTCTTGGTCTCCACGCCGAAGCGCAGCAGCGACAGCGCTTCCTTGGCGTAGTAGGTCTCGTCGAACATCACCTCGTGGGGCCTGCCGAGGTGCCAGAACCGCAGGATCCCCCCGAACACCGTCACGATCAGCGGCCCGAGCCATCCCCACAGCGCGCTGCCGGGCTGCGGCGGCACGAGCCGGTCGCGTGCCGGAGCCGGGAGGGGCGGGGAGATGGTGGTCACCCGGGTCATCTTATTGAGGACAAAGGATGGGATCGGTCCAGTAGATATGCTTTTGTATGGGGTGCCCCGAATGTCCGCATGATGGACATCGCGGGATTCCGGACCTGTCGTCCGTAGACTGTTCGGGTGATTTCCCGTATCGACCTGCGCGGCCCTCTTCCGGGGAACCTGCGCGACGTGCTGCCCCGCGCCGAGCTCGACGTGGAGACCGCCCTCGAGAAGGTGCGGCCCATCTGTGAGAAGGTGCGCCATCAAGGCGCGGAGGGCGTGCGGGAGCTGACCCATCGGTTCGACGGCTTCGACCTCCCGACGGCCCGCGTCCCGCGTGAGGCGCTGAGCCAGGCCTTGGAGACGCTCGACCCCCAGGTCCGCGCCGCCCTCGAAGAGGCCATCCGCCGCACCCGCCTGGTCCACCGCGACCAGCGCCGGACCGACGTCACCACGACGGTCGTCCCGGGCGGCACCGTCACCGAGCGCTGGATCCCGGTCGACCGCGTCGGCCTCTACGCGCCCGGCGGCCTGGCCGTCTACCCGTCCAGCGTGATCATGAACGTGGTGCCCGCCCAGGAGGCCGGGGTGCCGTCGATGGCGGTCGCCTCACCGCCCCAGGCGCCCGACGGGCTGCCCCACCCGACGATCCTGGCGGCCTGCGTGCTGCTCGGCGTCGAGGAGGTCTACGCGGTGGGCGGGGCCCAGGCCGTCGCGATGTTCGCGTACGGCACCGAGGACTGCCCCCCGGCCGCCATGGTCACCGGGCCGGGCAACATCTGGGTCGCGGCGGCCAAGCGGCTGCTCAAGGGCCGCATCGGGATCGACTCCGAGGCCGGCCCGACTGAGATCGCGATCCTCGCCGACGGCACCGCCGACCCCGTCCACGTCGCCGCCGACCTGATCTCGCAGGCCGAGCACGACACCCTGGCCGCCGCCGTCCTGGTCACCGACTCGGCCGAGCTGGCCGACGCGGTCGAGGTCGAGCTCAAGGCCCAGGTCGCCCGCACCAAGCACGTCGAGCGGATCACCGAGGCGCTGGCCGGGAAGCAGTCGGGCATCGTCCTGGTCTCCTCGATCGACGACGGGATCAAGGTCGTCGACGCCTACGCCGCCGAGCACCTGGAGATCCAGACCGCCGACGCCGCCCGGGTGGCGTCCCGGATCAGGAACGCCGGCGCGATCTTCGTGGGGGCCCACGCGCCCGTCTCGCTCGGCGACTACATGGCCGGGTCGAACCACGTGCTGCCCACGGGCGGCTGCGCCTGTCACTCCTCGGGCCTGTCGGTGCAGACGTTCCTCAAGGGCGTCCACATCGTCGACTACAGCCGCGAGGCGCTCGCCGAGGCCGCGCCCCTGGTGTGCGCGCTGGCCGACGCCGAAGACCTGCCCGGCCACGGCGCCGCGATCCGCGCCCGGTTCGATTGGGAGATCCCCAGCTGATGACCACGCTCGACGACCTGCCCATCCGCGACGACCTGCGCGGCAAGCACCCCTACGGTGCGCCCCAGCTCAACGTGGCGGTGCAGCTCAACACCAACGAGAACCCCTACGGGCCGTCCGAGGCGCTGCTCGACGACCTGGCCAGGGCGGTCCGCCGCAGCGCCGCGGGCCTCAACCGCTACCCCGACCGCGACGCGGTCGAGCTGCGCAAGGACCTGGCCGACTACCTCGGCCACAACCTCACCGCCGGGCAGCTGTGGGCCGCCAACGGGTCCAACGAGATCCTCCAGCAGGTCCTCCAGGCCTTCGGGGGCCCGGGGCGCTCGGCGATCGGCTTCGAGCCGTCCTACTCGATGCACCCGATCATCGCCGCCGGCACCAGCACCCGCTGGATCGAGGGCGGCCGGGAAGAGGACTTCTCGATCGACCCCGACCGGGCGATCCGGCTCATCGGGGAGCACCGGCCCGACGTGGTCTTCCTGACCTCGCCCAACAACCCGACCGGCACCGCCCTGCCGCTCGAGGTGATCGAGCGGATCGTCGAGGCCGCGCCCGGCATGGTGATCGTCGACGAGGCCTACTTCGAGTTCGCCCGCACCGGCACCCCGTCGGCGCTGTCGCTGCTGCCCCGCCACCCCAGGCTGATCGTCACGCGGACCATGTCCAAGGCGTTCGCGATGGCCGGGGCTCGGGTGGGCTACCTGGCCGCAGACCCGGCGGTGATCGACGCGCTGCTGCTGGTCCGGCTGCCCTACCACCTGTCGACGCTGACCCAGGCCGCCGCCCGGGTCGCGCTCGCCCACCGCGACGAGCTGCTCGGCACGGTCGAGGCGCTGCGCCGGGAACGCGACGCCACCGTGACCTGGCTACGGCAACGTGGCCTGTCCGTGGCTGACTCCGACGCCAATTTCGTGCTATTCGGTAAGTTTCCGGATCGCCACCAGGTGTGGGAAGACGTCCTCAGCCGTGGCGTCCTGATCCGGGAGACCGGTCCGGCCCAGTGGCTGCGGGTCTCGATCGGTACAAGCGAAGAGATGGCGGCGTTCCGCGCCGCTCTGGAGGGGGTCCTCTCATGAGGGTCGGGCGCATCGAACGCACGACGAAGGAAACGTCCGTCCTGGTCGAGATCGACCTCGACGGCACCGGCGAGGTCGAGATCGCGACCGGGGTCGGCTTCTTCGACCACATGCTCAACCAGCTCGGCAAGCACGGCCTGTTCGACCTGACCGTCAAGACCGAGGGCGACCTGCACATCGACGCCCACCACACGATCGAGGACACCGCGATCGCGCTGGGCGCCGCGCTCAAGCAGGCCCTGGGCGACAAGTCGGGCATCCGGCGGTTCGGCAGCGCGTCGTGCCCGCTCGACGAGGCGCTCGCGGAGGTCACCGTCGACCTCTCCGGCCGTCCCTACCTCGTGCACACTGAGCCCGAGAACATGGCCCCGATGATCGGGCCCGACTACGACACCACGATGACCCGCCACATCCTGGAGTCGATCGTCGCCTCGGCCTCGATCTGCCTGCACGTGCGCGTCCCCTACGGCCGCAACGCCCACCACATCGTCGAGGCCCAGTTCAAGGCCCTGGCGCGGGCGCTGCGCGCGGCCACCGAGCTCGACCCCCGGGCGACCGGAGTGCCCAGCACCAAGGGCGTGCTGTGAACTTCTCCGCCAGTGCCATGATCTTCATCGGCCTCTTCCTGATCGGCGGGGTCTGGTCGTTCGCCCGCCAAAAGATGAAGCTGGCCGCGGCGGTGACCGGCGCTCTGTCCGCGCTGGCCTTGACGGCGGGAGTGATGTGGTGGCAGTGAAGAAGAAAGTCGTCGTCCTCGACTACGGGTCGGGCAACCTGCGGTCGGCCGAACGGGCGCTGGCCCGGACCGGGGCCGACGTCACGGTGACCGCCGACTTCGACGAGGCGCTGGACTGCGACGGCCTCGTGGTGCCCGGCGTGGGCGCCTTCGCGGCCTGCATGACCGGGCTGCGGGCGGTGCGCGGTGAGCAGATCGTGGCGCGCCGCCTGTCCGGCGGCCGTCCGGTGCTCGGCATCTGCGTCGGCATGCAGATCCTGTTCGAGAAGGGCGTCGAGCACGGCGTCCACACCGAGGGCTGCGGCGAGTGGCCCGGCACGGTCGAGCGCCTCGACGCGCCCGTGCTGCCCCACATGGGGTGGAACACGGTCAGCGCGCCCGGCGACTCGGTCCTGTTCGCCGGTCTCGACGCCGACACCCGCTTCTACTTCGTCCACTCCTACGGCGTGCGCGAGTGGGAACTCGTGCCCGGCGACGGCTTCAAGGCGCCGCTGGTCACCTGGGCCACCCACGGGGTCTCGTTCGTCGCCGCGGCCGAGAACGGCCCGCTCATGGCCACCCAGTTCCACCCCGAGAAGTCGGGCGACGCGGGGGCCACCCTGCTCGCCAATTGGCTGAACACCCTCTCATGAGCAAGGAGCGGGCCATCCGCCGGGCCGAGAGGGAGGCCGAGAAGGCCCGCCTGGCGGAGGAACGGGCCCGCCGCGAGGCCAAGGCGGCCCGGCGGCGGGAACTGCGCGGCCGGATCACGGCCGTGCTGCCCAAGCCGGTCAGAGTGGCCCGGCAGGGCGGAGTGCTGGCCCGGCGCCGCCGCGCCCAGAACGCGGTCATGGCCGTGCTGTTCGTGCTGGTCCAGGTCATCGCCTGGCTGACACTCGGCACCGTGATGGCCAGGCTCGCCGTGCTGGGCGTGTCCATCCTGATCGTCCCGGTGCTCGTCACCGTTCTCTTCGACCGGAGGTCCTGAACTTATGTCACTCGTGTTGCTCCCCGCCGTGGACGTGGCAGACGGCCAGGCGGTCCGCCTGGTGCAAGGCGAGGCGGGCTCGGAGACCTCGTACGGCGACCCGCTCGCCGCCGCCCTCGCCTGGCAGGACGCCGGGGCCGAATGGATCCACCTCGTCGACCTCGACGCGGCCTTCGGCCGTGGCTCCAACCGTGAACTGCTGGCGGAGGTCACCGCCAAGCTCGACGTGCAGGTCGAGCTGTCGGGCGGCATCCGCGACGACGCCTCGCTGGAGGCCGCCCTCGCGACCGGCTGCCGCCGCGTCAACATCGGCACCGCCGCGCTGGAGAACCCCGCCTGGTGCTCCAAGATCATCGCCGAGCACGGCGACCGCATCGCCGTCGGCCTCGACGTCCGGGGCACCACCCTGGCCGCCCGGGGCTGGACCCAGGAGGGCGGCGACCTCTGGGAGGTCCTCGACCGCCTGGAGTCCGACGGCTGCCCCCGCTACGTCCTCACCGACGTGACCAAGGACGGCACCCTGCGCGGCCCCAACCTCGACCTGCTGCGTGAGGTCTGCGCCCGTACCGACAAGCCGGTCATCGCCAGCGGCGGCGTCTCCAGCCTCGACGACCTGCGCGCCCTCAACGGCCTGGTCGGCATCGGCGTCGAGGGCGCCATCGTCGGCAAGGCCCTCTACGCCCAGGCGTTCACCCTGGAAGAGGCGCTCGCGGCGGTGAGGGCATGACCCAGCCCCTGACGCGTATCTCCTCCGGCGGTCCGTGGGAGGAGCGCTACGGCTATTCGCGCGCCGTCATCGCCGGTAACCACGTCTTGGTCTCCGGCTGCACCGCCACCATCGGCGGTGAGGTCCAGCACGTCGGCGACGCCTACCAGCAGACCCTGACCGCCTTCGGCGTGGCGCTCGACGCCCTGGAGAAGGCCGGCGCCGCCGTCACCGACGTGGTCCGGACGAGACTGTTCGTGGTCAGCCAGGACGACTTCGACGCCGTCGGCGAGGCCCACGGAGAGCTGTTCGGCCAGGTCCGCCCGGCCTGCACCTCCGTGCGCGTGGCCGGCCTGATCGACCCGCGCATGCTGGTCGAGGTGGAAGTGGAGGCCTACCGGTCATGACCGTGGCCGTGCGCGTGATCCCCTGCCTGGACGTCGACGCGGGGCGGGTCGTCAAGGGCGTGAACTTCGAGAACCTGCGCGACGCCGGCGACCCGGTCGAACTGGCCAGGCGCTACGACGCCGAGGGCGCCGACGAGCTGACCTTCCTCGACATCACCGCCTCCAGCTCCGACCGCTCGACCATGTACGACGTGGTCCGGCGGACCGCCGAGCAGGTCTTCATCCCGCTGACCGTCGGCGGGGGAGTCCGCACCAACGACGACGTCGACCGCCTGCTGCGCGCGGGCGCCGACAAGGTCGGCATCAACACCGCCGCCATCGCGCGCCCGGAGTTCCTGCGCGAGGCGGCGTGGCGGTTCGGCAGCCAGTGCATCGTGCTGTCGGTCGACGCCCGCCGCGTCGTCGACGGCCCGCCGACCCCGTCGGGCTTCGAGGTGACCACCCACGGCGGCCGCAAGGGCACCGGCATCGACGCGGTCGAATGGGCCGCCCGGGGCCAGGAGCTCGGCGTCGGCGAGATCCTGCTGAACTCGATGGACGGCGACGGCACCAAAGACGGCTACGACATCGAGATGATCAAAGCCGTCCGCGCCGCCGTGACGGTGCCGGTGATCGCCTCGGGCGGGGCAGGGAGGCTCGAGGACTTCCCACCGGCCATCGACGCGGGGGCCGACGCGGTCCTGGCCGCCAGCGTCTTCCACTTCGGCGAACTCAAGATCGGCGAAGTCAAGAAGACCATCCGCGAAGCGGGCCACCCCGTCAGGTAGCTCTTATGTGGAGGGCCGGGCACCGCGAAAGCGATCCCGGCCCTTCTTCTTTGTACGACCGATGTCACGAAATTTCGGGCCGCTCCCGCATGAGGGCCGGATCGTCATGACGAGCGGGGCCACCGTTTCACCGTTCGCATGCGAGCGGCAAGGTGAAGCCGCGGGTGGCAGCACCATGAAGCGAGAGTGGCCTCGTGCAGCGCGGTGGCCTCATGCAGGGCGGTGGCATCGTGAAGCGGTGGCCTCGTGAAGGCTCGGGTGGGCTGCTTCTTGAAGGCGCGGGTAAGCGGCAGGGTGAAGGCGTAGGAGGCGGCACCGTGAAGCGGGGGTGACCCCGTGAAGCGGGGGTGACCCGTGAAGCGCGGCGACATCGTGAAGCGGGGGTGGCCTGGCGAAGGCACGGGTGGGCGGTCTCTTGAAAGCGTGGGTGGTCTCGTGAAAGCGCGGGGGTCTGGGTCACTCCGGAGGTCTGACCTGGGTCAGTCGGCGTCGCAGTAGGTCCTGTTCCGCCCGGTTCTCCGTTCGGGTGAGGGCCGCCTCGTATGCCGGCGCGGCGTCGGCGGTGCGCCCCAGGCGGCGGAGTAGGTCGGCGCGGACGGCGTGGAACAGGTGATGGCCGTCCAGAGCCAGGGCGTCGACCAGGGCCAGGGCCACGGCGGGGCCGTCGGTCTCGGCCACCGCGACGGCGCGGTGCAGGGCCACCACGGGGGTCGGGGCCAGGGTCATCTGGAGGTCGTAGAGGCGCACCACCTGCCGCCAGTCGGTGGGCGGGTCGCTGTGGACGGCGTTGATCGCCGCCTGGATCTGATACGGCCCCGGCCGGTCGCGGCGCAGGCAGCGGCGGACCAGGTCCTGCCCCTCGGCGATCAGGTCGCGGTCCCACAGAGCGCGGTCCTGGTCGGCCAGCAAAACCAGCCTCCCCTCGGGAGTGACGCGGGCGGCGCGGCGGGAGTGGATCAGCAGCATCAGCGCCAGCAGACCCAGGACCTCGGGTTCGTCCGGCATCAGCTCGGCCAGCAGCCGCCCCAGCCGGATGGCCTCCGCGCACAGCTCGTCGCGCACCGGCTCGCCGCAACCGGCCAGGTAGCCCTCGTTGAAGATCAGGTGCACCACGGCGAGGACCGAGCCCAGCCGCTCCGGCAGGTCGGCGTCCGAGGGCACCCGGTAGGGGATCCGGGCGTCCCGGATCTTGCCCTTGGCCCGGACCACGCGCTGGGCCACCGTGGCCTCGCTCACCAGGAACGCGCGGGCGATCTCCCCGGTGGTCAGGCCGCCGAGCAGCCGCAACGTCAGCGCGATCCGGGCGGGCTCGGCCAGGGCGGGATGGCAGCAGGTGAAGATCAGGCGCAGCCGGTCGTCCGGCACGGGCCCCTCCTCGGGAGCGTCAGCGGGGGCGTGCAGGAGGAGCGCCTCGGCGTGCCGGCCCCGGCGGGTCGCCTCGCGGCGCTCGCGGTCGATCAGCTTGTTGCGGGCCGTGGTGATGATCCACCCGGCCGGGCCGGGCGGGATCCCGTCGCGCGGCCACCGCTCGGCGGCGACCGTGAACGCCTCCTGGACCGCCTCCTCGGCGGCGCCGATGTCCCCGGCCAGCCGGGTGAGCACGGCCACCGCGCGGCCGTACTCCCGGCGGAAGGCCCGCTCGATCTCGTTCAGCGGCCCCCCTCGGTCGCGAAGGGGCGCACCTCGACGGGCAGCGTGGTGGCCAGGGCGTAGCGGCGGCCCCACTCCAGCGCCGCGTCGAGGTCGGGCGCCCGGAGGATCACGAAGCCGCCCAGGTGCTCCTTGCCCTCGGCGAACGGCCCGTCGGTCATCAGCACCCTGCCCTCCGAGGGCCGCAGCACCGTGGCGGTGGACGGGTCGTGCAGGCCGTCGCCGAACACCCACGAGCCGCTCGACTCCAGCTCCCGGCGCAGCACGCCGAGCTCGTCCATGATCGTCTGGAGCGCCTCCGGCTCAGGGGCCGGGCCCTGCGGCTGGTACAGGGCGATCAGGTAGTGCTTCACTTCTCCACCTCGTACGTCGCGATCACCACACCGGTCCCGGTCGGCACGCTCTCCACCAGCCGGAACGCCGCCGGCGGCCCGTCCGCGGCGAACAGCCGCCGCCCCGCCCCGAGCACCAGCGGGTGGACCGACAGCACCAGCCGGTCGACGAGCCCGCGGGCGAGCAGCGACCGGACCAGCTCGCCGCTGCCGAGCACCGCGATGTCCTGGTCGGTCTCCTTCTTGAGCGTCTCGACGGCCGCCGTGGCCTCACCGGCGAGGAGAGTGGAGTTCGGCCAGCTCAGCGGTTCGGCCAGGGTCCGGGAGACGACGTACTTCCGGGTGGCGTCGAGTTTCGCGGTGAACGGGTTGCCGTCGGTCCGCCCGTGCCAGACGGCGAAGAAGTCCTCATAGGTCCGGCGGCCGAACAGCAGCGCCCCGGTCGCGGCCATGCCCGCGCCCATCACCCGCATCATCACCGGATCGGCGTAGGGCCCGGCCCAGCCGCCGTGCCGGAACCCGTCCCGGGTGTCCTCCCCGGCCCGGCCCGGCGCCTGCATGACGCCGTCGAGCGTCACGTTCTCGGTCACTACGATCCTGCCCATCGCGGCAGCCCCTTTCGGTCTCACCCCCTACACGAACGGGGAGCCCGAAAATCGACTCAGGCCCGCAGAACCTGGGCCAGGGAAAGGGGAGGATGCCCGGTGACCTTCATCACGTGGTCGGTCACCACGTCGAGCTCGCCCGCCCCGATCGCCGCGTAGGACGTCACCCACCCCGCCACCGCCCAGTCGGGCGCGTCGTATTTCGCCCGGGACGCGTAGGCCTCGTCGAGGGTCTCGTTCTCGAAGGTGACCGGCGAACCGCGCACCTCGGAGAGCACGGAGGCGACGTCGGCCATCGTCAGCAGCTCGGGGCCGGTGAGGTCGTAGGTCGCGCCCTCGTGGGCGGACGGGTCCTGGAGGACCGAGGCGGCCACCGCCGCGACGTCGTCGCGGGCCACGGGGGCGAAGCGCCCTTCGCCCGCCGGGCCCCGGATCACGCCGTCGTCGCCGACCATGTTCGCCATGAAGTCGAGGTAGAGGCTGTCCCGGAGGAAGGTGAAACCTACTCCGGTCTCCTCGATGTGCCGTTCGGTGTGCCAGTGGTCCCGGCCGAAGGTGAACGTGCACTCGGGCCCCGCTCCGAGGAACGAGGTGTAGACGATGCGCGGAACCCCTGCCGCCACGGCCGCGTCGACCGCCGCCGAGTGGAGGGCCACCCGGTCGGGGTGTTCGGACGCCGAGATCAACATGAGGACCCCGGCGCCGTCGAGGGCCGCCGCGAAGGCGGCGGGATCCTCATAGGGCGCCTGGGCGACTTCCACGCCGTCGAGCCGGGGAGCCCGGGAGGGGTCCCGGACGACCAGCCGCTGTCGTGCTCCGGATTGGGCCAGGCGGCGCGCGATGCGGCCGCCGAGCCCGCCGGTCGCCCCCGTCACCGCGATCAGGTCACTCATCAGACCAGTTTCGCATGGGAGGTTCCGGGCGCCCGGTCAGTGGGCGCCGGAGCCACCCGGACGATCATCCGTGGGCGCCGGAAACGAAGAAGCCCGCGTCGCCGCGGGCTGGTCAGCTACTGGTTGAGAACGCCGTTGAAGAACGTCGCCAGTTGCGAGGCGCCGGTGTTGATACCGTCAAACACTCCCCTTACAGCGCCGGCCGCCGCGTTCGGCTGCGTGTAGAGGTAGAAGACCACGAACGCAATCGCTGCGTACGTAAGCACCTTCTTGACCTGCATTGGGGGGCCTCCTGCGGTATGTGTCCCGGGTTTTTCTACCCGGCGACACCCATGATCATAACTAGCCGGGAAGAGAGGAGGACCTTCCGGCACCATCGCTCAGGCGAACAGCTCGGTGAAGAACTGGGCCAGCGCGTCGGCGCCGTTCCCGATGGCGTCGAAGGCGCCTCGAACGGCCCCCGCAGCCCCCTGGGGCTGGGTGAATAAGTAGAAGATCACGAACGCGATGGCCACGTACGTGAGGACTTTCTTGGTGTTCATCAGGGGGCTCCAACCGTCTTGTGCTGCCATCACTCTGCCCCATCCGCCACGGAGACGTAGCGGAATTGGCACGATCGTAAGACTGCCGCGCTGCCCCCGGCCGGCCGGGGAAAAACCCCGGCACGGCCAAACCGAACGGCTCTCCGCTCCGAAGGAACCCATAAAGACTGGTCGGAGGAGTTCGAGGAGGTCGGGTGCGTCCGACGGTGGCCGTCATCGGCAGCGGCGTGGCGGGGCTCACCGCGGCGTATGTGCTGCGTTCCACACACGAGGTGACCCTCTACGAGGCCGACGACCGCCTCGGCGGTCACGCCCACACCCACGACGTCGCGGGGCTCGCGATCGACACGGGGTTCATCGTCCACAACGACCGCACCTATCCGCATCTGACGCGGCTGTTCCGCGAACTGGGGGTGTCCACCCAGGAGTCGGAGATGAGCCTGTCGGTGCGGTGCGACGGCTGCGGTCTCGAATACGCCGGAGGCAAGGGCCCGGCCGGGCTCCTCGCCCAGCGGCCCACCGCCCGCTACCTGCGGATGCTGGCCGACGTGCCGAGGTTCCACCGCGCGGCCCGCCGGATCCTCGCCACCGACGACGACCGCACCCTCGGCGAGGTCGCGGCCCGGTTCTCCCCCTACTTCACCCGGCACTTCCTGACCCCCCTGGTGGCGGCCGTCTGGTCGTGCGCGCCCTCGGTGGCGCTGCGCTACCCGGCCCGCTACCTGTTCACGTTCCTGGCCAACCACGGGATGCTCAGCGTGTCGGGCAGCCCGATGTGGCGCACGGTCACCGGCGGCAGCCGCAGCTACGTGGAGAAGGTCGCCAAGGGGCTCACGGCGGTGCGCACCGCGACCCCCGTACGGGAACTGAGGAGGCGCGCCGACGCGGTCGAGATCCGCGACGACGGCGACGAGACCGCCGTCTACGACGCCGCCGTGGTCGCCACCCACCCCGGGCAGGCGCTGGCCCTCCTGGCGGCCCCCACGGACCTGGAGAGGCGCGTCCTGGGCGGCTTCCCCTACTCCCGCAACCCGGCGCTGCTGCACACCGACACGAGCGCGCTGCCCCGCGCCGGGGGAGCGCGGGCGTCGTGGAACTACCGCATGTCCGGCTGCGGCGCCGAACCTTCTTCTGTACGCGTCTCCTACGACATGACCCGCCTCCAGCGGCTCCCCACCGCAACCCGCTATCTGGTCACCCTCGGCGACGAGGTGCCGGAGGAACATGTCATCGCCCGGATGGACTACGAGCACCCCGTCTACACCCCTGAGACGGTCGCGCTGCAGAGGCTGCTGCCGGGACTGTCGGACGGCCGGGTGGCCTACGCGGGGGCGTACCACGGATGGGGTTTCCACGAGGACGGCTGCCGGTCCGGGCTCAAGGCCGCCGAGACCCTGGGGGCACGCTGGTGACACCGGCCCTCTACCGCTGCGTCATCACCCACGTGCGGTCCACGCCGCTGCGCAACGCCTTCACCTACGACGGCTACCTGTGGCTCGTCGACCTCGACGACCTGCCGAAGGGGTTCGACCCCGGCGCCCGCGCCTCCCTCGACGCCTTCCTGGCCGAACACGGCGAACGCGCGGGCCGGGTCACGATGCTGGCCGGGCGGCGCACCCTCGGATACGTCTTCAACCCCCTGACCGTCTACTGGTGCGACACCGGCGTCGTGGTCGCCGAGGTCCGCAACACCTACGGCGGACGCCACCGCTACCTGCTCCGTCCCGACGCCCACGGCCGCGCCGAGACGAGCAAGGAGTTCTACGTGTCGCCCTTCAACCCCGTCGACGGCCACTACACGCTCCGGCTGCCGCCGCCGTCCGACCGGCTCGACCTCGCGGTGATCCTGCACCGTCCCGAGGGGCGGCCGTTCGTGGCGACGCTGCGCGGGCGCCGGGTGCCCCCGACGTTGCGCAACCGGCTCCGGATCGCCCCGCTCCTCGTGGGGGCGCGCATCCGGCGCCAGGGCGTCGCGCTGTATCTGCGCGGGCTGCCCGTCGTACCCCGAAAGAGAGAGACCTCATGACGCACGCCATCGCCGTCACCCCCGCGAGATCGCCACTGCGCGTCCGGGTCGTGC
Organism: Herbidospora cretacea; assembly: GCF_001570605.1. Lineage (GTDB taxonomy): Bacteria > Actinomycetota > Actinomycetes > Streptosporangiales > Streptosporangiaceae > Herbidospora > Herbidospora cretacea. The sequence continues at coordinate 67,553 of NZ_BBXG01000026.1, read as the reverse complement.
GGCAGCTTTTCCGCAACGCCGTGGCCCGGTTGCCGCTGCGCGTCCAGATGCCCGACGGGGAGATGCTCGGCGATCCCGCGGGCCCGCTCATGCGGGTGGTGCGCGCGGAGGACTTCTTCTCGCGGGTGGGCGCCGACGGGCTGATCGGATTCGGTGAGGCCTACATGGCCGGTGACTGGGAGGCCGACGACCTCGCGGGTGTGCTCACCGTGATGGCGCGCGAACTGGCGTCCCTGGTGCCGGCCCCCCTCCAGCGGTTGCGGGGTGTGTGGGCGCGGCGGCATCCCCGGTCGGAGGAGGGGACGGTCGAGAATGCCCGGCGCAACATCCAGCGGCACTACGACCTGTCGAACGACCTCTTCGCGGAGTTCCTCGACCCGTCGATGACGTATTCGTCGGCGCTCTTCTGGGGCGAGGCCACGTGGGAGAACCTGGAGCAGGCCCAGCACGCCAAGATCGACCGGCTGCTCGACGGGACCGGCGTCGGCCCGGGGTCGAAAGTCATGGAGATCGGCACCGGATGGGGAGCCCTCGCCATCCGCGCCGCGGCCCGGGGGGCGGAGGTCAGGACGATCACCCTCTCCGCCGAACAGCGGGCCTTCGCGCTGGAACGGGTGGCCGCCGCGGGCCTCTCCGACCGGGTCTCGGTGGAACTCTGCGACTACCGGGAGGCGCACGGCTCCTATGACGCGGTGCTCAGTGTGGAAATGATCGAAGCGGTCGGGGAGCGCTATTGGCCCGTTTTCTTCGCGACGCTCGATCGGTTGCTGGCCCCCGGCGGGCGGGTGGGCCTGCAGGCCATCACGATGCCGCACGACCGGATGGTGGCGTCGCGGTACACGTACACGTGGATCCAGAAATACATCTTCCCGGGCGGGCTGCTCCCGAGCGTCCCGGCCATCGAGGAGAATCTCGGCGCGTTGCGGATCTCCGGCCATCACGAAATGGGCGGCGACTACGCCGAGACGCTCCGGTTGTGGCGTGAACGCTACTGCTCGCGGCGGGCCGACATCTCGCGGCTCGGATTCGACGAGATCTTCCATCGCATGTGGATCTTCTACCTGGCCTATTCGGAAGCCGGATTCCGGTCGGGATATCTGAACGTCCGTCAGTTCATTCTGGAGAGGGGCCGGTCGTGACTGTCGTCGCCACCCGCTTGGCCGATACGGTCGCGGGGCTTTTCGGGGGCTCGCTGCCCGTGGGACTGCGCACCTGGGACGGCGGTTTCGCCGGGCCCGCCGACGCGCCCGTCGTGGTGCTGAGGTCGCCGCTGGCGCTGCGGCACCTGCTCTGGGCGCCCGGGGAGCTCGGCCTCGCCCGCGCCTACGTCAGCGGCCACCTCGACGTCGAGGGCGATCTCGCCGACGGGTTCCGCCGCGTGTGGGCCGCGGGCACGGGCGGGCCGGGGATGGCCGAGATGGCGCGCGGCGCGCGGACCCTCCTCGGCCTCGGCGTCGCCGGACCCCGCCCGCCGATCCCCGCCAGCGAGGCCCGCCTGCGCGGCCGCCTCCACACGCGCGTCCGCGACCGGGACGCGATCTCCCACCACTACGACCTGTCCAACGACTTCTACTCGCTGATCCTCGACCCCTCGATGGCCTACTCCTGCGCCAAGTGGGCGCCCGGCGACGACCTCGCCGCCGCCCAGCGGCGCAAGCTCGACCTGGTCTGCGCCAAACTCGGCCTCCAGCCCGGGACGCGCCACCTCGACGTGGGCTGCGGCTGGGGGTCGATGGTGCTCCACGCCGCCGAATACGGCGCCAAGTCGGTCGGCGTGACGATCGCCGCCGAGCAGCAGGCCTTCGTCCGGGCCCGCGGCGGCGAGGTCAGGCTCCAGGACTACCGGGACGTCTCCGACGGCCCCTACGACGCGATCTCCTCCATCGAGATGGGCGAACACGTCGGCGAGGAGAACTACCCCGTCTACGCCTCCACCCTCTTCGGCCTGGTGCGCCCCGGTGGCCGCGTCGTCATCCAGCAGATGTCACGCGGGGCCAACGCGCCCGGCGGCGGCCCGTTCATCGAGCGGTACATCGCCCCCGACATGCACATGCGCCCGGTCGGGCGGACGGTCGCCATGTTCGAGGAGGCCGGCTTCGAGGTGCTGCACGTGGAGGGCATGCGGGAGGACTACGCGAAGACCGTCCAGGCCTGGTACGAGACCTTCGAGTCCCACTGGGACCAGGCCGTGGCCCTGGTCGGCGAGGAGGTGGCGCGGGTCTGGCGGCTGTACCTGGTCGGGGGCGGGCTGGCCTTCGAGTCGGGCCGGATGTCGGTCCACCAGATCACCTTGGAGCGGCCCGTGTGACCACCGGATCGCCCCCGGCGTCCCGCCGATCTCGTCGGTCGGTCTGGTTAGGCTGCCGGCCATGTCAGCCGTGCGTACCGTGAGCGTGGAACTGGACGTCGACTACAGCCAGGCATACCTGGTCGACGAGAAGTGCGAACGCCCTTTCGACTTCGACGGGCCCTCGGGTGTCGGGGTGGTCCTGGCCGGGAAAGGCACCGCCCAGCTGATCTTCGGGATCCAATATGGGACGGTGCCGCTCACCGTGGCCGTGGCCGACGTCGATCCGGGGGCCGACCTCGACGGTTACGAGGACATCGTGGAGATCGCCTTCGACGCGCCGTCGGGGCGGCTCACGCTGGAGGAGTGGAACGAGGGGACCTCTCACCCGCTGCCCGCGCTGACCGCCGGGCCCGGCGCTTATCGCCTGCGCTATCACGTCCTCGGCATGGACGACGAGATGGCGGAGGAGCACTACTTCCTGCAGATCTGGCCCGAGGCCTATCGGGAGCCCGTCGTCGTCAAGTCGACGACCGAGTTCTTCCGTCACTGGCTCGACGCCGGGTGACCGTGACCGGTCGGCTCACATGCCCAGGCGGGCGCCCATCAGCTGCTCCACCGCCGCCGCGTCCCCGTCGAGCGCGACCCGGGCGTGGTCCTGGCGGCCGAAGGCGAACAGCAGCAGTTCCTGGGAGGGGCCGGTCACCACCACGGCGGGGTCCTTCATCTTGGCGCCGGCCTTCTGGCCGGTGCCGGCGCGGCGCAGGACCACGCCCACCGGCGAGTTGCGGAAGAAGATCCGCGAGCCCGCCGAGACGCGCTTCCACAGCAGGTCGTCGAGGTCGGCGGGGAGCTCGCGGGGTTCCCAGCCCGCCTGGGCGCGGCGCACGTCCTCGTGGTGGATGAAGAACTCGACCGTGTTCACCGCCGTGTCGAGGCCGGGGATCAGCCCGTAGGGGGTCCAGCGGGGCGGGCCCTGCCGGACCTCGTTCACCAGCTCCGCGTAGGGCCGGGCCCGGACCTGGGCCTGCACGTTCCGCGTGTACGGCGCGAGGAACTTCACGGCGATCCCGGCGGCGGCGTCGATGCGGCGCTCCCGGACGACGAGGTGGGCGGCGAGGTCGGCGGTCTCCCAGCCCTCGCACAGCGTGGGCGCGAAGGGGCCCAGATCGTCGAGCAGGTCGGTGATGGCGGCACGTTCCGCGCGGGCGTAGCTCATGGGTCAACCCTAAGCACCCTGACGGCCGGGAATAAGAGCGGTGATCGTCGTGATTTCCCCCACTGGGCTTTCCCGGCCCTAGGTCCATGGCCCCGCGTCATGGTCAGCCCTTGGCCCGATCCGAACTGTCGGTCGAGGTTTGTAGGGTCGGACCCGAACCACCGCTCCAACGGAAGGACGCCCCGCGTGCCCGACAAGGTCTCATCCGCCGTCATGCGCCAGGGGTTCCGCGTCATCGGCCACGCCGTCAGGACCGAGCCGAGGATCTTCACCGGCGCCGTCCTGGCCAGCGCCCTCTACGGCGTCACCACCGTGCTGTCCTCGTGGGCGCTCGGCTGGGCGACCGAGAACGCCGTCCTGCCGGCCTTCCGCGACGGCCGGGCGACCGCCGGGACGCTGGCGCTGGCGGCCACGCTGATCGTCGGGGTCGCGGTGTTCAAAGCGGCCGGGATCATGGGCCGCCGCATCATGGCGGGCATCCACCAATACCGCATGCAGGCGCATTTCCGGCGCTCGCTGGGGCGGCAGTTCCTGCGGCTCCCGCTGGCCTGGCACCACCGCCACCCGACGGGGCAGCTGCTGTCGAACGCCAGCTCCGACGCCGAGGCCGCGTGGGGGCCGCTCGCGCCGCTGCCGATGGCGGTCGGCGTCGTGGTCATGCTGGTCGCGTCGGCGGTGGCGATCGTGCTGACCGACCCGGTGCTGGCCCTGGTCGGCTTCCTGATCTTCCCGGCGATCGCCCTGCTCAACCTCGTCTACCAGCGTCGGCTCACCCCGCTCGCCACCCGGGCGCAGGAGCTGCGGGCCGCTGTCTCCGAGGTCGCCCACGAGAGCTTCGAGGGCGCGCTCGTGGTCAAGACCCTCGGCCGCGAAGACGCCGAGGCGGTCCGCTTCCGGGCCCGCGCCGACGCGCTGCGCGACGCGAACATCGCGGCCGGGCGGGTGCGCGGCCTGTTCGATCCGCTGCTGGAGGCGCTGCCGACGCTCGGCGTGCTCGCCGTGCTGCTGTTCGGCTCCTACCGCCTCGCCTCCGGCGACGTCACCGCCGGTGAGCTGGTGCAGGTGTCCTACCTGTTCACGCTGCTCGCCTTCCCCGTGCGGGCGCTCGGGTGGGTGCTGGGGGAACTGCCCCGCTCCGTCGTGGGCTGGACGCGGGTGCAGGAGGTGCTGCGCGCGGAGGGGTCCATGGTTTACGGCTCCGCCTCCCTGCCGGCCGACCGGCCCGCGGAGCTGGCCGTCACCGGCGTCTCCTTCGCCTACGAGCCCGGCGTCCCGGTGCTGCGCGACGTCGCCTTCACCGTCGAGCCGGGCCGCACGGTCGCCGTGGTCGGGCCCACCGGTTCCGGCAAGTCCACGCTGACCCAGCTCCTGGCCCGCCTGGTCGACCCCGACGAGGGCGTGGTCGCGATCGACGGCGTCGACGTGCGGGAGGTCGAGCGCGACGGCGTGAGCGGGGCGGTCTCGCTGGTTCCCCAGCAGACGTTCCTGTTCGACGACACCGTCCGGGGCAACATCACGCTCGGCGCCGAGATCAGCGACGAGAAGGTCTGGGCCGCGCTCCGGCTCGCCCAGGCCGACGGGTTCGTCAGCGCGCTGCCCGACGCCCTCGACACCAGAATCGGCGAACGCGGCACCACCCTGTCGGGCGGCCAGCGCCAGCGGCTCGCCCTGGCCAGGGCGCTGGCCCGCGAGCCGAGGATGTTGATCCTCGACGACGCCACCTCCAGCGTCGACCCCCAGGTCGAGAAGCGCATCCTGTTCGGCCTGCGCGACCAGCACGCCACCGTCATCGTGATCGCCTACCGGATGGCCACGATCTCCCTGGCCGACGACGTCGTCTACGTCGAGAACGGCACCGTCGCCGACCACGGCCCCCACGAGACCCTGCTGGCCCGCTGCGCCGGCTACCGCGATCTCGTGACGGCCTACGAACGCCAGGAGGCCGAGAACTCGGCCCTCGAAGAGGAGAGCGTCGCCCCGTGACGACCACCACCACCGCGACCACGCAAAGCCTTCAGACCGTCGAGCGCGGGGCGGTCGAGACCATCCGCCACGGCCTGCGGCTGTCGCCGGAGTTCCGCCAGGGCCTCGGGATCACCGTCGCCCTGGCGATCCTGGCCACCCTCGGCAAGGTGATCGTCCCCGTCGCCATCCAGCAGGTCATCGACCGGGGGCTCAGCGGCGCGACGCCCGACCTGCCGTTCATCCGCAACGCCGTGCTGGCCTGCGCGGCGGCGATCCTGCTGACCGCCGCGGCGGGCTACGCCATGAACGTGCGGCTCTACCGGGCCACCGAGTCGGGCCTGGCCTCGCTGCGCGGCAAGGCGTTCCGCCACGTCCACGACCTGTCGGTGCTGACCCAGAACACCGAGCGCCGGGGCGCCCTGGTGTCGCGGGTGACCGGCGACGTCGACCAGATCAGCACCTTCATGCAGTGGGGCGGCATGCTGATCATCGTCGCGAGCGGCCAGCTCGTGATCGCGACGGCGCTGATGGCCTTCTACTCCTGGCAGCTCACCCTGATCGTGTGGGGGCTGTTCCTGCCGCTGGTCTTCGCGCTGCCGAAGTTCCAGCGGCTGGTCGCGCGGAACTACCTGACCGTGCGCGAGCGCACCGGCGACACCCTGTCGGCGATCAGCGAGTCGGTCGTCGGCAGCGCGGTCATCCGGGCCCACGGCGCCGAGGAGCGCACGGCCGTCCGGATCGACGCCGCCGTCGACGCCCAGCGGGCCGCCCAGACCCGCGCCCAGAAGATGATCGGTTTCACCTTCCCCATCACCGAGCTGGTCGCCTCGCTGGCGATCGCCGCGGTGGTCGTGGTCGGCGTGCTGCTCGGCGTGGGCGGGTCGATCACCCCCGGCCGCCTGCTGGCGTTCCTGTTCCTCATCACCCTGTTCATCGCGCCGCTCCAGACCGCGACCGAGGTGCTCAACGAGGCGCAGAACGCCATCGCGGGCTGGCGGCGCGTGCTGAGCGTGCTCGACACCCCGGCCGACGTCGCCGACCCGGCCGAAGAGGGCGTCACGCTGCCGCGCGGCGCGATCACGGTGGCGTTCGAAGGCGTGCGCTACGCCTACCCCGACGGCCCGGCCGTGCTGCGTGACGTGAACGTCGTCATCCCGCCCCGCCGCCGGGTCGCCGTGGTGGGCGAGACCGGCTCGGGCAAGACCACCTTCGCCAAGCTGCTCACCCGCCTGATGGACCCGGTCGAGGGCCGCGTCTCGGTCGACGGCGTCGACCTGCGCGACGTCCGTTTCGCCTCGCTGCGCGAACGGATCGTGATGGTCCCGCAGGACGGCTTCCTCTTCGACTCGACCCTGGCCGAGAACATCCGCTTCGGCCGCCCCGGCGCCACCGACGAGGAGATCGCCGAGGCGGTGACCGAGCTCGGCCTGGCCGACTGGCTGGAGGGCCTCCCCAACGGCCTGGAGACGGCGGTCGGGCAGCGCGGCGAGTCGCTGTCGGCGGGGGAGCGCCAGCTCGTGGCGCTGGCCCGCGCCTACCTCGCCGACCCCGACCTGCTCCTGCTCGACGAGGCGACCTCGGCGGTCGACCCGGCGACGGAGGTCCGCATCGCCCGCGCCCTCGACAGCGTCACCCGGGGCCGCACGGCCGTCTCGATCGCCCACCGCCTGTCGACGGCGGAGGCGGCCGACGAGGTGATCGTCTTCGACCGGGGCGAGATCGTCCAGCGCGGCGCCCACGCCGACCTGGTCCGCGAGCCGGGCGTCTACGCCGACCTCCACGCCTCCTGGGCCACCGCGACCCGCAGCTAGGCACGTTCTGGCTGGTCGCTGCGGCAGAATGGGCTTATGCCCTTGGACCCGAAGATCGCAGACCGGCTCAAGCGGACCGGTGACGGGCTGGTGCCCGCCGTCGTCCAGCAACACGACACGGGCGAGGTGCTCATGCTCGCCTGGATGGACGACGAGGCGCTGCACCGCTCGCTCACCACCGGCCGGGCCACCTATTGGTCGCGCAGCCGCAACCAATACTGGGTCAAGGGTGAGACCTCGGGAAACGTGCAGTTCGTCCACCATGTCGCGCTCGACTGCGACGGCGACACCATCCTGCTCAAGGTCGACCAGCGCGGCCCCGCCTGCCACACCGGCACCCGCACCTGCTTCGATGACGACGTGCTTCCGGTGATCGAGGGTTCATGAACCGCCGCGCGGTCTACGCCTGGCTGGTCGTCTGCGCGGCCGGCGGGGCGCTGGCCCTGCTCTCGGCCGGGCAGGTGTGGGCTCAGCTGCTCGCGCCCACCGGCCTGACCAACCCCGAGGCCCTCCACGACGTCACCGGACCGGAGGTGGCGCCGGTCGTCACGCCGGTCACGCTGGCGGCGCTGGCCGGCTGCGTCGCGGTGCTGGCCACCAAGGGCGTGTGGCGGCAGGTGATCGGCGCGCTGGTCGCGATCTGCGGCGGAGCCGTCGTCATCGCGATGATGCGGGTGTTCGACGACGTCCTGCTGCTGGAGAGCGCCGACCTGACCGGGGCCGCCGTGCAGGTCACCGTCTGGCCGTGGCTCACCGGCGCCGGAGGCGTGCTGCTGATCGGCGGCGGGCTGTGGGCGGCGGTCGCGGGCGGGCGCTGGCCGGGGATGTCCTCCCGCTACGACCGCACCGGCCGCGACGGCCGCGACGGGCCACCCACGGAGCGGTCGATGTGGGACGCCATCGATCGCGGCGATGATCCCACCTGATTACAACTTGTCCTCAGGTTGCCCTGATTCGACGGGGATGTCGGCGCTCGTCGCTACAGTCTTCGCATGACTTACGGGAACCAGCCCGGCGACACGGGGGACCCGGGTAACAACTACCCGGGTTACGGTCAGCAGCCGGACTACGGCCAGGGCGGCTATCAGCAGCAGCCCGGCTACCCCCAGCAGCCCGGCTACGGTCAGCCCGGTTATGGGACGCAGAACACCCAGCCCTCGGGCGGCGGCTACGAGCAGCCCGACTACGGCTACCAGCAGTCCTACCAGCAGCCGTACCAGCAGTCGTACGGGCAGCCCGGCTACGACCCCTACGCCCAGCCCGGCTACGGCTACGCCGCCCCCCGGCCCACCAACGGCCTGGCGGTCGCCTCGCTCGTGATGGGCCTGATCGGCCTCGTGCTCTGCGGTCTCACCGCGATCCTGGGCGTGATCTTCGGGCACATGGCGCTGAGCCGCATCAAGACCAGCGGCGAGGAGGGCCACGGCCTCGCGGTCGCGGGCCTGGTGATCTCCTACATCACCATCGGCCTGTGGGTGATCCTCTGGCTGATCTTCGGCGCGGCCATGCTGGCCCTCGTCGGCATCGCCGAGAGCGCGGAGTACGGCAACATGATCCCCGACGACCTCATCACGGACGTCCCCACGTACTAACTTGGGGCGATGAGCTCCAGGACCGCCGCCGTCGCGCTGCCCGCCGCCGTCGGCGGCGCGCTCGCGGCGGCGACCGTGTTCGTCGCGGCCGTCGACCCGTCGCGGCCCGGCCACTTCCCGCCTTGCCCGTTCCTGCTGGTCAGCGGTTTCTACTGCCCGGGGTGCGGCGGACTGCGCGCGGTCCACGCGCTGACCCGGCTCGACGTCGGCGGCGCGTTGTCGTTCAACCCGCTGTTCGTTGCGGTGGCCCCGTTCCTGGTGTACCTGTGGGCGAAGTGGATCGTGTCCGCCTGGCGGGAGAGGCCGCTGCGGACCCGTCTGACGGCGCCCGCGGTCGTCTGGTCGTTCGCCGCGCTGGCCTTGTTGTTCGGGGTTGTACGCAATACGCCGTACGGGGCTTTTCTCGCTCCGTGACCGGCACCCGATGGCGGGCCGACGCCGGTAAGGCCGATACCATCGGCAGGACGCAGTCGACCTGGAGGGACCCGGAGCACGTGAGCGAACGAGCCAGCAAGGGCGGTGAGGTCCGATGACGGTTCTCGACGACATTCTCGAGGGCGTCCGCGAAGACCTGGCCGAGCGGCAGAAGGCCGTGTCGATCGATGAGCTCAAGGAACGCGCCCGGCGCGCACCCACCCCTCGTGACGTCCACGGCGCACTGAAAGCCGACCGCGTCTCGGTCATCGCCGAGGTCAAGCGGTCCAGCCCGTCCAAGGGCGCGCTGGCGGCCATCGCCGACCCGGCCGCGCTCGCCGTCGACTACGAGGCGGGCGGGGCACACGTCATCAGCGTGCTGACCGAACGCCGCCGTTTCGGGGGCAGCCTCGACGACCTGGCCGCCGTGCGCGCCGCGGTCGACATCCCGATCCTGCGCAAGGACTTCATCGTCACCGCCTACCAGCTCTGGGAGGCCCGCGCCTACGGCGCCGACCTGGCCCTGCTGATGGTCGTGTCGCTCGACCAGAACGCGCTGGTGTCCCTGATCGAGCGGGCCGAGTCGATCGGCCTGGTCCCGCTGGTCGAGGTCCACACCGAAGAGGAGCTGGAGCGCGCCGTCGACGCGGGCGCCAAGCTCATCGGCATCAACGCCCGCGACCTGCGCACGCTCGAGGTCGACCGTGAGGTCTTCGCCAGGCTCGCCCCGAAGGTGCCCGAGGGCATCGTCCGGATCGCCGAGTCGGGCGTCCGCGGCCCCCACGACCTGCTCGCCTACGCCCGCGCCGGCGCCGACGCGGTGCTGGTCGGCGAGAGCCTGGTCACCGGAAAAGACCCGCGTTCGGCGGTGAACGACCTGGTCACCGCGGGCGCCCACCCATCGTCTCGCCAAGAACGGCAGTCGTGACCGGAGAGTCCATGACCACCTCTGAGGGCACCCTCATCACCCCCGCCGACTTCACCGGCGCCGGTTCCAGCGGCGATGTGAGCGAGCGGGGCAAGTTCGGCGTGTTCGGCGGGCGCTACGTGCCCGAGGCGCTGATCCCGGCCCTCGACGAAGTCGCCGCGGAATACGAGAAGGCCCGCAACGACCTGGCCTTCATCCGCGAGTTCGACCACCTGCTGCGCACCTACGCCGGCCGTCCCACGACGCTGACCGACGTGCCGCGGTTCGCCGAGCAGGCGGGCGGTGCCCGGGTCGTCCTCAAGCGCGAGGACCTGACCCACACCGGCGCCCACAAGATCAACAACGTGCTCGGCCAGGCCCTGCTGACCAAGCGGCTCGGCAAGAAGCGCGTCATCGCCGAGACCGGCGCGGGCCAGCACGGCGTCGCCACCGCGACCGCCGCCGCCCTGATGGGTCTCGAGTGCGTCATCTACATGGGCGCCGTCGACTGCGAGCGCCAGGCGCTCAACGTCGCCCGCATGAAACTGCTCGGCGCCACGGTCGTGCCCGTCACCAACGGCAGCCAGACCCTCAAGGACGCCATCAACGAGGCGTTCCGCGACTGGGTCACCAACGTCGACAGCACCCACTACCTGTTCGGCACGGTCGCCGGCCCCTACCCCTTCCCCGGCATCGTCCGCGACTTCGCCCGCATCATCGGCGTCGAGGCGCGCCGCCAGATGCTGGAGCTGACCGGCAGGCTCCCCGACGCGGTGTGCGCGGCGGTCGGCGGCGGCTCCAACGCCATCGGCATCATGCACGCCTTCATCGGCGACGAGAGCGTCCAGCTCCACGGCTACGAGGCCGGGGGCCGGGGCCTGGAGACCGGCGAACACGCCCTCACCCTGACGGCGGGCTCGGTCGGCGTCCTCCACGGCGCCCGCACCTACGTCCTGCAAGACGACGAGGGCCAGACCATCGAGTCCCACTCGATCTCGGCCGGTCTCGACTACCCGGGCGTCGGCCCGGAACACGCCTGGCTCAAGGACAGCGGCCGGGCCACCTACCACGGCATCACCGACGCCGAGGCGATGGACGCCTTCGCCCTGCTCGCCCGCACCGAGGGCATCATCCCGGCGATCGAGTCGTCCCACGCCCTGGCCGGCGCGCTCAAGCTGGGCCGTGAGCTCGGCCCCGACGCCACCATCCTGGTCAACCTGTCCGGTCGCGGCGACAAGGACATGGGGACCGCGATGAAATACTTCAACCTGTAGCCGGAAGCCAGCCATGACGACACTTGCCACGGTCTTCGAGAAGGCCCGCGCGGAGAACCGCGCAGCGCTGGTGGGCTACCTGCCCGCCGGCTTTCCCACGATCGACGGCGCCATCGCCGCCGCGACCGCCATGGTCGAGGCCGGCTGCGACGTGATCGAGATCGGCCTGCCCTACTCCGATCCGCTCATGGACGGCCCCACCATCCAGGACGCCGTCCACCGCGCGCTGGAGAACGGCACCCGTATCGGCGACGTGATGCGCACGGTCGAGGGCGTGGCCAAGTCGGGCGCGGCGACCCTCGTCATGACCTACTGGAACCCCATCGACCGCTACGGCGCCGAGCGGTTCGCCCGGGATCTGGCCGACGCCGGGGGAGTGGGCACCATCACGCCCGACCTGACCCCCGAGGAGGCCGCTCCCTGGATCGAGGCCAGCGCCTCGGCCGGGATCGACACCGTCTTCCTGGTCGCGCCGAGCTCCACCGAGGAGCGCATCGGCGTGGTCGCGCAGTGCTGCACCGGCTTCGTCTACGCCGCCTCGCTGATGGGCGTGACGGGCGCCCGGTCGTCGGTCGGCGCGGCCGCCGAGGGCCTGGTCGAGCGGACCCGGCCGCACACCAAGCTCCCGGTCTGCGTGGGTCTGGGCGTCGGCACCGGCGCCCAGGCGGCCGAGGTCGCCGCCTACGCCGACGGCGTCATCGTCGGCTCGGCCTTCATCCGCCGCCTGCTCGACGCGCCGAACGAGCGCGAGGGTCTCCAGTCGGTCCGCGAACTCGCCGCCGAACTGGCCGACGGAGTCCGCCGCCGCTAGTCCCGCACCAGCCACGAGGCCGACCACCGAAAGGTGGTCGGCCTTTTCGCTGTCCCGAAAGGCTGGTGGCGGCCGGCCCGTAGGCCAGGGCGGTCGGTTCGGGGCCGGGTGGTCGTTGGTCGGCGCGCGGCCGCGGCCGGTCGGCGCCGGATACGGCGGGTGGGCCGCGGCGGCGGTCGGGGCCGCGTGGGCGGAGCCGTAACGGAGAAAAGAAGCCGTTGTTTACCCGGTCAGGTCTACCCATACCCGACGCCAGGTTTCGGCTTACCGGGTGTTTATCGAGGTCATGGTGAGGTGGACTCCAATACGTTCGGGACCGGTGGCCGTGTGGACGGCCCCGGGACCTGGGAGGAGTCTCCGTGTCATCGCATCGTCGCGGGCCGAGTTCGTCACTCAGCGCATCCGTGGCTGTACCCTGGGTGACGACTGTCGCCCGGCTGGTGCTCGCCGGCGTGCTCATCGTCGCGGGGTGGCTGAAGGTCGGCGCCCCCGCTCTGTCGGTGCAGGCCGTGCGCGCCTACGAACTGCTGCCGGACCGGGTCGCCACGGCCGTCGGATACGGCCTGCCCGTGCTGGAGATCGTCGTCGGAGTGCTCCTTGTCCTTGGCCTGCTCACCCGCCTGTCGGCGGTCGGCGCGGGGCTGCTCATGGTCGCCTTCGTCATCGGCATCGCCTCGGCGTGGGCGCGGGGGCTGCGCATCGACTGCGGCTGCTTCGGCGGCGGCGGACCGCTCGCCGAGGGACAGGAGCCCTCGTACTTCTGGGAGCTGCTGCGGGACTTCGGGCTGGTGGTGCTGGCGGGCTGGATCGCCTGGTTCGCGCCAGGCCGGTACGCGCTCGACACGCCCCTGGGTCTGGCCCCCCGCCCTGACGCCGAGGAGGAAGCCGGCGATCACGAGCCCGGCGCTAGTGATCACCAGGAAGAAGTGAAGGAGAACCACTGATGGGCAAAGGCGCACGCGAGGCGACGGCCCGCGAGCGGATCGCGCAGCTGCGGCAGGCCGACCGGAAGAAGGACCGCAACCGCCGCCTCGCCACGATGGTCACCATCGGGACGGTCGCCGTCCTGGCCATCGGCGGCGGCGCCTGGTACGCCGCCGCCCGCGACACCGCCGAGAAGCAGACGGCGGCGGCCGAGCTCGCGCCGACCACGGTCAACCCCGACGGGTCGGTCACCATGGCCCAGGCGGGCGTGACCAAGCCGGTGCTCGACGTCTACGAGGACTTCCAGTGCCCGGCGTGCAAGGCGCTGGAGGAGTCGTCGGGCCCGACGATCAAGAACCTGGCGGCCGAGGGCAAGGCCAAGGTCGTTTTCCACCCGATCACGATCTTCTCGATGGAGCCGACCAAGTCCAACTCGGTCCGCGCCGGGGCGGCGTCCCGCTGCGTCACCAACGGGGCCCAGTGGCCGGCCTTCCACGACAAGCTGTTCGCCGAGCAGCCGTCGGAGACCGTCGAGGGCTTCTCGCTGACCGACCTGGTCGCCTGGGGCAAGGAGGCGGGCATCACGTCGCCCGACTGGGAGAAGTGCGTGACCTCCCAGAAGTACGCCCAGACCCAGCTCACCCAGTCCGACAAGATCATCCGCACGGAGAAGATCGACGGCACCCCGACGATCAAGCTGAACGGCAAGGACCTCGACACGAACATCGCGTTCGTCCCGGGCAAGCTGCGTCAGGCCGTGCTCGCCGCGGCCAAGTGAACGCGCCGCGGCCCGCTTGATGATGGGGTGATCAACCTGAGACGGGCTCATTGGTGACGAGCGTGCGCGAGTGCGCCTCGGAGGCGGTAACGTCCTGTGACATGCCCCTCGCCTCGATCCCGAGCCCGTCGCAGGGGGTCTGGTACCTCGGACCCCTTCCCATCCGGGCCTATGCGCTCTGCATCGTGCTGGGCGTCGTCTTCGCCGTCTGGCTCAGCGAGCGCCGCTGGCGTGCCCGTGGCGGTCTGCCCGGCACGATGACCGACCTGGCCGTCTGGGCGGTCCCCTTCGGCCTGGTCGGCGGCCGGCTCTACCATGTGATCACCGACTGGCAGCTCTACTTCGGAGCCGACGCCCAGAACCCGTGGTATCACGTGTTCTTCATCTGGAAGGGCGGCCTCGGCATCTGGGGCGCGGTGGTGCTCGGCGGCGTCGGGGTCGCGATCGCCTGCCGCCGCCGGGGCATCTCGCTGACGGCCGTCGCCGACGTCGTCGCGCCCGGGATCGTGATCGCGCAGGGCATCGGCCGGTGGGGCAACTACTTCAACCAGGAGCTCTTCGGCGGCCCCTGCGACTACGCGTGGTGCCTGGAGATCGAGCCCGGCCGTCCCGGCACGGTGCCCGGCGCGCTGACCTACCACCCGGCGTTCTTCTACGAGTTCGTCTGGACCCTCGTGGTGGGCCTGCTGCTCATCTGGGCCGGCTCGCGGTTCCAGCTGCGCCACGGCCGCCTGTTCGCGCTCTACGTCATGGGCTACACCCTGGGCCGGTTCTGGATCGAGGGCCTGCGCGTCGACCCGGCCCACGAGATCCTCGGCATGCGCCTCAACCAGTGGACCTCCATCGTGCTGTTCCTCGGCGCGCTGGCCTACTTCTGGCTGATGCGGAACAAGACCACCGAAGAGGTCGTCGTCCCGCCCGGTGAGCTCCCGCCGGTCGCCGAGGGCGAGGAGGCCGACCCGGCCCACCTCCACGACCAGGCCGACGACCACGAGCAGGTCGTGCCCGAGCGAGACCGGGAAGAGCGAGACCAAGAAGACGGCACGGGGACGGAGAAAGCCGAGGAGGCCGGTCAGAGATGACCGGCGCCCCCGGCCCGGAACTTCCCCACCACCACAGCCACCGCGACGTCACGGGAGGCTGGCTGCGCCCGGCGGTGTTCGGCGCGATGGACGGCCTGGTGTCGAACTTCGCGCTCATCGCCGGGGTGGCCGGCGGCACCGCCGACACCCGCGTGATCTCCCTCGCGGGCATCGCGGGGCTGGCCGCCGGGGCGTTCTCGATGGCCGGGGGCGAATACGTCTCGGTGGCGAGCCAGAGTGAGCTGGCCCAGGCCGAGATCGCCGTCGAACGCCGCGAGATGGCCATCCACCCCGAAGAGGAGCAGGCCGAGCTGGCCGCCCTCTACGAGAGCCGCGGCGTCGACCCCGAACTGGCCGCCGAGGTGGCCCGGCAGATCTCCCGCAACCCCGAACAGGCGCTGGAAGTGCACACCCTCAACGAGCTCGGCGTGAAGCCCGGCGACCTGCCGTCGCCGGTGACCGCCGCGCTGTCGTCGTTCCTGTCGTTCGCCGTCGGCGCGCTGATCCCGCTGATCCCCTATCTGGCCGGGGTGACCCACCTGTGGCTGTCGGCGGGGCTGTCCATGCTCGCGCTGTTCGGCGCGGGCGCGCTGGTCGCCCGGCTGACCGCGCGGCGCTGGTGGTTCACCGGCCTGCGCCAGCTCGCGGTCGGCGCGGTCGCCGCCGCGCTGACCTGGGGGCTGGGCTCGCTGATCGGGGCGAACCTCCTGTGACCTCCGCCAAGCCGGGCCGCGCCAAACGCCGCCCGGCGCCCGATGAGACGTGGGGCAGCGTCCGCCTGGCGGAGATGGGGCTCACCGGCGGCCAGCAGAAGATCCTCGCCGTGCTGGCCTCGGTCGTCGGCATCCTGGTGATGGCGTTCGTGCTGGTCTTCGTGGTCGAGGCGTTCGGCGACGACCCGGTGGCCGAGCAGCAGTCGAGCTCGCCGCTGGGCCAGGCCCGGCCGGCCGCCTACCGGGCGTGGCCGTCGCTGAAGCAGTTCGCGCCGATCGCCGACCGCGCCGCCGACGCCAAGCCGCTGACCGTCGAGGAGGTCTTCGGCAGCAAGACCCTCAAGGCCGGCAAGATCAGCCTGAAGCTGGGCGAGCGGCAGCTCGACGCCGACTGCGGCTCGACCGTCTGGGGCGGCGACCTGACCGACGCCCTGGAGACCGCCGGCTGCACCCAGGCCGCCCGCGCCCTGTTCACCAGCGCCGACGGGCGCTACGTCGCTCAGTACACCCTCTACAACCTCGCCTCGGCGGCCGCCGCCGACGAGCTGGTCGGCAAGCTCGCCAGCCTCTACCGGGGCGGGTGGGTGCTGCCGCTCCCGGCGGGCACCCCGGCGCTGACCGGGTTCACCGAGTCCAGCGGCCACGCCATGGGCCACTACGCGGGCCTGGTCTGGATCGGCCGCGCCGACGGCGCGCAGCCCGAGGACACCGACGACATGGTGACCCTGAGCCTGGCGGTGCGTGAGGCCGAGAAGGTCGTCTACCGCCGGGTCGTCGCGGTGACCGGGGTCCCGGCGAACTGAATCGTCCGAGAGTGCCCACTGTGATGCGCACTGTGATGCGCACTGTGATGCGCACTGTGATGCGCACTGTGGGTGCTCGCGAGGTGACCGCGATGTGAGATGTCCGCCCTCCCGCGCCTCGTTCCGCGTCATCATGGGACGCATGATGCGGGTGATGGCCTTGGCGGTGCTGCTGGCCGCGAGCGCCGCGAGCGCCGGGTGTGCCGGAACGGGCGACGGCCACCGGCCGGCGACGGTGCGGGCGGAGGTCAGCTCGGCGATCTACGCGCCGATCGCGCAGGCGCGGGCCGACGCCGCCCCGCTGACCGAGCAGGAGGTCTTCCCGGCGGCCGCCCTCGGGGCGATGAAGAAGGAGTCGGTCGCCCTGACCGCCGACTGTGCCGCCGTGGTGGGGGCCGACGTCGAGGGGTGCTCCCAGGTCGTCCGGGCGCTGTTCCGGGGGCCTGAGGTGGTCGGGCAGGTGGCGGTGTTCAACCTGGCCGACGTGGCCGGGGCGGACGCGCTGGTCCAGCGGTTCAAGCAGGAGCTGTTCCTGACGCCGCTGGCGACGGAGGACGCCGGGACCGCCATGGTCAGGGCGATGGGTCACTTCGTGTCGGTGAGCTGGGTGTCGGCCGAGGGCGACGCCCGGCGCGCCGACGGGCCCGATCTGGCCGAGCCGCTGGCCGCCCTCGATCAGGCCTCACGCTTCGTCCAGGCCCGGATCCTGGCTCTCTAGGCTGCGCGCGACGTCGGCCGCGAGGCCGGTCAGGCGGTGCATCGGGAGTTCCAGCGCGGTCGCGGCGGCCCAGGCGGGGATGCGGGCCCTGGCCTGGTTCTTGGTCAGCCCGAGTTCCTGGACGAGGCCCTCGCGCCAGGTGTTGGCGACCTTGCCGTGGCTGCCGGCGAGGATGCGGCGGGTGATGGCGTCGGGGGCGGGCGGGAGCCGTACGGAACCCGGGGTTCCGAAGACGCGGACCTCGGCGTCGCGGGCGGCGAGGACCAGGCGCGGGAGGGCCGCCTCCAGACCGGCCGGGGCGTGGATG
The DNA here is from genome assembly GCF_001570605.1 of Herbidospora cretacea. Classification (GTDB taxonomy): domain Bacteria; phylum Actinomycetota; class Actinomycetes; order Streptosporangiales; family Streptosporangiaceae; genus Herbidospora; species Herbidospora cretacea. The sequence goes on along the minus strand of NZ_BBXG01000026.1, from coordinate 49,948 downwards.
GCCACCCGGGAGACGCGCGCGGCGTAGGGCTTGGCGAGCCAGGTCGACAGGCGCACCCTCGGGACGCCCGGCAGCAGGTCGCGGGGCCAGTCGCCGACGAGCAGGTCGGGGGCGTAGTCGCCCAGGTCGGGGGGAGCGGCCTCGGCGGACTCGACCGCCTGGGGGCCCTGGGTGTAGATCGCGGTGGCCAGGCGGTCGACGCGGGAGGCGACGGCGGGCCAGGTCTTGGTGGTGGGGCGCAGGACGTAGAGGTCGGCGGCGCTGCCGATCGCCTCGGCGCCGTCGTAGCGGTTGAAGTCGGGATAGATCGCCTCGTTGAGCAGCTGCAGATCGGCGAGGGCGTGCTGGACCTTCAGCGCCAGCATCGGAGTGCGCTCGGACGCGCCGTAGGCCAGCAGCACCCGGCCCTCGTCCCGGTCCCGGAGGCCCTCCAGGCCCCGCGCCACGAACAGGCCGACGCCGTCGGGGGTGTAGGGCGGGTCGGTGATCGCCAGGTCGCCCCAGCCCCGGGCCGACGGCGGCAGGCCGAGCCGCAGGTCGGTCCAGCGGGTGGTCACCCCGAGGTCCTGCTCGTCGATGTAGGCCAGGATGCGGTCGTCGATGTCGACGACCATGACCTCGGTCTCGGGATGGATGAGCCGGACCGCCAGCGAGGTCAGGTCGTGGTCGCCCACGCAGAGCAGCCGCGAACCGGGCAGCCAGAACCGCTCGCCCAGCAGCAGGGCCCGCCTGACCACGGTCTCCGGGGTCGCCGACACGTGGTCGAGGGCCGACCGGCCACGGGGGGCCCCGGCGATGAGCGAGGCCATCCTCTCGACCACCGAAGTGTCCACCAGATGAGACACCGGGTCCGAAATAGAGGACGATATCGAAATGTTGTAGAGTTTGACCTGTTCAGTTGGGATTCGGACGTGCTGGTCGCGATGCTCAAGGGGGAGCACCCGCATCAGCGCCTCGATCGTCCTCCGGGACGTCGCCGTCTCCCTGACCACATCGGCGAGCGTCCACCACTGACCGTCCGACAGGAGAGAGACGGCCTTGCGCAACCGCCATCCGTCCACACCGGCACGCGCGTAGAGCTCCTCGATCGACATACGCGAAACCCTAGTGGGCCCGGCGGGTGCCATTCGGAAACCGTGGGGTAATCTCTACTCACCACAACTGCAGCAGGGCCAGCGTCGTCCCTCTGTCACCACGCAGAAGAAGACGACGGGAGTGATTTCATGCCTGCTGCCCGCCATGGCCGTCCTGGGGACCTTCCCGAGCCTCAGGGCCTTTACGACCCCTCGTACGAGCATGACGCCTGTGGTGTCGCCATGGTGGCCGACGTCCACGGCCGCCGTAGCTACGACATCGTCGAGAAGGCTCTGACCGCGCTCATCAACCTCGACCACCGGGGTGCTCGGGGGAGCGAACCGGACACCGGTGACGGCGCCGGCATCCTGACGCAGATCCCCGACGCGTTCTTCCGCGCGGTCGTTCCCTTCGACCTCCCGGAGGCCGGGAAGTACGCCGCGGGCATCGCGTTCCTGCCGGTCGACTCCCAGGCCCGCGCGATCGCCCTGCGCATGATCGACGAGATCGCCGCCGAGGAGAACGTCACCGTGCTCGGCTGGCGCGACGTGCCCGTCGACGCGCGGCACGCCGGGCCCTCCGCCCGCGCCGTGATGCCCCACTTCATGCAGCTGTTCGTGAGCTCCGGCGACCTGTCGGGCATCGACCTCGACCGGGCCGCCTTCGCCTTCCGCAAGCGCGCCGAGCACGAGGCCGACGTCTACTTCGCCTCGCTGTCCAGCCGGACCACGGTCTACAAGGGCATGCTCACCCCGCAGCAGGTCGAGCCGTTCTTCCCCGACCTGTCGGACGAGCGCTACGTCTCGGCCATCGCGCTGGTGCACTCGCGCTTCTCCACCAACACCTTCCCGTCGTGGCCGCTGTCGCACCCCTACCGCTACGTGGCCCACAACGGCGAGATCAACACCGTCAAGGGCAACCGCAACTGGATGCGCGCCCGCGAGACGATGCTCGACACCGACCTGATCCCCGGTGACCTGGAGCGGCTGTTCCCGATCTGCGACCCCGACGGCTCCGACACCGCCTCCTTCGACGAGACGCTGGAGCTGCTCCACCTCGGCGGCCGGTCGCTGCCGCACGCCGTGCTGATGATGATCCCGGAGGCGTGGGAGAACCACACGGAGATGGACCCGGCCCGCCGGGCCTTCTACGAGTTCCACTCCACGCTGATGGAGGCCTGGGACGGCCCCGCGTCGATCTCCTTCTCCGACGGCACCGTCGTCGGCGCGGTGCTCGACCGCAACGGCCTGCGCCCCGGCCGCTTCTACGTCACCGACGACGGCCTGGTCATCCTGGGCTCCGAGGCGGGCGTGCTGTCCGACATCCCGCAGGAGCGGATCGTCCGCAAGGGCCGTCTCCAGCCGGGCAAGATGTTCCTGGTCGACACCGCCCGGGGCCGCATCATCGAGGACGACGAGATCAAGGCCGAGCTCGCCGCCGCCGAGCCCTACGAGGAGTGGCTGCACGCCGGCCTGGTCCGGTTCGAGGAACTGCCCGAGCGCGACCACGAGCACCCCACCCACGAGGCCCTCGTCAAGCGCCAGCAGACCTTCGGCTACACCGAGGAAGAGCTGCGGATCATCCTCACCCCGATGGCCGCGACCGGCGCCGAGCCGATCGGGTCGATGGGCACCGACAGCCCGGTGGCCGCCCTGAGCGACAAGCCCCGGCTGCTGTTCGACTACTTCAGCCAGCTGTTCGCCCAGGTCACCAACCCGCCGCTGGACGCCATCCGCGAGGAGCTCGTCACCTCGCTGCAGTCGACCATCGGCCCCGAGGGCAACCTGCTCGACCCGACCGCCGTGTCGTGCCGCCGGCTGGTGCTGCCCTACCCGGTGATCGACAACGACGAGCTCGCGAAGATCGTCCACATCAACGACGAGGGCGCGCTGCCCGGCTTCCAGCCCCACGTCGTCTCCGGCCTGTTCCACGTCGGCGGGGGCGGCGACGCGCTGACCCGGCGGCTGCAGGAGATCCGCGAGGAGGTCTCGCAGGCGATCGCCGACGGCGCGCGCATCATCGTGCTGTCCGACCGCGGTTCGAACGCCGAGAAGGCGCCGATCCCGTCGCTGCTGCTGACCGGCGCGGTGCACCACCACCTGATCCGGGAGAAGTCCCGGACCCGGGTGGGCCTGGTCATCGAGACCGGCGAGGCGCGCGAGTGCCACCACATGGCCCTGCTCGTCGGCTACGGCGCCAGCGCCATCAACCCCTACCTGGCGATCGAGACCGTCGAGGAGCTGTTCCCCGACAGCCGCAAGGCGGTCCGGAACCTCATCAAGGCGTACGGCAAGGGCGTCCTCAAGGTCATGTCCAAGATGGGCGTGTCCACGGTGGCGTCGTACACGGGCGCCCAGATCTTCGAGGCCCTCGGCCTCGGGGCCGAGGTCATCGACGAGTGCTTCACCGGCACCACCTCGCGCCTGGGCGGCGTCGGCTTCGACGTGCTGGCCAAGGAGGCGCTCCAGCGCCACACCAAGGCCTACCCGAGGGCCGAGAACGCCCACCGGCGCCTGGAGGTCGGCGGCGAATACCAGTGGCGGCGCGAGGGCGAGCCCCACCTGTTCAACCCGACGACCGTCTTCAAGCTCCAGCACGCCACCCGCACCCGGCGTTACGAGATCTTCAAGGAGTACACCGACCTGATCGACGGTCAGGCCGAGTCCCTGATGACGCTGCGCGGGCTGTTCAGGCTGCGCCCGGCGCCCGGCGGCCCGATCCCGATCGACGAGGTCGAGCCCGCTTCGGAGATCGTGCGCAGGTTCTCCACCGGCGCGATGTCCTACGGCTCCATCTCGATGGAGGCCCACGAGACCCTCGCGATCGCGATGAACCGGCTCGGCGCCAAGTCGAACACCGGTGAGGGCGGCGAGGACCCCGAGCGCCTCTACGACCCCAACCGCCGCTCGGCGATCAAGCAGGTGGCCTCCGGCCGCTTCGGCGTGACCTCCGAATACCTGGTCAACGCCGACGACGTGCAGATCAAGATGGCCCAGGGCGCCAAGCCCGGCGAGGGCGGCCAGCTGCCCGGCCACAAGGTCTACCCGTGGATCGCCAAGACCCGTCACTCCACGCCGGGCGTCGGCCTCATCTCGCCGCCGCCGCACCACGACATCTACTCGATCGAGGACCTGGCGCAGCTCATCCACGACCTGAAGAACGCCAACCCGCAGGCCCGCATCCACGTGAAGCTGGTCTCCGAGGTCGGCGTCGGCACGGTCGCGGCGGGCGTCTCCAAGGCCCACGCCGACGTCGTGCTGATCTCCGGTCACGACGGCGGCACCGGCGCGTCCCCGCTGACGTCGCTGAAGCACGCGGGCACCCCCTGGGAGCTCGGCCTGGCCGAGACCCAGCAGACCCTGCTGCTCAACGGCCTGCGCGACCGGATCGTGGTGCAGGCCGACGGCCAGCTCAAGACCGGCCGCGACGTCATCATCGCCGCCCTGCTCGGCGCGGAGGAGTACGGCTTCGCCACCGCTCCGCTGGTGGTCTCGGGCTGCGTGATGATGCGCGTCTGCCACCTCGACACCTGCCCGGTGGGCGTGGCCACCCAGAACCCCGAACTGCGCAAGCGCTTCACCGGCAAGCCGGAGTTCGTGGTCAACTTCTTCGAGTTCATCGCCGAGGAGGTCAGGGAGTACCTGGCCGAGCTGGGCTACCGCTCGCTGGACGAGGTCATCGGCCGCAGCGAACTGCTCGACACCGAGGCCGCCGTGACCCACTGGAAGGCGCAGGGCCTGGACCTGTCGCCGATCCTCTACCAGCCCGACCTGCCCGCGGGCACCCCGCGCCAGCAGGTCGTCGAGCAGGACCACGGCCTGGCGCAGGCGCTCGACAACACGCTGATCCAGCTCGCCGAGGGCGCGATCGAGTTCGGCCAGCAGGTCACGCTCGAACTCCCGATCCGCAACGTCAACCGGACCGTCGGCACGATGCTCGGCCACCACGTCACCAAGAAGTGGGGCGGGGCGGGCCTGCCGGAGAACACGATCGACGTGAGCTTCACCGGTTCGGCGGGCAACTCCTTCGGCGCGTTCGTGCCGAAGGGCATCACGCTGCGGCTGACCGGCGACGCCAACGACTACGTCGGCAAGGGCCTGTCGGGCGGCCGGATCACGGTCACCCCGCCGAGCGACCTGCTCGACGGCCAGATCATCGCCGGCAACGTCGGCCTCTACGGCGCTACCTCCGGTGAGGCGTTCATCCGGGGTGTGGTGGGCGAGCGGTTCTGCGTCCGCAACTCCGGCGCCACGGCCGTGGTCGAGGGCGTCGGCGACCACGGGTGCGAGTACATGACCGGCGGCAGGGCCGTCGTCCTCGGGCCGACCGGGCGCAACTTCGCGGCCGGCATGTCCGGCGGCGTCGCCTACGTGCTGGACCTCAAGCCGGAGCGGATCAACCGCGACATGGTCGAGCTGGAGGCCCTCGGCGACGAGGACTCCGAGATCCTGCGCGAGCTGGTCGAGAAGCACCTCGCGGAGACCGGTTCGCCGGTCGCCAAGGGCCTGCTCGCCGACTGGGAATCGGCTCTCGGGCGTTTCGGCAAGATCATGCCGATCGACTACAAGCGGGTGCTCACCGCCAGGGCCACGGCCGAGGCCGAGGGCCGCGACATCGACGAGGCCATCATGGCCGCGGTGCACGGATAAGGGGGGTAACGACATGGCCGACCCGAAGGGGTTCCTCACTCACGCGCGTGAGCTGCCGGCCCGCCGTCCGGTGGACGTGCGGATCCGCGACTGGCGCGAGGTCTACGTCGACTTCGCCCCGGAGAAGCTGACCAAGCAGGCCTCGCGCTGCATGGACTGCGGCATCCCGTTCTGCCACAACGGCTGCCCGCTCGGGAACCTCATCCCCGAGTGGAACGACCTGGTCTACCGCGACGACTGGCGCGAGGCCGTCGAGCGGCTCCACGCGACCAACAACTTCCCCGAGTTCACCGGCCGCCTGTGCCCGGCTCCCTGTGAGGCGGCCTGCGTGCTCGGCATCAACTCCGACCCGGTGGCGATCAAGCGGGTCGAGGTCGAGATCATCGACCGCGCCTTCGCCGAGGGCTGGGTCACCCCGCAGCCCCCGTCGGAGAAGACCGGCAAGAAGGTCGCGGTCGTCGGCTCGGGCCCGGCGGGCCTGGCCGCCGCCCAGCAGCTCACCCGCGCCGGGCACGACGTCGTCGTGTTCGAGCGGGCCGACGCCATCGGGGGACTGCTGCGCTACGGCATCCCCGAGTTCAAGATGGAGAAGCGGCACATCGACCGCCGCCTCGACCAGATGAGGGCCGAGGGCACCGAGTTCCGCACCGGCGTCGACGTCGGCGTCGACATCACCGCCGCCGAGCTGCGCGAGCAGTTCGACGCGATCGTGCTGGCGGGCGGCGCGACCGCCTGGCGCGACCTGCCGGTCACCGGCCGCGACGCGGTGGGCGTCTACCAGGCGATGGAGTACCTGCCGCCGGCCAACAAGGCGCTGGCCGACTCGGAGATCAACGCCAAGGGCAAGCACGTCGTGGTCATCGGCGGCGGTGACACCGGCGCCGACTGCATCGGCACCGCGATCCGCCAGGGCGCCCTCTCGGTGACCCAGCTGGAGATCATGCCCATGCCGCCGGAGGCGCGTCCGGCCGGGCAGCCGTGGCCGACCTACCCGATGCTGTTCAAGATGGAGTCGGCCCACGAGGAGCTCGCCGACGGCGGGGGAGCGCGGGTCTACGCCGTCTCCACCACCGAGTTCGTCAAGGACGCCGAGGGCAACCTCCAGGCGATCAAGGTGGTGGACGTCGAGGGCCCGGCGGCCGGGTTCAAGCCGATCCCGGGCACCGAGCGCGAGCTGCCCGCCCAGCTCGTCACCCTGGCGATGGGCTTCGTCGGCCCGCAGCACGCCGGTCTGCTCGACGAGCTGGCGGCGCTGTCGGCCGGGGAGTTCTACGACCCGCGCGGCAACGTCGCCCGCAACCGGACCTACCAGTCCGGCGTCGACGGGGTCTTCGTGGCCGGCGACATGGGCCGCGGCCAGTCGCTGATCGTGTGGGCCATCGCCGAGGGCCGCTCGGCCGCCGCCGCCGTCGACGACCACCTGACCGGGGCGACCGCCCTGCCGGTGGCCATCCCGCCGACGGCGCGTCCTTTGGTTTAGCACTGGTCTAGTACGTCAAAACGGTGCCCCCCGGTATTCCCGGGGGCACCGTTTCTTTGTTTTCTCGCTCAGACGCAGGGGCAATTCCGAAATATCTATATGATCTGGACGTTCCAAGCGAAGGAGGACGCGTGGGCAAGGCAGTAATCGCGGGTCTGACGTTGACCCTGCTGACCACGGCCTGCGCGGCCCCCCTGAGCGCCGCCGCGACGGAGGACTACCTGGTCTTCTACACACCCGGCCAGGGCGGCGCCGCGACCGACGCGGTCGAGGCGACCGGCGGCGACGTCCTGTCGGACGACGCGGACCTCGGCTATCTGGTCGCGAGGGCGGCCCGGATCCCGTCGAGCCCGGCCATCGTCGGCGTGCTGTCCGACAAGCCCGTCGGCGAGGTGGCCCGGGTCAAGCCCGTGGCAGGGCCGCGCCGGGCGGTGCGGAACGAGCCGCTCGCCTCCCGCCAGTGGGACATGCGGATGATCGGGGCGACGCCGGCGGGGTCGTACAAGAAGGAGATCGGCAACCACAAGGTGCTGGTCGGCGTCATCGACACCGGGATCGACGGCAAGCACCCGGACATCGCGCCCAACTTCAACCGCGCCCTGTCGCGCAACTTCGTCACTGACCGGCCGAAGGACCCCGAGGGCAAGACCCTCGACGGCCCGTGTGAGTGGAAGGGCTGCAAGGACCCGGCCGACGTCGACGACGACGGCCACGGCACCCACGTGGCCAGCACGATCGCCTCGCCGCTGAACGGCATCGGCATCGGCGGCGTCGCCCCGGGCGTGTCGCTGGTCAACCTGCGGGCGGGCACCGACTCGGGCTACTTCTTCCTCAAGCCGACCATGGACGCCCTCAAGTACGCCGGCGACCACGGCATCGACGTGGTCAACATGTCGTTCTACGTCGACCCGTGGAACTTCAACTGCCCGGCCAACCCGGCCGACACCGCCGCCCAGCAGTCGGAGCAGAAGGCGATCATCGCGGGCATGACCCGCGCGGTGAACTACGCCCGCGCCCACGGCGTGACCCTGATCAGCGCCATCGGCAACGGCTCGATCGACCTGGGCAGGCCGTCCAAGGACACCGTCAGCCCCGACTACCCGGTGGGCGCCGCCAAGTCCCGCACGATCGACAACACGTGCCTGAACATCCCGGCCGAGCTGCCCGGCGTGATCGCGGTGACCTCGGTCGGCCCGAGCAAGCGCAAGGCGGTCTACTCCGACTACGGCGCCGAGCAGGCCGACGTGGCCGCCCCGGGCGGCGACGGCCAGGACACCGGCACCTCGCTGAAGGGGGCGGCCCGCCAGATCCTGGCCGCCGCGCCGCGCCACGCGCTCAAGGCCGCGGGGATGATCGACGCCAAGGGCGAGCCGTTCGACTCCTCCGTGATCCGGGAGTGCAGGCTCGGCGGCTGCTCCTACTACCAGTACCTCGAAGGCACCTCGATGGCCGCGCCGCACGTCACCGGGGTCGCGGCGCTGCTGGTGGCCCGGTTCGGCAAGCCCGGCAAGGGCGGCCTGCACCTCGACCCGGCCCGGCTGGAGAGCCTGCTCTACGCATCCACCTACGACCGGAGCTGCCCGGCCTCGGGCAACTACCGCTACTCGGCCAAGACGACCCACACCTGCGAGGGGAGCGCCTCGCGGAACGGCTTCTACGGGCACGGCATCGTCAGCGCCCTGAAGGCCGTCACGATTTCGGGTACTTAGAAAAGAGATGAGTAGCCGGACGGATTCCGGCCGTCCGTCCTGTCTCTAGGTTCGAGAAATGATTTATCACGTTTTGTGGCAAACCGTGATGGTCGTGCATTTCATCGTCATCGCGTACATCGCCCTGGGCGGATTCCTGGCGTGGCGGTGGCCCCGGCTGATCTGGCCCAGCCTGGGGTTCGCGACCTGGGGCGCGATCCAGCTCGGCGGGCTGGTCGAGTGCCCGCTCACGGCGCTGGAGAACTGGGCCCGCGCCGAGGCGGGCGCGGCGCGGCTCAAGCCCAGCGGCTTCATCGACACCTACATCACCGGCGTGGTCTATCCGACGCGGTACCTCACGGAGGTCCGCGTCGGGATCATCACGGTGATCGTGATCTCCTGGGCCGGGTTCGCGCTCATCCGGTACCGCCGTCACGTGGCCGGGAAGTCGCAGACCTCGATGGCGTAGTCGAGCAGTCTCTCCTGGACGTCCTTGGGCGGGGTGACGATCATCCGGTAGGTCTCCCCGCCCTCGGTGTGCCCCCAGACCTGGAACAGGTAGGCCTGCTTGGCCTCGGCGAAGGCGTGCGGGTCGCAGCGGGTGGGCCGGATCGTGACGGGGACGTCCACCGTGCCCGGCTCCACGACCGCGACGGGCCGCCTCTTCTCGGGCTCCAGCACGTAGTGGGTCGTGCCGTCGATGTCGTCGATCGTCACGGGACGGGTGGTGCTGACCACGAGGGCGCCCTGGAGGTCGTCACCCTTCCTGGTGAAGCCGGGGCCGAAGGCGATCGTGGCCGACTGCCTGAGGATGTGCTCGCCGCACTCGTACTTCACGAGCTGCTTGAGCAGGCCGTCGGTGACCGGGATCGGGAAGCGGACCTCCCTCGGCGGCGCGCCGCCCACGGCCACCGTGGCGACGATGTCCGTCCGCCTGACCGGCGGGATCGCGGTGGCGTCGCACCGGGCCCTGCCGTAGGTGATCGGGAAGTCGGTCCGGGGCGTCCGGCCCAGCGTGGTGTCCACCTTCACCGGGGCCGACGGCTCGAACGATCCGGAGTCGAGCCGCAGGTCGGCGATGTGGAGGGGGGTGTCGCCGGCGTTGGTGACCGAGACCTGGATCCGGTGGGCCGCGACATCCGAACGCCACTGCTGCAACGCGACCGAAACGCCGGTAGGGGGCGTGGTTGATTCGGTAGCCTGTCCACCGCACGCGAGGACGCTCATCAGCGTCGAGACGGCAGCCAACCTTCTGAAACATCCCACAACGGGCAACGTTAGGACACGTCGGCTATCGCGTGAAGTCATTGACAATTTGGCCACAGCTATGGGAGCCGTCACATTCAAGTGGTCTGGACCAATTAGGCTAGGTCTCGTGAGCCGTCGAGCAAAGATCGTCTGTACCCTAGGCCCCGCCACCTCGTCTCCGGAACGGCTGCGGGAGCTGATCAGCGCGGGCATGGACGTCGCCCGCTTCAACCTCTCCCACGGCAGCCATGAGCTGCACAAAGAGGTCTTCGACCGGGTGCGGGAGGCCGCCGAGGAGCTTGGCCGCGCGGTAGGCGTGCTGGCCGACCTCCAGGGACCCAAGATCCGGGTGGGCAAGTTCGCCTCCGGGCCGGTCCGCCTCGGCGTCGGTGACATCATCACGATCACCACCGAGGACGTCCCCGGAGACCGCGACATGGTCTCCACCACCTACGAGGGCCTGCCCGGCGACGTGAAGCCGGGCGACACCATCCTCGTCGACGACGGCCGTCTCCACCTGGAGGTCGACAAGGTCGAGGGCCCCCGGGTGACCACCCGGGTCGTCGTCGGCGGCATGATCTCCGACAACAAGGGCCTGAACCTGCCGGGCGTGGCCGTCAGCGCCCCGGCCCTGACCGAGAAGGACGAAGAGGACCTCCGCTGGGCCCTCCGGACCGGCTTCGACATGATCGCGCTGTCGTTCGTGCGGTCGCCGGAGGACGCCGACATCGTCCACCGCATCATGGACGAGGAGGGCGTGCGCCTGCCTCTCATCGCCAAGATCGAGAAGCCGCAGGCCGTCGACGCCCTGGAGGCGATCGTCGACCGGTTCGACGGCGTCATGGTCGCCCGCGGCGACCTGGGCGTCGAGCTGCCGCTGGAGCAGGTCCCCATCGTCCAGCGCCGGATCATCGAACTCTGCCGCGAGAAGGCCCACCCGGTCATCGTGGCGACCCAGATGCTCGACTCGATGATGGCCGCACCCCGGCCGACCCGGGCCGAGACCTCCGACGTGGCCTACGCGGTCATGGACGGCGCCGACGCGGTCATGCTGTCGGGCGAGACGTCGGTCGGCAACTACCCGATCGAGTCCGTCTCGACGATGGCCCGCATCGCCGCCGCCGCCGAGGGCGCGACCCTCCACGCCACCCACCACTTCGACCGGCGTCCCGAGTCGACCGGTGGCGCCATCGCCCGCGCCGCCGCCGAGGTCGGCGCCATCGTGGGGGCCAAGGCCCTGGTGGCCTTCACCATGTCCGGTGAGACCGCGCGCCGCCTGGCCCGCTATCGCAGCCCGATCCCGCTGATCGCGTTCACCTCCAACCCGGTGGTCCGCGGCCAGCTCGCGCTGACCTGGGGCGTGGAGACCTTCGAGGTGCCGTTCGTGCACCACACCGACGACATGGTCCGTCAGGTGGAGGCGTCCCTGCTCGCCCTCGGCACGTTCGAGAAGGGTGACAAGATCGTCGTCGTGGCGGGTTCGCCTCCCGGCAACCACGGGTCGACCAACGCGCTGCGCGTGCACATCCTCGGCTCGGCCGTGGCCCACCCGAACCTCGGCTGACCTTCATTCGAAAGGGCCGTCACGTACGACGTGGCGGCCTTTCGGCTGTCCGGGCGGCGGCCATCTCGCTCCGGTGGGCCACCGCCCAGTCGGCCAGCGCCGACAGCGGCGTGAGCAGGGACGCCCCGAGGCCGGTCAGGCTGTACTCCACAGAGGGCGGCACGGTGGGCAGCACCTCCCGGCGCACCAGCCCGTTGCCCTCCAGCGTCCGCAGTGTGCGGGTGAGCATGCGCTGGCTGATGCCCTCGACGGCGCGGTGCAGCTCGTTGAACCGGTGGGGCCGCCGGCCCAGCAGGACGATGACCAGCACGATCCACTTGTCGCCGATCCGGCGCAGGACGTCGGTGACGGGACAGTCCTCGTATTCGGCCCCCGGCACCGGCGAGGGCAGGTCGACGGCGAGTACGGAGGGCACCTGCGTGTGCGTATCGGACATGAAAGTGCCTTCTTGTCGCTGTTCCGGGCGGGTCCCGATAGTGAGGCTATGGCAGTCATAGTGATCAGTGGCGGCACCGACGGCATGGGGCGCGCGCTCGCGCTCGGCCGGGCCGCCCGCGGGGACCGCGTGTTCGCGATCGGCAGCAATCCGGCCAAGGGCGCCCGGCTCGGTGGAGGGATCGAGTTCGTGCACGCCGACCTGAGCACCCTGGCGGGGAACCGGGCCGCCGTCGAGGCGGTCACCGCCGCGACGCCGGTGGTCGACGCGCTGGCGCTGTTCGCCAACCGGCTGGCGCGCCGGCGCGTGGAGACCGTCGACGGGCTGGAGTCGACGTTCGCGCTCTACTACCTGAGCCGCCGTTTGCTCGGCGAGGGGCTGACGCCGCTGCTGTCGGCGAGCGAACGGCCCGTCATCGTCAACGTCGCCGGGGTCGGCACCACCAAGGGCGCGATCACCTGGGACGACCTCCAGCTCACCCGCCGCTACGGCATGGTCCGGGCGCAGCTCCAGGCCGGCCGCGCCAACGACCTGCTCGGCGTCGCCCACGCCGCCGAACACGGCGCGGACCTGCCCTACGTCCTCTACCATCCCGGGTTCACGCGCAGCGGCGACGCGTCGGGGATGCCCGCGCCGGTCAGGGTGGCCCTGAAGGTGGCCGGGCGGCTGGCGGCGCGCCCCGTGGAGGAGTCGGTGGCGGCCGTGCACGACTTCATCGACGATCCGCCGAAGGCGCCGCTGACCGCCGTCGACCGGGGGAGGAGGCTGCCGCTCACGCTGCGTACGCTGGATCCGGCCGACGCCGCACGCCTGGCCGTGATCACCCGCGGGCTTCAGGGCATGACTTAGGGGTGCCCCGAGTGGGATTCGAACCCACACTTGATGGATTTTGAGGCCATTGACTCTGCCGTTGGTCTATCGGGGCGTGCGTGGTCCCAATCTAGCGGACGTCGGTAACCTCTTGTGCGTGAGTGGAACGCAGCGGCGAGTGGTGATCGCGGAAGACGAGGCTCTGATTCGCCTCGACCTGAAGGAGATGCTGGAAGAAGACGGTTACGCCGTCGTCGGCGAGGCCGGTGACGGGGAGAGCGCCGTGAAGCTCGCCACCGAGCTCCGGCCGGACCTGGTGATCCTCGATGTGAAGATGCCCGTCCTCGACGGCATCTCGGCCGCCGAGCGGATCGTGTCCGAGCGCATCGCGCCGTGCCTGATCCTGACGGCCTTCTCGCAGCGAGACCTGGTGGAGCGGGCCCGCGACGCCGGGGCGATGGCCTACCTGGTGAAGCCGTTCACCAAGGGTGACCTGGTGCCGGCGATCGAGATGGCGGTCAGCCGCCACGAGGAGATCGCCGCACTGGAGAAGGAGGTCACCACCCTGTCCGACCGGCTGGAGACCCGCAAGCTGGTCGAGCGGGCGAAAGGCCTGCTCATGGCCCAGCACGGCTGGACCGAGCCGCAGGCCTTCCGGTGGATCCAGAAGGCCTCGATGGACCGGCGGCTGAGCATGCGCCAGGTGGCCCAGATCGTGGTGGCGGAGGCGGCCGGGCCCGCCGATCCACCCGCCTGAACGGGCCTTGAGCCCTCCGGCTCGCGACCGCGCAGGTCAGAGCCGGAGGGTTTGTGTTGAGGACTTATTACGACTCAGCATCCAAGTGTCCACAGTTCAGACGCTTTCCTGTTCTTGGGCCCGGGAGTTATGTACGTTTCCAGCATTCGAACGGGGCCGTGTCTGGTTGAACCCGGCGCCTCGTTGCATGGATGAAGGAGACACTTCATGATCCGCATTGCCCCCATGGGGCGGGTGCTGGCAGTCGCCGCGGCCGCCAGCCTTGCCCTGACCGCCTGTGGTGGTGGCGAGGAGACCGCCGCGCCGGCCGCCTCGGCGCCGGCGACGACCGCAGCCGCTCCCGCCACGACGGCGGCGACCGCGGGCGACGGCACTCTCACCATCGGCTCGATTCTTCCCCAGACCGGTGACCTGGCCTTCCTCGGCCCGCCGGAGTTCGCGGGCGTCGACCTCGCCGTGGAAGAGATCAACGCTGCCGGTGGCGTCCTCGGGAAGCCGGTGACCAAGATCCACGCCGACTCCGGTGACGCGAAGACGGACATCGCTTCGCAGTCCGTGGACAACCTGCTGCAGCAGAAGGCCGACGCGATCATCGGTGCCGCTTCCTCGGGTGTGTCCCTCACCGTGATCGACAAGATCGTCAACGCCGGTGTGGTCCAGTTCTCGCCGGCGAACACCTCGCCCGAGTTCACGACCTACAACGACAAGGGCTTCTACTTCCGCACCGCCCCGTCGGACGTCCTTCAGGGCCGCGTCCTCGGTGACCTGATGATCCAGGACGGTGGCGAGAACGTCGCGATCCTGAACCGTCAGGACTCCTACGGCACCGGCCTCGCGGCCGAGGTCAAGAAGTCGGTCGAGGGCGGCGGCGGCACCATCGCCGGCGAAGTCGCCTACGACCCGGCCGCTCCCGACTTCTCGGCGGACGTCGCGAAGATCAAGGAAGCCAACCCCGACGCGATCGCGCTGATCTCCTTCGACGAGACCAAGAAGCTCATCCCCGAGCTCGAGAAGCAGGGTCTGGGCCCGGACAAGGTCAAGATCTACTTCGTCGACGGCAACCTGGCCGACTACTCGGCCGACTTCCCCGAGGGCCTGCTCGAGGGCGTCAAGGGCACCCTGCCCGGCGCGGCCTCCGAGGGCAAGTTCAAGGAGAACCTGCTCAAGACCAACCCCGACCTGCGTGACTTCAGCTACGCGCCGGAGTCCTACGACGCCACCATCCTGATCGCCCTGGCCGCCGAGGCCGGCAAGGACGACTCGGGCACCGGCATCTCGAAGAACCTGGTCGCGGTCAGCAAGGGCGGCACGAAGTGCACCGACTTCAAGGCCTGCCTCGACCTGCTGAAGGCCGGCACTGACATCGACTACGACGGCGTCAGCGGCCCGGTCGAGTTCTCCGACGCGGGCGACCCGTCCGAGGCCACGATCGGCATCTACAAGTACGGCAAGGACAACAAGTACACCAACGAGACCTACCTCGCCGGTAAGGTCTGAGCCCTCCCGCTCAGCTGGTGACCTGACAGCCCCGTGATCACTGATGTGATCACGGGGCTGTTCCGGTGTCAGGAGCCGTCTCGCAGCAGGGCGACGATCTCTCCGGCCGCCCGGCGGCCCTCCGGGATCGGCATGATCGGCCAGTCATGGATCATTCCCTCGCCGATGTGCAGGTGAAGATCGGTTCCGGCCGTGTTCTCGCTCCGGTCCCTGAGCAGGACGGCGTCGGGGAAGAGGACGTCGCGGGTCCCGGCGTACACGTGGACGAGTCCGAGGTCGTCCAGGCGGCCGTTCAGAGGACTGGCCTGAGGGTGTGAGGGGTCGCCCGGGGCCGCCCAGCGGGCCGCGAGAACGCGGATGTGATCGAGGTTCAGCAACGGGTCGTGCGACGCGATGCCGGCGATCTCCCGATTGGCGAAGGTCAGGTCGAGGGCGGGTGAGATGAGGACGGTGACGTCCGGGCGCTCGCCCTGCGGGGTCAGGGCCTGGAGCACGGACAGGGCGATGTTCGCCCCCGCGGAGTCGCCGATCAGAGACGTCGGTCCCTGTCCCTGGACGCGCTGGAGCAGCCGCAGCATGACCGGCAGGACGTCGGCGTGGGTGGCGGCGGGCAGGCGCGGGTAGAGGGGCACGGCGACGTCGCGGCCGGATTCGACGGCGATCCGGGCGGCCAGCCGCCAGTGCTGCCTGGTGATGGGGGCGGCCCAGGCGCCGCCGTGGATGTACAGGGCACGGCGCTGCACCGGATCGACGGGCGTCAGCCGGTAGACCGGCCAGCCTTCGACCTCCTCCCGCCGGACGGTGACACCCGGCAGGCGCGGCGGCGACGGGCTGGCCACTTCGGTGCGGAAACGGCCGGGCTCGAACTGGCGCTTCTTCACCCCCGCCACCCGCAGCAGACCGGCAAAGGCGTGGCTACGCAAGCTGGGGCTCACGGGTGCACCGCCTGGTAGGAGCCGGAGCGCACGTCGTCCAGCAGGGCGGGACCGCTCGTGCTCCACCCGAACGTCTCGCGCGCCTTCCGGGAGGGGGTGCGCGCCGAGGCCTGGAGCAGCGCGGCCATCGTCCCCATGGCGCTCTCGGCCTGCTCGGCGGTGATCGAGGTCGCGGTGGTCCCGGTCAGGTCCGCGATCGCCTCGGCGAGCTCGCGGAAGGTGAACTGCCCCGGTCCGGCCGCGTTGTAGATCCCCGTCACCGGACGCTCCAGGACCTTCAGGTACAGGCGGGCGAGATCGTCCGCGTGCACCGGGGTCCACGCGTTGGCGCCGGAGCCGATGTAGGTGGCGGTGCCCGAGCGGGTCGCGGCGCCGATCAGGCCGGTCAGCAGCGGGCTGCCGCCTCGTCCGTAGACCAGGCTCGCGCGGATGACGACGCCGTTCAGGCCCGCCGCCTCGCGCACCAGGCGCTCGCCGGCGAGCTTGGACGGCACCAGACCCGGCACCGGCAGTTCCGCGTCCTCGTCGCGGGGATGGGCGGGGTCGAGCCCGTAGACCAGGTTCGTGCTGGTGTAGACGAACGGTGTGCCGGTGCCCGCCTTCCCGGCCCCACGGGTGAGCGCCTCCACAGCCGCGGCTTCCGCCGTGACCGCGTCATCCCCGCCGGCGTAGTCGACGGCGGTGTGCACCACGGCGTCGGCCTGCGCCGCGGCCCTTTCCAGGAGCGCGGTGTCGGTCAGGCTGCCGGGCAGCGGACGCGCGCCCGCCCGGGTCGCCTTCGCCGCCGACTCCGGCGACCGGGTCAGCGCCACCACGTCGTGGCCTGACCCGAGGAGGTGTTCGACGAGCACCGAGCCCAGATAGCCGGTGCCCCCGGTGATGAGGATCTTCACGTTCTCTCCAGAAGCCAGAAACGGATGGATCATCCGTTTTCTTCACCTTAGCATTAAACGGATGAGTCATCCGATTCCGGTGGATCGCGCCTATGCTGGAGAAGTGACCGGTCCCGCGCTCCGTAAGGACGCAGCACGCAACCGCCAGCGCATCGTCGAGATCGGCCGGGAGCTGGTCGCGGAAGGCACCCCGATCCAGCTCAACGAGGTGGCCCGCGCCGCCGGCGTCGGCGTCGCCACGGTGTACCGGCACTTCCCGACGCCCCAGGCGTTGATCGAGGCGGTGGCCGCGGAGGGACTGGAGACGCTGATCCAGGCCGCCGAACAGGCGGTGGAGCAGGACGACCCCTGGACCGCCTTCCGTGATTTCCTGGTCCGGATCGTGGACGCGCAACTGAGCGACGCCGCCCTGCCCCCCGTGCTGTCGGCACCCACGGCCGCCCTGCCCGGCACGGCGCAGCTGCTCGATCAGTTGTCCTCGCTGTTCACCCGGCTGTTCGAACGGGCCGCGGACGCGGGGCGGCTGGCGCCCGGCGTCACACTCGCCGACATGACGCCGTTGATCTGCGGCATCGCCTTCTCGGCCAGGATGCATCCCGCCGTCGATCCGCAGGGGCAGGCCGCGGCCGGCCGCCACTATCTCGACGTCGTACTGAACGGCCTGCGGGCCCGCTGAGCGTCTCGCGCTCAGCCGTTCGCGGCGCAGCGCCTCTCGATCGCCGTGGCGGCC
>NZ_BBXG01000026.1:0-32160 GCF_001570605.1 Herbidospora cretacea | reverse complement strand
GGCCGCCCGCCATTCCTTCAGCGACGCCACCGCTTTGTCGTGGGGCGTCGCGGCGGGCGCCAGCTCCCGGCTCGTCCGCCTCAGCGTCGCCGTGTGCTCCGCCAGTTCGGCCGGCAGCCTCGCGCCGTAGCTGAGGACGACGCCCTCCACGTACGCGATCCGCCCCCGCACGCCCTCGCCGAACTCCTGGCTGTCCTCCTGTCCCGCCGGGTTCAGGGTGTGCTCGGCGAAGCCCAGGGCCGAGACCACCCGCGCGCAGGGGTCGTCGGCGGGGTCGGCGCCGGTGACGTACATGTCCGTCGAGGCCGCCGCCGGGGGAGGGGAAGGGGGCGCGGACGCGCACGCGGCCAGCGCCGCGAGGGAGAGGGCGGCGAGCAGGCGGCTCGGCATGGGCGGGGCCCCTTTCCGGTACGGAGACCAGAAGAGGCCACCGGGACGACCCGGTGGCCTCTTCGAGGGGGAGACGTCAGGCGCGGGCCAGCGTCCCCAGGTAGAGCTCGATGACCTTCGGGTCCTTGATGAGTTCCTTGCCGGTGGCGGTGTAGGCGTTGCGGCCCTGGTCCAGCACGTAGCCGCGGTCGCAGATCTGCAGGCAGCGGCGGGCGTTCTGCTCGACCATGATCACGGTCACCCCGGCCCGGTTGATCTGCTGGGCCTGGATGAACACCAGGTCCTGCAGCTTGGGCGACAGACCCGCCGAGGGCTCGTCCAGCAGCAGGACGGAAGGCTCGGTCATGAGGGCGCGCCCCATGGCGACCATCTGGCGCTCGCCGCCCGACAGGGAGCCGGCCCGCTGCTTGCGGCGCTCCAGGAGGGCGGGGAAGATCTCGCAGACGAACTCGAAGCGTTCCTTGAACTTCTTGGGCGTCTGGAAGGCGCCCATCTCCAGGTTCTCCTCGACGCTCAGCGACGGGAACACGTTGTTGGTCTGCGGCACGAAACCGACCCCGCGCTCCACGAGCGCGTGGGCCTTCAGGCCGGTGATGTTCTCGCCCTTGAGCGTGATCGAGCCCGACCGGACCTCCACGAGCCCGAACAGCGCCTTGAGCAGGGTCGACTTGCCGGCGCCGTTGGGGCCGATGATGCCGATCAGCTCGCCGTCGTTCACGTAGAGGTCGGCGCCGTTGAGGATGTTCACGCCCGGCAGGTAGCCGGCCAGCAGCTCGTCGCAGCGCAGCAGCGCCTGCCCGGCGGCGGCGACGTGGGCCGAGCGGTCGACGATCACGTTCGAGTCGGCGGCGCTCATTCCTTGACCTCCTTCTCCAGCTCGGCCTCGGCCTCGTGGAGCTGGCGCTCCTCTTCCTCGGCCGAGAGCGGGGCGTCGTGGTGGGCGCCGAGGTAGGCGTCCACGACCCGGTGGTCGGACATGACGCTGTCGGGCGGGCCCTCGGCGATGACCTGGCCCTGGGCCATCACGATGACCCAGTCGGAGATGTCGCGGACCATGTCCATGTCGTGCTCGACGAACAGGACCGTCATCCCGAGCTCGCGCAGGTTCTTCACGTGGCCGAGCAGCGACTGCGTCAGGGCCGGGTTCACACCGGCCATCGGCTCGTCGAGCATGACCAGCTCGGGCTTGCCCATGAGGGCGCGGGCCATCTCCAGCAGCTTGCGCTGGCCGCCCGAGAGGCTGCCGGCGAAGTCGTCGCGCTTGGCGTCGAGCTTGAAGCGTTCGAGCAGCTCCTCGGCCTGGAGAGTGATCTCGTCCTCCTGGCCGCGCCACAGGGCCGGGAACAGGCCGCGGAAGAAGTTCTCACCCCGCTGTGCCTGGGCCCCCAGCCGCATGTTCTCGATCACCGTGAGCTTCGAGAGCGCCTTGGTGAGCTGGAACGTGCGGACCATGCCCTGACGGGCGACCTTGTAGGCCGAGACCCCGTTCATGTTCCGGCCGTTGAAGGTCCACTGACCCTCGTCGGCGGTGTCGAAGCCGGTGAGCTGGTTGAAGAACGTCGTCTTGCCGGCGCCGTTGGGGCCGATCAGGGCGGTGATGCTGCCCCGCTGGATCTCGACGTGGTTGACGTTGACCGCGGTGAGACCGCCGAAACGGCGCACCACGTTGTCGACGACGAGGATCGGGTCGGGCTTGGCGACGCCGGGTTCGGCTGCCATGCCCTCGAAGGCCTTCAGGGCCGCCGTCTTGCCGGCCGGGAGCGATTCAGCGTGCATCGAGTGAGATCTCCCTCTTGTCCCCGAAGATGCCCTGCGGCCGGTAGATCAGCAGCAGTATGAGTCCGAGGCCGACGAGCATCAGGCGGATCGCGCCGACCTGGTTGACCGTGATGAAGGTGATCGTGCCGGTGTTGACGGCGTTCTCGAGCCCGGTGCCGATGAGGATGAGCAGCAGCCAGAACAGCATCGAACCGACGATCGGGCCCAGGATCCGGGCCGCGCCGCCGAGGATCAGCACGGTGTAGGCGTAGAACGTCAGGTCGGTCGAGTACAGGTCGGGCTGCACGGCCGACCGGCTCAGGGCGAAGATGAACCCCGCCATCGAACCGATGACGCCACCGATGACCAGCGCCTGCATCTTGTACGAGAACACGTTCTTGCCGAGGCTGCGCACGGCGTCCTCGTCTTCACGGATCGCCTTGAGCACACGTCCCCACGGGCTCTTCATCGCCATGAACAGGATGAACGACGCGATGGCGACCAGCACCCAGCCGACCGTCAGCACCCACATCGACCGGTTGTCGAACCCGATGATCGGCGGGATGCCGTATTCGCCGGGGGGATAGGGGTTCATGTCGTAGAAGGACCCCGAGAAGGCCTGGAGGCCGTCGGTGCCGCCGAAGGTGTCCGACAGCGCGACCGACCGCACGACGAGACGGACGATCTCCGCCGCCGCGATGGTGACGATGGCGAGATAGTCGGCCCGCAGCCGCAGGGTCGGGATGCCCAGCAGCAGCGCCAGCACGGCGGCCAGCAGCAGGCCGATGCCGACGCCCAGGAAGAAGGGCAGGCCGAAGGTGGCGACGGTCACCGCGATGGAATAGGCGCCGATGGCCAGGAAGCCCGCCTGGCCGAAGTTCAGCAGGCCGGTGTAGCCGAACTGCACGTTGAGGCCGATCGCCGCCAGGGCGTAGATGATCGCCTCGGAGCCGATGCCGGCTTCGACGGCACGGCTGATGATGAGTGTCCAGTCCATGTGTGCCTCCTAACCGATCCGCTCGCGACGGCCGAGAATGCCCTGCGGCCGGACCATGAGCACGATGATCAACACGACCAGCGCGCCGATGGTCTTCATCTCCGGCGGGATCCACAGCGTGGAGACCTGGACGAACATGCCGACGACCAGCGAGCCGACGAGGGCGCCGTACGCGGTGCCCAGGCCGCCGAGGGTGACGCCGGCGAACATCAGCAGGAGGATCTGCTGACCCATCTGGAAGTTCAGGTTCTGGGTGGTGCCGAGCAGGATGCCCGCCAGCGCGGCGATGCAGGTGCCGGCCGCCCAGACGATCCGGATGACCCGGTCGACGTTGATGCCCGACGACGAGGCCAGCGCCGGGTTGTCGGCGACCGCGCGGGTCGCCTTCCCGAGCCGGGTGTACGTCAGCGCGAGGCCCACCGCGATCAGCACCGCGATCTCGATGCCCATGGCGATGAGGCTCTTGGGCGTGGCCGAGATCGGGCCGATCTGGATGCCGGCCTGGGCGACGTACTGGTCGTAGGACTCGCCGCCGCCGCCGAACAGGAACAGCAGCAGCGCCCGCAGGAACAGCGCGAGGCCGATCGAGATGATCATCATGGAGATCAGGCCGGTCTTGCGGCGCCGGAGCTGGCCCCAGAAGAACCGGTCCTGCCCCCAGCCGAAGGCCGCCGCGATCACCAGCGCGATGGGCGCCGCGACCAGCAGGTGCAGGCCGAGGACGGTGTTGAAGAAGAACGCGAGAAAGGCGCCGATGGTGAGCAGCTCACCGTGGGCGAAGTTGGTCAATCCAGTGGTACCGAAGATCAGTGACAGGCCGACCGCGCCGAGCGCGATGATCAAACCGAGGTTGAGGCCTTCGAAGACGAGCTGGGCGACCCGGTCCCAGTAGGAACTTCCGCCGCCTCCACCGTCCTGCCCCTTGGGCGGGGCGTTCGCGTCGACCAATCCGAACAGCACGTTGCGGGCGTTGCCCTCGAAAACCTGGACGGTCAGCGTCCCCCGGTTGGGGTCCCGGAGCGCTTTCCCCGCAGGAAGGGTGGCCTGGTCCAGCGTCACCTTGTACGAACCGGCCTTCTCGATGGGAACACTCCAGGTCCCATCCGCTCCGGTCGTGGCGTCTCCGACGGGCGCGTCAGCGTCGGACGTCACGGTGATTTTCACGCCTTGAACAGGCTGGCCTTGGAGTCTGAGTGTGCCTCTGACCTCTTCGCCTTCGGCCCACGCTGTGGACGCTCCGGCCAAGAAGACGAGAATGAGTCCACCCATGAAGGCCGTGAACGCGATCACGGCTCTGCGCAATGGTGCTCCTCGTAGGTCATGACGGGGTTGTGCCTCGCCATCCCGAACACGGGACACCGTGATAGGTCCACGGTGTAATGGCCGGAGCATAGAGCCGAACGCCCGGTTACGGACAGTTCGTCACCAATCGGTGACCTGCCTGTGTCGTCGGCGTTGGCAAAAGTCGGCGCAGGTGGGGGGCCGAAATGTCAGAGGATGCGAAGGGCCCGCGGTGGCCTTTGGGGCCGTCCGGCACTTCCCCGGTGCCGCACGTTGTCTACTCGGCTCACCACGGGCCCTCGGCACCCAACGGTAGCGACCGTTGGGGCTGTTGTGTCAGCTTTCGGGTCAGGACTTCGGCAGGTCCCGGAGCATGCAGGTCAGCCGCGAGGTGCACACCCGGCGGCCCTCGTCGTCGACCACCTCGATCTGGTACGTCGCCAGCGTGCGCCCCTGGTGGAGAGGGGTGGCGGTGCCGGTGACCCAGCCCGCTTTGGCCGACCGGTGATGGGTGGCGCTGATCTCGATGCCGACCGCGGCCCGGCCCTCGCCCGCCTGGTACATCGCCGCGATCGAGCCGACCGTCTCGGCCAGCACCACCGAGGCGCCGCCGTGCAGCAGCCCGAACGGCTGGGTGTTGCCCTCGACCGGCATCCGCGCGACCACCTTCTCGGCCGTCACCTCGAGGAACTCGATGCCCATCCGATCTTGCAGATGACCCGTTCCGGCGGCGTTCATCAGCGTGACGAGCTCTTGGGTCAAGGCTCTTCCTTTCCGGGTGGTTCTGTCGTAGGGGGAGACTAGGCTCTGAGCGTGCCGAAGACCGAAGAGACCCCCCGCCTGCTGCTGCTTGACGGCCACTCGCTGGCCTACCGGGCGTTCTACGCGCTGAAGGACGCCAACCTCATGACGACCGACGGCCAGCACACCGAGGCGGTCTACGGCTTCCTGTCGATGCTGACCAACATCATGCGCGACGAGGCGCCGACCCACCTGGTGGTCTGCTTCGACCGGAGTGAGCCGACCTTCCGTCACGAGGCCTTCGCCGCCTACAAGGCCAACCGCTCCGAGACGCCCGAGGACTTCCGCGGTCAGATGCAGCTCATCTACGAGTTGCTCGACGTGATGAAGGTGCCCCACCTGTCCCTGGCGGGCTACGAGGCCGACGACCTGATCGCCACCCTGGCCACCCGCGCCTCCGGTGAGGGCATGGACGTGCTGATCGTCACCGGCGACCGCGACGCCCTCCAGCTGGTCGACCCGAAGGTGACCGTCCTGATGACCCGGCGGGGCATCAGCGACATGACCCGGTTCACCCCCGACGCGGTGGTCGAGAAATACGGCCTGACCCCAAACCAGTATCCCGACTTCGCCGCCCTGCGCGGCGACCCCAGCGACAACCTGCCGTCGATCCCCAGCGTGGGCGAGAAGACCGCGACCAAGTGGATCAGCGAGTTCGGCTCGCTCGACGAACTGGTCCGCCGGGCCGACGAGGTCAAGGGCAAGGTCGGCGACAAGCTCCGCGAGCACCTCGGCCAGGTGATCCACAACCGCATGCTCACCGAGCTGCGCCGTGACGTCGCCCTCGACGCCGAGCCCGCGGCCCTGGTCATGGGCCAGTGGGACCGCGAGGAGCTCAACAAGATCCTCGACAGCCTCCAGATCCGGGGCGAGCTGCGCGAGCGCCTGTTCAAGGTCCTCGGCACCGCCGAGCCCGAGGTCGAGGGCGGCTTCGAGGCCGAGATCGTCACCCTCCAGCCCGGCGGCCTGGCCGCCTGGCTCGGCACCCTCGCGGCCGGCCGCACCGCCCTGGCCTTCGCCGGCTCCTGGGGCAGCGGCACCGGCCGCGTCGACGCGATCGCCTTCGCCGCCGCCGGGGGCACCGCCGCCTACCTCGACCTGACCCAGCTCACCGCCGACGACGAGGCCGACCTGGCCGCCTGGCTGGCCGACGAGTCGGTCGAGAAGGCCGTCCACGACAGCAAGGGCCCGCTGCTCGGCCTGTGGGCCCAGGGCTACGACCTGCGCGGCCTCACCTGCGACACCGCCCTGGCCGCCTACCTGGCGATGCCCGGCCAGCGCTCGTTCCCGCTCGACGACCTGGTGCTGCGCTACCTCCACCGGACTCTGACCAACACCGCCGACACCAACGGCCAGACCAGCCTGTTCGACGACGCCGACGACATGGCCGCCCGCGACCTGGCGATGAAGGCGGTGGCCGTCCTCGACCTGGCCGAGGCGCTGGAGAGCCACCTGTCCGAGCGCGGCGGCACCCGCCTGGTGACCGACGTGGAGCTCCCGCTGGTCCGGGTGCTGGCCGAGATCGAGCGGGCCGGCATCGCCGCCGACGGCGACTACTTCGCCGCCCTGGAGGCCGAGTTCGCCGCCGAGGTGAAGTTCGCCGTCGACGCTGCCCACGCGGCCGTGGGGGAGCAGTTCAACCTGGGCTCGCCCAAGCAGCTCCAGGAGATCTTCTTCGAGCGGCTCAACCTGCCGAAGACCAAGAAGATCAAGACCGGCTACAGCACCGACGCCGACCAGCTCGCCTGGCTGGCCACCCAGACCGACCACGAGCTCCCCACGATCATGCTCCGCCACCGCGACCAGCAGAAGCTGCGCACGACGGTCGAGGGCCTGATCAAGGAGATCGCCGACGACGGCCGCATCCACACCACGTTCAACCAGATCATCGCCGCGACCGGCCGCCTGTCGTCGGAGAAGCCCAACCTGCAGAACATCCCGATCCGGACCGCCGAGGGCCGCCGCATCCGCAAGGGCTTCGTCGTCGGCCCCGGCTACGAGACCCTGCTGACGGCCGACTACAGCCAGATCGAGCTGCGCATCATGGCCCACCTGAGCGGCGACCGCTCGCTCGTCGAGGCCTTCGGCTCGGGCCACGACTTCCACGCCGCCACCGCCGCCAAGGTCTTCGACACCACGCCCGAGGCGGTCACGGGCGAGATGCGCGCCAAGATCAAGGCGATGAACTACGGCCTGGCCTACGGCCTCAGCGACTTCGGCCTGTCGGGCCAGCTCAACATCCCGGTCGCCGAGGCCCGCGCTCTGAAAGACGAGTACTTCGAGGAGTTCGGCGGCATCCGCGACTTCCTCAACGCGATCGTCGCCCAGGCCCGCACCGACGGCTACACCTCCACCATCCTCGGCCGCCGCCGCTACCTGCCCGACCTGACCAGCGACAACCGCCAGCGCCGCGAGATGGCCGAACGCATGGCCCTCAACGCCCCGATCCAGGGCAGCGCCGCCGACATCATCAAGGTCGCGATGCTCAACGTGCAGCGGGCGATCTCCGGGATGCGGTCGCGGATGCTCCTCCAGGTCCACGACGAACTCGTCTTCGAGGTCCACCCGGGGGAGCTCGACGACCTGCGCCAGGTGGTCGTGAAGGAGATGGCCGCCGCCTACGAGCTCACCGTCCCCCTCGACGTGTCGGTCGGCGTCGGCTCCAACTGGCAGGACGCCGGCCACTAAGGACAAACGCCTCTTCCGTCACGGCTCCGCCCACCCCGGCACCGCCCGCCGTCCCCGGCGCCGACCGGCCGCTCCGCCGCGCCCCCAGACGACGGAGGTCCTGCCGACGAGCGACCGCCGGGCGGCGGACCCGCTGGCAGCTCCGGGGGTCCGACTTGGCTTTCGGCTTCGGGTTCGGCCCTTGGCTGCGAGTCGATGTCGAGGCTGGAGGTGGGGGCGGTGGTGGGTCGTGAGGTGAATCCCCTGGCTATGGCCGCGGCTTTGCGGGGCTTTCGCCTCGTTCGAGGGCCTGATCGCGACTAGAGTCGGGTGACTGTGCGGAAGGTTGTGTCGATCACAGGTGTGGCCAATGTCGTGGTGGTCACGCTCGGCCTGATCGCGCTCTCGCTCATGCGGGGGCCGGTCTCGCCGCCCCGCACCGTGGTGCCCCACTCCGAGGCCCAGAAGAAGGCCGAGCAGGAGCCGCCGCCCCCGGCCAAGCCCGCGTTACCCGGGTTCGCGCTCCCGGCCCCCGTGCAGGCGACCGAGGAGTCGGCCAGGGCGGCCGGGGCCAACGAGCTCGGGCTCGTCCCGGTGCTCATGTACCACCGGATCCGGTGGGACCGCAGCGCCTCGATCGACCGCACGCCCAAGCAGTTACGGGTCGAGCTGGAGCGGCTGGCGCGGGCCGGGTACGTGCCGGTGACCGCCGCCGAGTTCGTCGAGGGCCGGATGGACATCGCCGCCGGGGCCCATCCGGTCGTGCTCACCTTCGACGACGGGAACCCCAGCCACTTCGCGCTCGACGCCGACGGCCGTCCGATGAAGGACACCGCCGTGGCGGTGATCTTCGACGTGGCCAGGAAGTTCCCCTCGTTCCGGCCCGTCGCCACCTTCTACGTCAACCGCGAGCCCTTCGGTCTGAAGGGGGAGGACGCCCAGAAGGCGGGGGTCCGGTGGCTGCTCGACCACGGCTTCGAGGTCGCCAACCACACGTGGTCCCACCAGGATCTGCGGAGCCTGTCCAACAAGAAGGTCAGCGAGCAGATCGTGCGGGGGGAGCGGCTGCTCAAGAAGCTCGGGGTATCTGATTTCGCCACGTTCGCCCTCCCTTTCGGGTCACGTCCGAGAAAGGGCTCCTTGGGGCGCGGCGGGTCGTGGGACGGCAGCAAGTACCGGTACGAGGGCGTCTTCCTGGCCGGGGCCGAGCCGTCGAATTCGCCGTTCGCGAAGGGGTACGATCCCCGTGAAATCCAGCGGATCCAGTCGAACGGGCTGGCCGGCGACTGCCGCAAGTGGTGTTCGACCTATTGGCTGAAGTGGCTCGACGATCATCCGGATGAGCGCTACACGGCCGACGGTGACCCCGGCAGTCTCTCCGCGCCACGCCAACATCGTTTAAAACTTGCGTCAAAGCGTGGCAAAAAGGTTATCTACTATTAAGCTGCGTACCGAGCCTTCGGATTGACCGCGCTCGCCTGGTCTCATATGCTGATCGCTGCGCTGTGGGCTCGCGCGCGCCTCGAAGGGAGCGGGCTCGCGCTCGCTCAATCCTGATCCCCGGCTTGAACGAAGCAGGCCTGCTGCGCCTCGACACAACGACATCTGTCCGGTTCGGAGCAATTCCACACATGACGAGCAGCACTGAGGCCACCTCGAACACCCCGCAGGTAGCGGTCAACGACATCGGTTCCGAGGAGGCCTTCCTCGCCGCGATCGACGAGACCATCAAGTACTTCAACGATGGCGACATCGTCGAAGGCACCGTCGTCAAGGTCGATCGAGACGAGGTCTTGCTCGACATCGGCTACAAGACCGAGGGTGTCATCCCCTCGCGCGAGCTTTCGATCAAGCACGACGTCGACCCCGCTGAGGTCGTCGAGGTCGGCGAGCACGTCGAGGCCCTGGTTCTCCAGAAGGAGGACAAGGAAGGCCGTCTGATCCTGTCCAAGAAGCGCGCCCAGTACGAGCGCGCCTGGGGCACGATCGAGAAGATCAAGGACGAGGACGGCATCGTCACCGGCACGGTCATCGAAGTTGTCAAGGGTGGTCTCATCCTCGACATCGGCCTGCGTGGCTTCCTCCCGGCGTCCCTGGTCGAGATGCGGCGCGTGCGCGACCTGCAGCCCTACGTCGGCCGTGAACTCGAGGCCAAGATCATAGAGCTCGACAAGAACCGCAACAACGTGGTTCTGTCGCGGCGCGCGTGGCTGGAGCAGACCCAGTCCGAGGTCCGCCAGACCTTCCTCAACACCCTCCAGAAGGGCCAGGTCCGCAAGGGCGTCGTGTCCTCGATCGTCAACTTCGGCGCCTTCGTCGACCTTGGCGGCGTCGACGGTCTGGTCCACGTGTCCGAGCTGTCCTGGAAGCACATCGACCACCCCTCCGAGGTCGTCGAGGTCGGCCAGGAGGTCACGGTCGAGGTCCTCGACGTCGACATGGAGCGCGAGCGCGTCTCCCTGTCGCTGAAGGCGACCCAGGAAGACCCGTGGCAGCAGTTCGCCCGCACCCACCAGATCGGCCAGGTCGTGCCGGGCCGCGTCACCAAGCTGGTGCCGTTCGGCGCGTTCGTCCGGGTCGAGGAGGGCATCGAGGGCCTGGTCCACATCTCCGAGCTGGCCGAGCGTCACGTGGAGATCCCCGAGCAGGTCGTCCAGGTCGGCGACGAGATCTTCGTGAAGATCATCGACATCGACCTCGACCGTCGCCGCATCTCCCTCTCGCTGAAGCAGGCGAACGAGAACGCCGGCGTCGACGTCGAGTTCGACCCGACGCTCTACGGCATGGCCGCGACGTACGACGACCAGGGGAACTACATCTACCCCGAGGGCTTCGACGCCGAGACCGGCGAGTGGCTCGAGGGCTTCGACAAGCAGCGCGAGGAGTGGGAGCGGCAGTACGCCGAGGCCCAGACCCGCTTCGAGGCCCACAAGAAGCAGGTCGAGCAGGCCCGTGCCGAGGACGCCGAGGCCAACGAGGCCGCGCCTTCCTCCTACACCGGCGAGACCCAGACCGCCACCCAGTCGACGGGCGGCGCGCTCGCCTCCGACGAGGCCCTGGCGGCGCTCCGCGAGAAGCTCGCGGGCGGCCAGAGCTAACAGCTCTCCGAAAAGCCCCGTCCACTCCGGTGGGCGGGGTTTTTTGCCGTCCGTGCGAGATCTACTTTGTAAAGGCGCCGGAGCCGGTAGGGTGGCGCGATGGTCACGATCAAGCGCGCCGAACCCTCCGACGCCGGGGAGATCCTCACCGTCCAGCGCGCGGCCTACGTCAGCGAGGCCCAGCTCTACGGCGACCCCTTCATCGCCCCCCTGATCGAGTCTCTCGAACAGCTCCGCAAGGCCATCGAGAGCGCCGTCCTGCTGAAGGCCGTCGACGGCGGCCGCGTCGTCGGCGTCGTGCGAGGACTGGTCGCCGACCTGACCCCCGGCACGAATAGTGGCCGTGCCTGCGTCGTCGGCCGCCTCGTCGTGGCCCCCGACCGCCAGGGCGAGGGCATCGGCACCGCCCTCCTGGACGCCCTCCACGAGCAGGTGGCCGAGGAGTTCCCGGACGTCCGCGCCTTCGACCTGTTCACCGGCCACCTGTCCGACGCCAACCTGCGCCTCTACAAGCGCCTGGGCTACGGCGAGACCCGCCGCGAGCGCGTTCAGGACCACCTGACGATGGTGCACATGCGCCGGATCGCGTCGTGAGGGTCGGGCTCACCGGCGGCATCGGGTCGGGCAAGAGCGAGGTCAGCAGGCGTCTGGCCGAACGCGGCGCGGTCGTCATCGACGCCGACCAGATCGCCCGCGAGGTCGTCGAACCCGGGACCGTGGGCCTGGCCGAGGTGGTGGCCGCCTTCGGGAGAGAGATCCTGCGCCCCGACGGCTCCCTCGACCGCCCGAGACTCGGCTCGATCGTCTTCTCCGACCCGGCCAAGCTGGAGATCCTCAACGGGATCGTCCACCCGAAGGTCGGCGCCCGCGTCCAGCAGGTCCTGGACGAGACCCCGCCCGGCGGTGTGATCGTCTACGACGTGCCGCTCCTGGCGGAGAACCACCTGGCCCCGACGTTCGACCAGGTGATCGTCGTGGACACGGACGACGAGGTCCGGATCAGACGGCTCGGCGAGACCCGGGGCATGTCCGAGCCGGACGCCCGCGCCCGCATCGCCGCCCAGGCCTCCCGCGAGGACCGGCTGGCGGTGGCCGACACCGTGATCGACAACAACGGCACGATCGAAGACCTGGATCGCCAGATAGACGAACTGTGGGCCCGGCTGACCTCCGCCTAGCACGGGTTCCGGATCGGGCCAGGTAGGTCCTTGCCGGGAAGGCAGCCCAGGCTGTGGCTGTTCCACCAGCTGCCGAACACACGGCGTACCGATGGCCCCTGAGTCGCCGGGTCCGCCGTCGGGACCGTTCCCGGGTCGGGCACAATCTTTCGCCGGGGCCGGTCACGATCCGTGGGGCTCATGGGGTGGGCGAGCGGGTTGGGGTCCGGTGCTGAAGCGGTTGCGGGTGCTTGACTGGGTTCGGGGCGGGCTGCTGCTGGTCGGGCTGGTCTGCCTGGTGACCGGGGTTCTTCCGTGGGAGGCGGCCGAGAGCAGTCTCCGGCGGATCGCGCCGCTGCTGGTGTTCCTCTGCGCGGTGATCGTGCTGGCGGAGCTGGCCAAGGAGGCGCGGGTCTTCGACGTCGTCGCGGCGGCGCTGGCCCGGGCCGGGCGCGGGCGGTATCCGGCGCTCTTCGGGGTCTGTTTCGGGTTCGCGGCCGTCTGCACGGTCTTCCTGAACCTCGACACCACGGCGGTCCTGCTCACGCCGGTTCTGCTGGCCATGGCGGGGCGGGCCGGGATCCCTGGGCTGCCTCTGGCGATGACGACCGTCTGGCTGGCCAACACCGCCAGCCTGCTGCTGCCGGTCTCCAACCTCACGAACCTGCTGGCCGCCGACCGGCTGGAGTTGCCGCCGCTGGAGTTCGCGGGGCGCATGTGGCTGCCCCAGGTCGTGATCCTCGCGTGCACGGCCGTGTTCCTGTGGGTCTTCTACTGGCGGCGGCATCCGCCTTCGTACACGCTGCCGGAGAAGGTGGACATCGGGGATCCGGTCGTGTTCCGGGTGCTGGCGGCGGCCTGTCTGGCGTTCGCGCTGGCGGTGCTGGGCGGGGTGCCGATCGAGGTGGCCGCCGTGGTGTCGGCGGTCGTGGCGGTCGGGGTGTTCGCGTGGCGGGACCGGGGGCGGCTGTCGTTCGGGCTGATCCCGTGGGGGCTGCTGGTGTTCGTGACCGGGCTGTTCCTGGTCGTGGGGGCGCTGGAGGCCCGGGGGGTGCTCGACGGCGTCGCGGGCGGCGACCCGTTCGCCGTGGCGGCCCTCGGGGGCGGGCTGGGGAACGTGGTCAACAACCTGCCCGCTTATGTCGCGGTCGAGCGGGGCCTCCCGCCTGAGGATACGGGGGTCGTCCTGGCGCTGCTCATCGGCACCAACGCCGGGACGATCGTGACGCCCTGGGGGTCGCTGGCCACCCTGCTGTGGTTCGAGCAGTGCCGGCGGTTCGGGCTGCGGGTGCCGGTGGCCAGGTTCATGGCGACCGGGCTGGGGCTGGCGGTCTGCTGCGTCGGGTTCGGAGTGCTGGTTCTTGGCCGGTGAACGGAGAACGGCCTCCGCGCGGGGCGGAAGCCGTACCGAGAAGTAAAGGTCTTCAGAACCAGCCGCGGCGCTGGGCCATCTGGTGGAGGCCGTTGTTGAGGGCCTGCTCGGCCGCGCCCAGGTTGCCGTTGAGGGGGACCGTGAAGCGGTTGTAGGTGTCGTGGCCCGAGCTCATGAAACCGCCGCGCTTGTCGGCCTCGAGGATGACGTCGACCGCGTGGGGGCTGGTGATGAAGGTCAGCTCCAGCGCGTTGAAGTGGCGGCTCCACTGGGGACCGGCGTAGTACTCGATCTCCTGGTAGAACGGCATGCGGGAGCCCTGGAGGGTGCCGCGCTCGAGGTCGGCCTTGCTGAACCGGAAGCCCTGGCGGTCGAGCGCCATGATCAGGTGTTCCTGGATGGGCAGCGGGGTGACGAACAGCGGGTCGAGGTCGCCCTTGTCGAGGGCGCCGGCCAGCGAGAGCTCGGTCTTCACGCCGAGCTTCATGCCGCGCAGCGGGTGGCCGCCGATGGCGCTGATCGGGGTCTCCCACGGGACCGGGATCTGGAACGGCGCGGCGTGGCGGGCGCCGGCGGTCAGGTGGAACGGCCCGGCGACCTGCTGGCGCAGGAAGCTGTAGTTGGCGTGGTATTCGCTGTCGCCGCTCTCGACCTCGACGACGGCGGTGAAGTCGATGAAGATGCCCTCGACGTTGTAGTCGCTGCCGCCACCCACGAAGTTGACCTGGCCGGAGAGGGTGTCGCCGGGACGGACGGTCGAGGTGGCGAGAACGGTGTCGACCTCGACGCCGGCCCCGAAGGCGGCCATGAGCTTGCGGAAGACCATTTCAGGAGGCTCCTACTGAATTGTGACGGTTGATCGCTCTAACGGCCGGTTCGGGCCGCCGGGTTCCCCAACCTGGTGCGAACGTAACCTAACGAGGCTGACTTGCCGCCCGCTTGCAAACGGGTGACCCCGGAATTGTCGGTGGGGCCGCGTAGGTTATGGAGGCGTGAGGCCGGTAACAGATTTGCAGCGCAAGGTGGCGCCCTTCCAGGTCGTCACAGAGATGTCGCCGTCCGGTGACCAACCAGCCGCGATCGCCGAGCTGGAGCGCCGCGTGGGCGCGGGGGACAAGGACACCGTCCTCCTCGGCGCGACCGGAACCGGTAAGACGGCGACCGTCGCGTGGCTGGTGGAGAAGCTCCAGCGGCCCGCTCTGGTGATGCAGCCCAACAAGACGCTCGCGGCCCAGTTCGCCAACGAGCTGCGCGAGATGCTGCCCAACAACGCCGTCGAATACTTCGTCAGCTACTACGACTACTACCAGCCCGAGGCCTACGTCCCGCAGAGCGACACCTACATCGAGAAGGACTCCTCGATCAACGAGGAGGTCGAGCGGCTGCGCCACTCGGCGACCAACTCGCTGCTGACCCGCCGCGACACGATCGTGGTCGCCTCGGTGTCGTGCATCTACGGCCTGGGCACCCCGCAGGAATACGTCGACCGCATGCTGCGCCTGAAGGTCGGCCAGGAGATCGAGCGCGACCGCCTGCTCCGCCGCCTGGTCGACATGCAGTACGCCCGCAACGACCTCGCCTTCACCCGGGGCACGTTCCGGGTCCGCGGCGACACGATCGAGATCATCCCTCAGTACGAGGAGCTCGCCGTCCGCATCGAGATGTTCGGCGACGAGGTCGAGAAGCTCGCCACCCTCCACCCGCTCACCGGCGAGGTGATCACCGAGGACACCGAGCTCTACATCTTCCCGGCGTCCCACTACGTGGCTGGTCCCGAGCGCATGGAGCGCGCGATCAACGGCATCGAGCGCGAGCTGTCCGAGCGGCTGGCCGAGCTGGAGGGCCAGAACAAGCTGCTGGAGGCCCAGCGCCTGCGCATGCGGACGACCTACGACATCGAGATGATGCGCCAGATCGGCTCGTGCTCCGGCATCGAGAACTACTCCCGCCACATCGACGGCCGCGAGGCCGGCACGGCTCCTTACACCCTGCTCGACTACTTCCCCGAAGACTTCCTGCTGGTCCTCGACGAGTCCCACCAGACCGTCCCGCAGATCGGCGCGATGTACGAAGGCGACGCCTCCCGCAAGCGCACCCTGGTCGACCACGGGTTCCGCCTGCCGTCGGCGATGGACAACCGCCCGCTGAAGTGGGAGGAGTTCCTCGGCCGCATCGGCCAGACGGTCTACCTGTCGGCCACCCCGGGCCCCTACGAACTGGGCCGGGCGAAGGGCGAGTTCGTCGAGCTGGTCATCCGCCCGACCGGGCTGGTCGACCCCGAGGTCGTGATCAAGCCGACGAAGGGCCAGATCGACGACCTGATGGAGGAGATCCGCGCCCGCGCCGACCGCGACGAGCGGGTCCTGGTCACCACGCTGACCAAGAAGATGTCCGAAGACCTGACCGACTACCTGCTGGAGAACGGCATCCGGGTCCGCTACCTGCACAGCGAGGTCGACACGCTGCGGCGCATCGAGCTGCTGCGCGAGCTGCGGGTGGGCGAGTTCGACGTCCTGGTCGGCATCAACCTGCTGCGTGAGGGCCTCGACCTGCCCGAGGTGTCGCTGGTCGCGATCCTCGACGCCGACAAAGAGGGCTTCCTGCGGTCGGAGACGTCGCTGATCCAGACGATCGGCCGTGCCGCCCGTAACGTCTCGGGCCAGGTCCACATGTACGCCGACAAGATCACCCCCAGCATGGAGCGGGCGATCGAGGAGACCAACCGGCGCCGGGCCAAGCAGGTCGCCTACAACGAGGCGGCCGGCATCGATCCGCAGCCGCTCCGCAAGAAGATCGCCGACATCCTCGACTCGCTCAACCGGGAGGACGCCGACACGGCCGAGCTCCTCGGCGGCGGCGGCCGGCAGCAGTCGCGCGGCAAGGCCCCCGTGCCGGGGCTCAAGTCCCGTCAGGCGGGGCAGCACGCCAAGGCGATCGTGGGGGAGATGCCCCGGGCCCAGCTGGAGTCGCTGGTCGAGTCGCTCACCGAGCAGATGCACGCCGCGGCGGCCGACCTGCAGTTCGAGGTCGCGGCCCGGCTGCGCGACGAGATCAAGGAGCTCAAGCGCGAGGTCCGCGACATGAAGACGGCCGGGGTCGGCTGAGGGGAGCGGCGATGAGGCGGGTCGACTACGACCAGGAGCAGCACCGGCACTACGCGCGGGGCCGGGCGCTGACCGAGCGGCAGCGGCAGGTGTGGATCGACGCCTTCGCGGCGGTGCTCCCCGAGCGGCGGCCCCTGAACGGGCTCGACGTCGGCTCGGGGACCGGCCGGTTCACCCCCGCCCTGGCGGAGGCGTTCGGGCCGGTGGTCGGAGTCGATCCGTCGGTGCGGATGCGCGAGGTGGCGCAGGAGCAGTCCCGCCATCCCGACGTGCGCTATCTGGCGGGCTCCGCCGAGGAGATGCCGGTGCCGTCCGGCAGCGCCGACTACGCGCTCATGTTCCTGGCGTGGCACCACGTCCAGGACAAGCCGCGGGCGGCCCGCGAGCTGGCCAGGGTGCTCCGGCCCGGCGGGCGGCTGTTACTGCGCGCCAACTTCCGCGACCACCATCCCCGGCCGTGGTGGCTGGAACACTTCGAGCGCGGCTTCGAGATCGACGCCGGGCTGTTCCAGCCGCTCCACGAGGTGATCGAGACCTTCACCTCGGCCGGCTGGCGCGTCGCCCACTTCGGCACGGTGGTCCAGCCCTCCTCCGGCACCCGCGAGGAGGTGCTCCAGCGCCTTCGGCTGCGCACGCTGTCGTTCTTCTCCCAGCTGACCCCCGAGGCGCTGGAAGAGGGCTTCCAGCGCCTGGAGCGGGCCGTCGCCGCCGACCCCGGCGCCCCGGCCCCGGAGTTCTCCGACACCCTGCTCACCCTCGAACGCCAGTGACCCGCCGATGCCCGTGCCGGTGATGAGCGGCGCGGGTGAGCCGGGTGTCAGGTCCTGGCCGCTCTGGCCAGGGCCCGGGACTGTTTGAAGCGTCTCATGCGCCGTACCGCTACCCAGCCGATCGCGATCATCCCCGCCAGGAAGACCAGCACCAGCACCGGCAGGAACACCGCCACCAGGCTCAGCGACAGGGAGCCGGCGTCCTCGACCGTGCTCACGACCGGGGCCCCCACGCCGGCCGTCGTGGCGTTGACCACCGGGCGGGTGCCCGACTTGACCAGGTGGACGATCAGGGCCGTCACGATGCCCAGCATCCAGCCGACCGCCGGGTGCTCGGCCATCCACGTTGAGTTGTCGAGCTGGGAGGCCGCCGAGGTCGCGCTGAAGACGACGCCGCCGGCCGCGGGGCGGACCGCGGTCTGGATGATGTCGTTCACATGGTCGACGACCGGGACCTTGTCCAGGACGAACTCGGCCAGCAGCAGCACGCCGATGATCCCCAGGACCCATCCGTTGGACAGCCAGGCGTACTCCTCGGGCAGTTTGATCGCGTCGGTCACGTTGGCCAGGACCCCGACGACCATCAGCGGGATGTACGCGTTCAGGCCGGCCGCCGTCGACAGCCCCAGCCCGGTCAGTGTCGCGAACACAGCAGATCGATCTCCCTTCGAGGGGACAACGACCCACTATTACGAAATATCCCCGGAACTTCCCGCGATCCTCATCAACCGGACTTCCGGCGCCACCCAGCCCTCCTCGGGGGAGTAGCGCCGCACGATCTTCGCGGGCACCCCGGCGATCACGCAGTGATCCGGGAACTCCCCTCGGACCACGGCCCCACCTGCGACGACGCACTGCCGGCCGATCCGCGTCCCGGGCAGAATGATCGCCCCGGTCCCGAGCCAGGAGCCCTCGCCGATGCTGACCGGATTGTTACGCGGCCACTGGCGCCCGACCGGGATCGAAGGGTCGTCGTAGACGTGGTTCTGGTCGGTGATGTAGACGTACGGGCCGGTGAAGACGTGGTCGCCGATGTCGATCGACTGGTGGCCGACGATGTGGGTGCCGCGGCCGATCGAGCACGATCCGCCGATCCGCACGAGGGAGTCGGGACCCAGGTCCAGGCCGGGCCACATCCCGGCCGAGATCGACACCCGCTCGCCGATCAGGGTGTGGTCGCCGATCTCGATCCAGCGCTCGCCGAAGATCGCCCCCACCGGGAAGGCGATGCACACTCCCTCGCCCAGCCTGCGGAAACGGTAACCGCCCGTGGAGTGGGGCGTGATGGCCCCGGCCTCGCGGATGTACGCCCACACCCGGTGGATCAGACGGCCCAGCAACCGTTGCCGCATCGACATAACCGATCAAGTTACCTTCTTGTGAAATCCCCGCCTATGGCGGGTTACCGCACGTGGGTGGGCTGGGGACACCAGGCTTTGATAGGCTCGAAGCCCGTGGACATGGCCGACACTTTTTCGGACCACGGGAGACTCCTTGCGAAACGCCGTTAGCACCAAACACCTGTTCGTCACCGGCGGCGTCGCCTCCAGCCTCGGCAAGGGCCTCACGGCCTCTAGTCTCGGCCGGCTGCTGAAGCTCCGCGGGCTCCGTGTGACAATGCAGAAACTCGACCCCTACCTCAACGTCGACCCCGGAACGATGAATCCGTTCCAGCACGGTGAGGTCTTCGTCACCGATGACGGCGCTGAGACCGACCTCGACGTCGGCCATTATGAACGTTTCCTCGACACCGAGTTGCACGGTTCGGCGAACGTCACGACCGGCCAGGTTTACTCCAACGTCATCGCCAAAGAGCGGCGCGGCGAGTATCTCGGTGACACCGTGCAGGTCATCCCGCACATCACCAACGAGATCAAAGACCGCATCCGGGGGATGGCGGGCCCCGACGTCGACGTCGTCATCACCGAGGTCGGCGGCACCGTCGGCGACATCGAGTCGCTGCCCTTCCTGGAGGCGGTCCGCCAGGTCCGCCACGAGGTGGGCCGCGACAACGTCTTCTTCCTGCACGTCTCGCTGCTGCCCTACATCGGGCCCAGCGGCGAGCTGAAGACCAAGCCGACCCAGCACTCCGTCGCCGCGCTGCGCAGCATCGGCATCCAGCCGGACGCGATCGTCTGCCGGTCCGACCGGCCGATCACCACCTCGCTCAAGCGCAAGATCAGCCTGATGTGCGACGTCGACGAGGACGCCGTCGTCTCCGCGATCGACGCCCCGTCGATC
The DNA here is from genome assembly GCF_001570605.1 of Herbidospora cretacea. GTDB lineage: Bacteria > Actinomycetota > Actinomycetes > Streptosporangiales > Streptosporangiaceae > Herbidospora > Herbidospora cretacea. The sequence goes on along the minus strand of NZ_BBXG01000026.1, from coordinate 12,524 downwards.
TACGACATCCCCAAGGTGCTGCACGCCGAGGGCCTCGACGCCTACGTCGTGCGCCGCCTGGGCCTGCCGTTCCGCGACGTCGAGTGGACCGAATGGGATGAACTTCTCAAGCGCGTCCACAAGCCGTCCAAGGAGGCCACGATCGCGCTGGTCGGCAAGTACGTCGACCTGCCCGACGCCTACCTGTCGGTCACCGAGGCCCTGCGCGCCGGCGGCTTCGCCAACGACGCCCGGGTCAACATCCGCTGGGTGACCAGCGACGACTGCCAGACCCAGGAAGGGGCGGCCCGCGAACTCGACGGTGTCGACGGGGTGCTCATCCCCGGGGGGTTCGGCGTGCGGGGGATCGAGGGCAAGATCGGCGCGATCCGGCACGCCCGCGAGAACAAGATCCCCCTGCTCGGCATCTGCCTGGGCATGCAGGGCATGGTCATCGAGGCGGCCCGCAACCTGGCCGGCATCGAGGGGGCCAACAGCGCCGAGTTCGACCCCGACGTCAAACACCCGGTCATCTCGACGATGGCCGACCAGGAGGACGTCGTCGCCGGTGAGCGCGACATGGGCGGCACCATGCGGCTGGGCATCTACACCGCCAAGCTGGGGGAGGGCTCGCTGGCCCGCCAGCTCTACGGCAAGGCCAAGGCCGACGAGCGCCACCGCCACCGCTACGAGGTGAACAACGCCTACCGCGAGCGCCTGGAGAAGTGCGGCGTGGTCTTCTCGGGGGTCTCGCCCGACGGCCGCCTGGTCGAGTACGCCGAGCTGGCCTCCGACCTGCATCCCTTCTTCATCGGGACGCAGGCACACCCCGAGTTCCGCTCGCGCCCGACCCGGGCCCACCCGCTGTTCCGCGGCCTGATCGCGGCCTCGATCGCCTACGCCGAGGGCCGCGCCAAGGTGGTGAAGGCCAAGTGATCGTCGCCGATGTCGGCGAGAAGTGGCAGGTCACCGGGTCGCGTGAGCGGTTCTCGGCCCGGGTCATCACCGCCGTGACCGACACGGTCGTGATGCCCGGCGGGGAGACCGCCGACCGCGACTACGTGAGGCACCCCGGGTCGGTCGCCGTGGCCGCGGTCGACGACCAAGGGAGGGTGCTGCTGCTGCGGCAGTACCGCCATCCCGTGCGGAAACTGCTGTGGGAGCTCCCGGCGGGCATCCGGGACGTCCCCGGGGAGCCCCTGGTCGACTGCGCCGCCCGCGAGCTGGCGGAGGAGGCCGGATACCGGGCCGCGACCTGGCACACCCTGGTGGATCTCTACACCTCGCCCGGCATGAGCGACGAGCGCATCCGCGTCTTCCTGGCCCGGGATCTGGAAAGGATTCCTGACGAAGAGAACACCTACGTCCGGCATCACGAAGAGATCGACATGCCGGTGGAATGGGTACCTCTGGACGAAGCGGTAGAGAAGGCGCTGGCCGGAATGATCCACAATTCCCCCGCCATCGCCGGTATTCTCGCCGCGTACGCCGCATCCTCCGACGACTACAAGGGCCTGCGGGCCGCGGGCGCGCCGGAGGCCTGAACCAGGGGATCTACGCTGAGCTCGCCGGAAGCCGTACTCACCAGCTACCTCGCCCATCTGGCGGTGGAGCGGGGCCTTTCGGCGAACACGCTGGCCTCATACCGCCGTGACCTGCGGCGTTACGTCGACCATCTGTCCTCGCGCGGCCTGGCCTCCATCGGCCAGGTCGCCGAGGCCGACGTGGTGGCCTTCCTGGCGGCGCTGCGCGAGGGCGACGACGATCATCCGGCCCTGGTCGCCAGTTCGGCGGCCCGGGCCGTCTCGGCCGTCCGGGGCCTCCACCGGTTCGCGCTGCGCGAGGGCGTGGCGGGCCACGACCCGGCCAACCAGGTGCGGCCGCCGCGCACCCTCCGGCGGCTGCCCAAGGCGATCACCGTCGACGACGTCGAGCGCCTCATCGCCGCCTCGGGTCCCGACGAGTCGCCCCTGACGTTCCGGAACCGGGCTCTTCTGGAGGTCCTGTACGGCACCGGCGCCCGCATCTCCGAGGCCGTCGGCCTGGCCGTCGACGACATCGCCGCCGCCTCGCAGGTGGTGCTGCGCGGCAAGGGCGGCACCACCAGGATCGTCCCGCTGGGCCGCTACGCCCGGTCGGCGCTGGACGACTATCTCGTCCGGGCGCGCCCCCAGATCGCCTCTCACGGCCGGGGGACGCCCGCCCTGTTCCTCAACGCCCGGGGCGGCCGGCTGACCCGGCAGGGGGCCTGGGAGGTCCTCCAGTCGGCGGCCGAGCGGGCCGGTCTGTCCGGGGTGTCCCCGCACATGCTGCGCCACTCGTTCGCGACCCACCTTCTCGACGGCGGCGCCGACGTCAGGGTCGTGCAGGAACTGCTCGGCCACGCCTCGGTGACCACCACCCAGGTCTACACCCTGGTGACCGTCGACCGGCTCCGCGAGGTGTACGCGGCCGCGCATCCCCGTGCCCGCAGGTGATTCAGTTCCATTACCCTGGCTTTGCTTAGGCGCGGCGCCTTGCCGCATACGTGACTACCCTCTAGATTCGGTCCGATTCGGGTCCGTCAGGGAGGTTCAACAGGTGACTGCGACCACAGACGAGACGTGGACCGCGGGGAACCCGGGTGCCCTGGGTCCGACCGGGCGGCCCCGCCCCGTCTTCCCCGAGCCGCCCGCGCCCGAGAACCACGGCCCGGCGCGTGTCGTCGCGATGGTGAACCAGAAGGGCGGCGTCGGCAAGACGACGACCACCATCAACCTGGGGGCCGCGTTAGCCGAGGTCGGTCAGAAGGTCCTGCTGGTCGACTTCGACCCGCAGGGCGCGCTCTCGGTGGGCCTGGGCATCGACCCCCGCCCCCTGGAGACGACGATCTACGACCTCCTCATGGAGGAGCCCGACGTCACCGCCGAAGACGCGCTGCTCGCCACCAGCGTCGAGGGCATGGACCTGCTCCCCAGCAACATCTTCCTCTCCGGCGCGGAGATCCGGCTGGTCAACGAGGTCGCCCGGGAATACGCCCTCCAGCGCAGCCTGGAGCCCCTGCTTCCCTACTACGACATCTGCCTGATCGACTGCCAGCCGTCGCTCGGCCTGCTCACGGTCAACGCGCTGACCTGCGCCCACAGTGTCATGATCCCCCTGGAGTGCGAGTTCTTCGCGCTGCGCGGCGTGGCCCTGCTGATGGAGTCGATCTCCAAGGTCCAGGAGCGGCTCAACAAGTCGCTGGAGATCGACGGCCTGCTCGCCACCATGTACGACCCCCGCACCCTCCACGCCCGCGAGGTGCTCGCGACGATCATGCAGGGCTTCGGCGACAAGGTGTTCCACACCGTCATCAACCGGACCGTGCGCTTCCCCGACGCGACCCTGGCCGGTGAGCCGATCACCCAGTTCGACCCGGGTTCGATGGGCGCCACCGCCTACCGCGAGCTGGCCCGTGAGGTGCTGGCCCGCTGGCCCGCCCGCCTCTGAGTTCCGGCCCGTGCCCGTGTGGCCGCCCCGGCGACACGGCACAATGGCCCGGTGACCGAGCCGGAGACCAGCGCGCCCCCCGATGCGGAAGAGGTGGGCTTCCACGTCCATCTCGAAGTGTTCGAGGGCCCTTTCGACCTGCTGCTCGGGCTGATCGCCAAGCACAAGCTCGACATCACCGAGGTGTCGCTCCACAAGGTCACCGACGAGTTCATCTCCTACATCCGCTCCCGGGGTCCCGAATGGGACCTCGACCAGACGAGCCACTTCCTGCTGGTCGCGGCCACCCTGCTCGACCTCAAGGCGGCCCGGCTGCTGCCCTCCGGCGAGGTGGAGGACGAGGAGGACCTGGCCCTGCTGGAGGCCCGTGACCTGCTGTTCGCCCGGTTGCTGCAATACCGGGCGTACAAGGAGGTGGCGAAGATCTTCGCGGGCCGGATGGCCGAGGAGGCGCTGCGGTTCCCGCGCGTGGTGCCGCTGGAGCCGGCGTTCGCCAACCTGCTGCCCGAGCTCGTGCTCGGGATCGGGCCCGAGCGGCTGGCCGAGATCGCCCGCCGGGCGTTCACGCCGAAGCTCCCGCCGACCGTCTCGGTCACCCACATGTACCAACCACTCGCCTCGGTACGCGAACAGGCCGCTATCCTGGTCGAGCGGTTGCGCCGGGCGGGCACCGCGACATTCCGGGCGCTGACCTCCGACTGCGCCGGCCCTTTCGAAGTGGTGGCGAGGTTCCTCGCCGTTCTGGAGTTGTTCCGCGAGTCCGCGGTCTCCTTCGAGCAGGCCGAGCCTCTGGGGGATCTCTACGTGACCTGGACCGGAACGGCCGACGGCAGCGTGCTCGTCGGCGACGACTACGACGAGACGCGGCGAGAGGAGGGCGACGGTGTCTGAAGTGACGGTCTCCGACCTCACGATGGGGCTCGAGGCCATCCTGCTCGTCGTCGACGAACCCGTCGAGGAGATCACCCTCGCGCAGGTGCTCGAACGGCCGACCGCCGAGATCGGGGCCGCCCTGCGGGAGCTCTCGGAGGAATACACCTCCGCCGGGAGGGGTTTTGATCTGAGAGAGGTCGCCGGAGGATGGCGCCTCTACACCCGCGCCGAGTGCGCTCCCCTGGTGGAGCGGTTCGTGCGCGACGGCCAGCAGGCGCGGCTGACCCAGGCCGCCCTGGAGACCCTCGCCGTGGTCGCCTACCGCCAGCCCGTCAGCCGGGCCAGGGTGGCGGCGATCCGCGGCGTCAACAGCGACGGCGTCATGCGCACGCTCGCCGCCCGCGGCCTCGTCGAGGAGGCCGGGACCGACCCGGAGAGTCAGGCCGTGCTCTACCGGACCACCAGCTACTTCATGGAGAGACTGGGCCTGCGGGACCTTTCCGAGCTTCCCGAACTCGCGCCCTTCCTCCCCGACGACGACACTCTTGAGGAGCAATCCAAGTGAACAAGCGAACCCCGTCCGGTGATGGACGCGGTCGAGGCAACTCCTTCCGCGCGGGCCGCTCCGGCTCCCGCTCCACCGGCTCCGGCGGCCCCGCCAAACGCGGCGGCTTCGGCTCCCGCGACGACCGCGGCGGCTCCACGGGCGGCTCGACGGGCGGATACAAGGGCGGTTCCCGCGACGACCGCGGCGGCCGCGACTTCCGCCCCCGCGACGATCGCGCCCCGCGCGGCGACCGGAGCTACGGCTCCCGCGACGACCGGCCCCAGCGTTCCTACCGCGACGGCGACTCCCGCTCCGACCGTCCCTACGGCGACCGTCCCGCCCGCGACGACGGCACCCGCACCTTCGGCGACCGCCCGGCCCGCGACGACCGCCCGCGCTCGTTCGGCGACCGTCCTTCCCGTGACGACCGTCCCCGCTCCGACCGTCCCTACGGCGACCGGTCCGGGCGCGACGACCGGTCCCGCTCCTACGGCGACCGCCCGCAGCGTTCCTTCGGCGGTGACCGTCCTTCCCGCGACGACCGCCCTCGCTCCGACCGGCCCTATGGCGACCGGCCGCAGCGTTCTTTCGGCGGTGACCGCCCCGCTCGCGACGACCGCCCCTACGGCGACCGGCCGCAGCGTTCTTTCGGCGGTGACCGTCCTTCCCGCGACGACCGCCCTTACGGCGACCGGCCGCAGCGGTCCTACGGCGATGACCGGCCTCAGCGGTCTTATGGCGACGACCGGCCGCAGCGTTCCTACGGCTCCGACCGCCCGCAGCGCTCTTACGGTTCCGACCGGCCCCAGCGGTCCTTCGGTGACGACCGGCCGCAGCGTTCCTACGGCGATGACCGGCCGCAGCGCTCTGCCGGCTCCGATCGGCCTCAGCGCTCTTACGGCGATGACCGGCCGCAGCGTTCCTACGGTTCCGACCGGCCCCAGCGGTCCTCTGGCGGCGACCGGCCTCAGCGGTCCTTCGGTGGCGACCGGCCTCAGCGGTCTTCCGGTGATGACCGGCCTCAGCGGTCCTTCGAGTCCCGGGACGAGCGGGGCAACCCCGCCGCCGGGGGGTCCAGGGCGCGGTTCGGCAAGGTCGAGCGGCCGATGCGGGCGGGGCGTCGTGACGACGTGCAGACCGTGGGCAAGCCGACCCGGCCCAAGGCGGCGGCGCAGCCTTTCAAGACCTCGGCTCAGCCGAAGCGGGACCCCGAGTTCTGGGAGCCCGGCTACACCGACGAGCGTGACACCACCGAGGTCCCCGGCGGCGAGCGGCTGCAGAAGGTGCTCGCGCAGGCGGGCGTCGCGTCGCGGCGGGCCTGCGAGGACATGATCGGCGAGGGCCGCGTCACGGTCGACGGGCAGGTCGTGCGCCGGTTCGGCGCCCGGGTCGACCCGGCCAAGCAGATCATCCACGTCGACGGCAAGCGCATCCCGACCGCGCCCGACCTCGTCTACTACGCCCTCAACAAGCCCATCGGCGTCGTCTCCACGATGGAGGACCCGGAGGGGCGGCCGTGCCTGGCGGACTACGTCCAGGAACTGGCTCCTCGCCTGTTCCACGTCGGGCGGCTCGACACCGAGACCGAGGGGCTGCTGCTGCTCACCAACGACGGTGAGCTGGCCCACCGGCTGACCCACCCCAGCTACGGGGTGTCGAAGAAGTACTGGGCCAAGGTCCCCGGTCCGATCGAGCGCGACCTGCACCGCACGCTGCGCGCCGGGATCGAGCTGGAGGACGGCCTGGCCAAGGTCGACTCCTTCAACGTCGTCCAGGAGCACGGGCAGCAGGCGCTCGTCGAGATCGTGCTGCACGAGGGGCGCAAGCACATCGTGCGCCGCCTGCTGGAGGAGACCGGGCACCGCGTGATCGACCTGGCCCGCATCGAGTTCGGGCCGGTCAAGCTCGGCCGGCTCAAGCCGGGCACGATCCGCGCGCTCAGCCTCCACGAGGTGGGCGAGCTCTACGCATCCGTCAAGCTGTAACCTTTGCGGACGATCAGATAGGAGTCAGGCATGGTCAGGGCGGTCCGCGGCGCGATCCAGGTCGACGGGAACGATCGTGAGTCGATCATCACGGGTACGACCGAGCTGGTCACCGAGGTGATGGAGCGAAACCGGCTCACCACCGACGACGTCATCAGTGTGATCTTCACCGCCACGCCCGACCTGACCGCCGAGTTCCCGGCACTGGCCGCCCGTAAGCTGGGCTTCCACGACGTGCCGCTGATCTGCGCCACCGAGATCGACGTGCCGGGCGCGCTGCCCCGCGTCGTGCGGCTGATGGCCCACATCTCCGTCGACCGGCCGCGCCAGGAGATCCACCACGTCTACCTGCGCGGCGCGATCGCGCTGCGGGTCGACATCGCTCAATAGACAGATCACCGAGGTAATTCATGACCGAGGGTGGCTCACTGACCAGTGCCCTGGTCGTCGGCACGGGCCTCATCGGCACGTCGCTGGCGCTGGCACTGCGCCGCCGTGACATCAGGGTGCTGCTGGCCGACCGTGACCCGGGGGCCGCGCGGCTGGCCAGCGAACTGGGGGCCGGTGACCCCTGGGACGGCGGCGAACGGGCCGACATCGCGGTCGTCGCGGTGCCGCCGCAGTTCATCGCCGACCAGCTGCTCGAACTGCAGAAGCGCGAGGCCGCGCGGTTCTACACCGACGTGGCCAGCGTGAAGGCGCTGCCGATCTCCCAGGCGGCCGTGCTCGGGTGTGACATGTCGGTCTTCGTGGCGGGCCATCCGCTGGCCGGGCGTGAGAAGTCCGGCCCGGGGGCGGCCCGGGGCGACCTGTTCCTCGGGCGGCCCTGGGCCCTGTGCCCGACCATCGAGTCGAGCCCGCAGGCCAGGGACGCCGTGTACGAGATGGTCGCGCTCTGCGGGGCCAACGCGGTGACGATCGGGGCCGAGGAGCACGACCGCGCGGTCGCGGTGATCTCCCACGCCCCTCACGTGACGGCCGCCGCGGTGGCCGCCCGGCTGACCGACGCCACCGACACGGCGCTCGGCCTGAGCGGGCAGGGCGTCCGCGACGTGACCCGCATCGCGGCCGGCGATCCCGGTCTGTGGACGGGGATCCTGTCCGGCAACGCCACGCCCGTGGCGGAGGTCCTGGAGGCGGTCGCGGCCGATCTCCGGACGGCGGCCCGGTCGCTGCGCGAGTTCGCGATCGAGGGAACGTCCATGGACGAGGTGACCGACCTGCTCCAGCGGGGCGCGGCCGGCACCGGCCGCATCCCCGGCAAGCACGGCGGCCCCGCCCGCACCTACGCGGTCGTCCAGGTGGTCATCGGCGACCGCCCCGGCGAGCTGGCGCGGCTCTTCCAGGTCGCGGAGCAGGCCGGGGTCAGCATCGAGGACGTGCGCCTGGAGCACGTGCCGGGGCTGCCCCTGGGCGCGGTGGAGCTGTCGGTGCAGCCCGAGGCGGCGGCGACCTTCGCCGCGGCGCTGCGGGCGCAGGGATGGCAGCTGCAGGGCTGAGCGTGAAGGCTGTCGGCGCGGGGTCCGCGCGCCGGTAGCCTTCTGGAGTCGCAACACACACGAGAACAGGGGAGTGGACCGTGCCGGGTCTGGTCGTCGCCATGGACGGGCCTTCGGGGTCGGGCAAGTCGAGCGCGTCCCGCGGGGTGGCCCGCGCGCTGGGCCTGCGTTACCTCGACACGGGGGCGATGTACCGGGCGGTCACCTGGTGGGTGCTCGACCAGGGCATCGACCCGGCCGACGCCGAGACCATCGCGGCCCGCGCGGCCGAGCCCGTGCTGGAGATGTCCACCGACCCGGAGAAGTCCGGCGTCACCGTCGACGGGACCGACGTCAACGCCCCCATCCGGGAGGCGGTCGTGACCGGCGCCGTGTCGGCGGTCGCGGCGGTGCCGGAGGTCCGCGCCCGCCTGGTCGCCCTCCAGCGGGAGCTGATCGCCGCCACCCCCGGGGGCATGGTCGTCGAGGGCCGGGACATCGGCACCGTCGTCGCCCCCCAGGCCCCCGTCAAGATCTACCTGACCGCCAGCGCCGAGGCCCGCGCGCGCCGGCGCAACGCCGAGCTGACCGGGTCGACCGTCGAGGCGCAGGTGGCCGACATGGCCCGCCGCGACACCCTCGACTCCACCCGGAAGGCCGACCCGCTCACCATGGCCGCCGACGCGGTCGAGGTCGACACCACTGAGCTGGGGCTCGACGAGGTCATCGCCGAGATCCTGCGGCTCGTGAAGGAGCGCGCCCCGATCGAGGCGCGCTGACAGGAGGAATGCCGCGATGAGCGCGGAGTACGACGACGACGGCTGGATCGAGTCCGAGCTGGCCACCCTCGACGAGGGAGGTCACGACGAGGAACCCGATTCGGGTCCGCTACCCGTCGTGGCGGTGGTGGGTCGCCCCAACGTGGGCAAGTCGACCCTGGTCAACCGCATCATCGGCCGCCGGGAGGCGGTCGTCGAAGACGTGCCCGGCGTGACCCGCGACCGGGTCACCTACGACGCCAACTGGCGGGGCCGCCGGTTCACGCTGGTCGACACCGGCGGGTGGGACCCCGACGCCACCGGCATGGCCCTGAAGATCGCCGAACAGGCGCAGATCGCGGCCGAGCTGGCCGACGTGATCCTGTTCGTGGTCGACGCCACCGTGGGGGTCACCGACTCCGACGAGGCCGTCAGCGGGGTGCTGCGCAAGGCCGGCAAGCCGGTCGTGCTGGCCGCCAACAAGGTCGACAACCAGCTCGTCGAGCTGGAGGCCACCGAACTGTGGTCGCTCGGCCTCGGCAAGCCCCACCCCGTCTCGGCCCTCCACGGCCGCTCCAGCGGCGACCTGCTCGACGTGGTGCTCGACGCGCTGCCCGAGACGCCGCCGCTGAAGTTCGGCGAGGAGCGCGGCCCGCGCCGGGTGGCGCTGCTCGGCAAGCCCAACGTGGGCAAGTCGTCGCTGCTCAACCGGGTCGCCGGTGAGGAGCGGGTGCTGGTCGACCCGATGGCCGGCACCACCCGTGACCCGGTCGACGAGCTCGTCGAGCTCGGCGGGGTGACCTGGCGCTTCATCGACACCGCCGGCATCCGAAGGCGCGACCGCGAGCTCAAGGGCGCCGACTTCTACGCCGCCATGCGCACCCGCGCCGCCCTGGAGCGGGCGGAGGTGGCGATCGTGCTGATCGACGCCTCCGACGTGCTGACCGAACAGGACCTGCGGATCATCTCGCTGGTCATCGAGTCGGGCCGGGCCATGGTCGTGGCGTTCAACAAGTGGGACCTGGTCGACGAGGACCGGCGCTACTACCTGGAGAAGGAGATCGAGCGCCAGCTCGTCCGCACGCCCTGGGCGCTGCGGGTCAACATCTCCGCCAAGACCGGCCGCCACGTCGAGAAGCTGGTCCCCGCGCTGGAGCGGGCCATCGACTCGTGGACGACCCGGGTGCCGACGGCGCGGCTCAACCAGTTCCTCACCGAGCTGGTGCAGGCGACGCCGCCGCCGGTCCGGGGCGGCAAGCAGCCGAAGATCCTCTTCGCCACCCAGGCGGCCACCGAGCCGCCGAAGTTCGTGCTATTCACCTCGGGCTTCCTTGAGGAGACCTACCGGCGCTTCATCGAGCGGCGGCTGCGCGAGGAGTTCGGTTTCGAGGGCTCCCCGATCGCGGTCACCATGAAGATCCGGGAGAAGCGCAAGAAGTAGCGCCCGCCGTGCCGGAGGCGCGGCAATCAGCAATGGTGGTGCAGGCCCTACCATCGCCCGGGTGCACACGGGATCGTGGGGGAGTGCCGCCGATTCCTAAGTTGATGGGCATGAGAACACATCTGCGCCGCCTGGCCGCCGACACCGGCTACCTGATGCTGGGCTTCCCCTTGGCGACGGTCGCGTTCTGCCTGATGGTCGCCGGGCTCTCCGCCGGAACCGGGACCGTCGTCGTCGGCGTCGGGGTGGCCGTCCTCGCGGTCACCCTGCTCGTCGCCCGGCTGTTCGGCGACCTCGAACGAGGTCGCATCGCGCTGGTCCTCGACCGGCCGGTCCACCGTCCGCGCTATCCGGAGCCGCCCGCCGGCGCCGGGTGGGTCCGCCGGTTGATCAACCCCCTCATGACCCCGCAGTCGTGGCTGGACGCGCTGCACCTGTTCATCGTGTTCCCGGTCGCGATCGCCACGTTCTGCGTGTCGGTCGCGCTGTGGGGGCTGGTGCTGGGCGGGGTGACCTATCCCCTCTGGGGCTGGTTCACCAGCCGGATCCCGGGGAACAAGGAGCTACCCGAACTGCTGGGCCTGGGCGACGGCTACCTCACCAACACCCTGTTCTACGCGGTGCTGGGCGTGGTCGCGATTCTGGCGATCTTCCCGGTGATCCGGTTCATGGCCACGCTGCAGGCCAACCTGGGCCGCACGATGCTCAGCGGCATGGCCGAGCTGCAGGGCCGCATCGACCACCTGACCGAGGGCCGGCACGCCGCCGCCCACGCCGAGGCCGACGCGCTCCGGCGGCTGGAGCGGGACATCCACGACGGCCCGCAGCAGCGGCTCGTCCACCTGGCGATGGAGCTGTCGCGGGCCCAGCGGCTGCTGGAGCGCGACGCCGAGGCGGCGTCGACGACGATCGGGCAGGCGATCACCGCCACCCGTGAGACGCTCGACGAGTTGCGGGCCCTGTCGCGGGGGATCGCCCCGCCGATCCTGGCCGACCGGGGGCTCAACCCGGCGCTGTCGGCGCTGGCGGCGCGGTGCACCGTGCCGGTCGAGCTCGACGTCCGGGTCGAGGAGCGGTTCGCGGCTCTGGTCGAGAACACCGTCTACTTCGTCACCGCCGAGGCGCTCACCAACGTCGCCAAGCACAGCCGGGCCACCGTGTGCCGGGTCATGCTGGAGCGCATGGGCGACTCGCTGCTGCTGACCATCGGCGACGACGGGGTCGGCGGCGCCCACGTCGCCAAGGGCCACGGGCTGTCCGGTCTGGCCGACCGGCTGCGCGCGGTCGACGGCGAGCTTTCCGTTCAGTCCCCGACCGGGGGACCGACCCTGATCGTGGCGGAGGTTCCGTGCGGGTAGTGGTGGCCGACGACGCCGTGCTCATCCGGGAGGGGCTGGTCCGCCTCCTCGAGGAGTTCGGCTGCGAGGTGGTCGCGACGGTGGGCACGGGCGAGGAGCTCGTGGCCGCCGTCGCGGCGCATCAGCCGGACGTGTCCGTGGTCGACGTGCGGATGCCGCCGACCTTCACCGACGAGGGCCTGCGCGCCGCCGTGGCGGCCCGCCGGAAGGTGCCGGGCGCGCCGATCCTCATCCTGTCCCAGTACGTCGAGGTCTCCTACGCCGACGACCTCCTGGCCGACGCCCGGGGCGGGGTCGGCTACCTGCTCAAGGACCGCGTGATCGACGTCGACGAGTTCCTGGCGGGGCTGCGCCGGGTCGCCTCCGGGGGGACCGTCTTCGACCCGCAGGTCGTCTCGCAGCTCATGGTCCGCCGCCGCCGCGACGACCCGGTCACGACGCTGACCCCCCGCGAGCGCGAGGTGCTGGAGCTGATGGCCGAGGGCCGCTCCAACCCGGCGATCGGCCGCCAGCTGGTGGTCAGCGAGGGCGCGGTGGAGAAGCACATCCGCTCGATCTTCGCCAAGCTCGGCCTCTACGCCGACGACGCCGACCAGCACCGCCGGGTGCTCGCGGTGCTGGCCTTCCTGCGCTC
>NZ_BBXG01000025.1 GCF_001570605.1 Herbidospora cretacea | reverse complement strand
GCCGCCATCACCAGCGGTTCGGCGGGTAACAACAGCAAGGGTCTGCGTGACCACCTGGACCTGGCCGTCGCTCAGGACGCCGCCAACGGTGCCACGCCACTGACGATCCAGGTCGTGATCTACAACCTGCCCAACCGTGACTGTTCGGCGCTGGCCTCCAACGGTGAGCTGAAGGTCTCCGAAAACGGTCTGGCCCGGTACAAGACCGAGTACATCGACCCGATCGCCGCGATCATGGCGGACAGCAAGTACCGCAACCTGCGGATCGTGGCGATCATCGAGATCGACTCGCTGCCGAACCTGGTCACCAACCTGAACCTGCCCAAGTGTCAGGAGGCCAAGAACTCCGGCGCTTACGAGCAGGGTGTGGCCTACGCGCTGGGCAAGCTGTACGCGATCCCGAACGTCTACAACTACGTGGACGCCGGTCACCACGGCTGGCTGGGCTGGGACTCCAACTTCGGTCCGTCGGCTGTGCAGTTCGGCACCGCGGCGGCGCTGGCCACCGGTGGCAAGGCCACCGTCCACGGCTTCATCACCAACACCGCCAACTACAGCGCGTTGACCGAGCCGTACTTCTCGGTCAACGGCACCGTCAACGGCCAGCAGATCCGCCAGTCCCGCTGGGTCGACTGGAACTTCTACATCGACGAGCTGTCCTTCGCGCAGGCCTTCCGCACCCGCCTGATCCAGGAGGGCTTCTCCTCCAGCATCGGCATGCTGATCGACACCTCGCGCAACGGCTGGGGCGGCCCGAACCGCCCGACCGGTCCGAGCACCTCGACCGACCTGAACACCTTCGTCAACAACTCCAAGGTCGACCGGCGGGTCCACGCCGGCAACTGGTGCAACCAGTCGGGTGCGGGTCTGGGCGAGCGTCCGCGCGCCAACCCCGCGACCGGTATCGACGCCTACGTGTGGGTCAAGCCTCCGGGCGAGTCGGACGGTGCCTCGGAGGAGATCCCGAACACCGAGGGCAAGGGCTTCGACCGGATGTGTGACCCGACCTACGGCGGCAACGACCGTAACGGGAACAACCCCACCGGTGCTCTGGGCAACGCTCCGCTGTCGGGTCACTGGTTCTCGGCCCAGTTCCGTCAGCTCCTCGCCAACGCCTACCCGCCCATCAGCTAGCGGCTAGCACATGAGGAAGCCCCGGTGTCTTCGGACGCCGGGGCTTTCCGCGTTTGGGGGGGCTGTCTGGCGGCCGGGTTCTCCGTCGTCGCGGTGCGGAGCGGGCGGGGCCGGTTGGCGCCGGGGGCGGTGGGAACCGGAGGCGGCGGGTGGGGCAGGGTGGGCGGAGCCGTAACGGAGAGAGATCTTTTGAGTTTCCGTCTTGAGCCCCGGCCGTTTCAGCGCCGGGGCTCGGTCGCATTCACGACCAGTCGGGCGTCTTGCCCTTGTCGCCGCGCGCCAGTTTCATGACGACCATGACGGCGAAGCCGATGACGCCGAGGATCAGAACCCACTTGAGGAGCCCGAAGACGAGCCCGATGAGCCAGCCGATGACGAAGAAGGCGGCGATGGCGATGACGGCGTACAGAAGAATGCGTCCCATAGGTTTCACGGTAAGCCGCATTTGGGGAGAAAGCGCGGGTCAGGCGGCAACATCAGGGACAACTCAGGGGCGTCTCAGGGACAGTCGTTGACCCTCACACAGTGTCAGCCGATAGTCCTGGAGGCGTCATGTACAGCATCGGAGACTTCGCCAGGATCGGCCGCGTGTCGGTGCGCATGTTGCGCCACTACGACGCTCTCGGCCTGCTGACCCCCGCCCGCGTGGACCCTGCGACGGGCTACCGCTCCTACCAGGCGGCCCAGCTCAGCCGCCTGAACCGGCTCGTCGCCCTGAAGGATCTCGGATTCACGCTTCAGCAGATCCGCGAGATCCTCGACGACAAGGTCGGGGTCGGGGAACTGCACGGGATGCTGCGGCTCCGCCGGGCCGAACTGGAGGCGCAGGTCCTCGCCGACGGGATCAGGCTGCGAGGGGTCGAGGCGAGGATCCACATCATCGAGAGGGAGGGCGTCATGCCTGCCGACGTCGTGGTGAAATCGGTTCCAGCCGCGCGGGTGGCCGAACTGTCGGCGGTGGCCGAGAGTTACGCCAGCGAGCACATCGGCCCGGTCATCCAGCCGCTCTATCCGGAACTGCACGCCCGGCTGAACAAGGCCGGCGTGGAGATCGCGGGGCCCGGGATCGCCTACTACGAGGAGGTCGCCGACGGCGGTGTGAGGATCCACGCGAGCTTCCCCGTGAACGTCGGGCCGGACCCGTCCTACGACTTCGACGTCGTCGACCTGCCGGGCATCGACCGGGTCGCGACGATCATCCACCACGGGCTGATGGACGGCGTGGACGCGACCATCCAGGACCTGCACCGCTGGATCGAGGACCACGGCGAGCGGAGCGTGGGGTTCAGCCGCGAGGTCTACCTGGAATACGGGATGGGCGACCCGGAGACCTGGGTGACGGAGATCCAGGAACCCCTGGCATAGAGGGCCGGGCGAGGGCGGTCCGAAGCCGAAAGGCCCGGAATGCCCTGTAGGCGGAGCCGCGACCGGGGGCCTCGAAGATCGCTTACGAGCCGTGAGCTGTTGGAAAGTCGAAGGATGCGTGGCTGCTCGGACCGATCCGGGTTCGGCGGCGACCGCAGTCCGAGGGCGGCGTCGATGTCGGCGCCGCCCTCGGCCGGTTCTGCGTCGATCGGCGAAGGGCAAGATTGGGACCTCGCCCGGCCGGGTCAGTCGTTGGCGTGGAGGGCGGCGTTGAGTTCGATCTTGCCGCCGGTGCGCTGCTTGGCCACGACGGCGCCGGTCACCGAGTCGCGGAGGAACAGCAGGCCGTTCTGGCCGGAGAGTTCCTTGGCCTTGACGACGGCGCCGTCGGGGAGGGTCACCTTGGTGCCGCCGGTGACGTAGAGGCCCGCCTCGACCACGCAGTCGTCGCCGAGGGAGATGCCGATGCCGGCCTGGGCGCCGATCAGGCAGCGGCGGCCGACCTGGATGGTCTCCTTGCCGCCGCCCGACAGGGTGCCCATGATGGACGCGCCGCCGCCGACGTCGGAGCCGTCGCCCACGACGACGCCGGCCGAGACGCGGCCCTCGACCATCGAGGTGCCCAGGGTGCCGGCGTTGAAGTTGACGAAGCCCTCGTGCATGACGGTCGTGCCGGACGCCAGGTGGGCGCCGAGCCTGACCCGGTCGGCGTCGCCGATGCGCACCCCGCTCGGCAGGACGTAGTCGACCATCCGGGGGAACTTGTCGACCGAATAAACGGTCACCGGGCCGCGGGCGCGCAGGCGGGCGCGGACGTTCTCGAAGCCCTCGACCTGGCAGGGGCCGTGATTGGTCCACACGACGTTGGCCAGCAGGCCGAAGATGCCGTCGAGGTTGGCCTGGTGAGGCTGGATCAGACGGTGGGACAGCAGGTGGAGGCGCAGGTAGACGTCATAGGTGTCGGCGGGCGGGTCGGTCAGCTTGCCGATCCCGACCTGGACGGCCACGACCTCGACGTTGCGGTCGGCGTCTTCCCTGACGAGGCTCGCCAGATCACCGACCTCGATCGCGGCCAGCCGCCGGACTCCCGGCTCGCCGGGGTCACCTAGGGCGGGGTTGGGGAACCAGACGTCAAGGACCGTCCCTTCGGGGGTGACGGTCGCGATTCCCACACCGTGAGCACCGGATTCGATGAAAGTCACGGTTCAAGAACCTACCGTCCCCGATCCCGCCCGGACGACGCGGGAACCCGGCCTGTGGAAAACCGCATCCCGCGAGGAGATATCCACAGGTAGTCACGTCGCGTTCGTCGTCCGTTCATCCCTGTGGTCACGTTGGGTGATCGCCGCCGGTGGCGCGCCGCCATCGGGATTCACACGACGTCAACGGGAGTTCGCATGCGTCGGTTACCGTGCTTCGACACCCTGCCGACCGAATCGCTCACAGAGGGTGATTAGGTGGATAGGGGGAGATGCCGGGCAGGGGAGACATTGCGGGCATCGGGCGTTCACTGGAGGGTCGCGGGAATGTCGGAGGGCGTCGTTAGGCTCGGTGAGGTGACCGATTTTCCGCCCGATCCGGTGATCGTGGCCGGGCTGCGCAGCGGCGACGAGGCGGTCTTCGCGCTGCTTCTCGACGAATGGTCACGCGGGATGCTGCGCCTTGCCAGGTCATACGTGTCGACGGCGGCGTCGGCGGAGGAAGTCGTCCAGGACACCTGGCTCGCGGTCATCCGGGCCGTCGGCGCCTTCGAGGGCCGGTCGTCCCTGCGCACATGGGTTTACCGCATTCTGGTCAACACCGCGCGCAGACGCGGAGAGCGAGAGAGCCGTACTATCCCGGTGAGCAGCGTCGGCGGCGAGCGTCCCGACGGCGACCGGCCCGAGCGGGCCGAGGGCGGTCCCGAAGGGGCGGCGCTGGCCGGCGAGGTCAGAGAGCTGATCGAGCAGGCGGTGGGCACCCTCCCGTCCCGGCAGCGCGCCGTGATCACGCTGCGCGACATGGAGGGCTACGGCTCCGACGAGGTCTGCGAGATCCTGTCGATCTCCCCGGCCAACCAGCGGGTGCTGCTCCACCGGGCCAGGGCGGCCGTCCGCGACCACCTGGCGGCCTACTACGACGGGAAAGGAGGGCCATGAACTGCGACGAGTTCGCCGAACTCGTGACCGCCTTCCTCGACGACGCCCTCGACTCCTCCTCCCGCCCCCTCTTCCTCGACCACATGGC
Source organism: Herbidospora cretacea (assembly GCF_001570605.1). Lineage (GTDB taxonomy): Bacteria > Actinomycetota > Actinomycetes > Streptosporangiales > Streptosporangiaceae > Herbidospora > Herbidospora cretacea. The sequence goes on along the minus strand of NZ_BBXG01000025.1, from coordinate 123,402 downwards.
CGTGTGCGGCGGCTGCGCCGGTTACTACGGCCGGTTCACCGCCACCATCACCGCCCTCGGTGAGCTCCCCGCCCCCGGCCTCTCCCCGCAGACGCGATCCCGCCTGCTGACGGCCTTCCGGGAAACGAGCGCAGAAAACTCGGAATGAGGTGTAACGCCAGGGGCGGTCATGGATCTGAGTGGTCATGGCCGATGTGCTGGCGTACGCGGAAGGCTGTTTCACGGGGAGCCCCGGCGATCAGGTCGGCGTGGAGCTGGAGTTCCTCGTCCACGACGTGACCGACCCATCGCTGACCGTGCCCATCGCGCGGGTCACCGGCGCTCTCGGCGGGCTGACCCTTCCCGGCGGGAGCGTGATCACCTTCGAGCCCGGAGGCCAGATCGAACTGTCGGCGCCACCGGGTTCGCTGCCGTCTGCTGTGGCCGCGCTCCAACACGACGTCGATCTCGTACGGTCTGCTCTGGGCGCGGCCGGCCTCGCGCTCGGGCGGTCGGGGGTCGACGGTCACCGGCGCCCGCTGCGCCAGCTCCACACCCCGCGCTATGACGCCATGGCCGCCTGCCTGGGGGAGCCCTATGGGCCGCTGATGATGTGCTCGACCGCGTCGATCCAGGTCAACCTCGACTTCGGGCCTGATCCCTTCGTCCGGTGGCGACGGGCTCATCTGTTCGGGCCGGTGCTGGTGGCGGCGTTCGCCAACTCGCCGGGGCCGGTGCCGGGATTCGAACCGTGGCTGTCGGGGAGGCAGGCGATCTGGCTGGCACTCGACCCGACGCGCACGGCTCCGGTGGGGCCGGGGCATCTTCCGGCCGAGGCAGACCTGGCCGGGGGTACACCGGATGGTTATGCGTGTGCGGCTTGCGGCGGGTCGGGCGAGCGGTCGCAGGCGCAGGAGTTCGGTCGATTGTGCGTTGCCTGTGGCGGTTCGGGTGCAGGGTCGGAGGCGCAGGACGTGGGTCGATCATGCGTCGCCTGTGGCGGGCCGGGTGCAGGGTCGGAGGCGCAGGAATTCGGTCGATCATGCGTCGCCTGTGGCGGGCCGGGTGAACGGTCGGAGGCGCAGGAGCCCGGTCGGTTGTGCGTTGCCTGCGGTGGTTCGGGTGAACGGTCGGTGAGTGTCCGAGGACAGGCGTCCGCGGCATCGAATCCTGTTCATTCGGGGACCACACGCAGCGGATCGAGCGAGGCGCTACTGCGTTCGGGTCGTTCGTGCGTGGTCTGCGGCGGTTCTCATGGGCAGCGCGTGGATTCGGGCATGGGGCCGTTCGGGCAGGCGTCCGCAGGGGCGGATGCCGGCCGGTCATGCGCCATATGCGATGGCTCCGGGGAGTCTCCGGCGGTTTCCACTGGTTCTCGTCTCGGATGTTCATGTGTCCCATTTGTGGAGGCGGAGGGTGGCGCTTACAGCGGCCAGGTGAACCGGCTCCGTTCGGCGGAGACCGTCTCTGTGGGCCGACGGGCCTTGGGGCTGCCTCGGCGGGGGCATCCGGCCGCTGACTGGGCCGCCTACCTTGAGGCCGCGCGGCTGATGCTGGTCAACGAGTCCGACGGGTCCTGCCGGCAGATGGCGGGGGCGCAGAGGTTCCGTGACTTCCAGCTCGCCACCGGGCGTCCGCCCACCCTCGATGACCTGGCCTATCACGCCACCACTCTCTTTCCGCCCGTCCGGCCGCGCGGGTTCATGGAGATCCGCTACCTCGACGCCCTCGGCCCGGTCGCTTGGCCGGTCGCGGTCGCCGTCTCCTACGCCCTGATCGTCGACGACGAGGCGGCCGCCGCCGCGGCCGGTGACGCGATGGCCGTCGCGGGGCAGTGGGCCGAGGCGGCCAGGTGCGGGCTCGCTCCGCCGCCCATCCGCCGCGCCGCCGTCGCGGCCTTCCGGGCCGCCGTCAGGGCGTTGCCCCGCCACGGCGCGCCACAGAGTCTGATCGACCAGGTCACCGACTATGCCGTGCGGTTCGTCGAACCCGGCCGGTCCCCGGCCGCCGACCTCCTCTTGGAGAGCCGATGAAGGAACAGATCGCCGCCCAGCTCCAGGCTGTGCGCGACCGCTCCCTGAGCTACACCGACGCCGACGACCACCTGCTCGTCCGCCAGCACTCCCCGTTGATGTCGCCGCTGGTCTGGGACCTCGCCCACGTCGGAAACTACGAGGAGCTGTGGGTGCTGCGCGAGGTCGGCGGGATCACGCCGCTGCGACCCGAGATCGACGACATCTACGACGCGTTCAAGACGCCGCGCCGCGACCGTCCGACGCTGCCGATGCTGGGGCCGGCCGAGGCGCGCGCCTACATCGAGGGTGTGCGCGGGCGGGTGCTCGACGTTCTCGACAAGGTCGACTTCGACGATCCGAATCCGCTCAAGTCGGGCGGCTTCGTGTTCGGGCTGATCATCCAGCACGAACACCAGCACGACGAGACCATGCTCGCCACCCTCCAGCTCTCCCGCGAGCCTGGCCTGGTCGGCGACGGCGACCTGCCCGCCGGGCGGCCGGTGTCGGGCGAGGTGTTCGTCCCCGGTGGGCCGTTCACCATGGGCACCGACGTCAACCCGTGGGCCTACGACAACGAGCGCCCTGCCCACACGGTCGACGTCCCGGCGTTCTGGATCGATCGGGTGCCCGTCAGCAACGGCGACTTCCTGGCCTTCGTCGAAGACGGCGGCTACCGCGACCCGCGCTGGTGGCATCCCGAGGGCTTCCGGCTGGGCCTCCAGGCGCCGCTGTTCTGGACCCGTGACGACGGCGGCACCTGGTGGCGCACCCGCTTCGGCCGGGCCGAGCAGATCCCGCCCAACGAGCCGGTGCAGCACGTGAGCTGGTACGAGGCCGACGCCTACGCCCGCTGGGCGGGCAAGCGGCTGCCCACCGAGCCCGAGTGGGAGAAGGCCTGCGCCTGGAGCCCCGAGGAGGGACGCTCGCGGCGCTACCCGTGGGGCGACGAGCCGCCCACCCCCGAGCTGGCCAACCTCGGCCATCGGGCCGCCCGTCCGGCCCCCGTGGGCGCCTACCCGGCCGGGACGAGCCCCTACGGCGTCGAGCAGATGATCGGCGACGTCTGGGAGTGGACGTCCTCCACGTTCCAGGCCTATCCGGGCTTCCGCGCGTTCCCGTACCGCGAGTACAGCGAGGTCTTCTTCGGGCCCGACTACCGCGTGCTGCGCGGCGGCTCCTGGGCGGCCGACCCGGCGGCGGTCCGGGCCACCTTCCGCAACTGGGACTATCCGCAGCGCCGCCAGATCTTCTCCGGCTTCCGCTGCGCCCGAGACGCCGGCGAGGCGGAGGGGGCCCGCTGATGTGCCGTCACGCCGCATGGCTCGGCGAACCCCGCCCGCTGTCGTCGCTGATCCAGCAGCCCGACCACGGCCTGCTGAAACAGTCCTACGTGCCCAGGCGGCAGCGCTGGGGCACCGTTAACGCCGATGGTTTCGGCATGGGCTGGTACGCCGATGACCGCGTCGTCCGCTATCGCCGGTCCATCCCGATGTGGGCCGACGCCAACCTCGACGGCCTGGCCGCCTCGGCGATCTCCACGTGCCTGATCGCGGCGGTCCGCTCGGCGACGGTCGGCATGCCGATAGAGGAGACCGCCACAGCGCCCTTCATGGAGGGGAAGTGGCTGCTCAGCCACAACGGCCGGGTGCCCGCCGAGGCGCTGACCGGCCTGAAGGCCCATGAGGCGGAGAGCACCTGCGACTCCGCGAAGCTCGCCGCCGGGGTCTTCGCGCTCGGGCGGCTGGGATGGGGCCTCGGCGACGCCATCGCCGAGGTCACCACGGCGGCCGGCGGCGCCGACGCCGAGGCGAGAGTGAACCTCCTCGCCACCGATGGACAGACGATCGCGGCCACGACCTGGGGCGACACGCTATTCGTGCGGTCGCTCCCCGAAGGGGTGCTGGTGGCCAGCGAGCCGCTCGACGACCGCGACGACGGATGGGTGAGCGTGCCCGACCGGACCCTGGTGATCGTCACGCCCGAAGGAATCGACTGGAGGGACCTGTGAACCTGATCGACGCTGACTACATGCGTCAGGCGCTGGAGCACGACGTCCGAGCGGGCCTCGCGGCGGCGCCGAAATGGCTGCCGCCCAAGTGGTTCTACGACGCCTGCGGCAGCGAGCTCTTCACCAAGATCACTCGCCTGCCCGAGTATTATCCGACCCGCCGTGAGCTGGCCATTCTGAAGGCCCACGCACGGGAGATCGCCGCGGTGAGCGGCGCGGCGACCCTCGTCGAACTCGGCTCCGGCACCTCGGAGAAGACCGAGCTGCTGCTCGACGCCCTGGCCTCGGCCGGGACCCTGCGCACCTACATGCCGGTCGACGTCGACGCCGTGACGCTCAAGACCGCCGCCGACCGGCTGTCGGAGCGGTTCGAGGTGGTCGGCGTGTGCGCCGACTTCGAGAACCACCTGTCCCAGCTGCCGCAGCGGCAGGACCGCATGGTCGCCTTCCTCGGCGGGACCATCGGCAACCTGGAGCCTCCGGCCCGCGAGGTCTTCTTCAAGGAGCTCCGCGCGACCCTGACCGACGGGGAGACGTTCCTGCTCGGAGCCGACCTGGTCAAGGACACGTCCCGGCTGATCGCCGCCTACGACGACTCGGCTGGCGTGACGGCGGCCTTCAACCGGAACGTCCTGCGGGTGATCAACCGCCGCCTCGACGCCGACTTCGTCCCGGCCGACTTCGCCCACGTGGCGATCTACGACACCGACCACGACTGGATCGAGATGCGCCTGCGGGCGACGAAGGACATGTCCGTCCACGTCAAGGCCCTGAACCTGACGGTGACCTTCGCCGAGGGCGAGGAGATGCGCACCGAGATCAGCGCCAAGTTCCGCCGGGCGGGGCTGACCCGGGAACTGGCGATGGCGGGGTTCGAGGTGGAGCGCTGGTATACGGACCCGGACGGCGACTTCGCACTGGTCCTGTCGCGGGCGGTGCCCCGCTGAAGGGGTGGGATTGCGGCGGGGGTGCCCTCTGGAAATGGTGCCGTGTAGACGACCGTAGGGGTCCGCTTCAGACGGTGCCGACGTCGTAGTACAGGTGCTCCCTCGGGCGACGCCGCGCTGGGCGGTAGCTCGGGTGGGATTGCACCTGTGCCCTTTAGATGGGCGCTGTGCCGATAAATGGCCGCCGGGCCGAAGGCGGTAGTGATTCGCGGAATGCATACGCCATAGCGTCAAGCGCGGAATTTCGCATACGCGCTGTATTCGGAAGTTCTTCGGCGAGCTCTCTTGGAGGTGCTGGGTTCAAGCGTCGTGTGGGATGCGGGCAAGCTGTTCGGTGCCGGCGTTCTGTCCTCGGGCCTGATCAAGGTGCCGAGGCCGGGCTCGTCGTGGTGGTCATCGGAGTAGTCGGCGGGCATGCCAGGCCTTTGCCCTGTCGTTGGGGCAGCAGGGTTGCCCTGTTGTTGGGCTAGAGGGTGGACGCCGGGTTCGTGCCCGGGGTGACGACGACCAGGTCCCAGCCGAGATACTGCGCGTCCGGCGAGATCGCGATCCAGCCGAACACGCCCGGGGCTGCTCGCCGTGCCGGGGTGGGTGACCTCGCGCAGATGACTTCGCCCACATGGGCTCGGCCACATGGGCTCGGCCACATGGGCTCGCGCAGGTGAGAGCGAGGAGTGCGGCGTGTCGGGCGTCAGGCCGGGTTGTCGTCGGTTGTCGGGGTCAAGCGGGTCCAGGCGATTCTGGCCTCCGCCGCGTTTCCGCCGCGGGTGCCCATCACCCAGTGGCTGAGCTGGGGTGTTTCGCCGCTGTCCTGGATGACCCAGGTCACCCCGGTGTCGGCGCCGTCGCGGAACAGCCGGGCAACGCCCGCGCTGTCGGTCACGACCTTCCACACCGCCGGTGCCGACGGGGTGGCGAGGATGCGTTCCCATCTGGTCGAGCCTTTGCGCATCGTCCAGACGCCGCCCTTCTGGACCGTCAGCATGAGGCGGTGCGCGCCGTTGCACACCTTCGTTCCCAGGCAGACGCCCTGGCCGGTTGCGGGGTCGAGGGCGCTGTCGTCCACGATCTCGCCCTTGAACTCCACCGTGAAGTCGCACATCTCCATGATCGTCTTGCGGGCGCCGACCGCTCTGGCGGTCGTGGAGCGCAGGCGCAGGCCGCCGTCGGGGCCGGTGGCCGCGCCGACGTCGAGGGTCCAGCGGCCGGGGGCCAAGTCCTTGGGCAGCGGCGTGTCCAGGGTCAGCCGGGCGACCTTGATCTCGATCTGGTTGTGTTCCCAGACGACGGCGAGGACGCCGGGGGAGATCTCGGCGGCGCTGGGGTAGACGTCCCAGCCTCGGGCGGTCGTCCTGGTCAGGCGGGGGCCGTCGGCGAACAGACGTCCTGGCTGCCAGGGTTCGCGGGGGTTGGCCACCTTGTAGTGGAGGACCTCGCGGAAGCGGTCGGGGCGGGGTTCCCTGATGGGGCCGCCGAAGGTGTTGTAGACGGCGATCTCCCGGCCGACTGAGTCGATCATGAAGAAGGTCTTCACGTAGAAGTTCGGCAGGTCGGGGTGGAGACGCATCGGCGCCCAGGTCAGGCCGCCGTCGGTGCTGGTGGTGGTCGCGCAGTGGGCGGCCGAGACGCGGTAGTAGGGGTCGCGGTCCTCGGGCTTGTCGCGGCGGACGAGCGCTCGGGTCACCATGACGAGCGTGCCGTCGGGGCGCAGGGCTATCTGGGGCTCCTCGACGCCGATGCCGGGTGGGTTGGTGGCCGGTGCGCCTGACCGCCAGGTCCTCAGGTCGGTCGAGCGGAGTACGGCCGCCTGGGACGCGCCGGTGCCCTGACGCCAGAACGGGACCGTCCAGACGTCGCCGACCTTGACCGGTTTGCCGGCGATCACGACGCCTCGGGTGTTCGGGGGGACGTCCACCGAGATGGGCTGGTCCGTCCAGGTCGCTCCGTTGTCGGTGGAGCGCTTCAGGGTCAGTTGGACCGGAAATCCATCGACGTCGGATTCGTCGCGGTCTTCGGTGATGGTGATGCGGCCGAGGAGGGCGTACACGGAACCGCTCTCGGTGAAGAGCATTCCGTAGTGGTAGCGGTGCGTGGCGGTGGCCGCCGCGAGGGTGCCCTTCTTCCAGGTGACGCCGCCGTCGTGGGTGACGGCGTAGTTGATGGCGCCCTGGTCGGTGGGGGTGCGGTCGAGAGCGTCGGGTACGCCGGAACGCCAGCAGACGATCCAGCGGCGCGCGTCGAGCGCCACGATGTCCGGCACCCGGTTGCCCTCGCGGGCCAGCTCACCGGCCGCGTCGCGGACCACGGTCGCGTCGACGACGACGGGGCGGCTCACGCCGGCGCCCACCATTTCGCTCATGGGACCCCACCGAAGCGAACCCTGCGTCCGCTTTCAATAGATAGGAGATGAAATCTGATGGCAAGCGATCTGCAAGTGATGCCAAATACAACTAAGTCACGAAAAGCACCACGTTATCGGGGGATATTGAGATGCGTACCACTCGACTTGCCGTTCGCTGGAACGAGGCCATCGAGGGCTCGCGCCGCGACGGCGAGTTCGACCGCACCGGCGAGTTCCGCCGCCCCTCCGCCGACCATCGGGTGAGAGGAAGTTGGCGGGTCCGGGATTGATCGTCTGACGCTCGGGAACTGGTCGGTCCCACGAGCAGTTCCCGCGCCGAGGGCACGGGAACCAAACGGGAACAGGTATACCGTCCCGCCACCGGCGGGTGGACGGGATCGTCGCGGATCTCGGCGAGTTTGGCGCACAGCTCGCCGAGATCCACCCGTTTTCGGCGGAGAACATCTCCCGTGAGGTGGCGCGGCCACGACCACGGCAGGTCAGCATCCCGGACGGCCATCAACCAGGTCGGCCGCGCGATTGAGCTGTCTGCCCCAGCATCCCTGACGGCTGTGGTCAGGCCGGTTGACCCTTCCGACCTGAGTCGTGTTCGAGTCCCGTTGGCCAGCGGGTGGGGCCTTTCCGATGTGGTGATCGCACTCATGCGCAGGCCCAAGAGGCCATTGGTCAGACCTGCCGCGGGTCCAGGATCCGGTTGGTCGTCGGTCCGGCTTCCCAACGGACGTGGCCGCTAGCCGGTCGCCTGTCCCAGGCCGGGGCCGGTCAGTCGTCGGGCAGGCTCGTGCCCAGGTCTCGCCCAAGTCTGGGACGCCGAAATGGCCAGGCTTTGGACTTCTTGAAGGACGTGGCCGTATGTCGGTCGCCTGCCTCAGGTCGGAGTCGTGCCTAGGTCTCGTTCACGTCTGGGACGCCGGAATGGCCAGGCTCCGGACTTCTTGAAGGACGTGACCGTATGTCGGTCGCCTGCCTCAGGTCGGAGTCGTGCCTAGGTCTCGTTCACGTCTGGGACGCCGGAATGGCCAGGCTCCGGACTTCTTGAAGGACGTGACCGTATGTCGGTCGCCTGCCTCAGGTCGGAGTCGTGCCTAGGTCTCGTTCACGTCTGGGACGCCGGAATGGCCAGGCTCCGGACTTCTTGAAGGACGTGACCGTATGCCGGTCGCCTGCCCCCGGCCGGAGTCGTGCCCACGTCCCGCTCAAGTCTGGAACGCCGAAGCGGCCGGAGAAGGACGTGGAGCCGCAAGACCCAGGTCCACGAGATGCCGAAGCGGCCAGGCTGGTTGCCTGGCCGCTTCAGGGCAATTCAGTGGTGGCCCGCCGGGATCGTCCCCAGCCGTCCCGCCTGGAAGTCGGCGAAGGCCTGGGCCAGTTCCGCCTTCGTGTTCATCACGAACGGCCCGTAGTGCTCCACCGGCTCACCGATCGGCTTGCCGCCGAGGATGATCACTTCCATGTTCGGCGACCGGGAGTCCTGCGCCTTCGACGCCGACAGGGTGATCGTCTCGGCCTGGGTGGCCCCGAAGCCCTCGTACACCGCGAGCTGTCCCATCTCGATCGGCTGGCCGTCGGTCCCGGCGGTTCCCCGGCCCGAGAGCACGTAGGCGAGCGCGTTGAAGTCGGACCGCCACGGGATCGTCAGCCGGGCTCCGGGGGTGATGCTCGCGTGGATGAGCGTGATCGGCGTGTGGGTGGCGCCGGGGCCGAGGTGACCGGCCACGTCGCCGGCGATGACCCTGACCAGCGCGCCGCCGTCGTGGCTGCTCAGCAGGACCACGTTGGACCGCCCGATGTCCTGGTATTTCGGCGCGAGCATCTTCGACTTGGAGGGCAGGTTCACCCAGAGCTGGATGCCGTGGAACAGGCCGCCCTTCTGGACGAGCCACTCCGGCGGGGCCTCCTTGTGGAGGAGGCCGGAGCCGGCCGTCATCCACTGGGTGTCCCCGTTGGTGATGGTTCCGCCGCCGCCGTGGGAGTCGGTGTGGTCGAAGACGCCGTCGATGATGTACGTCACCGTCTCGAAGCCCCGGTGGGGGTGCCACGGCGTGCCCTTGGGCTCGCCCGGCGCGTAGTCCACCTCGCCCATCTGGTCCATCATGATGAACGGATCGAGATACTTTGGCTTGATCGTGGCCAGTGCTCTTCTGACCGGGAATCCCTCGCCCTCGAAGCCCGTGGGCGCGGTGGCGACGGTCAGGACCTTGCGCTCGTGCACGGCCGCGAGGGGCTCGGGCAGCCGGGGGAGGGTGAGCGGGTTGTCCACGGTTACGGCGGGCATCTTGGGGCTCCTTCCTGTGTGTCAGCTATGCACCCCCAACTTGGTTGAGAATTCAACTATTCCGGAGGACGTCCCCGAATGACCCCTCACGAGGCCCGGAGCCGCTTCCGGGCCGGGCTGAAGACGCCCACCGCAGGGTGGTGTCCGGGTTACGCCCAGGCCAACCTGCTCGCGGTGCCCGCCGACCTCGCATACGACATGCTGCTCTTCGCGCAGCGCAATCCCAAGCCCTGTCCGGTGCTGGACGTCGGAGATCCTGGGGCCACCAGTATGCCGATCTTCGCGGGTGACCTCCGGACCGATCTGCCGGGCTATGTCGTGTACGAGAACGGCGCGCCCGTCGCCGAGGTGACCGATGTCTCCCGGTTCTGGCGGGACGATCTCGTACCGTTCCTGATCGGGTGCAGTTTCACCTTCGAAGACGCCCTGATCAGAGATGACATTCCGGTCAGGCATCTGGAGATGGGCCTGAACGTGCCCATGTACCGCACGTCGGTGCCGTGCCGTCCGGCCGGGCGGCTGTCGGGGCCGCTGGTGGTGTCGATGCGGCCGATCCCGGCGGCGCAGGTGGCCGACGCGGTGCGCGTCTCCGCGCGTTACCCGCAGGTCCACGGCGCGCCGGTGCACATCGGCGATCCGGCGGGGCTGGGGATCGACGACCTCGGCGCGCCCGACTTCGGCGATCCGGTGGAGGTCCGGCCGGGGGAGGTGCCGGTGTTCTGGGCCTGCGGAGTCACTCCGCAGGCCGCGGTGATGGCGGCCGGGATCCCGTTCGCGATCGGCCACGCGCCGGGGCACATGGCGATCACCGACGTCCGGGACTCGGCCTATCAGGTCTAGAGGCCATAGGTCTCCAGCAGGCGCAGCCACACCTCGCTGACCGTCGGGAACGACGGCACCGCGTGCCAGAGCTTGTCGATCGGCACCTCGGCGGTGATCGCGATGGTCGCGGAGTGGAGCATGTCCGCCACCGCCGGGCCCGCGAAGGTGACCCCGACGAGCACCTTGCGGTCCTCGTCGACCACGGCCTTCGCGCGCCCGATGTAGTTCTCCGCCGACAGGTAGGCGCCGGTGATGCCGCTCATGTCGTACTCGACGGAACGGACGTTGAGACCCCGGCGCCGCGCCTCCTTCTCGGTGATGCCGACCGCGGCGACCTGCGGGTCGGTGAAGATCACCTGGGGCGGGCCGTAGTGGTCGCCCTGGTCGCGCATCGACGGCAGGTCGTCGGCGCGGCGGTTGGCGCGGGCCGCGATCACGTCGCCGCACAGCCGGGCCTGGTATTTGCCCATGTGGGTGAGGAGCGCCCGGCCGTTGGCGTCGCCGACCGCGTAGAGCCAGTCGTGGCTGGTCGAGCGCATGCTGTCGTCGACCTCGATCGGGCGGCCGTCGGGCAGGCCGACGGTGTCGAGGCCGATGTCCACGCCGATGCGGCGGCCGGCCGCGACCAGGATCTCGTCGGCGGTCAGCGTCGTGCCGTCGGACAGGTGCGCCGTGACCTCGCTGCCGATCCGCTCGACCCGCTCGATCCGGGTGCCGAACCGGATGTCGACGCCGCGGGCCGCGAGCGCGTCGGCGACCATCGTGGCGGCGAAGCTCTCACACCGGTCGAGCAGGCCGTGGCCGCGCACGACCATGGTCGTCTCGGTCGCGCCGAGCGCGTGCAGCGCCTGGGACATCTCGCACGCCACCACACCGCCGCCCAGCACGATCAGCCGTCCCGGCACCTTCTTCACGCCGGTGGCCTCGCGGTTGGTCCACGGGTTCGCCTCGGCCAGCCCCGGGATGTCGGGGATGGCCGCCAGGCTGCCCGTCGCCACCACCACGGCGTGCCGCGCGGTCAGCACCCGGCCGCCGACGTCGACCTTCTTCTCCCCGGCGATCCGCGCCCGGCCCCTGATGTACGTGGACGGCAGCGACTCCAGCCAGCGGGCCTGGCCGTTGTCGCTGTAGTCGTTCACCGCCCAGTCACGCCGCGCCAGCACCGCCTGGACGTCGATCGGCCCCGCCGTCAGCCCCGGCGCCCGCTCCACCTCTCCGGCCAGGTCGACGGGGCGCAGCAGCGCCTTGCTCGGCACGCACGCCCAATAGGAGCACTCGCCACCGGCGAGCTCCGCCTCGATCACGGCGACCGACAGGCCGCCGCGCACGGCCCGGTCGACCACGTTCTCCCCGACCGGCCCCGCGCCCATAACGATCACGTCGAAGACGTCTGCCATCTCTTCCTCCCGTTGATCTCCGATCCGACCGTATCTCGCGGGCCGCTAGATCCGATCTAGCACGCGGTCTCGCGCCTCAAGGGCATGACAGAAACCGCGATCGAGACGAACGGTCTCGTCAAGGTCTTCGGCGACAACCGCGCCGTCGACGGGCTCGACCTGACGGTCCCGGCCGGCGCCGTGTTCGGCGTGCTCGGCCCCAACGGCGCCGGCAAGACCACCGCCGTCCGGATGCTGGCCACCCTGCTGCGCCCCGACGGCGGCGCCGCCCGCGTCTTCGGCCACGACGTGGTCGCCGAGGCCGACGCCGTGCGCTCGCTGGTCGGTCTCACCGGCCAGTACGCCTCCCTCGACGAGGACATGACCGGCCGCGAGAACCTCATCCTCATCGGCCGCCTGCTCGGCTTCCGCACCCCGGCCGCCCGCGTCCGCGCCGACGAGCTCCTGGAGGCGTTCGGCCTCACCGCGGCCGCCGAACGGCAGGTCAAGAACTACTCCGGCGGCATGCGGCGGCGGCTCGACATCTCGGCGACCCTGCTGAACACGCCCCGCCTGCTGTTCCTCGACGAACCCACGACGGGCCTCGACCCGCGCAGCCGCAACCAGGTGTGGGACATCGTCCGGGCCGTCGTCAGCTACGGCACGACCGTGCTGCTGACCACGCAGTATCTCGACGAGGCCGACCAGCTCGCCGCCCGCATCGGGGTGATCGACCATGGGAAGCTCATCGCCGAGGGCACCCCCGGCGAGCTCAAGTCGTCGGTCGGCGCGGGCACCGTCCACGTGCGGCTGCGCGACCCCGCCCAGCGGGCCGACGCCGAGAAGCTGCTCTCGGCCGCCCTCGGCGCCACCGCGACCCCCGACCCCGATCCCCGCAGGGTCGTGATCCGGGTCCCCGGCCACGGCACCGAGCACGGCGCGGCCGAGGACGCCGCCCGCGCGCTCTCCGAACTGGCCGTCGCCGGGATCGTCGTCGACGACTTCTCCCTCGGCCAGCCGTCGCTCGACGAGGTCTTCCTGGCCCTGACCGACCACCCCGCCACCCAGCCCGCCACCGAGAAGGAGGCCGCGGCATGACCGCCACCACGACCGAGACCGCCGAGCAGGTCTACGTCCCCGCCGCCGAGACCATCGGCGCGGTCCTCGACCCCCGGGAGCGGCCGGCCCGGCCGAGCGCGCTGTCGGCGTCGCTGACGTTCGGGTGGCGCGCCGTCCTGAAGATCAAGCACGTGCCGGAGCAGCTGTTCGACGTGACGGCGTTCCCGATCATGATGACGCTCATGTTCACCTACCTGTTCGGCGGTGCGCTGGCCGGGTCGACGGGGGAGTACCTGCAGTTCCTGCTGCCCGGGATCATGGTGCAGAGCGTCGTCATGACGACCATGTACAGCGGGCTGGCGGTGAACATCGACATCGCCAAGGGCGTGTTCGACCGGTTCAAGTCGCTGCCGATCTGGCGGCCCGCCGCCCTGGTCGGGAACCTGCTGGGTGACGTGCTGCGCTATGTGCTGGCCTCGCTGGTGATCACTGTGGTCGGGCTGATCCTGGGGTTCCGGCCGGCCGGCGGCGTGGCGGGCGTGGCGGCGGGGATCGGGCTGCTGGTCGTGTTCTCGTTCGCGTTCTCGTGGATCTGGACGATGTGCGGCCTCTACCTGCGCAGCGAGAAGTCGGTGATGGGGGTCAGCATGCTCGTGCTGTTCCCGTTGACCTTCCTGAGCAACATCTTCGTCGACCCGTCGACGATGCCCGGCTGGCTGCAGGCCTTCGTCGAGGTCAACCCGATCACCCGGCTCGTCGCGGCGGTCCGGTCGCTGATGAACGGCACCCCGGACATGGGCGAACTGACCTGGGTGTTCGTCGCCACGGCGGCGCTGCTGGCCGTCTTCGGGCCGCTGACGATGCGGGCCTACAACCGGAAGTAGGGCTCTGAGGCCGCCGCCGGACGGGGGCGCGGCGGTCTCAGAGCCGCCATCTCAGAGCCGCCATCCGACCGGCGACTCGGGCCGGTAGCGGCACGACGAACCGGTGGTGATCGACTCACGCAGATGGGAGGCGAGAGAGGGATGGCGTTCGCCGAGTTTGCGCAGGGTGTCGCGGATGCGGGCGGTCACCGTCTTGCGGGCCCGCTCCGCCTCGTCGCCCAGCCTCCGGTCGCGGCCGGCCAGCCCGGCGGCGGCGCGCAGCTCGGCGAGCAGCGCCTCGCGCTCCCGGTCGAGGGTCGCCGCCCGGACGTCGTCGCCGAGGGAGGCGGCCCGGTCGATCTCCTCGTCGAGCCGGGCCAGGTGACGCCGGTAGCGCGCCTTGGCCTCGTCGTCGAGCACGGGATCGCCGCCGAAGCTCCGCGCCGCCACCGCCTCCCTTCCGCCCTCGGGGGTGAGCAGCCGGACCGCCGGGATGTCGGTGCCGGGAGCTCCCAGCAGGGTGTGGAGGTCGCGCAGGCCCTTGGCGTCGGGCATCCGGACCACGACGCCGTCGTAGGCCAGCTCCCAGACGTCGCCGTCACGCCGGAAAGCGGGAGCGAGGTGATGCGGCCGCCCGGCCTCCGCGAAGGCGCGCCCCGGAGACGGCTCTGCCGTCACCGGCCGACCAGCCGCCGGGCCCGCCGTTTCCCGCCGGATCTGGGCGATCTTCGCCCCGATGTGCCGCATGCCCATCTCGGCCGCCTCGGCCGCCGACTCGTCGAGCAGCGCCCCGGCCCGCTCGCGGTCGCCGACCGCCAGCAGGGCGCGCCCGAGTCGCACCCCGGCCTCCACCACCCACGGCCGGGCCTCCATGGCCACCGCCGACTCACGGGCCCTGGTCAGCAGGGCGGTCGCCTCGTCCCACCGGCCACGCGCGGCGGCCAGCACGCCGAGCCAGTGGTCGACCGGCCCGGCGATGTCGCAGCCGCCGATGCTGACCAGCCAGTTGCCCGAGTGGGGTGCCAGCGTCTCGGCCGCCCAGGCGGTCAGCGTCGCGTCGGCCGACTCGGCCGCCGCATGGGCGAGGAAGCGCAGCGCCAGCGGGGCGAACGCGCGGGGGTAGGAGTCGAGACCGTCGTCGGGCAGCGCCCGCAGGGCGGCGTCGAGGTCGCCCGCCTGGAGGGCGGTGATGCCCCTCAGCAGGTCGGCCTGCGAGTGGCCGGAGGTCTCCAGCCGGGCCAGCACCGCCGGGATCTCGGTGAACCGGCCCTGGTGGAGCAGCACCGCCCACAGCACGTGGTCGACCATGAAGGCGAGCGTGTGGCGGCTGTCGTGGGCGATCACCTCGATCGCGCCGCGCAGGAACTCCTCGGCCTCGGCGAACCGGCCGGCCAGGGTCATGATGATCGACTGGTCGACGCGGGCGGAGAAGATCATGCGTTCGCCGCCGACGCGCAGCGCGAAGGCGGTCGACTCGGCGAACTGGTCGAGATAGACGGGGTCGCCCGCCTCCAGCAGCGCCACCCAGCGCAGCGAGGCGGCGAAGTGTTCGGTGTCGGTGTCGGCGCTGCGCCGGGCGACCGTCTCCATCTCGCTGGTCAGCTCGATGCGCTCGGCGGCCGTGCCGAGCCCGAACAGCACGTCGTGGCGGGCGGCCAGGCCGAAGGCCAGCGCCTCGTCGTCGTCGCCCGCGCGGGCGGTCGCCGCGATGTGGAGCGTCAGCTCGTGGGCCATCGCGTCGGGTGAGGCGGCCGGGCCGTCGCCGATCAGGGCGCGGTGGGCCATCCGGACCACCTCGGCGCTGCGCCCGCCGCTCGGGCCGCCGAGCATGCCGGGGCCGTCGATCCGGTAGTAGCTGACCGCCACCCGGGCCAGCACGTCGGCGTCGCCGGTCTGGGTGGCGAACAGCCAGGCGGATTCGAGCGTGGCCCGGGTCTCGCCCATGTCGTCGACGTGGAACAGGCAGGCGCTCAGCTCCATCGCGATCATCGCCCGGCGGCGCGGCTCCAGCGCCTCGCCCCGGACGGCGGCCTTGCGCAGATGGCCGATCGACTCCTCGACGGCCATGCGCCGGTGGGCCTCGTCGGCCGCCGACAGCAGCCGTTCGACCGTGACCGCCGGCGGCAGCTCGCGGCCCGCCTGGTAGGCGTGGCGGGCCTGGTCGGCCGGGAGGACGTGGGCGCGCAGGGCCGGGTCGGCGTCGAGCGCCGTGATCACCCGGGCGTGACGACCGGCCGCGCCCTCGCCGAGGGATTCGTAGAGCGTCTCGCGGACGAGGTCATGGGCGAAGCCCAGCCGCCCCTCTGTCAGCTCGACGACCAGCCGCGCGGCCGTCGCCTGGCCGAGGAGCCCGTCGACGCGGGCGGCCGGCAGCCCCGCCAGCGCGGCCAGCACGTCGCGATGGAACTCGCTCCCCAGCACCGACGCGTCGGTCAGTAACGTCGCCACCTGCGGCGACAGCAGCGAGATGCGTTTCTGCAGCGCATCGCGGACGCCTGGCGCGATCGCGGTCACCGAGCCGCCGCCCTGCCAGAGCCGGGCGGTCTGCTCGACGAAGAACGGATTGCCGCCGGTGCGCCGGTGGACCTCGTCGACCAGCGCGGGCTCGGGCGTCCGCCCGGCGGTGCGGGCCATCAGCGAGCCCACCTCGTCGCGGCCCAGGCCGGTCAGCGAGATGCACGTCGCCTTCGCCACCAGCGGCATGATCAGCGGCGCCAGCGGATGGCCGGGCGCCTCGGCCTCGACGTCGCGGTAGGTGCCGACCAGCAGCAGCCGCTCGAACCAGGTGTGCTGCGCGGCGAACTCCAGCAGCTTCAGCGACGCCGTGTCGGCCCAGTGGAGATCGTCGATCACCACCACGACCGGACGGCGCTGCGCCACCGCCACCAGCGCCGTCGTCACCGCGTCGTAGAGCCGGAAGCCCTCGAACGGCTCCTTGCCCGCGCCGGACCGCTCGCCCAGCAGGATGGCCAGCACGTCGGCGGTCTCGGCCCCCACCGACGACCACTCGGCGGCCCGGCGCAGCCCCCGGATCACCTGGACCCACGGCCAGTAGCCGGGCGCGCCGTCGGACTGCCAGCACGACCCCCCGAGCACGAGGGCCCCGGCCCGTTTGGCGTCTTCGACCCCGCCGGTGACCAGAGTGGTCTTGCCGATCCCGGCCTCGCCGGTCACCAGCACGAGACCGCCGTGGCTGTCGAGGGCCCGGCCGATCTCCGCACGCAGCAGCCCCGCGGGGTGAGCCCGCCCGATGAGCTGAGAGTCCATCTCTCTACGCTAGCGACCCGCGCCGACATTTTCCGGGTCGAACGCCGGTGCGAATCCGGCGTCCGCGCCGGCGCCCCGCAATTGCGGTGTGAAACCACTGCGGGGATCATGCAGAATAAGGCACTGGGCGCCCTTAGCTCAGTCGGATAGAGCAGTGGACTTCTAATCCACCGGTCGGGGGTTCGAATCCCTCAGGGCGCGCCAACCTCCTCTTATTCACGAGGTTCCTCGGGCTGCGGCTCGTCGGCCGGTTCGTCCCGGCCGAACAGCAGGGCCAGCACCTTCAGGGCCCTGGCGCTGTGCTTCTCCGAGAAGGTCGCCGCCGACGCCTCGACGACCAGCAATATGGCGAGCACGGCCGCGACTCCGAGCGCGACCGCGAGGAACAGTCCGGTGGAATCCTCCGGGGCCATCGCGAATGACCCCGCGGCGGCTGCCGCGCTCGATGTGGGCACCACCCACCTGGCGTTCACGGGAGAGACATTTCGTGTCCTGGTCCCTTCGCAGCGCAGTGACTCAAACGATCAAGCCCTTGCTTGCCGCGAGCCTACCCGACGGTAGTCACGCTCCGTAGCAGGTCGTCGCGCGTTTTTCCAGTGCCGTCCGAACCCTGTCATCCGGGCAGATTCATGGCGCGGGCTGCGGCCGACCTCCGGCCGTCCGCAGCCCGCTTCCGCTAGCCTCAATTCGTATGTTCGTTGTGTCGCGGGCCGATGAAGTCCCGCTGTCCGGCGGCGATGTCACCGCGGGCGTGGTCCGGGTCGGCGACACGGTCCGCCGCCCCTTGAAGGCCACCTCGTCCGCCGTCCACGCCCTGCTCCGTCATCTGGAGGCCGCCGGGTTCGACGCCGCGCCGCGCGTGCTCGGCATCGACGAGCTGGGGCGCGAGGTGCTGAGCTTCGTGCCGGGGGAGGTGTACAGCCCTTTTCCGCCCGGCGACGACGTGCTCGCCGAGCTGGCCCGGTTGCAGCGGCGCTACCACGACGCGGTGCGCGGGTTCATGCCCGACGCCCGCTGGGAGAGCGGGTCGGCCGACGACGCCGAGCCCGAGGTGGTGGGCCACTGCGACATCACGCCGGAGAACGTCGTGTTCCGCGACGGGCTGCCGGTGGCGCTGATCGACTTCGACATGGCCCGGCCGGTGTCGCGGCTGTTCGACGTCGTCACCACGCTGCGTCACTGGGCGCCGATCGCCGACCCGGTCGACCGCGACCATCCCGATCTCGACACCGGGCGGCGCATCCGGATCTTCGCCGACGCCTACGGGCTGAGCGCCGCCGAGAGGCTGCGGCTGCTGCCCACCGCGCGGCTGCGGTTCGACCGCTCGTACACGGCCATGAAGCACAAGGCCGAGACCGAGGGCGGCGGCTGGGCGGTCATGTGGGAGTCGGGGGCGGGGCAGCGCATCCGGCGGGCTGCCGCGTGGCTTGATGCGAATGAGGATGATCTGCACCGTTTTCTCCAATAGGGGACAATGCGTGCGTGATGGGGGAACAGGCGCGGGGGATCGCGCTCGGGGTGGCTCTGGACGCGTTAATAGGGGATCCCCGTCGGGGGCATCCGGTGGCGCTGTTCGGGACCGCCGCGACACGGCTGGAACGGCGGGTCTACCGCGACTCGCGGACCCGAGGACTGCTCTTCACCGCGCTCTGCGTCGGCTCGGTGACCGCTCTGGGGGCGCTGCTCCCGAAGCGGACCGCCGTGACGGCTCTGGCAACCTGGGCGGTCCTCGGCGGCACCACGCTGGCCCGCGAGGGCGCGACCATGGCCCGCCACCTGGCCGGCGACGACATCGAGGCCGCCAGGAACCGGCTCCCGCACCTGTGCGGCCGCGACCCCGGCAGCCTGGGTGAAGACGAACTGGCCCGCGCCACCGTCGAGTCGCTCGCCGAGAACACCTCCGACGCCGTGGTCGCCCCGCTCTTCTGGGGCGCGGTCGCGGGCGTGCCCGGCCTGCTGGCCTACCGGGCGATCAACACCCTCGACGCGATGGTCGGCCACCGCTCGCCCCGCTACGAGCGGTTCGGCTGGGCGGCGGCCCGCCTCGACGACGCGGCCAACTACGTTCCCGCCCGTCTGACGGGGTTGCTCACCGCGCTCTGCTCCGGTCGCTTCCGGCCCACCCTCAGAGCGATCTCTCTGTACGGCTCCCGCCATCCCAGTCCCAATTCCGGTCAGTGCGAGGCCGCTTTCGCCGGAGCCCTGAACGTGACTCTGGGCGGCGTCAACGACTACGGCGGCCGGGTGGAGCACCGCCCCGAGCTGGGCGACGGCCCCCGGCCGACGACGGGGGACATCTCCCGGGCCGTGACGCTGACCCGGCGGGTGGCCTGGGCGGCGGCGGCCCTGGCGGTCGCGGCGGTCGCGGCGAGGCGGAAGTGAAGGGCGCGCTGCTGGTCGCCGGGACCACCTCCGACGCCGGGAAGAGCGTCGTCACCACCGGGATCTGCCGCTGGCTGGCCCGCCGGGGCGTGAAGGTCGCGCCGTTCAAGGCGCAGAACATGTCGCTCAACTCCTACGTCACCGCCGACGGCGCCGAGATCGGCCGGGCGCAGGCCACCCAGGCCGCCGCCTGCGGCATCGAGCCGACCGCCGACATGAACCCCGTCCTGCTCAAGCCGGGCAGCGACCGCCGCAGCCAGGTCGTGGTGAAGGGCAGGCCGCTGGCGGACGTCGACGCGCTCACGTACCCGAACCTGAAGAAGCACCTCAAGACGGTCGCGCTGGAGTCGCTGGCCCGCCTCCGCGCCGAGTACGACGTCGTCGTCTGCGAGGGCGCCGGCAGCCCGGCGGAGATCAACCTGCGGGCCAACGACATCGCCAACATGGGCCTCGCACGGGCGGCCGACCTGCCGGTCGTCGTCGTCGGCGACATCGACCGGGGCGGCGTGTTCGCCCACCTCTACGGCACCCTGGCCCTGCTGGAACCCGAGGACCAGGCGCTCATCTCCGGCTTCGTGATCAACAAGTTCCGGGGCGCGCTGGAGCTGCTGGAACCCGGTCTCGACATGCTGCGCGGCCTCACCCACCGCGAGGTCTACGGCGTGCTGCCCTGGCTCGACGGGCTCTGGATGGACGTCGAGGACTCCCTCGCGCTGGACGCCCGCCCGCAGACGGGCGACGGTCACATCGACGTCGTGGTGGTGAGATATCCGCGCATCTCCAACTTCACCGACATCGACGCCCTCGCGGCCGAACCCGGGGTGAACGTCCGCTTCGTCACCTCCCCTCGCGACATCGCCCGCGCCGACCTGGTCGTGCTGCCCGGCTCCCGGGCCACCGTGAGCGACCTGGCCTGGCTCAGGGAGCGCGGCATCGCCGCCGCCCTCGCCCGCCGGACGGGCCCGATCCTCGGCATCTGCGGCGGCTACCAGATGCTCGCCGAGACCATCCACGACGACGTCGAGTCGCAGGTGGGACAAGTGTCAGGGCTTGGCCTCCTCCCGGCCACAGTCCGGTTCGTCCAGGAAAAAGTGCTGGCCAGGCCCACCGGAGCGGCATACGGTCACCGCGTGGCCGCGTACGAGATCCACCACGGAATCGTCACCCCCGCCCCCGGCGCGGAACCGTTCCTCGACGGGTGCCGCCGGGGCGACGTCTGGGGCACCACCTGGCACGGCGCGCTGGAGAACGACGGCTTCCGCCGCGCGTTCCTGGCCGAGGCCGGCCTCCCGGTCGAGAGCACGGTCGACTTCGCCCGGCTCCGCGAAGACCGCCTCGACGCCATCGGCGACCTGATCGAACACCACCTGGACACCGCCGCGCTCAGCGAGCTGATCGACAGGGGAGCGGGGTCGGCGAAGGCGGTCATCCCGCCGGGAGGCCCTCGATGGGCCTGATCGCGGCGGCGGCCGTCGTCGCCGTCATGGGGTTGCTGGTCGGGATCGCCCTGCTCGCGACAGTCCGGCACCACCGGCGCCGCCCGCGCAAGTGGTGACCGCCGATCACGGCTGCCGGTCGGTGCCGGGGTCAGCCAAGCCTGTCCTGCTCCGGTTCAAGGTGTTCCGGTGGCGTCGCGCGGCTCCTGGCGGCTAAGTCCTTCTGGGCGGTGATCCAGTTGTCGATGGCCGTCCACTGGTCGAACAGCCAGGCGATCTGGGCCTCGCGCTCCCGGGGCACGTCCTCGGCCGCCCAGCGCCACCACTTCGCGGTGATGCGGGCCTCCTCCGGCAGGTGGTTCCAGACGTCGCCGAGGGTGATCAGGTCGTCGAGGCCGGTGTGGGCCACGAAGATGACGTCGGCCTCCGGGCAGGCGGTCATCGCCGCGATGGCCCCGTTGGGGCGGGGCGGCAGCAGGTGGTCGAGGCGTTCGGCGCGGGCCGCCTCCTTGCGCAGGCCCCGTTCGCGCAGCCGCCTGATCGCCCTGAAGCGGCGGGCCGGGGTGAAGTTGCCCCCCTCGGGGAAGATCACGAGCGCGTCGTCGGCGTCCATGTCGGCGGCCAGCCGGGAGATCTCCGCCGTAACCCCGCTCTCGGCGGTCTTCCTCGGCACGAACGCGTTGGGCAGCCGGTTGATCACGACGTCGAGCGACGGGTCGAACTGGAGCGCCGCCTTCATGACGATCCGGGGCCGCCGCTGGTAGCGGGCCAGCAGGTGGTAGACGAGCAGGAACGAGTCGCCCGGCCCGGCGTGGCGGGACAGCACGATGATCGGGCGGGTCAGCCGGCGTTCGATCTCCGCCGCGGTCAGCGCGGGCTCCTCGATCGTGACCGACAGCCGGAAGATGGCCACGGCCGCGCCGTAGACGTTGGTCAGCAGCCAGCGGATCAGGGCGTAGTGGCGTTCCTGGTGGCTGGCCTCGCGCAGGCGCCCCCCGAACCCCGACGCGACCCACAGTTCCAGGCTGGCGATCAGGGCCGCCGACTCCAGCGCGAGCCACACCACCGCGAACACCACGAGCCGCAGGCCCCGGCGGCGCGGCGGCGGCAGCCGGAGGCTGACGATGAGGCCGAAGACGAGCCAGACCGGCAGGGTGACGACGACGGCGACGGTCAGCACGATCACCAGCGGCGCGAAGATCAGCCGCCGGACGATCCGGGGAGGGAGCATGACCGTCTCCTTAGTTCATAGCTCTGCCAGGTAGGCGGCGGAGGCCTCGTAGGCGCGCCCGGCGTGCCGGGCGATCCGGGAGGCGTCCCGGTAGCGCAGGTCGGAGAGGCCGGGACGGCCGCCGAAGGCCGCCGGCATCACGTGGACCTCGACGTCGTCGGACAGGGCGGCCATCTCCTCGGCGAAGCGGTGGCGGCGGGCGATCTCGAAGGCGACCAGGCCGACCTCCCACGGTTTCGCGGGCGGTTCGAGCGGCCTCTCGATGCGGCCGACGTGCAGGACGAAGATGCGGGTGGCCCCCAGGGCGACCGCCCGGCCGACCGGGATGCTGTGCACCAGGCCGCCGTCGAGGAAGTGCTCGCCGTCGATGCGGACGGGCGGCAGCAGGCCCGGCACCGCACACGACGCGAGCACCGCGTCGGCCAGCGGGCCCTCGGTGAACCAGTGGGCGCGGGCCTTCTGGATCGACGCGGCGACGCACTGGAACGGGATCTCCAGCTCCTCGAACGTGTCCGGCAGGTGGCCGCCCAGCAGGCGGCGCAGCGGGTCGATCGGGTGGAGGTGGGTGCCGGTCCTGGCCAGGGTGGACAGGCGGGTCATCCACGAACCGGCGAACGCCGTCCGGACGATGTGGGAGCTCCAGAGCTCGCTGAGCCGGTCGACGGCGTCCGCCGGGTTGGCGGCCAGCACGACCCCGTTCAGCGCCCCGACCGAGGTGCCGACGATGAGGTCGGGCTTGATCCCGGCCTCCGAGAGCGCGCGCAGCATGCCGACCTCATGGGCGCCGAGGACTCCGCCGCCACCGAGCACGAACGCCGTCTGGTTCACGTTTCCCAACCTAAATCAAGGGATGAGCAGGAGTTTGCCGGTCGTCTTGCGACCTTCGAGGTCGTCGTGGGCCTGCCGGGCCTCGGCCAGCGGATAGCGGTGGTAGACCGCCACGTCGAGCGAGCCGTCGGCCACCCAGCCCAGCACGTCGTTCGCCCGCTCCAGCAACTCGGCGCGGGTGGCCACGTAGTGACCCAGGGTCGGGCGGGTGACGAACAGCGACCCGGCCGGGTTGAGGCGCTGGAGGTCGAACGGCGGGACCGGGCCGCTGGCCGCGCCGTAGAGGGCCAGCACCCCGCGCGGGCGCAGGGCCGCGAGGGAGTCCTCGAAGGTGGCGGCGCCGACGCCGTCGTACACGACCTGACAGCTCTTCCGCACGTTGGCGGCCACGTCGGCGTAGCGGAGCACCACGTCGGCGCCGGCCGCGCGGGCCAGCTTCTCCTTGGCGTCGGAGGAGACGGTGGCGGTCACGTGGGCGCCGCGCTTCTTGGCCAGCTGGGTGAGCAGCAGGCCCATGCCGCCGGCGGCGGCGTGGATCAGGACCTCGTCGCCCGGCTGGACGGCGTAGGTCGAGTGGGTCAGGTAGTGGGCCGTCATGCCCTGGAGCAGCACCGCCGCGGCCAGGTCGAGGTCGAGCCCGCCGGGGACGGGCACCAGCTTCTCCACCGGCACGGCCTGCTTCTCGGCGTAGCTGCCCAGCACGTTGGCCCAGGCCACCCGGTCGCCCACGGCGAACTCGGTGACGCCGGGGCCGGTGGCGGAGATCGTGCCGGCGCCCTCGGAACCCGCGACGAACGGGGTGGGGAGGGGATAGCGGCCCTCGCGCTGGTAGACGTCGATGAAGTTGACGCCGCTCGCGGCGACCTCGACCAGGACCTCGCCGTCCCCGGGAACGGGGTCGGGCACCTCCGTGTGGTCGAGAGCCGATGAGCCGCCTGGTGTGTTGACGATGATCGCTCGCATAGCGCCTGTCCTACCCGTCGAGCTGGCCTCTGAGCTCGAAGTCGTCGAAGGCCAGTTTGATCGACGACTCCCCGTCCGCCTGGACCCGGCCGATGATCCCGACGTCGCCGGTGGGCAGGCCGTTGTTGTCCACTGCTGTGGCGACCTGGGTCCCGTTCACCCACATGGTCAGCGTGACGGTCTTGCCGTCGCCCGGCTCGCAGGAGACGGCCAGGCTGTTCTTGCCGGACGCGAGTTCCACGTCGCCCCTGCCGACGATGCCCCCGGCGCCTCCGGAGACCCGGCGGATGCGGGCCTCGCCGGAGGTGGTCAGCAGGAACTCGTAGCGGCTGGGCTTGTAGTTGCTCTCGCTGCCGCGGCAGAACAGGCCGTACTCGCCGTTGCCGACCGGGTCGGCGGCCTCGGCGAAGACGCTGACGAACAGGTTGAGCGGGGTGACCGGCGTCGGCGACGGGCCGGGGCTCTCCTTCTGCACCGCGACGAACGGGATCGGCGCCGGGACGACGCCCTCGGGGTTGTCGGTGTTGAGGTCCAGCGCGTAGGCGCCCTGCGGGGTGTAGCCGTAGAGCGAGCCGTTCCCCGGGTCGTAGGTGCCGGGCCAGTCGCCGTTGCTGGTGAAGTCCTCCAGATAGAGGCGCGCCAGGTTCTCCGGCGGGCCGTCCGGCCCGGCCAGGGCGCGCACGCCGATGACGCCCGCCGTGATCGCGACCGCCGCCGCGACGGCGACCCCGGCGATCAGGCGGCTGCGGTTCGGCGTGCGCCGGCGCAGGGTCGGCGCGCTCTGCTGCCAGGTCTGCGCCACGGTGTGCTGGGCGATCTCCGGGGTGACCCGGCCGACCATGCTGTCGAGGAGCTGCTGGGCGCTCGGGCGGTTGCGCGGGTCCTTGTCGAGCGCGGCCAGCACCAGCTGGCGCATCTGCGGCTCCAGGTTGTCGAGCACCGGCTCGGCGTTGAGCACCTGGAAGATCACCGCGGGCAGCGCCTCGCCGTTGAACGGGGCCCGGCCGCTGGCCGCGAACGCCACCAGGCAGCCCCACGAGAACACGTCGCAGGCGGGGGAGATCGCCTCGCCGCGCAGCACCTCGGGCGCCATGTAGCGGGGGGTGCCGACGAGCTCGCCGGTGTGGGTGACCCCGCCGAAGGTGTCGAGCGCGCGGGCGATGCCGAAGTCGATCACCCGGGGGCCGACCGGGGAGAGCAGCACGTTGGACGGCTTGAGGTCGCGGTGGACGATCCCGGCGGCGTGGATCGCGGTGAGCGCGGTGGCCACCCCGACCGCCAGGGCCTCCAGGCTCGACCCGGTGAGCGGCCCCGACCTCTCCACGGCCTGTTCGAGGTTGGGGCCGTCGACGTATTCGGTGACGACGTAGAGCTGCTCGCCGTCGAGGTCGGCGGCGAGCACGGCGGCGGTGCAGAAGCGGCGGACCCGCTGGGCCGACTCGGCCTCACGCCGGAACCTCACCCGGAAGTTCTCGTTCTGGCTGTACTCCGCGTTGATCACCTTGATGGCGACCTTGCGGGCGGCCTCGTCCTGGCCGAGGTAGACGGTGCCCATCCCGCCCCGGCCGAGGCGGCCGGTGATGCGATAGGGCCCTATCTGCTGAGGTTCGTTCGCCACGACGACCAACCGTACAGATACCGGGGGAAATGAACTACGTCATAGTCCGACGTTCGAACTTGCGTTCAGGGTGCTGAGAACATATGTTCGATACAGCACCGCCCGCCCTTCCCCCGGGTGGCGATCACAGGTAACTGGGAGCCATCGGGAGAAGGTCCGTGAGCAGACTCTATGGCGATCCGATCGAGGTCTGGGTCAGAGACGGCCAGCCTGTTCGGTTCGTCTGGCGTGACCGGCTTTATGTGGTCCGGCAGACCCTCGACCACTGGGTGGTCGCCAGGGAATGGTGGAAGACGTCCGAGACCGACCCGGGCGAACGCCGCTTCTGGCGGGTGGAGGCCCAGTCGGGCACCTACGAACTGCGGTTCGACACCGCCACCGAGGCGTGGCTGCTGCTGCGGGCGTGGGACTGATGGCCTCCTTCCCGCACCTCCACGTCGCCTCCGCCTATTCGCTGCGCTACGGCTCGGCCTTCCCCCCGGCGCTGGTCGCGCGGGCGGCCGAACACGGCATGGACGCCCTCGCGCTGACCGACCGCGACGGCCTCTACGGCGCGATCAAACACGTCCGGGCCTGCCACGAGGCGGGCATCGGCGCGATCGCCGGCGTCGACCTGGCCATGTCCGGCGAGGAGGACCGCGTCGTCGTCCTGGCCAAGCGCGACGGCTGGTCCGATCTGTGCCGTCTGGTCACCGCGGCCCACTACGCGGGCGAGCGCGGCGAACCCCGGGTCACCATGGACCTGGTCGGGCGGCACGCCGCCGACGGCCGGCTGATCGTGCTGCTCGGCCCGCGCTCGGAGGTCGGCCGCGCGGTCGCCGCCCGCCGCGACCAGCAGGCCCGCGAGCTGCTCCAGCGCTGGCGCGCCGCGGTGCCGGGCGCGGCCGTGGAGATCGTCGACCTGTACGGCTACCGCGACGTCAACACCGCCACCCACCTGCTCGCCCTGGCCGACTCGCTCGGCCTGCCCGCGATCCTCACCAACGCCGTCAGGCACCTCGACCCGGCCGACTACCAGGTGGGCAACGTGCTGGACGCGGCGCGCAAACTCGTCCCGCTGCACGGACGGCACATCGAGTCGTCGTCGCACGCCTACCTGAAGAGCGGCGAGGAGATGGAGCGCGTCGCCCTGCGGGTGTGCGGCGGCGACCGGGCGCGGGCGACCCGGCTGCTCGGCGTGACCCGGCGGGCGGCCGAGGCGTGCGTGCTCGACCCGGTCGAGATCGTCCCGCTCATCGACGAGACCGACCCCCGGCTGCACCTGCCGGAGGTCGGCAGCGACCCCGTCCCGCTGCTGCGGCACCGCTGTGAGGACGGCCTGCTCGACCGGGGCCTGGGCTCCTCCCGGGAGGCGCGCGACCGGCTGGCCGCCGAGCTGGCGATCATCGAGAGGAAACGGCTGTCGGGCTACTTCGTCGCCGTCGCCGGGATCACCGACATGATCCGCGGCATGGGCGTCCGCTGCGCGATCCGGGGCTCCGGCGCGGGCAGTCTGGTGAACTACCTGATCAAGATCGGCGAGGTGAACCCCCTGGAACACGGCCTCCTGATGGAGCGCTTCCTGTCCGAGGGCCGCGTCGGGCTGCCCGACATCGACATGGACGTCGAGTCGGCCCGCCGCCTCGACTGCTACCGGGCCATCCTCGACCGGTACGGGGAGTCGCGCGTCGCCTGCGTCTCGATGATGGAGACCTACCGGGCGAGGAGCGCCATCCGCGACGTGGGGGCCGCGATGGGCCTGCCGCCCCACGAGGTCGACGCCATCGCCAAGGCGTTCCCCCACGTCAGGGCCAAGCAGATCCGGGCGGCCCTCGACGACCTGCCCGAACTGCGCGACAGCGGGCTGGGCGGCCGGGCTTTGGAGACGGTCTTCCGGCTGGCCGAACGCCTCGACGGCCTGCCCCGGCACATCGCGCTGCACCCCTGCGGCGTGCTGGTCGGGAACATGGGCCTGCGGGGCCGCACCCCGGTCGAGCGCAGCCTGCTGGAGTTCCCGATGTCGCAGTTCGACAAGGACGACGTCGAGGACGCGGGGCTGCTGAAGCTCGACGTGCTCGGCGTGCGGATGCAGTCGGCGATGGCCTACGCGCTCGACGAGATCCGCCGCGTCGACGACGTCTCGGTGGACCTCGACGCGGTCCCCCACGACGACACGGCGACCTACGACATGGTCCGCGAGAGCCGGACCATCGGCTGCTTCCAGATCGAGTCGCCCGGCCAGCGCGAACTCGTCGCCAAGCTGGAACCCCGCACCATGCACGACCTGATCGTGGACATCTCGCTGTTCCGCCCCGGCCCGGTCAACTCCGACATGATCACCCCTTACCTGGAGTCCCGGCACGGCTTCCGCCCGTCCGTCTACCCGCATCCGGCGCTGCGCGCGGCGCTGGCCGAGACCAACGGCGTCGTGGTCTTCCACGAGCAGGTCCTGAAGATCGTCGACGCCATGACCGGCTGCGGCCTGTCCCAGGCCGAGAAGATCCGCCGCTCGCTGTCCTCGCCCGACGGCCGCTCCCGGGTCAGGACCTGGTGGGAGATGAACGTCCGCCCCGAGTTCGACGCGGCCACGGTCGAGGAGACCTGGCGGGTGCTCGACGCGTTCGGCGCCTTCGGCTTCTGCAAGGCCCACGCGGCGGCGTTCGGCCTGCCCACCTACCAGTCGGCGTGGCTGAAACGCCACCACACGGCCGCCTTCTTCGCCGGCGTCCTCACCCACGAACCGGGCATGTACCCCAACCGCGTCATCCTCGACGAAGCCCGCCAGTGCGGGGTGGAGGTCCTCCCGCTGGACGTCAACCGCTCCGCCCGCGACTGGCGCGTGGAGAAACTCGGGACCGTCTCCGGCGACCCGCCGTATTTCGGCCGCGGGTACGGCCTCCGCGTCCCCTTCTCCGCCATCAAGGGCATCAGCACCGCCGAGGTCGACCGCATGATCGCCGGCCAGCCGTACGTGTCGATGGCCGACTTCTGGGAGCGCGCCCGCCCCTCCAGGCCGGTGGCCGAACACGTCATCGAGGTCGGCGGCCTCGACGCCGTCCACGGCCTGCGCCCCGGAGAACCCCGCTGGCGCCCCGGCCGCCTGACCCGCCGCGACCTGATGGCCCAGGTCGGCGCCCTCGACCGGGCGGGCGGCCAGGGCTCGGGCCAGCTCCCGATGAACTTCGCCGACCACGTGGTCCCGGGCGAACTGCCCGAGATGAGCGAGGCGGAGGCGGTCGAAGCGGAACTGAGCGTCCTGGGCCTCGACGTCACCCGCCACGTGATCGCCTTCCACGACGACTTCCTCGACGCCATCGGCGTGGTCCGCGCCCGCGACCTCCTCCGCCAGCGCAACGGCGCGGAGATCCTGGTCGCGGGCGTGAAGGTGGCCACCCAGACCCCGGCCGTCCGCTCGGGCCAGCGCGTCATCTTCACCACCCTCGACGACTCCACGGGCCCGATCGACCTGACGTTCTTCGAGTCGGTCCAGGCCCACACGGCGGCGACGGTCTTCGGGTCGTGGCTGATAATGGCACGGGGGGTGATCCGGCGCACGGGCCGCCGCGGGATCTCCATGCGCGCCGTCCACGCCTGGAACCTGACCGACCTGGACGGCGTGTGGCGCACCCAGGGCATCGACGCGGTCCGCACCCTCCTCGCCGCCCGCCCGGAGGAACAGCGTGGCACGATCGGCGGCAAGAAGATCACCTACGAGAACGGCTTCGAGCTGTCGCCGTACGCGGACCTGGGCGTGAAGGAACCGCAACGGGTGCTGTGGCACGCCAGCATGGGCAGCTCAGGCAAGGTCGCCTGACGCTATTTCGAGACGACGATGGCCTGACGGCTCGACAGCCGGATTGTGCGCGGGGACGAGACCTCCCACACCGTCGCCGCGCACAGCACGGCCGTCACCGTCGCCGCCGTGAGCTCTCCGAGGCCCAGGCCCGTCAGATTGGTATGGGTGGCGTGGCCCTCGGCGATCAGCCAGGCCGTGGTGAGGCCGGCGGCCCACCAGCCGCCCAGCAGCAGGAGCCAGCGCAGGCGCGACTCCTTGCCCCGTTCGCGCCACGCCTGGTCGGCCAGCACCATGGGCGCGACCAGGTTCACGCCGGGGATCAGCCACGCCGCGACCGCCGTCGGTTTCCCGACCCGGGCCGTTCCGGACAGCCAGCTCACATAGGCCGCCGCCGCCATCAGGGTCGTCACGACCACGGCCATCACCAGGACGGCGAAGATCGTCACGTCGCCGACGACCGCCTCGGCGCCCGGGGCCTTGGGGTCGCCGCCGAAGACGGCTATCTGCCGGGCCAGGTCGTGGCCGCGGAGTTCCTCGAAGGCCACCAGGGCCGCCAGGGAGGTGATCTGGCTGGTCAGGGCGGCATAGACCCCGAACGCGGATCTCTGTGGCGTGCGCACGGAACTCTCCCCCCGGTGTTACCTGACCCGATCGTTTCCAGGGAGAACCTCCGCTAATCCGGTCAACTCACGACACCGGACTCCCAGGCCCACGCGGCGACCTCCACGCGGTTCCGCAGGCCCAGTTTCGACTGGACGCTCGCGAGGTGCGTCTTGACCGTCGACAGCGAGACGAACAGTTCGGCGGCGACCTCCTGGTTGGTCCGGCCCCTGGCGACCAGGCGGACCACGTCGAGCTCGCGGTCGGTCAGCGATTCGGGGGGACTGGCCGGTTGGCGGGGACGGGCGAGGTGGGCGAGGAGACGTACCGTCACGGAAGGGGAGACCAGCGCGTCGCCCGCGGCGGCGGCGCGGACCGCCTCGATGAGCAGGGCGGGGCCGCTGTCCTTGAGCAGGAAGCCGCAGGCTCCTGCCCGCAGCGCGCCGTAGACGTAGTCGTCGAGGTCGAACGTGGTGACGATGACGACCCGCATGGGGTCGGGGACGCCCGGACCGGCCAGCAGGCGGGTGACCTCGATGCCGTCGAGCTTCGGCATGCGGATGTCGAGCAGGCACACGTCGGGGCGGAGCCGCCGGGCCTCGGCGACCGCCTCCGCCCCGTCGGCCACGGTCGCGACGACCTCGATGTCGGGCTGCGCGTCGAGGATCATCCGAAAGCCCGTGCGGACCAGTTCCTGATCGTCGGCTATCAGCACCTTCACCCCGGAATGATGTCATGTGTAATCGGGGCTCCACTGGCGGGACTACTGGGTGTGGACGATCCAGAGACACGATTCACCGACCTGTACGACGCGCACTACCGGGCCGTGCTCGGATACGCGCTGCTGCGGGCCGACCGGTCCGCCGCCGAGGACGTGGCGGGGGAGACCTTCCTGATCGCCTGGCGGCGCTTCGCCGACCTGCCGCCGGAGCCGCTGCCGTGGCTGCTCGGCGTGGCCAGGAACCTGCTCCGCAAACAGCGCGACTCGGGTATCCGGGCCGACCGGCTGCTCGCCCACCTGCCGACGGGGGACAGCCCCGACGTCGCCGACCAGGTCGCCGAGCGGGAGACGGCGCTGCGCGCGCTCGCCGCGATGGCCGAGGCCGACGCCGAGGCGCTGATCCTCACCAGCTGGTACGGCCTGGCTCCCCGCGAGGCCGCGAAGATCGCGGGCTGCGCCCAGGGCGCGTTCACCGTCCGACTCCACCGCGCGCGCCGCCGCCTCACCGAGGCCCTGCGCCCCCGGACCCTCCAGGAGCAGTCATGATCGACGACCTTGTGAAGACCCTGCGCCCCGACGACGTGACCGAGGCGTCCTACCAGGCCAGGCGTGCCGACGACCTGCGCAGGGCGCTGGCCGCCAAGCCCGCCGGGCGGAGGACTCCGCTGCTGGCCGCCTCCGGCCTGGTCGCGGCGGCGGTCGTCGCGTTCCTGGTGGTCCCGCCGTCGTCGTCCACCCGGCCGCCGGCGGCCGTCGAGGTGACTCACCGGCTGACCGCGCGGAGCGTGCTGCTGGCCGGGGCCGAGACGCTGGAGAGGACGCCGGCGGAGACCGGGACGTACTGGCACGAGAAGGTACGGACCTTCACCTCGCCCATGGACGGCGTGGTCGTGGCGTCGACCGGCGAGACCTGGTACGACGGCCGGAACGGGAAGATCGGCGCGACCCGGGACGTGGAGACCACCTTCGCCGACGAGAAGGCCGCGAAGGCCTGGCGCGCCCGGGGCCGGCCCGGACTCCCGGAGGAGAAAAAGGAACAGGCCTTCAACGGCATCGCCCTGTCCTGGCGGATCGGCACCAAGGACGTCAGGCAGGACGACCTGAAGAAGCTGCCGGCCGACCGGCCCGCCCTCCAGAAGTGGCTCGACGAGGCGAGGCCCGCCGGGGAGGACGCGGGGTCGTTCACCTTCGGCGCCGCCCGCCACATCCTGACCTCGCCCGCCTCCACCGGGACCCGGGCCGCCCTCCTGCGCATCCTCGCCGACCAGCAGGGCCTCCGCCTCGACGAGAACACGAAGGACCCGACCGGCAGGCCGGCCCTGTCGATCACCGACGCGACGGGCGACCACACGCTCGCGGTAGACCCGTCCACCGCGAAGCTGCTCGCCTACGTCTACAACGGCGAGGACGAGAAGCCCGTCGACACCCCACCGGGCACAAGGGCGTTCCCGGCCCAGCAGGGCACCGCCTACGCCTATCTCGACTCGGGCTGGACCTCCCTGCCCGGCTAGACCGGGGGCCACGCGGGCGTCGCCCTCGCATGGTCTTCAGAACTGTCTCGGGCTGCGCGCTGTCGCATCCGCAGGTGGCCTGGGCTGCGGATGTCGCCCTCGCATGATCTTCAGGGCCGCCTTGGGCTGCGCGCCGTCGCATCCGCAGGCGGCCTGGCCGCAGGTCGTGAACGTCCTGTCGGCACACCGGGGGTGCTCACGCATCTGGCCGCAGCTGCGTCGCTACCGCCGCCGGGCGGTGAGATGTTTCGGGTCATGATTCCGCGAGGATCGCGCGGGCCCGGTCGAGCCAGCCGGCCGTCACCTTCTGGGCGGCCACGATCGCGTCGCGGTTTCGGCGGAGCAGTTCGGCCTCGTAGGCCACCCGCAGTGTCTTGTACACCCCGACCAGGTTGACCTTCTCCCGGCACTCGGCGTCGACCCGTGCGGTCCGGCGCTCCTCCTCGCCCGCCGGACGATCAGCGGGGCGCGACTCCCAGCGGGGGTCGAGCGGCGGCATGATCGGCGACTGGTAGGCGAAGCCCTGGCGTCCCATGCAGACCCGCCACGCGTCGACCGCCGCCCTCATCCTGCTGTCGCGCTGGGTGGCGAGCTTCGCGTTGGTGACCAGGTCCCTGGGGCCCATGAGCAGGTCGGCCGGGACGTAGATCCGGGCCCGCGCGGCCTTCTCGCACTCCGGATAGGCGATGCTCTCCTCGCGGGTGGGCCCTCGGGACGGCCGGGCCGCCGCCTTCTTCACCAGGCCGGGGTCGAGGGCCGGGCGGGGATAGCCCGTCTCGGCGGCGCGGGCCGGGTCGAGATGCTCGTAGAACTCGTGCTCGACGAACGACTGCGGGTCCCAGCTCCGGCTCATGCCCTTCTCCCAGCCGGTGTGGCCCTGCTCGCGCATGCAGTCGAACTCAGCCTGCTCGACGGCGAGGGCCAGCTCGGCCATGGCCGACATGGGCAGCTTGTAGGGCGAGAGCGGCAGGTCGACGGGGTCGGCGCCCCGGCCGATCGCGGGCAACTCGGGCTCCGGCAGCGCGTCCGATGGCGGTGAGGCGCTGGGATGTCCCGGCGGGAGACTGATCATCACGGGGGAGGGGCCGAGCGACGAGGGCGGGTCGGCGGTGGCGACCACCAGTTCCGTACGGGGCGGGAGCTCCTCGCCGCATCCCGCCAGTGCCAGAACCAGCACCCCGACCGCCACCCGCCTGGATAACCCCCCTATTCGACGACCAGGTCCCTGATCGTCCTCAGTTCGTCCTCGTCCCTGGGGCCCATGACGAGCAGGCTCGTCACCGGGCTGTCCCGCCATGGTGCCAGTCGTTCCTTGATTCGTCCCGGCGGGCCGACCAAGGAGATCCCGTCGGCCAGTTCGTCGGGGATGGCGGCGAAGGCCTCGTCCCGGCGGCCGTCGAGGAAGAGGGCCTGGATGTGGGCGGCCTCCTCGGCGAAGCCCATGCGGCCGATGATGTCGGCGTGGAAGTTCCTCTTGGACGACCCCATCCCGCCGATGTAGAGGCTCAGCATCATCTTCACCACGTCGAGCCCGGCCCGGACGTCGTCGGTGATCAGCACCATGACCATCGCGGCGATGTCGAAGTCGTCGGTACGGGTGGCGAGCGCCTCCCCGTACATGGACTCGATCTTGGAAGGGATGGCGAACAGCGGGAGCCAGCCCTGGCCGATCTCGGCGGCCAGGGCGACGTTCTTCGGCCCTTCGGCGCCCAGGTAGACGGGGATGTCGGCGCGCAGCGGGTGGGTGATCAGCTTGAGCGGTTTGCCCAGCGGCAAGGGCAGCGGGTAGTGGGGGCCGTCGTTGGTGACGGGTTCCTCCCGCCGCCAGATCTTCCGCATGATCTCGACGTATTCGCGGGTCCGCGCCAGCGGGCGGGCGAACGGGACGCCGTACCACCCTTCGACCACCTGCGGTCCCGAGGCCCCGAGGCCGAGCAGCAGCCGGCCGCCGGTGAGGTGGTCGAGCGTCATCGCGGTCATCGCGGTCGCCGCCGGGGTCCGGGCGCTGAGCTGCACCACCGAGGTGCCCAGCTTGATCCGCGAGGTCCGGGCTCCGTACCAGGCCAGCGGCGTGAAGGCGTCGCTGCCGTAGGCCTCGGCCGTCCACACCGAGTCGTAACCGAGCCGCTCGGCGGCCTGGACCAGAGCGGTCGCGTCAGAGGGGGTGCGCTGCCAGTAACCGAGGTTCAGACCCAGCTTCATACCGAAAACTAGAACACGTTCTGACCCGAAGAGACAGCCCATGGCCCACCCACCCGGGGCCGGATCATCGTCCCCCGGGCGACCGACATCCTCGCGCTGAACGATCACGCCTGTGGATGACCGCTTGGCCACGTCAGCTAGGCGCGGGCCAGATGAGCGCTAGTGAAAGACCGTCGCCCTCAGGCCGGATGACCGCGCCGGTGGACAGCCTGACTCTCTCGTAAGGGCGGGCCAGATGAGCCGTGCTGGAAGGCCGCGCGGTCCGTCAGTGGAAGACGTTCTCGTAGGCTCTGGCCAGGTGGGCGGTCACCGCTTCGACCGCCTCGGCCCCGTCGCCCGACTCGATGGCCGCGTGGATTCGCCGGTGGTCGGCCTGGAGGTCGTCCGTGTGGCCCAGGCGGCGCACCGCCTCGACCGCGTTCGACACCAGGGCGTCGCGCAGGGCCCGCATGACGGCCGAAAGCAGCCGGTTGCCCGCCGCGTCGGTGAGCGCCACGTGGAAGGCGATGTCGTGGGTCACGAACTCCTCCGGGGAGGCCGCCGCGTCCATCGCGGCGAGGGCCTCGGTCATCTCCGCCGGGGCCGAGGTCACCCGGGCCGCCGACCAGCGTTCGATCATCAGGCGGGTGTCGAGGACCTCGCGGGCCGACATGGTCGTCAGGCCGAGGTTGAGCCGCAGGAGGTCGGCCAGCGTCCCGTCGGGGCGTGAGGTCAGCACCGCGCCGGCGTCCGGACCCCGTCCCACCTGCGACGAGACCACGCCCAGGGTCTCCAGCACGCGCAGGGCCTCACGTACCGACGACCGGCTCACCTGGAGCTGTTCGGCGAGCTGCCGCTCTCCGGGGAGGCGGTCGCCGACCGTCAGGCCGTCGGCGGCGATGCGCTGCTCGATTTGGGCAAGAACCGTTTCGAAGGTCCGCACCGTGATCCTTCCGCCCGGTAGGTGTATGGTCTGACCATATTTGGTCTGACCATACCTGCGGGAGTCCCGGTGCGGGTCGCGCTCTTCATCACCTGTGTCAACGACACGCTCTTCCCCGGCACGGGGAAGGCCGCCGTCGGGCTGCTCCGAAGACTCGGGGTCGACGTCGAGTTCCCCCTCGCCCAGACGTGCTGCGGGCAGATGCACCTGAACACCGGCTACCGCGACGAAGCGGTCAAACTGGCCAACCGGTTCACCGAGACCTTCGCCGGCTACGACGCCGTCGTCGCCCCGTCGGGCTCGTGCGCCGCGATGGTCCGCGAGCAGTATCCCCACCTCGACATCGAGGACATCCCGAAGGTGTACGACCTGTCGGAGTTCCTGGTCGACGTCCTCAAGGTCACCGACGTGGGGGCCTACTTCCCGCACAAGGTGACCTACCACCCGACCTGCCACTCGCTGCGCGGCCTGAAGGTCGGCGACAGACCGACCGACCTGCTCAAGATGGTCAGAGGGCTGGAGCTGGTCCCGCTCCCGGGCGCCGAGGAGTGCTGCGGCTTCGGCGGCACCTTCGCGGTCAAGAACCGCGACGTGAGCGCCGCGATGTGCGCTGACAAGATCGGCAACGTCATGAAGACCGGGGCCGAGGTGCTCTGCGCCGCCGACAACTCGTGCCTGCTGCACATCGGCGGCACCCTCAGACGCCAGAAATCGGGTGTACGCGTCCTGCACCTCGCCGAGATCCTCGCCTCGACCGAAGAGAGCGCCGAATGAGCGGCACCTTCGTCGGCATGCCGGCGTTCCCGAAGAACGCCGCCAAGGCCGTCCAGAACAGTCAGCTCAGGTTCAACCTGCGCAAGGCCACCCACACGATCCGGGGCAAGCGGGCCGCCGTCGTCGGAGAGCTCGACGACTGGGCCGAGCTGCGCGAGGCGGGCAAGGCGATCAAGGACCACACGCTGCGGAACCTCGACCGGTACCTGCTCCAGATGGAGGAGAAGGTCACCGAGGCGGGCGGCACCGTCCACTGGGCGAGGGACGCCGCCGAGGCCAACCGGATCGTCGCCCGGCTGGTCAAGGAGACCGGCGAGACCGAGGTCGTCAAGGTCAAGTCGATGGCCACCATGGAGATCGGCCTCAACGAGGCGCTCGCCGAAGAGGGCATCGAGGCGTTCGAGACCGACCTGGCCGAGTTGATCGTGCAGCTCGGCGACGACTTCCCCTCGCACATCCTGGTCCCCGCGATCCACCGCAACCGGGCCGAGATCCGCGAGCTCTTCCTGAAGAAGATGGCCGGAGCGCCGAAGGACCTGACCGACGAGCCGCGTGCCCTGGCCGAGGCCGCGCGGCTCTACCTGCGTCAACGGTTCCTGGAGGCCAAGGTCGCCATCTCGGGCGCCAACTTCATGATCGCCGAGACCGGCACGCTGGTGGTCCTGGAGTCAGAGGGCAACGGGCGGATGTGCCTCACGCTGCCGAAGACGCTGATCAGCGTGGTCGGCATCGAGAAGCTGCTGCCCGCCTGGCAGGACCTGGAGGTGTTCCTCCAGCTGCTGCCGCGCAGCTCCACGGGGGAGCGGATGAACCCGTACACCTCGATGTGGACCGGCGCGACCGAAGGCCAGGAGTTCCATCTCGTGCTGCTCGACAACGGGCGCACCTCGGTGCTGGCCGACAAGGTGGGACGCCAGGCGCTGCGCTGCATCCGCTGCTCGGCCTGCCTCAACGTCTGCCCGGTCTACGAGCGCGCCGGCGGCCACTCCTACGGTTCGGTCTACCCCGGGCCGATCGGCGCGATCCTGACGCCGCAGCTGCGGGGCATGGACACGCCGCTCGACCGGTCGCTGCCCTACGCGTCGTCGCTGTGCGGGGCCTGCTACGAGGTCTGCCCGGTCGCGATCGACATCCCGTCGGTGCTCGTCGACCTGCGCGGGAAGGCGCGGCATCCCCGTACGGAGAAGGCCGGCATGGCCGCCGCCGGATGGGTGTTCAACCGCTCGAAGCGGCTGGCCAAGGCGCAGCGGTTCGGCGGCCGGATGCGCAGGCTGGTGCCCAAGCGCCTGCCCGGCCCGCTGTCGGGCTGGACCGACACCCGCGACCTGCCGGACATCCCCGCCGAGTCGTTCCGCGACTGGTGGGTCAGGGAGGGAGGCGCGGACGGCCGGAGGCCGGCCGTGCCTCCCGTCGGGAATCTGCCTCAGGAAAGCAGGAAGAAATGAGCGCGGCGGCACGTGAGGTCATCCTGCGGCGCATCCGGTCGGCCGTCGAGGGCGCGCCCGAGGCGGAGATCGTCCGCGGCTACCGGGGCGCGACCGGCGAACCGGGCGACGTGGAGCTGTTCGCCGAACGGGTCCGCGACTACAGAGCGGTCGTGCACGTCGTCCCGCGCGCCGAGGTGGCCGCGACGATCGCGGAGATCACCGGCGGCAGGGCGCTGGCCGTGCCCGAAGGGTTCCCCTCGCACTGGTACGCCCCCTCCGAGGGCGAGACCGACGGCGTCATCTCCACCTGCGCGGTCGCCATCGCCGAGACCGGCACGATCGTGCTCGACGCCGGGCCCGGCCAGGGCGCCCGCGCGCAGACCCTCATCCCCGACTACCACCTGTGCGTGGTCCGGGAGGACCAGATCGTGCCGAACGTCCCCGACGCGATCGCCCGCCTGGACGCCGCCCGCCCGCTCACCTGGATCAGCGGCCCGTCCGCCACGAGCGACATCGAGCTGAACCGGGTCGAGGGCGTGCACGGGCCGCGGACGCTCGAGGTCGTCATCGCCACCGGGTAGTCGTACGGTATGGGGCGTGTTCGACGAGCGCCTGTCCATCGCGACCGACCGGCTCGTCCTGCGTAACTTCCGCCCGGCCGACCACGAGCAGGTCCGGGCGATCGTGCAGGACGGCGCCCACCCGACCGCCCTGCCGCCGGGAGCCCCCGGTTACGCGGGCGGCATCGTCTCGTGGCTCGTCAACGGCGTCCACGAGCTGCGCCGCTCGAACCAGGGCATCCACCTGGCCATGGAGCGTCACGGGCGGATCGTCGGGGCGATCAGCCTGTTCAAGACCCACTGGGGCGCCGGGACGACCGAGGTCGGCTACGGCGTCCACCCCGCCCACCGGGGCAACGGCTACGCGCCCGAGGCGCTCGGCGGGCTGGCCCGCTGGGCGCTCGGCCCGGCCCGGCTGCGGCGGGTGGAGCTGCGCGCCATCGCGGGCAACGCCGCCTCGATCAGGGTCGCCGAGAAGGCCGGGTTCACCCGTGAGGGCCTGCTGCGCGGCGCGGGTTTCGAGGACGACGGACCTCACGACGTGGTCGTCTTCGGCCTGCTGCGCGGCGACCGGCCGACTGGGTTCCCGTCGCGGCTGGCGGCCGACCGGCTGGAGCTGCGGCCCTTCGCCAAGCGCGACGCGTTCGACGTGCTCGCGGCGGTGCGCGACGACACCGAGATCGCCCGCTGGATGCCGTGGGCGGTCGGCTACACCCTGGAGAAGGCGCTCGACTGGTGCACCCACCAGGCCCACAGCGACCGGCGGCAGAGCGTCACCTACGCGCTCGAACCGGTCGAGGGCGGGCGGCTGGCCGGGGCGGTCTCCGTCGTACGGGCCGACCGCGAGCGCGGCGACGCCGAGATCGGCTACTGGATTTCGCCGTGGGCGCGGCGGCAGGGTTACGCCGTCGAGGCCGTCCGCACCCTCACCGCCTTCCTGTTCGCGCAGGGTTTCGCGCGGGTCCAGCTGATGATCGCGGAGGGCAACCTGGCGAGCCGGAAAGTCGCCGAGAAAGCCGGTTTCGCCGAGGAGGGCATCCTGCGCGGGGCCATCCCGATTCCCGGTGGAAGGGCCGACACAGCGGTTTACGGCCTCTTGATCGGTGAGCTCTGAGCTGGGCAAACCCAAGAAGAATGCCCCATTGCACGACAAGCTCGGCTATCTTTGCGGAGCAGGTCAAGCCAGGGGAGATCGTTGAGATGAGACCGCCGCTGCTGCTCATCGGGCACGGCACGCATGACGAAACCGGCGTAGCCGAATTCGGCCGGTTCGTTCATCGGCTCCGTTGCCGCCTCGACCGGGACGTCGCCGACGTGTCCGGCGGCTTCGTCACCGGAGCCCGCCCGCCGCTCGCGGAGTCGGTCGCCTCGCTCGTCGCACGCGGCCACCACCACCTCGTCGCCCAGCCGCTGAGCCTCACCGGCGACCGCGCCGCGCTGGGCGACATCCCCGGCACGCTCGCGCTGGCCCAGGAACTCCACCCGACGCTCGGATACGACCTGGGCCGCCCGCTCGGCCCCGATCCCCGCATCCTGGAACTCCTGGCCGAACGCCTCGCCGACGCGGCCGACGACATGCCCACGTTCGTGCGCGGCGCCTTCTTCGAGGACGCCGAGCCGATCACGCCCGCCGAGACGGCGGTCGTGCTGGTCGGCCACGGCTCGCCCAGCACCGCGGCCAACGCCGAGGTCCACCGGGTGTCCCGGCTGTTCTGGGAGACCCACGCGGCCGACTACCTGACCGTCGAGACGGCCTACGTGTCCCACGCGCGTCCCGGGGTCCCCGGCGGCCTGGAGCGCTGCCGTCGCCTGGGCGCCAAGCGGGTCATCGTGCTGCCCTACGTGCTGTTCGCGGGCGGCGTGCTGGAGCGCATCTGGGCCGCGGCCCTGGCCTACGGCGCCAACCACGAGGGCCTGGACATCCGCTGCGCCGAGGTCATCGGCGACTGCGAGGGCCTGGCCGACGTGGTGATCGACCGCTACGAGGAGGCCCTCGCGGGCGCCGCCGCCACGACCGCCCGCCAGCGCTACGCCCAGGCCCTGGCCACCGAGAGACTCCAGGAGATCTTCCCGGTCCCGGCCCGCGTCTGATGCCCCCCAAGGCCGACGGCCCTCAGCTCGACGAGCGGGGGCCTGATCACCACGGGCCTGACCATCGTTGGCCTGATCATCATGATCTCCGCCACCATGGGGACAGGGAGGTCGGGCCGGGTTTGGTGGACTTGGCGGTGAACGTCCGCCAGGGCATGCCCCCGGCATGGCTTCGGCAGATTCTCGCCGCCTCCATGTCGGAAATTTCGGCATACCCGAACGCCGACCGGGCCACCCGGATCGTCGCCGAACACCACGGGCGAACCCCTGACGAGGTCCTGCTGACAGTGGGCGCGGCGGAAGCCTTCACCCTCCTCGCGAGGGTCCTCGCCATGCCGCGCCGCTCCGGCGGGCCCGCTGTGTCGAGGCCGGTCGTGGTGCACCCGCAGTTCACCGAGCCCGAGGCGGCGTTGCGGGCGGTCGGGGTCGAGCCGGGGCGGGTGCTGCTGCCCGATCCGTTCGTCCTGGACGCGGCGCTCGTCCCCGACGACGCCGATCTGGTGATGATCGGCAATCCGACCAACCCGACGTCGGTCCTGCACCCCGCCGCGACGATCGCCACGCTCGCCCGGGAGGGCAGGTATCTCGTCGTCGACGAGGCCTTCGCCGACTGTGTCCCGGGTGAGCCAGAATCGCTGGCCTCGGCCAGGCTCCCCGGTCTGGTCGTCATCCGCAGCCTGACCAAGACCTGGGGGCTGGCCGGCCTCCGGATCGGCTACGGCATCGGGCCGCCCGAGCTGATCGCCGCCATGCGGGAGGCGCAGCCGCTCTGGGCGGTCTCCACGCCCGCGCTGGCCGCCGCCGAGGCGTGCGTCTCGCCGCGCGCGCAGGCGGAGGCGTTCAAGTGGGCCGAGGAGATGGCCGGTCAGCGCCAGGTCCTGGTCGACGGCCTGACCGATCTCGGCGCCTACGTCGTGCCCGATCCCCAGGGCTCCTTCGTCTGTGTACGTCTCCCGCACGCCCTCCACCTCAGAGCTCTCCTGCGGGAGAGGGGCTTCGCGGTCCGGAGGGCCGACACCTTCCCGGGCCTGGGCCCGGAATGGCTACGTGTCGCCGTGCGCGACGATGGGACGACGGCCGCCTTCCTGGCGGCGCTGAAGGAGGCCCGCGATGATCAGCCCGCTTGACCCCGCAGCCATGGCCGAGGCCAGGTCCCACCACGACCGCCTGACCAAACCCCGGGGCGCCCTCGGCGTCCTCGAAGACGTGGCGGTCCAGCTGGCGGGCATCGCGGCCCTCTCACCTCCGCCGCTGCCCGAGCCGGTGGCGCTGGCGATCTTCGCGGCGGATCACGGCGTACACGACCAGGGGGTCTCTCCCTGGCCCCAAGAGGTGACCCAGCAGATGGTCGCCAACTTCCTGGCCGGCGGCGCGGTGGCGAACGCCTTCGCGGGCCAGGTCGGCGCGTCGGTGACCGTGGTCGACGTCGGTGTGAACGGAGACCTGCCGGACGCCCCCGGCCTGGTCGCCCGCAAGGTCCGGCGGGGCACCGCCGACCTGTCGCTGGGCCCGGCGATGACCGGCGCGGAGGCGGAACAGGCCCGCGCGGTCGGCGCCGAGGTGGCCGAGCGGCTGGTGGCGCAGGGAGCCAGGTGCCTGGTCACCGGGGACATGGGCATCGCCAACACCACGGCGTCGGCGGCCTTGATCTGTTCGTACACGGGGAAGGAGCCGGGCGAGGTCACGGGACGCGGGACCGGCATCGACGACGCCATGCTCGCCCACAAGATCAACGTGGTGGCCAGGGCACTGGAGGTCAACCGGGGGCGCGACCCGCTGGCCGCGCTGGGCGGGCTGGAGCACGCCGCCCTCGCCGGGTTCCTGCTGAAGGCCGCCGAACTGCGGATCCCCGTGATTCTGGACGGCGTGATCGCCGGATCGGCCGCGCTGGCCGCCGCCGCGCTGGAGCCCGACGCCGCCGGATACTGGATCGCGGGCCACCGTTCGGCCGAGCCCGGTCACGCCGCCGCGCTGGCCCATCTCGGCCTGCGCCCGCTGGTCGACCTGGAGCTCCGCCTGGGCGAGGGGACGGGCGGCCTGCTCGCCCACCCGCTGGTCGTCGCGGCGGCCCGGGTGCTCCACGAGGTCGCCACCTTCGACGCGGCCGGGGTCACCGACAAGGAGGCCCTGGCATGACCCGCTACGGTCCCATGTACGGCCCCGACATCACCTTCCTCGGCGTCGACCGCTGCGACCTGACCGACCCCGCGTCGCTGGACGGCGCCGACGTGGTCATCCTCGGCGCGCCCTTCGACGGCGGCACCAGCCACCGCCCGGGGGCCCGCTTCGGCCCCTCGGCCATGCGCCAGGCCTGCTACCTGGCCCACGACGGCTCCCGCCCGAGCCTCGCCCTGCGGGTCGACGGCCTGCGCGATCTGCGGGTGCGGGACGCGGGCGACGTCGAGTGCTTCTCCGGCGACCTGGAGACCTCGATCCGCGACATCGAGGCGGCCGTGCACACGATCGCCGCCTCCGGCGCCATCCCCGTGATCCTCGGCGGCGACCACTCGATCGCGCTCCCCGACGCCCGGGGCGTGGCCCGCCACCACGGCTTCGGCCGGGTCTCGATGATCCACTTCGACGCCCACGCCGACACCGGCGAGATCGAGTTCGGCCACCTCTACGGCCACGGCCAGCCCATGCGCCGCCTGATCGAGTCGGGCGCCATCCGGGGCGACCGGTTCCTCCAGATCGGCCTGCGCGGCTACTGGCCCGGCCCCGAGGTCCTGACCTGGATGGCCAGGCAGAACATGCGCTCGTACGAGATGACGGAGATCGTCCACAGGGGATTGAACGCCTGCCTGACCGAGGCCTTCGCGATCGCCCTCGACGACTGCGACGGCATCTTCCTGTCGGTCGACATCGACGTCTGCGACCCGGGCCACGCCCCCGGCACCGGCACCCCCGAACCGGGGGGCCTGTCGGCCCGGGAGCTCCTCGATTCCGTCCGCCGGATCTGTTATGAACTCCCGGTCGTCGGCCTGGAGGTCGTGGAGGTCGCGCCGCCCTACGACCACGCCGACATCACCGCCCTGCTGGGCAACCGGGTCGTGCTGGAGGCCCTGTCGGCGATCGCCCGCAGACGGTCGGGCGAGCCGTGGGACCCCGGTCAGCCGCTGCTGGACGGGCGCTGAGGGGTCTCTACCAGCCGCCGCCGTGCAGCTGACCGCGCACCGCGCCGCCGGGGAACTCGCTGGTGTGCAGGTTGGTGTACCAGTTCTTCGGGTTCTTCTTGATGCCCTTGGCCACCGACGACGAGGCCGTGCCCGTGCCGGCGATGCCGTTGACGCCGGCCGGGAGGCCCGAGGGGGCCGCCAGGAAGT
Organism: Herbidospora cretacea; assembly: GCF_001570605.1. Taxonomy (GTDB): domain Bacteria; phylum Actinomycetota; class Actinomycetes; order Streptosporangiales; family Streptosporangiaceae; genus Herbidospora; species Herbidospora cretacea. The sequence continues at coordinate 80,065 of NZ_BBXG01000025.1, read as the reverse complement.
CGACGACGACCGGGCCGTTCTTGCCCTTGGGCGCCTTGTGGATGTGCGCGAGGGTCGGCTGGGCGATGTTCTTCCACACGGTCGCGAAGTGGACCTTGGTGCCCTTCACCCAGACCAGCCAGACGGCCTTGCCGTTCTTGTCGCCGACCTTCGTGCCGGGGGCGGGCACCTCCTGGCGGCCGTCGGCGATCGCGGTGAGCGTGGAGCGCGAGCCGTTGGCCAGGACCGAGTCGAGGTGGACCGGCCGGATCCGGTGGAGCTGGGCGCGCACCGCGCCGCCGGGGAACTCACCGGTGTGCAGGTTGGCGTACCAGCCGGCGGGGTTCCGCTTGATCCGGTTCAGCAAGGCCGAGTCCTTGATCGTCACGACGCCCTTGACGGCGCTGAGGGTGGAGGGGAGGGCGGCCCCGAAGAACGGGATCTTCACGTCTCCGTTCTTGCCCTTGACGCCCTGGTGGATGTGGAAGGCGCTGGGGGCGGCGGTGCCCGCCCAGCGAACGGCGTACTCCATCTGGTTGCCGTGGATGCGGAAGACCGCGACCGCGACGCCGTTCTTGTCGCCCACCTTGACGCCCGGCGCGGGGACCTCGTTCTTGCCCAGCAGCGTCGCCGCGAAGTAGGTGTCGCCCGCCTGCGGGGTCGAGGGCAGCTGGACGGATTCGGTGGTCGCCTGCCGGCCGGAGGGCGCGCCGTGGCCGGGGTGGGCGGCGGCGGGGGAGGCGGTGACCGCGGTGGCGGCGGCGGCGAGGGCGAGACCGGGGACGATCAGCTTGCGCAGCATTTCGGGCAACTCCTGTGTGTCGTTCTGGGTGCTTGCGGATGACATTAGGAGTCGGGAAAGCCCCGTTCTGTGGTCAAATACGCGTTCGGCGGTCCTGTGACCGACGTCACCCCCAAGGGGTGACAAGACCGATAACGGCGATCTCTTGAGTCGCGTCCCAGGCCAGCCGGTAGGTTTACTGCCTAACGAAACCTGTGCCACAACGAGGGAGAAATGGCCCCCTATCTGCTCGGCCTGCGGCTCGACGGGCGGCGGGTGCTGGTCGTCGGTGGCGGCCGGGTCGCCCAGCGCCGCATTCCCGCTCTGCTCGACGCCGGCGCCTCGGTCACGCTGGTCTCACCCAGTGCGACCCCGGCGCTCGACGACCTGATCGCCGACGGTCGCGTCACCTGGGAACGCCGCCGCTACCAAGAGGGTGACGTCGACGACGCCTGGCTGGTCCACGCCTGCACGAGCGATCGGGCCGCCAACGCCGCCATCGCCGAGGAGGCCGAGGCCAAGCGCATCTGGTGCGTCCGCGCCGACGACAAGGACGCCTCCGCCGCCTGGACGCCCGCGAGCGGCCGGGTCGACGAGATCGGCGTCGCCGTCACCGCCGGGGGAGACCCGCGCCGCGCGGCCGGCATCCGCGACGCGGTGGTCGACGCGCTGCGCGACGGCGCCATCGACGCCCGCCGCCACCGCGACAAGCCCGTCGGCGTCGCCCTCGTCGGCGGCGGACCGGGCGACCCGGGCCTGATCACCGTCCGGGGCCGCCAGCTCCTGGCCCAGGCCGACGTCGTGATCGCCGACCGCCTCATCCCCCGTTCCCTTCTGGACGAACTCTCCGCCGACGTCGAGCTGATCGACGCCGCCAAGGTCCCCTATGGAAGGTTCCTGGCCCAGGAGAAGATCAACGAGCTGCTCGTCGACCGGGCCCTCGCCGGGAAGTTCGTCGTCCGGCTCAAGGGCGGCGACCCGTTCGTCTTCGGCCGCGGCGGCGAGGAGATGATCGCCTGCGCCGAGGCGGGGGTCCCCGTGACGGTCGTGCCGGGGATCACCAGCGCGGTCGCGGTGCCCGCCGCGGCGGGCGTGCCGGTCACCCATCGTGGCGTCAGCCAGGACTTCCACGTCGTCTCCGTGCACGTCGCGCCCGGACATCCGGCGTCGACCGTCGACTGGAGGCTCTTGGCGAGATCAGAGGGAACCCTGATACTGCTGATGGCCGTGGAACGCATCGCGGAGATCGCCGACGCTCTGCTCCGTGAGGGACGTTCGCCGGAAACACCCGTAATGGTGGTACAGGACGGTACTCTTCCCACCCAACGGGCGGTGCGCGCCACCTTGCACGACGTGGCCGAGCGCGTCACCTCCGCGGGCGTACGGCCACCGGCGATCGTCATCGTCGGCGACGTCGTCAAGGTCGGTCAGGAGATCGAGATGGTGCGAGCGGAGCGAGCCCGATGAAGGCTGCCAACCAGACACCGCGGTCCGAACCCGCAGACGAGGCCGTCATGCCCGAGGAAGAACCCGAGTCGCCCGGCGAGCAGACACTCAGCTTCCGGGCGATCAAAGAAGACGAAGCCCCTCCCGACGCGGACATCTCCGACGAACCAGACCCCTCGGACGAGCTGGCCTCCGCCGACAACCTGGACCCCTCCGATGAGCTGGACCCCTCCGACGAACTGGACTCCGCTGACGAGCCGGACTCCGCCGACGACCTGGACTCCGCCGACGACCTGGACTCCTTCGACGACCTGGACTCCTTCGACGCGCCGGAGGAGGAGTTCGACCTCCCCGAGCAGGTGTCCGGCGCGCTGACCGAGGCCCTCAGCCAGCTCCGTGAAGCCGTCACCGGCCTCCACCTGGGCCTGGACGTGCCCGGCGCCGACGAGGCCCGCAAGTCCCAGGCGGCCGTGCTGGCCCAGCTCGACGACTACGTCATCCCCCGCGTCCACATGAGCACCGCCCCCGCCCTGATCGTCGTCGCCGGATCGACCGGGGCCGGGAAGTCCACCCTGGTCAACACCCTCGCCGCGCAGACCGTCAGCGCCACCGGCGTCCGCCGCCCCACCACCGGCACCCCCGTCCTGGTCTGCAACCCCGCCGACGAGGGCTGGTTCAAGAAGGGCACGCTGCTCAGCGGCCTGGAGCGGGTCGAGGAACCGGGGGAGGGCCCCGGCTCCGGCTCGATCGTGGTCGCCTCGACCAAGTGGCTGCCCCACGGCGTCGCCCTGCTCGACACCCCCGACATCGACTCGGTCGTCGAGGAGCACCACGACATCGCCCACCGCATGCTCGACGCGGCCGACCTGTGGGTCTTCGTCACCAGCGCCTCCCGCTACGCCGACGCCCCCTCGTGGGGCCTGCTCAAGCTGGCCAAGGAGCGCGGCGCCCGCCTGGTGATCGTGCTGTCCCGGGTCCCGGCGCGCTCCCGCGAGGTCGTCTCCAAGCACTTCACCCGCATGCTCGACGAATACGGGCTCGGCGAGGTGGAGCGCTTCATCATCAACGAGACCACGGTCACCAACGGACGGCTGCCCGACGAGGAGGTGGCCGACCTGCGCATGTGGCTGTCGGAGCTCTCCGTCGACGAGCAGCGCCGCGCGCTGGCCGTCCAGGCGACGCTGAACGGCGTGCTCAACAGCTTCCGCGCCCGCGTCCCCGCCCTGGCCCGCCACCTGGAGACCCAGGTCGCGCTCCGGGCCGACCTGCGCTCCGACATCGACGCCGCGTTCTCCGGCGCCCTGGCCGAGATCGAGGAATCGACCCGCGACGGCTCGTTGCTGCGCGGTGAGGTGCTGGCCCGCTGGCAGGACTTCGCCGGCTCCGGTGACCTGATGCGAACTCTCCAGATCCGCAAGGCCAAGAACCACGGCCCCGAACGCATCGGCGCACTGCGCGGCGCCCTGCGCAGCGGCCTCGAATCGGTCATCAGCACGGCCGTCCACCGCGCCTCCGAAGAGGTCGTCACCCGCTGGCGCCAGCGCGCCGGAGCCGGTGACCGCCTGGCCGCCCTGCCCGGCCTCGGCCGCCCGGAAGACGACATCGACCGCCGCACCGCCCGCATGGTCGCCTCGTGGCAGGACCACGTGACCGAGCTGGTCCGCACCGAGGGCGTGACGAAGCGCTCGGTCGCCCGCCTGGTCTCCTTCGACGTCGAGTCGCTGGCGCTGATCTTCACCGTCGGCCTGCTCGGCTACGGCACCGGCGACGCCCCTGGAGGCAACGGAGCCCTCCCGCAGCGGCTCCTGCGCGGCCTGCTCGGCGCCGAGTCGCTCCGCAGCATCAGCGGCAAGGCCCGCTCCGACCTGCGAGCCCGCATCGGTTTACTGTTCGACGACGAGACGCTCCGTTACGTCGACGCGCTCGACGGAGCCGGGATCCCCGACGAGGCCGCGGCGACCCGGCTCTACCAGGCCACGTACAACCTTGAGGTAGCCCGATGACGATAACCGCCGAGCCCAGGCACGGCCTCGGCGCGCGGCTGGCCGCCCTGACCCGGGTGGTCGATCTCGGCCAGGGCCGCGAGGACCCCGACCTGCTGACCGAGGCGACCCAGCTGATCATCCGGGCCGGCAACCGCCTCAAACTGTCGCCCGACCACACCGTGGTCGCCCTGGCCGGCGGCACCGGCAGCGGCAAGTCCTCCCTGTTCAACGCCATCTCGGGCCTGGAACTGTCGCCCACCGGCGTCCGCCGCCCGACCACCGCCCGCACCCACGCGTGCGTCTGGGGCCTGGAGGGCGCCGCCCCCCTGCTCGACTGGCTCCAGATCCAGTGGCGCCACCGCTTCTCCCGGTCGAGCGCCCTCGACAAGGACGACGGCCAGCTCCACGGCCTGATCCTCATGGACCTCCCCGACCACGACTCCATCCGCGCCCTGACCGACACCGAGGCCGACCGCCTGATCACGGCCGCCGACCTCATCGTCTGGGTCCTCGACCCCCAGAAGTACGCCGACGCCTCCACCCACCGCCGCTACGTGACCGAACTCGCCGGCCACGACGCCGTGACGGTCTTCGCCCTGAACCAGGCCGACAAGCTGACCCCGGAGGAGGTCGAGGAGTGCCTCGACGACCTCCGCGCCCTGCTCGCCCGCGAGGGCGTCGAACACCCCCGCGTGGTCGCCACCTCGGCCGTCACGGGCGGCGGCATCGTCGACCTGAAGGCCGAACTGGCCGAGTCGGTCAGCGCCCGCCGGGCCGGCTACCTGCGCCTGGAGGCCGACCTCGACCGCCTGATGCTGCGCCTGGCCAAGGACATGCCGGCCATGCTCAAGGTCGAACCCACCATCGACCCCGCCCGCCGCGCCGGCCTGACCGACGCCCTGTGCGACGCGGTCGGCTCCCCCGCGGTCGGCGAGGCCCTGGAGAACGTCCACGGGACCAGGTCGATCGACTACGTCGGCTGGCCGTGGGGCCGCTGGGCCGCCCGCTTCCGCGGTGACCCGCTGAAGCACCTGAAGCTGGGCGACGTCAAAGAGGAGATCCGCAGCCTGGTGGCCGACTCGGTCAGAGCCCAGCCCGCCGAGGTCGACAACGCCGTCCAGGCCCTGTCCGACGGCCTGACCCAGGGCATGCCCGAACCGTGGCAGGACTCCGTCCGCGACGCGGCCCGCTCCCGCTCGGGTCAGCTCCCGAAGGTCCTGACCGACGAACTCGCCGAGATCGCCCCTCCTCTCGACCGGGTGCCGGCGTGGTGGCGTCTCGCCAAGGTGTGGCAGTACCTCCTCGTGCTGCTGTTCGTGGCGGGCCTGGGGTTGACCGGGGCGATCGTGGCTTATGGGGTGTTCCAAGCAGGCGAACCTCCCGTCGAGCTGCTGGGGGACGTGGCGGCGCTGCCATGGGTGCTGCTGATGATGGTCAGCGTGCTCGGCGTGGGGTTGCTGTCCGCCATCGCCAGCCGCAACTTCGTGGTGATGGCGGCGGGCCGGGAACGCGACCGCCTGGAACGGGAGATGCGGCGCCGGGTGGCGAGCGTGGCCCAGGACCTGGTGATCGAGCCGGTGGAACGCGAACTGACCAGATACAACGACTACTTCGCAGCTCTGGAAACCTCTCGGCGCTGACTCCTGCTTGATCACCTGCCAGACGACGCCCAAGCTCGCCGGCCAGATGGGGAAGCGATCCCGGCGGGCTGTCACCCTGAACGGGCCGGTCGAGCACCGTATTAGCTCATCAGCGAGAGATCAGGCCCGACCGCACGATTCCAGGCATCACGGTCGTTGGGGCCGGTCGTGCTCGTCCCGACGACGAAATGCGAACCCGCCGGGATGGCGGAGGCGGGGCTGTCTGCCGAGCTTCTTCGCGCAGCGCCTCGAGCGTTCATGAGAAGACCACGGACGTTCGCTCATCTCCTGGATGAAACCGCCGAATGTGATCCCCAGGTCGCTTGTGCTCGGCAGGTGGCAGGCTTCGATCATGAGTCCGCACGTCCCGTGGCATGCCTGACAGGCCGGCCTGCTGGGGGAAGAGAAGCAGGCCGGCCCTCGACGGTGGGGCCGTCAATTGTCAGGCGGCCACGGGGACCATCTCGTTGGGCCACGACTCGGAGTCGCCGTCCTCCGACGGTTCGTCCTCGCCCGCGCCGCCCTCCAGGACGCGCAGGCCGGGAGTGTTGAGCTCCCAGTCGCGGGTGTCGTCTTCCATCGCCCGCAGGTCGTCTTCGGTGGCGGGGCCGCGCGAGTTGTTGCGGGGTGGGCGCTCGAAGCTGGAGATGCCCCACTTCAGGTCGTGGCCGATGGAGGTGGCCTCCACCTCGACCCAGAAGCGCTGCTCTCCCTCGCGCTCGAACTGCTTGACCCGCAGCTTGCCGACCACCACGACCGGCTGACCCCGCCGGACCGACTGGGCGACGTGGTCGGCCAGCCCCCGGTAGGACCTGACGGTGTAGAAGGTCGTCTCGCCGTCACGCCAGGTCTGCGACTGACGGTCGAGGACCCGGCGGTCGACGGCCACCCGCATGGAGGTGGCCCGGGACCCGTCGCCGAACGTGAACTGCTTGGGGTCGTCGGTGACATTGCCGGTCAGCGTCACGTAGATCTCGCTCATTACTCTCTGTCCTCCGTTGTGCCCGGACCCTCGCCGGGCTCGGGCACAACATTGGCCCGCGCACCCCACGGCCACAGGGACAGAATCCGATTCTGTGGATAACCGCTCGGCGCCACGAAACCTGTGGAAAGCGAATCTGGGGAGAGGTAACGCCGTCTCCGAGCCCAGAAGGTCGTCAGTCCCGCCTGATCAGAAGCCGCTCGCAAGATCGGTCACTCCACGAGCCTGATGCGGCAGGTCTCGGCATCCCGCAATCTCAGGTCATGGGCCAGTTTCCAGATTCGGCTCTGGGTCCGAGGCGGGTCCGAATGTCACAAGCGCGGTCCGCGTTCAGGGTCGAGGGAGACCGAATCCAGGGCGCGGGTAGGCCAGGTAGGCGGATGCGAGGACACCAGGGCAAACCATGGTCCCGCCTTCGGTCACTGCCCGAAGATCACTGAGGCCCTGTGGCCACTCCCAGCCGCCAGCCGCGCCCAAAACCGCCAAACCCCCACGCAAACCAAAAACCAGACCTGGCAGGCGTTCGCCAGATCTGGTCGGTGATCTCCAGGCCCCGGAAAAGTTGGAGGACCCGGTTCGCCGCCCCGGCCGGGGAGAGCCGGAAGCGGCCGTCTGCTAGCCGAACTTCTGAGAAATGGACGCTGGTGCGCGATGGAGGGGGCATCGGCCGTGCGCGGCCGGTATCCCTGGCGCTGTCTTACCAGCGTGGGAAGGACGGCCGATGGCGACTACACGTGTCGCTGCGAGAGCACCAGACAGGTCAGGTCCAGACAACGCCCCGAGCCATGGCTGCTCCTTTCCACGCACAACCCGCTCCGGTTGAGCGGTTAACCTCCGTGCGGGCCACCCGAATGTGATGACCACCTTGCCCAAGGTAGCGGTTCCCGTCGCGCGCCGCACACTCCGCAACTATTGTGTTACACATCGTGAGACGCTGCGTTCAGCGGATGAGAAGGCGTTTGGGGGACGGGATGACAGCGCCCAGTCAGACCTCGGCCAAACCAATCGGGGGGCCTGCGACACGGGCGGGCCGCTGGCCTTTGATGGCTCAGCGACGCCCACTGGTCGGCTATCTCTTTCTGATCGTCACCATCGATCTGGCCGCGATCGTCGGGCTCGCCCTGGGGACGGCGCCTTCGGTCGGCGATCTGTTGGTGTTCTGCTCGCTCATGGCCTGCGGAGCCGTGTGCATCGAGGCGACCCGGCGGCTCGGGATGCCCGCCGGGGTGTCCCGTGACCTGCTCTCGGCCTGGTGGCTGCCGGTGGCGTTGCTGCTGCCGCCGGTCTACGCGCTGCTGGCGCCGATCCCGCTGCAGATCCTTCTTCAGCTGCGGGTCCGGGCGACGGTCGTCTACCGGCGGGTCGTCACCTCGGCGGCGATCGGGCTGGCGGCGGGGGCCGCCTCGCTGGTCTTCCACTCGCAGGTCGACGACCCCGGCCGGCTCAACGAGGGGGTGGGGTGGCCGATCGCGCTGGCCGTCGGCTGCGCGGCGCTGTTCACCATCCTCAACACCGCCCTGATCGCGGTGGCCGCCCACACCGCCGATCCCGACGTCCGCTGGCGTGACGTGCTGTGGGATCGGGAGAGCCTGCTGCTCGACGCGGTGGAGCTGTGCCTCGGGCTGATCGTCGCGATCATGTGCGGGCTCAACCTGCTGCTTCTGGTGCTGGCGCTCCCGCCGGTGATGCTGCTCCAGCGCAGTCTGATGCACGCCCAGCTCCAGGCCGCCGCCCGCACCGACCCGAAGACCGGGCTGCTCAACGCCGCCGCCTGGCAGCGGGAGGCCGACACGGAGATCGTCCGGGCCCACCGGACGGGTGAGATGCTCGCGCTGCTGATCGTGGACATCGACCACTTCAAGCGGGTCAACGACACCTACGGCCATCTCGTCGGCGACCAGGTCCTCATCGGGGTGGCCGCCACGCTGCGCAGCCAGTTGCGCGACTACGACGTGGTCGGGCGGTTCGGCGGTGAGGAGTTCGTGGTCCTGCTGCCCCGGGCCGATCTGGCCGAGGCGCGGCGGGTGGCCGAGCGGCTGCGCAGCCGGGTGGGCCGCATGGCGGTGCCCGCCGACGACGCGATGATCACGGTCACGATCTCACTGGGGGTCGCGATCATGAACGTCCACGGGCACGATCTCATCGAGCTGCTGGCCGCCGCTGACCTGGCGCTCTACCGGGCCAAGGAGCTGGGGCGGGATCGGGTCTGCCTGCCGGCCCAGCAGATGCCGCCGCCCGGCGGTAAGCCAGCAACCGCGTGCTGAGTTGCCACTAAGCTTGACTGCATGGCCGAGTACATCTACACCCTGCAGCGCGTGCGCAAAGCACACGGCGACAAGGTGATCCTTGACGACGTCACGCTGTCCTTCCTGCCCGGAGCGAAGATCGGGGTGCTTGGCCCGAACGGAACGGGCAAGTCCACCCTGCTGCGCATGATGGCCGGGCTCGAACCGACCTCCAACGGCGAGGCCCGCCTGATGCCCGGTTACACCGTGGGCATGCTGCAGCAGGAGCCGCCGCTCAACGAGTCCAAGACCGTTCTGGGCAACGTCGAGGAGGGCGTCGCCGAGACCAAGGCGATGCTCGACCGCTTCAACGCCATCGCCGAGCAGATGGCCACCGACTACAGCGACGCGCTGCTCGAAGAGATGGGCAAGCTGCAAGACGAGCTCGACCACCGCAACGCGTGGGACCTCGACGCCCAGCTCGAACAGGCGATGGACGCGCTCCGCTGCCCCCCGCCCGACTCCGACGTGACCACCCTCTCCGGTGGTGAGCGCCGCCGGGTCGCGCTCTGCAAGCTGCTGCTGGAGCAGCCCGACCTGCTGCTGCTCGACGAGCCCACCAACCACCTCGACGCCGAGAGTGTCAACTGGTTGGAGTCCCATCTTGAGAAGTACCCCGGAACCGTCCTGGCTGTCACCCACGACCGCTACTTCCTCGACAACGTGGCGACCTGGATCCTGGAGCTCGACCGGGGCCGCTGCTTCCCCTACGAGGGCAACTACTCGACCTACCTCGAGGCCAAGGCCGCCCGTCTGAAGGTCGAGGGGCAGAAGGACGCCAAGCGAAAGAAGCGCCTGGAGGGTGAGCTCGAGTGGGTCCGCTCGAACGCCCGCGCCCGCCAGACCAAGAGCAAGGCCCGTCTCCAGCGCTACGAGGAGATGGCCGCCGAGGCCGACAAGTTCCGCAAGCTCGACTTCGAGGAGATCCAGATCCCGCCGGGCCCGCGTCTGGGCACGACCGTGATCCGGGCCGAACACCTGACCAAGGGCTTCGACGACCGGGTCCTGATGGACGACCTCGACTTCGACCTGCCCCGCAACGGCATCGTCGGCATCATCGGCCCCAACGGCGTCGGCAAGACCACCCTGTTCCGCATGATCACCGGCGGCGAGACCCCCGACAAGGGCGCGATCGTCATCGGCGACACCGTGAAGCTGTCCTACGCCGACCAGTCGCGCGGCGGCATCGACCCGGCCAAGAACGTGTGGGAGGTCGTGTCCGACGGGCTCGACTTCATCAAGGTCGGCAACGTGGAGATGCCCTCGCGGGCCTACATCGCCGCGTTCGGCTTCAAGGGTCCCGACCAGCAGAAGAAGGCCGGCGTCCTGTCGGGCGGCGAGCGCAACCGGCTCAACCTGGCGCTCACCCTCAAGCAGGGCGGCAACGTGCTGCTGCTCGACGAGCCGACCAACGACCTCGACACCGAGACCCTGTCGTCGCTGGAGAACGCGCTCCTGGAGTTCCCCGGCTGCGCCGTGATCACCTCTCACGACCGGTGGTTCCTCGACCGGATCGCGACCCACATCCTGGCGTGGGAAGAGGGCTCGAACTGGTTCTGGTTCGAGGGCAACTTCGCCGACTACGAGAAGAACAAGATCGAGCGCCTCGGCGCCGACGCGGCCCGGCCGCACCGCGTGACCTACCGGAAGCTGACCCGCGACTAGGGCTCACATCCAACGGAGAAGGCCACCCGCGATCGTCGCGGGTGGCCTTCTCGTTGAGCTGGTGCCGGTGATCCCGCCCGCAAGACGGGATCACCGGTTAGGTCACTTCTTCCAGCCAGGAGTGACGCCGCACTTGGCGTCCTGGTTGATGCAGACCTTGACCATGGCGCCGAGCGCTTCCGGCGTCCAGGCGTTCATGAAGTCGCCGTGGATCGACGACGGCATGCCCGACGACAGGGCCAGGCCGTTGCCGCCGAGGGAGTCGTAGCCGAGCATGAACGACAGGTTCGGGACCGCGACGGGGTAGTCGCCGGTGCAGGTGCCGTTCTTGGCCGGGCCCATGTGCGACTTGTGGTCGGGCGAGTCGATGTGCTTGCCGTCCCAGCAGTCCTGGAAGGTGAGCTGGTAGATCAGGTTGCCGCCCGGGGCGCAGACGGGCCAGTTGCCGTCGGAGCTACGGCCGGTCTCGGCGCTGCCGGCGCACCAGAACTGGCCGGAGGCGCCCTTCGGCGTCGCGACCTGACGCTTGGCGTCACCCTGGACGATGCGCAGGCCCGGCGGGAACGGCCGGACCTCCGACGGGTCCTTGAGGCGCGAGCCGTAGTAGACGCGGAAGTTCTTCATCTCGACCGGCTGGCCGTTCTTCAGCAGGGTGGGCGCCCAGTAGGCGCTCTTGTCCCCGGGGGCGTCACAGGTCGTGGCGCTCTTGAGCAGGTCGGCGGTCGTGGTGTTGGCCGAGACCTTCGGGCCGAAGAAGGTGTGCAGGTGGGAGGCGCCGACCAGGCCGGGCAGGACGATCGGGTCGTCCTTGGCCTCGTTGGCGACGGTGCAGTTGGTGTGGAACTCGGGCACCCGCACGATGTTGGCGGGGACCGACTCGAAGGGGACGCTGTTGTAGGCGTCCAGCGCCTTCTTCCACGCGGCCTGGTCCACAGGCACCCAACCGGCGGGCGAGCTGGTGGGCGGCGTGGTGGTCGGGTCGGTGCTGGGCGTGGGCTTGGTGGGGGTGGGGGTCGGGGTCGGCTGCGTGGTGCCGCCGCCGGTGCCGAAGACCTGGAACTCCCACAGGGAGACGCCGTACTGGCTGGAGCGCTTGGTGGCGTACAGGCGCACGAAACGGCCGGTGGCCGAGACGTTGATGGTCTGGACGCCGCCCTTGCCGGCGGTGGTGGTGTGCACGGTCGTCCAGGGGCCGCCGGCGGTGGCGGCGGTCTGGATCTGGAAGGCGGTGGCGTAGGCCCGCTCCCAGTTGATCACGATCTGCTTGATGGCGGTGGACTTGCCGAGGTCGACCGCGAGCCACTGCGGGTCGCTGAACTTGCTGGACCAGCGGGTGGCGGTCTTGCCGTCGAAGGCGGCCGCGGGGGACAGGTCACCGCGCTCCGCCGACGAGGCGGTGGCGGTGCGGCCCTGCGACAGGGGCACCTCGGCCGCGACGGCCGGGGAGGTGACGCTCACCAGAGAGGTGCCGAGGAGACCGGAAAGGACACCGGCCAGCGCCAGGCGGCGGGCCCGGCCTACGCCGCGCGAGGCGGTAGTGCTCATGGTGGATGAAGTCCTTGTCCTGTTGGAGACGTGGAGGGGGCGCTCACGAGCGCCGCCACACAGGAGACCCGCAGGTCACCACCGGATAACGGAAACTTCGAAGAAGTCAGAAAAAATCTTTCAAGCCTTCCTTCCGTTACGGCTCCGCCCACCCTGGCCCCGCCCGCCGCCTCCGCCGCCCGCCGCGACCGGCGCCGACCACCGCTCCCGCACCGCACCGCGACGCCACGATGGGTGCCATGAGCATCTCCGTGGTCACCTTCGACGGTGACGAGACGTTGTGGGACTTCCAGGGGGCGATGCGCCGGGCGCTGGCGCTGGCCGCGGACCTGTTCGCCGCCGAAGGCCTGACCCTGGACGGCGAGCCGGTCACGGCGGCGTGGCTGACCCAGGTCCGCGACGACGTGGCGGCACGCCCCGCCTTCGCCCGCGCCCGCATGGAGGACATCCGGCGGGTCGCCTTCGACGAGTGCGGCCGGCGGACCGGTGCCACCGGCGCGTTCATCGGCAACGTCCACAGCGTGTACATGCGCGCCCGGCACGCCGAGGTGAAGCTCTACCCCGACGCGATGGCCTGCCTGCGCGAGATCCCCGCGTTCCTCGGCGAGGCGACCCCCTGAGTTGTAGATGCCTACTCAGATGGGCTAGGTTCTGGATACGTATTCAGGACTCAGAGGGGGATTCAACTATGGACATCACGAACTCCGTCGCACTGGTGACCGGCGCCAACCGCGGGCTCGGCCGGAGCCTGGCCGCCGAACTGCTCAAGCGCGGGGCCGCGAAGGTCTACGCGGGCGCGCGGCGGCCCGAGTCGGTCGACCTGCCGGGTGTGGTGCCGATCCAGCTGGACATCACCGACCTCGACTCGGTGGCGAAGGCGGCGGAGAGCGCGCCCGACGTCACCCTGCTGATCAACAACGCCGGCATCAGCACCAACGCGGGTCTGGTCACCGGCGACATCGCCGACATCCGGCTGGAGATGGAGACCCACTACTTCGGGACCCTCAACGTCACCCGGGCCTTCGCCCCGGTCCTCACGGCCAACGGGGGAGGGGCGATCCTCAACGTCCTGTCCGTCCTGTCCTGGGTCCATTTCCCCACGGTGGGCGGCTACAGCGCCGCCAAGGCCGCCGAGCTGGGCATGACCAACGTGATCCGCCAGGAGCTCGCCTCCGCCGGCATCGACGTCACGGCGCTCCACGTCGGCTACATGGACACCGACATGGCCGGCCACGTCGACAGCGCCGACAAGGTCGACCCGGCGTGGGTCGCGGGCCTCGCCCTCGACGGCGTCCAGGAGCGCGCTCTCGAAGTGCTCGCCGACGACACGAGCCGCAACGTCAGGTCGGCCCTGTCCGGCGGGCTCGACCTGCTCTACCCGGGACTGCCGGTCGCCCGGTAGTCCCCCCACTGAGTAGGGATGCGCTACTCAGGAACTAGGCTGGTGGACATGAGTGATGTCAGTTGCGCGTCCGAGGAGCTCTGCTCGATCGCCCGCACGATCGAGGTCGTCGGCGACAAGTGGACCATCCTGATCCTGCGCGAGGCGGTCCTGCGGAAGACCACCCGCTTCGCCGACTTCCGCGACGGCCTGCGCATCGCGCCCGACATCCTCAGCAACCGCCTGAACGTCCTGCTGGACGCGGGCGTGCTGGAGAAGCAGCCCTACCGGGAGCCGGGCGCGCGCACCCGCTACAGCTACCACCTGACCCCGGCCGGGGAGAAGCTGCTCGTCGTCCTCGCCGCCCTCCAGCAGTGGGGCGACGAGCACCGGCCGCCGAGCTCGGGCCCCACCGTCCTGCGGCGCTCGGCGGTCGGCGACCGGCCGGTCCGCGTCACCTTCGTCGACGACACCGATGCGGTGGTCCCCGTTGAATCGGTGGTGTTCACCGCCTCCGCCTCCGCTCCGGATGCGCTCTCCCGTCCGTCGCGCTGACGCCGGGGTGAAGAAACCTCACCCGGGAGGGAAGTTCCCGGGAGAAGTCCCGAGGTGGAAATTTTTCCTCCTCGGGACAAGTCTCAGGTCAGCAGCCAGGCTCCGCCGTCCGGCGGGAGGAGGCCGTCGGTCAGCGGGGTCGTCGCCAGGACGATCTCCTTGTGGCCGGGCAGCGGCACCGCCTCGTCGCCGCAGTTGACCGCGCAGATCGCCGAGCCCCGGCGGAAGAACAGCGTGTCGGCCGGGCCGGGGAGCCACTCGATCCCGTCGCCGGACATGATCTGCTTCCGCCAGGCCAGCGCCGCCTTGTAGAAGGACAGCGTCGAGGTCGGATCGGCCGACTGGCGCTCGGCGGTCAGCAGCGCCCAGCTCGACGGCTGGGGAAGCCACGGCTCTCCCGTGCCGAAGCCGTAGGGGCTCGCGGAGCCCGACCACGGCAGGGGGACGCGGCAGCCGTCGCGGCCGGGGAGCTCGCCGCCGGTCTGGAAGAAGGTGGGGTCCTGCCGCCTGTCCGGAGGAATTTCCACTACCTCGGGGAGGCCGAGTTCCTCCCCCTGGTAGAGGTATGCCGACCCGGGGAGGGCCAACATGGCCAGGAGTGCGGCTTTCGCCCGATCCACTCCGCCCGACGGCGACAGCGATCCCTCGCCGTAGCGGGTCACATGGCGCACGACGTCGTGGTTGGACAGCACCCACGTCGGGGCGGCGATCTCGGTCAGCGTCTTGTCGATCACCGCCCGGAACGCGTCGGCCGACCACGGGGCCTTCAGCCAGGCGAAGTTGAAGCTCTGGTGGAGTTCGTCCGGACGCACGTAGAGAGCGAGGTCCTCCGGAGTGTCGGTCCACACCTCGCCCACGAACGCCCGGTCGCCGGGATAGGTGTCCATGAGGGCCCGCCACTCCCGGTAGACGCCGTGCACCTCGGGGCGGCTCGACATCGGGCTGTCCGAGACGAACCCGGCCGAAGTGTCGGGCAGGTCCTCGGCCTTGTAGAGGCCGTTGGCCACGTCGATCCGGAAGCCGTCGACGCCCCGGTCGAGCCAGAACCGCAGGACGTCGAGGAACTCGGCGTGCACCTCGGGGTTGCGCCAGTTGAAATCGGGCTGCTCGGGGGCGAACAGGTGCAGGTAGTAGGAGCCGTCGGCGACGCGGGTCCAGGCCGGGCCGCCGAAGACCGACTGCCAGTCGTTGGTGGTCTGCCGGAAGATGTAGCGGTCGCGCTTGACGCCGCGCAGCGCCTCCTGGAACCACGGGTGGTCGATCGAGCTGTGGTTCGGGACGATGTCGATCATCACCCGCAGGCCCAGCCCGTGGGCCGCCTCGACCAGGGCGTCGAAATCGGCCAAAGTGCCGAAACGGGGATCGACGTCGCGGTAATCGGCCACGTCATAACCGCCGTCGGCCATCGGCGAGGTGTAGAAGGGCGTCAGCCAGATGGCGTCGACGCCCAGTTCGGCCAGATAGGGGAGACGGCTCGTCACTCCGGGGAGGTCGCCGACGCCGTCTCCCGAGGCGTCGGCGAAGCTGCGGACGTAGATCTCGTAGACGACGGCGTCACGCCACCAGGGGGAGGTCATCTCATGCGTTTACCAGGCTGTGGGCGGCGTAAACCAGGTACTGCCACAGCTTGCTCTCCTGCTCGGCGGGGAGCTGGAGCTCGTTGACGGCGTCGCCCATGTGCCTCAGCCAGGCGTCGCGCTCGGCCTCGCCGATCACGAACGGGGCGTGGCGCATGCGAAGCCGGGGGTGGCCGCGCTCGACGCTGTAGGTATTCGGGCCACCCCAATATTGCACCAGGAACATCCGCAGACGATCTTCGGCGCCCTCGAAGTCGTCGTCGGGATAGAGGGGTTTGAGCAGCGGGTCTTCGCGGACGCCTTCGTAGAATCGCCGAACCAGGCGGTTGAAGGTCTCTTCGCCGCCGACGAGGTCGTAAAACGTCTGCTCGCTGCTCACCCGTTCAGGTTAAAACAGCTCCCGAGTGCCGGTGTCACGCGATCGTGGCGATGGCCATGCCACGCGCGTCGAAGGCCCTCTTGATCCGGGTCCGCAACTCGCGCGCCACCTCGTGCTGCTTGCCCGGCGCGGTCTTGGCGACGACGCGGAAGACGATGGCCGTCCCGGAGATCTGCTCCATGCCGAAGACCTGGGGCTCCTCGACGATGATGGTGTCGCGGTAGTCCTGCTCCTCCCACATCTCCGTGGTCACGCCGACCAGCAGTTCCCTGGTCTGGGCCACGTCGGAGTCGTAGGCCACGGGGATGTCCACGAGGGCGCGCGACCAGCCCTGCGACTCGTTGGCGACCCGGGTGATGGTGCCGTTGCGGACGTACCAGACCTTGCCGTCGACGTCGCGGAGCCGGGTGATGCGCAGGCTGACCGCCTCGACGGTGCCCGTGGTGACGCCGACGTCGACCACGTCGCCGACGCCGTACTGGTCCTCCATCAGCATGAACATGCCGGCGATGAAGTCCTTGACGAGCTCCTGGGCGCCGAACCCTATGGCCACGCCCAGGATTCCGACGCTGGTCAGCAGGGGCGCCAGGTCGAGTCCGAGTCGGGAGATGATCATCAGCAGGGCGGTGCCGAGGATCACTATCGACGTGACGTGCCGCAGGACGGAGCCCAGCGTCTCGGAGCGCTGACGGCGGCGTTCGGCGAGGATCGCGTCCAGGCCCTCCTGGGGACCGCCGAACCGGGACCGCAGCCGCTCCGGCATCGACACGGAGGAGGCGCGGGTGGTGATGCGCTTGATCAGGCGGTGCACGATCGCGCGCAGCAGCACGGCGACCAGCAGAATCAGGATGACCGCGATGCCCGCGCCGATCAGACCGGCGATGATCTTGGCCCAGTCGGCGTTGGGTATCCAGCTGCTGACCACATTGCAGATCCCGAGTTCGTCCGTCTCGCACAGGGTCTTGGCTGCGGTCCCGGCGTCGGGCAGAAGGCCCGTTTGCGTAGGGGACGGGGAAGGGCTCGGGGAGAGCAGGAACACGGAGTGGATCCCCCTCGGATCGGCTCGTCGGTTTCGGGCAGGCCTGCACCCATATTGCCGATCGAACCGGCTGTCGTCACATTCACGCCGGGGGACGTGAGCATCGTCCCACCGGGCCGCGGAGGGCGGCGGGACGGGTGCTCCTGTGGCGGTCAGCGGGGCGGAGACGCGCACCCGGAAGCGTGTCTCGTGCCTTTCTCCGAGAGGGGGATCCCCCCCAGTGCCACCCGCGTCAGCGGGCGGCAGACCAGGGAAAACCGTGGAAACCGTGAGGAGATTCGGAGCCGGCGGGCCGGCCACAACGTTCCCGAGGGAACGTTCCGCACCGGGCCGCCCGCCGGCTCCGTGGGGCCGCGGCGGTGGCGGCGGGCCCCGGGTGACTGCGCTTCACCCGGCCCGTCGCCGTCTGCGATCTACTCGCCCACCGCGGCGAGAACTCGGGCGACTTTCGTGGCGGCTCCGGCCGGATCATCGACGCGATGCATCCGTTCCCCCCAGGACCACCAGTAGTCGGCCGACTTGCAGACGACGTTCTCGGTGAGACTCGTCGCCTTCGGGTTGATCACTCGCACGAAGGCCCGCCCCGTTTGGGTGGTTACGACCCGTGCGAGGAGTCCCCGCGAGTCGAGCTCCGAAGCGAGGCGCTCCAGATGCCCGAAATCGTCCTCCCCCAACGATTCGTCCTTCCTCTCCCGCATTCCGAACCTTGTGTTCGGTGCTGGTTGGCCCAAGATGACTCACCCGGCTTGATGGGTCAACGAGGCGATAAGCGGGCGTTGGATGCGGTTAACACCAAGTGGGTTGAAGAAAGTCGTCCGCCGGTGGACGATCCTCTATCAGCACGTTCTATTGCAGATCCGGGCCACACCAAATCTGGTCCATTATTTCTTCTGGGCGCAGTGCAACCTCAAGGTTACGCTGTGTCAACGAATTGTGGACCGGTCGGGACATGTGGACGGCGCGTACGGCCGGCCACGGAGAGGGGCCGGTATGTCCGGCAGGCAGCACAAGGAAACGGAGACCGCCCGGCGGGTGCGGGCCAGGGGCCTGGCCAACGGGCGGAGTCTGGCGAGCATCGCCGAGGAGATCTTCGAGGCATGCTCGGTTCAGTTCGGTACGTCCCGGATCAAATGCCACCGCCTCTCGCACGGCATCGCCCTGGCCGACGTCATCGAGCAGGTACGCGCTCTCTTCGAGCGAGACGGCAAGAACCCTCCGGGGATCGGGGAGACCCTCCTGTCGGCGTACGAGTCGGGGCTCAAGCGGCCCGGACCCGAATACCTCCATTACCTGTGCACCGTCTACCGGGTTGAACCGGTCGCCCTCGGATATGAGGGTCCGTGCATCTGCGGCCACGGCCACCGGATGCCGGGCGTCGTACGCGGCGGCGACCCCCAAGAGGTAAGACCCGACGTTTCCCCGGTCCCGCGCGAACTGCTGCTCCAGACGGACGGCGGTGGCTCCGCGCAGGGCGGGGGCGAGGAGGACGAGAACGTGCTACGGAGGACGCTGCTGAAGCTCCTCGCCGGTGGTGCCGGTGCGACGGCGGTTGGGCTCGACGCCCAGGTGCTCGCCGCCACGGAGAACAACCGGCGCAAGATGGACGACGTCATGGTGTCCGCCACGGTTTCCCCGGCGATGCTCGACCAGTGGGAAGAGGCCACCATCGGCTTCGGCCGGCAATACATGAACACCCCGCCCTTACGCCTGCTCTGCGACGTGCAGCTCGAGTTCTCCGCGATCCGCAAGGCGCTGGAGCGGCGGCAGCCGGTCGACCTGCAGGAGCGGCTGTGCCGCATGGCGGCGCAGTTATCGGGCCTGACCGGCATGATCCTGATCGACCTGGGCGACCACCGGCTCGCCCGGACCTTCTTCCGCACCGGCCGCACCGCCGCCGACGAGACCGGCGACCGCGCGCTGCGGGCGTGGGTGACCGCCCGCGAATCCCTGGTGCCGCTCTACTACGGCGACCCGCGTGAGGCCCTGACCCTCGCGAAGAAGAGCCGCGACCTGGCGGGGCAGACCCCGTGCGCGGCCAAGACGATGGCCCCGGTCGTGGAGGCCCGCGCGCTGGCGATGCTCGCCGGGGCGACCGGCCAGAAGAAGGACGTCGTCGAGCAGGCCAAGCGGGCCCTGTCCCGGGCGCGGGCGGCCTTCGCCCAGATGGTGCCCTCGGAGCAGGAGGACGCCGCGTTCGGATACACCGAGCGGCAGCTCTACTTCTACCAGGGCGACGTCCTGGTCAAGCTGGGCGAGACCCTCGAGGCCGACGTGGTGCTGGAACAGGCTCTGGGCCAGTACGCCGGCGAGCCCCTCGACCAGACCCTCATCCGCATCGACCTGGCCATGTGCCGGTTGCTGGAGGGAGACCCCGAAGAGGCGGTCAAGCAGGGCCTCGACGCCCTCCACCGCATCGACCACATCCACCGGACGGAGCTGGTCATGGGTCGCGTCGGCGATCTGATCAAGGCGGTCGTCGCGAAGAACGGCAACGACGTGCCGGGGCTCGACGACCTGAAGAACGAGGCGCTGCTCCGCGCGCCGGTCACATTCGACGACCTGCCGATGAACATATGACGGCCCCCTTGCGGGTGCGCCGCTTCGGCCTGACCGATCTCGACAAGGTGTGGGAGCTCCACCAACTGGGCCTGGCCCAGGTCGGCCTGGCCCCCGGCGACGGGGTCTACTACGACGACGACCTCCCCCGGATCAAAGAGGTCTACCTCGACGACCGGGGCGAGTTCCTGGTGGGCGAGCTGCCCAACGGCCGCATCGCCGCGATGGGCGGCCTGCGCCGGGTCGACGACGAGGTGGCCGAGATGTGCCGCCTGCGCGTCCACCCCGACCACCAGCGGCGCGGCTACGGCGCGCTGATCCTGGAGACCCTGGAGGAACGGGCCCATGAGCTGGGCTATTCGGTGCTGCGCGGTGACACGACCCTGCAGCAGGGCGCCGCGGTGTCGCTCTACCGGAAGTACGGGTGGCGCGAAGTGTGCAGGGAGGAAAGAGGCGTTTCGGTTGTGCTTTATGGGGAGAAAATCCTGACTTCTGCCCGTTCTTCGGAATTCACCCCCAGATAGTCGGTCTCTACTATTGGCGAAACGCACAATCGTACTAATAATTGTGCGTTGTTGCCCAAAGTGGGGAACCCTTTAGCGGGGAAAGAGGCACGATGAAGAAGATCATTGTCCGCAAGCCCGGCACGGTGAAACTCACCGGGACCGCGAGCGTCATCCACAAGGGGTGAGTGCCGGGCCTCGGCAGATCTGGGTTCGGGGAGACCTCTCTCGTGACCGCTCGGCGGCGCTCCGCACGCTCGGGGCGCCACCTCTGTTCATGGCCGCCGTCAACGCGCATCGGCGGCTGCGCGGGCCCTACACGTTCGGCGGAGCACTGCTCCGTGTGCTCGTGACCGAGGCACTGGAGCGTTCCCCCGGCCTTGCCGACCGATACGACATCGAGATCGACGCCGTTCTCCCGGGTATGCGCGAGCGAGCCCCGGGACGACGGCGTCCGATCGACGCGACGCTCCCGGAAGACGAGCGCATCCTGGTCCCGGCGCCGCGCCGCACGCTGCGCCTGGCCAACGGCATCGCCGAGCTGGCCCTGGCCGTCATGCCCGAAGGCGTCTCGCTGGTGGCCGACAACGTCCACGAGGCCGACCCGACCGATCTGGAGCTGCTCCAGGTGCTGTCGCGGCGGCTGCCCGGCGTCACCGTGGTCATGGTCGAGGCCTCGTCGGCGCCCGCCGACGTGATCGCCTCCGACGGCACCACCGGCGATCCGGAGGCGTGGGCCGCCTACGAGGCGCTCGATCCGGCCGTGCGGAAGGAGCTCCACGACCGCCGCGCCGCGGAGCTCGGGTGGGAGGAGATGCTCGGCGCGCTCCCGTGGCACCTCGAGCGGGGCAGCGACCCGGCCGCCGCCGTCGAGGCGCTGTGGGCCGCCGTCGACCGCTGCGTGGGGGAGGGCTTCCTGCACGCCGTCGTGGACCTCGGGCAGCGGGGACTGGCGCTCTCCGAAGCCGGTTCGCCTGATTGGTGGCGGTTCGCGCAGCGCACCGCGACCGCTCTGGGCGGCCTGGGCCGCCGGTCAGAGGCCCTGGTCGTGTACGACCAGGCGCGCCGCACCAGCCTCGACCCGGCCGTCCACGCGTCGTCGGCCTACGGCACCGCGATGCTCGACGCCCGCCACCCCGACCCCGCCCAGCGCGACCTCGGCCGGGCGACCGCCTGGATCAACGAGGCCATCGCGATCTCCACGATCCTCCCCGACCCGCGCGAACGCGCCTTCAAGCTCGGTTTCGACCAGAACGGCAAAGCCCTGATCGAGCTCCGGCAGGGCCGCCTCGACGCCGCCCTCGACCTGGTCGAGTCGGCGATCGCCCTGGCCGACGAACTCCCCGACGGCGCCCACCCGCTCCACCGCATGGTCCTGCACGCCAACCGCGCCCAGCTCCTGGCCACGTTGGGCCACCCCAAGGAAGCCCTGCACGACCTCGACCGGGCCATCGCCTACGACCCGGCCGTCCCCGACCACTACCTCGACCGGGGCAACCTGCGCCTGCGCCTGGGCCACACCGACGCCGCGCTGGCCGACTACGAGACCGCGATCGCGGTCAGCCCGCCGCTGCCGGAGGCCTACTACAACCGGGGCGAACTGCGCCTGGGCCAAGGCGACCTGGAGGGCGCGAAAGCCGACTTCGACCACGTCATCGACCTCGACCCCGGCTTCCTCAACGCCTACGTGAACCGCGCCGGCATCCTGGAGATGCTCGACGACCACGAGGCCGCCCGCGCCGACGTCGTGGCGGGTCTCGCGCTCGATCCGCGCAACCCCCACCTCCACGCCGTGCTCGGCCAGCTCGAAACCGCCCAGGGCGACCACGCGGCCGCGATGGCCGCCTTCGACGTGGCCCTCGAAGGCGCCCCCGGCCTGGCCTCCATCTGGGCCAACCGCGGCATCCTCCGGTACGAGTCCGGCGACCCCACCGGCGCCGTCGCCGACCTCACCAGATCCCTGGAACTCGACGAGAACGCCGCCGTCTACTTCAACCGCGCCGTCGCCCACCGGGCCCTGGGCCGGGAGGAGACCGCCCGGGAGGACCTGAGAAGGGCCTGCGACCTCGACCCCGACGACCCCGACATCCGGCACGCCCTCGGTTCATGATCCGCGACTACGTCCTGTTCTGGACGGGTTCGACGATCTCGTTCCTCGGCACCCGGGCCACCGCGATCGCCTACCCGCTGCTGGCCCTGGCCGTCTTGGACTCCCCGGTCGCGGCCGGCCTGATCGCCTCGTTCGGCATGGTCCCCTACCTGGTCCTCTACCTGCCGGGAGGGGTGTACGTCGACCGCCGCGACGCCCGCACGCTGATGATCGGCGCGGAGACCGCCCGGCTCGCCACCGCGCTCGCGATGGTCGCCGTGGTGGTGAGCGGGGTGGTCGCCGGGGAGGTCGGCTTCGCCCTGTTCGCGCTGGTCGCCCTGGCCGACGGCACGGCGGCGGTGATCTACTCGCTGGCCGAGGTGAACCTGCTGCGCGGCATCGTCGACCAGCCCAGGATCGCCGGCGCGCTGGCCGGGAACGAGGCCAGGACCAGCGTGGCCGGGCTCCTCGGCCGCCCGGTCGGGGGCCTGCTGTTCGGCCTGGGCCACGCCGTGCCGTTCGTCGGCGGTGCGGTCACCTCGGCGGCCTCGATCCTCACGCTGGCCTTCCTGCGCCCGGTGCCACCGGCGGCCCGTACGGAGAAATCCCTGCTCGCCGAGGTGGCCGAGGGCCTGCGGTGGCTCGCCCGCGACCGCTTCCTGCGCGCCACCACCACGCTGCTGGGCCTGGGGAACGCGATCGTGCACGCGCTCTTCCTCGTCTACCTTGCCGTCATGCAGGAACGCGGCGTCACGGCCGCGGCCACCGCCGCCGCGTTCGCCGCCACCGGCGCGGGCGGCCTGGCCGGCGCGGCCTGCGCCCAGTGGTTCTTCCGCCGGTACGGCTACCGCCTGTTCCAACTCAGCCTGTGGGCGTGGGTGGCGGCCCTGGTCCCGCTGGTCTTCTGGTTCACGCCGGTGACCTTCGCGGTCAGTTCGTTCGCGATGACCTTCGCCGGGATCGTCGGGAACGTGGCGGTGGGGACCTACATGTTCACCGAGGTGCCGCCGGGCATGCTGGCCCGGGTCAAGTCGGTCGACATGCTGCTGGAGACCGCCGGGGTCGCCCTCGGGCCGCTCGCGGGCGGCCTGCTGATCGCGTCGGTGAGCCCGCCGACGGCCATCGCGGTCCTGCTCGGCGGGGCCACCCTGATCGCGATCACAGCAAGCGTTCGATGACGTCGCGCAGGTTCGGCGGTTCCACCCGTTCGGGCAGCGTGTCGAGCGAGTCGGGGGTGTGCCAGGCGTGCCCCCGGTAGGTGCCCGTCTCCTCGGCGGTGAGGTCGGCGCTCGCGACCTGCGGCGTCCCCGCGAACCTGGCCAGGAAGAACGGCTCGGTCTTCACGTAGTGGACGCCCAGCCAGTGGAAATCGCGTTCCACCGGCACCCAGAGGTCCTCGACCGCCTCGCCCGGGAGGCCGGTCTCCTCGGCGAGTTCGCGGCGGGCCGCCGCCAGCGGGGACTCGCCCGGATCGATGCCGCCGCCCGGGGGTTCCCAGAAGGTCTCGTCGCTGACATGGTCGTGCCATCGGAGGAGGAGCACCCGGCCGTCGCCGTCGAGGCAGACGACACGCGCCGCCGGTCTGGTCTCAGCCACCGTCTGTCCCCCATCCACCGGTGTCGGGCCGGGTATCATTCTCCGTCCGAGTCACCCCGTCGACTGAAGGTTTGCGGAAAATGACCGCCGAATACGTGCTGACGCTCTCGTGCCCCGACCGTCCCGGAGTCGTCGCCGCCGTCTCCGGGCTGCTGGCCCGCCACGGCTGCAACATCACCGAGAGCCAGCAGTTCGGAGACCCCGTCTCCGAACGATTCTTCATGCGCGTGCAGTTCACCGCGGAGGTCGCCGCCGACGAGCTGCGCGGCGACTTCGCCGCCCTCGCGCCCGACTTCGGCATGGAACTCCAGCTGTTCGACCGGGCGGTCCTGCCCCGGGTGCTGGTCCTGGTCTCCAAGTTCGACCACTGCCTCAACGACCTGCTCTACCGGGTCAGGTCGAAGACCCTCGGCATCGAGATCGTCGCGGTCGCCTCCAACCACCCCGACCTGCGCCCGCTCACCCAGTCACACGGCATCGACTACCACCACCTGCCGGTCACGCCCGCCACCAAGGAGCGCCAGGAGCAGGAGATCCTCACCCTGGTCGACCACTACCGCGCCGACCTGGTGGTGCTGGCCCGCTACATGCAGGTCCTGTCGGCCGACCTGTGCGGCAAGCTGGCCGGCCGGGTGATCAACATCCACCACTCGTTCCTGCCGTCGTTCAAGGGCTCCCGCCCCTACCACCAGGCCCACGCCCGCGGCGTGAAACTCATCGGGGCCACCGCCCACTACGTCACCGCCGACCTCGACGAGGGCCCGATCATCGAGCAGGAGGTCGCCCGGGTGAACCACACCCACTCACCGGAGGACCTCGTGGCCATCGGCAAGGACCTGGAATCCCAGGCCCTGGCCCGAGCCGTCAAGTGGCACGCCGACCACCGGATCCTCCTCGACGGCCACAAGACGGTGATCTTCCCCCGCTAGGGGGTCCGGGCCGCCCTCCGGCTCCGGTCGTGGCGTCGGAGATCCGCCGTTGCGGCGCGCGGCGGGAACGGGCGTCGGCGCCGGGTGCGGTCCCTGCCGGAGGCGGCGGCCGGGGTGAGGGCAGGCGGAGCCGTAACCGAAAAGGATCTTGAGCCGATCTGCGGCCCGCGAGAGAAATCGATGTGCGGCCCGGAGAGGAAGGCCCGGGTATGGCCCGGGACCTTCCTCCGTGGGGCCGGTGATCAGGCCTTGAGGCCCAAGTGGGTGGCGAAGAAGGCGAGCTGGTCGGCGGCGAGTTCGACGCTCTTGCTGACCGCGCGCGCCCCGTGGCCCGCCTCGGCCTCGTTGCGGAGCAGGATCGGCCGGTCGCCGGTCGTGGCGTGCTGGAGGGCCGCGGCGGTCTTCCAGGCGTGGAGCGGGTGGACGCGGGTGTCGCTGGCGAACACGGTGAACAGGGTCGCCGGGTAGTCGACGCCCTCCTTCACGTGGTGGTAGGGCGAGTAGGCCCACAGCCAGCCGAACTCCTCGGGGTCGTCGGCCGAGCCGTATTCGACGTTCCAGGTCGCGCCGAGCCCGAACTTCTCGTAGCGGATCATGTCGAGCAGCGGCGCGGAGCACACGACGGCGGCGAACAGGTCGGGGCGGCGGGTCAGCGCCGCGCCCACGAGCAGGCCGCCGTTGGAGCCCCCGGAGATGCCGAGCATCGCGGGCGTGGTGATCCCCTGGGCGATCAGGAACTCGGCGGCGGCCTCGAAGTCGCGGAAGGTGTTCTGCTTGTTGGCCAGCATGCCGTCGCGGTGCCACTCCTCGCCCTGCTCGCCACCCCCTCGGAGCTGGGCGATCGCGTAGACGCCGCCCGCCTCGACCCAGCTCAGCACCGACGCCGAATAGCCGGGCGTCATGGAGATGCCGAACCCGCCGTAGCCGTTGAGGATGGTCGGGCGCGGCCCTTCGCGGTCGACCGGGGAGATCACCAGGAGGTGGACCTCGGCGCCGTCGGACGAGGGGTAGACCAGGTGTTCGGTCTTCACCTCGGGCACCTCGACCGAACCGGGGGAGGCCGCCCACAGGGTGGTCTCGCCGGTCCTGGCGTCGTAGCGCTGGATCGTCGGCGGGGTGGTGTTGTCGGTGTAGCCGAACCAGGCCTCGTGGCCGCCCTCGGGGCGCTCGGAGATGCCGCCGATCGTGCCGATGCCGGGGGTGGGCACCGAGCCGATGCGCTCGCCGGTGTCGAGCCGGTGGATCGTGATCTCGGAGATGGCGTGGCGGGTCCAGCCCGCCAGCATGACCGGCTCGTCGAGGTCGTCGAGGATGGCGTAGTCGCTCAGCACCGCCTCGGGGTCTTCGGGCAGCAGGTCACGCCACGACTCGTAGCCCGGCTCGGCCGGCGAGGTCACGCAGACCCGCGCGCGGGGCGCGTCGCGGTCGGTGAAGACGTAGAGCCGCCCGTCGCGGCCGAAGTGGAGCCCCGTCTGGGCGTCGACCCCTTCCTGGACGGTCACCAGCTCGGGCGCGGCGATGTCGCCCTCGCGCAGGTCGGCCAGCCACAGGTCGTTGCGCGGGGCGGTGCCGAGGGAGGCCGAGATCGTCAGCCACGACCCGTCGCGGGAGACCGAGACGCCGTAGTAGTTGGTCTTCTCCCGCCCCTCCCCGAAGATCATGACGTCGTCGTCGGGCGAGCCGCCGACCGTGTGGAGGTAGACCCGCCGGTGGAACTGCTCCTCGCCCTCGGGCAGCAACTCGGGGGCCAGCCGCCGGACGTAGTAGAACCGCTCACCGCCGGGCAGCCAGGCCACGGGGGAGTAGCGGCAGCGGTCGATCGGCCCCTCGACGATCTCGCCGCTCGTGATGTCCATCACGTAGAGCTTCGACTCCTCGTCGCCGCCCACCGAGATCTGGTAGGCCAGCAGGCGGCCTTCCTTGTCGGGCTGCCAGGTGTCGAGAGTGGTGAGGCCGCTCGGGTCGAGCGCCATCGGGTCGAGCAGGGCCCGCTCGGCCCCGTCGGCCTCGACGACGTAGAGCACGGCGTGCTCCTGCTCGGGCGTGCGCCGCATGAAGAACCGCCGCGCGCCGCGCCAGGCCGGCACCCCGACCGAGCCCGACTTCAGCAGCTCGGCCACCCGGCCGCGGAACCGCTCGCGCCCGGCCATCTCGGCCTCGCCGAACAGCTTGGCCTGCGCCGCCAGCCAGTCGGCGACCTCCGGGGACGCCGGCTCCTCCAGCCACCGGTAGGGATCGGGCACGGAGGTGCCGTGGAGCACGTCGGCCACGTCGGCACGCCTGGCGGCGGGGTAGGAAGGTCGCGTCATGCCTGGCACTCTAAGGCAGCCCGCCGACAGCCCGACACCGTTGGCCGACACGCCTGGCGGGGGGAGTAAAAAGATGATCGCCGGGGCATAAAGAGCATCAGGCGTACCAGTTGCCCAGGTTATGGGGTGGCGGACTTGTCTTCGCAAAGGACACACTTTGGTTGAGGGCGGTGCCGTGGTGACCATCCGCTGGGCCGTCCGGCGGAGGTCCGTGTGAAAGAACGACCTGAGTCCCAACAGGCGGGGCCGCAACTTCGGCGCACAGCCACGGCCGAGGAGGTCGGCTGATGCGCCAGGTTCTCCTCCTCAATGCCACCTACGAGCCACTGACCACTCTCTCGATGCACCGGGCGATCGTGCTCGTGCTCCGGGAGAAGGCCGACATCGTCCACCGTGACGGTCGCGGGGGTGTGCTCCGATCGGCGACCCGGACGCTCGACATCCCGTCGGTGATCCGGCTCCGTCGCTATGTCCGCATTCCCTACCGGTCGAGAATCCCGCTCACGCGGGCGGCGCTGATGCGCCGCGACGACTTCCGCTGCGCCTACTGCGGGCAGCGGGCCGAGACGATCGACCACGTCATCCCCCGATCCAAGGGCGGCCCGCACACGTGGGAGAACTGCGTGGCGTCGTGCATGCCCTGCAACCATCGCAAGGCCGACAAGCTCCTGGAGGAGATCGGCTGGCAGCTCCGGGTGCCTCCGGCGGTCCCTCACGGGCCCCACTGGAGGCTGATCGGCGCGCAGCTCGACGGAGACCCGCAATGGGCCCCCTACCTCGAGGAGTCGGCGGCCTAGGATCCGGATCATGACCTGGGTTCTGAGCGACGACGTCACCGATTTCCCCGGTGACGCCGAAGACTGGCTGCTCCGCGACCCCGTCCGCAACACGGTCCCGCTGACCGTGTTGCGGGGGTTGCGGGGCGGCGTCTTCCGTGACGACAACCTCTGCGGCTGGTTCGTCGACGGCGACGACATCGCCGGCGCGGTCCTGCACACCCCGCCCTATCCGCTCCTGCTGGGGGCGGTCCCGACCAGCGCCCTGGGCTCCCTGGTCCGCGAGCTGATCGCCGCGGACCACGCGATCCCCGGCATCTCCGCCCCCCTCGACGTGGCCGACGCCTTCACCCGCCTCTGGTGGCGCCCCGAGACCCGCCGCCGCAGCGAGCGCCTCCACCGTCTGACCACCCTGGCCCCGCACACGGCTTCCGGCTCGTCCCGTACGGCCACCGCCCGCGACCTGGGCCATCTCGTCGGCTGGTTCCGCGCGTTCCAGGACGAGGCCCACGTCGACCGCGACACCGACCCGACCCCCGTGGTCTCGGCCCGGACCAACCGGGAGGAACTCGTCTACTGGGCCGACGAGGGTGGCGCCCCCGTCTCCGTGGCCGGCTTCTCCCAGCCGATCGCCGGGATGTCCCGCATCGGCCCGGTCTACACCCCGCCCGAGCACCGGGGGCACGGCTACGGCTCGGCGGTCACCCACACGGCGACGGCCGCGGCCCTGGCGGCGGGAGCCTCCGAGGTCCTGCTCTTCACCGATCTGTCCAACCCGACCTCGAACTCGATCTACCGGAAACTCGGCTACGTCCCCGTGGGCGACTACGCCTCGGTGTCCTACGCCTGAGCCCCTTACTCTGGTGGCATGCCTCGATATGACTACCGCTGCCGCGCCTGCGGTTCGACCTTCGAACTCAACCGCCCCATGGCCGAGGCCAACGCCCCCGCGCCGTGCCCCGGCGGCCACGACGACACGGTCAAACTCCTCTCCACCGTCGCCGTGACGGGCACCGCCTCCGGCTCGTCGGCCCCCAGGCCTTCGGCAAGCGGTGGCGGCGGGTGCTGCGGCGGAGGCTGCTGCGGCTGACCCGGCAGCCGGCCGCAAGCGGGGCCGTGTGGTGCGGAACACTGTCAGGCTGGAGATCAGGGGCGCATGGCGGAGATCACCAGCTCCGCCACCTCCTGGACGGTTCTGATGCCGGTCTCCGTGTCGGGACTGCGTTCCGTCAGGATCGCGATGAGCAGGTCGGAGGAGTCCGACGACAGGTGGCCGACGCTGTTGACCACCCACCTCCCTCCATGGGCCCGCACCGGCATCCAGCCGTTCTTGATCGCGACCTGCTCGCCGGGCAGGGCGGCCGCGCTGACGCCCCACGCCTGCGAAGGCTCCACCGAGGTCATGAGGGCACGGGCGTAGAGGCGGTTCTCGACGGCGAGGGGGCCGTCGGGGGAGGTCAGCAGGTCGAGGAGTTTCAGCTGGTCGGCCGGGTGGCTGAGGGTGGTGCCCCAGGCGGTCTGGGGCCAGGTCTGGTCGACGCCGAGGTCGCGGAGCCGCCGGGTCATGCCCTCCTTGCCGCCCAGTTCGACCGCCAGTGCCTGGGCCGCCGCGTTGTCGCTGCGGCGGATCATCGCCTCGGCCCGCACCCGCTCGGCTCCCGTCAGGGCGCGGCCCTGGGCCTGGGCGTTGAGCAGCGTGCCGAGCAGGATGGCGACCTTGGCGACGCTGGCCAGCGGGAACGGGCCCGGGTCCGGTTCCATGGCGAAGCGGGCCCCGGTGAGGCGGTCGTGGATCGCCACCGCGCCGCGGCCGGGACGGGCGCGCAGACAGGCGGCCACCTCACGGGTCAGGGTCAGGCGGTCGGCCGGGCCGAACGCCCCGTCGGACACCATGGGCACCTCACGGGCCGGAGCGGAGATCACCCCGCCGCCGGTGCAGGGCGGGCGGGTGGGGGCCAGGCGTGCGGGCCTGACCTGCGTGCATGCCGCCGGTAGGGACCTCGGGTTCATGATCAAAGAGTCGGCCGAGGGCCCTGACCGGCGGTTTCACGACACGCGGGTTATGCCGCAGTCTTACTCCGGCGCTGGAACGGCAGGAAACGTTCCGGTAAGTGGGGGCGAGCCGGGATGTCGGTGGACTCGACCGAGATGATGCGGTCGAAGCGGAAGGCGCGGATGCCCCGGCGCAGCCGGCACCAGCCCGCCAGATACCAGTGTTCGCGGTGGACGAGACACGTGACCGGTTCGACGTCGCGCACGCTCAGGTTCCCGGCGGCGTCGAGGTAGTGGATGCGGACGACCAGCCGGGAGGTGATGGCCTGGGCGACCGCGCGGGCGCGGCGGGCGACGTCGGGGGACAGGGGGGTCGTCAGGGTGGACAGGGTCGTCGCGATCACGTCGTCGTCCAGCTCGATGTGGTCGAGGGCGTGGCGCAGACCCCGGCGCGCGGTCACGGACTGCGGACCGGCGCCGAGGTGGGCGAGCGAGAGCGCGAGGGCGGCGACCTCGGCGGTCGTCAGGGACCCGGTGTGCCGAATGACAGTGGCCATACCTCGATTTTAGATAAGCCCACTGACATTTTCTCGAACTAGTTCGCGAGCTGGGAGAGGTCTCGTGAGGCTCCCGTGCTGGCCGAGGTGGTCAGCGCGGCGTAGGCCTGGAGGGCGGCGGTGACCGGGCGCTCGCGGTCGCGCGGGCGGTAGCGGCCCAGCTCGGCCAGCAGCCTCTCGCGGCGGGCGGCCAGGTCGGCCTCGGGCACCCGCAGCTCGATCGAACGCCCGGGGATGTCGATCTCGATCAGGTCGCCGTCTTCGACCAGGGCGATCGCGCCGCCCTCGGCCGCCTCGGGGGAGGCGTGGCCGATCGACAGGCCTGACGTGCCGCCGGAGAAGCGGCCGTCGGTGACCAGCGCGCAGGCCTTGCCCAGGCCGCGGCCCTTCAGGAAGCTCGTCGGGTAGAGCATCTCCTGCATGCCGGGGCCGCCCTTCGGGCCCTCGTAGCGGATGACGACGACGTCGCCCTCCTTGACCTTGTCGCCGAGGATGCCGTCGACGGCGGCCTCCTGCGACTCGAACACCACGGCCGGGCCGGAGAACTTCCAGATCGACTCGTCGACGCCGGCCGTCTTGACGACGCAGCCGTCGGTCGCGATGTTGCCGTAGAGGACGGCCAGGCCGCCGTCCTTGGTGTAGGCGTGGGCGACGTCGCGGATGCAGCCCTCGGCGCGGTCGAGGTCGAGGGTCTCCCAGCGGTTGTCCTGCGAGTAGGGCTTCACCGTGCGGACGTTGCCGGGCGCGGCGTACCAGAGGTCGGCGGGATGGGCGATCGCGTCCCACTGGTCGAGCAGGTCGCCCAGGGTGCCGCCGTTGACGGTGACGGTGTCGCGGTGGAGCAGGCCGCCGCGGTCGAGCTCGGCCAGGATGGCGGGGATGCCGCCGGCCCGGTGGACGTCTTCGATGTGGTATTTGTTCGTCGCCGGGGCGACCTTGCACAGGCACGGCACCCGCAGCGAGATCTCGTTGATCTCCTTCAGGCCGAAGTCGACCCCGGCCTCGCGGGCCGCCGCCAGGATGTGGAGGATCGTGTTGGTCGAGCCGCCCATGGCGACGTCGAGGGCCATGGCGTTCTCGAAGGCGTCCTTGGTGGCGATGGCGCGGGGCAGGACGGAGAAGTCGTCGTTCTCGTAGTGGCGACGGGTGATCTCGACGATCGTCTTCCCGGCGTCCTTGTAGAGCTGCTCGCGGGCCTTGTGGGTGGCCAGGATCGTGCCGTTGCCGGGCAGGCCCAGGCCGATCGCCTCGACGAGGCAGTTCATCGAGTTGGCGGTGAACATGCCGCTGCAGGAGCCGCACGTCGGGCAGGCCTCCTCCTCCATCGTGAGGAGGTCCTCGTCGGAGACGGCGGTGTCGGCGGCGGCGATCATCGGGTCGATCAGGTCGAGCTTGCGGCCCTTGCCGGCGATCTGGGTCTTGCCGGCCTCCATCGGGCCGCCCGAGACGAAGACGGTCGGGATGTTGAGCCGCATGGCGGCCAGCAGCATGCCAGGGGTGATCTTGTCGCAGTTGGAGACGCAGATCAGCGCGTCGGCGCAGTGGGCGTTGACCATGTATTCGACCGCGTCGGCGATCAGCTCGCGGGAGGGCAGCGAGTAGAGCATGCCGCCGTGGCCCATCGCGATGCCGTCGTCGACGGCGATGGTGTTGAACTCGCGCGGGATCGCGCCGGCCTCCCGGATCGCCCCCGCCACGACGTCGCCGACCTCGCGGAGGTGGACGTGGCCCGGCACGAACTGGGTGAAGCTGTTGGCCACCGCGACGATGGGCTTGCCGAAGTCGCTGCCGGCTACACCGGTCGCCCGGAGCAGGGCCCGGGCACCGGCCATGTTCCTGCCGTGGGTGACCGTTCGAGACCTGAGGGCGGGCATGGCCAGACTCCGATCAGAAGACGTTCGACGTCCATACATGGTAAGTCCGCCGCCCGAGCGCTGAGACACGGGTCCCAGAACGTGAAACGGCCCGCGCCCAGATGGGCGCGGGCCTGTCGGACAGGGGATGGGAACGTTCCTGCGTCAGACCTCGCTGTAGCGCGAGGGCAGGACGTTCTCCGCGGCCTTGAAGATCGAGTCGACCTCCGAGGTCGTGAGCGACTTCTCCCGCTTGGTGATCCACTTGCGGACCATGGCGCCGGAGAACACGTCGACCTCGCGGACGTTGAGGATCCGCCAGGGGATGGCCGGGCCGTAGATGGCCAGCGACGGGACGACGGTGATCTCCCGGCCGAGCGCCTTGCTGATCAGGTCGCTCGCCTGGGTCGCCTCCCATCGTGCCTCGTCGAGGCGCGGCTTCTGGTTGAAGGGCCCGTGGAAGAGCTTGCGGTGCGACTGCACGCGGACGGGAAGACGCCGGTCCCACTTCTCCGAGTCGACGGCGTACACCCCCGTCGGGCCCACCACGAGGTGGTCGATCTGGGCGTCGCTGCCGGGGATCGACCGGGCGTGGAGCGTGCGGTAACCACCGCGTTCGAGCTTCTTGAGTTGGGCCTCGGTCCGGCGCTCCGCGACCGACGGCCGCCGCCACGCCGGGACGGACGACACGGTCCTGGCCCGGTAGACGGTCAGCCCGATCGCTGTCAGCGCCAGGAACACCAGGCCGGTTCGGACGCTGCCGAACAGCAGACCCGTCACGATCCCCACCGCGACGGAGATGGCTGCTCGGCGCACCAGATCCTGATATCTGGGCTGCTGCAAGGTGCTCCGCAGAGACGCGCGCTCTACGGGCGCGTAGGTCGACGCTGGCGTGTCAGGTCGCGTCGGGGGGCGCTCCTCACGATCGCTCACCCAGATCGGTGACGTATCGTGACCCTCTTCGGGCGCTAGACGGCTATCCACATAACAGACCGTAGTTGAGGCGCCAAGCTGTTGCCTAGTGGAGCCTGGTTCATACTTTTGTGGCCAACATTTGCTGATTCGCTCATGCTGGTATAGGGCATCATCTATAGATATCTTCCGGCAGTGGCCGGCATTCATGACCTCACCGCACTCGAACTCGCCGCGGCCGTACGCGCCCGCGAGCTGTCTCCCGTCGAGATCGCGGACCACTATCTCTCGCGGGCCGACGAGGTCGGCGCCTACGTGACCGTGACTGCGGAAATGGCCCTTGAGCAGGCCCGGAACCTCGAAAGCGAAGGCCCGGGAGACCGGCCGCTGTTCGGCGTGCCGGTGCCGGTGAAGGATCTGAACTTCGTCAAGGGCGTGCCGGTGAGGTTCGGCTCGGCCACTTATCAGGATTTCCGGGCGCCCGTCGACGACTCCCTCGTCACCCGGCTCCGCGAGGCCGGGACCGTTATGTCCGGTAAGACCAATACGCCAGAGTTCGGTTTGCCCTGCTACACGGAACCAACCGTCGCGCCACCGGCCCGCACCCCCTGGGACGTCACGAGGTCGGCCGGTGGGTCCAGTGGGGGAGCCGCGGCCGCGGTGGCGGCCGGGCTCGCGCCGGTCGCGCAGGGCAGTGACGGAGCGGGGTCGATCAGGATCCCGGCCGCGGCCTGCGGCCTGGTGGGCATCAAGCCGAGCCGCGGACGGGTGTCGCTCGCCCCGATGATCCCGGATCTGGCGGGCCTGTCGGCCAGCGGGCCGCTGGCCCGGAACGTCGCCGACGCGGCGGCCCTGCTCGACGTGCTCGCCCACCACCAGCCGGGGGACATGTACTGGGCGCCCGACTCCGGTATCCCGTTCGCCGAACACGCCAGACGCGATCCGGGGCGGCTCAGGATCGCCCGCCACCGCGACCCGGTGATCGACGGCGCCGAGCTCCACCCGGAGGTCGTGGCGGCCTACGAGAAGGCCTCGCGCCTCCTCGACGGGCTCGGGCACGAGATCGTCGACATCGACAACCCCTACGGCGCCTCCGCCGTGCCGCTGTTCGAGCGCATGTGGTTCAGCTTCGCCTGCATGCATCCGGTCGCGCCCGACCGGGAGCACCTGATGCGGCCCATCACGGCGTGGCTGCGGGAGCGCGGGTTCGCCACGTCCGCGCCCGACTTCCTCAAGGCCCAGTCGGCCATCCAGCTCACCACCCGGTTCGCGCTGCTGGCCACCAACGAGTTCGACGCCGTGCTGACGCCCACGGTGACCGGGCTGACCCCGGAGATCGGCTGGTTCGAGGACGTCGACGACCCCGCCGAGACCTTCGAGCGCGTCAAGCGGTTCGCGCCCTTCGCGGCGGTCTACAACGTCAGCGGGCAGCCCTCGGTCAACCTGCCGATCCACTGGACGCCCGAAGGCCTGCCCGTCGGGGTCATGCTGGGCGGCCGGTGGGCCGAGGAGGGCACGCTGATCGCGCTGTCGGCCCAGGTCGAGGCGGCGGTGGGCGGCTTCTGGGGAGAACGCCGCCCACCCGGCTGGTGACCCCTACCTGAGCAGGGAGACGACGTGTTCCGACACGTCGGCCAGCAGCCCCGCGGGCCGCACGTCGGTGCCCGCGATGGCCGAGACCAGGCTCGGCAGGCCCTCCAGGGGGAAGCCGTCGTCGACGGTCACCTGGTTGCCGACGCCGTTCTTGTTCAGCACGGCCCTGCTCCGCCGCCAGGCCTCCAGCACCTCCTCGGGTGAGGGGACGCCGAAGCCGTGACCCACCGGGGCGGCGTGGCGCAGCCGGACGAGCGGGGTGTCGGCGAAGGCGAGCGCGGTGCGGCAGCGGGTGGACAGGGTCTCCTTGTCGGGGACCCAGTCCATGGCCGTACAGGGAGTGCGGCACTTGGCGACGCAGACGGCCATGGCTCCGGCGACCTGGCTGTGCTGGCGGTCGAAGTAGGCTCGCCAGCCCTCGGCCGGCTCCGACGCCACGCGGAGCGATCGCTGGGTGGCCGACTGTTCGGAGCGGGTGTGGTCGCACTCCTTCTCGCCGATGACGCCGAAACGGCTGCCGGGCGCCTGGAGGCCCTCCGGCCAGCGGGCCGGGTCGCCCGAGTGGCCCAGCGCCTCTTCGAAGGCGAGCAGCGGCAGGTATTCGGACGTGATGTGCACCGCGGCCATCATCGCGCTGAGCTCCCGCTGGTCCCACCGCACCTTGATCACCTCAAGGAGCAGCGAGTAGGCGGGGCGCAGCGAGTCGAGGGCGCCGCGGGGACGCTCCTTGGGGGTCTGCGGCATGTGGCAGGCGCGCGCCCGGCGGCGGAGATCGGCGGGGATCACCGGGGCGTCGAGCTCGCTCGCGAAGTCCTCGGCGTCGAGCGTCAGCAGACGCTGGCCGAACTCGCAGACGGCCGCGACCAGAGTCGCGCGTGCCGCATCGGGCAGCACGGAACCGGACAGGGCGCCGACGTCGCCGAAGGAATAACGGCGGGCCAGCGCGATGAGCAGGTCGTGGGCCGACTCCATCCATTCACTTTCTCACGGGGTACGGGGGAGGCCGGGTGCGGGCCCGGCCTCCCCTGAACCTACGTGACCGTTCAGGCGGACGCGGCGTCCTTGGCGCGGGCCCGCAGCGCCCGGCCGATGCCGTCGGCGCCTTCGAGCAGCAGCCGCTTCAGGCCGTGGGGCGGCTGGGCGGAGGCGATCAGCTCGTGGGTGGCGTCGGCCGTCTCCGGGCGGATCAAATGGGTGGGGTAGCAGCCGATCGCGAAGTTCTGGGCCGTGTCGCTGGTCCAGTTCTTCCAGATCCCGGCGACCTCGGCGAAGAACGCCGGGCCGTAGGGCTCCAGGAGGTCGACGCGGCGCGGCTCGGCGAAGCCGAGGATGGTCGAGCGCAGCACCGCGCCGCTCAGCTCGCCGCTGACGATGCGGGCCCAGGCGCTGGCCTTGGCCTCCTCGGTCGGGATCGAGGCGCGGGCCTGCGCGGCCGAGCGCTCGCCCGTGGCGGTGGCGTCGCGGACCAGCTCGGCGTCGATGTCGGCGCCGCTGAGCACCCCGCCCACGACCAGGGCCCGGGTGAGCGTCCAGCGCAGGTCGGCGTCGACGGTCAGCCCGGCCGGGGCCGAGACGCCGAGCAGGATGGCGTGGAGGAACTCGAGGTCGGCCTGGGAGGTGGCCGTCTCGGCGAAGGCGTTGAGGTAGGCGAGCTGGTGGTCCGACCCGGCCTCGGCGCCCTGGAACAGGCGGCGCAGCGTGCCGGCCAGGGTGGCCATGCCGGTGTCGCGCCACTCGGGGGCGGCGTACTGCTGGACCGCCTGGCGGGCCTGGCGCAGCACGGTCTGCAGCACCGTCAGGTCGGTGACCGAGTGGATGCCGGTGTCGACCAGGGTGACGTAGTCGCGGGTGGCCATCTCGCCGTCGCGGGTCATGTCCCAGGCGGCCGACCAGCACAGGGCGCGCGGCAGCGAGTCGGCGAACTTGACGATGCCGCCGTTGATCACGGTCGCCAGCGAGCGCTCGTCGAGGCGGACCTTGGCGTAGGTCAGGTCGTCGTCGTTGACCAGGACCAGGTCGGGCTGGACCTCGCCGACCAGCTCGGCCACGGCGGTGCGGGCGCCGACGACGTCGAGCTCGACCCGCTTGACCCGGGTCAGCACGCCCGCCTGCTCGGAGTAGAGGCCGATCGCGACCCGGTGGGAGCGCAGCGTCGGGTAG
This sequence comes from Herbidospora cretacea, assembly GCF_001570605.1. GTDB lineage: Bacteria > Actinomycetota > Actinomycetes > Streptosporangiales > Streptosporangiaceae > Herbidospora > Herbidospora cretacea. The sequence continues at coordinate 43,001 of NZ_BBXG01000025.1, read as the reverse complement.
TCGGCCGGGGCCTCCTGGAGCACCTCGAACCGGGTGAACCGGCCCTCGGCGTCGACCTCGAAGGAGGGCCGCAGGGTGTTGACCCAGGAGGTCTCCAGCCACTCCTTCGACCAGGAGGACAGGTCGCGGCCGGACGTGCGCTCCAGGGCGCCGAGCAGGTCCTTCAGCTCGGTGTTGCCCCAGGCGTGCTCGTTGAAGTAGTCGCGGACGCCGGCCAGGAAGTTGTCGAGCCCGACGTAGGCCACGAGCTGCTTGAGGACGCTGGCGCCCTTGGCGTAGGTGATGCCGTCGAAGTTGACCTCGACGGCGTGCATGTCGGGGATGTCGGCGGCGATCGGGTGGGTCGAGGGGAGCTGGTCCTGGCGGTAGGCCCAGGCCTTCTCGACGTTGGCGAAGGTCGTCCAGGCGCCCTGGCCCCAGCGGGTGGCCTCGGCCTGGCAGAGGACCGACATGTAGGTGGCGAACGACTCGTTCAGCCACAGGTCGTCCCACCAGCGCATGGTCACGAGGTCGCCGAACCACATGTGGGCCATCTCGTGGAGGATCGTCTCGGCGCGGCGCTCGATCAGGGCGTCGGTCACCCGGGAGCGGAAGACGTAGTCCTCCAGGAAGGTGACGCAGCCCGCGTTCTCCATCGCGCCGGCGTTGAACTCGGGGACGAACAGCTGGTCGTACTTCCCGAACGGGTAGCGCAGGCCGAAGACGCGGTGGAAGAAATCGAAGCCCTGCTTGGTTACCTCGAAAATGTTGTCCGCGTCGAGGTGTTCGGCCAGGGACTGGCGAACGTAGATGCCCAGGGGAATGCCGTCGTGCTCGTCGTGCACGGAGGCGTACGGGCCGGCCACGAGCGCGGTGATGTACGTCGACATGACCGGCGTGGCCGGGAAGTGCCACCGCTTGGCGGGCTGGAGCGTGCCATGACGGCCCTCGTGCGCCTCCAGCTCGGTCGTCTCGTCGGGCGCCGAGTTGGAGATGACCGCCCAGTCGGCCGGGGCCAGGACCGTCAGCTCGAAGGTGGCCTTGAGGTCGGGCTGGTCGAAGCAGGCGTACATGCGGTGGGCGTCGGCGGTCTCGAACTGGCTGTGCAGGTAGACGCGCTTGTCGACCGGGTCGACGAACCGGTGGAGGCCCTCGCCGGTCCGCATGTAGGTGCAGTCGGCGTCGATGAGGAGCTCGTTCTGCTCGGCCAGGCCGCTGAGCGGGAAACGGCCGGCCTCCTCGTCGTAGGCGCCGGCGTCGAGCCTGGTGCCGTTGAGGGTGACCGACCGCACATGGGCGTTGTGCAGGTCGATGAAGGTGTCGGCACCCGGCTGCGCACACGTGAAGTGGACCGTCGTGACGCTTTCGAACCGCTCATCGCCCTCGGTCAGGTCGAGTTCGACCGAATAGGACTGAACGGTCAGCAGCCGGGCGCGCTCCCGGGCCTCGTCACGGGTCAGATTGCCTGCCACATCCGCTCCTCACAGACGGCCCGCCGCGCCGTCGCGACCGGGATGACCGCATCCTGCCACGCCGCCCGGACAAAGCCGCACTCAAATGTTTCCCTACCTGGAATAGGTAGATCCCTGACTCCAGTTGTCGATCGATGGAACCACATTCCTGTCGGGAGAGTGAGCAAATGTCCGAACGCAAGATCGCGGATTTCTGGTTCGACCCCTTCTGTCCTTGGGCTTGGATGACGTCAAGGTGGATGCTCGAAGTGCAGAAAGTCCGTCCCGTCGACGTGCGCTGGCACCTGATGAGCCTCACCATGCTGAATGAGGGGCGTGACGTGTCGGAGTCATATCAGGCGCTTCTGAGCAAAGCCATCGGCCCCGTCCGGGTCGTCGCCGCCGCCCAGCGCAAGTACGGCGACGAGGTGATCGGCGAGCTCTACACCCAGCTGGGCACCCGTCTTCACCCGGGCAAGGGCAGCAAGCGCCTCGACCGGGTCGCGCAGACCGTGACCGAGGCGCTGGAGGCCGCCGGGCTCGACCCCGCGCTGGTGAACGAGATGGACTCCACCGAGTACGACGAGGACATCCGCCGCTCCCACCACGCGGGCATGGACCAGGTCGGCATGGACGTCGGCACCCCGGTGATCTCGGTCGAGGGCAACGCCTTCTTCGGCCCGGTCATCAGCCCCGCCCCGAAGGGCGAGGCCGCCGGACGTCTCTGGGACGGAGTGGTCCTGGTCGCGTCCACCGACGGGTTCTTCGAGCTCAAGCGCACCCGCACCAGGGACCCCATCTTCGATTGACAGGTGGAACTCGCCATATGACAACGCTCACGCAAGGATGGGGCTTATGCGTCAGCTCTTCGTGAACGGTGCGTGGACGCCCTCGTCGTCCGGCGAGGGTGTCGACGTCGTCAACCCGGCGACCGAGGAGGTCGTCGACCGGGTCCCCGCCGGATCCGCCGACGACGTGGCCGAGGCGGTCACCGCCGCCCGGCGCGCGTTCCCCCGGTGGGCGGCCACGCCCCCGGAGGAGCGCGGCGCGCTGCTCTTACGGGCGGCCGAGCTGATCGAGGCCCGCGCCCGGACGATCGCGGAGATCATCGCGACCGACATGGGCGCGCCCCTGGGCTTCGCGCTGCGCACCCAGACGCAGATGCCCGCCGGAGTGCTCAGGTCCTTCGCCGGCATGGCCGGGCGGCAGGCCGAGACCACCCGCGTCGGCAACTCCCTGGTGGTCCGGGAGCCGGTGGGCGTGGTCGCCGCCATCACCCCCTGGAACTACCCCCTCCACCAGGCGATCTGCAAGGTCGGCGCCGCGCTGTCGGCCGGCTGCACGGTCGTGCTGAAGCCCAGCGAGGTGGCCCCGCTGGCGGCCTACGCGCTGGCCGAGGTGCTGGCGGAGGCCGGGCTGCCGCCGGGCGTCTTCAACCTGGTCAGCGGTCCAGGCCGGACCGTCGGCGAGACCCTGGCCGCCCACCCCGACGTCGACATGGTCTCCTTCACCGGCTCGACCGCCGCCGGCCGCCGGGTCGCGGTGCTGGCGGGCGACACGGTGAAGCGGGTCGCGCTGGAGCTCGGCGGCAAGTCGGCCAACGTGATCCTGCCCGGCGCCGACCTGGAGACCGCGGTCAAGGCCGGGGTCGCCAACGCCTACAGCAACTCGGGCCAGACCTGCTCGGCCTGGTCGCGGATGCTCGTCCAGTGGGACCACTACGACGAGGCCGTCCAGATGGCCGTCGCGTTCTCCCGCAAATACGTGGTGGGCGATCCGTTCGCCGACGACACCCGCATCGGCCCCCTGGTGTCGCGGGTCCAGCGCGACCGGGTGGTCCGCTACCTCAACGTCGGCCAGGAGGAGGGCGCCCGGCTGGTCGCCGGGAGCGACGAGTCCCCTCACGAGCGCGGCTACTACGTCGAACCCGCCGTCTTCGCCGGGGTCGCGCCGGGCATGACGATCGAGCAGGAGGAGATCTTCGGCCCGGTGCTGTCGATCGTCCCCTTCGGCACCGTCGACGAGGCCGTCTCGATCGCCAACGGCACCCCCTACGGCCTCGCGGGGGCCGTCTGGGCCGCGGACGAGGAGCAGGCCGTCGGCGTGGCCCGCCGCCTGCGCACCGGCCAGGTCGCGATCAACGGCGGCAGGTTCAACCCCCTGGCGCCCTTCGGCGGCTACGGGCAGTCGGGGGTCGGCCGGGAGCTGGGCGAGGCCGGGTTCGACGAGTTCCTTGAGGTCAAGTCTTTGCAGATGTGAGCTTTCCGGCTTGACCCGGGCCCGGATACACAAAGTCATGTACGTCTTGATCGTGGGACTGGGCTACGTCGGACTGCCCACCGCGCTGGCCTTCCTCGAAGCGGGCTGCCGGGTGACCGGCTACGACGTCAGCGCCGCCCGGCTCGCCGCCATCCGCGAGGGCGAGGCCGACCTGTCGCCCCGCGACCGCGCCCGGCTGCGCCGCCACCGCCTGGAGACCACCACCGACCCGGCCGCGATCTCCGCCGCCGACGCCGTGGTGATCTGCGTCCCGACGCCGGTGGACGAGCACCACGTCCCCGATCTCAACGCCCTCAGAGCGGCCTGCGGGACGGTCGTCGCGCACGCCGTGCCGGGGCAGCTGGTGATCCTCACCTCGACGACCTACGTCGGCTCCACCCGCGACCTGCTGATCGACCACCTCAGGGACGTCGACGTGGTGTTCAGCCCCGAACGGGTCGACCCGGGGCCGGGCGGGCGGCCGCTCGAACACGTGCCGAGGGTCCTCGGGCCCGCCTCGGCCACGGCCGGCGACCGTGCCGAGGAACTGCTCAAGCGGGTCGCGCCGCAGGTCCACCGGGTCAGCTCGCCGGAGGCGGCCGAGCTGTGCAAGCTGCTGGAGAACTCCTTCCGCGCGGTCAACATCGCGCTGGCCAACGAGTTCGCCGACATCGCCCGCGAGGTCGGGGTGGACCCGGTCGAGGTGATCGAGGCGGCGGCCACCAAGCCGTTCGGGTTCATGCGGTTCGACCCGGGGCCCGGCGTCGGCGGGCAGTGCGTGCCCTCCGACCCCTACTACCTGCTGTGGCGGCTGCGCCGGGCGGCGCCGACGGTGCTGACCGCCGCGATGGGGGCCATCGCGGCCCGGCCGCAGGCGGTGGTGGGGCGGGCGCTGGAGATGCTGGCGTCGTCCGGGCGGGACATCCGGGACGCCAACGTGCTGATAGCGGGGGTGTCGTACAAGCCGGGGGTGGCCGACGCGCGGGAGACGCCGGCGACGCCGATCATCGCCGAGCTGCGGCGGCAGGGCGCGCGGGTGGAGTTCACCGATCCGCTGGTGGTCGAGCTCCCGGTCGGGGGAGAGCTCCTCAAGCGCGCGCCCGATCCCCGGTCGGAACCGTGGGACCTCGTGATCGTGCACACGCTGGGCGGCGACCTCGGGTGGCTGAGGCCGGAGCAGCCGGTGCTGGACGCGACCTACCGCCTGGAGCGGCCCGAGCCCAGCCGCTGGGAGGTTCCCTAGGGGGCCTGGAGCATGATCCGGCGGGCGGCGTCCTTCGGCAGGTGGTCGACGTAGAGAGTGCCGTTGAGGTGGTCGAACTCGTGCTGGAAGCAGCGGGCCAGCATGCCGCGCGCCTTGATCTCCTGCGGGCGGCCGAGCCGGTCGAAGCCCCGGACGGTGACGCCCGACGCGCGCGGGGTGGGGGAGTAGAGAGGCTTGCCCGTCTCCTTGCTCGGGACGGACAGACACCCCTCTTCCTCGAGGATCTCGGCGTCGTCGTCGATGACGAGCTCGGGGTTGACCAGGGCGCCCTTGCGGTTGCTGATGTCGTACACGAAAAGGCGTCTCGGCACGCCGATCTGGGGGCCCGCGAGACCGACGCCGTCGGCCAGGTACATCGTCGCGAACATCTCGTCGATCAGGCGGCGCAGGTCCTTGTCGAAGTCGGACACCGGCTCGGCCGGGGTGCGCAGCACCGGATCTCCGACGTACCGGATCTCGCGCATGGGGCGCTCCGTAAGGGTTGACGGGGGTAATTGGCCGTTACTCTAACGGACCTGAGAAGCTCTCCGTATGCGCGTCTACATCGGTTCGGACCACGCCGGCTACGACCTGAAGAACCACCTGGTCGGCTGGCTCAAAGACAACGGCCACGACGTGGTCGACTGCGGCCCCTTCGTCTTCGACGCCGAAGACGACTATCCGCCCTTCGTGCTCCGCGCGGCCGCCGGAGTGGTCGCCGAGCCGGGCTCGTTCGGCGTCGTGATCGGCGGTTCGGGCAACGGCGAGGCCATCGCCGCCAACAAGGTCAAGGGCGTGCGCGCCGCGCTGGCGTGGAGCGAGGAGACCGCCACGCTCGGACGGCAGCACAACGACGCCAACGTGATCAGCATCGGCGCCCGGATGCACTCCGAGGCCGACGCCACCCGTTTCGTCGAGCTGTTCCTCGCCACGCCCTACTCGGGGGCCGAGCGCCACACCCGGCGCATCGACATGCTGAGCGACTACGAGCGCAGCGGCGAGCTGCCCCCGCTGCCCTAAGGCTTCTTGCGGGTCTCCTTACGGGGCATCTCGTCACGCAGGGGCCGCCGGTCGGCGGCCTCCTGCTGTTCCTTCGACGGACGGGACACGTCGCGGGCGCGCATGGCGGTGATCGCCGTGATCGTCAGACTCGTGAGGGCCATGACAGCAGCGTAGGTCAGAAGACGAGCCCGCCCCAGGGCAGCGGGCTCCACGACATGGCCGCCGACAGCTCCCGCACCGCGCCTTCGCGGTGCTCGGCGATCTGACCCGCCATCCGGTAGGACTCCAGCGACCGCCCCCCGAGATATCCGGCGCCCAGGATCCGCACGTCCAGGCTGAGATCGGGCGTGTCCTCGGTCCGCTCACAGGTCGCCTTGGCCGTCGACAGCCGCCAGCGCCCGGCGTTCCACGGGCACACGTCGTCGTCGACCTCGATCACCAGGTCGACCGGTGCGCTGTAGACGCGCTGGGTGAGGGCGGCGGGCACGTCGACCAGGCGGATCCACAGCTCGTCGAGGGTGCCCGCGGTCAGGTGGCGGGGCTCGGCCAGCAGGTGCATGATCGGGTCGTCCATGGGCCGGTTGGCCGCGAACACCCGCGAGCACAGGTCGCGGTCGAGCACGCTCCGCCAGACCATCGCGTAGGCGGCCGGGTCGAGGGCGAACAGCTCCTGCAGCTCCACCACGCCGTCGGGCACGTCGTGGTCGGTCGTGGCGCGCCGCACCCGGAACAGGGCGTAGCCGCGCACGCCGTGGTCGTCCTCGGCCAGCACGCAGCGCAGCCGGCCCGACCCGCCGCGGGCGTTGTCGTCGTCGGCCAGCACCGCGTTCCAGCGGGCCTCGGTGCGCGTGTAGAGACCCGGCCGGGAGGTCCGGACCCGGTCGAAGAGCTTCACGAACTCCGCGCGGACCCTCTCGGGCGGCTCCACCCGCAGCCGCAGCGCCGGGTCGGCGGGGGCGTCGGCGCGGAAGGCGCTGGAGTGCTTGGGGATCGTGTAGAAGACGTTGTCGACCGCGCGGCCGTAGCCGTAGCGGCCGTAGATGGCGGCCTCGGAGGCGTAGAGCGCCGCGACGACCTCACCCCGGTCACGCACGTCGGCGAGCTGCCTGCGCATCAGGAAGTTCAGCACCCCCCGACGCCGGTGGGAGGCCAGCACGCCCACGGAGGTCACGCCCGCCACCGGGAGCACGCCGCCGGGCACCGTCATGTCGAAGCTCATGACCTGGGTGAAGCCGATCATCCGGTCGCCGTCGAAGGCGGCGAGGGAACGGTCGAGCTCGCTGACCGCCCGGAACCTCTGCACCTGGCCGGGGGCCCAGGAGGAGACGAAGGCCTCGTCGAGCAGGTCGCACGCGGCGGGGAACTCGGAATCCGCGATGGGGCGAACGGGGTGATTCACGGCACCACCGTAGGGCCGGGCAAAGAGGGACGGCCACCCAATATACGTCCTAAATGATCAAGGTGTTGGTCAAGACAGCGCCTCACCACGAAGCCGACCGATACAGTCGGGACATCATGAGTTCCCGTCCGGTGCCGCTCATTCCCCCCCGGCTCCGCGCGATTTTGGTGCGGGTCCCGTTTCTGGTGCCGATCGTCCGGTTCGTAAGGAAGAGTTCGTCGAAAGATAGCCATCTGCTGATCGCCCTGGCCGTCGTGAGCCTGCTCATCGGAGTGCTCGGCGTCCAGATCTCGACGCGTTGGTTCTCTCCTTCGCTGCTCATCCTGGTGACCCTCGTCGCCGGGCTCCAGCTCCGGTTCCGCAGCCTGGTGACCCTGCTGGTCGCCGTGGCCGCGTCGGTCACCTACCTGGGCATCACCTACGGCGCCCGCCAGGTCGGGCCCGGCTACCTGCTCACCATGGCTTTCACCGTCGTCCTGGCCGGGCTGATGTCGCGCACCCGCGGCACGCTCGGCGTGCAGGGCCTGCGCGGCGACGCGATGCTGCTGGAGCTGCGCGACCGGCTGAAGAGACAGAGCGAGCTGCCCTCCTTCCCAAAGGCGTGGGGCGGCAAGGTCGTGCTGAAACAGGCCGGCGGCTCGTCGTTCGGCGGCGACTTCGTGGTCTCCATGCGCGAGGGGACGCGGGTCGAGCTCGCGGTGGTCGACGTCTCGGGCAAGGGCGTCGACGCGGGGACGAGGGCCCTCCTCCTCTCCGGCACGTTCGGCGGCCTCCTCGGCTCGGTGAGCGACTTCCTCGGGGCGTGCAACGCCTACCTGCGCCGCCAGCGCGAGGGCGAGGGGTTCGTCACGGCCGTCCACCTGAGCCTCGACCTGGCCACCGGGGCCTACGAGATCACCTCGGCGGGCCACCCGCCGGTCGTGAAGTTCGACTCCGGCACCGGCACCTGGCGGGTCTCGGCGGCCAAGGGCGTCGTGCTCGGGGTGGTGCCCGACCTGGCCTGCGAGCCCGACCGGGGCACCCTGCGCAGGGGCGACGCGCTCATGCTCTACACCGACGGGCTGATCGAGCAGCCTGGGCGCGACATCGACGCCGGCCTCGACAAGCTCCTCGGCGAGGCCGAACGGCTGCTGCCCGGCGGGTTCTCCAAGAGCGCCCGCCAGCTCGTGAACGCCATGTCGTCGGGTCACAACGATGACTGCGCCCTCGTCCTGATCTGGAGACCGTGACGTTAGTCACTGGTCGTGACTGATGTGACTTGAGACCCTTTATCCGGTCACCGGCGGTACGGGGGTGTCGCCGGAGAGCGGCCCCATTCAGGGTCCCCGGGCCTTCTCAGGTTGGCGGCGCGGCTCACCTGCGGAGGCCCGGCCCTGTATCTCCAGCTCGGGGTTGTGAGCGATCTCTATAACCAGCCGGAGTCGCTCGCGATCCTGACCGCGTCGACCCGGTTCCTGGCCCCCGTCTTGCACATGATCCGCGACAGGTGGTTGCGGACCGTTCCCACCGACAGGTAGAGCTCGTCGGCGATCTCCTTCGACCGCGCCCCCTGCGCGGCGATGCGGAGCACGTCGAGCTCGCGCCGGGTCAGCGGGTTCTCCGCCGTCTGGAGCGCGGCCACGGCCAGGTCGGAGTCGACCGCCCGGCGCCCGGCCGCGATCAGCCGGATGCCCTCGGCCAGCTTCTCGGGCCCGGCGTCGGTGCCCATGAAGCCCAGCGCGTTGGCCGCGAACGCCCGCCGCACCTGCCCCGGGTTGGCCTGCGAGGAGAGGATCATCACCCGGCACCCGGGCACCTTCTCCAGGAGCCGGGTCGCGGCCGTCAGGCCGCCCATGGCGGGCAGGTCGATGTTGATGACGGCGGTGTCGGGCCGGTGCCGGAGCGCGGCCGGGATGGCGTCCTCCCCCGAGGCCACCCCCGCCACCACTTCGAGATCGCTCTCTCCGTTGAGGGAGGCGACCAGGCCGTGGCGGACGAAGGGAAGGTGCTCGGCCACCAATATCTTGATCATGAGGCCCCCATCTCATACCTCAGGGTGATCGGGCAGACGCACAGTGTCATCGAAGTCTCTACGTTCGGCAAACCCACCGCAAGTTGCCCAGGGGAAATACCCGCGAATGCGGACACGACGGGACTCCGGACGGGGTGGGCTACTCTCGATGCGAGACTGATTTTCCGCCTGCCGGGGGTATGCGCCGATGAGCTGGCAGTTCGTTGCCGGGTTCGTGATCCTGTTCGTCGGCCTGCTGGTGTCGATCGCGCTCCACGAGATCGGCCACCTCGTCCCGGCGAAGATCTTCGGCGTGCGGGTCACGCAGTACATGGTGGGATTCGGGTCCACCCTGTGGTCGCGCCGGCGCGGCGAGACCGAATACGGCGTCAAGTGGATCCCGATGGGCGGTTACATCCGCATGATCGGGATGCTGCCGCCGCGCCCGAGCGACGACCCCAACAAGCTGCGGTCGATCTCGACCGGCCCGTGGCAGGGCCTCATCGAGAACGCCCGCCAGGTCGCCGGTGAGGAGATCAAGCCCGGCGACGAGAGCCGGGTCTTCTACCGCAAGCCGTGGTGGCAGAAGGTCATCATCATGTCCGGCGGGCCGTTCATGAACTTCGTGCTGGCCTTCGTGCTGTTCGCGATCGTCATGATGGGCTTCGGCGTGACCGTGCTGAAGCCGACCGTCAACGACATCAGCAAGTGCGTGATCCCGGCCACCGAGGCCAACCGCGAGTGCAGGGCCACCGACCCCCAGACGCCCGCCCTCGCGGCCGGGCTGCAGAAGGGTGACACCTTCGTCTCCATCGACGGCAAGCCGGTGACCTCGTGGGAGTCGGCGACCGCGACGATCCGGGCCCACGGCGCGGGCCCGGTGCCCATCGTCATCGACCGGGCCGGCCAGCGGCAGACCCTCACCGTGAACCTGATCGCGACCGCGCGGCCCGACCTGGAGGACCCCAGCAAGGTCGTGCAGAACGTCGGGTTCCTCGGCGTCGAGCCGACCCAGGTGATCGAGCGGCAGGGCCCCGGCTACGTCGTCTCCGAGATGTGGGACATGACCACCCGGACCGCCGTGTCGATGGTCGACATCCCCTCCAAGATGGTCGGCGTCTGGCACGCCGCCTTCTCCGGTGAGGAGCGCGATCCCAACGGCCCGATCGGGATCGTCGGCGCGGGCCGCATCGGCGGGGAGATCGCCGCCTCGGCCGCGCCGCTCGAGAACAAGATCGTCATCTTCATCAACCTGCTGGCCGGGCTGAACCTGGCGATCGGCATCTTCAACCTGGTCCCGCTGCTGCCGCTCGACGGCGGCCACATCGCGGGCGGCCTGTGGGAGGGCCTCAAGCGCGGCTTCGCCCGTCTCACCCGGCGGCCCGCGCCCGGCTACGTCGACGTGGCCAAGGCGCTGCCGCTCACCTACGCGATGGCGGTCGTGCTGCTCTTCATGGGCGGCCTGCTGATCTTCGCCGACATCGTCAACCCCATCAGGCTGAGCGGCTAGCTACTCGCCGGTCGCGCCGTCGATCCGCTCGCGCAGCAGGTCGGCGTGGCCGTTGTGGCGCGCGTACTCCTCGATCATGTGGACGAGGATCCAGCGGTGCGACATGTGCTCGCCCGCCCGGTTGGGCCGCTTCATCAGAGCGTCGAGGTCGGTCTCCGCGCTGATCTTCCGGGCCAGCTCGATCTCGGCCTTCCAGGTGGCGAAGACCTCCTCGGCCGGGGCGGTGTCGAGGGCGTCGAAGTCGTCGTCGGGGGCGGCGTCGGTGAAGAAGATCGGCGGCAGGTCCTCGCCGTTCAGGCGGATGCGGAACCACGCCCGCTCGACGTCGGCCAGATGCCTGACCAGGCCGAGCAGCGAGAGCGACGAGGGCTCGACCGCGCGCAGCCTCAGCTGGTCGCCGGTGAGGCCCTCGCACTTCATCGCCAGGGTGTCGCGGTGGTAGTCGAGGAAGGAGGCCAGGGTCGCGCGCTCGTCGCCGGCGAGGGGCGGGTCGATTCTCATGGGGTTATGGTGCCAAACGCTAGACAGATACCCGACATCGCCGGGGAACAAGTCATTTATGACACTTGACGGGAAAGTCGCGATTGTCGCCGGAGCGAGCCGGGGCATCGGGGCGGTCACCGCGCGGGCCCTGGCCCGTGCCGGGGCCGCCGTCGTCCTGGCCGCCCGTGATTCCACCGCCATCGAGACCGTCGCGGCCGACATCCGCACCTTCGGCGGGCGGGCGCTGGCCGTGCCCACCGACGTGGGCGACTCCGACTCGGCCGAGCGGCTCGTCGCCCTGACCATGGAGAAGTTCGGGCGGCTGGACGCCGCGTTCAACAACGCCACCGACGGGCCGGTGCCCGCGCCGCTGGCCGAGATCGACCCGCTCGACTTCGACCTCGGCATCCGCACCAACGTCCGGGGCACCTTCCTCGGGATGAAGTTCCAGATCCCCGCCATGATGGCCTCGGGCGGCGGGTCGATCGTCAACATGGCCTCGGTGGCCGGGGTGCAGGGCACCGCCAACCTCGCGGGCTACGTCGCGGCCAAGGCCGGGATCATCGGGCTGACCAAGGTGGCCGCCCTCGACTACGCCGACCAGGGGATCAGGGCCAACGTGCTGGCCCCGGGGCCGATCCTGACCTACCACCTGGAGGCGGCGGGGGAGGACGTCCAGCGCAAGGCCGGGAACGCCACCCCGATGCGCCGGGTCGGGCTGCCCGAGGAGGTCGCGGCGACGGTCATCTGGCTGTTCTCCGACCAGTCGTCGTACATCACCGGGGTGACGCTGCCGGTCGACGGCGGGCTCGGGGCCGGGAACAAGCCGCCGCAGATGATGCGCATGACGGCGTCGTGACAGGGTCATGACCCGCTCATGAGCCGGCCAGGCGCTCGATGGCGGGCAGGGCCGCCGCCAGCGCCTCCCGCTCCTCCGGCGGCAGGGCCGAGATCCGGGCCACGAGGAAGGCGATGCTGTCGCCCCGCAGCCGGGTGAGCTCGGCCTCCCCGGTCGGGCTCAGGCTGATCAGGGAGGCCCGGCCGTCGGCAGGGTCGGGGGCGCGCACCAGCAGGCCCAAGCCCTCCAGGCCGCCCACCAGCCGGCTCAGCGTCGGGGCGCTGACGCCCTCGTGGGCGGCCAGGTCGCCGAGCCTGACCGGGCCGAGCTGGGAGACCGCCGCCAGCGTCGAGGTCTGACCGGCGGTCAGGTCGCCGCGCGTCTGGCGGCGGGCCCGCCGCCCGAGGCGGGCCAGGGCCGACTTGAGCCGTTCGGCCAGCAGATCCACATCGGTCATCATCGGCTCACCGTGGCCTCGGGGAGGATCAGCTCGTCGTGGACGTACCGGCCGCCTCTCAGGAGCGAGGCGACGGCGGCGATCAGCGACATCGCGATGGCCAGCGCGAACACCACCACCAGACCCTGGTGGAAGGGGCCGGAGATGAGGGTCGGGAAGTACTCCCGGCCGGTCAGGGCGGCGGCGTTCGCCGGGGTCACGTGGGCGAGCGCGCCGGTCGGGGCCAGCAGGTTCTCGATCGGGTTGTAGCCGAGGAAGGCCGCGAACAGGATGCCGACCGGCGGCAGCGCGGCGACCGCCGCGGCGACTCCGGCGGGGACGCCGTGCTGGGCGAGGCCGCCGGTCAGGGTCTGCGGCAGCGTGTTCGCCAGCCCGGCGATCATCAGCGAGAAGAAGACCCCGATCGACAGGACCATCCCGGCGTTGGTGAACGTGGCGCGCATGCCCGAGGCCACGCCGCGCTGCCCGGCCGGGACCGAGTTCATGATCGCGGTGGTGTTGGGCGCGGTGAACAGGCCCGACCCGACGCCGTTCAGGAAGATCAGCGCCGCGAACCCCCCGTAGGGGAAGTCGATCGGCACCACCAGCAGCCCGGCGAAGGCCAGCGCCGACAGCATCAGCCCTCCGGAGGCGAAGGCGCGGGCGCCGTACCGGTCGGACAGGTAGCCCGACACCGGGCCGGCCAGCAGGAAGCCCGCGGTCAGCGGCAGCAGGTAGATCCCGGCCCACAGCGGGGTGTCCTCGAAGCGGTAGCCGTGCAGGGGCAGCCAGATGCCCTGGAGCCAGATGATCAGCATGAACTGCAGGCCGCCCCGGGCGATCGAGGCCAGCAGCCCGGCCACGTTCCCGGCCGCGAAGGCCCTGATCCGGAACAGCGAGAGGTGGAACATCGGCTGCGCCACCTTGGTCTCGATCAGGCAGAAGACCGCCAGGATCAGCAGGCCCAGCACGACGCCGCCGACCACGAGCGGGTTGGTCCAGCCCATGGAGTGGCCGCCGTAGGGCTGGATGCCGTAGGTCACCGCCGCCAGCACCATCGTGAGACCGGCCGCGAAGGCCAGGTTCCCCCACCAGTCGATCTTCGCGCCCTCGACCTTGGTGACGGTCTCCCGCAGACTCCGGTACGCCCACACCGTCCCGATGATCCCGATGGGCGCCGAGGCGAAGAACACCAGCCGCCAGTCGACCTGCGACAGCAGCCCGCCCGCGACCAGCCCGAGGAAGGTCCCGGCGATCCCGGCGACCTGGTTGATGCCCATGGCCATGCCGCGCCGCCCGGCGGGGAAGGCGTCGGTGAGGATCGCCGCCGAGTTGGCCATCAGCAGCGCGCCGCCGACGCCCTGGAACACCCGCCAGCCGATGAGCCACAGGGCACCGGCCGACTCCTGGAAGGGGTCCAGGGCCAGCACGATCGTGCCGACGGTGAAGACGGCGAAGCCCGCGTTGTACATGCGGACCCGGCCGAACATGTCGCCGAGACGCCCGAGCGTGACCACCAGGACCGCCGAGACGAGCATGTAGCCCATCAGGACCCAGAGCAGGTAGGAGACGTTGCCGGGTTCGAGCGGGTTCAGGTGGATGCCGCGGAAGATCGACGGCAGCGAGATGATCACGATCGAGGCGTTGAGGGTGGCGAGCAGCATGCCCAGGGTGGTGTTGCTCAGCGCGATCCACGGATACCGGTTCGACATGAGGCCCCCGAAGTACTTGCTTGTCCTAACCAACAAGTCCCGGATTGCGAAAATGCCCCATACAAGACAAAAGGGACACGCGATGGCGTGTCCCCTGTCTTCAGGCGGATTTACGGCATGCCGAGCGCCCGGTACTCCCAGCCCTCGGCACGCCAGAACTCGGCGTCCAGGGCGTGGCGGCCGTCCACGATGCGGCGGTGCTTCACCACGGCGGCCAGGGCGGAGGGCTCGATCTCGCGGAACTCGGCCCACTCGGTCAGCAGCACCACGACGTCGGCGTCGGCCGCCACGTCCATGGCGCTGGTGCCGTAGCGCAGCTCGGGGTAGGCGCGGCGGGCGTTGTCGAGCGCGGCCGGGTCGTAGACGCGGACGTTGGCGCCCAGGCCGTGCATGGTGCGGGCCACGTCGAGCGCCGGGGCGTCGCGGATGTCGTCGCTGTTCGGCTTGAAGGCCGCGCCCAGGCAGGCCACCTTCTTGCCGTTGAGCTGGCCGCCGAGCATCTCGCGGACCAGGTCGATCGTGCGCGAGCGGCGGCGGCGGTTGATCGCGTCCACCTCGCGCAGGAACGACACGGCCTGGCCGACGCCGATCTCCTCGGCCCGGTGGGCGAAGGCGCGGATGTCCTTGGGCAGGCAGCCGCCGCCGAAGCCCAGACCCGGCTGGAGGAACCGGCCGCCGATGCGGTCGTCGTGGGCCAGCGCCTTGGCCAGGTGGCGGACGTCGGCCCCGGTGGCCTCGCAGATCTCCGCCATCGCGTTGATGTAGGAGATCTTCGTGGCCAGGAACGAGTTCGCCGCCACCTTCACCAGCTCCGAGGTGGCCAGGTCGGTCACCACGACCGGGGTGCCCAAATCGATGATCGGCCGGAACGACGCCTCCAGCTGCTCGCGCGCCCAGTCGGAGGCCACGCCGAACACGAGCCGGTCGGGGCGCAGGGTGTCGTCCACGGCGAAGCCCTCACGCAGGAACTCGGGGTTCCAGGCGAGCTCGATCTCGTCGCCGGCCGGGGCCAGCTCCTTGACCAGCGCGGTCAGTCGTGCGGCGGTACCGACGGGGACGGTCGACTTGCCGACGACCAGCACCTTGCGGTCCAGGAGAGGGGCGAGGGCGGCCACGGACGCGTCGACGTAGGTCAGGTCGGCGGCGTCCATGCCGGGCTTCTGCGGGGTGCCCACGCAGATGAAGTGGACGTCGCCGTGGGCGGCGGCCTCCTCCACCGAGGTGGTGAACCGGAGCCGGCCGGTCTCCATCGTCTTGGCGAGCAGTTCCGGCAGGCCCGGCTCGAAGAAGGGCACCTCGCCGGACTGCAGCCGCTCGATCTTGCGGGGGTCGGTGTCCAGGCCGACCACCTCGTAGCCGAGGGAGGCCATGCAGATCGCGTGAGTGGCTCCGAGATACCCGGTCCCGATGACGGTGAGCCGGGGGAGTGCGGTTTCAGTCATTGTCAGTTCTCTCGCAGAAACTCAGGAGCATTCGCTCTTTTTGGTGAGCGGGCCGCCGGTCACCTCGTTGTCGCAGGCGATGGTGTTGCCGCCTGCGGTGTCGTTGATGCCGTAGCCCCCTGAACCGCCCAGATCGATGACGTTGAGCCGGAAGGTGTTCCCGGTTCCCCAGCCATTGATGATCTTGTGGGTCTGGAAGCCGTCCGCGCTGGTCCCGCGGCCGGTGTTGCGTTCGATCAGGTAGCCGTTCCCCTTGACGTCCACCCAACTGTCGTTGTGTCCGTCGCCGGTGAGGGCCGAGCCGTCGAAGATGTTTCCGATGATCTTTCCGCCGGTGGTCCCCTCCTTGATGTCGATGGACTCGGCGGTGGCGCGGATGACGTTCCCGCGCGCGATGTTGCGGTCGCTCTTGTCCATCTGGCCGCCGGAGAAGGTGGCCCAGTTGCTCTCGGCGGTGCCGAAGTAGACCCCCTCGCCGTACTTGTCACGGCGCAGGCCGGTACCCCAGATGATGTTGTACTGGGCGATGTTGTCGGAGCTGAAGTTCCTGAAGTGGATGCCCTCGTCGCCGATGTGGTTCACGTCGAGGTCCTGGACGACGTTGAAGTTGCTCTTGTCGGCCATCACGCCCTTCTGGGCGTGCCGGACGGTGAAGCCGATCAGCCGCCAGTAGTCGGCCTCGTTCAGGTGGAAGGCGTAGCCCTCCTTGACGCCGCCGCCGTCGATGATCGCGTCCCGCGAGCCGCAGACGAAGATGGGCTGGTCCTTGGTGCCCTTCGCGGCGGCCACGAAATGGCCCTGGTACTCGCCCGGCTCCATGAAGATCACGTCGCCCGGCTGGGCCTGCGCGAGCGCGCCGGTGAGCTCCTCGGCGGTGGTGACGGTCACGGTCGCCTCGGGACAGGCGATCTTGCCCTCGCCGTCGGGGATCGCGATGTCCGGAGGCTGCTGGCTGGCCACGAACGGCTCGAAGTCCTTGTTCTCCTCCTCGTTCCGCACCGGCTCCTCCTCTTCCGGGAAGTCCTCCTCGACCGCGCCGTCGTCGGTGCCCAGCGTCGGGAGAGAACGGGCGCCGTTGTCGGGCTGGATGTTCTCGACCTTCATCCCGGGCTGTTGCTCCTGACCGCCGTCGCCGCCGAAGATCCCGTACATGATGACCACGATCAGGATCGTGAAGGCCGCACCGGCCGCCGCCCCGATCAGGGTCTTCTTGTCGATGTCGATCTCGATGCGCATGGTCAGGTCCTCTCGGCGGACGTCCCGGTGAGCGACCAGACCGGGCGCTCCTCCATGACGGCCTGCCTCTCGTACGGGTTGACGATGCGACGGCCGACGCGGGGCCCGTTGCTGCCCAGGGCCCGGATCGCGGAGATCACGATGACCAGGATGACGCCGAACCAGATCAGGTTCATCGGCTTGGCGATGCGCTTGACCGTGGTCCAGAAGTCCGCCGTGTCCTGCCAGCCGTCGACGTTGTTGGTGGTCACCGCGGCGATCCCGGTCGCGCGGTCGGTGTCCAGCGCGCTGCGGCCGGCGCCGCCCAGCGTGTTGCCGGTGATCGTGCTGCCGGTCGCCACGCCCAGCACCGAGACGCCGTGCAGGGTCGCCTGGTTGACCGTGTTGCCGGTCACCTCGGCCTCGGCGTTGCGCAGGTAGATGGCGGTGGGGGTGTTGCCGACGATGTTCCCGACGATCTTGGCGCCGGTGACGCCGTCGCGGACCGCGATGCCCTGGCTCCACTGGCCGCTGATCCGGTTGCCGGAGACCCGGACCCCGGTCGCGTCCTTGTTCACCACGATGCCCGTCTGCCCGCCGGTGACCTCGGTAGTCTGCACCGACAGGTCCACGCCGCCCTGGATCTCCACGCCGTAGCGCTTGTTCTCCCTGGCCCACGAGCTGGTCACCGAGCTGCCGCCGAAGCTGGTCAGCGACTCGCCCGAGGCCGACGGGCCGCGCGCCAGCGGCAGGCCGCTGATGGTGAAGCCGTTGCCGCCGTTGGAGACCGCGCCCGAGCCGGTGATCGTCACGTTCTGGGTGCCGCGCGAGAGTACGAACCCGTCGCCGCGCGACCCGGTCACGGTGGTGTTCTCGATCGTGGCGTTGCGGGCGAACCGGTGCAGCAGCACCCCGTCGACCAGGCTCCCGCTCACCTGCACGTTGGCCATGCGGGTCTGGTTGGACGCGGTGATGAAGATCCCGTAAGCGTTGCCGGTGATCGCGGTGTCGGTGATCTCACCGGTGACCAGGTTGGCCTCCGGCAGCTTGTAGGCGACCTTGTTCTTGCCCTTGCCGTCGGTGATCTCCACCTGGTCGTCGTCGCCCATGCGGGGCAGCAGCGCGCCGCCCGGGAGCAGCACCTTCTCGGTGGTGGGCGGGGTCGCGGTGGTGACCTTGGCGTCCAGGGTGGTGCGGTCGCTGCCGGTCAGCGCGAGGCCGCCGGTCGAGCCGCTCCAGAACCCGAGGTACTCGACCTGGGTGTGGCTCATCCGCAGCTCGCCGCCGATGACCCGGACGTAGGCTCGGCCGTCGTTGACGCGCGCGTCGGCCGTGTTGATGTTCGGGTCCCAGCTCGTGAGGCGCACCGGGTTCTGCGGCGAGCCGTTGATGCGGATGCTGGCGCCGAAGCCGACGATCGTGGTGAACGACCCCGGTTCGCTGCGCATCCGGATCACCAGGGGGCCGGTCGCGTTCTGCAGCACCAGCTTGGCGTTCGGGCCGACGAACAGGTTGATGCCCAGGACGTACGACCCGTCGGTCTGCTTCTGGAAGTACTCCCCGCCCAGCTTCTCCAGGTCGGCGACCCGGTAGGGCTCGCGCCGCGACGGCAGCACCAGCGTCTGGCCGTTGGCCGAGCTGGAGATGTGCGGCTGCCGGGCCCGCTGCGCGTTGGGGCCGCCGCGGGCGATCGCCGACATCAGCGTCGCCCGGGTCTGCATGATGCGCAGGTCCTCCTGGTCGACCAGGTTCGACTGCTGCTTGGCGTCGGCGGCGCTGACGTCGTCGACCGCCGGGATCGGCTCGGGCTGGTCGGCGTAGGACAGGTACCCCCACACACCCGCCCCGAGCAGGAGCAGCACGAAGAACGTGATCCAGGCCTTCTTCATCGCCCGCCTCCCACGGTCACCGTCGGGACCGCCGGCTGCGTCGGCCTGTGGCGTCCGTTGAACCCGCTGCTCGGCTCGGAGGTGGCCGCGTTGCCCAGGGTCCAGGCCGGACGGTCCTCCATCGCCTTCTGCAGCTCGTACGGGTCGACGATGCCGTTGCGGCGGCGCTCCATGACGCCGCGCGACCGGATCGCCGAGACGAGGATGAGCAGGATCACGCCGGCCCAGATGACGTTCATGGGCTTGACGTATCTCTTGGCCTTGCTCCAGAAGGTCGACGTGTCGACCCACTTCTCCTCGTCGTTGTTGTGGTCGCTCACGTCGCCGCTGGACCTGGCGGTGCTGACCGCGCTGGTGCCCGCGCCGACGATCGTGTTGCGGGCGACCTCGGAGCCGTCGGCCGCGCCGACGATGGTGACGCCGTGGGCGTTCGGGTTCTTCACGGTGGTGATCTTGTTGCCGATCACCTGGCCGTTGGAGTCGCGCATGTACACGCCGGTCGGGCCGCCGGTGATGGTGTTGCCGGAGACGTGGGCGTTGCTCACGCCGTCGCGCAGCGCGATGCCCTGGCGCGTCTGGCCGCTGAGCTTGTTGCCCGACAGCTGCACGGCCTCGGCGCCGGCCCGGACCACGATGCCCATGTCGCCGCCGATGACCTCGCTGGTCTGCACGGCCTGCCGGATGCCGCCCATCACCTCGATGCCGTAGCGGCCGTTGCCCTTGGCCACGCTGTTGTTGACCGAGCTGTCGCCGTAGACGGCCAGTGACTCACCCGAGGCCGACGGGCCGTGGGCCAGCGCCCGGCCGTCGAGGGTGAAGCCGTTGCGCCCGTTGTTCTCGGCCAGGCAGTTGTTGACCTGGACCTTCTCGGTGGCCCTGGAGAGCACGAAGCCGTCGCCCCCGCTGCCGGTCACCTCGGTGTCGGAGATCGTCGCGTTCTTGGCGAACCGGTGCATGAACACGCCGTGGACGATGCTGTCCCGGATCTTGTTGTTCACGATCTGCGTCTGGTTCGAGCCGGAGACGAACAGCCCGTAGGCGTCCCGCGTGATGACGCTGTTGGCGATCTTGCCGGTGACCAGTTCGTCGGCCGGCACGTGGGAAGCGGTGCCGGGCCCGATCGGGTAGGTCTCGACGTCGCCGTAGTTGCCGCCGCCCTCGTCCTTGGTGTTCCTGGCCAGCCGCTCGGCCTTGTCCTGGTGGCGCTGCGTCTTGGTGCGGTGCCGGTAGGCGGAGGAGGGGCGTTCGGTGCCGGTCAGCGCGATGCCGCCGGTACGTCCGCTCCAGAAGCCGAGGTCGGACACCTGGCCGTACACCATGTCGAACTGGCCGCCCACCGCGCGGATGTAGGCCCGCCCGTCGGAGGTGTCGAGGTCGGGTTTGCTGGCCTTGACGTCCCAGCTGGTGATCCGGACCGGCTTGGTCGCGGTGCCCTTGATGTCGATGTTGCCGCCGAAGGTGATGATCGAGCTGAAGGACCCCGGGATGCTGCCCATCCGCAGCGTCACCGGACCCCGGAGCTGGAGCGTCGCCCCGTCGGCCACGAAGACGTGGATGCCCAGCAGGTAGGAGCCGTCGGTCATCAGCCGGACGTACTTGCCGTTGTCGACCGACTGGAGGTCCCGCAGGGTGTACGGCCTCTCGTCGTTGCGGGCCGGCAGCACCATCGTCTTGCCGAACGAGGAGGAGAAGATCTGCGGGGCCTTGCGCTGCGCCGCGAAGAACCCGCCCTGCTGCAGGAGCGCGGTGAGGGCCGCACGGGTCTGCAGGATGCGCTGGTCCTCCATGTCGACCAGCGCCGCCTGGGACTCTGCGTCCTCGGCGGAGATCTTGATGAGCGGCTCGGGCTCCGAGCTCGGGATGCTGGGCGCGGCGCTCGGCACCGCGCTCGGCACGGCCTCGGAGCTCGGCACCGCGCTGGGCGCGGCCTCCGGGGTGGTCTCCGGGGTGGACCGGGGGATGGTCTCCGCTATGCCGGTGTCCTTCTTGGGCTTCCCGTTCGCCGAGGGAGAGGCGGACGGGTCGGCCGAGGGGGACGGCGCGGCGACGGCGGGCGAGACGCCGATCGTGAGGCAGCAGAGCAGCACGGCCCCGGCCGCCGCGACGGATCTGTTCACCGCCATCAGGCCAGTCCCTGCAGCGTGGCGGCCGTCTGGCCCTCCGAGCCGGCCTGGTCGGACTTGCGGGTCAGCCAGCCCTGCTTGTTCATGGTGATGAACGCGTAGAGCTTGATCGGCAGCGCGATCCCGATGATGACCAGGGTCGTCAGGGGCAGCAGCAGGATCTCCTGCGGGTGGCGCTTGAGGTGCGACCAGCCCCGGATGCCGCGGCCGATGAGCAGCCAGCCGACGCAGGTGCCGATGCCCCAGGGGGTCAGCTCCAGGCGGCTGAAGAACAGGTAGCCCAGGGTGACGCCCATGGTGACCGGCGTGAGCAGGATCTGCAGCACGGTCACCTTGGTGACCAGCGGCGTCTTCCACAGCCAGCCCTTCCACAGGGCGGTCAGGTAGCAGCGGTAGGAGTTGCGGCTCCAGCGGATGCGCTGCTTGAAGAAGGCCCGGAAGGAGCTCGGGAACATCGAGATCGCCCGCGCCGACGACTGGTGGACCGTCTTGTAACCGGAGGCCAGCACCAGCCAGGTGAGCCGGCCGTCGTCACCGGCGATGCACCGGCGGCCGAGGAAGAACTCGTTCTCCAGGTGGTGGACGACCGGGAGGATCGCCGACCGGCGGTAGGCGGCGGTGCGGCCGGACAGGCAGGCCACGCCACCCCGGCTGCCCATGGCCGGCACGTAGTCGTAGTAGCGCAGGTTGACCAGCCAGTCGGCGATGCGCCGCCAGACGCTGGTGGTGCGCTGGAACACGTTCTGCTGGGTGCCGACGCCACCGACCTGCGGGTCCTCGAAGGGCATCTGGACCGCGTCGAGCAGGCCGGGCTCCCACCAGGTGTCGGAGTCGGCGAACACCACGATGTCGCCGCGGGCGGCGCGGATGCCGACGCCCAGCGCCGAGCGCTTGCCCGAGTGCTCGTAGATGAGCACGCGCAGCCGGGGGTCGTTGACCTCGCGGAGCTTCGCGTGACATTCGGTGTCCGCGATGTCGACGACGATGATCACTTCGCCCGGGTTCTGGGAGAGCCAGCTCTCCAGGCACCGGACCAGGATCTCCGCGTCCTCGCGGAAGGACGGCACCACGACCGAGACGGAGGCGCGGTAACCGTTGACGACGGGCTTGGCCAGCCGGGACAGCACGACCCGGTAGATCCACAGCCCCCAGACGAGCAGACCCGCCAGCCCGAGCGGGATGATGTCCCGCCAGCTTCCGTTGGCGCTCGACCTCACCAGCCATTCATAGGCGGAATCGAGCCAATTCGATGAATCTGACCCCACGACCTTGTTCTCCTGAGCTTTTTCGCACGCGAAAGAACGCCCCGAGTCGTTCCGGTGTATCTCAGTGAATGAGACGACCGGCGGGGCTCACTTTTTGTTCGGCTTAACGTCAACTTCGGACATCGAAGTCAATTGAGAGGTCGGGCCCCTAGGAAGGGGTGAACCCGATGGCCGAGCCGGTACGGCGGGCCCGGTGACCGCGGGCCTGGGAAAAATCAGCGGATCTCACGCTGGTCCTCTCGCGTGGCATGGGAGGGAGGCAGTCGGGATCCGCGCCCGCCCGGCTGCGAAGAGTCACAGCTGGAACAGGTGCCACAGCGGTCCCGAGGTGTACCGTTCCATAAGCTAATTTCGGGATAAGTCGGGTGTCAACGGGGCTGTCGTTGAAACTTTTATCTGTAAGGCCCGAGGGGCTGAAGGTAAACACGGTGCGAAGGGGAACTTTCCTGGTGGAGGGCGGTAGGGGCTCCAGGTTGGCGGGTCCAGCGGCGGTCCGGACGGCGGTCATTTGCAGCAGAATTCACATGCGCGTAACCAGGCCTCGGAAAAGCGCTGAAACATGATCGTTATGAAACTCGGTAAACCTTCGGGCGCTTCTGCAAATGATCACTTACTTCGGGTTCCGAAGGATGATCACGCGGGTGTGCGAGCCGCGGGGGCTGGGCGCGCACACCCGCGTGATCGATGGGTGGGGCAGTTGGTCAATGGGAGCTTACGGGGGGTTCGATGGTCTTTGTGGGGGTTTTGGGTCTAGTGGTCTTCGCAGGGTAGTCGGGCTACCTGAGAACTTGCTGGGCGGGCCGCCGGTCCCGCGGGGGTCGGACGCGGGGGCCGGCCGGGTCCCGGGGCTCAGAACATCGAGATGTGCACGTGGTCGTAATGGTTGGCGGTGTTGCCGCCGCGGTTGCTCATGAAGCGCCAGCCGGTGCCGCTGTTGATCCGCTGCCGCCAGATGACGTACTTCACGCCGAGCTTGGTGCGGTTCTTCAGGGCCCAAGCGGCCAGCTGGTCGCCCAGGACCTTGGCCGAGCCGGTGGCCGCCGCGCCGCCGGTCGTCATCATGAAGTCGCAGGCGCGGCCGAGCGGGTGCTCGCCCATCGTGTCGACGCGGAAGCAGCCGATGGAGTTGCTCAGCTTGAAGGCGCTCTTGGCCTCCTCGCGCATCAGGCGGGTGCGGGCCGTGATGTTGTCGGCCCCGGTCGGCAGCTGCGGGGCCCAGCCGCCGTTGGCGAGCTTGCCCGGCCCGATCGGGATCAGCTCGTCGAGCCGGTCCTTGATGTCGTCGATCAGGCCCTCGGCCTCGACGCGGCGCTTCTCGATGTCCTTGGACTTCTCGTCGATCTCGGTGATCAGCGCCTTGGCCTCGGCCGCCGCCTTCGCTCGCGCCTCTTCCTTCTGCTTGTAGTTGCGCACGATCGCGGCCTGCTCGTTGCCGAGCTGCATCGCGAGCGGCGACATGCCCATGCCGGGCGGCAGGATGATCCCGCCGTTGCCGGGGATCGACTGGTAGCTGAGGCCGGCCAGCCGGGCCATCTCCCGCTGGGCGGCGGCGAAGTCGGTGTGCGCCTTCTCCAGCTTCGCCTGCGCCGTCTTCGACGCGGTCTTGGCCTTGGCGAGGTCCTCGCGCGCCGCGTGGTACTGGGCGATCAGCGAGTTGACCTTCTTCTCCTGGCTGGCGAGCTGCTTGCGCAGCTTGTCCGCATCGGGCTTGGGAGCTGCGGTCGCCGGGCCGGACACCAGCGCGGCGCAGAACGCGGCCAGCAGGACCGCCACCGGCAGCAGGGTCAGCCGGCGGTTGCGACGATGCGACGTGGCGGGCAGCGCCCACTCCTCTCCTAGCGCCGGCCGGGTTAGCTGACGGATGCGGGCGGAGAAGCCCGGACGCTCGGCGGCGTCTTTACCCCAGGTTCAGGTGGGTCCCCGGCTCCTGGGCGACACGCCCAGGATTAGGCAGATCCGCCGAGATCTCGGCGGGTTGGTGTGGATAGTAGTGGCAAAGATGAGGCAACTGCTACTTGAAGTTGCGGCCGATTGGATATCAGTCTGTTATGTGGCGTTCCATCTTTCCCGATGCCGCTCTGAGCATGGCGGCGGCCTCCTCGGGACGGACGTCGTTGACGAACGCGCCCATGGCGGACTCCGATCCCGCCAGGTACTTGAGCTTCGCCTCGGCCCTGCGGATGCTGAACAGCTCCATGTGCACATACGCCACCTCCCTTCCCCATCGGACCGGCGCCTGGTGCCAGGCGGCGACATAGGGCATGCGCACCCCGAACAGCCCGTCGAGGGCCCGCAGCACCCCGGTGTAGAGCGGCCCGAACGCCGCCCGCTCCTCGGTGGTGAGCGAGGGCAGGTCGGGCGCCTGCCGGTGGGGATAGAGGTGCACCTCGAACGGATACCGGGCGGCCCTCGGAACGAAGGCCGTCCAGTGGTCGTTCGTGGCGACCACCCGCTCCCCGGCACGCTCGTCCGCCAGCACGGCCGCGAGGGAACCGGGCCGGGCGACGGTGAGCATCCGCTGGGTGCGGGGTGTCACATAGGGATACGCATAGATCTGCCCGTGCGGATGGGGCAAAGTGATACCGATTTCCTCGCCCCGGTTCTCGAAGCAGAAGACCTGCTCCACGCCGTCGAGAGCCGACAGCTCCAGAGTGCGGTCGACCCAGGCGTCCATCACCAGCCCGGCCCGCTCGTCGCTCAGGCCGGCGAACGACGCGTCGTGGTCGTCGGTGAAGCAGACCACCTCGCAGCGTCCGATGGGCCCGCTGAACGAGGGGAACCGGTTCTCGAACACGGCCACGTCGTAGGCCGAGGGGATCTCCGACCACGGACGCCCCGGGCAGAGCGGGCACTCCTCGGGCGGGGGGAGATGGGTGCGGGTCTGCCGGTGGCCGGCGATGGCGACCCACTCGTCGAGCAGCGGGTCGTGCCGGAGCTCCGAGGGTTCGGGGCGGGGCGGCAGGTCGCGGGGGTCGGCGGCGGAGTGGTCACGCTCGGCCAGGTCGAAATAGATGAGCTCCCGGCCGTCGGCCAGGTGGGTGGGATGGCGCTTCATTTAGGGTTCCGCGACGATCAGCTCGCCGACGTGCTCGGCGAGCTCCTCGCGGGCCTCCTTGTCCAGGCCGGAATCGGTGACGAGCACGTTGGCCCGGTCGAGCCGGGCGATGGTGGAGATGCCGACAGTGCCCCACTTGGTGTGGTCGGCCAGCACGACGAGCTGCTGCGCGGCGGCCACCAGCTCGCGGTCGGTCTCGGCCTCCAGCAGGTTGGGCGTGGTGAACCCGGCCCGCGCGTTCATGCCGTGGACCCCCAGGACGAGGGTGTCGACGTTGAGCGACCGGATCGCCTGCACCGCGATCGGGCCGACGAGGGCGTCGGACGGGGTCCGCACACCTCCCACCAGGACCACCGTCTGGTCGGGCCGCCCGGCCCGGTGGAACACCTCGGCCACCGGCACCGAGTTGGTGATGAGGGTCAGGCCGGGGACGTCGACCAGGTGGTGGGCGAAGGTCCAGGTCGTGGTGCCGGCCGACAGGGCGACGGCGGTGCCCGGCCGGACCAGCGCGGCGGCGGCGCGGGCGATGGCCTCCTTCTCGGGCTGCTGCCTGACCGACTTGGCCGCGAAACCGGGCTCCTCGGTCGACCCCGGCCCGGCGACGGTGGCCCCGCCGTGCACCTTCTCTATGAGGCCCCGGTCGGCGAGCGCCTCCAGGTCGCGGCGGATCGTCATGTCGGAGACGCCGAGGTCGCGGACGAGGTCGGCGACCCGCACCCCGCCCATGCGCCTGACCCGTTCGAGGATCGCCTGCTGCCGCTGCTGAGCCAGCATCGCCTCTCCTCTCCACACACGTTCCAACAAATCATCGCATAGAAAATGTTGGAACGTGGGGAGAAGTAGGGGTGCTAGTGGGCCCGGCGGCCCCAGGCGGCCAGCAGCCGTGTCTGCTCGTCGGCGTCGCCCGGCACCGGCACGTGCCCGCCGATCACCCCGGAGCTGCGGTAACCCTCCTCGCTGTCGGCGAACCACGAGGCGCAGAGCGAGACGAGTTCCGGGTCGAGCCGGTCGGCGACGCCGATCGCGTTCGACAGGTCCCAGGTGTGGATGAGGGCGTCGGCGAACAGCTCGGTGACGTACTCACGTCCCGAGACGTCGCCGAACGACAGGTGCACGGTCCGGTCGAGCACGCCTTCGGCGGCGGCGGCCGTGATCGCGGCGTGGGCGGCGAAGTCGAACGCCTTGATGGCGTCGTCGCCGAGGAGGTCGCCGTCGAACACGTCGCCCACTTCGGCCATGCTGCGGCCGGCGAGCAGTTCGGGCGCCCAGAGCGTCTCGTAGACCAGATGGTTCACCAGGGCGTGGACGTCCCAGTCGACACACGGCGTCCGCAGGTCCCACTGGCCGGGCTTGATGAGGTGGACGCGCGTACCGAAGGCGTCCAGGGCCCGGCGGTAGGCGTCTGCGATTCCGATCGTCACAATTCGACGTTAACCCGAACACGAGCCCGCGTCATGGGGCTCCGGACGGAAGTGACAATTTAGGGCATTCCTGGCACTGGCCCTTGCTCCCCGCTGCCCGGGGTGAGCCGGGAAGTGCGCCGCCTAACGTCGGAGCGGGCAAAAACCGTGCCAGCGCCTCACCCGCGTCCCCTTCGGCGTTTTCGCAAGCCTCCGCCCCGAATGCACCGCGAATCCCCGTGGACTTCTCAAAAGAGGACCTCGCATCGCCAATACTGCGCCATATGAGGCATTTGTGGCGGTTTATGTGGTTATGGTGGCTATTGCTAGTCGACGAGGAAGGAGCTGGTCGCGTTGACCACCGCATCCACGACACCCACTTCGGGCGGACGACTGCCGCACCCCTCCAACTGGCTGCGCTTCGCCGGGATCCTCGGCATCGTGGTAGGGCTGCTCAACATCGTCGGCGGGTTCGCCGCGATCTTGAGGAGTCACTACCTCGTGGTCGGATCATCCGGCGTGCTGATCTTCAACCTCACCGCATGGGGCATCATCTGGCTGGTGGCCGGGGTCCTCATGGTCATCGCGGGCGTCGGCATCCTGCAGGGGGCGATGTGGGCCCGCATGCTGGGCATCGTCCTGGCGGCACTGGTGATCCTGGGCCAGTTCGCCTACGCGGGGGCGTTCCCGATCTGGTCGCTCATCGTGGTCGCACTGGCCGTGGTCGTCATCTACGGCCTGGTCGTGCCGCCGCGGGGGAGCATCGCCTAGGGGACCGGTCGCCTAGGGGAGCCGCTGCTCCACCCAGACGATCTTCCCGAGAGGGGTCGGGCGCGTGCCCCACCGGTAGGTGAGGCGCTTGATGAGCTGCAGCCCGCGCCCGGTGTCGTCCTCCGAAGTCGGAGAGCGCAGCGCCGGGACGGTGGGCGAGCCGTCGGCGACCTCGCAGACCAGGGTTCTGCCCCGGCCCCTCAGCAACCTCAGCTCGATCGGCGGCCAGCCGTGCTTGAGCGCGTTGGTCACCAGCTCGCTGACCACCAGCTCGGTGATGTCGCAGACGGACCCGAGCCCCCACTCGGCCAGTGTCGCCCGGACGAACCGGCGCGCGTGGCTGACGAAGCGGGGATCGGCCGGCAGCGAGCAGGAGGCGATCTCGTCGGGCGCGAGTTCATGGACCCGGGCAAGCAGCAGCGCGATGTCGTCGCGCTCGTGCCCGGGTCGCTGACTGTTGATCGTCACGTCGCACATCTCTTCCAGATCCTCGCTCGGCCCCGACAGCAGCCGGCGCAGCGCCATGATCCCCAGATCGATGTCCCGGTCCCTGCTCTCCACCAGGCCGTCGGTGTAGAAGGCGAGCACCCCGCCCGGCGGCAGCACCATCTCCACCGTCTCCAGCGGCTCGCTCCCGATCCCCAGCGGCAGCCCCGAGGGCAGCTCGATGATCTCGCTGCTCCCGTCGGGGTGGATCAGCACCGGCGGCACGTGCCCCGCCCGCGCCAGCGCGCAGGTCCGGGTGACCGGGTCGTAGGTCGCGTAGACGGCCGTGGCGATCTGGGTCGGGTCGAGGTCCTGGCTCATCCGGTTGAGCCGGAACAGCACCTCGTCGGGGGGCAGGTCGAGGGAGGCCAGCGTCCGCGCGGCCGTCCTGAGCTGCCCCATCGTGGCCGCGGCGCGGGTCCCGTGGCCCATGACGTCGCCCACGACGAGCGCCGCCCGGCACCCCGGCAGCGGTATGACGTCGAACCAGTCGCCACCGACCCCCATGAGGTCGCTCGCCGGAAGGTAGCGGGAGGCGATCTCCATGCCGAGCGGCGTGTGGAGGTCGGCCGGCAGCAGGCTGCTCTGGAGAGTGAGGGCGGTGCGCCGCTCCCGGGCGTACAGGCGCGCGTTGTCGATGCAGACGGCGGTCCGCGCGGCCAGCTCCTCGGCGACCGCGACGTCCTGCTCCTCGAACGCGGGCCCGCCGGGGTTGCGGGTGAACACCGCGCACCCCAGCACCCGTCCGCGAGCCCGCAGCGGCACGGCGATGAACGACCCGCCCAGGAGCAGCTTGGCCAGCACGTCCCGGTCGAGGGCGGCCCCGATGAGCTCGGCGGTGTGCTCGTCGAGCTCCGGATACATGATCGGATACCCGGTCGACATGCACTGCGCCTGCGGCAGCTGCGCGGAGTAGACCGTCACCTCGTTGATCGGGAACGCCCGCACCCACTCGTCCGGCTCGGCCTCCGCGACCCCCATCGCGATCCGCCGCACCAGCGCCGTCCCGTCGACCGGCCGCGACGGGAACTCGCCGTCGATGACCAGCCGATCCTGCACCATGATCGCCGAGGTGTCGGCGAACCGGGGCACGGCGATGTCCATGAGCTCCCGGCCCGTCTCACCGAGGTCCAGGGTCGTCCCGATGCGCCGGCTGGCCTCGTTGAGGTAGGCCAGCCGCTCCTGAGCCGAGGCCGCCGAGGCCTGCCGCCACTCAAGCCGGTCACCCGGCGCCGGCGTCTTGATCACGCTGTTCCGGTTCATCAGTTCCGCATCGTAGGGAGGACAACCGAGGCATTTCATGCCTTTTCCCAGACTGTACGGCGCTTTACCCGGTGGATCGCAGAGTCAAGGCCACATCGATCGTCCGGGGGCTGGTAAGCGCCTAGGTCATCTGCGCGGAAAGGCAGTGTTCGTCGGTGTTCACGACCCAATGACCGGTATCACGCGAGAAGGAAGGCGACGGGAATTATTACCTTTTGTCAGCAGGCCCGCCGGGCCCCGCGCGGCCATGGACACGCCGAGGCAGATGTGTGTCGGGGTGACAGGATTTGAACCTGCGGCCCCCTGCTCCCAAAGCAGGTGCGCTACCAAGCTGCGCCACACCCCGTTGCCGCCTGGCGCCGACGCCCCGAGATCTCCGGTACGCTTACGCACTGACGGCCGGATGAAGTCTAGACCAGAAGCCGACCGGCGCGCGCGGACGTAGCTCAATGGTAGAGCCCCAGTCTTCCAAACTGGCTACGCGGGTTCGATTCCCGTCGTCCGCTCCACGTTGAAAGGCCAGGTCACCCGCAGCAGGGGACCTGGCCTTTCGCCTTTCCGAATTAATCTGTCGGTGCCGTGAGCCATAGTCCGTCCTGCCGGGATGATCACCAACAGGGCGAGGACAGGGACATGGCGCGACTGCTGCGAAGGCTCGACGACGAGATCTACGTCGAGTACAACACCTTCGGCCTGGAGGGCACCGACCTGCCGGAGCTGAGCTCGCCCACCGACGAGATGTACCACTTCGTGGCGGGCCTGCGGCTGGAGGCCTGGGACGCCGAGCCCGAGCCCGCCGACGCCTCGTGGACGCCCGTCGACTCGACGACGTTCGTCGCGGAGAGCGGCGTGGTCGCGGTCATCGCGATGATGGACAACATCGGACATGACTTCCTGATCGGGCCACCGCGTTTCGAGTACGGCCTGCACACCTACCTGCGCGAGCCCGAACCGGGTGACGGGCATGGCACGGGCGAGTGCGAGGAGACGTGGCTGCTCCGGTTCTGGCCGATCCGGGACGTCTTCGACCCGATCGCGCACGCGGCGCCCTACTCCTACATCGCGCGTGGAGTGCTCTACTACTCGATCGACCTGGAGCCGGAGCAGCTCGCGCAGCCGCCGGCGCGGCGGGAGGTGCCGGTGCCCGTCTCGGCGGCGGCCGACTGGGCGTCGCTGCGCCCGGACCCCGACCTGGACACCTTCGACGGCTGGCTGCGCAGGTTACGCCGCCAGGCCGAGGACAGGGGAGTCACCGTGCACGAGTCGCTGCGCCAGGCGGGGCTCGACATCGCCGACGGCGCGGACCTCACCCTGGCCTCCTGCACCCCGCCGGGGGCGCGTGCGGGCCGGTTCAAGGACCCGCTGATCGACCGCTACCACGCCGAGCAGGAGCGGTGGGGTTCCTCGTCCCGGCAGGACCTCGGCGAGGATCGGCTGCGCGAGCGCGCCGACGCCGAGCGCATCGCCAAGGAGCTGTGCCGCGGCGGCACCCGGACGTTCTCCGTGCCCGTCGAAGGCCGCGACGCCATGAACGTCCCACCGGGTGGCAGCCGCCGCGTCTGGCGGTGGGAGGACGACATGCTCGGCGGCGAACTCATGGACGACGGGCTGACCGTCGATCGGCGGATCCTCGCCAGGAACCCGTGGAGCAGGCAGATCCTCGTCTCGGGGATCGTGACGATCCTGCGCCACGATCACGACAGGCGCGGCTGCGGCGACACCGTCTGGTATATCGCCCGCGACGCCGAGCCCCACGAGGCGGCCAGGGTCCTGTGCGCTGAGGCCACCTGGGAGGAGGACCCGGAACGGCGCCGGGCGCTGGACGAGCTGGCCAGGGAGAAGCTGATCGACCTGCGCGCCACCTACCGGAGCCGGGAGGGCCTGGGCGAGGTTCAGTGATCGGTCTCCCGGTCGATCCAGCCGAGATAGTCGGCCGTCCCTATGGCGACGGGCACCGCGATGATCTCCGGTACGTCATAGGAGTGCACCTCCCGCACGCACCCCGCCAGGTCCCCGAACCGGGCCGCGGTCGTCTTGAACAGCACCAGCCATTCCTGCGAGCGCGTCACCTTGCCGTCCCACCAATAGACAGAGGTGATCGGACCGACGATCTGGGCGCAGGCGGCGAACCGGCGGCCGACCACGGCGTCGGCGAGGCGGTCGGCCTCGTCGGGGGATCCGGCCGTGACGCGAACCTCAATATGGTCAGGCATGCCTGCACGCTAACCCGGGAGACCCATGGACCTCTATGTCATCGTCTGCGCCGCCGGGCCGGTGCGGGACCTGCCCGATCTGATCGCCGAAGCCCGGTCGCGGTCGTGGACGGTGCAGATCGTCGCCACTCCCCAGGCGGCCGGTTTCATCGACGCGGCGGACCTGGAGCGGCGTACCGGCAACAAGGTGCGCGTCCACTACCGCCACCCGAGCGAGCCCAAGCCGCCCCGGGCGACCGCGATCGTGGTCTATCCGGCCACGTTCAACACCGTGAACAAGTTCGCGCTGGGCATCACCGACACCTATGCCCTGGGGCTGCTGGCGGAGGCTCCCGGGCTCGGCATCCCGGTGACGCTGGTGCCCTTCGTGAACGACGCCCTGGCCACCCGGACCCCCTACAAGGCGGCGGTGGCGGCGCTGAAGGAGGAAGGCGTGCGGTTCGCGGGTTCCTGGCAGGAGGCGCTGGCGTCATTTTGTCAGTCGGGGCCGACAGACTGAGGCGCATGACCATCGCACTCGTAGCTGGAGCGACCCGCGGCGCGGGGAGAGGCATCGCCGCCGGACTGGGCGCGATCGGGGCCACCGTCTACGTCACCGGGCGCACCACCCGAAGCGAGCAGTCGGAATACCGGCGGCCCGAGACCATCGAGGAGACCGCCGACCTCGTCACCCGGGCCGGCGGGCTCGGCATCCCCGTCCAGGTCGACCACCTCGAAAGAGACCAGGTCAGCGAGCTCGTCGCGCGGATCGACAGGGAGCAGGGGCGGCTCGACGTCCTGGTGAACAACATCTGGGGCGGCGAGAACCTGTTCAGCTGGGACAAGCCGCTGTGGGAACACGACCTCGACGACGGCATGCGCATGCTGCGCCTGGCGATCGACACCCACATCATCACCAGCCACTTCGCGCTGCCGCTGCTGCTGAGGAACGAGGGCGGCCTGGTCGTGGAGATGACCGACGGCACGGCCGACTACAACGCCGTCAACTACCGCGTCTCCTTCTTCTACGACCTGGTGAAGTCCTCGGTGCTCCGCATGGCGTTCGCCCAGTCCAAGGAGCTGGGGCCGCGGGGCGCCACCGCGGTGGCCCTGACCCCGGGCTGGCTGCGGTCGGAGCTGATGCTGGAGCACTACGGCGTCACCGAGGAGACCTGGCGCGAGGCGATCACTTCGGAGCCCCACTTCGCGATCTCCGAGTCGCCCGCCTACGTGGGCCGGGCCGTCGCGGCGCTCGTCCAGGACCCCAGTCGGGCCAGGTGGAACGGGCAGTCGCTCTCCAGCGGCGGCCTCGCCCAGGTCTACGGCTTCACCGACGTCGACGGCAGCCGCCCCGACGCCTGGCGCTACCTGGTCGAGGTCCAGGACCCCGGGAAACCGGCCGACACCACGGGCTACCGGTGAGAGACCGCCAGTTGACGGCGATCGCCGAGATCGCGGGAATGGGGTTCGACGTCCGGCTGCGCGGCGGCTGGGCGATGGACTTCACGCTCGGAGAGGTGACCCGCGACCATACCGATGTCGACTGGTTCGCCTGGGCCGGCGACGCCGACCGCCTGGAGGGGGCCCTCGTCGAGCGCCGCTTCGCCCCGCAGCCGGGGCCGCCCCGCGACCAGCAGCGCGACCTGGTCAGAGACGGGGTCGAGGTCAGCTTCGCCCTGCTCGGGCCCGGCCTGACCGTGGCCGGCGGGCCTTATCAAGGTGAGCCCTGGCCCGCTGACCTGCTCGACGCCCCCATGGGCCGTCTGGGTGAGCTGACCTGCCCGGTCATCGGTGTTGCCGCGCAGATCGAGATCAAGGAAATGATGCCCGTCTGGGTGCCGGGCCTGCCTCGTAGGGAGAAGGACATGACCGACCTCGCGCGTCTGCGGATGCACGTTCGCCTGAGAGAAGTCAGAGATTCCGATCTTGAGACCTTCCACGCCCAGGAACAGGATCCCGAGGCCGCCCGGCGCAGCCGGTTCCCGTCCCGCGAGCGTGAGAGGTTCATGACCCACTGGCGCGAGCGGATCCTCTCCGACGAGACCTGCCGCGTCCGGACCGTCGAGGTCGGCGGCCGGATCGCCGGCAACGTCATCGCCTGGTGGGAGGGCGACCAGCGCTACCTGGGCTACTGGCTCGGCCGCGAGTTCTGGGGGATGGGCGTCGGCACCCGCGCCCTGACCCTGTTCCTGGAAGAGGAGCAGGTGCGTCCCCTCCACGCCGACCCCCACGAGGGGAACACCGGCTCCGTCCGTCTTCTGGAGAAACTCGGCTTCACCAGGAAGAGCGTCAACGCCGAGGGGTTCGTCCTCCACGTGCTGAGCTGAAACTTTCGGGCAGCGGGCCGGCCCGGCTCCGGCGCGGATCGGTCCGCTGTCCGGAAATCCACCACGGAGTGCATCTGACGTCGGGACGCGGGGCGGACGCGGCCGGTCGGCGCCGGGAACGGGGGGATCCGGAGGCGGCGGTCGGGGCCGGGGCAGGCGGAGCCGTGACGGAGAAAAAACGGACCTAGCGGTCGGCGCGGAACATCGCCCAGACGGCCTTGCCGCCTTCGTCCAGCGGGTCCCAGCCCCACGCCTGGCTGTAGGTCTCCACTATGTAGAGGCCTCGCCCGTTCTCCGAGATGAAGTCGGGCTCCTTGGGGGTGGGCACCTCGTTGCTGGGGTCGGCCACGGCGAGGAGCACGTGGGGCGTCAGCCGGACCAGCATGAGGGTGATGGGGTGGTCGTTCAAAGCCGAAGACGGATACAGAGCGTAACGAACCGCGTTGGTCACCAGCTCCGAAACGACCAGGGTCGCGTCCTCGGTGAGTTCCGAAAGTCCCCAACCCTGCAACGTCGATCGCGTAACATCGCGTGCGGTCTTGACCGAATCCGCCAGGGGCCGTAACGGACAGGTGGTGGCGTCGGACTCGGGGGCGGTGCGCACGAGGCGCTGCACGCCGACATCGCGGGAGGATATGGGATTATCCAACATCCTGCCCGCACCTCCCGATCGCCAGATTTGAGAACTAGTGCACCTTTGGCCCAATATGCACTAGGCCATCATGGGTCAACGACCCGCCCCCTGCAAGACCCAAATGCACGTGCAGGCGCCTTGTGCACTTGCCCAAAACGTTGAGCGATTGTGAAATGGACGGGGGGTTCAAGCCTTGTCTTCCTGGCCGGAAGTGGTGACACTGTGTGGGCTGGGGGTGTCGGCTCGACCTTCTCCGGCGAGTCGAGCAGAGAGGGAGGCGCCGTGACACGTACCCAGCCGGGACAAGG
Organism: Herbidospora cretacea; assembly: GCF_001570605.1. Taxonomy (GTDB): domain Bacteria; phylum Actinomycetota; class Actinomycetes; order Streptosporangiales; family Streptosporangiaceae; genus Herbidospora; species Herbidospora cretacea. Next base: position 8,329 of record NZ_BBXG01000025.1, on the reverse strand, counting down.
TCCCACGGCGCTGCGGATCCTCCTCGGAACCCAGTTGCGCAGGCTGCGGGAGAACCGCGGCATCACGCGCTTCGAGGCCGGACACCTCATCCGGGGCTCCGAGTCGAAGATCAGCCGCATGGAGCTGGGCCGCGTCAGCTTCCGCGAGCGCGACGTCGAAGACCTCCTCACCATGTACGGAGTCGACGACGACGCCGCCCGCAAGCCCATCCTCGAACTGGTCAAGCAGGCCAACGAGCCCGGCTGGTGGCACCGCTTCAGCGACGTGCTGCCCGGCTGGTTCCAGGCGTTCGTCGGCCTGGAGGAGGCGGCGGCCCGCATCCGGACCTATGAGGTCCAGTTCGTCCCCGGCCTGCTCCAGACCAAGGAATACGCACGCGCGGTCATCACGGCCGGCGCGGTCGGCTCGGCGCCCGAGGAGATCGCCCGGCGTGTCGACCTGCGGCTCGAACGCCAGCGCCAGGTCCTGGAGAACCACCGGCCGCCCACCTTCTGGGCGGTCATCGACGAGGCGGCGCTGCGCCGTCCCATCGGCGGCGTCGACGTCATGCGCGGTCAGATCCAGCACCTGATCGAGCTGATGGACCAGACGAATGTCACGATCCAGGTGATGCCCTTCCACTTCGGCGGACACGCCGCCGAGGGAGGGGCGTTCAGCATCCTGCGCTTCCCCGAAGCGGAGCTCCCCGACATCGTCTACGTTGAACAGCTCGGCAGCGCGCTCTATCTCGACAAACGCGACGAGGTCGACAAGTACAGCGAGGTGATGGAGCGGCTGTGCGCCGTCTCCACCACGCCGACCGAGACCGTCGACATTCTCAGAAAGATCTCGCGCGAGCTCTGAGGCGTCACTGGCGGGGGCCGCTCTGCTCTATGCTGAAGTTTGGCGCTGGACACCCCGCCGCAGTGGAGCATGCCCATGTGCCCTCTTCGTGGGCGCGGTGCGCGTAACGTGCCGCGGTAGCTGTGCATGACGCGCCCGCGATCACCAGATGCTGTTATTTAGGAGACCACCCCGTGAAGACCGCTGTCGAGGAGCTCAGCCCCACTCGGGTGAAGCTCACCGTCGAGGTGCCGTTCGAGGAGCTCGAGCCGAGCCTGAAGGCCGCCTACAAGAAGGTCGCGCAGCAGGTGCGCGTCCCCGGCTTCCGCCCCGGTAAGGTTCCGGCCCGGATCATCGAGCAGCGCTTCGGCCGCGCGGTCGTGCTCGAGGAGACGCTCAACGACGCGCTGCCCGGCCTCTACGGCCGCGCCGTCGACGAAGTCGATCTCTTCCCCGTGAGCCAGCCGGAGATCGAGGTCACCCGGATCGACGACGGCCAGCAGGTCGAGTTCACCGCCGAGGTCGACGTCCGTCCCACCTTCGACCTGCCCGCCTACGAGGGCACCGAGGTCACCGTCGAGCCCGCGACCGTCGCCGACGCCGACGTCGACACCCAGCTCGACGCGCTGCGCCAGCGCTTCGCGACGCTGGCCGGCGTCGACCGCGCGGCCACCAAGGGCGACTACGTCGTGATGGACCTGCGCGCCGAGATCGACGGCCGCAACCTCGACGAGCAGCAGGCCGCCGACGTCTCCTACGAGGTCGGCGCCGGTTCGGTCCTCGAGGGCCTCGACGCCGCTCTCGAAGGCCTGGCGGCCGACGAGGAGAAGACCTTCCGCACCACGCTCGTCGGCGGTGAGAACGCCGGCGAGGAGGCCGACGTGATCATCAACGTCAAGTCGGTCAAGGAGAAGGTCCTCCCCGAGCTCGACGACGAGTTCGCCCAGCTCGCGAGCGAGTTCGACACGCTCGAGGAGCTGAAGAACAGCATCCGCGAGCAGGTCCGCCGCAACAAGCTGATCGAGCAGGTCGTGCAGGCCCGTGAGAAGGCCGTCGACGCCCTGATCGGCTCGCTCGACATCCCGCTGCCCGAGAGCGCCCTCAAGTCCGAGGTCGACGCGCGCAAGCACAACCTCGAGCACCAGATCGCCGAGAGCGGCCTGAGCCGCGAGGCCTACTTCCGTCTCTACCAGACGACGGAGGAGGAGCGCTTCGCCGAGTTCGACGCCAACTCCGCCCGCGCGCTGAAGATGGGCTTCGTCCTCGACAAGATCGTCAAGGCCGAGGACATCGGCGTGGCCGAGGAGGAGCTGACCCAGTTCGTCGTCCGCCGGGCCGCCCAGATGGGCGTCGCGCCCAACACGCTGGCCCAGCACCTCGCCGACAACGACCAGCTGACCCTCGCGATGATGGAGATCGTCCGCGAGAAGGCCAAGTCGGTCGTGGGCGACGCCGCCAAGGTCGTCGACACCGAGGGCAACGAGGTCGACCTCAAGGCCATCTACGCCGAGCTCAACCCCGAGCAGGCCGCTGAGGGGCTCGAGCAGTCCCCGGCCGGCGCCGCCGCCGAGTAGGGCTCACCGCCGTTCGACAGGCCCCCGGTTTCCACCGGGGGCCTGTTGGCATTTGTTCGGTACGTCATGCACAGGGCGAAAGCCGTACAAACAGGGCGTGGGGGAGCATGCGCCGTCAGCGAACACCCGGGTGAGGGGGCATGACCTATCGGTGGCGCGCGTTAGGGTCGAGCAAAGCCAATCGATAACGACGCATCGGAAGGTGACGCTGTGACCAGCCCGCCGACCTTCTTCCAGCCCATCGGCTTCGAGCCCGAGTCGCGTGGCAGAGAGAACGGCCCCGCCCGGCTTGAAGACCAGCTCTACCAGCGTCTGCTGCGTGAGCGAATCGTGGTGCTCGGCACTCAGGTCAATGACGAGGTCGCCAACCGGCTCTGCGCCGAGCTCCTGCTGCTCGCCGCCGACGATCCCAACCGGGACATCTGGATGTACATCAACTCTCCCGGCGGTTCCGTGACGGCCGGCATGGCGATTTACGACATGATGGAGTATGTGCCGAACGACGTCTGCACGGTGGCGATGGGCCTGGCCGCTTCCATGGGCCAGTTCCTGCTCTGCGCCGGCGCTCCCGGTAAGCGGTACGCCCTGCCCCACGCCCGGATCATGATGCACCAGCCCTCGGGCGGCATCGGCGGCACCGCCGCCGACATCGCGATCCAGGCCGAGCAGATGCTCTACGTCAAGAAGACCTTGGCCGAGCGCATCGCCCACCACACCGGGCAGCCGCTCGACCAGATCGAGCGCGACTCCGACCGCGACCGCTGGTTCACGGCCGACGAGGCCAAGGACTACGGCTTCATCGACCAAGTCGTGCGCAGCGCGCGGCAGGTGCCCTCCGAGGGCGCCGTTTCATGACGGGAGCGTCCATGAGTGACCTGATCCGGCCGGGTGACATCAACGGCCGCTACATCATCCCTTCGTTCGTCGAGCGCACGACTTACGGCGTGAAGGAGATGAACCCGTACAACAAGCTGTTCGAGGACCGCATCATCTTCCTCGGCGTGCAGATCGACGACGCGTCGGCGAACGACGTGATGGCGCAGCTCCTGACGCTCGAGTCGCTCGACCCCGACCGTGACATCAGCATCTACATCAACTCGCCCGGCGGCTCCTTCACGGCCATGACGGCGATCTACGACACGATGCAGTTCGTCCGGCCGGAGATCCAGACGGTGTGCCTGGGCCAGGCGGCCTCGGCCGCGGCGGTGCTCCTGTCGGGCGGCACGCCCGGCAAGCGCTTCGCCCTGCCGAACGCCCGGGTCCTGATCCACCAGCCCTCCACCGAGGGCGGCGGCCAGGGATCCGACATCGAGATCCAGGCCCGCGAGATCCTGCGCATGCGGGATCTGCTGGAGACGATCGTGGCCAAGCACACCGGCAAGGACCCGGCCGAGGTCCGTCGTGACATCGAGCGCGACAAGATCCTCAGCGCCGAAGAGGCCAAGGCGTACGGAATCGTCGACGACATCATTCCGTCCCGCAAGCGGCAGACGGCTGCCGTCGCCTCGTAGGAGATCGAAGGTCGCAAGTGCACCGGAACGGTGCCCAATTGGGCACCTTCCGGTGCGACTCACCGCTAGGGGGCTCACTGAGGGCCCGGAAGACGGTAACGTCGAAACCTGAGCGGGATGACGTTTTCGCACCGAAGTGACCGGCGCGAATGACCGGACCGCGTCAGCATGGTGGTCCCACGCAAAGGAGATTCTGGGGTGGCACGCATCGGCGACGGGGGAGACCTGCTCAAATGCTCGTTCTGTGGCAAGAGCCAGAAGCAGGTCAAGAAGCTCATCGCTGGGCCAGGTGTCTACATCTGCGATGAGTGCATCGAGCTCTGCAACGAGATCATCGAAGAGGAGCTGTCCGAGTCCTCCGAGCTGAAGTGGGACAACCTCCCCAAGCCCCGAGAGATCTACGAATTCCTCGACGCCTACGTCATCGGCCAGGACAAGGCCAAGAAGGCGCTCTCCGTCGCGGTCTACAACCACTACAAGCGCGTGCAGTCGGGCGAGCGCGGCCGCGACGACGGGCTGGAGCTCTCCAAGAGCAACATCCTGCTCCTCGGCCCCACCGGCTCCGGCAAGACGCTGCTGGCCCAGACGCTGGCCAAGATGCTCAACGTGCCGTTCGCCATCGCCGACGCCACCGCCCTCACCGAGGCCGGCTACGTGGGCGAAGACGTCGAGAACATCCTGCTGAAGCTGATCCAGGCCGCCGACTACGACGTCAAGAAGGCCGAGACCGGCATCATCTACATCGACGAGGTCGACAAGATCGCCCGCAAGAGCGAGAACCCGTCGATCACCCGCGACGTCTCGGGCGAGGGCGTGCAGCAGGCGCTGCTGAAGATACTGGAGGGCACCACCGCATCGGTGCCTCCGCAGGGCGGCCGCAAGCATCCCCACCAGGAGTTCATCCAGATCGACACCACCAACGTGCTGTTCATCTGCGGTGGCGCCTTCGCCGGCCTCGAGAAGATCATCGAGTCCCGGGTCGGCAAGAAGGGCATCGGCTTCAACGCCATCATCCGGTCGAAGGAAGAGGTCGACTCGGTCGACATCTTCGGCGACGTGATGCCCGAGGACCTGCTGAAGTTCGGGATGATCCCCGAGTTCGTGGGCCGTCTGCCGGTCATCACCAGCGTCCACAACCTCGACCGCGCGGCGCTGATCCAGATCCTCACCGAGCCCCGCAACGCCCTGGTCAAGCAGTACCGGCGGCTGTTCGAGCTCGACAACGTGGAGCTGGAGTTCTCCGACGACGCGCTCGAGGCCATCGCCGACCAGGCGATCCTGCGTGGCACCGGCGCCCGTGGCCTGCGCGCGATCCTCGAGGAGGTCCTCCTCTCGGTGATGTACGAAGTGCCCTCGCGACAGGATGTCGCCCGGGTCGTGATCACCCGTGAGGCCGTCCTCGAACACGTCAACCCGACGCTGATCCCGCGCGACCAGCTCAAGCAGCAGCGCACCCCGCGAGAGAAGTCCGCATAACACATATTGGGCCGGGGTGCTCGTCCGGAGCTTCTAGACTTGGCTTTCGTGACGACGCCTGAACTGCCGACCCAGTATGCCCCTGCCGACGTCGAGGCCCCCAGCTACGAGCGCTGGGTAGCGGCCGGTCACTTCGGAGCGAGCGCGGTAGACGGGCGAGAGCCGTACAGCATCGTCCTCCCGCCGCCGAATGTGACCGGCTCGCTCCATGTCGGCCACGCCCTCGACCACTCGATCCAAGACGCGCTGACCCGTCGGGCCCGCATGCAGGACAAGGCCGCACTGTGGCTGCCCGGCATGGACCACGCGGGAATCGCGACCCAGAACGTCGTCGAGCGCGAGCTGGCCAAAGAGGGCCTCTCGCGCCACGACCTCGGCCGCGAGGCCTTCGTCGACCGGGTCTGGCAGTGGAAAGAGGAGTCGGGCGGCCGGATCCTCGGCCAGATGACCAAGCTCGGCGACGGCGTCGACTGGTCCCGCGAGCGCTTCACGATGGACGAGGGCCTGTCGCGGGCCGTCCAGACGATCTTCAAGCGGCTCTTCGACGACGGCCTCATCTACCGGGCCAACCGCATCATCAACTGGTGCCCCCGCTGCCTGACCGCCCTGTCGGACATCGAGGTCGAACACCAGGAGGACGAGGGCGAGCTCGTCTCGATCCGCTACGGCGAGGGCGCCGACGCGATCGTCGTGGCCACCACCCGGGCCGAGACCATGCTCGGCGACACCGCCATCGCGGTCCATCCCTCCGACGAGCGCTACGCCCACCTGGTCGGCCGCGAGGTCGAGCTGCCGCTGACCGGCCGCCGCATCCCGATCGTCGCCGACGACCACGTCGACCCGGCGTTCGGCACCGGCGCGGTCAAGGTCACCCCGGCCCACGACCCCAACGACTTCGAGATCGGCCGCCGCCACGACCTGCCGTCCCTGACGGTGATGGACGAACGCGGCGTGATCACCGCCCCCGGCCCGTTCGAGGGGCTCGACCGGTTCGAGGCGCGCCCCGCGGTCGTCGCGGCGCTGCGCGCCGAAGGCCGGATCGTCGCCGAGAAGCGCCCCTACCTCCACAGCGTCGGCCACTGCTCGCGCTGCAAGACCGTGGTCGAGCCGCGGCTGTCGCTGCAGTGGTTCGTCAACGTCTCGCCGCTGGCCAAGGCCGCCGGCGACGCCGTCCGCGACGGCCGCACCCGCATCCACCCGCCGGAGCTGGCCAAGCGCTACTTCGACTGGGTCGACGACATGCACGACTGGTGCATTTCGCGCCAGCTGTGGTGGGGCCACCGCATCCCGGTCTACTACGGACCCGAGGGCGAGGTCGTCTGCGTCGGCCCCGACGACGAGATCCCCGAGGGCTACACGCAGGACCCCGACGTCCTCGACACCTGGTTCTCCTCGGGCCTGTGGCCGTTCTCGACGCTCGGCTGGCCCGAGCAGACCGACGACCTCAAGAAGTTCTATCCGACCACCGTCCTGGTCACCGGCTACGACATCCTCTTCTTCTGGGTCGCCAGGATGATGATGTTCGGCCTCTACGCGATGGACGGCCAGCCGCCGTTCAAGACCGTCGCCCTCCACGGCATGGTCCGCGACCAATACGGCAAGAAGATGTCGAAGTCGTTCGGCAACGTCATCGATCCCCTTGACTGGATCGAGCGCTACGGCGCCGACGCCACCCGCTTCACCCTCCTGCGCGGCGCCAACCCCGGCTCCGACGTGGCGATCAGTGAAGACTGGGCGGCCGGCTCCCGTAACTTCTGCAACAAGATCTGGAACGCCACTCGGTTCGCCCTCATGAACGGCGCCGTCAGCGACGGCCTGCCCGAGGAGCTGACCGCGGCCGACCGCTGGATCCTGTCGCGCCTCCAGTCGGTGGTGTCGCTGGTCGACACCGCCTTCGACGACTTCGAGTTCGCCAAGATCAGCGACGCGCTCTACCACTTCGCGTGGGACGAGGTCTGCGACTGGTACCTGGAGCTCGCCAAGATCCAGATCGCCGGCGGCGGCCAGGTCGCCGAGAACACCAAGCGCGTCCTCGGCCACGTCTTCGACGCGCTGCTGCGCCTGCTCCATCCGCTGACCCCGTTCGTCACCGAGGAGCTGTGGCGCGCGGTCACCGGCAAGGAGTCGATCGTGGTGGCCCCGTGGCCGGTGAGCGATCCGTCCTATGCCGACCCGGCGGCCGAGTCGGAGATCGAGGCGGTCCAGAACCTGGTCACCGAGGTCCGCCGCTTCCGCTCCGACCAGGGTCTCAAGCCCGGCCAGCGGGTCGCCGCCCGTCTTTCTCTCTCCGGTACGGCCACCGCCGCGCACGAGGACGCCATCCGTTCCCTGTTGCGGCTCAACCCGTCGGGAGACGACTTCACCCCGACCGCCCGGCTCGCCGTGGGCACGGTCGTCGTGGAGATCGACACGGCCGGCACCATCGACGTGGCCGCCGAGCGCAAGCGCCTGGAGAAGGACCTCGCGGTCGCGAGGAAGGAACAGGCACAGGTCACCGGCAAGCTCGGCAACGAGCAGTTCATGTCGAAGGCCCCCGACGACGTGGTCGGGAAGGTCCGCGCGCGGGCCGCCCAGGCGGCCGAGGACATCGCGCGCCTCGAGGCCCAACTCTCTGCGTTGCCCCAGGTTTAGGGATCCATGGCCAGGGCATGATTACCGGGTTGCCGAAACGGGTCGCGACATCGCCGCACAGGTGCTAATGTTCTTGTTACGCCAAGCGGGACGGCGCGGCCCGGACTCGGAAGAGCCGGGGCGATCAGATCCCCGAGGCGGTCCCATCAACTTCCTCCGGGAAACCGGGCGATTTGACATCGCCGGGAACGCGGGTAAGTTGGACGGGTTGTCTTTTAGCAGGAACCGGAAAAAGTGCCAGTTTGACACTAACCGGAACCGCTGAAAAGATAAAGGCACAACAGCAAGAAAAAATAAAAGCTTAAAAGCAAGTC
>NZ_BBXG01000024.1 GCF_001570605.1 Herbidospora cretacea | reverse complement strand
GGCTGGCGCGGATCGGCGTGCCGGTCAGCGGGTCACACATGGCCAGGCGGGGGATGTCGTGGCGGCGCAGGATCCGGGTGATGGTCCGGGCCGGCACTCCGGTGGCGGCTGCGAGCCGGTCGGGTCCGGCCCGCAGCTCGGCGCGCGCCACCAGGACCCGCTGCTCGATGTCGGGCGGGGTGCGGCGGGGGCTGGTGCGGGGTCCGCTGCGCCGTTCTTCCAGGCCGGGCCAGCCTTCCTGGTGGTAACGGCGGACCCATCGGTGAGCGCATTGGCGTGAGACGCCCAGTTCGGCGGCCACGTGCGCGACAGGTCGGCCGTCGAACACGACACGGCGAACCAGCAGGCATCTGCCGTGAAACGTCAGCCGGGCGTTAGCGTGACCCATCAAGACCTCCGTGCGTGGGTGAAGCGGCTAACTCCACTACGCCCGGAGGTCTTCTTCATGATCAATCACCTGCGGCCACGTGTCACCAAGATCTCGGCCAAGTACACCTAGACGAAGGCACTCTCCCCGGTGATGGCCCGTCCGACGATCAGCGTGTTGATCTCCCGGGTGCCCTCGTAGCTGTAGATGGCCTCGGAGTCGGCCACGAACCGGCCCATCCCGTAGTCGAGCACGATGCCGTTGCCCGCCATGATCTCGCGCCCCCATCCGACGGCCTCGCGCATCCGGGCCGTGCAGAACGCCTTGGCCAGCGCCGAGTGCTCGTCGCGGTAGACGTCGTCGTCCTGGAGCTGCGCCAGGCGGACGACCATCCCGAGCGAGGCGGTCACGTTGCCGAGCATCCGCACCAGCAGATCCTGCACCAGCTGGAACCCCGCGATGGGCCGCCCGAACTGCTCGCGCTCCTTGGAGTAGGCCAGCGCGCGCTCATAGGCCCCGATCATGCACCCGACGGCCTGCCACGCGACGCCGCCCCGGGTCTGCCGCAGGATCGTCGCGGTGTCCTTGAACGACGAGGCCCCGGCCAGCCGGTTCTCCTCCGGCACGAGCACGTTCTCCAGCGTGATGTCGGCGTTCTGGACGGTCCGCAGCGCGATCTTGTTCTCGATCTTGGCAGTGGTGAACCCGGCCGACCCCCGGTCGACGACGAACCCCTTGACCTGCTGGTCGCCCTCGTCCTTGGCCCAGACGATGACGTGGTCGGCGAACGTCGCGTTGCCGATCCAGCGCTTGGCCCCGTTGAGCACCCAGGTGTCGCCCTCACGCCGCGCGGTGGTGCGCAGCCCCGCCGCGACGTCTGACCCGCCGGTCGGCTCGGTCAGCGCGAAGGCGCCGATCTTCTCCATCGCCGCCATCCGCGGCAGCCAGCGCTCACGCTGCTCCTGCGACCCGAGCCGGGCGATGCTGCCCATGGCCAGCCCCGAATGCACCCCGAAGAACGTCCCCCACGAGGGGTCGACCCGGTTCATCTCCAGCACGTTGAAACCGGTCAGCAGACTCCGCGCGCCTCGGTAGGCGAGGCCGGCGACGTCGAGTTTGCCGAACTCGGGCACGAGCCGATGAGGGAACTCGGCCTTGGTCCACTGGTCGTCCGCGATGGGCGCGACCCGTTCGGTCATGAACTCGCGTACTTGGGCGACGATCCGCCGCTCATCCCCGTCGAGCAGATCGGCGTACGCGTAGAGGTCCCCGTTCGTCATGCCTCACCCTTGCCCGGGAGGCATGGGGCGTAACGAGGGTCAGCGGACGGCGCTGCCGTCGGGGAGCAGCAGGCCGAGGTCCTCGAACAGCACGACCCCGTTGCACAGCAGGCTCCAGCCCTGTTCCGGGTGGGCCGCCACGACGTGGGCGGAGACGCGGTCGGAGGCGTAAGGGGAGGGACAGTGGGGCTGATGCTGACACATCATCGCTACCTCTCAGGTGGGCTCCTGGCTCATCTAACGTACGAATCCGCGGATTTGCACCCGGACTTTCCTACTTTGGACATCTATAGAGTGACTCAGACCACTATCACTCCGCTTTCCGTCCGCTGTACGCGGATTGCAACCCAAGTCCGGGGCATTGCAGGGGGTATGACGCGAGTCGTGGTGTTCGTCATGGCCGTGGCCATGGGGACGTGGGGCCTCGACCGGGGCTCGATGTGGCAGGACGAGGCGACCACCTTCGCCCTCGCGAGCCGCCCGCTCGGAGACCTGTTCTCCACCCTTGGGAACGTGGACGCCGTCCACGGCCTCTACTACCTCATCGTCCACGTCGTCCTGCAGTTCCCGGGCGACCCCGAGATCCTCATCCGCCTGCCGTCGGTCCTGGCCACCGGCCTGGCCGCGCTCGCCGTCGCCGGCGCGGCCCGGCTGATGGGCGGCAGCGGCCTCGCCGCCGGCGCGGCGTACGCGCTGCTGCCCGTCGTGTCGCACTACGCCCAGGAGGGCCGCTCTCCCGCGCTGGTGTGCGCCGCGGTGGCGTGGGCGGTGTACGCGCTCGTCCGGCGGTCCTGGGTCATGTACGCGGTCGCGGTCACCGTGGCGGCCCACCTGAACCTGACCGCGCTGCTCGTGCTGGCCGCGTTCGCGGTCCCGGGCCTGCTCATCGACTGGCGGCGCTGGCTGGCCGCGTCCACGGCGGCCGTCGCCGCGACCGTGCCGCTCATCCTCATCGCCTACCCGCAGAGCGCCCAGGTCGCCCGGCTCGCCCCGCCGACCTGGGCCGACGCCGGAGACCTGGTGACCGGCTTCGCCGGCTGGACCCTCGCGCTCGCCCTTCCGGCGCTGCTGCGCGGCGGCCCGCTGCGGGTCGTCGCGCTGCCGCTGGCGGTGGCGCCGCCCGCGCTGCTGTTGCTGCTGTCGCAGCTCAAGCCCTACTACGAAGAGCGCTACGTCCTGTACGCCGTCATCGGCCTCGCCCTGCTGATCGGCTCCGCCGTCGACGGCCTCACCCGCCTGGCCCGCCCGGCCGTGGCCGTCCCCGTCGCCGCCGCGACGCTGGCCGTGGCGCTGCTCCCGGCGCTGCCCGCCCAGGCCGAGACCCGGCGGCCCGACTCCCGCCGCGACGACCCCGCCGCCGTGGCGAAACTCATGAGCCAATTGGCCCTGCCGGGTGACACGGTCGTCTACCTGCCGTCGATCCGGCGGCTGGTCGCCGAGGCGTACCCGGCGCAGTTCGCCGGCCTGCGCGACGTCGCGCTGATGGAGTCGGGAGCGGCCTCCGGCACGCTGGCCGGCCGGGAGGTGCCCGCCCACGAGATCAGGCTCGGCGACCGCGTGTGGACGGTCAGCCGCGGCTACCCCCGGCCCGAGGACCTCGACTCACCCCAGGACCAGGCCAAACAGCTCATCCTGCGCTACCACTACAAGAAGGGCCCGATCTACCGCGCCCTCGGCTACGCCATCCGCCTACACGTCCGGCGCGAAGCCCTGAAGCATCATGCCCTGACCCAGTGACCGGTGGACGTCGTCGGCCGGACGGTCCTGCGGGTCGCGGAACTGCACCAGGAACGTGGTGCGGTCCTCGCCCGAGGTGTTCACCCCCGACCCGTGGACCAGCAGATAGCTGAGGAACAGCACGTCACCGGCCTCCGCCTCGACGGGGATCGCCGACGACAGCGGCCACGCGTCGAGCGGCAGGTGCCAGCCGCCTTCCTCGACGTGGGGGAGCGGGCCGTCGAGGTGGCTGCCGGGCACCACACGTACACAGCCCTTCTCCTCGGGGGCGTCGTCGAAGTGGAAGATGGCCGCCGCCATCGTGTGGCGGGTGTGCGGGAAGTGCGCGGCGTCCTGGTGCATGGGGAACGGCGAGCCGTGTTCGGCCGGCTTGATGAAGATCTTCGTGTGGTGCAGCTGGACGTTCGGGGAGCCCACCACCTCGGCGGCCACCGAGGTGAAGCGGGGGTCGACCAGGAGCCGGGTGAAGGCGGCCGAGTGGAACTGGGCGTCGTGGCAGTGCCGCAGTTCGGTGTGCCGCTCGGTCAGGCGGCGGGCGACCGCCCACGTCGGGTCGACCGCCCGTAACCGCGAGATCAGCGCGTGCGCCTCCTGGCGGCAGGCCGCCGCCTCCTCTTTCGACAGCAGGCCCTTGACCAGCGCGTATCCGTTCTCGCGGTAGAAGTCGATCACGCTATGGCCCGCGACTCACGGGGCAGCAGCGCGAACGCCCCCAGGTAGAGCAGGCCCGCGACGATCAGCAGCGAGTTGTAGCCGAGCACCAGGGCGGCGTACTCCAGGCAGCCGCCGACCATCGCGCCGAGCAGGTTCGCGCCGAACGCCGTCGTCGAGTCGTCGGTGTCGGTGAACCGCTTGGCGAACACCACGTTGGCCGCGAAGATCGGCAGGAACGCGATGGCCACCGCCACCGGGATCCGCAGCCACAGCGGCAGCGACAGCAGCCACTGGTTCGGCACGAGCCAGCCGATGACCAGGCCGACCGCGATCACCCCGTACATGACCGGAAGTGATGGAGTGCGGAAGCGGCGCGTCACCTCCACCGCGGCGAGCACCGCGACCAGGACCCCGGCGAAGACGATCGCGTTCACCACCCACGTGGTGCCGAACAGCAGCGCGAAGCCGGTGATGCTCTTGGTCTCCAGCAGCATGAAGCCGACCCCGAGCAGGAACAGGTCGGCATAGGGCCGCATCTGCCGGAACGGACCCGACACCACCCGCACCGCGAACACGCTGACCAGCAGGATCAGGCCCAGCGCGAAGATGTACAGCGACGGGATCGAGCCGGTGCTCAGGTAGAGGAACGGCCGGTCGTCGCTGGTCGGCGCGGGGGTCCCGGCCGCCGCGCCGCCCCACTCGCCGCCACACGCCTGGTCGGCGGGGGTGAGCCCCGCGGTGATGACGGCCTGCCCGCCCCAGCCGGTGAAGTCGACACACGGCTTGTGCCCGAACGCCGCCTGCGCGGTCGACGCGAGCCGGTCGATCAGCCAGGTCTCGCGGTAGTAGTTGTACATCGAGAAGGCGCCGCCCGGCTTCAGGTGCTCCTTCGCCGCCTCCATCGCCTGCTCGGTGAACAGGTAGCTCTCCAGCCGCAGCGAACTCGCGCCCGACACGAGGGTCAGCGAGTCGGGCAGCGCGAACAGGATGAGGTCGTACTTCTTGTCGGTCCGCTCCAGGAACGCCCGGCCGTCGTTGATGTGCGTGGTCACCCGGGGGTCGCTGTAGGGCTTGTCCGGGTGGGACGCGCCGCCGATCTCCCGCAGCTTGGGGTCGATCTCGACCGCGTCGACGCTCTTGGCGCCCTTCAGCAGGGAGATCGCCACGTCGGTGCCGCTGCCCGCGCCGACGATCAGCACGTCGTCGAGGCTCTTGGACGCCGACACCGCCCGCTGGTAGGGCATGCCGTACTGCTGCTCCCACTCCAGCCGCTTGGCCGCCGGGATCGCCTGCTGGTGCGGGATGCCGTTGACCTGGATGTCCAGGACGTCCACACCCTGGTTCTGGAAGGCCTTCGTGGTGACCTTGTAGTAGGGCGACCAGAGCGCCCCGGCGGAGAAGGTCTCGATGGCCAGCGCCCCGATGACCAGCAGCGCCGGCACCGCGACCACGAGCCCGGTCAGCACCGTCTGCGGCCGCAGCACCACGAAGTAGCCGATCGCCACCACGAGCCCCCACACCAGCGGCGGCGCGCTCAGGAACGACAGCAGCGTGAACAGCCCGATGCCGCACAGCGACCCGACGAGGTCCCAGCGGTAGGCCTCAAGCCGTTCGAGCTTCGGGAAGCACTGCCCGACCAGCTCGGCCGGCCCCATCAGCACCAGCGCGACCACCACGAAGATGACCGGCAGAATCAGCCAGGCGGGCGGCCCGCTGGTCTCCAGGCTGGTGAAGTAGAGGATCCCGGACGCCTCGCGGTTGACGTGCACCGGGAAGAAACTGATCACCAGGACCAGCACCGCCAGCAGCACCGGCGAGTAGTAGGGCTGCCGTTTGGTCCGCCCGACCCGAAGGAACCCGAGCCCGATGCCGAGGAACGACCCCAGCAGGACGAAGTTGGTGAAGTAGCTCAGGTGAACCACGTTGGAACCGGTCCACCGGATGAGCGACAACTCCAGGAAGAGCATCAACCCGCTCGCCACTACCAGGCGCGGTCGCACCGCTAGCCAGTGGCGGGGTTCGTTGTCGTCCTGACGGGCGGGGGCTTCCTTCTGGACAGTCACCTGGGGCACGTTAGCGAACCGGTCAAAGTGTGACCAGAGTCTCTGAACCGTTCAGTCGGGTTCTGGAGATTTCCCAGTTCGAGTCGGCGCTCCGGAGCATCACCGTTGTCCCTGACAACGAGTTAGGAGACGTTGGGCGCCCCCACACTTCTCGAAGGAGGAGCCCCGTGCACACGCTCTCCCGGACCTGGCTCACGGCCCTGGGCGCCCTACTACTCCTCGCGACAGCGCTGGTCGTGCCCGCGAACGCGCACGGCTCCGTCACCGACCCGCCGTCCCGCAACTACGGCTGCTGGCAGCGCTGGGGCGGCGACTTCCAGAACCCCGCCATGGCGCAGCAGGACCCGATGTGCTGGCAGGCCTGGCAGTACGACGTCCAGGCGATGTGGAACTGGAACGGCCTCTACCGCGAGCAGGTGGCGGGCAACCACCAGGCCGCCGTCCCCGACGGGCAGCTCTGCAGCGGCGGGCGGACCTTCAACGGCCGCTTCAACGCGATGGACACGCTCGGCGCGTGGAAGACCGTCGACAAGCCGACGCGGTTCACGTTGAACATGACCGACCAGGCGATCCACGGCGCCGACTACATCCGCGTGTACGCCACCAAACAGGGCTTCAACGCGCTGACGACGCCCCTGAAGTGGAGCGACCTGGAACTGGTCGGCCAGGTGGGCCGCGTGCCGACCGGCGCGACCACCCCGGTCGAGGTCAACGCACCCGGCCGTTCGGGCCGGCACATCGTGTTCACGGTCTGGCAGGCCAGCCACATGGACCAGTCGTACTACTTCTGCAGCGACGTGAACTTCACCGGCGGCTCGAACCCGTCGCCGACCCCCACGCCCACGCCCACCCCCACGCCGACCCCCACCCCGACGCCCACGCCCACGCCCACGCCCACTCCGACGCCGACCTCCGGTCCGCGCTCCTGCACCGCGACGTACACGGTCGCCTCGACGTGGGGCGGCGGCTTCCAGGCCGACGTGAAGGTCGTGGCCGGCGGGCAGGCGATCAGCGGGTGGACGGTGAACTGGACGTACTCAGGCGGGCAGACGGTCAACTCGTCGTGGAGCACGACGCTGACCAGTAGCGGCGGGGCGGTGACGGCGAAGAACGTGAACTACAACGGCTCGCTGTCGCCGGGAGCCTCGGCCACGTTCGGCCTGCTGGCCTCCGGCAGTTCGTCCCCGGCGCCGTCGCTGACCTGCACGGCGGTCTGACACCGGTGAGGTGCTCCCGCCTGTTGCGGCGGGCGGGAGCACCTACCTCGGAGTGAGGATCAGCCGCCCGGAGACCCCGCCCGCCTCCATCCGCGTGTGGGTGTCGGCGGCGCGGCCGAGAGGGAACGTCTCGACGTTCAGCTTGATCGAGCCGTCGCCGATCGCCGCGAGCGCCTCGGCGGCGGCCGGGGCGGCCAGGGCCGGGAACCTCGGCAGGAAGTTGCCGACGGCGAAGCCGACGACTCCCGTGTTGCCGAACCACAGCTGGTCGGTGTCGAGGGAGCGGGCCGAGCCGCCGGCGCCGCCGACGGCGATCAGGCGGCCCATGTCGGCGAGCAGGCCGAGCGCCCGGCCGCGCAGTTCGCCGCCCACCGGGTCGACGACGACGTCGAACCGCTGTCCGTCCAGGGAGTCGAAGAGGGCGGCCCGGTCGAAGCCGAGCCCTTCGGCCTCGGCGATCCGGGCGGCCGAGCGCACGGTGCCGACGACCTCGGCCGCGCCGAGGCGGCGGGCGACGGCCGGGAAGACCGAGGCCAGCGCGCCGGTCGCGCCGAGCACCAGCACCCGCGCGTCCGGGGGCAGCGTCACAGCCCTGGTCAGGGCCAGGACCGCCGTCGTCGCGTTGGGCAGGGCCGCGACGGCCTGGGCGGGGTCGAGGCCGTCCGGGAGCCGGAAGGTGGCCGCCGCGGGGGCGATCATGACCTCGGCGTAGCCGCCGCCGGTGGCGATCGACAGCGTGCCCACCCGGTCGCCGGCGGCCAGACCGGTCACGTCCGCGCCGACGGCCCGGACCGTGCCCGCGACCTCGATCCCGGGGGTGTACGGCGGCCGCATCGGCAGGCCGTGGGCGGCGAAGTCGCCCCGCCGGATCAGCACGTCGATGAGGCCGACGGCGGCGTGCGTCACGTCGACGGCCACCTCGTCAGGCCCGGGTGCGGGCTCGGGGAGTTGGACCAGGTCGAGGACTTCTGGGGTGCCGTAACGGGTCACCTGGACGGCCTTCATGATGATCTCCAAGGAGTTTCCGGGCATGCCGAACACAGCCCGTGGCGGTTGAGTGATCAGGCGGTGGCGGACGAGGCGTGCCAGGACCCGAGCAGCCGCAGCGCGTCGGCCGACGGCGAGCCCGGGTCGGCGTGGAACAGCACGAGAGTCTGCTCCGGGTCGCCCGCCGTGAGGAACGTCTCGTAGTTCAGGGTCAGCTCGCCCACGACGGGGTGGCGGAAGCGCTTCTTCCCGTCGGCGTGGCGGTCGACCCGGTGTTCGCCCCAGATCCGGCGGAACAGGTCGCTGCCCCGCGAGAGCTCGTCGATCAGGACGGTGAGCTCGGGGTCGTCGGAGTGGGACCCCGCGTAGAGGCGCATGACGGCGACGGCGCTGCGGGCGACCTGGGGCCACTCGGGGTAGAGGGCCTTCGCGGCTGGGTCGAGCAGGATGAAGCGGGCCAGGTTGCGGCCGGTGAATCCGGCGTACAGGGCCTTGAAGAGGTCGTTGGAGGCCAGCACGTCCATGCGCCGGCCCTGCACCATCGCGGGGACCTGGTCGAAGGAGGCGATCAGGTTGAGCAGGCCGGGCGCGACCCGCTGGCGGGGCAGCGGTTCCCGGCGCAGGACCACGCCGGTCTCGGCGGCGATCAGGTCGTAGAGGTGGGCCCGCTCGGTCTCGTCGAGCCGGAGCGCGCGGGCCAGCGCCTCCCAGACCGGCCGGGAGACGCCCCGCGTGAGCCCGCGCTCCAGCTTGACGTAGTAGTCGACGCTGACGCCCGCGAGGCCCGCGACCTCCTCGCGGCGCAGCCCGGGGACCCGCCGGGGGCGCACGTCGGACGGAAGGCCCGCCGCTTCCGGGGTGAGCCGGTCGCGGCGGGCTCTGAGGAACTCACCGACTGCCATGTGTCCAGGCTAGGCACGCCGGCCCCCGGAAGGACCGGGCTGAGGGGTACCGCTGGAGCCCCTCAGCGCTGGATCGACTTGACCTCCAGGAACTCCTCCAGCCCGAACCGGCCGAACTCGCGGCCGTTGCCCGACTGGCCGTAGCCGCCGAAGGGCGCGAGCGGGTTCCAGTGGCCGCCGTTGACGTCGACCTGCCCCGCCCGGATCCGCCGGGCGACGGCCATGGCCTCGTCGGCGGGGCCGAAGACGCCGCTGGTCAGGCCGTAGCTGGTGCCGTTGGCGATGGCCACGGCCTCGTCCGTGCTCGTGTACGGGATGATCGTCAGCACCGGCCCGAAGATCTCCTCCTGGGCGATCTTCGACGCGGGGTCGACGTCGGCGAAGATCGTCGGGCGGACGTAGGCGCCCTTCTCGAAAGGCCGTCCGGTGCCGCCGAAGACCAGGCGGGCGCCGTCGGCGACGCCGTGCTCGATGTAGCCGTGGACCTTGTCCCGGTGGGCCTCCGAGGCCATCGGGCCGATCATCGTCGTCTCCAGGGCGGGGTCACCGACGGTGTAGCCCTCGGCGGCGGCCACCGCGCGGGCGGCGATCTCGTCCTGCATCCCGGCGGGGACCAGCATGCGCGGCCACGAGCCGCAGACCTGGCCGCCGTTGGTGAAGGACATGGCCACGCCGGTCGGGACGGCCACGTCCAGGTCGGCGCCGGGGAGGATCACGTTGGCGCCCTTGCCGCCGAGCTCCAGGGCGACCCGCTTGACCGTCCCGGCGGCCACCGCGCCGATGCGGCGGCCGGCCCGGGTCGAGCCGGTGAAGGAGATCATGTCGATGCCGGGGTGGGCGGAGATCGCCTCGCCGACGACCTCGCCGGTGCCGTGCACGACGTTGAGGACCCCGGCCGGAAGGCCGGCCTCCTCGGCGATCTCCAGCAGGACGCGGGCGGTGAGCGGCGCGATCTCGGACGGCTTCCAGACCATCGTGTCGCCCGCGACCAGCGCCGGGGCCAGCTTGGAGACGATCTGCTGGAGGGGGAAGTTCCACGGTGTGATCGCGCCGACGACGCCGATCGGCTCGCGGACGACCAGGGAGTCGCCGAGCTCCTCGGTCCAGGCGAAGGTCTCGGCCAGGGCGGCGAACGACTGGGCGACGGCCACCGGGAACTGGATCTGCGCGGTGCGCGCCAGGCTGATCGGGGCGCCCATCTCGGCCGTGATGGTGGCGGCGAGTTCGTCGGCACGGGCCAGGATGCCCGCGCCGACGCGGCCCACGATCGCGGCCCGGTCGAGGGGGCCGGTCGCGGCCCAGGCGGGGAGCGCGGCGCGGGCGGCGGCCACCGCCCGGTCGACGTCGGCGGCGGTCCCGGCGGGCACCTCGGCGATCACGTCGCCGGTGGCCGGGTTGAGGACGGGAATGGTTGTCATGCCGTCGAACCTGCCTGGTGGCCGGACCCGCATCCAGGGACGGACTGTCCGTGCCTGAACGGAATCGTCCCAGCCCAGCGGGTTGTTGACCGAGGTATGCAACGGGCCCGTCTCGCTGAATTCCTGCGCACCCGGCGCGCGGCTCTGCAGCCCGAGGACGTCGGGCTGCCCCGTGGCTCGCGCCGCCGGACGGGCGGCCTGCGCCGCGAGGAGGTCGCCGCCCTGTCGGCCATGTCGACCGACTACTACAGCCGGATCGAGCAGCAGCGCGGCCCGCAGCCGTCGGAGCAGATGCTCACCGCCATCGCCCGCGCGCTGCGGCTCACCACCGAGGAGCGTGACCACCTGCTCCGGCTGGGCGGGTACGCCGTCGGCTTCCGGCTGAACCTTTCACGCGAGGTCAACCCCGGCATGGAGCGGATCTTCGAGAACCTGCCGGGCGACGCGGCGGCCCTCGTGGTCACCGATCTGGGGGAGACCCTGCGGCAGACTCCGCTGGCCCGCGAGCTTCTCGGCGACGGTCTGGCCTACGACGGGCTCTCCGCCAGCCTCCACTTCCGGTGGTTCGACGATCCGGCCGTACGGGAGATCCATCCCGTCGAGGACCACGCCACCGTGGGGCGTGAGCTCGCCGCCGACCTGCAGCGCGTCTACACTCGCGACGGCGAACGCTCCCGGGCCGGTGAGATCGTGCGGGCGCTGCCGGCCCGCAGCGCCGAGTTCGCCGCCCTGTGGCGGGAGCATCCCGTCGCCGGGCCGTCGTGCGCGCGCAAGCGGTTCCGGCACCCCGAGGCGGGGCTGCTGGAGCTCCACTGCCAGATCCTGGTGGACCCCGACCAGACCCAGTCGCTGCTCGTCTACACCGCAACACCAGGCTCAGAAGCTGCTGACAGGCTCAGTTCGATTGGTTTGCACGGGTGGCCAAATTAAAGGTTGACGGGCCGGGCCGCCCCGGGCGCGCCGGTTTGTAACGGTCCAGTTACGCGGAGCACAAGCCTTTAACCTGCACTTATACGTCGATGTCAACTCGTTATCCGCTCACACGGTGCGCTCCAGACACGTGCGTGTTACAAACCTCATTAATTGATCGCAGAGACAAATGAAAGGCGGTGACCCACGTGACCGTCGACCACCGCTCGACCCACGCGGCCGGCACCGCCCTGCCGACGAGCGCCCCCATGCTCCGGCAGACCAATCTCTCGTTAGTGCTCCGCCACCTTCGTGATCACCACTCGCAGTCGCGGGCGGACATCGCGGAGGCGACCGGCCTTCACCGGGCCACGGTCTCCAACCTGGTGGCGGAACTGCTCGACCGGCGGCTGGTCCGGGAGACCGGAACCGAGCACGCCGGTGCGATCGGCCGCCCCCGGCGGCCCGTGACACTGCACGGCGCCCACGTCGGCGCGCTGGGTTTGGAGATCAACGTTGACTACATCTCTGCTCACGGCTCCGATCTCAGCGGCCGGGTGCTCGTCGAACGGCGGATCGCCTTCGACGCCATCGCCGGCGGCCCAGAACTCGCACTTCGCCAGCTCGGCCGAGTCGCTCTGGAGGCCGTCGAGGCGATGAAGACGGCCGAGGCCCCGCCCGCAGGGCTGGGTGTCGCGGTCCCCGGTCTGGTCGACGTGACACATGGCGTCGTCACCCTCGCCCCCAACCTGGGTTGGAGCGATCTTCCCCTGGCCGCACGGCTCTCGGCGGCCCTCGGACCGTGGCGGGTCCCCGTCACGGTCGACAACGACGCGAACCTCGCGGCGCTGGCCGAGCACACCTCCGGCGTCGCGGCCGGGACGTCCCACCTCGTCTACCTGACGGGCGAGGTCGGCGTGGGCGGCGGCATCGTCCTCGAAGGGAAGCTGCTCCGCGGCGCGGACGGCTTCTCCGGCGAGGTCGGCCACCTGCCGGTCGATCCCGGGGGCGCCCGCTGCGGTTGCGGGCGCTACGGCTGCCTGGAGACCAAGGTGGGGCTGGCCGCGCTCATGAAGGCGGCACTCCCGGAGGCCTCCCTCCCGGCCTCCGACCCGGAGGAGCGGGCGATCGAGATCGCCAGAGGACTGGCCGCGGGCGACCTCCGCATGGCGGAGGCGGTGGCGCAGGTGGGCAAATGGCTCGGGCTCGGCGGCTCGATCCTCGCCAACCTGTTCAACCCACGCGTCATCGTCGTCGGCGGCTACTTCGCCACGCTCGCCCCCTGGCTGCTCTCGCACGCACAGGCCGAACTGGAACGGCTGGTCGTGGCGCGATCAGCCAGCCAGTGCCGGTTCGTCGCCTCCGACCTCGGCTTCGGCGCCGCCGCGCGCGGCGCCGCGAGCGTGGTCGTGAATCGACTCATCGACCATCCGACCATGATCACTGATCCGGTTCCCCGGCTGGCGCCTCACTGACGGCGCCGGCCCCCACAAGCCTGGAGGTGGCACCCTCCAGCCACTGCAGTACCGCACAACCCATGTAACAAGTGGCACCAGCGCGGCGGCGCGCGCTTTGCCTGACATCCCCAGTCAGGAAAGGGATTCCCCCATGTCACCACGTTCTCGAACGTGGGCCAGGTTCTCCGAGATCCTGCCTTTCAAGAGAAAAATCTCACTGCGCCGGACCGTGGCGGTCGCGTCGGCGGCTCTCATGCTGCCCATGCCCGTCCTGGCCTTCTCCGCCGCTCCCGCCAACGCGGCCGCGGATCCGGAGTTCAAGGTTCTCGTCTTCTCCAAGACGACGGGTTTCCGGCACGACGCGATCCCGGACGGCATCGCGGCCATCCAGAAGCTCGGCACCGAGAACAACTTCGCGGTCGACGTGACCGAGGACAGCGCCCAGTTCACTGACGCCAACCTGGCGCAGTACAAGGCTGTCATCTTCAACTCGACCACCGGCGACCCGGTGAGCACGGCGGACCAGAAGGCCGCCTTCGAGCGCTACATCAAGGCCGGCGGCGGCTTCGTGGGCATCCACGCCGCCTCCGACGGCGGTTACAGCTGGGACTGGTACCGGCAGCTGGTCGGCGCGTACTTCAAGTCGCACCCCGCCATCCAGCAGGCCACGGTCGTCAACGAGGACAAGGCGCACCCGTCGACCTCGCACCTGCCGACCTCGTGGACCCGGACCGACGAGTGGTACGACTTCCAGGCGAACCCGCGCAACGCGGTGCACGTCCTGCAGTCGCTGAACCAGAAGTCGTACACCGGCTCCACCCAGGGCATCGACCACCCGATCTCCTGGTGTCAGGACTTCGACGGCGGCCGTTCCTGGTACACCGGCCTCGGTCACACCAAGGAAAGCTACGTCGAGGCCAACTTCACCAAGATGCTGCTCGGTGGTATCCGTACCGCCGCCGGCGTGGAGAAGGCCGACTGCTCCGCCTCCCTGACCGGGAGCTACGAGAAGGTCGCCCTCGACACCAACACCTCGAACCCGATGATGACCGACATCGCCAAGGACGGGCGGGTCTTCTACATCGACCGTCTCGGTGACGTCAAGATCATCAAGCCGTCTGGTGGCACCGTCACCGCCGGCAAGATGAACGTCTTCACCGCGAACGAGTCGGGCCTGCTCGGCATGGTGCTGGACAAGGACTTCGCCACCAACAACTGGATCTACCTGTACTGGTCGCCGTCCACCGGCGGCAACGTCGACAGGCTGAGCCGTTTCACCGTCGTCGGCGACACCATCGACTTCTCCTCGGAGAAGATCGTCCTCACCGTCCCCGTCCAGCGGGCCGAGTGCTGCCACCACGGCGGCGGCATGCTCATGGACCACAAGACGGGCGACCTGTGGCTGGGCACCGGTGACAACACCAACCCCTTCGCCTCGGACGGTTTCACCCCGATCGACGAGCAGGCGGGCCGCTCCTCCTGGGACGCGCAGCGCAGCTCGGGCAACACCAACGACCTGAGCGGCAAGGTGCTCCGCATCCACCCCGAGCCGGACGGCACCTACACCATCCCCTCGGGCAACCTGTTCGCCCCGGGCACCGAGAAGACCAAGCCTGAGATCTACGGCATGGGCTTCCGCAACCCGTTCCGCATCGGCCTCGACCCGAAGACCGGCAACGTCATGGTCGCCGACTACGGGCCCGACTCCGGTTCGGCGAACGCCAACCGCGGTCCCAAGGGCACGGTCGAGTGGAACGCCCTGTCGGCTCCCGGCAACTACGGCTGGCCGCAGTGCATCGGCAACAACACGCCCTACATCGACTACAACTTCGCGACCAAGACCTCCGGCGCGGCCTTCAGCTGCACCAACCCGGTCAACGACTCGCCGAACAACACTGGTCTGACCAACCCGCCGGCCGCCAAGGCCGCGTCGATCTGGTACACCAGCTCTGTCGACCAGAACAACTTCCCCGAGCTCAACGGCGGCGCGCCGATGGCCGGCCCGGTCTACCGCTACGACGCGGCCTCGACCTCGGCCGTCAAGTGGCCGGCTTACTGGGATGGCAAGGCCATCTTCGGTGAGTGGAACAACAACACGCTGTTCTCGTTCCAGATGAACGACGCCGGCACCCAGCAGATCAAGATCAACCGCATCCTGCGTGACATGGGCTTCATCCGTCCGATGGACATGAAGTTCGGCCCCGACGGTGCGCTGTACCTGGTCGAGTGGGGCTCGGGCTTCGGTGGCGACAACGCCGACTCGGGCATCTACCGCATCGAGTACGTCAAGGGCGCCCGCCCGCCGATCGCCAAGATCACCGCTGACAAGACCGACGGCCCGGCCCCGCTGACCGTCAACTTCTCCAGCGAGGGTTCGCGCGACCCCGACGGCAACCCCATCACCATCGAGTGGGACTTCAACGACGACGGCACGGTCGACTCGACCGCCGCCAACCCCTCGTACACCTACACCACGGCCGGCAACTACAGCGCCGTCCTCACGGTGAAGAACGCCGCGGGCGTCGCCGCCCACGCCAACGTCCCGATCGTGGTCGGCAACACCCGCCCGGTCGTGAACATCACCCTGCCCCCGGCAGGTGGGTTCTTCGAGTTCGGTGACACGGTGAAGTACACCATCACCGCCACCGACGCCGAGGACGGCACGATCGACTGCACCAAGGTGCAGCTGCAGGCCTACCTGGGCCACGACAGCCACGGCCACCCGCTCGACCAGAAGACCGGTTGCTCGGGCACCATCCAGACGCTGTCGGACAGCGGCCACGGCATCAACGACAACCTGTACTACATCCTCGAGGCGACCTACGCCGACAAGGGTGGCGCGGGTGGCGCCGGTTCGCTGACCGGCCGTTCGGAGGTCATCCTCCAGCCGAAGCGCAAGCAGGCCGAGCACTTCACCGAGACCGGCCGGGTTGAGGGCGCCACCGGTACCGACACCCCCGGTGTCGCGACCGAGACGACCACCGACCCGCTGGGCGGAAACCTGAACATCGGTTTCACCAACGACGGTGACTTCTGGGCCTACAACCCGGTGAACCTGTCGGGCATCGACTCGGTGAGCCTCCGCGTCTCGTCCGCCGGCCCCGGCGGCACGGTGCAGATCAAGGCCGGCAACCCCAACACGGGCACGCTGGTCGGCTCGGTCGACATCACCCCCACGGGTGGCTGGCAGACCTTCAAGGACGTGTCGGTTCCGCTGACCAACGTCCCGACGACCACCGCTCCGCTGTACTTCATCGTCCGCAAGCCGGCTTCCGCCGGTAACGGCGACTACCTGCTCAACTTCAACTGGGTCGACTTCGTCGGCAAGGGCGTCACCGACAACCAGCGTCCCGTGGTCACCGCCTCGGGTACCCCGCTGACCGGCACCGCCCCGCTCCAGGTGGCCTTCACCTCCACCGCGACCGACCCCGACGGCGACACCCCGCTCACGTACAAGTGGAACTTCGGCGTCACCGGCGCCGCTCAGCCCACCACGGCGAACGCGAGCTACACCTACAACGCCCCCGGCACCTACGTCGCCACCGTCACGGTGACCGACGCCAAGGGCTCCGCCACCACCGCCTCGGTCAACGTCAAGGTCGAGTCGCCGAACGTCACCTGCTTCTCGGGCCGCTCGGACGACTTCCTCGGCAGCGACCTCGACCGCAACCGCTGGTCGGTTCTCCGTGAGAACCAGGACCTCAAGGTCGTGGACGGCTCGCTGGTCATCCCGACCTCGCTGACCGACATCTACGGCACCAACAACGCCACGCCGGTGAGCAACGTCGTGCTCCAGCCCCTCCCCTCGGGTGCCTGGACCGCGACCGCCAAGGTCACCATGCGCGCCGACCAGCAGTACCAGCAGGCCGGTCTGGTCGTGTACGGCGACGACGACAACTACGCCAAGATGGTCATCCAGGGCCGCGCCGCTAACGCCACGCCTGACCACGCGCAGCGTATCTTCCAGTTCATCCGCGAAGAGGCGGGCGTTCCCAACGAGGTCACCGCGAGCAACACCGCCAACCTCGGAGACGCCTTCCCGGACACGTTCTACGTCCGGTTCTCCAGCAACGGCAGCAACCTGAACGCCTCCTACTCGGCCGACGGCACCACCTTCACGGCGATGTCGGAGACCAAGCAGCTGGCCGGCATCACCAACCCGCGCATCGGTCTCGTGTCCTTCGCGAACACCGGCCAGCGCACGGTCGTGGACGCCAAGTTCGACTGGTTCAGCATCACGCCGGACGACACCGCCGGTAACATCAGCCCGAACGACGACTTCAACGGCACCACGATCGACCCGTGCCGCTGGAACGCCATCGTCCGTCCGGACTCCACCACCGCCAAGGTCACCGGCGGCAACCTGGAGCTCACCACCGTCACCGGCGACATCTACGGCACCGGCAACTCCGGTACGAAGAACTTCATCCTCCAGACCGCGCCCTCGGGCGACTGGACCCTGGAGACGAAGGTCGACGCGTCGGCGCTGAGCGAGCAGTACCAGCAGGGCGGTGTGATCGTTTACACCGACGACGACAACTACGTGAAGTTCGACCTGCTCACCACCAACGCACCCGGTGCGACCGTGGTCCGTGGCGTCGAGCTGCGTAGCGAGGTCGCCGGCACCGTCCAGAACCCGCAGCCCAACGCCAACCCGGGCACCGGTGTGGTCTGGCTGCGCCTGGCCAAGACCGGCACCACCTTCGCCGGTTCGTACTCGACCAACGGCACGACCTGGACCAACATGTCGGCGACCGTCGCCAACACGGCGGTCGGTTCTCCGAAGGTCGGTGTCTACACCATCGGCACCAACCAGCAGGCTGCGAAGACGGTCAAGTTCGACTACTTCACGCTGACCAAGCCGACGGTCGCGGACACCACCGCTCCCACCACCACCGCCACCACCACCCCGACGGCTCCCAACGCCGCCGGTTGGTACACCTCCGCGGTTCTGGTCAACCTCGCCGCCACCGACAACTCGGGTGGCAGCGGCGTCGACAAGACCGAGTACCAGGTCGACGGCGGCGCCTGGACCACGTACACCACCGCGTTCTCGGTCGCCGGCGACGGCAACCACACCGTGAACTACCGGTCGGTGGACAAGGCCGGCAACACCGAGACGGCCAAGGCCCTCGCGCTGAAGCTCGACGTGACCGCTCCCGTCACCACCGCGGACTTCCTCCCGGTGGGCCAGGGTTCGGTTCCGGTGGCTCTCGCGGCGACCGACGCCACCTCCGGTGTCGAGAAGATCGAGTACGCCCTGGACGGCGGCGCCTGGACGACCTACACCGCGGCGGTCAACGTCACCGGTGTCGGCGACCACACCCTGCAGTACCGCGCCACCGACAAGGCGGGCAACGTCGAGGAGACCAAGGCCGCCACGATCAAGATCGAGGAGACTCCCACGGAGCCCACGATCCTGGTCTCGGGCGTGTCCGAGGGCGCCTCGTACGGTGACAGCACCGACGTCACCATCGCCTGGGAGGTCGCGGGCACCGGCATCAAGACGGTCGTCGGCACGCTCGACGGCCAGGAGATCACCTCCGGTGCGGTCCAGCAGCTCTACCGTCTGGGCCTCGGCGAGCACACGCTCGTCGTGACCGTCACCACCAACTCGGGTGGCACCTACTCGCAGACCGTCAAGTTCAAGACGACCACCTCGACCGATGACATCTCGGCCCTGATCTCGCGCTTCAAGGACGCCGGTCAGCTGACCGCGACCGCGGCCGCGAAGCTCCAGGACGACATCAACAAGGTCATGGTGTCGGAGAACAAGGAACGCGAGCGGGACCAGAAGAAGATCGTCAAGAAGCTCACGCGCTTCATCGAGGCGGTCAACGACCCGAAGAATGTCAACAACGCCGTCGTGAAGGCCACGCTCATCCGTGACGCCAACGCGCTGATCGTTGAGAACGGCGGCAACCCGGTCTAACCGGACCCGCTGCAGTACAACCCATAACGGGTGCCCCGTGCGCCGATGTGCGCACGGGGCACCCGCCTTTTTAGCGAGAAGGGACCCCCACGAATGAACAAGGCACTGAGGTACGCCCTGGCCGTCGTGCTGGCCGGTCTCGGCCTGCTGCTCGGCGCGCAACAGGCCACGGCCGCCGCGGACGGCCCGATCAAGCTCCAGGTCGTCGGCGACGGCGGCCGCAGCGTGAACGTCCTGGTCACATGGAAGAAGGACGGCGCCCCGGTCACCGACATCGTCGACGCGACGCTGTTCGCCGAGAGCCCCGACGGCCGCACGTTCGGCCCGGTGGCGCTGATGTCGGCCCCCGAGGGCCAGAACCTCTACAACCCCGCCGAACCGCTCCCCGACGGAGAGTGGAAGGTCACCGTGAAGGCGACGAAGCCGAGCAAGGCCCAGGCGTCGACCACACTGAAGGCGGGCGAGGTGGCCAACGTCCCCGCGACCGAACCGGTGACCACGGCCAAGATGGCCGAACGCGCCGCGTCCGAGGAGCCCGCCGCCGCAGGCCTGCCCCTGACCCAGATCGGCGTCATCGGCATCGCCGTGATCGCCGCGGGAGTCCTGTTCTTCGTGCTGGTCCGCAGCAGACGCTCCACCGGCGTCTGACCTCTCACTCCAGAAGCAGCCATCCGGCGACCCGGGTGGCTGCCTTCGTTTCCGGGTGTCCCCTGCACGGAGGACAGGCGCCGGGACATCGGCACGCCGCACAATCGAGCAATGTCAGGGGAGCGATCGTTCGAGGACGCCCTGCGCGACGTCCCGCAGGTCCGGCACGACTACGCCGTCATGCTGCGCAGCCTCTACCTGCGTGAGGGGAAGCGGGAGGTGCTGGAGGAGAACTGCGCGCTGCTGGCGTCGGTCGTGGCCGACGTACCGGACGAGCCTCTCTATCTGGTCAGCTGGGCGACCTCGCTGATGGAGCGCTTCCACGTCTTCGCCGAAGTCGCCGACCTCCGGGCGGCCCTCGCCGCCGCCGAGAAGGCGCTGGCCCTGACCCCGCCCGACGACCCTCGGCTGCCTTCCTACCTCAACACCGTCGCGGTGGCGATGTTCGAGCTGGGAAAGGCCGAGGGCGACGTACCGAGACTCAGGAAAGCGCTCGAACACGGCAGGGCCTGTGTCGTCGCGACCCCGCCCGGCGCGCCCGAGCGCCCCGGCCATCTGAGCAATCTCGCCGCTCACCTGGGTGCTCTGCAGCTGCTCACCGGAGACGCGGACCTGCTCAGGGAATCGGTCGTCACCCTGCGGGAGGCGCTCGACTCGCTGCCCGGCGGGCATCCGGGGCGGGCCGCGTGCCTGGCCAGGATGACCGAGTGTCTCTTCGCCCTGTACGACCACACCGGCGAAGCCCGCCTGCTCGACGAGGCCGCCACGACCGCGCGCGAGGCGGTCGCCCTCATCCCCGAGAACAGCCCGCTGCTCGGGCGGGTGCTCAACACGCTCAGCGTCGTGCTGCGGAACAACAACGAGCTGCCGGAAGCGGTCGACGCCGCCCGCCGCGCGGTGGCGCAGCCGGGCGACGAGTCCAGCCTGGTCATCCACCTCGACTCGCTGCGGCACTGCCTGTCCCGCCACGACGACGCGCTCGGCGGGGACGCCGGGGTGCGGCGGGAGATCGTCGAGGTCGCGCGGCGGACGGCGGCGCTCGCGCCCGGCCACGCCCGCCGGCTCTCCTCGCTCTCGTGGGCGCTGCTCCAGGCGGGCGACCTCGACGAGGCGGTGGACGTCGGCCGCGAGGCCGCCCGGCTGTCCGCCGACGCGGAGATCGCGTTCCGGACCGGATGCGCCCTGCTCGGCCGGGAGACCGAGGCCGACGCGCGGGAGGCGGTGGCCGTCCTCGCGGCGGGGGCCGGTGACGAGGGGTCGGCGCCGCGGCACCGGATCGAGGCCGCCCGCGCGCTGGCCTACGCCCACGCCGCGCTCGGCGACCACGTCGGCGCGCTGGAGGCGATGGACCGGGCGGTCGCGCTGTTCCCGCTCGTCGCGTCGTGGCGGCTGGCGCGGGGAGGGCGGACCCAGGCGCTCGGCCGGCACGGCGGGCTCGCCTCCGAGGCAGCGGCGACGGCGCTCGACGCGGGCGAGCCGGGCCGCGCGCTCACCTATCTCGAACAGGCGCGGGTCCTGCTGCTCGGCGAGGCCCTCCAGATGCGGACCGACCTGCGCGACCTCGACGACCACAGGGCGGCCGAGTTCCTGCGGCTGCGCGACCTGCTGACCGCCGAGACCGAGGAGAAGCCCGGCCACCTGCCGCCGCTCGACTCGTCCGGAGAGCGGCTGAAGCTGTCGAAGGCGTTCGGCGACCTCGTCGCGGACATCCGGCTGGAGCACCCCGGGTTCCTCGCGCCGCCGAGCGTCGACCGGCTGCTCGACCAGGCCGCCGAGGGGCCGATCGTGCTGGTCAGCGCCTCGGCGTGGCGGAGCGACGCACTGATCCTCACCGCCGGAGAGGTGCGGCACGTCCCGCTGCCGGGGCTCACCCACGACCACGCCGCGATGTGGGCCGGGCGGCTGGCGGGCGGGCCGGAGAACGCGGTCCTGCTGCCGCTGCTGGAGTGGTTGTGGGACGTGGTGGCCGAACCCGTGCTGGCCGCGCTCGACCCGGAGCCCGGGTCGCGGCTGTGGTGGTGCCCGGTCGGGGTGCTGGCGTCGCTGCCGCTGCACGCCGCCGGCCGCCATGGGGAGGGCGGGCCCAGCGTGCCTGCCAGGGTGGTCTCGTCGTACACGGCGACGGTGCAGGCGCTCGGGCACTCGCGGACCCGCCGCCCGGACGCGGGCGGCGGGCTCGTCGTCGCCGTCCCCGAGGCCGAGGGCCAGAAGCCGCTTCCCGCCGTGGTCAGGGAGCTCGCCGCCGTCACCGCGCACCTGGAGAAAGCCGGAATCCCGGTCGGCACGCACTCTCAGGCCGACGCCATCCTCGGCGCGTTACCCACCAGCCCGGTCGTGCACGTCGCCGGCCACGCCGTCGCCGATCCCCTCTCACCGTGGGACAGCGGCATCGAACTGGCCGCCGCCCGGCTCACGGTCGGCGAGATCGCCCGGCTCGACCTCTCCGGCGCGGGCCTGGCCTACCTGTCGGCCTGCGAGACCGGCCTGACCCGCTTCGGCCTGGCGGACGAGGCCGTCCACCTCGCCGGGGCCTTCCAGGTCGCCGGATATCCCCAGGTCATCGGCGGCCTGTGGACGGTGAAGGACCGCATCGCCTTCAAGGTCGCCGACGCCGTGTACGCCGACGTCCTGGCCACCGGCCTCGACCTGGACCGGGTGCCGCACGCGCTGCACGCCGCCGTGGAGACCCTCCGCGCCCGGTTCCCCGCCTCACCGGCGCTGTGGGCGGCGTTCGTCCATCACGGCAGGTGATGGACGATCCCGTGCCGGGCTACCCGGCGTTTCGCAGCGCCGCCTCGACGGCCTCCCGGACGCGGGCGTCCTCGCGGTCCCTGCGCCGCGTCTTCCGCCTCCGGATCAGGACGAACCACCCCACGACGATCGCGATCAGCGCGACCAGGAGCGCGAGCTGGGTCCACGGCAGCGCCCACGCGTCGGCCGTCACCGACACCGGGGCCAGGGAGGTCGTCGCGCCGGAGGCGTCGGTGAGGAGGGGCATGAGCACGGTCGTGGCCGCCAGCCGGAAGGCGGGGGCGACTCCGCGCACCGGCACCGACATCCGCCAGCTCTCGCCGGGCAGCAGTTCCGGCGGGGGCGCGAGTTCGCCCGCGTCGGCCGACGCCCAGCCGAACGGGCCCGCGACCGATGTGGTCTGCCGGGCCGACAGGACGGCGTTGCCGGTGTTGTGGATCGTGTAGCTGATGGTCGCGTCGCCCGAGCCGAACGGGTTGAACGTCCCCGCGTAGTCCATCCTCAGGTCCTCGACGGTCAGGTTCGGCTTGAGCGCGCCGCTGACGCGGAGTTTGACGCGGATGCCGAGGCGGCGGTCGACGTTGATGCCCTCGGCGGCGCCCTCCTGGGTGAGCGAGGTCAGGATGCCGCCTACGTAGTCGCCGGGCGGGGCGTTGCTGGGGACGCTCACGGCGAAGGGGACCTTCGCGGTCGCGCCGGGGTTGATCGTCACGGTGCCCCGGGCGGCGTGGACCCAGGCGCCGATGCCGACGGACTTCTTGTCCTTGGCCAGCAGGTCGAGGCGGCCGGTGTCGGTGGTATAGCCGTCGGAGGCGTACACGCCCAGAGTCAGGGGGGTCTTGCCCCGGTTCGCGACGACGATGCCGTCGTCCAGGCGGGCGCCGGGGTTGATCGAGTAGGTGAAGCTGGAGCGGTCGTCGCCGAAGCTGCCGCTGCCGGTCCGGACCGTCCAGGCGACGTCGCCGTCGTCGGCGAGCGCGGGGGCGGCCGTGGGCGCGATGATCGCGCAGGCGGACAGCAGGGCCAGGGCCGTACGGAACAGGCGCATCTCAAATCCTTAGATGGGTGGACGCCCGGCCGGGCGCCCACCCACGTGACTAGCTGGACAGCGCGGTGATGGTCAGGGTGGCGCGGTAGCCACCGTTCTCCACGTTGCCGGGGATCTTCAGGGTCAGGTCGGCGCCGAGCTTGGCGACGCCCTTCGGGTGACCCTGGTCGGCCGCGCCGAGGCCGCGCGACTTCGCGAGGCCCTGGCCGTTGTCGTCGAAACCGGACACGACCGGGTTGCCGGCCTTGGCGCCGGCGCCCGCCTCGACGACCTTCGGAGCCCAGCCCAGGTACGAGCCGGAGAAGGTCTTGCCCGCGTCGGCGAAGTCGCTGACGCTGGCCGAGATCGACCAGGGGGCCTGGGTGCGGCGGTTGTCCGACACGACGATCGGGTTGATCGAGCCGGCGGCCTCGAAGTGGTCGCCGTTCTTCTCCTCGGCGGTGCCGAGGTTGACCAGCCCGTTGTAGCCGTCGATGGTCCAGCCGAACTCGCCCGGGGCGGCGTTCGGCACGGTGACCTGGAGGGCCTGGCCCTCACCGTTGTAGGGCTTGATCGTGACCTTGTCGACGGTCGAGCCGACCGGCTTGGCGGCCGGGTCGTTGTCGCAGGACAGACCCCGCTCGACCGCCGCGTTCGGGGCCGCGCAGGTGCCGCTGCGGAGGTTCTCCACCACGAGCTTGTCCTGGCGGACGCCGACCTTGATGTAGGTCCGGACGTGCTCCTGGTTCTGCACCG
Organism: Herbidospora cretacea; assembly: GCF_001570605.1. Classification (GTDB taxonomy): domain Bacteria; phylum Actinomycetota; class Actinomycetes; order Streptosporangiales; family Streptosporangiaceae; genus Herbidospora; species Herbidospora cretacea. Next base: position 108,159 of record NZ_BBXG01000024.1, on the reverse strand, counting down.
AGTTGTACCAGTAGCTCGACGGGTTCAGCGGGTCGGGGCCGTTGCCGTTGCCGGTGGAGGCGGAGCCGTCGGGCGCGGAGATGTCGTAGTACTTCGAACCGGAGGCCGTGTTCGAGGTGACGTACAGGACACCGCCGGGACCGGCCTCGACCTCGGCCGCGCCGGGCTGCTCGGCGGCGTTGGCCTTCGCACCGTTCTTGATCATGTACGACCGCGAGTAGCTGTGGTCGTGGCCCTGCAGCACCAGGTCGACGCCGAGGTTGGAGAACGCGGTCGGGAAATCGACCCGCCGCAGCTTGGCGTCCCCATCCTTGGCGTGCGAGGCGGGCGAGTACATCGCGTGGTGGAAGACGAGGACCTTCCACTTCGCCTCGTCGCCGTGCTGGTTGATGACGTCGGTCACGTACTTGACGTGGGCCGCGTCACCGCCGCCGCCCTGGGTGGTGGCGTAGCTGTTGCTGTTCAGGTCGATGAACAGCACGTCCTTGTAGATGAACCAGTAGTTCCCGCCGGAGGTGTTCGACGCGGGGTTGCCGTTGGCGTACAGCGAGCCCGACCGGTCCGTGTTGGGAACGGTGAAGTGCTGCTCGTACGCCTTGCTGCCCACGTCGTGGTTGCCGATGGTGGCCACCCACGGGTACCGGCGCAGGCCGTCGGGCGCGAGGAAGGCGTCCCACTGCGTCTCGGTGCCCGCGGTCTCGACCTGGTCGCCGCCCGAGACGAGGAGCTCGGCGTCGGGGTTGGCGGCGGTCGCGACGTTCACGGTGTCGACCCAGCCGGCCTGGTCCTTCGACGTGTCGCCGGAGGAGCCGATCTGGGGGTCGCCGAAGAACAGGAAGTCGTAGTCGCCCTCGAACTTCTGCGTCTTGAACGCGTAGGCGGGCGACCAGTTCCCGTCGGCGCCCACCCGGTACGAGTAGGCCGTCGACTCCTGGAGGTTGGTGATGGTGGCGTGCCGGTTGAACTGGCCACCCGAAATGTTCGCCCCGCCGACGGCGTCGAAGGTGGCGGCGTTGGCCGGGAACTCGCCGTTGACGACCTGCTCGGTCGGCACGACCTGCACCTTCTGCGCAGAGTCGGCCGAGGAGTACCAGGTCACGGTCCGCTGGGCCTGGTCGGCGCCGACGCCCAGCACGATGCCGGTGAGCGTGGCGGCGTCCGCCGCGGCCGCGGGCACCGTGGCGCTGCTCAGGGCCACAGCGAGGCCCAGGAGCGCCGCGGTGGCGCCAGTGGCCACGCGTGTCACTAATGTCATTGCTTGTTCCTTTTGCTACGAAAATGTACACAAGCGGCACAAAGGGTGGACCTGTCCGGTTAACTGATCGTGACAACCGGCTTGCGGAGCTATGGACTGTTCCAGAAGGTCCGCTCGACGAACCAGAGCAGCCCCATGACGGCCACACCGGCGGCGACGAGCCCGGTGGCCCAGCGCCCGGCGACCGGCGAGCGCCGCCGCAGCAGGCTCAGCAGCGGGAAGATCAGCGCGATGAGACCGAGCTGAACAGCCTCGATGCCGACGTTGAACACCAGCAGCGACCACAGCAGCGTCCACGACCACGCCTCCTGGATGCCGAGCGCGCCGGCGAACCCGAGGCCGTGCACGAGCCCGAACAGGAACACCACCCCGAGCCGGGTCCACCCGGAACGATCCAGAGCGAGACGCGGCCTGCCGAAGGCGGGCTGCGGCTCGCGCCGTGAATCTGCCTCGATGAAGCGATCTCCGAGGGCGACCGGCCGCCGGAGCTGCCACAGGTGCCACGCTGCGACGACGGCGATGGAGAGCGCGATGACCGGCTCCACGACGCTCGCGGGCACGCTCACGACGCCGAGCGCGGCCAGCAGGAAGGTCACCGAGTGCGCCAGCGTGAAGCTGGTCGCGACCAGCACGACCTCGCGCAGCTTCCGCGACCCGGCGATCAGGGCCAGCAGGAACAGCACGTGGTCGAGCCCGAACAGCAGATGCTCGGCGCCCAGCAGGAAGAACTCGTAGGCCCGCTCGTGCCAGGGGAGCGCGGTGGAGAACTGGGGGTTGGCCCGGTCGAGCGCGGCGCTGCCGGAGATCCCGCCGAGGTCGTAGGTGACGATCGTCTTGGTGTCCTTGACGAAGGTCTCGGCGTCGGGGAACAGCGCGCTGCGCACCTCGTGCTCGCCCGCCTCGGGGCAGGCCCAGTCCAGCAGCAGGCTCGCGTACGGCACGTCCTCGCGGATCCCGATCGTGAAACCGCCCGACCTCGCCGGCGCGCACGGCGCGCCTTCAGCGGTGACCGCGAAGCGCTTGGTGACGTAGGCGACGGCTGAGTCGGCGTAGCGGTCGAGCGCGGCGGCCTGGGCCTCGGTGTCCCGGGCGTCGAAGGCGGCGGTGCCGGCCTTGAACAGGGGGTCGTTCTTCTCGGTGTCGGCGGTGGAGACGACGTACAGGTCGTACTCGAGTTCCAGCTTCGTCAGGACGTGGCCCGGCTCCCCGGCGGTGACGTCGACGTAGACCGTGGAGGTGAAACCGTGGGCGGCGGCCGGGGCGGCGCAGCTCAGCAGGGTGATGGCCGCCGCGACGACCCCGAGGGCGATCCGGCGGGCTAGATGGGACATGAGACTCCTTACGTTGCGAGAGAGCACATTCCTCGCCATGTGTGAACAGGAGTCGAACGGATCGCTAAATAACCACAGAACCACCCTGACAACTACAAAACGGTTGAAAGCGGATAGCAGGATGTACGCGCACCACCCGTAACACCCGGAGGTCGATGACCATGCTCCGCACCGCGGCCCTCGCGACCGCCCTGTTGCTGCTGGCCGGCTGCGGCGCCGACTGGTCCGAGCCTCACCCCGTGCCCAGCGCGGTCGGCGCGCTGGGCCCGGGGTTCGTCTCCACGTCACCCCGCCCGGAGGCGACTATCACCCCGGACGCGGGCTCCTGGTCGGCCGTCCACCCGTCGGCGGGCTACCGCGTCGTCCTGGTCACCCACGGCACCGACCAGCCGACGAGGAACCTGGTCGAAGCGGTCGAGAACTGGTCCGGCGAGGTTGACGCCGACCTGCGCACCGTCGTCGTCACCGACCCCCACGACCTGGTGCCCGCCGTCACCCGCGCCCTCGACCTGAAGCCCGACCTGATCGTCAGCGCCGGCAACGACCTCGTCGACCCGCTCGCCCTGGTCACCGCGAGCCACCTGTCCCAGCAGTTCCTCGTCGTCGGCGCCGAACTGGCCGAACCCACCCACAACGTGACCTCGGTCGACTGGCGGGGGGCGTCGTTCCGGGGAGAGGGGCTGGGGGCGTCGTCGACGTACGACCCGGGGTCGTTCACGCCGGAACGCTGCGCGGCGGCGGTCCGGGCGGGGGTGGCCGCCGTCCTCAACGGCCTGACGGGGATCGTCGTGTGGCTCTGAATGAGCCGAATATTAGTTGATATCGGTATATGCCGGGCGTAATGGATGACCATTGCGTGACCGTGGGGTGGCCTTTAGTATTGGCGCGGGGACGGGGCAGGGGATTTCTTTTTCGGGGGCCACATCATGCATTCATCTATTGATGGAAGACGTACCGAAAAAGAATTCCAGGAGGGGGCTTGATGCCCGAGTCCAGCGAAACTCCATTGAGCCGCCTGCCGGGCCCGACCGGTCTCGGCACGACCGCTTTCCGGCTCCCCGTCATCGACCCGCCTGAGAATTCCGCCCACCCGGTCGACGGCCACCAGGAGCCGTCGCCCTCCCTCGATCCCACCCTGGTGGTCCGCCGCTACGGCGCCACCCCGCTGCCCTACCGCGAAAGGGAATGGGGCGACGGCAGCCACCCGCCGCTCTACGTCCCGGAAACGGTCCGGATCAACGAGCCCCTCGGGGAAGAGGTCAATCGCCGCCTGGTCGCGTGGGCCGAGAGCGTCGGCCTCCACGAGGGCCGCATCGACACCTTCCGCGACACCGGGTTCGGCCGTCTCGCGACGCTGGCCCACGCCGACACCGACGAGCCCGACCAGATCCTGATCGCCGCCCAGATGAACGCCGCCTGGTGGGCCGCCGACGACTACTACGCCGACGAGACCGACCTGGGCGCCACCCCGACGGAACTGCCCCCGAGACTGGCCCTGGTCACGTCGGCGATGGACCCGCCGCCACCGGCCGGCGGCTACACCGTGCAGCTCGAAGAGGCGATCAACGCCGATCCGGTCCTGGTCGCGCTGCGGTCGGCCACGGCCCACCTGAGCCGCCACGCGACGCCGTCACAGATCATGCGGGCGTGCGGCATCACCTCTCAGATGTTCGTGAGCTGGACGGCCTACGCCGCCTGGCGCTACTTCGAGGCGCCGCCCCCCGTGTGGCGGTACCTGGCCGCCCGTCAGCACGACAGCTTCTACACCTCCATGGTCCTCATCGACGTGGTCGGTGAATACGAGCTGCCCGCCAACCTCTTCGCCGACCGGCGGTTCCACACGGCGCTCATGCAGGCCGGCACCGCCAGCGTCCTCGTCAACGACCTCTATTCGGCGGAGAAGGAGGCCGCCGACGAACTGCCCGACTCCAATGTGGTGCTGCTCATCGCCGCAGAGGAGAAATGCTCCGTCCGCGAAGCGACCGAACGGACCGTTGCCCTCCACAACGATTTCGTCCGGGGATTCGAGGCCAGCCAGAAAGCGCTGTCCGCCGTTCCCTCCACGGAACTCCACCGTTTTCTGCGCGGCGCCCAGGCCTGGATGGCCGGCTGTCTCGAATGGCATGGATCCAGCGACAGATACAAATAGGGAAAGGATTTCTTTCGGTGACGATCACCCAAAGCGACTACCAGCGCTCCGTGGCTGATTATTGGAACACCGAGAAGAACCCGGTGAATCTCCGCCTGGGCGAGGTCGACGGGATCTACCACCACCACTACGGCATCGGAGACGTCGACGAGTCGGTCTTGGAGGGACCGGCGGAGACGCGCGAGGAACGCATGACGAGGGAGCTCCACCGCCTGGAGTCGGCCCAGTCGGACTTCCTGCTGAGCCACCTCGGCGACATCAAACCCCACCACCGCCTCCTCGACGCCGGCTCGGGCCGCGGCGGCTCGTCACTGGTCGCCAATCTCCGGTACGGCTGCCACGTCGACGGCATCTCCATCTCCGAGTCGCAGGTCGAGTTCGCCAACGAGCAGGCCAAGATCCGAGGTGTCGACGACAGGGTGCGCTTCCACCTGCGCAACATGCTCGACACCGGCTTCGAGACGGGCGCCTACCAGGCGATCTGGAACAACGAGAGCACCATGTACGTCGAGCTGGCCCTGCTGTTCAAGGAACACTCGCGCCTGCTGGCGCGCGGGGGCCGCTACGTCACCATCACCGGCTGCTACAACGACGCCTACGGCCTGCCGTCGAAGGCGATCAGCCAGATCAACGCCCACTACATCTGCGACATCCATCCCCGGAGCCAGTACTTCCGCGAGATGGCCAACAACCGCTTGGTCCCGGTGAGCGTGGTCGACCTCACGGCCGCGACCATCCCCTACTGGGAACTCCGGGCCAAGTCCCACCTGGTGACGGGGATCGAGGAGGCGTTCCTGAACGCTTACAAGAACGGGAGCTTCCAGTATCTGCTGATCGCGGCTGATCGCGTGTGATCTGACGCCTGTCGTTTCGGCGGATGCATGACGCGGGCCACTGCTGGCCGCAGGTCGCTCTGGGCTCCGGATCCCCCTGCCGGAGCCCTTACACATGTCGCACGCAGGGACGAGCCGGGGACACAGGTGCAGGGCGCCTGGTGACCGCTCGGCGATGGCGCGCCCGCCTGCGCATCGGTCAGCGTGCGGTGCAGGCTTGTCTGTCTCAGCGCTGCCCGGCGCATCGGGCACCTAGTGTTGCCCAGGTGAACTCCTGGCGCGACGAACGCCGCTACCTGAACGCCAACCGTCACGCTCTCGCCCGGCAGGCGGATCTGCTGTACCCAACCCTCCCGAGGGTCGGCTCGACGCGACTGCTGACCCGCCGAACCTGGGCACTACCCGAACCCCTCGACCTGCGCGACGTGGTTCTGCGCTGGACCGATGAGCAACCCCAGACCACGCTCCCACCCGGCACGGACACCTACGCGGAGGCCATGGCGGCCCACGACCGCCCGAAACTGTTCGAGAACCGCCCCTGCTACCGCCTGCTCGACGTCTCGTGGCCGGCGCTGACCTTCACCAGCGGCATGTACTTCGACGCCGTCAACGTCGGCGAGGCGGCAGCCCACGAGTTCGCGGCAGCCGCCTTGCGGCGTGAAGCGGAATCCAGGGGCGCATCGCCGTCGAGCGGTCACGCCGCGTTCGCTCCTGAGCTGCCGTTCCGCGCCCTGGTCACCGACCCGACCGACCTGCGGGCCCGCCCCGCGCACCCCGCCATCTCGATGCTGACCCTGCGCCACGACAGCGAAACCGGCGAGACGACGTTCGTCCTGCACTGGCGCGACCCGTCGAAGGTCGCTCATGGCGGCGGCCTGTTCCAGGTCATGCCGGTCGGCGTCTTCCAACCGGCCACAGGCGACGACTTCGACCTGTGGAAATGCGTCGTCCGCGAATACGCCGAAGAGTTCCTCGGCCGCTCGGAGCACTACGACCCCAGCTTCGACTACGACAAGTGGCCGTTCTACCGGTCGCTCGCCGAGGTGCGCCCCCTCGTGCTGGGCATCGGCGTCGACCCGCTCACCTTCGCGACCGACATCCTCGCCGTCACCGTCTTCGAAGCCACCCTGTTCGACGCCCTCTTCGGCACCATGACCGGCGACAACGACGAGGGCCACGCCACCGTGGGTGTCCCGTTCGACGAGGAGTCGGTGCGCCGGTACGTCACCCGCGAGCCCATGCAGGCGGCGGGTGCCGCCGTGCTCGAACTCGCCTGGCGCCATCTCCGGGGCGTCATCGCCGTCTCATGACAATCGTCACATGTCATTGGTGTCAGTCGTTTCTGGTCTTCCCGGGTGACGATGGCGAATCCTGATGCGTGTCCGCTTCCGCCGGAGGATCGGCACTTTCGGCTGCAGCGGCCGACAATTCGCCACGGCGAAACCAGAGAAGGCCTGCCCATAGACCTGGGCGGGCCTTCTTTTGTCTTCTCCGAGCCGATGTGATGATTGTCATGAATGGCAGATGTCAATTGATTCTGTTGCGGTAGCTCCGAACCGGCGATTCTCAATTTGTGACAAGGGGGAGCGAGCAGTCCAGATGCCCGCTCCGGATCCGTCCAAGCTCGGCCGTGCGCCGTGGTGTCAAAAGGAGAGATCTGATGACTGAGAGCGTTTTCGTTCCCGGTGACGAGGACCGCAAGAAGTTCGCCCGCCTGGTCGCCGCCGCGTGGTCGGACGACCAGGTCAACGCCCGCTACGAGGCCGAGCCCCGCGAGCTGCTCGCCGAGTACGGCGTCGTCATCCCCGAGGGCGTCCCGACCCCGCCGCTGCCCCCCAAGCCCGAGGGCGAGTTCTCCGTCGAGCAGCTCGAGACCGCGGCCGGCGCCGCGAAGGAAGGCACCATCGGCACCATCGGCACCCTGACCGAGACGGTCGGCACCTTCTTCTGCTTCGACGCCTGACCTGTCGCCGGGAGATTCCTGTCACGGAACGGCCTGCCCGCCGCGCCATTGAACGGCGCGGTCCGGGCGGGCCGTTTTCGCGTGCGTTCTCACGGAGGCCAGGTGACGATTGTCATGAACCACATATGTGGATTGCCTCTGTCGGGGCCGGCGAATTCGACGAAGCATGGATATGTAAGAAGAGGCCCGGAAGAGGAGAGTGCCCCCATGGCTGAAAGCATCCACGTCCTCGGTGACGGGGACCGCAAGAACTTCGCGCAGCTGATCGTCGCGGCCTGGGCGGACGAGGAGCTCAAGGCTCGCTACGAGGTGCGGCCCCGTGAGGTGCTCGCCGAGTACGGCGTCGTGATCCCGGCGGGCGTCCCGACCCCGCCGCTGCCGGCCAAGCCCGAGGGCGAGTTCTCCATCGAGCAGCTGGAGTCGGCGGCCGGCGTCGCGAGCTCCTGCGGCGTCTGCTACCCCTGTGCCGTCACCACGGGGATGAACGCGAGCATCATGTGAGCATTCGCCGCCGAGTGACACCCGAAAGCCTGTCTTGCCGGTACCCGTTGCCTTCTCTGAGACGGGTTGTCATGATCCGTTTGTGAGTGACTCGGGAGACTCCGGATCACGGACGGCCGTTCCCGCGCCGCTTGAGGTGCGGATCGGGCGGGCCGCCGTCATCGCCTTCGCGCTGTTCCTGATGGCCCGTACCGTCGCCCACTACGTCCAGGATCCTCCCGTCCGCGCGATCCCCGCGGTGATCCTGACGGTCGCCGTGATCGCCCTCTACGTGTGGTCCGGCTATCTGGGGCGCAGCCGTCACCGGTGGCGGTTCGTCGCGGCGTCGGCGGTCATCGTCTATCTTCCGCTGCCGCTCCTGGGCGCCTGGTGGGCCGGGGCGGGCATCTTCCTGGCCGCGACCGTGCTGGGATTTCTCTCCCGGTGGTACGCGCTGCCGGCCTTCGGACTGGTGCTCCTGCTGGAACTGGTCAAGTCCCTCGCCCTGGGAGACGACCTCATGACGGCCCTGTCCTGGATCCTCACCGTGGCGGTGGCCGCGGTGCCGCTGGCGGCGCTGACGCATTTCGCGGAGACCGCGCGGGTCCTCTACGAGACCCGGGCCGAGCTGGTCGCGGCGGAGGTGGCGGCCCAGCGGGCACGGGCGATGGGGGAGCTGGAGGGGATCCTCGGCAGCCGTCTCAACGCCATCGCCCAGCAGGGCTTCCGTATCCTCAGCGACGGCGACGGCAACACCGAGATCCTCAGGAAGCAGCTGCACGGCATCCACGACATCGCGGTCGAGGCGCAGCGGGAGATGCGGGAATTCGCACACCGTGTGCAGCAATAGGCCCGCTGACCTGCGTAAATGATAAATATCACGAAATGTCCGTGATGGCGTGTTCTGGCTGGCTTAGGGGTCACTGGCAAAACTGACGTCACAGGCGGTCCCCCTTCCCAACCTCCGGGGAGAGCCGACCCGGAGCCGCCTGACGAGGTGACAGCATGCCGGAAGACTCGACACCGCCTACCGAACTCCGCACCCAGCTCGCCCGGTTCTTCGCCCGCGCCTGGTCGGACGAGACGTTGAGAGAAGAATTCGCGCTCGACCCGCGCGCCGCGCTCGCCGCCGCCGGGATCGACTGGCCGGCCGGCCTTCCCATTCCCGAGCTGCCCGAACGCCCCGAGCAGGCCCTCGACCTGGAGAGCCTGGAGGCGTCGGCGGGTGCCGCCCTCAGCACCATCGGCACCGTGAGCTGTCCCACCGGCTGCTTCAGCAACTGACGACTCGAAACGGCGCCGGGTGGTGGGCAGTCCAGATGCCCACCACCCCGCCTTTGAAGCATCTCATATCACGCCGCGGGAGACCTGTGATGACTGTAGACACGATCGGCTGGACCATCGCCCAGCGCAGAGCATTCGGCGAATTCACCGCACGGTCCTGGTCGGACCCCGGCCTGCGGCTGCGTTACGAGTCCGAGCCCGCCGCCGTCCTGGCCGAGTACGACATCCATCTGCCCGCCGGGACGCTCGCACCGGCGCTGCCGCCGACGCCGGTCGGCGAGGCCGACGTCGAGACGTTCAGCGCGTCCGCGGCGCCGCCGCCCTGCATCACCTTCTGCTTCTGCTGGCCGTCGGCGGCCGTGAAATGAGCACGGCCGCCGTCGAGACGCTGGGAGGCGAGCGGATCGACCAGCTCGTCTCCTCCGTGCGGACCAAGGCGTGGCTCGCCGCGGTCGCGCTCATCCTGCTCGCGGGGTCCGGGGCGTCGTGGATGTGGCTCGGGCACGTCCGTGACGTGGTGCCGGCGCAGGGTGTGCTGGTGACGGGGAGCGGGCCGGTGCCGGTCGCCGCCCCCGTGTCCGGCAGCCTGGCCGAGGTCTTCGTCCGGGCCGGGCAGGACGTGGCCCCGGGGACGGCGCTGGGCGTGGTCGCCGACGCCCACGGGGCCCGGCGGGTCGTGACCAGCGTGACGAGCGGGCGGGTGCTCAGGACCACCGCGCCGGGGACCGCCTTGGCCGCGGGCGGTGCGGTCGCCGTCGTCGACCCCGCCACCGGGCCGCTGCGCGCGCTGCTCGTGGTCGGCCACGACCGGATCGCCTCGCTCACCGCCGGTCAGGCCGTCGCCGTCGGCGGCGTGACGGGCCGGGTCAGCGCCGTCGACCCCTATCCCGCCACCGGCGACCGGCTGCGCCCGCTCTACGGCGACGCCCTCAAGGCCGACGGCCGCTTCGTCGTGACCGTCGACCTCGACCGCCCCGCCTGGCCGGGCGCCACCCTCACCCCGGTGTACGGGGAGATCACCGTCGACGTCGTCCGCCCGGTGGATGTGCTGTTCCCCGGGGAGACGCGTCATGGCTGAGACCGCGACGAAGACCAAGACCAAGACGAAGACGAAGACCAAGCCGCGCCCGGTCCGCACTGAGCGCCGCCCGCAGATGGAGGACGCCGACTGCGGGCCGGCCTGCCTCAGCATGATCTTCGCCTACCACGGCCTGCGCGTTCCCCTGCACGAGATCAGGGAGCGGTCCGGGGTCGGCAGGGACGGCCTCTCCGGGGCCGGGCTGAAGAGGGCGGCCGAGGAGTACGGCTTCGACATCACCGGCTTCCGCCTGGAGGCCGACGAGCTGGAGACCCGCCCCGTCCCGTCGATGATCTACGTGGACCGCCGTCACTTCGTGGTGCTGGAGGGGATGCGGAAGCGGTGGGCGTACATCAACGACCCCGCCGTCGGCCGGATCCGGATGAGCCGGGAGGACTTCAGGAAGCGGTTCAGCGGGATCGTGCTGGTGCCGCGTCCCGGCGAGGGTTTCATCCCGCGTGGTAAACGCTTCCCATTGGTCCGGTCGGCGCTGGAGAAGGTGCGGCCGTACCTGTCGACCCTGCTCGCCATCGCCGTGATGGCCTTCGTGCTCGCCCTCCCCGCGGTGGCCACGTCACTGCTCACCCGGCTGCTGCTGGGTGAGGTCTTCATCGCGGGCGACCCGTCCTGGTCCGCGCCGGTGCTGTTCGGGCTGCTGGCCTGCGCCGGGTTCACCCTCGTCGGGACGTGGGTGCAGCAACGGCTGCTCGGCGCGGTGCAGACGGCGATGGCGGCCGACCTGTCGGGCCGCTACATGTGGCGGCTGCTGCGGCTGCCGGGTGACTTCTTCCACCGCCGGATGATCGGCGGCCTGGTCATGAAGACCTCCTTCGGCGCCGGCCTGGCCATCCTGCTGTCGGACCGGGCCGCCGTCGCCGTGGCGGCCGTGCTGACCATGTCACTGCACTCGGTGATCCTGTTCTCCTTCCATCCGGCCTTCGCGCTGGTGGCCGGCGTGCTGGCGGCGATCAACCTGCTGGCGATGCGGGCGGTCAGCCGGGCCAGCGCGCCGCACCAGCAGAAACTGCTGTTCGAGGAGCACCGCCGCGACAGCATGGCCTTCAACGGCATCTCGATGGCCGAGGCGCTGAAGGCCGACGGCGCCGAGGGCTGGTTCTTCGCCAAGTGGGCGGGCCTGTCGGCGCGGGCGCTGTCGGCGACGCAGGAACTCATGCGGGTGACGCAGGCGCTGCTCGCGGTGCCCGCCGCGCTGGGCTCGCTCGCCGGCGCCACCATGGTGATCACCGGCGCGGTGCTGATGGCCAACGGCGAGGTGACCATGCCGACGGTCATCGCCGCGCAGCTTCTCGTCGGCGCGTTCCTGGTGCCGGTCACCGCTCTGGTAGGCCTGGGCGCCGAGGCGCAGATCGCCATCGCGCAGACCAGCATGTACGACGACGCCGTCATCGCCGACCTCGACCCGCAGTACGCGGCCCCGCCGTCGACTCCCGACGGCACCGGTGGCCTGCGCGGCGTGGTCGAGTTCCGGGACGTCTCCTTCGGCTACGACCGCCAGCGCGGCCCGGTCATCACCGGCCTGTCGTTCCGCGCCGAGCCGGGCCAGCGGGTGGCCGTGGTCGGACGGACCGGCAGCGGCAAGTCCACCGTGGCCCGCCTGCTCACCGGCGCGGTCAGGCCGTGGGACGGGGAGATCCTGCTCGACGACGTGCCGCGCGAGGAGTGGCCCCGGGAGACGCTCACCACGTCCGTCGGGTACGTCGAGCAGAACCTCCAGGTGTTCGAGGGCACCGTGGCCGACAACCTCACCCTCTGGGACCCGACGATCCCGCAGTACCGGCTGCACCGGGCCCTCACCGACGCGAGCCTGGCCGACGTGGTCCAGCGCCGCGGCGGCCTGTCGGGCGGCTGGATCCAGGAGCGGGGCCGGAACCTGTCGGGCGGCGAACGGCAGCGCCTGGAGATCGCGCGGGCGCTGGTGCTGTCGCCGTCGGTGCTGGTCCTCGACGAGGCGACCAGCGCGCTCGACGCGGAGACCGAGGCGCTGGTCGACGCGAACGTGAAGGCCCGGGGCTGCACCAGCGTGGTGATCGCCCACCGGCTCTCCACCGTGCGGGAGAGCGACCTGATCCTCGTGCTCGACGACGGCCGGGTCGTCCAGCGTGGCACCCACGCCGAGCTCATCGCCGTGCCCGGCCACTACCGCACGCTCGTCGAGGAAGCCTCATGAACGGATACCCCGTCAGCGAGATCGAGCTGATCGACCCCTACGCCTGCTGGACCGTGGTCAGCGGCTCGGTGGACGTGCTGCTGTCCCCCGTCGACGGCCGGGGCCCCCGCCACCGGGTCGTCCGGGTCGAGAGCGGCGAACTCATGCACGGGTTCGCCGCGACCGACCTGCCCGGCGGCTACACCGTCACGGCGGCCCCCACCGAGGGGACCTCGGTGCGCCGGGTCCGGCGGGACGACAACGCGGTCTCCTCCTGGGTGCGCCGCCTCACCGGCCCCGGCGGCGAGTCCCCGCCGAGCTACGCCGAGCTGCGCGAACTCCACCGGGGAACGCTGACCCGGGTGCTGCTGCTGGCCGAGGCGGAGGAGGCCGACCGGGAGAACTGGCGGCTGGCCAGGGCGCAGGCCTCGGGCGACGTTCTGCAGCGGTCCTTCTCCGACATCGCGGCCGCGGCGGGTGTCGCACCGGCGCCGCCCAGCCCCCGGACCGCCGCCGACCGCGCCATGGAGGTCGTCAAGGCCCTGGGCGACCACTGCGGGTTCACCGCGCACGCCATCGACCCCGCCTCCACCGACCCGCTCGCCGTCGCGCTGAACGCGGCCCGGGCCCGGCACCGCCGCGTCCACCTGGAGGAGCGGTGGTGGAAGAAGGCCACCGTCCCCATGGTCGGCTTCGTCAAGGAGACCGGCCGGCCGGTGGCGCTGCTGCCGCGCAGGGGCGGCTACCTGATCTCCGATCCGGGCGAGGGCGTGCGCCGCGTCAACGATGAGGTGGCCGCGACCCTCGGCGAGGCCGCCTGGCAGGTCTACCCGCCACTTGAGGACGGCATCACCACGCCGCTCGGCCTGCTGCGGTTCGGGCTGCGTGGGGCGGGGCGGGAACTGGGCTGGCTCTTCGCGGCCGGAGGCGGCGCCGCGCTGCTCGCGCTCGGCGTGCCGATGCTCACGTTCGTCCTGCTGAGCTCGGCGCAGAACCCGGCCGACCTGCCCGCCACGATCTGGATCGCGGCCCTCATCGCGGGCACGGTGGCGGCCAGCACCCTGCTCCTCGCCGTGCGGAACTCGGTCCTGGTCCGGGTGCAGGGCCGGTTGCAGGAACGGCTCGAACCGGCGATCTGGAGTCATCTGGTCTCGCTCGACCTGCCGTTCTACGCGCAGTACAGCACCGGCAACCTGGTCCATCGGGCCAACGCCGTCGCCGACATGCGCAAGGCGCTCGGCGAGGCCGCGGTCAACTCGCTCCTCGGGGGCGTGTTCTCGCTGCTCGGACTGCTGATCCTGGTGACGGTCGACTGGCGGCTGGCGCTGGCCGTGCTGGGCGGGGTGCTCCTGCTGCTGGCCGTGCTGGCCCGGCTCGCGGTCCGCCAGCAGCGCCACGAGCTGGTCCTGCACGAGGAGTACAGCAAGATCTACTCGCTCCTGTACGCCTGTCTCAGCGCCATCGACAAGATCCATGTGGCGGGCCGGGAGGCGCAGGTCTTCGGCCTGTGGTCGCGGCTGTTCGCCGCTCAGCAGCACGCCGCCGCCGCGTCCCTGCGGCAGCGGGCGGTGTCGTCGGCGATCGGCGCGGCGGCGCAGCCCCTGCTGCTGCTCGTCCTGGCGGTCATCGGCCTGTCCCTGAACGTGCCCGCCGCCTCCTTCGTGGTGGCTGCCGTGGCGCTCGGGCAGTTCGTGCTCGCGCTCGGCCAGATGAGCCGGGCGGTGGAGGCGGCCTTCGCGCTGCTGCCCCGCTTCGAACGGCTCAAGCCGCTGCTGGAACGGGCCCCCGAAACCCCGCCCGGCGCCAAGGACCCCGGCGACCTCGTCGGCATGGTCCGGCTGAACGACGTCTCCTTCGCCTATCCGGGCACTGCAAAGCAGATCCTCGAAGAGGTCTCGATGGTGTTCCGGCCGGGCGAGTTCGTCGCCGTCACCGGTCATTCGGGCGCGGGCAAGTCGACGCTGGTCCGGCTGCTGCTCGGGTTCGAGCCGCCGCGTACAGGCCAGGTCCTCTACGACGGCGGTGACCTGCGCGACCTCGACCTCCGGCGGGTCCGCACCCAGGTCGGCGTGGTGATGCAGCAGGCCCGGGTGCTGCGCGGGTCGGTGCTGGAGAACATCGTCGGCGACGTGCCCGGTGCCAGGGAGGAGGACGCCTGGCGGGCGGCCCGGCTGGCCGACCTCGACGGCGACATCGCCAAGCTGCCCATGGGCATGCACACGATCATCAGCGAGGACAACGCCTCCTTCTCCGGCGGCGAGCTCCAGCGGCTGCTGATCGCCCGCGCGCTGGTGAAACGGCCCAAGATCCTCATCCTCGACGAGGCCACCAGCGCCCTGGACAACGTCACCCAGGCGCTGGTCAGCCGCCGGATCGCCGAGCTCGACATCACCCGGATCGTGATCGCGCACCGGCTGAGCACCATTCGGCAGGCCGATCGGATCTACGTACTCGACCAGGGCAGGGTCGTCGCCAACGGCACCTTCGAGGAGCTGATGGACACCAACGAGCTGTTCGCCCGGATGGTCAGCCGACAGGAGGTCTGAGATGCCGTCGACGGTTCACCAGCAGAGTGAGGGGCTGCTCTCCGTGCCCGGCGGGGACGAGCGGCTGATGGCGGTGGTGGCCGCGGCGGCACCCTTCCACGAGCGGGCGGCGGGTGACTATTTCGTCCCGGTCGCCGGGCGGGGGCGCCGGCAGGCGTCCGAGCGCACCCAGCGCTGGCTCAGGGCGGCGGTCGGCGACGACGAGGACGCGAAGCGGGCGGTCCTCCATCACCGCAGGCGGACCGGCCGCGACCTGGGCGCCGGGCTCGTCGACGTCCAGCTCGCCGACCCCCGGCGGCTGCCCGACTGGGGGTACGCCCTGGTGGACTTCCTGCTCGCCCAGCCGCCGACGGCCGCCGCCGACCCGGCGACCGGACGTCCGGGCGCCCCCTTCGTGGCGTTCCGGCGGGCCGTGAACCGGCTCGTGGACGTCAAGGACGGCGCCGTCCGCGGCGTGCCGGTGACGCCCGAGGCCCGGGAGGACATCGCGGGCCAGCTGATCGAGCGGCTGACGCAGGCCTGCTGGGCCGGGTTCGCCTTCGAGGCCCAGCTCGCCGGGACGTCCAATGACATGTCCTCCTGGTTGCAGAGCCCCGGCCTGGATGTCAGCCAGTCGGGCTGGCTCGATCGGCTGGAGACCCTGCCCGGCCTCGCCTACGTGATGGGCATGACGTGCCTGCAATGGCGTCGGGTCGTCCACGAGCTGTTCGACCGCCTCCGCGCCGACCTGCCGCGACTGCGCCGGACCCTGTGGGGCTGGGCCGCGCCCGGCCCGGTCACCGGCTACTCCGGCGACTCAGGCGACCTGCACAACCACGGCCGGGTGGTCACGCTGCTCACCTTCGCCTCGGGGGAGCGGGTCGTCTACAAGCCGAAGGACCTGCGCTCGGTCGCCGGCCTGATGGACGTCTGCACCGCCCTGAACAACCACGGCCTGCCGCTCGACCTGCACACCCGGCAGGTGGTGCTGCGCGACGGCTACGGCTGGGAGGAGTACGTCGTCGCCGAGCCCGGCACCGACGAGAACAGCGTGCGCCGGTTCTACACACGGCTGGGGATGTTCGCCCGGCTCGCCCAGTTCCTGGAGTGCCGCGACCTGTGGGCCGACAACCTGGTCGCGATCGGGGAGATCCCGGCGTTCATCGACCTGGAGAACGTCCTGCAGGGCCGGATCAGCCAGCCGGCCGTCATCGGGCCGAGGATCGAGTCGCTCTGGGGGAAGGTCGAGGAGACGGTGGTCAAGACCGCCGTGGTCTCCTTTCCCCGGATGATCGCGGGGGGCGTGCAGGCCCAGGACGTCGGCTGCCTGGCCGCGCTGCGGGAACAGATCGCGGAGAACTCCGCCGGTTTCCCGGCCGGGTGGGAGGAGCCGCCCTACCGGCCGACGTGGGGTGCGGGCGAGCTGGCCGACCCGCGCGACTACGCCGACGAGGTCGCTGAGGGATACCGGCAGATGCAGGTCTGCCTGGTGCGCAACCAGGAACTCCTGGCCGACGCGACCGGGCCGTTCGCCCTGTTGCGGGACGCGCCGGTCCGCTACATCTGGCGCAGCACCTTCGACTGCGGCGACCTGCTCCGCATGAGCGTCAGCCCGGGCGCGCTGGTCGACGGCGTGGCCAGGGAGGTGTGCCTGGCCCATCTGTTCCGCAGCGCCATGGGGACGCTGCGCGTCGACCCGGGCCGCACCGACGTCCTGGAGATCATCGAGCAGGAGATCGACGCGTTCCGGCGGATGGACATCCCGCTGTTCCTGTCGCGGCCTGCCTCCGACTCCGCGTTCACCCCCGACGGGGACGAGATCCCCGGCCATTTCTCCGGTACTGCCTGGGACCGCCTCCAGGACCGCGTCGCCGACCTCGCGGGCTTCCCGCTGGAGGAGCACGTCGCGGTGCTGCAGACCTGCCTCGACATCACCGGCGCGGCCGACCTGCCCGCCTCCTTCCCGGTGAGCGCCGCCCCCCGGCCCCGGACGCTCCGCGAGATCGGCCTCCAGGCCTACGAGATGTCCGGCCGGGGCGACGAGCCGCGCGCCGAGGAGTTGCTCGCCCGCGCCGGCGACCTGGCGAACGAGGTGCTGGAGGCCGCCGTCCCGCTCGAATCCGAACGGTCGGCCTGGATGGGCGTGGTCACCTACCCCGCCCACGGCCTCGACCAGGTCGAACCCCTCCACGGCGACCTGCTGACCGGCACCGCCGGACTGGCCGTCTTCCTGTCGGAGCTGTACGCCAACACCGGCGCCCCCGCCCACTGGACCGCCGCCCAGGAGTCATTGGACGCCTCCGTCGAGTTCGCCACCCTCTCCGCCAAGTCGGCCTTCTACCGCCGGATGTGCGGCGGCCTGACACCCGTCGGCGCCTTCGTCGGGATCGGTTCGGCCATCTACGCGCTGAGCCGCTGCGGCGACGCGCTGCGCGACACCCATCTGGTGGAGCGGGCGGCCGGGCTGGTCCCGCTGGCCGAATCGGAACTGACCGGGACCACGTCGGCCGAGCCGGTGTTCGGCCGGGCGGGCCTGCTGCTGGCCCTCCACCGGCTCCGCGCGGCCTCGCCCACCGCGGTCCCCGACGCCGACGCGCTGGCCGCGCGGCTGCACGAGGAACTGCTCGCCGACCTCGCCTCGGGACGCCGGGCCCGGCTGCCGTACCCGCCGGCGGTCCTCGCCCTGGACGGGCTGCCGATCGGCGTCGACGGCCTGGTCTGGGCGCTGGCGCACAGCGCCGCCGCACTCGACGAGACCGGCCCGGCGCTCGCCCCGCTCCGGGTCCACCGCTTCGCCCTCGACACCCCGGGCTCGGTGCTCGCCGCCGTCGCCACCGCCCACGCCCTCACCGGGGAGGTGCCCGCCGACCTGCGCGACCGCGTGGCCAGGCGGTGCGCGCCCGCCCCGGGCCGCTCCTGCGCCGGGCTGGTGGTGGACGCCGAGGTGGCCGTCCACACCGCCCGCCTGACCGGCGACCAGGGGCTGCTGCGCACGGCCCGCGACCTGGCAGCCGAACTGCTGCTCCGCCGTGACCACACCGGCCGCTGGTTCGCCGACCGGCGCCGCGCCGACCGGCTCACCCTGTCGGCCGTCAACGGGCTCGCGGCGGCCGGACTGACCCTCCTCCGGCTGGCCGACGACGAAGTCGCCTCGCTCCGCCTCGTGAACTGAAAGGAGTCTTCATGGACGCCAGACCTGGATTTCGCCGTCACTTCCGTGTGGAGGTCATCGAGGGTGAAGGGGTCTTCCTGGTATCGGAACGCGACCTCCACCTGCTCACCGGCAGGTCGATCGAGAAGGTGGCGGGGCTGCTCGACGGCACTCGCGACGTCTCCGACATCCTGACCGCCGTCGAGTCCGACGTGCCGCCGGAGCATGTCTTCTTCGCGCTCCAGCAGCTCAGGAGCAGGAACCTGCTGGTCGACGTCACCGAGGACCTGGACCGGGGGACGGCCGCCTACTGGGAGATGGCCGGGCTGCAGGGCGAGGCGGCGGCCGGGAGCGTGCGGACCGGGCGGGCCGACGTGGTGGCGCTGGGCGAGGTCCCGGCCGGGGAGCTGCGGAAGTTGCTGGCGTCCGAAGGCGTCGACGTCACGGGTGGCGAGGGCGCGCTGACCGTCGTGCTGACCGACGACTACCTGCGGCAGGAGCTCGCCGAGATCAACCGGCAGCACCTCAAGGAGGGACGTCCGTGGCTGCTGGCCCGTCCGGTCGGGCCGGTGCTGTGGCTGGGGCCCGTTTTCCAGCCCGGGGAGAACGGCTGCTGGCGCTGCCTGTCGCAGCGGCTGGAGGGGCACCGGCAGTCGTTGTCCTATCTGGAGCAGAAGCTGGGCGTGAAGCCGCTCGGCATGCCCGCGGGCGACCTGTCCCTCACCCGCGGCGCGGCTGTCCGGATGGTCGCGGCGGAGGTGGTGAAGTGGCTCGCCGGGGCCCGCAACGAGCAGCAGCGCGACCTGATCACCTTCGACACCCAGCAGCTCGGCACCGAACGCCACCCGCTGCGGCCCCGGCCGCAGTGCCCCGAGTGCGGCGACGCCGGGCTGATGGCCGCGACGGCCGCGCGGCCGATCGAGCTCCGGTCGCGGCCGAAGGTCTTCACCGCCGACGGCGGCCACCGCTCCCACCACCCCCAGGACACCCTGGAGAAGTACTCCCACCTGGTCAGCCCTGTCACCGGGGTCGTCAAGGAGCTCACCCGGGTAGAGTCGGGGAACCCGTTCGTGAAGACCTACGTGGCCGGGCACAACTTCTCCCGCACCCTGCGCAGTCTCGCCGACCTGCGCAACGGGCTGCGCACCAACAGCGCCGGCAAGGGCACCACCGACCTGCAGGCGAAGGTCAGCGCCCTGTGCGAGGCGATGGAGCGCTACTCGGGCATGTTCCAGGGCGACGAGGCCCGGTTCAAGGCCAGCTACCGGGAGCTCGGCGCCGACGCGGTCCACCCGAACACCTGCACCCTGTACAGCGAGGAGCAGTACCGCACCAGGCCGGAGCACCACGCGGGCACGTCGGTCGACTTCGTCGCCGCCCCCCTCGACGAGGACGAGGTGATCGACTGGACGCCGGTCTGGTCGCTCACCGAGCAGCGGCACAAATACGTGCCCACCGGCTACCTCTACTACCACTTCAACGGGTCGCGCCAGGAGCCCACGCAGGTGGCCGCCTGGGCCGACTCCAACGGCAACGCCGCCGGCTCCTCGATGGAGGACGCGATCGTCCAGGGCTTCATGGAGCTCGCCGAGCGCGACGCCGTGGCCGTGTGGTGGTACAACCGCCTGGCCCGGCCCGAATTCGACCTCGACAGCTTCGGCGATCCGTGGATGACCGAGTTCCAGGAGGTGTACGCGGCTCTCGGCCGCGACATCCACGTCCTGGACCTCACCAACGACCTGGGCATCCCGGTGGCCGTCTCGATCAGCCGCCGCATCGACGGGCCGACCGAGGACATCATGATGGCCTTCGGCGCCCACTTCGACGTGGGCATCGCCGTGCAGCGGGCGCTGGCGGAGATGAACCAGTTCCTGCCCGCCGTCATCGACATCGGCCCCGACGGCCACACCCGCTACGGCTTCACCGGCGGGGACCAGGTCGAGTGGTGGAAGACCGCGCGGGTGGCCGACCACCCCTACCTGCTGCCCTCGGGACCGGCCGTGCCCGCCTCGGCGTACGCCCGGCCCGCCACCGGCGACCTGCTCGACGACGTCGCCGCCGTCCGCGCGGTGGTCGAGGAGCGCGGGATGGAGATGCTCGTGCTCGACCAGACCCGGCCCGACATCGGCCTGCCCGTGGTCAAGGTGATCGTGCCGGGGATGCGCCACTTCTGGCGGCGGCTGGCGCCCGGACGCCTCTACGACGTGCCCGTCCAGCTCGGCTGGCTGTCCGAACCCACTCCGGAGGACCAGATGAACCCCATCACGATGTTCCTGTGATCGGCCTGCGCCCCGACGCCGTCGTCACCTGGGAGGACGGCGTGCTGACCATCGTCCAGAGGTTCGGGGTGCACACCGCACGCGGCCTGACCCCGCGCATCGCGGCGCTGCTCGGCGAGCTGCCCGGCGCCCTGGTCGATGAGGACGAGCTGGCCGAACGCCTCCTGGAAGCGGGCGGCACCGACCAGGAGGTCGCCCTGTTCTACCTGGCGGTCGGCCGCCTGCGCCCGGCGTTCGTGCACACGGTCGAGTACACGGGCGAGCCTCTGCTGAAGGTCGTCCCGGTCGCTCGCGACGCGGTTCTGGAGGTTCCCGACCTGCCCGCCGACCACGTGGTGCGTCTGTCGCGGTTCGCGCTCGTCCGCCAGGACGAGGGGGAGCTGGTCGTGGAGTCCCCGCTGGCCCGGCACAAGGTCGTGCTGAGCGAGAAGGCCATGCCGCTCATCGCGGCGCTGAGCCGGGGCGTCCGGGTCGGCGAGGCGCCCGAGGCGCTGTGCCACCTGGTCGCCGCCAGGGTGGCCCGCGCCGACGACGCCGAGGACACCGACCCGGCGCTGCGCACCTGGGAGTTCCACAACCTCTACTTCCACAGCAGGAGCCGTCTGGGGCGGCACGACGGGCCGAACGGGGCCACCTACCGCTTCCGCGGCGAGCTGCCGCCGGAACCGGCGCTCAAGCCGCTCCCGGAAGGGCCGATCACCGAGCTCTACCGGCCCTCCCTGACCGAGGCCGCCGCCGGCGACCCCGCGTTCACCACCGTGCTGGAGTCGCGCCGGTCGGTCCGCCAGTACGCGGACGCGCCCATCACCGTGCGCCAGCTCGGCGAGCTGCTCTACCGGGCCGCCAGGGTCCGGGGCGAGATCAAAGCGCCGACCGAGGGCGCTCCGTACGAGTCCAGCAACCGCGTCTACCCCGGCGGCGGCGCCTGCTACGAGCTGGAGCTCTACCTGACCGTCGACCGGTGCGAGGGCCTGGACCAGGGCGTCTACTACTACGACCCGTACGGCCACCGGCTCGTCACCCTCCCCGCCAGGCAGGAGGACGCGCGGGCGATGCTGGCCCTGGCCGGCATGTCGACGGGCGGCACCGCCAAGCCCGACGTCCTCATCACCATGACCTCGCGGTTCAGCCGCATGTCGTGGAAGTACACGAGCCTGCCCTACGCCGCCACGCTCAAGAACGTGGGCGTGCTCTACCAGACCTTCTATCTGGTGGCGACCGCGATGGGGATGGCGCCGTGCGGCCTCGGCAACGGCGACTCCGATCTGGCCGCCCGCACCTTCGGGCTCGACTGGGCCGCGGAGTCGTCGGTCGGCGAGTTCCTGATCGGTGGCGCGCCGGCCTAGTGATGTCTGTCATGCGTGACAGGTGTCGTTTGCATCTGTCACCACTTGCCCATATTTCGGATCGTTGCAGGTGAGTCACCCGTACAAATAAGGAGCCCCCGGTGGCCGAGAACATGTATTTCCTCGGTGACGAGGACCGCAAGAAGTTCGCCCGGTTGATCGCGGTGACGTGGGCCGACGGTGAGCTCCTGGCGCGCTACGAGTCCGAGCCGAGAGTGGTGCTGAGCGAATACGGCATCACCTTCCCCGACGACGCGCCGATCCCGCCGCTGCCCTCCCGGCCGCGTGGTGAGTTCGACGTGACCGAACTGGAGTTCGCGGCCGGGGCGGAGGGTGGCGCGCTGGCCACCATCAGCTCGACGGGGTGCATCTCCCCCTGCGTCGCCTGCACCCCGTAATGACCCCGTCAACCACCAGGCAGCAGCTGACGACCGTCGGCCCCGGGACGGTACGGCTCGCCCGCATCGCCGCGGCCACCTTCTCGGTCGGGATGGCGGCCTTCGCCGCGATCCCGCTCGCGGAGGTGCTCGAAGGGCCCCCGGGAGTCCGGGTGGCCATCGGGGTCGCGCTCATCACCGCGCTCACGGGCTGCTACCTGTGGCTCGGGGTGAGAGCCGTGCTCGGCCGGAACGCCCGCTTGGACCTGTGGGTGCTGGTCGCGATGACGGCGCTGAACGTGGCGGTGCCCTTCGCCGGCGGGGCCTCCTGGCTGAGCCTGGGCTTCATGCTTCCCTTCGCCTTCGCGGTGACCCTGGCCGGCAGGCCTGCCTGGTGGGGGTTCTTCGCCGCGATCGTGCTCAACGTCGCGCTGGCGGTTCCGCAGGAGCTGAACTGGGTGCTGTTCAGCGGGTTGCAGAGCCTGCTGACGGCTGCCGCCCTCGCGGGCCTGACCATCTTCGCGACGCTGCTCAGCGAACTGCAGCGCACTCGCGAGGAACTGGCCCGGCTGGCCATCACGGAGGAGCGGCTCCGGTTCGCCCGCGAACTCCAC
This sequence comes from Herbidospora cretacea, assembly GCF_001570605.1. Lineage (GTDB taxonomy): Bacteria > Actinomycetota > Actinomycetes > Streptosporangiales > Streptosporangiaceae > Herbidospora > Herbidospora cretacea. The sequence goes on along the minus strand of NZ_BBXG01000024.1, from coordinate 85,327 downwards.
GACGTCCTCGGGCACAACCTGTCGGTCATCGCGATGCGGACCGAACTGTCGATGCGCATCCCCTCCGCACAGCGGTCGCGGCTGCACGGCGAGCTGACCGAGATCCACGACATCGCCCGCCGCTCCCTCCACGACGTGCGGGCGGTGGTCAAGGGCTACCGCGAGATGTCCCTGGAGAAGGAGCTGGCCGGGGTCCGCAAGGTGCTGGAGAGCGCCGGGGTCAAGTGCGACTTCGCCGACCTGCCTTCGTCGGTGTCGGCGGAGGTCTCGGTGGCGCTGGCGTGGGCGGTCCGTGAGGCGGCCACCAACCTGCTCCGGCACAGCGACGCCACCGTCTGCCTGCTCGGCGTCGAGTCGGAGGACGACCGCATCCGGGTCACGGTCGCCAACGACGGTGTACGTCAGGGCGCCGCCGCGGCCCGCGCCGCCGGGGTCGAGGCGACCGTGGGCGGCAGCGGCCTGGCAGGGCTCGACGAACGACTCGCGCAGGTCGGCGGGACCTGCGACCGGCACCTTGAAGACGGCTGGTTCACGCTGTCCCTGGACGTCCCGAGCCGCGCCCTGGCGGCCTCACTCACCTCTGCCACAGGAGACCGGAAATGATCAAAGTTCTTATCGCTGAGGACCACGATCTGATCAGGGGTGCGCTGATCGCCCTGCTGTCGGAGGAGCGCGACATCCACGTGGTCGAGGAGGTGTCGAGGGGCGACGAGATCCTGGACGCCGTGGTCGGCTGCCGGCCCGACGTGGCCCTCCTCGACATCGGCCTGCCGGGCATCGACGGCCTGGAGGCCGCGGGCCTGATCAAGGAACTGGCCGAGCCGCCACCGGTCCTGATCCTCACCAGCGTCGGCAGCCCGGGCAACTTCGACCGGGCGATGGCCGCCGGGGTGCGCGGCTTCCTGGTCAAGGACGCCCCCGCCCACCGCCTCACCGACGCCATCCGCGCCGTCGCCAGGGGTGAACGCTACATCGATCTCGACCTGGCCGACGACGGCGGCGGTGACGGCGTGGAGATCACCAGCAACCCGCTGACCGCCAGGGAGGTCACCGTCCTGGCGGCCCTCGCGGCCGGGGAACGCGCCGCCGACCTGCGCGGCAGCCTGGGGCTGTCGGCCCACACGATCAGGAACTACCTCGCCGCCGCCCGCCTGAAGACCGGCGCCCGCAGCGACGACGAGGCGGTGCGCATCGCTCGGGCAAATGGGTGGTTACAGGATCATGCAGATGGTTGATCGCGAAACAGGAAAGCGTCACGATCAACATGGAACTTGACGCTTCCGACACGTAGCGGAGACCGATCGTGGCGCAGGAGAAGCAGGCGCAGGTCAGAGGGCTGTCGATCAGTGTCATCGTGCCGACCGGAGCGTTGTGGGCGCTTCCGCCCATCGCCTTCCTGCTCGTCGGCGACCTGACCCGGGCCCTGCTGGCGGCTGTGCTGCTCATCGGTTTGCTGGTCGTCTACGCCAAGGTCGTCGTCGGCCACATCTCCGGTTCCGGCCTCGGGCGGCACCGCACGCAGATCTTCGCCCTGTTCGCGACGGTCGTGTACGGATCGTTCACGTTCCTCGGGTCGACCTGGGTGTACACGCCTCTCATCGTCGGCACCGCCGCGCTGCTCCTGCTGCGCCTCTGGGTCGCCGTCGGCGTCCTGCTCCTGGTGACCGTCATCGAGTTCCCGCTGACCCTGGCCCTCGGTGAGTCCTCGGGTGCGGTGGCCGTGCAGAACAGCGCGGCCGTCCTCGTCGCCTCCGTCGTCGCGGCGGGCATCGTCCACTACGCCAGATTCGTCCTGGAGTTGCGGCAGGTCCGCGCCATTCTGGCCGAGCTGGCCGTCGACCAGGACCGCCTGCGCATGGCCGGGCAGCTGCACGACCTGCTCGGCCAGACCCTGGCGTCGATCAGGCTCAAGACCGAGGTGGCGCTGGCCCTGGTCGACCGGGACCGCCAGCGGGCCCTCCACGAGGTCGAGGCCACCGTCCTCATCGCCAGCGAGGCCCGCGAGGAGATCGGCGACGTCGTCGCCGCCCGGCGCTCCCTCGACCTCGGCGCCGAACTGTCAGCTGCCGTCGCCCTCATCGAGCTGACCGGCGCCCGCTGCGACCTGCGCCTGGGTATCAGCGAGATCGACGAGGAGAACGGCGACGCGCTCGCCTGGATCGTCCGCGAGGCGGCCACCAACATCGTCAAGCACAGCGACGCCCGCACCTGCCTGATCGACCTCGACAGTGTCAGCGAACGCGTCCACCTCGTCGTCCGCAACGACGGCATCCGCCACGTCCCGAAGAGCAGGGGATCAGGGCTCGCCGGCCTCACCCAGAGAGTCGACCGCCTCGGAGGAGAACTGCACACGGACCTGAATGGCGTGGACTGTTTCGAACTGAGGGTCTGGCTGCCCGCCATACCCGATCAGGAGAGAGTGATCACCATTGATTCGTGTTCTGCTGGCTGAAGACCACGGCGTCGTCCGAGGCGCCCTGACCGTCCTGCTGAACCTGACGGGCGACATCCAGGTGGTGGCCGAGGCCGACCGAGGCGACAAGGTGGTGACCGAGGCCTTGGCCGCCACCCCCGACATCGCCGTCCTCGACATCGAGATGCCCCGGGTGGACGGCATCGAGGTGACCGGCCGCCTGCGCCGCGCCCTGCCGACCTGCCAGGTCCTCATCCTGACGGCCCTGGCCCAGACGTCCCTCCTCAAGAAGGCGATGGACGCCGGCGCGAGCGGCTTCCTGCTCAAGGACGCCCCCACCGAACGACTCGCCGAGAGCATCCGCCGGATCGCCGCCGGAGAGCGGGTGATCGACGCCTCCCTCGCGGTGGCGGCCATGACGGCCTCGGCCTCGCTGCTCACCGACCGGGAGGCCGACGTGCTCAGCCTGGTCGGGCTCGGGGCCACCACGGGCGAGATCGCCGCCGAGCTGCACCTGTCGGCGGCGACGGTCCGCAACTACATCTCCAACATCATCACCAAGACCGGGGCACGGAACCGGACGGACGCGGTGCGGATCGCGGTCGACGCGGGCTGGATCGAGCGCCCCCGGCCGAACGCGGCGGCGGCCCGCCGCTGACGCTCACCACGGCTCGTCGGGAACCCTGGCCGGGGACCAGACGAGCGCGACGACGCCGATGATGAGGATGAGCACCGCGCCCACGAACACCAGCACACCGGTGGGAACGGTGAATCCGTCGGCGTCCTTGATCGTCGTGACCGGTGTGGCCGGCGGCGTGGACGGAGGCTCGACCGCCGGCATGATCGAGTCGGCGAACTTCGCCGCCGTCTCCGGCTGGTCCGCCCCGCCGGGGTCGGTGCGCCATTTCTCGGCCACCCGCTCCGCGACCCCCTCCAGGTTCGCCTCGGTCCCGGCCGGCAGACCTGAGCTGAGCACCTGGACCGTCCGCGGCGGCAGAAGCCCGTCGAGGAGCGGCGACTCCTGATAGGGAGGCGCGATCTCGGCCCGGCCCGAAGGGAGGATCGCGAGAGCGACCTCACCCCCCTTGATGTCCTCGACGATCTGGCTGATCGGCTTCCGTTTCAGCGGGAGTTCCCCGAACTCGGCCTTCAGCTTCGCCTCGTCGGGGAAGTCCGTGCCGACCTCCACCGTGAGCTTCGCCTCCTTGAGCACGCTCTCCACCCGGTCGGCCGGGATCTCGTCCGCGTCGAAGACCAGTGTGCTCTTCGACTGAGCGGTCATCAGCGGCTCGTGACGGGGATAGGGCGCGCTGTCGGTGGTGATCACGATTTGCGGTCGCGCCGGGTCGAGCGGGCCGACGTCCTGCACGTCGGCCCGATGGCCCAGGTTCCGCAGGAGCTGGGCGTAGACGTGAGCCAGGTACTGGTCGGGCTCGTCGGCCTGGATGACGACCTGCTGCGGGACGAAGGCCACGCCGGCCGGCGCGCTCCCCGCCGGCGGGGCGACGGGCAGGTCCGGGCCGGAGAAGAAGTTGAGCGAGGTGATCATGAGCAGCACCCCGCCGACGACCAGCGCGGATCCGCCGTAGATGTGCCGCTTCCCCTTGCGGGGGAGCATCCGTTTCCATCCGGGCCCCGGGTCCTCGCCACGCATCGCCCTGAGGGCGGCCTTGAACGGTTTGGGGATGGCCCGGGTCCGCAGCAGCTCGTCGGCGATCTCGTTCTGGTAGATGTCGTGGGCGAAGGCGGCCTCGGCCAGTTCCTCGTAGAGCCGGTCAGCGGACGGATGTCTGCGGATGACGGCCTCGAAGCAGTCCCAGGTGCGCAGCGCTTTCTGCAGCTGCCGCCGGCCCTCGTCGGTGTCGGCGGCGGCGAGCAGCACCCGGAGCCCTTCGGAGATCTCGGCCGGATCCACCGCCTTGCGGAAGGAGATGATGAGCCCGCCGAGCGTGGTCGGCGGCCGGGGCATCGCGACCGTCTGCCCGGCGCCCTTCGGGGGCGATTCGAGGATCTGCGTCGGCGCGTCACCGCCCGCGGCCGGTTCGTCCGCGTCGGCGGAGGACGGACCGGCCACGGCATGGTTCTTCGCGGCCGGTACGGCGCATTCCCCGAGCAGGACCAGTGCGATATGTGGCCCTTTGTCTCTGAAGGGAAGTTCCGTGGTCTTCTGCGCGAGCCTCTCCACGAGCTCTTCCAGGGGAACGCGGCGATGCGTCAGCTGCTCGACGTACGCGGTGGCCGTCCGCTCGGCCGGGGGTATCGGCGCGCCCCGCGCCCAGACGACCTTGTGGGTGCCGTCGGGGGCGTGCGGTGCGAACGACAGCCTGATCCGGTGGCCCGCCGTCGCGCTGACCCACGTGGCGGCGGCCAGCCTGGCGCGCATCCCATAGGGCAGCAGCGAGGCGACCTCGTCGATGAACCGCAACCGCTTGACCATGGGTACCTGCTCGGCGCCGACCACGCACACGGGTTCACCGGTCATCAGGAGCCCGGCGGCGCTGATCGCGTCCTCGAAGGTCTCCGAGGGAAGGTTCGCGTCGGCCCGCACCGCCACTCTGGGAGGCCGTTCGTCGCCCAGGTCCTTGAAGGCGTCGTACAGCGCCTCGTAGCTCACGCGATGCCCGGCGATCTGGTCATAGGGAACGTAGAACCACCGCGTGTAGTAGATCTTGCGGTTGGTGCCGTCGCGGTGTCCCGACCATTCGTTCTGCAGGGCGAGCACGATGTAGTAGAGCTTCTGCCCGCCTTGTCTGGTGCCGACGAAGGCGATCGTCACCTGGGGCTGGTCTCCGGTGGCCCCGGTGGTGTAGCGGCTCCGGATCTCGTCGAATATCTCGAGACCCAGCCCTCCGCTGTGCTCCAGGACCTCGTAGTCGTTGTAGCTGCCCGGCGGTTTGCCCTCCAGCGCCCACTCGTAGTCGACGGTCACGTGGTGGACGGTCGCGGGGCTCTCGGTCATCGCGAACGCCCCTGCTTCGCCAGGCACTCACCGAGCCACAGCATCGGCTCCACGACGTTGATCGGATAGACCGGGCCCCGGATGCGCAGGGCCGCCTTGTCGGCCTCGTCGGGGACGAGGTTCAGGTAGTCGTTCCAGTCGAAGGTCTCCGTCTGCTGGTCGAGGTAGAAGCCGATCGACGACGTCACGTAGAAGCGGATACGGTCGCGGTGGAAGAACTTGTCGAGCGCGTTCATCACCATCTCCGCGCTGCCGGTGGCCGAGACCCTGGACAGCTCGCGGAACAGCTCGCGCGCGTCCTCGACGGCGACCCGGGGGAACTGGTGCTTGTCGTCGAGGTCGGGGGAGAGCAGCCGCTGTTTCTGGGCGGTCTGCAGGACCCGCGGATCGTCGAACTTGGTGATGCAGACCGCGATGTTGTGGGGCAGCTTCCCGTTCTCGAACTGGTCGGCCTCCAGCATCTTCTCGGCCAGCCGGTTCAGCGGGCCGTGGAGGTGGTCGTAGGCGTCGCCGACCTCGAACTCCCGGATCGGGTCGAAGAGGAACACGATGCCGCGGCTCTGCGTGAGGTTGGCCATCAGCTCCTCCTGCCGCTCCTCCGCGCCACCCGTCCTGCCCTTGCTGGGCGCGAAGTGGCCACCGGGGGCGTCGACCATGGTGAGCCCGATCATGGTGGAGGTGCGCTGACGCCGGAACAGGCCCGTCGGCCCCGGGCCGATCAGCGCCCACTGGTAGGTCTCCAGGGCGGTGCTGGCCTCGGGGAACTCCTTGCCCGAGGTGAGCGCGCTGGTCATGTCCGTCAGGTACGCGGAGGACTCCGGGTTCTGCCCGACGATCTTCCAGTCGTCGTCGCGGCGGTTCAGCGCGACGGACAGCGCGGCCAGCAGCGTCGTCTTGCCGCTGCCGGGCGCGCCCCACATGGCGATGTGGTGGCGGGGCGTCTCGGCCATGGGTTCAGTCACTCCACGTCGATCAGGGGGAACGGGACAGGGACGGGGTCGGACGTGAGCCCGAGGCCGGAGGTGAGCCCCCGGATGTCGAGTGCGTCGAAGTTCGCCAGGGCCGCGGAGCCCAGCCGCTGCCACACCCGGGGGAGCGGGCCGCCGGCCTGGTGGTCGACGACGGCGCCGAAGACGACGTTCCACGTCTGCTCCAGGCGGGTGACCGTGGCCCGCCAGTCGTGGCGGTGGGGGCAGGGCAGCACCCGGGAGCTGTCGATCCTCGGCGGGTGCGGGGGCCGGTCGCCGATGGTCAGGAGCGCGACGGGCGACGCCGGGTCGGCGGCGAGCCTGCGGTCGACGGTGGCGAGCATGTCCTCGAGCTGGGCGGCGTGCGGGTGGTAGGGGTAGCCCGCGGTGATCGGGCCGCGATCTTCGAGCTCGTCGAGCACGCCCTGGGCGGTGGCGACGTCGACGCGCCAGGCGCGGACCTCCACCCTCGGGTCCTTGACCGAGCGGTCGAAGGAGTGGGCCCCGTAGGCGACCACCGAGACGGCCAGACCGGGCCGGTTCGACAGCGTCGAGACCACCTGACGGGCCCGGCCGACCCGCTCGGCCACCTTCTCCTCCACCCCGCAGACCTCGATCGCGCAGATCAGGTGCCCCGCGCCGGAGGGCCGCAGGGGAAGCCGAGGGGGCACCTCCGCGATCAGCGCCGCCCAGCCGCGCGGGTCGGCCGACAGCGGGGGCAGGCCGCTGAACCGCACCCGCCCTGGTCGCCGGAGTTCGGCGGTGACCTCGTAGGAGCCGGGAGGCAGCGCCGCCGACTCGACCGACAGCAGCAGCGGTTCGTGCCCCTGCCAGGTGACCACCGCGAACGCGGTCCCGTTGGGACCGCCCCGCTCGCAGTGGAGGGGCAGCGTCGTGGTCGCCCCGGGCCGGGCCTGCACCGGGAACAGCGGCACCGTCGCCAGTTCCAGGCTCCCGTCGGTACGCGGGCGTAACACGACCAGGTCGTAGGAGCGCGTCAGCGGATCGGTGCGGAGGACCTCGGTGACCACGGTGGCGACCGAGTCGTCGACCCGCAGGGCCGGCGCGTCCGGACGGGCCGACCGGAGCCACTCGAACGCCTGCTCGGCCCGGGAGCCGCCGGGTGAGGAGAAGACGAGCACCGCGTCGCCGTCCGGGTCGATGTCGGCCGCCCGGAGCACGGCCCCGCGTTCCTGGGCCCCGTGTTCCTGGGCCCCGTGCTCCTGTGCCAGGTCGATCCACTGTGTGTGCCACCGGCGGCCCCGGGGGACCCCGTGGTCGTCCCGGATGATCTTGAACGAGGTGACGCCGTCGGCGGCCACCTCCACCACGTCCAGCCTGCCGCTCCCGGTGAGCCCCGCCACGGCCTTGGCGAGCGCCTTGCGCAGGAGGTCGTCGTCGGGGTTGGGCACCGGGTGCGCCTCCGATTCGGTCGTCATTTGCGGTACGCCATAAATAGGTTTGGGATGATGCCGAAATCGCATCCCGAAGCTATGACCGACTCTTAGATCATTGCGCGAAGTTCCCCGGTTTTAAGCGAAGTGCGATAATCCAGTTAGGCTAGCGGGGGTTGGCCGTGACTGCGAGGATCTAGGCCCAGCACGGAACGTGAAGCTCCACGGGGTGGGGAAAACATGAGGCGCTTTCTGATCGCGTTATCCGGAGCGCGACCGGACGTCCTGGCACGCCTTAAAGGGGAAAGCGCCAAATTCGAGGGTGTCGGCGGCGCGGTGCTGACCACGGCGGTGATCGCCGTGATCTCGATGTGCTTCGCCCTCGTGAGCGCCCTCGGCCTCAGCCCCTGGCTGGCCGTCCCGGCCGCGCTGATCTGGGGCTTGATGATCCTGAGCCTCGACCGGTGGCTCGTCACCACGATGCGGAGCGACAGCCCGCGCCGCTTCGCGCTGGCGGTGCCGCGTCTCCTCATGGCCATCCTGCTCGGCGCGGTCGTCTCCACGCCTCTCGTGCTCCAAATCTTTAAATCGGAAATCGATGCACAAATCGTAGAAATCAAGCAGGAACGCGCCGAGGCATTCGCGCGCGAGCAGGAACAGGGCACCATGGGCAAGAGCGTCGAGGAGCTCCGCGCCGATGTCACCCGCCTCCAGCAGGTCATTTCCTCCGGCGGAGACGTTCCGGTCGACCCCACCCAGGACGCGAAGATCAAGGGTCTTCAGACCGACCGCGCCAACGAGGAGAAGCGGGCCGAAAAGCAGTACAAGGAGTGGCAGTGCCAGCTCTACGGCGGCGCGGGCTGCACCAAGAAGGGCGACGGCCCCCTCGCCCAGAGCAGCAAGAGGGCCTACGACCGCAGCCAGGCCCGCATCGCCTCGCTGACCCGGCAGATCGAGAGCCGCAAGAAGGAACTCACCGACGCCGGGGCGGACGCGAAGAAGAGCAGGCTCGACAGCGCCAAGGCGGAGCTGCCGAAGGCGCAGAGGCAGCTCGACCTGGCGGTGGACCGTCAGTCCAGCCTGCAGAGCGCCTTCGACGACGAGAACCTGGTCACCGACGGCCTGCTGATCCGGCTGGAGGCGCTCGACGACGTCACCGGTGAGGACGCCACGCTCAGCACCGCCCGGATCGTGCTGTTCCTGCTGTTCCTCCTCATCGAGTGCCTGCCGGTCACGATCAAGCTCATGATGCGGCCCGGCAACTACGAGAAGGTGCTCGCCCTCGCCGAGAAGGACGAGCTCCGCAGCGCCCGGGGCAGTTTCACCCACGGCCCGGGCCCCGGCCCGAGGACCGACGGCGGCGACTCCGATCCGGGCGGGTCGGGCAGCATCTGGCGGGTCTGGTCGCGGTCGGGCGACACCGGCGACAGCTGGAGATCGCAGGCCACCTCCGGCGAACGCGGCCCCACCGGCACCAGCGTGGAAGAACGCCCCAACCACACCGACCGCACGGGCGGCGTGCGCGGCGACGACGACGCGCTGCGCCGGATGAACGACACCCGCGCCGCGAGGCTCTCCAGCATGGACCGCCCCGGGGGAGTGGAGCTCCTCCCCGACGACGACCACTGAACGCCGCATGATCAAAGACAGATACGAGCTGATCAGGCAGCTCGGTGCGGGCGGCATGGGCACCGTCTGGGTGGCCCAGGACACGATGCTCGGCCGCCGCGTCGCGCTCAAACGGATCACCCTGTCGGGCGGCCGGGAGGCCGTCGAGACCCAGCGCCAGCGCGCGCTGCGCGAGGCGCGGGCGGCGGCGTCGGTGCACCACCCGGCGGTGGTCCCGGTCTACGACTGGTTCCTCGACGACGACGGCACGCCCTGGATCGTGATGGCCTACATCGAGGGCACCACGCTGGAACAGTGGATCGAGGCCGGCCGCCGCACCGAACACGAGGTGGCCGCGCTCGCCCGACAGGTGCTGGGCGGCCTGATGGCCGTCCACCGGGTCGGTGTGCTCCACCGCGACATCAAGCCCGCGAACATCGTCGTCACCCATGACCAACAGGTCTGCCTGGTCGACTTCGGCATCGCCCGCATCGTCGGCGAGAGCGGCGTCACCGCCACGGGCCTGCTGCTCGGCACGGTCGAGTACATGGCCCCCGAGCGGGTCAACGACCACGCCCAGTCCCCGGCGGCCGACCTGTGGTCGTTCGGCGTGACGTTCCTCCACGCGCTGGAGGGCTACTCGCCGTTCCGCCGGGGCAGCGTGCCGGCCACGTTCTTCGCCATCCTGAGCGACCCCCTCCCGGCGGCCCGCCGTCCCGGTCCCCTGTACGACGCCCTGACGGCCGTGCTCCCCAGGGACCCCGGCCGCCGCCTCGACGCCCAGAGCCTGGCGGCCCGGCTGGACGCGATCCTCGCCCCGCCCATCCAGAGACCCGCCCAGACACCGGCCCCGAGGCCCACCCCCAGACCCGCCCCCAGACCCGGCCCGAGGCCGGTCGCGAGGCCGGTCCCGAAGCCCGTCCCGCCGAAGGAGACCCCGATCCGGCGGGTCGAACAGGCAGACCCGCCGGATCGGCGGACCGTCCCCTACGCGCGGATGGAACCGCGCCAAGCAGCTCAGGAACTCGACGACATGGTGGCGACCCGCCCCGCCGAGGCGGCCGCGGCGCTGACGGCCATCCCGACCGACCGCGCCGGCCGGATCCTGGCTTTCATGGGACCCGACGGAGCGGCCACCGTCCTGCGGGCCCTGCCTCCCGCCAGGGGCGCACGCCTGCTCGCCGACATGAGCGAACGCACCGCCGGAAGGCTGATGAGCGCACTCGGCGTCACCGACGCCGCCACCCGCCTCCTTGAGGCGATGACCCTGGCCAGGGCCCGTGCCGTGCTCGAACACGTGACGCCCGAGGTCATCGCCGGTCTCCTGAGGACCTCCACCGACGGCCGAGCGGGCCGGATCCTCAACGGCCTGAGCACGGGGGTCCGCGCCAAGGTCGCCGATCTCGGCTGAACCATTGGACTACCTCATCCACGGGTCCCGCCACCTGGGTATGAGCGCCGAACTGCCGGAGTTCCTCAAGGCGCTCACCTCGGGCGTCGACGCTACGCCCGGCGTCCGGGGTTGAGGTAGAGGACGTCGGCCATCACGGTCCACACCATGATGGCGATCACCAGGGCGAGCCACGCGGGCAGGGTCACGGCCAGGCCCCAGACGCAGCCGGCGAACCCGATCAGGCACGCCGCGCCGAGGACCAGCCCCTTGGCGTCCCTGATCGTGGGCTTCCAGCCCTTGACCCGGGTGAGGGCGGCGGCCAGGAGGGCGGGAAAGGCGAGGAACAGACCGCCGGCCACGGCTCCCCATCGGTTGCCGACCAGACCGGCGACGACGAGGATCGCCGCGCCGACGGCGAATCGGATCGCCAGGCCTCGCAGGGAGATGGAGCGGAGCGTGGCGGGATGCAGCCGGATGCCTTCTTCCCGCCGGCTCCTGGCCCGGATCCGCCGGACGCGCCGGCGAAAGCCACGACGAGCCGGGGTTCCCGCTAAGCCATGGTCCATTGGCGTTCTCCTGTCAGCCCGCGCCTGCCCAGCCGAAGAGTGGTCACTGCCCTGCGGCGGCGGAAACATGCCTTCCGTCATTCGGGCGGCGCGCTCATCGGATGGGCGGCGAGGGCCTCGGCGACGGCGACCAGGTTGGCGGCCATCGCGCGGCCGGTCTTGTCCGACCAGTCGTGCCCGGTCTGGTCGTCGAGGTAGTCGGGCCCGGCGCCGGGCCCGAGGTGCCAGTAGGTCCAGGCCTGGCCGGGGATGGTATAGCCGATGTCGACGAGCGCCCCGCTGACCTCGCTGATCACGTGGTGCGCGCCGTCCTCGTTCCCGGTGTTCACGACCCCGGCGACCCGGTTGTACGCGACCGGCCGCCCGTCGTCGTCGGTCTCGGAGATCATCGCGTCCATGCGCTCGATCACCCGCTGCGCCACCGAGGACGGATGTCCCACCCAGGTCGGCGTGGCGATGACGAGGATCTCCGACCGCAGCAGCTTGTCGTGGACGGCGGGCCAGTCGTCACCCGGCCCCATGTCGGTCTTCACGCCGGGACGGATGTCGAGGTCGACCGCCCGGACCGTCTCGACCTCGACCCCGCGCCGGCGCAGTTCGGCGCTGACGACGTCGGCCAGCGCCTCGGTGTTGGACGGCGCGGGCGACGGTTTGAGCGTGCAGTTGATGACGAGAGCTCGCACGATGATCTCCGATGTGAGAAGGCCCGCACCGGCCGCTCGACGAACCCCCTCTGCCGCCGAACGCCCGATACGGGCCTGTGATCTATCTGCTGCCCGTACCCGGCCGGAGGGCCCCAAACATCCCGGGCTCAACCACCCGCGGGGAAGATCGGCAGGACGTTGACCTGAAGCAGGTTCCCCGGGATGGAGATGACGTCGTCGAAGAGCAGCCCGGGAGCGTCGGCGGCGTGCGCGGGGGCGGCGATCCCCGCCAGGCCCAGCGCGAGCAGAGCCGCTGCGAACGTCTTCTTCATCAAGTCACTCTCCGCTGTGCAGGTCGAGCCGACAGTTACGGAGAGTATCGATGGTCGCACACGTGTCCGCCAATAGGACGCCGCGCCCAAGGCGGGGCACCATGGTCGTAAACACACCGGATTTTGCACGACCGTTAAGAGGCCGAAACACCCCCGGGTCACTGTGGAGCCACCCCCGATGATCATCATCGCGTTCAGGGATGGGAGTCCACCATTTCCGCCAACCACTGGAGCTCGGCGAGCCGCCGAAGCCTGCTGGCCGCCGGTCTGGCCGCGACGTTCGCCGCCGCCGTCCCCACCCCCGCCCAAGCCTCACCCGGAGAGAAGGGCGGCCCCGGCCGTCCCAAGCCCGGCAAGTGGGACCACCACCTCAAGTCCACCCCCGACAAACTGCACTGGGGCGGCTACCCGATCGGCTGGACCCCCGGCCTCACGATGAGATCGGGCCAGACCGTCCGCGTCGACACCCTCTCCCACCAGGGCTTCACCAACTCGGCCATCCACCCGAACGACTACTTCGGCGCCTTCGGCGTCAAGCCCCACGAGATCCTCCGCGACGGCGTGGCGTTCTGGCAGACCCTCCCCGAGCGCGAGGCCACCGGCAGGCGGTACGGCGGCCACGTCCTGACCGGCCCGATCTACGTCGAGGGCGCCGAGCCGGGCGACACCATCGCGATCGACATCCTCGAGGTCGACACCCGGGTGCCCTACGGCTTCAACAACACCGCCCCGACCGGCGGCGTCATGGCCACCTTCTACCCGGGCTGGCGCGAGGGCGACCGGGGCCTCGACATCCCCGCCGACATCCCGCCGGGCCTCCCGGCCGGCGTCTGGCCGGACGTCCGCACCCACCTCTACCGAACCGGGACGCACCGCGGCGAGGAGGTCGTCTTCTTCGGCGAGGACATCATCATCCCGACCCAGAAGTTCATGGGGATCATCGCGGTCGCCTCCCCGACGGGCGAGTTCATCGGCAACACCGAGAACGAGCCGCCGCCCGCCACCGGCGTGCAGAACTCCACGCCTCCGGGCAAGTTCGGCGGCAACATGGACGTCCGCGACCTCAACGTCGGCACGACGCTCTTCCTGCCGGTCTTCCAGCCCGGCGCGCAGATCTTCATCGGCGACCCGCACAGCTGCCAGGGCGACGGCGAGGTCAGCGGCACCGCCGTCGAACACTCCCTGTCCGGCACGTTCCGCATCACCGTGATCAAGAACACCGAGACCGAACTGCCCTGGGCCGAGAACGACGACCACTGGATCATGATGGGCATCCACTGGGACCTCGACCGCGCCATGCGGATCGCCGTGGAGAAGACCGTCGACTTCCTCGTCACCACCCAGGGCCTGACCGTCCCGAAGGCCTACTCGTTCGCCTCGATCGCGGTGAACTACCACAACGCCGAGGTCGTCGACCGGACCCAGGTCGTGACGGGCCACATCCCGAAGAACGTCTTCAGGGGCCGTCGTCACTGATCGGCGAAGGGGTGGCGGGGCGGATCGGCCCCGCCGCCCAAGAAAGATCGCACAGGGATGATCACACCGCCGATGTGTGGGCAGCACCGTAGGCCGTCGACCAGAGGTGGTCGGCGTTCCTATCCGGAGGTACCTGATCATGGCCGTGTTCGAGCTGCTCTGCTACTTGATCGCGTTCGTTCTGTTCGTCCTGGCCGCGCTCAACATCGGCGCCCGCTTCAACCTGGTCGCGGCCGGCCTCGCGGCGGCCATCCTGCCGACCCTGGTGAACGCCTTCAACGGGCTGGGCGGCTGAGCACGGCGGGCCCGAACCACCGGGTCAGGGCCGCGCGGAGGGCCCCACGCTCCCGGGAATCGGGGCGGGCGGCGGCCGAGGCCCAGGCGACGTAGCCGTCGGGCCGCAGGAGCAGGGCGGTGGCAGGGGGATTCGGGTCGGGGCAGCTCGTGGTGAGGGTGTCGACCCGGTCGTGCCAGGCCGCCGCCTCCTTGGCCGCACCGGCGTCCTCGGTCAGGTCCAGCAGCAGCGGCCGGGCGGCCGCGGTGAGGCGGGCGAGCGGGACCTGCCCGGACGGGGTGTCCAGCAGCAGGTCGGGGGCCCATCGGCCGACCAGCGGGTGGGGGTCGTCGCCGCCCATGTCGTAGTGGACGTCGGCCCCGGCCATCATGTCGGCGATGCGCTGGACGTTGCGCCGGTCGGCGAGCAGTTCGGTGAACAGTTCGCGGAGCGCGGTGACCTCGGCGCCGGGCTTGATCAGCGCGGTCTGCGCCTGGGTGTGCATCACCACGCGCCGGGCGGCCGGGCGGCGCTCGGTCTCGTAGCTGTCCAGCAGGCCGGGCGGGGCCCAGCCGTGGATCTCGGCGGCGAGCTTCCAGCCGAGGTTGATCGCGTCCTGCAACCCGAGGTTGAGGCCGGGGCCGCCGATCGCGGCGTGGACGTGGGCGGCGTCGCCGACCAGCAGGACCCGGCGTTCGCGGAACCGGTCGGCCAGCCGGGTGTTGCGGCCGGTCAACCGGCGCAGCAGGTGGGGGCCCTCGCCCTCGGGCGGGCCGAGCGGAAGGTCGGCCCCGAGCACGCGCCGGGCGCTCTCCCGCAGTTCCGCCACGGTGAACGGCCGGTCGCCGACGTGGCCCGGATCCCATTCGGTGGTGCTGACCAGGGGTGAGCCGGCGGCGAAGGGGGCGAACACGAACAGGCCGCGTTCGGTGCGGTGGTGCATGAACGGCGGGATGATCCCGTAGCCGGGCACGTCCAGGCCGCCGGTGGCCGCGTCGATGATCGCGGGCGGGAGGCTGACGTGCGCCGTGCGGGAGACGGTCTCGTCGGTGGTGACGCCGGGGAAGCCGATGCCCGTCAGCTTGCGCGTGAGGCTGCGCCCGCCGTCGGCCCCGACCAGGTAGCGGGCGCGCAGCCGGTAGGGTCCGGCGGGCCCGGTGACCTCGGCGGTGACCTCCTGCTCGTCCTGCGACAGCCCGGTGAGTTCGTGTCCCCGGCGGATCTCGACGCCGAGTTCGGCGGCACGTTCCTCCAGGACCTGCTCGATGCGGCGCTGCGGCACCGGCAGCCCGTAGAGGGGATTGTCGTCCAGGGCGCGGAGGTCCAGCGGCATCGCGCCGAACACGAACGAGGGCCCAGGCCGGGGTGGACCGGCGCTGCCGCTGAGGCGTTCGTACAGGTCGCGGCGGTCGAGCATGCGCACGACCTGACCGACCAGACCGTTGGCCCGGTTCTCCTCGGTCCGTCCGGGCAGCCGCTCGATGACCAGGGGCCGCACTCCGGCCAGGCTGAGCTCGCAGGCCAGCATCAGCCCGTTGGGCCCTGCTCCGGCGATGACGACGTCTTCAGGACCGGTCGCGGACATGGGGCTCCTCCGTGAGGTGGCTGATCGAGGGCATGGCGAATGAATCCGGGTACGCCGGATCTCTTGGTACGTGGATTTCTCGGTGTGCGGATCTCGCGGTCTGCGGATGGATCCGGAGGGCCGGTTCCTCTTCGTGAGGGGTGGGATCAGGGGGCGGGGAGACCGGCGGAGAGGCGGTGCAGGGCCTCGGACACGAGAGTCATGATGGAGACCGAGGGATCGGCGCGCAGCCAGTGTTCGACGGCCACGCCGAAGGCGGCCGTCACCGCGCCCGCGACCAGCTTGGGATACATGTCGCTGGTGACGTCGGTGCCGGTGCGTTCGGCGACCGCCGCGGCGAACTCGGCCTCGGCGGCGGCACTGGCCTTGATCATCTCGCCCTGGAGCGCCGGTTCGGCGATCATCAGGCGGACGCCGGCGATCCACTGCTGGTCGTGGGTGTTCCGGCCGTCGCCTTCCTGGCCGAGGGCGAAGCGGGCCAGCGCCGCGTCGTTGATCGCCTCCCACAGGGGCTTGGACGCCGGCTGGGCGCGCAGCTCGGCCGCGATCGACCGGGCGCGTTCGAGATGGCGGGCGGCGATCGCCTCGCCTTTGCTGGAGAAGTAGTTGTTGAACGTCCGGGGAGAGACGCCGACCTCGGCGGCGATGTCCTCCACCCGGACGTTCTCCAGCCCACGCTCGATGGTGAGACGGACGGCGGCCCAGCTCAGCGCGATGCGCGTCTCCTGCTTCTTGCGCTCGCGCAGCCCCCCGCGCTCGCCGTCCTCGGTACCCATGCCCCGAACACTACCGGATTTTGCGGACCCCGCAATGTTTCTGACCCCGCAAAAATTACTTCGGGAAGTCCTTCGGGTTGACGCCGGTCGTGCGGGCGTTGCCGCCCTTGACGGGGTTGAGGGTGAGCGTCCAGATGGTCGACGACGTCGAGGTCGTGTTGAACCTCAGCCGGTCGGTGAAGCGCTGGTACGAGGCGCTCTTGGTGAACTTGCGCTTCGACGTGCTGTATCGGTATCCGGTGGTGAAGTAGACGGTGTACGTGCCGTCGTCCACCCTTTTGAAGCTGGCGGTCGACTTCGCCCGGACATAGAGGCTGAACGCCTTGGACTTGCCCCGGACGAGAGTGACGACCCCGTCCTTGCCGGTGCCATTCTTGATCTTCAAAATGCCCTCCCCGCCGCTGATGCGGTCGGAAAGGACCTTGCCGTTGCCCGGCCGCGCCGCAGCCGTGACCTGCGAGACCGTGGCGGATTCCTGAACGGAGGCGGCGGCCGGCGCGGCGGCGTAACCGGTCAGGAGAGCAGATGTAAGGATCACTCCCGCAAGGGGACGTAATGTGCGCATTGCGCCAGAATGGCGAATTTATCGCATAAGGTCAACGCATTTGGCATCAGCCTTAATTGTTCACTTTTAAAGCATTTTCAGCTCACCAGTGGCTGCGTCGCCGAGTCCTTCAACCGGGCGTTGGCCCAGCGCAGCTGGCGGAGCGTCTGCGGATGGCAGTGCTGGGTGAGCGCCAGCAGGTCGGCCCGCCGCGCGCCCTGGGCGGCCTGGGCCAGGAGCTCCCAGTCGGCCGACACCCCGGCGGTCAGCCGGTAGAGGTAACGGAAGTCGGCCAGCAGCAGGACCGACGGCTCCCGGTGGCCGAGCCACTCCCGGACCAGCGACACCGGTTCCCCGGAAAGGCCGGACGCCAGGTCGAGCCCGAACTCCTTCCCGGCCGGGGCCAGTTCCCGCAGGTGGCCGGCCGACCAGGCGGCCAGGTCCCGGGCGACGTGGTAGGTCTCGTGGTCGGCCCGGTGCCGGTCGGCCATGGCGAGCAGGGCCCGCGCGAGCTCGTCCTCCGACCGGTGGAGCTCGTCGATCAGCAGCTCGAACTTCACGGCCGTCCTCCCTTCTCCACCCGGGCGGCGGCCGTCTTGAAGATCGGCTGTTTGGAGACCGGGTCCCAGTCGGTCATGGTCAGTTCGTTGGCCGCCCGGTCGTGGTCGCCGCCGTCGCGGTCCCAGTAGCCGTAGTGGAACGACACGAAGACCACGCCCGGCCGGATTCCGGTGACGCGCACGGGCGCGGTGATCGCGCCGCGCGGCGTCGTCACCCGCACGAGGTCGCCCTCGGCCACCTCCAGCCGCCCGGCGTCCTCGGCGGACAGTTCTGCCCAGACCTCCGGGTCGGCGGCCTGGAGCTCGGAAGCGCGCCCGGTCTTGGTGCGGGTGTGGAAGTGGTAGAGCGACCGGCCGGTGGTCAGCCAGAACGGGAACTCCCCGCTCGGGGACTCGTGCGGGGCGACGTACTCGGCCGCGCGGATGATCGCCTTCCCGTCGGGGTTCTGCGCGCGGTATTCGGTCGCCTCGAAGGGAGCGCCGGTGATCAGGTCGCGGCCGTAGGCCTCGCAGTCGTCGGGGGCGCTGCGGAACGCGCCGCCGGCGTACAGGCGCTCGGTCCCCTCCGGGTGTTCCTCGGTGACCGGCCACTGCACCCCGCCCCGGCGCAGCCGGTCGTAGGTCAGGCCGCTGTAGTCGCAGGGGCGGCCCTTCGAGCAGGCCTTCCAGCCCTCGAACGCGCCCTCCGCGTCGTGCCACTTGATCAGCGGGGCGCCGTCGCGGTCGGTCAGGCCGAGACGCCGGGCCAGGTCGATCAGGATGTCGAGGTCGGAACGGGCCTCACCCGGAGGGTCGACGGCCCGCTCCGACAGGTGGACGGTCCGGTCGGCGTTGGTGAACGCGCCGGTCTTCTCGCCCCACGCCGCCGCCGGGAGCACCACGTCGGCCAGTTCGGTGGTCTCGGTCGGGAAGATGTCCTGGACGACCAGGAACAGGTCCTCCCTGGAGAGGATCTCCCGGATGCGGCGCAGTTCCGGCAGGGAGACGGCGGGGTTGGTGCCCATGACGTACAGGAACTTGATGGATCCCTCTTCCGCGTAGCGGAAGATCTTCATGGCGTGGGTGGGCGGCGAGTAGTGCGGGATGTCCATCGGGTCGATGTTCCAGATCCGGGCCAGCTCGGCCACGTGGTCGGGGTTCGACCAGTTGCGGAAGCCCGGCAGGTCGCCGTCGGCGCCGCACTCACGGGTGTTCTCGGCCGTCGGCTGGCCGTTCATCTGGAGCACCCCGCAGCCGGGGCGGCCGAGCATGCCGCGTACCAGATGGACGTTGTTGACCTGCACCGCCGCCGCGGTCGCCTGATTGGCCTGGTAGAAGCCTTGCAGGACGGTCGAGAGGAGCCGCTCGGCGGTCCCGATGATCGTGGCGGCCCGGCGCAGGTCGTCTTCCGGCACGCCGCAGATCAGCGCCGCCTTCTCCGGGGGATAGTCGGCCACCTGGCGCTTCAGCTCGTCGAAGCCGACCGTGTGGGCGTCGATGTAGCCCTGGTCGATCCGGCCGGTCGCGATGATCTCGTGCAGGATGCCGTTCATCAGCGCCACGTTGGTGCCCGGCCGGTTGGCCAGGTGGACGGTCGCGGCCTCGGCCACCTGCGTCCTGCGGGGGTCGACGCAGATCACGGCGGGCGGGTTGGGCCCGGCGAGCCGGTCGAGGACGCGGCTCCAGGTGACCGTCTGGGTGGCGGCCATGTTGTGGCCGTAGAGGCAGATGACGTCGGCGTGGTCGATGTCGGTGTAGCTGCCGGGCTGGCCGTCGCAGCCGAACGACTCCTTCAGCGCCGCCGCGGCCGTCGCGGTGCACAGGCGGGTGTTGCCGTCGACGTGGTTGGTGCCCAGCCCCCCGTGGGCGATGAGGGCGAGCGTGTAGTACTCCTCCAGGAACAGCTGGCCGCTCGTGTAGAAGCCCAGAGCGCTCGGCCCCTGTTCGTCGAGCAGCTCACGGACCCTGCCGGCCACCCGGCCGAGCGCGGTGTCCCAGCTCGCCTCGACGAGCCGGCCGTTTTCCCTGACCAGCGGCCGGGTGAGGCGGTCGGGCGAGTTGCCGGCCTGCCAGCCGAAGAGGTCCTTCGGACCCAGGCGGCCGTGGTTGACCCGGTCGTCGGCCCGCCCCCGGACCCCGGCGATCCGGCCGTCCTTGACGGCGATCTCCAGCCCGTCGCCGTTGCTGTGCAGGACGGCCGCGCTCGGCACCCAGCTGTCGACGTCGCCCGCGTCCAGCCCGTCGGCGAGCTGCTGGTCGACCCGGATGGGCCACGTTTCTCCCGGTCCGTACGGGGTGCGCGCCCCCCACGGCTCCGCGATGCGGTCGATACCCATTGTCCCGCCCTACCCGTTTTTCCGGAGAACTTCTCGCCAGTTCTTGATCAAGGCCGAGTACGTCCGCCGAAACGTACTTGATGCTTCAACTAACAAAGGAGCAGCACGGACGGACGGGTGGACGATGACAGAGAGGGAGGTCGGCAGGCTGCTCGTGCGGCTGCGGTCCGGCCAGGGCAGGCAGGACCCTTATCCGATCTACGAGCGGCTGCGCGAGCTCGGGCCGGTGGTCCCCTCGCCGCTGGGGGCCCTGCTGGTGACCGACTACGCCTCGTGCGCCGAGATCATCGGGTCACCCGGCTGGCGGATGCCGGATCCCGGGTGGAAGGACCGATGGGTGCCCCGGTGGCGGGACTACCCGATGGTGGGCGTCGTCTCGGAGGCGCTCATGCAGCTGAACCCGCCCGAGCACGGCGACCAGAGGGCGCTGGTGATGCGGCACCTGTCCGCCCGGACCGTGCGCGACCTCCAGCCGGTGATCGACGAGCACGCGGCCGCCGCCGTCGACCGGCTGGCCGACCGGCTCGACGAGTGGGGAACCGCCGACCACGCCGAGCTGATCGCCGACGCGCTGCCGTTGCAGGTGCTGTCCGATCTGCTCGGCGACCCGTTCTACGACCCCGCGACGCTGGGCAAACTCGCCAGTGACAGCCAGCTCATGCTGGAGATCTCGCCGGGCCGCGGCGAACTGCGGGAACTGGAGGAGCAGACCCGGCAGCTGTACGACCACTGCCGCGCCATGGTGGAGGAGACCCGGCGCAGGCCCCGGCCGGGATTGCTGGCCGCGCTGCTGGAGACGGTCGGCCACGACCACCGCCACTGGCTGGCCATCCAGGCCCAGACGATGATCATCGCCGGCTGGAAGACCACCAGCTCGATGCTGAACTCCATGGTGCTGGCCCTGACCGCGCACCCTGATCAGGCCCGGGAACTGACGCGGCGCCCCGATCTCGTCCCCCGGGCGGTCACCGAGATCCTGCGCTGGGACCCGCCGGTGCAGATCCTGGTGCGCGTCGCGGGACCCGGCGCCACCCTGCACGGATCGCCGGTCCCCGAGGACCAGGCCGTCCACCTGATGGTGGGAGCGGCCCACCGGGATCCCGAGGAGGCCGGCGACCCGGCCCGCTTCGACCCCAACCGCACGTCTTCCCGCAGGTCACTGGCGTTCGGGCTCGGCGCGCACTACTGCCTCGGATCCCGGCTCGCCCAAGCCGAGGCCGAGGCCGTGCTCCCGCTGCTGCTTCGGCGTTTCGGCACCCGCCTCGCCCTGGCCGCCCCGCCCGTCCGGCCCAGGGGCCTGGCCTTCCGCGACATCACCAAGCTGGAGGTGACGCTGACATGACCGTCACCGTCGAACGCGACGGGCGCGTCGCTCACGTCCGGCTGAGCTGCCCGCCCCCGCACCACACGATCGACCTCCGGACGCTCGGCGAGATCGTCACGGCCTACCACACCCTCACCGACCCGGGCCGGGGTCACGAACCCGCCTCAGTGATCGTGCTGTCCGGCGACGGGCCGAGCTTCTGCCAGGGCGGCGACATCGGCGAGCTCGTCACCCTGGCCTCGGGAGACGACGGGCCCGACGACGTCCGCCGCGCCGCCGCCCTCGGACACCGGGTGTGCCGCGCGATCGCCGAGAGCCCCGCCGTCACCGTCGCCCGGCTGCACGGCCCGGTGGCGGGCACGGGTGTCTGCCTGGCCGCCCACTGCGACCTGCGCGTCGGCGCCGACACCGCCACCTTCCGCCTCCCCGAACTGGCCTTGGGCATCCCGCCCGCCTGGGGCGGCACAGCGGCGCGGCTCGCCATGGACATCGGGCTCTCCCGCCTGCGCCACCTCGTGCTGACCTGCGACGCCATCGACGCCCCCACCGCACTCGAATACGGGCTGCTCCACCAGGTCGTCCCAGAAGAGGAGCTCACCCGGGCGACCGGCGTGCTGGCCCGCAAACTCGCCCGCCGTCATCCCGGCGGCGTCCGCATCGCCAAGGCCATGCTCCGGTCCATGGAGAACGGTTACCGCCAGGGCGACCTCACCCACCTCGACAGCGAACTGTTCGCCCACGGCTTGCTCCACCGCTGAGCGCCGTCGTCCGTCCCCTGTACGTCGGCGACGTCCTCATATAACCGGTCGAGATTGACCTCCTGCTGGCAGGCCGTGCCCAGCACGGACGTCTCCTGCATCCCGGTGAATCGCCAGCACCGGCGCGTGGTCGAGCTTGGCGTCGTGCAGGCCGTTGAGCAGGTGGATGCCGCCGGGCCCCGACGTGGCGGCACACACCCCGATCCTCCCGGTGGCCCTCGCTTACCCGGTGGCCATGAACGCGGCGGCCTCCTCGTGCTGCACGAGCACGAAACGCACCCGATCCCGTTGATGCCGTCGCCCGGGAGGCCGAACACGGTGTCGACCCCTCAGTCGGCCAGACGTGCGATGAGCGTCTCCGCTGCTATCCGTCCCATGTGCGAGCCCACTCCGGGGTTGGGGGTCTCAGCCCAGTTCGATGGCGACCTTGGTCCAGCCGGGCTCACGCCGGTCGAAGGCCTCGTACGCCTCCAGCACGCCGGGCATCGTCTCCTGCTGCGTGAGGATCGTGGTCGGATCGGCTGACCCGGCCGCGACCTTGCTGAGCAGCCCAGGAGCGTAACGCCGGTGGTTGCAGTTGCCCATCTTGACGGTGAGGTTGCGGTTCATGGCCGTCCCGAGCGGAAAACTCCCGAACCCCTCCGGATAGACGCCGACGATGCCGATCGTGCCCGCCTTGGCCACCATCTCGACCGCCCACCGCAGCGCCTGATCCGGCGCCTCCCCGGGCTCCCACAGATCGTGACCGGCCTTCTCCCGGTCCCGGCTCGGCGGTTCGGCGTCGACCCCCACCGCGTCGATCACCCGGTCGGCCCCCACGCCCCCGGTCAGCTCCTTCACCGCCGCGACCGGATCCTCCGCGTTGAAGTCGACGGTCTCGGCGTTCTGCAGCCGCGCGGTCTCCAGCCGGTCGGCGTTGCCGTCGACGATGATGACCCGCCCCGCCCCCTGCATCCGGGCCGACAGCACGGCGAGCTGCCCCACCGGCCCCGCCCCCAGAACGACGACCACGTCCCCCGGCCCGACCTCGGCCAGCCGAGCGCCGAACCAGGCCGTCGGGAAGATGTCACTGACCGTGAGAGCCTGCTCGTCACTGACCCCCGGCGGAACGGCGACCAGCCCGGTGTGGGCGTAGGGGATCCTGGCGTACTCGGCCTGCAGCCCGTCGAACGGCCCGGTGGCCTCCGGCCCCCCGAAGAACGCGGTCCCACCGGGATTGACGACGTCACACTGGGCGTAATAACCGTCCCGGCAGTAGACACACCGCCCACACCCGATCGTGGAACAGACCAGAACCCGATCCCCGGCGTTGAAGTTCCGCACCTGCGGCCCGGTCTCCTCGACGACCCCGACCGCCTCGTGCCCCAGAATCGTCCCGGGCCGCATACCCGGCATGGTGCCCCGCACCATGTGGAGATCGGTCCCGCAGATGGCGCTGGCGGTGATACGGATGACCGCGTCCTCGGGCTCCTGGATCTTCGGATCGGGGACCTCGTCCAGCGAGATCCGCCCGGTGTCGTGCCAGACGACTGCCTTCATGGGTTGTCCTCCTTCATCGCAGTCGCACCGCCGAAGAGCATGGGTGGCGGGCGACCTCGGCCGGGACCCGTCGCGTTGTCCGCTTGCGCGGTCTTGGAGTTCGGCGAGGTGGGCTGATCCGTCGCTCCGCGGCTGCCGTGGTCCCTGCGCCTGGGCGGGTAAGGTCTGTTCCTTCTCCCCAGGCACTCTCTGCCCGTGCCCTTAACCTCGCTCGCCTAACGGCCTGGCGCGGTGGGTGATCGGTCACGACCGAACCGCCAGCGAGCGTCGACGACGCAGTCAAGGGCTCCCGCTGTCCTTGACGCTCCCCGCCAGAGAGCCCGCGCGTTCCCCGTTCCTTCAAGCGAAGCGATGCGGGGCTGCTTCACCGGCCGCGAGAATATCAATCGGGTAGCCCGAGGCGCTTGCTCTGGATGAAAGCGCCCCGCCTCTTCGATGGCCCATCCCGAGACGCTCACTACGGAGAACAATCTGGCGATCACTCTCCTGCGCCTCGGCGAGTTCGCCGAGGCCAGAGTCCTTCTGGAGCACGCGGTCAAGGCCAGATCTCGGCTGCTCGGTTCGGACCACCCGGACACCCTCGAAGCACGCGACAGCCTTGCTTGGCCGAGCTCTGGCGCCTCAGCCTGAGTGTGCGCAAGCCAGGCCCCGCTGAGGGGCCTGGCTTTGGAACTGGGTGAGCTCAGCCGATACACCTACCCAAAGCTCGGCAACGGGAGGCCGCTGGGTCAGAGCAATGAGGTCGCAGCGTGCGTTTTACAGCCGCAGCCGGTTGGGCCGTTCGAAATAGCAGGTCACGGGGTTTGAACTGCCGACCCGACCGGATCAAGAATAGCCGGGCCGGCGACAGCGCCGTTCCTGGCGCCATCGGCAGTGTCCTGACTACATGAGGTAGCTCGGCTGGTAACCCGAGCCGTAGATCCAGCGCAGCCCTTCGGCGGGGTAGACGCTACTCGGCAGTCCGAAGAACTGGGTTTTGCAGCGGTACGCGGCGACGAAGCGGGCCTGGCCCCCGTTTGCGGGTACGCCCCTCACCTCGACGTTCGCCTTGAGAGCCGAGCCCGACCAGGAACCGTTGACGCTTGGCGCGGACGTGGTAGTCGCGAACACGTCGACCCGGACGATGCTGTGGACGCCGCGAGGGCATCGCCACGACCCAACCTCGATGCCGACGGTCCGCGTCACTGCCGCGGCAGGAGTCGCCGTGAGAAGGGTTGCGGCCAGGACGGCCACCATTCCTGCGGCACCGTTGCGTAAGGGGGAACGGATCATGAGACTCCATGTTCTCGCACTGAATAGTGACACAGAAAGTAATCACCCGAAATCTCTAGGTCAACGCCATACTCATGCTCAATGCCTCTGGGGACGCGGTAAACCCATCACGCTCTTGAGGAGTCTTCCTTCCCGCGTGTCACTCGGATCGCCGTCGATGACCTCGAACATAGGAGTGCGCGGCTTCAGGAAGATACAACGAGCGAAGCGAGCACGATCCGAGCGAAGCGAGGCCTTTTCCAAGGTCCGCGAGGGGCGGAGCCCTTCGCCGGTGAGCGGAGCGAACACCGGAGCGCAGCGACGCGAGGACGCGGAACGCGGCCAGGGGGAGCGTGAGGGGGCGCAGCCCCCTGTCAGCGGGGGGTTCGGGGGGTCGTCCCCCCGTAGAAAGAAGGAACGGCTTGTGACAGCCGCCCGGAGGGCGTCAACCACAAGCCGTGACGAAAGTGGGGCGCCAGGGATTCGAACCCTGAACCTACGGATTAAAAGTCCGGAGCTCTGCCATTGAGCTAGCACCCCTCGCCTAGCAGGGTACAGCGATCGTCTCACCGGAGCGAAGCAGTTCCCTGTGATCACCCTACCGGCCGGATCACCGATACGCCGCCACCCCGGTCAGCGCCTCCCCGAGCACCAGCGTGTGGATTTCCTGGGTCCCCTCGTACGTCAGCACCGACTCCAGGTTGTTCATGTGCCGGATCACCGGATACTCCAGCGTCACCCCGTTGGCCCCCAGCACCGACCGCGCCTCCCGCGCCACATCGAGCGCCGCCCGCACGTTGGCCAGCTTCCCGAACGACACCTGCTGGGGCCGAAGCGTGCCGGCGTCCTTGAGGTCACCCAAATGGAGCGCCGTAAGCCCCGCCTGCCCCAGCGCCACCGCCATCCACGCCAGTTTCTCCTGCGTGAGCTGGAACCCGGCGATCGGCTTCCCGAACTGCACCCGCGTCTTGGAATACTCGAGAGCCGCCTCGAAACAGGCCCGTCCCGCCCCGACGACACCCCACAGGATCCCGTACCGGGCCTCCGACAGACAGGAGAGAGGCCCGCGCAGCCCCACGACGTCGAGGACGGCGGAAGCCGGCACCCGGACGTCGTCGAAGTAGAGGGAGGAGGTCACCGAGGCCCGAAGGGAGAGCTTCCGGTGGATCAGCGGAGCCGAGAACCCCGGCGACGACGTGGGCACCACGAACCCGCGGATCCCCTCGTCGGTCTGCGCCCAGACCACGGCGACGTCGGCCACCGACCCGTTGGTGATCCACATCTTCGAGCCGTTGAGGATCCAGTCGCCCGAGGGGTCCTGTTTGGCGAAGGTCTTCATGTTGGCAGGGTCAGAGCCGTGGTCGGGCTCGGTCAGCCCGAAACACCCGATCGTCGTCCCGGCCGCCATTCCAGGAAGCCATTCCTCTTTGAGCTCAGCAGACCCGTATTTCCAAATGGGAAACATCGCCAGCGAACCCTGAACCGACACGAACGACCGCAACCCCGAGTCGCCCGCCTCCAGTTCCCGGCACGCCACTCCGTAGGAGACGGCGTCCAGCCCGGCGCACCCGTAGCCGTTCAGGTGCATGCCCAGCATGCCGAGCGATCCGAGGACGGGGCCCAGCTCACGGGCCGGAAAGGTGCCCTCCTCGAACCACGTGGCGACCTCGGGGAGCACGGAGTCCCTGACGAACCCCTGAGCGGTGTCCCTGACCAAACGCTGGTCGTCGGTGAGCCGGTCATCGAGGTTGAGAAGGTCCATGAACGCAGCGTATCCGGGCGGGGTCGGGGTAGGGCCAGGGGGAATCCCGATGTGCCATAGACGACAAAAGGGGCACGCTATGGACATGAACGAGATACAGCCCAGTGGCCACGTCAAGCAGCTTCGCCGGACTCGTAACGGCCGGATCGTCGCCGGTGTCTGTTCCGGTGTCGGCCAGTACATCGGCATCGACGCCAACATTCTCCGGATCGTCCTTGCGGTCGCGACGTTCTTCGGCGGCCTCGGCGTCGGCATCTACGCCGTCGCCTGGCTCCTGATCCCGAGCGAGGAGAAGGACGCCTCGATCGTCCAGGACCTCATCGACAAGAACAAGGACAACCCGGTCTGGCTCGACGTCAAGCACAAGACCCAGGAAGGGTGGGCCAAGGCGACCAAGTCGCCGAACGGCCACACGGCTCCTTCGCAGCCGGTGGACCCGTACGCCGCTCACCCCTACGCCCAGACGAAGCAGCCGAACGACTGATCACGAGGTGTGCACCCTGGCGATGATCTCCGTTCGGGACTCCGTCCACGCGATGGCCAGGATGGCCGCGGCGCTCAGCCCGGCCACCCCGGCCAGCGCCACCACCGGCTCCGGACCGAGGACCTGCGCGAGCGCACCGCCGATGAGGATGCCGACACCCTGCGAGGCGAGCAGGCCTGACTGAACCAGGCCGAACGCTTGACCCCGTCGTTCGGGGGGCACGCACTGGACGAACGCGGCGTTGGCCGCGAGTTGGTACGCGCCTCCCACGCCGGACAGGACCCACAGCACCAGCACGATCTCCAAAGGCGGGCGCATCGCGCACACGACCAATGGAGCGCAGGTCAGCATGGCCATCCAGCCCATCGTCTTGAGACGGGTGCTGGGTGTGACGAACCTGCTGAACAGGAACGCCCCGAGGACGGTCCCCGTCGGCATGGCCGCCATGAGCAGGCCGGTGATCACGGGCACCGGGAGACCGCCGTCGTCGAGCTGCGCCGCATAGGGCACCGCGATGCCCTCGGGCAGCACATAGAAGCCGCACAGCCAGGCGAACAGGACGAGGGTGCGCAGCCGCCGGTCGCCGAAGACCAGCCTGGCGCCCGCGGCGGTCATCGTCCACATCGACGGTTTCCCCCCGTCGGCGGACACCGTGGCCGACCTGCGGCTCACCCCGGCGACGATGATGAGCGCCGAGGCCAGGAACGTGGCGCAGTCGAGCGCCAGCGCCCGATAGGGCCCCAGACCCGCGATGACCGCGCCGCCCGCGGCGAACCCGAGCATCTGGACGGCCTGGTTCGTCATGTTCTGCAGGGCGCTGCCCGCGACGTAACGATCGCCTTCGAGGATCTCCGGCAGCAGCGCCGCCCGCGCGGCCGAGAACGGCGCGCTGAGCAGGACGACCATGAAGACCAGCACGCACAGCGCCGCGAACGGGGTGCCCGGGATCGCCATGATCGCGACCATCAGCGCCCGCACGACGTCGCAGACGAGCATGACCCGCCGGCGCGGATAGCGGTCGGCGAGGCCGGCCAGCAGGGGGCCGCCGAGGATCGGCGGCAGATAGGTCAGCGCGTAGACGGCCGCCGTGGCCAGCGCCGACTGGGTGCGGTTGTAGACGAGCACCGCAAGGGCGACCTGGGCGAGCTGGTCGCCGAGCAGCGACAGCCCTTGTCCGAGCCACAGGGCCCGGAACTCCTTGATCGCGATGACTTCGCCGTAAGTCGCTTGGCGCTCCGCTGGACGGCGGTGTTTCCCCGGCAGTTTTCCGGGCTTCGTGGCCGCCATTTCTCTCCGCTGAGCTCAGGCCATAGCTGACAGACTGTGTTCAGTATGTCACCTACAGTGCCTATCGCGCTCGCGAATGGCAACCCTGCGACTACCATCCGAGTTCGTGGAGCCGGTCGTCGTCGATGCCGAAGTGGTGGGCGATCTCGTGGACGACCGTGATCTGCACCTCCTCCACCACGTCAGCCTCGGTTTCACAGATTGCCAAGGTCGGATTCCGGTAGATCTCAATGCGGTCGGGAAGCACCCCTGAGTACCACTCGCCCCGCTCCGTCAGCGGAATGCCCGTGTAGAGACCGA
Source organism: Herbidospora cretacea (assembly GCF_001570605.1). Taxonomy (GTDB): domain Bacteria; phylum Actinomycetota; class Actinomycetes; order Streptosporangiales; family Streptosporangiaceae; genus Herbidospora; species Herbidospora cretacea. The sequence continues at coordinate 56,815 of NZ_BBXG01000024.1, read as the reverse complement.
GGAGGCCCTGTTCCGGCGGATCGTCCACGACCACGACCACGACGTTGTCCATGACTTTGGCCAGATCAGGTGGGATCAGGTCGAGTGCCTCGGCCACGAGTTCCTCGAATTTGCTCCTCGAGACGTCGATCACACGTCAAATCTACTTCCCCGTGGTTTTCGGGTAGACAGGAAGGAACGTGGATTTGCCGAAGTGGGGGGAGTCCGTGATCCGGTTCCTAAGGGGCCGTTTCGTCCGGATTCTGACAATCATCGTGGTGGCCCTGGCCGGAGCGTGGCTGGGGCTTTTGTTCGGCGCGGCCGTGCAGACGCCCATCGGGCCCGCCGACATCAACATGGCCCTGCGCCCCTCCCTCGACGGGGGCACGGTCGTCGACGTGCGGCCGCTGGGGACGCTCCGGTTCGACACCCACTCCGGGCCGGTGCAGCTCAATCTGAGCATCGAGGCGGTCCATCCCGAGGCCGCCGAGGAGATCCTGCAGAACCCGCGATGGGCCGACCGGCTGCCCGAGACCATCGAGACCGACCTGATGGGCGGCGTACAGGACCTGCTGATCAGGGCCGTGATCTGCGCCGTCGTCGCCGGGTTCGTGGCCGGGCTGATCGTCTTCCGCGACTTCTTCCAGGGCCTGTGGAGCGCGCTGGGCGCGATCGTCGTGGTCGCCGCGATGGCCGTCACGGCCGCGATGAGCTTCAACCCCCAGGCGATCGCCGAACCCCGCTACACGGGACTGCTGACCGGTGTCCCTTCCCTGGTCGGCAACGCCCAGTCGATCGTCACCAAGTTCTCCGAATACCGGGGCCAGCTGGCCAAGCTCGTCACGAACATCAGCCGCCTGTACGAAGCCGGCTCGACCCTCCCCATCTACAACCCCGACCCCGACACCATCAGGGTCCTGCACATCTCCGACCTGCACATCTACCCGCCGAGCTGGAACGTGGTCCGGTCGCTGATCGACCAGTTCAAGATCAACCTGGTCATCGACACGGGCGACATCAGCGACCACGGCACCAAGATCGAGAACACCTACGTCGAGGAGATCGGCGACCTGGGCATCCCCTACGTGTTCGTGCGCGGCAACCACGACTCCATGGCGACCCAGAAGGCGGTCGAGCAGCAGAAGAACGCGATCGTCCTCGACGACCGGGTGGCCGAGGTGGCGGGCCTGCGCATCTACGGCATCGGCGACCCCCGCTTCACCCCCGACAAGTCGGTCGAGGGCGACGAAGACCCGGCGTCCCTGGCCGCCCTCGGCCGCGAGAAGGCCGCGGGCGTCGCCCCGCCCGAATGGCCCCGCTCGTCGTCCACCACGGCGCCGCAGCGTTCCCCGGTGGATCTGGTGGCCGTCCACGACCCGACCATCGGGCGGTCCTTCTACGGGTCGGTGTCGCTGGTGCTGGCCGGTCACGTCCACGCGCGTTCGACCGAACTCTCGCCTACCGGGACCCGGCTGATGATCCAGGGTTCGACCGGCGGAGCCGGTCTGCGGGGCCTCGAACACGAGGATCCGACCCCTCTCCAGGCTTCTGTTCTGTACTTCAGCAAGGACACTCGCAGGCTTCAGGCCTGGGACGACGTGACCGTCGGAGGGTTCGGAGAGCAACGAATCGACATCCGGCGTGAAATCGAGGCCGATCCAGGTCGTACAATTTTCCCGGAGCCGGGGAACGTCCCATCACCATCGGGAACGATCTCCGACACCCCGTCGCCGGTCGCTTTGGCACGGAGGGCAAACGTCCTCTATGCTTCAGAAGTCCCCGACGGAGCGCGGTAAGGACAGAGAGCAATCTCTGCGCCCCCATCGTCTAGCGGCCTAGGACACCGCCCTTTCAAGGCGGCGGCACGGGTTCGAATCCCGTTGGGGGCACTGCAGTAAGGCCAGGAAAACGCAGGTCGAAGACCTCCGAAGAACTGGTAAGCTACAAAAGCCGAAAGCGAAACGCCGGAAGCCGAGTAGCAAAGCAAGGTCCTGTAGAGCAGTTTGGAGTGCTCGCCACCCTGTCAAGGTGGAGGTCGCGGGTTCAAGTCCCGTCAGGACCGCTTGGGTCAGGTAGCTCAGTTGGTACGAGCGACCGCCTGAAAAGCGGTAGGTCGGCGGTTCGACCCCGCCCCTGACCACATCTCTTGCTCCAGCGAAAATGCCCCGACACATCGTGCCGGGGCTTTTCTCATTTCTCAGGCGAGGCAGGTCAGAAGCAGCGGCTGTCCGACGGGGGAGCGCTGGCGAACGTCACCGACCTCCGCAGACTGACCCGGGCCTGGACGACCAGGCAGCCGCCCATCTCGTAGGCGTTGACGAGTTCGGCCCTGGCCCGGTCGTACACCCAGGAGAAGGCCAGCACGCAGGCCCCTGCGACGACCTTGTGCGGGATGCGGAAGCAGATGATCTGCAGCGCGGCCGAGGCGGTCCACTCCCGGGCGTCGAGGGTGGTCTTCATCTTCGCGGTCCTGGCCTGGCTGAAGTAGTACCGGCAGGTCAGCCCCGCGCACTGCACCCGCCCGGAGGCGGCGGCGAACTGGGTCGCGGTGCCGGCGGCGGCCGGGGCGGGCGGCTGGAGGAACGTCAGGGCCAGGGCGAGGGCGGCGACCACGGCTAAGGCCGTGCGTCGGAGAGGTGCGGTCGAGGGCATCGAGGGATCACTCGCTTTCTGGTGGCTTCCGGCTTTCACGTCACCCACGTTCGGGGGCCGGCGTCCATCCGGGCAGCCCCTGTCGGACGGCTACGCCGAGCCGCCGCGTAACCGCAGGTGAGAGGCCCTTCCGGTCGGCTACGAGCTGTCCGACGGCGTCGGATGGTCTGCCGCACCAGGCGCAGATCGCCGGTGAACTTCCGGCAGGGAACCGGGGCCGTCGTCAGTCGGCGGTTCGGTCAGCAGATCTTCTGGTGGGCCCGGTCATCGGGCAGGTCCCCGGCCCAATCGTCAAGGGTGAACGAGCGGCCCGCGGCCTCGCAGACCGAGCGGAAGGGGTCGGTCGGGAAGGTCGCGTTCCACAGGCGGATCTGTCCGTCCTCGGCGCCGGTGGCCAGGGTGGCGCCGTCGGGGCTGAAGGCCACCGATCTGACGACGGCGGGGTGCCGGATGGGCGGGCCGAGCTGCTTCTGGGTGGCGACGTCCCACACCCGGACCGTCCTGTCGGCGCTCGCGGTGGCGAGGAAGGCGCCGTCACGGCTGAAGGCCACGTCGTTCAGGTAGATGTTCTCGTGGCCGATGAGGGGCCGGCCGCGCTGCCGCTGGGTGGCCGGCGACCACAGACGGCCCGTCTTGTCGTCGGCGACCGTGGCGATGGTCTTCCCGTCGGGGCTGATCGCGAGGCCCTTGACCCAGTTGGTGTGGCCGGTGATGGGCCGGCCGACCGGGTCGCCCGTGGCGGTGCGCCACAACCGGATGGTGTTGTCGAGGGCGGTGGTGACGACGGTCTCACCGCCGGGAGTGAACGCGACCGTGTCGACCCAGGACGTGTGGCCGGTGAACCGCCTGATCTCCCGTCCGGTGTCGACGTCCCAGAGGTGGGCCAGCCTGTCGAAACCGGCCGTGGCCAGGGTCCGGCTGTCCGGGCTGAACGCGACCGCGGAGACGACCGGGCCCTGAGCGGCCAGGTCCGGCCCTATCTGCTTCCGGGTGCCGAGGTCCCAGATCTTCGCCACGCCCTGGCCGTCGCCGGGCAGCCAGCCGGTCGCCCCGTACTGGCGTTCTCCCGCGCTCGCGGCGACGAGCCGGTCGTCGGGGCTGATGTCGACGCCGGTGATCTCCCAGGGGAGGACGAGGGGAGGGCCGGTCAGCTTCCGAGAGGCGACGTTCCACAGCCGGACGCCGCCGTCCTGGCCGGCGCTCGCCAGCGTGCCGCCGTCGCTGGTGAAGTCGAGGTCGTTGACCGGGGCGGAGCCGTCGCCGAACGACTGGGCGACCTGCCGTGGCAGGGACACGTCCCACACCCGGGTGATCTGGTCCGCCCCGGCCGTGGCCACGGTGCGGCCGTCGGCGCCGAACGCGACGCCGAAGATCTGGTCGTTGTGCCCGCTGAGTGGCTGGCCGGCCTCCTCGTGGGTGTCGACGTTCCACAGGCGGGCCGTTCCGTCGCTTCCGCCGGTCACCAGGAGTTCGCCGTCCGGGCTGAAGGCGACGGCGTTGAGGGCGGCTCCGTTTCCGCGGAATGCGGCGACCAGGTCGCCGGTGCGGGCGTTCCAGAGGCCGGTGGTGCCGTCCGCGTGGGCGGTGGCCACCAGGTCGCCGCCGGGACTGATGTCGACCGCCGTGGCGGCTCGGTCCGGTCCGGCGCGCAGTTCGGCGACCATGCTGCCTCGGGCCACGTCCCACACCCGGGTGGTGCCGTCGTCGGCCGACGCGGCGAGGATCTGGCCGTTCCCGCCGAAGTCCACCCCTGACACCGAGGCGCCCTGGTCGAGGGTGCCGACCTCGGCGCGGGTGGAGGTGCTCCACAGCCGGACCACGCCGTCGTCGCCGGCGGTGGCCAGGGTCTCGCCGCCGGGGGTCAGCGCGACCGAGTTGACGCTCTCCGATCCCGTGACGATCGGCTCGCCCGCCGGCTGGCCGGTCGCCGCGTTCCACAGCCAGGCCTTGCCCTGCTCGTCACCTGCGGCCAGCGTGCCGCCGTCACTGCTGAAGACGACCGAGGTGAGGTTCGCCTCGCCGGGCAAGGGCTGGCCGACCGGATCGTGGGTGGTGGTGTCCCAGAGCATGATCCGGGTGTCGCCGGCCGTGGCCATGATCCGGCCTCCCGGGGCGAAGGCCACGGCGCGGACCCAGTAGATGTGTCCCGTCAGCACCGCTCTCATCGGGTTCGCCAGCACGTTGAGCATGGCCAGCCGGGCCTCTTCGGTCGGTGCGACATGCCACGCCGTCGCGGCCAGGCGCAGGGCGGTGGCCGGATCGATCTCGGCGGCGGATACGGACTCCGCCGCGAGCCGGCCCGACAGGGCCGCGTCGGCCTGGTCGGTGGCGTCGAGGAAGAACCGGACCGCCGTCACGGAGGTGATCAGCGAGATGACCAGCAGGGCCGCCAGCACGGTCGTGAGGGTGCGGCGGAGACGGCGGCGGGCCGACGCCGCGCGGCGGCCGGCGGCCAGGAACTCGGCGGTGACGGTGGTGGCGGCGCGGGCGGGGGCGTTCGCCAGGCGGGTCCCCGAGTAGAGGTAGGCGGGGTCGCGGCCGTTGCGGTCCCAGTCGGCGGCGTCGGCGGTGAGTTCCTGGAGGGCCAGCAGGTCGGCCCGGTCTTCCTCCAGCCAGATCCGTAATCGCGGCCAGCCCCGGATCAGGGCCTCGTGGGCGATCTGCACGCTCTCCGCGTCGACGGTCACCAGCCTGGCCCGGACGAGATGGTCGAGCACCCGCCCCTCGCCCTCCTCGGCCACCAGGCCGGACAGGGGGATGCGCCGGGCGGTGTCCGGAGTGTCGGACCCGACCTGGACCAGCCGGGTCAGCAGGTTCCGTGCGACCCGCCGGTCGGCCGGGCCGAGGTGGTCGACGACGGCGTCGGCGGTCTGGGCGAGCGAGCGGCTGATGCCGCCGGTGGCGCGGTAGCCCGCCAGGGTCAGGGTGGTGTCCTCGCGGTGGTTCCACGTCTCTCGCAGGGCGTGGGACAGCAGGGGCAGCACGCCGACCGCCTCGGCGTGGTCGCGGTCGCTGCGCAGGTCGTCGAGGAGCAGGTCGGCCAGGCCGTCCTGCAGGGTGAGCCCGGCGACGCGGGCGGGCGCCTCGATCACCTCCAGCAGGGCCGGGCGGTCCATCGGCGCCACGACCACGGGGCGTTCCAGCGCCGGGAGCAGCACGGGGTGGGCGGCGCAGTGGCCGAAGAAGTCGGCCCGCAGGCCCAGGACGACCACTTGCGCCACGCCGTCGGCGAGCTCGCCGAGGAACGCGATGAAGTCGCGGCGCCGCTCCTCCGGGGCGGCGAACACCTCCTCGAACTGGTCGACGATCACCACCCGGCCCGCCAGCCCGGAGCGGTCCGGATCGGCCCCCGGATCGAGGATCACGCCGGGCGGGCCGGACCCCCGGGCCAGCGCGGGCAGCAGCCCCGCCCGCAGCACCGACGACTTGCCCGACCCCGACGCGCCGGTGACCACCAGGATCCCGCCGTCGCCCGCGCGGTCCAGGAGGGTGCCGACCAGTTCGTCCCGCCCGAAGAAATAGCGCGCGTCGGCGGGCCGGAACGACTCCAGCCCCCGGTAGGGCGGCTCGGGGGTCCTGGGCGGTCGCGCGGCCGGACGGGGCGGCGGCGCGTCCGCGGCCTCGTCCAGAGCGGCTCGATAGACGGCGTCCCAGGCGCTCAGGTCGTCGAGGCCCGCCGGGAGGGGCCGCCCGCTCTGCCTGACCAGCCGGAGGCAGGTGTCGACGACGACCTCGAAGTGGGGACGTTTCGGCACGTGGCGGCCGGTGAGGCTGATCATGTCGCCGATCGTGCTGTGCGCGACCCGGAGCGGGTCCTGGCCGGGCTGCCGCCGGGGCGTCCTGGAGCTGGCGATCTCCAGTTGCTTGAGCGTCAGGCCGGTCGCTTCCTTCAGTTCACGCAGCCGCGCGGCGAGCCGCGCCCTGGCGTCCTCGCCGCGCCGGGTGTCCACGTGCTCAGCGTAGGCGTCAGCCCACCCTCGGTTCGCTTGCATTGAAGGTGTTGCACGACTTGGCGTCCCGCGACTCGAACCCGCGCGTGAACCACGTCTCCCGGTTGCGCGGCGAGCCGTGGCTGCCGTTGATCCCGGCGCCGTCGTCGTCGAGGGCCATCATGCGGCGCAGATCCCGCACGTCGGAGTCGGGCCGGCGCAGCGATTTCCAGGTGCTCCCCATGAACACCCCGGCCAGACACTCCGCCTGGAGCTCGATCCGGCGGGAACGCTCCAGCTCCTCGGCCTGGCCGGAGGTCGGGAGGTTGACCTCCGCCCACAGGATCCCGGTCATGTGCTGGACGTGGTGGGCGTACTCGTGGGCGGCGAGCAGGAACGTGCTCAGGTCGTGGGGCGTGGCCAGCAGGCGCTGGTCGAGCAGGACGTCGAAGCGGCGGTCGGCCGGGCAGTACTGGCCCTGGATGTTCTGCCGCCACATCACCCCACACCGGACCTCGGGCCGGTTGACGAACCCGACGCCCGCCGGCGGCATCGGCACCCCGACCCTGGCCATGTGGTCGGCCCAGGCGGTGTTCAGGCAGTCCACGATCGACCGCACGTACTTCCTGGCCAGGTCGCGGTTGCCGGGGGCGACGCGTTTCTCCGGGCAGTCGATCTCGGCCATCTGCCCGGCCCGGTAGAGCAGGTTGCCGGTCAGGACCGGGTCGTCGACGGGGTAGGCCGTGCCGCCCACCAGCAGGAGGGAGACGAGGAGCGCGTGCATCTATGCCACCTTGCCGGGCTTGGAGGTCCAGGTGTTGCATGACTTCGGATCGCGGGAGTCGAATCCCCGGGTGAACCAGCTCACCTGGTTCTTGCCTGTGCCGTGGTCGTGGGTCTTCCAGTAGTCGTCGCCGCTGCCGCGGATGATGTCCTTCAGTTCGGTCACGTCGCTCGCCGGCCTGCCGAGCGAGCCGAAGGCGCTGCCCATGAACACGCCCGACAGGCACGTGGCCTGGAGCTCTGATCGCCGGGTCTGCTCCTCGGTCTCGCGGTCGCCGCCGCTCGGATACGCCTGGAAGGCGTCGAGGAGACCCGTGGTCTTCTGGATGTGGTGGCCGTACTCGTGGCCGACCAAGTGGAAGATGAAGAGGCTGCCGGGGTACTGGAGCAGGTTCCGGTCGAGGAGGATGACGTAGCCGAACTCCCGGTTGCAGTACTTGCCGGCGATGCTCGCCTCCCACCGCGACCCGCAGTAGGTCTTCCGGCTGTTGATGAAGCCGACGCCCGCGTCCGTCAGCGGCAGGCCGATCTTCTTCAGGTGGGCCCGCCAGGCCTTGTTGAGGCAGGCGTTCAGCGCCTCGACGTACTTCCTGGCCTGGGGCCGGTTCATCGAGGAGATCGGCTTCTCCCGGCAGGTGACCTTGGCCATCTTGCCCGCCCGGTAGAGCGGGTTGTCGACGAGCGTCCGGTCGAGGATGGGGTGGGCGGTTCCGACCGCCAGCGCGAGCGCCAGGTGGAGTAACACCTCAGGCGACCTTCGCCGATCTGGCGGTCCAGGTGTTGCACGTCCCGGGCTTCCGGGTGGCGAAGCCGCCGTCGAGCCACCTCAGCACGTTCTTGCCCCGGCCATGGGTGCGGCTGTGGCCGGTGCCGTCGAGCTCGCGCAGATACTGCCAGTCGGCGTCGCTGCGGCCCAGCGACGGCCACACCGCCCCGAAGAACACTCCGGCCAGGCACTCGGCCTGGAGTTCGTTGCGGCGGATCTGCTGGTAGAGCTCGGCCTTGGAGTGGTAGGGGTGCGTCCGGTACGCCTCCGACATGCCCGTCAGGTTCTGCAGGTGGTGGCCGAACTCGTGGGCGATGACCAGGTAGAGGTAGAGGTTGGAGGAGTCGGCCAGCGCGCCTTTGTCGAGCAGGAGCATGAACCGCCGCTCGCCGTCGCAGTAGCGTCCGGCGGCGTCCCCCCACTTCCGGCCGCAGAACGCCTTCGGCCTCGCCTGGAAGCTGATCTTGACCGGGACGAACGGCAGCCCGTTCCTGCGGAAGTGCGTACCCCAGGCCTCGTTGAGGCAGTTCGTCACCGCCGTCGCGTAGCGGCGGGCCGAGGCCGCGTCGCCGTCGCGTAACGGGGGTTCCGGGCAGTCGGCCAAGGCGAGCTGGCCGGTCCGGTAGAGCGCGTTGTGGGACAGGACGCGATTGTCGATCGGGTAGGCGCTCGCCGGGGCCGCCCCCATGACCAGCAGCAAGACGAGGGCAGTGACGAATGGGGTTAAACGCACACAGGCGATCCTAGGCGGGTGACACGCTCTGATTGAGGTGGAATTTGCCGTCGGGATCCCATTTGTTCTCGGTCAGGACCGGTTGAGGAAGTCGGCCACCTCTTTCGGGTGGCTGAGCATGGGCATGTGACCGGCCGGGACCTCGCCGGTGACCGCGCCCGGGAGGCGGTCGGCGACCATGCGGCGCATGAAGTCGAGGGGGAAGAAGCGGTCCTCCGTGCAGAACAGGAACCTCATAGGGACGTCGGGCAGCGCCTCCAGCGGCCACGGCTCGACCATCGGGCCGCCCGACTGGTCGCGGACGGCCGCGTTGGCGAGCGCGATGCCCTCGGGGTCGACGCCGTTGTAGAAGGTGGCGTTCTCGTCGCTCATGTCGACGCCGAGCGCGGAGTAGCCGCTGCGCTCCCACCAGTCGCCGCCCTTCTCGCCGGGCTTGGGGATCATCGCGGTGATGAAGACGATCTCGCGCACCGGGACCCGGGCGGCGACCAGGGGAGCGGTCAGGCCGCCCAGCGAGTGGGCCACCACGACCACGTCGTCGCGGTCGCCGATCGCCTTCACGGCCACGTCGGCGTATTCGGTCAGGCCGGCCGACTCGTCTGCGGTGGGCAGGTCGAGGGCGATGACCTCGCCGTCGAGCAGGGGCGCCAGCCGATCCCAGTAACCGGGGCCGCAGCCGCCGCCGGGTATTAGAACGTAAGTACGCATGTTCCTACCCTAGGCTGAGATCGTGCTCTCGCGGCGGGAATTCGTGGCCGGGGCTCTGCTGGCGGCGTCCGGCAGGCCGAACGACGTCTGGAGGGCGCTGGAGCGCAACTGGGTGTCCGTTTCGTCCCGGGGCCAGGTGCTCTGGCCGGAACACGCGATGGCGCGGGAGTTCCGGCAGACCGGCGATCCGGCGCTCGCCCGGAAGGTCGGCGAGGCCGTCGACCGGGCGGTCCGCGTGGCCTACCACGCCGGGGCGGCCAAGACCGGGAACTGGTGGAACTGGGAGATCGGGCTGCCCAAGCGGCTGCTCGACGTCGCGATCCTCGTCGGCCACCGCAGCGACGACCTGATCGCGGCGGTCGACCACTTCGTCCCGCCGTGGCGGCTGTGGTTCTACTCGGGCACCAGCACGGGCGCCAACCGCACCGACCTGTGCCTGGTCACGCTGCTCAACGGCATCCTGTCGCGGGACCCCGCCAAGATCGGGCGGGCCGTCGAGGCGCTCTCGCCCGTCTTCCGCTACGTCACCGAGGGCGACGGCCTCTATCGCGACGGCAGCTTCATCCAGCATTCGACCGTCCCCTACCAGGGCACCTACGGGGTCTCGATGCTCCACGGCATCGGCGCGATCCGCGCGACGGTGCGGAACACCCCCTGGGAGATCACCGACCCCGCCCTCCAGAACGTCGTCGACAGCGTCGGACACTCCTTCCTGCCCTTCCTCCACGAGGGCCGGATGATGGACCTGGTCAGCGGGCGGGCCATCTCCCGCAGGCCGGACGGCGACCGGAGAAGGGGCCAGGCCTTCGCCGACGCGATCGACCTCCTCGGCGTCCCGGCCCGCCCCCAGCCGGTCGGCCACCGGCTCATGCGGGCCAGCGCCCGCGCGGTCCACCGCCGCCCGACCTGGGTGGCCGCGCTCAGCATGGCCTCCGACCGCGTCGCCCACTACGAACACGGCAACGGCGAGAACCCGCGCGGCTGGCACACCGGCGCCGGGATGCTCTATTGGTGGGGCGAGGGCCACGGCGCCCACTACTCGGGCGACTTCTGGCACACCGTCGACCCCTACCGGCTGCCCGGCACGACCGTCTCGACCAAACGCCTCCCCGACGGCGCGGGCGGCGCCTGGGGCGAGAACTGCCCGCCCGCCCGATGGGTCGGCGGCGCCTCCGACGGGACGTACGCCACCGTCGGCCAGCACCTCTTCGGCCTGGAGAGCACTCTGGAGGCCCGCAAGTCGTGGGTCTTCCTCGACGACATGGTGGTCTGCCTCGGCGCCGGCATCACCTGCCGCGACGGCGTCCCGGTCGAGACGATCGTCGACAACCGCCGCACCCGCGCCCGGCTCACCGTCGGCGACGGCTGGGCCCACCTGGAGGGCCACGGCGGCTACGTCTTCGACGGCGCCCTCCACGTGGAGCAGGGCGAGTACACCACGCTCTGGCTCGACCACGGCACCGACCCGGCCGGCGCGAGCTACTTCTACGCGCTGCTGCCCAACGCCGACCTGGCCACCACGAAGGCGGCCCGGGTCGCCGTCGTGGCCAACACGCCCGACTGCCAGGCCGTCACCGCGGGCGGCCTCACCGCCGTGAACTTCTGGCGTCCCGGCACGGTCGCCGGCATCACGGTCGACGAGCCGTCGGCCGTCCTCTACCGGCCGGGACACACCCTGGTCGCCGAGCCGCAGAACTCGTAGAGAAATCCGCCGAGCCGATGTCGAATCCGCGCTCCGCCGGGCGACGCGTCAGTGAAAGGCCTAACTGACAAGGAGAAGGACATGCTCCAGGACAAGAACGCGATCATCTACGGCGCCGGCGGCATGATCGGTTCGGCGGTGGCCGAGGAGTTCGCCCGCCAGGGCGCCCGGGTGTTCCTCACCGGCCGCACCCGCGAGCCGCTCGACGCCCTGGCCGAGACCATCAGAGCCAAGACCACCGGCGACCGGGCCGAGGTCGCGGTGGTCGACGCGTTCGACGAGGCGGCCGTCGACGCCCACGCCGCCGAGGTGGCCGCGCGGGGCGGCATCGACGTCTCGCTCAACCTGGTGCCGCGCGGCGACGTCCAGGGCACGCCGCTCATCGACATGTCCGTCGACGACCTGCTCAAGCCGGTGGAGAACGGGCTGCGCACGACGTTCATCACCGCGCGGGCCGCCGCCCGCCACATGACAGGCCGCGGGCGCGGCGTGATCCTCACCCTCGACAGCGGCAGCGGCTCCGGCGTGAACAGCCCGATGATGGGCGGCACCGGCCCGGCCGACGCCGCGATCGACACCTTCGTCCGCAACCTGGCCTTCGAGATCGGCGGCGACGGGGTGCGGGTGCTGGGGATCTGGGTGGCCGGCATCCCCGAGACGTTCACCCCCGAGAAGCTGGCCGCCGTCAACCCCGACATGGTCGTCGACGAGGCGGGCCTGGAGGGCCTGCTGGCGGGGATGGCCCAGATGCGGATGCTGAAGCGGTCGCCGAAGCTGGCCGAGGTCGCCTCGACGATCGCGTTCCTCGCCTCCGACCAGGCGGCCGGGATCACCGCGTCGTTCGTGAACGTGACCGGCGGTATGTTCCCCAGCTGACCAGCGCGATCAGGCCCACCACCCCGGCCACCCCGAGAAGCAGGCCCGGGGGGAGCCGCCGCGACACTACGGCCGGCTCGGGCGGGCTCACCGCGACCTGCCGGGCCGGGCCGAGCGCCGCGATCAGCGCGGCGTCCTTTCCGGCGGGCAGGTCGCCCGCGGTGAGCGGCTTCCCGCCCTTGGCGATCGGCACGTTCCCGCTGCACAGCCCGGTCTCCAGGCTGCCGTCCTCGGACCGGGCGAAGATCAGCCAGCGGGAGCCGGGCTCGAACCGCATGCCGCAGGCGGGTCCCTGGGTGTGCGAGGTCACCTCCAGTGCGGCGGTCGGCGCGCCCTTGTACGCGTGGTCCACATGGAACGTGAAGACGTTCGGGAAATCCGGGGAGAAGAGCTCGACCGGGGCGTCGAGCCGGGTGACCGTGCCGGTGAACACCACGGCCGAGGAACCCATCCGCTGGCCGGTGGTCAGCGGGGCGCAACTGCACGCCTGGGCCGGGTCCGGGTGGAGCACGACCGTGCCCGCCACGATCGCGAGCGCGAGGAGGAGGCGACGCCACATACCGGTAAGACGCACCCCGTTACCTATCGGTTCGGGCGAAAACCGGGGTTTGGCTAGTCGCGATCAAGACGGGCCACTAGGCTTGGCCAGCAGTGAATCCGCCGTGTGTCCGCGGGCCTTTTCTCATTTCATTGGGGTGGCTACGTGTCGGGGCCCGGCGTTGAGCTTCTGCTTGCCAATGTGTTGCGTGGTGTCGCCGACCTCTCCGGGGTCGACGGGGCCGCCCTTCGCCTGCTCGACGACTCCGACCGGCTCCGCATGATCGGGGCCACCGACGAGGACGGCTGGGTTCTGGCGCGCGACGCGGCGCCCCTGAGCGGCTCGGTCCTGTCGGTGCCCCTGGTCGAGGGCCGTGAGGTCATCGGGGTGCTCAGTCTTTACACGCACGCTCGTCACAGGTGGAGCCGCTCCGAAGTGGAGAAAGGCGCGCGGCTGGGCGAGATCGTCGTCGTCGCCCTGGAAGCCATGGCCGGGGGCAGGACTGAGTCCTCCGCCTCTGGGCAGGTGAGATGACCACGAAGCTACCTCTCCACGACCGCGCCGGCGCACAGGTGAGGTTCACGGGAGGATACGGAATGACCCATATCGATCCAGAAGCGCTCGTCGCGAGCCTGCGACGGTTGCAGAAGGCCGCTCCGGCGACCGGGATCGTGCACCACCTTGAGCGGATCGTCCAGGTCGTCGACCGGATCTTCGGATATTCCGGGGCCGGCCTGATGTTCGCCGATCCCGATCGCACCTTGCGATACCTGTTCGCCACCGACGAGGCGGGCCGCAGCCTGGAACACGCCCAGGCGAAGGTGATGGCGGGGCCCTGCGTGGCCGCGTACATGACCGACAGCGCCGTGACCACGTTCGACGTCCGCAAGGACGACCGCTGGCCGGACCTCGCGCCGCTGCTCCACCCGGATGTGCGGGCCGTCGCGGGCGTTCCGGTACGTCTCGGCGGAGAGCCCGTCGGGACGCTGAACGTCTACCAGGACACCACCCACGACTGGGAGGAGTCCGACACCGAGGCGCTGCACGCCTACGCCCACGTGATCGAGCAGGTCATCGCGGCCGCTGTGGAGGCGGAGGAGAAGTCGCAGCTCGCCGACCAGCTTCAATACGCGCTCGACTACCGCGTGGTCATCGAACGGGCCATCGGCTATCTCATGGGCAAGCACGACCTGACCGCCAGCCAGGCCTTCACCGGCCTGCGCAAGCAGGCCAGGGACAGCCGCCGGAGAGTCGCCGATCTGGCCGCCGAACTACTCGGGGAACAGGGCCGTGGAGATCCGGACCACGCGATCTGACACCCCTTTTGGGATACATGTGACGATCACACTCAGAGGTGATCTCGACGTCTTCGGCGCGGTGGAACTCCGCCGCGCCGTCTGGAGGGCCGGTCGGGCCGCGCATCTGCGGCTCGACCTAGCCCTGGTGACGTTCATCGACGTCGCGGGGGCCCGGACGCTCGTCTGGGCCTACCGCCGAACGCTGGGACGGGTGTCGATCGTGAACCCGTCCGCCGAGGTTCTGCGACTGCTCCGGCTCCTGGAATTCGACCGGTACCTGGGAGTGGATACGCTGGCCGGTGATGTCGTACCGAATGCTCTTCACGTGGGTCCTGCGCCGAACCGACGCGGAGAAGATCCACCATTTGACGATCCGACTGCTGGCGACCCTGTCGGTCCTGCCGGTCGTGAAGCGGATCCTCCACGCCTGGCTGGCCCCGCGTGACGAAGCGCTGCGGGTCAGGGCGTTCGGGGTCCACTTCCCCTCGCCGTTCGGGCTCGCGGCCGGCTTCGACAAGAACGCCGAGTGCGTGCCGGCCCTGGCCGCGCTCGGCTTCGGCCACGTCGAGGTCGGCACGATCACCGCGCACGCCCAGCCCGGCAACGCCCGGCCCCGGCTTTTCCGCCTGGTCGGCGACCACGCGATCATCAACCGGATGGGCTTCAACAACGAGGGCGCCAAGGCGGCGGCCCGGCGGTTGAAGCGGGTCCGCGGCGTGCCCGCGGTCGTCGGCGTGAACATCGGCAAGACCAAGGTCGTCCCCGAGGAGGAGGCGGCCCGCGACTATGTCGCCAGCGCCAGGATCCTCGCCGGGCTGGCCGACTACCTGGTCGTGAACGTCTCCTCGCCCAACACTCCCGGCCTGCGCAACCTCCAGGCGGTCGAGCTGCTGCGCCCGCTGCTGAGCGAGGTCAAGACGGTCGCGGGCCGCACCCCGCTGCTGGTGAAGATCGCCCCCGACCTGGCCGACGAGGACATCGACGAGGTCGCCGAACTCGCCGCCGAGCTGGGCCTGGCCGGGATCATCGCGACCAACACCACGATCAGCCGCGCCGGCGTCTCCAGCGACGAGACGGGCGGCCTGTCCGGCCGCCCGCTGAAAGACCGTTCGCTGGACGTGCTGCGCCGCCTCCACGCCAAGGTCGGCGACCGGCTGGTGATCGTGTCCGTCGGCGGCGTGGAAGACGTCGACGACGTCTGGGAGCGCCTGCTGGCCGGCGCGACCCTGGTCCAGGGCTACACCGGCCTGATCTACGGCGGCCCGCTGTGGGCCCACGGCATCAACCGGCAGCTCTCCCGCCGCCTGAAGCGCCACGGTCTCTCGTCGGTGGGCGACCTACATGCTCGGGCGGGTCGAGTCGGCTGACAGCGTCAGCTCGTCGAGGTGGCGCATGACGGCGGCCACGTCGAACCGGCCCGGGGTGTGCGGCCGTGACCGCTGCCAGGGCCTCGGGCCGTCGAGCGGGCGGTAGTTGACGCCCAGGGCGTCGAGCCGGCCGAGATGGTGTTCCAGGCGGCCGGTGAAGTCGGGGGCCGCCGGGCGGCCCGTCCAGGCGGTCTCGGCCATGGCGCAGCCCCGGGGCCAGGCCTTGTAGTCGAGGGTGCGGGCGTCGGGGATGTGCTCCGACCAGAGCTGGAACTGCGCGCCCAGATGGCCCGAGACGTCGAAGGCGGCGACGTCGGCCACCGTGATCGTCTCGCCCAGCGCGGCCGGTTCGTCCGCCGAGGCCGCCTCGGCGTAGTCGAAGTAGAGCGGGAACACCGGCGTGAGCACCACGTCGTGGCCCGCGGCGGCGGCCCGGCGGGCGACGTTCATGCCGCGCCACGGCATCACGATCGTGTCCTGGCGCAGCATCCCGCTGACGAACGCCTCGTCCCAGACGACCGCCCGGCTGCCCCGCCCGGCCAGCAGGTCGGCCAGCTGCCGCAGGAACCAGGCGTGCAGGTCTCCCGGCGTGGCCAGGCCCTGGGACCGCTGGAAGGCGGTGATCTCGGTGGAGGCGGCCCAGGCGTCGAGCACGCACTCGTCGCCGCCGATGTGGAAGAACGGGGTCTCGCCGAGCGCGCCGAGGATCTCGTCGAAGACGGTGGCCAGAAAGCCGATCGTCTTCGGCAGCGGGGCGAGGATCGCGGGGGAGATGCCCCACCGCTCCAGGACCGTGTGCCGCCGCGCCGGGTCGGCGCCGAACTCCGGGTAGGCGGCCAGGATCGCCGACGCGTGGCCCGGCACGTCGATCTCCGGCACCATCGTGACCGCCCGCTGCCGGGCGTAGGCCGCGATCTCCCGCAGATCGTCGAGCGTGTAGAAGCCGCCGTGGGGGATTCCGTCGTAGGCGTCCGGCTCGCCCTTGCGCGAGGTGATCGTCTGGGCGCGGTGGGAGCCGATCTCGTGCAGGCGCGGGTAGGCCCGCGACTCGACCCGCCAGCCCTGGTCGTCGGCCAGGTGGAGGTGCAGCCGGTTGAGCTTGTGCACCGCCAGCAGGTCGATCATCCGCAGCACGTCGTGCTTGGGCAGGAAGTGCCGGGAGACGTCCAGGTGCGCGCCGCGCCACGAGAGCGCCGGAGCGTCCTCCACACGGACGCACGGGACGTCATATGCGGAAAGCGGGGAAACCGCGCGGAAGGCGTCGTGAGGGAGCAACTGGCGCAATGTCTGCGCGGCGTAGAAGGCTCCCGCGGCGTCGCCCGCCACGATCTCGACGCCGTCGGCCGTCACGGTGAGGGTGGCGGACTCGGGGGCGCCGTGGCGGCGTACCGAGACCGGGTGGTCACCGGCGACGGGGCCGAGAGCCGCGAGCGCCCGCCGGACCGGGCCGGCGAGCTCTCCGGCGACGCCGAAGCCGGGCGTCAGCGGGAACGCGCCCGGCAGGAACTCGACGGACCGGGGGGCAGGCAGGAAGCGGTGCATGCCCTCGATCATGGATTACTTCAGGTAGGTCTGGAAGCTGCCCGCCAGGGCCTCGGCGAGCTCCTGCCGCCAGGCCGAGCTCTTCATCTTGGCCGCGTCGCCGGCGTTGCGCATGTTGCCCGACTCGATGAAGATCTTCGGGACCGTCGACAGGTTCAGCCCGCCCAGGTCGGAGCGGTAGTCGAGGGCGCTCTTGCCGATGTAGTTGGCGTAGGGCATGCCGGTCTGCTTCTTCACCGCATTGCGCACGGCCAGACCGAGCTTGGCCGACTTCGCGACCACCGGGTCGACCGGCCCATTGATCTTCTTCGGCATGATGACGTGGAAGCCGTGGCTGGTCGCGCCGGCCCCGTCGGCGTGGATCGAGATCGCCAGGTCGGCCTTGGCCTTGTTGCCGATCGCGGCGCGCTGGGTGATGCACGGCCCCACGCCCGTGTTGTTGTCCCGGGTCATCTTGACCGTGGCGCCCTCGGCGCGCAGCAGCTTGGCCAGGCGGACCGAGACGTCCCAGGTGAACGCGGCCTCGGAGTAGCCGTCGTTGGTCGCGGTGCCGGTGGTGTCGCAGGCCTTCTTCTGCGTCAGCACGTCGACCTGCTTGTTGATCACGTCGGGGCGCTTGTAGTTGCCGCCGTTGTGGCCCGGGTCGATCACGATGACTTTGCCCTTGAGGGGCTTCGCCGGCGCCTCGGCCTGAGCGGGCGCCGCGACCGCGTTGGAACCGGTGGTCGCTGAGACGGCGGCCGGGGCAGACTCGGCACCCGCGGCCACCCCGCCACCGCACGCGGCGGTCCCCAGACCGATCACGGCCAGAGCGGCGGCGGTGAGCGCCGGACGAGTCTTCATCACGGTGGTTCCTCTCGCAGGCGGGCACTTACAAGCACCCAACCTACGCGTTCCCTGGCCGTGACCTGGCCGTTATGTGAGTAAAGGATGGATTCCGCCCGGCTTTACCAGGCGGGCTCGGCCAACTCCTGGCGCTGCAGCAGGGCCGCCAGCTCGCGGGCCTCCTCGGCGTCGAGGCCCAGGACGACCCGGGGACGGCCCCACGGATGGTCGATCGAATGGGCCACATAGCTGGCCACCGACTCGTCGCCCGCCTCGCCGCGGCCACGGGAATGGCGCCACTCGCCCCAGGCCCGTTCGAGTTCGGCCGCCGCACGCTGGGCGCAGGAGACCAACTCAGGATCACGCATGGAATTCCCCCAGATCTGTACCGTCCGGCGTCGTGGCCCGAGTCAACACGGACCGTGACCCGACGCCGGACCGGTTGACCTAGCTTTGGGAATCTGTTGGCGCGGGGCCCGTGCTGCGGCGGGTGATGAGCTGCGGCGTGACCTGGCGCAGGCGCGAGTTCTTGCCGGGCTCGGAGATCCGGTCGCTGAGCAGCGCGGCGGCCGAACGGCCCATCGCGCGGCGCGGCTGGTCGACCGAGGTGAGCGAGATGTGGTGGACGGCGGCCAGGTGGGTGTTGTCGTAGCCGACGACCGACAGGTCCTCCGGAACCCGGAGCCCGAGCTCGCTGGCGGCGGTGAGCACACCGAGAGCGACGACGTCGTTGGCCGCGAAGATCGCGGTCGGCCGGGGGTCGCGCTCCAGCAGGGCCATCGCCGCGCGGCGGCCACCCTCCTCGGTGAAGTCGCCGTGCTCGACCATGATGTACGGAGCCAGCGCGTGACGGCGCATGGCGACCAGGTAACCCTCGCACCGGCACCGCGCCGCGGACGACGGAGTGCCCTCGATGTGGGCGATCCGGCGGTGTCCGAGCTCCACGAGATGGTCGACCGCCAGACGCGCGCCGAGCTGGTCGTCGTCGACGACGATGTCCACGCTCTCGAGGTCGACGTCGCGTTCCCCGACGACGACGGTGGGCGTGTAGGCGGCGGCCTCGGCGAGGGTGTCGCTCGACGGGGCGACTCCCAGGAGCACCAGGCCGTCGACGCGCAGTTCGAGGAAGGCCTCCACGGCCTCGTCCTCGAAGGCGGGGTCCCAGCGGCCGGATCCGATGAGCAGCCGCAGGCCCTCACCGTGGAGGCTCTCCTGAAGGCCGTCGAGGAACTCGGCGTAGAAGGGGTTGTGCAGGTCGGCGACGAGGGCGCCGACCAGATGGGTGCGGCCTTCGACAAGGCTGCGGGCGACGGCGTTGGGCCGGTATCCCAGCTCCCTGGCCGCCTGGAGGACCGCCTCCCGGCGATGCTCGCTCACGTGAGGTGAGCCGCGAAGGACCAGCGAGACCAGGGACTTAGAGACGCCCGCGCGCTCGGCTACGTTGCGAATCGTCGGCCGTGGCCGTGGACTGAATCCGTCGAGTCCGGTAGGTCCGGGTACCGCGATGTCGCGCCGGGCAGTGGTCTGCATGGACGGTCCTGACATGGTTCTCCCCACGATGCGCGGATGTGCACCTGCCAAGAAGAACGATCGAGAGCCGAATAAGGTACGGGTGAGTTGTCTCGATCCTTGAGAAAGCAGTCAGGACGAAGCGGGCGGGGCCACGGAACCGGTGGGGGCGGCGCCGGGCGGGCGGCGCCTGATCCACACCCCTACTGCAGGTGTGCGGCTGTTGGACGCGCTCACTGACGCGAGCGCGCCGTCCCCCTCGTGGTTGCGACCCCCCGCTGCGTTACTCCGAACGCTGCTGCGGAATCCCCGCGAGCAGCGCCCTCACCTCGGTCTCCCGGTAACGCCGGTGCCCACCGAGCGTGCGGATGGACGTCAACTTGCCGGCCTTCGCCCACCGCGTGACGGTCTTGGGGTCGACCCGGAACATCGTTGCGACCTCCGCCGGGGTGAGCAGTGGCTCTGCCTCGGGTGTACGAGCTGACATTTGTGCGGCCTCTCCTCCGTGTGGACCGGCGACAGCGATCCTGCGACTTATGTTGGCGCTTGTCACGGATGTCCCTCAAAGATCCATAACGTGCGGTTTCATGGACCATTTGCGGCATCACCCGATGTGACCATACAGCCACGTAGCGCGATTGGCGAGCCCTCTGGGCACAACGTCTCGACCACGTGTTGTTGTCACGCTCGGTGATTCTAGCGACACGTTTCGTGGTATCGCAGTGAAAACGGCAAACTACTCAGTTCGCAGTTGTGAGCTCGTGCATCTCCTGACCCAACGTTGCAGGTCAGCCAGGAGGCAATAGGGTCAGTTGGCCGATTCGAGGCTCTGGACTGACCGCCAGCGGAGGATCACTCGCTGGTACATGGCGAAGGCAAGTTCTTCCTGACCGTTGTCCAAACCCGTCAGAGCGGCGGCCAGCTCGGCCACGGACTGGTCGGCCTGGAGGGTCTCGTCGTCCATGAGGTGGACGATGCCGCCGTAGTCGAGCTCGACGAGGGAGTGGGGGTGGAACTCCTCCAGCCAGCGGCCCACCTCTTCGACGTCGGTGAGCGTGTCGATGTCGCCCACGTGACGTCGGATGACGACCAGGGCGCGGGCCACCCGCTTCCTGGCCTGGGCCATCGAGGTGACGTAGAGCATGTTCCTGGCCGGGGCCATGGTGACGCCGGTGCCGGCCTCGGGCTGCTCCCCGCGCAGGACGAGCCAGCGCTCGGCGGAGTCGAACGGCACGAACCACGGCGTGGGGACGTGCCAGGTGCTGGTCATGATGTGCATGCGCAGCGAGGGCTCGCCGCGCTTGAAGGCGTCGAACTCGTCGGCCGTCGCCTCGGCGACCGGCGCGGGGACGAAGCGGTTGGCCAGTTTGGTCGGCAGGCTGCCCCGGAAGGAGGCGAACGCCAGCCACGACCGCAGCCGGCTCTGCCACGGGCACACGTAGAGGACGCCGTCGACCCGGCGCAGATAGGCGTTGTGACTCTCCGCCGCCGGGGCAGGCACGGGCGGCACCCGCAGGAGCCGGCGCACCGCCTCCTCGTGTTCCACCTCGAGCGCGCCCGCGCGCCGGGGCCGCCGCGGATTCTGGGCATAGGCGTTCCACCGAAGGCGATCCTGCTCGGAGAAGGCGCTCAGCGGCTCATAGACGCGGAGGTACGCGGCGTAGGGCAGCACAACGGCATCGTGCCATGCCAGGCGGCGTCACGCAGCGGGCGGCGTTCCGTTATTCATGATCGTCGCTACGCTGGAAGGTGGTACCGCCGCAACGGAGCGGTGGTCAGGGACGATCAGGAGTCACCAAAGTGACCGACGTCTTCGGGCTCTCCCACAAGGATCAGACCCGTCACGAACAGGTCGTGTTCTGCGCCGACGACAAGTCCGGCCTCTACGCGATCATCGCCATCCACAACACCGCCCTCGGCCCCGGCCTGGGTGGAACACGTTTCTATCCCTACCCGGACGAATCCGCCGCGCTGGCCGACGTGCTGAACCTGTCGCGCGCGATGGCGTACAAGAACGCGCTGGCCGGGCTCGACCACGGCGGCGGCAAGGCCGTGATCATCGGCGACCCCGTCAAGGACAAGACCGAGGCCCTCCTCCGGGCCTACGGGAAGTTCGTCCAGTCGCTCGGCGGGCGCTACTACACCGCTTGTGACGTGGGCACCTACAGCGAGGACATGGACGTCATCGCCCGGGAGTCCTCCTACGTCACCGGCCGCACGGTGGCCAACGGCGGCGCCGGCGACAGCTCCATCCTCACCGCCTACGGCGTCTACCAGGGCATGCGGGCCGCCGCCGGGCACGCCTTCGGCGAGACCTCCCTGCGCGGCCGCCGGGTCGGCGTCGAGGGGGTCGGCAAGGTCGGCAGGCGTCTGGTGGAACACATTCTCGCGGACGGCGGCGAGGTCGTCGTCTGCGACGTCGACGAGCTCGCGGTCGGCCGGATCCGCCAGGAGCACCCGGAGGTCGAGGCGGTCGCCGACGCGGCGACCCTCAAGCGCGGCGACATCGACGTGTACGCCCCCTGCGCCCTCGGCGGCGCCCTCGACGACACGGCCGTCGCCGAACTCCGGGCCAGGATCGTCTGCGGCGGGGCCAACAACCAGCTCGCCCACCCAGGGGTCGAGAAGCAACTCGCCGATCGCGGCATCCTGTACGCGCCCGACTACGTGGTGAATTCGGGTGGAGTCATCCAGGTCGCCGATGAGATCGCCGGATTCGACATGGACAGGGCGAGGGCAAGAGCGGCTCAGATCTTCGACACCACCCTGAAAATCTTCGTCATCGCCGACGACGAAGGCGTTCCACCTGCGGTCGCAGCAGATAGGCTGGCGGAGCGCAGAATGTCGGAAGTCGGGCGGCTTAGGGGTATTTGGCTAGGCCGGTGACCGCCGACGCGCATACGGCGTACCGAGCGGGGCGCAAAACAGGTACGGTTGTAGGCGAACGAATGGCTGACGTCCAAAGTCAGGTGACGTCAGTGCGTGGTGCGTTAGCGACGAGGGGTCGGGTACGACCCCGCATGAGGGGGTCGAGCCAATGGGGCGCGGCCGAGCCAAGGCCAAGCAGGTCAAGGTTGCCCGCCAGCTGAAGTACAACAGCGGCGGCACCGATCTTGAGCGCCTGCGCGCGGAGCTCGGAGTCGAGGAGCCTGTCGATTCCGGCCGCAGTGACGAACCCGACCCTTATGACGAGTTGGCCGAGCGGTACGCCGACTACGTCGATGACGAGGACGATGAGGACGACTCCTCATCTGGGGGCCGTCGTTGAGCGGCACCTGATTTTGCGTTGATCACGCCCGGCGAGGTTCGCCACGCCGGGCGTTTTCCGCGCGACCTCGTGAGGGTCTCGCACTCCGGGTGACCGGAGTGCATACAGCCATTTCCATACGAGCCCGAATGTGCCGCCGGGGGGCGACCCCAGGCGGCCTTTCGTGCTTCCGCGGGCTTGACCGGGCCTGATCTGGGCCCGGCGACGGGAAAGCCGCCGGGCCCACGATCAGCGGTAGCGCGCCTCGCCCGTGCCGGGCACGATCTCGCCCAGCACCCACGACGGCACGCCGCGGGTCTCCAGCAGTTCCAGCGCCCGGTCGGCGTCGTCCGCCGGGACGATCGCGGCCATGCCGACGCCCAGGTTGAAGGTCTTGTCGAGCTCGGCCCGCTCGACCTTCCCGGCCTCGCCGAGGACGGAGAAGATCGCCGGGGGCGTCCAGGACCCGCGGTCGAGGACCGCGTCGACACTCCCGGGAAGCGAGCGGGCCAGATTGGCCGTCAGGCCGCCGCCCGTGATGTGGGCGTAGGCCCGCACCGGGACGTGGCGCGTCAGGGCCAGGCAGTCGAGTGAGTAGATCCGGGTCGGTTCGAGGAGTTCCTCACCGAGGGTCCGGGACAGCTCGGGGATCTGGGATTCCAGGCTCAGGCCAGCGGTCTTGATGATGTGGCGGACCAGAGAGTAGCCGTTCGAGTGGACCCCGGATGACGCCATGGCCAGAACCACGTCACCCGCGCGGACCCGGTCGGGGCCGAGAAGCTCGTCGGCCTCCACGACGCCCGTTCCGGCGCCCGCCAGGTCGTAGTCGTCGGGGCACATCGCGCCCGGGTGTTCGGCGGTCTCGCCGCCGACCAGGGCGCAGCCCGCCTGGCGGCAGCCCTCGGCGACGCCGCCGACGATCTCGGCGATGCGCTCGGGCACCACCTTGCCGCAGGCGATGTAGTCGGTCATGAACAGCGGCTCGGCGCCGCAGACCACCAGGTCGTCGACGACCATGCCGACCAGGTCGATGCCGATCGTGTCGTGCTTGCCCAGCTGGGCGGCGAGCATGACCTTGGTGCCGACCCCGTCGGTCGAGGTCGCCAGCAGCGGCCGGCGGAACTTCAGCAGCGCCGACACGTCGAACAGGCCCGCGAAGCCGCTGGCGTCGTCGACCACCTCGGGACGCCGGGACCGGGCCACCTTCGACTTCATCAGCTCGACGGCGCGGTCACCGGCCTCGATGTCGACACCGGCGGCGGCGTACGAGGTCATGCGCGGGCCTCCAGGACGTACTTGCCGACCTTGTCCTGGTCGATCGGGATGGGGTAGGAGCCGTCGAAGCAGGCCCGGCAGAGCTTGTTCGCCGGGATCGTGGTGGCCTCGGTGAGGCCCTCCATCGAGATGTAGCCGAGGGAGTCGGCGCCCAGGTGCTCGCGGATCTCCTCGACGTCCATCGAACCGGCCAGCAGCTCGGCGCGGGTGGCGAAGTCGATGCCGTAGAAGCACGGCCAGGCCACCGGCGGGGCCGAGATGCGCACGTGGACCTCGGTCGCCCCGGCCTCGCGCAGCATCTTCACGATCGCCCGCTGGGTGTTGCCGCGCACGATCGTGTCGTCGACCACCACCAGGCGCTTGCCCTGGACGATCTCCTTCAGCGGGTTCAGCTTCAGCCGGATGCCGAGCTGGCGGATCGTCTGGGACGGCTGGATGAAGGTCCGCCCGACGTAGGAGTTCTTCACCAGGCCCTGGCCGTAGGGGATCCCGCTCTGCTCGGCGTAGCCGATCGCGGCGGGGGTGCCCGACTCGGGGGTCGGGATCACCAGGTCGGCGTCGACCGGGTGTTCGCGGGCCAGCCGGCGGCCGACCTCGACCCGGGTCGCCTGGACGCCGCGCCCGGCGATCGTGGTGTCGGGGCGGGCCAGGTAGACGTATTCGAACAGGCAGCCCTTGGGGTCGGCCGGGGCGAACCGCTGCGACGTGACGCCGCGCTCGTCGATGGTGAGGAGCTCGCCCGGCTCGACCTCGCGCACGAACGTCGCGCCCACGATGTCGAGGGCGGCGGTCTCGGAGGCCACCACCCAGCCGGTCGTCAGACGGCCCAGGACGAGCGGACGGATGCCCTGGGGGTCTCTGGCGGCGTAGAGCGTCTTCTCGTCCATGAAGACGAGTGAGTAGGCGCCCTGGACCTTCGGCAGCAGGCGGGCCGCCGCCTCGTCGATCGGCTCGGACCGGTCTTTGGCCAGGATCGCGGTGAGGATCTCGCTGTCGGTGGTCGCCCGGATGGTTCCGGGGGCCACCCGTTCGGCGAGCTCGCTCGTGTTGATCAGGTTGCCGTTGTGGGCCAGCGCGAGGCCGCCCACGTCGGTCGAGCTCAGCGTCGGCTGCGCGTTCTCCCACACACTCGAACCGGTGGTGGAGTAGCGGCAGTGACCGATCGCCAGGTGACCCTTGAGGGTGCCGAGGATCGACTCGTCGAAGACCTGGGCCACCAGGCCCATGTCCTTGTAGACGAGGATGCGGCTGCCCTCGCTGACCGCGATGCCCGCGGACTCCTGGCCGCGGTGCTGCAACGCGTACAGCCCGTAGTAGGTGAGTTTCGAGACGTCCTCCCCTGGAGCCCAGACGCCGAAGACACCGCAGGCGTCTTTGGGGCCCTGGTCGAGGGGGTCAAGGTCATGGCTCAGATGGCCGTCGCCCTTCAGCACATGCTTGAGTCTATTTCGGCCTCTTGGCTGCTCGGACCCCCGGGTGGTGGATACCCGAGGAAATGATCACCAGCGCTTTGCCGTGTCGGCCGCCGTACCCCCGGCCCCACAGGGGAAGTGACAGGAACATGACGACTCCAGACGAGCCGAGGGACGACCAGCCCAAGCGGCGCATGCCCTGGGACGTGCCGCCCGAACAGGCCCCTGGCAGGCCGTCGCCGGACGCCGAGGACACGGCTGTCTTCAGCGCCCAGGAGCCATACCCACGGCCCGAGAACCCGTACGGCCCCACCGGGCAACAGCCGCAAACCGGCCCGCAAACCGGCCCGCAGACCGGCCGCCAGGGCGAGCCTCCGAGCGGGCACCACGGCGGGGCCCAGAGCGGTCAGCAGGGCGGGGCCCAGAGCGGGCAGCAGGGCGAATACCCAGGCGGGCGCCACGGCGGGGCCTCTGGCGGGCAGGAGAGTGGGTCGCCGGGCGAGGGGGAGTATCCGCCGCCGTATCCGGGCCCGCCCGCTCAGCCGGTCCCCTCTGAGCCGGGCTCGTCCGGCCAGGGCGCGTACCCCTCCGGCTCGTCCAGCCAAAGCGCGTACCCATCCGGCTCGTCCGGTCAGGGCGCGTACCCGCAGGGGCCGGCGTCCGGGCAGGGTGCCTATCAGCCCACCTCGTATCCGCAGGGGTCCTATCCGCAGATGCCCTACGGGGAGAAGCCGCCGGCCAAGGGCGGGCTGGGGACGGCCGCGCTGGTGCTGGGCATCGTGGCGATCGTGCTGCTGCTGGTCTGCGGGCTCGGGCTGCTGGTGGCGATCGCGGGGATCATCGTCGGGATCGTCGCGATCTCGAAGAGGTCCAACAAGGGGCGTGCGGTCGTCGGCCTGATCCTGAGCATCCTGACGCTGGTGATCGGGGCGATCATCATCGGGGTGGTCGTCAACTGGGCCAACAAGAACAACCTCGCGGAGTGCTTCGACACCCGGCTGTACCCGACCCAGGAGGCGTCGCAGCAGTGCGTCCAGCGGAAGATCAACGCCCCGGTCTCAGAGGGGGGTTACTAGCGAGACCGGAAGGTAGGGCGACAGGTCGGCCCGGCCGCCGCTCGCCCTGACCCGCCCGTCGGCCAGCGCGGCCGGCCAGTCCTCCCGGCCGGTGGCCAGCGCGATCCACGTGCGGGGGTCGGTCTCGACGACGTTGGGGGGCGTGCCCCGGGTGTGCCGGGGGCCCTCGACGCACTGGACGGCGGCGAACGGCGGCACCCGCACCTCCACGGTCCGGCCGGGCGCCCTGGCCACGAGTTCGTCGAGCAGGAACCGCACGGCCGCGCGCAGCGCCTCCCGCCCGGGGGTGGCGCCCCGGTCGTACACGGACAGCACGGCGGCCACCACGGCGGGACCCGCGGCGCTGTCGGGCCCGTCGAACGGCGGCAGGCCCAGATCTGCCAACTGGATGTCGAGAGCTGCGCGAACGCGCGAAGGGTCCTGGCGGCGGGGTGGCATGTGCCCATTGTGACGCGAGCGCATCGTTCACCATCGAGGCGGATGATGTTCACCCTCACTTCGGGCGCCGACAATACGGTCCCGGCGGGGACTCACGCCGTTCCCCCCGCGACCCTTTGGAGGAGCTGTGACGAACCCGTCACCGCGTCGATCCCTGCCGCTGCTCACGCCCGCCCACCAGGGTGGCCGCAGCGCCATGACGTGCAAGTACCGCTGTGGCGACGCCTGTTTCCACGAGGTCCCCAACACCAGTGACAACGCCTACTTCGGCGACGTCGTGACCGACATGTCCCGCCGCGGCGCGCTGCGCGCCGGTGCGCTGGGCGCCCTGGTCCTGTCGGCCGGCGCGGTTGCCGCGGCCGCCGCGACCCCGGCCGCCGCCGACGACAAGTTCACCCTCGACTGGTGGAACAAGGGGGGCAACTGGGACAACGGCGGCTCCCACCCCTACCGGGGCGGTCTGAGCTTCACCCCCGTCGCGCCCAACACCAACGACCAGGTCACGGTGCCGAACGGCTACCAGTCGGCCGTGGTGGTCCGCTGGGGCGACCCGGTCGTCCCGGGCGCGCCCGCTTTCGACTTCGAGGCGCAGACGGCCGACGCGCAGGCCAGGCAGTTCGGCTACAACTGCGACTTCGTGACGCTGTTCCAGCTCGGCCGTGACCGCGGGCTGCTGTGGGTGAACCACGAGTACACCAACGAAGAGCTGATGTTCCGCGGCTACACCAACGGCGACAACGCCACCCCCGCCCAGATCGCCATCGCGATGAACGCCCACGGCGGTTCGGTCGTCGAGGTCAGGCGGAGTGGCGACAGCGGCCGCTGGGAGCTCGTCACCTCCGGCCCGCGCCGCTACAACCGCCGCATCACGGCCCACACCGAGATGCGGTTCAGCGGCCCGGCCGCCGGTTCGAGCTACCTGAAGACCGCCGCCGACCCGAGCGGCCGCGTCGTCAAGGGCATGCTGAACAACTGCGCGGGCGGCACGACCCCCTGGGGCACCGTGCTGACCGCCGAGGAGAACTTCAACCAGTACTTCGTGAACGCCGCCAAGGCCCCCGCCGAGGCGCAGGCCGGGCTGACCCGCTACGCCATGCCCGCCGCTCTCGGCGGCCGTCGCTGGGACCGCGTCGACGAGCGCTTCGACCTGGCGAAGAACCCCAACGAGGCCAACCGCTTCGGCTGGATCGTCGAGATCGACCCGACCGACCCCGCCTCCACGCCGATCAAGCGCACCGCCCTCGGCCGCATGGCCCACGAGGCGGCCACCACGACCATCAGCCGCGACGGCCGCCTGGTCGCGTACATGGGCGACGACTCGCGGTTCGAGTACATCTACAAGTTCGTGTCCAAGGACCGCTACCGGCCCGGCAACGACCGCCACAACCGGACGCTGCTCGACAACGGCACCCTCTACGTCGCCCAGTTCACCGGTGACAGCCCCGCCGCCGAGATCGACGGCACCGGCAAGCTGCCCAAGGACAAGGCGTTCGACGGCGTCGGCAAGTGGATCCCGCTGGTCAGCGGCACCCGCTCGTTCGTCTCCGGCATGACCGCCGAGGAGGTCCTGGTCTTCACCCGGCTGGCCGCCGACAAGGTCGGCGCGACCAAGATGGACCGTCCGGAGGACATGGAGCGCAACCCGGTCACCGGCACCGTGTTCGTCGCCCTGACCAACAACACCGCGCGCTCCTCCGGCCCCGACGAGGCCAACCCCCGCCTGAACAACAAGCACGGCCACATCCTGGAGATCGCCGAGAACCGCGACGACGCCGCGGCGCTGACCTTCGCCTGGAACCTGCCGCTGGTCTGCGGCGACCCGGCCGACCCGGGCACCTACTTCGGCGGCTTCGACAAGACCAAGGTCTCGCCGATCTCCTGCCCCGACAACGTCACCTTCGACAAGGACGGCAACCTCTGGATCTCCACGGACGGCAACGCCCTGGGGACCCACGACGGCCTGTTCGCCGTTCCGGTGCGGGGCAAGGACAAGGGTCACGTCCGCCAGTTCCTCACCATGCCCAAGGGCGCCGAGTGCTGCGGTCCGCTGGTGTCGGAGGACCAGAAGTCGGTCTTCGTCGCCGTGCAGCACCCGGGTGAGGGCACCGGCGCCTCGCCGGCCTCCCCGATCTCCCACTTCCCCGACGGCGGGACCTCGCAGCCCCGTCCGTCGGTCGTGGTGGCCTGGCACAAGCAGGGCAGGAAGATCGGCAGCTAGACCAGCGCGGGGTCCCGCTCCTCCTGGGCGACCGTCTCGGCGGTCGTCTCCCTGCGGAGGGCGTACAGGGCGATCGGGACCCCGGCCGCGACGATCGCCGCGGCGATGAGCAGGGTGAACTGGTAGGCGTCCAGGAACGCCGTCATCGTCGGGGCGGTCTGGCGGGCGTTCAGGATCGCGCCGAGGATGGTGATCCCGAGCAGCCCGAAGACCTCGCGGGAGACGTTGAGCGTGCCCGAGGCGACCCCGGCCCGCTCGGCGGGGACCGCGCCGATGATCACGTCGGTCAGCGGGACGAGCATGCCGCCGCCCGCGCCGAAGACGAGGAACCACGGCAGCAGGTCGAGATAGGCCGACCCGAGGCCGGTGCTCGACAGGCCGACCATGGCGACGACCATCAGCGCCAGGCCGGCGGCGACCGACGGGCCGGTGCCGATCCGCCGGGCGAATTGCGGCGAGAAGACCGCGACGGCGGCCATGAGCAGGGCCATCGGCACGAACCCCGCCCCGGCCTCGGTCGGGCTGAAGCCGAGCGCGCTCTGCAGGTAGATCGCGGTGAAGAAGTAGATGCCGAAGACGCCGAACGCCCACATGCCCATCGACAGCAGGCCGCCGCTGAACACCCGCGAGCGGAACAGGCCGAGGTCGATCATCGGCTGACGGCTGCGCGACTCGATCACCAGGAACGTCGTGAACGACACGGCGGCCACCGCGAACGAGCCGAGGATGAGCCCGGAGGTCCAGCCCTCGCCCTCGCCCTCGATGAGCGCGAAGGTCAGCGCGAACAGCGCCAGCGACGAGGTGAGCACACCGGGCACGTCGATCCGGACGCCCCGCAGGCGGACGCTGGCGGGCAGGCTCATGGCGGCGATCACGGCCACCACGACGGCGATGGGCGCGTTGATCAGGAAGATCCAGCCCCAGCTGATGTTCTCGCTGAGCACCCCGCCGGTCAGCGGCCCGACGGCCAGCGCGAGCGCGGACACCGCGCCCCAGATCCCCACGGCGGTGGCGCGTTCACGCGCGTCGACGAACGTGGCCCTGATCAGCGCCAGCGATGTCGGCGTCACCAGCGCCGCGCCCACGCCCTGCACGACCCGGGCCGCGATCAGCGCCTCCTGCGACCCGGCCAGCCCGGCCGCCACCGAGGCGGCCGTGAACACGGCCAGGCCGGTGAAGAACATCACCCGCAGCCCGAACACGTCGGCCAGCCGCCCGCCCGCCAGCAGCAGCCCGGCGAAGGCCAGGATGTAGCCGCTCACGATCCATTCGAGCCCGGCGAGCGTCAGCCCCAGGTCCCGCTCGATCGTCGGCAGCGCGACGTTGACCACGTTGTTGTCGAGATAGGTCATGAACGTCGCCAGCGACACCGCCGCCAGGACCCACCATCGTGATCTCATTGCCCGAACCCCCTATACGGAGTACTTGTACGGCGTACATGTACAGTGCATAGCTCAGCTTGTACGTCGTATAGTTGTCAAGTGGCATCCGAGAAGCTGAGCCGTGAATCAGTCGTCGAGCGAGCCGTCGACCTGATCGACGCCGAGGGTCTCGAAGCCGTCACCGTGCGGCGCCTGGCCCAGGTGCTCGGCGTCACGCCGATGGCGCTCTACTGGCATTTCAAGAACAAGGACGAACTGCTCGCGGGCGTCACCGACCACCTGCTGAGCCAGATCCTGGCCGAGGTGACCGACGCCGACTGGCACTCGCAGGTGCGCGCGATGGTCGAGCGGCTGGTCTCCCTGCTCGACCGTCACCCGGCGCTGGCCGACCTGCTCCAGACGGTCGACAAGCCCCGTCTCGACAGCTTCAACGTGGCGACCAACATGGCCCTCGAACTGCTGGGGAAGGGCGGCTTCACCGTCCAGGAGGGGTTCCTGGTCTCGTCCTACCTGCTGTCCGGGGCGATCGGCCTGGTCGGCGGCGCGCCGGTGTGCCCCCAGCCGCTGAGCGGCGCGGAGGCCAGGGAGTGGCGGCGGCGCAAGCGCCTGCAGATCGAGAACCTGCCGGCCGGCCGCTTCCCGATGCTGATGGAGTTCGCCAAGACCTACGAAGACGAGGCCGACGTGGCCGCCTACTACGCCTACGGCGTCGACCTGCTCATGGCCGGGGTCGAGACGATGGCCGGGCGAGCGCGGCACACAGCGCCCCCACGAGACTGACGCAGAACATGGCCGCGTACGTCGTCCGGAAGCCCCCCATCAGCTGCTCGACGGCGGCGGGGGAGAGCAGCGCCAGGGTCGCCTGGTAGACCTGCGCCCGGATCTCCGGCGTGACCGCGCTCGTGAGCAGGCCCAGCGCGACCGCGACGCTGAGCGCCATGCCGATGTTCTGGATCATCAGCCGGAACCCGTTGACCACCCCGAGGCTGCCGGGCGGGAGCGCGTTCATGATCTGCGTCGTGCTCCCGGTCAGGAACGCCCCGTTGCCACACCCTGCCACGAACAGCCCGACCGCGATCACCGGGTAGGACGCCCCCGTCGACAGCGCCAGCGTGCCCAGCCCGCAGGCCGCCAGCACCGCCCCGCCGACCGACACCGGGTAGGCCCCGAACCGGCGCGCCAGCATCCCCGCCAGCGGCGACGCGAGGGCCATCCCGGCCGGCACCGGCAGGATCGCCAGCCCGGCCTGGAGCGCGTCGACCCCGCGTGCCGCCTGGAAGTACAGCCCGGCCAGCAGGATCAGCGACGACCGCGCCAGCGCCGCGCAGAACGACGCCAGGTTGGAGAAGACGAGCAGCGGGGCCGCGAACAGCGCGCCGTTCAGCACCGGATTGGCGGCCCGCCGCTCGACGGCGACCAGCACCGGGACCAGGGCCGCCGCGGCGGCCAGACCGAGGAGGGAGCCCTCGGTCAGCGCGTAGAGCGCCGCCGACAGCAGCGCGAAGATCACCAGGTTGCCGGCCGCGTCGACCGGGGCCTTCCGCGCGGGACGTCCCGGCCGCAGGATCACCAGCCCGGCCACCAGCGCGAGCAGCCCGGCCGGCACGTTCACCCAGAAGATCCACCGCCACCCGAGCGTGTCGGCGATCAGCCCGCCCACCGTCGGCCCGGCCAGCTGGGCGACCGACAGCGTCCCGATGTAGACGCCCATGCCCTGGCCGAGCCGGTCGGGCGGGAAGGCGTCGGTGATGATGACCGTGCCGTTGGCCAGGATCATCGACGCGCCGAGCGCCTGCACGGCCCGCATCGCGATCAGCACTTCCACGTTCGGGGCGAGCCCGGCAAGCCCCGACGCGACGGTGAACAGCGCGAACCCGGTCAGATAGACCCCGCGCCTGCCTAACAGGTCGGCCACCCGGCCGAAGAACACCAGGGTCGCCGTGTTGACCAGCATGAACGACAGCAGGATCCAGCTCGCCGCGAACGGCGGCGCGTCGAAGTGGCGGACGACCACGGGCAGCGCCACGTTCAGCGTGCTGACCGCCACTCCGATGAGGACCAGCCCCAGGCCGGTGACGAGGCAGACCTGCCAGGCGTACCTCACCGGGCTCTCTTGCGCAGCCCGTCCAGGTCGTAGATGATCACGCGGCGGCGGCCGGTCTCCAGCAGGCCGCGGTCGCGCAGGCTCCTGAGGGCCTTGCTGACGGCCTCGCGGGAGGCGCCGGTCCACCCGGCCAGTTCGTCCTGCGAGAGCGGCAGCATCACCTTGAGGCCGCCGGAGGTCTGCTCGCCGTAGCGTTCGGCGAGTTCGACCAGGCGGGTGGCGACCCGGCCGGTGGTGTCGAAGGCGCCGTATTCGACCCGTTTGCGGTCGGAGTCGCGCAGGCGGCCGGTGATGAGCTGGAGGAGCAGCACGGCGATCCGCCCGTGTTCGCGCAGGAAGGACGCGAAGTCACGGACGACGATGGCCTCGATGGGCTCCAGCGCGGTGACCGTGCCCGACCTCGGGCCGCCGTCGACGGCCGACATGTCGCCCAGGAGGGCGCCGGGACCGCGTACCGCCAGGACGACTTCGGTGCCGCCCGCCGTGTGGGACGACACCTTCACCCGCCCCGCGGTCAGCACGATCACCCAGTCGTTGGTGTCGCCCTCGGTCATGACGGTCTCGCCGCGATCCCACTTCCGGGGTCGGCCGGCGGCCCGGAGGTCGGCGATCTCCTCGGCGGTGAGGAGGGCCAGGAACTCCCCTGGCTCCGGTGAATTCATGTCCACAAGTCTTGGGTCAGACATGCTCATTCGTCCAATTCACGCAGAACGTACGCGTGGACGGTGTTGTCCTTGCCCTTGAGCGACAGGTCGCCGAGCGACACGACGCGGGCCCGGCCGATCTGGTCGTAGGTCGCCTGGCCGATCACCACCGAGCCCGGTTCGGCCAGCGCCTGGAGGCGGGCGGCCACGTTGACCGCGTCGCCCATGGCGTTGAAGCCGCGGAACTCGGGGCTGCCGATGTTGCCGACCAGCGCCTGGCCGGTGTTGACGCCCACCCGGAACTTGGGCCACTCGACCTCCGACAGCAGCCCGGCCTCCTGCTCGCGCAGCACCTCCTCCGACACCCGGGCGGCGGCCCGCTGCATCTCCAGACCGGCCTGGGCCGCCCGGAGCGCGTGGTCGGGCTGCGCGGCGGGCGCGTTGAACAGCGCCAGCAGGGCGTCGCCGACGAACTGCACGATCGTGCCGCCGTTGCCGAGGATGCACGGCACCGCCGCCGTGTGGAACCGGTTGAGCATGTCGACGATCTCGCCGGGCGCGACCTTCTCGGAGAACGTGGTGAACCCGCGCAGGTCGGCGAACAGGGCGGTGACCTCGGTCAGCGACCCGCCGAGCGCGGCCTTGTTGGGGTCGGCGAGCAGGCTCTTGGCGACGTCGGGCGACATGTAGGCGCGGAAGAGGGTCTCCAGCTCCCCGTACAGGCGGGCGTTCTCCAGCGTGATGGACAGCTGGGTGGCCAGCGTGGCCGCTAGGGCGGCGTCGTGGGAGGTCCGGCCCACCGGGACCGCCAGCGCGCCCGCCAGGTGGCCCTTCACCGTCAGCGGGTGGACCACCGAGCCGGACATCTCCACCGGGGTTCCCCGGGTCAGCACGGCCAGCTCGCCGGAGGTCAGCGCCGGGGCGCCCCGCCCGCCGAGCGGGGACAGCGCGCCGTCGCGCATGAGGCTCACCCGCACGTCCCCGTACGCCTCCCGCACCCGCTGCAGCGACACCGACAGCAGCTCCGACTCCGGCAGGCCCACCCGGGCCCGGCCGCCGATCTCGACGAGCGCGCCCAGCCGCTCGGACAGCTCCCGCTCGCTCGCCAGCGCCTCACCGGCCCGGTCGAGCACCGCCGCCTGGCCCTCGGTCAGCTTGAAGCGCCCGGCCAGCCGGGTGGCGACCGGCGTCCCCGACTCGGTCCGGCGGCGCAGGTGGGCGACGAGCTCTTCCAGGGCCTCCTCGTACTGGGCCTGGATGCGCCGGGCGGTGGCCGACAGGGTCACCGCGTCGAACAGCCCCCGGCTGGAGCCCTCGCGCCGGAACTGGATGTACGCCGAGTAGGCCACGAAGAAGAACGCGAGCGTCAGCAGGACGTGCCACAGCCACCACGAGATGGCCCAGTTGCGGTGCTCGATCCCGGCGATCATCACCTCGGCCAGCAGGGCGTAGGCGGTGATCAGGGAGATCAGCACGGCGGCCGGTCGCCTGCGGTGCAGGCGGTACATCATGGTGGCGGCGGCGACGTACAGGAAGACCCCGATCAGCCCCCAGTAGCCGAGGCCGATGCCGCCGGGCGGCAGCTTGTCGGTCAGCGGGGTGAGGCCCGGCACCAGCGAGGCGACGCCCCAGCCGACCAGCAGCAGCCCGACGGCGACGCGCAGCGGGAGCTGGAGCCGCAGGACCGTCTCGCCCTGCCTGTCGTCGAGCGGCAGGCCCGACAGGAAGGCGAACACCGAGGCGATCATCAGACCGACCGGGTGGGCCAGGTCGAAGCCGACCGTGGCGCCGGGCAGGATGACCGCCGGGGTGCTCAGCGCGTGGAGGGTGAAGAACCCGGCGCTGCTCAGGAAGACCAGCGAGACCAGCAGCAGCCGGGCGTCCCTGCGCCGCGCCGACGCCTGGCTGATCAGCACTCCGAGCACCAGGTTCACCCCGGCCACCACGAGGACCAGCCAGAAGTGGCTCGGGTTGTGCTGCCAGACGTGGTCGAGGTCGACGGTGTGCGGGTCCTCGTCCACGGGATGGGCCAGCAGCAGCCACAGGCCCAGCATCGGCACGATCATGTGAATGAACCAGACGACCCCTCTGACCGGCTGCGTCGCCGGTGGCAGGAAGGGGTCTTGGTCGTTCGAGGCCACGGAGGTCCTCCGGAGTCAGCCTGACGTGAAGTGCGGGTTCATCCCGAACGGAGCCGATTATTCCGCTGCATGGGAGCGCGGCCAACGCGAAGAGGGCGTACCAGGGATTAATACGCGTTCACCGATGCGAAGACGTGATGTTCGCCGGACATCCAACGGCGCACCTTGCTCGTCTATCTCTCTGTCACCTGCTGTCACAGGCTTTGGGGTCGTGGGGGCCCCAATGCTCGTACGCATGACAGAGCCCCTCCGGATCGGCGCCGGAGGGGCTCTTTTCCTACGGATTCAGTCAGCCGAACACGCCCGGGAGCGTGGCCTCGTGAGAGGTCCGCAGTTCGGCCACCGTGGCCTCCAGCACACCCTCGACGACCAGGCGGTCGCCGCCGGTCTCGCCCAGGCCGTAGCAGGGGACGTCGAGGCGGGCGCACAGGTCGGTCAGCGTCTCGAAGTTCTCCGGCTTGAGGCAGACCAGCACCCGCGCCGCCGACTCGGAGAACAGGTCGACGAACGCGTCGCCGCCCGGCAGCGAGACGGTCGCGCCGATGCCCTGGGCCAGGCACGCCTCGGCGAGCGCGATGCCGAGCCCGCCGTCGGACAGGTCGTGGGACCCTTCGAGCAGGCCCTGCCGGGCCGCTTCGGTCAGCACGGACGCCAGGTCGCGCTCGGCCTCCAGGTTCACCCGGGGCGGCAGCCCGCCCAGGTGGTTGTGGGCGATGTGGGCCCACTCCGACCCGCCGAACTCGTCGTAGGTCGCGCCCAGCAGCACCACGCGCAGCCCCTCGGCGGTGAACCCGGATCTCACCCGCTTGGCGACGTCGTCGATGACGCCGAGCACGCCCACCACGGGCGTCGGGTTGATCGCGGCCGTGCCGGTCTGGTTGTAGAACGACACGTTGCCGCCGGTCACCGGCACCCCGAGGGTCTTGCAGGCGTCGGCCAGGCCGCGCACCGCCTCGGCGAACTGCCACATGACCTCGGGGTCCTCCGGCGAGCCGAAGTTGAGGCAGTTGGTCACCGCCAGCGGGGTCGCCCCGGTGACGGCCACGTTGCGGTAGGCCTCCGACAGCGCGAGCTGCGCGCCGGCGTAGGGGTCGAGCTTGGCGTAGCGGCCGTTGCCGTCGGTCGCCAGCGCGATGCCCCGGGTGGTGTCCTCGGCGCCTGGCATGACCTCGCTGACCCGCAGCAGCCCGGCGTCGGCCGGCTGGGCGAGCACGGTGTTGCCGCGCACGTAGCGGTCGTACTGGGAGGTCACCCACTCGCGCGACGACAGGTTCGGCGACGCGACGAGCTGGAGCAGCGTCTCCCGCAGGTCGGCCGGGCGCTCCAGGGAGTCGGGGGTGTCGAGGTTGAGGTCGTGCTGGCCGAGCGGCTCGTGGAAGGGGCGCTCGTAGACGGGGCCGTCGTCGGCGGCGGTGCCCGGCGGGATGTCGACGATCACCTCGCCGTCCCAGGTCATCACCAGGCGGCCGGTGTCGGTCACCTCGCCGATCACGGTCGCCGGGACGTCCCACTTCGCGCAGATCGCCAGGAACGCGTCGATGTCGCCGGGCGTGACCACGGCCATCATGCGTTCCTGCGACTCGCTCATGAGGATCTCCTCGGGCCGCAGCGTGGGATCGCGCAGCGGGACGAGGTTGAGGTCGACGTCCATGCCGCCGGTGCCCTTGGCCGCGAGCTCGGTGGTCGCGCAGGACACCCCGGCCGCGCCGAGGTCCTGGATGCCGACGACCACGTCGGCCTGGTAGAGCTCCAGGCAGCACTCGATCAGCAGCTTCTCCATGAACGGGTCGCCGACCTGGACGGCGGGCCGCTTGGCCTGCGACTCGTCCTCGAAGGTCGCCGACGCCAGGACCGAGGCGCCGCCGATGCCGTCGGCGCCGGTGCGGGCCCCGAAGAGCACGACCTTGTTGCCGGGCCCGGGGGCGGTGGCCAGCTTGATCTGGTCTTTGCGGAGCAGGCCGACGCAGAGCGCGTTGACCAGCGGGTTGCCGATGTAGCAGGGGTCGAAGACGACCTCGCCGCCGATGTTGGGCAGGCCCAGGCAGTTGCCGTAGTGGGAGATGCCCTCGACCACGCCCGGCAGCACCCGGCGGGTGTCGCCCTGGTCGAGCCCGCCGAACCGCAGCGAGTCCATCACCGCGACCGGCCGCGCGCCCATCGACATGATGTCGCGGACGATCCCGCCGACCCCGGTGGCCGCGCCCTGGTGGGGCTCGACGTAGGACGGGTGGTTGTGCGACTCGATCTTGAAGGTGGCCGCCCAGCCGTCGCCGATGTCGACGACGCCGGCGTTCTCGCCCATGCCGACCAGCAGCGCCTCGGACTTGGGGGCCTTGGTGCCGAACTGCCGCAGGTGCACCTTGGACGACTTGTAGGAGCAGTGCTCGCTCCACATGACCGAGTAGATGGCCAGCTCGGAGCCGGTCGGGCGGCGGCCGAGGATCGCCACCACCCGGTCGTACTCGTCGCGCTTCATGCCGAGCTCGGCGAACGGCATGTGCTCGTCTGGGCTCTGCTCCGCCCGCTTGACGGTGTCGAGATTCATGCGTCCACCAGCTTCCGGACGATCGAGGAGAAGAACCCGCGCCCGTCGACCCCGGGGGCGCCGGTCAGCTCTTCGACGGCGTGTTCGGGGTGGGGCATCAGGCCGACGACGTTGCCGGCCTCGTTGGTGATGCCGGCGATGTCGTTGAGCGAGCCGTTGGGGTTCGACCCGGTGTAGCGGAAGACCACCCGGCCGGAGGACTCCAGCTCGGCCAGCGTCCCGGCGTCGGCGACGTAGCGGCCCTCGCCGTGTTTGACCGGGAGGGTGATCTCCTGGCCCTCGGAGAAGTCGGCGGTCCAGGCGGTCGTCGCGTTGTCGACGCGGATGCCCTGGTCGCGGCAGACGTAGTGGAGGCCCGCGTTACGGACGAGCGCGCCCGGCAGCAGCTGCGCCTCGCAGAGGATCTGGAAGCCGTTGCAGGTGCCGAGCACCGGCAGCCCGGCCTGGGCGGCGGGGACGAGTTCGGTCATCAGGGGCGCGAACCGCGAGATCGCCCCGCACCGGAGGTAGTCGCCGTAGGAGAACCCGCCGGGGAGGAAGACCGCGTCCACCCCCTTGAGGTCGTGGTCGGCGTGCCACAGGGGCACCGCCTCGGCACCGGCCAGCCGCAGCGCACGCGCCGCGTCCTGGTCGTCTAGTGTTCCGGGAAAGGTGACGACGCCCACCCGCATGGTCCGAGCCTCCAAAAGCGCGCGCGAAGACACCGGCTCTTTACTGCCGGCGGTCGTTGGCGGTACGCCTCAGGTTATCGGACCACGTCGAGTGGGTCGTCGGGTGGGCTGACAGGGCTCAGACGGCGGCGAGCTCGCGGTCTTTGGCCATCGAGAGAGCGATGGCGTCGTGGTCCCAGTCGAGCTCCTTGCAGAGGCGCACGGTGGTGCCGCTGCCAGGGGTGATGTCGAAGGAGATCTCATCGACCACGGCCTGCATGATGAGGATTCCGCGTCCGTTCTCGACCTCGCCGGAGGGGTAGCGCTGCGGGATCGCGGTGAGCCCACGCCCACCGTCGACCACACGGAGCTCGCAGCGGCCGTCGTCGATGGCCGCTTCGACCTGGTAGCGGGCGGAGGGCCCGCCGTGGCGAACCGCGTTTGCGCACGCCTCGGAGGTGGCGAGGAGGATGTCGGACACACAGTCCTCCGTCACGCCGAGTGAACGAAGGGCGTCTCCGATCACGCGACGGACCATCGGGATGCCTACCGCATCCCTTGGTAGAGCGAGCGAGAACTCGATGTCCACGGGGTTCCCTCCCCGGTCGTCGTCGGTACCTAAGCAGAGCTTCCCTGTGTGATGAGGGCTAACCGCAAAATGACGCTCTTGTTATTTAGGCTGACCAGGGAGCCGGTTTACGGATGCCACATGCGACCCTTATGCCCCTTTGCGGAGTTCGGGTCGAGTGGAATGTACTGTTTTACCCCTCGACGCGGACGACGAAGTCTTCGATCACGGTATTGGCCAGCAGGGTTTCGGCCATCTTCCTGACCTCGGCGATCGCCGCCTCGTCGGCGGGTCCTTCGACTTCGACCTCGAACCGCTTACCCTGGCGCACGTCCGAAACGCCGGCGAACCCCAGACGGGGGAGCGCGCGGGCGATGGCCTGACCCTGCGGGTCGAGGATCTCCGGCTTGAGCATGACATCGACGATCACGCGCGCCACTTGGGGTGCTCCTTCTTGTGCGGCGGGTTCACGGCCCGAGCCGCAGCCGGCCGTGCCGTCAGCGGCTCGCTCCGGCTCAAGGATGGGGAGTGAGCGCGACAAGCTTATCCACAGGCTGTG
The DNA here is from genome assembly GCF_001570605.1 of Herbidospora cretacea. Lineage (GTDB taxonomy): Bacteria > Actinomycetota > Actinomycetes > Streptosporangiales > Streptosporangiaceae > Herbidospora > Herbidospora cretacea. Next base: position 17,349 of record NZ_BBXG01000024.1, on the reverse strand, counting down.
GATGGTGTGGCCGCAGGTCGGAGGGGAACCGGAAAGGTGTGGAAATGGGTGTGGAGGCCAGGAGTGATGTCTGCCACCATGTCCGCATGCGCGGACGTTCCACCACCAAACGGGACGGAAGCGTAGAGAACCGGTCAGAACGCGATGGAGACCCCATTCGTGTACGACCCCGAATGCCCAGGAGTGGCGCATGACTGCCCCTACGACACCCCCGGAACTCGTTCAGCTCCTCACACCCGAGGGCGAACGGGTCGAGCATCCTGATTACGACATCGACCTGACGGCCGAGGAGATCCGGTCGCTCTACCGTGACCTGGTTCTGGTCCGGCGGGTCGACCTGGAGGCGGTGGCCCTCCAGCGGCAGGGAGAGCTCGGCCTGTGGGCCTCGCTGCTCGGCCAGGAGGCCGCCCAGGTCGGTTCCGGCCGGGCGATGACCGACGCCGACATGGCCTTCCCCACCTACCGCGAACACGGCGTCGCCTGGTGCCGCGGGGTCGACCCGCTCCACCTGCTCGGCCTGTTCCGCGGCGTCAACCACGGCGGCTGGGACCCGATCGAGCACAACTTCCACCTCTACACGATCGTCATCGGCTCGCAGACCCTCCACGCGGTCGGCTACGCCATGGGCATCCAGCGCGACGGGGCCGAGGCCGCCTCGCTCGTCTACTTCGGCGACGGCGCCACCTCCCAGGGCGACGTGAACGAGGCCTTCATCTGGGCGTCCGTCTTCAACGCGCCGGTCGTGTTCTTCTGCCAGAACAACCAGTGGGCCATCTCCGAGCCGCTGGAGAAGCAGTCGAAGATCCCCCTCTACAAGCGGGCCAGCGGGTTCGGCTTCCCCGGCATCCGGGTCGACGGCAACGACGTGTTCGCGTGCCTGGCGGTCACCCGGGCGGCGCTGCGCAACGCCCGCGAGGGCAACGGCCCGACCCTGGTCGAGGCGTTCACCTACCGCATGGGCGCCCACACCACCTCCGACGACCCGACGCGCTACCGGGTCGCCGACGAGCTGGAGGCGTGGAAGCTCAAAGACCCGATCGAGCGGGTCAAGGCCTACCTGTTCAGGAACCAGCTGGCCGACCAGGAGTTCTTCGACAAGATCGAGGCCGAGGCCGACCAGCTCGGCCGCGACCTGCGGGCCCGCTGCCTGGCCCTCGCCGACCCGCAGCCCGGCGCGATGTTCGACCACGTCTACGCCGAGCCCCACGCCCTCGTCGACGAGGAACGCGAGCAGTTCACCACGTACATGAGCGGCTTCGAGGGGGCCCAGTGACCACTCTGACCTTGGCCAAGGCCCTCAACGAGGGTCTGCGCGCGGCGATGGACGCCGACTCGAAGGTGCTCGTCATGGGCGAGGACGTCGGCAAGCTCGGCGGCGTGTTCCGGGTCACCGACGGCCTGCAGAAGGACTTCGGCGAAGACCGGGTCATCGACACCCCGCTCGCCGAGTCGGGCATCATCGGCACCGCGATCGGCCTGGCGCTGCGGGGCTACCGCCCGGTCTGCGAGATCCAGTTCGACGGCTTCGTCTTCCCGGCCGCCGACCAGATCATCACCCAGCTCGCCAAGATGCCCCTGCGCTCCCTGGGCAAGCTCAAACTGCCGGTGGTCGTCCGCATCCCCTGCGGCGGCGGCATCGGCGCCGTCGAGCACCACAGCGAGTCGCCCGAGACCTACTTCACCCACACGGCCGGCCTGCGGGTGGTGGCCTGCTCCAACCCGGTCGACGCCTACACCATGATCCAGGACGCGGTCCGCTGCGACGACCCCGTGGTGTTCTTCGAGCCCAAGCGCCGCTACTGGGACAAGGCCGACGTCGAGTTCGGCGCCCCCGGCCTGCCGCTCGACCGGGCCCGTGTGGCCCGCGAGGGCGACGACGTCACCCTCGTCGCCTACGGCCCCATGGTGAAGACCTGCCTGGAGGCGGCCGCCGCCGCGGAGGAGGACGGGCGCTCGGTCGGCGTCATCGATCTGCGCTCGCTCAACCCGCTCGACATGCCGGTCGTCCGCGACGCAGTCAACCGCACCGGGCGTTGCGTGGTCGTCCACGAGGCGCCGGTCTTCAACGGGCTCGGCGGTGAGATCGCGGCCCGGGTGACCGAGCAGTGCTTCTACCGCCTGGAGGCGCCGGTGCTGCGGGTGGGCGGGTTCTCCACGCCCTATCCGCCGTCGCGGCTGGAAGACCACTACCTGCCCGACCTCGACCGGATCCTCGAGGCCGTCGACCGCGTCTTCGGTTACTAGGAGCCGTCCGGATGAAACGTGACTTCAAGCTGCCCGACGTGGGCGAGGGCCTGACCGAGGCCGAGATCGTCCGCTGGCACGTCGCCGTGGGCGACACCGTGAAGGTCAACCAGATCATCGTCGAGATCGAGACCGCCAAGGCGGTCGTCGAGCTCCCGTCGCCGTTCGAGGGCGAGGTGGCCGCGCTCTTCGCCGCCGAGGGCGAGACGGTCGACGTCGGCAACGTCATCATCACCGTCGACGACGCGACCGAGGAGGCGCTGACCGAGAGCCTGGTCCCCGAGGAGCCCCAGAAGCGGGAGCCGGTGCTGGTCGGCTACGGCGTGAAGCAGGGCCCGAGCAAGCGCAGGGCCCGCAAGAGCCCCTCGGCGGTGCCCGACAGGCCGGCCGCCGAGCCCGTTCCCCTCTCCAACGGCTCGGACCGTCGCGTCGCCGTGCTGGCGAAGCCGCCGGTCCGGAAGCTGGCCAGGGACCTCGGGGTCGATCTGGCCGTCGTCGCGCCCAGCGGGCCGAACGGGTCGATCACCCGCGACGACGTGCTCGCCGCGCAGGCCGCGCCCGCCGCCCCCGCGGTCGCCGCGGTGGCGGCGGCGGAGCAGGATTTCATTCCGGTACGCGGGGTGCGCAAGGCCACCGCCGCAGCGATGGTGTCGAGCGCGTTCACCGCGCCTCACGTGACCGAGTTCCTGCAGGTCGACGTCACCGAGACGATGAACGCGGTGCGGCGGCTCCGCGAGCTGCCCGACTTCGCCGACGTCAAGGTCTCGCCGCTGCTGCTGGTGGCCAGGGCCCTGGTCACCGCGATGAAGCGGTATCCGCAGGCCAACTCGACCTGGACCGACGAGGCGATCATCCTCAAGAAGCAGGTCAACCTGGGCATCGCGGCGGCGACCCCGCGCGGCCTGGTCGTCCCGAACATCAAGGACGCGCAGGCGCTCACCCTGCCGGAGCTCGCCACGGCGCTCAGGGACCTGACCGAGCGGGCCAGGGCCGGGAAGAGCACCCCGGCCGAGATGTCCGGCGGCACCGTCACGATCACCAATGTCGGCGTCTTCGGCATCGACGCGGGCACCCCGATCCTCAACCCCGGCGAGTCGGCGATCCTGGCGTTCGGCCAGATCAGGGACATGCCGTGGGTGGTCGACGGGCAGATCGTGGTCCGCAAGGTCACCACGCTCGCGCTGTCGTTCGACCACCGGGTGATCGACGGCGAGCTGGGCTCCTACGTGCTCCGCGACGTCGGCGCCATGCTGGAGGATCCGCTCCGCATGCTGGCGTGGTCGTGACGGGTCGTGACGCAAGAGGCCTGCAAGTCGGCACCAGTGATCCCCAAGTGACTCCTTCTACCGTCGGAGGCGGGTTCCCGGACGGAACCCGCTGACCGTCGCGCGGCGAGGCGGTGCCGGGCCCCCTCGGAAACGGGCCTCGCCGCGCGGCACGGCGTCGGGAACGCTGTCCGAGAGGAGCAGGAGTCAGTGATCACGGAGTCCACGGCCTCCCATCGCGTCGCGGACTGCCTCGTCCGGGTGGACGACGTCCACCTGCCGATCGCCGAGGCCGTCACGATGGTCCGCCAGCTCTCCCACCGTGACCGCGCGATCCACGACGAGATCGTCGACCACTGCCTGATCAGGGCCGAGGTGCGGGCCGACGTCGAACCGCTGACCGAGGACGACCTGCGCGCCGCCGCCGAGGAGTTCCGCGACGGCGTCCCCCTGCGCGACCGGGCCGAGACCCTGGCGTGGGTGGCCGAGATGGGCATGAGCGGAGGCCAGTTCGAGGGGTTCATCACCCTGATCGCCCGCCGCCGCCGGTTCCGCCGCCGCAAGGAGGCCGAGCTCGCGCCCGGCTATCTGGCCCACCATCAAGACGACTTCGACCAGGTCAGGGCCATGTGGGTGACCAGCGCCCACCCGGTGAACGGGGAGATCCTGCGCGGCCTCGGCGGGCTGCTCGGCTGCCCCGAGGCGGCCGTCGTCGTCGGCACCCGCCTGGCCCGCGACCTGCCGGCCCCGCTGCGGCACGCGCCGCGCGACACGCTGGTGGGCCCGGTGGCCTTCGAGAGGGGCTATCTCACCGGCCTGGTGCTGGAGCGCCGGGCCGCCGGCGCCGACTCCGAGACACTGGCGATGGCCGGGCGGGCGGCGTTCGGGGAGTGGCTGACGGCCCGCCGGGAGCGGGCCTCCATCGAGTGGCACTGGACGACGTCCTAGGCTGACGCCCATGTTCCGTCACATTGTGCTGCTGCGCTGGATCGACGAGGCCACCGACGAGCAGAAGGCCGCCGTCGTCGCGGGGCTGGAGACGCTCCCGGTCGCCATCCCCGAGGTCAGGAAATACGTCATCGGTACCGACGCCAAGGTCAGCGAAGGCACCTTCGACCTCGGCATCGTGGCCGACTTCGACTCGGCCGACGACTACGTCGTCTACCGCGACCACCCGGTCCACCTGAAACTGATCGACGACGTCATCAAGCCGATCCTGGCGGGCCGGGCGGCCGTGCAGTTCCCGCTCGGTTAGAAGGCGCTCTCCGGCAGGTCCATCAGCTCCTGCGTGGTCGCCGCCAGCATGCGCCGCTCCGACTCGATGCGGGGCAGCACGTTGGCGGCGAAGAAGGTCGCCGCGGTGACCTTGCCGGCGTAGAAGTCGTCGTCGTGGTCGGCGAGGTTCTTCAGCGCGATCTCGGCCTGCCGGAGCAGCAGCCATCCGATGATCACGTCGCCGAGCGCCATCAGGAACCGGGTGGTGTTGAGGCCGACCTTGTAGACCTCCTTCGGCGACTCCAGCGACGAGATCGCCCAGCCGGCCATCGTGTCGGCCATCGCCTTGACCTCGTCGGCGGCGTCGCCGAGCAGGCCGCGCTCGACCTTGAGGCGGCCGTTGCCGGCGTCGGAGGCGGCGAACGCCTTGATCTGGCCGAGGATCTCGCCCAGCGCGGCGCCCTGGTTGCGCAGCACCTTGCGGAAGAACAGGTCCAGGCCCTGGATCGCCGTGGTGCCCTCGTAGAGGGAGTCGATCTTGGCGTCCCGGATGTACTGCTCGATCGGGTAGTCCTGCAGGAAGCCCGACCCGCCGAGGGTCTGGAGCGAGCGGGCGAGCAGCTCGTAGGACCGCTCGGAGCCGACGCCCTTGACGATCGGGAGCAGCAGGTCGTTGACCGCCTCGGCCATCTCGTCGCGGCGGCCCTCCGACTGGGCGACCTGGACGGCGTCCTGGAAGGTGGCCGTGTAGAGGACCAGCGCGCGCATGCCCTCGACGTAGGACTTCTGGAGCATCAGCTCGCGGCGGACGTCGGGGTGGGCGGTGATCGGGACCCGGGGGGCCGTCTTGTCGGCCATCTTGGTCAGGTCGGCGCCCTGGAGACGGTTCTTGGCGTAGTCGAGGGCGTTGAGGTAGCCGGTGGAGAGCGTGGCGATGGCCTTGGTGCCGACCATCATGCGGGCGTTCTCGATCACCGTGAACATCTGCTTGATGCCCTCGTGGCTGTCGCCGACCAGGTAGCCGATCGCGGGGTGCCGGTCGCCGAAGGTGAGTTCGCAGGTCGTGGAGACCTTGAGGCCCATCTTCTTCTCGACGTTGGTGACGTAGACGCCGTTGCGCTCTTTGAGCTCGCCGGTGTCCAGGTCGACCAGGAACTTGGGCACCAGGAACAGCGACAGGCCCTTGGTGCCGGGGCCGTGGCCTTCGGGGCGGGCCAGGACCAGGTGGAAGATGTTCTCCGCCATGTCGTGCTCGGCGCTGGTGATGAAGCGCTTGACGCCCTCGATGTGCCAGGTGCCGTCGGGCTGCTCGACCGCCTTGCTGCGGCCGGCGCCGACGTCGGAGCCGGCGTCGGGCTCGGTCAGCACCATCGTGGAGCCCCAGCGGCGGTCGACGGCCAGCTGGGCGAACCTCTTCTGGTCGTCGTTGCCCAGAGTGTGGAGCACGTGGGCGAACTGCGGCCCGCACGCGAACATCCACACGGCCGGGTTGGCGCCCAGCACCATCTCGGCGATGGCCCAGCTCAGGGACCGCGGTCCGGGGGTGCCGCCCAGCTCAGGCTGGAGTTCCAGCCGCCACCATTCGGCCTCGACCCAGGCGTTGTACGACTCCACGAAGCTCTTCGGCATCGTCACGCTGCTCGTGGCGGGGTCGAAGACCGGGGGGTTGCGGTCGGCGTCGGTGAACGACGCGGCGATCGGCCCTTCGGCCAGCTTGGCGACCTCGTCGAGGATCGCGTGGGCGGTCTCCTCGTCGATCTCGGCGAACGGCCCGGAGCCGAAGAGTTCACCCCGGTTGAAGACCTCGAAGAGGTTGAACTCCAGATCGCGGATGTTGCTCTTGTAGTGGCCCATCACCGCTCCTCCGATATGAGTGCTACTGATGAGTAACTCTACCGGAATGCTACCCGTCAGTAACCCCCCATAAGCGGTTATTTCGCCGGGTGACGTGCGTCACCCGGCGAGCCTTCGAGCCTCCGCTACCTCTGGGCCGCCCGCCCCCGCATGGTCATGGCCACGATGCCGGTCAGCAGGTAGATCCACGCGCCGCCCCAGAGCGCGTCCCACGCGGCGCCGAAGACGCCCTCGCCGTCGAGCACGAGCTGGATCGGGTAGATCAGGATCGCCGAGCCGGCCGCCGGGTAGAGCGCGAACCGCCACGGGTGGCGCAGCGACCAGTTGCGGGCCTGCTGGGTGACCCGGTCGCCGACGTTCGGCTTGGAGATCGCGCCGATGGACGCGACCAGGGTGAACAGGGTGACACCCACACCGAGGGCCCAGGCCAGGTCGGCCGACCCCGTGATGAGCCCCAGCAGGATGCTGGTCGTCGCGACCGCTCCGCCGGTGACGGCCGCGGCCTTCCAGGGCGCGCCACGCAGGGCCGCGCCGGCGAGCGACATCTCGTCGCGTCGAGTCAGTTCGTTCATGTATCAAGAGTGCGGAATCGGAGGGTCTGTCCGCATCGGGGAAGCCCCTGAGCGCTCCCTGAGGCACCCTTGGGGCATTCTGGAGCCCATGGGACCGAGCTCCGCGATCTTCCGCGTGGCGACCAGGGCCGACGTGCCGCGCATCGTTGACCTGCTCGCCGACGACGCGATCTCCCGCTCCCGTGGTCACGTCTCGCCCGTGGGCGAGGGCCACTGGGCCGCCTACGACGCGATCGAGGCCGATCCGCGCAACGAGCTGGTGGTCGCCGAGGTCGGCGGTGTGGTGGTGGGGACGATGCAGCTCACGTACATCCCCGGACTGTCCCGGGACGGCGCGGAGCGGGCCCAGGTCGAGGCGGTCCGGGTCGCGGCCGACCATCGGGGGCGCGGGCTCGGCCGGGCCTTCATGACCTGGGCGGTCGAGCGGGCCCGCGCGCGGGGGTGCGGCATCGTCCAGCTCACGACCGACAAGCGGCGGCACGACGCGCACCGCTTCTACGCCTCGCTCGGGTTCACCGCCAGCCACGAGGGCTTCAAGCTGGGGTGATCTCGACCAGGTTGTCGTGGTAGACGGCGCCCCGGCCCAGGTCGGCGTCGCGTTCCTCGACGACCGCGTTGGCGTTCGCGCCGCCGCTCAGCTTGGGCCAGTGGCCCTTCGGAGAGGCCGCCACGCCCGGACGGACCTTGTCGGAGACCTCCAGCGACCCCTCGAACGCGCCGAACCGGTTGGAGACCCTGACCCGCGACCCCGGGACCAGGCCCCGGCGCTCGGCGTCCTGTGGGTGGACGACCACGGTCGGGCCCTTCGAGCGTCTGAGCAGCTCGGGGTTGTTGGCGAAGATCGTGTTGAGGAAGGTGTGGGAGGCCGGGGTGATCAGCGTCAGCCGGCCGTCCTCGCGCGAGCGGGCGCTCAGGGACGGCACGTAGGTGGCGACCCGGGGCAGGCCCGCCTTCCCGGCCAGGTCGGAGACGAACTCCAGCCGGCCGCTCGGGGTGGGGAAGCCGTCGGTGAAGGGCACGAAGGGGTCGGCCACGTCGAGCCGGGCCCAGCCGCGTTTGCGCAGCTCGTCGAGGTGGATCGTGGGAGTGCCCTCCAGGAGCTCGGCGGCGATCTCCAGGTCGGTGGCGTGCAGCGCGGGATGGGTCAGGCCCATCTTCGCGGCCAGGCGGCGGAAGGTCTCCGTGGTCGACAGCGCCTCCCCGGCGGGGGCGACGGCCGGTTCGTTCCACATCAGATACATGTGGCCGTAGCCCTCGTGCAGGTCCAGGTGCTCGATCTGCATGGTGGCCGGGAGCACGACGTCGGCGTAGTCGACGGTGTCGGTGGGGAACTGCTCCATGACCACGGTGAACAGGTCGTCGCGGAGCAGCCTCTGCCTGATCCGGTTCTGGTCGGAGGTGGAGCCCATCGGGTTGGCGCCGTACACCCAGAGGCATTTGACCGAGTCGTCGAGGCTGTCGGCGAGGCGGGTCATCGTGAGGCTGCGCACCGGGTGGGGGAGCAGCTCGGGGCGGTGGTCCACTTTCAGCGGCACGTGGGCCGAGGTCGAGAAGGCCACGCCGCCGCCGGGGTGGCGCCAGTCGCCGGTCACGCCGGGGATGCAGGCGATCAGCCGCATGGCCGAGCCGCCGCCCTCGTGGCGCTGGATGCCCATCGTGGCGCGGATGCCGGTCGGGCGGGTGTGCGCGAGCCGCCGGCCCAGGGCGCGGATGTCCTCTTCGGGCAGGCCGGTGATCTCGGCGACCCGCGACGGGGGGTACTGGAGGATCTCGGCGCGGAACTCGTCCCAGCCGAGTGTGTGGTTCTCCAGGTAGTCGTGGTCCTCGGCGCCCTCTTCGAGGACGACGTGCAGCAGACCCAGCGCCAGCGCCCCGTCGGTGCCCGGCGCGATGGGCAGGTGCTCGTCGGCCTGCTCGGCGGTGCGGGTGCGGATGGGGTCGATCGCGACGATGTGGGCGCCGTTCGCGCGGGCGTCCTGAATGAACTTCCACAGGTGGTGGCCCGAGGTCAGGGTGTTGGTGCCCCACAGGAGGATCAGCTTCGACAGCGCGAACGTCTCGGGGTCCATGCCGCCGGGGGTGCCCATGGTCAGCCGGAGGCCGTCGTTCCCAGCCCGCGAGCAGATGTTCATGTCGTGGAAGGAGGCCCCGAGGGCGTTCCAGAAGCGCCGCCCGGCCAGGCCCGACTCGCCCTGGACGAAACCGAGCGTGCCGGTGCCCTGGTAGGGCCAGATGGCCTCGCCCCCGTGCTCGTCGACGATCTCCCGCAGCTTCGTGGCGAGGATGTCGAGCGCCTCGTCCCAGCTGATGCGCTCGAACTCCCCGGAGCCCTTCGGCCCGACTCGCTTCATCGGGTGGAGGATCCGCTCGGGCGAGGCGGCGTGTTCCAGGTAGCGGTTCACCTTCACGCAGAGCGCGCCCCGCGTGTAGGGCTGCTCCTTGTTGCCCCGCAACGAGGTGGCCTCACCGTCCCGGACGGTCACCACCCACGAGCACGTATCCGGACAATCAAGAGGACATGCCCCCAGAACCCGCAATTCCATCTCGTCATCGTACGGGGCCCCTGTCGAAGGCGAGCTTCTCCACCATGGAGGCCACGGCGTCGCCGCTCACGTCGAGGACCTGCCGGTTCACGTTCTCGATCGTGTCGCAGAGCTTGTGGTAGCACGGGTCGTACGCCTGGTTCCCGGAGCCGCCGTATCGCTGGGCCTGTTCCGGGGTCTTGATGTCCTCCGCGCCGGTGAAGATGCCGCCCGCCGGGATCCCGGCCTTCATGAACGGCCCGTAGTCCGACCGGCCGTCGAACGCGACCTCCTCGGCGGGCAGCCCGCGCCGCTCGTAGAACTCCCTGGCGGCGTCCTCGATCGCGTTGTCGCTGTCGTAGATCCCGTTGGCGTGGTTCTTGGTGGCGACCATGTCGAGGTTGACGTAACCGGCGATCTTGGCCTTCTCCTGCGGCGACAGGCCCTTCACGTAGTGGGTCGACCCGATCAGGCCGACCTCCTCGGCCCCCCAGAACGCGAACCGGACCGCCCGCTCGGGCCGCATCCGGGCCATCTGGGTGGCGATCTCCAGCACGACCGCGACCCCGGAGCCGTTGTCGTTGATCCCCGGCCCGGCCTCCACCGAGTCGAGATGCGCCCCGAGGACCAGCACGTCGTCGGGGTCGCCCTGGGTGGTCTGCGCGATCACGTTCCGGGTGGACTTGGTGGAGGAGGCGGTGCTGGTCTCCACCGTCACCGTCCCCTCGAAGCGCGCCTCGGGGGCCACGCCCACGACCGGGAGCGTCACGCCCGGCTCGCTCAGCGACCCCTTCAGCTCACCGGGCTTGGAGTTGACCACGATCAGCGCGCCCGCCTCGGCCCAGACGGCCCAGTCGGCCTTCACCCGGAACGGGCAGCCGCCCCGGTTGGTCACCGCGATCGAGCCGCGCCGGAACCCGGCCCAGTCGGCCTCGTGGCAGCCGGTCCCGGCGGCCTGCGCGGGCCCCGAGACCCGGCCCGACGGGGAATAGGCGAAGGTCGCCGCGGTGACCGGGACACCGGCCGCGGTCACCACCGCCGGGCTCACCTCGCGGTAGTGCGGCAGCGTGAACGTCTGCGAGGTCACCTGGTAGCCGGCCGCGCGGAGCACGCGCTCGACGTACTGGGCCGAGGCCTCGTAACCTGCGCTGCCGACCGCCCGGTTGCCGTGCAGCTCGCCTATTTCGGCCAGGGCCTGAACGTGGGCGAAGACGTTCGGCTCGGTGACCGCCTCGTCCAGCCCCGGATCGGCCGACAGACCGGTCGTTGTCAGCACCAGAGCCGCAGTCACCACAATGCGCACAGTTTCCCCCTTGACGAACGGGCCGGGGGAAGGCGGCACCAGACTGGCAGTCGCACAATGTTTCCGGCCAGGTTCCGGGGTTACGGCGCGTCGGCGCGAAACGGGCCCCGATCCATAGACTCGTCCTCGGGGGGACTCGGGGGGTCAGGTCGCTGAGCCGTGACATCCGATTGTGGACACTGGCAACAAAGATCGCAGACAATCACGGTGGTGAGGGGCATCAAAGAAAAGGACGACTCGCTGACGTCCCCGGATTCCGGGGTCGTCCTCGTCGTCGAGCCCCTGCTGCCGCAGCGCATCCGCCGGCCGTCCGACCTGCTCCGGCTGTTGATGACGCTGCTGGCGATCACGGCGGTCGTGCTGCTCGCCCTGGTCGCCCAGCGGACGCTCAACGGGCTGGAGAACGACGTCCAGGCGGGCACCGGCCGGGCGCCCGAGTGGATCTCCTCGATCGCCGGGCTGCTGGGCGGCGTCGCCGTGCTGGCCGTGCCGGTCGCCTTCGCCGTCGAACGGGTCTTCCACCGCGACGGCATGCGGGTCGCCCAGGGGCTGATCGCGGCGATCCTGGCCCTGCTGCTCTCCTACGCGCTCGGCGAGTGGGTGGTCAACTCCGGCCCGGTCGAGCTGCGCCAGCTCCTCACCGGCAACCGCGACGTGGAGCCGCTCAACACGGTCCTCACCCCGGCGATCGCCTACGCCACGGCCGTGCGGATGTCCCGGCGGCCACGCTGGCGGGCGCTGATGTGGGTCGCCCTGATCCTCGACTTCTTCGCGCTGTTCACGTCCGCGAAGATCACCGTGCTGGGCGCGATCGTGACCTACCTGGTGGGGCTGTTCGTCGGCTTCGCCACCCTCTACGGCGTCGGCAGCGCCAACACCCGGCCGCCCGGCAGCGCCGTCGTGGCCGCGCTCAGGCGTCTCGGCTTCTCGATCGTCAGCGCCCGCCGGATCGACGACGACAGCTCCGGCAGCCGCCGCTACATCGTCGGCACGGCCGACACCAGCCGCCTGTCGGTGACCGTCCTCGACCGCGACCGGCAGGTCGCCGGGGTCGTCTACCGCCTCTGGCGGCGGCTGCGGCTCAACAGCGAGACCCGCAGAAGGGCCATCCGGTCGCTGCGGGCCGAGCTGGAGCGCGAGGCCCTGATGGCGTACGCCGCCCAGGCCGCCGGGGCCAGCACCCCCAAACTGCTCGGCACCAGCGAGATCGGCACCGAGGCCGCCCTGCTGGCCTACGAACACGTCGAGAGCCGCCCGATCGAAGACCTCCCCGACGAGGACCTCGGCGACGAACTCCTGGCCGAGATGTGGGAGCAGGTACGCCTGCTGCACGCCCGCCGGCTGGCCCACCGCCACCTGACCGGCGAGTCGATCCACCTGTCGGCCGACGGCCGCATCGTGCTCGTCGACGCCCGGTCGGGCGAGATCGCCGCCGGTGACCTGCTGCTGCGCCTCGACGTCGCGCAGCTGCTGGCCTACCTGGGCCTGCGGGTCGGCCCCGAACGGGCCGTCAAGACCGGCGCGGCCGTGCTCGGCGCCGACACCGTCGCCTCGGCGCTGCCGCTGCTCCAGCGCATCGCGCTCGCCCGCGAGACCCGGACCGCCGCCCGCAAGCACAAGAACCTGCTGCCCGCCCTGCGCGAGCAGATCGTCGCGCTCAAGCCGCAGGCCGCCGTCGAGGAGGTCCGGCTCGAACGGTTCCGGCCCCGGACCCTCGTCACGATCATCGCCAGCGCCATCGCCGCCTATCTGGTGCTGTCGCAGCTCAGCCAGGTCAACCTGATCACGGTGATCACCAGCGCCCACTGGGGCTGGGGCGGGGTCGCCCTGGTCGCCGCCGCGGCCAGCTACCTGGCCGCCGCCTCGATGCTGCGCGGGTTCGTGCCCGAGCAGCTGCCCTTCGGGCGCACGGTGCTGGTCCAGCTCGCCTCGTCGTTCGTCAAGCTGGTCGCGCCCGCCGCCGTCGGCGGTGTCGCGATCAACACGCGCTACCTGCAGAAACGCGGAATCCCCGCCGGGCAGGCGGTGGCCAGCGTGGGCGCCTCGCAGCTCATCGGGCTGGCCTCCCACATCCTGCTGCTGGTGCTGTCGGGATATCTGACCGGCACCCAGGCGGCGCCCTCGCTCACCCCGTCACGCGGGATCCTGATCTCCCTGCTCGCCGCCGCCGTCGTGATGGTGATCATCCTGGCCGTGCCGCCGCTGCGGCGGATGCTCTCGACGCGGGTCAGGTCGCTGTTCAGCGGCGTGGTGCCCCGGCTGCTCGACGTGCTCCAATCGCCTGCGAAGATCATCGAGGCCGTGACCGGGACAGTGTTGGTCACGGTCTCTTTCGTCATCTGCCTGGCCGCCTGCGTGAAGGCGTTCGGCGGTGAGCTGAGCATCACCGCCGTCGCCGTCGTCTTCCTCGCCGGGAACGCCATCGGCTCGGCCGCGCCGACGCCCGGTGGCCTCGGCGCGGTCGAACTGTCCCTCACGGCGGGTCTCACCGTCGCCGGGCTGCCCCAGCCGGTGGCCGCCTCGGCCGTGCTGCTGTTCCGCCTGATGACCTTCTGGCTCCCGGTCCTCCCGGGGTGGGCCTCGTTCACCTGGCTCCAGCGCAACGACCAGCTCTAGCCGTCGCTGCTGCGCTTCCACAGGTTGATGCCGGCCTCGACCGCGTCCTTGTCGATCGCGTCGAGCTCCGCGTCGGTGAACCGCAGGTTCTTGACCGAGTCGAGGCTGTCGTCGAGCTGCTTGACGCTGCTCGCCCCGATCAGCACCGAGGTCACCCGCTCGTCGCGCTGCGCCCAGGCCAGGGCCATCTGCGCCAGCGTCTGGCCGCGCTCCTTGGCCAGATCGTTGAGTGTACGGATGTGCCGCAGCGTCTCCTCGGTGAGGAGGTCGGGGCTGAGCGACTTGCCCTGCGAGGCCCGCGACCCCTCGGGCACGCCGTTCAGGTAGCGGTCGGTCAGCATGCCCTGCGCCAGCGGGGAGAACGCGATGCACCCGACACCCAGGTCACCGAGGCTGTCGAGCAGCCCGCCCTCGATCCACCGGTTGAGCATCGAGTAGGACGGCTGGTGGATCAGCAGCGGCGTGCCGAGCGACTTCAGGATCTCGTACGCCTCCACGGTCCTCTCCGGGGAGTAGGACGAGATGCCCGCGTACAGCGCCCGCCCCGACCGGACGGCCGTGTCGAGCGCGCCCATCGTCTCCTCAAGAGGGGTCTCCGGGTCGAACCGGTGGCTGTAGAAGATGTCGACGTAGTCGACGCCCATCCGCTTCAGCGACTGGTCGAGGCTGGCCAGCACGTATTTGCGCGAACCCCACTCGCCATAGGGCCCCGGCCACATGTCGTAGCCGGCCTTGGTCGACAGGATCAGCTCGTCGCGGTACGGCCGGAAGTCCTGGGCGAAGATCGTGCCGAAGTTCTTCTCCGCCGAGCCGTAGGGCGGGCCGTAGTTGTTGGCCAGGTCGAAGTGGGTCACCCCGCGGTCGAACGCGCGGCGCAGGATCGCCCGCTGCGACTCGATCGGCTTGTCGTCACCGAAGTTGTGCCACAGCCCCAGCGACACCGCCGGCAACTTCAGCCCACTGCGCCCGGTCCGGTTGTAGGGCATCGGCCCATAGCGGTCGGCGGCGGCGACATACGTCATGCGGTCACTCCAAGTCGGTCGAGAATCCAGGACAGCGCGAACGCCTCCTCGTGCCACGCGTCGTAGCGCCCGCTGCGACCACCGTGCCCGGCCCCCATCTCGGTCTTCAGCAGGAACGGCCCGCCCTTCGCGGTGTCGCGCAGCCGCGCGATCCACTTGGCCGGCTCGTGGTAGAAGACCCGGGTGTCGTTGAACGAGGTGATCGCGAGTATCGGCGGATACGTCACGTCACGCACATTCTCGTAGGGCGAGTACGACTTCATGTACTCGTACACCTCGGGGTTGTGCAGCGGGTCGCCCCACTCGTCCCACTCGATGACGGTCAGCGGGAGCGACGGGTCGAGGATCGTGTTGAGCGCGTCGACGAACGGCACCTCGGCGAGGACCCCGGCGAACTCGCCGGGGGCGAGGTTGGCCACCGCGCCCATCAGCAGCCCGCCGGCGCTGCCGCCCCGCGCCACGATCGCGCTGGACCGGGTGGTCTTCAGGTGCCGCGCCACGGCCACGAAGTCGGTGAAGGTGTTCTTCTTCGCGAAGAACTTGCCGTCCTCGTACCACCGGCGGCCCATCTCGCCGCCGCCCCGCACGTGCGCGACCGCGAAGACCAGGCCCCGGTCCAGCAGGGACAGCCGGGCGACCGAGAAGTAGGGGTCGATCGAGGTCTCGTAGCTGCCGTAGCCGTAGAGGAGCGTCGGCGCCCGGTCGGGCGTGCCCTTCCTCACCACGAGCGAGATGGGGATCTTCGTGCCGTCGTCGGCGACGGCCCACTCGCGGAACTGCTCGTAGTCGCCGGGGTCGTAGCCGCCGAGGACCGGCCGCCGGCGCAGCAGGATCAGTTCGCGGGACCGGAGGTCGTAGTCGTACACGGAAGGAGGCGTGATCATCGACGTGTAGCCGAGGCGCAGCCGGTTGGTGACGAACTCGCCGTTCCCGCTCGGGGCCACGTCGTAGAGCGGCTCGGGGAACTCGATCTCGTACGGGTCCTGCCCGTCCGGCAGGATGCGGATGCCGGTCAGCCCCTCCCTGCGGAAGTGGACGACCAGGTGGGAGGCGAAGGCGTCGACGTCGAGCAGCCGGGTGGTCTCCTGGTGGGGGATGAGCGGCGTCCACGCCGAGGGGTCGGAGACCGGCGCGCTCGCGAGCTCGAAGTTCTCGGCGTTCTCGTTGTGCAGGATCAGGAAGCGCTCGCCCTGGTGGTCGAGGTGGTATTCCAGCCCCTTCTCGCGGGGGCGGACCACCTGGAACTCGCCCGACGGGTCGAGCGCGTCGAGGAACCAGACCTCGCTGGTGATCTTGCTGTGCGCGTTCAGCAGCAGGTAGCGCTCACTGCGGGACAGGCCGATGCCGACCCAGAAGCGCTCGTCGGCCTCGTGGAAGACCTCGTGGTCCTCCGATTCGCCCAGCGTGTGGCGGTGCACGCGGTCAGGGCGCCAGGCGTCGTCGACCGTCGTGTAGAAGAACGTGCCGCCGTCCTTCGACCAGGCGCCGCCGTAGAAGATCCCGGTGATCTCGTCGGCCAGCAGCTCGCCGGTCGCCAGGTTCTTGAAGCGCAGGGTGAACCGCTCGTCCCCCGCGAAGTCCGTCGAGTACGCCAGCATCGTGCCGTCAGGGCTGACCCTGCTCACCCCGAGGCTGAAATAGGGACTGTCGCCGGCCAGCTCGTTCCCGTCGAGCACGACCTGCTCGTCGTCGAGCTTGCTGCCGGGCTCGACCGTCGGGGGGTCCTCTCCCTCGGCCGGTACGCGGCACTGGATGCCGTACTGCTTCCCTTCCTCGGTACGGGAGTAGTACCACCAGGCCCCGAGCCGCGTCGGGACCGAGAGGTCGGTCTCCTGGGTGCGGCCCTTGATCTCCTGGAAGATGCTGTCGGCCAGGGGCTTGAGGCGTCCGGTGACCTGCTGGGTGAAGACGTTCTCGGCCTCCAGATGGGCGACGACGCCGGGGTCGTCCTTCTTCGCGAGCCAGGCGTATTCGTCGATCACGGTGTCGCCGTGATGCGTACGCTCAACAGGGTCCTTCTTCGCCGTCGGTGGCTGCTCACTACTCACGCGGTCGAGTCTAGGCACCCATACTTTGATCTCCCGTGGGAATGCGCCGGGCGGTGTCGTCGTTGAAAACGGTTCGACGGCCCCTGAGGGGCTGCTAATCTTGAGGAGTCGGGGACGCCCCCGGCGAACCCCCTCCAACACCACCCGGGGAACCGGGCGATTTGACATCGCCGGGGATGCGGGTAAGTTAGAGGGGTTGCTCTTCGGCAGGAACCGCAAAAAGTGCCAGTTTGACACTAGCGGGAAACGCTGAAAAGCTAAAGGCACAACAGCAACACGAAACACAATCTTAAAAAGCAAGACCGTTTCTTGAGAACTCAACAGTGTGCTAAAAGCCAGTGCATGATGCACAACCCCGTCATTTGATGACGGATTCCTTTGGTTGACATTCATGACGAATGTTGGCTGGGAGAACATCTCTGAAGACATCTTTTGGAGAGTTTGATCCTGGCTCAGGACGAACGCTGGCGGCGTGCTTAACACATGCAAGTCGAGCGGAAAGGCCCTTCGGGGTACTCGAGCGGCGAACGGGTGAGTAACACGTGAGTAACCTGCCCCTGACTCTGGGATAAGCCTGGGAAACTGGGTCTAATACCGGATACGACATCTTCCGGCATCGGATGGGTGTGGAAAGTTTTTTCGGTCAGGGATGGGCTCGCGGCCTATCAGCTTGTTGGTGGGGTAGTGG
>NZ_BBXG01000023.1 GCF_001570605.1 Herbidospora cretacea | reverse complement strand
GCCGGGGGCGGCGGGCGGGGCCGGCCAGGCGGAGCCGTAACGGAGAAAGAGCTTTGAGAAACACACAGTGGCCCCTCCTCGCAAGGAGGGGCCACTGTCGTGAGCGGTCAGGCTTCGACGACCACCGGGATGATCATCGGGCGGCGGCGGTAGGTGTCGCTGACCCAGCGGCCGACGGTGCGGCGGAGCACCCGGCGGATCTGCTGGACGTCGGCCACCCCGGCCGCGGCCGTCTCGTTGAGGGCCTTCTCGATCTGCGGGATCACCGCGTCGAGCGAGTCGGGGTCGATGCCCGAGCCGCGCGCCGTGATCTCCGGGCCTCCGGTGAGGCGGCCCGTGGTCGAGTCGACGACCACCACGATCGAGATGAAGCCCTCGTCGCCCAGGATGCGCCGGTCTTTCAGCGCGACCTCGGTGATGTCGCCGACGGAGGTGCCGTCGACGAAGACGTAACCGGCCGGGACCGCGCCGACCACCTTCGCCTGGCCGTCGACCAGGTCGACCACGACCCCGTCTTCGGCGATGACGACGTTCTCCTCGGGCACCCCGGTCAGCCGGGCGAGCCGCGCGTGGGCCCGCAGGTGCCGCCATTCGCCGTGAACAGGCATGAAGTTCGACGGCTTGGTGGCGTTGAGCACGTAGAGCAGCTCACCCGCGGCGGCGTGGCCCGACACGTGGACCAGCGCGTTGCCCTTGTGGACGACCTTCGCGCCCCACCGGGTCAGCCCGTTGATGACCTTGTTGACCGCCGTCTCGTTGCCCGGGACCAGCGACGACGCCAGCAGCACCGTGTCGCCCTCGGCGATGCGGATCGGGTGGTCGCGGTTGGCCATGCGCGACAGCGCCGCCATCGGCTCGCCCTGCGAGCCGGTGCAGATGAGCACGACGTCTTCCGGCGGCCACTCCTCGATCTCCCGCGAGTCGACCAGGATCCCGGCCGGCACCTTGAGATAGCCGAGCTCCCGCGCGACGCCCATGTTGCGGACCATCGACCGCCCGATGAGGGCGATCTTGCGGCCGTGTTTCTGGGCCGAGTCGACGACCTGCTGCACGCGGTGGATGTGGGAGGCGAAGCACGCCACGATGATGCGCTTGTCGGCCACCCGGATCACGTCGTCGATCACCGGCGCGATGTCACGCTCGCTGGTGACGAACCCGGGCACCTCGGCGTTGGTCGAGTCGGACATCAGCAGGTCGACGCCCTCGGCGCCGAGCCGGGCGAACCCGCCCAGGTCGGTCAGCCGGCCGTCCATCGGCAGCTGGTCCATCTTGAAGTCGCCGGTGTGCAGCACGATCCCGGCGGGCGTCCGCACGGCGACCGCGAGCGCGTCGGGGATCGAGTGGTTGACCGCGAAGAACTCCAGCTCGAACGGCCCGAACCGGCGCCGCTCCCCCTCGACCACCTCGGCCGTGACCGGCTGGATGCGGTGTTCGGTCAGCTTGGCCTCGATGAGCCCGAGCGTCAGCCTGGTCCCGACGAGCGGGATGTCCCGCCGCTCGCGCAGCAGGTAGGGCACCGCGCCGATGTGGTCTTCGTGGGCGTGGGTCAGCACGACGGCCTCGATCTTGTCGAGGCGATCGCGGATGTACTCGAAGTCGGGCAGGATGAGGTCGACCCCGGGCTGGTCGACCTCGGGGAACAGGACCCCGCAGTCGACGATCAGCAACCGGCCTTCGTATTCGAAGACCGCCATGTTGCGGCCGATCTCACCGAGCCCGCCCAGGGCGACGATCCGCAGGCCTCCTTCGGGCAGCCGCGGAGGCGGGCCGAGTTCCGGATGGGGATGGCTCATGCACGCACCCCGAGATCATGGGGTGTAACCAGAAGCACTCAATCTCCTATGACCTTCAGGCCGCCCGCGACGAGGTCGGCGCGGAGCAGCGAAATCTGTTCAGGTGTCGCCTCGACCAGCGGCAGCCGCATCGGACCGGCTTCCTGGCCGACAAGTCTCAGAGCGGCCTTCGCCATGATCGCCCCACCCGCCTGGTTCATGATCCCCGAAACGACGGGCACCAGACGCCGGTGGATCTCGCGGGCCCCCGCGACGTCACCCTGGCGATACCGCTCGATCATCTCCGCGAGGTCGGCCCCCGCGACGTGGCCGATCACGCTCACGAACCCGGCCGCCCCGATCGACAACCATGGCAGGTTCACCGCGTCGTCGCCGGAATAGAAGGCAAGTGACTCGGCCGCGAGCATGACTTCGGACGTGGTGTGGAAGTCTGCCTTGGCATCCTTCACCGCGACGATCCGCGGATGCTGGGAGAGCCGGATCAGCGTCTCACGCGAGATCGGGACGACAGACCGCCCCGGGATGTCATAGAGCATCACCGGCAGCTCGGTCGCGTCGGCGATCGCCACGAAGTGCCGGTAGATCCCCTCCTGCGGCGGGCGGCTGTAGTAAGGCGTCACCGCCAGCAGCCCATGGGCGCCGGCCCGCTCGGCCGCCTTCGCCCCCTTGACGCTGTGAGCGGTGTCGTAGGTGCCGACACCCGCCACGACGAAAGCCCGGTCGCCAACCGCCTCGACCACGGCCCGGACGAGAAGCTCTTTCTCCTCGTCGGTGGTGGTCGGGCTCTCACCCGTGGTTCCGCTCACGACGAGGCCGTCATTGCGCTGCTCGTCGACGAGATAGCCGGCAAGCCGCTGGGCGGCGTCGTAGTCGACGGCTCCGTCGACGGTGAAAGGGGTCACCATCGCGGTCAGCATGCGGCCGAAGGGGGCGTCAGAGGTTCCAGTTGGCGATGCCATAGACCGAACGGTACCCGGATCCGCCCAAACGGTGGACCCCGCCACCCCGCCTGTGGATAACCGGGATCGATGGCCGGGCACGAAAGAGGCCGCCGATATGTGCTCGGGGGTACACACATCAGCGGCCTCTATCCCTCAATCGAGCCGTCTTACGGCCGCGTTACAGACTCCTGGAAGAAATTTTCCGTCGTTGACATGCAGCCGTTTGGCTGCCTATCGTCCGAAGGCGTGGGCGACGAGGTGTTCGACGGTGTGTTCGACGGCGTGTTCGACGGCGTGTTCAGGGCGCTGGCCGACCCGAGCCGCCGCAGGCTGCTCGACCGGCTCAACGCCGTCAACGGCCAGACCCTGCGCCAGCTGTGCGACGGCCTGACCATGGCCCGCCAGTCGGTGAGCAAGCACCTGGCCGTCCTGGAGTCGGCCGGCCTGATCACCACGACCAGGCGGGGCCGCGAAAAACTTCACTATTTGAACGCGGAACCCGTGAACGCCATCGCCGACCGCTGGCTCGGCCAGTACACCCGGGCCCGGGCGAGCGCCCTGGCCGACCTCAGAACAGCATTGGAGCAGGCGCCCATGACCGCGACCGAGTTCGCCTACACGACCTACATCAAGACCACCCCCGAACGCCTGTGGGAGGCCCTGACGACACCGGAGTTCACCCGGCGCTACTGGGGCGTGTCGCTGGAGTCGACGTGGGAGGTGGGGGCGTCGGTGACGTGGGGCATGGGTGAGGTGCGGATGGACGATCCAGAGCACCAGGTGGTGCTGGAATCGAAGCCGTTCGCGCGGCTGACGTACACGTGGCACACGCTGACCGACGACTTCGCCGCGGCCGTTGACCTTGCCGGGGAGAAGCTGGAGGCGTGGCGCGCGGAGCCGCGCTCGAAGGTGACGTTCATTTTGGAGCCGGTGGATGACCTGGTGAAACTGACAGTGATCCATGACGACTTCATGGAGGGCAGCGCCATCCTTCCCCAGATCAGCCAGGGGTGGCCGGCGATCCTCTCCAACCTGAAGACCTACCTGGAGACGGGGGAGACGCTCGCGGCTCTGACGTGAGGCGGGGGCGGGGCGGCGGGCTTCTCGCCCGATATTTCAGGACATCGACGAGCCGGATCGGCCGGAGAGCCTTTCCGTCAGGCCCGACATTTCACGACACGCGGGTATGCCTCCAGCTACCCGCCACCTACCTTCAGGTCCCCCTGTGTCCAAACTGCGGTCCTCGGCCGAACGCTCGCCCCTTAGAAACCGCCACAGATGCGGCGAAGCAGGACGGTGGCGTGACGTCCCGCACCCGCTTGGCGTCTCACCAGAGGCACGCCGCCGCAGGGTTCCCCACCGCAGTCGCTTCACAGAAGCCCACAAGTCGCGCCTGCGCCAGCGCAGCCTGATGTTCAGCGAGGACGCAGCCCGGACCGGGGCCACTGCTGGCCGCACTGCCGGGCTGCTCGACGTGCCCGGATGGCATCAGGGACGGAGGCCGCGCCGCATACCCGTGGTGTCCAAGCAGGCGCAACTCAACCCCGCGCCTCCTCTTTCGCGAATGCGGAAAGACTCAGAACGCTGTCCAGCGCAGACCTGTGTGCCCTCTCGGCAGCGTGGACGTCAGTAAGCAAGTCCTGGCGCTATACATGTCGCCCGCTTTGGACATGAACTCTCTCGGAGACCGAAGGCGGGGTGCTCCAGCCCTCGTGGCAGAGCGCCCGGATCTTGGTCACCATCCGGAGCCCGCTTGTCCCCGACACCAGACGGGCGCATGATCAGCGCCCGGATTCATGGTCACCATCCGGAACCCGCTTGTCCCCGACACCAGACGGGCGCATGATCAGCGCCCGAATCCACTCACCTGACCTCCATGCCACCGCAGCTGAGAACTCGACTTCCTGCCCGACTATTTGGTGACAACAGGTCAACCCCAATCCGCCCGCTCAATCACAAAATGTCGCGAAACGGATCAATCGACAACGCTTCAGGAACTACGAGCGCCGGGCCGATTCAGCGCGCGCCGCTTGTCCCTAATCGACAGCGCAAGGGGCCCGAAAACCATCCCCAGCGCACTGGATAGGGACACGCCGAAGCGGGCGCCTACTGATCGCGCCGAGCGATCGAGTCGACGACACCACCCCGCCTCAGCAGATCTCCCGGCGAAGCCGGCCCGACCACGCTCAGCGGTGAATCCCGCACAGGGTCGGATCGAGACGGACACCAGCCGGGCCCGATCTGCGGCAGGGGACGAAGCCGGGCCAAGGGATCGTCGAGCTGGGCCCAGGAGGTGACGTACACATCTCCCAGACCCTCATGCCCCCAGGCCGTGGCCATCGAGCGGACGATCCCCAGGCCGCGGCCATGCTCATCGCCGGGTGAAGGGCGTTTCTCGTGCGGTACGCCCGCCCCGCCGCCAGGGTCCGTCACTTCTATACGAACGGAGCGTTCCAGCTTAATAACGCAAATGCGGACAATACCGCCATTGAGGCTTCTGCTATAGCGAATGGCATTCGAGAAGAACTCAGAAACGACGACCTCCGCATCATGGACCAGAGGGTGCCCATCGAGGTAGCGGCGGACGAATGTCCTGGCCACGGCTGCCATCGAGGCCCGTCCAGGCAGGGACAAAGTATGACGATCCACGACAGGATCCTCCACAGGTCAAGAGTAAAGTTGGAATCACAACTGATGGCCATTACTCTGGGTTGTGCATCGGATACGGGAGGATCGGAATTAACGCTTTACAGTCCAAGGATGGATAAGTGGCCAACTCCGATCCGGTTTACCTGCGTGTTGTCGAAGACCTCCGCCGTCAGATAACGGAGGGCCTGTTGCAACCCGGAGCGCCGATTCCCTCGCGGCACCAGATCACCCGGAAGTACGGCGTGGGCGAAACCGCCGCCCGCCACGCACTTCGAGTGCTGGCCCAAGAAGGGCTGATCATCGGCCGCGTCGGGTCGGGCCATCGGGTCCGCCAACGGCCGGACCTGCTCCCGCTCCACCGTGCACAGGCCCACTTCTCGACCGACATGCACGCCATCGGGCGCCGCCCGACGTGTGACGTCAAGACCGATTCCGCCGAGGCCAGGCCCGACATCGCCATACGCCTGCGCATCGCCGCCCAATCCCCCGTCACGAGAACGCGCATCGTCTATCGCAGCGACGGCAAACCCGTGCAGCTCGCGGTGTCCTACGAACCCGTCGTCTACAACGACGGCACCGAAGACGTCACCCAGGTCGCCCACCGCCTCGGCGGCAACGGCCTGAAGCTGACCGAGGTGACCGAACACGTGTACGCGCGGGTGCCCCAGCCCGTGGAAAGCGACGTACTGGACCTGCCGGCCGGCGTCCACGTGCTCCACGTGGAACGCACCCACTGGGCAGGCGACAAACCCGTGGAGACCAGCGATGTGATCATCCCCTGCGACCAGTTCCGGCTCGTCTACACCCTCCCCGCACCTTACGGAGACCTGACCAACCGCTGAGGCCCTCCTCCCAACAGGCTTCACTACCTTTTCTGTACGACCGGATCGCGGGAACTTCCTTCGAGGAGGTTCCCGCGATTCGCTTCGCCGTTCAGGAAACGGGGCTTCGCGGGGCTCCGGCATGTCCTGCTCCAAGATCACCTGCAATGTCGAACCCGCCTTTCCCGCTCTTCCTCTGAGGACAACCGGTCGCTGAAGCTCTCCCACCGACGAACTAGCGCGTCATGCCTGGGGTGAGGCCGGCAAGTAGCGTTTCGGCGCTGCAGCGCCGGCCCTGCATGTCGCGCTCACCCGGACATCAGCATGGGCTTTTGACGCTCTTCAGCGAGCGATCAGGCCTCCGAGCTGCGCCACTCTGGCCGACGACCTCGCGTTCTGACTTTCGCCAGCCACCACGTAGGCATGTGCACGGAGCCACGTCCGATTCGCGGTCGGCAGCACACTTCGGTGGGGCTTATGGGCCCGCGCTCGCTGGAACTCATGATGAACGCTCGCCCTCTCGATCGCTCAACCGCGTTGCTCCCAACCAGCCACACGCGCGGCCGGTATGGGCTCCATCGAAGAACATGCGGCCGCTCGCCCCTACCCTGCGGGAGCAGCTACATGGGGCCACTGAAGGAACAAGCGCCAGCCTTCGGACTCACGCCGGCAACGTCTCAACCTCCCACACGAAGTGCGCATGCGAGCGTGCTTGACCAGCTACCCAGCGGGCTCCGGCGACGAAGATTCATGAACCCGATCCGCCCTCTCACGCCAATAGATCAACAACTTCTCGCAACCTCGCATGGGTGTATCCAGCCCGGAGCTCGAAGACCGAGCTGCATGGCTACTCAGCGACAACGGAGAAACGGATCACAAACAGCAGGCGATGAGACGAGGCATGAGGGGTGCATCTGGCATCCAGAAATCGGCTGCTACAGGTGCTGCGGCGCACCTGCAGGTTTCTCACGCGCCCGTGGAGGGCGCGCATCGCGCTAACCAGCTTGTGTGCCTTCGGTTCCAGACGGCAGACGCGTCAAAGTTGCGCTACTAGTCGAGGCTCCGGCAGACCAAGCACCACCTAGGGCGGGACCGCAAACCTTTGCCGTGCATAGAACTGCTGTTGGCTCGTGACGATCATTCCCAAGCCCGGTGGTCCTTGCCGGTCACAGCACTAGACGAGAGCAATCTCTGCATTGCTACCGGGCCACACAGCAATCTCATCCGATTTCTACCGCACGGCCCACCGCTGGTCGCCCTACCACCGCCTGCCACTTCACTGCGCAGCCCGCCCTTACCAGGCCCCGGCGCTTGGCACACCCTTGCCCGCCCCGCAACTGCCCGCCCCGCAACTGCCCGCCCCGCAACTGCCTGTCCACCGCTGGTTGCTTCACCGCTGGTTGCTGGGTTGCTTCACCGCAGGTTGCCTCACCGCTTCTGGCGCAACCAGTGGCCGCCTCACCACTGGCCGCCTCACCACTGGCCGCCTCACCACTGGCCGCCTCACCACTTGGTAGCCCACCGCTGGATGCCCCACCCTGGGTGTTTCACCGCTGGTAGCCCGTCGCTGGATGCTTCACGCTCCTGACGTAACCACTCCTAGCCCACCGCTGCATGCCTCAGCGCTGGCTGCCCCATCGCGGCCAGAGCGGCTCCGGCGCAAAAGTCTCCACCTGTTCGCAAAGCCAGCAGGTCTGCCATGGCATGGGACAGCCTCGTCGGTTTGCCGCAGACACCATGGACGTCGATGTCACCGCCAGCAGAGGGTCTACCGGCCGCTGGAAGCTGCCGCGCGTTCCAGCGGCCGGCCCTCGCCACCTGTCAAGGCAAACAAGTGGCGAGCGCTTGTGGGGCTCCGCTCTGGCGACAACCCGAAGGCAAGATGTTCGGCCTGCACCCCTGCCGACGTCGCGTGGGTTCCGCCGGCCGCTGGAACTCTCCCTCGTCCTGATGTGAGTTCCAGCGACCGGCCCTCGCCGCCCCGACAGATGGGGGCGATGCGGAGCGGCGAGCGCATGAGGATGGGGGCGGGCAAATAATTGGCCACTTCCCGTCGTATGGCCAAAGGAGTGCGATTCCGACAATGGCATGTATCTGATGCGGATCAGACATGAGAGCACAGGCGTTGCTTGGGTAACGCATTTTGATCATTCGGCACGAACAGGGTGGCAACCGTTCTCTGTGGTGGAAATGGCCCGCCGCTCGAGACCAGCCAACATCCCCGCAAAACAGAGGATGGCGGTCAATTCAGCCCCACGGAAAGCAATCACACGCTCTCAACGCGGGCGCACGGCAGGCTCCCTGGCCTGGGCCAGGTCGTACAGGAGCATCAGAGAACACTCCCAGACGGCAGTGACGCAGACATACTCTCGCGAACGAGGCAACTGGACATCCTGCTGGAACAAGCAGTTCCAATCAGGGAAATCGCGTCACACCTACGCCTGGGACATAAACCACTTTCAGCCGCATACCGGATGGACAAATGCGGGCACCGCAAGAACGTCGGTGGGTGATGGTAAAACGTGCGTCATGGGGTTGCGGGTCAAGGACATGGCGGCTGGCGATCAGCCTCGTGAGCGTCTGCTGGAGAAAGGAGGCAACGCCCTGGCCGACCGTGAATTACTGGCCATACTCCTCGGATCGGGCAGCCGCGGCATGAGTGCCGTCGAGCTCGCTTCGCGGGTGATCTCCCACTGCGGCGATCTCGGCGAACTCGCACGTTCCGAGCCGCATCGGCTGCTCAGCGTTCCGGGGGTCGGGCCGGCGAAGGCCGCCCGGGTGGCGGCGGCGTTTCATCTCGTACGCCGCTCGCAGACCAGCCCCGGCCCGTTGCGCATCACCGCCTCGGCCGATCTCGCCGCCCTGGTGGCCCCGCTCCTGCGGGAGCAGACCAAGGAGCGCCTGGTCCTGGTGGTCTGCGACGCCGGCGGCGGGGTGTTGCGCCAGCTCGTTGTCACCGAGGGCGGCAGTGACCACACCTCACTTCCGGTCCGCGACGTGATCACCGCGGTGCTGACCTCGGGAGGAGCGGCGTTCGGGCTGGCGCACAACCACCCGAGCGGCTCCGTCGACCCGAGCCCTGCCGACGTGGTCGCGACCGACCACTTGCGACGCGCTTCCGACATCGTTGGCCTCACCTTCCTCGATCATCTCGTCGTCACCGACACGAAGTGGTGCCGTGTGTCTTGACTCTCAATCTACCTATAGGTCTAGTCGCCGTCTATAGAGACTTAGCAAGTGTCTGGTTTCTGGATATACGTACTGTTTGGTCTAGGATACGAAGATGCTCGACCGAGAGGGACCTGTGCCGGTCTACAAGCAGATAGCCGAGGAGCTCCGGCGGAAGATCGCCGACGGCGAGCTGAGTCCCGGCGACGCCATCCCCAGCGAGGCGGAACTCGAAGCCGAATACAACGTCGCGCGCATGACCGCCCGCCGGGTGGCCCGTGAGCTCCGCGACCAGGGGCTCGCCTACACGATCCAGGGCGAGGGCACCTTCGTGGGCACCCCCGACACCCCGCGATCGGAGCTCCCGGTTTACCAGCAGATCGCGAAGGCATTGGCGGAGAAGATCCGCGCAGGCGAGTTCCCCGCGAACCGTGCCCTGCCGAGCGAGAAGGCCCTGATGGCCGAATACGGGGTGGCCAAGGCGACCGTCCGTCAGGCGATCGCGACCTTGCGCAAACAGAGCTACGTGTTCACGGTCCCGTATCGCGGGACGTATGCGGCGTCCCGCGACAAGTGGCCCAAGCCGAAGCGCCCACCGGCGAACCGGCTCAACGGCCGGTGACCCCGGGCGGCTCCGGATCCTGGTCCGGAACCGCCCGCGCTAACCATGTAAAGACGCCTCACGGCGGGACCGGTCAGGCCAGGACCTTCCGCGGCTCAGGGCAGGTCGTCACCTGCCCTGAGTCTCCTGTTCAGCAGCCAGGGCGGGCGAGCGACCGAAGGCCACCACTCAGGTATGTCGCCGGGCTCGGGGAGGGGAGCCTCGTCTTCCCGCACCCGACAGGGGCGAGCCGCCCGAGGTCGTCGCGCTGGGGCGCCCGCCAGGCTCAGGGACGGGAGCTGCGTCCCCCCGCACCCGGCACGGGCGAGCGACCGAAGGTCACCACTCAGGTATGCCGCCAAGCTCGGAGACGGGAGCCTCGTCTTCCCTGCACCCGGTACAGGCGAGCGACCGGAGGTCACCACGCAGGTATGCCGCCAGGCCCGAGGAGGGGAGCTTCGTCCTCCCGCACCCGTCGCTGGTGAGCAGCCCGAGGTCGTCACTCAGATACGCCGCCGGGCTCGGAGACGAGAGCTTCGTCCTCCCCGCCCCCGGAGGCCGCCTGTGGATGGTCCCGTGCATCCCTGTCGAACGTAGCTGCTTCGCCATGCCGCTTATGGTGGCGCACCTGTCGATGTTGCCGCGGTGCCGCAACGTCTGGTCGAGTGATGGCGCATTCGACTGTGGCGGCCGCGGTTCATCACCACCAGATGGTCAGGCAGCTGCTCGGCCTCATCCATGTAGTCGTCGTCCACATCAGTGTCACTCGGTGCTGCTTCACTTGGTGGAGCAGCGGATGACGTTCCGGGGAACGCTGCTTCAAGCGGCTCAAGCGGTTTCGCGGCCAGGTCACATCACCTTGTACCCGCTGTGGTCGCCCTCGCTCGGTCCGGCTCTGAACCGCTGAAGACCTTGCCCGGGCACGTCAGAGTTGGAGTGGCCGAGCGGGCCCGGGGACGCGTACGTTCACCTTCATGGTTGACGCAATGTTCGGCCATCCGCGCCTCGCCGCCATCTATGACCCGCTCGATCCGGACCGCGGCGATCTCGACGCGTACCTCGCGATGGCCGGGGAGTTCGGCGCGCGGTCCGTGCTGGACATCGGGTGCGGCACGGGCGTGTTCGCGCTGCTGCTCGCCGGGCGCGGGATCGCGGTGACCGGGATCGATCCCGCGCGGGCATCGGTCGACGTCGCGCGGGGCAAGCCGGGAGCCGAGCGGGTGCGGTGGCTCGACGGTGACGCGGGGGATCTGCCACCCATGCGGGTCGACCTGGTCACCATGACCGGGAACGTCGCCCAGGCGATCGTCGATCCGCAGGCGTGGCGCCGGACGCTGCGTGGCGCGTATGAGGCGCTGCGGCCCGGTGGGCGTCTGGTCTTCGAGAGCCGTGACCCGGCCCGGCGCGTGTGGGAGGAGTGGGCGGGGTGGACGCGGGAGACCACGTACCGCGTGACCGACATTCCGGGTGTCGGCCACGTCGAGACATGGGCCGAGATGACGGACGTGAGCCTGCCACTGGTGAGTTTCCGGGGGACGCACGTGTTCGCCGCGGACGGCGAAGTGCTGATCTCGGAATCGACGCTGCGCTTCCGCGAACGTACGGAGATCGAGCGAGACCTCCAGGAGCACGGCTTCGCCCTCGAAGAGGTCCGCGACGCGCCCGACCGGCCGGGCGCGGAGTTCGTGTTCGTGTCACGGCGCGACCCTCCCTAGGGACCTCAGACACGCAGAGAGGCGCTCTCCGGTTCTCCGGGAAGTGAGTGGGAGGAGGCAGCCTCCTCGGCACGTGGCCCGCTCAACCTTTCACCGCTGAGCCACCGGCTCGCCGTCGATGTGGCATGCGGACGCTCAGCGCCTGAGGATGGCCTGGCACGATCTGCGCGAGCCGCATCTGTTCCGGCATCCGACATCCTGGGATAGGTCCGTCTGATGATCGGATCCCCTTGGTCGGTCACCCGCCACATGTCATAGTCGCCGCCAGAGCCGTGAGGCTCCCCTGGCCCTCGGACACGACGGCCGCCGCGATCGGGCGAGCGCCCAGGTCAGAAGGTCCGTCGTCGCTGCGGATCCTCCACTCTTGGACGTGACACAACGGACCGGACCGGCGCAACCTCGACCGGATGACCTCGTGGACCTCCCGGCGGCACGGCGACTGTGGACGATCGGGCAGACGATCGGGCGTCCGCCCACCACGCCACGTGCTCAGCGCCCCGCGTGGCCCACCGCGGTTGAGGCCGCATCGACACCGGCCCCCAGCAGAGCCGCCCGCGTGATCACCGCACAACCGTCGTCCACGGTCGGCCCGCGGGTGATCGCGGGCAGCGCCGACGACATCCCCGTCATGGTGCCGGCGGCCTCGGGCGGGGCTGAAGCGAGGTTGCAGGCGCGGTGATCACGCAGGTGGAGGAGGCGATGCTGTGGTGCCCCATCAACGCATCCCTACCTCATCAGCCGCCCGCCGGAGGGGAAAGAGGGCGGCATTCACCGCCGGTCTGGCGGTCGTGTCAGAGCCTGCGAGGATGTCCGCGGCTTCCCGAGGGAATCCGTAGGCCTTCGTGTCATCTGGTTCTCGAGCGCTGCGTCGCGGCGACGCAGATCAGTACGGCCGCCGCCGCCAGGATCGTCCATGGGTCGAACGGTTCGGCGAGCAGCAGCCACGCCCACGCCAGAGTGAGCAGCGGCTGGGCCAGTTGGGTCTGGCCTGCTCGGGCGATGCCGCCCTGGGCGAGGCCCGCGTACCAGGGGATGAAACCCAGGTACATGGACACGAGGCCGGCGTACAGGAGACCGGAGACCGACTCGCGCGTGAGGGTGACCTCTGTCGTCAGGGCCAACCAGACGGTGAGGGGGACGGTCAGCGGGGCGGCCATGACGAGGGCGTAGGAGACCACACGCCAGCCCGGAGTGGTGCGGGTCAGGCGGGCGCCTTCGGTGTAGCCGACGGCGGCGGAGACCAGGGCGAGGACGAGCAGCAGGTCGGCGGGGGTGATGTGGCCGCCGCCCCGGGTGAGGGTGAAGACGGTGATCGAGAGGGCGCCCAGGGCGGAGGCGATCCAGAAGGCCGGCCGAGGGCGTTCACCCGCGCGGAGGACCGCGAAGACGGCGGTGGCGGCCGGGAGCAGGCCGACGACGACGGCGGAGTGGGACGTGGACGCGCCGCCGTGCAGGGCCAGGCCGCTGAACACGGGGAAGCCGAAGACCACGCCGGCGGCGATGACTATGTAGGACCAGAGGTCACGGCGGGGCGGGAGGAGCGGCGCGCGGGCGATCAGCAGGAATCCGACGGCCACGACGAGCGCCAGCACCGCCCGGCCGATGGAGACCAGGAAGGGGTCGAGGCCACGCATGGCGTACACGGTGGCGGGAAACGAGCCGGAGAAGGCGAGCACACCGACTGCGGCGAGCACCGTCCCGAGACGGGCCCGCGATGTCGCCTCAGCAGTCGGCCCTGACGCCTCCTCAGCAGGTGCCGAAGCGTCCTGCGGCGATCCTCGGCGACGTGCCCCATCAACTTCGGGAGCGGAATCCACACCGCTCTCACAGGACCCGGGGACATCCGGCAATGCCGAGGCCTGGAGCGAGGAGATCCGGGCCTGGGCGGAGGAGCTTTCGTGATCTGCCGAGGGCTCCTGGTCAACGGTCGCAGTCGTAACACCGTCGGCAACCGACCTGTCCGCATCACCGTCCGCCGCAGCTGCGGGAGCGTCCATCGGAAGCCGAGAAGAGGTCTGGGCCTTCTCGCGGTCAGTCACTGGGTCCGGGGCCGCCGCCGGAGACTGCCCGACATCAGACGGCCCGGCCTCATTGCCACCCCATTGGCCCACCGAAGCAGCGCTACCACAGGAGCTCTCGTGACGGATACCGGCGTCGCCATCGCCGTCCACTACGTCGATCGGACCGGTAGCGCTACCCTTATCTCTCATGAACGACGATAGCAGTATCGCTCGTCTGGCCGACACCCTGCGGGCGCACGCCGCCACCCTCCGCCCCGGCGATCGGCTCCCCTCCAGCCGGGAGGTCGTCCACGCCCACGGCGTCTCCCCCGGCACCGTCTCCAGGGCCGTCGCCAAGCTGGTCGCCGAGGGTGTCGTCGTCACGCGTCCGGGCGCGGGCGCGTTCGTGGCCATCCCGGCGAAGCCCCGTGAGACCGACCCCTCGTGGCAGACCGTCGCGCTGAGCGACAGGGTCATCGACGAGGCGCCCCTCACGTCGATCCTCCAGCAGCCCGCCGACGGTGTGATCCCGCTCACCGGCGGCTACCTCAACCCCGTCCTCCGGCCGACCAAAGAGCTGAGCGCCGCGGCGATCAGGGCCGTGAAGAGACCCGACGCCTGGTCGATGCCGCCGCGCACGGGCATCCCCGAGCTCCGGACCTGGTTCGCCTCGGAGACCGAGACCACGCAGAACGACGTCCTGATCGTCAGCGGGGGCCAGGCCGCGCTCACGCACGCCTTCCGGGCGCTGGCCGCGCCGGGTGACCCGCTGCTGGTGGAGACTCCGACGTATCCGGGGGCGCTGGCCACGGCGAGGACGGCGGGGCTGCGCATCGTCCCGGTGCCCATGGACGAGGAAGGGGTCCGCACCGACCATCTCGCGGAGGCGTTCGCGCGGACCCGGGCCAAGGTCTTCTACTGTCAGCCGACCCTGCAGAACCCGACCGGCGCGACGCAGTCGCCGGAGCGCCGGCGCCAGGTGCTGGACATCGCCAGGGCGGCCAACGCCTTCGTCGTCGAGGACGACTTCGCCCGGTATCTCGCGACCACTCCCCCGCCCGCGCCGCTGGTGGCGCTGGACACGCATGGCACGGTCGTCCACGTCCTGTCACTGAGCAAGATCACGGCGCCGAGCCTGCGGGTGGCGGGGCTGATCGCGCGGGGGCCGGCCGCCGCGCGGCTGCGGGCGGCGCAGATCGTCGAGTCGTTCTTCGTCGCACGGCCGTTGCAGGAGACGGCGCTGGAGTTCGTCTCGGCGCCCGCCTGGCGGCGGCACCGGGCCGAGGTGGCGAGTGAGATCGACGAGCGGCGGCACCTGCTGCTCGAAGGCCTGCGGCGGCATCTGCCCGAGGTCCGGACCGGGCCGGCCCCGAAGGGCGGGCTGCACGTGTGGGTGCGGCTGCCGCCCGCGCTGGACGAATCGGCTCTCGTCGAACGCGCCCAGCGGGCGGGTGTGCTGGTCAGCCCCGGAACCATCTATCACGCCGCCGAGCCACCGGGGCCGTGGCTGCGGCTCACGCATACCGCCGCGTCACATCGCGCCGAGCTGGCCGAGGGGGTCATTCGCCTCGCGCGGGCTTACGGGGAGCCGGGGACAGGCGCTCGCGGCGCTTCTTCTGCTGGAAGGCCAGGTAGGCCAGGTAGCTGACGTGCATGGGGTCCTCCTCAAAAGGAATTCTCGACACCGGTTAAAGCGTTACGGCGGTGTCTGGTTATTCCCGGCTAGAGTTCCCCGGAAGGGGTGATCACCGTGTCCGGCCCTGCTGAGCTGCTGCGCGACTTCGTCAACACCTACGACGTCGAGACCGATACCGACGACCTCACGTCTCCGCAGGCGCTGTCCGACTGGCTGCGCGGCCACGGGCTCGAACCCGACGGGGCCGATCTCGCGCTGGCGAAGGACCTGCGGGAAGGTCTCAGGGCGAGTCTGCGGCACAACCACGACGCGGTGGCGTACACGACCCCCGGGCCTCTGGAGACGGCGCTGGCGGCGCTGCCGCTGCGCGTCGCCCTCGACGGCGGGACGCCGCGGCTCGTGCCGGCCGACGGCGCGGCGCGTCGCGGGCTGGCGCAAGTGGTTGCCATGATCGCTGCGGCGCACGCGGACGGGACGTGGCCACGCCTTAAGGTGTGCGTCGAGAGCACCTGCCAGGCGGCCTTCATCGACGCGTCGAAGAACCGGTCACGGGCGTGGTGCTCGATGCGCGTGTGTGGAAATCGCACGAAAACTCGGACATATAGGGCACGACGTCAGGCTGAAGGTCCGGGGATGCCCGCCTGACCAGTACGGTGTCATTGGCACAGAAAGGAGCCGGCCAAATGGGTGTCAGACCTGCCCGTCTCGAAGATGTCGACGCGGTGACGAGCACCCAGATCAGGGCGTGGAAGCACGGCTACCGCGATTTCCTGCCCCCCGGCCCGCTGCAGCAGATGACCGGCCCCGCCGCCGAGAAGATGTGGCGGCGTCAGTGGGACGAGGCGATCCTCTCGCCGCCCTCCCCCCGGCATCGGGTTCTCGTCGCCGTGGAACGTGTCGTTCCCGACACCGAGGAATGGCGCGCGCTCGGTCCGGGCGGCGTCCTCGCGGCGCTGCCGACCGCCAACGAGCGGGCCAGCGACCGGGTCGTCGGGCTGGCCTCCCACGGCCCCGCCGAAGACCCCGACCTCCACCCCGGCTTCACCGCCGAGCTGCTCACGCTGCTGGTCGACCCCAACCACATCCGGCGCGGCCACGGCAGCCGGCTGCTCAACGCGACCGTCGACCACCTGCGCGACGACAACTACTCGTCGGTCGTGACCTGGGTGTTCGCCGAGAACTACGCGATGCTCGGGTTCCTCGAGTCGGCCGGCTGGGGCGAGGACATGGCCGAGCGGGTGCTCGACATGGGCCGTCCGATCCGGATGGTCCGCATGACGACGGACATCTCACGCGCGTGACCACCCCGGCTCAATGGGTCGCCGGCGCGCGGCCCCGCACTCTCCCCGCAGCGGTCGTCCCGGTCGCCGCCGGCACCGGCGTCGCCGTCGGCGACGGCCGCTTCGTCTGGTGGGCGGCGCTGGCCGCCCTGTTCGTCGCGCTGATCCTGCAGGTCGGCGTCAACTACGCCAACGACTACAGCGACGGCGTCCGCGGCACCGACGACGGCCGGGTCGGCCCGATGCGCCTGGTCGGGTCGAAGGCGGCCACGCCCAAGGCGGTCCTGACGGCGGCGCTCGGCTGCTTCGCCGCCGCCGCCGTGGTGGGGCTCGCGCTGGTGGTGGCGACCTCGGCGTGGTGGATGCTGGCGTTCGGCGCGCTGTCGATCCTGGCTGCCTGGTTCTACACGGGCGGCTCGCGCCCCTACGGCTATCGGGCGCTCGGCGAGCTGTCGGTGTTCTTCTTCTTCGGCCTGGTCGCCGTCATCGGCACCGCCTACGTGCAGACCGGGTGGTCGTGGCTGTCGGTCTGGGTGGCCGTCCCGGTCGGGCTGCTGGCCATGGCGCTGCTGGTGGTCAACAACCTGCGCGACCTCCACACCGACGAGCCCGTCGGCAAGCGCACCCTCGCCGTGGTCCTCGGCGACCGCCGCACCCGGGTCCTCTACGCCGCGTGCCTGCTGGTCCCGTTCGCCTGTGTGCTGCCGCTGCTGTTCGTGCGGCCGTTCGCGGCGCTGGGGCTGCTGGCCCTGCCGCTGGCTCTCCCGCCGGTCCGCGAGGTCCTCAACGGCCTCTCAGGGCGGGCGCTGATCGCCACGCTCCAGCAGACGGGGCGCCTCCAGATCGTCTTCGGGCTCCTCTTCGCGATCGGCCTCGCGATCAACCTCGGCTGAGAAGCCTTCTCTCCGTTACGGCTCCGCCCACCCTGGCACCGCCCGCCGCGCCCCGCTGCTCACCGCAGCCGGCGTCAACCGGCCGCGGTGGCTGGGCGGCTAGAGGTCGAGAAGCGCGTCGAGGCCCACGGTGAGGCCCGCAGGCAGGTCGCGCACGCGGCGCACGCCCAGCAGCACGCCCGGCGTGAACGAGGCCCGGTTCATCGTGTCGTGGCGGAGCGTCAGGATCTCGCCGTCGCCGCCCAGGATGACCTCCTGGTGGGCGATCAGCCCGGCCAGCCGCACCGCGTGAACGCGGACCCCGTCGACGTCGGCCCCGCGCGCCCCCGGGAGCTCCTGCGAGGTGGCGTCGGGCATCGCGCCCAGACCGGCCTCGGCGCGGGCGGCGGCCACGAGTTCGGCCGTGCGCCGCGCGGTTCCGGAAGGCGCGTCGGCCTTGTTGGGGTGGTGGAGTTCGATGATCTCGACGGACTCGAAGAAGCGGGCCGCCTGCTGGGCGAAGTGCATCATCAGGACCGCCGCGATGCCGAAGTTCGGCGCGATCAGGGCGTTGGTGCCGGGGTTGGCGGCCAGCAGGGCGCGGACCTCGTCGAGCCGGGCCGGGTCGAAGCCGGTCGTGCCGACGACCGGGTGGACGCCGCGTTCGATGCACCAGCGGAGGTTGCCCATCACCACGTCGGGGTGGGTGAAGTCGACCACCACGTCGGCGGCGGCGATCGGGTCGAGGGCGTCGTCCTTGTCGACGGCCCCCACGAGCTCCAGGTCGTCGGCCGCGTGGACGGCCTTGCACACTTCCACCCCGACGCGGCCGCGCGCGCCCAGCACACCTACTTTGATCACGTGCCAAGGCTAGCGCGGCCGGTGGGTCAGCTCACCGCCGAGGAGAAGTCCTTGCCGGCGAAGGGCCCGATCACGGCCAGGGTGAGGGGCCGGGTCAGCACGTCGGAGGCGACCTCGGCGATGTCGGCGGCGGTCACGGCGTCGATGCGCTCCAGGACCTCGTCGACGGACATGAGCCGGTCGTAGACGAGCTCGCTCTTGCCGATGCGCGACATGCGGGAACCGGTGTCCTCCAGGCCCAGCACGAGGCCGCCGCGCATCTGGCCCTTGCCGCGCACGATCTCCTCCTCGGTGAAGCCCTCGGAGACCACCCGGGCGATCTCGTCACGGCAGATCTTGAGGACGTCGTCGACCTTGGCGGGCAGGCACCCGACGTACACCCCGAACTGGCCGGTGTCGGCGTACTGCGAGGTGTAGCTGTAGGCGCTGTAGGCCAGGCCGCGCTTCTCCCGGATCTCCTGGAACAGGCGGGAGGACATGCCGCCGCCGAGCGCCGCGTTGAGCACGCCGAGGGCGAACCTGCGGTCGTCGGTACGGCTCACGCCGGTCGTGCCCAGCACGAGGTTGGCCTGCTCGGTCGGCCGGTCGACCACCTTGACGCCGCGGTGGGCCGGAAGACCGGCGCCGCCCACGCGGGGCGGGATCGGCGACGCGTCGCCGCCCAGGGCCCCGGCGCGCTCGTAGGCGCGGGCGACCAGCTCCACCACGTGTTCGTGGGACACGTTGCCCGCGACCGAGATCACGGTGTGGGTGGGCAGGTAGAAGCGCTGGTAGTACTCGTGGATGCGGTCACGCGTCAGGGCGTTGATCGTGTCGTCGTTGCCGAGGATCGGGCGCCCGATCGGGGTGTCGCCGTAGAGCTCCTCGGAGAACGCCTCGTGGACCACGTCGGAGGGGTCGTCGTCGTGCATGGCGATCTCCTCCAGGATCACGCCGCGCTCCGACTCGACGTCGTCGGGGGTGATCAGGGACGAGGTGACCACGTCGGCCAGCACGTCGATCGCCAGCGGCAGGTCCTCGTCGAGGACCCGCGCGTAGTAGCAGGTGTACTCCTTGGCGGTGAACGCGTTGATCTCGCCGCCGATGCCCTCGATCGACGCGGAGATCTCCATCGCGTCGCGCGTGGGCGTGCCCTTGAACAGCAGGTGTTCGAGGAAGTGGGTCGCGCCGGTGTGCTCGGGGTCCTCGTCACGTGAGCCGATGCCGACCCAGGCGCCGACCGCGACGGAACGCACGGTCGGCATGGTCTCGGTCACCACGCGGAGCCCACCGGGCAGGACGGTGCGGCGGATGACCCCCGCACCGTCCTTTCCGGGGTACAGCGTCGTCGTCATCACGAGTTGCGGTCGTCCCGTCCGGAACGGCTGCGGGTGCGGCGACGGCGGGGCTCGCCGCCGTCGTCACGGGAGTCGTCGTCGGAGTCGGCCTGGGCGGCCGCCGGCTCGGGCTCACCGGACTCGGCGCGGGCGGCCTTGTCGGCCGCCTCCTTCTCCACGACCTCGACCGGGACCAGGGAGAGCTTGCCGCGCGAGTCGATCTCGGCGATCTCCACCTGGATCTTCTCGCCGACGCCCATCACGTCTTCCACGTTCTCGATGCGCTTGCCGCCGTGCAGCTTGCGGATCTGGGAGACGTGGAGGAGTCCGTCCTTGCCGGGCATCAGGCTGATGAA
Source organism: Herbidospora cretacea (assembly GCF_001570605.1). GTDB lineage: Bacteria > Actinomycetota > Actinomycetes > Streptosporangiales > Streptosporangiaceae > Herbidospora > Herbidospora cretacea. The sequence goes on along the minus strand of NZ_BBXG01000023.1, from coordinate 124,427 downwards.
CGCGCCGAAGGCAGCGATCTTGACGACCGTGCCCAGGTAGCGCTCGCCGACCTCCGGCATGTGCGGGTTGGCGATGGCGTTGATCGCGCTCCGGGCCGCCTCGGCCGAGGGGCCGTCGGTGGCGCCGATGTAGATCGTGCCGTCGTCCTCGATGGTGATCTCGGCGCCCGTGTCGTCCTGGATCTGGTTGATCATCTTGCCCTTCGGGCCGATGACCTCGCCGATCTTGTCTACCGGGACCTTGATCGTGATGATGCGCGGCGCGGTCGGGTTCATCTCCGCCGGGGAGTCGATCGCCTCCTGCATCACGTCGAGGATGGCCAGACGAGCGCCGCGCGCCTGCTTCAGCGCGGCGGCCAGGACCGAGGCGGGGATGCCGTCGAGCTTGGTGTCGAGCTGGAGGGCGGTGATGACGTCCTTGGTGCCGGCGACCTTGAAGTCCATGTCGCCCATGGCGTCTTCGGCGCCCAGGATGTCGGTCAGGGTGACGAACTGGTCGCCCTCGCCGATCAGGCCCATCGCGATGCCGGCCACCATCTCCTTGAGCGGCACACCGGCGTCGAGCAGCGCCATCGTGGACGCGCAGACCGAGCCCATCGAGGTCGACCCGTTGGAGCCGAGGGCCTCGGAGACCTGGCGGATGGCGTAGGGGAACTCCTCGCGGCTCGGGAGAACCGGGATGAGCGCCCGCTCCGCCAGCGCGCCGTGGCCGATCTCGCGGCGCTTCGGCGAGCCCACGCGGCCGGTCTCACCGGTCGAGTAGGGCGGGAAGTTGTAGTTGTGCATGTAGCGCTTGGTGCGCTCGGGGTTGAGCGTGTCGATCATCTGCTCCATGCGGAGCATGTTCAGCGTGGTGATGCCCAGGATCTGGGTCTCGCCGCGCTCGAACAGGGCCGAGCCGTGGACGCGCGGCACGACGTGGACCTCGGCGTTGAGCTGCCGGATGTCCTTCGGGCCGCGGCCGTCGATGCGGACGCCCTCCTTGATGACGCGCTCGCGCATCAGCTTCTTGGTCAGGCTGCGGTAGGCGGCCGACAGTTCCTTCTCGCGGCCCTCGAAGTCGGCCAGCAGCTTCTCGCCGACCAGGGCCTTGACCCGGTCGATCTCGGCCTCGCGCTCCTGCTTGCCCGCGATGGTGAGGGCGGCGGCCAGCTCGGAGCGCACGGCGCCCTCGACGGCCTCCAGGGCGTCGTCCTGGTAGTCGAGGAAGAGCGGGAACTCGCGGGTCTCCTTGGCGGCGACCCGGGCGACCTGCGCCTGCGCCTCGCACAGCACCTTGATGAACGGCTTGGCCGCGTCGAGGCCCTGGGCGATGGTCTCCTCGGTGGGCGCGACCGCGCCCTCGGCGACCAGCTTCAGCGTGTCACGCGTCGACTCGGCCTCGACCATCATGATCGCGACGTCGCCGTCGGCGAGCACGCGGCCGGCCACGACCATGTCGAAGGTCGCGCCCTCGAGCTCGGTGTGGGTCGGGAACGCCACCCACTGGCCGCTGATCAGCGCGACCCGGACGCCGCCGATGGGGCCCGAGAAGGGCAGCCCGGCGAGCTGGGTCGAGAGGCTGGCGGCGTTGATCGCGACGACGTCGTAGAGGTGCTCCGGCTGGAGCGCCATGACGGTGGCGACGACCTGGATCTCGTTGCGCAGGCCCTTGACGAACGACGGGCGCAGCGGCCGGTCGATCAGACGGCAGGTCAGGACCGCGTCCTCGGACGGACGGCCCTCTCGGCGGAAGAACGAGCCGGGGATGCGGCCCGCGGCGTACATGCGCTCCTCGACGTCGACCGTCAGCGGGAAGAAGTCGAGGTTCTCCTTGGGGTTCTTCGAGGCGGTGGTCGCCGAAAGGATCATCGTCTCGTCGTCGAGGTAGACGACGGCGGATCCGGCGGCCTGCTGCGCGAGTCGACCGGTCTCGAACCGGATCGTGCGCGTGCCGAAGGAGCCGTTGTCGATAACGGCTTCCGAGCTGTGGACACCCTCCACGGGGGACCTCCTTGATCGGGTCGGTCACCCCACGTCCTTCTGGTGTTTCGCCGGCTCCCCGGAGGTGCGGCGCCGGTCTTCGATCGAAGCGCCCGGTCGCGTCGACCGGGGGCCACTACCGAGGACCGGCCCTCTTTTTCCGCGGGATGGACGCGGGGCACTGGGTTCACGGGTGGTGCTGAGATATTCAGTTGTGGTTACGAGGAAGGGAGCGGCGAGACCTCACCGCTCCCTTCGCGCGCACTATCGGCGCAGGCCCAGCCGCTCGATCAGCGAGCGGTAGCGGGTGATGTCCTTCGCCTGCAGGTACTTGAGCAGGCGGCGACGGCGGCCGACGAGCAGCAGCAGGCCGCGGCGGCTGTGGTGGTCGTGCTTGTGGGTCTTGAGGTGCTCCGTCAGGTCGCTGATGCGCTTGCTGAGCAGCGCGATCTGGACCTCGGGGGACCCGGTGTCGCCCTCGGTGGCGCCGTATTCGGCGACGATGGCCTTGGTCGTGGCGGTGTCGAGCGACACTGCTTCTCCTTTGTTCCCTGGGCACGCGCAAACTGGTTCAAAATCCCGCGAACGACCGTGCGTGCCTACAGTCGCCGTGACGAGAAGCCGGTGATTGCTCAGCCGACATTCAAAGGTACCACCGCGCGTTAACCAGCCGAGACGGCGAGCAAGACGCGGCCGGCGGAGGCCGGTCGTGGCTCGCGCTTCATGGAATCCGCCTCAAAGAAGGCGTCGAACCTCGTCGACGTCGGCGCGCATCTGCTCGATCAGGGCCTCGACGGAGTCGAACTTCAGGGTGTCGCGCAGCCGGGCGAGGAAGTCGACGGAGACGTGGAGGCCGTAGAGGTCGAGATCGTCGCGGTCGAGGGCGTAGGCCTCGACGGTCCGGGTGACGCCCTCGAAGGTGGGGTTGGTGCCGATGGAGATCGCGGCGGGCCAGCGCTCGTCCGGCGACTCCAGCCACCCGGCGTAGACGCCGTCGGCCGGGATGGCGGTGTGGGGCGCCGACTCCACGTTGGCGGTCGGGAACCCCAGGGCCCTGCCGCGCTGGTGGCCCCGGACCACCACGCCCTCGACCCGGTGGAGGCGGCCCAGCTCGTCGGCGGCGGCCGCGACGTCACCGTCGGTGAGGTGCTGGCGGATCAGCGAGGACGTGATGTCCTCCAGGCTGCTCACCAGGGGCACCCCGACGGCAACGAAGTCGTATTTCTCGCCCAGTTCCCGCAGGGTGGCGAGGTTGCCGGCGGCCTTGTGGCCGAACCGGAAGTTCTCCCCCACCACGACCCCGGCGGCGTGGAGCCGGTCGACCAGGGCGATCTGCACGAACTCCTCGGGAGAGGTGCGCGAGAACTCCAGCGTGAACGGCAGGATCAGCACGGCGTCGACGCCGAGGGCGCCGAGCAGCTCGATGCGCCGGTGGGGGGTCGAGAGCTGCGAGGGGTGGCTGCCGGGCCGCACCACCTCGTCGGGGTGGGGGTCGAAGGTCACCGCGACCGAGGCGACCCCGAGCTCCCGGGCCAGCTCGACGGCCTTGCGCACCAGCGTCTGGTGACCCCGGTGAACGCCGTCGAACACCCCGATCGTGACGACGGACCGGCCCCAGTCCGCGGGCACGTCGTCAAGTCCGAGCCAGCCACGCACGTCGACCCCCAACAGGCAAGAAGCTAAGTCGTCCTAAGCGTCCCACACCCCCCGGAACGCCAGGACGCCGAGGGCACGGCCCGCCCGCCCGGCGCCGGGCCGTCCTCCTCGCCACGACCGGCGGGTTCGAGGTCTGCGGACTCGTCACCCGGCGAGCCGACGCCGCCGGTCGGCGCCGGTTACGGCGCGTCCTGGAGGCGGCGGGCGGTGCCGGAGCAGGCGGAGCCGTAACGGAAGAAAGCCTTTCAGCCCACGAAGACGGCGAGGGGCCTGGCGGCCCCGGCCTTCTCCTCGACCAGGGCCAGGAGCTCGCCGCCGGGGGCGAAGACGCCGATCGGGCCCTCGCCCAGGCCGGCCGCCTTGAGCCGGCCGCCGTGGGAGACCAGGCGGGCCTCCTCCTCGGTCACGTCGCGGCGCGGGAAGGCCTGCGAGACGGCGTCGGCGATGGGCAGGATGCGGCACTCCTTCTGGAGCTGCTCGATCGTCTTCGCGTTCTCGACCGCATAAGGCCCGACGCGGGTGCGGCGCAGCGCCGTGAGGTGACCGCCGACGCCCAGGCCCTCGCCGAGGTCCCTTGCCAGGGAGCGGATGTACGTGCCCGAGGAGCAGGTGATCACAGCCGTGACCTCGACGGACTCACCGAGGGTGACCGAGGTGACCTCGAAGGCGTGGACCGTGATCGGCCGAGCCTGGAGCTCCACCTCTTCGCCCTGACGGGCCAGCTTGTAGGCCCGCTCGCCGTTCACCTTGATCGCGCTGACCTGCGGCGGGACCTGCATGATCGGCCCGGTCAGGGCCGCGACGCCCTTGTGGACGTCGTCGGCGGTGACCCGCGCGGCCGAGGCGCGGCCGGTCTCCTCACCCTCGGCGTCGTCGGTGTTGGTCGAGACGCCGAGGCGCATCGTGGCCTCGTAGACCTTCTCGGTCAGCGCCAGGTGGCCCAGCAGGCGGGTCGCCTTCTCGACCCCGACGACCAGCACGCCGGTCGCCATCGGGTCGAGGGTGCCGGCGTGGCCGACCTTGCGGGTGCCGGCGATGCCGCGCATCTTGCCGACGACGTCGTGGGAGGTCCAGCCCGAGGGCTTGTCGACGATGATGATCCCGCTCGGGGGCGGGGGGCGTCTGGTCACGCGAGCAGCTCCGTGAGGCGGGCGACGGTCTCTTCGGGGGTCTCGCGGGAGGAGAACCCGGCCGCGCCGGGGTGCCCGCCACCCCCCAGGGCGGTGCAGGCGCGGCCCACGTCGGCCGTGCCCTTCGAGCGGGTCGACACGTTCCAGCCGCCGTCGTCGTCTTCCTTGAAGACCACGGCGACCTCGGCGTCGTCGACCTTGCGCAGGACGTCGATGACCCCTTCGACCTCGTCGTAGGGGAGGGCGTTGAGAGTCCGGTCGTGCCTGGTCACGGTCGTCCAGACCAGACCGGCGCCGCCGACGGCCGACCGGTCGAGCTCGGCCCGCGACAGGGCCGCGCCCAGCACCCGCAGGTAGCCGAAGGGCGAGCGGTCCCACAGCTCACGGGCGATGGCGTCGGGATCGAGGCCCGCGTCGAGCAGCCGTCCGGCCAGGGCGTGGACGGCCGGGGTGGTCGAGCTGTAGCGGAACGACCCGGTGTCGGTCACCAGCGCGGTGTACAGGCAGGCCGCGATGTCCCGGTCGATCTGGAGCCCCAGCCGCCGGATCAACTCCTCGGCCAGCACGGCCGTGGCCGCCGCCGACGCGTCGACCAGCGGGACGGTGCCGAACCCGGTGTTGGACGCGTGGTGGTCGAGCACCACCAGCTCCCTCGCCGCCTTGGCCGCCGGGACGAGCAGGCCGAGCCGCTCGATCGTGGCCGCGTCGAAGGTGATCATCAGGTCGGGCTCGGCCGGGAAGCGCGCGGACTCGACGAGCAGGTCCTGACCGGGCAGGAAGCGCAGCAGCCGGGGAACGGTCAGCACGTGGTCGCCGAAGGAGGCGACCACGCGCTTGCCGGCCCGCCGCAGGGCCTGCCCGACGGCGAGCATCGACCCGAGCGCGTCGCCGTCGGGGGTGACGTGACAGGCCAGCGCGATCGAGTCGTGCGAACCGATGAGCGCGACCGCGCGCGCCCACTCGGCCTCTGGCGGCAGCGTCACTTCGCGCTTCGCCCGGACACCTCGTCGGTGTCGTCCTCGAAGGAGTCCTCGTCGAACTCCTCGTCGTCCTTCTTGTACGGGTCGGCGTCGCCCGCGTAGGCGGCGCCCTCCGCCTTCTTGGCGATCTCGGCGTCCCGCGCCTTGGCCTCGGCGAGCAGGCCGTCGAGGTGCCGGGCGCTGTCGGGCAGCGGGTCGTGGGTGAACGTCAGGGTGGGCGTGTGCCGTAGCCCGGTCTGCCGGCCGACCTCCGAACGGATGATGCCCTTGGCGCTCTCCAGCGCCGCGGCGGTGTCCTTCCGCTCGGCGTCCGACCCGAAGACGGTGTAGAACACCGTCGCGTCACTCAGGTCGTTGGTGACCCGGGTGTCGGTGATGGTGACGAACCCGAGTCGCGGATCCTTGATCCGCCGTTCCAGCATCTCGGCGACGATCTGCTGGATTCGGTCCGCCAGCTTCCTGGCTCGCGCGGCGTCCATGGGCGCGCTCCCCCTTCTTCCAGATGTACGGCTGACGCTGCGACCTGGGCGGTCTATTCCTCGTCGTTGAACAAACGGTGCCGAGCCGACAGCAGCTCGATCTCCGGGCGGAAGGCGACGGCCCGCTCGCACGCGTTCAGGACCTCATCGACGTTCCCGGCCGTGCCCGAGACGACGGCGACGCCGATCTCGGCTCTACGGTGGAGGTCTTGATGACCGGTCTCGGCCACCGCGACCGCGGGGAACCGCCGGCGCAGCTCGGCGATGAGGGGACGGACAACGGACCGTTTCTCCTTCAGCGAGTGAACGTCGCCGAGGATGATGTCCAACGTCAGAGCACCGACATACATGTGATGTTGTGGCGCCAATAGACCCTGGCGCGTAGGTCGTGTGATGGGTCTTGGGAAACCGGTCCCCCGCCTCATGAACGAGGCGGGGGACCGGGTCGATCAGCCCTTAGTCGCGGGGCTTCTCCCGCATCTCGAACGTCTCGATGACGTCGTCGATCTTGATGTCGTTGTACCCGACACCGATACCGCACTCGAAGCCCTCGCGGACCTCGGTCGCGTCGTCCTTGAACCGGCGCAGCGACGAGACGGTGAGGTTGTCGGCGATGACGACACCCTCGCGGATGATCCGCGCCTTGCTGTTGCGGGTGATGACACCCGAACGGACCAGCGTGCCGGCGATGTTGCCGATCTTCGGAACCTTGAAGACCTCGCGGACTTCGGCGGTGCCGGTCTGGATCTCCTCGAACTCGGGCTTGAGCATGCCCTTGAGGGCCGCCTCGATCTCCTCGATCGCCTGGTAGATGACCGAGTAGTAGCGGATGTCGACGCCCTCGCGCTCGGCGAGGTCGCGCGCCCGGACTTCCGGTCGCACGTTGAAGCCGATGATGACCGCGTTGTCGTCGGCGATCGCCAGGTTGACGTCGTACTCCGTGATCGCACCGACGGCGCGGTGCAGCACGCGGAGGTTGACCTCCTCGCCCACATCGATCTTGAGCAGCGCGTCTTCCAGTGCTTCCACCGAACCGGACACGTCGCCCTTGATGATGAGCTTGAGCTCGTCGATCTTGCCCTTCTCGTAGTCGCTGAACAGCTCCTCGAGCGTACGGCGGCGACCGGCCTTGGCCATCTCCGCGATGCGCTGACGAGCCGCCCGCTCCTGGGCGATCTGGCGGGCCATCCGGTCGTCGGAGACGACCAGGAAGTTGTCACCCGCGCGGGGCACGGCCGTGAGGCCGAGCACCCGGACCGGACGCGACGGGTCGGCGACCTCGACCGGCTGCATGTTGTCGTCGAGCATCGCCCGGACGCGGCCGAAGGCCTCGCCACAGACGATCGACTCGCCGACCCGCAGGGTGCCGCGCTGGACCAGCACGGTCGCCACCGGGCCGCGGCCCTTGTCGAGGTGGGCTTCGATCGCCAGGCCCTGGGCGTCCATGTCGGGGTTGGCGCGAAGGTCGAGCTCCGCGTCAGCCGTCAGCAGGATCGCCTCGAGCAGGTTGTCGATGCCGGTGCCCTGCTTGGCCGAGATGTCGACGAACAGGGTCGAGCCACCGAACTCCTCGGCCACCAGGCCGTATTCGGTCAGCTGGGCACGGACCTTGGTCGGGTCTGCGCCCTCCTTGTCGACCTTGTTCACCGCCACCACGATCGGCACGTCGGCCGCCTGCGCGTGGTTGAGAGCCTCGATCGTCTGGGGCTTCACACCGTCGTCGGCCGCGACCACCAGCACCGCGATGTCGGTGGCCTGGGCGCCACGGGCACGCATGGCGGTGAACGCCTCGTGACCCGGGGTGTCGATGAAGGTGACCTTGCGGTCCTGGCCCTCGTGCTGCGCGTGGACCTGGTAGGCACCGATGTGCTGGGTGATGCCGCCGGCCTCGCGCGCCACCACGTTGGTGTTGCGGATGGCGTCGAGGAGCTTGGTCTTACCGTGGTCGACGTGACCCATGACGGTCACGACCGGCGGACGCGGCGCGAGGTCGGCCTCGTCGCCCTCGTCCTCACCGAACTCGATCTTGAAGGACTCGAGCAGCTCACGGTCCTCCTCCTCGGGGGAGACGACCTGGACGACGTAGTCCAGCTCGGCGCCGAGGAGCTGCAACGTCTCCTCGTTCACCGACTGGGTCGCGGTCACCATCTCACCGAGGTGGAGCATGATCTGGACCAGCGCCGCCGGGTTCGCGCCGATGCGGTCGGCGAAGTCGGACAGCGAGGCGCCGCGCGGGAGACGGATCGTCTGACCGCCGCCACGGGGAGCCTGCACGCCGCCGATCGCCGGCGCCGACATGTTGTCGAACTCCTGGCGCCTCTGGCGCTTGGACTTGCGGCCACGCGTCGGACGGCCACCGGGACGCCCGAAGGCACCCGCCGTGCCGCCGCCACGACCACGGCCACCGGGACCGGGACGGCCGCCGAAGCCACCGCCGCCACCACCGGGACCGCCGCCACCGGGACGACCGCCGCCACCGCCACCGGCGGCACCGGCGCGCGGGGCGAACCCGCCACCGCCACCGGGACGACCGCCGCCGCCACCGCCACCCGGACGGCCACCGCCGCCGCCCCCACCGGGACGACCGCCGCCACCGCCGGGACCACGGCCACCGCCGCCGGGACCGCCACCGGGACCGGAAGGCCGGCCCTGCGGCATCATCGACGGGTTCGGCCGGGGGCCACCCGGACGAGGACCACCGGCGCCCGCCGGCGGACGCGGGCCACCCGCACCGGGCGCACCGCCCGGACGAGGACCGGCGCCGGGACCGGGACGAGGACCACCGGCACCCGCCGGACCCGGACGGGGACCGCCCGGACGCGGGCCGCCGCCCTCACGGCGCGGCTCGCGGGGCCCGCGGTCGCCGCGGTCCTCGCGAGGACCGCGGTCGGGCCGGTCTCCCCGGTGCTCGCCCCGGTCGGGACGGTCACCGGCGGGCCGGTCACCACGGTCGGGACGGTCGCCGGGACGGGCGGGCCGCTGGCCCATGCCGCTGGCGTTGGAAGAGAACGGGTTGTTGCCCGGACGCGGGCCGCGCGGACCCGGCTTGGGCGCGTTGGACCCACCCGGACGCGGCGAACCGCCACCGGCCGCGGGACCGCCCGCCGGACGCGGGCCGGGAGCCGGACGGGGACCGGGCTTGGGACCCGGACCCGGACGCGGCGAACCGCCTGCAGGCGCCGACGGGCCGCTCGGCGCGGACGGACCGGCCTGCGGAGCCGCCGCGGGAGGGTTGGAAGCCGCCGCCGGACGGGGCGCCTCGGGGCGCGGAGCCGGAGCGGGCGCAGCCGCCGGGCGCGGGGCGGACTCGCTCTGGGGAGCGGGCTGCTGCGGCGCCGGATGCGGCATCGGAACCGGTCGCGGCGCGGGCCGCGGACCGGGCTTGGGAATCGGCCGGTTGCCGAAATCCGTGGGTGTCGCGGGCGCCGAAGCGCCATTGCCGGCCTGGTCGTTGCCGACCGGCCGGGGTGCCGGCCGTGGGGCCGGACGGGGGGACTTGCCCCCCTTGGAGTCGCCCTTACCGAACGCCTCCGTCAGTTTGCGGACAACCGGCGCCTCAATCGTTGAGGATGCCGATCGAACGAACTCGCCCATTTCGGTGAGCTTGGCCATGACGACCTTGCTCTCTACCCCGAACTCCTTGGCGAGCTCGTAAACCCGGACCTTCGCCACTGCACTCCCTAACTCGGCCCGGGAGGCTGTGCCGCCGGACCGTCGCTACCTGGACGTACTCATTGCCGCGTGCTCATCAGGCGCTCATAGCAATCTGACTCCGCCCATCAACTCGGCTTCTTACAAAACAGTTGGTAACCATTCACCCGTCGCCTTCCGTCGTCAAGTCCTCCAGGTAGGCCCGCAAGCGCGTCTGATCGAGCGTTCCCTCCGCGCGGAAAGCGCGGGTGAACGCCCGGCGACGATCTGCGAGCTGCAGGCAGGGCAGGGAGGGGTGCAGGGAAGCACCGCGTCCCGGAAGCCGTTTCTGCAGGTCAGGGATGATCACATCCCCGGCCACCACCAGTCGGAGTAGCTCGGACTTGGCCGTGCGAACCCGGCAGCCCACGCACGTTCTCAGCGGGGCGGCCTGGCCACCATATTCCAGCTTACCTTGCCGACGCATCAGCGGGATCGGCCGGTGCCTCATGAGTATCCGGCTTGATGTCGATGCGCCACCCGGTCAGCCGTGCGGCCAGCCGGGCGTTCTGTCCCTCTTTGCCGATCGCCAGTGACAGCTGGTAGTCGGGGACCGTCACCCGGGCGACCCGGCCGTCGGCGTCGACCACCTCGACACGGGAAACCCGTGCGGGCGACAGCGCATTCCCGACGAAGTCGGCCGGTTCCTCGGACCAGTCGATGATGTCGATCTTCTCGCCGTGGAGCTCGGTCATCACGTTGCGCACCCGGGAGCCCATGGGGCCGATGCAGGCGCCCTTGGCGTTGACGCCGGGCTTGCGGGAGCGGACCGCGATCTTGGTGCGGTGGCCGGCCTCGCGGGCGATGGCGGCGATCTCGACCGTCCCGTCGGCGATCTCCGGGACCTCCAGCGCGAACAGCTTCTTCACCAGGTTCGGGTGGGTGCGGCTCAGCGTCACCGAAGGGCCCTTGTTGCCCTTCTTGACCTGGACCACGTAGCAGCGGATGCGCTCCCCGTGGACGTAGTCCTCCCCGGGGACCTGCTCGTTGTGCGGCAGGATGGCCTCGATCTTGCCGAGGTCGACCAGCACGACGCGCGGATCCTTGCCCTGCTGGATGACGCCCGCCACCAGCTCGCCCTCGCGGCTCGCGAACTCGCCGAAGTTGATCTCGTCCTCGGCGTCGCGCAGCTGCTGCAGGATGACCTGCTTGGCGGTGGTCGCGGCGATGCGGCTGAAGTTGCCCGGGGTGTCGTCGTACTCCCGGAGCACCTCGCCGTCGTCGCCGATCTCGGCGGCCAGGATCGAGACGTGGCCCGAGACCCGGTCGAGCTCGGCGCGGGCCTTCTGGGCCGCCCCCTCCGTGCGGAAGTAGGCGATCAGCAGCGCGTCTTCGATGGCCTTCACGACCAGGTCGAACGAGATGTCCTTCTCCCGTTCGAGGCTGCGCAGGACGCTCATGTCAATGTCCACAAGGCTTCCCCTCAGCCCTCATCGCCGTCTGCGATGTCATCTTCATCTTCGTCCTCGTCGTCCAGATGGCGGAACTCCACCTGGACCTTGCCCTTTGCCAGATCCGCGTACGCGAAACGGCCGGCGGTCTCGATCTGCACACCTTCGTCGTCGGCCTCGGTGATCCGGCCCTCGACCTCGGTGCCGTCGGTCAGCGCCGCCTTCACCAGCCTGCCTCGCGCGCGGCGCCAGTGGCGCGGCTCGGTCAGCGGGCGGTCGACACCCGGGGAGGTGACCTCCAGCACGTAAGGGCTGTTGCCGAGCGCGTCGCTGGTGTCGAGCCTCTCGGAGACCGATCGGCTGACTTCTGAGACGTCGTCGAGGCTGATGCCGCCGTCACGGTCGACGACCACGCGCACCAGCCGGCGTTTGCCGGCGGGGGTGACCGTCACGTCTTCGAGATCGAGGCCTTCGGCCTCGACGACCGGGGCGAGCAGCGCCACGAGGCGGTCGCGTCGGGCGGATTCGCCCATGGTGACCTCCTTACCAATGGCCATCGGGGGCGTACCTCGCCCAACGTGCCCACAGCCTATCGACAGACCGGGACCGCTCGCCGCGCCGCGTGAACGCGGACACGGCCCTCCCGGCCCCGCCCGCTCCCGGCCCGGGCCGGGACGTGCCGCCGCGACCCGCTTCGTGCGGCGCTCTGAGCACGGGCCGCCCGTGTGGCGTGGCCTGGTGAGGTCTGGAGCGCTCTACCATGGGCGGGTGCCTGTGGGAGAGTCCGGTCTGAACATGTCCCGGCGTGCCCTGCTGGGTGCCGGGGCCGGTCTGGTGCTGGCGGGATGCGCGAAGGGCCAGGAGTCCGCGTCGCCGCCTCCTTCGCCCTCCCCCGATCCGCAGGCGGTGCTGCTCGCCGGGCTCATCGCCGGCAAGGAGAAGCTCGTCACGCTCTACCAGCAGGCCGCGCTGTCCGACGCGAAGCTGGCGCCCGCGCTGCAGCCGTTCCAGCAGCGCCACCTGGCCCATCTGGCGGCGCTGCGCCGCCACCTTCCCAAGCCCGGCTCCCCCGCCGCGACCCCGACCCCCGTGGTCGATCCGGAGGTGACCGTGGAAGCGCTCAAGGAGGCCGAGCGGGCCGCCGCGGCGTCCCGGCCCGGCCAGGCGCTCGCCGCCGTGCCCGTCGTGGCCCAGCTCGTCGCGAGCATCGGGGCCTGCGAGGCCGTCCACGCCCAGGCTCTCGGACGGTTCAAGTGACCGCGCTGGCGAAGGCGCTGGCCGCCGAGCACGCCGCCGTCTACGCCTACGGCGTCATCGGGGCCAAGACCAGCGGCGCCCTGCGGGTCCGGGCGACGACGGGGTTCGACGCCCACCGGGCGCGCCGCGACCAGCTCCGCGCGCTGATGCGCCGCCGGGGCGAGACCCCGGCCGAGCCGGGCAGCTACCAGCTTCCCTTCGCCGTGAACACGGCCGCCCAAGCGGCCCGGCTGGCCGCCTACATCGAGGAGCGGGTCTGCGCGGCCTACGTGGAGCTCAGCGCCGACACCGACCCGGGGCTGCGGCGGCTGGCCGTGCTGGCGACCCAGGAGTGCGCGGTACGCGGCTTCGGCTGGCAGCCCGAGATCGTCGCCTTCCCCGGCCTGCCCGGCCAGGTGAAGACGCCTGCCAGCCCGGCGGCCTCCGTGCCCCCGGCTGCGCCTCCCGCGTCCGGGGAGCCCGTCCCGCCGGAGCTCTCGTCATCGTCGGCGCCGTCGGTGCTTCCGGCCCCGGCGGACAGCTGAACCTCCGCCGTCCTGACGACCTCGCGAGGCTGACGACTCCCGTTTATTCCCGATTTTTCGGGTAGTTCAGATCGTCATGAGTTGGGGCTTCCGTAAAACGATCAAGATCGGTCCGTTCCGGATCAACTTCTCGCGCGGTGGAGTCGGCCACAGCGTCGGCAAGGGCGGCGTGCGGTACACCAAGCGCGCCGACGGTGGAAAGCAGGTCAGCGTCGATTTGCCAGGTGGCTTCTCCTGGCGTCGCTCACTGAAGCGCCGCTAGGGCGGATAGCTCCCCCTCCTCTCGCGGGAGGGGGCTGGAGCGGGCGGTTCGTCACACTCCCCCCGTGGTGACGAACCGCCCCTCTGTGTCTAACTGCCGCGCCTCCGGCGCGGCGGGCGTGGCCGCCTTCAGTCCGCGCCTTCCCTCGTCGCTCCGGTTCGCTTCGCTCTCCTGCGCTCCTCAGTCCAGGCGCGGACGCGGCCACGCCGTCACCTGGTCACCTCAACGACTGGCGTGTCTGGCCCTCTGAACCGCTCAGGCGCAGGCCTCCAAAACCTTCTCCACCGCTTCGGACAGGGGGATCTCGGCGCGGTCGCCCGATGCTCGGTCGCGGAGTTCTACGACGCCGTTGGCCAGGCCGCGGCCGATGATCAGGACGGTGGGGAGGCCGAGGAGTTCGCTGTCCTTGAACTTGACGCCCGGGGAGACCTGGGCGCGGTCGTCGAGGAGGACGCGCAGGCCCTTGGCCTCCAGTTCCTCGGCGATCTGGGTGGCGATCTCGATCTGGTTCTCCTTGCCGGTGCCGACGATGTGCACGTCGGCGGGGGCCACCTCGCGGGGCCAGGCCAGGCCCAGGGCGTCGTGGCGCTGCTCGGCCATGACGGCCACGGCACGGGAGACCCCTACGCCGTAGGAGCCCATGGTGATCCGGATCGGCTTGCCGTCGGGGCCGAGGGCGTCGAGGCCGGCGGCGTCGGCGTATTTGCGGCCGAGCTGGAAGATGTGGCCGATCTCGATGCCGCGGTCGATCGACAGGTCGCTGCCGCAGACCGGGCAGGAGTCGCCGGCCCGGATCTCGGCGGCCTCGATCGTGCCGTCGGCGACGAAGTCGCGGCCCGCGACGACGTGGGCGGCGTGCCTGCCGGGCTCGTTGGCGCCGGTGACCCACTCGCTGCCGTCGACGACGCGGGGGTCGACGAGGTAGCGGATGCCGAGCTCCTTGAGGACCTGCGGGCCGATGTAGCCGCGGACGAGGCCGGGGTGCCGGGCGAAGTCGCCCGCCTCGAAGATGGCCGGCTCCCCGGGGGCCAGCGCGGCCTCCAGGCGCTTGAAGTCGACCTCGCGGTCGCCGGGCACGCCGATGACCAGGGTCTCGGCCTCCTTCGCGCCGGGCGTGACGACCTTGACGACCACGTTCTTGAGGGTGTCGGCGGCGGTGATGTCGAGGCCGTGGTGCTCGTTCATGTAGGAGACGAGCGTGTCGATCGTGGGGGTGTCGGGGGTGTCGAGGACCTTGAGTGCCTCGCGCTCGCCGGTGAACGCGGCGGGGGCCGGGGTCGTCACGGCCTCGGCGTTGGCGGCGTAGCCGCAGGTGCGGCAGGCGACGAAGGTGTCCTCGCCGGTGGGGGCGGGGGCGAGGAACTCCTCGGAGGCCGAGCCGCCCATGGCGCCGGAGGTGGCGAAGCAGATCTTCACGTCGATGCCGAGCCGCTCGAAGATGCGGATGTAGGCGGCGCGGTGGTTCTCGTAGCTGCGCTTGAGGCCCTCGTCGTCGAGGTCGAAGGAGTAGGAGTCCTTCATCACGAACTCGCGGCCGCGCAGGATGCCGGCGCGGGGACGGGCCTCGTCGCGGTATTTGGTCTGGATCTGGTAGAGCGTGACCGGATAGTCCTTGTAGGAGGAGTATTCGCCCTTCACCATGTCGGTGAACATCTCCTCGTGGGTGGGCCCGAGGAGGTAGTCGTTGCCCTTGCGGTCCTTCAGCCGGAACAGCGTGTCGCCGTATTCGGTCCAGCGGCCGGTGGCCTCGTAGAAGTCGCGGGGCAGCAGGGCGGGGAAGAGCACCTCCTGGCCGCCCATGGCGTTCATCTCCTCGCGGACGACCTTGGCGACGTTCTCCAGGACGATCTTGCCCAGGGGCAGCCAGGAGTAGATGCCGGGCGCGACGCGGCGGACGTAACCGGCTCTGACCAGGAGCTTGTGGCTCGGGACTTCGGCGTCCGCCGGATCCTCACGCAGGGTGCGCAGGAACAGGGTCGACATCCGCAGAAGCACGGCCACTCCTTGGTTGGGCTGGTGTAGTCGTCAAAGGCTACCGAGAATTACAGAGCCTGCAGCACCAACCCGTACCCGACGCTGTAGGCGAGTCCGACCACGGCGCCGAAGATCCGGTCGCCGATGCGGCGGCGGAACAGCAGCAGGAACCCCGCCCACAGCAGCGCCGAGGCGCTGAGCGCGTAGGGCCACTCCTCCGTCATGGCCATCAGTTCCTCGGCGGTCATCGAGAGCAGCACGCCCGCGGTGAGGCCGTAGCAGACCCCGCCGAGGCGGTCGCACCGCGTCGCGCCGTAGCCCAGCGGGCCGAGCAGGGCGATGACGGCCAGGCCCACGACCAGGCCGCCGGGCGCGGAGCCGAGCCCGCCCAGGGGAACCTCGTGGTGGATCGCCGAGTCGGCGGTGATCTGGCCGACCAGGGCTCCGAACGCGGCCATGGAGCTGTTCAGCAGCGACCAGCCGAATCCGGCCGCGCCGGCACCGACGATCACGGCCAGCACCATGATCAGGTAGGGATCGTAGACGGCCATGAGCCAGAAGGGCGCGCTGCTCGACAGGCCCGCGCCCACGAAGCCCACCACGAGGCCGCCGATCAGCGCCACCAGCAGATACCACTGGCTGCGCCGGTCGCGCCGGTCGAGTGCGATGAACTCCTGTTCCGGTCCTAGCGGGCTGTGCTTGCGACTACTGAAAGCCCAGACCATCGATTCCCCCGAGCGATGTCCGCCTACAGCACTTTCAGTCTATAAGCGGACAAAGATGATCACCCGCCCAGGAGTTCCTCCCACGGCTGGCGCGACCCCGCGCGGCGTGCCGGGTCGAGCGCCTCCGACAGGCGCCACACCCCCGGCCGGGTCCGCATGCGCTCCAGCCCGAGCGGGTCGATGGCCCGCAGGTCGAAGCTGACGCCCATCACGTCGAGACGGGCGCAGAGGGGGGTGACGGGGGCCAGCGGGCCGACCAGCGGGCCGGGGAAGCCTGGCTCGCGGACCCGCTCGATGAGCAGGTCGGCGACCTCGGTGGCGTAGGGGCCCTCGCGCCACTCGATCTCCCAGCCGTCGGTCCCGGGCCACCAGCCCAGGTCGCGGCAGGTCTCCATCATCTCGGGCTCGGTCGCGAAGGCCGCCATCACGCGGCCGAAGGCCTCGTAGCGCCGGGCGCCGATCTCGTCGCGGTGGAATCTCATGTCCGGGAGGGTTTCATCTCCCGTGCGGTCAGCACCCGCATTTTCGCCGGTGCGCCGTCGTCGTTTCCCCGCTCCGCCCACGAGGTCCAACTGTGATCGCGGAACAGATGTGGCGCAACCCCCAATATCGCACTGGCTACCGGGCCCCGGATGGGTAAAGAATCCAAGGAGCGGACGGAGTCCGGAGGAGGCGTGTGGTGGCGTTGCGCGTGGCTGTGGTGGGCTCCGGCCCGGCCGGGATCTACACGGCGGAAGCTCTGACCAAGCAGGCTCCCGGTCCCGTGGAGGTCGACGTCCTGGAGCGCCTGCCCACGCCCTACGGCCTGGTCCGCTACGGGGTCGCGCCCGACCACACCTCGATCAAGTCGATCGCCTCCTACCTGCGCCGGGTCCTGGAGGCACCGGGGGTGCGGTTCCTCGGCGGGGTCGAGCTCGGTCTCGACTTCTCCGCCGACGACCTGCTGACCTGCTACGACGCGGTGGTCTACTGCACCGGCGCGATGGTCGACCGGAAGCTGGGCGTGCCGGGTGAGGATCTTCCCGGGAGCGTGGCGGCCACCGACTTCGTGAACTGGTACTGCGGCCATCCCGACGCCCCCGCGTTCACCCTCGACGCCGAGGACGTCGTGGTGATCGGGGTCGGCAACGTCGCGGTCGACGTGGTCCGGATCCTGGCCAAGACCGCCGACGAGCTGCGCTCGACCGACGTGCCCCACGACGTGCTGACCACGCTGGCCGCCTCGAAGGTCAAGCGGGTCCACATGGTCGGCCGCCGGGGCGCCCAGCACGCCAAGTTCACCCTCAAGGAGCTGCGCGAGCTCGGCGACCTGCTCAACGCGGACATCCTGACCTTCCCGCACGAGGTGGCCTGCGAAGACCTGACCGAGCTGACCCGGCAGACCAGGGGCAACCTCGACGTGCTCCAGTCGTGGTCGGCGCGGGCGCCGGAGAACCGGCCGCGCCGGCTGGAGGTCCGCTTCTGGCTGCGTCCCGTGGAGATCATGGGGGTCTCCCACGTCGAGGGTGTGCGTCTGGAGCGCACCCGCCTCGACGGCGGGCGCGTCGTGGGGACGGGCGAGTTCGAGACGATCCCGGCCGACATGGTGCTCCGCTCGGTCGGCTACCAGAGCGTGGCCCTGCCCGGCGTGCCGTTCTCCGAGGAGACCATGACCGTGCCCAACGTGGCCGGGAAGGTCCGCGACCGCGAGTTCGTGGCCGGGTGGCTGAAGCGCGGCCCGACCGGGGTGATCGGCACCAACAAGTCCGACGCGGCCGAGACCGTCCGCACGCTCCTGGCGACCGTGACCGGGTCGCCGAAGGGCAGGCGCCTCGACGACCTGCTGCTGGAGCGGGGCGTGCGGCCGGTGACCTATCCCGACTGGCTGGCGATCGAGCAGGCCGAGGAGAAACTGGCCCGCACCCTCGACCGGGGCGAGCGGGTCAAGCTGGTGGGCCGGGCGGCCATGCTGGAGGCGATCGGCCGGGGTTAGGGTCGGTTCGTGGAGATCAACGTCGCGGGTTTCGAGAGCGTCCACCGGATCCAGCAGGCCCGTTTCCCGGCGCGGGAGATCGCCTGGCAGCCGATCCACACCGTCTATGTCCCGGCCAATCTTCTGACCTCCACCACGGTCGCCGACTGGGGCGCCGAGGCGGCCGGGCTGCTCGACCTGGTCACCAGGGAGGAGTTCGCCGAGCTCTTCGGCGGCGACGTCTACGACCGGGTGGCCGGGACGCTGGCCCGTGAGCCCGTCCAGGATCTGCGGGTCGACTTCGAAGACGGCTACACGGGCGCCGACGAGGACGCCGACATGGTGAGGGCGGCCGAGGCGGTCGCGGCCATGCCGGCGCTGCCCCGCCGCTGGGGCCTGCGGGTCAAGTCGTTCGCCGACGGCGACCCCGCCCGGTCGCTCCGGACCCTGCACGGCTTCCTCTCGACAATCATCGAGCGCAGGGGCGGCCTCCCCGAGGGCTTCGTGATCACCTTTCCGAAGGTCTTGATGGAGTCCTACCTCGGGATGTTCGCCCGCTCGCTGGCCGAGCTGGAGCGCGACCTGGGCCTGCCGCCGCTGAGCTTCGAGATGCAGGTCGAGGCGCCGCAGACCGTGCTGTTCCTCCAGCGCTCCCCCGACCTGGTGGCGGGCCTGCGCGGACGGCTGAAAGCGGCCCACTTCGGCGTCTTCGACTACACCGCCGCCTGCGGCCTGCCGCCCCACGAGCAGCGCCTCGACCACCCGGCCTGCGACCACGCCCGCCACGTCATGCAGACGGTGCTGCTCCCGGAGGGGATCGAGCTCTCCGACGGGTCGCTGGCCGCCGCGCCCGCCTCGGCGTCCAAGGAAGACGTGGTGGCCCTGTGGCGGCGGCACGCCGAGACGGTCCGCCACTCGCTGGCCCACGGCTTCTACCAGGGCTGGGACATGCACCCCTCCCACCTGGTCAGCCGCTACGCCGTCGTCTACGCCTTCCATCTGGCGACCTACGCCCAATACCGGGCCCGGGTCGACGCCTGGCGGGCGAAGCGCCAGGAGGGGGGCGTCCTCGACGAGCCCGCCACGGTGAAGACGCTGGTCGCCGCGCTGCGCCGAGCGGATTTCGCGCTGGGAGTTGACAACCCGTCCGCAGGAAACCTATAAATTGAGTTGCAGGTTATCTCTTCGACAGGAGACAGGTTGACGGGCGCCGCACCGGCTCCCGGATCTTCGGAGGTGATGCACGATGTTGCTGACGTCGATCGACCCGTTCGTGCAGGAGTTCGAGCGGCAGTTCACTCAGCTGACCCGGCAGTTCACGAAGGACGACCCGACCGCGATCATGCCGATGGACGGCATCCGCCGCGCCGACGACGTCGTCCTGCGCTTCGACCTTCCCGGCATCGACCCGGGCTCGGTCGAGGTCACCGTCGACCGGGGAGTGCTGACCGTCTCGGCCAGCCGCGCGGAGGAGTTCGGCGAAGGTGAGCGCGCGTTCGTGCGGGAGCGCGTGATGGGCACCTTCACCCGGCGGGTCTACCTCTCCGAGCACCTCGACGCGGAGGCCATCGAGGCCGCCTACGACAACGGCGTCCTGGCCGTGCGCATCCCGGTTCTGGAGAAGGCCAAGCCCCGTAAGATCGCCATCCACACCAGCGGCGACGGCAGCAAGGCCATCCGGAACTGAAGACAGCAGGGGGGCGGATGAGCGGCACCGTGCCGTCGGGCGAGGAGTTCGCGGGAGGCTTCCCGGCCGGCCTGTCGGCGATGGACGACGAGTTCGCCCCCATGTTCAGCATGGGCCAGGTGTCCTCGATGCTGGAGGTGCAGCAGGCGTTCCTGCGCCGCATCGACCAGCAGCAGGTCGTCTCGCCCCAGCGCTCGGCCGGCGGCCAGCGCCGCTACAGCCGCCACGACATCGGCCAGATCCGGCAGGTCGTCGTCATGATGGGCGAGGGCATGACCCTGGCGGCGATCCGCCGGATCATCGAACTGGAACTGGAGATCGCCGCCCTGCGCCGCGAGCGCGACGAGCTCCGCGCCCGCCTGCGGCGGCTGGGCCTCGACTCAGGCGTCGAGTAGCGCCCGCCAGCGGGCCACCCGCCGGGGGTCGACGGCCGACAGCCACGACTCGCGGGCCGCGCTGCCGATGTGGAAGGCCTTGACCCCGTAGTCGAGCAGCACCGGCACGTGGTCGAACGACAGCCCGCCTCCGGCCATGATCAGCGCGGCGTCGCCGGCCTCGGCGCGGGTGCGCAGCACCGGCAGGCCCTCGCCCACCCCGCGCGGCGACCCCGAGGTCAGGATCGTGGCCAGGTTGGGCAGCAGCCGCACCGCCCGCCAGCTCGCCTGGACGTCGGCCGCGTGGTCGACCGCGCGGTGGAACGTCCAGGGCAGCGGCGCGGCCGCGTGGATCAGCGCCTCGGTGGCCACCAGGTCGACGGCGCCCTCGCCGGTGAGGAAGCCGAAGACGAACCCGGCCGCCCCGGCCTCGGCCATCTCGCGCACCTGGGCGCGCAGCCGGGCCAGTTCCTCGTCGTCCGCGGTGTAACCGGCGTCGAGCCGGACCATCACCATCTGCGGCAACGTGCACTTCTCGGCGATCGCGGCGACCGTCTCCGCCGGTGGGGTGAGCCCACCGGCGGACATGTCGGCCACGACCTCCAGGCGATCCGCGCCGCCTTCCTCCGCGGCCACGGCGTCGCGCACGTCGAGCGCGATGACTTCAAGCAATGGTCCGGTCATGGGGGAACAGTAGCGGGTCGGGAGGCGCCTTCTCAGAGGGACGTCAGCACCTTGCCCGCCGACGTCAGATCGCGCACCCTGACGTCCGTCCGGCCGCCCCGCAGACCCGCCGGACGCTCGAACAGCGCCCCCGACGCGCGGTGCGGGAGATCGACCGTGCGGACGTGACGGAAGCGCTGCCCCAGGTAGTAGCCCTGGAGGCGGGCGTTCTCCTTGGAGCAGTCGAGCCGCACGTGCCGCCGCCCGGCCGCCACGGCCCGCAGGCCGGCCCAGTCGAGCATGACCTCCCCCAGTCCCTGGCCCGAACGGCCGCGGGCGACCGCCAGCTTGTGGACATAGAAAGCGGTTTCCGGACGGTCGGAGGCTGTCCAGAACTCCGGGTCGGCGTGGTCGTCGAGGGCCATCACGGCGGCCGTTCCGTCACCGTCGGTCAGGACGTAGAGGACTCCTTCGTCGATGAGGGGTTCGATCCGCGCCGCCGGGAAACCGCCGGTCGGCCACTGCCGGACCCCGAGGCCGTTGAGCCACCGGGCCGTCTCCGCGAGAAGAGTGAGCACGTCGGACAGGTCGCTGCCGCTCGCCCGCCGAAGCACAAGTTCTGCGGAGAGGTTGAGGGTGTCGATGCGCATGGGGGATCCCTTCGTTGCTGCGGGTTTACCTGTGATTACTGAGAGTGACCAATTAGGTGCGCACGGCATCCGTCGCCTCTACAGCGCGACCTGATTGGACGAAAGGGAGGGCTAACTGCCCGTGATTACCGGCCTCGCGCGAGAAGGCAGGCCTGGTACCTGCGGTGGCGGCGTTTCCCGCACAGGCTGGCGCCACCCCGGGCGCGGCCCGGGGGGCGCTCGCGGCGCGACCACAGGTGAGGCGGTCCTAGAAGGACGGCCTGAGTTCGGTCAATGGCGTTCCAGCTCGTACCTGATCAGATGCTTGTCGGCGGGGAGAACCGACACGGCGACCCGGACGGGCAGTTCCTCGAGGTCGTACCCAACTCGGACATACACGACAACTGGTGTACCGGGTTCGAGCTGCAGGCGCGACGATTCATCTGGAGTCGGCATACGTGCCGAAATATCGTCGACAAAGCGGACCTGGGGGTGGCCGAGCTCCTCCAGGACCCGATTGGCCCCCCGGGTGATGTTCCCGGGGCGCACGATCTCGGAGTCGGCGACCAGCCTGAGGGGATAGAAGGAGTCGTTCGTGTTGTACGGCTGACCGTCCACGTAACGCAGGCGGCGGCGCACCACGGTGAGGGCGTCGTCCTCGACCATCGCGAGGCGGGTGGCGACGTCATGGGGCGGCTGGACGATCTGCACTTCTATGTTCTGCTCGGCCACGCGCCCCTCGGAGGTGACGGCGTGCACGAACGCGTCGAAGCGCGGCAGGTCGCCGCCCAGGGGTAACAGCTCGTCCTGAGGACGCATGAGCAGAGGGCGGCGCTCGCGCACGAAGGTGCCACGCCGGCGCATGCGGAGGATGAGGCCCTCGTTCTCCAGCTCGCCCAGGGCCAGCCGGACCGTGTTCCGGCTGACCTGGTGGCCGTCCATGAGCTCGGTCTCGGTGGGGATCTGATCACCCGGACGGAACTCGCCCGAGTAGATGGCCCGGCGAAGTTCGGCGGCCACCTGCTGGTAGAGCGACGATCGTGCCATCTTTCCTCAATCCACCCTTTTGTGCCAACAAATCTAGACGATCTCGGTCTAACTTGGAACAACCACTTGACCCCACGGCGCGAGCGCCGCATTATCCAAACGTTGGTACAAATCCATCCAATGGGGGTGGGCCGGTGTTGGCGGTCCGTGCGGGTAGGCCTTACCTGCCCTGGCGCGATCCCTGTGAGGCGACGCGACTCCTGAGGTACGCGCTGCATCGTCAGGGCTTCACCCACACCTACCAGAGCAACGCAAATGGCATGTCCGTTCTGTCGGTATCGGCCGATCTGACCGTCTGGTGCAAGCACGGGTCCTTCGTCTGGAATGAGGATGGTCGCGAGATGACACATCCCTCCGACGACCCGGTGGGCGCGGCCCGGTTGATCCAGCGCCACTACCGAGCACCGCTCGACGAAGACGACGGTGCCCCAATGACTCCGCGCGATTAGCGGCGCCTACGACCCCATCCCTCGCCGGGGTCGTCGGCATCCTCGCCGCGACGCACGGAGCGGTGCGCGTCCTGGCGGGTCCCCCACGCCCGCCAGGACGCGCCACCGTTAGTCCGGCCCTGACTGCGCCGACTTCCGGACCATCGGCCTGACCTGCCGGGACCGTTCCACACGGAGGCAGGACAAATCGGGTGTGCGTCATCCGCCCGTGTCAGAGGTTCACATACTTAACTTCTCTGTAGAAGTTGCCGCTAGCTATAGTTCACGCCGCGATAACGCCGCCATTCCGCGTACGTCACCAAACTTCATGACGCTTGGCACGTACCAATCCGCGATCACCAGGCACAAGCCGTGGGGGACGAGTGGCGATTGTTCCGGATTATCACTTACGTGTGGTGCGATTTCTCCTGGTGGGTGGTTTCTGCTTCGGAGTCCAGTACCTCGCGATGACCGCAATGGCATCGGCCGCCGTCCCCTGGACCGCCGCCGATGCCATCGGTTTTCTCCTGTCAGCACAGCTCAACTTCGTGTTGAGCTCGAAGTTCACCTGGGGGGACCGCCGCTTCCCGCTCACCGTCCGGCGATGGTCGAGCTACAACGGCACCGCACTGCTCTCACTCGCTGTCAATACGGGCGTTTTCGCCCTCGCACACCTATACCTGCCCACTCTCATTTCCGCTGCGGCCGGTGTCCTCATCGGCACGATTGTCACCTATCTCATCTGTGACAAATTCGTATTCGCCACCCGTGAGAAGGCCCCAGAGAAAGCCGAGGCCCTCGCGTGACCCTCGAAATGCCTGGCGCGCCGCCCCGAGCCGCGCGCTTGTACACCGAAGGCGTGACCGTCGTCATGCCGGCGTACAACGAAGAGGAGAACCTGCGGGCGACGGTCGAGGACTTCCTCACCACGCTCGCCGGCATGGAGCACCGGATCGTCGTCGTCAACGACGGCTCCCCCGACGCGACCGGACGGGTGCTCGACGAGCTCGCCGAGCTCTACCCCGGCCGCGTCATCGCCGTCCACCACCAGGTCAACCAGGGTTACGGCGGAGCGGTCCGCACCGGCATCGCGACCGCCCTCGACCGGACCGACATGCGGCGCATCCTGCTCACCGACTCCGACGGCCAGTTCAGGGCCGAGGACCTGCTGACCTTCCTCCGGGTGCAGCGCGACGAGCGCGCCGACGGAGTGATCGGCTACCGCAAGCACCGCGCCGACCCGTTCATGCGCACGGTCAACGCCTGGATCTGGACCCAGCTGAACCGGGTGCTGCTGCGCACCCACAGCCGGGACGTCGACTGCGCCTACAAACTGCTCGACCGCAAGCTCCTGGACGACCTGACGCTGACCGGCGAGGCCGCCGCGATCTCGCCGGAGCTGCTCGCCAAGATCGGCGCGGGCCACACGCGCATCGTCGAGCACCCGGTCAGCCACTATCCGCGTCAGCACGGCCACCAGACCGGCGCGTCGCTGCGGGTCATCCTGAGGTCGCTCACCAGCCTGGCCGGCGTCTACCGTGACCTGGTCAGAGACGGCCTCAAGTGGCGCCGCACCCGCCGCGCGCTCACCCCCGGCGACCCGTTGCTGGCCGTGGTGACCGGCGTCGCCGCCGTGCTGTCGGTCGTGGCGGCGGTCTACTACTTCAACGAGGGCGTCGTCCTCAGCTACAAGGACGCGGTCTCGCACGTCCTCATCGCGGCGCGCGTGGTGGACAGCCCGACGGCGGGCGTCGCCCAGCTCGGCGGCGTGTGGCTTCCCCTGCCCCACGTCCTGGCCGTGCCGTTCGTGTGGATCGAGTGGTTCTACACGACGGGCATGGCCTCCAGCATCGTCTCGATGGCCTCGTACGTCATCACCGTCCGGTACCTGTACAAGATCGCCCATGGCATGGCCGGCACCCGCTGGGCCGGGGTCGCGGCGGCCGCGGTGTTCGCCCTGAACACCAACGCGCTCTACCTGCAGGCCACCCCGATGACCGAGTCGCTGCTGTTCGCCTGCATCGTCGGCGCGGTCTACCACCTGCAGGAATGGTGCCAGACCGGCCGCTACGGCCAGATCGCCCTCTCCTCGATGTGGACGGTCCTGGCGACCCTGACCCGCTACGAGGGATGGGTGCTCTGCCTCGCGGTGACCTGCGTGGTCGGCTACACGGCGCTGCGGCGCTGGCGCGGCTACACCCACATCGAGGCGAACCTGATCTTCTTCTCGGTGATCGCCTACAGCGGCATCGCGGCCTGGTGCGGCTGGAACTGGATCATCTTCGGCAATCCGCTCTACTGGCAGACCGGCGAGTACGCCAAGCCGTCCCTCTGGGTGTCCTCGGGCGACCAGACGGTCGGCGACATCGTCGTCTCGGCCCAGACCTACGTGATCGCGATGGCCGACGACATCGGCTGGGTGACGCTGGGGCTGGCGGCGCTGGGCGTGGTCCTCTACTTCGCCCGCCACCGCATCCACGCGGCCACGCTGGCGCCGTACGCGCTGCTGGCGTTCCTGCCGTTCTACATCTTCACGCTGTACGCCGGGCAGCGCCCGCTGCACGTCGCGGAGATCCACGGCGACCTCTACAACGTGCGGTTCGGCATGGTCATGGCGCTGGGCGCGGCGGTGTTCCTGGGCTTCCTGGCCGCGTACGTCAAGAACGCCCGCCCGCTCGTGGCGGTGGCGCTGGCGGCCACGGTCCTGGCGGTGCCGGGGACCAAGACGCTGGAGGAGCCGGTGGCCTATCTCAACTCCCCCGGCGGCCGGATCGACGTCGGGTCGGCGACGTGGCTGAAGGAGAACTACGACGGCGGCCGGGTGCTCATGCAGAACTTCGGCAACGAGCTCGTCACCTTCCAGTCGCAGCTGCCGCTCGGGGAGATCATCTACGAGGGTTCGTTCCGGATGTGGGAACCGGCGCTGGCCGACCCCGTCGAGAGCAGGGTGCGCTGGATCTACATGCGCTCCTCCGAGGGCTCGGAGGACGGCGTCTACAAGTCGCTGCACGCCACCCCGGTCCTCAACGAGAACTACCAGCTCCTCTACCAGGACGCCGACCGACTGATCTACCGCGCCATCCGAACGGAGCCCGTGCGATGAACACCACCGCCGAAATCCCCGACGAACTGAGCGCGCGCCGGCTGCTCAGCCGGGGCCAGGCGGTCACCGGCACCCTGGTGATCGCCCTGCTGGCCGCGGCCGTGGCGCTGCACGTCGTCACCGGCTGGGGCCCCGGCCCCGTCTGGTACGGCCAGGCCGCCGTCGCGATCGTGACCGCCGTCTACGTCGCCGTGATCGCGTTCAAGCTGGCCATGGTGTTCGGGGCGTGGGGTTCGCCGGTGCTCCGGTTCGAGCCCTCCGACATCGACACGATCCCCCGCGACGCGCTGCCCCTCTACACGGTCCTGGTGCCGCTGCACCGGGAGGCGGAGGTGCTGCCGTTCCTGCTCAAGCGGCTGTCCCAGATGGACTACCCACCGGAGAAGCTGCAGATCCTGCTGCTGATCGAGGAGGACGACGACGCCACCCGGGGCGCCCTGGAGACCATCGACCTGCTGCCGCAGTTCGAGGTCGTGATCATCCCCCACTCCATCCCGAAGACGAAGCCGAAGGCATGCAACGTCGGGCTGGAGAAGGCGCGCGGCGAGTTCTGCGTCATCTACGACGCCGAGGACCGGCCCGACCCCGACCAGCTCCGCAAGTCGGTGCTGGCCTTCCGGCTGCTGGCCGACCGCGTGGTGTGCGTGCAGGCCGAACTGCAGTACTGGAACCCGTGGACGAACTGGCTCACCCAGTGCTTCGCGGCCGAGTACGCCACCAACTTCTCCCTGTCCCTGCGCGGCCTGGACCGGCACCGCCTGGCCATCCCGCTGGGCGGCACCTCCAACCACTTCCGGACCGACGCGCTGCGCGCGCTGGGCGGCTGGGACTCCTACAACGTCACCGAGGACGCCGACCTGGGCATCCGCATCGCCCGGCGCGGCTGGGACGTGCGGATGATGGTGTCGGTCACCGAGGAGGAGGCCAACAGCCACCTGGGCAACTGGGTGCGCCAGCGGTCGCGGTGGATCAAGGGCTACATCCAGACGTGGCTGGTGCACACCCGCCACCCGGTCAAGCTCTGGCGTGAGCTCGGCACCCGCCGCTGGATCGCCTTCCACCTGACCCTCGGGTTCTCCACGTTCACCACGCTGGTCAACCCGTTCTTCTGGGTGATGACGCTGATCTACGTCTTCACCGGCACCCAGTACATCGAGGCGCTCTTCCCGGCCGTCGTGCTCTATCTCGGCGTGCTCACGATGATCCTCGGCAACTTCCTGATGATGTACTGCCTGATGACGGGCTGCATGGAGCGGGGGCTCCACCGCGCGGTCCGGGCGATGCTGACCGTGCCCCTCTACTGGGGCCTGATGAGCGTCGCGGCCTACAAGGCCTTCTTCCAGCTCCTGCGCCCCTCGCGCCGCCACTACTGGGAGCTCACCGAGCACGGTCTGGTCGACCACGCGTCGGCGCACGAGGAAGAGACCGCCGGCCAGCCCGTCAAGGCCCCCCTGCCTGCCCTCACCGACTAGGTACCACCATGCGCACCCTCGCAGCTTTACTCCTCCTGGCCGCCCTGCTGTTCGTCCCCGCCACGGCGGCGCACGCCGCGCCGCCGGTGGAGTTCGACAAGACCCTCCTCGCGGAGGGCCTCGACACCCCGACGGCCTTCCGGTTCACGCCGGACGGCCGGATCGTCGTCGGCGAGAAGAACGGCGCGATCCGGCTGATCAAGAACGGCGTCCTGCAGACCGCGCCGATGATCACCGTGCCGACGGCCAACGCCGACGAGCGCGGGCTGCTCGGGCTCGAACTCGACCCCGACTTCGCGGTCAACGGCCACATCTACGTCGCCTACACCCGCAGCGACAACTTCAACCGGCTGAGCCGCTTCACCGTCACCGGCGACACCATCGCACCGGCCTCCGAGCTGGTGCTCGTCCAGTCGAACCAGCCGTCGAACGTCTTCCACCACGGCGGTGAGCTGCGGTTCCTCCCGGACGGCAAGCTCTACTGGTCGCTGGGGATGAACACCTACAACCCCAACTCGCAGAACCTCGGCACCCCGCACGGCAAGATCCTGCGCATCAACCGGGACGGCTCGATCCCGCCGGACAACCCGTTCGCCGGCACGCCGGGGGCCGAACGGACCATCTGGGCCTACGGCCTGCGCAACCCCTTCCGCTGGGACGTCGTGCCCAACGGCCCCAACGCCGGGAAGATCCTCACCGGCGACGTGGGCGGCTCGGAGTGGGAGGAGATCAACCTCGTCGAGAAGGGCGGCAACTACGGCTGGCCCCTCGCCGAGGGCTTCTGCGCCGGATGCGGCTACGCCAACCCGGTCTACACCTACCCGCACACCGCTCCCCCGGCCGCGGCCGGGTCGGTGACCTCGCTGGAGGTCTACACCGGCAGCACCTTCCCGGCGGAGTATCAGAACGCGGTCTTCTTCGCCGACTACACGCTCGGGTTCATCAAGTACCTGAAGATGGACGCCGAGTACAAGAGCGTCATCTCGGTCAACGACTTCGACCTGAACGCGGGCACGCCGGTCCAGATCTCGACCGGCCCCGACGGGAACCTGTACCAGCTCAACATCTACCCGGGCGCCCTCTACAAGATCGCCCCCTCGGGCGGCAACCGGGCCCCGATCGCCAAGGCCGCGGCGACGCCGCCGGACGGCCTCGGGCCGCTGGAGGTCCACTTCTCCTCCCTCGGCTCGGGCGACCCCGACGAGGGCGACGAGGTGACCTACGCGTGGGACTTCCGGGACGGCGCGACCTCGACCGAGGCGAGCCCGACCCACACGTACACGACCAACGGCACCTACGACGTCACGCTGACCGTCAGCGACGGCGCGAAGTCCACGCAGGCCACGGTGCGGGTCACCGTCGGCAACCGCAGGCCGACCGGCACGATCACGGCGCCCGTCTCCTGGTCCACCTACGACGCGGGCGACACGATCACCTACGCCGCCACCGGCACCGACCCCGAGGACGGCGCCCTGCCGGCCTCGGCGTTCTCGTGGTCGGTGATCTTCCACCACGCCGACCACGTGCACCCGTTCCTCGGGCCGGTCGACGGGGTGCGCGGCGGGACGTTCACCATCCCCCGCGTCTCCGACAACGTGGCCACGACGTGGTACCGCGTGCAGCTGACGGTCACCGACGCGGGCGGGCTGAAGCACACCTCATACGCAGACGTGAAGCCCAACCTGGTCGAGCTGACCTTCACCTCCGACCCGCTCGGGCCGACGTACACGGTCGACGGCGTGCCGTTCACCGGGACGAAGGTGGAGCAGGCGGTCGTGGGCGTCGAGCGGGTGCTGAGCGCCCCGGCCACGCAGTTCCACGGCGGC
The DNA here is from genome assembly GCF_001570605.1 of Herbidospora cretacea. Taxonomy (GTDB): domain Bacteria; phylum Actinomycetota; class Actinomycetes; order Streptosporangiales; family Streptosporangiaceae; genus Herbidospora; species Herbidospora cretacea. The sequence goes on along the minus strand of NZ_BBXG01000023.1, from coordinate 95,217 downwards.
AAGCAGTACGCCTGGCAGGGCTGGTCGGACGAGGGCGCGCTCACCCACACGATCGTCACGCCCGACGAGGACACCACCTACCGGGCCGACTTCCTGGAGCTGACCCAGCCCCCGGCCCCGTGGGCCAGCGCCGACATCGGCCCCCGCACCGTCGCGGGCACGACCTACTACGACGCGGGCTCGTTCACGATCAAGGGCGGCGGCAACGACGTCTGGGACCAGACCGACGAGTTCCGGTACGTCTTCCAGCCCCTCCAGGGCGACGGCACGATCATCGCCAAGCTCTCCGGCCAGACGAACACCCACCCGTGGGCCAAGGCCGGGATCATGATCAAGGCGTCGGCCACCCCGATGGCGGCGTATGCCGCGGTGGCGCTGACCCCCGCGAACGGGATGCACTTCCAGTACGGCTTCCAGGGCGACGGCGGCGGCTACCCGTCGCTCGGCGGCTGGATGAAGCTGACCAGGACCGGCGACGTCTTCACCGCCTACCGCTCCGCGGACGGCGTCGTGTGGACGGCGATCGGCACCACCACGCTGACGATGCCCGCCCAGGCGACGATCGGCCTGTGGGTCAGCGCCCACGACATGACCGCGCTGAGCGAGGCGGTCTTCGAGAACGTCCAGGTCACCCAGGGGTCGACGGTCGGCCCGGTGCCCGCCCCGTGGGCGCGGGCCGACGTCGACGGCGCGACCCCGGCGGGTTCGGCGACCTTCGACAGCGCGACCGGGACGTACACGGTCAACGGCGGCGGCACCGACGTGTGGGCCGACACCGAGGAGCACTCGTTCCTCAACCGCCCGCTGACCGGGGACGGCTCGATCACCGCCCGCGTCACCTCGCAGTCGGAGACCGCGCCGTGGGCCAAGGCGGGCCTCATGATCAGAGGCACCGCCGGGTACGCCGACCTGTTCGTCACCCCCGAGAACGGGATGCACTTCCAGACCTCCGACCCGTCGTCGGTGGTCGGCGGCCCGTTCACGTTCCCGGACGCGTGGGCCCGCCTCACCCGCGAGGGCGACGTGATCAAGGCGTTCCGGTCGGTCGACGGGGCGACCTGGACCCTGGTCGGCCAGCACACCCTGCCCGGGTTGCCGGAGACCGTCTCGGCGGGCATGTTCGTGACCGCCCACCGCGACGGCACCGTGCTCGGCACGGCGACCTTCGACCACGTGACGTTCGAGTCGGCCGACGACAACGGCCTCCCGGCCCTGTGGACCGGCGGCGACGTGGGCAACCCCGTCCTGGCCGGTTCGTCCGGCGAGCTCGGCGGGCTGTTCACCGTCACGGCGGGCGGCGACGACGTCTGGGGCGCCACCGACCAGATGCACTTCGTCCGCCGCTCGCTCACCGGCGACGGCACGATCGTGGCGAAGGTGAACTCGCTGACCCGGGCCGAGGCGTGGACCAAGGCCGGGATCATGTTCAAGGAGACCGCCGTCGCGGGCTCGCCGTACGCCGGGCTGCTGGTCAGCGCCGACCACGGCGTGCACCTCCAGACGACCGGCGAGCAGGACGTGGCCGGGTCGGACGTGGACGCACCGGTCTGGCTGAAGCTGGTCCGGGCCGGGAACACCTTCACCGGTTTCGACTCCGCCGACGGGGTGACCTGGACACGGATCGGCGCCCGGACGGTGCCGATGGCCGCCGCCGCGCAGGTCGGCCTGTTCGCGGTCTCCCACGACGGGAGCCTGCGGACGACGGCGACGTTCTCCGACGTGACCGTGACCCCCGCCAACACGACCGGGCTGCCGTCCGGCTGGAGCTCCGTCGACGTGGGCGGCCCCGCGCTGGCGGGCACGGCGAGCGTCAACGGCCGGACGTTCACGATCTCCGGCGCGGGCGGCGACGTGTGGGGGACGGCGGACCAGATGCACTACGTCTACCGCGCCCTCCCGGCCAACGGCACGATCGTGGCCCGGGTGATCAGCCAGGAGAACACCGACGACTGGGCCAAGTCGGGCCTGATGATCAAGTCGGCCGCCACGGCGCTGTCGCCGTACTCCGCGGTGATGCTCACCCCGGCGAACGGCATCCACCAGCAGGCCAACTTCACCTCCGACGTGAGCGGCGGAGCCGCCACCGCGCCGGTGTGGTTGCGGGTGTCGCGGGTCGGCTCGACCGTGACGACCTACCGGTCGGCGAACGGCGAGGACTGGACGGCCATCGGCACGGCGACCATCGCCGGGGCGGCGACCATCGGGTTGTTCGTCTGTTCGCACGAGGCGGGACAGCTCAACACGACGGTCTTCGACCAGGTGCTGGTGAGCTGAACCGCTTGTCGTATATCGCCGGGCGTCCTCCCTCCGGGGAGGGCGCCCGGCCCTTCTCCGCCTCGATACTGGGTGGGTGCTGACCGTCTCCGGCCTGTGCAAGTCCTACGCCGGCCACCCCGTGCTGACCGGCGTCACCTTCACGCTGGCCCCCGGCGAGGCCCTCGCCGTCGCCGGTCCCAACGGCGCGGGCAAGACCACCCTGCTCACCTGCGTCGCCGGCCTGGAGGAAGCCGACTCCGGCCTCGTCGCACTCGACGGCAGAGCCCTGCGCGAGTCAGACCCGGAGGTCCGGGCCGCGATGGCGTGCCTGCTCGACGACGCCGACTACTTCCCCGACCTGTCGGTCGTCGACCATCTCACCCTCTGCGCCCACGCCCACGGGACCGTGGACCCGGCCGCCGTCGTGGCGGCCGTGATGAGGGAACTCGGCCTCTCCCCCGACCAGCTTCCCGTCACCCTGTCGAGCGGCCAGCGCCACCGCCTCGGCCTGGCCTCCTGCCTGGTGCGCCCCCGCCGCCTGCTGCTCCTCGACGAACCCGAGCAGCGGCTCGACCACCCCGGGCGCTCCTGGCTGGCCGACCGTCTGGGCAAGGAGAAGGCGGCCGGGGTGGCCGTCCTGTTCACCTCCCACGACCCCGATCTGATCGCGGCGGTCGCCGACCGCACGATCGAGATCGCATGACCCGGTTCGGGGTCGCGGCGCTCGCCGAGCGGCTCGTCTACCTGGTCGTGCTCGGCGCGATCGGGGCCCAGGTCGTGGCGTCGGGGCTGTCGGGCGGGTCCGCGCCGCCGATCGGGCGGGGGGTCGCGGCGGCCCTGACCGGGCTCTGCGTGGTGCTGCTGGCCAAAGGGCTCCTCGGGTTCGGTCCTCTGTACGCCGGCGCGCCCGCCCGGACCTGGGTTCTGAGCACCCCGGCCGACCGGGGGAGAGCGCTGCGGAGGCATCTGGCCGCCGCGGTGGCCGCGGGGGCGGCGGGGTGCCTGTTCCTGGGGTTCGCGTTCGTCGCGGTGACCCGGCTGACCGTCCCGGTCGTACCGTGGTTCACCGCCTGGGCGGCGATTGGGGCGGTGGTGGCGTGCGGGTGCGTGCTGGTCCAGGCGGGGTCCTTCGGGACGCGGCCGGTCCAGCGGGTGCTGACCGTGCTGGCGTGGGTCCTCGCCGGGGCGGCGCTCGCCGATCCCGGCATTCAGGTCGCCGTCCCGGCGGCGGTCGCGCTGGGGTGCGCGTTCGCGGCGGTGGGGCTGGCGCGGTGGCGGCTGGGGGCGATGACGCGGGGGCGGCTGACGTCGGGGGCGGAGCTCGCCACGGCGACGCAGGCCTCCGCGCTCTCCCTCGACGTCACGATGTTCTGGACGATCGTGCTGGAGCGCCGGGCCCGGACGCTCGGGCGGGTCCGGCCGGCGGCCATCCGCGGCGGCCGGTTCACCGCGCTGATCACGGCTGAGCTGGCCAGGATCCGGCGCACCCCGACCGGTCTGCTCGTCTGGGCGGCGCTGCTGGCGGCGCCCTACGGCGCGGCGGTGACGCCGCTGCTCCCCGCGGTCCACGTCGTGGCCGGGTTCCTCGCGGTCGACCGGCTGGCGGGCGGGCTGCGCGTGGTCTCCCGGTCGCCCGCGCTGCGGCGGGCGCTGGGCGGGTCGGACCGCGAGCTCGCCCTCGCCCACCTGGTGGTCCCCGCCGCGGGGGCGGTCGTCTGGTCGCTCGCGACGCTGCTGGTGGTGCCGGGCGTCACCCCGCTGATGGCGGCGATCACGGCGGCCGGGGTGCTCGGGGTCGTCTATCGGGTGGCGACCCGGCCGCCGCTCGACTACTCGGCCCCGGTGGTCGACGTCGGGCTGTTCGGGCCCGCTCCGCTCGGTCTGATCCTGCAACTGTCACGGGGGCCGGCGCTGCTGGCGGGGCTGGCGCTGCTGCAGACCGCGGTGGCCTGACGGCGCGGGAACCCGGCCCGGGTCCGTCGCTTCCGTAGCGTCTCTGACATGCGAGTTCTCGTCACAGGAGGAGCCGGGTTCATCGGCTCGCACATCGTCGCCGCACTGGCCTCGGCCGGTCACGAACCGGTCGTGTACGACGCCCTGCTGCCCGCCGCCCATCCCGGCGAACCAGCACTGCCCGACGCGGAGTTCGTCCACGGCGACGTCCGGGACGCCGGGGAACTGGAGAAGGCGCTCAGGGGGGTCGACGCCGTCTGCCACCAGGCCGCGATGGTCGGCCTGGGCAAGGACTTCGCCGACGCGCCCGGCTACGTGTCCTGCAACGACCACGGCACCGCCGTGCTGTTGGCCGCGATGGCGCGCGCGGGGATCGACCGGCTCGTCCAGGCCGGATCCATGGTCGTCTACGGCGAGGGCCGCTACTCCTGCCCGCAGCACGGCGTGGTCCGGCCCGGGCCGCGCGACGTCGCCGACCTGGAGGCGGGCCGGTTCGAGCCGAGGTGCTCGTGGTGCGGGGCCGAGCTCGAACCCGGGCTGGTCGGCGAGGACTCCCCCGTCGACCCGCGCAACGTCTACGCCACCACCAAGCTCGCCCAGGAGCACCTGGCCGCCTCGTGGGCCCGCGCGACCGGCGGCGCCGCGATCTCGCTGCGCTACCACAACGTCTACGGGCCGGGCATGCCGCGCGACACCCCCTACGCCGGGGTCGCGTCGTTCTTCCGGTCAGCCCTCCAGCGGGGCGAGGCGCCCCGGGTGTTCGAGGACGGCGGCCAGCGGCGCGACTTCGTGCACGTCTCCGACGTCGCGTCGGCCAACCTGCGGGCGCTGGACGCGATCGGCGACCGGCCCGGGGGCGGCCATAAGGCGTACAACACCGGGAGCGGGCAGCCCCGCACGGTGGGAGAGATGGCGACGGCGCTGGCCACCGCGTTCGGCGGGCCCGCGCCGGTGGTGACGGGCGAGTTCCGGCTCGGCGACGTACGGCACATCACGGCCGACTCGGCGCGGCTGCGGCGGGAGCTCGGCTGGGCGCCGAGGGTCGGGTTCGCGGCGGGCATGACCGAGTTCGCCCGCTCGCCGCAGCGGGCGTCCGCCGGGATGGCGGTGTGAGAGCGGCGGGTGCCGGGCGAGTGACGACGCTTCTCGTGATCGCCAAGGAGCCGGTGCCGGGACGGGTGAAGACCCGGCTGACCCCGCCGTTCACCCCGGTCGAGGCTGCCGCCCTCGCCGAGGCGGCGCTGGCCGACACCCTCGCCGCGGCGCTGCGCACCCCCGCCGACCGGCACGTCCTGGTGCTGGCCGGGTCTCCCGGGGAGTGGCTGCCCGCCGGGTTCGAGGTCCGCGCGCAGGGCGAGGGCGGCCTCGACGAGCGCCTGGCCGCCGCGTTCGCGGCCTGCGACGGGCCCGCGCTGCTCATCGGGATGGACACCCCTCAGGTCACGCCCGACCTGCTCGGCCCCGGTCTGGACTTCGGCGGGCACGACGCCTGGTTCGGCCCCGCCGACGACGGCGGCTTCTGGGCCCTCGGCCTGGCCGAACCCGACCCGGCGCTGCTGCTCGGGGTGCCCATGTCGGCGCCGGAGACCGGGGCGGCCCAGCTCGCCCGGCTGCGCGACAAGGGGCTGACGGTCGGCGTCCTGCCGGGCCTGCGCGACGTCGACACCGCCGGCGACGCCGAGGCGGTGGCCGCCCTGGCCCCGTGGGGCGTGTTCGGCGGCCTCCACGCCCGGCTCGCTCAGCGCCGGCGGCGCAGCACCACCAGCACGACCGCGACGACGGCCACGACCGCCAGGCAGATCAGCAGGTTGCGGCCGTAGGGCTGGACCAGGACCGTCGGGTTCGGCGACGGGCCGGGGCGCAGCAGCGCCGGCACCGTGATGAGCACCAGCCCGCCCATCGTGATCAGCGCCCCCCGCACGACGGCCCGGTCGGGCAGCCGGGCCACCACCAGGCCGACGGCCAGCACGAGCGGGCCGATCAGCGCGTCGTGCAGGGCGATGGCCCCGGCGAACCAGACCACCACGCCCCACAGGCCGGGCTGCGGCAGCAGGAAGAACAGCCCGGTCACGATGCCGGCCACCCCGGCCGCGCCGAGGGCCAGCCGCAGCGCCCTCACAGCGCCTCGATCCGGGAGACCCACTTGGTCTGCAGCACGCCCGGTCGGTTCGGCGCGATGATCCGCGCCGGATAGCCGTGGTCGAGCGAGAGCACCTCGCCGTTGAGGCGCAGCGCGAGCAGGGTGGTCAGGTCGTCGGCGTACTGGGCGGGCATCTCCATCGTCCGGTAGTAGCCCCAGACCTCCAGCGACTCCACCCGCAGCGACGTGCCGCGCGGCACCCCGGCGCGGTCGAGCAGGTCACGGATGGGCACCCCGGTCCACCACGCGTTGGCGCTCCAGCCTTCGACGCAGGCGATCGGGAGCCGCACCTCCATCTGCGGGAGGGCGTTCAGTTCCGCCAGCGTGATCCGGTAGGGCTTGGGGCCGGTGACCTCCAGCGCCCAGCCGTCGGACGAGGCGTAGGTGACCTGGGCGGCGGCGGCCGTCCGGTTGATGGGCAGGCCCTGGGTCTCGACGTCGGGGTTGCGCGGCGCGAGCAGGTCGAAGGCCCGCAGCGGGGTGACCGCCTGCCCGACGGTCGTCAGCGTGACCGCGCCCACGGCCGCGCCGACCCCGGTCAGCAGCGCCCTGCGGTCGGCCGTGTCGACGCCCGGCCTGCTCCGCCAGTTGTCCCTGATCAGCGGCGCCTTCACGGCGAGGTGGAGCAGCAGGGAACCGGCGACGATCCAGGCGACGGCGTAGTGGGTGGAGGTGAAGGAGAACGGCCAGGGATACCACTGGAGGATGTTGATCAGCCCGGTGAACAGCTCGAACACCGTCGCGGCGACGAGCAGCGCGATGGTCAGCCGCTCGACGAGGTGGGCGGGCGAGCGGAACGGCGGCCAGGCGAACAGCCTCGGGTAGACGGTCCACAGCTTGGCCATGACGAGCACGATCGCGGCCAGGCCCGAGGCGACGTGCAGCCCTTGGGTCAGCCGGTAGCCCCACGTGGGGCGGGTGGGCAGCAGGCCGGCCATCCAGCCGGGAGGGTGCTGGAGGAAGTGACTGATCAGTCCCGTCAGGAAGCAGACGAGCACGGCCGTCCCGAGCCACCTGCCGATCGCCACGGCGGTGCGCGGGTCGTGCAACCGGCCTCTGAACTGCGGAAGCGTGGGTCTCATAGCTCCCCATGGAATCGCGCCGGAGCCTAAAAACGGCTCACGAAACGCGGGCGCCCGGCCCGGCGGCACGTCCGGCGCGCCGGGGCGCTGGCACCCTGACCCGGTGAGACTCACCGTCGCCCTGCTGACCGCCCTGGCCGCCGCGCTGGCCGTCGCCGTCACCCGGGCGGGCCAGCTCGCCGACCCCGCCGGGCTGATCGGGTGGTACGCGGTCTGCTGGGCGCTGTTCGCCGCGGCGGCGTGGTCGCTCGGGCGGGTGCCCGCCCACCGGGCCGCCGCGCTGGTGGTGGCGGGCGGGCTCGTGGTGGGGGCGACGGGACTGCTGGAGGTGCCGCGGACCAGCACCGACTCCTACCGGTACGCCTGGGACGGCCGGGTGCAGGCGGCCGGGATCTCCCCCTACGACCATCCGCCGGTCTCCTCCGAGCTGGCCGCGCTCCGCGACGACTGGCTGTTCACCGACGGGCCGATCTGCGACACCGCCTACCTGTCGTGGCTGTGGGGCGGCGGCTGCACCCGCATCAACCGGCCGTGGGTGCACACCATCTACCCGCCGGTCTCCGAGGCCTACTTCCTCGCGGTCCACGCGCTGTCGCCCCCCGGCTCCCGCCACAAGCCCCTCCAGGTGGCCGGTCTGCTGCTGGCGCTGGGGACGACGGCGCTGCTGGTCCGGGTGACGGGGGCGCGGCGGGCGTGCCTGTGGGCGTGGTGCCCGGCGGTCCCCGTCGAGGCGGTCAACAACGCCCACGCCGACGTGCTGAGCGTGTTCCTGGCGGTGGCCGCCCTCGCCGTGCTGGTCCGGCGGCGCGCCGCCGGAGGCGCGTTGCTGGGGGCGGCCGTCGCCGCGAAGTTCTTCCCCGCCGTCCTGCTTCCCGGGGCACTGTCGGGTGTACGACGTCCGCGTGACGCCATGCCGGTCCTCCTGCCGGCCCTGGCGGCGGTGGTCGTCGCCTACCTGCCCTACGTGCTGGCCTCGGAGGCGTCCGTCTTCGGCTACCTGGGCGGATACGCGACCGAGGAGGGCTACTCCGGCGGGTCCGGCGACCGTTACGGGCTGGTCCGGCTGCTGGTGCCGGACGCCTGGGCGCTGCCGGTGGTCGCGCTGGCGACGGCGGCGGTGGGGGCGTACACGATCTGGAACGGCGACCCCGCGCGGCCCTGGCAGGGCGGGCTGACCGTCACCGGCGCGGCGTTCCTGCTGCTCACGCCCGGCTACTCCTGGTATGCCCTGCTGCTGGTCGCCCTGGTCGCCCTCGACGGGCGCTGGGAGTGGCTCGGCGTGGCCGCCGCCGGGGCGGTCGCCTACGTCACCGACCTGGGCATCGCCGCCTACCTGACCGCCGCGCTGGGCGTCGGCGCCGGATGGCTGGTGCGGACCTCCGCCCGCACCAGCCCGGCCTGGGCCTACTGAGCCAGCGCCTCCCGCAGCGTGACCGGCGGACGGCCGAGCAGCTTGGCCAAATCCTCGCTCGTGGTCTCCAGGCTCCCGGCCGCGATCCCCCGGTCGATGTCGACCACGAAGTCGGCGATCCCCTCGGGCAGCCCGTTCGCGATGAGGACCTCCCGGTACCGCTCAGGGGTGAGCGGCACATACTCCACCGGCTGCCCCGAGGCCTTCGCGACCTCCTCGGCCAGGGTCGCCAGCGTGAAGACCTCGGCCGCGAGTTCGTACACGTCCTGCTCGGCCTCCCCGGTCAGCGCCACCGCCGCCGCCTCCGCGTAGTCGGCCCGCGCCGCCGCGCTGATCAGCCCGTCCCCCGCCGCCCCCGCGACGCCGTGTTCGAGGTAGGTGGCCAGCTGGGCGGTGTACACCTCGTAGTACCACCCGTTCCGCAGGAACACCGTCCGCAGCCCCGACTCGGTCAGCACCTTCTCGGTGGCCCGGTGCTCCTCGGCCAGGGCCATCGCGGAGGCGGGCGCGTTGAGGATGCTCGTGTACGCCACCAGCTCCACCCCCGCCTCCACCAGGGCGGCCACCACGTTGGCGTGCTGCTCCGCCCGCCGCCCCACCTCGGAGCCGGACACGAACAGCACCCTCGACGCCCCCTCGAAGGCGTGGCGGAGCGACTCCGGGTCCTCGTATTCGACGTGGCGGATCTCCACGCCCAGGTCGGCCGCCTTGTCGAGCTGCCGCCCGAGCCCCCGGATCTGGCCGGCGGGCACCCCCCGGCGCAGCAGGCTCTGGATGGCGAGCCGCCCGAAGGGCCCGGTGGCGCCGGTGACGACGTAAGTCATGATGTTCCTCTCGTTGTGCACGTGAACGAGGGAACAGACCAGGTCAGAACATACTTCCCAAGAGATACCGGGCACCTTGAAGTGCGGTACGCACCTGGAGGATAGTGAGCAGGTGGACAGCCTGAGAGACTGCGCGAGCCGCCAGCTCCTCGACCGGATCGGCGACGCGTGGAGCATGCTGATCGTCACCCACCTGCGCGGCGGCCCGCTCCGCTTCACCGAGCTGGCCCGGAAGATGGAGGGGGTGACCCCGAAGATGCTGACCCAGACGCTGCGCGGCCTCGAACGCGACGGCCTGGTCACCCGCACGGTCCACGCGGTGGTGCCGCCCCGGGTCGACTACGAGCTCACCCCACTGGGCCACAGCCTCGAAGACGTCGTCGACGCCATCACGGCCTGGGCCGACACGCACATCGCCGAGGTGCAGGCCGCGCGCGGCTCCTACGACTCGAAACTGTCGACGGCGAAGAACTCGTCGTGACCGCCGCAGGTCTGCCCGACCTCGGCCCCCGCGATCCACGACCCGCCCTGCTCGAAGGTGTCGCCTTCGAGGATCTCGCCCCGGCCCGGGGCGTTCACCCCGCGCCTGCCGTCCGATGCGCGCACGGGCGTGGTGTTCCTGGGCCAGACGGGGACGACGGTCCTGCCGTCGGCGACCGCGACCAGACACGCTTCCTTCTCCAGCCAGGAAAGGCGCGCTTTCAGCGACCCCAGATTGGCCGGTTCCAGGTCGTGGACGACAATGGCGGGATCGGTGCCGATATGGCAGAAGAAAGACGTACACGAAACCGTTGAATTCGGGCGCTCCATCGGCATCCGAACGGAAGAATCCGCAGCGCTACAGGCCGACAGGCCCATCACGCAGGCAAATACCGTCACGACTTTCCGCCCCATATCCGGCACCCCCTCTTTCGATTAGCGCCACCTTAACGAGCGGCCCGTCAATTGCAGCGCGAATCGAAACCGCCAATGGCGAAGAATGCGTCAGGGTCGCGTCGTGGCGCCCTTCCGCCCCCAGGCCTGGACGAAGAGGGCCTCGCGCACCACGGTGTCCTCGTGGGCGAGGTGCTCCCGCAGGGCTCCGGTCAGGGCGTGCAGGGTGTCGGGGCAGGCGCCGTTGGCGACCATGCGGTCGTGGAAGAGGCCCGCGAAGTGCGGCAGCAGGGTCTGGTAACGGTCGCCGGGTCGCCAGTAGTAGGCGTGCGCGGCCACCCGGACCTGGGTAACCCCGGCCTGCCTGAGCAGCGTGGGCAGGCGCGCGCCGACATGGACGTCGCCGCCGAACACCTCGGCGATCAGGGCTTTGAGCCGGTCCCAGGCGGGGTGGGGCGGGTCGCACTGCCACGACGCCCAGTCGAACTCCTGGGCGGCGACCCAGCCACCCGGCCGGGTCGCCGCCGCCATCGCGCGCACCAGTTCCTCCGGCCGCAGGTTGTTGATGAGGAGCAGCCGGCAGTGCGTGAGGTCGACACCCTCGTCGGGCACCTGCGGGGAGGGCAGCCCGCCGTGGACCAGGCCGACGTTGGCGAGACCGAGGCCGGCCACCGACTCGCGTGCCCAGCCGATCATGCGCTCGTCGGTGTCGAGGCCGGTGGCCCACCCATCCGGCCCCACCGCTTCGGACATCAGGTCGAGGACGCCGAGCGGGCCGCAGCCGACGTCGAGCGCCCGCGCGCCCTCGGGGAGGGGCAGCCGTTCGAACAGGGCGGCCGCGGCCGGGCGGAGGAGGTCGGTCTGGGCCAGCAGCCGCTGTTTCTCGTCGTCGGAGGAGCCAAGACGGTAGTCATGGACCCGGGTCGCGTCCGGTGTCGCGACCGGCGGGGGCTGCTCGTACGTCCAGGCGGACACGTGGTCGGGGTTGAACAGCTCCCGGATGTACATCAGCGGGCGTTCACCCCGCCAGATCAGATACGTCTTGACCACCGCCGAGGCGGGGTCGAGCGCGCCGGGCCAGTCGGCCAGCCCGCAGGAGATCAGCTGGCGGCGGTGCTCGATGCGCTGGGAGGCCAGCGCCGTGCCGATGCCGTAGGAGGGGTCGGTGACGATCCGGCCCATCGGAGAGTCGGGGTCGGGGACGGCCACGACGTGGTTGAGCGTCACGGGCGTGCCCCGGCTGTCCAGCAGCGCCGAGTAGCGGCTCACGACCGGGGCTCCGGCGGGCAGCCCGAGCAGCTGGGCGGGGTCCTTCAACGTCGAGTGCACCGAGGGCGTGACCGTCTGCCGCAGCACCTTGATGGACAGCGGACCGGTGAAGGACGCCTCCAGCAACTGGGTGGTCGAACCGTCGCTGGCCACCAGCAACCGCGTGACACCGGAGCGGAACGACGCCACGTCGACGGGGCGGACCGGCGCTTCGAAGGCACGCCACGAACCGGCGGCCAGACCTGGCAACGTGAAAGAGTCCGGCTCGTGGCCGGTGACGTCCAAAACCATAGTCGATCACTCTAGGTGATAGATCAACTTCGTTGCGTCCCTCTGTTCGGCGCGTTGGCGGAGGGCCGGTCACGGGCCGAATGGAGAGCTACCCGGTGATCACGGAGTGCCGAATAATAACCTCATGCCGTCACGAATCGCCAAGCGCGCCGGTGTGGTATTGACCGTGATCGCCGTGGCGGCCCTTTCCACCTATTTCGTTGCGGCGGACCTCGAGGTGGCCGACCAGGTAGGCAGCGTCGTGGCCGCGGTCATCGCCGTGGCAGGCCTTGGGCTGAGTGCCTACGAGGTGATGTCCCAACGTCAAAGCGGCGGCACACCGGAAGCAGCCGCCGGACCTCGATGGAACCGGTCAGAGGCGGGCTACGGGCGCTATTACCGCGAGAACATCGCGGAAATGCGGCGCTACGCGGTGGTCGCGGGACGAGCGACCATTCCCGTCAGCGAACTCGACGTCGACCTGAAGCCGGGAACGTCGCCGACGAACGGATTGTTCTGCGCCCCGGAGATCGGCGACGGTGAGATCGTCTCGCTTCCCGACCTCATTCATGGACCCGAACCGGTCCGGATCCTGCTGACGGGAGCGCCCGGATCAGGGAAGAGCACCGCACTGAGCCGGGTCATGGTCCAGGCGGCGGACGAGAAAACCCCGCGGCGGCGCTTCCCCCTGCTGCTCGAACTGAATCCACAGAGCGTCGCGGAGATAACGCGGGATCCGGAGACCTCCCTGGCCTCGCTGCTGAGCACGGCGGTCCGAGGGCTACCGGTCGCGGTCCCGCCGCGGTGGTTCGAGAAACGGCTCAGCACAAGGCACGCCCTCATCATGGTCGACGGGCTCGAACATGTCGGCGAGGACGACCAGACCACGGTGCACACGTGGCTGCGGAGACAGATGTCCCTGTACTCGCGGCAGTCGTTCGTGACCACATATCGCCGCCCGGACGGATTCGAGGACGCCCCCGCCTTCGTCCCCCCGGGCACCGTGCTCCGGCTGACCACGAAGCCGCTGACGACGGAACACGTCGAAGGGTTCCTGCGGCGATGCGCCACCGCACTCGGCGTCGAAGAGGCGTTCTCAGCCGAGTTCCTGAACCATGTTCGCCGTCTTCCGGGATTATGGGCCTGCGTGGGAAACCCGGCCATGCTGAATCACCTGGTGGCCTTCGCGGATACATACCGGCAGAGCCGGTCCAGGCTTCCGTCGGCCTCCGAATACTGGGATGAACTGTCGGCCCGGCTCTTTCGCCTCGACGCGGAAACCATGGACTTCCTGGCCGAGATCGCCGTGACAGCCACGCGCCGGCACACCCTGCACATTCCGATGGCCGAGGACAGGCGCACCGCAGCCCTGGTCAGAGCCGGAGTGCTCCAGGTCCGGCACGTCGGCGCCGTTCCGCACGTCTCGTTCGCCCTTTCCGCGCTCCAGGACCATTTCGCTGCTCGCCATCTGCACACGGCCGGTGTGTCCGAGGCGGATCCTTCCGACCCATGGTGGCGGCAGCCACTGCTCAGCCACGCGGAATCGAACGAGGGGGACGCCGTTCACCTGCGCGAAGAGACTTGGCCGGCCGATCTGGACCGCGTCGTCAGCCTCGACGCCAGGCGCCAGATCATGGTGCGTCCGCTCTCGAACGACGACTACCGGTCGTTCAGCCGCCAGCCTCTGGACCACTGGCCGGACGGCTCTCCAGAACGGCCCGGCGGCCCGGCGTCGGGAATCCGCTCGTCCGAACTGGACGATCTGGCCGCGTGGGCCGAGAAGTCCTACGGTCATCGATTCCGGTTCCGCCTGCCGACCACCTCGGAGGCGACATGGGCCAGAGACCTCCTCACCAGTGATCAGCCAGTCCACATGTGGCAGCGAGACGGAGAAGTCACCACTGCCAACGTGGCCCCGGGCACCTCGGCGGAGCAGGGGCTCCGCCGGCAGCTCGAACGCGATGTGTGCCAGGTGATCCTCCGGCCCGGTTCGCACCGGACGAGAATGTGGCACGCCCTGCATGACGTGCTCGCGGAGCGACCGCCGTGGAGGCTCGACCCCAGGCTCCTCGGCCGCCTGGATCTCGATCTCCCGCCGGGCCGGCTGGCCTCTCTCGCGGTCCACCTCACCGGCAGCCATGACGAGTCTCTGGCCGCGCAGGCGGCGGCAGAACTGGGCGTCACCGAGGAGGATCTGGCCGCAGCGGAAAGAGCGTGCACCCGAATCACCACCTGTGACCTGCGCCTGAGCTCACTGGATCTCGACCGCGGAAACCAGCTGGTCGAAGCCGTCCGCTCCGGCATCAGGTCGGTCGAGGGCCGGCGAGGCCACCTCAGCCCGCTGGGTTGGCTCGCCCTGGCGATGGATGCTTCGGTGCGGGCCGCCACAGATCGGGAGATCCACCGGAACGCGGACTGGCAGACGCGCAGAACTCTGCGGTGGTGCGCCCGGATGACGACTCTGGCGTTGCTCACGGAAATCGAGTGCGCCGATCAGCCGGCTTTCTCCGATGCGTCCGAGAACGGGGCTCATCTGTACTCCGCCCTGGCGCTGACCGAGGTCCGCGCCGTGAGAGAGGCGCTCGCCCCCGGTCTCTCCGTGCTTTTCGTCCGAGAGAGCGAGTCCCGTGAAGGCGCCTGACTTCAACGACGTGGTCTTCCTCGACACGATCGGGCCGGACATCGGATGCCACTTACGCATCTGGCACGACGGCGGGCGGACGATCGTCGTCGCCGGGCAGTTGCAGGACCGGCCGATCACACCTCAGGGCATCATCGAGACCTGCGTCTCCGAGATAGCGCGCATCCATCTCCCCAGAGGGGAGGACTTCGAGTTCTACCTCCACTATCCGCAGGACGGTTCACGTCGCGCCACGCATCCCCTGGTGCGGGTGACCTTCACCCTGGACCAGGATGCGAGAAAAGGGGCCGCGCTGATCACCCGGATCGGGCAACTGGCCGGTGGCCTCGATCAGCTCGAGAAGGAGGCGTCCCAGCACCCGGCGTTCTCCGATCCGCAGTGGCGAGACCTCTCCCTCGACGAGTTCAGGCTGCACACCGGCCTGGAGCTGGAGCACTTCGTCGCATCGACCTACAAGAAGGATCCCGTCAGGGAATACATCGCCACCGGCGCGCCGGTCGCCGTCCTCGTGGATCCGTATCACCTCCGCGACTCGGTGCGGCATCTGAAGACCCTGGGATCCGTGCTGCGGAACTCACCGCCGGGCCCGGTCGCCGACGTGGTGCTCATGGCGCTTGGCGTGATCGCCAGAGCGGCGCTGGCGATCGAATCGGCCTACTCCTGTTCGGCCGCGCGCCGGAAATCCCAGGGAGTCCTCCAGGAGACCTGCCCCCGGCTGCCGGAGACCGACCGCGCACTGGTCGTGGAGTGCGGCGAACTGCCCGGCGTCCCACCGGCCCGACGCGCGACCATCTGCGCGGACATACTCGACATCATCGACGTGTTCCGGCAGGACGACGACTTCGTCGCCGCCTTGAGGTTCGCGTACGGCCACATATCGTGGTGGGCCGAAACGCCAGCGGACAAGGCCAGGCGTTCCCGGCGCCGGGACCACGTGCTCAGCGACGTCATCCGGGTGATCGGCGCCGCGGACTCCGATTATTTGCAGACCGTAACCTGGCAGACCGGCCCCGACCCCGATTTCACCGAGGTGCTGGCCCCTCTCCGCGAACGGGCCCGGCACTTCCCCGGACCCGGCGAGTTCCGGGCAGGCGTCGACCCGTGGGGAAGGAAGGTGGCCGAGTGGACGGTGACCAGTCCGGGCGGCCGAAGCGTGGCCCACTACGTCGTCGAATGGCCATGTCAGCGCCCCGATCCGGCCTTCCCGGACGAGGCAGTGATCGTTTCCCCCCGGGATCCCGGGGGAGCCGGTGGCCGACCCGTCTACGTACGTCTCCCGGACGGCACGTACGACCTGCTCCCGGTCCCTCGGGATGCGATTCTCCCTCCCCCGTTCACCTGGGGGTACGGCGGAGAAGGACCCACCCGGTTGTATCTCGCCATGAGGGACGCGTGTTGCGGCGACATCACGGAAGACGATGAACGGGGATCAGGCGCCGATCGCCTGCGGGAGTTCGTCTTCTCCTTTCCGCCTTCGCAGGACTTCCAGATCGAAGTGGGTCGCGTCCGTGAACACTTCTCGCGGTGATCGACCGCCGCGAACATGACCGTCGTGAAGCTCCGCGACGGTCCCCCGGCCACGGCGACGCGGGCCTGCTCGTCGCCTCGTCAGTGGTGGAAGCCCATCGCCTTCACGTCCCGGTGCATCGGATGCGGCTGCTGCTGGAGTTCCGGCAGCACCCGCTCCAGATCAGCCAGCAGCAGATCCGCCAGGTCATGAGTGAACCCGTTCCGCACCACGATCCGCAGCACCGCCAGATCCTCCCGATCCTTCGGGAATGTGTACGCCGGCACCAGCCACCCCCGCTCCCGCAGCCGCCGCGACACGTCGAACACGTCGAACGCGGTCACGGAATCAGCGGTGGTGAAGGCGAAGACCGGCAGCTCGTCGCCACGGGAGATCAGCCGGAACACCCCCAGTTCGGCGATCCGCCGCGACAGATGCGTCGCCACCGCCCGGGAGATCCCCTGCACCTCCTGGTACCCCCGCCGCCCCAGCCGCAGGAAGTTGTAGTACTGCGCCACCACCTCGGCCCCGGGCCGGGAGAAGTTCAGCGCGAAGGTGGGCATCTCCCCGCCGAGGTAGTTCACCCGGAAGACGAGCTCCTCCGGCAGCAGCGCCTTGTGCCGCCACAGCACCCATCCCACCCCGGGGTAGACCAGCCCGTACTTGTGCCCGGAGGTGTTGATGGACGCCACCCGGGGCAGCCGGAAGTCCCAGACGAGGTCATGGTCGAGGAAGGGCGCGACCATCGCCCCGGAGGCACCGTCGACGTGCACCGGGATGTCCCACCCCTTCGCGTCCTGCAGGGCGTCGAGCGCCGCGCAGATGTCAGCGACCGGCTCGTAGGAACCGTCGAACGTCGACCCCAGGACCGCCACCACGCCGATGGTGTTCTCGTCGCAGTACTTGACCGCCTCCTCGGCGGTCAGGTGGTAGCGCTCTCCCGACATGGGGACCAGCCGGGGCTCGACCTCCCAGTAGTTGCAGAACTTCTCCCAGCAGACCTGGACGTTGGCCCCCATGACCAGGTTGGGCCTTCCGGAGCCGGTCCAGCGCCGCTTGAGGGCCATCCCGGCCAGCATGCAGGCCTCGCTCGACCCGGTCGTCGAGGTCCCGATCACGTCGGAGGGCGCGGGGGCGTTCCACAGGTCGGCCAGGATGCAGACGCAGCGGCGCTCGAACTCGGCCGTCTGCGGGTATTCGTCCTTGTCGATCATGTTCTTGTCGGCGCACTCGGCCATCAGGCGGGCCGCCTGCGGCTCCATCCACGTCGTCACGAACGTGGCCAGGTTGAGCCGGGCGTTCCCGTCGAGCATCAGCTCGTCGTGGACGAACTGCCAGGCCGCCTCGGCGGGCACCGGCGTGTCGAAGAGCCGGTGGGTGGGGGCGGTCAGGTCGAGACCCAGCGCCGTGACCGGGTTGACCGATCGCGACGCCGGGTGTTTGTGCGCATGTCCGGAGTGCAACGCCATGCTCGATGTCTATCAGTCATCGAGCCGTCACCCGGGGTTAGGCGCGCTCGGCCGCCACGAGCCGCACGCAGACGGCCAGGCCGCTGATCGCCGCCTCCAGCTCCGCCATGCCGGGGAACGTGGGCGCGATGCGGATGACCGAGTCGGTCGGGTCCTGCCCGTAGGGGTGGGTGGCGCCGGCGGGCGTCAGCGCGATGCCCGCTTCGGCGGCGCGGCGGACGACCTCCTTCGCGCACCCCTCGGGCACGGTCAGCGAGATGAAGTAGCCGCCCAGCGGCGACGACCACGTCGCCAGCCCCGACAGCTCCTTGGACAGGATCCGGTCGACGGCCTCGAACTTGGGCCGGATCAGGTCGGCGTGGGCGCGCATGTGGGCCCGCAGCCCGTTCTCGTCGCGCAGGAACTCGACGTGGCGGAGCTGGTTGACCTTGTCGGCGCCGATCGTGCCCTTGCCCATGTAGCCGAGGAACCAGGCGATCGTCTCGGGCGACCCGCCGAAGAACGACACCCCGGCCCCGGCCAGCGTCACCTTGGACGTCGACCCGAACACGAACACCCGGTCGGCGTTGCCCGCCTCGGTGGCCAGCGCGAGCACGTCGGCCAGCTCCGCCTCCTGGTCGAAAAGGTGGTGGACGGCGTAGGCGTTGTCCCAGAAGATCCGGAAGTCGGGCGCGGCGGCGGGCATGGCGGCCAGCCGCGCGACGGTCTCGGCCGAGTAGGTCGTGCCGTCGGGGTTGGAGTACTTCGGCACGCACCAGATGCCCTTGATCGCCGGGTCGGCGGCGACGAGGCGCTCGACCTCGTCCATGTCCGGGCCGGCCGGGGTCATCGGGACGGGGATGAGCTCGATGCCGAACCGCTCGCACAGCGCGAAGTGGCGGTCGTAGCCGGGCACGGGCGCCAGGAAGGCCACCCGCTCCTCGCGGGCCCACCCACGGATGGCGCCGAGGGGCACGCCCAGCAGGCTGTGGACGATCGCGTCGTGCATGAGCGCCAGGCTGGAGTTGCCCCCGACGATGATCTGCGACGCCGGGACCTGCAGGAAACCGCTGAACAGCGCCCGCAGTTCGGCCAGCCCGTTGAGGCCGCCGTAGTTGCGGGTGTCGGTGCCGTCGGCGGCGCGGAAGGACGTTCCGGGCAGGGAGAGCATCGGGGTGGAGAGGTCGAGCTGGTCGGAGGCGGGCTTGCCCCGGGTCAGATCGAGCTTCAGTCCCCTTGCCTTCAGCTCCTCATACTCGGCGCGCACGTCGCTCATCGCGGGTTCCCTCGGTAGTAATGGGCGGACAGCGAAAGCTTAGTCACCACAGCTCGCCCTCCCGTCGCGAGGTGATCTCCGCGATCTTCCCCAGCGCCTCGGGCAGCCCCAGGGGGCCGAGTCTGCGCCCGTCCCGCAGCCGGATCGACACCGAGCCGGCCGCCGCCTCGCGGGAGCCCACCACCAGCTGGTACGGCACCAGCCGCGCCTCCCGGATCCGCGCTCCCAGGCTGCCCTTCTCCGGTCCCGCCACCACGGCCCGCAGCCCGAGGTCCACGCAGCGCCGGATCACCGCGTCGGCGAAGGCCACCGCGTCCTCCCCCAGCGGCAGCACCGCCACCTGCACCGGCGCCAGCCAGGCCGGGAACGCGCCCCCGTGCACCTCGATCAGGTGCGCCACGGCCCGCTCCACGCTCCCGACGATGCTCCGGTGGACCATGACGGGCCGGTGCCTGGCCCCGTCGGGCCCGGTGTACTCAAGGCCGAACCGCGCGGGCTGGTAGAGGTCGATCTGGACGGTCGACAGGGTCGACTCCCGCCCGAGGTTGTCGGCGATCTGCACGTCGATCTTCGGCCCGTAGAACGCGGCCTCCCCCTCGGCCTCCTCGTAGGGGATCCCGTCGAGGACCTCCCGCAGCATCTCCCCCGCCCGCTCCCACAGCCCGGGATCCGCCACGTACTTCCCGGAGGACCCCGGCAGCGACAGCCGGTGGCGGACCGGCCTGATCCCCATGGCGGCGTGGGCCGCGCCGATCAGCTCCAGGGCGGCGCGGGCCTCGTCGACGGCCTGGCCGGCGGTGCAGAAGATGTGGGCGTCGTTGAGCTGGATGGCCCGCACCCGGCTCAGCCCGCCGAGCACTCCCGACAGCTCCGACCGGTACATCCCGCCGAGCTCGGCCAGCCGCAGCGGCAGCTCGCGGTAGCTGCGCCCCCGTGACCGGTAGATCAGCGCGTGGTGCGGGCACAGGCTGGGCCGCAGCACGACCTGCTCCCCGCCGATCGACATGGGCGGGTACATGTCGTCGTGGTAGTGGTCCCAGTGCCCGGAGATCTCGTAGAGCTCGCGCTTGCCCATGATCGGCGAGTAGACGTGCTGGTAACCGCTGCGTCTCTCGACGTCGCGGACGTAGTCCTCCAGCGCCATCCGGACGGCCGCGCCGCCGGGCAGCCAGAAGGGCAGCCCCGCGCCCATCAGCGGATCGCCGTCGAACAGGTCGAGTTCACGGCCGAGCTTGCGGTGGTCGTACACGATGCGTCTCCCCAGGTGAAAAGGGGGCGCACAGCACCGAAGCCCGGGGCGTGCGCCCCGGGCTTCGAAGTAAGGCAGTGGTCAGCGCGCCGGGACGGAGTCCGGCGTCGTCGTCATGTAGGCGCGCTGCATGCCTCGAACGCTAGCACGACGGCCCTCGCGCGGTCGCGCCTGTTCCGAACAGACCGACCGGTCGGTACCCTCAGGCGCATGACTCTCTTCTCCGTCGAAGGCAAGACCGTCGTGGTGACCGGCGGGTCCCGCGGGATCGGGCGGATGATCGCCCAGGGGTTCGTGGACGGCGGCGCGACCGTCTACGTCACCGCCCGCAAGAAGGACCAGCTGGAGGAGACCGCCTCGGCGCTGGGCTGCGGCTCGGTCCAGGCCGACCTGTCGACCCGGGAGGGGATCGAGGCCGTGCACGACCTGGTCGCCGCCCGCCACGACTCGCTCGACGTGCTGGTCAACAACGCCGGCGCGGCCTGGGGCGCGCCCCTCGACGACTATCCCGAGTCGGCCTTCGACAAGCTCTGGAACATCAACGTCAAGGGCGTCTTCGCCCTGACGCAGCGCTTCCTGCCGCTGCTGCGGAAGTCGGCGACCCCCGACGACCCGGCCCGGGTCATCAACATCGGATCGGTCGACGGCATCAGGACCCCGGCGATGGAGAGCTACGCCTACTCGGCCACCAAGTCGGCGGTCCACATGCTGACCCGGCACCTGGCCGACCGCCTGGCCAAGGAGTCGATCACCGTCAACGCCATCGCCCCGGGCCCGTTCGACTCGAAGATGATGTCGTTCGTCCTCGACGACCCGCAGGCCAGGCAGATGGTCGCCGACAGCGTCCCGCTGGGCCGGATCGGCCGCCCCGACGACATGGCCGGGACGGCCCTCTTCCTGGCGTCACGAGCGGGTTCCTACCTCACCGGAACCGTCATCCCGGTGGACGGCGGCATCACCGCGCACGGTTAGGCGAGCATCTCCTTCAGCGCCCGCGCGAAGAACGCCGGGGCCTCCAGCTCGGCGTCGAGATACAGGTAGGGCTCGGTGAGCTCCAGCTCGATGAGCACCGGCTCGCCGCCGGGCATCCGGACGAGGTCGACCCGCGCGTAGAGGAGCGGTTCGGCCACCTTGCCCAGGATCTCCTCGGACAGGTCGAACTGGTCGTCGTCGGGGTCGCGCAGGGTGGCCTTGGCCCCGGCGTCGTTGAGGTCGCCGACGCCCGCGACGAGCAGCGGAGTGCGCCGGACGGCGTGGCTGAACTGGCCGTTGAAGTAGTGGAGCGACATCTCGCCCTCGTGCTCGACGCTCTCGACGTAGGGCTGGACCATGACCGGGCGGCCCTGCTCCTCAAGGGAGGCGGCGAACGCCGTGGCCTCCTCCACGGAGGCGGTGCGGATCGTGTCGCGGGCCCCGGCGGAGATGGTCGGCTTGACGACGTATTCGGGCCAGTCGGGCAGCGCGAGCGAGCTCCAGTGGGTCGGCACGGTCGGCACGCCCAGGTGCTTCAGATAGGTCTTGTCGGTGTTCCACGCCAGCACGGACGCCGGGTTCAGCAGCCGGGTGTGCTGTTCGGCCTGCCAGGCCCAGTCGATGAACTCGTCACGGCGGCCCACGTAGTCCCACGGTGACCGGACCACCGCCGCGTCGAAGGACGACCAGTCGGCCTCGGGGTCGTCCCAGCGGACGGGAGCGCCCTCGATGCCCTCGGCGAGCCATGCGGTCAGCACGACCTCGCGTTCCGGATCGGGACCGTCCCAGGTGACATACGCGGCCTTCATCGAACTTTTCCCCTTGCATGTGCGGCATGACGTACAAGCACCCATCATGGCCGCAACGCGCGACGGCGCGCGCCGGGCCCGGAAGGAGAGCCCGGCGCGCGCCGGAGTCGACGACTAGTCGTCGAAGCGGTAGGCGAGGCCCGCGACGCTGTTGCGGGCGGTGACCGAGACACCGTTGATGGTGTTCGAGTTGGTGGACGAACCGCTGCCGATGTTGGTGGCGGCCACGTTGCCGAACACGTTGCCCGACTGGGCGGACCCGCGGTTCACACTGCCGTTGCTGATCCAGGTGTCGGCGTGGGCGGGGGCGGCGGCCATCAGGCTCGCGCCGCAGGCGGCGATGACGGCACCGGTCACGGCGAGCTTCTTGAACATGTTCTCTCCTTCGGGTGGGGTGAGTGCTGGGGACGCGACCGCGGTTTACTTGAAGATGTAGACCACGGTCACGCTGCCGCCGGTGGCGGTAGCGGAGATGCCGTTGATCGTGTTGACGTTGGTCGAACGGCCGGAGCCGGCGTTGCGCGCGGCGACCCAGCCGAAGTTGTTGCCCGACTGCGCCGAACCGATGTTGGCGCTCCAGTTGTCGGACCACGTGTCGGCCTGCGCCGGGGTGGCGATGAGGCTCGCACCGGCGGCGGCGGCGAGCATCGCACTGGTCACGCAGATCTTCTTGATCACTACGGCTCCTTCTCGCGCTTTCCTTGACGGTCTGTTTGACTGGCCGGTCAAAGCACTGCCGAGCATATAGCTCTGCGTAGTTGTTTGATAGCACTCTGTGATCAGAATTTTGGTCTGGACATGGAAACGGCCCCGCGGCTGCGCCCGCGAGGCCGTTGCTTATGGGGATTTCAGGGCAAACGACCGGTCAAGGTCTCGGCCGCCGCCTGGCCGCAGACCCGCGACGCCCCGTGTGTCGCGATGTGCACGGCGCCCAGGTCGGTCCGTCCGGGCAGGCCCATCTCGACCACCACGCCGTCGGGGCGGGCGGCCAGCATGTGGCCGAGGGCGTCCATCTGCCAGGCGTGGCGGTGGGCGTCGCGCACGACCACGACCAGCGGGCGGTCGGCGGCCCGGTCGAGCAGGTCGGCGGGGATGCCGTCGGCCAGTTCGGCCTCGCCGAGGCGGGTGACCGTGGTGCCCGGGAGGAGCGCTCCCAGCGGGTCGGCGACGCCCCAGGGCTGGCCCTTGTCGATGGCCAGGTTGGTCTCCGGGGCCAGCTCGACGACGTGCGGGGCGGTGCTGAGCGGCAGGCGGGCGCCGTCGTGGTGCTGGACCCTGATCGCGCGGCGGGCCGCGGCCAGGCCGACCGGGCCGCCGTTCAGGATCCGCGCGGCCGGCTCCAGCCGCCAGGCGGCCAGCTTGGCCACCCGGGCGCACGCCTCGTGCAGCCGGGCCTCGGGCAGCAGGCCGCTCGCCACCGCGTCGGCGATCGCCTCGCGGATGTGGTCGAAGGTCGCCTCGTCGGCGTGCTCGCCGCCCACGCAGACCGAGTCGGCCCCGGCGGCGATGGCGCGGGCGCTGGCGCCGCCGATGCCGTAGGAGGCCGAGACGGCGGCCATCTCGATGGCGTCGGTGATCACCACGCCGTCGAAGCCGAGTTCGCCCCGGAGCAGGTCGGTGAGGATGCGGGGGCTCAGGGTGGCCGGCATCCCCTCGTCGTAGGCCGGGACGACCAGGTGGCCCGTCATGATCGCCCGGACGCCCTCCTGGATGGCGGCGCGGAAGGGCCACAGCTCGACCTCGTGGAGCTCCTCGCGGCTGACCGCGACGACCGGGAGGCCGTGATGGGAGTCGACGGCGGTGTCCCCGTGGCCGGGGAAGTGCTTGGCGCAGGCCGCCACGCCCGCCGACTGCAACCCTCTGATCCAGGCCGCCGTGTGGCGGGCCACCAGGCCCGGGTCGGCGCCGAAGGAGCGCAGCCCGATCACCGGGTTGTCGGGGTTGGAGTTGACGTCGGCGGCGGGGGCGAAGTTGATCGTCACGCCGGCGGCGGCCAGGTCGTGTCCGACGTCCCTGGCCACCTCCTCGGTGAGATGCACGTCGTCGACCACGCCGAGGGCGTAGTTGCCGGGGCGGGAGCTGCCCGTCCGGGCCTCCAGCCGGGTGACGTCGCCCGCCTCCTCGTCGATGCCGACCAGCAGCGCGGGGTTGTCCGCGCGCAGGGCGGCCGTCAGGGCCGCCAGCTGGTCCGGCGTGTCGACGTTCCGGGAGAACAAGACCACCCCGGCGAGGCCGTCGGCGAGACGCCTGCGCAGCCAGTCGGGGGGCGAGGTCCCGACGAAGCCGGGGAGGATGACCGAATCAGCCAGACGCAGCAGCTCCGTGCTTCGCGTCATGCGGCACCGCACTTGGGCATGCCCGAAATCTAATAGGAAAGTTTCCTATTCGCTAGAGGTCTTACCTGCAATTTCACAAGTCGATTCGTACGAGCTTGTTACCGACGGCACGGAAGGAGGCTGCCGTGGACACGGGGGCGCCGGGGCGGTCGACGTAGGCGACGGTGCGGTAGTCGACGGTGAACTCCTCCATCGAGGCGTGGGCGACCAGGTAGCCGCGGTGGCCGTCGAAGAAGCGGAGGTGCGGGTTGCGCTCCAGCGCGTCGTCGCGCACGGCGGGCGGGGCGCTCGACACCGCGGTCGCGACGAACTCCACGCCCCTGTCAAGTTCGCCCGCCCAGGCGTTGTGCACGTCGCCGCTCAGCACCACCAGATCGTCGGGAGCGGCCTGGAGGATCTTGGCACGGCTGGCCGGGAAGGCGTCCCAGGCGTCCGCGCTCGGCGGGTTGCGGGGGGCGAAGAAGAGCGGCTGGGCCAGGACGGTCCAGCGGGCCGCCGAGGTGGTGAGACGGTCGAGCAGCCAGGTCGTCTGGGCCGGGCCGAGCATGTCGCCGGGGGTCCGGTACTGGCGCACGTCGGCCAGCAGCAGGTCGGCGACCTTGCCGAACGGCCGCCAGCGGTAGAACTGCATCGCGTCGCCGCCCGGCTTGACACGGTAGGGCAGGTGTTCGTAGTTCGCCTGGTAGGCGGCCCGGCGGCGCTTCGCGTCACCCGTCTTGCCCTGGTAGTTGTTCACGACCTCGTGGTCGTCGGGGATGGTCAGCCAGGGGGCGGCGGCGTGGGCGGCCTGGAGATCGGGGTCGAGGCGGTAGAGGGCGTAGCGCTCGCGGTAGGCGTTGAGGGTGGTGCACGCGGCGGTGGAGTCCTTGAGGGGGCGGACGTAGCGGCCCGGGGCGGGGGCGGCCGGTTTGCCGTATTCGTAGATGTAGTCGCCGAGATGCAGGACGACGTCGGGCTGCTCCGCCGCCAGGTGCTTGAGGGCGGTGAAATATCCGTGTTCGTAGCGCTGGCAGCTCGCCACCGCGATCCGCACCGGCGCCGTCGATCCCGCCGCCGGCGCGGTTTTCGTACGGCCGACGCGGGAGGTGTGGCCGTCCACGCGGAAGCGGTAGAAGTAGACGGAGGACGGGCGTAAGCCCGCCACCTTCACGTGGACGCTGTGCGCCCCGGCGGGCTGGGCCCTGGCCGTCCCCGACGCCGTGAGCCTGCCGAACGCCTCGTCCTCGGCGACCTCCCACCGCACGTCGAAGGAGCTCGCGGGCATGCCGCCGCCGTTCAGCGGGTCGGGCGCGAGGCGGGTCCAGAGCATGACGCCGTCGGGCGCGGGCTCCCCCGAGGCGACGCCCAACGTGAACGGGAATTTGATTTTCGCCATCCTCGATCATCGCCGATTCGACACTGTGAATGGCCCGAACGGCGCAACGGCCCATAATGGGTGGGTGAACCAGCGCAAGAACACCGCGACGGCGCGCAGAACCCACGTGGGACCCGCCTCGGAGCGCCGCGACCACCTGGTCAAGCTGGCGGCGGAACTGTTCGCGCGCAAGGGCTTCCAGGCCACCACCGTCCGCAACATCGCCGACGAGGCCGGCATCCTGTCCGGCAGCCTCTACCACCACTTCGACTCCAAGGAGTCGATCGTCGACGAGGTCCTGCGCACGTTCCTCGACGACCTGACCGCGCGCTACCGGGTGATCCTCGACTCGGGCAGGAGCCCGACCGAGGTGCTGACCCAGATGATCCGCATCGGGTTCGCCACGCTCGAACCCCATCGGGCGGCCATCACCGTCATGCAGAACGACTGGAACTACCTGCGCTCGCTCGAGCACCACCGCTTCGACTACCTCGTCAAGGCCGAGGACGAGATCGAGCGCATGTGGCTGGAGCAGATCAAGAAGGGCCAGGCCGGCGGCGCGCTGCGGGCCGACGTCGACCCCAAGCTGACCTACCGGATGATCCGCGACTCGATCTGGGTGGCGGTGCGCTGGTTCCGTCCGGGCGGGCGGCTCAACACCACCGCCCTCGCCGACCACTACATCACGGTCCTGTTCGACGGCCTGGCGACCGGAGCCCGGACCAGCCAGCCGGGATGAGCCTCGTCGACGCGGTCCGGGCCGCCCTCGGCGAACTCGCCGACCCGGAAAAGGCGCCGGTGATGCGGGCTTACATGAAGTCCGAGATGCCGTTCCTCGGCGTGCAGTCGGGGCCCCGGCGGCTGGCGCTGAAGAAGGTCTTCGCCGAACACCGCCTGGAGTCGGCCCCGGTGTGGCGGCGCACCGTCCTGGAACTGTGGCGCGAGGCCAAATATCGCGAGGAGCGCTACGCGGCGATCGACCTGGCGGGCTTCCGGCTCTACCGCACGTGGCAGACCCTCTACACCCTGCCCATGTACGAGGAGATGATCGTCACCGGCGCCTGGTGGGACCTGGTCGACGAACTCGCCGTCCACCGCGTGGGCGGGCTGCTGCGCCAGTTCCCCGAGACGATGCGCCCGACGATGCTCGACTGGGCCCACGACCAGAACCTGTGGAAGCGCCGCACCGCGATCCTGTCGCAGAACACCTTCCAGGAACGCACCGACAGCGCGCTGCTCTACGCCTGCATCGAGCCCAGCCTGTCGGACACCGACTTCTTCGCCCGCAAGGCCATCGGCTGGGCGTTACGGGAGTACGCGAAGACCGACCCCCGCGAGGTCGTGCGCTACGTCGAGCACCAGCGGCTCAGCGGGCTGTCGCGCCGTGAGGCGCTGAAGAACGTGCCGGGCACCGGGTGAAACGGCTCGCGCGCCCCGAATGCGCGCGAGCCGCCGTTCACGTCTTTAACTCATGGGCACGGTGTCGACCCAGCTCGTACCGCCGGAACGGTAGGTGTTGACTCGCTGGATCACGGTGGCGGGCGCGACCACCTCGTTCTTCGCGTGGTAGAACCAGTCGATCTGCTGGATCCACTGGCGCTGGGTGCTGCTGCCGACGAGGCCGCCGCTGATGAACCACAGGTTGAAGTTCACCGACTGCACGGTCTCGGGGTAGTAGTCGCCGCCGTGGGTGGCGAACAGATTGCCGTCGATGTAGTACTTGATCTCACCGCCGGAGACCTGGAGAACCAGGTCGTGCCAGCCCGCGTAGCTGATGCGGTTCTCGGTGTGGGTGTTGACCGCGAGCCAGGGCTCGTTGCGGTAGGTCTCCCACGAGGTGGCGTACATGATGTTGGCGGGTTCGCCCCAGCCGCCGTTCGGCAGGTACTCGAAGTCCTGCTCGCTGTAGTTGGGGTCGAGGTCCTGGTTGAGCGGGGTGATCGTGAAGAAGGTCTGCACGATGTGGTCGCCGTCGGGGCCCGTCGTGGGGGCGTCGGTGAAGAAGACCCGGGCGGCGTAGGTGCCCTCCAGGAACTTGCGCTGGTGGAGGACCTCCGACTGCTGGGTGCCCGAGGAGGTGCCGTCGGTGACCGACTTGAGCTGGAGTGCCTTGTTGGCGCCGCTCACGGTCGGGAAGGTGACGTTGGACGCCGGCCACGTCGCGCCCGGGATGCCGGGGCCGCCCTGGTTGGTGCGGATCGTCCAGTTGTGCGCGGCGATGTTCGGGTCGGTGTGCGAGGAGTAGCTGAAGTCGTCGAACACGACGCCGTTGTTGCCGCCGGGCGGAGGTGACGTGCTGGGAGAGGGCGACGGCGACGGGCTGGGGTTGCCGCCCGCCGGGGCGTTGCCCCAGAGCAGCGCGCCCGACTGGTAGACGGTGATCTTGTTCCAGTCGGCGTACGAGGCCTGCGCGCCGAACGAGTAGTCGTCGCTCTGCGTGATGCGCTGCCAGTCGGCCCGGTAGAACCGCAGCTGCAGGTCGCCGGTCGAGGCGCCCGGGGCGAGCGAGCCGCTCGTGAAGCCGATCTCCAGGTAGCGGTCGGCGGTGGCCGTGCCGGGAGAGATCGCGCCGAACGTCCCGGTGACCGTCGAGCAGCCGACGACCGCCCACGAGCAGGCGAAGCGGTACTGCTGCGACGCCGAGTCGGCCTTGAAGTAGTAGCGGATCCTGACGGTGTTCAGCGGGACGGCGTTGGTGCCGGTGTTGACCAGGTTCAGCCAGGGTTCGACCTGGTCGGCCTGGGCCCCGGACGCGCTGGTCCTGTATTGCACCTTGAGGGCGGTCGCGGCCTCGGCCGGCAGCGCCACCAGTCCGATGACGGCGAGGGCGGACACGAGCCCGCCGGCTAACCACTTCTTGCTGGACACATCGTTCCTTTCTCTATGGGATGAGCGGACCCACCGAGACGCCCTGTGCGGCCAGGCGGGTCAGATGGGGGTCGAGACGGCGCAGGAAGTCGGAGTAGTCGCCCGCCGAACCCCACGCGACCTCGGCGAACGCCAGCAGCCGGGGGAAGGCCTGGCGTTCGACGTCGGCCGGGGTCGGCATGTACTCGGTCCAGAGCTGGGCCTGGACGCCGATGATCCCCGGCGCGTTCGGCGGGACGAAGTGGTAGGTGTTCGACAGCGACAGGACCCGGTCGGGGAAGAACGGACCGGCCTCCTGCTCGGGGGGATAGTCCAGATAGGTGCGCAAGTGCGGGGCGAGCACGACGTCGCGCCCTTCGAGGGCGGCCAGCGTGCCGCTCTCCTCGTCGAGCCACGTCATGGTGGTGGCGCCGGGCGGACCGTCGGGCTTCTCGTACCAGTAGACGAGCTTGCGGCCCTTCGCCGCCAGGTGGTCGGCCATCCGCCCGGTGATCCAGGCGCGGGCGGCGTGCGCGCCCGGCAGGCCGAGTTCCCGCAGGCGCTCCTGGGCGCGCGGGGTCCGCTCCCACTCGTGGTTGAGGCACTCGTCGCCGCCGACGTGGACGTACTCGCCCGGGAACAGGTCGCAGACCTCGTCGAGGACGTGGCGGAAGAAGGCGATGGTCTCCTCTTCCAAATTGAGGGTGTGCTCGCTGACGCCCCAGTCCGTCCAGACCTCGTAGGTCGCCGACGGGTCGTTGCCCAGCTCCGGGTAGGCCGCCAGCGCCGCCTGCACGTGGCCCGGCATGCCGATCTCCGGGACGACCCGGACGAACCGTTCGGCCGCGTAGGCGACGATCTCCCGGATGTCCTCGTGGGTGTAGTGGTCGCCCGAGACCTCGGTGAGACGCGGGTAACGGCGGATCTCCAGCCGCCAGCCCTGGTCGTCGGTGAGGTGCAGGTGCAGCACGTTCAGCTTCAGCTCGGCGATCAGGTCGATCAGCCGCAGGACGAACGCCTTGGGCATGAAGTGCCGCGCCACGTCGAGCATCACCCCGCGCCACCCGAACCGGGGCGCGTCCTCGATCACCCCCTCCGGGAGCCGCTCACCGAGCTGACGCAGCGTCTGGCGGCCGTAGTACGCACCGGCGGGACCGCCCGCCGAGAGCTCTATCCGGCCCTCCTTGAGGGTGAGGCGGTAGCCCTCACCCGGCAGGCCGGGGTCGGGCGTCAGCCGGACGAGATCCTCGGAGAATGCGATCGAGCCCCCGAGGACGGCCAGGTCGCGTGGCCGCGGAATGATCACGTTGGAGTTCCTTTCTCAGCCCTTGACGGCGCCGGCGATGATCCCGGAGGTCACCCGGCGCTGGAGGATCAGGAAGATCAGCAGCACC
The DNA here is from genome assembly GCF_001570605.1 of Herbidospora cretacea. Taxonomy (GTDB): domain Bacteria; phylum Actinomycetota; class Actinomycetes; order Streptosporangiales; family Streptosporangiaceae; genus Herbidospora; species Herbidospora cretacea. The sequence goes on along the minus strand of NZ_BBXG01000023.1, from coordinate 65,306 downwards.
GGCAGCATGAAGAGCGTGGCGGCGGCCATGGTGGCGCCCCAGTCGGTGCCGAAGACGTTGGAGAAGGACGAGAGCCAGACGGGGAGCGTGCGGTCGTCCTGGTTCTTGATGATCAGCGCGTTGGCGAACGCGAACTCGTTCCACGCGGTGATGAACCCGAACAGCGACGTGGACATCAGCCCCGGCGCGAGCAGCGGGAGCACGACCTTCCGGAAGGCCGCGGCCCTGCTGGCGCCGTCCATCTGCGCGGCCTCCTCCAGTTCCTCCGGGATCGCCGCCAGGAACCCCCGCAGGGTGACGATCGTGAAGGGGAGCGTGCTGATGAAGTAGATGAGCGTCAGCATGGAGAGCTTGTCGAGCATGCCGGTGTCGCGGGCGATGATGAACATCGGGATGAGCAGCGCCTCCCACGGCGCCATCTGCGCGATGAAGACCATGAGGATGAACGCCTTGCGCCCCCGCCACCGCATCCGCGCCACCGCGAACGCCGCCAGCAGCGCGACCACCAGGCTGAGCAGGACCGCGCCGAGTGAGACCAGCAGCGAGTTGCGCCAGAACAGCCCGAACCCCTCGCTGGCGATCGCGGTCTCGAAGTGGTCGAGGGTGGGATGGAGCGGGAGGAACTGGGGCGTGTCCGCCTGGATGTCGCGGGTCGGCTTGAAGGCCGTGACGACCATCCAGTAGACGGGGAAGACCGAGAAGGCGATGACGCTGAGGGCGGCCAGCGTGAGGGGGATCCGTCTCACCGGCCCTCGCCCTCGTGCCGGTACATGCGGCGCAGGTGCGGGATCAGCACGACCAGCAGGATCAGCACCGTCAGGGTCGAGATGGCCGAGCCGAGGTCGTATTTGTGCAGCGACTGGGCGACCTGGTAGGCGTACACGGGAAGGGTCGTGGTCGCGCCGTCCGGCCCGCCCTGGCTGATCGCCCAGATCTGGGCGAAACACTTGAACACCCAGATGATCTCCAGCGACGTGATGAGCCCGAACAGGGGCCGCAGCATCGGGAAGGTGACGTCTCGGAACACCTGCCGCCCGGTCGCGCCGTCGATCCGGGCCGCCTCGAACAGCTCCTGCGGGATGGTGGTCAGACCGGCGTAGAGCGTGAGCGCCGCGAACGGCACCGACTGCCAGACGACGAGCAGCACCATGATGGCGAACGTGGCCGTCCCGTCGGCGAACCACGTGTAGCCGTCGAACCGGCTGAGACCGACGCTGGTCAGCAGCCAGTTGACCACTCCGAGCTTCGACTGGAACAGCCACTGGAAGATCGTGGTCGCCGCCAGCACCGGCGTGGCCCAGGTCAGCACCAGCCCGCCGAGCACCGCCAGCCGCAGCCTCTTCCCCAGCCGCGCGACCATCAGCGCGACCAGCGTCGACAGGATCATGATCAGGACGACGTTGACCGCCGTCCAGACGAGGGTCCTCCTGACGACCGCCCAGAACTCCGCCGAGCCGAGCGCGTCGTGGTAGTTCTCCAGCCCGACGAACGCCGCTCCCCCGCGGATCAGCTCACCGGTCCTGAAGTGCTGGAACGAGATGACCACGCTCCGGATGAGGGGATAGAACAGCAGGTAGGCGGTGCCGGCGACGGTCGGGACCACCAGCAGGTAGGGCCACAGCGCCCCCGCGCCGGGTCTCCTCCTCGGCGGAGGTGGGGCCGCCACGGGGACGGGCCGCTCGGGAGCCTGCGTGACCACAGGTGTCCTTTCTGTTCTGTACGTGCTGGACGAGGTCCTTGTGTGGTGAGCCGGGCGGCCGGGACCCAGCTCGCCCGCTTGCGCTGGGCCTTTGCGCTGGGCCTTTGCGCTGGGCCTTTGCGCTGGGCCTTTGCGCTGGGCCTTTGCGCTGGGCCCTTTGCGCCGGACCTTTGCGCGGGACCTTTGCGCGGGACCTTTGCGCGGGGCTTTTGCGCTGGGACTCGAGCTGGGACTCGAGCTGGGCCTGCGAGCTGGGTTTGTTCGCCGGAGGGGCCGAGGAGCGGCCCGCCCGGGGCCGCAGGCCCAAGGGTGGGTGGGCGTTCCCCCCGTTAGGACTTGGTGTTGAGGATGTCCGCGATGACCTGGGAGGCCTTGGCCGCCTCGGCCGGGCCGTCGGTGCCGGTCAGGTAGGTGGTCATGTACTCCTTGATGACGTTCTTGGCCTCGACCGCCGCCCAGTTCGCCGAGTTCGGCGTCGCGTGGCCGTTGGCGGCGCCCTTGGCCATAGCCGACGCCCCCTCGCTGGTCAGCACGCCGCCCAGGGAGACCCGGTTCGGGACGTAGGACATCTCCTTGGCCATGTCCGTCTGGAACTTCTCACCGGCGAGGGCCTTGATGACTTCGTACGCGAGATCGGGGTTCTTCGACGCCTCGGGCACGATCAGGTCGCTGCCGCCGGTGAAGACGGCGCCCGGGGTGGCGGCGGTCTTGCCGGGGATCGGGAAGAAGCCGAGCTTCCCGGCCAGCTCGGGGTTGGCCTTCTCGATCGCCACCGCGCCGCCCGGAGCCGAGATGAGCTGCGCCACGTTGCCCTTGGCGAACACGTCGGCCTGCGGCGGGTTGGCCTCGTCGGAGTCCTTCGGCCCCTCGCCCAGCGCCTGGAGCTTCTTGTAGAAGTCGATCCCGGCCAGCGCCTGCGGGCTGTCGAGGCCGCCCTTCCAGGTGCCGCCCTCGTTGACGGCCAGGTCGCCGCCCTCGTCCCAGATGAAGCCGGCGAGGGTGTACCAGTTCTGTCCGGGCAGGTAGATGCCCTGGTTGCCGTCGGCGTTGAGCTTGGTGGTCACGTCGATCCACTCGTCCCGCGTGGTGGGCGGGGCGACGCCGGCCTTGTCGAACAGGTCCTTGTTGTAGATGACGACGCGGTTGGCGGCGTACCAGGGGATGCCGTACTGCCGCCCGTCGATCTTGCCGGGGTCGGCGAGACCGGGCAGCCAGTCGGCGCCCTGGAGCTCGGCCACCTTGTCGGTCAGGTCCTTCACGCCGCCGCTGGCGGCGTACTCGGCGACCTGGGTGTTGCCCACCTCGATCACGTCAGGGGCGTCGTTGCTGGCCAGGGCGCTGGTCACCTTCTGGCCGATGCCGTCCCACTCCTGGATCTGGATGTCGAGGGTGACCCCTTGGCGCGCGGCCTCGAAGTCGCGCTCGAAGGTGCTGAGCAGGGTGTCCGACATGCTGTCACGCATGATCCAGACGGTGAGCGCGGTCGCGGCGGGCGCTTCCGGAGTGGTGCTCTCGGTGGGCGAAGAGCCGCAAGCGGTGAGCCCGGCGGCGAGCGCCAGGACCGCTGCCGCGGCGAGGAACCGGGGGGCCATTGGTTCTCCCAGTGGTCAGATATTGGTAAGAAATCTGCCTGCTGGCGCTAGAGTGGTCTTAACCAGTAGACCCGTCAAGACCCGTTATTCAGTGTTTACCTTCGACAACTGGTAAGACGCTGGTAAGGTCGCAGATGTGACTGTCAACATGCGGGCAGGGCTGAAGCGCGACCGGGTGCGCGACTTCCTGCTCGACTACGTGGCCGACAAGAAACCCGGCGAGGCCATCCCGTCGGAGCGCGACCTGTGCAAGGAACTGGGCGTCTCCCGCCCGACCCTGCGGGCGGCCATAGACGACCTGGTACGGTCGGGCGTCCTGGTCCGCGAACACGGCCGGGGCACCTTCACCGGCCCCCAGCGCGTCACCCAGGCGTTGGCCGCGACCCCAAGTGGATCGTTCTACGCGCCCCCGGCCGAGGGAAAATGGCTGAGCGCCATCCTGGAGTTCGGCTCCTCCCCCGCCGGCCCCCAGCTGACCAGCCGGTTGCAACTGGCCCCCGCGACCCCGGTCCTGCGCGTGGTCCGCCTCCGCGTCGTCGACGACGAACCGATGGCGATCGAACGGCTCCACCTGCCCCATGAGCTGGTGCCGGGCCTCGTACCGGCGGACATGGAGACGGGGTCGTTCTACAAGGTCCTGCGGGAACGTTTCGGGGTCGACGTCCGCAGCGCCGTGCAGACCATCGAGGCGACGGTCACCGACGAGACGGAGGCAGAGCTGCTGAACGTGCCGGAACACTTCCCGGCCCTGCTGGTGGAGCGGACGACGCGCGACGTGAACGGCCGCATCGTCGAGTTCACCCGATCGATCTACCGGGGCGATCGATACCGGGTGACCTCGGAACTCTATTTCGACGCCGAGTCCGGGTGAGCTGCTCCTAGGCGCGCAATTCCTTGACCATGATCCGGCACAGCTCCGGCCGCTGCTCCGGCGAACCGTCCGGGCGGTAGAAGATTCCCACCGTCTCGACCAGCCCGTACTCCCACCGTTTGTAGCCTTCCCTCGCGTACAACTTCTCCGCTCGGTGGTTGCCCAGGTCGACACCGAGCGCGACCTTCTTGCGCCCGGCGAACCACAGACGCCGTTCGGCTTCTGCCAGAAGTCTGGTCCCGATCCCGTTGCCCCGGCGATGGGCCACCACTTCGAGATGGGTGATCAGTGCGACATCGGGCAGATGGCGGCGGAGCGCCGCCTCCTCGGCCGCGCCCATCCATAAGTAGACGTCCCCAACGGGCCGGTCACCCTCCCACGCGACCAGCAAAAGGCCATGCCCGGCCGCCTGGCGGTGAAGCCGATCGGCGAAATAGGCGGTTTGCTGCAGGGTCTCGATGAGGGCCGGAAGGTCCGCCTCAGTCGCTTGGCGAATGTCAGGTGGCCCCACGGACCTCACATTCCCGGATGAACCACAGCCAAATCACATACTCATTCGTGCCGCCGATATCAACTGGGGGCCAAAATGGCGGGTCATCCACTTCATCACGTCAGGCAGGCGGGTCTCGTCGGCTCCTATCAGGGGAATCGCCCTGAGGTGCTGGGCCCAGCGCTCACGGTCGGCGGCCCACGCGTCGAGATACCTGACGCAGAACTCCGGCTCGATCTGATTCAACCGGTGGAGCGCGGCCAGCAGTGATCTCTGCACGGCATGGCGGCGTTGAGACTCCTGAATCAGCGCCGAGCGTCGCAGCACGTTCTCGATGAAGAGTTTCCGTCTGCGCAGGAACCTCGTCCAGTGGGCATGATCCGCGGCGCGGCGCCAGTCTTCTCCCGTCTGCGCGTCAAGGAGCCAGTAGATGCCTTCGGCGAGCACGTCGCCGAATTCCTGGTCGCGGGCGCGTTCGGGCCGGTCATAGGGGTCGTACTTCCGCTGGCTGACTTCCCCGGTGATCGCGAGCGACCGCAGTTTCGTGTCCTCGAGCAGGTAGAACCAGTCTTCGTTGTAGACGTTGGGGAAGAAGGCGGTCTCGTCCCGCATCGTGTGGACGGCCAAGGCACCGCCACCGATGAAGGAGCTTTGATCACCCCCGGTCTTGCGATGCGCGTGGCAGACCACCGAGTTGTCATGGAAACCGCCGATGTTCATCCCCACGGCCTCGAAACGGTCGAGCAGGGCGACCGCGTTGAGAAGCTGCCGATGACCGCCGACGGTGATGTCGTCGTCCAGGAAGACGATGCGCTCCCAGCCCATCAACCTGGCCAGGACCAGACCGGCGTTGCGCTTCACGCTCAGATCCGTGGTGCGGTGAAAGATCGTGTTCTCCAGCAGCCGCGACGTCATAAGCGTCGGCAGGTTCACCACTTCCGGCCGGGTGAGGTCGACAGCGAGGTATCTGACGCCGTCCGGCATGAGGTCGGCGGTGTGCTGAGCCCGTCCTCGGGTCCGGCTGTGCAGGGAGACCAGCGGGCAGCCCAGTTTCCAGGCCAGGTCGGCGGCATGGAGGAGCCATTCGGGTGACCGAATGGTGGGCACCACGATCGCGTCCACTGTGGCTGCGTGCCCGGCCGGCCCTTCGACGATTTCCACGAGATGCCGGTGCGAACCGTGATGGACAGCGACCTCATGCGGCATGGTCGGGCCATTCGTGCAGGACGGTTCCCGGGTCGGTGAGGTCGGGCGTGACCACGTGGCCCCCCTGGATCCGCACCCGCATCAGCACGCTGTACTCCTCCGCGTCACCGAAGCGGTCGCGCAGGTACTCCACGTTGCGCCCGCGGAACGTCTCGTCCGTGAGAACCCGGACAGCCCCATAGACGCCACGCGCGTACATGCCGTTGCAGATCGTAAGAGTGCGTAGCCTGTTGTTCGGATTCCGGCCCCGGTACAGGAACGCCACGTCCTCGACCAGCTCAGCGCGGTCGTCGACCTGCTCCACAACGGTGTAGTGAGCCTCGGTCCGGCCACCGGCGGCGACCTGGAAGTGCGGGCCCCGGGGATCGTCCCAGTCGGCCACCTGGAGGACCGGCGTCCCGATGATGCCCAGCATCCTTCGGGTGATCACGTTCCAGTCGACCCCGCCGAGCAGCACAAGGTGGGTGGTCAGATCATCTTCCTGCAGCTCACGCAGTACCCGGCGGGTCACCAGGCTGCGCGGATTGGCGGCCCGTACGTGCCCGTGCACCTCGAAGAGGGCCCCGAGGTCGGAGTACTTGTACAGATCGATGTAGTCGAGGCTGGCCGGATCGCTGTAGCGAATCCGGGCGAGATCATCCTCGGGGACCTCCGAGCAGATGATCGTCACCGACTCACCGGGCGGGAACTGGAACGGGTTGCCCGCGAAGGCGTCCGCGCCGAGGTCATGGTGAGCCTCGCCGTGCTCGTGCTGACCACCCATTGCCTGTCTTCTGAGCCGGCCCAATTCGCCGAGCAGTTTCCGGTACTTCTCCAGTTCTTCTGGGTCGAGCTCCGACAGCGGCAGCAGACGCGGCGGATCGTAATCCATCGATCGCCTGGTCGCGAAGAACGCCGCGTAGCCCTCCAGCCGCGACATCGGCGGTAATTTCGGCGCTCTCCTGCTCTCCCATGACGAGACAAGCGGGGCGCTGACTTCCAGCGCGGCGCACAGCTGATGCTGGGTCAACCGGACACCGGGCCAATGAGCCTCACGGAGCTCGCGCAACCTCAGCGCCAACGCCGTGGCTCGCTCGCTGATCACCGTCGCTCCATTCAGCTGAACTTCAGCCTATCGACTGAAGCGCGACAAATATAAGAACAAGCAGGTTAGGCGATCCCAGTCGGCGAACACAGCCTCAAACGAAGGTCACCAGGTCAGCGAGTATAGAGATAGGCGCGCTTCAATTCGGGAACAACTGATGTAAGAGTCCATACCGAATGAAGTTAAGTTAAATTCAGTGAGGCGTCATGGCACAGACGCGAGGACCACCCTCTGAACAGTCGATGCGACGAGCAGCTTCCCTCCTCAACGCGTCACGGACACCCCCACACCTGGCCAGAGGTGCAGAAATGCCCGTGACATCAAGGTTCGGTTACAGCGCTTCTCTGTATCGGAAGACCTCAATGAACACATTAGCCCTTCACCTCATGGTGGCAATGTCCACGTCGACCGGCGAGAGCCGGGATCTGACTCTCCTTATCTTCGTCGCCGCGATCACGCTGGTGACGGGAGCCATCCGCTGGACGCTCAAGCGGACCCGTCTCGTCGTGGTGGTCAGCGGTACGAGCATGCTGCTCGTCCTGCTGACCCTGCTGGTCGCCGGATATCTGGCGGTCCTCGCCGCTGACTGAACACCGATCGGGCGGGCCACCATGAGACCCGCCCGAGCCTCGGTCAGGCTGGCCGGAAGGAGTCCCGGGCGACCGGGGCGGCGTGCTTGATCATAAGGTGCCTGGTCACCGAGTACTCGCCGACCGCCTCCTGGCTCATGTCCTTGCCGAACCCGCTCCCCTTCACCCCGCCGTGCGGCGCCTCCGAGGCGATCGGCAGGTGGTCGTTGACCCACGTCACGCCCACGTCCAGCCGGTGTGACACCCGCAGCGCCCGCGACACGTCGGTCGACCACACCGAGGACGCCAGCCCGTAGGGCGTGTCGTTGGCCAGGCGCACCGCCTCGTCCTCCCCGTCGAAAGGCAGCGCGACGAGAACCGGGCCGAACACCTCGCCCTGGACGATCTCGCTCCCCTGCTCCGCGTCGGCGACGAGGGTCGGGGGGTAGTAGTAGCCGGGCGCGTCGAGCGGATCGCCCCCACGGACGATCCGGCCCGACGCGCGCGCGACGTAGCCGTGCACCCTGTCCCGGTGTTCGGCGGAGATCAACGGGCCGATGTCGGTCCCGTCGGCCCAGGGGTCGCCTGGACGTACCTTTTCCAGCGCGGCCGCGAGCGCGTCGACGCCCTCGGCGTAGCGGGAACGTTCGATGTAGACGCGGGTCGCGGCGGTGCAGTCCTGGCCGGTGTTGTAGGTCGCGCCCATCGTGACGCCGAAGGCCATCGCCTCCAGGTCGGCGTCGGCGAACACCAGGGCGGGGGCCTTGCCGCCCAGTTCCAGGTGGACGCGCTTCAGGCCCTCCACGGCGCCCCGCATCACGGCCTTGCCTGTCGCGGTCGAACCCGTGACGCTGACCATGTCGACGCCGGGGTCGGTGACCAGCGCCTGGCCCACGTCGGCGCCGCCGGTGACGACGCCGAGCAGACCTGCCGGGGCCCCGGCCTCGGCCAGCAGCTCGGCCAGCTTCAGCGTCGAGCGAGGAGTGCGGGGGGCCGGTTTGACGACCACGCCGTTCCCGGCGGCCAGGGCGGGGCCGACCTTCCAGACCGCCATGATGAACGGGAAGTTCCACGGCGCGATCGAGCCCACCACGCCGACCGGGCGCTTGACCAGCATCGACGTGTAGCCCGAGCTCAGCACCCCCGCGCCGGTGCCGTCGAGCGACCTCGCCGCCCCGGCGAAGAAGCGCAGGTTGTCGGCGGCGAAGGGCAGCTCGCCGTCGCGGAACACCGCCGCAGGCTTGCCGGTCTCCTCGACCTCCAGGCGGGTCAGCTCGTCGGCGTCCCGCTCCACCAGGTCGGCCAGCCGCAGCAGGACCCGGGCCCGCTCGCCCGGGGTCGCCTCGCGCCACTGCTCGAAGGCCGACCGGGCGGCGGCCACCTTCGCGGCGACGTCGGTGCTGTCCGGGATCTCCTCGATGACCTGGCCGGTCGCGGGGTTGATCAAAGTCGTCATGTCTGGGTCTTCTAACTGTCGAAACCGATGCCGAAGCGGTCGAGGACGCGCAGCCACGGGCCGCGCCTGCCCTCGTTCGCGTCGGCGCGGGCCAGGGCCCGGCGGGTGAACTCGACCACCGGCCAGCGGATCGGCTCAGGTGGGAAGGGCACCGGGCGGCGGCGCACCATCTTCAGTCCGGTACGTCTGGTCTCCCGCCGCGCCAGCAGGTCGAGACCGGCCAGCGCGCCGAAGCGCGAGGCGCCCACGCCGAGGCCGGTGTAGCCGAGGGCGTAGGCGACGCGGCCGCCCATGGCCGTGCCGAAGAACGGGGTGAAGCGGCTGGTCGAGTCGATCAGGCCGCCCCAGCGGTGGGTGGCCCGGACCCCTTCGAGCTGCGGGAACGTCTCCAGCAGGTGGCGGGCCAGGAGCGCGTGGGACTCGGGGCGCTGGTCGCTGCCGCCGCCGGCGAAGTTGTAGACGGCGTCGTACCCGCCGAACAGCAGGCGGTCGTCGGCGGTCAGGCGGTAGTAGTGGAACTGGTTCCCGGCGTCGGTGATGCCCTGCGCCTCCAGCCAGCCCAGCGACGCCCTTCGCTCGGCGTCGAGGGGCTCGGTCACCAGCACGTAGTCCCACACGGGCAGGACGTAGTTGCGCAGCCGGCGCAGCGGCGACGGGAACGCGTTGGTCGCGATGAGGACCTGGCGCGCGTTGATCACGCCGTGGGGGGTCGGGACGCGTACCGAGGGACCGGAGCGTTCCATGCCGGCCACCGGGGTGTGCTCGTAGATCCGCACGCCCAGGTTCTCGGCGACGCGGCGCAGGCCCCAGGCCAGTTTCACCGGGTCGACGAGCCCGCCGGTGCCGCGCAGCCGCAGTCCGCCCAGGTAGGTCGGGGAGTGGACGTCGGCCCGCATGTCCCCGGCGTCCAGGAATGTGGCGTCCTCGCCATGGTCCCGGTGGCGCTTTTCGGCGGACCGCAATTCGTCGACGTGATGGGGCGCTACCGCGACCGTCGTCTTGCCGCAGAGCCGGAGATCGGCGTCGATGTCGTGTTCGGCGACGAAGTCGGCGATGGCGGCCAGGTTCTCCCGGCCGAGCGCCAGCAGAAGATCGATCTCCCCAGGCCAGCGGTGTGCGCCGTGCGTCAGGCCGTGGGTGATCGAGTCGGCGATGAAGCCCCCGTTACGGCCGGTCGCGCCGAACGCGATACGTTCGGCTTCGACCAGAACGACGTCGCAGGCGGGGTTTTCTTGTTTGGCCAGCACAGCAGCCCAGAGGCCGGTGAAGCCGCCGCCCGCGATCAGCAGGTCGGCCGTCGTCGCCCCGGTGAGCGGCGGATACGCGGCGGGAGCGGGCCGGTCGGTCCAGAAGACCCTCGGCAGTGCGTCCGTAATCACGATCCCCTCCGACCGATATTTGTTGAATCGTGATTCAAATACTTATCGAGCAACCACGTCAAGACCTGCGACACTTGTTGTGAGATCCTCCATACGCAGCGGGGTGCGATGACTCAGCGGAAGAGCAGGGCAGACCGACGGGTCGAGCTGATCGACGCGGCCAGGCGCGCGATGATCCAGCACGGCGCTGAGGGTGTCCATCTGAACCAGATCGCAGAAGAGGCGGGGCTCACGTCCGGGGCGGTGCTCTACCACTATCCCGACCTCCGCGACCTGCTGATCGAGGCCCACCACGCGGGCATGGAGCGGTTCTACGAGCAGCGCGTCAAGAAGATCAGCGGCATCGCCGACCCGGCCCAGAAGCTGATCACGACGATCCGGTCGGGGCTCCCCGAGGGGCCCGACGACTCGGGCGTGCGCCTGCTGTGCGAGCTCGGCGGCGCGGCGGGCCGCAACCGCGTCTACGGCACCCTGCTGACCACGCTCTACGACCGCCAGGTCGCGATGTACCAGATGATCCTGGAGATCGGCGCCGCCCAGGGCGTCTTCACGCTGACCGGCGACTCCGAGCAGATCGCCCGCAACCTGGTCGCCCTCGAAGACGCCTACGGCTACCGCATCATCGCCCGCCACCACTCGATCGGCCCCGACGAGGCGGTGGGCCTCATCCTCGACTTCGCCCGCATGGCCACCGGCCACCCCCTGAAGGAGACCCCGGCCGCACCGCGCCCGAAAGCGACCCGCTCGACTCGGACGACCAGGCCGAGGGCCAACGGCAAGACAGCCGACACTCCGGCCGCGGGCCCTCAGGACGCCGACTGACCAGGCCCGGCACGTAGCGCCGTTCCGAGGGCATGCCGTTCCGAGGGCATGCCGGACCACGCCACGCCGGACCACGCCACGCCGGACCGGGCTGGGCTGGGAAACCTTCTGAAGCCGCCCGTGAGCAGCGGGCCTGTGCGTCCGCAACCGGCAACCGCGCCCCGGAAAGACTCACGGGGCGCGGTGGTGAAGCCGAGTTCAGTTCGCGATGAGGACCGCGTCCTCCGGACGCCACGTCACGCCCACGACGGTCCCGGGAGTGATCCGGGCCGAGCCCTGAGTGGCCGCCAGGACCTTGCGGCCCAGCCCGCGCACCTCCACCGCGATGTGCGACACACCGCCGTAGAAGCTCACGTCGACGACCACGCCCTGCACCATCCCGGGCGTCGGCTCGGTCAGGCGCACCCGCTCCGGACGGATCGCCAGCGCCGCCGGCGCGTCGGCGGTCGTCGCCTTGGAGGGCAGCGGGCCGAGGCCGTCGGCGGAGAAGACCCCGCCCCGGATCGCGCCCGTGAACAGGTTGTTCGCGCCAATGAAGTCGGCCACGAAGTAGGTGCGGGGGCGCTCGTAGAGGGTCACGGGGGCGTCGACCTGCTCGACCTTGCCCTGGTCCATGACCGCGATGCGGTCGGCCAGCGACATGGCCTCCTCCTGGTCGTGGGTGACCACGACGAAGGTGATGCCGACCTCGTTCTGCAGGCGCTTCAGTTCGAGCTGCATCTCGGCGCGGACCTTCTTGTCCAGCGCGGACAGCGGCTCGTCGAGCAGCAGCAGCCTCGGCCGCTTCACGATGGCGCGGGCCAGCGCCACCCGCTGCTGCTGGCCGCCGGACAGCTGCGCGGGCCGCCGGTTGGCCATCGCGTCGAGGCCGACCTTCTCCAGGACCTCGCCGACCCGGGCCTTGATCTCGGCCCTGGGGAGGTTCTCGCGCTCCAGGCCGTACGCGATGTTCTTGGCGACGGTCATGTGGGGGAACAGCGCGTAGGACTGGAACATCAGGTTGATCGGGCGCTTGTGCGGGGCGAGCTTGAGCAGGTCGACGCCGTCGAGGCGGGCTCCGCCCTGGTCGGGCGTCTCGAACCCGGCGAGGATGCGCAGCAGCGTCGTCTTCCCGCAGCCCGACGGGCCGAGCAGCGCGAAGAACTCCCCCTGCTGGATGTCGATGGAGACGTCCGAGAGGGCCGTGACGTTCCCGAACTTACGGGACACCCCCTCGATGGAAAGCAGTGTCATTTGAGGGACTCCGTGAGTCGGGTCATGCGCTGGACGGCGAGCACCGCGACCACGCTGATGGTCAGCAGGATGGTGGCCAGGGCGTTGATGTCGGGGGTCACGCCGAACCTGACCATCGAGTAGATCACGATGGGCAGCGTGGGGTCGGTCGGGCCGGCCGAGAAGAAGGCCAGCACGAACTCGTCGAGCGAGAAGGTGAACGCGAGCAGCGCGCCCGCGGCGATGCCGGGGGCCAGGCCCGGCAGGGTGATGCGGAAGAACGTCTGGAGCGGGCTCGCGCCGAGGTCGGTCGAGGCCTCTTCGAGCGAGGTGTCCATCGAGGCCAGCCGCACCCGGACCACCACGGCGACCAGCGGGATGCCGAAGGTGAGGTGCGCCAGCAGGATCGAGGTCAGCCCCAGCGTGAAGTTCACCGCGGTGTAGAAGATGAGCAGGCCGATGGCCAGCATCAGCTCGGGCAGGATGGCCGGCAGCGTCGCGACGGCCTCCAGCACCTTCGAGCGGGTGTGCCGGGCCAGCCCGACCGCCAGCAGGGTGCCGACGACCGTCGAGATCAGGCAGGTGCCGACCGCGACGATCAGGGTGTTGCCGAGCCCTTCGAGGATGGTCGCGCTGCCCGCGAGCTTGCCGTACCAGTCGAGGCTGAACCCCTCGAAGCTGTAGGGCGAGTCGCCCGCGTTGAACGACATGAACACCACGACCGCGATGGGCACGTAGAAGAAGACGTAGACCAGCCACAGGGGCAGGAAGGTCAGCCGGGACGTTTTCCTAGGCACTGCGCGTCCTCCGCGAGACGACCGCCTGGGCCAGCAGCAGGACCACCGTGACCAGGATCATCACGAGCGCGATGGTGGCGCCGAAGGGCCAGTCGCGGGCCTTGAGGAACTGGTCGCGGATCAGGTTGCCGATCATGATGGCCTTGCCGCCGCCGAGGATCTCCGGCACGACGAAGTTCCCGAAGCTGGGCACGAACACCAGCACGGCCCCGATCAGCGCGGACGGCAGCGTCAGCGGCAGCGTGACGCTGAAGAACGTGCGGACCGGGGAGGCGCCGAGGTTGGCGCTGGCCTCCCGCAGGCGCGGGTCGAGCCGCTCCACCGCCGAGTAGATCGGCAGGATCATGAGCGAAAGGTAGCCGTAGAGCAGGCCGACCACGACGGTGCCCCGGTTGTAGAGCAGTTCGAGCGGCTGGTCGATCAGCCCGATTCCGGTGAGCGTCTCGTTGACCAGGCCTGGACCGCTCAGCAGGATCGTCCAGGCGTACATCCGGATCAGGAAGTTCGTCCAGAACGGCAGCATGACGGCCAGCAGCGCGATCGTCTTCCACTTCGACGGCAGCAGCGCGATGGCGTACGCCGTCGGATAGCCGATCAGGAGCGCCAGTACCGTCACCACGCCCGCGACGACCAGGCTGTCCTGGATCACGTTCAGGTACAGCGGCTGGAACAGCCTGCTGAAGTTGGCGGTGGTGAATTCGTAGATCACCCCACCAAATCGCCCGCGCTGGAAGAACATGGTGCTGAGCATGAGCAGCATCGGCACCACGGCCAGCAGCGTCAACATGATCAGCCCAGGTCCGAGGAAGATCAACCGCGCGAGGATCGAACCTCGCCCACGCGACATACCGGGCCCCCCTTCTGATGTTTGGCGAGTGTTGCAGGAGACATCAAATTAGACAAGACTGTGCCGCACGGGGTGAGCTCTGAGTTTGTACTTCCTGTTGAATCGACATTCAGGAGCGTGCGGTGGGTTCCGCAGACTGGGCGTTGCCGGGGAACGTCGTCCTCCGCCTCGGCGACGAGCTTGAGGCCGGTCCCGGGGTGACCGAGCAGGTCCTCCGGAACCTGGGCGCCGCGCCGGCGCCCTTCGCGGTGCGCGAGCTGCGCCCGCTGCCCGACTTCCCGGCGGGAGAGCGCCCGATCACCGTCGACCAGACCTACCGGTCGGTGGTCGTGGGCGAGAAGGTGATCGTGAAGTGGTTCCCCCATCCGGCCGAGGGGCCGCATCCCGGTCTGGAGATGCTGACCCACCTGGCCGCGACGGGGTTCACGCGCACGGCGGAGCCGTACGCTGCGATCTTCTGCGGCACCGCCCTGGCCGGGCTGGCCACGGCGTACCTGCCGGGGGCCCGCGACGGCTGGCAGTGGTGCGCCGACGAGGCCGTGGCCGGGCGCACCGCCTTCGCGGCGGAGCTCGGCACGCTGGCCGCCGATCTTCACCTGGCGATGGCCACGCCGTCCGAGGTCGTCCCCGATCCGGTGCGCACCGCGCCGGCCACCGCCGACTGGGCGGAGCGGGCGGAACAGGCCCTCGGCGAGGCCCTGGCCCTGACGACCGACGAGACCGACGCGCAGTGGCTCGCCGATCACGTCGCCGACCTGCGGCGGGAGCTCGCGCCCTTGCAGGTGGCCGGGGAGACCCCGGTGATGCGCGTCCACGGGGACCTGCACGTGGGCCAGATCCTCCAATGGGCGGAGGGCTACGCGCTGATCGACTTCGACGGCAACCCGACCGTGCCGGGCGCCTCGCCCTACCAGCCGGCCGCCCGCGACCTGGCCCAGCTCGGGATCAGCATCGAGAACGCCGGGCAGGTCGCGATCAGGCGGCGCGACGCCGACCCCCAGGCGATCTCGGCCTGGGTGTGGGGCGCGCGGGAGGCGCTGGAGCACGCGTACACGAAGAGGCTTGAGGACGCCGGCCGGGGAGACCTGCTCGACCGCTCGCTGCTGCGGCCGTTCGAGGCCGAGCAGCTGTGCCGGGAGCTGATCTACGCGGGCCGTTTCCTGGAGCGCTGGCGCTACGCCCCCATGGGCGTGCTGCGCTCGTGGTTCTGAGAGGCTGAGGGGATGGACGCCGGAAAGTTCCTCGACGACCTGCTCGGAAAGCCTGAATCGCTCGATCGGCTGGCCGCCGCGCTCGACGCGGGCGGCCTGTTCGACGGCCTGCCGGCCACCGTGCGGCGGGTGCTGTTCCTCGGCATGGGCAGTTCCCGGTACGCCGCCCGCGTCGCCGCCCTCCGCCTGCGCGCGGCCGGGATCGACGCCGCCGCCGACTACGCCTCGACGGGCCTGGGCTACCCGCCCGACCCGGCGACCCTCGTGGTGGCGATCTCCGCCACCGGGGGCAGCCGCGAGACGCTCGACGCGGTCGCCCGCCACCGGGGCGTCTCGTTCGTGGCCGCGCTGACCAACAAGGACGGCTCGCCCGTCACCAAGGGCGCCGACCACGTCGTCCCGATGCTGGCCGGTCCCGAGGAGGGCGGGGTGGCGTGCCGGACCTTCCAGCACACCCTCGCCCTGCTGCTCGCCATGTTCGGCCAGGGAGTCGACGGCGGGCTGGTCAGACGGGCCGCCGAGGCGACCCAGGACCTGCTCGACCGGCGCGGCGACTGGCTGCCCGGGGTGCTGGAGCTGCTCGACGGCCCCCACGGCGTCTACACGATCGCCCCGGCCGAACGCCTGTCGTCGGCCGACCAGTCGGCGCTGATGGTGCGCGAGGGCCCGCGCCGCCAGGCCACCGCCTGCGAGACCGGCGACTGGGCCCATGTCGACGTCTACCTCACCAAGACCTACGACTACCGCGCCCTGCTGTTCCCCGGCTCGCCCTACGACGAGCAGGCGATGGAATGGGTGCGCGAGCGGGGTTCGACGGTCGTCACCGTCGGCGGCGAGGTGGCCGGTCAGGCGGGGAGCGTGCGCTACCGGCATGACGACGACCCCGGCGTCGCGCTCCTGACGGAGACGCTCGTCGCCGAGCTGGTCGCCGCGTCGTGGTGGGCGCACGGGTAGGAAAGCTACCGGTGTTCCGGAGTCGCCCGAGCCATAAGTGCCCCAATAGTGACATTCCGCACCTATTTACTGAGGCCCACCGGGGCGGGGCGCGATCCGTCCCGGCGGGTACGAATCACGCTAATCCCGGACGTTTTTGCACTCAAGGGTTCTATTTTTCCGCATACCGGTGGATCTGATGCGGTTTAAGATCGCGGCGTGACCCTTGAAAAGGCACCTCCGGGCGTCGACCCCCTCACGCCGAGCGTGGCGCGGATGTACGACTACTTCCTGGGCGGCAAGGACCATTTCGCCGTCGACCGCGAGGCCGCGGAGGCGATCAACGCCATCTCCCCCGACGCGAAGGACCTCGCCCGCGCCAACCGCGAGTTCCTCGGCCGCTCGGTCCGCCACCTGATCGACCAGGGCGTGACCCAGTTCCTCGACCTCGGCGCGGGCCTGCCCACCCGCGACAACGTCCACGAGGTGGCCCTGCGGCACGCCCGGGACTCGAGGATCGTGTATGTCGACAACGACCCCATGGTCCTGGTCCACGCCCGCGCGATCCTGGCCGACAACCCCAGCACCATCGTGACCGAGGGCGACCTGCGCGACCCCGGCTGGATCACCGGCCACCCCGAGGTGCGCGCCCACCTGAACTTCGACGAGCCGATCGCCGTCCTGATGGTCGCCGTCCTGCACTTCGTCACCGACGACGGCGAGGCGCGCCGCCTGGTCGCCGAGTTCCGCGACGCCGTCGTCCCCGGCAGCCACCTGGTGATCTCCCACATGAGCCCCGGCGAGGCCGCCGGCGACGCCCTGGCGGCGGGCCGGGAGATCTACGAGAAGAGTTCGTCCGGCGGCATCGCCTTCCGCACCCACGAGGAGGTCCTGTCGCTGTTCGACGGCTTCGAGCTCTGCGAACCCGGCCTGGTGCGGATCTCCGACTGGCGGCCCGACCATCCGGCCGCCGAGGCGCCCGCGACGCCGTCGGGCGGGGCGATCGGCCTGGCCGGAGTGGGTCGTTTGGATAGCTAGCATATCCAGCGTGCGGATCTCCCAGCTCAGCGACGCCACCGGGGTACCCATCCCGACCATCAAGTACTACCTGCGCGAAGGCCTCCTGCCGCCCGGCGAGCAGACCTCCGCCACCCGTTCCCTGTACGGCCAGCCGCACGTCCGCCGGCTCCGCCTCATCCGCGCCCTCCTCGAAGTGGGCAAGCTCCCCATCTCCGCGATCCGGGCCGTGATCGAGGCCGTCGAGGACGAGAAGATGGGCGTCCACGAGATGCTCGGCACCGCCCACTACGCCCTGTCCCCCAAGACCGAACCCGAGGACACCGAGGAGTGGGCGCAGGCCAGGGCCATGGTCGACGAACTCATCCGCGAACGGGGCTGGCAGGTCGAACCCACCGCCCCCGGCCGCGACGAACTCGCCCAGACCATCGTGACCCTGCGCCGCCTGGACCACGAGGTCACCCTCCCCGACCTGCGCCCCTACGCGGCGGCGGTCGGCGGCCTGGTCCGCGACCACGAGATGTCCCGCATCCCCTTCGACGGCCCCCGCGAGACGGCCGTCGAAGCCCACGTCATCGGGACGGTGCTCTACGGCCGGGTGCTGGACGTGGTCCGCCGCCTCGCCGAGGAGTCGGAGTCGGCCCGGCTACTCGCTGATCCCGACGGGCTGCCGAAGTAGCCACTGGGCCGCCCGGCACAGCAGCGTCCGGTGGACGGGCGAGTCGTAGGACCGCGTGTCGTGCCCGAGCGCGTCGTAGACCAGACGCCCCCGCCTGACGTTCCGCGCCCACAGCACGGGCTGCCCCATCGCGGTGGCCAGCGGGGTGACGTCGGGAAGGACGTCGAGGTCGCTGTAGACCTCGTCGACGACGTCGAAGTCCCGTAAGCCGTCGGTGATCGCGTGGTCGCGGTTGACGTGGACGGTCGTCCAGCCGATCGGCGGATGATGCGACTTGCCCCACTTCCACGAGGCCCCCAGAACTCGCGGCCACCCCTGCCAGTCGTCGAAGCAGATGGAGGCGGTGTGCATGGCGAGCACCCCGCCGCCTTTGTTGAGATGGTCGAGCAGCACCGCACGGGCGTCCTGGCTGAGGCTGAACTGCCAGACGTCCCGCTGGCTCTCGAAGTGACCGCTCTGGTGACACCAGCGCATCGCGTTGATCGTGATGAGATCGACCTGAGGGGGCTCGGAGAGCGCGCCCGCGATGTCCTCGGTGACCTCCGACTCGATCCCCGCTTCGAGCAGGACCTCGGCGAGCGTTTGTGACGTGGCCGCAAAGTCGTGGGCGACCCCTCCGGAAAGAATCAAATTTCGCGCCATGGACGCCACCGAATCACAGGTCCCTAGGATCAGGGAATGGCCAAGCCAGTCAGCTACACCGACGCCGTGGACCTGCTGAGCGGCGAATCCCGCACGATCAGGGCCCTCGACACGGCTCTCGGATGGGGACTGCTGTTCGGCGGCCCGATCACCTGGAGCTTGATCGACGCCAAGAACGAAGCCATCCGGCTGCTTCACCAGGCTGTCGGGAGTCTGCGCGAAAAGGTCGTCGTGGCTCCTCGGGCGACCCGGACCGAGCTGCTGGTCGCGGCCCATGAGGTCATCATGACGACGGCGTTCTTCGAGGCGCTGGACGATGTCGAGCTGCCGTTCCGCGTGGAGGACATGCGGATCCAGGGACCTGATCTGAGGCGTTTCCTGAACGAGGTCACCGGTCTGCGGACATGTCTGCTGACGCGGAGACCGATGACACCCACCTCGCTCGACCTGCACGAGCTCCGACTGAACTACCAGATCGCCGCCTCGAACCTGAGCGGGCTCGTTCACGCGCTTCCCCTGGCCAAAGTGCTCTACTCCGAGCAGTGGGAGGCGGTGACGACCGCCCTGCACGGTCAGCTTCACGAGGCCGCGGTCCGCCGCTACCAGGACCTCTATCACCGGCTGGCATCCGAGTTCCCCGAGTTCGCATTCTGGGCGCAGATGCGGGCCCATGAGTCGACCCAGGCCGGACTCGTCGGACTGGAGAAGATGCTGATGGAGGTGACGGCCGGGCGGATTCCCTCGGCTCAGATGGCGCGTCTCCACGCGCTCAACGCGGCCGCGTTGACCAGACCGATCAGCCAGAGCGAAGACCAGGTCGGCGACCTGCGGATGCCGAGCCTCGGCGAGGGATATGTGGTCCCGCTCTTCCGGCAGATGACCGACCCGACCCACCACGACCTGAGCTCGGAGTCCTCGTGGGAAGCGCAGACGAGCCGCGGCGACCTGGGGCAGGTGCTCGCCGCTCACCTGACCTCCCCAGAGGCTCGCCAGGCGCCGATGCTCATCCTCGGCCAGCCCGGCGCGGGCAAGTCGGTGCTGACCAAGATGCTCGCCGCCCGGCTGCCCCAGGGTGACTTCCTGCCGATCCGCGTGCCGTTACGGCAGGTGCCCGCCATGCGGGCATCCAGGTGCAGATCCAGGCAGGCGTCCATGCGACGACGGGAGAAACGATCTCGTGGCCCGACCTGTCCCGGTCGACGAACGGCGCGCTGCCGGTGATCCTTCTCGACGGCCTCGACGAACTGCTGCAGGCGACCGGTGTCAACCGGGCCGACTACCTGGAGCAGGTAGTGGAGTTCCAGCAGCGCGAGGAATCGGCCGGAAACCCGGTCGTGGTGATCGTCACCACCCGGACCGCCGTCGCCGACCGCAGCCGGGTCCCTCCGGGGTCGGTGGCGCTCAGGCTTGAGCCGTTCTCCGACGAGCAGGTCGCCGCCTGGGTCACCACATGGAACCGCAGCACCGGAGCCGGCCTCTCTCTGGAAAACGTTCTCCGCTACCCCGATCTCGCCAGGCAACCGCTGCTGATGCTGATGCTCGCCCTCTACGACGCCGACGGCGCGAGCCTCTCGGGCCGCCTGCTCGCCTCGGAGTTGTACGAACGGTTGCTGTGCAGATTCGCCTTACGCGAGATTCGCAAACACGAGGCTGGTCTCACCGATGCCGCCCTCGACGAAGCCGTCGAATTCGAGCTACTGCGTCTGTCGGTGGCGGCCTTCGCCATGTTCAACCGTGGTCAGCAGTGGGTCACCCACGACGAACTGAACCGCGATCTCACCGCGCTGATGCCCGCGACGACTGTGGCGTCCCGTGGTTTCCAGCGTCCACTGACCGCAGCGCAGACCCTGTTCGGCAGGTTCTTCTTCATTCACAAGGCCGAGGCGCGGCAGGATTCCGAGGAGATCAGCACCTACGAGTTCCTGCACGCCACCTTCGGCGAATATCTCGTCGCCCGGTTGATCCGGGATCTGCTCCGCGAAGAAGCCGACCATCAGACCCGCCGCCGACCGTTCCAGCCCAAGTCCACTACGAACCTGGCCGAGTTGCTGTCATTCGCGGTCCTCGCCATCCGGGCACCTATCCTGCGATTCCTCGTCGAGATGAAAGACGACGACCCGCATACCCGGCCCGCCTTAGTGCGTCTGTTTCAAGCCGCCTATTTCGGCGCGACCGCCGGTGAGGGGACCTACCGGCCCGCCCCCGTCTCCGCGATGCAGAGCGTGGCCAGCCGAACGGCCAACTTGGTGCTCCTCGTCGTCACCCTGACCGGCCGGACCTCCGCACGCGAGTTGTTCGGCGGCGCCGAGTCCCCGGTGCGGCTGTGGCAGACCCTCGTCGACCTGTGGCGGGCGGGGACGACGGGAGAGGAATGGCCCGCGATCAATGAGTACCTGTCGATCGCCCGGACCTGGGAGGGCGAGACGCGCGAGGTCTTCGTCATGCGTCAGAATTCGGAGCACGCGTCCGCTTCGGAAGGGTCAGGCGACCTGCTGGGGTGGGAGCACGGCGTGCTCCCGGACGTCGAGATCGCGAAGTGGTGGGCGGCCCCGCCTCAGACGTCGCTCGACGTCGGCTTCAGCCGGGCGATGGCCAGCGCGGTGACCGATCCCGTGTTCCGGCACCGGTTCCATCTCGCTTCCGAATTCACCCGCGGCCCAGGTGAGAGGGCCCGGTCAGAGCTCGACGACCTGCTGAGCTCATGGTTGTCCGATCGCATCGATCCCGAGCGGCTGGCGCGAGCCGCCGCGACTATCGACGCCTGGCACGAACGGCGCCTCACCGAACTTCTCCACGGCCACCGGAACGAACTGCCCCTTCACCTCCTGGCGGAGATCTGCCGGCTCCTCGCGGTCCGATCGCGTCGACCCCGCGAACTACTCCGTTCCGTCTTCTACGTGGTGGCGCGAGATCGTAACTACTTGGGGCTGGTCGACGACGTTCTCCGCGGGGTCGAGGACCGTGGCAACGGGGTGTTCCTGATGGCGGCCATCACCCTGATGGAACTGGAGATCGACCCTTCGGAGATCCCGGCGACCGCCTTCGACGTCGTGCGGCGGATGACGCCGGAGGACTTCGAGGACATCGCCCGATCGGACCCCCACCTGTTCTACCGGGCACGGCGCATCATCCGCGCCGAAGGCGGTCGCTATCGGCTCATCTGGCCTGGATCAGCCCCATCACCCTCCGGATGACCGTCTCCCCCGACACCCGCAACCCGTCGTGTTCCCACTCGTTCGTGACCCACGTCGTCACGTTGGCCACCTCGCGCGCCGTCCGCGCCGACAGCCCCTCGTCCACGTACATGTCGTCGTAGTAGACGACCGCCCCGACCGGCACCTCGTTCACCGCGAGCCGGGCGGGGTCGTACAGCGCGGGCCAGTTCATCCGGGCCAGGCACTCCGCCGTCTCCCTGAACGGCCGCAGCGCCCGGATCTCCTCGAACATCCACGGATAGATCATCTCTCCGGTCAGAGGGAGGTCCGGGGCCAGGCGGGCGGCGGCCCAGTTCGACGGTGCGCCCTGCGAGTAGATGGGCTCGTGCAGGACCGCGTACAGGGGATTCCCGGCGAACGACGTCTCGGCCATCACCTGGTGGAGGAACTCATCCGACAGTTCGCCCCCGATCCACGCCTCCGTCAGCAGCCAGTGGAGGGACTCCGCCCCGGAGCCGGTGCCCAGTTCCATACCGAGCATCTTGAACCGATGAGGGGTCAGGCGGTCGCCGTCGGGGAGGCGGATGTCGTTCTGGTCCAGGTAGGCGAGCAGGCCTTCGAGGCGGGCGCGGTCGTCCGGGTAGCGGTGGAAGTAGCGGCGGAGTTTGTCCTCCACACGACGGTAGGTCCGCCGGTAGACCTCGTCGGCGTCGGCGTGGAGGCCCGCCAGCCCGCCCGTCACGTAGCAGGCCGACAGCGACTCGGGTGCGTTGGACAGGTAGGTCAGGGTCACGAAGCCGCCGTAGGACTGGCCCAGGGTCGACCAGCGCTCGACGCCCAGCGCGCGCCGGATGTGCTCGGCGTCGGCCACGATCGCGTCGGCGCGGAAGTGCCTCAGGTAGGCGGCGAGCTCGGGCCCGTCGGGGTGGGGCAGGGACTTCGCGGTCACGGGGCTGCTGCGGCCCGTTCCCCGCTGGTCGAGCAGCAGGACGCGGTGGGTGCGCAGTGCGTACCCGAGCCAGCCGTCACCGGCCGTCGGCCGGGGTGACTTCCCGCCGGGACCGCCCTGCAGGTACACCAGCCAGGGCAGGTCCTCCCCCGCCCGCCGCGGGTCGCGGGCCTCCCGCGCGAACACCTCGATCAGCCCGCGGGAGGGGTCGGAGTGGTCCAGCGGCACGGTGAACACGTGGTCGGTCAAAGAGACACCGGGCAAGGAATGGGTCACCGCGTCACGATAGCGACTCCGCCTCTGCCTCCGCCGCATCTGCTTCGGCCCCGCGCCCGGCTGCCCGGAGCACCCGGGACAGGGTCGCCAACGACACGATCAGAGGGGGGCCGCCCAGGTCGCGTGCCAGGGACACCGCTTCCTCGGCCAGGGGCAAGGCGGAAGCGGGGCGGCGGATGAGTGTGTCGGCGCCTGAACGAAGGGCTCGGACCAGGGTCGTGCCGTGTTCGAGAGCGTCGCGTTCGCAGAGGGTGCGGGCCGCTCGGACGGCTCCGTCCACCGAGGCCGGTGAACGGGACACCCGGGCGTGCGCCAGCAAGGCGTCGACCACCTCGGTGCCAGCCGCTCCACGTGCGATTGCCGCGAGGTGCAGGCGGACCTGCTCCTCGTAATCGTTCGAATTCACTGTGTCCCAGCGTCTTCCTGCGCCAGGCCACTTGCAACCCTCAGAGCTTCTGGAGCCCCAAGTCTTCCGTGACGCGCCGCAGGTCCCTCGGGTGGCCGAATCCGAGTTTGACCTGGATGCGGGTCACCAGCAGGTCGACGGACATCTCCTCGATGTTCATGGACTTGGCGGCCTCGGCGGGCGTGCAGCCCTTGGAGATGAGGCGCAGGACCTCCGCCTCGCGCGGGGACAGCGCGGGGCGCAGGCACAGGAGCGAGGTGGCCAGGGCGAACTGGCCGCGCAGCACCGTGGCCAGGCCCTGGCCCAGGACGAATCCGCCGGCCGCGACGTGGAGGACCGCGTCGCGGAACTCGTCGGGCTGGGTGTTCTTGAGGAGGTAGCCGGAGGCGCCGGTCTGGAGGGCGGCGACGACGTCGGCGGGGTCGCCGGTCATGCCGAGGGAGTGGGAGAAGACGAGCACGCGGGCGCGGGACGTCCAGTCCTCGATCTCGGCGAGGGCCGGCTCGCGGTCGACGCGGTAGAGAGCCAGCAGGAGGACGTCGACCTCGGCGCCGGTGCGGGCCAGCGCCTCGGCGGAGGGGGCGGCGACGACCGACCCCACCTCGGGCATCCGGGCCAGCAGACGGCGGATCCCGGCCTGTGCATGCGGGTGATCATCGGCGACTGCGACTCTGATCATGGTGTCCCACCCCCAAAATTAGATTCTGGACACGCGATACGGCCCTCGACAAGGGGATATCCGGACGAACTTTTTCGCTATTTACGCGCGTCCATGACGCGGACCGGGCATACCGGTCACCTCTGACATCCAGTATCACCAACGGACATCCATGCTGGAGCCGTGTTCGTCAAGTTTCCGCCAACGTCCCAGGTCAGAGCTGTGGCGACGCTCGGTTACGCCTTATGCCCAACGGGTTTGCAGCGACAAGGTGACATTTCTAGTCCGGTGACAAGCTGACGATGCGGTGAGACCTTCGTATGAGTACGCGGCGTTAGGTGACATTTCGCGCCGGGTGCCCGAAGGAGGGGGCTTCGCAGTTGAGCACGTGGACGGTTCCGGGCTACCGGGAGGTACGCGAACTCGGTGCCGGGGGCGGCGGCCGGGTCGTGCTGGCGACGTATGAGACCACAGGAGCCTACGTCGCGATCAAGTATCTGAGCGAGACGCTGCGACGCGACCCCGGCTTCCTGGCCAGCTTCCAGCGCGAGGCCCGGCTCATGGTCGAGCTGGAGAACGCCAACGTGGTGCGGCTGTACGAATACGTGCAGTCCCCCCACGGCGACGCCGCCATCGTGATGGAGCTGGTCGACGGCGTGTCGCTGCGCGCCATCCTGGCCGAGCACGGCAACACCTCGCCCGAGGCGGCGCTGGTCGTGCTGAAGGGGTCGCTCCTCGGTCTCTCCGCGGCGCACGCCCACGGCGTGGTGCACCGCGACTACAAGCCGGAGAACGTGCTCGTCCAGGCCGACGGCGCCAGCAAGCTGGCCGACTTCGGCATCGCCAGCCACGTCGGCGAGGCGGGGCAGGCGACGGGGACGCCGTCGTACATGGCTCCGGAGCAGTGGGCCGGGAACCCGGCCAGCCCGGCGACCGACGTCTACGCCGCGACCTGCGTGTTCTTCGAGTGCCTGACCGGCCACCGGCCCTTCGCCTCGCTCGACGCGGGGCTGCTGCGGCGGGCCCACCAGGGGGCGCCGATCCCGACGATGGAGGTCCCGGCGTCGGTCCGGGCGCTGGTCGGGCGCGGCATGGCCAAGGACCCGATGGCCCGGCCTCCGACCGCCGACCAGTTCGTCGCCGATCTGGAGCTCGCGGCGCTGGCCGCCTACGGGCGCGACTGGGAGGAGCGCGGCCGGCGGCACCTGGCCGAGCTCGCCACGCTGATGGCGCTGATGTTCCCGCTGGCCAAGTCGACGCCGACGCCCCAGGTGAACACGTCGCTGGCGCGCACGATCCTGAGCCAGCGGCTTACCCGGTTCGCGCCGAGGTTCGCCATCGCCGGGTCGCTGGTCGCGGCGGCCGTGATCGCGATCGTGGTGGCGGCCAACGGCCAGACCCCGGTCGCGGGCGGCACCACGTTACGCCCGCCCACCCAGACCCCGACCCCCACGGAGCCGGCGCCGCCGGTCCTGCCGACGGAGGAGTCCACCGCGCCCGCCACCTCCGAGGAGGAGGCGACGACGGAGGGGCCGTCGGAGGAGGCCACCACCGAGCAGCCGTCGACCGTCCAGCCGCCTGGCGCCGTCACGCCCACGGTGACCGCGACGGCGACCGCCACGGCGACCGCGCCCCCGCCGCCGCTCAAGGTCTCCAGCCTGGGCATCCACGCGTTCGACGGGCAGTCGGCCACGGTCCGGATCGTGACCAACACCCCGGCGCAGGTGACCATGACGGTCCGCTTCGCCGAGGGCGCCGACGAGTCGTCGCTCACCACGCTGCCGCCGCAGGTGGTCCCGCTCGCGGGCGCGACCGCCTACGCCCCCGTCGTGCAGCAGGCCTTCACCCCACCCGCCTGCGGTACGACCTCCTACCGGCGCATCACCGTCGAGACCTCACCGTCGGCGGGCAAGGCGGCGGCGAAGACCGTCTCGGTCAAGGGCGGCCCGTGCCCGCCCCCGGCGGTCGAGGAGGTCACGATCTCCGGCTGGGACGGCAAGGCGGCCGGCGTGCGGCTGAAGGCGAGCGGCACCGGCCCGGTCAAGGTGCTGGCCAGGTTCGGCCGCGACGGCAAGCTCACCAAATCGGCCAGCACGTCGCTCTCCGGCCACCGCGAATACTCCTTCACCGCCCGCACCGACCTGGGCGAGCCGCCGTGCGGCCAGACGATGACCTACTCGGTCCAGATCACGACGGAACCCAAGGCGGCCAACGGCCCCGTGTCGGCCGAGCGGCGGGTCACCGGGCCCGAGTGCGCGCCCCCGAAGGTCAGCCTGGAGGGGTGGAACGGCACCGTGGCCAGCGTCAGGGTGACCTCGGGCACCACCGCGGCGGTGACGCTGACCGTGACGTTCACCCGGACGATCCGGTCGGGCGAGCGGGAGACCAACCCCATCGTGACGACCTCGACGGCCGACCTGAGCGGCTCGAAGGAGTACAGCCGGGACTTCCAGACCGGCTACCGGGCCGCTCCGTGTGGGACGCGGGACGTCCGCCAGGTGAGCGTCAGCGCCTCACCCGGAGGAGATTCGGCCACCCGGACCATCACGCTCGACGCCGCCGCCTGCCCGACCGAGGAGGAGTCGGAAACCCCTGCGCCCACGGACTCCGAGCCCGGCCGGGCCCTCTGACCTGCACCGTCATCCCAATGTCCAGTTTGGTCATGTTTAAGTAAAGTGAGTTGACCTGTGCCTTAAAGGTCCTTGAACATCCATTTCACGCAGATTTACCCCGAAGCGTAATGGATGTCCCATATGACCCCAGAGATGCAGAAGCTCATCACGTTGCTCAGACAGGAGATCGGCTACAAAGAGCAAGCCGGCGGCTACACCAAGTTCGGGGACTGGTACAACGCCGTCGAGACGGACAGTGACTACTCCGACCAGCCCTGGTGCGACATGTTCCTCTCATGGGGGGCCAACCACCTCGGCTACAGCGACTGGTTCGGAGAGTTCTCCTACACGGTCGCCCACGCACAGTGGTTCCAGGCACGGGGGGCCTGGGGCCGCGAACCGGAACCGGGGGCGGTCGTCTTCTTCGACTGGAGCGGCGGAGGGAGCGTCGACGGCATCGACCACGTGGGCCTGGTGACGAAGGTGAACGGCGACACGTTCACCTCGATCGAGGGCAACACGAGCAACCAGGTGATGGAGCGGTCCCACGACATGGGAACGGTCGTCGGGTTCGGCTACCCGGAGGAGATCCTCGACCGGACCTCCACCACCACCGCGTCCGGCACGGACTCGAACGACAGAGCCGACACGAGACAGGGCGGCGGCTCCCACAACCGCCCCGGCACCGACACCGGCGACGACACAGAGCCCGGAACCACCAACGGCACCGACACCGAGACAAGGCCCGGGACCGACAAGCCGGACACCGGCCACGGCCCACGACCGGACCACGGCTCAGACACCCGACCCGGCCTCGGAACGGACACACGCCCCGGCACCGGACCAGACACACCGCCCGGGATCGGAACCGGCACACGGCCCGGGACCGACACGAAGCCCGGCATGGGGACAGACGCCAAGCCCGGCATCGGATCCGATTCCGGCTCGGACGCCAAGCCGGGAACCGGCGCTGACACGGGCTCGGACCCCGGGCCTTTCGCCAGGCCCGATATCGGCCCCAAGCTCAGGTCCGACACCGGATCAGAGAGCGGAACCGGCACCGGCCCCTTCTCCCATTCCGGGACGGGAACCGGCACCGAGCTCGGTCCCCGCACCGAAACAGGTACCGGCACTGGCATTGACACCGGCGCGGGTACCGGCACCGAGCCCAGCACACGAGCTGGAACCGGCACAGGTACCGACGCCGGAACAGGTACCGACACTGGGACAGGTGCTGGCACTGACACCGGCGCGGGTACCGGAAACGAGCCGGGCACCCGTACCGGAACGGGCACCGACATCGGGCCCGGTATCCGGACCAACACCGGCGCGGGCATCAGCACCGGCATCGGGCCGCGACCGGGATCCGACACGGGATCCGACTCCGGATACGAGCACACAACCGGCCCTGGGTTCGCTTCCCGGTCCGGCCTCGGATCCGAGATCGGGCCCAAGGTCGACACCCGGTCAGGTGGAGGCTCACAATTCGGGCCCAGGACCGACACCCAGTCAGGCGGAGGCTCACAGTTCGGGCCCAGGATCGACACCCAGTCAGGTGGAGGCTCACAGTTCGGGCCCAGGGCCGACACCCGGTCAGGTGGGGGCTCGGAGTTGGGGCCCGGTGACGGGTCCGACACGGGGCCCGAGGGTCGGCCCGGGTTGACGTCCGACAACGGCGGGTGTCCCGGGGCGGACAAGGGTGGCTGTACCGGCAACGGTTCGCTTCCCGCCGAAGGGCAGCCCGTGCATCGGGGGCCCGTTCCGAAGGTCATCCTGCTCAAGGAGATGGCGGCGGAGTCGCCTCTCACCAATCACACCGAAACGGCTCCGGAGATCAGCACCCTCCCGGTGGCCGCGGCCCGGCAGATGTCGCACCAGTCCGCCCCGCTCGCCCTGAGCGCGCAGGGACTGGTGGCGCCGCTGCTGGTGGTGCTCTTGGCGGTGGTCTTCCTGATGAACCACCGGCGCCCGGCGCGCTCCTCGACGCCGAAGGACTATCGGGGCCGTCACCGGCGGTAGAGCTCCGGGTTCCCCAGGCTCGCGGCGCGCAGCCGCGCCCGGTGCAGACCGGTGTCCCCGTACGCCGACCCGAGTGACCACACCCTCGCGACCCAGAGGTCGTGCCCACGCGTTCCCTGCCGCAGGATCGCGTGGGCCGCCTCGGCCGCCGCCTCTCCCGCCGCGGCCTTGGCGGCGCTGACCGCCCTGACGACCTCGCTCTCGGTCCTGGACTCGTGGTCGCCGGCGATGACTGCGGCCTCGTACACGAGAGAGCCCGCGCAGTCGGCCCCGCCCGTGGGCAGGCCGGTGGCGGCGCACAGGTGCCGGGCGAGGCCCACGAGCTGCGCGGCCACCGCGACCGTCGCGATCCGCAGGGCGGGCAGGGCGGCGGTGCGGGTGCCCAGGGGGATGCCGGGGTGCTCGATCGACACGCTGAACAGGCGGCGGTGCGGGTCGAGGCCGGGGCTCGGCGTGAGCCGTACAGAAGAGGAGGGAACGGCCTCCAGGAGGCCGCCGGGGCGTTCGGCCACGAGGAGGTCGGCGGCGTCGGCGTCGGGGGCGTACACGGTGTCGCCGATGCGGGCCGAGACCCGCACCTCGCCGCGGGCGATGGGGCCGTGGAAGCGCTCGGGCAGCAGCAGCGGGCCGAGCACGCACGTCTCCACCAGCGGACCCGGCAGCGCGACCCGGCCGGTCTCGGCGAACGCCGGCACCGTGTCGGCGAACCGCAGTCCCAGCCCGCCCGATTCCACGGGCACCAGGCAGCCGAGGAAACCGGTCGCCGTCAGGGCGTCCCACCCGGGAAGCCGCACGTCCTTCGGTAACGGGGAAAGGGCGGCCCGGACCACGGCGGCCAGGCCGAGCTGCTCATCGGTGAAAGCCACGTCTCGACATGTACGTTCCGGCGCGCCCCGTCCGCCATGTCACTAATCGCCGAATCTGACAGTGAGGCCGTCGCTCTGGTCACGACCGCCATGGCAATCTACGATTTCTGCACATCTCGGGTGAACGTGCAACCACATCACCGCGTCAGTTCTGTGACGCACGTGAAGGGGGTGACGTCCCGTCAACAGGGGCCTCGGCCGTGTCCAGCTCCTGCGTGAGCTGGAATCGGCTCTGCGGGAAACGCCGCGCACCATTCTGATCACCGGTGCCGCGGGTCTCGGCAAGACCCACCTGCTGGGTGAGCTGACGTCGCAGGCGGCGGGTTTCCGCGTGCTCAAGGGCCGGGCCCGCGAGCTCGACGAGGGTCTGGCCTACGCGCCGCTGGTCGACGCCCTGGAGTCGCTCGGCCGCGAGCCGAGGGCGCAGCAGCGCCTCTGGGAGCTCTACGACGCCATCGACCGGGCCGCGCTGGGACATCAGGCGGGTCACCCGGTGGCCGCGCCGGGAGCGCTGGCCGCCCAGCTGCTCGCCGACTTACCGGGGCGCACCCTGCTGGCCATCGACGACGTGCACCACGCCGACGCCGACACGATCCGGCTGCTCAAGTCGCTGCCGCGCGGCTGCCCGGGTCTGGCGATCGTGATGACCGGGCGGCGGCCCCCGGCGCTCGACGTCGACATGGCGGTGACGCTCGACCCGCTGTCCCGCGCCGAGGTCGGCGACCTGATCGCGTCGCTGCTCGACCGGGCGCCCAGCGACAGCATGCTCGACCGGGTGCTGGCCGACAGCCAGGGCAACCCCTGGTTCGTGCAGGAGGCGGTGCTCTCGCTCGTCCAGGGCGGGGCGGTCCGCTCCCCCGACCCGGGCGCGCGCCGGGGCGCGATCCTGAGCCGCATCTTCCAGCGCGACAAGGCGGGCCGCGACCTGGCGCGGGTGCTGGCGACACTGGGCCGCACCCGCGACACCACCGCGATCGACACCCCGGGCACCCTGGAGGCGGTGGCCGAGCTCGCCGGGCTCGACGAGCGCGCCGCCGAGCGGGCCCTGGTCGCCCTGGTGCGCGACGAGGTGCTGGTCGACACCGGCGACGGCTACGCCTTCGCCCATCCTCTGGTGGCCGAGGCGCTGCACGCCGACCTCAACGCCGGGGAACGCCGCCGCCTGC
Source organism: Herbidospora cretacea (assembly GCF_001570605.1). Classification (GTDB taxonomy): domain Bacteria; phylum Actinomycetota; class Actinomycetes; order Streptosporangiales; family Streptosporangiaceae; genus Herbidospora; species Herbidospora cretacea. Next base: position 34,693 of record NZ_BBXG01000023.1, on the reverse strand, counting down.
ACGCCCGCATCGCCGCCATGCTGCAGCGGCAGGGCCTCAGCGGCGCCCGCAGGGTCCTCGAATGGGCCACCCACATGGCTGAGGGCGGCGCCCCCGACGAGGCCCGCACGGCGATGCTGAGGGCCGCCGAGGTGACCCGCTGGACCGCCCCGCTGTCGGCCGCCCACTGGTTCGGCCGGGCCGCCGAGATCACCGAGGACAAGGGCGGCCTGCTGGCGCTGCAGGCCCTCTCCTACTGGAAGGGCTCGCGCCCGGCGCTGGCGCTGAACTCCGCGCAGCGGGCGCTCGCGCTGCTGCCCCCGGGCCGCCGCCACACCCGGACCTCCTATGTCGCCGCCGGCGCCGCCCATGCCATGGGCTGGTACGACGTCGCACTCGCCATCCTGGACAGGCAGCTCCCCCGGGCCGACGACCCGACCGCGATGCAGGCCCAGCGGGCGCTGCTGCTGGCCGAGCTGCGCCGCCCGCCGCAGGACGCCGCGCGCCTCGCGTGGGCGGGCCTGGCGAGCTGCCCGCCCGAAGACCGTGCCATCACGGCCGGCGCGCTGGCCATGTGGGCGCTGGTCGAGGGCGACTGGCCGCAGACCGAACGGGCGGTGTCGTTCCTGCTGACGTTCGCCGCCGCGATGCCGCCGGGCGCGCGACTGGCCGCGCTGGAGTCGGCCGCCCACGTGCTGGCGACCGGCGGCGAGCTGGCCCGGCCGCTGAAGCTGCTGGAGGAGGCCGAGCAGATCCACCGCGGCCTCGGCTGGCACGACATCGCCGGGCAGAACGCCCGCACCACCGCCGTGGTCCGCCGCCTGAACGGCGAGTGGGAGAAGGCGCTGGCCGACATCCGCGCCTCGGCCGGGCCGCTGGCCGAGGCGGGCCTGCTGGAGAACCACGCGCTGCTGCGCAACGTCGAGGCCGACATCCTGCTCGACCAGGGCCGCTACGACGAGGCGCGGGCGATCCTGGCCGACGCGCCCCCGGCGAGCGCGACCCAGGAGGGCCTGCGCCACATGTACAACGCCCGGCTCTTCCTCGGCACCGGCGACCGGGCCGCCTCGCTGCGCTCGATCGAGCGGGCCAAGGCCACCGAGGTGCCCGAGGTCCTCCACCGGGCGCTGGCGGTCGAGGTCCTCTGGCACGCCGTCGCGGGCGACGAGGTCGGCGGCCGGCCCGCCGCCGAACGGCTCGACGAGGCCGCCCGCAACGGCACCCCGCGCACGAAGATGGCCGCCGACCTCGGCATGGCCTGGGCCTTCGGCGACGCCGACCGGGCGCAGGCGGCGCTGGAGAAGGCCCGCGGCCTCCCTTACGAGGAGGCCCGCGCCCGCCTCCTGCTGGGTCTGTACGCCGACCCGGCGCAGCTCGCTAAAGCGCACACCGCGTTCACCGCGCTCGGCGCGGTCCCGTGGCGCGACCGCACGCTCCAGCACATGCGCGAGGCCGGGATCGCGCCCGCGCCCAGCGCCACCCTCACCCAGGCCGAACGCCGCGTCATCGAACTCGTCGCCGAGGGCCGCTCCAACCCGCAGATCGCCGACGAGCTGCACTACAGCCGCAAGACCGTCGAGGTCTACCTGAGCCGCGTCTACGCCAAGACCGGCCTGCGCTCGCGCCTCGAAGTGGCCCTGGCCGTGGAGCGCGGGGAGCTGTAGGGAGCTCCCTACTGCGACAAACGAAGTCAGCACGCCAGGATCTGCTCCATGGGGATCCTGGAGTACGCCGACAAGGTCTGGCGCGGAGCGGTGCGGGCGCACGAGGTGCCCCTCGCCGAGCTCCGGGCCGACGGCGTGCAGGAGGTCGCCGAGGGCGTGGCCATGTGGCCCGCGTTCGGCAACGTCTACGCGATCAAGGGTGAGACCGGGCTGGCGCTGTTCGACACGGGCAACGCCATCGACGCCCCTGCCATGCACCAGGCCATCCGGGCCTGGTCGGAGGAACCGGTTCGCTACGCCGTCTTTTCTCATGGGCACTTCGACCATGTGGGGGGAATGGAGTGCTTCGACGACGAGCAGGGGACGCGGCCCATCGTCGTCGCACATGAGGGCGTGGCGAACCGGTTCGCCCGATACGCACGGACCGCCGGCTACAACGCGGTCATCAACCAGCGCCAGTTCGGGTTCGGCCACACCCAGTGGCCGACGACCTACCGGGTGCCCGACCTGACCTACCAGGACCGGCTGACGCTGACGCTCGACGACGTCACCTTCGAGCTCCACCACGCGCGCGGCGAGACCGACGACGCGACGTGGGCGCACATCCCCGAACGGAACATCCTGCTGACCGGCGACCTGTTCGTCTGGGTGACCCCCAGCGCCGGGAACCCGCAGCGGGTGCAGCGCTACCCCGACGAGTGGGCCGTCGCGCTGCGGACGATGGCCACACTCGACGCGGAGATCCTGCTGCCCGGCCACGGCCTGCCGATCACCGGCGCGCTGCGGGTGCGCCGGGCCCTGATCGACACGGCCGACTACCTCGACAGTCTGGTCGAGCAGACGCTCGACCTGATGAACGCGGGCGCGCGCCTCGACGAGATCCTGCACACCGTGAAGCCACCGCTGGAGTTGTCGCAGCGCCCCTACCTGCAGCCCTACTACGACGAGCCCGAGTTCATCGTGCGCAACATCTGGCGCCTGCACGGCGGCTGGCACGACGGCAACCCGGCGAGCCTCAAGCCCGCCCCGGACGCCGTCTTCGCCAGGGCCATCGCCGACCTGGCGGCGGGCGCCGGGACCGTGGCGGGGCGCGCGGTGGTCGCCGCGGCGGAGGGCGATCTCCGGCTGGCCTGCCAGCTGGCCGAGCTCGCCGTCCAGGCGGAGCCCGACGACCACAAGATCCACGAGATCAGAGCGAGGGTGTACGCCCTCCGCGTCCAGCAGGAACGCGGCGCGATGGCCCGGGGCGTCTACGCCTGGGCCGCCGCCGAGTCCCGCAGCAAGGTCACCGGCTGCGACCTGCTCGACGTCTACCACGAGGTGTCCGACGGCCGGATGTGGTGGATCCCCGCCCACGACCGGCCGCAGGACCGGTGACACCCGGCTGACCACCCCCTGGGCGCCCGTCTCCCTTGCGGCCGCCCGTCCGCTACCCTGTCCGGCGTGCTGGAACGGATCACGGCGACGCGTTACGTCACACCGCTGCGCGAGGGCGGCTCGCTGCCCGGTGTGATGGAGGCCGACGACCTCGGCACCCACGTCGTCAAGTTCCGGGGCGCCGGGCAGGGCCGCCGGGTGCTGGTCGCCGAGGTGATCTGCGCCGAGCTCGCCCGTGGCCTGGGCTTCGCCACCCCCGACCTGAAGGTGATCGACCTCGATCCCCAGCTCGGCCGTCGCGAGCCCGACGAGGAGATCCAGGACCTCCTCAACGCCAGCGCGGGCGACAACCTGGCCATCGACTTCCTGCCCGGGGCGCTGGGCTTCGACCCGCCGGTCTGGAACCCCGACCCCGAGTTCGCGGGGCGGCTGATCTGGTTCGACGGCCTGATCCACAACGTCGACCGCTCGTGGCGCAACCCCAACCTGCTGGTCTGGCACGACGCCATCTGGCTGATCGACCACGGCGCTGCCCTCTGGTTCCACCACAACTGGCCCAGAGCCGACCCGCTGCGGCCCTTCGACGCGAGCGACCACATCATGACCCGCTTCGCGACCGAGCTGGTGCCGTCGGAGGTGACCGGCGATCTGCTGCGCCATGCCGTGGCCCAGGTCCCCGGCGAGTGGCTGGGCGAGGACTCCCGCGACGCCTACGTCGACCACCTGCTGACGAGAGCCGCCTCGACGGCCTGGTATCCCGACCTGACCGCGGCACCCAAGACTCCCGTGCGGACCAACACGATCGGCGGATTCTGGCGCTCATGACCCGCGACGTCTACGAGTACGCGCTGATCCAGGTCGTCCCGGACATCGAGCGCGGCGAACTGATCAACGCCGGCGTGATCGTCTACTGCCAGCCGAGGGACTACCTCTGCGCCCGCACCGATCTCGACGCCGCCCGCCTCCAGACCCTGTGCCCGTCGGCGAACCTGCCCGGGGTGCTGCACTCGCTGACGGCCTATGAGCTGAGCTGTTCGGCCGAAGACGGCCCCCTCCACCAAGAGCCGCTGGGCAGCAGGTTCCGCTGGCTGACCGCGCCACGCTCGACCATCGTGCGCACCGGCCCGGTCCACGCGGGTCTCACGGAGGATCCGGAGGAATCCTTGATCCGGCTGCTCGACCGGCTCGTCAGAATCTAGAAGAGCACCGAGGTGAAGGTGTCGACCTCGCGGAAGCCCACGCGGCGGTAGGCCGCGCGGGCCGGGAGGTTGTAGTCGTTCACGTAGAGGGTCACCACGGGGGCGAAGAACTTGAGCGCCTGCTCGACCACCGTCGCCATGCCCGACGACGCGTGGCCGCGCCCCCGGTAGAGCGGGTCGACCCAGACGCCCTGGATCTGGCAGGCCTGCGGGGTGACCGCCCCGATCTCGGCCTTGAACACCACGCGGCCCTCGTCGACGCGGGCGTAGGAGCGGCCGATGCGGATCAGCTCGGCGACCCGTGACCGGTAGAGCGCGCCGCCGTCGCCGTTGTCGGGCGAGACGCCGACCTCCTCGGTGAACATCGCCACGCACGCGGGCAGGACGGTGCCGAACTCCTCGGGCCGCACCCGCCGGACCAGCGGATCGGGCTCCACCAGGGGCGCCGCGCTGATCGACATGACCGGCTGGGCCCAGCGGATCGCCCGCGCCGGGCCCCAGTGGGGCTCCAGTCTTTCCCAGAGGTGCTCCACCGCCACGGACGGCCCGACGATCGAGGAACAGCGGCGGCCCTGCTTGCGGGCCCGGTCGGCGAAGGCGTGGACGGCCTCGCGAGAGGCGTTGACCGGCACGAGATTGGCACCGGCGTAGCAGAGGGAGGTCAGCCCGCCGCGCGGGCCGAACCCCCACATCTGGCCGCCCAGCCGGGAGGGACTCAGGCCGACCGACCTGACCCGGGAGGCGACGAAGACGTTGGCGACCGGATCGGCGTCGAGGATCCGGAGCACCTCGTCACGATCGTTGTCGTCCAGCACGCGCGACGCCGACGTACGCAGCATCACCCGCCCAGCCTACGCCAGACCCCCCGATTGGTCAGCGACCGAGGAGCACTTCGGTCAACCGCGCGTGATCGTTACCTCCGCCGGTGGAGGCCATCCGGGTCGCCGTGCGGGCGTCGGAGGAGGGGCAGGTGAGGTCGCCCTCGCCGCCCATGCGCCGCCGCCCGGGCAGCACGCCGTCCTTCAGGTAGGCCGCGACCTGCCGGTCGACGCAGGGGTTGCCGCCGAAGCTGACCCCGTGGTTGCCGCCCCCGACCAGCATCATCCGGGCCGAGGGGAACCGGTCGCGCACGGTCAGCGCCCCGCGCAGCGGCGTGGCGGCGTCGCGGCGCGACTGGAGGATCAGGACCGGGGTGAAGCTCTTGGCCCCCCGGACGTTCACCGGCGTGCCCCCGGCGTTCGGCCAGAAGGCGCAGGGCAGGTTGTAGACGGTGTTGCTCCAGGTCATGAACGGCGACCGGGCGTAGATGCGGCGGGCGTCGGCCCGCCAGGTGCTCCAGTCGCGCGGCCAGGCGGCGTCCCGGCACTGGGTGGCCAGGTAGACGGCGTAGTTGTTCTCGTCGGCGGCGTCGGTCTCGCCGTGCTGGCGGTAGGCGTTCACCAGGGCGGTGACGTCGCCCTTGCGGACGTAGTCGGAGAAGGCGCGGGCGAAGGTGGCCCAGACGGCGTCGCTGTAGCCGCCGACGGTGAAGGTGTCGTCGAGCTCGCTGGGGCCGACCACGCCGCCGGCCGGGCGCTCGGCCAGGCGCTTGCGCATGCCGTACCAGGCGAAGGAGACCTCTTCCTCGGTGTTGCCCAGGCGGAAGATGTCGTTGTTGTCGGAGACCCACTCCAGGAAGTCGCGGTGGCGCTCGTCGAAGGCGACGTTCTGGTCGAGGTTGGCGGCGTACCAGACCTTGGTGGGGTCGACCACGCTGTCGAGCACCATCCGGCGCACCCGGTCGGGGAACAGGGTGGCGTACACCGCGCCGAGGTAGGTGCCGTAGGAGTAGCCGAGCCAGCTGATCTTCTCCTCGCCGATGGCGCGGCGGATCGCGTCGACGTCGCGGGCCGCGTTCTCGGTGGTCATGTACGGCAGCAGCCAGGCGAACTTGTTGCCGCACCCGGCGGCGTAGGTCTCGGCCCGGGTCAGCAGCACCCGCTCGGCGGCCTCGTCGGCCGGCACGTTGTCGGGGCGCGGCGGCGCGTAGTAGCGCTTGGGGTCGACGCAGGTCAGCGCGGGCCTGCTGGCGCCGACGCCGCGCGGGTCGAAGCCGATCACGTCGTAGCGGGCGGCCACCTCGGGCGGCAGCGAGGCCGCGACGTGGCGGGCCAGCGCCAGCCCGGAGGCCCCGGGACCGCCGGGGTTGACCAGCAGGGGCCCCAGGTGGTTGCCGTCGCGCGGCGCGGTGCCCTTGATGCGGTTCATCGCGATGGTGATCTGCTGCCCGCCGGGCTGGGCCGGGTCGAGCGGCACCCGGACGCTGGCGCACTCGGGGGTCCCGGCCCGCCGGACCGGCATGCTCTGCCCGACGCCGTTCCCGGTGAGTTCCTTCAGGATCTCGGCCAGCGTGGCCGGAGGGGCGAGCTTGGGGCCGGTGGCGGCGCACGGCCCCCAGACGATCCGCTGCGGGGGCAGCGCCGGCGCGGCATCGGCCTTCTCGGGCTCCGCCATCAGTGCTGTCACCAACCCGGTGGACAGGATCGTGACACCCGAGACCACCCCGACGACTCGCTTCACGCGCTCTCTCCTCTGCTCACAAGACAGAGGCCAGCTTCCCCTAAGTGACGGGGCGATTACAGCGAGTCGCCGTGGCGGATTACCGAATCATTAGCGGACGATGACCTGCGGCCCAGGAGCGTCGTCGTCGTCGAGGTCGACGTCGACGCCCATCTCCTCGGCCAGGCGCAGCGCCTCTTCGATCAGGGTCTCGACGATCTGCGACTCGGGCACGGTCTTGACGACCTCGCCCTTGACGAAGATCTGGCCCTTGCCGTTGCCGGAGGCGACGCCGAGGTCGGCCTCGCGGGCCTCGCCGGGGCCGTTGACGACGCAGCCCATGACGGCCACCCGCAGCGGCACCTTGAGCCCGTCGAGCCCGGCGGTGACCTGGTCGGCGAGGGTGTAGACGTCGACCTGGGCCCGGCCGCACGACGGGCAGGAGACGATCTCCAGGCCGCGCTGCTTGAGGTTGAGCGACTCGAGGATCTGGTTGCCGACCTTGACCTCTTCGACCGGCGGCGCCGACAGCGACACCCGGATGGTGTCGCCGATGCCCTCGGCCAGCAGCGCGCCGAACGCGACCGCCGACTTGATCGTGCCCTGGAAGGCCGGCCCGGCCTCGGTCACGCCCAGGTGGAGGGGGTAGTCGCACTTCTCGGCCAGCAGCCGGTAGGCCTTGATCATGACGACCGGGTCGTTGTGCTTGACCGAGATCTTGATGTCGCGGAAGTCGTGCTCCTCGAACAGGGAGCACTCCCACAGCGCCGACTCGACGAGCGCCTCGGGGGTGGCCTTGCCGTATTTCGCCAGGAGCCGGGGGTCGAGGGAGCCGGCGTTGACGCCGATGCGGATCGGCACGCCGGCGTCCTTGGCGGCGCGGGCGATCTCGCCGACCTTATCGTCGAACTTCTTGATGTTGCCGGGGTTGACCCGGACCGCCGCGCAGCCCGCCTCGATGGCGGCGAAGACGTACTTCGGCTGGAAGTGGATGTCGGCGATGACCGGGATCTGGGACTTCCGGGCGATCGCGGGGAGGGCGTCGGCGTCGTCCTGCGACGGGACGGCGACCCGGACGATCTGGCACCCCGAGGCGGTCAGCTCGGCGATCTGCTGGAGCGTGGCGTTGACGTCGGAGGTCAGCGTGGTGGTCATGGACTGCACGGAGATCGGGGCGTCACCGCCGACCGGAACCGAGCCCACCATGATCTGACGCGAGCGGCGCCGGGGGGAGATCGGCTTGACCGGTAGGGAGGGAATCCCGAGATCAACAGACATTTCAGCACCTTGCGCTAAGGGTCGTCCCTGACGTCCCTCAGTCTAGGCAGGCGGCGGATCACCCAAACCCGCGCGGTCACCCGCAGCCCCAGCTTCCGATGAATGATTCATCCCCCACCTGGGCAAAAGCCGCATCCGGCCGCCGTGACCTGGGCACCCGGAAATCCCCGGTTTACATTCCGAATCGCGTGAGCGCTCCCGCGGCAATGCGGCGTTTGGCCGCTTCATAAAAGGCTGGCAGCGGCCGGAAGGCCTCCGGCCCCGGCAGCCATGGCCAGGTGAAAGGGACATCCGTGGTCGGACCACGTAAGAGAACGATCAGATTCAGACTCACCGCCATCGCCACCGCAGTCGTGGCACTGGCGGCCACGGCGGTGACCGTGCTGGTCTCCAGCCCCGCCCAGGCCCATGGCGCGCTGATGGTGCCGGGCAGTCGCACCTACCTGTGCTGGAAGGACGGCCTGAACGGAAGCGGCGCCATCCAGCCCAAGAACCCCGCCTGCGCGGCGGCGGTCGCCCAGAGCGGGACCAACTCCCTCTACAACTGGTTCGCGACGCTGCGCTCGGACGGCGCGGGCCGGATGTCCGGCTTCATCCCTGACGGCTCCCTGTGCTCCGGCGCGGCGGTCGTCTACAACTTCAGCGGCTTCGACCTGGCCCGCAACGACTGGCCGGTGACGCACCTGACCTCGGGTGCGAGCATCCAGATGCGGTACAACAAGTGGGCCGCCCACCCGGGCACGTTCCGTCTCTACATCACCAAGGACTCCTGGAGCCCGACCCGCCCGCTGGCGTGGAGCGACCTGGAGTCGGCCCCGTTCGACTCGTCGACCAACCCGCCGAGCGTCGGCAACCCGGGCAACGAGAACGCCTACTACTACTGGAACGCCAACCTGCCGTCGGGCAAGAGCGGCCGTCACATCATCTACTCGGTGTGGCAGCGCTCCGACAGCAACGAGACGTTCTACGGCTGCTCCGACGTCGTCTTCGACGGCGGCAACGGCCAGGTGACCGGCATCGGCGGCAACCCCAGCCCGTCGCCCAACCCGACGCCGAGCCCGTCGCCCACCCCGTCCCCGTCGCCGACCCCGTCCCCGTCGCCGACCCCCTCCCCGTCGCCCAGCGGCGGCAACGGCGGCTGCACGGCGACGTACTCGATCGCCAGCTTCTGGCCGGGGGCCTTCAACGGTTCGGTGACGGTCAAGGCCGGCAACTCCGCCATCCAGGGATGGACGGTCAGGTGGACCTTCGCCAACGGCCAGACCATCAGCCAGATGTGGGGCGCGACCCAGACCTCTTCGGGCGGCCAGGTGACGGCCGTGCCTGAGGCCTACAACCGCAACCTGGCGGCGAACGCCACAGCCACATTCGGCTTCCTCGCCTCCCAGTCGGGCACCAACCCGATCCCGACCCTCACCTGCACCGCAGCGTGACCTGATGTGATCTGAGAAGGCCCGGGGATCTGACCGCCCCGGGCCTTCTCCCTGCTTTCTCCGTTACGGCTCCGCCTGCCCGGACCTCGACCACCGCCACCGGCGAAGGCCCGCCCCCGGCGCCGACCGGCCGCGCGGGCCGGGCGCCGCGACGTCTAAGCCGTCAGCTCAGCCGCCCTGACGCGGGCCCAGGCGTCGGCCGCCAGGACCTCCTCGATCGACTCGGCCCGGCCGACCTCGTGTTCGGCCACGACGGCGGCCACCGTGTCGACGATGGCGAGGAACGGGAGCGTCCCCTTCTGGAAGGCCTCGACGCAGACCTCGTTGGCCGCGTTGTAGACCGCGGGGGCGGTGCCGCCCTGCTCGCCCACGTGACGGGCCAACGGCACCGACGGGAACGCCTCCACGTCGAGCGGCTCGAACGTCCACGTGTGGGCCCGGGTCCAGTCGACCGGCGAGGACACATGCGGGAAGCGGCCGGGGTGGCTCAGGGCCAGCGCGATCGGCAGCCGCATGTCGGGCGGGCTGGCCTGCGCGACCGTCGACCCGTCGACGAACTCGACCATCGAGTGGATGATCGACTGCGGATGGACGACCACCTCGATCCGGTCGAACCCGATGTCGAACAGCAGGTGGGCCTCGATGACCTCCAGGCCCTTGTTCACCAGGGTCGCCGAGTTGATCGTGATGACCGGCCCCATGTTCCAGGTCGGATGGTTGAGCGCCATCTCGGGCGTCACGTCGGCCAGGTCGGCCCGCCGCCGCCCCCGGAACGGCCCGCCGCTGGCCGTGACGACCAGCTTGCGCACGGCCTCGGGCCGGTGACCGGCGGGACCGGACGCCCACAGGCACTGCGCCAGCGCCGAGTGCTCGGAGTCGACCGGCAGGATCTGCCCGGGCGCGGCCAGCCGCTTGACCAGCGGGCCGCCGATGATCAGCGACTCCTTGTTGGCCAGCGCCAGGGTGGTCCCGGCCTTCAGCGTCTCCAGGGTCGAGGTCAGCCCGAGGGCCCCGGTGATCCCGTTGAGCACGATGTCGCACGGCCGGGAGGCCAGCTCGGCCACCCCTTCGGGACCGACCAGGACCTCGGGCGCGAGACCGAGCGCCGAGAGCGCCTCGCGGAGGGCGGGCAGCGCGGCCGGGTCGGCCACCGCGACCACGGGGACGCCGAACTCGGCGGCCTGCCGGGCCAGCAGGTCGGGACGGCCCCCGCCGGCGGCCAGCCCGGCGACGCGGAAACCGTTGCGGGCGATGACGTCGAGAGCCTGGGTGCCGACGGATCCGGTGGAGCCGAGCACCATGATCGAGCGAGGGGAGATGTCCGGTCGGTTCACCGCACCATTGTGCGCCACGTCCCGGTACGCCTGAGCCCAGGGTGATTCCACGTTATCTATGCCCAAATCCAGCTATATCCGTATGTACATAAAGGAGAAAGAGGGACACCGGGGTCGCTAATTTCGCCCGTCAGGACATCCGTCAACGGAGGTACGCATGCAAGGCTCGGCGCCCCGCCGCCTGATCCGATTGGCTCCCTTAGTCACCGTCCCGGTCGTGGCCGCGCTGCTGCCGGCCTCGGCCGCCCAGGGCGCGGAGCCCAAGCCCGTCGTCGTGGCGGCCGCCGACAGCAAGAGCGAGCAGCGCGCCGTGGAGAACTTCTGGACCGAGGCCCGGATGGAGGCGGCCAAGCCGCTCGACGCCCCGGCGGCCAGCGCGCAGCGGTTCGCCAGCGGCGCGGCGGCCTTCCTCGACCTGCCCGACGCCAAGCCCGCCTCCGTCAAGCCCACCCTCACGGCCGACGCGGCCGCCGGGGACGCCGACGCCGCCTCGCCCAAGTCCGACGGAGCCCCCTGGAACGGCGGCGGCGCCGTCGTGAAGACCTCGGGCCGGGTCTTCTTCACCGTCGCGTCGGGGGCGAGCGCCGGGAAGAACGCCTCGTGCTCGGGCAACGCCGTGACGAGCGCCAACAAGAGCGTGGTCATCACCGCGGGTCACTGTGTGCGCCTGGGTGGAGCGTTCCACAAGAACTGGGCCTTCGTGCCCGGCTACGACAACGGCAAGCGTCCCTATGGCACCTGGGTGGCCACCACCCTGCTCACCACGCCGCAGTGGAGCCGCAGCGAGGACATGAACCACGACGTCGCGGCGGCCGTGGTGGCCCCGCTCGACGGGGAGTACCTGACCGACGTGGTCGGCGGCCAGGGCATCGCCTTCAACCAGCCGCGCGGCCGCCAGATGTACGCCTTCGGCTTCCCGGCGGCGGCGCCGTACAACGGCTCGAAGCTCACTTACTGCAGCGGGCGGGTCTTCGACGACTTCCTGCTGTCCGACGACCTCGGCCTCGACTGCGACATGACCGGCGGCTCCTCGGGTGGCCCCTGGTTCTCCAGCTTCAACGAGAAGACCGGCGCGGGCCTGCTGAACTCGGTGAACAGCTTCAAGTACAACTTCGCCAGCTTCTGGATGTTCGGTCCCTACTTCGGCGGCGAGGCGCAGGCGCTCTACAACGCCGCCCAGCGGACCTCGCTCACCTGATTTACCAAAAGTAGTCATCTGCACACTCTGCGTGGTCCAGAATCTGGGGCCATGACCCCCGTCCTGGCCGCTCTGACGCTCGCCCTCGCCTCGCTCACCCCGGCCGCCGCGCCGCCGCCCGATGTCGTCCACCACGATGTCGCTCACCACAGGGCGGCGGCCGTCCCGGAGAACTACTGGACCCAGGAGCGGATGGCGAAGGCCCTGCCCATAGGGCTCCTGGAAGTGGTGCGGAAGCTCACCTCCGGCATCGGGCCGGAGGAGCGGCAGGGCCCGCAGAGGCGCAGGCAGGCGGCGCCGGCGCGGGCCCGTCAGGCCGCGCCGACGTCCTCGGCGCGGTGGCAGTCCGGCGGCCTGGTGGGGCGGGCCGCCGGCCGGGTCTTCCTGACCATGGACGGCGTCGACTTCGTCTGCTCGGCCGGGTCGGTCCGGTCGGCCAACCGCGACGTGGTGGTCACCGCCGGGCACTGCGTCAAGGACGGCACCGGCGCGTGGGCCCGCAACTGGGTGTTCGTGCCCGCCTACGACGAGGGCGCCCGCCCGCTGGGCACGTTCTCGGCCCGCCGCATGTTCGTCGCCGGGCCCTGGTCCAGGGCCGCCGACGACAGCTACGACGTGGGCATGGTCGCCCTCAACGCCCAGCTGGGCCGCCACGTCAACGACGTGGCGGGCGCGCTGGAGATCGGTTTCGGGGTGAAGCGGGGCCAGCAGACCCACGGCTTCGGCTACCCGGCCGACCCGCCCTACGACGGCGAGCGGCTCATGTACTGCGCGGGCGCGGCCAGGCCCGACCCCCACAGCCAGACCCACGACCAGGGGCTCCGGTGTGATCTGACGGCGGGGGCGAGCGGGGGGCCGTGGCTGTCCGGCTTCGACCCGGCCACGGGGCGTGGCACGGTGACGTCGGTCAGCAGCTTCAAGTACAGCGACGACAACACGATGATGTACGGCCCCTACTTCGGCAGCGCCGCCAAGCAGGTGTTCGACATGGCGGAGAAGGCCTAGTACCTGAACTCGTCGCCCTCTTCGGACATGTCCTCGTCGACGATGTCGGCCGCCTTGCGGACGATCAGGGGGTCGGGGGTGCCGACGATGGTCTTGTCCTTGTCGTCGTAGTCGAACAGGCTCAGCACGTGACGCATCGCCTCGACGCGGCCGCGCTTCTTGTCGTTGGACTTGATGACCGTCCAGGGGGCGTCGTCGGTGTCGGTGCTGACGAACATGCGCTCCTTGGCCTGGGTGTACTCGTCCCACTTGTCCAGGGAGGCGATGTCCATCGGGGAGAGCTTCCACTGGCGCACCGGGTCGACCTGCCGGATGACGAACCGGGTGCGCTGCTCGGCGCGGGACACCGAGAACCAGAGTTTCACCAGCTTGATCCCGTCGCGGACGAGCAGCTGCTCGACCATCGGGGCCTGGACCATGAACTCCTCGTACTGCTCGTCGGTGCAGAAGCCCATCACCCGTTCGACGCCGGCCCGGTTGTACCACGACCGGTCGAACAGGACGATCTCCCCGGCGGCGGGCATGTGGCTGATGTAGCGCTGGAAGTACCACGAGGTGCGTTCGCGCTCGCTGGGCTTCTCCAGCGCGACCACGGTGGCGCCGCGGGGGTTGAGGTGCTCCATGAAGCGCTTGATCGTGCCGCCCTTCCCGGCGGCGTCGCGGCCCTCGAACAGGATGACCAGGCGGCCACCGGTGTCCTTCAGCCAATATTGCAGCTTGAGCAGTTCGATCTGGAGCAGGCGCTTGTCCCGCTCGTAGCTGGGCCGCTCGAGACGTTGGTCGTAGGGGTAGTGCTCACGCCAGGTGTCGACCGGGCTGCCGTCGGAGCGCAGCAGCACGGGGTCGTCGTCGCCGTCTTCGTCATTGACCCACAGCCCTGGGGTGCGGCCCAGGAGGTCCACGACATCATCCGCCTTCATAGCCGAAGCCTTTACCTGAAACGGAAGACCCAATCCCCTATGCCCGTTTTTGTCACCCAAAATTCGTCAGATCGTCAAGCCTGTAAGGACCATGACTTTCTCGTAGGTGTAATCGTCCATGGCAGAACGCAGCCCTTCACGGCCGACGCCGGAGTCCTTCACGCCGCCGTAGGGCATCTGGTCGGCCCGGTATGACGGCACGTCGCCGATGATCACGCCGCCCACCTCCAGCTCGCGGTTGGCCCTGAAGGCCAGGTCGAGGCTGCGGGTGAAGACGCCGGCCTGGAGGCCGTAGGCCGAGTCGTTGGCCTCGGCGAACGCCTCGTCGGGGCCGGAGACCCGGGAGATCACCAGGACCGGCCCGAAGACCTCCTCGCGGACGACCTTGGCGTCCTTGCGCACGTCGGTCAGCACGGTCGGGGCGTAGGTGGCGCCGTCGCGGGTGCCGCCCGCCAGAACCCTGGCGCCGGAGGCGACCGCCTCGGTCACCCAGGCCTCCACCCGCTCGGCCGCCTCGACCGAGACCAGCGGCCCGACCTGGGTCTTCTCGTCGGCGGGGTCGCCGGTGACCAGGGTGCCCACGGCCGCGACCAGCTTGCTCTCGAAGGCGTCGGCGACGCTCTCGTCGACGATGACCCGCTGGACGGCGATGCAGCTCTGCCCGGCCTGGTAGTTGGAGAACAGCGCGATCCGGGTGGCGGCCCAGTCGAGGTCGGCGTCGGCCAGGACCAGGGCCGCGGCGTTGCCGCCGAGCTCCAGGGTGACGTGCTTGCGGGGGACCTGGTCCATGATCGCGTACCCGACGGGGCTGGAACCGGTGAAGGACACCACCGGCAGGCGCGGGTCGTCGACCAGCGCGGACGCCCGCTCGTTGGGCACCGGCAGGATCGAGAACATGCCCTCGGGCAGGTCGGTCTCGGCCAGGATCTCGCCCAGCACCAGCGCCGACAGCGGCGTCTTGGGGGCGGGCTTGACGATCACCGGCGCGCCGACCGCGATGGCCGGGGCGACCTTGTGGGCGACCAGGTTGAGGGGGAAGTTGAACGGCGAGATCGCCAGGATCGGCCCCCGCGGCACCCGGGAGACGTAGGCCATCCGGCCGGTGGCGGCGGCCTCGGTGTCGAGCCGCACCACCTCGCCGCTGAACCGGCGGGTCTCCTCGGCGGCGAACCGGAAGGTGGAGACGGCCCGGCTCACCTCTCCCCTGGCCCAGAACATCGGCTTGCCGTTCTCACCGCTGATCAGGGCGGCGATCTCGTCGGCCCGCTCGGCGAGCCGTCGGGACACGTGGGCCAGCGCCTCGGCGCGCACGTGGATCGGCAGCGCGGCGGCCTCACGCGCCACGGCGTGGGCGGCGGCCACGGCCTCCTCGACCTGATCGGGGGCCGGCACGGAGGTGACGCCGACGGTCCGGCCGTCGTGGGAGTTGGTGACGGTCAGCTCGGCCTCCCCCGTCGCGGGACGGCCGGCGATCCAGAAAGGCATGGCTTCGGTCATAGATCCGACGCTATGCCACTATCGTGTGACGGGCCTTACTCCGCATCGCACAATCGGCCGCAATCACGTGGCCATTGCGGACAAGTGTCCGCGTTCCAAGCCCATGTCACGGTTGCGCCGCAATTTCAGGATGTTTTCCATTGCGGGGCGGTTTGAAGACTGAGTGGCGTGGTTAAGTCAAGGTTCGGGTCCGATGCGAGGACCCCTTGATGAGAAGGGCTCGTCGCTCATGGCCACGCCGGTCCCGCTCGGATTGCAGGGCGCATACGCTCTCGGCCAGCGGAGTACCTACGATGAGCTCCGCACCAAACTCCTCGACGTCGCGAGCGAACTGCTGATCACCGCCGGGCCCGAGAGCCTAACCGTGCGCCGCATCGCCGCCGAGGCCGGTTGCGCGACCACCGTCATCTACACGATGTTCGGCAGCAAGGAAGGCCTCGCCGAGGCCCTCTACCTTGAGGGGTTCGAGCGCTTCCAGCGCCGCCTGGCGGCCGTGCCGCAGCGCACCGACCCGTTCGAGTACCTCCAGTCGCTCGGCCCGGCCTACCGCGAGGCGGCCCTAGCCGAGCCCGGCTACTACAGCCTGATGTTCGAGTGCGCCATCCCGGGCTTCGTCCCCTCCGAGCGGGCCCGCACTCTCGCCCGCGCCGCGCTCAACCTGTTCGACCGGGTGATCGCCGACTGCATCTCGGCCGGCTACCTGATCCCGACCCAGCCGCGCCGCGTCGCCGACGCGCTCTGGGCCGCCGCCCAGGGGGCGATCTCTCTGGAACGTGCCGGTCATCTGCCGGACGCCCAGACCTACACCGTGGTCACCAACGCCACGATCAACCAGTTCCTGGTGACCCGGGAGCACTGAGCGCGATCCACAGCTCGGCCCGCGCCGCCGGGTCGTCGAGGTCGCGCCCCAGCAGTTCGGCCGCCTTCTTCATGCGATAGCGCAGGGTGTGCCGGTGCACGCCGAGCCGCTGCGCGGCGGCGTCCCAGTGGCCGTTGCAGGCCAGATAGGCCTGGAGCGACTCCCGCAGGTCGCCGCGCCGCTCGCCGAGAGGGGCCAGCAGTACCTCGGCGTAGGCCCGGACCGCGCCCGCGTCGAGCAGGCCGAGCAGCCCCTGGCCCGCGAGGTCGGCGAAGCCGAGCTTGCCCCGGTCGGCCCGGTAGGCCCGGACCGCCTGGTCGACGGCGGTCGCCACGCAGGTCAGCGGCCCGGGGAGGCTGATGCCCACCGGCTCGTCGAGGGCGTCGAGCACGTCCGGCAGCTCGGATTCGGCGCAGATCACGACGGTCAGGTCGCCGTGGGGCGCGTGGAAGGCCCGCAAGGGGCCGCTCCCGCTGACGGCCAGGGCCACCACGGGGTCGTCCGGCAGCGTCACGCCGACGTCGGCGAGGACCTCGCGGGCCGTGCCGGTCTCCCCCGCGATCAGCAGGCGGAGCACCGCCGAGCGCAGCCGTTCGGGCGCGGTGCCCTGCTCCAGGGCCAGGGTGAGCAGCGAGGCGGCGGCGTTGACGATCGCGTGCGAGATCGGGGTGAACGGGTGGCCGGCGCCCACCGCGAAGAAGCCGCGCCCGCCGAGGGGCTGGACGACGACGTTCTCCTCCGGCCCGGCCAGCGCGATCGCCGCCGCGCCGCTCTTGAGCCGGGCGAACTCCCCCCGCAGCCCGGCCGCGCGCCCGCCCGCCTCGGGCGGGGTGGCGTGGCGGACCGTGCCGGTCTCGTCGAGCAGCACCACCCAGCCGCCGATCTCGCGGGCCAGCCGGTCGGCCACCGCCGCCGCGCCGTCACCGCGCAGGGCGGCCCTGGTGAGGCGCCCCTGGGCCTCGAACGCGCCCCTGATCTCCTCGTAGTGCTCGGCGGCCAGCAGGTCGCTGACGGCCTTGCCGATGGCGATGAACGGGGTCTCCTGGGCCACCTCGACCAGCGGCAGCCCCGCCTCCGAGGCGGCGGTGACCAGGTCGGCGGGGACCCGCGCGTGGCTGAGGCCGACACCGAAGCCGAGGCCCGCGACGCCCCGGTGCACGAGCCGGTTGATGTACGGCCGCCACGAGGCGGTCCGCATCCCGGTGGTGAGCACCAGTTCCCCGCCTTCGAGGAACGGCGTCGGGTCCTCCAGCTCGCTCACGGCGACCCAGCGCACCGGACGGTCGAGCGCACCGGCCCCGACCAGGACCCGGAGCCCGGCCATCGAGGCGATCCTGCGCAGGGACGGCGCCACCGTCGGCCCCCCTTTGTCCACCCGTTTGTCCACCTGTTTGTCCAACCTGGCACGTGGCGATCCCCGATTCTGCCACGTCGGAGCATCGAGACTTCGCACGGGGGGACGTAGCGTCGGACACATGACCACACCGACCCACGGCGGCCCCGGGCTCCCGCAGGAGCGCCGCCTCGTCACCGAGATCCCCGGCCCCAAGTCGCGGGAGATGTTCGCCCGCAAGCAGTCGGCGGTGCCCGCCGGTGTGGGCACCACGCTGCCGGTCTTCGTGACGAAGGCCGGTGGCGGCGTGCTGGTCGACGCCGACGGCAACTCCCTGATCGACTTCGGCTCCGGGATCGCCGTCACGAACGTCGGCAACGCCGCCCCGAGGGTGGTCGAGCGGGTCCAGAGGCAGGTCGCCGACTTCACCCACACCTGCTTCATGATCACGCCGTACGAGTCGTACGTCGCCGTCTGCGAGAAGCTCAACGCGATCACCCCGGGCGACCACGAGAAGCGGACGTTCCTGGTCAACAGCGGCGCCGAGGCCGTGGAGAACGCCGTCAAGGTGGCCCGCTCGGCGACCGGCCGCCAGGCGGTCGTGGCGTTCGACCACGGCTACCACGGCCGCACCCTGCTGACGATGACCCTGACGGCCAAGAACATGCCCTACAAGCAGGGCTTCGGGCCGTACGCCCCCGAGGTCTACCGGATGCCGCTGGCCTACCCGTTCCGGTGGCCGGGCGAGAACGCCGCCGAGGAGGCCGCCGCCCAGGCCATCGACCAGATCACCAAGCAGATCGGCGCCGACAACGTGGCGGCGGTGATCATCGAGCCGATCGCCGGCGAGGGCGGCTTCATCGTGCCGGCCAAGGGATTCCTGCCGCGCATCGCGGAGTTCTGCGAGGCCAACGGGATCGTGTTCATCGCCGACGAGATCCAGACCGGCTTCGGCCGCACCGGCCAGATGTTCGCCTGCGAGGACGAGGGCGTCGTGCCCGACATCATCACCACCGCCAAGGGCATCGCGGGCGGCCTCCCCCTGGCCGCCGTGACCGGCAGGGCCGAGCTCATGGACGCCGTCCACGCGGGCGGCCTGGGCGGCACCTACGGCGGGAACCCGCTGGCCTGCGAGGCGGCCCTGGGCGTCCTGGAGACGATCGAGGAGGACGGCCTGGTCGAGCGGGCCCGCGTGATCGGCGAGGTGATGCTGCCGCGCCTGCGCGCCCTCCAGGAGCGCTCGGGGATCATCGGGGACGTCCGGGGACGTGGCGCGATGACCGCGATCGAGCTGGTCGTGCCGGGGACGAAGGACCCCAATCCGGCCGCCGCCGCCGAGATCGCCAAGCGGTGCCACGCCGAGGGGCTGGTCGTGCTGACCGCTGGGACCTACGGCAATGTGCTCCGGTTCCTCCCGCCTTTGGTGATTCCGGACCACCTGCTCGATGAGGGTTTGACCATCCTCGAAAAAGTGGTCACTGAGGTGTGATTCATATCAAAGCGGGCACCCGGCTTGTGGCCGGGTGCCCGTTTTGTTGTTGTACGACCGGTCGGATGCCACTCATTTAACCCTGACTTGGCGTCGCACTAGTCGATCACACCGGGTAGTCGCGTTATAACGGTTCCGACACATGACCGAGGAGGCGGACAGGTTTGCTGACGTTCGACCCGGCAGGTCTCACATCCGTCCAGCGTGACGGGGACGCCTGTGTGGTCTGCCACAAGAAATGGCCCCGCCCCCGCGTCCGAGTCGGCCGGCTGCCCGACGACACCACCGTCCACGCGTGTGACGAGTGCGCCGAAGCCCTTCTCCCGGTCGTCCCGAGACGCGGCGAGCGGCAGCTCACTGCTCGCGGAGCGCCCAAGGAGAGCCGTAGTCGTTGAGCAGGTCGAGGAACGGCACCGCGTCGAACGCCTCCGGGCCGAGCACGCCCTTGCCCTTCCAGACCCCGTTGGCCAGCAGCTCCAGCGCCACGACCGGGTGCACCGCGGTCTGCCAGACGACGGCCTGGCAGCCGTACTCGCGCATCGACCACTCGTTGTCGACCACGTGGTAGAGGTACACCTCGCGCTCCCGGCCGTCCTTGCCGAGGCCCTTGACCCAGGTGCCGGCGCAGGTCTTGCCGCGCATCCGGTCGCCGAGGGTCGAGGGGTCGGGCAGCGAGGCCGCCACGACGTCACGCGGTGAGACGGCCAGGCCCTTGACCTTCACCGTCCCGGCGGAGTCGAGGCCGAGCTTGCGCAGGGTCTTCAGGACCTCGATGAACTCGTTGCCGAGGCCGTATTTGAAGGTGACCCGGCGGGTGTCGACCCACCGGGGCACCAGCAGCACCTCTTCGTGCTCGACGTTCACGCACTCCACCGGGCCGATGCCCTCGGGGAAGTCGAACACCTCGGGCTCGCTGAACGGCTCGGTGGTGTGCCAGTCGCCGTCCTCCCAGACGATCGGGGGGTTCAGGCACTCCTCGATGGTGGTCCAGATGGAGAAGGTGGGGGCGAAGTCGTAGCCGTCGACGGACAGGTTGGAGCCGTCGCGGATGCCGATCTCGTCGATGCGCTCGAACAGGTGGTCGGCGGCGTAGCGGGCGAACACGTCGGCGAGGCCGGGCTCGACGCCCATGCCGACGAGCGCCAGCAGGTCGCGCTCCTCCCACTTGGCCGCCAGCGCGAACTGGTCGTCGCCGAGCTTCACGCCGGGCACCTCGAACGGGCGCTGGGGGTGACGCGCGCTGAGCGACATCGCCATGTCGAGGTAGGTCACGCCGGCGTTCAGCGCGGCGGTGAACAGGGGCATGTCGAAGCGCGGGTCGACGGCGTTGAAGAGCACGTCGCACTCATGGGCGCGCAGGGCCGCCTCGACCGCGGTCGCGTCGGAGGCGTCGAGGGCGATCGCCGAGAAACGGGGGTCTTCGATCCGGGCACATGCGGAAACGGCCCGGTTGACGTCGTAGTCAGCAACAACGATGTGGTCGAAAAAACTGCGCCGCGAAGCGATGGCCAGCATGGCCGAACCGACGCCACCAGCGCCAACAAGGAGGATCCGCATGGAGAGCAGGCTAACAGCTGACTGGTTGACCATTCAATAAGATGGACGAATTCGACTGGTCCACCAATCAGTGAATCGCGGGACCTACTGCTCCTTGAGAGCGTCCCAGGCCTTGATCCAGTCCTCGTATGCCGTGCAAGAACCGGCGTCGCCGCCGCAGTCCCTGGCCGGGAAGGTGGCGAACACCACACCCTTGCTCCGGTGTTCGTCGCAGAGCGTCGCGATCCGGCTCCGCTTGACGCCCTCGTCGGGCGGCGGGGTCTTCGCGGGGTCCTGGTAGGCGCACGCCTTCGTGTTCGCCGGGGCGGTGCCCGTCCACCAGGCGACCTCGCGCTGCACCTGGGGCCGCAGCGAGTACTCCAGCCAGCTGCGGGCGCACTCGGGATGGGCGGCGCGGGCCGAGACCATCCACGACATGACCCAGCCGGTCGCCGGGCCCTCGGCCCGGGTGACGTCGACCCCGGCCCCGGCCATGCCGTCGAGCACGTAGGGCGTCGACTGGCCCATCGTGGCGCCGCCCGCGAACCCCTCGATCACCTGGACCGGGTCGCGCCAGTAGGTCCGGCCGTCCTTGTGCTTCTCCAGCAGCGCCACGGCCTCGGCGAGCCGGGCGGGGCTGAGCTGGTAGGGGTCGTCGAAGCCGAGCGCCAGGGCGGCGTCGGCGATGGTCAGCGGCGTGTCGCGGAGCAGCACGGGGCCGTCGGTCTCGAAGATCGAACCCTTGGCGCCGTCTTTCACCGCCACGACGGTGGTGTCCCACACGTAGGGCACGCCGTGGTCGCCGACCAGCTCGCGGGCCCACTTCGGCAGCGAGGAGTATCCGGCGACCTTGCCCGTGTCGATCCGGGCCGCGCCCGCCTCGGCGACCAGCTTCCCGGCCAGGTCGGGCCCGGCCGCGACCACGTCGAAGGTGTCGACGTTGACGGGGTTGCCCGCGACGTACTCCCACGGCCGGTAGGTGACCCGGCAGCCGGTCTCCTGCTCGAACGGCGCGACCCAGTTCACCTTGCGGTCGTTGCCGCCCCACTCGACGAACCCCCGGGGCGCCAGGACGGTGAGGGCCCCCTCACCCGTCCCCGAAGCGGCGGGGGACGGCGTCGGCGAGGCGGACGGCGTGGCGGACACGGCGGACGCGGACGGCGTCGCCGACCGCACCGGCCCGGCGACCGGCGCGGAGGCGACCTGCCGGCCGCAACCGGCCAGCAGCAGGACGGCGGCGACCCCCGCGACGGTCGTGGCTCGCACAGCGAACCCGCCTTGAGGAAGGCGAGAACCGGTCAGCCGCAGAGCGCCTGTGGAACTGCCCCGGAGAAAGCGCGACGTGGACTGCCGCGGGCGGGCTGTGGAGTTGTCCCGAAGAACACGACGCGACGCCAACGATCCTCCACCGCCTGGAACCGGACTCCCCGGAAGCCTACTCGCAGGTCCTAGGACCAATATCCGAGTGAGTTCTGTCGGTGCGCATCAATAGAGTCGAGCTCATGAGCTCCACCCCCTCCCGGACACCTGGCGACCCCGGCGACACACCCCTTGACCGAACCACCGCGACCCCGGGCGTCACCGAGGATCCGCCACCCGGCCGAACAGCGGGAGCGACCCGTCTCCAGCCGCTCTCAGGGGCGGCCTCGTGAGCGCCGCCGTCTCCCCCGCTCCCGGCGTCACCCAAGACCCGCCCCTCGGCCGCACCGCGATCGCCGTCATCGTGCTGGCCTGTCTCGGCCAGTTCATGGTCGTGCTCGACGTCTCGATCGTGAACGTGGCGCTCCCGGCCATGCGCGCCGAGCTCGGCTTCACCGAGACGGGCCTCCAGTGGGTGGTCAACGCCTACGCGCTGACGTTCGCCGGGCTGATGCTGCTCGGTGGCCGGGCCGCCGACCTGTTCGGCCGCAAGCGCGTCTTCCTGACCGGCGTGTCGGTCTTCGCCCTGGCCAGCCTGCTCGGCGGCCTGGCGACCGATCCCGGGCTGCTGATCGCGGCGCGGGTGCTCCAGGGCGTCGGCGCGGCCGTGCTGGCCCCGACCACCCTCACGATCCTGACCACGACGTTCTCCGAAGGTCCGCGCCGCACCGCCGCCATCTCCGCGTGGAACGCCGTCGGCGCGGCCGGCGGCGCGGCGGGCGGCATCCTCGGCGGCACCCTCACCGAGCTGCTGTCCTGGCGCTGGACGCTGCTGATCAACGTGCCGATCGGGCTGGCCATCGTGGTCACCGGCCTGCGGGTGATCGCCCGCGACCGGCCCGAGGGCTCCTCCCGGCTCGACCTGCCCGGAGCGGTGCTGGTCACCGGCGCGCTGACGGCCATCGCCTACGGCACGGTCGAGACCCACGAACACGGCTGGGGGTCGCCGGTCGCGCTGGTGCCGCTGGTCCTGGGCGTGCTGGGGCTCGGCGTGTTCGTGCTGGTCGAGTCGAGGACGGCCAGCCCGCTGGTGCCTCTCTCGCTGCTGACCCGGCGGACCGTGGCCGGGACCACGATCATCCAGATCCTGTCCGGCGGGATCTTCTTCGCGATGTGGTACTTCCTGTCGCTCTACCTTCAGGGCGACCTCGGCTACTCGCCGCTGCAGGCGGGCCTCGGATTCCTCCCCCACGCGCTGACCCTGATCGCCACCGGGCGCGGAGCGCCCTACCTGCTGCGCCGGATGACCCCGCGCACGCTCCTGCTCGGGGCGACCGTCGTGTCCATCGCCGGGATGCTGCTCCAGGCGGCCATGCTCGACGGCTACGTCCTGGGCGTGATGATCCCGGGCATCCTGATGTGCGCGGGCGCCGGGCTGGCGTTCACCCCGCTGGTCGTGCTGGCGACCAACGGGGTGCGGCGTGAGGAGTCGGGGCTGGTCTCCGGCCTGCTCGGGGCGTCCCGGCAGGTGGGCGGCTCGCTCGGGCTGGCCGCGCTGGCCACCGTCGCGGCGACCTTCGACGCCCCGAAGGCGGGCTACAGCGCGGTCTTCCTGGTGGGAGCCGGGCTGATGGCCGTCTCCATCGTCGTGGCGCTGGTGTTCCTGGCCCGCAAGTCCCGTTAGCCGTTCGTCGGGAAGCCCAGGTTCACGCCCCCGTGGGAAGGGTCGAGCCACCGTGAGGTGACGACCTTCCCACGGGTGTAGAAGTGGACGCCCTCGACACCGTGCACGTGGGTGTCGCCGAAGAGGCTGGCCTTCCAGCCGCCGAAGCTATAGAAGGCCATCGGCACCGGGATCGGCACGTTCACGCCGACCATGCCGACCTCGACCTCGTTCTGGAACCTGCGGGCGGCGCCGCCGTCGTTGGTGAAGATGGCGGTGCCGTTGCCGTACTCGCCCTCGTTGATGAGGGTCAGGCCCTCCTCGTAGGACGACACCCTGATGACCGACAGCACCGGGCCGAAGATCTCCTCGCGGTGGGTGCGCGAGCCGGGCGGCACATGGTCGACGACGGTCGGGCCGAGCCAGAAGCCGCCGCCGTCGGGGAGGTTCTCCCGGCCGTCCACGACGATCTTGCCTTCGCCGAGGTCCAGGTAGGAGGCGACCTTGTCCCGGTGGACCTTCGTGACCAGCGCGCCCATCTCCGAGGCCGGGTCGTCGCCCGGACCGACCTTGATCTTGCGCGCGCGGGCGGCGATCTTCTCGACCAGTTCGTCGCCGACCGGGTCGACGGCGAGGACGACCGAGATGGCCATGCAGCGCTCGCCCGCGGAGCCGAAGCCCGCCGAGACCGCCGAGTCGGCGACCAGGTCGAGGTCGGCGTCCGGGAGGACCAGCATGTGGTTCTTCGCGCCGCCCAGCGCCTGGACGCGCTTGCCGCGGGCGGTGCCGGTCTCGTAGACGTGGCGGGCGATCGGGGTGGAGCCGACGAAGCTGACGGCCTTCACGTCGGGGTGGTCGAGCAGGCGGTCCACCGCGACCTTGTCGCCCTGGACGACGTTGAAGACGCCGTCGGGCAGCCCCGCCTGCTTCCACAGGTCGGCCATCAGGAGCGAGGCCGAGGGGTCGCGCTCGGAGGGCTTCAGGACGAACGCGTTGCCGCACGCGATGGCGACCGGGAACATCCACATCGGCACCATGGCCGGGAAGTTGAACGGGGTGATCCCGGCGACCACGCCGAGCGGCTGGCGCAGGGAGAACGAGTCGACGTTGGTCGAGACGTTCTCCGAGAAGCCGCCCTTGAGAAGGTGCGGGATGCCGCAGGCGAACTCGACGACCTCCAGGCCGCGCGCGACCTCGCCGAGGGCGTCGGAGTGGACCTTGCCGTGTTCGGCCGAGATCAGGGCGGCGAGGGCGTCGCGGTTGGCGTACAGGAGCTCCCGGAATCTGAAGAGCACGTGGGCGCGCTTGACCAGCGACGCGTCCCGCCAGGCGGGGAACGCGGCCTTCGCGGCGGCCACCGCGGCGTCGACGTCGTCGGCGGAGGCCAGCGCCACCTGGGCGCTCACCTCGCCGGTGGCCGGGTTGTACACGTCGCCGGACCGCTCGGAGTCCCGGGGGGCTCCGCCGATCCAGTGGGTGATGCGCTTGTCACTCATAGGTTCTCCAGGGCGGTGATGATGATGCCCAGTCCCTCTCGGGCCTCCTCTTCGGTCAGGGTGAGAGGCGGGGCCATGCGGATGGTGTGGCCGTAGAGGCCGCCCTTGCCCGCCAGGAGGCCGAGCTTCTTGGTCTCCTCCATGAACTTGGCCGCCAGTTCCGGCGACGGCGATCCGTCGGGGGCGACCAGTTCGACCGCGAACATCAGGCCCTTGCCGCGCACGTCGCCCACCACCGGCAGGCGCGGGGCCGCCTCGCGCAGGCCGTCGATGATGATCGCGCCGGTCCTGGCGGCGTTGGCCTGGAGGTCGTGGTCGAGCACGTAGTCGAGCGTGGCGTTGGCGGCGGCCATGGCGACCGGGTTGCCGCCGAAGGTGGCCAGGCCGACGGCGTGCAGGTTGTCCATCAGGTCGCCGCGCGCGACGACGCCGCCGACGGCGAAGCCGTTGCCCAGGCCCTTGGCGAAGGTCATCATGTCGGGCGTCACGCCGTGGTTCTGGATGCCGAAGAACGCCGAGCCGGTGCGGCCCCAGCCGGTCTGCACCTCGTCGGAGATGAACAGGATCCCCTGCTCGGCGAGCACCTCCTGGTAGGCGCGGAACAGCCCGTCGGGCGCCATGGTGAAGCCGCCGACGCCCTGGATCGGCTCGGCGATGATCGCCGCGACGTCACCGCCGGTCGCGGTGGCCAGCACGTGCCTGAGGTCGTCGACGCAGGCCGCGATGTACTGCTCGTCGCTCATGCCCCTGAACTGCGTGAGGTGCCGGTCGGCGCCGTGCAGGAAGTGCACGTTGAGCGGCGACAGCGAGTTGTTCTTCCACGAGCGGTTCGAGGTGACCGCGACCGTGCCGAACGAGCGGCCGTGGTAGCTCTGGCGCATGGCCAGGATCTGGTCGGTCCTGCGCGCGTAGGTGGCCAGCAGCAGGGCGGTCTCGTTGGCCTCGGTGCCGGAGTTGGTGAAGAAGACCTTGGCGTCCGGGATGCCCGACAGGCGGGCGATCTTCTCGGCCAGTTCGACCTGGCCGCGCAGCAGGTAGACGGTCGAGGTGTGCACGACCCCCGTGGCGATCTGGCGCTCCACGGCGTCGCGGACCTCGGCGACGTCGTAGCCGATCATGTTCGTCAGGATGCCGGCGAAGAAGTCGAGGTAGGACTTCCCGCTCGCGTCCACGACGCGGTTGCCCTTGCCGCCGACGATCTCGATGGGCTCGTTGTAGTAGAGGGCCAGCCAGTTGGGCATCACCGCGCGGTGGCGGGCAAGAAGGTCCGACATGCCTTGAGTATCCCGGCTCATAAGGTCGGGCCATACCCACATCATGTCGGACCATCCACGCATCGCCTTACATATTGACGGGCTCGGCGACGGGCTCGGGAACCGGGGCCTTGCGGGGCAGCACGACCATCGCGACCAGGGCCGCGAGCAGCGTGAACCCGGCCCCGACCCACGACCCGATCGACATCGCCGACAGGAACGACTCCTTGCCCGCCTGGACGAGCCCGGCCACCCCGCTGTCCAGCGCCGCGTTGACCGACTCCCGGGCGGCCTCCGGCGCGTCGGCCGGCATCGCCGCCGTGTACGCCGCCGCCAGCACGCTCCCCAGCACCGCGATCGACAGGGCCGCGCCGACCTGCTGCACGGTGTCGTTGAGCGCCGAGCCGACCCCGGCGTGCTGCGGCGGCACCGCGCCCATCAGGGTGGCGTAGGCCGCCGGACCGGCCAGGCCGCCGCCGACGCCCATGACGACCAGGCAGGCGATGAGGAAGCCGTACCCGTCGGCGACGTCGAGCGTGGACAGCAGGCCGAAGGCGGCGGCGAGCACGGTCAGGCCGACCACGATCAGGGTCTTGTTGGACACCTTCTTGCCCAGGGCCGCCCCGACGCCGCTGAAGACGAAGGACGCCACCACGTAGGGGACGAGGGCGAGCCCGGCCCGGAGGGGCTCGTACCCGAGGACGAACTGCAGGTACTGCGTGAGCGCCAGCATGAGCGCGCCCGCGCCGAAGGAGAGCAGCACGATCGAGAACGACGCCCCGGAGAAGGAGCGGTCGCGGAACAGCTCCAGCGGCAGCAGCGGATGCCTCGCCCGGCGCTCCCACAGCACGAACCCGCCGATCGCCAGCACCGCGACCGCCGTCATGATCGGGTCGAAACCCTCCTGCGGCAGCATGATGACGACCCAGACGGCCGAGCTCAGCCCGGTGATCGAGAGCACCACGCCGACCGGGTCGAAGCCCCGGGGCTCGCCCTTCGACTCGGGCATGAGCAGGAACGCCGCGATGATCGCGACGATCGCGATGGGGATGTTGAGGAGGAAGACCGACCCCCAGTAGTAGTTGTGCAGCAGGAAGCCGCCCAGGGTCGGCCCGGCGATCACGCCGACGCCGGCGACCGCGCTCCAGGCGGCGATGGCCGTGCGGCGCTCCTCCTCGTCGAAGACCGTGATGAGGATCGACAGCGTCGAGGGCATCATGAACGACCCGCCCACGCCCATCAGGACGCGGGCCCCGATGAGGTGCCAGGGCTCGGTCGCGAGCATGGCCAGGCCGGAGGCCGCGCCGAAGATCACCAGGCCGAAGACCAGGGCCTTGCGTCGGCCGTAGCGGTCGGAGAGGGATCCGGCGGTCAGCAGCAGCCCGGCGAAGACCAGGATGTAGCCGTCGATGATCCACTGGACGTCGGCGGGCGTGGCGCCGAGGTCGCGCATGAGCGCCGGGATGGCCAGGTTCAGCACGGTGTTGTCCACCACCAGAACCAGCACGGCGAGACAGAGGGCGACGAGAATCCACCAACGCCGGGGGTCTCGTACAGTGTTCGAGGTCACTCGCACACTGTACGACGATTCTCGAACAGTGTGCGAGCGATTTACTGTGGAGGGATGCCGGAACAGCGCTTCACCAGCGTGTGGACGCGGGAGTCCAAGCCCCGCCGCGCGCAGCAGGGCCTCAGCCGCGAGCAGATCGTCCGGGCGACGGTCGAGCTGCTCGACGACGAGGGCATGGAGGCGCTCAGCATGCGCAAGCTCGGCGCGAAGCTGGGCGCCGGGGCCACCAGCCTCTACTGGCACGTCGCCAACAAGAACGAACTGCTCGAACTGGCCATGGACGAGGTCTTCGGCGCGGTCCGCATCCCCGAGTCGGAGAGCTGGCGGGAGGTCACCAGCAACGTGGCCTGGGGGCTGCGGGCCGCGATCATGGCCCACCCCTGGTTCACCTTCGTGCTGGGCACCCTCCCCGCCCTCGGCCCCAACGCGCTCAACTGCTCGGCGACGCTCTGCGCGGCCCTGGCGCGCGCCGGTTTCACCGGGACCGACATCGACTACGCCGGGGCGGCGGTGCTGTCGTACACGATCGGCGCCACCGCACCCGAGGCCGCCTACACCTCGGCGCTCAAGAGCCGGGGCCTGACCATGGCGGAGGCCAACCGGGACCTCGCGCCGGCGGTCGAGCGGGCCACCCGCGCCCACCCCGAGATCCACGCGCGCTTCCAGGAGTCCGCCGGATCGTCGATCGACCCGCTCGTCCACCGGCAGCTGTCCTTCGACTTCGGGCTGCTCGCGGTGCTCGACGGCCTGGCCATGAAGCTCACCCGCAACCCCGACATGTCAGCAAACCAGGCGACAAACTGACACATTGAACGGCTAGTCTCGCTGACATGCTCCCCACTGTCGCGGACGTGCTCTCCCTCGACACGGTCCGGCGCGGCGACCCCACCGTGGTCGCGGGCGCCGACCGGCTGAACGGCCGGGTCCGCTGGGTGCACGTGGGCGAGATCACCGACATCGCGCCCCTGCTGCGCGGCGGCGAACTGGTGCTCACCACCGGCGTGGCGCTGCCGCCCGAGCCCGACAAACTGGCCGACTACGTGGCCGACCTGGCCCAGGTGGGCGCCTCCGGACTGGTGGTGGAACTGGGCCGCCGGTTCGTCAGCGAGCTGCCCGCCGCCGTCGTCGCCTCGGCCGAGGACCACGGGCTGCCGCTGATCACGCTGGCCCGCGAGACGCCGTTCGTGCAGATCACCGAGTCCGTCCACAACATGATCATCGACTCGCAGATCCAGGAGCTGCGCGCCTCCGAGCAGCTCCACGAGATCTTCACCGAGCTCTCGGTCGAGGGCGCCTCGCCCGCCGAGGTGCTCGCCCAGGTGGCGCGGTTCTCCGGCCGCCCGGTGATGCTGGAGAACCTGGCCCACCAGGTGCTCGCCTGCGACTCGGCCGGGCAGGACGTCGGCGCGCTGCTGGCCAGCTGGGAGACCCGCTCCCGGGCCGTCTCCCCCGAGGGCCGCACCGCCTACGACGAGGCGGCCGGCTGGCTGGTCACCGTGGTCGGCGCGCGCGGCCAGGACTGGGGAAGGCTGATCCTGCTCACCGACCGGCCGCCGGGTCCGCGCCACATCGTGCTGGCCGAACGGGCCGCGACCACCCTCGCTCTCGGACGTCTCCTCGAACGCCACCAGCTCTCCCTGGAGCGCCAGGCCCACGGCACGATCCTCACCGGGATCCTCACCCACGCCTACGCCGACCCCGACGAGGCCGCCGCCCGCGCCCGCGCGGTGGGCGTGCCGCTGACCGGCCGCAAGCTCGTCAGCATCGCGATCAGGCCGATCACCCCGGGCGACGGCACCTTCGACGAACAGATCAGGCTCGCCGACCTGGCCGACCTCACCGCCGTCGCCTGCCGCGACGCCCGCCTGCCCGCCCTGGTCGGCGCGCTCGGGCAGACCCACGTCGGCGTGCTGCTCCCGCTGCCGCCCCGGGTGAGCGCCGAGGCCGCGCTCACCACGCTGGCCGAGCGGCTCCGCGCCGCCGGGGCCGTCCTCGCCGCCGGTTCGACGGTCGACTCCCTCCGGGACGTACGCCGCAGCTTCCTCGAAGCCGAACAGGTCGCCGACGTGGCCGTCCGCCAGCCCGACGGGCGGCCCTACTACCGGCTGCCCGACCTGCGCCTGCGCGGCCTGCTCCACCTGCTGCGCGACGACGCCCGGCTCCAGACGTTCGCCGAACGCGAGCTCGGCGCGCTGCTGGCCCACGACGCCCAGCGGAACACCGACCTGACCCGCATCCTGCGGATCTACCTGGAGGCCGGCCGCAACAAGGCGGTCGCCGCCCAGCGCGCCCACCTGTCCCGCCCGGCCTTCTACGACCGGCTGCGCCGCCTGGAACGGGTGCTGTCGACCGACCTGGACGACGTCGAGTCGTGCCTGTCCCTCCACGTGGCGCTGATGGCGCTGGAGTCGTTCCGGCGGGAGAACCGATGAGGGCACGTGACCACGGGATCGTGATCGGGCTTGCCGAGACGGGCCGCTGGAACGCGATCACCGACGTGCCGGGCGTCCGCGTCGGGCACACGACCCTGATCGAAGGGGACTCGGTGCGGACCGGCGTGACGGTGATCGTGCCGCACGACGGCGAGCCGTTCGCCGAGCCGGTGTTCGCCGGATACCACTGGCTCAACGGCAACGGCGAGCTCACCGGCATGGCCTACCTGCGCGAACTCGGCATGCTCGCCTCCCCGATCGGCCTGACCTCGACCGCGTCGGTCGGCGTGGTCCGCGACACCCTGGCGGCCCTCGACCCCGGCGGCCAGGGGTGGTCGCTCCCCGTGGTCGGCGAGACCTGGGACGGTTCCCTGAACGACATCGCGGGCCGCCATGTGACGTCCGGGCACGTGCGTGACGCCTTCTCGACCGCCTCCGGAGGCGCGGTGGCGGAGGGCTCGGTCGGCGGCGGCACCGGGATGATCTGTCACGGCTTCAAGGGCGGCGTCGGCACCGCCTCCCGCGTCGTCGACGGCCTCACGGTCGGGGTGCTGGTGCAGGCCAACCACGGCCACCGCGACCGGCTCACCGTGAACGGCGTCAACGTCGGCCGCTCCCTGGGAACCTCGGGCGTCCCCCACGAGGGGGCCGGGTCGATCATCGGCATCGTGGCCACCGACGCGCCGCTGCTCCCGCACCAGTGCGCCCGCCTGGCCCGCCGCGCCTCGCTCGGCGTCGGCCGGACCGGCGGCGCGGGCGAGAACTCCAGCGGCGACGGCTTCCTCTGCTTCAGCACCGGCAACCGCGACCTGCCGCTGAACGTCCTGGACGCGGTCACCCCGAAGACCTATCCGGTCACCGTCATGGCCGACGACCACCTCGACCCGCTCTACCACGCCGTCATCGAGGCCACCGAGGAGGCGATCGTCAACGCGCTCGTCGCGGCGGGCCCCATGACGGGGTTCCGGGGGCTCACGGTGGAGGGACTTGACGGGGCCCGGTTGGCGTCCCTACTGGCCCGGGGGTAAATCCGACGCCCCGCGACAAGGCGCGATAAGCCGCGTTTGCTCCATGTGTAAAACCTGCCCCACCCCGCGAACCGGGCATTCCGGGTTCACCCTCCGGGACGTGGTTGTCTCGGACCGTGACGATAACCGAGCCCGAGACACCCGCCCGCGCCTTCCCGGCCCCCGACCACCGCGCGATCGTGCGCGCCCTGTCGGCGCGCTTCCCCCACTGGAGCATCTGGTACGGCTCCGCCACCGGCCACTACTGGGGCCTGCGCCGTTTCGACGACGGCCGCATCGGCTTCATCGAGGCGCTCTCCCCGCAGGAGTTCGTCCGTCAGGCCACGACCGGGTATTGACCTGGCTCAATACCCGTTTCGGTCGAGATTTCTCATACTGATTGGCGTGTTTCGCCCCCCTAAATGCGCCATTCTCGCCACGATGGTCACTCACGACCACTATTGGGGAGAGACCATATGAGAGGCCGTCTGACCGTCGCAATTACCGCAGCGGCAACCCTTTTGCCCGTTTTGCCGGTTTTTGCTGACAGCCAGAAGACCACCGCACTTCCGACGTCGAGTTTCCCGCTGGGTGTTCCCGCGGTGGCGAAGACGTCGTCGAAAATGGTCGTCCCTGGCATCGAGCTCATCACCCTGCGGCATGGCTCCAACAAGGACGGCTACACCGTCACGGTGCTGGTCGCGGGTAAGGACGCGTACACCCAGCGCACCGCGGAGAAGCAGGCCCTGGCCGTGCAGACGGCCGGGTTCGAGCCGGTGATCGTGAAGTTCACCCGCCCCGCCGTGGCCGACTACCCCGCCCTGGACTACTGGATGGTCCGGATCGGCCAGTGGCCCTTCAGCAAGGCGAAAGAGGCCGACAAGGTCGTCAAGGAGCTCAAGAAGGCGGGCATCAGCGCCAAGACCGACTACACGGGCGACGACGGCTTCGTCACCGCCGGCCCGTGGTCGATGAAGATCCTCATGGTCGACCCGCGGACCTTCCGGGGCAGCTTCGCCGCCAGCCTCGGCAAGAAGACCGCCGTCCGGGAACGCGTCACCGACATGGCCAAGGGCGCCGGCGCGATCGCCGGGGTCAACGGCGGCTTCTTCGACATCCACACCGGCGCCGCCTACCGGGGCGACCCCACCGGCATCTCGGTCGTGGGCGGCCGGCTGCTCAGCGAGGCCGTCGAAGGCCGCACCGGCGTGGTCCTCAAGGGCCGCAGCGCCCGCATCACCGAGCTGAAGTCGTCGGTCACCGTGGCCGCCGGCGGCGCGCAGGCCCCCGTGGCCGGGGTGAACCGGGTCGCCAAGGACGGCGAACTGGTCCTCTACACCGAGGAGTTCGGCGCCAGCACCCCGAAGGTCGGCACCACCGAGGTCGTCATCGACGCCAACGGCGTCGTCCAGGCGATGCGCTCACCCGGCGCCAAGATCATGAAGGGCATGCGCGTGCTCCAGGGCGCCGGCACCGCCGCCGACTGGCTCGCCGCCTACGCCCCGGAGGGCGGCACCGTCCAGATCAAGACGACCGTCACCGACCTGCGCAAGAAGCGGACCGTTCCGCTGACGCCCGACACCCACATCGTCGGCGGCGGCGTCGGCCTGGTGAAGAACGGCAAGACCTGGATCACCGCCTCGGCCGACGGCATGGCCAACATCAACATGATCGTCCGCCGCCACCCGCGCACCCTCGCGGGCGTGACGAAGAACGGCAAGCTGATCCTGGCCGTCATCGACGGACGCGACCCCGGCCACACCGTGGGCGCCTCCTACCACGAGGCCGCCAGCGTCATGCGCTGGCTCGGCGCCCGCGACGCCATCAACCTCGACGGCGGCGGCTCCAGCGCCATGGTCGTCAAGGGCAAGGTCGTCAACAGGCCCTCGGACGGCGCGGAGCGCGCCGTCGGCGACGCCCTGCTGATCAGGCCGTAGTACGCAGCTTGGCGATCATCTCGTCATCGCAGCTCGCCCAGAACTGACCGACGACGTCTTCGAGGTGGTCGAAGGAGGCCGCCTCGAAGAGGACGTCCTGGTATTTGGTGATGTCGTAGGCGGTCGTGCCCATGGCCGTCACGTCCAGGGGCCGGATGTCCATGCCCCGGAATTCCTCGATCTCGCCGTACGAGCTCAGGATCCCGGCCCCGTAGGCTTTCAGGTCGCGGCCCTCCCGCATGACGCCGAACTCCAGGGTGAACCAGAAGACCTTGGACACGAACTCCAGCGCCTCGTTGGTCTCCACCCTGCGGGCGGCCTCCCCGGCGACCCGGTAGAGCGCGGCGAACCGGGGGGAGGCCAGCGTGTTGCCGTGCCCGATGACCTCGTGGATGACGTCGGGCTCCGGGGTGTAGAACGGCACCGAGTGATGCCGGATGTACTGCGTCGAGTGGAAGTACGAGTCCGCCAGCACCCCGTAGAACTCCCGCAGCGGCACCAGCCCCGCGGCCGGCAGGTAGCGGAACCCCGTGAGCGGCTTCAGCAGCTCACTGACCTCCTCGAGCTGCGGGATCCGATCCTTCGGCAGCCCGAGCTCCTCGGCGGCGTCGAGGAACTCCTTGATCGCGTACTTCCGGTGCTTGGCGGCCAGCTCCCGCGTGACGAGAGTCCAGACCTCCTGCTCCTCGTCGGTGTACTCGGCGTGCGGAATCGGCTCCCCACGCCGGTAACCCACGGCATGCCCGGCGATGGCGTTACGCCGCGCCCGATATACGGGGTCGGCGAACCCCGGATGGCTCCTGGCGAGCTCAACGGTGACAGACCCGTCCTCGTTGGCGGCGACAGGAGCGAAGTACTGCGCTTCCTCAAACATCTACAAATGACAACAAGAAGGGAGGCAGAAGAGCAAGTATCCGCAGCTCAACCTAGACAATCCGCCCAGTCTGGCCGTGGCCGGAGAGCGCAGACTGCGCAGATTGCCCTGTACGCCACCGAGGACGTTTGCCGGGCCTCCTCCTCGGAGCGGAGCCAGCGGAGATCGTCCCCGCCGGCCGGTGGCGGGGATACTCCTGGGGTCATTGATGCCTGTGTGCCCAGAAGGCATGAGAGGTGGCCAGAAACGCAGAAAGCCCGACCGCGATGGCCGGGCTCATGAAATCAACCCCGTGGAACCTCGAACTCCCGGCCGCACTGGCCGGGCTTCACCATCCAACCCCTGAAACGCCGACCGCCGGCAGCCAGGGCCAGGCCTACCGGTCAATGCTGGAGAACGTCGAAAGCCCGGCCGTAGTGGCCGGGCTATACCCTCGTGAAAACGTCGAAGGCCCCGACCAATA
>NZ_BBXG01000022.1 GCF_001570605.1 Herbidospora cretacea | reverse complement strand
ATCTAGCAGCCGGGGCCGGGATCGACGCCGGGGAAATACTCGGCCAGTTCTTCTTCGCCGAGGGCCGGGAACGCGCGGGCGCAGACCGCCTCGCCCACCCGCGCCGGGTCGGTGTCCCATATCCGCGCGGGCCGGGTGGCGCTGCCGCTGACGAGATGGCGGCCGGTGAAGATCAGACCGGTCACCGGGCCGCCGGTCAGCGAGGCCCAGCGCCGGGGAAGGCGGGGATCGGCCACCTCCCACAGGTTGATCGTGGGATCGCCGCCGCCCGTCGCCAGAAGCCGGCCGTCGCCGCTGAAGGCCACCGAGTCGACGAAGCTCCCGTGCCCTCGCAGCACCGCCAGCGGCGCCGGGCGGCGTGGGTCGGCCACGTCCCACAGGCGGACCGTGGCGTCCTGGCTGGTCGTGGCCAGGACCGTGCCGTCGGGCGAGAACGCGCCGTTGTAGACGGCGTTGTCGTGACCCCGGAGCACCGAGAGCAGAACCGGGTTCCGGGGGTCGCGCAGATCCCACAGGCGGACGGTCCGGTCGTAGCCGAAGGAGGCCAGCACCCGCCCCGCCGGGGCGAAGGCGATGGCATTCACGGTGGCGGTGTGGCCCGCCACCGAGGCGGCTGGGCTCGGCCGCGCGGGGTCCCCGATGTCCCAGACGCGGAGCACCCGGTCGCGGGTGGGGTTCACCACGAGCACCTTCCGGTCGGCGCTGAACTTGGCGCTGTCGGGCGGCGTGGCCGCGCCGGGAACGATCGACAGCAGGCGCGGGACGAGCCCGCCGAGGAGCCACAACCGCATGCCGGTCCCGGGGCCGCCGGTGGCCAGCAGCGACCCGTCGTCCGACACCTCGGCGACGCCGCTGGTCGTGGCGAACCTCCGGCCGACCGGGTGGTGCGGGTCGGTGACGTCCCACCGGCGCACCTCACGGCCGTTCCCGGTGATCACCACGCCGGGCGCGGCCCAGTTCGGCCGGACGCCGCCCGGGAGCGCCGGGCCGGGGACGTCCCACAGGCGCAGCAGGTGGTCGTAGGAACTGCTCGCCAGGGTCCGTCCGTCGGGGCTGAAGGCGATTCCGGAGATCGTGCCGGTGTCGATCGGGGCGCCCGGACGGGAGTTGTAGATCGCGATCTGGCGGCCGTCGCCGTCCCAGAAACGGATCGTGGTGTCGCCGCCCCCGGTGACGACCGCGTCCCCCTCAGGGGTGAAAACGGCCCGGTGGACCGGACCGCTGTGGCCGGTCAGCGTGGTCAGCGGCCGTGGCCGGGCCGGGTCGGCGAGGTCCCACACCCGGGCCGTGCCGTCGGCCCCGGCGGTGACCAGCCGCCCGCCGTCGGGGCTGAACGCCACCGACGTCAGCCCTCCGGTGTGACCGGCGAGGGTCGCCAGAGGCCGGGCCGTGGCCAGGTCCCAGACGCGCGCGGTGCCGTCGTCGCCCGCGGAGGCCAGGATCCGGTCGTGCACGGCCATCCGCGACACCCCGCCCCGATGCCCGCGCATCGTGGCGTGGACCCGGCCGTCGACGGGGTCGCGCAGCGCGATGTCCCCGTCGCGGTCCGCCACGGCCAGGAACCCGCCGGCGAAGAGCGCGGAGGTGACGCCCCGGCCGGGCGGGGACAGGGCGGGCAGGGGGCGGGCCGTGGCCACGTCCCACCGGCGGAGCACTCCGTCGGCCCCGGTGGCGGCCAGCGTGCGCCCGTCGGGGGAGAAGGAGAGCACAAAGAGCCAGGTGCCGGTCACCGGGAGAGTGACGAGGGCGCGCGGGCGGTGCGGACCACGCACGTCCCAGAGACGCACGGTCCCGTCGTTGGCCGCGCTGGCCAGGACCTGGCCGCCGGGGGCGTACGCGACGTCGTTGACGTAGTCGGTGTGGCCGGTGAGCCGTACGTTGAACGGCTCGCCGAACGCGCCCAGCAGAGCGCCCCTCGCCTCGACGGTCGGGGCCAGCCCGTAGGCGGCCCTGGCCAGGTGGGCGGCGAGCGCCGGATCGGCCATCCTTGTCGCGGCGACCTCCCCGGCGACCTCCCGTGAGACGGCGATGTCGCGCTGCTCCCCGGCGGTCGCGGCGGCGTTGACGGCGGCGATCCCGCTGCCGCAGGCCACCAGCAGCAGCGTGACGAGAGCCCCGAGCAGCCGTCGCGCCCTGCGCCCGCCCCGCCGCTCCAGGGTGATGGCCGCCTCCAGGAACTCGGCCGCCAGCGAACCGGGACCGTCGGCGCCGCTCCACTCACGGGCGGCGGCCAGCCGGGTGCCCCGGTAGAGCGCGGCCGGGTCGCGGCCCTCGGCGTCCCACGCCCGCGCGTCGTCGGCCAGACGGCGGGCGGCCAGCAGCCCCGCCCGGTCCTCGTCGATCCACGAGCGCAGCAGGGGCCAGGCGGTGAGCAGGGCCTCGTGGCTGATCTCGACGGTTCCGTCGTCGGCCGTCAGGAGCCGCTGGCCGATGAAGCGGTCGAGCACCTCCCCGGCGTCGGCCGGCAGATCGTCGCGGGCCACCCGGCGGCGGGTGTCGGCGACGTTCTGGGAGACGTGTACCAGGTGCAGCAGCAGGCGTCTGGCCAGCAGCCGCTGCGGTTCGGTGAGGTCGCCGTAGGCCGTGTCGGCGCTGAGCGCCACCGCCCCCGCGATGCCGCCGACGGCGTGGTAGTCGGCGATGGTCAGGCGGTGACCCCTGCTGTGACGCCAGGTGGCGTACAGGGCGTGGGAGAGCAGCGGCAGCACCCCCGCGCCGGGCCGCAGGTCGCGCAGGATCAGGTCGGGCAGGCCGGCTTCGAGGTCCAGGCCGGCCTTGCGGGCCGGTTCGGTGATGGCGGCGCGCAGGCCGGGCTCGTCGATGGGGCCGACGGGCAGGTGCTCGGCGGCGACCAGTTCGGGATGGGCGAGCGCCTGGGCGTAGAAGTCGGCCCGCAGGCCGAGCACGACCACCGTGCCGGCGGCCAGCGCGGCGGCCTCGGTGACGGCCCGCCGCCGGTCGGCCTCGCCGAGGCCGGTGAAGACCTCCTCGAACTGGTCGATCACGACCAGCGGCGCCCGCTCCGGGTGGTCCAGCGGCGTCCGGACGACCCCTTCTGGCACCGCCGCGAGCAGGCCCGCCCGCAGCAGCGACGACTTGCCCGACCCCGAGGGCCCGACGACGACGAGCAGCCCCCTGTCGCGGTCGCGGACCCAGCCGGTCAGCCGCGCGGTCAGGTCGTCGCGGCCGAAGAACCAGCCGGCGTCCTCCCGCCGGAAGGCGGCCAGGCCCCGATAGGGCTCCGGCCCGGCCGGACGCGGACCGGGCCCGCGCCGGGCCCGCAGCCAGGCCGCCAGCCACGCCTCGCTCCGGTCGTCGCCGCAGACCCGGAGCACCTGGAGGAACAACTCGCGTGAGGTCGTGGACGGCAGGCCGCGCCCGGCGAACCAGTCGCCGAGGGTGCTGTGGGCGCCACGGACGCCGATCTTCGCC
This sequence comes from Herbidospora cretacea, assembly GCF_001570605.1. Classification (GTDB taxonomy): domain Bacteria; phylum Actinomycetota; class Actinomycetes; order Streptosporangiales; family Streptosporangiaceae; genus Herbidospora; species Herbidospora cretacea. The sequence continues at coordinate 144,920 of NZ_BBXG01000022.1, read as the reverse complement.
GCCACCTGGCGGACGGTCAGCCCCGCGCCCTCGCGCAGCAGCGTCAGCTCGACGGCGAAGTCACGGCGGCTCGTGATCCGTTCCGGGTCGGCCACATCAGGTAGTCGGCGCGAGCCGCGGAAAGGTTACAGAGCGCGTCCGGACTTGTACGGATAACTCGCCGCCCCTTCCTCCAGCAGCGTGGATACCTACCGTCGAGACGTGCGAACCCTCTGGGGGCGTGTCCTGACCGCCCTGTTGCTCACCGTCGCCTTCCTCGGCGCGGGCATGCCCGCCGCCATGGCCGGACCCGGCGAGTTCTGCCGCTTCCGGTTCGACGTCACGACCGGCCCCGACGACGGTCTGAGAGACGACTCCCTCGAACACGTCCGGGTCGCCGGGCAGGAGCTTCTGTTCGACGACTGGAACGGTGACGGCGTCCTCGACGACCCGACCCGGCCCTACCATCGGGGCGGCACCGGCGACGCGCCCTCGGCCACCCATCACTGGACCGCCCGCCTGCCGGTGTGCGTCGACACCGCCGGTCTCGCGGGCGGATTCACGATCGAGCACGCCTCCTTCGCCGACGACTGGAACGCCGACAACTGGGACCTGGCCGGCCTGGTGATCACCAGCCTGAACCCCGACGGCACCGACGACGTGGAGCTGTTCCGCCGGAACCCGGGCAGTGTGATGCACCGTTTCCAGAAGAACAGCGACCAGATCCTCACGCTGCCGATCGACACGTCGGGACTGCCCCAGGGCCCGGCCCAGCCCGCGCCCGGCCCGTTCTGCCGCTTCCGGATCACCGTCACGACCGTGCCCGGCGACGGGATCAGGGACGACTCCTTCGAACACGTCAGAGTCGCCGGTCAGGACCTGCTGTTCGAGGACTGGGACGGCGACGGGTCCATCGACGTCCCGACCCGTCCCTACCACCGCGGCGGCACCAGGGACGCGGGCGACGAGACCTTCCGCTGGAACGCCCGCCTCCCCGTCTGCACCACCGCCCAGGGACTGCGGACCGGCTTCACGATCGAGCACGTCTCCTTCGCCGAGGACTGGAGGGCCGACAACTGGACCATGACCGCTCTCAGGATCGAGAGCCTCGACGACGGCACGGTCTTCTTCGACCGGACCGCCGCGCCGGGCGCGTCCCTGCACACGTTCCGGAAGAACGCCGACCAGTTCTTCAGCACCCTCGACCAGGACAGCGACGGCGACGGCCTGAGTGACCGGATCGAACTGACCGGCCTGCCGGGCGACCCCTGGCTCCCCGCGAACGGCGCCGACCCCTGCCGGACCACCGTCGCCGTCGAGGTCGACTGGCTGAGCGACGGCACCGCCACGGGCGACCACCAGCCGGACAACGCCGCGTTCACGGAGGCCGTGGCGATGTTCGACGCGGCGCCGCTGCCCGCCATGGTCTCGTGCCCGTACGGGCAGGAGACCCGGCCGGGCGTTCAGCTCCTGGTCCACGTCGACGACCTGATTCCCGTCTCCCCCGAGGAACGCGTCCGGCCGCTGAACGTCGAGCAGGGAGGTCAGACGCCCTTCCAGCGCCACCGGGCGGCCAACTTCACGGCCGGCCGGTCGGGCCTGTTCCGCTACAACCTCTGGGGGTTCCGGCACGACGCGTCCACCAGCGGCGGGGTCTGCTGCGACGGTCCGGACTTCATGGTGACGCTGGGCACGTGGCCGGGTCGGCCCATCCCCGTCCGGGCGCAGAGCGGGACCTTCGTCCACGAACTCGGCCACGCCATCGGGCTGGACCACGGCGGTGACGAGGAGGTCAACTTCAAGCCGAACTACCTCTCGGTGATGAACTACACCTACGGGTTCGTCGGCATCCCGGACTTCGGCGAATGGAGGACCCGGCTTCCCTCGGTCCCCGCGACCAACGGCGGCAAGGAGCTCCTGCAGGCGCTCGACCAGGTCAGCACCCTCAGCTACTCGACCAGCGTCCTGCCGGAACTCGACCGCATGTCGCTGGACGAGGGCTCGGGGATCGGCGTCACCACCGACGTCATGGCGGCGTGGTGGGACAACTCGGGCACGCTGCGGGTGGGCGACGGTTCGGCCGCCCTGGACTGGGACGCCGACGGCGTGCGGGCCGCCGGGCCGGTGCGGGTCGACGTCAACGGCGAGTTCCAGGCGTGCGTCGACGGCACGGACCCCGACCGCACGCCGCCGGTCGACGACACGGTGCGGACACCGGTGACCGGAACCGACGACCTGGCGCGGTACGGCATGGTCTACGCGGGCCTCAACGGCATATGCGATGTCACGGCCGTCGCCGACGACACCGAGATCAGGCCCAGAGGCTACGACTATCCCGAGGAGTGGGGCTACGCCCAGGGGCTGGACGGCGCCGAGGACTGGTCGCTGATCGACGTCCGGCGCGGTCTCGCCGGAGGGGCGGGTGGCGCGGTCTCCGTCAGCGAGCCGGGCACCGAGGAGATCGCCCGGTTCCGGACCCGGATGGCCGAGGCCCTCGTGGCCGCCTCCGGCCCCACGCCCGCCGCCGCCCGATGGGGCTACGCCTACATGGACCGCGCGACTCCCACGGAGGCCCCGATCGGGGTGGAGACGCAGCTCAACCCGTACTGGCAGTGGACCACCGCCGGGCTGGCCAGGCGGGCGACGGTCGTCCACACCGGCACCGGCCGCTACGACGTGCGCCTGCCCGGCGTCGCCTCGGCCGACGGGACTGCCCACGTCACCGCCTACCGGACCGTCTACCGGGGCCGGACCTGCGGTGTCGTCGGCCACGCCCCGGACGGGCCCGACCAGGTGGTCGAGGTCCGCTGCTTCGACCACACCGGCGCGCCGGCCGACTGGTGGTTCACGATCTTCTTCGCCGCCCCGGCCACCGGCTCCGCCCCCTACGCGACCGTCGCCTACGACGACGGGGCGGGAGGCGCCGCCACGGTCGACCCGGTTCACAGCTCCGGCACCTTCAACTCGGCGGGCGGCGTCAACCGGGTCGTCAGGGAGGGCGCCGGCCGTTACCGCGTGGTGCTGGAAGGGATCGCGGAGGACACGGGGCACGTCCAGGTCACGCCCTATGGCGACGGCCCGGCGACCCGCTGTGCCCCGCGGGGGGTCACCGCGACGGCGATCACGGTGGTCTGTCACGCCATCGCCGGGGGCGCGCCCGCCGACTCGCCCTGGCTGTTGTCGTTCGCCGACGGCTCCGGTCTGCACCGCGACGCGGCCACGCCCGCCGCCTACGTCACCGTCACCGGCGACCCGGCCGACCCCGAGGTCGACGGAGCACGGTCGTTCAGCTCCAACGGGGAGACACCGGAGGTCGCCCGGCTCGGCGTCGGCTACTACCGGCTGACGTGGCAGACCCTGGGCAAGACGAGAGACAACGTCCAGGTCACCGCGACGGGGCCGGGCGACACTTACTGCCACCTCGGCACCATCGACTCCTACGCCGCGCCGCCCAAGCTGAGCGTCTACATCTGGTGTCACGACGCGGCGGGAGCACGGGGCGACAGCCTCTTCGGGGTCGCCTACATCAGACAGCCCTAGAACGGCGCGTCGCCGGAAGCGGGCTCCGGGCGGCGCTCCGCCATCGCGGCGGCCAGTTTGACCCTGGCGCCCTGGAGCCAGTCTTCGCAGATCGCGGCCAGTTTCTCGCCGCGTTCCCAGAGTTCGATCGACTGCTCCAGGGTCAGCCCGCCCGCTTCCAGGCGGCGCACCACCTCGGTCAGCTCCTCGCGCGCCTTCTCGTAGGACGGCGTCTTCTCGTCAGCCACGCTGCCCACCCTAGAGGCCGGTGACCTCGACCCCGACCCGATCGTCGGGGAACCTGACGGTCAGCTCCTCGCCCTCGGTGAGTCCGGCGGCCTTCCTGACCACCTCGCCCGAGGGCTTCTGGACGATCGCGTAGCCGCGTTCGAGGGTGGCGGCCGGGGAGAGCGCCACCAGCCGGGCCCGCAGGTGCTCCAGGCTGTCGGAGCCGCGGTGGAGCGAGTGGTCGAGCACCCGCCGGGTGCGGTCGCGCAGGCCCTCGACCTGCTCGGCGCGCCGTTCGATCTCGCGTACGGGATCGGCCAGCGACGGCCGCGACCGCACCGAGTGGAGCCAGGCGAGCTCGCGCTCCAGCCACCCCCCGACGACCCGCCGCCCCCGGTCGCGCAGCTGGTGGACGAGCGCCAGCTGCTCGCCGACGTCGGGGACCACCTTCTTGGCGGCGTCGGTCGGGGTGGAGGCCCGCAGGTCGGCCACCAGGTCGAGCAGCGGCGAGTCCTGCTCGTGGCCGATCGCGCTGACCACGGGGGTGCGGCAGGCCGCGACCGCCCGGACCAGCGACTCGTCGGAGAACGGCAGCAGGTCCTCCAGCGACCCGCCGCCCCGGGCCACGATGATCACGTCGACCTCGCGGTCGGCGTCGAGCCGGTGGAGCGCGTCGGTCACCTCGGCGACCGCCAGCCCGCCCTGCACCGCGACCTGCTCGACCTTGAACCGGACGGCCGGCCACCGCCTGCGGGCGTTCTCCAGCACGTCACGCTCGGCCGCCGAGTCGCGCCCGCAGATCAGCCCGACCGTCCCCGGCAGGAACGGCAGCCGCCGCTTGCGGTCGTTGTTGAACACGCCCTCGGCGGCCAGCACCTGGCGCAGCCGCTCCAGCCGGGCCAGCAGCTCGCCGACCCCGACGGGCCGGATCTCCAGGGCGGTGAACGCGAACGACCCCCGGTTGACCCAGAAGTCGGCCTTGACGTGCACCACCACCCGCGCGCCGTCGACCGGGCGCGGGAGGCTGGACTCGTAGACGTTCCTGGCGCACGTCACCCGGGCCGACACGTTGGCCACCGGGTCGCGCAGCGTCATGAACACCGTGCCGCCCCGGGCGGTCAGCTCGGTGATCTGGCCTTCGACCCAGACCGTGCCGAGCTTCCCGATCCACTGGGCGACCATCTGCAGCACCGACCTGACGGGCAGGGGCGCCTCGGGGGAGGTCTTCGCGCTCACCTGCTCAGCTTTCCAGCTTGGCCAGCCGGTTCTCGAACATTCGGATCACTTCGGCGCGTGCGGTGCTCGCCTTCTCGTAGTCGAGCCAGCTCTGGATCTCCGCCGCCGACCGTCCGCGCATCCGCGCGCGCAGCGAGGCGAAGGTCAGCTCGGCGTAGCCGGCGATGGGCTCCGGCGGCAGGTCCCTGGCCGGGGGCTCCTCGACGTGACCCGCGGGGATCTCCTCCACGGCCTCGTCGGCGACGGGGACGCCGGGGGTCTTCTTGGCCGGCTTGGGCGTCGGCGGGATCTTCGAGGGGACGGCGGGCTCGCCGGCCAGCGAGGGGTCGGAGGAGGGCTCGGTGGTCCGCTGGCCCTGCGGCTCGGCGGCCTTCTCCGCCTGGGCGGGGCTGGGGGCGGGCTTGTCCTCCTGCTCCGCCTTGGCGCTCTCGGTGGCCTCGGGGGTGGCGTCGGGGTCGGTGGCGGGGTGGGTCGCGGTCTCGGCCACCTCGTCCTCGGCGGAACCCTTCGAGTCCGACGAGGCGCTGTCGTCGGCGGCGGGCTTCACGGGGGCGGGCTCGACGGGGTCGGTGGCGCGGCGGGCGGGAGCCGGTGAGTCACCCGTGGCGGGGAGACTGGTCACCGGGCTGGTCGTGGCCTCGGTCTCGCCAGCGGTGGACGGGGCGTTCTTCTCGGTCGTCGGCACGGCTCCCCTTGTCTCCTCGGGACCGGGCGCGGCCGGTTCGGTCTTCGCGCCCGAGGCAACCAGGCGGTCGCCCTTCGGGCCGCTACCCCCGGGCTGGAAGATAACCGGTTCCGGTTTGTCATCCTTCGGGCGGGGAGCGAAGATGACCGGCTCGCGGCGCGGCCTGTCCTCACCCTCGACCACGATGTCGGAGACGGACTTCACCCCCGGCCGGGACGTGTCCACGGCGGGCTCGTCGGCCGAACCGCCGGTGGCGCGCTTCAGGGACGTGCGGACGCGGTCACCCAGCAGGATCGCCTGCCCCACGCCACTCAGCGCGCCTTGGAGCGCCAGCATGGGGAGGTCTTTCACCTTCTGTGTTATCTCGTCACGATGGTTGTACGCCTCGCGAATGGGCTTGGTGATCGTTCGCAAGAGGGACATGGGCAGCTCCCAGGAGATATTCCGTTGATGTCGCAGTCTGGCAAGACTGTCGTGGGCGGAGGTCAAGCCACTGCAGACCATCCACGTAGCATGAGACCATGACGTCACAGACCCCCGCGACCATTACAGATCGCCGTCGTGTCCTGGTGGCGAAGCCGCGCGGTTACTGCGCCGGCGTCGACCGGGCCGTGGAAGCGGTGGAGCGGGCACTGGCGCAGTACGGCGCGCCGATCTACGTGCGCAAGCAGATCGTCCACAACACCTTCGTCGTCAAGACCCTCGAAGAGCGCGGCGCGATCTTCGTCGACCAGACCGAAGAGGTGCCCGAGGGCGCGATCGTCGTGTTCTCGGCCCACGGGGTCTCCCCGGCCGTCCACCAGGAGGCCGCGCAGCGGAACCTGAAGACCGTCGACGCCACGTGCCCCCTCGTCACCAAGGTCCACAACGAGGCCAAGCGCTTCGCCGCCCAGGACTACGACATCCTCCTGATCGGCCACGAGGGCCACGAGGAGGTCGAGGGCACCGCCGGTGAGGCCCCCGACCACGTGCGCCTGGTCGACGGGCTCGAAGGCGTCGAGACCGTGCAGGTGCGCGACCCGTCGAAGGTCGTGTGGCTGTCGCAGACGACCCTGTCGGTCGACGAGACCACCGAGACCGTCACCCGCCTCAAGAACAGGTTCCCCGGCCTGATCGACCCGCCGAGCGACGACATCTGCTACGCGACGTCCAACCGCCAGACGGCGGTCAAGGAGATCGCCGCCCAGGCGGAGCTCGTGATCGTGGTGGGGTCGGAGAACTCGTCCAACTCCAAGCGCCTGGTCGAGGTCGCCCTCGACTACGGCGCCGACGCCTCCTACCTCGTCGACGACGCCTCGTTCCTCGACCCGGCCTGGCTTGAGGGCGTCACCACGGTCGGCGTGACCAGCGGCGCGTCGGTGCCGGAGATCCTGGTCGAGGGCGTGCTGGCCAAGCTCGCCGAGGCGGGCTTCGGCGACGTCGAGGAGATCGAGTCGGTCAAGGAGAGCATGCGCTTCGCGCTGCCCCACGAACTGCGCAAGGACCTGCGCCCCAGGGCTTGAGCCAGGGCCTGACCGGCGGCACGAGACCCACCCGCCCGGGTGGGTCTCACGTCTGGGGGCGCTCTTCCTTGACGGTCCCGTAGACCTTGGGCTCGAAGTAGCCCTCGGGCTCGGCGTCGAACTCCTTGCTCCTGCGCGGAGCGGGCACCCGGTTCCGCATGTCCTCGCGGGTGGCCTTCACGCTCTGGGGGAGCCCGCGATACCAGGCCAGGCCCAGCGCCAGGGCGCTTCCGGCGAACAGCCACGGGGCCACCGCCGACAGCGTGGTGAACATGCCCAGGCCCAGCGACTGGAGCGCCGAGTCGGCGCCCAGCGCGCTCAGGATCTCCACGACGAAGGCCGCCACGAAGAACACCAGCGGCGGGGAGACCACCAGCGTCAGCAGGTCGCGGGGGTTCACGAGCCAGATCGCCGCCAGCACCCCCACGACGAAGAGCGGCCCCGCGAGGACGAACTGTCCGAGCAGGCAGACGAGGAACAGCAGCGTGATGGCGCCGCGCGCGGTCACCTTCATCTCTCCGGCCCCCCTCCCTGGTGGCTCAAACTACCGTCATAACCGGGGTCGTCCCCGACGAGCTCGGGCATCGACATCGGCCGGGGCGACTCCTCGACCGGCTGCGGAGCCGGCAGAGGCGTGTCGACCAGCCCGAGGTCGGACATCTTGCGGGCGCTCACCAGGACGCGGCTCTCCAGAGAGCCGACCGTCCGGTTGTACGCCGCCACGGCCCGCGTCAATGATCTTCCCAGAACGTCGACCTGCCGCCCGAGAACGCCGAGCCGGTCGTACAACTCCTTGCCGAGGTCGAACACGGCCTTGGCGTTCTCGCTCAGCGCCGCCTGCTGCCAGGCGTAGCCCGCGGTGCGCAGCATCGTGATCAGCGTGGTCGGCGTCGCGATGTGGACCCGGCGGTTCATCGCGTATTCGAGCAGGGCCGGATCCCGCTCCAGCGCGGGCGCCAGGAACGCCTCGCCCGGGATGAACAGCACCATGAACTCCGGCGCGGGGCTGAAGGCCTGCCAGTAGGTCTTGGCCGCCAGCCGGTCGACGTGGTCGCGCAGGTGGCGGGCGTGGGCGTCGAGCCGGGCGCCGGCCAGGTCGGGGTCGCCGGCCTCGGAGGCCTCCAGATAGGCCGCCAGCGACACCTTCGAATCGACGATGATGTTCTTGCCGCCGCTTAACCGCACGACCATGTCGGGCCTGACCGGCCCGTCGGGCGTGGTCGCGGTGACCTGCTCGTCGAAGTCGCAGAACCGGGCCATGCCGGCGATCTCGGCCACCCGCCGCAGCTGCAGCTCACCCCACCGCCCGCGCGCCTCGGGCCGCCGCAGCGCCCGGACCAGCGCGTTCGTCTGGGTCTTGAGCTGTTCGGAGCTGAGGCGGACGAACTCCATCTGCTGGGAGAGCTCGGCGCGGGCCACCCGGGCGCCCGTCTCGCTCTCGCGGAGCTGGTCCTCGACCTTGGCGAGGGTCTCGCGGAGCGGGCCGACGAGGTTCTCCACGGCCTCACGCCGCAGGTCGAGGTCGCCCGCCGCCTCGGCGCGGGAGGTGTTCAGGCGGTTCTCGGCGAGTTCGAGGAACCGCAGGTTGTTGACGTCGAGGGCGCGGGCCGACAGGGCCTGGAAGCGCTCGGCGAGCTGCTCCTCGACGTACACCACCTTGTCTTCGGCCGCACGGGCGCGCGCCTCGGCGTCGGCCAGCCGGACGGCGGCCTCGGCGTTCGCGCCCGCCGACCGGGCGCGCCCGACGACGAACCCGATGGCGAGCCCGGCCGCCAGGCCCACCAGCAATTGGAGAGCGAGAGCCAGGACATCCACGTCCTGGATGATCCCAGGCTTTTCCGTGCGGTAGAGGGAGGCTCGCCCTCCGCATACCCCCAGACGACCCAGAGTTTGCCTGGGAGCGGGTTTGACGAGCGGCGTACCGGATTCCAATAGACTCGAATTCCGTGAGCCTGAGCATCGGGATCGTCGGCCTCCCCAACGTCGGCAAGAGCACCCTCTTCAACGCGCTGACCAAGAGCGCCAACGCCCTCGCGGCCAACTATCCGTTCGCCACGATCGAGCCCAACGTGGGCATCGTCGGCGTGCCCGACGACCGGCTCGCCAAGCTCGCCGAGATCTACGACTCGGCGAAGATCCTCCCGGCCAAGGTCGAGTTCGTCGACATCGCGGGCCTGGTCAAGGGCGCCTCCGAGGGCCAGGGCCGGGGCAACCAGTTCCTCGCCAACATCCGCGAGACCGACGCGATCTGCCAGGTCATCCGGGTGTTCAACGACCCCGACGTGACCCACGTCGACGGCGGCGTCGAGCCCGGCCGCGACATCGAGACGATCAACACCGAGCTGATCCTCGCCGACATGCAGACCATCGAGAAGGCGATCCCGCGGCTTCAGAAGGAGGCCCGCAACAACAAGGACCGCAAGGCCACCCTGGAAGCGTGCGAGGCCGCCTTCAAGATCCTCGACGGCGGGACCACCCTCTACGCCTCGGGCATCGACCTGACCGACCTGCGCGAGCTCCACCTGCTGACGGCCAAGCCGTTCCTTTACGTCTTCAATCTCGACGCCGACGAACTCGTCGACGACGACCTCCGCGCCCGGCTGTCGGCCATCGTGGCCCCCGCCGAGGCGGTCTTCCTCGACGCGAAGATCGAGTCGGAGCTGGTCGAGCTGTCCGACGAGGAGGCCCTGGAGCTGCTCCAGTCGGTCGGCCAGGCCGAGTCGGGCCTGGCGCAGCTCGCCCGCGTCGGCTTCGAGACCCTCGGCCTCCAGACCTACCTGACGGCCGGCCCGAAGGAGACCCGGGCCTGGACCATCAAGAAGGGCGCCACCGCCCCCGAGGCGGCCGGCGTCATCCACACCGACTTCCAGCGCGGCTTCATCAAGGCCGAGGTCATCTCCTTCGCCGACCTCATGGAGGCCGGCTCGGTCGCCGCCGCCCGCTCGGCCGGCAAGGCCCGCATCGAGGGCAAGGACTACGTCATGCGCGACGGCGACGTGGTGGAGTTCCGCTTCAACGTCTGATTCTTCAAAGCCCTTTCTCCGTTACGCCTCCGGAGTGGCAGACCGCGTTCCGGAGCAGAGGTCACCAGCTCTGCTGCTTCAGCCATTCGGCGAAGGTCTGGGTGCCGCGCGGCCCCGGACCTGTCGGCACGAGGTGCCCGGCGCTCATCCCGCCGGGGAGGTGGAGCGGCAGGACCGGGCGCTTCCTGGCGCCTCCGGCCGCGATGAGGCGGCGGGCCATGTCCGGGAGCGACTCGATCTGCGGGCCGGCGAGTTCCGGGGCCATCCGCTGCGGCGATCCGGTGGCGAGGTCGGCCAGCGCCTCGCCGACCTCCCACGCGGCGACGGGCTGGACGCGTCCCGTCGGCACCAGCGCGAGCGGTCCGGGGATCCCGCTGAGGAACTGGCCGGCGAACTCGTGGAACTGGGTGGCCCGCAGGATGGTCCACGGCACCCCAGCCGCCTTGACGATCTCCTCCTGGCGCAGCTTGCCGGTGTAGTAGCCCAGTTTGACCCGGTCGACGCCGACGATCGACAGCGACACCAGGTGCCGCACCCCGGCCCGCCGGGCCGCCTCGGTGAGGTTGCGGCCCGCCCGGTCGAAGAAGCTGACCGCCGCCGCCTTGCCGGTCGCGCTGATGTTGCTGACGTCCACGACCACCTCGGCCCCGGTCAGGGCCGCGTCCAGGCCCGACACGGCCAGCAGGTCGACGCCCTGCCCGCGTGACAGCACCAGGGGCTCGTGTCCCCGGGCCCGCAGGGCCTCGACGACGTGCCGCCCCACCGAGCCGGTGCCACCCGCGACCGCGATCCTCATGATCTTCTCCTCTCGAACGCGCTTCGAGAGGAGGACAGAGCGGAGGGGCGCTTCCGTGACATGGCGGTCGCGTGATGAGCCTCACACCGGCCCGTGTCACGGACCGCTCCGCCCGGGACGTCACCCCGTGCGTGAATCCTCTGAAGAAATGGGTGCGCGCCGGGCTGCTCCTGCTGGCCGCGCTGCAGACGGTCGTCTCGGTCTGGCAGTACGTCCTTCCCCGGTCCTTCTACGACGACTTCCCGACGGTGAGCCTCGACCCGCCGTACAACGAGCACCTGGTCTCCGACGTCGGCGGGCTCGGCCTCGCGCTGACCGCCATGCTGTTCTTCGCCGCCTGGGTCCTGGAGAGCAGGGTCGTGCTGTCGGCGCTCATCGGATATGTGATCTACGCCGGCACGCACTTCCTCTTCCACCTGCGGCACTTCGACCACTTCTCGCTGCGCGACGCCGTCGGGGTGGGCACGGGCCTCGGCCTGGAATGGGCGCTCGCCCTCGTTCTCCTGTACGCCGGATGGCGGCTCCACCGGGCCGGGTCAGGCGGTGCCCGCTGACCGCCGCCTGAGCGCGTGGGCCACGACGAACGCGGCGAACAGGGCGGCGGCCGTCCAGACGACCACCTGCCCGATGTCCCTGACGACCTCGTTGCGGCCCGGCGGCAGCACCACCATCTGCACCGCCGCGCCGATCGGCAGGGTGAGCCGGGCCAGCAGGCCGACCACCCCCGGCAGGTGGGCGCAGGCCCCCACGACCCCCAGCGGCACTCCGAAGACGACGGCGGCGATCCACCAGTAGTACGGCTCGGAGTGGATCCAGCCGGACAGCGGCGCGCCGCTGCGCGCGGTGTCGACGAGCGCGTAGGCCGCGACGGCGGCCAGCAGCGTCACCGGCCCCACGACGGCCCCGTGGACCAGGCTCCGGCTCGTGCGGGTGAGCAGCCAGCCCGCGCAGATCGCCAGGCCCGCCCAGGCCCACCCCGAGTCGAGCACCACGCTCACGATCTCGGGGACCGACCACCCGCCGGTCGTGTGCTCCCGGCTCTCCAGGTCGGCGAACTCGCCGGAGAGGGCGTTGGCCAGCGACGTCACCGCGCCGAACCCCGCCCCCAGCGCGAGGGCGACCACTAAGATGATCACGGACATACTCGGGTTCTACTACAGGTGCAAGACGCGGGACTGAGTGTCAGAGCCGTTTGGTTACCTCTGGATGGCGCGCGGGATACATTTTGCCGCAGTGGCCTGCGCAAACATCGTTATGTAGTCATCCATGCCGGTACGGGCACTCTCGGTGTCATGCACACTCGGTTTGGCCGGTTAGGGCGATGCCCGCAGCATGGGCGTGGCTTTCCTGGAACAATTGGCGGGGCCGCTAAGGTGATTACTTCAACATGGATAACCGGATCGAGAGTAAGACGACACCGCGCCAGCCGGGGGGATCGGCGCGAGCGGAGGCGTGATGGCTCGCAGGTCAACCGTCCAGCAGGATCCTCGGATCGCTGGCGACCCAGAGTCGTACCCTCCTACGGATCCGCCGTTGCCTGAACGGGAGCCGATGCGCCGCAGGGGCTGGAGCGGGGGCGGCGGCCGCTGGCTCGTCTGGACCGGCCGGGCCGTCCTGTGGGCGCTCATCATCGTGATCGTCGTCAATGGGGTCCGTGCGCCGTTCGAGCGTTTCACGGCGAATCAGGGCGCCACCGGCGCGCCGTCCGCGCCGGCCGATTCCGGATTCCCGGTGCAGCAGGGAGCGGCGTTCGCCAATCAGTTCGCCGCCGTTTATCTGAATTTCGACGGCACGAATCCCGAGCAGCGTGACATCCGACTCACCGAATTCCTCGCCGACGGGGTGGAAAGGCGATTCGGGTGGAATGGATTCGGCCGCTTCGCCGCGGGCGCCATTCAATTCCAGTCGATCGAGGCCACCGACGCGAACAACGCGCGGGTGACGGTGAGCTTCCAGTCGGGCGCGCGCCGCTGGCTGCTGTCGGTGCCGATCTACCAGGCCGACGGCCGGTTCGTCGTGTCCGGCCTGCCCGCGCTGCTGCCGTCCGGGGGAGCCGCCGGGCTGCCCGCCGTAGCAGGTCCCGACCGCGACGCCGGTCTCGAAGACCAGCTGCGCCAGACCCTGGAGGGGTTCTTCCGGGCCTACGCCTCCGGCAACGCCGCCGAGCTGAAGCTCTACGCCGCCGACGGCGCCACGATCGAGGGGCTCGGCGGGCAGTTCACGCTGGCCCAGCTCAACAGCGTGATCGCGCCGCTCGGTGGCGAGACGAGCCGCGAGATCACCGTGACGGTCACCTGGTCGATCACGGTGGGCGAGGCCGCCGCGGCCCCGACCGCCGACCCGGCCGACCCGGCCGCGCAGCCCGCGCTGCTGGAGCAGGCCTACCAGCTCACCATGGAGAAGCAGGGCGAGAAATGGCTCGTCGCGGCGGTCCAGGGCGCGAGCCGGTCCGTGGGGTAGCGCATGAACGACCACGACGTCGCTGATCCACACCCCCGGGAGGGCGAGAATTGATTCTCCAAACGATTGCCGAGACCGTGACAGCCTTCGCGCCGTCCCCCGCGCCGGGGACGGGCACCGGCCTCAACACCGAAGGACTGGCCGAGTTCCTGCGCCGGTTCTTCGCGCCGTTGTTCCTGGTGATCGTCTCGGTCGTGGCGCTGTTCTTCCTCTTCACCAGGGAGATCACGCGGTTCGTCCAGTTCATCATCTTGGCGATCGCCATCGGTGTGATCTTCTATGTGCCGAACATCATCGAGGTGACGGCGAAGGCGATCGCGGGGGCGCTCGGCATCCAGTGACCTTTGGCACGTTGCGGAGAGGAGGATTCGGGTGGATCTGCCTACATACACCAATATCTGGCGAATTGAGAAGCGGCTTTACAAGCTCTACGACCTGCGGCTGCCCATGCCGCTGCCCATCGTCTGGATCGGTGTCTTCGTCGGCGTCTCCGCCTTCTGGTGGGTCCTCCTGCAAATGGTCGGTCTGCCCTTCGACGCGCCCTGGCATGTGATCTATCTCGTTCCGCCGGGAATCGTTACGTGGCTGTCGACCCGTCCGGTCATCGAGAACAAACGCCTGACCGAACTCATGCAGTCGCAGGCGCGCTACCTTTCCGAGCCGAAGACGTGGTGCCGTCTCGCGCCCTCCGGCGAGCCCGACGTGATCGACTTCCAGGCGAAGGTCTGGCGGGCGAGCACCGTCCAGGCCCGCGTCAAGAAGCCCAAGCGCGCCCCCGAGCCCCAGCGCGCCACGGTCCGCCCGGCCGTGGCCGCCGCCGCGGCCGCCGCGACCCCTCTGGTCGAGGAGATCCCGGTACGCGTCAAGCCCCCGCTGACCGCGACGGCCGCCGCCCACGCGGAACCCCGGTTGATCGGCCACCCGGACGACAAGCAGTCCTACCCGGGCGAGCCCACCGAGCCGAGACGCCGCCCCGCGTCCTTCGGCCAGCCGCCGCGACTGGCCCGGCCGGTTGGGGAGTCACCCGCCGGCGCTTCGAAGGACCCTTCGCGGCCGTTCGCGGGCAGCCCGCTCCGACCGGCGTTCCTCGCCCACCCGTCGGACAAGCCCCAGCCCGCCGCGCGGCCTGAGGCTTCAGACGCGCCGTCGCACTCGACTGCGGAGAGCGCGCCCGGGTCCCAGCGTCCCACTGGTGAGGCTCGGCCCGCGCGCCCGGCCGCCCGGCGGCCTGAGGGTTCCAGCATGCCGTCGCATTCAGCGGCGGAGGGCAGGCCGCGGTCCCAGCCCGCCGACGTGTCGTCGCATTCGGCGGCGGAGAGCGCACCCCAATCCCAGCGCCCCGTTGCTGCCCGGCGGGACATGTCGTCGCACTCGGCTGCGGAGGACAGGCCGCGGTCCCAGCCCGCAGACGGTTCCGCACCCCAGGCGATGGGGAGCGTGCCGAGGTCCCAGGCCCGCGATGTGCCTGTGAGTCAGGTCCAGCCCGAGGCGACGGAGAGCGCGCCACGGTCCCAGGCTCCCGAAGGGGACACGCGTCCCGTTCCTCGGGGCGAGGCCAGGCGCGAGGTGCCGGGTGTGCCCACGCCTCCGGTGGCACAGTCCCAGGTTCCGGAGAAGGACACGCGTCCGGTGCCTGGAGGCGAGGCCAAGCGCGAGGTTCCTGAGGCGCCCGCACTTCCGGTGACACAGTCCCGTGTTTCGGAGGAGGACACGCGTCCGGTTCCTCGGAGGCAAGCCAGGCCGGAGGTGTCCGCGCTCCCGGCGACGGCCAGTGGCCTGGAGTTCCGAGCTCCCGAGGGGGGCCCGCGTGCGGTTTCGCGGGAGGAGGTCGAGCCTGCACTCCCCGCGACGGGTGGTGCTGAGTCTCGAGTTCCCGAGGAGAGGCCGCGTGCGGTTTCGCGGGATGAAGCCGAGCCTGTGCTCCCGGCGACGGCGAGTGGGCTGCGGTCCCCGGTTCCCGGTGAGGACAGGCGTCCGGTGGCTCAGGGGGAGACGCCTGCGTCTCCGGCTACGGAGAACGTGACGCAGTTCAAGGGGCCCGCGGTTCCTTCGCGGCCGCCTGGTGAGGGTAGGCGCAGGCGTCACGCGCCGGATGACGTTCTGCCTCAGGTTCCCGGTCTGCCTACGCCTTCCGTCGCCGAGAACACGGCGAGCCGGTCGGCCGCCGAGGCGCCGGTGCGGCCGGTTTCGGAGAGCACGTCGCCCGCTGAGGTCGAGGGGCCTCGGCTCTCGTGGTCGCCGGTGCCCAAGCCGAAGCAGGCGTCTTCCGAGACGGCGCCGGCCGATGCGGGGATGCCGGAAGATCAGGTCACCGAAGCCAAGGCTGAGGCGGCGCGGGGCGGGAGGCACGCGGCGGCGGAGACGCCCGACGTGGCGGTGCCGCCCGCGCGGGTGGAGGACGGTCCGGCCGAGCCGGGGCGTGAGGTCGCGGGTGAGCACGCGGTGCCCGCTCCCGCGCCGGAGCAGCCGGTGGCCGAGGAGGTGTCGTCGCCGCCGATCCGGCCCGACGCGCTCCGGCGGCTGCGCAGGCTGGCGGCCTCGGCCGACTCCGCGGTCGAGCCTGAGGCGCCGGCGCCCGCGGTCGACTGGCAGAAGGAGCGGCTGCGCAAGGGGCAGCCGCCCGCGCCGTTCATCCCGGCCGAGCGCGGCTCCGAGGCCACCTGGCGGCGGGTGTCGCAGGTCGTCGCGGGGTCCGACGGGGACAACGACGAAGACCGCGCCAGGACCGCCATCAACGGCAGCCGCCGCATCGTCGTGCTGGGCTGCACCGGGGGTGCGGGGCAGACGACGACCACGCTGCTGCTCGGGCACTCGCTGGCGCGGCTCCGGGAGGACGGGGTCGTCGCTGTCGACGCCAACTCCGGGGGCGACGGGCTCACCGGGCGGATCGTCCCGGAGACCGCCGAGACGCTCAGTTCGTTCCTGACGGCGGTGGACAGCGTCGGGACCCGGGTGCGCGGCTACACGACCCGGACCGAGTCGGGGCTCGACGTGCTGGCCGCCGACGTCGACCCCGGGGCCGAGCAGCGGATCGGGGACCGGGGCTGGTTCTCCGACCAGCGCATCGCGCGGGCCATGCGGCTTCTTGACCAGCAGTACCGGATCATTCTCATGGACCCGGCCGCCGCGCTCGCCGCGAGGCTGCTGCCCTACGCCGACCAGCTCGTGCTGGTCGCGCCGGCCAGCGCCGACGCGCCCGACTCGGTCGCCATGACCTACGACTGGCTCGACGGCCACGGCTGCGCCGACCTCCGGCGCCGGGCCGTCGTCGTCATCAACGGTGTGTCGAGAAGGAGCATGGCCGATGTCGAACGGGCCGAGACGGTCGCGCGCGGAAGATGCAGGGCGATCGTGAGGGTCCCGTGGGAAGACGAGCTGGCCGAACCTGGACAAGTCGACCTCAATGACCTTCGCAGCGGCGGCCGCAGGGCGTACGTTGCCCTTGCCGGGGTTGTCGCGAGCGGATTGACCACGGCCAGAGGGGAGAGCTTCGTTGGCTAGGGCGTCGCGGGCGCGCAGTCGCCTGGCGGTCCGATACTTCGACGACCGCATTCTCCTCACCGACGCTGCCGCCTGGGCCTACTTCCGGCTGCCGACGGTCAGCTACGAGTTCCTCACCCCCGAGGAGCGCGAGTCGCTCGCCAACAACATCACGATCGCGCTGGCCGCGATCCGGATGAGCGACGCCGAGGTGCACCTGCGGGTGGCCCACCGCACCTACCCGGCGGCCGAGTGGGCGATGGCCCTCAACGCCACCTCCGACGAGGGGCCGGGCTGGCGCGACTACCTGGAGGAGATGTACCGGCACGTCTGGGCCAAGGACTTCTGGTCCAAGGAGGTCTACCTGGGGGTCCGCCTCGGGCCGCGCGGCGCGCAGCTCGGCGAGGGGGTCCTCGCGCAGCTCTTCGGGTTCTACCAGAAGACCGAGAAGAACCTGGGGCTCGACGACGACCACGTGCCGGAGAAGGAGGTCAACCGGTGGACCGAGGCGGCCGAACGCCTCGGCCGGGCGCTGGCCTCGGGGTCGCTCTACGCCCGTCACGCCACCAGCACGGAGATCGCCTGGCTGTTCCAGCACTCGGCGACCGGCTCCCTGGGCGATCCGCCGCCCTCGGCGTCCAAGCGGCGCAAGTGGGGGCGGGGCGAGATCGAGGCGCTCGTCGAGGGGCAGATCCACAACGGGCGGTCGCTGCTGCGGATAGAGCAGCCGGCGGGCGACTCCTACGTCGCCCACCTGTCCTTCGCCCGGTTCCCCGACCTGATGGCCTTCCCCGACGGGGAACCGTGGATGCACTTCAGCGACCAGCTCCCCTTCCCGGTCGAGATCTCCTCCCGGATGCGGCTCATCTCTCCCGTACGCGCCTCCCGTGACGTCGCCCGCAAGCTCGCGCACGCCCGTGACATGGACATACACATCCGGGAGGCGGGCGCGGAGGCGCCGCTGGCGCTGGCCGAGCAGATCGACGCGGCCCGGATGCTCGAACACGGCATCACCAAGGAGCGCCTGCCGTTCGTCTACGGCTGGCACCGCATGAGCGTGAGCGCGCCGACCGAGGAGATGTGCGTCCAGCGGGTCGAGGCGGTCATCGAGCACTACCGCGACATGGGCATCGACGTCGTCAACTCCACCGGCGACCAGTTCTCGCTGTTCTGCGAGGCGCTGCCGGGTGAGAAGGTCCGCGTCAACGCCTACGCGCAGCGTCAGCCCCTGCGGACCATCGCGGGCGGCATGGCGACCGCCACGGTCGACCTCGGGGATCGTTCCGACGAGGCGGGGTGGCAGGGGCCGTACATCGGCGAGACGCTCGGGCGGGCACGCTCCATCGTCCACTTCGACCCGCTCGTGGCGGCGACCAAGAACCGGCCGACGGCCATCGCGATCACCGGGGAGCCGGGCGGCGGCAAGACCACGCTGGCGCTGCTGCTGATCTACCAGATGGCGCTGCGCGGGGTCACCGTCGCGGTCATCGACCCGAAGGGCGACGCCGAGTCGCTCGTGCAGCTGCTGCGGCGGCGCGGACGGCAGGCGCGGACCATCCCGCTCGGGTCGGCCGCTCCCGGGCTGCTCGACCCGTTCTCGTTCGGCGACGACCTGGCCGCCAAGAAGACGATGGCCACCGAGACGCTGCGGCTGCTGCTGCCGCGCATGTCGGAGGAGCGCGAGTCGGCCATGGTGCAGGCCGTCGCGGCCGTCGCCAACGAGCCCGACCCCTCGCTCGGGAAGGTCATCGACCATCTCGACCGGGCGGAGGACGCCGCGTCCAAGAACCTGGGCGCCGTGCTGCGGTCGATGTCCGAGATGCACCTCGCCCGGCTCTGTTTCGACCCCTCCGGCGGCGACAAGATCGACACCGAGGGCTGGACCACCGTGTTCACCCTCGGCGGCCTCACGCTGCCCGACGTGGCGACGGGGCGCGACGACTACTCGTACGAGCAGCGGCTGTCGGTCGCCCTGCTCTACCTGGTCTCCCAGTTCGCCCGCCGGTTGATGAACGGGCTCGACCGGCGGACCCCCAAAGCGATCTTCCTCGACGAGGCGTGGGCCATCACCTCCACGCCCGAGGGCGCCAAGCTGGTGCCCGAGGTGTCCCGTATGGGACGTTCGCGCAACACCGCACTCGTGCTGGTGTCCCAGAACGCGGGTGACCTGCTGAACGAGCAGGTCACCAACTGCCTTTCCTCGGTGTTCGCCTTCCGCTCGACCGAACGGGTCGAGGTGGAGCACGTACTGGAGCTCCTGGGAGTCGATCCGAACGAGGAACACAAGGGCGTGCTGCGCTCGCTGCGCAACGGCGAGTGCGTCTTCCGCGACCTCGACGGACGGGCGGGCCGGATCGGCGTCGACCTGATCTCCGAGGAGCTGCTGCGCTGGCTCGACACCAATCCGACACACGCCAAGCCGGATGAGGTCGAGCAGGACAAGGTGGGTTCGGGCCGTTCGGGGGTCGTGCGGGAGGTGCGCTCGTGAAACGCAGGGTCGCCCTGCTCATGCTGGTGTTCGTCACGTTCTTCGTGGTGTCGCCGGTCATCGTCGGGTCGTCGGTGGCACACGCCGACGGCGTCTGCGACATGTCGTCGGATCTGTCGCCGGAGGTGGTCGGCTCAGGCGTCGACGGCCTCGTCAAACCCCCGCCGCCCGATGTGGGCGACACCGGCGCAGCCGCCGGTGCCGGAGTGGGAGCAGGGGCCGGCACGTCGGTCGAACCTCCCGTCCAGGCCCCCAAGACCAACTACGAGACCTACGGCATGTCGGGCCAGTTCTGGCACACCTACGAGCTCGGCTGCTCCGACGTCGCCGCCGTCATCGGCAACGCCTGGGCCAACGCGATCTTCTCGTGGGCCAAGGCGGTCGACCGGCTGACCATCACGACCTACGAGGCCGCCGCGACCGAGGGTCCGCTGCTGCCCATCAAGAACGTCGTCGACGACATCGTGACCAACCTGGCCGACGCCATGTACTGGCCGTACCTGCGGCCGATCGTGATCATCGCGGCCATCTGGCTGGCCTGGTACGGCCTGCTGCGCAAGCGCGCCACCACGACCGCCGAGGCGGTGGTCTGGATGGTCCTCGCGGTCACCGTCGCGACCTGGTTCTTCAGCCGTCCACAGGATCTCACGGGCGTCGGCAAGACGATCACCGACAAGACCACCGAGATCGTCAACTCGGCGTTCGCCGGTCTGCCAGGCGCGGGCGGCGCGTCATGCCTGCCGCCGAAGGACGCCGCTCAGGGCACGCCTGTGACCGGCGGTGGTTACGGGCAGCCCGGTACGCCCGGGGTGGCGCAGAACGCCGACGCGCTCTGGTCAACCCTCGTCTGCAAGCCGTGGCTGATGGGCAACTTCGGCACCGCCGATCCCGCCTCGCCGATCGTGGCGGCCTACGGTGCCGAGCTGCTCAAGACGCAGGCCCTCGACGCGACCGAGCAGCGGGCCCAGCAGTCGCCCGCCGGCGACGCCCACCAGCGGGCCTACGAGGAGAAGATCGCCAACCCGCTGCGGACCAGCCCGTCGTTCTACCTGCTCCAGGGCAAGGACTGGACGAGCAGGCTCGGCGTGGCCATCGGGGCGTTCATCGCGGCCATGGTCGCGGGGGTGCTGATCTTCCTGGTGGCGGTCTCGCTGCTGGTGCTGAAGGTCGGCTTCCTGCTGTTGCTGATCATGGGGCCGATCTTCCTGCTGATCGGCGTCCATCCCGGCACCGGGCGGATCATCGCGATGCGCTGGGTGGAGATGCTGGTCGGCACGCTGCTGCGGCAGGCCGTGCTCGCGCTCGTGCTCGGTGTTCTCGTGTACGGCTACGCCCTGATCATCTCCACGCCGCTGCCGTGGGGCATGCAGATCATGTTCATGGCGCTGCTCACCCTGGCCGTGTTCTTCTACCGAAGGCCGTTCCAGCACCTGTTCTCCTCGCTCAGCGGTTCCACGCTCGCGACCCGTATGCTCGGCGACGCCACCACCGCGCCGACGCTCCAGCGGGCCGCCAACGTGCTGCCGCCGGTCGCCGCGGCCCGGGTGGGCCGCTGGGGGCTGCGCAAGGCCGAGCCGATGCTCAACGCCGCCGTCGCCGGTTCGACCGGCGGGGCGAGCGCGGCGGCCACCACCGCCGCCGGGGTCGCCCAGGGCAAGGTCCGCGGCGAGGAGCGGGTCGCGGCCCGCGCGAACGGGCAGCCCGCCCCGCTGGAGAACCCCGACCAGGCGGCCCGGCGCAAGACCGGCGTCCCGCCGCCCAGAACGGGCGCGGCCCCGCCGCTCAACCTGAGCCGTCCCCCGGCCACGACCCGGCCGAGCGTCCCGACACCCACTCCGGCCCGGACCTCTTCCGGCGGCGGAGGTGGCGGCGGGTGGTTCAGCGGCCGTTCCGGTGGCTGGGCCTCGCGGCCGTCGGCGTCCCGGGGGAGCTCCTCCGGTGGCGGTGGCATCCTCGGCGGCGGGTTCTTCGGCGGCGGCCGGTCGTCGGGCGGTTCGTCGTCCCGGCGGTCGTCGCAGTCGCGGCCCCGGCCCGAGCCGACCCGCGCGCCGCGCGCCGAGACGCCCCGCCCGGCCGAGCGGCCCGCCCGGTCCTCCGACGCGCCGCCGTTGTGGCTGCCGGGCCGGTCGGACAGCGGTCGCGGCGGCAGGGGCAGTGGTGGCGGCAGCGGCGGTGGAGACGGCGGTGCGCCGTTCTGGCTGCGGCCGCGTGACAAGGACTGATCATGAACGACGGCCGGAGGAAGGGCCTTTTCGTCGCCGCCGTCGTCGTGCTGGCCGCGCTCGGGATCTATTTAACGACCCTGGGCGACGGCAGCGGCGAGGTGGGCACGGCAGGGCCGGCGGGCCCGGCGGGCACCCGCACGGTCACCGCGCCGCCGGTGGCCGTGCCGAGCCAGGTGGCGACGACGCCGTCGGCCGACTTCGACGTCTACTCCTACCTGCCGCTGACGCGTGACCAGCTGGGCGCGGCGGCCGACCTGGCCCGCCGGTTCACCGCCCAGTACGGCACCTACACCTTCGACGACCCGGTGGGCCGGGCCGACCGGCTGAAGGGGTTCACCACGGTCGAGTTCGGCGACGACCTCACCCGTACGGTCACCTCACCGGCCGCCGTCGAGCACGACACGGCCGACCAGATCGTGTCCAAGGGGACGGCCCGGCTGAAGTCGATCCGCGACATCTCGGCCACGTCGGCCGTCGTGGTCGTCGAGAGCACCCAGCGGATCACCGCGCTGAGCGGGCCCAAGGAGCAGATCGAGGACTACGCCGTCACCGTCGTCCAGGTCGGCGCCGACTGGCGCGTCTACGACCTGCAACTGGCCGCCAGCGGCCAGGACGGCGACGTCACCCCGTGACCACGACCCGGCGCGCGAACTGGAAGTGGCTGGCCGCGCTGCTGGCCGTGGTGGTGCCGCTGGCCATGTTCGGCGCGATCGTGCTGATGACGCCGCTGCCCACCGTCATGAGCGGCGGCGCGGCCTCCGCCTGCGAGGTGGACACCTCCGACCTGTCGGAGACGGCGCAGGAGGACATCCCCGAGGAGATGCTGGAGCTGTACAAGAAACACGGCGAGGCGGTCGGCGTGCAGTGGAACGTGCTGGCCGCCGTGGGCAAGCGCGAGACCGATCACGGCCGGTCGAAGCTGCCCGGCGTGCAGAGCGGCACCAACTACGCCGGCGCCGCCGGACCGATGCAGTTCCTCATCAGCACCTGGGGCGGCAAGGCGCGGATCCCGATCCCGTCGGAGTTCAACGGCTACGCCTCCGACGGCGACGACGACGGCGTGGCCGACGTCTACAACCCGGCCGACGCGATCCTCGGCGCGGCCAAGATGCTCAAGCGCAACGGCGCCCCCGACGACCTGCGCAAGGCCCTGTTCGTCTACAACAGGGCCAACTGGTACGTCGACCAGGTCCTGGAGATCGCCGCCCGGTACGCCGAGTCGGGCGAGGTCGAGGTGCCGCCGGAGTCCAACCCGGCCTGTGAGGTGGCCTACGACGCGCCCAGCGCGGTGGTCGACAAGATCCTCGACTACGCCCTCGCGCAGCGCGGCAAGCCCTACATCTGGGGCGGCACCGGCCCGGCCGGCTACGACTGCTCGGGGATCATCTACATGGCGTACCGGAACGCGGGCCTGAACATCCCCCGCACCACCTTCGGCCAGTGGCCGTTCGGGGTGCGCGTCGACGCGGGGGAGGAGCAGGCCGGGGATCTGGTGTTCTTCAACTCCGGCCCCGGGACCTCGGCGGACAACCCCGGCCACGTGGGCATGGTCGTGTCGCCCGGCAAGATGGTGGAGGCCCGCTGCACCCTCTGCGGCCCCATCAAGGTGACCACCTACCGCGACCGCGGGGCCATCGTCGGCTTCACCCGTCCGCTGCAGAATCCCGATGTGCTGGAGCAGCTGAAGCGTCTGGCCCTAACCTAGGCAGGCATGACACAGGTCGTCGTAGGGGCCGCGATCATCATGGACGGCCGTCTGCTGAGCGCTCAGCGGGCCGAGCCGCCGGAACTGCGGGGCGGGTGGGAGTTTCCCGGCGGGAAGGTCGACCCGGGAGAGAGCGACCTCGACGCGCTCGTGCGCGAGTGCGAGGAGGAGCTCGGGGTCACCGTCGAGCCGGGCAAGCGGGTAGGCGGTGACTGGCCTCTCAGCAACGGATACGTGCTGCGGATCTGGCTGTCGGCCATCACCTGCGGGCGCGCGCCGGAGGCGCGGGAGCACCTCGCCCTGCGCTGGCTGGAGCCGTTCGAGTTCGAGACGGTGCCGTGGCTGCCCGCGGATCTGCCCATCGTCCGGGAGGTCCAAGATCTGCTCAAGGAGGGTTGAGTCACCCCTCTTCGTGCGATAACGATTACTGAGCGTAATCGGGGGAGGGTTCTGTGGTCGCTGGACGTGTGGTGTCCCTGGTCGGAGCCGGAATCCTGGCACTGTCGGCCACTCCGGCCGTGGCCTCTGAGGATCCCGGCCGGTGGATGAGAACGGGCGATGTCTGGCGGTTCCGCCTGGCGGAGACGTGCGGTCACGCCGTGTGCTCGGTTCTCGAGGGTGTGGACGCCCAGGGGTGGCGCTGTCCCGTTCAGCCGAGCCCTGTCCAGGCCGAGCAGACTCTGGTCGGCCCCGGGCTGTTCGTGGAGGCTCCGGCGGCGATGCGGCTGAGCCTCGACACGGCCGAGCTGGCCCGCCGGGTGGCCGTCGTCTGCGCCCGCCTCAGCGTCATGCCGCCGGGCAAGCTCAGCGCGCTGGCCGCCACGGGCGAGTTCGCCGACGGCGTGACCCAGTCGGCCGAGACCGCCTCGGTGGCCGAGGCCGAGGCCCGAGCGCTGGCCGGCCAGTTCGCCGAGGACTCGGCCGCCCAGACCCACCCGCAGACGCACCTGGGTGACACCCAGACCGGGCCTCAGGTGTACGCCGCCGCCGAGAGCCAGGCCCAGCAGCCGCCCGTGTACGCCCCGGAGACTCAGGCTCAGCAGCCGCCCGTGTACGTGGCGGAGGCCCAGGAGACCCGGCCGAGGCAGGTCCGGCCGCCGCAGTACACGATCGACAGCCAGGTCCCGGTGGACGAGGGTCCCGCCCAGCAGATCCTCACCGCGCCGATGCAGCCGCAGGGCAGGGACGCGGAACCACCCGCCCGCCCGCGCGTCCGCGACGCCGAGGGGCCGGGACGCTCGCAGGGCCGCGGCCCCGGCCGCCCGGATCGCCCGAGGGGCCACAAGCGGGCCGAGCCCGTCGCCGAGCCGCAGGCCATGCCGCAGTTCCCGATGCCCGAGATCCCCGCGGGCCTCATGGTCAACCCCGGTCAGAGCCCGCTCGCCGACCTGGCCCCCGGCCCGCAGCAGCCTCCTCCCGGCGGGCCGCAGCCAGGGCCCGAGATCCAGGTTCCGCCTGGTCAGATGCCGATCGCGGAGAACGCGGGCCCGCCGGCCGGTCCGCCGCCGCCGGCCCAGGGCGTACCGGCGGAGGTGCCGCAGCCGGTGCCGAACGCGGCGCCCGCGCCCGCGCCGATGGAGCCGATGCCGGAGTCGTTGTCAGGGGCGCTGTCGAATCTGCCGCCGCTGCCGCAGCTTCCGCCGGGCCCGCCGCTGCCGCCCGGGATGGTCGAGGGCGGGACCCCGCCGGAGCTGCTGATGCCGATGGCGACGCCCACGCCGAGCGGTCCGCCGCTGACCCGTTCGCTGAACAACACGCAGGCGATCGCGCAGGAGGACTCGGGTCTGGAGATCGTCAAGGGGTGGCCTGGCGTGGTGGCCGCGATCGCGGCCCTGATCGCGGTGCTGGCGCTGCAGATGCGGCTCGGACGGCGCAAGGTCGTTTCCGACCCGCAACCAAAGTGAGGTTTGCCGTTACTTTGCCGGACTAGTATTTGTTTGACGTACGGAGTCAGGCATAAGCGGCGGAGGAACCCGGTGGTCGGTCGAGCACCAAGGAGAGCCGCGGCGGTGATCGCCGCGGTGGTGGGTTCGCTCGGCGTGGCCGTGATGGTGGCGGCCGGCGCGAGCGCCGCCAACCCGGTCGACCCCTGTGACACGGGCCAGGCCTGCGACACGGTGACCACGACGATCACCACGACGCCCTCGCCCACGCCGTCCGAGGCGGTGGTGACGGTCACCCAGACGGTCACCCCGTCGCCGAAGCCGAAGCCGACCAAGGAGCAAGAGCAGCCCTCGCAGCCGCCGGCCCAGGAGCAGCAGCCGCCGCCCCCCACGCAGGACGCGGTGGTGCCCACCAACGACGTCGAGCCGCCGCCGGCGAACCCGCCGGCCGACCAGCAGCAGACCGACCCCCCTGCCGAGGATCCCGGCGTCACCCTGGCCCCGGCCCAGCCGACCACCGCGACCCAGCCGACCACGGGCATGAACCAGCCGGTCCCCGAGACGGCCCAGGTCGAGATCCGCAACGCGACGCCCTACTTCGACGAGGTCACCCTCAGCCGCAAGCTGGCCGTCCCGGCCGCCGTGCTGGTGCTGCTGGCGCTGCTCGCCTGGCTGATCTTCGAGGGCCGGCTGCGCCGCCTGGCCCACGCGGCGGCGGTCCGCAAGGCGGGCCCGCAGCTGCCGCCGAACATGGCGATGGCGCCCTACCCGGGTTACCCGATGCAGCCCTACGGCCAGCCGTTCGCGCAGCCCTACCCGGGACAGCCCTTCCCCGGCCAGCCCTACCCGGGTCAGCCGTTCGCGCAGCCCTACCCGCCGCAGCAGCCGCCCCCGCAGCAGGTCGTCAACTACGTGCCGGTGCCCTATCCGATGCCGTTCCCGACGCAGGCCGCGCCGCCGCAGGACTACACGCAGCCCTTCGTCTACCAGCAGCAGACGCCGCCGCCACAGGCCCCGGCGCCCACGCCGCCGTCGCCGCCCTACGCCAAGGGCTACGTCCTGGAGAGCTCCAACCATCCTCCGGACGACGACGAGACGCCCCCGGGCCGCCGCCCCTACTGACCGGAAGACGCCACAGCCCTCCCGACGGGAGGGCTGTTTTTTTGTGTACGCGGGATGCGCGAACCTGCAACACACAGGTTCAAAGCGCGCAAGAAAGCGAGAGTGTTACGAAACTATTTCGCAGCCCTCTTGTGGAACGGGGCACGGGCGACCTACTGTCACCTCACCCTCAGGTGTTCACCCCCCGACAGAAACGAGCACGAGATGTCACGAAGAGTGGCGTTGGCGGTGGTTACAGCCACGGCCGTGGGCTTGAGCCTGGTGGTGGCCGGCCCGGCCGCCGCGCATCAGACGGCGACCCCGACCGCGGTCACGCGGGCGGCGCTCGACCCGTCGTTGGTGGCGGGCCGCGGCGCCGTAGTCCCGTTCGTCGAGCAGGAGGCGGAGAACGCGGCCACCAACGGCTCCGTCATCGGCCCCGACCGGAATCCGTACACGCTGCCGTCCGAGGCCTCGGGGCGCAAGGCGGTCAAGCTGACCCCCGGCCAGTGGGTGGAGTTCACCCTGCCGAAGGCCGCCAACGCCGTCACCGTGCGCTACAGCGTCCCCGACGCGCCGAACGGCGGCGGCATCACCGCCCCGCTGAACCTGACCGTCAACGGCGGCAACAAGAAGACGCTGACGCTGACCAGCCAGTTCGCCTGGCTGTACAACCAGTATCCGTTCACCAACGACCCGAACGCCGGGCTGCTGCACTCCGAC
Source organism: Herbidospora cretacea (assembly GCF_001570605.1). Classification (GTDB taxonomy): domain Bacteria; phylum Actinomycetota; class Actinomycetes; order Streptosporangiales; family Streptosporangiaceae; genus Herbidospora; species Herbidospora cretacea. Next base: position 117,887 of record NZ_BBXG01000022.1, on the reverse strand, counting down.
TGGTGGATCACCGAGTGCCAGTGCGTGCCGGCCGCCACCACTCCGGCCCCGGAGATCACCAAGCCGTTCCGGCCGATGCACTTCTACGACGAGCAGCGGCTCCTGCTGGGCAGGACGTACAAGGCCGGTGACAAGGTCCGGCTCACCGCCCCGGCGAACACCAACGCCGCCTGGACGGTCATCGACCTGCTCGACTCCGAGGTCGTCGGCGCGCCGTTCGTGCGCGTGGTCGCGGCCAACGTGCTGCTGTTCGGCGCCGACCCGACCGGCCGCAAGGACTCGGCCCCGGCGATCGAGAAGGCCATCGCCTTCGCCAAGCGGAGCAACCTCAAGGTCTACATCCCGCCGGGCGTCTACCAGGTGAACAAGCACATCATCGTCGACGACGTGACGATCGAGGGCGCCGGCTCCTGGTACACGATCATCAAGGGCAAGGAGGTCGCGCTGCCGACCCCCGCCCCCGACGGCTCGGTCCACACCGGCGTCGGCTTCTACGGCAAGGACGCCGCCGACGGCGGCAGCCGCAACGTGCACCTGTCGGGCTTCACCATCGAGGGCGACGTACGCGAGAGAATCGACACCGACCAGGTCAACGGCATCGGCGGCGCGATGAGCGACTCGACGATCAAGGGCCTGTACATCCGCCACACCAAGGTCGGCCTGTGGTTCGACGGCCCGATGAACAACCTCAAGGTGACCGACAACGTCATCGTCGACCAGATCGCCGACGCCCTGAACTTCCACGGCGGCGTGACCAACTCGGTCGTCTCGAACAACTTCATCCGCAACACGGGTGACGACGGCCTGGCCATGTGGTCGGAGAAGAACGCCAACGCCAATAACGTCTTCGACCGCAACACCGTCCAGACCCCGACGCTGGCCAACGGCATCGCGATCTACGGCGGCCGGGACAACGTGGTCTCCAACAACCTGGTGGCCGACCCGCTGCGCGAGGGCTCCGGCCTGCACGCCGGTTCCCGCTTCGGCGCCGAGCCCTTCACCGGCACGCTGAAGTTCACGAACAACACCACCGTCCGGGCCGGCACGTTCGACCTGAACTGGCGCATCGGCCTCGGCGCGATCTGGTTCTACGCCCTCGACCGCTCGATCGAGAACGACATCCAGGTCACCGGCGACCACTACCTTGACAGCACGTACAACGCGATCATGATGGTGAGCGAGTGGGGCGTGAAGGACCTCTACTCGATCACCGGCGTGAAGTTCAAGGACATCCGCGTCGACGGCACCGGCACCTCGGTCCTGAGCGCCCGCGTCAAGGGCGGCGCCTCGTTCCAGAACGTCGACGCCCGCAACGTGGGCGCCGTCGGCATCAACAACTGCGGCTCGTTCGGCTTCCCGGCGACGGGCTCGGAGTTCTCCGTGACCGACCTCGGCGGCAACGACGGCGGCGGCACCACCGGCCCGTGGGCGGGCGCCTGGCAGCTCCCGAACACCATCACCTGCGACGACCGCCCGCCGGTCGTCGCGCCCCCGGCGCCGTCCCCCTGGTGACCCTCTGAGAAAGGCCGGCCCGGCTCTCCGGGCCGGCCCTTTTTCATGTCTCCGGTACGACGAAATGACGGCTTTACGGCCCTCTTGTCCTCCAAAGCCGCCCCGCAGATCATGAGCCGATGACGACCCCACCCGAAGGCGAAATGGAACGTACCAACGACGAGGGGCGGGCCGCCGCCCAGGCCGCCCAGGCCACCGTCGACACGGTCCTCACCAAGGCGGGCGAGTCGGTCGCCCTGGCCGCGCCGACGACCGACTTCTCCAACGAGCTCAACAACATCGACTTCCGCAAGATGATCGGCGGCCCCCTCCAGGCCGCCGTCGACGCCCAGGTCGCCTCCGCCCTGGCCACCGTCGACTTCATCACCAAGGTCGGGTTCACCACCCCGCCCCCGGCCGCCGACGGCACCCAGGGCCTGCGCGAACTGGTGATGGTCGACTTCTCCCACACCCGCAAGGACGTCGACGCCAAGGGCGACCAGACCCCCACGGACGTGCACGTCAAGGTGCCGCTGCTGGCGATGCTGCCCATCCCGTCGCTGCGCATCGAGGAGGTGGTGATCGACTTCAACGTCAAGCTCAACTCGGTCGAGAGCGCCTCCACCTCCGACGACCTCAACGTCAACGCCGACCTCCAGGGCGGCTGGGGCCCGGTCAGCTTCAAGGTGTCGGCGTCCTACCAGCGCAAGACCGCCACCAACGTCGAGGTGAAGAAGGAGTACTCCCTCAACGTGAACGTGAAGGCCGTCCAGGACGAGATGCCGGCCGGGCTGGAGCGCATTCTCGGCATGCTGACCTGATGGCCGACGTCCGGCTGAGCGACTACGCGGGGCACATCTTCCTGGAGATGGTCCGGGCCAGGGAGATGGCCGACGACTACTCCAGGAAGGTCGCCGAGCGCTACGCACGGGATCCGGTGATGCGGTTCTTCCCGGCCCCGCGGTTCAGGGTGCCGAAGATCCAGCTCTCCATCCCCGTCCTGGTCTCCGGGGCCCGCTTCGACCAGGCCGTGCGCTTCGCCTTCGGGCCCGAGGAGTTCACCGAGTTCATCGTCAACCGGGCCCACGGCGTGCGCGCCCGGGTGCGGCTCGCCCAGGGGCTGGAGGCCGGGGCCCCACCCGGCCCGCCGCGCACCGACCGGCTGATGGAGATCATCCGGCAGTTCTACGAGCACCTGGCCGCCAACGGCGAGCCCGCCCACCCCGACCCGATCGTGGTCGACTGGTGGGGACACGTCTTCGCCACCTGCCTGGAGGAGGCGGACCTGCTCGGCTTCTACACCGAGCGCGACTCCTCCGGCGACCTGCTGGCCGAGACCACCAAGGAGGTCCTGGCGGAGGTCCGCCGCCACACCGTGGTCGGCCGAAGCGAGATCGAGAGCCTCCTCGTCGACCCCGAGACCGCCGTCGTGGCCGGCGGCAGCACCGAGGCCAGCGTCTTCACCGTCCACGTCGAACTGGTCGAGGAGGGCGTCTACTTCCGGTCGGTGCGGGACGAGGAGACCGGCCACACCCGGACCCTGGTGGAGTTCGACTGACCGTGCGTCCCTTCCTGCACGACCGGCTCCGCCGCCAGGAGTCGCTGCTGGCCTCCTCCACCGAGGCCATGCGCGCCTTCACGACGCTCGACCTCGCCCTCGACCAGGTGGTCGTCGCCTTCCTGGACGAGGCGGGCGCCGTGTACGCCGCCATCGGCGCCCCCGAGGCGGAGAACGAGACCCTGTCCCTGAAGGCGCAGTTCACCTCCGCGCGCTCCGGCGTGAACCCGCTGACCCTCGAACGGGTGACCCAGCGCCGCCGTGAGATGGAGCGCACGATCGCCCTCCACGCGCTGACCGTCAGCGCCGACCGCCTCAGAACGGGGTGCGCCGAGGCGCGCGCGACGCTGGCGGCGGCGCGGGAGCAGCTCGTCCCGCTCGTGGCCTACGGCTTCCAGAAAGGCCTGGTCCCGGACGGAGAGCTCGGCCAGGCGGAGCTGGAGCGGGTCTGGCGGACGCTGAGCGAGGATCCGCAGATCCGCCCGGTGGCCCGCCAGATCGCGCTGTCGCTGCACCCGGCCGACATCCTGCTGCTGCTCGGGGACCTGCTGTGAGAACGCGAGAGCGCCCCGGCCGGAACCGGGGCGCTCTCGACGGGCCTAGCGGCGGAAGATCTTGTTGCCGAGCCAGACCAGCGGGTCGTACTTGCGGTCGACCACGCGCTCCTTCATCGGGATCAGCGCGTTGTCGGTGATCTTGATGTGCTCGGGGCACACCTCGGTGCAGCACTTCGTGATGTTGCAGTAGCCCAGGCCGTGGTCCTCCTGCGCGGAGTCCTTGCGGTCGGCCACGTCATACGGGTGCATGTCCAGCTCGGCGATGCGCATGAGGAAACGCGGCCCGGCGAAGTGGGTCTTGTTCTCCTCGTGGTCGCGGATCACGTGGCAGACGTTGTTGCACATGAAGCACTCGATGCACTTGCGGAACTCCTGCGAGCGCTCCACGTCGATCTGCTGCATCCGGTATTCACCGGGCTTCACGTCGGCGGGCGGCGTGAACGACGGGATCTCGCGTGCCTTCTGGTAGTTGTACGACACGTCCGTGACCAGGTCCTTGATGACCGGGAAGGTGCGCATCGGGGTGACCGTGATGGTCTCTTCCTCGGTGAAGGTCGACATCCGGGTCATGCAGCCCAGGCGCGGCTTGCCGTTGATCTCCATCGAGCACGAGCCGCACTTGCCGGCCTTGCAGTTCCAGCGGACCGCGAGGTCCGGCGCCTGGGTGGCCTGGAGCCGGTGGATGACGTCGAGGACGACCTCGCCCTCGTTGACCTCGACCGTGAAGTCCTCCAGACGGCCTTCTCCGCCTTCGCCGCGCCAGACGCGGAACTTGCCCTTGTAACTCATGACAACTCCTTGGCCGCGGCGTCGTACTCCGCGAGTTCGTCCTCGGTGAGGTACTTCGAGAGCTCGGCCCGGTCGAACAGGGTGATCAGGTCGCCGCGCATGGAGATCTGGGCCTTCTCGACGACCTGGACCTCGGAGCCGTCCGGCTTGGCCGAGCAGACCAGCAGCCTGCGGCGCCATTCGGGGCGCATCGCCGGATAGTCGTCGCGGGTGTGGCCGCCCCGGCTCTCCTGCCGCAGCAGCGCGGCCTTGGCGACGCACTCGCTGACCAGCAGCATGTTGCGCAGGTCGAGGGCGAGGTGCCAGCCCGGGTTGTAGATCTTGCCGCCGGGGGCGGTCGTGTTGGTCGCCCGCTCCTTGAGCTTCTCGACGACCTCCAGGGCCTCGGCGACCTCGTTCTCCTTGCGGATGATGCCGACCAGGTCGTTCATCGTGCGCTGGAGCTCGTGGTGGACCTCGTAGGGGTTCTCGCCGCCCTGGCGCTCCAGCGGGGCCGTCGCCTCGGCCAGGGCCTCCTCCACGCCGGTCACCTGCGGGCGGTTGCCGCCCAGCGAGTCGACGTAGGCCGCCGCGCCCGCGCCCGCCCGGCGGCCGAAGACCAGCAGGTCGGACAGGGAGTTGCCGCCCAGGCGGTTGGAGCCGTGCATGCCGCCGGAGACCTCGCCGGCCGCGAACAGGCCCGGCACCGAGGCCGCGCCGGTGTCGGCGTCGACCTCCACGCCGCCCATCACGTAGTGGCAGGTCGGGCCGACCTGCATGGGCTCGGCGGTGATGTCGACGTCGGCCAGCTCCTTGAACTGGTGGTGCATCGACGGCAGCCGCTTGATGATCTCGGCGGCCGGGAGCCTGCTGGAGACGTCCAGGAAGACACCGCCCTGGGGCGATCCGCGGCCGGCCTTGACCTCGGCGTTGATCGCGCGGGCGACCTCGTCACGCGGCAGCAGCTCCGGAGGGCGGCGGTTGTTGGCCTGGTCGGTGTACCAGCGGTCGCCCTCCTCCTCGGTGGTGGCGTACTTGTCCTTGAACACGTCCGGGATGTAGTCGAACATGAACCGGCGGCCCTCGGAGTTGGTGAGAACCCCGCCGTCGCCGCGGACCGACTCGGTCACCAGGATGCCCCGCACCGACGGCGGCCAGACCATGCCGGTCGGGTGGAACTGGATGAACTCCATGTTGATCAGGCTCGCGCCCGCGAGCAGCGCCAGCGCGTGGCCGTCGCCCGTGTACTCCCACGAGTTCGAGGTGACCACGAACGACTTTCCGATGCCGCCGGTGGCCAGGACCACGGCCGGGGCGTCGAAGGTGATGAACTTGCCGGTCTCGCGCCAGTAGGCGAAGGCGCCGGAGATCGCGTCGCCGTCCTTGAGCAGGCGGGTGACGGTGCACTCGGCGAAGACCTTGATGTAGGCCTCGTAGTCGCCGTGGACCTCGAAGTCCTCCTGCTGGAGGGCCACCACGCGCTGCTGGAGGGTGCGGATCATCTCCAGGCCGGTGCGGTCGCCGACGTGGGCCAGGCGCGGGTATTCGTGCCCGCCGAAGTTGCGCTGGCTGATCTTCCCGTCCTTGGTGCGGTCGAACAGCGCGCCCCAGGCCTCCAGCTCCCAGACCCGGTCGGGGGCCTCCTTGGCGTGGAGCTCGGCCATCCGCCAGTTGTTCAGGAACTTGCCGCCCCGCATGGTGTCGCGGAAGTGGACCATCCAGTTGTCGTCGGAGTTGACGTTGCCCATCGCGGCGGCGGCGCCGCCCTCGGCCATGACGGTGTGGGCCTTGCCGAACAGCGACTTGCAGATGATCGCGGTGCGCTTGCCCTGCTGACGTGCCTCGATCGCCGCCCGGAGCCCGGCTCCGCCGGCCCCGATGACGATGACGTCGTATTCGTGACGTTCCACGGTGAACAGTCCTTACGCGAACGGGAAGGTGATGACGCCCTTGGCCACCATGCGGACGTAGAAGTCGGCGATCATCACCGAGAACAGCGACGCCCACGCCAGTTGCATGTGCTTGGCGTTGAGCTTGGAGACGAAGGTCCAGGCCCGGTAGCGCAGCGGGTGCTTGGAGAAGTGGTTGAGCCGCCCGGCGGTGATGTGCCGGCACGAGTGGCACGACAGCGTGTACAGCACGATCAGGGCCGCGTTGACCAGCAGGATCCAGGTGCCCAGCCCCGCCGGCTTGTGGATCAGCGCGAGGACGGCGTCATAGGACAGGATGGCGCCGATCAGGATCGCACCGTAGAAGAAGTAGCGGTGGACGTTCTGGATGACCAGCGGCAGGCGGGTCTCGCCGGTGTACTTCTTGTGCGGCTCGCCGACGGCGCAGGCGGGCGGGCTCAGCCAGAACGACCGGTAGTACGACTTCCGATAGTAGTAGCACGTGAACCGGAAGCCGGCCGGCAGGCCGAGGATGATCAAACCGGGCGGCAGCGTGAACCAGTCGCCGATCGGGGCCCAGCCGAACAGCCGCGCGCCCTCGGGGCAGGCCGTCGTCAGGCACGGCGAGGAGAAGGGCGCGATATAGGGCTCGACGAAGTAACTCTTGTCGAAGATCGCCCAGAAGCCGTAAATCAGAAAGAACGTCAAACCGGCGAACGTGAGCGCCGGGGCGAGCCACCATCGATCGGTGCGGAGAGTGCGCACCTTGAGCTGAGCGCGTTGTTTTCTGGCCGCGCTCTCGGCCGTCTGCTGGGTCATCGGAGACCTTCCACCGGAACTGACCGCGTGACGCCGTGTTGGGCGGCTCGCGCCGAACCGCCGCGACGCCACGCCGTATTGGTGGGGGCTACGTTACGACCATGTCATAGATGTGTGTGAGGAGGGTCACTGACTTCTGGCCTGTGATTCCTGTCACGTTGTCTAAAAAGGGTCACGGCACGAGCCACGGCCGGCCGATCGACCGGCCGCGCCTCGCTTCGATCATGACCCTCGATGGTTGTTCCCCGGCAGCTTCACGACGGTGACGAAGAAATCGTCGATCTGCCTCACTACCCTGATGAACTGGTCGAAATCCACCGGCTTCGAAACATACGCGTTGGCGTGCAGCTTGTAGCTCCGGACGATGTCCTCCTCGGCCTCCGACGTGGTCAGCACGACGACCGGGATCGACCGCAGCTCAGGGTCGGCCTTTATCTCCTCCAGCACCTCCCTGCCGTCCTTCCGGGGCAGGTTGAGGTCGAGCAGGATCAGGTCGGGGCGGGGGGAGCCGTCGTATTCACCCTCGTGGCGGAGGAACCGCAGCGCCTGCTCGCCGTCGTTGACGATGTGCAGCTTGTTGCGGACCTTGTTCAGCTCGAAGGCCTCCTGCGTGAGCAGCACGTCACCCGGGTCGTCCTCGACCAGCAGCACGTCGATCCAGCGCAGGTCATTCATCGGTGGCCTCCAAAGTCCAGCGGAACGTGGTGCCCTTGTGGTCTGGGTTCTCCTCCAGCCAGATCCGGCCACCGTGATATTCGACGATCTTGCGGCAGAGCGCCAGCCCGATCCCGGTGCCGGGATAGACGTCCCGGGGGTGCAGGCGCTGGAAGATCAGGAAGATGCGGTCGCCGTACTTCGCGTCGACGCCGATGCCGTTGTCGGAACAGGCGAACTCCCACATGCCGTCGTCCCTGCGCTCGGCGGTGACGGTGATCCGGGGGAGCTCGTCGGAGCGGAACTTGATCGCGTTGCCGACCAGGTTCTGGAAGAGCTGGGTGAGCAGCAGCTTGTTGCCGCTGACGACCGGCAGGTCGGCGTGGACGACCGTCGCGCCGGTGTCCTCGATGCGGACGGCCAGGTTGTCGAGCGCCGTCTGGAGGGCCTCGCCCGTGGAGACGGGCACCCGGTCGCCGGTGACCCGGCCGACCCGGCTGAAGTCGAGCAGGTCGTTGATCAGCAGCTGCATGCGCTTGGCGCCGTCGACGGCGAACTTGATGTACTGCTTGGCCCGGTCGTCGAGCTGGTCGCCGTAGCGCTGCTCCAGCATCTGGCTGAAGCTGGAGACCTTGCGGAGCGGCTCCTGGAGGTCGTGGCTGGCGACGTACGCGAACTGCTCCAGCTCGCTGTTCGACCGCTTCAGCTCGGCGGCCTGGTCGGCCAGGGCCTGCTCGGCCCGCTGGGTCTCCCGCCACTCGCGCAGGACCCTGCGGCGCATCGCGTCGACGTGGCCCGCCAGCTCGGCCATCTCGGCCGGGCGGGTCACGTTGAGCTCGGTGTCGAAGTCGCCGGCGGCGACCTTGCGCACCTGCTCCTGGAGGGCCGCCACCGGCCGCAGGACGATGTGGCGGACCAGGAGCGTGAAGGCGATCGCGGCCAGCAGCAGCACGATGGCGAGGGTGCCCAGGGCGTAGTAGAACGTGTCCCAGCCGCGCTCCAGGCGGGTGGTGGCGGTGCCGTGGAGCTGGGTCAGGCGCGACTGCTGGGCCGCCAGCGTGGTGCGGACCTGGTTGAACGCCTCGGTGTTGACCGGGGCCAGGGTGGAGGCGGTGTCCTTGCCGAGCTCCGGCACCCGCCGGACGATCTCGTCGGCGTAGACCCTGCGCCAGTTCTCGATCGCGGCGAACAGGGCGTCGCTGTCGCCCCGCAGCCCCGGCACGCGCGGCAGCAGGGCCTCGATCTTGCCCCGGGCGGTCGCCGACTCGCGCTGGGCCTTGGCGAAGTCGTCGAGGTAGAACGACTCGTTGGTACGGCCGTAGCCGCGCATCGTGGCCTCTTCGTTGGAGACCGACGTCGACAGCTCCAGGGTGTGCAGGACGAGCGGGTCGATCACCTCGATCAGGGTCGCCCTGGCCTCGCGGGTGTCGGTCATCGTCTTCAGCGTGAAGGCGATCGACCCGGCGAACAGCAGCGTCACGATGGCGCCGACCAGCAGGAACCAGCGGCCCGCCGGGAGCCGGCCCAGGTCGCCGGCCGGTTTGAGCGGGGCGAGCGGGCTGGGGGTCCTGCTCATGTCACCTCCGGGAGAGCGCGACGGCTGCGAGGTCATCGGTCAGCGCGTCGGCGTGCATGGTCTTGACCCGTTCGATCAGCTGGTCGAGGTGGACGCCGCCCTGTTCGCGCACCAGCCGGATCAGCCCGTCGGTGCCCAGCAGGTCGCGGCCGTCGCCCACGGTGGCCTCGATCAGCCCGTCGGTGAAGAAGAGGAGCGTCCAGGGCCCGTCGAGCGTGATGTCGACCGGGGTCCAGTCCATCTCGGGGAAGATCCCGATGGGCGGCCCCGACGGGATCTCGGTGACCACGTCGACGTCGCCACCGAGGATAACCACAGGTGGCGGGTGCCCGACCACGTAGAGCCGGGCCGAGTCGAGGCCCGGACTGATCGTCGCGGTGACGAGCGTGGTGAAGATCTCGGGTGAGCCGCGCTCCAGCCGCAGCACCGCGTCCATCGTCCGCAGCACGCTGTTGCCGTGGAGACCGGCCAGGGTGAGGGTCCGCCACGCGATGCGCAGCGCCGCCCCCAGCGCGGCCTCGTCGGGGCCGTGCCCGCAGACGTCACCGACCAGCACGTGGACCGCGCCGTCGGCGGTCTGGAGGGTGTCCCAGAAGTCGCCGGCCAGCAGCCCCGCCTGGCGGCCGGGCAGGTAGGTCGACTGGTGGACCAGCGCGTCGGTGTGCAGGACCGGGGTCGGCAGCAGGCCGTGTTCGAGCCGGGCCGCCTCCTCGCGGAGCATGCGCTGCTCGACCAGTTCGCGTTCGGCCATGTCGCCGCGCTTGCGCTCGATGGCGTAGCGGATGGCGCGGCTCAGCAGCTTGCCGTCGACGTCCTGCTTGATCAGGTAGTCCTCGGCGCCGGCGGCGACCGCGTCGATGGCGATCTGCACGTCGTTGAGGCCGGTCAGCACGATGACGGCCGTGTCGGGAGCCATCGCGGTGACCTGACGGACGGCGTCGAGGCCCATCGCGTCGGGCAGCGACAGGTCGACCAGGACGCAGGTCACCTCGGCGGTGAACCGGTCACGTCCCTCGGCGAGGGTGCGGGCCCAGATGATCTTCGGCGGCTTCTGCGCGTCGGCCAGCAGCTCCTCGACAAGGAAAGCGTCCTCGGCGTCGTCCTCTATCAGGAGGAGCGTGACGAGGTCGGGCAGACCATGGGAGAGAGCGGGCACGAAGGCCTCTTTCGAGTGGAGGGCACCCCAAATAGTAGCGACAGCCACCTAGTGCTGGGGGAGTGCTTCGACGCCTTCTGGGAGCGTGCCCTCGCGGGTCGCCTCGTCGAGGAAACCCAGCAGAACCGCCCTGAACGCCTGGGCCGCACGGGTCGGCTCAACATCCTTGCGGTGCGCCAGCGCAACGGTTCTGCGCAGCCCCGGCAGCAGGGGCGCGCCGACCAGGCCGGGCCGTCCGTCGAGCACCATCGAGGGCACCACGGCCACCCCGAGCCCGGCCTCGACGAACCGCAGGACCGCGTCCATCTCGCCGCCCTCGACGGCGAACCTGGGTTCGAACCCGGCCTGCCTGCACGCGTTGAGGGTGGCCTCGCGCAGGTCGTACCCGCGCCGGAACATCACCAGCGGACGGCGCCGCAGCTCGTCGATGCGGACGTGGGGACGGCGCCCGGCGGCCAGGCCGGCGGTCAGATGGGCCGGGGCCGCCACGACCAGGTGCTCGCGCAGGATCTCCTCGGTGACCAGCGACGGGTCGTCGCCCTGCAGCGGCAGGATGATCAGCGACAGGTCGAGCTGCCCCCGGGCCAGCGCCCGCACGAGATCGCGTGAGCCGCCCTCCTCGACCTGGATCTCCACCCCCGGATAGTCGTGGTGGAACCTGGCCAGGGCGTCGGCCAGCAGCCCCGCGCACAGCGACGGCGTCGCGCCGAGCCGCACCCGGCCGCGCCGCAGCCCGGCCAGCTCGGCGACCTCGCGCCGGGCGGTGTCGGCGTCGGCCAGCATCCGCCGCGCCAGCGGCAGCAGCGCCTCCCCGGCGGCGGTGAGCGTGACGTTGCCGCGCGCCCGGCTGAACAGGGGCGCGCCGAGGTCGGTCTCCAGGGTCTTGATCTGCTTGCTCAGCGACGGCTGGGCCACCCGCATCCGCTCCGCCGCGTGGGTGAAGTGGCGCGTCTCCGCCACCGCCACGAAGTAGGCGAGCTGCTGCAACTGCACAGTTCATCACCTTACGGCTGTGACTTTCGTCGCATGCGATCACCCTGGCCGGAAGGGCTCCCGCGCCAGGCCAGAGCACATAGCCAGGGGCTATCGAAACGAGAACCGCGATGACTTGGACGGCGATTGCGCAGGTACCTAGCGTTCCTGTACGTGACAGCCACTATCGACCGGGGCAAGGCCACCGAACCGGTCACCCAGGTCCCCTCCCGGCCCCGGCGATCCCGGCGCCGGGTCTCGTCGAACTCGCTCAAGGCCGTCATGGCCGTGTCGGGCGCGGTGCTGGTGTTCTTCCTGGTCGCCCACATGGCCGGGAACCTGAAGATCTTCGCCGGCGCCGAGTCGTTCAACGGCTACGCCGCCTGGCTCCGCGAGGTCGGCTACCCGCTGCTGCCGCACCGGGGCGTGCTGACCCTCCTTGAGGTGGGCCTCGTCGTCGCGATCGCGGCCCACATGTACTCGGCGATCGTGCTGGCCCGCCGGGCGGCGCACGCCCGCCCGGTCAAGTACGCCGCCCGCGTCAAGTCCAGGGCCGACGGCTACGCCACCCGCACCATGCGCTGGGGCGGCGTGATCATCTTCTTCTTCGTGATCTACCACCTGCTCGACATGACCTTCGGCGTCACCAACCCCGAGGGCCACGACGCCACCCCGTTCGCGCGGATGGTCGCCGGGTTCGAGCCGGCCCGCTGGTACATCACGGTGTTCTACGTGATCTCGGTGGTCATGGTGGGCCTGCACCTGCGGCACGGCCTGTGGAGCGCGCTGCAGACCCTCGGCCTGGCCCGGCGCTACCCCGTGCTGAAGGCGTCGGCCGCCGGTGTCAGCGCCCTGCTGACGATCGGCTTCCTGGTCGTCCCGCTGGCGATCGCGTTCGGAGTGGTGAAATGAACTACACGCAGGGTGAGCCGATCAAGGACACCAAGGCGCCCGAAGGCCCCATCGAGGACCGCTGGGAGAAGCGCAAGTTCTCGGCCCGGCTGGTCAACCCGGCCAACAAGCGCAAGATCAACGTCATCGTGGTCGGCACCGGCCTCGCGGGCGGCTCGGCCGCCGCGACCCTCGGCGAGCTGGGCTACAAGGTCAAGTCGTTCTGCTACCAGGACTCGCCCCGCCGGGCCCACTCGATCGCCGCGCAGGGCGGCATCAACGCGGCCAAGAACTACCGCGGCGACGGCGACTCGATCTACCGCCTCTTCTACGACACCGTGAAGGGCGGCGACTTCCGCGCCCGCGAGTCGAACGTCTACCGCCTCGCCCAGGTCTCGGTGAACATCATCGACCAGGCGGTGGCCCAGGGCGTGCCCTTCGCCCGCGAGTACGGCGGCCTCCTCGACACCCGCTCCTTCGGCGGCGCCCAGGTGTCGCGCACCTTCTACGCGCGCGGCCAGACGGGCCAGCAGCTCCTGCTCGGCGCCTACTCGGCGCTGGAGCGCCAGATCGCGGCCGGGACGGTCGAGATGCACACCCGCCACGAGATGCTGGAACTGATCATCTCCGACGGCCGGGCGCGCGGCGTCGTCGTGCGCGACATGGTCACCGGCGAGGTCGAGACCCACCTCGCCGACGCGGTCGTGCTGGCCACCGGCGGCTACGGCAACGTGTTCTTCCTGTCGACCAACGCCAAGGGCTGCAACACCACGGCGATCTGGCGGGCCCACCAGAAGGGGGCCATGTTCGCCAACCCGTGCTACACCCAGATCCACCCGACCTGCATCCCGGTCTCCGGCGACTACCAGTCGAAGCTGACCCTGATGTCGGAGTCGCTGCGCAACGACGGCCGCGTCTGGGTGCCGGTCAAGGGCGGCGACACCCGTCCGGTGAACGAGATCCCCGAGGACGAGCGCGACTACTACCTGGAGCGCATCTACCCGGCGTTCGGCAACCTGGTGCCGCGCGACATCGCCTCCCGCGCCGCCAAGAACGTCTGCGACGAGGGCCGCGGCGTCGGTCCGGGCGGGCTCGGCGTCTACCTCGACTTCGCCGACGCCATCGCCCGCCTCGGCCGCGACGCCGTGGAGAAGAAGTACGGCAACCTCTTCGAGATGTACGAGCGCATCACCGGCGAGGACCCGTACACCCAGCCGATGCGCATCTACCCGGCCGTCCACTACACGATGGGCGGGCTGTGGGTCGACTACGACCTCCAGTCGTCCATCCCGGGCCTGTTCGTGATCGGCGAGGCCAACTTCTCCGACCACGGCGCCAACCGCCTCGGCGCGTCGGCGCTCATGCAGGGCCTGGCCGACGGCTACTTTGTGCTGCCGACGACCCTCGGCGACTACCTGGCCGACGCCCACAAATTCGACGCCATCGACGACCAGCAGGTCGCCGCGGCCGAGATCGCGGTCAAGGACCGGATCGAGAAGCTGCTGTCGGTGAACGGCACCCGCACCGCCGACTCCTTCCACCGCGAGCTCGGCAAGCTCATGTGGGACTACTGCGGCATGGAGCGCACCGAAGAGGGCCTGCGCAAGGCGCTGGAGCGGATCCCCGAGCTGCGCGCCGAGTTCTGGCGCGACGTCAAGGTCAGCGGCGTCAACGAGGAGCTCAACCAGGCCCTCGAACGCGCCGGCCGGGTGGCCGACTTCTTCGACCTGGCCGAGCTCATGTGCCTGGACGCCCTGCACCGCACCGAGTCGTGCGGCGGCCACTTCCGGGCCGAGTCGCAGGACGCCGACGGCGAGGCCCTCCGCGACGACGAGCACTTCGCCTACGTCGCCGCCTGGGAGTCCACCCCCGACGGCCCGGTCCTGCACAAGGAAGACCTCCAGTACGAATACGTGAAGATGACCCAGCGGAGCTACAAGTGAACCTCACCCTGAAGGTCTGGCGGCAGAGCGGCCCGGACGACGACGGGCGGCTGGTGCGCTACGAGATCGAGGACGTCTCCCCGGACATGTCGTTCCTGGAGATGCTCGACGTGCTCAACGAGCGGCTCATCCTGGCCGGCGACGACCCGGTCGCCTTCGACCACGACTGCCGCGAGGGCATCTGCGGCATGTGCTCGATGATGATCGACGGCGTGGCCCACGGCCCCCAGAAGAACACCACGACCTGCCAGCTCCACATGCGCCACTACAAGGACGGCGACACGATCGTCATCGAGCCGTGGCGGGCCCGCCCGTTCCCGGTGGTGAAGGACCTGGTCGTCGACCGCTCGGCGTTCGACCGCATCATCCAGGCGGGCGGCTTCATCTCCGTCCCGGCCGGCTCGGCCCCCGACGCCCACGCGACCCCGGTCCCCAAGCTCGACGCCGACGACGCCTTCGACGCGGCGACCTGCATCGGCTGCGGCGCGTGCGTGGCGGCCTGCCCCAACGGCTCGGCCTCCCTGTTCACGGCCGCGAAGATCACCCACCTAGGCCTGCTCCCGCAGGGCCAGCCCGAGCGCGGCTCCCGCGCCCGCGCGATGGTCGAGCAGATGGACGAGGAGGGCTTCGGCGGCTGCACCAACACCGGCGAGTGCACCGCGGTCTGCCCGAAGGGCATCCCGCTCGACACCATCGCCCGGATGAACGCCGACTACCTGAAAGCCTCGCGCAAGTCTGGGTAAGAATGGGGCGCTCGGCCCCCGCCACGACCAAATGGCCGGTTGCGGCGGGGGCCGTGCTCTGTTCGGGCGCGCTCGGTGCCGGTCCCTCCACGTCAGAACCGGCCGGCCCGTCCTGGCGGTTCTCAGCGCCGGCCGCTGGCAGGGCTTCCCAGTTCTCGTACGAGCGCCTCGCGGACCCGCTCCGGGGAGATGCCCGCCTCGACGACGATCTGCATGGCCAGTCCGCCGCCCTCGCGGATGACTCCCAGCAGGACGTGGCCGTCGCTGATGGACTTGTGCTTGAGCGCGATCGCCTCCCGGAGCGACAGCTCCAGCGTCTTCTTCGCGCGCGGCCCGAACGGGATGTGCCGGCCGCTGCGCAGGTGGCCCTTGTGGTCGCGGACCGGTTCGCGGTCGAGGGCCCCCGGCCCGAAGGCCTCCTCGACCTTCTCCCTGATGGCGTCGAGGTCGATGCCGATGGTGCTGAGCAGTTCGGCGTCGAGCTCGTGCCCGCGCCGCCCGCCGGGCTGGTTGAGGATGTCGCGCAGGCGGGTCTCGGCGCCCCGGTGGTCGAGACCTGTCAGCACTCTGGCGGCCAGGGACTCGGGGTCCTGGAGCATGCCGAGCAGCAGGTGCTCGGTGCCGATGCGGGGGTGGTTGAGGCGGCGGGCCTCCACCTGGGCGGCGGTCACGACCCGGCGGGCGTCGTCGGTGAATCGTTCGAACATCGTCAGTCTCCCCGTCTGAGCAGGCCGCGCCCGCCCGCGTACTTCTTGTGGACGGCCTGTCTGGTGACGTCGAGGTGGACGGCGATGTCCTGCCACGACCAGCCTTGCTCACGGGCGTTCTCCACCTGGAGCGCCTCCAGGCGGTCGACGAGGATCCGCAGCGCCCTCACGGCGCGCAGGCCGATCGAGGGGTCACGGCTGCTCGCGTCGGAGGCGAGCTGCGCTGTCTCGTTCATGCCGTCAATGTAGGTTGACAACGTCGCGCGTGTCAACCCGCGTTGACGTAAATGGCTGGACGGCTGTTCAGCGAGATTGCCACGCTTGCAGGATGCGCGCTCTTCCGGCCGGCGATCCCGGCGAACCAGACACGCGCGGGCCCGGCAGATACCTCTGGTGGATGGCTCGCGAACAGGGCCGGCCCCTCTGGCTGGGCATCACCTATGCCCTCGCCTGGTGGGTCGCCCAGGCGCTCATCCCGGCCGCCCTCGGCAGCGGCGTCAACGCCCTCATCGCCCAGGACACCCGCGAGCTCGCGAAGTGGTCGGCGGTGGTCTTCGCGCTCGGTGTGGTGCAGGCCGTCACCGGCATCCTGCGCCACCGCTGCGCCGTCTACACCTGGCTCAACGCCGCCTACAAGACCGTCCAGCTCACCAGCCGCCAGGCCACCCGCCTCGGCGCGACCCTGCCCAAGCGCCTGTCGACCGGTGAGGTGGTGAGCGTCGGCAACTCCGACATCGCCCACATCGGCAACGCGATGGACATCATCCTGCGCGGGTCCGGCGCGCTCGTCGCGGTGGCCGTGGTCACCGTCATCATGCTGTCGGCCTCGCTGCCGCTCGGCCTGCTCGTGCTGGTCGGGGTGCCGGTGATGGCGCTGGCGATCACCCCGCTGCTCAAGCCGCTGCACCGCCGCCAGCACGCCCAGCGGGACCTCCAGGGCGACCTCGCCACCCGGGCCGGCGACATCGTCGCGGGCCTGCGGGTGCTGCGCGGCATCGGCGGCGAGCAGGTCTTCGCCGACCGCTACCGCCGTGAGTCGCAGCGCACCAGGGGCGCCGGTGTGCGGGTCGCGTCGGTCGAGTCGCTGCTCGAAGGCGCCCAGGTGCTGCTGCCCGGTCTGCTGATCGCGGCGGTGACGTGGCTCGGCGCGCGGTTCGCGCTGGCGGGCGAGCTGTCGGCTGGCCAGCTGGTCTCCTTCTACGGCTACGCGGTCTTCCTGATCGCCCCGCTGCGCACGCTGACCGAGGCGGCCGACCGGCTGACCAAGGGCGCGGTGGCGGCGAGGCGGGTGGTCCGCATCCTGTCGCTGGAGCCCGAGATCACCGGGGGCGGCGCCCAGTTGCGCCACGGCGACCTGCGCGACGAGGAGTCGGGCGTCGTCGTCCGCGAGGGCGTGGTCACCGCGCTCGCCGCGGCCACCCCGGAGGAGGCCACCGCCATCGCCGACCGGCTGGGCCGCTACTCCGGCGGCCGGGTGACGCTCGGCGGCGTGCCGACGGAGGAACTGCCCATCGACGCGGTCAGGGCGCACATCCTGGTCGCCGACAACGCCGCCGCGCTGTTCGCCGGGACGCTGCGCGCCGAACTCGACGTCAGGGGCGGCGGCGACGTCGAGGCGGCCGTGTACGCGGCCTGCGCCGAGGACATCGTCGACGCGCTGCCCGACGGCCTGGACACCCACGTGGCCGAGGCCGGGCGGGAGTTCTCCGGCGGCCAGCAGCAGCGCCTCCGGCTGGCCCGCGCGCTGACCGCCGACCCGGAGATCCTCATCCTGGTCGAGCCGACCAGCGCGGTCGACGCCCACACCGAGGCCCGGATCGCCGAACGCCTCGCCAAGGCCCGCGCCGGGCGGGCCACCCTGGTCGTCACCACGAGCCCGCTCGTGCTCGACCGGGCCGACCACGTCTTCTACGTGGAGAACGAGCGCGCGGTGGCCGAGGGCACCCACCGCGAACTGCTGACCACCGTCACCGCCTACCGTTCCACCGTCACCCGAGGGGAGGACCGATGAGCCGCCAGATCCTGCCGGTCGCCGACAAGGCGCAGGTACGCGCCTACGCCCGGCGCCTGATGGTCAAGTATCCGAAGCAGCTGTCGATCGCGCTGGCCCTCCACGGGCTGGCCGCGCTCTCCGGCCTGGCCGGCCCGGCGCTGCTGGGCGGCCTCGTCCAGGACGTCGCCGAAGGCGTCACGGACGTCGACGTCAGCGTGATCGCGCTGGCCATCGCCGGTTTCGTGGCCGCCCAGGCGGCGCTGACCCGGTTCGCGGTCTTCGCCTCGTCGCGGCTGGGCGAGAAGGTGCTCGCCGAGCTGCGCGAGGAGTTCGTCGACCGGGTCCTCGCGCTGCCCCTGTCGACGGTCGAGCGGGCCGGTTCCGGCGACCTGATCACCCGGACCTCCCGCGACGTCGACGCGCTGTCGCGGACGGTCCGCCACGCCGTGCCGGAGATCCTGATCGCGCTGGTCACCGGCGTGTTCATGGTGGGCGCGCTGTTCGTGGTCGGCGGTCCGCTCATGGCGCTGCCGTCGCTGGTGGCGGTGCCGCTGATCTGGATCTCCACCCGGTGGTACCTGAACCGGTCGGGCCCCGCCTACCTGCGCGAGGGCGCCGCGTACGCGACCCTCACCGAGGGCCTCGCGCAGACCGTCGAGGGCGCCCGCACGGTCGAGGCGCTGGGACTGGCGGACCGCCGCCGCGACCGTACCGACGAGGACATCCGGGGCTCCTACGCCGCCGAGCGCTACTCGCTGAGCCTGCGGACCGTCTGGTTCCCGGCGGTCGAGATGGGCTACGTCATCCCGGTCGTCGCCACGCTGTTCATCGGCGGCCTGTTCTACACGCAGGGCTGGGTGACCATCGCCCAGGTCACGGCGGGCACGCTCTACATCCAGCAGCTCGTCGACCCGCTCGACCGGCTGCTGTCGTGGATCGACGAGCTCCAGGTCGGCAGCGCCTCGATGGCCCGCCTCTTGGGCGTCGCCAACGTGCCCGACGACCGGGTCCCCTCCGAGGTGACGCCGGACGGCGACGAGCTGAGGGCCGACGACGTCCGGTACGCCTACCGGGAGGGACACGACGTCCTGCACGGCATCGACCTGGCCGTCCAGCCGGGCGAACGCCTGGCCATGGTCGGACCGTCGGGGGCCGGGAAGTCGACCCTCGGGCGGCTGCTCGCGGGCATCCACGGCCCGCGGACCGGCACGGTCACCGTCGGCGGCGCGCCGCTGGTCGAGCTGCCGCTGGCCGAGCTGCGCGGCCAGGTCGCCCTGGTCACCCAGGAGCACCACGTGTTCAAGGGGACGCTGCGCGACAACGTCCTCATCGGCCGTCCCGAGGCCGATGACGACGCGGTCAGGCGGGCGCTGGAGGCGGTCGACGCCTGGGATTGGGCCGAGCGGCTCGGCCTGGACGCCGAGGTGGGCTCGGGCGGGGTCACCGTCTCGCCCGCGCAGGCGCAGCAGCTCGCGCTGGCCCGCCTGGTGCTGGCCGACCCTCACACGCTGGTGCTCGACGAGGCGACCTCGCTGATCGACCCCCGCCAGGCCCGCCACCTGGAACGCTCGCTGGCGGCGGTCCTCGACGGGCGCACCGTGATCGCCATCGCGCACCGCCTCTACACGGCCCACGACGCCGACCGGGTGGCCGTCGTCGAGGACGGCCGGATCAGCGAACTCGGCTCCCACGAGGAACTGGTCGAGGCCGGTGGCCCCTACGCCGCCCTGTGGGAGAGCTGGCGCCGCTAGCCAAGCGAGACGCGGACGGCCGAAGGCCGGCTGTGGCTCGCGCCCTGAATCTGCCTCAAGACAGGGCGTTCTTGAGGAACTCGACCTGGAGCAGCAGGAGGTTCTCGGCCACGACCTCCTGCGGCGTCATGTGGGTGACGCCCGACAGGGGCAGCACGGTGTGCGGCCTCCCCGCGGCCAGCAGCGCCGACGACAACCGCAGCGTGTGGGCGGCCACCACGTTGTCGTCGGCCAGGCCGTGGATCAGCATGAGCGGGCGGGTCAGCTTCTCGGCGTCCGCGAGGAGCGAGGAGTGCTCGTAGTGGCCCTCCGAGGGGTGGCCCAGATACCGCTCGGTGTACGCCGTGTCGTAGAGCCGCCAGTCGGTGACCGGCGCGCCCGCGATGGCGGCGTGGAAGACGTCGGGCCGCCGCAGCACCGCCAGCGCCGCCAGGTAGCCGCCGAACGACCAGCCCCGGATCGCGACCCTGCTCAGGTCGAGGTCGGGGTGGGGCATCGACTGGAGCACGTCGACCTGGTCGTCGAGGGTGATCGTGAAGTCGTGGTAGACCTCGCGCTCGAAGGCCGGGCCGCGTCCGGGCGTGCCGCGCCCGTCGGAGACGACCACCGCGAAGCCCTGCTCGGCCCACCACTGGGCCTCCAGGAACATCCGGTGGGAGTGGAGCACCCGCTGGGCGTGCGGGCCGCCGTAGGGGTCCATCAGGACGGGCAGCTTGGCCGACCCCTCGACGTGCCACGACGGCAGCAGCACCGCCGTGGAGAGCTCACGCGAGCCCGCCCGCGACAGCGAGACCCGCAGGTCGAGGCCGGGCCGCTCGGCCACGCTCGCGATCGGCGCCGAGCTGCCGTCGAGCCGGATCACCCGCACCGACACGCCCTCGTGGTCGAGCGACTGCGCCACCACGACGGTCACGCCGCCGCTGCGCCGCCCGGTGAACACGCCCGCGTCGGTCGAGAGGGGGCTGAGGGTGCCCTGCGCGTACGACCAGAGCTGGACCTGCGCCGGGTCGCCCCCGCTGGCCGTGAAGAGCACCACGTTCGCGTCGACGTCGACGACGCTGCGGACCTGCAGCGACGGCGGGGTGACCGCGGCCGAGCCGACGAACAGCCGCCGCCCGCCCTCGGCGTCGGCCACCCAGACCACCGCGCCGTCGGAGGTGTGGGCGGGGACGCCCTGCGCCGCCTCGACCCACTTGTCGTCGGTGTCCTCGCGGATCAGGGTGGTGCCGCCGGTGGTCGGGTCGACCGAGAGCAGCCGCAGCGACCTCTGGTCGCGGGCCAGCGTCACGATGACCGGCCCGAAGGAGTCCCAGGAGGCGTTGACCAGGTATTCGTGCTCGAACGGCACCTGGGTGCGGATGCCGTCGAGGCCCACGATGTAGAGGTTGACCCGCGCGTTGTTCGTGCCGGCCGCCGGGTAGGAGATCGCGACCGGGTCGCTGCCGGGGTTGGCCGGGTCGGCGATGTGCCAGACCTGCACCGGCGACTCGTCGACCCGCGCGACCAGCAGCGCCGACGCGTCGGGCGACCACCAGTAGCCGCGCATCCGGTCGAGCTCCTCGGAGGCGATGAACTCGGCCAGGCCCCAGGTCGCGCCGTCCTCCCCGGCCACCTCGAAGTCGGAGCCGGTCTCCAGGTCCTGCACCCGCAGCCGCCCGCCGCTGACGTAGGCGACCTTGCCGCCGTCGGGGGACAGGCGCGGGTCGATCACCCCGCCGGGGGTCTTCAGCCAGCGGATCTCGCCGGACTCCCACACGTACAGGGCGCCGGAGAGGTTGAAGACGATCCGGCCGCCGGCGTAGGAGTAGGCGACCACGCCACCGGCCGACTCGCGGGCGCGCTCACGCCGGGCCCGCTCCTCCGGGGGCAGCTCCTCCTCGGCCGCGCCCAGGATCAGCGGGTCGACGAGCAGGCGCTCCTCGCCCGAGGCGACGTCGAGTTCCCACAGGCAGGTCACGGGGTCGGTGCCCGATTTGGTGCGCTGGAAGATCACGCGGTCGCCCGAGGGGGTGAGGGTGAAGCCGCGCGGCACCCCGAGCGTGAACCGGCGGGTCCGGGCATGCAGGCGAGGAAAGCTCTCAGTCATAGCCCCTTATAGTGCCAGCATGCCCGACCGCCGCCTCCTCCTCGTCCACGCCCATCCCGACGACGAGTCCATCGGCACCGGCGCCACGATGGCCCGCTACGCCGCCGAGGGCGTCCACGTGACGCTGGTGACGTGCACCCGCGGCGAGGAGGGCGAGATCATCCCCTCGACCCTGGCCCATCTCGGCCCCGACGAGCTGGGCGCCTACCGGACCCGTGAGCTGGCCGCCGCCTGCCGCGCGCTCGGCGTCGACGACCACCGCTTCCTGGGCTACCGCGACAGCGGCATGATGGGCGCGCCGTCCAACGAGGATCCGCGCAGCTTCTGGCAGGCGTCCGTCGACGAGGCCGCCGAGCGGCTGCTGAAGATCATCGAGTCCGTACGCCCCCAGGTGATCGTCACCTACGACGACAACGGCCTCTACGGCCATCCCGACCACATCCAGGCCCACCGGGTGGCCTGGCGGGCCTTCTCCCAGGCCGACGGGGTGCGGAAGTTCTACCAGACCGCCCAGCTGCGCTCCGAGATGCTGGAGGCCGCCGCCCGTATGGAGATCTTCCAGCCCGAGGACGTCGACGCCCTCGGCTACGGCCGCGAGACGGTCACCACCTCGATCGACGCCCGCCCCTATCTCGACGCGAAACTGACCGCCCTGCGCGCCCACGCCACCCAGATCACCGTCGACGCCCCCCGCTTCGCCCTGTCCAACGGCGTCGGCCAGGAGGCCAGGGGAGTGGAACACTTCGTACGCAAAGCGGGACCCTCCGTGGCCGGCCACGAGGACGACCTGTTCGCCGGCATCGGCTAGCCTCGGCCCATGATGGTGAACGCCGCTCCGGAGACCGCCGAACCCGACCAGGGTCCCGGCGGCGCCGAACCGGCCGTCACGGGCGCCGCCTACGGCGCGCTGTTCATGCTGGGCCTGGTCCTGGGCGTGGTCGGCGCCTTCGAACACGGGTGGTACCTGCTCGGCACGATCCCCGTCGGGGGCGTCCTGGCGGTCCTGGTCGTCTTCGGCGTCCCCTACGCCATGGGCCGCCTGATGGGCGCGCGCCTGGCCGCCGGCGTGGTCGCCGTGGCCTGGGTGATCCCGTCGATGATCCTGGCCGGGCCCCGTCCCGAGGGCGATCTGGCCATCGCCGCGACCCTCGGCGGCTACATCTACCTCTACGGCGGCCTGCTGGCCGCCGCGCTGGCCGTCGCCCTGGTGCCGTCGCGCGGGCCCTCCTGGCTGTTGCGGGGCACCTGAATCCCACGGACAGACCGCCGCATAAGGTAGCGAGCGTGCTGGCTGACAGGGATCTCTACCGGAAGGTGGCCGGGCGCTTCGCGACCGGGATCGTCATCGTCACGACCGTCGACCCGACGGGAGCCGACCACGCGATGACGGTCAACTCGTTCGCGTCGGTGTCCCTCGACCCGCTGCTGGCCCTGTTCTGCGCCGAGAAGATCGCCCGCTTCCACGACACGGTCCTGAGCGCGGGCGTCTGGGGCGTCTCCGTCCTGGGAGAGGACGACGAGGAGGTCTCCCGCTACCTGGCCAAACGTGGCCGCCCGCTGGAGGGCCAGCTCACCGGCTTCCCGCACCACCGGGGCGCCCTGGGCGTCGCCCTGCTCGACCGCGCCATCGCGACCCTGGAGTGCCGCACGGTGGCCGTCCACGACGCGGGCGACCACTCGATCGTGGTGGGCGGCGTGGAGACCGTCGCGACCCCCCGCGACGCCGCGCCGCTGATCTACCACCAGGGCCACTACTCGTTCCTGGCCCAATGAGCGCATGATGATCTGATGCGGCCGTATTTCCGCTTCAGGCGCGTCGTCAACTGGATCAACCTGTCGACCCCGCTGGGCCTGCTGATCGCCCGCGTCGGCGGCGCGACCACGAGCCCGGGGGAACTGGGCCTGATCTACGCCCACGGCTACCGCTACAACTTCCCGATCGCCCGCGCCTTCACCGTCGGCAACGTCGTGCTGACCAAACACCAGGAGGGCCTCCTGCAGGGCCCCCTCCTCCTGCACGAATCCCGCCACGCCAGCCAGTACGCCGCCCTCATCGGCCTCCCGATGCTGCCGTTCTACGTCCTGTCGGTCCTGGTCTCGGTCCTGGTCTGCGGCAACCCGGGCACCTACAACCTCTTCGAACGCCTCGCCAACCTCGACGACGGCGGCTACGCCAGAATCCCCCCATGGTGGCGCCGCCGCCGGAATCTCAACTGAACAGCAGCACCTGGGCGCCGTGGTTGCCGCCCTTCTGGGCGAGCTTGGCGTCGCAGGTGACCAGAGGCAGATCCAGCGCCTCGGCCAGCACGATGTAGGCGGCGTCATAGGGGGTGAAGTTGTGCCGGAGCTCCCATATCCGGTCCATCAGGCCGGTCACCGGCTGGAGCTGGATCCACGTCTCGGCGTAGAGCCGCCGAGCCGCCTCGGCCCGCGTCTCGTCGAGCTTGCCGCCGAGCACGAGCCCCCGCAGGACCGAGCAGAACTCGAGTTCGAGCAGATGGGGCGCGTACAGCTCTCCCGACAGCGCCTTGAGCAGATCACCGTCCGGGTCGGTCGAGACGAACGCCTCGACCAGCGCCGATGAGTCGACGATCACGCGGGCCCCTCGTGCCGGTCACGGTCGGCGCGGACGGCCGCCACGATCTCTTCGGTCGTGGGGGAGACCTCTCCCCGCGCGCGCCGGGCGGCGGCGAGTTCCCCGGCCTTCCGCATCACATCGGTGTTGCTGGGCCGCCGGGCCACGATCGCGAGTTGCTGGGCCGCGTAGGCGGACAACGACATGTGCGCCTCGGCCGCCAGTTGCTTCAGTTTCTCGATGACGTCGTCGTCGACGTCCCGGATGTAGATGACTCCCGACATGGAATCATGCTAGCAATCCGCTAGCAGCTATCTGCCGATCTCGATGGCCAGGTCGAGGGCCAGGATGTGGTCGGCGTGCATGGCGGTCTCGAACTTGGCGCCCGGGGGCACGTCGGGGTCTTCGGCCAGGTCGCGGAGGACCTTCAGGGCCTTCGGGGTGTCGAGGTCGTCTTCGAAGGCCTCGGTCAGGGCGGCGGAGTAGGGCGTGGCGATGGGGGCGCTGAGGGACTCGGCCCAGGCCGCCACCTCGCCGCGCCAGCCGCGGATGGTCTGGTCGGCCTCGCGGAGGGTGTCCCAGGTGAGGGTCAGCGGGTCGCGGTAGTGGCGCTCCATCAGCGCGAGCCGTACCGACAGGGGGTCCAGGCCCGCCGCGGCCACGTCGCCGAGCGGGCGGTCGAACAGGAGCGGCTCGCCCACGGCCCAGCGGGCCGCGGTGACCTCGGCGGCCGGGCCGATCAGCAGGTCGATCGGGCGGGACGGGAGCGGCTGGTGGTCGACCGGCCGGATGCCGAGGGCCAGGGTGTCGGCGCGCAGCGACGCCTCGTCGTCGACGGGGCTCTGCTGGGCGGCGACCCGGACGCTCGACCGTTCCAGCACCCGGCGGACCAGGTCGGCCAGCAGGGAGGCGCGCAGGTCGGGCTGGTTGACGTACAGGCGCAGCGAGCGCGAGCCGGACGGAAGGAGCGGCTCTACGAGCCGGTGACGGGTGTCATAGAGCCGCAGCATGCTTCCGAGGTTACTTGAGGGTGACCTTGGTCCGGCCGACCAGGAAGTTGATCCCGACCGGCTTGGTGCCCCTGGGCCTGGTGGAGAACTTGAAGGTGGCGCTCTTGCCGGGGGCCAGGCTGTTGATCGTGCACTTGACCGTGGTGGCGGTCCGCTTGCAGGCCCTCGGCGCGTAGGTGAGGCGGTTGTTGCCGAAGGTCTTGCCCGAGATGTCGATCTTCGTGGCGAGCTTCGCGCCGGTGTTGGAGATCTTCAGGACGTACTGCGACCGGCTCTTGGCGCCCCCCGAGATCAGGATGCGGACCGGCGGGTCGGCCAACGCGTGGAGCTGCGACAGCGAGCCGTTGAACGCGTCGGAACCGCCGGCGTGGCCGGCCTTCTCGTCCTTCTGCCAGAACGTCCAGTTCTTCCACGCGGCCGGCAGCTCGCCCGGGTCGCTGCCCCAGCGGGCGATCCAGAGCGGGTTCTTGGCGAACTTCTTCGTGTCGCCGGTGCAGGTCTTCCACCAGGAGGTGGTGGTGTAGATGATCGCGTCGCGCTTGGTCCACGCCTTGTAGCGGGACAGCCAGTCGCCGATCCAGGTGACCATCTCGGCCTGGTCGAGGCCGTAGCAGCTGTTGAGGCCGTTGCGGTTGTTGTAGGGGTTGTCCTCGACGTCCAGCACCCCGGGCAGCGTCCGTCCGTCGGCGGTCCAGTTGCCCCCGTTGCGGACGAAGAAGTCGGCCTGCTCCCGGCCGCCCGACTCGTGTGGCTGGGCGAAGTGGTAGGCCCCCCGGTAGAGGCCCTCGGTCTGGGCCCCCGCGAACTGCGTGCCGAATCTCGGGCTCTTGTAGTTGGGACCCTCCGTGGCGTGCACGAACACGAATTCCGCGCCCTTGCCCTTCACGTCGGTCCAGTCGACGTCACCGGTCCAGTTGCTGACGTCGGCCCCCATCACGGTCGTCGTCGCGACCAGTAACAAAGCGGCGTACATTCATGATCCTTCCCCGTGCGGAGGAACGATCGTCCCACAAACCTTCTTTACAGATAGAGAAGAATGTCGCGATCTCCACGTTCTCTCAGCCTTCCGAGCACATCGTCCTTGCCCGCGCCGTCGGGCAGCCCGATGCGGGCCCCGATCAGCCGCAGGCCCTCGGCCTCGGAGGCGACCGGCGCGGTGTAGCCGATCAGGTGGAGCGCCTTGTTGAGCGGCGGCAGCCCGGCCGCGCCCTGCGGCAGGAACCGGGTGAGCAGCTCGCCGCCGTCGGAGACGGTCAGGAAGACGTGGTCGCCCTCCCCTGCGTTGTACTCGGCCAGGATCGGGCGGATCGAGCCCATCGTCGGCTGGTTGTGCCACGAGATCACCACCTCCCCCTGCGGGGTCGACGCGGTGAGCTGGCCGCCGGGCGCCATGCCGAGATGGGCCGCGAACCCGGTCGGCAGCGGGGAGCCCGAGCCGCGCAGGTGCTCGGGGTTCACGTCGACCCGGTGCCACCAGCGGCCGTCGCGGCTGCGGAAGCAGCGGCGGGTCATCGACACGTCGCGGCGCGGCTGGTAGTCGGCCGGTTCGGCACCCGCGACGCGGATCCAGCCGCGCTGGGTGCGCTCGAAACCCGGGCCGCCCGCGTAGGCGCGAACGGAACTCTCGCTCACCTCGTAGCGGGAGGTGAGGGAGGCCACGATCGTGTTGACCGACGCCTCGCCCCCGGCCTTCACGATCTCGCGGGCGATCATCTCGCGGATGCCCAGGTACTCCTCGCCGCCCCAGCGGGCCAGGCCGTATTTGTTCCGGTCGAGCCGGAGGAACCGCTCGTCGGCGGTGAGCTGGTTGCGGATGCCGACGAGGCTGTAGTCCTCGCCGATCCGGGTCTGGATCTCCTCGGGCGTCAGCGGCGTGCCCGCCACCGCCAGCACCGCCTCGGCCTTGTCGTTGACGCTCCTCGGCCACGGCACGACATGGCCTTCGAGCAGCCGCAGCTGGGGCACCGCCCCGAGCCAGCGCTCCCCGACGTCCTCACGGACGCCCAGTTGCGCCACCATGCCGACCGCCTCGGCCAGCGGCACGGGCCCGTCGGTGAACAGCTGCCGCGTCTTCTCCCGCAGCTCGTCGGCGCCCCCGGCCACGAGCCATCCGTCGACCTGGTCGTAGCCGGTCAGTAACGTGCGGACGAAACGCCAGGCCGGGATGCCGAGCGTGCCCAGTTCGGTGCGGTGCCAGGGCACCGCGGCGGCCAGGTCGTCGGCCGGGACGGCCGAGCCCAGCCGGGTGCGCAGCCAGGTCAGGTGGGCGGTGAGCGGGGTGGCCTCCTGGCCGCGCAGCCAGTTGTCGACGTGGTCGCGCAGGTCGCGCTCGATCTGCCGGATGCGCTCGCGGGTGACGGAGAACCGCTGCGCCAGTTCGTCGAGGGTGGCGCGGTGCTCGGCGTAGAGCCGGTCGCGGGCGATGGCGCGCTGGCGGTCGTCGAGCCGCTGGAACAGCTCGTCGATGATCTCCGGGAGGGGCCGTTCGGGGACGGCCGGGGGAACGCTGGCCAGCGGGTTGAGCGGCTCGGTGTCCATGAGCCGGTCGAGCACCCCGGCGAACAGCAGGCGGACGCTGTCGCGGCTCCCCGGCGTGCGCTGGCTCTCGGCCGGAGCGGTGAACCGCAGCAGCGGCATGATGTCGCCGAGGATCAGGTGACCCCAGCAGGCGGACGTGAGATCGGCCAGTTTGGCCGCGATCTGGGCCGGCCCGACCGTGGCGCAGGCGCGGTCGATCGGGAGCGCCTGCCACCACGAGTTCGGGAGGCCGGGATCGCTGGCGATCGGCTCCACCTGGCTGGGCGCGGTCCAGCGCAGGGGGGGCACGATGTCGCTCAGGCTCAAATTCATGCAGGTCCAACCGGCAAGGGGAATTTATCCGCAGTTCAGATTAGGGGATCAGGCGGGAAGGAAGGGACTGGCCCGACCCGAGTAGGACACGTAGAGCAGCTCGTTCGCCCGTGTGCACGCGACATAGAGCAACCCCCGTTCTCGCTGCAGGTCGTGCGCTCGGGCCGTCGGATCCTCGGTGGCGGGAGTGAGCGCGTCGGGCGCCGGGATGATCCCCTCTGCGACACCTATCACGGCCACCCGCCGGAACTCCAGCCCCTTCATGCCGTGCAGCATCGTGACTTTCACCTCGATGCCCGCGTCACGCAGGGCGGCTCTGGCCATCCGCACGATCTCCACCGTGCGGGCCGAGACCGCGATCTCCTCGGGGGCCACGCCGTCGGCCAGCCAGTCGCTCACGTGGGCGACCAGGCCGCTGATCTCGGCGTCCTGGGAGACGTACTCGCGCACCAGCGGGCGCGGGCCGTGGACGGTGGAGCGGTAGCCGTACATCTCCGCCGCGCCCTCGACCAGGCCGTCGACCGGGCCGCCGCCGCGCAGCCGGACGCCGAAGGAGAGGATCTCGTGCGGCAGCCGGTAGGAGATCTTGAGGTGGAACCGGCGGACCGGGATGCCCATGCCCGCCAGGGCCGCGCGGGTGTCGAACATGCGCTGGTGGGGGTCGCCCACGATGAACATGTCGTTGGGGCCGGGCGGCACCGCCGCCCTCAGCAGCCGCCACTGCGCCGGGTGCAGGTCCTGCGCCTCGTCGATCACCACGTGTTTGTACGGCTCCCGCCCCGGCGCGTCGCTCTCGAGCACGTCGGTCGTGCGTCCCAGTAACTCCGCGCCTTCCGAGGCGAGCTGGAGGAGGGTCCGGCGGCCCTGCTCCCGCAGGCGGCCCTCGACGTGTTCCACCGCCCGCCACACGTTGGTGCGGATCTCCCGGGACAGCTCCGCGCCCCGGCCGGGGCGTTCGGCCGACAGGTACTCCTCCAGCGTCCGCAGGTTCTGGGAGAGGATCACCTGCTCCCACTCGCGCAGCAGGAACGCCGCGCCGAAGCGGCTGCCGGCCGCCTCGGCCCACAGGTTCGTCACGTCGCCGACCAGCGTGGGGGCCTTGCCCTCGTGGGCCGAGACGATGCGGTGGGCCAGCCGGTCGACGTTGGTGACCTCGACCCGCTTGCGCACGATCTCGTCGTCGATGATCAGGTCGAGCTTGGCCGACAGCTCGTTGGCCAGCACCTGGGAGAAGGTGGTCAGCAGGATCGGCCCGGTGTTCTCCTTGGCCAGGAAGGCGGCCCGGTGGAGGGAGATCACCGTCTTGCCGGTGCCCGCGCCGCCGGTGACCAGGACCGGGCGGTCGTAGACCGGCCAGTTGGCGTAGGTGTGCTGCGGCGGATAGAGGAACGTGCACCAGTGGGGCTTGGTCAGCACCCGGTCGAGCTCGACCCGGTCGGCGGCGAAGGCGGCCTTGCCGGGGGAGCGCTGGAGCGCCCCTTCCAGGTCGTCGACGTCGACGTTCTCGACCGAGGTCACCCGGCAGCCGTCGAGCTCGCGCCAGGCGTCGGTCAGCGACCCGCCGCGGGCCAGGACGGCGAGGGGGGCGTACTGGCTCTCCGGCAGCAGCGGTTCCACGGCGGCCAGGTGGGCGTCGGTGGCCATCATCCGGACCATCGGGAGCAGGAGTTCCTGGTCGATGCCGATGTCGATGAGGTCGGTCTCGCAGATGTGGCCGTAGAGGCGCTTAGCCGACCCGGCGGCCGACCGGCGGAGCGCGGGCTCGACGCGGGCCAGCGCCTCGGCGTCCCAGACCTCGATCACGCCGATGGCGGAGTTCACGGTGAAGCGGTGCCGCTGGGCGTAGGTGTACGCCTCGGCGTCGGGCAGGACGGTGACCAGCCAGTAGACGTCCCGCTGGCGCACGGCCACCGCGCGGTGCCGGTCGGCCAGGCGTAACGTCGTCACCCGGGGGTCGCGCGCGTTGCGCACGCGCTCGGGCACCGGCCCGGCGGGCGAGTTGTGCAGGAACCGCCTGACGGAGACCACGGCGTCCCGTCGCACCGGCCGGGCCAGTGCGGCGAGGTCCTGCGTGAAGTCCAGGGAGACGGCGAGGCGGGGCATGGGGGGCCTATCCCAGCAGGGACAGCAGGTCTCTGTCCCCACGTTCTCGGAGGTGGGCGCGCAGCTCGTCGGGCGTGGTCGGCCCGGTGAGGCCGATCCGGGTCGCGATCACCCGGTCGGCCTGGTCAGAGGTTCCGCCGGGGGCCGTGTAACCGACCAGGCGCAGCGCCCGCGCGATCGTGTCGCCGGTGGTGGCGGCGGGGAGATGGCGGACCCTGAGCATGCCCTCGTCGGAGAGGGTGAGAAAGATGTGGCTGCCCTCCTTGGCCGCGACCTCGGTGAGGATGCGGCCGAGTGAGTCTATGGCGGGAGACTCCCGCCAGGTCATCGTGACGTCTCCGGCGGCGCTGCGCACCGTTCTTTCGCCACCTGGCGACAACCCCAGATAAAGGGCGAAGCCCTCGGGCAGCGCGACGGCGGTCCCGGCCAGGTGGCCCCCGTCGACGTCGACCCGCAGCCACCAGCGCCCGTCGGGCTGGCGGAAGCAGCGCTGCGTCTGGGAGACGTCGGCGGGCCCGAAGGACGGGGGGGCCGGAGCAGGTGGTGGGGCCGCGCCGTTCGGACTCTGTATCCGCAGCTGCGGCACGTTCTCCAGCCACTCCTTGGCGACCTCGGGGTGGATGCCGAGCGTGGAGACGAGTTCGAGGGCCCGCGACACGGTCGGCGGGCGGTCGGCGTTCACGATCAGGGCGCGGGTCCGTTCGTGCAGCTCGGCCAGGTCGCCCTGGACGATCCAGTCGCCCGAGACCTGATAGCCGGGCAGCGTGGCCAGCACGAACTGCCACGCCAGCACGTCGAGGGAGGGCAGCTCCCGGGTGTGCCACTCGGCGGCGTTCACCAGGCGCGACTTGGGCGCGGCCACGCCCAGCAGGTCGGTCAGGTTGAGCAGGTAGGCGCGGTAGCGGGCGGCCACCGGCGAGGCGACCCATTCCCGCAGGCGCGAGCGCAGGGCGTGCTCGGTCGCCTCGACCTGGGCGGCGGGCACGCCGAGCAGCTTGGAGAGGGACTCGGGAGAGGTCGGCGAGTCGGTGAAGACCCGGTTCTGCGCGACCATCCAGCTCTGGTCGTCGAGCGAGGCGAACACCCGGTCGATCACGTCGGGCAGGTCGAGGTCGTCGTCCTCACGCGGCTGCGGCACGGCGGATGACACAGCGGATGACACGGCGGATGACACGGCGGATGACACGGCGGGCGGGGAGGTGGCCGGCCCGTCGGCGGCGGCGTCCTCGGCCACGGGCCTCTCGGGCGCCGCCTTGGGTTCGAAAGGCGCCCGCGCGCTGCCGTTCAGCCGCGCCTTCGTCTCGACCTTGGGCACGAAGGGCGTCTTCAGCGCGGCCTTGGTCTCATAGGGCTCTTCGGCGGGGACCGCGACGGGGATCTTGGCGGCGACCTCGGCGGGGAAGGACGGCTTCGCCGGCGTCTCGCCCCCGGCGAGCTTGGTCAGCACGGCCGCGTAGAGCGCGGTGATCAGCGGCCGGGCCTTCACGAACGGCTGCTCGGTCAGCTCCCGCCCGGTCAGCGCCAGCAGCCCCGCCCACGATCCGGCCCGGTCGAGCGCGATCCCCACCTGGGGGTCGTCGGCGTCGTCGGCGTCGAGCACGTGAAGGGCGGGCAGCACGTCGCCCACGGACGCCGCGGGCCAGTGGTCGAGCGTCAGGTCGGTGAGGAGTTCGGCGAGCGCGTCGGGACCCAAGGCCGCCAGCACCCGGCTCATCGGCAGGGACCGCCACCAGGCGTCGGGCAGTCCGGCCCGACCGGCCAGGATGGCGGCAGCGTCACTCCAGCGCAGCGGTGGCACGAGGTCACTCAGGCAGAAGTTCATCGCTATCCCCATCACTTCCGTAAGACCAGACCATAGTCTGGCAAATCCCCTGCCGTGGCGGGAGTTTCATCCGTGACGAACAGCCACAAACGATGGTGTCACCCTTCAGTGGCGCACCGCTGCGAAACGGAGTCTCACGTAGTCGGCCATCCAGCCGGAGTCGTGGCGCAGGGCGGGGGCGGCGAGTTCGTTGACCCGCCGGAGCAGCGAGTCGACCGTCGCGGGGGAGAGCCCGTCGAGCAGCGAGGCGGCGAACATCCTCACCCAGTCGGCGGCGCCGTTGGGGCACTCGTCGAGGGGGGTCGGCCGGTCGAAGTGCTCCAGGATGCGCAGCGTGAAACCGGCGCGTTCCAACCGGACGGCGTACTCCGCCGGGCTGGGGAAATACCAGGGCAGTTCGGGCTCGCGAAGACCGTGTTCACGCCAGGCGGTCAGCATGGCGGAGGTCAGGGCGGCGCAGTTGCCGGCCCCGCCGAGCTCGGCCACGAACCGGCCGCCCGGCCGCAGCGCGTTGCGGACGTTGTCGATGACCGCGTCGGGGTCGCGGTGCATCCAGTGGAGGGCGGCGTTGGAGAACACCGCGTCGAACGGCTGGGCGACGCCGAAGTCGTGGCCGTCGCCCACCGTGAAGTCGAGCCCGGGGAACTGGGCGATGGCCGTCTCGATCATCGCGTGGGACCCGTCGATCCCCAGGACGTACGCCCCGCGCAGGGCGATCTCACCGCTCAGCACGCCGGTGCCGCAGCCGAGGTCGAGCACGCGCTCACCCGGCTGCGGGTCGAGCAGCTCCACGAGGGGAGCGCCCTGCGCCGAGACGTAGCCGAACGAGCTGTCGTAGGCGCGAGCGTTCCACCTCATGAGCGGAGGTGTGTCATATCGCAAGATGGGCTCACTTCCACGGTTGTCCGGCATCACTGTACGCCAGCCGTGGAATCAGTGTTTTTCAGCTCATTTGCTGAGACCAGTGTTGCTGGAGATACGTCTTGGCGGCGTCCTGCTGCGGGATGGTCAGGAAGACCGGGCTCCCGTTGACCTTGGGCAGCTTCCCGGCCGCCTCGTTGTCGAGGGTGGCGCGCATCTGCATGGCCTCCATCCGCGAGGGCCGCGCGTAGCCCCTGAGCAGGATGTTCTGGCCCTCGTCCGAGAACACGAACTCGGTCCACAGGCGGGCGGCGGCCGGGTGGGGCGCGCTCGCGCTGATGGCGTGGACGTAGGGCGAGGCCAGGACCGAGCCCGCCGGGATCGTCACCTGCCAGTTGGCCGCGTTGGCGGCCGACCGGGCCGCGTTCAGGTAGTCCCAGTCGATCACCGCGGCGGCCTGCTCGGGCGCGGCGGCCAGGGCCCCGGCCTTCTTCAGGGCCGCGAAGGTCTTCACGCCCCTCTTGGCGTCGAACCGGTCGCCCTGCATGGAGGCCGCCATCACGCCGTTGAAGCCGCTCGCGTTCTTCAGCGGGTCGCCCGCGAGCGCGACCGTCGTGCCCGCCGGGCGGGCCGTCGGCGCGAGGAGTTCCGTGTACGACACCGGCGCCTTCATCCTGCGCGGGTCGTAGCCGATCGACATGTAGCCGCCGTACCCGGCGTACCAGGCGCCGTTGGCGGCCTTGACCTCGTCGGGGATGTCGGTCCAGCCGGTCACCTGGTAGGGGGCGAACTTGGCGGCGTTGGCGAGGGCCACGTCGACGCTGAGGTCGAAGACGTCGGGCTTGGCGGCCGAGGCGGCGGCGTCGATCTGCTGCTGGCTGTTGGCCGCCGGATTGAGCGACTCGATCTGGACGCCGTACTTGTCGGTGAAGACGTCCATCAGCTCGCCGTGGTTGACCCATTCGCGGGGCATGCCGACGACCGTCAGCCTGCCCTCCTTCTGGGCGGCCTCGACCAGCCGGTCCATGGTGCCGAAGCCCGCCTGGAGGCTGGCGCCCTTGACGTTGACCGGCGGCAGGGCCTTGGTCTCGCCGCCCTGGGACGAACATGCCGCGAGGGCCAGGAGGGCCGCCAGCGCGGGAGTGGTCACGAGTCTGGTCACGATTCGAATGCTTGGGGCCATGTCGCGCCGCGTCGAGGCGGCACGCCTCAGCCGGGGACGACCTTTGCCGCGGCCATGACCTTTTCCGGGAACTCGACCAGCGTGCCGTCCCTCCTGCGTACCGACAGCATGCCGTTCTCCCACGTCTCGAGCACGCCGACGACGTCGCGGAACCCCTCGGGCAGCGCCCGCCGCACCGTGACGCGGCGCCCGACGTCGGCCGGAGAGATGGTCACCTTGAGATGGAAGGCCACGACATGCCCCCTCCCTGTTCCGGCCACCTGACAGTCACCGCAATACTAGGACGGAGCAACCTGCGGCCCATGTCGTGCCGGAAAGAAGGAGCTAGAGGTGACCTACGTCATCGCGCAGCCTTGCGTGGATGTCCTGGACAAGGCGTGCATCGAAGAGTGCCCTGTCGACTGCATCTACGAGGGCGAGCGCATGCTCTACATCCACCCCGACGAGTGCGTCGACTGTGGGGCGTGCGAGCCGGTCTGCCCGGTGGAGGCCATCTTCTACGAAGACGACCTGCCCGAGCAGTGGAAGGACTTCTACAAGGCCAATGTTGACTTCTTCCAGGACCTTGGCTCGCCCGGCGGCGCGTCCAAGGTGGGGAAGATCAACGCTGACCACCCGGTCGTGGCCGCCCTGCCGCCGCAGGCCGAAGACCACTGACCTGACGTTCGACGGGAGCCCTTCGTGATCGCCCTGCCCGACTTCCCGTGGGACAGCCTGGCCTCGTACAAGACCATCGCCGAGGCCCATCCCGGCGGGATCGCCGACCTGTCGGTCGGCACCCCCGTCGACCCTGTCCCCGAGGTCGTGCGCAGGGCGCTCATCGAGGCCGCCGACAGTCCCGGCTATCCGCTGACCTACGGCACGGCCCGGTTGCGCGAGGCGGCAGCGGGCTGGCTGTCCCGCCGCCACGGCGTGACGGCCGACCCGGCGGGCGTGCTGCCGACGATCGGCTCCAAGGAACTCGTCGCCTGGCTGCCGACCCTGCTCGGCGTCGGCCCCGGCGACAAGGTGATCTTCCCCGAGCTCGCCTACCCGACCTACGACGTGGGCGCCCGGCTGGCCGGGGCCGAGCCCTTCCCGACCGACGGCCTGCTCTCGCTCGGCCCGGAGCGGGTGCCCCTCGTCTGGGTCAACTCGCCGAGCAACCCCACCGGCCGGGTGCTCCCGGCCGAACACCTCGCCAAGGTGGTCGCCTGGGCCCGCGAGCGCGGCGCGGTCGTCGCCTCCGACGAGTGCTACATCGAACTGGGCTGGGAGAAGCGCCCGGTCTCGATCCTCCACCCCGACGTGTCCGGCGGCTCCCACGAGGGCCTGCTGGCCGTCCACTCGCTCTCCAAGCGCTCCAACCTGGCCGGTTACCGCGCCGCCTTCGTCGCGGGCGACCCGGCGCTGGTGAAGCGGCTGCTGGAGATCCGCAAGCACGCCGGGATGATCGTGCCCGAGCCGGTCCAGGCCGCCATGACGGCCGCCCTCGGCGACGACGCCCACGCCGACGAGCAGCGCGCCCGCTACTCCGCCCGGCGCACCGCCCTGCGGGCCGCCCTGGAGGCCGCCGGCTGGCGGGTCGACCACTCCGAGGCCGGCCTCTACCTGTGGGCCACCGACGGGACCGGCTGCTGGGACCAGGTCGCCCGGCTGGCCAAACTGGGCGTCCTCGTGGCCCCCGGCAGCTTCTACGGCACTGCCGGTGAAGGCCACATCCGTGTAGCGATCACCGCCACAGACGAAAGAATCGGCGCAGCCGTCGCACGCCTCACTACCGCATAGGTGAGCCGCCCTCATATGGGCTGATATGGCGCGATTGTGTTGATAGGATCGCGCGCCATGACGACAGCGGTGGTGCTCGGTCTGTGCCTCGCGGCGGTGGTCGTCGCGGTGGTCGTCTACGTCGCGTCCGCCCGCCGCGACGGGCGTGACCGGGCCGGCGCCGACGTCGGGACCGATGCCGATTTCTTCGACGACTTCGCCGACCCCGACTACTTCGACCCCCGCACCCTCCAGGTCGGCGACACCGCCACCGTGGAGGGCACCCGCTTCAAGGCCATCGGCGCCCTCCACCTGATGCGGCAGGGCGACGAGTGGACCGAGCACCTGCTCGACGACGGCAGCCGCCGGGTCCACTGGCTCTCGGTCCAGGAGCGCCCCGAAGGTCTCGAGGTCATGCTGTGGACGCCGGTCCAGGCCCAGGGCATGGTCCCGGCCAAGAGCATGCTGATCATGGAAGGCGTCGAGTTCTTCCCCGGCGAGCGCGGCACGGTCGCCTACCGGGCCGAGGGCATGACCGGCCTGCCCGAGCGCGGCCTGCTCGACTTCGCCGACTACCGCGCCCACGACGGGCGGCTGCTGTCGTTCCAGCGGGTGCAGGGCGGCCAGTGGGTCGCCTCCTACGCCTCGCCGCTCACCCCCGGCTCGATCCAGGTCGACCGCAGGGCCTGAGGGCTCAGCCCTGCTCGACCGT
Source organism: Herbidospora cretacea (assembly GCF_001570605.1). Lineage (GTDB taxonomy): Bacteria > Actinomycetota > Actinomycetes > Streptosporangiales > Streptosporangiaceae > Herbidospora > Herbidospora cretacea. The sequence goes on along the minus strand of NZ_BBXG01000022.1, from coordinate 81,471 downwards.
CTTCCACCCGTCGTGCCCGGTGGCGGCGGCCCACACGTAGCCGTCGAGGACGACCTCGCGCAGCCCGTAGACCGGCGCGTGGGTGACGAACCAGGTCGCCTTCAGCCAGTCCTCCCTGGACGCGCCCCTGGCCCGGGTGAACTCCTTGGCCGCGGCGGCCTGCTGCGGCGGGGGCGGCGTCTCCTTCGGCGGATACCAGCAGTGCACCGCCCGGGGCTGGTCGCCGCGGAAGGCGGTGGCCAGGATCTCGGCGTCGCGCCGGTGGTCGGCGTAGGCCCCGCCGTCGGCCGAGCGCTGCACCGCCTGGGCGGCGTCGTGGAGGCTCATGTCGAGGTAGCCGTCGACCTTCTCCAGGGCGGCGAAGAAACGGCGGGTGGAGTAGACCGGGTCCATGATCTGCTTGACCGTGCCCCAGCCCTGCGAGGGCCGCTGCTGGAAGATGCCGACCGAGTCGCGGTCGCCGAAGGAGATGTTGGTCAGCTTCGACTCCTGGATCGCCGTGATGTAGGCGATCTCCAGCGCCCGCTTGGGCAGCTTGCGGCGGGCGGCCACGGCGGCGATCGTCGAGGCGATCTGCGACTGCTCCAGGTCGAGGTCGAGCGTCCCGCCCGGGACGTCGATCGTGCAGCCCTCGCCGAACGCGAACGGCTCGGTCTTCTTCAGGAGCTGGTATCCCGCGAAGAAGATCGCTCCCGCCAGGACGACCACGATGGCCACGATGGTCAGGGCTGTTCTGGAGGGGCGCCGGGTCACAGCCCAAGAACCTACCTTCTCGCAGGCCTGCCGTAGGCTCGGCTGACATGCGACTTGATCAGGACGTGAAGGCGCTGACCGCCGATCTGGTGGACATCGCATCGGAAAGCGGGGAAGAGAAGGCCCTGGCCGACGAGATCGAGGAGGCGCTGCGGCGGCTGCCCCACCTGACCGTCGACCGCCACGGCAACAACGTCGTGGCGCGCACCTTCCTCGGCCGGGCCGAGCGGGTCGTCGTGGCGGGCCACCTCGACACCGTGCCCATCGCGGGCAACGTGCCGAGCCGGGTCGAGGGCGGCCGCCTGATCGGCTGCGGCGGCACCGACATGAAGGCCGGCGTGGCCGTCCAGCTCAAACTGGCCCTCCTCGGCGACCCCAACCGCGACCTGACCCTCGTCTTCTACGACCAGGAGGAGGTCGAGGCGGCCCGCAACGGCCTCGGCCTGCTGGTGCGCGAACACCCCGACTGGGTGCGCGGCGACTTCGCGGTGCTGATGGAGCCCACCGACGGCGTGATCGAGGGCGGCTGCCAGGGCACCGTCCGGGCCGAGATCCTCTCCACCGGTGTACGCGCCCACAGCGCCCGCGGCTGGCTCGGCGTCAACGCCATCCACGGCGCCGGGCAGATCATGAACCGGCTGGCCGATTACACACCGCGTGAGCCGGTCGTCGACGGCCTGAAATACCACGAGGGCCTCAACGCGGTGCTGATCCGCGGCGGCCACGCGGGCAACGTGATCCCCGACGAGTGCGTGGTGACGGTGAACTACCGCTTCGCCCCCGACCTCACCGAGGAGCAGGCCCAGAACCACATCCGCGAGGTCTTCGACGGCTTCCAGGTGACGATCACCGACTCGGCCCCCGGCGCCCGCCCCGGTCTGGAAAACCCGGTGGCGGCGGCGTTCGCGCGCGCGGTGGGAGGCGAACCCCGGGCGAAGGTGGCATGGACCGATGTGGCCCGTTTCTCCGCGCTCGGAGTTCCGGCGGTGAACTATGGACCGGGCGATCCCGCGATGGCCCACAAAGTCGACGAATACGTCGAACTCGACAAGATCGTCGAGGCCGAGCGGGTCATGACGGGCTGGTTGAAAGCGTGACGCGGGCGGCCGAAGGCCGACCGTGGCTCGCGCTCTGAATCTGCCCCGTAGACAGGGCTTCTGGCTGGAGAAAGAAGAAAGTGGCTTTCCTCGCCGGCCATTTGGCGGGGAAAGCCACTTTCCGTCCCGAGCAGCACCCTCGACTGTTAGACGCGGCCTGAGCGAAATCCGGTTCCACGGTTCCGGATGGATTCTCAAGATTTTTTCGACGGCCATCCGGAGGGGCTAGCGTGGCGTCCCATGAACACGATTCGCCGCGAACGCCGCCAGGGCCCGCAGCTCCTCCGGGGCGAGATGGTGCCCGACTCCACCCACGACCAGCGCCTGCTCGACCGGCGCGGACCGGCCGACTGGCTCCACATGGATCCGTGGCGGGTGCTGCGCATCCAGGCCGAGTTCGTCGAGGGCTTCGGCTCCCTCGCCGAGCTCCCGCCGTCCGTCACGGTCTTCGGGTCGGCCCGCACCAAGCCCGACTCGCCCGACTACGCGCTCGGCGTCCGCCTCGGCGGCGCGCTCGCCGACGCCGGCTACGGCGTCATCACCGGCGGCGGCCCCGGCTGCATGGAGGCCGCCAACAAGGGCGCGGTGGAGGCCGGGGGCATCTCCGTGGGCCTGGGCATCGAGCTGCCGCACGAACAATCGATGAACGAATACGTCAACCTGGGCGTCGAGTTCCGCTACTTCTTCGTCCGCAAGACGATGTTCGTCAAGTACTCCTGCGGCTTCGTCACCCTGCCGGGCGGCTTCGGCACCCTCGACGAGCTGTTCGAGGCGCTGACCCTCGTGCAGACCCGGAAGGTCACCTCGTTCCCGGTGATCCTCATGGGCACCTCGTTCTGGAGCCCGATGATCGACTGGATCAAGTCGTCGCTGCTGGGCGAGGGCAAGATCTCCCCGCAGGACGTCGACCTGATCAGGGTCACCGACGACGTCGACGAGGCCGTGCGGATCATCGTGGAGGCCGACCGCCGCCGCGAGGAGGAGGCGAGCCTCGTGGGAGACGCCCAATAATGTACGTCTGCGTTTTCTGCGCCTCCTCCCAGAAGATCGACCCGAAGTACTTCCAGCTGGCCGCCGACGCGGGGGCCGAGCTCGCGCGGCGGGGCCACCACCTGGTCAGCGGCGGCGCGATCGTGTCGTGCATGGGCGAGGTCGCGCGCGCCGCGCGGGCCGGCGGCGCCCAGACGATCGGCGTGATCCCGCAGGTCCTGGTGGACATCGAGATCGCCGACACCGAGTCGACCGAGCTGATCGTCACGACCGGCATGCGCGAGCGCAAGAGCGTCATGGACGCCCGCTCCGACGCCTTCCTGGTCCTGCCGGGCGGCATCGGCACGATGGAGGAGCTCTTCGAGATCTGGACCGCCCGGGTCCTCGGCATCCACCGCCGGCCCCTGGTCCTGCTCGACCCCTGGGGCCTCTACGCCCCCCTGAAAGACCTGGTCAGCGACATGTACGACCAGGGCTTCACCCGCCCCGACGTCTTCGACGGCATCTCGTGGGCCACGAGCGTCGACGAGGCCTTCGACCTGCTGGAGCAGCCCGTTCCCCGGATCACCCCCGGAGTCGACGAGGCTTAGGCGAGCCCTCGCCGGGCCAGGGCCGGTGGCCTGCGCCCGGCGATCGCCTCGGTCATCGCCAGCGCCTGGGCGATCGAGTCGGCGTGGGCCGGATCGGCGACCCGGAACGCGGTCGAGCCGCGCCAGGCCATGACGGCGGCCACGGCGACGGCCTCGTCGAGGTCGGCGGGCAGCTCCACGACGGGCCCGGAGGCGGCCTCGCCCGGCCGGAGGATGTCAAGTGGCACGTCGTCGATGCTCTCACGCTCACCACATGTGGCACGATTCGTATGTGCTGGTCGTACTCGTTCTCGCCGCGCTCGCGGTCGTGGCCTGCGTGGTCTGGGTGTCCATGGGCCAGGGCGGGGCGATGGCGGAGTTCCCCCCCGACGTGCCGCCCCTGGAGCTGCCCGAGGCCGCTCAGGTGACCGCCGTCGACCTGGTGACCGTGCAGTTCCCGGTCGGCCTGGTCGGCTACCACACCGGTTCGGTCGACGAGACCCTCCAGCGGGCCGCGACCGCCATCCGCGACCGCGACACCCGCATCGCCGTGCTCGAACAGAAGGTGGCCGAGCTGATGGCGGGCCGCCTCCAGGCCCGTCACGAGATCTACGCCCCGCCGGCCGGACCGGCCGAGGCGGTCGAGGCGGAAGAGTCATGGTGATCCGCTGCGCCTGGGCCACCAGCGACCCGCTCTACCTCGACTACCACGACCACGAGTGGGGCCGCCCGGTCCACGGCGACGACAAGATCTACGAACGCGTGACCCTGGAGGCCTTCCAGTCGGGCCTGGCCTGGATCACGATCCTGCGCAAACGGGAGAACTTCCGCCAGGCCTTCGACGGCTTCGTGATCGAGAAGGTGGCGGCCTACACCGAGAAGGACGTCGAGCGCCTGATGGCCGACGCCGGGATCGTCCGCAACCGGGCCAAGATCGACGCCGCGATCGCCAACGCCCGCGCAGCCCTGGAGCTCCCCGAGGGGCTCGACGCCCTGGTCTGGAAGTACGCACAGCCCGACGCCCCCGTCCGCGCGTCGATGGCCGAGATCCCCGCCTCCACCGAGGCGTCGAAGGCGCTGGCCAAGGATCTCAAGAAGAATGGCTTCCGGTTCGTCGGCCCCACCACGGCCTACGCGCTGATGCAGGCGATCGGCCTGGTCGACGACCACATCGAAGGCTGCGTGGCTAGGTCGTCGTGAGCGTCCGCTCCACGAACGCCGCCGCCCTCGGCATCAGCCGCGACGCCTCCTGCTCGAAATAGGCCCGCGCCTTGTCGCCGGGCCAGCCCGACGGCAGCAGCGCCGAGGGTAACCCCGGATCGCGGAACAGGAAGTTGCGCCAGGTGTGCACCAGCCGCGACCTGACCGCGAAGACCCGGTCGTCGGGGGCATCGCCGGGCAGCCCGTCGATCAGCGGCCGGGCCCCCGCCAGCCACTCCTCGTAGGCGCGGCCGATCGCGTCGAGGTCCCAGGCGCGGGCCAGCAGGTCCACCGGATCGCCGTCCAGAACGGCTTCGAACCGGTCGGCGCGCAGGTCGAGCTGGTCGAGTTCGGCCGAGGCCCGGGGCCCGATCCAGGTGGTCTCCGACAGCGGTGCGTACCCGAGGAAGGACAGATGGGCCCGCACGCGCTCCCGCCGGCTCCGGTCGCGGACGGGTTCGATCACCAGCAGGTGCCAGCGGCCCGGCCAGGTGATCGTGCCGCCCCGGTAGACCCGGGCGGCGGCCTCGTCGAGGCGTCGGACACATTTCGGTGTGGCCGCGTAACCGGCGCCCTGCGGCAGCCGGACCGGGTCGAGCCAGCCCTGCCGGACCATCCGGGAGATCGCGGTCCGGACGGCGGGCGCGGCGATCTCCAGGGGCGCCAGAAGCCGGACCAGGGCGGCCACCGAGGCCTGCCCTCCCCGGCTGCGCAGATGGTCCCCGTAGAGGTCGAAAAGCGCTGCTCGGGCGTTCACCCCACCCAGTGTGGAGTCAGGAACTGTCTCCGACAATCCATAGGCGAACCGCTTTGATCCTCAACCGAGTCCTCTCCCGTTACCTTTTTGAACCCGGAGGCGGGATAATAGGACATCACAGAAGACGTGAATGCGCCGGCCACCCTTCATTGGACGGCCGACAACGCGGGAAGGGATACACGCATGGCGGCGATGAAGCCGCGGACTGGTGACGGTCCGCTGGAAGTCACCAAGGAAGGCCGGGGCATCGTCATGCGGGTCCCGCTCGAAGGTGGCGGGCGGCTTGTCGTCGAGCTATCGGCGGATGAGGCCGGCGCCCTCGGCGACGCGCTGAAGAACGTGGTCGGCTGACTACAGCCGGATATCGAGCGACGTCGGCCCCGCCGCGGACTTCCGCGCCGGGGCCGCATCATTTGGGGCAGAGACCCAACGCGAGCCACGGCTCGCGCCTATTTCCCGACGTGGAGAGACCGTGCCCATAGTGACCACCGTGACCACCGTGGCCGATGTGGACGGCGACGCCGAATTCCTCGCCGTCCCGTTCGGCCCTGACCTGGCCCCCGACGTGGAGCTGCCGGTGCCCGCCCCGGCCCTGCTGGCCCACTACGAGGCCAAGGGAGAGCCCGGCGAGGTCGTCGAGATCCCCGTCGCCGCCACCGAGGGCGTGCGCAGAGTCCTTCTGTACGGCACCGGCCCCGCCCCGGCCGACCTCCGCAAGGCGGGGGCCGCGCTGGCCGGCCGCGTCCACGGCCGCGACCGCCTGACCATCGTCGCCCCGCCCGAGGGCGACGTGGCCGAGCTCGTCGCAGGAGCACTCCTGGGCACCTACAGCTACAAACTGGGCGAACCGAAAACCACCCCGGTCCACGAGATCGTCGTCTCCGGCGCCGACGCCGCGGCGGTCGCCCGGGGCGAGGCGCTGGCGAAGGCGACCAGCGACGCCCGCGACCTGACCAACACGCCCAGCTCGATCAAGTCACCGGCGTGGCTGGCCGAACAGGCGGCCGCGCTGGCCGGCGAGGGCGTCAAGGTCACCGTCGACACCGAGCTGACCGGCTTCGGCGGCATCCGCGCGGTCGGCCAGGGCTCGGTCAACCCGCCCTGCCTCATCACGATGGAGTACGCCCCCGCCGGGGCCACCCGCCACGTCGTGCTGGTCGGCAAGGGCATCACCTTCGACACCGGCGGCCTGTCGCTCAAGCCCTCGGCCTCGATGAAGGACATGAAGACCGACATGGCCGGCGGCGCCGCCGTGATCGCCGTCATCTCGGCGCTGAAGGCCTTCGAGGTGCCCGTCCGGGTCACCGGCCTGATCGCCTGCGCCGAGAACTCCTTCGGCGGCAACGCCCAGCGCCCCAGCGACGTCATCACCCAATACGGCGGCCGGACCGTCGAGGTGCTGAACACCGACGCCGAGGGCCGCCTGGTGATGGCCGACGCGATGGCCTACGCCGACCGCCACCTCGACCCCGACGTCCTGATCGACATCGCGACGCTGACCGGCGCCGCCAAGGTCGCCCTCGGCACCGGCTTCGGCGCTCTCTACGCCACCGACGACGCCCTGGCCGACAGCCTGCTGAAGGCCTCGGCGCGCAGCGGCGACCGGCTGTGGCGGATGCCGCTGCTGGCCGACTCGCGGGAGGCCCTCGACTCCGACGTCGCCGACCTGGCCAACGTCGACAAGAAGGGCGGCGGCGGGGCGGGTTCGGTGCAGGCGGCCCTGTTCCTCAAGGAGTTCGCGGGCGAGCGCCGCTGGGCCCATCTCGACATCGCCGGCCCGGCCCGCAACGAGAAGGGCTCCACCGGCTTCGGCGTGAGGTTGCTGCTCGACTGGCTCAGTTCGTCAGCTTGACGGCGGCGAGCAGGCCGTCGCCCAGCGGCAGCATCAGCGGGCGCAGCCGCTCGTCGCCCTTGACCAGACGGCCGACCTCGCGGACGGCGACCGATTCGGGGTCGCGCTGCGTGGGGTCGGCCACCCGGTCCTGCCACAGGGCGTTGTCGAAGGCCACGATCCCGCCGGGACGCAGCAGCCGCAGCGACTCGGCGAGGTAGTCGCCGTATTCCTGCTTGGCGGCGTCGCAGAAGACCAGGTCGTAGCCGCCGTCGGCCAGGCGCGGCAGCACGTCGAGCGCGCGCCCCACGATGAGGCGGGTGCGCCCGCTGGCGAACCCCGCCTCGGCGAACGCCTGGCGGGCCAGCCGCTGGTGTTCCGGCTCGACGTCGACGCTGGTCAGCGTGCCGTCAGAGCGCATTCCCCGGAGCAGCCACAGACCCGAGACGCCACAGCCGGTTCCGATCTCGACCACCGACCGCGCGTTGACAGCGGTCGCCAGGAAGCAGAGCGCGGCGCCCCCGCCGGGGAGGATGGGCGTGGCGCCCACCTCCTCGCCGCGCTGTCGCGCGTTGCGCAGGACGTCGTCCTCCGGGACGAAGTCCTCCGCATGGGCCAGGCTCGCCGTGTTCATGGTTGGCAAGCGTAGGGGAGTACGCCCCGATCGGGAACTCACGCCGCAACGGGGACGTTGCAGCTTTGAACGGTCTTTGTTCTGTCCGTTCGCCGCTGGTACGCAGGAAGGGGCGAAACCAGGCACTATGGCTGTAGCAACGGTCCTGGAGAAGGGATTGCCGGTGGACGATCACGACCACCAGGCGGGTGCAGAGGCGTCCACCTGGACACCTCCCACCTGGGAGGAGGTCGTCAGAAACCACTCGGCACGGGTCTATCGGCTCGCCTACCGGCTGACGGGCAACATCCACGACGCCGAAGACCTGACCCAAGAGGTCTTCGTCCGGGTGTTCCGGTCGCTGTCCAGCTACCAGCCGGGCACGTTCGAGGGCTGGCTGCACCGCATCACGACCAACCTGTTCCTCGACGGCGCGCGCCGCAAGCAGCGCATCAGGTTCGAGGGTCTGGCCGACGACGCCGCCGAGCGCATGCACGGCCGGGAGCCGTCCCCCGAGCGGGCCTACGACGACAACCACCTCGACGCCGACATCCAGGCCGCGCTCGACGCGCTGGCTCCTGAGTTCCGGGCCGCCGTGGTGCTCTGCGACATCGAGGGCCTCTCCTACGAGGAGATCGCGGCGACGCTGGGCGTCAAGCTCGGCACCGTCCGCAGCCGCATCCACCGGGCGCGCGCGCAACTGCGTGACGCGCTCGATCACCGTGCGCCGCGCGGTGACCAGCTTCCCCCTTCATCTTTCACCCGGGAGGGAGCATGACGCATCTTGGTGAGCGCGTTTCCGCGCTGATCGACGGCGAGCTCGCGCACAACGAGCGCGAGCGAGCCCTCGCCCATCTGACGTTCTGCGCCGACTGCCGTGCCGAGGTCGACGGGATGCGGGCGCTGAAGAGCCGCCTGCGTTCGCTCGACCCGCCCGCCATGCCGGTCGACCTGACGATGACGCTGCTGCGGATGGGGGACATGGGCCCCCCGGCCCGCTCCCTACCGAGCCAGTCGCCCCGTCAGCTGCCCGGCCCCTACAGCATCGCCCCCGCCGACACCCGTCCGGCGCGCCGTCCTTTTGGTGCGACCGGCCCCGGCCGTAGCCCCCGGCGCCGCGCGGCCGGTTACGTCGCGGTCGGAGTCGCCTCGGCGGCGGTCGCCCTCGGGTCGCTGTTCCTGGTCAACGGCGAGCCTCGCCCTGCCCCCGCGCCCGAGATGATGTTCCCCCCGCAGGTCACCGCGTCGCCTCACGGCAGGCTGCCGGGCTCGCCGACTCCCGGTCCCTCGCCCAAGCTTGTTCCTTGACGCGACTAACCGTCACCACGTCTGGGCAGTGAGACGGCATACGATCTGGCTTGACACGGGTCGTATGCCGAGACTGGGTGGCGGCCCCGCCACAATCGCTGGGAGTGACTGCACCGATGACCGACGACACGCGTGACGACGACGCGTACGGGCGGCCTGTGTTCTATCCGGCGGGCGAGTGGGACGAGGAATACGCCCCCCGCCAGCCTCAGCAGCCGGGCGCGGCCCACCCGCCGCCCCCACTCCCCGGCGGGGAGCCGACCCAGAGCTATTTCCCGCCACCGCCACCCGCCGCCTACGGCATGGGTGAGGGGTGGGCGCCACCGCCCGGCGTGACGTCCGAGCTGCCCCGGCGGGAGCGCCGCTCCGGTCCCCGCACGAGCACTCTGGCCGCTCTCGGGCTGGTCGTGGCGCTGGTGGCCGGTGGGGCCGCGTCGTGCGGCACCTATCTGCTGACGCGGCCGAGCGCGGGTCTCGACCCCGGTTACGCCATCCCGACGCCGGCCGCCGCGCCGACCGGGCGGGCGCCCGAGTCGATCGCCGGGGTGGCCGCCAAGGTGCTGCCGAGCGTGGTCTCACTTGAGGTGCAGGGCAGCGGGCAGGCCGGCACCGGTTCCGGGTTCCTGATCCGGGGCGGCTACATCGTCACCAACAACCACGTCGTGGCCGCCGCCGCGCGGTCGGGCGGGGCGATCCGCATCCGGTTCGCCAACCGCGAGTCGACCACCGCCCAGATCGTGGGGCGCGACCCCAACTCCGACATCGCCGTGGTGAAGCCCGACGAGACGTTCGGCGCGCCCGAGGCGACGCTGGGCAACTCCGACTCGATGGTGGTCGGCGACCCGGTCATCGCGATCGGCTCGCCGCTGGGCCTGTCCGGCACGGTCACCACCGGCATCGTCAGCTCGCTCAACCGGCCCGTCGAGGCGGGCGGCGAGAGCGGTCGCGACTCGGCGCTCATCAACGCCATCCAGACCGACGCCGCGATCAACCCCGGCAACTCGGGCGGCCCGCTGGTCAACGGCCGGGGCGAGGTGATCGGGGTCAACTCCGCCATCGCCACCATAGGGGCGGGCCAGCAGCTCGGCGGCCAGCAGTCGGGCAGCATCGGCCTCGGCTTCGCCATCCCGGTCAACCAGGTCCGCCGGATCGCCGAGGAGCTCATCTCGACCGGCTCGGCGCGCACCTCCCGGATCGGGATCACGATCGACCAGAACTACCAGGGCGAGGGCGTCCGGATCGCCGACACGCCTGACCGTGGGGTTCCGCCGATCACGCCCCAGGGGCCCGCCGACAAGGCCGGGCTGCGGGCCGGTGACGTGATCCTGGAGGTCGACGGGCAGCCGATCAGCGACAGCCGCGAGCTGATCGTGACGATCCGCAGCAAGACACCTGGCGATCGGGTTCCGTTCACCTACACGCGGGCGGGCGCCGAGCGCACGGTCGACGTGGTGATCGGGGCGGCCCCCGCTCCCTCGGCCCAGCCCTCGTAGCACGCCTGCCCGGGCAGTAGTGTGATGGCGACGTCTGATTCACGACGGTTCGGGCAGGGCAAGGGAGATCTACGGTGTTCGGACTCGGCTGGGCGGAGATCCTGGCGCTGATAGTCATCGCGCTGCTCGTCTTCGGGCCGGAGAAGCTGCCCGGTGTCGCCTCTCAGGCGGGCCGGACGCTGCGCCAGCTGCGGGAGATGGCCAACAACGCGCGCACCGACCTCGAGGCCAATCTGGGGCCGGAGTTCAAGAACTTCGACCCGGCCGACCTCAACCCCAAGAACTTCGTGCGCAAGCACCTGCTCGACGACGTCGAGAAGGACTGGAACGCCACGCCGGGCGAGACCGCCGTCGCCGACCCGCCGCCCGCCGCGGTGGCGGTCGAGCTGACGGCGGGCGAGATCCCGCCTTATGACAACGAGGCCACCTGAGCAAGCGAGACGCGGACGGCCCCGGGCCGGCCGTGGCTCGCGCTGGGGATCCGCCTGAATGACACGCGAAAGGCCCGCTCCTCGGAGCGGGCCTTTCGTTTTCCACGTCGTGCCTGGTCCGTCTGGTGCGGAACCACTACGGCCGGTTGGCGCCGGAAACGGCGCGAACCGGGGCGCGGGGCGGCGCCAGGGTGGGCGGAGCCGTAACGGAGAAAGAGGGTTTTCTAGCGGGCGGGGCTGATGTCGAGCTTCATGCCCTTGAGGCCGCCCTTCTTCTTGCTGAGGCCCGCGGCGATGCGGCGGAGTTCGGCCGCGGCGGGGGCGTCAGGGTCGGTGAGGACCAGCGGCTTGCCCTCGTCGCCGCCCTCGCGGAGGCGGGTGTCGATCGGGATCTGGCCCAGCAGCGGCACCCGGGAGCCGAGCGTGCGGGTCAGGGCGTCGGCGACGGTCTGGCCGCCGCCCTCGCCGAAGACCGAAATGCGCTCGTCGCAGTGGGGGCAGGGCAGCCAGGACATGTTCTCGATGACGCCGGCGATCTGCTGGTGGGTCTGGGCGGCGATCGAGCCGGCCCGCTCGGCCACCTCGGCGGCGGCCTGCTGGGGCGTGGTGACCACGAGGATCTCGGCCGACGGCATGCGCTGGGCGACCGAGATCGCGATGTCGCCGGTGCCAGGCGGCAGGTCCATCAGCAGGACGTCGAGGTCGCCCCAGAACACGTCGGCGAGGAACTGGTGGAGCGCCCGGTCGAGCATCGGGCCGCGCCACACCACCGCGTGGTTGCCCTCGGGCTTGAACATGCCGACGGAGATGACCTTGATGTCGTGGGCCACCGGCGGCATGATCATGTCTTCGACCTTGGTCGGCTTCTCGCCGACGCCCAGCATGCGCGGGATGCTGTGGCCGTAGATGTCGGCGTCGACGACGCCCACCTTGAGGCCCGAGGAGGCCATCGCGGCGGCCAGGTTGACCGTCACCGACGACTTGCCGACGCCGCCCTTGCCGCTGGCGACCGCGAAGACGCGGGTCAGCGAGCCGGGCTGGGCGAACGGGATCTCCTTCTCGGGGCCCCGGTTGCCGCGCAGTTTCGTTTGCAGAGTTTTACGTTGCTCGGCGCTCATCACGTCCATCTCGACGGAGACGCGCGTGACGCCGTCGATCTTGGAGACCGCTGCGGTGATGTCGCGGGTGATGGTGTCTTTCATCGGACACCCGGAGACCGTGAGGTAGACGCCTACGCGCACCAGCCCGTCAGGGGCGATGTCGATGCTCTTGACCATGTCGAGCTCGGTGATCGGCCGGCGGATCTCAGGGTCGTTGACCGTCGCCAGGGCCGCCGTCACCACTTCTGGGGTCGGTGCCATGTAGTCATGCTACGAACTGGCGACCTGTCATACGAATCGAGGTCGCGCCTCTAGGATGACGCGGGTGAGTCCGACAAGTCCGCCTGTCCTGTCGGCGGAACAAATCGAGGTCTGGCGCACCATGCAGCGTGCCCAGATGCGGATCACCCGGAGCATCGAATCCGACCTCCTGGAGTCCCACGATCTGGCGATGGCCTCGTACGACGTGCTGCTCCAACTGTCCGAGTCGCCCTACAAGCGGCTGCGGATGAACGACCTCGCCGACCGGGTGCTGCTGTCGCGCAGCGGGCTGACCCGGCTCATCGACCGGCTGCAACGCGACGGCCTGGTCGAACGGCAGGCCTGCCCGAGCGACGCGCGCGGTCTCTACGCCGTGCTCACCGACAAGGGCACCGCCTTGCTCGACGAGGCCACCCCCACCTACCTGCGCGGTGTGCGGGCCCAGTTCGTCGACCGGCTGGAGGAGGCCGAGCTACGGCAGTGTGCGGCGCTTGCCGTCAAGCTGGTCGACTAGCCAGTCGGCCTCGGCCTTGATGAAGTCGCGGGTGGCGACCTCTCCCAGGGCGATGCGGAGCGCGGCGATCTCCCGGGTCAGATATTCGAGCTCGGCCCGGTTCTGCTCCGCCGCGCGGCGGTCCTGCTCGCCCTGAACCCGGTCGCGGTCGTCCTGGCGGTTCTGCGCGAGCAGGATCAGCGGGGCGGCGTACGACGCCTGGAGCGACAGCATCAGGGTCAGGAAGATGAACGGATAGGGGTCGAACCTGTCCGGGGTCAGCGCGTTCCAGGCGATCCAGATGATCACGAAGGCGGTCATGTAGACGAGGAAGCGCGCGGTGCCCAGGAAGCGGGCGAACTTCTCCGACCACTTGCCGAACGCCTCGGCGTCGTAGCGGATGGGCAGCCGCCTGCGCAGTTCGCGGGGCTGGTCGAGCCGGCCTTCAGTCATGACGCTCCCGCCAGTCTTCGGGCAGCAGGTGGTCGAGCACGTCGTCGACGGTCACCGCGCCGATCAGGCGGCCGTCCTCGTCGATCACCGGGGCCGCCACCAGGTTGTAGATGGCCAGGTAGGAGGCCACCTCGGGGAGGGAGAACTCGGGCCTGATCGGGTCGACGCTGTCGTCGACCAGGGAGCCGATCAGGGCGAAGCTGGGCTCGCGGAGCAGCCGCTGGATGTGCGCGATGCCGAGATAGCGGCCGGTGGGGGTCTCGGTGGGCGGGCGGGCCACGAAGACCTGGGCGGCGATCGAGGGCGGCTGTTCGCGGGTGCGGAGGCGGGCCAGCGCCTCGGCGACGGTGGCGTTGGGGGGCAGGATGACGGGCTCGGTGGTCATCATGCCGCCGGCGGTGTCCTCGGCGTAGCCGAGCAGGCGGCGGACCGGATCGGCCTCTTCGGGGATCATCAGGGCCAGCAGCGCCTCGGCCTGCTCGGCGGGGAGCTCCTGAAGGAGGTCGGCGGCGTCGTCGGGGCCCATGTGCTCCAGCACGTCGGCGGCCCGCTCCGCGTCGAGGTTGCCCAGCACGGCGACCTGGTCGCGTTCGGGCAGCTCCTCCAGCACGTCGGCCAGCCGGTCGTCGTTGAGCGCGGCGGCGACCTCGGCCATCCGCTTGCCGGGGAGTTCCTGGAGCACCCCGGCCAGGTCGGCGGGGCGCATGGCGTCGAAGGCGGCCAGCAGGCTCAGCGCGCCCTGGTCCTTCTGGGCGGCCTCGAAGCCGGTGACGTGGCCCCAGTCGACGACGGTCGTCTCGCCCCTGCGGCGGGTGCCGCGCCGGACGGCGACCTTGGTGATCAGCCAGTCGGGCGGGCTGGGCTGCTCCATGGCCAGGTCGAGGACGGTGCCGGGTTCGCCGTCCGCGGTGATCTTCAGGTCGAGCAGCTCGCCGATCGCGAGGGTCTCCGACTCGCGCTGCTCGAAGCGGCGCAGGTTGAGGCGGCCGGTGAAGATCACCGCGCCCGCCTCCACCGAGATCACCCGGGTGATCGGCAGGAACACCCGGCGGCGCGGCTGGACCTCCACCACGTAGCCGTGGACGCGCGGGGGCAGCGGGCCGCGCAGCCCGACGACCACGTCCCGGATCCGGCCGATCTTGTCACCGGCGGGATCGAACACCGCGAGCCCGGCCAGCCGGGCCACGAAGATCCGCTCCACGCTGGCAGGTTATGGGGATGCCCCGGTCCGCTCGGATATGACAGGATCAAAGTAGGTCAACGGTAGTTACAGGGAAGAGTCATGATCCGGTCAGTCAGCCTTGGAATCGCGGCCGTGTCCGCTGTTTGCTTCGGATTCTCCGGGCCGATGGCGAAATATCTGAACGCCGCAGGGCTCGCCCCGCTTGAGTCGGTGTGGGTGCGGATGGCCGGCGCCGGGCTGCTGCTCCTGGTCGCGCTCGCGCTGCTGCGCCCCGCCGCGCTGCGCATCCCCCGTTCCCAGTGGCTCTTCTTCGGGGTGTACGCCCTGGTCGCCGTCGCCGGGGTGCAGGCTCTGTACTTCCTGGCCATCCAGCGGCTGCCCGTCGGCGTGACGCTGCTGATCGAGTACACCTCGCCGGTCCTGGTCGTGCTCTGGGTGCGGTTCGTCCGGCGGATCAGGCTGCCTCGCGCGGCCTATGTCGGCGCGGTGATCGCGGTGGCCGGGCTGGCGGTCGTCGTCGAGGTCTGGGACGGGCTGCGGCTCGACGCCCTGGGGCTGGTGCTGGCCCTGCTGGCGGCGGCGTGCTGCGCCGGATATTTCCTGATGAGCGACAACCTCCACGTCGATCCGCTCGGGCTGGTGGCCTGGGGCATGATCGGCGCGGCGGTGGTTCTGGTGCCGTTCGCGCAGCCGTGGGGGATCGACTGGTCGGTGTTCGGCGACGTCGTGACCGTGGCGGGCAACACGCTTCCGGTGGCCGGGGCGGCCGGGTGGCTGATCCTGGTGGCGACCGTGGTGGCGTACATCGCGGGGGTGACGGCGGTGCGGCGGCTGTCGGCGGCGGTGGGGGCGACGGTGGCCTCGCTGGAGGTCATCACCGGCGCGCTGATCGCGTGGGTCCTGCTGGGTGAGGCGCTGGGCGCCTACCAGATCGTCGGTGGCGCGGTCGTGCTGCTCGGGGCGCTGCTGGCCCAGACGGCCACCGCGCGGCGGGCCCCCGAAGAGGTGGCGCCCGCCGTGCGTGAGCCGGTTCTCAACCCGTCGGCCTGAGGCGGACCACCGCCGAGCGCTTGGCCCAGCGCGCCTGCAGGCCGGTGGCGTCGGGGGCGTTCAGTCGCTCCTTGGCGAGGGCGGCCACCACGTCGGGGCTCGATTTCTGGTCGACGACCTCGACCGCCGCGGGGAAGCGGACGAGCTGGGCGCCGTTGTCCTTGCTGCGGAGCACGACCTCGATCTCGTGTTGGGCGGTGAGGCCGGGGAGGTTCTGCTCCCCGCCCCCGACCACCAGGTAGATGGCGTCGTCATGCCAGACGTGCCAGGCCAGGCGGGTGCCTTCGGGCAGCACCACCCAGAGCACGCTCGACCGCTTCGCGGCGTCTTCGATCAACGCGGGGCTCATGACGGTCAGTTTTCCACAGGTCAAGACGACTGTCAGGAGGCGATTTTCCAGGCCGCGGGGAGGAGTCCGGCCGCGAGCAGGACCTTGATCCCGTCGCCGATCAGGAACGGCACGACGCCCTTCTCGATCGCGGTCGCCAGGCTCATGTCGGCGGCGAGGGCCAGCCACGGCACGCCCACCAGGTAGATCAGGACGGTGCCGAGGACCATCGTGACCACGGCCCTGCCGACGGTGCGGTCGCCGCCGCGTCCGGCCAGGGCGCCGACGACGGCGGCGGCCAGGAAGAAGCCGACGACGTAGCCGAGCGTGGCGTCGCCCGCGGCGGTGAACCACGGCACCCCCGCCAGGCCCGCGAGCAGGTAGAGGGCCATGCCGGCGGCGGCCCGCCACAGGCCGAGCGTGGCGCCCGACAGCAGCACGGCGAAGGTCTGGAGGGTGACCGGCACGGGGCTGCCGGGGACCGGGAACGCCACCTGGGCGGCCGCGCCGGTCAGCGCGGCGGCCGCGACGACGAGGACGACGTCACGAACGATCGTGCCGGGGATGAGGTCGGACAGGACCGCGGGACGGCTCGCGGCGACGGCTCGGGACATCTGCTGGCTCCTATGGGAGGCGGACTTACCTCACTATTAATCACATAGATCACCTATGCACCCCCTATGACGCCGGGCACAACGTCCACCGCCTGGGTTTGTAGGGTTGGCCCATGCGCGCGCGTCGTACGTGTCTGGCGGTTCCGGGGAGCAACCCGAGGTTTCTGGAGAAGGCCCAGGGGTTGCCCGCCGACGAGGTCTTCCTCGACCTGGAGGACTCGGTGGCCCCGCTGGCCAAGGAGCAGGCCCGGGGGAACATCGTCTCGGCGCTGAAGACGGGCGACTGGGGCGGCAAGACCGTGGTCGTGCGGGTCAACGACCTGTCGACCCAGTGGACCTACCGCGACGTCATCGAGGTGGTCGAGGGGGCCGGGGACCGGCTCCACTGCCTGATGCTGCCCAAGGTCGAGGACGCGTCCCACGTGCGCTGGCTCGACCTGCTGCTGACGCAGGTCGAGAAGGCCGCAGGGCTGCCCGTCGGCGCGATCGGGATCGAGGCGCAGATCGAGAGCGCCCGGGGGCTGGTGAACGTCGACGAGATCGCGGCGTCCTCCCCCCGGGTCGAGACGCTGGTGTTCGGGCCGGCCGACTTCATGGCCTCGATCGGGATGCGCACGCTCGTGGTGGGGGAGCAGCCGCCGGGCTACGGCGAGGGCGACGCCTACCACTACATCCTGATGCGCATCCTCATGGCCGCCAGGGCCCACGGGCTGCAGGCGATCGACGGGCCCTACCTGCAGATCAAGGACGTCGAGGGGTTCCGGCGGGTCGCGGCGCGGGCGGCGGCGCTCGGGTTCGACGGGAAGTGGGTCCTGCACCCCGGCCAGATCGACGCGGGCAACGCGGTGTTCTCGCCCGAGCAGGACGACTACGACCACGCCGAGCTCATCCTCGACGCCTACGACTACTACACGACGGTCGAGAAGCGCGGCGCGGTCATGCTCGGCGACGAGATGATCGATGAGGCGTCCCGGAAGATGGCGCTGGTGGTGGCGGCCAAGGGCCGCGCCGCAGGGCTCGCCCGGACGAAGGGGTTCGAGCGGCCCTGAAGCGGGACGCGGACGGCCGAAGGCCGGGCGTGGCACGCGCGGTGAACCTGCCCAGGAGACAGGCTCAGAATTGGATGCCGATCGTGGTGAAGAACCAGAACGACGAGGTCAGCCAGAGGCCGATGAGCAGGGTGAACAGCAGGCCGCCGAGGACCGGCAGGCTCCAGCCGGGCAGGCCGCGCTTGGGCAGCGACAGCATCTTCGTGACGAACACGCCGTAGAAGAGGCAGCCGAGGATCGAGTGGAACATGACGCGCGGGTCGTCGTAGCGCGCGCCCACCGAGTAGAGGCAGTGGAAGGCGACCGGCACGGTGGCCAGGAAGGCCAGCCGCCCCGACCAGCGGTGCACCGGACCGGGCCACGAACCCTGGACGGGGATCCGGCCCCAGATGGCGAAGGCAGTGAACACCTGCACGAGCGCGAGCACGGCCGCGATCGTGGTCAGCCAGACCTTCATCGCCAGCGGGCCGGAGAACCCGGCGATGCCGACGGCGAAACCGGTCGGGGGGTGAAGCTCGCCGTACACCCCGAGCGCGGCGGCGACCAGGCCGCCGGCGAGCACGGGGATGACGAGGAGGGCGACGGCGCCACGGTGCTGGGGGGCGACTTGAGTGTGGGACATCTCAGGCTCTCAGGCTTCTCAAGGAGGTCGTCAAGGAGTCGGGGCCCAGGCAGGCCCGGCGGATCTAGGACAGGAAGGCGTCGATGAACTGGTCGGGGTCCTGGGGGGTCAGCGGGATGCCGTACCACTCCTGGACGCCGCCGTCGAAGGCCGGGGCGGCCTCGCCGGCGTTCTCGCCGATCATCAGGCGGCCGACCGACTGGCCGTTGGGGAGCTTGATCCAGCCGCCGACGACGCGCGCGCCGCGGACCTGGGCGGTGGCCCGGTAGAGGCCTGAGGGCTTCTTGACGGTCGCGGCCGAGAAGCGCCACGACTTGTTCTTGAACTCGATGCGGCCCTGCGCCTTGCCGCCGCGGAGGGCGGCGGTGACCAGGGTGTCCTTGCCTTCGAGGGTGACGGTGTTGTCGGCGGCGGTGCCGCGCAGCCACGCCTCGATCTGGCCGTCGCAGAAGTAGCCGACCACCTTGCCGTTGCGGATCGAGATGGCGATCAGGCCGCCGTTCTGGTCGACGACGCCCGCGTAGTCGGCCTTCTTCGGGGTGGGGTCCTCCTGCTGCTCGGGGGCGGCCACCTCCTCGGGCTCCTGGGTGGCGTCGGCGGTGTCGGCGGTGGGCTCGGGGGTGGCCTCGGGTGTGGCCTCGGTGTTGGCCTGGGGGGCGGCCGCCGGGATCGCGGCGGTCTCCTGGATGGCGGGCGAGGCCGTCGCGCTGGCCACCGTCAGTCCGGCGGTCATCACGGCTCCGACGGCCAATGTGTATATGGGTCCTAGCCGGCTCATTTTCCGTATCTCCTGGGATTGGTTCCTGCCCCAGAGTGAAACGCGGCGAGCCGCGTCTGTCTGTGGACTAATGCGCACTCGTCAGGGATGAGAATGGGGGCGTGATCCAGCAGCCATCAGTTTCGCCGTGGATCGTCCCGCCACCACCCGGTTCGCGGTACGACCAGCTCGCCCGCACCCCGGCGAACCGGTGGTGGCGGCCCCTGCTCGGCACGGTGCTGATCGTGGTCGTCTACGTGGCGCTGTCGGCGGCGCTGGGCCTGCTCGGGGTGATCCTGGCCGTGGGCCTGGGCGAGCCGACGACGCTCTCGCCCGGCCGGGTGCTGTTCGAGGATCCGGTTCTCGACCTCGCGTTCCAGCTCGTGGCCATCGCGATCCTGATCCCCGTCGTGCTGGGGGCGGCGTGGCTGGTGCAGCGGCGCCCGCCCGGAACCCTGTCGTCGGTCGCGGGACGGCTGCGGTGGCGGTGGCTCTTCCGATGCGTTCCATTGGCGGTCCTCGCGGTGGTGCTGGGGGAGGCCGCCCAGAGCCTGACCCTGCTGGCTACGGGGGAATCTCCTGGTTACGGCTGGGCGGGCTGGTCGAATCTGCTCGTGCCGTTGCTGGTGATCCTTCTCCTCGTGCCCATACAAGCGGCTGCAGAGGAGTACGCGTTCCGGGGCTGGGTGGTTCAGGCTTTCGGCGCATATCTGCGCAATCCCTGGTGGGGGATCGTCGTCTCGTCGGCCGTGTTCGCAGCGTTTCACGGTTACACCGATTTCGGGATCGCCTATACCTTCGGGTTCGGCGTTCTCATGGGATGGGTGTCGGTGCGGACCGGCGGTCTGGAGGCGGCCATCGCGCTGCACGCCGTGAACAACGTCGGGGCGTTCGGGATCGCGGCGGTCGCGGGGGGCCTGGGATCGGCGCTGGAGCAGGGTTCCCTGCCCTGGCAGACACTTGTGGGAACGATCGTGCAATTTGGCGTTTTTGGGGTTGGTGTCGTGGTTTTGACGCGTAAGTCGGGAATTTCAGTGGAGGGCGGATAAATCTCACTAGAGAGGAGGTGATCGTGGGTTGGGGGAGGGGTATCAGAGGGATTGCGTCCCTCCCAGACATGTGTGGAACGGTCCTGATAGAGGAGGTAAGTGGCCGTGCCCCCCGAAGACGAGGAGCAGCCGGAACTCCCGCCCAAGCTCCACCACTCGCCACCGGGCCCTGCCACGACCCCCGAGGAGTCTCCCCGCCGCCGCACCTCCCCTTGGGCACTGCCCCCCTTCGCCGCGCCGACCCCCGAAGAGCCTCCGGTACGCGGCCGACGCCCCTACGGCGGCCCGGCCCGGCCTGACGACGACCCAGAGCCGGAACACGACGACAGCCTCGGCATGACCCAGCCCCGGCGGGCGATCGGGTCGTTACCCTTCGAGGCGCTGGGCGAGCGCCGCCACGGCCCGATCGGGCCCCGGCCCGGCGAACCCGAAGACCAGGTCGTCTGGCCGCTCGCGGGCTCGCCGTTGCCGTCGCCCCCGGTGGCCCCGCCCGGCCAGGACACAGAGGCCGGACCTCGGGAGGACGCGCCGGCCGGCCTGAGGGACACCGGGCGGCTGACCGGGCTCGCCGGACTGGGCGGGGCCGCGCGGGACGGCGACCTGCCGCCCGGGGTCGAGCCGGTCTATCCGCTCGATCCGGGCATCCGGGGCGAGGACGCGACCCCCGAAGGCATCTACCCGCCCGACCCCGGCCTCCGCCAGAACCGGCCCTCCGACTTCCCGCCCCGCCACCACCGGCCCTACTCCAGCCCGCAGCCGCCCGACGACGACGAACGGCAGGCTCGGCGGCCCTACCCCGACAAGCTGGTCGCCTCAGGGCCGCCGCGTGAGCACGGCATCCGGGTCCAGCCGGCCATCCCGGCCGAACCCGAGTTCGTGCCGGAGCCGGAGTTCGGGCCGGGGCGGCGGGACGGTGACGTGGCGGCGGCGGTTCCCGCCGTGCGGAAGCCGCCGGAGCGGATCGGGAAGCCGCCGGGCGGGCGGCCGTTGCGGCCTGACGTGCTGGCCACCCTCGGGCCGCCGCGCGGCGGCAAGCACGGCCGGCGCGGGGTGCGGACGCAGCGGCGCAGGCCCCGGATCGGGCTGCCGCTGCTGGTCATCGTCGCGGTCATCACGGCCGCGGTGTTCGGGCTGTTCGTGGTCAGATGGGCCACGGCCCCGGCCACGTCGGGCATCCGGCTCGCGCTCGGCGACGGGCAGTCGGGCGACTCGGCGTTCCAGGCCCCCGGGCTGCCGGGCAACGGGTCCCGGCAGGTGCTCACCTCGGTCGCGTCGTCGGGCTCGACGATCGTGGCCGTCGGCACCGACACCACCAGCGCGGTCGCGCGTCCCCTGTTCGTCGTCTCGGCCAACGACGGCAAGGACTGGACGCTCGGCGAGGTCAACGGTCCCCCCGGGTACGAGGACGCGCCCGGCTCGCCCGGCCGGGTCGTCGGAAGCGGCGGGAAGTGGCTGGCGGTCAGCACCGACCCCGCCGGGCCGTCCGGACGCGGCATGTGGACCTCGGCCGACGGGCGTTCGTGGGCGGCGGTCGACCCGGCTCGCCTGGGGATGTTCCTGGAGTCCGACCGGGTGACCGATCTGGCCCGGACCGCCACCGGGTTCGTCGCGGTCGGCAGCACCGCCCAGCCCGACGGCACCGCGGGCGCGGTCGCCTGGACCTCGGCCGACGGCCAGGCGTGGACCCGGGTCGAGACCCCCCGGATCGGCACGCCGGACATGATCCGCACCGTCAAAGCGGTCGTGGCCAAGGGGGACAAGGTCGTCGCCCTGGCCGAACCCGGCGCGGGGACCGCCACGGTGATCCTCCGTTCGGACGACGGCGGGCGGACGTGGCTGCGTACCGCCACGGCTCTGAAGGACATCAGGCCCGAGACGGGCGCGCTGGCGGCGTCGGGTGACGGCTTCGTGCTGGTGCCGACCGGGCAGCGGTTCCCCGGGCCCGGCGTGCGGGTGCACTGCTCGCCGGAAGGGCAGAACTGGACCGCCTGCGGGACGATCGGGCCGCTCAGCCCGGCTGGAAGCGGGGTGCGCGGGCTGGCCGCCTCCGGCGCGGGGCTGGCCGCCGTGGTGGAGTCGGCGTGGGAGGAGTACGCCCTCTTCACCAGCGACGACGGCCGCGACTGGCGCAAGCGGGCCGACCTCGGCGCGATCCCGGGCACGCTGCGCGGGCTGACCATCACCGACAGCGGACGCCTTGTCGCCGGCGGCGACAAGCGCGGCGCCGGTGACGTGGAGAACCTGCCTGTCCTGATGACGGCGGAGAAGGGCAAGTCCGCCGAGGCGGTGCCTCTGGAGAGCGTGCCCGGCCTGAACCGGCTGGCCCGCAACACCTCCGGCGTGCTGGCGGCGGGCGGCGCGTTCGTCGCGGTCGGCTCGGCCAACGGCGACGCGGGCATCTGGACCAGCGGCAACAACGGCGCCAACTGGCGGGCGATCAACTCCCAGTGGCTCGGCGGATCAGGGCGGCAGGCCCTCTCCGACGTCGCCTACGGCCCCAAGGGCTGGCTCGCGGTGGGCAGCACGATGGCCGATCTGCTCGTCACCAAGCCGCTTCTCGTGGTGTCCTCCGACGGCAAGGGATGGCGGCAGGGTCCGGAGATGGCCACGCCCGAGGGCCACGTCTCGCTCGCGCCGCAGACGGTCGCGGCCGGGCCGAAGGGATACGTGCTGGCCGGGGAGGACCAGTCCGGCGCGGGCGTCGGCCCGGCGCTCTGGTTCACCGGCGACCTGAAGAAGTTCACCCGCGTGCCCCGGCTGCCCGCCGGGGCGTCCGAGGTCCGCATCCACGACGTCGCCGCCACCGACGACGGGTTCGTGGCCATCGGCGGGTCCGGCCGGTCCGAGCGGGAAAGCGGGGTCGTCTGGGTCTCCAATGACGGGCTGACCTGGGAGGCCAAGAACCGGGTGCTGCCCGACGACGCCCAGTCGGCCGGGCTGCGCCACGTGATCGCCCGCGACGGCAGGCTGATCGCGACCGGGACCGCGCTGACCGACGACGGGGCCCGTCCCTTTTCGGCGGTGAGCGGAGACGGCGGCGACAGCTGGGAGTTCGCCTGGCTGCCCGCCGAGGCCCCGGCCGTGGTCCTCGACCTGACGGCCAGCGAGCGCGGGATCGTCGCCGTGGGGGCCCACGGGACCGGGAACGAGGTCGACAGCTCGGTGTGGGCGTCGGAGGACGGGCTGGTCTGGGTCCGCCACGGGCTGGTCGAAGACGGGCTCGGCGGGCCGGGCGCCCAGTGGCTGGAGGCGGTGACGATCTCCGGCCAGCGGGTGATCGCGGTCGGCCGCTCGACGACGAGCACGACCGACAACATCACCATCTGGCGCAGCACGCTGTCGTCGGGAGACGCGTAGCCGGGGTCAGATCAGGCCGTCCAGGAAGTCGAGGAGGCCCTTCGTCAGCGGGAGGCGGACGAGATCGTCGGCGGTGGCCCAGGTCGCCGCCGACGCGTCGTCGCCCGGGGTGAGCTCGCCGCCGGTCACGTGGGCGTGGTAGTCGAAGATCTCGTAGAAGCCGATCATCACCGTGCCGGCCAGGGCGCCGACCTCGATCTCCAGGCCTGTCTCCTCGCGGATCTCGCGGCGCAGGGCCTCGTGGTCGGTCTCGTCCTCCTCGACGCGGCCGCCCGGCAGGGACCACAGGCCCTCCGACGGCGGGTGGCCACGCTGGATGAGCAGGAGGCGACCCTCGGTGTCGCGGATGACGGCCCCCACACATCGCATAACGCCAAGATTACGGCTAAAAGGCTCGGGGGGCCTTGACGGGTCCCGGTCGGCGGAGCACGGTGAGTAACTGTGAGAGCCGCGCCCACCTGTCCCCGGTGTTTCGGCACGCTGACCGAGCAAGGCACGCGGTCCGGCGGCTGGCGATGTCCCGTCCACGGTGAGGTGCTGCCGCACCACTCCCACCCGCCCGGCCCGGCCGCCGTCGAACTCATGAGGGGCTCCGCCGTGCCCGTCTGGGTGCCGTGGCCGCTGCCCGCCGGGTGGCTCGTCACCGGGTTCGCCGAGGCGGGCGACCGGGCCAGCGTCGTCGCCGTCTCCGGGCCCTCGCTCAGCTACGGGCCCGCCGACCTGCTGATCATCTCCGAGGAGGTGGGGGTGGGGCTGGGGTCCGCGTACGCCGGCCTCCCTGGGCCCGACCCCGGTGACATCGCCGACCGGCCGCCGATCACCAAGATCGACGCCAACGGCCATTCGATCCCGCTCTGGGTGGTGCGCAGGGGTGTGCCGGCGGATCGGGCCGTCTATGTAGGCGAGGCCGCCGGGCGCTGGCTGTGGGCCGTCGCGTGGCCCGCCGAGGCCGGAAACCTGATCACGCTGATGCAGCTCGCGCTGGCCGATCTCCGCGATCTCGAATGGGACGTGCCCTTCGGGGCGTTCTCTCCCCGTCTGACGGGGGAAGGCGCAGCGGAGACGGGCTAGAGTGCTGTTCGTGACAGCGCGTATCGAGCGAGTGGTGACCTCGGGGGTCGTCGAGATCGACGACGTCGAGCACAAGGTTGAGAACAACACCTGGATCGTGGGTGACGACGAGGAGGTCATCGTCATCGACCCCGCGCGTGACGCGGAGAAGATCCTGGAGAAGGTCGGCGAGCGACAGGTTCTCGCCGTCATCTGCACTCACGGGCTGCCCGACCACGTCGGCGGCGCCATCGAGGTGGCCGCCCGCGACGAGGCCGTGATCGCCCTGAGCCCCAAGGACAAGCGCCTGTGGCGGCAGACCTGGGAAGACACCTGGCCCGACATCGAGATGGAGGACGAGGGCCTGTTCGCCGTCGCCGACACCGAGCTCGAGGTCATGAGCACCCCGGGTGTGACCTCGGGCGGCGTGTCGCTGCTGGCCGAGTCGCTGGGCGTCGTGTTCACCGGCAAGACCCTGCTGGCCGACGGCCCCGGCAAGCTCGGCGGTGACTACCCGGCCCTGGCCGACCAGCTCACCTCCATCGGCGAGCGGCTCTTCACCCTCCCCGGCGACACCCGGGTCCTCCCCGCCCACGGCGAAGAGACCACGATCGGCGACCTGGAGCCCCTGTTCGACCGGTGGCTCTCCGGTTCGCTGACCGCCGACCCCGAGGAGCAGCCGCAGGAGGGCCCGCTGACCGACGGCACCCGCGCGTCGGGCATCCGCCTCAACGTCGACGACCACTGAGCGCGGTGGAGCAACTCCCCCTGGAAGGCATGCCGCGGCGGCTCTTTTCCTGCACGCCGTCGCGGCTGAACTCCTGGCTCGACTGCCGCCGCCGCTACCGGTTCACCTACCTCGACCGGCCCGCCCCCCAGAAGGGGCCGCCGTGGGGCCACAACAGCGTCGGCGCGTCGGTCCACAACGCCCTGGCGGCGTGGTGGCGGGAGCCCTACCAGCGGCGAACCCCGCTGTCGGCGGCGATCCTGGTCTCCAACGGCTGGATCACCGAGGGTTTCCGCGACGCGGAACAGTCGCTGAAGTGGCGTGACCGCGCCAGGGAGATGGTCTCCGGCTACGTCTCCACGCTCGACCCCTCCGACGAGCCGGTGGGCGTGGAACGCACGGTCGCGACCCGCACCTCGGTGATGGCTGTCTCCGGCCGCATCGACCGTCTCGACCGGCGTGGCGAAGAGCTGGTCGTGGTCGACTACAAGACCGGCCGCCGCCCGCTGACCAGCGACGACGCGCGCGGCTCCCTCGCCCTGGCGATCTACGCCGTCGCGGCGAGCCGGGTCCTGCGGCGTCCGTGCCACCGGGTCGAGCTGCACCATTTACCGACCGGCGAGGTCGTCGAGTGGGAACACACCGACGAGTCCCTGGCCCGGCATCTGTCGCGGGCCGACCAGATCGCGGCCGAGGCCCAGGAGGCCGACGAGGCCTACCGCGCGGGCGAGGCGAAGGACGAGACCTTCGCGCCGTCGCCGGGCGTGCTGTGCTCCTGGTGCGACTTCCGCCGCCACTGCCCCGAGGGTCAGGCGGCCGCCCCCGACAAGGAACCCTGGGACGGCCTGGCGCCCCTCGGCTAGCGCGACAGCATCGCGCTCTCGGCGGTGTTCCAGAACCTCGTGAGGGCCGCCGCCGTCGTCTCCGGGGCCTCGACCGCGGGGCTGTGGACCGCACCCGGGACGACGACGCACTCGCAGTCGAGGCGGTCGGCCATCTCCGACTGGAGCCTGGGCGGCCAGCCGTCGTCGTGTTCGCCGTAGAGGACCAGGGTCGGCAGGCCGGTCTCGGCGAGTTCGTCGACGCGGTCGTCGGCGTCGAGGACGGCGCGGCCCATGCACTCCAGGCCGACCAGCGAGTTGGCGAACAGACGCCGGCGCAGGAAGTCGACGATCTCCTCGGGCACGCCCGCGCGGAGCGCGTCGGGCTCCATCTTCTCGGTCCACATCGCTTCGAGGTCGAGCTCGGGCATCTTGGCCAGCATCCGCCGCCCGGCCACCTCGCGGGGGCCGACCATTCCGGCGGGCCCGGTGGACATGAGCGTGTAGGACGCCAGCTTGGCCGTGCCGTCGAGCACGGTCTCGCGGGTGACCAGGCCGCCGAAGGAGTGTCCGAGCAGGTGGACGGGCTCTCCGCCGCCCACCACGTTCACCAGGGCGTCGACGTCGCGGCCCAGGGCCGCGCACGTGTAGGCGGAGGGGTCGTCGGGGCCGGGTGTCTCGAACTGGCCCTTCAGGTCGATGGCGACGACGCGGCGGCCGGCCTGGGCCAGGGTCTGCAGGACCGAGATGAAGTCTTCCTTGCTGCCCGTGTAGCCGGGCACCAGCACGGCCGGCCACCGGTCGGGCAGGCCGCTGCCGGGAAGGGCCTCAAGAGCGGCGAACACCCCTTCGGGCGTCTCGATCCGCTTGGGGCTCACCCCTGGTGGCAGGGTCAGGAATCTCGGCGTACTCACGTGAAGCCACGATACTGAAACCCGCAGGGCGCCGCAGATGAGCGGAGCCCTGCGGTGTTCGGAGCTAGTTGCGGCGCGGGCGCGGGCGGTTGCCGCCCGAGCCGTTGTGCGGGCCGCCGCGACGCTGGGCCTTGCGCTCGGTCGCGGCCGAGGGCGCGGGCAGATCGTCGTCGGTGGCCAGGTCGGGCGAGCGGAAGATGATCGCGAACGGGCTGGCCGGGATGATCTTCTCGGGTTCGGCTGTCCTGGTGGTCTCCATGGGAGAGATCTCCACCTCCTCTTCGACTTCGTGGATCTCATCGTGGATCGGGTCGAGGATGTCGCCCTCGAACAGCGGCACGACGGGCTCCTCGACGGCCTTGACGGCTTCGGCGACGGGCGCGGCGACCGGTGTGACGGCTGCGACGGCTGCGACTGGTGTGACGGTCTCGGTGACCTCGGCCGTCTCGTCGGACGTGCGGCCGGCGCGGGTGCGGCGGCGGTTGCGGGCCGGGCGCTCCTTGCGCTCGTCCCTCTCCCGGTCGCGGTCCCGGTCTCTGTCCCGGTCTCTGTCCCGGTCTCTGTCGCCCCGGCGGCTGCGGGTGCGGCCGGTCTCGCCGAGGTCCTCGATCTCCTCGGCGTCGAGGCCGGCCCGCGAGCGGTTGGCGCGCGGCAGCACGCCCTTGGTGCCCGCCGGGATGTGCAGTTCCTCGAACACGTGGGGCGAGCTGGAGTAGGACTCGGCCGGCTCGGGGTTGCCGAGGCCCAGGGCGTTGTTGATGACCTTCCAGCGGGTCATCTCGGTCCATTCGACGAACGTCACCGCGACACCGGTGCGGCCGGCCCGGCCGGTGCGGCCGATGCGGTGGACGTAGGTCTTCTCGTCCTGCGGCAGGTCGTAGTTGACGACGTGGGTCACGTCGTCGATGTCGATGCCGCGGGCGGCCACGTCGGTGGCGACCAGCACGTCGATCTTGCCGTTGCGGAAGGCCCGCAGAGCCTGCTCGCGCTGGCCCTGGCCGAGGTCGCCGTGGACGGCCGCGGCCGCGAAGCCGCGGTCCTTGAGCTGCTCGTGGACCATGTCGCAGGCCCGCTTGGTCTCGCAGAAGACCATCGTGAGCCCGCGGCCCTCGGCCTGGAGCAGCCGGGCCACGATCTCGATCTTGTCCATCCGGTGGGTGCGGTAGACGAACTGCGTGGTGTTCGAGGGGGCTTCGTTCTCCTCCTCGGTCGTTTCCGCGCGCACGTGGATGGGACGCGTCAGGTAGCGCCGCGAGAGGGCCACGATCTCGCCCGGCATGGTGGCCGAGAAGAGCATGGTCTGCCGCTCCTGCGGAACCAGCTTGATGATGCGCTCGATGTCGGGCAGGAAGCCCAGGTCAAGCATCCGGTCGGCCTCGTCGAGCACCATCATGGTGATCTGGCTGAGGTCGAGGTGCTTCTGCTTGATCAGGTCGAGCAGCCGGCCGGGGGTGCCGACGATCACGTCGACACCGCTCTTCAGCGCCTCGACCTGGGGCTCGTAGGCGCGCCCGCCGTAGACGGTCAGGATGCGCGAGCCGAGCTTCCCGGCGGCGAGGACGAGGTCCTCGGTCACCTGGAGGGCCAGCTCACGGGTCGGAACCAGGACGAGGCCCCGGGGCTTCTTGCGGTTCTTGCGGGGCTTCCCCACGGACTGGAGCATCGCGACGCCGAAGGCGTAGGTCTTTCCGGTCCCGGTGCGGGCCTGGCCGATGACGTCCTGGCCGGACAGCGCGAGGGGGAGAGCCATCTCCTGGATGGGGAAGGGTGAGACGATGCCCTCTGTCTCCAGGGCATCGGCGATCTCTGGGATGACACCCAGGTCTCGGAACGTCGTAATCGTCGCCTGCCTCAGTCGTGTGGCGAAGGCGGCTTCGTGACCAAACGGGCTCGCGTGCCGGGTCCTTACGAAAGGCGCCTTCGACGTCGTACGCGACCGCTCGCAGCCAAGCTCTCTGGGGGTTATCCGGGGGATCAATACCCCGGATCAACACAGTGCGGTCGCACTTCTCGCAAGTAGTCTACTCGATACCACAGCTGCTAACCGATTTGCGGCGTGTTTCACATGTTTCTTCGTGAGACACGGGCCCTACGCTGCTGCCATGACCATTACCCGCCCCGGTGTCGTCGATCTTCTGGGCGTGCTCGCCTACGCCGAGCTCACCGCTTTCCTCCGGATGGCGCAGGACGCCTCCCTGCTGGCTCCCTCGCTGACCGACACGGCCGCGCTGGGCGACGTGGCGGCCGCCGAATACGCTCACTTCCAGCTCGTCCGCGACCGGATCAGCGTTCTCGGGGCCGACCCCGAGGCGGCGATGGCCCCCTTCGCCCCGGCGCTCGACGCCTGGCACGAGCAGACCCAGCCGAGCGACTGGTACGAGGCCCTGGTCAAGGCCTACGTCGGCACCGGCCTGGCGGGCGACTTCTACCGGGTGGCCGCGCGGCGGGTCGACGAGGAGACCCAGAAGCTGGTCGACCAGGCGCTGGCCGACGAGGCCCGCTCGGAGCTGGTCGTGGAGCGGGTGCGGAAGGCCATGGAGGACGACCCGAGGCTGGGCGGCCGGCTGGCCCTGTGGGCGCGGCGGCTCGTGGGCGAGGCGCTGAGCCAGGCACACCGGGTCGCGGCGGCCCGGCCGGAACTGGCCGAACTGCTGGTCGACGGCGACGACCTGGCGGCCATCGGGCGGATGTTCGCGCAGCTCACAGAGGAACACGGCAAGCGGATGTCGGCGCTGGGGCTCACTCCCGGAGGCTGAATCAGGCGCCCCAGAGTGATGATCGAGAGGCGTGAAGGCGCCAAGGGGTTGTACCGTGCGAGTTATGAGGGCCTCGCGCCGCTACGGCAGTTCCTTGACAAGATGTGGACCGAATCGATGGGCCTCCCGCGCAGTGATGCGCAGGGCGAGCTCAGGATGCCCGACCATCAGCAGACGCAGGGACGACGCACATGTCCCACGCAGACGTCCGCCGGGTTGTATCCACGGTCCACATTAGAGAAGCCAGTGGGCGCCGCCTTTCACAGCGGCGCCCGACGGCCCTCAAACGAGAGGCGGCCGTGGCTCGCGGCACTGAATCCGCCTGGGATCAGAGGGTGCCGCCGAAGCCGACCGAGCGGCTGGCCCCCTCGCCGATCTCGATGAAGCCGAGTGCCGCGACCGGCACGATCACCCGGGTCCCCTTGACGTCGGTGATGGAGAAGACGCCGCGGTCGGCCGCGAGCGCGTTGCGGACCTCCGCCTCGATCTCCTCGACGGTGAGGTCGGTCTCGACGACGAGTTCACGGTGCACCGACTGCACTGCGATCTTGATTTCCATCTGGGCCCCTTTCGAGAGGTTTCCATGGTGACCCCGGAAATCCCACCGGCAGTGCCTGATCGCGACAGGCGTAAAACTCAGGTTGTGCGGGGGAAACCGCCGATGCCGCGCCAGGCGAGGCGGGCGATGAGCCCGGCCGCCGCGTCCTTCGGGATCGCGCCGCCGCTGGTCAGCCAGTAGCGGGCGCTCACCTCGGCCATGCCGACGAGCCCGACGCCGAGCAGGTGGGCGTCTTCGCTGGAGCAGCCGGTGTCCTCCTGGATGACCTCGGCGATCGCGTCGGCGCTCTGGCGCAGCGACCGCTCCATGCGCTCGCGGACGGCCGCGACGTTGCGCAGGTCGCTCTCGAAGACCAGGCGGAAGGCCTCGCCCTGGCTGGAGACGAAGTCGAAGAAGGCGCCGATCGCGGCCTGGACGCGCTGCTTGTTGTCGCTCGTGGAGGCCAGCGCCTCGTTGCAGCGCGCGACCATGTCGTCGACGTGGACGTCGAGCAGCGCCAGATAGAGCTCCAGCTTCCCGGGGAAGTGCTGGTAGAGCACCGGCTTGCTGACTCCGGCCCGCTCGGCGATCTCGTCCATGGCGGCCGCGTGGTAGCCGTTCTCCACGAAGACCTCCTGCGCAGCGCTGAGCAGCTGGCGGCGGCGGGCGAGCCGGGGCAGCCGGGTGCCCCGGGGTTTGGCATCCGGGGTTGCGGTCACAGCCACTCCTTGCGCGCGAAGCTTCTAGGCAGATTCCCAAGCGCGAGCCACAGCCGGCCTTCGGCCGTCCGCGTCTCGCTTTCGGCGGCCCCATCCTACGGCTGGGCCACCAGGTCAGCGATAGTCGTCCTCGTCGTCGTCGTATGTCCGGTTCTGGTCGGTGGCGTCCGCCGGGTCGGCCTCCAGGGGCAGATCCTCCGGCCAGGGGTTCTCCTCGGGCTCGTCGTCGAGCGGGCGGTTCTGCTCGGCGACGTCGGCCTCGGGGGCCTCGCTTCCACTCTCGGACATGATGTCCTCCTTCCGGCTCACATTACGGGAACAGGTCCCCGTGTGCCCTGACCCGTGCCAGCACGTCGGCCGTGGTGAGTCTGAGCTGGTCGGGGTCGTCGCAGTCGGCGACCTCGTCCCAGGTCAGCGGGGTGGAGACGGTCGGTTGCGGGTTGGCGCGGATCGAGTAGACGGCGACGGTGGTCTTGGCGGGGTTGTTCTGGCTCCAGTCGATGAACACCTTCCCCGGGCGCTCTCGCTTAGCCATCACGGCGGTGACGAAGTCGTATTTGCGGGCGAGCCGTTCGGCGAGGGCCTTCGCGTAGGCGGAGGTGCTCTCCTGGGAGTCCCACGGCACGTGGAGTTGCATGCCCTTGTTGCCGCTGGTCTTGGGGAAGCACTCGTGGCCGTCCTCGGCGAGGGCGTCGCGGAGCAGCAGGGCGACCGCGCAGCACTCGACGATGGTGGCCGGCTCGCCGGGGTCGAGGTCGAAGACGAGCAGATCGGGCGGCAGCGCCTCGCCCGCGTCCGAAACCCGCCACATGGGCACGTGGAGCTCCAGGGCCGCCAGATTCGCGAAGTAGACCAGCGTGGGCAGGTCGTCGACGACGGGGAAGTCGATGGTCTCGCGGTCCTTCGTGCTGCCGGGGACGGGCAGGCGTACCGTCCTGATCCACGACGGGGTGTGGCGGGGCGCGTTCTTCTCGAAGAAGAAGGCGCCGCCGACGCCGTTCGGGTAGCGCTTCACCGTCAGCGGGCGGCCCCTCAGGTGGGGGAGCAGCACGGGGGAGATCCGGGTGTAGTAGTCGATCACCTCGGCCTTGGTGAAGCCCACCTCGGGATAGAGGACCTTGTCGAGGTTGCTCAGCACCAGGTCACGGCCCTCGACCTGGACGGGGACCTTCTTCACAGCCGTACCTCCGCCGGGATCTTGTCCGGGCGCAGCCCGCGCCAGGAGGGGGCGCGCAGGCGGCCCTCGGTGGTCTGGTTGGCGTAGGTGACCTCGCCGACGATCTCCGGGCGCACCCAGCGGGCGTCTCTGGCGATCTCCCGTGGCAGCACCTTCGCGTACGCGCTGCGCGGGATCTCCAGCGGCGCGAGCAGCGCGAGCAGTTCGTCGAGGGCGGCGTCGCTGAACCCCGTGCCGACGTGGCCGAGGAAGACGAGGCCCTCGGGCCCGAAGGCGCCCATCAGCAGCGACCCGATCCCGCCGGAGCGCCGCCCCCGGCCCGGCCGCCACCCGCCGATCACGACCTCGCGCTCGGTCACGTTCTTCACCTTGACCCACCACGGTGACCGGGTGCCCGGCCGGTAGCGCGAGTCGACGTGCTTGGCCACCACCCCTTCGAGCCCCTGCTGCCTCGTCGCGGCCACGACGTCGGGATGGCACGGGAAGGTGGGCGCGACCGTGATCCCGAGCGACTCCAGCAGGGCGCGCCGCTCGTAGTAGGGCCGGTCGAGCAGCGGCGCGCCGTCGAGGGCGAGCAGGTCGAAGGGCATGTACGTGACCGGCACCGTCCCCAGCAGCCCGTGGGCGGCCGGATCGCCGACGTGCATCCGCCGCTGGACCAGCTCGAACGACGGCTTCCCCTCGTGGTCGAAGGCGACCACCTCGCCGTCGAGCACGACCCGGTGACCGGGCACCTCCAGGCGGCAGACCTCGGGATACCGCCCGGTGACCTCGACCCCCTTGCGCCCGAACAGGCGCGGCGAGCCCTCCAGGTAGGCCAGGACGCGGATGCCGTCCCACTTGACCTCGAGCACGTACCGGGAACCGTCCGACGGCAGTGCGCCGGGTACGGCGAGCATCGGTTCGACCGGATATGACAGTGCCACAGAGGGTATGTCCCCCTTAGGTAAGTCCCTTGAATCCCGACATAGCGTGATTCGAACACAGAGACGAGAATGTGGCCATGCGCAGCATCTGGAAGGGCGCCATCTCGTTCGGGCTGGTGACGATCCCGGTCAAGCTCTACTCGGCGACCGAGCAGAAGGACGTCTCCTTCCACCAGGTGCACCGGGAGGACGGCGGGCGCATCCGCTACAAGCGGGTCTGCACGGTCGACGGCGAGGAGGTCGCCTACGCCGACATCGCCAAGGGCTACGAACTGCCCACCGGCGACATGGTGGTGCTGACCGACGACGACTTCGCCGACCTTCCGCTGTCGAGCTCGCGCCGCATCGACGTCCTCCAGTTCACCCCCGTCGACCAGATCGACCCCATCTACTTCGCCAAGTCCTACTTCCTGGAGCCGGACGCCCAGGGCGCGAAGCCCTACGTGCTGCTGCGCGACGCGCTCGAACGGTCGGGCCAGGTCGCGATCGTGAAGGTCGCGCTGCGCCAGCGCGAATCGCTGGCCACCCTCCGCGTCCGCGACGGGATCTTCGTCCTGGAGACGATGCTCTGGCCCGACGAGGTCCGCACCGCCGACTTCGGCTTCCTCGACGAGGACATCGACCTGCGCCCGCAGGAGCTCAAGATGGCCGAGTCGCTGATCGAGACGATGGTGGCCGACTTCGACCCCTCGGAGTACAAGGACGCCTACCGCGAGGCGCTCCAGGAGGTCATCGACGCCAAGGTGGCCGGGCGCGAGGTCGTCCAGGTCGAGGGGCCGGCCGAGGCGGGCCCGGCCGTCGACCTCATGGCCGCTCTGCGGGCCAGCGTCGACGCGGCCAAGCGCGAGCGCGAGGGCACGCAGAAGAAGAAGGCGGAGCCCAAGAAGAAGACCCGCAAGAGCGCCTAGTCACCTGTTGTCGTAGGGGTCGAGCTGGAACCTGTTGCCCCTCTTCAGGTAGGCCGCCAGGGTGTAGCCCACCCGGCCGTTGCCCACGCCCACGATCTTGCGCCACTGGCCGTTGCCGTAGAACCGGCAGCCGCCGGTCATGAAGTCACCGAGGTTGTAGAGGTCGTCGATCACTTTGCTCTTGACGCTCGGGTACTGGTGGACGGGCGCGCCCGCGTTGAACATGCTCGCCGCGCCCTTGACGAGCTGGTACGAGCAGGCCGTCGCGCCCGCGGGGGCCGCCGCCGTCACCAGGGCGCCGGAGGCCAGGGCCGCCGCGAGGGCGATTCCAGTCAGACGGGTAACCATCATCACTCCTAGTAATCATCGTGATGCTCTCGGTGATAACCCTGTGTGACCAAACGAAACGTGCCGCGATGACTTGGAGTCATCGCGGCACGATCGTCGCGGCGATCTCAGGAGACGACGTAGGTCATCCTGTGATCAGGTGAAACTAGTTGCGGTGCCAGCGGTACTGCTTCTGGAGGTGCCAGCCCTCGGTGAAGCCGGTACGCGGGCTCCAGCGGTGACGCTTGAAGTGCGACTTGACCTTGTGGAAGTGGTGGCCGTGGTGCCAGCCGTGGCCCCAGTCACCGCCGCCGCCCCAGTCGCCGCCGCCGTCCCAGTCCCCGCCGTCCCAGCCACCGTGGTGACCGTGGTGACCGTGGCGAACCGGGTGGCACTTACCGATGGTGTAACCACCGGCGTGCAGGTAACCGACGATGCGGCTGCGGTGCGTCGGGTGGTGGTGGACCTTGACGTAGTGACGGAAGCGGCCCGCCGGGAAGACGCCGTGGTGCAGCTTCGGGTCGGCGTGGTGGCTGCCCTCGCGGACCTTGAAGACGCAGGTGTGGTTGTGGTGACCGTGGTGGTGGCCACGGCCGTAGTTGTGGCCGTAGTCGTCGCCAGCCCACTCGTAGCCTCCGTCGCCGGCGGCGGCAGGGGTCGCGAGGGCCAGGATGGCGCCGCCACCGACGAGGGCGGCGGTAGCCAGGGTGCTGGCGAGCTTCTTGAGCTGCATCAATTACTCCTTGTGATTGGCTGGTGCCTGATCGTGTTATGTCCTCACTCTGCGTGACAAAACGGGCAGTATCCGGCCTTTACGGTCACTTAGCGTAGTCATGGAGTACGATGGGGTGGATTGTCCGTAAACGGCGGGAGGACGTGACGTGACAGACCGCACCAAAAGCCCGATTTCTGCGGGGATCTCGGGCCCGGTCCCCGACTGGCCCAGCGAGCGGACCGACCTGGGCGACCTGCGGCTCAGCTACCGGGCGACACCGGCGGGACCCTCGGAGAGGGCCGTGATGATCCACGGGCTCGCGGGGTCGGGGACCAACTGGACCGACCTGTCCGACCTGCTCAAGGAGGAGGTGCGCTCCTTCGCGCCCGACCTGCCGGGAGCGGGATGGTCGCCGGAACCGGCCGACCGCGACTACTCGGTCTCCGCGCACGCGCGCTCGATGATCCGCTTCATCGAGTGGGTGGGCGGCCCGGTCCACCTGTTCGGCAACTCGCTGGGTGGGGCGGTGTCGGTGCGGGTGGCCGCCTGGCGGCCCGACCTGGTGAAGTCGCTCACCCTGGTCTCACCGGCGATGCCCGACCTGCTGCCCCGGGTGGGCCCGGCGCGGGTGGCCCTGACGGCGGTGCCGGGGGTGGCCGAGTTCGTGATCGGCCGGATGTCGGCGGCGGTCCCGCCGGAGAAGCGCATCCAGGCCACCATGTCGATGTGTTACGGCGAGGTCGGCTGCGTGCACCCCGACCGGCTGGCCGCCGCCGTCGAGGAGCTGCGCCGCCGCGACGACCTCCCCTACTCCGCCTCGGCCATGATCGGCTCGGCCCGGGGCATCGTGCGCGAGTACTTCCGGCCCGACCTCTGGCGTGAGGCGGCCCGGGTCGAGGCCCCCACCCTGGTCATCCACGGGCGCCGCGACCGCATCGTCGACGCGCGCATGGCCGCCCGCGCCTCGCGCGCGTTCCGCGACGTCCGCATCGTGACGCTGCCGTGGGCCGGTCACGTGGCCCAGATGGAGTCGCCTCAGATCGTCGCCCGCGAGGCGCGGGCGCTGATTCGGGAATGCGCGGACGCGCCGGTTAGGTTGTGATGTGGAGCGTGCCCCCTCGGGGGCACGAGCCAGACCCTCGATTGCCCTGAAACGGGAGTGGAACTGTGTCGTTGCCACCGCTGGTCGAGCCGGCCCCCGAGCTCACCGTCGACGAGGTGCGCCGCTACTCGCGCCACCTGATCATCCCCGACGTGGGGATGACCGGCCAGAAGCGGCTGAAGAACGCCAAGGTCCTGTGTGTGGGCGCCGGCGGCCTCGGTTCCCCGGCCCTGATGTACCTGGCCGCGGCAGGTGTGGGCACGCTCGGCGTCATCGACTTCGACGTCGTCGACGAGTCGAACCTGCAGCGTCAGATCATCCACGGCCAGTCCGACGTCGGCCGTCTCAAGGCCGAGTCGGCCGCCGCGACCGTGCGCGAGATCAACCCGCTCGTCAACGTGGTGATCCACAACGTGGCCCTCACCACCGACAACGTGATGGACATCTTCTCGGGCTACGACCTCATCGTCGACGGCACCGACAACTTCGCCACCCGCTACATGGTCAACGACGCGGCGGTCCTGCTCGGCAAGCCCTACGTCTGGGGCTCGATCTACCGCTTCGACGGCCAGGCCAGCGTCTTCTGGGCCGAGCACGGCCCCTGCTACCGCTGCCTCTACCCGGAGCCCCCGCCCCCCGGCATGGTCCCCTCCTGCGCCGAGGGCGGCGTGCTCGGCGTGCTGTGCGCCTCGATCGGCTCGATCCAGGTCAACGAGGCCATCAAGCTGCTGACGGGCATCGGCGACCCGCTGGTCGGCCGTCTGATGATCTACGACGCGCTGGAGATGAAGTACCGCGACGTCAAGGTCCGCAAGGACCCCGAGTGCGTGCTGTGCGGCAAGAACCCCACCGTCACCGCGCTGCTCGAAGACTACGAGGCGTTCTGCGGCGTCGTCTCCGACGAGGCCCAGCAGGCCGCCCAGGGCTCGACGATCACCGCCGCCGAGCTCAAGAAGTGGCAGGACGAGGGCGAGAACATCTACCTCGTCGACGTCCGCGAGCAGGGCGAGTACGAGATCGTCAGCATCCCCGGCGCGACCCTCATCCCCAAGGGCGAGTTCCTCAACGGCTCGGCCCTGGAGAAGATGCCGCAGGACAAGAAGATCGTCCTGCACTGCAAGTCGGGCGCGCGCTCGGCCGAGGTGCTCGCGGTGCTGAAGAACGCCGGGTTCGCCGACGCCGTCCACGTGGGTGGAGGCGTTTTGAGCTGGGTCAAGACGGTAGACCCGTCTCTGCCGACTTACTGATACGACCCATCTGGGCCGGTTAAAGTCGGTCCGTGACGGAAAGACGCAGTTGGCCGGCGCTCGTCGTGGCGTCGGCCCTCACGGTGAGCTGCGCGGTCGTCGCGGGGGTCGGGGTCAGTTCGGCGATGACCGAGCTGACCCGGGGGCCCAGCAAGCAGGAACACCGCGCCGCGGCGGCCGAGGAACTGGCCCGCCGCTGGCGCACCTGGCCGGCCGGAAAGATCTTTCCCGAACGCCTCGGCTACACCTCCGAGCAGGGCGGCCGTGAGGTCGCCCGGCGGGTCGGCATCGGCACGGGCACCGGCTGCGCCGCGGCCGTCGACGCCGCGCTGAGAGCCTCGATGGAGGCGGCCGGCTGCCGGGGGGTCATCCGCGCCACCTATCTCGACGCCGTCCAGGGCGTCGTGGTCACCATCGGGGTCGGCGCCTTCCGGGACGCCACCGCCGTGATGGCCGCCACCACCGCGCTGCCCCGCGAACACCGCCCCTCGCCGGGGCTGCGCCCGCTGCCCTTCCCCAAGACGGTCACCGAGCTCTTCACCGCCGCCGGGCGTCAGTACGGCACCTACCACCGGGCCGGGCCCTACCTCGTGATGGTCACCGCCGGGCAGGTCGACGGCCGCCCCGCCAAGGCGCTGGGCCGCCCGCTGACCTCGATGTTCACCTTCACCGACGAGCTGTCGGAGCAGATCGCCCGCACCCTGGTCGCCCCGGTGCCGACGGGCTGTCAGTCGGAGGGCTTCCTGTGCTGAGACGGGCGCTGGCCGCCCTCGTCGTGCTGACCGGGCCCTTCCTCGGCACGGCCGCCGCCGCCGACGAGGTCCGGAGCGGGCAGACCGGCACGCTCGGCACGATCGGCATCGACCAGGCCTGGCGGGTCACCAAGGGCGACGGCGTGCTGGTGGCCGTGCTCGACTCCGGGGTCGACCCCGGCCACCGCGACCTCGCGGGGTCGGTCCGGGTGGGCCGCGACTTCACCAAGGGCGCCAACCCGGCCGACGTCGCGCCCCAGCGGCTCCACGGCACGTACATGGCCTCGCTCATCGCCGGGCACGGCCACGGCCCCGGCGGGCGCGACGGTGTGATCGGGGTCGCGCCCGAGGCGCGGATCCTGTCGGTCCGGGTGATCCTGGAGGACGACGAGCCGGGCTTCAAGAAGTTCAACATGGACGAGCGCTACGAGGGCGTGATGGCCCGGGGCATCCGCTACGCCGTCGAGGAGGGCGCCGACGTCATCAACCTGTCGATCGCGAAGGGCGCCGCGACGGAGGCCGACCGGGCCGCGGTGGCGTACGCGATCTCCAGGAACGTGGTCCTGGTCGCGGCGGCCGGCAACGACGGCGCGGAGGACACCGGCGGCCACTACTCCTACCCGGCCTCGCTGCCCGGGGTGATCTCGGTCGCGGCGGTGACCGGCACGATGCGGCGGGCCTTCTTCTCCACCCGCAACGCCTCGGTGATGCTGGCGGCGCCGGGCGTCGACATCCTCGGGGCCGGGCCCGGCGACGAATACTGGGTCGGCCGGGGCACGTCGCAGGCGACCGCCCTGGTGTCGGGGGTGGCCGCCCTGATCAAGGCCGAGCACCCGAAGATGTCGCCCGCGCTGGTGGCCCAGGCCCTCTCCGGCTCGGCCGTCGCCCCCAAGGGCGCCGGCTACAACACCGCCACCGGCTTCGGCGTGGTGAACGCCGGCCGCGCGCTGACCGCGGCCGCCCGGCTCGCCGGGTATGGACCGACCGCTTCGGGGAAGAGGGCCCACGATCCCGACCGTCCCTTCTCCACCGCCTCCCCTCAGCCGATCGCGATGGTGAAGCGCGACCGCCGGATGATCGCCCTCTACGGCGGCGCCGGGGTCGCCGGGCTGATCGGCGCAGGTGGAGCGGTCGCGGTGATCGTCGTCGTGGCCCGCCGGGCCAGGCGCCGGGAGGCTTCACCAGAAATCGCCACGTAGGAGACCTCTACCGAATCGTTGGCGTATGGAGTCTTCGGCGTAACATTGAGGAATGTCGCCACAGCAGCCTCGGGCCCCGCGGACCCGGGTGCGCTCATGGCCGGCCACGCGCGGGCGCGCGGCGGCGGTCCAGGCCGCCAAGGAGCGGCGGGAGCTCGAGAAGGGCGTCCGCCGACGGGGGATCGTCACCAGTCTGCTGACGGCCGCCGTGCTCGTGGCCGCCGTCAACGCGGTCGTCGGCGGCATCGGCGTGGTCCAGGAGACCCGTTCCCGCCCGCTGACCGGCGAGGAGCGCGCCGACTACGTGAAGCAGGACGTCGCCCGCCGCTGGCACGACTGGCCGGCGTCCATGGTCTTCCCCGACGAGCTCGAATACGTCGGCCTGGCCCGGTCTCAGCAGTTCGCCCGCCGGGTCGGCATCGCGCCCGAGATCCCCTGCTGGGCCGGGGTCGACCGGTCGGTCGCCTCGGTCTTCCGCGAGGTGTCCTGCCGGTCGCTGCTCCGGGCGACCTACGTCGACCAGTCGGGCGCCTTCGCGATCACCGTCGGCGTGGCCGTCATGGCCGACGAGGACGCCCGCACCGCCGCCTCGGCCAAGCTGCCCGTCGACGACCGGGTGGGGGTGCGGCCGGTGGCCTTCCCCGGCACCGTCACCGACCTGTTCGGCGCGGCCCAGCGGCAGCGTTCGGGCTGGGTCGGGGTTGGGCCGTACATCGTCTTCTTCACCGCCGGGTACACCGACGGGCGGACCCGTGACGCGATCCCGCAGGAGGAGCTGTTGCACAGCGAGCTGTGGCCGACCGCGCAGGCCCTCGGCGGCCGGGTCGCCCGGTCTCTGGGCGAGGAGCCCGAGGTTCCGCGCTGCACCCAGGGGAACGAGTGTTGAGACCCGCCTTGAGACCCGCAGCCGTCGCGGTGGCCGCGCTCCTGGTCGTCGCGGCCGCGCCGGCGCCGCTCGACGAACTGAACATCGACGCCGCCTGGGCCCAGACCAAGGGCGCCGGGGTGACCGTCGCGCTGCTCCACGACCGGGTGGGCGAACCGGCCGAGCTCAAGGGCAGGGTCGTCCAGGCGCCCGACATGACGGGCACCTTCTTCGAGGGCGACGAGATGCGCGTCAACGACTACTCGACCGTCCTGGCCGGGCTGGTCGCGGGCGACGGGGCGGGCGGCGGCCGTCAGGGCACCGCGCCCGAGGCCTCGGTGCTGTCGGTGCCGATCACCGCGGCGCCCCTCGACGGCGACCTGGTCGACCCCGAGGCGGCCCCCGGCACGCCGCTCGACAGCCCGATCGCCCGGGGCGTGCGCTACGCCGTCAACCACGGCGCCCAGGTCATCGTGGTGCCGATGGGCATCTTCGGCGTCGGCCGGGTCGAGCGCGACGCGGTCGCCTACGCCCTCCAGCGTGACGTCGTGATCGTCTCGGGGGCGGGCGACGTCGGCCGGTGGCCCTCGTCCACCGCCAACGGCACCTCCTACTGGCAGTTCCCGGCCGGGTTCCCCGGCGTGATCGGGGTGGCCGCCGTGGACGACGCCGGGGTCCGCGCCCCCGACAGCTCCGACAACCTGTCGGTGCTGGTCGCCGCTCCGGGCGTGCGCGTCCCGGCGGGCCAGGCGGGAGGCCGGCCGCCGGCGGTGAACGGCACCCAGGCGGCGAGCGCCATGGTGGGCGGGGTGGCCGCGTTGATCCGGTCCAAGTTCCCCCGGCTGCCCGCCGAACTGGTCGTCCGGGCGATGTCCGACTCGGCCGGGCCGCATCCGAAGAACGGCTACGACGACAAGATCGGCTTCGGCGTGGTGAACGCCGCCGGAGCCCTCACCCGCGCCGGTGAGCTGGCGAGATACCAGCCGGCCGCGCCGGTCGGCGACGACCTCTACTTCGGCGGCGGGCCCAAGTCGGCCGGTCCGCAGCCGCCCGGCGCCGACCCGCTGCGGCTCTGGGTCTACGGCGCGGGGGCCGTGCTGAGCCTGGCGGCCTTCGGTCTTCTCGCGGCGCTGCTGGTGCGCAGAAGGAGATGACGACTTAGAGGGAAACTTGCCCTTTCTCATCACAACAAGGGGCAAAGGTTCGCTATCGTCGCGCACCATGGGTTACGAGCTGCGCGTCGAGCGTGAATCACCGCTCGCCTACGCCGAACTCGTCCGCGCGCTGTCGGGCCACTCCGACGTCGAGGTGCGCGGATCGGCCGAGGCGGGAGAGGTCGTCGCGCGGCACGGCGACGAAGGTCACCAGGTGGCCGTGTGGTCGGGCCGGCTGACCGGCTCGCCCGCCTCCGACTGGCACCTCGCCCACCTGGCGCGCGTCGCCGAGCTGCTGGGCGGGCGACTGGTCGGCGAGGACGGCGAGACCTACGGCGTCCGCGACGGAATTCTGGAGCAGG
Source organism: Herbidospora cretacea (assembly GCF_001570605.1). GTDB lineage: Bacteria > Actinomycetota > Actinomycetes > Streptosporangiales > Streptosporangiaceae > Herbidospora > Herbidospora cretacea. Next base: position 39,854 of record NZ_BBXG01000022.1, on the reverse strand, counting down.
GCGACGTCGAGTTCGGCAAGGTGGAGGACCTCCTCTACGCCGGGCCGACGAGCTGGAGCCAATGAACGATCACCCGCCACCTTTCGCCGACCGGGTCCTCGACCTGGTCGACCGGATCCCGCCCGGGAGGGTCATGTCGTACGGAGACGTGGCCGAGTTCCTCGGTGAGGGCGGGCCCCGGCAGGTGGGGCGGGTGATGGCCACATGGGGCGGAGCCGTCTCATGGTGGCGAGTGATCAGAACGGATGGGAGCCCGCCGCCGGGGCTGGAGGCCGAATGTCTCCGCAGGTGGCGTGCGGAAGGAACACCGGTGAAAGGGGAACGCGCATTGATGCGTGAGGCTCGATGGGACGGAATCCCCTTTTAACCGGCATTACCATTTCTGAAACACCGGTCATCCGAAGGGTGGTGCCCCCTTATGACACCCGCTCGCCAGGGCGATTCCGTCGCCGATCGACTGCGGGCTGTCCAGGAGCTCTATGACCGGGGCGAGCCACTCGACGCCCTGGTGGAGCTCGTCCGCGCGGAGGGCCTGACGGGCGCCGAGCGCGCCCGGCTCGACGCCGAGGTGCTGGCCGGCTGCCTGGGCGCCCGGCTCGACGCCGCCGCCAAGCGCGGCCCCGCCCGCCGGGCCCAGGCCATCGAGGTGCTGCGCCCCTACCTGGCCTCCGTCGACCCCAAGGTCAAGCGCGACCTGCCGGTCGGCCGGAGGGTGGCCTTCCACCTGGTCGAGACCGCCGACGCCAAGGCGCTGGCCGACGGCGACGCGCTGGCCAAGCTGGCCGCCGCGGCCGCCGAGCCGTCCCGCCGCGTCCGCAAGGGCCTGCGCTGGTACGCCGACCTCCCCGTCGAGGTCGACGACCAGTCGCTGCTGCGCCTGCGGCCCGCCGACATGGTGCCGGTCACCCAGATCGACGACATCACCTGGGAAGGCGGCACGCTCCGCGTCACCGGCCACGCCTACCTGGCCGGGCTCTCCGTGCGGTCCCGGCGGTTCAACCGGGCCACCGTGGTGCTGCGGGGGCCGCGCTGGCTGCCGCCGGTCACGATGAAGACCACCCGCGTCTTCCGGCCCGAGGCCACCCACGACGCCAAGGAACCCGGCTGCAACTACGACTGGGCCGGCTTCCAGGCCGAGCTCAACCCGTTCTCGCTGCGCTGGCGGGCCGGGCTGCGGGCGATGGTCCGCGGCGCCAAGCGGATGATCAAGCGGCGCCACACCGTCCAGGACACCACCACCTGGCGGGCCGAGATCGTGATCTGGTCGCGGGCCGCCCGCGCCAAGGGCGTGCTGCGGGGTCCGTCCATCGGCCGGGTCGAGCGGCCCGCCGGTCTCAAGACCCGCGACCGCTGGTGGGTGCGGCCGGTCTGGACCTCCGACAAGGCGCTCCAGATCGTGCTCCAGCCCACCCGGGCCGAGCTGACCGGCGTCAAGATCGACGGCGATCAGATCGAGCTGACCGGCTTCCTGCCGGGGCGTCCCGTGGACAAGGGCAAGGCCCGCGTCGGCGGCCACCGCATGCCGGCCGAGTTCACCCCCGCCGAGGGCGGCAGCGTCTTCTCGCTCTCGCTGGGCGTGCAGACCCTGCTGACCGCCGACGCGCGGCGGCTGTGGGTCGAGCCGAAGGGCGACCCGGCGGCCTCGGTCATGCTGGAGGGCACCCCGGAGACCCGGCTGCTGCTGGGCGACCGCGAGATCACCGTCCAGGGCGACCGGCGCGACCGCGTGGTCGTCTCGGGCCACAAGGTGCTGCCGGTCATCAAGAGCATGGCCTGGCGCGACGGCGCGCTGGAGCTCAAGGGCGAATACCCGGCCGAGGCGGGCGAGCGCGACCTGGTGCTGCGGCACCGGGGCGGGCTGACCTACCGGGTGCCGCTGCGCCGCGAGGGCACCGCCTTCTCGGTGGAGTTCGCGCCCGGCGCGATGCCCCGCTTCGCCGCCACCACCGCGCTGAGCGAGGGCACCTGGACGATGTCGGTGGCCCCGCCCGGCAAGTACGGCCCCGCGATGGTCCCCGTCCGCGTCGACCACGCCGCCCTCGCCACCCTGGACGAGGAGCAGCGGACCGTCGGCGGCCGGGTCTACCGGTTCGTCGCCACCCGCTACGACGTGCCCGTCCTGGTGGCGGCCGAGGAGCGGCCCGGCGACGAGCGCAGCGCGGCCGGGGTGTGGGCGCTCAGCCGCACGTTCTACCCGGCCGAGAAGGCCAAGCCGATCCGCGAGGCCACGGTCTACGCCTCCTTCGACGGCCGGTCCTACTCCGACAACCCGCGCGCCATCTACGAGGAGCGGGTGCGCCGGGGCGACGAGGGCGAGCACATCTGGGTCGTCCGCGACGGCGCCTTCGTGCCGCCGGGCTCGGCGGAGCTGGGGCTCGGCGAGGGCATCGTGCCGACGGTCGTGCGGGAGGGCAGCCGGGAGCACTACGAGGCCCTGGCCCGCGCCCGCTACATCGTGGCCAACCAGTTCCTGCCGCAGTGGTTCCGGGCCAGGGACGACCAGGTCTACGTCCAGACCTGGCACGGCACCCCGGTCAAGCACATCGGCCGCGACCTGCCCCACATGCGGCGCGAGCCGCGCCCGCCGGTGTACGCCCGCCAGACCACCGAGGTCCGCCAGTGGGACCTGCTGATCTCGCAGTCGCCGTGGGCCTCGGGCGTCCTGCGCAAGGCGTTCGGCTACGAGGGCGAGATCCTCGAATGCGGCAACCCGCGCAACGACGTGCTGTTCGACCGCGACGCGCTGGCCCCGGCCATCCGCCGCCGCCTGGGCATCCCTGAGGGCAAGCGGGTCGTGCTGTACGCCCCGACCTTCCGTGACTGGGACCGCCGCAACGCCTCGGTCAAGCTCGACCTGGCCGACGCGCAGCGGGCGCTGGGCGACGACCACGTGATCCTGGTGCGCGGGCACATGATGCAGGCGTTCCCGCACGTCCAGTCGCTCGGCGGGTTCGCGATCGACGTGACCACCTATCCCGACATGGCCGACCTGATGCTCGTCGCCGACGTGCTGGTGACGGACTACTCGTCGTGCCTGTTCGACTTCGTGGCCACCGGACGGCCGGTCGTGCTGTTCACGCCCGACCTGGACAAGTACCGCAACAGCCGGGGTCTGTACCTCGACCTGGAGGCCCAGCGGCCCGGCCCGCGCCTGGCCAGCTCGGCCGAGGTGGTCGAGGTGCTGCGCACCATCGACTCGGTGTCGGTCCGGCTCGCCGACCGGTATCTGGCCTTCGCCCGGACGTACGCCCCGCACGACTCCGGGAAGGCGACGGCCCGCCTGGTCGACCACGTCTTCACCGGATAACGTTAAAGAAACTTTCCAGTTGCCGCCGTCACATGGTCCAATGAGGGTCGTGTGGCGGCGGCTTCTGTTGGGACTGGTGATTTCGGTGACGTCGTGCGGTTCGGGTACCCCGGCGGAACCCCAGCTCTCCCTGGTGCCCTATCCCGCCTCGGTGACCCGGCAGGGCGAAGGCTTCACCCTGGCCTCCGGCGACGTGGTGACCGCGCCGGACGCGACGATCGGCGGTTTCGTGGTCAGCGGGGTGCTGGCCGACACCGGGGTGGAGCTCGCTCTCGGCGCGGGCGGCCGGATCAAACTCGACCTCGACGCCGCCCAGGCCGGGCCTGAGGGCTATGAGCTGACCGCCGACGAGAACGGCGCGCGGATCAGCGCCGCGACCGTCGAGGGGCTGTTCCGGGGCGTGCAGACCCTCCGGCAGCTCGCCCGCGACCGGACCGTCCCGGGGGTGCGGATCTCCGACCGGCCCCGCTTCCGCTGGCGCGGCGCGATGCTCGACGTGGCCCGGCACTTCCGCCCGGTCGAGGACGTCAAGCGCTTCATCGACCTGATGGCCGCCTACAAGCTCAACGTCCTGCACCTGCACCTGACCGACGACCAGGGCTGGCGGGTCGCGATCCCCGGCCGTCCCGAGCTGACCGAGGTCGGCGGCTCGACCGAGGTGGGCGGCGGGCCCGGCGGGTTCTACACGGTCGAGCAGTACATGGACATCGCCGCGTACGCCGGGCTGCGCTTCATCACGGTCGTGCCCGAGATCGACCTGCCCGGCCACACCAACGCCGCCCTGGCCTCCCTCCCGGAGCTCAACTGCGACGGGGTGGCGCCCGAACCGTACACGGGGATCAAGGTCGGGTTCTCGGCGCTGTGCCCGGGGAAACCCGAGACGGAGCGCTTCCTCACCAAGGTGCTGACCGAGGTGGCCCTGCGCACCGTCGGGCCCTACGTGCACATCGGCGGCGACGAGGTCGAGAAGCTCAGCGACGCCGAATACGCCCAGATCGTCGAGCAGGCCGCCCACGCGGTGACCGCCAACCGCAAGCAGGTCGTCGCCTGGCAGGAGGCGGGCAAGACCGCGCTGCCGCCCGGCTCGCTGGTCCAGTACTGGCAGACCAACGGCGGCCCCGAGGACGTCGAACGCGCGGTCGCCCAGGGGGCGAGGGTCATCATGTCCCCGGCGAGCAAGGTCTACCTCGACATGAAGTACGACGACACGACCCGGATCGGCCAGACCTGGGCCGGCACCACCGAGATCGACGACGCCTACGACTGGGACCCGGCGACCCTGATCGACGGCGTCGGCGAAGACCGGATCGAGGGCGTCGAGATGGCCCTGTGGACCGAGACCGTCGTCACCCTCGACGACGTCGAGCACCTCGCCTTCCCCCGCCTCCCGGCCGTCGCCGAGGTCGCGTGGACGCCGCAGGGTGAGCGCTCGTTCGACGCGTTCGCGGCCCGTCTGGCCCCGATTGCGACCGTCTGGGACCGATGGGGGGTCGACTACCACCGTTCGCCGCGCATCACGTGGCCGTGACGTGATGAAATGACGGGTTATGAACTACCGGCTGGTGCGGCGTGGGGGCGTGGGGCGTGGGCCCGGTCCTGTGCTCGACGAGCACCAGCGGGCCGTGGTGGCACATGAGAGCGGGCCGTTGCTCGTGCTGGCCGGGCCGGGCGCCGGGAAGACGACCACCATAGTCGAGAGCGTCGTCGACCGGGTCGAGGCGCGGGGGATCGACCCCGAGCGCGTCCTCGTGCTGACCTTCAGCCGCCGCGCCGCCGGGGACCTGCGCGACCGTGTGACCGCGCGGCTGCGCCGCACCACCCGCACCCCGCTCGCGCTGACCTTCCACAGCTACGCCTTCGCCCTGCTGCGCCGCGAGGCCCTCGAAGCGGGCCAGCCGCCGCCCCGGCTGCTCACCGGCCCCGAACAGCTGCTGGAGGTGCGCCGCCTGCTCCACGGCGAGCTGGAGGACGGCGCCACGCGGTGGCCCGAGGCGATGCGCGAGTGGCTCAAGACCCGCGGGTTCGCCGAGGAGGTCCGCGACTTCCTGGCCCGCGCCCGCGAGCGCGGCCTCGACGGGCGCGCACTCGTCGAGCTGGGCCACACCCACGGGCGCTCCGACTGGGTGGCGGTGGGCCGGTTCGCCGCCCGCTACCAGGAGCGGTTCGACCTCGACCCGATCTGGACGCTCGACTACGCCGAACTGGTCAGGGAGGCCGCCGCGCTGCTGGCCGACGGTCCCGTGCGCGATCGCGAACGCTCGGCCTACGACGTGGTGTTCGTGGACGAATACCAGGACACCGACCCGGCCCAGGAGGCGCTGCTGCGCGGCCTGGCCGGAGACGGCCGCGACCTCATCGTGGTCGGCGACCCCGACCAGGCCATCTACGGCTTCCGGGGCGCCGAGGTGCAGAACATCCTCGACTTCCCCGAGCGGTTCCGGACCCTCGACGACCGGCCCGCGCCGATCGTGGCGCTGCGCACCTGCCGCCGCAGCGGCGAGGACCTGCTGGCCGCCTCCCGCCGGGTGGCCGCCCGGCTGCCGGTGCCGCGCGGCATGCGCGACGCGCCCCACCGGGACATCCACGCCGTCGAGGGGCTGGAGCCCGGGTCGGTCCGGGTCGTGATCGCCGACAGCGTCGCCCAGGAGGCCGCCGTGGTCGCCGACACGCTGCGCCGGGCGCATCTGCTCGACGGCGTGCCGTGGCAGCGGATGGCGGTGCTGGTGCGCAGCGCCACCCGGCAGGTGCCGATGCTGCGCCGGGCGCTCCAGACGGCGGGGGTGCCCGTGGTCGTCACGGGCGACGAGGGGCCGCTGATCACCGAGCCGGGCGTGCGGCCGTTCATCCTGCTGCTGAAGGCGGCGGCGCGGCCCGAGTCGCTCGACGTGGCCACCGCCGAGGAGCTGCTGACCGGCCCGCTCGGGGGCACCGACATGATCGGGGTCCGCCGGCTGCGGCGCGGGCTGCGGATCGCCGAGCACGAGGCGGGGGCCGTACCGCCGAGATCGAGTGACGAGCTGCTGGTGGCGGCGGTGCAGGACCCGCGCGAGCTGATCCTGCTGGAACCCCATGTCGCCGGTCCGGCGCAGAGGCTGGCCGACCTGCTCGCCACCGCCCGCGAGACCGTGGTCCAGGAGATGTCGGCCGAGGACGCGCTCTGGGAGGTCTGGAAGGCCAGCGGCCTGTCCGACCGCTGGACCCACTCCAGCCTCGGCGGCGGCGCGCGGGGCGGCCAGGCCGACCGCGACCTCGACGCCGTGGTGAACCTGTTCGACTACGTCGCCAAGTTCGTCGACCGGCTGCCGCAGGCCGGGGTCGAGGTGTTCGTCGACGACCTGATGGCCCAGGAGATCCCGGCCGACTCGCTGGCCGCCCAGGCGCCCGACGGCGAGGCCGTCCGCATCCTCACCGCCCACCGCTCCAAGGGCCTCGAATGGGACGTCGTCGTCGCCGCCGGGGTGCAGGAGGGCGTCTGGCCCGACCTGCGGGTGCGCGGGTCGCTGCTGGGCGTCGAGTCGCTGGTCGAGGTCTCCGGCGGGGTCGCGCTCGACGGCACCGACCAGGTCAGGGCCGCGCTCGGCGCCAAGATGCTGGCCGAGGAGCGCCGGCTGTTCTACGTCGCCGCCACCCGGGCCCGGACCAGGATCGTCGTCACCGCGGTCGGCGGCGAGGACGCCGAGGAGCGCCCCTCCCGGTTCCTCAACGAGCTCGTGCCCGGCGGCCTGGAGAACGCCACCGTCGACGACCGGGCCCGCTGGCTCAGCATGCCCGCCCTGGTGGCCGACCTGCGCGCGGCCGTCTGCGACCCGACCAGGCCCGAGCCGATGCGCCGCGCCGCCGCCCGCCACCTCGCCCGGCTCGCCGACGAGGGCGTGCCGGGGGCCGACCCCAAGACCTGGTACGCCCTCACCGAGATCTCCGACGACCGCCCTCTCGGCTGGCCCGACGGGGTGGTCCAGATCTCGCCGTCGGCGGTGGAGAAGTTCACCAAGTGCGGCCTGCGGTGGATCCTGGAGACGGCGGTCGGCACGGGCGGCGAGAGCGTCCCCCAGGTCTTCGGCAACGTCATCCACGCCATCGCCGTCCTCGCGGCCGAGGAACACTCCACCGACGAGCTGGCCAAACGGCTCGACGACGTGTGGGACGAGCTCGACTTCGGCGGCATCTGGTTCAACCGCAAGCAGCGTCACGTCGCCGAGAAGATGGTCGACCGCTTCCTCACCTGGCACCGGGAGAACCCGCGCGAGCTGGTCGGCTTCGAGGAGTCGTTCACCCAGGTGGTCTCTGACGGGGTCGTCATCAAGGGCCGGGTCGACCGGGTGGAGCGCGACGGCGACGGCCGGGCGGTCATCATCGACATCAAGACCGGCACCGCCAAGCCGCGCGACGACGAGCTCGACCGCCACCCGCAGCTCGGCGTCTACCAGCTCGCGACCGTGCTGGGCGCGTTCGAGCGCCACGGCATGACCGAGCCCGGCGGGGCCGCGCTGCTCCAGGTCGGCAAGGCGGCCGGCACGGGCCCGCTGGCCAAGGAGCAGTCGCAGATCCCGCTCCGCGACGACGTCGACCCAGAGTGGGCCAACGACCTGGTCACCACGGTCGCGGCCGGGATGTCGGCCAACCTGTTCGTGGCCAAGGTCAACGACGGCTGCCGCACCTGCGCGGCCCGGCTGTCGTGCCCGGTGAACGACGGCGGGGGCCAGGTGTGCTGAGCCCGTTCGACCTGGCGGCGACGCTGGGAGTGCCACCGCCCACCGCCGAGCAGGCCGCCGTGATCTCCGCCGACCTCGGGCCGATGGTCGTCATCGCCGGGGCCGGGTCGGGCAAGTCCGAGACCATGGCCGGGCGGGTCGTCTGGCTCGTCGCCAACGGCTTCGCCAAGCCCGAGCAGATCCTCGGCCTCACCTTCACCCGCAAGGCGGCGGCCGAGCTCGCCGAGCGCGTGCACAAGCGGCTGACGACCCTCGCCGAGAAGACCGAGACGCCGATGGACCTGGAGGTCGAGCCGACGATCTCGACCTACCACGCCTTCGCCGCCCGCCTGGTCACCGACAACGCCCTGCGCGAGGCGATGGAACCGACGATGCGCCTGGTCACCCCGGCCGTCGCCTGGCAGATGGCGGCCCGCGTGGTCGGCCAGTACGACGGCCCGATGGACCAGGTCGACCTCGGCCCCCCGAGCGTCACCGCCGCCGTGCTCGACCTGGCCGGGGAGATGGCCGAACACCTGACCACCGCCGGCGAGGTCCGCGACTACGGGAAGCGCTGGGCCGAACGGCTGGCGCTGCTCCCGGGCCGGGTCACCGCGGCCCAGCGCAAGCCGGTGCAGATCCAGGCCATGCGCGAGCAGCTGCTGCCGCTCGTTGAGGCGTACCAGCGGCTCAAGCAGGCCCGCGAGGTGATCGACTACGGCGACCAGATGGCGCTGGCCGCCCGCATCGCCTCCCGGCACGACGAGGTCGGCGAGGTCGAGCGCGAGCGCTTCACGGTCGTGCTGCTCGACGAATACCAGGACACCAGCCACGCCCAGCTCGTATTGCTGCGGTCGCTGTTCCGGGGCGGGCACCCCGTCACGGCCGTCGGCGACCCCTGCCAGTCGATCTACGGCTGGCGCGGGGCCTCGGCGGGCAACCTGTCCCGGTTCCCGCACGACTTCCCGACCGTCCAGGGGGAGCCCGCGCCGGTCCGGCAGCTGTCGATCAGCTTCCGCAACGGCGAGCGGGTCCTCGACGTCGCCGCCCGGGTCCAGACCGACCTGCGGCGGGAGACCGCCGAGGTGCCCGTGCTGACGCCGGGGGAGAACCGGGCCGACCGGGGGCGCGTGGTGGCCGCCTACCATGCCACCGCTCACGACGAGGCCGAGTGGATCGCGGAGGGCGTGCAGAGGCAGCTGGGCCTGGAGATCGCGCCCGACGGCCTTCCGTGGGGGGAGGGCGAGCGGAGCAAGCCCCGTCAGGGACCGGCGATCCAGCCCGGCGACGTGGCGATCCTGGCGCGCAAGCGCTCGCAGTTCCCCACCCTGCGCCGGGCGCTGGAGGCGCGCGGCATCCCGGTCGAGGTGGTCGGGCTCGGCGGGCTCCTCACCGTGCCCGAGGTGGCCGACATCGTCTCCACCCTCCGGGTCATGTACGACCCCACCGCCGGCGACGCCCTGATCCGGCTGCTGGCGGGGCCGCGCTGGCGCATCGGCCCGGCCGACCTGAAACAGCTCGGCGACCTGTCCCGGGAGCTCAACCGCGAGCGCGACCAGCGCGGCGGGCGGCCCAGCGACCCGCTCGACCAGGTGGTCGCCGACCTGGAGTCCGAACGCGGCAGCATCATCGACGCCCTCGACGAGCTGCCCGACCGGCCCGACTGGCTCGACCCCTTCTCCCCGCTGGCCCGCGAGCGGCTGCCGGTGCTCGCCCTGGAGCTGCGGACCCTGCGCTCCCACGCCGGGCTGCCGCTGCCCGACCTGATCTCCGAGGTCGAACGCCGGACCGGCCTCGACGTCGAGGTGGCCTCCCGGGGCGGCAGCCCGCTGGCCGCCCGCGCCGACCTCGACGCCTTCCTCGACGCGGCGGCCCGGTTCGCCGGCGACGCGGAGGACCCGACGCTCGGGGCGTTCCTGGCCTATCTCAAGGCCGCCGAGACCGAGGAGTTCGGCCTGGAAGGCGGCCGGGTGGGCGAGACCAACAGCGTCAAGCTGATGACCGTGCACGCCTCCAAGGGCCTCGAATGGCCGATCGTGATCGTGCCCGGCCTGTCGGAGGTGACCACGGCGGCCGGCGGGCTGGCCCGGGGCAGCATCTTCCCGGCGACCCCGGTGACCAACTCGCGGTGGACCGACAACCCGCGCAAACTGCCCTACGCGCTGCGGGGCGACGCCCGCGACCTGCCCGCCCTCGAAGGGCTGGCCAAGGAGGACCTGGCCGCCTTCGACGAGGCCTGCCGGGAGCGTGACCTGCGGGAGGAACGCCGGCTGGCCTACGTGGCGGTGACCAGGGCGCACTACCTGCTGATCGCCTCGGGCTACCGGTGGGGGACCGCGTCCCGGCCGCTGGAGCCGTCGCGGTTCCTGCTGGAGGTGCGCGACACCGCGTCCACGGTCCCGGTCTGGACCGAGGACGACGCCGTGGAGAACCCACTGCTGGCCGAGCCCGCCACCGCCGACTGGCCCTCGGTGGCCGTCCGCGACGGGATCGCCGAAGGGGCCAGGTTCATCCGGGAGGCCCTCGACGGGCTCGACGAGGAGGGCGTCGGCGAACTGCGCCAGTGGGAGCAGGAGCGCATGCAGTCGTGGGCGCGCGACACGACGCTGCTGCTGCGCGAGCGCGACCGCCGCCGGGAGGGCAACCTCGTCGAACTGCCGCTGCGCCTGTCGGTCTCCTCGCTGGTGTCGCTGGCCAAGGACCCCTCCGCGTACGCCCGGGAGGTCCGCCGCCCGCTGCCGCACAAGCCCGCGCCGCTGGCCCGGCGGGGCACCTCCTTCCACCGCTGGCTGGAGACCCGGTGGGGCCAGCAGCGGCTCATCGACGAACTCGACCTGCCCGGCGCGGCCGACGAGGTCAACGAGGCCGACAACCAGCTCCGCGAACTCCAGGAGCGGTTCGAGGAGAGCGAGTGGGCCGACCGCACGCCCGTCGACCTGGAGGTCCCGTTCGAGACCGTGATCGCCGACCGGCTGGTCCGGGGACGCATGGACGCCGTCTTCCCGTGGCGGGACGGCGGCTACGTGGTCGTCGACTGGAAGACCGGGCACCGGCCGCGCAACTCCGCCGCCGCCCGCATCCAGGCCATCCAGCTCGCGGCCTACCGGCTGGCCTGGTCGAAGCTGGCCGAGGTGCCGGTGACGCGGGTCGGCGCGGCCTTCCACTACGTGCTGGAGAACCGCACCGTCCGGCCGGTCGACCTCATGGACCTCGACGACCTGACGGCGCTGATCTACGGCATCCCCGAGACGTAGTGGAACTCCGGCTTCGGGTGCATCAGGAAGTCGTGGTGGGAGATGTTGTACGCGTAGGCCCCCGCCATCGCGAAGGCCACGACGTCACCCGGCCGCAGCGCGGCCCTGACCCGGCGGGCGAAGACGTCCTTCGGGGTGCAGAGCTGGCCGACGAGGGTGATCTCCTCGTCCTGGCCCGCTGAGCCGAAGACCGTGAAGGGCTGGTCGTGGCCCTTGGTCACCGGGGTGCGGAGATGGTGGGTGCCGCCGGTGAGGACGGCGAACAGCTCGCCGTGGACGCGCTTCACGTCGAGGACCTTCGTCAGGTACCAGCCGCAGTAGGCGGTCATGGCCCGGCCGGGCTCGATCCTGATCACCGGCCTGCCCAGACCGCGCAGGCCCTCGCCGTAGGTCTCCCAGTCGAAGACGTTCGCCGGATCGGTGTAGTCGACGGCCATCCCGCCCCCGACGCACATCTCCTCGCCGGGAAGGGCGTGGTCGGCGATCGTCTTGGCCAGGCCGAGGAGGGCGGGGGCGTCGAGGCCGCTGGCGAGGTGGGCGTGGATGCCCCTGATCCGGAAATCTCCGGACCTGTTCCTGCACTCGGCCACCATCTCCGGGTCCATCCCGAACGGCCCGCTCATCGCCAGCGCGGCGCCCTCCGAGGCCACCCGGAGATTCACCCGCAGCAGCACGTCCCCGGTGAGCAGGTCGAGCTCCCGGGGGCTCTCCACATGGAACCGGTAGGGCCTGCGGGCCAGGTCGGCGGCGGTCTTCCCCGGCCCGCCGAAGGCCAGCCGCCTGCCCGGGAACAGCGCCGAGACGTGGTCGAACTCGCCGCCCGACGACACCTCGAACCCGTCGACGTGGGGCGCGAGGGTCCGCAGGACCGCCGGGTCGGGGTTGGCCTTGACGGCGTAGTAGACCTCGGTCCCGCGCATGGCCTCCCGGACCCGGGCGGCGTGCGCGTCGAGCGCGGCGAGGTCGTACACGTAGGCCGGGACGTCACCCAGACGCCCGGCGATCTCCCGGAGCTCGGCGGTCACGCGACCACCAGCGGGTTCGCCACCGGCACGTACGTCGCCGCCCGATCGGCCCGCCGCGCCCACCGCACGGTCAGGTTGGCCTTGGCCGGCAGCGGCACCCCCGACATGAGCCGCCGGAGGGGTTCCGGCCACCCGATCGAGTCGCCGTAGGCGGAGATCTCCTCCGCCGCCACGCCCCACAACGTCTCCAGCGGCGCCCCCAGCGAGGCCGCGATCTCGGCCAGATGGTTGACGACCAGGCAGTAGACCACCCGGTCCCATCCCTTCTCCGGCGTGTACGTCATCGCCGCCGCCACCTCCCCGGGCACCCCCGCCAGGTCGTGCCCGACGAGCTTGGTCCCCTCCAGGTCCCGGAACACCGCCTGCACCGGCCACCCGGCCGGGTCGAGCCCGACGAGCACGTTCTGCAGATGCGGCTCCAGCACCACCCCGTGCCGGAAGTAGGCCTCCAGCACCGGCAGCGCGACCACCTCGACGTAGGCCCGCCACCACGACACGGGGTCGCCGCCCCCGATGTCGCGCAGCGCCAGCGCCCCCGCGAGCACCGGCGTCACCCCCGGCCCGCACCGCCCGTGAGGGCTGCACCGCACCAGCACCCCGAGCCCTTCGAGCATCTCCCTGCCGAGGTCGACGCTCCGGTAGCCGGGCTCCGGCAGCCACCGGGTCCCCGGGAACCGCTCGGTGAGGGCGGCGAAGACCGGCGCCAGCCGCCGTGACAGCTCGACCGCGCCCGACAGCTCGTACCAGGCGTTCTTCCGCACGCAGTTGGTGATCCGCACGTCGAGGGAGAACTTGAGGCACTTGTCGAGCAGCGGGTCGTAGACGGTCCGCACCGACGACGTCGGCAGCACCTCGTGGTCGGCCCACCCCAGGTCGAGCAGCCCCGAATCGCCGAGGGGCGGCTGGATCAGCTCGTACTGCCAGGGATGCACCGGCAGCAGCCGGTAGCCCGGCGGCACCTCCGCCGGGATCCGGTCGACGGCGCTCACGTCGCCCTCTTCGACGACCAGGTCCTCGCGGACCGCCAGCAGCCGCAGCGGGAAGGTGGCGTGCGCCTCGGGCGCGTAGTCGATCCAGTCGCCCTTGACCGCCTCCCGCGCCTTGGGCGCCGGGTGGAACGGGTGCCCGAACACGAGTTCCTGCTCGGAGGCCATCCACGGGTCGGCGGGCGGCTTCGCGTGGGCCCGCGCCGCCAGCACCCGCTCGATGACCTTCCGGCTCCCGGTCACCTGCTCGGCGAACTCCCCGTTGACGCCCGGGAGCTCCCGCCCGATCAGCTCCACCAGATCGGCCGACGTCAGCGGCTCCCACGCCGAACCGGTCAGGCGCTGCGGGCCGCTGAGGCGGACGGCCGTCCCGCCGCCGGTCAGCGCCCTGAGCCACACCCCGCCGACCCGCACCATCGTGTACGCCCCCGCCGGGAACGCCTGGCCGGGCAACTCGCGGACGCAGCACCGGAACAGAGCCGCGACGGTGGCGCGCTCCGCGACGTCTATGTACATGGGCCGGGGGACCCCCTTCTCTGATCGACGGGGCGGAGATAGTTCGGGCCGCTGGTCCCGTAGAACTTGTTGATGTCCTTGGCCCCCGACCGGGCCTTGGAGACCAGGCTCCCGGCGGTGACCATGCTCTTGCCGACCAGCCGGGCGGCCTCCAGGGTGCGGTTGCGCAGCAGCCGGGCCATCGGGTGGTCGCCGTAGGCCGCCAGCGTCTCGGCCAGCACGGCCCTGACCAGGCCGGGCCGCAGGGTCACCGCGGCGGCGGCGAGATGCAGGGTGATCGTGACGAACACGTCGGCCAGCGCGTGGGGGTCGCCGGTGAGCATGCGCTCGTCGGCGAAGGCGGGCACGTCGATCCCGGCGGCGGCCAGGTGGTCGGGGGAGGCCAGCAGCCCGTCGTTGTCCTTGACCAGCAGCCGCATGGGCCCGTCGCCGAAGACCAGCGCGAGGTTCTGCTGGTGCGCCTCCAATGCGACGCCGTAGCGGACGAACAGGGCGACGTTCCAGCTCAGCAGCGCCCGGAGGTAGTCGGTGAGGAGCGCCTCGGCGTCGCCCCGGTAGTGGCGGTCGGCCAGCGCTTCGGCGACGCCCGGCACGGTCAGCGCGGCCACCGACACGATCTCGCCCTCGGGCAGCCGCCGGGCCATCCAGGCCAGGAACTCATCGCCCGAATGGGCGAACTCCTGCTCCCCGGCCAGGCACACCCGCATCCCCGGATGCCGGTCGAGGACCTCGGCGAGCAGCCGTTCGGCACGGGCGCCGTCGTCGAGCACACCCGGCTTGATCGACCGCCGGTTGCGCGCGCCGAGCGTCGCGGTGGCGAGCGGCATCTTCAGGTGGGTGCGCGGCGCGACCTCGACGGTCCGCATCGACAGCGTGGGGCGTACCGGCAGGAAGTCCAGCGGCGCGACCACGGCGTTCACGCGCGGCAGCGACAGCGGATGCACCGGGAAGAGGCGATGGGTCGCGGCCAGGCCGGGCGGCAGCCCGACGGCGGCGAACGAGGGGAAGAACTCCGGAACGGGCCCCGCTCCTGGCACGGCCGCCCAGCGCAGGGTGAAGCGCGGCGCGAACTCGGGCGCGTAGGCGAGCAGCTCCTCCTCGCTCAGCCCGTGGCGGCAGCGCGCGGTCGGGTAGATCGGGTGGTCGGTGAACGCGGCCAGTACCTCGTAGCGGATCTGCCCGAGCTCGGGCAGCCGGTCCTCCACCGACGCGCGGTGGCGGTCGAGCAGCTCCAGGCCGGTCAGCGTCTGGCGGCACTCCTCACGGAAGGCCGCCACCCCCTCGGCGTCGGCCGGGTCGGCGATCCGGCCCAGCGTCGCCAGCACCTCGCGCAGCCGCAGCCGCTCGCCCGGCGCGACGGTGAAGTCCTGGAACAGCCCGTCGAGGCCACCGGAGGGGAACCCCGGCGCGAGCCGCACCCGGCGGGAGGCCGACAGCGGCACGTAGGCGCCCGCCTTGTCCCAGCTCAACCGGCCCGCGAGACCTCCCACGTTCTCCCGGACGAGAGCGTTGAGCACCCGCGCCGCCAGGTAGGTCTCCCGCCCCACCCGCACCGCAGTGGCGTTCGTCACGCGACCACCCAGGGGTGGGCGTCCAGGAAGGCCTTGGCCGCCGCGTCGACGGCGCCGGGATCGGGCCCGACCGCGCGCAGCAGCGCCAGGTAGTCGCGGTTGGTGTGGGTCACCGAGACCGGCTGCCCGGCCTCCTTCAGCGGCAGGTGCCAGAGCCGCACGTCCTCGTGGGACCCGGTGAGCTCCCGGGGCGCCTTCATGATCGTGCCCGACCGGGTGGCCAGCACGCTGATCGTGGCGGCGTGCCCGGTCACCTGTGGCACCTCGGGGGCGGGTTCGCCGGCGTGCACCCGCAGGATCCACTCGAACAGCGGCACGTCGAGGTGGTCGGCCAGCAGCAGGTCGCAGTTGTCGCCGATGACCCGGTAGTTGACCTCGACGATCCTCGGCCCCTCGTCGGTCAGGACGTATTCGGTGTGACAGGCGCCGAATCCGACGTTCATGGCGTCGAGCCGGGCCAGCACCTCGGCGGCCCCCGGCAGGTCCGGCGACCAGTCGAGCCGCTCCTCCACGAAGTGGGGCAGCGGGCCGAGGGTGGTGCGGAACCCGCCGAGGATCCTGGTCGTCCGCCCGTCGCCCAGCGTCTCAAGGGTCATCAGCGGCCCGTCGAGGTACTCCTCCGCGACCAGCACGGCCCCCGGCCGCCGGGTCCAGATGTCCTCGGCCTTCTCGCGGAGGCCCTCCCTGACCAGCACGACGTCCTCGCTGGCCACCCCCTCGCGCGGTTTCAGCACGACGGGGAGGTCCACGTCGGGCAGCGGTTCGCCCGGCACCAGCCGGGCCGAGCGCACGTCGCCGAGCGCGCGCCGGGTGAGCGCCTTGTTCTTGGCGGTCAGGCAGGCCCGCCAGTCCTTGCCCGGCAGGCCGAAGTAGTCGGCGGCCAGAGCGGTCTCGACCTGGAGGTGGTCGGAGTTGGAGAAGATCACGTCCGGCCGGTGGTGGCGCGCGATCACGTCGATGACGGTCTTCGGGTCACGGACGTCGGTGTCGATCACGTCGTACCCGGGATAGGAGCCGGGGTGGTCGGTCAGGACGGTGATCTCCCAGCCGAGGGCCTTGGCGGCGGGCAGGAATCCCCGCGAGACCGAGTCGGTGGGGTTGAGCGAAGTGAGGTACAGCCGCAAGTGCATCCCCTGAGGTAAGGCTTACCTAACCTCTAGAACTGTACTGGGGTACAGCCGTCGGCGTGCGGCAATACGCAAGGATATCCCTGTGGACATCACCGAGGGGCTCTTGGGCCCCCTGCTGCTCAGCCGAAGCACCATCGACCGATCCGCCCAGCTCCGGCACGACCCCGCCTGGCTCGACCGGGTGTGGAGTGATCCGTCCACCCGGGTCCTGGTGATCTCCGACGGTCAGACGATGATCAAGCGGAGCGGCGACGAGGCCACGATCGTCCTGCTCCCGACCGACCGGGCCCCCGAGGGCCGGCGCCACCTGCTGGGCGTCGCCGACGGGGTCGCCTACTTCTCCGTCTCGGCGCAGCTGCCCGCCGACGCCGACGCGGCCGGCCTGCGCGAGGCCGGTTCCCTGCTCGACGACCGTGACGCCGGCCTGTTCGTCTACGCCGTGGCGCTGGAGGCGTGGCACTCGACCCACCGCTTCTGCCCGCGGTGCGGCGCCGAGACGACGGTCACCCAGGGCGGCCACGTCCGCGTCTGCCCCAACGACGGCAGCCAGCACTTCCCCCGCGTCGACCCCGCCGTGATCATGCTGATCCGCGACCACGACGACCGGATCCTGCTGGCCCGCGGCCCGCAGTGGCCCGAGGGCCGCATGTCGGTCCTGGCCGGTTTCGTCGAGCCGGGGGAGTCCCTGGAGGCGGCCCTGGCCCGGGAGGTCTTCGAGGAAGTGGGCGTACGGGTGGCCGACCCCCGCTACCTCGGCAGCCAGCCGTGGCCGTTCCCGAGGAGCCTGATGCTGGGCTTCTTCGCCCGCGCCCTCGACAGCGAGCTGACCCTCGACCCGAAGGAGATCGCCGAGGCCCGCTGGTTCACCCGCGAGGAGATGCGCGTCGCCATGGCCACCGGCGAGCTCCGCATCCCGCCCCCCGTCTCCATCGCCAGACGCCTGATCGAGACCTGGTACGGCTCGGCGATCGACGGCGAGGGGACCTGGAGCCGCTGACCCGTCACCCGGTGACGGCGCGGGCGAGCAGCACCCCGCACACCCCGGCCCCCAGCCCGCCCGCGACGCTCGCCACGACGTTGGCCGCGGCTGCGAACCGCGCCCCTTCCTGGACCAGCCGCAGCGTCTCGTAGCTGAACGTCGAATAGGTGGTGAGGGCCCCGCAGAAGCCGATCCCGGCCAGCGCCCTCACCGCGCCGTCGGCGGGCAGCGCGACCAGGAAGCCGAGCAGGGCCGACCCGGCCAGGTTGACTCCGAACGTCCCCCACGGGAACACGCTGTCGTGGCGCGACTGGATGTACCGGTCGGTCAGGTAACGCAGCGGCGCGCCGACCGCCGCCCCCGCCGCCACCAGCAGCGCGGTCAGCAGACCGGTCACCGGGCTCTCCCCCCGAGCCGCCGGGTCGCCGCCGCGCCCGCCCACACGGCGGCCAGCGCCAGCAGCGGCGTGACCAGCAGGTAGATCAGCGCCTCCCGGGGCGCGCCGCCGTCGAACAGCAGGCCGACGTCGGCGATGTAGGTCGAGAACGTGGTGTAGCCGCCCAGCACGCCGACCCCCAGCAGCGGGCGCACCCACGGGGGCGCGGACCAGATCTCGGTGATCGCCACCATGAGCACGCCGATCAGCAGGCATCCGGTGACGTTGATCGCGAGGGTCGTCCACGGGAAACCGGGGGCGCTCGGGAAGAGCACCCCCAGTCCGTAGCGGACCAGAGACCCCGCGACCCCACCGGCCGAGATCGCCCCGATCGTCGGCCAGGACAGCTCGCTCCGCTGAGCGGGCACATGGAGATCGACGTCGGGGTCGACCGGTTCGCGCATCGGTCGTCGAGAGGCGACTAGATCGACTGGCCCAGCGACTCGAGACGGCGCTTGACCTCGATCACCGAGGGGTTGGTCGCCGCGCTGCCGTCCGGGAAGACCACGGTCGGGACGACGCGGTTGCCCTTGTTGACGCTCTCCACGAACGAGGCCGCCTGGGGATCGGCTTCGACGTCGACCTCCCGGTAGGCGATGCCCTCGCGGGTGAGCTGGCTCTTGAGCCGCTTGCATGGGCCACACCACGTGGTGGTGTATACCGTGAGCGCCATTGTCGTCCCTTTCTGTCGGCAGACATTGCCAACACAACGGATGGCACTCATCTTCCCACTAGTACGCCAGATGTCCGATGACCCACGTCTGGATCGTCTCGGCCACACCGGGCTCCCGGAAGAGCGGCGAGCTGTGGTAGTGGCCAGGGTACTTCCGGACCGACATGTTCACCCCGTAGGGCGCCAGCGACTCGCGCAGCAGTTCGCTCTGGTAGGGCGGCACGAACTCCCTGGTCGAGTGGACGCTGAGCATCGGCGCGTCACCCGCGGAGGCGTGGAACGGCACCTCCATGCTCGACCAGACGCGCGGGCACCGGGTGGGGCGGCAGCCTCCGGCCAGCGCCACGGCGGCCTGGCGGAGCTTGCGCTGCTCGTGGGTGGCGTCGGCGCCGCCGTCGGCGTAGGCGCTCAGCGGGGAGATGACCGGCGAGACGCCGACGACCGCGCGTAACCCGGGCAGGCCGTCGCCGTAGGTGCCCACCGACGCGGCGATGTGGCCCCCGGCCGAGAAGCCGATGATGGCGTAGCGGTCGGCGTCGAGGCCGAACTGGCCCGCCATCAGGCGCGCGGTGGCGATCGCGTCGAGCGCGTCGTCGCGCTGCGCCGGCCACCTCGCGTCACCCGACAGGCGGTAGTTGATGTTGACCACGACGTAGCCGAGGTCGAAGTAGCTGCGGGTGACGGCCTTCATGTAGGCCTTGTCGCCGCCCGACCACCAGCCGCCGTGGATCATGAACACGACGGGGCGGGTCAGCGGGTCGTTGGCGCGCCAGTAGACGTCCATCCGCTGCTTGACGTGCCTGCCGTACTTGACGAGCGTCTTGCGCTCCTGCACCGGCGGCGGCGTCGAGGTCGTGCTCGGCGAGGGCGACGGGGCCGTCGACGACGACGGGCTCGGCGTCGGCGAGACCGAGGCCGTCGGCTGCGGGCTGACGGTGGTCGCGTGGGCGCTCACCGGAACGCTGAGACCAAGGGCGGCGAGTGCGAGCGCACCGGCGACGGCCGCTTTCTTCAACGGTCTGAAACCTCCCCGCGCGCGCCCCGTCGTGCCCGCCGGGAACGCTCCCTCTTTGCCTGTGGCAGCCCGGCTCTTGAGACGCGCTTGGCCGGGTGCTGCAAGGATGATGCCAGCAGATCACCCGCCGCGCACGTTGGGAGCCTTATTTGGACGTCCTTTCGGGCCTCGATCCCGAGCAGCGCGCGGTGGCCGAAACCCTGCGCGGGCCGGTGTGCGTGCTGGCCGGGGCGGGGACCGGCAAGACCAGGGCCATCACCCACCGGATCGCCCATGCGGTGCGAACCGGTATCGCCGACGCGCCCAGCGTGCTGGCTGTGACGTTCACCACCCGCGCCGCCGGGGAGCTCCGCCACCGGCTGCGCGAGCTCGGCGCGCCCGGCGTCCAGGCGCGCACCTTCCACGCCGCCGCGCTGCGTCAGCTCACCTACTTCTGGCCGCGCGTCATCGGCGGCGACCCGCCCCAGGTGATCGAGTCGAAGCTGCCGCTGCTGATCGAGGCGGCCCGGATGCTGCGCCGCAACCCCGACCGCGCCGAGCTCCGCGACGTCGCCAGCGAGATCGAGTGGGCCAAGGTCACCCAGCACGCCCCCGAGGACTATCCGGCCGCCGCCGCCAAGGCCCGCCGCACCCCGCCGATCCCGGCCGAGGAGCTCGCCCGCCTCTTCGACCAGTACGAGAAGCTCCGCCGCGCCCGCCACCTGGTCGACTTCGAGACCATCCTCGAACTCACCGCCGCCGTGATGACCGAGCACCGCGAGGTCGCCGCCCAGATCCGCTCGCAGTACCGCTACTTCGTGGTCGACGAATACCAGGACGTCAACCCGCTCCAGAAGCTCCTGCTCGACACCTGGCTCGGCGGCCGCGACGACGTCTGCGTGGTCGGCGACCCCAACCAGACGATCTACAGCTTCACCGGCGCCAGCCCTCATTTCCTGACCGGCTTCGGCGTCGAACACCCCAACGCGGCGGTCGTCAGGCTGGTGCGCGACTACCGCTCGACCCCCGAGGTGGTCACGCTGGCCAACCGGGTGATGGCCCGCAGCCCCCACCGCCTGGAGCTGGTCGCCCAGCGCGAGCAGGGCCCCGAACCGGTCTTCACCGAATACGACGACGAGCCCGCCGAGGCGCTGGGCGTGGCGCTGCGGGTCAAGAAGCTGATGGCCGACGGCGTCCCGGCGCGGGAGATCGCCGTGCTGTTCCGGGTCAACGCGCAGTCGGAGGCCTACGAACAGGCCTTCACCCAGGCGGGCGTCCCCTACCTGCTGCGCGGCGCCGAGCGCTTCTTCGAGCGTCCCGAGGTGCGCCAGGCCGTGGTCCTGCTGCGCGGCGCCGCCCGCTCGGCCAACGACGAGGAGCCGCTGGCGCCGGCCGTCCACGCGATCCTGGCCGGCATCGGGCTGACCCCGGAGCGTCCGGGCGGCGGCACCGCCCGCGCGAAGTGGGAGTCGCTCAACGCCATCGCCGAGCTCGCCGAGGACCTGGCCGCCCGGGGCGGCGACCTGCCCGCGTTCGTCGCCGACCTGGAACGCCGCGCCGCCGAGCAGCACGCCCCGCCCGTCGAGGGCGTCACCCTGGCCTCGCTCCACGCCGCCAAGGGCCTCGAATGGGACGCCGTCTTCCTCATCGGCCTCACCGAGGGCATGCTCCCGATCGTGTACGCCGAGACCCCCGACCAGATCGAGGAGGAGCGCCGCCTCCTCTATGTGGGGATCACCCGGGCCCGCGTCCACCTGAACCTGTCGTGGGCCCTGGCCCGCTCACCCGGCGGCCGTCGATCCCGCCGCCCGTCGCGCTTCGTCGAAAGCCTCTCCGGCACGCCCTCCGCCCCGCCCCCCTCCTTCCCCCAGCCGGCCAGAAGGACCGTCGCCGCCCCCGTGACCTGCCGGATCTGCGCCCGCACCCTGGCCACGGGCCCCGAGCAGAAGCTCGGCCGCTGCGCGACCTGCCCCGCCGAATACGACGAGGCGCTGCTGGAGGAACTCAAGGCGTGGCGCGCCGAAGCCGCCAAGGAGGCGAAGGTACCGAGCTACGTCGTGTTCACCGACGTCACCCTCCAGGCCATCGCCGAACGCGCCCCGGCGACCGAGGAGGCCCTCCTGGCGATAGCCGGGATCGGCCGCGTCAAACTGGAGCGATACGGTCATGCCGTACTCTCCCTCGTCCGACGCCGCCTGGAGGCCTCGTGAACTCCGCCCTCAAGGAGTTGCTCGACCTGCTCGACCTCGAGCAGATCGAGCTCGACATCTTCCGTGGCCGCAGTCCCGAGGAGAGCTTCCAGCGGGTCTTCGGCGGCCAGGTCGCCGCCCAGGCTCTCATGGCCGCGGCCCGCACGGTCGGCCGCGAACGCCAGGTCCACTCGCTGCACGCCTACTTCATCCGTCCCGGCGACCCGGCCGTGCCGATCGTCTACACGGTCGACCGCGTCCGCGACGGGCGTTCGTTCAGCACCCGCCGCGTGGTCGCCGTCCAGCACGGCAAGGTCATCTTCACGATGTCCGCCTCCTTCCACATCGAGGAGGAGGGCGTCCACCACCAGGCGGCGGTGATGCCCGAGGTCCCGCCCGCCGAGACGCTCGCCCCGCTCCACGAGCGCCTGCGCAGGCTCATCGGCGACGACCCCCAGTGGTCGGCCTGGCTGTCGCGCCCCCGCCCGCTCGACGCCCGGTACGTCACCCCGCTCACGTGGGAGGCCAACCGCGACCCGAGCCTGATCGGCCCGGAGAACCAGGTCTGGTTCCGCTACGACGCCGACCTCCCCGACGACCCCCTGCTCCACGTCGTCCTGGCCGCCTACGCGAGCGACTACACCCTCGTGGACACAGTGTTGTTGGCCCACGGCCTGGCCTGGGGCCCGTCGAACATCTCCGGCGCCTCGCTCGACCACGCCATGTGGTTCCACCGCCCGATCCGCGCCGACGACTGGATCCTGTACGCGCAGGAATCCCCCTGGTCCGGAGGCGCGCGCGGGCTCGCCCAGGGCCAGATGTTCACCGCCTCCGGCGAACTGGCCGTGTCGGTCGTCCAGGAGTGCTTGATCCGGGTTGGCTGAACCCCGAAAACTTCCGTGAAATCGCAGGTCGAAAATGTGTTGCCCACTCGGCTGCTTGCCGTTTAGGGTCATGCACATGCGAGTCGGACAGTACTGTCCGGCCCCCCGATGAGAACCACCAGGAGGTGAGCCCCGTGCTGAACATCACTCTCTCGAGCGCCACGCCGTGGCTCGCCGCCGCATGCCCTGCCACCGATGCGTCCGGTTATGGCCCGCAGGCCAAACTGCGCGTCGACGGCGGCACCCACGGCGCCAAGCGCGCCTTCGCGCCGATCCAGCTAGTCCGGCGCATGCGTATCGAGCAGACCGTCCACACCACCCGCAACGGTGGAGTGGGGCGTCCGCGTCCTGCCTGGAGTCGACCAGTCACAACCTGACCGGTCAATCAGCCTCCAGGCCGCGGATCCCCACACAGGATCCGCGGCCTTCTTGTTTTCCGGCCTCGAATCCCCCCACTGCAGAGGACAAAACGACCAACCCGATTCACAAAGAGGTGACGCAGATGGCGGCCCCGGTCATGGACCTGATCGAAGCCGAGATCCCCTGTCGTACCGACCCCGACCTCTGGTTCGCCGAGTCTCCCGAAGACGTCGAGTTCGCGAAGGCGCTCTGCGGCGGCTGCCCCATCAGGGAGACCTGCCTGGCCCGGGCCCTCGAGCGTGAGGAGCCCTGGGGTGTCTGGGGCGGCGAGCTGATCCTGCGAGGCACTGTCGTTCCGCGCAAGCGGCCCCGTGGCCGTCCGCGGAAGACCCCGCTCCCGCTCTGACGACGAATTCACCACCCGACCGACGAACAGCCACAGAAAAGAGAAGTCCGATGACCTTCCACACCACCTCGGCGCCACATTTCTTCCAGGAACTGGTAGATGAGCGAATACGAGGGCTCCAGCGGGAAGCCGCGGAGCACCGCCTCGCCAGCCGGGTAGCGAACGCGAACAAAGCGCGTGAACGAGCCGCCCGCGCGACCGCCGCCCTCCAGGCGGCCCTGTCGAGGCTCTAACGGCCACTTGCAGAAAAAGGCCCGGGTGTACCACTACACACCCGGGCCTTTCTGCATGCTCACGGCCATGACGGACTCGCGCGGCTGGTCATCGCGCCGAGCGAGGACGAGAAGCGCGGCTTCCCCCAGGCTTTCGTCCTCAGTCGGTCTCGTCGGTGAAGCCGGGGACCCAGGTCGCGACCTCGTCGCGGAAGCGGGCGGTGGTGCCGAGCTGGCAGAGCACGCCCACGCCCGCCGCGTGGACGCGGTGGATCAGGACATAGGTCGCGGGCAGGTTCAGCTGGCGGACCACGTTGGTCGAGCGGAGGTCGGTGGCGCTGGCGGCCTGGGCCTGGAGCCACGCCCGGCTGAAGGTGAACTCCTCGACCTGGGTCGGCTCGACGTAGGGGGCGAGGAAGGCCCGGAGCGCCTCGGTGTCGACGTCGATGTGGGGGCGGATGAAGCCCTCTTCGCGCAGGCCCTCGACGACCGTCTCCATGTCGCCCTGGTTGAAGATCCGCACCAGGCGGCCGAACACCGGCGGATAGCCGTCGGGCAGGCGGTTGACCGCGCCGAAGTCGAGCACCCCCAGCCGCCCGTCGGGCAGCATGCGGAAGTTCCCGGGGTGCGGGTCGGCGTGCAGCATCCCCACCCGGGCGGGAGAGCTGAACAGGAACCGGGTCAGCAGCAGGCCGGCCCGGTCGCGCTCCTCGGGGGTGCCGTCGGTGATCACCTTCGACAGGGGGGTGCCGTCGATCCACTCGGTCACCAGGACGTGCTCGTTGGCCGCGATCACGTCGGGGACGCGGAAGTCGGGGTCGTCCTTGAAGCCGACCGCGAAGGCGTGCTGCGCCTCGGCCTCCAGGAAGTAGTCGAGCTCCTCGACCACCCGGTCCTTCAGCTCGGCCAGCACCGCCTTGACGTCGAGCCCCGGCAGCAGCGCCCCGAACATCTTCCCCAGCCGGGCGAGCTGGTTGAAGTCGGCGATCAGCGCCTTCCCGGCCCCGGGATACTGGATCTTCACGGCGACCTCGCGGCCGTCGTGCCAGACCGCCCGGTGGACCTGCCCGATCGAGGCGGCGGCGGCCGGCCGGTCGTCGAAGGAGAGGAAGTTCTCCCGCCAGTCGGCCCCCAGTTCCTCGGCCAGCACCCGATGCACGGTCGCGGCGGGCAGCGGGGGCGCGGCGTCCTGGAGTTTGGTCAGGGTGGCTCGGTAGGGCCCGGCGATCTCGCTCGGCAGCGCCGCCTCGAAGATCGACAGAGCCTGGCCGAGCTTCATCGCCCCGCCCTTGAGCTCACCGAGAATCTTGAAAATCTGCGCCGCGGTACGGTCCTGGATCTCCTGGGCGACGATTTCCGCGGATTTCCCGCCGATCCGTTTCCCCAGGCCGAGAGCGGTGCGCCCAGCGAACCCCAGGGGCAGGGCCGCCAGCTTCGCCGAGCGCGTCACGGCGTTGCGCGGAAGGTCACTCACGCGACCATTGTTAGCCCAGCCTGGTCGTTTCGACTACAACGGCATCGGGGATGACGCGGCCACACCCGGCGCCGCCACTGTAAATCCGGCAGGATCTCCGCCGTCCCGATCGCGTCGACGCCGCGTCCGTCGAGGAACGCGAGCACGTGGCCGGCCGCCTGACCCGCGACGAGACCCGAGGTGACGGTGTCGCATCCGGTCTGCGCCCGGATGGCCGCCCGGACCGTCGGCCAGCCCGGATCGCGGTCGCGCCGGGTCAGCTCGATGCAGCCCAGGCACGGCGACCTCCCCGGGACCACCACCGGCCCCACCGAACCGCATCCCTCGGCGCAGGTGGCCAGGAGGTGGGGGATGCCCAGCGTGGTGAGGTCGTGGGCCAGCAGCGGATCGGCCGCCCCGACGGGAGCCAGCACGACCATGTCGGGGGTGGCCGCGCCGTCCATCAGCCCGGCGGCGGCCCGCCCCTCCCAGGCCGTGACGCTCGGCGCCACCGTGGAGGCCACCTTGACCGCGCCCTCCTCGCGGGGCCTGCCGACGTGTTCCCAGCCGAGCCCGCCCGGGACCACGTCTTCGGGCCGCGCGGGTTCGGGGTCGAGGACGCAGATCCGCCCGACCCCGGCCGCCGCGAGCAGGGCGGCCACACGGGCCCCTATCCGGCCTCCGCCATAAATCCGGACATATGACCCTTGTCGGGCGGTAAAGGCCCTCAGGCCGCCGTCCAGGGCCGCCGGAGGGGCTGTCTGGTCGGCGGGGAGTTCGTAGACGGTGGGCGGGAGCGACAGTGCCTCCAGGTCGGGCCTGAACCGGTCGCGCTCCTCCCGGCTGAGCGAGGTCAGCGGCGCGGGGCCCGAGACGTCGTCGAGCAGGCCCCGGCCGGCGAGGAGTTCGATGATCCGGGTGGCGGTCGTCTCGTCGAGCCCGGACCCGGCGACGGCCTGCGCCAGCGTCCGTGTGCCGTCGAGGGCGGCCACGAAACGCCGCGCCCGCTCGTCGAGCCCGGTCAGCAGGACCGCCCGCGCGGGGTGCAGGCCGAACTGGAGCGTCTCCTCGTCGCGCGCCGCGACCCCGATGGCGGGCTTCACTCTCGGACGGCTGGCCATGCCCAGCAGTGGTGTCATGGCGGGGAAACTGTCATACCCCGCGCACCCGCCGAGAGGCTTTCGAGCCGCCTGTGGATAACCCTTCCGACGCTCCGGAACCGGAGCGGGCGCGGCCGGTCGGCGCCGGATGCGGGGCGCGGCCGGAGACGGCGGCCGGGGCCGGGCGGGCGGAGCCGTAAAGGAAAAAAGTTTGCGTTTCGGCATCTGGCCATAACCGTCCGTTGCCCCCTTAACAGGGGAAACCTGGTGCGCATCGGCCTTTCCCGGCGCTCTCACCAGCGGTCCTACGGATGACCAACGTGGCCAGTGTGTCGGCTTAACATGCGGGAAACGTTGATTGACCAGCGGGAACGCCGTTGACCCCCTGTGGAATTCCGCGCGTGTCGAGTACCGTGCATATGTGCCCCCCGAGACAGTCGAGGTTCGTCGGAGCGCACGTCGGCGGCGAACCGTTTCCGCGTACCGCGATGGAGACAAAACCATCGTGCTGCTGCCTGCCGGTCTGAGCACGACCGACGAGGAGCAGTGGGTACGCCGCATGCTCGAACGCCTGGCGGCGAAGGAGCAGCGTAAAAGACCCAGCGACGACGACCTGCTCGATCGCGCGCGGGAACTGTCGGCTCGGTATCTGGACGGCAGGGCCGCGCCGTCGAGTGTCCGCTGGGTCGAGAACCAGCTCCACCGATGGGGGTCATGCACTCCAGATCATGGCACGATCCGGCTGTCGGTGAGACTCCGGGGTATGCCCGCGTGGGTCGTAGACTACGTGATCATGCATGAGCTGGTGCACCTGCTGGTGCCGAGTCACGGCCCTCGCTTCTGGGCGCTGGTCGAACGTTACCCCAAGGCCGAACGCGCGCGCGGTTTCCTGGAGGGTTTCTCCATGGCCGCCAGCGGCACCCCGGAGGAGTGTTGACCGACCGGCTGGTCGCCGTGCTGGTGACCCCGTCGACCGGCGACGCCGCCCCGCCGGGTGTCGGCCGCGACGAGTTCCTGCGCGCGGTGGCCGAGGACACCTACGAGATGGTCGCCGGGCTCGACCTGGTCACCCCAGTGATCATAGCGGTTGGAGTTCCAGGTTTGGAGGAGATCGCCTGGCCGGGCACGCCGGTGATCTCCGTCGACTCCGCCGACCGGGCCTTCGCCGCCCTCCCGCCCGCCGACCAGGCGGTCGTGGTCTGCGGCGACGCGCCCGACCTGCCGCCGCTGCTGATCGGCAAGCTCTTCCGCGAGCTCGGCCGCGCCGAGATCGCCGTCTGCCCGGCCGACAACGGGGGAGCCGTCGCGGTCGCCGCCCACCTGCCGTTCCCCGATTGGGCGACCCTCGACGTCGACCACCCGGAGATCGTCAAGGCGCTGCGCGCCCAGGCCCCGGGCCCACGCAAGATCGCCACCGGGCCGGGCTGGCACCGGCTCCGCACCCCCGCCGACATCGCCCGCCTCGACCCGGGCCTGGAGGGCTGGGACTCCACCCGGGCCCTGGTGATGGCGTGAACCGCGACGACCTGGTCCGCCTGCGCAGGGTCCGCGACATGATGGACCGAGACTACGCCGAGCCCCTCGACGTCCCCGCCCTCGCGCAGGCCGCGCTCATGTCGCCGGGCCACTTCTCCCGCAGCTTCCGGGCCGCCTTCGGCGAGACGCCCTACAGCTACCTGATGACCCGCCGGATAGAGCGCGCCAAGGCGCTGCTGCGGGCCGGGGTGCTGTCGGTCACCGAGGTCTGCTTCGCCGTCGGCTGTACGTCGCTCGGCTCCTTCAGCTCCCGCTTCACCGAGCTGGTCGGGGAGAGCCCCAGCGCCTACCGCGCCCGCTCCCACGACGACGCCGCCGCCATCCCGCCCTGCATCGCGAAGATCTACACCAGGCCGGTCAGGAACGGAGAAGCCAAGTCACCGGCCGCGCCGTAGCGTGAGACGCATGGACATCAAACTCCGCACGTGCTTCATCGCCGTCGACGACCACGACACCGCGCTCGCCTTCTACCGCGACGTGCTCGGTCTGGAAGTCCGCAACGACGTCTCCTACGAGGGCATGCGATGGGTCACCGTCGGCCCGCCGTCCCAGCCCGACGTGGAGATCGTGCTCGAACCGCCGCTGGCCGACCCCGGCGCCTCGGCCGAGGACAAGGAGACCATGTCGGAGCTGCTGGCCAAGGGCCTGCTGCGCGGCCTCATCTTCTCCACCGACGACTGCGACGCCACCTTCGAGAAGATCGCCGCCTCCGGCGCCGAGGTCCTCCAGGAGCCGATCGACCAGTTCTACGGCGTCCGCGACTGCGCCTTCCGCGACCCCTCAGGCAACCTGCTGCGCTTCAACCAGCCGCGCAAGGGCTAGAGCGCGGCCGGCAGCCGCAGCGCGGTGAAGAACGCCCGGTGGTCGGTGCCCGCCACGTCGTGGATGGAGACGTGGTCGACCGCCACGCGCGGATCCACCAGCACGTGGTCGATCGTGATGAGGGGCGGCGGACGGCGTCCGGCGGGCCAGGTGGTGACCAGGCCCTTGCCGGTCGCGTCGGCGGCGTCGACCCAGCCCTGCCCGACCACCGCCCGGAACTCGGCGTGGTCGAGCGTCGCGTTGTAGTCGCCGGCCAGGATGCGGATCGTCCCCGCGTCGGGCCGGGGCAGCGACCGCAGCCCGTCGCGCCACAGCCCCAGGTCACGCCCCAGCGGCGCGACCGTGTGCACGTCGATCAGCTCGACCGGCGGAGCGCCGGGAACCGCGATCCTCGCGTACGGCATCCGGTGCCCGTCACCGGGGGCGAACCCCGGCAGAGGCGTCACCGGGAACCGCGAGTAGATGCCCGACCCCGAGGCGCTGTAGTGGGGTTCCAGATGGTCGTACGGCATCAGGGACCCCAGCCCGGCCGCCGCCAGCCCCTCGACCGCCCGGGGGCTCAGCTCCTGCACCGAGATCACATCGGGGCGCGCCGACCGTACGAGAGCCATCAGAGACCCCACGTCGGCGCGCCCGAAGCGCATGTTGACCGACAGCACCCGCAGCGACGGCCCGTCGACGACGGGCTGCTCCGAGGGCAGCGCCCGGGGCACGACCACCAGCGACAGCCCGATCACCGAGGCCAGCGCCGCGACGGCGGCCCACCGCGCGCGGGCCAGCACCGCGACCAGCACGGCCACGACGGTCCCGAGCAGCGCGTAGGGCGTGCCCGTCGACAGGAGCGTTCCGAAACCGGTCAGCTCGATGCCGGTCAGCCGGAAGAAGGCCCACAGCACGCTGGTCCCGGCGAGCACCCAGGCGAACGCCCGGCGCTTGCGCCCCCGCGAGGGGGCAGGGGAGCGGATCTCCCCGCCGACTTCGACGCCCACCTGAGTGTCCACGCCGAAAACCCTAGCCAGCGGTGTGCAGAGGACGTGTAAGTCAATTGTGAAGGTTGTGCGCGAGCACGGCGCGGGCCCTGCTCGCCAGCCGCCGGGTGGCCATGTCGCTCGGATCCGGGATCTCGTCGACCGGGAACCAATCGAGCGCGAGCGACTCGTCGCTGATCACGAACTCGGCCCCTTCGGGAGCCACCGCGCCGAACTCCACGTCGAGGTGCCAGCACTGCGGCGGATGACACCACACCTCGTGGCGGTCGAGCGCCAGCGGACCGGGCAGCAGGGTCAGGCCGGGGATGCCCGACTCCTCGACCGCCTCCCGCAGCGCGACGTCGGGCAGCGTCAGATCGCCCGGCTCGCAGTGGCCGCCCATCGGGAGCCACATCTTCGCCTTGTGGTGGAAGGTGAGCAGCACCCGGGCGCCGTCATGGGACAGCACCGCCGTCGTGGCGGTCAGATGCCCCGGCACGCACTCGCGCCACATCCCGTTCTCGTGGTCGGCCAGATGACGGAGGAACTCCTGGCGGAGCGTCTCCTCTTCGGGGGTCGGGCCGGTCCAGGCCGCGAGCAGCGCCGCGGCTTCGTCGCGGAGGGTCACTTGTCGTCGTCGTCGTTTTCTTCGAGGAGCTTGAGCAGCCCGAGGTCGAAGTCCTCCTTGCCGGCCACGAACGCCTCGGGGTTGTCGAGGTCGGCCGGGGTCGGCATGAGGTCGGGGTGGCCCCAGATGGCGTCGCGCTCGTCGATGCCGCGCGCGTCGCCGACCGCCTTCCACAGCGCCGCCGCCTCACGCAGCCGCCGGGGCCGCAGTTCGAGGCCGACCAGCGTGGAGAACGTGAGCTCGGCCGGCCCGCCGGAGGCCCGGCGGCGGCGGACGGTCTCGCCCAGCGCCCCGGACGAGGGCAGCTTGCCCGACGCGGCGGCGTCGACCACCGTGGCGACCCAGCCCTCGACCAGCGCGAGCGTGGTCTCCAGTCGCTTCAGCGCGACCTTCTGGCGCTCGGTCTCGGCCGGCTTGAGCAGGTCGCCGCCCGACAGGATCTCCTGAAGACGCGACGGGTCGTTGATGTCGAGCCCCTGGAGCTTGTCCTGGAGCGCCGACACGTCGACGGTGATGCCGCGGGCGTACTCCTCGATCGCCCCGAGCAGGTGTGACTTCAGCCACGGCACGTGCTGGAACAGCCGGTGATGGGCCGCCTCGCGCAGGGCCAGGTAGAGCCGGATCTCCTCGGCGGGCAGTTCGAGCCCCTGGCTGAACGCGGCGATCCCGCCGGGCAGCAGCGCGGCGGTGTCGGACAGCGGCAGGCCGATGTCGCTGGTGCCGATCACCTCACGGGCGAGGGTGCCGAGGGCCTGGCCGATCTGCTGGCCGACCATCATGCCGCCCATCTGCTTCAGCATGCCCATCAGCGGCCCGGCCATGGCCTGGGCCTCGGCGGGAAGACCGGCGGCGCCGAGGCTGCCGCCCATGGTCTCCACCATCTTGGCGGCCACCGGGTCGCACAGCTGGCCCCAGATCGGGGTGGTCTTCTCGATCCACTCCGACCGGCTCCACGCCTGCGGGTTCGACACGCCGCTGGGCAACGTCGTGGCTTCGTTGAGCCACAGGTCGGCCAGGTTCAGCGCGTCGACGATCTGGCGTTTCTCCCCTTCCATCACACTGGGGTCACCGCCGTCGGCGACCACGGCATGGCGGGCGATGTTCTTCGCCATCTCCCAGTTCACCGGGCCTGAGCCGGGTGGGGCCGAGAGCATGTCGGCGAACTGACGCATCGCCTGGGCCATCTGCTCGGGGTTGCCGAACATGGCGAACGGGTTCTCGTTAGGATCGTTTTCGCGACCTGGCAGGTCAGTCACCGCGCCACCTCGTGCAGGATGGAGGAGTCCACATCCGCCACGTTATCCGTCGTGGGGCGTGTCAGCGCAAAGTGAGGACCGCGTGCCAGTCTCGAAACGCCATCGTCCGCCCGTCGTCGCCGTCACCGGCGCGGCCTCGGGAGTAGGCAGGGCGTTCCTGTCGAAGGTCGCCTCGTCTGCGGATTTCCGCCGTGTGGTGGCGATCGACGAGCAACGCGGCGACGTCACCGACGTGACCTGGCGGGTGCTCGACATCCGCGATCCGCTCTTGGCGAACCGGATCTCCGACGTCGACGTGCTCGTCCACCTCGGGGGCGACTTCACCCTCGACGGCGACCCCACCGAACGCCGGGCCTACAACCTGCGGGCCGCCCAGACCGTCCTCACCGCCTCGGCCGCCGCCCGGGTGCGCCGGGTCGTCGTGGTCACCAGCGCGATGGTGTACGGCGCCGACGCCGACAACCCCGTCCCGCTGCCCGAAGACGCCCCCGTGGCGGCCGAGCCCGACACCGGCGTGGTCGGCGACCACCTGGAGATCGAGTCGCTGGTCCGCCGCTCGCTGCGGGCCCACCCCGGCCTGGAGGTCGTGGTGCTGCGCCCGGCCGCGCTGGTCGGCCCCGAGGTCGACACCGTGGTCACCCGCCACTTCGAGGCCCCGCGCCTGCTGGTGGTCAAGGGCTGCCTGCCGCGCTGGCAGTTCTGCCACATCGACGACCTCGTCTCGGCCCTGGAGATGGCCGCGCTCGGCCACGTCAACGGCGTGGTCGCGGTCGGCTCCGAGGGCTGGCTGGAGATGGACCAGGTCGAGGAGGTCTCCGGCGTCCGCCGCTTCGAGCTCCCGGCCGGCCTGACCTTCTCCACGGCCCAGCGCCTCCACCGCCTCGGCATCACCCCGGCCCCGGCCACCGACCTCCACTACGTCGTCTACCCCTGGGTGGTCGACGGCGCGACGCTGCGGGCGGCGGGCTGGAAGCCCACCTGGACCAACGAGGCCGCCCTGCGCGAGCTCATGACCTACCGCGAGGGCAAACACGCCGTCGTCGGCCGCCGCCTGAGCGGCAAGGACGCCACCATCACCGCCGCCGGCGCCACCGTCGCCGTCATCGGCACCGCGGCGATCGTCCGCGCGGCCCGCAGGAAGAAGAAGATTTAGACTGATCAGGTGGACGTCATCCGCCTCCTGGCCATTCGCGACACCCCCCTCTCGGTCGACGAGGTCTTCGCGGCCGTCGGCGACGCCGCCGCCGGGGGCACGGTCCTGTTCGTCGGCACCGTCCGCGACCTCGACGGCGGCAAGGAGGTCAGCGGGCTGTCCTACTCGGCCCACCCGACCGCCCTCGACGAGCTGGAGCGGGTGGCGGGGAAGATCGTCGCCGAGTTCCCGGTGACCGCCCTGGCCGCCGTCCACCGGGTCGGAGACCTGGCGCTGGGCGACATCGCGGTGATCGTCGCGGTGGCCTGCCCCCACCGTGCCGAGGCGTTCGCGGCGTCCCGGCGGCTGATCGACGACCTCAAGCACGAGGTGCCGATCTGGAAGAACCAGCGCTTCGCCGACGGATCGGCCGAGTGGGTCGGCGCCTGTTAGCCGCGCCTTATCGAAGAGCCTTTAGAGTTCTGGCATGTCCCGACGTGCCCTCACCCTGCTCGTGGCGGGTTTCCTCACGCTCGCGCTTGCTGTGGGCGGCGCGATGCTCCCGGTTCCCTACGTCGTGCTGTCACCCGGCCCGACCGAGAACACGATCGGCGACGTGAAGGGCAAGCCGGTGATCACCGTCGCCGGCCACGAGACCTTCCCCACATCGGGCATGCTCAGCATGGTCACCGTCGCCTACCAGGGCGGCCCCGGCAACCGCATCGGCCTGCTGACCGCCCTGCGCGGCTGGCTCGACGACACCATCGCGGTCGTCCCCGAGGAGACGATCTTCCCCAGGGAGCAGACCGTGGAGGAGGTCGAGGAGGAGAACACCGCCGAGATGGCGACCTCCCAGGAGACCTCCACCGCCGCCGCCCTGCGCGAACTCAAGATCGCCTATCAAAACGTGGTCAAGGTCGCCAGCACCGACAAGGGCACCCCCGCCGAGGGCAAGCTCCTGGCGGGTGACCTGATCACCGCCGTCGACGGAACCCCGGCCACCGACATGGACGCGGTCGCGAAGGCCGTCCGGGCCCGCAAACCCGGCGACGACGTGGTGTTCGGCATCGAACGCAAGAACGTCAAACAGGACGTGACCGTGAAAACCGTCGCGGGCGCCGACGGCCAGGCGATCGTGGGCGTCCGCATGGGCATGTCGTACAAGTTCCCCTTCACCGTCAACATCAGCGTCGGCGACGTCGGCGGCCCGAGCGCGGGCCTGATGTTCTCCCTGGGCATCTACGACAAACTCACCCCCGGCCCGCTGACCGGCGGCAAGGCCATCGCCGGCACCGGCACGATGGACGGCGACGGCAAGGTCGGCGCCATCGGCGGCATCGAGCAGAAGATGGTCGGGGCCAAGAAGGCCGGCGCGACCGTCTTCCTCACGCCCTCCGCGAACTGCCCCGCCGCCGCCGCGGCCGTCCCCGACGGATTGCGCCTGGTCAAGGTGGACACACTCGACGGCGCCATCAAGGCCCTCGACGCGATTCGCACCGGATCCGGATCCGTCCCCGCCTGCACTTCCTGAACGCTTTCCCGAGGGGTTTCCAGAAGCGCAGCACTGCCGAACGCGGTGTAGGTTGCCAGGCACAGACCGTTTGTGCTTTTGACCAAAGGGGTTTGGCGTTGAGCTTCCGGAGCCCCGGAGCCGGTCGGGCGATGCGCGTGCCCCGCCGGCCCCGCCTGCTCATTCCCGTGGGAATCGCGATCGTCGCGGTCGTGATCGTCCTTTACATCTTCGCCGGGTTCTATACCGACTATCTCTGGTATGACTCGGTCGATTTCAGCTCGGTCTTCTCGACCATGCTGATCACCCAGATCCTGCTGTTCGTCGTCGGCGCCGCGCTGATGGTCGGCATCGTCGGCGGGAACATGGCGCTGGCCTTCCGGGTCCGTCCCATGTTCGGCCCCGGCATGTTCGGCAACGCACAGGGAGCCGACCGCTACCGGCTGGCCGTCGACCCGCACCGGAAGATCATCTTCCTGGTCGGGATGGCGATCCTCGCACTGTTCGCGGGGTCGTCCACCTCGGGTCAGTGGAAGACCTGGCTGCTGTTCCAGAACGCCACGCCGTTCGGCAAGGTCGACGCCGAGTTCGGGATCGACATCTCGTTCTTCACGTTCACCTTCCCGTTCCTGCGGATGGTGCTGAACTTCCTGTTCATCGCGGTCGTCCTGTCCGCGATCGCGGCGGCGCTGGTCCACTACCTCTACGGCGGCTTCCGCATCCAGACCCCCGGCGGGGTCCACGCCTCGCGCGGCGCGCGGGTCCACCTGTCGGTGCTACTGGGCGTGTTCGTGCTGCTGAAGGCGCTGGCCTACTGGCTCGACACCTACGGCCTGGTCTTCTCCGACCGGGGCAAGGTCTTCGGCGCCTCGTTCACCGACGTCAACGCGGTGCTCCCGGCCAAGACCATCCTGGCGTTCGTCGCCCTGATCTGCGCCGCGCTGTTCTTCGCCGGCGTGATCCGCCCCGGCGGCATGCTGCCCGGAGTGGCCCTCGGCCTGCTCGTCCTGTCGGCCGTCCTGATCGGCGGCGTCTACCCGGCGCTCGTCGAGCAGTTCCAGGTCAAGCCGAACCAGCAGGCCAAGGAGCGCGACTACATCGCCCGGAACATCGAGGCGACCAGATCCGCCTACGGGGTCGACAACGCGAAAGTCACCCAATACGGCGCGGCCACCGAGGCCAAGCCCGAGGTGCTCCAGGCCGAGTCGTCGCAGATCCCGGCGCTGCGCCTGCTCGACCCGAGCGTGCTCAGCCCGACCTACCAGCAGCGGCAGCAGATCCGCGGCTACTACCAGTTCCCCGAGCAGCTCGACATCGACCGTTACAAGAACCCGACCACGGGCAAGGCCCAGGACACGGTCGTGGCGGTCCGCGAGATGGGCGTCCCGCTCGACCAGCGCAACTGGATCAACGACCACCTGGTCTACACCCACGGGTTCGGCTTCGTCGCCGCCCCCGGCAACGCGGTCGACGGCAGCGGCGTGCCCAACTTCAACGAGAAGGACATCCCGCCCACCCAGGTCCTCGGCAAATACGAGCCGCGGATCTACTTCGGCGAGAACTCGCCCGAATACTCGATCGTCGGAGCCCCCGACGGCGCCCGCGCCGACGAGCTCGACTATCCCGAGCAGGGCACCAACGGGCAGAAGAACAACACCTACAACGGCAACGGCGGCGTGCCGATCGGCGGCCTGTTCACCCGGTTCCTCTACGCCCTGAAATACGGCGAGACCAACCTGCTGCTGAACTCCAGCATCAACGAAGAGTCGCGGATCATGTACATCCGCAAGCCCATCGAGCGGATCCAGGCCGTCGCCCCGTTCCTCACGCTCGACCGCGACCCCTACCCGGCCATCGTCGACGGCCGCATCAAGTGGATCGTCGACGCCTACACCACCTCCGACGCCTTCCCCTACTCCGAGCCGCGCAGCCTCGAGACCCTCACGACCGACGTGACCTCCTCGCTGCAGCCCGGCGTGCCGCAGGTGCCGCGCGACAACATCAACTACATCCGCAACTCGGTCAAGGCCACGGTCGACGCCTACGACGGCACCGTCACCCTCTACGCGTGGGACGACACCGACCCGGTGCTGAAGACCTGGCAGAAGGCCTTCGGCGGCATCATCAGGCCCGCCTCGGAGATCTCCCAGGACCTGCGTGACCACCTGCGCTACCCGGCCGACCTGTTCAAGGCCCAGCGCGAGATCCTCACGCAGTACCACGTCACCGACGCCGACGCGTTCTTCGGCGGCCAGGACTTCTGGAAGGTCCCGGAGGACCCGGCGACGAAGAAGAGCAAGCAGCCGCCCTACTACGTGACCATGAAGATGCCGGGCGCCGCCGAGGAGAAGTTCTCGCTGACGACCACGTTCGTCCCGAACGGCCGGCAGAACATGGCCGCGTTCATGGCGGTCGACGCCTCGGCCGACTCCAAGAACGCCACGCTCCAGATCCTCCAGCTGCCCAGCACGACGACGATCCAGGGTCCGCCACAGGCACAGAACACGTTCCTGACGAACCCGACGGTCTCCCAGGAGCTCAACCTCCTGAGAGGCACGGGCGGCGCGACGGAGGTCCTCTACGGCAACCTCCTGACCCTCCCGTTCGGCGGCGGCCTGCTCTACGTCGAGCCGGTCTACGTGCAGCCGAGGGAGGAGACCTCCGGCCGCTTCCCGACCCTCCAGAAGGTCCTGGTCCTCTACGGCCAGAAGGTCGGATTCGGCGACAACCTCGACGACGCGCTCAGACAGGTCTTCGGCGAGGCCGGCCCCAACCAGCCGACCAACACCGAGAACCAGCCGGAACAGCCGCAGCAGCCCGAGACCCCGGCCCAGCAGGCCTCGGTCACCACGGCTCTCGACAAGGCGCAGAAGGCCTACGAGGACGCCCAGGCGGCCCTGTCGGCCAACCCGCCCAACTGGAACGCCTACGGCACCGCCCAGGCCGACCTGAAGGCCGCGCTCGACGAACTGGCCAAGGCCCAGGGCGTCACTCCGACACCCGCGCCCAGCCCGTCGGCGACCCCGAGCGCGACCGGCTCGGCGACACCGACGCCGACCCCGTCACCGCCGCAAACGCCCTGATCTGAGCTCCGATTTGCCGCACCACCCCGCACCGGATAGTCTTTAGACACACCGACGCGGGGTGGAGCAGCTCGGTAGCTCGCTGGGCTCATAACCCAGAGGTCGCAGGTTCAAATCCTGTCCCCGCTACTGAAGTGAACGGCCCGGTTCCAGATCCTGGAGCCGGGCCGCTTCGTTTTCAGCCGGCGCGTGTTCGGTCTATTGATTTGCGTCACTCGCAGTTCGTGGATAGTGTTACTGCATACCGACGCGGGGTGGAGCAGCTCGGTAGCTCGCTGGGCTCATAACCCAGAGGTCGCAGGTTCAAATCCTGTCCCCGCTACAGAGAAAGTGGCCCGGTTCCCTGGAACCGGGCCACTTTGTTTTTTCTGTACGAGTTCCGCTGGTCACCGGATTTCGTGAGTTCTCCGGATGGGTCATGCAGGTGAAATTCCTGCGTGGTGTCTTAGCCGGTCATATCGGGAATTCACGTCGGTTTTCCGATGAGGGGTTTCGGCATCCCCACACCCGAACACTCTGTCGCGCGGGCCGGTCCTGACGTCGCACGCAACCGGATGACCATCAGGCAGGCAACGTGCGGAACCGTACTTGAGGCCCCGGACGCCTATAGCTGCGACGGCAGACGAGACGGACCGCACGGTTCATGATCAGCAACCCGCTGGTCCGCGAAAGTGCGATGGATGACGTTGCCCGAAAAGCCATCGACGTCGGTCCAACACCGGCTTGCTACGAGGACGTCTGAGTCCGCGGGGTGTGTAACGCGGGCGGCGAGTCCGGTGGCGCTGTCGACGTTCGTGGAATGACGACGGGCGGTCATGACTTGACTGACAGCCTGCGCCCCTGGCGTCTGGCGCGGTGACCGCAAACCTTTGCCGTGCCGTAGAAGCTGCTGTTGGCTTGTGACGATCCCGAACTTGGTGAACCTTTCCGGTCACAGCACCAGCGGGGCTGCCGCCACAAGCAATTTCGCGTCTGAGAGTGGATGCTTCAGCGCGCGGGCTGTGATGTCTGGATGCTCGGCCGCCGAAACCGGCAGATGTCACGGCGACCGGCGCGAGCGCGACCACGCACCTGCGCAGTTGCCTGGAGCGGCGTCATGGGTGGCGCTTGCGCCCAGCAGTAGCCGGGGTGACGAGTGATGCTTCCGCACGGTGGGAGTTGCCGTCTGGGCAGAGGGCGCGCGGGCTTCGTACACGAATCGGGGGTTGTCGTGTCCGGAGGGGGAGCCGGTCTCCGCTCATGGGTGTGGGGCCCGACTCCGACCCCCCGGAGACGGGCCCCCGTTCCCCCTCAGTGGTGCTTGGGTGGCCCGGTTCCGATAGGGATCGGAACCGGGCCGGCCGGACCCCGGTGTGGGTGTGGGGTGCGGGCCATCGGCGGAGGGCGGCCGCGGGGGTGGCAGCCCCCGGTGCGGTCGCCTTCCGCGTTACGCCGCGGTGGCTTCGGGCTCTACGGCTGTGGTCAGTGCGGGAGGCTGCGGTGGACGCTGACGCAGCGGCGCAGCCGGCTGCTGGCCGGGCCCATGCGGCGGGGCTCGCGGACCGGCTGCTCGTCGAGCGCGGCGACCAGGGCCTGGGCGGTCTTGGCGTCGGCGAGCACCCGGGCGGCCTCCTCGCCCACGGGCAGCTGGCCGTTCTTGGCCAGTTCGTGCTCAAGGAAGGTCAACGGCTCGGCGTCGCCGGCGGCGTTGGCGGCGACCGTGGCGCGACTCGCCGTCAGGAGGGCGAGGTAGTAGTTGCGCAGGGACGCCTCACGCATGCGCGCCTGCTCCAGGTCGTCGAGCAACTCCCGGGCGATCCTCAGAAGATCGCCGGCATGCCCGGCCTCGGCCGTGATGTGGGCGCGGATGTCGTCGAACTCCGACCGCTGCGTCATGATGGCCACCTCCACGGCGGGGGTCCAGACGCCGGGTTGGCGCCGGGTGACTCCCGCATCTCATTCGTATCCCGGAGGGATTGCGGTCGGCTTGACATCGGCTTGCCTTCACCGAGGTCATGCGGGCCGCTCTCGAACCGGTGCTACTTAGATGCGCGAGTGACCAGGTTGGTTGTCAGGCCTCGGCAGTCGTTTGTGGCGTGAGTGGTCGGGGGAACTGTTAGTCTTCTCGTGTCGGCCTGGTCCGGCGAAACCCCATCCACTCGCCTCACGGCGGATCTGGCATGGGCTGCTTCATCCCCTGAACTCAACGTTCGTGCGGCTGGTTCGCCTTCCGCTCCGATCGCTGGTAAGTTAGAGGGGTTGCTCTCAAACGGGAGCGGCCGA
The DNA here is from genome assembly GCF_001570605.1 of Herbidospora cretacea. Classification (GTDB taxonomy): domain Bacteria; phylum Actinomycetota; class Actinomycetes; order Streptosporangiales; family Streptosporangiaceae; genus Herbidospora; species Herbidospora cretacea. The sequence continues at coordinate 491 of NZ_BBXG01000022.1, read as the reverse complement.
ATTCCTCTCGGGTACGAGCTCAGAAGTCAAGTCGCTGGATTTGACACTAACTGGGACGACTGAGAAGATAAAGGCACAAAGTAAGACAAAATGCAAGTCCGTTTCTTGAGAACTCAACAGTGTGCTAAAAGCCAGTGCATGATGCACAACCCCGTCATTTGATGACGGATTCCTTTGGTTGACATTCATGACGAATGTTGGCTGGGAGAACATCTCTGAAGACATCTTTTGGAGAGTTTGATCCTGGCTCAGGACGAACGCTGGCGGCGTGCTTAACACATGCAAGTCGAGCGGAAAGGCCCTTCGGGGTACTCGAGCGGCGAACGGGTGAGTAACACGTGAGTAACCTGCCCCTGACTCTGGGATAAGCCTGGGAAACTGGGTCTAATACCGGATACGACATCTTCCGGCATCGGATGGGTGTGGAAAGTTTTTTCGGTCAGGGATGGGCTCGCGGCCTATCAGCTTGTTGGTGGGGTAGTGGCCTACCA
>NZ_BBXG01000021.1 GCF_001570605.1 Herbidospora cretacea | reverse complement strand
GGAATGAGCGGCGGCACACTCTCGGTGGCGTACGAGAACCCAGACGTCTGACCATGCGCCGGCCGCCCGAGCTCCCCGAGACGCCGGACCCGCAGGGGGCCTACCCGAGGCTGAGCGACGCGCAGCTCCAGGCGCTGGCCCCGCACGGCGAGCGGCGCCGGGTCCGCCGGGACGAGGTCCTGTACGCGGAGGGTCTTCCGGTCGGCGAATTCTTCGCGGTCCTGTCCGGCAAGGTCGCGACGGTCGGGGGATTCGGCGTGGACGACCAGGTGATCGGTGTCCACGGGGCGGGCCGGTTCCTGGGAGAGCTCAACGTGCTCACCGGCCAGGTGGGCTTCGTCACCGGCGTGGTGGCCGAGGACGGCGAGGTCCTCGCCGTGCCCGCGGACGCGCTCCGCCGCCTGGTCGCCGGGGATCCGGGGCTCGGCGACCTGATCCTGCGGGCCTACCTCGTCCGCCGCAGCATGCTCATCGGGCTGGGGGCCGGATTCCGCATCATCGGGGCCGGACCCGCGGGCCTGGCGGCGTCGGTCTACGGGCGTCGGAGGGCCTGGCGACGCTGACCCTGGAGAACGTCGCGACGGGCGGCCAGGCGAGCATCTCCTCCCGGATCGAGAACTACCTCGGCTTCCCGGCCGGGATCTCCGGCGGCGAACTGGCGGAGCTGTCGGTGATACAGGCCGACAAGTTCGGTGCGCGGCTGCTGGTCCCCGCGCAGGCATGCGGACTGCACCTGGACGCGGGTGATCACATCGTCACCGTCGAGGCCCAGATGTGCGAGCAGGACCCGGTCGTCGTCGTGGGCGGAGGCAACTCGGCCGGTCAGGCCGCCCTGTTCCTGGCCCGGCACGCCGCCTGTGTCCGGCTGCTCGTGCGGGAGGAGGCGCTGTCCACGAGCATGTCCCGCTACCTGGCCGTCGAGATCGAACGGCACGCCCGGATCCAGATCGTGCTGAACACCGAGGTCCGGGAGCTGATCGGGGAGGACAAGCTCGCCGCGGTCGGCGCCGAGAACAACCGCACCGGCGAACGTTCCACGATCGAGGCCCGCGCGATGTTCATCTTCATCGGCGCGGAGCCGTACACGACCTGGCTGGCCGACGAGATCGCGCTCGACCCGAAGGGCTACATCCTGACGGGCGCGGACGCCACCCGGTCCGGCAGGCCGGACACGCCCGACTCCGCCGGTCGGCCGTTCCCGCTGGAGACGAGCAAGGCGGGCGTGTTCGCGGCCGGGGACGTGCGGAGCGGCTCGGTCAAGCGGGTGGCCGCGGCAGTCGGTGAAGGCGCCATGGCCGTACGGCTGATCCACGACTATCTCCAGGCCGGGGAGTGACTCCGGGCCGGAAGGCCCAAAGCGGCCGCCAGTCAGTCGTCAGGGCTTGAGAACGACCTTCTCGCAGTTGTCCTGCTTGTTCTTGAAGATCTCGAAGCCGCGTTCCGCCTCCTCCAGCGGCAGCGTGTGCGTGATGATCCGGGTCGGATCCAGCTCACCGCTCTCGATGCGCCGCAGCAGCGGCTTCATGTAGCGCTGCACGTGGCACTGCCCGGTACGCAGAGTCAGCGACCGGTTCATCCACGCGCCGGCCGGGAACTTGTCCACCAGACCGCCGTAGACGCCGATCACCGACACCACGCCGCCGCTGCGGCACGACATGATCGCCTGACGCAGCACGTGCGGACGGTCGGTCTCCAACCGTACGGCCTGCTTGACCTGGTCGTAGGCGGCGATGTGGGCACTGCCGTGGGTGGCCTCCAGGCCGACGGCGTCGATGCACTTGTCCGGTCCCCGGCCTCCGGTCAGTTCGAGCAGCTGGGACCGTACGTCGACCTCCTCGAAGTTCACCGGCGTGTGGCCCGCGCGTTCGGCCATCTCCAGCCGGTAGGGCTCCTTGTCGATGGCGATGACCTTCGCGGCGCCGAGCACCCGGGCGCTGTCCATGGCGAACTGGCCCACCGGGCCGGCCCCCCACACGGCCACCACGTCGCTCGGCTGGATGTCGCACATCTCGGCGCCCATGTAGCCGGTGGGCAGGATGTCGGACAGGAACAGCACCTGCTCGTCGGCCAGATCCGACTCGATCTTCAGCGGGCCGACGTCGGCGAACGGCACCCGCGCGTACTGCGCCTGGCCGCCCGCGAAGCCGCCGGTCAGATGCGAGTAGCCGAAGATCCCGGCGACCGGGTGACCGAACATCTTCTCCGCGATCCCGGCGTTGGGATTGGTGTTCTCGCAGCAGGAGTACAGCTCGGAGGCGCAGGCGCCGCACGCGCCGCAGGCGATCGGGAACGGCACGACGACCCGGTCCCCGACGCGCAGCCGCTCCGGAGCGACGCCCGCTCCGACCTCGACCACCTCGCCCATGAACTCGTGCCCCATGACGTCGCCGTCCTGCATCGTGGGCACGTACCCGTCGACCAGGTGCAGGTCAGAGCCGCAGATCGCGGTGGAGGTGATCCGGACGATGGCGTCTCGCCTGTTCAGGATCCTCGGGTCCGGCACGTCACGGACCTCGACCTTGTTGCGGCCCGCCCAGGTGTTGGCCCTCATCGGTCCGCTCCCTTCGCGAGTTCGGCGTCCGACAGCGGTTGCGCCGGACGCTGCGGGAACTCCTTGCGGGCCCGCTTGCCCCAGGGGGCGCCGTCGGACCGGACCACCTCGCCGGTCTCCAGGACCTGCTTGAGCCGGCGCAGGTCGTCGTCGAGCTGCTGGTGCGGTTCCTCGCCGAAGTACTTGGCGACCGCCTTGCCGATCGTGCCGCCCGGAATGTCGTACACCAGAACGATGTGCACCTCGGTGCTCACGCCGTCCGGGGCGGGCGTGAACCGGACCGTGCCGGCGTTCGGCACGTCCGCGTCGCCGGCCGACCGCCACCTGATCTTCTCGCCTGGCGTGTCGTCGACGATCTCCGCGTCCCATGCGATGTCCTTGCCGAACGGGGCGTCGGCGACCCAGCGGCTCGTACGGTCACCGGTGGTGCGGACCTCCTCGAGGTGGGCCATGAACGTCGGCAGGTTCTCGAGATCGCGCCAGAACGCGTAGACCTCCGACGCGGGTTTGCGGATGGTTGTCGTGGCTGTCAGTTCCATGGTTCTCCTCGGCGTATGCCTCGCAGCACCAGCAGGGAGACGACCTTTGCCTGCCTGGCCGGCACGTCGGCCAGACAGGTCCACCACTGTGAATCCGACAACGACGCCAATGACACCGACGAGCCGCCGCCGGATCCGCACGCCATGGTGGGCGCCGACCGGCCGAGCGAGATCAGGTTCACCGCGTCATCCACGATCAAGGGCGCGGCTCGTTCAAACTGCCCCTACCCCTCGAAATGCACCCAAACCCACCCATCGACTGCGTCGACCGCGCCCCTTTACCCGGGCTGAAAGAGACGACGCGGGACACAGGGGGGCCTGTTCCGCCCGCGTCTCATCTCTCACGGAACAGGGACGGAACAGTGATCCTTCAGGTCTGCTGAGCCGAACCGCGAAACCCCGCCACAGGGACATCCTGGGCGGGGTTCTCGCTGCTCAAGCCCTACTTGAGGAGCTGCCGCGCCATCACCATCCGCTGGATCTGGTTGGTCCCCTCGTAGATCTGGGTGATCTTGGCGTCGCGCATCATCCGCTCCACCGGGTAGTCGCGCGTGTACCCGTATCCACCCAGCAGCTGCACCGCGTCGGTGGTGATCTCCATCGCCGCGTCCGACGCCGCCGTCTTCGCCGCCGAGGAGAAGAACGTCAGGTCCGCTACCGGGGTGCCGTGCATGGCGCGCTCGGACTTGGCCGCCGCCGCGTAGGTGAGCTGCCGGGCCGCCTCCAGCTTCATCGCCATGTCGGCGATCATGAACTGGACGCCCTGGAAGTCGCCGATCGCCTTCCCGAACTGCCTGCGCTCCTTGACGTAGCCGATGGCGAAGTCGAGTGCGCCCTGGGCGATGCCGAGCGCCTGCGCCGCGATGGTGATCCGGGTGTGGTCGAGGGTCGCCAGGGCGGTCTTGAAGCCCGTGCCGGGCGCGCCGATCATCCGGGACGCCGGGATCCGGACGTCCTCCAGGATCACCTGCCGGGTCGGCGACCCCTTGATGCCGAGCTTGCGCTCCTTGGGACCGAACGACACGCCCTCGTCGGCCTTCTCCACGACGAACGCCGAGATGCCGCGCGGCCCGGCCGACGGGTCGGTCACCGCCATGACCGTGTAGTACTCCGACACGCCGGCGTTGGTGATCCACGTCTTGACGCCGTTGAGCACGTAGTCGTCGCCGTCGGCCACCGCGCGGGTCCGCATCGCCGCCGCGTCGGAGCCGGCCTCGGCCTCGGAGAGGGCGTAGGAGAACATGCCGTCGCCGCGGGCCACCGCGGGCAGGTAGGCCGACTTGAGCTCGTCGGAGGCCGAGAGCAGCAGCGGCACGGTGCCGAGCTTGTTCACCGCCGGGATCAGCGAGGTGGAGGCGCAGACCCGCGCCACCTCCTCGATCACGATCACCGTCGCGAGCGCGTCGGCGCCGGCCCCGCCGTACTCCTCGGGCACGTGGACCGCGTGGAAGTCGGCGGCCACGAGGTCCTTGTACGAGTCGTCGGAGAACTCCTCGTTCTCGTCGGCCGCGGCGGCGCGCGGGGCGATCTTCTCTTCTGCCAAAGCCCGGACCGCCTCGCGGAGCATGTCGTGCTCCTCCGCCGGCGCGTACAGAGGAAAGCTCATAGGCGGATTCTAGGACGTCCAACTATCGACCGGCCAGCCGGTGCCGAGGTCGGGCAATCCACCCCCCAACCGCCTCGGGTAGCATCACACACCCTGATAGATGCAGGTCATGAGGGGAGCACGGCGTGCCGTACCGACTCACGGTCCTGGGGACCGGCTATCTGGGGGCGACGCATGCCGCGTGCATGGCGGAGCTCGGTTTCGAGGTCCTCGGGCTCGACGTCGACCCCGACAAGATCGCCCGCCTCGCGCGCGGCGAGTCGCCGATCTACGAACCGGGCCTGGAGGCCCTGCTCAAGAAGCACGTCGCGAGCGGGCGGCTGCGGTTCACCACGTCCTACGAGGAGGTGGCCGCGTTCGGCGACGTCCACTTCATGTGCGTCGGGACGCCCCAGAAGAAGGGCGAGTTCGCCGCCGACACCTCCTATCTGGACGCGGTCGTCGACTCGCTCGGGCCCCACATCACCAGAGACTGCCTGGTCGTGGGCAAGTCGACCGTCCCGGTCGGCACCGCCCGGCGGCTCGCCTCCCGGCTGCGCGAACTGACCGGCGACCACGCCGAGCTCGCCTGGAACCCCGAGTTCCTGCGCGAGGGCTTCGCCGTCGACGACACCCTCCACCCCGACCGGATCGTCCTCGGCGTCACCTCGCCCCGGGCCGAGACCGTGCTGCGGGAGGTGTACGCCCCGCTCGGCGACGTCCCGATCGTGGTCACCGACTTCCCCACCGCCGAACTGGTCAAGACGGCCGCCAACGCCTTCCTGGCCACCAAGATCTCGTTCATCAACGCCATGGCCGAAGTCTGCGAGGCCACCCAGGCCGACGTGAAACTGCTCTCCAAGGCCCTCTCGTACGACGAACGCATCGGCGGCCGCTTCCTCAACCCCGGCCTGGGCTTCGGCGGCGGCTGCCTGCCCAAGGACATCCGCGCCTTCATGGCCAGAGCGGGCGAACTGGGCGCCGACCAGGCACTCACGTTCCTGCGCGAGGTCGACGCGATCAACATGCGCCGCCGCGCCCGGATGGTCGACCTGGCCCGCGACATGGTCGGCGGCTCGTTCCGCAACCGGGTCGTCGGCGTCCTGGGCGCCGCCTTCAAGCCCAACAGCGACGACATCCGCGACTCCCCCGCCCTGGACGTCGCCGCGACCATCGGCCAGGAGGGCGGCGCCGTCACCGTCTACGACCCGGTGGCCCTGGACAACGCCCGCAAGGCCCAGCCCAACCTCGGCTACGCCGAATCGGCCCTCGACGCCTCCCGCGACGCCGACGTGGTCCTGCTGCTGACCGAATGGCAGGAGTTCGTCAACCTCGACCCCCACGCCCTGGGCGACGTGGTCAGCTCCCGCAACATCGTCGACGGCCGCAACGCCCTCGACGCCGTCACCTGGCGAGAGGCCGGCTGGAACTACCGCGCCCTGGGCCGCCCGCAGTAAACCGTCACCACACCGGGATATACGAGCACTAGACCTGTATATACGCTCAGGGCATGGCGAACGATTACTTCGTGACGTACACGACCCCCCGAGGCAGCGTGATCACGCTCCCGTTCCTCAGCGAGCAGCAGATGAACGCGGTCATGGCCGCTCTCCATCCTGGCCCGGCCAGGGAACTCACCACCACCGACAACGAAACCTGCGGTCAGTGCCAGGGCGCCGGGGGCTGGCACGAAGTCATCGAGTTCAAGACCTCGTCAGGCGCCACTGTGACCACCCGGAAGTGGGTCAACTGCCGCCGCTGCGGCGGAACCGGCCAGACGCCTAAGAAGTAGCCCCCTCCGAGGCCGCCTTGCGGAGGGCTTCGCCTTTCGCGTAGGCCGTCTTCTTCAGTTCGGCCTGGAACTCGACCATCCGCTCCTGCAGCACCCGGTCGGAGGCCGCCAAAATCCGGACCGCCAGGAGTCCCGCGTTGCGGGCTCCGCCGACCGCGACCGTCGCGACCGGCACGCCGGCCGGCATCTGGACGATCGACAGCAGCGAGTCCATCCCGTCGAGGTACTTCAGCGGCACCGGCACGCCGATCACCGGGAGGGGGGTCACCGAGGCCAGCATGCCCGGCAGGTGGGCCGCGCCCCCGGCCCCGGCCACGATGACCTTCAGGCCCCGGGAGGCGGCGGACTTGCCGTACGCGATCATCTCCTCGGGCATCCGGTGGGCCGACACGACGTCGGCCTCGAAGGACACGCCGAACTCGCGGAGCGCCTCGGCGGCCAGGCCCATGACGGGCCAGTCGGAGTCGCTTCCCATGACGATGCCGACGTCAGGCACTCAGGGGTCCTCTCAGGCAGGTGACCGCGTGGCGCGCGCGGGCCCGGACCTCGTCGAGGTCGGCGCCGAGGGCGGTCACGTGGCCGATCTTGCGGCCGGGACGGACGTCCTTGCCGTAAAAGTGGATCTTGATCCCGGGGTCGTTGGCCATCACGTGCTCATAGCGCGAATAGACGTCGGGGTCGGGGCCGCCCAGCAGGTTGGCCATCACCACGACGGGGGCGGCCATCTCGGGCGAGCCCAGCGGCAGGTCGAGAACGGCCCGCAGGTGCTGCTCGAACTGGGAGGTGCGGGCGCCCTCGATCGTCCAGTGCCCGGAGTTGTGGGGGCGCATCGCCAGCTCGTTGACCAGCAGGCCGGTGGAGGTCTGGAACATCTCCACCGCCAGCAGCCCGGTCACGCCGAGCTCCTCGGCGATCGCCAGGGCGATCCGCTGCGCCTCGGCGGCCAGCTCGGGGTCGAGCCCGGGGGCGGGCGCGATGACCTCGACACAGATCCCGTCCTCCTGGACGGTCTCCACCACCGGATAGGCCACGCCCTGCCCGTGGGGCGAGCGCGCCACCAGCACGGCGAGCTCCCGCTCGAAGGCCACGACCTCCTCCCCGATCAGGTCGATCCCGGTCGCCACGACCTCGTCGACCTCGGCCTGGGTGCGCGCCACCCAGACGCCACGCCCGTCGTAACCGCCCCTGACGGCCTTCAGCACCACCGGCGCGGTGAAATCGGCCGAGCTCCACCGGGGGCACGGCACCCCGAGCGCGGTCAGCCGCTCCCGCATCACCCGCTTGTCCTGCGCGTGGACCAGGGCCGAGGCACCCGGACGGGCCGGCACACCGAGGCTCTCGATCAGCTCGGTCGGCACGTGTTCGTGGTCGAAGGTCACCACGTCGCACCCCTTGGCGAACTCGGCCAGATCTCCCGCGTCGCGGTGGTCGCCGAGCCGGGTGTCGACGACGACCTTGGCCGCGCTCTCGTCACGGGACCCGGCCAGCACCCGGAGGTCGACGCCGAGGGCGATGGCGGCCTGCTGGGTCATCCGGGCCAGCTGCCCGGCTCCGACCATGCCGACGATGAAAGGGCTGTTCACGAACGCGAAGTTTACCCAGCCCAGGTCAGGCGTTCGTCATGGAGGCCAGCCTGCGGCCCATCCCGACCGTGGTCATCCGGCCGTCGGCGTCGACCCTGGTGGCCAGGAACAGCAGTTCCTCGGCCGTCACCTCGCCGAGCCGCCCGTGACCGGCGAAACCCCGGATGTCGGCGTCGGCGAAAACCGGCTTGACCAGCTCGTCGCGGCCCGGCCCGGGGGTCTGGGTGGTGACCAGGCGGAGCGTGTGGAAGACGAGGGACGCGCCGCCGGGCAGGGCCAGCGAATGGGCGGGCGCTCCGGTGACCAGGCGCACGTCCACCGAGACCCGGTCGGGACGGTATTTGGTCGCGCTGCGGGTGATCTCGTCGCGCAGCGCGCGCAACGGGTCGCCGGAGGAGACCCGGATGCCGTTCACGCCCGTCGGGTCGGTCAGATAGGTCAGGCAGCGCTGGGACACCAGGCCGGCGACAGGTTTGGGCTTGTCGTCGCCTGCGGGCACGACGGCGTCGGTGACGTGCACCTCCGGGGCGTCCTTCGGCACCGGGACCGGCCCCAGCGCGAGCCGCCAGCCGCCCTTCGCCTGGGTGAAGACGAAATAGGCCGGGTCGGGCTCGCGGGCCAGCACGGCGAACCAGGGCCTGCCGGGGGTACGGCGGGTGGGCAGGTAGAACTCGGGTTCCGTGTAGGCGAACCCGGCGCTCTTGTGCCCGAACGCCGTGGCCGCGCAGGCAGAACCGGCCAGCTCGGAGACGGGGGCGGCGACCAGCCCGGCCATCTCGGCGCAGTCGCTGTCGTGCCAGGCGGCGTCGAGCACCTGGAGGCCGGCGAAGGCGCGTTCGGCGGTCTCCTGCGTGAGGATGCCGGCCTTGCGGGAAGGGGTCTCCCGTGCCGTGGTCTCCGCGGGCTGCCCGCCGCAGGCGGTCAGCAGCCCCAGGGCGATGCCTGCGGTCAGCGTGCGGCTCAGTCGGCCCATGGGGATGCCCGCACCTCTCCAAATGTGCGCGCGCGTGTGAGGTCGGGCGCCAACGTAGCTCGTGTGGGCTCCGATCGGGCCGCAAAGTCTGAAATTTCTTGAAATGTTCTTGGACGACCTGGGCAGAAAGGGACTCAGAGGAAGCTTTCAGCCCGCTTCACAGGTCCAACCGGTAGCCTGAGTCGACCCCACCCCACCAGGAAGGACTGTGCGGCTCGTGCAGCAACTCATCCGCGGCGCGTACGCGCGATTCGCCACCCTCCTCCGTGAGTTGATCAAGTTCGGCGCCGTCGGCGCCGTCGCCTTCGTGGTCAAGTTCGGCCTGGTGAACATCCTCTGGACCATGTGGGGTTCAGAGGGCACGCTGATCGCCAACGTCATCGCGACGGTGATCGCCACCACGGTCGCCTACTTCGGCAACCGGTTCTGGACCTTCCGCCACCGGGAGCAGAGCGGCCTGGCCCGCGAATACGTCCTGTTCTTCGTGTTCAACGGCGTGGGCCTGCTGATCGAGCTGATCTGCCTCGGCTTCATCCGCTACACGCTCGGCCTCGACAGCCTGCTGGCCAACAACGTCGGCCTCGTGATCGGCACCGGCTTCGGCACGCTCTTCCGCTTCTGGTCGTACAAGCGCTGGGTGTTCCTGGCCCCGCCCGAGGAGCCCGCGGTGGAGGAAGCCGCGGTCCAGGGCGAAGGTCAGGCGGGGCCGCTCACCACGCGGTAGCCGATCTCGTCGTCGCCGACCTTCCGCAGGAAGATCGCGAAGGTGGCCGGCCGGGGTTTCACCAGTTCCAGCCGCCCGCCGTCGGCGGCGACCAGCGACCGCGCCAGCGTGAGCCCGAGCCCGGTGCCGCTGCCCCCGGTGACACTGCGTTCGAAGATGCGCGTACGGATCTTCTCCGGCACCCCGTCGCCCTGGTCGGAGACCTCGATGACGATGGACTTCTCCGAGCTCGTCGTGGTTATCGACACGATGCCGCCGCCGTGGTGCAGCGAGTTGTCGAGCAGCGTGGCCACGACCTGGCTGAGGCCGCCCGTGGTGGCCAGCGCCCGAAGGCCCCGGCTCCCGGTGAGCTGGATCGACCGGCGGGACCGCCGGAACGCCGGATCCCACTCGGTGATCTGCTGCACCAGCACGTCGTCGACGTCGATCGGCTCGGCCTGGGCGTGACGCTGGCGCCGGGCCGCGTTGAGCAGCTCGTCGATCACCGCCGTCAGCCGTTCGGCCTGGACGATCGCCGCCTCTCCCTCCTCGCGCACGATGGCCGGCTGAGAGGCCGCCGCGACGATCTCCTCCAGGCGCATGGTGAGCCCCGTGAGGGGCGTGCGGAGCTGGTGGGACGCGTCGGTGGCGAACTCGCGCTCCCGTCCGAGCAGCTCGGAGATGCGGATCGCGCTGCGGTCGAGCACCTCGGCGACCCGGTCGAGCTCGGGGATGCCGTAGCGGTGTTTGCTCGGCCGGGCGTCGCCCGAGCCCAGCCGCTCCGCGATCTTGGCCAGATCGAGGAGCGGCAGCGTGAGCCGCCGCGACGTCACGACCGCCAGCCCGATGGCCACGACCAGGGCGGCGACCGCCAGCGCGATGGTCAGCAGCAGCCGCGCGCGGATGTCCCGGTCGATCTCCGCGGTGTCGCGGCTGAGCCGGACGACCCCGTTCTCGGAGCGGGCGTCCTCGGTCAGCGACCGGTTCACCGGGGGTTCGACGCCGACGGTGATCGGCTCGATGCCGCGGAACGCGACCTGGATGAACCGGTTGGGGTAGTTCCGCTCCAGTTGCTTGGGATCGACCGGCTGCTCCTGGCTGATGGCGTATTCGACGCTGATCAGCACGCGCGTGGCCTCCGCTCGGAGCTCCTGCGCGGCCTCGTCGTTGATGAGACGTACGACGACAACACCGAGGGGAACTCCGAGCAGCAGCACCGCGATGACCGCGACGAGCAGCATCGAGGAGAGCAGACGCCTCCGCATGCCCCTTACTCGCGTTCGAAGCGGAAGCCGACCCCTCGGACGGTCGTGATGTACCGCGGCTTCGCCGCGTCGTCACCGAGCTTGCGCCGCAGCCAGGAGATGTGCATGTCGAGGGTCTTGGTGGAACCCCACCAGTTGGTGTCCCAGACCTCCCGCATAATCTGCTCCCGGGTCACGACCTTGCCGGCGTCGCGCACGAGCACGCGGAGCAGGTCGAATTCCTTGGTGGTCAGGTGGAGTTCCTTGTCGCCCATCCAGGCCCGGCGCGAGTCGGCGTCGATCCGGACGCCCTGGACGACCGGGGTCTCGGAGGTCCCCCGGCGGAGCAGGGCCCGGACCCGGGCGAGCAGTTCGGCGAGGCGGAACGGCTTGGTCACGTAGTCGTCGGCCCCGGCGTCGAGACCGACCACCGTGTCGACCTCGTCGACACGAGCGGTAAGGATCAGCACGGGAGTGCCGTGGCCCTCGGCCCTGATGCGGCGGGCGACCTCCAGGCCGTCCATCTCCGGGAGACCGAGGTCGAGAACGATGAGGTCGACGCCTCCCGAGAGTGCCCTTTCCAGGGCCTGCGGGCCGTCGGGGCTCACCTCGACTTGGTAGCCCTCCCGGCGCAGGGCGCGCGCAAGCGGCTCGGAGATCGAGGTGTCATCCTCGGCGAGAAGTACGCAGGTCATGGAAGCGATCGTAGGACCTTAGGCGATCGTTTCCCGGGCACAGCGCGCGGTTTGACTCGTCGTTGACCCATCAATTGACCTGGGCAAACATGGACAAAGCCGTTTTTGCAGCGGCATGTCGGGGCGGCCCGGAGCCCCCGATCCGGCCGGTGAAAAGCGAACGCCCGCCGGTGGCCCGGCGGGCGTTTCTCGCGGCCCCGCATCTCGGCTGCGACCCGGCTGCCTCAGGACGCGGACGGCGGCTCGGCGTACCGCTGGAGGTACAGAGCGTCACCGAGCGTCTCCATGAGGGACAACTCGGTCTCCAGGTAGTCGATGTGGTGTTCCTCGTCCTTGAGGATCTCCTCGAACAGCAGCGCCGAGACGATGTCGCCGCGCTCACGCATCAGGGCGATGCCGGGCTTCAGGCGCTTGACGACGCCGAGCTCCAGTTCGAGGTCGCTCTGGATCTGCTCCTTGACGGTCTGGCCGACGTGGAGCGTGAAGAGCTTCTGGTAGTTGGGCAGGCCGTCCAGGAAGAGGATGCGGTCGGTCAGCGCCTCGGCGTGGCGCATCTCGTCGATCGACTCGGCCCGGGTGAAACTGGCGAGCTTGGTGAAGCCCCAGTTCTCCTGCATCTTGGCGTGGAGGAAGTACTGATTGATGGCCGTCAGCTCAGACGTAAGCTGCTCGTTGAGCAGCGCAATGATGTCCGTGTCGCCCTGCATGCCGGGGCCCCTTGCCTAAGCGGTGGTGATCAAACTCTCTGACCGCTTCAGAATGGCACAGATCTTCCGGACACAAGAGGCGCAGTCGCCGCCGGCTCCGGTGGTGTCGCGGATCTGCCGGACCGACCGGGCGCCGTTGGCGATGCAGTCGTGCACCTCGTTCTCGGTGACGGCTCGGCACACACAGGCGTACATCCGGGGGACCCTTCGGAGCTCGTAAGGTAAGGCTCTCCTAAGGTAACCGATGAAGGTAAGGCTTGCCTATGTGAGGCGGGCCACAGTGTTTCCGAGGCAGGTTCATCGCGCGAGCCACGGCCGGCCTTCGGCCGTCCGCGTCTCGCTTTCAATGACCGTCCACCACTCCGTCGGAGGCGTCCTCGACCAGCCGGAACAGGTCGGCGCGGATGGTCTGGATCTTGGGGATGTCGCGGTAGTCGATGACGCCGCGCTCGGACGCCGACTCTACCTTCAGCGTTCCGCTGCCCAGCACGCGTTCCATCAGGGTCTGGTCGGAGCTGACCGAGTTGACCTTGGCCAGCGGGATGTCGTCCTGCGACTTGGACAGGACGCCGGTGCTGATCGTGAAGCGATGGGTGGTCAGGGTGTAGGCGGTCGTCTTCCACCGCAGGTAGGGCACGAAGGCCAGCAGCGCGAGCGCGACCACCGACACCACGGCGACCGCGAGGCGCGCGATGCCGGAGTATTCGTAGTCGCTCGGAATGAAGTAGATCGCGGCCGACGACGCGGCCACGACGAGAACCAGCGCGAAGAACGGACCGACAAGGCGCTTCCAGTGCGGGTGGAACGAGTGGACGACTCGCTCACCGTCGGTCAGGTGGTGATCGGGGAGACCCATGGGGCACATCGTGGCACGTACCGGTCCGTAGCGGGGCCTAGCCGTCGCCGTCGGTCGTGGTGTCGGGTTTGGCGTGCAGGATCTCACGGGCCTGGTCGGCGGCACGGGCGATGCTCTCGCCGATGAACTGGACGAACCGGGCGATGTTCTCCAGGCGGGCGGCGGCCGGGGTGCCCGTGCCGAGGACGCCGACGCCCTGGCGGGCCATCTCGGCGAGCTGGAAACTGCCCTGGGCGCTGGCCATCACCGATTGGTACATGACGTCGTCGTCAACGACGTAACGCTCGCGACGGCGCTCGTCGCGCTCCCTCCGGACGAGGCCCTGGCCCTCCAGGAACGTGATCGCCTTGGAGATCGAGGCCGGGCTGACGTCGAGACGCCCGGCGAGCTCGGCCGCCGTGAGGCTGCCCGTGTCGGTGGTGTAGAGGGCGGCCAGCACGCCGGCCGTGATCTTGGGCAGCCCCTGGGCCATGAGGACGGTGGCGAAGGTCTCCTCGTATTCGCGCACGGCTCCGGCGTCGCGCCCCCGGGTCTGCCGGGAGGTGTCGGGGTCGCGGGGCCTGGCCTTCTTGCGGGAGCGGGCCCTCTGCTCGGCGGCGCGGTGGGCGAGGTCGGGGCGGTAGGCGGTGGGCCCGCCGTTGCGCATGACCTCACGGGTGACGGTCGAGGTCGGGCGGTCGAGGCTGCGGCCGATCTCCGCGTAGGCCAGGCCGTCGGCCAGCCCCAGCGCGATCCGCTGACGCTCCTGCTGGGTGAGTCTGCCTCCCGGCATCGCGGTCTCCTCCGGTCGTACGTGATGCGACCACCATAGCGTTCATTCTCCATCCATCGCAACGCATTGCGCCGAAGGCATTGCGTTAGATTTCCAAGAGTTGCAATGATTTCGCGTTTTTGAGCTGCGCATATATCGATCTAAGGCTACGACGTGCTTGCTCAATTCTTGAACGCAACGTAGCGTTTGCGATGTCAGAAACGAACTCCCCAAGGAGCGCACGATGCGAAAGTTCGACACCCCCGGCCCCGTCTCCGCCGTCCTCGACATCCCCGCCGGGCAGATCCGGTTCATCGCCGCCGACCGGGCCGACACCACGGTCGAGGTCCGGCCCGCGGACGCGTCCAGGAACCGTGACGTGAAGGCCGCGGCCGAGACCCAGGTGGCCTACGCCGACGGGGTCCTGCGGATCGAGACGCCGGCTGCGGCGAGCAAGGTCCTCGGCCCGTCCGGGTCGATCGAGGTGACGGTCCAGCTCCCCGCCGGTTCCCGCGTCGAGGCCAGGGCGGCCCTGGCCGAGTTCCGCGGCGTCGGCCGGCTCGGCGACGTCTCCATCGAGGCCGCGCAGGGCACCGTCAAGCTCGACGAGACCGCGGGCGCCCGGCTCACCCTCCAGGCCGGCGACATCTCGGTCGGCCGCCTGGGCGGGGCCGCTCGGCTCACCACCCAGAAGGGCGACCTCAGCGTCACCGAGGCCATGGGCGGCGCACTCACGCTGCGCACCGAGGCCGGTGACATCTCGGTCTGCGCCGCCGCCGGGGTCTCCGCCTCGCTCGACGCCGGCACCGGCTCCGGCCGGATCCACAACGCGCTCACCAACGCGGGTGCCCCCGCCCTGACCATCCACGCCACCACCGCCTACGGCGACATCAGCGCCCGCAGCCTCTGACCACGCGAGGAGAACCCGCCATGTCCAACCTCCAGAAGATCATCGACGAGATGGTCGAATCCGGCTTCACCGGCGTGACCCTGCGCGTCAACGACGAACACGGCGAATGGACCGGCAGCGCCGGGGTCGCCGAGCTCGGCCGGCCCGAGAGGCCCCCGGTCGACGGGCGCGTCCGGATCGGCAGCAACACCAAGACCTTCACCGCGACCGTGGTGCTCGGGCTCGTGGCCGAGGGCCGGATCGAGCTCGACGCCCCGGTCGCCGGGTACCTGCCCGTCGAGGGGCTCGACCCGAGGATCACCGTGCGGATGCTGCTCCAGCACACCAGCGGCGTCTTCAACTTCACCGGCGAGTACTTCCCCGACGGGACCTTCGTCCCGGGCATCCCCGCCACGACCGCGGGCAAGGAGTGGGTGGACAACCGCTTCAGGACCTACCGGCCGGAGGAGCTGGTGGAGCTGGCGCTGGCGCAGCCCGCCCGGTTCGAGCCGGGGACCTCGTGGAGCTACGCCAACACCAACTACGTGCTGGCCAGGCTGCTGGTCGAGAAGGTCACCGGGAACTCCCTCGCCGAGGAGACCCACCGGCTGATCCTCGGGCCGCTCGGCCTGACCGGCACCCTCCTGCCGGAGACCGACCCGGATATCCCCGGCCCGCACGCCCACGCCTACTACCGCTACGAGGAGGACGGCCGGCCGGTGACGGTCGACGTCACCCGCCAGAACCCCTCGTGGATCTCCACCGGCGGCGACATGATCTCCACCAGCCGGGACCTCCACACGTTCGTCTCCGCGCTCACGGGCGGCAAGCTCCTGCCCGCCGCCCTGATGACGGAGATGTTCACTCCCTATCCCGACATCGGCTACGGCCTGGGCGTGTTCGTCCAGCCCGCGGGCGAGAACGGGACCGTCATCACCCACAACGGCGGCATGGCGGGCCACGCGGCGCTGATGTACAGCACCCCCGACGGCGGCACCACCCTGACCGCCACGCTCAACTACGTCGACGACCCCGGGATGTCGATGGGCGCGGCCTTCCAGACGGCGGTCGCGCGGCTCGTCGCCGAGGTCTTCGGCGGGCGGAGTGACTCCTAGAGACGCCCCGCCCGCCCAATCCTCAGAGGCGGGCGTGGACCACGTCGCCCGCGCTCAGCGGATGGTCGACGCCGCCGCTCCTGACGATGAGCTGGCCCGACTCGCTGATGCCGGTCGCCCGCCCGGTGAGCACCCGCTCGCCGGGCAGTTCGACCCGGACCTCCCGCCCCACGGTCGCGCTCGCGGCCAGGTAGGCGGCCCGCAGGCCGGACGCCTCGGCGTCGCCCCCGGCCAGGCACCAGTCGCGGTAGAGGCGTTCGAGATGGCGCAGCACCCCGGTCAGCAGCCGGTCGCGGTCGAGGGAGACCGCACCGGCCAGCGCGAGCGAGGTGGCGTGGCCGACGGGAAGCTCGGACTCGCGGAGGCTGACGTTGAGGCCCATGCCGATGACGACGGCCGAGTCGATGCGCTCGGCCAGGATGCCGGCCAGCTTGCGCTCGTCGTGGAGCAGGTCGTTGGGCCATTTGAGCCTGACGTCGACCTCGCCTGCCTCGCGGATCGCGGTCGCGGCGGCCAGGCCGAACAGCAGCGGGAGCCAGCCCTGCCAGGCGACCCGGACCTCCGGCCGCAGCAGGACGGAGAAGGTGAGCCCCGAGCGCGGCGGGGCGATCCAGACGCGGCCGAGACGGCCCCGCCCGGCGTACTGGGACTCCGCCACCAGGACCGCGCCCTCGCGGACGCCGTCGCGGACGGCCTGGGCGAGATCGGCGTTGGTGGAGCCGGTGCGCTCGACGACGGTGAGGGACGACCACAGCGATCCGGGTCTGACCATCTCGGCCCGGAGGGCGGCCTGGGACAACTGGGGGCGGTCCAAATCGGGATACGAGGGTTCGGGCACGACTGCCATTCTCCCTTCCGAACACCGCTCTGTTCGACGAACAGTCGATGACCTGGGATTACTACCCGATGTAGTGGCCGCTATCCGTGGGCCCAAACCTTCGGCATAATCTGTCCGTTATGAGAACTTGGGCGAGCTGGAAGCCCTTCGGCATCGGCGAGCGTAAACCCAATAACTACCTGGAGTTGTGGAAGGCCTTCCGCGCGGTGAAAGGCAACCGCCGGTACGCCTGGCGCCTGCTCACCCAGGGGACCTGTGACGGCTGCGCCCTCGGCACCAAGGGCATGCGCGACTGGACCATGGACGAGGTCCACCTGTGCAACATCCGTCTTCGACTGCTCCCGCTGAACACGGCCCCCGCGCTCGACCCGGCCCGGCTGGCCGACGTGTCGGGCCTCCCGGCCAAGAGCGCGGATCTGCGGGCACTGGGGCGGCTGCCCTACCCGATGATCAGGCGTGCCGGTGAGCCGGGCTTCACGCGGCTCTCCTGGGACGAGGCGCTGGACACCATCGCGCCCCGAATGACGGGAAATATCGGCGTATATCTGACGAGCCGGGGCGTGCCGAACGAGAACTACTTCGCCGCCCAGAAGGCGGTGCGGGCCCTCGGCACCAACTCGGTCGACAACGCCGCCCGGATCTGCCACTCGCCCTCGACGGTCGCGCTGAAGCAGGCGATCGGGTCGGCCGCGACGACCTGTTCGTACACCGACTGGATCGGTTCCGACCTGATCGTCTTCGTCGGCAGCAACCCGAGCAACAACCAGCCCGTCGCGATGAAGTACCTCTACCACGCGAAGAAGGCCGGGACGAAGATCGCGATGGTCAACGCCTATCGCGAGCCGGGCATGCAGAAGTACTGGGTGCCCTCCAACGTCGAGTCGGCCGTCTTCGGCACGAAGATCACCGACCACTTCTTCCCGGTCAACATCGGCGGCGACATCGGCTTCCTGAACGGCGTGCTGAAGCACCTGGCCGAGAACGACTGGCTCGACCGCACCTTCATCGAAAACAGGACCGAGGGCTTCGACGAGGCCCTCGACGCCGTCAAGTCGCAGTCGTGGGAGGAGCTGGAGGCCCTCTCCGGCTCCACCAAGTCCGACATGTACGAGATGGCCCGCCTCCTCGGTGAGGCGAAGTCGGCCGTCCTCGTCTGGTCGATGGGCGTCACCCAGCACACCTACGGCGAGGACAACGTCCGCGCGATCGTCAACCTGGCGCTGGCCCGCGGCTTCCTCGGCCGCGACCACTGCGGCCTGATGCCGATCCGGGGCCACAGCGGCGTGCAGGGCGGCGCGGAGATGGGCGCGTACGCGACCGGACTGCCCGGCGGCCTGCCGATCACCGAGGAGAACGCCCGGAAGTTCGCCGACCTGTGGGGCTTCGACCTGCCGCTGGCGCCGGGCATGACGGCGACCGACATGATCGACGCGGCCCACAACGGCTCACTGGACGTGCTGGTCTCCTCCGGAGGCAACTTCCTCGAGGTGCTGCCCGACCCCCGGTACTGCCGGGAGGCCCTGGAGCGGCCCTCGCTGCGGGTCCACATCGACATCGTGATGTCGTCGCAGATGCTCGTGCCGGGCGAGACGGTGATCCTGCTGCCCGCCCAGACCCGCTACGAGATGGCGGGCGGCGTCACCGAGACCTCGACCGAGCGGCGGATCATCTACTCCCCCGAGGTCAAGGGCCCGCGCGTCGGCGAGGCCTGGCCCGAGTGGAAGATCTTCACCGAGCTCGCGGCCCGAGCCCGGCCCGAGCTCGCCGCCAAGCTCCGCTACTCGGGCACGGCGGAGATCCGCGAGGACATCGAGAAGGCCGTGCCCTTCTACGCGGGCATCGCCAAGCTCGCGAAGTTCGGCGACAACGTCCAATACGGCGGCCGGCACCTTCCCTTCGGCACCGCGCGCTTCGCCCCGGTGGAACTGCCGGCGCTGCACCGGCCCGACGGGACGTTCCTGGTCGCGACCCGGCGCGGCAAGCAGTTCAACAGCATGGTCCACGAGCGGGTCGACGGCTTCAACGGCGCCACCCGCGAGGCCGTGCTGATGAGCCCGCACGACGCCGACCGGCTCGGGCTGCCCGACGGGACCGAGGTCGAGCTGACCACCGACAGCGGTTCCCTGGTCGGGAAGGTGCTGCGGGCGCCGCTGACTCCGGGGAACATCCAGGTCCACTGGCCCGAGGGCAACGTGCTGCTCGACAAGGCGCGCCGCTCGCCCGACGCGAAGATCCCCGACTACAACGCCTTCGCGACACTGACCCGCCATGGGTGACCGTCCGGTCGCCCGCTACCGCATCCGGTCCGTGACCACGGTCACGGACCGGGAGCGGAGTGACGAGGTGGCGACCGAGGAGCCGCTGGAGATCCGCATCACCTCCGGCTCGGAGCGGCGCACCCTGGCGATCACGATGCGGACCCCGGGCTCGGACTTCGAGCTGGCCGCCGGGTTCCTCAACGGCGAGGGCGTCACCGGCATCGAGGCCATCGCCTACTGCACCGACGAGGACGTGCCGCCGGAGGCGCGGTTCAACACGGTGACCGTCCGGCTGCGCGGCCCGCTGCCCGACCTTCCCGGCCTCGACCGCTATTTCGTGACGTCGAGCGCGTGCGGCGTCTGCGGCGCGGCCAGCCTCGACGCGCTGCGCGACAAGTGCGTCCCCCTGGTGAGCGACCACCTGGAGATCACGGCGGACACGCTGCGCGGCCTGCCCGCCAAGCTCCACGCCGCCCAGGGGGTGTTCGGCCGGACCGGCGGGCTGCACGCCGCCGGGCTGTTCACGGCGGAGGGCGAGCTGATCAAGCTGCGCGAGGACGTCGGCCGGCACAACGCCGTCGACAAGGTCGTCGGCTGGTCGCTGCTCAACGACGCGCCCCGGCCGGTGCTGCTGGTGTCCGGCCGGGCGTCGTACGAGATCATGCAGAAGGCCCTCGCGGCCGGGATCTCGGTCGTCGCCGCCGTCTCCGCGCCCTCGTCGCTGGCTGTCGACGTGGCGCGGGAGTTCGGCATGACGCTCGTGGGGTTCCTCCGCGAGGAGCGCTTCAACGTATACGCCGGATCAGCCCGTGTTCTGCAGGCCGGCGGCGACGCCGTTGACGCTGAGCAGTAGCAGCGTCGAGAGGCTCTCGCGCTCGGCCTCGCTCAGGTCCTCGCTGGTCCGCAGCGCGGTCAGCGCCCGCAGTTGCAGGTGCGACAGCGCGTCGACGTAGGGGTCGCGGAGCTGGACGGCCCGGGACAGGACCCTTCGCGACTCCAGCAGCCGGGAGTGGCCGGTGATCTCCAGGACCAGCCGCCGGGTCAGGTCGTATTCGTCCATGACCTGCTTGAAGAAGTCGTCGCGGCCGCCCAGCGCCAGATAACGGCTGGCGATGGCGCGGTCGGTCTTGGCCAGCGACATCTCCACGTTGTCGAGCAGCGAGGCGAACAGCGGCCACTCCTTGTAGGCCTCCCGGAGTTCCGCCTGGCCTCCCGCGTCGAGGACGGCGGCCAGGCCGGAGCCCAGGCCGAACCAGCCGGGGAGGTTGACCCTCGTCTGGGCCCAGGCGAACACCCACGGGATGGCGCGCAGGTCGTCGAGCGACTTGGGCGCCCCCAGGCCGCGGCGGGCCGGGCGGGAGCCGAGGCGCAGCGAGCCGATCTCCTCCAGCGGGCTGACCGCCGAGAACCATTCGGGGAAGCCGGGCGCCTCGGTCAGGCCCCGGTAGGCCCGTTCGGAGGCGGTGGCCACCTGGTCGGCCAGGTCGCGGAACTTCGCGGCGGCGTCGGCGGTGCGCTCCTCGACCTTGCTGGTCGAGGCGAGCAGGACGGCGTTGGTGACCTGCTCGATGTGGCGGCGGGCGATGGCCATGTGGCCGTAGCGGGCGAAGATGACCTCGCCCTGCTCGGTGACCTTGAACCGGCCGTTGACCGAACCCGGCGCCTGGGCGAGCACCGCCCGGTTGGCCGGTCCGCCGCCCCGGCCCAGGGCGCCGCCCCGGCCGTGGAAGAGGGTGAGCGTGATGTCGTTGTCGGCGGCCCACCGGGTCAGCGCGGCCTGGGCGTCGTAGAGGCGCATGGTCGCGGCGGCCGGGCCGAGCTCCTTGGCGGAGTCGGAGTAGCCGAGCATGACCTCCACCCGGCGGCCGTTGGCCGCCAGCCGCCGCTGCACGGGCTCGGAGGCGATCATCCCGGTCAGCACCCGCACCGAGTTGTCGAGGTCCTCCCCCGACTCGAACAGCGGCACCACGTCGAGCACCGGCGCGCGGTCGCCCAAGGCGTGCTGGGCCAGGGCGTAGACGGCCAGGATGTCGTCGGCCGAGCGGGTGAACGAGACGACGTAGCGGGAGCAGGCCGTCACCCCGAAGCGCTCCTGGATCCAGGCGATGCTCCGGATCGTGGCCAGCACCTCTTCGGTGCGCTCCGACCGGGCCCCGCCCGCCTCGATCTCGGCGAGCGCGGAGGCGTGCACCTGGGAGTGCTGCCGGACCTCCAGCTCGGCCAGGTGGAACCCGAAGGTCTCCACCTGCCAGATCAGGTGCTGGAGTTCGCCGTACGCCTGCCGCACCGCGCCCGCCTGCAGGAGCGAGTCCTGCGCCAGCCGCAGATCGGTGAGCAGGTCGGCGGGCGACCGGTAGGCGAGGTCGAGGTCGCGCCGCCGGGTGGCGGCGATCCGGCCGGCCACGAACAGCAGCCACTGCCGGTGGGGTTCCCGGGGGGACCGGGTCGACATCTCGGAGACCAGGTCGGGGAAGTCGCCCTCGGCGCGGGAGAGGGCGGCGCGCAGCTGCGGCGAGAGCGGGGTGCGCTCGGCGGCCAGCGTCATCGTGCGGCCGATGCGGGTGGCCGCGTTCTCCAGCGCGATCAGCACGTGTTCGTTCTGGATCAGCAGGGCGTCGCGGGTGACCTTCGAGGTCACGTTGGGGTTGCCGTCGCGGTCGCCGCCGATCCAGGAGCCGTAGCGGATGTAGGGGCGGGCGATGGGCGCGCGGGTGCCGGTGCCGGGTTCGAGGGCGCTGTCGAGCGAGCGGTAGATCAGCGGCACCGCCCGGAAGAGCGTCTCGTCGAAGGCCGCCATGGCGGTCCGGACCTCGTCGAGCGGGTCGAGCTTGGTCGACCGGAGCTGGGCGGTCCGCCACAGCAGGTCGACCTCCTCGCGCAGCCGCCGCTTGGCCTCCTGCTGCTCACCGGCGCCGCGGCCAGGCGTGTTGTAGAGGTCGAGGTGGGCGCTGATCCGCTGGATCGCGGTCACCACGGCCCGGCGCCGCGCCTCGGTCGGGTGGGCCGTGAGCACCGGCCGGAACTCCAGATCGCCGATGAGCCGGTCGAGCTCCTCGGACCCCACGTCGCTCCGGAGCGCCCGCACCGCTTCCGGCAGCGACTCGGGGACCGGGACGTCGTCGCGGTCGCGCTGCCGCAGGATGCGGATGCGGTAGTGCTCCTCGGCCAGGTTGGCGAGGTGGAAGTAGCACGTGAAGGCCCGCGCGATCAGCACGGCGCGGTCGATCGGCCAGTCGGCGACCAGCGCCGCCACGTCGTCGACCGTGGTCTCGCGTCTGCGGGCGGCGATCACCGCTTTGCGCAGGCGTTCGACATCGGCCAGGAGGTCGGGGCCGCCGTCTTCGGCAATAGCCTGCCCCAGGATCTCTCCCAGGAGGCGGACGTCGGCGCGGAGGTCGTCGGGCATCTCGGTGACGGCGCTGTGGCGGTCTTCGTGAGACAGGGCGGCCATGGTTGGAAGACTAGCGAGTGCCCCAGGTCACGCTGAGACCGGTCTCACCCATTGGACTAGACCACTGCTCAGGTGGGCTTCGAGACGTCCGCCAGGAGCTCCGGCATCCGCCGGAGGCCGATCACCGACGCCCTGCGGCGGGCGAGCCAGGCCAGCCCGAATCCGAGCACCGGCATCAGTGCCGACACCCAGACGTAGCCCGCCATGACCGGGATCAGCACCGGCAGCGACAGCACCCCGCCGCCGACCATGGAACCGATCGACGACAGGAACGCCTGCCCGCCCTGCCCGGGGGCGGCGCCGGTGAAGGCGTTGATCCGCTCGGGCTGGGTGTAGGGGATGTAGACGCTGGTGAACGACCCGACCGCGAAGACCAGCCCCATCACGCCCCAGCCGACGAGCGCGGCCGGGAGGATCCATTCGGGCCGGGTCAGCAGCCCGGTCGCCACGGCGGTCACCGCGAGCAGCGGGAAGCCGATGAGGCAGATGGCGAGATGGCGTCCGGCCAGGTCGGAGCGGAGCGCCTCGGGCTTGGCGTAGACGACGGCGTTCATCCACAGCGCCCTGCCGTCGATGCCGAAGCTGTTGGTCGCCTGGAGCGCCATCACCAGGCCGCCCAGCCAGACCGGGAAGATCCCCATCCAGACGATCGGCTCGCCGCCGGTGGTGTTCCGGGTGGAGAAGATCATGATGACGACCACGGCCAGGACGCTGGCCCAGGTCACCCGCCCACGGGGGTCGCGGCGGGCGTACTTGAGCTCCTTGGCGGCGACGGCCCCCACCACCCCTTCGGGGAGCACCCCGCCGAACCGCGACCGCCGGACGCTGCCGCCGCTCTGGCTGGAGGCGTCGGGCCGCACCAGCGCGGCCTTCAGCGCGACGATCCACAGCCACGCGCACGCCACCGTGAACACCGCCACGGCCACGATCTCGGCGAGGCCGACGAGCCCGCCGTCGGCCATGGCGTGGACGACCATGCCGGTGGGCGTCCACCGCAGCACCCCGGCCAGCGCCGCGATGGCCTCCAGCCCGATGTCCAGCCCGGAGTTGAGCAGCAGGCCGGGCACCTGCGTCCCGAGCACGACGAGGATGACCGCCACGGCCAGCACGTCACGCCCCCGCCGCGACCGCAGCACCCCGGACAGCCCGGTCGTGACCAGCCGCGACACCACGAGGCAGCAGGCGAACGCGATCGGCACCCCGACGATCCCGAGGAGCACCCCGGTCACCGAGCGCCCCACCCCGAAGATCGCCCCCGTCATCGCGAACAGCGAGGCGAGCGGCCAGATCCCGACGGCCGAGGAGGCCAGCAGCCCGCGCGCGAGCTGCCCGGTGCGCAGCGGGAACAGCGCCAGCCGGGCGGGGTCGAGCGTGTCGTCGAGCCCGAACATGAGCAGCGGCCCGGCGATCCACATGGTCAGGATGGCCGAGAAGAAGATGATCCCGAGGTCGGCCGCCAGCCCCGGATCGACCGCTCGCGGCGCCGACAGGAAGTAGAACCCGGCGATGGCGACGAGCAGCCCCGCGATCAGCGAGAAGAGGAACCCGGCCCGCCGCCCGCCGGTCCCCTTGAGGCTCCCGGCGATCAGCCGCAGCTTCAGCCGGACGAAGACCCCAACCACGTGAGCCCCTCCTCTCCCGACCCGCCGGCCCCGACGAGCTCCAGGAAGGCCTCGTTGAGCGTCCGCCCGCTCTTGACCTCGTCGGTCGGCCCCTGCGCGACGATCTGCCCGCGCGACATCACCGACACCCAGTCGCACAGGCGCTCGACGAGATCCATGACGTGGCTGGAGAAGACGACCGTGGACCCCGAGGCGGTGTAGCGGCGCAGCACCTCGGCCAGCGTGTTGGCGCTGACCGGGTCGACGCCCTCGAAGGGCTCGTCGAGGAACAGCACGGCCGGGTTGTGCAGCAGCGCGGCGGCCAGCCCGATCTTCTTCCGCATGCCGGTCGAGTAGTCGACGACCAGCTTGTCCTGCGACTCGGTGAGGTCCATGACCGCCAGCAGCTCGGCGGCCCGCTTCTCGCCCTCGGCCCGGGGGATCCCGCGCAGCTCGGCGTTGTAGGCCAGCAGCTCCCGCCCCGAGAGCCGCTCGAACAGCCGCAGCCCTTCGGGCAGCACCCCGATCGACGCCTTGACCCTGACGGGATCGGCCCACGCGTCGGCGCCGTGGATCTCGACCAGCCCGCCGTCGGGCCTGAGCAGCCCCGTGATCATGCTGAGCGTCGTCGTCTTCCCGGCCCCGTTGGGCCCCACGAGCCCCGCGAAACTCCCGGCCGGTACGACCAGATCAACCCCAGCGACCGCAACCTGCTGCCCGAAGGCCTTCACCAGGCCCCGCGTCCGAACCGCCTCCGTCATGCCTCCACTCTGCCCTGACCCCACGGCATCCGGCCTTGCCGATCCCTGCCACAAGGTCACAATTTCCCGACGATGCCCGCCGGTGGGCTATCCGGCCAGGAGATCGATCTGTTCGGCCTGTTCGTCGCCGACGGAGATGGTGAACCTGACTCCCATCGCCCTGCCGATCCGGTCGAGCATCTCGAGCGTCGGAGTCCCGCCGCCCAGCTCGATGCGGGACAACGCGGGCTGGGAGATCCCCGCCCGTTCGGCGACCTCGGCCTGGGTGAGGTTCCGGGCCACGCGGACCTCGCGGAGCCTGTCGCCCAAATCCATGTCCCGGAGCGCCCGCGTGTATTCCGGATGCTCCTCTGCCTCGCCTTCCAGGAGCCGTTTGGCCTTGAGCGTCTTCCACGTGCTGTGTCCAGCCATCACGACCTCCTGTCGAACACGTGGGTGGTGGTCATGTCATGTCCGAGCTGGCATGCATTCTTCGCCTTCACCGCACGCTCCACATCATCATGCTGTGGCCCGTTGCGCGTCTTGGCAAACACCGTGAGCAGGATGATCATCCTGCCGCCCGGCCTCCAGAACGTGATGCGCCAGGACCGCTCCTCAAGAGGCACCCGCAACTCGCTGACACCCTCACGCAGGCTTTTGATGTGATGGCCGTCGGGCTGACCGCGCCTCTCCACGAGATGCCGGTCCACCTTCGCCATCACCCGGTGATACTGCCCAAGTGGCAGTTCAGCCAGCCATGCCTCCACCTCGGGCTCCAACGCGATCTCGACCATACCTTGGATGGTATATACCTTCCATGGTATGAGCGGGAGAATCAGAAAGCCAGTCCCGGCTACACGTCGCTCGATCGCCTGGCGGCGAAGTGGTTGACCGCCCACAGCAGGACGCCGATGGCCAGGAGGACGAGGGCCCGCAGGTAGACCGAGCCCTCGCGGCCGGTGATCGGGAGGATGAGGACCACGCACGCTACCGCGCCGAGCACCGGGGCCCAGACCGGGGCGTGGAAGTGGTCGTGCTCGACGGTCTCCCTGCGCAGGACCAGGACCGAGATATTGACGATCGTGAAGACGCCGAGCAGCAGCAGGACGGTCGTGTCGGCCAGGCCGCCCACGTCGCCGGTGCTGACCAGGACGACGGCGATGGCGACGGTGAAGAGGATGGCGACCCACGGGGTCGAGCGGCCGTGGTGGACCAGGCCGAAGACCTTCGGGACGATGCCCTCCCGGGCCATCCCGTAGACCAGCCGGGAGGCCATCAGCATGTTGATCAGCGCGGTGTTGCCGACGGCCAGCAGGGCGATCAGGGCGAACAGCTTCGGGGGGAACTCCAGGCCCGCGACCTTGACCACTTCGAGCAGCGGGCCGCTGGAGTTCCGCAGGGTCTCGGTGTCGACCAGCATCGTGGCGGTGAAGGCCACCGCGAGGTAGATGAGCCCGGCCACGGCCAGGCCGCCGAACAGGGCGCGGGGGTAGTTCCGCTGCGGGTCCTGGGCCTCCTCGGCGAGGTTCACGGAGTCCTCGAAGCCGAGGAGGGCGTAGAAGGCCAGGGCGGTGCCGCCCAGGATGCCGAGGAAGGCGCCGTTCTCCGGGTGGAACTCCAGGGCGCGGGAGGGGTCGCCGTCGCCGGTCAGGAGGGCGTACACGCCGATGGCGATGATGACGAGCAGGCCGAACGCCTCGATCAGGGTGAGCACCACGTTGACCTTGACCGACTCGGAGATGCCGGCGAAGTTCACCAGGGTCACCAGGGCGAGGAAGATCAGGGCGCCCACGACCGTCGGCAGGGTCACGAACTCGGCGAGGTAGGTGCCGCCGAACGCGCGGGCCGCGGCGCTCGCCGAGGTGACGCCGCTCATCAGGACCGCGAAGGCGACGATGAAGGTCAGGAAGGGGATGCCGAAGGCGCGGTTGGTGTAGAGGGCCGCGCCGGCGGCCTGGGGGTATTTTCCGACCAGTTCGGCGTAGGCGGTCGCGGTCAGCGCGGCCAGCACGAACGCCACCAGGAACGGCAGCCACAGCGCGCCGCCGACCTCGCCGGCGACCTTCCCGGCCAGCGCGTAGATGCCGGCGCCCAGGATGTCGCCGATGACGAACAGCAGAAGCATGCGGCGTCCGATGACGCGCTTCAGACTCGGGGCCTGCGTGGTCATGGCACGCGACTACCCTGCGTGACGCGGCTCACGCGCGGGCCCCCTACCGAATTCACGGCGATCGGCCGGATTACCCTTGCGCCATGACTGCTGAACCGGTGCCTGAGATCGACGTGCACACGACCGCGGGGAAGATCGCCGACCTGGAGCGGCGGCTCGACGAGGCGGCCCACGCGGGGTCGGCGCGCGCGGTGTCCAAGCAGCACGAGAAGGGCAAGATGACGGCCCGGGAGCGCCTGGAGGCGTTCCTCGACGAGGGGTCGCTGGTCGAGTTCGACGAACTGGCCCGCCACCGGTCGACCAGCTTCGGCATGGAGCAGGAGCGGCCCTACGGCGACGGCGTGGTGACCGGCTACGGGACCGTCGACGGGCGGCCGGTCGCCGTGTTCGCCCAGGACTTCACCGTGTTCGGCGGGTCGCTCGGCGAGGTGTTCGGCGAGAAGATCGTCAAGGTCATGGACCACGCCCTCAAGACCGGCTGCCCGGTCGTCGGCATCAACGACTCCGGCGGCGCGCGCATCCAGGAGGGCGTCGTCTCCCTGGGCCTGTACGCCGAGATCTTCCGCCGCAACGTCCACGCGTCGGGCGTGATCCCGCAGATCTCGCTGATCATGGGGCCGTGCGCGGGAGGCGCGGTCTACTCCCCCGCGCTGACCGACTTCGTGCTGATGGTCTCCGAGAAGTCGCACATGTTCATCACCGGGCCCGACGTGATCAAGACCGTCACCGGTGAGGAGGTCACGTTCGAGGAGCTCGGCGGGGCCCACACGCACAACTCCAAGTCGGGCGTGGCCCACTACGAGGCCACCGACGAGCAGGACTGCCTCGACTTCGCGCGGGCGCTGCTGTCGTACCTGCCGTCCAACAACCTCGACGAGCCGCCCGTGTTCGACGCCGAGGCCGACCTCACGGTCACCGACGAGGACCGCGAGCTCGACACGCTGATCCCCGACTCGGCCAACCAGCCCTACGACATGACCACGGTGCTCTCCCACGTGCTCGACGACGGGGAGTTCCTGGAGGTCCACGCCGGGTTCGCGCCGAACATCCTGGTCGGGTTCGGCCGGGTCGAGGGGCGGCCGGTCGGGATCGTGGCCAACCAGCCAATGTCGCTGGCGGGCACGCTCGACATCGCGGCCTCGGAGAAGGCGGCCCGGTTCGTGCGGACCTGCGACGCGTTCAACATCCCCGTGCTGACCTTCGTCGACGTGCCCGGCTTCCTGCCGGGCACCGACCAGGAGTGGAACGGCATCATCCGGCGCGGGGCCAAGCTCCTGTACGCCTACGCCGAGGCCACCGTGCCCCTGGTCACCGTGATCACCCGGAAGGCCTACGGCGGCGCCTACGACGTCATGGGCTCCAAGCACCTCGGCGCCGACATCAACCTGGCCTGGCCCACCGCGCAGATCGCGGTCATGGGCGCCCAGGGCGCGGTGAACATCCTCTACCGCCGCGAGCTGGCCGCTGCCAAGGACCCCGACGCGGCCCGCGCCCGCTACATCACCGAGTACGAGGACACCCTCGCCAACCCCTATCTGGCCGCCGAGCGCGGATACGTCGACGCGGTGATCCGGCCGTCCGACACCCGGGTGAAGATCGTCCGGTCGCTGCGGACGCTGCGGAACAAGAGGGCCTCCCTGCCGCCGAAGAAGCATGGGAACATCCCGCTATGACGGACCTCAGGATCGTGCGCGGCGACGCGACGCCGGAAGAGGTGGCCGCACTACTGGTAGCGCTACGTCATATTTCACTGACGGAGCCGGAACGTGAGCCGAGTCCGCCCAGGTGGCGGGACCCTTCGCGAAGGATGCGGGGAAACGTCCCCCCAAGGCCCGGTAAGGGGACCTGGTGGGCCAGCGGACTACCCGAATAGACAGGCATTAGATCGGCCGAACCGGGTGTCAAGTGGCCCAAGAGTTGGGAGTATCTCCAAAAGGGCAATACCAGCTAGACCAACAACACACGGAGACGAGGCCTGGAGGACGCGATGGCCATCCCGGACCTCGCACTGCACAGCATGGCAAAATATGCGGTTCTCGTCGACGTCGGTTATCTGTACGCAGCCGCCGGCGAGGTTTTGCTGGGCGCGAAGGAACGCAAGGAATATCGGGTCGCGGCCGACGAGCTGATCCAATTCCTGCAGAAACACGCGATGGAGCGCCACCAGGGCGAACTCCTGCGTGTCTATTGGTACGACGCCGCCCGCGACCGGGTTCCCACGGTCGACCAGCGGGTGATCGCCCAGCTCCACTATGTGAAGGTTCGGCTTGGCAACCTGAACGCGCGCGGCCAGCAGAAGGGCGTCGACGCGCAGATACGGAGCGACCTGGAGGCGCTGGCCCGGCACCATGCCGTCAGCGACACCATCTTGATCGCCGGTGACGAGGACATGGTCCCTGCGGTGGAGGCCGCCCAGGCCTACGGCGTCCGGGTGCACCTGTGGGGGGTCGAACCGCCTTTCGGCACCAACCAGGCCGAACGGCTGGTCTGGGAGTCCGACACCGTTGAGATCATCACCGCTGACGCCCTGAGGCCCTTTTTCACGCGTGCTCCCATCCCGGTGGCGGTCACCCCGCCGCCCTCACCGGCCCAGGTCTTCGCGGGGCGGACCGCGAAACCCGCCGCTCCCCCGCAGAAGCAGGCGGGACAGCCCAAACTCGGGCCCAGCCGCCCGAGGGTGGAGGAGGTCGGCGAGCACGTGGCGCAGAAGTGGATCCTCACGCGAGGCCGCGACAACATCCGCGACCTGCTCCCGGGCCCGCTGCTGCCGACGGTCATCGACACCGAGCTGCTGATCGAGGCGGAGAAGGAGCTGGGCCACTCGCTGCGCCCCTACCCCGAGGCCCGCGTGTGGCTGCGCGACGGCTTCTGGGCGCGGGTCTACCGCGAGTTCGACCTGGGCGTCGGGGTCTCCTCGAAGTAACCGGGCGTTCTCCCTGGTCAGTGCCGCTCACTCGCAAACCGCGTGTGCGGAGCACACGCCATCGACAAGTCCGAATTCCGCCAGCCCAGGCTCAGGAGCTGGGCGTAGCGTTGCCGGCGTGGACACACTCGACTTCGAAGAGCGCTACCTGGCGATCTCGGCCAGAGACCGCAGGTTCGACGGGCGGTTCTACACGGCGGTGACCTCGACCGGGATCTACTGCCGGCCGATCTGCCCGGCGCGCACGCCCGCCCGCAAGAACGTGCGGTTCTACGACCACGCCGCCTCGGCCGAGGCGGCCGGGTTCCGGCCGTGCCGGCGGTGCCGGCCCGAGCTGTCGCCGGGCGCGCCGGGATGGGACGTCCGGGCCGACCTGGTCGGCCGGGCGCTGCGGCTGATCGACGACGGGGTCGCCGACGACGGCGGGGTGGCCGAGCTGGCCCGGCGGCTCCACGTCAGCGAACGCCACCTGCACCGGCTGTTCGCCGCCGAACTGGGCACCGGGCCGCTCGCGGTGGCCCGGACCCGGCGGCTGCTGCTCGCCAAGCAACTCCTGACCGAGACCTCGCTGCCGATGGCCGACGTGGCCTTCGCCGCCGGGTTCGGTTCGGTACGCCAGTTCAACGCCGCCATGAAGGACTCCTACCGGTTCGCCCCCAGCGATCTGCGCAAGACCGACGGGCCGATGGCGGCGGGCGGCCTCACGCTGCGGCTGGGCGTCCGGCAGCCGTTCGACGCGCGGGCGCTGCTGGCCTTCCTCGGCGCGCGGGCGATCCCGGGCGTGGAGGAGGTCGTCGACCACGCCGTCTACACGCGGCGGGTGCCCGGCGGCGAGGTCACGCTGACCCCGGTCACCGACCATGTGCGGCTGACCGTGACCGGCGGGGACACCCGGCAGCTCGCCCGGATCGTGGCCCGCTGCCGCCGCCTGCTCGACCTGGACGCCGACCCCCACGCCATCGTCGCCGCCCTCGGGCCGACCACGCTCGGCCCGCTGGTCGCGGCCCGGCCGGGGCTGCGGGTGCCGGGCGCGTGGGACTCCTTCGAGCTGCTCGTACGGGCCATCGTCGGCCAGCAGATCTCGGTCGCCGGGGCCCGCACGATCCTGGGCCGCATCGCCGCCCGGTCGGCGGAGATCTTCCCGTCGGCCGAGGAGATGGTGAGCCTCGACCTCGACGGGCTGGGCATGACGACCCGCCGGGCCGCCACGCTCCGGGTCGCGGCCAAGGCGGTGGCGTCCGGGGAGATCGACCTGGACGCCGCCGACCCGGCCGAGACGGTCGCCGCGCTGGTCGGACTGCCCGGGATCGGGCCGTGGACCGCCGGTTACGTGGCCCTGCGCGCCCTGCGCGACCCCGACGCGTGGCCCGACGACGACCTCGGGCTGCGCCGCACGATGGCCGCGCTGGCCATCCCCCCGAGTGAGACCGAGCGCTGGCGGCCCTGGCGGGCCTACGCCGCGCTGCACCTCTGGAACGCCGAGGAGAAATCATGATCATCGCACAGACCGTGCGGACCCCCGCCGGACCGCTGGCGATGCTGGCCAGGGACGACGTGCTCGTGGCGGCCGGCTTCACCGGCGACCCCGAGGCCATGTTCGCCCGGCTGTCCCCGGAACTGCGGAAGCTGGGCCTGGCCGTCGGGGAGGTGCCGGGGGCGGCGGGAGCCGTAAAAGAATATCTGGACGGACGCCTCGACGCCCTCGACGGCGTCGCGGCCGTCCAGCCGGGGACCGAGCGGCGGCAGCGGCTTCTCACCGCGCTGCGCGGGGTCAGGGCCGGCACGACGGTGAGCTACGCGGAACTGGCGCAGCGGGCCGGAATGCCGCGGACGGCGGCCCGCGCGGCGGGCGGGGCGTGCGCGCAGAACCTGGTCGCGCCGTTCGTGCCGTGTCACCGGGTGTTGCCGTCGACCGGCGGATACGGCGGCTACTACTACGGGACCCCGGTCAAGGAATGGCTGCTCGCCCACGAGGGCGCGCGTCTGTGACCGGGACGGGGCCGTGATCGTGCGCCGAAGGAGATGTGACGGACGCACGATCACGGGCTTGGAGGACTACCCCTCGACAGAGGTTTGCACCTCACCCACCGGGATGTCTCGGGTCACCGTCGCCTCCACCGGATCGTAGACGAAGGGGACGACAGACTGGTCGACGTTGCTCGTCACCGGCCACACCGACGTCACCGTCATCGTGTAGACCTTGCGCGGCTGGTCGATCGACGCCCGCTTGTAGGTCACCCCGCACTGGAAATCGCCGCCCTTGACGTAGGGCCGGCCGGTCGTGCCGCAGTTCGTCGCCACGGTGGCGCGGTCGGGGACCGTGGTGCCGGGCTCGATCTCGATCTTGTCCAGGGTGGCGGTGACGGTGGCCGACATGACGCCCGGCAGGGTCGCGGTGACCGACCGGGTGGTCTCGCCGGTGTTGCCCAGCCAGACCCAGGTCGGCAGGTTGACGTAGCTCTTCGCGTCGGGATTGACCTCGATCGTCGGTTCCGGCACGGTCAGGGCGGCGCGGGCGATCTGGAGGAGTTCCTCCATGGTGATCCCCCCGGCCGGAGTCTCGCCGTCGGGCACCCAGAGCGCGCCCTGGAGGTTGGACCAGCAGGCCATGCCGCCCGGGTCGGCGGCGTTGTAGGCCGGGGACCACCAGCGGCCGTCCTGGCCGACCTTGTCCTTGTACTGCTCCAGGAACTTCTGGAAGTCCTCCTCGGTGCCGCCCGGGTTGGTGTGGAACCACCAGGTGCGCAGCTCCTCCTGGGTCTTCAGCATGTTCTCGGCGGTCTTGCCGGGTTCGTACCAGCAGGGCCGTTTGATCTTGTAGCCGTCGGCGCGGCCGTTGGTGCCGGTGCCGCTGATGACGATGCTGGAGTTGGACAGGCGGACCCCGACGGTCCGGCCGGTCTGGAAGCCCTCGCCGTGGGCGCCGCCGGGAGCGGGGTTGGCGGTGACCAGGTTCAGGGCCAGGGTCAGCGCGAGCGCGGCTTTCACCGTTGGCACTCCTTCGCGGCTTGGTCGGGGTACGCGGCGTGCTGGAAGAGCTTGACGCGCCAGGTTCCGTCGTCCCCTCGCCGTACGGCGGCGACCTGGAAGTAGATGGATTTGGGAGGCTTGGTCCAGTTGGGCTGGTCGGCCACGGGAGTGTCGGTGGCGTCCACGACCTTCACGCCCGAGGTGTCGACGCAGGCGTCGATCTCGGCGCCCCTGCCGTCGACGGCGGCGACGCGGATCGAGTAGAGCTTGGCGGTGCCCTGGGCGGAGGTTTTCGTCCTGGTGAAGCTGCTCACCCAGGCGTACGCCTCGCGGCTGGCGGCGTCCTCGACGCCGGTCAGGTAGGTCTCGTCGGCGCCGCCCGACGCGACGGCCCTCCACTGGTCGACGTAGGAGTCGGTGAAGGCGGTGATCATGTCGTCGCGCTGGTCGGGCCACTCGATCGAGACCGAGAGGTCGTCGGTGATGGCGATGGACTCGGCGGTCGCCGGGGGCGCCGCCTCGGCGGCGGCGTTCGACGGGGCGGCCCCCTGGGGGGTGAAGCCCCGCTCCGCCGGGGCTCCGCAGGCGGTCAGGGCGGTGACGAGACCGATGACGGCTAGCCGGCGCACGCGGTGAACGTAACGACCGGGCCGGGCCGTGATCCAGTGATGTGCGGGTTTCGGCATGGTTCTCACACTGTTCTCACACTGTTCTCACACGGTTCTCACGCGGTGGTCGTGGCTCGCCACACAGGGAGCAGCTCGTCGATGAGGGCTTCGGTCTCGGGGGCCATGCCGCCGCCGTACGGGTGGGAGGCGGCGCGGCGGTGCAGTCCGTCGACGACGGCGCGGAGCCTCGACGGCTCGCCGGTGGCGTGGGCGGCTCTGAGCAGGTCGCGCCAGAGACTCTCGTCGTCGGCGGCCAGCAGCAGGCCCGCCCGCGCGGCGGCGATCGCGCCTTCGGCGTCGCCCCGGTAGAGGCGCGACTCGCACAGCCGGTGGGCGGCGTCGGCCACCGAGGCGGTGATGTCGAACTCCAGCGGGTCGGCGGCCAGCCAGGCGTAGCGCCCGGCCGGCCGGGCGTTCAGCAGCGGCCCTCTGACCAGGCGCAGCGCCTTGTCGAGGGAGATGGGGTCGCCTCTGCGCACGAGGTCCTGGAACATCGACCAGTCGGTCCTGATCTCGTCGCTGAGGTGGAGGCGGCCCGACTCGTCGGCGTAGAGGTAGGGGCGGCCCTGATGGTCGTGGCCGAGCCATTCGGCGACCCGGGCCAGGGTGGCGTCCCGGACCATCGGCTGCACCCCGCGCGGCCACAGGACGCCGCCGAGCACGACCGGGTGGACGCCGCCCGGATGCGTCGCCAGGTAGACGACCAGCTCGTTGGCGAGCGCGGCGCGGCCCTCCTCCAGCGCGTTGACCGGGGAGATCTCGATCGGGCCGAGGATCCGGACCTCGATGGCCGGGGGTTCGTCGTGGCGGCGGATGTCCGGCAGCGGGAGCGGCTCGCCCTCCTTCTCGGCCGCCGTCCGGAACAGGCCGACGATGGCCTGGTAGTGGCGGCGCGGCAGCAGCTGGGCCCGCACGTCGAAGCCGAGCGCCTCGATGACCGAACGGCCCTCGGGGGTGACCTCCCAGGTCCAGGTGGCGTGCGGGAGCGGGGCGGCGATCACGTAACCCGCCGCCGACCTGGTGTTCTTCGCCAGCATGGCGAGCCTGCGGGCCTCGTCGGCGGTCGGCTGGAGGGCGCTGAGCAGGTAGTGCGGCGGGTGGTTGGGGTCGTGGGCCCGGCCATGGATGCGGCCGGTCAGGACGTCGGCGGGCTGGGCGGCGTTCTCGAACTCCGGGAGGACCTCGGCGAGCGAGGCGGCGACGCTGACCCGTTCGGGGGCGATGGCGCGCAGTTCCTGGCCGAAGCCGACGAGGGTGACCTTCATCGTGTCCGACCAGCGGTTGGTGACCAGCTCGACGGCCAGCGCGGACAGCGCGGCGACGGCCTGCTCGCCGACGATGCTGATCACGCCGTGCGCGGCCTCCAGGTCGACGAGCACGCGGCCGGTGTCGGCGGTGCCGAGCGAGACCAGGCCCGGATAGGGGGCCGGGACGTCGGCCATCGCCTGCTCGTCGATCCGCCTCGCCTCGTGGGCGGCCAGCCGCCAGATCTGACCGCCGTCGGCCGCCTCGAACGGGGCCGGGGCGTCCTGGCTCGGCGGGTGGACCCAGAGGTCCATGCCCCGGCCGGACAGGTGCAGGGCGTAGATGGCGGGCGGCCTGGTGTCCGCCTCGGCCAGCAGCTTGCCCAGCAGTCTGAGGCCGGTGTCGAGGATGCGGCTGCCCGGGGCGTCGGCGCCGAGCCGCATCGCGACCTCCGCCGAGGCGGCCTCACCCCTTGGACGCTGGATCCGGTGGCCGAACGCCCGGGACCAGAGCTGCTGCCTGCGCCGCTTGCCCAGGAGGAGGAGCAGGCCCGCCGAGAGGAGCGAGGCCCCGGCGAGGAAGTCGACCAGGTCGACCTGCTCGGTCCAGCCCTGGCTGGCGGCCGGACTGGTCAGGATGGTGCCGCCGCTGTTCGGCGCGGCGATCACGCCTGACCTGGGGATCGTGGTGTCCCCGATGCCGGCCTCCTCGGCGGGGGTGGTGGCGGTGACGGTCGGGATGGGCTTCTTACCGGTCGGCTCGGCGGGCTTGGCCGTCTCCTGGCCGGGACGGGTGGGGTCGGCGGTGGGGCGGCCCTCGGCGGGCGGCGGGATGAGGATGTCCACGCCCGGACGCGTGACGTCACCGGGGCTGTCCGTGCCGGATCGGCCCTCCGGCCGGGTCGAGTCGCCGTCGGCGGGCGGCCGGGTGGGCTCGGCCGTGGCCCGGGGGCGGCTGTTCTCACCGGGCGGGCGTGTGGGGTCGGCGGAGGGACGGGTGCCGCTGTTCTCACCGGGCGGCCGGGTGGGATCGGCCGTCGCCGGCGGGCGGGTGCCGGCGTTCTCACCGGGTGCCCGGGTGGTCTCGCCCGGTGTGCGGGTGGTCTCACCGGGTGGGCGTGTGGAGTCTGCCGTGACCGGGGGCCGGGTGCCGGTGTTCTCACCGGGTGCGCGCGAGGAATCCCCGGTCGCGGGTGGCGGGGTCGGGTTCGCGGTCGGTGGGCGGCTCTCCGCCGGAGGGCGCGTCGGGTTGTCCGCCGGGGGCCGGGTCGGGTTGGTGACCGGGGGCTGGGCGTGGGTGTTGTCGCGGTCCTCGAAGCGGGTGTCGGCGCCCGGTCTCGTCGTGTCGCGGTCGGGCTGGGGGTCGCCGCCCGGGCGGAGGGTGATGCGTTCGCCCTCGCCGGCCTTCGGGGGGCCCGGGTGGTCCTTGAGGATCTCGGTCCGGGTGTCGTCGGCGGGCACCACGTGGGTGTTGCGGGCGTCGCCCGGCATGTCGAGGACCCAGCCGGGGCGGATCAGGTCGGCCATGTGCAGGCGGGAGCCGTCGGGCTGTTCCTTGTGCTTGTTGAGTTCGTAGATCTCGGCGTAGCGGCGGCCGTCGCCGAGGCACTTCTCGGAGATCTCCCACAGGCTCTCGTGGTGGCGGCCGTGGGGTGGCTGGACGACGTACACCTTCTTGACCTCGCCGCGCGGGACCAGGGGGGCGCGCTCGGCGATCGTCGTCTCGGCGCTCACCAGCGTGGCCTGCACCGGGACCGCCGGGGTGGAGGAGAACCGCATGAGCGGCACGGCCACGGCCGAGACCGTGAACAGGACCAGCACGGCGGAGACGAGCCGGTTGGCCAGGACCTGGGTGCCGCCGGACAGCGGCACGCGCGCGGGCATGCCGATGCGGCGGATCCCGGCGTACACCTCGACCAGGACGCAGACCACGAGCTGGGCCCAGGCGATCCAGACCAGCAGCACCAGCGCGGCGACGATCGTCTCGGTCCCGACCTGGCTCATGAGCGCGTCGAGGTCGAGCAGTTCGGCGGGGATCGGCGGACCGGCGAAGCGGATCAGGGCATAGGGGACGCCCCCCAGCAGCGCGGCCAGCGCCACCAGGGAGGCAAGACCGGCGGCGACGTCGCCCGCGGTCCTCTTCACGCGCCGTCCCCCTGACTTTGAGGCAGATTCATCGGCGCGAGCCACAGTCGGCCTCCGGCCGCCAGCGTCTCGCTCTCGGGAACGGCCGTCGCCGACGCGGTCATCTCCGAACCCGGAAACCCGATCGCGGCCAGGAAGAACGCTTCCCATGTGACGCTCACCTCCACGGTCACCTCGGTCTGGCCCGCCCCGACCGTGCACTGACCCATCTCGACCTCGTCGGCGTCGTGCGCCGACACGATCTCGTCCGCCCGTCCGCACACCTGCGCGTCGCCGAGGAGCCGCAGCTGCCCGGTCGCGCGCAGCGTCTCGACGTCGATCTGGTCGGCCGCCGCGCGCGCCCCCTGCTCGGCGATGTCGGCCGCCCGCAGCCTGGCGTTGATGGCCGCGCCCCCGTCGACGAGCAGGCCCGCCAGCAGGAACACCGCGACCGAGAAGAGGACCACGAAGGTGGACATGGACCCGCGGTCGGACCTCAGGCCGGCTCTTCTCATTCGACCCTCCGGAACTGTTCGAGGGGGACGACCGAGTCGCCGGAGATCGTCACGCCGGCGCCGAAGCCGAGGAAGTCGAGGTCGAGCGAGCAGCTCACGGTCACCTCGACCACGCCGCCCTGCTTCCACTGCGTCCCCGCCATCGACACCTCCGGCGGGCAGTCGGCGAGCGCGCCGGTCGCCGCCGACGTCGCGGCCTCCTGCGCCGCGCCCTCGTCGCGCTGCACCGACGCGGCGCGGGCGGCGTCCCGGGCCGCGCCGTTGACCTCGCCCTGCGCTTCGACGACGCGCCCGGCCCCGACCAGGAACAGCAGGAACAGCAGCAGGACCGGCGCGAGCATGACGGTCTCGACCGACATGGACCCCCGGTCCCCGGGCTGCTCAGTCATCTGGCGCACATCCCCCGCTGCCGTCGTCGGGCCGGAAACACTCGACCGGCCCGCCGAAGCGGGCCGTGATCGTGAAGGAGATCTCGGGCAGCAGCGGTACGACCTGGACCGCGCTCCCCGTCACCTCCACGCCGCGCTGATCGCCCTGTTCGAAGGCGGTAGCCGTGGCGGCCCGCAGGATCTCCGGCCCGATGGCCTGGATGATCTGCCGGGCCTTGGCCTCGGCGGCCTCCTGCCAGCCGTCGTCACCGGCCCGCGCGACCCTGGCCCCCTCGCGGGCCGCCGCGTCGGCGACCTGCCGCCCGTGGAACCACAGGGCCATCTGGACGATCAGCAGCACGACGACCAGGACGACCGGCATGAGCAGAGCGAGCTCGATGACGGTCGCGCCCCGGTCGCCGCCCTTACGGCGTCTCACTCGGTGACACCGCCGCCGCCACTGTCACCACCGCCGAAGTTGGACGTGATCTCGGCGGAGCGCGCCTCCACGAGCCCCCGGATCAGGGCGGCCAGGCCCAGCGCCACCCCGGCGATGATCGCCGTGATGATCGCCCACTCGACCGCCGACGCCCCGCGTGAGGGGGCCGTTCGCGCCTTGTGGATGCGTACGTGGATCATCGCTACCAGGTAATCGATCATCATCAGGATCCCAACATCTTCATCGCGGCCGGGTAACTCAGGAAGATCACGAAGCCCGCGCACAGCAGGAGCTGCGCCACGAGCATCGACTGCGAGCGCTCGCCCGCCTTGCCCTCGATCTCGGCCAGCTCCCTCCTGCGGAGCGTGGCCGCGCGGGCCGTCAGCGACGACCGCACCTTGGCCCCGTCGTCGGCGACGAGCCCGAGCGCGGCCGACAGGTCCCGGAGCTCGTCGACGTTGATCTCGTCGCCGAGCTGGCCGAGGGCCTGCCAGGGGGTGATCCCGACGATCCGGGCGTTGGCGAGGGCTTCCCGGATGCGCTCCATGGCCCAGTTGGAGCCGGGGGCGTCCACACCCGGGTTGGTGCCGACGGAGACGGCCATCATCAGCGCCTCGGGCACGCCCCGCCCGCCCGCGAGGTTCATCGCGACCAGGTCGAGGAAGGCCCCGACGGCGTGCCGGAAGTCGCGGCGGCGGACGTTGGCGTCCTTGCCGATCTGCACGTCGGGCAGGAAGAAGAAGATCACGCTCACCAGCAGCGCCGACCAGAGCGGGATCTGCAGCGACACCCCCCACCCCATGACCGCCAGCCACCCCACGAGCAGCGGGAACGCCAGCAGCCCCGAGACGGCGAGCAGCACCTTGGTGGCGAGGAACCCCTCGAACGACTTGCCCAGCAGCGTCAGGTCGGCCCGGGTCGACCGCGCCTCCCAGCCGCGCGCGGCGTAGAACTTGGCGAGCCGCTGCCCGAGCGCCTGCCGGAACGCGCTGACCTCCTCGTCGGGCGCGACGAGCGGCGTCCTGGGCGCGTCCTCCCCGGTGCGGGCGAGTTCGAGCGCGGCCAGCCGGGTCGCCAGCCCGGGTCGCGGCGGGAACAGCGCCCGCAGCAGCAGCAGGATCCCCAGTCCGAGAACCCCGCCGGCGAAGGCGGTCGCGATCACAGGCCCCCCTTTCGAGGGGCGGCGCAGCCCTGATGCCGCAAGGCCACGCCCGACCCCCAGTCATGGGACGCCTCCGGCCCTGCGGGAGAGGCCACGCCATACCGCGTCGGTCTGGCGGTGAACCGGCCGGGCAGGTCGCCGGACCGCCTCGCCTCCAGATCCCCGCGCGCGCCTCGGGCCGGGCGCTGCCGCGCCCGAA
Source organism: Herbidospora cretacea (assembly GCF_001570605.1). Classification (GTDB taxonomy): domain Bacteria; phylum Actinomycetota; class Actinomycetes; order Streptosporangiales; family Streptosporangiaceae; genus Herbidospora; species Herbidospora cretacea. The sequence continues at coordinate 114,264 of NZ_BBXG01000021.1, read as the reverse complement.
ATTTCGGCATATCGACCTGGCTTGTCACGAGCTCACCGCCTCCACGGGTTCCGGGCGCCGATAAGGGGCCAGGATGCGGCCCGGTTTGTCGAAGCGGGCCAGCCTGCGCATCCAGGCGAACCCCGCGCCAAACAGTCCCGCCACGACGACGAGCACCGCCTGGCCCAGCAGGGAGTCGTACTCGGCGACGTAGTCGCGGTTGGCGATGACCAGGAAGGCGGCGAAGGCCAGCGCCGTCCCGACCACGATCTGCACGCTGCGCCGCGTCGAGCGCCGTTCGGCCTCCACGCGGCGGCGCATGTCGAGTTCCTCGCGCGCCGACACCGCCAAGGCGGACAGCACGTCACGCAGGCCGGGGCCGCGCAGGCGGGAGTTGAGGATCAGCGCCGCCACCACCAGGTCGGCGGAGGGGTCGTCGAGTTCGTCGGCGAACATCCGCAGGGCGTCGCCGAGGGCCATGCGGGCGCGCAGCCGGTCGACGAGGGCGCGCAGATGCGGCTGGAGCATGGGGGCGGCGGCCCGGATCGAGGCGGGGATGGCCTGCTCCAGACCGGCCGCGCCGGCGATGGTGTCGCGCAGCGACTCGGCCCAGGCGGCCAGGCCCTCCAGGCGCTTCATCGCGGCGCGTTCCTCGGCCGCGCCTCCGGTGAAGCCCTTCCAGGCGATCACCAGGGCCACCGCGCCGACGGCCACGACCGGCCAGCCGGTCACCACCAGGGTCAGCCCTCCGGCGATGGCCGCGACGGCGCCACGGGTGGTCAGCGACTGGAGGAGACGGAGACGACTGGCGCCGGTGTCGGGTGAGGCCGGACGGGGGCGCAGGCCGTACAGAGAGAGGAAGAGCAGGTAGAGGCCGCCACCGGCGGCGGCGCCGGCCAGGATCACCAGGGGGTCGAACGGGATCACGACCACCCACCTCCCGACGGCACGTAGCCGTGGTGGACGAGCTCGTCGATGCACGCGATCGGCGCGTGGGCCACCGCCACCCCCGCCTCGGAGGCGGTGAAGATCTCCGAGGACAGGACGCGGCCATCGCAGCCCGCGACCTCGCGGACGGAGGAGACGAACCGCTTCAGCGCCCCGCCCCGGTGGTAGTCGTTGCGCTTCTCGATGAACACCACGAAGTCGATGGCCCCGGCGATGAGCATGTGGGACGCCTCGATCGGCAGCCGCTCCTCGGCCTGCAGGGCGTAGGTCGCGATCCTGTTGAAGACCTCCATCGACGAGTTGGCGTGGATCGTCGACAGCGACCCGTCGTTGCCCTGGGTCATCGCGTTGAGCATGGTCACGATCTCGTCGCCCAGCACCTCGCCGACGATCACCCGGGACGGGTTCATGCGCAGCGAGCGCCGCACCAGCTCGGCCATGGTGATCTCGCCCTGGCCCTCGGAGTTGGGCAGCCGCTGCTCGAACGCCACCACGTTGGGGTGGAGCTCGGGGAACTGGTCGAGGCCGAGCTCCAGGGCACGTTCCACGGTGATGAGGCGCTCGTGGACCGGGATCTCGTTGGCGATCGCGCGCAGCAGCGTCGTCTTCCCGGCGTTGGTCGATCCGGCGATCATGATGTTCTTGCGCGCCTGCACCGCCGCCGCCAGGAACCGGGCCAGATCGGGCGTCAGCGTGCCGTTGCCGACCAGGTCGGTCAGGAACACCTTCCCCAGCCGGGCGCGGCGGATGGAGATCGCGGGCCGGACCGCCACGTCCATGACCGCCGACAGCCGCGACCCGTCGGGGAGCCGCAGGTCGAGCTGGGGGTTGGCGGTGTCGAAGGGCCGCGACGACAGGCCCGAGTAGGCGGCGAGGATCTGGATGAGCTCGATGAGCTCCTCGTCGGACTCGGCGACCGGTTCGTGGCTGAGCTCCTGACCGTCGGCGTAGCTGACGAAGACCCGGTCGCAGCCGTTGATGTCGATGTTCTCGACCTCGGCGTCGTCGAGGAGCGGCTGCAACCGGCCGACGCCGAACAGAGCGGCGTGGATCCCGGCCGCGAGGGCCTCCTCCTCGTCGGCGCTCGGCGGGGTGCGGCCGACGCCGATCTCGCCGCGCGCGAACTCCTCGAGGACCTGGGCGATCAGGGCGCGGGCGAACTGGCGTTCGTCCTCGCCGCTCATGGGCGGGATGCCGCTGGCCTGGTCGAGCCGCCGCTGGTGGGCGAGCCGGTCGCCGACCTCCTGGCGGAAGCGTTTGACGAGCGCGTGGTCGATCACGGGGCCACCCTCTTCTGGAGGTGGCCGGCCAGGCGTCCGGCCAGTTCGCGGGCGGTCCGGATGAGCGGGCTGCGCTCCAGCCGGCCGCCCCATTCGCCGCGCAGCAGCTCGGCGCCCTTGGGGTCGTAGGCGATGCCGCCGACGAACGACACCTCGTAGCCCGCCACGATGCGCCGCACCTCGTCGAGCGAGGGCCGGTAGTTGCGCGGATCGGCGACCACGACCACGCCTGCTTTGCGCTTCAGCAGGGTCAGCCGTTCGCGCAGGTGGGCGACGTGGTCGAGGCTGGCCCGGGTGAACAGCAGGATCTGGTCGGCCTCGTCGACCAGCTCGTTCATCGCGGCCTGTACGCCCAGCCGCCCGCAGTCGGCCAGCACGTCGGCGTGGTCGAGCGAGGCGAAGGAGCGCCCGAGGGGGCCCCAGAGCCAGGTCAGCCCGGCCGCCTGCTCGCCGTTGGTCAGCCCGGCCAGGACGTCGAGGCCGCCGACGAGTTTCTGGGTGTGTTCGTACACCTGGTCGGGGTGGAGCCCGCGCCGGGCCACCGCGCCCAGGCTGAGCAGCCCCCGGGCCGGGTTCAGCACCCCGCCGTCGGCCGCCGGGAGGCGGTAGGCGAGGTCGCCGCCGGACGGGTCACACTCGGCCAGCAGCACCGGGCGGGGCCACACGGCCCCGAGCGCGGTCGCCGCGGTGGTCACCCCGGGCGCGCCCTTGTCGGCGGCGAGCACGATCAGCGCCATCGGCTACCTGGCCCCCGGGAGCACCGCCAGGGCGATCTCCCCCGTCGAGGCGAACGCCGCGACCTGCGGCGACAGCGAGGCGTCGACGATCACGGTGACCAGCCCGGAGGCGCCCCGCTCCGACGACCCGGCGCTGTGCACCCGCGCCGACGGCACCAGCACCTTCTGCGGCACGACCGCGCCGCGCGCGTTGGCCGGGACGTAGATGACCTGCACGACGTCGCCGGCCTTGAGCCCGGACGGATACTGCCCCGCCTTGAGCGAGAGCCCGACGCGGGCGCGGTTGGGCCCCACTTCCTCGCTGTCGGTGGTGACCATCGTCTCGGTCAGCAGCGTGCCGGGCAGCAGGGTCACCGCGGCGAAGGTCTTGGCGACCTCGTCGCGGGACCTCCACGGGACGTAGGAGATCCCGGTGTCGGCGATCTGCACCTCGCGCAGCGCGGCGACCGGGATCTGCTGCCCCGCGCCGATCTGCTCGGCCACGCCGACGGCCGAGACGCGGTCGCCGCTGCGCATCACGAGCAGGGTGCTGGTGAGGGCGCCGCCGATGATCAGGAGCACGGCGACGGCCGCGAGCGCGGGTTTGCGCTCCCGTGGTGGCACCGGCAGCTTGCGCGAGGCCGGGCCGGAAAGAGTGGGCCGATCGACGGGTGAGCCGTTGACGGGGCGGGGCGCGTCCCGGACGGGCTTCTCGCTGATCCTCATGGGCAGGGGACTCCCAGATCAAAAGCAATTTAGGATTCGCGACGAAATATCACGCCATTATGGACATCACCGAACCCGCCGGTTCGGGAAATTCGCGAGCCATGCTTATCGGTTATAGGTCACGTCGTCAAAGAGAACGGCACCTTCCCGCATTTTCCCAGGTGGACGAGGTTGAGCCGTCCCACCGTTCACAATGGCCACAATTGCCCCACACTCCATGGATCGGGGCATGAACACAATGGCTATGGCATTTCGGCATATATCCATTGACGTACCTGAGGACAGGTGGACAATCCACAGGTTTTCCACAGAAACGCCAGGTGAACGGGGCGGATCCGAATCGGGATCCGCCGGGAAAGCCCCCACTTGGCAGCCGCGTGCCGTCGCACGCCGTTGATGAAGGCCCGCGAGTTATCCACAGGGTTACCCACAGGCCTGGGGTGTTGTCCACAGACCAACCGATTCGGTCATACACAGCCGTGCGGAGCTGACATCTCTGTACGGTGACCCCGCCACCGACCCCCATTGGAGTGCCGCCGATGCGGATCACCCTCACCGTCGTCGGCAGCGCCGGTCACCGTGAGGTGATCGTCGACGGCGACGAGTCGACCACGGCCACCGGCCTGGCCACCGCCCTCGACACCCGCAACCTGGGCAACGTCGTCAGGCTGCCGCGCGCCCGCGCGCCCTACGGCATCGACCGGGAGGCGGCTTCCGAGGGGGTGCTCTGGCTCGACGGCCGTCCGCTGCCCGCCGACGCGCGCGTGTTCGGCCTGCTGCGCGACGGCGACCGGGTGGCGCTCGACCCCGGCGGGGCGGCCGCCACGGTGGTCGAGGAGCCCGGCGGCACCGCCGAGCTGCGGGTCGCCGGCGGCCCGGGAGCCGGGTCGGTCCACCGCCTGGGGCTCGGCGCCCACGTGATCGGCGGCGATCCGGCGTGCGCCGTGGCGGTGACCGACCCTCTCCTGCCGCCCGAGGCGGCCGTGGTCCGCCTGGGCCCGGCCGGGATCACCGTCGAACCGGTCGGCACGGTCCCGCTGCGCCTGGCCGGAGAGCAGGTGACCAGCCCGGTCGACTGGCCCGAAGACGCGGTGCTGGCCATCGGCCACTCGGTCTTCACGGTCGGCCGCATCGAACAGCCCGACGCCCACCTCGACGCGCTGCCCGACGGCGGGCTCGCCTACAACCGCCCCCCGAGACTCGTGCCGCCCGAGCGGACGGCCCGGATCGAGGTGCCCCAGGAGCCCCGGCGGGCCGAGGGCGCCCGGCTCCAACTGCTGGCGGCGTTCCTGCCTGCGGCGTTCGGGCTGGTCATGGCGTGGGCGTTCAAGAACTGGTACTTCCTGCTGATCGCGTTCATGACCCCAATGATCATGATCGGCCAGTGGGCGAGCGACCGGCGCCACGGCCGCAAGCAGCACCGCCAGGCGGTCAGGGACCACAAACGGGCCATGGAGGCCTTCGACCGCGCCGTCGAGAAGGCCCGCGCGGCCGACGAGAAGGCCCGCCGGGCCGCCGCCCCCGACCCCGCCGAGGTGCTGCTGACCGCGACCGGCCCCCGGCGGCGGCTGTGGGAGCGCCGCACCCACGACGCCGACGCGCTGCGGCTGCGGGTGGGCCTCGCCGACCTGCCCGCCGAGATCACCTTTGAGCCGCCCTCCCCCGAGCGGGTGCCGCCTGCCCGTGACGTGCCGGTCGCGCTGGCGATGCGCCGGTTGGGCGTGGCCGGCGTGACCGGCCCCCGGGCGAGCGCCATCGGGGTGGCCCGCTGGCTGGTGGCCCAGGCGTCCGCGCTCCACAGCCCCCGTGACCTGGCGATCGTCGTGCTGTCGGCGAGCCCCGACGGCGCGTCGCAGTGGGGCTGGGTGCGCTGGCTGCCCCACTGCGTCACCCACGCCAGCGGCAGCCTGGCCTCGGTCGGCGGCGACCTGGAGACGGCCGCCCGGCGGGTCGCCGAACTGGCCGCCCTGATCACCGAACGCCAGGGGGAGGAGGGCGGCCCCCTGCTCAAGCCCGGCCGGTTGACCGGCGGCCCGTCGAGCTGGAACGACCTGGGCCGGGGCGCCCCCAAGACCGCCGAACCCGCCTTCGGCACCTACGACGAGCGGCCCTACGACGTGCTGGTCGTGCTCGACGGCGCGCAGGCGCTGCGGGCGCTGCCCGGGATGCCCCAGGTGCTCCGCCAGGGCCCGCCCGCCGGGGTCTACACGATCGCGATCGACGACGTGCAGTCGCTCCTGCCCGAGGAGTGCGCGACCGTCGTGGCCTGCGAGGACGACGGCACGATCCGGCTGCGCGGCGGCGGCCTCGACGCCCTCGGCGCGATCCGCCCCGACCTGGTCTCGCCCGCGTGGGCCGACCGGCTGGCCCGCTCGCTGGCCCCGCTCCGCGACGTGAGCCGCGACGACCCGGCGGCGGCGCTGCCCGACTCGGCGCGGCTGCTCGACCTGATCGACGTGCCGGCCAATCCGGGCCGCTCGACCCAGGCGGTGCTGGGCGTGGGCCCCGACGGGCCGTTCACGATCGACCTGCGCCGCGACGGCCCCCACGCGCTGATCGCGGGCACCACCGGCGCGGGCAAGTCCGAGCTGCTCCAGACGCTCATCAGCTCGCTGGCGGCGGTCAACCGGCCCGACGAGATGACGTTCGTGCTGGTCGACTACAAGGGCGGCGCGGCGTTCAAGGAGTGCGTCCGGCTGCCCCACACGGTCGGCATGGTCAGTGACCTCGACGCCCACCTGACCCAGCGCGCCCTGGCGTCCCTGGCCGCCGAGATCCGCCGACGCGAGCGGCTGCTCCTCGACGCCGGGGCCAAGGACATCGACGACTACCTCGACGAACGCGGCACCACCTGGATCATGGGCGCGAGCGGCGTCCAGCAGGCGACCGCCCCCGGCATCTTCGGCCGGGCCGCCGTCCGGACCACCGGCGTGCGCGAGCCGATGCCGCGCCTGGTGCTGATCATCGACGAGTTCGCCGCCCTGGTGGCCGAGCTGCCCGAGTTCGTCGAGGGCCTGGTCGACATCGCCCGCCGGGGCCGCTCGCTGGGCATCCACCTGATCCTGGCCACGCAGCGCCCGGCGGGCGTGGTCACCGCCGACATCCAGGCCAACACGTCGCTCCGCATCGCGCTCCGCGTCACCGACGCCCGCGAGTCGGCCGACGTCATCGACGGGCCGGAGGCCGCCCACATCCCCAAGTCCGTCCCCGGGCGCTGTTACGTCCGGTCGGGTTCGGGGCCGGCGGTGGCCGTCCAGGCCGCTCGCATCGGGGGGCGGGCGCCCGGCGGGGGCGGGTCTCTCGGGCAGGTACGGGTCACCGACCTGCCCTGGGAGGCCCTCGGGCGTCCGCCGGCGAGCACTCTGGTCACCGACCTGTCCGGCACGACCGACCTGGCCAGGCTGGTCGACCGGGTCATCGAGGTGTCCCGGGGCGTGCCGAAACAGCCGAGCCCGTGGCTGCCTCCGCTCGACGACCACGTGAGCCTGCCCGAGGCGGGCGGCGAGGCGATCCCGTTCGGGGTCACCGACCTGCCGTGGGCGCAGCGCCGGCGTCCGCTGGTGCTGGGCCCCGGCCACCTGCTGATCGCCGGGACCGCCCGGAGCGGCCGATCCACCGCCCTGCGGACCATCGCCGGGTCGCTGGCCACCCGCATGACCGCCGACGACCTGCACCTCCATGCCATCGACTGCGGCTCGGGCGCGCTGCTGCCCCTGGTCGCGCTCCCCCACTGCGGCGCGGTGGTCACCCGCGACCAGCTCGACCGCGTCGAACGCCTGCTGGCCCGGCTCCGCGCGGAACTGGCCCGCCGCCAGCAGGTTCTCGCCGAGGCGGGCTTCGCTTCCCTGGCCGAGGCGCGGGCCGCCGGGCTGCGCGAACCGTGGCTGGTGCTGATGATCGACCGCTGGGAGGGCTTCGTCGCCGCCTTCGAGAACTACGACTACGGCCGTCTGGTCGACGGGGTGATGCAGCTCCTCCGCGAGGGCCCGGCGGTGGGCCTGCGCGCCGTGGTGACCTCCGACCGGTCGGGCCTGATCGGGCAGATCTCGACGGTGTTCGACGACCGCCTGGTCCTGCGCCTGTCCGACCCGGCCGACTACGGCCTGGCCGGCCTGCCCGCCAAGAACGTGCCCGCCTCGATGCCCAACGGCCGGGCCCTGTCGATGAGCGAACACGGCATCGTGGAGAGCCAGATCGCCCTGCTGGCCGAAGATCCCTCGGGCCCCGCCCAGGTGGCGGCTCTCCAGTCGCTGGCCCGGTCGGCCGCCCCCGCGTCGGTCAACCGCCCGCTGCGCGTCGACGCCCTGCCCGCCCGGGTCACCGCCGACCAGGCCATGAACCTCGTCCGCGGCTTCCAACCGCCCTCCCGCCTGTGGGCCCTCCTGGGGGCGGGCGGCGACGCGCTGGCCCCCATGGGCGTCGACCTGCTGGGCCAGGGTCCCGCGGCGGTCGTCGCCGGGCCCTCCCGCTCCGGCCGGTCGTCGACGCTGCTGACGGCGGCACAGTCCCTGCTCGACCACGACGTGCCGGTCCTGGTGATCGCCCCGCGCCGGAGCCCGCTGCGGGAGCTGCGGGGGGTGCTGGCGGTGCTCGACGGCAACGCCCGCAGCGTCCGCGAAGACGACCAGGCGGCCGACGGGGGCTTCGGGGGGCTGCCGGGGGCGCACGACCCGATGAGGCTGCTGGAGGGGCAGCAGAACTACGTGGTGATCGTCGACGACGCCGAGCTCATCTCCCCCGACTCGGCCCTGGGCACGGCCCTCGACGAGATCCTCCGCAAGGCCCGCGACGGCGACCACGGGCTGCTGATCGCGGGGACCACGGGTGATCTGGCCACGGCCTACCGGGGGTTCGTGGCGGAGGCGCGCAAGTCACGGACGGGCCTGCTCCTGTCGGTCCAGAGCCCGGCCGACGGCGACCTGTTCAACGTCCGCCTGCCGAGGGGCGCGACGGGCGGCGGCCCGGTGGGCCGGGGCCTCCTGATCGTCTCCGGCACCGCCACCCCGATCCAGACAGCGGTCCCGTAAGCCATCACGAGTCAGCGAGAAGCAGCCGGCGACGCGTCGATTCCAGACTCGGCGCGGCCACTCGCGGCAAAGCGCCCGGCCCCTCAGCGCCTACCGGCGAGGGGCCCGGTAAAGGCGTGGTTCCTGGCGCGCGGAACCACGCCCCCTACTCAGCGGGTGGCGGACTCGATGTTGCCCCGGTAGGTGTTGATGGTGCGGGATGCCTCGTTGAGCTCCTCCGACATGCGCTGGAAGGCCGCCCGGTGGTTCTGCCACGCGTCGCGGAACCGTTCCGCGCCGGGGCCGGTCCAGACCGAGCCGACCTTGGCGGCCTCGCGGTCGAGGGTGGCCATCGTGGCGCGGACCTGGTCGGCCTGCTGGGTGAACTGGGCGGCCATGGTCTGCATCTCCGCCGGGTCACCGCCGAGCAAGCTCTGACTCATCTTTTTTCCCTTCACGGACACCGATATGGCGCCCTCACCGTAGACGCCGGACCGGCCCTGAGCACCGGTTATGCGCAGTCGCTATGACCCGGGACTGATTTCGGCAGCTCAACGGTGAAATACCCGCACATACCCGGGTCGCCGGGCAGTGATGGGGCGGGCATCCATACACTCCTGTCAGGTCGAGTGTTAGGAGCTCCCGGTGCAGAAGGTCCTGATCGCCAATCGGGGCGAGATCGCCGTTCGGATCGCCCGTGCCTGCGCTGACGCGGGTCTGGCGAGCGTCGCGGTCTACGCCGACCAGGATCTCGACGCCCTCCACGTCAGGGTGGCCGACGAGGCGCACGCCCTGGGCGGGCAGAGCCCGGCGGAGACCTACCTCGACATCGAGAAGCTGCTGGCGGTGGCCCGTCAGACGGGGGCCGACGCGGTGCATCCCGGTTACGGGTTCCTCGCGGAGAACTCGGGGTTCGCGCAGGCGGTCATCGACGCCGGGCTGACCTGGATCGGACCGCCCCCCTCGGCGATCGACGCGCTGGGTGACAAGGTGCAGGCGCGGCACATCGCCCAGCGCGTGGGCGCGCCTCTGGTGGCGGGGACCGCCGACCCGGTGAGCGGCGTCGACGAGGTGGTCGCGTTCGCGGCCGAGAACGGACTGCCGATCGCGATCAAGGCGGCCTTCGGCGGAGGCGGGCGCGGCCTGAAGGTCGCCCGCACGACGGAGGAGATCCCGGACCTGTACGAATCCGCGGTGCGCGAGGCCGTCACCGCGTTCGGCCGGGGCGAGTGTTTCGTCGAGCGCTACCTCGACCGTCCGCGCCACGTCGAGACCCAGTGCCTGGCCGACGCCCACGGCAACGTGGTCGTCGTCTCGACCCGCGACTGCTCGCTCCAGCGCCGCCACCAGAAGCTCGTCGAGGAGGCGCCCGCGCCGTTCCTGACCGAGGAGCAGATGGTCATCCTGTACGACAGCTCCAAGGCCATCCTCCGCGAGGCCGGGTACGTGGGGGCCGGGACCTGCGAGTTCCTCGTCGGCCAGGACGGCACGATCTCCTTCCTGGAGGTCAACACCCGCCTCCAGGTGGAGCACCCGGTGACCGAGGAGGTGTCCGGGATCGACCTGGTCCGCGAGATGTTCCGGATCGCCGACGGCGAGACCCTCGGCTACGGCGACCCCCACCTGCGCGGCCACTCGTTCGAGTTCCGGATCAACGCCGAGGACGGCGGGCGCGGCTTCCTGCCCGCCCCGGGCACGCTGACCGCGATGCGGACCCCCTCGGGGCCGGGCGTCCGGCTCGACTCCGGTTACGAGGCCGGGATGACGGTGCCCCAGTCGTTCGACTCTCTGGTCGCGAAGCTGATCGTGACGGGGGCCACCCGCACGCAGGCGCTGGAGCGGGCCCGGCGGGCGCTCGCGGAGTTCGAGATCGACGGGATGCCGACCGTCATCCCGTTCCACCGGAAGATCGTGTCCGACCCGGCGTTCACCGGCGAGCCGTTCTCGGTGCACACGCGGTGGATCGAGACCGAGTTCGTGAACGACATCCCGCCCTACGACGGCGTCCAGGAGACGGCCGAGCCGGTCTCGCGTGAGCGGATCACCGTGGAGGTCGGGGGCCGGCGGATCGAGGTGGTGCTGCCCTCGATGGGCGCGCCGGCGAAGACCGTCCAGAAGGCTCCCAAGCGGGCCGGCGGAGCCGCCAAGAAGGCGGCGGCCTCCGGGGACTCGCTGGTCAGCCCCATGCAGGGGACGATCGTCAAGGTCGTCGTCGGCGACGGCGAGGCGGTGGCGGCGGGCGACACGATCGTGGTCCTGGAGGCCATGAAGATGGAGCAGCCGCTCACCGCGCACAAGACGGGCGTGATCACCGGGCTGGCGGCCGGGGTCGGGCAGACGGTCACCGCGGGCTCGGTCATCTGCGAGATCAAGGACGCCTGACGGATTTCGCGGCGAGCGGACAGCCCTGGTTCTCCGGGGTTTCCGTGCGCTTGGCGTGCTCCGGAGGCGGATACGGTGGAGGGCAGCGGAACCATCGCGCAACGCCGTTCGTCCTCAAGGGCGAAGGAGGCCCGAATCGTGACAAAATCCCACCCGCTTGGCCGCCTCGGGGCAGTCATCGGGGCACTGTTCATCGGTCTGTCCGCCCTGTTCCTGGTGAGTCCTCCGGCAGGGGCAGCTGCCGCGCCTCCCGACGCGGCCACGGTGATCGGCGCGTGGAAGACCAACCCGCTGTTCACCCTGAGCGGGTCTCCCCTGACGAGTGCGCAGCAGTCGGAGATCTCCACGACTCTCGACGACGCCAAATATCCGATCTACGCGGTCGCGCTGCCCGAGGGCACGGTGACCCGCGCCAACGTCGCCCAGTTCATCCCGGGCCTGCTCACCCAGCTCGACAAGGAGGGCCGTTCGGCGGCGACCGTGGCGGTCATCGACGGCACGACCCTCTTCGCCGGCACCACGGCGTTCCCCCAGCGCGCGGTCGCCACGATGGCCAACGAGTCCGCCAGCGCCCACGTCGAGAACCCGGTCGCCGTGATGCAGGAGTTCACGAACCGGGTCGAGATGTACCTCGGCGGCAACCGCACCGCCCCGCTGAAGCCCGGTGACACGATCAGCGGCAACGGCGGCGTCTGGGCCACCCTCGGCGTCATCGCCGTGGTCGGCGGCGGCGGCATCTGGCTGATCGCGCGCCGGAACAAGCGCCGTCGCGAGGAGAAGGAGGCGGCCGAGCTCAAGGCCGTCAAGCAGACCGTCGAAGAAGACGTCACCAAGTTCGGCGAGGAGATCACCTCGCTCGACCTCGACGCCAAGATGCTCCCGGCGGCCGGCACCGACCACGACTGGCAGCACGCCCTCGACTCCTACGAGAAGGCCAAGGTCCAGCTCACCCAGGTCCGGCGGGCCGACGAACTGCGCGACGTCACCGCCACCCTGGAAGACGGCCGCTACGCCCTGGCCGTCGTGAAGGCCAAGGTCAACCAGCTGCCGCTCCCCGAGCGGCTCCCGCCGTGCTTCTTCAACCCCCAGCACGGCCCGTCGGTCCGCAACGTGCGCTGGGCCCCGCCCGGCGGCGCGCTGCGCGACGTCCCCGCCTGCGCGATGGACGCCGACGCGATCGAGCGCGGCTTCGACCCGCAGATGCGCGAGGTCGTCCTGCCCAACGGCCAGCGGGCGCCCTACTGGGCGGCCGGCCCGGCCTACCAGCCCTACGCCAACGGCTACTACGGCGGCTTCGACGGCCTGCTGACCGGCATGCTCGTCGGTACGATGCTCGGCAGCGCCTTCGGCGGCTTCGGTTACGGCGGCTACGGCGCGGGCTACGCCGACGGCGTGGCGGCCGACGGCGGCGGCGACTTCGGCGGCGACTTCGGCGGCGGCGGTGGCGACTTCGGCGGCGGCGGCGACTGGGGTGGCGGCGACTTCGGCGGCGGAGACTTCGGCGGCGGCGACTGGTAGTCCCCCCGCTCAGGGCTCGGGCCCCGCGACCTCTTCGGGAGGTCGCGGGGCCTTTTCGCGTCTGTCGTCGGAGAGCGGCGGCGCGGGGGCGGTCGGCGCCGGTCGCGGTGAGGTGCGGGACGGCGGTCGGGGTCAGGGTAGGCGGAGCCGTAACGGAGAAAAGCCTTAAAACGGTTGAGCAAGACGACTGCAAGCGGGGCGAAAGGGCCCGTGAGAAACTCGGATCATCCCCTCAGGAGGCTGTTTCCCGTGCGTGCCGTCGTCGCTTCGCTGTTCGTTCTCTCCCTGGCCCTCGCCCCGGCCACCGCCGCCCATGCCACGGCGGGGCCCTGTCAGAAGGGCTCCGGCCCCCAGCTGCGCGGCGCCGACTTCACCAACGGCCGCCAGTTGCCGAGCAACCTGCGCTGCGCCGACCTGACCGGCGCCAAGCTCGACGAGGTCGACTTCACCCAGAAGGACCTGACCGGCGCGATCCTCCGCAACGCCTCCATGAAGGAGGCCGACTTCACCCAGGCCCACCTGGAGTATGCCGACCTCCAGGGCGCCGACCTCACCTCCGCCGACCTGGGCCAGCTGCGGGCCAAGCAGGCCGACCTGCGGAAGGCCATCCTCGTGGACGTCGAGGCGGGCCAGGCCGAGTTCCCCAACGCCGACCTGACCGAGGCCATCATGACCAGGGCCAACCTGACCCAGGTCACCCTGACCAACGCCAAGCTGGTCGGCGCCGACCTCAACGAGGCCACCCTCGGCCAGGTCAAGGGCCGCAAGGCCGACTTCTCCGGCGCCAAGATGAAGGAGGCCACGTTCGGCCAGGGCGAGCTGCAGCACGCCGTCTTCAAGGGGACCGACCTGACCGAGGCCGAGTTCACCCAGGCCGAGCTCCAGGGCGCCGACTTCACCGGCGCGGTGATCGACAAGGCCAGCTTCATCCAGGCCGACGACGTGAACCTGAGCGGCGCCGGGGAGGGTGCGACCGATGTCCCCGAGGACACGCAGTACGACCCCCCGGCGACCGACACCGGCGACGACATCTCCGCCATCCCGAGCCGCAACGTGCCGCCCCGGATCCTGGGGATGTCCCCCGCCCTGCTGATCATCCTGGCCGGCGCGCTCGGACTGAGCCTGACCCTGATCGTCTGGGGCGTGAGCCACCAGCGCACCCGCCGCACCGACGCGAACTTCGCCCTGGCCCGCCGGGCCGCGGAGGAGGACGTGACCCGGCTGGGCGAGGAGATCGACACCCTCGACTTCGACATGAAGGTCAACGCGGTCAGCGGCCCGAGCCACGACTGGCGGGCCGCGCTGGACGCCTACGAGGCGGCCAAGCAGGCGCTCTACCTGGCCCGGACGCCGGAGGAGCTGCACGCCGCCGCGGCGGCGGTGCACCACGGGCGGCAGGCGCTGCACCGGGTGCGGTCGGTGCTGCCCCGCTAGGAATCGAGCTGCTGGGCCAGGGCCACGATGACGCCCTCGGGCCCCCGGACGTAGGCGAGCCGGTAGGCGTCTTCATAGTGGACGACCTCGCCCACCAGGTCGGCGCCCAGCCTGGCGAGTGTCTCGTCGAGGTCGTCGACCTGGAACATGATGCTGCGCAGCCCCAGGGCGTTGGGTCTCGCCTGGTCTCCCTGGCTGAAGGCCGCCGGGGCGTGGAACCTGGTCAGCTCGACCCTGCCGTGGCCGTCGGGGGTCCGCAGCATCGTGATCTCGGCCCGGAGGCCGTCGATGCCGTTGAGGGCGTCGACCGACGGGCCCTCGATGGGCGCCGAGCCCTCCACCTGCATGCCGAGCCTGGTGAAGAAGCCGACACCGGCCGCGAGGTCGTCGACCACGATGCTGACATGGTCCATCCGCCGAATCGTCATGCCCTCAACCTAGGCGGCGGGACCGACAGACTAGATGCCCGCGGTGAGCGGGGACATCAGGCGGCGCGCTGCCTCGGTGATCGAGCCCGAGAGCGAGGGGTAGACCGCGAAGGTGTGGGCCAGCTGGTCGACCGTCAGGCGGTGCTGGACCGCCACCGACAGCGCGAGGATCAGCTCGGACGCGCGGGGCGCCACCACCACCGCGCCGAGGATGATGCCGGTGTTGGGGCGGCAGAACATCTTGATGAAGCCGTCGTTGAAGCCCTGCATCTTGGCCCGCGCGTTGGTGGCCAGGGGCAGCTTGACGACCTTCGCGTCGACCTCCTTGTTCTCGACCTGCTTCTGGGTCACCCCCACCGCCGCGATCTCGGGGTCGGTGAAGATGTTGGAGGCCACCGTCGCGAGGCGGATCGGCTGGACGGCCTCGCCCAGGGCGTGCCACACGGCGATGCGGCCCTGCATGGCGGCGACCGAGGCGAGCATGAGGACGCCGGTGCAGTCGCCCGCGGCGTAGACGCCGGGGGCGGAGGTGCGGGAGACCTTGTCGACCTCGATGAAGCCGTTGCGGTCGAGCCTGACGCCGTTGTCCTCCAGGCCGATGCCGGAGGTGTTGGGGACCATGCCGACGGTCATCAGGCAGTGGGTGCCCTCGGCGGTGCGGCCGTCTTCGAGGGTCACCACCACGCCGTCGGCGGTCCGCTTGACCGAGGAGGCGCGGGAGCGGCCCATCACGTTCATGCCGCGCCGGCGGTAGACCTCTTCGAGGACCTCGGCCGCGTCGGCGTCTTCGTTGGGCATCATGCGGTCGCGCGAGGAGACCAGGGTGACCTCGGAGCCCAGCGACATGTAGGCCCCGGCGAACTCGGCGCCGGTGACGCCCGAGCCGACGACGATCAGCTTCTCGGGGAGCTCGTCGATGTCGTACATCTGCCGCCAGGTCAGGATGCGCTCGCCGTCGGGCTCGGCCCCGGGCAGGACGCGCGGGGTGGCGCCGGTGGCGACGATCACGACGTCGGCCCTGATCGTGCGGTCGCCGGCCCGGACGGTGCCCGGTTCGACCAGACGGCCCCGGGCCCTGACGACCTCGACGTTCTCGGCGGCCAGGCGGGCGGCGATGTCGGCCGACTGGGCGCGGGCCAGCTCCTTCACGCGGCGGTTCACCACGGGCATGTCGGCCACCGCGCCGCCGACGTCGCCGTCGGGGCCGCCGGTGAAGTGGACGCCCAGGGAGGTGCCGTCGACGAGGGCCTGTTTGCGGACCGAGGTCGCGATCATGGTCTTCGAGGGGACGCAGTCGGTCAGGACGCAGGCGCCGCCCGGCCCCTCTTCCTCGACCACGGTGACCCGTGCTCCCAGTTGGGCGGCGACCAGGGCCGCCTCGTATCCGCCGGGGCCGCCGCCGATGATCACGATCCTCGTCACATGTCCCATTCTTCCGTACCCGGGGAGGTGTAACGGCACGACTACGCGCAACCGCCACGACCGGCCCGGCGGGCGATCTTGGTCTAGTCTGATGCGGTGCCTGTATACGCCGCCTATGGCAGCAACATGGATCCGAAGCAGATGGCTGAGCGGGCGCCCCACTCGCCGATGAGGGGAACCGGCTGGCTGAACGGCTGGCGGCTCACCTTCGGCGGGGAGGACGTCGGCTGGGAGGGCCCGCTCGCGACGGTGGTCGAAGACGAGGGCGCGCAGGTCTTCATCGTCCTCTACGACGTCCCGGAGTGGGACGAGCCGTCCCTCGACCGCTGGACCGGCCTCGACCTGGGGCTCTACAAGAAGATCCGGCTGCGGGTGGCCACGCTCGACGGCGACGTGCTGGCCTGGTTCTACGTGGTCGACTCCTATGAGGGCGGGCTTCCCTCGGCGCGCTATCTCGGCATCATCGCCGACGCCGCCGAGAAGGCTGGAGCTCCCGATGACTACGTCCACGAACTGCGTGCACGTCCCTGTAAGTCCCTCGGTGACTGATCTGTACGCTCGGGGGCGTGAGTAACGCATTTTCCCTGGCCGCCGACGCGGCGTCCGCGCTGCGCGCGAAGACGGGTGTCGACGCGTTCGACGTCGCGCTCGTGATGGGGTCCGGCTGGGTGCCGGCCGCCGACGCCATCGGCGAGCCCCTGGCGGAGTTCCCCTCGACCGACCTGCCCGGTTTCGCGCCCCCGGCCGTCGAGGGCCACGCGGGGCGGATCCGGGCCGTCAAGGCCCCCAACGGGCAGCACGTCCTGATCTTCCTGGGCCGCACTCACCTCTATGAGGGCCTCGGCGTCGAGCCGGTCGTCCACGGCGTCCGGACCGCATGCGCGGCCGGGGCGCGCGTGGTCGTGCTGACCAACGCCGCCGGCGGCCTGCGCCCGGAGACCCAGAACGTGGGCGACCCGGTCCTGATCAGCGACCACATCAACATGACCGGCGCCAACCCGCTGACCGGCGCGACCTTCCTCGACCTGACCGAGGTCTACTCCAAGCGGCTGCGCGCGCTCGCCCGGGAGACCGACCCGTCGCTCGCCGAGGGCGTGTACGTCGCCTTCCGCGGCCCGACTTATGAGACTCCGGCCGAGATCCGCATGCTCCGCACCCTTGGGGGGGATCTGATCGGCATGTCCACTGTGCTGGAGGCCATCGCGGCCCGGCAGTGCGGCGCGGAGGTGCTGGCGCTGTCGCTGGTCACCAATCCGGGCGCCGGGCTCGTCGGGGAGCCGCTGAACCACGAGGAGGTCCTCGAGGTCGGCAGGGCCACCGCGCAGCGCATGGGTGGCCTGCTCAGCCAGGTCGTCGGCAAGCTCTGAACTCGGGGACGGCGATGAACGATCTGACGGCACGCGCGCAGGAGTGGCTCGGCCAGGACCCCGACCCGGTGACCCGGGCGGAACTGGCCTCGCTCCTGGAATCGGGCGACCACGACGGGCTGACCGACCGGTTCGGCGCGAAGCTGGAGTTCGGCACGGCCGGTCTGCGCGGCGAACTCGGCGCGGGCCCCAACCGGATGAACCGGGTGACCGTGATGCGCGCGGCGGCCGGGCTGGCGGCCGTGCTGGGGCCGGGCCGTCACGTGGTCGTCGGATACGACGCGCGGCACAACTCCGACGTGTTCGCGCGCGACACCGCCGCCGTCCTGACCGGGGCGGGCCTCCAGGTGTCCTTGATGGGCGGGCTCTTCCCGACGCCGGTGCTGGCCTTCGCGGTCCGCCACCTCAAGGCCGACGCCGGGGTGATGGTGACGGCCTCGCACAACCCTCCCCGCGACAACGGCTACAAGGTCTACTGGGGCGACGGCGCGCAGATCATCCCGCCGGTCGACGCGGAGATCTCGGCGGCGATCGACGCGGCCGGGCGGGTCGACGAGCTGCCCCTCGGCGAAGACTGGACGACCCTGTCGGCCCGCGACATCCTCGCCCCCTATCTGGAGGCGGTGACGTCGCTGCCGCTGGGTTCGGCGCGGGATCTGCGGGTGGCGTACACCCCTCTCCACGGCGTCGGCGGGACCACGCTGGGGCAGGCGTTCATGCTGGCCGGGTTCGCCTCGCCGATGAGCGTGGGGGTGCAGTCGCGGCCCGACCCCGACTTCCCGACGGTGGCCTTCCCCAACCCGGAGGAGCCGGGCGCGATGGACCTGGCCCTGGAGCTGGCCTCCGCCTCGGCCGTCAGCGCCGACCTGGTGATCGCCAACGACCCCGACGCCGACCGCTGCGCCGTGGGGGCCCGGCAGGCCGACGGCACGTTCCGGATGCTGACGGGTGACGAGGTCGGCGGGCTGCTGGCCGAACACGTGCTGCGCTCGACGAGCGGACCCGACCGCCTGGTGGCCACCACGATCGTGTCGTCGTCGCTGCTCGGGCGGATCGCCGAGGCCCACGGCGTGCGACACCGGGAGACCCTGACCGGGTTCAAGTGGATCATGAAGGCCGGCGAGGGGCTGGTCTTCGGCTACGAGGAGGCGCTGGGGTACAGCGTCGGCTCCGACGAGGGCCTGCCCGTCCACGACAAGGACGGCATCGGCGCGGCGCTGACCGTCGCGGCCATCGCCGCCGAGGCCAAGCAGCGCGGCCTGAGCCTCACCGACCTGCTCGACGAACAGGCGGTCCGCTACGGCCTGCACGCCACCAGCCAGCTCTCCTTCCGCGTCGACGACCTGTCCCAGATCACCGGCGCGATGTCCCGGCTGCGGGCCGACCCGCCCGCCGAGCTGGGCGGCCGGACCGTCGAGGCGGTCGACGACCTGGCGGCGGGCTCCCCCGACCTGCCCCCGACCGACGGCCTGCGCTACCGGCTGTCCGGCGGCGGCCGGGTGGTGATCCGGCCGAGCGGCACCGAGCCGAAGCTCAAGTGCTACCTGGAACTCGTGCTCCCGGTGACCGGGATCGTCGAGACGCGGGAGGCGGCGGCCGCTCAGATCGAGGCGCTGAAGGCCGATCTCCGCACGGCCCTGGACCTCTAGAGCACCAGGATCGCCGCGACGGCCAGCACCACCATCGCCACCGTCGCGGCGATCGAGTCGACCGCCCACGTCACGGCCGGCTCGCCGGTGGAGTCGCGCTTCTTCGTGGTGACCTGTTCCCTGATCTGGTCGGCCACCCAGTCGGCGTGGGTGCGGCCGGCCATCGCCTCGCGGGCGGCCTGCTCGCCCTTGGTGAGGGTCGGCTGAGAGGTCGGATAGCGGCCCCGCCTGACCTGGCGGTCCTGCGTCCGCAGGCTCTTGGCCCGCTCGCGCGCGGTGGGCATCGGCGTCCAGCAGCGGACGGTCAGCTCACCGGCGGTGATCGTGATCGCGCCGGTAACGGTGACCTCGTCGATGGACGCCCACGGCAGGTAGGCGGTCCGGAACGGGTTGCGGACCCGCACGCCCCCCGCCTCGGTGATCGTGGCCGGCCGCAGCGCCAGGAAGTAGGTCATCCACGTCACGAGGCCGAGGAAGGCGCCCACGACCAGCGCCGACGGCAGCGTGCCCCGCACGATCAGGTCGACCGTGTTGATCACGACGAACACCAGCCACGCCCAGCCGAAGAACCAGGCCGTCTTCGAACGGAAGGTCATGCGCGCCACTTCAACTGCGCGAACCCCGGCTTGATCACCCCGTTGATCAGCGCGAGCCGGTCGTCGAAGGGGATGAAAGCCGACTTCATGGCGTTGACGGTGAACCACTGGAGGTCGTCCCAGCCGTAGCCGAAGGCGTCGACGAGCTGGGCGAACTCCTTGCTGACGCAGGTGCCGCTCATCAGCCGGTTGTCGGTGTTGACGGTGACCCGGAACTGGAGGCGGCGCAGCAGCCCGATCGGGTGGTCGGCGATCGAGTCGGCCGCCCCGGTCTGGATGTTGGACGTCGGGCACATCTCCAGCGGGATCCGCATGTCCCGCACGTAGGCGGCCAGCCGGCCCAGCTTCGCGTCGTCTCCCGACACGGTGATGTCGTCGATGATCCGCACCCCGTGGCCGAGCCGGTCGGCCCCGCACCACTGGATGGCCTGCCAGATCGACGGCAGCCCGAAGCCCTCACCGGCGTGGATGGTGAAGTGGGCGTTCTCCCGCTGGAGGTACTCGAAGGCGTCGATGTGGCGCGTGGGCGGGTAGCCCGCCTCGGCCCCGGCGATGTCGAAGCCGACCACGCCGACGTCGCGGTAGCGCACCGCCAGTTCGGCGATCTCCATCGACCGCGCCTGGTGGCGCATGGCCGTCAGGAGCGCGCCGACCCGGATGCCGCGTCCTTCGGACCCGATCCGGAACCCCTCGTTGACGGCCTGGACGATCTCGTCGAGCGTCAGGCCGCGCTCGGTGTGCTGTTCGGGGGCGTAGCGGACCTCGGCGTAGACCACTCCGTCGTTCGCGAGGTCCTCCGCGCACTCCGCGGCCACCCTGACCAGTGCCTCGCGGGTCTGCATGACGCCCACGGTGTGGGCGAAGGTCTCCAGATAGCGCTCCAGCGACCCCGAGTCGGCCGACTCGCGGAACCACGCGGCCAGCTCGGCGGCGTCGGTGGAGGGCAGTTTGTCGTAGCCGGTCTCACGCGCCAGCTCGATGATCGTTTCCGTGCGCAGGCCCCCGTCGAGGTGATCGTGAAGAAGCACCTTGGGGGCCTGGCGGATCTGCTCAAAAGTGGGCAGGGTCATTGCGGCATACTACCGTCACCTGCGCAAATATGATCTGCTACACGGCCTCCAGAACCGGCTCGGCGGAGCGGGCGGCGGCCCGCGCCCCGACCACCCCCGTGATCGCGATGCCGAGCCCGATGAGGGCGAACACGGCCGAGACGACGATCGCGGCCTGGACCGACCCGCTCGACGTCAGGGTGGCGGTCACGACGGCCAGCACGACCGCCCCGCCGACCTGGCCCGAGGTGTTGATGAGCCCCGACGCGAGCCCCTGTTCCGCGTCGGCGACCCCGTTGGTCCCCTGGATGTTGAGCGAGGGGAACGCCAGCGCGAACGCCGCGCCGAGCAGCAGCATCCCCGGGATGATGAGCCAGAGCGTCGGGTTCGACGCGACGTTCAGGAAGATCAGGTAGGCGGCGACCAGCGACACCGCCCCGCCCAGGATGATCTTCGGGGTGCCGTGGCGGTCGGCCAGCGACCCGACCCGGGTGGAGAACAGCGCCACGAGCAGCCCCGCCGGCAGGAAGGCCAGCGAGGTGGCCAGCGCCGACCAGCCGAGCGTGTTCTGGAAGAACTGCATGGCGACGAACTGGAACCCGACGTACGACCCGAAGAGGATGACGAGCCCGAGGTTGGCCCGGCGCAGCGGCGCCGACCGCAGGATCCCGAGCCGGACCAAGGGGTGCCTGGTCCGCAGCTCCCACCAGACGAACACACCCAGCAGGACGAGGGCGACGACCCCGGTCGCGACGGTCCGGGCGACCGCCACCTCCGGAGCCTCGACCACGGTGAAGACGAGCAGCAGCATGCCGCCGGTGATGGTGAGCGCCCCGAAGACGTCGTAGCCGCCCTCGCCGCGCTCCTCCGAGCGGGGCAGCAGCCGGGCCCCGGCGATCAGCGCCGCGATGGCGACCGGCACGGGCATGAGGAAGGTCCACCGCCAGCCGAGCTCGGTCAGCAGCCCGGACAGGATCAGCCCGAGGGAGAAACCGCTGGCCGCGCAGGCGGTGAAGATGCTCAGGGCCCGGTTGCGCTCGGGCCCCTCGGCGAAGGTCGTGGTGATGATCGACAGCGCCGCGGGGGCGGTGAAGGCGGCCGACATGCCCTTCACGAACCGGGCCGCGATGAGCAGGGCGCCGCTGTCGACGATGCCGCCGAGCAGGGAGGCGAAGGCGAAGACGCCCAGGGCGACGAGCAGGACCCGGCGCCGCCCCAGCAGATCGGCGGTCCGTCCGCCGAGGAGCAGCAGGCCGCCGTAGCCGAGGACGTACCCGCTGACCACCCACTGGAGCGCCGAGGTCGACATGCCGAGTTCGGCCTGGATGGACGGCAGCGCCACGCCGACCATCGAAACGTCGAGTCCGTCGAGGAAGACGACGGTGCAGAGCACGATGAGGACGCCCCAAAGGGAGGCCCCCCAGCGGCCCTCACGAGTAGACATCATGGTCGAGGACGTTACATGCACATGCATTCAATGCACAAGCAAATAATGCGTTTGCATACGACTGGTCCCGGTGCTATGGTGCGGCGAAGGAAATCTGGAGTGGAACGATGACCGAGATCGACAACGACGTCGACGCCGACGTGGTCTCGACCTGGCGTGAGCTGTCCGCCAGGCACGCCGCGATCGTCTCCGACCTGGAGCGCGAGCTGCAGGACCACCACGACCTGGGCGTGAGCGAGTTCGAGGTGCTCGACCGGCTCGTCGAGGGCGTCTGCCTGAGCCCGGGCGGCAAGTTCCGCGTGCAGGAGCTCGCCGCCGGCGTGAGCCTGAGCCAGAGCGCCCTCTCCCGGCTGATCGCCCGGCTGGAGAAGTCGGGCTTCGTGGTGCGGTCGATGTGCGCCGACGACCGGCGCGGGGTCTTCGTGAACCTGACCGACGCCGGGCGCGTACGTCATTCTGAGGCGCTGCCCACGCAGCGGCGGGTGCTCCGCGCCCATCTGGGGACCACGCCCGCCTGATCGCCGCCCTCCCGCGGATCCGCCGTCGTCCGCCTATTTCGGACCGCACGAAAAGGGAAAGTATTTTTCGGAGGCACGTGAGGATGCACGTGCAGCGCAATTTGCCCATCATGGTTAATTTGGTGCATTGCGCGACCGATCGTTGATCAGGCAAAATTCTTTTCGGTTTCGGCGCGCTTCTGAAGGTGCCGGTGGGGAGCCTGACAATCCCTATGGCGGAAAGGAGGCCCGGCCCCGTGCGCGGCTGGACGCCCCTATATGATGATCGAACGCCGGTGAGCCCCGTAGGACGGTGCCAACCCGGACCCTTCCAGGACGACTTCGGCAACCCATTGCACGGCCTATACGACGGACAACGCGCGGAAAGCGAGTTCGGCGCCTGGACGCGGATACTGGCCGTGTGGCACGGATACCGGGTCTGGGATTTCACCGGGCCGGCCATGAATGGATTCAGAAGTTCTCTAGTGAGCCCGTGGAATGAGATCCTTTCTCAAGGGCTACTGCGAGATCTCGCCGATCCCTCCCCCTACGACGGACCCGGCTGGAGTGAACGCTGGATCGCCGGCGCCCTCCTTTCCGGGCGCAAGCCGTTCGGCCGATTCACCCTTCCGCTCGACGAGGCGCAGGCCTGGTGCACCCGCGCCCGCAGAGTGGGCCTGGAATACCACCGCGAGCTCGTCGACGGCAACGCCCTGCACATCACGGCGGGCCGCGAGGAGACGTACGGAGAGCTGTTCGAGCTGGAGGCGCTCGTCGCCTGCTACCGCGACGCGCTGCCCCCAGAAGCCGCTGAGACGGCCGCCTGGGCGCTGCTGTCCCATCGCAAGGAATCCCCCGCCAACCACACCTTCGCGGGCATGGACGCGTTCGCCGAGCTGCCGAGGGCCCTGCGCGGCCTCACCCTCGGCTATCCCCCGCTGGCCACGGCCCGCCGGATCCTGCTGGAGACCGGCGGCGAGAGCGAGATCGAGTTCCCCGACGTGCCCCTCGACCCCGGAGAGCCGGAGGAGGTGGCGTCCGAGGACGACCTGCCCTTCTGCGACCACGACCATCCGGTGCCCCGCTTCGACAACCACGACGACCTGGTCAAGGCGTGTGAGCCGCTCACCGACCTGGTGTCCTACTACTGGCAGCTCGACCGGGAGCTGTCGATGTTCGCGCCGCGCATCTCGGGCGTCTACCTGGCCGACTATCCCGAGGCGCTGATCGCCGCCTTCGAGGCGCACGAGCGCGCCGCGCCCACCGACCGCTATCCGCGCGCCGAGGCCGTCTATCCGCACCTGTGCTGCGTGCTGCGGCACCTGGGACGGGAGCCCGCCGACCTGCTGCGCGGGCTCAGACCCCGATCACGGCGAGCGCCCGGTCCAGGGCCGCTCGGCCGCCTTCCAGGTCGCCGCCCCGCGATCTGAGGTCGGCGACCCGCATCCACATCGCCGAGGCGCGTTCGCGGGAGGTCATCGTCTCCCAGCGCTCGGCGGCGGCCACGAGGGCCTGTTCGGCCTCCCAGGCCTCGCCGAGCCGCAGGTGTGCCTCGGCGATGACCTCCGAGGCGTGGACGACCAGCAGCGCGGCCGTCTCGCCGACGGCTTTGACGACCTCGTTGGCCCGGTCGACGGCCTGGCGGTGATCGCCTCTGAGGACGTCGGCGCGGGCCAGCGCGAGGGTGCAGCGGCCCCGGTCGACGATCCCGGCCGCCGCGTCGGCCAGCTCGATCTGGGCCCCCATGAGGAGCGGATGGATCTCCTCGACCGCCTCGGGGTCGGCCGTGACCATCTCCCCGGCCATGCTCGCCCGGAGCCGCGCCAGGCCGTGGGGATCGTGGTAGCCGGCCGCGTAGAGGGACAGCGCCTGCTCGAAAAGCCCTCTCGCGGTGGACGACATTTTCGATCTCGCGGCCGTGATCCCGTTCTGCCAGGCGACCGCAATTCGGCCGCGGGGCTCTCCGAGCTCTATCGCGGCGCTCGTCAGCTCGCTCAGCAGCAGATGCAATCGCAGATGCGAACCATGTCCGGCCTCTTCGGGGTGAGAACCGAGGTCGACCTGCTCTCCGTAGGTCGAAATCAGGGCGCAACCGAGCTCTATGACGCTCGAAGTCCAGCCGGCCGCGCCGATCTCACGGTCGAGCGCGCGCTCGCCGACGGCCACGCTGGCCGAAATGTCACCCGCTTCGAGGTGGCTCCGGCACAGCACGGTGGCCAGCCGGACGCGGTAGTCGACGAACTGCGTCCAGTGCCCGCTCGCCCGGGCCACCCTCTCGGCGGGCTCGTCGAGATGGGCGTCGAGGAGGCGGGTCACCCTGGTGATCACCTGAGGGAGGTCGCCTTCGCGTTCGGCCGCGTGGGCCTGGCCGAGCTCGGCCTGCCGCCAGAGGTCGGGGACCATGCCGAGCGGCGGCTGCCGGAGCAGCGTCGCGTAGCGGTCCCGCGCCTCGGAGAACCGCCCTTCCGCCAGGGCGGCGCCCGCCTTGGCGGCTTCGGCCCGAAGTCCCGCGATCATGTGCGGGTCGAGTCCGTCGGTCAGCCACAGGGGGGAGCAGTGGAGTCCTCGCGCGATGATCCTGATCATGCCCGCGGTGGGTTCGAGGTCTCCGCTTTCAATCCGTTCGATCGAGTCGGCGTCCAGTTCGGACGTCACTTGGAATGGCAACAACCCTCTCTGCAGGCGAGCGGCTCGAACACGTTGGGCGATCTTCTCGGGCACTGTGCTCCTCGCCTAACACGGTGCGTCAAGCGACGCCTTGATCAAGTGCGTCAAACGGAGCATAGACGTGACAGGACAACTTGACCACCAGCAAACGTGTTCACGGGAC
This sequence comes from Herbidospora cretacea, assembly GCF_001570605.1. Classification (GTDB taxonomy): domain Bacteria; phylum Actinomycetota; class Actinomycetes; order Streptosporangiales; family Streptosporangiaceae; genus Herbidospora; species Herbidospora cretacea. Next base: position 88,990 of record NZ_BBXG01000021.1, on the reverse strand, counting down.
TAATCAGTAACCCTTTCTCAGTTCATGCCCATCCCGTCTGGACCGAAATTCTGGTTTGGGGCGGCAGATACTCGGCCGCTACGGCACTGGTCAGGGCACCTCTCCTGGAGGGCCCCTATTTGTGTCAGGTTTCCTGACTCCTTTGACGAGTAGATTGTTTGCATAGGGGGAGAATTCGTGTTATTTGGTCGCACGTGGATCATTACTCGGTCATTGACAAGGATTTGACAAGTCGGCCGCATCGAATGCGGGATGTGGACGGACGCGCCTTCCTCGCGTCCCTGCGCACCGCCGCCGTGACCCGCGTCGAGGCGGGTGAGGGCGTCGCCCAGGTGAGCCGGAACATGGGCGTCTCCCGGTCGTCGATCTACGAATGGCTCCGCCAGGCCCGCTCGGCCCCGGAGAAGTTGCAGGCCAGTCCGTTGCAGGGCCGGCCGTCCGCGCTCTCCCCCGACGGCCTCCACGACCTGGCGACCGCCCTGCTGGCCGAGCCGGAGCGGTCGGGCTTGACAGGGCGGCTGTGGACGCGGGAACTCGTGAACGAGCTCGTCGCGCGTGACCACGGCGTCTCATTGACGCTCACCAGCATCGGCCGGCTGCTGCGTTCACTCGGTTTATGGCCGCGTCACTCTCTCGTCACGTGGCCGGACGGCGCCGACCGATTGTGGAAACAGCGTTACGCGTACATAAAAGAGAAAGCACGGGAACAGGACGCGCTCCTGATGCGCGGCGGGCTGGTGGACATCGGCGCGCCGCTGCCGCGTTCGGCCCACCCCGCCGCGACTTTCGGCTTCCACCTGGCCTACGCCCTGATCCCGGGCGGCCCGCTGCTGTTCCGGGCCTACTCCGGGCCCGCGAGCGCGGCGACGTTCCTCGACTTCGCGGCCGGGCTGGTGGCCGGGACCGGCCGCCCCACCTGTCTCATCGCGGCCCGCCATCCCGTCTTCGACCTGCCGGAATGCGCGCGCGGGGTGGCCGCGCTGCCGCTGACGCTGTGGGTGCGCGAAGGGGGCGCGGCCCGGTCGGTCCGGCCGCCCCTGGTGCGGGCGACCGCCTCGGCGCCCGACCTGCGCCGGGCCGTCGTGGGCGGGCCGCCCTCCGGGTTGTGGACGATGCGCCGGCTCGCCGAGCGGCTCGGCGGGGTTATCGGTCATCCGGTCAGTACCGGCGAGGCCGAAGTCCTGCTGTCCGCGCAGAACCTGTGGCCCGACGGACCGCTGCCGCCGGTGGTGCCGCCGGGGTCACCCGCTGTGGGCCGCTGGTGTCACGACGTGCTACCGCTCTTCCACGACGAGGCGGGGGCCGGCGCGGACGTGCGGTTCGTCCAGGAGGTGCCGCTGCCGGGCGGGCGCACGCTGCTGCTGGCCGTCACCCCCGGGCAGGAACGCCGCTTCGCCTGGTACGAGGAGGCCCGCTACCAGGGCCGCATGCGCGCCGCGACGCTGGCCGACTTCACCCGGCGGCTGCGCGAGGACCTCACCGCCCCGCAGTGCCTCGTGGTCACCGACGGCTCCGGCTGGCGCTCCCGGGAACTCGACGCCACCGCCACGACCGTGGGCGACGCCTTCTACTGCACCTGGCCCGATGGCTGCGGCGAACGCGTCTGGCGGGTCCCGGAGGACGACCCCGTCCAGGCGCTGTGCCGCCGCCACTTCCACCGGCGGCATGAACTCCACCGGCCCGAGCCGCCCTCGCTGGAGATGGAGCACCCGCCGCGCGGCCCCGTGGGGACGGCCGACCGCCAGGTGCGGATCGCCGCCGCCCGGGAACGCGCCCGGCGGCGGCCGGTGCCCGGCGACCGGCTGCGCGACCTCGTCCTGACCGGCCCGCCCGCCCTGCTGACCATGCGGACCCTCACCGCCCTGCTGGGCGTCGACGCGGCCCGCGCCGTCTCCTCGCTGCGGGACGAGGGCCTGTGGCCCGAGGAGACCCCGTCGGCCGAGCCCGGCCGCTGGGAGCAGGAGACCCTGCCGCGCTACCTGGCGCACGCCGGCGCGGGCGCGGCCGTCCGGTTCGTCGCCGAGGCGCGGCTGGGCGGAGACCTGAGCCTCATGGTCGCCCTCGACCGCGCGGGTGAGACGCGGTTCGCCTGGTATCCGCGGGCCCGCTACCGGGGCCGGGTGCGCGCGGCGACCCTGATCTCGTTCGCCGAGCTGCTGCTGGAGGAGGCCGGCGGGCCGCTCTGCCTGGTCGTCGCGGACGAGGCCGGATGGAAGTCCAAGGAACTGGCCGCCGCCCTGGCCCGGCGGCCCGTCCTGGTCGTCGCGGCCGGCACGCCCTACCTGTGCGTCTGGCCGGCGGGCTGCGCCAACCGGGCCGTGATGGGCGACCAGTGCCGCACACACGCCCGGCGGTCGCGGCGGCTGGCCGTCCACGGGCAGCGGTCCGGGCCGCTCCTGGACGCCGTGCGCGCCGCGGCGGCCGACCTCGCGGCGGCCCGCAGGTCCGGCGACGCGGCCGGGGAGACGCTGCGGGAGACGCTCAGGGTCCTGCACGCCGCCGGGGCCAGGGACGCCGCCCTGGTGGCCGCCTGGACCGGGCTGCCGGAAGCTGACATGCCCTTCGTCTCCGAGCCGATCGACGCCGGGCACATCGAGGCGGTGCGCGCGTGCGTGCGCGCCGGGGTGACCGGGCTCGCCGCCCTGATGCGGGCCAGCGGGCTGCCCGAGGGCCGGGTGCGGGCGGTCCGGCGGGAGGTGCGGGCGCGGGCCCGGGCCCAGGAGGCCGCCTTCCTGGCCCGGATCGCCGCCTCGGCCGCCCTGGTCCGCATGCGGCGGGCCGAGCACGGGGACGCCGTCCGCCGGGCCTGGCGCGAGGGGCACCGCACGGTGACGGCGATGTGCGAGGTGGCGCGGATCAGCCCGTACACGCTGGGGCGGATCCTGGAGGGGCTCGGGTCCGACCTGCTGCTGCTGCCGCCGTCCGGGCGGCCCGGTCCGGAGGCGCGGGCCGAGGTGGCGCGGGCCGCCGTCCTGCTGGGCGAGGCGCGCCGGGGGCGCGACGACGAGGTCCGGGCGGCGCTGGCCGCGGGGGTCAACGTGGTCGGGCTGCTCGCGGAGGCCGGGGACCTCACCCAGGCCCGGGTCCGCGCGCTGCGGCCCTCCCCCACACGTGAGGAGACCCTGACGGCCCTGGCGGCGAGCCGGGCCGAACTGGACCGGCGGACGGCGGGCCTGGCGCGGGCCTGCCGTCCGCTGCTGGACGACGTGGCGGCGGCCGTGCGGGCCGTCGCCGAGGCCGCTCACACCGAGGCGCTGGCCACCGCCGCCCGTGACCTCGCGGTGCGGGCGGCGTGGGCGGGCGGGGTCGGCGACCCGGTCGTGCTGGCCGTCTGCGCGGGCGCCGACTCCCGCACGATCACCGCGTTGGTCGGCGCGGAAGCGGCAGCGGACGCTCCGGATGCTTGCGGGCATACCAGGACGTCAGCAGGTTCTCCACCGCGACCAGATGGTAGTTGAGCTGGTCGAACAGCTCGCGGACGTCGTCGTCGGTCGCCGCCAGCCGGAAGGAGTCGACCAGGGTGGTGATGGAGTCGGCGTCCGCGTAGGGACGGCGGCCGGAGTACTCGTCCTCGAACGAGCCGAAGATGGAGTGCGTCATGAGGGCTCCTTCTAGGCGGCGAACATGCCGGTCTGGGAGATGAGCCGGAGCAGGGCCAGGTCGTCGACGTCCATGTCCTGCGCGTACGCGTCGAAGAGCTCGCCCGCGCGCCTGCGGTTGACCTCGCGGGTGTGCCGGGCCGTCCAGCCGACCGGCGGGCGCAGCAGCAGCGACCACAGCGGCAGCAGCCGGGCGCCGCGCCGCAGCTTGTCGGTGAACCCGCCGACGCCGAAGTCGATCTCCTGGAGGTGCCGGGCCAGGCACATCCGGACCGGGGCGTGCGCCTGGAGCACCGGCTGCTCGGCGAAGTGGCCGGTGCGCCGGGGGTCGACCGTGATGCGGTGGGCGACCAGGCCGTCGCCGTGCTGGAAGACCAGCCGGTAGCCGACCGGGACGCCGTTGTGCGTTGCCATGATCACGTGAGCCGAGGCCGCGAGCGGTGAGGCGAGGTAGCGGCGCAGTTCCCGCTCGGCGGAGGTGGCCTCCTTGGGCGTCGGGTGCAGCCGGGCCAGGTCGGGCAGCAGGGCCGCCGTCAGCGGCAGCACCTTGACCACGCGGGCGCCGTCCTCGAAGACGCGCTCCTCGCGGTGGGCCAGCGTCCGCCGCGAGCGCGGCAGCGCCGCCAGGTGCTCCTCGAAGGTGGCCCCCTGGATCCGCATGGTGGTCCGCGCGTGGGTCAGGATGAGGGGCGCGCGCGGGAAGTAGCGGGACAGGCGGCCGGCCGTGGGGCCGTCGAGGTAGAGGATGACGGCCGCGCCGTCGTCGGGGATCGCGTACTCGACCGCGCGCGCCCACAGGTGCTCGTCGTCGGGGTGGCAGACGGGGACGGTGCGGTATCCGGCGGTCGCCCCGATCAGGGTGATCCTCCCCCACGCCTCCGGCGTGCGCAGCCGGCCGCCGCGCAGCATCGAGCCGAACAGCCGGGAGGGGTCGAGCATGGGGCGGGTGGGGGCCCGGTCGTAGTGGCTCATCGGCACCACCGTGCGCAGCGAGGGCCGCCCCGCGCCGCCGACCCAGCCGAGGGCCACCCCGTGCCAGGCGGCGGCGTCCGGGTCGGCGTGCGTCTGGTGCCAGGCCCGGCCGTTGAACAGCCCCGCCGCCGTACGGGGGACGAGCTCGTCCCACCGGGCCGGAGCCGAGCGGAGGGGGGCCATCGTCAGCCGGACCTCCTCGGTTCCCGGGCGTCTGACCGGAACCGGGGACTCCTCGTAGAAGGAGACGGCCGCCGAGTTCCCCGCCCTCATTGCAGGGCCTTCGCCATGCTGGGCGGCATCACCGGCCGCGCGGGCGCGGGCGGCTGTTCCTCCGCCGCCTCCGGTTCGGGTTCCGGCACGTTCTCCGGCACGACCTCCGCCACGACCTCCGCTGCCGCGTCCACCGGGGCTTCCACCGGGGCTTCTTGGGCCGGGACGGCGAGCGGTTCGATCATCAGCTGCGGCGCGGCGGCCGGGAGGGCGGGCGGCAGCGGCTCCAGAACGACCTGGGCGGGCACGGGCAGCGGGGTCGGCGCGGGCACGGGCACCGCGACGGTCACCGGCTGGGGCTCCGGTTCGCGGATGCGCTGGAACGACGGGGGCAGGAACGGCCACTCGGCCGGGATGTACAGGTGCTCGGCGCGCAGGTGGGCGGCCCGGAGCTGGGCGGCGCGCAGGGCGCACTCGCGCGGGCTGCGGCCCGTGACGACGGCCCGGCCGCCGGGCTCGTAGCGCTCGATCCAGCCCGCGTAGGGCAGGTCGTCGTCGAGGTCCTCCAGGCGGGGCGCGCGGATGTCGACGGGCGTCACGAGCGCGGCGCGGCGCTGGCGGTGCCGGTCCTGCGCGGGATCCTGGCCGCAGCTGATGGCCGCGGCCGCCGCCGGGATGTTGACCCCGGTGACGAGTTCGACGACGTGGCTGATCAGCGCGTCGGGCGGGCCGGCCCGCAGACCGGTCACGATCGCCCCGTCGTCGGACAGCAGCAGCTCGACGCCGCAGTGCCCGTCGTGCACGCCCACGGCCGCCACGGCGGCCTCGATCACCGAGACGACGTCGGCGTCGTCGGTCAGGGGGTCGGCGGCGTCGACGATCTCGTACTGACCGAACCGGCGGACCACCGCCACCCCGATCGGCGCGCCCGAGCGCACCCAGCACTCCACCGTGACCGGTGAACCCATCGGTACCTCCTCGACGAGAACGGCCCCGCTGTCGCCCGTGGCGGCCTGGGCTCCGGCGAACCCGGCCGGGATGCCGGCGAGGTCGTCCACCCGGCGCCGGGACAGGTTGCCCCCGGGGGTGCGCGCGACGAACAGGACCGGGCAGCCGATGAGCTGGGCGGCCCGGTCGGCCTCCTCCGGCGAGACGGCGAGGATCGAGCGGGGGGTGCGCATGCCCGCCGCCGCGAGCAGGACCTGGGTGCTGACGGGGTCGGCGCTGCCGATGGCGGCGGTCTCCCCGAAGGAGGGCAGCCCGAGCCGCAGCGCCGCCGCAGCCGCGACCTGCTGGTAGCGCGGCTCCCAGCAGATGACGCCCTGGACCCGGCGGGAGTAGCCCTCGATCGCCTCGGCGACGGCCGCGGCCGTCATGGCCGGAACGCGCAGCCGGTCCGCGATCGCCGGGGCGTCGCCCATGGGGAGACCGGTGGGGAGAAGGGTGTCGACGAGCACCACGTCGTAGCCGCCCTGGCGGACCTGGGCGAGCAGCGCCCCGGTGTCGCCGGGGCCGCCGGAGCCGATCAGCGCCACGGTGCCGCGGTGCGGGGCGGGGGTCCGCACGGCGACCCGGTGGGGCCAGGGCACCCGGCGCTCCAGGAGCCGGCTCTTCACGACCAGACGGTGCCGGGACATCGCCGTACGGGAGAGCGGGAGTCCGCCCCTTTCACCGTTCATAACGAACAGGTATTGCACGTTCACTTGACTTCCACCTTTACGGAGGAGGGTTCGCGCGGGCTTACTGCAAATGATGTTGGAAGTATTGACAGGCCGATGTCAAGCAGAATGGTGACGTACGGGGAAATGCATATCTGCCGTGAACTTGCCCACAGGACATACCACCACAAACTAGGGCAATCCAGACTCAAGTATCTTCCGTCACTTGCATTTCTGTAAAGGAATTTGACAAGAAGTCTTACAGCAGGACCGATACGGCTACCAGCACCTAAGACGTCGGTCAACCCCGTTTTTCACACGAGACCGAAACTCGGCACTATTGCGTTATTGCAGAAAGTAATTAAGCTCTCAACTTGTGTCAGACTCTTTGTCAGAACGCGAACGGAGGGTCATATGAGCATCCCGGCCGACGCCGTGACCCGAATGGTCCTCGCCAACGACGGATCAACCACACAATTACTCGCGGCATTACTCGGCCATCCGCTCCGCGTCCGTGTGCTCGACCAGCGAGGGGTCCCGTCCTCGCAAGTGAGACCACGGGCGGCTGTCAAGGCGCTGGTTCCCGGCGACGCCGACGCGCCGCTGGTCGTCCGGAAATCGCAGCTCGTCCGTCCGGACGGCCGGCCCATCTCGCACAACACGGTGATCATGACGTCGAGCCACCTGGTCGCCCGCAGCATCGTCGACGGCGGGGGGACGCCCCTCGGCCAGGTGCTGCAGGGGGCCGTCGAACAGCGCCGCGTGATCACCGAGACCGGGTGCCGGATGAGCGAGTGGGGCGGGGTCGGACGTCCCAGCGTCTACCGCTCCTACCTGGTCTTCGCCGGAGGCAGGCCGTTCCTCTACGTCGAAGAGCAGTTCCACCCCGCGATCGTGACCCCCATAAGGGACCTTCCCCTCCTGGAGGAGGACCCCAGGCCGTGGCCCAGGAAGGCCCGGCCGGCGCACCCCCGGCAAGGACCCGAGATGCACACGTACATCGGCGACGGCCGAGTCTCCCTCCCCCAGCCTCCCGTACCCGCGCGCAAGCCGGCCGAATGAGCGTCCTCACGCAGCAGCGAAGCGACGACGGCCTGCCGCCGCTGCTCACCGACCCACCCCGCCGCCTCCAGGGACGCGGACGGCCGGCGCCCAGCTCCCACAAGCGCCGGACCACCTTCCTGCCCGTCATCGTCTGCGCCGGGATCATGGGCATCACCATGGCCGACACGCTCGGCGCGACCCTCGGCGTGCCCCAGCTCGCCGCGAGCGACTTCGGGCCCTCCTCACCGATCGACACCCAGTGGCTGCTGACCGCCTTCGCCCTCCCGTACGCGGCGCTGCTGCCGGTCGGGGGGCGGCTCGCCGACGTGTTCGGCCCGCGGCGGCTGCTCACCATCGGGCTGTCCCTGTTCTCCCTCGCGGCGTTCTGCACGGTCGCCACTCCCCTGTGGAGCCTGCTGCTCGCCGCCCGCGCCGCCCAGGGGCTCGGCGCGGCGCTCATGGTCCCCGCCTCGCTGGCGATGCTGCTGGCGACGGTGCCCGCCTCCCGCAGGGCCGCCGCCATCGGCATCTGGAGCGCGTCGACGGGCGTCGCCGGCACCGCCATGTACGCCTTCGGCGGCTGGTTCAGCCAGAACATGGAGATCGGCTGGCGCGTCCTGTTCGTGCCCAGCGCGTTCATCACCCTGCTCCTGCTGACCCTGGCGATGACGCTGCCCCGGCCGCCCCACACCCGGGGGGTCGTGCCCGACATCATCGGCTGCCTGCTGCTGGGCGCCGCCCTGGCGATGCTCACCTGGGCGGTCGTCCAGTCACCCCGCCGAGGCTGGGACCCCTACGTCATCGGCGCGGTGTCCGGGGGGACCCTGATGCTGCTGGCGACGATGGCCAGGTCGGCCCACCACAAGGCCCCCGCCATCGACCTCGGCCTGTGGCGGAACGGCCGGTTCGCCCTGGCCGGTACCCTCTCGGCCCTCTACGGCCTGGTCTCGCTCCCCCTGCTGGTGGTCATGCCGCTGTTCCTCGGCGACGTGTGGCTCAAGTCGCCGGAGCTGATCGGCGCCATGATCGCCCCCAACGCGGCCGGTGTCCTCATCGGCAGCGTCATCGCCGGCAGCCTGACCAAGCGCAGCGGCCCCCGCACGGTCATCTACCTGGGCGCGGTCATCATCGCCGGAAGCTGCATCGGCCTGCTGCACCTGGTCATCGGCACCGGCCAGGCGCTCGACGTCACCCAGGTGTGGCTGCCGCTCAACGCCGCGCTGGGCCTCGGCTTCGGCCTGCTCAACGCGGGCTCCTCCGCGGCGGCGGCGCTGACCGCCGGCCCGGAGAAGCACGCCACGGCGGTCGGCGCGACCATGTCCGTCCGCCAGGTGGGCGGCACGATCGGCGTCGCCGTCACGGTCGTCCTGCTGGAGCGTCCCATGGTGGAGGCGCCGATGCCCGGCTACACGAGCGTCGTGCTCCTGTCGCTGGCCGTCGCGATCTTCGCGGGGGGCCTGGGCCTGGCCTTCGGCACCGCCGTGAAGTCCCGCCCTCAGGACCGTTCCAGCAAACGCGCCGCCCCCCGGCGGCAGGCACTCCCACCCGCATCCCCCCGGGCACTCCCGCCCGCCCCGCCACCCGCCCGCCGCCCGGTCCCGGCCGACCGCCCGGTGGCCCGAACCCCCGACCACCCGCCGATCCCGCAGCCGCGCCGCGCCGTCCCCCTGTCGGCGCCGGTCCCCGATCCCGTCGGCGACCCCGTCGCGGCCGAGATGCTGCGCACGCTGAAAGAGACGACCAGCCGCATCAACCTCATCGCCGACGTCCTGCTGGACCAGCAGCGCCCGAACCGGTGAGCCCCCGGGAACAAGCCTGCCCCGCGACCTGCTGCTCAGGTCACGGGGCAGGCTCTTTCACGTCTCAGGCGGTGACGCGCTCCACGACCAGGGGGAGCAGGCCCGGGTCGGTGTTCTCGGTGACCTCGTAGGCGCCGTCGAGGGACTCCAGGGCGCGGTCGAAGCGGCCCGTCTCGTCGGCGTGCAGGGTCATCAGCGGCTGGCCCTGGCGGACGATGTCGCCCGGCTTGGCGTGCAGCACGATCCCGGCGCCGAAGGACACCGGGTCCTCCTTGCGGGCCCGGCCCGCGCCCAGCCGCCAGGCCGCCACGCCGACGCCGAGGGCGTCGAGGGTGGTCAGCACGCCGGAGGCGGGGGCGGTGATCTCCATCGTCTCGGCCGCGCGGGGCAGCAGGGCGTCGGGGTCGCCGCCCTGGGCGCTGATCATGCGCCGCCAGGCGTCCATCGCCGAGCCGTCCTTGAGCGCCTGTTCCGGGTCCTTGCCCGAGACTCCGGCGGCTTCGAGCATCTCCCTGGCCAGGGTCAACGTCAGTTCGACCACGTCGGCGGGGCCGCCACCGGCCAGGACCTCGACCGACTCCTCGACTTCGAGGGCGTTGCCGATCTTCAGGCCCAGCGGGCGGTCCATGGCCGTGAGCAGGGCCACGGTGCGGACACCGGCGTCGGTGCCGAGTTCGACCATCGTCCGGGCCAGTTCCCGGGCGTCGGCCACGTTCTTCATGAACGCGCCGGAGCCGACCTTGACGTCCAGGACCAGCGAGCCGGTCCCTTCGGCGATCTTCTTCGACATGATCGAGGAGGCGATCAGCGGGATCGACTCGACGGTTCCGGTCACGTCGCGCAGGGCGTACAGCTTCTTGTCGGCGGGGGCGAGGCCGGTGCCTGCGGCGCAGACGACCGCGCCCGCCGAGCGGATGACGGCGAGCATCTCGTCGTTGGACAGGGACGCCTGCCAGCCGGGGATCGACTCCAGCTTGTCGAGCGTGCCGCCGGTGTGGCCGAGGCCCCGGCCGGACAGCTGCGGGACGTAGGCCCCGCAGGCCGCCACCAGCGGGGCCAGCGGCAGGGTGATCTTGTCGCCGACGCCGCCGGTCGAGTGCTTGTCGGCGGTCGGGCGGTCGAGCATCGACCAGTCCATCCGCTCGCCCGACCTGATCATCGCGGCGGTCCAGTCGGCGATCTCGCGCCGGTTCATCCCGTTGAGCAGGACGGCCATCGCCAGGGACGACATCTGCTCGTCGGCGATCGATCCGGACGTATAGGCGTCGATGACCCAGTCGATCTGGTCGGCCGAAAGCTCGCCCTTGTCACGCTTGGTGACGATGATGTCGATCGCGTCGAATGCCATTCATTTCCCCGAAAGATCGTCAGGCCCGAAGGCGAACGGCAGGAACTTCGCCATCGGCCACGGCCCCTCCGGCGTCTCCACCAGCAGTTCCGGACCGCCGTGCTCGAACAGCAGCTGACGGCACCGGCCACACGGCATCAGCAGTTCCTCGTGCCCGTCGACGCAGGTGAAGGCCACCAGACGGCCGCCGCCGGAGGCGTGCAGCGCCGACACCAGGCCGCACTCGGCGCACAGCCCGATGCCGTAGGAGGCGTTCTCGACGTTGCAGCCGGTCACAATCCGGCCGTCGTCCACCAGCGCCGCCGCGCCCACCGGGAAGTGGCTGTACGGCGCGTACGCGTGCCGCATGGCCTCCCCCGCCGCGGCGCGCAGGGCGTCCCAGTCAACCTTGGTCACTTCGCCTGTCCCCTCCGATAAGGCAACCCGTCGGCGGCCGGCATCCGCAGCCGCTGTGACGCCAGCGACAGCACCAGCAGCGTCGTCAGGTGCGGCGTGAACGACGTGAACTGCTCGGGGATCGTGTCGGTGACCGCGAACACCACGAGGATCGCGATGGCCGCGATCCCGGTCAGCAGGGCCGCCCGCGACCGCTGCAGCCGCACCAACTGCCAGATCGCCACGGCGACCAGCAGCAGCGCCACGACCAGCAGCAGCGCGTGGACGGAGGTGCCGCCCTGCCGCAGCTGGAGCGCGTCGGTGTAGCCGAACAGCCCCGCGCCGGCCGCCAGGCCGCCCGGACGCCAGTTGCCGAAGATGACCGTCGCCAGGCCGATGAACCCGCGTCCACCGGTCTGCCCCTCACGGTAGGTGCCCGCGGAGACGATCGCCAGGAACGCGCCGCCGAGGCCCGCGAAGACACCGGAGGCCAGCACCGCGACGTACTTGTAGAAGTAGACGTTGACGCCGAGCGACTCGGCCGCGACCGGCCGCTCGCCGACCGAGCGCAGGCGCAGCCCGAAGGCGGTGCGCCACAGCAGCCAGAAGGTCAGCGGTACGAGCAGCACACCCAGCAGGGTGAACAGCGACACGTTCTGGGTCAGGCCGCGCAGCACCCCGGCCAGGTCGGAGACGAAGAACCAGTGCTGGGACTCCAGGTCCTGGAGCGGACCTCCGATGCCCGGGATGCTGACCGTCTGCATCGCGGGGACGCGCGGCGACTGGGTGTCGCCGCCGCCCGCCATGTCGGCGAAGACCAGCGTCGACAGGTACTTGGTGACGCCCAGCCCGAGGATGTTCAGCGCGACGCCCGACACCACGTGGTCGACGCCGAAGGTGACGGTCGCCACGGCGTGCAGCAGCCCGCCCAGCACGCCGCCGACCGCGCCCGCCAGGACGCCCGCCCAGGCGTTGCCGGTCACGATGGCGCCCCAGGCCCCGAACCAGGTGCCGAGGATCATGATGCCCTCAAGCCCGATGTTGACCACGCCGGCCCGCTCGGACCACAGGCCGCCGAGGCCCGCGAGGCCGATCGGGACGGCCGCCATCAGGGCCGCGCCGATCGCGCCGCCGGAGGTGATGTCGTTGGCGCCGGTCAGCACCCGGGCGATGGAGAGCAGGAACAGCAGGGCGAGCAGCCCCAGGAGCAGGATCTGCCAGGTCAGCCTGAACTTCCGCGCCGGGGGCGCGGCGGCGGGGGCGGCCGTTGTCGTGGTGGTCACGCCGCCGCTCCTTCCTTCTCCGGGGTGGGCGCGGCGCCGGCCAGTTCCCGGCTGACCCGCTTCTGCTCGGCGACGACGCTGTAGCGGTGCGCGAGTTCGTACGCGATGACCACCGAGAGCACGATCACGCCCTGCATGATCGTGACGATCTCCGGTGAGATCTTGTGGAGGTCGAGGATGTTGGACGACACGTCCAGGAAGCCCCACAGCAGCGCGCCGAACGCGATGCCGACGGGGTTGTTGCGGCCTAGCAGCGCGATGGCGATGCCGGTGAAGCCGAGCCCGGCCTGGAAGTTCAGGCTGTAGCTGTAGGCCTCCCCGAGCAGCTGGGGCATGCCGATCAGACCGGCCATGCCGCCCGAGATCAGCATGGCGTACACGACCATGCGTTTGACGTTGACGCCGCTGGCCACGGCGGCCTGCTCCGACCGGCCGGTGGCGCGCAGGTCGAACCCGAAGCGGGTCTTGTTGAGCAGCACGTGGAAGCCGATGCCGACGGCGACGGCCAGGAAGATCAGGCCGAACACCTTCAGCGAGGAGCCGGGGACCAGCGCGACGCCGGGCACGTGGCCGGAGGCCGCGATCGGGGTGGTGCCGATGTTGTTGCCGCCCGCGATCGGCACCGCCCACTCGGCCAGCAGGTAGGCGCCCAGGCCGGTGGCGATGGTGTTCAGCATGATGGTCGAGATGACCTCGCTGACGCCCCGCGTCGCCTTGAGGATGCCGGCGATGCCCGCCCAGGCCGCGCCGACCAGCATCGCGACCAGGATGATCAGGATCGGGTGGAACGGCGCGGGCAGCGTGACCGCGCCGCCGACCGCCGCCGCGACCAGCCCGGCGAGCCGGTACTGACCGTCGACGCCGATGTTGAACAGGTTCATCCGGAACCCGAGGGCCACCGCGAGCGCCGACAGGTAGTAGGTCGTGGCGTAGTTGAGGATCAGCACGAGCGACCGGGGCTGGGAGCCGTAGTCGACCATCGTGACGAAGGTGTCGAGCACCGGGTTGCCGGTGAGGCTGAGCACGATCGAGGTGACGACCGCGGCGAACAGGATCGCCAGCAGGGGGGCGGCCAGCGACACCCATCCGGTCAGCTTCACCCGTCCGAGCAGCCGGTCGGTGAATGACGAGGTCATGCTTCCTCCCCGGCGCCGGTCATCGCGGAGCCGAGCTGTTCGGGGGTGACGGTCGCGGGGTCGAACTCGGCGACGATCTCACCGCGGTGGATGACCTTGAGCCAGTCGGACAGCCCGATCAGCTCGTCGAGGTCGGCCGAGATCAGCAGCACCGCGAGCCCGGCCGCGCGGGCGGTCCGCAGGTGGTCCCAGATGGCGGCCTGGGCGCCGACGTCGACGCCCCGGGTCGGGTGGGCGGCGATGAGCAGCTTCGGCTCACCGCTCATCTCCCGGCCCACGATGAGCTTCTGCTGGTTGCCGCCGGACAGGGCGGAGGCGAAGACGTCGATCCCGGGGGTCCGCACGTCGTACTGGTCGACGATGCGCTGGGTGTCGGCGCGGGCGCCCTTGCGGTTGATCCACCAGCCCCGGACGTTGACCTTCTCCGTCATGTGGCCGAGGATCCGGTTCTCCCAGAGGGGTGCCTCCAGGAGCAGGCCGTGGCGGTGCCGGTCCTCGGGGATGTAGCCGATCCCGGCGTCGCGGCGGCGCAGCGTCGTCCAGTCGGTGATCTCGACCCCGTCGAGCCTGACCACGCCGGCCGCCGGGCGCATGCCCATGATCGCCTCGACCAGCTCGGCCTGCCCGTTGCCCTCCACACCGGCGATGCCCAGGACCTCGCCCTTGTGGATGGTGAGCGACACGTCCGCGAGCAGCAGCCGGCCGCCCTCCTGGCGCATCCGGTCCATGTAGAACGACGCGGGCGTGCCCTTGGGAATGGGCCGCCAGGTGCCGGCGGCCATCGTCAGGCCCTCGACCTCCAGGGCCACCACGTCGGTCACGGTCGACTCGCGGGTCTCCGGGCTGGGCAGCTCGCTGCCGACCATCAGCTCGGCGAGCTGGCGCGCGGTGACCCCCTCGGGGTTCACCTCGGCCACGGTCGTGCCGCGCCGGATGACCGTGATCGCGTCGGCGACCTTGAGCACCTCGTCGAGGTGGTGGGAGATGAAGATGATCGTGATGCCCTCACGGACCAGGCCGTGGAGGTTGTCGAACAGCTCGTCGACCTCGTGGGGGACGAGGACGGCGGTCGGCTCGTCGAGGATGAGGATGCGGGCGCCCCGGTAGAGGACCTTGAGGATCTCCACCCGCTGGCGGGCGCCGACGCCGATGTCCTCGACCAGGGCGTCGGGGTCGATGCCCAGGCCGTACGCGTCGGAGATCTGCCTGATCTTGGTGCGGGCGGCGGCGAAGTCGAGGGCCAGGCCGCCCTTCTTCGGCTCGCTGCCGAGGATGACGTTCTCCAGCACCGTCAGGTTGTCGGCCAGCATGAAGTGCTGGTGCACCATGCCGATTCCGGCGGAGATCGCGTCGCCCGGGGTGTGGAAGGTCACCGGGGTGCCGTTGACGCGGATCTCGCCCTCGTCGGGCCGCTGCATACCGTAGAGGATCTTCATGAGGGTCGACTTGCCGGCGCCGTTCTCCCCCACGATGGCGTGGATGTGCCCCTTCTGGACCGTCAGATGGATGTCGCGGTTGGCGACGACACCCGGGAACCGCTTGGTGATCCCCTCAAGCTGGACGGCGACCTCGGAGACGGTGGTCTCGGTGCTGATGCTGGCCTCCTGCGTAAGCGTGCCAAGAGGCCCGGTGGGGATCACCGGGCCTCTCGACGTCACGTCGCCGTCTTATTCCTTGGGAACGGTGATCTCGCCGCTCGCGATCTTGGCCTTGTACTCGTCGAGCTTGGTCTTGATGTCGTCGACCTTGCCGCCGGTCGTCGAGTAGTCGACGCCGCCCGCCGCGAGGTCGTAGACCTTCGGGCCGGCCGCGACCGAGCCGCTGGTGAAACTCTTGATGAAGTCGAAGACCGCGACGTCGACCTTCTTCAGCATCGAGGTGATGATGACGTCGGCGACCGTCGGGTCGGCGGTCTTGGCCTGGTCGGAGTCGACGCCGATCGCCATGCCGCCCGCGGCCTTGGCGGCCTCGAAGACGCCCGCGCCCGAACCGCCGGCGGCCTGGTAGACCACGTCGGCGCCCGCGTCGAACATGCCCTCGGCGGCCGTCTTGCCCTTGGCCGGGTCGCCGAAGCCGGAGAAGTCCGGCGGCTGGGTGAGGTACTTCGACTGGATCTTGATGTCCGGCTTGACGGCCTTGGCGCCCGCCTCGAAACCGGCCTGGAACTTCTTGATCAGGGGAACCTCGACGCCGCCGACGAAGCCGACGTCGCCCTTGGTCGACTTCAGCGCCGCCGCAGCGCCG
The DNA here is from genome assembly GCF_001570605.1 of Herbidospora cretacea. Classification (GTDB taxonomy): domain Bacteria; phylum Actinomycetota; class Actinomycetes; order Streptosporangiales; family Streptosporangiaceae; genus Herbidospora; species Herbidospora cretacea. The sequence goes on along the minus strand of NZ_BBXG01000021.1, from coordinate 73,319 downwards.
ACCAGGAACGAGCCCTGCTCCTCGGCGAAGACCAGGTTCGAGATGTTGGCGCCCTTGGCGGCGTCGTCGTCGACGATCGCGAACTTGGTGTCGGGGAACTCGGCCGCGACCTTGGCGACCGACGCGGAGTAGGCGAAGCCGACCGCGATGACCGGGTTGAAGCCGCCCGAGGCGAGCAGCCGCAGGCGCTCCTCCTTGGCCGACTCGGCCTCGCCGTTGCCGGCCTCCAGCTCGTTGACCTCGACGCCGAGCTCGGCCTTGGCCTTGTCGAGGCCGGCGGCGGCGGAGTCGTTGAAGGACTGGTCGCCACGGCCGCCGATGTCGTACGCGAGACCGACCTTGGCGCCGGAGGCCGCCGGGGCCGACGCCGCGTCGGTCGGCGCGGCGCTGGGAGCGCCCTCAGTGGTGTCGCCACCGCCACAGGCGGCGGCGGCAAGCAGCATCGCACCGGTGGCGGCACCGGCGACGACCTTGCCAAAACGATTGCGGAGCAAGGTGGGACTCCCCTTCCGTGACGTTCACTTCCGTCGCACGCGCGAAGGAACGCACGGCAACCTGCACGGAAGATAGTTGTTCCGGAAGGATGCTCAAAACGCCAGCACAGCTCCGCAATCACCCTGTTATGCAGCTCATCCCACCTTGTGACCGAGTCAGGTCAGAAGTGCCTCCGACTCCGAGCCCCTGCGGACCGCCGTGCGCTGCCCGTCCCAGAGGGCGGTCAGGGCGGTGGCGGCCAGCACCCGGACGCCCACACCCACGCAGCGCTCGTCGACGTCGAACGTCGCCTGGTGGATGTCGAAGTCGCGGTTGTCGCCCCGGGTGCGCACGCCCAGCCGGGCCAGCGCGCCGGGGACCGACTCCAGGTACCACGCGAAGTCCTCGCCGCCGAGCGACTGGGAGGTCGGCGCGGGCGCGTCGGGCCCGAGGACCTGGATCGCGGCGTCGCGGAACATCTCCACGCTGGCGGCGTCGTTGACCGTGGGCGGCACGCCGCGCCGGTAGTCGAGCTCGGCCTCCACGCCGTAGGCGCCCGCGACCCCGTCGAGCAGCGCCTTGATCAGGTCGGGGGCGGCGTGCCAGGCCTCGTCCTCCAGGCACCGGACGGTGCCCTCGATCACGCCGTCCTCCGGGATCACGTTGCCGACCGACCCCGCCTGGACGCGGCCCCAGACCAGGGACAGCGACGAGCGCGGGTCGACCCGGCGGCTGAGGGCCGCGGGCAGCTCGGTGACGATCTTCGCCAGGGCGTAGACCAGGTCGGCCGTCAGGTGCGGGCGGGCGGTGTGGCCGCCGGGGCCGCGCAGCCGGACGGTGAGCCGGTCGCAGGCCGCCGTGATGCCGCCGGAGCGCAGGCCGAGCTGGCCCACCTCCAGGCGCGGGTCGCAGTGGAGCGCGAACACCCGGTCGAGCCCGCTGATGCCGCCGGCCGCCATGACCTCCAGCGCGCCCTCGACGATCTCCTCGGCCGGCTGGAAGATCAGCCGGACCCGGCCCGGCAGCAGCCCGGCCGCCGCCTGGCGGGCCAGGAAGACGCCGGTGCCCGCCAGGATCGCGGTGTGCACGTCGTGGCCGCAGGCGTGGCAGCGACCCGGCTGGAGAGACCGGTAGGGCACGTCCTTCTCGTCGGGCATGGCGAGGGCGTCCATGTCGGCGCGCAGGCCGATGGTGGGGCCGCCGCCGGGCCCGATGTCGCAGAGGATCCCGGTGCCCCGGGGCAGGATCTGGGGTTCCAGACCGGCCCCCTTCAGCAGGTCCACGACCTTGCCGGTGGTCCGGTGCTCGTTGAACGCGAGCTCGGGGTGCATGTGGATGTCGCGCCGCAGCGCGACGAGCTCACTCTCGTGAGCGGCGAGGAACGCGTCCAGCTCCCCCGTAAGACCATGTCCCTCGGGGGACTCCGTCTCCTGATCATGTCCCTGCATGATCTGCTCCATCTGCCTTCCTCGCGGTGACGAACCGGTCTTGGGCCAGCTCGGTAATGGTCGCGTCGACAACGTCTTCAAGAGTTCCACCGGCGGCGAGAATTCCCCGCTGCCGCTCGCACGAGCTGCCCTGGTCGAGGACGTCGCCCAGAACGGCCAGTTCATCGGCGCAGCCGAGCCTCTCGGCCACCGGTTCGAGTTCGCGCCGGAGTTCGTACAGCATGTCGCGCAGCGGGGCGGTCGAGCCCTTGTCGTCGGTGACGACGACGGCGTCCAGCCCGTAGCGGGTGGCCCGCCACTTGTTGTCGCGCACGACCCAGGCCGCCGGGCTCGGAAGCTTGTAGCCCCGGTCGAGCTGCTGGTCGAACTGCGTCACGAGACACTGCGACAAGGCGGTCACCATGCCGACCTCACGGAGGGTCGGGATGCCGTCGAACATGCGGATCTCGATCGTGCCGAAGTCGGGATGGGGCCGAATGTCCCACCAGACCTCTTTGATGCTTTTGATGGTGCCGGCACGAATCAGGGTCTCCATGTACTCCTCGAACCCCGCCCAGTCCGCCAGTAAATGCGGCGGCCCGGCCGTGGGCAGTGCCCCAAAGACGATTGCCCGGCTGGAGGCGAGCCCGGTGTCTTGGCCGCCCCAGAACGGGCTGGAGGTCGTCAGCGCCAGGAAATGCGGCAGGTAGGCCGCAAGTGCGTTGACTATGGGAATGACTTTATCTCGTTCCCGCACTCCGACGTGAACATGTACGCCGAATGTTTGGATGCGCCATGCCAGCCACTGCATCTCCTCGACGAGTTCGGCGTAACGCTGGTTCGGCGAATATTGGGCGTCCCGCCAGTCGCTGATCGCGTGGGTCCCGGTGCAGGCCAGCGAGACCCCTCGCGGTTCGGCGACCTCCCGCAGCCGGGTGAGACTGCGTTCCAGGTCCTGTACGGCCTCCGCCGCCGTGTGGCAGATGTCCGTCACGATCTCGATCTGCGACTGCATGAGCTCGTGCATGGCTTTTGGCCGGGCGCTCTCGCTCAGATCGGGCACCGCGGCGAGGATCTCGCGCGCGTCCTGCCGGAGTCTGCGCGTGTGCGTGTCGACGAGCTGTAGCTCCCACTCGACGCCCAGAGTCGCACCGCGGGACGGATTGAACTCGATCGGCACAACAACCTCCATAGTCCATCGTCTCAGGCACCGTCACCCGGTGTGGCGTTAATCGGCCAAACCGAAAGCCCACATCCGATCAAGGCCTCTTGTGCATCGTGACCTCTCACCCCAGATCAGCCAACTGCCCCCAAACGGTCTTTCAACCAGTAGGGTCCAATGCGTACGCCTGCGATCTTTGGGGGATCTTTCGCGATATGCGTAGATGTACGAGTGCCCTCAGCCTCGCCGTCCTCACGACCGGCCTGCTCGTGGGAGGGCAGCCCGCCCTGGCGGCCGACGCGATCGGCGGGCCCCAGCTGGCCGGCACGGGCCTGATCGCCCCGGTGGGCCTGAAGGCGCCGCCGAAGACCAAGGCGAGCTCGTACGTGATCGCCGACGCCGACACCGGCGAGGTGCTGGCGGCCAAGAACCCGCACGGGAGGTTCCTCCCGGCCAGCACGCTGAAGGCGCTGACGGCCCTCACGCTGATCCCCAGGCTCGACAAGAACAAGACGGTCAAACCGAGCCGGCAGGCCGTCAACGAGGAGGGCAGCGCGGTCGGCCTCGTGCCCAAGCCCATCTACAAGGTCCACGACCTGCTCAGGGCCCTGATGATGGTCAGCGGCAACGACTGCGCCAACGCCCTGTCGGAGGCCAACGGCGGCATCCCCGCCACCCTCGCCGACATGAACGAGGTGGCCAAGAAGCTCCAGGCCAACGACACGGTCGCCAAGACCCCCAGCGGCCTCGACAAGCCGGGCCAGAGCAGCTCGGCCTACGACCTGGCGCTGATCGCCCGCGCCGGCCTGAAGCTCAAGGACTTCCGCGAGTACATCTCCACCAAGACCGCCAAGTTCCCGGCGCCCAAGGGCCACTACGAGATCGGCAACCACAACAAGATGTTGTGGACCTACGACGGCATGATCGGCGTCAAGAACGGCTGGACGTCCAAGGCCTTCGGCAGCTTCGTCGGCGCGGCGCGGCGCGACGGCCACACGATCATCGTGTCGGTCATGCGCCACGAGGAGTCGTTCTGGAAGGACGTCGAGGCGCTCATGAACTGGGGCTTCGCCAACCGCGGCAAGAACACCGCCGTGGGCGCCCTGGTCGAGCCACTGCCCGACGCGCCGCCGTCGCCGCCGCCCTCGGCCCTGGCGGCTCCGGTGCCGGAGGGCAACGCCGCCGCGGCCGAGCCAGCCCGGCCGCGCGAGGGCGAGGGTTCGGGGATGCTCGCCACGATCGTCCTGGGCGGCGGGCTGGCCGCCGGGGCGGGCCTGCTCGGCTGGGGCATCCGCCGCAGGCGGCGTCAGTCGCCGACGTCGTAGCCGTCATGGGTGGCCGGGGCGGGGCTCGGCTGCGGCGGCGGGCCGAGGGTGGCGGTGGCTGTCCAGGCCGCGCTGTAGAAGATCACCCGGGCTGACAGGTTGATCCACAGCAGCAGCCCGACCATGACCGTGAACGCGCCGTAGAGCGAGTTGTTCGCCAGGGTGTGCGACAGGATCAGCGTCGCCGACTGCTTGAGCACGCCGAACAGCACCGCGCCGAGCAACGCCCCGCGCAGCACCACCTTGAACGGCTGCGTGGGCCTGGCCAGCCACCAGAACATGACCAGGAACACGAGGGTGTCGGCGGCCAGCGAGGCCGCGATGCCGACGACGACCAGGCTGGCCGAGCCGAGCCAGGAGTCGCCGAACCCGAGCCAGTGGGCCACCGTCGTCGTCGCGCCGCTGGCCACGCCGGACACGACCGTCGAGAGGACCATCGCGAGGCCGATGAGGATCAGCGCGATCAGGTCGTACAGCTTCCCGAGGAAGAAGTTCACCGGGGGCTTGCGGTTCATCCAGACGTCGCCGAGCGCGGTGCGCAGCGTGTCGACCGCGCCGAGGCCCGAGTAGAGCAGGCCGATGAGGCCGATGATCGTGGCGGCGCTGCGGGCCTCGGCCAGATAGCTCAGGTCGAGCTTGTCGGCCAGGCCCGGGAGCTGCTCGTTGATCGCGCTGCTCAGGGTCTGCAGCGCGTCGGGCCGGAACGTGACGACGTAGCCGAACACCGCGAACGCCAGCGCGATGATCGGGAAGAACGACAGGAACGCGAAGTAGGTCACCGCGCCGGCCAGCCGGTCGCCGTGGAGAGTCTGGTAGCGGTGCAGCGTGAGGATCAGGTGGTCGACCCACCGGAAGCGGATCCGTGCGCTCTCGGTTCTCGCGCGGCCCCAGGCCTTCACCACATCGATGGACTGGAGGGAGGACTGGACCGCGCGCTTGATCACGCCCCGGGTACTACCCCTGGGTGGGCAGGAAACCCATCGCGTCGCGGGCCTTCTCCATGGTCTCCTGGGCCACCGCGCGCGCCTTGCCCGCGCCGATCGCCAGCATGCGGTCGAGCTCGGCCTCGTTGGCGAGCAGCTTCTCGGCCCGCTCGCGGATCGGCGTGAAGGTCTCGATGACGGCCTCGGCGACGTCCTTCTTGAAGGTGCCGTAGCCCGCGCCGACGTAGCGCGCCTCCAGGTCGGGGATCGAGGTGGCGGTCAGCGCCGACAGGATGCGCAGCAGGTTGGTGACGCCCGGCTTGTTCTCGTCGTCGGCGACGATCTCGCTGCCGGTGTCGGTGACCGCGCGCATGACCTTCTTGCGCAGGGGGCCCGGGTCTTCGAGGACGTCGAGGATGCCCTGGGGGCTGGACGACGACTTCGACATCTTCGCCGTCGGGTCCTGCAGGTCGGTGATCTTCTCGACGGCCTTCACGATGTGCGGGTTGGGCACCGTGAACACCTGGCCGTAGCGCGCGTTGAAGCGCTGGGCGAGGTCGCGGGTCAGCTCGATGTGCTGCTTCTGGTCGGCGCCCACCGGGACCTGGTCGGTCTGGTAGAGCAGGATGTCGGCGGCCTGCAGGATCGGGTAGGTGAACAGGCCCACCGAGGCCGAGCCCTCACCGTATTTGGCCGACTTGTCCTTGAACTGGGTCATCCGCCCGGCCTCGCCCATGCCGGTCAGGCAGTTGAGCATCCAGGCCAGCTCGGAGTGCTCGCGCACGTGGCTCTGCACGAACACCGACGACCGCTCGGGGTCGAGGCCGCAGGCGAACAGCTGCGCGGCGGCGGTGCGGGTGCGGGCGCGCAGCTCGGCCGCGGTCGGCGTGATCGTGATGGCGTGGAGGTCGACCACCATGTAGAACGCGTCGTGCGTCTCCTGGAGCGGGACCCACTGGCGGACCGCACCTAGGTAGTTGCCGAGGTGGAAGGAGTCCGACGTGGGCTGGATGCCGGAAAGAACACGAGGGCGAGCCATGTACGTCATTCTTCCAGCAACCCCAGGCTGGTCGCGACGATTTAGTCCTCGGGAGTGGCGGGGGTGATCTTGACCCGGGCGACCCGCCGGCCGTCCATCTCGGTGATCGCCAGCCGGGCCCCGGGCACCTCCACGGTCTCGCCGACCACGGGCAGATGGCCCAGCCGGGCCATCATGAAACCGCCGATGGTCTCGTACGGCCCCTCGGGCAGCCGGATGCCGAGCTCGCTCAGCGCGTCGACGAGCCGCAGCAGGCCCTCCACCTCGACGTCGCCCGCGATGCGGCGGAAGCCGGGCTCCTCCTGGTCGTATTCGTCGCGGATGTCGCCGATGAGCTCCTCGACCAGGTCCTCCAGGGTGACGATTCCGGCCGTGCCGCCGTACTCGTCGACGACGATGGCCAGGTGGTGGCCCTCGTCGCGCATCTCCGACAGGGTGGCCAGCACCCGCTTGGTGCCCGGCACCTGCTTGACCGGCCGGATCGGCACGACCTCGGAGATCGGGTCGATCCGCCCGGTGAGCACCGGGTCGAGCAGGTCGCGCACGTGCACGAACCCGACCACCTCGTCGTAGGAGTTGCGGTAGACGGGGAACCGCGAGTGGGGCAGCGAGGCCACCAGGACCGCCGCCTCGGCCAGCGTGGTGTCGGCCGCCATGAACTCCACCTCGGTACGCGGCAGCATCACCTCCCGCAGCTGCCGCTTGCCGGCCGCGAAGACCTCGGCGATCAGGTGCCGCTCGTCGGCGGTCAGCTCGGCGTGCCCGGCGACCATGTCGCGCAGTTCCTCGATCGTCATCGCCTCACGGTCGGCGTTGGGGTTGCCGCCCACCAGGCGCACCACCCCGTCGGTCGACTTCGACAGCGCCCAGATGATCGGCCGCGACAGCGCCGCGATGCGGTCGACGAAGGGGGCGACCAGCAGCGCCAGGCCCTCGGCCCGCTGGAGGGCCAGCCGCTTGGGCACCAGCTCGCCGAGGACGAGGGAGACGTACGAGATGCAGAGGGTCACCACGAGCAGCGAGACCAGCGGCGCGGCCGAGGAGGGCAGGCCCCACCCTTCGAGCGCCGGGGTCAGCTCCCCCGCGAGCGTGTCGGCGCCGAAGGCGGCCGACAGCATGCTCGCCACGGTCACCCCGATCTGCACCGCCGACAGGAACCGGTTGGGGTCGCGCGCGAGCTTGGCGACGCGGGCGCCCCGGCGGCCGAGTTTCTCCAGCCGCCGCACCTGGCTCTCGCGCAGCGAGACCAGGGCCATCTCGGCTGCCGCGAAGTAGCCTCCGATCAGGATGAACACCATGACGAGGGCGATGTTGGCCGCGAGACTGTTCACTGGAATGTTTCCGCCTTGGCGACTTCCGATGACGAGAGAGCTGAAAGCGTACTCAGTGCGCGGCTAGGCTGGGCCTCGTACAAAATCGAACATAGTCGAACGGAATCCAACGTGAAGCTACTGGTTACCGGAGGCGCGGGCTACATCGGCAGCGTGACCGCGGCGCAGCTCGTCGAGGCGGGACACGAGGTCACCGTGCTCGACGACCTGTCGACGGGCCACGTGGACGCGGTGCCCGACGGCGCGCGGTTCGTCGAGGGCTCCTTCATGGAGCCAGGCGACCTGTCCGGTTTCGACGCGGTGCTCCACTTCGCGGCCCGGTCGCTGGTCGGCGAGTCGGTCGAGAAACCGGCACTCTACTGGTCCCACAACCTGGGCGGGACGCTCCGCCTGCTGGAGGCCATGCGCAAGGGCGGCGTCGGCCGCATCGTGTTCTCCTCCACCGCCGCCACCTACGGGGAGCCGGAGAACACCCCCATCAGGGAGACCGACCCGACCCGGCCCACCAACCCCTACGGCGCCTCCAAACTCGCCGTCGACACCACCCTGACCGCCTTCGCGGCCATGTACGGCATCGCGGCGGTCAGCCTGCGCTACTTCAACGTGGCCGGCGCCTACGGCCGCTACCGCGAGCGTCATGTGGTCGAGACCCACCTGATCCCCAACGTCCTCAAGGTCGCGCTCGGCGAGCGCGAGTCGATCAGCCTGTTCGGCGGCGACTACCCCACCCCCGACGGCACATGCATCCGCGACTACGTCCACGTCTCCGACGTCGCCAACGCCCACCTGCTGGCGCTGGCGGCGTGCGAGAGGGGCGTCCACAAGATCTACAACCTGGGCAACGGGACCGGTTTCTCCAACCAGCAGGTCGTGGACGCCTGCCGCGAGGTCACCGGCCATCCGATCCCCTCGGACATCGCGCCCCGGCGGGCGGGCGACCCGGCGGTGCTGGTGGCGTCGTCGGAGCTGATCCAGAAGGAGCTCGGCTGGCAGCCCGAGCACAGCGGGCTGACCTCCATGGTCGCGGACGCCTGGGCATCACTTCGGTAATTGCCCGGATTCGCAGCGTTAAATGTGATTGGGTCGCACCATGAGGCGCGTGCTGGCATATGCGGGGGTAGCGCTGCTCGTCGTGCTGGGCAGCCTCGCCTCCGCCGCGGGAGTGGTGTTCGCCACCGGCGGCGGCTACATGATCACCGGGACGCCGCCCTGTCCCTGAGGGTCATCGAGGCCTGATTGTTGGCGGGACGGCGGTCGCCGCGCCCCTGGGAGCGCACGATCGCCGTCACCGCCGCCTTGCCGCGCTGCACGGCCAGCCGGAACCACGCCGTCCCCCCGGGACGGATCGTCGGCACCACACACCCGGTCCGGCCGCCGCAGCGGGCGCCGTCGAGGTAGACCATGGCGTCGCGGACGACGCGCGGCCCCCGGTTGCGGACCGAGGCGCTCACCGTCGTCCGGCGGCCGGTGCGCTGCGGCGGCGACAGCCTCACGACCAGGTCGGCGCCCTCGTCGACCCTGGTGACCGACTCGGCCTCGTTGTCGACGTCGTGGCCGTCGAGGACCTCCGAGGTCAGCCGCGCCTGGGCCCGCAGGGGACCCCGGGCGTGCGGGCGCACCACCCCGGTGATCACCACCCCGCCCGCCTGACCGGGCGCGACGTCCTTGGACGAGCGGCAGACGACCTCAGCCAGACCCCGGCCGGGCTGACACTCGGCGACGTCCACATTCACGATCTTGAAGTCGGTGGGCACCCGGACCGTCAGCGTCGGCAGCACCGCGTCGCCGGGCCCGCCGTTCCGCACCTGGACCGTGTAGGTCAGCGACTGGCCGGGCTGGGCCACCTTCGGGCTGGCCTCGATGGAGACCGACAGGTCGGCCCCGCCCCACTGGCCCTCGTTCCCCCGCGGCACGGAGGCCTGCGCGGGACCGCTGACCGTGCCGCAGACTGTGCCGGAGATGAAGAACGCGACCACCGCGACCATCCATCGACTCATGGCCCCCATTCAACGGCCGGGGCGTCGAGAAGATCGTTCGGACACGCTACCGTCGGACCCATGGAAGGGACACGGGACGGCAAAGTCCGCGCCCTGCTCTACGACGTCTCCACGGTCCTGCTGCTGACCTTCGGCGGCCTGCTGTTCGTGGTCGGCTGGCTGGCCGGCGCCTACCTGCTGCTGGCCTCCAAGCGCTGGCGGCCCTGGGAGAAGGCGCTCGGCCTGCTGGTCTGGCCCCTGGGCGTCCTGTGGGTCTACGTCGTGCCGCTCATGGTCTTCAACTGTGAGACGGTCCTGGTCGACGGCAGGCAGATCGCGACGAGCTGCCCGGTCTCCGACTGGGTGACGCCGACGGCGATGGGGGCCGCGTTCGCGCTGGAGGCGCTCGTGATGATCGTGCTGCTGCTCCGGCCGCGCCGCCGCTAACGGCAGGTGAGCTGGGTGGGGATCCTGCGGTCGGGCGTGAAGACGGCGTTGCCGAAATAGGTGGCCATCAGCTTCCCGGCGCGGCCGGTGTTAAAGAGCTTGGTGATGGCGGCCTGGGTCGCCTCGCACGCCGCCACGTCGCCCTGCGGCAGCCCGACCACGTAGCTGGCCGAGCCGATGCCGAGCCCGAGCACGCGGTATTTGACCGGCTCGCGGTCGGCGAACCCGGCCAGCATGAGGTCGTCGCCGGGAACGGCGTCGACCAGCCCCTCTCTCAGCAGGTCCATGCAGTTGCCCGAGTCGGTGCCGCGCACCTCGACCATGACGATCTTCCGCGCCTCCAGCCACGTCTGCACCTCGGAGGTGTTGGTGCCCGCCCGCACGCACAGCCGCTTGCCCTGGAGGTCGGCGGCCCTGACGATGCCCGAGTCGTCGGCCACCAGCAAGTCGTTCCTGGCCTGGTAGTAGGGCCCGGCGAAGGTGACCGCGTCGTCCTTGGCCATCTCGTAGGTGTAGGTCGCGACCACCATGTCGACCGCCCCCGAGATCAGCGCCTGCTCCCGCGTGAACGGCTTGACCACCTGGAACGTCACGTCGTCGGCGCCGAGCTCCTTGGCGATGAGGCGGCCGATCTCGACCTCGAAGCCGCGCAACTCCCCGCCGACCGGCAGCCCGAGCCCCGGCAGGTCCCCCCGCACGCCGATCGTCAGCCTGCCCGTCTTCCGCACCTTGTCCAGCAGCGACGGGGCCGACGGGCTGGGGCTCGGGGACTGCCTCGTCGGGGCGTTCGCCGGGGAGTTGACCATCAACGTCACCACGACCGCGACCCCGCCCAGCACCAGCGCCGCGGCGCCGGCCATGGCGGCGGGCAGCCACCACTTCTTCTTCGGCCTCGGCGCCGGAGGAGGCGCGGGCGGCGGCATCCGGAACATCCGCGTCGCCTCGTCGACGTCCCTGATCACCGGGAACGGGCCGGTCTCGGGATTGGCCACCAGGGCGCCCTGGGACATCACCATGGTCGAGGCGTCGCCGGTCTCGGGGTGGCCGAGGAGCCGCAGCAGGATCTGCCCGGCCGTCGGCCGGTCGGCCGGCCGCTTGCTCACGCTCGCCGCCACGACGCTCTTCAGCGGCTCGGGCAGCGGGGTCAGGTCGACCTCGTGGTTGAGGATGCGGTTGAGCACCGCCGCGATCGACTTCGCCCCGAAGGCGGCCTGCCCGGTGGCGGCGTAGGCGATCGTCGCGCCCCAGGCGAACACGTCGGTGAAGGCCCCGACGTCGTCGCCGGAGACCTGCTCGGGGGCCATGTACGCGGGCGTCCCGATCGCCCGGCTGGTGATGGTGCCGGTGGAGTCGAGGATGCGGGCGATGCCGAAGTCGACCACCCGGGGGCCCTCGGCGGCCAGCAGCACGTTGTCAGGCTTGAAGTCGCGGTGGACGATGCCCGCCTGGTGGATGGCGGTCAGCGCGGTGGCGGTGCCGACGGCCAGCCGCTCCAGGTCGGCGCCGCTCATCGGGCCCTGCTGGTCGATCTGCTCGCGCAGCGACAGGCCCTCGATGTACTCACTGGCGATGTAGGGGGTGTCGCCTTCCAGGTCGGCGCCGACGACCCGGGCCGTGCAGAAGCTGGCGACCCGCTCGGCGGCCCTCAGCTCGCGGGCGAAGCGGGACCGGGCCATGGCGTCACCGGTGAACTTGACGTGCAGAAGCTTCACCGCGGCCCGCTCACCCTCCGGGTTGGTGCCGAGGTAGACGGTCCCCTGGCCGCCCTCGCCGATCCGCCCGGACAGGGTGAAGGGACCGAGCTGTTTCGGGTCCCCCGACCCGAGCGGCTCGATCATGAATGAATACCACCGTTTTCGTCATCAACTGGCCACGCTGACTTTACGGCAAACACAAGAGCCGCCCACCGGGGAAAGGCGAGCGGCTCTGGGGGAGAAGAGTTCCGGCGCGGTCAGGCCATCTTCTTCTGCAGGTTCTCGTCGAGCGTGGCCAGGAAGTCCTGGGTGGTCAGCCACTCGGCGTCGCCGCCGACCAGCAGCGCCAGGTCCTTGGTCATCTTGCCGCTCTCGACCGTCTCGACGCAGACCTCTTCGAGCTTGGTCGCGAAGTCGATGACCTCGGGCTGGTTGTCGAGCTTGCCGCGGTGCTGCAGGCCACGCGTCCAGGCGAAGATCGACGCGATCGGGTTGGTCGAGGTCGGCTTGCCCTGCTGGTGCTGGCGGAAGTGCCGGGTCACCGTGCCGTGGGCGGCCTCGGCCTCGACGGTCCGGCCGTCGGGGGTCATCAGCACCGAGGTCATCAGGCCGAGCGACCCGAAGCCCTGCGCCACCGTGTCCGACTGGACGTCACCGTCGTAGTTCTTGCACGCCCAGACGTAGCCGCCCTCCCACTTCAGCGACGCCGCGACCATGTCGTCGATCAGCCGGTGCTCGTAGGTGATCCCGGCCGCCTCGAAGTCGGCCTTGAACTCGCTCTCGAAGACCTCGGCGAAGATGTCCTTGAACCGGCCGTCGTAGGCCTTCATGATCGTGTTCTTCGTCGACAGGTAGACGGGGTAGTTGCGCGACAGGCCGTAGCGCATCGACGAGCGGGCGAAGTCGCGGATCGACTCGTCGAGGTTGTACATGGCCATGGCGACGCCGCCGCCGGGGAAGTCGAAGACGTTGAGCTCGATCGGCTCGCTGCCGTCCTTCGGGGTGAAGGTCAGGGTCAGTGTGCCCTCACCGGGGACCTTGAGGTCGGTCGCGCGGTACTGGTCGCCGAACGCGTGACGGCCGACGATGATCGGCTTGGTCCAGCCGGGCACCAGACGCGGCACGTTCGACATGATGATGGGCTCGCGGAAGATGACGCCGCCGAGGATGTTGCGGATGGTCCCGTTCGGGGACTTCCACATCTTCTTCAGGCCGAACTCCTCGACGCGGGCCTCGTCGGGGGTGATCGTCGCGCACTTGACGCCGACGCCGTACTGCTTGATGGCGTTCGCGGCGTCGATCGTGACCTGGTCGTCGGTGGCGTCACGGTGTTCGATGCCGAGGTCGTAGTACTTGAGGTCGACATCGAGGTAGGGCAGGATCAGCTGGTCCTTGATGAACTGCCAGATGATCCGGGTCATCTCGTCGCCGTCGAGTTCGACGACCGGACCCGCTACCTTGATCTTGGGCATGCGTGGGGTTCCCCTTCTGAACGAACTGTGGCCGGAGTCCTTTTTGAGGTCACTGGCCGACGAGGCTATCGGACGGCCGCACCTGGTCGACGATGAGGTCTGAGGGATGGAGGTCGACCTCCAGCAGGACCCCGGCCGCCACCATCAGCAGCCCGAACAGGGTGAGCGTGACGGTGTCGGCCACCCGGGAGCGGACCGAGAGCCCGCCGGAGTGGCGCCGGGGAAGCAGTAGCCGCAGCACCGCGCCCGCGAGAAAGGCGGCGCCGAGCACGACGCCGCCCAACCAGGGTTCCGGGAGCACGGCGATGAGGATCAGGCCGGCGGCCGCTCCCGCGGCCACCATGATGTAGGCCCCCCAGGCCATGCGCCTCGCGTTGGTGTTGATGGTCGGTTTCCGTCTCTGGTGTCGAAGCGGGTTGTCACCGCTCGTCGATGTGGATCCACTTCTGGTCGCGCGCGCCGATGTACTCGCTGTCCGGGCGGATCAGCCGGTTGTCGGCGTGCTGCTCGATGACGTGGGCGGTCCATCCCGCCATCCGGCTGACCGAGAACACCGGGGTGAACAGGTCGGTCGGGATGCCGAGGAAGTGGTAGACCGTCGCGGCGTAGAAGTCGACGTTGGGGTAGAGGCCCTTCTCCGAGAAGACGACCTCCTCCATCTCCTTCGACATCCGATAGTAGGTGTCGTCGCCGGACGCCTCGGCCAGCTCCTCGGACATGCGGCGCAGGTGGGTCGCCCGGGGGTCCTCGGTCTTGTAGACCCGGTGGCCGAACCCCATGATCTTCTCGCCGCCCGCCAGCTTGGCCCGGACGGCCTCGGCGACGCCGCCGGAGTCGAGGGACTCCAGGGTCCGCATGACCTGCTCGTTGGCCCCGCCGTGCAGCGGCCCCTTGAGGGTGCCGATGGCGGCGACCACGGCCGAGTGCATGTCCGACAGGGTGGCCGCGCAGACCCGGGCGGCGAACGTCGAGGCGTTCATCGTGTGGTCGGCGTGGAGCACCAGGCACTCGTCGAAGATCTCCACTTCACGGGGGGTCGGTTCCCTGCCGGTGATCTGGAGCAGGAAGTTGGCCGCGATCGACTTGTCGGGATCGGGCTCGGGGATCTCCACGCCACGGCGGGCCGCGTGGAAGCGGGCCACCAGGATCGGCTGCAGGGCCGTCAGCCGGGCCGCCTTGCGCAGGTTGGCGTCGGCGGCGTTGGAGTCCTTGTCGGGATCGTCGGCGCTGGTCAGGGAGAGCAGCGTGCGCAGGGCCTCCATGGGCTCCTGCTTCTCGGCGATCTCCACGACGTTCTGCTCGACGAGACTGCCGAGCGTGCGCCCCCGCACGAGTTCCGCGCCGTAATGGGCGAGCTGGTCGCGGTTCGGGAGGGTGCCGTGCTGGAGAAGGTGGGCGGTTTCCTCGAAGGTGGTACGGCCGGCCAGGTCGTGGATGTCGTATCCGCGGTAGAACAACAGACCGGCCTTGCCGTCGATGTCGCTGAGCGCTGTTGACGCGGCGACGACATCGGCCAGGCCTTTGGTGGGCTTGTCTGCCATGAGTGTTTCCTCCGCTTATCTACCGCGAAAGTCTACCCGTGAGCTGGTGAAGCACCCCTCGAAAGGTCCAGACCAATCAGACGCCGATTCTGGTCAAGGTAAAGGCGATTCCCGATCCCCACGTTTGGGTAAGCCGCAGCTGATGTGAAAGTAACGGCGGGCTACCTGGGGAGGAACTGCCGTGGAGGGGCCGTTCATACGGATCGAGGACACCGGCGAAGTGGTGCCCTTGCGCCCCGAGATCACCACGATCGGCCGGGGCCGAGGTGCCGACATCCGGCTGACAGACCCGAGCGTGTCGCGTTTACACGCCGAGTTCGTCAGGCGGGGACCTTACCTGTATGTCGTTGACCTGGGCTTGTCCCGCAACGGCACACGGGTGAACGGCAGGCCGATCGCCCGGAGGGTCCTCGATGATGGCGACGTCGTCTCGTTCGGCGCCGCCCGCGCGAGGGTCGGCGGGATACCGCGCGAAGACCTGGCGCCAGAGGTCGAGTTGCGGCGGGCCGCCGCACCCGAGCTCACCCGGCGTGAGGTCGACGTCCTGACCTCGCTGTGTCGACCGGCGCTCTCGGACGAAGCGTTCGTGGCGCCCGCGACCGCACGCGAGATCGCCGACGACCTGGTCGTCACGGAAGCCGCGGTGAAGCAGCACCTGCTGCGGCTCTACCAGAAGTTCCGCATTCCGGAGGGCACCAACCGGCGCACCCGCCTCGCCAACGAGGTGGTCGCGCTCGGGCTGGTCCGCCCGACCCCGGTCGTCCCGCCACAACGGGCGACCGAGGGGAGCGGAACTCCGGCGCATCCCGCGTCGGCGCCCGCAGCCGGGCGCCGGGCGAGTTGATGATCACCGGCTGAAGGGTCGCGGAGCTCGGCGAGGGGTCTCCGCTTCTAGCTCAGCAGACCCGCGTCCCGCTCCGCGGCCTCGACCACGTTGGTCAGGAGCAGGGCGCGGGTCATCGGTCCGACACCGCCGGGATTGGGCGCGACCCATCCGGCGACCTCGGCGACGCCGGGCGCGACGTCGCCGGCGATCTTCCCGTCGACCCGTGACACACCCACGTCGAGCACGGCCGCCCCCGGCTTCACCATGTCGGCCGTGATCAGGCCGGGCACCCCGGCCGCCGCGACGACGATGTCGGCCCGCCTGACGTGGTCGGCCAGGTCACGCGTCCCGGTGTGGCAGAGGGTCACAGTGGCGTTCTCCGACCGGCGGGTCAGCAGCAGGCCCAGCGGGCGCCCGACCGTGATGCCCCGGCCGATCACCACGACCTCGGCGCCGTTGATGGCCACGTCGTACTCCCGCAGGAGCTGGACGACGCCGCGCGGCGTGCAGGGCAGCGGGGCGTCGACCATGTGGACCAGCCGGCCCAGGTTGACCGGGTGGAGGCCGTCGGCGTCCTTGGCCGGGTCGATCCGCTCCAGCAGCGCCATCGTGTCGAGGTGGCGCGGCAGCGGGAGCTGCACGATGTAGCCGTTGCAGGCCGGATCGGCGTTGAGCTCGTCGATGACGTCCTCGACCTGGCCCGGCGTCGCGTCGGCGGGCAGCTCGCGCTGGATCGAGTTGATGCCGACCTCGGCGCAGTCGCGGTGCTTGCTGGCGACGTAGATGTGGCTGGCCGGGTCGTCGCCGACCAGGACCGTGCCCAGACCCGGGGTGACGCCCGCCTCGGCGAGCTTGCCGACGCGCAGCGCCAGGTCGAGCTTGATCTTGGCCGCGGTGGCCTTGCCGTCGAGAATCCCTGCGCTCATGTACTCCCCTTAGTGGAAGAAGTGGCGGGTGCCGGTGAAGTAGAGGCTCACCCCGGCCGCCTGCGCCGCCGCGATGACCTCGTCGTCACGGATCGAGCCGCCGGGCTCCACGATCGCGGTCACGCCGCCGTCGACCAGCACCTGCAGGCCGTCGGCGAACGGGAAGAACGCGTCGGAGGCGGCCACCGAACCGGCCGCCCGCTCCCCCGCCCGGGTGACCGCCAGCCGCGCCGAGTCGACCCGGTTGACCTGGCCCATGCCGACGCCGACCGAGGCGCCGCCGCTGGCCAGCAGGATCGCGTTCGACTTGACCGACCGCACGGCCTTCCAGGCGAACTCCAGGTCGGCGAGGGTCTCGTCGGAGACGGCCGGACCGGCCTTGAGCTCCCACCCGGCGGCCTTGTCACCGGGCTCGTCGACCCGGTCGACCGTCTGCACGAGCAGCCCGCCGTCGATCCGCCGGAACTCGGCGGCGTTGCGGGGGCCCTGCGGGCAGGCCAGCAGCCGGAGGTTCTTCTTCTCCTGGAGCACGGTCAGGGCGTCGGCCGCGAAGGACGGCGCCACGACGACCTCGGTGAAGATGGGCGCGATCTGCTCGGCGAGCTCCCTGGTGACCTCACGGTTGACCGCGATGACACCGCCGTAGGCGGAGACCGGGTCGCACTCGTGGGCCTTACGGTGTGCCTCGACCACGTCGGACCCGACCGCGATGCCACACGGGTTGGCGTGCTTGATGATCGCGACAGCCGGGGAGTCGAAATCCCAGGCCGAGCGCCAGGCGGCGTCGGCGTCGACGTAGTTGTTGTAGGACATCTCCTTGCCGTGGAGCTGCTCGGCGCCCGCCAGGCCGCCCGAGCCGGTGCTGTAGAGGGCGGCGCGCTGGTGGGGGTTCTCACCGTAACGCAGCACGTCCTTCAGGCTCCAGTCGGCGCCCATGAACGCCGGCCACTCGCCCTCGGGGGCGTAGACGTTGGCGAACCAGGAGGCCACGGCCACGTCGTAGCTGGCCGTGTGGGCGTAGGCGGTCGCGGCCAGGCGGCGGCGGTCGGTCACGGTGAAGCCGCCCTCGCCGATCGCGGCCAGCACCGACGGGTAGGCGCGCGGGTCGACGACCACGGCGACCGTGCTGTGGTTCTTGGCGGCGGCGCGGATCATCGCCGGGCCGCCGATGTCGATCTTCTCCACGCAGTCGGCGTCGGACGCGCCCGAAGCGACCGTCTCGCGGAACGGGTAGAGGTTGACCACACAGAGCTGGAACGGCTCGATCTCCAGCTCTTCGAGCTGGGTGACGTGATCGGGGTTGGCGCCGTCGGCCAGCAACCCGGCGTGCACGCGCGGGTGGAGGGTCTTGACCCGGCCGTCGAGGCACTCGGGGAAACCCGTCAGCGACTCCACCTTCGTGACCGGGATGCCGTAGGAGGCGATCGCGGCGGCGGTGCCGCCGGTCGAGACGATCTCCACCCCCGCCGCTTCGAGGCCCCGGGCCAGGTCTTCCAGGCCGGTCTTGTCGTAAACCGTGATGAGCGCGCGCCGGATGGCGATCCGAGTCACTGTGTAGCCTCCTGTGTTCCTGATGTTCAGAGGGTGCCCAGACGCACCGTGCGCCCGGAGACCCGCCAGCCCTCGCGGGCCATCCGCCCGACGACGTCGACCAGCAGGCTCCGCTCGACGACCTTGATGCGCTCGTGGAGAGCCGCCTCGTCGTCGCCGTCTTCGACCGGGACGGCCGCCTGGGCGATCACCGGGCCGGTGTCGACCCCGTCGTCGACCAGGTGGACGGTGCAGCCGGCGACCTTCACGCCGTAGGCGAGCGCGTCGCGCACGGCGTGGGCGCCGGGGAAGGCCGGGAGGAGCGCCGGGTGGGTGTTGACCACCGTGAACCGTGACAGCACGGCCGGGCCGAGGATCTTCATGAACCCGGCCGACACCACCAGGTCGGGTTTGTGGTCGGCGATCTTCTCGGCCAGGGCGGAATCCCACGCCCCGCGGGCCGTATGATCACTTACCCGCTCGGCGAACGTGGGCAGACCGGCGCGTTCGGCGCGGGCCAGCCCCTCGATCGCCGGACGGTCGGCCCCGACGGCCACGACGGTCGCGCCGTAGGCCGGATCTGCCGCCGCGTCGAGCAGGGCTTGTAGGTTGGTCCCCGAACCCGAGACGAGGACCACGAGCCGGGAAGACAGAGCGGTCTCCTTCGGGGAAGTGAACGGGTGCGTGACAAAGGGTATCGGTCACGCCGTCGTGCGGCGTGAAGGCCCTATAGCAAGGCGAGGACATCGTGACCACACCACTGCAGACGGCCGCGGAGATGGGCGGGCGCCGTGCGCTGGCGCTCGCTCTGATGGCGTTGATCTTCACACTGTTCGTGCCGACGATGGGCCTGGCCCTGTCGGTGTTCGGCGTCATCGTGGGCATTCGCGACCTGCGGACGCTCAAGAAGGGCGGCCAGTCCACCGGCATGGCGACCGGGGCGGTGCTCATCTCGTCGCTGGCTTTCGTCCTCGGCGGGGTCAGCACGGGCGTGCAGATCTACCTGGGGACCGAGCTGACGGCGTACACCGAGTGCCTGAAGGGGGCCGGCACCGTCACGGCGCAGACCGAGTGCTCCAACGCGCTGAAGACGGCGCTGGAGACCAAGCTCGGCATGCCGTGGCCGGCCAACATGCCGCTGCCCGGCTAGTCGTCCTTGATGTTCAGATAGGTGACGTGGGCGCCGGTCGGATCGTCGATCGGCTCCTCGTCATCGTCGGGCCTGGTCGGGGTCGACCGCTTGCGGGCGAAGGTCTCCACGGCGTGGTCGTCGGGCTCGATGTCGCGGATAACCGGGATCGCGATGGTGTCGGCTTCGGTGGCGTCCATCCAGTGGCCCGGCAGGGGCTCCTTCTTCGCCTTGCGCTTCTTCTTGACCTTGGTGACCACCTCGGCGATCGGCTGCTGCGCGGGGGTGTGGGAGATCAGCCACCAGTTGGCCAGCCCCGCCGAGATGCCCGCCGCCACGCCCACCTCAAGGGTGACCGAGAAGGCGACCTCCCAGGCCGAGGGGCCGACGGCGGCCATGCGGGCGCCGCCCAGCGGGCCGCCCGACAGCGCCGCCAGAAGCCCGGCCACCGCGCCCGAGCTCAGGCCGCAGACGAAGCCCCACAGCGGGGCCGCCTCCAGTGACGGCGTGGGCGCGATCCTGGCCATCATCACCCCGGCCACCGCCCCGGCCGCGAACGGGATCGCCACCACGGCCATCAGCCACGGCGGGACCGGTCCCGACTCGGGCAGCGCGCCCAGCAGCGGCAGCGACGGGATCGTGCCCAGCTTCACCCCGGTCGGCGCAACCAGGGTGCCGGCCCCGATGGCGAAGCCCGGCCCGGTGATGTACGCCAGCCCCCAGATCACCGCGTTGAACAGGTAGAGCCCCTCGACCAGCGCCAGCAGCGCGCCGCCCACCAGGCCGGGGCTGAGCGCCTCGGTGAGCCGCTGGATCTCGCCGAAGTGGACCGCGATCAGGCCCAGCACCAGCAGCAGCCCGGCCGCCAGCATCAGCGACACGGCCATGAACGTGCCGACCACGACCGAACGCAGCCGCTCGGGCAGCAGCCGGACCATCGCCCGCCACGGGCCGATCGTGCGGGCCACCGCCACCGACCCGGCCAGGAACGCCAGCAGCAGGTGGCTGATCAGCGCCTCGGCCACGGACGGCCGGGTCACCTCGTTGGCCCCCACCAGCGCGATCACCCCGGCCAGCAGGGCGTAGGGCGCGGCCAGCGAGATGCCGGCGCGGGCGATCAGGATGAGCTGGGCCTTGCGGCGGGCGTTCGCCAGGTCCTTGGACGAGCCCTTCGGCAGCCGCGCGGGCAGCCGCAGCCGCAGGTCGGCGTCGCGGGCCATCCACAGCCCGGCGCGGTAGAGCAGCGTGCCGGGCAGGATCATCAGGCCCAGCGGCAGCAGCCCGACCCGGCCGCCGCCCGGGATCTCGAACCCGGCGTGGTGGGCGGCCAGCCAGAGCTGGCAGGCGGTCCGGAACACCCCCGGCAGCCCCGCGCCGAACGTGCCGCGCGGCGCGGCGATCCAGCCCACCAGGGTCAGCGTCGTCAGAACCGCCAGGCCGATGCCGAGCGTGCCCGCCGCGGCCAGCATGCCGGAGACCGGCAGCGGGCGCCGGTCGTCGTCGCCGAAGACGGCCCGGGGGACTGTCCGAATCTGGTCGAGAAGCGCCGTCACAGTAGCCGATGCTCTCAAGGGCGGGCCGTAACACGGTCACGCCGCGCCGATGAGCGTCCCGTTTGTCCTTGGGGTGTGCTTGGAAAAGAGAAAACCCCGGCGCATGGCGCCGGGGTTCTCGGGGAACGACTAGCGGTTCTGCATGATCTCCCGCATCAGGCGGGCGGTCTCGCTGGGGGTCTTGCCGACGCGGACGCCGACCTTCTCCAGCGCTTCCTTCTTCGCCTGGGCGGTGCCCGCCGAGCCCGACACGATGGCGCCGGCGTGGCCCATCGTCTTGCCCTCGGGAGCGGTGAAGCCGGCGACGTAGGCCACGACGGGCTTGGTCACGTGCTTCTCGATGTAGGCCGCCGCGCGCTCCTCGGCGTCGCCGCCGATCTCGCCGATCATGACGATGGCGTCGGTGCCCGGGTCGCCCTGGAACGCCTGGAGGGCGTCGATGTGGGTGGTGCCGATGACCGGGTCACCGCCGATGCCGACCGCCGTGGAGAAGCCGAAGTCGCGCAGCTCGTACATGAGCTGGTAGGTCAGGGTGCCCGACTTCGAGACCAGGCCGATGCGGCCCGGGGTGGTGATGTCGGCCGGGATGATGCCGGCGTTGGAGGCGCCGGGCGAGGCGATGCCGGGGCAGTTCGGGCCGATGATCCGGGTCTTGTTGCCCTTGGCGGTGGCGTAGGCCCAGAACTCGGTCGTGTCGTGGATCGGCACGCCCTCGGTGATGACGACCGCGAGGGGGATCTCGGCGTCGATCGCCTCCTTGACCGCGCTCGCGGTGAAGGCCGGCGGCACGAAGATGACGCTGACGTCGGCCCTGGTCTTCTCCATCGCCTCGGCGACGGTCGCGAACACCGGCAGGCCCTCGTGGGTGGTGCCCGCCTTGCGCGGGTTCACCCCGCCGACGACCTGGGCGCCGGAGGCCAGCATGCGCAGGGTGTGCTTGGTGCCCTCGGACCCCGTGATGCCCTGGACGATGATTCGGCTTTTCTCGGTGAGCCAGATGGCCATTACGCACCTACCGCGGCGAGTTCGGCGGCGCGCTTGGCCGCGTCGTCCATGGTGTCGACCAGTTCGACGCCCGGGAGGGCGGCGCTCTGCAGGATCTCGCGGCCCAGCGCCGCGTTGTTGCCGTCGAGACGGACCACGAGCGGGCGGGAGACCGCCTCGCCCCGGTCGCCCAGCAGCTTGAAGGCGCTGACGATGCCGTTGGCCACCGCGTCGCAGGCGGTGATGCCGCCGAACACGTTGACGAACACCGACTTCACGGCCGGGTCGGACAGGATGATCTCCAGCCCGTTGGCCATCACCTCGGCCGAGGCGCCGCCGCCGATGTCGAGGAAGTTGGCCGGCTTCGGCGAGCCCGGGAACTGCTCGCCGGCGTAGGCGACCACGTCGAGCGTGGACATGACCAGACCGGCGCCGTTGCCGATGATGCCGACGTTGCCGTCGAGCTTCACGTAGTTGAGGTGCTTCTCCTTGGCCCTCGCCTCCAGGGGGTCCTCCGCCGCCTTGTCGACGTAGGACTCGTGCTCCTTCTGGCGGAAGTCGGCGTTGGCGTCGAGGGTGACCTTGCCGTCGAGCGCCTTCACCTGGCCGTCGGCCGCGAGGATCATCGGGTTGACCTCGACGAGCGAGGCGTCCTCGTCGACGAAGACGGCCCACAGGCGCTCGATGAGCTCGGCGGCCCCGTCGAGCGACTTCTCCGGCAGCCCGCCGGCCGCCGCGATCTCGCGCGCCGTCGCCCGGTCGATCCCGTCGATCGGGTTGACCGGGATCTTCGCCACCTTCTCGGGGGCGGTGTGCGCGACCTCTTCGATGTCCATGCCGCCGGCGGCGGAGCAGATCGCGAGGAAGGTACGGTTCGCGCGGTCGAGCAGGAAGGAGAAGTAGTACTCCTCCGCGATGTCGCTCGCCTCTTCGATCAGGACCTTGTGGACCGTGTGGCCCTTGATGTCCATGCCGAGGATGGCCTTGGCCTTCGCCTCGGCGTCGTTCGCGTCGTCGGCCACCTTCACGCCGCCGGCCTTGCCGCGGCCACCGGTCTTGACCTGGGCCTTGACCACGACCCGCCCGGTCAGTTGTTCGGCCGCCGCCCGTGCTTCAGCCACGGTGTGCGCGACGATTCCGCGCGGCACCGGGATGCCGTACGCGGCGAAGAGCTCCTTCGCCTGATGTTCGAACAGGTCCACGAGGGTCCGTCCCTTTGAATGTCGAGGGCGCCACTGGACAGGGCGCCGTCGTCCTGCCTGGCATTTCCGCGCAGAAAGCCTAGCCCCAGGGCGTACGCGGCGCGGTCATAGGGGGGCGTTTGGGGGTTGCCGACTTTACCGTTATGTACTAGACGTCCGGGCCGGGTGTGCGGGGGATCCCGGATACGTCCCGTATGGGCGGGTTACGCGGCGGCGGGGATCGTCGTCCGCACCCAGTCGACGATCTCGTCGGTGGTCGCGCCGGGGGTGAAGATGCCGGCCACGCCGAGACGCCGCAGTTCGGGGATGTCCTCCTCGGGGATGATTCCGCCGCCGAAGACGACGATGTCGGTGGCGTCCTGTTCGCGCAGAAGCTCCATCACTTTGGCGAACAGGGTCATGTGGGCGCCCGAGAGGATCGACAGCCCGATCGCGGCGGCGTCCTCCTGGATGGCGGTGCGGACGATCTGCTCCGGGGTCTGGTGCAGACCTGTGTAGACGACTTCCATGCCCGCGTCACGCAGGGCGCGGGCGACGACCTTCACGCCGCGGTCGTGACCGTCGAGCCCGGGTTTGGCGACGACGATCCTGATCCTGGATTCCATGCTTGGCACTGTAACCCGGCGTGGTCGGGTCCTCGGGGGAGCCTCGACTTGACGGCGTTTGTCGGTGTTGCATGTGTGAATTTTGTGAAAAGACACAATAAGTGATCGTTTTGAGATAGATGTTCCGGCAGAATCCTCTTCGGTCCCCCTCTCCCATTAGGGGCCATATTTCTGGAGGAACCCCACTCATGAGGCGAACGCTCGCCATTCTGGCGTGTGCGGCGGCCGCGACCGTCGTCCACGCCCCGCCCGCGCACGCCGCCCCGAACCCGGTCGCCGCTCTCAAGGCCCAGTTCAAGACCGGCCTCGGCGTCAAGTTCAGCGACAAGTTCAGCACCGAGGGCATGCTGTTCAGCCGCCGGACCGGAACGTTCCAGTTCGGCCGCTCCGGCGTGGCCGCGTCGGACCTCACCACCAAGTTCAACCTCAAGGCCGCCGACATCGCGGAGATGCCCGAGAACATCCAGCCGCTCCTCAAGCCCGAGCAGGTCATCAGGATCGGCAACACCGCCTACGTCAAGGGCGGCCTCTTCGGCAGCCTCCTGCCGGAGGACAAGACCTGGCTGCGCGCCCCCGGAGGCCCCGCCACCGGCGTGTCCGGCGCCTTCGGGCAGTTCCTCAACCCGACGGAACCGATGACGCTGCAGAAGCTCGTCAAGAAGAGCAAGCTCACCGGTTCCGTGTACACCGGCAAGATCACCATCGGTGAGCTCTGGACGACCTCGAAGTGGCTCCAGGGCGTCATGCCGACCGAGCGCCCGACGGCGGCCCAGAAGAAGGCCGTCGTGACGTTCAAGCTCTACGTGAACGGCAAGGGCCTGGTGACCCGGCTGGTCAGCAGCACCAAGAGCAGCGTCTTGGGCCTGAACGGCGGCCCGGTCACGGTCGACACCCGCTACGTGTCGTGGGGCGCGAAGGTGTCCATCAAGGCCCCCACCGAGGGCGTCGCGGAGATCGACGAAATCGACTTCGAGGGCCTGGACATGTCCAGCGCCCCGCTGGGGCGGCTGACGGGGGAGGCCGCCTGAGTCTCAAGGAGACAGCAACCGGCGGGCGTTGGCCGTGGTCAGCGCCCGCCAGGTCGTCTCCCCCGGCTGGTCGGCGGCGTCGATCGAGGCGACCTGCCCGGCCACGGCCGGGATCGGGGTGAAGCAGTAGTCGCTGCCGTAGAGGACCTGGTCGGCGCCGAAGGCCCTGGTCAGGGCCGGGACCTGGCGGGGGAACGGGGTGCCGGCGATGTCGAACCACAGCTTCGCGACCTGCTCGACGACCGTGGGGTCGTCGGGGGAACCGCCGTTGAAGGCGGTCCGGAACAGCTCCATGCGATCGGCGAGCAGCGGCAGCGTGCCGGCGCCGTGGGTGAAGACCCACCGGATTCCCGGATGGCGGGTGAGGACGCCCGTGAAGACCAGGTCGGAGACGGTCCGGGTGGTGTCGAAGATGAACTCCAGCATCGGCCTCGGGCGGCCCATCGCGACCTGCTCGTGGTTCACCGGCGAGGTCGGGTGGACGAACACCACCGCCCGCCGCCGGTCGAGCTCGGCCCAGAGCGGCTCGTAGGCCGGGTCGCCGAGGTAGCGGCCGTGGGCGTTGCTCATCAGGGCGACGCCGTCGCTGCCGAGGTCGTCGAGGGCGTAGGCCAGTTCGGCCAGTGAGCCGGCCACGTCGGGGAGCGGCAGCGCGGCGAAGTGGCCGAACCTGCCCGGATGCCGCCGGACCACGTCGGCGGCGTGGTCGTTGACCTGCCGCGAGAGCTTGCGCGCCGCCGCGTCGTCGCCGAAGTGGGTGCCCGGCGAGGAGATCGACAGCATGGCGGTACGGATGCCGTGGGCGTCCATCAGCCGGAGATGCTCCTCGGGGCTCCAGGAGGGCCAGCGCGGCATGCCGTCGGGGGTGACGTGCCCGCCCGCCGAGGCGGCCTCGACGTAGTCGGCGGTGACGAAGTGGGCGTGCACGTCGATCAGTTCCGCGGCCATGTGATCCTCGTCTCTCGGGTGTCCGCGTCAGGAAATATCGCATTTCGCGGCCCGCCGTCACCTGTTCCGGGATCTTGGTCCCCCACCCGCCCGGTTACGCGCGTCACGGTTCTCGCGAAACGCCGCGCCCCTGAAGCGACAGCGCGTGTTCGACATCGGGCAGCCTCCCTCGTGACAGGGCAGCCGTGTTCTTGGGTTCGGCTCGACCTGACCCGTGGCGGGGCGAGGCGGACGCGGGGGTTGGCGCCGGATGCGGCGAGGGGCGGGGGCGGCGGGCGGGGCCGGGGTGGGCGGAGCCGTAACGGATAGAAAGGCTTTACAGCTTTTCGAGGGTTTTCGCGTAGCCGACCATGAGGGTCTTCTCGCCCGCGCTGCCGAAGTCGATCTTGGCTCGGGTCTTCTCGCCCTCGCCCTCGACCGTCATGACGGTGCCGAGGCCGAACTGGTCGTGGGTGACGCGGTCGCCGGGTGAGAGCTGGAGGACCGGCTTGCCGCCGCCGCGTGACGGGAGCGGGCGGGTCTCGCGTTTGGTGGCCGCACCCCAGGCGTTCTTCTTCGGGTCGTTGCGCCATTCGACCAGGTCCTGGGGGACTTCGGCGAGGAAGCGCGAAGCGGGGTTGAAGGAGGGGGCGCCCCAGGCGGTGCGGACGGCGGCGCGGGAGAGGTAGAGGCGCTTCTCGGCGCGGGTGATGCCCACGTAGGCGAGGCGGCGCTCCTCCTCCAGCTCCTTCGGGTCGCTCAGGGAGCGCATGTGGGGGAAGACGCCGTCTTCCATCGCGGTCAGGAAGACCACCGGGAACTCCAGGCCCTTGGCCGTGTGGAGGGTCATCAGCGTCACCACGCCGCCGCTGCCGGTCTCGGGGTCGGGGATCGAGTCGGCGTCGGCGACCAGGGAGACCTGCTCCAGGAAGTCGACCAGCGTGCCCTCGGGGTTGGCGGCCTCGAACTCGGAGGCGACCGAGATCAGCTCGTTGAGGTTCTCGATGCGGCTCTCGTCCTGCGGGTCGCCGGAGGTCTCCAGCTCGGTGCGGTAGCCGGTCGAGGTGAGGATCTCCTCGGCGACGTCGGAGATCGGCAGCTCCTTGGCCCGCAGGTCGTCGAGCAGGGCGACGAACTCGCGGATCTGGTTGAGCGACCGGGTCGCGATGCCGGGCGCCTCGTCGGCCCGGCGCAGGCCCTCCCAGAAGGAGATCCGCTCGCGGGACGCGAACGCCTCGACCATCGACTCGGCCCGGTCGCCGATGCCCCGCTTGGGCACGTTGAGGATCCGGCGCAGCGACACCGTGTCGCTGGGGTTGGACAGCACCCGCAGGTAGGCCAGCAGGTCTTTGACCTCTTTGCGCTCGTAGAAGCGCACGCCGCCGACCACCCGGTAGGGCAGGCCGGTGCGGATGAAGATCTCCTCGAACACGCGGGAGGCGGAGTTGGTGCGGTAGAAGACGGCCACCTGGCCGGGGGTGATGCCCTCGTCGTCGGAGAGGCGGTCGACCTCCTGGGCGACGAAGGTGGCCTCGTCGTGTTCGTTGTCGGCGACGTAGCCGATGATCTTGGGACCGGCGCCCTGGTCGGACCAGAGGTTCTTGGGCTTGCGGCTCTCGTTGCGGGAGATGACCGCGTTGGCGGCGTTGAGGATCGTCTGGGTCGAGCGGTAGTTCTGCTCCAGCAGGATCGTCTTGGCCGACGGGTAGTCGCGCTCGAACTCCAGGATGTTGCGGATCGAGGCGCCCCGGAAGGCGTAGATCGACTGGTCGGCGTCGCCGACGACCACGAGCTCGGCGGGGGGCAGCGCGTCGTCGGCGACCGGCCTGACCGGGTCGCCGTCGGCGGTGTGCTTGGCCTCGACGCCGACCATCTCCCTGACCAGCGTGTATTGGGCGTGGTTGGTGTCCTGGTATTCGTCGACCATGACGTGGCGGAACCTGCGCCGGTAGTGCTCGGCGACGTCGGGGAAGAGCTGGAACAGCGTGACCGTGAGCATGATCAGGTCGTCGAAGTCCATCGCGCCGGCCTCGGTGAGGCGCTGCTGGTAGGTGCGGTAGGCCTCGGCGAGCGTCTTCTCGAGATGGGTCTGCGCCTTGTCGGCGGCGGTCTCGTAGTCGATCAGCTCGTTCTTCATGTTGCTGACCTGGGCGGAGAACGACCTCGGCGGATAGCGCTTGGGGTCGAGGTCCATCTCGCGGCAGACCATCGCCATCAGCCGCTGGGAGTCGGCCTGGTCGTAGATCGAGAAGCTGGAGGTGAAGCCGAGCCGCTTGGCCTCGCGGCGCAGGATCCGCACGCACGCGCTGTGGAAGGTCATCACCCACATCGCCTTGGAGCGCGGGCCGATCAGCTTGTCGACCCGGTCTTTCATCTCCCGGGCGGCCTTGTTGGTGAAGGTGATCGCGAGGATCTCGCCCGGATGCACGTGGCGCTCGGCCAGCAGGTAGGCGATCCGGTGGGTGAGCACCCTGGTCTTGCCGGACCCGGCCCCCGCGACGATGAGCAGGGGCCCGCCCTGGTGGACGACGGCCTCCTTCTGCTGGGGGTTGAGGCCGTCAAGCAAGGGATGGGTCACCCGTCTAGCGTAGGGCTGCCGACTGACAGTTCGCTCACGTGTGCGGACATTCACGGGGCGGGACATGTCGGCCATGAGCTACCGGGTGGCCAGAGTCGGGTCGGGTGGCCGGCCAGGCGGAGCCGTAACGGAATAATGGGTTTGGCTTCAACGAGCGAAGCGAGAGCGACCCGAGCGAAGCGAGGCTCTTCCAGGGAGCGCGAGGGGCGGAGCCTTTCGCCCCGAGCGGAGCGACCCGGAGCGAAGCGACGTCAGGACGCGAAAGCGGCCAGGGGGAGCGCGAGGGGGCGAAGGCCCCTTCGCAGCGGGGGGTTCGGGGGGTCGCCCCCCGTGGACAGGAGGACGACATGCTGGACGCCGCGGAGATCAGGACCGTGCTGGTGGTGACCGCACACCCCGACGACATCGACTTCGGCGGCGCGGGCGCGGTCGCGGCCTTCACCGACCGGGGGACGGAGGTCATCTACCTGCTGGCCACCTCGGGCGACGCCGGGGGTTTCGACCGGGAGACCGACGGCGCGGGCATGGCCGCGATCCGCCAGGCCGAGCAGCTGGCCGCCGCCAAGAGCGTCGGGGTCTCGGACGTGCGCCACCTCGGCTACCCCGACGGAGCCGTCGAGGCCACCTTGGCGCTGCGCAAGGACATCGCCCGGGTGATCCGCCAGGTCAGGCCCGACCTGGTGATCACCTCGACCCCCGAACGGAACTACGCCCGCCTGGGCCCGAGCCACCCCGACCACCGCGCCGTCGGCTCGGCCGCGCTCGACGCGGTCTACCCCGACGCCCGCAACCCTTACGCCTTCCCCGACCTGCTCACCGAGGAGGGCCTGGAGGCGTGGACGGTCCGGGAGGTCTGGATGATCGGCTCCCCCACCCCGAACCACTGGATCGACATCACCGCGACGGTCGACCGGAAGATCGCCGCGCTGCGCGCCCACGAGTCGCAGACCGGGCACATGGCCGACCTGGAGGGCATGGTCAAGGGCTTCCTGTCGGCGAACGCCAAGGCCGCGGGCCTGCCGGAGGGGACGTACGCCGAGGCCTTCCACGTGATCTCAACGGGCTGAGCGCCCCGCCCTGCGCACGTCGAGGCGGCGGGCGCCGCGGGCGGCGAGGAAGCCGAGCGAGTTGGTCGCCACGTGCAGCAGCGCGGGGGCCAGCAGACCGCCGCGCCTCCTGAGCTCGTGGAACCCCAGCCCGGCCAGGGTCGTGGTGGCCACGGTCCCGGCGACCAGCCGGGGGGTGCCCGCGCGGGCGGCGGCCGGGTTGGCGCGGGCCATGTCGAGGGCGGGCAGCACGTGCCACAGCCCGAACAGCGCGCTGGAGGCCACCGAGGCGGCCCGGGGCTTCAGCGAGTGGCCGAACAGCTCGGGGAGCACGCCCCGGAAGGCGACCTCCTCCAGCAGGACCGTCCCGACCGGCACCTGGAGCAGCGCCTCCTCGAACAGGCGGGCCCGGCTCAGCGCGAGGGCCCGCTCGTCGAGGAACAGGCGGCGGGTGGGGGGCAGCAGGACGCCGCCGGTGTATCCGGCCGCCACGGCCGCGGCCAGCCCGCCGCCGATCAGGGCGCCCCGGGCGGGTGAGGAGAAGCCGAGGCCGCGGGCGCCCGCCCCGGCCCGGCGGGCGATCAGCAGCAGCGCGGCGGTCGCCGCCGCCGAGGTCAGGGGGGCGTAGCGGCGGGCCACGGTGTTGTTGAGGACGTTGGCCACGGCCAGCACCCCGACCGCCGCCCCGATCGCCGCCCCCGGTCGTCGCGTCCGGCGTCGCCGGGCCTGTCCACTCGCCATCGCGTGAGCCATTGTCAGGGTCTGCCCTTTCAGCAGGCCCCAACCCCCCTGTCGAAGCCGCGCGCGAAGTTGAGCTGCCGCTGCGCGCCGGTCCCGTGGGCGCCCGGCTCCCACCAGGCGTCGGTCGGGTCGCCGGCCGCCTCCAGGTTCGTCATCAGCTCGGCGTCGTCGCCCTCCTGGGCGGAGAGACGGCCGCCGTCGATCAGGCCCTTCAGGGTCCCGCCCGCGTAGCAGTCGGCCTGCAGTTCCGCCTGGACGGTGAACTCGTGGGTCGACTGGAGCAGGTTCTGCACGGCGTGCCCGAACTCGTGCGGGATCACGATGTAGACGGCGCCGTCGCCGAGCTGGTCGTAGAGGCTCTGGAGCCAGGTCGCGTCGTAGGCGATGAAGTGGCCGTCGGGGCAGTAGAAGGCGTTGTTCGGCACGGCGGGCTGACCGCCGCACGCGGGCCCGTCGGCGCCGTTGTACTCGATGAACTCGCTGACCGGCTGGTAGGTGCCGCCCGCTTCGGCGAACTGCTTGCTCCAGAACTCCTCGGTCAGGCAGCGGGCCAGGCGGACGTCCTCGGAGAAGGTCTCGCCCCGAACGCTGCAGTCGTCGGAGGCGGCCGGCTCACTGGGCCGGTCGAACTCGGTGTCGACCGCGTCGGGGGTGGTCACCTCGGGGACCGGGTCGGTCGCCGGACCGGAGGCGGTGACCGAGCCACACGCGGCGGTGGTCAGGACCAGGAGGGACACCATGAGAAACCTGGTTAATTGCACGCTCCAATCCTGCCCAGCAAAGTCGGATATTTCTTGAGAAGACCGGAGTTCTACCCCTACTGGTCACGCCGTATGACGTCCCGCTGACCCTCCGGGACTAGCATCAACGGCATGTCTGCTCGTTCCCGGAGCTTCGGAGCCATCGCGCAAGCCTACGAACGGTTCCGGCCGGGCTACCCCGTGGACGTCTACGACATGGTGACGGCCTACGCCGCCCGGCCGATCAAGACCGCCCTGGAGATCGGGGCCGGAACGGGCAAGGCGACCCGCCTGTTCGCCGAGCGCGGGGTCGCCGTGACCGCGACCGAGCCCGACGCCGCCATGCTCGCCGAGCTGCGCAAACACGTCCCCGCCCACGTGGCGACCGTGCAGGCCGCCTTCGAGGAGCTGCGGCCGGGCGAGCGCTACGACCTGGTCTACGCCGCCGCCGCGCTCCACTGGACCAACCCCCGCAACCGGTGGTCGAGGCTGGCCGCCATGGTCGAGCCGGGCGGGGTGTTCGCCTCCTTCGGCGGCCCCATAGAGCCGGCCGACCCGGCGGTGGCCGACGCCGTCTGCGCCGCGCGGTCGCCGTTCGTGGAGCGGCACGACGTGCCCTCCCCCGACGGCACCCCGCCGGAGGCGGAGATGCAGTGGCCCGGCACCGAGCTCCAGCGCTCCGAGTGGTTCACCGACGTCCGGCAGGAGGTGATCGAACGCCGCCTCACGCTGACCGCCGACGACTACATCGGCCATCTGTCGACCGTCTCGGCCTATCTCGTGCTGCCCGACGCGCAGCGCGAGCAGGTGTTCGCCGCCATCGCCCGGGTCCTGCCGGAGACCGTGGAGATCACCACCGACCTGACGATCCACCTCGCCCGGCGGTGCGAGCCGTAGCTCAGCCCCACAGGTGCACGGGCTCGTTGGTGTGCATGTTGGCCATGTACTCGAGCGTCATCCGCCGCATCGCCTCGTGGCCGCCGCCGAGTTCGCCGACCTTGCGGACCTGCCAGGTCGCGCCGGTCACCCCGGTCAGGCAGCGCTGCTCGATGATGCCGAGCAGGCGGTCGCGGCACTTGGGGTCGCAGCCCCACAGGTCGAGGCCGTCGTAGGCCAGCGGCAGCAGGCGGCGCAGGATCAGCTCCGACGCTGTGACCTCGCCCAGGCCGGGCCAGTAGAGGTGGGCGTCGATGCCGTGACGGGCCGCCGCGCGCAGGTTGTCGGCGGCGGCGGAGAAGGACATCTGCGTCCAGACCGGGCGTTCGGCGAAGGGCAGCACCCGCATCAGGCCGTAGTAGAACGCGGCGTTGGCCAGGATGTCGGCCACGGACGGCCCGGCGGGCAGGACCCGGTTCTCCACGCGCAGGTGCGGGAGGCCGCCGGAGATGTCGTACACGGGCCGGTTCCAGCGGTAGACGGTGCCGTTGTGCAGGGTCAGCTCGCTCAGGGTGGGCACTCCCCCGGCCTCCAGGACCATCGCCGGATCCTCGTCGTCGCACAGCGGGAGCAGCGCCGGGAAGAACCGGGCGTTCTCCTCGAACAGGTCGAAGACCGAGGTGATCCAGCGCTCCCCGAACCAGACCCGGGGGCGGACGCCCTGGGCCTTGAGCTCGTCGGGCCGGGTGTCGGTGGCCTGCTCGAACAGGCTGAGGCGGGTCTCCCGCCAGAGCTCCTTGCCGAACAGGTAGGGCGAGTTGGCCGCCACGGCGACCTGCGCGCCCGCGATGGCCTGGGCGGCGTTCCAGTGGGCGGCGAAGTTGCGCGGGCTGACCTGCAGATGCAGCTGGACGCTGGTGCAGGCCGCCTCGGGGGTGATGCTGTCGGCGTAGGTGTGCAGGCGTTCGACGCCGTCGATCGCGATCCGCAGGTCCTCGCCCCGGGCCGCGAAGATCTGCTCGTTGAGCAGCTTGTAGCGGGGGTTGGCCGACAGCGTCCCCTCGTTGAGGTCGCTCTCCTTCAGGGTCGGCAGGATGCCGACCAGGACCATGTGGCCGCCGACCGTCCGGGCCTGCTCCTCGGCGTGGTTGAGGGAGTTGCGGACGGTCTGCTCCAGCTCGACCAGCCCCGCCCCGCCCAGCTCACGCGGCTCGACGTTGATCTCGACGTTGAACTGGCCCAGTTCGGTGGCCCAGTCGGGCGCCGAGATCGCGTCGAGCACCTCGGCGTTCTTCATCGCCGGCTCGCCCCGGTCGTCGACCAGGTTGAGCTCGATCTCCAGCCCGGCCAGTGGCCGCTCGGCGTCGAACCGGGCCTCGCCCAGCATGCGGGCGAGCACGTCGAGGGACCGCTTCAGCTTGTCGCGGTAGCGCCGCCGGTCGTCGCGGCTGAACTGCGTCGCGGGTACGTCTCGCCCCATCTGGTCAGACTGCCACGACAGGGACTTTCAAACCAGACGGCGTGCGGTGGCCCATCTCGACAACTCGTGACGGTTGGAGAGCTGGAGCTTGCGCAGCACCGACGACACGTGGGTCTCGACGGTCTTCACGCTGATGAACAGCTCCTTCGCGATCTCCTTGTACGCGTACCCGCGCGCGATCAGCCGCAGCACCTCCCGTTCGCGCTGGGTCAGGGAGTCGAGCTCGGGGTCGATCGGCGGGGCCTCGGTCGAGGCGAACGCGTCGAGCACGAAACCGGCCAGCCGGGGCGAGAAGACGGCGTCGCCGTCGGCCACCCGGGAGATGGCGTCGGTCAGCTCGGCGCCGCTGATCGTCTTGGTCACGTAACCCCGGGCGCCGCCCCGGATCACCCCGATCACGTCCTCGGCGGCGTCGGAGACCGACAGCGCCAGGAACCGCACCTGCGCCCCGGAGCCCAGCACCCGGCGCAGCACCTCGACCCCGCCGCCTCCGGGCATGTGGACGTCGAGCAGGACCACGTCGGGTTCGAGCTCGGCGATCGTGGCCACGGCCGACTCCACGTCCTCGGCCTCGCCGACCACCTGGATGGAGGGGCCGAGCTCGGCCCGCACACCCGAACGGAACAGCCGGTGGTCGTCCACGATCAGCACTCTTACGGTCTTCATCCGGTCGTCCTCTTCATGGTCAGCATGATTTCGGTGCCCTCGCCGGGGGCCGTCTTGACGCGGCCCGTGCCGCCGAAGCGCTCCATCCGGCCGATGATCGACTGGCGGATGCCCATGCGGTCGTCCGGGACGTCGTCGAGAACGAACCCCTTGCCTCGATCCCGGACGAAGACGGTGGCCTCGTCGGGTTCGACCTCAAGGTAAACCGATACCACGGGCGATTCGGAATACTTCGCCGCGTTGACCATCGCCTGCCGGGACGCGTGGACCATGGCGCGCAGGCCGTCGTCCAGGTCGCAGTCGCCGACGCAGACGATCTCGATCGGGACACCGTGGGCGTCCTCCTCCTCCGCCGCGGCCCGCCGGACGGCGGCGGCGAGGGTGGCGTCGGCGTCCTGCTTCGGCATGTAGAGCCAGTTGCGCAGGTCCCGCTCCTGGCTGCGGGCCAGGCGGGTCACCTCGCGGGGGTCGTGGGCGGCGCGCTGGATCAGGGTCAGGGTGTGCAGCACCGAGTCGTGGACGTGCGCGGCGACCTCGGCGCGCTCCTCCTGCCTGATCCTCTCCGTACGCTCCTTCTGCAGCTCCCGCCACAGCCCGGCCAGCCAGGGGGCGGCGATGAGCGCCACGCCGCCGAGCACGACCGCGGTGAAGACGAGGCCGGTGCTGGCCTGGGCGAGCTGGTCCTGGGCCGCGAGGAACCCGACGACGCCCACGCCCACCAGGAGAAGGCCGATGCCCGACCGCACCCAGGTGGCGCGGACCCGGCCGACGGTGGAGGTCATCCACTTCTGCCGCCGGCCCGGCTCGGCCTGCTGCCACAGGATGAGCGAGCCGATGCCGCCCACCGCGATCGGCCACATGGCCAGGCCTCCGGCCGCCGCCCCGCTGACCAGGGCGAGCGCCCCGAAGGCGAACCCGAGCAGGCCGTAGGCGGCCACCTGGCCCCAGTCTCGGCTGCCCGCCCGGTCGGGGTGTTCCTGCTGCTCGGTCGCGGTGAACATCCACAGGGCGGCGTACGCCACCACCCCGACCCCGTCGAGGATCGTGAGCAGCACGAACGCCAGCCGCAGCACGACCGGGTCGAGGCGCAACTGGGCCGCGGCCCCCTGGGCGACACCGGCGACCACGCGCCCGGCCCGGGGCCTCAGCATTCTGGGGGACGCCTCGGCGGCGCCAGGGTTATCCGACATTGCTCCTGCATCGTCACATGTCGCTTCGCGCGCCCGCATCAGGGCGAGTCCCTGAGAAGGCTTTCAGGGACGTCCCCGATGGCGGTCATCCCAGGAAAACGGACAGGATGGGCACCATGACCGAGGCGCCACCCGACGAGAACCCGCCGGCCCGTGATCCACTGGCCCGTGCGTCCGACGGACGCATGCTCATGGGCGTGTGCGCCGGGCTGGGCCGCTTCACGGGCATGGACCCGGTGCTGTTCCGCGTGGGGTTCGCGGTGCTGCTGCTGGGGTCGGGCATCGGCGTCATCCTCTACATCGCGGCCTTCCTCCTGATGCGCGAGCCGGGCGGGGGCCCCGGTTACGTCGAGCAGTGGACGCGCAGGATATTCGACGCCGAGACCGTGATGTCCCTGCTCGTGGGGGTCTTCATGATCGGCCTGATCGTCAACCTGGCCTCGGGGGGCATCGACCGGGGGACGATCGTGGTCGGGGTCCTGCTGGCCATCGCGCTGCTGGCGGCCCACGCGCGCGGGGTCGACGTGCTCGGCCTGATCACCTCGATCCCCGAGCGGCTGACCGGGCGGCGCGGGACGACCAGGATCGAGCCGGCCCCGGTCGCCTCGACGTTCACGGTGGGGGCCTTCACGACCGGGGCGACGGGGGGCAGCTTCCGCGAGACGGTCAAGGAGTCGTTCCGGGAGTCCTACCGCCAGTCGTTCGGCCAGGACCCGGCCCCGACCAGGGAACATCCCGTCCCCCAGCCGCCTCGACCGCCGGAGCCGCCCCGGGCCGCAGCGCCCGACGGTTACCGGCGGCTGTCCGATCTGGCCTATGAGGCCAGGCAGGCGGCCTACGCGGCGGGCGACGCGTTCGCCCCTCACGGGCCGTTCGCGAAGCGGGCGCCGGCCGCACCGCCGCCGCCCCCATTCGTCAAGGCGCCCAGGGCGCCGAAGGTCAAGAAGCGCAGGTCCTATGTCGGCGGCCTGACATTCGTGCTGGCATTGATCGTTGGAGGGGTCATGGTCGCCGTGCAGCAGCCCGGGACCGAATCGGTGAGTCTGCCGATGGTCGGCGGCGCGATGCTCGCCGTCATCGGCGGCGGGCTCCTCGTCGCCACGTGGTTCGGCCGGGGGGCCGGGCTCATCGCGCTCGGCGTGATCGTCGCGGTGGCGCTCGTCGTCGGCACGTCGGTCACCGGCATACCGAAGCGGGTCGGCAGCTACTCGTGGCACCCGACCACCGTCGCCACCGCCGAACGCAGCTACGCCGTCGGCGTCGGGGCGGGCGAGCTCGACCTGACCGACATGGAACTGCCACCGGGGACACGGGTGAGGTTCGACGCGTCGGTGTCGCTGGGCCAGCTCACGGTGGTCGTCCCGCCCGACGCGATCGTCGAGGTGTACGGCCAGACCCGCCTGGGTGACATCAAGATCGACCATCAGGTCAGCGACGGCGCCGACGTCCGGATCACCCGGACGCTGACCCCGGTGACCAGCCCCGACGGCCCGGCGGCCACGATCGAGCTGCACGTCTCCGCGGGCGTCGGCGATGTGGAGGTGCGCCGTGGCGCCTGACGTGCCCGACCGCCGTGACCGCAAGAGGGGTCACCGGACCGACTGGATGGCGCTGCTGTGCGGGCTGCTGTTCGTGGGGATCGGGGTGCGCTATCTGACCGATCCGACCCCCGATCCGGCGATCATCGGGCCCGTCCTCGTCGGGGGTCTGGGGATCGCGGGTTTCGCGGGCATCCTGGCCAAGGTGATCCGGAAGCGGTGACCCGAGGGTTGATCTGGGACTTCGCAGGCGTACGTTCGGAGTCTGGCGGTAGTTGTCTCCGGAGCGGCTGTGAGAGAACGGAGTCGGGCCATGCGATTCGAGCACGAGTTCACCGTGCCGGTCCCGGTCGACCAGGCGTGGTCGGTGCTTCTCGACGTCGAACGGCTGGCCCCGTGCCTGCCCGGCGCCACGATCGACTCCGTCGAGGGTGACCGGGCAGTCGGCAGGATGCGGATCAGGGTCGGCCCGCTGACGGTCACCTACCGGGGCACCGCCCAGATCGGACACGTCGACAAGGACGCCCGGAGCGTCCAGATCACCGCCCGGGGCAACGACGGCAGCGGCACGGCCGAGGCGACCATGGTCGCCCGCCTGCTGGAACACGCCGACGGCACCCGGGTGACGCTGGAGACGACGTGTCAGACCGACCTGCCCAAGCCCGTCGTGGAGGACGTCGGCGGCAGGTTCGCGGCCAACCTGGCCGCCCTGATCGAGGGGCGGCGGCATCTGACGGTCGTCCCCGACCCGATTCACGAGTCCCACCCGTCGGGCACGCTGCGGACCTCCCGGACGCCGGCCGAGGAGGCCTTCGACCTGCGGGAGGCGGCCGGGGCGTCGCTGGTCAAGCGGCTGGCCCCGGTGGTGGGCGGGCTGGGCGCGATCGGCCTGATCGTCTACGCGGTCCGGCGGTGGGGTCGCCGGTAAGCCGTCGGCAAAGCTTGACGACAGAGGGTAATCGTCCGATTTCGTCAGGGAACATCCCATATCGGTGAGATTCGTCCTGATATGGGGGTGGGCATGACGGCCCGACCGGCAGTGAGCGTGGTCGTGATCACGTACAACGACGCGACCCGCCTCCCGAGGGCCGTGGAGTCCCTGTACGCGCAGACCCTCCGCGACCTGGAGATCATCGTCGTCGACGACGCCAGCACCGACGGCACCGACGACGTGGCCGGACGATTCCCGGGCGTGCGCTACCTGCGGCGCGACCGGAACTCGGGCGGCTGCGGCGCTCCCCGGAACATGGGCCTGGACGCGGCGCGTGCCCCGTACATCATGTTCCTGGACAGCGACGACGAGCTGCCGCGACACGCCTGCAAGGCGCTGCTGGCCGAGATCGAGCGGACCGGCGCCGACTTCGTGTCGGGCCAGATCATGCGCGTCCACGACTCCAGCGGCCGGAGCGCGCCCTACTACCCCGAGCTGTTCACGCCCCGGCGGGTGGTCGAGGGGATCCGGGCCGAGCCCGGCCTGTTCCTCGACGGCTTCGCCACCAACAAGATCTACGACGTGGAGTTCCTGCGCCGCACCGGGCTGCGATTCCGCGAGGACCTGCACTACGAGGACCACGTCTTCACCGCCGAGCTCTACTCCCGCGCCGCGAGGTTCGCGGTGGTGCCCTGGGCCGTCTACCGGTGGCACCGGGCGCCGGGCGAGGGCGGGTCGATCTCGCTGAGCCTGAAGGACGTGGCCAACGTACGGGCCCGGGTGTCGGCGGCGGAGATCTCCGACCAGGCGCTGCGCGACGCCGGGATGGCCGACCTGGTCGGCCACCGCCAGTTCCGCTTCGTCCAGCAGGACCTGCGGGTCTACCTGAACGCGCTGCCCCGGTACGACGCGGTGTGGGCCAAGGAGATGGCCGCCGTGGTGCGCCCCTATCTGGAGCGGCTGGAGGAGGGCGTCCTGCACCGGGCCGACCCGATGACGCGGGTCTGCGGCGAGCTGCTGCTGCGCGACCGGGTCGAGGAGCTGTGCGTGGCCGCCCGCAGCCTGACCGGCCCGAAGGCCGCGCCGCGCCACGCGGTCCAGGTCGACGGGCTGACCTACTGGGGCACCGAGCCCGACCCGGCGTTCGAGATCACCTCGATGCGCCTGGCCGAGCTGCCGTTCTCCGAGAAGCGGCTGCGCCACGAGGTGACCGAGATCGCGGCCGCCGGCTCGGTCCTGTCGCTGTCGATCACCACCTACGACCCCTTCCGGGTCGTCTGCCTGGACGCCGTGGCCGACCTGATCGTCAACGACCGGCGGGTCCGCCTGATACCGCGCCGCCAGCCCGACGGCACGATCGTGACCGAGGTCGAGCTCGACCTCGCGACGGTCCCGCCCGGCTCCTGCGAACCCCGCCTGGGCTTCACCCGCCCCCTCGACAACCACACGACCAGCGACGCGCTGCTCGTCAGCGCCGCCCTGGAGCCGCTCACCCTGCGGGTGAAGGGCCACGAGATCACCGCCCGTCCCGTGGGCGACACCGCGACGCTGCGGCTGGACTGGCGCAGGACCGGCCCGCTGCGGGCGATCGCGCGGCGTCCGCGCGTCCGACCGCACGCACAGCGGATCGCAGGGCTGCCGGCCCGGCTGCGGAGACGCCTCGCCGCCCGGGACGTGAAGCTGGCCGTCTACAAGGTGCTGATCCGCTTCGTCCCGCGCCGGAAGGACCTGGTCCTGTTCGAGGCCGACTGCGGCCGGGGCTACACCGGCCACCCGCGTTACGTCCACGAGGAGCTGACGCGCCGGGACCTGGGCTTCCGCTCGGTCTGGTCGAAGGCGTCGGGGACCACGTTCCCCGGTCACCTGACGACGGTCCGCCGGATGAGCTGGCGGCACATCTGGACCATGGCCCGTGCGGGCTGGTGGGTCGACAGCCACGGCATGCCGCTGGGCTTCCCGAAGCCGCGCAGGACGCGGTATCTGCAGACCTGGCACGGCCAGGGCATCAAGTCGATCGGCCTGGACGCCCCCGGCCTGCGCGGCGACTTCGACGGCCCGCGCGAGGAGTGGCGCGCCAACGTGGCCCGCTGGGACGCCCTGGTCTCCCCCAGCGCCGAGTTCGAGCGCACCTTCCTGCCCGCCAACGAGTACGAGGGCCCGGTGCTCCGCTTCGGCTCGCCCCGCTGTGACGTGCTGTTCCACGGCGACCCCGAGGCCGCGGCGCGGGTGCGCGCGAAGCTGGAGGTCCCGTCCGACAAGAAGATCGTCCTGTACGCCCCCACGTACCGCGACCTCTCCAGGGGCGCCTCGGTCCGCGCGGACCTGCGCGCGCTGGCGGCGGAACTGGGCGACGAGTGGGTCGTGGCGCTGCGCACCCATCCCGTTGAGAAGCACGTGATCCCGCAGGACCTGCGCTGGTTCGTCCGGCAGGCGGGCGGATATCCCGAGGTCAACGATCTGATGCTGGCCGCCGACGTCCTGGTGACCGACTATTCGTCGCTGATGTGCGACTTCGCCGTGACGGGCAAGCCGATGGTGTTCCTCATCGACGACTGGGACACCTACCGGAAGACCGAACGCGGCAGCCACTACGACCTGCCCGCCATCGCCCCCGGCCCCTGCGTCACCACGACGCGGGACCTGGCCGCGGCGATCCGCGACCCGTGGAGCCCCGAGCGCTACGCCGCCTTCCGCCGGATGTGGTGCGCCGAGGAGCGCGGCCACGCCGCCGCCCGGATCGTGGACGTGTTCTTCGAGGGCCTGGCGCCGGAGATGCCGGTCGCCGTGATCCCGCAACCGACGGAGGCCGCCCTGTGAACACCGTCGCCTTCGCCTGCACGGACGCTGACACCCTGGGCGGCGTCCAGCGGGTGTCGCACACCCTGGCCCAGGGCCTGGCCCGCCGGGGCTACGAGGTCCATCTGATCGCCCTGCACCGTTCGGACGACCCGGTCACCTACATCGACGAGCCCGCCTACGGCCAGCACGAGATCAACCCCGGCCGCCGCTGGCGTCCCGGCGCGACCAGGCGCGCCCGCGCCCTGCTCGACGGCATCGCCCCCGGCCTGCTGGTGATGACCTCACCGGGCGTGGTCACCCGCCTGTCGGGGCTGCTCGGCGGACACCGGGGCATCGGCCAGTACCACGGCTCCTTCGCCCACGCGCGGGGCACCTGGCACTTCGGCTCGGTCAAAGCCCACTACGGATCGCTCGACCAGGCCGTCTTCCTCAGCGAGGACGACGCGTGGCGCTTCTCCGAGGAGGCGCTGCTGCCCAACGCCTGGCACATCCCGAACCCGCTCGCGGGCTGGCCCAACCGGGTCTCGCCGCTGTCGGAGAAGCGCGTGCTGGGCATCGGCCGCCTGACCGGGGTGAAACGCTTCGACCGCCTCATCTCGGCCTTCGCACGGGCCGACCGCCCCGACTGGGAACTGCACATCATCGGCGACGGCCCCGACGCCGACCGCCTCCAGTTCCACGCCGTGACCGAGGGCGTCGCCCACCAGGTCAGGTTCCGCGGCCGCGTCCCGGCCTGGGAGATGCCGGCCGAATACCGCGCGGCGTCACTGGTGGCCCTGTCGAGCGACCACGAGGGCCTGCCCCTGGTCCTGGGCGAGGCGGCGGCCTTCGGCCTCCCGTCGGTCGCCTGCGACGTGTCGGGCGGCGTCCGCGCCATCGTCGACGACGGCCGCACCGGCGTCCTGGTCCCACCCGCCGACGTCCCCGCCCTGGCCACCGCCCTGGGCGACCTCATGGACGACGCCCCGCGCCGCGCCGCCCTGGGCGAGGCGGCGCGAGACCACGCCGCGTCCTTCCGCCTGGAACCGATCCTCGACCAGTGGGAGCAGCTCTTCGCCCACCTCAGCCGTTAGGCGACCTTCACCGAGTGGTCGCCCACGCTGATGGTGATGTCGAGGTGCCCGCCGAGCGCCGCGGCGTAGGAGCGGAGGGTCTCCAGCTCCATCGCCTCGATGTTGCCGTTCTCGATCTGGGAGATCCGGGCCTGGGTGACCCCGAGGATCTTGGCCACCTCGGCCTGCGTCTTGCCGATCGCCTTGCGGAGCTCCCCGAGCTGATAGCCCGCGACGTAGGCGTCGAGTTCGGCCCGGGCCTTCGCCCTGCGGCCGGGATCGGCCCTTTCGGGATTGCGGCGGTGGGCCTCGGCCTTGACGTCTTCCCACCGGCGGGCGCTGCTCATCGATCGGCCTCCTTCGAGTCCGCGACGAACATAATCTCCAACTAATGTCTGGTGGGGCGATTTCCCAGGCCGGAGCTCCAGGAAATCGCCCCCCTTACGACGACTCGACCAGTTGGTGCTGGGGCAGTGGTGGGAGGCCGGACAGGGCGCGTTGGCCTGTGGTGAGCAGGGCCGGGATCGGGCCTGGTTCCCACAGGCGGGACAGGCGTTCGCGGCCGGTGCGCTTCAGGCGGGCGGCGCGGCGTCTGGCCGCGGTGGTGCGGTAGGCCAGGCGGTGGTCCCGCGTGGCCGGGGCCGCGCCGCTCAGCTCGTAGCCGTGGGCCTCCAGGCGGGAGCCCAGGACCGTCTCGCACAGCGAGATCTGCCAGGGTTCCAGGCGGCCGGCCCAGCTTCCGCTCCGGGCGGTGGTGACGGCCGAGTGGGTGTTGGCGTGCCAGACCTTGTGGGCCGGGACCGCCACCTGGGCGACGTGCCGGGGTTCGCACATGGCGGGGTCGAACTCCTCGCCGATGAAACCGCACAGGCGTCTCAAGGACTGCTCGGGGTCGGCCGTCAGGTCCTCGTAGCGCAGCTCATAGTAGGAGCCGCCCGGGAGGGTGGCCGCGTGGTGGCGGCCGAAGTCGACGGCCTCGGCCCAGTTCGCCATCGCGTGGTAGGCGTCCAGTCGGTACCAGGGCATCTCCATCAGCGAGGCCACGCAGTCGCGGCCGTCGCGCACCAGGTGGATGAACTGGGCGTCCGGGAACAGGCGCAGCAGCATCCCCACGTGCTTGAAGTAGCTCGGCCGCTTGTCGCCCCACCGCGGCTTGCCGAAGCGCGCGGCGTAGTCGCGGAACACCGTGCCCAGGACCGACCCGAGGGTGCCCGGGGCGGCCACGGCGTGCTGGACGTACTCCGCCCGGTCCAGCCCCAGCTCGCGGAACTTGGTGTCCCGGCCGCCGGCCACCCACTGGGCCAGTCTGCGGCGGTTGTCGGGCCGCCGCATGTCCCCGTGGGAACGCCTCGCGTGGTAGGCCTGGATCAGGAAGCGGGTCTCCGGCGGGACCGCGATCCTGGGGTGGCTGTGCAGCATGAGCTGGAGCATCGTGGTGCCCGAGCGGGGGCAGCCGATGACGAAGACGGGACGGTCCGGTGCGCCCACGACGTCAGGAACCCAGCCCGGCCAGCTCTCGCTGGCCCTCGGTGAGCTGGGCGGCGACCGGGCCGGCCTCGCGGAAGCGGTTGAACCACTCCGTCACCGCGCGCTTGCGGTAGCGGCGCTTCCAGTACGCGGCCGTCTTCTCGTAGGCGTTGACGTGCTTGCGCTCCGACTTGGGCGCGCCCGACAGCTGGTAGCCGTAGGAGGTCAGCCGCTCGCCCATGACGGTCTCGCACAGCGAGATCTCCCACGGCTCCAGGCGGGTCGCCCAGGTGCCCGCGCGGGCGGTGGTGACCTCGCCGCGGGTGTTCTCGTGCCACGACTTGTGCGACGGGATCGTGTCGGCGACCTTGGACGGCTCGGTCATGGCCGGGTGGTAGTCCTCACCCAGGAAGGAGCACAGCTTCTT
Source organism: Herbidospora cretacea (assembly GCF_001570605.1). Classification (GTDB taxonomy): domain Bacteria; phylum Actinomycetota; class Actinomycetes; order Streptosporangiales; family Streptosporangiaceae; genus Herbidospora; species Herbidospora cretacea. The sequence goes on along the minus strand of NZ_BBXG01000021.1, from coordinate 30,267 downwards.
CAGTTCGAGCTCGGGGTCGGCCGTGAGGTCCTCGTACCGCATCTCGTAGTAGCTGTCGGGGCCGAGGCCGCACTTGCGGCCGAAGTCGATGGCCTCGCACCAGCGGTTGACCGCCTGGTAGATGTCCTCCTTGAACCAGGGCATCTCCTTCAGCGACGAGACGCAGTCGCGGCCGTCCCGGATGATGTGGATGATCTGGCAGTCGGGGAACATCGCGATGAGCGCGTCCATGTGCTTGATGTACGGCGGGCGCTTGTCGCCCCAGCGCGGCTTGCCGTGCTGCTCGCCGAACATCTTGTAGACCAGGCCGACGACCGAGCCCAGCGAGCCGGGGCCGTTCACGGCGCGCTCGATGAACTCGTTCTTGTCGATGCCGAGGTCGGCGAACTGGGTGCGGTTGCCGCCGGTGACCCACTGCGCCATCTCGCGGCGGCGCTCGGGGTTGCGCAGGTCGCCGAAGCGGCGGCGCCTGAGGTAGGCCTGCACGAGGATGCGCGTCTCCGGCGGGATCGCGATCCGTGGGTGGGCGTGCAGCATGAGCTGGAGGAGCGTGGTCCCCGAGCGGGGGCACGCGACGATGAAGATCGGCCGATCAGACAAGCACTTTCACCCTTTCCGGTACGACCCGGTCGGCCTCACGGGCCGCCAGCCAGGTGCGGTAGACGAGAGCGGCCTCGAACGCGGCCAGCAGCGCGCCCGTGGCGAGCGCGGTCCAGAACATCGCGGCCACCCCGAACAGGGGCGCGATGACGAAGATCGCCGCGTGGAACTCGATGCCGCTCATGAGATGGGTCCGGACCCGGCGCCGCCCGAGGAACAGGCGGAACCGGTCGAACCAGGGGAATCTGCGGCGGAAGGCCGACTGGAGATCGACGATGGACGCGTCCCGAGGGTCGGCCAGTGGATTGGCCAGCAGGACGTCCTCGACGAACACCGGGTCGCCGCCGGCCGCCCTGACCCGGTTGCGGGCCGCCTCCCTGACGTTGAGGAGCTGGGGGCCGTTGACGTACCGGAACAGATCCAGGGAGACGATCCCGGCCGCCAGCCACAGCGACTCGACGCCGCCCTGGCCCAGCGCGAAGCCGAACGCGCACGCCCCGACCCGCAGGCGGTCGCCCACGTAGTCGAGCCAGAGACCGAATGGGGATCCGGTCCCCTTCAGCCGGGCGATCTTGCCGTCCATGCAGTCGACCGTGAAGCTCAGGTAGAACAGCGCCGCGCCCGCGGCCAGCGAACCGGCCGCGAAGGACGCGGCCGAGACGACGCCGAGCAGCATCGACAGGCCGGTCAGCCCGTTGGGCGTGATCGAGGTGTGGTTGGCGGTCAGGAGCGCGAGCCGGCACGCGACCGGGTCGACCGCGAAGACGGTCCACCAGGAGTCCCGTGGCTTGCGCGTCGCCAGTATGTCGTCGAGCGTGAAGCCCCCCATGAACGTAAGAATGACTACGCCGAGTAGTCGTCAACGGGTTCTTCTGGGCTCCCCAGAGCATCTCGTTGCCACTTCTTGACCATTGCCCTGACGTGGGCAAAGCCCCCGCCAACGCGCTCAGGCGTCCGGTAGGGTCGCCGCATTCTTCGGGGGGAGAGCCATGCCGGTGTCTACGTTGTACCGACAGCTTCACAGCCGCCTGACAGCGCGCGAGCCGATGCCGCCCAAGGTGGCTCTGATCAGGCAGGACGCCAGTCCCGCACAGGCTTCGCGAGAGACTTTCGACCTGATCTGCCGGTCACTGTCCGGGTCGGCCATTCCGTTCTTCTGTGTACGGCCCATGCGCGGCCGTCCACCGGTCATCGCGGTGCGCGTGTCGTACCGACAACGGGCCATCACGTCGCTGGCCCGCCACGGGCTCTACGGCGCCAGGCTGCCGGGAGGCCGCCACAAGGTCGGCGAGCTGGGCAAGGTCCGGCAGCTGCGCCGCAGCGACATGGGCGACGCCAAGGCGGTCCGCCTGTGGCTCTACTACGCGAGCCCGTCGCGCACGCTCACGCTCGGCCCCGAGTCGGGCGTCGACCTGGAGTTCTGGTCGCGTGAGGGCGACATGCTGGTCGCGCCGCGGCCCAACCGGGTGTGCGAGGCGGTGCCGGTCCACGAGGAGACCGTCGACGCGCCGGAGACGCTGTTCAACCGGCTCGTCTCCGACAGCGCGCGGCTCTATCCGACGCGCCCGGAGTTCGCCTGCCGGCTGGTCGACGACGTCGACTTCCCGATCGACGCGGTCTACACCTGGGTCGACGGGAACGACCCGGCGTGGCGGGCCCGCAAGGAGCTGGCGCTCACCGGGGGGCTGTCCGACCTGGCCACGAGCGAGGCCCGGTTCGTCAGCCGCGACGAGCTGCGCTATTCGCTGCGGTCGCTGATGACGTACGCGCCCTGGATCAGGAACGTCTTCATCGTCACCGACCAGCAGAAGCCGTCGTGGCTGGTGGAGAGCGACCGGATCCGGGTGGTCGACCACCGGGAGATCTTCGCCGACGCCTCGGTGCTGCCGGTGTTCAACAGCCACGCGATCGAGTCGCGGCTGCACCACATCGAGGGGCTGTCGGAGCACTTCCTCTACCTGAACGACGACTTCTTCCTGGGCAAGGTGCTCTACCCGGAGACGTTCTTCGAGGGCAACGGCATCACCCGGTTCTTCCCGTCGATCGCGCAGGTCCCGTTCACGCTGAACGAGGACAACCCCGTCCACCAGGCCGGCATGAACAACCGCCGGATGCTGGAGGAGCTCTGCGGGCGCACGCTGACGCAGAAGATGAAGCACGTGCCCTACGCGCTGCGCCGGTCGCTGCTGTTCGAGCTGGAGAGCTGCTTCCCGGCGGCGTTCAAGGACGTCTCGGCGAGCCGGTTCCGGCGCTCCAGCGACATCTCGACGGCCTCGTCGCTGGCCCACTACTACGGCTACCTGACCGGCCGGGCGGTGCCGGGCCAGATCGACTACACCTATGTCGACCTGGCGCTGCCGAAGACGCCCGGCAAGCTGCGCCGCATGCTGGCCAACCGCGAGCACGACGCCTTCTGCCTCAACGACACGGCGCCGACGACAGCGGACCAGGACTCAGCCCTGGCCCGCTTCCTCGACGCCTACTACCCGATCCCTACTCCGTTCGAAAGCCACTGAGCAGGATGTCGACCACGCGGGACGACGCCCTCCCGTCGTCCCACGGGCAGAACTTCCGGCGGAACGCCCAGTAGCTCGGCGGCACCGCCGCCTCCCTGATCGCCTCGATGGTCTCGTCCGTGGTCCGCGTCAGCGGGCCCGGCGCCTCCTGCGCGAAGTCGAAGTAGAAGCCGCGCAGCGTGTCGCGGTAGCGCTCCAGGTCGTAGGTGAAGAAGACCATCGGCTTGCCGGTGCAGGCGAAGTCGAACATCGCCGAGGAGTAGTCGGTGACCAGCACGTCGGCCGCCAGGTAGAGGTCGGCGATCTCCGGGTAGCCGGTCACGTCGATCGCCGGCGAGGGCACCTTGGGCCGGTCGGTGATCAGGTGGTGGGCCCTGACGAGCACGACGTGGTCCTTGAGGGCGAACTGCATGCGGGCCAGGTCGAGCTCCATCTCCAGGCGGCGCTTCTTGCCCCGGTGGAGGTCGTCGCGCCACGTGGGGGCGTACAGGACCACCTTCTTGCCCGGCGGGACGCCGAGCCGCTTCCTGATCTGGAAGACCCGGTCGGCGGAGAACAGCGCGTCGTTGCGGGGGTAGCCCGTCGACAGCACCACGCCCCGGTAGCCGAACGCGCGCCGCATGATGGGCGTCGAGAACGGGTTCGGGGAGATCAGCAGGTCCCACTGCGGCACGTCGCGGGCCATCCAGTCGAGCAGCTCGGTCCGCCGGAACGGCAGGTCGCGCAGGTCGTGGCCGAGTTTCTTGAGCGGCGTGCCGTGCCAGGTCTGGAGGTAGGTCTGGCCCGGCGGCTTGGTGTACCAGTTCGGCTGGGTGCGGTTGCCGACCAGGTAGCGCGCCGTCGCCAGCGCGTGCTCGTGCTCCTTGGAGCCGTGCAGGACGACCCGGGAGTCCTCCGGCGTGTCGAACGAGCCGTCGCGGGTGACCCAGACGTACTCCAGCGGCAGGTCGCGCGACCGCATCTCGTCGAAGATCGCGCGCGGGTTGCACGAGGCCAGCCGGCCGCCGTAGGCGTCGAAGACGACGGTCTGCCGGATGGCGCTCTTCCTGAAGTGCTTCGCGGTCCCCCGGAGGCGGCGTTCGGCGAAGCGGCCGCGTTCGTCGTCCTCCAGCGCGGGCTGCACCACCACGAGGACCTCCCCTTCGAGTTCGGTACGGAACGACACCCGGTGCACCCCGATCCGGTGCGGAGACGGCGACACCCCCACGCGCAGGCGAAGGGGTGTGCCGTCGGTCTTCCTGATGCGCCAGACGCCCACCCGGGCGGGCGGCGTGATCAGGACGCGCCCGTCGTCGCCGGGCCGGTGGACGGTCTTCTGGAACACGAGCGGCTGGATCTTCCGCGTCCGCACCGCGATCCGGTCGCCGCTCCACTCGATCCAGGCGTGGCCCCGGTCCTTGGCCGGCCGCCGCAGAACCAGCCCGTCTTCGGTCAGGATCGGCTGATGGGCTCCGCCGACGGGATAGCGCCGATATCCGGTGTCCGGATGGGCCTGCGGCACGCCCTTCCTGACGACCGTGGTGTTGGTCACCGAGCAGTGCAGCGTCCAGCGCCCGCGCGGCACGCCGGCCAGGTCGATCGACGCCTCGAACCCGGCGTCGTCGTGGCAGGTCGCCGACTGGCCGGAGTCGGCGGTGGCGTCCATCCGCTTCACCCGCCTGACCTCCAGCGGCAGCTTGACGCCCTCGCGCTGGAGCCACAGGTCGACCGTGTCGCGGGAGCTGTCGAGATGGGTGATGTAGGCGTAGCCCCGGGCGGTCATCGTCGAGCCGTCCATCTCGACGCCGTCGACGACCGCCTTCAGCTCCATGTCGACCTTGGCGTCGTACACGGAGTCGGGGATCCCCTTCGCGGGGTCGCGCAGGTACGGGTAGTCCATGTACCAGCGGCGGCGCGAGAACCAGCCGTGGCGGACCGCGCCGGCGTCGCCGAGCGAGGCGCGGCGGAACATCCGGACCTCGCGGAGCTCGGACACCATCCGGTTGGCGGCCAGGTGGAGTTCGAGCCGCCGGATCGACGGCTGTCTCGCGATCGCCTTCGGGTGCAGCACGCCGAGGGTCTCGGCGAGCGAGTCGAGCAGCGCCTCCTGCTCCTCGCCCTCGGCCGTCTCCAGCGACTCCAGCAGGAACGACAGGTCGAACTCGGTCACCTGGAGGTCGTGCCGGGCCCACAGGCGGGGCGCGCGGTCCTTGAGAAACTCCGACACGTCCCGCATCGAGGCGAGCCGGTCGAGCACGTTGCCCGGCTCGGTCCGCCGCTGGGTGATCGAGCCGGTCCGGACGCGCCAGTGGTAGACCACGTCCGCAAGGACGTCGGTCGAGCCCGACAGGACGTGCGCCGGGATGGTGACCGGCGAGTCCTCGTAGGTGCGGGCCGGGAAGGTGAAGTCGTGCCGGTCCCAGAACTCGCGCCGGAAGACCTTGTTCCAGACGGTCCGGTCGCCGAGCAGCGCGCCGTGGCGGCGGATGTGGGTGCCGGTGATCGTGGTGGCGAACGCCTCGGCGTGCCCGGCCGAGGGCCGCAGCTTGCCGCTGACGATCCGCTTCACGTTGCCGCAGGCCAGGTCGGAGCCGGTGGCCTCCAGGCTGCCGACGAGCGTCGAGTAGGCCGTGCGGGGCAGCGTGTCGTCGCCGTCGGCGAAGGCCAGGTAGGTGCCCCGGGCCGCCCGCGCCCCCGCGTTCCGGGCGGGCCCGAGGCCCTGGTTCTCCTGCTCGATCAGGGTGAACCGGGGGTCGGCGGCGGCCCTCTCCTTGGCGATGACCGCGCTGCCGTCGGTCGAGCCGTCGTCGACCAGGATGTACTCGATGCTCTTGAGCCGCTGCTTGGCCAGCGAGTTGAGGCAGCGGCGCAGGAACGGCGCCACGTCGTGGAAGGGCACCACGACGGAAAGGGTCGGCCGGTTCGCGGGCTGGCTCATACGCCCACCAGCCGGCGCGCGAACCGCAGCGCCCGCCGCCACAGCGGCAGCCGGACGGGCTTCTTGACCAGGCCGTATTGGACCAGGCGGCGGCGCGGGAAGTAGCGCCAGCGCAGCTCCTTGGGCAGCTCCCGGACGGCCGCCTCGGCGCTGGCCCGTAGGTGCGGCATCCGCTTGCGCTGCGCGCAGTAGACGACGCCCTCGACCAGCCGGGGCAGCAGGTCGGGCGCCACCGGGGCCGGGACCAGCGCGCCGACCTTGGTCAGCTCGGGCACGCTCGCGTCGACGATCGTGAGGGCGACCCGGTTGCTGTTCTCGTAGGGCCGCAGCCGCTCCAGCACGCGCGGGCAGCCGACCGTGGCGACCGGGATGCCGAAGTAGTGGCGGGCGGTGATGAGGCCGGTGGAGAACGTGCCGACGACCAGGTCGGGCCGGTAGGCGGCGAAGCACGTCTCGGCCGGCACCGACTCGGGCACCACGCTGAGCTGCACGCCGAGCGACTCGGCCAGCGCCGTCATGCCGCGCACCTGGCGGCGGCCGGCCGACGGGTGGGGCTTGAACCGGACCGTGGTGAAGCCGCGGGCGACGACGCCGTGCAGCATCGCCGCGTGGATCGCCTCCTCCTCCTCCCACGAGATGATCTTGGCGTCGGACATGTACTGGCTGAGCAGCAGCGCGCCGCCGCGCCCGCCGACGGGCGTGACCGCGCTGACCTTGCCGACGATGTCGCGGAAGGCCACGTCGGGCACCGCCACCGCCGGGACCTTGTGCTCCGACAGCATCAGCGGCCGCATGCCCTCGATCAGGTCGAGGTAGAGCAGCCGCTCGACCCTTGCGCCGAGGTCGCCGGGGATGGCGTCGCGGGTCGGGCCGTAGCTCATCAGGCCCTCGGAGTAGACCGTGATCGGGCAGCCGGAGAAGATCTCGGCCAGCCCGCGCGCCGGGTAGGCGCCGATCGACTCGACGATCAGCTCGTCGGGGGCGTGCCCGTCGAGCAGCCGCTGGGTGAGCAGCCGCCGCAGCAGCGGCCCCTGCTCGGGCCTGACCCGCACGCGGACGGGGTGGTAGGGGGCGATCAGCTCGTTCCAGAAGTGCACGTGGTCGAACCGGTCGCCGATGGCGTCGAAGGCGGGCGTCCGGTGGAGGGGGGCGATCAGCTCGGGGACGGCCACGTTGTTCGACACGAGCAGCACGCGCCGCCCGGCCGGGCCGAACAGTCCGGCGTCGATGGCCGCGGCCAGCGTCATCGCGCCGAACAACGTCGAACAGTAGAAGAGCTGGGTTTTCAAGGCAGAAACCTCCTGAGCAGCTTCTCGCGGGCATGGCCCAGCGTCGGCAGGACCACCGCGAGGGCGTCCGGCGGGACCTCCCGCAGGGCGGCGGTGGCCCGGGTGGCGAAGGTGGCCGCGACCTCGGGCTTCAACCGCCCGCGCAGCTTGTGGTGGTAGGCGATCAGCGCGCACAGGTTGTGCGTCGCCTTGCGGACCAGCTCCGGGTCGTCCCCTTCGAGGTCGTGGATGACGCCGAGGTAGGCGTCGATGAAGTGCAGTTGCCGTTCGTCGCCGACCTGGGTGAGCGAGGCCTTCAGGCCCCGCCGGTAGAACACGCCGGTCAGCGAGGCGACGGCGAAGGTGGCGGCGTGGAGGTGGAGCCGCCACACCCAGGCCCGGTCCTCGGCGGTGGCCAGGGTGGGGTCGAACGTGAGCAGCCCCTGGCCGGCGAGGGAGCGCCGGTAGATCCCGGCCCACGGGACCGGGTAGTCGACCATGCCGAGGCGGCCCATCCCGGTGATGCCGTCGCGGGCCTTGAAGACGACGCCGCGCCGCTGCTCGGGGGCCCGGCGCACCTCACGGGTGGTGCCGGTCACCCGCACGTGGTCGACCCGGACGAAGTCGCAGCCGAGCCGCTCGATCGCGGTGACCAGCTGGGGCAGGTAGCCGGGGGCGTACCAGTCGTCGCCGTCGAGGTAGGTGACGTATTCGCCGGTCGCGGCCGACAGGCCCAGGTTGCGGGCCGCCGAGACGCCGGAGGAGGCGTCCCGGCCGATGACGGTCAGGCCCGGCAGGTCGCCGCGGAAGCTCTCGGCGATCTCCCGGGTCGCGTCGGCCGAGCCGTCGTCGACGACGATGAACTCGAAGTCGGCCCGCGCGTTGGCGCGCAGGGAGGTCAGGGCGTCGGCGATGTGGCGTTCGCCGTCCCTGACGGGAACGATCACCGAAAGGGTGGCGGCCATCCGGGGCAACTCCAACGGGCGGAACGGTGTGGTTACGGTGCGCTTACCCCGCAACCCTGCCGGTCACGGTGAGTCACGGCCGATCTCTTGACCCATCCTTGAGGCGCAGGTCACCCGCCCGTGGCGGGTGCGTGCTCGCCTCCCCCCGAAAGCCGGGATAACGTGACGCGATCGGTCAATCACGGAGAGAGTCGATGGCGAACAAGACGATCCTCACCGGCTGGGGCCGTACCTCCCCGAGCGTCGCCGAGCTGCTGCGGCCGGAGGCGGAGGCGGAGCTGGCCTCGCTGGTCCTGGCCCCGGGCGGGCGCGGGGTGATCGCGCGCGGCCTGGGCCGCAGCTACGGCGATCCGGCCCAGAACGCGGGCGGGATGGTGCTCGACATGACCGCGCTGGCCGCGATCGGCCCGGTCCGCGACGGCTACGTCACGGTCGAGGCCGGGGTGAGCCTCCACCGGCTCATGCGCGAGCTGGTGCCCGAGGGGTGGGTCCCGCCGGTCATCCCGGCGACCCGGCAGGTGACCGTGGGCGGCGCGATCGCCGCCGACATCCACGGCCGCAACCACCACGCCGACGGCTCCTTCGGCCGCCACGTCACCGCCCTCGACCTGCTGGGCCCCGACGGCGTGACCCGCACGCTCACCCACGACGACCCCGACTTCTGGGCGACCGTGGGCGGCATGGGCCTGACCGGGGTGATCACCAAGGCCACGATCAGGCTGCTGCCGATCGAGACCTCCCGCATGATCGTCAACACCTGGAAGTGCCGGGACCTCGACGCGGTGATGGCCCGGCTGGCCGAGGCCGACGTCGCCCACCGCTACACCGCCGCCTGGCTCGACTGCCTGTCGCCGCAGGGCCGGGGCGTCGTCGAGGGGGCAGACCACGCGCGACAGGGCGCGGCCCGCTCGTTCCGGGCCCGGCCGTTCGAGGCCTCCCCCGGGTTCCTGCCGGTCGGGCTGCTCAACCGCCACACCATGGGCCTGGTCAACCGGGGCCTGTTCGTGACGGCGAAACGCCAGTCGGTGCAGGTCAGACCGCTGGCCTCGTTCTTCCACCCGCTCGACCGCGTGGGCCACTGGAACCGCTTCTACGGGCCGCGCGGGCTGGTGCAGTACCAGTTCGTGCTGCCGCTGGGGGCCGAGCAGACCCTCGTGAAGATCGTCGAACGGATCAGGCGCAGCCACGCCGCGTCGTTCCAGACCGTGCTCAAGCGGTTCGGGCCGGGCAGCGGCGGCTGGCTGTCGTTCCCGACGCCCGGGTGGTCGCTGGCGCTCGACTTCCCGACCACCACCAAGGGGCTGGCCTGGCTGCTCGACCGGCTCGACGAGGCGGTGGCCGAGGCGGGCGGGCGGGTCTACCTGGCCAAGGACTCGCGGCTGCGGCCCGAGCTGCTGCCGGTGATGTACCCGGGGCTGGCCGCCTTCCGGGAGCGGCGCAGGGAGCTCGATCCGCGCCTGGTCTTCCAGTCAGATCTCGCCAGGAGGTTGTCGTTGTGAAGAACGCGTTCGGCGAACCGCAGAGCCTGCTGCTCGTCGGCGGGGCCTCGGAGATCGCGATGGCGACGGCGATGCGGCTGGTCCGCCGCCGGGTCCACCGGGTGATCCTGGCCGGGCGGCCCTCGCCGGCCCGCGACGCCGCGGCGGTCCGGCTGGCCGAGGCGGGCGCCACGGTCGAGACGGCCGACTTCGACGCGTTCCGGGTCGAGGAGCACGCCAAGGTGATCGGCGACGTGTTCGCCACCGGCGACGTCGACGTGGCCCTGGTGGCCTGCGGCCTGCTGGGCGACACCGACCTCGACCCGCTCAAGGCGGCCGACGTGGCGATGGTCAACTACGTGGGGGCGATGACCGCCGCGATCGTCTGCGCCGAGGCGATGCGCCGCCAGACCCACGGCGCACTGGTGGTCTTCTCATCGGTCTCCGCCGGGCGTCCGTCCCCGCGCGACTTCCTGTACGCCTCCGCCAAGTCGGGCCTGGACACCTTCGCCCGGGGCCTGGCCGGGGCGCTGCGCGGATCGGGCGTCCACGTGATGGTGGTCCGGCCCGGCTTCGTCCGGACCAAGCTGACCAGAGGGGTCACCCCGCCCGCTTTCGCGACGAGCCCCGAGACCGTGGCGGGCGCGATCCTCGACGGGCTGCGTGCGAAGACGCAGGTCGTCTGGGTGCCGGGCATCCTCGGACAGCTCATGCGGCTGCCCGGATCCCTCATTCGCCGCATCACCGGGTGACGTACCTCAGAAATCTCCCAAGAACGGGCGTTACGCTTCGGGCTTGAGTGAAGCCTTTTTAACCTGAAGCCCGTGAGACGCAGGAGACTGTGATGCGCCGCCTGATCCCCGCCCTCGCCGCAGTCGCGATGGTGATCACCGTGCCGGCCGCGCCCGCCGTGGCGGCGCCGAAGAAGGCACCCAAGAAGCCTTTCTGCGCGACCCACAAATGCCTGGCGCTGACCTTCGACGACGGCCCGGGGCCCCACACGACCCGGCTGCTGGCCACCCTGAAGAAGTACAACGCCAAGGCCACGTTCTTCGTGATCGGCCGCGAGGTGAACAGGCACCAGACGCTGCTGAAGACCATCGCCAAGGCCGGCCACCAGATCGGCAACCACACCTGGACCCACCCGTGGCTGACCGAGCTGACCCGGACCGAGGTCTACGACGAGGTCAACGAGACCCAGAAGCTCATCAAGAAGGTCACCGGCAAGAACCCGACGGTGATGCGCGCCCCCGGCGGCCTGACCGACGACACCGTCCGGGAGATCGCCGCGAAGCTGAACATGGTGCTGATCCCCGGCACGACCTCGACCGGCGACTGGGTCGTGGAGAACCGCCAGGTCGGCCTGCTGACCTCCAAGGCCCTCGAAGTGGCCGGGCGGGGCGAGGTCATCCTGATGCACGAGACCGTCAAGGAGACCGTCGACTCGATGCCGAAGGTGCTGGCCACGCTGAAGAAGCAGGGCTACTACTTCGTCACCGCCTCGACCCTGCTGGAGGGCGTCAAGCTGACGCCCGGCCTGTCCTACCCCGTCCCGCCGCCCGCCCCGGAGGGCAGCGACGAGGCCGACGACGACGGCCAGTTGCTGGAGGACGAGGACGACCCGTTCGGCGGCCAGCCCGCCGGCGAGGTCTGAGCCTTGACAAGGCGCCTGCCCAGGCTCTGGGCAGGCAGTTCGACCCACCGGTAGGTCGCCCAGCTCACCAGCAGCACCACGGCCAGATAGCCCGCCGCCAGCAGCACACGCTCCCCCAGCGGCTTGGACATCATGTGGCCGAACACGATCGGCACCATCCGCAGGATCGGGTGGTGGACGAGGTAGACCGAGTAGCTGATCAGCCCGAGCCAGACGAACACCCTCGGCAGGGTCCGGTGGCGCAGCGCCCGCCCGGCCCAGAAGGTCGCCCCGGCCAGCACCAGCGTGGTGATCCACACGGGCGGCTGCACCCACCACCACCCGGCCGCGATGGCCCAGGCCGGGCTGATCGCCACCAGCGCGAACGCGGCGAACACCGGCCACAGCGGGCCGGTGCCCTTCTCCCAGCGGTAGATGGCGGTCCCGGCGAACATCATCGCGAGGATCGCCGCCCCGAACCACGGCACGTAGGACGACCCGACCAGCAGCACCAGGGCCATCGCGCCGAGGACGTAAGCGGCGGCTGTCGCCATCCTGGTGAACAGGGCCACCATGCCGGCCACGAACACCACGCCCGACACCACGGCGGGCCAGGGTCCGCCCAGCCAGGGCGCCCCGATCACCAGCCCGGCGACCACGGCGAGCCCGCCGAAGGCGATGGCGTACCACCCGCTGAACCGGTGGACGCCCTTCACGAACAGCGCCGTGACGACCAGGTAGAACACCATCTCGTACGACAGCGTCCACATCGGGTCGGCCAGCCCGCCGACGTGGACGACGTCGAGCAGCATCGACACGTGGGCGAGCACCCCGGAGGCGTCACGGGGCACCTGCTCGCGGATCGGCACCCACAGCCCCACCAGCAGCGCGATCGCGCAGACCAGCAGGAAGAGCGGGTAGAGCCGGAACAGCCGGCTGGTCCAGAAGGCCCGCACGTCTCCCCGCCCCTCCAGCGAGGCGGGGATGATGTAGCCGCTGACCAGGAAGAACACCACCACGCCGTACATGCCCACGTTCATGAACGTGGGCCGCAACGGCGGATAGACCCAGGGGAGCAGGTGTTCGGCCACCACGGCGAGCGCGCCGATTCCGCGCAACGCGTCGAGCCAGGCCAGGCGGGTAGACGTGGTCACCGGGGCCAATCTACCCCGACCTGGACTATTCCCACTCGATGGTGCCCGGCGGCTTGCTGGTGACGTCGAGGGTGACCCGGTTGATCTCGCGGACCTCGTTGGTGATCCGCGTCGAGATGCGGGCCAGCACGTCGTAGGGCACCCGCGACCAGTCGGCCGTCATCGCGTCCTCGGAGCTCACCGGCCGCAGCACGACCGGGTGGCCGTAGGTGCGGCCGTCGCCCTGCACGCCCACCGAGCGCACGTCGGCCAGCAGCACCACCGGGCACTGCCAGATGTCGCGGTCGAGCCCGGCGCGGGTCAGCTCCTCACGGGCGATCGCGTCGGCCTCGCGCAGGATCTCCAGCCGGTCGTGGGTGACCTCGCCGATGATCCGGATGCCGAGGCCCGGCCCAGGGAACGGCTGCCGCCACACCATCGCGGCGGGCAGGCCGAGCTGCTCGCCCGCCCGGCGCACCTCGTCTTTGAACAGGGCGCGCAGCGGCTCGACCAGGTCGAACTGGAGGTCGTCGGGCAGGCCGCCGACGTTGTGGTGGCTCTTGATGTTGGCGGTGCCGGTGCCGCCGCCCGACTCGACGACGTCGGGGTAGAGCGTGCCCTGCACCAGGAAGTCGACCGGGCCGTCGGCCACGATCGCGCGCTGCTCGTCCTCGAAGACCCGGATGAACTCACGGCCGATGATCTTGCGCTTCTCCTCGGGGTCGGTCACCCCGGACAGCGCCTTGAGGAACCGCTCGGACGCGTCGACCACCCGCAGCTTCACGCCGGTGATCTCCACGAAGTCACGCTCGACCTGCTCGGCCTCGCCCTTGCGCAGCAGCCCGTGGTCGACGAACACACAGGTCAGCCGGTCGCCGATGGCCCGCTGCACCATCGCGGCGGCCACGGCGGAGTCGACCCCGCCCGACAGCGCGCAGATGGCCCGGCCGTCGCCGATCTTCGCCCGGACCGCCTCGACGGCGTCTTCGACGATGTTCAGCATGGTCCAGCTTGGCCGGCACCCGGCCGCGTCGAGGAACGCCTTGAGCACCTTCTGGCCGTGGTCGGTGTGCATGACCTCGGGGTGGAACTGCACGCCGTAGAAGCCCCGGGCGGGGTCTTCGAACCCGGCGACCGGGGTCTCGCCGGTCGAGGCGGTGACCGTGAACCCGGCCGGGGCCTCGGCGACCGCGTCGCCGTGGGACATCCAGACCTGCTGGGAGACCGGCAGCATGTCGAACAGGCGCCCCGGCTCGACGACGGTCAGGTCGGTGCGGCCGAACTCGGCGATCCCGGTCTTGGCGACCGTGCCGCCGAGGGCCTGCGCCATGACCTGGAAGCCGTAGCAGATGCCGAACGTGGGGACGCCCGTCTCGAACAGCCCCTCGGGGGCGGCGGGGGCCCCTTCGGCGTAGACCGAGGACGGCCCGCCGGACAGGATGATCGCCTTCGGCTTCTTGGCCAGCATCTCCGCCACCGGCATCGTCGAGGGGACGATCTCGGAGTAGACCTGACATTCACGTACCCGGCGGGCGATCAACTGGGCGTACTGCGCCCCGAAGTCGACGACCAGGACCGTGTCGAAATCTGACACAGGAGGACTCCCTGAAGATGAACCGGCGGTCCCGCCAGTCTACCGGGGGTCATTTGAGCCGCAGCCTCTTCATCGCCTTGAGCAGGGTGACCAGGGTGTCCGCATATGTCTCGTAGGGCATGCCGAGGATCGGGTCGAAGCCGAGCCACGACGCCTGGGTGGAGATCGTCTGGCTCTCGGTGAACTTGAGCAGGCCCTCGGAGCCGTGGCGGCGGCCCAGGCCGGAGTTCTTCATGCCGCCCATCGGGGCGTCGAACGAGCCGTACGCCGAGGCGTAGCCTTCGTTGACGTTGACGGTGCCGGCCTTGATGCGGGCGGCCAGGGCGCGGCCCTTGGCGGGGTCGCCGGTCCAGACGGAGGCGTTGAGGCCGTAGGCGGTGTCGTTGGCCAGGTCGAGCGCCTCGGCGACGTCGCGGAAGCGGTAGAGGGCCACGACCGGGCCGAAGGTCTCCTCGCGGCACAGGGCCATGTCGTCGGTGACGTTCGCGAGGACGGTCGGCTCGTAGAAGAACGGGCCCAGGTCGGGGCGGACCCGGCCGCCGGTGAGGACCTTCGCGCCCTTGGCGACCGCGTCGTCCACGTGGGCGGCGACGGAGTCGAGCTGGCGCTGGGAGGTGAGGGAGCCCATCTGGGTGGCCCAGTCGTGGCCGGGGGCGATGCTCATGTTCCGGACCGCGCGGGTGAACCGCTCGGCGAACAGGTCGTAGACGCCGTCGTGGACGTAGAGACGCTCGATCGACACGCACAGCTGCCCGGCGTTGGTGAAGCAGGCCCTGATCGCGCCCTGGGTGGTCCGGTCGAGGTCGGCGTCGTCCAGGACGATCATGGGGTTCTTGCCGCCGAGCTCCAGCGAGCAGCCGATCAGCCGCTTGGCGGCGGCCTCGGCGACCGCGCGCCCGGCCCGGGTGGAGCCGGTGAAGGCGACGTAGTCGGCCCCGTCGATCAGGGGCTCGCCGATGTCGGCCGGGTCGCCGATCACGACCTGCCAGATCTCCGGCGGCATGCCGAGCTCGGTCAGCAGGTCGATGGTCCACAGCGTGGACAGCGAGGTCTGGGTGTCGGGCTTGTGGACCACCGCGTTCCCGGCCATCAGCGCCGGCACGACGTCGCTCACCCCCAGCGACAGGGGGTAGTTCCACGGGCTGATCAGGGCGACGACGCCGCGCGGGTGGCGTACCTCCACGGTCCGGGTGGCCAGCGGGAACGGCCCGCGGCGGGCGTGCGGCGCGAGCAGGCCGGGGGCCTTGCGCACGTAGTGGAGGCCGCTCGCGGCGACGTCGAGGACCTCCTCGTAGGCGTGGCGGCGCGCCTTGCCGGTCTCCCACTGGACGATGTCGAGGATCTCGGCGCGGCGGTCGAAGATCGCGTCGTGCAGCCGCTCGAACGGCTTGATCCGGTCTTTCACCGGCAGCTCGGCCCAGGCCTCCTGGGCCTCCCGGGCCTTCTGGTGGGCCAGGCGCACGTCCTCGGCCGACGAGATCGGCACCTCGGCCAGCGGCTCGCCGGTGAAGGGCGTGACCACGGTCCGGGTCTTGCCCTCCGACGTGACGTGGCGGAGGAGACGGTCGAGCAGCGCGGGGTCGGGCACCCGGGTTTCACCAGCCATACCGGCGAGACTATTCCGGAGCGAGGCTCATGACTACCGGCGGGTACGGTCAATTCGCAACGCCGTGTCATCGGCGGGATGGGCCACAATTCGAGTCATGGCGACTCCTTTACGCCCGACCGATCCGCGCGTCCTGGGCGGCTACCGGCTGGAGGCGGTCCTCGGGGAAGGCGGCCAGGGCATCGTCTACCTGGGCGAGGGCCCGGCCGGCGAGCGGGTGGCGATCAAGTGGCTGCGGCCGGAGCTCGCCGCCGACCAGGAGATGGTGCGGCGCTTCCTGCGCGAGGTGAGCGCGGCCAAGCGGGTGGCCCCGTTCTGCACCGCCCAGGTCATCGACGTGGGGGCCGAGGACGCCCGGCCGTACATCGTGAGCGAGTACATCGAGGGCCAGTCGCTGGCGCAGGCGATCCCGCAGACCGGGCCGCGCACCGGCAACGCGCTCCACCGGCTGGCCATCGGCACGGCGACCGCGCTGGCGGCGATCCACCAGGCGGGGATCGTCCACCGCGACCTCAAGCCGCCGAACGTCATCCTCGGCTCCGACGGCCCGCGCGTGATCGACTTCGGCATCAGCAAGGCCCTGGGCAGCCACACGGCGCTGACCTCGACGATGATCGGCACCCCCGCCTACATGGCGCCCGAGCAGCTCGCCGGGGGCCCGATCGGACCGGCCGCCGACCTGTTCGCGTGGGCCGGCACGATCGCCTACGCCGCCAACGGCCGGGCCCCGTTCGGCAACGACACCATGCCCGCGGTGATCAACCGGGTGCTGCGCATGCAGCCCGACCTGGGCGACATCCCCCAGCCGCTGCGCGGCATCCTGCTCGACTGCCTGAACAAGAACCCGGCGCTGCGGCCGACCGCCCGCCAGGTGATCGACCGGCTGCTGGTCAGCGACCCGGCGGCGGCCCGGCCGACCGTCCCCCAGCTGCCCGCGCAGAGGCGCGGGTTCCCGACGCTGGCGGTGGTGACGGGCGCGACCGCGCTGGCGGTGATCGCCGCGATCGGCGGGGTGTGGGCCGCGACCACGAACTCCGAACCGCCGCCGGTCACGCGGTCGTCCGCACCCGTCGTGACGCCCTCTCCCAGCCCGGCGCCGGTGGTCATCGACCTCGACGACACCACCGCCGTCGCGCGGGAGTCGCCCCAGGACCCGGCCTATCTGTCGATCTTCTGGGTGAAGCGGGAGAAGTGGGACGCCTACGTCCGCGAACCCGGCAAGACGACCTTCACCCGCCACTCCCTCGCCGACGCCGCCCCCAGCCCCACCGGCGACCGCCTGGCCGGGATCCCGTGGCAGTACGACGACGACGACTCCGACACCGTCAAGATCACCCAGGTGTCGAGCGGCACGTCGGTGACCGTGAAGACCGTGGCCAAGCCGCTGACCACCAACTACGTCCACTGGTCGCCCGACGGCACCAAGGTCCTGCTGACCTCGCTGAAGAAGACCGGCGACACCACGGTCACCCAGGGCTTCGTGGTGGTCGACCCGGCCGCCGAGACCGCCGCGGTCGTCGCCGTGCCCGGACTGAAGGGCGACACCGCCTTCGCCTGGACCGGCACCGGCGACTCGGTCACCACCGTCGTCACCGACGACGACGGCCAGGCCCCCCACGTCTACGACCTGACCGGCCGCGAGCTGCGGACGCTCCCCCCGATCGGCGGCACCCTCAGCGACCCCCGCGACATGTTCAGCGAGGGCGGCGGCTCGTTCGTGGCCCGCTGCCAGGACAAGGACGTCACCTTCTGCGTCTGGGACACCGCGACCGGCGCGGTGCTCAACGAGTTCGAGTCGGGCTGCGACACCGTGCTGGGCTGGTGGGACGCCACCCACATCTTCTGCACGGCCGTCGCCGACGACGACGAGGACGCCGTGGTGGTCACCGACCTGGAAGGCGTGGAGACCCAGACCCTGATCCAGGCCACCGACGCGGCGATGGACAAGCTCTACTTCCGCTCCTCCTACCTCCACCGCCCCTGAACCCGGAAGGGGGACGATCCGTCCTAGGGGCATGACCACCTCGATTCGCGTGGCCGGAGCCATCGCGATTGCACTGCTGGCGGCGGCGTGCACGCCGGGTGCCGGCCCGTCGCCCGACCCGGTGACGCCGATCAACCTGACCACGAACATCAAGCTGGTCGCCTTCGACGACTGCGACAGCATGCTCGAAGGGCTGCGCGAGGCCGCGGTCAAGCACGCCCAGGCCTTCCAGGTGCTGCCCATGGCACGCGCGGAGGCGGCCGACTCCGCCGCCCGCGACGTCGCGAAGTCGACCGCCGCCTCCGGGAACCAGACCCACTCGTCGACCAACGTCCACGAGGCCGGGGTCGACGAGCCCGACCTGGTCAAGACCGACGGCGACCGGGTCATCACCATCAACCGCGGCGTGCTGCGCGTGATCGACGCCGAGTCGCGGCGGGTCACCGGCACGCTCAAGCTCCTCGGCGACGACCTGGGGTGGACCGAGGCCAACCTGCTGGTGTCCGGGGACCGCGCGCTGGTGCTGTTCAACCAGGGCGGCTACGCCTCGGCCACCGCCCGCGCCAAGCCCGGCTTCGAGATCCCGACCACCCCGCGCTACGTGCTGGTCGACCTGGCCGGGACCCCGAAGGTCATCGGCAGCCTGGCCCCCCTCAACGCCCAGCACGTCGACGCGCGGATGGTCGGCACGACCGTCCGGATCGTGGTGCGCGGCGAGCCGCAGGTGCCGCTGCCCGAGTACAACCCGAACATGACCCAGCAGCAGATGCTGGACGCGGTCAAGGAGACCTACCGCAGAGCGCCGCTCGACGCGTGGCTGCCCAAATACGAGATCGAGTCAGGCGGCCAGACCACGCCGGGCGCGGTGAAGTGCGAGAACGTCAGCCACCCGGCCGACTTCACCGGCCGGTCGCTGCTGACCGTGCACACCCTGGACCTGAACGGCTCCTTCGGCACGACCGACGCGATCAGCGTCGCGGCCGACGGCGACACCGTCTACGGCACCGGGACCAGCCTCTACGTGACGAGCAACCCCCTGTGGTGGGGCGGCTTCTTCCCCATGCCGATCGCGGTCGACGTCGACCCGGTGCCAGTGCCGGACGTGCCGTCGGACGCCGCCACCCCGGTGGCTCCGTCGCCCGACCCGGACATGCCGACGCAGATCCCCGACCCGGGCAAGGTCGCGCCGGACGTCCAGGCGTCGCCGACCGACGTGGAGAAGGTCGTGCCGACGGCCGAGACGGTCTCCACGCCGACCCCGTCGTCGGCGCCCCCGACGGCCGAGGTCATCACCCCCTCCCCCTCCGAGAGCGGCGACGTGGTGCCGGAGGTCGTCCAGCCGGAGCGCACCGAGATCCACCGGTTCGACGTGTCCGGCGGCGGCGTGCCCCGCTACCTGGCCTCCGGCTCGGTCCCCGGGCGGCTGCTGAACCAGTACTCCCTGTCGGAGTACGAGGACCACCTGCGCGTGGCCACCACCACCAACACCACGAAGACCTCCGAGAGCGGGGTCTACGTCCTCAAGGCCGACACCCTCGCGGCGGCGGGCCAGGTGACCGGTCTGGGCAAGGGTGAGCGGATCTACTCGGTGCGGTTCATCGGCCCGGTCGGCTACATGGTCACCTTCCGCCAGGTCGACCCGCTCTACACCCTCGACCTGCGCGACCCGCAGGTCCCGAAGGTCACCGGCGAGCTCAAGATCACCGGCTTCTCGGCCTACCTCCACCCGGCGGGCGACGGCAGGCTGATCGGCGTCGGCCAGGAGGCCAACACCAAGGGCCAGACGCAGGGCACCCAGGTGTCGCTGTTCGACGTCCGCGACCCGGGGGCCCCGGCGGTGCTGTCCCGCTACCACCAGGAGGACTCGGCCACCCAGGCCGAATGGGACCCGCACGCCTTCCTCTACTGGGCGCAGGACGGCCTCGCGCTGATCCCGCTCGCCACGTGGGGGGCCGACTACTACGACGGCTCGCAGGCGCTCGTGCTGAAGATCGGCGACACGATCGAGAAGGCCGGGGTGATCACCCACCCGAAGGCCGACCCGAACGTGCCGCTCGACCCGTCGATCAGGCGCAGCGTCATTATCGGCGACACCGTCTGGACCTTCTCCGACCTCGGCGTCAAGGTCAGCGACAAGGCCAGCCTCGCCGACCGGACCTGGATCAAGTTCTAGACCGGATCGCGATCGGGCGCGGCCACCGGGACGATCTCCGGCGCGCCGATGGTGATCGCGTCGGCCTCCTGGTCGGTGTCGGTCTCCTGGGCGGCGCGCTCGGCCTCGATCCGCTTGGTGTAGTACTCCACCTCACGTTTGACCTGGTCGTCGTCCCAGCCCAGCGGCCCCGCGAGGAGCTGGGCGACCTCCTCGGCGACGGCCAGGCCGCGGTGGAAGGTCTCGATGGAGATGTGGGTGCGCCGGCTGAGCACGTCGTTGAGGTGCCGGGCGCCCTCGTGGGTGGCGGCGTAGACGACCTCGGCCCGCAGGTGGTCGTCGGCGCCGGTCAGCGGGCGGGCCAGGCCCGGGTCCTCCTCGATGAGGGCGAGGACCTCGTCCATCATCGAGCCGTAGCGCTGGAGGAGGTGCTCGATGCGGGCGACGTGGAGCCCCGACTGCTGGGCCAGCCGGTAGCGGGAGTTCCAGCGGGCCTGGTAGCCCTCGGCCCCCGCGAGCGGGACGGTGTCGGTGCAGGAGGGCGGCACCCGCGTGGCCAGGCCGTGGACCACCGCGTCGACCGCGTCGGCGGCCATCTTCCGGTAGGTGGTGAACTTGCCGCCCGCGACCAGCACCAGCCCCGGCACCGGGTGGGCGACGACGTGTTCGCGGGAGAGCTTGGACGTCTGCTCCGACTCGCCGCGCAGCAGCGGCCGCAGGCCGGCGTACACTCCCTCGACGTCGTCTCTCGTGAGGGGCACCGCCAGGACCTCGTTGACGTGGTCGAGCACGTAGTCGATGTCGGTCCGCGAGGCGGCCGGGTGGGCCAGGTCGAGGGTCCATTCGGTGTCGGTGGTGCCGATGATCCAGTGGCGCCCCCACGGGATCACGAAAAGGACCGATTTCTCGGTACGGAGGATGATCCCGGTCAGCGAGTGGATGCGATCCCGGGGCACCAGCAGGTGGACGCCCTTCGACGCCTTCACGTGGATCTGCCCGCGCCCGCCCACGAGCTCCTGGATGTCGTCGGTCCACACCCCGGTCGCGTTGACGACCTGCTTGGCCCGGATGTCGATCTCCTCGCCGGTCTCCAGGTCACGGACCCGGACGCCGGTGACCCGCTCCCCCTCCCGGAGGAACCCGACCACCTGGGTGCGGGAGGCGACGTGGGCGCCGTAGGTCGCGGCGGTGCGCAGCATCGTCATGACGTAGCGGGCGTCGTCGACCTGGGCGTCCCAATACTGGACGGCCCCCTTGAACGCCGACTTCCGCAGCGCCGGGGCCAGCCGCAGCGCGCGGGTGCGGGACAGGTGCCGGTGCCCCGGCACGCCCCGGGTGAAGCCGAAGGAGAACCCGAGGGAGTCGTAGAGGACCAGCCCCGCGCCCACATAGGGCCGCTCCCACCCCGCGTGGGTCAGCGGGAACAGGAACGGCACCGGCCGGACCAGGTGCGGCGCGATCCGCTGCAGCAGCAGCGCCCGCTCCTGGAGGGCCTCTCTGACCAGGTCGAAGTTGAGCTGTTCGAGGTAGCGCAGCCCGCCGTGGATCAGCTTGGACGACCTCGACGAGGTGCCCGAGGCGTAGTCGCGCGCCTCCACGAGCCCCACCGACAGCCCCCGCGTGGCCGCGTCGAGCGCGACCCCCGCGCCGACCACGCCGCCGCCGACCACCACGACGTCGAGCTCCTGCGCCGCCATCTGCGACAGGGCCGCGTATCGCTCCGCCGGCCCCAGCCGCCCTGTCCCCATAAGCGCGGTCATGGGTATAACTCTCCCTTTGTACGGCTAAGCGCCTACCCGTGTCGTCCTACCCATCCTGTCAGGATCGGCAGCACGACCTCCGACCGCATGGCACTCATGTGGTCGAGCCCGTCGAGGACCCGGACCTCCCAGCCCCTCGCCTCGATCTCTTCCCGGTGCCGGAGCAGCGGCCCGGCGATGTCGACCGTGACCCCGCCCCACTTGTCGCCGTAGACGATGGCGTCCCCGGACCCGGCGAAGCACAGCCGGGGGATGTGCAACGTGACGGCCCGGTCGTCGAATTCCTGGAGCTCCTGATAGAGGGCCATGAACTGCCCGGTCTGGTCGGGACTGGCGCTCGGCGTGGAGCTGTCCCAGTCGCCCGGGGCGACGTTCTCCGCCGGCGGCTCCGGGTTCCTGGCGTACTCCCAGGCCGCCTCGGTGACGGCGAGCATCTCCCGGTAGGGGCCGTGGAGGGGCGGGTAGCCCCCCATCACCAGTTCGGTGACGCGGTCCGACCGGATCGCGAGCTGGAGCCCCATCATGGCGAGCCAGGAGTAGCCGTAGTAGGCGAAGGTCTCCGCCCCCGCCGCGTCCGCGACGGCGAGCAGGTCGCTCACCGCGTTCCCGGGCGTCAGATCCTTCTTCGGCACGGCCAGACAGTGCCCCTCGTAGTCGAACGCGATCACCGTGAACCGGCCCTTGAGCCCGTCGACCAGGTTGGACCCGAGGCCGGGCTCGCCTCCCCAGGCCCGCAGGGCCTCCGCCGCCGGCCCGTCGCCGGCGGGCCGGGGGTCGACGGGGAGCAGGAGGGCGGGCCCCTGGCCGTGGACTTCGATCTCGATCCGGGCGCCGTCGTGGAGAGTGGCGTACATCAGCGATCTCCTTATGCCGTAAGCTATTTCAGACCGACGACAATAGCTTATGCCGTAAGGAGTTGAAACGCGTGGTCGTCTACGCGGGCCAAGGTGACCCCGAGCGCACCCTGGCGCTCCTGTGGCGGACGACGTCCGACGGCCCGCCCAGACGCGGCCCCAAACCGGCCCTGACCGTCGACGCGATCCTCGAAGCGGCCATCGCCGTCGCCGACGAGTCAGGCCTCGACGGCCTCTCGATGCGCGCGGTCGGCGAACGCCTGGGCCGGACCGCGATGGCCCTCTACACCTACGTCCCGACCAAACGAGAACTCGTCGACCTCATGTACGACCACGCGCACGCCGGGCTGGTACCCGACCTCCCCAGCGGATGGCGGGACGCGGTCGAGATCTGGGCCCTGGCCGTCCACGAGCGCTATCTCCGCCACCCGTGGCTCCTCCAGGTCTCCCATGCCCGCCCGGTCCTGGGCCCCCACGAACAGACGGTCCTGGAGAAACTGCTGGAGGCCCTCCCCGACGTGGCGGTCAGAGCGACGGTGAGCGCCCTGTTCAGCCTGGTCAGAGGCTCGGCGAGGACCATCGCGGAGAGCCGCGACGCCGCCACCGGCACGGGCACCTCAGACCAGGAGTGGTGGACGGCCAGATCCGGACTGATGAGCAGCTTGGTCCCCGACTTCGCCGAGCGTTTTCCGAGGTCGGCCAATCTGCCCCCAGTCGAATGGGACAAGGCCGCCCACGAGGCTTTCACGGGCGGCCTGACCTTGCTGCTGGACGGCCTGGAGAATCAGACCAGGCGGCGGATGTCTCCGAAAGCGCGGTAGAAGCCGCCGTTGCCCGACGGGCGGATGCCCTCGACCACGTACCGGGCGCCGGGTTCGCGGATCTCGCGGGGGAACTGGACGTTCCAGTTCTCGTAGCCGGGGCTGAGGACGCGGATCCGGAGACGGCCGCCCTCGCTGAAGCACTCGACCAGCACACCGTCGCCGGTGTCGGTGGTCGTCTCGACCGTGATCGACGGCTCGACCACCGGCAGCGACGCGGCGATCTTGACGTCGCGGGGCTGCGGGACGGTGCCCTCGCGGGCCGCCGCGATGGCCTGCTCGGTCGCGTCGATGCAGGCCAGCGAGCCGTCGGTGGTCACGATGTAGAGGCGCTCGTCGAGGTACTGCATGGAGAACGCCGAGCCGTAGCCGGTCGCCAGCTTCCACAGCCGGGTCCCGTCGGCCGAGAAGCAGTAGACCGAGGAGGCGGAGTCACCGGCGAAGACGTACTGGCCGCCGGGCGAGGTCGCGCAGGAGTAGATCGCCGCGTCGCACTGGTAGACCGCCTCGACCGCGCCGTCCGACTTGGCCAGTTTGTGGACGGTACGGCTGGCCGTGCCGGCGTACACCGACTTCTCCTCCTGCCAGCCGAACAGGACGCCGTCGGCGGCCTGCCCTGGAGGTCGTAGCGGGCCACGCCGCCGGAGTGGCCGTGGTAGACGGCGTCGGAGTCGTTGCGCACCATCCAGCCGGAGCTGCCGCCGCCGGTGCGGGCCCACAGGAACTCGTCCTCGTAGTCGATCGTGGTGATCCGCCCGGAGTCGTCGGACACGCCCAAAACGCCGTCCGCGATGTCGAGCCAGTAGATGTCGACGTCGGAGGCGATCTCGTACGCCGCCCGAGGCACCTTCCCGCTCAGGTCGTAGACCTTGCCGTCGTCGCAGCCCGCGTAGATCCAGAAGTCGTCGGCGACGATGCACTTGACCCCGTCGGGCAGCTTGTACCGCCCGGTCATCTCGCCTTCGGGCGTCAGCGTGTAGACGTGCCCGGCCTGGTTGCCGACCCAGCAGCGCTCCCGGTCGACGAAGATGCCGAACGCGGCCGAGCCGCTGGCGAACCGCCACAGCACGGGGGCCTGCTTGGCGGTCGAGCGGGTGCTGGTGATCGCCCGCCGGGTGACCGCCCGGCGCTGCCGGACCCCTCGCACCGCCGGGGCGTAGCCCTTCTTGGTCTTCTCCGCGACCTTCTTCGCCGCCGCGGCCCGCGCCTTCTCCTCGGTCGGGAAGTCGGTGACCTTGACCTGCCCGTTCTCTCCGATGCGGCCGTACGTGATGGTCACCCGCGTCCCCGAGACCACGGCCTCGTAGAACTTGTGCGCCCCGCCGCCTTCCTCGGACAGCTCCAGGTACGTCATATCCCCATTTCCTCCCTTTGCTCAGTGATCGCGAGCGTAGGGGAAGACGCGGACATTTTTTCCGGTACGCATGTAGAGAACCCGCGACCGGCTCCGACTCACCGACGAGACGACAATCTGAGGAGCGGACATGCGCAAGCTGATCTACATGGTGAACACCTCGCTCGACGGCTACATCGACGGCCCCGGCGGCGCGTTCGACTGGGCCAATGTGGGCCCTGACTTCTCCGCCTTCTCCGAGGGGCTGACCGACGAGACCGACATCCTGCTCTACGGCAGGGTCGTGTACGGCTGGATGGCCTCCTACTGGCCCACCGCCGACCAGGACCCGGACGCCCACCCCCACGACATCGCCTACGCGCCCAAGTGGCGGGCCCGGCCCAAGGTCGTCGTGTCCGACACGCTGACCGAGGTGCCCGGCGACACGCGGATCGTCCGCGGCGCGTCGGTGGAGGCCGACCTGACCGCCCTGAAGAACGAGGAGGGCGGGCACATCCTGCTGACCGGCGGCAACGCCCTGGCCTCGACGCTGGCCGGCCTCGGCCTGCTCGACGAGATCGTCATGGTCGTCCACCCGGTCGTCCTGACGGGCGGCACCCCGTTCCTGAGCGGGATCAAGGACCGCCTCCGGCTGACCCTCGTCGACTCGCGGACCTGCGACGACGCGGTGATCGTCAGTCGGTACACAACTGGATAAAGTGCCGATGTGACGCACACCGAATCGGAAATAGCCTCACAACCGGCCTGCTGGGCCCGCGCCGCCGACCTCGCCGCCGACGCCCCGCTCCCCAGGCCGGGAGAACGGGTCGCCGTCGTCGGCTGCGGCACGTCCTGGTTCGTCGCCCAGTCGTACGCCGCCCTCCGGGAGGGCTCCGGCCTGGGCGAGACCGACGCGTTCGCCGCCTCGGAGTTCCCGCTGGGCCGGACCTACGACCGCGTCCTCGCGCTGACCCGCTCGGGCACGACGACCGAGGTGCTGGCCCTGCTGGGCGCCCTGGAGCTGCCGACCGTCGCGATCACCGCCGACCCGTCGACGCCCGTGATGACGGCGGCCCACGAGGTGATCGTGCTCGACTTCGCCGACGAGCGGTCGGTCGTCCAGACCCGCTTCGCCACCACCCAGCTCGCGCTGCTCCGCGCCCACCTCGGCGAGGACCTGACCGGGACGATCGAGCACGCCGAGCAGGCGCTGGCCGAGGACCTCGGCGACCTGCCGGAGGCGGAGCAGTACACCTTCCTGGGCCGGGGCTGGGCCATCGGCCTGGCCGCCGAGGGCGCGCTGAAGATGCGCGAGGCGGCGCGGGCCTGGACAGAGAGCTACCCGGCGATGGAATACCGCCACGGCCCGATCTCGATCGCCGGGCCCGGCCGGGTGACGTGGATGCTCGGCAGGCCCTCCGAACGCCTCGAAGCTGAGGTGACCGGCCACGGCGGCACGTTCGTGGGGTCGGGCCGCGACCCGATGGCCGAACTGGTGAAGATCCAGCGCGTGGCCGTCGCCCGCGCCCAGGCGCGCGGCCTCAACCCCGACGAGCCCCTCCACCTCACGAGATCGGTGATCCTTCCTTGAGCGAGACCCTCGTCAACGCCCGGGTCGTCACCGGACACGCGGTCACCGACGGCTGGCTCTCCATCGAGGAGGGCCGCATCACCCACATCGGCCACGGCGCCGCCCCCCGCGACGGCGAGTCGCTGGACCACCGCCTGGTGGTCCCCGGCTTCGTCGACATGCACGTCCACGGAGGCGGCGGCGCGGGCTACCCTGCGGGCTCGGAGGAGCAGGCCAGGCGCGCCTTCGCCTTCCACCTGTCCAGGGGCACGACCACCGCCGTCGCCAGCCTGGTCACCGCCCCGCTGGAGGCGCTGCGCGCGGCGGCCGGCATGCTGGCCGGGCTCTGCGCCGAGGGCCTGCTGGCCGGGGTCCACTTCGAGGGCCCGTACATCTCGGCGGCCCGGTGCGGCGCCCACCGCCCGGGGCTGCTCCGCACCCCCTCGGTGAGCGAGTTCACCGACCTGATCGAGGCGGCCCAGGGCCACGCCCGCATGTTCACCGTGGCCCCCGAGCTCCCCGGCGCGCTGGCCGCCATCGACGCCTGCGCAGAGTCGGGCGTGATCGCCGCCATCGGCCACACCGACGCCACCTACGACGAGGCCCGCGCCGCCATCGACGCCGGAGCCACCGTCGCCACCCACCTGTTCAACGCCATGCGCCCCCTGGGCCACCGCGACCCCGGCCCGATCACCGCCGCCCTGGAGGACGAACGCGTGACGGTGGAGCTGATCAACGACGGCTTCCACCTCCACGAGGCGGTCATCGACCTGGCCCTCCGCTCGGCGAAGGGCGGCGTGGCCTTCATCACCGACGCCATGGACGCGGCCGGCATGCCCGACGGCGACTACGACCTGGGCCCCATGAAGGTCGAGGTCAGAAACGGCGAAGCCCGCCTGGAGGGCGGCGGCTCCATCGCCGGGAGCACCCTGACCATGGACAAGGCCTTCCGCCGAGGCGTCCGGCTCAACGGCCTGACCCTGAGCCAGGCCACCGAGGTGACCTCCCTCAACCCGGCCAGAGCCCTGGGCCTCGACGCCGAGGTCGGCTCCATCGCCGTCGGCAAACGCGCCGACCTGGTCGTCCTGAACGACGACCTGGAGGTCCACCGCGTGATGCGCCAGGGCGAGTGGGTCTGAAAACGGGGCGCCGGGAAAGCTCCCGGCGCCCCGTCCCAGAACGGTCTTACGGCTGCGGCGGGGCCACCACGACCTCGACGCGCTGGAACTCCTTGATGTCGGAGTAGCCCGACGTCGCCATGGTCCGCTTCAGCGCGCCCATCAGGTTCATCGACCCGTCGGCCACCGACGACGGACCGTGGAGGATCTCGGCCAGCGTCCCTATGGTCCCGAACTCCACGCGACGTCCGCGGGGCAGATCAGGGTGGTGCGCCTCGGAGCCCCAGTGGAACCCGCGCCCGGGGGCCTCGGCCGCGCGGGCCAGCGGCGAGCCGACCATGACCGCGTCGGCGCCGCAGGCGATGGCCTTGGCGATGTCGCCCGAGCCGCCCATGCCGCCGTCGGCGATGACGTGGACGTAGCGCCCGCCGGATTCGTCCATGTAGTCACGGCGCGCCGCCGCGACGTCGGAGACCGCGGTCGCCATCGGCACCACGACGCCCAGCACGTTGCGGGTCGTGTGGGACGCGCCGCCGCCGAACCCGACCAGGACGCCGGCCGCGCCGGTCCGCATCAGGTGGAGCGCCGCCGTGTAGGTGGCGCAGCCGCCCACGATCACCGGGACGTCGAGCTCGTAGATGAACTGCTTCAGGTTCAGCGGCTCGGCCCGGCCCGACACGTGTTCGGCCGAGACGGTCGTGCCGCGGATCACGAAGATGTCGACGCCCGCGTCGATCACGGCCTTGTGGTGCTGGACCGTGCGCTGCGGGGACAGCCGCACCGCGGTCGTCACCCCGGCCGCGCGGATCTCCTCGATGCGGCGGCCGATCAGCTCGTCTTGGATCGGCGCGGTGTAGATCTCCTGGAGCCGCCGGGTCGCGGCGGCCGCGCCGAGTTCGGCGACCTCGTCGAGCAGCGGCTGCGGGTCGTCGTAGCGGGTCCACAGGCCTTCGAGGTCGAGGACGCCCAGGCCGCCGAGCCTGCCGATCTCGATCGCCGTGCGGGGCGAGACGACGCTGTCCATCGGGCTGACGACGAGCGGCAGGTCGAACCGGTAGGCGTCGATCTGCCAGGAGATCGACACCTCCTCGGGGTCGCGGGTGCGCCGCGAGGGGACGATGCCGATCTCGTCGAGGGCGTAGGCGCGCCGCCCGGTCTTGCCGCGCCCGATCTCCACCTGTGTCATGTGTGTTCCTGTTGCTCGAAGAGGTCAGCGACGGTGGTAGTTCGGAGCCTCCACCGTCATCTGGATGTCGTGGGGGTGGCTCTCCTTCAGACCGGCCGCGGTGATCGGCATGAGCTGGCCGTTGTCGCGGAGCTCGGCGATGGTGCGCGACCCCGTGTACCACATGCCCTGCCTGACGCCTCCGACCAACTGGTGGGCCACGGCGGCGACCGGGCCGCGGTAGGGGACCTGGCCCTCGATGCCCTCGGGGATGTACTTGTCGTCGCCGCTCACGGCGTCCTGCGCGTAGCGGTCCTTGGAGAAGGACTGCCCGCCGCGCTCGCGGTTGCGGACGGCGCCGAGCGAGCCCATGCCCCGGTAGGACTTGAACTGCTTGCCGTTGATGAAGATCAGCTCGCCCGGGGACTCCTCACAGCCCGCGAGCAGGGAGCCGAGCATGACCGCGTCGGCCCCGGCCGCGATGGCCTTGGCGATGTCGCCGCTGTACTGGAGGCCGCCGTCGCCGATCAGCGGCACGCCCGCGGGACCGGCCGCGAGCGAGGCCTCGTGGATGGCGGTGACCTGCGGGGCGCCGACACCGGCGACCACGCGGGTGGTGCAGATGGAGCCCGGCCCGACGCCGACCTTGACGGCGTCGGCCCCCGCGTCGATGAGCGCCTGGGCGCCCGCGCGGGTGGCGATGTTGCCGCCGACGACCTGGACGGCGGTGTTGGCCTTCAGCTTGGCGA
Organism: Herbidospora cretacea; assembly: GCF_001570605.1. Classification (GTDB taxonomy): domain Bacteria; phylum Actinomycetota; class Actinomycetes; order Streptosporangiales; family Streptosporangiaceae; genus Herbidospora; species Herbidospora cretacea. The sequence goes on along the minus strand of NZ_BBXG01000021.1, from coordinate 1,051 downwards.
TCATGTCGCCGATGCCCTTGGAGTGGCCGTGGGCGACGTCGACGACGATCACGTCGGCCCCGGCGTCGATGAGCGTCCGGGCGCGCTCCTCGGCGTCGCCGCCGACACCGACCGCCGCGCCGACCACGAGGCGGCCGTCGGGGTCCTTGGTGGCCAGCGGGTATTGCTCGCTCTTGGTGAAGTCTTTGACCGTAATCAGGCCCTGGAGACGGCCCCGGTCGTCGACGAGGGGCAGCTTCTCGACCTTGTGGGTGCGCAGCAGCCGGAACGCCTCGTCGCGGGAGACCCCGACCGGGGCGGTGACCAGCGGCATCTTGGTCATCACGTCGCGGACGCGCTGGGAGTGGTCGGTCTCATAGCGCATGTCGCGGTTGGTGACGATGCCGACGAGCACGCCCTCGGCGTCGGTGACCGGCGCGCCGGAGATCCGGTAGGTGGCGCAGAGCTTCTCGACGTCGGCGAGCGTGTCGTCGGGCGAGCAGGTGACCGGGTTGGTGACCATGCCGGCCTCGGAGCGCTTCACGAGGTCGACCTGGCGGGCCTGGTCGTCGATCGACAGGTTGCGGTGGAGGATGCCGACGCCGCCCTGGCGGGCCATCGCCACCGCCATGCGCGCCTCGGTCACGGTGTCCATCGCGGCGCTGATCAGCGGGATCTTCAGCGTGATCCCGCGCGTGAGCCGGGTGCCGGTGTCAGCGTCTCCTGGCTGCAGGTCCGAGTATGCGGGCACCAACAGCACGTCGTCGTACGTGAGCCCTTGTTCGGTGAATCTGGCCATGGCGTCCGCGAACCCCCTCCGGCGGCAAAGAAGACCTCGTCAGGCCTCCGGGCCAGTCTAGGGCCCCTGTCTGATGGCGCGTGTCTGACGGCGCGTGCTCCGCACGCGCAGGCCCGAGCGCTCTTGGCCGGGCACAGCATGACCAGACCTGGATGGATGGTCTGGCGTGGATCCGTGGCGACGGCTGCGGCCAGACTTGTCCGTCGGCGACCGGGGGCGGGAGCGGGCGGTCGGCGCCGGGTGCGAGCGGGACCGGCGGCGGCGGTCGGGGGC
>NZ_BBXG01000020.1 GCF_001570605.1 Herbidospora cretacea | reverse complement strand
GGTTATGGCGGAGGGGAAACACCCGGTTACATTCCGAACCCGGAAGTTAAGCCCTCCAGCGCCGATGGTACTGCACCGGGGACGGTGTGGGAGAGTAGGACACCGCCGGACAATCTTTGAATACCGAGGGCCCCGACCATGATGGTCGGGGCCTTCGACGTTTCACGGGTCAGTTCTTGATGCCCGGCCGCTGCGGCCGGGCTTTCGGCGTTCCCCGGCATTGACCGGGAGGCCTGGTCCTGGCTGCCGGCGTTCGGCGTTTCAGGGGTTGGATGGTGAAGCCTGGGCAGTGTGGCCGGGCTTGCGACGTTACGTAGCACTGGCTTGGAAGCCCGGCTGAGCCGACATGCAATATTTCACGGGGTTGGATGGTGAAGCCCGGCCAGTGCGGCCGGGCTTTCTGCGTTTCTAGCCCCACCTGGCGCTGAGGAACGAGATCGACGGAGGTGGTCGGTGCTGGACAGGTCGATTTGGGTGGCTAGGGTGTGTGGCCATGTGCCTTGGCGAGTGGAGGACAACTGCTGAAGCCGGGCTAATGCGGCCGGGGGTTCGAGGTTTCACGGGGTTGGTTTCTTGAGCCCGGCCATTGCGGTCGGGCTTTCTGCGTTTCTGGCCACTTCTCATGCTGCGGACAAGCGACGGCATCGGCGGGATGGTCGGTGCCGAGCGGTTCGAATTCGGTGGCGAGGCTGGACAGAGTGCCGGGTCGTGTGCTCCGGCAAGTGGGCGGGAGACTACTAAGTCTGGCCGGTGCGACCGGGATTTCACAATTTCAGGGTGGGTCCGTATCACCTGAAAGATCTGTCTGGCTGCCCCAAATGGGCCGCCCTGATGGACAGGGTTCGACATTCACTAGGGAAACGCCCGGCCGTGACAGCCGGGCGTTCTGCGTTCTGGCCGCATCTCACGCCGCAGGCAGACGACGAGATCGGCGGGGTGCCGAGTAGGTCGACTTCGGTGGTGAGGCAGGCCAGTGTGCGCGGTCATATGTTGCGGCGGGTGGAGTAGGACTCTGAAGCCCAGCTGCTACGGCGGGGTTGCGGGCGCCCGGCTGCTGCTCCAGCTGTGCACCTTGGGAAACTGCGCGGGTTCCAGCACTCGACGACTGGGCTTTCGTGTCGTCAGGAGGCAGCTGCGGCTGGCCGACGATCCGCAGATCTCCGGGTTCTTCTATGACCAGTTGCAGCCGCCGGTGATCTTCAGGAGCGTTTCGATGCTCGGCGACATCCGCCGAGCCCTTGTGCTGCTCCAGAGACAAGCGCCGTGATCCGATCGTGGCAGCCAGTCCAGGCGCTCTTCTGGGTGGTTTGTCACTGACCGTTGGAGCTGGGTCGTGCGAGGCCCGGCCACCTGACCATGTTGCGCGTGCTTGGGAGCAACGACCACGATGGCGCATGCCTCGTAGTGGCCACGCTGGCGCATCCTCTGCCTGACTTCAGGTGGGGTTGTGGGATTACCTGTGAAGTGGGCGTTGAGCTCTAGGTTTTGCCATCAGCTCTAAGCCCCTATGGCGGGCTTCTGGTGTACCGGTCCTTCGTCAGTCGTCCACGTTGGGAACGGTCCCTTGGTCATCCCGAGATGCGGACCCTGATCGATTCGCTGATCAGCTCATGGCAAGGTGCAGCAGGTAGTTCGCGGCGGTTCTTGCGCCGTCCATCCGAATCCTTCCGGCCAGGTCGGCGACGTTGCTGGCGATGTCGGGCCACAGGGCCTCGCTCAGGGCGACCGTCAACGACTCCGAGGTGGGGATGCCGGTTGGGTGGGCGATGCCAATGCCGAGGCGCTGGATCTGCTGGGCCCAGTAGAACTGGTCGTACACCTGCGGGACGATCACCTGCGGCGTACCGGCGCGGGCGGCGGTCGTGGTCGTGCCGGCGCCGCCGTGGTGGACGACTGCGGCTACTCGGGGGAATAGCGCTTGCTGGTTGATCTCGTCGATCGACAGGACGTCAGGGCCGGGCTCGCTGGGCAGGAGGTCGGCCCAGCCTCGGGAGAGGATGGCTCGGCGTCCGGTCGCGCGGGCCGCTTCGAGCATCGCCTCGGCCAGGCCCTGTGGGGTGCGGATGCTGCCGAAGCCGAAGTACACCGGGGGCTCGCCGGCGTCGAGGAAGGTCAGCACGGCTTCCGGCAGCGGACGGTGGTCCGGCAGGATCCACGCTCCGGTCTCGATGACGCCGCTTCCGGGCTCGGGCCACGGGGCGAGGGTCGGGTCGGCGGCCAGGAGCGGGTGGTCGGTGAAGATGTGGCCGCGTACATCGGAGACGGGGGTCAGGCCCAGCGTCGTGCGGTGGTGGTTGAGGGCGGCGCCGAAGTTGGTGGTGAAGCGGGCGGCGTCGTCCGCCCAGAGGGTGGCGTTGTCTCCGGTGGTGGGCGGGCGGCCGGGCGCGGGGACCGGGGAGTGGTGGACGGAGGGCAGGACGTTCGGGCTGAAGGCCGTGAAGGCGTACGGGATCTTGAGGACCTCGGCGACCGAGCGGGCGGCCACCTGGATGGCTGTGGCGGCCACCATGAGGTCGCAGTCCTTGGCCGCGGTCATGACGGTCTCGAACTGGGCCGTCACGGAGGCCTCCGCCAGGCGGCGGAGCATCTCGGGTGTGGGCGGGGTCATGGTCGCCGACGGGGTGGCTGCGGTGAGGGCGCGGAGTTCGGGGCCGATCGGGGTGACCGGCATGCCGAGGCTCTCGATCCAGCCGCGGAAGTCCGGCGGGACGCACAGGTGGACGTCCTGGCCGAGCGCCCGCAGTTCCGTGGCGAGCGCCACCAGCGGCTGGACGTCGCCGCGTGACCCGATGGTGGACAGCAGCACGCGCATAGGTGTTTCCCCCTGAAGTGGTGTTCGGAGCCCTGATTTTGGGGGGTCACCGGGGTCTTGCCGCAAGCCCGGGGGTCCGCTATAGCTTGAGAATGGGGGGAGTGACAGGTCTCCCGCCCCTTCGCCCTGGATGTCCGCCGGGCATTCCCCGCATATGTGGTGTTCCGGTGGGCACGGGTAGTTCTCATGATCCTGCGCTCTTCGCCCGACTGATGTGAATGGTCACGCTCCGTGGCCGCCGCCCGATGTCCAGCGAATTGATTCGACGCCGGAATAATCTGTTTAGCGAATGCCGCATTTCCGCCACAATGGTGTCCAACGACAGTCCGGTTATCCGACCTTCCAGCAGGCGGATGCTCGCCGGGTTACCCTTGAATGGCTGGTCGGTAAACGAATCTACGGTGCAGGTGCGCAAGTCACGGGGCTACTGACGAACCGCGACAAAGAGAATCCCATGTGTGGGCGTGTCGAGTCGCCGCAAGAGAATGGTCGGTTAGCGTCCCTTGTGTCGGGACAAACCCGGAAAGGACGAAGCCGATGGGGGCAGTGCGCAAGGTAGCCACATACCTTGGCCTGGGCGGAGCCGAGCAATATTCGGATGAGCCCTATGGGGAAGAGGAATACGACGATGACTGGATGCCGGCCTCCGAAAGGGCCGCCAAACGCTGGCAGTCGGCGGGTGAGCCGTCGCGAATTGTGATGGTTCGTCCGAGGAAGTATGACGACGCGCTCACCGTGGGCCGTCACTTCCGCGAGGGCCACACGATCGTGATGGACGTCGCGACGATGTCGACCCTGGAGGCGACCAGAATGGTCGACTTCGCGGCCGGTCTCGCGTACGGCTGTGAGGGTCGCATTGAGCGGATCGCCGACAAGGTCTTCCTGCTCACGCCGTCGAACGTCGAGGTGACCACCGCTTAACGGTCACCGCGGCGACGGGTGGAGAGGCGACGCCGAGGCCTCTCACCACCCGACCCCGCGCCGGCCCTCCGCCGGCCGCACACGTACGACCCGTCCGACACTCAGGGGATGTTCCGACCAGCCCCAACCGACCACCGACCCGGCCCGCGAAGGGATTCCGCAGGCCGGGTCCGCCATTTCCCGGATAAATCGGGACCACCCTCTCCTTGAGTCGGCACATCCTGACCGATGTTGCCGAGCAGGCAATTCCTTGTACGCCTTCCTCCAGGCACATGGCCCATATCGCGCCAAAGCCGAACTTCTACGGGCAGTCTTTGTCGCGATATCGGAACAGCTACCCGGCATATTGCCTCAGCGGGCCAACGCCGACACATGGACTCAGCGCCGCGTCGTCGGCAGATATGTGACGTGCGGCTAGGCATCGATAATCGGCCTCCACGCTCGGGCACCCGACCGTTGCCGCTACATCATCAGTCCTGTTAACTGATGACTAGCTATAACATCCACAATCCGATTTGTCGCTCAATGATCAGCGCGAACGGACACTAACGCCCACGTGGAGCAGGCGGCCCTTTCGCAACACCCATTTGCCCCGTCGACCTCCGCACAGGTGGCCACCCCATCACGCTCGACCTCGGCGAATGTCGTCACGGCCTGGCTCGACCTCGGCTCGGGTCGTGACGCTTCGCTCGACCTCGGCCGCGTTCCCACGCACCTCACGCTCGACTTCGGCTCGGGTCGTCACGCTTCGCTCGACCGCGACCGCGACCGCGACCTCGACCGCGACCGCGTCGCCACGCCCCTCGCGCTCGACTTCGGCCAAATGTCGTCACACCCTGCCCGGCCTCGGTCCGGATTGTCATGCTCCGCTTGGCCTCGGTGCGGGTCGCCACGCCCTCGCGCTTGACCAAGGCCAAATGTCGTCACGCTTCGCATAACCTCGGCGGGGTCGTCACGCCCCGCTCGGTCTCGGTCCGGGGTGCGGCGTCCCTCGCGCTCGACTTCGGCCACACGCTCCGCTCGGCCTCGGCCCGGCTCGTAACGCTCCGCTCGGTCTCGGCCCGGCTCGTAACGCTCCGCTCGGCCTCGTGGTGGGTCGTCACGCCCCGCTTGGCCTTGGTCCGGGGTGCAGCGCTCTCGCGCTTGACCACGGCCAAGTGCTGTCACGCTTCGCTTAACCTCGGCGGGGTCGTCACACCCCGCTCGGTCTCGGTTCGGGTTGCCACATCCTCGCGCTCGACTTCGGCCTGATGTCGTCATGCCCCGCTCAGCCTCGGCCCGGGCCGCGACGCCCTCGCGCTCGACCCAGGCAGATGTCCCCCCGCTCTGCACTCGAGTGCAGCTCCAGCCGCTGGACCGGATGCGGGCCATCGCTCGCCACCCTCAGACCTGTGGCACAAGGCAGGACAGCAGATCGGTGACTGGGCGCGACACCCGGACCGCTGTCCGGGCTTTGGCGCGACGCCTGCTCCACGCGCTCTGAAGGGCTCCACGTCAGGTAAGCGACGTAGGTGGTCCTCACCGCGCGACCTGCTAGCCGGCGCGTGGTCCGCGCTTCAGCAGGCGGCCGATCTCGGCCACGTCGGCCACTGCCTGGTCTCGGCGGCTCTTGGCCTCGCGGGCGTACTCGTGCAGCGCCCACACCGCCGACGACGCCAGTTCGTGGAGTTCGGCCAGTTGCGCGTTCACCAGTGCCAGGTCGGCCTTCTCGCGCTGCCGGAACCGCCACAGCAGCCACGCGCCCAGAGCTCCCAGGCCCACCCCGACGACAGCGAGGATCATCAAGAGCACGAAGCCCAGGGTGAAGACCACCAGGCCGCTCACCGCCGCCAGGTAGCCGGGCATCGGGGAGGGGCGCTTCGGGATGTAGCCCGCCATGATGCGGCGTTCGGCGTCGGACATCGCCTCGGGGTCGGGGCCGTCGGGGCGCAGGGTGATCGGGTGGCCGAGGATCGGCAGGACGAGGGTCTCGGGCTGTTCGGTGTCGGTGCGGTCGGCCAGGTGGGCGGCGGCGGTGCTGATCGCCGGGGCGGCCACGTGGAGGGCGAGGGCCGCGAGGTAGGGGTCGGCGCCGGGCTTGAGGTCGTCGAGGAGGTGGCCGTGGAGAGAGCTCAGCGGGCCTTCGGGCTCGGGGGCGCCGGTGAGCGAGGCCAGGACCGCCATCGGCTCGGTGTCGGGCCAGACCGCGCGGCCCTGCGGTAGCGAGCCCGAGGGGGGCGGTACGGAGGTGATCTCCTCACAACGGTGGCGCAACCGGGCCAGGCGGGCGGCGGCCTGCACGGGGCCGCCCAGGGCCGGGATCTGGGCCAGGTCGGGGAAGTCGTTGAGCGACGGCGGGACGACCAAGCCCGGCTCGGCGGGCACGAGGGCCTTCAGCCACACGTCGTCTTCGTGGGTCACGTCGACCGCGTCGAGCTTGCGCAGGACGAAAATCTTCCCGGCCGGGCCGTAGGCCCCCCGGGCGGCGGCGAGCCACAGGGCGCGCTGGCCCTCGGTGACCGGGTGTTCCGAGGACAGGTCGCCGAAGGCGGTGCCGAGCCACGACGCGTGGATGCGGTCGCCGTGGCCGCAGACGGCTAAGGACAGGCACAGGAACAGCGCCGTCTTCGCGCCGTCGAGCTGGGCCGCCTCGGACAGCGGCTCCATCGCGTCGTCGCCGGCGAGGATGCGGACGAGCGCCCGCACCGCCGGGGAGAGCCAGTAGCCCGGGACCTCGATGGACCCGGGCGGCAGCGGCGGTGCGGTGCCGTCGGCGGCCAGGTGGACCAGCAGCGCCTCGGCGTAGCGGTGCAGCTCTGTGGTGTCGGCGTGACCGGACGATCCCGGCCGGGCTGATACATCCATGCTCACGCGCTGACTCCCCCAGGGCAGGCGGACGTCTGCTTTGCGTTCCGCAGACGCTCCCTTGACCGCGCCCACACTAGACGCCCGTGACCTGTTCGTGTCTTCAGGCGCGCCGATCTGTGGACATCACATCCGCTCGGGCGCGGTTATCCCCAGGAGGTCGAGGCCCTGGAGCAGCACCCGCAGGGTCAGCACGGACAGCGCCAGCCGAGACTGGCGCTCCTCCTCCGAGGCGGCCTTCAGGACCGGGCAGTTCTCGTAGAAGGTGGTGAACGCGCTGGCCAGGTCGAACAGGTAGGCGCACAGGCGGTGGGGCTCGTTGCGCGCGCCGACCTCGGTGACGATCGGGCCGAAGCCGAGCAGCTGCAGGGCCAGGGCGCGCTCGGCCGGGTGGGTGATGACGACCGGGCCGTAGGAACCGGCCGGGTCGTAGTCGCCGCCGCGGAAGATGGAGCGGATGCGGGTGGTGGCGTACTGGAGGTACGGACCCGTGTTGCCGGTCAGGGCCAGCATGCGGTCGAAGTCGAAGACGTATTCGCTGTCGTGGCTGACCGACAGGTCGGCGTACTTGACCGCGCCCATGCCGACCATGTGGGCGATCTCGCCGCGGGTGGCCTCGTCGAGGCCGGGGCGGTCGGCGAGCACGGCGGCGGCCCGCGTCTCGGCCTCGTCGAGCAGTTCGAGCAGCTTGATGGACTTGCCGGCCCTGGTCTTGAACATCTTGCCGTCGCTGCCGAGCACGCTGCCGATCTGGACGTGTTCGGCCGACACATGGTCGGGCAGCCAGCCGGCGAGCTTGGCCGAGGCGAACAGCATCTGCATGTGGAGGGCCTGGGTGGCGCCGATGACATAGAGGATGCGGTCGGCCTTCAGGTCCTGCACCCGGTAGCGCATGGTGGCCATGTCGGTCGTCGCGTAGCCGTACCCGCCGTCGGATTTTCTGATCATGAACGGGAGCGGCTGGCTCTCGCGCCCGGTGAAGCCGGGCGGGAAGACGCACAGCGCGCCGTCGCTGATCTCGGCGATGCCGCGCTCCTGCAGCTCGTCGCAGACCTGGGCGAGGGCGTGGTTGTACATGCTCTCGCCGGCGATGTCGTCGTCGGTCAGGGTGACGCCGAGCTGGGTGTAGACCTTGTTGAAGTAGCGGACCGTGGCGTCCATGAAGATGCGCCACAGGCGCATCGTCTCGGGGTCTTCGGCCTGGAGGGTGACCACGCGGGCGCGGGCCCTGCGGTTGAACTCGGGGTCGCTGTCGAACTTGGCGCGGGCGGCCTGGTAGTAGTCGTTGCCGTTGCCGGCCTCGAGCTGCGCGACCGCGGCCTCCTCGCCGATGTCGAGGAGGTGCTCGATGAGCATGCCGAACGGGGTTCCCCAGTCGCCCAGGTGATTCTGCCTGACGACGCGGTTGCCGAGATGTTCCTGTACGCGGACCAGCGCGTCGCCCACCACGGTGGTGCGCAGGTGACCGACGTGCATCTCCTTGGCGGCGTTGGGCGCGGAGTAGTCGACCACGACCGTCTTGGCCGGGAGCTCCCTGGGCACGCCGAGCCGGTCGTCGGTGAGCAGGGCGCCGGCCTCGGCGGCGATCCAGGAGTCGTGGAAGCGCAGGTTGAGGAACCCGGGGCCGCTCACCTCGACGGTGCCGGGCAGGTCGATGTTGGCGGCGATCTCCTGGGCCACATCCCGTGGCGCGCGTCGGAGTCGCTTGGCCAGGCTCATCGCGACGTTCGCCTGGTAGTCGGCGAACTGGGAGGGCCTGATCAGCGGATCCTCGGCGGCGTATTCCTGGCCGAACGCGAGGGCCAGCGCCTGCTGGACACGCTCGGCGAGCACGAGTTGCGGGTCGGTCATACACCAAGCCTAGCGACGCGAAACCCCCGCCGTCGCCAGGGTTAACGCCGGTCGGAGAACCACAACCGGTGGGAGCGGGGGATGGCCGCGATGCGTTCGCCGACCTTGCCCACGACCCCTTCCGCGGCCAGCCTGGCGGCCAGTTCGCACGCCGCCGCGACGCCCTTGGCGCGCGAGGAACCGTGGGCGATCACGACGCAGCCGTTGAGGCCGAGCAGGACCGCTCCACCATGGGCTTCCGGGTCGAGGCGTTCGTAGAGCCCGCGCAGGCGGGGGCGCTGGAGCAGGCCGCCGATCCTGGCGACGGCGCTGCCGTCGACGGCCTGCCGGAGCTGGCCGAAGGCGTAGCGGACGCTGCCTTCCATGGTTTTCAGCGCCACGTTGCCGGTGAAGCCGTCGGCGACGATGACCTCGACGCGGCCCGACAGCAGGTCGTGGCCCTCGACGTTGCCGGCGAAGCTGATGCCGGGGGCGGTCTCCAGCAGTTCGTGGGCGCGTTTGACGACCTTGTTGCCCTTCTCGGCCTCGGCGCCGATGGTCAGCAGGCCGACGCGCGGGTTGTCGTGGCCGAGGGCGGTGGCGACGTAGGCGACGCCGAGGTGGGCGAACTGGACCAGCATCTCGGGCTTGGCGTCGGCGTTGGCGCCCGCGTCGAGCAGGATCGTCGGGCGGGGGACCGTCGGCAGGGCGACCGCGATGGCGGGGCGGAGCACGCCCGGCTGGGTCTTCAGGCGCAGTTTGGCGGTGGCGACCACGCCGCCCGTCGAGCCCGCCGAGACGACCGCGCTCGCGTCGCCCTTCCTGACGAGGTGGCAGGCGATGGCGATGCTGGAGCGGGGGCGGCGGAGGCTGGCGAGGGCGCCCTCGTCCATCGAGATCGCCTCTTCGGCGCGGACGATGGGGATCTCCGACGCGGCGCCGTGGCGGGTCAGGATCTCGTGGAGCACGCGGGGCTGGCCGACCAGCACGACCGGGACGCCGAGCTCCCTGACGGCCTGGACGGCCCCCGCGACGATCTGTTCTGGCGCGTGGTCGCCGCCCATGGCGTCGAGCGCGACCGGCGACGATACGGCCACAGCGCCATCCAATCGATCCGGGAATCTCAGTGAATGGTAGGGGGACCCGGTTGGTGCGCCGTCCGTCGGCTCGCGGCTAGCCGCGCAGATTCGGGTCCCAGACCTTCCGGGACACGATGACCTTGGAGAACGCCGCGTTCCCGGTGATCCGGATGACCGGGCCGTCGTCCCTGTCGCCGCCCGAGACGATCCGTTTGGCGAAGACGGCGCTGCCGTCGTCGATGACGTTGGCGTTGTCGGGCACCCGGATGATCACCTTGCTGAACGCGGCGCTGATGTCGACGGTGATCTCGCGGCCCGGGAGCACGGCCTGGTGCAGGTCGATGATCAGTGCGCCGAAGCGGGCCTGGAGGCGCAGGTGGCGGCCGGGCACCCAGCGGCCGTTCTTGATGACCTTGCTGAAGGCGGCGGTGATGTTCCGGCGGCCGACGTCGGCGGGGGCGCTGCCGGTGACCGTCGAGGGGAGGTCCTTGGTGATCGGGACCAGTTCGCCCATGGTGACCGCACTGTAGGTCGCTTCCAGGCGGTTGGCGTGTTCTGCCGTGGTGAGACGGCCGGTCGCCAGGCCCTCGGCGATGACCGCCGCGACCCGGTCGCGGTCGGCGTCGGATGCGCGCTGACCTGGGTCTTCTATCGTCACGACGTCCAGACTACCCCGATTCGAGATATGTCGCGAGAGGTCAAGATCTCTGACTTCGGCCTTTACCAAATCGTGGATTCGGCTGTCGGGACGGCCCGATACCGGTATAGAGGTCCCCAGACGCCTGACAGGCCTCCTTGGTTTACACGAGATCGGAATTTCTACCGAGAAGGGAAGGCCGAGTGATCATTAATGAGGGCACCCGCGGCTTTCGGGCATACACCACGAAGCATCTCGACGACCTGCTGCGCGACCGGGCCGGATTCGGCGACGAGGCGCGGCTCCGCGCCCGCGCGGTGGCGACGGTGCTGCCGTTCCGCACGAACGCCTACGTCGTCGACGAGCTGATCGACTGGTCCGCGGTTCCCGACGATCCGATCTACCGGCTCGTCTTTCCTCAGGAGGACATGCTGCCCGAAGCGGACGTGTCCCGTCTGGCGAACCTCCTGAGGGCCGAGGCCCCGCTCAAGGAGCTCACCGCCGCCGCGAACGAGGTGCGGATGGGCCTCAACCCCCATCCAGCCGGGCAGCTCGACCTGAACGTGCCGAAGATCGGCGACGAGCCGGTGCCGGGGATGCAGCACAAGTACCCCGAGACCGTGCTGTTCTTCCCCAAGCAGGGGCAGACGTGCCACGCCTACTGCACCTACTGCTTCCGCTGGGCCCAGTTCATCGGCGAGCCCGACCTGAAGTTCGCCTCCGGCGACGTCGACGCCCTCGTCGGCTACATCCGCCGCCACCCCGAGGTCACCTCGGTCCTGTTCACCGGCGGCGACCCCATGATCATGGGGGAGCCGGTGCTGCGCCGCTACGTCGAGCCGCTGCTCGACCTCCCGCAGATCGACTCGATCCGCATCGGCACCAAGTCGCTGGCCTACTGGCCCGGCCGGTTCGTCACCGACCCGGACGCCGACGACACCCTCAAGCTGTTCGAGCAGGTCGTGAGGTCGGGCAAGAACCTCGCCTTCATGGCGCACTTCTCCCATCCCCGGGAGCTCGAACCGCAGGCGGTCGGCTCGGCCGTGCGGCGCATCCTGGACACCGGCGCGACGGTCCGGACCCAGGCGCCCCTCATCCGCACGATCAACGACGACGCCGCGACCTGGGCCCACATGTGGCGCCGGCAGAACTCGATGGGCATGGTGCCCTATTACATGTTCGTCGAGCGGGACACCGGTCCGCAGGACTACTTCGCGGTGCCGCTCGCCGAGGCGTACGAGACCTTCCGGGACGCCTATGCCCAGGTCTCCGGTCTCTGCCGGACGGTCAGGGGGCCCTCGATGTCGGCCACCCCCGGCAAGGTCTGCGTCGACGGCGTGACCGAGATCAACGGGCGGCGCGTGTTCGTGCTGCACTTCATCCAGGCCCGCGACCCCGGCCTGGTCGGGCGTCCCTTCTTCGCCCGGTACGACCCCGAGGCGGTCTGGCTCACCGATCTGCGTCCGGCGTTCGCCGACCGTTTCCCCTTCGAGCCGCAGGCCCCCCTCGCGGCCTGACCCCATCCCAAGGGACGGAAAACAATTCCTCCCGGCCCGGGCGCCGCGTTTACCGTGCCTTTCTCCCGGGCCGGATGTGAATTCGCAGCATGTGCCGCCAAGTCGGGCACCCTCCAGCCCGCCGGCGTTGTGACTCCCGGTCACCGGGCCGTTTCTCGTGGTGATAGAAATTCGGCCTAGCCAATCGGCCGGCGCGAACCCGCGCCGGTTACGCGGGGGTTCTCGGTTCCCGTTCCCTGACCTGGGACGGGACTCAGGAGGCATTTACATGAAGCGAATGATCAAGGCAGCCATCGTCGTCGCGACCTTCGGTGTCGCAGCGATGTTCGCCGCGCCCGCCCAGGCCGCGAGCGACCCGATCTCCGACCTGCTCGACACGCTGCCGATCGGCGGACAGCTCACCGGCCTCGCGGGCGCCGTCCCCGGTGTCGCGCCCGCGGCGCCCGCCGCCCCGGCCGCCCCGGCCGCGAGCTGGAGCGAGCGCGTGCAGGTCGTCCCCATGACCGCCACGCCCAACGACGTCTCGGGCGAGCTCAAGCCGGCGCTGTCGGCCGTCACCGGCGCGACCGGCGAGATCACCGGCACCGCCGACCAGCTCAGCGGCGCCGCCAAGAACCTGACCGGTTCGGCCACCCAGGTCGGCCTGGCCGCCCAGGGCCTGTCGAACGCCGTCAACAACATCGTCGCCGGTACGCGCAGGTAGTTCCCCACGGACACGTTGGCGTGGCCAAGTCAACGTTTCCGCTCATCTGACACGGAAAACGGCCGGTGCCCTGATCGGGCACCGGCCGTTTTTCAGTTGTTGGAGGCCCAGGGACGCACCGAGGTGCGCCGGGCGATCTGTGCCTGCAATCTGGCCATCTGCCAGTGCAGTTCGATGAGCTGCTCGGTGAGCAGGGCAGGGGAAAGCTCAGAAGGGTCTTCGTCGGCCAGATGATCGATGGCCGTCACCAGCTCACTCATCCCGCCCTCCCATGGCATCGGCGTTCCTTAGATCGAATCCCCGTTCGAATCATAGTGGAACACCGGGCGCAGCGGCATCAGCTTTCGTACACGGGTGCGACGAATCCGCGCGCGAGGGTGTGGGCGGTGATGTTGAAGCCGATCACGGCCGGGTTGGCGTCGGGGTCGACGCCGAGCTTGTCCACGTCGAGGGCGTGGACGGCGAACAGGTAGCGGTGCGGCCAGCCGGGAGGCGGGGCGGCGCCGCCGTACTCCTTGGTGCCGTAGTCGTTCCTGGCGTGGCTCGCGCCCTCGGGCAGCCCGGCGAAGCCGGGGCCGTTGCCGGCGCCCTCGGGGAGCTCGGTGACCGAGGCCGGGATGTCGAACAGGAGCCAGTGCCAGAAGCCGCTGCCGGTGGGGGCGTCGGGGTCGAAACAGGTGACCGCGTAGCTCAGCGTGCCCTCGGGGGCGCCCGACCAGGACAGGGCCGGGGAGACGTTCTCGCCGGAGAAGCCCCAGTCGTTGAAGACGTGGCGGGTCGACATGGTCTGGCCGTCGGACAGCCCGGAGGTCTCGACGGTCAGCGCCGGGACCTCCGGCAGGTGGTCGTAGGGAATCGGTGGTGGCGTCGGCATGGCCGCTCTCCGCTCGGGATGGGTCGTGATCTTCCTATCGGCCCATCCTCTACCACTCACGCCTTGTTGTAGGCGCTGATCACCTCGGCCGGGTCGCCGTCCATCTTGATCTTGCCCTTGTGGAGCCAGATGACCCGGTTGCAGGTCTCCTCGATGACGTCGAGGTTGTGGGCGACCAGGAAGACGGTGCCGGCCGACTCGCGCATCTGCATGATGCGCTTCTGGGAGCGCTTGCGGAACTCGCGGTCGCCGGTGGCCAGCGCCTCGTCGATCAGCAGCACGTCGTGGACCTTGGCCGACGCGATGGCGAACCGGAGCCGGGCGCCCATGCCGGACGAGTAGGTGGACATGGGGAACTGGACGAACTCCCCGATGCCCGAAAAGTCGACGATCTCGTCGTACTTGGCGCGGACCTCGGCGGGGGTCATGCCCATCGCGTAGCACCCGAGGGTGATGTTGCGCTCGCCGGTGAGCTCCTTCATCAGGGCGGCGTTCACGCCCAGGAGCGAGGGCTGGCCGTCGGTGTAGACGGCGCCCGAGGCCGGCGGGAGCAGGCCCGCGATGGCGCGCAGCAGGGTCGACTTGCCCGAGCCGTTGCGGCCGATGATGCCGATCGCGTCGCCGTGGCGGGCCACGAACGAGACACCCTTCACGGCGTGGACCTCGCGCATCTGGGGGCGGCCCTGACGCCGCAGCAGCCGCAGCAGGGCCGTGGCGGCGTTGCCCTTCTCCTCCTCGGAGGCGGCGCCCCAGACCTTGTAGATGATGTTGAGGTCGTCGACGATGACGGTCGGGGTGCCGGTGGCGGACGACTTGGTGCGTGCCTCCTGCTCTTCGGCGGTCAACGGCCACACCCTTTCCATCGCCATCGGCTTCGCCTCAGCCACGTCCGTACCTCTCCTCGGCGCGCCAGAAGTACCAGAATCCGATGACAAGGGCGAACACGGCCCAGAATATGGCAGTGGTCCAGGCCCATTGCGGTGCGGGGTGGTCATAGATCAGCAGGTCGCGCATGAGTTCGATGTACGCGGCGGCCGGGTTGAGCTCCATGATGTACTGCACGAACGCCAGGGACTCCGGCAGGTCGGCGACCCGGTCGGGGATGCTGAAGAAGACGCCGGAGGCGTAGAGCCAGGTCCGCATGATGAACGGGAGCAACTGGTTCATGTCGCGGGCGAAGGCGCCCACGCGGGCCATGAACAGGCTCGCCCCGATGTTGAAGGTGAGCTGGAGCAGCAGCGCGATCGGGATGAACAGCCACATGGTGGTGACCGGCTCGCCGGTGAGGATGACGATCCCGATGAGGACCAGCATCGACCACATGAGCTGCTGGAGTTCCTGCACCGCGTAGGCCAGCGGCAGCGCGGCCCGGGGGAAGTGGAGCGCCCGGATCAGCGACAGGTTGTTCGAGATCGACTTGGCGCCGCCGCTCACCGTCCGCTGGGTGAAGGTGAAGATGAAGACGCCGGTGATCAGGAAGGCCGTGTAGTTGCCGATGTCCTTCTTCTGATCGAGGATCACGCCGAACATCAGGTAGTAGACGCCCGCGTTCAGAAGCGGGGTCAGGAGCTGCCAGAGCTGGCCCAGCATCGACTGGCTGTATTTGGAGACGTTGCGTGACGTCGCGTACTTGAGCACGAAATGCCGACGGGCCCAGAGCTGACCGACGTAGTAGGGCAGGCTCGGGCGGGCGATCGCGCGACGGAGACCGTGGCGTTTGGCGAGCGCGGCCAGCGATTCCGTCGCTGCGCCGCCCTGCGCGTCCGCGACGGCGGAATCCGGCTGGCTCATGGCAAGGACTCTATTGGATGCAGATGAACGAGGCGCCTGCGATGGTCATGCGTAGGCTCCTCGCGAGGTCGGGTGAGGCCGCCGGCGGCGGGCTGCCACGGCTTGGTCAAAGGTAGCCCACCAGGTCCTGATATGGGGACAACGCCACGTTCAGTCCCGCAAAGGCCGTACCGTGGCACCACCAGCGTCGAGACATGTGTACCTTTATGGGGTCTTTAAACCAGGTTGAGAGGTTTGCGGCGACCTTCTTGGTATGCGTGTGACGCCCGACTGACGCACGTGTGACCGAACTGCAACGCAGCAGAGACAACACTGCGGTGTGTGGTGAGGGATGCTCGCGGACGACTGGCAGGGCGTCAGCTCGTTTGACCGTGTCTGCAAATCCGGGGTCCCCACAAGGGACAGCGGGGGTGCCGACCTGGTCATATCGCAGCTCAGCGCCAACGCCCATCCTTTGAGGGAGGATCTACTCACTATGCGCGTACTCAAGGGCGCACAGATCATCGCCGGCACGGCCGTGCTGGCGCTCGCCGTGGCCGCCTGTGGCGGCGGCGGCGAGGCCACCGACCCTGCCACGGGTGGCGCTGGTGCCGCCGCGGCACCGGTCACCGTTGAGATCGCAGAGCCGCAGCACGAGCTCGTCCCCGGCAACACCGCGGAGACCAGCGGCGCGGAAGTGCTCAACGCCCTGTTCATCGGCCTGGTGAACTACGACGCGGACAAGAAGCCGATCAACCAGATCGCCGAGTCCATCACGTCGGAAGACCAGACCAACTGGACGATCAAGCTCAAGGACGGCTACAAGTTCCACGACGGCACCCCCGTCGACGCCCAGAGCTTCGTGGACTCCTGGAACTACACCGCCAACGGCGCCAACGCGTACGAGGCCAACTACTTCATGGGTTCGATCGCCGGCTACGCCGAGATGAACCCGGCCGACCCTGACGGCGACGGCCCGCAGGCGGCCCCCGCGGCCACCGCGACCACTCTCTCCGGTCTGAAGGTCGTCGACCCGCTGACCTTCACGGTCCAGCTGGCCAACCCCTTCTCGGGCTTCCCGACGATGCTGGGTTACACCGCCTTCTACCCGATGCCCAAGGCCGCCTTCGGCCCCGACGGCAAGGTCACCGCCGCCTACGGCGAGTCGCCCATCGGCAACGGCCCCTTCAAGATGGCCAAGCCCTGGAAGCGCGGCGTCGACACCACCATCTCGATGGTGCGCAACGACGACTACGCCGAGGCCAAGGCCAAGATCGAGGCCGTCGACTTCAAGATCTACACCGACCTGAACACCGCGTACCGCGACCTGCAGGCCGGCAACCTCGACATCATGGACCAGCTCCCCGCCGAGGTCATCGCCTCCGCGAAGGCCGAGCTGGGCGACCGCTACATCGAGCAGCCCTCCTCGGGCATCGGCTACCTCGGCTTCCCGACGAAGGTCGGCGCCGACTACGCCAAGAAGGCCGAGCTGCGCAAGGCCATCTCGATGGCCATCGACCGCAAGACCATCACCGAGCAGGTCTTCTCCGGCACCCGTGTGCCGGCCGACGACTTCATCTCCCCCGTCGTCGCCGGTTACCGTCAGGGCGCCTGCGGCGAGGCCTGCACCTACGACCCGGTGAAGGCCAAGGAGCTGTGGGACTCCAACGGCGGCGCCTCCGCCGGCGCGATCGAGCTGGGCTACAACGCCGACGGTGGCCACAAGGAGTGGATCGAGGCCGTCGCGAACAACCTCCGCACCAACCTCGGCGCCACCGTCGAGCCGAAGCCGGTCGAGAAGTTCGCCACCATCCTCGACGACCTGGGTGACGACAAGTGGAAGGGCCTCTTCCGGATGGCCTGGATCATGGACTACCCGTCGCCCGAGAACTACCTCAAGCCGATCTTCGCGGCGAGCGCCAGCTCCAACTACTCGGGCTTCAACAACAAGGAGTTCGAAGAGCTGATCAAGAAGGGTGACTCGGCTCCCACGGTCGAGGAGGGCATCGCCGCCTACCAGGCCGCCGACGACATCCTGCTGAAGGAACTGCCCTACATCCCGGTGTACTTCTACCAGACGAACGCAGCCATCTCGCCTCACGTCAAGAACGTCAAGATCGACCCGTTCGAGCGCATCGAGCTCGTCAACGTCGAGAAGGCCTAAGACGGCATCCAACCCGGGCGGCCCGACCCCTTGAGCCGCCCGGGATGGACCCTCACTCTTGGGGCAGCCCGATTGGTTGCAGTGGGGCTGCCCTTCGTCATGATCGGGAGACCGAATGGGCCGCTATGTCGTCAGGCGCCTGCTTCAGGCGATCCCTGTGCTGCTTGGCACCACGTTTCTCATCTTCGCGCTCGTCTACGCCCTGCCGGGCGACCCCATCCAGGCCCTCGCCGGCGACCGGGCGGTCGACCCGGTGTTCCGGGCCACGATGCGCGAGATGTTCCACCTAGATGACCCTCTGATCGTCCAGTACGGCTACTACGTGCAGGGCATCTTCACCGGAGACTTCGGAATGACCTTCCGCGGCCTGCCGGTGTCCACCATTTTCGAAGGCAAGTTCCAGGTCACCCTCAACCTGGCCCTCATGGCCCTGGTCATCGAGGCGATCGTCGGCATCGGCCTCGGCCTGATCGCCGCGCTGCGCCGCGGCAAGGCCGCCGACACCGCGATCCTGGCCTTCACGCTCCTGCTGGTGTCGGTCCCGACGCTGGTCAGCGGCTTCGTGCTCCAGCTTCTGCTGGGCGTGCAGCTCAAGACCTCCACGGGCATCGACTTCTTCCCCGTCGCGGGCACGTCTGAGGGCTGGCGCAGCTACCTGCTGCCGGGCCTGGTGCTGGCCGGGACGTCGATCGCGTACCTGACGCGGCTGACGCGCACCAGCCTGATGGAGACACTGCGCGCCGACTACGTCCGGACGGCGATCGCCAAGGGCATGCCCCGGCGAAGAGTCCTGGGCAGACACGCCCTGCGCAACTCGCTGATCCCGCTGGTCACCTATCTCGGCGCCGACCTCGGCACCCTGATGAGCGGCGCGGTGATCACCGAGACCATCTTCAACCTCAACGGCATCGGCCGGCAGCTCTTCGACTCGGTCTACCTGTCGGAGAACTCGGTGGTGGTCGGCATCGTGACGGTACTGGTGCTGATCTTCATCGCCGCCAACCTCATCGTCGACCTGCTGTACGCCGTCCTCGACCCCAGGATCCGCTATGAGTGACACACTCACCGAGCAGAAGCCGAAATCGGAGAAGCCGCCGAAGCAGAAGAAGCCGGCGAGCCTGTGGTCGGACGCGTGGTATGACCTGCGGCGGAGCAAGGTCTTCATCATCGCCGCCGTCTTGATCGCGATCCTCGTGGTCATGTCGATCATTCCGGGTCTGTTCTCTTCGGTCAACGCATTTGATTCGAGCACGTGCGACCTGAGCATCGCCCGCCAGGGCGTGAGCGCGGCCCACCCGTTCGGCACCGACAACCTGGGCTGCGACACCTACTCCCGGGTCATCTACGGCGCCCGGATCTCGATCATGGTGGGCGTGTTCTCCACCCTGGTGACCACGCTCCTGGGCGGTCTGCTCGGCCTGCTGGCCGGTTTCTACGGCCGCTGGACCGACACGATCCTGTCCCGCCTGGCCGAGGTCTTCTTCGCGATCCCCTCGACCCTGGGCGCGCTGCTGATCCTCGCGGTCGTCGGCCGCGAGAACGCGGGCATCTGGACCGTCGTGCTGGCGCTGTCGGTGCTGGCCTGGCCGATGGTGCTGCGCATCATGCGGGCGGCGGTCATGTCGTCCAAGAGCCAGGACTACGTCATCGCGGCGAGGGCGCTCGGCGCGGGTCCCGGCCGGATCATGGGGCGGCACATCCTGCCCAACGCGCTCGCTCCGGTGATCGTGGTGGCGACCATGAACATGGGCGTCTTCATCGCCGCCGAGGCCGCGCTGTCGTTCCTCGGCGTCGGCATCCAGTCGCCCGACATCTCGTGGGGCCTGATGATCGCCGACGCGCGCAACCGGTTCCTGCAGGCTCCTGAGGCACTGCTGTTCCCGGCCCTGTTCCTCAGCATCACGGTGCTGGCGTTCGTCATGCTCGGCGACGCCGTCCGCGACGCTCTCGACCCGAAGCTTCGATAGGAGGGGTGGTCAGTGAAGAACCCGTCCGTCGACACGCATCTGCTTCCGGCCGACAGCGGCACGATCGGCACCGAGCCGCTGCTCGCGGTCGACAACCTGCACGTCGAGTTCGGCACCCGCGCGGGCGTCGTCCGCGCGGTCAACGGCGTGTCCTACGCGCTCAACGCCGGGGAGACCCTCGCGGTGCTGGGCGAGTCGGGCTCCGGCAAGTCGGTCACCGCCCAGGCGATCATGGGCATCCTCGACATGCCGCCGGCGCGCATCCCCAAGGGTGAGATCCGCTTCCGGGGGACCGACCTCCTCCAGCTGTCGGAGAGCCAGCGCAGCCAGATCCGCGGCCAGCAGATCGCGATGATCTTCCAGGACGCGCTCTCGGCGCTCAACCCGGTCTTCACCGTGGGCTGGCAGATCGCCGAGATGTTCCGCGTGCACAAGGGCATGTCGAAGAAGGCGTCCTACGCCAAGGCCGTCGAGCTGATGGACCGGGTCCGCATCCCGGCCGCCAAGCAGCGCGTCAACGACTACCCGCACCAGTTCTCCGGCGGCATGCGCCAGCGCATCATGATCGCGATGTCGATCGCGCTGGACCCCGACCTGCTCATCGCCGACGAGCCGACGACCGCGCTGGACGTCACCGTGCAGGCCCAGATCATGGAGCTGCTCGCCGAACTCCAGCGCGAGAGCAACATGGGCCTGATCCTGATCACCCACGACCTCGGCGTCGTCGCCGACGTCGCGGACAAGATCGCGGTCATGTACGGCGGCCGCATCGTCGAGAACGCCCCGGTGCACGACATCTACCGCAACGCCGCGCACCCGTACACCAAGGGCCTGCTCGACTCGATCCCCCGGGTCGACATGAAGGGCCAGGAGCTGTACGCCATCAAGGGCCTGCCGCCCAACCTGCTCGACATGCCGACGGGTTGCGCCTTCCACCCCCGCTGCCCGTTCCGGCAGGACAACTGCGTGACCGACGTCCCGCCGCTGCACGAGATCAGCGGCACGCGCAGCAGCGCGTGCCACTACTGGAGGGAGGTCCTCGATGGCACCGCAGGGTGAGCCCATCCTCGAGGTCCGCGACCTGGTCAAGCACTTCCCGCTGACGCAGGGGATCGTGCTGAAGCGCCAGGTGGGCGCGATCAAGGCCGTCGACGGCGTCAGCTTCGACCTGCACCGCGGCGAGACCCTCGGCGTGGTCGGCGAGTCGGGCTGCGGCAAGTCGACGCTGGCCAAGCTCCTGATGGCGCTGGAGAAGCCGACCTCCGGGTCGGTGAAGGTCAACGGCGAGATGGTGGACGTCCACAAGGGCAGCAACCTGAAGAAGTTCCGCCGGAACATCCAGATGGTGATGCAGGACCCGTACACGTCGCTGAACCCGCGCATGACGGTCGGCGACATCATCGGGGAGCCCTACGAGATCCACACCGAGGTGGCCCCCAAGGGCGACCGGCGGCGGAAGGTGCAGGAGCTGCTGGAGGTCGTGGGTCTCAACCCCGACCACATCAACCGCTACCCCCACCAGTTCTCCGGTGGTCAGCGGCAGCGCATCGGCATCGCCCGCGGGCTGGCCCTCCAGCCGGAGATCATCGTCTGCGACGAGCCGGTCTCCGCGCTCGACGTGTCGATCCAGGCCCAGGTCATCAACCTGCTGGAGCGGCTGCAGAACGAGTTCGGGCTGGCGTACATCTTCATCGCGCACGACCTGTCGGTGGTGCGGCACATCTCCGACCGCGTGGCGGTGATGTATCTCGGGAAGATCGTCGAGATCGGCAAGGACACCGAGATCTACGACCGGCCGAGCCACCCGTACACCCAGGCGCTGCTGTCGGCGGTGCCGGTGCCCGACCCCGAGGGCCGGGAGACGCGGGAGCGGATCATTCTGCAGGGCGACCCGCCGTCGCCGGCGAACCCGCCGTCGGGCTGCCGGTTCCGGACCCGGTGCTGGAAGGCGCAGGAGATCTGCGCCGTCGAGGAGCCGCTTCTCCAGATCCGTCCCGGTACGGACCACGAGAGCGCCTGCCACTTCGCGGAGGTCCACGACGTGGTGCACGCTTCATAGCTCGGTTACTGAGTGTGACAAAGGGAAAGGCCCCCGCTGGATCCAGGCGGGGGCCTTTCACATGTGGTGCATGAGAACTAGCGAACCGACACGGCGTTGACCGGCAGCAGGCCGGTGACGGTGCCGGTGCTGACGCCCGGGACGGACGGCAGCGACGGCAGCGGGAGGCCGTTGGTGGCGCCGCCGACGACCTGGCCGACGAGGCCGGGCAGGCTCTTGACCAGGCCGCAGACCGGCGAGAGCAGGGTGGCCAGCACGGGGAGGCCGGTGAGGTGCTCGGGCGACGACACGCACTGCGTGTTGAGCAGGTTGGTGACGGGCGTGTCGGCGTGCGCCATGCTGGCGGGGGCGACGACGACGAGACCAGCAGCGGCCGAGGTGACGACGATTCGGCGGATCATATGTATCTCTCCCCTGAGGTGGGTCCGGGCGGCTGAGCACGCGGATGACTACTCTGTGTAGTCGAAGACATGTCTACCCGGTCTTTCGTAAGGGGAGGACCCCTCATCCGGTCAGGGAGCGGCAAGGAAGCCGCAATGCTCAGGCGCGAAGCGCCACGGTTGCCACCAACGCGGCGACAAGCAACAACAGGGCAGCCCAGATCAAAGGCCCCGAAAGGGTAGATTCCGACACCCCTCCGAAGATCGCCTGCCGGGGCCGCGCCGCCATCACCACCCGTCGGGGCGCACCGGCCACCAGTAGGGCCCGCCGCGCGTGGGCCACCCCGACGCCCGCCCTGGTCCCGTCGGGATCGTCCCGGCGGGTGGCGCCCTGCAAGATGGCCAGCCGCACGTCGCTGACGCCGATGCCCGGATGGCGGGCCTTGACGAGGGCGGCGATCCCCGCCACGAACGCGGCGGCCGAGCTCGTGCCGTCGCCGACCACATAGGACCCGTGGGCGTCGGTGCTGACGATGCCGGTGCCGGGGGCGCTCACCGACACGTAGCTCTGCCGGTTGGAGAAGGGCGCGGGGTCGAGCCGGGCGTCGACCGCGCCGACCGCGATCACCCCCGGATAGGCGGCCGGGAAGTTGCGCCGGTTGGCGCCCGCGCCGTCGTTGCCGGACGAGGCCACCAGCACCACCCCCTTCGTCAGGGCGTAGCGGACCGCGGCGGCCTCGTCGGCGCTGCCCCGGTAGCTGCCGTCGCTGCCGCCCAGGGACATGCTGATCACCTCGGCGCCGTGGTCGACGGCCCACCGGATGCCCCGGGCGACCGCGCCCCGGACCCGCGCCGCGACGTGGGGGTCGGTGCGGGCCGGGTCGTCGGCCTCCAGGGTCACCCGGATCGACAGCACCCGCGCGCGTGGCGCCACCCCGACCACCCCGAGCTCGCCGCCGGGGCCGTGGCCCCGCCCGGCGATCAGGCCGGCCATGGCGGTGCCGTGGTGTCCGGCGTGGGTGGTCCCGGCCCCCGTGAGGTCGGGACCCTCGACGACGGCTCCGGCCAGGTCGGGGTGGCGGGCGTCGACGCCGGTGTCGAGGACGGCCACCGTGACGCCCTCGCCCCGGCTCAGCTTCCACGCGGCCGGAACGCCCATGACCTCCAGCGGCCACTGCCGCTCCCGGGCCACCGCCCCCGGCTCATCGGCGCGAGCGGGGGCAGGCAGGATCAGCCCGGCGGCCATGCAGACCAGGAGCAACCGGGATGCCACAGAGGTCACGGCGGCCTATTCTGGCACGCTCACGCCCTCTGATCTGACCTTTCCGTGAACATTCAAATACAGTGCGTTATGTCCGGGCGGGGGAGAGGCGTACGTGGGCGCCCGGCGGCAACCCCAGTCGCTGGGCGGCGTCGCCGGCGTTGACGGCCACGGCCACCAGCCCGGCGGAGTCGGTGAAGGCCACCAGGTCGCCGGGGGGAACGGCGGCGAAGGTGTCGCGATAGGGGACGGCCAGCTGGCGGCGGCCCAGCCAGACGGCCAGGGTGTCGCCGTCGCGTACACCCAGGAAGCCCAGGTCGGCGGCGGTGATGGAGAGCTGGACGTTGCCGTGGCGGTCGACCGAGAGCACCTCGCCCTCGCACGCCCCGTCACGCAGCCGGGAGGTCGGCTCGGGCAGCGTCACCAGCTCGCGCAGCGGCAGCGCGGTGCCGAGTTCGCCGAGCTCGCGGCCCGCCACCACGTGAGCGGCGACCGGGCAGAAGATGTCACGCCCGTGGAAGGTCCGGGACACCGGCTTGAGCCAGACGTCCTCGTTGGTCAGCTCGTAGGCTCCGGTCGCGCCGCCGACGGCGTGCACGGCCCACGAGAGCACCCCGTTGTCGGGCCCCACGAACACCCGCCCGCCCGCCTCGATCGCGACCGCCCTGCGGGTGCTCGACCCGACCGACGGGTCGACCACCGCGATGTGCACACCACGGGGAAGGTAGGGGATCGTCTGGGCGAGAATCGCGGCCCCGCGCCGCACGTCACCCGCCGGGACGAGATGGCCGACGTCGATGATCCGGGCCTCGGGGGCGATGCCGGCGATAACGCCGTGACACGCGGCCACGAAACCGTCTTCGAGACCGTAGTCGGTCAGGAGAGTGATAACAGGCGTCACACCTGGTGACATTACGTTGCCTTCCCGAGAAATGGCGACAGTTAGCATGTCCCGTGTGGACGGTCTCTCCCCTCAAGACAAGGCCATCCTCGAGTTCGAGGGCGGCTGGTGGCGCCACCCGGGCGCGAAGGAACAGGCGATCAAGGACACCTTCGGCATGTCCACCACCCGCTACTACCAGGTGCTCGCCGGCCTGGTCGACCGCCCCGAGGCATTGGCCGAGAACCCCGCCCTCGTCAACCGTCTGCGCGAACGCCGGGACGCGCGCCGGCGCGGACGTGGACGGCCGGGCTGAGTTCACTCCGCGTTAACCTGCGATTGACAGAGTGACCGTCGCGCGACGAAAGGAACAGTGCCGTGGGGGATATGCCGGACGTCCGGACCGACGGGGGCCGGGCCGGCCTCGAGGCGATCGTGAACGACCCGGGCGGGGCGGTCATCGGCCTCGACTTCGACGGCACCCTCTCGCCGATCGTCACCGACCCGTCGGCCGCCTGGATCCACCCCGACGCCCCCGCCGCGCTGATCCGGCTGGCCGAGGTGGTCCGCCGCATCGCGGTCGTCACCGGCCGTCCGCCCGGCACCGCGCTGGCCCTGGGCGACACCCCCGAGGGTCCCGACCTCGTCGAGGTCCCCGGCCTGGTCATCCTCGGTCAGTACGGCATCGAGCGCTGGGAGGGCGGGGAGATCACCTCGCCGCCGCCGCCCGCAGGCCTGGCGAAGATCCGCGCCGCGCTGCCCGGCCTGCTGGCGGGCCACGAGGGCGTCACGATCGAGGACAAGGGGCGCGCGCTGGCCGTCCACACGCGCAGTTGCCCCGACCCCGACGCCGCGCTGGAGGCGCTGCGGGTGCCGCTGGTGGAGCTGGCCGCCGACAACGGCCTGGTCGTCGAGCCCGGCCGCAAGGTCCTGGAGCTGCGCGGTCCCGGCGTCGACAAGGGCAAGGCGCTCAAGGAACTGCTCATCGCCGAGCGCGCGCGTTCGGTCATGTTCATCGGCGACGACCTGGGCGACCTGGCCGCGTTCGAGGCGGTGGCCTCGGTGAACATCCCGGGCGTCCGGGTCTGCTCCGGCTCGGCCGAGGTGACGGCGCTGGCCGAGCAGGCCGACGTCGTGGTCGACGGGCCCGACGGCGTGGTCGCGTTCCTCGAACAGCTCCTCAAGTCGATCGCAAGCCGGGAGCATTGACATCCATTCCGGCCTGCCGCACATGCGACTTCCGGCGGGTTACTGCTTCTTCGCGCGGTGCCGGGACATGTCCCGGTCCTGGTCGCGCTCCACAGTCGTTTCGTCTCTCCGCCTGCCCGGCGGCGAGGATGTTGATGGCGGCGTTGATGTCTCGGTCGTGGGTGACACCGCATCCGCACATCCACGACCGGGAGGCGAGCGGCATTGAGGTGGCGATGGTCCCGCACGTCGAGCACAGTTTCGAGCTGGGGAACCAGCGGTCGATCCGGGCGAAGTGGCGGCCATACCGGGCGGCCTTGTACTCCAGCATGGCCGTGAATTGCGACCACCCGGCGTCGTGAACGCTCGTTGCCAGCTTGGTGCGAGCCAGGCCTGACACGGCGAGGTCCTCCACGTAGACCGTTTGGTTTTCACGGATCAAGGTGGTGGACAATTTGTGCGCCCAGTCGCGGCGTGTGTCAGTCATCTTCGCGTAGGCTTTGGCGACCTTCAGCTTGGCCTTGGCGCGGTTCGCGGAGGCGTTCTGCTTGCGGCTCAAGGCCTTGTTCGCCTTGCGGAGCTTCCTGGCCGCCCGCCGCAGGATGCGCGGGTTACTGACCTTCCGGCCATCCGAGGTTACCGCAAAGTGCGTCAATCCGAGATCGATACCGATCTCAGAGTCCGTCTCCGGCAACGGCCGGTCAGCGGCATCGACCACGAACGACGCGAAATACCGACCCGCCGAGTCTTTGATCACCGTCACCGACGACGGCTCCGACGGTAGAGACCGCGACCAGCGAACCGGAACATCCCCGATCTTCGGTAACCGCAGTCGGCCCGACTCGGTGACTGTGAACCGGGCGTTCTTCGTGAACCGCACTGCCTGCCGGGCGTCCTTCTTCGACCGGAATTTGGGCGAGGCGACCTTCGGTCCTTTGCGGATACCGACCATGGAAGCGAAGAAGTTCCGGTAGGCCATGTTCAGATCAGCGAGCGCCTGCTGAAGGATCACCGCTGACACCTGGCCCAGCCATGCGCGCTCCGGTGTCGCCTTCGCTCGCGTGATGACCTGCTTGGACAAGTCGCCGTCCGAGATGTACGGCAAGCCCTGCTCTCGGGCCTCCTGTCTCGTGCGCAGTGCGTCGTTGAACACCACGCGGGCGCACCCGAACGCGTGAGCCAGCGCAACTCGCTGTTGGGCGTCTGGATACATCCGGTAGTTGTATCTCAACTGCACTTGCCGATCGTAACGGAGGGTTCATGGCCGAACACGGAGAATCTCGCAACCATAGTCACGTATCTCATTCCGCACGCGCCTACTGGTCCGTGCGACCAAGATCCGGCACGAGATATTGGAACTAGTCGGGAGGCCGGAGCACTGGCGCATTTCGGTAGCGTCTGCGCCATGATCTCCAGAACCCTGGCTGTGGCCGCCGCCGGTCTCGCGCTGGTCGGGCTCGTCTCCACCCCGGCCGCCGCTCAAGGCACGAAGTCGGTCCACCTGCGCAACGGCCTCACGATCAAGATCCCCAAGACCTGGAAGGTCTACCGGACCGCCCCCGATTACGTGCGCGTGGTCACCGGCGCCTGCCCCACGGCGGGCACCAGGAACTTCGGTTTCCGCGACTCCGGGTGCCGCAGCTTCTGGGTGTTCGGCCCGGCCGCCATCAGGGTCGGCCACGAGACCTTCAACGCCTACGAGCCGAGCCGCCCCTACAGCCCGGCGACCGACGTCGGCCCCTGCGTCTACGACAAGAAGCTGTGGATGCGGTCGTTCAGGACCAAGCCGGTCGTCAAGGGCTACAAGCCGGTCGGCCCCGGCCACAACGCCCACTACCGCGAATGGACCGGCAGTTG
Organism: Herbidospora cretacea; assembly: GCF_001570605.1. GTDB lineage: Bacteria > Actinomycetota > Actinomycetes > Streptosporangiales > Streptosporangiaceae > Herbidospora > Herbidospora cretacea. The sequence continues at coordinate 128,412 of NZ_BBXG01000020.1, read as the reverse complement.
CATGTACGGCCCGCCCAAGTACGACTACGCGGGCTCCTACACCCAGCGCGAGTGGTACCTGCCGCAGTCGAAGATCCTCGTCGTCGACCAGTGGAAGACGCCGGGCCTGGCGACCGTCCTCAGAAACTCGACCTGGAACTGAGCAGGCCGCCGGCCGCGAGGCCGAGCAGCGCGGGGGCCAGCAGGAAGGCCGCGTGGGTGCCGAAGGCGTCACCCAGCGCGCCGAGCACGAAGGGCCCGGTGCCCGAGCCCACCCCCGCCCACACCGACGCGATCCCCCCGGCCTGGTCGGGCCGCCCGCCCGAGGTCTCGATCATCCGGCTCAGGCCCAGGGGGAACAGCATGCCGATCCCGGCGCCGCTGACCGCCAGGCCGACGTAGCCGACCACCACGGCGGTCGTCGACCAGAAGACGGCCCAGCCGGCCAGCGTGACGGCCATGGTGCCGAGGAAGACCTGCCAGACCGGATAGCGCAGGGTGAGCGCCGCGCCGGCGAAGCGCCCGGCGGCGATGCCCGCGAGCATCGCGGTCAGTCCGGTGGCCGCCTCGGCCAGCGAGAGCCCGGTCCGCTGGGAGAACAGCTCGGCGGCCCAGAGGTTGAAGACGAACTCCACCGCCACGCAGCAGAGCAGCACCGCGCCCGCGAAGTGGAACCGCCACCCGAACGGCCTGCGCTCCCGGGTGACGGACCGCCCGGCCGGGACCTCGGGGAACCAGACCCGGCCCATCGCGAACACCAGCACGGCGGTGAGCGCGACGGGGATGAACATGGCGGCCCGCCATCCCAGCACCGACTCGGCCAGCACGCTGAAGCCGTAGGTGGCCGGGATGCCCGCGAGCACGCCGACGGCGTTGGCCTCGCTGATCGACGCCGGTCCGGCCGCGCCGTGGTGGTCGCTGAGGGCGGCCATGGAGACGTACAGGGCGATGGCGGCGAAGCCGCCGGCGATGCTGTAGCCGGCCAGTGTGAAAGGAAGGGTGGGGCCGAAGCCCACCAGCACCATGCCGGCGTTCATGCCGGCGATCCCCAGCCAGACGGCGAACCGGCGGCCGTGACGCCTGGTCAGCCAGGGCATCGACAGGCCGGTGAGGATGCTGCCGACGGCCATGCCGGTGCCGTGGAGACCGGCGACCGCCTGGCTGACGCCGAGTTCGGCGCGCAGGGTGGGCAGCGCGGAGGACAGTCCGTAGAGGTAGGTGGCGAAGGTCGCCAGCATCAGGTAGACGAACCAGGTGGGCCGGTCGCGCGTGAAAGTGATGGCGGGCGTCGACACCGGCATTTCCCCCGATATTGATAGATATACGGGGAAACCGTACATCGTTAGGACAAGGCGGCCAACTGGTCGGCGAACCAGCGCTGGGGCGGCATCGCGGTGGCCGCGCGGCGCAGCCGGACGCAGCGTTCGGCCCGCTCCTTGTCGGACATGACCAGGCCCTCATACAGGGCGGCGGCGGTGCCGGAGACGTCGTAGGGGTTGACCAGAAGCGAGTCGGCGCCGAGCTCGGCCGCCGCCCCCGCCTCCCGCGAGAGCACCAGCGCGCACCGGGGCGACAGGATCGGCCCCTCTTTGGCGACCAGGTTCATGCCGTCGCGGATCGGGTTCACCAGCAGCACGTCGGCCATCCGGTAGGCGGCCAGCGAGCGCGGATAGTCGTCCTGCATGTTGAGGATCAGGGGATCCCAGTCGTCGGTGGCGTACTCGTCTTCGATCTCCTTGGCGCAGCGCTGCACGGCCGCCGTGTATTCGCGGTATTCGGGCAGGTCGTGGCGGGAGGGATAGGCGAAGGCGAGGTGCACGACCTTGCCGTGCCACTCGGGATGCTCGGCCAGGAACTCGCGGTAGGCGAGCATGCCGCGCACGATGTTCTTGGACAGCTCGGTCCGGTCGATGCGGACGATCAGCCGCCGGTCGCCCACCTGCTCCTTGATCGCCTGCATGTGCGACTCGACGTCGGGCTCGGCGGCCCTGGCCAGCAGCGCGTCGCCGTCGACGCCCAGCGCGTGGACGCCGATGCGGGTGACGCGGCCCTCGAACTCCACCGTCCTGGCCGCCCGGTCGACCCGCGCGCCGAGCACCGCCTCGCAGCAGTCCATGAACGCGGCGGCCCACCGATCGGTCAGGAACCCGGCGTGGTCGGCCCCCAGCACGCCCTGGAGGATCTCGGCCGCGATCGCGTCGGGCAGCACCGCGAAGTATTCGGGCGGCGCCCACGGGGTGTGGGAGAAGTGGGCCACCCGCAGGTCGGGCCGGTCGACCCGGAGCATCGCCGGGGCCAGCGTCAGGTGGTAGTCCTGGATCAGCACCTTGGCGCCGTGGGCCGCCTCTTCGGCCAGGGCCAGCGCGAACGCGCCGTTGTACTCGCGGTAGGACTCCCACTCGCGCTGGAACCGGGTGTCGAAGGTGGGCGCGAACGCGGTGTTGTAGAGCAGGTGGCCGACGAACCACAGGGTGGAGTTGGCGACCGCGTTGTAGGCCCGGTGGAAGACGGCCGGGGGGATGTCGAGCATGCGTACCGGCCCGGTGTCGTAACCCGCGCGGTCGATGCGGCCCTCGGGCGCCACCCGGACGGCGCTGCGGTCGCCGTCGGTGAGCGCGGCGCACACCCAGAGGTGGTCTTCACCACCGGCCACTTCTGACAAACCGGACACCAGACCGCCGCCGCCTCTCCGCATCGTCAGCGCGCCGTCGTCCGAGAGGATGAACGAGACGGGGCCGCGATTGGAGGCGATCAGCGTTGAACTCACGGTGGGCACACCCCAGATGGCCGGAGGACTAAGAAAAGACGTCGTCGACAATAGGATGTCAGGAAACCCCCGGCCGCCGAAGAATCGGGGCAGTCAATGCCGCTTGACGAGACCACCGAGGAACTGGCCCGCACCGCCGCGACCGGCGACCACGTCGCCCTCGGCGAGCTGCTGCGCCGTGTCGAGCCCGACGTGCTGCGCCACTGCGAACGCCTGCTTCCCTACCGCCAGGACGCCGAAGAGGCCTGTCAGGACACCCTGCTCGCGGTGGCCCGCAACATCGGCCGCTTCGAGGGCCGCTCGCGGTTCTCCACCTGGCTCCACATCGTGACCGCCAACTGCGCCCGCACCACCTACCGCACCCTCAAGCGCCGCTCGGCCGAGCAGTCGAGCGACGACCTGGCCGAGCAGCGGCCCGACCCCCACCGGGTCAGCGTGATCGCCGGCGCCCGGCTCGACCTGCTCGACGCGATCGAGGCGCTGGAGGCCGAGAAGCCCGACCTGGCCCGCGCGCTGGTGCTCTGCGACATCGTCCAGCTCGACTACTCCGACATCGCCGCGCAGCTCGGCATCCCGCTCGGCACCGCCAAGAGCCGCATCCACCAGGCCAGGAAGCACATCCAGGCCTCCCTCGGAGACGGATATCTCGGTAGATGAGACGCCGATTCGGACTCTGAGCCACCCGAGGTACAGTTTTGTGGACAACTGAATATTGCTCATCCAGAGGGGTGGAGGGACCGGCCCTGCGAAGCCCCGGCAACCATTCCGACTCATCTCGCCACGGGGCGAGGCCGGTCGGAACAGGTGCCAATTCCGGCCTGTGATCAAGGCGGTCGCAGGCGAAGATGAGGGAAAGGCCTCGCTTCATGGCGCTTCAGCACGACTTCGGACCCGCCGTCGCCCTCTCCTGCCGGGAGTGCGGCGCCCGTTACGACCTCGGTCCGATCTTCGCCTGTCAGGACTGTTTCGGGCCACTTGAGGTGGCGTACGACTTCGGGACCGTCAGCCGCGAGGACATCGCCGCCGGTCCGGCCAACATCTGGCGTTACCGGGCCCTGCTGCCCGTGCCGGCGAACGTCGCCGACAAGCCCAACCTCCAGCCCGGCTGGACCAAGCTCCACCGCGCCGGGAACCTCGGCGCCGAGCTCGGCCTCCGCGAGCTCTACGTGAAGGACGACTCCGGCAACCCGACCCACTCGTTCAAGGACCGCGTGGTGTCGATCGCCGTTGAGGCGGCCCGTAACTTCGGGTTCACAACCCTTTCCTGCTCCTCGACCGGGAACCTGGCCGGCGCCGTCGGCGCGGCCGCCGCGCGGGCCGGGCTCGACTCGTGCGTGTTCATCCCGTCGAACCTCGAAGAGGCCAAGATCGTCGTCGCCAGCGTGTACGGCGGCAGGCTCGTCGGCATCGAGGGCTCCTACGACGAGGTCAACCGCTTCTGCTCCGAGCTCATCGGCGACCCGCTGGGCGAGAAGTGGGGCTTCGTCAACGTGAACCTGCGGCCCTACTACGCCGAGGGCTCCAAGACCCTGGCCTACGAGATCGCCGAGCAGCTCGGCTGGCGGATCCCCGAGCAGATCATCATCCCGATCGCCTCGGGCTCCCAGCTCACCAAGATCGACAAGGGCTTCAAGGAGCTCATCGCGCTCGGCCTGGTCGAGGACACCCCCTACAAGATCTTCGGGGCGCAGGCCGAGGGCTGCTCCCCGGTGTCGGCCGCCTACAAGGCCGGGCACGACGTCGTCCGCCCGGTGAAGCCGGACACGATCGCCAAGTCGCTGGCCATCGGCAACCCGGCCGACGGGCCCTACGTGCTCGACATCGCCCGGCGGACCGGCGGGGCCGTGGAGGACGTCACCGACCCCGAGATCGTCGCCGCGATCCGGCTGCTGGCCCGCACCGAGGGCGTGTTCGCCGAGACCGCCGGGGGCGTGACGGTGGGCGTGCTGCGCAAGCTCACGGAGGCCGGGGTCATCGACCCCGACGCCACCACGGTGGTCCTCAACACGGGCGAGGGGCTCAAGACCCTCGACGCCGTGCAGGCGGAGGCCCGCCCCTCGGCGGTCATCCGGCCCTCGCTGGACGCCTTCCGCACGGCTTTCGCCAACTAACTGTTCGTCGAGAAGGGTTAACAATGAGTGTATCTGTGCGCATTCCGACGATTCTGCGGACGTACACCGGGGGTGCCTCGGAGGTCGTCGGCGAGGGCGCGACGCTGCGCGAGGTCTTCGCCAAACTCGACGCCGACTACCCGGGGATCGGGGCCAGGATCCTCGACGAATCGGGCAAGGTCCGGCGTTTTGTCAACGTCTACGTCGGAGAAGAGGACGTCCGATTCTCCGAAGGTTTGGACACTCCCACCCCTGACGGAGTACAGATTTCGGTGATCCCCGCCGTAGCCGGAGGGTGACCTTCCGCAGCCTTTCCCGCACCCACGTACTCCTACAGTGCGTGGGTGTTTCTATGTTTACCTGCACTTCTATCGTTATCGAAGCTTAATGAGTGCCATGGCATATGGTGCAATTCTCAACCAACCAATCTCTAACCGAAAAAGAAGCCCTCTCGCTTTGGGCGAACGACTACAAGTCAGGGGTCGATTGACTCTGTTGTCCCACGCCTTGCCATGTGTATGGTCGAGAACGATCGACGTAGCCGGGGAGAACATCAGTGTTCCGGCTCGAAAGGTCACGGACCAGCGGTGGAATGGGCGGGTCCGTCGCCAGGCCCAGCAAGAGGAGTCGGAAAGTGGCGCAGGGCACCGTCAAATGGTTTAACGCGGACAAGGGCTACGGCTTCATCGCGGTAGACGGTGGTAAGGACGTTTTCGTCCATTACTCGGCAATCATGATGGACGGCTACAAGGCCCTGGAGCAGGGCCAGCGTGTCGAGTTCGACATCACCCAGGGACAGAAGGGCCCGCAGGCGGAGGCTGTCCGGACCGTCTGATCCCTATCTGCAGTAATCAACCCCCACGACCCCCAACGACGTGGAGCCCGGTCCGCAGCCTGCGGACCGGGCTCTTCTTCTGTCCCCGCTGGTGGAGGCCGGTCGCCCGGCCGTCGGCTTGCACTCGCCGGGGGAGAGTGCTAAACAGTTGCTTGGCACTCCCCGGCCGGGAGTGCCAACCATACGGATCGAGGCGATGGGGCCTGCCTAAGGGTATGCAGGGCCTTGCCGTCGCGGGCGTCGGCTCGGTCCTCTTTTAGAAGCCACCCTCTTACTGGGAGGTCCAGCCTTATGGCAGCCAAGATGATCGCGTTTGACGAGGAAGCCCGGCGCGGTCTCGAGCGCGGGATGAACCAGCTCGCCGACGCCGTGAAGGTGACCCTCGGCCCCAAGGGCCGAAACGTCGTGCTGGAGAAGAAGTGGGGCGCCCCCACCATCACCAACGACGGTGTCTCGATCGCCAAGGAGATCGAGCTCGAGGACCCGTGGGAGAAGATCGGGGCCGAGCTCGTCAAGGAAGTCGCGAAGAAGACCGACGACGTCGCTGGTGACGGCACCACCACCGCCACCGTGCTCGCCCAGGCGCTCGTGCGCGAGGGTCTGCGCAACGTCGCCGCCGGCGCCAACCCGATGTCCCTGAAGAAGGGCATCGAGGCCGCCGTCGAGCGCGTCAGCGAGGAGCTTTCCAAGCTCGCCAAGGACGTCGAGACGAAGGAGCAGATCGCCTCCACCGCCTCGATCTCCGCCGGTGACACCGAGATCGGCGAGCTCATCGCGGAAGCGATGGACAAGGTCGGCAAGGAAGGCGTCATCACCGTCGAGGAGAGCAACGCCTTCGGCCTCGAGCTCGAGCTCACCGAGGGTATGCGCTTCGACAAGGGCTACAACTCGGGCTACTTCGTGACCGACCCCGAGCGCATGGAAGCGGTCCTGGAGGACCCCTACATCCTCGTCGTCAACTCGAAGATCTCCGCGAACAAGGACCTGCTGCCGCTGCTCGACAAGGTCGTGCAGGCCGGCAAGCCGCTCCTGATCATCGCCGAGGACGTCGAGGGCGAAGCCCTCGCGACCCTGGTCGTGAACAAGATCCGCGGTCTGTTCCGCTCGGTGGCCGTCAAGGCCCCCGGCTTCGGCGACCGCCGCAAGGCCATGCTGGGCGACATCGCCACGCTGGCCGGCGGCCAGGTCATCTCCGAGGAGATCGGCCTCAAGCTCGAGTCGACCACCCTCGACCAGCTCGGCCGCGCCCGCAAGGTCGTCGTGACCAAGGACGAGACCACCATCGTCGACGGCGCCGGTGACGCCGAGGCGATCGCCGGCCGGGTCAACCAGATCCGCGCCGAGATCGACAACACCGACTCCGACTACGACCGCGAGAAGCTCCAGGAGCGCCTCGCCAAGCTCGCCGGCGGCGTCGCCGTCATCAAGGCGGGCGCGGCCACCGAGGTCGAGCTCAAGGAGCGCAAGCACCGCATCGAAGACGCCGTCCGCAACGCGAAGGCGGCCGTCGAAGAGGGCATCGTCCCCGGCGGTGGCGTGGCTCTGCTGCAGGCCTCGGCCAAGGCGTTCGACAAGCTGGAGCTGTCGGGCGACGAGGCGACCGGCGCCGCGATCGTGAAGAAGGCGCTCGAGGAGCCCCTGAAGCAGATCGCCGTCAACGCCGGCCTCGAGGGCGGCGTCGTGGTGGAGAAGGTCCGCAACCTGACCCCGGGTGAGGGCCTCAACGCCGCGACCGGCGAGTACGTCAACATGTTCGACTCGGGCATCATCGACCCGGCGAAGGTGACGCGCTCCGCGCTGCAGAACGCCGCGTCGATCGCGGCCCTGTTCCTCACCACCGAGGCCGTCATCGCCGAGAAGCCGGAGAAGAACCCGGCTCCCGCCGGCGGCGGCATGCCCGGCGGCGGGGACATGGACTTCTAAGTCCATCCCGCACCACAGATAAGGCGGTCCCCGTTCCCGGGGCCCGCCTTCTTCTGTTTCCGGGTGTACGAGCCCCTACAGGGGCCGCACCCAGCGGGCGCAGTCGTCCTGGGCCTTGTAGCCGGTGGCGGTCCAGGCGAGGTGGGCGTCGGTGTTGGCGTTCAGGACCATCGCGTCGGCGCGGAAGGCGCCGAACGCTCTGAAGCGGTCCTCCGCCGCGGCGATGAGCTGCCGCGCGACGCCCTGACGGCGCGCCTCGGGCGCGACCGCGAGCCGGTAGAGGTGGGCGCGCCAGCCGTCCCAGCCCGCGATGACCGTGCCCGCGATGGCGCCGTCGAGTTCGTACACGAGCAGGGCCTCGGGGTCGCGCTCGATGAGCGCGCGCACCTTCGCCGGGTCGTCGTGCCGGTCGGTGTTCTCGGCGGCGACCAGCCAGAAGGCGAGCAGTGCGTCGACGTCGGAGGGGGTGGCAGTGCGGATCATGCGACCACCCTAATCATGAGGCCCGGCCGCGCGGGAAGGCCATGACACCGGCTGCGGGCGTCTCCCGGCCGGTCACAGGCCCTCCGGCAAGGGGCGGGCATGGACCACGGTCAGGGTGGTGACGGCTCGGGTGAGGACCACGTAGAGGCGGGCCATGCCCCGGGTCTCGGCCTCGGCGATGTCGGCCGGTTCGACCACCACGACGTGGTCGTACTCCAGACCCTTGGCCAGGCCCGCCGGGACGACGAGGACCTTCGAGCCGTCGCCGTCGGGCCCCAGCACGGGAGCGCCGAGAGCGGTCGCGACGGTCTGCGCGTCGGCGTCGCGGACGATGACGCCCACCGAACCCTCGCCAGCCGCGTCCACGGCGTCTCGCACACCCCCGAGGACATCGGAGGTCTCCACCAGCCTCAACGATCCCGCGCCGGGGCGCAGCGAGCGTGGCGCGGCCAGCTCGGGGGCGATGCCGGGGAGCAGGCGGGCGGCGTAGTCGAGCACCTCACGCGGGACGCGGAAGCCGAGGGTCAGTTCCGTCACCAGACCCTCGGCGAAGCCCAGGTGCGTGAGCACGTCCGTCCACGAGCGGGCCGACCACGGGGTGGTGCCCTGCGCGAGGTCGCCCAGGATGGTCGCCGAGCCGGTGCGGCAGCGGCGGCCCAGCGCGCGCAGCTGCATCTCCGACAGGTCCTGCGCCTCGTCGACCACGAGGTGGCCGTGGGAGGGGGTGCGGTCCATCAGGTCGGCGAGCTCGTCGAGCAGGGCCCCGTCGGCGCCGCTCCACTTCGCGCTCCGATGGGATTTGTACGGCTTCGCCCACACCAGCGCCGCCTGCTCCTCGGGGGTCAGGTCGGTCTTGGCGGCCCGCGCCAGGAACTCGGGGTCCGACAGCAGCCGGAACAGCACCTGCTCGGGCACCAGCTTCGGCCAGACCTGGTCGACCACGCCCTTGACCGACTTCGACCGCGCCACGGCGTCCTGCACCCGGTCGTCGGGCGACTCGCCGCGCCGCTCCATCTGCACCAGCACCTGGTGGGCGAGCCGCTGCGCCAGCGCCGCCCGGCCGGGGTTGTAGCGGGTCGTGCCGCGCAGCGAGGCCACGATCTCGCGCACCTCGTAGTCGGCCACCCGGTAGCGGTTCGCCCCCTTGGTGACCAGCACCCCTTCGGCCGGTTTCACCACATGAAGCCACATCGCCCGCTTCAGCACGGCGGCCATCCGGGCGTCACCCTTGATGGCCGATACCGCCGGGTCCTCGGGGTGCGCGTGGTCCCCCAGGATCCCGGCCACGGTCGTCTGGTCGACCTTCACCTCGCCGAGCGCGGGCAGGACCGAGGAGATGTAGGAGAGGAACGCGCGGTTCGGGCCCACGATCATCACTCCGGCGCGAGACAATTTCTCGCGATGGGTGAAGAGCAGATAGGCCGCGCGGTGGAGTCCCACCGCCGTCTTCCCGGTGCCCGGCGCGCCCTGCACGCAGACGGTCACGCCGAGGTCGGCGCGGACGATCTCGTCCTGGTCGGGCTGGATCGTGGCCACGATGTCGCGCATCGGGCCGGAGCGCGGGCGCTCGATCTCGTCGGTCAGGATGCGCGAGGGGCCGAGGTCGCCGCCGTGGGCGAGGTCCTCGTCCTCGAACGCGGTGAGCCGGCCGCCCTGGTAGCCGAACCGGCGGCGCCGGTCGACGCCCATCGGCTTGGCCGGGCTGGCCTGGTAGAAGGCCCGGGAGACGGGCGCGCGCCAGTCGATGACGAGCGCCCGGCCGCCGCCGTCGTGGACGTGCCGGCGGCCGACGTACAGGATCGGCGGCAAATCGTCGTCGGCGGCGCGGTCGAGGCGGCCGAAGAACAGGGGGGTGTCCGGATGGTCGGCGAGGGCTGCGACGCGCTGGTCGAGCAGGCCCTGGAGCACCTGCCGGGAGACCCAGTCGCCGGCCATGTCGGACGACAGCGCGCTCGCGTGCTCCCGCATCGCGCGCAGGGCCGCCCGCGACTCGTCGAGATGGCGGCGTTCGCTCCCGAGGTCGTCGGCCGGAGGTATGTCGGGGGCCAGGGTGTGCTGGGGCATGACGGAGTGCCTCCTGAAGAGCTGGGCGAACCGGCCAGCCTAGTCGGCCGGGCCGGTCAGGCCAAAAGGTTTACGGCCCGTCTGAGTCGCGTCGTGGCTGGGTAGGGCGGCAGACGTGTTCCGTGGCCCGATCCCGATCCCGCCCGCGCTGCCCGCCGCCGTCATGGTGCTGCTCGCCGCGCTGTGGGGTCTTTCCGTGTACGCGGGCTGGGGTCTGGAGGCGTTCTGCTCCGGCGGCGTGACGGCCGAGGAGTGCGCGGGCCGCATGACGCTCGTGACGGCCGTCTCCTCACTCTTCGCGGTCGTCGCGACCGCGCTCACGATCGGCGCGTGGCTGACTTGGCGCGCCAGTCTTCTCGTGTACGCAATCGCCGCATGGATGGGCGCGGAAGGCGTACTATTCGTCGGAGGTCTGGTCGCGCAGTAATCTCGCGAATACCCTCCGAAGTCTTAATCAATCGGTATGGGAAAAGCCTAAGAAAAGCGCGGCAAATCAGGTGATTGCCCAGGACAATGGGGGTATGCCCGAACCTGGGCATTGATGCCACTCTTTGGCTGTGGGGGCCAAGGCGCGAGGGGGTGATGAGGTTGTCTCGGGCCTACGGAATTTCGTGGACTTAAGTATGTTTTCTAAGTAGGCCCGGCGGGAGTTGTCCCGCCGGGTCTTTTATTTGTGTCAGGTGAGCACGTCGTCGGCGTCGATGATCTGGTAGGCGTAGCCCTGCTCGGCCAGGAAGCGCTGGCGGTGGGCGGCGAAGTCCTGGTCGACGGTGTCGCGGCTGACGATGGAGTAGAACCGGGCGCCACCGCCGTCGGCTTTGGGCCGCAGCACCCGTCCGAGGCGCTGCGCCTCTTCCTGGCGCGACCCGAACGTGCCGGACACCTGGATGGCCACCGCGGCCTCGGGAAGGTCGATGGAGAAGTTCGCCACCTTCGACACGACGAGGACCTGGAGTTCTTTGTCGCGGAACGCCTGGAACAGCCGTTCGCGCTCCTTCACTTTGGTTTCGCCCTTGATGACCGGCGCGTCGAGATGTTCGCCGAGTTCGTCGAGCTGGTCGATGTACTGCCCGATGACCAGGACCTGTTCGCCCGCGTGCTTTTTCACCAATGCCTCGGTGACGCGCACCTTTGACGGGGTGGTGGCGGCGAAGCGGTAACGCTCGTCGGTGTCGGCCATCGCGTAGGCGAGCCGTTCGTCGTCACGCAGCGTCACCCGGACCTCGACGCAGTCGGCCGGGGCGATGTAGCCCTGGTTCTCCATCTCCTTCCAGGGCGCGTCGTAGCGCTTCGGGCCGATGAGGGAGAACACGTCGCCCTCGCGGCCGTCTTCGCGCACGAGCGTGGCCGTCAGGCCCACCCGGCGGCGGGCCTGGAGGTCGGCCGTCATCCGGAAGATGGGGGCGGGCAGGAGGTGGACCTCGTCGTACACGACCAGACCCCAGTCGCGGGCGTCGAACAGCTCCAGGTGGCGGTAGACGCCGCCGCGCTTGGCGGTCATCACCTGGTAGGTCGCGATGGTGACCGGGCGGATCTCCTTCTTGGTCCCGGTGTACTCGCCGATCTCGTCCTCGGTCAGCGACGTGCGCTTGAGGAGCTCGGTCTTCCACTGGTGGACGCTGACCGTGTTGGTGACCAGGATCAGCGTGGTCGCCTGGGCGTGGGCCATCGCCGCCGCGCCGACGATCGTCTTCCCGGCGCCGCAGGGCAGCACGACCACGCCGGAGCCGCCGTGCCAGAACGCGTCGGCGGCCTCCTTCTGGTAGGGCCGCAGCGACCAGCCCTCCTCCGTGAGGGCGATCGGGTGGGCCTCGCCGTCGACGTAGCCGGCCATGTCCTCGGCCGGCCAGCCGAGCTTCAGGAGCATCTGCTTGATGTTGCCGCGCTCACTCGGGTGGACGGCCACCGAGTCGCCGTCGAGGCGCTCGCCGATCATCGGCTGCACCTTCTTGGCGCGCAGCACCTCTTCGAGCACGGCCCGGTCGGTGCTGGTCAGCACGAGCCCGTGGACGGGGTGCTTCTCCAGCCGCAGCCGCCCGTAGCGGGCCATCGTCTCGGCGACGTCGACCAGCAGCGCGTGGGGCACGGGGTAGCGGCTGAACCCGATGAGGGCGTCGATGACCTGCTCGGCGTCGTGTCCGGCGGCGCGCGCGTTCCAGAGGGCGAGCGGGGTGATGCGGTAGGTGTGGACGTGTTCGGGCGCGCGCTCGAGCTCGGCGAACGGCGCGATGGCCCGACGGCACTCGTCGGCGCGCTCGTGGTCGACTTCCAGCAGCAGGGTCTTGTCGGACTGGACGATGAGCGGCCCGTCGTTCACGGGTGGAGCCCCCTAATCAGTTGACGTCCGCGACGCCGGTGATCCGGTGGAGGACGAAGCGGTGGATGGCCGCCCTCGTCTCGTCGTACGCGGTCAGGTAGCCACCCTCTATCCTCGCCGGTTCGAGAATCCGGCTGGTTGCCTGACCTTGTGAGTCTAGGTAACCGATCCAAACGCGGGAGCCCTGCCGGATGGCCTCCTGGAGCGCCGAGATGGTCGCGGTCGCCGGAGTCCGGGGGACGGCGCCGCCCGGTTCGCCCACCGGCGCGGGACGGGACAGCAGCGCCGCGTCGCCCGCCCGCAGCGCCCGGATCGCCGCCGTGACCACCTCGGCCTCGGGCGCGAACACCCCGTTGACCTGCCTGATCGGCTGGGCCTCGGCCCGCCGCGCGTCGGCCCGGGTGATCAGCACGTCGCCTTCGAGCGACTCGGCCACCGGGGCGTAGCCCATCGCGCGCAGCGAGTCGAGCATGGTCGCCCGCGACGCCTTCGACACCAGCACGGTCGGCGCCAGCCGCCGCATCCGCAGCGCCCCGGCCCGCCGGTCGGCCAGCAGCTCGTCGAGCACCGCCGGGTCGTCGCAGCGCAGGTAGGACGAGGCGGTCCCGACCCGCAGCCGGCCGTGCCGCCGGGCCACGTCGGACACCAGGTAGGCCAGCGGCTGCGGCACCGGCGTGGTCGAGTGGCGGGCCAGCATCGCGAGGATCTCCTCGGCGCTCTGCCCGGCGTCGAGCACCCGCCGGATCGAGCTCTCGGCGAACCGGTAGACGGTCGCGCCGCCCTTCGACTCGATGTCGGCGGCCAGGCCCAGCCAGCGGTCGAGCTCGCCGGTCAGCGGCCCGGGGGCGACGGCGGTCAGGTCGGCCTGCAGGACGACGTGGTCGACCGGTTCGGGCAGCAGCGGCGCCAGCGGGTCGGCCGCCTTCTGGCCCGCGAGCAGCGCCCGGCCGTGGGGCGACATGACGCCGAGCCCGGTCAGGCCGACGACCTCGGCCTCGCGCAGCGCGAACTCGGTCATCGTGGCCAGGTGGGCGCCTCTGCGGCGGGGTCGTTCCCAGGTCAGCCGGGCCAGCACCGACTCCCGCGACGGTGCGAGGTCGGTGGCGGCGACGACCGACAGCACCCGGCGGCGGATCTCGGCGGCGGCTCCTCGGCGCAGGTCGGGATGGAGCACGTTGAGCAGCCGGTCGCGGTCGTCGCGGCCACCCGCCAGGCCGGGGACCCGGTCGAGGGTCAGCCACGCCCTGGCGACGGTCTCCCAGCGGTCTTCGGTGTGCCGGGCCCGCCAGGCGTCGTAGGCGGGGGTCGGCAGCCACTCGGCGTCGGCCGGGCCGCCGGTCGCGACCAGCCCGGCGGCGTGGGCGACCTCGATGACCAGCGCGGCCGTCCATTCGGGCACGTCGAGTTGCTGGGCCGCGCGGCGCAGGTCGCGGACCGCCAGGCCACCCGTGCGGAGCACGCCCGGCGGGTCGACGCTCCAGATCTCGCAGAGTTCCTCGACGGCCCTTACGAAACCGAAGGCCTGCCCGGCGGCGGTGCGGGCGGCCAAATCGGCGCGGCGGGCCGAACCCTCCAGCGGCGGCGGGACCGGCGACAGGTCGCGGTGGAGACGGTCGTCGCGGAGCACGAGCCCGACCTCGCGCGGCAGCGTGACGGTGTCGTCGCCGATCGCGCCGATCAGGCCCCGGGCCAGCAGCTGCTCGATCGGCGACTGGGCGGTCTCGACCGAGACCTCCCGCCGGGCGTTGGGCACCCGCCCCGACGGCGGCCCCCAGGCCAGCTCGTCGAGCGCGGCCCTGGCCTGCGGCCCCACCTGGCCGATCAGCTTCCGCACCGCACCGGGGTCGGCCAGCTTCACGGCCACCGGCTGGTCGTGGCGGAACACGTGGGCGGCCGGTTGGCCGAGCCCGGCGGGCGGGTCGAGCGCCTCTCTCACGCCGGGGGCCAGATGGCGGTCGTCGTCGACGAGCGCCATCTCGGTCAGCACGGCCAGAGCTCTGGTGAGGGCCGCGTCGGTGCCCGGGGCGGCGCCCGTGGCCCGGCGGATGGCCGCCTTCAGTTCACCGGGCGGGAAGACGACCAGGGTCTCGGCCACGGCGAGGGTGAACCCGTCGAGCCGGTCGAGGGCGCGGCCGATGGCGGATGGGGTTCCGGCTCTTGCCGCCAAACCCGGAACATTCGCCGGAACGGGGGTGATCAGCTCAGGTCGGGACATGGCGAGCAGGCGCAGTTGCTCGTCGCTCCGGCTGCGCAGCCACTCGGTGAACCCCTCGCTCATCCTTTCCATCGTAGGAGCATGCATGGACTGCGACGCTGGGGCACTATGACGGAGTGATCGAGCGAGCCGACCAGCTCGTGCTGGATTTCGTGAGCCGGGTGGCCGACGCCGCCCACGGCCGTATGCGCCCAGAAGAACGCCTCGACTACGTCAGGCGGGTCCGCGAACGCATCGACCAGGAGCGCAAAGGCGACGAGAACCCCAAATCGGTCGCCCGCCTCCTGACCCGGTTCGGCACCCCCCAGGACATGGTCGAACGAGAGGTCCGCCGCTTACGCGGGGAACCACCCCTGGAACCCCCCGGAAGACAAGCGCGTCCAGGAGGCGGCCTGGCAGGTCCCGGCGGCCTGAGAGGGTTGAGTGAACTTCGCCGCCTCGGCGGCCAAGCCGGACAGGGCGGATCGGGCCAGTGGGGAGGATCAGGGCGGCTGGGCGGTCAAGGGCAGCCTGGCGGATCGGCGCGGCCGAGTGGGTCAGCTCCGCCCGGTGGGTCAGCTCCGCCCGGTGGGTCAGAGCATGCCGGCGGGTTAGGGCAGCCGAGCGGAAGCGGCCAGCCAGGTGGATCGGTGCGGCCAAGCGGATCGGGCCAGCCGGGCGGATCCGGGCAGCAGGGTGGACCGGCACGGGGGAGTGGGGTCCGGTCGGGTGGCTCTGGGCGGGTTGACGGCCTGACGCGGCCTCTGCCGGCGTTGCCGACGCCGATCTCGTCCAGTTCGCGGCGGAGGGTGTGGGCCGGTGGTCAGGCGGGGCGGCGTATTCCGCGGTGGCGGCGGCGGCCCACTCCTGACGCCTGGTCCATCCTCCACGGGCATCGCCGGGAGACCGTCGCGATGGGGTTGCTGGCGCTGGCCGCCCTGCTGGTGCCGATCAGTTTCCCGCCGGTGATCATCTTTCCGGTGCCGGGCATCGTCTGGGCGGTCGCGGCGGTGGTCACGCTCGCGTGTCAGGGGTGGGGGATGCCCGACCGGCTGGCCGGTCTGGGGCTGCCCGCGCTGGCGTGGATCTTCGGCGGCGGGATCCTCGCGCTCACCGGGCCGGAGCGTTCCTCGGTCGAGGGGCTGCTAGCGCGCTTCAACGAGGTCGCCGGCGTCGCGTTCATCATCGGCACCGCCGCCGGCCTGCTGTGGCTGCTCTACCGCCTCTTCGATCCACCCGTCTCCACTCACGCCCGGCGGTAGCAGGCCGAGCGCCAGCCTGATCCAGGCCGACACGAACCGGTCGGTGGCCACCCGGCCGGGCGTCTCGCCGGCGGTGTACTCGATCAGCCGGTAATGGATGATCGCGCCGCCCAGCACCGAGCCCATCCCGGCCCAGTCGACCTGGGCGTCGAGATACTCGGGCTGGCAGGCGAACCACTCGGTGAGCGCGTCGAACATGGGCTGCAGCAGGCCCGCCGTGACCACCGCGACCAGGTCGGGGAACTGCGACAGGTCCCGGAAGAAGACCTGGGCGAGCTGCCGCTCCTCGCGCATCTTGTCCAGCCCCGCGTGGCACATCGCGGCCAGCCGGACCTCGATCGGGTCGGTCGGGGCGACGTCGAGCGTGATCTCGTTCCGGGACGCCCGGTCGGCGACGGCGGCGGCGAGGACCTCGTACTTGGACTTGAAGTGCCGGTAGAGACCCCCGGCGCCGGGGGACAGCCCGGCCGCGGCCTCGATCTCGGCCACCGAGGTCGCGTTGTAGCCGCGCTCGGCGAACAGCCGTAGCGCCTCCTCGATGATGCGACCCCGTGTGCTCATCTGAACCTCCCGCGAGGGACAGCGTAGACCGCCCAGGTTCGCGGGGGATCGCGCATTTTGGCATTCTTGGACCGTGCAGAGCATGGGGACTTCCGTCGGTTTCGACCTCGACCTGACGCTCGCGGACACCCGCGCCGCGATCGCCGCCGTCTACGAGGCGATGCTGCCCTCGCTCGACACCCCCATCGACGTGGCCGTCGCGGTCTCGCGCATCGGCTGGCCGCTGGAGAACGAGCTGGCCCAGTGGCTGCCGGCCGACGAGATCCCGGCCGCCGTCACGCTCTACCGCTCCCTCTACCCGGTCATCGCGCTGCCCGCCACCGTCGTCATGCCGGGCGCCCACGAGGCGCTCGCGGCCGTCCGCGCGGCCGGTGGCCGGATCATCGTGGTCACCGGCAAGAACGCGCGCGACGCCCGCCGCACCGTCGACGCTCTCGGGCTCGACGTCGACGAGATCGCCGGGTCGGTCTTCGGGGCCGACAAGGGCGCCGCCATCGCCGCCTTCGGCGCGGCGGTCTACGTGGGCGACCACGTGGCCGACATCGAGGCCGCCCGCGCGGGCGGGGCGCTCAGTGTGGCCGTCGCGACGGGTGGCTGCACCCCCGCCCAACTGGCCGAGCAGGGCGCCGACGTGGTCGTCTCGGACCTCACGGAGTTCGTCTCCTGGTACGCGTCCCGGACGTCGATTCCCGCGTAATTTGACGGGCTTTCGGCGGTCACCCCGGAGCCCTAGTGGGCATAACCTACATCCATTCCCTTCCACGACAGTTTGAACGAGGTCACTCCTGTGCCCAGCGGCAAGGTCAAGTGGTACGACGAAGCCAAAGGTTTCGGTTTCCTCACCCGCGACGACGGCGGTGAGGTCTTCGTGCATTCATCCGCACTGCCCAAAGGCGTGGAAGCCCTCAAGCCCGGGCAGAAAGTCGAGTTCGGTGTCGCCGAGGGGCGGCGCGGTCAGCAGGCGCTGTCGGTCCGGGTGCTGGAGCAGCCCCCGACCCTGGCCAAGGCGCCCCGGCCGAAGGGGAAGCGCAAAAAGCCTGACGAAATGGTCGTCATCGTCGAAGACCTCATCAAGCTGCTCGACGAACTGTCGACCTCGTCGTACCAGAAGGGCAAACTCCCCGAGCCCGTCGCCGCCAAGAAGGTCGCCGTGGTGATTCGCGCAATTGCGGATGACATCGACGCCTAAAAGTGGTCAAAAGGGATTTGTCAACGGTTTCGTATCCCCCGTAGCGGCCGGTGGCTGAGTCACCGGCCGCAAGGGAACCGTGACGGCGTTCGCCACACTCGTCCGCTTGCGCCCCCGCCGCGTCACCAGCAGCCAGCCCAGCGACACCACCAGCACGGCCGCCATCACCGCCAGGCCCGCGGTGCCCTGCGCGAACAGCGACAGCATCAGGCCGATCAGGCCGCCGAACACCCAGGCGATCTGGAGCAGCGCCTCCACCACCCCGAAGGTCGACGACCGGACCTCCTCGCCGATCTCCCGCTGGATGATCGCGTCGAGGGCCAGCTTGCCCAGCCCCTGCGCGAACGCGCCGATCAGGGCCACCGCGACGGCCGTCCACAGACTGAAGAAGAACGCCGCCACGACGGTGGTGAGGGTGGTCAGCGCCAGCGTCGACAGGACGATCAGCTGCGGCGAGTAGGACTTCACCCACGACGCCACGGCCGCGCCGAACAGGCCGCCGCCTCCGGCCGCCGCCGCGAGCAGGCCGAGCGTGATCTCCGGGGCCAGCCCCGGCAGGTGCTCGTCCTGCACCAGGAACAGCAGGAAGAAGACCAGGAACCCCGCCTGGATCCGGATCGCCGCGTTGGCCCGCATCGATTCGGCCACGATCGGCCCGACGTTGAGCAGCGCCCGGACGCCCGGCGGCTTGGCGGTCTCGTCCTCCTCGGGGGAGTCGACGTGGCGGGGGAGCCTTATCGACACCACCCCGGCGACCAGGAACAGCACCATCGCGATCCGCAGCACCCATTCGGCCCCGATCCAGGCCACCAGGCCCGCTCCGAGACCCGCCGCGCCACCTGCCGCGACCAGCGCGAACAGCGCCACCCGGGCGTTGGCGGTGACCAGCCCTATGTCGGCGGGCAGCACGCTCGGCATGATCGCCGCCCGGGACACGTTGTAGGCCTTCGACAGCACCAGCACGGCCAGCGCGGCCGGGAAGAGCGAGAGGGTGTCGCCGTAGACGACGCTGGAGGCCATGCCCCAGCAGAGCAGGCCACGCGCGAACAGGGTCCCGGCGATGACGTAGCGGCGGCCCGACCGGAACCGGTCGAGCACCGGGCCGACGAACGGGGCCACGACCGTGAACGGCACCATCGTGACCAGCAGATAGAGCGCCACCTGGCCGCGCGCCTGGCCCACCGGCATGCCGAAGAACAGCGCCCCCGCCAGCGCGACCGTGATGAAGGCGTCTCCGGCGCTGTGGACCGCGGTGACCTCGATCAGCCGGCCGAGGCCGGTCCGGTCGGCGCCCTTGGCGTGGGTCAGCCGCCGGCTGGCCCGGCCGACACCGCGCACCCCGCGCCCGACACCGCCGCCGAAGGCGTGCGCGCCACGGCCGATGGAACGGCCGGTCCGGCCCGTCGCGGACACCACCGCACGGCTCGCGCCACGGACCTTGCCCCAGGCACCCGCCACCCCATGCGCTCCTCTCGTGTCGAATTTCCAGTCTTACCGACGCAGTCGGATGCTGTCCGCTCTCGGCGAGGGTGAAAATCGCTCCTCAGGTAGGTGAAAATGAAGTGTGAGCCGTACCCGCGTGAGAACCCCCGCCGCAGACCAGGCCTGCGCCGCCGCCGTCGACCTGGCTCGCTCGGCGGCCGAGCACGTAGCAAGGCCGGGCGAGGTCGGCGACCACCTGGGGTTCGACGCGGAGGGTGACCGCGTCGTCACCCATTACTTCGCCTGTCTCGATCGAGCATACGAGGGCTGGCGCTGGGCGATCACAGTGGCCCGCGCTTCGCGTGCCAAGGCCGTCACCGTCAGTGAGACCGTGCTGCTGCCCGGCAAGGGCGCCCTGCTCGCACCCACGTGGGTGCCGTGGAGCCGCCGTCTGCGCCCCGGCGACCTGGGCCCCGGCGACCTGCTGCCGGCCGAGGCCGACGACGACCGGCTCGCGCCCGGCTTCACGACCGACACCGCCGACGCCGACGACGACACCGACCACCAGATGCTCTTCGAATACGGCCTCGGCCGGGTGCGGGTGCTGTCGGCCATCGGCCGCGACCTGGCGGTCAACCGCTGGCACAGCGGCGAGTCGGGCCCCGATTCCCCGCTCGCGACGGCGGCCCCCGCGCAGTGCTCGACCTGCGGCTTCTACTGGCCCCTCTCGGGCGCGCTGCGGCTGGGCTTCGGGGTGTGCGCCAACGAGTTCGCCCCCGACGACGGTAAGGTCGTCGCCGCCGACCACGGCTGCGGCGCCCACTCCGAGGCGACCCCGTCGCCCACGGCGGGCGGCGAGGCTCCTCAGCCGATCCTCGACGACATGGGCTACGACCCCATGCCGGAAGGCTGACCTGACCTCCCTTTCGCCCCGTCATCCGGAAGCGTGTGATGAACGACCTCTTCGGCACCACCCGCCTGCGTGAGAACGTGCTCGCCGCCTGGACGGCCTCGCCCGCCCGGTTCCGGGAGGACGCCAACGCCGAGGAGGACTTCGCGCTCGGCGGCTACCGCGACCGCCTGATCGTCGAGCTGGCCCAGAACGCCGCCGACGCCGCGCTGCGCGCCGGGGTGCCCGGCCGGTTGCGGCTGACGCTGCGCGACGGCGTGCTCGAGGCGGCCAACACGGGCGGCGCGCTCGACGCCACCGGGGTCGAGGGCCTGTCGACGCTCCGGGTCTCCGGCAAGCGCGACGAGGCCGGCGCGGCCGGGCGGTTCGGCGTCGGCTTCGCGGCCGTCGTCTCAGTCAGCGACGAACCGGCCATCGCCTCGCGGGCGACCGGCGGCGTGCGCTGGTCGCGGGCGCTCACCTCCGAGCTCGTCGCCGGGATCCCGTCGCTGGAGGGGGAGCTCGCCGGGCGGGAGGGCCATGTGCCGCTGCTCCGGCTGCCGTTCCCGGCCGAGCTGACGGTGCCCGAGGGTTTCGACTCCATCGTCCGCCTCCCGCTTCGCGACGCCGCCGCGGAAGACGCCGTGCGGCGGATGCTGGAGGAGACCAGCCCGGCGCTGCCGCTGGTCATGCCCGCCCTGTCGGCGATCGACATCGAGGTCGACGGGGTCTGGCGCAGCGTCACCGCCGCCGGGTGGCACGTCGTCGAGGCGTCGGGCGAGTTCACACCCGAGCAGGTGGGCGACCTGTTCGCCGACCGGCCGACCGAGGAGCGGGCCCGTCCGTTCTGGCAGGTGCGGTGGGCGGTGCCGATCGCCGGGGCGGTGACCCACGGCCAGGCGCGGGCCTGGGGCGACCAGGCCAGGCGGGCCGGTGAGGCGCTGCCGCTGCCGAAGGACGTGCCGTCGTCGGTCCACGCGCCGACGCCCTCCGACGAGCCGCTCGACCTGCCCGCGCTGCTGATCGCGACGTTCCCGCTGGCCACCGACCGGCGTCACGTCGCGGCCGGGCCGCTGACCGACTTCCTGGTGCGGCGCTCGGCCGAGGTCTACTGCGACCTGCTGCGCTCGCTGCCGCGCACTCCCCGGCTGCTCGACCTGGTGCCTCAGGTGCTGGCCAAGGGCGAGCTCGACGCCGCGATCCGCGGTGAGATCCTCGCGCTGCTGCCCGACCTGCCGCTGCTGCCGGCGATCTCGGCGCCCGAGGAGCCCACGGGGCGCTACGCCGAGGTCGTCAACGCCCGGCGGGTGGCCGACGGGCTGCCGCCGGTCTCCCTCGCCGAGGAGGAGGAGCTGGTCATCGCCGGGCGCGACGCCCGGGTGGTGGCCGGGCCCGGTGAGTTCCTGACGATGGTGGCCGAGATGGTGCCGGGGCTGCTGCCCTCCGGCTGGCCGGTGCGCCACCACGCGCTGCCGGGGCTGAACATCCGCCGCATCGAGCTCGCCGACGTGATCGACATGCTCTCCGGCGACGCCGTGCGCGACCGGACGCCGGCCTGGTGGCGGGCGCTCTACTCGGTCATCCCGGCCGACGACCTGGAGGCCGTCGGGGCCGTGGCGGTGCCGCTGGCCGACGGGCGGCTGGTCCGGGGCGCCCGGGGCACGCTCGTCATGACCGACGGCGACAAGGCGCTCGACGCCTCGCTGCTCGCGCCGCTGGGGCTGCGGATCGTCCACCCCGACGCGGCCCACCCCCTGCTGCTGCGCCTGGGCGCGGCCGAGGCGACGCCCCGGACCGTCCTCGACGACCCGCTCACCCACGCCGCCGTCACCGAGTCGGCCGGGTCGGCCGATCCCGAGCCGGTGGCCCAGGCCGTGCTGGCGCTGGTCGACGCGGCCGGGCTGACCGCCGGTGAGGCGCCCTGGCTGGCCACGCTGGCGCTGCGGGGCGCCGACGGCGAGGTCTACGCCGCCGGCGACCTGCTGCTCGAAGGCGGCGACCTGGCCAGGCTGATCGACCAGGAGGCCCCGTTCGCGGCGCCCGACCTGGTGGAGAAGTTCGGCTCGCGGGTGCTGGCCGCCGCCGGGGTGCTCGACGGGTTCGCCGTGGTCAACGACGCCGACGTGGTGCTCGACCCCGACGACTGCGACCACGACCTCGACCGTGAGGACGAGTGGCTCGACGCCGTCCTCGACCTGCTGCCCGAGCTCGACGTGCCGCCCGTGGCGCGCGAGTTCACCGCGGTCCGCGACCTCGAATACGTCGCCGACTGGGCCGCCGCGCTGCCGCTGCTGGCCCGGCCGCCGCTGAGGGCCGCCCTCCAGCCGCTCCGGGTGGTCGCCAATGGAGACGTCCACGAGGTCCCGTCCTACACGGCCTGGTGGCTGGCGCATCACCCGGTGATCGACGGCCGGGAGCCGACCACCTTGCGGCTGGCCTCCGCCGACCCCCTCCTCTTCGGGCTGTACGCCGACGCGCCTCCCGTCGCCGACGAGGCCGCCCTCACGATGATCGGGGTCCGCTCCACCCTGGCCGACCTGCTCGCCTCCCACGGCGGCCCTGAGGAGCTGCTCGACCTGATGGCCGACGCGTCGCGGCCCGTCGACCGGGCCCAGCTCCGGGCTCTGTGGAAGGCGCTGGCCGAGGTCGCGCCCGACCGGGTGAGCCCGCCGTCGGCGGTCCGGGCGGTGCTCAACGGCGAGATCGTGGTCGCCGACGTCGACGGCGAGCTGGAGCCGGTCGTCGTGGAGGCCCCCGACCTGCTCGCGCTGGTGGCCGACCGGCCGCTCGTGCTGGTCGGGTTCGACCAGGCCGAGGCGCTGTCGGAGGTGCTCGACCTGCCGCTCGTCGGCGAGGTCGTCACCGGCGACGTGACCTCCCCGGGCGCCGACGCGCCGGTTCCCCCGCAGGTCCACCGGCTGCTGCCGGGGGCGCCCACCTCGTACACGCGGCATGAGGAGCTGCTCGTCGACGGCAGGCCGGTGCCGTGGCGGTTCTTCGAGGGCCGGGTCCACGCCAGCGGCGTCGAGGGGCTGGCCCGCGGGCTGGCCTGGGCGGCCGGGCAGTGGGGCGACCGGCTCGCGGTCGAGGCGCTGCTGCGCGACCCGGAAAGGGTGCCGCTGCTGCTGGCGGAAGCGGATCTCGACGGATAAGCGAAGCGGATCCCGACGGACAACTGGCAGGCTGGTCGGGTGGAACGTCACCTGATCAGTCACATCGCGCACACCGACCATCCGATCGCCGCTCCGGTGAGCGGCCAGACGGTCACCCGCATCCTGCGCCGGGCCAAGCTCGGCGGCCAGCCGCGCGTCCTCGACCTCGGCTGCGGCCACGGCGTGTGGACGCTCCGCGCCCTCGCGATGCACGAGGACGCCACCGCCGACGCGGTCGACCTCTCGCGCGAGGGCCTGGAGTCCTGCCGGATCATGGCCGAGCGGCAGGGCCTCGACCACCAGCTCACGCTGCACCAGACGGCTGCCGCCGACTACAAGAACGGCCTCTACGACCTGGTCATGTGCGTCGGCGCCACGCACGCCTACGGCGGCCTGGTCGAGACCGCCAACGCGGTCAAGGAGCACCTCAAGCCGGGCGGCCTGGCGCTGATCGGGGAGGGCTTCTGGGAGGTCCCGCCGAACGCCGAGACGCTGATCACGCTGGGCGCCGAGCCGGGGGAGTACGCCGACCTCGCCGGCACCGTCGAACGCGCCGAGAGCGCGGGATACGCCACGGTCTACGCCTACACCAGCGAACTGTCCGAATGGGACGACTACGAGTGGTCGTGGACCGGCAGCCTGCTGCGCTGGGCGCTCGACCACCCCGGCCCCGACGGCGAAGCGGCGCGGACGGCCGCGCTGGAACACCGCGACATGTGGCTCAAGGGATATCGGGGGGTGCTGGGCTTCGTGACTCTGCTGCTGCGCCGGACCTCGTGACCTCGCGGCCGGCCTTGCGGTCGCGCCGCTTCACGAACCAGAGCCCGAAGAAGCCCATGCCGATCCCGGCCACGCAGGTCCACGAATACCAGCTCTGGTCGGGCCGGACGATGAGCAGAACGATCAGCGCGATCGCCCACAGGACGATGCCCACCATGATCGTCGCGGTGTCGTTGGTCTTGAGTGGCTCTGGATCGGGCCGCCGCTGCTGGGTCACCCTGCCACCCTAAACGTCAGCTTAAATCCGGCAGGTCACCAGTGACCCGCGTGAGGTTCGACGCGGGGCGCGTACGAAAGCGCAACGAAAGAATCACGGCGGCGACCTGGGTCTTCTCCCAGGATGTACGTGGTGTCACTCTGCGCACGTGAGCGACGTCAAAACCCCCCAAAGCAGTAGTTTCCTCGACACGTTCTTCAAGATCTCCGGTCGGGGCTCGTCGGTTGGCGCAGAGGTTCGTGGTGGTTTCGCCACGTTCTTCACGATGGCGTACATCGTCGTGCTCAACCCGATCATCCTGGGCTACGTCCAGGACGCGGACGGTCAGTTCCTCGGCGACGGGGCCGCCCCCGACCTGGGGCTGATCGCCGTGGCGACGGCGCTGGTGGCCGGCCTGCTGACCATCCTGATGGGCGTGGTGGCCAACGTGCCCTTCGCCCTGGCGGCGGGCCTCGGTCTCAACGCGTTCGTCGCGTACGGCATCGCCTCCCAGGTCTCCTGGGAGGACGCCATGGGCCTGGTCGTGCTGGAGGGCCTGATCATCCTGGTGCTGGTGCTGACCGGGTTCCGGACGGCCGTCTTCCACGCCATCCCGGCGAGCCTCAAGACCGCGATCTCGGTGGGCATCGGCCTGTTCATCGCGCTCATCGGCTTCGTGGACGCCGGGTTCGTGCGCAAGACGGCCGCCCCGGCCCCGCCGCTGGAACTGGGCATCGGCGGCGGGCTGACGAGCTGGCCGATCCTGGTGTTCGTGGTCGGCCTGCTCGGTACGGCGCTCCTGGTGGCCCGCAAGGTCAAGGGCGCGATCCTGATCGGCATCGTCGGCGCGACCGTCTTCGCGATCATCGTGCAGGCGATCGGGAACATCCCCGCCGCGGCCGGCGAGCCGCCGAACCCGCAGGGCTGGGGCCTGAACGTGCCCGCGCTGCCGTCGCTGGGTGAGATCTTCGCGCTGCCCGACTTCTCGCTGATCGGGCAGTTCAGCCTGTTCGGGGCGTTCACCAAGCTGTCGGTCGTGCTGGCCGTGCTGCTCGTCTTCACCCTGCTGATCACCGACTTCTTCGACACGATGGGGACCATCGTGGGCGTCGGCAAGCAGGCCGACCTGGTGCAGGCCGACGGCACGCTGCCGAAGACGCGGGAGATCCTGCTGGTCGACTCGATCGCGGCGGCGGCCGGTGGCGCGGCGTCGGTGTCGTCGAACACGACCTACATCGAGTCGGCGTCGGGTGTCGGCGAGGGCGCGCGCACCGGGCTCGCCTCGGTGGTGACCGGTCTGCTGTTCCTCGCGTCGATGTTCCTCGCGCCGCTCGTCGAGATCATCCCGTACGAGGCCGCCGCGCCCGCGCTGGTGGTGGTCGGCTTCCTCATGATGACCTCGATCAAGGACATCGACTTCACCGACCTGGAGATCGCCATCCCGGCGTTCTTCACGATCGTGCTGATGCCGTTCACCTACTCGATCGCCAACGGCATCGGGGCCGGGTTCATCGCGTATGTGCTGATCAAGGCCGTGAAGGGCAAGACCGGCGAGGTGCACCCGCTGATGTGGCTGGTCGCCGCGCTGTTCACGATCTACTTCGCGCTCGGCCCGATCAAGATCCTGTTTGGGGTCTGAAACTTTCAGACTCACGCCGATAAATTGCTGGATCTCTCTCTGTCGCACGGTCGGTTCGTTGACCGCACTACCGGCCGATTCTAGCCTTCCGTGCGACACGAGCGTTACCGAAAGGTTTCGGAAAGAGGAGATCTAGTGCGTTCCATGAAATGGCGATCTCTGGCGGCGGCGGTCTGCGCCCTCGCCACGGCCGCCGCGACAGTGCTCGTCGCCGCGCCGGCCTCGGCCAACGCGGCGCTGCGCGTGCACGCCCAGGCGCGCGGCAAGTTCATCGGCACGGCCCTCGCCACCTCGCCACTGGCCAACGAGACGGCGTACCGGAACATCGCGGCCGCCGAGTTCAACCAGATCACCGCCGAGAACGCGATGAAGTGGAGCGACACCGAGCCGAACGACAACCAGTACACGTTCTCGGGCGCCGACCAGATCGTCAACTTCGCCACCGCGAACAACGCCCAGGTGCACGGCCACACCCTCGTCTGGCACAACCAGACCCCGGGCTGGGTCCAGGGCCTGTCGGCCACCAACATGCGCAACGCCATGAACGAGCACATCGCGACGGTCGTCGGCCGCTACGCCAGCAACCCCACGGTCACCTCGTGGGACGTGGTGAACGAGGTCTTCGAGGAGAACGGCAGCTTCCGCTCGTCGTTCTGGTACAACACGCTGGGCTCCAGCTTCATCGCCGACGCCTTCCGCGCCGCCCGCGCCGCCGACCCCGACGCCCGGCTGTGCATCAACGACTACAACGTCGAGGGCATCAACGCCAAGAGCACCGCGATGTACAACCTGGTCTCGCAGCTCCGGTCGCAGAACGTGCCGGTCGACTGCGTCGGGTTCCAGACGCACCTCTCCACCCAGTACGGCTTCCCGAACGACCTCCAGCAGAACCTCCAGCGGTTCGCGAACCTCGGCGTCCAGGTCAGGATCACCGAGCTCGACGTCCGCATCCAGGGTTCGCGCACCTCGGCCAAGGACACCCAGCAGGCGACCTACTACACCAACGTGGTGAACGCCTGTCTCGCCGTCACGGCCTGCGCCGGTGTGACCATCTGGGGCTTCACCGACAAGTACTCGTGGGTCCCGGACACCTTCCCGGGTGAGGGCTCCGCGCTGATCTACGACAACAACTACTCGCAGAAGCCGTCGTACACGGCGGTCCACAACGCCCTCGACAACGGCACCCCGAGCGACACGACGGCACCTACGACACCGGGCACCCCGACCGCGTCCGGCGTCACCTCCTCGGGCGCCACCCTGTCGTGGACCGCGTCGACCGACTCGGGCGGCTCGGGCCTGGCCGGGTACAACGTCTACAACTCCTCCGGTACGCAGATCGCGACCTCCACCACCAACTCGGTCACCCTGTCGGGCCTGTCGGCCAACACGGCGTACACGGTCTACGTCCGGGCGCGCGACGGCGCGGGCAACCTGTCGTCGAACTCGGCGTCGGTCACCTTCACCACCACGGGCGGCAGCACCGACACCACCGCCCCCACCACGCCGGGCACCCCCACCGCGTCGAGCATCACCTCGTCGGGCGCCACGCTGAGCTGGACCGCGTCGACAGACTCGGGCGGCTCGGGGCTGGCCGGTTACAACGTCTACAACTCCTCCGGTACGCAGATCGCGACCTCCACCACCAACTCGGTCGCCCTGACCGGGCTGTCGGCCTCCACGGCGTACACGGTCTACGTCCGGGCGCGCGACGGCGCGGGCAACCTGTCGTCGAACTCGGCGTCGGTGACCTTCACCACCACGGGCGGCAGCACCGGCGGCTGCTCCGCCACCGCCACGGTGCAGACCCAGTGGGCCGGCGGCTACGTCATCCAGCCGGTGACCGTGACCAACGGCAGCTCCTCGCGCACCTCGTGGGCGGTCACCTTCACGCTGCCCTCCGGCCACACCATCGTCGGCTCCTGGAACGCCGTCCTCACGGTGTCCGGGAACACGGTGACGGCCCGCAACGCGGCCTACAACGGCAACCTGGGCTCCGGCGCCAGCACGACGTTCGGCTTCCAGGTGGCGCGTCCCAGCAGCGACACCTCGCTCGCGTCGGGTTACACCTGCGCCTGATCTCTTGACCCGGGCACGGCCTCCTCTAGGGGGCCGTGCCCTCGTTTCTGGGGAAGGTATCCCGGTGGAGGAATGCCAAGGAGACTCATATAGTTAGCAAAGGTAATGACTTATGCTAACGAACCCTCAGAACCCCGAACCGGCTGCGAACCTGCGCAGCGACGCCGGCCTGGCGTCCGCGCTGCGCGTGTCGCTGGCCCGGTTGACCCGTCGGCTGCGCAAGCAGGCCACGGGCCACATCCTGACGCCCACGCAGCTCGCGGCCCTGGCCGCCGTCGAGCGGCACACCACGATGACCCCCGGCGAGCTGGCCGAGCACGAGAAGGTGCAGCCTCCCTCGATGACCAGGGTGGTCACCCATCTGGAGGAACGCGGCCTGCTGGCCCGCTCGCCCCACCCCACGGACCGGCGTCAGGTGACCCTCTCGGTCACCCCGGCGGGCGAGGCGCTGCTGAAAGAGGAGCGCCGCCGCAAGGAGGCCTGGCTCGCCCAGCGCCTCGGCGAACTGACCGCGGAGGAGAAGGCGATCCTGCGCCGGGCCGCCCCCATCCTGGAGAAGCTCTCCCAAATGTGAGACGACTGCGGACCGCGGCCGATCTGGCGAAGTGGACGGGTGCTGGGCCGGTTCGGGAGCCCGGCCTCAGCCTGATCGACGGAGCCGGTGAGAAGGCCGAGGCCGCTGCGGCCGGAGAACTCGGCTCCGAGGTGGCGGTCGAGGGTGATCCATCCGAGAAGTCCGGGATGTTCCGGTCATTGCGGAACCACAACTACCGGCTGTTCCTCTCCGGCTCGGTGGTCTCCAACGTCGGCACGTGGATGCAGCGCACGGCCCAGGACTGGCTCGTCTTGAGCCTGACCGGCGGGTCGGGGGCCGCGCTCGGCATCACGGTCGCGCTGCAGTTCCTGCCGATCATGCTGTTCGGGATGTGGGGCGGCGTCCTGGCCGACCGGTTCCCGAAGCGGCGGCTGCTGATGACCGCGCAGTCGCTGATGGCGGCGCTGGCGCTGGCCATGGGCGTCCTGACCGTCACCGGGCAGGCCCAGGTCTGGCACGTCTACGTGATGGCCTTCACGCTCGGCCTGCTGGCCTGCGTCGAGGTGCCCACCCGGCAGTCGTTCGTGGTCGAGATGGTCGGCCGCGACGACCTGTCGAACGCCATCGCGCTGAACAGCTCCTCGTTCAACCTGGCCCGCGTGGTCGGCCCGGCCGTCGCCGGGCTCCTGATCAACTGGCTGGGCGGCACCGGCCCGCTGTTCCTGGTCAACGCCCTCACCTTCGCCTTCACCATCGGCGGCATGCTGCTGATGCGGAAGACCGAACTGCGCACCCCCGAGCCGGTCAAACGCGGCAAGGGGCAGCTCAGGGAGGGCATCCGGTATGTCTTCGGGCAGCCCGACCTGCTGCTGCCGGTGCTCATGGTCGCCTTCGTGGCCGTGTTCGCGCAGAGTTTCAGCACCTCGATCGCGCTCATGTCGACCGAGGTGTTCAAGTCGGGGGCCTCGGCGTTCGGCATCGCGAGCAGCGCGTTCGCCATCGGGGCCGTCGTGGGGGCGCTCCAGGCGGCCCGGCGGGTGACCCCGTCGCGGCGGACCCTGATCGTCGGGGGCGTCGCGTTCGGGCTGTTCCAGATCGCGGCGGCGTTCAGCCCCGGCTACTGGGCGTTCCTGGTCGCGCTGGTC
Organism: Herbidospora cretacea; assembly: GCF_001570605.1. Classification (GTDB taxonomy): domain Bacteria; phylum Actinomycetota; class Actinomycetes; order Streptosporangiales; family Streptosporangiaceae; genus Herbidospora; species Herbidospora cretacea. The sequence continues at coordinate 98,893 of NZ_BBXG01000020.1, read as the reverse complement.
CCGGCCGGACTGGCGATGATCACCGTCCAGACGACCGCCAACTCGACGCTGCAGCTCGGGGCGTCGAGCGAGATGCGCGGCCGGGTGATGGGGATCTACGTTCTCGTCTTCACCGCCGGGGCCCCGATCGGCGCCCCGCTCATCGGCTGGATCGCCGAACTGGCCGGTCCCCGGGTCGGCATCATGGTCTCCGGCCTGCTCAGTCTCACCGGCGTGGCCATGGCGCTCCTGGTCACCAGAATGGTCGCGGCCCGCAAGAACCTCGCCCTGAACCCCGCCCCGGCCACGGTCGCGGTCTGACGACGGTCAGCGGCACCCCATGAGCTTGGCTAGGCTCGACGCTGTGGACCGTCCCCGCCGCTGGCTGCTGCCGACCGTGCTCGGCCTGCTCATGCTGCTCGTAGTCGTGGGCGCGCTTGTCTGACTGCCGCGCCTCCGGCGCGGCGGCCGGGGCGCTCTGGTCCGACGCCTTCCCTCCTCCGCTCTGGTCGCTGCGCTCCCGGCGCTCCGTCAGTCCAGGCATCGGCGCGCACCGGCATGCGTGTGACCGGTGGAACAGAAGCGAACGGCGGCGTGTAGGGGCATGCGAGTAGCCGGCCGAGCGCGATTGGAGCGGCTGCGCGTGTGGGGATGCGAGTGGCTGGTGCGGTCGGAGGAACGCAAACGGAGCGGTGGCGTGTTCGTGTCACCGCTCCGTTCGGGGGTTTCTACCAGGCGTAGGCCTCGGGGGCGGTGCCGCCGGGGCCAGGGAAGATCTCGTCGATGCGGGCCAGGGCCTTGTCGTCGAACTTGATCTCCAGGGCGCGCAGGGAGCCGTTGAGCTGGTCGGCGGTGCGGGGGCCGATGATCGGGGCGGTGACCGCCTTCTGGTGGAGGAGCCAGGCGAGGCCGGCGTTGGCCGGGTCTTCGCCCAGGTCGTCGCAGAAGGCCTCCCACTGCTCGATCTGGGGGCGGACCTTCTCCAGGGCCTCGACCTGGTCGGGGTTGGCGCTGCGGCCCTTGTCGATCTTGCGGAGGACGCCGCCGAGCAGGCCGCCGGCCAGCGGGCTCCAGGGGATGACGCCCAGGCCGTAGTCCTGGCAGGCGGGCAGGACCTCCAGCTCGACCGAGCGCTCCAGCAGGTGGTATTTCGACTGCTCGCTCACCAGGCCGAGGAAGTTGCGCCGCCTGGCCGTCTCCTGGGCCTTGGCGATGTGCCAGCCCGCGAAGTTGGACGAGCCCACATAGAGGATCTTGCCCTGCTGGCGGAGCACCTCCATGGCCTCCCAGAACTCCTCGAACGGGGTGTTCCGGTCGACATGGTGGGCCTGGTAGATGTCGATGTAGTCGGTCTGCATGCGCTTCAGCGAGGCGTCGCAGGCGCGGCGGATGTTGAGCGCCGACAGGAAGGTGTCGTTGGGCCAGTCGCCCATCGAGCCGTAGAGCTTGGTGGCGATGACGGTCTTCTCACGACGGCCGCCGCCCTGCGCGAACCACCTGCCGATGATCTGTTCGGTGACGCCCTCGCCCTTCTTCCAGCCATAGACGTTGGCGGTGTCGAAGAAGTTGATTCCCAGCTCATGGGCGCGATCCATGATCGCGAAGGAGTCCTCCTCCGTGGTCTGCGGGCCGAAGTTCATCGTGCCCAGGCAGAGCTTGCTGACCTTGAGTCCGGTACGACCGAGCTGCGCGTAGTCCATGCTTCCACCATAGAAACCTGGAGTGGACTCCAGGCCAGCCCGATTCGCCGGTGCGCGCCGACGCCTGGACTGACGGAGCGCCGGGAGCGCAGCGACCAGAGCGGAGGAGGGAAGGCGTCGGGCCCAAGCGCACCGGCCGCCGCGCCGGAGGCGCGGCCATAGACAAGGCAGGATGGCTCCATGGGGTGGACATTCCGGGGGGCGGCGCTGGCGCTGTGCGTGCTCGGTGGGCTGGTGTGCGCGGGTCCGGCGCAGGCCGGTGACGACAAGGAACTGTTCGAGTTCGCCGATCGGCGGATCACCGAGTCGAGCGGGCTGGCCGTGTCGCCGACGCATCCCGGGATCGTCTACACCCACAACGACAGCGACGCCGGGGCCGTCTTCTACGCCGTCGACTCCTCCACCGGGCGGACCAAGGCGGCGTACACGGTCGCGAACGCCGAGGCCCGCGACTGGGAGGGCATGGCGGCCTACCGCGACCGGTCGGGGCGCGGGGTGCTGTTCTTCGGGGACATCGGGGACAACTTCGACGGCGCGTGGCCGGACATCTCGGTCTACAAGGTGACCGAGCCGACCCGCCTGCGCAGCGGCACCGTCGAGGCGGTCAGATACCGGTTCCGGTACGCCGACCAGGCCCGCAACGCCGAGGGTCTGATGGTCGACCCCCGGACGGGCCGTCTCTACGTGGTGACCAAGGAGTTCGACGGGCGCATCTACGCCGCGCCCAAGCAGTTGCGGACCGACCGGGTGAACGTCCTGAAGCGGGTGGGGTCGGCCCCGACGATGGCCACCGACGCGGCGTTCGCGCCCGACGGGTCGAGCTTCGTGGTGCGGACCTACTTCTCGGCGACCCTCTACCGGAAGATCGACGACGAGATCTCCGGGGTCGCGATGCCCTTCCTGCGCCAGGCCGAGTCGATCACCTACAGCGCCGACGGGAAGTCGCTGCTGACCGGGTCGGAGGGCGAGCGCAGCCCGGTCGTGCGGGTCCCTCTGCCGGAGGCCGCCCTCCCCAGCCCATCGCCGGAGGCCACGAAGACGGCTCCGGCGGCGCAGCCGGTGGCCTCGGAGTCCGGAGGGCCGGACGGCGGGCTCATGATCGCGCTGTGGCTGGGAGTGGCCGCCTGCGCGGTCGCGATCATCGTTGGAATCGCCAGATGGGCCGGGCGCTAGGCCGGTTTTTGGCAGTCACATACCGGGATACTCACCGCGAATTGAGTAGGTGGTCCATAGCGCCCACATGGGGCGAAGCGGGATCGTTCCGGTATGCACTCCGTCGGCACTCCCACCTGCCCCGACTGCGGTGCCCCGCTCGACGGGTCACCGCGCCGGTGTCCGGCCTGCGAGCTTCCGCTGCACGGCCCGATCGCGGCTGAACTCTGGCAGCTCGACCTCGCCCTGAACGACCTACGGGGGCGCGAGGCCCGGCTGCTCGGCAGGAGGACGGAGCTCCTCACCGCGCTCCGCGCCGCCGGAGAGCACCAGCCCGCCGCCGCCCGGGCCGGGGGAGCCCAGGCGGCGGGCGGCCCGGCCGTGGCGGCCCTGGACGACCGAGGCTGGCCCTTGGACGACCAGGGCCGCCCCCTGGCAGCGCCCGGCCAGCCGGGCCGGCCGGCGGCCGGTCCGGCCGGCCGGGAGATGTCGCCGTCCACGGTCCGGAATCTGCTGCTCGGGCTCGGTGGGCTGCTGCTCGTGGTGGCCGCTTTCGTGTTCACGATCGTGAGCTGGGGGTCGGTCGGGATCGGAGGGCGGGCGGCGATCCTGCTCGGGTTCACCGCGCTGACCTTCGCGGCGCCCGTCGTGCTGGTCGGCCGGGGGCTCAAGGCGACGGCCGAGACGGTCGCGATCCTCGGTGTGGCGCTGTTCCTGCTCGACGGGTACGCCGCCTACCAGGTCTGGTTCGAGGCCAGTGTGGGCGCGCTGCCGTACACGGCGGGGTTGATCGCGCTCGCCGCGGGGGTGTTCGCGCTCTTCGGACGGCGGTTCGGGCTGGCGCTGCCGGTTCCGGTCGCCATCGGGCTGGCCCAGTTCCCGCTGATCATCCTGGTCGCCGACGAGACGGCCGCGCACGCCGCCGGGGCGCTCGTCGCCACCGCCGCGTTCGACCTCGCCCTCTGGCTCACCGTCAGGCGGAGGGTCGCGCTGGCCGCCTTCGGGGTGACCTGGGTCGCCGGGTGCCTGGTCGCGTTCTTCCAGGCCACCGAGCACGCCGGGGACCTGGGCTGGACGCTCGCAGGGGGCGTCATCCTGGCGGTCGCCGCCGCCGAGGCCGGGGTCCTGGCGCTGCGGACGGAGAAGCACGCCCTGGCGCCGATCATCGGCGCGGTGCTGGCCGGGGTGGTCGCGGTGCAGCTTCCCCTCCTGGTGGTCGTGCCGGATGAGTGGATCGTCGTGGTCACCCCGGCGGTCGCGGGCGCGTTCGCGCCGGCGCTGCGCGGGCGGGCCCGGACGACGGCGCTGGTCGTGGGGGCGGTGAGTTCGCTCGTCGTGCTGGTGCCGGTCGGGGTCGTGCTGCGCGGGCCGGTCGGCAACGGGTACGGCGTGTGGTCGGGCGGCCTCGGCGTCGGGGCGGGCGACTACCTGAGCCGGGCGGGCTTCCCGAGGGTGGCCGATCTCGTGCTGGTCGTGCTGGTCACGGCCGGGCTGGCGCTGGGGGTCAAGTACAAGATCCTCGCGGTGATCGCGGGGGCGGTGGCGGTCGCGTTCGTGCCGCCGGTGTTCGACCTGCCCTACCCGGTCATGATCGCGGTGCTGATCGCGATGGTGATCGGGGCCGCCCGGGTGACGGTGGCGGCGTACGCGCGGCTCGCCCTCGGGATCGCGGTGGTCGCCACGCTGTGGGGGCTGGTCAACGAGACGGCCACGCTCGTGGTGCTGGGCGCGCTGGCGGCGGTCGCGGCGTGGGTGGCGTACAGGGACGAGAAGCTGCGGGTCTGGGCGGCCAACGTGGGGGTCGTCCACGCCGGCGGGTTCGCGGCGGCGGCCTGGCTGGCGGCCGATCAGCAGGCGCGGTTCCTGCCGTTCGTGCTGCTCGCAGTGGCGGCGGTGGCCGCCGTCCGGCGGCTCACCGAGATCGGGGCGGGGGTGGCCGGGCTGGCGGGGCTGGTGGTCGTACCGGATCTGCGGACTTTCAGCCTCGCCGCCGCGACCGCCGGGGTGATCGCGGCCGGGGTGGCGCTGCGGAAGGAGCGCGGGAACGTCGCCTATCTCGCCACGGCGCTGCTGCTGGCGGCCTCGTGGTCGCGGCTCTACGCCGACGACGTCACGCTGGTCGAGGCCTACACCGCGCCGTTCTCCGTCGTGCTGCTGGGCTTCGGGTGGTGGAAGGCGCGGGCCGGGTCGTCGTGGCGGGCCTACGGCGCGGGGCTGACGTTCACGCTGCTGCCGAGCCTGTTCGTGCTCTACGACCAGCCCGAGGGGTGGGTCAGGCCGCTGGCGCTGGGGGTGGTGGCGCTGGTCGTCCTGGTCGTCGGGGCGCTGAAGCGGCTCCAGGCGCCGGCCGTGCTCGGCGGTTTCACGCTCGCGGCGGTGACCGTCCACGAGATCGCGCCGTGGGTGGTCGATCTGGTGCTGCTCATTCCCCGGTGGGTGCCGATGGCCGTGGGCGGACTCCTGCTGCTGCTGGTCGGGGCGACGTACGAGAGCCGGATCAGGGACGTCAAGCGGGTCGGCGCGGCGATCCGGGGTCTGCGGTGAAGCGCTCGACGAACTCCTCTCCCCGCAGCGCGCGTTCGACCAGGGCGATCGAGGCGGCCAGCGCGACGAGCCGCGGGCCCTCGCGCCGGTAGACCTCCAGGACCGCCTCGACCACGTGGGGCGGCAGGTGCTCCTTCAGGTCGACGGCCGCGTCGCGGTAGCCCGCGCGCGCGCCCTCGACCTGGGCGCGCACGGTGTGGCCGGCCATCCGGGCCAGCGCCAGCGGGTGGCGGCGCAGCACCCCGTAGGCGCGGTAGTCGGGCGGCACGGCGTCGAGCAGCCAGTTGACCGCCGATGTCTGCCATTCGGGGCTGCCCGGAGGAGGTACTTCGGGTGGCCATCCCGGTGGAACGTACACGTCAGCCAGTCTAACCGAACGTGAGTTCGACCATGAATGTGTGACAATCAGGGCATGAAGATCGGGGTCGTCGGAGCCGGCATCCTCGGGCTCGCGGTGGCGCGCGAGCTGACCTCCCGGGGCGCCGAGGTGACGGTGCTGGAGAAGGAGGACCGCGTCGCCGCCCACCAGACCGGGCACAACAGTGGCGTCGTCCATGCCGGGATCTACTACCGGCCCGGGTCCCTGAAGGCGCGGCTGTGCCGCGAGGGCATGGCGCTTCTGCGGGAGTACTGCCAGGAGCACCGGCTCCCCTACGACGAGGTGGGCAAGCTCGTCGTGGCCTCCACCAAAGCTGAGCGGGCAGGGCTGCGGACCCTCGCCGACCGGGCGCGGGCGAACGGCGTGCCGGGCGTCACCGAGCTCGACGCCCTCGGCCTGCGCGACGTCGAACCCCACGCGGTCGGCGTCGGCGCCGTCCACAGTCCCCACACCGCCGTCGCGGACTTCCCCGCCGTCGCCCGGCATCTCGCCGCCAATCTGGATGTACGGCTCTCGCACCCCGTCCCGGCCATCCACGAGTCGGCCACGAGCGTGGCGGCGGGTGACCTGCGCTTCGACCGCCTGGTGGTCTGCGCCGGACTGGGCACCGACGCCCTGGCGGGCGAGGGCGACGTGCGGATCGTGCCGTTCCGGGGCGAGTACTTCCGGCTCGTCCCACAGGCGAAGGGCCTGGTCAGGGGCTTGATCTATCCCGTACCGGATCCGAGGCTGCCCTTCCTCGGCGTGCACCTGACCAGACGGATCGACGGCGAGGTGCTGGTCGGCCCCAACGCGGTGATGGCGCTGGCGCTGGAGGGTTATTCGTGGCGTGACGTGCGGCCGGGGGAACTGGCCCGGATCCTGGCCTGGCCCGGCACCCGCAAGATGGCCCGCCGCCACTGGCTGACCGGCCTGCGCGAGCTGAACGGCTCGCTGCGCCCGTCGGTGTTCCTGCGGGCGGCCCGGCGTTACGTCCCCGCGCTGGCCGAGGGCGACCTGGTGAGGGCGGCCAGCGGAGTGCGTGCCCAGGCCGTCGGCCGGGACGGCGCGCTGCTCGACGACTTCGCCATCGACCGGCACGGCCGGGTGCTGATCGTCCGGAACGCGCCCTCCCCGGCGGCGACGTCGAGCTTCGCCATCGCCCGGCATGTGGCGGATTTGACGGTAGCTTTAAGCGATCCTTCATAAAGTGCTCAGGAACGTCCCCCTCGTCCGAGAAGATGCGTAATGGTGACTCCTGAAGCCCGACTGCTGATCGTCGAAGACGAACCGAACATCCTGGAACTGCTGGCCGCGAGCCTCCGGTATGCCGGTTTCGACGTGAGCACCGCCTCCAGCGGCACCGAGGGGGTCGCCGCGGCCACCCGCCACCGGCCCGACCTGATCGTGCTCGACGTGATGCTGCCCGACATGGACGGGTTCGACGTCGTCCGCAGGCTGCGCGGCGGCGGCACGTTCACGCCGGTCCTGTTCCTCACCGCGCGCGACGCGACCGAGGACAAGATCCGCGGCCTGACCCTCGGCGGCGACGACTACGTCACCAAGCCGTTCTCCCTCGAAGAGGTCATCGCGCGCATCCGCGCCGTGCTGCGCCGCACCGCGGGCGACCCGACCGCGCCGCCGCCCCGGCTGACCTTCGCCGACATCGAACTCGACGAGGAGTCCCACGAGGTCTGGCGGTCCGGCAACCCGGTGCCGTTGTCGCCGACCGAGTTCAAACTGCTGCGCTATTTCATGGCCAACGCTGGACGAGTGCTGTCGAAAGCGCAGATCCTGGACCACGTATGGGATTACGACTTCCGGGGCGACGCGGGCATCGTGGAGTCCTACGTGTCGGTGCTCCGCCGCAAGATCGACAGCCGGTCGGCCCCCCGGCTCATCCACACCTTGCGCGGTGTCGGCTATGTGATGCGAACGTCGGTGTGACGTGAGCAGGGTGTCGCTGCGCACCAAACTGATCGCCGCGATGCTCGCCCTGGTCACCGGGACCCTGCTCGTGATCGGCGCGGCCAGCGTCTCCCTGCTGCGCAGCTACCTGATCGACCGCGTCGACGAACAGGTGACCAAACTCAGCGACCAGACGATCGGCCGCCTCTCCCACGGCGGCGACCTGACCTACTGGATGCAGCGGCTCCCCCCGGAGAGCCGGTTGCAGATCGTCGCCCCCGACGGCACCCCCGGCGAGACGGCGGCCGGTGAGTCGGCGACCGGCCGACTTCCGCTGACCGGCCTCCCACCGGCCGGCGAGCCGGTCACCCGCGCCTCCGGCGGCCAGTCGTGGCGGGTCAAGACGGCCGCCCTGCCCGACGGCGGCGGCACCCTGGTGACCGCCATCGCGCTCGGCGGCGTCACCCAGATCACCACCCGCCTCGGGATGATCGTCTTCCTGGGCGGCGCGGTCGTCCTGTGCCTGGCGGCCGGTCTGGGCGTCCTGCTGGTCCGCCGCAGCCTGCGCCCGCTGGCCGAGATCGAGCGGACCGCCGGTTCGATCGCGGCCGGCAACATGAGCAGCCGCATCCCCGACCGGGACCCGCGCACCGAGGTCGGCCGCCTGGCCCACTCGCTCAACGGCATGCTGGCCCAGATCGAGACGGCCTTCGACGACCGCTCCCGCTCCGAGGCCGCCGCCCGCGAGTCGGAGGAACGCATGCGCCGCTTCGTCGCCGACGCCTCCCACGAACTCCGCACCCCGCTGACCTCCATCCGGGGGTACGCCGAATTCCACCGCCAGGCCCCCCACACGGACGTCACCCGGCTGATGCGCCGCATCGAGGGCGAGGCCGAACGCATGAGCCTCCTCGTCGAGGACCTGCTCCTGCTGGCCCGCCTCGACCAGCAGCGGCCCCTGCAGTCCAAGCCGGTCGACCTCCTGGCCATCGCCGGGGACGCCGTCCAGGACGCCCGCATCCTCGCCCCCGGCCGGGCGATCTCCTTGGCCGTGGAGGGGACGACGGCGCCGATCGTGTCGGGCGACGAGGTGCGGCTGCGGCAGGTCGTCGGGAACCTGATGTCCAACGCGCTGACCCACACTCCGGACGGGGTGCCGGTGATGGTGACCGTGGGAGCGGACGGCGACGAGGCCTTCGTCGAGGTCGCCGACAAGGGCCCGGGCATGACGGCCGACGAGGCCGCCCGCGTCTTCGAACGCTTCTACCGCGCCGACCCGGCCCGCACCCACGACGAGGCGTCGGGGACGGGCCTCGGGCTGTCGATCGTGTCGTCCCTGGTGAAGGCACACAGGGGGACGGTGACGGTGGAGACGGCACCGGGGGTGGGCGCGGCCTTCCGCGTGACGCTGCGCCTGGAGCCGTGATTGTCTACGGGTGTGCCTGAACAGGACAGCGGGCCGGGCACCGGTCCCTCGATCACAGTGAATGTCTGGCTGCGCGCGGGGAACATCCGCGCCGTCCGCGACCGGGTTGGTGACGACGGGTTCTCCGCCTATGTGGAGGCCGCTGTGGAACGACAGATCGAGCGGGATCTCCGTGAAGAGCCGGCCGCCGCCCCGGAGTGATACCCGCAGGCTGCATGCATACTGCATGCTAATGTGGGTGTGTGGGCATCATCCAAGTTCGCGACGTTCCCGAAGCCACCGAGCTGACCTTGAAAGCGCGGGCCGAGCGGGCGGGCAAGTCTCTCGCGTCGTATGTCCGTGACCTGCTGAACGAAGAGGCGGCGAACCCCACCGTCGACGAGGTAATGGCCAAGATCGCCGCGGAGGAGCCCGTCTCCTACGACCCCGACTTCATCCGCGAGACGATGCGGGACGGTCGGCGTTGAGCCTGGTCGTCGATGCTTCGATCGTCTTTCGGTTGCTGGCGAACCTCAAAGGCGACGATCTTCTCCAGCAGCGGCTGAGCCGGAGAGTCCATGCTCCCGCGCTGATCGACGCGGAGATCGCCTCGGTCGTCCGAGGGCATGCGATCACCAGTAAGCCCCATGTGCGCATCTCCGCGGCCCGGGCCCACGCGATGCTGGAGCAGTTCGCCGAGCTGAGGATCGTCCGGCATCCGATGGCGCCGCTCCAGCGTCGGGTGCTGGAGCTCCGCGACAATCTGACCGCGTACGACGGCATGTATGTGGCCCTCGCCGAATATCTCGGGGTTCCGCTGCTGACCGATGACGCCAAGTTCGCCGGGTCGACCGGGCACCGGGCGGAGATCCAGCGGTATCCGTCCCCCGCCCCTGACTAGAGGCCGGGGAAGGTGCTGTCGGGGAACTCGCCGTTGAGGGCCGAGGCTCCGGGGAGTCGCACCTTCTCGCCCTCGGTCAGGCCGCTTCTGATCTCTACCAGGGTGTCGCTGCGGACGCCCGTGGTGACCTTGCGCTTCGCGCCGCCGGGCAGGGTGACCGTGTCGTTCTGGACGGCTCTGGCCGGGACGTAGACCGCTCCTCGCGCTTCGCCCGTCACGACCTGGACGGTGGCCGTCTGGCCCAGCAGGAGGCCCTTCGGCTGGGCGTCGAAGGAGATCGTGACGCCGTATCGGACGAGGCGGTCTGTCGTGGTGGCCATGGGGTCGATGTGGGAGACCCTGCCCTGGTGGGTTCCCCCGGTGGTTCTCAGGGTGATGGCGGCCTGCTGGCCGGGTTTCAGGGAGCCGATGTCCGACTGGGTGAAATAGGCCTTGACCTGGAGGTCGTTCAGGTCGCCCAGGCTGACGAAGGCGCCTTCGGTGTAGGGGTCGCCTGCGACGCCGTTGATCTGGAGGACCGTACCGGCTGCCGGGGCCTTGATGACGACGCCCTTCAGGGCGTCCTCGGCGGCGGTCAGGTCGTTCTTGGCCTTGGTGACGGCCGCTTCGGCCTGGGCCTCGGTCGTCTGGGGGCCGCCACCGCCCTGTGCGGGGCGGGTGCCGCCGCCCCGGGGGCGCTGTGGCTGCGGTTGCTCCGGCTGTTGCCCCTGGTCGCAGTTCTGTGGCTGCTGCTGAGGGGTGCTGGTCGGCGTGGGGGAGGGCGACGGGGTCGGGCTGGGCGCGGGGTCGAGGTGGACCTCCGGGTCGCCCTGCGGCCTCGGCGTCGCGGAAGGCGAAGGGAAGGGAGACCTCGTGGGGTGCCTGGTGCTCGTGGGGTGCTTGGTGAAGGACACCGCGGCGGCCCTGATGCCCTTGTGGGTCGGCGATGGGGAGGGCGACGGCGAACTGGCCGGCGAGGCTGACGGCTTGCCCTGCGGCCGGGGGGTCGTGGGCGGGCAAGTCGTTTGAGCCCTTGGTTGCGGGGCCGCGAAGGAGCCGCCCGTTGCGCCTGATCCCGCTACCTCGGCGAGCTGTTCCTCGGCCGCGGCCAGGGACGCCTTCGCCGCTTCGTGGTTCTCCCGGGCGATCGTATCGTCGACGCGGGCCAGGAGGTCGCCCTTGCGGACCTGGTCGCCGATTCTCACGTACACCTTCTTGACCGTGCCCGCCGTCGAGAAGGCCAGGTCGTGGGTGCCGTCGTCGATGGTGTTGCCCGCCGCCGACGCCACCGAGGTCACGTCGCCGCGCTGGGCGGCGACGAGTTCCACGTCGGGAAGGGGCGGCGCGTCCTCCGAGGTCACGAACGCGCCGGTGGTCACCAGGGCGACGGCGGCCAGGGCGAGGCCGCCTGCGCGGAGCCGGGTACGGGTCATGGACAGCCATCCTGGGGAGCGCGCGTCATGCTCCGCTGAGGCGGAACTGCGAGTTGCCTGTGGACCCTTGACAGGAAACGTTCAGGGCCGGCGGAGGGCGTTCCCAACCTGGACCGGCAGTGTCCATCTCTGTGAAGTTGTCGACGAAGCGCAGAGCGCTGATCCTGAACGCCTCGCTGGGGGTGTTGCTGGTCGGCGGGGCCGGGGCGGCTTGGGGCTCGCTCGGGAGCGGGGGCGAGCGGGCGGCGGCGGGGAACGTGCTGACCACGACCGTCGGCCGGGGGACCGTGGAGTCGGCGGTGACCGCGTCGGGGGCCGTGGAGAGCGCGCGCAGCCGGTCGCTGAACTTCGCCACCCAGGGGACCGTCGGCTCGATCGCGGTCGAGCCGGGCGAGAAGGTGAAGAAGGGGCAGGTCCTGGCGCGGCTCGACGACGAGAGCGCGCGGGAGGGCGTCGACGCGGCCAAGGCCAGTCTCGACGCGGCCGAGGACGGTGACACCGGCACGGCTTCGGGTCATGCGCAGTACGTCCAGGCGAGGAACGCCTATCAGGCCGCGAAGCGGGCCCTCGCCGGGACAGTCATCAAGGCCCCGTTCGCCGGGACGGTCACGGCGGTCGGCGGCACGGTCGGAGGGCCCTCCCAGGTCCAGGAGGGCGGGTTCGTCGACCTCGTCGACCCCCGGAAGCTCCAGATCGTGGGGAACTTCACCGAGTCCGACGTGACCAGGCTCAAGGTCGGGCAGGCGGCCCAGATCACCTTCGACGCCCTCCCGGGCGTCACCGCCGCCGGGGAGGTCGCGCTCATCGCGGCGCAGCCGCAGACGGAGGACAACGTCGTGTCGTACGCCGCCACGATCACCCTGACCGACATCCCCGGCCAGGTCAGGCTCGGCCAGACGGCCTCGGTCGGCGTCACGATCGACCGGGCCGAGAACGTGCTGACGCTGCCGTCGGCGGTCATCACCACGGCCGGGGGCCGCAGCACGGTCACCGTGCTGGAGAACGGCAGGCAGACCGTGAAGGTCGTCGAGACCGGCATCAAGGGGACCTCGGGGACCGAGATCGTCTCGGGGCTCGACGAGGGGGACCAGGTCGTCCGCCCCGTCACCACGACCGGCCAGACCGGGGGCGGCTTCCCCGGGTTCGGTGGGGGCGGCGGCATCCGCCCCGCCGGCGGCGGTTTCGGGAGGGGCGGACGACCGTGACCCTGGTTCTGGACGTACGGGACGCCACGAAGGTCTACGGCGCGGGGGAGACGGCGGTGCACGCCCTGCGCGGGGTGTCGCTCCAGGTCGAGCCCGGCGACTACGTGGCGGTCATGGGGGCCTCCGGCTCCGGCAAGTCGACCCTGATGAACATCATCGGCTGCCTCGACGTGCCCACCGCCGGGGAGTTCCACCTCGACGGCGTCGACGTCGGCGGCCTGGACGACCGGCAGCAGGCCGTGGTCCGCAACCGCAAGATCGGGTTCGTCTTCCAGTCGTTCAACCTGATCCCGCGCATGAGCGCCCTGACCAACGTCGAACTGCCGCTCGCCTACGGCGGGGTCAGACCGGCCGAACGCCGCCGCCGGGCGCTGGCCGCGCTCGACCTCGTCGGCCTGGCCGACCGGGTGAACCACCAGCCCAACGAGCTGAGCGGCGGCCAGCAGCAGCGGGTCGCCATCGCCCGCGCCCTGGTCACCTCACCGGCCCTGCTGCTCGCCGACGAGCCGACCGGCGCGCTCGACAGCTCCTCCACCCTCGACGTGCTGGGCATCTTCGACCGGCTGTCGGCGGCGGGCCGCACGATCGTCGTCATCACCCACGAACCCGACGTCGCCGAGCACGCCAAGCGGGTGATCCGGCTGCGGGACGGCCAAGTGGTCGAGGACACCCGGCTCGCGCCCGTCGACGGGCTGCCGCCACGGCTCGGGGAGGTGACCGCGTGAGCGCCGTCGAGATCGTCCGGTTCGCCGTCCGGGGGCTGGCGGCCAACAAGATGCGCTCCGCGCTGACCACGCTGGGCATCCTGATCGGCGTCGCGGCGGTGATCCTGCTGGTCGCGGTCGGCGAGGGCTCCTCGCAGTCGATCCAGAAGAACATCGCGCAGCTCGGCGCGAACACGCTGACCGTGAGCTCGTCGACCTCGGGCGGGTTCTCCCGCGGCCAGGAGGCCACCGGGCCGCGCACCCAGGCCAGACCGCTCACCGTGGACGACGCCAGGGCGCTCGCCGACCGGGCCGCCGCGCCCTCGGTGGCCTCGGTGTCGCCGGTCGTGTCGGCGAATGCGCAGACGGCGTCGTACGAAGGGGCCTCCCACGCGATCCAGCAGGTCGTGGGCACCTACCCGAGCTACTTCGAGGCCTCCAACAAGCCCGTCGCCAAGGGCGCCTACTTCTTCAACGACGACGTCCTGGCCGCCCGCAAGGTCGTCGTCATCGGGCAGACCGTGGCGGAGAACCTGTTCGGCCCGGTCGACCCGGTCGGCAGGCAGGTCACCATCACCGGGGTGCCGTTCACCGTCGTGGGGGTGCTCAAGGAGGCCGGGTCGTCGAGCGGGTTCCAGGACGCCGACGACGTCGCCATCGCGCCGCTGCCCTCGGTGCAGCAGAGCCTCACCGGGTTCGGGCCGCTCAGCCAGATCCTCGTGAAGGCCGAGTCGGCCGACGCGGTGGACGCCGCCCAGGCCGAGATCACCTCGGTGCTCGACCAGCGGCACGGCGTCGGCGGCGCCGTCGCGGCCGACTACCAGATCCTCAACCAGGCCACCCTCCAGGAGACCGTCAGCGCCGCGACCTCGACGTTCACCGTCCTGCTCGCGGCCGTGGCGGCGATCAGCCTGCTGGTCGGCGGGATCGGGATCACCAACATCATGCTGGTCACGGTCACCGAGCGGACCAGGGAGATCGGCATCCGCAAGGCCATCGGCGCGCCGCGCGGCGCGATCCTCGGCCAGTTCCTCGTCGAGGCGACCCTGCTGAGCCTGATCGGCGGGCTGCTGGGCGTCGCCATCGCCGTGGCGGGCGCGCAGTTCACGATCGCCGGCATCACCCCGGTCGTGGTGCCGGGCTCGGTCGTGCTGGCGCTGGGCGTCTCGGTGGCCATCGGGCTGTTCTTCGGCAGCTATCCCGCCAACCGCGCCGCCAAGCTGCGGCCAATCGAAGCCCTGCGCTTCGAGTGAAGGAGTCACGGTGCCCAGGCGCATGTCCGCCGACGAACTGCTGGAGACCTCGCCGTTCCACGGCGAGCTCATCGCCCGGCCTTCCCGGGTGAAAGTGCCCAAGCTGACGGTGGCGCTGGCCGCCGGGGTGCTCCTGGTGGCCGGGATCCTGGTCGGCATCCAGGCCCAGAAGGCGTTCGGGGAGCCGTCCGCGCCGGCGTTCCCGAGCTTCACCCGCGGTGCCGGCGGGGCGCAGGCCGGGTCCGGCCAGGCCGGGACGGTGGGTACCGTCAAATTGGTCGACGGCGCCAGAATCTACGTCGCCGGCTCCGACGGGACCACCACGGTCGTCACCACAGATGACGCGACCGAAGTGCGGATCTCCAAAGAGGGCAAGGTGGCGGACCTCAAGCCCGGCGCGACGGTCGTCGTGCAGGGCGCGAAGGACGCCGAAGGAAATGTGGCGGCCACCAACGTGACCGAGGGCGGTGGCCTGCCCAGAATGCGAGCGAACCAATGAGTGAGGCCAGGCTCCTGGTCGTCGACGACGAACCGAACATCAGGGAGCTGCTGTCGACCAGTCTCCGCTACGCCGGGTTCGAGGTGATCACCGCGGCCGACGGCGAGGAGGCGGTCGCGGCGGCCGAACGCTTCAGACCCGACCTGATGGTCCTCGACGTCATGCTCCCCGACATGGACGGCCTGGCCGTCGCCGCCCGCCTCCGGTCCGCCGGACGGCGGGTTCCGGTCGTCTTCCTGACCGCCCGCCAGTCACACGACGACAAGATCGCCGGCCTGGCCCTCGGCGACGACTACGTCACCAAGCCGTTCTCCCTCGACGAGGTGCTGGCCCGGATCAGGGCCGTGCTGCGCCGCTCGGGGGCCGCCGATCCCGCCCCGGCGCGGCTGCGGGTGGCCGACCTGGAGATGGACGAGGACGCCCACCAGGTCTGGCGGTCGGGCCGACCGGTCCGGCTGTCGCCGACGGAGTTCAAGCTGCTCCACTACTTCATGGTCAACCAGGGCCGGGTGCTGTCGAAGGCGCAGATCCTCGACCACGTCTGGCGTTACGACTTCGGCGGCGACCGGAACGTCGTGGAGTCGTACGTGTCGTACCTGCGCAAGAAGGTCGACACCCGCGACCCCAAACTGATCCACACGCTGCGCGGCGTCGGTTACGTGCTGCGCGCCCCCCGCCGATGAGGCGCGTCCCCCTCTGGGCGCGGCTCGTGGCCGGGACGCTCGTCCTGGTCGCGCTGGCGATCACCCTGACCGGCGTGTTCGCGGTCCGGCTGCTGCGCGGCTACCTGGTCGACCGCATCGACCAGCAGCTCACCGCCGCGGGCCCGCCGCTGCGGGACTTCTCCCCGTCCGAACGGGTCAGGCCGGCCGCGCGCCTGCCTGGCCTGTTCCACGTGCTGCTCCTCGACGCGAACGGCGGGGTGGACCGCCAGGTCGCCACCTCGACCACCGCCGAGCAGCCCCACCTGGTCGGACTGGACCACACCGCCGTGCAGAACCTCGCCGGGCGGCCCTTCACCGTCGAGTCCGTCGGCGGGAAGGGGCCCGAATGGCGGGTGGTGGCTGTGCCCGCCCCCGATGGGCGCAGCCGCGTGGTGGCGGTCAGCATGGGCGACATCGACCGAACCGTCGCCCGGCTGACCGCCATCGTGACCGGGGTCGGCGCGGCCGTGCTGCTCGCGCTCGGCCTCGCCTGCTACTGGCTCGTACGCCGCAGCCTGCGCCCCCTCGGTCACATCGAGCACACCGCCGCCGCCATCGCCGAGGGCGACCTCACCCAGCGGGTGCCCGAACAGCCCCGCAGCACCGAGATGGGCCGCCTCGGCGGCGCGATCAACGGCATGCTGCACCAGATCGAACTGGCCTTCCGCGACCGCGAGCAGTCGGAGAAGGCGGCCAGAAGGTCGGCGGCCGAGGCGCGCGGGTCGGAGGAGAAGATGCGCCGCTTCGTGGCCGACGCCTCCCACGAGCTGCGCACCCCGCTGACCTCGATCAGGGGCTTCGCCGAGCTCTACCGCCAGGAGGCCGACCCCGACACCGAGAAGCTGATGGGCCGCATCGAGGGCGAGGCCGCCCGCATGGGCGTTTTGGTCGACGACCTGCTCCTGCTGGCCCGCCTCGACCGGCAGCGCCCGCTCGAACTCGAACCGGTCGACGTGCTGAGCCTGGCCGCCGGGGAGGTCCTCGACGCGCGTCTCCTGGCTCCGGAGCGCGAGATCGATCTCGTACGACTCGACGACTCCGAGGACCCCCTGATGATCATCGGCGACGAGGCCCGGCTCCGGCAGGTCCTCGGCAACCTGGTGGGCAACGTGCTCAAACACACCCCGGAGGGCTCGGGCTTCACCGTCGCGGTGGGCACCTCGGAGCGGGGCGTGGTGATCGAGGTCGCCGACGAGGGCCCCGGCCTGCGCGACCCCGACCGGGTCTTCGAACGCTTCTACCGCGACGACCCCTCCCGCAGCCGGGGCGGCCGGGAGGGCGGCGCGGGGCTGGGCCTGTCGATCGCGGCGGCCCTGGTCGAGGCCCACGACGGCACGATCAGCGCGGCCAACGGCCCCAAGGGCGCGATCTTCCGAGTGGAGCTGCCGGATTCCCCGAGCGGCGCATCGGACGAGGGCCCGACTTGCCAGGCACCTCTCAGGAGTGACTCAACGGGTTCATAAGCCCGCAGCCTTCGATTGTGGCGTGCAGAAGACCGTCTTCGCCGCCCTGACCGCGGCCCTGCTCCTGTCCCTGACCGCCTGCGGCGGCGACGCCGAGGCGACCGGCGCCACCCCTGCGCCCTCGTCGCCGGATCGGCCGGGCGACCGCACCGCCCTCGCCGAGTGCCTCAAGGAACACGGCGTCACCTTGCCCGAGGGTGGCGGCGGATGGGGTGCCAACCGCAACGGTGGCCAGCTCGGCGATCGGCCGTCGGACCGCCCTTCAGGCGAGCCCAGGGTGCGGCCGTCGGGCTTCCCCTCCATGGACGACAAGACGCGGGAGGCCTTCCAGGCCTGCGGCGGCGGCCGGGGGAGGCCGGACGATTCGGCCCTCAACGCCTTCCGTACCTGCATGAAGGACAACGGCGCGGAGGTGAAAACTTTCCGCGACGTCGATCGCGACGACCCGGCGATCAAGAAGGCGTTGGAGAAGTGCAGGCCGCTCATGCCCTCGGCGCCGCCCCGGTCCTAGACCTTTGCGCCGAGTTGGCCCGCACGCCACGTTGCGCACGCTCTTTTGAGGGAAGTCGGACGGTATGTCCGAAGACGGGTTGGCGACCGCACTCCAGAGCCTGCGTGCGCAACTCGGCCGCGACCTGTTCCCGCTCGCCATCGGGAACGTCGACGCCGACCGCCAGGCCCAGAAAGAACTGACCGGCCAGCTCGACGACTACCTCATCCCCCGCCTGGCCTCCATCGACGCGCCGCTGCTGGCCGTCGTCGGCGGCTCGACCGGCGCGGGCAAGTCCACCCTGGTCAACTCGCTCGTCCAGGACGACGTCACCGCCCCTGGCGTGCTGCGCCCGACCACCCTGGCCCCGACCCTGGTGGCCGGCCCCGAGGACGCCGAGTGGTTCACCTCCGCCCGCGTCCTGCCGGGCATGCCGCGCTCGACCGGCGACGGCCGGCCGGGCACCCTCAAGATCGTCACCTCGCCGCTCGTCCAGCCGGGCCTGGCCCTGCTCGACGCCCCCGACATCGACTCGGTGGTCACCGAGAACCGGGAGCTGGCCGCCCAGCTCCTGGCCGCCGCCGACCTCTGGCTGTTCGTGACGACCGCCAGCCGGTACGCCGACGAGGTCCCCTGGGGTTTCCTGCGGATCGCCGCCGAGCGCAGCACCGCCATGGCGGTGATCCTCCAGCGTGTTCCCGAGGAGGCCCGCGGGCCGGTCGCGGCCGACCTGCGGCGGCTGCTCAAGGAGAACGGCCTGGGCGGCACGCCGCTGTTCGAGGTCCCGGAACTGCCGCTGCCCAGCGAACGGGCCCGGCTGCCCGAGATCGCGGTCCGTCCGATCAAGAAGTGGCTCGACGGCCTGTCCGCCGACCACGAGGCCCGCGCCGACGTGGTCCGGCGGACCCTGGGCGGCGCGCTCGACAGCCTCTCGGTCCGGGTCCCGGCGCTGGCCGAGGCCGCCGACCGGCAGGTGCTCGGCGTCAACGAGCTGCGCGGCCTGGTCGACAAGGGCTACGACGTCGGCATGGCCGACTTCGACGAGGCCATGCGCGACGGCACGCTGCTGCGCGGTGAGGTGCTGGCCCGCTGGCAGGACTTCGTCGGCACCGGCGACCTCATGCGCTCCCTGGAGACCCGGGTCGGCTGGCTGCGCGACCACATAGTGGCCGCCTTCACCGGCCGTCCGGCCCCCGACAAGCGGCTGAGGGTGGCCCTGGAGAGCGGCGTGGAGTCGCTGATCCGGGCCACCGCCGACGGTTCGGCCGAACGCTCCGTGGACGCGTGGCTCTCCACTCCTCAGGGTCGTGACCTGCTGGAACGTACCGGGATCGAAACCGCCGGCAAGCTCGGCCGGGTCTCCCCGGACCTGTCGGAGAAGGCCGCCAAGGCGGTCCGCGACTGGCAGGGGTACGTGCTGGACCTCGTCCGCGAGGAGGGCGCCGACAAGCGCAGCATGGCCAGGGCGGCCTCGTTCGGCGTCAACGGCATGGGCCTGCTGATCATGCTGACCGTCTTCGCCTCCACCGGTGGCCTGACCGGCGTCGAGATCGGCGTCGCGGGCGGCACCACCGTCCTCAGCCAGAAGCTCCTGGAGGCGGTCTTCGGCGACCAGGCCGTCCGCCGCCTCACCGACGACGCCCGCGCCAACCTCCGCCGGCGGGTCAGGGACCTGTTCGACGAGGAGGCCGAGCGCTTCCACACCCTCCTGGAAGGCATGGCGATCACCGACACCCACGCCCTGCGCGACGCCGCCGCCGCCGTCGACCAGCGCAAACGCGACATCCCCGGCGGTGCCGCGTGAAGCTGCTGCGCCGCCGCTCCCACATCTCGCTGGACGACCGCCTCAAGGCCCTCGGCGCCGCCGCCGACCTGGCCGAGGGCCGCGTGGCCAGGGAACCGGTCGAACGCGCCCACGCGGTGGTCGCGCGGGCCGGCGCACGGGCGGGCCTCTCGGTCGACCACACGGCGGTCGCCCTGGCCGGCGCGACCGGCAGCGGCAAGTCGTCGCTGTTCAACGCCCTGACCGGCACGGCCGTCGCCACCGTGGGCGTCACCCGCCCGACCACGTCGAAGGCCCAGGGCGCGCTGTGGTCCCCGGAGGGCTCGGGCCCGCTGCTCGACTGGCTCGACGTCCCCACCAGGCACGTCGTCGACTCCGACGACCTGCACGGCCTGATCCTGCTCGACCTGCCCGACCACGACAGCATCGAGCTGTCGCACCGGCTGGAGGTCGACCGCCTGGTCGCCGTCGTCGACCAGCTCGTGTGGGTCATGGACCCCCAGAAGTACGCCGACGCCGCCATCCACGAGCGCTACCTGCGCCCGCTGGCCCGGCACGCCGACGTGACCATGGTCGTGCTCAACCAGGTCGACCGCCTGCCGGAGAAGGCGGTCCGCAGATGCCTGGACGACCTGCGCCGCCTCCTGGCCGCCGACGGCCTGCGGGACGTGCCGATCCTGCCCGTGTCGACGGTGACCGGCCAGGGCCTGCCGGAACTGAAGGACCTGCTGGCCGAACTGGTCGGCCGCAGACAGGCGTGGTCGTCCAGACTGGAGGCCGACACCGCCGGAGCGGCCGACCACCTGATCGCCGCCTCCGGCGGCCTGCCCGCCTCCGACCTGCGCACCCCCGACCACGAGGCCCTCGACGAGGCCCTGGCCGAGGCGGCCGGCGTCCCCCTGGTGGTCAGGGCCGTGGCCAAGGCCCACCGGCACCGCGCGGTCGCCGCGATGGGCTGGCCGGTCACCCGCTGGCTCCGCCGCTTCCGCCCCGACCCGCTCCGCCGCCTCCACCTGGCCCGCCCCACCACCGGCCGGACCTCCATCCCGCAGGCCCACCTGATCCAGGTCTCCCAGATGGACTCGGCCGTCCGCGCGGTCGGCCAGGAGGCCGCCGACGGCGTCCCGGAACCGTGGGCCGCCGCGATCCGCCGCTCGGCCAGGGAGAGGCACGACGCCCTGGCCGACGCCCTCGACCACGCCGTGGCCGGCAGCGACCTCGGCATGGAGCGCCGCCCGCTGTGGTGGCGGGCCGTGAACGCCCTCCAGTGGCTGCTGTTCGTCACCCTGCTGGCGGGTCTGGCCTGGCTCGTGGTCCTGTACGTGATCGGCTTCCTCCAGCTGCCGGGCCTCTACACCCCGACCGCCGGAGAGGTGCCCTGGCCGACAACGCTGCTGGTGGGCGCGGCCGTCCTCGGAGTGGCGGTGGCCCTCCTGACCAGAGCCCTGGCCTGGATCGGCAGCCGCAGGAAGGCCCGCAGGTCAGCCAGGGTCCTCCAGCAGAACATCTCCGAGGTGGCCGAACGGATGGTCATCGCGCCGATCACCCACGAACAGACCCGCTACGCCACCTTCCTCGCCCAGGTCAGGACTGCCCGCAGTTAGCTGCTGAATCTGGCGTTGTTAACAGCTAATTAGCTGTTAACTTGAGCAGAATTAGCAGCTAGAGTGGAGGATCGGGTGCGCATCCCTAAGCCGCCGCCATCGTGGGCGCAGATCCTCAATTCGCTCCCGAGCGGACGCCTCGTCGAGGTCATGCAACGCGGCTTGTCGATCGCGGGTGAGCGCTACCTCCCCTGGGACGAATTCCGTCGTCGCCCGGTCCCTGAGGGCTTCACGGTCGAGGAATGGTGGGCCGCGACGAAGGCGGCCCGGGTCGCTGTCCGGCGTGACCTGCCACTGCAATTCGAGAACGGCCACCCTTTCTCGTACACCCTCCCCGATGAGGTGCTCCGGGGCATCGAGAACGTGGTCAGGCAGACCAGCGGCCGGATCGGGGTGCCCGAACCGGTCACCCACGACGCGCCGACCCGGGATCAGTACGTCGTCAACTCCCTCATCGAGGAGGCCATCACCTCCTCACAACTGGAGGGCGCGTCGACGACGTACAAGGTCGCGAAGGACATGCTGCGCACCGGCCGTCACCCGCGCACCCGCGACGAGCTGATGATCCTCAACAACTACGAGGCCATGCGCC
Source organism: Herbidospora cretacea (assembly GCF_001570605.1). Taxonomy (GTDB): domain Bacteria; phylum Actinomycetota; class Actinomycetes; order Streptosporangiales; family Streptosporangiaceae; genus Herbidospora; species Herbidospora cretacea. Next base: position 77,237 of record NZ_BBXG01000020.1, on the reverse strand, counting down.
GGGTCGGCGAGCTGCGCAAAGAGAAGCTGACCCCGGCACTGATCGCGGAGATCCACCGCATCGTCACCGAGGGCACCCTCGACGACCCCTCCACGGCCGGACGGCTGCAGCTACCGGGCGAAGAGCGGGTCGTCGTCGGGGACATGGAGGGCAACACCCTCCACGCGCCACCCCCGGCGGAGGAACTGCCCGCGCGGATCGAGGCGCTGTGCGCCTTCGCCAACGGGGAGACGGGCACCGCTTACGTGCCGCCGGTCGTCCGGGCGATCGTTGTGCACTTCATGCTGTCCTTCGACCATCCGTTCGTCGACGGCAACGGCCGAACCGCGCGGGTGCTCTTCTACTGGTCGATGCTCAACCAGGACTACTGGCTGACCGAGTTCCTGTCGATCTCCCGCCTGATCAAGCGGGCCCCGGCCCAGTACGCCCGGAGCTTCCTGCACTGCGAGCAGGACGAGGGCGACCTGACCTACTTCATCGCCGCCCAACTCGGCATCATCAGCCAGGCCATCACCGACCTGCACGAATACCTCGATCGGAAGGTCCGGCAGACCCGCGACCTCCAGCGGGCCGTCGCCGACCTGGCCGACCACTTCAACCACCGCCAGATCGCGGTCATCCAACACGCGATCAAGAAGAGCGACGCCCGCTACACCGTGCAGTCACACTCCAGAAGTCACGACGTCGCAGCGCAGACGGCCCGGACGGATCTGCAGGGACTGGAGGCCCGCGGCCTTCTCACCAAAGTGCCCGAAGGCCGCGGATTCGCCTGGTTTCCGGTCCATGACCTGCGGAAGGTCCTCGGCATCAGCGGCTGAGTGCCCTCAGGCCCGGTCTCTGGATCGGTCGAGGTCTTGAAGGGGGTCCGGGACCGCGTTGCCCTTCTCGATCGAGCGGGGCAGGGAGTCGGCGTCCGCTTCGGCCTTGGCCTCCGCCGCCGCGGCCTCCGCCTGACGGACGGCCTCCGCCCCCGCCGGGCGGTCGCGCGAGGGCTGGTCGCGGGTCGCCGCCGACTGCGGCAGCGCCTCGGTGAAAGCCTTCGACACGCCCTGGAGCGCCGACGTGACCTCGGACGGGATGACCCAGAACGTGTTCCCCGGGCCGTTCGCGAGCTCCGGGAGCATCTGGAGGTACTGGTAGGCCAGCAGCTTCGGGTCGGGGTCGTTGCGGTGGACGGCCTGGAAGACCTCGTCGATCGCCTGGGACTGGCCTTCGGCCTTGAGGATCTGGCTGGTGCGTTCGCCCTCTGCCCGCAGGATCGCGCTCTGCTTCTCGCCCTCCGCCGTGAGGATCTGCGACTGCCGGAGACCCTCGGCGGTGAGGATGGCCGCGCGCTTGTCGCGCTCGGCGCGCATCTGCTTCTCCATCGCCTCCTTGATGGTCTTGGGCGGGTCGATGGCCTTGATCTCCACCCGGTTGACCCGGATGCCCCACTTGCCGGTCGCCTCGTCGAGCACCCCGCGCAGCTGGCTGTTGATGGTGTCTCTGCTGGTCAGCGTCTTCTCCAGGTCCATGCCGCCGACGACGTTACGCAGCGTCGTCACGGTCAGCTGCTCGACGCCCTGGATGAAGTTGGCGATCTCGTAGGCCGCCGCCCGGGGGTCGGTGACCTGGAAGTACAGGACGGTGTCGATGTCGACGACCAGGTTGTCCTCGGTGATGACCGGCTGGGGCTTGAAGCTGACGACCTGTTCACGCAGGTCGATCAGCGGCCGGACCCGGTCGATGTACGGGATCACGAAGTTGAGGCCCGGATCCAGGGTGCGGCTGTAGCGGCCGAGGCGCTCCACGTTGGCGGCGCGCGCCTGAGGGACGATCCTGACCGTCCTGAACACCGTGACGACCGCGAACATCGCGACCAATATCAGGATGACGAGAAGGGCGACTTCCATTGGTCACTCCCGAGGATAAACAAGGGCGGTGGCGCCCTCGATCTCGAACACGTCGACGGTGGCGCCCACGGGGATGACGAGGGTGTCGTCATAGGCGCGGGCCGACCACTCCTCACCGCCGATCTTGACCCGGCCGCCTCGGCCGGTGACCTCGTGGGTCACGTAGGCGGGTTTGCCGACCAGGGCCGAGACGCCGAACTTCTGGGCGGGCGGCTGCTTCAGGTGGCGCATGGCCAGGGGACGGAGGCCGAGCAGGCCGCCGCCGGAGGCGAGGACGAAGACCAGGAGTTGCAGGCCGGCCGGCAGCCCGACCGCGGCGACGCCCGCGGTGAGCAGGGCCGCGACGGAGATGATGCCCATGGCGGCGGTCAGCGTGAAGAGTTCCGCGACGCCCAGCGCCGCCGCCAGGATCAGCCACACGATCCACGAATCCATTTGCACCGCCCTATCCATAGGGGGTTCCTTCTATCAACCTACATGTCAGGAAGAGAGAGTGCTGCCCGCCTTCCAGTCGTTCCATGCCAGTTGCCAGAAACCCCATCCGTTGGCCGGTTCGAGGGGCCTGTCGGTGCCGACGATCACTACGGGGTCTCCCCGGAGCGAGTTGTCGAAGAACCACTTGGCCTGGTCCGGGCGGGCGTTGACGCAGCCGTGGCTGACGTTCAGGCGGCCCTGGGCCCACAGGTTGTCCTTGGCGTGGACGTACTCGCCGCTGTTGGAGATGCGGACGGCGTGGTCGATCATCAGGTCGTAGTACTCGGGGTCGCCCGGTTTGCGGCGCGGCGCGACCATGCGGACCTTCTCCTTCTTCTCCATCGTCAGGTGGACGCCGCTGGTGGTGGTGTATTCCCTGGTCGTGGCCATGCCGGCGCTGATCGGCATGTCCTGGACCGGCACCCCGTCCCGGTGGACGGTCATCCGGAACGTGCGCGTGTCGATGAGGCTGGTCATGCTGCGGCCGATGACGAAGGTGGCGGTGGGATCCGTGGTGCCGTACACGTTGGGGGCGAAGCGCAGGCCGGTCAGGTGGGCGGTGAAGCGGACCCGGGTGCCGGGCTGCCAGTAGTAGCGGGGACGCCAGACGACCTGGGTGTCGGAGAACCAGTGCCAGCCGCCTTCGACCGGGCGGTCGGGCACGACCTCCAAGGCGCGCTCGACGGCGGCCCGGTCGGGCACCGGGACCGGGAAGGTGACCACGATCGGCATGCCGACGCCCACGGTCTCGCCGGGGAGGGGGTCGACCTTCGGCGGGGTCGGCGCGGTGCCCATCAGGGTGCGGAAGCGGCCGGAGACGCGGCGGTCGGAGGTGACGGCGGAGACGAGGTGGTCGGTGCCGGGGCGCAGCGTCCACGACGAGCGCCACTCGGTCTTCTCCCGGTTGAACCTGCCCGGGACGTTCTGGCCGGCGGCGGTCACCACGACCGACTTCAGGACGCCGCCGACGGCTCTGATCGTCAGGCCCCGGTCGGGGACCGCCCGCGTCTCGCCCAGGGAGGGGGAGATCGCGACGCCGACGGGGGTCAGGGCGGTCACCGGTGAGCAACCGACGAGGGTGATCAGGGCCGTGAACAGGAAGAAGAGGCGCGGCACCACGCCAACGCTACCGAACGGTAGCGGGCAGGATACGGCCGGTTACCTCCCCGAGGGAGAGCCCTGACGGGGTCGTGGCGGTGATCGTGACCGTGTCGCCGTCTTCGAGGAACGACTGGCCGCTCTTCAGCGGCCGGGCGCCGTTCCACGTCATCTCGATCAGCGAGCCGGGGGCGTCGGCGCCGGAGACGGTGCCGCTGGCGTAGAGGTCGCCGGTGCGCAGGGAGGCGCCGTTGACGGTCATGTGGGCGAGCATCTGATCGGGGGTCCAGTACATGTCCCGGTAGTTCGGGTGGCTGATCGCCTCGCCGTTCAGCGTGACCGTCATGCCGAGGTCGAGGCCCCATTCGGCGTTGCGGCGCAGGTAGTCGAGGGGCGCGGGGTCCTGGGTGCGGCCGGTGACGCGGGCGTGTTCGAGGGCGTCGAGCGGGGTGACCCAGGCGGAGATCGAGGTGGCGAACGACTTGCCGAGGAAGGGGCCGAGGGGGACGTACTCCCAGGCCTGGATGTCGCGGGCGCTCCAGTCGTTGACCAGGACGACGCCGAAGACGTGCTCCTCGAACGCGCCGGGCTGCTCGCACAGGCCGCTGCCCGCGCCCACGACGAACCCCACTTCGGCCTCGATGTCGAGCTTCATCGACGGGCCGAACGAGGGGCGCTGGCCGCAGGGGCGGCGGATCTCCGTGCCGGAGACGACGACCGTGCCGGCCCGGCCGTGGTAGCCGACCGGCAGGTGCCGCCAGTTGGGCTTCAGCGGCTCCTCGCTGGGGCGGAAGATGCGGCCCAGGTTGGAGGCGTGTTCGAGGGAGGCGTAGAAGTCGACGTAGTCGGCCACGTCGACGGGCAGGTGGAGGCGTACCCGATCGAGGGGGATCAGGTGCTCGGCGCCGCGGTCGTCGGCGAGCAGATCCTGGACGCGGCCCCTGGTCGCCCGCCAGGCGGCGCGGCCCCGGGCCATGAACGGGTTGAGGTTCGGCGCCAGGAACACGTCGTCGTGCAGGAGGGGCGCCAGGTCGAGCACCTGGTCTTCCAGCCGCACCCCGACGCGGGGACTTCCGCCGTCGACCGAGAACACGCCATAGGGGAGGTTGTCGAGCCCGAAACTCACGCGTCTTCTCCGATCAGACCGAGTTCTCGCAGGTCGGCGATGGGCTGGGCGGTGCTGCACGAGCCGTAGGAGACCAGGCTCTCCCGGGTTCTCAGAGCCTCTTCCTCTGGCACGGCCACCGCCAGACGCGCCAGCCGATCCGCTTCGGAGGAGGCCAGGATCGGCAGCGGGTCGCCGTCGTGCAGGGCGGCGTGGGTGGCCAGCAGCAGGTTGAGGAACCCGTGCCGCCAGACGCCGAGCGTGGTGTCGTAGTGGCGGACGGCGTGGTGGAGCCCGGCGGTCGCCTTGAACGGGATGGCGTTGCGGGCGCAGAAGGTGATGAACCGGGCCACCTCCTCGGGTGAGGGGAACGCCTCCCGGGTGAGCCCGCCACACCTGATCTTGAACCCGGCGCGGCCCGTGTGCCCCGGATGGGTGACGGCGTCCATTCCGTCGAGCTCGTCTGCGGTGACCTCGACGAACAGCCGCGCGTCGGTGTGCGGCACGGGCTTGCCGAGCCGCACCTCGATCAGGTCGGCGTCGCCCAGGTCGGCGTGGGGGTCGTCGACGATCACGCCGATCCTCTCGGGCCGGGGCGAGGTGATCTCGTGCAGGCGGCTGGCCAGGCAGAGGAACCGGTGGGTGAGGACCCTGCTGCCGGCCGCGCGGTCGGCCTCGTGGCGGGCCAGCGCGTCGGCCATCGGCAGGGAGGTGGGCGGGAACAGCCCCGCGTCGTCGACCAGGGCGGCGAACAGCGGGTTCATCGCGCCCAGGTCCAGGCGTAGTCGCCGTCTTCGCAGGCCAGCGCCCCCGGCCCGAGGTCGAGCGGCCGGAACGTGTCGATCATGACGGCCAGCTCGGACGTGTGGGTCGCCCCCGACGCGATGACCGCCTCGACCGCCCCCGGCTGCGGCCCGTGGGTGAACCCGGCCGGGTGGAGCGACACCGACCCGACGTCGATGCCGGAACCGGCCCGCGCCGAGTAGTCGCCGCCGACGTAGAACATGAACTCGTCGGAGTCGACGTTGTGGTGGTTGTACGGGATCGGCACCGCGTCCGGGTGGAAGTCGAGCGGCCGGGGGCAGAACGAGCAGATCACGAAGCCCGGCCCCTCGAACGTCTGGTGGACGGGCGGCGGCGCGTGGGTCCGCTTCACCACCGGCTCGAAGTCGCTGATGTTGAACACGTAGGGGTAGAGGCACCCGTCCCAGCCGACCACGTCGAACGGGTGGTTGCGGTAGGTCAGCCGGGTCAGCCCGCCCCGCGTCCGGACCAGGACCGGGACGTCCTCGCCCTCGACGACGAGAGGCTCGGCAGGGGCGCGGAGGTCGCGCTCGGAGTAGGGGGCGTGCTCCAGGAACTGGCCGAACTGGGAGAGGTAGCGCTTGGGCGGCCGGATGTGCCCGGAGGCCTCGATCGTGAGGGCCTCCACGGGCCCCGACGGCACCCAGCGGTGGATGGTCCCCGTGGGGATCACCACGTAGTCGCCCTCGCCGACCTCCAGCGCGCCGTACATCGACTCGAACCGGGCCCGGCCCGACTTGATGTAGACGCACTCGTCGCCCATCGAGTCGCGGTAGAGCTCGCTCGGACGGTCGGTCGCGGCGTAGCCGATCCGCACGTCGCCGTTGCCCGCGAGCAGCCGCCGGCCCGAGACGAGGTCGCCGTCGGGGGCGAGGTCCTGTGTCCGGAAGTGCCGGGGTGACAGCGGCAGGTTGGGCTCCAGGGCGTGGTGATTCGCGGCGACGCTCTCGGCCTTGGTGATGGCGGTGGGCGCGTGGCGGTGGTAGAGCAGGGAGGCGTCGGAGGAGAACCCCTCCTCGCCCATCAGTTCCTCGGCGTAGAGGCCGCCGTCCGGACGGCGGAACTGGACATGGCGTTTACGGGGAACCTCTCCCACGGTGCGATAGTGCGGCATCGTCGCCTCCCTGTACGCATACCGGACGTTACCGTCCACTATACGTCAAGCGCCTCCCCGAGCTCCTTGGCCGCCTCCGACACGAGCGGGCCCGCGACCGAGACGTCGAGATCGCCGAACGAGATGATCCCGACCGACGCCTCCAGCCACCCGAGCCCCGTGATCGGCGCGGCCACGCCCCGGGCTCCCTCCTGGAGCTGCCCCTCGGTGGCCTGAATACGCGGCCTGCCCTCGCGCAGCGACAGGATCGCCAGCCCGGCGGCGCCCTTCGACAGCGGATGACGGGATCCTGCCCGGTAGGCGACGTGAAGATTCGTCCACGACGGCTCGACCACCGCGACGGCCAGCCCCTCGGACCCCTCGGCGACGGTCAGGTGGGCGGTCGCGCCCGACCCCTCGGCCAGCCGCCGCAGCGCCGGGACCGCCGCCGCCATCAGCAGCGGCTGCACCGCCTGGGCCAGCCTCACCACGCCGAACCCGAGCAGCACCCGTCCGGCCGCGTCGCGGCGCGCGAACCCCTCGTTCTGCAGCGAGGCCACCAGCCGGTAGACGACCGGCCTGCTGACGCCCAGCGCCGCCGCCAGCTCCGTCGGCGTGAGCCCGCCCGGCGTCTCCGCGAGGAGACGAAGCAGCCTTAATCCCCGCTCAAGGGTCTGTGCCGACTCAACAGCCATGTGACCGATTATGGGACGGTGCAGAACGTGATTGTGGTGGGCGCCGGCATCTGGGGCGCGTCGCTGGCCCTCCGCCTCGCCGAGTCGGGCCGCCGGGTGACCCTCGTCGAACGCCTGGCCGGAGCCGACCCGCGCCGCGCCAGCGCCGGGGAGACCCGCCTGGTCCGGTCGGCCCACGGGACCTCGGAGTTCTACGCCCGGATGGCCTGGCAGGCGACCCGCGACTGGCTGGCCCTCAACGAGCGCGTCGGCGAGGAGATCTTCCTCCCGCAGGGCGTGATGTGGTTCGGCCGGGAGCCCGACGGCTGGGAGGTCCGCAGCGCCGAGGTCCTCAAAGACCTCGACATCCCCTGTACGCTGCTCGACCCCGCCGAAGCCGCCATGTTCTACCCCGAGATGCGCCACGACGACCTGGCCACGGTCCTCTATGAGCCCGAGGCCGGCGTGGTCCGGGCCCGGCGGGCGACCGAGGTGACCACAGGTCTGGCCCGGGACGCCGGGGTCACCCTGATCACCGGGACCGCCGTCCCCGACGGCCGCAACGTGCTGGTCGACGGCGAGATCCTCACCGGCGACCAGGTCGTCTGGGCCTGCGGGGCGTGGCTGCCCGGCCTCTTCGAGGGCCTGCCCATCGAGGTCACCCGCCAGGACACCACCCACTTCGCGGCCGGCTGGACCGGCGTGCCCGCGTTCTGCGACTACAGCTCCTCCGCCTACGGCCACGGCGACATCGGCGGCCACGGCATGAAGATCACCAGCGACGTCGAGGGGGAACCCGGGTTCGACCCCGAGTCCCCGCGCGACGGGATCCTCGCCTCCAGCGAACGCCGGGCCCGCGACTACCTGGCCCGGCGCTTCCCCTCGCTGGCCGGGACGCCGCTGGGCCTCACCCAGGTCTGCCAGTACGCCGTCACCCCCGACGCCGAATGGGTCATCACCGAGATCGAGGAGGGCGTCTGGGTGCTGGGCGGCGACAGCGGCCACGGCTTCAAGCACGCCCCGGCCCTGGCGACCTACCTGACCTCGGTCCTGGCCGGGGAGACGGCCGTCGATCCGCGGTTCGGGCTCCACTCGAGGGACAGCGTGCGCGGCCTGCGGACCAGCGGGGAGACGTGATCTACTGCCCCGCATGGGTGAATTCGGGACAGCCGAGGAGATCGAGGTCGAAGGCGGCACGCTCGCCGGAAAGGCCTCGGCGCTCGGCAAGATCGTGATGGCCCTCGCGGCAGCCGCCGTCCTGACGACCTCGGCGGCCCCGGTCTCAGGGATGTCCGGAGGGGTCCCGGGAGGGCTGGAGGGCGCGACTCCCGTGGAGGCCCCCTCGGTCGACCTGACCTGCGAAGGCGGCTGTCCCATCGGGGACGCGGGCGAGTTCGGCGACGAGACGTCGCCGTTCCCCCAGGGCTACCGCGAGGAAGACCAGGAGTGCACCGGCCAGGGCTGCGCAGTCGACCCCGAGGCCGCGATCGAGATCGACCCGTTCACAGGAGAGGTTCTCGACCGCCGATAGCCGGCCGTGACGGGGCGCGGCCGGGAGCGGGTGGTCAGCGCCGGTTACGGAGAGGACCGGAGACGGCGGTCGGGGCCGGGGTGGGCGGAGCCGTGACGGAGAAGAAAGAAGATCGGGCCGGGGTGCCGCCGTGACGGGAAGATGGCCGTGACGGAAAGGGGAGCGCACCCCGGCCGTGGATCGTCTAGCGGGACGACTCCAGCCAGTTGCCGAACTCGGTCAGGTTGATCCGGCCGTCGCCGTCGCCGTCGACCTTGGCGATCACCGCGGCGGCGCCCGCCTCACCGAGCGGCTGGCCGAGCAGATCCGCCAGGCGGGTCAGCTCTTCGGCCGAGATGAGGCCGTCCCCGTCGGCGTCGACGAGGGCGAAGGTGGGAGCGTATTCGCTCATGAATTCCTCCTCAGATACGCGATCAGCACCCTAGCGGGATATCTCTGCCCAAGACCGGCGTAGCCTCGCATTCATGACGCGGATCCTCGTTGTCGACGATGAGCCTCAGCTGCTGCGCGCGCTGCGGATCAACCTGGCGGCCCGCGAATACGACGTCGCCGTGGCTCCCGACGGCGCCGCCGCGCTGCGCCTGGCCGCCGACTGGCACCCGGACCTGGTCGTGCTCGACCTGGGCCTGCCCGACCTCGACGGGGTGGAGGTCATCCACGGGCTGCGCGGCTGGACCAAGGTGCCGATCATCGTGCTCTCCGGCCGGGCGGGCAGCACCGACAAGGTCGGCGCGCTCGACGCCGGCGCCGACGACTACGTCACCAAGCCCTTCGGCATCGACGAACTCCTGGCCCGCATCCGCGCGGTCACCCGCCGCACCGCCTCCTCCGGCGGCGAACCGGTGACGGTGAAGATCGGCGATCACGTGGTCGACCTGTCCGACAAGACCATCAGCGGCGGTGTGCGGCTCACGCCCACCGAGTGGCACCTGCTGGAGATCCTGGTCCGAAACCCGGGCAAACTCATCTCGCAGCGCCAGCTCCTGACCGAGGTCTGGGGCCCCGCCTATCTCAAGGAGACCCACTACCTGCGGCAGTACTTCGCCCAGCTCCGCAGGAAGCTGGAGAGCGACCCGGCCCACCCGATCCACCTGGTGACCGAACCGGGGATGGGCTACCGCTTCCAGCCCTAGAGCCCGAGCGCGCGGTGATGGGCCGCCACGCCGTCGAGGAGGCGCTGGAGGCCGAACTCGAAGATCGTGTCGAGGTCGAAGTCGAACTCCTCTTGCACGACATGGCCCACGCCCGGATGATCGCTCGCCCAGCGGCCCAGGTCGCCGCCCCGGACGCGCATCCAGTCGTCGGCCGACATCCCCGTGTCCTCCTCGGCGCGCGCCTCCGCCAGGCGGACCAGGGCCATGCCGCGGACCTGGCCGAACAGGTTGATATGGGTGCACAGCATGTCGTGGGCGGAGAACCCCATCGCGTGCAGCGTGGCGAACGACCACTCGGCGATCGGCAGCACGTTGGGCAGGAGCTGGGGGCGGCTCAGCGAGAAGATCTCGGCGGCCCAGGGATGGCGGGAGAAGACCGCCCAGAACAGCCGGGCCGCCACCTCCAGGCGGCGACGCCAGTCCGCCAGACGGATGTCGGGGAGCCGCGCTCCGGTGAAGACGTGGTCGGCCATGCGGAGGGTGAGGTCATTGCGGTTGGGGACATGGCGGTAGAGCGCCATCGTGGACGCCCCCAGCGAGACGGCCACCCTCCGCATCGTCACCAGCGCCAGTCCCTCGGCGTCGGCGATCTCGACCGCGGCCTCGACGATCTCGGCGGCCGACAGCCTCGACCGTGACGGGCGTGGAGCGGCGCCGCGCCGCCGCACGACGGTGCCGCGGCCGGGGACGGTCTCGACCAGGCCCTGGTCGCGGAGGGTGCCGATCACTTTGGTCGCGGTGGCCATAGCGACGCCCCGATCCCGGACGATCTGCCGGGTCGACGGGGCGGGCCGGCCTTCCGGCAGCCGTCCGGAGCGGATGTCCGCGGCGATCTCGTCGGCGATGCGCAGGTAGAGCGGCCGGTCGGTCATCGGACTCCAGGTGTACTAGTGCGGTCGACGTACTGTACTAGCTGTATGACCGTATCGGGATGGTTGTGCGTACGTTGTATGCATGACTGAACTGGTGACGTCGGCGGATGGCACGCCGATCGAATATCTGACCGTGGGACACGGGCCCCACGTCATCGTCGTCCCCGGCGCGCTCGCCGTGGCGGACGACTTCGCCGCCTTCGCCGCGCTCCTGGCGGGGCGGCACACCGTGCACGTCGTGCAGCGGCGCGGCCGTGGGCGCAGCGGACCGCAGGGCGGCCGCTACGGCATCGCGCGCGAGTGTGAGGACGTCGAGGCGGTGCGGGCGAGGACGGGGGCGCGGCTGATCTTCGGGCACAGCTTCGGCGGGCTGGTGGCGCTGCGGGCGGCGTGCGGGAACCCCGCCTACGACGCGGTCGCCGTCTACGAGCCGGGGGTGTCGGCCGGAGGGTCGATCCCGGTCGGCTGGATCGAGCGCGCCCGGCGCGAGGTGGCCGAAGGGAGGAACGAGGCGGCGTTTCTGACCTTCATCCGAGGCGTCAACCCCGAGCAGACGGGACGGGTACCCCGGTGGCTCCTCACGGTGATCCTGCGGTTCGCGATGCCCCGTGCGGAGAGGGCGCGGAAGCTGGCCCTCATGCCCCAGACGATCGGCGAACACGCCGAGGTGGGGAGGCTCGACCCGCATCTGGCCGACTACCGCACCGTCGAGGCCCCGGTCCTGATCATGCATGGCCAGAGCGCGCAGACCGCCGCCCTGCCCCGGCTGGCGGAGACGATCCCCCGCGCCGAGACGGCGACCTTCCCGGGGCTCGACCACTTCGCCCCGGAGAAGAAGCCGGCCGAACTGACCGACGCGGTCATGGGGTTCTTCGCGGCACACATCCGGACAGACGCACCTGCCGAGGAGTGAGCGAGGCTGGGCGTCATCGCGAGGCCGGGAACGCCTTGGAGCCGTGGCCTGGGGTGGCCACGGCTCCAAGGTTCGCGGGGCCGCTGTCAGGCCGGCCTCGCGTGGTTCGGCCGACCGCCTAGGTCAGGTGGTGCGATCGGCCGAGTCTCGGGTCACCCAGAGGTGCAGGCGAGGGTGGGAGCGGGGTTGGCGCCGTTCCACGAGGCGAGGAAGCCGAAGGTGGTGGCGGCGCCTGCCGCCAGGTTGCCGTTGTAGACGGCGTTCCGCACCGTCACCTGGCCGCCCGACTGGGTGTGGGAGCCGTTCCAGAGCTGGGTGATCTGCTGGCCGTTCGCGAAGGTCCAGCGGACCGTCCACGCGCTGATCGCCGCGCTCCCGGCCGTGACGACCACCTCGGCCTGGAACCCGCCGCCCCACTGGGTGCCTGGCTTGTAGGCCGCGGTGCAGCCACCCGGCTGGGGTGAGGGCGACGGGCTGGGGGAGGGGCTCGGCGACGGCGACGGGCTGGGCGAAGGCGAGGGAGAGGGCGACGGTGAGGGGCTGGGCGACGGGGAGGGGGTGGGCGACGGGGAGGGGGTGGTGCCGTTGATGGCGGCGGTGAGGGCCGGGTACCAGGCGTTGGACATCTTCTGGTCGCCCGACGCGTTCGGGTGGACGCCGTCGTAGGTGTCGGTCGCGGTGCTGAAGCCGGTCCACTGGTCGACGACGACGATCGGGGACTGGGCCGTCGTGCGGGCCGCCGCCCAGGCCGGGATCGCGTTGTTGAGGGCGACGGTCCTGGCCGCGCACTCGCCGCACGTCGGCGGGTTCATCGGGATGATCTTGGCGACCAGGATCTTCATGGCGGGGTTCTTGGCCCGCATCTGGGTGACCAGGGTCGAGTAGGCGTCGAGGATCTGCTGGGTGGGGCGGTTGCTCCAGACGTCGTTGGTGCCGAAGTGCATCATCACGATGTCGGGGCTGGTCGCGTTCAGCCAGCCGACGAGCTGGTTCTGGGCCGCGACGTTGGTCACGAGGAAGCCGCCGTGGCCCTCGTTCTCGCCGTCGTAGGCGAACCCGCAGCCCTGCGGGCCGAGTGTGCCGACCATGTCGACGTCGGTGTGGCCGGTCTGCTGGAGGCGCTGCCACAGCAGGGCGCGCCAGCAGCCGGGAGAGCCGGTGATCGAGTCGCCCAGCGGCATGATCCGCACCGTGGCCGCCTCGGCGGGCCGCGTGACGAGGAACGCGGCGAGCAGCACCAGAGCCGCCACGAGGGCGCTCATCTTCGACGTCTTCACGGGCCGGATGCTAAGAACCGGTTCGCCTGCGGCCCAAGAATCCCGTCTGGCCCGACGCTCTGACCTGCGCTGACCTATGTACGTTTCATGACTGAACCAGTTCAGTCAGCGCGGCCGCATCGATCGATCCGGGGGCCCGCCGCTCCCGCGCGGCCCGGTTGGCCTCACGCTGGAGCACGGCGTTCACCGGGGTCGGGACGCCGTGCAGCCGGCCGAGCAGGACGATCTCACCGTTGAGGTAGTCGGCCTCGATCGTGCCGCTGCCCTTGGCCAGGCTCTGCCACGACGAGCCGCCCGGCCGGGGGACGCCCGCGATCTCGCCGTGCTCGACCAGGTCGCCTCGCCGGTCGCGCTCCTCCGCCGGGGTGGTCACGTCGACGCCGGCGGCGGTCAGCGCCGCGAGGCCCTCCTCGCGGGCGCGCCGGGCGAGGTCGCGACCGGCGGGACCCGGGCCGGCCAGCGCCTCGACGGCGTTGCCGAGGTTGCCGAGGAGTTTGCCGTACTTCCAGCGCATGATCGCGGGGTCGGCCCACGAGGCGAAGCCGCTGCGGTCGAGGTCGGCGGCGATCGTCTCGGCCAGTTTGTCCACACCCTGTGGATAACGTCCGAGGGGGAGCATGCCGGACTTCGGGGTGCCGTAGGCGACGATCGTGCCGGGCTCCAGGTGGAGGGCGGGCATCCAGACCAGCATCCCGTAGACGTCGGAGAACAGGCGCAGGGCCAGGCGTTCGTTCTCGACGGCGTTCTGGGCGCACACCACCGGCAGGCCGTCGGCGTGGGGCGCCCACGCCTCCAGCGCCGCGGTCGTGTCCTGCGTCTTGGTGGCGACGATCAGCACGTCGCCCTCGCGCAGCTCCAGGTCGGCAGGGCCGCCCACGGCGGGGATCGGCAGAGTTTCCGAGCCGTTCGGCGTCACGAAACGCAGTCCGGTTGAGCGGAGCGCGGCGAGATGAGACCCTCGGGCGGATACGACGACGTCGTGGCCGGACCGGAAGAGGCGGGCGCCGATGGTGCCCCCGATGCCGCCGGCTCCGATGATGATGTAGCGCATGCGCCGATTCTGCCCGGCTTCGCCGTCACGGAGAGTTCCGTCACCGTGACGGCGGAACGCTGACTACTGCGGATTTCGGGTCACCCAATATGCTGCGGATCGAAAACTGCGGACCTCAAGGAAAGGAAGGCTCATGTACAAGGAGTTCGCGATCGAGGTCGTCGTCTGGCTGATCCCGGTCGTCATCCTGCTGGGCCTCGCCTGGCTGATCACCGCGACCGCCTGATCCGGGCGTATCACCGCAGTTCCAGCGTGAAATCGCCCGCCGGGCAGCCGGAGATCCGCCAGCCGCCGGGCACTTCACGGAACCTCACGCCGGAGATCCCCGACGACGTCACCGCCGGGCGGGCCGCGCCCGGCGCCCACACGTCGAGATCGCACCGTCCGGTTCCCCCGGTTCCGGTCAGCCGCAGGTGGCGACGCTCCGGGTCCGACGACACCGAGGCGAGGCGGCCCGGCACCGCCCTCGGGTAGGCCCTGCTCACCACCTTGGTCACGGAGGGTGACGGGGCGATCTCCGCGCCGGTCGCGCAGTCGACGACCATCAGGTTCCCGGCGGTCGCCGCGCCGGCGCCGAACAGCTCGGGGTCGCCGCAGGCCCGCTTCCACACCCAGAACGCGCCGCCGATCAGGGCGTCGTCCTCCGCTTTCGCGTACGCCTCCAGCCGCCCCTCGCCCCACGCGTTGGTCCACAGCGGGGTGCCGTAGCGCTCGGCCATCCGGGCGGCGAGGGCGACCGCGCGGGCCGGGTCGATCGGCAGGTTGTCTGTCTTGACGGTCAGCACCAGGGCGGGATCGCGGGCGAAGCCGGGCCAGGGCGACCACAGGTCGGCCGGCTCGAAGAAGATCAGGTGGCGGTGGCCGCCCGCCGCCCGTTCGGCGGCCCGGATGGACGCGACGGCGCGGGCGTAGAAACGGCCGAGGGCGGCCGAGGAGGTCAGCGGCGGGGTCTCGCCGAGACTGGGGTCGTTCAAGAGCTCGAACCCGGCGACCGCGGTCGAGGTGGCGAACTCGCGGGCCAGCCGTCCCCAGGTCGCGACCAGCCGCGACTGGACGCCGTCGCGGTCGGCGTAGAAGTCGGTGAAGGCCCGGCTGACCACCGGGGCCAGCTCCCTGCGCAGGAACGCGCAGCGCCTGCTGCCGTCGAACGGGGTGGCCCAGCCGGGCGCGCCGTCCCCGCCGGTCAGCGGGGTGGTGCCGATCGGGCAGGTGGTGCCCATCGGGGCGACGACGCCCCGGCCCCAGGCGTCCTGGTGCAGGTCGATGACGGTGACCATGTCGTGGGCGGCGGCCTGGTCGACCGCGCGGCGGATGCGGGCGACGTAGCCGGCGTCGAGCGTGCCGGGGACGGGTTCGAGCAGCGACCAGGAGACGGCCAGGCGGACCACCGAGAAGCCCATCGCGGCCATCTGCCCGAAGTCGGCCTCGGTCAGGGGGCGTACGGTCTCCTTGGTGGAGTCGCCGCTCCAGTAGTCGACGAGCTGGTTCACCCCGACGCCGCGTAAGAGGATCTGGCGGCCGTGGGCGTCGCTGATCGCCGGACCGGCCAGGGCGGTGGCCTCCGGTGACAGCGCCATCGCCAGGGCCAGCGCGGGCACCACCCTCTTCCGGCCGGGCAGCAGGACGGTGGCCGTGGCCGCGAACAGGCCGATCACCGCGCCGTAGGAGACGCCCACCGCCATCCTGATGACCAGGGAGAACAGCGGCCACAGGTCGGTGGTCAGGGCGTCGGCGGGGCCGTACGCGAAAAGGGCCGTGACCGTCTGGGCGAAGCCCAGGAACAGCCCGCCGCAGACGCACGCGAGCCAGCACCCGACGAACCGCCCCGGGCCCGCCGCCAGCCGGGCCGAGGCGAGGTGGACGACGGCGAGGAAGACCACGAGCCCCATGACCCCGCCGACGACCCCGGCGTCGGGGGTCGGCGCGAAGAACCACCAGCCGCCGCCGAAGGCGTAGCCGACGGGGGAGTGCGTCCACCACGAGTGCCCGAGCACGAGCAGCCCGCCGATCGCCGCGAACGCCGCCATCAGCGTGAACTCCGGCACCGGCCGTCCCCGCGCGGGGCGGGCCCGGCGTGTCACGATCCAAGCCGGGATCGCGGCGGGCCAGCAGAGAAAGCCCAGGTAGACCCCGGTGAACCCGGTCGCCCACGCGGTGGTCAGCGGCCCCTCGCCCTGCGGAACGGTCCCAACGAAGCGCCCCGCGACGGCGGCCAGCACGACCAGGCCCCACGTCGCGAGGAAACCCCGCCGCAGCAGGTAGGAGGCGCCGAGGAAGGCGGTGACGGTCAGCCCGCCCTCGACGGGACCGGGGGCCAGCAGGCCGGTGGGGTCGGCCGCGTTCAGGGCCAGGAGCAGCGCCGTGAGCAGGGCAGATCCGGCACCGGCGGCGCGGAGGGCGGCGGGGTCCACAGCGGATCTCATGGCGGACGACACGCGGGACGTCACGCCGGACATCACAGGGACGTGACGGGGCACCCCGTGATCCAACCAGCCCCACAGGCCTCTCGACTAGAGGTGTTCCGGCGGGTCAGATTCCCATTTTGGTATCTCAAATCCGGCAATTGGGACCGATCCATGTATTTCGGTCAGGTGCCCACAAAGGTGTCACTACCCTGCAATATTGATCATCGTCATTTGATCATGTGATACTGCGCCGGTGGTGCAGTAGAGATGGCAAAGCATCACAGGTACGACATATTGCCAGTGAAATGGAGGTATCCGACACTCCACGGAATGTCATCCACCGCACGACTCTCTTGGACCATTCAAGCGCTCATCCGCCGTGAGCGCTGTTTGCGCTGCGCGTATCCATACCTGTGGGGAGCACCAAGAAATGTCCGTCGAGACATCCGCGAGACCCGCCCGGCCCCAGCGCAACCTGCCGTTGCGCCGGCTGCTGCCGATGGTCGTCCGAGCGCCCCTGGAGGGCCTGGCCGAGGTGGCACGAGAGGCCCGGGGTGAGATCGTCCGGCTGGACGTCGGGCCGTTCCGGCCCTATCTGCTGAGCCACCCCGACCACCTCCAGCAGGCGCTGCGCGGCGACTGGACGAGCTACCTGCGCAAGGGCATGTTCTGGAAGCCCATCGAGCGGCTGCTCGGCGACAGCGTGATCGGCGAGGGGCCCGGCTGGGCCGACAGCCGCAAGGTCCTCCAGCCGCTCTTCACCTCCCGGTACGTCTCCTCGCTCACCGCCGACATGGCGGCGACGATCGACGAGGGCCTCGACGAACTCACCCCCGGCGTGACGATCGACGCGATGGAGGAGATGAACCGCATCGTCACCCGCGCGGTCATCTCGGTGCTGTTCGGCGACCGGATCTCCCCGCGCGACGCCGAGGTCCTCGGGCCCGCGTACGCCACCGCGAACACCTCCTTCGGCTTCCGGATCGCGCTGCCGTTCGTGCCCGACCGGGTGCCGCTGCCCGGCGACCGGAAGTTCATGGGCGCCCGGCAGGTCATCGACGACGTGATCTACCCGCTGATCCGGCAGGCCCGCACGGAGAAGAGCGACGGGCCCGACATCATCTCGGCGCTGGTCCGAGCCCGCGACGGCGAGGGTCGCGAGCTCACCGACGTCAAGCTGAGAGACGACCTGGCCAGCATCTACGGCGCCGCCGCCGAGACCACCGCGGTCGCGCTCACCTGGCTGTGGCCGATCCTGCACGACCACCCCGAGGTGGCCGCGAAGCTCTACGCCGAGATCGACGAGGTCACCGGCGACGGCCCGGTCGACGCCCGGACCCTGCCGAAGCTGCGCTACCTGACCATGGTGCTGCGCGAGATGCTCCGCCTCTACCCGTCCGGATGGGCGATGCCGCGCATGGTCGTGCGGACCCGCGAGATCGGCGGGGTCACCATCAGGGCCGGGTCGCAGGTGCTCATCAGCCCCTATGTCACCCACCGCCTGGACGACTTCTGGCCCGACCCGCTGGCCTTCCGGCCCGAGCGGTTCGACCCGCACACCGAGCAGCGCCGCAGCCGCTACGTCTACCTGCCGTTCGGAGCGGGCCCGCACCAGTGCCTCGGGCAGCACCTGTTCTACATCGAGGCGCCGCTGCTGATCGCCGGGCTGCTCAAGCGGTTCCGGCCCGAGCTGGTGACCGAGGGGCCGTTCCCGGTGCAGCCGGCCGGCACGCTGCGCAGCCGCAAGAAGATCGAGATGATCCTGCGCCCGGTGAAGAAGTGATCGACGCCCACAGCGCCGGCCGGGTGAGCGGCCTGGCGGCGGCCTCCGCGCGCGACCTGACCGCCTGCGCCGCCGCCCATCCCGGGCTCTTCCCGGCCCAGCCGTTCGACGCGACCCTGTTCACCGCCGTCTCGCTGGCCAACGCCTTCGGCTCGCCCGACGCCAGCGTGGCCGATCTGCGGGTGGCCAACCGGCTGTCGCTCTGGATCTTCGCGGTCGACTGGCTGGTCGACCACCGCGCCGAGAAGCTCTCCGAGGTCGACGCGATCGTGGAGGAGTGCCTCGAAGGCGAGGAGGAGAGCCCGCTGACCGCCTTCCTGGGTGAGATCCGCGCCGAGGTCGCCGACGGCAGCGGCCTCTTCGAGGCCGAGCTCGCCCGGACGCTGCACGCCATGCGCCAGGAGTTCGCCTGGAAGACCGGCGACGAGCTGCCCACCTTCGCCGCCTATCTCGACAACGCCGCCAACTTCGGATCGACGCTGGTCAACGTCGCCCACTGGATCGCCGGCGGCGTCACCGGGGTGCCCGCGCTGATCCCGGCCAGCGACGAGGTGCAGAAGGTGCTGCGCCTGCTCAACGACCTGGCCACCCACCACCGGGACGTGACCTGGGGCGACCTCAACGCCCTGATGCTCGGCCCGACCCCCGACGAGATCCGCGCCCACATCCGCGTCCTGGTCGGCAGCGCGCGCGAGCTCATCGGCGACGGCCCCCAGGCCGGATATCTGGGCCGCCAGATCGGCTACAGCTCCGGCTTCTACGGCGTCGCCGACTACTGGGGAAGCCTGTGAGCGCCGACGACCTGGTCGGCGATCTGATGGCCAAGCCGTGGGGCGACGTGTCGCCGTCGGTCTACGAGACCGGCCGCCTGGTCACCCTGGCCCCCTGGCTGGCCGGGCACACCGAACGCCTCGACTACCTGTGCGCCCGGCAGCGGCCCGACGGCGGCTGGGGCCTGCCCGACGGCTACGACCTGGTGCCGACCCTGTCCGCGACCGAGGGCCTGCTGTCCGCGCTCGACCGGGGAGATCCGGCCCCGCGCCGGGGCGATCCGGAGGCCGCCGCCCACCGGGGCGTGGCCGCGCTGGCGCGCCTGCTGGCCGCCGAGCCGTGGCGGCCGCTGCCCGACATGCCGGCGATCGAGCTGATCGTGCCGTACCTGATCAGCCTGATCAACGATCGTCTCGGCCCGTCGGCCCTGCCCCTCCCGCCCGGCATGAGCACCGCCCCGATCGAAAGAATTCGCGTCCGGATGAAATCCGGCGCGCAAGTTCCACAGAAATTGCTCCATGCCTTGGAAATAGCTGGGGATTCCGCGTCTTTTGCGCAAACAGGAGTTTCTTCTATTGGCACGGTCGGCGCTTCTCCCGCCGCGACCGCGGCCTACCTGGGGGACCGGGGGCTCCTGGAGCCCGGCAACCCGGCCCGCCTGCACCTGGAGGCGGTGGCCCGCAGGTTCGGCGGGCCGGTGCCGGTGGGCCTGCCGATCACCGTCTTCGAGCGCGGCTGGGTGTTGAGCACACTGGTCAGGGCGGGTGTCCCCGTCGACCCGCCGGCCGAGATGGCGGCCGACCTGGTGGCCAGTCTCGGTCCGGTGGGCACCCCGGCCGGACCGGGTCTGCCGCCCGACTGCGACACCACGTCGGTGGCCCTCTACGCCTTGGGGCTGCTCGGCGTCCCGTACGACCCCGAGTGCCTGCTCGCCTACGAGCTCGACACCCACTTCTGCACCTGGCAAGGCGAAGAAGGCGCCTCCACCAGCACGAACGCCCACGTCCTCGACGCGCTCGGCCGTTACCTGACCCTCGTGCCGGACGCCGTCCGCTATCGCCCCCGGATGGACAAGGTGGTCACCTGGCTCACCGAGAGGCAACTCCCCGACGGCTCCTGGACCGACCGCTGGCACGCCAGCCCCTTCTACGCCACCGCCTGCGCCGCCCTCGCCCTGCACGAGTACGGCGGCCCGGCCGCCCGGCTCCCGGTCGAGAGGGCGCTGACCTGGATCCTCGCCAGTCAGCGGGAGGACGGGTCGTGGGGCAGGTGGGCCGGCACTCAGGAGGAGACGGCCTACGCCCTGCAGACGCTCCTGCTGGCCGGCGACGCCCGTCACCGCGAGGCGGCGGCCCGCGGGCACGTTTTCCTGTCCGAAGAGGACGACGTCTCGGAATGGCCGCCGCTGTGGCATGACAAGGACCTGTACCTGCCTGTTTCGATCGTCCGGGCGGCCATGATCGCAGCGCGTCATCTTACACGACAGAATGCGGCGGCCTACCTTCAGATATGAGCACATAAATGAGACACGTGAGTTGAGTGTGTTTCCCGGCATTGCTAAGGTTCCCCGGGGCGCTTGCGGCTTGCGCCCCGGTAATCCCGCTAAGCGGTGAACCGTTGGAAATCGCCGGGAAACGCCCAAGGTGGTTGATATGCGCTTACGCAATTCCCGAGTGCGGACCAAGGTGGTGGCGCTCCTCCTGTCCCTCGCGGCTCTTTGGGGGTTCGCGGCCTGGGTCACCCTTCGGGAAGGCGTCAACCTCCTTTTCGTGAACACCTTCGACCAGGGTGTCGCCGAGCCCAGCGACCCGCTCATGCTGGCCCTCCAGGACGAACGGCGCGCGTCGGTCGTCCAGCTCGCCATCCGCCGGCCGCAGGCCGACCTGGCCCGGATCCGCGTCCGGACCGACCAGACCAGAGCCCACTTCGAGACCCTGGCCAGGGGCGACGACGTCGCCTTCGCCGCCAGCCCCGACACGCGCAAGCGCCTCGACGAGCTGTTCGGCCTGCTGGGCGGGCTGGCCGGAGTTCGTCAGTCGATCGACCAGGGCAAGATCAACCGCGACGAGGCGGCCGAGGCCTACACCAAGGTGCTCGACGCCATCTTCCGCACCTATTTCTCCGTCGCGACGCTCGACGACGACCAAATCGCGAAGGACGCCCGCACTCTCATCAGCCTCCAGCGCGCCCGCGAAGTTCTCTCACAGGAAGACGCGCTCCTCGCCGGAGCAATTGCGGCCGGCCGTTTCAGTGCCGGTGAACACGCCAAATTCGTGCAGATCGTCGGCGCCCAGCGTTTTCACACCGGCGAGCAGGTCGCCGAATTGCAGCCCGCCGACCGGGGCCACTTCGACGCCCTGCTCGACGGCGACGCGTTCACCCGGCTCCGCCAGACCGAGAACGCCGTGATGGAACGCGGCCGGACGCTGGAGGTGCCGCCCGTCACGGCGGCCCAGTGGCAGCAGACCACCTCCGTCGCGCTCGGCCAGATGATGGACGAGGTCGTCGCCGGCGGCGACCGGGTGGTCGAGCGGGCCACCCCGGTCGCGATGGGCGTGTTCGTGCGGCTGGCGCTGGCCGGCGGTCTCGGCCTGGTGGCCGTCATCGCGTCCATCGTGCTGTCGATCACCACCGCGCGGCGGCTGGTCGCGCAGCTGGAGAAGCTCCGCGAGGCCGCCCTCGAACTGGCCGAAGAGCGGCTGCCCGGCGTGGTCGAGCGGCTCGCCCACGGCGAGAAGGTCGACGTCGCCAAGGAGGCGCCGCCGCTGGAGTTCGGCGACGACGTCATCGGCCAGGTGGGCCAGGCGTTCAACGCCGTCCAGGAGACCGCGATCCGGACCGCCGTCGAGGAGGCCGAGCTCCGGCAGTCGATCCGCGACATCCTGCTCAGCCTGGCCCGGCGCACCCAGTCGCTCGTGCACCGCCAGCTCACCCTGCTCGACGTCATGGAGCGCCGCGAGACCAACGCCGAGGAGCTCAAGGACCTGTTCCGGGTCGACCACCTCGCCACCCGCATGCGCCGCAACGCCGAGAACCTCATCGTGCTCTCCGGCGCGACCCCGGCCCGCGCCTGGCGCCGGTCCGTCCCGATGGTCGACGTGGTGCGCGGCGCGCTCGCCGAGGTCGAGGACTACACCCGCGTGACGATCATGCCGATGGGCCAGGTCGACCTGACCGGACGGGCCGTCGGCGACGTCATCCACCTGCTCGCCGAGGTGATCGAGAACGCCGTGTCGTTCTCGCCGCCCTACACGGTCGTGCAGGTCGGCGGCCACCCGGTCGCCAGCGGCTACGCCATCGAGATCGAGGACCGGGGCCTGGGCATGTCCCAGGAGGACCTCGACGAGGCCAACGCCCGCATCCTCAACCCGCCGGAGTTCAACCTCTCGAGCACCGCCCGGCTCGGCCTCTACGTGGTCAGCCGCCTGGCCGAACGCCACGGCATCAGGGTCTCGCTCAAGAGCTCCCCCTACGGCGGCACGACCGCCGTCGTGCTGCTGCCGCGCGATCTGGTCGTCGACGACCGGCCCGCCGAGATCCCCCCGGCTGAGCTGCTGCCCGAGGCGCCCCAGAGGCTCGCCGAGGTCACCATGCTCGCCGCGCCGGCGGCGCAGCTGACCCAGCGCCGCCCTGAGCCCGTGCAGGACACCCCTGTCGCTCCGCGCGTCCCGGAGGCCACAGTGACCGAGTTCACCCCCTCAGGTCTGCCCTTCCGCGTCCCCCAGGCGAACATCGCCGCGCCGCTGCGCGACGCGGCCGACGACTACGCCGAACTCGAAGAAGACGACGACGAACGGTCGCCCGAAGAGATCATGCGCATCATGGGCTCGTTCCAGTCGGGCACCCGGCGCGGCCGGACCGCGGCCCGCGAACTCCAACAGAACGAAGGGGACGATCGGTGACCGCGGCCGACCTCGCCTGGCTCCTCGACGACCTGGTCAGCAACGTCAGGGAGGTGCGGCACGGCATCGTGCTGTCCTCCGACGGGCTGCTGCTGGCGAGCTCACGCGACCTGGAGATGGCCAGCGCCGAGCACCTGTCGGCGGTCGCCGCCGGGGTGCAGTCGCTGGCGCGCGGCGTGAGCGAACGGTTCGAGGGCGGCGCCGTCCGGCAGACCATCATCGAGATGCGGTCGGCCTACCTGCTGGTGACGGTCGCCGGCAAGGGCGCCTGCCTCGCCGTGCTCTGCGAGGAGGACGCCGACGTCGGCCTGGTCGCCTACGAGATGGCGATGCTCGTGGTCCGCGTCGGGCAGTACCTGACGTCTCCCGCACGGTCCGTGGCGTCTTCTTCGGTCAGGAGCGACCCGTGAACCCTGACGAGCAACTCTACGACGAGCAGGTCGTCCGTCCCTATGTCATCTCGCGCGGCCGAACCGAGGCCCGCGCGAACCTCGACCTGATCTCCCTGGCGGTGGCCGTCAGGCAGCCGACCGGCCTGGAGGTCGGGCTCGACCCCGAACACGTGGCGATCGTGAAGATGTGCGTCCGCCCGCTGTCGGTCGCCGAGATCGCGGCCACCCTCGACCTGCCCGCGGGCACGGTCCGGGTGCTGCTCGGCGACCTGCTCGACGCCGGTTTCGTGGCGGTCCAGGATCCGCAGCCCGAGGTGGACGTCCTCGACGAGCGAATGTACAGGGCGGTGCTCGATGGCCTCCGTGCCCTCTGACAAGCCTCACCTGCCCACCCCGGTGAAGCTGCTGATCGCGGGCGGCTTCGGGGTGGGCAAGACGACGATGGTCGGCGCGGTGTCGGAGATCCGGCCGCTGCGCACCGAGGAGGTGCTGACCGACCGCAGCGTCGGCGTCGACGACCTGTCCGGCGTCGAGAAGAAGACGACCACCACGGTGGCGATGGACTTCGGCCGGATCAGCGTCGGCGACGACTACGTGCTCTACCTGTTCGGCACCCCCGGCCAGGAGCGGTTCTGGTTCGTCTGGGACGAGCTGGCCAAGGGCGCCCTGGGCGCCGTCGTGCTGGCCGACACCCGGCGTCTGTCCGACTGCTTCCCGTCGGTCGACTACTTCGAGCGGCGCGGCACGCCGTTCGTGGTCGCGGTGAACTGCTTCGAGGGCGCCCCGGTCTACGACCTGGCCGAGGTGAAGCTGGCGCTCAGCCTGCCACCGGACATCCCGGTGCTGCTGTGCGACGCGCGCCGCCGCGCCTCCGGCAAGGAGGTGCTGATCACCCTCGTGCAGCACGCCTACAGCAAGCGCCCGGTCGCCAGCGTCTGAGACACCGCCTCCTGGAGCCGCCGCCGCACGGCCGCCTGCTCGTCGCGTTCGGTGACCGTCTCGACGACCCACAGGCCGGTGGACGGCTGCAGCTCGCTGACGGCGTTGACCCGGGCGTAGGGCACCTGGGCCATCGCGGCGACGTCGCGGGCGCTGACGCCGTGGGGCGTGCCGAACAGGCGCTCGAACTCCGGGCGGCCGGCCGGTTCCAGGGTCGAGAAGATGCCGCCGCCGTCGTTGTTGATCACCATGATCGTCAGGTCGGGCCGGGGCTCCATCGGGCCCATGACCAGGCCGTTCTGGTCGTGGATCAGGGACAGGTCGCCGAGCAGGGCGTACGACGGGCCGTCGTGGGCCAGCGCCGCGCCGATCGCCGACGACACCAGGCCGTCGATGCCCGAGGCGCCCCGGTTGGCCAGGATCCTGATCCCGTCGCGCGGCCGCATGGCCAGGTCGAGGTCGCGGATCGGCATGCTCGACCCGGCGAACAGCAGCGCGTTGGACGGCAGCGCCGCCACCAGGTCGCGGGCCAGCCGGGGCTCGCTCACCGGGATCGTGTCGAGCAGCAGGTCGATGGCGTCGCGGGCGCGTTTCTCGGCCTCGTGCCAGGTGGCCGTCCAGTCGGTCGGGCCGATCGGCGCACCGGCCCGGACCGACGGGACCACGGCCGAGGCGGTCCGCGTCGGGTCGGGGTGGCGGCCCTGCCGCGACACCACGACGTGGCGTTCGGCCGACCGGATGTAGGCCAGCGCCGCCCGCGACAGGCCCACCCGGCCCGACGTCACGACCAGGCCGGGGCGGAAAACCCGCGCGAACGCCGGGTCGCCGAGCAGGCTGCGGTAGGTCGAGATCGCCGCCGGGCCGCGCCGGAAACCGCTGGTCGGCTCGGCCAGGATCGGCCAGCCGGTCGCCTCGGCCAGGCCCTCCCAGTCGTCGTCCTCCGCGCCGTCGCCGAGCAGGATGACCCCGCGCTCCTCTTGCGGCAGCTCCACCGGATCGCCCGTGAGCGCGGGCGGGACCATGGCCGTCCACGGCTGGCGGTCGGCCCGGCCCTCCAGCAGCTTGTCGGCGTCGCCCGACGGGATGAGCGGGTCGCGGAAGGCGAGGTTGAGGTGGACCGGCCCCGGGTCGGGGTGGAGCATGGCCGCCCAGGCCCGGTCGATCGTGGTCCGCCAGTAGGGCATCTGGCCGGGCTCGGCCGCGCCCATCTCGCAGAACCAGCGCACGTGGCCGCCGTAGAGCTTGATCTGGTCGACCGTCTGGTTGGCACCGGTCGCCCGCAGCTCCGGCGGCCGGTCGGCCGTCAGCAGCAGCAGCGGGACGCCCGACTCGGCGGCCTCGACCACGGCGGGCAGGTAGTTGGCGGCGGCGGTGCCGGACGTGCAGACCAGAGCCACCGGGCGGCCCGACCGCCGGGCCAGGCCCAGCGCCAGGAACGCCGCCGAGCGCTCGTCGACCCGCACGTGGAGCCGGATGTCGTCGCTGTTGTGGAAGGCCAGCGCGAGGGCGGTGGACCGTGAGCCGGGGGAGACGACGACCTCGGCCAGCCCGCAGCGGGCCAGTTCGTCGACGACCACCCCGGCCAGCGCCGTCGAGCCGTTCCCGCTCAGAAGTGCCATGGGAACGGGCTCCAATCGGGTGAGCGTTTCTCCAGGAAGGAGTCGCGGCCTTCGGCCGCCTCGTCGGTCATGTACGCCAGCCGCGTCGCCTCCCCCGCGAACACCTGCTGGCCCACCAGTCCGTCGTCGATCAGGTTGAACGAGTATTTGAGCATCCGCTGCGCGGTCGGGCTCTTGCCGTTGATCTTGCGGGCCCACTCCAGCGCGACGACCTCCAGCTCCTCGTGGGGCACGACCGCGTTGACCATGCCCATGCGGTGGGCGTCGTCGGCGCTGTAGGTGTCGCCCAGGAAGAAGATCTCGCGGGCGAACTTCTGGCCCACCTGGCGGGCCAGGTAGGCGCTGCCGAAACCGCCGTCGAAGCTGGCGACGTCGGCGTCGGTCTGCTTGAACCTGGCGTGTTCACGGCTGGCGAGCGTCAGGTCGGCCACCACGTGGAGGCTGTGGCCGCCGCCCGCCGCCCAGCCCGGCACCACGCAGATGACGACCTTGCCCATGAAGCGGATCTGCCGCTGCACCTCCAGGATGTGGAGGCGGCCGGTGGCCGGGGTGCCGTCGGCGTACTGGTAGCCGTCCTTGCCCCGGATGCGCTGGTCGCCGCCGGAGCAGAACGCCCAGCCGCCGTCGCGGGGCGAGGGGCCGTTGCCGGTCAGCAGCACGCAGCCCACGTCGACCTGCTGGCGGGCGTGGTCGAAGGCCCGGTAGAGCTCGTCGACCGTCTGCGGGCGGAAGGCGTTGCGCACTTCGGGACGGTTGAAGGCGATCCGAACCGTGCCCTGATCAACCGCCCGGTGGTAGGTGATGTCGGCGAAGTCGAAGCCCTCGACAGGGCGCCACGCCTTCTCGTCGAACAGTTCAGAAACCATGCTGTCTCACTTTACGCAGGAGGGTTCGGCGAACAGATCCCGGATGGCGCCGAGCTTCGCCTCGGTCTCGTGCCACTCCGAGGCGGGGTTCGAGTCGCCCACGATGCCGCATCCGGCGAACAGCCGGAGGTCGGGCCCCTTCACCTCGGCGCAGCGCAGCGCGATGCACCACTCGCCGTCGCCGCGCATGTCCTGCCAGCCGACGGGGCCGGCGTAGCGCCCCCGGTCGAGGTTCTCCAGCTCGCGCAGCAGCGCCAGGGCCTCCCGGAACGGGGTGCCGCAGACGGCGGCGGTCGGATGGAGCCGCGAGGCCAGGGTGAGCGCGTCGACGTTGTGGCTGAGCGTGCCGCTGATCCGGGTCGCCAGGTGGGTGACGTTGGCCAGTTGCAGCTCGTGCGGCTCGTGGACGTCGAGCTCCAGGCAGTGGGCCCGCAGCACGTCCTCGGCCGAGTCGGCGGCCAGTTCGTGTTCCACCGCGGTCTTCTCGGTGCCCAGGCCGATCGCCCCGCCGGGCCACTCGGTGCCGGCCAGCACCAGCGACTTCACCATCCGGCCGAACCGCCCGGTCAGCAGCTCGGGCGAGGCGCCCACCAGGCCGTCGACGGCGAACGTCCAGCAGCCGGGGAACCTCTCGTTCAGCCGGGAGACCGCCGTGCGCGGGTCGAAGGGCCCGCCCAGCAGCCCCCGCACGTCCCTGGCCAGCACGACCTTGTGCAGCCGCCCGGCGCGGATGTCCTCGACCGCCCTGCTCACCTGCTTGTGGAAGCGGTCGCGGGCGTCGGGCTGCGCCAGCCAGCGGACGTTCGGCAGCGGGTCCGGGACCGTTCCATCGGGATGGCAGGGGTCGCCCACGGTCGTCATCCACGACGCGCGGCCGCGCTTGGCGATGAGGACCTGCGGGATCACGAACACCGACCGCCCCGGCCCGTGGTCGAAGGTGAAGCTGCCGAACGCGACCGGACCCGAGCCCGGCAGGCCCACCCGGTCGTCGACGTTGCGCTGGGCCAGCCAGCGCCGGAACCAGCGGCGGGCGTGCTCGAACCGGCCGGGCCCGCTCACCTCGAACCGGGCCGCGACCCCCCACCCGGCCATGCCCTCGTCGCCGTGCAGCCACAGCAGGCTGTCGGAGAAGGGCACGGCGTCGATCAGCGGGCCCGGATCCTGGATCGGAACCGTCCGCACCAGGTCCATCAGGTCCCCTCTGGCCGGCGCGCCAGCACCGAGTGGACGGTGAAGGAGACCGCGCGGAACCCCGGGTCGGCCATGACCGCCCGCACCTCGCCGAGCTGGTCCTTCGTCAGGCCGGTGGCCAGGAAGTGGTCCTCCAGGTGGAAGCTGTTGCTGGTGAGCAGTTCCAGGCCGGGCGACTTCGGCCCCCACACCTCGACGTGGCACCACGGGTCGATCTGGACGAACCCGGCCTCGGCGATCTCCTGGGCGGCCGAACGCCCCCACGTCGGGTCGCTGCCCACGTCGACCAGCACCGAGGCCATCGCGCGCAGGAACGTCTCGTAGAGCTCCCGGGCGGTGTGGTCGGGCGTCATCAGGGCGGGCCAGTGGGTGACGTCGATCTCGTCGACCTGCAGCCAGCCGCCCGGCTTCAGCGCGTCGCGCAGCCGCCGCAGGACCGCCGCCCGCTCGGTCAGGTGGCTGAGCACGAGCCGGGCGTGGATCAGGTCGAACGCCGCCTCTGGCAGCGGGTCGTGCACGATGTCGTGCCGGGTGACGGTGAGCCCGTCGTGCGGCGGGATGAGCCCCGGCTTGATGTCGGTGGCGAAGACGTGGCCGCGCGGCGCGGCCCGGTCGGCCAGCCACCGCGCGACGCTGCCGCCGCCGGCCCCGATCTCCAGGCAGTTCCAGCCGTCCCGGACGCCGGTCTGGGCGAGCCGGGCGAAGGTCAGCGGGTCGAGCAGGTCGGCCAGGCAGCGGTGCTGGTCGGCGGAGTGGTCGCCGTCGTTGTCGAAGACATATTGGTGCGCGAGCGCATGCGTCATCGGATTTCCCCCCCGGGAAAGACAAGCAGTCCGGTTCCGCATGCTAGGCCGTGATCACATCAGGTCATCGGCAGACACTCAGAGTGGTGCGCCCTTCCGAAACACGGCGGCGGTGTTCCGGAGAGCGGTGTGATCGATCGTGGGGTCGCCGTGCACGGCGAGGAGGTCGGCGTCGAAGCCGGGCGCGATCCGGCCCTTCCTGCGGTCGATCCGGCAGACCCTGGCGGCGTCGGAGGTGAACGCGCGCAGCATCTCGACCGGGGTCATCCCGGACATGGACAGCATCTCCCCGCCGCGGGTGAGGATGCCGTGGGGCTTGGGCGGGCCGATGCCCGAGTCGCTGCCGCCGACGATGGTGACGCCCGACTCGTACAGCAGGCGCAGGCTCTCGTGGAGCCGGGGCAGCAGCGCGGCGATCCTCGGCGGCGGCGGGAAGCCGGGCTGGACGCCGACGGTCAGCGAGGCGGCCACGCCGTTCGCGGCCATGGTCGCCATGATCCCGGGGTCGGGGGCGACGCCGTCCTCGGTCAGGAAGGTGACGTGCTCGACCGTGTCGAACCCGGCCTCGGCCGCGGCCAGGATGCCCGGCCCGCTGTGGGCGTGCCCGGCGATCGGCAGCCCGTGACGGCGCGCCTCGTCGGCCGCCGCCTCGATCTCGGCCCGGCTGAACTGGTTGAGGTGGGAGAAGGTCCCGGGCGTCATCTCGCCGCCCGTGATCATCATCTTGACGGCGTGGGCGCCCTTGTCGGCCCGTTCGCGGACGGCCTTGCGCACGCCGTCGACCCCCTCGGCCTCGCCCCCGAGGAACCAGCAGTGCCCTCTGACCGAGGTGATCGGGGCTCCGGCGCTGAGGATCTCCGGCCCGTCGGTCATCTCCCGGGCCAGGCGTAAGGCCAGGTAGCCGCGGTCGCCCAGGTCGCGCACCGTGGTGACGCCGACGGCCAGGTGGGCGTGGGCGGCGGCGCGCATCCGGTCGAGCAGGCCCGGGGCGTCGAGGGCCGCGATCGGGTCGGGGGAGGCGTCGAAGGCCAGGTGGACGTGGGTGTCGACGAGCCCCGGCAGCAGGGTGACGTCGCCGAGGTCGCGGACGTCGCCGCTCTCGGGCGCGTCGTCGAGCAGTTCGACGATCCTGCCGTCCGAGACGACGACGGCCCGCTTGGCGGTCAGATCCCTGCCGTCGAAGACGCGGCGCGCGCGAATGATGGGCATGTGCCGACTATCCGCCCATTTCCGGTCGCGCGCTTGAGTATGGGGCTACTCAGTGACCGGGATCCTGAGCGACACCGCCCCCCGCATGTCGAGCCAGACGTCCTTCGGCCCCCTGACCAGCGTCAGCACGACCTCCTCGCACCCGGGGCAGCGGGCCACCAGGCCGGGGGCGGCGCCGTAGACGTGCAGCCCGGCCAGCGGGCCCCGCAGGCCGCAGCCCGCGCAGGTGCCCTGCGCCACGGTGACGTCGAGGGTGAAGATCTCGCTCAGCGGCCCGGCGAGGGCGTTGCCGTCCTGGTAGTCCATGGGTCAGCCTCCGGTGGGTCCGAAACGCTCGGTTCTGATCTTGGCCGGGTCGTGGCCCAGCCCGGTCAGCAGGTCGGCCGCGGCCTCGACGAACCCCGTCGGGCCGCAGACGTAGACGTCGGGTGCGGTCTCCGGCGGCCAGCCGTAGGCGATTAGGTCGGCCGCCTGGAGACGCCCGGCGGCGCGGCCCGCGTCGGGCGGGGCGATCCGGGTGTAGAGATAGGCCACCTCGACCCCCGCCATCACCTTCTCCAGCTCGTCGGCGTAGAAGAGCTGGCCGGGGTCGCGCAGCGAGTAGAGCAGCCGGAACGGGGTGTCGCTCTTGCCCCGCGAGCGGACCATCGCCATCAGCGGCACGATGCCCGACCCGCCCCCGACCAGCAGCACCGGCGGGGAGGAGTGGGGCCGCCAGACGAACCAGCCGCCGACCGGGCCGCGCAGCTCGATCTGGTCGCCGGGCTCCAGCACCTCGGTCAGGTAGGGCGACACCTCGCCGTCGCCGACCGTCTGGACCGTCAGCTCCAGCCGGTCCTCGGACGAGGCGTTGGCGATGGAGTAACTGCGCTGGGTGCTGTAGCCGTCGGGGGCGGTCAGCCGCACGTCGACGTGCTGGCCGGGCAGATGGCCGGGCCAGCCGGGCACGTCGAAGACCAGCGTTCGCGCCGTCGGGGTCTCCTGACGGGTGGACACGAGGGTGGCCACCCGCCAGTTCAGGCGCTTAATCACCCTGGTAGCGCTGCTCGCGCCACGGGTCGCCGTAGTTGTGGTAGCCCGCGGTCTCCCAGAAGCCCGGCCAGTCCTCGTCGAGGAGGCGGAGGCCCTTGATCCACTTGGCCGACTTCCACAGGTAGAGGTGCGGCACCAGGAGCCGGGCCGGGCCGCCGTGGGCGGGGGCGAGCTCCTCGCCGTCGTACTCGTGCACGATCCAGGCCTTGCCGTCGAGGAGGTCCTCCAGCGGCAGGTTGGTCGTGTAACCGCCGTAGCTGTAGGCCAGCGCGTACTCGGCGGCCGACTCGACGTCCTCCATCAGCACGTCGAGGCTGACGCCCTTCCACCCGGTGCCGAACTTCGACCACTTCGTCACGCAGTGGAGGTCGACCGTCGGCGTCTCCTGCGGAAGGGCCTGGAACTCCTCCCACGACCAGCGGTGAACCTGGCCCTCGGCCGTGTCGATGGAGAACTCCCACCGGTCGAGCGGCACCCGCGGGGTCGGCCCGGCCGACAGGACCGGGAAGTCGTGGACGAGGTACTGGCCGGGCGGCAGCTTGGCGTCCGGTTCCCGTGGGCGGCCACTGAAAGCGCGCGAGATGATCCCCATAGGTGCCGTCTTACCCCATTTAGAGAAGGTTGTTGAGATCGCGGAAGGACAGACCCCCGGCGATCGAGGTGTACGTCCCGTCGGTGAGCAGTTCCAGCGTCGCGGCCCTGGCCACGGCGTAGGCGGCCGAGGCCACCGACGAGCCCAGGCTGATCCGGGCCACCCCGGCCTCGGCGAAGGCCGCGACCGGCGGCGCGCCCGGCCCCAGCAGCACGTTGAGCGGCGCGTCGATCTCCTTGACGAGCTGTGACACCAGGCCCGGGTCGGTGACGCCCGGCACGAAGATCCCCGTCGCGCCCGCCTCCAGGAACGCCGAGGCCCGGCGCAGGGTGTCGGCCAGGTCGTCGCCGCCCCGGAGGAAGACGTCGATGCGGGCGTTGATGTACAGCGGGATTCCGGCGTCGTCGGCGGCCCGGCGGGCGGCGGCGAGCCGGGCCTGCTGGTCGGCGATGTCCCGCACGCCGTCCTCGATGTTGACGCCCACGGCCCCCGCCTCGATGATCCGGGCGATCGTCACCGCCACGTCGTCGGGCGTGTCGCCGAAGCCGCTCTCGACGTCGGCGGTGACCGGCACCCCGACCGTCGCGGCCACCCGCCGCACGGCCTCGGCGGCGCGGTCGCGGCCGAGGTGGTCGCCGTCGGCCACCCCGAGGCTCCACGCGACGCCCGCGCTGGTCGTGGCGACCGCCTTGGCGCCGGCCTGCTCGATCAGCCGGGCGCTGGCGGCGTCCCAGGCGTTGGGCAGCAGCAGCGGGTCACCGGGGACGTGCAGTGAACGGAAAAGTCGTGCCTTGTCGGTGGACATGAGGCCAGTAGATCAGGTTCCGAGCATCTCCTGGGAGACGTACCAGAGCCGCATGGCGAGCTCCGGGTCGACCGCGTAGGGCGCGTAGCCGCGCTTCGGGCCGGTGCCCGGGTAGGGCTCGGCCTCGTTGCAGTCCTCGAAGTAGCGGCCGGTGACCCCGTCGAGCAGCGGTGAGGTCGCCACCAGGACGCTGGTGGCGGCGCCCTGCGGGATGGTCTTGCCCGCCGGGCGGCCGGTGTTGTCCATGAGGCTCTGGAAGCCCTCTTCGGTGAAGTGGCGCTGGATGCCGGTGCGGATCACCCCGGGCATCACCGCGTTCACCATGATCCCGTCGCCCGCCCAGCGCCCGGCCGCGCCGACCGCGAACAGCGCGTTGGCGGTCTTCGACTGGCCGTAGGCCTCCATCGGGTCGTACTCGCGGCGCATGTAGTGGATGTCGTCGAACACCACCGGCGACCGCAGGTTGGCGACCGAGCTCAGCACCACCACGCGCGCTCCCGGGCGCATGGCCAGCGCCTCGTGCAGGCCGGTGGTCAGGGTGAAGTGGCCCAGGTGGTTGGTGGCGAACTGAAGCTCCCAGCCCTCGGGCGTCCGGGTCAGCGGGGGCGCCGAGATGCCCGCGTTGTCGACCAGGATGTCGAGCGGCCCGGCCCACCCGGCGACGAAGTCGCGGACCGAGGCCTGGTCGGAGAGGTCCAGATGGGCGATGGCGATCTTGCCGCCGATCTCGTCGGCGGCGCGGATGCCGGCGTCGACGTCGCGGACCGCGAGCATGACCTCGGCCCCCGCGTCGGCCAGGACCCGGGCGGTCTCCAGGCCGATGCCGGAGTTGGCGCCGGTGACGATGGCGCGTCTGCCGCCGAGGTCGATGCCTTCGATGACCTCACTCGCCGTGGAATCTGCCCCAAAAGGCGTTTTAACGGTCATAACTCCGAAACTAGCGAGCCAGCCGTCAAACCGGGGTCAAGGCATCGGCACGGCCACCGGCTCCGGCTGCCCCTCCCAGGTCAGCCAGATGACCCCGGGGTGCCGGGCCGCCGGGCGCAGCAGGAACTGCCAGCTCGACCCCGGCCCGATGGCCACCGCCGAGGGCAGGTCGCCGAGGCCAGGCCCGGCCTTGCGCCGGTCGGCCGTCACCGACAGAGCCCGGTCGGTGCCCGTGTTGGTCAGCCAGCAGAGTGACTGGGTGCCGCGGACGCGGGCGATCCGCCACGCCACCGGAGGCGGCCCCGGCTCTTCGAGAACCCGCCGGTTCACCAGCAGGCCGACCATGCTCAGACCCAGGCCGCCGACCCCGACCGCCGCGCCCAGGGCGAGGTCTCCGCTCGTCAGTGCGTTCACACGGCTGACATTAGGAAGGCGCGGGACCGGAGGCCGGGGGACTGGCGAGACCGTTACCCCGACCTGGCCTTTTGCAGATGGCACAGAACGGCAGTTTCATCCCAGAAAGGTCTTCATTTAACCTAGGGGCAAAGTAGGAAGACAAGGAGATGCCGTGCGGTCACTGCTCTTGCTCGGGCTCGTCGGATTCGCGGCCCAACTCGTCGACGGCAGCCTCGGCATGGCTTACGGCGTCACCTCCACCACCCTGCTGCTGGCCATCGGCACCAACGCCGCCGCCGCGTCGGCGACCGTGCACCTGGCCGAGATCGGCACAACCCTCGCCTCGGGCGTCGCCCACTGGCGCTTCAACAACATCGACTGGAAGGTCGTCGCGAAGATCGGCATCCCGGGCGCCATCGGCGCCTTCGCGGGCGCGACCTTCCTGTCGAGCCTGTCCACCGAGTCGGGCGCGCCGATCATGTCGCTGATCCTGCTCACGCTCGGCCTCTACATCCTGATCCGCTTCACCGCCTTCGGCCTGCCGAAGAAGAACCTCGGCAAGCCCATGCGCAAGCGGTTCCTGGCCCCGCTCGGGCTGTTCGCCGGGTTCGTCGACGCGACCGGCGGCGGCGGCTGGGGCCCGGTCGGCACCCCGGCGATCCTGGCCAGCGGCCGGATGGAGCCGCGCAAGGTCATCGGCTCGATCGACGCCAGCGAGTTCCTCGTCGCCATCGCCGCCTCGCTCGGCTTCCTGTTCGGCATCGGCTCGGAGAACATCGACTTCGCCTGGGTCGGCGTGCTGCTGCTCGGCGGCGTCATCGCCGCGCCGATCGCCGCCTTCATCGTGCGCTACGTCGCGCCGCGCATCCTCGGCTCCGCCGTCGGCGGCCTGATCATCCTCACCAACGTGCGCACGCTCCTGCGCAGTGACTGGATCGCCGCCTCCAGCGGGACCCAGACCGTCGTGTACGTCATCCTCGCGCTCGTCTGGGTCGGGGCGATCGCCTACTCGGTCGGCGAGCACCGCAAGACCAAGGCCGCCGAGGCCGAGCTGACCCCGGCGGCCTGAGAGGTCAGCCGCGCACCTTCACGACCACCCTGTCGACCACTCTGTCGATGATCACCATCACGACCATCGTCAGCCCGGCCAGCGGGAACAGCAGCCCCAGCACGGCGAGCAGGGCCACCACGCCCCAGGTGGTGCGCCCGTTCGCCGGGCGGCGCGGCGCGCCGATCCGGCCCTTCGGGCGGCGCTTCCACCACATCCACACACCGGTCACGATCAGCGTGATCAGCGCCAGGCACGCCCCGAGCATGACGAGCAGGTTCACCAGGCCGTAGCGGCGGCCCTCGTGGATCGCGATGCCCAGTTCGACGGCCTTGGCCATCACGCCGTACTCGTTCCAGCCGTAGTCGGTGAGGATCTTCCCGCTGTACTGGTCGATGTGCAGGGTCTGCCCGGCCGACGGGTCGCGGTAGTGGTCGGTGACGACCGTGTAGACGCCGGTCGGCTCGGCGGGCAGCAGCATCTTCAGGTCACACTGTCCCGGCGGGCAGTCGCGGATCGCCGGCCGGGCCGCCGTCAGCGCCGCCTCCAGCGCGATCGCGCCCGGCTGGAGCACGCCGCCGCCCCCGCCGTGGTGCGCCGTCGACTCGGGCACCGGCAGGTTCTCGGCCGCCCACGGCACCTTCACGTCGGGGTGGTGCGACAGGTCGCCGGTGAGCGTCGACGACGAGGTCACCTCGGGGTAGCCGGAGTCGAAATAGGCCTGCGCCTTGTTCACGTAGTCGCCCCAGAAGCCCGACCACGGCAGCCCCGACAGGACCAGGAACACGATCGCCACACCGGCGCCGACGCCGGTCCACATGTGCAGGCGGCGCAGCGAGGCGCGGGTCCGCCTCTTCGGGGCGGCCCGCTTCCTGGTCGTCCACCACATGTAGGTGCCGGTGGCGATGAGGATCAGCGACCAGCAGGCGGCCGTCTCCACGATCCGGTCGCCGACGACCCCGGCCATCAGCTCGCCGTGGATCTTGCGGATCATCGTCATGAACGTCGCCGCGTCGTCGACCGTGCCGAGGACCGTGGCGTCGGCCGGGTTGACGTACACGGAGACGCCGTCGGCGAACGGGCCCGGGTCGGCGCCCTGGAAGATGACCCGGGTGGAGCGGTCGGGCCCCGAGGGCGGGATCACCGCCCGGATGGCGACGCCCGGCTTCACGGCCTGGGCAGCCGCGACCTGGTCGGCGAGCGGCACCGGGTTCGCGACGGCGGCCACCTCGCGCACGTCCCGCTGCATCGCCGCGTCGAAGGGCTGCTTGAACAGGTAGATCGAGCCGGTCACGGCCATCACGAACAGGATCGGGGCGACGAACACCCCGGCGTAGAAGTGCCACCGCCACAGCAGGCGGTAGTTGTGCGTTGACGATGTGGAGTCGGAATCGGGCGTCGTCGGACGCACGTCGATCGTGGTCATGTTTTTTCTCCGGATGAGAGGTCGACGAGGTTCAGCGGGCGGGCTGAACCGGTGGACCTCTCCGCCGGAGGACGGACGCGAGGAACCTCTCCTGCGGAACGGCGGCCGCCTCGCCCCGGAACACCACGACCCCGACGGCCGGGATCCGGGGCCGCAGCAGCACGAACAGACGCGCCACCAGCAGGTGCAGCAACTCCGCCAGGGCGTTCTCGCCCCGCGACAGCCAGGCCGCCGACAGCACCGCGACCACGCCGTGGGCGACCGCCATGCCGAGCGCGGCCGCGGCCCCGCCGGTGTGGTGGTCGGCCGGGGGCGTCACGGCCCCCAGGGCGAACAGGTGGTGCATGCCGTACTGGAAGAGGAAGGAGAAGGCGAGCAGCACCGGGCCGGACAGGCGGCGCCGGGCCAGCGCGAAGGCGACGCAGCCGGTCGCTAACGTGGCCGCCCCCACGAGCGGCAGGTGGACGGGGGAACCCCCGGCGAGCACGTGCATGGCGAGCGACGCGACCACGCAGACGACGGCGAAGACCGCCGCGCGTGCGACGCGTAAGCCGGGCCCGCCGATGTCCACGACCGCAATGCTCCCAGAAACGATCAGAGAGGCAAGGCCTCAAGCGCTCACAACCGGAGATACGCGACAGAGGCCCCGGCCGTTCGATTACCGGCACATCGGCCTATTGGTGATCGTTGACCGAACACGGACGGATGCGCTCCGTAGTATTACGAGGTCACACTCTTAGCGTGAATGCGTGATCTTCGCATCAAGGTCGCTCGTTCGACCTCTTTCCACCGCCACTTTGGCGTTTTTCCTGGCGGGGACGACGGGTTCGACCGTCGCCCTCGCCGACCCGGGGGAGAAGAACCCCTCCGGTGTCCGGTCGCAGGTCAGCCGTGCAGTCGTCACGGCCAAGCCGGCCAAGGCCGTCAAGACGGCGAAGAAGGTCAAGCCGGTCACCCTCAACCGGTACCAGCAGGCGGTCGCGAACAGGCTCCGCAAGGAGACCCAGGTC
The DNA here is from genome assembly GCF_001570605.1 of Herbidospora cretacea. GTDB lineage: Bacteria > Actinomycetota > Actinomycetes > Streptosporangiales > Streptosporangiaceae > Herbidospora > Herbidospora cretacea. Next base: position 40,183 of record NZ_BBXG01000020.1, on the reverse strand, counting down.
TTCAAGGTTCGCAAGCAGCTCCAGCCCGCGTCGCTGCTGCTCAATGAAACCTTCACCGGCGCGACCATCGCCGACTCCGGCTTCGTGCCGCTCGGCACGGTCTGCCTCACCGGCGCGACCGTCGTACCGCCCCCCGGCGTCTCCGCCACCGGGCCGTGCAATCAGCCGACGCAGACGACCCCGCCGGTTCCCGCGCCCGGCGTGATCCCCGGTTATCTGCAGCTGACCGACAACGCGAACTACCGGGTCGGCGGCGTCGTCTACAACCGCGCCCTGTCGAACAACAACGGCCTCGTCGTCGAGTTCGACCAGTTCCAGTACGGCGGCAACGGCGCCGACGGCATCGGCTTCTTCCTGGTCGACGGCGCGGCCGAGCTGAAGGACGACGGCGCCGACGGCGGCTCGCTCGGCTACGCCCAGCGCAACCTGACACCCGGCGTCGACTCCGGCTACCTCGGCGTCGGCCTCGACGCCTACGGCAACTTCGTCAACGACGGCGAGAACCGCGGCAACCAGTGCCCCGCGAACAAGAAGTCGCCGATCGCGACCACCATCCAGGTCCCCGACACCGTCACGGTGCGCGGCCCCGGCCAGGGTCTGATCGACTACTGCTGGATCGCGACCACGATGACGCCCGACGCCACCAAGCCGGCCGGCTTCGTCACCACGCTGCCCGGCAGCCTCCGTGACCCGGGCGCCGGCCCCGGCCCGGCGCTGCGCCGGGTCCGCATCACCCTCAGCTCCGCCGAACTGCTGCACGTCGACATCGACTTCAACGACGGCAACGGCTACCAGCGCGTGCTGGACAAGCAGCTCGACGAGCCGGCCCCGCCGACGGTCAAGTTCGGCTTCAGCGCCTCCACCGGCGGTCTGATCGACACCCACCTGATCAGGAACCTGGTCGTCGGCTCGGTGACGCCGCTCCAGCTCCTGGACCTGGTGACCACCGTCCAGAAGCAGGACCAGCGGCCGCCGTCGGACCCGCACGTCGTGGGCGACGTCGTCCACTACGACTTCCTGGTGACCAACACCGGCCCGAGCCCGCTCACCGGCGTCTCGGTGAGCGACCCGACGGCGACGAACATCGTCTGCCCGACGACCACGCTCGGCCCGGCGGGCACCGCGTCGGCGTCGATGACCTGCACCGGTGAGCACACGATCACCGTCGCGGACGCGACCGGCAAGGACACCTTCACCACGACGGCGACCGCGAACGCGACCTCGATCGGCGGGCCGATCAGCTCGAACCCGTCGTCGGCCACGGTCCCGGTCAAGCAGCTCACCTCGATGCTGGACATCGCGGAGACCGTCACGCCCGACCCGGCGAAGGTCGGCCAGAAGGTGACCTACACCATCACGGCCACCAACACCGGCGGCGTCGCGCTGAACCCGGCCACGCTGAGCGACGACCTGTCGAAGGTGCTGGACAAGGCGACGTACAACAACGACCTCACCGCGACGGTCGGCACCGCCTCGATCACCGGCACCACGCTGACCTGGTTCGGCAACCTGCCGGTCAACGCGCAGACGAAGATCACCTTCTCGGTGACGACGCACCTCGACTCGGGCGGCCAGACGCTGACCGACGTCATCACCTCCTCGACCGCCGGAGCCGACTGTGTCGTGACCCCGTCGGCGGAGTTCTCGGTCCAGCGCCGCGCCGGCCGTCAGGCCCCGCTGCCCTGTGGCAAGTCGGTGCCGATCACGCCCGACCCGCAGTCGCTGACCCTGACCACCACGGTCACCAACCCGCGTCCGCCGACCAACCCGTTCAAGGCGGGTGACGAGGTGGACTACAGCTTCACCGTCACCCACGGCGGCGTCGGCACGGTCACCGGCGTCAAGATCAACGACCCGGACGTCACCAACGTCGTCTGCCCGAGCACCACGCTCGGCCCGGAGGGCACCCCGTCGGCGACGATGACCTGCACCGGTTCGCACGTCATCCAGCCGAACGAGACGCTGACCGGCACCTTCACCACGAAGGCGACGGCCACCGGCACCTACAACGGCGCCACGGAGACCTCGAACCAGACGACCACCTCTGTCCCGGTCGTCGTCGAGAAGCCGCAGATGACGATCGCCGAGACCGTCTCGGCCAAGACGATCGACGTCGGCGGCACGGTCACCTACACCATCACGGTGACCAACACCGGCAAGCTGGCGATCGCGCCGGCGAGCATCACCGACAACCTGTCGAACGTGCTGAACAACGCCTCCTACAACAACGACCTCACCGCGACGCACGGCACGGCCGCGATCAACGGCAACACGCTGACCTGGTCGACGTCGAACCTGGCGCCTGGTGAGTCGGAGCAGATCACGTTCTCGGTCACCGCCGACCAGAGCGCCGGCGGCACCAGCCTGACCGACTCGATCACCTCGCCGGTCACCGGCGCGACCTGCGCCACCGGCCCGACCACCGCGCTTCCGTGCACCAGCACGGTCGCGGTCGCCGCCGCGCCGCAGAAGCTGATCCTGACGGCCGCCGTCTCGAACCCGCGTCTCCCCGACAACCCGTTCAAGGTCGGCGACACGGTCAACTACACCTTCACGGTGACCCACCAGGGCATCGGGTCGGTGACCGGCGTGCAGATCTTCGACCAGAACGTCAGCCCGATCACCTGCCCGCGCACCGAGCTCGGCCCGCAGGGCACCCCGACGGCCACGATGACCTGCACCGCATCGCACGTCATCACCGCCGAGGACGCCCGGGACGGCACCTTCACCACGCTGGCCCAGGCACAGGGCAACGACGGTGGCGCGCCGATCGCGTCGAACCAGACCGAGACCTCGGTCCGGACCGTCGTCGTCAGGCCGATCCTGCACATCGCCGAGTCGGTCAGCACCACCTCGACCCACCCGGGCGGCGTGGTCACGTACACGATCCACGTGACCAACGCGGGTCTGCTCGACATCCCGGGTGCGCAGCTCGTCGACAACCTGTCGAACGTGTTCAACCACGCCAACTACAACAACGACCTGGCGTTCTCGTCGGGCGTGGCCGGCATCTCCGGCACCAACCTGACCTGGGTCGACTCGCTCGTCCCGGGTGAGACCGAGACCATCACGTTCTCGGTGACGGCCCGCCAGGACGCCGGCGGCGACACCATGCAGGACCACGTCAGCTCGGCCACGCCGGGCGCGACCTGCACCACTCCGTGCGGCCCGGTCGTCACGATCAACGCCGACCCGCAGGAGCTGCAGCTCACCACCACGGTGCTGAACCCGCGCACGCCCGACAACCCGTTCCAGGTCGGCGACACCGTCCAGTACCGGTTCACGCTGACCCACCAGGGCATCGGCAACGTCACCGGGATCGTCGTCGACGACCCGACCGTGTCGAACATCGTCTGCCCGAGCACCACGCTCGGCCCGCAGGGCACCCCGTCGGCGACAATGGTGTGCACCGCCTCGCACGTCATCACCGGCGAAGAGGCGAAGACCGGCACGTTCACCACCTACGCCCAGGCGTCGGGCACCGACACGGACGGCCCGCTGGCCTCGAACCAGAGCCAGGCCACCGTCCCGGTCAAGATCCTGCTGCCCAATGTGTCGGTCGCGCAGACCGCCACCCCGAACCCGGTCCGCGCCGGCCAGATCGTCACCATCACGGAGACCATCACCAACCTCTCCGGGTACGCGCTCTCGCCGCTGCAGATCCACACCGCCCTGGTCGACGTGCTGAACAACGGCACGCTCGTCCCGGGTTCGATCGCCAGCTCGACCGGCGCCGCCACGATCACCGGCACCACCCTCAACTGGGAGGGCTCGCTCGCGAACAACGCGAACGTCGTCATCACCTTCCAGATCAGGGCGAACAGCAACGCGGCCGGCCGCAACCTGGTCGACGAGGTCAGCACCACCGTCGCCGACACGATCTGCCTGCCCGGCTCGACCGCCGCGCCGTGCACCGTGACCGTCGGCGTCAGCCGCGCCTTCCCGCCCCGCCCGCCGCACCACCACTGCAAGTGGGGCTGGGACAAGAAGAAGAAGCACTGCTGGTGGCCCCGGCCGCACAAGCCGGTGAAGCCCTTCCCGATCGACCCGGTCGACCACGAGGAAGAGGCCGAGGAGGAGCGCGAGGATGAGGACGACGACCTCGACGAGGGCCGCCACCACCACAAGCCCCGCCACCACCATCACCACAAGTGGCACCACGGCCACCATCACCATCACAAGTGGCACCACGGTCACCGCCACCACCACAAGTGGCACCACCGTCACCACCACCGCGGCTGGGGCGAGTGGGGCTGGAAGCACCACCACAAGCCCCACAAGTTCGTGAAGGTCGCCAAGAAGGTCAAGGTCAAGGCCAGGAAGACGTGGGCCTGCCGCACCATGACCGCCGAGGCCACCTGCGCCCCCCTGGGCGACGGCACCAGCCAGTACGTCCCGGGCCTGGGCACCCTCGCGGTCGCCCGCCTGGCGCTCTGACCGAAGAACACTCCACACGGTCGCCCGCGTCCTCCCCGGAGAACGCGGGCGACCGCCTTTCAGGCCCTTCTCCGTTACGGCTCCGCCCACCCCGGCGCCGCCCGCCGCACCCGCGTCCTCCGCGCGTCCGGCGGCAACCGGCCGCGCGGGCTCCCCGCCGCGACGACGGCCCGTCTCAGCCCGTGAAGGCCGCCGCGTTCTCGCGGACCCAGTCGGCGAACGTGCGGGCCGGGCGGCCCGTGACCTGTTCGACCGTGGGCAGGACCGTGCGGCCCTGGACGGGTGGGTCGGTGCTCATCTGGAGCATGAAGGCGATGTCGTCCTCGTCGAAGCCCCACGACGCCCAGTGGGCCGTCATCTGCTCGGCGGTCAGTTCCTCGTAGCGGATGTCGCGGGCGAGGACCTTCGACAGCACCGCCACCTTCTCCGGGACGGTCAGCGCCTCGGGGCCGGTGATCCAGTACTCCTCGCCCTGGTGGCCGTCCTCCGTCAGGGCGGCGGCCGCCACGGCCGCGATGTCGGACTCGTGGACCGTCGAGCTGGGCACGGTCGCGAAGCCGTGTCTCACCACGCCCTCCGTCCTGATGGTGTCGGCCCAGTCCAGGGCGTTGGACATGAACTCGACGGGGGCCAGGCCCGTCGGGCGCAGGCCCGCCTCGCGGAGGGCGAGTTCCAGCGGGTCGGCGTCGGGGGAGCCGCGCAGCAGCGTCACCCGTTTCAGGGCCCTGGCCGCCGTCGCGATGGCCGAGGGGTCGCCGGCGAAGGTGATGAGGTGGGCGGCGTCCACGTCGTCGAAGAGGCCCGAGGGGTGGGACAGGTCGCCCTCGACGATCTCCACGCCGTCGGGGAGGTTCGCTTGCGCGGGGTTCCGGGTGAGCGCGCGGACCTCGTGGCCCGCCTCGATGAGCTGGGTCACCAGGGGGCGGCCGACGTTGCCCGTCGCGCCGGTGACCAGGATGCGTGTCATGCCGCCGACCCTAGGAACCGATGCGGTCAGAACCTGGCCTCAGATCGACTCGGCCCTGCCCTTCCGCCAGTAGCCCATGAAGGCGACCGCCTTCCGGTCGAGGCCGCGCTCTCCCACCAGGTGGCGGCGGAGCGTCTTGACCACTCCGGCCTCCCCGGCCAGCCACACGGAACAGGCCGCCGGGGGCGTCTCGGGGATCTCCCACAGGATGTCCTCGTCTATGTCGACGTCCTCGACCTGAGCGGGGGCGGCCGGCGGGATGAGGCGGGCCGCCGCGGCCTCAACCGCCTCGACCAGCCGCGATCCGTGTTCCGCGCCGTCGCGGGGGAGCCAGGTCACCCGCATTCCGGCGGGGGCGGTCTCCGTCAGGACGTCCACCGCCTGCGGCACCTCCATCAGCGCCTCGCCGGTGACGTCGGCGGGGAGCTGCTCCAGGATGCGCATGATCGCCGGGACCGCCGTCTCGTCGCCCGCGAGCAGCAGGGTCCCGCCCTCGGCGGGGAGCTTGAACTCCAGGCCGCCGTAGGGGCCGCCGTGCCGGGCGTCCGGGCCCCACAGCGCGCAGCGGTCGTCCTCCTGGACGTTGGCCGCCCACCTCACGGCCGGGCCCAGGTGGCCGTCGTCGGGGTGCATGATGACGTCCACGTCCACCTCGGCCTTCTCGGGGCGGACGGCGCGGACGGTGTAGGTCCGGAACGGGTTCTTCCGGTCCGGCGGCAGGGCGCGGTAGCGCTCGTACCAGTCGGGGCCGTCGGGGAACAGCAGGGTGCCGTACTCGGGGATCGGCAGGACCAGCTTGATCCGCTGGTCGTAGCCGGGGTCGGCGAAGTGTTCCAGGTCGTCGCCGGTGAAGGTGACGCGGAGGAACGCCGGGCTGAGCCGGTCGACGCGGCGGACCCGCACCTGGAAGACGTGCCAGGGGTCGTGCATGTCAGGACTCCTGTCCCGCTCGTGACCGCCACAGCAGCCAGACGAAATACGGTGTGCCGAGCATGGCGGTGACCAGTCCGGCGGGGATCTGGGCGGGGGCGATGACCGTCCGGCCCAGGGTGTCGGCGAGGCTGACCAGCAGCGCGCCCAGCAGGGCGGCGACCGGCAGGACGCGGGTGTGCCGGCCGCCCGCCAGGGCGCGGGCGGCGTGCGGGGCGACCAGGCCGACGAAGCCGACCACGCCGATGGCCGACACCGCCGTCGCGGTGAGCACGACCGCGCCCGCCAGGGCGGTGAGCCGGGCCGGTTCGACCGGCACGCCCAGGATGCGCGGGGTGTGCTCGTCGAGGGAGAGCAGGTCGAGCTCCCTGCGCTGCCCGGCCACCAGCGGCACCACGACCGCCAGGGCGATCGCCACCGGCAGCAGTTGCAGCGGGGTGCGGCCGTAGGTCGAGCCGGAGAGCCAGGTCAGCGCCGTGGCGGTGTTCCAGGGGTCGGTCTCGACGATGATCAGCACGGTCAGCGCCGTGCCGGCCGAGGCGACCGCGAAGCCCATCAGCACCAGCCGGTCTGAGCTCAGCCCGCCCTTCCACGCCAGGCCGTAGACCAGCCCAAACGACACCAGCGCGCCCAGCCCGGCCGCGCCGGTCACGGCCCACAGCCCGGCCGCCGGGGCGAAGGAGATGATCGAGATCGCGCCGGCCCCGGCGCCCGAGGTGATGCCGAGCACGCTCGGCTCCGCCAGCGGGTTGCGGCAGACGGCCTGGATGATCGTCCCGGCCACCGCGAGCGCGGCCCCGGCCAGCACCGCCGCCAGGACGCGGGGATAGCGCTGGTCGAGCACGAACGTGATGCCCATGCCCGTCCGGCCCTGGAACCACAGCGCCACGTCACCGGTCCGCAGGAAGGTGTCCCCGAGGAGCATGCCGAGCACGACGGCCCCTGCGAGCAGGACCGTACCGCCGGCGACGAGCAGGGTGAAGACGGCGCGGGACCGGTGGGCGGCGGCCCGGATGCCGGGCGGGCGGCGGGCCGGCCCGGCGTCGCGGTGCCGCCGGGCGAGATAGATCATCACCCCGGCCCCGACCAGCGCCGTCACCACTCCGGGCGGCACGTCGACCCCGGACTGGCCGCCGAACAGTGCCCGCAGCGACACGTCGGCGGCCAGCACCACCAGCACCCCGGCCAGGCCGGAGAGCGGGACCAGGACCCGGTGGGCCAGCAGACCGGGCAGCCAACGCCCGGCCAGCCGCACGACCACCGGCGCGCACAGCCCGACGAACCCGACCGGCCCGGCGATCACGACCGCCGAGGTGGCCAGCAGCACGGCGAGCAGGGTCACCCCGAACCGCAACCGGCGCACGTTCACGCCGAGCACGGTCGCGCCCTCGTCGCCGAGCCCGAGCACGTCGAGCCGGGGCCCGAGCAGGGTCCCGGCCGCCAGCGCGACCAGGATGATCGGACCGACCTGCGTCACGACCGACAGGTCCTTCTGGGTCAGCGCGCCCGAACCCCAGGCGTACAGGCCCGTCGTCTCCTGCTGGAACAGGATCATCATCAGGTTCGTCAGCGCCGTGAACGCCAGCGCCGCCGCCGACCCGGCCAGGATCAGCCGCGTGGTGCCGCTGCGCCCGCCCGCCGACACCGCCATGACCAGCCCGGCCGCCGCCAGCCCGCCGAGGAACGCCAGCCCGCCCGACGGCAGCGTCGGCAGGTTGACGCCCAGCGCCGCCCCGGCCACCACGGCCAGGTACGCGCCGGAGGAGACCGCCAGGGTGTCGGGCGAGGCGAGCGGGTTGCGCGAGATCGACTGGAGCAGCGCCCCCGACGCGCCCAGCGCCAGCCCGACCGCGACGGCGGCCAGCAGACGCGGCAACCGGGAGGCCAGCAGCACCCGCATGGCCTCGTCCCCGGTGTCGAGCAGCTCGAACAGCCCGACCGAGGAGGTGCCCTGGGTGATGTGCACCGCCGCGACCACGACGATCGCGCCGACAGCGATCAGCCCGACCCCGGCGACACCCAGACGCCGCCGGGTGCCCGTGGGGCTCGCGGCTTCCGGGGTCGTCAGGCGGAGATCGGTGTTCAAGCCGTGTAGGCCTTCACGAGCGCGTCGGCGTACTGGCCCAGGGAGAGGGGGCCGCCGAAGGTCCAGATGCCGTCGGGGAGCTTGGTGAGACGGCCCTTCTTCACGAAGGGCAGCGACGTCCAGATGGCGTTGTTCCTGAGGTCGTCGGCGAAGACGTCGGCGCCGTCGCTGGCGTTGTAGAAGAAGCGGATGTTCTCGTCCTTGAGCGGGGTCAGGCCCTCGACGTCGGTGGTGCCGAGGCCCCAGTCGGGGTCGACCTCGCCCTCCCAGGCGTTGCGCAGGCCGATGGCCTCGGCGGTCTCGGCGACCAGGGCGCCCTTGCCGAACAGGCGGATCGACACGCTGCCGCCCTCCGACCAGCCGTCGGCCATCGCGAACGGGCTGCCCGCCGCACCGGCGGCCTCCAGGGACGACTTCGCCGAGGCGAACCTGGCGTCCATGTCGGTCAGCAGCTTGTCGGCCTCGGCCTGCTTGCCGACGGCGGTCGCGATCATCTTCAGGTCGGCGCGCATGCGGCCGAGGTTGTCGGTGGCGAAGGAGCCCTTGGGCACCAGCACCGGGACGAACTTCTCCAGCTGCGCCACCAGCGGACTGTTGGCCGGGGCCTCCATGACGACCAGGTCGGGCTGGAGCGCCGCGATCGCGTCGACGCTCGGCTCGCCCCGGGTGCCGACGTCCTTGACCGACGGGTCGAGCGGCGCGGCGGTGACCCAGGTGGCGTAGCCCTTCACGTCGGCCGCGCCGACGGGCATCACACCGAGGCCGACGAGCATCTCGATCTCGCCCCACTCCAGGCCGACGACCCGGGTGGCGGGCTTGGCCAGCGTGACCTCGCGGCCGAGCGAGTCGGTGAGGGTGATCGGCTGGGCGGAGCCGGACGCGGCGGGCGCGGCCGGAGCGGGGGCTGCGGCGGGCTCGGTCGTGCCGCACGCGCCCAATCCCAGGACGGCGGCGATGAGGAGCGCGGTGCGCAGGGGCTTCATGGAGGGCAGTCCTTCAAACGGTGGAACGGGGGGACGGGTCGCTCAGACGCTGATCCGGCGCGAGTGACGGCCGACCGGGCGGGTCCGGATCGCGGCGCCGTCGTCGGTGACCTCGACGCGGATGCCGTAGGCCTCGGTCAGGTTCGCCTCGGTGAGGACGCCGGCGGGGGAGCCGACGGCCCTGATCCGGCCGCCGTGCAGCAGCACGATCTCGTCGGCGACGGCGGCGGCCTGGTCGAGGTCGTGCAGCACGACGCCGACGGCGACGTCGTGGTGGTCGGCCAGGTCGCGCACCAGGTCGAGGAGTTCGACCTGGTAGCGCAGGTCCAGGAAGGTCGTGGGCTCGTCGAGCAGCAGCACGCCGGTCTCCTGGGCCAGGCACGTGGCCAGCCAGACCCGCTGGAGTTCGCCGCCGGACAGCTCGTCGGCCGGGCGGTCGGCCATGGCGGTGGTCCCGGTCAGGTCCATGGCCCGCGCCACCGCCGCCGCGCCCTCGGGGTCGTCGGCGCGCCAGCGCCCCCGGTGGGGATGGCGGCCGTACGAGATCACGTCCCGCACCATCACCCCCGCAGGCGTCGGGCGTGACTGGGACAGCAGGGTGACCTTCCTGGCGAACTCGCGGGGCGCGAGATCGAAGACCGAGGTGCCGTCGCCGAGCCGTACCGAACCGGAGACCGGCTCGTGGAGGCGGGCCAGCGCGCGCAGCAGGGTCGACTTGCCGCTGCCGTTGGGGCCGACGAGGGCGGTCACCCGGCCGGGCCGCAGCTCGATCCCGGCGTCCCGGACGACGGGAGCGCCGTGATAGGCGAGGGACAGGCCGGAGCCGCGCAACGCTGAGGTTTCGGTCACGGGGCTTAGGTTAGGCTAACCTTTGTTGACGTTCAAGTTCGGGCAAAAAGGACGGGCGTATCGGTTTCATCCCAGGGAATCTGCTCACGCGCCCGTTAGATCGCCACCACTGGTGGCAGATTTCCCGCCATGGAGCGCCACGAGTCCGACGGATTCCTGATCATCCCGTTCGCCTCCGCCGAGGCGTTCGCCGACTGGCTGGAGAAGAACCACGCCCACGAACCCGGCCTCTGGCTGAAGTTCGCGAAGAAGGGGCGCGGCATCCCGACGATCACCTTCGAGGAGGCCCTGGAGACCTCGGCCTGCTACGGCTGGGTCGACTCGAAGATGTACCGCTACGACGACGACTACTACATCCTGCGCTACCAGCCCAGGAAGAAGACCTCCAAGTGGTCGCCGCGCAACAGCGACCTGGCCCAGCGGCTCATCGACGAGGGCCGGATGCGCCCCGCCGGGCAGGCCCAGGTCGACCAGGCCAAATCCGACGGCCGGTGGTCGGGGACCAAGGCCTGACCCGTCAGCGCACGGCGGTGAGGACGCAGTCGCCGCAGATGCCGCCCACCCGGTAGTAGAGACAGCACGACCGCCGGACGCCCCGCCGGTCGAGCCGGCCGGCGAGGGGACCCTCGGCCAGCAGCTCCCGCCCCAGCGCCTCGGCCCGGGACGCGCTCCCCGGCCGGGCCCGGGCGACCGCGCCGACCGCGCCGGCCAGCGCCGAGGCCGCGTTGCCGTAGAGGACCTGCGGCGACACCCACGGCAGCGCCGCCACCAGCGGTCCGAGCGGGAACCTCGGCCCCTCGCGCAGCTCCGGCACGCTCACCCCGTCGTCCGACCAGCGCGCGTCGGCCAGGTCGAGCGAGACGCCGTGGGTGGCCCGGAGGCCGACGTACGGAGACCAGAGCCGCGCCAGCACCCCCTGGAACAGGATGGACGCGGCGACCCTGCGGTCGAGGGTGAGCAGCCGCTTCGCGGTCGCGTCGATGACCGCGTCGCTCTTCAGGTGCTCGACGAGCGGGAGCCCGCCGCCCACGCCGAGCGCGAAGAACGCGTTGATTCCGGCGACGTCGGCGACGGCGGCCTCGATGGTCGTCATTCGGCCGATTATCCAGCCGATGTCCGGGTGAGCCGCCGGGCTTCGACGGGAACTGCTGGAGATGGTCAGGGTGATCGGGGAGTGGGCGCACGCTACCCGGCCGCGAACTCCCCGGTCGGCGGGATCTCGGTGATGACGTCGATCAACACGCCTTCGGGCGCCGCCACGATGAAGTGACGCTGGCCGAACTCCTCGCTGCGCAGGTCCAGAGCGGGTTCGAGGCCGCCCTCGACGACCAGCCGCCGCCATTCGGCGTCGACGTCGTCGACCTCGAAGTTGAGCAGCACCCCGCGGGCCGGCTCGCGGTAGCCGGCCGGGATCGTCGGATGCGCCGGGTCGAGCAGGGCCAGTTCGTAGCCGCTGGGGTTCTTCAGGCTGACGTACCAATCGGCCTCGAAAACGATCGAGAAGCCGAAGTTCCGCACGTAGAAGTCGCGGGACTCGGCGATGACCGGAGTGGCGATCACGGGATAGAAACTCGACGTCTTCATGTCCGGTACGCTATTTCGCATACCGACGGTATGTCAATTGGGAGATCACCCGTGCGAGCCGAACAGAAAGAGCGCACCCGCCTGGCCCTGATCGCCGAGGCCCGGCGGCTGTTCGCCGCGCGCGGCTACGCCGACGTGGGGCTGAGCGAGATCACCGCCGCCGCCGGGGTCACCAAGGGCGCGCTCTACCACCAGTTCGACGGCAAGGTGGCGCTGTTCCGGGCGGTGCTGGAGGCGGTCCACCGCGAGATCGCCGACCGCGTCGTGGCGGCGGCCGAGGGCGATCCGTGGGCCGCCTTCGTCGCGGGCTGCCAGGCCTTCCTCACCGCGACCACCGACCCGGCGCTTCAGCGCATCCTGCTCGTCGACGGCCCGGCGGTCCTCGGCTGGGCCGAGTGGCGCGCCTTCGACGAGGCGACCTCGGCCTTCCACCTGGAGGAGGCGCTCACCGGCCTGATGCGCCTCGGCCTGCTCCCCGAACGGCCGGCGGCCCCGCTCACCCGCCTGCTCTCCGGCGCGATGAACGAGGCCGCGCTGTGGCTCGCCACCGAGCCGTCGGCCCTCGACGACACCCGGCGAGCCCTCACCGAACTGCTGGAATCGCTCAGATGTAGGTGACCGTGCAGGGGACGCCGTTGAGCGTGATGCCGGTCGGGTTCACGTAGGCCCCGGTGTGCGTCGCCACGAAGCCGATGGGCGCGGAGGTGGTCCCCGGGGCGATCGACGGAGCCCACGACGGGTTGACGGCCTGGAGGCTCGGCGGAGTCTGGGTCCAGGTGGCGGTCCACCCGCTGCTCATCGTCTCGTTCCCGGCGAAGACGATCTGCAGGATCCAGGGGCTGAAGGTGGACGTCCCGGTGTTCTCGATGGTGATGGATGTGACGAAGCCGCCGGTCCAGTTGGTGGCGTCGTAGGTGACGTCGCAGGAGTACGACATCGCGTGGGCGGGAGCGGACGTGCCGAGCACGAGGGCGGCGGCGACGGCGAGGGCGGTCAGGAACCTCATGCGCGGATGGTCCGGCGGGAGATCCACACGGTCAATGGAACGATGCATGACCCCAGGTCAGCGCGATGAATCTTTCACGTGCCAGGGGCGGTCGGGCTCAGTGGCCGCGCCCCGCTCGGCGACCCTGACCCCGTAGACGTGGTCGCCGACGACGCCCAGGTAGGTGTGGCCGGTCAGGTGGCACCAGGCCGGCAGGTCGATGGGGGCCGCCGGGTCGGTGGCCCGCAGGTGGACGGTCGTCCCCGGCGTGAGCGAGTCGACCAGCCCGCGCAGCTCGATGAGGAGCAGCACGCAGCGACGGTCGCCGCCGTCGAGCACCACCGGTTCGTTGGCCATGAGACAAGTCTCCCCCAACCAGGTCAAGCGAATGCGGGCGGGGATCATGCCGCAGTCCGTCCACGAAAGGGAGTTTCGGCAGTAAAACCGGCTGAATGTCGGATTGCTAGCGTGGCCGGGGCCAATCGATGTCAGGGGGAACGACATGGGCAAGGTCACCGTCGGCCGGGAGAACAGCGACACGATCGACATCCATTTCGAGGACCACGGCTCCGGACGGCCGGTCGTCCTGATCCACGGCTACCCGTTGAACGGCGCGTCCTGGGAGAAGCAGCAGCGGGTCCTGCTCGACGCCGGGTTCCGGGTCATCACCTACGACCGGCGCGGCTGGGGCAAGTCGAGCCAGCCCACCAGCGGCCACGACTACGACACCTACGCGCACGACCTCAAGATCCTGCTCGACCACCTCAACCTCCCCGAGGTCGACCTGGTCGGCTTCTCCATGGGCACCGGCGAGGTCACGCGATACCTGGGCAATTACGGCAACGACCGGGTCCGCCGGGCGGTCCTGCTGGCCGCCATCCCGCCGTTCCTGCTCAAGACGGCCGGCAACCCCGAGGGCGTCGACAAGTCGGTCTTCGACGGCATCAAGGAGTCCGTCGCGCACGACCGGCCCGCCTACTTCACCAAGTTCCTGAACGACTTCAACAACGTCGACATGTACATGGGCACCCGCATCAGCCAGGAGGCCTGGAACAACAGCTTCATGGCCGCCTGCCTCGGCAGCCCCTATTCGGCCTACAAGTGCGTCGACACCTGGCTGGAGGACTTCCGCGGCGACCTGCCGAAGATCGACGTGCCGGTCCTGCTGGTCCACGGCGACCAGGACCGCATCCTGCCCTACGCCAGCACCGCCGCCCGCCTGCCCGGCCTGATCAAGGACCTGACCTTCGTCACGATCGAGGGTGGCCCGCACAACATCGGCTGGACCCACGCGGAAGAGGTCAACAAGGAACTGCTCGACTTCCTGGAGCGGTAGCCGAACAAGATCTTTGGTACGCCTCGGGGTGGCTCCGGCGCCACCCCGAGGCGCGTTTTCGTGTGCCTACGCGGCGGCGTGCGGCGCCGGTCGGGCGGCGGTCGCCTGGGGGTCGAGGACGATGCCCGTGACACCGATGTCCCTGAGCAGGGCGCGGAGCGCCGGTTCGCAGAGCCGGATCCAGCGCTGGTCGGCGCCGAGCACGAGAGCGAGCCGGACCGGCGAGGTGAAGGCCACCGCTGTGCGGGCTCCGTCGGGGGTGCGGAACACCCGGAGGGCGTCAGCGCAGCCGGAGTTCCGGACCGGCACGAATAGCGGCACGTCCATCGTCGAATTCCCTTCCTCGTTCACGGCATCGACGTTAGGGGCGCGGAAAAGGCCGCGGGACTTTCTCTACGCCGATCTGACGGCCCTCCGCAGAATGCTGACGCCCCGTTGACGCGTAGGCACGGCGTCAAGGCGGCGTAGGAACGGCATAAATATGGCTTGCCATCGGCCGGCGCGCTTGTTGGATGGAGGTGAGAGGAGGAACTCGAAATGGTTTCTCGGCGCGCTGGTTCGCTGGAGATGCTCATTCCGGCCGGTGCCGCGATGGCGGTCGGCGCGGTGGCCGTGGTGGCCATGGCCGTGCCGCAGGTGTCCGAGCGGGTCGCCGCGATGGCCGCGATGTCGGCCCTGATCGGGCTGGTCGTGCGGCGGCCGGTGGCGGCGGGTGCGGCGGCGGTGGTCGGATGGTTCCTGATGACGGGATTCCTGGTCAACGGCCTCGGTGAGCTGACGTTCGCGCGGGCCGACTGGCTGCGGCTGGCGCTGCTGGCCGGGGCCGGGCTGGTGGGGTCCGCGATGCGGACGCCGATGCCGTTGCGGGTGCCCGCCCGGGTTCCTGTTGTCTATGCATATCCGCGCAAAGACCGAATTGCGCACCATAAGACTTTGTCCTGAGTTAGCGTTGTGCGGGGCTGACTCCTGAATTCATACGGGTACTTTCCGGCCGGACGCCTCACTGGTGTTCGGACATTGAGCAATGACGACCCGTATGGAAGTGCACATGCACGCGCGTGCCAGCAAATTGAGTATCGGGCTGAGCGGCGTTCTCGCCGCGGCCCTGGTCACCTTCTCCGGGGCGGCCGCCTCGGCGCAGGTCAACCCCATCGACCCGCCGACACCTGCCGCGCAGAGCGTCCCCGGCGCGGCCGAGAAGTCGGCCCAGAAGGCCGCGGCGGCCGCCGCCAAGAAGGCCAGCGCCCTCCTGACCACCCCGGGCGCCACCGGCGAGACGCCCGCGACGGCCGGCCCGGCCGCCGCCCCCGCCGACGCCGCCGCTCGGGCGAAGCAGAAGCGCCGCGCCGCGAAGGCCGCCAAGAGGGCCGCCGCCAGGGCCGCCAAGAAGGCCCAGGCCGCTCCCGTTGCTCCCGCTCCGGCCCGGGGGGTCAGGCCTCAGGCCGCCCCGACCCCGGTTCCGCCGGCTCCGGTCGCTCCGGCTCCTGTTGCTCCGGTCAAGACCACCCCAGCCCCGGCCAAGCCGGTCAAGCCGGGGGCGGCTCCGGTCGCTCCGGCCAAGGCCGCCCCCATTTCGCCCGCTCTGACCAAGCCTGCTGCGGCCAAGCCTGCTGCGGCCAAGCCTGTTCTGGCCAAGCCTGCTCCGGTCAAGCCCGCCGGGGCCCTGGTCGTGCCGGTCGAGCCTTTCGCGGTCCCGGTTGCTCCGGTCAAGGTTGCTCCGGCTCGGGCCGCTGCCAAGGCCGCTTCGGTCCGGGCTGCCGCCAAGGCCGCTTCGGTCCGGGCTGCCGCGGCTCGGATCGCTCCGGCCGTGGTCGAGGCCCCGGAGCCGCCGGCTGAGGCCGCTGCCAAGCCGGCTCCGGTTGAGGCCGCTGTGGTCCAGGCTGCTCCGGCTTCGGCTGCCGTTCAGGCCGCCGCCGCCAAGGCCGCCAAGGTCGCCAAGGCCGCGTCGGCCGCCGCGAAGCGGGCTGAGGCGCTGCAGAAGGCCGCCGCCAAGCGCGCTGAGATGATGCGCAGGGCCGCCGAGAAGCGGTTCCAGATGATGCTCAAGGCCGCCGAGAAGCGCGCCGCCGCCGCGGCGATGAAGGCCGCCGCGGCTCAGGGCGCGATCAAGGCCGCCGACCCGGTGCCGCCCGTCGTCCCGGTGCCGCCCGTCGTCCCGGTGCCGCCCGTCGTCCCGGCGGTCCCGGCGGTCCCGGCCGTTCCCGCCGTGGTTCCGGCGGTCCCGGCCGTTCCGGCTCTCCCGGCTGTCCCGGACGCTGTGAAGGCTGCTCCGGACGCTGTGAAGACCGTTCCGGACGCGGTGAAGGCTGCTCCGGCGCAGGCCGCGACCCTGCTGGACGAGGCCGCCGCCGCGCTGCCCGCCGCCGGTCAGGTCGCCGCTGCCGCCGCTGAGGCGCAGCGCTCGGCGGGCGACGTGCACCCGTGCAAGCCGGGCTGCCAGGGTCCCCGCGGCCCGCGTGGTCCGCGTGGTCCGGAGGGCCCGCAGGGTCCCCAGGGTCCGCCCGGATGGCCCGGCCCGGAAGGTCCGAGGGGCCCGCTCGGCCTCACCGGCCCGGTCGGCCCGCAGGGCATCCCGGGTGTGTCCGGCTACGAGATCGTCAACGGTCTGACCGTCACCTGCGGCGCGCTCAGCCAGTGCTCCGGCCCGGCGATCTGCCCGGTTGGCAAGCGCGCCGTCGGCGGCGGCTTCGCCCTGGAGCCGACCGGCACGCCGCTGCACACCGTCACCACGGCTCCCAACTCCGCCGGCACCGCGTGGGAGGTCAGCGTCTTCAACGCCGGCCTGCTGTCGCTCGTGCTGAACCCGCGAGTGGTCTGCGTCAACGCCGTCTGATCACCTGACGCCGGAAACACCGGAAACACCGGAAACGCCGTCCCGCCTCGCGCGGGGCGGCGTTCCCGCGTCTCAGCGCCCGACCTCGCGCCGCAGCAGCTCCAGGGGCTCCTCGCGCCGCACGACCAGCCGCGCCACCCCGTCCCGCACCGCCACGACGGGTGGCCGGCAGGTCAGGTTGTACGAGGACCCCATCGCGTGGTGGTAGGCCCCGGTCACCCGCACGACCACGAGATCCCCCGGCCGCGCGTCCCCGGCGGGCACGTCCTCCGCGATCACGTCCCCCGCCTCGCAGTGCCGCCCCACGACCGTCACCGGCCCGCCGGACCTGCCGGGCACCGAGACTGCGTAACGCGCCCCGTAGAGCGCGGGCCGGGGGTTGTCGCTCATGCCGCCGTCCACCGCGACGAAGGTCCGGCCGCCCTGCCGCTTGACCGAGATCACCCGATAGAGCGTCACCCCGGCCTCGGCGACGATGGCCCGGCCCGGCTCGAACACCAGCCGGGGTTCGGGCACGCCGAGGGCCCGGCACCGCTCGGCGACCACCTTCGGCACCGCCGCCGCGAAGTGGCCCAGGTCGAGACCGTGGTCATCGGGCAGGTAGGCCACCCCGTGCCCGCCCCCGAGGTCGAGCTCGGGCAGGGTGGTGGCGAACCGGTCCCGCACCATGGCCAGCTGGTCGGCCATGATCCGGGCCGCCGCCTCGAAGGGCGCCACCGACGTGATCTGCGAGCCGATGTGGCAGTGCAGCCCGGCCAGCCGCAGCTCCGGCTGGCTGAGCACCCGCGCCACCGCGTCGGGCAGCTCGGCCAGGGGGATGCCGAACTTCTGGGTCTCCGAGCCGGTGCGGATCGCCGCGTGGGCCCCTGCCTCGACGCCGGGGGTCACCCGCAGGTAGACGTCCTGCCGTTCGTCGAGCGGCACGAGCGCGGCCAGGCGGTGGATCTCGGCGACGTTGTCGATGACGACGCGCCCGACCCCGACGGCCTCCCGCAGCTCGGCGGGGGTCTTGGCGTTCCCGTGGAAGATGATCCGCGAGAGGGGGAACCCGACGGATCGGGCGAGCGCGAGCTCCCCGCCGGAGCAGACGTCGAGCGACAGGCCTTCTTCGGCCACCCACGACGCCATGGCCTGCGTCAGGAACGCCTTGCCCGCGTAGGCCACCGTCGAGGAGGGCAGTGCGGCCCGGTATTCACGGCACCGGCGCCGGACGGCGTCTTCGTCGACGACATACGCGGGGGTCCCGAATCGCCGGGCGATTTCAGCGAATGACATGAATCGACACTAAGAACCCATCTGGCAATAAACCGGGCTCCATATGCCGTTCCTACGCCGAATTGACGGGGTCATAACTCCCGACGCTCCACACGTTCCCCTCGGCGTCGCGGATCGTGTATCCCCGCCCGCCGTAGTCCTCGGTGCGCAGTTCCCGGATCACCTCGGCCCCGGCGGCGGTCGCGATCTCGTACAGGGCGTCGATCTCGTCGTCGTCGACCACGACGTAGGTGCTCGCGGGGCCGGTCGGCAGGTCGAGACCCTGGCCGACCGTGCCCAGCATCAGCATGCCGTTGCCCCGGCTGAGCTGGGCGTGGACGATCACGCCCTCCTCCGAGCGGTAGACCTCGGGCGAGGTGAACCCCAGCACGGAGGTCAGCCACTCGATGGCCTTGTCGGCGTCGTGGTAGCGGATGGTCGGGATGACCGTCGGCGTTTCCGTCATGATCCCACTTTAGACATCCGGGAAATTTTGCCGGAGCACCCGTTCGGACCTACCACCCCCGGGCAAGGGCGGCACGTATGGCGCTCTTCGACCGCCTCCAAAGCGCCCTGCGCGACCACGTGAACGGCGAGATCCGTTTCGACCGGGGGACCAGGGCGGCCTATTCGACCGACGCCTCGAACTATCGCGAGGTGCCGATCGGTGTGGTCGTACCGGAATCCGTCGACGACGCGGCCCGCACGGTGGAGATCTGCGCCGACCACGACGTGCCGATCCTGTCGAGAGGCGGCGGCACCAGCCTGGCCGGGCAGTGCTGCAACACCGCGGTGATCATCGACTGGTCGGCCCACTGCACCCGGACCCGCGACGGCGGCGACGGCACCGTGATCACCGAACCCGGCACGGTCCTCGACGACCTCACCGCCGGGGGCCTGATGTTCGGCCCGAGACCGGCCACCCACAACCACTGCACCATCGGCGGCATGATCGGCAACGACGCCTGCGGCGCCACCGCCCAGGCCTACGGGAAGACCTCCGACAACGTCCTGGACCTGGAGGTCCTCACCTACGGCGGCACCCGATTCTGGACGTCGGACCCGCCGGAACCCCTGGGAAGCGCCGTCAGAGCCCTGGCCGACGACTACGAGGACGACATCCGCGCCCGGTTCCCCCGGATCCCGCGCCGGGTCTCCGGCTACGGCCTCGACGCCCTCCTCCCCGAGAACGGCCGCGACCTCGCCAGGGCGCTGGTCGGCTCCGAGTCCACCCTGGTCACCGTCCTCCAGGCCCGCCTGAAGATGGTCCCCCAGCCGAGGGCGGGCGCGGTCGCGATCCTCGGCTTCCGCGACGTCTTCGAGGCCGCCGACCTCGCCCCCGCCATGGCGGCCTACCACCCGATCGCCGTGGAGGGCATGGACGACCGGCTCATCCGGTACGAACGCGCCCGCCGCCTCAACCTGGCCGCGATCGACAGGCTGCCCAGGGGCGGCGGCTGGCTGGTCGTCCAGTTCGGCGCCGACACCCTGGAGGAGGCCGAGGCCCAGGCCCGCCACATGGCCGCCGACCTGGGCGTGCGGCCCGTCATCAGCCGCGACGTCGCCTCGGTCGCCGCCATCCGCGAGGCGGCGGTCGGCGCGACGGCGGGCGACGCCTGGCCCGGCTGGGAGGACTCGGCCGTCCCGCCCGACCGCGTCGGCGCCTACCTCCGGGACCTGCGCCGGCTCCAGGAGGACCACGGCTACGGAGCCTCCTCCCTCTACGGCCATTTCGGGCACGGCTGCGTCCACACGCGGATCCCGTTCCGCCGCGCCGGCTACCGCGCCTTCGTCGAGGAGGCCGCCGACCTGGTCGTCTCCTACGGCGGCTCGTTCTCCGGCGAGCACGGCGACGGCCTGGCCCGGGGCGAGCTGTGGCCGAGGATGTTCGGCGACCGGGTCATGGCGGCGTTCACCCGCTTCAAGGAGATCTTCGACCCGCGCAACCGGATGAGCCCCGGCCGCCTGATCGACCCCGACCGGCTCGACGACCACCTGAAGACCCGCCCGCCCGACGTCGAGACCGTCTTCACCTTCCGGAACGGCTTCGCGGCCGAGACGACGAACTGCGCCGGGGTGGGCGAGTGCCGCCGCGACACCGGCGGCGTGATGTGCCCCAGCTTCCGGGTCACCCGCGACGAGCGCCACTCCACCCGGGGCAGGGCCCGGCTGCTCTTCGAGATGCTCCAGGGCGACGTGATCACCGACGGCTGGCGCTCGGAGGAGGTCAAGGACGCCCTCGACCTGTGCCTGTCGTGCAAGGGCTGCCGCTCCGACTGCCCGGTCCACGTCGACATGGCCACCTACAAGGCCGAGTTCCTGCACCACTACTACCGGGGCCGGATCCGGCCACTCTCCCACTACGCCCTGGGCTGGCTCCCGCTCTGGGCCCGCGTCCCCCTGCTGCTGCGCGCCCCGCGCCCGCCCGGCCTGGCCCGGGAACGCGACCTGCCGCGCCCGGCCCGCGTCCGCTTCAGCGACACCTTCCGCGCCGAGCAGCGCGGCCCGCAGGTCCTCCTGCTGCCCGACACGTTCACCGACAACTTCACCCCCCGGGTCGCGGTGGCCGCCACGAGAGTGCTGACCAGAGCCGGTTTCTCGGTACGCATCCCGCGCGCCCCCATCTGCTGCGGCCTCACCTGGATCTCCACCGGTCAGCTCGGCGTGGCCAGGCTCGTGCTGCGCCGGACCGCCCGCGTCCTGCGCGACGACCTCGACAGCGGCGTCCCGTTCGTCGGCCTCGAACCCTCCTGCACGGCCGTCCTCCGCTCCGACGCCCCCGAGCTCCTGCCCGGCGACGCCGACATCAGGAGGCTGGCCGACCGGACCAGGACCCTGGCCGAGCTCCTCGACGACCACGACGTCGACCCGCCGCACGTCCCGGGCCGGGTCGTCACCCAGCCCCACTGCCACCAGCACGCGATCATGGGCGCCGACGCCGACCTCCGCGTCCTGCGCAGGTCCGGCGCCGACGTCACCCAGCTCGACGCGGGCTGCTGCGGCCTGGCCGGGAACTTCGGCTTCGAGCCCGGCCACCACGACCTCTCGATGGCCGTCGGCGAACAGGCCCTCTTCCCCGCCCTGCGCGCGTCCTCGGGGGCCCGGGTCCTCGCGGACGGCTTCAGCTGCCGCACCCAGATCGAGCACGGCACCGGGATCCACGCCGTCCACCTCGCGGAGTTCCTGGCGTCTCAACCTTCCGGCCCCCCGCGGAGTCCTTAGGACGATGCATGACGCCGAGGGATTCCGGAAGTTCGTGGCCGTACGCGGCCGCGCGCTGTCGCGCGCCGCCTACCTGCTCACCGGCGACCACGGCAAGGCCGAGGACCTCATGCAGGAGACGCTGGCCAAGGCGGCGGCCAAGTGGCGGCGGATCTCGGCCGCCGACGACCCGGAGGCGTACCTGAAGAAGATCATGATCAACCAGTTACGGACCTGGCACCGTCCCCGCAGCCTGGTCTTCTTCCCCACCTCCCAGCCCCCCGACACCGCCGCGCCGTCCCCCGACACCGAGCTGAAGATCGTGCTCCGGCACGCCCTGACCACCCTCACCGCCAAACAGCGCATCGTCCTCTACCTGCGCTTCTACGAAGACCTGCCCGAGGCGCAGATCGCCGCCCGGCTCGGCTGCTCGGTCGGCACGGTCAAACGCCACACCCACGACGCCCTGAAGCGGCTGAGAAAGGCAGGCATCCATGAACCCGCGTGAGGCCTACCGGGACCTCGCCGACGACGCCCGCGACTACGGCGACCCCGACCGGGCCATCGACACCGCCGGACGCCGCCGGACCGCCCGCTGGAGCGCCGTGGCGGTCGCGGCCGTGGTGATCGCCCTGTTCACGTGGCTGCGCCCCCAGCCGGAACCGGCCCCCGTCCTCAACAAGCCGCCCTATGCCAGCGCGCGGGCCCACTCCCTCTACTCCGCCTGCCGCACCGGCTGTTCGACCATGCTGCGGCTGACCGACGGCCGGGACATCGAGATCGGGATCGACACGATCTACCCGCCCGGCAACTACACCATCTCCCCGGACGGCCGCTGGCTCGGCGTCCCCGACGACGACGGCGGCTACCTGATGAGCGACCTGCTCGGCGGCCCCGACCTCCGGATCCCGGCCGAGCTGAGCGGTGTCTACGGCCCCTGGGTGTGGGCGGCCGACTCCAGCCGGATCATCCTGGCCAACCACCGCGACGGCGAGGTCTTCCACTACCTCGACGTCGACCTGCGCACCGGCGGGGTGACCCGTCCGGAGGTGCCGGAGGGCGACGAGATCGTCGGCCTGACGGCCGGCGGCGACCTGATCCTCCAGCCGCCCCAGAAGGCCACCGACGAGCTCACCCTGACCGTCGCCGGGCGGCCGGTCGTCCTCCGCGCCGAGACCGGCCCGTTCGCCGACGAGGACCACGGACTGTGGATCCAGACCCGGGGCGACCAGCTCTACCTCCACGAATACGGGAAGGAGCCGGTGATCCGGATGTTCGGCCCCGACGGGCGGGCCGAGGCCTACCTGAGGATCCCGGAGGGCCGCTGGCCGGTGGGCCCGACCGCGACCGGGTTCGTCGTGGTCGAGCCCGGCGACCGGACGCAGCGCCTCTACGAGATCGGCCAGGAGGAGAAACTCGTCGGCGAGTACCCGCCCCAGGGCGGCGTCGTCATCCCCGGGCTGGCCCGCCACTAGGCCAGCCGTGCCACCGCTTCGGGCGTGAGCTCGGCCAGGTCGGTCAGCACCAGCGAGGCTCCGGCCAGCGCGTCGTCGTCGGGCGGGTAGGCCGCCTGCGGCACCGCGACGACGATCAGCCCGGCCGCCGCGGCCGACCGCAGCCCGTTGCTGGAGTCCTCCACCGCGACCGCCCGGCCGGGCTCGACCCCGAGCTGCTCGACCACGGCCAGGTAGACGTCGGGCGCGGGCTTGCCGCGCTTCATCGTCTCGGTCGAGATCGCCACCCGCACGTCCACGTCGAGGGCCGTCAGCACGGTCTCGATCAGGACGGCGGGGGAGGAGCTGGCCACCCCGACCGGCCACTGGTCGGCGATGGCGCGCATGGTCGCCGCGGCGTGCGGGAGCAGCGGCAGGTGGTGGCGGTAGCGCTCGGCCATCCGCTCGATGACGGTGTCGGCGGTCTCGTCGGGCGAGAGCCAGACGCCCAGCTCACCGGTCAGGTAGTCGGCCCATTCCGGGGTGCTCATGCCCATCAGGCGCTTCTGCGTGTCGGGCATCCAGGTGCCGCCGAACTCGGCGACGACGGCACGGCGGACCTCTTCCCAGACGGGCTCGGAGTCGACGACGACTCCGTCGAGGTCGAAAACGACGGCTTCGATCATGTGCCTAGCCTGACACGCGGAACGGGGCCGCCCCGAAAGGGACGGCCCCGTTCACCCCCTGGGTGTCAGGGTTACGGAAGAGCGTCGATGACGGCGTCGCGCCAGTCGTAGTTCATCCAGTCGTAGTTCGCCCACATGCCGCCCGTGACTTCGGCGAGCTCGTTGTCGCCGAGCTCCTGGGCGGTGTTCTCGAAGTTGTTCATGACAACCCCCTTGTGTCTCGTTCCGTGAACCTTGCGAGACCCAAGATCCCAGCGCCCACTTGGCGATCACTTGTGCCTGACTCGCAAGCCGCGCGCGGCCCGCTCCAAGCGGAGCGTGGTTACGGCAGGGCCATCATGACGGCGTCGCGCCAGTCGTAGTTCATCCAGTCGTAGTTCGCCCACATGCCGCCCGTGACTTCGGCGAGGTCGGTGTCGTCGAGCCGCTGCGCGGTGGTCTCGAAGTCGCTCATGGCGATTCCTTTCGTCGTGCGTGAATCTTGCGCTCCGAAGACTTCCAGCAGCCTCTGGTACGCGGCTCGGGCCGAGATCCCAGCCGCGTACAAGTCGGCCCCCGTCACGGCAGGGCCTTCTCTTGGTGCGCCACCAGCCGGGTGTAGTGCCCGCCGAGGTCCAGCAGCTCGTCGTGGGTGCCCTGTTCGACCACCCGGCCGTCGTCGATGACGACGATCAGGTCGGCGTCGCGGACCGTGCTCAGCCGGTGGGCGATCACGATGCGGGTCTGGGTCAGCGCGGCGAGATTGCGTTCGATGGCGGCCTCGGTGACGGTGTCGAGGTGGCTGGTGGCCTCGTCGAACAGCAGCACCTTCGGCCGCCCGAGCACCGCCCTGGCCAGCGCCAGCCGCTGTTTCTGGCCGCCCGACAGGCCCATGCCCTCCGACAGGTTGGTCTCGTAGTTCATCGGCATGGCCATGATCTCGTCGTGCACGCACGCGATCCTCGCCGCCTCGACGATCTCGCGGGGCGTCGCGCCGGGGCGGCCGAGGGAGATGTTCTCCCTGATGGTGCCGGTGAACAGGTGGGCCTCCTGGGTGACCACCCCGAAGTGGCGCCGCAGCGACGAGCGCTGGAGCGCCTCCATCCGGACCGAGTCGTAGCTGACGGCGCCGAAGGTGGGTTCGTACAGGCCCACCATGATCCTGGCCAGGGTGCTCTTGCCCGAGCCGCTCCCGCCCACCAGGGCGACCTTCTGGCCCCGGCCGACGGTCAGCGAGATCCGCCACAGGATCCAGGGCGCGTTGGGGGCGTGCCGGAACGACACGTCGCTGAGCTCGATCTGGCCGCGCAGGTGGCCGACCTTCACCTCTCCGTACGGCTCGGGGGTGAACTCCAGGATGTCGGCCAGCCGCTCCAGGTGGGTGCCCGCCTCCTGGAGCGTCCGGACCGTCGCCACCAGCGACGTGATCGGCGCCAGCGCCGCCCCGGCCAGCGCGACCAGCGTCAGTGTCTGGCCGAGGGGGCGGCCGTCGAGGACCTGCCAGCCGCCCGTCCACAGCAGCGCCGCCGGGGCGAGCAGGCGCATGCTCTCCAGCACCGAGGTGACCAGGTTCTCGGTCCGGCCGTGCTGCCCGTCGGCCTTGAGCTGGTCCATGAACAGCCGTGACCAGCGGCTCAGCGCGGCGTCCTCGATGGCCCCGGCCTTGAGGATCTCCACGCCCTTGATCGCCTCGATGAGCTGCCCCTGCGTCTGGACCTGCGCCGACAGCGCCGCCAGGTTCAGGTCGGCCCGCTTCCGGCGCGTCGTCAGCAGCAGGACGGCCTGCACCGACGCCAGCCCCAGCAGGCACAGCCCCAGCGGCGGCGAGGAGATCAGCACGATGGTCACGTAGCCGACCGCGAGCGGTCCGTCGAGCAGCGCCGTGGTGATCGGCCCGGAGATGAGCTGCCGCAACCGGCTCACGCTCGCGCTGCGCTGGGCCAGGTCCCCCGCGCCGCGCGTGGCGAAATAGCGGTAGGGGAGCCGGAACAGATGCCCGACCACCTCGGTCGTCAGCAGCCGGTCGGCTCGCAGCCGCAGCTTGAGCACGGTCGCCGCGCGCAGATACGTCAGCCCGAGATGCACGATTCCGGCCACCGCCAGCGCCACCCCGAGCAGGCCCAGCAGCGAGACGTCCCTGCCCGGCAGCACCCCGTCGATGAGGATCCCCGAGAACGTCTGCACGCCCAGCCCGACGACCTGGAGGATCAGCGACGCCAGCAGGATCCGGGCGACCAGGCCCTTCTGCAGGGCGGTTCTGGCGAGCGGCCCCACCCATGTCCTTCTGGCCCGCCCGCGCGGCTGGAATGTCTCGGCCGGGGTGAAGGTGAGCAGCACCCCCGAGTAGCCCTCGGCGAACTCGTCCCTGGTCAGCCTGCGGCGGCCCATCGCGGGGTCGACGACGTCGACGTGCCGGGCGGTCTGCCGTTCGACCACGACGAAGTGGTTGCGCCGCCAGTGCGCCACGGCGGGGAGGGGGGCGTCGGCGATGGCCTCGGCCTTGTAGGCGGTCGCGGTCAGCCCGTAGCCGCGGGCCGCCTTGACGATCGCCAGCGCCGACAGGCCGTCGCGGCCGACCCCGCACTGCTCGGACACCTCGCGGACCCCGGTGTGCCGGCCGTGGTGACTGAGCACCATGGCCAGGCAGGCGGCCCCGCACTCGGCCAGACCGGACTGGAGACGGACCGGTACTCTCACGTTCACTCACGAGATCGTGGCAGCGCCGACTTGGGCCCGACTTGTCCATGACATGGGGCCCGGCGCAGGCCGGGCCCCGTCCCTGCCGGAGATCAGGCGAAGGCGTCGAGCGTGGCCTCGCAGAAGGCCTTCAGGTCATCCGGCATCCTGCTGGTGACCAGGGTCGACGGACCTTCCGTGCAGACCACGACGTCCCTGTCCTGCCAGATCGCGCCCGCGTTGCGCAGGTCGGTCTGGAGGCTCGGCCAGGAGGTCATCGTGCGGTCCCGGACCACGTCGGCCTCGATCAGCGTCCACGGCGCGTGGCAGATCGCCGCGACCGGCTTCCCCATGTCGAAGAAGTCCCGGACGAACCGGACCGCCTTCGGATTCATCCGCAGGTAGTCGGGGTTGGCGACCCCGCCGGGCAGCACCAGCCCGTCGAACTCGGCCGCCTCGGCCTGGCCGACGGTCGCGTCGATCGGGAACCTGTCGGCCCGGTCGAGGTGGTCGAACGCCTGGATCTCCCCTTCCTTCGTGGAGATCAGCTTGGGCGTGCCGCCCGCGTCCTCGACGGCCTTCCAGGGTTCGGTGAGTTCCACCTGCTCGACGCCTGCGGGTGCCACGAGGAAGGCGATGGTCTTGCCTTCGAGCATGTCGGTCTCCCCTCTGAGCGATGCGGACCCTTCCCCTGCCCACTTGTCGCCGAGGCAAGCCCGGTTGATCACGAGATGTGGCGATATATGACCAACCGGACCCGAATCACCCTTCTTAGCTCTGCGCCACCAGGCGGAACGACTGCGCCGCCGTGCCGTTGCAGGTGTACTGCACCAGCTGCACCGAGTTGGCCAGCGAGGCCGCCGGGACGTCCAGGCACTTCCCGCTGTTGCGGTTGACCAGGTGGTAGTAGCCGTCGCCCTCGGAGACCGGCAGCCACTGCTGGTTGTTGCCGCCGCCGTAGGTCCAGGTCTGGATGGGCGCGTTGTCGGCCGTCGACACGTTGGTGACGTCCAGGGCCTGGGCGGAGTTGCCCCGGTTGTTGATCCGGACGTAACCCCCGCTGGTCGGGACGAACTGGTACTGCTGGGCGTTGGTCGCGTTGCAGGTGTACTGCTGGATCGCCGTTCCGCTGACCGTCCCGGCGGCGCGGGCGTCGAGGCACTTGGCGCTGTTCTCGTTCACGACCGAATACCAGGTCGTGGGGGAGATGGGGCCGGTCTGCGGCGGGGTGGAGCCCTCACCGGCGAGCCAGCGGATGCCCTGGATGAGCCACTGGTTCTGCTGGGCGCTGGCGAACGTCGACGAGGTGCGGGTGTTGGTCGAGTAGTTCATCCCGTTGTGGCCGAAGTTCGTGTAGAGCATCTTGTAGTTCGTGTTCGTCCACATGATCGGGTAGAACCCGCTGCGCCACTGCTGGTTGGGGTCGGTGCCGACCGGGAAGCTGGAGGTGTCGATCGAGGCCAGGATGTTGATGGCGGGGTTCTGCCGCAGGTCCCGGCTCCACGAGTACCACTCGCTGACCGACGACTGGACCGTGGCGGGCAGCCCGGCGGTCGACGGGTGGTTCCGGTTCTCGATCTTCAGCGTCTCGGCCGTCGGCCCCCATGTGTTCGTGGCGAACGCCCCCGACCCGAGGAACGTGTTGTAGTACCAGCTCCAGGAGTTGGGGTCGTTGGTCCAGGCGCTCACATGGAACCCCATCCACGCCCCGCCGTTGTTCATGTACGTCTGGAACGCCGCCCGCTGACTGGCAGGCGGGGCGTCGTCGAGGAACATGACCACCTTGTACTGGGAGATCGTCGACGAGCTCAGCCGCGACCAGTCGGTGGTCGCCTCCCAGGTGAAGCCGTTCTGGGCCCCCGCCGCCGGGAACCACTCCTTGGCCTCCTTGGTGAAGTCGATGTGCGCGGCGTCCCAGGTGCCGTTGTAGAAGGCGAGGACCTTGAACGGCGCGGCGTGCGCGGGCGGACTGAGGACGGCGATCAGGACGAGGCCGAGTAAGGCGGAGAACAGACGTTTCACGAGTACCTGCCCTTGGGGGGTGCGTCTTTTCTTAAGAAAGTTTCCTAACAAATAACGGCACATGTCAAGGATCTTCAAGCCCCGTGTTATGTCCCCGTGTTATGTCCCCCGCTACGACGACGGCGGCACCGTGCTCGCGCACGATGCCGCCGAAGGAGCCGGTCCTAGAAGACCGGCACGCCCGCGCGCACGAGCCTCCAGTTGACGTCGGCGAAGGTCGCCGGGTCGATGGTGCCCGAGGCGGTGGCGGCGTCGATCAGCGCCTGGCGGATCTCCACCTGCCCGTTGTAGACCACCGGAGCGGTCGTGACGTGCGGGAAGCCGCCGCCGCCCGACTGGCGGTAGTTGTTGATGGCCACCACGAACTGCTGGCCGGCCGTGACCGGGGCGCCGTTGAAGCTGAGGCCGACGATGCGCGACCCGACCGGCTGGGAGATGTCGACGTCGTAGTCGACGCCGGAGAGCTGGTCGTAGTTGTAGTCGGGCGTCCCGCTCGCGTTGGTGAGGGTGCCGAGGTTGATCGGCGCGTCCGGCGCGACCTGGGCGAAGTACTTGGCGGAGTACTCCAGGAAGTCCTTGACCTGGGCCCCGGTCAGCTTGATGCCGAGCAGGGTGTTGTCGTAGACGTACAGACCGGCCATGTCCCGCACGCTCACCGGGCCGGCCGGGAAGACCGCGCTCCGGCTGAACGGCGCCGCGATCGACAGCACCGGCAGACCGGCGTCGGGAGTGCCCGCCACGGCCTGGGTGACGACGTCGGTCTGCACCTTCTGGATGTAGTCGAGGATCGGGGTGTCCTTGTAGGGGGACTCCGCCGCCGAGAGCTGCTCCTTCGACTGCGCGACGACCTGGTTGACGTAGCCGACCGTGGTGTCGTGCTGCTCCTTCATGAGCTCGACGATCTTCGGGTCCTCGGCGACGGTGTTGGCGTTCAGCGTGGTCGAGGACTTCGCGGTGACCTCCCACGTCCGCCGCTTCTTGGTGAGGGTGAAGTCGACGACCGACAGCCGCTGGCCCCAGCGTCCCGGCTCGGTCAGCAGCACCTGCTTGCCGGTGGCGATGTTGGTGACGAACCGCTGCGGCACGTCGTTGTGGGCGTGCCCGAACAGGACGGCGTCGATGCCCGGCACCTGCTCGGCGACCAGCGCGGAGGCGTTCTCGACCGGCAGCTCCGTGCCGTAGGACGACAGCCCGTTGTCACCGGCGTGCGCCGTGACGAGCACGACGTCGGCGCCCTTGTTGCGCATGATCGGGACATACTTCCTGGCCGTCTCGACCAGGTCGAGGAACTCTAGCCGGCCCTCGACGTTGGCCTTGTCCCAGATGGCGCTGCCCGGATTGGTCAGGCCGAGGACGCCGACCTTGATCGGGCTCTCCTCGCCCCGGACCTTCATCGTCTTGATGATGTAGGGCTCGTAGGCGGGCTTGCCGTTCTTCGCCGACACCGCGTTGGCGGCCAGCACCGGCGCCTTCATCTGCTTGACCCATTTGGCCAGCAGCGGGATGCCGTAGTTGAACTCGTGGTTCCCCAGCGTGACGGCGTCGTAGCCGATGGCGTTCATGGCCTTGGCGATGGGGTGGGTCTCACGGGACTCGGTGATCGGCTCGACCTTGGCGTAGTAGTAGGCCAGCGGCGTGCCCTGGATGGTGTCCCCGGAGTCGAAGAGCAGGGTGTGGTCTTCCCCGCGATCCGCGCGGATCTGGTTGACCAGGGTGGAGATCTTGGCCAGGCCGACGTCGTTGTGGGCGCTGTCGTCGTACTCGGCGTTCTTGAAGTAGTCCCAGTTCAGCGCGTTTCCGTGGATGTCGGAACTGGCCATGACCGTGACCTTGACCTCACGATCGAGGTCGGCGTTCGCCGGGACGGCGGGTGCCAGGGCGACCGCGGCGAGGGTGACCGCGGCGAGGGCCCGAGACGTTAAGGAGGACATGGCCGGTGACGCTAGTGAAGCCGCGTCAACAAGGGGTCACGGAATTCTTACCCATCGCCCTGAGGAAGGCGTCGACCAGGCTGTCGGCGTAGTCCGAGGTCAGCGGGCCGGAGCGGAGCAGCCACCGCTGGTAGAGGGGCGCGTAGAGCAACTCCAGCGCGAGATCGAGGTCGGCGTCGGCCGCGAGCTGCCCGGCCCGCTGCGCGCTGCGCAGCCGCTCCTTCTTCGCCTCGTCGAGCGGCCCCGCCAGCTTCTCGCGATATTGGGCGGCCAGGCCGGGGTTCTCGATGATCTCCATGTTGAGCGCGCGGATCGGCCCCTCGAACACGGGGTCGGCGAACTCGGCCGCCGTCGCCCGCATCACCTGCTTGAGAT
This sequence comes from Herbidospora cretacea, assembly GCF_001570605.1. GTDB lineage: Bacteria > Actinomycetota > Actinomycetes > Streptosporangiales > Streptosporangiaceae > Herbidospora > Herbidospora cretacea. The sequence goes on along the minus strand of NZ_BBXG01000020.1, from coordinate 9,636 downwards.
CGGCCTCCAGGTCGCCGGTGTCGGGCAGCGCCATGTCCTGCTCGGGCCCGGCCTCGCTCAGCGCGAGGAATGCGTCGAAGATCACCGCGCCCTTGGAGGGCCACCAGCGGTAGATGGTCTGCTTGCCCACGCCGGCCCGCGCCGCGATGGCCTCGATGGTCAGCTTGGCGTAGCCCACCTCGGGGATCAGCTCGCGCGCCGCGGTGAGGATGGCCTGCCGCGAGCGCTCGCTGCGACGGGCGGGATCGGGCTGCTTCACCATGCCCCGGACCCTACCACGTGTCTGAGACGAGACGTTGCGTCTTGACAATCCTGCGAAACGAGACGTACCGTCTTGCCTGTATCCCAGAGAGAAGGAACCCCGTGACCCGCGTATGGTTCATCACCGGTGCGTCCCGAGGCCTCGGCCGCGCGTTCACCGAGGCGGCCCTCGACGCCGGAGACCGCGTCGTCGCGGTCGCCCGCAACCTCGAACCGCTCGACGACCTCGCCGGGCGGCACCCCGCCGACCTGGTCCGCCTGCCGCTCGACGTGACCGACCGCGCCGCCGTGTTCGCGACCGTCGGCAAGGCGGTGGCGGCCTTCGGCCGGCTCGACGTCGTGGTCAACAACGCCGGCGCCCTGCTGCTCGGCATGGTGGAGGAGGCGACCGAGGAGCAGATCAGAGCCCATTTCGACGTCAACGTCTTCGGCGCGCTCTGGGTCACCCAGGCGGTGCTCCCGCACCTGCGCGATCAGGGCTCGGGCCGGATCCTGCAGATCACGACCATGGGCACCGGCGGGGGATTCCCGATGGTCGGTCTGTACGCGGCCGGCAAGTCGGCCCTCGACTCGATCTCCGACGCCGTGGCGATGGAGGCCGAGCAGTTCGGCGTCAAGCTCACCATCGTCCAGATGGGCGGCTACGACACCGGCCTGTTCACCACCGGCACCACCGCGACCACCCCCGACCCTAACTACCAAAAACTCCGCGACCAGCTGATCGAGATGTGGGGCGAGGAGGCCGGACCCGCCCCCGCCACCGCGGCCCCGGTCATCATGGAACTCGTGGATCTGCCCGACCCGCCGCGGCGGCTCATCGTGGGCGGCGCGTCGTTCGACATCGTCCAGCAGAGCCTCGGAGCCCGGATGGGGGAGTATCGCGCCTGGGAGCACCTCAGCCGCAGGGCGGCGGGCTGACCTCACGTCTCCTTGACGGACTCCTGGTAGATCTCCGCGAACGTGCGCGAGTCCTTGATCAGATCGTCGCAGAAGGCGGCGACGTCGTCGCCGACGAGTTCCAGCACGCCCTTGCCCGCCGCGACCCCCTCCTCGAAGAAGTCGAGGATGCCCGTGAGCAGGCTCCCGTCGAGCAGGTCGACCGGCCCGACCTTGAAGTAGTACTTCTGGATCTCCTTGTAGACGATCTGGTAGTCCGGCGGGAGCTCCTTCACCCGTGCCAGGTGCGCCCGCCACTGCCTCTTGCCCTCGATGATGTCCCGGATGCCCACGTCAGCCTCCCAGCCGGCCCAGTTTCCTCGCGACGTTCCTGTTCAGCTGCCTGCGCCACCGGTCGCGGAAGGTCTCCGCGCCCTCTCCGCCGGCCAGCGCGGCGCAGAAGCCCGCGATGTCGTCACCCAGCACCTCGTCGACGCCCCGCCCGTCGGCCGCCGTCTCTTCGAGCAGCCCCAGGGCGCCGTCGAGGATCGGCATCAGGTTGCGGCCGGTGAAGTCGCCGTAGGGGAACAGATGCGCGATGATCTGGCCCCAGGCCGCCTGGTAGTCGGCCGGCAGCGCCTTGGCCCGTCCTTCGAACGCCTGCCATTCCCTGTTGAGATCGTTTCCGGTCATGGCGTCCCAGAGGTTCATCTCCCGCCTTCCTTGAGCTTGTCGATCCGTGAGGTGACGTACTCCCACTTCGCCCAGAACGTCGCGAGCTCCCTGCGGCCCGCGTCGTTGAGGGCGTAGAACTTGCGCGGCGGCCCCACCCCGGACGGTCGTCTCGTCACCTGGACCAGCTTGTTCTTCTCCAGCCGCATCAGGATGGTGTAGACGGTCCCCTCGACGACGTCGGCGAAGCCGAGCTCGTTCAGGCGGCGGGTGATGGCGTACCCGTAGGTCTCCTCGCCGCCGATGATCTCCAGCACGCAGCCTTCGAGCGTGCCCTTCAGCATCTCCGTCAGGTCGTCCATCTGCGTCCTCTTCGCTTGGTACTCGGTGCCACCGAGTACCACTACAAAGTAGCACGGAGTACCGGGGATCCACCCCCCGCTCCACCCTTCGGAGGTGCCGCTCCACCCCGGCCCGTCCCTACCGTCTCGCCCATGGACAAACGGGGCCTCTGGCTCGATCTTCTGCACCGGTTCCTGGACGCCAACGGGGGGAAGTTGAACGGCAAGCTGCTGCTGGCGATCGTCGTGGTCGCCGTGCTCGTCATCGTCGGGTTCGTCGTCTTCCGGATTATCTTGGTCGACATGATTCTGACCCTGCGGGACTCCCGCTAGGCCATGCGCGAGGTGCGAGCCCGGGTCGTGCGGCTGCTGGCGGCCGACGACCCGGAAACCGGTCGGCTGGTCAGGCTGCTGATGACGCTCGTCCTGATCTGGTCGCTCGCCACCACGTCACCGGCCGAGGCGGCGGTTCTCGTGTGGCCGGCGCTGGCGGCGTCGATGGGGTGCTGGCTGGCCTTCGTCCTGCTCGACCGGCGCGCCCCGAGAACCGCCGCGGCGCTGCTGGCGGGAGGGTCGGCGGCGGCCGCCTCGGTGTCGGGGTCGGAGCAGGCGGCCCCCACGGTCTTCCTGTTCGCGGCCCTGCTCCTGTTCGCCGCGCACGTCACCCCCACGATGGCGGCCATCGTCGCGGTCACCGCCGCCGACCTCGCCCTCACCGCCGTCAGCATGATCTGGTGGGACCGGCCGCGCGAGGAGATCGGCGTCCGGGCCGTGGTGATCCTCTGCACGGTCCTGTTCGCGCTGCACCGCCGCCACTACCGCCGCGCCCAGCAGGACAGGGCCAGAGCCATGGCCCTGGACGAACGCGCCCACATCGCCAGGGAACTCCACGACGTCCTGGCCCACTCGCTGGGCGCGCTCGGCGTCCAGCTGGAGGTCGCCGAGGCCCTCCTCACCGAACGCGGCGACGTCGACGGCGCGGTGAGCCGCATCCGCAGGTCACGCGCGCTCGCCCGGGAGGGCCTCGTCGAGGCCAGGTCGGCCGTGGCGGCGCTCCGCGAGGACGTCCCGCCGCTGCCCGACGCCCTCGGCCTGCTCGTCGCCGACTTCCGCGCCGACCACGACGTCCCCGCCGTCCTGCGCACGACCGGCGTCCGCCGGCCCATCAGCCCCGCTGCCGAGGTCTGCCTGCTCAGAACCGCCCGCGAGGCCCTCACCAACGCCGCGAGACACGCGCCGCGTCAGCCGGTCACGGTGGAACTCGGCTACGGTGAGGGCGCTGTGCGCCTGGTGGTGCGCAACCCCTGCCAGGTGACACCGCCCCTCTCGTACGGGCACGGACTGCAGGGCATGTCCGAACGCCTGGCCCTGGCGGGCGGCACCCTGCGCGCCGGACCTGACGACGGCGGGTGGGAGGTCAGAGCGGAGGTGCCCGGGTGAGAGTCGTGGTCGTGGACGACCAGCAGCTCATGCGCGAAGGCCTGGTCGCCCTGCTCGGCCTGGTCGACGACGTCGAGGTCGTCGGCGACGCGCCCGACGGCGAGAGGGCCCTGGCGCTGGTCGCCGACCTGCGCCCCGACGTGGTGCTCATGGACCTGCGCATGCCCGTCATGGACGGCGCCGAGGCCACCCGCCGCATCGTGCGGCAGTACCCGGAGGTGGCCGTGGTCGTCCTCACGACCTATGACGACGACCAGTCGGTCGATTCCGCGCTGCTGGCCGGCGCCCGCGGGTACCTCACCAAGGACGCCGGGCGGACCGAGATCGCCGCCGCGCTCCGCTCGGCCGCCTCCGGCCAGTCGACCTTCACGGCCTCGGTGTCCCGGCGGCTGGTCGACGCGCTGTCCCGGGCGGCCCCGCCGACGGTCACGACCTGGCCCGACGGGCTGACCGCGCGGGAGGCCGAAGTGCTCCGGCTCGTCGCCGGCGGCCTGAGCAACACCGAGATCGGCGCGGCCCTGTTCATCGCGGAGACCACCGTGAAGACCCACATCAACAACGCCTTCGCCAAGATCGGCGTCCGCAACCGCACGGAGGCCGCCGTCTACGCCCACGAGAACCTCGGAGGTGGACATGCGCTTCCTCGGGATCGGTGACCTGGCCGAGCCCCCGGCCGTGGCGGTCGTGGTCGACGTCATGCGGGCCTTCACCGTCGCCGCCTGGGCCTTCGCCCGGGGCGCGGAGAAGATCGTGCTGGCCGGGTCGCTGGAGGAGGCGCTGGCGCTCAAGGCGTCCCATCCGGAGTGGCTGGCGCTCAAGGACGGCCCGGCCGCGCCCGGCTTCGACCTGGTCAACTCACCGGGCTTGCTGCGATCCGCCGACCTGAGCGGACGGACCGTCGTCCAGAAGACCACGGCGGGGACGGTCGGCGTGCTCGCGGTCAAGGACGCGCCCCTGGTGCTCTGCGCGAGCTTCGTGGTCGCGGAAGCCACGGCCCGGGTCCTGCGGTCGGCCGGGACGGAGGGCTTGACGTTCGTGGTCACCGGCGAGGACGGCCGGGCCGACGAGGATCTGGCTTGTGCCCAGTACATCGCCGGGAGGGTGGCCGGGACCGACCCTGACGCCGCGGAGTTCCTCCACCGTGCGGAGGCGTCGCGCGCCGCCACCGAACTGAGGGAGGGTGTGCGTCTGGGGGTTCATCCTGATGACGTCGCGCTCTGCCTGGAACTCGACCGCTTCCCCTTCGCCATGGCGGCTCGCCGGGAAGACGCGCTCATGGTCCTGCGCCCGGCTTCCTAACGGTCCCGGCGGCCGAGGCGGATGGCCGAGACGAGGAACAGGATGCCGCCGGGGATGGCGTAACCGGCCGCGTTGAACAGCGTAGGGTCGACCATGGAGGCGCCGAGGACGAACGTCACACCGGCGACCACGGACAGGCCACCACTGATGATCATCGGCCACTGCCCGCCCATCGCGCGGCGGGTGACCCCCACGACCAGCTGCACGAGCCCCGCCGCGATGGCCCACGCGCCCCACACCCGCAGCACCGCCGGGATGCCCGACGCGGCCGCGATCGCCACGGCGACGGCGGTGACCAGGCTGACCGCGATGTTGACGTACAGAAGAACGGGTGACCCGGTGGCGCGGGACGCACGGGCGTCGACAACCGCGGCGGCGACGTCGAACAGCGGGTAGAGCACCAGCAGGGTGACCGCGAGCGGACCGAGCTCCGAGGCGGTCGTGAACATCGCCAGGGCCCAGACGATGGCGAACCCGAACCGGACGAAATACAGCCGCCGCAGGACAGACGCGGTCCCGGAGACGGTGGCGACAGCGCTCATGATGATCCTTCTCTTTTTCGTTGTGGGAGACAGAACGTTCTATCTCGGCATCAGCATGGCGAGTGGCGGCTGGGGCTGTCAAGACCGAACGTTCTACCTACTAGAGTGTGGGTATGCGCAGCTCATCCGCAGGCCGGACCTCCGAGGCGCGATCCCGGCTGCTCGACACGGCCACCCGGCTCTTCTACGCGGAGGGCATCCACGCCGTCGGCATCGACCGCATCGTGGCCGAAGCCCAGGTGACGCGGGCCACCCTTTATCGGCACTTTCCTGGCAAAGAGGACCTTGTCCTCGCTTACCTGCACGAGGTGGACCAGGGGATCCGGAGCCGGGCGGGTGAGGCCGTCGCCGCCGCGCTCCCGCCTGCGGAGACGGTCCGAGCCCTGAGCAGGGCGATCGCGCAGAGCATCCAGTCACCTGGGTTCCGCGGGTGCGCCTTCCTCAACGCGGCCGCGGAGTATCCGGAGCTGGATTCGCCCGTCCGGAAGGCCGTGCTCGCCCACCGGACGTGGTTCCTGGAGACCGTCACCGACCTGCTGGCCGAGATCCGCGAATCAGGCGCGGCGCCCGCCGCGCGGCACTTCGTGATGTTGCGGGACGGGGCCATGGCTGCTGGGTGTCTGTTCGATCCGGCGCTGGTGAGTGACACGTTTCTGCGGGGGGTCGACGGGCTGCTCCAGGTGCACACGGCTGCGGACGAGGGTCGACCTGGCTGAGCCGAGAATCGTGTCCCTTGGGGTACGGGGGCCGGTACTTCCCAACTGGCCGAGGATGCGCTGACGTGGCGACCGCTTCCACGTGGAAACCCGGGCCACCGAACATGCTGAAGCTGAGCATGGGTGCGCTCCCGGTCGCGTCGGCCGGTTTGTCTCAGCGGGCCGCTGACGTGCGCTGATGTAGTGGTCGTTCTCACGTATGAGCCCGTGCCAATCAACCTGCCGAAGCCGAGCACCGGTGCCTTTATGGGTGCGGTTCGTCTCAGCGGGCCGAGGATATGCGGATTTGGTAGCCGCTCCCATGCGCGAGTTCGGGCCATCGAACGCGCTGAAGCTGAGCATGGGTGCGCTTCCGGTCGCGGTGGTCGGTTTGTCTCAGTTGGCCGAGGACGTGCGCTGATCTAGTGGCTGCGTGCTCAGTTGCATCCCGAGTTACTGGATATGCCGGAGTTGGCATCGGTGGGCTTTCGGGAGCGGTGGTCGGTTTGTCTTGGCTGGCCGAGGACGCCTGGTGATCCAGAGTGGTGCTTGCCTACGTGCGAGCCCGTGCCATGTGAAGTGCTGAAGGCGAGCATTGATGGGCTTCAGGGCGCGGCGACTGGTTGGTTTCGACCGATAGAGGGCGTGTGCTGATCCAGCGGTCGCCCGCCCACGGGCAGGCCATGACCTGCCAAAGTAATGATCAGTGCAAATGATCTCTTTGGGCGGTGAGTGCTGCCCGGCCTCCTCTCGGCTCCGCGCCGCAATAGGGGGATGACGATCCACCATCGTGCCCGCCGTCCAGCTACGGTTCTCCGTTTCGAGATTCTGCGGGCCGCAGTTCTTCGGGCCCCAAGTCGCCGGGTTACTGCTTCCCCGGTGGATGCCCTCCAGGTTGATGCCCTCCAAGTGGAGGCTCCCCGTGTCGGAGCTTTCCGTGCCGCAGCTCTCCGTGCCAGAGCTCTCCGCGCCAGAGCTCTCGGCGCCGCAGCCAAGGCCGTCGCGGTGGCCGTGGTTCTGGCCGCCGGTGTCGGCCTGAACGCCGTGCCTGCCGTCGCTGACATCTCGCCCCTTGGGGCCAACATCTGGAACTGCAAGCCGTCACCGGTCCGTCCGCGTCCGGTGGTTCTGGTCCATGGGACGTTCGACCACATGGCGGGCGCCTTCGCGACGCTCTCACCGAGGCTGAAGGCCAGAGGTCACTGTGTCTTCGCGCTCAACTACGGCCGCGTGCAGGCCACAGGGCCGCTCCAGGGCGTGGGGGACATCGCCCAGTCGGCCCAGCAGCTCTCGGACTTCGTCGACCGGGTGCTGACGGCGACCGGAGCGGCCGAGGTGGACATCGTCGGTCATTCGCAGGGCGGGATGATGCCGCGTTACTACCTGAAGTTCCTGAACGGCGCCGACAAGGTCCACCGGCTGATCGCCATCACGCCGTCCAACCACGGCTCCAGTTCCAACGGGATGGTCAACCTCGCTCGGTTGCTCGGGCTCAGCCCGGCGATCGCGCTGGTGTGCCGGGCCTGCCAGCAGCAGATGGTCGACTCCGACTTCATGAAGCTGTTGAACGGCGGGGGCGACACGGTGCCCGGAGTCGACTACACGGTGATCGCCACTCGGTACGACACGGTGGTCACGCCGTACACGTCAAGCTTCCTCACCGGCGACAACGTCACCAACATCCTGCTCCAGGACCGCGCCCCGCTCGACTTCAGCGGCCATTTCGCCGTCAACTTCGACCTGGTGGTGCACCAGATCGTGCTCGACGCACTTGAGGCCCCGCCGGCGCGGACGTTGGCGGCGTCCATCCCGGCGGTGTGAGGTGAAGAGGACTACCTGACGACCTCGATGGTCGTCGAGGTGGGGATCGGGGTGCCCCCGGTGTGGGCGCGCGTCGCGTCGTTGGTGACCGACACGGCGACGGTGCCGGCGTTCAGCGGGGGGAGCAGCGGGGTCCGCAGGTCGAGGATTCCGACCTTGTCCACGTCACGGCCCGCGTCTACGAAGTCTGCGCCACTGCCGATCGGCTGGTTGACCGATTCGCCCCAGCCGACCGCCGTCGGGTAGCGCAGTTGCATCACGCGCGAGCCCATCAACGCGCCTGATCGTTGCATGACACTGCCGGACAGCTCGGCCGTCTGCCTGCCTCGACCGACGCCGGGGTACTGAGCGTGATGGACTGCGCGAACGCCTGCACCTGAGCTTCGATCCACCGCTCGTCCGCGTAATTACCCAGCCGGTGGAATCGCTGCGGACCGGCACGCTGTAAGAGTCTTGCCGGACGACGGCAGCAGCAGTACGGGACGCGGTTGATGTTGACGGTCTGGGTGTGCGAGCCGACCATCGGGACGCTCTGGTTAATTCGTCCTGGTTCATTCCGTCGCGGAAGTCGCTGAGCATCTCCTTCACCAACGTGACCCTTCGCGGTCGCCGAGCTGGCTGGACTTCGTATCTGCCGGGTGTTGGGCGAACACCAGCACGGTGTGGACGGACAGGTCAGTCGCGGTGCCGTTGAGCGACTTCTGAGATTCGGTCTGACGGGCAAGACGCCCGGATTCCATATCCCCGTTGGGGGTGCGTAGCCGCGGGGTGTGGCCGAGCTGCGGCTTCGGTGAGGGTGCTCGGGGCGGTCGGACGGGTGGTGACGTGCCCGGCGTCCAGGCTGGTGGTGACGTGCCCGGCGTCCAGGCTGGTGGTGACGTGCCGGGCGGGCAGGCGGGTGGGGCGGCAGCAGGCTTTCCAGCGGTCAGGTGCCCGGCCGTGAAGGTGATCAGCAGGCCGAGGGAGGGCTGGCAGGCGCAGATAGCCAAGAACTATCCAGCCGTGACCTGTGAGTTCGCCGAGGCCGACAGGTTGCCAGATATTAGGGCACAGACCCGGAGAGAAACCCGATCCAGGTTCACGAGCCCCGCGTTGGCCGGATCGCCAATTCGATCCGATCGACGGTGCGTTGCCATACCGCCGTCCTAGGGTCTGTACGGAGTTGAGATCAGAGGGATTCGCGTGCGGGTGATCTGCAGGTCCTGATAGGTCATCGCCATGGCGCGTGGAGACCTCAACGACGCAGAGTGGTCCTTGATCGAGCCTCACCTGCCCTTGGGTGAGCGGGGCCCGATCCCGGACCTGCGGCATCAGTTCAATGCCGTGATGTGGCGGTTCCGGACGGGCAGCCCGTGGCGGGACCTGCCGGTGGAGTACGGGCCGTGGTCCACCGCCTATGACCGGTTCCGGTCCTGGGCCAAGGCCGGTGTCTTCGAAGACCTGATGCAGGCGATGATCGCCGAGGCCGCCGCTCGTGGGCAGGTCGATCTGGGACTGATCAGCGTGGACTCCACGACTGTCCGGGCGCATCAGCACGCCGCCGGGATGGTCCTGGACGGCGAGCTGGCCGCAGCGCTGGCCGAGGCCCTCGACCAGGAAAAGGGGCTACGCCAAAGGGGCGAATCACCCGTCAAGACGAAGCCGGCCCGGTAGTGCAGGAGCGCCAAACGGCGCGACGATGGTTACGGC
>NZ_BBXG01000019.1 GCF_001570605.1 Herbidospora cretacea | reverse complement strand
GGGTTCGTCGAGGTGGGTGGGCGGGCCGGGGGGACGCGGCGGGCCCCCGGGCGACGTTCTGCCGAGCGGGACGGGAAGGGTCGGCGCACCCGGAATGTCCGAGGCGGCCGGCGGGTGGCCGGGCGAAACGGCTCTTCCGACCCACCCAGCCGGCGAAGTCGGCACCCGTTCGGGTGAACTGGGCCCTTCCGCCGCTGCCGACGTCGAAGTCGCCGCATGCTCGGCCGTCACCTTTGGATCCCGGACCTGTGCGGGTGAACCTGGCCCTTCCGCCGAGCCCATCGGTGCACTCGCCGCATGCTCGGCGGGTGGACCCGGCCTTTCCGTCGATGCCATCGCCGCAGCTCCGGCGGTTGCTTTCGAGGGTCCCGACCTCGTCAGCGAATCCGGCGCCGAGAACGAACCTCCGGCCGAGGTCATCGGCGAGCCTGGGGCGGGCCCAGTTCCCGGGATCGTGGACGAGTCCGCCATAGCTCCCCCTGAGGCCATTCGCGCATCCGGCAGCGCGGCGGCACCCCGCGCCACCAGCGATGCCGGCACCTGACGCGATCCCGTGGATGAATCCGACGCGGCCGCCACTTCCGCCGTGGCCGAATCGGCTGTGCCCGAAGCCGGTTCCCCGGCCGATCCCGCTGCCGCCTCGGCCGTCTGGTCATATGCGCTGACCTGCGATGTCTCATGGTCGGAGGTCAAGGCCACATCTCTGACGGGCGAGCCCTCATGGCCTGGAGTCAAGGCCCCCGCCCTGACCGGGAAGGCCTCGTGGCCTGAGGCCGAGCCCGCTCCCCTGGCGGGGAAGCCCTCGTGGCTTGAGGTCATGGCCACAGCCGTAACCGGCGTCGTCTCGTGGCTTGAGGCCGAGCCCACTCCCCTGGCGGGCGAGCCCTCGGGACCGGAGGTCAAGGCCACAGCCGTAACCGGCGTGGTCTCGTGGCCTGAAGCCGAGTCCGTTCCCCTGACGGGTGAGCCCTCGTGGCTTGAGGTCAAGGCCACAGCCGTAACCGGCCTGGTCTCGTGGCTTGAGGTCATGGCCGCGACCTTGGCCGGTGTGGGGGTGGGGCCGTTCGGCCGGATGGGGGCGGCCAGCCTGCTCAGGTCCGGATTTTTCCTGGAACCGGCCTCCGTATCGGTTCCTGGTCGGCTCACCGCAGGCTCCATGGGGAGGCGGGCGTGGACCCGTCGTCCTGAGGTCCGGCCCGCCGCGAGGGTGCGGCCCGACGGTTCGCGGACCGCCTTCGGGAGGGTGAGGAGCATGTGGCAGCCAGGGCCGTCCGCGACCGTGAGGGTGCCCCCGTGGAGTTCGGCGATCTCCTTGGCGATGGCCAGGCCGAGGCCCGCTCCTCCGGCGTCGGCGGCGCGGCCCGCGTCCAGGCGGGAGAAGCGTTCGAAGACGCGCTGGCGGTCGTCGGCGGGAATGCCGGGGCCCTCGTCGGCGACCTCGACGGCGAGGGTGCCGTCGGGGGAGGTCCGGGAGGTGAGGGTGACGGTCCCGCCGGGTGGGCTGTGCCGGACGGCGTTGTCCAGCAGGTTGGCCAGGACCTGCGCGAGCAGGACGGGGTCGGCCGACGTCAGGTGGCGGCCGGGTTCGACCTCGCACGCGACGGTCACGTCGTCGCGGGCCAGCGACGCCTCGCGGACGGCCTGGCCGCCGAGGTCGGCCAGGTCGAACTCCTCGGCCTCGATCGGCCGGGCCCCCGAGTCCAGCCGGGACAGGTCGAGGAGCTGGGCCACGAGACGGCCCAGGCGCTGGGTCTGCGCCAGGGCGGTGCCGAGGATCTCCGGTTCCGGCGGGGAGACGCCGTCGACGACGTTCTCCAGCACCGCCTGCACGCCGGTGATGGGGGTCCGCAGCTCGTGGCTCACGTTGGCCACCAGCTCCCGGCGCTGCCGGTCGACCTCCCCCAGGTCGGCGGCCATCGCGTTGAAGGCCCTGGCCAGCTCGCCCACCTCGTCGCGGCTGGTCGCGGTGACCCGCAGGCCGTACGAACCCTTGGCGATGGTCTGCGCGGCGGCGGCCATCTCCCGCAGGGGTTTGATCATCCCCCGGGCCAGCACCTGCACGAGGATGAGCGCCAGGAACACGGCGAAGGCGATCCGCAGCTCGGCGGAGACGCCCCCGGCGATCCCCACCTCGTTGACGACGAACGCCGTCACCACGGCCCCGACGATGACGATCCCGAGCTTGACCTTGATCCGGCCGAGGAAGTCGAGCGGCCTCATGGGCGCACCAGGGCGTACCCGACGCCGTGGACGGTCCGCACCACTTCCGACCCGAGCTTGCGCCGCAGCGCCCGCACGTGACTGTCGACGGTCCGGGTCGCCGCCGCCTCGGAGAACCCCCAGATGTCGGCGAGCAGCCGCTCCCGCTCGTAGACCTGGCCGGGCCGCTCGGCGAGCCGCCTGAGCAGGTCGAACTCGGTCCGGGTGAGCTGCGCCTCGGCCCCGCGCACGAACACCCGCCGCTCGGCCAGGTTGATCTCGATCTCCCCGACCCGCAGCACCGTCTCCTCGGCCGCGAGCTGCACCGCCCGGTCGACCCGCCGCAGCAGCGCGTGGATCCGCGCCACCAGCTCCCGCATGCTGAACGGCTTGGTGATGTAGTCGTCGGCCCCGACCCCGAGCCCGACCAGCACGTCGGTCTCCTCGCCGAGCGCGGTGAGCATGAGGACCGGGACCGGCCGGGCGGCCTGGATCCGCCGGCACACCTCCAGCCCGTCCAGTCCCGGCAGAAGCCGGTCGAGCACCACCAGGTCAGGTTCGAAGCGGGCGTACGCGAGCAGCGCCCCCTCGCCGTCACCGGCGACGCGGACGTCGAACCCTTCCGCCGTCAACCGGGTCGCGACCGCTCGCGCGATGGTGTCGTCGTCCTCGACGACCAGCACCCGGCGCTGCTGGGGATAAGCCATGAGGGCAGCGTAGAGGGGGGACGTGCAGACCAATCGTGGCTTTTTGTGGAGCTTTCGTGCAGGCGATTCTGTCGGTGGCGGGGTCTAGCGTGGGGTCGTGATCGACGTTGACGGGTATCTCCGACGGCTCCGGCTCCCCTCCGGAGAGCCGAGCGCAGACGCGCTTACCGCGCTGCAGCGGGCACATGTGGAGCGCGTCCCCTACGAGACGCTGCCCATCTGGCTGGGACGGCCCACGAGCGTGGACCCGGCCGAATCGGCCGCCCGGATCATCGCCGGGCGGGGCGGCTACTGCTTCCATCTGAACGGCGCGCTCTCCGAGCTGCTGTCGGCGCTGGGCTATTCGGTGACCCGGCATTTCGGCGGCGTGCAGGGCTCGCCGTCCGACCCCGCCGGGGCGCGCGGAAACCACCTCGTGCTGACCGTCGCCGGGCTGCCGACCGACGAGAACCCCTCCGGTGAGTGGCTGGTCGACGCCGGTCTCGGCGACGCGATCCACTCGCCGATCCCCCTCATCGAGGGGGTCTACGACCAGGGGCCGTTCACCTACCGGCTGCGGCCGTCCGAGGCGGAGCCCGGCGGGTGGCGGTTCGACCACGACCCGCGCGGCAGCTTCACCGGGATGGACTTCCGCAAGGCGCCGACGGAGATGTCGGCGTTCGAGTCGGAGCACGTCCGGCTGTCGACGTCGCCGGAGTCGGGGTTCGTGCGCGTCCTGTCGATCCAGCGGCGCGACGCGACGGGGGTCGACGCGGTGCGGGGGCTGGTGCTGACCCGGACCGGCCACGACTCGACGTCGACCACGCTCGACCGGGAGACCGACTATTTCGCCGCCCTGGCCGACGTCTTCAACCTCCACCCGACGGCCGGCGAACGCTCGATCCTGTGGCCGAAGCTGGCGGAGAGCCACGAGAGGTGGCTCGCGACCAGGCAGGATTCCTAGCCATTTCGTCCGGGAAGGGACGGATGTCCAGAAGATCCGCGGCCCGTTGGGTTCCTATTCGACGCCGCGCTTCGACGTGCTGAGCCCTCGCAGGGTGGTGGCCACCAGAGGGCCGAGGGTCTCCAGGTGGTAGCCGCCCTCCTGGACCGCCACCGTCGGCAGCCCCAGTCCGCCCAGCAGCCGGCCGGTCTCCAGGTAGCCGTCCTCGGTGACGCGCAGCGGGCTCTCCGGGTCGTCGGCGGCGGCGTCCACCCCCAGCGACACGACCAGGGCCTCCGCGCCGAAGCGGGCCGCCGCCTCGCATACCCGGGCCACCCCGGCGAGCCAGGCCGGGTCCCCCGATTCCGGTGCGAGGGGGACGTTCAGGTTGGTCCCGCCGCCGGTCTCGTCGGCGAAGCCCATGTAGTGGGGGAACCAGCCCGCGCCCGGGTCGACGTGGACGCTGCCGTAGAAGACGTCCGCGCGCTCCCAGAAGATCGACTGGGTCCCGTTGCCGTGGTGGGCGTCCACGTCGATGACGGCGACCTTCGCGCACCCCTCGGCCAGCAGGGTCGTCGCGGCGACGGCGGCGTTGTTCAGGTAGCACGAGCCGCCGTAGCCGTCCCGCGTCGCGTGGTGGCCGGGCGGGCGGCAGAGGGCGTACACCAACCCGTCAGAGACCCGCCGGGCCGCCGTCCACGCCGCGCCCGCCGCCGCGAACGCCGCCTCCCAGGTTCCCAGGCCGACCAGGGTCATCGTGTCGTAGGCGTACCGGCCCGCCCGGCCGTGGACGGCGGCGGGCAGCCGCCCGGGCAGGCCGCCGAGCATCGCCTCGGTGGGGAAGACGTAGGGCACCACCCGGTCCTGCGGGTAGCCCGCCGCGACCCACTCCGCGTAGACGTCGCGCAGGTGCCGGAGCAGGCCCTCGGAGTGGACCGAGGTCAGCGCGCTCCAGGGTGCCTCCTCGGCGGGCACCCAGTCGGCGGCGACCGCGTCGCGGATCCGGTGGACCCGTTCGGCCACCTCCGTGCCCGGGGTTCGCAGGCCGATCCAGATCTCCGCCGAAGGGTCGTGCCGCAGGGTCGCGGGGGACCAGATGCCGATCACGGGCGGAAGAAGCGGTCGAGCACCCGCACGCCGAACTCCAGCGCGCTGACCGGCACCCGTTCGTCGACGCCGTGGAACATCGCGTTGTAGTCGAAGCCCTCCGGCAGGGCGAGGGGCGCGAAGCCGTAGGTCACGACGCCGAGTTCGTGGAAGGCCTTGGCGTCGGTGCCGCCGCTCATCACGTACGGGACCGGAAGCGCCTCGGGGTCCTCGGCCACCAGTGAGGCGCAGAGCGCGTCGAAGGTGGGGCCGCCGGGGTCGGCCTCGGGGGCGTCCTCGAAGCAGACGAACTCGCGGCTGATCTTGGGGCCGAGCAGGGAGTCGACGGTGGCCAGGAAGTCGTCCCGGGAGCCGGGCAGGAACCGGCCGTCGACCTGGGCGGACGCCGAGCCGGGGATGACGTTGACCTTGTAGCCGGCGTCCAGCATCGTCACGTTCGCCGAGTTCCGCAGGACGTGGGCGAACAGCTCCCCGACCTGGCCGAGCCGCCGGGCCTCTCCGTCGAGGTCGGACCTGTCCAGTTCGCGGCCGAGCGCCCGGGAGATCCCGTCGAGCATGCTGACCACGCCGGGGGTGAGCTGGATCGGCCACTCGTAAGACGCCAGGCGCGACATCGCGTGGCACATCTCGGCGACCGGGTTGTCCACCGCCCGGAGCGACCCGTGCTGGGCGACCCCCCGCGCGGTCAGCCTCATCCAGGCCATGCCCTGCTCGCCGACGGCCACGGGGTAGATGCGGCGTCCGTTGTGGACGACGCAGTAGCCGCCGTCCTCGCTGATCGCCTCCCGGACCCCCTCGAACAGGGCGGCGTGCTCCCTGGCCAGGTAGTACGACCCGTATTCGCCGGTCGCCTCCTCGTCGGCGGTGAAGGCGAGCACGACGTCGCGCGACGGCCGGACCCCGCGCGCGGCCCACTCCTGGACCAGGGCGAGCGTCATCGCGCAGGTGCCCTTCATGTCGACCGCGCCGCGCCCCCACACCACCCCGTCGACGATCTCCCCGGAGAAGGGGTGCACCGCCCAGTCGTCGGCCTGGGCGGGGACGACGTCGAGATGCCCGTGGATCAGGAAGGGGTCGCCGTCGGACGCGCCGCGCACCCGCGCGACCACGTTCGACCGGCCGCGCGAGGTCTCGAGGATCGTGGCCGGGACCCCGGCGTCGGACAGCAGCGTCGCCACGTATTCGGCCGCGCCGCGCTCGCCCCGCCCCCGGTTGTCACCCTCGTTGGTGGTGTCGATCCTGATCAGATCGGAGCAGATCGTCCCGACGCCGCTCATGGCAGCACACAGGCGGCGTGGTGGCCGCGGTCGGCAGGCAGCACGGGCAGGGTCTCCTTCTCACAGCGTTCCGCCAGCTCGGCGGGGAGTCCGGCGGCGTAGGCGGGGCATCGGGGCCGGAACCGGCAGCCGGCCGGGATCCGGGACGGGTCGGGCGCCTCACCCTTCAGGACGATCGGGTCCTGCCGGGCGATCTCCGGGACGACCGAGAGAAGCGCCTTCGTGTACGGATGCCGCGGCGACGTCAGCACCCGCGCCGTGTCACCGGTCTCGACGATGCGGCCCAGGTACATCACCGCGACCCGGTCGGCGATGTTCCACGCCAGCCCGAGGTCGTGCGTCACCACCAGCAGCGACAGCCCGAGTTCGGTCCGCAGCCGGAGCAGCAGGGCCAGGATCTCCCCGCGCACCGAGGCGTCCAGCGACGACACGGGCTCGTCGGCGACCAGCACGTCGGGCTCCAGCACGAGCGCCCCGGCGATCACCACCCGCTGGCGCTGGCCGCCGGACAGTTCGTGCGGATAGCGGAGGAAGAACCGCTCGGGCGGGCGCAGCCCGGCCTTGGACAGCGCCGCCGCGACGAGTTCGCGCTCGTCGCCGGGCACCTTGTGGATCCTGAGCCCCTCGGCCACCGCCTCGTAGACGGTGTGGCGGGGGTTCAGCGACCCGCTCGGGTCCTGGAGCACGAGCTGGACGTGCCGCCGGAACTCCTTCAGCCGCCGGTAGTCGAGCGGGCGGTCGGCGCACTCCACGGTGCCCCGCACCGGTCGTACCAGCCCGAGAAGGGCTCTGGCCAGCGACGACTTGCCGCACCCGGACTCCCCGACCAGCGCGACGATCTCGCCGGAACCGATCTCCAGGTCGACGCCGTCGACGGCCCGCGCCGCCCCGAACCGGACGTGGACGCCGCGTGCGGCCAGCGCGCTCACGAGGCCTCCCCCGCGCGCAGGCAGGCGGCCCGCCGTCCGGCGCCCACGTCGAGCAGCTCGACCTCGGCCTCCGAGCACCGGTCGAACGCCACCGGGCACCGGGGATGGAACGGGCACCCGGCCGGCAGATCCCCCGGATACGGAGGATCCCCCGCGAGACCGGCGGGCGCGTAGCGGAACCGGGGGTCGCCGACGCGGGGGAAGGCCCCGGCCAGCGCGCCGCTGTAGGGATGGCGCGAATCGTCGAACACCACCGAGGCGGGCCCCTCCTCGACCACCTTCCCGGCGTACATGACCGCGACCCGGTCGCAGGTCGTGCCGAGCACCGACAGGTCGTGCGAGATCAGCACCAACGCCAGCCCCAGGTCCTTGACCAGCCCGGACAGCAGTTGCAGCACCTGCGCCTGCACCATCACGTCGAGCGCGGTCGTCGGTTCGTCGGCGATGACGAGCCGCGGCCGGCACGCCAGCGCGAGTGCGATCATCACCCGCTGCCGCTGCCCGCCGGAGAGCTGGTGGGGGTAGTCGCGGGCCCGCCGGGCGGGCAGCCCCACCTGCTCCAGCAGCTCACCGACGCGCAGGTCGGCGGCCTTGCGGGAGGTCTTCGGCTCGTGCAGCAGGATGGGTTCGGCGATCTGCCGCCCGATGGTCCGCACCGCGTTCAGCGAGTGCAGCGCCCCCTGGAAGACGATCGACGCGGTGGCCCACCTGACGGCGCGCAGACGGCCGAACGACATCCCGTGGACGTCCTCGCCGTCGAGCAGCACCGACCCGCCGACCGTCGCCGACTTCGGCAGCAGCCGCAGCACCGCGTTGGTGATGGTCGACTTGCCGCACCCCGACTCGCCCGCGACGCCGAGCACCTCGCCCGGCGCGACGCTCAGCGAGACCCCGCGCACGGCCGGGACGTCGCCGGCGTAGGTGACCGACAGGTCCCGCAACTCCAGCAGGCTCATGACCCCTCCCGCAGCCGTGGGTTGAGCACGGCCTCCAAAGCCCGCCCGACCAGCGTGAACGCCAGGACCACGGCCACCACGCAGAGGCCTGGCGGCAGCACGAACCACCACTCGCCGTTCGACATGGCGCCGGTCCCGTAGGCGTTGTCGAGGATGTACCCCCACGACGGCCGCGTCGGGTCGCCGAGCCCGAGGAACGACAGGGTCGTCTCCGACAGGATCGCCACCGACACGGTCAGCACCACATGGGCCAGCACCAGCGGCATCACGTTGGGCAGGATGTGCCGGGTCATCTGGTGCCAGTCGCCGCCGCCGAGCGCCCGCGCCCGTTCCATGTACGGCCGCTCCCGCACACTGAGCGTCTGCGCGCAGACCAGCCGGGCGGTGCCGGGCCATGACGTGACCCCGATGACGATGATGATGTTCAGCAGCGACGCCCCGAGCACGGTGGCCATCACGATGGCCAGCGGCAGGAACGGGATGACCAGGAACCAGTCGGTCAGCCCCATCAGCGTCGACCGGGCCCAGCCGCCGTAGAACCCGGCCATGATCCCGATGACCGTCCCGATGACGATCGCGATGGCGGTGGCCGCGAGCCCGACGATCAGCGACACCCGGGTGCCGTGGATGAGCAGCGTGAGCACCGAGCGGCCGTTCTGGTCGGTGCCGAGCCAGTGGTCGCCGGACGGCGCGGCGTGCGCCGGCGCGGTCGCCTTGGTCACGTCGAGCCCGGCGGGGTCGGCCAGCACCGAGGCGAAGACGGCGACCAGCCCGAAGAACAGCAGAATGCCCAGTCCGACCAGGGCCGACCGGTGTGAGCGGAAATCCGCCCAGAACCGGGACGCCGTGGCCCGCCGCCGCTGCCAGGCGATGGCCGTCATTGCGTGCTCACCCGTGGGTCCAGCACGGCGTACAGCAGGTCCGCCAGCAGTGTGAACACGATCACCCCGAGGGAGAAGAGCAGGAACACCGCCTGCAGCAGGGGGATGTCGGGCCCGCGCAGCGCCTCGGCGGTGAGCAGCCCCAGACCGGGCCAGGAGAAGACGTACTCGACCGTGATGGCCCCGCCGATCACGAAGCCGAGGTTGAGGAAGATGAGCGTCATGGTGGGCAGCAGCGCGTTGGGCACGGCGTGCCGCCGCCGCACCAGGTCCTCGCGCAGGCCCTTGGCGCGGGCGAGGGTGAGGTAGTCCTGCCGCAGTTCGTCGACCAGTGACGCCCGCATGATCGAGGTGTACTCGGCCAGGTAGACGATGGCGAGCGCGGTCACGGGGAGCACCAGGTGCCAGGCCGTGTCCACCACCGTCGGGAGGAAACCGGTCACGCCCACCGAGTTGATGCCGCCGCTCGGGAAGAACGGCAGCCACATGATCAGCATCATGCCGACCCAGAACTCCGGCATCGCGTAGAGCGTGTTGGTCGTCCCGGTGGTGACGCGGTCGAACCGCGACCCGCGCCGCCACCCGCTGCGGATGCCCAGCCACACCCCGGCGAGCGCCGCGACCAGCACGGCGGTCCCGACGAGCAGCACGGTCGGCCAGACCCGCTCGCCGATGATCTCCCAGACGGGCCGGTTGAACCGGGTCGAGTTGATCGTCGAGGCGAACGGGTTGGACAGGTAGGTGATGAACTGTTCGCCGATGGGCCGGTTGAGCTGCTGACGCAGCCGGATGAGCTGGTCGGGCGACATGTTCCGGCCACGGGTGTAGAGGCCGATCGGGTCGCCCGGCAGCAGCCGGAACAGGAAGAAGTTGAAGACCACGACGAACAGCAGCGTGCCGATCGACCAGCCGACCTTCTTCAGGACGTAGCCGCGCACCGGTTCACTCCCGGTCGTCGGAGGAGACCGACGAACGGCGCCGCAGCACCAGGAACCCGGCCCCGACGATGAGGAGCACCCCCGCCACGATCACGATGACGAGGACCGGGCTGCCGTCGGAGGGCTTCTCCGCCGCCGTCTTTCCGGGGGCCGTGACGGGAGTCATCGTCAGGTAGGAGTGGACGCCGTACTGGAACAGCAGCGACCCGTCGGGGTCGGGCTGGGGGGTGAAGCCGGTCCACCGGTCGCTGCGGTAGGCGACCAGGTCGTCGTAGTAATAGGTGATCGCGTACGCCGCGTCGTCGTGAACGAGCTGCTGCATCTGCTTGGCCAGCTCGGCGCGCTTGGCCTGGTCGGTCTCGCCGGCCTGCCGCTCGTAGAGCTCGTCGTAGGCCGGGTTGCAGTAGAACGAGTCGGACAGGTCGGCGTAGACGGCGTCGCCGTCCTTGTAGCTGCGCTTGCCGCAGGTGAAGACCGACATCTGGTAGTCGGGGTCGGGTTCGACCACCCAGCCCCACTCGAACATGTCGTAGTTCCCCTGGCCGATCACCTCGGTGAGGGTGTCCTCCGACATCACCTTGACGGTGACGTCGATCCCGATCTCCTTCAGCCAGCTCTTGACGAACTCGGCGGTGCTCTGCGAGTCCTGCGACTCCTGCCGGGAGAACAGCCGCAGCGCGAACCGGGTCCCGTCGGCCTTCTTCGGATATCCGGCCTCGTCGAGCAGCTGGTTCGCCTTGGCCAGGTCGAAGTTCTGCGGCGCGGTCGGCGTGTAGTGCAGCAGCGGATAGACCGGCGGGATGAAGGAGTCACCGGGCGAGCCGTGGCCGTTGAGCACCCGGTCGACGAGGGTCTTGCGGTCGATGGCGTGCGAGATGGCCAGGCGGACCTGCTTGTTCTTCAGCGCCTCGTGGCCGTCGCCGATCGCGGTGCCGTCGGCCAGGGCCGCGCCGGTGTTGAAGGCGATCTCGTTGAAGCCGGAGTACTTGGAGCTGCGGGTGGTCACACCCGGCTTGCCGTTGAGCGAGTTGAAGACGTTGCTCTGCAGGTCGTAGGCGAAGTCGATCTCCCCCCGGACCAGCGCCTGCGCCTCGGCGTCGGCGTTGGTGAACACGCGGAAGACCAGTTCGTCGAACTTCGGCGCACCCTGCCAGTAGTTCTTGTTCGCGGCGAAGCGGAGATACTGCCCCTTCCGCCGCTCGACGAGTTGGAAGGGCCCGGAACCCACCACGGGCTTGCCGCTCCCGGGCTCGTTCGCGTACGACTTGACCGCGTCCCCGTCGACGCCCTTCCAGACGTGCTCGGGCAGGATCGGCACGGCCAGCCGTTCCATGATCGGCGTCGGCTGCTTGACGTGCAGGACCAGGGTGGTGTCGTCGGCCGCCTCGGCCTTGTCGATGTTGGCGACGTAGTTGCCGTAGTTGGTCTGCTCGAAGTCGCCGTCGATGATCCGGTTGAAGGTGTACGCGGCGTCGCGGGCCGTCAGCGGCTGCCCGTCCGACCACTTCACCCCGGATCTGATCTTGTACGTCCAGGACTTCTGGTCCGGGGCCTCGCTGTAGGACTCGGCGAGGGAGGGCTGGGGGGAGACGTCCTTGGCGCTGGAGGTGGTGAGGTAGTCGTACATGAGCGCGTAGGTCTCGTAGGCCTCCACGACGATGCCGGTGAACGGGTTCGTGGAGTCGACGTCCGACTGGATGCCGATCGTGAAGGTGGTCTTGGCGGCGGCGGGGGTGGGAGTGAGCGGGGTGGAAAGGAGCCCTCCGGCAAGCGCCAAGGTCAGTACTTTCACGACGAAATGGTGCATATCGACCTCCGGGGGCGGGAGTGGCTCCAAATCGGTACTGTCCTGCCATGACACACCCGGTAGTGCACAAACTGCACGGCATCGAGCGGATCGACGACCACGCCTGGATGCGGGACCCCGAGGCGGTACGAGACGTGCTCATCTCCGAGCGGCGGCGCTACGAGTCCCGGATCGCCCACACCGCCCCCTTTCGGCAGCACCTCGCAGCCATAATGGCTGGACGGACGCCTGAGACTGAGTCTTCAGTCAGTTGGCGTCATGGGGCCTTTGTCTACTACACGCGAATTGACACCGGAAGAGAGTTCGGCGAATTCAGACGAAAGCGTGATGGTTCTGACCAGACGCTTCTCGACCTGGACACCTTCGGCGACTACGTCGAGCTCGGCGTGCGCGAGGTCTCGCCGGACGACCGCTGGCTGGCCTATTCGGTGGACGTGACCGGCGACGAGGTCTATGAGCTGCGGTTTCGCGACCTGTCCACGATGACCGACCTGCCGGTGCGCATCCCGCGGACCTATTACACGGGTGGCTGGGCCGACGGGTGGTTCTACTACACGGTGGTGGACGAGGTGTACCGCCCCTGGGAGGTACGCCGATACGACATCGCCACGGGTGTGGACGAACTGGTGCTCCGGGAGGGCGACCGGCGCTTCGAGCTGACCGTGCGGGCGACCCGCTCGGGCACCCACCTTCTGATCACCGCCGCGAACCGCGACACGACAGAGGTGTGGTCGGTCGTGGACGGCGTGCCGGAGTCGGTGGGCGGACGGCGGGCGGGGATCGAATATCGCTGTGACGCGACCCTCGACGGCCTGGTGACCTGGACCGACGACGGCCACTCGGAGTTCCGTGTGGTGGGCGTGCCGCCGCTGCCGGGTGAGCGGATCCACGCGGTCGACTGCTTCGACGGCTACAAGGTGCTGACCCTGCGACGTGGCGGCGACCCCTTACTGCGGGTGCTTGGAGACGACGGGACGTCGTATGAGGTGCATCCTCCGGTTCCGTGCGGACGCATCTCTCTTGTGCACAATCACGAGTACCTGACCGAGACGGTCACTTTCGAGACGGGGTCGTACAGCGAACCGACCCAGTGGTGGAGCCTGAACCTGGCGACCGGCGCACAGGAGTTGCTGAAGGAGAACCCGCGCTTCGACGGCTACGTCAGCGAACGCATCTGGGCCCCCGCCCCCGACGGCGCGGTCATCCCCATCACCGTGGTCCGCCGCCGCGACGTGCCGTTGAACGGCACCGCCCCCTGCCTCCTCTACGGCTACGGCGCCTACGAGCACGTCTTCGACCCGGTCTGGGACGCCGCCCTGTCGGCCTTCCTCGACGAAGGAGCGATCTTCGCCCACGCGGGGGTGCGCGGCGGCGGCGAGATGGGCCGCGCCTGGTGGCAGGCCGGCCGCCTGGACCACAAGGCCACCACCTTCACCGATCACATCGCCGCGGCCGAGCACCTGCTGGCCGGCCGCGTCTCCCGCATCGCCACCCGCGGCCTGTCGGCGGGCGGCCTCCTCCAAGCCGCCGTGTACGGGATGCGCCCCGACCTCTGGGCCGCGGTCGTGGCCGAGGTCCCTTTCGTGGACGTCGTCACGACCATGCTCGACGACACCATCCCGCTGACCGTCAACGAGTGGGACGAGTGGGGCGACCCGCGACGGCCGGAGGACTTCACGTGGATGCTGGCCTACTCCCCCTACGACAACATCCCCAGCGGTGACCTGCCGCCCTTGCTGGTCACGGGCGCCGTGAACGACCCGCGCGTGCTGGTCCACGAGCCCGCCAAATGGGTGGCCGCCCTGCGCGAACGGGGAGCCGACGTGCTGTTCCGCGTCGAGGTGGCGGACGGCGGCCACTCCGGCCCGCCCGGCCGCTACGCCCACCTCGACTACGAGGCGGAGATCTTCGCCTTCGTCCTGGAGGCGCTGAAGAAGACGTGAACGACCCCACCCGCCAGTAGCCCCCAGAACGCGGCCCCGACCCCGAGGAAGCTCACGCCGGAGGCGGTGACGAGGAACGTGATGATCGCCGACTCCCCCTCGATGTTCCTGATCGCCGAGGTGAGCGCCCCCAGCAGCGCCAGCCCCGCGACCCCCTGGATCAGGATCGGCGGCGACTGCACCACGAACGAGGTCGCCACCGCCGCCGACAGCCCCAGCCCGATCATCGCGACCCCGGACGTGGTGGAGGCGATCCACCTGCGCCCGGGGTCGGGCTCCGCGTCGGGCCCGGCCGAGAGCGCCGCCGAGATGGCGGCGAGGTTCACCGCGTGCCCCCCGAACGGCGACGCGACGGCGGAGGCGATCCCGGTGACCCGCAGCGCCGCCGGAAGGGGCACCTGATAGCCGAACCCCGCCATGACCGCCATGCCGGGCACGTTCTGGGACGCCATGGTCACCAGGAACAGCGGCAGCGCGATCGACACCACCCCCTGCACCGTGAACTGCGGCGCGGTGAAGGCGAGCTGCGGCCACCCGGCGTCGACGGGCGCGGCGATGAGCACGATCGCGACGACCAGCGCCGCCGGCACCGCCCACGTCCGGGCGAACCGCATCAGCACCAGCCAGACGAGCACGACGGGGATCGCCAGCCAGGGCACCTGCACCACGGCCCTCACCGGCGCGAGGCACAGGTCGAGCAGCACCCCCGCGAGCATCGCGGCGGCGATGGGCTGCGGGATGGCGGCGATCCACCGCCCGAGCGGCGTGAACAGCCCCGCGACGACGATCAGCGCCGACGAGACGAGGAACGCCCCCACGGCGGTCGCGAACCCCCCGCCGACCGCGCCCGTCGAGGCCAGCAGCGCCGCCCCCGGCGTCGACCAGGCGACGACGATCGGCATCCGGTGGCGCAGCGACAGCCAGATCGAACTCGCCCCCACCGCGAGGCACGCCGCCAGCAGCCCCGAGGCCGCCTGGACGGGGCTCGCCCCCACGGCCTGGAACCCGGCGAGCAGGATCGCGAACGAACTCGCGAACCCGACGACGGCGGTGACGATCCCCGCGACGATCGGCTGGACCATGGCACACCTCCCCGTTCCATAAACGGAACGCTTGCGACGTGAGGGAGGATAACCCGCGTGGACGCCCAAGCGATAGGCCGCCGCCTCAGAGATCTCCGCGAGGCGAAGGGCGTGTCCCTGTCCGCCCTGTCCCGGATGGCGGGGGTGGGGAAGGCGACCATGTCCGGCCTGGAGACGGGCACCCGGAACCCGACCATGGAGACGCTGTGGAAGGTCGC
The DNA here is from genome assembly GCF_001570605.1 of Herbidospora cretacea. Lineage (GTDB taxonomy): Bacteria > Actinomycetota > Actinomycetes > Streptosporangiales > Streptosporangiaceae > Herbidospora > Herbidospora cretacea. The sequence continues at coordinate 155,868 of NZ_BBXG01000019.1, read as the reverse complement.
GGCGGCCCTGGAGGTCCCGCTGACCGCCCTGCTCTCGTCACCCGCGGTGCTGCCGGACGTGGCGGTCAAGGGCACCCTGCTGGAGTCCTTCGCCGACGCCGGGGTGACCTACGAGCTCTACCGGCTGGTGATCGCCGCGGGGACGTCGCAGGTCTCCCCCGCCCACGGCCCCGGCGTGACCGAACACCTGACGATCTTCACCGGGGTGGCCGAGGTCGGCCCCGAGGCGTCACCCTCGACGGGCGGCCCGGGTGACCACCTGGTGTTCTCGGCGAGCACGCCCCACCTCTACGCGGCCCGGGGGCCGGAGGACGTGCAGGCGAGCCTGCTGATCCGCTATCCGGACTAGAGCGTCTCGCGCAGTTCCCGCTTGAGGACCTTCCCCAGGGAGTTGCGCGGCAGCGCCTCGACGACCTCCAGCCGCTCCGGCAGCTTGTAGGAGGCGATCCCCGCGTCCCGCAGGAAGTCGACCAGCGATTCGAGCGTGACCGAGGCCTCCGGCTTCGCCACTACCATCGCGCAGGCCTTCTCGTTCAGCACCGCGTCCGGATAGCCCACGATCGCCACCTCGGCGACCGACGGATGCCCCGCGAGCAGCGCCTCGACCTCGGCCGGCGCGATGTTCATCCCGCCCCGGATGATGAGGTCCTTCGCCCGGTCGACGTAGCGCAGATACCGCCCTTGGGCGAGCTCGAAGACGTCTCCCGTAATGAGATAGCCGTCGTCGTCGAAGGGGTCCGACTCAGCGGTCCCGGCGAGGTATCCCGCGAAAACGGTGGGTCCGGATAGGCGCAGTTCCCCCGGCACCCCTTCGGTGGTCACCTCGGTCCCGTCGTGCGAGAACAGCTTGACCGAAGTCCCCCCGAGCGTCCCGGGCCAAGAAGTCCCCGGAGCGTCGGGACGAGGGAAATACCGAGCCCGGTCATCGGGATCCGGCATGGTCTCCGGGTCGGAGAGAAGCGCGATCCCCTCGTTCGACCCGAAGAAGTTGATGATGGCGATTCCGTACTTCTCCTGCCACCCCCGCACCATGGGCGGCGGCAGCGGCGCAGACCCCGACCCGATCCGGGTGAGGGAGGAGATGTCGAACTGCCCCAGCACCTCGGGCTTGTGCAGCAGCATCGTCAGCAGCGCGGGCGGCGCGAGCGTGTAGGTCACCCGCTCGGCGGAGACCTGCGACAGGTAGACGGGCAGGTCGAACGGGTGGTGCTGGATGAGGGCGTACCCCGTGCGCAGCCACGGCATGAAGACGCCGCCGATGCCGGCCATGTTGACCATGGGGAACGGGTTGAGGACCACGTCGGAGGGCCCGAGGCCGACGGCGTCGGCGCAGGTCCAGCCCACGGCGCCCCAGTCGTAGTGGCAGCGCGGCACCCCCTTGGGGGTGGCCTCGGTCCCCGACGTCCAGCAGATGGTGACGCAGTCGTTGGGGTCGACGCTCAGCGAGGCGAGGTGGGCGGCGAGCTTCCCGGCGTCCCCGGTGGCCGTCTCCAGTTCCCCGCCCCACTCCAGGACGGTCTCCACCCCGATCTCCCGGGCGACGTCGGCGCGGTCGACGGAGGTGACGAAGACGGAGGCGGCGGCGAGGGGGGTCAGCTGCCCGAGTTCATACCGCTTGAACTGCACGGGAAAAGGCGTGACGATCGCCCCGATCCGCACCACCGCCAGAACGGTCACCGCCAGCTCGACCGAATTCGGGAGCTGAACGGCCACCACGTCAGAGGCGGAAACCCCGTGATCAAGAAGAACGGCGGCCACCCTGTCGACCTCGGCGTCCAATTCTTCCCAGGTCAGCCGTTTCACGACGGACCCGTCCATCAAAGAGGCCTTGTTCGGCGGGTCGGCCACGGCCAGGAAGGTCGGCCGCTCCGCGACCCGGGCCCGCAACATGCCGTCAATCGTGTCGTCAGTCCACCACCCGGCGGAGGTGTAGCGCTCGACGACGTCCTTCGCGTGCAGCCTCATGCCGGACTCCCGGGGCTCTTTGATTGTGCCCGGAACATTAGGCAACCCCGTCGCCAGGGTCAACGAGTTTCGGCTGATTCGTGTGGGTTAGGCGGAGGAGATCAGAAAGGAGGCGACACATGGACCGCCGCACCACTGTCGAGCCGGATCAGGAACTGGACGTGATCACCGTGCTGACCCGACAGCACGCCCTGATCAGGGATCTGTTCGATGAAGTGGAGCGCAGTCAACCGGCCGACCGGAAGGAGATCTTCGGGAGGCTGAAGCGGCTGCTGGCCGTACACGAGGAGGCCGAGGAGAACGTCGTCCATCCAGTCGCGCTGGCCCGCCTGAACGGCGGGGCGGAGATCGTCGCGAACCGGAGGACCGAGGCGCGGAAGGTCAGGGAGCTCCTCACGAGCCTGGATCCCGATTCGCACGACTTCACACGTCATTTGGAACTTCTCCGCGCCTGGGTGTTCGCGCATGTGACGGCGGAGGAGAGATACGAGTACTGCGCGCTGGACTCGCTGACCAGCGCGGCCGAACGGCACATCATGGCCGAGGAGGTCCGGGAGACCTTCAGGCACTGATGTCGAAGTGCACCTCGCGGCGGGCCAGCACGCCGTCGCAGCCGGTGCAGAGCAGGACGGGAGCGAGCCCGGCGCCGCAGGACTTGTGGGTGATGTCCAGCAGGAAGCTCGGCGGCGCCGGGAGCTCCCGCTGGGCCCAGTCGACGATGAAGGCGAAGACCTCGAAGAAGGCCAGGCCCCGGTCGGTCAGGCGGTAGCCCGACTCGGCGGGGCGCAGCACCCCCAGGTCCACGAAGCGGCGCAGCCGGTCGGTCAGCACGGAGGGCGCGATGCCCATCTCGGCCTGGAAGTCGCCGAAGCGCTTCACCCCGAGGAAGGCGGCGGCCAGCACGTGGGTGGACCACCGGTCGCCCAGGATCTCCAGCGCGTCGGGGCAGTAGCCGAGGTAGTCGGGGCGGGGGCCGGTGGTGCGGCGGTGCTGGCGGGGGGCGTGCACGCTCGCGAAGGTGGCGTCCGGGCCCCGGACGGTGTGGGTGGCGCGGGCGGTCATCGCGGTGTGGCAGTGGCCGCAGCCGAGCACCGGGCGCGCCTCGTTGCCGCAGGCGTCGTGGATCAGCGGGGGAAGCTCGCGGCTGGTCCAGTCGCGCTCCCACGAGTAGATCGCCACCAGCAGCGACCACAGGCCGAGGCCGCGCTCGGTGAGGCGGTATTCGTAGCGGACGCGGCCGTTGCGGTAGGCGGCGGTCTCGAAGATGCCGCAGGCCACCAGTTCCTTGAGGCGGGAGGCCAGCACCGACTCGCTGATGCCCAGTTCGTCGCGCCAGCCGGCGAAGGTGCGGACCCGGAGGAGGAAGGCCCGCTGGAGGATCATCAGGACCCATCGGTCACCGAGGATCGTGAGTGCCTGACCGATCGGGGTGAGCCGCTCTTCGACCGGGGCCGAAGGTGGTGCGACCGTCAGGGTGGCCTCAGACATGAGATTCCTGACAGGTGGTGCTGTGCATGTTTCCCCGCGCTTACTGGATGAACCCGAATATCCCACTCTAAGGGCACATTGACGAGCTGACTTCTCTTTCCGTAGCGTCCGGGTATGGAAGTTCTGGACGAATCCGGCGAAGACAACCCATATCTCCTCGGGGTCTACGCGCCCGTCCATGAGGAGATCACCGCTGACGACCTGACCGTCATCGGCGAGATCCCGCGCGACCTCAACGGGGTCTACCTGCGCAACGGCCCGAACGCGCGATTCCCCATGCGGGGCCGCTACCACTGGTTCGACGGCGACGGCATGGTCCACGCCATGCACTTCGAGAACGGCGCCGCCCGCTACCGCAACCGGTGGGTGCGCACGAAGGCGTTCCAGGCCGAGAGCGCGGCCGGGCAGGCGTTGTGGACGGGGGTCATGGAGAACCCCAAGGCCAACCCGTTCGGCAACACGCGCGGGCTCAACCTGAAGGACTCCTCCAACACCGACATCGTGTTCCACCAGGGGCGGCTGCTCACGACGTGGTACCTGTGCGGGCAGCCGTACACGATGGACCCCCTGTCCTTGGAGACGCTCGGCGCGCAGACCTTCCTCGACACGCTGACCGGCGACGTCATGGCCCACCCGAAGGTCGACGAGCGGACCGGGGAGCTGTTCTGGTTCGACTACGGGCCGAGGCCCTCGTTCCTCCGGTACGGGGTGATCGGCCCCCAGGGCACCGTCGACCACCTGGTCGACCTCGACCTGCCGGGCGCCCGGCTGCCCCACGACATGGCGATCACCGACAACCACGCGGTGCTGATGGACCTGCCGCTGTTCCAGGACCTCGACGCCGCCCGCCAGGGCCGCTACAAGCTGACCTTCGACCGGTCGCTGCCAGCCAGGTTCGGCGTGATCCCCAAGCGCGGCCGGGCCGACCAGATCCGGTGGTTCGAGGCGAAGCCGTGTTACATCTACCACGTGGTCAACGCGTGGGAGGAGGGCGACGAGATCGTCCTGGACGTCTGCCGCGTCGGCCGCCCCGCCCCGGCGGGCACCGGGAGCGTGCTCGCCCGCATGATCAACTACTTGAGGCTCGACGCGCGCATGTACCGCTACCGCTTCGACCTGACGACCGGCGCGACCTCCGAGGACTACGTCGACGGCGACCACAACACCGAGTTCCCCTCGATCGACCAGCGCCTGACCGGCCGGAGATCCCGCTACGCCTACAACGTCTCGGTGAAGCAGGCGCCCACCAACCTGTTCGACGGCCTGGTGAAGTACGACAACCTCACCGGCGCCAAGCAGACCTACTACTACGGCGACCACCGCTACGGCAGCGAGGCCCCCTTCGCCCCCCGCGACGGCTCGACCGGCGAGGACGACGGCTACCTGGTCAGCTTCGTCACCGACGAACGGGAGCAGCGCTCCGAGGTGCAGATCCTGGACGCGTCCGACATCACCAAGGGTCCCGTGGCGCGGGTGCTGCTCCCGCAACGGGTCCCGCTCGGCTTCCACGCCACGTGGGTACGGGCAGACCAGCTCCGATAGTCACCAGAAAAGATCGGCTCCACATGCTCAGCGTTTCCCTCGGTCTATGGCAGGACCGGCCGGCCTCCGAGGCCCTGCTCACCGCCAGGGCGGCCGACGACCTCGGCTATCCCGAACTGTGGGTGGGCGAGATGGCCACCTACGACGCCTTCGCCCTCGGCACCGCCATAGGCCTGGCCACCGAACGGATCAGCCTCACCCTCGGCCCCTTCGCCGTCGCGGTCCGCGACCCGATGATGATCGCCATGGGCGCGGCCTCGGTGTCCGACCTCGTCAAGAGAACGGTGAACGTCGCCATCGGCACATCCAGCCCGCTCGTGGTCGAGAAGTGGCACGGCCGGCCGCACGCGGGTTCGGCCAAAGCGCTGGCCGAGCAGGTGGAGGTGCTGCGCGGCCTGCTCGACGGGGGGAAGTCGGCGCATGCCCGGTCCTCCGGCTACCGCCTGCGTCTCGACGCCCCCCGCTCGACGATCACCGTCGCCGCCTTCGGCCCGCAGGCCGTGAGGATCGCGGCCGGGGCCGACCGCATGGTCCTCAACCTGGTCACCCCGGCCTCCGCCGCCCGCCTGGCCGGCGACCACCGCGCGGCGGGAGGGAAGAGGGTCACCGCCTGGGTGACCGCCTCGACCGCCGCCGACCCGGCCGCGATGGAGCAGCTCCGCCGGGGCGTCGTCGGCTATCTGGCCGCCCCCGGTTATGGCGAGATGTTCGCCGAGGCCGGGTTCGGGGACGTCGTCGCCTTCGCCCGCAGCGGCCCCCACCCGCGTGAGCTGCTTGCCAGGATCCCCGACGAGCTGCTCGAATCGGTCGGGCTGCTCGGCGACTCGGCCGAGAAGCGGCTGGCCGAATATCGCGACGCCGGAGTCGACGAGATAGCCGTGGTGCCCGCGAGCACGGAGAACGACCCCGGTGGCGTCAGGACGCTCAGGGAACTGCGGGCTCTGGGCGCGCGTTGAGGATCCATCGTCCAGTATTGAGATGTATCGCGAATGATCCGAAGGGGCCCCAATGTCGCCACTCGCCAAGTACTACATCGGTGCGGGCATCGGCTCGCTGCTCGCCATCTGGCTGCTGCCCGGCCTGATCTCGTTCCTGGTGGTGGTCGGGCTCCTCGGGGCGCCCGTCGTCGCCTGGTTCATGCTCGACGAGTCCCAGCGGCGCCGGCTCCTGCGGCTGCGCCGCCGGGGCATCGGCCGCTGAGACCGACGGCTCAAGCCGCCGCGACCTGGGCGTGAACCCGGTCGGTGACCTTCCGCTCGAAGTAGAACGACAGGAAGGGCACCGTGCCGGCGAGCATCACGCCCAGGATGTAGCCCCAGGACCAGCGGGCCTTGAGGCCCAGGTTGATGGTGGCGACCAGATAGACCATGTAGAGGAAGCCGTGGATCGGCGAGATGATCTGCGAGGGCCCGGGGATGTCGAACCCGTAGCGCAGGACCATCCCGGTCACGAGCACGAGCAGCATGCAGCCCACGATGTAGGCCATCACGCGGAACGGTTTGAGGGCGGATTCCACGGTCACGTCTCCGGCTGAGGTTCGGGGTCGGTTGAGCGTACGGCGTCGCGGACGAAGTGGAACCACATGTAGACCGCGAACACCGCGAAGATCCACCACTGGGCCGCGTAGGCCAGGTTCCGCCAGGTCAGCGGGGCCCCCACGGAGGGGGCGGGCACGGCCACCGGGGTGGCCGACAGGGCCGGCGTCTGCCGCGTGGCCACCACGTAGCCGTCGCGCAGGTCGCCGTCCCACAGGTTGAGCAGTTCTGCCGTAGAGACGGTCGCGACCTGCCCGGTGGGCAGGACGCCGCCGCGCTGGACCGCGTCCGACTGGTCGGGGGGCCGCAGGCGGCCGACCACGTTCACCTCGCCCGCCGGGACGTCGACCGCCGGATCGCCGGGCGAGGCCACCCAGCCGCGGACCACCGGCATGATCGAGCCGTCGGCGAGGGTGAGCGGGGTCAGCAGCCAGAACCCGGCGCCGGCCGAGGCCCGGCCGCCGGGCGCGTCGACGTCGGGCCGGCGGTCGGCCACCAGCAACTGCGCGGTGGCGTCGTAGGTCCCGGTGGCGGTGACCTGACGGCCGACCTCGTCGGTGGTGACGCGTTCGCCGGGCCTGCTGAGCTCGGTCAGCGCGACCGGGGCCGGGTCGTCGGTGGCCTGAGGGTGCCCGGAGTCGGTGAAGACGCCGAGCTGCCAGCGGCCGAGCAGGAAGAAGGCCACCAGGACCCCGATCACCAGCAGGTGGAGGCCCACCAGCCGAGGAGCGAACAGGGTGCGCAGCATGACTCACAAGGTATCTGTCATGCACACCGGTCCCGGCCATGGGGCCGGATTCGCCAAAGCTAGCAATAACGACATATTGGTGTCTCGTGGGCATGGTGTGTCGCTAGAGTTCGTGCCATGTCTGACCCTCAGGTTGACCCGGCCGGGAACACGCAGGCCTTCCGCGCCTTCGCCCGTAACCAGGAAGAGGCCGCGCAGCAGGCCCAGCAGCAGGAGTCGTCGCGCCTGCCCCTCTACATCGCCCTGGGCGTCGCCCTGGTGATCGTGGTGGCGGTCGTGGCCTACTTCGCGTTCACGGCCTAAAGGACAACCTCACAGAGCAGAACCGCCGGCGACCGCGCCCGCCGGCGGTTTTGTCATGCTCTCTTTAGTCCTTGACGACCAGCGCGCTGCCCCCGCCGCGACGGGCGGGCTCGGCGACGGCCTGCACCTTGCCGTGCCGGAGGAACTCCAGCGCGGTCGCCGCGCCGATCTCCGGGGTGGGCGTGAACGTGTGGCCCTTGGCGGTCAGCTCGGGGCCGTAGCGGTCGATGAAGGCCTGTTCGGCCTGGGTCGCCGCGGTGTTGCGCTGCGAGGCGCGCGGGGCGGCCAGGGCGTCGGGCAGTGACATGCCGAACGTGAAGCGGTTGACCAGGATCTGCAGGACGGTCGTGATGATCGTCGCGCCGCCGGGCGAGCCGACCGCGAGCAGCGGCCTGCCGTCCTTGAGCACGATCGTCGGGGCCATCGAGGAGCGCGGGCGCTTGCCCGGGGCGGGCAGGTTCGGGTCGCCGGGGGCCGGGCCGAAGGTGAAGTCGGTCATCTCGTTGTTGAGCAGGACGCCCCGGCCGGGCACCACGATCCCGGCGCCGCCGGTCTGCTCGATGGTGATGTTGTACGCCGCCACGTTGCCCCACCGGTCGGAGGCGACCAGATGGGTGGTCTCGGGCCCCTCGGGCTGCTGCTCCTTGGTCCCCGGCGCGGGGGCGGGCGTGGCGCAGGGGCCGTACGCGCCGTCGGGCTGGCCGGGGGCGGCGGGGTGGGGCAGCGCGGTGTCGCCGATCAGGCAGGCGCGCTCCTTGGCGAAGCCCTCCGACAGCAGTTCCCTCAGCGGGACCTGCACGAACGCGGGGTCGCCCACGTAGGCGTTGCGGTCAGCGAAGGCCAGGCGGCTGGCGTCGAGGTACTCGCTCAGGCCGACCGGGCCGGCGTACTCCAGGATGTTGAGCGCCTCGCCGACGGTGGAGCCGCCCGAGGAGGGCGGGGCCATGCCGTAGACGTCGAGGTTGTTCCAGCGGACCTTGGTCGGTTCGGGGGTGAGCGCCTTGTAGGCCCGCAGGTCGGAGACCTCCATCAGGCCGGCCCTGACGTTGCGGGTCGAGCCGGGGGTGACGGGCGGGGCCTTGACGGTGGCGACGATCTCCTGGCCGAGCTTGCCGCCGTACAGCCAGGAGGGGCCCTTGTCGGCGAGTTCCTGGTAGGTGCGGGCCAGGTCGGGGTTGCGGAAGGTCGAGCCGACCGGGGGCGGCGCGCCGTTCGGGAGGTAGAGGGCCGCCGTGGAGGTGATGTCGGCGAAGCGGGCCGCGTTGGCGGCGGTCTGGTCGTAGAAGGTCTGGTCGACGACGAAGCCCTTGCGGGCCAGGTCGGCGGCGGGCTTGAGGGCCTTCTTCAGCGACAGCGTGCCGTGTCTGCGCAGGGCCAGGTCCCACTGGGCCACGCTGCCGGGGACGCCGACCGACAGGCCGCTGGTGACCGCCTGGTCGAAGGGGATGCCCTCGAAGGTCGAGGGGGTCATCTTCGCGGGGGCGGTCTCACGGCCGTCGATGTTGATCACGCGCCGGGAGCGGGCGTCGTAGTAGACGATGAAGCCGCCACCGGCCAGACCGGCCGAGTAGGGCTCGGTCACGCCCAGGGCGGCGGCTCCGGCCACCACGGCGTCCATGGCGTTGCCGCCGTGTTTCAGCACGTCCAGAGCGATCTTGCTGGCGTCCAGGTCGACCGTGGCCACGGCGCCGCCGTAGCCCTCCGCGACCGGTTTCTTCTCCACCTGGGGCCTGGCTTGGGCGGGGGGTGCGACGAGCGCCCCCATGACGACGATCCCGAGCGCGGCGCCTGTGACGCGTCTCATCGGCCACCTCCACTTTGTGATCATCCAAGGATGACCGGACATGTCAAGACCCGCTACGCCTTGAGGTGTACCCCGAGCTTCCCCCTCGGGCGGATGTCATGCCCTCCGGTGTCGCCTAACGTGACAGCGTGGTCGAGCGCAGAGACGTGGTGCACGCCATCGTCGCGGCGGTGGTGCAGGTCGTCGCGACCGAGGGCGCCCAATATCCCCAGACCGAGCGCGCGCCGCTCGACTGGCGAGGCTATCTGCTGCTGCTCGTCGGCCCTTTGATGATCTTGTGGATGCGGCGGCGGCCGGTCGCGGCGCTGACTGTCACCGTCTTGGCGACCTGGGCCTACGTGCTGTGCGGCTTCGCGTTCGGGCCGGCCTTCCTGACCCCGATCATCATGATCGTCTACTCTCTGGTCTCGGGTCACCGGGGCCCCGCCTGGGGCTGGGGCCTGGCTTCGCTCGTCTTCATGATCGGCTATTCGACGTGGCTCACCCCGGGACCGCACTCCTGGCTCCACCACGCCGGCGTGGTGGCGTTCCTGTTCCTGGTGCTCACGTTCGCCGAATGGATGCGGGCCTTCCGCGAGCGCCGGGCCGAGAAGGCCGAGAAGGCGGCCGAGGAGGAGCGGCGGCAGGCCAGCGAGGAGCGGCTGAGCATGGCCCAGGAGCTCCACGACGTGCTGGCCCACAACATCTCGCTCATCCACGTGCAGGCCTCGACCGCGCTCCACCTGATCGAGAGCCATCCCGAGCAGGCCAGAAGCGCCCTGTCGACGATCAAGACGGCGTCCAAGGACGTGCTGAGCGAGATGCGCGGCGTCCTCGACGTGCTGCGCGAGGGCGCGCCCCGCAATCCGACCGCCGGGCTCGACCGCCTCGACGACCTGGCCGACCGCAGCTGCCTCGACGTGAAGGTCGTCCGGACCGGCGAGGTCCGGCAGGTCCCCCACGGCCCCGACCGGGCCGCCTACCGGATCGTCCAGGAGTCCCTCACCAACGTGACCCGGCACGCCCCCGGCTCGTCGGTGCTGGTCTGCCTCGACTACGGAGACGACACCCTGAGCGTCACGGTCACCGACGACGGCGCGGGGAAGCGCGACGCCGTCACCGACCTGGGCGGCGGCAACGGCATCCCCGGCATGCGCGAACGCGCCTCGGCCCTGGGCGGCTCGCTGACGGCGGGCCCCCACGACGCCGGTTTCCGCGTCGCGGCGACCCTCCCGATCCCCGCCGGAGAGACACCCAAGGAGAGTTCGTGATCAGGATCCTGCTCGCCGACGACCAGGCTCTCGTCCGGGCCGGGTTCCGGGCGCTGCTCGACGCCCAGGAGGGCATGGAGGTGGTCGCCGAGGCGGGCGACGGCGCGGAGGCCGTGCGGCTGGCCGGGGAGCACCAGCCCGACGTGGTCCTGATGGACATCCGGATGCCCGGCACCGACGGGCTCACCGCCGTGCGGCTGATGCCGCCGGGGCCCCGGGTGGTCATGCTCACCACCTTCGAGCTGGACGAGTACGTCTTCGAGGCGCTCCGCGGCGGGGCCAGCGGCTTCCTGGTCAAGGACACCGAGCCGGCCGAGCTCATCCAGGCGGTCAGGGTGGTCGCGGGCGGGGCGGCGCTGCTCTCCCCCGGCGTGACCCGGCGGCTGATCGCCGAATACGCGTCGCGGGCCAAGGCGCCGGTCGTCCCGAAGGAGCTGGGCTCCCTCACCGAGCGGGAGCGCGAGGTGCTGGCACTGGTGGGCAACGGGCTGACCAACGACGAGATCGCCGGGAAGCTGTTCATGTCGCCCGCCACGGCGAAGACCCATGTCAGCCGGGCGATGATGAAGCTGCGGGCACGCGACCGCGCCCAGCTCGTAGTGATCGCTTACGAGTCCGGCCTGGTCAGGCCGGGGTGGACGTGATGGAATAGCACGGTAAGCGCTTTCCGTACCGTGGCCAGGTGCGGAGGGAGTGGCATTCGCGCCACTTCTCGCGTCCGGCCGGTCACGTTAGGTTGCGCTGGTGATGGCCTTGTTCGCCGGCGGGGTGGGCGCCGGGCTGCTCGCGGGCTCCGTGTCGTGCACGGCGGTCCAGGGTGGGCTGATCGCGGGGGTCGACCGCATCTGGGCCTTCCTGGCCGGGCGTGCCGTCGTCCACGTCGCCCTGGGGGCGCTGCTCGGGCTGGCCGGCTCGGCGCTGGTGATCGCGCCGGTCGTGCGGGCGCTGGTGCTGATCGTCGCGGGGGCCGGGGTGGTGGTCGCGGGGATCGCGCTGCTGCGCAGGCCGATGGCGTGCCGGCCGCTCACCGGAGGCCCGTTCGCCCGGGGCGCGGCGACGATCCTGGTGCCGTGCGGGGTCACGCTCAGCACCGAACTCGGGGCGGTCTCGACCGGGTCGGCGCTCGCGGGGGCGGTGCTGATGGGCGGGTTCGTGCTGGGGTCGTCGCCGGCCTTCGCCCTGGTCGGCATCGTCCTGAAGCGGCTGGCCCGGTGGGCCGGGGTGCTGGTGATCGCGGCCGGGCTCTTCACCGTCTTCTCGGGCGTCCGGCTCGGCGGCTGGCTGCCCGACAGCCCCGCCGTCGCGGCCTCGGCCGGGAACGTGGTCTGGGCGACGCCCGGCGGGTTCCGGCCCGCCGCGATCACGGCCGCGGCCCATCGGGAGATCGTCGTGGTCTTCCGTACCGAGGACAACCGGAGCTGCACCACCACGGTCGCGATCGACGGCCGGGACGTCGCCCTGCCGGAGACCGGGCAGGTCACGGTGCGGCTCGGCGCGCGCGGGCCGGGGACGGTCCGATACTCGTGCGGCATGGGCATGTTCTCGGGATTCATCAGCATCCGCTGAGGCAATAAACTGGCAATCACCCTCCGTGACCGGACTGTTACATGCGAATCTGTCCGCCATGACAATGTGGCCTGAGGTGTCGGCCAGGACCGCGCAGGTCCCGCCGCCCCGCCCCGCCGCCGACGGCGAGGGCGACGATCTGCACTCCGCCGCCCAGGCGGGGGACGCCCGGGCGGCCCACCTGCTCGGGCGGCTCTACGCCCAGCGCGGCGACCGCTCGGCGGCCCGCCACTGGTGGGAGCGCGCGGCCGGGGCCGGAAACGTCGACAGCGCCTTCAACCTCGGCAAGTGGCACGAGAAGCACGGGTCCCTGGAGGAGTCCCTGCGCTGGTATGAACGGGCCGCCGGCACCGGCGACGCCGAGGCCGCCGCCAACCTGGCCACCCTGCTGCTGGAGCAGAAGGGCGACGCCCCCGCGGCCTTCCACTGGTACGAGACCGCCGCCACCGCCGGGTCCAGGCGGGCGTCGAGAAAGCTCGCGCTGCTCTGCGAGGACGCCGGAGACCTGACCCGGGCCCGCGACTGGCACCGCAGGGCCGCCCTCGACGGCGACCTGACCAGCGCCCACGACCTGGGCTTCCTCGGCTACTCGACCGGCGAGGAGGGCGACGCCCGCCACTGGTGGGAGTACGCCGCCCGCTGCGGCCACGCCGAGGCCGCCTACCACCTGGGCCTGCTGCTCCACGCCCTGCGCGACCCCGAGGGCGCGGAGGTGCTCTACCGGCTGGCCTCCCAGCACGACCACCCCGGCTCGGCCTCCCAGCTGGGCAACCTGGCCCTGGCCAGGAGGGACCTCCGTTCCGCCCGCGCCTGGTTCGAGCGCGCGGCGGGCACCGGCCGGGTAGACGACCAGCGCATGGCCGGTTTCGTCTGCGTCGAACTCGACGACCCGCGCGCCGCCTCCCACTGGTTCGGCCGCGCGGCGGCGACCGGGGACGCGGAGGCCGCGTACAACTTCGGGCTGCTGCTGATCGCCGAGCACGCCGACATGAGCGGCGGGGAACACTGGCTGCGGCAGGCTGCCGGGCAGGGCCACTACCGGGCGGCGCTGGAGCTGGCCAACCTGCTGACCGCCACCGACCGCGCCATCGAGGCCGAGCGGTGGAGCCGCCTGCCGAAGACGCCCGGCTGGGACCGGCCCGCCGAGCCCGAACTGGCCGCGCGGGCCGAACTGGCCGTCGCGGCGGCCGGACGGCGCGGCGAGACCACCCTCGACGTCGCCGACCTGAGCGAGATCCTCGGCACCTGGGACATGGTCACCCGGCGGCTGCGCGACCCCATCGACCCGGTCACCTGGCTGACCGACAAGAGCGGCCTGCACGCCACCGCCGTCGAGCACCTCGCGGCGGTCCGGGCCACCCTGCTACGACCGGGGACCGCCCCCTGGCCCGCGCCCATCGAAGTGGAGCGGGTCCTGGAGACGGCCCGTGACCTGCGAAAACGCCTCGGTCTCAGTTAGGCGGCGAGGATCTCGCCGACCGGGGTGTAGGGGAGCTGGTGGGCCACCGCGACCGGCTCGTTGGTGACGAGGCCCTCGTGGGTGTTGAGCCCGAGCGCGAGCCCGGCGTCGCCCGCAAGCGCCTTCTTCCAGCCCTGGTCGGCCAGCTTGACCGCGTAGGGCAGGGTGGCGTTGGTGAGGGCGTAGGTGGAGGTGTTGGCCACCGAGCCCGGCATGTTGGCCACGCAGTAGAAGATCGAGTTGTGGACCGTGAAGGTCGGCTCGGCGTGCGTGGTCGGCCGGGAGTCCTCGAAGCAGCCGCCCTGGTCGATGGCGATGTCGACGAGCACCGACCCCGCCTTCATGCGGGCCACGAGCGAGTTCGGCACCAGCGTCGGGGCCTTCGCGCCCGGGATCAGCACCGCGCCGATCACCATGTCGGCCTCCAGGCAGGCCTTCTCGATCGCGTACGACGTCGACACCAGGGTCTTGAGGCGGCCCTGGTAGATCGCGTCGATGAAGCGCAGCCGGTCGATGTTGACGTCGAGGATGGTCACCTCGGCGCCCATGCCGACGGCGATCTGCGCGGCGTGCAGACCCGAGACGCCGCCGCCGATGACGACGACCTTCGCCGGTGCCACACCGGGCACGCCGCCCGGGAGCACGCCCCGGCCGCCGTTGAAGCGCATCAGGTTGTACGCCCCCACCTGCGGCGCCAGCCGCCCGGCCACCTCCGACATCGGGGCCAGCAGCGGCAGCGCGCCGCCGACCTGGACCGTCTCGTAGGCGATGGCCGTGGTGCGGCTCGCGAGGAGCGCGTCGGTGCACGGCCGGGAGGCGGCCAGGTGGAGGTAGGTGAAGAGCACCTGGCCCTCGCGGAGCCGGTGGTACTCCTCGGCGATCGGCTCCTTGACCTTCAGGACCATCTCCGACTCGGCCCACACCTCGTCGGCCGTGTCGACGATCTTCGCGCCGGCCGCCAGGTACTCCTCGTCGGGGATGTGCGAACCGAGGCCCGCGCCACGCTGGACGTGGACGTCATGGCCGTGACGGACCAGCTCATGAACGCCGGCCGGAGTGGCGGCGACACGATATTCGTGGTTCTTGACCTCGGCGGGCACGCCGATCTTCATCTTCCGGGTTCCTTTCTCAGAGCAGAGCCCAGGCTTCGGTGAGGACTCCGCGAAGGATGGATTCGATTTCGTCGAACTCCTTCTGGCCGCAGATGAGCGGCGGGGCGAGCTGGATCACGGGATCGCCGCGATCGTCCGCCCGGCAGTACAGGCCTGCCTCGAACAGCGCCTTGGAGAGGAAGCCCCGGATGAGGCGCTCCGACTCGTCGGCGGTGAAGGTCTCCTTGGTGGACTTGTCTTTCACGAGCTCGACGCCCCAGAAGAACCCGCTGCCCCGCACATCGCCGACGATGGGCAGGTCGTGGAGCCTCTCCAGGGTGGCGCGGAACGCGCCCTCGTTGCGGGTCACGTGACCCAGCAGGTCTTCGCGCTCGAACAAATCGAGGTTCGCCAGTGCCACGGCCGCCGAGACGGGATGACCGCCGAAGGTGTAGCCGTGGGCGAACATCTCGGTCCCCGACTTGAACGGCTCGAAGAGCCGGTCGGAGCAGATCATCGCTCCAAGTGGAGAATACCCGCTGGTCAGACCCTTCGCGGACGTGATGATGTCCGGTACGTAGTCAAATTTTTCCCCGGCGAACATGGTGCCGAGACGGCCGTAGGCGCAGATGACCTCGTCCGAGACGAGCAGAACGTCGTATTCGTCGCAGATCTCGCGCAGCCGCTGGAAGTAGCCGGGCGGGGGCGGGAAGCAGCCGCCGGCGTTCTGGACCGGCTCGACGAAAACGGCGGCCACCGTGTCGGGGCCCTCCATCTCGATCGCGCGGGCGACCCGGTCGGCGGCCCAGATGCCGTACTGCTCCGGGGTCATGCCGGGGACGCCGGTGATCTCGTCGGCGCGGTAGTGGTTGGTGTTCGGCACCCGGACCGAGCCCGGCACCAGGGGCTCGAACATCTGCTTGAACAGGGGGATGCCGGTGATCGACAGCGCGCCCTGCGGGGTGCCGTGGTAGGCGATCTGGCGGCTGATGACCTTGTGCTTCATCGGCTTGCCGGTCAGCTTGAAGTACTGCTTGGCCAGCTTCCACGCCGTCTCGACGGCCTCGCCGCCGCCTGTGGTGAAGAACACCCGGTTCAGGTCGCCGGGGGTGTGCTCGACCAGACGGGCGGCGAGCTCCACGGCCTTGGGGTGGGCGTAGGACCACAGCGGGAAGAAGGCCAGTTCCTGGGCCTGCTTGGCGGCCGCCTCGGCCAGTTCGCTGCGGCCGTGTCCGGCCTGCACGACGAACAGCCCCGCGAGGCCGTCGAGGTAGCGCTTCCCGTTGACGTCGTAGATGTAGGACCCCTCACCCCGGACGATCATGGGGACCTCGGCGTTCTCATAGGCGCCGTGTCGGGTGAAGTGCATCCAGAGGTTGTCGTGAGCGGCTCTCTGCAGGTCTTCCGGGTGCGTCATCTGCTACTTCCCTTGGTGTCTGAGCTCCGCCTCAGTGTGCATTGCCTCCCGGACATCTGCCAAGGGAAAACGTGGTTGCAAATTGAAAGCGCTTCGGATTCCGCGATACCCACGTGTAAAGACGACGAAATTCGTCGGACATCTGGAGCGTGCCTGGTTTGTGGTTCGATGGGCGCATGACTCCTGGTGACATCGAAGACGCCGTCGCCGCCGCCATGCCCCGCGCGGTGGAGGACCTCAAGGCGCTGGTCTCTATCCCGTCGGTCGCGTTCCCCGGCCATCCCGAGGAGGCGGTGCTCAAGGCCGCCGCGGCCGTGGAGTCGCTGCTGCGCGACGCCGGCCTGCCGACCGTGCGCCAGGTGCCGGTCGAGGGCAGCTTCCCCGCCGTCTACGCCGAGGCCCCCGCGCCCGAGGGCGCGCCGACCGTTCTCCTGTACGCCCATTACGACGTCCAGCCCCCCGGCGACCCCGCCCTCTGGAACACCCCGGCCTTCCAGCCCACCGAGATCGGCGGCGCGCTGTACGGCCGTGGCGCCGCCGACGACAAGTCCGGCATCATCACCCACCTCACCGCGCTGCGCGCCTTCGACGGCGACTTCCCGGTGGGCGTCCGGGTAATCATCGAGGGCCAGGAGGAGTACGCCGGTGAGCGCCTGGAGGCGTTCGTCGAGGAGAACCCCGAGCTGGTCAGGGCTGACGCGATCATCGTGGCCGACTGCGGCAACCCCGCCGTGGGCGACCCGGCGGTGACGACGTCGCTGCGCGGCATGGCCGCGTTCACCGTCGAGGTCCGCACGCTGGAGGACGCCCTGCACAGCGGCTCGTTCGGCGGCCCTGCCCCCGACGCCCTGTCGGCGCTGATGCGGATGCTGGTCGCCCTCCACGACGACAACGGCGACGTGCGGGTGCCGGGTCTGGAGAAGGGCGTCTTCGACGGCGACGCCGGGACCGACGAGGAGTTCCGCGCGGGCGCGGGGGTCCTCGACGGGGTCTCGCTGGTCGGCACGGGCTCGATCGCCGACCGGGTCTGGGGCTCCTACGCGATCACGGTGACCGGTCTCGACGTGCCGACGGTCTCGGGCGCGGTCAACGCCATCCAGGCGGTCGCGCGGGCCCGGGTGACCATCCGCGTCCCCGCCGCGAACGACCCGAAGACGGCCCTGTCCGACGTGACCTCGTTCCTGGAGGCGCAGGCGCCGTGGGGCGCCCACGTGACCATCTCCGACGTCTCGGTGGGCTCGGGCTTCCAGGCTCCCGCGGGCGGTCCGGCGCGGGCCGCGCTCGACCGGGCCATGACGCGCGCGTTCGGCCGTGAGCCGCGCGACGTCGGCCAGGGCGGCGGCATCCCGCTGGTGGCCACCCTCCAGCGGCAGTTCCCCGAGGCCGAGCTGCTGCTCTTCGGCTGCGAGGACGAGGCCGCCCGCATCCACGCCCCCAACGAGCGGGTCGTGATCGAGGAGCTCCGCAAGGTCGCCACGAGCGAGGCGCTGTTCCTGCTGGAGTACGGCACGGCCTGAGAACTAACACCGGCCCCCATTCGTCGGGATATATACCGACATATTCGTGGGAGGCCCGTGTGCGCCGTCGATCCCGGTCCTCGGCCCTGATCGTCACCGCCATCGTCGTGGGCGCGCTCATCGTGGTGGTGCGGACGGTCCAGGCCGGGCCCGAGTGCACGCCGTCGAAGGCCGGGTTGCGGATCGCGGCGTCAAGCGAGAAGGCCGAGCTGTTACGCCGGATGGCGGCCGACTTCTCGCTCAAGGGCTGCGGGCGGGTGACCGTGGTGACGATGGCGTCGGGGGCCGCGCTCGACGCCATCGCCGGCGGGTGGTCCCGCGACGACGGGGCCCGGCCCGACGTGTGGAGCCCGGCGGCGTCCGGGTGGCTGACGCTGCTGCGCCAGCGGTCGCCCTCGGCGCCCGTCGGGGCCGGCAACCCCTCGATCGCCAAGACGCCGCTGGTCATCGCGATGCCCGAGCCGATGGCGCAGGCCCTCGGGTGGCCGGAGAAGGCGCTCGGCTGGGGTGACGTGCTGGAGCTGGCCTCCTCCGGCGAGGGGTGGGCGCGGCACGGGCACCCCGAGTGGGGGGACTTCCGGCTCGGCAAGACCCATCCCGGGTTCTCCACATCGGGGCTGAACGCGACCGTCGGCGCGTACGTCGCGGCCACCGGCCTGTCCGGTGATCTGACCACGCGTGACGTGGCC
The DNA here is from genome assembly GCF_001570605.1 of Herbidospora cretacea. Classification (GTDB taxonomy): domain Bacteria; phylum Actinomycetota; class Actinomycetes; order Streptosporangiales; family Streptosporangiaceae; genus Herbidospora; species Herbidospora cretacea. The sequence goes on along the minus strand of NZ_BBXG01000019.1, from coordinate 137,494 downwards.
TCGGCGCGGACGCGGCGGTTCGTCCAGGGGGTGGAGCGGTCGATCGTCCACTACGGGGACACCACGCTCACCTTCCTGTCCAACCTGCTGCGCGCCGACGACGCGGACGCCGCGATGTCCTACATCTCGGCGGTCACCGTCGAGGAGAAGTCGGTCTGGGACTACAACCAGGGCAACCCGACGGGTGACCCGGCGACCCTGGGGCAGCACGACCGGCCGAAGGTGCCGCTCGTCGCCATCCATCCCAAAGAGGGCACGCTCCTGTCCGACAACCCCTACGCCGTGCTGAAATGGGCCTCCGCCGCCAAGCGCGCGGTGGCGGCCGACTTCCTGGCCTATCTGCGGGCCCCCGCCCAGCAGCGGATCTTCACCGGCCACGGCTTCCGGCGCTTCGACGAGGACCTCAAGGCGAAGATCCTCCAGGTCCCCGCGCCGAAGGTGCTCGACGCGGTGCTGACGAGCTGGGCCGAGCTGCGCAAGCCGGCCAACGTGCTGATGGTCATGGACGTGTCCGGCTCGATGGAGGCGTCCGTCTCCCGTACGGGCAGATCGAAGCTGGCCCTCGCCCAGGCCGCGGCCAAACGGGCCGTCGGCGACTTCGGGCCGCGCGACCGGGTGGGGCTGTGGTCGTTCTCCACGGGACACGACGACCTGGTCCCCGTCGCCACGGGCACCCGCGACGAGCTGCGCGCCGAGATCGACCGGCTGCGTCCCCAGGGCGCGACGGGTCTCTACGACACCGCGCTGGCGGCGGTCAAGCACGTGCGGAAGAAGGCCCGAAGCGACACCATCAACGCCGTGGTGCTGCTCACCGACGGACGCAACGAGGTCCAGCAGTCGATCTCCCTCGACGACCTCCTGAAGGGCCTGGGCGCGGAGGACCCGGTGCGGGTCTTCACCATCGCCTACGGCGCGGACGCCGACCTGGCGACCCTGAAGACGATCTCCGAGACGACCCGTGCCGCCTCCTACGACTCCCGCGACCCCGGCGTGATCGACCGGATCTTCACGGAGGTGATCGCCAATTTCTAGGTTCGTCCACCCGTGGACGCTGGCCCTGGCCCTGGCCGTGGGCTTCGCCGCCCTGGCCGTCCGCCTGTCGATCCCGGTCGCCGTCGTGGTGGCCGTGGTCGGCTGGGTGGCGGCGGCCCTCCTGTCCTCGCGCGAGCCCGTCGAGGCCGCCGAGACCGCCGGGCCTCCGCCGGTCACCGGCGGCAGCCCGGAGGACCGCGCCCTCGCACGGGCCGAACGCGCGGCGGCCACCTTCGCCGAGCTGACCGAGGGGATGCGCGGCCGGTTGCTGATGGACCCGGTGGCCGCGATGAGACCGCAGGTGGACGACACCGTCGTGACGCTGCGCAGGCTGGCCGCCCACACCTCGGTGACGACGGCCGCCCTCGGCCGCCTCGACGCCGGCTTCCTGCGGCAGGAGCGGCTGCGCCTGACCCACGCGCGCGAGTCGGCCCGCCCGGAGATCGCCGGCGAACTCGACCGCGCGATCAGCGCCCTGACCGCCCAGGAGGAGGTCCACGCCCGGCTGTCCTCGACCAGGGAACGGCTCCTGGTCCGGCTGGAGTCGACGGTGATCATCCTGGAGGGCCTGGTGGCCCGGGTGATCGAACTCTCCGCGATGGACACGACCACCGGCACCGGCACCTCGACCGCCCTCGACGCGCTGACGGCCGACCTGGAACTCACCCGCCAGAGCCTCCAGGAACTCGACGAGGCGAACCGCGACGACCTGACCTGACCTGACAGGCTTATGCGCCAGAAGGCAGCAGCGCCGCGAGCTCCGCGGGCCCGGCGTTGCCGCCCGACACGACGATCGCGACCTTCTTCCCGGCGAACTCCTCGCGTCGGGACAGCACCCCCGCGAGAGCCGCCGCGCCCGCCCCCTCGGCCAGGGTGTGCGCGTGGGTGAGCATGAGGCGCTGGGCGGCGCGGATCTCGTCGTCGCCGACCAGCAGGAAGTCGGTCAGCAGTTCGCGCATGACCTGCTGCGGGAGCGCGTAGGCGGAGCCCGTCGCCAGGCCGTCCACCCGCGTCTTCATCGGACGGAGCACCATCTCGCCGAGCCGCCACGAGTCGTGCGCCGCCGGGGCGGCGGCGGACTGCACGCCGATCACCTGGCAGCCGGGGGCGAGCGCCCGCGCCACCAGGCAGGCCGCGGCGGCTCCCGTGCCGCTGCCGACCGGGACCACGATCGCGTCGAGGTCGGGCTGGTCGCGGAGGATCTCCAGGTAGAGGGTGCCGACCCCGGCGATGATCTCGGGCTCGTCGGCCGGGCTGATCAGCCGCCACCCGAGCCGGTCGGCCTCCTCGCGGGCCACGTCGGCGGCCTCGACCATGGTCGCTCCCCCGACGACGACCGTCCCCCCGAGCGCCTCGACGGCGGCGACCTTGGCCGGGTTGGGGTTCTCCGGCATCACGATCGCGCACGCCGTCCCGAACAGCCGCGCCGCGAAGGCGATCGACTGCGCGTGGTTCCCCGTCGAGTAGGCGACCACCCCGCGCTCACGGCCGGGCAGGGCGGCGAGCAGCGTGATTCCGCCCCGGACCTTGAAGGCCCCGATCGGCTGGGTGTTCTCGTGTTTGACCCAGAGCTCCGCCCCGGCCACCGCGTTCAGCACGGGGTAGCTCCACATCGGCGTCGGCGGGAGGTGCCGGGAGAGCAGGGAGGCGGCCCGGAGGATGTCGCGCATGTCCGTCATGCCGACAAGCCTGACCCCACCCGCATTCATAGGTCCAATAGGGAATCGACCGGAAACCCATAGACCATGTTGATATGTCCTTGAGGGGTAGCATCGATCGGATGCTGGACCCCGTTCGCCTGAGGGTACTCGTCGCCGTCGCCCGCACCGGCTCGCTCACCGCGGCCGCCAAGGAACTCCACTACGCCCAGCCCTCCGTCAGCCACCACCTCGCCCGCCTCGAAGCCGAGACCGGCGCGAAGCTGCTGCAACGCGTCGGGCGCGGGGTCCGGCTGACCGACGCCGGGCGGCTGCTGGCCGAACGCGCCGCCGAGATCCTCGGCCGCCTCGACTCGGCCGCCGCCGAACTGGAGGCGCTCATCCAGCTTCGGGCGGGCCGGGTCAGGCTGGCCGCGTTCCCCTCCGCGCTCGGCACGTTCGTGCCGGAGGCCGGGGTGCGGCTCGCGGAGTCGTATCCCGGCGTGGAACTGCACATCACCGAGGCCGAACCGCCCGACGCGCTGAACCTGATCAGGTCGGGCGAGGCCGACGTCGCGGTGGTCTTCGGCTACGGCCTGGGCGAGGACCCCGACATCCGCACCCGCCACCTGTTCGACGACCCCGGCCACCTGGTCCACCTCGACGGCCCAACGCTGAAGGACCACCGCGACGGCCAGTGGATCGCCGGCTGCGAACGCTGCCGCCGCCACCTGCTCGACCTGTGCGCCAAAGAGGGGTTCACCCCGAACATCACCTTCACCACCGACGACTACGTCGCCGTCCAGGCGATGGTCGCCGCCGGGCTCGGCGCGGCGCTGCTGCCGTCGCTGGCCCTGCGCGCCCACCGGAACCCGAAGGTCAGAACGGCCGAACTCCCCGGGTCGGTCCGCCACGTGTACGCCGCCACCTATGGCGCCCCGCCCGACCCCCCGGCCACCCAGGCGCTGCTGGAGGCCCTCTCAAAACCGCTGGCCTGACCCCGGCCGGCGTTCCTATCCTCACGGCATGCCCGATCTGCCGACGCTCGCCGTCTTCTCCGTCGCCACCCTGGCGCTGCTGCTCGTGCCCGGCCCCGCCGTGGTCTACATCGTCACCCGCAGCGTCGCCCAGGGGCGCGCCGCCGGGCTGGTGTCGGTCCTCGGCGTGCACACCGGTTCGCTCGTCCACGTCGCCGCCGCCGCGCTGGGCATCAGCGCGGTCCTGGCCGCCTCGGCCACCGCCTTCACCGTCGTGAAGTACGCCGGCGCCGCCTACCTCGTCTACCTGGGCGTCCGCAAGCTGATGGACCGGAGCCCGGCCGAGGAGGCCGTCGTCACCGCCACCCCGAAGACGCGCCTGTTCGGCGAGGGCTTCGTGGTCAACGTCCTCAACCCGAAGACCGCCATCTTCTTCCTGGCCTTCCTCCCGCAGTTCGCCGACCCGCACGCTGGCCCGCTGGCCCCGCAGATCGTCCTGCTCGGCATGGTCTGGATCGTCCTCGGCATGGCCAGCGACGGCACCTACGCCCTGGCCGCCTCCGCGCTGGCCGGGCGGATCAAGGGCTCCGTGGCGGCGCGGCGGCGGCTCGACGTCGGCAGCGGTGTCGTCTACATCGGGCTCGGCGCGGTGGCCGCGTTCACCGGCGAGCCGTCGAAGTAGCGGTTCTGTCGGTGCCGCCCGGCACGATGGCGGCATGATTCACGCGGACATCACGATCTCTCTCGACGGTTTCGTCGCCGGGCCGAACTGGGCCCCCGGCCGGGGGCTCGGCGACGGCGGCGAACGCCTCCACTACTGGGTGTTCGGCGGGCCGTGGAGCTACGAGAACCCGTCGTTCGACGGTGAGCGGAACCCCGTCGACGCCGAGGTGCTCGCCGGGTTCCACGACGCGGGCGCCTCCATCGTCGGCCGGGGCATGTTCGAGGCGGCCGGCCGGTGGGGCGACGAGAACCCGTTCGACAGCCCGGTCTTCGTGCTGACCAACCGCGTCACCGACGACCTGCCGACCGCCTTCACCTACGTCACCGGCGCCGAGGAGGCGCTGGAGCGGGCCCGGGAGACGGCGGGCGGCAAGCCGATCGCGATCGGCGGCGGCGCCGACGTGATCCGGCAGTACCTGCGGATGGGCGTCGTCGACCGCCTGGGCATCCACATCGCGCCGCTGGTCCTGGGCGCGGGCACCCCGCTGTTCGACGGCACCTTCCAGGCCGACCTCGACCTGGTCGGCTGCCGCCACTCACCGCTGGCGACCCACCTGACCTACGACGTCAGGCGCTGAACTGCTCGCGGGCCCAGCGATAGTCGGCCTTGCCCGCCGGTGACCTGACCAGCAGGTCGACGAAGGCGTACTGGCGGGGGACCTTGTAGCCCGACAGGCGTTCCCGGCAGTGGGCGTCGAGGTCCGACTCCGTGAGGTCCTTGGTCCGGGGTTCGACGACGGCGGCGACCCGGTGGCCCCAGCGGTCGTCGGGCAGCCCCGTCACCACGGCGTCGAAGACGCCCGGGTGGCCCTTCAACACCGCTTCGACCTCTTCGGGGAAGACCTTCTCGCCGCCCGTGTTGATGCACTGGGAGCCCCGGCCGTAGACGCGGATCGCGCCGTCGTCCTCGACCTTGGCGAGGTCGCCCGTGAGCAGCCACTTCACGCCGTCGGCGTCGGTCACGAAGGTCTCGGCGGTCTTGGCGGGGTCCTTGTAGTAGCCGTGGGCGATCCGTCCCGTCTTGGCGACGACGCCCATCTCGCCGGGGGTGACCGGCCGCAGCGCGCCGTCGAGGACGGCCATGGTCGCGTTCGGGTTGGGCTGGTATTTCAGGCCCGCCTCCGGCGACGAGCCGGCGACGGCCGAGGCGGTGTAGCCCGACTCCGTCGAGCCGAAGCTGTCCATGATCATGACGGTCGGCAGCAGCGCCTGGAGGCGGTCGCGGACCGTCCCGGTGAGGATCGCGCCGGTCGAGCTGAAGACGAACAGCGACGACAGGTCGTAGGTACCGCTCTCCAGGGCGTCGGCCAGCGGGACCGCCATCGCGTCGCCGGTGATGTTGATCGACATCACCTTCTCACGCTCGATCGCGCGCAGCACCGCCTCCGCGTCGAAGCGCGGCACGTAGACCATCGTCGCGCCCATCCAGAACGCGATGAACGTCCCCATCTGCGCCGCGCCGTGCATCAGCGGCGCGGCGGCCATCATGGTCAGCGGGCCGCCGTTGCGGGCCTGCTCGACCACACCCTCGGGGGTCGCGTGGGGCGGGCCGTAGGGGTTGCCGCCGCCGAAGGCCATGAACAGGTCCTCGTGCGTCCACATCACCCCTTTGGGCAGGCCGGTGGTCCCGCCGGTGTAGATGATGTAGAGGTCCGCGCCGTCGCGCGGCCCGAAGTCCCGCTCCGGCGAGCCCTCCAGCGCGGTCGGGTACGGCACCGCGTCCGCGATCGCCGAGTCCCCCACCGCGATCAGGTGCGTCATCCGGTCGGTCCGGGCCGCTGCGACCCGGTCGTCGAACTCCGAGGAGTAGACCAGGGCGACCATGTCGGAGTCGTCGTAGAGGTAGCGGAGTTCGTCGGCCACGTAGCGGTAGTTCACGTTCACCGGCACCGCGCGGATCTTGAGGACCGCCAGCAGCGAGGTCACGTACTCCAGCCCGTTGTACAGGTGGATCCCGACGTGCTCCCCCGGCTTGACGTGCGCCGAGAGGTGGTTGGCCAGCCGGGTCGCGGCGGTGTCGAGTTCGGCGTAGGTCGCGCGGGCGTCGCCGCAGATCACGGCCGTCCGGTCGCCGATGGCGTCGGCGATGCCCTCGAACAGGTCGGCGTGGTGGAACCTCATGGCTTCTCCGCTCCGACGATCCACATGGCGAAGAACTGCGCGCCTCCGCCGTACGCGTGCCCGAGGGCCTTCCTGGCCCCGTCGACCTGGTGCTCCCCGGCCATGCCGCGGACCTGGAGCGCGGCCTCGGCGAACCGGATCAGCCCGGAGGCGCCGATGGGGTTGCTCGACAGGACGCCGCCGGAGGCGTTCCACGGGATGTCGCCGTCGAGGGCGGTGGCCCCGGCCTCGGTCAGCTTCCAGCCCTCGTTGACCCCGCAGAACCCGAGGTTCTCCAGCCACATGGGCTCGTACCAGCTGAACGGCACGTAGACCTCGGCCACGTCCAGGTCGCGGCGGGGGTCGGTCACGCCGGCCTGGCGGTAGACGTCGGCGGCGCAGTCGATCCCGGCCTGCGGGCTGACCGTGTCGCGGCCGGCCCGGAAGATCGGCTCCGAGCGCATCGCGCCGCCGTGCACCCACGCGGGCGTCCCGGTCACCGCCCGCTCCGACGACAGCACCATCGCGCACGCCCCGTCGGACGACGGGCACGTCTCCAGGTAGCGGATCGGCTCCCACAGCATGGGCGTCGACTCGACCATGGCCCGGTCGATCCCCGGGATTTTCAGATGGGCGTAGGGGTTCTTGAGGGCGTTCAGCCGGTCCTTGACCGCCACCAGCGCCCCGACGTGGCCGGGCGCGCCCGAGCGCCTCATGTAGTCGCGGATGTGCGGCGCGAAGTAGCCGCCCGCCCCCACGACCAGCGACGACGTGAACGGGAGATGGGTCGACAGGGCCCACGTGGCGTTCGACTCGCTCTGTTTCTCGTACGCCACCACCAGCACCCGGTCGTGCACGCCGCCCTGGATGAGCGAGGCCCCGACGAGCGCCGTGGACCCGCCGACGCTGCCGGCGGTGTGCACCCGCGTCATGGGTTTCCCGGCCGCGCCGAGCGCGTCGGCGAGGTAGGCCTCCGGCATCATGACGCCCTCGAACAGGTCGGGGGCCTTGCCGATGACCACGGCGTCGATGTCGGCGAAGGTCAGCCCGGCGTCCTCCAGGGCGCGCAGCGCCGCCTCCCGGACCAGCCCCGCCATGGAGACGTCCCGGCGGCGGGTCGTGTAGTGGGTCTGGCCGACCCCGATGACCGCGCAACGATGACCCATCACGACTCCCGGGACAGGACGGCGACCAGGTTCTGCTGGAGACAGGGCCCGCTGGTGGCGTGGGCGACGGCCCTGGCGGCGGTGCCGTCCATGACCCGCCGGGCGGCCTCGCCGATGCGGATGAGCCCGGTCGCCATGACCGGGTTGGCGGCCAGCGGCCCGCCGGAGGGGTTGATGTCCGTGCCGGCCCCGAGTCCGAGCGCGTCGACGAGGATCGTCTCCTCGTGGGCGAACTGGACGTGCAGTTCGGCGACGTCGACATGGCCCTTGCCGACCCCCGCCGCCGTTGCGGCTGCGGCGGCGGAGGCCGACCGGGCGAGGTTCCTCATGCCCGGATAGTGGGGGTCTATGCGATGCGCGATGCCATTGATGTAGGCGAGGTCCGTGCGTTCCTGGAGCAGATCGCCCGCGACCAGCACGATCGCGGCGGCTCCGTCCGTGATCGGGGCGGTCTCCACGGGTTCGGGCAGCTTGAGCGCGTACTCGTTGGATCGAGCGGATTCCCAGCTCCGCCGGGCTATCGCCGCCACATCGCTTTTGACGGCGCTGCCCTGGAGGCCCGCGTACGAGAGCTGGTCGAGGCCCAGCGGCGCGAGGTAGTAGGGGTCGAGCTGGAGAGTCATGATCTCGCGCAGGTCGCCCAGCGAGGACTTGCCGAAGCCGTAGACCAGGGCCGAGTCGACGTCGCCGTGCTGTAATCGCACCCACGCCTCGTAGAGGGCGAAGGCGGCGTCCATCTCGACGTGGCTCTCCTGGATGGGCGGCCACGCGCCGAGCGCGTCGAGGGCCGACACGAACGAGAACGGCGCCCCGGCCAGGTAGTCGCAGCTCCCCGAGCAGGTGAAGCCGAACTCCCGCAGGCCCGACTGCGCGCGTACCGCCTGGATGACCGGCAGGATCAGCTCGGGCTCGGAGAGCCCGGTGTCGTGATCGGTGTGCGTGGTCTGCGCGAACGCCGCGACGGCGACCGGTCTCATCACGCCTCCCGTTCCGGCGCGAACCACTTGACGGTCCCGCCCTCGAACACGGCCCGCACCCGCATCCCCTCGGCGACCTCCCCGGCCGGGACCTCCGCCAGCAGCGCGATGATCGGGATGTCGGCCCCGTCGAGCAGGATGTACGCCGACACGAACGGCACCTGCGGCGCGCGCGGATCGGGCAGGTTGTTGATCGCGAACGTGGTGACCGAGCCGCCCGGCCCGACCTCGACCTCGTCGTCGATGACCGACCCGCACTGCGGGCACGACAGCCGGTAGGGCACGTAGACGCTCCGGCAGGTCGGACACTGGCCCGCGAGGAAGACGTTCCTGCTCAGACCGTCGAGATAGCGCCCCAATGCCCCGCCGGGGGTGACGGTGTACGCGGTCCGCACGTTCGCCACGATCGTGGTGACCTCCGGGACGAAACACTCGATGTCGGTGATCGAGCCGACCCGGTCGGGCCGCCAGCGCGGCCACACGCGCAGCCCGGCCCGCATGGCCTTGACGGTCCCGGCGTCGACCGCGTGCACGAGCGAGGTGTCCGCGCCGTCGAGCCGGATCAGCGCCCAGGCGAACGGCCGGTCGAGCGGATGGTTCTTGCGCGGCGGGTCCACCCAGGTCCACTCGCGCACGGTCCCGGCGGGCCCGACCTCGACGAAGTCGTAGGACAGCGCCGGTTCCCGGACCGGGTCACGGACCGGCCCCGTCTGGCCGGGCGTCGTCAGCGTCGGCTCGCCGGTCTCCGGGTCGTACTCCAGCGGCGGCACCAGCACCTTCCGCGCGGCGGTCCGCACCCCGACGATGCGGCCGGCGCGTAACTCGGTGAGGAAGCGGCCGATCACCGGCCCGGTCGACCGGGTGTAGCCGCCTGGGAACTCCAAGATGTGGTTGGGTTCAGATGGCACTGGCCCGGCCCTCCCAGTAAGGCGCCCGCAGTTTACGTTTCAGCAGCTTGCCGTTGGGTTCGCGGGGCATCTCGTCGATGAAGTCGATGGTCTTGGGCCACTTCATCGTCGACAGCCGCCCGCGCAGCGAGTCGAGCAGCTCGGCCGCGAGCTCAGGGCCGGGCGTCACCCCGGCGGCGGGTTCGACGACCGCCTTGATCTGCTCGCCCCACTCGTCGTCGGGGATGCCGAACACCGCGACGTCGGCGACCTTCGGGTGGACGAGCAGCTCGTTCTCGATCTCGGCGGGGTAGATGTTCGCGCCGCCCGAGATGATCATGTCGGCCTTGCGGTCGCACAGGAACAGGAAGCCGTCGTCGTCGAGGTAGCCGATGTCGCCGACGGTGAAGAAGTCGTCGAGGCGGCCCGCCCGGGTCTTCTCGGGGTCGCCCTTGTACTCGAAGGAGGCCGCCCCCATCCTCATGTAGACGGTGCCGGGGGTGCCGGGTCCGACGGGCTCCAGGGCGTCGTCCACGATCAGGAGCTCGCTGATGGGCCAGGCCTTGCCGACCGTTCCGGGGTGTTTCTTCCAGTCCTCCGGGGACGCGATGGTCCCGCCTCCTTCGGTGGCGGCGTAGTACTCCCAGATGACGTCGCCCCACCAGTCGAGCATCGCCGACTTGACCGGCACCGGGCAGGGCGCGGCGGCGTGGATCATCCACCGCAGCGACGACAGGTCGTAGCGGTCCCGCACCTCGTGCGGCAGCGACAGCAGCCGCTTGAAGTGGGTCGGGACCAGGTGGGAGTTGGTGATCCGGTGGCGCTCGCACAGCCGCAGCGTCTCCTCGGCGTCCCACTTGTCCATCAGCACGAGCGTGTGGCCCATGTGCAGCGCGCTGCCGCCGAACTGGGTGACGGCCGTGTGGTAGGCGGGCGCGGTGACGAGGTGGGCGTTGGGCTGCCCTTCGGTGATCCCGAACAGCCTGAGCAGGGACGTCATGAGTTCGGCCATGTCGTCCGGGTCGAGACCGCTCAGCGCGCGCCTGACCCCTTTGGGGCGTCCGGTCGTCCCGGACGTGTAGTGCATGGTCGCGCCCGCGGTCCGCTCCGAGGGTGTCTCCGGCGACCCGGTCGGGATCGGCGAGAAGCCCTCGACCTCCCCGAACGCGAAACACCGTTCCGGCCCCAGCCCGGCCCGGCCCCGGACGCCCTCGGCCGCGAACCTCTCATCCACGAAGTAGGCCCTGGCCTCGCTGTCCTCGACGATGTAGGCGATCTCCGGCCCGGTCAGGTGCCAGTTGACCGGCGTGTAGTACCACCCGGCCTGCAGCGCCGCCAGGTAGAGCACCAGCCCGTCGGCGCCGTTGGGCACCAGCCCGCAGATCCCGTCCCCGGGACGGAGCCCGAGGTCGCGCAGCCCGTGGACCAGCCGGTTCGCACGGGCCAGCAGGTCACCCGCGGTGTGCTCGGTGCCGTCGGGGTCGATCGCGGCGATCCAGGCGGGGTCGGCCTCCGCCAGCCGCCAGAATCCGAGTGAACCCATGAGCGCTCCTTCCAACCAAGCGCTTGATCTTCGGAGGTCGGCGTCGGACAGTACGTACGTGGAACGCCTGCCGATCAGCACCCCGCACTGCCGAGTCGACCGCGACGGTCACGTCGTGATCGTGACCATGGACCGCCAGGAGGCGCGCAACGCCCTGTCCACCGACATGCTCGTCGGGCTGGCGGACGCCTGGGCGTACATATCCGAACAGAAGGACGTCAGGGTCGGCATCCTGACCGGAGCGGGCGGCACGTTCTGCGCCGGCGCCGACCTCAAGGCCATGTCCCGCCCCAGCGACGACGAACGGGTCCGCAGACGGGCCACGGAGATCCCCAACTACCACTGGCGCGGCCTGCTCCGCGAGGCCGTGCCGACCAAGCCGATCGTCTGCGCCGTCGAGGGCTACGCCGTCGCGGGCGGCACCGAACTGCTCGTGGGCACCGACCTGCGCGTGGTCGCCGAGAGCGCCACTCTGGGCCTGTTCGAGGCCAAACGGGCGCTGTTCCCGATGGGCGGCAGCGCGATCCGGCTGACCCGCCAGATCCCCTACGCCTTCGCGATGGACCTGCTGCTCACCGGCCGTTCGGTCGGGGCGCACGAGGCGCAGCGGATGGGCCTGGTCAACCAGGTAGTGCCCGACGGCCAGGCCCTGGCGAAGGCCCGCGAACTGGCCGACGACGTCGCCGCCAGCGGGCCGCTCGCCGTACAGGCGATCCTGCGGGCCCACCGCGAGACGGTCGGGCTCCCCGAGGAGGAGGCGCTCGCGATCTCCGACGCCCTCGGCTGGCCGGTCATCGGCAGCGAGGACGCCAAGGAGGGGGCGCTGGCCTTCCGGGAGAAGCGGCCCGCCCGGTTCACCGGTCACTGATGCCCCGGAGCCGCTCCATGGCCTCGACATAGCCCTCGACGAGGTCGAAGATCACCTGCCGGGCCGGTTTGACATCGTTCATCGTGCCGATGATCTGACCGGCCGGGAAGGTGGCCAGCTCGCTGGCGTCCGACCGGCCGATGCGCCGCAGCGCGTCGCTGACCAGCATGAACTGAAGCGGCATCGGCAGCGTGCCGGGCGAGTCGGCGGCCTCCCAGGCGTCGGTCCACTCGTTCTTGAGCAGCCGCGCGGGCTTGCCCGTCCACGACCGCGACCGGACCGTGTCGCGCGAGGTCGCCGCCAGGATCCGCCGCCTGGCCATCTCGGGGGTGTCGGCCTCCTCGACGGTCAGCCAGATCGAGCCCGTCCAGACGCCCTCCGCGCCGAGCGCGAGCCCGGCGGCGACCTGCCGCCCGTCGCCGATGCCCCCGGCGGCCAGGACCGGCACGTCCACCGCGTCGACCACCTGCGGGATCAGCACCATCGTGGAGATCTCGCCGGTGTGGCCGCCCGCCTCGGTGCCCTGCGCCACCACGAGGTCGACGCCGACCTCGACCTGTTTGATCGCGTGGCGGGGGGTGGAGGCCAGCGCCGCGACCTTCACGCCCTTGGCGTGGGCCTGCTCGACCACGTCGGCGGGCGGCGGGCCGAGCGCGTTGGCGAGCAGCGCGATGGGGTGTTCGAGCGCCGTCCGGACCTGGGGGCGCGCGGTGGCGTCGGTCCAGCCGAGCAGCACCCGCCCGGCCGCGCTCTCCGACTCGGCCACGCCGTGCTTGGCCAGCAGGTCGTCGACGAACCTGCGGTGGCCTTCGGGGATCATCCCCTGGAGCCGCCCGACCAGTTCCTCGGGGGCGAAGTCGGCGCCCTCGTAGGAGGCGGGCATGACCACGTCGACGCCGTAGGGCTTGCCGTCGACGTGCTCGTCGATCCAGGTGAGCTCGGTCTCGAGCTCCTCCGGCGTGAAGTAGAGGGCGCCCAGGACGCCCATGCCCCCGGCCCGGCTCACCGCCGCGACGACATCGCGGCAGTGGCTGAAGGCGAAGATCGGGAACTCGATGCCGAACATGTCGGCCGCGCGCGTCCGCATGTTCTGGACGCTACAACTGAACTGCAACCTGTTCCAGGTCTTGAATCAGGCCCGGAACAGGTTTACAGAACAAGTTCCTACTTACCCGGCTCCGGGTCGCGGGGCAGGCCCAGCATGCGCTCGCCGATGATGTTGAGCTGGACCTCGGTGGTGCCGCCGTAGATGGTCATGGCCCGGGTGGCCAGGATCGCCCGGTTCCAGTAGCCGGCGTCGCCGAGCTTCCAGTCGGCCGCCGTCACGGCGGCGGGCCCGACCAGGTTGACCGCGCACTCCGAGACGTGCTGGGCGTGCGAGGTCGACAGCAGCTTGCGGACCGACGCGTCGGCGCCCGGCTCGGTCCCGGCGAGCTGCTTCAGGGTGACCCGCAGCGACAGCGCGTTGATCGAGTGGCCCTCGCAGACGACCTCGGCGAGCTCCTGGCGTTCCGGCGAGGTCAGCTCGCGGCCGAGCCGCCCGGCCAGCCCGACCAGGTCGGGCACGGACGCGCCGGTGCCGCCGGAGCCCGACGACAGCGAGACGCGCTCGTTGGACAGGGTGTTGCGGGCCACCTTCCAGCCCTGGTTCACCGCGCCGACCACCAGCTCGTCGGGCACGAACACGTCGTCGAAGAAGACCTCGTTGAACAGGTTCTCGCCGGTCATCTCGGTCAGCGGCCGGACCGTCACCCCCTCGGCCTTCATGTCGACGATGAAGTAGGTGATGCCGTCGTGCTTGGAGCCCTCGCTGGACGTGCGGGCGATGCAGATCCCCCACTCGGCGACGTGGGCCACGCTGGTCCAGATCTTCTGCCCGTTGAGCCGCCAGCCGCCCTCGACCCGCTCGGCCTTCATCTGGACGTTGGCGAGGTCGGACCCCGCGCCCGGCTCGGAGAACAGCTGACACCAGACCAGTTCCCCGCTGAGGGTGCGCGGCAGGAAGCGCTGCTGCTGCTCGTCGGTGCCGTAGACGGCGATCGAGGGCACCACCCACGCGCCGATGATCATCTGCGGCAGCTTGAGCCCGGCCGCCTTGATCTCCTGCTGGATCAGCACCTGCTCCAGCGGCGAGGCGTCCCGCCCCCACGGCCGGGGCAGGTGGGGCATCACGAACCCGGCCGCGGCCAGCGCCCGCTTCTGCTCCACCCCTTCGAGCGGCACGATCTCCGCCAGCTCGCCGCGGATCCGCTCCCGCAGCGGCTCGGCGTCCTCGGGCAGGTCGAGCCGCATCTCCCGGCTCACCCCGCTCAGGCTCTGCGCGGCGACCCGCTCCTTCCAGTCGGCCGACGACCCGAGAAGCGCCCGGATCGTCAGGGCGCGGCGGAAGTAGAGGTGGGCGTCGTGCTCGAAGGTGTAGCCGATGCCGCCGAAGGTCTGGATGGCGTCCTTGGCGCACTGCACGGCCGCGTCGGGGGCGACCACCCCGGCGATGGCGGCGGCGTGGTCGCGCTCGGAGCCGGTGGCGCGGGTGGCGTCCCAGACGGTCGCGCGGGCCTGCTCCAGCGCCACGAGCATCCGCGAGAGCTTGTGCTTGATCCCCTGGAACTGGCCGATCGGACGGCCGAACTGCACCCGGACCTTGGCGTAGTCGGCGGCGGCGTTGACGCACCAGGAGGCCACCCCGATCGCGTCGGCCCCGAGCAGCACGGCGGCCAGCTGCCGCACGGTCTCCCCGGTCAGGCCGTCGAGGACCCGTACTTCCGCGTCGGACAGCTCGACGCGGGCGACGCCCCGGGTGAGGTCGAGCGCCGGGATCGGGGTCACGGTCGCGGCCGACGCCTCGACGACCACCCACGTGTCGCCCACCGGGAGCACCAGGATGTCGGCCTCGGCGGCGCCGAGCACCTGCTCGGCCACCCCGGAGATCCGCCCGGTGCCGGTGAGGCCGGTGCCGGTCAGGTTCGCGTCGAGGGCGAGCGCGCCGGTCAGCGACCCGTCGGCCAGCCCGGCCAGCAGGTCGGACTTCTCATCGGCGGCGTGGATCGCGGCGCTGGCCAGGAGGGTCGGCACGTAGGAGCCGGGCGTCATCTTCTCGGCCAGTGCCTCGACCGCGACGGCGGCCTCCAGCAGGCCGTAACCGGAGCCGCCGGCCTCCTCGGGCAGGTGCAAGCCGAGCAGTCCCTGATCGGCGAGGCCGGACCAGAACGCGGGCCGCTCCGTCGACTCGGCCCGCACGACCTGCGGCGTGATGTGGCGACCCGCCCACCCGGTCACCGACTCGCGCAGCGCTTCGTGCTCCTCGCTCAGCCCGATCGCCATAAGACCCCTCCACACTCGGCAATGTGGACAGAATCATATTCTAGAAGAAGCTTCGAGGCTACCGGGGGCGAACCGTCTCCAGCAGGACGTTCAGGTCTCTCCGCAGCTCTTTTCGCGAATCGGGCACCGAGGCGAAGAGCATCCCGGGCTTCCCTCCGGTCGCCACCAGCACCACGATCGCCTCGGCGGTGTGCCGCCGGCCGCCGGTCTCCCAGGCGACCCGGTAGCCGAGCAGCCAGCCGGTGCCGCCGGGGATCTTCTGCGAGGCCGTCCACTG
Organism: Herbidospora cretacea; assembly: GCF_001570605.1. Lineage (GTDB taxonomy): Bacteria > Actinomycetota > Actinomycetes > Streptosporangiales > Streptosporangiaceae > Herbidospora > Herbidospora cretacea. The sequence goes on along the minus strand of NZ_BBXG01000019.1, from coordinate 121,986 downwards.
GAAGGTGGCCTCCTTGGGCTGGTAGCGGGTGACCGTCCAGCGGGCGGCCTTGGCGGTGAGGTCACGCCACTGGGCCGCCGTCTTCGGAGTGCCGGGGTTCGCGCCGGGGATCGGGCCGGAGGCGATGATCGCCTGGCCGGCGCGCTGGCGGGCCTGGAAGGGGTCGGGCCTGACCTTCTCCCAGGGGTCGGCGAAGGCGGCGTACACGATCCCGGAACGGCGGTCGTCGACCAGGCCGGCGGTCGGGGTGCCGGCGCCGGAGTAGGCGGCCAGCGCCTTCCGGACCGGCGGCCTGGGGAGCGAGAGCGGGGTCCGCGACGGTTTCGGAGAGGGTTTCACGGCGGTCTCGGCGGCGGGTAACACCGTCACCTCGCGGACGGGCTCGTCGGCGGAGAAGGCCGAGAAGGCGAACACCACGGCGGCGACGGTGACGAGCGCGGCGAAGACCGACCACAGGACCCGCATCCGGTTGCCGCCCTCCGGTGGCGGCGGGGGCGGGGCGGGTTCCTCCTCGACGGGAGGGCGATAGATCGGGAGCGGGGTGGTTGGCGCGTCGTAAGAGCGCGCCGACGGCCGGGCTGGGGTGCCGAGTTCGTCCGCCATGACGGCAGATTACGTCAGAAGTCATGATCGAAGCCGGACGATGGCACGGTCCAACGATCTGCTCGTCGGTGCTGGCATCCGGTGATCTACCTGGGTAGACAGGGTCGCATGGAATTCTCGCCGGTCATCAGCCGGATCGCCGTCCTCGCCTGCCTCGCGGCGGCGGCGGGCTGCTCGAACTCGTCCACCGGTACGTCCACGGCGACGCCGGCGGCCTCCGCCTCACCCAGCGCGAGCACGCCGGTGACGCCGTCGCAGCAGGCGCTCGGCCTGGAGTCGGCCTACGAGGAGGTCATCCACCGGGTGCTGCCGTCGATCGTGCAGATCACCACCGGCAACGCCCTGGGTTCCGGGATCGTGTTCGACACCCAGGGCCACATCGTGACCAACGCCCACGTCGTGGGCCAGGCCCGCGACTTCGAGGTCGCCCTCCCGACGGGAGGCCCGGCCCGCAAGGCCACCCTCGTCGGCTCCTTCCCGGCCGGCGACCTGGCCGTCATCAAGGTCGCCGACGCGCGCGGCCTCAACCCGGCGACGTTCGGCGACTCCACCAAGCTCCGCGTGGGCCAGATCGTGCTGGCCATGGGCAACCCGCTCGGCTTCTCCGGCACGGTCACCTCGGGCATCGTGTCGGCCCTCGGCCGGACGGTCCTGGGCCCGGCCGAACGCGGTTCGCAGGGCAGCACCATCGCCAACGCGATCCAGACCTCCGCCCCGATCAACCCGGGCAACAGCGGCGGCGCCCTGGTCGACCTGAGCGGCGCGGTGATCGGCATCCCGACCCTGGGGGCCAACAACCCGCAGCAGGGCCCGGCCGACGGCATCGGCTTCGCCATCCCGAGCGCGACCGCCACCGACATCGGCCGGCAGATCATCCAGAACGGCCGCGTGGTCAACACGCGGCGGGCGGCTCTGGGCGTCCAGGTGGGGACGGCCATCGGCGACGACGGAGAACCGATGGGCGTGCAGGTCGGAGCGGTCACCAGGAACGGCCCGAGCGCCAAGGCCGGGATCAAGAACGGCGACGTCATCACCAGCGTGAACGGCAAGCCCACCGAGGACACCGCGACCCTGAGCGAGGTGCTGGCGACGCTGAAGCCCGGCCAGACGGTGCCGGTCGTCGTGCGGCGCTCGAACGGCAGCCAGACGACCGTTCAGGTGACACTGGGCGAACTTCCCAGCGGAAGCTGACATTTCCGTGTAAGAAGTTGGCCCTGGTTCGACGCCCAGCGCTACGGTCGGGCTCGTGACAACAGATCTGGACACCTTCATCGCCGGTCTGCCCAAGGCGGAGCTGCACGTCCACCACGTCGGCTCCGCATCCCCCCGGGTCGTGGCCGAGCTCGCCGCCCGCCACGAGGGCAGCACCCCGGTGCCGGCCGACCCCGCACGGCTGGCCGAGTTCTTCACCTTCCGCGACTTCGCCCACTTCATCGAGGTGTACGTCGCGGTGCTCAACCTGATCCGCGACCCCGAGGACCTGTGGCAGCTCTTCTACGGCGTCGGCCGGGACCTCGCGGCGCAGAACGCCCGTTACGTCGAGCTGACCGTGACGCCGTACACCCATCTGATCAACGGCTTCGCCCCGGAGCAGTTCTGCGAGATCATCGAGGACGCCCGCGCCTCGGTCCTGAAGGACCACGGCCTGGCCTTCAAGTGGATCTTCGACATCCCCGGTGAGCTGGGCCTCCCGGCGGCCGAGAGCACCCTGCGGATCGCGCTCGACCAGCGCCCCGACGGCCTGATCGGCTTCGGGCTGGGCGGGCCGGAGGTCGGCGTGCCGAGGAAGCAGTTCGCGCCCTATTTCGACGCCGCCCGCGCCGAGGGCCTCCACTCGCTCCCGCACGCCGGCGAGACCACCGGCCCCGAGACGGTCTGGGAGGCGCTGCGCGAGCTGAAGGCCGAGCGCATCGGCCACGGCATCGGCAGCGCGCGCGACCCCGAGCTGCTCGCCCACCTGGCCGAGCGCCGGATCCCGCTGGAGGTCTGCCCGACGTCCAACGTCTGCACGAGGGCCGTCGCCTCGCTGGAGGAGCACCCGCTGCCCGAGCTGGTGAAGGCGGGCGTGCTCGTCACCGTCAACTCCGACGACCCGCCGATGTTCGGCACCTCCCTGAACCAGGAGTACGCCGTCGCCGCCCAGCTGCTCGGCCTGGACCGGTCCGGGCTCGCCGACCTGGCCGGAAATGCGGTCAGGGCGTCATTCATGGACGAAGCCGGCAAGCGCGCTTTGCTGACCGAAATAGCAGACTACGCCCGCATTTAAGGAATCTCGTCGGAAAATAACGGATTCTTAGTCTGGGGAGACGATCATCGGGTTTAAGCTGACCCGAAGCCGCGACCCCCTTGGAGTCCCCATGTCGGAGCCGAAGAACGTATTGCCGTGGGCGTCCCCGCGTGACGAGAACGCGCCGAGAATCGACACGTCGGTCCCCCATTCGGCTCGCGTGTACGACTATTGGCTGGGTGGCAAGGACAACTTCGAAGCCGACCGCAAGGTCGCCGAGGCGACCAGGATCGCCTCGCCGGGGATCGTCCAAGGGGCCCGCGACAACCGCGCCTTCCTGGGCCGCGCCGTGAGGTACATCGCCGAACAGGGCGTCAGCCAGTTCCTCGACATCGGCACCGGCATCCCCACCCAGGGCAACACCCACGAGGTGGCCCAGCAGGTCAACCCCGCGGCCAGGATCGCCTACGTCGACAACGACCCCATCGTGATGACGCACGCCCGCGCCCTGCTCCGCAGCACCCGGCAGGGCCGCACCTGCTACGTCGAGGCCGACCTGCGCGACCCGGCGTCGATCATCGACCATCCGGAGATCAAGGGCGTCATCGACTTCAGCGAGCCGGTGGCCCTGGTCATCGTCGGCACCCTGATGTTCATCACCGACAAGGAAGACCCGGCCGGCCTGGTCCGTCAGTACACCGAGGCGCTCGTGCCCGGCAGTTACTTCGCGGTCAGCCACGTGACGGCCGACTTCTTCCCGGAGACGATCGCCGACGCCGCCGACGCGTACAACTCCGACTCCCTGGGCTTCACCCCCCGGACGAAGGCCCAGATCAGCGAGTACTTCACCGGGTTCGAGCTGGCCGAGCCCGGCCTCGTCGCGCTCGCCACCTGGCGCACCGAGGAGGACCCCGCGGTGCTCGCCCAGCGGATCCACGGCGCCTACGGAGCGGTCGGCCGCAAGATCTGAACGGCGTTGCCGTAGAGCACCGCCCGGAGCCAGTCGTCGCCGAGGTCCAGCCGGACCAGCGCGCCGACCGCCTCCGCATAGTCATACGGGATGTTGGGGAAGTCGCTCCCGAAAAGAATGCGATCCCCTTTGTCGAGAAGGCGTGGCAGTTCACCAGACGGAAACGGCCACGCTTTCTCCGTGAATTCCGTGAACGCCATGGTCGTGTCGAGACAAACCCCGGGAAATCGGTCGGCGAGATCGAGGAAACCGCGATATTCCGGTAGCCCCATGTGCGCCACGACCAATTTCAGCCGCGGATGCCTTTCGAGCATTTCGGTGATCGGCCGCAGCCCGGTGAACCGCCCCGGCACCGGCCCCGACCCGCAATGGGTGACCACCGGCACCCCGGCGTCGGCGAGCATCCCCCAGACGGGGTCGAGCAGGGGATCGCGCGGGTCGTACTCCCCCACCTGCAGATGCGCCTTGAACACCCGGGCGCCCGCTTCCAGCGCCTCCGGTACGTACGCCCGCGCGGACTCCTCGGGGAAAAAGGTCGCCGTGAGCGCGCAATCGGGGGTGACGGCGGCGAAGTCGCGCGCCCATTCGTTCAGCCATGCAGCCATATTCGGCTTGTGCGGGTAAATCATCGCGGTGAAGAGCACCACGCCGAAATCCCGCAGTCTCCGTACGTGATCCTGCGGGTCGTTGCCGTGGGAGATGGGCCAGGGAAACCCGAGATAGCCTTCGGCGCCGGCGAAATAGGCCTGCACCTTGTCGAGCACCCGCTGGGGCATGAAGTGTGTATGGACATCCACGATGCCCGGCAGCCCGAGCCCCCGCCAGACCGCTTCCACCGACATGCCGGACAGTCTGTCAAACCAGGGTGATGCCCCCGTCGACGGTCAGCACCATCCCGGTCGAGTACTCCTGCGTCATCAGATAGAGGTAGGCCTTCGCCACGTCCTCGACCTCTCCGACCCGCCCGGCCAGGCTGGTGTCGGCGATCTCCTGGTACATCTCCTCGACGTGCAGCGTCCCCTGCCACAGCGGTGACCTGATCACCCCGGGCGCCACGCAGTTCACCCGTACGGGCGCGAACTCCACCGCCAGCGCCTTGGTCAGCGCCTCCAGCGCCCCGGAGATCGACGCGGGCCCCGCCCACCCGAACCCCGGCCGGTCCTTGGCCACCCCCGCCGTGACCGTGATGCTGCCCTGCTCGGAGATCCTGCTCCGCGCGGCCTTCGCCGCCGCCAGCGCGCCGAAGAACCGGATCTGGAAGTACTCACGGGCGGTCGCGAGATCGAGATGCTCGACCGGGGAGATGTAGAGAGGCTCCCCGGCCGTGTAGATCAGATGGTCGAGCCGCCCTATCCGCTCGACGACCTGCTCGATGGCGGCCGTGTCGCTGAAATCGGCGACGTCCCCCCACGCCGAATCGGGCAGCATCTCCAGGGCCACCCGCACGTTCTCCTCCCGCGAGGAGACCACGACCACCTCCGCGCCGTGCGCCGCAGCGATCTTGGCCGCGCCCAGCCCGATGCCCGAGGTGCCCCCGAGGAGGACCACCCGCTGTCCGTCCAGTTCCATCTGCATCCCCCTTGACCTGGGCACCCTCGGTTTCTGTCATACCCAGCGGGCAGAATCCGCCTATGACCAAACCACCAGTCGTATCACCTGAAGAGTGGCAGCTGGCGCGCGAGGACCTGCTGAAGGCCGAGAAGGAGCTGACCAGGGCCGAAGACGCCCTGGCCGCCCGGCGCCGCCGCCTCCCCATGGTCGAGTTCCGGGCCGACTACGTCTTCGAGGGCCCCGACGGCCCCCGGACCCTGCTCGACCTGTTCGAGGACCGTGACCAGCTGATCGTCTACCAGTTCATGGACAACGGCCCCGGCCACTTCTGTCCCGGCTGCACCAAATTCACCGACAGCGTCCCGCCCACCGCGCTCCCGTCGCTGGCCGCGAAGGGCGTGAGCTGGGCCACGATCTCCAACATGCCCCTGGAGCAGATCGAGGGCTACAAGGCCGAACGCGGCTGGACCCTCCCGTTCCTGTCCTCCAAGGGCACCACGTTCGCCGACGACTGCGGCGCCGGCGGAGGCTTCATGCTGAGCGTCTTCCTCCGCGACGGCGACCGCGTCTACCGCACCTACAGCACGACCGCCCGGGGCGTCGACCGCCTGGTCTTCACCCACAGCTATCTCGACCTGACCCCGTGGGGCCGCCAGGAAGACTGGGAGGACTCGCCGGAGGGCTGGCCGCAATACCCGACCTACGGCTGACCGGCCATCTGCGGGTCCAGGGCGAGCGACTTCTTGATGTGGGCGCTCCAGTCGTCGACCAGCACCTCCCACGTCCCGGCCTCGACCCCGTCGAGAACGGTCCGCGCGACCTCGGCCGGAGGCAGCTTCTCGCCGTCGAGCCCCGCGGCCATGTCGGTGTCGGCCAGCCCGAGGTGGACGCCCGTCACCAGCGTCCCTTGGGCGGCCAGCTCCAGCCGCACCGCGTTGGTCAGCGCCCATTCGGCCGCCTTGGCGACGTGATAGGCGTTGGCGCCCTGATAGGCGAACCATGACATCGCCGACAGAACGTTCACGATCGCGCCGCCCCCGTTGGCCGCCAGGGTCGGCGCGAACCCCCTCACCATGCCCAGCGTCCCGTAGAAGTGGGTGTCGAGGTCGAGCCTGATCCGGTCCAGGTCACCCGTGACCAGATCGGTGGAGGTGTTGGTCCCGGCGTTGTTGACCAGCAGGGTGACGTCCCGGGCGACCTCCACCGCCCGCCTGACGTCGCCGGCGTCGGTGATGTCGAGCCTGATCGCCTCCACCCGTCCCGAACCCGGATCGACGTCCTCGACACGCCGCGCCGCGGCGTAGACCTTGCGTGCCCCCCGGTCGAGCAGCTCCTGGGTGAACGCGCGCCCCAGCCCACGATTGGCCCCGGTCACCAGGGCGACAGAGTCTTTGATGTCCATGACGGGTAACCTAGAACCTGACGTTGACGTCAGAGGCAAGGGTGTTCCTCCATGCGCATCGGTGAACTGGCGGCCCGCTCGGGAGTCAGCGTCCGCGCCCTCCGCTACTACGAGGAGCAGGGCCTGCTGGCCCCGCACCGCAGCGACTCGGGCCAGCGCCACTATCCGGAAGAAGCAGTCGAGCGGGTGAGGTTCTTCCAGGACATGTACGCCGCCGGCCTCACCAGCCGCACCATCGCCGCCCTGCTCCCCTGCTTCGCCCACGGCCACACCGACGAAGCCCAGCGCAGACTCCTCCACACGGAACGCGACCGCATCAACGGCCAGCTGACCCGCCTCCAGTCAGCCCTGACCCGCCTGGACGAGGTCATCGCCGTCACCGACACCCACCCCCGGTGAAATTAAATACATAGCGTCCGACAATTCGAGCGGCTACGGTTTCACCAACAAGCCAGCCGCACCGAAAACGCAGGAAAGGATGATTCCCGTGAGCTACGAAGCCCGGCAGGAACAGGCCCGCAGCCTTCGCTCGCGAGAATCGCGATCCCTGCGCGCCCTAATCCTGCGGCACCGGCGTCTCCCCAGCTAGACCAGGGGAACACCGCCACGAAGCCGCCAGGGAAGACCCCGGCGGCTTTTTCGTTTCCGCTGCCCAGAATTCAATAGCGGGATTCATTCCATTGCCAGATCGTCTAACGGCAGGACGCCCGGCTTTGAACCGGGAAAATGCACATTCGAATCGTGCTCTGGCAGCGCACACGTCCGTAGCCCAATGGCAGAGGCACCGGCCCGAGGAGCCGGAGTTTGTGGGTTCGACTCCCACCGGACGTACCAGGCCGCTCTAGCCCAACGGCAGGAGGCACCGTGCTCAGGACACGGGCAGTCGGGGTTCGAATCCCCGGGGCGGCACGCAGGACACCGCAGGACACCCGCAGGACAAGAAGCGCCCGCAAGGGCGCGTGCAGGGCCCGTTGGTCTAGCTGGTTCAGGACACCTGACTCTCACTCAGGAGGTCACCGGTTCGAATCCGGTACGGGTCACGACAGGCAAGCCCCGTTGGTCTAGTGGTCAGGACGCTCGGCTTTCACCCGAGAGATCGCCGGTTCGAATCCGGTACGGGGTACGCGGCCGCATAGCTCAGTGGACAGAGCGCCGGTCTACGGAACCGGGTCACGCGCAGGTTCGAGTCCTGCTGCGGCCACCGCAGTGATACCTTCTACAGCGCCGTGCGCAATTGCGACCGAAGGAGGTGAGACCGATCAACACGACGACAGATCGGGCCTCCCTCCCCCGCATGGCCCAGGGAGTGCCCGCAGGCACTCCGAAAGGCCCGCACCACCATGCGCTTCACCTCTGACACGACGTCCAACGGCATCCGCGAACAGCTCTTCACCGCCGGCGGCGTCCCCGCCGCCCTGTGGACCCCGGCGGAGGCCACCGGCCCCCGCCCGCTCATCCTGATGGGCCACGGCGGCGGCCGGCACAAGAAGGCCTCGGACATCGTCACCCGAGCCCACCGCCTCGTCACCGAACTCGGCTACGCGGTCACGTCCCCCGACGTCCCCGGCCACGGCGACCGCCCGGCCGACGAGACCTACAACCGCATCGCCATCGAGAACCAGGCGAAAGCGGAGGCCGGCGAGGACCTCGCCCCCTTGATCGCCGCCTTCCAGGCGCTGGTGGCCCGCCAGACCGTCCCGGAATGGCAGGGGGTTCTGGACGTCGTCCAAGATCTTCCCCACGTGGGCGCGGGACCGGTGGGCTACTGGGGCGTGTCGCTGGGCTGCGGTTTGGGCGTCCCGTTCGTCGCGGCCGAGCCGAGGATCAGGGCCGCGGTCATGGGCCTGGGCGGCTCGCCGATCCTGGAGGAAGCCGCGAGTCGGATCACCGTCCCCGTCGAGTTCCTCCTCCAGTGGCACGACGAACGCGTCCCCCGGGCCCACGGCCTGGCCCTGTTCGACGCGTTCGCCTCAACGGAGAAGACCCTGCACGCCAACCCCGGCAAGCACGGCGAGATCCCCGCGTTCGAACTGGACAACACCGTGCATTTCTTCGCCCGCCACCTCGCCTGAGAAACGTGGGCCGCGTAACGCTGCGCACGCAGGACCGATTCGCTTTGGAACGCTCTAACCACCAGGGGGATCGAATGTCACAGCAGCCATGGGATCCGCAACCGGTCCGGCGTCTCTCGTCCCCGCGCTTCCTCGTGACCGCCGGGGTGCTCGCGGTCGCGGTCTTCGGGGCGGGCTACTTCACCGGACGTGAGGTGGTGAAGGCGGAACTGCGCGACAGCATCGCCGAGGCGTTCGGCGGGCTCGGCGCCCTCGGCCAGCCGACCGAGGGGCCGACCGCGGCCGTTCCCGAGATCGACCCCGCTGTCGCCGGCATGCTGGGCGAGGTCACCCCCTGCCCCGACTCGATCGGCTCACTTATCGTGTGCCAGCAGTTCACCAACACGACCGACGACAAGGTGAACGTCGAGGTCGAGTTCGTCGTCCAGACCGACAAGGGCAATTTCACCGCGAACGACACCGAATACGAGGTGCGTCCAGGCGTGAAGGTGACCCTGAACGCCTACGTCCACGACGAGGCCGCCACAGGAGCGAAGCTGACCAGCGTCAAACAGGTCGTCGCCCGCTTCGCCTAACGACGGTAGGCCCAGATCAGCCCGTGGCGGCTGGGAGAAGCCGAACCGACCGCCCAGCCGTACCCGCCGCTCTCCAGCTGCACGGCGAGATCACGCACGGTCCCCTTCTGCTTCGGCGGAGCCGGAAAGACACCCGTCTCGACACTGTCGACGACGATGTGCACAAACGCACTGCCGCCGCCCTTGGCGTTGACGACGATCCAGGCCCCACCCCGACCGTCGGGCTCCGCCTGAGCGCGCGGCTGGATGCCCAGCTCGCTCCGGACCTCGTACTCGAAGCCCCCGAGATAGCCGGACAGCAGCAGCGTCTCCCCGCAGAAGGACGCCCGACCACACGGCCAGGCGGCCCACCCGACGGCCATCACCCGCCCGGTCTCCCCGTCCACCGCGACATCGGTCAACTCAGAGACCTGACCGGGATGCGCGGACGGCACCGCCGGAAGCGCGACCGAATGCCAGGCCGTCCCGGTCCAGCGGGCCAGCGCCGCCTTCCCCCGCGCCGACCCCGCCGCCCACCTGCCGTCGAGCCCCTTGACCACGATCGGCGTGGCGACCTTCCGCCAGGCCGACCCGACGAGCCGCCGCAACGTGGACTGCGCCTTCCACTTCGCGCCCTTGGCAGCGGAGAACGTGTTCGCGTTCTCAACGACCCACAGGTTCTCACCGATGGAGTAGGCCCGATCGACCCGCCCATAGGGCCACGACTTGGCCTGCCACCGCTTGCCGTCCCACCGCCCATACCGCGACGCCCCGAAGGCCCAGACCCGCGTGTCCGACGCCGACGCCAGCCGCTTCACCCGGAAACCGGGCCCGGCGACCCGCTTGAACGTGGACCGGTCGCCCTTGAGCAGCAACGACTCCGTCCCCTTCGCCCCGCGCCGGGTCCCCGCGACCCAGACCGCCCCACCCGGCGTGACCGTCAGCGCGTCGTAGGAGTCGCGGCGATCGTCACGGGCGACACTCCACTGGTTGACCGGCGCCACGGCGTGAGCCGCGGCCGGGACCGCGGCGACGATGAAGGCGACGGCTGCGGCGGTGGCACGGAACAATAAGCCCATAAAGGTAAGACGCGCCTTACAAAGGAAAAGTTGGCATCCTGCGGCCAGCCGCATCACTGGTTCAGGACAACCGCCGCGCCCAGCAACCGAGCCCACGCCACAGCGCCCCGCCGACCAGTTGCGGGTCCGGGCCGTTGTGAGCCGATCTCATGATGGACCGGCGCAGGTGTGCGTGCCGAGCGGTTTGTCAGGCCGGCCGCCAGTCGCCTCTGCCGGGGGCAGGCGTATGAGCCATCCCCGGCCGCCTGGCAAGAGCCCGCCACCCAAGTGCAAAATGAGCGCTACCCCTCGGCGTGGACGGTGCCCCACATGAAGGTCAGGCTTTTCAGGAGTTCCTCGGTCGGCCTGATTCCGGTCAGGTGTTCGATCAGGAGGAACGCCGGTCCCCTGTACAGGCGGGGAATCGACGGGTAGAGCTTATTGATCTCCTCCACGACGTCGGTGAGTTCGTCCGGAAAATCCATGACAAAGGCATCGTCGCCTCCGTAGAGGTACCTGACCTCACCGTCCTCGCACCAGAAGAACTTGTCCGTGTCCTTGATGCCGAGAGCCGCGTGGGAGACGAGGCGAGTTCCTCCGGAGAGCCGGGTGATCAGTTTCTGGTCGGTGCTGAGCCAGTCGGGGTCATAGATGATCGTCCAGTCGCCTATGGCGGCGACTCCAAGGGGGTCCCCCGACTGTGGCCAGTCATCGGGATCGTCAGGCAGTGGGGCCGGTTCGAAGTCCGCGTAGTCGCCGCCGAGGAGGGCGACCGCCTGTTCGGGTGCCGTGCGAACGTAGATGAAGCTGTAGCACTCCTCGCCGTATTCACCGCAGAGCCAGGAGACGTCAATGGGCTGCATGATCACGTCGTCATGGTGGCAGCCACCACCGACAGAAATGCGCTGAAGAACCGCCATAAGCCAGCACACCCGATCGGATCGGTCGTCACATGCGGCTCATCTGATAGTTCACCAAGGTCAGAGCGGCGACGAGACCCACTCGAACCCATCCCTCCAGACACTAGAGGAACGACTCGCAGAGACGCCGACCCACCGCGAACGGCCAGCCTCGCGCCACGCCGTCGAGAGCTTCACGGGCAGACCCTTGGGTCGTCTTCGCCTTGCGCCCGGACCTCGGTGAGTCGCTCAATCACGGTCTCGGCGAGCTCACGGAACTCGGCGCGGCATTTTTGCACGTAGGTCTGCGTGCTGCCGATAGCCCCGTCTGCCGCTTTGAGATCGAACATCGGCTTGCGGGCGTCGTGGGCCAAGGGCATCAGGCTCTGGTAATTCCTTAGGGTCGCGATCTCGTACGACCGATGATCGGATAGTCGTTCGTCGAGCACCGATTCAGCGAAGACGGAAGGGATGCGCTCCAGCCAACGCCGATAGGCCTTGACCGGCCGGTCCAGGCGCATGGTTGGCTGCATGATCACATAGCCGAGGGGTCGCATCTCTCCCGAAGGAGAGGCAATCGTCTTCGGCACTCTGGGTGACACGGTCTGCTGCCATGTCGACCGCCAGGCTCGCAACGTCGGACCTAGGTTACGCAAACCACGAAGGGAAAACAGGTCCGCAGCAAGAGGCATCAGCACGCTGTCCGCTGCGAGGAGGGCGGCCCGGTTGATCGCGCCCAGGTTCGGCCCGACGTCGATGAGCACGATGTCGGCACTGACTTTGCGGGCGGCGTCGTCGACGATCCGATAGAAGGCTGTAGTCGTCCGAATGGCGGCGTGATCACCCGTAAAACAGTTCGGCCAAGCGGCCGAGAGCTTGTCTTCGAACGCGCTCAGTTCAAGGTCTCCGGGTACGAGCCAGAGGCCGTCGGTGATGCGTGTCGGCGCGTAGAACGCAACGTCACCGAGCCCTTCCATGATCGGTTGAACTGAGGCAGCGACCGTCCCGGAGTCTGGGGTTACCCGAGGGAAGATCGCGTCTAGAAGGGTGAGCTGCCTCGATCCCCATGCTTCGATCTCCGGTTCTCCCCAGATCGTCGCGAGCTCCCGCTCGTCGAGAAACGCCGAAGTCAGGTTGGCCTGTGGATCCAAATCGACGGCGAGCACCCGATGCCCAAGGCGCTGGAGCATGTGGGCCAGATGATATGTGAGCGTCGTCTTACCGACGCCTCCCTTGTTGTTGAAGAGTGCTACCGAGATCATTCTGCTCTCCTCAAGGTCACCGACCACGACGATTCGTCGACGAGGAAATCGGCGGGCGGATTGCCATTGGCGTCCAGCGACGCCTGGATTCGGCCGATCCCTCGCCCGAAACGGTTAACGTACCCCAGTGATTTCATCGCTGCGGCAAGCGACGGGTTCCGATAGTCGCTGACCCGGTCGAAGTTGTCAGCGCGGACCTGCCCGTATGGCCCGCCCGGGTTGGTGATCTCGATCCGGTCGGCGAACCAGAGGATACGGATAGGCCCGTAGGAAGTCTCGTAGTTGCGGTGCATAACGGCGTTCATGCAAACCTCACGCAAGGCGGCGAGCGGGTAATCGGGCCGCTGCACCTCGCGGAACCCCTCGTCGTCCACTACCTGGGTATGCAGGTGGCCGCGGAACAATGCGTCAAGACGGCTGCCCAGGTCGACGACGTTGGATCGCAGTTCCTGGTCGTCGGCGATTGCGGCGTCGAGACCCACGCCGTCGTATCGCACGAACTGCAGGTAGGCGCCGGGGATGAAACCACTGGGGTCGAACCCGAGAACGAGTAGCCCCAGCACGGTCGGCGTCGCCGTCAGGTCAGCCATGCGCAAGCTCGCGAGCTGGTGTTCCTGCGGACGCCCGTTCTCTTCGATGACGTCAGGAGAGACCACGGACGGAAGGTAGGTGGATCGGAACAGCGCCAGATCCAGATCGTTGAGCGTGCTGCCCGGCACACTCCGTCCGTCGAACGGCCCGTCGAGCGATCGACGGCGCTCGGCCAGCACCCGCTCATCCTCCCGGGTGGCCTTGCGTGTCGTCGGCCCCGGCCGCACCCAGACGACGCCGTCATATCGCACGGGCGGAGTCGTCGAAGCATTCACGTGGATTCGGATGACTGGCCTGTTCTTATACGTGACCACCTCCACCGTCATTGACGGCCGATCCAGGATCTGCCCGCTGTCGCGATATTCGGTCAGTCTGAGCAACTCTCGGTCAGTGGTGTCCAGGATGAGAACCGGCTCGCCGTGATCATCTACTCCGATGAGCAGATCCCCGCCACCACGCCCGCACAGATCGTTGGCGAGCGCGCAGATCGCCTGGCCGATCTTGTCGCGGTTGGACGCGGACAGCTTGAACTCCAGAACGGTGCTCTCTTTGTCGCCAAGCTCGTCAGCGAGGTCAACAGTCATGCCAGCCATTGTGCCGCCCGGCTCCACCAACACGGACTGACATGCCGTCCGATTGAAGAGCCTCATCCTGTACGAATCGACGCCAGCCCGAGCTCTGAAAGACGATGGGAACCTGTGAATTATCTGGACTTCATCCCCGAGCGAAGCGAGGATGCCGCCCGAGCGAAGCGAGGCCTTGCCAGGGAGCGCGAGGGAGCGGAGCCCCCTCGCAAGGAGCGAAGCGATCCGGAGCGCCAGCGACGACAGGACGCGACAGCGGCCAGGGGGAGCGCGAGGGGGCGACAGCCCTCTCGTATCGGGGGGTTCGGGGGGTCGTCCCCCCGTATGCACGAACGCGAAATGGCCCGTGACAGCCGCCCCGAAGGGGCGGCAACCACGAGCCATCCATTTCGCGTGGAGGTGGCGGGAATCGAACCCGCGTCCTTCAGCACCGAGCCAGGGCTTCTCCGGGTGCAGCCTGTTTAGCGTTTTCTCAGCCCCGGCGCTCTCACAGGCGAGTCGCCGACGGGCTCATCCGCTGTTTGGTTTCCCATCCTCCCCCGCGGCCGGCGAAGATGGTGGAGCCTCCTAGCGATGCCAGATCCCGAGCCGGAGGCGGTCTCGGGCTGACACGGTTTAACTCGTCTGCTTAGGCAGCGAGAGCCAGGGAACCCTGGCTAACCGAAGTGGCCTTGGTATTGGCACTTATTTGTTTGCGGTCACAGTGTTAACGAGGTTATGTCCGCCGTCCTCGACCCGCTTCCCCTGCCTTGTAATGCCAAAGTCGAAACCGGTCACCCCCATGTGAACTTGTCAAACCCGGTCGCGCCAGCTCCCGGACACCGCAACTTTACCTGTACAACCGCCCTACCGCGAACACGTATTCCCCCTAGGGCGCCAGCGCGCCGAAGAACGACCCCGCCACGGCGGGCGCGGCTCCGGGGACGGAGGTCTCGACCATGACGGCGACGGCGATGTCGCCCTGCCAGCCGACGAACCAGGAGAGCTGCTTGCGCTGCTTCTTCTCGACGTAGCCGACGTGGGAGGCGACGCCGTAGACCTCGGACCCGGCGACGGCCGCGGCCTTGGCGGAGCCGCTGGTCACCCCGGCTCTCATGAGGGTGCGGAGCGTCGAGACCCGGCCCGGGTCGAGGTTGATCGGCTTGGGGGCGACGGTGGGGGTGACGATCTCGGTGTTGGTGTCGGGCAGCGCGGGGCTGGTGACGAGGACGGGCGGGCGCCAGGTGCCCGACTGCACAGCGCCGGCGACCAGAGCCATGGCGAGCGGGCTGACCTGGACGGACGTGCCGGCGATGACCTTGGCCCTGGTGGCGTCGGTCGCGGGGGCGGGGACGTGGCCGCTGTGGCCGGGGAGCGGGAGGGTCCAGTCGGCGCCGATGCCGAACTGCTGGGCGCTGAGGAGCAGGTCGTCGCTCTCGACCTTGCGGGCCATGGAGGCCAGCGCGGTGACGCAGCCGTGGGCGAAGTCGGCCTCGAAGGTGGGGGCGGCGGCGGTGACGCCGACCTGCTGGAACCGGGCCCCGCCGACGGTGCGGTCGGCGGTGCAGGGGACCTTCTCCTGGGTGTCGAGGTCGGCCTTGAGCAGGGCGTCGGTGGTGACGATGGAGAACGCGGTGCCGGGCGGGAACTTGCCGGCCAGCGCGTCTTTCTGCTGGTGGAGGCCCTTGGTGGCGATGGCGCGGATCTCGCCGGTGGACGCCTGGACGGCGACGAGCGCGGCCGGCTGGGTGCCGGCGACGGCCAGGTCGGCGGCGTGCTGCATGGCCGTGTCGAGTGTGGTCTTGACCGGGATGTTCTCCCGGCCGGGCCACGACTTGAGCTCCTTCACCTGCTCCCACGACTTGGTGTCGAGGATGACGACGCGGGTCTCGGTGGAGCCGGTGAGCTGGTCTTGGTAGGCCTTCTGGAGGCCGTCGCGGCCGACGGTGTCACCGGCCCGCTGGGGGCCGCCGAGCTGCTGCTCGCTCTCGGGGGTGACGGCGTTGACGCGGCCGACGATCTGCGCGGGCGACTTGGGGGCGACCGGCGGGTGTTCCTCTTGGATGGTCAGGCCGGGGATCGCCCTCAGCTTGGCGGCCAGCTCGCGGTACTTGTTCGGGCCGAAGGTGGCCAGCGGGACCGCGTCGGTCGGCGGGGCCGACAGGATGCGGCTGAGGAGCCGGTCCTGCGCGAAGCCGGTGATCTTCGAGAGTTCCTCGCAGACCTTGGCCGGGTCGGTGAGCTCCTTCGGGACCACCTGGGCGACGAACTGGGTGTCGTCCTCCTGGAGGGTGTCGCCGTTGCGGTCGATGATCGGCTGACGGCCCTCAGGGTTGATCTTGACGGCGAGCCGCTGGCCCTCGTGCAGGTCGGGGTGGATGACCTCGGGGGAGAAGTGGACCTTCCACCGGCCGTCGACCAGACGCAGGGGGAGCATGCTGTCGTACGTCCACAGCGGGTTGTTCTCGCCGAGGTTGACCTCGGCGGAGAAGTTGGCCTTGGCGTTGTCGCCGTCCAGGCTGATGGTGCCGAGCGCGAACCGGATCGAGGCGGCGTCGAGGTGGAGCCCGACGTCGCCGAGCGCCTTGACCACGGTGGCCGGGTCGGCGTCGGACCGGCGGGCCGCCATCTCGTAGTCGCCGCTCTGCCACCCCACGAGGAAGTCACGGACCGCCTCGTGGGGGGACGGCTCCTCGAAGCAGGCGGTCAGCCCGGGTGCGACGAGGGCGAGGGCGAGGGCCAGACGCAGGGGACGACGGGGGGACACGGCCTAGCTGCCCCCCTTGCGCCTGATGGCGCCCGACATGGCCCGTCGCATATCCCGGTTGTCCTGCTTCTCACGGAGGGTCTGGCGTTTGTCGTAGTCCTTCTTACCGCGGGCGATGCCGACCTCGATCTTGGCCCGGCCGTCTTTGAAGTAGAGGGCCAGGGGGATCAGGGTCAGACCCTTCTCCCTCAGCGTCGCGTAGATCTTGGCGATCTCCTTGCGGTGCAGGAGCATCTTCCGCTTCCGCTTGGCGGAGTGGTTGGTCCAGGTGCCCTGGGTGTATTCGGGGATGTGCACGTTGTAGAGCCACGCCTCGTCGTTCTCGACTGCGGCGAAGCCGTCGGTCAGGTTGGCGCGGCCCTCACGAAGGGACTTCACCTCGGTGCCGGTCAGGACCAGACCGGCCTCGTAGGTGTCTTCGATGAAGTATTCGTGGCGGGCACGCTTGTTCTGGGCGATGACCTTGCGCCCGGTCTCACGAGGCATGGGCAAGAGCCTACCGGCGGCTCGTCACACCCGCAGATAGCGGCGGAGCGTGATGAAGGACGCGAGGATACAGATGATCACACCGATGGCCATCGTGCCGGAGATGATCCCGGCGACGGTGTTCCAGCCGAGGGCCTCGGGCAGGAACGTCTGGATGCCGTCGAAGATCAGGATCTTGCACGTGATGAGCATGACGGCCGCGAGCACGCCGCCGATCAGGCCCGCGATGACGCCTTCGAGCACGAACGGCAGCTGGATGTAGACGTTGGAGGCGCCCACGAGCCGCATGATGCCGGTTTCCCGGCGGCGGTTGTAGGCCGACAGCCGGACCGTGTTGCCGATCAGCAGCGTGGCGGCGAACACCATCGCGAAGGCGACCGACAGGGCCATCCACTGGAGCTTGTCCATGAAGCCGAAGTAGCTGTCGAGGAGCTGGCGCTCGTTGATGATGTTGGAGACGCCGGCCTGGCCGGACAGCTCCTCGGTCACCGCCGCCGCCTGCGCCGGGTCGGACAGCTTCACCCGGAACGACTCGGGCATGTCCTCCACCTTGAGGAACGAGGCGAAGACGTTGTTGGAGTCGTTGTTCATGAAGTTCTCGAGAGCCTTGGCCGAGTCTTCGAAGGTCACGCCCTCGACCTGCGGCATGCCCTTGATGACGTCCTCAAGAGCGACCTTCTGCTCCTCGGAGATCCCCTTCTTGTCGGTGCACGCCTCGAAGGGGGAGTTCTCCTTGCACAGGTAGACCGAGAGCTCGACCTTGTCGCTCCAGAAACTGGTCATGCTCGAGACCTGTGAGTTGATCATCAGCCCGATGCCGAGCAGCGCCATGCCGACGGCAACGGTCACGATGACCGCGATGGTCATCGTGAGGTTGCGACGGAGGCCGATCCAGACCTCGGAGAAGATGAAATTCGCCCGCATGCTTCCTTCTTAGTAAGCCTGGCCGTAGACACCCCGCGACTGGTCGCGGACGATCTTGCCATCCTCCAGCTCCACCACACGCTTGCGCATGGAGTCCACGATGGCGGCGTCGTGCGTCGCCATGAGGACGGTGGTGCCGGTCCTGTTGATGCGGTCGAGCACCTTCATGATGCCGATGCTCGTCGCGGGGTCGATGTTTCCCGTGGGCTCGTCGGCCAGCAGGATCATCGGTCGGTTGACGAAGGCCCGCGCCATGGCCACTCGCTGCTGCTCGCCGCCCGACAGCTCGTCGGGCATGCGGTGGGCCTTGCCCTCGAGGCCGACCAGCTCGATGACCTCGGGGACGACCTTGCGGATGAAACGGCGCGGCTTGCCGATGACCTCGAGTGCGAAGGCCACGTTCTCATAGACGTTCTTGTTGGGCAGCAGCCGGAAGTCCTGGAAGACGCATCCGATGCGGCGCCGGAGGTGGGGCACCTTGAAGTTGGAGAGCTTGGCGAGGTCCTTGCCGGCGACGTGGATGGCGCCGGAGTTGGGCCTCTCCTCTTTGAGAACCAGGCGGAGGAACGTCGACTTTCCCGAGCCCGACGGTCCTACGAGAAACACGAACTCGCCCTTGTCGACGTCGACCGAGATGTGGTCGAGCGCAGGGCGGTTCTGGTTCACATAGACCTTGGTGACATTATCGAAATGGATCACGGGCGCATCACGGCATGCCAGTCTAGGGGGCGGGGGACATCCATACCGGGGGGCGCCGGTCTCTTTGCTCCAGATCGACGTTCCGGTTGGCCAGAGCTCAGTCTAGGGGTAACACTGGCATGGAACGTCCATAACGGAAACAAAACGATTAGGGCATAGGTAAAGGGCCGATGAGCTGCGAACACTTGATCTGCGCCGCGTGTGCCCATCCGGTGGTGGAAGGCCGCTGCCCCTCCTGCCGGGGCGCCAGGGAACGGCTGCACTTCCACGGATTCATGGGAATGCCGCCACTTCTGGTGGCCCTTGTGATAGTGCTCGCCCTCGCGCTGACGGCCCTGAAGGTGGTCTACTCCTGACCTGACTCCTGGCGGCGCATCCAGCGGATCTCGCCCTCGATGAAGCCGTCGAGGTCGCCGTCGAGGACCGCCGTCGGGTTGCCGGCCTCGACGCCCGTGCGCAGATCCTTGACGATCTGGTAGGGGTGCAGCACGTAGTTGCGGATCTGGGTGCCCCATGAGCTGGTGGTCTCGCCGCGGAGCTCGCTCATCGCGGCGGCCTCCTCCTGGCGCTTGCGCTCCAGGAGCTTGGCCTGGAGGACGGCCATCGCCGAGGCCCGGTTCTGGAGCTGGGAACGCTCGTTCTGGCACGACACCACGATGCCGGTCGGCAAGTGGGTGATGCGGACCGCCGAGTCGGTGGTGTTGACGCCCTGGCCGCCGGGGCCCGAGGAGCGGTAGACGTCGACCCGCAGGTCGTCTTCCACGATGTCGATGTGGTCGGTCTGCTCGACCACGGGCACGATGTCGACGCCCGCGAACGAGGTCTGGCGGCGGCCCTGGTTGTCGAACGGGCTGATGCGGACCAGGCGGTGGGTGCCGTGTTCGCCGCGGAGGGTGCCGTAGGCGTAGGGGGCCTTGACGGTGAAGGTGGCGCTCTTGATGCCGGCCTCTTCGGCGTAGGAGGTGTCGTAGACCTCGGTGCCGTAGCCCTTGCGCTCGGCCCAGCGCAGGTACATGCGCAGGAGCATCTCGGCCCAGTCGGCCGCGTCGACGCCGCCGGCCTGGGAGTTGATCGTCACCAGGGCCTCGCGGGCGTCGTATTCGCCCGACAGGAGGGTGCGGACCTCCAGGGCGCCGATGTCGGAGCGCAGGGCGGCCAGTTCCTTGTCGGCCTCGGCCAGCGTGTCGTCGTCGGCCTCCTCGGCCGCCAGTTCGTAGAGGACCTTGAGGTCTTCCATCCGCGCGGTCAGCGCCTCGACCCTGTTCACCTCGCTCTGGAGGTGGGAGAGCTTGCTCGTGACCTTCTGGGCGGCCTCGGGGTCGTTCCACAGATCGGGGGCCGCGGCCTGTTCGCCCAGCTCGTCGATCTGCTTGCGCAGGCTGTCGAGGTCGAGCACGTCCTGAATGCTGTTCAGGGTGCCGGTAAGCTCGTTGATCTCTTCTGCTGGATCGATGGCTGCCACGTTTCTAAAGGGTACGCGAACACCGGACCGACTCAGGTACGGTCCCTTTTGCACAAGGGAGGGGGGTTCACATGCGCCGCGCGCTGACCCTTTCCCTGTCTTTCTCCGGCGTGTTGCTGCTGCTCGGGGCCTGCACGAGCCAGGCCCCGGCGCCCAGGCCGAGCCCGGTCGCGGCCACCACGAAGCCCTCCCCCACCCCGTCGCCGCTCGCCCTCACGATCGACGAGGCCACGAAGGCGGCCGACGTCTTCCTGGCGGCCGACGACGTGATCAGGTCCATGGGCGACGGCCGGATGGCCCTCGAACGCGCCAGGGACGGCCAGGATCCGCTCGTGCTGGCCGAATATCGGTCATCCGAAAACAGGCCCATCCGATACTCCTGGGGACCGCGCACGGAGATCGTGCCGCGCCTGCCGAAGGGCGTCACGCCCTGGTTCGCGACGGTGGCCGAGCGGCGCCACGGCAAGGAGAAGCAGACGGCGATCATGACGTTCATGAAGGAGGGCGAGGCCTGGCAGCGCGGCTTCACCACCCTGCTGAACGGCGACGCCGTCCTGCCGGAGATCGAGAAGGACGCCGAGGGCTACGCCACCCCGCTCGACGCGCGCGACCAGTCGATCGCGATCAGCCCCAACCTGCTGGGCCCGCTCCACGCCACCGTCGCCGAGGAGGGGCCGGGCGGGTTCACCTCCGCGCTGATCAAGGAAGGCCCGCTGACCAAGGGCTTCTACGACGACATCGACACGCAGAAGGACGTCTACAAGCGGGCCGGCTACGACTACATCTCGATCTTCGCGGCGGCGGCGTCCTACCCGGTCCAGGCGGTCCGGACCGCCGACGGCGGCGGCCTGCTGTTCTACACGCTGACCCGCACCACCCAGTGGATACCGGTGCTCCCCAACGCCGTCGGCGGCAATCTCCCGCTCCCCGACGACGCCACCTGGGACCTCGCCAACCCCCAGATCGTCAAGGACCGGCGCATCCAGGAGACCCAGCAGTTCCTCGCTCTGGTCCCCCCGCGCACCTCCAAGGCCCCGGCCGAGATCATCGCCTACGACGGCCGCATCACCCAGGCCAGCGCCACCCAATAGAGCCCAGACCGGTGGCCACCCGAAGGTCGCCACCGGCGGAGTCGTGCTTCTCTAGCTGGAGTGCGGAAGTCCGCTGGTCGCGACCAGGGTCCTGATCGCGCGGAGGGCGACCGACAGCGTCGCCAGGTCGAAGACGTCGCTCTCCCAGATCTCCGACAACGTCTGCCGGGACCGGGTCACGGCCGCCTCGTTCCCCTCCGACCAGCGGGCCAGCCGCTCCTCCGGGGCCTCGCCCGGCTTGCTGTGGATCAGCACGTCGCGGGTGAGGCTGGCGTGCGCGGCGTACAGGTCGTCGCGCAGGGCCGAGCGGGCCATGGTGTTCCAGCGGCTGTCGCGCGGCAGCGATATCACGCGTTCGCGCAGGCGGGCGAGCTGGATGCGGTCGGCCAGGTCGAAGTAGACCTCGGCCACCTCGCCGACCGGCCGGTCGGTGGCGACCGCGATCTCGACCAGGTCGAAGGTCGAGTAGGCGGGCACCATCGCGGCGACCCGCTCGGCCAGCTCGTCGGGGACGCCGCGGCCGATGTACTGGTCGCGGCGCTCCTCGAAGGCGGCCAGGTCGGGGCCGGTCAGGAGCTTGGGCAGGTGGGGCAGCAGGGCGGCGGCGCCGTCGGCGAAGAAGCGGGCCGAGGCGGCCAGGTCGAGCGGCGGGCGCCGGTTGTTGAGCAGCCAGCGGGTGCCGCGCTCGGACAGCTTGCGGCCTTCGAGCAGCATGGCGAGCTGGGTGTCGACGTCGATCCGGTTGTCGAGCGCCTCGACCTGGCGGCGGAAGGCGGGCAGGTCGAAGACCTGCCGGGTGACCAGGTAGGCCCGCGCGATGTCGGCCGCGGACGCGCCGAGCTCCTCCTGGAACCGGAAGACGAAGCTCGTGCCGCCGCTGTTGACCAGGTCGTTGACGACGCCGGTGGTGATGATCTCCCGCCGGAGCGGGTGGTTGTCCATGTAGGTCTGGTACGTCCCCCGCAGCGCCGAGGGGAAGTAGGAGACCAGCCATTCGCGCAGCGTCGGGTCGTCGGGCAGGTCGCTGGCCAGGATCTCCTGGTCGACCACGAGCTTGGTGTAGGCCAGCAGCACCGAGAACTCGGGCGCGGTCAGCCCGAGCCCGCTCTGGCGGCGTTCGGCCAGCACCTTGTCGGTGGGCAGGAACTCCAGGGCGCGGTTGAGCTGCCCCTGCCGCTCCAGCCGCCGCAGGTAGCGGGTGTGGATGTGGAGCATGTCGGCGGCCTGCTTGCGGGCGGCGGCGAGCACCACGTTCTGGGCGTGGTTGTCGCGCAGCACGAGCTCGCCGACCTCGCCGGTCATCTCGGCCAGCAGCCCGTTGCGCTGCTTCTCGGTCAGGTCGCCCTCGCGGACCGCCTCGTCGAGGAGGATCTTGATGTTGACCTCGTGGTCGGAGGTGTCGACCCCGGCCGAGTTGTCGATGAAGTCGGTGTTGACCAGGCCGCCGCGCAGCGCGAACTCGATGCGGGCGAGCTGGGTGAAGCCGAGGTTGCCGCCCTCGCCGATGACCTTGCAGCGCAGGTCGGCGGCGTTGACCCGCAGCCCGTCGTTGGCCTTGTCGCCGACGTCGGCGTTGGACTCGGCGGTGGCCTTGGCGTAGGTGCCGATGCCGCCGTTCCACAGCAGGTCGACCGGCGCCTTGAGGATCGCGCTGATCAGGTCGTTGGGGGCCAGCGAGGTGACCCCGTCGACGATGCCGAGCGCGGCCCGCATCTGCGCGGAGACCGGGATGGATTTGGCGGTACGCGGCCACACCCCTCCCCCGGCGGAGATCAGGCCGCGGTCGTAGTCGTCCCACGAGCTGCGCGGCAGGGCGAACAGGCGCTCGCGTTCGGCGAAGCCGCTCGCGGCCTCCGGGTCGGGGTCGACGAAGACGTGGCGGTGGTCGAAGGCGGCCACCAGGCGGATGTGCGGCGAGAGCAGCATACCGTTGCCGAACACGTCGCCCGACATGTCGCCGACGCCGGCGACGGTGAAGTCGGTGGTCTGGGTGTCGAGCCCGAGCGTGCGGAAGTGGTATTTGACCGACTCCCACGCGCCCCGCGCGGTGATGCCCATGGCCTTGTGGTCGTAGCCGACCGAGCCGCCGGAGGCGAACGCGTCGCCCAGCCAGAAGCCGTAGTCCTTGGCCACGCCGTTGGCGATGTCGGAGAACGTCGCGGTGCCCTTGTCGGCGGCGACCACGAGGTAGGTGTCGTCGCCGTCGTGGCGCACCACGTCGGCGGGCGGCACGACCTGGCCGTGGACCAGGTTGTCGGTCAGGTCGAGCAGGCCGGAGATGAACTGCTTGTAGCAGGCGATGCCCTCGGCGAGGAACTCGTCGCGGCCTCCCTGCGGCGGGTGCTTGACGACGAAGCCGCCCTTGGACCCGGTCGGCACGATCACGGTGTTCTTCACCATCTGCGCCTTGACCAGGCCGAGGATCTCGGTCCGGAAGTCCTCCATGCGGTCGGACCAGCGCAGACCGCCTCGGGCCACCTTGCCGAAGCGCAGGTGCACGCCCTCGACGCGGCGGCCGTACACGAAGATCTCGAACTTGGGCCTCGGGAGGGGCAGCACGCTGATCGCCTGAGGGTCGAACTTCAGTGATGTGTACGGCTTGCGCCGGCCCTCGGCGTCACGCTGGAAGAAGTTGGTGCGCAGCGTCGCGCAGACGCATTCGAGGTAGGCCCGCAGGATGCGGTCCTCGTCGAGCGAGGCGACCTCGTCGAGCGCGGCCAGCACCTCTTCGGTGAGGGCCGCCGACAGGTCGAGCCGGGAGTGTTCGGGCAGGCGCGGGTCGAGCCGGGCCTCGAACAGGCGCACCAGCAGCCGGGCCAGGCGCAGGTTCCCGAGCAGGGTCTTCTCGATGTAGTCCTGGGAGAAGGTGGCCCCGGCCTGGCGCAGGTACTTGGCGTAGCCGCGCAGCACCTCGGCCTGTTCCCAGGTCATCCCGGCGGCCAGCACGAGCGCGTTGAAGCCGTCGGCCTCGACCTGGCCCTTCCACAGGGCGGCGAAGGCGTCCTGGAACAGGCGCTTGAAGTCCTCGGCCGCGAGCTCCCCCGAGATGGTGTAGCGCAGGCCGAAGTCGTAGATCCAGGCGTCCTTGGTGCGCGGGTCGTTGTCGCGGTCGATCTGGTAGGGCCGTTCGTCGACGACCTCGACGCCCATGCGGGCCAGCAGCGGCAGCACGTGGGACAGGGAGATCGCCACGCCGAGGCGGTAGAGCTTGAACCGCCACTCGCCCTCGACGGCGTCGAGCGGCTGGTAGAGGTTCATGCCGATGTCGTCGGCGTCGTCGTCGCTGAGCTGTTCGAGGCGCTTGAGGTCGGCGACGGCGGCGCGGGCCGGGAAGTCGGCCTTGTACCCCTCGGGGAAGGCGATGCTGTAGCGGCGGATCAGCGCGGGCGCGTCGTCGTCGTCGCAGAGCTCGCCGATGGCGGTCGCGAGGTCGTCCTCCCAGGTGCGGGTGGCGGCGGTGACCTTGGCTTCGAGGGACTCGACGTCGACGCCCTCAGTGGTCAGCGGCAGCCCGCGCTCGCCCCGAATGACGACGTGGAGCCGGGCCAGCGCCGACTCGCCGATCATCGCGCTGTAGTCGAGGGTGCGCCCGCCGAGCGCCCGCATCAGCAGGTCCTGGATCTGGAGGCGGACCTTGGTGGTGTAGCGGTCGCGCGGCAGGTAGATGAGGCAGGAGATGTAGCGGCCGTAGTCGTCGCGGCGCAGGAACAGCTTGACCTGCTTGCGCTCGCGCAGCCGCAGCACGCCGAGGGCGATCGGCAGCAGCTCGTCGGCGGAGATCTGGAACAGCTCGGCGCGCGGGTAGGTCTCCAGGATCTCGATGAGGTCCTTGCCGTCGTGGCTGTCGGGCGAGAGCCCGGCCTTGTCCAGCACGGCCGCGAGCTTGCGGCGCAGCAGCGGCACCCGGGAGATCGACTCGTTGTAGGCGACGTGGGTGAACAGGCCGAGGAAACGGCGCTCGCCGACCACCTCGCCCTCGGGCGAGAACAGCTTGACCCCGACGTAGTCGAGGTAGGCGGGGCGCGCGACGGTGGCCCGGCTGTTGGCCTTGGTGACGATCAGCACCTGCTTCTCGCGGGCCTTGGCGCGCAGCTCCGGCGGCATCGCGGCGAAGCTGCCCGAACCGGCCCGGTCGGGGCGCAGCACGCCGAGGCCGGTGCCGGGCTGGGAGGTCAGCGTGTCGTCCTCCTCCAGGCGGTATTCGCGGTAGCCGAGGAAGGTGAAGTGGCCGTCGGCCAGCCAGTGGAGCAGCTCCAGGCTGTCCTCCACCTCGGCCGGGTCGAGCGGCGGCGGGTTCACCGCGAGGTCGTCGGCGGTGGAGACGGCCAGGGCGCGCATCTTGGCCTGGTCTTCGACCGCGCCGCGCACGTCGTCGAGGACGCGCAGGAGGTCGGACTCCAGCAGCGCCCGCGCGGTCGGGTCGCTCTGGCGGTCGATCTCGATGTACATCCACGACTCGGCCAGGGTCAGGCCGGTGACGTCCATCTCGTCGGGGCCGAGCAGCCGGCCGGTCATGTCGCGGCGGACCCGCATCTGGGGGTGGACGATCAGGTGGGTGCCGAGCTCGTGGCGTTCGATCTCGTTGGTGACCGAGTCGACCAGGTAGGGCATGTCGTCGGTGACGATCTGGACCACCGAGGCGCCCGGGTCGCAGCCGTGCTCGTCGAGCGTCGGCGCCAGGACCCGGACCAGCGCCCGGCCCTGGGGGCGCAGGGCGGCGAGTTTCCGGTGGGCGAGGGCGGGCCCGCAGACGTTCACGGGGTCGCGGTCGGCGAGATCGTCGGGCGGGACGTTGCGGTAGAACTCCCGCAGGAAGCCGAGAGTGTCGGCGGTCTGGTCGCCACACGCGGCGGCGGCCGCGCGGAGCAGGTCGTCGAGTTCCCCGGCCGGGTCGAGCGGCATCGCGGTCCTCACTCCTTTGTGAGCTGTTGCGAGTTGTGTGAGGGCCCTCACGTCAGCCGCGAAGAGGAGGGCGGTCGTGTCAGCATCGCACAGCGCTTCCCGTGAAGCGGTGATAGATCCACGACACGGGGGACGCGACCTCGGGGCGGGACGTCCGCCGGTCTCCATTGACCGGACGACATGTGCCCATCGCTCCCGATAACAGCCGAAAACGCCGCAGCCGTCAACTCAAGGTCGACGGCTGCGGTAACGCGTTCACGCGGATTAGTTGGCACGCTCCGATGAGAACTTCACTTCATCGAGCAGGCCGGGGAGCTCGGCCATGGCCTTGAGCTCCTGGCGGCACCGCTCACACGCGTCGAGGTGGCGTTCGAAGGCCTCGACGTCGCCGTCGTCAAGCACCCCGAGGGCGTACGCCGCCACTTCGAAGTGTGACGACTCGGACATCAGCTGGCCACTCCCCTCTCCTTCAGGACCCCGCGGAGGGAACGCAGAGCGTAGTACAGCCTCGATTTCACAGTACCCGGAGGTATCCCCAGTATCTCTGCTGCCTCGTTAACCGTACGGTCCCGTAAGTATGTCTGTTCGATAACTTCTCGGTGATCGGCGCTTAGACCGCGTAAGGCATCGGCGACGACGATCGCCGCCAAGGTCTTGTCGGCGCCGTCGGGCACCGCGATGCTGTCCGCTTCGGGCGGTTCCACCTCCCGAGGACGGACACCGCGGCGGCGGCGGCCGTCGATCACGATGCGGCGAGAGACGGTGAGAAGCCATGCCCAGAGCAGACCTCTCTCCCATGTCAGTTTCGCCGCGTTACGCCAGGCACGAAGCAACGTCTCCTGAACGACGTCCTCCGCCCACTGAAGGTCGTTGCCGGTCGTCTGCCTGACCTGACGGAGCAACGGACCACCGAACTCGTTATAGAGCTCCCTGATGAGGCGATCATCCCAATCAGGGTCAACGTCGGGGTCCAGACGCTCGAACCGGCTGTCGAGTTGTCGGCGCACAGGCCACATATTTGCATCAGCCTTTGTGGCCTGTACACAACTCTGACAACTCTCGTCATTTCTAACTATTCCTGAACCATCCGCCCCAAGGCCGCGTACCTCCCCCCGAAAGAGAGGAGACGCCATGCGGTTCCGGTTCGGGGAGCTCGTGGTCTTCGCAGTGTTCCTGTTCGCGGCGGCCGTGGCCGTCATCGTCGTCGTGCCGCAGGAGCAGGCGACGGCGCAGCAGGGGTTCACGTCGACCCGGTGGGGCCCGTTGAGCCCCGCCGACAGGGACTTTCTCGTGAAGGTGCGGTGGGCGGGTCTCTGGGAGATCCCCGCCGGCCGCTGGGCGCAGGAGCGCTCGCAGAACGAGAAGGTCAAGATCGCCGGACAGCACCTTGAGGCCGATCACGCCAAGCTCGACGAGGCGGTCCGCGCGGAGGCCGCCGCGCTCGGCGTGCTGATGCCCAACGAACCCAACCCTGACCAGCAGCGCTGGCTGGGTGAGATGTCGAACGCGACCGGTGCCGAGTTCGACCAGATCTTCGCCGACCGGCTGCGCGCCGCGCACGGCAAGGTCTTCGCCACGGTCGCCGCCATCCGCGCGGGGACCAGGAACGACAGGATCCGCGCCTTCGCCGCGGAGGCCAACACGGTCGTCATGAAGCACATGCGCGTGCTTGAGGAGACCGGACTGGTGGACTACTCCGCGCTTCCGGTCCCGCCGGTCTAACCAGGAGGAAGAAGAACATGCGTAAACGCGCCATCGCGGTGGCGGGAGCTCTGCTGATCGGGTCCCTCGTCGGCCCCGCGGGGTTCCCCCTTCCGGCCTTCGCGGCCTGTGATCCAGCGATCGGCGGGGCCGAGTGCGAGGCACTCGGCCCGGCCCTGACCGACTTCGTCGACATCCGCCAGATCGGCCGCGCCCAGGGCGTCGCCGCGGGCGGCGGGTCGTTCACGTCGGTCTGCGGCCGCAACGAAAGAGGGCACCGCAACTCCGACAACCACATCGTCGCCCCCGGTGTGACCAACGGCGCCCACCACGTCCACGACTACGTGGGCAACGTCACGACCAGCGGATTCTCCACCGACCAGTCGCTCGCCGCCGGCGGGACGACGTGCCGCAACGGAGACCGGTCCGCCTACTTCTGGCCCATCCTCCGCCTCCGGCCGGACATCCCGCGCCAGGGCCAGAACAACAACCAGAACCAGCGCCAGCAGCAACAGCAGCAGCAGCAGCAGGACCCCAACCAGCAGCAACAGCAGCAGGACCCGAACCAGCAGCAGGACCAGCAGGGCCAGCAGCAGGACCCGTCCGCCCAGGCCCAGCAACAGCAGCAGGGTGACCAGGCCGCTCCCAACGATCAAGCCGTCAATGACCAGGCTGCGCAGCAAGGCGACCAGCCCGTCAATGACCAGGCGGGGAACACCGGCCAGACCGACCAGAGCCAGCAGCAGAACGCCGAGAACGGCAACGGCGCGGCGCAGTCGCAGACCCTCAGCAGGCAGCAGCAGCCCCAGCCGGACAACAGCAACAGCCGGTTCGGCAACCGCGGCGGCAACCAGAACGGCGGGAACAACAACGGCGGCCAGAACGGCCAGCAGCCGCAGCCCCAGCGGACCGGCCAGCCCCCGCGGCCCGGCCAGGACGGCTCGGAGATCGGCGGCTTCGCGGACGGCAACGTCGGCCGGATCCTCACCCCGCGCGTGGTCCAGCTCCAGTTCCGCGGCAACCGGTTCGCCCGGGTCAGCGCGATGCCCCGCTTCCTGCGTGTGATCACCGGTGACGCCAAGGCGGCCACCAACGGCCCGGCCAACGCCCGAGCCCAGTGGACCTGCTCGGGCTTCACCAACCGGGCCAGTTCCGACAAGTACCCGGTCTGCCCGAGAGGCAGCCTCGTGGTGCGCGTCCTGGACTTCCCGAGCTGCTGGGACGGTCAGAACACCGACAGCGCCAACCACCGGACGCACATCGTGTTCCCCGACCAGAGCGGCCGCTGCCCCCAGGGCACCCGGCCCGTGCCCCAGCTGCGCATGACGCTGGCCTACGCGGTGCCGCAGGGCGCCAGCTTCGCCGTGGACTCGTTCCCGGAGCAGAAGCACAGCCCGATCACCGACCACGCCGACTTCCACAACGTCATGCCCAACAACCTCATGAACTTCATGGTGTCGTGCATCAACCGTAATCGCCGCTGCTGACCGGCGGCCCAGAGCCCCGGCAGATCCCCCCTTGACCGGAGGAATCAGTGTCAAAAAGGCGGGCTCATCGACGGTCCGAGCGCTTCGATCTTCAGAAACGAGGCGTTCGGATCGTCCTGGGCTCTCTCGCGTTCACCATCATGGCCGGATCCCTGCTCGGCGCCCGTCTGGGCCTGAGCACCCAGGTCCTCGCGATGGCGCAAGAGTTCCTCACGTTCTACGCGGGCGTCTTCTCGCTCGTGGCACTCACGACGACCGTCGGGCTCGGACTGCTCACGTCCGAGCGGATGATCCTGCCCATCAAGTGGCGCGTCCGGGCCCAGCTGGTGCACCGGGGCGCCGCCCTGATCGGGGTCGGATTCCTGGTCGTCCACATCGGTATGAAGATCGCGGCCGGGCTGGTCCCGTCGTACGGGTCGGTGATTCCCACCACCAGCCTGGCGGTCGGAGCCGGCGCCGTGGCGTCGGACCTGTTCATCGTGATCATTGCCACCGGGGTCATGCGCGGCCGGTTCGCCCTGGCCGTGCACCCCTGGATCTGGCGCGGCCTGCATGACCTGGCCTACCTGGCCTGGCCCGTATCGATCCTGCACGGCCTGGCGGCCGGTCGTACTCCGGCCGCCTGGGTCGCGTGGAGCTACATCCTCTGCATCGTCGCCGTCGGCACCGCCCTCATGATCCGCGCGATCGTCTCGCTCCGGCCCAAGACGACCATGGTGGACGAGATGGAAGAGCTGCCGATGCCGCAGGAGGACGCCAAGCGGAAGACGACCAGGCTGGCCGAACGCGAGCAGATCGCCCAGCCACAGAAGCTAAGGAGGGTTGTCTAAGACATGATTCCCTACCGCGTCTCGAAGATCCGCAGGCTCGGCCCGGCCCGGCTCACCGCCGGGCTCGACGAGCACCGCCGGATGGACCTCGACACTCACTACGAGGTGCACGGCAAACTCGACGGCCAGACCGTCGACTCACTGATCTCACTGGCCGAAGAGGTCGACCTGCGGGGACGCGGTGGGGCGGCCTTCCCGTTCGCGCGCAAACTCAGGGCCGTCGCGGCCAACGCGCGCAACTCCGACACCGTCGTGCTGGTCAACGCCGCCGAAGGCGAGCCCGCCAGCATGAAGGACAAGATGCTGCTCACCCGCAAGCCGCACCTCGTGCTCGAGGGCGCGCTGCTGGCGGCCAGTGCGCTGGACGCCAAAGAGGTGGTCATCGCCACCCCCGCGGGTGAGCTGGCGGAGGGCTCGATGCGGGCGGCCGTGGCCGAACGCGGGCTCATCGGGTATGTCCGGGTGGCCGGCATCCAGGAGCGGTTCATCTCGGGCGAGGGCGGGTCCCTCGTCCGGGCGGTCAACGGCGAGCTGGGCCAGCCGTCCGGGCGCAAGGTCCGGACCAGCGACGCGGGCGTCCGCGGCCTGCCCACCCTGTTGTCGAACACGGAGACCTTCGCCCAGCTCGCGCTCCTGGCCGAGCTGGGCCCGGAGGAGTACGGCGCCGTCGGCACCGTGCAGGAGCCCGGCACGACCCTGCTCAGCGTGAGCGGGTCGGTGAAGGCGCCGTCGGTCGTGGAGGTCACGCCCGGCGTCCCGCTGGCGCAGGTGCTCGACATGTGCGAGGCGGACGTCGGCGACGGCGTCCTGATCGGCGGCTACCACGGCAAGTGGCTCAGCGCGGCCGACGCCTACGGCGCGATCGTCTCGCGCCGGGGCATGCAGCAGGCGGGCGGTGAGCTCGGCGCGGGCATCATCGTTCCGCTGGGCCCGGACACGTGTCCCCTCGGGGAGACGGTCCGGGTCGCCGCGTATCTCGCGCAGCAGTCGTCGGGGCAGTGCGGCCCGTGCCGCATCGGCCTCCCGGCGCTGGCCAGAGCGCTGTCGGACCTCACGATGGGCGACCCGCAGGCCCACGACCTGGTGAAGTCGGCCGCCACGGCGGTCAAGGGCCGCGGCGCCTGCTTCCACCCCGACGGGACGACCCGGTTC
Source organism: Herbidospora cretacea (assembly GCF_001570605.1). Taxonomy (GTDB): domain Bacteria; phylum Actinomycetota; class Actinomycetes; order Streptosporangiales; family Streptosporangiaceae; genus Herbidospora; species Herbidospora cretacea. The sequence continues at coordinate 90,733 of NZ_BBXG01000019.1, read as the reverse complement.
GTGCTGTCGGCGCTGGAGGCCTTCGCCGAGGACGTCGACGAGCACATCATCAACGGCTCGTGCGGCCGGGGCGTGCAGAACACCCTGCCGATGCCGATCACCGAGGCCAGCGACGTGCGGCTGGTGGTCGACTGGACCCGCTGCCAGGGCCACGGCCTGTGCGCGCACCTCATGCCCGACCTGGTGAAACTCGACCACCACGGGTTCCCGGTGTTCATGGACTCGCCGGTCCCGACCTGGGCGAAGAGCGAGGCGCAGCGGGCGGTGGAGATGTGCCCCGCGCTCGCGCTCCGAGTCGACTCCCGGAAGTAGCCGTTTTGTTATCTTCGCGGTCGTCTCACGAGGTAGTACGGAACCTCGGGGAGTGATCTGCAGTGGATCGTCGTGAATTCCTGTCCGCGGCGGCGCTCGCGCCGTTCGCGGGCGCGGCGCCCGACTGGCGCGCACTGGACCGGACGTTGAAGGGCCGTCTCGTACGGCCCGGCGACGCCTCCTACGCCACCGCGAAGCGCGTCTTCAACGTGGCCTTCGACAACGCGGCGCCCCGGGCCGTCGCCTACTGCGCCACCGCCGCCGACGTGGCGGCGTGCGTGGGGTTCGCCCGCCGCAACGGCCTGGTGGTGCACCCGAGGTCGGGCGGCCACTCGTACGCCGGGTGGTCGACCGGTTCGGGCCTGGTCGTGGACGTCTCCCAGCTGAAGACCGTGCGGCACACCGCCGGCCTGGCCACGGTCGGGTCGGGAGCCAAGCTCATCGACGTCTACTCCCAGCTCGCGAAGAGCGGCGTCAGCATCCCGGCGGGCTCGTGCCCGACGGTCGGGGTGGCCGGGCTCACGCTGGGCGGCGGGATCGGGGTCGTCTCGCGGCGCTACGGGCTGACGATCGACGTGCTGAGATCGGTGTCCCTGGTGACCGCCGCCGGGAAGCTCATCACGGCCTCGGCCCAGAGCCACCCCGACCTGTTCTGGGCGCTCAGGGGTGGCGGCGGCGGCAACTTCGGGATCGCGACCTCGTTCACCTACCAGACCCACCCCATCCAGGACGTCACCGTCTTCACGATGCGGTGGCCGTGGTCGCAGGCGTTCGACGTGGTGAAGAAATGGCAGAAATGGGCGCCCTCGGCGCCCGACGCGCTGTGGTCCAATCTGCACCTCTCGCAGGACCCCGGGCGCTCCGTTTCCGTCACCGGGCTCTATTTGGGCTCCAGGTCGCGTTGTGAGGCGCTTCTGAAGGGTTTCACCGCGCCGACACGATCGGTCAGATCGATGGGTTATCTCCAGGCCATGTATTTCATGGCGGGTTGCTCGACCCAGGAGTCGTGCCACAACGGCCCGCGCGACCGGTTCAGCGCCAGTTCGCATTTCGCGTACACGGAAATGAGCGATTCGACCATTCGTGCACTAATCGCTCAGGTCGCCCGGCCGGGGCGGCACACCGTCCTCATCGACGCGCTGCGCGGGGCGGTCGGCCGGGTGGCCCCGGGCGCGACCGCTTTTCCCCATCGCACCGCGCTTTTCAGCCTCCAGTACTACGCCCACTTCGACGGCGCAAGTCCGTGGGTGCGTTCGGCGCGCGACGCGATGACGCCGAGGCTCGGAAAGCATGCCTACATTAACTACCCCGATATAGGCATAAATGACTATAAGAGCCAGTACTACGGTCCGAACGCCGCCCGCTTAGCGCTCGTGAAGAAGACCTACGACCCGACCGGGTTCTTCAGGCATCCGCAAGGGGTGTGAAGAACGCCAGCACCTCGGGGTTGGCCATCGCGTCGGGGTTGGCGGCCTTCTCGACCGGGACGCCCTGGAGGATCTTGCGCACCGGCACTTCGAGCTTCTTGCCCGACAGGGTGCGCGGGACCCCCGGCACCGCCACGATCTCGTCGGGCACGTGGCGCGGCGACAGCTCGGTGCGCAGAGCGGTCTTCAGCTCCTTGACCAGCGTCTCGTCGAGCTCGCGGCCCTCGGCCAGGGCGATGTAGAGGAGCAGCCGGCCCTCCTGGCCGAGCCTGCCGGTGTCGATGACGAGGCTGTCGGCGATGGCGTCGAAGCGCTCGACCACCCGGTAGAACTCGCTGGTGCCCATCCGGACCCCGCCCCGGTTGAGGGTCGAGTCGGAGCGGCCGTAGATGACGCTGCTCCCGTCGGGGAGGATCTTGATCCAGTCGCCGTGCCGCCAGACGCCGGGATACTCCTCGAAGTAGGACTCGCGGTAGCGGTGGCCATCGGGGTCGTTCCAGAACATGACCGGCATCGAGGGCATCGGCGCGGTGATGACCAGCTCCCCCACCTCTCCGGTGACCGGGTGTCCCGACGGGTCGAACGCCTCCACCCGCGCGCCCAGGGAGCGGCACGGGATGACGCCCGCCCGGACCGGCAGCGTCCTGACCGCGCCGACGAAACCGGTGCAGACGTCGGTGCCGCCGGAGAACGAGCCGAGCTGGACCTCACCGGACACGTCGGCGTAGACCCAGGCGAAGCCCTCGGGCGGGAGCGGGGAGCCGGTCGAGCCGATGCCCTTCAGCGCCGACAGGCCCCGCGGCTTCAGGCCGGCCTTCATCGAGGCGACGATGTAGGGGGCGCCGGTGCCGAAGTAGGTCACGCCCTCCTCGGCGACGAGGTCCCACAGGGCGCTCGTCGAGGGGTGGGCGGCCGAGCCGTCGTACAGGACGACGGCCGCGCCGACCAGCAGGCCGCCGATGAGGTAGTTCCACATCATCCAGCCGGTGGTGGTGTACCAGAAGAACAGGTCGCCCTCGCCGAGGTCCTGGTGGAAGGTCAGCGACTTCAGGTGCTCCACGACCACGCCGCCGTGGCCGTGGACGATGGGCTTGGGGAGCCCGGTCGTGCCGGAGGAGTAGAGGATCCAGAGCGGGTGGTCGAAGGGGACCCGGTCGAAGGCCAGGTCACCGGGCCGGGCGAAGGAGTCCCACTCCGACACCCTCACGGTCGCGTGGAGCGAGGGCAGCCGCGCCGCGATGTCGGCGACCACGCCGGTCCGGTCGAACCATCGGCCGTTGTAGGTGTAGCCGTCGACGGCGATCAGGACCTTCGGCTGGATCTGGGTGAACCGGTCGATGATGGCCGGGGCCCCGAAGTCGGGCGAGCACGACGACCAGATCGCGCCGAGCGACGCGGTGGCGAGGAAGGCGATCAGCGCCTCGGGGATGTTCGGCAGATATCCGGCGACCCGGTCGCCCCTCCCGACGCCGAGTTCCACCAGCCCGGCCCGCGCCCGCGCGACCTCGTCGCGCAACCGCCCAAGTGTGTACGTTCGCCGCTCGCCCGTTTCGTCCCGAAAAATAACCGCAAGACGGTCGTCGGGACCTTTCAGCGCATTTTCCGCGTAATTAATGGCGCTGCCCGCGAACCACTGAGTTTGCGGCATATTTCCGGAAATGACCGGACCGTTCGCGCGGTCACCGACGACGCCGAAGTAATCCCAGATCGCCGTCCAGAAAGCGGCGGGCTCCTCCACCGACCACGACCAGAGCCCGTCGTAGGAGCCGGGTCTGCCCACCGCCTCCTGGAAACGGGTGATCCGGGCGTCCCGGACGACCTCGGCCGACGGGACCCAGAGCACGTCACCTTCGCTAACCATGGCTCCATCCTGATGTGGGGCCATGGTCATGTCACTGTCGGCCCCCCACATAACGGTCGGTGAGCCGGGCCACCGCGGCGACCACCTCGGAGGCGTTCGACAGGTCGGGCAGCACGATGTCGGCCCCCGCCTCGGTCAGCTCGCCGGCCCTCGACCGGCCCGACGCGACCCCGATCATCGCGGCCCCGGCGATCCGGGCGGCCTGCACGTCACGCGTCGAGTCGCCGATGAGCACGGCCGAGAACGGCGCGCCGTACTTGTCCTTGGCCCTGCCCTGGGCGACCTGGAGGAGGCTGGCCTTCGGGTAGACCTCCTCGCCGTAGCCGCCGACCTCGAAGTCGACGTACTTGTGCAGGCCGAAGGCGGTCAGCTTGTGGACGGCGTTGGACCTGATGGTGCCGGTCAGCACCGACTGGACCGTCCCGTCGAGCCGGGAGACGGCGTGCAGCGCGTCCTTGGCCCCGGGCATCGCCCGGCCCTCCTTGGCCAGGCGCTTGCGCCGGTCGCCGAACGACCGGGCGAGCGCGTCGATGAACGCCGGCAGGTGACCGTCGTCGACCGTGATGCCGTTGAGCGCCAGCGTCTCGAAGATGAGCTCCGAGTCGGGGCGTCCCATCGCGGGGGCCAGCTTCACGAGGGGCCGCCCGGTGACCGCGCGGAACGCCTCGGCCCAGGCGTCCCGGGTGACGATCGTGACGTCGACCAGGGTCAGGTCGATGTTCCAGAGGACGAGTCGGCGGTCGATGGGGGCCCTCCCGGGGGATAAGTGCGGCTTCGCCCCAGGGTAAGGCCCTCTGATGCCGATCAGGTCAGATCAGATCCATCGCGTCTGAAAGCGAGTCGACCACCGGGAAACCGAGCGACTCGAGCTCGGCGCGGCTGGTCATGCCGCCCGTGTAGAGGACCGCCCGAGCCCCCACGTGGCGGGCCGCGAGGCCGTCGTCGACGCTGTCGCCGATCACCATCACGTCGCGGGGGTCGAGGTCGAGGGCCTTAAGGTGTTCGGCCATGTGCTCGGCCTTGTGGCCCCCCGGGCTGGTCAGGCGCAGGCCGTCGACCCGGGTGAAGTGGTGGTCGATGCCGAACTCGGCGATCTTGGGCACCAGCCGTTCGTGGGCCCACATCGACAGCAGCGACTGGCTGCGGCCGGCCTCGCCCCACGCGGTCAGGCTCGCCACCGCGCCCTCGGCCAGCAGGCAGGCCTCCATGAGCCGGTGGTAGTGGAGGTGGAAGCCCTCGTCGAGGCGCTCCCACTCGCCCTCTTCGAGGGCGCGGCCGATGATGCGTTCGTAGGCGACCCAGATGGGGCGGCAGTAGACGCCGCGGAACCCGTCGAGGTCGATCGGGGCCACCCCATAAGGGCGGAAGATCTCGTTGGTGGCGCGCACGACCGCGTCGGAGTCGTGAAAGAGCGTCCCGTTCCAGTCCCAGACGATGTGTGTCATAGCGCCACCCAGGTTAGCCGAGGACGTCGGGGATCTCCTGGGTGGCGTACCAGAGCAGCTCGTGGGCCTCGGCGCCGTCGACGGTGAACCGTGCGTCGTCGTCGCCCGCGTCGGCGGCCTTCAGCGCCAGGGCGGCGGCCTCGACGTCGGGGATCGCGGCCGGCTCGTCGACGTGGGCGGCCTGGACCAGCCGCATCGGCACGGCCGCGCCGAGCCTCACCCGGCCGCGCTCGGCCACGTCGGCGCTGACCTGCACCTCGGCGTCGGGGATGTCGGCGGCGATCACCACCCGGCGGGCCGGGGCGGTCACGCCGTCGGCCAGGTCGGCCGCGATCATCCGCAGCGACGCGCGCGCCGCCTCCGTGAGGGCGACGTATTCGAGCTCCTCGGTGTCGCCGGAGGCATACCACTCCACCAGGGCGGGCGTCACGGCGAACCCGGTCAGCGGAGCGGGGCCGAGCTCACCCGCGGCGGCCGTTCGGGCCAGCGCGGGGAGCGTGCACGGAAGGTAGACACGCATGTCACGAGTGTCCCATCACGCCGACCTCAGAGGCACCTTGAGCAACGTCTCCAGCTCGGCGATGGTGGTGCCGGCGTGGGTGTGCAGGATGCCGGTGAAGCCGAGCTCCCGGGCGGCGGTGATGTTGGCCTCGATGTCGTCGATGAAGACGCACTCGGCCGGTTCGAGCCCGACCAGGCTCACGGCGTGGGCGAAGATGCGCGGTTCGGGCTTGCGCATGCCGACCTCGCCCGAGATGACGACGGCGTCGAACGCCTCCTCCCAGCCGGTGCGGTCGTAGTCGTTGCCCCACGAGTTCGACACCAGGCAGGTCTTGTAACCGGCCTTGCGCGCCCGGCGCAGCATCTCGAACATCGCCTCGACCGGCTGGAATCCGGCGAACATGCGGGTCAGCAGCCCCTCGGCGACCGGCGGGAGGCCGTCGTGGGTGCGCAGCTCGGCGGCCAGGGCCGTCTCGAAGGCGAGCGCGGTGATCTCCCCCCGCTCCAGCGTGTGGATCGGGTTCTCCGCGCCGTCGCCGCCGTAGGCCGACGCGATCATGCCCCGCATCACCTCGGTGTAGTGGGAGGTGTCGATGCGGTCGGCCACCAGCCATGTGTTGATGGACTCGGCCATGCTCGTGGTGAGAACCCCGGCCCAGTCGATGAGCACCCCTTTGACCGTCATGTGGTCAAAGGGTAGTCATCGCGTGCCCGCGGTGATGCGCCGGGCGATCGCGCGGTGCTCGGCGGTCTTGAGGAGCTTGCCGACCCGCGACGGGTGGGGGAAGGCGCGCGGGTTGTCCAGGCCGTAGTGCGCCTTCAGCGCCAGGATGCGCTCGACGGAGGCGTTCAGCCTGGTCGCGCTGATGCGGCCCGACCGGATCGCGGCCAGCACGGCGTCGCGGGCGGCGTTGAAGTCGGGCGGCATGAGCAGGATGTCGACCCCCGCCAGGATCGCCCGGACGGCCACCTCGCCGTCGCCGTACTTCTTCCGGACGCCCTCCATGTTGAGCGCGTCGGTGAAGACGACCCCGTTGAAGCCGAGCTGGTCGCGGAGCACCCCGGTGAGGATCTTCTTGGACAGCGTGGCCGGGTCGCCCGACGGGTCGAGCGCGGGCATCACGATGTGGGCGCTCATGATGGCGTCGACGTCGTTGGCGATGGCCTCCTTGAACGGCGGCGCGTCGAGCTTCTCCCACTGGGCGCGGGTGTGGTCGATGACCGGCAGGGCGGTGTGGCTGTCGACGTTGGTGTCGCCGTGGCCCGGGAAGTGTTTCACCGTCGTCGCGACGCCGCCGTCGTGGAAGCCCTGGACGGCCGCGCCCACCATGTCGGCGACCTCCTCGGGATCGTTCCCGTAGGCGCGCGGGCCGATGACCGGGTTGTTCGGGTTGACGTTGACGTCGGCGACGGGGGCGAAGTCGAGCGAGATGCCAAGAGCGTTCAGCTCCTCGGCGGTGACGCGGGCGGCGTCGCGGGCGTTGCGCGTGTCACCGGTCTGGCCGATCACCGAGGCGCCGGGGAGGTCGGTGATGATGCCCTTGAGCCGCGAGACGATGCCGTTCTCCTGGTCGACGCCGATCAGCAGCGGCACCTTCGGGGAGGCCTTGCGCAGCCCGGCGGTGAGCTCGGCGACCTGGCGGGCGTTCTCGATGTTGCCGGTGCCGGGGAACAGGATCATGCCGCCGAGGTGGTATTTCCCGATGACCTCGGCGGGGGTGCCGACGCCGTAGCGGGCCAGGTTCTCCTGGTGTTCGGTGTCGGCCGTCGCGCCGTAGAGCACCGGCATGAAGAGCTGGCCGACCTTCTCCTCGACCGACATCTCCAGCACGGGAGAGGGCGAGGGGGACGGCGACGGTGGCGGGGGCGCCACGACCGTCGAGGTCGGGGGGGTGGGGAGGGAGGTGCGTGGCGGGGTGGTCGAACACCCCGCCACGACGACGAGCAGACCGGCGCCGAGCAGCGCCCTGTGGAGGGACACCCCGACACCGTAGCGGCTACAGTCCCAGATCAGTGAGGCCGGTCAGGTGGGCGCGGGCCGCCTCCTTCGCCTCGGACGCGCCCGGTGCCTCCCGGGCGGCCTCGGCCGCCGCACGGCACTGCTCGAGGGTGTGCCGGGCCAGCGACGCGCGCACCCACGGCAGCGCGGGCGACCCCATCGACAGCGAGGTCACGCCGAGTCCGACGAGCACGCACGCCAGCACCGGATCGGCCCCCGCCTCGCCGCAGACGCCGCAGCTCTTCCCGGCCGCGCCCGCCGCCTCGGCGGCCAGCGCGATGAGGTCGAGCACCGCCGGGTGCCACGGGTCCTGCAGGTCGGAGACGCCGGCGACCTGGCGGTCGGCGGCCATGGCGTACTGGGTGAGGTCGTTGGTGCCGATCGAGAAGAAGTCGACGACCCCGGCCAGGTGGCGGGCGCGCAGCGCGGCCGACGGCACCTCGATCATGATGCCCGCGGTCTCCAGCCCGGCCGCGTGGCAGGCGTCGGCGAACCAGGCCGCCTCGTCGACGGTGGCGACCATGGGGGCCATGACGTAGGGGACGGCCTCGGTGCCCTCGGCGGCGCGGGCGAGCGCGCCGAGCTGGGCGGCCATCATGTCGGGGTAGCGCCGGAACATGCGCAGGCCGCGTTCGCCGAGGGCCGGGTTGGGCTCCTCGCCGGGCGGCGGCAGGAAGGCGAGCGGCTTGTCGGCGCCCGCGTCGAGGGTGCGGACCACGACCCGGCCTCCGGGGAAGGCGTCGAAGACGGCCCGGTAGGCGGCCTCCTGCTCGTCGCCCGTCGGCGCGTCGGCGCGGTCGAGGAAGAGGAACTCGGTGCGGTAGAGGCCGACGCCCTCGGCCCCGTTGGCCAGAGCCGCCTCGAGGTCCTTCGGGCCGCCGATGTTGGCGAGCAGCGGCACGGGGTGGCCGTCGGCGGTGGCGCCGGGTCCGGTCGTGCCGGAAAGGACCTCGGCGCGGGCCCGCGCGGTCTCGACGGCGGCCCGCGCGGCCGCGGGTTCCGGCTCGATGACGACCTCGCCGGTCGCGCCGTCGACCAGCAGCAATGTGCCCGGCACGAGCGCGGTCGCGCCCGCGCAGCCCACGACGGCGGGCACGCCCATCGCGCGGGCCAGGATCGCGGTGTGACTGGTCGGCCCGCCGTCCTGGGTGACGAAGGCGGCGACCAGGTTCCGGTCGAGCAGCGCGGTGTCGGCGGGCGCGAGGTCGCGCGCCACCAGGATGTACGGCTCGGTCGCATCGACCGGCACCCCGGGCATCGGCGCGCCGGTCAGCCGGGAGATGGCGCGGTCGCGGATGTCGTCGAGGTCGGCGACGCGTTCGCCGAGGTATCCCCCGGCGGCGGCGAGCAGGTCGCGGTAGGCCCCGAAGGCCTCGTACACGGCCCTCTCACCGGAGAGGCCCCCGTCGACCAGTTCGTCGATCCCTTCGGCCAGGCCCGGGTCGCGGGCCATCATCGCCTGGGCCGACAGCACCTCGGCGGCCTCTCCCCCGGCGCGTTCGCCGCGCGCCTCCAGGTCGGCCGCCACCTCTTCGAGCGCGGCCGCTACGCGGGCCTTCTCGGCGTCGGCGTCGCCGGCGTGCCTGAGGTTCTCGGCGGGGACGGGGATCGCGCCGACCAGCAGGTGGGCGGCGGCGTAGCCGGTGCCGGGGCTGACCCCCGAGCCCTTCAGGGTGGTGGCCATCAGGGCGCCCCGGCTATCGCGACCAGTTCCTCCAGCAGCTCGTCGGCGCCCTCGCCGTCGGTGCTGATGGTGATGGCGTCGCCCTTCTTCACGTCGAGCGCCAGCACCGACAGGATGCTCTTGGCGTTGACCGGCGCGCCGTCGCCCTTGGCGAGGGTCACGCTCGCCGCCGATTTGGTCGCGATCTGCACGAACGTGGCGGCGGGACGGGCGTGCAGTCCCACCTCCGCCTCGACGATGAGCCTTCGTTGCGGCACGCTGCCTCCTCTGGGTCCGGCGGTCCGGACCACTCATCCAACACCCGGTTTTGGGTCAATGCCAGTCGAAGAGGGGATCGCCCGCTTCGACCGGTCCGCTCACCACACCGGAGACGCTCTCCGGTGTGGCATCCAGGGCTATCACCGGACAGACCGGCGAATACCCCTCCTCGTCGACGGCATGCGGATGCCAGGCGACGACCGGTTGCCCGGCCGTGACGAGGTCGCCTTCCACGGCCAGCGGCTCGAAGCCGGCGCCGCGCAGTTCCACGGTGTCGACGCCGAGGTGGGTCAGCACCCCCCGGCCGTCGTCGCCGACCACGATGTAGGCGTGGGGGTGGAGCTTGACCAGCCGCCCGGCGATCGGCGCGACCGCGACCTGCGGCCCCCGCGCCGGGTCGACGGCCGCCCCCGGACCCACCATGGCCTGCGAGAACACGGGGTCGGGCACCGCCGGCAGCCCGATCGCCCACCCTTTCACCGGAGAGTGGACGGTCGTCAAGCGGAGTCCAGCAGGTCGTCGATGTCGCTGGCGATCGTGTCGGCCTCCGGCCCGACGACGACCTGCACGATGTTCCCGGCCGCCATCACGCCGTGGGCCCCGGCCGCCCTCAGCGCGGCCTGGTCGATCCTGGAGGCGTCGCGGACCTCGGTCCGGAGCCGGGTGATGCAGGGCTCGATCTCGATGATGTTGTCCGGCCCGCCCAGTGCCGCGACGATCTTTGCCGCATCCGCCATGACGCCTCCCTCTGGATCTTCAGGCGAACCCTACTCGTCGGTCTGGGTGACCTTGTTGAGGCCGCGGGGCGCGTCGGGGTCGTACCCGAGCCTGCGCGACAGCGCCTCGGTGAGCAGCTGACCGGGGACGATCAGCCCCAGCGGGGCCACCCATTCGGGCAGGTCGGGGCCGTTGAGCGAGGCGGTGGAGGCGCTCTTCAGCGCCGCGCCGCCGCCGACCCCGTAGGAGGCCGCGCCCGCTCCGGTGACCCGCTCGGCCAGCGCGACCGTGCCCGCCAGGGTCGGGCCCTCACCGGCCGCGACGAGGATCGCGGGGGTGTCGGCGTCGACCACGGCGATCGGCCCGTGCAGCAGATCGGCGTAGGAGAGGCCCATGGCGTGCAGGTAGCAGGCCTCCTTGAGCTTCAGCGCGAGTTCGAGCGCGGTGGAGAAGGCCAGCCCGCGCCCCGACACGACCACGCCCGGCTTGTCGGCCAGCCCCTCGACCAGGGCGTCGAGGTCGCCCGGGTCCTCGATGAGCTTCTGGATGGCGTCCGGGGCCTTGAGCAGATCGTCCCGGTGGACGTCGGCCCCGAGCCCCAGCGCCAGCACCGCCATGGCCGCCAGCTGGGTCGTGTACGTCTTGGTCGCCGGCACCGCCTTCTCCTCCCCGGCGACCGTGCACAGGGCGAGATCGGCGGCGCGCGCCAGCGGGCTCTCCTCGCCGCCGTTGGTGATGGCCACGGTCTTCGCGCCGCAGTCACGCGCCCAGTCGAGGGTCTCGACGATCTCCTCGGTACGGCCCGACTGCGAGACCGCCACGGCGAGCACTCCGTCGAGGTCCAGCTTTCGGCGGTAGGTTGTGGCGATCGACGGCGCGGCCAGCGCCGCGAGGCGCCCGGCGTGCGACTCGATCAGGTAGCGCCCGTAGACGGCGGCGTTGTCCGAGGTGCCACGGGCGATGAAGAGCAGGTGGCGGGTCTGTCCGGCGAGAGAGGTGACATCGGGGATTCGGGGGAGCAGGGCGTCCAGCGTGGCGCGCAGGGCGGCCGGCTGTTCGGCGATCTCACTGCGCATCTTCGTCGTCGTCACGTGCCCATCCTGTAATCGGTCCGTACGTTGACAGACATTTCGGCGGTGTGGTCTAGTCCGGACTAGACCAGTACGAACCATAACAAAGCGGAGAGGGGAGGCGACAGTGGCCGGCATCGACGCCAGGGGAAGCGGCGCCACCATCGACCCGGACAGCCCGGTCCCCAAGTACTTCCAGCTCCGCGAGATCATCCTCGACCTCATCGAGAACAACGAGCTGCCCATCGGCGCGGCGATCCCGTCGGAGCGCGAACTCTGCCAGCGCTTCGGCCTGTCGCGCATGACCGTCCGCCAGGCGGTCGACCACCTGGTCAGCGAGGGCCGCCTGCACCGCGTCCCCGGCAAGGGCACCTTCGTCGCCCGCCCGAAGATCGAGCTGGCCCTCCAGCTCACCTCGTTCAGCGACGACATGCGCGCCCGCGGCCTGGAGCCCGGCAGCCGCGACCTCGACCGCCGGGTGGTCCGCGCCAGCGCCCACCTGGCCAGGGAACTGGGCATCGCCCCGGGTGACGAGGTTCACTTCATCGAACGCCTGCGGACCGCCGACGGCGAGCCCCTGGCCGTCGAGCGCGCCCACATCCCCCTGGCCCTGGCCCCCGACCTGGAGAGCTACGACCTTTCCGGCCGGTCCCTGTACGCGCTCCTGGAGTCCCGATACGGTCTGATCCTCGACGCCGGGGAGCTGACCATCGACGGCGGGATAGCCGACCCCAGCGACGCCGACCTGCTCAAACTGCCGCGCGGCGGAGCCGTGCTGCTGCTGTCCCGGCGGTCGTACGCCGGGGGTGTCTGCGCCGAACTGGGCGTGTCGACCTACCGCGCCGACCGCTACCAGCTCCGCACACTCCTGGAGCCACGGCGGGCCTAGCGACCCGGAAGGAAGCCATGAAGCGCGCGACCCCCGATCTCACCGTCGCGGGAGACTCGGCCCGCCCGCTTCCCCATGCTGTGCGGATCGTCCTGCCGCTCCTGGATGAACGGGAGGGACGATGCCTGCCACGATGACCGTGCTGTCGCGGATCGGGCGTTCTCTCATGCTCCCGATCGCGGCCCTCCCGGCCGCGGCGATCCTGCTCCGGGTCGGGCAGGACGACCTGCTGGGCCGGACCGACGACCCCACCCTCGACAAGGTGGCCCGGATCGTCGGCGGAGCGGGCGGCGCGCTGTTCGACGCGCTGCCGCTGCTGTTCGCGATCGGCGTGGCCGTCGGGTTCGCCCGCAAGTCCGACGGGTCGACCGCGCTGGCCGCCGTGGTCGGCTACCTGGTCTGGGACCGGGTCACCCACCTGATGTTCTTCGACTCCTCGCTGCGGCCACGGGTGGCCCAGACGGTGGTGACCGCCGGGACGCCCGCCGAGGCGCTCAACCTGGCGGCGGCCAACCCGACCGGGGTGCTCGGCGGGATCCTGATGGGCCTGGTGGCGGGGATCCTGTGGCAGAGATACCACCGGATCAAGCTGCCGGCCTGGCTGGCGTTCTTCGGCGGACGGCGCTTCGTGCCGATCCTGACCGCGCTGGCCGGGCTGGTCCTCGGCGTGGTCTTCGGCCTGATCTGGCCGCCGATCGGGCAGGGCCTGTCGTCGTTCGGCGACTGGCTGGCCACCCATTCGACGCTGGGCGCGGGGATCTACGGGGTGGTGAACCGGGCCCTGATCCCCCTGGGCATGCACCACTTCGTCAACTCGATCGTGTGGTTCACCGTGCCCGACTGCACCGTGAACGGCCTGCACACCGCAGGCGACCTGAACTGCTACTTCGCCGGTCAGGACGGCGCCGGGGCGTTCATGGCCGGGTTCTTCCCGGTGATGATGTTCGGCCTCCCGGCGGCGGCCATCGCGATCTGGCGCGCGGCGCCCCCACACCGCCGCAACGCGATCGGATCCATCATGATCTCGGCGGCCCTGGTGTCGTTCGTCACCGGCATCACCGAGCCGATCGAGTTCGCCTTCATCTTCGTCGCGCCCGTGCTGTTCGTGGTCCACGCGCTGCTGACGGGGGTGTCGATGGCGCTGGTGGCGGGGTTGGGCGGACGGCTGGGCTTCGGCTTCTCCGGCGGCGCCATCGACGCGACCCTCAACGCGACCAAGGACAACACCCACAACTTCGCCCTCATCATGGCGATCGGCGTCGTCTACTTCGTCGTGTACTACGCGATCTTCACCTTCCTCATCAGACGCCTCAACATCCTGACCCCAGGCCGAGAGCCGGAATCCGACCTCGACCCCACCAACTGAGGCGCGGCTCTCGACAGGGCTCCGCTCGGCGGTCCTCAGCTTGGGGCTCCAGAAGCTTGGGGCTCCTGGATTGCTCTGCCAACTGGAGCTTCGGGCATGCACTGCCTCTTGAAGTGACCATGGCCGGTCGCCTCGCGGTCCATACCAACCTGGACGCCTCTATCGGCATGTATGCCGATCCGACCCCGTCCAACGTCGACGAATACCTACGGACGCGTATCCGGTTCCCCGGCCCGAAAACTCTTATTGACGTCCCCATCCTGCGACTGTCACGGAGCTTCGATGCCACTCCCCCGGCTCGCGCCCATCCCGGCCCTCGACCCCGTCTACACCCACGAGCGCCACCCGGCGGACACCCCCCACCACGGCACTCTCGCCCTGCCGACCCACCCGGAGAGCCAGCCCGCCGAGGTCCGCCAGTTCCCCCGCCAAGTTCCCGGCACCCACGGCGCCCTGGCGCTGGCCCACGCGCCGGAACCCTCCCCCGGCCCGGTCCCCGACGAGCGCCGCCTGCGCGGCCTGGCCCAGGCGCTGGCCGAGATCCTGGCCGGACGCCGCCCGCCCCAGACGGTCCAGCAGCACCTCAGCGGCCGTGCCTACGCCAATCTCCTGCGGGCCGGAAAGATGATCGACAGCACCCGCCCGCCATGGGTCGGCGTCCCCCGCGTCCAGCACCCGAAGGACGACGTCGTGGAAATGTGCGCCCTGGTCCGCTGCACCCCCCGCAGCCGCGTCCTGGCGGCCCGCCTGGAGCGCTACGGCGTCCAGTGGGTCCTGACGGAGTTCGAGACAGCCTGACACCCGCTGAGCGCCGTGGCACCACACGGCGCTCAGCGAAGCCAGCCATGGTTCGCCTCATGCAGCCGCCAACTGACTGGTCCCTGCGACAGGATGGGGCGCATCGGTCCAGAGGGAGCTCGGGACCGCATGACCTGCCCCTTGAAGCCCGCAAAACGCCGCAGAACCGCGCGGCGCTAAGTCAGTCATGGTTCGCCTCGTGCAGCCCTCCTGACTGCTTTCTGTGCGGGGATGAGGCGCATCCGATCCAGAAGTGACCATCTCCTGGCTCGCTGAGTGCCGTGGAACCACACAGCGCTCAGCGGAACCGACGCTGATCCGGCCGCATGCCCAGCCGGGACCCGAAGCTCGGTCGCAGCGCCACAAGGTCTTCGCGGAGTTCTCAGTGAGCCCCTGCCTCAACGCGGACATCGCGATGGTGTGAGCATCCGTCCAGGTCCACTCAGCGCCCTGACATCGCGGCGCTCGGTGTTCAAGCCGGGCGGTGGGCGGTTCAGGGCGTACACGCGCGAAAGCCCTCTCCTCGTGAGGAGGAGAGGGCTCTGGCTTGGGTGGTTAGGCCGTGGCGTGCTTCGGGTCGCCGTGGCAGCGCTTGAACTTCTTGCCCGAGCCGCACGGGCACGGGGCGTTGCGCTCGACGTTGCCGTAGTTGGCGCGCTGCTCCGGCGAGGAGCGGCGGACCTCGACCTCGCCGTCTTCGCCCGGCGCCGTGTAGATCATCTCGCGGGGCGGGCGGCGGAGGGCGTTGGCGATGATGGAACCGGCCTCGGCGACGGCCGAGTTGGGCTCGGCGCCCGCCTCGTAGGAGATCGGGCTGTCCTGCGCCGGCTGCGGCGGCTGGTAGCGGAAGAGGAAGTTGACCGAGTTCTCCTTGATGCCCTCGAGCATCGCGGTGAACATGTCGTAGCCCTCGCGCTGGTATTCGATCAGCGGGTCGCGCTGGGCGTAGGCGCGGAGGGCGATGCCCTCCTGGAGGTAGTCCATCTCGTAGAGGTGCTCGCGCCACTTGCGGTCGAGCACGTCGAGGATGACGCGGCGCTCGGCGTCGCGCAGGACCTCGGCGCCGAAGTCCTCTTCGCGCTTGCGGTAGGCGGCGAGGATGTCGGCCGTGATCCTCTCGTGGAGGAGGGCGGCGTCGATGGCGTCGCGGCCGCCGGCCTCTTCGGCCAGGTCTTCGATCTTGATGGAGATCGGGTAGAGCTGGCGGAAGGCGTTCCAGAGCTTGTCGAGGTCCCACTCCTCGGCGAAGCCGTCGGCGGTGGCGCCCTTCACGTAGCCGTCGACGACGTCGGTGATGAAGGTGTTGACCTGGTCGTGGAGGTCGGCGCCCTCCAGGACCTTCTGGCGCTCGGCGTAGATCACCTTGCGCTGGCGGTTCATGACCTCGTCGTACTTCAGGACGTTCTTGCGGATCTCGAAGTTCTGCTGCTCGACCTGGTGCTGGGCCGAGGCGATCGCCTTGGAGACGATGCCCGACTCGATCGGCTGGTCTTCGGGGATGTTCAGGCGGGTCATGATCATCTCGACCCGGGCCGAGTTGAACAGGCGCATCAGGTCGTCTTCGAGCGACAGGTAGAAGCGCGACTCGCCGGGGTCGCCCTGACGGCCGGAACGACCGCGGAGCTGGTTGTCGATGCGGCGGGACTCGTGGCGCTCGGTGCCGAGGACGTAGAGGCCGCCGAGGGCGGTGACCTCCTCGTGTTCGGCCTTGACCGCTTCCTTCGCCTTCTCCAGCGCCTCGGGGTAGGCCTTCTCGTATTCCTCGGCGGTCTCGACCGGGTCGAGGCCGCGGCTGCGGAGTTCGAGGTCGGCGCGGAACTCGGGGTTGCCGCCGAGCATGATGTCGGTGCCTCGACCGGCCATGTTGGTGGCGACGGTGACGGCGCCCTTGCGGCCCGCCTCGGCGATGATCGCGGCCTCACGCGCGTGGTTCTTCGCGTTCAGCACCTCGTGGCGGACGCCCTTGTGCTTGAGCATCCGCGACAGCCGCTCGGACTTCTCGACGCTGGTCGTGCCGACGAGGACCGGCTGACCGGCCTCGTAGCGCTCCTTGATGTCGTTGACGCAGGCCATGAACTTGGCGTCTTCGGACTTGTAGACCATGTCGGACTGGTCTTTGCGGACCATCGGCCGGTTCGTCGGGATCGGCACGACGCCCAGCTTGTAGGTCTGGTGGAACTCGTTGGCCTCGGTGGTGGCCGTGCCGGTCATGCCGGACAGCGTGGTGTAGAGGCGGAAGTAGTTCTGGAGGGTGATCGTGGCGAGAGTCTGGTTCTCGTCCTTGATCTTCACGGCTTCCTTGGCCTCGATGGCCTGGTGCATGCCCTCGTTGTAGCGGCGGCCGTGGAGCACGCGGCCGGTGAACTCGTCGACGATCAGGACCTCGCCGTCGACGACGATGTAGTCCTTGTCCTTCTTGAACAGTTCCTTCGCCTTGAGGGCGTTGTTCAGGTATTGGACGAGGTGGGTGTGCTCCGGCTTGTAGAGGTTGTCGATGCCCAGCAGGTCTTCGACCTTCTCGACACCGGCCTCCAGGATGCCGACCGTGCGCTTCTTCTCGTCGACCACGTAGTCGCCGGTGCTCTCGGTGCCGTCCTTGCCCTCGACGCCCTTGCGGAGGCGGGGGACGATCTTGGCGAACTCGGAGTACCACTTGCCGGACTGCTCGCCGGGACCGGAGATGATCAGCGGGGTGCGGGCCTCGTCGATGAGGATCGAGTCGACCTCGTCGACGACGGCGAAGTTGTGGCCGCGCTGGACGAGCTCCTCGAGCGACCACGCCATGTTGTCGCGCAGGTAGTCGAAGCCGAACTCGTTGTTGGTGCCGTAGGTGATGTCGGCGGCGTACTGCCGGCGGCGCTCGTCGGACGGCATGTTCGCGAGGATGCAGCCCACCTCGAGCCCGAGGAAGCGGTGGACCCGGCCCATCGTCTCGGAGTCGCGCTTGGCCAGGTAGTCGTTGACCGTGACGACGTGGACGCCCTTGCCCGAGATCGCGTTGAGGTAGGCCGGGAGAGTACAGGTGAGGGTCTTGCCCTCACCGGTGCGCATCTCGGAGATGTTCCCCATGTGGAGGTTGGCGCCGCCCATGATCTGCACGTCGAAGTGACGCTGGCCGAGCACCCGGCGGGCCGCCTCACGGACGGTCGCGAACGCCTCGGGCAACAGGTCGTCGAGGGACTCGCCCTCGGCGTAGCGGTCGCGGAACTCCTGGGTCTGCGCCCTCAACTCCTCGTCGGAAAGGCTCTTGAAGTCCTCTTCAATGGAGTTGACCTGCTCGGCGATGCGCTTCAGCTTGCGCAGCGTCTTACCTTCGCCGGCGCGGAGAATTCGGTCGAGAATGGCTGCCACTTTTGTAAAGCTCCTCGCAGGTCTGAGGACGAGACACACTTCCCCTGTGCCATGGTAGGCCGTTCGACCACCAGACACAGCCACCACGAGACTGAGCGGGGAGCGGCGCGGCGGACCGGGTGAGCGGGTCGATAGGCTCAACCCTGTCAAACGTAGGAAGACCGTCTGGTGTTCCAGACTGGGCACGGCGGACGCGAGTCGGGTAGGACGGTATGGCAGAGACCTCACACCAGGGAAGCCACGCGGGCAGCGCGAAGTCGTGGGTGGCGGTGACGACCATTCTGATCGGCACGATCATCAGCGGCGCGGGCCTCACCGGGCTGGGCGCCGACACCTCCAACTGGACCATGGTCTGGGTCGGCGTCGGCGTGTCGGCCATCGGGGCCGTCCTCGCCCTGGTCTTCGACGTCTTCTCCGACGTGGTCATCGACGCCCCGCGCGTCATGGACGCCCGGGAGCACCACTCCCCCTTCGAGCACTGAACCTTTCCTCAGGCAGTTCCAAGGCGCGAGACGCGGCCGGGCTCCGTCCGGCCGCTTCTCATATCCGAACTTGTCGGTGGCCCCGGCTACAGTCGGCCGGATGGACCTCACGGCCGACGAAGCACGGCGACTCATCCTGCGCGCCCAGGGGTTCCTGGGCGCCAATGGGCGCAAGGGCGGCCCATCGGGAATGCTGCGGCGGCTGGGGGCCGTCCAGCTCGACACGATCTCGGTGCTGGCGCGCTCTCATGAGCTGGTGGCCTATGCCCGGCTGGGCGCGATCGGGCGCCCGGCGGTCGAGAAGGCCTATTGGAGCGGCTCCGCCTTCGAATACTGGTGCCACGCGGCGTGCATCCTGCCGATCGAACACTGGCCGGTCTACTCCTTCCGGCGCCGCGCCTACCGCGAGCGCAAATACCGCTGGCACGAGGTGCCCGCCACGGTGGGCGACATCCTCGATCGGGTCCGCCGCGACGGCCCCCTGACCACCGGGGACATCGGCGGCGCCAAGAAGGGCGGCCCGTGGTGGGACTGGTCCGACTCCAAGATCTCCATCGAGTTCCTGCTCGACGTCGGCGACGTGGTCTGCGTCCGGCGGGTGGGCTGGCGGCGGGTCTACGACCTGGCCGAGCGCGCGATCCCCGCCGAGTACCGTGAGATCGACCTGACCGACGAAGAGTGCGTGACCCGGCTGACCGCGATCGCGGGCCGTTCGCTGGCGGTGGCGACCCGGGCCGACCTGGTCGACTACACGCGGGTCAAGGACAAGCACGCCGCCATGCTCGACGACGCCCTGCTGAGCGGGGCGAGCGGCCTGGTCCCGGTGAACGTCGCGGGCTGGCCGCCGGCCAGGAAGGGCGGCCCCAACGCCTGGGCCGATCCCGAGGCGCTGGCCCTGGGTGAGGCCAGAGGCCGCCACCGCACCACCCTGCTCAGCCCGTTCGACTCCCTGATCTGGGAGCGGGCCCGCGCGGAGCGCGTCTTCGGCATGGCCCACCGCCTGGAGGCCTACGTGCCGAAGGACAAGCGCGTCCACGGCTATTTCGCGATGCCGGTGCTGCACGGCGGGAAGCTGATCGCCCGCGTCGACCCGGCCCGCGAGGGCACCACCTTGGTGGCCAAGCGAGTGACACTCCAGCCCGGTGTGACGAAGCTCGACGCGGTCGAGGAAGCACTGAGAGAAGCGGCGACGTGGGTCGGCTGCACCGGCGTGCGGATCGAAGAGATCAGATGAGCGAGAAACGCCACGTGCCGCAGTGGGAGATCTGCGGCTGATCGCTCACATCAGGTGATTTCGAGCAGCCGCTCTCTCACCGCGTAGACCACTGCCTCCATGCGGCTGTGCAGCTGGAGCTTCTCCAGGATGTTGCGGACGTGGTTCTTGACCGTGTTCTCGGAGATGAACAGTTCCTTCGCGATCTCGCGGTTGTTCATCCCCTTGGCCACCAGCCGGAGCACTTCCATCTCCCGCTCGGTCAGGCGGGGCACCGGAAGCTGCGGCGGGCGCTCGGCCTCTTTGCGGCTGATGCTGGCGAACTCGGTGATCAGCTTGGTCGCCATGGCGGGGTTGATGAACGACTGGCCGCTGTGGACCCCGCGCACGGCGTCGGGGACCTCGTCGATCTGCACGTCTTTCAGCAGATATCCGGTCGCGCCGGCCTTGAAGGCCTCGAAGAGGTCCTCTTCCTCGTCGCTGGCCGTGAGCATGATGATGCGGGTCGTCGGCATGCTCTCCTTGATCGCCCTGGTCGCCTCGATGCCGTCGCGCCTGGGCATGCGCACGTCCATCAGCACGACGTCGGGCAGCAGCTTCTCGGCGAGCGCCACGGCCTCCTGACCGTCGCTCGCCTCACCGGCGACCTCGATGTCCGCCTCGGCCTGGAGAGCCAGCACCAGGCTGCGGCGGATCAGCGAGTGATCATCGACGATCAGCACACGGATCGGCTCACCGCGCCCGGTGGGGCGGCTTGCGTCGTCTCGTACGCTGCGGTCGCTCACAGCTCCTCCTCGTCGGGGGGCCAGGTAGCTGGATCGCCATCATGACATGGCTTCCAGTTCTGGCGAGGATCTCGCACGCCATGCGCCCCGCACCGGGCGGGGCGCATGTCGTTCACGTTGAACTCTGTCTAAGGACAAACGTCGGAAGGGGTGGCGCGGGTTCAGCCCTCGACGAGCCGCAACACGCCGTAGTCGTATCCGCGCCGCCGATATACGACGCTCGGGTGGCCGCATTCTTTGTCACGGAACAGGAAGAAGTCGTGGCCCACCAGTTCCATCTCGAGGAGGGCCTGCTCGATGGTGATGGCGTCGGCCTGGTGGAACTTCTCGCGGACGACGAGGGGGCCGTCGCCGTCCTGTTCGATCGGGATGATGGGTTCGGTGTAGCCGTTCTGCGGCTTCTGCGGCGGGATGTACTCGTCGTGGAGCAGTTCCGGCTCGGGCAGCTTCGCCACCGGTTCGCCCAGGCCGCTTTCGGCCAGGCCGGCGGTGAACTCCGCGACCGACGGAGGGCAGTTCTTACCGTGATGGATCTTGCGGCGGTCGCTCAGCCGCCGCAGCCGTGACTCCAGCTTTCCCAGAGCGATGTCGAGCGCGGCGAACCGGTCGTCGGCGGCCGCCTCGGCCCGGACAGCCGGGCCCTTGGAGTGGATGGTCAGTTCCACCCTCTCCTTCTGGTCGCTCAGCCGCGGGTTCTTCTCCGTAGAGACCTCTACGTCCACGCGGATGAGACGGTTGTCCAGTCGCTCGATCTTGGCCAGCTTGGAAGTCACGTGTTCACGGAAACGGTCGCTCACTCCTGTGTGCCGTCCCTTGACGATGATGTCCACGCAAAAGCCCCCTTCGCCTATCGACTGACATGAAGGAGCACCCGTTCGGCCGACCTGGTCTTCGTCCCCACATCCGCCTGCTGAGGGTTTCGCAGCTCCGCGCCACTACTGCCCTTCTCTTCTGGCAAGAATCATCTGGATTCTTGGGAAGGCAGGTCTTACCTCTAAGCCGCACCGTGATCGGTCGACCAAGAGTCGCCTTACGTGGACCGTTTCGCCTGCGGCTGGCATCGGCTAGCCAGCCCGAACCCCCGAGGGGACTCGGTCCGGCGCAACCACGGACCCGAACGGGTGCCATGTCCTGAACGCTAGTCGCTGCCCGGCCGAATGTCAGCCGCGAGCCACGCCAAAGGATCACTTTCGGTGATTTTTCGGCAGGCACGCCGAACCGGCCCATGGTATGCGGCGCCATGGGCTCACCCGCACGCGATCCCGTCAAGGGTCTCCTGAACTGGTGGTTCATAGGGTTGCCGACATCAGGATGTCACTCTGAAGCCAGGTCGTTATTTGACTGTTTCTTTACCCAGCGTGATGTCAGCGAAATTGTGACCGCCGGGCGTGTCGCATGACGGGGACCCGTTTCCGGGTGGCCGCAACCGTGACCGCGCAGTCGGCCTCGGCGCCGGCCGCGCGCAGCGCGCGAGCCGCCTCGGCGAGCGTGGCCCCGGTCGTGATCACGTCGTCGACCAGCACGACCCGCCCTCGGGGCACCGGCCGGGAGGTGAACGCCCCGGCCAGGTTGGCGGCCCGCTGGGCGGAGGTCAGACCCGCCTGGTCGGCGACCTTCCGGGCGGGCCGCAACACCGGCGCCACGGTCACCTGGAGCCCTCCGGCGCGCAGTCTCCGGGCCGCGACCTCGGCGACGCGGCGTACGGGATCATGGCCCTTGGCCCTTCTCGACCGGCGGGTGCTGGGCACCGGCACCAGGACCAGCGGGCCCTCGACCTGGAGATGCGTCAGGGCGCGGGCCAGGCAGGCGCCCAGCGCGGCGCCGAGGGCGGTGCGGCCGCGCTCCTTGTACGCGATCAGCACCCGCCGGGCCACCCCGTCGTAACCGGCGGCGGCCCAGCACTCGGGCAGGCCCTCCGGGGGCGCGTCGGGGACGTGGCGGCGTGGCGCGGCGGTCAGCTCGGCCGCGCACCGCGGGCAGACCAACGCCCCCCGGCCGCCGCAACCGGCGCACCGAGGGGGAACGAGCAGATCGAGCACCGCGTCGAGCACGCGGACCACCATGACACTCCCTGCCGACAACTTGCCGAACCTCACCCCAGAGGGTAGGCGGGGAAGCTGGAGCCGCCCTTCACGAGCAGGTTCCACTTCTTGCCGTCCCACACCGTGAGGGCGCCGTTCACGTCGCTGGCCAGGATGCGCGAATCGGTGCTCGTGATGGACGCGAGCCGCTTGGACAGCTCGATCGGGGTCTTCTCGTCGCCGTCCAAGATCGGGTAGGCTGCCAGAGCCTGCTGGGAGTCGTTCTTCTCGGTCAGCACCAGCAGGGTGGTGGCGTTCTTCCAGGCCACGTCGACGACCTTCTGACCCTCCTCCGGGGGCACCAGGGTCTCCAGCGCACTGACCTGATAGGTCCGGCCGCGCTGGATCGAGCCTATCTGAACGGTCTGACCGGCCCCGGTGTCGGAGACGACCGCGACCCTGACGCCGTCACGGGCGATCCGGAACGCGCTGACGTCGGCGTCCACGAGGTCGGGGGCCGAGACGGGCGACTGGCTGCCGACGGTGGAGGCGCGCCAGACCTGCGACTTGCCGCCCGCCGACTCCACCGACCAGACCTCGCCGTTGCGGTCCCACGAGGGCGGCGTGAGACGGCCCTGGGCGTTGATCCAGCGCTGCCACGGGCTGCCCTCGACCAGCTGGGTGGCCCAGACCCCCGTCTCGTCCCGCATCAGCGCGGCCACCTGGTCGCGGTCCTCGGAGGAGACCGCGGCGTGGTCGAACGGCCGGGTCGGCTGACCGGCCGCGCCGAGCACCGGGGCCGACTGCTCGCCGTCCTTGGCGACCCGCTGCATCACGCCGTCGCGGACGAAGTATCCGGGCAGGTCGCCGGTGACCACGGCCGGGTCGTAGGTGGGGAAGTCGGTCGACTTGAAGCGGATGCCCCCGCCGGGGAAGGTCTCGCCGTCGACCAGGATCTCGATGTACCGGCCGCCGATGCGGTCGGTGCCGAGCGACCAGGCGAGCTGGGCCTGCATGGCCCTGATGCGGTCGGGGCTGCCGCGCAGGCCGGCGATCGGGCGGGAGAAGTCGACGTAGAGGGTCTCGCCCTCGACCCGGATGCCGTTGAGCTTGGTGCCCGTCGGGAAGACGTTCTCGACCGCGCCCGCCAGCGGGCCCGAGGGGCCGTTCAGCAGGGTGCGGATGAGCGACTCGGGCAGGCCCTTGCTGGGGTCGATCGGCACCCTGACCCGGTCGGCCACCAGGCCGGTGAAGGTCAGGTTGGGGAAGTAGATGTCCACGGGGGCGTACGCCCTCGTGAGGTCGCTGCGGAGCAGGATCAGGCCGGCGGGGGCCTCGGAGATGCGCCACTCGCCGCCGACCCGGATCAGGGTGAACGACGCGTCGACCGTCTCCTCGGAGGCCGTCGCGCGGTAGCGCCCGCCCTTGTCCAGGGTGGCGACCTTCTTGCCCTTGAAGGAGACGGCGAACTTGTCGGCGTCCTCCTCGGGCAGGTCGTCGGCGAAGCGGCAGTCGCAGACCGTCGTCGCGGTGGCCCACGGCTGCCAGCCGGTCGCCGCCGGGCCGGTCAGGTACTGCCGGGCGACCTTGTGCTGCGGGTCGTCGGAGCTGGCCATCGCGGCCTGGAAGCCGCGCACGATCTCCACGGCGGTCGCGTCGGGGCGGGGCGGCTGGGCCAGGATCCGGACGTAGGTCTGGCTGAGGATGTCGCCGCCGCGCTCCTCCTCGCTGGCCGTGGGCGGGTTGCCACTGGTGGGCACGATCGTGCACGCCGTGAGGGCAGCCGCGGTCGCCACCAGCGTGAGGACGCGTCTAGTCGACATCGAACACCCCCGACTCCCCCGCCGCTGCCGACAGCACCGGCGTGACGTGGCCGCGCCAGGTCCGCCGCATCTCGACCTCCGGCGGCACCAGCGGCAGCGGCGACCCCTTGAGCTGGGTCCCGGCCGTGCGCGGCAGCGAGAGGCGGAACTGGGTGCCCTCGCCCGGGGCGCCCCAGGCCTGGAGCCAGCCGCCGTGCAGGATCGCGTCCTCCCGGGAGATGGCCAGGCCCAGGCCGGTGCCGCCGATCGTGCGGGCGCGGGACGGGTCGGCCCGCCAGAAGCGGTCGAAGACCATGTTCTCCTCGCCGGGCCGCAGGCCCACACCGTGGTCGCGGACCGCGATGGCCACCGCGTCGCGGTCGGCGCCGAGGGTGACCACGATGTCCTTGCCCTCGCCGTGCTCGATCGCGTTGAACAGCAGGTTGCGCAGGATGCGCTCGATCCGCCGGGAGTCGCACTCGGCCATGCACGGGTCGGTGGGCAGGCGCAGTTCGAAGCGGGTGGCGTGGCGCTCGGCCAGCGCCTCGGAGTCGCCGACGGCGCGCAGCACGGTGTCGCGCATGTCGATCGACTCGAGGTCGAGGGTGGCGGCTCCGGCGTCGTAGCGGCTGATCTCCAGCAGGTCGGCCAGCATCGACTCGAACCGTTCGAGCTGGGCCTGCATGAGCTCGGCCGACCGGGACGCCATGGGCTCGAAGTCCTCCCTGGCGTCGTACAGGAGATCGGCGGCCATCCGGACGGTGGTCAGCGGGGTGCGCAGCTCGTGGGAGACGTCGGAGACGAACTGGCGCTGCACCTGGGAGAGCTCCTCGAGCTGGTGGATCTTGAGCGCGAGGTTGGAGGCCATCTCGTTGAACGAGGCGGCGAGGCGGGCGAGGTCGTCTTCGCCGCGGACCTTCAGCCGCTCCTCGAGGCGGCCGGAGGCGAGCCGTTCCGCGGCCTGGCGGGTCAGCCGCACGGGCGTGACGACCTGGCGGGTCACCAGCGAGGCGATGGCGGCCAGCAGCAGCACCAGACCGGCCCCGACCAGCACGAGGAGCTGGAGGACCGAGCTGAGGGTCTCCTCCTCCTCGTTGAGGGGGAACAGGTGGTAGATCTCGTAGGTGCCGTTGCTGCCCGGGACGCGCTTGCCGATGACCAGCCCCGACACGGTGTCACCGCTGAGGTAGCGCAGCGGGCTGTAGCGGGCGACGGTCTGGTCGGTGGTGTCGGTGCGGACCCGCTCCCGGAAGACCGGCGGGATGCTCCTGCCCGCGTCGATGTCGAGGGTGGCCCGGTCTTGGCCGACGGTGTCGTTGTTGTAGATGACCACCGCGTAGCGCGACCCGGCGCGCTGGGCCAGCACGTTGATCGCCTGGTCGGCGGGGTCGGGCGGCGGCGACACGGCCGGGTCGGACCCCTCGGCCGGAACCGGCTCGGCGGCCCTGGCCAGGTAGTCGGAGACCGTCAGCACGTTGGCGCGGGCCTCGGCGGTGGCGGCGTCGGTCCGTCCGGCCAGCATGGTCTTGTTGATCGACTGGAACAGGAAGACGCCCAGCACGGCCACGACGACCACCGAGATCAGCAGGGTGGACGTG
This sequence comes from Herbidospora cretacea, assembly GCF_001570605.1. Lineage (GTDB taxonomy): Bacteria > Actinomycetota > Actinomycetes > Streptosporangiales > Streptosporangiaceae > Herbidospora > Herbidospora cretacea. The sequence goes on along the minus strand of NZ_BBXG01000019.1, from coordinate 65,154 downwards.
ACCACCCGCATCTGGAGGGAGCGCCGCCAGGCCGAACGGGCCCGCCCGGCGTAGCGCCGAGCACGACGACGGACCCCCCGGGCGATCTGCCGGGGAGTCCGTCGGGGCCGCTTCTTGGGCATCCGGCTCAGGCTGGACCGGCTTTGTACCCGACGCCGCGGACCGTGACGACGATCTCGGGGTGTTCGGGGTCTTTCTCTATCTTCGCCCGGAGCCGCTGCACGTGGACGTTGACCAGCCGCGTGTCGGCGGCGTGGCGGTAGCCCCAGACCTGCTCCAGCAGCACTTCCCGGGTGAAGACCTGACGCGGTTTGCGGGCCAGCGCGACCAGCAGGTCGAACTCCAGCGGCGTGAGGTTGATGGTCTCCTCGAACCGCTTGACCGAGTGGCCGGCGACGTCGATGGTGATGTCGCCTATCTGCAGGATCTCGGGGGTCGGCTCGTCGGTGCGGCGCAGCCGCGCCCGCACCCGGGCCACCAGTTCCTTCGGCTTGAACGGCTTGACGATGTAGTCGTCGGCGCCCGACTCCAGGCCCAGCACGACGTCGATGGTGTCGCTCTTGGCGGTGAGCATCACGATCGGCACGCCCGACTCGGCCCTGATGCGCCGGCAGACGTCGATGCCGTCGGCCCCGGGCAGCATCAGGTCGAGCAGCACGAGATCGGGACGGGTGTCGCGGAACGCGTCGAGCGCCTTGTCGCCGTCTGACACGAAGGACGGTTCGAAACCCTCCCCGCGCAAGACGATGCCGAGCATCTCGGCGAGAGCGGCGTCGTCGTCGACGACCAGCACGCGTCCTTTCATGGCCCCTCATTCGTTCTTCGGCGCAGCTAAGGAGGTATTTGGGCGATTTATCGGAAGGTTACCTGTGACCCTGCGGTGGATGAAACACGACCGTGACAAAGGACGAAGTTTAGGCCCAAATGGCCGGACGTGCCGCTACCGTAACGAGAATCCCAAGCAAGAGCCATGGACAGCCGAAGGCCGGCTATGGCTCGTGCCCTGGATCCGCCTGTGTCGGGCCACGTTCCAAGTGTGCTTCACGCCGCCCACCGGCGGGGCTCGCATCATGCCAGGATTGGGACATGACAGACGGCCCCGGCGATCGTGAGCAGCCGCCTCCCGGTTGGTCCCCCACGCAACCGCCCGCTTACGGCGCGCCCGGTCCCTGGGCCGCACCCAACGACCCCGGCTCCTACCCGCCGCCCCCGCCGCCCCAGCACGGCGGCTACTACCCGCCGCCGCCCGGCGGCGGCTACTACGGCGCCCCGGTGCTCAAGCCGGGGGTCATCCCGCTGCGGCCGTTGCAGATCGGCGACCTCTACAACGGCGCGGTGTCGTTCATCCGGGCCAACCCGAAGGCGACGCTCGGGCTCTCGGCGCTGGTGGTGACCGTCGCCGAGATCGTCACGCTGGCGATCCAGCTGCCCCTGCTGGGCGCCTTCGCCGACGCGGCGGTGCTCAGCGAGGACACGGCCCGGGACAACCCCGAGCTCATCCTCGGCCCCGCCCTCTCCTTCCTGGGCGGCACACTGCTGGGCGCGGTCGTCACCACCATCGCCCTGGTCGTGCTGACCGGCATGCTCACCGGGATCGTCGGGCGGGCCGTCTTCGGCGAGAAGATCTCGATCGGCGCGGCGTGGGACATGGCCAAGGGCCGGGTGCTGCCGCTGATCGGGCTGGCGCTGCTCCAGTCGGCGATCGTCTTCGGCGTCTTCCTGGTGCCGATGGGGCTGCTGCTCCTGCTGACCGCCGCCGGCCTGCCGTTCGGCGCGACGGTCGTGCTGGGGCTGATCCTGTTCGTCGGCGGCGTCTGCCTGGCGGTGTTCCTCTACACCAAGCTGAGCCTGGCCAGTTCGGCGATCGTGCTGGAGGGCATCGGGGTCGGCGCGGCGATGAGCCGGTCGTTCCGGCTGGTCAAGGGTGACTTCTGGCGGGTCTTCGGGATCCTGCTGCTGACCTCGGTCGTGGCCGGGCTGGTCGCCACGGCGGTCTCGGCGCCGTTCTCGATCTTCGGCTCGCTCGGCGACCCGACCGCCACGTTCGACGACACGCGGTTCTACATCACCGCCGTCCTCGGCGGCATCGGCGCGATCATCGCCGGCACCATCACCAACCCGTTCAGCGCCGGGGTCACCACTCTCCTGTACGCCGACCGCCGCATGCGCGCCGAAGCGTTCGACCTGGTCCTCCAGACCGAGGCGGTGGAGCGTCAGCAGGGCGCTCCGGGCACCGGCCACGAGAACCTGTGGCGCCAGCGCAACCCCTGGCCCTGATCCATGGTCCTGGACGTCCCGGTCGAGATCGGCCGCGAGGCCGCTCAGGAGGCCGCCCTGCGCGAGCTCTCCGATCCGGCCTATCCGAAGCCGTCGTGGCTCGACCAGGTGCTCGACCGGATCTGGGAGCTCATCACCGAGCTGATCGCCCGCGCCCAGGGCGTGCCCGGGGGCTGGCTGACCCTGCTGGTGCTCGTGCTGGTCCTGGCGGTCGTCGCGGTGGCGCTGATCCGGGCGGCCCGGAAGGCCTCGGCCACCCGGCGGCCCGGGGGCGGCGGCCTGTTCGGCGAGACCCGGCTGTCGGCCGGCGAACACCGGACCCTGGCCGAGCGCCACGCCGCCGCCGGAGAGTGGGCCCAGGCGGTCCGGGAGCGCCTCCGGGCCGTCGCCCGTGAGCTGGAGGAGCGCACGATCGTGGAACCGATGCCGGGGCGTACGGCCGCCGAACTGGCCGCCGAGGCGGGCCGGGCCCTGCCGGCGCTCGCGGCCGATCTGGACCAGGGTGCCCGGACGTTCGCCGACGTCACCTACGGCGAACGTCCGGGCACCCCGGAGGCCTACGCCGAGCTGACCGGCCTCGACGAGGCGGTCCGGCGGGAGAAGGCGGCCCTGTGACGACGTCCACCACCCCGACGATCACCGAGCGGTGGCGGTCGTGGCGCGGCGTGCTCGGCGCGGCCGGCCTGATCGTGGTCGTGGCGGTGCTGATCGTGCTGGTCAGCGGGGTCCGCAACGGCGGGCGGCTCGACATCGAGGCGACCTCCCCCGCCGGTGCCCGCGCGCTGGCCGAGCTGCTGCGCGGCCAGGGCGTCACGGTGACCCAGGTGACGACGTTCGACGACGCCATCGCGCGGGCCGAGGGCTCGCTGCTGGTGGTGGCCCGGCCCGAGTTCCTGGCCGACCCGGCGAAGCTGGCCGAGCTCGCGGCGCGGCCGGGGGCGCGGCTGCTGATCGCGCCGACCCCGCCGGTGCTGCGGGCGCTGGCGCCCGGGGTGACCGCCCGGCCCGGTGCCGCCGAGACGGTCCGCGACCCCGGCTGCGACCTGGACGCGGCCGTGCTGGCCGGCGACGCCGTCACCGGCGGCTGGTCGTTCGGCGGCGCGACCTGCTACGGCGGCACGGTCTCGGTGTCCGGCGAGGTCACCCTCGTCGGGTCGGGAACGTTCATGACCAACGGAAAACTGGTGGAGAACGGCAACGCCGCGCTGGCGATGAACCTGGCGGGCACCCACCAGAGGGTCACCTGGTTCGCCCCGCGCTCTCCGCTCGGGGTGCCCGACGGCGGCGCGAAGCCGCTGAGCGAGCTGATCCCGGCCAACGTCGGCTGGTTCGTCTGGGCGCTGGTCGTGGCGGTGCTGCTCACCGCCCTGTGGCGGGGACGCCGTCTCGGGCCGGTGGTCGAGGAGCGGCTGCCGGTGGTCGTCCGGGCCGCCGAGACCGTCGAGGGCCGGGGCCGCCTCTACCGCGCCCGCGCCGCCCACGACCGGGCCGCGCTCGCCCTGCGGCAGGCCGCGCTGGCCCGGCTGACGCCCCGGCTGGGGCTGACCGCGACGGCCGGCGACGACGAGATCGTCACGGCGGCCGCCGCCCGGACCGGGCAGGATGGCGGGCAGGTCCGCCAGGTCCTCTTCGGCGGCACCCCCTCCGGTGACGCCGCGCTGGTCGCGCTCGCGCGCGACCTCGACACGATCGAAAGGCAGGTACGAGACTCGTGACACCTGTGACGGCCCCTGACGCCTCCCGCGAGGCGCTGGCCGCGCTCCGGGCGGAGGTCGCCAAGGCGGTGGTGGGGCAGGACGCGGTGGTCTCCGGCCTCGTGATCGCGCTGCTGTGCCGGGGCCACGTGCTGCTGGAGGGCGTGCCGGGTGTGGCCAAGACGCTGCTGGTCCGGACCCTGGCGCGGGCGCTGTCGGTCGACTTCAAGCGGGTGCAGTTCACCCCCGACCTCATGCCGGGCGACGTGACCGGGTCGCTGGTCTACGACGCGCGCACCGCCGAGTTCGAGTTCCGGGCCGGGCCGGTCTTCACCAACCTGCTGCTGGCCGACGAGATCAACCGCACCCCGCCGAAGACGCAGGCCGCGCTGCTGGAGGCGATGGAGGAGCGGCAGGTCAGCGTCGACGGGACGCCCCGGCCGCTGCCCGACCCGTTCATCGTGGCGGCGACCCAGAACCCGGTGGAGTACGAGGGGACCTACCAGCTCCCCGAGGCGCAGCTCGACCGGTTCATGCTGAAGCTGACCGTGCCGCTGCCGGGGCGCGACGACGAGATCGCCGTGCTCAGGAGGCACGCCGAGGGGTTCGACCCGCGCGACCTGTCCCACGTGAAGCCGGTGGCGAGCGCGGCCGACCTGGCGGCGGGGCGCAAGGCGGTCGCGGAGACCCACGTGTCGCCCGAGGTGCTCGCCTACGTCGTCGACCTGGCCCGCGCCACCCGGCAGTCGCCGTCGCTGCAACTGGGGGTTTCGCCGCGTGGCGCGACCGCGCTGCTGGCGGCGGCCCGCGCGTGGGGCTGGCTGTCCGGGCGCGACTACGTGACGCCCGACGACGTGAAGGCGCTGGCCCGGCCCGCGCTGCGCCACCGGGTGCAACTGCGGCCGGAGGCCGAGCTGGAGGGCGCGACCGCCGACGGGGTGCTCGACGGCATCCTGGCGTCCGTCCCCGTGCCGCGCTGATGGCGCTGACCGGGCGGGCCGCGCTGCTCGCGGTGGCCGGGGCGCTGCTGGTGCTCGCGGCGCCCGCCGACCTCGCCGCGGTCGCGTTCTGGCTGGTCGTCGCGGTGATCGTGCTGGTGATCGCGGTCGACCTGGCGCTGGCGGGGAGCGTGCGGGTGCTGCGGTTCGAGCGGTCCGACGATCTTCGGGTACGCCTCGGGGAGGCCGCCGAGGTCACCCTGCTGGTGGCCAATCCGGGCGGGCGGCGGGTGCGTGGCCTGCTGCGGGACGCCTGGCCGCCGAGCACCCGTCCGGCCCCCAGGGAGCACGAGGTGGACATCCCGCCCGGTGAACGACGCCGGGTGGCCACGACGCTGCGGCCGCTCCGCAGGGGCGACTTCACGGCCGCCGGGGTGACCGTCCGGGCGCTGGGGCCCCTCGGGGTGGCCGCCCGGCAGGGCTCCCACCGGGTCGAGGGGCGGGTTCGGGTGCTGCCGCCGTTCCTGTCGCGGCGTCACCTCCCGGCCAAGCTGGCGCGGCTGCGGGCCATCGACGGGCTCAACCCCGTCCAGATCCGCGGCCAGGGCACCGAGTTCGACTCGCTGCGCGAGTACGTCGTCGGCGACGACGTGCGGTCGATCGACTGGCGGGCCACCGCGCGCCGGGCCGACGTCGTCGTGCGGACCTGGCGGCCCGAGCGCGACCGGCGGGTGCTGATCGTCCTCGACACCGGCCGCACCTCGGCCGGGCGGGTCGGCGTCGACCCCGCCTCCGGCGACCCGAGCGGCTGGCCCCGGCTCGACTGGGGCATGGACGCCGCCCTGCTGCTGGCCGCCCTGTGCGCGCGAGCGGGCGACCGGGTCGACTTCCTCGCCTACGACCGGGCGGTCCGGGCCCAGGTCAGCGGCGGCGGCCGGGGCGACCTGCTGCCCGCCCTGGTCACCGCGATGGCCCCGCTCCAGCCCGAGCTCGTGGAGGCCGACGCCCACGGGATGGTGGCCGCCGTGCTGTCCCGGCTCCGGCGGCGCAGCCTGGTGGTCGTGCTGACCGACCTCAACGCGACCGCGCTGGACGAGGGCCTGATCCCGGTGCTGCCGCAGCTGTCGTCGAGGCATCTGGTGCTGCTGGCGGCGGTGGCCGACCCCCGGGTGGCCGCGCTGGCCGCCGGGCGCGACGGCCCCGAGGAGGTCTTCGACGCGGCGGCGGCCGAACGCCAGGGCGTGGAGCGCCGCCAGGTGACCGCGCGGCTGCGCCGTCACGGCGTCGAGGTCGTCGACGCCCTGCCGGACGACCTGGCCCCGGCGCTGGCCGACGCCTACCTGAACCTGAAGGCGGCCGGTCGGCTCTAGATGATTGATTGCAAGGGCTTAGCTCGGGAATCGCTGGCGTAGTGGGCGAGGGCGCCTGTGGTGCCTCACCACTGGTCCTGCACATGATCTGCGTCCTGGCCTACGACACCACCCTGTGGAACGACGACATATGGGTGGGCCGACTCCACCCTGTCGAATGCGGACGCTCCCGCCAGACCGCCACCCACAGCGCCCTGACCGGCCGGGCCGAATACGGTTACTGCTCCTCCCACAGCCGCTTCTTCTGAGGGCTACGCCTCCACCTGCCCTGCGCCCCCGGCGGAGTGTCCGGTCGTCTTCGCCCTCACCGGCGAAGGCGAACCCCCACGAACCGGAACAGCGCTGATCAAGCCCTTACGTCGGACCGTCGAATCGATCAGCCAGACCTCAAAGTTCAGCTGGACATGGAGCGTCACGGCGGGCGGACCATCCCCGGCGTCGCCGTCCGGGTGATCGTCCGCCTCCTCGCCCTCACCGCCGTGATCGGGCACAACGACCACGCCGGCCAGCCAGTGAACGGTCCCTGCTCGCCTACGACCGCTAACATCACGCCAACGGCTGGGAATCAATCATCTAGGCCGGGTCGTCGCCCTCGTCGTCTTCGTTGGCTGAGGCGTCGTCACCCTCCTCGCCGGGCGGGCCAGCCGTGCCCGCGCCGTCGGGCCGTGCCTTCCAGACCATCGTGATCTCGAAGTTCCCCTCCGTCGCGGCCTTGGCGACCAGCCAGTTCGTCGTGCCACTGACCTTGATGCCGAACTTCAGCGAGATCTCGTCCGGCCGCGCTTCCTTGGCCTTGTCGAGGACCGCGCGCGCGGCCCGGATCGCCGGTTCCACGGCTTGGCGGATGGGACCGGCGATCTCCCCCGCCCCCGCGGCGTGATAGCCGGGGATCGGGGCGACCTCGAACCCGACCGTCGTGTTCTCGTCGATCTCGTACCTGACGACATGGGTCATGATCCGCCCTCCCAGTTAGTGCCCCCGGCCAGTCCGGGATTGAGTCGGATCACGAGCACGCCCGTGTCCAGCCCCACGGCCAGCGCCCCGTCGATCCACGCGCAACTGGTCGCGGGGTCGTGCACGGGAATCGTCATCTCACACGTACCGGTCACGGCGTTCCAGATCCGGGCCGTACGGTCGCGGCTCGCGGTGGCCAGCAGGACCCGGCCACCGAAGTCGAAGGCGCAGACCCCGACCACGTCGTCGGAGTGCCCGGTCAGCGCGCCCCGTGGGCGCCCGGTCCGCAGATCGACGATGGCGACATCCGGTCTGGTGCTGGCGACGGCGAGGTACGGGTCCTCGTCCAGGGTGAACGCACACATGTCGACGGCGTTGCCGACCTTGTCGATGGGGATCTCCCGGTATCGGCTCGTCCGCAGGTCCCAGAGCAGGATCGTGCCCTCGTCGGCTGTGGTGGCGAGCCAGGCCCCGTCCACGTGACGGACCTCGCAGATGGCCCGGATCCCGTGAAGGTACGCGTCCAGGACAGGCCTTCTGAACACGAATCGGGCCATGGCGGAGAAGAAGGCGTTCGGCCGACGATAGAGCTTACGGTGGACCCGCCCGGTCGAGGGGTCCCAGATCCGGATCGCCCGGTCGTCACCACCGGAGGCAAGCATGACCTTGCCATCGATGTCGACGGTGCAGAGCGTCGAGACGGTCCCCGTGTGCCCGATGAAACCCGTGTGGAGGTATCCCGTCTTCGGGTCCCAAAGCCTGATCAGCCCGTCGTCCCCGGTCGTCGCGACGCGGATCTCGCCGCGCACGGTCACGCTGCAGACCGCGTTCACCCGGCCGAGATGGCCTTTCATCGTCTGGAAGTGACCTCCGGTGACGCTCTCCCAGGCGCGTACTGTCCCATCGTCGCTGGTCGTCAGGATGTAGGTGCGCTTGCGGAAGTCGAGCCCGCGCACCGCGTTCACGCGGCCCTGGTGCCGCACGACTCCCTTCGGAGACCGGCCCACGGCCGGGTCCCAGATCCTGATCGTCTGGTCGGCGCTGGTGGTGGCGAGCAGCAGCCGGTTCCCGAGGGAGAACGCGCAGGCGCCGGTGACCTCGCCGGTGTGTCCCGTCAATGTTCGCTGGGTTTCCCTGGTGAGCGGATTCCACACGCGTAGGGTCTGGTCCTCTCCTGCGCTGATCAGCAGGAACCGATCTCCCGAGAAGAACACGGAGACGTGAGTGACACCGCTGCGGTGTCCCTTGAGGACATATTTCGCCCTGTTCGACGTGGAATCGCTGATGCGAATCCCGCCAACGTCGGCCACGGCGACGGTGAGACGACCTTTGAGGTTGAAGGCGCAGAGGGCGGCGGGGCGGAACGCATGGTCGGCCAGCAGGCGGACACGCCGTCCCGTGACCGTGTCCCAGATCCGGACTGTGCCGTCACGGCCGGTGGTCGCCAGCATCACCCGCCGGTTCTCCTCGAACGCGCAGACGGCGGTGACAGGTCCCTTGTGACCGTGCAGGACGTACATGGCCTCGCCTGTATCGGGATCCCACCCCCGGATGGTCCCGTCATCGCTCGTCGTGGCCAGCAGATCGGTCTTCACGACTCGCAGATCGCTGGCCGTGGCCAGATAGCTGGACGAAGCGCGCGGGTGCGCGCAGATGCCACTCACCCTCTCGGTGTGTCCCATCAGGGTGTGCAGAGCCTGACCCGTGGCCGGGTCCCACACGCGCACGGTGCGATCCTCACCGGTCGTGGCCAGTCTGACGTGATCGCCTCGGCCGAACGCGCAGATGCCGTTCACTCTCGCTGTGTGGCCGGTAAGGACGTTCTCCTCCTGCCCGGTGGCCGGGTCCCAGATCCTGACCGTCTGGTCGGCGCTGGTGGTGGCAAGCAGGACTCGACCGTTCAGGACGAAGGAACAGACACCGGTGACCCTGCCGGTGTGGCCGTACAAGATCGCCTGGTCGGCGCGCGGCGTCGCGGAGGCCCAGACGGCCCGATAGGGCACCGAGTCCGACGGGCTGGGCACCTCCAAATCGAGGTCGGCCATCGCCGAGGTCACCGTGAACAGCGCGGCGCGCACGGCGGGCGGCGCGTCGAAGGCCAGCGGAGTGAGCTGGATGAGCCGTCGCCTCGTGTGCACGTCCGCGGACGCGGCACTGACCGCGTGTGAGCTGAACCGCAGCAGGTCTGCGTACAAGGGATACTTCTCATCGGCCACCAATTCCTCGAGAACGCCGCCGCGGGCCGCGTGACCCGCGAGTGATCGCAGCAGGTAAGGCGGGGCCTTCTCCCAAGACACCCGATGGGCCCGGGCGAGGAAGGCGCGGGCGAGCATGCGCTCGTCCTCGGCGCGGGTGGAGACGCGGGCACGGACGGCGAGCAGGGCGTCGTTGAGGGCCTGGTGAAACAGCCGGTAGACCCCGCCCTGGTCTCCTGTCGTCGACTCCACCAGGAAGTTGGCGGCGGACGATCGGGCGAACCGCGCCAGTTGCCCGGCGGTGGTGGTCACGCCGTCAAGGGTCTGGATCGCGAGGATCCACAGGTCGAGATCGAAGCCGGGTGAGTCGGCGAAGGCCAGCGCCGCCAGGACCGTGGAGGCCGGGATTCTGCCCACGTCCGGAAGTCGCCTGATGTAGGTTCGCAGCGCCTCCTCGACCGTCGCCGTGAACGACAGCGATGCCGGGTCGATCGCCTGGAGGTCGTGCATCCCGTGGGTGCGGGCCACCAGCCCGGCGATCAGGAAGTTCCGGTCGGAGCGTGCGGCGATCCCTTCCGCGACCGGACGCGCCACCTCATCCTCCGCGTAGGGGTTACCGGCCCGCTCGTCACCGATGAGCTGCAGGGTGGCCATGGCGTACTCGGTCAGGTCCTCGCGGGCGAAGTAGAGCGGCTCGTCCAGGTCCACGACGGACGACGCGCCGCCGAACACGCTGAGGAGGTTGCCGCCGTCGTCTCTGCGACGGGTGGCGATGATCACCTGCGCACCGAGTTCGGCGCACGTCTCCACGATCGGGAGCACTACATGGGTGATGATCGTCCGGGTCTCGGTCGGGGACGTGGCCTCGTCGAGAGCGTCGATGACGACGTTGAACCGCCGGCTGCGTTCCGGCAGGACCGCGAGCAGCGCCGTCTCCAGGTCCTCGACGCTTTCCGGCAGGGCCGCCGAGGCCGCCCGCGCTATCTCTCGGGCCACGTCGAGCGCGGTCTTGCCCTTGGCGTGGATCGCGCAGGCGATGGAGGCGATCGGCGCCCGTACGCTCTGGTCGTCGGCGGGCAGTTCTGCCCGGACCGCCGCGTCGGCCGTCGTGACGATCCGGCCGAGCACAGCCGACTTGCCGACGCCCGGTGAACCGGTGACGACGAGCGCACGGCGGTCGGGCTGGACGCGGGTCAGCCAGTCGACGATCCGGCCCAGCGCGGCAGTCCGGCCCCGGAACCGGTATCCGCGCTCGCTGTCCACGGTGACGCCACGGGCCCGCGGCCGCCAGTGACGGGTTCCCTCAGGGTCGGTGTCGAGGCTCCAGCCCCACGAGGCGAGAGCCTCCGGATCGGCCTGCTCCGCCGACCACTTCTCGATCAGGGACCGCAGCTTCTCCTCGGGAAACCAGAGGTCGGCCTCGTAGAGAGTGACAGCCCGGCCTCCGCCCTCGTGGTGCGCCTGCCCGACGATCGCGACCACGGCGGCGTAGTCGGGTGACCAGAGTCCGCTCCCGCTGTAGCCGCGCGCCAACGGATAGGGAGACGTGGTGGTCAGCCGGATCCAGCCGTATCCGAGCGAGGCGTCCACCTCGCCGCTCGTAACGTCGCCGAGGGGGTCGGACAGCGGGAAACCGAAGGCCCACCACTGCCTGCCGACCAGGTCGGCGGGGCGCGGTAATCGAAGCTGGGCGGGCTGCACGCCTGGAGGGACGTCCTCGTCCATGACCAGAAACGCGAGGTCGGCGGTCCGGTGATCGGCGGGTAACTTTATTCGGGCGCGGCGGCGCTGATATTGGCCGGTGTCCGCCTTGGGAAAGGCCAGCCACAATTCCTCGACCACCTTGTGGTGGTGGACCACGACGTGACCCGCGGTCAGGGCGCGGCGATTGTCGATGACGACGGCGGATCCCACGGGTTCGCGGTCGTGTTCCGTCAGGTGAACCGCGGCGATCCACGAGTCCACCAAGGGGCCAGAGGTCATGTCAGCGGATCAGTGGCCTGCGAATACATCGACGCTCCCGCCCTTGCCCGGCCCCGAGCCCCAATTAATCACATGACGCCACAAGATACCCCATTTGAGCAATGGTGAATTCTTTCGGCCCCGCGATAAATATGTGGGTTTCACGCCGAATCCAGGGCGGGCAAACAGCCGCAGGTTCGTGAAGCCGATTCCCGGGTGACGGCAGCGCCGTGGCCGGCTGGCCGAATTCGGCTACTGCTCCTCCCATAGCCGCTTCTTCTGGGGCCTGCGCCTCCACCACCTCTGCACCCCCGGTGGAGCGCCCGTCGCCTTCCCCCTCACCAGTGCCAAAGCCGCCGAGCGCGAATCGGTGGCCCGCCATCCCGGCCGGACCATCCTGGCCGACATGCAGTACTCGGCCGCGACTTCGAGACCGCCCTGGCAAGCCAGGGACTGACCCTGCTGCGCAAGCCCGCGGAAGCGCCCTGATCAAGCCCTTACGCCAGACCATCGAATCGATACACCACATCAAAGCTCAGCTGGACCTGGAACGCCACGGCGGGCGGACAATCCCCGACGTCGTCATCCGCGTGATCGTCCGCGTCCTCGCCATCACCGCCGGGATCTGGCACAAGGTTCATTCCGGCCAGCCGGTGAAACGACCCCCGACCGCTTACGACCACTGACCTCACGCCAAGGGCTTGGAATCCATCATCTAAGCCGTGGGCACGAAATCAGGGGCGTCGGCGATGTCGCCCGTCTCGCCGGCTCTGGCGGCCCGGCGGCCGTAGTGGACGACGTACAGCAGGAAGAGGATCTCGGCGGTGGCGCCGATGGCGATGCGGGCCCAGGTCGGCAGCGGCGAAGGCGTGACGAGGGCCTCGATGAGGCCCGAGATCAGCAGTACGACGGCGAGCCCGAGCACCACCGCGACCACCGCGCGCCCCTGTTCGGCGAGCACCTGCGCGCGCGGGCGCGGGCCCGGCGCGATCAGCGACCAGCCGACCCGCATGCCCGCCCCGGCGGCCAGGAACACCGCCGTGAGCTCCAGCAGGCCGTGGGGGGTGATCAGGCCGAAGAACACCTCGCCCCGGCCCGAGTCGATCATGATCCCGCCGAGCAGCCCGACGTTGGCGGCGTTCTGGAAGAGGATGTACGGGATCAGCACGCCTCCGATCACCGACGAGGCGACGCACTGGGCCGCCACCCACGCGTTGTTCACCCACACGTGCGTGGCGAACGACCCGGCCGGGTTCTCGCTGTAGTAGTCGGCGAAGTCGTGCTCAACGAGCTGCCTGATCTCCTCGGGCGTGCCCATCGCGGCCCGCACGTCGGGGTTGGCGCCCACCCAGATCCCGACCGCCACCGCGACGACCGCCGAGGCCACGGCCGCGCCCAGCCACCAGCGCCACGACCGGTAGCAGACCACCGGGAACGAGACCGTCCAGAACCGGAGGAACTCCCGCCAGGCGGGCGCGTGGGCGCCGGTGACGGCGGTCCGCGACCGGGCGACCAGGGCGGACAGCCGGCCGGTCAGCACGCCGTCGCGGGAGGCCGAGCGGACGATCGATAGGTGGGTGGACACCCGCTGGTAGAGCTCGACCAGTTCGTCGACCTCGGGGCCGGTCAGCCTCCGCCGCCGCTTCACCAGGTCGTCGAGCCGGTCCCAGGTCGGCTGGTGGGCGGCTCTGAAGGCGTCGATGTCCACGATCGCGAGCCTAGTAGGGTCGGGACATGTCCGAAGTGCCGCGCCCTGACGTCGTGACCGGTGACGCCGTGGCGCTCGACGTGCCGCTGGCGCAGCTGCCGATCCGGGTGGTCGCGTTCCTGCTCGACCTGGTCGTGCAGATCGTGCTGCTGGTGGGGGCGCTGCTGCTGATCGCGTTCGCGACCGGTGACATCGACGAGTCGCTGGCCACCGCGCTGGTCATCGTCTCGGTCGTCGCGATCGTGGTCGGATATCCGGTGACGTTCGAGACCCTGTCGCGCGGGCGCAGCCTCGGCAAGATGGCCCTCGGCCTGCGGGTGGTCGCCGACGACGGCGGCCCCGAGCGGTTCCGGCAGGCGTTCTTCCGCGGCCTGACGGCGGTCGTCGAGATCTTCATGCTGAGCGGCGCGCCGGCGGTGATCTGCTCGCTGGTCAACCAGAAGGGCAAGCGCCTGGGCGACCTGTTCGGCGGGACCGTCGTCATCTCCGAACGCGCGCCGAAGGACTCCGGGCCGCCGCCCGAGATGCCGCCGCAGCTCGCCGCCTGGGCGGCCACGCTGGAGCTGACCGGCCTCACCGACGACCTGGCCAACGTGGCGCGGCAGTACCTGACCCGGCTGCCGCAGCTGTCGCCGGTCGCCGCCGAGCAGATGGGTTACCGGATCGCCTCTCAGGTCTCGGCGCGGGTGCAACCGCCGCCGCCACCAGGGGTTCCGCCCTACGCCTACCTGGCCGCCGTGCTCGCCGAACGCCGCCGCCGCGACATCGCGAGGTTTAGCGGTGGACGCCAGGGGCAGTTGTGACGAACGCAGGCATGGGGCACGCCTGCAGTGGGGTTGGGCGGGTACGTCCGGAGCGCAGAGGGAGAGGCGAACCGGTCGTACCCGCCCGTCATCTCGGCTCAGGTGACTGGCCTTGAACGAGCCGAGTGCTATGACCGTAGTACGACAACCCCGGGGTAGCCATGGGGTAATACATCCGTTTGTACGGAAATTGTCACGATCCTGTGCGCCAAGAGTGAAGATATGCCTCTTGGTCGGAAGTAAGCCCATCTATGGCGATCCCCGCTGCCGCCAGCTTCAGCCCCGCCACCCGCGCGTCGATCCCGTCGGGCACGTCGTAGACGCCCGGCTTGAGTGAGGCGTGCTCGGCCGCCAGCCACGCCACCGCGAGCGCCTGGGCCGAGAACGACATGTCCATCACCGCCGCCGGATGGCCCTCGGCCGCCGCCAGGTTCACCAGCCGCCCCTCGGCCAGCAGCAGCAGCCGCCGGCCGTTCACCACGAACTCGTCGGTGTTGGGCCGCACCTGGTAGTGGACCTCCTCGGCCATCGACTCCAGGGCGCGCACGTCGATCTCGACGTCGAAATGGCCCGCGTTGGCCAGGATCGCGCCGTCCTTCATGACCGCCAGGTGTTCGGCCCTGATCACATCGCGGTTGCCGGTGACCGTCACGAACACGTCGCCGATCTCGGCCGCCTCGGCCATCGTGGCCACGCCGTAGCCGTGGAGCGAGGCGTCGAGCGCCTTCACCGGGTCGATCTCGGTCACCACGACCCGCGCGCCCAGGCCCTTGGCCCGCTCGGCCACGCCCCGGCCGCAGTAGCCGAACCCGGCCACCACGACGGTCCGGCCGGCCAGCAGCGCGTTGGTGGCGCGCATGATGCCGTCCATCGTCGACTGGCCGGTGCCGTAGCGGTTGTCGAACATCCGCTTCGTCCGGGTGTCGTTGACGGCCACCATCGGGAACTTCAGCGCCCCCTCGGCGGCCATCTGGCGCAGCCGGATGATCCCGGTCGTGGTCTCCTCGCAGCCGCCCTTGACGACCATGTCGGAGCGTTCGGTGTGCAGGATGTTGACCAGGTCGCAGCCGTCGTCGAGGACGATGTCGGGCCCGATGTCCAGGGCCCGGTGGATGTGCCGGTAGTAGGTGTCGCGGTCGACCCCCGCCCTGGCGTGCACGGCGATGCCGTAGTCGGCCAGGGCGGCGGCGACGTCGTCCTGCGTCGAGAGCGGGTTGGAGGCGGCCAGCGCGATCTCCGCGCCGCCCGCCTTCAGCGCCCCCATGAGCACCGCCGTCTCGGCCGTGACGTGGAGGCAGGCGGCGACCTTCAGCCCGTCGAGCGGACGGTCGCCGCCGAACCCCGCGCCGATCGCGGTGAGCACCGGCATGGCGCGCGAGGCCCACCCGATGCGGCGCTCACCGGCCTCGGCCAGAACGGCATCCATGATCAGTAGCGGTAGTGGTCGGGCTTGTAGGGGCCCTCGACGTCGACGCCGATGTACTCGGCCTGCTTCTTCGACAGCGTGGTCAGCTTCACGCCGAGCGCGTCGAGGTGGAGGCGGGCGACCTTCTCGTCGAGGTGCTTGGGCAGCACGTACACGCCGATCGGGTAGGCGTCGGTCTTGGTGAACAGCTCGATCTGCGCGATCACCTGGTTGGTGAAGGAGTTCGACATGACGAACGAGGGGTGGCCGGTGGCGCAGCCCAGGTTCATCAGACGGCCCTCGGCCAGCACGATGATCTGCTTGCCGTCGGGGAAGCGCCAGGTGTGGACCTGGGGCTTGACCTCTTCCTTCTCGATGCCCGGGATGCGGGCCAGGCCGGCCATGTCGATCTCGTTGTCGAAGTGGCCGATGTTGGACACGATCGCGTTGTGCTTCATCTGCGCCATGTGGTCGGCGGTGATGATGCTGAAGTTGCCGGTCGTGGTGACGAAGATGTCGGCGATGCCGACGACGTCCTCCAGGGTGGTGACCTGGAAGCCGTCCATCGCGGCCTGGAGGGCGCAGATGGGGTCGATCTCGGTCACGATGACGCGGGCGCCCTGGCCGCGCAGCGCGTCGGCGCAGCCCTTGCCGACGTCGCCGTAGCCGGCGACCACGGCCACCTTGCCGCCGATCAGCACGTCGGTGGCGCGGTTGAGGCCGTCGATCACCGAGTGGCGGCAGCCGTACTTGTTGTCGAACTTCGACTTGGTGACCGAGTCGTTCACGTTGATGGCCGGGAAGAGCAGCTGGCCGTTGTTGAACATCTCGTAGAGGCGGTGGACACCGGTGGTGGTCTCCTCGGTGACGCCCTTGATCGCCTCGGCGGTCCTGGTCCAGCGCTGGTCGTCGCCCACCGTGCGGCGGAGCAGGTCGAGGATGATGCCCCACTCCTCGGGGTCGTCCTCGGAGGCGGTCGGCACGACGCCGCCGGCCTTCTCGAACTCGGCGCCCTTGTGGACGAGCAGGGTGGCGTCGCCGCCGTCGTCGAGGATCATGTTCGGGCCCGAGCCGTCAGGCCACTGGAGCGCCTGGTCGGTGCACCACCAGTACTCCTCCAGCGTCTCGCCCTTCCAGGCGAAGACCGGCACGCCCTTGGGCTCCTCGACGGTCCCCTCGGGGCCGACGACGACCGCGGCGGCGGCGTGGTCCTGCGTGGAGAAGATGTTGCACGAGACCCAGCGCACGTCGGCGCCGAGGGCGACCAGCGTCTCGATCAGGACGGCGGTCTGGATGGTCATGTGCAGCGAGCCCATGATCTTCGCGCCCCGGAGCGGCTGGGAGGCGGCGAACTCCTTGCGCGTCGCCATCAGGCCGGGCATCTCGTGCTCGGCGAGCCGGATCTCCTTGCGACCGAAGTCAGCGAGCGACAGGTCGGCGACCTTGAAGTCCATCTTGGGGTGTCCCCTCTCGTAGCGTCTCTGCCACTGTAGGGCCGAACACCGCCTACGAGCGCCGATCCTGACACAAGAATGTAAGAATGGGCTCATGCGCATCACAGAGGCCGCCGCCAAGTTGGGCATGTCGCCACGAATGCTGCGATATCGGGAGGCTCTCGGGCTTCTCCCGCCGGTACGCGATCTCGGCTCCCACCGCCGGTTCGGCGAGGAGGAGCTCGCCGCCGTGACCAAGGCGATGGAGCTGGAGAAGCGGTTCGACGTCTCGCCCGGCGAACTCGCCTTCGCGCTGCGGGCGCTGTCGGAACCGGCCGTCGCCCAGGCCGTCAGAGACCTGGGCGTGCGGATCGGGCGCATCCAGGCGCCCCGCAGGGCGCTGGACTTCGAGAAGGAGAAGGCGCTACGGCTGCTTCGCGGGCGCTGAGGTCTGGATGTCCGGTTCGAGGTAGATGATCCGGGCGATCGGGACGGCCTCGCGGATGCGCTGCTCGGCCTCGTCGATGCCCCGGGCGACCTCGGCGGCGGTGTCGTCGTGCTCGACCGCGATCTTGGCGGCGACCAGGAGCTCCTCGGGGCCGACGTGGAGGGTGCGCATGTGGATGACCCCGGTCACCTCGGGCGCGCTCTCCAGGGCCTTCCGGATCTGCGCGTCGACCTCGGGGCCGGCGCTCTCACCGATGAGCAGCGACTTGGTCTCGATGGCCAGGATGATCGCGATGGCCCCCAGCAGGACACCGATCATGACGGTGCCGACGCCGTCCCAGATGCCGTTGCCGGTGACGACGGCCATGGTGACGCCGAACAGGGCGAAGATCAGGCCCAGCAGCGCGCCCAGGTCTTCGAGCACGATGACCGGCAGCTCGGGCGACTTCGACCGGCGGATGAACTGCCACCAGGTCAGGTTGCCCTTGTGCGGCAGCGACTCCTTGATCGCGGTCCGGAACGAGAAGGCCTCCGCGATGATCGCGAAGATCAGCACGCCGAACGCCCACTGTGGGGAGCTCAGGTCCTCGGGGTGCTGGAGCTTGTGGACGCCCTCGTAGATCGAGAACAGCGCGCCGATCGTGAACAGCACGACCGCCACCACGAACGAGTAGAAGTAGCGCTCACGGCCGTAGCCGAAAGGGTGCTGCTCGGTGCGTTCACGGGCCGCCCGCTTGCCGCCCAGCAGCAGCAGCGCCTGGTTCCCCGAGTCGGCCACGGAGTGGACCGACTCGGCGATCATGGACGACGATCCGGTGAACAGGAAGGCGACGAATTTCGCCACGGCGATCGACAGGTTGGCGACCAATGCCGCGACGATCGCCTTCGTTCCGCCACTGGCGCTCACGATGACACTCCCTCAGTTTTCGGCCAGAAGATCCTAACGGGCAATTCTGGCCTTCAACTCCCGGACCGCGCTCACCGGAGTGGGATCGATTCCATAACCAAGTGCCAGATAGACGCTGGCGAAGTCGGCCAGCCCGATCAGCGTCGCCAGCCGTTCAAGCGGATGACGCCCCTCGGCCATCAGTTCGGACACCCGCACGTCGCGGTTTTCGGCCAGCCGGACCGTGGTGCCGCGGGTGCTGGTCTCGCGCTCGTCCTCCTCGGTGTCGCGGAGCACGAACAGCCGCAGCTGACGGCCCTGCGTGTCGGCGAAGATGTCGCGCTCGGCGAGCGGGCCGTCGAACGCGGCCACCTGGTTGTGGGCCGCCTCGGGCAACTCGCCGAAGATCGCCGGGTATTTGGCGTTCTCGTAGAGCTGGTGGACCAGCCGGTGGGCGGCCACGATCGGCAGGGCGGAGGAGCCCCACACCATCGGCACCGACTCGGCCAGCTCCATGGCCAGCGTCTTGCCGGGGTTGATGAACGTCTCGCTCGACGGGCGGCACCGGTGGGCCAGGTCTTCGAGCAGGGCGGCGGCGGATTCGTACACCGGCTCGGCGACGTCGGCCAGGCCCAGCGACGACGCCGCCACGATGAGCGGGACCGTCAGCGCCCACAGCGCCGCGCGGGCGTGCCCCGACGCGGCCTCGACGGGGACGAACGGCGCCCCCCGCTGGGTGCAGAGCGACTGGAGGGGCGAGCCGGGACGGCCGACCCCGACCAGGCGGCAGCCGCGCCGGGACGCCTCCCAGGCCAGGCCGAGGGTTTCCTCGGTGGCCCCGGAGGCGGACACGGCGAACACCAGGTCGTTGGCGCCGATCCAGCCGGGCAGCCGGTGACCGCTCGCGGTCGTGACGGGGATCGGCGCGCCGTTGCCGCAGACGGCCGTGAGGATCTCCCCGGCGACGCCGCTGACGCCCATGCCGAGCGTCACGATCGCCCGCGGACGCCCGTCGGCGGCCACCGCCCCCACGCCCGCCTCGGCGGCCAGCCGGCGGCCGGTGCGGATCTGGGCGGCCGCCGAGGCGACCGCCGGAAGCATGCCCGAGGGATCGGCCGCGACCAGGTGGCCCTGGTCGTCGAGCAGCTCAGGCTCCCAGATCATGCCTTCCGTGCCTCGTCGACCAGCAGCACGGGAATGTCGTCGCGGACCGGGTAGACCAGGCCGCAGCTCTCGGAGGTGCAGGCCAGCTCGCCGGCCTCGGCCCGGAGCGGGGACTTGCACGCCGGGCAGGCCAGGATCTCCAGCAGCCAGTCGTCGATCTTCAAATCCCTCGAACCTCTCTCAGTACGTCGTCGCGCACACCAGCCATGGTCACCTCGTCGTCGCCCTCGGCGTTGAGCCGGAGCAGCGGTTCGGTGTTGGACGGGCGCAGGTTGAACCACCAGGTCGGACCGGTGACGGTCAGGCCGTCCAGCTCATCGAAGGTAACACCCTCGCGGGACCCGAAGACCGCGCGGACCTTGGCGGTCGCGGCGGCCTGGTCGGCCACGGTGCTGTTGATCTCGCCGGACGCGCTGTAGCGCGCGTAGGCCGACAGCACCTCGGAAAGCGGGCGCCGCTGCTCGCCGAGGGCGGCCAGCACGTGGAGGGCGGCCAGCATGCCCGAGTCGGCGTACCAGAAGTCGCGGAAGTAGTAGTGGGCCGAGTGTTCGCCGCCGAAGACGGCGCCCGCCTTGGCCATCTCGGCCTTGATGAACGAGTGGCCGACGCGGGTGCGGACCGGCACCCCGCCGTTCTCCTTGATGATCTCGGGGACGCCGCGCGAGGTGATCAGGTTGTGGATGATCGTGGCCCCGGGGTTCTTGGCCAGCTCGCGGGCGGCCACCAGCGCGGTGATCGTCGACGGCGAGACCGAGGCGCCCCTCTCGTCGATCACCCAGCAGCGGTCGGCGTCGCCGTCGAAGGCGATGCCGACGTCGGCGCCGTGGTCGACCACCGCTTTCTGCAGGTCCCTGAGGTTCTCGGGCTCGATCGGGTTGGCCTCGTGGTTGGGGAACGAGCCGTCGAGCTCGAAGTAGAGCGGCACGAGGTCGATCGGCAGCCCGGCGAACACCTCGGGCACGGTGTGGCCGCCCATGCCGTTGCCGGCGTCGACGACCACCTTCAGGGGCCGGATGGCCGACAGGTCGACGAGCAACCTCAGGTGGGCGGCGTAGCCGCTCAGGAGGTCCTGGTGGGTGACCGAACCGGTCGGGTCCTGGGTCGGCACGCCGAGCAGACCGGCCGCGCGGTCGCGGATCTCGGCCATGCCCGTCTCCGAGCCGATGGGGACCGCCCCGGCCCGGCACATCTTCATGCCGTTGTACTGCGCCGGGTTGTGGCTGGCGGTGAACATGACGCCCGGCAGGCCGAGGCTGCCGCTGGCGTAGTAGAGCAGGTCGGTGGAGCCCAGCCCGGCGTTGATCACATCGGCGCCCCGGGAGGTCGCGCCGCGTGCGAAGGCCGCCGCCAGCGGGCCGGAGGACTCCCGCATGTCATGGGCGATCACGATGCGATCGGCCCCGACCACCTCCGCGAAGGCCGCACCCACGGCCTCGGCGATCTCCTCGTCGAACTCGTCCGGCACGACACCGCGTACGTCATACGCCTTGAAGATCTTGGCGAGGTCGCCCAATTCCGCCCCTATATGTCGCAGATCCCTAGGATTCGCAGCCTAGTGGGCGCGCGCCTTCAGCGGTCGCGATTGGACTTGAGGACCCGGAGGTGGCCACGGCGGCCGACTTCCACCGCCTGGCCGGTCGGCTCACCCGGGGCGGGCGCCGGGCGGGCGGCCTCGCGGACGGCGTTGGCCAGGGCCTCGAGGTCGTCGCCGGAGGGCGCGCCGGGCTCGTAGGGCAGCCGGACGACCTCCCAGCCTCGGGGCGCGGTGAGCCGCTCGGCGTGCTCCGCGCACAGGTCATAGCAGTGCGGCTCGACGTACGTCGCCAGGGGGCCAAGAACGGCGGTCGAGTCGGCGTAAACGTACGTGAGTGTGAAGACGGCAGGCTGCCTGCAGGCGGTACGGGAACAGCTGCGGACGGGGCTCACGGAGGGACCGTATCCGGTTGGCCCGCACATTGCCACCACCCCGCCCCTCTTAACGAGCGTGTCGCCACAATCCGGACAGACCATGAAGCGAGACGCGGACGGCCGAAGGACGGCCGTGGCTCGCGCCCTGAATCTGCCTCAATCGAACACAGCGCGGACCTCTAAGCTGATCTGATGACTCCTCGACGGCGGGACCGCCACGGGCGGGGCATGCGGGGGCCGCTGGCGCCCTCCCACGTGCCGATCGCCAAGTCGCGTGGCGAGCGGTTCGACGACCTCGTGCTCGACGCCGTCGACCGGCTGCGCGTGCGCTGGTCCAAGGAGCTCGCGTCGGTCGACTTCGGCGTCGAGGAGGTGCCCCCGGTCGCCGAGCTCATCGACGGCCCGGCGCGGCTGACCTCCGACCCGATCCCGTTCGGCCGGGCCGAACCGGCGGTGCGCGGCGAGGCGGCCATGGTCGTGGTCTACCGCCGCCCGCTGGAGGCCCGCGCCCGCGACCGCGAGAGCCTGGCCGCGCTGGTCCACACCGTCGTCGTCGAGCAGGTCTCCACGCTGCTGGGGCTGACCCCCGAACAGGTCGACCCCGGCTACGACGAGTAGGGCGGCAGGATCACCGAGGGCGCCTCGGTGGCCTTGGGCACGAGCGTCCACGTGCGGGCCACGGCGAGCGGCTGCGCGGTGACGAGCTGGCCGCCGGACACGCGCTCCTCCATCACCCGGCCGCCGTAGACGGGCCCCGAGCCGGCCTTGGGCGTGACGACCACGCTGAAGCCCTTGGCCGAGCCCTTCAGGATGATCTCCTTGGTACGTTGCGCCGGGATCGCCACCTCGATCGGCTCCGGCGCGTCCCCCTCGCGCGGCAGCAGCGTCACGGTGACGTCGGCGGCCTTGTCGGGCGCGCTGAGGATCAGGCGCGAGGTGACGGCCTTGGTCGAGCGGGCGTCGGCGACGACGCTGCCCAGGTCGATCGAGGGCGCCCCGGCGGTGTAGGCGACGTCGGTCCTGCTCCCGGTACCGATGATCTTCAGGCCGCCGACCACGGGGACGTCCGAGGTCAGCACGATCGCGGCGGGCTGGCCGGTCACCCCGGTCGACAGGTCGAGGGTGGCGACCGAACCGGCGGGCACCTCGACGTCCTCGCGGTTCTCCAGGGCGTAGGAGCCGTCTTTCAGCACGGCCTTGATCTGGACGATGGCGTCCTGGTCGCCGGGGGCGGCGACGTAGAGCTCGCGGCGTCCGGCGCTGCCCGGCACGCCCGGCACCACGACGCGCCTGGCGGGTTCGGTGGTCTGCGGGAGCCAGTCGACGCCCTCGGGCGTGGCCGCCTCGACGGCGGCGGCGACCCGGCCTCGGCCGGTCGACACGTTCAGCGCCATGACCAGCGGCGACGGGGCGACGGTCTTGAGGTCGACGGTGCGGTGCTCGCCCGGCTTGAGGATCAGGCCGCTGGCCCGGTCGGCGATGACCTGGCCCTCGCCCGAGTAGACGACCAGCGCCACGTCGGCCGGGGCCGACTCGACGTTGGCCAGGTGGAGCTTGAGCTCCCCGGCCGCCGGGCCGGGTCCGACGAACCAGGCGGCGGCGCCCGGGTCGACGCAGCGCACCCCCGCAAGGCCCCGCGCCTCGCCCGACAGGGCGCGCCTGGTCTGGGCGGCCTCCAGGCCGGAGGCCATCGCGCCGGTGGCGTGGACCCTGATCGGGTCGGTGCCGGCAGGCATGGTCTTCTGCCAGAGCTTGCCGGGCTCGTCCATGGTGAACGGGTCGTCGCCGTCGTCGATGAAGGTCTGGCCGGCGCCGCCGACGTTCGGCGGGGTGACGGCGGTGACCATCGCGCCGCCGGGGTCGGGGCAGACCGTGGACACCGACGCGATCGGCGCCCTCACCGGTTCGGCCCTCACGGGGGCGACGGGGGCGGGGCGGCTGGCGAAGGCGACGCCGTAGACGGCGGCCAGCGCGATCAGCACCAGCGCCAGCATGCCGAACCGGTTCTCGATGAGCCGTCTCACACCGCCACCCGCTCTCGGCCGGCCGGGATCTCCTCGGGCGTCTCCGCTTCGGCCGGACGCGCTCCCGGCGCGGCCAGGATCAGCACGACCACGACGAGGGCGCCCTGACCGTACAGCCAATAGCGGTGCCACGCGCCGTCGGCGGGGACCGGCGCGGGGGTGACCCTGCCGGTCATCCGCCAGAGTCCGGCCCGGTCCGTGAGGGTGACCCGGGCGATGGCCGGGTCGGAGTCGAGGGCCCGTCTGATCGTCGGGTCGACGGGGCCGGGCACGCTGACGAACGCGACCCCCTGGGCGGCCAGCTTCGCCGCGTCGCTGCCGCCCCGCCCGGAGGCCAGCCCGGCCACCGCGTCGGTGAACTCGGAGCCGTAGGCGGCCCGTTCGGACTCCCCGATCACGGGGGTGCGCCCGTGCAGGACCGTGTAGGTGAGGCCCGTCTCGGCGGTACGGATGAGCAGCGTCCCCTCACCCGGTTTGGAGTTGGCCTCGGCGATCGCCGGGAGCGGCGACCGGACGTCGCGCCGGAGCGGGCCGCCCGCCTCGTTCATGATCCACAAGGTGGCGGCGGCGACCGGGGTGGCGAAGGCGACCAGCACGACCAGGAACGCCCCGGCCCGCCGGAACCCGCCGGCCTGGCGGAACTCGGCGATCCGGGGGGCGGCCAGCGCGGTCGAGACCAGCAGCCCGGTCGCCGCGAACGCCAGCGGCACCCCCGGCCAGGTCGACAGGCGGCTGACCACGGTCGCCGCCAGCACGCCGACGATCGCCACGCCCCACCCGACCGCCACGATGAACTGGTGGCGGCGGAGCAGGAGCGCTCCCAGCGCGACCACCAGCAGCCCGGCGGTGACCCAGATCGGCGGCGCGCCCGGCCCGCCGGGGTTGAGGGTGAGCAGCGCCTCCGGCGCGAGCGTCGGGGCCGACGTCATCGGCAGCCCGGCCTCCCGCAGGATGCGGACCGGGTCTTCGACGATCGTGGCCAGCCAGGGCCCGAGCAGCAGCAGCGGGGTGCCCAGCGCGATGAGGAGGTTCCCGCCGACCCCCCGGCGCACTCCCCCGAACGACACGGCGGCCAGCAGGCCGAGGACGGCGACGAACACGTACAGGATCGGCGCGAACGCGGTTCCCACCGCCAGCAGCAGGCCGAGCCCCCAGGCGGCGCGGCGGGCGGGCTTGCGGGTGTCGGCCAGCACCTTCGTCGCCAGCGAGGCGTAGACCGGGAGCAGGATGAACACCACCGCCGACCCGATCCGGCCGGACGCCACCACGCCGGTCGCCACCGGGAGCAGCGCGTAGGTGGCCGCCAGCCACACCCGCGCGGGCCGGTAGCCGACGAAGCTCCTCGTCGCCAGGTAGGCGCTCAGCCCCGACAGCGGCACGCAGCCCAGCAGCAGGATCGACACCGCCAGCCAGGTCTTGCCGAACGTGATCGTCGACAGCGCCGCCAGCACCGCGACGTAGGGCGGCGCCCACTCGCCGGTGTAGAACGCCCACAGGTCGGAGGCTCCCCCGGCGACCGGCACCAGCGCCCCGCCGCCCAGGAACCCACCGGGCGTCCCGCCGGCCAGCAGGTCGCGTTCGGCCGCGATGGCGACCGCCGTGAGCAGCACGAACAGCCGCACGCCCGGACTGGCGAAGGTCCGCCGCAGGAACCCGTCGTCGTCGTTGAGCAGCTCGTCGCCCTCTTCGGCCCCCGGCAGCTGGACGGCGTGGTGCCGCCCCGCCGAGTCCATCGGCCCGCCGCCGGAGAGCTGGTTCTGCACCATCTCCCAGGCGCGCCGGAACGCCAGGATCGGCGGGCTGAACATGGGCTTGACCAGCGCGTATCCGGCCCGGCTGCGTTTGCGCGCCTTCCTGGCCCGGTGGAGGCGCAGCGGGTGGACCAGCACCGAGCCGATCGCGGCGAGCTCGTCGACGGCGTGGGCGGGCTGCTTGGCCACCAGGAACAGCACGGTCCGGATCAGCGACCCGACCGTGTTGCGGGCCATCGACCAGAGCATGGTCCAGAACGGCAGGTTCGCCATCAGCACGAACAGCGAGTAGCGCCGGGCCAGCCGCCGGGGGTGGTCGTCGCTGGCCGCGATCCGGCGTCGCCGCTTGGACGACGCCTCGGCGTGCCAGGCCACCGCGCCGGTGACCGCGAGGACCCGGTGCCCGGCCGCCCGCGCCCGCCAGCAGAAGTCGAGGTCGTCGCGGAACAGGGGGAGCTTGGCGTCGAGGCCGCCGAGCTCGTCCCAGACGTCGCGGCGGATCAGCATCCCGGCCGTGGACACCGCCAGCACGTCGCGCACCCCTCGGGGTTCGGCGTCGTGCTGGCCCTGGTCGTATTCGCGGGCCTCCAGCCCGGTCTCCCTGCGTCCCGAGCGGGCGACGGTGACACCGACCTCCAGCAGCAGCTTCCGGTCGAGCCAGTCACGGAGTTTCGGACCGAGGATGCCGGTCTCGGGATATTCGTCGGCGGCGTGAAGCAGGAGCTCCAGCGCCCGGGGGTCGGGCGCGCAGTCGTCGTGGATCACCCACAGCCACTCGGTCTGGCCGGGCGCCTCCGGAAGCCGCCGGACGACCTCGTGGACCGCCTCGGCGAAGCCGCTGCTGCGCGGCATCTGGACCACGCTGTGCTTGCCGAACGCCTCGCCCAGCAGCGCGCCGCTGCCGTCGCGGCTGCCGTTGTCGACCCCTACGCCCCGGTCGATCGGCCGGGTCTGCGCCAGCACCGCCCGGAGAGTGTCCCGGAGCCAGCGGGAGCCATCATGGGCGACCACGATCGCGGTGACCGAGTGCACGGGGATCCTTGGGGGTATGTGCGGCTTTTGCGCGCCAACACTACGGCACGCCGCACCGGCCCCTGACCCAAATGACAAGCGGAGGCCACAACTGTGACCTCCGCTTGTCGCGAGTGCTTATCCTCAAACGGCCTGGCGCTTCATGCGTCGGCGCTCGCGCTCCGACAGACCGCCCCAGATGCCGAATCGTTCGTCGTGTTCCAATGCGTACTCCAGGCACTCCGCGCGCACTTCACACGCACGGCACACCTTCTTCGCCTCTCGGGTGGAGCCGCCCTTTTCTGGAAAGAACGCCTCCGGGTCGGTCTGAGCGCACAATGCCCGCTCCTGCCAACCCAGATCTTCACCGTCGAGCGCCTGTGCGATGACCAGCTCGGTCACGGCACACCTCCCTGTCGCCCGCCCGTCACCAACCCCGAAAGTTGGTGCCCCCCTATGGACGCCCTCCCCTTACCCACCTCGGAGAAGGCGTAACAACATGGCTGTAATTACACGCGTGTAAGTCGTGCCCCGTCAAGCGCCATGGGGATACCGGGGGAAAGGGCTGGTCTTGTCGGCCCTCAGGTGATCTCAGCGATCCCGGCGGTCCGGACTGTACCAATGAGCGGTCACGTCCGAATCTGTAGATGCCGGATCGGCAGGAAGACCTTCCCCGGTTTTTGCCGGGCGGTAGATGGCGACCGGGTCGATCGGATCGATCATGTCCTCGGCCCGGAGGGGGTCGCTGAGCGGGTCGCCCTGGTAGCGCTGCGGCTGGACCGGCTGCTGGAGATGCGCGGCCTGGGAGTAGCCGAAGGGGTTGCTCTGGCGGTGGGCGGCCGGCTGCTGCTGGTAGCTCTGCGCCTGCTGGTAGGCCTGCGCGAGCTGCTGCTCCCTTATGTCGCCCTCGTAGCCGGGCTCGTAGGGGGCGCCGTAGACGGGCGGCGCGGGGGCGTCGTACCCCGAGTCGCGGCGGGCGGACTCATAGGTCGTCTCGCGGGCCGGGGCTCCGTAGACCGAATCACGGACGGAACTTTCGTAACCGGCCTCGACGACGAGCGGCGGCTCGTAGGCCGGGGTTTCGTAGGCCGGGGTTTCGTAGGCCGCCTCCTGCGGCGTCTCCCGGGACGCCGCGCGGGAGACCTCGCGGACCGAGCTGTCGAAGGGCGTCTCGATGACCGGGGGCTCGTAGGCCTGGCGGGCGAACTGCGGGCCCGAGAAGCCGGAGAACGGGGAGGACTCCCAGGTCGCCGGGGCGTCGTCGTTGTAGACCGGCTCGGGGTAGGAGTAGCGCTCCCCCTGCGAGGCGGGCGGGACGACGGGGGCGATCGGGGCCACCGGCGGGAGCGGCTGCTCCTCGACCACCTGCTGACCCGCGTAGCCGTTCTGGTCGAAGACCGGGCCCTGCGGGTAGGGCGCGTAGTCCGGCTCCGCCGGATAGCTCTGGACGGGAGGCGCGTCGCCCGTCTGCGGGAAGGGGATGACCGCCGGGACCGCCGCGAGCCGCCGCGACTTCTTCGGCTTGGCCGCGCCCGCCGCCCCCGGGGACACCATCGTCAGCAGGTAGAGCAGGGCCAGCCCGGTCAGCGCCAGGGTGGGCACCCCCGGCAGCAGGTAGCGGAGCTTGTCGCCGAAGCCGAGGTCGTTGAACAGGACGCCGAGCAGGCTGATCGCGCCGACGAGCGCGGCCAGGGCGAGGGTGCCCGCGGCGCCCAGGGTGACGAGGCGGCTCTTGGGGGTGGGCGCGCCGAGCTTCGTGCAGAGGAGGACCGCGCCGACGGCGAGGGCGACGTTGACCGGGGAGGTGAGCGTGGACAGCGCGGAGATCGCGCGCATGCCGAACTCCGTCGTTCCGCCGGCCGACGACGAACCGCTGAAGAAGAGCCGGAACACCGCGACGAGAACCGTCATCGCCGCGGCTGCGAGCAGCAGCCACGCGGCGGGCTCACGGAGCCTCGCCGGGTCAAGCTTCACCACAGTTACCCCCAGGTTTTCATGCGGCTTATGGGAACTGAGTTTTGCATATGCCTGACATGGATGCCCGGCGACCCATCAATCTCACGATTCCCACGCAATGCCAGACTGTCAGGCATGCGCATCGTGTCCCTGGCGGGCGGAATCGGCGGCGCCCGGTTCCTCCGCGGCCTCAAGGCGGCGGCTCCGGACTCCACCATCACCGTCATCGGCAACACCGGTGACGACATCACGCTTTTCGGCCTCCGAGTATGCCCCGACCTCGACACCGTGATGTACACGCTGGGCGGCGGCATCAACGAGGAGCAGGGCTGGGGCCGCGCGGCTGAAACGTTCACCGTGAAAGAGGAACTCGCGGCCTACGGGATGGAGCCCCAGTGGTTCGGCCTGGGCGACCGTGACTTCGCCACCCACATCGTGCGCTCGCAGATGCTCGCGGCGGGCTATCCGCTGTCGGCGGTGACCGAGGCGCTGTGCCACCGCTGGCAGCCCGGTGTGCGGCTGATCCCGATGACCGACGACCAGGTGGAGACCCATGTGGTGGTCGGCGAGGAGCACGCCCGGCGGGCCGTCCACTTCCAGGAGTGGTGGGTGCGCATGCGCGCGTCGGAGCCCGCGCAGGAGTTCGCTCTGGTCGGGGCCGGTTCGGCCACTCCCGCACCGGGTGTGCTGGAGGCAGTCGAGGAGGCCGACGTGGTGATCCTGCCGCCGTCCAACCCGGTGGTGAGCATCGGGACGATCCTCCAGATCCCCGGCATCCGCGAGGCGGTGGCGGCGAAGACCGTGGTCGGCGTGTCCCCCATCATCGGCGGCGCGCCGGTGCGCGGCATGGCCGACGCCTGCCTGACCGCGATCGGCGTGGAGACCTCGGCGCAGGGCGTGCTGGAGTTCTACGGGGCCGACCTGCTCGACGGCTGGCTGGTCGCCGAGGAGGACGCCGCGACCTCGCTGGAGGGCGTGGCGGTGGAGGCGCGCCCGCTGCTGATGTCCTCGCCCGAGGCGACCCGGGACCTGGCCGCGGCGGCCCTCGACCTGGCGGGGAAGGTGTCCGCGTGATCACCGTCAGCGGGGTGCCGGGACTGCCCGA
Source organism: Herbidospora cretacea (assembly GCF_001570605.1). Lineage (GTDB taxonomy): Bacteria > Actinomycetota > Actinomycetes > Streptosporangiales > Streptosporangiaceae > Herbidospora > Herbidospora cretacea. Next base: position 36,163 of record NZ_BBXG01000019.1, on the reverse strand, counting down.
GATCGGCTTCGGCGACGACATCGCCGCTCTGATCGCCAAGGCCGCCCCCGGCCTGGCCGACGGCGACGTGGTCGTGGTGACCTCGAAGATCGTCAGCAAGGCCGAGGGCCGGGTCGTGCGCGGCGACGACCGCTCGGCGGCCATCGCGGCCGAGACGGCCCGGGTGGTGGCCCGGCGGGGCGAGACGGTGATCGCCCAGACCCGCCACGGCTTCGTGATGGCGGCGGCCGGGGTGGACGCGTCCAACACCGCGCCCGGGACCGTGCTGCTGCTGCCCGAGGACCCCGACGCGTCGGCGTCGGCGATCCGGCGGCGTCTGCGCGACGTGGCCGGGGTGCGCGTCGGCGTGATCGTCTCCGACACGTTCGGGCGGCCGTGGCGTCACGGGCTGACCGACGTGGCCCTGGGCGCGTCGGGCGTGCAGCCGCTGGAGGACCTGCGCGGCACCACCGACACCTACGGCAACCCGCTGAACGCGACCGTGACGGCGCTGATCGACGAGATCGCGGCGGCGGCGGAACTGGTCAAGGGCAAGCTGTCGGGCGTGCCGGTGGCCGTGGTGTCCGGGCTGGGCCACCTGGTCGGCGACGACGACGGTCCCGGGGGCGCGGCCCTGATCCGCCCCGCCGACCAGGACATGTTCCGCTTCGGCTCGGCCGACGTGGTCTTCGCCCGGCGGACCATCCGGAGGTTCTCCGGCGCGCCGGTCGACGGGGAGGCCGTCCGGCGCGCCGTGGCGGCGGCCATCTCGGCGCCCGCGCCGCACCACACGACGCCGTGGCGCTTCGTCCTCCTGGAGACGGCGGCCGCCCGGGTGGAGCTGGTCGACGCGATGCGGGAGGCGTGGATCGCCGACCTGCGCGGCGACGGGTTCAGCGAGGAGTCGATCGCCAAGCGGATCCGGCGGGGCGACGTACTGCGCGACGCGCCGTATCTGGCGGTGCCGTGCCTGGTCATGGACGGGTCGCACACCTACCGGGACGACCGGCGCAACGCGTCGGAGCGCGAGATGTTCGTGGTCGCGACGGGAGCGGGGGTGCAGAACTTCCTCGTGCAGCTGGCGGTGGAGGGGCTGGGGTCGGCGTGGGTGTCGTCGACGATGTTCTGCCGGCCGGTGGTGCGTGAGGTGCTGGGGCTGCCGGACAACTGGGACCCGATGGGGGCGGTGGCGATCGGGCACGCGGCCGAGCCGCCGAGGGACCGGGCGCCGAGGTCGGCGGAGGACTTCTACGTGACGCGGTGATCCGTCAGGACTTCAGGCTCCAGACCCGGACGGTGTTGTCCAGCCCGGCGGACAGGGCGACCGGAACGCCGTCCAGCTCGCCGAACGCCACCGCGGTGATCTCATCAGTGTGGCCTTCCAAGTGGGGGCCACGCTGTTGCCCGGCGTCCATGTCCCACACCCGCACCGTGCCGTCTTCTCCACCGGACACCGCGACCGAATCCGAGTCGATCTCCCCCACCGCCACCGCACTCACCCCGTCGCGACCGCCTCCCCGGGTGAAACCATGCTTCTCACCGTTGAAGAGGTTCCACTCGCGCACCGTGCCGTCGACCCCGCCGGACACCGCGAACGATTCGGAAGCCGGCTGCCCGAAGCTCCGGTAAGTCTTCTGCCCGGCCGCCAGCGCCAGGACATCACCCGCGGGGGCCTTCGCCGTCCTACCGCGCTGCTTGCCGCTGGCCAGATCCCACATCCGCATCGTGTGGTCACCCCCGGCGGACACTCCGACCGGAGTGGCGTCCACGTATCCGAATGCCACCGCCCTGACAACACCGGTATGACCTTTCAGCGGGAGACCGCGTTGCCGGCCGGTGACCAGATCCCACACCCGCACCGTGCCGTCGGCTCCTCCGGACACAGCCACCGGAACGTCGTCGATCTCGCCGGACGCCACCGCGTAGACCGGGCCGCTATGGCCCTTCAGAGGTTCACCACGCTGCCGCCCACTGGCCAGACCCCACACCCGCACCGTTCCGTCTTCCCCGCCGGACACGACCACGGGAACCTCGCCCACCTGCCCGACCGCCACGGACCAGACATCTCCGGTATGGCCGGTCATGGCCTGGCCATATGGCTTTCCGCTGGTCAGATCCCATACCCGCACCTTGTAGTCACTTCCGCCGGACACGGCGACCGGAACGCCGTCGACCTCTCCGAACGCCACCGCCAGGACATCGCTGTTGTGACCTTGGAGCGGATGTCCGATCTGCCGGCCGAAGGCGAAGTTGCGGGGAGTCCAGTCCGAGCCCACCGGCCGGGCCGCCGAAGAGGGTGAGGGCGAGAATGACGGCGAGGGCGTCGGAACTTCCGATTCCCCGAGCTGACTCCACCCCAACGGCACCACGATCAGGAACGTGACCAGGGCCGAGAGGCCCAGCATCATCGCCGCACCGTCCCGATTCCTCCAACCGGCCCGCCCCGCCGGGCCGGTTCTGTCCGGTCGGTCGATGGCCGGGGGATGACCGGCCATCTCCTGGCTCATGGCGAGGTGGTCGCTCACCTCTCCGAGGGCGGCCGCCTCGTGCCGCAGCACGGTGTCGACCCGCCGCAGGATCTCCTCGGCGACCTGCTGGTCCTCTTCCCCCATCAGCTCCCGCACGGTGATGAACGGCACCAGCTCATCGGCAGGCGGCGTCTTGTTCCCGCGCTGACCCGCCAGCTCGGCCAGTTGCCGCCGCGCGTCCGCCGCCTGCTCATCAGCGCGGATGCGCAGCCGTTCCGCTTCCGCGCGCTGGCGCTCGGACTCGTCCAGCCGTCGCTGAATCTCCACGTGCAGTCGTTCGGTGTCCTCCAAGCGCCGCCGGGTCGACTCCAGATCCTCGCGCAGCCGCTCGACCTCGGCCTTCAGCCGCCTGCGCTCCTGATCGTCGGCCGCCACCAACCGCTCCCGGGCCGACAGGTCGTCACGCAGCGTCTGCCGTTCGGCCGTCAGGCGGGCGGTCGCCTCGGCGAGCCGCTCGCGCATCTCCAGCAGCCCGGCCCCCAGCGCGTCCTGGCGGACCATCGACTGCTCGACCCGGTCGGACGCCTCACCGATCGTCCGGACCAGCTCATCGAGAGCGCCACCGCTTCGGGCGTCAGCCGCCGTCCGAAGCGGTGGCTCCGGACCAGATCGGCGATCCCGGCGATCACGGGAACCAGGCCGATCAACGACACGAGCTGGGCGAGATCCGCCAGGTCGCCCAGTTCCCACGAGCGCAGCAGGAAACCCAGGCCCACGGCGGCCACACCCATGGCCGCTCCGGCCACCATCCACCGCCACCACCGCCCTGCCACCCGATCAGTTTCGGGTCATCCGTCCGGCAGGACACGGTTCGTAACCACTTCGCGACTCAGTTCACCACGGGCAGCACCCGTCGCACGCTCGCGCACACCCCGTCGCTCGCCGCCGCCGCTGCCTGGCGCTCCGGGGACGGGGTGCCGTATTCGGTCGTGCGCTGCCGCAGGGGCCGTCCGCTGAGCTCGACCATCCGGCGGAGCTCGGAGATGGTCTTGTACGACCCGTTCTCCGACCCCGCCATCCGCGAGATGGTCTCCTCCATCAGGGTCCCGCCGATGTCGTTGACTCCACCGGCCAGGACCTGGCGGCACAGGTCGTCCTGGAGTTTCACCCAGGAGCACTGGATGTTGTGGATGGCGCCGTGCAGCAGCAGCCGGGACACCGCGTGGACGGCGCGGTTCTCGTCGGCGGTGGGGCCGGGGCGGGCGATCCCCGCCAGGTAGATGGGGGCGCTGTGGTGGACGAACGGGAGCAGGACGAACTCGCTGAAGCCCCCGGTCTCCTCCTGGAGACGGCGGATCAGGCGGATGTGCTTGATCCAGTGGGCGTGGTTGTCGACGTGGCCGTACATCATCGTGGAGGTCGTGGGGATGCCCACCCGGTGGGCCGTGGTGATGACGTCGACCCACTCGCGGGTGGGGAGCTTGCCCTTGGTCAGCACCCAGCGGACGTCGTCGTCGAGGATCTCGGCGGCCGTGCCGGGGAGCGAGTCGACGCCCGCCTCGCGGGCTCCTGTCAGCCAGTCCTCGATGGACAGGTTGGTGCGGCTGGCGCCGTTGATGACCTCCATCGGGGAGAAGGCGTGGACGTGGATGTCCGGGACCCGCGCCTTGACCGCGCGGGCGATGTCGAAGTAGGCGGTGCCGGGCAGGTCGGGATGGATGCCGCCCTGCATGCAGACCTCGGTCGCGCCGGCCGCCCAGGCCTCCTCGGCGCGGTCGGCGACCTGGTCGAGGCTGAGGGTGTAGGCGTCGGCGTCGGTGCGGCGCTGGGCGAAGGCGCAGAAGCGGCAGCCGGTGTAGCAGACGTTGGTGAAGTTGATGTTCCGGTTGACGACGTAGGTCACGTCGTCGCCGTTGACCTCGCGCCGGAGGCCGTCGGCCAGGGCGCACAGTTCGTCGAGGGCGTCACCGGTCAGGCTCAGCAGGGCCTCGGCCTGGGCGTCGGTCAGGGCCAGGGGGTCGCGGGCGGCCTGGCGGAGGGCCTCGGCGCCGTCGCCGGTGATGGACACCGCCGTGGGGAGGCGGTCGCGAAGGGCGTCCCAGTCGCCGTAGACGTCGTCGAAGTCGTCGCGGCGGTCGTTGGTCCGGCCGGACACGTCGACCTCGGTGTGCAGATCGACGCGGCCCGACGCGGCGAAGCCGCCGTCAGGCTCCTGCCAGGGATGGCCTGACGGATTCACGTCGAGGGCCATGCCGTCGTCGGCGGCCAGCGCGGAGACGTGGGTCAGCAGGCGGGGGTCGAGCCAGGGTTCGCCGGCGCGGACGTACTCGGGGTAGATCGTCAGGCGTTCCCGCAGGTCGAAGCCGGACACAGCCGTTCGTGAAGCGAGGTCGTCGATGTGCGGCCAGGGACGTTCCGGGTTCACGTGGTCGGGGGTCAGGGGGGACACCCCGCCCCAGTCGTCGATGCCGGCCCGGATCATCAGGCCGTGTTCGTCGCCGATCAGGTTGGGCGGGGCCTGCACGCGCATGCGCGGGCCCAGCACCAGGCGGGTCACCGCGATCGTGGCGGCCAGTTCCTGGAGGTCGGCGTCGGGCATGCCGCGCATCGCCGTGTCGGGCTTGGCGCGGAAGTTCTGGACGATCACCTCCTGGATGCCGCCGTATTCGCGGGCCACCCGCCGGATGGCGAAGATCGACTCGGCCCGGTCGAGGATCGTCTCGCCGATCCCGATCAGGATGCCGGTCGTGAACGGCACGTTGGAGCGCCCGGCGTCTTCGAGGACGCGCAGGCGGACGGCCGGGGCCTTGTCGGGCGAGCCGTAGTGGGCCCCGCCCTTCTCGGTGAACAGGGCCGTCGAGGTGGTCTCCAGCATCATGCCCATCGACGGCGCGACCGGCTTGAGCCGCTGGAAGTCACGCCAGGTCAGCACCCCCGGGTTGAGGTGGGGCAGCAGGCCGGTCTCCTCCAGCACGCGGATCGCCATGGCGCGTACGTAGGAGAGCGTGTCGTCGTAGCCATGGGCGTCGAGCCACTCTCGCGCGACCGGCCAGCGGTCCTCGGGCCGGTCTCCCAGGGTGAACAGCGCCTCCTTGCAGCCCATCGAAGCGCCCTCGCGGGCGATGGCCAGCACCTCGTCGGGCGACAGGAACGGGCTCGGCAGCTTCGCGGGGGCGGTGGCGAAGGTGCAGTAGCCGCAGCGGTCGCGGCACAGGCGGGTCAGCGGGATGAAGACCTTCCGGCTGTAGGTGATCACACCGGGGCGGCCCGCCGCCGCCAGGCCCGCGTCGCGGATGCGGGAGGCGTGGTCGAGCAAGGTGTCGAGGTCGGCGCCGCGGGCCTCCAGGAGGATGGCCGCCTCGGCCACGTCGATCGTCTTGCCGTCGCGTGCGCGTGCCAGCGCCCGTCGCATTCCTGCCGTCATACCCTGCACATTACGTTGATCAGAAAGATCGGTAGTCGCGGGGAGCCATGCGCGGGCCCCGGCCCGGGGGACGGCGGCCGCTCATCTCGATCAGGCGGACCACCCGGTGGCGGTGGCCGGCGAAGGGTTCCAGGAGGCGGAGCATGCCCTCGTCGTCGGTCTTCTCGCCGGTGAAGGCGTAGCCGACCAGGCCGGGGATGTGGAAGTCGCCCACGCTGGGGGCGTCGGCGTCGCCCCAGGCCCGCTGGCGGATCTCGGCGGAGGTCCAGACGCCGATGCCGGGCAGGGCCCTGAGCAGGCGGTCGGCCTCCCACGTGGTGCTCGCCGTCTCCAGCTTTCCCTCGTGGCGGGCCGCGTTGACAATCGTCCTGGCCCGTACGGCCTCCGCACCCGCCCGGTGCCAGTCCCACGACGGCACGAGCCGCCAGGTGTCGGGCGACGGCGGCACCCTCAGCCCTTCGGGGCCGGGGCCCGGAGCGGGGTCGCCGTATTTGCGGACCAGCCAGCGCCACGCCCGGAACGCCTCCCGGCCCACCACCTTCTGCTCCAGCACGGCGGGCACCAGCGCCTCGAAGACCCGCCCGGCCCGGCCGATCCGCAGCCCCGCGGCGCGCACGTGCAGGGCCTTGAGGAATCCGGCGACGGGGTCGTCGCCCATCGCGTCGAGCAGCGCGCCGAACTCCTCGGCGGGGTCGCCGGCGCCCAGCAGGTCGGGCATCGTGTCGAGAAGCCATTCGGCGCCCGGCCCCCAAGCCAGGCCATGGACCTGACCTGCGACGACGGAGATCCTGAGCGTTCCCGGGCCTTCGGGCGTGCGGCAGGCGCGCCAGAGGGCCCCGTCGGGAGTGGTCTGCCAGACGGGGTCACCGGAGCCGTGCCGGTGGGGCGCCAGCGTGAGCCCCAGGTTCAGGGGGCCGCCGGGCCGCCAGCTACGTTCGGGCATCAGCCATCGCTTGAGAATCTCACCGCGCATTCCGGCAGGTCGACGCCGGGCCAGACCCGGGCTCCCGCCGTCAGTTCGTTGCGCGCCCCGATGGACGCCCTGTCGCCGATCACCGACTCCCGCACCACGGCCCCCTCGGCGATGGACGCCCCGGCGCCGACCACCGAGTCGACCACCGTCGCACCGGCCGCGATCTGGGCGTCTTCGGCCACCACGCTACCCCGCACGGTCGCCCCGGCCCCCACGGAGGCCCCCGCCCCGATCACCGAACCGCCGGTGATCTTGGCTTCGGGCGAAACGGTCGCGCCGTCGAGCACCAGCGCCTCTCCGGGCGCGCCGGGGAGGGCGGGGGAGGCGAGCAGGCCGCGTACGAGATCGGAGGAACCCTGGACGAAGGCCGCCGGAGTGCCCACATCCAGCCAATAGGTCGAGTCGGCGAAGCCGAGCACCGTCCGGCCCGCCTCGATGAGGCCCGGGAAGGTCTGCCGTTCGACCGAGACGACCTCGCCGAACGGGATCGTGTCGATGACCGACCGGGTGAAGACGTAGCAGCCGGCGTTGATCCGGTTGGTCACGGGGTTGGGGGTCTTCTCCAGGAAGGCCGTCACCCGGCCGTGGTCGTCGGTCGGCACGCAGCCGAACCGCGAGGGGTCGTCGACCTCGGTGAGGTGGAGCGTGACGGCGGCGCCGCCCTGGACGTGGCAGGCGACCTGGGCGGAGATGTCGTGGCCCGAGAGGATGTCGCCGTTGAGCACCAGCACCGGCGCGTCGGGCGCGACGGTCAGTCCCTCGGCGGCGTTGCGGATCGCGCCGCCGGTGCCGAGCGGGGTCTCCTCGGTCATGTAGACGATCTCCAGCCCGAACGCCGACCCGTCGCCGAACGCCTCGGCGAACATCTCGGCCTTGTAGGAGGTCGCGAAGACGATCCGGGTCACCCCGCAGGCCCGCGCCTTGGCGAGCTGGTGGGCGAGGAAGGGCACCCCCGCCGTGGGAAGCAGCGGCTTCGGGGTGAACAGGGTCAGCGGACGCAGCCGCGTGCCCTGCCCTCCCACCAGGAGAATCGCCTCAAGCTGGCCGGGCTGGGGCAAAGAAGGCTCCGTCACATGGGCGAGGCTAACTCAATGTTCCGTCGCACGCTGATAGGACACCAGATGTGCGTGAGCGGACATCTTCCACGTGAATTCCCGGCTTCTGGCCAGCCCCGCGGCACCCAGTTCCACGCGTCGCCCGGGTGAGTCGAGAAGGGTCCGCAGCGCCACCCCGATGCTCCTCGAATCAGGTTCGGTGTACGCCACCGCGTCCCCGCCCACTTCGGGAAGAGAGGTGCGCCGGGTCGTCAGAACCGGTGTGCCGCACGCCATCGCCTCCAGCACCGGCATCCCGAACCCCTCACACCGGGACGGGAACGCCGCCACCAGCGCGCCGCCGTAGAACCCGGCGAGATCGGCGAAGGGCAGATAGCCGGTCCGCACGACCGTGACGCCCTCGGGCAGCGACCGCATGGCCGCCTCGACCTCACGACCGCTCTCGGCCGGCCCGGCGATGACCAGCGCGGGCGGCTCGTCCATGCCCTCGACCGCCTTGGCGAAGCCCCTGATCAGGTTGGGCGCGTTCTTGCGCGGCTCGGCCGGGCCGACGAAAGCGACGTAAGGGCGGCCGTGCAGGCCCAGGCGGCTGGTCACCCGGCGGACCTCGGCCTCGGCCGGCGGGTGGAACAGGTCGAGGTCGACGCCGTGGTAGGCGACGTCGATCCGGGTGGGGGCGGCGCCGACGACCCGGATGAGCTCGTCCCGGGTCGCCTTCGACGGCGTGATCACCCGGCGGGCGGCCCGCGCGGCGGTCTTGGTGGCCGAGCGGAAGAAGGCGGCGCGGTCGGATTCGTACTGGTCGGCCTCGGTGAAGCAGGCGACGTCGTGGATGGTGACCACGCTCGGCACCTCCGAGCGCAGCGGCACCGAGTAGAAGGGCGCGTGGATCACGTCGGCGCCGACCTGCTGGGCCAGCAGCGGCACCCCGGTCTGCTCCCAGACGAGCCGGGCGCCCCGGTTGGCGATGGCGTGGGGGCCGGGCACGATCTTCGCGCCGGGCGCGAGATGGGCGTACCGTTCGGCGTCGGCCCGCTGGCAGACGATGACGAGATCGGCGCCCTGCTGGTCGAGGGCCGCCAGCAGTCCGTCGACGTAGCGGATCAGGGCGCCTCTGTCGGCCGGTACGGCCGCGGCGTCGACGAGCACTCGGGGTTTCAACGTGGTCGCTCCCCTCAGCACAGCGCGGCGAAGGAAGTTCGTGACGGAAGGCCCCGATTCCTTCGCCTGTGTCCTTAACTGTAGGCCGCCTGGAACGCCAATCGTGAGCGAAATCACACGAGCGGCCACGTTCCAGGAACGGATTCCGTAGCTATTCCACGGTTTTTTCCGTTTTGCTCGCACGCCAACCCGCAAACGCCGCACAGACCAGATCACCCACGGAGACCACCACCCGCGACACCAGCGCGGCGGCGATCGCCGACCCCTGGTCGAGCACCGGGGCCAGCGCCGCCACCATGGCGACCTCCCGCACCCCCGCCCCCGCCGGGGCCAGCACGAAGACGAACCCGAGACACCAGGCGAGCGCGAACGCCCCGAAACTGAGGACCACCGCGCGCGGCCCGGTCGCCCCCAGCCCGTGCACGATCACCGCGAGCTGCACGCCGTAGGCCACCCACCCCGCGAAGGCCCACCCCGTGGAGGTCAGCACCCCCCTCGCCGTGAGAGGCCGCTCCAGCGGAGGCCGCCCGAGCAGCCTGAACCCCAGATTGAGCACCCCGTTGACGACCTTCGGATGAAGCCCGACAGCGAGGACCGGCAGCAGGAGCAGCAGCCAGGCATACCCGGCCACCGAGTCACCGGCGAAGGCGGGCAGGGTCGCGACGGCGACCAGCAGGCCGGTCGCGAGATAGATCGGGTAGGTCAGGAAGAAGGCCGCCGCGCTCCTGGCCCGCGGGATGCCGTGGTCCTTGCCCATCTCCATCTGCGCCAGCACCGGCCAGACCGAGCCGGGGATGTACTTCCCGAGCTGCCCGATGAAGAAGATCTTCGACGCGTCGGCCAGCCGCAGCGGCGACCCGAGGTCGGCCAGCAGCGCCCGCCACATGAGCATCCCGGCCAGCAACGCCACGATGACCGCGACCAGCGACAACCCGAGCAGCGGCCACGAGAGCCGGCTCAGCCCGTCGCTGATCGCCTCCCACTGGGAGACCACCGCCCAGACCCCGAACCCCAGGGCCACCGCCAGGAACCCGAACCTGACGACCCGCTTCACCAGCGACTTCCGAGGCGGCGCGACCACTTCCTCGGCCACGCGACCAGAACCGGCCACGCGACCAGAACCGGCCGCGTGACCAGAAGCGGCCGCGTGACCAGAGCCGCCAGAACCGGCCGCGCGACCAGGCCCACCGGAACTTCGCTCATCGGCAGGACCTGCCGGCCCGCCGGAGCGGCTCCCTACGTCGTCGCCGCGCGAAGCGCCAGTGCCTGCCTGCCCGTCCTCTTCCACGCCGGATTCATCAGCCTTTGTCACGACGCCGGAGCTGCCTGCCTGCGGGTCAGGACCGCCTCGGGCGGCTGCGGCAGCATGATGCCCGCCGGGCGGCGCGGGGTCTTGGTCGCGACCCAGATATAGGTGGGCACGATCGGCAGGAGCGCGCGCAGCGCGGGGCGGGGCGTCTTCTCCAGGGTGGCCTTCGCGGCCTTGCCCGCCGCCCCGGCGAACAGCTCGCCGCCGGCGAAGGCCTCCGGGGTGGCCAGGACGGGGAAGGTGTAGTCCCACACGTGGAAGTCGTCGAGCATGCGGCGCAGGCCGCCGCGCGTGCGGAAGCGTTCGTAGTAGTTGTCGGCCCGGCCGAAGGCCCGGACGTAGCGGTCGGCGGCGCGGGGCGGCAGGTAGGACAGGAACGGGAGCTTATAGTGGGGTTCCATGATCCCCAGCTTGTTGCCCAGGCCCAGGTAGAGGACGCCGTCGTCGGACAGCACCCGGTGCATGTCGGCGATCACCGCGTCGGGGTCGACGACGTGCTCGTAGATGTGGTTGAAGACCAGGACGTCGACCGAGCCGTCGGGGAACGGCAGCCGGGTCCCGTCGCCGCACACGAACGCCACCCGCTCGCCGAACCGGGCCGAGGCCTTGCGCAGGCCCGGCACGTCGATGTCGATCCCGAACGTGTGCCGGGCCCCGGCCAGGGCGAGCTCGTCGGCGATGAAGCCCGCCGAGCAGCCGATGTCGGCCACGGTCAGGCCTTCGAGCGGGCGCTCGGCCCGACCGAGGAAGTGGGCCAGCACGGCGATGATCTTGGCGGCCTTGCGGCGGCGTTTGGCCTCGTCCAGCATCGCCGACTGGAACTCGGAGTACTCCAGTTGCGCGGCGCGTTCGGTGCCCACGGGCGTCCTTCCCTCGTGCTGAAGTGTCAGAGCGCGGCCAGGTAGGCGGACCAGTACGGCTCGGGGTCGACCGCCTTGACCCCGGCCCGGAGGCGTTCGGGGGTGCCGGGTTCGTAGAACCGGCGCAGGGCGGCGGCGAGGGCGTCGGCGGAGCCGGGTTCGACCAGCAGGCCGTCGACATCGTCGGTCACATTGTCGGCCAGCGCGCCGACCCGGGTGGCGATGACCGGGACACCGTGTTCGTGGCCGAGCCAGACGTTCTGGGAGGCGGTCGCCGAACGGTAGGGCAGCACGAGGGCGTCGGCCTCGGCGAACAGCTTCGGCACGTCGCCGGCCGGGACGTAACCGGGGCGCAGCTCCACCCGGTCGGCCAGGCCGAGCTCGTGGATCAGCGCCATCGTGGTCTCGGTGCCGCCCCAGAACTCCCCGGCCACGGTCAGCCGCACGTCCGGGACCTGGGCCAGCGCCCGCAGCAGCAGGTCGAGGCCCTTGTAGGGGCGGACGATGCCGAAGAACAGCAACCGCCTGCTGAGAGCGCCCTCGGAGGAGAGCCCGATCGAGGGCAGATGGGGTGGCAGGGGCGCGACCTTGACGAACGGCTGGCCGAGCTCCCGCGCCAGCGTCCCCTGCGCCTCCGAGTGGACCAGCACGCCGTCGACCCTCTTGAGCAGCGCCTTCATCAGTGGCTTGTCGTAGGGCTTGGTCTCGTGGGGCAGCACGTTATGGCAGAGCGCGATCACCCGGGTCCGCCTGCGCAGGCCGTGCAGGATCCCCAGATAGGGCGGGACCTGCACGGGTGACAGGACCGTCAGGATCACCAGGTCGGCGTCGCGCGAGCGGCGGCCGCAGGCGACCCACCCGTCGGGGCGGCGCCAGTCGAGGATCCGCCGGGTGTCCGGGAACGGCTCGCCCTCGGGGGTGTCGATGGTCTGCACGCCCGGATAGAGGAACGACGGATACTGCGCCAGCCACGACTCGATCACGACGTCGTGGCCGGCCCGCGCGAGCCGGTGGGCGAGTTCGGTGGTGTGCTGGGCCCCGCCTCCCTTGTAGGGGAAGGTCGGCCCGACGATGACGACTCTCATCACTCGTTGCCGCGCGACCGCACGATCAGGTCGGCCAGCAGCGCGACGGAGCCGATCAGCATGCCCGACAGGAAGATCACGATGGCGTTGCTGGTCAGGTAGAAGCCGTAGTTGACGACGTCGTAGGCGCCCTTGACCAGGCCGATCCCGACCAGCCACAGGGCGGGCGGCATGAGCACTTTCAACGGGTTGAAGTACATGATCATCCGCAGCACCTGCAGGATGTAGCGGTAGGCGTCGCCGAAGAAGCTGAACTTCGACTTCCCGGCCCGCTTGGCGTAGTCGATCGGCAGGTAGTAGACGTCGTGCTGGTTCGACAGGAACGCCAGCGTGATCGTCGTGACACACGAGAACCCGGGCGGCAGCAGCCGCAGATAGGGCTTGGCGACCGACTTGCGGAACGCCCGCAGGCCCGAGTTGAGGTCGGGGATCTTCTGCCCGGCCAGCCGCTCGGCCACCTTCCTGATCACGAACTTGGCCGGCACCCGCAGCAGCTTGTGGGAGCCCTCCTCGGTGGTGCGGGCCCCGACGACCTGGTCGATCGTCGGGTCCTTCTCGAGGATCTGGACCAGCTCGGGGATGCGCTCGTTGGGGTAGGTCAGGTCGGCGTCGGTCCAGACGACGATCTCACCGCGCGCCTCCTGCGAGCCGATGCGCCGGACCGTGCCCGACCCGCCGTTGCGGTGGAAGGCGCGGATGCGCATGTTCGGGAACCGGGGCGCGGCCTCGCGGAGCCGCTCCAGCGTGTCGTCGGTCGAGCAGTCGTCGACGGCGACCAGCTCGTAGGTGTAGCCCGAGGAGTCCATGGCGGCGCTGATCCGCTCGACCTCGTCGATCACATGGTCCTGCTCGTTGTAGCAGGGCAGCACGATCGTGACGTAGGGATTCTCGCTCACCACTGGTCCACTCTCCGGGGGCATGTCCACGTCGGAAGAGGGTACTCTGCCCAGTCGCACGCCGACCGCACATCACGGCACGGCGAGCCAGACGTCGACGCTCAGCGACCACGTGCCGTCAGGGGCTTCGACCAGAGAACGCTCGTCCTGCCGGGTCCGCAGCGCCATGACCTGCCGGGGTGTCCCATAGGCGGTGAGCTGCCCGGGTTCGGCCGCGAGCAGCACCGGATCACGCGTTTTCGCGATGATCCTGCGCACATCGGCTTCGAGGGGCACGTCCTTCCCCTCGGGGTAGGCGACTCTGGCCGTCGGGAAGCCACACTGCCCTCTGACCACCTGGGTGAGCCGGTCGCCGGTGACCCGCTCGACGATCAGCACCGTCGAGCCCTCCGGGATCGCGTCGCACATCCCCTGTACGGCGGCCAGTTCCCCCCGCTCGATCGGGGTGAACGCGGTGCCGATCGAGGTGATCACGGGCGGGACGACCAGCAGCCCGGCGGCCGCCCACAGGGGGAGCTTCCTGGCCCCCCACGCCGCCAGCAGGACCAGCCCGGGGATGATCACCGGGACCAGCCTGCGCGCGGCGAACGGATGGTCGGCCGTGATGGCCGGGCGGTAGAGCGTGGTCACGGTGGTCCACAGGATGATCGCCGTCGGCAGCAGCCACGGCCGCTCCATCTTCCGCGCCAGCGTGAACGCGCCGAAGACCGCGAGCAGGAGGGCGGGCAGGCCGACGTACCAGACGACCCAGTAGAGCGAGTCCTCGTAATAGAGACGTGTGCGGTCGACCGGCAGCCCGTTGGCCTTCTGCACCGCCGCGATGAGCTGGGCGGTGAGCTCGTCGTCGGGATTGGTCACCGGCCGCCGCACCGTCTCCACCAGCGGCCTGACCGCGAAGGCCAGCACCCCGAGCACCACTCCCGCCGCCGCCACGCCGGGCAGCCGGCGCGGGACCCGTTTCACGAACGGCGCCACCACCAGCACGACCGCGCAGATCGCCAGCAGCGGCAGCAGCGAGCCGCTCAGGTAGTCGAAGTAGGGCCGCGACAGCACGAACCCCGCGCCGAACCCGACCCCGCCCCCGGCGACCACCCCCGCCAGCAGTTTCCGCTCCGCGACCATCCCGAAGACCAGCACGGGCAGGATGTCCCGCAGCCCGTCGATCCGGACCAGCAGCGCCAGCCCGAACACCAGCCCGGCCACGAACATCCGCCGCCCGGCCAGCACCAGGGCGATCCCGCCGAACAGCAGGACCAGCGACGGGATCTCGCTGAACGTGGTCCGCGAGGTGTAGAGGATCGGCAGCGCCACCGCGAACGCCAGCGCCCCGATCCACGCGTGCCGCGCCCCGGCGAGCCGGGCGGTCACTCCCCCGACGGTCAGCACCGCCAGCGCGCCGAGGATCGCCGGGGTGAACCCGGAGGCGTAGAGGATCGGCGCGCCCGGCATGAACTGCGGCACGACCGCGCCGTCGTGGGCGTAGAACCCCATGCTGGCGAACCGGAGCGCCGCGTCGCCTCCGCCGAAGGCCGCGGCGTTCTCGGGGATGGGCAGCCCGCCGTGTCTCTGCAGCCAGATGGCGTACTGCTCGTAGGTCGCCGGGTCGCGCCGGACGATGTACTGCTGCGAGGCGTAGACGGTGTTGAACACCCCCGACGCGACGGCGACCAGGAACACCGCCCCCGCCTGCGCCCAGTTCGCCTCGACGGCGTCGCGGGGCCACCCCGCCCACGCGAACAGCGCCGCCGCCGGGACCCCCAGCAGGACCATCTGCCAGATCCCGAACCAGCCGAGGAACACCAGCGCCAGCCCCGCCAGCAGCCAGCCCGACAGGGCGAGCGCGGGCAGCGCCGACCCGACGGCCAGCAGCCGTCCCGGTGACAGGTCGATCCTCAGCGCGCGAATGGGCCAGAGCCTAGCGGTGTACCGTGGCCGGGCGACGCGCCCCTACGACCGGCCCTGACCTGGAGCCCGATGACCGCCCATCGCCCACCCCGCAAGTCACCGCCGTCGGCGGGCCGCCGAGCGTCGGCTGTTCTCACCGGGACGGGACAGCACGGCCGCCTCCTCCGCCAGCCGCCCGGCGTCGGGTCGGTCGCGTGACCGCTGAGGATGTGAGCGCGGAGCGCCAGGCGACGCGAGCGGTGCCGTCGCGGCTGGACCGGGGGCTCGCCTGGGTGCGGGAGAACCGGTGGTTCGCCGGGGTGTTCCTGCTCGGGGCGGCGCTGCGGGGGCTGGCGGTGATCGGGTATCAGCCCGCGCTCTGGTTTCCGGACACCTACACCTATGTCGTGACGGCCATCCGGCCGCGGCCCGATCTCGTGCGGCCGGCCGGGTATTCGTTCTTCCTGCGGTTGTTCGAGCCCTTCCACAGTTTCGGGCTGGTGGTGGTCGTCCAGCACCTGATGGGGCTCGCGGTCGCGGCGATGGTCTACGGCGCGATCCGGCGGAAGGTCCTCGGGGTGGTCGCGGCGGCGGTGGTGCTGCTCGACGCGTACCAGATCCAGCTCGAACACCTGCTCGTCTCCGACACGCTCTTCCTGTTCCTCGTCGTCGCGGCCACCGTCCTGGCGCTGCGGCCGCCGACCTGGCGCCGGGCGCTGGGGATCGGGCTGCTGCTGGCGGCGGCCACGGTCACCCGGACCGTCGGCCTGCCGCTGATCGTCGTCTTCCTGGTCCTGTACGGATGGCGCGCCCGCAGGCTCGCGGGGATCTTCGCCGTCGGGGCGCTGGTGCCGGTCGTGGCCTACGCGGCGTGGTTCCACGCCACCCACGACCGGGTGGGACTCGTGGGCGCGAACGGGGCCTTCCTTTACGTCCGCGTCATGCCCTTCGCCGAATGTCAGGTCATGAAGCCGCCCGCCGACCTCGCCGTGCTCTGCGACGACCGCGACCCGAGGCCGCCCGCCCAGGACTACGTGTGGGACGAGACGTCTCCCCTGGTCAGGCTGCCGGGAGAGACGTTCACAGCGGCCAACGACGCCCTGGCGCAGCGGTTCGCGGTGCTCGCCATCACCAGGCAGCCGGGCGACTACCTGGCCGTGGTCGCGCGGGATCTGGTCAGGGCGTTCGAGCCGGGCCGGCCGGTCTACCCCAACGCCGAGGTGTACGCCGCCTACGAGTTCCCGCAGGCGGTCCCGGCCGAGCCGCAGACCCGGGACACGCTTGGGATCGAACTCGCCCGCCGCTATGAAAACGGCCCTATATCAACGCAAGTCATCGAACCTGTGGCGGGCTGGCTCCGTAACTACCAGAGTGTGCTGGCACTACCGGGGCCGCTGCTCCTGCTCGTTCTGCTCTGTCCGGTCATCGCGGTGCGCCGTTCGGACGTCCTCATTCCGTGGGCGGTCGCGTGGGCGCTCCTGGTGGTCCCGGCCGCCACGGCGGTCTTCGACTACCGGTATGTTCTGCCCGCCGCCCCCCTGGCGTTCCTGGCCGCCGCGCTGGCCCTCTCATCTGCGACGTCAGTGAAATGCAAGTAAAGCTCAGCACAACCGCATACCGTGAAATGTCCCTAAATGAGTATGCTGTCCGCCAGCCCAAATAAGAGATCGCTGGGCCGGGCGACCGCATCGTGACCTAATCTCGAAGGCGCAATGAGCGAGCGAAACATTCACGACGCCCCCGCCTTCGACGCGTTTTCAGTCGAGGAGACGGTATGAGCGACCACCGGAACGTCCCCTCCGGCGACCAGCCAGGTTGGGGCAGCGGTGCGTGGTCCTTCGGCGCCGCCGACCCCGGTGGCGGCCCCCAGCAGCAGCCTGCCTTCGAGCCGCCGCCCATGTATCCGGAGCAGGCCTCCCGCCAGCGCGAGACCGCGGGCGACCCCGACTTCGACGAACACCGCTGGGGCGTCGGCGACCGCTGGGACGACGACGACGAGGAGCCGCGCCGGTTCCGCTGGCTGAAGCGCCGCAAGAACGACGAGGAGGACGACGAGGGCGACGTCCCCGTCCCGCCTCAGCACCACGTCCCGGCCGCCGCCATGTCCTCGCCGCCCGGGCCGCCGCTCGCGGCGTCGGTCGGCGGCCCTCCGCCCGCTCCGCCCGGCGGGCCGCAGAAGGCCCCGAAGGCCGGAGGCGGCGGCCGGGGGAAGAAGCCCGGCCTGGGCGCGCTCGGCTGGATCAGCGTCGTGCTCACGACCGTGATGGTCGCCGGCAGCCTCACCGCCTACACCGTCTACCGCCGCACGCTCGGCAACATCCGCCAGGTCAACGTCAACGACGCCCTGGGCGCCGACCGTCCGGAGAACCAGACCGGCGCGATCAACGTGCTGCTGGTCGGCTCCGACACCCGGCAGGGCGACAACGCCCGCTACGGCCAGAAGGCCGCCCGCGAGGACCACAGCGAGCGCACCGACACGATCATGCTGCTCCACGTCTCGCCGCAGCGCGACCAGGCGCGGCTGATCAGCTTCCCGCGTGACTCGATGGTGCAGATCCCGTCGTGCGAGAACGTGCAGACCAAGCAGGCGATGCCGGCCCAGCTCGGCATGATCAACTCGGCGTTCAACCTGGGCGGCATCGTGTGCACGATCCGCACGATCGAGTCGCTCACCCAGATCCGCATCGACCACTACCTCAAGGTCGACTTCACCGGGTTCAAGAACATCGTCAACGCGCTCGGCGGCATCGAGATCTGCCTGCCCCAGGCCGTGAACGACCGCGCCTCCAAGCTCACCCTCCCGGCCGGCCGCCAGGTCGTGAAGGGTGAGGCCGCGCTCGGCTACGTCCGCATCCGCAAGATCGGCAACGGCAGCGACATCGAGCGCATCAAGCGCCAGCAGGTCTTCATCTCGCAGGTCGTGAAGAAGGCCACCAGCAGCGACCTGATCAGCGACCTGCCGAAGCTCGCCGAGTTCGTCGGCGCCGCGACCGGCTCGGTCGAGATGGACGACCAGCTCAACACCGAGACGCTGATCCAGATCGCGCGCAGCGCCCAGAAGCTGACCGCCAAGGGCTTCAAGGCCATCACGGTCCCCTGGGAGGCCTACGTGGCCGACCCCGACCGGGTGCAGTGGAAGCAGCCGCAGGCCGACAACCTGTTCGCGGCCATCCGCACCGACAGCGAGGTCGCCACGGCCGCACCGAGCCCGCCCCCGTCGGCCGTCCCGCAGGCCGAGGGCGGATCGAGCGAGGGCGGCGGCGAGGCCAAGCCGTCGGCTCCGCCCGCGCCGAAGCCGACCGAGCCCGCGCAGGTCCGGGTCCAGGTCGTGAACGGCACCAACACCACCGGCAAGGCCAGCGAGGTCGCCGAGGCGCTGACCGCGCAGGGCTTCCGGGTCACCCAGATCGGCGACGGCCGCAAGGCCGACGGCAGCGACCAGGAGACCAGCTCGGTCGCCTACAAGGGCGAGGGCTGGGAGGGGTCGAAGATGCTCATCGCGTCCCTGCTGAAGCCGATCGACCCGTCGACGACGCTGCTGCCGGTGGCCAACACCAAGCCGTTCACCGCGGCCACCCCGCCGCCGGGCGGGCCGAAGAAGGCCGTCGGCCCGGTCATCCAGCTGGTCATCGGCAAGGACTTCGGCGGCGTCAAGGTCCCGTTGTCGGCGGCCGAGGACGAGTCGACGGTGGACGCGAACACCGACATCTGCGCGACCTGACGCCCCTGTTCGACGGGGTTTTCCGTTGCCGGAGGGTGGAATCTGGGATTTCCTGGAGATTCCGCCCTCCTGCGACATCCCGGCGACAAGAACGTTAAGGTGGGGTGTCCGGCCTGGGCACCCCTTTTAACCACCATGGGGGTGTTGTCAGGCCTTGTCTGTTTCCGCCCTCTGACAGATAGCTGAGCGTTCTTCCGTGAGTGACACGTGAGCGACATCCGAAACCGCCCCCCGGTTCCGAATCCGGACGCTGAGGACGCACCCACTGGAGTGATGGGCCGGATCACCGACGACACCCACATCGATCTCCCGGCCATCCCCCGCGCCGACCCCCTGGCCCCCGGCCAGCCGGTCGACCAGCAGACCTCCCCCGGGCACCACGGAACCCACTCGACCGGCCCGCAGCACCTCCCGCCGAACCCCTACGCCTCAGGCGGCCGGCTCGCCGACTCCTTCGCCCCGCCGGGCCAGCCGTCCCCCTTCCCCGGCGACTTAGACGGTCCCGGCGCCACGGCCCCCGGTCAGAACCGCCCGGGACACCCTGGCGCGGGCCAGCCCGGCCCCTTCCCCGGTAGCGGTCTGGGAGAAGGCCCCGGCTCCTTCCCCGGCGCAGGACAGCCCGCCCCTTTCCCGGGCACCGGAGCGGCGGCAAACCCCTTCCCGGGCACGGCGACAGGGGCAAACCCTTTCCCCGGCACGACGGAAAGCCACCCCTTCCCCGGCAGCACGACCGGCGGCAATCCCTCCCCCGGTAACGCGACCGGCGGCCACCCCTTCCCGGGTAGCACGACCGGCGGCAATCCGTTCCCCGGCAGCGCGACCGGAGGCCATCCCTTCCCCGACGCCGGGCAGCCCGGGTCCTTCCCCGGATCCGGCCCGTTGTCCGCGCCCGCCCCCTACTCCGGCACCGGTCCGCTCGCCGCCCCCCACACCCAGTCGGCCGAGCCGTTGCCGCAGCGCAAGCCGCGGGACCGCCGCCCTTCGGCCGACGAGGGTCCCGGCGAGGGGTTCGACTACTTCGGCGGTGGCGCGCCGGCCGAGGCCCGGGGGCAGCAGCCCGGTTCCCCGGCGGGCCAGCGCATCCCGCACACGCCCGGCCCGCAGCCCGGCGCTCCCGCGGGTCCCCGGATTCCGCACGCCGCCGCTCCCCCCGGCGCGGCGCCTTCGGGCGGTCCGAACGCACCCGAGGCTCCCGCCGACTGGAGCCCGTGGCAGCGCCGCCGCTCCCCCTACGACCCGCCGTCGGCTCCGCTGCCCACCCAGCCGCCCGGGTTCGAGAACTTCCAGACCGACAGCTTCGCCGCCGTCGGCGCCCAGCACACGGGCGGTTTCCCCGAGTCCCCCTCCATGCCGCTCCCCGCCTGGGCGGCCAACCCGCCGATGTCGGCGCCCCCGGCGCAGGGGTCGGAGGAGGAGGCCCGGCCGGCCAAGAAGCCGCGCTCGCACCACCTCGACAACGTCAAGTTCGTCCTGATCGCCCTGGTCATCTCCAGCCACGCCCTCCGCGACACGATCAACGCCGACCCGGCGAACAAGGCCGGGTACATCTGGGCGTTCGCGTTCCACATGCCGCTGTTCGTCATGATCAGCGGCTACCTGTCGCGGAACTTCTGGGACTCCAAGGGCAAGGTCAACAAGCTCGTCGACACGATCCTCATCCCGTATGTGGTCGTGGAGCTCGGCTACGCCGCGCTGCGGTGGGGCCTCGGCGGCAAGTGGTCGCTGACCATCACCGACCCGGCGTGGATGAACTGGTATCTGGTCGCGCTGCTGCTGTGGCGGATCACCGTGCCGGTGTGGAGGCGGCTGCGCTGGCCGTTCCCGGTGGCGGTCGCGGTCTATCTGATCTCGGGCTTCTCGCAGCTCGAACAGGACTTCAGCATGGACCGGTTCTTCGGCCTGCTGCCGTTCTTCGTGCTGGGCATGATCCTGCAGCCGCACCACTTCGAGTGGCTGCAGAAGTCGTGGGTGCGGATGATCAGCGCCTTCGTCCTGGCGGCCTGGACCGCCGCGGCGGTCGTGCTCGCGCCCGACCTCGGCCTGAAGGTCTTCTACAACCGGTACAGCTACGCCGACCTCAACCAGGAGTGGCTGTACGCCCTCGGCTTCCGCCTGGCCTGGATGACCGGCGTGCTGGCGCTGTGCTTCGCGATCCTGTCGATCATCCCCAAGCGGGAGACCTGGTTCAGCGACCTCGGCACCCGGACCCTGTACGCCTACCTCCTCCACGGCATCCCGATCCTGATCCTCAAGGACTTCGGGCTGCTGAAGCTGTCGTGGCTGGAGGGCCCGCTCGGCACCCTGGCGATCATCGTGAGCTCGTTCGTGCTGGCCATCATCCTCTGCCTGCCGGTCACCAGGGCCGTCTTCAGGTGGGTGCTGGAACCGCGCCTGACCTGGCTCTACCGGAAGCCGCAGTCGGAAGTTCAGCCGTAGTTCGGCTGCGGTTAACGCCCCGCATCCGGGCATGTCGGACCTGCCGGTCAGCCTCGCTGCATGAAGGTATGTGTCGGCACGGTCGTCCACCATCCGGAGGACGCCCGGATCATGCACCGCCAGATCCGGGCGCTGCTCGACGCGGGCCATGAGGTCACGTACGTGGCGCCGTTCACCCACTGCAACGTGACCCCGCAGCCGGGCATCCGGGCGATCGACGTGCCGCGCGCCGTCGGCCTGCGCCGGGCCAAGGCGCTGCGGGCGGCGCGGAGCGCGCTGAAGCGGGGCTGCGCCGACGCCGACCTTCTGCTGGTCCACGACATCGAGCTGCTGCTGGCGCTGCCGAGGCGGCGTCCGGTGACGGTGTGGGACGTGCACGAGGACACCGTCGCCGCCCTCGACGCCAAGCCGTACCTGCCGGACTGGGCCCGCACCACGCTCCCGCCGCTGCTGCGGAACGTCGAGGCCCGCGCGGAGCGCCGCCTGCACCTGATCCTGGCCGAGGAGTCCTACCGCGAGCGGTTCACCCAGGACCACCCGGTGGTGCCCAACCACACCTACGTCTCCGAGGTCGCCCCACCCCCTCCGGGCGAGTCCCGGGTCGTGTACGTCGGCCACATCTCCGAGGCGCGCGGCGCGGCCGAGATGATCGAGCTGGCGAGGCTGCTGCGCCCCCACGGGATCAGGATCGACCTCATCGGCCCGGCCGACGCCGAGGTGCGCCCGATGCTCCGCGACGCGCAGCGGACCGGTCTGCTCGACTGGTTCGGATACGTCCCCAACCGGCACGCCCTGCGGATGACCCAGGGCGCCCTGGCGGGCCTGTCGCTCCTGCACGACGTGCCGAACTACCGCGACTCCACGCCGACCAAGGTGATCGAGTACATGGCCCAGGGCGTGCCGGTGATCACGACGCCGCTGCCCAGGGCCGTCGAGGCCATGAAGGGCTGCGGCACGGTCGTGCCGTTCGGCGACGTGCAGGCCGCCTACCGGGCGGTGCTGGCGCTCCGCGACGACCCGGCGCACCGCGCGAAGCTGTCGGCCGAGGGCCACGCCGAGGCGCGCGCCTCCTTCCACTGGCCCGACCGGGCGCCGGAGTTCGTCGGCCTGCTGGAGAACTGGGCCTCGGCCCGCGGCCGGGTGACGGTCCGCGGCGGGCACCGCGCCGTAGCGGTGTGAGTCTGTACGTTCCGGGGCCCGCGTTGATGTACTGGGGTTATGGCTAGCCATCTCATCCAGGGCCGCCGGGTGGACCTTCCGGTGGAGGTCAGGGACGCGACGGCGGGCGCGGCGACCTATCTCGTCCGGGCCGACGCGGCTCGGGCGGTCATCGCCTACTCGGGCCTCGACGTGACCGAGATCCTCCCGGGCAAGGCGCTGTGCACGCTCCTCTTCGCCGACTACAAGGACTCCGACCTGGGGTCCTACCACGAGTTCGGGGTCGTCTTCTGGGTCCGTCCTCCGGAGGCCGGGCCGCCGCCCCGCCGGTCGGCGCGGGCGGGGGTGCTCGACATCAGGGCCAGCGGGTCGGCCGCGTTCGTCCACTGGCTGCCGGTCGACCAGACGTTCACGCTGGAGGCGGGCCGGGTGATCTGGGGCTTCCCGAAGGAACTGGCCGACATCGACGTCCGGCAGAGCACGCCCTACAAGCGCTGCGTGCTGCGCAAGGACGGGCGGCTCGTGCTCGACATCCTGCTCCGCCCCGGCGTGCCGGTGCCGAACGCGGGGCTGCCGGCGCTGGAGGCGTTCGCGCAGCGCGACGGCGCGACCCGGCGCACCGGCTGGAGCGTGAAGGCGAGCGGGGTGCGGGCCCGGCCGGGCGGCGCGCTGATCCGGCTGGGCAACCACCCGATCGCCAAGGAGCTCAGCGAACTCGGGCTGCCCAAGCGCGCGCTGGGGTCGATGACCGCCGCCCACGTCGCCATGAGCTTCGGAGAGGCGTTCTAGCTAGACGATCGGGGGGCGGCCGAGCATGAGCATGTGCCAGGCCGTCCGCCACGCCATCGGGCGGCGTTCGCCCGCCGACTCGCGCCAGCCCTCGGCGAAGCCGCGGAACCAGGCGCGCAGCGCGAACGGCGAGCGGTCGCGCAGCAGCGTCAGCAGCATCCAGTTGCCGAGGTAGAGCAGCACCAGCGGCCACGGCAGGTTGCGCCGGGCCAGCCAGACGCGGTTGCGTGCGTTGAGCCGGTAGAAGTCGGCGTGGCGGGTCGGCAGCACGAGCGGGTGGAACATGACCGTCTCGGCGTCGTATTCGATCCGGTAGCCCTCGCCGAGCAGCCGCCAGGCCAGGTCGGTCTCCTCGTGGGCGTAGAAGAACTTCTCCGGCAGGCCGCCGACCTGGAGGAACGCCGACCGCCTGATGGCGCAGGCGCCGCCCAGGAAGGTCGTGACGGGCGAGCTCCGCTCGGGGTCGCCGGCCCGCAGCCGGGGCACGTGGCGGCGCTGCACGACCCCGCCGTCGGGGTCCATCACCCGGAAGGAGATGACGGCCAGGTCGGGCTCGGCCGCGAAGCGCTCGCGGACGTGGGAGGCGACCTTGTCGTTGGCGTACCAGCCGTCGTCGTCGAGGAACAGCACGACGTCGCCCGAGCACTCCTGCGTCCCCCGGTTGCGTCCTTCGGGGATGCCGACGTTGTGGTCGAGGCGCACGGTCTTCACCACGGCGGAGGAGCCGGGCGGCGGGGCCACGCCCAGCGGCGGCACGTCGACGCCGTTGCCGACCACGACGACCTCGATATCCCCGTCAACCTGCGTCAACGCCGACTCGACGGCGCGGTCGAGCTCCGGGATGCGGTTACCCATCGTGAGAATGACACAGGAAATCTTCATGCGTCATCGCCCCGGCGCGAGGTGGGAGACACACGATTTCATGATCACCGAGTCTTTTTGGGCGGGCAAATCCGGACTAAGCGTATCGGAACCAGCGGCGAACACCCACCAAACACGAAGTGTCCGGAGAAGAGAGATCGCCGCAAAACTCAAGCGAGCCGCCGTGAGGCGAGAATGCTCACCAAGTGCAGAATAAGTTGCACACCGGCAATGATCGCGCACGCCACGACAAGAATGCGCGTCGCCGGGAACCAGAAGTCGAGCACGGCCGCGACCACCACGATGAGTGACAGCTCCACCGCCTGGATCACCCGGTGGAACCGCAGCGCCGCCGCCGCCCGCCGGGCCAGCGCCAGCTTGCGCGACTGGAACTGGGTGGCCGAGACCTCGGTCGCCGCGACCAGCCCCGACCGGGCCCGCGCGACGTCGACCAGGTCGGTCTCCGACTTGATCAGGATCGCGCCCAGAGCGGCGGCGAACCCGAGCACGGTGTACCAGTCGGGCCACGTCTCGGAGGCCCGGAAGCCCAGGCCGATGAGGATGGCGGCCTCGGCGAAGTAGTGGCCCACCCGGTCGAGGTAGACCCCGGTGAGGGAGGTGCGGCCGGTCCACCGGGCGAGCTCGCCGTCGGAGCAGTCGAGCAGCAGGTAGACCTGCACCAGGATCGCCGCCAGCACGGCGGCGGCCAGCCCCGGCAGCACCAGCACCGCGCCCGCGGCCACCCCGGTCACGATCATCAGACCGGTGACCTGGTTGGGGGTGATGGGGGTGCGGGCCAGCGCCCAGGTGACGTAGATGGACAGTTTGCGCATGTAGAGCAGGCCGGCCCAGTGTTCACCGTTGCGGCGCTCCAGGGTCATCTCGGGCTGCGCCTTGGCGCGTACCTCAGCGACCGACGGCGTGGACATAACCCTCAACTCGATCACGGATCTCGGACTCGGACAGGCGCAGGTGTTCCAGGATGGTGAACCGCCCCGGGCGGGTCGACGGGGCCAGCATGACCGCCTCGACGAACTGGTCGGCGGTCAGGCCGATGTCGCCGTGGGTCAGCGGCAGGTCGTGCCCGCGCAGGCACTCGACGACCTGGCCGAACCGCGCCTCGTCCGCCCGCAGGTAGTAGCAGAAGGCGGCGCCGATCCCGGCCAGCTCACCGTGGTTGGAGGTCCCGGGGAAGAGCTGGTCCACGGCATGCATGATTTCATGATCGCCGCCGCTGGTCGGCCGGCTTGACCCGGCGATGACCATCGACATGCCGGAAAGAATCAAAGCCTCGGCCAAGACGGTCAGGAACGCGTCGGACTCGACGGAGTCGCGCCTGCCGATGATGGCCTCGGCGGCCGTCCGCGCCATCGAGCAGGCCAGCCCGTCGATCGGCTCACCGCGCTCGGCGTTGCCGAGCTGCCAGTCCTCGATCGCCGACAGGTTGCTGATCACGTCGCCGACCCCCGAGCGCACCAGCGCCTGCGGGGCGTCGTGGACGAAGTCGAGGTCGATCATGATGGCCAGCGGCATCGGCACGCCGAACGAGCCCTTGCCGCCCTCGTGGGTGAGGGAGGCCACCGGCGAGCAGATGCCGTCGTGGGCCAGGTTGGTCGCCACGGCGACCATGGGGATCCCGGCCAGCGAGGCGGCGTACTTGGTGACGTCGATGGTCCGGCCGCCGCCGATGCCCACCAGCGCCTCGTAGGCGCCCTTGCGCAGGTCGGCGCCGAGGGCGACGGCCGCGTCGACCGAGCCGTCGGGCACCCGGAAGACCTCGGCGTCGCCGAGGGAGGGGGCGATGACCTTGGTGATGCGGTCGCCGAGGCCCGCGCCGACGGCCACCGCGACCCGGCCGGAGGTCGCCACCCGGCTGTCGGACAGCAGCGACCCGAGCTGCGCGATGGCGCCCCGGCGTACTTCCATCGTGATGGGGGCGGGGAGCATCCTCGCCAGGATCGGCATGTGCCCCCCTCTCAGTAGGTGGTGGCGATGGTGCGGGCCTTGGCGAGGTCGTCGTGGTTGTCGACCTCGACCCAGCGCACGTCTCCGATCGGGGCGACGTGGATGGCCTCGCCGCGCTCGACCATCTCCTGGTAGCCGTCTTCGTAGTAGAGCTGGGGGTCGCGCTCGAAGGTGGTACGCAGCGCGTCGGCCAGGCGTTCGGCGGCGCCCGGCCGGATGAGGGTCGCGCCGATGTACTCGCCGTAGGCCTCGGAGGGCTCCATCAGCTTGGTGATGCGCTTGAGGTCGTCGCCCGCGAGGGTGACTTTCATCTCCTCGTCGCCCAGCGTCTTCACGTCGTCGACCGCGAGCAGGATGTCGCTGGTCTCGGGGGCGTTCAGCAGGGTGTGCTCGACCGAGACGGGGTGGACGGTGTCGCCGTTCACCAGCAGCACGCCGTGGGAGAAGTAGTCACGGGCGCACCACAGCGAATAGGCGTTGTTCCACTCTTCGGCCTTGTCGTTGAAGACCAGCGTCAGGTTCACCCCGTGGCGCTCCTCAAGGGCCGCCTTGCGGTCGACGACGGCCTGCGCCTGGTAGCCCACGATCACCACGACCTCGCGGAGGTCCACCGCGGCGAGGTTGCCCAGGGCGATGTCCAGGATCGTCGTCTCCCCGTCGACCGGCACCAGCGCCTTGGGCAGAGTGTCGGTGTAGGGCCTTAGACGGCGGCCGGCTCCGGCGGCCAGCACCATTCCCAGCAACGTGCGCTCCTTGGGGTCGAACTGCGTGTAACCCCACAGGTTAGTTGCCAACCGGACCCGAACGTGTAATCCGCTTGAGGGCTAATGTTCAGATTAATCTTGGATGCCGAGATTGGCGGCCTCTGTCCCGGTACGCGGGGCGGCCAGCCAGCAGGTCAGGCTCTCCCAGCCGAACATCCCCCACAGGTAGACGGCCAGCAGCACGAACACCGCCGCGACGCCGTCGAACCAGGCCCCGGCGGCGACCACGAGCATCCGGCCCTCCCAGCCGAGCCCGGCCGCCGCGAGCCACGCGGGCGGATAGACGTGCTGGCGGACCCGGTAGACCAGGTCGTAATGGTGGAAGAGGATAGCGCCGAGCAGCAGGAAGATGATCACCGGGGGCACCCCGTGGGCGAAGCCGACCATGGCCACGAAGCCGTATTCGGTGACGCGCAGGATCGGCGGCACCAGCCAGTCGAGCCGCCCGTCGTGCCGGTGGGAGGAGCCGGGCCCGGCCAGCAGCAGCGCGACCGCCGGGGCGAAGACCGCCGGGCCGTCGGTGCCGGCGATGCCGAGGACCAGCAGCACGCCGGTCACGACCATGCCCACCAGGGCCGGCGGCAGCGGCGGGATCTGGCCGGAGACCATCGTGCCCATCGCGCCGGAGAGCGGGCCGTCGTCGCGGTAGGCGACCACGTGCCCGGCGGGCACCGGCGAAAGGTGAACCGTCGTCACGGCAGTGTCCTCACAATGACCTCGCGATCCGTCCGGTGAGCGTGTAGAGGGCGGCGATGCCGCCCCAGACCAGCAGGGCGACGAACGTGACGTGGGCGTTGAAGAACGCGGCCGTGATCGCGATGAGCGCCATGCGCTCGCCGATCGGCAGCACCACGATCCTCTTGGCCCAGCGGGTGACCGCGCCCTTCTCGAACCTCCCGGCCAGCCGCACCAGCCCGACGCCGTCGGCGGCCACCGCCACAGTGCCGCTGGGGGTCCGGTAGGCCGAACCCACCTTGGCGGCGTCGGCGACCGCACCGGCGTACGAGAAATCGATCATGTGCCGGACGGCCTGCAGCAGCATCGCGGCGACCGCCAGGGCCCAGATGCCGTCGGGCCCGGTGAGCCCGCCCACCGCTCCCCCGGAGTAGCCGATGGCCAGCCCGACGTACACCACGTACTCCTTGACCCGGTCGAACGTCGCGTCGAGCCAGGCCCCCATCGGGGAGAACTGCCGGGTGTAGCGGGCGAGCTGCCCGTCGACGCAGTCGAGCACGAACGACAGGTAGAGCGCGACCGCCCCGGCGAGCTGGGCGGCGCGGGTCCCGCTGGAGAACCAGATCGCGGCCATCAGGGCCAGCCCGACCGAGATGCCGGTCACCCCGTTGGGCGTCAGCCGCAGCCAGGCCGCCGCCTTCACGACGTGGCGCGACCAGGTGCTGACGGCGTAGGTGGCGAAGAAGCCGTCGTCCTGCTTGACGGCGGCGTCGAGGCGGGCGCGCTCCTCGTCGACCGCGCCGAGACGGCCGAACGCGGCGTCGGCGGCCTCCTGCCCGGCCACCCGTTCGGCGTGGAGCCGCCCCAGCGGCACCGCCGCGACCCGGACGCCCGAGCGCACCAGCCCGGCCAGCAGCAGGTCGGCCGCCTCGTCGTCGCGGGCGCCGCCGAGCAGGTCGTCGCGGGCCAGGTCGCTCAGCTCGGCCGCGACCGAGGCCAGCGCGCGCAGATCGGCCGCGCCGACCTGGAGCACGCCCCGGAAGGTCGCGTTGGCCCCGACGAGCTGGTGGAAGGAGTTCCCGGCGGCCACGACGCGGTCGTCCTCGGCCCGGACCGGGCTCGGGCCGGGCCCGTCGGGGCCGACCAGCGCGCCGGTGCCGCGCCCCGGGTAGGCGAGCAGTCCGGCGATGGCCTGGGTGTGGGCGACCACGTCACCTGAGATGATGGCCAGCGGCGCGGAGCCGGCCCTGGCCACGACGGCGATCTCCCTGAGGTCCTCGGCGAGGTCGCCGCCCGCGCGCCCGACCACTCTGACCGCGACCGGAATAGAGGTGAGCTGCTCGGTGAGCCGTCCGAGCACGGTGCCCCCGTCGCAGACCAGCCGGGCCGCAGGGGTGTTGGCGAGCACGACCGCCACGGTCTGCGTGACCGTGTCGGGCTGAACCTGCATGTCAGACCCCATTTCGCTCGACGCCCGCCGTAACCCGAAAAGTAACCGAGTGATCACTAATGGGCAATCACCCCGGCGGGTATGGTGCGGGCGGGGAGGATCAAGATGATCGAATCACGGTTGCGCACGGTCGGTGTCGTCCTGGCCGGAGGCGTCGGCCAGCGGGTCGGGCTGAACACGCCGAAGCAGCTCCTCAAGATCGCTGGCCGGACCATCCTGGAGCACACCCTGTCCGTCTTCGACGGTCACCCCGACATCGACGAGGTCGTCGTGCTGATGACCCCCGGGTTCGGCGACGAGGTGCGGGCGCTCGTGGAGCGTAACGGTTTCACGAAGGTCAGCAAGGTGATCGACGGAGGTTCGAGCCGGACCGAGTCGACCTGGCGAGCCCTTTCCGCCCTGGGTGACGAGGAATGTGACGTCCTGCTCCACGACGCCGTGCGGCCCCTGATCGAGCCGCGCATCATCGCCGAGTGCGTGCGGAAGCTCCAGGAGTTCCAGGCGGTCGACGTCGCGATCCCGTCGAGCGACACCGTGGTGGTGGCGGTCCCCGGGCCGTCCGGCGAGATCATCCGGGACATCCCCGACCGCGCCTGGCTGCGGCGCGGGCAGACCCCGCAGTGCTTCCGGCTGTCGGTGATCCGCGACGCCTACCGGCGCGCCCTGGCCGACCCCGACTTCGACAGGCGGCCCGCCACCGACGACTGCGGCGTGATGCTGCGCTACCGGCCCGACGTGCCGATCTCGATCGTGCCCGGCAGCGAGCACAACATGAAGGTGACCCACCCGGTCGACGTCTACATCGCCGACAAGCTGTTCCAGCTCGCCGCCGCCACCCCGCCCGAGCCGCAGCCCGGCCTCGACCTCACCGGCAGGGTGGTGGTCGTCTTCGGCGGCTCCTACGGCATCGGCGCCGACGTCGCCGAGCTCGCGGGCAAGCACGGCGCCGACACCCACGTCTTCTCCCGCACCCGCGGCGGGGTCCCGGTGCAGGACGCCGCCGCCGTGGCCGAGGCCCTTCACGGGGTGTACGCCGCCACCGGCCGCATCGACTACGTCGTCAACACCGCCGCCGTGCTCCACATGGGCAAGCTGGCCGACACCGGCCTCACGACCGTCGAGGAGGCCGTCGGGGTCAACTACCTGGGCCCGGTCAACGTGGCCAGGGCGGCGTTCAAGTACCTCGCCGAGTCGCGCGGCCACCTGCTGCTCTACACCTCCTCCTCCTACACGCGCGGCCGGGCCGACTACAGCCTCTACTCCTCCACCAAGGCCGCCGTCGTCAACCTGACCCAGGCGCTGGCCGACGAGTGGGCGCCCCACGGCATCCGGGTCAACTGCGTGAACCCCGAACGCACCGCCACGCCGATGCGGCAGCGCGCGTTCGGCGACGAGCCGCCCACGTCCCTGCTGTCTCCGTACGCCGTGGCGCAGACCAGCATCGATGTGCTGGTGTCGCCTTTGACCGGACAGGTGATCGATGTGCGACTGACGGGGTAACCCTCCCCTATGGGGAAGAAAGTCCTGGTCACCGGCGTTGTGCTGGGCTCGTATCCGGTGCTGGCGGCGGCGGCGCTCGCCCCGGCGCCGTGGGTGTTCGCGGCGGCGGTGCTGGTGTCGTACACAGCGGAACTGGCGCTGCCGAAGGCGGCGGCCGACCAGCTCAGCCGGGTGCACCTGGGGGTGACGGTCCGGTTCCTGGCCAGGGAGATGGCGGCGGTGCTGCTGCTGGCCCGGCTCGGGCTGCCGTTCGCGGCGCTGGCGGGCGGGCTGTTCGTCTTCCACGCGATGCGCGCGACCCAGACCGGGCTGGCGCTGCTCCTGCACCGGTGGCACCACCTGCGGCCGGTCGAGTCGCGCAACCTCGCGGTCACCCTGCCGAAGCCGCCGCCGGAGTCGCTGCTCGGCCAGCGCGGCACCCGGCTGCTCTACTTCGACGTCCCGCCGGTCGTGCTGGCCGCGCTCTCCGGGCTGACCGGGGTGGCCTGGCCGGCCGACGCCGGGACGGCGGTGACGCTCGCGGGCATGGCGGCGGTGACGGCCGTGCTCGGGCTGCGACTGCGGCGGGCCGCGCCGGTGGCCGACCGGCGGCGGGTCGCGCACCTGGTCGACGAGCGGGTCAGGGCCTACGACCCCGAGGTCATCCTGTACTTCTCCGGATCGGCCAACGCCGTCTACCAGGCGTCGATGTGGCTGCCCGTGCTGGAGGCGCTGCCCCGGCGGGCGATCGTGGTGCTGCGCGAACGGCCGCTGCTGAAGGCGCTGGCCCCGACGTCGCTGCCGGTGCTGTGCATCCCGTCGGCCGTCGACATGATGAACTTCCGCGGGCTCGACAGCGCCCGGGTGGCGCTGTTCGCCTCCAACGTCGGCAACAACATCCACATGCTCCGGGTGCCGGGGGTGGTGAGCGTGTTCGTCGGCCACGGCGACAGCGACAAGGAGGCGTCGTTCAATCCGTACACGAAGGTCTATGACCAGGTCTGGGTGGCCGGACCGGCCGGTCGCGACCGCTACCGGCGGGCCGGTGTCGGGGTGCGCGACGAGGCGATCGTCGAAGTGGGCCGGCCGCAGCTGGCCGGGATCAGCGAGAAGGGGCCGCGCACGCGGTCGGTGCTCTACGCGCCCACGTGGGAGGGCTGGACCGAGGACCTGTTCCACAGCTCGGTGGCCACGATGGGGCCCCATCTGGTCGACGCGCTGCTCGCCGAGGGGGTCAGGGTCGTCTACAAGCCCCACCCGCTGACCGGGCACCGCTCGATGGCGGTCCGCCGCGCGCACGGCGCGATCGTCGACCGGCTGCGCCGCGAACACCCCGACGGGGGCGCGGTGGTCATGGGCCCGGCCCCGAGCCTGTACGACTGCTTCAACGACGCCGACCTGCTCATCAGCGACATCTCCAGTGTGGTCGCCGACTTCATGGCCTCGGGCAAGCCCTATGTCGTCACCAACGTGGCCGACCGGGAGCGCGCCGAGTTCGTCGCCCGCTATCCGTCGGCCGGGGCCGCCTACCTGCTGTCGAAGGACCTGCGGGAGCTCCCCGGGATCCTGGCCCAGCTCTCGAAGGACCCGGGCGAGGACGAACTCGCCGACGCCCGCCTCGGCCTGCGCGACTACCTGCTCGGCGACGGCGAACCGATGGCCCGGTTCGCCGCGGCCGTCGACGAGGCCTACCGGCAGGGGCTAGTGAAACAGGTCCTGTAACCCGACCGTCTCGGACTTCTTGCGCAGCCGCTTCGGGCTGGTGATGAAGCCGGTGCCCCACGACAGGTGCATGGTGGCGTAGACGACCGGGAGGCGCAGCAGCGCGGCCGGTTCGAGGTCCTTGCCGGTCAGCACCGAACCGGCGGCGATGGCCAGCACGTAGCCCACCGGCACGACGAAGGCGGGCGGCCAGAAGAACCCGGCGACGAGCCCGAGCACGATCGCCGTGACGGCGATCGGCGGCGCGAGGTAGCGCAGGTTGATGGTGCCGGAATGGGTCCGGGCCACGACCCGGCGCCACCGGCCGTAGTGGAAGTACTGGCTGGCCAGCGCCCGGACGGTCGCGCGCGGCCGGTAGGAGACCCGCATGCGCGGCTGGAACCACACCAGGCCGCCGGTCTCCCGGATGCGGTGGTTCATCTCCCAGTCCTGCGCGCGCTGGAAGTGTTCGTCGTAGCCGCCGACCCGCTCAAGGGCGGTGCGCCGGAAGACGCCCAGATAGACGGTGTCGGCCGGGCCGCCCTCGCCGCCGACGTGGAACGCGGCGTTGCCGACCCCGATCTTCGAGGTCATCGCCCGCGCGACCGCCTTCTCGAACGGCGAGACGCCCTCGGCGGCCATGATGCCGCCGACGTTGTCGGCGCCGGTCTCCTGGAGGGTCTCCACGGCGGTGCGCACGTAGTCTCTGGGCAGCATGGCGTGGCCGTCGCAGCGGGCCACCACCTCGCCCTTGGAGGCGTTGATCGCGGCGTTGAGCGCATGAGGGGTGCGACCCGTCGGGTTGGGCACCAGGGTCACCCGGGAGTCGGCCGCGGCGATCGACTCGGCGACTTCTTGGGTCCGGTCACGGGAGGGCCCGACGGCCAGGACGACGTCGATCGGGCCCGCATAGTCCTGGTCGAGGACCTGCTGGACCGCTTCGCGTAGATGCCGTTCTTCGTTGAGCACCGGCATGATGACGGAGACCGCGGGGGGCGCGTCGAGGAAGGGGTTCATGGCTGCGCTCACGCTACTGTACGAGGGGGCGTGGACGGCAACCTCAAAGGGGGAGCGCGTGGAGGACTCGGGTGTTCACGTGGGCGGGGACGCCTACGGAGGGGTCCGAGTAGCAGCACCCCGCCGGGGCCGCCGCCACCGCCGGGCGAGCATGCGGTCGATCATGCTGACCGGCGCCCTGTCGGGTCTGGTCCTGGTCGGCTCGGGCTTCGCGTGGGCGCTGCCCAACTACGTGTCCGGCCACATCACCTCGGTCGACGCCGGCACCGCCGGATCGGCCGCCCGCGGCGCGATGAACATCCTCCTGGTGGGCGTCGACAAGCGCGACAACCTGTCCCGCCGCCAGCAGAACCAGCTCCACCTCGGCCGCGAGGTCGGCCAGCGGACCGACACGATGATGGTCGTCCACGTGTCGGAGGACCACAAGAAGGTGACAGTGGTCTCGCTCCCGCGTGACACGTGGACCGAGATCCCCGGCCAGGGCACCCACAAGATCAACAGCGCCTACCAGTTCGGCGGCGCGAAGCTCGCCGTCCGGACCGTGCAGGCCGCCACCGGCATGCGGATCAACCACTACGTCGAGGTCAACGTGCTGGGCTTCATCGACGTGGTCGACTCGATCGGCGGCGTCACGGTCTGCACACCCGTCCCCATCAACGACGACAAGACCAAGCTCGTCCTGACGGCCGGGACCCACAACCTCGACGGCATCAACGCCCTCGCCTACGCCCGGACCCGGGCCACCGCCCGCTCCGACCTCGACCGCATCGACCGCCAGCAGCAGGTCATCTCGGCCATGCTCCAGCAGGCCCTCAGCGGCGGCACGCTCGCCAACCCGGTCAAGCTGAGCGCGCTGGTCAACTCCAGCCTGCGCACCCTCACCGTCGACAGCGAGCTGTCCGACAACATGCTCGGCCTGGCCACCCAGCTCAAAGACGTGTCGACCGACGACGTGTCGTTCGCGACCGTGCCGATCGCCGACGTCAACTACACGACGCCGACCGGTGAGTCGGCGGTGCTGTGGGACAAGACGGCCGCCGCCGACATGTTCCGCCGCATCGACAACGACGAAGACCTCGCCAAGCCGGCCAAGCCGTCGCCGTCGGCCAAGCCCTCGACCACGGCCTCGCCCACCCCGACGCTGAGCCGCTCGACCCCGCTGTCGGTGCCGCCGAACCGCATCCAGATC
This sequence comes from Herbidospora cretacea, assembly GCF_001570605.1. Lineage (GTDB taxonomy): Bacteria > Actinomycetota > Actinomycetes > Streptosporangiales > Streptosporangiaceae > Herbidospora > Herbidospora cretacea. The sequence continues at coordinate 1,864 of NZ_BBXG01000019.1, read as the reverse complement.
CGCGTCCTCAACGGCACTCTTCAGACCGGTCTCGGCGCCCGCACCCGCGACGCCCTGCTCGCCGCCGGTTTCCTGGTCCCCCAGACGGCCGGCGACACCGCCCGCCGCGACTACACCGACACCTTCGTCCGCTACGCCGCGGGCCGCGAGGACTCGGCCAAGACCGTCGCCGCCGCCCTCCCGGGCGCGGAGATGCGCCAGGCCGACGTCGAGGGCATCGAGGTCATCATCGGGACCAAGCACAACAAGGTCGAGAAGGTCACCGTGCCGACCTCCACCCCGACCCCGTCGGCGGCGGCCACCCCGGCGGCCCGCACGGCGACCCAGAACATCTGCAAGCCTCAGCCGTGAACATATTCGCTGACCACCACGCCTGACTCGTAGGGCGTGGTGCGCTCCAGGCGGAAGGTGCGGGGGGCGTAGGGGGCGGCGAACAGCGGGACGCCGTCCTGGAGGACGACCGGGTTGACCTTGAGGACCAGCCGGTCGATCTCGTCGATCAGGGCACTGGCGAGCAGGCCGCCGCCGCAGAGCCAGATGCCGGCGCCCTCCTCCTTCTTGAGGCGTCTGACCACCTCCACCGGGTCCTCGCCGGTGAGGGTGATGCCGTCGGGGACGTCCTGCTCGCTGCGGGTGCGGGAGAAGACGTACTGGCGGGTGTGCGGGTAGGGGTCGCGGGTGTGGGCGAAGCCGGCGGCGTAGGTGTTCCAGCCCATCAGCGTGGTGTCGAACCGCGATCCGTCGGCGGTGAGGCCGAGCATCCGCAGGCCGACCTCCGGCAGGGTGTCGCGGTAGTCCCGCTTGATCATCTCGATGTGGTCGCCCTCGACCGGGAAGGCCGAGAAGTCGTCGGCCGGGCCGGAGATCCGGCCGTCGAGCGACACCGCGACGTAGTAGGTCAGTTCTCGCATGCGCTTCTCCATCCACAGCACCTGTAGTGATTGACTCGAAACTACTACATGTGTCGTGGTTGCGCTACTCTCTTTCCCATGGCGCGGAACGCGGGGAGACGGGCGGAGCTGGCCGACGCCGGCATCAGGGTGCTGGCGCGGGAGGGGTCGCGGGGGCTGACCCATCGGGCGGTCGACGCCGAGTGCGGCGCGCCGACCGGCACCGCGTCCAACTACTTCCGCTCCCGCGCCGAGCTGCTCGAAGGCCTGGTCGCCCGGATCGGCGAACGCTTCGCCCCGACGCCGGAGGTGCTGGCCGAGCTCGCCGCCCTGCCGCCCGGACGGGAGTCGTTCGCCCGTCACCTGCGTGACATCGTGCGCCGGTTGAGCGCCCACCCGGAGGTCACGCTGGCCTGGTTCGAGCTGCGGCTGGAGGCGGCGCGGCGGCCCGAGGTGGCCGACCTCATGCGGGGCGTCCTGCTGGAGGGGTTCCGCGCCGACGTCGCCTACAACGAGGCGGCCGGGCTGCCGGGCGGGGCGGCGGAGATCGCGCTGTTCCACTACGCCGTCGACGGGCTGCTGTTCGACCGGCTCACCGTCCCGATCGACCCCGGCACCCCGGCCGACGACGTGGTCGAGGCGCTGGTCGAAGGGCTGCTCTAGGTGTACTTGGCCGAGATCTTGGTGACACGTGGCCGCAGGTGATTGATCATGAAGAAGACCTCCGGGCGTAGTGGAGTTAGCCGCTTCACCCACGCACGGAGGTCTTGATGGGTCACGCTAACGCCCGGCTGACGTTTCACGGCAGATGCCTGCTGGTTCGCCGTGTCGTGTTCGACGGCCGACCTGTCGCGCACGTGGCCGCCGAACTGGGCGTCTCACGCCAATGCGCTCACCGATGGGTCCGCCGTTACCACCAGGAAGGCTGGCCCGGCCTGGAAGAACGGCGCAGCGGACCCCGCACCAGCCCCCGC
>NZ_BBXG01000018.1 GCF_001570605.1 Herbidospora cretacea | reverse complement strand
GCTAGATGACCCTCACGGCGACCCGCGACCTCCACGTCAAGGAGGTCGCCCGGGGTCATGCGCTCTGGATCGGCCTGATCGTCATGATCGCAACCGCCGGATACTCCCTCGTCGGGTATCTGGAGCTGCGCGGCATGCGGGCCGGGGTGCTCGATCTGGCGATCTTCGACCAGGGCGTGCGGAGCTACGCGGAGTTCCGGCTGCCCGCATCGGTGGCCAAGGAGTATCTCGACGGCTTCCACCAAGACGGGTTCTCGCTGCTGGGCGACCACTGGTCGCCGATCCTGGCGCTGCTCGCGCCGCTCTACTGGATCAACGACGGCCCGCTGTCGCTGATCTTCGCGCAGGGGCTGCTGTTCGCGCTGGCCGTGCCGCCGTTGTGGCTGTTCGCCCGGCGCCGGCTCGGCGTCGTCGCCGCCTATCTCGTCTCCTTCGCGTACGTCGTCAGCTGGCCCGTCGCCCAGGCCGTCGAGTTCGACTTCCACGAGGTGGCGTTCGCGCCCGTGCTGATCGCGTGGATGGTCGAGCGGCACGACGCCGGCCGGACCCGCACCGCCCTGGTCATGGGCGTCCTGTTGCTGATGACGAAAGAGGACATGGGCCTGGTCATCGCCGGTTTCGGGCTCTATCTGCTGACGCGCGGCGCCTACCGGTCCGGGACCCTCCTGCTGACGGGCGGCGTCGGGGCAGTGCTGGTGGCGACCAAAGTGCTCATCCCGTTCTTCGGCGGCCGGGACGGCTTCTACTGGCGTTACGAGGACCTCGGCGACGGCCCCGCGTCCGCGCTGGTCCACGTGCTCACCCACCCGGTCCAGACGCTGGCGCTGCTCGGCAGCCCGTCGGACAAGCTGGTCACGATGGGCTGGCTGCTGCTGATCGTGCTGGGCGCGTGCCTGCTGTCACCGCTGGCCCTGCTGTCGCTGCCGCTGCTGGCCGAACGCATGCTGTCGTCGTATCCCCACTGGTGGGGCGTTCCCTTCCACTACAACGCGTTCCTGGTGATCCCGCTGTTCCTGGCCGCCGTCGACGGGATCGCCCGGTTCGGCCCCCGGGTCCGGGTGACCTGGGCGGCCGGGGCGCTGGTGGCGGGGCTGGCGACCGCCCCGCTGTTCGCGTACGGGACGATCGCGGCGACCGAACTCGGGCCCGATCCCGCCTATGTGGCCATCGCGCGCAAGGCCGTCCAGACCGTGCCGCCGGGGCCGATGGTGGCCGCCGCGCTGCCCCTGGGGGCCGGCCTGACCGCGCGGAATCCGGTGATCCTGTGGGAGCCGGAGCCGGCATACGAGAACCCGCCGTGGATCGTGGCCTTCACCCGCTGGAAGACGACGCCGTTCGACAGCGTCGAGGCGCAGGTGGCCGAGGTCGAACGGCTCCGCTCGACCGGTTACCGGACGGTCTTCGACGACGGCGGCTTCGTCGTCCTGCACAAGCCCTAGAACTCCTGCCAGGTCGACTCGTCGGGGACCGGGCGGACCCTGCCGCCGATGACGTCTTCCAGCGGGCGCACCGTCGTGCCGTGCTTCTTGCGGGTGTCGAGCCAGGTCAGGAACTCGTCGAGGATCTTCTCGGTGGTCGAGTAGTCGCCGCAGACGCGGGCGCAGACCTTGTGGACCACCACCGGGAGCAGCCCGCCGCCGGCCCGCTCGGCCGTGATGACCTGCTTCTTCAGGTCGTTCAGGGTGGTGTCGTAGTTGACCGAGCCGTAGGTCCGGATCGAGTAGGGCATCGCCGGGCGGGCCGACTCGACCGGGGCGCAGTAGTCGCACCTGCCGAGCGCCAGCCCGCCGACGGTGCGGGCGGCGTTGTAGCCGCAGAACCGGGCCGCCTGCTGGGAGTCGCCGTTGTTCGCGCCGAACGGGTAGGCGAACGTGGTGACCGGGATCTTCAGCTTGAGGAGGGCGGCCCGGTCGGCGCAGATGTCGACCCGCTGGTCGATGGCGGTCAGGTCGGTCAGCCGCACGTGGTGGAGGGTGTGGCCGCCGATCTTGTGGCCCTGGCGGACGAGCGCGCGCACCTGGCCGACGGTCAGTTTGCCCTTGGTGTCGAGGTCGCCGCTGTTGATGTAGAACGTTCCGCGTACTCCGTGTGACCGAAGGATCTGTCCGGCCTTCACGTGGGTGGCGTCTCCGTCGTCGAAACCGAGCGCCACCACAGTCTTGACCTTGTGTTTCGGTCGTGCGGCCTGTGCGGGGGTGGCGACCAGCACCATCGGAAGGAGCGTTCCTAAAAGGACGCCCACTGCTCCTAAGCGGAGCGAAGACCGCATGACGGACTCCTGAGGTCAGTTTGGCGGGAGAGGTGACCAGGCTAGCGGCTCCTGCCCGGGAAACCGGATGCTAGACCCAATCGGTACACAGTTCACCAGGCATTCATAGGTTCGGGCGGATCATGGTGATCCAGGTCGGTTTGCCGTTGCTGGTGGCGAGAACGTGACGTTCCCACCCTTCGCTGCCCTTCGGCGGCGTCTTCTGGGTCAGGGTGGCGACGACGCCCCCGACGTCCCGCGTCGCCTCGGCGACCGACTCGCCGGGCTTCACGATGCGGACCTCGCACCTGGTCAGGAACTGGTGAGCCGGGTTGACGGAGGTGCCGACCAGCGTGCAGGGCGTGGTGACCCCGGCATCGATCATCTTCCGGACGAAAGAGGCCTGGAACTGCCTGAGCGGATAGTCCTGGCCCTTCACCCCGTCGAGCACCATGAACTGGACGACCATGTGAGCGGCCAGCAGCACCACGAACGGAGGCCGGAACCGGATCACCGTGACCGCGACGGGGATCATCAGCAGGCCGTAGGCCGGGAGCAGGAACCTCGGGGCGGCGTAGTCGACCAGGAAGAGGTAGGGCGCGGCCATCGCCAGCCCGGCCAGCGCCGGAACCGGCCACCTCCGCGCCGACACCAGCGCCAGCACCGGCAGGGCCGCCCACCAGATCAGCAGGTAGGGCCGGTCGAGGGGGATGTCGCAGGGCCGGCAGAAGGCGGGGCCGTTGGCGGCCTTGAACTCATACCAGAACCCGGGCGCGGGCGCGATCCCGCCCTGCACCTCACCGGCCGCCGCCCAGCGGTGGAGCAGAGATCCGAACGAGGTGTACGCCTCCACCACCCACGGCACCATCCCCAGCGCGGCCGAGACGAGAATGGTCGCGGCGGCGGCCCACCTCCGCCAGAGCAGCGCCGCCGGACCGGCGATCACGCCCAGCCAGAGCACGTCGCTCGGTCTCAGCATCGCGACCCCGGCGAACCCGGCGGCGAGGCCCGCATACGCGGCCCAGCCGCCGTGCTCTTTCACGACCAGCAGCGACCCGATCGCCAGCACCGCGCCGTAGGCGACGTAGAGGTTGGGCATGACCTGCGGCCCGTACCAGACGGTCACCCAGAGGGTGGCGAACAGCCCGGCCGCCAGAGCCGGCACTGCGGGCTTGAGCAGCTTCGTCCACGGCAGGAACGCCAGGAACAGCCCTGCGGCCGCGACGATCATCATCCACCAGCGGATCGCCGCCGGATCGGTGGTGAACTGGACGACCGGGGCCACCAGCCACGTCACGCCCCTGGCCCGGGGGGCGGAGAAGACGGCGTCCGGCACCCCGGGGGCGACCTGGCTCGTGTAGACGGCCTCGTCCCATTCGAGCGTCATGTCCGCCGGGACCGATACCGCCTGGAGGACGAGATAGCCCAGGGCGACCAGGCCCAGCAGGGGAACGGGACGGGACAACATCGACTTACCTTCTCGTAGGCCCCGGAACCTGCGCAAATGGCAAACTGATCGGATGCGTCAGGTAAGTGCGGCAGTGACCTGCGGCGACATCGCCTTGGGCCGCTATGGCCCGGTGGAGATGCCGACGCCGTGGTGGAACGACGTGGCCCCGGTGGCGGAGTGGCTGAGCGGCCTGCTCGGCGTGCCGGTGATGGTCCTGCGCCTGGTCGACGTCGAGGGCGGCCGCTCCATGCGCGACGGCCACGTGACCTACCACGCGGAAGCACTGGAGCTCCCACCGCAAGCACCCATCACCCTCCTGAATTCCTCCGCGCCGCCCGCAGAACACCTGCTGGCTGCCCACGAGCCCCTCCGCGCCTCCTGGGCCACTGTGGAAGGGCTGCGTGCCGCCCTCGACTGGGCGCTGAACATCACCGGGCCGAGCGAGATTCGCCAGGTCAAGACGTGGAACCTGGCCGGGCTCTTTCATCTGCCGGGTGAGAACGCCTGGCTGAAGACCACTCCCCCGTTCGCCTCGCCGGAGTCCTCCGTGATCCAAGCCCTGGCCGAGGTCGATCCCACCCTGGTCCCCCAGGTGCTGGCCGCCGAGCCCGAGCGCGGCTGGATGCTCCTGGGGCACATCCCCGGCGAGGACTGCTGGAAGGCCGGTCCTGACCTGGTCGCCGACACGGTCCGGCGCTTCACCCTCGCCCAACAGAGCCTGCGGGATCTGATACCGGCAAGAACGGAGGCCGCACACTCTCGGCAGCGGCTCGGTGTGCCCGGTCTGGTGGACCGCCGGCGCATCCTCGCCGCCGCCCAACACCTGTCCCCCGTCCCCGGCTCGGACGAGCTGTTCTCCCAGGTCCCCGCTCTGGAGGAGGAGCTGGCGGCCTGCGGGCTGCCGTACACGCTGGTTCACGGGGACTTCCACCCCGGCAACTGGCGGGCCGTGCCCGGCGGGCCCGCGGTGGTGCTGGACTTCGCGGACGCGCACTTCGGGCATCCGGCCGCCGACGGGCTGCGCCTACAGGAGTGGGTGGGGAACGCCGAGGCCTGGGTCGGCGCGTGGTCGATCCCGGGCGCCGACCCCCGCAGGGCGCTGGAGGTCGCCGCGCCGCTGGCCGCGCTCGGGCAGGCCGTGCGCTACCAGGAGTTCCTGGACGGCATCGAGCCCTCCGAGCGCCGCTATCACCTGGGCGACCCGGAGGAGGCCCTGGAGAACGCCGTCAGGGCGTTTCGTCGCCTTCGACCCGCATGACGCTGGCCACGGCGCGGACGACGTCGAGCTCGCGCAGGCCCTCGACGGTCGAGGACAGCGCCGCGTCGGAGGCCCGGTGGGTGACCAGGACCAGCTGCGCGTCGTCGCCGCGGCCCTCCTGGCGGAGGGTCTGGATCGACACGTCGTGGCGGGCGAAGACCTCGGCCACGGTGGCGAGCACGCCCGGCTTGTCGGCGACGTCGAGCGAGACGTGGTAGCGGGTGCCGGTCTCGCCCATGGGGTGGACCGACAGGTCGGCGTACACCGACTCGGAGGGGCCGCGCGTGCCGGCGAGGCGGTTGCGCGCGACCGCGACGATGTCGCCGAGCACGGCGGAGGCGGTCGGCGCGCCACCGGCGCCCGCGCCGTAGAACATGAGCCGGCCGGCCGACTCGGCCTCGACGAAGACCGCGTTGTAGGCCTCGCGGACCCCGGCGAGCGGGTGGCTCCTGGGGATCATCGCGGGGTGGACCCGGACGCCGATGGAGCGGCCGTCGTCGGAGCGGGCGCAGATGGCCAGCAGCTTGATCACGTAGCCCATCGCCTTGGCCGACGCCACGTCGGAGGCGGAGACCTCGGTGATGCCCTCGCGGTGGACGTCGGCCGCGGTGACCCGGCTGTGGAAGGCGATCCCGGCCAGGATGGCGGCCTTGGCGGCGGCGTCGAAGCCCTCGATGTCGGCGGTCGGGTCGGCCTCGGCGTAGCCGAGCGACTGGGCCTCCTCCAGCGCGTCGGTGAACGAGGCGCCGGTGGAGTCCATCTTGTCGAGGATGTAGTTGGTCGTGCCGTTGACGATGCCGAGCACGCGGTGGACCCGGTCGCCCGCCAGCGACTCGCGCAGCGGGCGGATCAGCGGGATCGCCCCGGCGACGGCGGCCTCGAAGTAGAGGTCGGCCTGGTTGGCGGCGTGGAGGGTCGCGCCGTCTTCGGCCAGCAGGGCCTTGTTGGCGCTGACGATCGACTTGCCCTCGGCCATCGCGGCCAGGATGAGGCCCCGGGCGGGCTCGATGCCGCCGATCACCTCGACCACGATGTCGACGTCGGGGCGGGTGACCAGGGCCCGGGCGTCGGTGGTGAGCAGCGCGGGGTCGAGGTCGACCTCGCGCTTGCGGCTCATCTTGCGGACGGCCACCCCGGCGAGCTCCAGCGGGGCGCCCACCCTGGCGGCCAGGTCGTCGGCCTGCTCCTGGAGCAGCCGGGCGACCTGGGAGCCGACGACGCCGCAGCCCAGCAGCGCCACTTTGACGGGTTTACTCACAGCTGCCCCCTGAGCAGGTCTTCTTCGGTCTCGCGCGCCACGATGACCCGCGCGCTGCCGCCCGCGACCGCGACCACCGCCGGCTTGGGCAGATAGTTGTAGTTGCTGGCCAGCGACCGGCAGTAGGCGCCGGTGGCGGCCACCGCGATCAGGTCGCCGGGCACCAGGTCGGCGGGCAGGTAGAGGTCGCGGACCACGATGTCGCCGCTCTCGCAGTGCTTGCCGACCAGGCGCGACAGCATCGGCTTGGCCGCGCTCTCGCGGGAGGCCAGGCGGGCGGTGTAGTCGGCGCCGTAGAGGGCGGTGCGGACGTTGTCGCTCATGCCGCCGTCGACCGAGACGTAGGTGCGCAGGCCTTCGACGTCCTTGACCGTGCCGACCTCGTAGAGCGTCACGCCGGCGGTGCCGACGATCGAGCGGCCCGGCTCGACGGTCAGGCGCGGGACCGGCAGGCCCTTGCTCTGGCAGACGGTGGCGACGATCTCGCGCAGCGCGTCGGCGATCAGCTTCATGTCGGGGGTGTCGTCGCCCGCGACGTAGGGGATGCCGTAGCCGCCGCCGAGGTCGAGCTCGGGCAGCTCGACGCCGTGTTCGTCGCGGATCTGCACCAGCAGGCCGGCCAGGCGCCGGGCGGCGACCTCGAAACCGGCGGTGTCGGTGATCTGCGAGCCGATGTGGCTGTGGAGGCCGACCAGCTCCAGCGACGGCATCGCGAGGATCCGGCGGGCGGCCTCGGCCGCGGCGCCGCTGCTCAGCGACAGGCCGAACTTCTGGTCGTCGTGGGCGGTGGCGATGAACTCGTGGGTGTGGGCCTCGACGCCGACCGTGACGCGGATCAGGACCTTGGGCCGGGTGCCGTGCTTGTCGGCCAGGTAGCCGAGGCGGGCGATCTCCTCGAAGGAGTCGACGACGACGTGGCCGACCCCCGTGGTGACGGCCTTCTCCAGCTCGGCGACCGACTTGTTGTTGCCGTGCATCGTGATCCGCTCGGGCGGGAAGCCGACGCTCAGCGCGACGGCCAGCTCACCGGCGCTGCACACGTCGATGCCGAGGCCCTCCTGCATGATCCACCGGGCGACCTCGCGGCACAGGAACGCCTTGGCGGCGTAGTGGACCTCGCCGTCGTGGAAGGCCTGGCGGAAGTCGGCCGCGCGGGCCCGGAAGTCTTCCTCGTCGAGGACGTAGAGCGGGGTTCCATACTCTTTGGCCAGGTCACGGACGTCGAGCCCGCCGATCGTGAGTGATCCCGCGACCCTCTCGGACGTTCGCGGCCAGATGGCCGAATCGATGGAGTTCAGGTCGGCGGGCGCGTGGGGAGGACGGTCCTCCGGAAGCACCTCGGCATGCCGGTCACCGGCGGGATGGGCGAATCGACTCACCCGAAGCAGGCTATCCGACTCAGGGCGCCCTCTGAGACGCGTGCTCACGTAGCGAGACGTGACGAAAAGTGGAAATACGGTCGTTCGACCCATGAAGGGCAGGAGTGGTTCCTGTCACCCCGCCGTCCGGGAAGAAGAACGCGGCTCCTAGATCCGCTGCGGCAGGGGCTCCGCGCTGATCGCCGCGAGCACCCGCGCGACCGCGTCGCCGGTCGCGACCCGGGCGGCCAGCGCCCCGGTGAAGTCGGCGTCCCCCCTCGGCAGGGGGTTCGCGGCCTCGAACGCGTCGTGATAGCGCGCGGCCAGGTGCTCGGCGAAGGTCTTCCATCTTTTTGTACGGCTCCGCCCGCGGCTGGGCAGTTCCGCGAGCAGCCGCACCACGGCCCTCCACTCGGCGGGCAGCGCCTCCCACTCGGGGTCGGCGGCACCGGCCCACCGGTGGGCCCAGCAGGCGCGCGCGTGGGCGTAGCGGACCGCGAAGCCCGGGTTCGCCCAGGTCCGGGGGGAGTCGGGCCAGCTCTCCCCGGCCAGCCTCCCGGGATCCTCGGTCAGCAGGTCCCAGGGGTAGGCCCCGACGACCACCTCTCCCCTGACCAGGAAGGTGGCCTCGGTAGCCCAGTCGCCGACGGGGATCATCCGGGGATCCGCCCGACCACGCGGGCGTACATCCGGGTCGGGGCGACGATCGCGGTCAGGAAGCCCGGCAGGGCCGGGAGGTCGACCGCGAAGCGCTGGAGCTCGGTGTAGAGGGCGTCGGCGGTCGGCGGGCGCTGGTCGGCCGACTTCTCCAGCAGCGCGGTGACCAGGTCGGCCAGGGCGTCCGGCACGTTCCGGACCCGGGGCGGCCGTTCCTTCACCTGGCGCTCGTAGACGGCGTAGTCGGTCGGGCCGGTGAAGAGCTGACGGCCGGTCAGCATCTCGTGCAGGACGCAGCCGAGGGAGTAGAGGTCGCTGCGGGGGTCGGCCACGCCGCGTTTGATCTGCTCGGGGGCCATGTAGGCGGGCGTGCCGAGGATCTGGCCGGTCCGGGTGAACTGGCCCGCGTCGGCCTCGCGCAGGATGGCCAGGCCGAAGTCGAGGACCTTGACCGTGCCGTCGGGGCAGAGCATGAGGTTGGTCGGCTTGAGGTCGCGGTGGCAGATCGACAACGCGTGGGCGGCCGAGAGCACGGCGCAGGCCTGGGAGGCGATGGCGGCGGCCCACGGCACCGGCAGCGGCCCGTGCTCACTGACCACGTCGGCCACCGTGACGCCCTCGATGAACTGCATCACCTGGAAGAGCCGCTGCTCGTGGGTGCCGAAGTCGTAGAGGACGGGCGCGCCGGGGTGGTCGAGACGGGCCAGGATGCGGGCCTCGCGGATGAACCGGCGCTCCAGCTCGTGGTCGGGCCCGCCGGGGAGACGGAGGAACTTGACCGCGACCTTCCGGTCGAGATGTCTGTCGTGGCCGCCGTAGACGGCGCCCATCCCGCCCTGGCCGAGCGGGAGGTCGTCCAGTTCATAGCGGTCACCGATGACCATGCCGCAACTTTATTGCAGATGTCCGGCCGCCAGGCCGTCGAGGGCGAGCCGGATGAGCTCCTGGCCCCGCTTCGACGTCTCGTGGAGGGCGGTGTCGAGGTCGGCCAGGCGGCGGAAGGCGGCCCCGTATTCGCGCTGCTGCGCCAGGGACAGCCGGGGGATCTTGGTGCGGCGGGCGTCGAGGCGGCTGGCGCCCCGCGACAGGCTGGAGCCGGCGCGCAGGAAACCGGCGAGGAAGTCGGCGTCCAGGCGGGCCGGATCGACGCGGTAGAGGGTGAGCTGGGGGCCGAGCGCCCAGCCGATCTCCTGGACGACCCGGACCGTGCCGGTCGGGGTGGCCACCACGTCGCCGGGCTCGATCATGACCAGGCCGGGGCCGGGCTCGGCCCAGCCGGTCGGCGGGCCGCCGCCGGCCAGGTCGTCGGCGGTCAGGACGGGCTGGTCGCCCGAGCCGACGCGGGCCGAGGAGTGGTGGATGGCCACCGAACCGCCCCTGGCCAGCTCGGCGATGGTCGTCATCGGAGGTTCGCGGGGCGGGTCGACGGGGCTGAGCGAGGGCAGCGCGCCGGTCAGCTCGTCCACGGCGGCGGCGAAACGGGCCCGGGACCCGGCGTAGTCGGGCGGGCCGGCCGCGTTGCCGAACCGCAGCGGGCTGACGTCGACCTCGTCGTCGAGCAGGTCGATGACGCTCGTGCCGCCCCTGCCGGTCGCCAGGAAGTCGCGCCAGGCCGGTTCGACCGTGTTCAGGTCGCCGGCGGCGTCGAAGAGCAGCACCCGCGACGGGGTCCGCTCGCCGGGCTCGGGGCGGCGCAGCAGCCAGATGTCGCTGGCCCCGGCCGCGATCACGGCCCGCAGCACGCCAGCCCTGAGCAGGTTCGACCGGATGCGGCGGCCCGGACGGCGCGCGGCGGCGGCGGGCGGCATCAGGACGGTGACCGTGCCGCCGGCCCGGACCCGGGACAGGCAGTGCTGCACCCAGGCCAGCTCGGGCTCGCCGCGCGGCGGCAGGCCGAACTCCCAGCGCGGGTCGGCGGTCAGCTCCTCGTATCCCCAGGTCCGCTCGTTGAAGGGCGGGTCGCAGACCACCGCGTCGGCGCCGCCGGGCAGCCCGTTGGCGCGCAGCGAGTCGCCGGTGTGGACGGTCGCCGCGACCCCGCGCATCCGCAGCCGGGTGGCGGCGATGCGGGCCGCCGAACCGGAGGCGTCCTGCCCGCGCGCGGCCTTGGCCGTCAGCAGCAGGGTGCCCAGCCCGCAGGCCGGGTCGAGCAGCACCCCGCCGCCGGACAGGCGCACCATCAGGTCGGCGAGGTCGGGCGGGGTGATCGCGAGCTGGCGCGAGTGGGCCTCGGCGTAGCGCTCGCAGAGGAACTCGAACGCGTCGAGCCGGCCGCGCTCCTCGGCCAGCGCGGCGACCAGCGCGGTGACGTCGGCGGGCAGCGCGGCGGGGCGGCCTTCCAGGAAATCGCCCGCGGCCGCCACCAGCTCGCCTAGCCTCAGGTCGTCGCCGCTGGCGCGGAGCCGCTGCCACGCCAGGTCGGCGGCCGACAGCGAGAACGGCTTGCCGTTGCGGCGCAGCCACTCCTCCACCTCGGCCAGCGAGAACAGCGGGCTGTTGGCGGTGCCGCCGACGGGCTGCGGGAAGTCGTCGTGACGGCGACGCCAGTTGGACACCGCGGCCCGGCCGACGTCGGCGAGGCGGGCGATGTCACCGGCGTTCACGTAAGTCACGTGGTCACTCTACACGAATCGCCCACTTGTGAACTGCTTCAACCAATGTTTTACTGTGGACATGAACCACAGCACGCTGGGCCTCCGGTACGCCGCCCGGTCAGATGTCGGCCAGCGCCGCCCGGAGAACGAGGACGCTGCCTACGCCAGCCCCCGCCTGCTCGTCGTCGCCGACGGCATGGGCGGCCACAACTACGGTCAGGTGGCCAGCGCGACCGCGATCCGCGTGCTGTCGGGGGCGCCGCTGGACGGCGACCCGGTGGCCGCGCTGGAGGGCGCCATCCAGCAGGCGGCCCAGACCCTCAAGGGCATGGCCGACGCCAACCCGGCGCTCAACGGCATGGGCACGACGCTCACCGCCATGCTGTGGGACGGCAGCGGCTTCGCCCTGGCCCACGTGGGCGACTCGCGCGGCTACATGCTGCGCGACGGGGTGCTCTACCAGATCACCCACGACCACACGCTGGTGCAGTCGCTCGTCGACGACGGCCGGATGACCCCCGAGCAGGCGGCCGAGCACCCGCGCCGGTCGATGCTGATGCGGGCGCTGGAGAGCACCGGCAACGTGAGCCCCGACGTGTCGCGGCGCACCGCCTTCGCCGGCGACCGCTACCTGCTCTGCTCCGACGGCCTGGCGGGCGTGGTCACGCCCGAGACGCTGCACGAGATGCTCACCTCCGTCGCCGACCTCGACCAGCTGGTCACGACCCTCGTCGACCTGGCCAACCGGGGCGGCGGGCCCGACAACATCACGGTCGTCGCGGCCGACGTCGTGGCGGGTGGGTACGGCGACGGGCACCCCATTTTGGTCGGGTCGGCCACCCTAGATCAAGGCGAGGGGACCGGCGGGGACGTACCCCTCCAGACGAGCTGAGCCGAACAGCCGGCCCTCCGCGCGGGCGCGCACGCACACGTAGGAGAAGCGGTCGCCCGAGTAGACCCTGATCCCGCCCGAGCGGCACTGGCGCATCAGCGTCTCGTCCCACTCCTCGCTGAGATCGGCGATCCCCAGCTCGACCAGCACCGACCGGCGGGACACGATCGTGCCGCCGCCGAGTTCGGGCAGGAAGCGGTATTCGGCGTCGGGCTGGCGCAGCAGGGTCGCCCCGGCGGCGTGGGCGTAGAAGGCGGCCTTGCCGACGATCTCGGTCTCCACCTCGGCGAAGCGGCGCAGCGAGTCGGCCAGGTAGTGCTCCCCGTACAGGTCGCGCGGGTCGACGACGGCCACGTAGTCGCCGTCGGCCAGCAGCAGCGCGTGGGCCAGCGCCGCGCCCCGGGTCGACATCGGCAGGGTCCGCACCACCAGTTCCGGCAGCACCCCCGCGTTGTAGCCCTCCTCGCGGGCGCTCACCGCCTGCCGGGCGGTCTTCTCCACCACGGCGGCGTCGACGCCCTCGGCCACGATGACGAGCTGGTCGGGCCGTCTGCGCTGGCCGATGATCTGCGTCATCGCCTGGTCGAGCTCCATCTGGTCGCGCACGGCCACCAGCGCGCTCACCACCTGGGTGTTGCGCACGTCCGCCAGGCCCACGGCCTCGAAGACGGGCTGGAGCCGGGCCGTGACCGGGACGGTGGCCCGCCAGGCCAGATGGGCGCGGCGGTCGCGCTCCCTCGGGTCGGCGGCGAGCTCGGCGGCGCCGGTGGCCACCACGGGGGTGCCGCAGGCCTCGATCTCGGCGATCTCGCGGTCGCTCGCGTCGGGCCCGGCGACGACCACCCCGACCTTGCGCACGGCGGTCAGGAAGTCGTCGTAGCTGGTCTTGTCGTCGCCCTGGGCCGGGAGCGGGTTCCCGCCCTCGGCGGTGCCGAGCGTGGCCACGTCCTCGGTCCGGCCGCCCTCGGCGCGGAAGGTGTTGTGGACCCGGGGCTGCACGCTGTGCGGCAGCACGCCCACCCGGTCGTGCCGCAGCGCCGCCCGCCACTCACGGGCCCGCTGCTCGGTGGTGGCCAGCACGAGGTCGAACAGCTCGGCGACCGGCACGGCCTTGCCGAGCGACCCGCCCGAGTGCCAGTAGACGGTCTTGATCCCGCGCTTCTTGCACGCCTCCACCAGGTCGCGCAGCGCGCGGTCCTCCCCGGCCATCGAGGCCAGCCAGCGCCCGCCGTTGCCCTGGCGCGGGCCCGGCGCGACCGACTCGACGAAGAGCATCGAGGGCCGGTAGGTGTCCAGCATCTTCGCCCAGTCGTCCGGGCCGAAGTTGGTGACCTGGCGCCATTCGTACCGGAGCAGGGCCTCGGTGCGCCGGTCGACGATCGCCGCGACCGTCATGTACGGCCTGGTCAGCGGCCCCTTCGGCACGGCGAAGTACTCGGTGAGCGGGGTGGAGAACAGCGGCGCGCGGGGGTCGGGATCGACCGGAGGGGCCGGTTTCTCCACCGGGGCCTGGACGGCGGCCGGCTTCTCGACCGGGAAGTCGGTGCGCTTGGGGGCCTTGCCGGCGGTCGGGGAGGCGGCGCGCAGGGAGCGGGCGACCGAGCCGGGCTTCTTGGTCTGGATCGCGTCGCCGATCTTGATCCAGCGGTTGCCCTGGAGCTTCTCCAGCTTCCACTCGGCCACCGCCGTCTGGTACTTCTGCTCGGCCAGCTGCTTGGCGAGCTGGGTGAGCCGGCGCTCGGCCTGCTTCTCGGCCGCCTTGCGGGCCGCCTCGGCGTCCCGGGCGCGGGTCAGCGCCTCGGCCTCGGTGCGGGCGGCCTCGTCCAGCCGGGCCTGGTAGTCGGCGAGCAACCGGGCCAGTTCGGCGGCGCCCTCGGCCTTCTCGACCGCCTGTGCAAGCGCCCGCCGCAGGCTTTCCAGCTCACTCATAAACGCCCACTCCTCCAGGTAACGGCGACAGTCACCATATTCTCAGATCATGGTCTACCTGCATGGAAACCGTCATTAAGGCACCAAGAGTCCACCTGACGTCCGTAAACTCGTCGGAAACCATCGATCGGGGAGGGACCGCAGGTGCGCAAGGGAGAGTGGCCGTCGTTCCGGGCCAGGCCATACGTCTGTGGCGCCTTCGGGCCGTTCTCCCAGGAGCGGCTCGACCTGCTGGCGCGCTCGGGACCCGTGGTGGAGACCGCCTATGTGACCCGCGACGCCGCCGTGCTGTCGTCCGGGCCGCTCACCATGTACGACTCCTCGCCCACCATGGCCGCCTTCTCGTGGGGTGACCGCACCCCCATCGCGGGCGGCGACTGGCTCCACGTGGCCGAACACTACGAGGCCCCCGGCTTCATCGACGAGCCCGCCTCGGTCACCCTCCACACCGGCGCGTTCGGCCTGATCGACATCTACTACCTGACCGACGGCGACGCGGTCTACTTCTCCGGCCTGATCGAGCCGCTGCTCGCCCTGGCGCGCAGGCCTCACACGGTGAACTGGAACGCCTGGGCGGCGATCCTCAAGCTCACCTACCCGCTGCTGGAGGACACCCCCTACGCCGAGGTCAGGCGCCTTCCCGGCGCGACCGCCCTGTCGTGGTCGCGGGACACCCACCGGCTGTCGGTCGACAAGCGGGCCCCCCGGTGGGTGCGCGAGGAGCCGTTCGACCACGGGGTCACCGCCCACGACATCGTCAGCCTGCTGCACGAGTCGCTGAAGCCGTACGAGCAGGTGCTCGTGCCCGTGAGCGGCGGCTACGACTCGCGGCTGCTGGCCAGCGTGGCCGTGGCGCAGGGCAAGGACGTCGTGTCGTGGACGACCAGCCCCGACGACGGCCTCGACAACGACATCGACTTCGCCGTCGCGGTCACCCGCGAGCTGGGCATCCCCCACCGGATCATCCCGCAGAACGCCGCCGACTTCCCCGCCGAGGCGCGCTGGGCCGCCCGGCGGCTGGAGTACCTGACCAGCCACCACGCCTGGTACTCGCCGTTCGCCCGCGCCGTCCACGAGGCCGGCCGGCCTGTGGTCGACGGCCTGGCCGGCGGCCCGCTGATGAAGAACTTCCTGATGTCGGCCGCCGCCGCGGCCACCACCCCGCTGGAGCGGCGTCAGGCGCTGCTGAAGTCGATGACGACCGGCCCCGCCCACCTGCCCGTGCTCGGCGAGGGCGCGCTGGCCTGGATGGACGACGTGGTGGAGAAGACCTTCGCCCAGGCCACCTCGATGCTCAACGGCCACCGCAGCGAGCTGGCCCTCAGCGTCCTGCACACCCGGACCGCCCGGGGCATCGCCCGCTCCCCCGTCAACCTCGTCGGCCCCGAGGCCACCCCGGTCTTCCCGTTCCTGCACCCCGGCTTCTTCGACGCCGCGCTGTCGGTGCCGGTCGGCCGCAAGGAGGGCGGCCGGTTCTACCGGGAGATCCTTTGGGCCGCCAACCCGAAGGTCGCCTCGCTCCCGTCGACCAACGGCGGGCTGCCGCACCGCCGGGTGCCGCTGCGCTCGGGCGCGGCCTGGGCCCGCGAGTGGAACCACACGATGCTCAAGAGGGTCGCCCGGGTCCCCGGGCTGCTCTCGCCCCAGATGGCCGAAGTGGTCGAGGGCGGGCCCGACGCGCTGGCCGCGTTCGGGTCGTGGAACTCCCGGTTCTGGCTGCGCGGGCTGGTGCTCTTCGGCTCCTGGCTCACCGACTACGACGAGGTCCTGGGCGATCTCACCCCTCCGTGGAGCTCTCGTTAGGTCACGGGGAGCGACCGGCCGACAACCGGCGGAAAGCCCGAAGTAAGGGCTACGTAACCGTTCTTTGTCAGGGGCTACCGGGTGGTACCTTCTGCGGAAGGCCGCGCTGAGCTGCGGACATACCCCATTTTCTTCTCCGTGGAGCGAGGTCTGATGACTGCGGCTGCGCCCTGCCCCGAACCCGTGTCAGAGCCGATCGAGGAATTCGAAGTACAGGACCCCGCCTGGTACAAGAAGGCCGTCTTCTACGAGATCCTCGTCCGCGGCTTCCACGATTCCAACGGCGACGGGACCGGCGATCTGCGCGGCCTGGTCGGCAAGCTCGACTACCTTCAGTGGCTCGGCGTCGACTGCCTGTGGCTCCTTCCCCTGTACGAGTCCCCGCTCCGCGACGGCGGCTACGACATCTCCGACTACCTCAAGATCCTCCCGGAGTTCGGCGACCTGTCCGACTTCGTGGCGATGATCGAGGCGGCCCACGAGCGCGGCCTGCGCGTCATCACCGACCTGGTGATGAACCACACCAGCGACCGCCACCCCTGGTTCCAGGCCTCCCGCCACGACCCCACGGGCCCCTACGGCGACTTCTACGTCTGGACCGACGACCCCGCGACGTACGAGGGCGTGCCGATCATCTTCGTCGGCGCCGAAGAGTCGAACTGGACCTACGACCCGGTCCGGGGCCAGTACTACTGGCACCGCTTCTTCCACCACCAGCCCGACCTCAACTACGACAACCCGGCCGTGCAGGAGGCGATGCTGGAGGTCCTGCGCTTCTGGCTGGACCTCGGCGTCGACGGCTTCCGGCTCGACGCCGTCCCCTACCTGTTCGAGCGCGAGGGCACCCAGTGCTCCGGCCTGCCGGAGACCCACGCCTACCTCAAGCGGGTCCGCGCCGAGGTCGACCGCCTCTACCCCGACCGCGTGCTGCTGGCCGAGGCCAACGGCTGGCCCGAGGACGTCGTCGAATACTTCGGCGACCCGTCGGTCGGCGGCGACGAGTGCCACATGGCCTTCCACTTCCCGCTGATGCCGCGCATCTTCATGGCCGTCCGGCGCGAGTCGCGCGAGCCGATCTCCGAGATCATGTCGCGCACCCCGAAGCTGCCCGAGACGGCCCAGTGGGGCATCTTCCTGCGCAACCACGACGAGCTCACCCTCGAGACGGTCACCGAGGAAGAGCGCGACTACATGCACGCCGAATACGCCAAGGACCCGCGCATGCGCGCCTACCTCGGCATCCGGCGCCGGCTGGCCCCCCTGCTGGAGAACGACCGCGACCAGATCGAGCTGTTCACCGCGCTGCTGCTGTCGATGCCCGGCTCCCCCGTCATGTACTACGGCGACGAGATCGGCATGGGCGACAACATCTGGCTGGAGGACCGCGACGCCGTCCGGACCCCCATGCAGTGGAGCCCCGACCGCAACGCCGGCTTCTCCAAGGCCGACCCGGGCCGCCTCTACCTGCCGACCGTGATGGACCCGATCTACGGCTACCAGGCCGTCAACGTCGAGGCCCAGCTCAAGAGCCCCTCCTCGCTGCTCCACTTCACCCGGCGGATGCTTCAGATCCGGCGCGAGCACCCCGTGTTCGGCACCGGCGAGTACATCGAGCTCTGGTCGCACAACCCCGCCATCCTGGCCTTCCTCCGCGAGGACGGCGACGACCGGGTGCTGTGCGTCAACAACATGTCCCGGCACCCCCAGCCGGTCGAGCTCGACCTGCGCCGTTTCACCGGCATGCGGCCGGTCGAGTGCCGGGGCGGGGTGCCGTTCCCGGTGATCGGCGACCTGCCCTACCTGCTGACGCTGCCCTCCCACGGCTTCTTCTGGTTCTCGCTCACTGACCGGGAGGACTAGGCTTTCGCGGCATGGCAGGCGCTCCCTTAAACGAGCTAGTTGAACCGGGCTGGGCGAAGGCCCTCGAACCGGTGGCAGGCAAGATCGCCGAGATGGGCGACTTCCTTCGGAATGAGATCGCGGAAGGCAGGAAGTACCTCCCCGCCGGGGAGAACGTCCTGCGGGCGTTCAAGCAGCCGCTCGCCGACGTGCGGGTGCTCATCATGGGTCAGGACCCCTATCCGACCCCGGGGCACCCGATCGGGCTGAGCTTCTCGGTGGCGGCCGACGTCAAGCCGATCCCCGGAAGCCTCCGCAACATCTACACCGAGCTGATGGACGACTTGGGGCTGCCCAAGCCCTCCAACGGCGACCTCACCCCGTGGACCGAGAACGGGGTCCTGCTCCTCAACCGGGTGCTGACCGTGGCCCCCGGCGCCCCCGCCTCCCACGCGGGCAAGGGCTGGGAGGTGGTCACCGAACAGGCCATCCGCGCCCTCGCCGAGCGCGGCGGCCCGCTGGTGGCCATCCTGTGGGGCGCCCACGCCCGCAAGCTGCGCCCCCTGCTGGGCCAGGTCCCGTGCATCGAGTCGGCCCACCCGAGCCCGCTGTCGGCCCGGAACGGGTTCTTCGGCTCCAAGCCCTTCAGCCGGGCCAACGAGCTGCTGGAGCGGCAGGGCGCGGCTCCGGTCGACTGGAAGCTCCCTTAGTCTGCTCGCCGGGCGGGCGCCGCTTGACATCCGCGCCGTCCGTTACTCATGGCGTACGATCAGTCACGCGTCGTGCGTTTGTTCTAAAAGACCTCAAGGAGTACTCATGACCGACGTTACGGATGCCGCACGCTATCTTCGCCTCACGGTCGATCTCGTGGTGGAAGTCACCGATGTGGGCGCGCTCCAGGCCGCCGCGCTGAAGGAGATCCGCAACCCGGAGGCCGACCTCGAGGAGTCGGAGCGCCAGGAGCAGATCGACCTGGTGAACGCCGACGAGACCGGCGCCGCCGCCCTCCAGTGGCTGATCGAGCCCGACCACGTCCTCAGCCTCGTCGAGCACATCGACGAGGTCGAGCCGCGTGAGGCCATGCTGGGTGTCGAGCCGTCCGACGGCTCCCTGGAGGACGAGGAAGACGAGCACGACCACGACCACGCGTGAGCCGTCTCCTGTCAGACGGGCTCCAGCTTCCGATGGGGCCCGTCGGGCAGGGTCACCTCGATGGCGTCACCCGGGCGGATCTCGCCGCCCTTGAGCACGACGCTCATGATCCCGGCCTTCCTGACCAGCTCGCCGTTCTCGTCGCGGTCGAGCACCTCCTTCAGCAGGCCGTGCCGGAAGCCGTCGATCTGGGCACACGGGTTGCGCAGCCCGGTCACCTCCACCACGGCCTCGGGCCCGATGCGCAGCAGGGTGCCGGTGGGCAGGCCGAGGAGGTCGACGCCCCTGGTGGTGACGTTCTCGCCGATCTGGCCGGGCGTCACGGTGAAGCCGTTCCGGGCCAGTTCCTCGAACAGTTCGGCGTGGATGAGGTGGACCTGGCGCAGGTTGGGGGCGTCGGGGGTGCGGGCGACCCGGCTGCGGTGCCGGACCTTCTCGCCGTAGTGGGCGTCTCCTTCGACGCCGAGCCCGGCGACCAGCGTGATGACGCCCTGATTGGGCTTGGTGAAGGTGTACTCCGCCGACCTGCTGACCGCTTCGACGAGGGCCACGCGGTTCTCCTCCCCTGATTGTCCGGTGTGCTAGGCGTGAGCCTATTTGTCGAGCATGACGTACACACCCAGCAGGACCCCCGCGATCACGAGGACGAAGCAGGCCCCGCCCGCGATCCTGGCGGCGACGCGGCCCGAGGAGATGCCGACGAGGCCGACCGAGAACAGGGCGGCGATGCCGACGCCGCCGACCAGGGCCGCCACCATGACGCGCCAGAGCGCGGCGAGGTCGACGTAGTCGTTCATACCGGGGTCCCCACCCGGCTGGGCACGCCCCGCCCGACCCACTCGTCGTTGACGTTCCCGGCGTTGACGGCCGTCTTGCGGGAGGCCAGGTAGAGCAGGGCGGCGAAGACGACGGCCGCGACGAAGACCACGATGACGCCCAGGGTCCCGCCGATGAGCTGGGCCGCGCCGAAGGCGACGGCGCCGACGAAGGCGGCGGCGGGCAGGGTGATCAGCCAGGCGACGCCCATGCGGGCCGCGACGCCCCAGCGGACCTCGGCCAGCCGCTTGCCGAGGCCGGCGCCGATGACGGAGCCCGTGCAAACCTGGGTGGTGGAGAGCGGGAAGCCGAAGTGGGTCGAGGTCAGGATGACCGTCGCCGACGACGTCTCGGCCGCGAAGCCCTGCGGGGTCTCGATGTCGGTCAGGCCCTTGCCGAGGGTCCGGATGACGCGCCATCCGCCGATGTAGGTGCCGGCCGCGATGGCGGTGGCGCTGCACAGGATCACCCAGAAGGGGGTGCCGGAGTTCTTGGTGATGGTGCCGTTGGCGATCAGGGCGAGGGTGATGATGCCCATCGTCTTCTGGGCATCGTTGGTGCCGTGGGCGAGCGACACCAGCGAGGCCGAGCCGATCTGGCCGATCCTGAAGCCCCTGGCCCGGGTGTTCTCGGCGACCTTCCGGGTCAGCACGTACACCAGGTAGGTGCCGATCGTGGCGACCACGATGGCGGCGATCGGGGCCAGGACGGCCGGGATGATGACGTGGGAGACCAGTCCCTCCCCTTTGACCGCCTTGACGCCCGACGCCAGCAGGGTGGCGCCGACGACGCCGCCGATCAGGGCGTGCGAGGAGCTCGACGGGATGCCGTAGTACCAGGTCACCAGGTTCCAGGCGAGACCGCCGACCAGTCCGGCGAAGACCACGGTGAGGGTGATGGCGCCGCTGTCGACGATGCCGTTGGCGATGGTCGCCGCCACTTTGAGCGACAGGAAGGCGCCGACGAAGTTGAGGATCGCCGACAGCGCCACCGCGACTTTGGGCCTCAGCGCCCCGGTGGCGATGGACGTCGCCATGGCGTTGGCGGTGTCGTGGAACCCGTTGGTGAAGTCGAACGACAGCGCCGTCAGCACGACCACGATCAGCAGAACCAGGTCAGCAGTCATACCCTCACACATTAGGCACGAGTGCCCGCTCTATACCTCCGAATAGGTCAATGACCGATTATTCATTCGGGGTTAACTTCGCCAGATCGGCGAGGTGTAGCCGAGGATCGGTGACGGGGCCCGCCAGGGCTCGTGCAGCGTGGCCGTCGGCACGTGTTCCAGCTCGGGCACGTAGCGGCGGATGTACTCGCCGTCCTTGTCGAACCGCTTGGCCTGGCGCACCGGGTTGAGCACCCGGTTGGGCCGGGTGTCGTTGCCGGTCCCGGCGACCCACTGCCAGTTGCCGTAGTTGTTCGGGATGTCCGCGTCGAGCAGCAGTTCCTCGAAGTGCTCGGCCCCCACGCGCCAGTCGAGGCGCAGCGTCTTGGTCAGGAACGAGGCGACGATCATGCGGGCCCGGTTGTGCATCCAGTTCTCGGCGAGCAGCTGGCGCATCCCGGCGTCGACGATCGGCACGCCGGTCATGCCCTCGCGCCAGGCGTCCTCGGCCTCCTTGTCCTGGTGCCAGCCGCCCCGGCCGGGCCGGTAGTCGTCGCGCGGCAGGTTGGGGAAGGCGAGCGCGACCTGGGCGTAGAAGTCGCGCCAGCAGAGCTGGCGGACGAACTCCTCCGACGCCCCGGCGCGGACGGCCAGCTCCAGCGGCGAGACGCAGCCGAAGCGCAGATAAGGGCTGAGCCGGGAGGTGTGGTCGCCGGCCAGGTCGTCGTGGCCCTCGGCGTAGTCGCGCAGGCAGTGGCGCAGCCACAGGTCGAGGCGGCGGCGGACCTCGCGTTCGCCGCCGGGCAGGTGGGGCCTGCGCCGGGCCGTCGGGATGTCGCCGGCTTTCACCTCGGGCATCGCGATCGTCGCGGGGGTCTCGGCGATCGGCCGCCACTGGATGTCCGACCAGGCCCGGAAGTAGGGCGTGAAGACCTTGTAGTGGGTCCCGGTGGCGGGCTTGAGCTGGTCGGGCGGGACGATGGTGATGCCGGGGAAGGTGCGCAGCTCGATGCGCTCGCGCCGGAAGCGCTCCTCCCGGCGGCGGGCGAAGGCGCTCACGTCGCGGCTGGTGTAGATCGCCGTGGCCCCGGTCTCGGCCGCGATCCGCATCGTCTCGGCCACCACGTCGCCGCGCCGGACGACCAGGTCGGCGCCCCTCTCCCGGAGGGATTCGCGCAGGTCGGTGAGGCACTCGATGAGGAACCCGGCGCGGGCGCGGGGCCGGATGACCGAGTCGATCACGAACAGCGGCACGACCTGCCTGGCGTCCTGGCACGCCTGGTGCAGAGCGGGGTGATCGGTGATCCGCAGGTCCCTGTTGAAGAGGACAATGATGGTGTCCGGCACGCACGTACCTTCGCCAACGCCCAGTGACCGGTTGCATCCGATCGACGACCGCCCCCGAAAGCACGGGTGAGGAGGTGACGGGACGTGCCGGAACAGCAGGCCCCGAGTTACGGCATCGGTGCGGTGGCCCGCCGGTTCGGCCTTCCCGCGCCCACTCTCCGCACCTGGGACCAGCGCTACGGCCTGGGCCCGAGCCTGCGGACGGCCGGGGGGCACCGGCGCTACACCGAGCTCGACGTGCAGCGGATCGAGGAGATGCACCGCCTGGTCCGGTCGGGCGCACCGGCCGCCGAGGCGGCGGAGGCGGCACTGCGGATCCTCGTCGTGGCCCAGCGCGCCCCCGCGCCCGAACGGGCGGAGCCCGACGGCCCGCCCGTCCAGCACTCGGGCTGGGAGGAGCCGGTCTACTCGGCCTCCCGGGTCGCCCGCGCCGCCCTGGCCCTCGACTCGTGGTTCGTCACCGCCGCCCTGGAGACCTGGCTGCGCGACCAGGGGGTCGCGGCCACCTGGAACCACCTGGTCGTCCCGGTCTTCGCCGCGATCTCCCGGCGGCAGGCCGAGTCGGGCGCCGGAATCGACATCGAGCACCTGTTCTCCGAACGGGTGCTGGCCACCCTGGCCCCTCTGGTCGAACGGCCGGCCGCGCCGATCCACCCGAGGCCGGTCCTGCTGGCCTGCGCCGAGGAGGAGCAGCACAGCCTGCCGCTGTTCGCGCTGGCCGCCGCGCTGACCGTCCACCACCGGGTGGAGTGCCGGGTGATGGGGGCGCGGATGCCCTACGACGCCCTGGTCGACGCCATGCGGCGGCTCAACCCGGCCGTGGTGTTCCTGTGGTCGCAGCAGCCGGGCACCGGCGACCCGGCGCCGCTGGCCACGCTGCCCCGGCTGCGCCCCGCCTCGGTCGTCATGGCGGGCGGTCCGGGGTGGAGTGATCTTCCTGAAGGGGTCGTCCACCTGCGATCTCTTGACGACGCCATCACGTCGATCTGCGCTGTCCTGCGCTGAGCAGGGCATATTCCCGTCGAACCACTTGCGCCTCACGCCCGAGAGTGAATAGGTTTTGAGTAAGTTCCAGATCGGGGAGGTCTCATGGACGGCGACGAGATCACGGTGACGGAGTGCTACCGGAGCCACGCGCCGCTGGTCCGCGGCTATCTCCGGCACTTCGTGCCGCAGCAGGACGTGGAGGACGTGCTCCAGATCGTGTTCGGCGAGGTGTGGCGGTCGCGAGGCCGCTACGACCCGAGCCGCAGCCTGGAGGGCTGGGTCCTCGGCATCGCCAGGAACCGGGCCATCGACTACCTGCGGGCCCGCCAGCCGGCGACCGTGCCGCTCGACGTGGTGCCCGAGCCGAGCGACCACGCCGACCAGGCCCGCCGCCTCGACGACCGCGACCAGGTCCGCCGGGCGCTGCGCCACCTGCCCGACGTGCAGCGCGAGGCGATCACGCTGGCCTACTACGGCGACCTGACCCAGCGCGAGATCGCCGAACGCCTCGACGTGCCGCTGGGCACGGTCAAGGCGCGCACCGCGCGGGCCCTGCACAAACTCAACTCCGTTCTGACCGAGGCCGCATGAAACCACGCGTAGGCGTCTCCAGCTGTCTCATCGGTGAGCCGGTGCGGTTCAACGGCGGCCACAGCCGTGACCGCTTCCTCGCCGGGGAGCTCGACGAACACGTCGACTGGGTGCCGTTCTGCCCCGAGGTCGAGGCCGGCCTGGGCACCCCGCGCGAGACCCTCCGCCTGGAGGAGGGCGAGCACGGCGAGCGCCTGATGCTCCGCAAGAGCCGCGTCGACCTGACCGCGACCATGCGCGAGGTCGCCGACCGGCGCATCGCCACCCTTGAGGTCGACGGCTACGTCTTCAAGTCCAAGAGCCCGTCGTGCGGGATCCACGGCATCCCCGTGTACGACAACGACCATCCCGCCCGCCGCGTCAAGGGCGTCTTCGCCCAGCGGGTCATCGACGCCTACCCGCTGCTCCCCGTCGAGGACGAGGGCCGCCTCAACGACGCCGTGCTCCGCGAGCAGTTCGTCGAGCGGATCTTCGCGCACGCCCGGCTGCGCACCCTGTTCGAGGCCGACTGGAAGCCGCGCGACCTGGTCGCCTTCCACTCACGCCACAAGATGCAGCTGCTCGCCCACGACCCCGAGGGCTACCGGGCCGCCGGACGGGTGGTCGCCCGGGCGGGCAGCGCGCCCCGCGAGGAGCTGGAGCGCGACTACACGGTCGCCTTCCAGAGCGCCCTGTCGCGCAAGGCCTCGATCGGCCGCAACGTCAACGCGCTGCACCACTGCCTCGGCATGGTCGGCCACGCCCTCGACGACGCCCGCAGGGCCGACCTGGTGGAGATCATCGACGCCTACCAGGGGCACCAGGTGGCCCTCACCGTGCCGATGACCCTGCTGCTGCACCACGCGAAGGGGGAGGCGGCCGCCTACGTCCAGGACCAGACGTTCTTCGCGCCGTTCCCGACGGAGCTGAGGCTGCGCAACCACGTACCGAATTAGACCCGTAGCGTTACTTTTGGCAGGGAACGACCGCTTTCATGGCCGACCTTCCCTTCCACGACCAGACCGACTTCGCCGACGCCGACCGGGGATTCGCCGCCCGCCTCGATCCGGCGCTGATCAGGTCGGCCGACGGCCGGATCGTCTGGAACGCCGACGCCTACCGATTCCTGGAGCAGGAGACCCCCGCCTCGGCCGACCCGAGCCTGTGGCGGCAGAGCAGGCTGTGCGCCAAGCAGGGTCTCTACGAGGTGACCGAGGGCGTCTGGCAGGTGCGCGGCCTCGACCTGTCGAACATGACCCTCGTCGAGGGCGAGCGCGGCGTCGTCGTCATCGACCCGCTGCTCTCCACCGAGTGCGCCGAAGCGGCCCTCAGGCTCTACCGGGGCCATCGCGGCGACCGCCCCGTCACCGGCGTGATCTACACCCACTCCCACGTCGACCACTACGGCGGCGTGCGCGGCGTCACCGACGGCCGGGACATCCCGATCATCGCCCCGGCCGGTTTCCTGGAGCACGCCGTCGCCGAGAACGTCTACGCCGGCACCGCCATGGTCCGCCGCGGCGTCTACATGTACGGCATGGCCCTCCCCGTCTCCCCCGAGGGCCAGATCGGCTGCGGCCTCGGCCTGACCACCTCGCAGGGCACGGTCAGCCTGCTCCCCCCGACCGTCGACGTCACGTCCACGGGCCAGCTCGAGACCGTCGACGGCGTCCGGATCGTCTTCCAGCTCACCCCCGGCACCGAGGCCCCGGCCGAGATGAACCTGCTGCTCCCCGACCTGCGCGCCCTGTGCCTGGCCGAGAACGCCACCCACACCCAGCACAACCTCGGCACCCTGCGCGGCGCCCAGGTCCGGGACGCCCGGATGTGGTCCCGCTACCTCAACCAGGTCCTCGACCTGTTCGTCCCGCACGCCGACGTCGCCTTCGCCTCCCACCACTGGCCGACCTGGGGCCGCGAGCGGATCACCCGGCTCGTCCAGGACCAGCGGGATCTGTACGCCTACCTCCACGACCAGACCCTGCGCATGATCAACCAGGGCCTCACCGCCACGGAGATCGCCGAACGGATGGAGCTCCCGCCCGGCCTGGAGACCACCTGGAGCACCCGCGGCTACTACGGCTCGGTCAGCCACAACGTCAAGGCGATCTACCAGCGCTACCTCGGCTGGTTCGACGGCAACCCCGCCCACCTGTGGGAACACCCGCCGGTCGAGCAGTCGCGACGCTACGTCGAATGCCTCGGCGGCCCCTCGGCCACCGTCGCCATGGCCACCCGCTACATCCAGGACGGCGACCTCAGGTTCGCCGCCACCCTGCTCAACCACGCCGTCTTCGCCGCCCCCTCGCACGCCGAGGCCCGCCGCAGGCTCACCGAGGTCTACACCCGCCTCGGCCAGCACGCCGAGAACGGCGTCTGGCGCAACTTCTACCTGACCGCCGCCCTCGAACTCACCGCCCGGCACACCTTCCCGTCGGGCGCCGACACCGCCGCCCCCGACGTGCTGACCGCGCTCACCCTCGACCAGCTGCTCGACGCGGTCGCGATCCGGGTGAACGGCCCGAAGGCGTGGAACGAGACCCTGTCGATCGACTGGAACCTCACCGACACCGGCGAGCACCGCCGCACCGTCCTGTCCAACGGCGCCCTCATCATCGGCCCGGGCGGCCCCGCGGACCTGCGGCTCCGCCTGAGCAAACCGGAGTTCCTCGGCCTGCTGAAGGGCCGGCCCCCGGGCGACCACGAGGGCGACCCGGGAACCCTGACCCGGCTGCTCGGACTCCTCGACGACCCCGACCCGGGCTTCGCCGTCGTCACACCTGGTTGACATCCCCATGGAGGTTCCTGCTTCACGACCGGTCACCCGCCAGAGGAACCTCTTCGGGTCTTACACCGGCTCCGCAGGCGTTTAGCCTCTCCGCAAGCCCTGCGGCGAGGATGTTCTTGGCCGCGTTGACGTCCCGGTCGTGGCTCGCGCCGCAAACGCAGACCCAGTCACGGACGCTGAGCGGCATCGCGGCCGCCACGGCACCGCAGGCCGAGCACAGCTTGCTGGAGGGCAACCAGCGGTCGACGACCAGCAGGTCCCGCCCGTACCAAGCCGCTTTGTACGTCAACATGGAGCGCATCTCACGCCAGCTCGCATCCGAGACGGCGCGGGCCAGGGAACGGTTCTTCACCATGTTCCGGACAGCCAGGTCTTCCACGACGATCACTTGGTTCTCGCGGACAAGCCGTGTCGTGACCTTGTGCAGATGATCGCGTCGCCGATCGGCGATGCGCGAATGGATCCGGGCGACGACCCGTCTCGCCTTTTCTCGGTTGCTGCTGCCCCTCGCCTTACGGGCCATGGCGCGAAGGGCCCTGGCGAGCTTTCTCCGGTCGACCTGCTCGTACTTGGGGTTGGGGATCTTCTCCCCGGTGGACAGCGACGCAAGGGCGGCGACTCCCGCATCCAGCCCGATCATGGCCTCGACTTGGGGCAGCGGAGCGATCTTCTCCTCCACCCGGATGGACACGTGCCAGCGTCCCGCTGCATCCCTGGAGACGGTGACCGTGGACGGATCCGCACCCTCGGGAAGAGGACGCGACCACACGATGTCCAGCGGGCCGTCAATCTTGGCCAGAGTCAGCCTGCCCTCACGCCAGCGGAATGCCGACCTGGTGTACTCGGCCGACGCCCGCGAACCCTTGCGGGACCTGAACACTGGGTATCCGGCCCGTTTGGCGAAGAAATTCGTGAACGCCGCCTGCAGATGCCGCAAGGCCTGCTGCAACGGCACAGAGGAAACCTCGTTGAGAAAACCCAGTTCCTCGGTGCGCTTCCACTCCGTCAGCGCGGTACGCAGCCGAATGTCCGGGTGAGCTCCTCAGCCTGCCGGGAGGTCGGATAGAAGCGATACCTGTAGCTCCGCTTCACGATCTGCGCCACGCTCGGCAATTTATCCGCAACGACTACCAGTCGAATACCAGTTCGACTGTTGTAGCCCCAGGTTCTCAAGAGACCTGGATGACGGCCAGGGACAGCGGCGGCAGGTAGAGGTCCGGGCCGGTCAGGGTGATCGCCTCGTCGGAGGCGAGCAGGACGTGGCCCCCGGGGACCCGGACCGGGACCGAGGTCTCGCCCAGGTTCGCCGCGATGCGGATCGAGCCGCGTTCGATCACCACCCAGTGGCGGTCGGCGTCGTAGTCGACCTTGACCAGTTCGAAGCGCGGGTCGGCCAGGTCGGGGTGGGACTTGCGGAGGGCGATCAGGTCGCGGTACCAGCCCAGCAGCGCGGCGTGTTCCTCCTCGGTGTTCTCGGCCCAGTCGAGTTTCGATCTCTGGAAGGTGGCCTCGTCCTGCGGATCGGGCGCCTTCCAGTCGTATCCGAAATCGACGAACTCCTTTTCCCGGCGTTCTCCCTCGGTCGAGGAAAGGGCCGGGTCGAAATGGTCGGTGAAGAAATAGAACGGCGTCGAGGCGCCCCATTCCTCGCCCATGAACAGCATCGGAGTAAAGGGCGAGGTCAGCACGAGCCCCGACGCGACCCACAGCTGGTCGACGGTCATCCGGTCGCCGGCCGGGCGGTTGCCGATCTGGTCGTGGTTCTGCGCGCACACCACGAACCGCCACCCCGGCAGCCCGGTCGCGGGGCGGCCGTGGGAGCGCCCCCGGAACGACGAGAACGAGCCGTCGTGGAAGTAGGCCGAGGTCAGCACCTTGGCCAGCGAGGCGGGGCCCTCGAAGTCGGCGTAGTAGGCGTGGACCTCGCCGGTGACGTTGGCGTGGACGGCGTGGTGGACGTCGTCGTTCCAGGTGGCGTGCAGGCCGAAGCGGGTGACCAGGCCGGGGTCGTTGAGGTCTGACTCGGCGATCAGCGTCAGCGGGCGGCCCTGGATGGCCGACAGCAGCTCGACCTCGACGGCGAGTTCCTCCAGGAAGTGGACGGCTCTTTTGTCGTGCAGGGCGTGCACGGCGTCGAGCCGCAGACCGTCGATGTGGTAGTCGCGCAGCCACTGGAGGGCGTTGTCGAGGAAATAACGCCGCACCTCGTCGGAGCGCGGTCCGTCGAGGTTGACCGCGTCACCCCAGTAGGAGCCCTTGTAGTCGTGTAAATACGGCCCGAACTTGCTCAGGTAGTTGCCCGACGGGCCCAGGTGGTTGTAGACGACGTCGAGGATGACGCCGATGCCGTTGCGGTGGCAGGCGTCGACGAGGGTCTTCAGCCCGTCGGGGCCGCCGTAGTCCTCCCGCACCGCGAACAGGTCGACGCCGTCGTAGCCCCAGTTCCGCTTCCCGGGTACGGGCGCCACCGGCATGATCTCGATGAAGTCGACGCCCAGGTCGATGAGGTGGTCGAGCTTGGCGACGGCGGCCTCGAAGGTGCCGCCGGGGGTGAACGTGCCGATGTGGAGCTCGTAGACGACCGCGCCGCGCAGGTCCCGGCCGCGCCAGTTCTGGTCGCCCCACAGGAAGTGGTCGTGGTGGTAGGACCGGCTGGGTCCCTCGACGCCGAAGGGCTGGCGGAGGGTGCGCGGGTCGGGGAAGGGGCCCTCGCCGTCGACGTAGAGGGTGTAGTCGGCGCCGTGGGGCAGGACCGGTCCGCGCCACCACTCGCCGTCGGCCGTCAGGTCGCGGCGGGCGCCGTCGATCTCTATCTCGACCCGTTCCGCCGTGGGGGCCCACACCTCGAACATGCTTCAGCTGCCTTCCAGTACGGCGACGGGGAAACGGGAGAGCAGGTGGGCCAGGGGCACCCGGCCGGTGTGTTCCGTCCCGGTCAGCAGGCACCTCCATCGGCCGGGCGGCAACATGACCGTGTCGCCGCCGAACCCGCCGCGCCGCTCCAGGGCGGCGGGCAGCCGCGTCGCCACGGCCACCGCCTTGTCACCGCGCGCGAAGGCGATGGCGTTACGGCCGGCCTCGATCGGCACATAGGACTCATTCGACGTAAACCGCTTCCGCACACGTAGGCAGGCGGTCACGGCCTGGAGTTTCTGCCCGTCCCAGGTGTCGTCGGGGTCGTCGAGGAGGGCCCGGCGGGCCGCGTAGTCGACGGGCCGCCGGTTGTCGGGGTCGACGAGGGAGAAGTCGGTGGTCTCGTTGCCCTGGTAGAGGTCCGGGAACCCCGGCATCAGCATCTGGACGACCTTCTGGCCCAGGGAGTTGGCGCGGGCGTACCGGTCGACCACGGCGGTGAAGGAGGCCACCGAGAACCCGCAGACCTCGACGGCCTTGCGGGCGAAGTCGCGCAGCCCGGCCTCGTAGGCCGGGCTGGGCTGGATCCACGAGATCGCCGTCTTGGCCTCGCGGGCGGCCTTGAGCAGGTAGTTCGTGAACCTGTCGACGTCGATCGGCCAGGCCGCCATGAGCGACTGCCAGGCCAGGTAGTCGAGGGCCGGGTCGAACCTGACCTGGCCGCTCCACGACTCGACCGCGTCGGCCCACACGTCGGGGATCTCCGACAGGACGGCCAGCCGCGCCCGCACGTCCTCCGAGCGCTTGGTGTCGTGGGTCGACAGGGTGGTCATGGTCGTCGGGGTCATCACGGCGCAGAAGGCGTGGAACTCCTCCGGGGTGACCGCGAAGTGGTCGGGTTCGCCGCCGACCTCGTTGAGGCAGGCCAGTGGGAACCAGCGGTAGAGGGCGGTGTCCTCCACGCCCTTCGCCATGACCGGCCCGCACGTCTGCTGGAAGCGGGTGACGGCCTCGTCGGGGCCGTACAGGACCTGGTGTGCCACCCGGGCGACGGCGCCGGGGTCGGTGCGGCGGCAAGCCTCGGCGGCGGCGGTCTCGATGATCCTGACCGCCTCGGCCGAGGGGGGTTCGCCCGGGTTCACATAGGCCCGGTAGACCGGCATCGCGGCCAGCATCTCGACCAGCGCGTCGCGCAGGCCCGGTTCGCCGAGGGCGCTCTCCAGCCGGTCGACCTCGCCCTGGAAGAACAGCGACAGGACGTGCTTCTTCGCCTCGTAGCGGACCGCGTCGTAGTCGGCGGAGACGCCGGTGCGCTGGGTGAAGGTCTTGATCAGTTTCTCCTCGCCGGCCGGGTCGACGAAGAGACGGGTGATGGCGTTGAGCGCCTCGTAGCCGGTGGTCCCCTCGCAGGGCCAGTCGGCGGGAAGGCGCTCGCGGCCGATGACGATCTTCTCCACCCAGACGGGCACGTCGGTGAACTGACGCAGCCGCCGCAGGTAGCCGCGCGGGTCGGCCAGACCGTCGGGGTGGTCGACCCGCAGGCCGTCGATCACCCCTTCGTCGATCAGGTCGAGAGTGACCCGGTGGGTCGCCTCGAACACCTCGTTGTCCTCGACCCGGAGGCCGATCAGCGACGAGACGTCGAAGAACCGCCGGTAGCCCGGCGGTTCTGTCCACGGCGCGAGGCGGTAGTGCTGCGCCGCCAGCAGTTCGGGCAGCGGGAGGCCCGAGGTGCCGGGTCTGAGCGGGAACTCGTGGTCGAAGTAGCGCAGCACCTCGCCGTCGACGGTGAACTGCGGGTCGTCGCCCAGCACCGGCAGCGTGACCGGGAAGGTGAGGTCGAACCAGGCCGCGTACGGCGACTCGGGACCGAGCTGGAGAACCGACCAGAGCTGGGCGTTCTCCGACTCGGGCACCGGCACCGTCATGTGGTTGGGCACGATGTCGGCGACGATGGTGAAGCCCAGCCCGGCCAGCGCCCGCAGCCCCTTGACGCCGCCGAACTCGGCGCGGACGCGCGAGTGGTCGGTGACGTCGTAGCCGTGCTGCGAGGCGCCGACCGCCTGGAGCGTCGGCGACAGGTAGAGGCCGCCGACGCCGAGGTCGCGCAGGTAACCGGTCAGCTCCAGCAGCTCCGCGAAGCCGAATTCGGGCGTGAGCTGGACACGGTAGGTCGACGTCACGATGGGCCCCTTACCCCGCTCCTCAGAGTGCAGAAACGTCACAAGCGACGCAGAACCCGCACGGACCGTCCCGCGACGGGCACCGCCTCCCCGGCCCGGCACATCCGCGTGCCGGTCGCGATGGGCATGGCGGTGTCGAGTTCGGTCTCCCACATCTCGCCGTAGTCGTTGGGGATGGTGAACTCGATCGCCTCGTAGTGGGCGTTGAAGAGCAGCAGGAACGAGTCGTCGACGATCCGCCGCCCCCGGCTGTCGGGCTCGGTGATGGCCTCGCCGTTCAGGAACACCGCCAGCGCCTTGGCGTAGCCGTTGTTCCAGTCCTGATCCTCCATCTGGGTCCCGGCCGGGGTCAGCCAGACGATGTCGGACAGGGAGTCGCCGGAGCCGCGCACCGGACGGCCGTAGAAGAACCTGCGACGCCGGAAGACGGGGTGTTCCCGGCGCAGCTTGGAGACCCGGCGGGTGAAGTCGAGGAACAGCCAGTTCTCGGTCCAGTCGACCCAGGCGATCTCGTTGTCCTGGCAGTAGGCGTTGTTGTTGCCGCCCTGCGTGCGGCCCAGCTCGTCGCCGTGCGAGAGCATCGGCACGCCCTGCGACAGGAACAGCGTGGCCAGGAAGTTGCGCTTCTGCTGCTCGCGCAGCTGCGCGACCGGGCCGGTCGCGGGGCCCTCGACCCCGCAGTTCCACGACCGGTTGTCGTTCGCGCCGTCGCGGTTCTCCTCGCCGTTGGCCTCGTTGTGCTTGTCGTTGTACGAGACCAGGTCCTCAAGCGTGAACCCGTCGTGGCACGTGACGAAGTTGATCGAGGCCGCCGGGCGGCGGGAGTCGAGCTGGTAGAGGTCGCTCGACCCGGTGAGCCGCGAGGCGAACTCGGGCAGCCGGGCGGGCTCGCCGCGCCAGACGTCGCGGATGGTGTCGCGGTACTGCCCGTTCCACTCGGTCCAGCGGGCCGGGAAGTTGCCGACCTGGTAGCCGCCGGGGCCGACATCCCACGGCTCGGCGATCAGCTTGACCTGCGACAGCACCGGGTCCTGCTGGACCAGGTCGAAGAAGGCGCTCAGCCGGTCGACGTCGTGCAGCTCGCGGGCCAGCGACGACGCGAGGTCGAAGCGGAACCCGTCGACGTGCATCTCGGTGACCCAGTAGCGCAGCGAGTCCATGATCAGCTGAAGCGCGTGCGGCGACCTCATGAGCAGGCTGTTGCCGGTGCCCGTGGTGTCCATGTAGTAGCGGTTGTCGCTCTCGACCAGCCGGTAGTAGTTGGCGTTGTCGATGCCCCGCATGCTCAGCGTCGGCCCGAGGTGGTTGCCCTCGGCCGTGTGGTTGTAGACGACGTCGAGGATGACCTCGATGCCGGCCTCGTGCAGGGCCTTCACCATGGCCTTGAACTCCAGCACCTGCCCGCCCCGCTGACCCGAGGAGGAGTAGGCGTTGTGGGGGGCGAAGAAGCCGATGGTGTTGTAGCCCCAGTAGTTGGAGAGCCCGCGCTTCTCCAGGATGTGGTCGGTGACGAACTGGTGGATCGGCATCAGCTCGATCGCGGTGACCCCGAGCGAGGTCAGGTGGTCGATGATGGCCGGGTGGCCGATGGCGGCGTAGCTGCCCTTGATCCGGTCGGGGACGCCCGGATGCTGGATCGTCAGGCCCCTGACGTGGGCCTCGTAGATCACCGTGTCGTGGTAGGGAGTCTGCGGCGGCCGGTCGTGGCCCCAGCCGAAGAACGGGTTGATCACCACGCTCCGCGGCACGTAGGGGGCCGAGTCGCTGTCGTCTCGGCTGGCCGGGTCGCCGAAGGTGTACCCGTAGACCGCCTGGTCCCAGGTCACCGCGCCTTCGATGGCCTTGGCGTAGGGGTCGATGAGCAGCTTGCGCGGGTTGCAGCGCTGCCCCTGTTTGGGGTCGTAGGGGCCGTGGACGCGGTAGCCGTACCGCTGGCCGGGTTGGATGCCGGGGAGGTAGCAGTGCCAGACATGGCCCTCCACCTCGGACAGGGTCACCGGCTCCTCGTTGCCCTCGTCGTCGAACAGGCAGAGGTCCACCTTGTCGGCGACCTCGGAGAAGAGCGCGAAGTTGGTGCCCGCGCCGTCATATGTCGCGCCGAGCGGATAAGGATCCCCCGGCCAGATCTCTCGCATCTTCATATGCTCCATCGCGGGAACTCTCTTTGCCCGCATATCGCGAGTTAGTCCCACGGGCCGGGAAAACCTCGGCTTCTTCGGGAAACGGACGCGTTACAAAGGGGCAACAACCTGGCAGAACACTCTCGTATGGACAGTACCGAGGTGCGCCACCTCGACGTTCACGGGTACAGGCGGGCCTACCGGATTGCCGGTGGCGGCCCGCCCTTGCTGCTGATCCACGGCATCGCGGACAGCTCCGAGACGTGGAAACCCGTGATGTCGATGCTGGCCGAGCACCACACCGTGATAGCACCCGACCTGCTGGGACACGGCGACTCGGACAAGCCGCGGGCCGACTACGGCGTCGCGGCCTACGCCTGCGGCATGCGCGACCTGCTGGGCGTCCTGGGCGTCGACGAGGTGACCGTGGTCGGCCACTCCCTCGGCGGCGGCATCGCCATGCAGTTCGCCTACCAGTTCCCCGAACGCTGCGAACGGCTGGTCCTGGTCAGCAGCGGCGGCGTCGGCCGCGAGGTCCATCCCCTGTTGCGGCTGGCCAGCGGCCCCCTCGCCGCCGAGACCGGCCTCGCGCTCGCCACCTCGGCCCCCGTCCAGGGGCTGGTACGCCTGGCCGCGCCCCTCCTGCGCCGGGGTCTGCGGATGGGCCCCGACTTCGACCACGTCCTGGCCCGCTACCAGGGGCTGACCTCGATGACCGCCCGGCAGGCCTTCCTGCGGACGCTGCGGGCCGGGGTCGACATGCGCGGCCAGGTCATCACCATGCTCGACCGCTGCTACCTCACGGCGGGCATGCCCACCCTGATCATCTGGGGCGCCAACGACACGGTCATCCCCGCGACCCACGCGACCGTGGCCCACCACGCCATGCCCGGCAGCCGCCTGTGCGTCTTCCCCCGCACCGGCCACTTCCCCCACCACGACCAGCCGGAACGCTTCGTCGACACCGTGGTCGAGTTCATCAAGTCCACCCACCCCCAGAAGTACGACCAGGAGAAGTGGCGCGACTTCCTCCGCACCGGCCACACCTTCCCCCCGGAGACCTCCAGCGGCACCTGACCCCCGTCACGGAGCCGAGCCCGGCCCCGCCAGCGGGTCGACGTCGCCGGCGTGCATCGGCTCGCCGCAGTGGTCGCAGCGCAGGTCCACAGCGGCGATCTCGCCGCACGCGTGGTGGCGGTAGAGCACCGGCGGGCCCGCCTCGCCGGCCAGCCACCGGTCGCCCCAGGCGGTCATGACCATGAGCAGGTCGACCAGCTCGGCGCCCTTGGCGGTCAGGCGGTATTCGTAGCGCGGCCGGTTGTCGTAGGGGTGGCGCTCCAGCACGCCCTGCTCGACGAGGTGGCCGAGCCGTTCGGTCAGCACCTTGCGGGAGATGCCGAGGTCGGCCTGGAGCTGGTCGAAGCGGCTGAGGCCGACCCAGACGTCGCGCAGGATCAGCGGCGACCAGGGTTCTCCGATGACGTCGAGGGTGCGGGCGATGGAGCAGGCCATCTCCCCGAACTGCGTGCGTTGCATGACGCCATCCTAACCTTCGGGGTTCCCTTACGGAACTCCGGGTGTTACGGTTACGGAGTCTCCTCAAGGAACCCATCGCTGACCACCCCTCTCTTCCAAGGAGTACCGCCATGCTCGACCCCGACGTCCGCCGCGTCCTCGACGGCGCCTCGATCGCCCACCTCGCCACCGTCCTGCCGGACGGCTCGCCGCACAACGTGCCCGTCTTCGTCGGCACCCACGGCGACCACATCGTCTTCTTCACCGGCCCGGGGGTGCGCAAGGTGCGCAACCTGCGCCGCGACCCCCGGCTGGCGCTGTCGATCGCCCCCGCCGACAACCCGTTCATGCCCGTCGTCATCCGGGGACGGGTCGTCGAGTGGATGGAGGGCGACGCGGCCTGGGAGATCATCGACCGGGTGGCCGTGAAGTACACCGGTCAGCCCTACTCCCGCGAGCATGAGCGGGTCGTGGCCGTGATCGAGGCCGAGCGGCAGACGGTCGGCGTCGGCTGAGAGTTAGCGCAGGGCGTCGAAAGCGGCTCTGATCCGGGGACCGGTGATCGTCGGGCCGTGGGCGGTGGCCAGGGCGGTGAGCTCCATGGCGGCGAGCTGGTCGACGTAGCCGCCGAAGACCACCGGGTCGAGCCACGCCCGCCAGGGGCTCAGCGCCGTCGCGAAGCGGTCGACCGACTCCAGGTGCTCGCCGGAGGGCAGGTCGGCGGCGTCGGCCGTGGGATGGGGCACCACCGCGCCGAAGCAGTCGGCGGCCCAGTAGACGCCGGTGCGGTCGTCGTAGAGGCCCAAGGTGGCCGAGGCGTCGTAGAGGGGCGGGCGGACCGCCCGCAGGGTGCGGCCGGCGACCGGCCAGGGCTCGCCGTCGCGCAGGTGGCGGACCCTTCTCCGGGGGTCGAGCGGCGGGTGGCGCAGGCGGCCGGTCACCAGGGTGGCTCGGGGGCAGGCGTCCAGGGCGGCGGTCAGGTTGCCCACGTGGTCGGCGTCGTCGTGGCTGACGAAGACCCAGCGGACGTCCGCCGGGTCGACCACGGCGAAGACGTCCTCCAGCCACTGGTCGCGGTGGAGGGCCGAGCCCGTGTCGACCAGCACCGGCTCCCGGCCCGTGATCACCATGGTGTTGACGAATCCGAACCCGTCGGCGGCCGGGACGAGGCGCGGGACCAGCACGGTGTCGGGGGCGATGCGATGGGGTTCGAGCATGCGGTCCAGCCTCGCCGGTCCGGCTTGGCCGTTTCTTGCCGGGAACTTAACGGGGCATGCCCGCCCGCCGGGCGAACTCGTCGGCCGACTCACGCAGCGCGGCGGAGTCGCGGCCCAGCACGTCGGCCAGCCGGGCCAGGCAGCGGTCGGCGATCGCCCAGCCGAGGACCCGCCCGGCGCAGACCTCCAGGTGGGGGTAGAGGGCCTCGGCCGCCTCCCGGTCGCCGAAGGCCACGATGAGCTCGGTGAGCACGTCGGGGACGATCCGGTAGGCGAGATCGCCGACCATCACGGCGAAGCCGTCGCGGGCGAGACCGGCGAAGATCTCCCTCGACTCCTCCTCCCGGCCGACGTCGAGCAGCAGGGCGCAGCGCAATACCGTCCACATCTGCTCGGGGTGGACGATCTCCAGGGCCGCCGCCGAGTCGCCCTCGGCGCGCAGCCGCAGGGCGCGCATCAGGTCGGCGCGGGACCTCGGGCCCCGGCCGCCCTCCGGGTGGGCGCGGGCCGCCTCCGCCGCCTCGGCCTCCGCCAGGGCCAGGTCCCCGGTCATGTACGCCAGAATCGCCGCCTGCCAGCCCGCCAGGCCCGCGAGAGCCGGGCGGCGCAGGTCGACGGCGGTCCGGCGCAGCCAGGCCAGGATCGGCCGGCCCTCGTCGAAGCGGCCCTGGGTGAACAGCTCGACGTACCAGGCCTCCTGGACCAGCCACTCGTCGACCACGTCGACGGTGGCGCCGTGCATCCGGGCGATCAGCGCCTCGCGCTCGGCGACGGGGGCCACGCCCCGGGACAGGAGTTCGGCCGCGCTCAGCGCCCGCAGCAGCGAGCGGTCGTCGGCGGCCTCCTCGATGGCCCGCGCGGCCAGCGCGCGGCTCTCGTCCATCGGGCGGGTGAAGGCGCCGATGATGGCGGCGGCCGACAGCAGCATCGAGCGCCAGCGCGACCCGGCGCCGCGCAGCGCCCGGTCGATCCGCCCGACCAGGACGTCGGTGGCGTTCAGCTCCTCGTACATGGCCCAGACCAGCGGGTCGGAGAAGCCCAGCGCCGCGCGGGCGAGGCGTTCGGCGTCGCCCAGGTCGTCGGCGACGGTGACGGCCTCGTCCAGCACCGCGTGGACGCGGGAGTTGAGACCCGCCACGGTCAGCGCCTCGGCCAGCTCGATCAGCAGGTCGCACCTGAGCGCGAGGTCGGTGACGGGGAGCTGG
Organism: Herbidospora cretacea; assembly: GCF_001570605.1. GTDB lineage: Bacteria > Actinomycetota > Actinomycetes > Streptosporangiales > Streptosporangiaceae > Herbidospora > Herbidospora cretacea. Next base: position 145,694 of record NZ_BBXG01000018.1, on the reverse strand, counting down.
CCCGTGAGGGCGACGGCGTGCTCCAGGTGGGCCGCCGCCTCCTCGTGGGCGAACTGGCCGGTGGCGTGCCGGGCGGCGGCGCGGGCGTAGGTGATCGCCTTGGCGGCCATCCCGGAGATGACCAGGCCCTCGCGGTAGTGGTAGGCCAGCTCGCCCGGCTGGGTGCCGCGGCCCTCCAGGACCTGCGCCACCTTGGCGTGCATGCGGCGGCGGCGCAGCGGGGCCAGGCCCTCGCGCAGCACGTCGCGGACGATGTCGTGGCTGAAGGTGTAGGTCAGCGACCGCTCGGTGAGCAGCCGGGCCTGCACCGCCGCGTCGAGCACGTCGAGCACCTGGTCCTGCGGCAGGTCGAGCACGTCGAGCAGCACCCCGAGCTCGGTCTCCCGCCCGATCAGGGCCGCCGCGCTCAGCACGTCGTGAGCGCCCGGCGGCAGCGCGGCCAGCCGCCCGCGCAGCACCTCGGCCATCGCGCCGGGCGAGTCGCCGAGGCCGAGGAAGAACGGGTTCCCGCCGGTACGCCGCAGCTCCACCCCTGCCCGCAGCGGGTCGCCGCCCGACCGGGCCAGGTATTCGGCCACCGCGTCCTCCGGCAGCCCGCCCAGGGTCACGCCCTCGACGTGGGACAGCCGGCGCAGCGCGGCCAGCGTGCGGGCCAGCGGCTCGCCGACCTCGGTGTCCCGGTAGGTCGCCAGGACGGTCAGCGCCGGGCACGACCGGGTGGTGGCCAGGAAGTCGAGCAGCCGCAGCGAGGCGGTGTCGGCCCATTGGAGGTCGTCGAGCACGACCACCGTGGGGCCGGCCGCGTTGACCAGGCGGGCGACGGCCTCGTACATGGGGAACTCGCCGGTGGCGGCGGTGATCTCGGCGAGTTCGCCGTCGCGGCCGGTCAGCTCGCGCAGCGCCGCCACCCACGGCCAGAAGGGCGGCGCGCCGCCGCCGTCCCAGCAGCGGCCGACGACCACGCGCGCCCCGGAGGCGCCGGTCGCCCGGTGGGCGGCCGCCTCGACCAGGCTGGTCTTGCCGATCCCCGGCTCTCCCGCGACCAGCACGATCCGGTGGCCCGGCGCGGCGACGGCGGCGGCGAGCCGGTCGAGCTCCGCCGAGCGGCCCAGGATCTCCTCGGCGGGCGGCGGGGCGGCCAGCCGGACGGGGGCCGCCGGGGCGAGCGCGGCGTCCTGGGCGAGGATGCGCGCCTCCAGGTCGCGGGTGCGCGGATCGGGGTCCAGGCCGAGCTCGTCGACCAGCACCCGCCGCCCCTCGGCCAGCAGCGCGAGGGCGTCGGCCTGGCGTCCGGCCTGGTAGAGGGCGTGCGCGGCGTGGCGGCGGACGCGTTCTCTCGTCGGGTACGCCGCCACCAGCCGCACCAGCTCCGGCACCAGCGCCGAGCCCCGGCCGAGGGCGAGGTCGGCCTCGTTGGCCTCCTCGACGACGGTCAGCCGCAGTTCGTCGAGCGCGACGCGCTCCTCGCGCGCCCAGGCGAGGTTCTCGAACCCGGTCAGCGCGTCGCCCCGCCACTCGCTGAGCGCGAGCCGGAACTCCCGGGCCGCCTTCCCGGCGTCTCCCGCGCCGAGCAGCCGGCGGCCCTCGTCCACGTGGGCGGCCACCCGGCGCAGGTCGACGTCGCCGTCGGGGATGTCCAGGGCGTAGCCGCCCGACCGGCCGACCAGCACGGCGGCGGTCCCCCGCCGCGACCGGCCGGGTTCGAGCGCCCGGCGCAGCTTGGAGATGTACGCCTGGACGGTGTTGACCGCGCTCGCCGGCGGCCCCTCGTCCCACAGGGCGTCGATGATGCGCGCCACGGTCACCGGCCGGGGTGAGGCGAGCAGGCAGAGCGCGAGAACCGAGCGCTGCTGGAGCGGTCCGATGTCCAATGCGACGCCGTCCGCGCCGATCACCGTGATGGGCCCGAGCACCCGGAATTCCATGGGCGGACTCTACCGAATTGGTGGCTGATGTCCGGCTCGTCGCAGCAGCCGCCGCGCCGGGCGCGGACCGGTCGTGCGGAGCCAGATCTGGACGGCCGCGCCGCCCAGCGGCGACCGGTCGACCTTGAGGTGGCCGCCGGTCGACTCGGCCAGCCGGCGGGCGATGTCCAGCCCGAGGCCGGTCGACCCCGCGCCGCTGTGGCCGCGCTTCAGCGCGCCCGCCGGGTCGTCGATGCCCGGCCCGGCGTCGGCGACGAGGATGCCGACCATGCCGGACCCCTGGTGCAGGGTGACGGTGAAGGCGGTCCGTTCGGGGGTGTGCCGGAAGACGTTGCCGAGGGTGGCGTCGACGACCGCGCTGAGGTCGGCCGCCGCGACCGGGACCTTGGCGGGCTCGTCGGCGCCGTACAGGTCCCACGGCCTGCCCTGGTCCTCGGCCAGCGCCGACCAGAAGGCCAGCCGCTCCCTCAGCACGGCCGCCGCGTCGCAGCCCGTGACCGGGCGGGCCGGTCTGCGGGCGGTCTCGATAATGGCGTCGACCTCGCGTTCGAGCCGGTCGACCTGCTCGGCGGCCGGTCCGTCGGTGCCGACGTGGAGGCGCAGCGCGGTCAGCGGGGTCCGCAGCCGGTGGGACAGGTCGGCGGCGAGCTCCCGTTCGGCCGCGAGCAGCCCGGCGACCTGGTCGGCCATGGTGTTGAAGGCCTGCCCGGCGGCGACCAGCTCGGGCGGCCCGGCCGGGGTGATCCGGACCGAGAGGTCACCCGTGCCGAGCGCGCTCGCGGCGGCCCCCAGCGACCGGGTGGCCCGGACCATCCGGGAGCCCAGGCGGTCGGCCACCACGACCGACCCCGCGACCAGCGCGACCGCCACCCCGGTGAGCACCGCCCAGGAGGCGGCGACGCCTTCGCTGAGGGCGGCGTCGGGCACGTACACCTCGATGACCGCCCTCCTCCCCCGGTCGAGGGCGACCGGGCGGAGCAGCGCGAACCCCCCGGAGACCCGGATCGTCCGGGCCCGCGCGGCGGCCAGGTCGAGCCCTCCGACCCGCGAGACCCCCACGGACACGCCGTCGAGATGGACCGCCAGCCGCGCCGCGCCCCCGGCGGCGGTGCTGGCCAGCGCCGGTTCGAGCCGCTCGGGATCGGTGGTGACGACAAGCGCCGGGACGATCATGCTGGCCTGCCGCTCGGCGTCGCCCAGCGCCCTGCTCTCGGCGGCCTGCTTGACGGCGGCGGCGAGGGGGATCAGGAACGCGAGCGCGACCATGGCCGTCACCGCGACGGCGACCAGCGCCAGGCTCCTGCGCATCTACTCGCCACCCGGCGCGCTGAGGCGGACCCCGACCCCTCTGACCGTGTGGATGTAACGGGGATTCGACGCGCTCTCCCCCAGCTTCCGTCGCAACCACGACAGGTGCACGTCTATCGTCTGGTCGTCGCCGTACGACTGCCGCCACACCTCGGTCAGCAGCTCCTTCCGGGAGACCACCCGGTCGGGCCTGGCGCCCAGATAGGCCAGCAGGTCGAACTCCCGGCGGGTGAGCTCCAGCGGCCTGCCGTCGAGCGCCGCCTCCCGCCGGGCCGGGTCGACGGTCAGCCCGCCCACCCGGATCGGCGCGGTCGCCGGGACGGTCCGGGCCCGCCGCAGCACCGCCTCGATGCGCGCGTTGAGATGGTCGCCGGAGAACGGCTTGACCAGGTAGTCGTCGGCGCCGTCCTGGAGGAGCCGGACGATCTCGGCCTCGTCGTCGCGCGCCGTGGCGATGATGACCGGCACGTCGGAGATGGCCCGCAGCATCTTCAGCGCCTCGGCGCCGTCGAGGTCGGGCAGGCCCAGGTCCAGCACGACCACGTCGGGCGGGAAGTGCGCGATGTCGCGTAACGCGTCGAGGGCGCCGCCCGCGCTGCGCACGGCGTGGCTGCGGCCACCCAGATCGCGGATGATCGCCGACCGGACGAACTCGTCGTCCTCCACCACCAGAACCGTCGCCATGGCCCCACACGTTACGACACGTTTCTCTGGTCTTTCGGGGATAATGCCGCCATATGCGTGCAATCGGGTACACCGTGGCGTGGTGCGGGGCCACCGCCCTCGCGGTCGGGGTGGCCTGGTTCGGCGTCAGCGGCGTCCTGCGCACCGCCCTCGGGGACGGCGAACCGCTGACCCCGCTGGTGGTCGCGGCCCCCGAGCCGAACGCGGCGCCCGCCACGCGGCGCGACCCGCCCCCCTCACCCGAGGCGACCGCGAGCGCGCCCTCTCCGACCGCCACCCCCAGACCCCGCAAGAAGCCCACCGGCCGCCCCGCAGTCGCGGAGACGACAAGCCCTCCGAGCCAGACGCCGGCCCAGACCCCCGACCAGACCCCGCCTCCGGCCCCCCGGCAGAGCCAGGCCCCGAAGCCCGCTCCCTCTCAGGACCAGCCCTCGGAGAAACTCCACACCTTCACCCTCCAGGGCGGCCGCGCGGTCGTCGCGGTACGGGAGAACGACTGCCGGATCGTGTCCGCCACCCCGGCGGAGGGCTGGGAACTGAAGACCTGGGCCGAGTCCTTCTGGCTCCGGATCACCTTCCTGCGCGACGGCAGGGAGTCCTCGGCCTTCTGCACGTGGAACGCCCTGCCACCGAGGCTCGACACCTACGAAACGTAGGACACAGGACCGGAACCCGGCCCCCGCCGTCACACCGCGCGAACAGATAGGGACGCGCTGTTCCTTTGAAACAACTCCCCCGCGCGAGCCACAACCAGCATTCGACCGTCCGCGCCACCGCCCCATCAAGCCGATTCCACGGGTGAGCCGCAACCCCGCCATCTGTCCATCGGGCGAATCGAGGCGCGAGCCGCAGCCGGCCTTCAGCGGCCCGCACCGCCTTTCCCACAAGGCGCGAGCCACGGTCGCCCGGTCCCCTGTCTACAGGCGCGAGCCACGACCGGCCGACCGTCCGCGCCGCCTTCCGAAGGCCGATCGCGTCTCGGTTAAAGGGACTTCTCGAACTTCTGGAGGTCCTTCAGGTGCTTCTCGCCCGCCGTGATGATCGCGTCGGCCATCTCCACCCCCGGCCCGTAGGCCCCGCCGGACTTCTCCTCCTTAGCCAGGGCCAGCGCGCCCTTGAGGTGCTTGATCATCAACGCCGTGAACCGCTCGTCGAAGACGGCGCCCGCCGAGGCCGCCAGGTCGGCCATGTCCTTATCGGAGATCAGCCCCGGCATCGGCTTGCCCCGCTGGAGCGGCTCCACCGCCCACTCGGCCAGCCACCCCTTCAGCGCCTCGACCTCGGGCTCGCGCTCGGCCCGGTAGGCGGCGGCGAAGTCGCGCACCCACTGGTCGCCCGCGGCGGTCCCGGCGAGGCCGGTCAGGTCGTACGCCTGGAGGTTGTGGGCGATCAGCGTCGAGGCGAAGACCTTGTCCGCCTCGTTCGGCCCGCTCTCCGCCACTGCGGGCTCCTCGGTGGCCGTCTCGGTCGGCACGGGCTCCTGGGAGGCGGTCACGGTCGGGACCGGCGCGGCGGAGGTGGCCGCCGGGGCGGCGGACGGCGCGGCCTCGACCGCGGGCTCGGCGGCGCATCCGGATATCAGGGCCACGGCCACGAGGGCGGTGGGCAGGGCGATCCGGGGGAAGGTCGTCATGGGCCGAGACCTTACCGAAACCCGGATAAGGGAGTGCTCAGATAAAGGTCGGGAGGGCCGCGGAAGGCACGAACAGTGCCTCCGGCAGAACTCTCCTAACTCTTTCGGTCAAAGGCACGTGCGCTTTGGGGAGACCTGTTCTAGCCTGCGATCATGCGCAAGTGGCTCGAAAAGCGATGAAAGGTTTCATCCACTCGAAACCTCTGTTGACACGCACGAAACAGTGATACGTTCTTGGGAGCGCTCCCAAGCCGCCGCGTGACACAATTCGGGCCTGAGGAGACCGGATGGCCGATCTTCCCACCCTCGCAGAGGTAGCCGCCGCTGCTGGCGTCTCCCCGGCAACCGCTTCCCGAGTCCTGACGGGCTCGGTCAGAGTGACAACAAGCACCAGGCGACAGGTCCACGACGCCATGTCGCGCCTGGGGTACGTCCGACGGAGAGCTCCGAGGGGCTCCACCGCGCGCCGTACGGACCAGATCGTCGCCGCAGTGGTGTGCGAGCAGACGCCTCGGTTGTTCACCGAGCCGTACTACGCACGCCTGCTGTCGGCAGCCGAAGAGGTGTTCGCCGGCCATGGGGTACCCCTCGTGGTCATGACCGCCACTCCGGCGACCGCCGCGATCGCCGCTCCGCCACTCGTGGCGGGGGCCGTCGACGGGGTGCTCCTGATCGGGGCGCGGGCCCGCCACCCGCTCGCCGTGACACTCGCCGCCTCGGGGATACCGGTCCGCAGTGCCGGTCGCCCGCCGGACGGCGTGGATCTCCCGTACGTCGACATGGACAATCGCGACGGAGGCCGCCAGGCCGCCGAGCACCTCCTGCTGGGCAACCGCAGGGTGATCGCCACGATCGCGGGGCCGCCGACTCTCCCGGCGGCACGCGACCGGCTCGACGGGTTCAGGGAGACCCTCCGCGACGCGGGGGTCACCGACATGCCCGTCGCGTACGGCGACTTCACCCACGCCTCGGGCGCGCACGCCATGCAATGGCTGCTCCAACGCGCACCCAGGCTGGACGCGGTGTTCGCCGCGTCCGACGTGATGGCGGCCGGCGCGATCCAGGCGCTGCGACGGGCCGGGCGCAAGGTGCCCGACGACGTCGCGGTGGTCGGGTTCGACGACGCCCCCATCGCCCGGCACACCTCGCCGACGCTCACCACGGTCCGCCAGCCGGTGGAGGAACAGGCGGCCCTGGCCGCCCGGATGCTCCTCATGGCCCTGGCCGAGGGCGAGCCGCCCAAGGGCAACCCGGTCCTGCCCACGGAACTGATCGTCCGTGAATCGACCTGAGCTGGCCGAAGGCGATGTCCTGACCCGTCGTTATCTGCTCCAGGAGCGGATAGCGACGGGCGGGATGTCGGTCATCTGGAAGGCTTTCGACCAGTCGCTCCAGCGGACCGTCGCCATCAAGCTGCTCGACTCATCCCTCGACGAGAACACCCCGGGCCGGGAACTCATCCGGCGGGAGGCCAGGGCGACGGCCCGGCTGATCCACCCCGACGCCATCGAGGTGTACGACTACGGCGAGACCGTCACCCCCCGGGGACGCCTCGCCGCCTACGTCGTGATGCGCCTGCTCGAAGGCCGGTCGCTGGCCGACCGCCTGTCCGACGGCCCGCTCCCGTGGGAGGAGGCCGCCGCCACCGCCGCCCGCCTGGCGCTGGTGCTGGCCGCCGCCCACGAACGCGGCATCGTCCACCGCGACGTGACGCCGGAGAACGTCCTGCTCACCCCCGAGGGCGCCAAGCTGCTCGACTTCGGCATCGCCGCGTTCGCCGGCGAGGCCGACGACGACCTGGTCAAGGACTTCGGCACCCCGCCCTACGTGGCCCCGGAACGCCTCAAGGAGCTGCCGGCCGCCCCGGCGGTCGACGTCTACTCCCTGGGCGTCCTGCTGTACGAGATGCTCAAGGGCCACCCGCCCTATCCCGAGACGACCTGGGAGGGCATCGAACTGGCCCGCCGCGACGGGCCGCCACCCGGCCCCGAAGGCGTCCCAGGACTGCCTCCCGAGATCGCGGCCGTCTGCCGCCGATGTCTGTCGCCTGACCCGACAGACCGGCCCAGCGCCCGCGAGGTCGCGGCGGCCCTGACGCCCGGGGAGGCCGAACGCGAGCCCGGCTGGGTGAAGTGGGGCGCCGCCGTGGCCGGGCTCCTGGCCCTCGGCATCCTGGTCTGGCAGCAGCCCGGCGGCACCCCGGCGGGCCTGGCGGCGGACACGAGCCTGGGCGTGACCCCCACGGCCACCCTCACCCGCATCCCGCCGGACCACAGCGTCCCCGTCTTCGACCCGCGTCCGTCGACGGCCGAACCCCGGGCGACCGACGCGGCCGAGCCACGCCCCGACGCCCCGGCGGAGGACGACCCAGCTCCCCCGCCGGCCACCGAGCCGCCCAGGCCCACCCCGCGCCCCGGCTCGACCCTGGCCCCCATCCCCCTGGCCAGCCCGGCCCGAGGCGCCCCGACCGTGGCGTCGGCGGCGGGCGACTTCGCCCGCCTGGTGACCGAGGGCCGCGAGTCGCGCGACATCGCCGGCTACGCCGCCGACGACCTGCACCTGGAGATGCGCAACCTGCTCGCCAACGACGACCCCCGCGGGGTCCCGAACCTGCGCAGGAAGCTCGACGACCGGCTGCGGGAGCAGGCCCTCAGCCCGGCCCTGAAAGCCCGGCTGGAAGCGGCCCTCGACCGGCTGTCGGCCGCCTTCGCCGCGAGGGGAACCTGACCCCCCGGTCCACACTCCGGAACGGAAGCTGGCCGGGAACGTTCTGACCAGGGAGAGTAAAGGCGATCGTGCGGGCCTCCGCACGTGTCCGCACGATCCCTCGAATTCAGGGTTTAATACCGCGAGAACCCATGGGAGCGCTCCCGTCAATGGGAGCGCTCCCAGAATAAGGGTGTGTTTCCGGCCGGTTTCCCGCCCGCCGCCGCACCCGCCCGACACCTTCCCGCAATCCTGCCGAATCTTTCATGCGGAATCTGCGCCCTTTCATTGGGTAACCTGCGGGTCCATGAGTGGATTCAAGAAGTTCCTGCTCCGCGGCAACATCGTGGAGCTGGCGGTCGCCGTGGTCATCGGGGCCGCCTTCACCGGATTAGTGCAGGCCGTGGTGGCCGACTTCATCACACCCCTGGTCAAGGCCATCACCGGCGGCGGCGCTGAAGCCTTCGGCGAGCTGAAGTTCACGATCAACGGCAGTGTCTTCGCCTACGGTCACTTCATCAACACGCTGATCGCCTTCCTCATCGTCGCGGCCGTCGTCTACTGGCTGGTGGTCACCCCCATGACCCGGCTGGTCGCCATGTTCGAGAAGGACAAGGTCGCCACTGAGAAGAAGTGCCCGGAGTGTCTGAGCGACGTACCGATCGAGGCCCGCAGGTGTGCGTTCTGCACCAGCGACCTGACCCCCGCGGCGTCCGAGCGGCCCCCGGCTTAAGGCTTCGGGCATAAGAGCGGCGTAAAACCTGTAAGCGTCGTGAAAGGTCCCCGCAAGTCGGCTTCCCTAGTGTCCCGTCTCGTCAAAGACAACTAGGAAGGCACTCTCCCAATGAAGACCGCTCGCCTCATCCTCGTCGCCGGTGCGACCTCCCTGCTCATGGGCGTGGCCGCGTGTGGCGCCGGCTCGAACACCACTGAGGTGTGCAACGAGGCCATGAAGGCGTTCACCGACTACAGCACCAAGGTCGGCCAGGCCGCCGGGAACCTCGACGGGATCAACACCGAGACGCAGGCTCTGGCCACCCAGCTCAAGGGCCTGTCCGACAAGGCCGACGGCGACCTCAAGGCCTCGCTCACGAAGATGGCCGACACGTGGGCCACCCTCAAGATCGACCCGGCGAACCCCTCGGCGATCACCGAGTTCGCCACCAAGACCTCCGAGGCGACCCAGGAGCTCGGCCTCGCCTGCGCGGGCTGACCCACCGCCACGCCGCCGGGCCGCTCTCCGGCCCGGCGGGGGCTCGTGGCTCCGCCCACCACGGCACCGACCACCGCGGGGGCCCCGCCCCGCACCCGGCGCCGACCGGCCGCTCCGGCCAGCGCCGCGACGGGCGGGCGTTTCCGGGAACGGCGCAGCGACCACAGGTAACAGAGCGGGCGGACGAACCGGCGGCGGATCCCGGCGGACGGGCGACGGCCCGGCGGGGAAACGGGAGAACCGGCAACAGGGGAACGGCCGAGGCAAAGCGGTCAGGGCCCGCCCGGCGCAGGTCTTACTCGAACGGCCCGGCCGGCGGAACAGCCGGCGGGCGGTGGTCCGTCCGACCAGTCGACCGGCCGGGGAACCGAACCGGCCGACAGGTCATCGGACTCTTCAACGCACATGAACTCACGATCGCCGTACCTCCGGAGAGGCACGGCGATCGCGGCGTTTTCCGAACACTCATGCTGGGGATCCAGGCCGGGGTGGCATTTCCCTGGTGACCCGTCGACTCGGCGCGACGACGGGGAGGGACCGAACCGTTTCCACCAGGAGACGGAGGATGGGGCATGGACGAGGGCCTCCGGTTCTGGCGGAACCGTCACCCGGGATACATCGGATGTTATGTAGGAGAAACCACAGATGTCCTACATGTTTCGGGACGATAGATGGGACTTATGATTTTTGTCAACAGAAGTCTGCCGAGGAACGAGATTAATTAGCCTCCCAACGCCCCATGTGACGTTGCACTGTTACCGATGGCCAGCGAGAACACGCTCCAACCCGCGTGGGGAACGGTCCTACCGGGGATCACAACGGGGCCCTGGGCCCGTTGACCCCCCTCATATCCCGTAGTAACAATGTCATCGATCAGCTCAAGGGCGGTGGCAGCCTGCGGGTCGACACAGAGTCACAGAGACGTGATCGGCGCACGCGTCCCTCATCGAAGAGGAGTAAGCGTGAGCGACACTCATGCACGACACGACGCTCTCCGCCGAAGCCTGGGGCTGAACCGGCGCCAGTTCATGGCGGCTACCACCGGCGTGGCCGCCGCCACGGCGCTGCCGCTCGCCCTGCCCGGAGCCGCCATGGCCGACGAGGTCCCCGCCGCCGCCCCCGCGCTGCCGGACGACCGGAGCGCCCTGGTTCCCGCCTCGCAGCGAGGCATCATCCTCTACACCGTCCGCGACGCCACGGGCCGCGACCCCCTGATCAACACGGCGCCCTCGGGCTTCCGTGAGGTCCTGGAGGCGCTGTCCACCATCGGCTACAAGCAGATCGAGTTCGCCGGCTACACCCAGCACGCCAACGCCGAAGGCGGCCGCACCCTCGAATCCGTCGCCGGCGCCCAGTTACTGCGCACCTGGCTGGACGCCTACGGGCTGCGCGCCCAGGGCAACCACGGCTTCATCCCGTCGTCGTGGCCGCTGAGCCAGGCCGACATCGACCGCTTCAAGCAGCACCTGGAGATCGCCAACATCCTCGGCATGCAGCACGTCGGGACCGGCAGCGACCCCACCAACAGCAACTACAAGGCCGACTGGGACATCGCCATCGCCAAGTGGCACGCTCTCGGCGAGCTGGCGACCGCGGCCGGTCTGAAGCTCTACACGCACAACCACGACGCCGCCTACAACTTCCTGCTCGACAGCGGCCCACTCGACGCGCAGGGCCGGCCGACCCGGTCGTCCGGCATCCGCAAGCTCGAGTACTTCCTCAGCCAGACCGACAAGCACCTGGTCTTCCTGGAGATGGACCTCTACTGGGCCCACGTCGCCCAGTACAAGTTCAGCAACTACACGGCGGCCGACGGCACCGTGGTCCAGGACATCTTCCAGCCGTTCCAGCTCGTGCGCGAGAACCAGAAGCGCTACCCGCTGTTCCACATCAAGGACGGCAAGAGCAACCCGGCCACGGCCAACGGCTACGACATGGCCCCGCTGGGCACCGGCAACATCAACTACCGCGAGTTCTTCGAGACGGTGAAGATCCGCGACAAGCACAACCCCATGTTCGAGCAGGACACCGCGCCGGGCACCGACCCGATGCAGTCGCTCAACATCGCCCAGCTCAGCTGGAACAACTGGGCCGCCATGCGCGAAGACCGGTACTACGAGTAACCACTTCCGAAGCCCAGTTTCATACCGGACCGCCGCGCGGATCCGCCGTTGCCCCGGCGGGCGTGGCGGTCCGGTCCCGATACTCCTCGTCCAAGGAGAAGTACCTTCCATGCAGCGTACCCGAAGGGCGCTGGGGGCCATCGTGGCCGCCCTGGCGCTTCCGTTAGGCATGCTCGGCGCTCCCGCGCAGGCAGCCGACGACCCGGCCGTGACCTGGTCGAACTACGAGAAGATCACCCTCACCAAGAACGTCGGCGAGCCCGTCGACATGGCCGTGCTCCCGGACCTGCGCGTCCTGCACACGGCCCGGACCGGCGACCTCCGCCTGACCGACCCGTCGACCGGCATCACCAAGATCGTCAACACGATCCCGGTCTACAACAACTCCGAGGACGGGCTCCAGACGGTCGCGCTCGACCCCGACTTCGCGACCAACAAGTGGGTGTACCTCTACTACGCCCCCCGCACGATGACCCCGCCCTACGTCGCGACCACCCCGACGGGCTCGGCGCCGAACACGCTGCCGGCGGGCCAGACCGACGCCTACTGGGACCAGTGGAAGGGCTACAACCAGCTCTCCCGGTTCAAGTGGGACGGCGAGAAGCTCGACCTGACGACCGAGCAGGTCATCATCAAGGTCGAGGTCCAGCGCGGCCAGTGCTGCCACGTCGCGGGCGACCTCGACTGGGACGCCGACGGCAACCTCTACCTCGGCACCGGCGACAACACCCCGGCCTCCGCGCCGGGCGCCAACGGCTACGCCCCGAACAACGACGCCCCCGGCGTCAACCCCGGCAACGACACCCGTCGCGGCGCCGGCAACAGCAACGACCTGCGCGGCAAGATCCTGCGCATCAAGGTCCAGGCCGACGGCTCGTACACGATCCCGGCCGGGAACCTGTGGCCGGTCGGCACGGAGAAGACCCGTCCCGAGGTCTTCGTGACCGGCGTGCGCAACCCGTTCCGCCTGGACGTCGACCCGTCGACCGGCACCCTGTCGTGGGCCGACTACGGTCCCGACGCCGGCGCGCCGAACGCCGACCGCGGCCCGATGGGCTACGTCGAGTGGAACACCACGCCGACGAACAAGCCGATCAACGCGGGCTGGCCGTACTGCACGGGCAACAACTTCAACTACAACAACTGGAACTTCGCGACCAACACGCCGCGTGAGTTCTTCGACTGCGCCGCCGGCCCGGTCAGCGGCTCGCGGCACAACACCGGTATCGCGCAGCTGCCCCCGGCCACCCCGGCCGACCTGTACTACGGCGACAACAACACCCACCAGCCGGCCGAGTGGGCGGGTCTGACCGACTTCGACCCGCAGGGTGGCCAGGGCCCGATGGGCGGCCCGATCTACCACTACGACGCCGCGAACCCCTCGCCCCACAAGTTCCCGCAGTACTGGGACGGCAAGGCGTTCTTCGCCGAGTTCTCGCAGGACTACCTGGCGGCCTTCACCCTGGCCGGCCCCGACGGTCCCGTCACCAAGATCGAGCAGTTCTTCCCGAACAAGGCGCTGACCACGGCCGCCATGCCGATCACCGACAGCCCGATCGACATCGAGTTCGGCCCCGACGGCGCGCTCTACGTCCTCGACTACGGCGACGGCTTCTTCCGCGCCAACCCCGACTCCGGTCTCTACCGGATCGACTACGCGGCCGACAACAAGACCCCGCAGCCCAAGATCAAGGTCGACAAGGCGTCGGCCAGCGCGCCGCCGCTGACCGTGAACTTCGACGCCTCGGGCTCGACGGACACCGAGCCGGGCACCCTCACCTACGAGTGGGACGTGGACGGCGACGGCACCTTCGACAAGACCGGCGTCCAGGTCAGCCACACCTACGCGGCCAACGGCCTCTACTTCGCCCGCCTCAGGGTCACCGACTCGGGCGGCAAGTCGGCGCTGGCCTCGGTCGAGATCTCCGTCGGCAACACCGCTCCCGAAGTCAGCGTCAACACCCCCGGCAACGGCGGCTTCTTCGACTGGGGCCAGGCCATCCCGTTCAACCTCTCGGCCAACGACGCCGAGGACGGCCCGAACGCGGTCTGCTCCCGGATGCAGTGGAACTTCGGCCTCGGCCACGACAACCACGCCCACCCCGAGACCCTGGGCACGGGCTGCACCGGCGCCTGGCCGACCCCGGCCAACGCCCCCGAGCACGGTGAGACCGAGAACATCTTCGGCGTCGTCGTGATCTCCTACCGCGACGCGGGCGCCAACGGCCTCCCGCCGGCGCTGGGCGAGGCCAGCATCATCCTCAACCCCAAGCTCCAGCAGGCCGAGCACGCCGACATCATCAACGGCGCGGTCGACACCGACGACCCGAACGCCTCGGGCCTGGGCAAGATCACCTCGCTCGACCCCGGTGACTCCATCGCCTGGGACCCGGTGAACTTCGCCGGCATCAACAGCGTGAAGGTCCGCGCCTCCGGCGCCGGCACCCTGGCGCTGCGCTGGAACTCGGCGACGGCCACCCCGTTCGCCAGCGTCACCATCCCGGCCGGCGCGGGCTGGCAGGAGGTCACCCAGTCGCTGGCGGGCGCCCCGACGGGAACCGGCCAGCTGTACGTCACCTCCACCGGCGGCGTCGAGGTGGACTCCTTCACCTACGTCGGCGGCGGCGTCGCCGACACCACCGCCCCGACCGTGACCGCGACGCCGACCCCGGCGCCGAACGCCAACGGGTGGAACCAGGGCAACGTCAGCGTCAGCGTCACCGCGACCGACAACGGCACCGTCTCCAGCCGCCAGTACTCGACCAACGGCGGCCAGACCTGGTCCAACGCCAACAACGCGATCAACATCACCGCCGAGGGCGTGACCACGTTCCTCTACCGGGCCACCGACTCGGGCGGCAACGTCTCCCCGGTCGGCACGCTCACCATCCGGATCGACAAGACCAACCCGACGGCCGCGGTCACCGGCGTCACCGCCGGCGAGTACGGCACCGGCGACGTCGTCACCCCCGTGGTGACCGGCACCGACGCCCACTCGGGTGTGGACACCACGACCGCCACGATCGACGGCACTCCGGTCACCCCCGGCCAGCCGTTCGACCTGTGGAAGCTGTCGCTCGGCGAGCACACCCTCGTCGGCACGGTCACCGACAAGGCCGGCCGCACCGCGACCGCCGAGGTCAAGTTCACGGTGACCACGTCGTACGAGGACCTGGAGACGCTGATCCCCCGGATGCGCGACGCCGGCAAGATCACCGCCAACGGCGCCACCGCGCTGCTGAACAGCCTGCGCGACGCGCAGCACAGCCTCAGCCTGAACAAGCCGTCCGCGGCCAGGTCGGAGCTGAACAGCTTCATCCGCACGCTGTCGCAGCGTGACTACGTCAAGGACGCGGAACTGCGCGCGGCCCTCGAAAGAGACGCCAACGCGTTGCTCGCCGCCATCTAAAAGGTAAATAACCACAAAGGTGGGAGGGGCCCCCGTGGCCCCTCCCTTCTTTTGTTATCGCGGACGCTTATACGTCGAACTCTCCGCCTTTCACCCCGTGCACGAATGCGTCCCATTCACCGGGTGTGAACACCAGGGTCGGGCCGGTCGGGTTCTTGGAGTCGCGCAGCGCGATCGCGTGGCCCATCAGGGCCACTTCGACGCACTGGTCTCCCTGGCTGTTGGACTTCTGGGCCTTGCGCCAGGTGGCGCCCGCAACGTCCAGGTCGGGGAACTTCATGACGTCATCTCCTTCTCTGCGGATTCGAGTACTTCCAACGACCGTTCCGGGCTGAGTGCCGCCGCCCGGAGGTGGTCGAAGATGTGGGCGCAGCGGCTGAGCTGGTCGGCCGCCTCCAGGTAGAGTTCGCCGCCCGGGTTCTCGAGCAGGACGACCTCCCCGTCGGCGGGCCCGGCGAAGCTCAGGATGCTGAACGGACTGCCCATGCCGAGATAGGCGCCACCACGCAGAGAGAGCACCTGGATCGTGATGTTGGGACGGTTGGCCAGTTCGTGCAGGTGACGGAGTTGGTGGGCCATCACCTGCGGGCCGCCGACGCGGCGCCACACGACGCCCTCGTCGAGAACCACCCACATCGCGAAGTCTGGCTGGTCGAGCTTGCGCTGCCGTTCGAGCCGCAGGGCGACCCGGCGGCCGGTGGCCTTGGGGGTCTCCACGAGAGCGGCGCTGATGACGGCCCGCGCGTAGTCGGCGGTCTGGAGGAGGCCGGGGATGACCACCGATTCGTAGTTGCGCACCGACACGGCCTCCGATTCGAGCCCCACATAGGGCCCGGGAAGGACGTCACCGAAGGCGTGCCACCAGCCGCGGTCCCCCGCGTCACGGGCGAGGTCGGCCAGGGCGGCCTGGTGGGCCGGGTCGGCTTCGTAGAGTTCGAGCAGGTCACGGAGGGTTCTCGCCCGGGGGCGGGTGTGCCCGGTCTCGATGCGGTAGATGGTGGAGAACGCCACACCGAGCCGTCCCGCGACCTCCTCGCGGCTGTAGCCGGATTCGACGCGCAGACGGGTGAGCTCACCGGCGAGACGGCGTAGCCGGATCGTCGGCTGGCGCCCAGTTCCCATTGACTAATAGCCCTTTCTGGTAATGCCGGTGCCATGGAGTCTGCCACGGCGCGTTAGGGACTCCAGGTAATGCGGATTAGTGACGGAGGACATTTCTGCACCGCTGGAGAATCCCATGTCCTTCTTGGGGTAGCTGGCCTTGCATGAAGCAGATCACCACTGACATTCCAGCGCGGTTAGACCGACTGCCCTGGTCGCGTTTCCACTGGCTCGTGCTTCTGGGGCTGGGCACCGTGTGGGTGCTCGACGGCCTTGAGGTCACGATCGTCGGAGTGATCGGGCCCCGGTTGACGAGCGAGGCCGGCGGACTGAACCTGACCGATTCCGAAGTGGGCCTGGCGGCCGGGATCTACGTGCTCGGGGCGTGCATAGGCGCGCTCTTCTTCGGCCATCTGACCGACCGGTACGGCCGGAAGAAGCTCTTCCTGGCCACGCTGGCGCTCTACCTGGCTGCCACGGTGGCGACGGCGTTCTCGTTCGAGCCCTGGTACTTCTTCCTGTGCCGGTTCTTCACCGGCGCCGGAATCGGGGGTGAGTACGCCGCCATCAACTCGGCGATCGACGAACTGATCCCGGCCCGGCTCCGGGGCCGGATCGACCTGATCATCAACGGCTCCTACTGGCTGGGCACCATCTTCGGCGCGCTGGTCGCCATCCCGCTGCTCAACCCGGAGGTGCTGCCGGAGGACCTCGGATGGCGACTGCTGTTCGGGCTGGGCGCGATCCTGGGCATCGGCATCCTGCTGATCCGCAGGCTGGTGCCGGAGAGCCCGCGCTGGCTGTTCATCCACGGCAAGGACGAGGAGGCCGAGAAGATCGTCACCGGCATCGAGCGGTCGGTGCACCAGGACCTGCCCAAGGTCGACCAGCGGATCACGGTCAACCAGCGCGACCACACGCCGCTGTCGGAGGTCGCGGTCACGCTGGTGAAGAGGTATCCGCGGCGTACCGTCGTCGGGTTGTCGCTATTCGTCGGCCAGGCGTTCCTGTACAACTCGATCTTCTTCACCTACGCCCTGGTGCTGGCCACCTTCTTCGGGGTGCCCGACGGTTCGACGCCCTGGTATCTGATCCCCATCGCGATCGGCAACTTCCTGGGGCCGCTGCTGCTCGGCCACTTCTTCGACTCCATCGGCCGCCGGCCGTTGATCGCGGGCACCTACGTGCTGTCGGGCCTCTTGCTCGTCGGCACGGCCCTGCTGTTCAACGCGGGCGCGCTCGACGCGATGACGCTGACCATCTGCTGGATGGTGGTCTTCTTCTTCGCCTCGGCGGGGGCGTCGTCGGCCTACCTGACGGTGTCGGAGATCTTCCCGATGGAGACGAGGGCGCTGGCGATCGCGCTGTTCTACGCGGTCGGCACCGGCCTCGGCGGCATCATCGGGCCGATCCTGTTCGGCCGGCTCGTGGAGAGCGAGCAGGCCGGCCAGGTGACCGTGGGCTATCTGATCGGGGCGGGCCTGATGATCGCGGCCGGTCTCGTGCAGTGGTTCATGGGCATCGAGGCGGCACGGCGGTCCCTGGAGGACATCGCCGCGCCGCTCAGCGTTCAGACCACCGACCGCGCCCAGGCGTAGTCGGCCTTGCCGTTGGCGTGCCGTCGGACCCGCTCGACCCTGACGAACGCCTTCGGCACCTTGAACCCGGCGAGCCGGGCGGCGCACGCGCTCTTCAGTGCGGCGTCGTCCGGCCCGCCGGGTTCCTCCGTCTGGACGACCGCCACCACCTCCTGGCCCCACCTCTCGCTGGGCCGGCCGACCACCAGGGCGTCGGCGACCCCGGCGACCTCCCGGAGCACGCCCTCCACCTCTTCGGCGAAGACCTTCTCTCCCGCCGTGTTGATGACGGTCGCCTCCCGGCCGTGCAGGTCGATCGTGCCGTCGGCGCGCCGGACCGCCCGGTCGCCCGGGATCGCGTAGCGCACGCCGTCCACCGTGCGGAAGGTGCGGGCGGTCTTGTCCGGGTCGCCCAGGTAGCCGAGCGGGATCGGGCCCGAGCGGGCCAGCCAGCCCTCCTCGGGGTCGCCGGGTGACAGGACGCGGGTCTGGTCGGCGCTCAGCACGACCGTCCACGGGCCCGCCTCGAATTTCCCGCCGTCCATGCGGACGGCCGAGTTGCCGGTCTCGGAGGAGCCGAGGGTGTCGACGGTCCGGACGCCCGGGATGAGCTCGGCCAGGCGGGCGCGCAACGCCTCGCCGAGGAAGGCCCCGCTGGTGCCGATCATGCCGAGCTTGAGGTCGTACCGGCGCCTCTGCAGTTCCTCCACCAGCGGGCGGGCGAAGGCGTCGCCGACGATGACGGTGCCGGTGACCCGCTCGCGTTCGAGGGTGGCCAGCAGGCTGGGCGCGTCGAAGCGGTCGGCGCGGTCGGCGATGACGACGGTCGAGCCGAGGCACCAGCCGTTGAGGGTGAACCAGACGCCGGTGCCGTGCATGAGCGGCGCGGCGGGGAGGATGCGGCGGCGGCTGGCGGCGGCGTGCCCGACCAGTTCGGCAAGGCTCGCGAAACCGGAGCCGTCGCGGCGGCGGACGCCGACCGGGCCGTCGAGCAGGTCGCCGATGCGCCAGACGACGCCCTTCGGCATGCCGGTCGTGCCGCCCGTGTAGATGATGTGGTGGTCGCCGGGCGAGGGGGTGACCGGGACCGGGTCGTCGCAGGACGCGGCCAGCGCCTCCTCGTAGGGGAGGGCTCCGGGGGCGAGGGGGTGGCCCGAGTCGTCCATGACCTGGAGCAGGAGCATCGACGGCGTGGCCACCTTGGCCACGAGCGGCGCGAAGGCCGCGTGGAAGACGACCACCGACGGCTCGGCGTCGGCGAAGAGGTAGGCCAGTTCGTCGGCCGTGTAGCGGTAGTTGACGTTGAACGGGGTCACCCGGGCCTTATGGGCGCCGAGCAGGGCCTCCAGGTATTCGGGGCCGTTGTGCAGGTAGACGGCCAGCCTCGTGCCGGGCCCGAACCCGCGGGAGTGCAGCAGGTTGCCCAGCCGCCGGGTGCGTCCGGTCACCGAGCGCCAGGTGGATCGCCGGTCGCGCCACACCAGGCACTCCCGGTCGGGGACCGCCGCCGCGATCGCCTCATGCAGCGTGGCCAGGTCGAACTGGGTCACCGCACCCTCCAAAACCACGGGTCCAGAACATTGGTCCAGAACATTCGTCTGCGACCATTCTCACACAAACCGCATGTGTGATTACTTTCGGACGAATGGGTATGAATGTAGTCGATGGCACACGTAGCGTCATCAAAGCCACTTTCGGGGGAAAATATGGCTGAAATGCCTCAGAAGCGCCAGCCCAAGACGTCGGGCAAGGCCAAGCGCACCGCCATCAAGGACCAGCGCGCGGCCAAGCAGGACAAGCGCGAGGACGGTGCGAACCGGCCCGAGCGTGAGGGCATGGGCGGCGGTTCGATGGGCGGCCGCACGGCCGGTGGGGAGCGGTCGCAGCAGCAGCCGCACTCTTCGCAGCAGCAGCGCCAGGGTGGTCAGCACCACTGACCTTCGGGTCTGAGGTGAAAGGGCCCGGGGAAGGGGGCGACCCGTTCCCCGGGCCTGTTTCCGGTAGGGAGAACCCAGATGGCTGGATATCTGCGCTTTCCCACGATCTTCCGCGACGTGGTGGTGTTCGCCGCCGAGGACGACCTCTGGATGGTCCACGCCGACGGCGGCCGCGCCTTCCGCCTGACCGCCGGGGTGGCCGAGGCCGCCTATCCCCGGCTGTCCCCCGACGGCACCCAGATCGCCTTCGTCGGCCGTGAAGAAGGGCCCGAGGAGGTCTACGTCATGCCGGCGGACGGCGGCGCCGCCGAACGCCTCACCTTCCACGGCGCCGACTGCCAGGTCACCGGCTGGGACCCGCACGGCGCGATCGTCTACACCAGCGACGAGGGCCAGCCCTTCCACGGCTACCGCTGGCTGCACCGGGTGGTCCCGGGCGGCGTGCCCGAACCGCTGCCCTACGGCCCCGCCTCCGCGATCACCTACGGCCCCGGCGGGATCGTGCTGGGCCGCAACACCTCCGACCCGGCCCGCTGGAAGCGCTATCGCGGCGGCACGGTCGGCGACCTGTGGATCGGCGCGCGCCGGTTCCGCCGCCTCATCGCGCTGCCCGGCAACCTCGCCTCGCCGTGCTGGGTGGGCGACCGCGTCTTCTTCCTGTCCGACCACGAGGGCGTCGGGAACGTCTACTCGTGCTCCCCCGACGGCGGCGACCTGCGGCGGCACACCGACCACGGCGACTACTACGCCCGCAATCTGTCCTCCGACGGGCGGCGGCTGGTCTACCACTGCGGCGCGGAGCTCTACCTGCTCGACCCCGAGGCCGACGAGCCCTGGCCGATCGACGTGCGCCTCGGCAGCTCGCTGACCCAGCGCAACCGCCGGTTCGTGCCGGCCTCCCACTACCTCGACAGCGCCACCCTCAGCCCCGACGGCTCGCGGCTGGCCGTCACGACCCGGGGCAAGGCGTTCTCGTTCGCCTGCTGGGAGGGCCCGGTCCTCCAGCACGGCGAGCCCGACGGCGTCCGCTACCGGTTCCTGACCTGGCTCGACGACGACGGCGAACGCCTGGTCGCGGCGGCCAGCGACGACGGCGACCGCGAGGTCCTCGTGGTCCTGTCGCGCGAGCACGACGACCCCTTCCGCCTCGACGCCGCCGACACCGGCCGCGTCACCGCGCTGGAGGTCTCCCCCAAAGGCGACCGGATCGCCGTCACCAACCACCGCAACGAGCTGCTGGTCGTCGAGCTCCACGACGACGGCGCGACGGTGACCGAGGTGGAGGCCAGCCCGTTCGGCGCCATCGAGGACCCGGCGTGGTCGCCGGACGGCGCCTGGCTGGCGTACGCGTGCCCGGTGGCCCGGCAGACGACGATCATCAAGCTGTTCAACGCCGAGACCGGCGAGATCGCCCCCGCCACCGACCCGGTGCTGGTCGACCGGCGGCCCGCGTTCGACCCGGAGGGGCGCTACCTCTATTTCATCGGGCAGCGGGTGTTCAACCCGGTCTACGACGAGCTCCAGTTCGACCTGGGCTTCCCGATGGGCACCCGCCCCTACGCCGTCGCGCTGCGCGAGGGGGTCGGGTCGCCGTTCGTCCCGGAGCCCCGGCCGCTCGACCACGAGGACGACGTCGAGGAGGACTTCGAGATCCACGTGGCGGGGCTGCCGCGACGGATCGTGGCCTTCCCGGTCGAGGAGAACCGCTACCACCGGATCGCCGGGCTGAAGGGCAAGGTCATCTACACCACGACCCCGGTCGTCGGCGACCGGGGCTCGACCCTGCACTGTTACGACTTCGCCAAGCAGAAGGCCGAGGAGCTCGTCTCCGACGTGGCCGACTTCGTCCTCGGCCGCGACCACACGACCCTGCTCTACCGCGCCGACGACGACCGCCTGCGGGTGGTCAAGGCCGGGGAGTCGCCGCCGGACGACGACGAGACCGACCGCAACGACGGCTGGATCGACCTCGACCGGGTGAAGGTGTCGGTCGCGCCCGAGGCCGAGTGGCGGCAGATGTTCCGCGAGGCGTGGCGGCTCCAGCGGGAAAACTTCTGGGACGAGGACATGGCCGGCATCGACTGGGACGGCGTCTACGCCCGCTACCTCCCCCTGGTCGACCGGGTCGGCACCCGGGGCGAGTTCTCCGACCTGCTCTGGGAGTTGCTGGGCGAACTCGGCACCTCCCACGCCTTCGAGTCGGGCGGCGAGTACCGCGACCGCCCCCACTACTGGCAGGGCAAGCTCGGCGTCGACTGGCTCCACGCGGACGGCCGCTACGTCATCGGCCGCGTCGTCGCCGGCGACCCGTGGGACCCGGCCGCGACCTCCCCGCTCAACCGGCTGGGGGTCGACGTCCGGCCGGGCGACGTCGTCACCGCCGTCAACGGCGTCCCCGTCGGCCCGGACGCCTCACCCGGGCGGCTGCTGGTGAACCTGGCCGACGAGGAGGTCGAGCTCACCGTCGAGCGCGACGGCGAATGCCATCTCGTGGTCGTCCGGGCCATCGCCGACGAACAGCCCGCCCGCTACCGCGACTGGGTGAACGCCAACCGCCGGCTCGTCCACGAGCACACCGGCGGCCGGGTCGGCTACGTGCACGTCCCCGACATGGGCCCCGAGGGCTTCGCCGAGTTCCACCGGGGCTTCCTGACCGAGTACGACCGGGAGGCGCTCATCGTCGACGTCCGCTTCAACGGCGGGGGCAACGTGTCGGCGCTGCTCCTGGAGAAGCTGTCGCGGCGGCGGCTCGGCTACGACTTCCCGCGCTGGGGCGTCCCGGCGCCCTATCCCGACGAGTCGCCGCGCGGCCCGATCGTCGGCCTGACCAACGAGTGGGCCGGGTCGGACGGGGACATCTTCTGCCACACCTTCAAGCTGCTCGGGCTGGGGACGCTGGTCGGCAGGCGCACGTGGGGCGGGGTGGTCGGGGTGTGGCCCCGCCACCGCCTGGCCGACGGGACGCTGACCACGCAGCCCGAGTTCTCCTTCGCCTTCGACGACGTCGGCTGGCGGGTGGAGAACTACGGCGCCGACCCCGACGTGGAGGTCGACATCACCCCGCAGGAGTACGCGATGGGCGTCGACGCCCAGCTCGAACGGGCCGTCGAGATCGCCGTGGAGTGTCTCGGCCGGTCCCCCGCCCACACCGCCGACCCGGCCGACCGGCCCCGCCGGGTGGTGCCGACGCTGCCCCCCCGGGTGGCCGCCTGGCGGGAAACCGACGATCGCCGTGGCCGAGGTCGGCTAGCGTAGGCCGGGTGCCGCGCCTGCTACTCGTATCCCTGCTCTTGCTGACCGCCTGCTCCGCCGTGCCCGCCCCCCAGGCGACGGCCGTGAAGACGGCGGTCGAGAAGGCGGCGCCCGCGAAAACCGCGCCGAAGCCTGTCATGGTGCCCTCCGGGGTGACCACCGGCTATGTCGTGTACGACCGGCGGAAGAAGAAGGTGACGGTCAGCCGCAACGTCCACAAGCGGTTCCGCTCGGCGTCGGTCGTGAAGCTCATGATCGCGATCGATCACCTGGAGCGGGTGAAGAAGCCGAACCTGGCGCTGATCAGGCCGATGCTGCGGGTCAGCGACGACAACGCGGCGACGCGGCTGTGGACGCTCGGGGGGCAGGGCAAGATCGTCCAGCGGGTCGCGAAGAAGCTGAAGCTGGCCGACTCGGGGCCGCCCCCGGCGCATCAGCCCGGCTTCTGGGGCTACACCGCGATCAGCGCGCTCGACATCGCCAAGGTCTACCACTACATCCTTGAGCAGGCCTCGCCGGCCGTCCGGGACACGATCATGGGCCAGCTGCGGCAGGCGGGCCCGTGCGGGAGCGACGGCTTCGACCAGTACTTCGGCATCCCGCGCGGCGTCGCCAAGCCGTGGGCGGTCAAGCAGGGCTGGTCGGGTTACGGCTCGGTCCCGCCGGTCCGCTGCAAGGGCAACGGCGCGGCGGCCTCCTACACCGCGCCCTCCCCGGTCGACTTCCGGAACGCGGTGCTCCACACGACCGGCGTGGTCGGCCAGGGCGACCGCTACATCGAGGTCGTCCTGACCACCCAGACCTCCCGCTGGTCCGACTCCGTCACGAAGATCACCCGGCTGGCCCGGGACGTCCACCGGGCGGCACTCGCCCGATGAGACTGGGACGACGGGTCGCGGAGGCGGCCGAGATCGCACTGGCGACCCGCAAATACGTCACCGTCGTCGACGTGCTCACCGGCCTGCGCTGGGTGCACACCCGCCACGTCGAGAGCTGGCGGCAAGGCCGCGCCGGGTCGCTGGAGGAACTGGCCGCCGTCGACGCCGCCCGGATGACCGACGCGGCCGCGCTGCTGGCCGAATGGGCGGGCGACCGGGGCCTGATCGCCGGTGAGACGGCCTACGTCTCCGGCAGCCGCGACCGCTCGGCCCTCCGGTTCACCCGGAACGGCTCCGAGGAGCAGGAGCGCGCCTTCTGCCGCCAGTGGATCAGCCCGGCGATGTCCGACGCGAGCCGCCGCCGCCTGGCCGAGGCCCAGAACCGCCCGCCGGACCTGCGCGTGCTGGTCCCGCAGGAGCCGTGGCGCTGCGCCGGCTGCCGCGACACCGGCCCCTACCTGATCATGGAAGACGCCTCTCCCTACTGCCTGACCTGCGCCGACATGGACCATCTGGTCATGCTCCCGGCGGGGAACGCGGCCCTGAGCCGCCGGGCCAAGAAGGAGAGCGGCCTGTCGGCCGTGGTCGTCGAGTACAACGCCCGCCGCAAGCGCTTCGAACGGCGCGGCGTCCTCGTCGAGGAGGCCGCCCTCGCCCGCGCCGAGGAGCTCTGCCTGGAGGACGAGGAGGTCCGCACCCGCCGCCGCGCCCGCGACGCGGAACGCCGGGCCGGCCAGGACGTCGAGTTCCACGCGCGGATGGCCGCCGAGATCCTCCGCCTGTTCCCCGGCTGCCCCCGGGCCGACGACATCGCCGCCCACGCGGCCCTGCGCGGCAGCGGCCGGGTGGGCCGGACCTCCGCCGCGAAGGTGCTCGACGAGTCGGCGATCACCCTGGCCGTGGTGGCGTCGGTCCGGCACATCGACACGGCCTACGACGAACTGCTGATGAAGGGCGTCCCCCGGATGACCGCCCGCGCCCAGATCAAGGACCGCATCGACGCGGTGCTGACGTCGTGGCGAGCGGCGGGATGAGGTCAGTCCCTTATCGGGCGGACCCGGTCGAAGGCCTGTTCGGCCTGGGCGGCCAGCGTCGCGACGAGGTCCTCGGCCGAGGGCAGGTCGGCGATGAGGTCGACGGCCTCGCCCGCCCAGACGATCGGCGGGACGGCTCCCCCGGCCATCTCCTCGCGCGACCGCCTGGCGGCCTGGGGGTCGGCGGCGAACTCGTCCTCGCGGCCGCGCCAGCGGTCGATGAACGGGTGGGCGAGGCTGCGGCCGTCGTACTTGCCGGGCCAGTCGGAGCCCCGGGCGATGTCCAGGACGCTGCTGCGCTCGGTGTGCTCGCCCTGGCCCTCGACGATCGCGCGGGTGACGGCGGGGTCGGCCAGCGCCTCCACGGTCGCCTGGAAGCGGGTCCCGAGCAGCGCCCCGGCCGCGCCGAGCACGAGCGAGGCGGCCACGCCCCGGCCGTCGGCGATGCCCCCGGCGGCCAGCACCGGCGTGGGGCCCGCCATGTCGGCCACGACCGGCACGAACGGCAGCGTCGACCGGCCCCGGCGCGCGCCGTGGCCACCGCTCTCGGTGCCCTGGACCACGATGACGTCGGCGCCGACGTCCAGCGCCTGCCGGGCCTCGGCCAGGTCGGTGACCTGGATCATCAGCAGGGTGTCGGAGCGCCGGATCGGCTGGAGGAACGGCGTGGGGTCGCCGAACGCGAGCATGATCGCCGCCGGGTCGAACTCCAGCGCCTGCTCGACCGCCGCGACGTCGGCCGCCCAGCAGAGGAACCCGACGCCCCACGGCTCACGGGTGCTGTGGGCGACGATCGGCAGCTCCCGTTCGAGCCACGCCCGGTCGCCCAGCCCGCCGCCCACGAACCCGAAGCCGCCGCCCCGGGACACCGCCGCCGCCAGCGCCCCTCCGGCCGACCCGGCCATCGGCGCCGACACGATCGGGTGGCGCACCCCGAGCAACTGCGTGAAACTCGTCGTCAATCCCATGGAGCCATCATCGCGCGGGGTCACTCGGGGGCCGTGTAGCGCTCCTCCACCAGTTCTCTGATCCTGGCCCTGCCCTCCTCGGCGCTCCCGCCCGACCGCTCGACCTCGGCGACGGCGGCCGACAGCTCCTCGTCCTTGACGCACTCGGCCATCCAGTGCGAGTAGTCGCCGTTGTCCCGGTGGAACTCCCACGTCTCCTCGTCGACGCCCTCGCCGAGCCGCAGGAAGAGGTTGAGGTTGTCGGCCTTGAGGTTCAGCCGGTCGTCCGGGCCGCGGAAGTAGAAGCTGGAGTCGTCGCCCAGCGTCCCGGCGGCGTACTTGCGGATGTGACGGCGGCGCTCCCCCTCCGACGGGGTGAGCGTGAGGTGGACGGGGTCGTCGCCCGGCCGCCAGAGCAGCAGGTCGCCCGTCTCCAGGGAGCCGGGCACCTCGCAGCGGTCGGTCTGGCTGAAGGCGTCCAGGACGCCGGCGGGCTCGTCGCCGACGGCGATGACGGCGGTGAACTCGTTCAGCACCGGCTCGCTGACCGAATCGGGGTGGACGGTGATCGCCAGCACCGACCCGGCGTCGTCCAGCGTCCCGGACGACTGCAGGTGGAACCCGTCGGGGACCATGTGGTGCGCCTCGTCGATCACCAGCCAGTGCGGCCGGCCGACCCGGGCCCAGACGGCGGCCAGGCGCATGAGGAGTTCGGCGAAGTAGCCGGGCCGGTCGTCGAGCGGGACGCCGAGCAGGTTGACCACGACGCTCCGCGACGACTCGTCGACGATCTTGAGCACCTCGTCGTGGGTGGGCCCCCGTTCGGGGTCGCCGAGGACGACGGCGTCCCCGAGCCCCTCGGCGTAGTCTCCCTCGGGGTCGATCAGGCAGATCTGGTAGCCCGCCTCCTGGATGCGCTCCACCAGCGCCGACGCCGCGGTCGACTTGCCGCTGTGGGAGGGCCCGGCGATCAGGACGCGTTCGCCGTAGGCCCTGATGTGGATGTCGTCGTCACCGGCCGTGCCGAGGAGGATGTCGTGGCGGTCCAGCACCACACTCGCCAGGTCCTCCTCGACGAGCAACCCGGCCAGCTCGACTACCCCCGCGCCGCGCTCGCCCTCGGTCACCAGGTCGCAGGTCTCCTTCAACGCGGGCACCGCGTTGGCGACCGCGACCGCGCACTCGCACGCGGCCAGGAAGGCGTGGTCGTTCTCCGCGTCCCCGACCCCGGCGACGCTGTGCGGCGACAGGCTGAGCTCGTCGAGGGCGGCCTTCAGGCCGGTGGCCTTGTTCACCCCGGAGGGCAGGACCATCACGGCGTCCTTGTTGAAGACGATCTGAAGCTCCAGCCCCATCTCCTGGATGACCGCCAGCACGGTCGCCTCGTGCGGCCTCCAGGTCGCCACGATCCCCGACCCGACGTCGACCGGATCGACCCCGCGCTCCCGCAGCCGCTCGACGAACTCGGGTCTCGGCGGCCCGGCGAGCACGACCCGCTCCTGCTCCTCGGGCCGGTAGAGCAGCGCCCCGTTCTCGGCCACGACCCGGTCGAACAGGTCGAGACGGGGGAAGAGGTCGATGAGCGTGTCCAGATCCCGTCCGGTCACCAGGATCAGGCGGCGACCCGACCGGGCCAGCCGCTCCAGCGCCTCGACGGTCGCGTCGTCGACCCGCCCGTCGGTGGCGATGGTGCCGTCGTAGTCACAGGCCAGTGCTTGAAAGCGCATCCCTCCCGGCTGCCCTGACTACGGGAGCTGAAGCGTCCTGCGGCGTTCCCCGGCGGGAGTGAGGGTGAAGGTGTCCCTGAACGTGCCGGCGCCGCAGCGGGCGGCCAGCAGGACCGCCTCCTCGTACGCCGAGTCGTCACCGTTCCAGAAGTGGAAGAAGACCATGGGGTCGGCCGGGTCGCCGGTGGCGTAGCCGAGGGTCTTCCCGTGACGGGGATCTCTCGGGCCGAAGAGCGCGGAGGGCGGCCCGAACCTGTCCCGCACGTCGCTGAGCGTCCGGTCGCCGCCGCGCAGAGCCAGCGCTCCTCTCATGGACGCGTACTCGCCGGCGGTCAGCAGCCGATCGGTCCGCAGCCACCCCTGGGCCCTGACGAACTCCGCGTAGACCGACGCCACCACGTGATCGTCCGACCTGGCGGTGTCCGGCAGGACGTCCCGCACCGCTCCGGTCACTCCGGTGGGCCAGAAGGCGTGGCGGGAGCGCATCGCCTCGCACTCCTTCTCCCACGCGTCCTGCCTGCCTTCGGCGTAGACCACGTGGTCGAGCATGGTTTGGAGAACGAATTCGTCGCCGTACAGGCCGGGGCGGCGCAGGGCGGCGTTGAGCTGGTCGAGGAGGTATCCGCGGATCTCGTCGGCGGTGCGGGCTGTCAGGGCGCTGCCCGCCAGCCGAGGGCCGGGCCCAGGTGGGTGGCCATGTCGGTGAGAATCTGCACGTAGTCGGCGTGGTCGAAGGTGAACGGGAGGGCGAAGGCGACCTCGTCGATCTCCTGGAAGGCGGCGTGGGCGTGGAGGCGTTCGGCGATCTCGGCGGAGGTGCCGACGAGGTCGGGGGCGAACATCAGGCGGGCCGGGCCCTGCGGGGTCGCCGTTCGGGGGGTGCGCTTGGCGGCGAACTCCTGGTACTTGGCGCGCTGCTCCGGGCTCGCGCTGTCGGTGGGGATGACGACGAGGCCCTGGGAGACGCGGGCGCGGTCGCCGTCGGGGTGGCGCTCGCGGAAGGCGCGGATGTGGGACAGCTGGATCTCGGCGAAGTCCTCCGACTCCTCGGCCTTGACAACGCTGCTGGTCAGGAAGTTCATGGAGTGCTCGCCGGCCCACCTGGCCGAGCTCAGGCTGGCGCCGCCGTACCAGAGGCGGGAGCCCAGGCCGGGTGAGTGGGGCTGGACCCGGTCGGAGAACACCTCGAAGCCCTCGACGCCGTGGAAATCGGTGGCCTTCTCGCCGCGGACGAAGCCGAGCAGCCGCCGGACCCGCTCGTAGGAGAAGTCCTCCACGTCGGCGCTGTCAGGATAGAGCGCCTGCTTGACCTCGTCGTAGTGCATCGGAGGGCCGACGCTCACCCCGGGGTTGAGGCGTCCCCCGGACAGGAGGTCCAGGGTCGCCAGGTCCTCGGCCAGCCGCAGCGGGTTCTCCCACCCGAGGGGGATGACGGCCGTGCCGAGCTCGATGCGGCTGGTCCGCTGGGAGGCCGCCGCCAGGACGGCGACCGGGGAGGAGATGCCGAACTGCAGGTGACGGTGGCGCACCCAGACGCTGTCGAACCCCAGCCGCTCGCCCAGCTCGATGATCTCCAGCGTCGACTCGTGCCCCCGGCGGGGATCGGCCTCGTCGAACAGGCCGATGGTCAGGAAGCCCAGCTTCCGCAAAGGTCGCGAGGTCGGCGGCACGGTTCCCCCTCAGATCGGCACGGCGCCACCATCATCGCAGCGCGGGGTCCAGCCTCCGCAGGTGGCGTAGGCGTAGGTGCCCTTGGGCAGCGTGCTTCCTGCCGGAGGCGGTGTCACGGCCCCGTCGCCGGACAGCTTCAGCGGCATCGCCGCGCAGGCCGAGCTGAAGCAGGACCGCGCCCACGCCATCCGCTACGCGTCGGTTAAGGGGTGCGCCACGAACGTCTGCCCCCTTGTGGTTTCGGTTGGACAGCGGGGGCTGGACATCAGTTGGTCACGGGTCGGGCTCGATCCGCGCCCAGCGAGGTGATCGCGCCGGTGAGCTGGTCGCTGAGGTGGGTGATGGCGGAGACCGTCCGGGTGGTCGGGTCGTCGTCCTCGCCGCCCATCGCCCTGGCCCGCCGGTAGGCGGCCTTGACCTCTTCCCACCGCACCTTCTGCGCGTCGGTCAGCACCCCCCGCAGCTCGGCCAGTTTCAGCAGGTTCGACTCCGCCCCCGAGGTGAGGGTCTGCGCCTCGCCCAGGTAGTGGTCGTCGATGATGCCCTCCAGCTCCGCGTCCGTCAGCACCGGCACCACCCGCTGGGCGAGCTTGTTCATGTTCCGGTACGACCCCTGGAGCAGGAACGGCGGCTCGGTCCGGCTCGCGTCCGACTGGGCGGCCGAGGCGATGTAGGCCCGGTTGCTGGCCAGCACCACCTCCTGGAGGCGGAGCATCTTCCGCAGGACGCTGAGGATCTGGTCGAGCTCGACCGCGCTGTAGGGATGTTCGAGCTGGTCGGAGCTGCCCTCACCCCGGGCGAGCCGGACCAGCTTCTCGACCTCGCCGTGGTCGGACACGGGCGCCAGGACCGAGTTGGCCGTCAGCGCGTTCTCGATGTAGCTGAGCGCGAACAGGTCGTCCTTGCCGCTGAGCACCTCGCCGAGGTTCCACACGTCGGCCCGGTTGGCCAGCATGTCCGGCACCCGGAAGACCTGGCCCGACTCGGTGTACGGGTTGCCCGCCATGCAGACGGCGAAGCGCTTGCCCCGCAGGTCGTAGGTCCGGGCCGTGCCGTTCCAGACGCCCTCCATCCGCCGCTGGGCGTCGCAGAGCGAGATGAACTTCTGCAGCAGCTCGGGCGAGGTGTGCTGGATGTCGTCCAGGTAGAGCAGCACGTTGCTGCCCATCTCCAGGGCGAAGGAGATCTTCTCCACCTCCGACCGCGAGGTCGCGTCGGGCGCGTCGGCGGGGTCGACCGAGGTGACCTCGTGGCCCAGGGCCGGGCCGTTGACCTTGACGAACACCAGGCCGAGCCGGCTGGCCACGTACTCCATCAGGGTCGTCTTGCCGTATCCGGGCGGGGAGATCAGCAGCAGCAGGCCCATCCCGTGGTCGAGCTGCTTGGCCAGGTTGTCGCCGATCAGCGGCAGGTAGACCTGGTCGATGAGCTGGTTGCGGACGAAGGAGTCCATCACCTTGGGGCGGTATTCGTCCAGGCGGAGGCGCTTCTTCTCGGCCACGACGAGCTCGCCCCGGCGTCGCTGGTAATCCCGGTAGGCCGGCACCCGCTCGGCCCGGAAGATCCGGGTCCGGGCGAGGAACTCGTCGAGGCGCAGCTCCATCGAGCGGCCCTGGATCCGGGGGTGCGCGCCGAGGAGGCCTTCGACGACCCCGTCGAGCGACGCCGCCGACTCGTACCGGGGCAGGTCGCACAGGAGCAGCGCGACGACCTCGGGTGAGACCTCGCCCTTGCCGAAGGCGGCCAGCCACGCGCGGGCGAGCTGGATGCGGGCCGGGAGGTCCAGCGCCGACAGCTCGTCCTCGAAGGCGGCGAAGCGTTCCGCGCCGAGAGCCTCCTGGAAGCCGTCCAGGAAGGCGCGCGCCGTCGCTGCGGTGACGAAGCCGGTGGGCGCGGAGGCGAGCTCCTCGATCAGGTAGTCGGCGGCCAGTGACGCGGGGCCCTCGAAGCAGCCGTGGGCCTCGATCGCCGCGGCCAGTTCGGCGGCCAGCTCACGCAGCGCCTCCTCGCCGCCGCCGAACAGCTCCCGGGCGCGGGTGAGGGACTGCGCCCTGACCTGCCACGTCTCGGAGGGACGGCCGAACGCCCAGAAGAACTGCGCCGCGGCGCGGGCCGACGGCAGGTGCCGCAGCAGGCCCGCCCCGGCGTGCAGCCGCGTCACCACGTCGAGGATCCTCACCGCGTCGTGGTCGTGGACGCCCCGCTCGTAGCCCTCGTCGTACCGCGACTCCGCCGCCCGGCGGACCGCCTCGGCGACGTCCCCCTCGACGGGGAACAGCGAGGCGGCCAGGTACTCGCCCCGGTAGACCTCCTGGGTCTCCGACACGAGCAGCTGGTCCCAGAAGCCCCTGGTGTCGTCGAACCCCGTCACCGGGGCCCGGTAGTCGGTGCCCGTGACGGCGAACGACAGCGACCCCTCGTGGGGCACGAGGGTCAGGTCGAGCGGCTGGGTGTTGATCGCGAACCGGTGGCGGCCGAGCTTGACGGTGTCGCCGTCGAACAGGTCGGTCCGGTCCCTGAGCGCTCGCCCGGCCTCCTGGCGGGCCGCCCTGACCCGGCCGTCGAGCTCGTCGGCCCGTACGGAGTCCCCGAGCTCGCGCAGGTCAGAGGCGACCGCGCGGAGTTTCGCGACCATCGGGTCGGCGGCGAAGTAGGCGTTGACCTCGTCGAGAGTGGCGAGCGTCGAGGAGCGCCGCCGCACCGTGCCCAGCAGGCGGTCGGCCGACTCGGCGAGCCGGTCGGCCCGGCGGGCCCGGTCGTCCAGAAGGGTCTGCTTGCGGGCCGAGAACGCCTCGTAGACCTCTTCCCGTTTGCGTTCGAGCTGCGCGAGGAAGTCGTCGAACTCGCCGAACCGGGACTCCAGTCCCTCGATCTGGAGCAGGAGACGGCCCAGCCGCTCGTCGCACTTCTCCGGAGAGTCCGCGCCGGTCAGCCCGGCGGTCACCGCCTGGCCGAGCAGGCCGAACTCGGCGGCGAACTCGGCCCGGCCCTCGGAGGCGAGGAGTTCCCGCCGCCGCGCGTCGAGCGTCGCCCGCACCCGGTTGATCTCGGCGAGGACCGCGCCGACCTTCTCCAGGATGACGGTACGGGCGGTCGCCTCGACCTCCAGCGTCCCGACCACCTCGACGAGCGTCTCCAGCCCGTCGGACTGCTCGGCCAGGCGCTCCGACAGCGGCGCCGCGCCGGCCACGGTCGCGATCGCCTCCGCCTCTTCCGCGAGCGCGCCGACCGAGGCGTGGAAGCCGGTGAACGCGTCGTCGCGCTGCAGGTCGGCGAGGACCTGGGCGGCGGTCTCGGCGACCAGGTCGGAAGCGGTCCGGTCGAGCGCGTCGAGGGCTTCGAGGTCGGCGTACCGGCGCTCCCGCAGGGTCACCAGGTGGCCCTGGACCCGGCGCAGGTCCGCCAGCCGGGCGACCCCGGTGGAGGTGATCGAGGAGATCCGCTCCCGCGCCTCGGCCACGGCCCGGGCGGCGTCCTCGGTCAGGCGCTGCACGTTCTCGAACTCGTCGAGCACCTGCTCGGCCGTGCCGCGCAGCGCCGTCAGCGGGTCGTGCAGGCCGTGCTCGCCCAGCCAGTGGTAGGCGTCGGCGATCCGGTCGCACGCCGCGATCAGCGCCTCGAAGACGGCCTGCGCGGGCGCCATCTCGCCGACCATCCGGGCCACGGACAGGCAGTCGGACACGCCCCTGACCAGCTCACCGTTGCCGATCCGCTCCAGCGGGCCGGTGCCCACGGGGGTCGCCGACTCGACCGCGAACGGGGTGTCCCACACCTGCATCGGGTGCACGCGGGACGGCTCGTCAGAGGTCGCCCGGAACACCACGAGCGTGCCGTCGTCGAACAGCGAATAGCCGTGACAGGGCAGCGGGTTGGCGACCTCCTTCCGGATCACGTTGTACGGAAGCAGGAGGTAACGCCCCTCCTCCCGCGCGTGGAAGACGTAGAGCACGTCCTCCTCGCCCCGGATGACCCGCTCGAACTCCAGCGCCGCGACGTCGGTCTCGAACGTCTTGGCGACCCCGGTCGTCAGGTAGTAGCCGCCGGGGAAGATGATCCCCTGGTCCTCGGGGAGCCGCTGGCAGGCCTGCCCGATCCCGTCGAGCCGGGTCACCGACTTCGTCCGCGTGTTGAAGACCAGGTGACGCCACTCGGTCTCCTTGTAGGGCCGGATCTTCAGCAGGATCAGCGGCCCGACCCGGGCGTGCAGGACGTCGGCGTCGGCCAGGCTCTGCAGCCGCTCGGTCACGGGCTCGGAGTAGACGCCCTCGCCCGTCTCGGTGTTGTTCTCGACCTTGATGGTCAGGTCGCCGCCGACGGTCTCGACGAACAGCTCGCCGCCGATGGAGATGTGCGGATGCCGCCCCAGGACGTGGTCGTCGCGGGTCGTCTCGGCCCACTCGAAGTCGTGGGAGGGCGGCAGGACGTGGTCCCGCTCGCCCCGCGAGTCGAGATAGGACAGGGCGCCGTCGGCCGACATCGTCCACCGCAGCACCCGGAGGTCCTGCGGCCCGGTCTGGAAGATCGCCAGGAGCTTGCCCTCGATCTTCCGCAGCTGGAGCAGCCGGGTCTCCTTGTAATACCGGTAGAGCTCGGCGAAGTCCTTCTCGAAGGCCGGGTCGCCGAAGACGCTCTCCGAGGCGGAGAACGCGAACGCGTCCCCGTCGCGGGAGAACCGGTGGAAGGAGAACACGTCGGCCACGCTGGTCTGCGGCCGCAGGCCGATGAACACGTTGTAGCCGAAGATCATGGTGTCGCCGGCGGAGACCGCGTCCCGGGGGACGCAGTTGTTCTCGGTACGGATGCGCTCGGTCCCGACCAGCCGCATCTCCGACCCGCCGAACACCGCGAGGCGCCGGGCGTTGAGCTCCTCGGCCCGGCCGGAGAGGGCTTTGGCCTGCTCGGCCAGCCGGGCGCGGAGGATCTCGTAGGTGCCGGCGTCCAGCGCCGTCACTTCTCGACCGGGGTGATCGCCGGGCTGCCGCCGTTCTTCATCAGGGTGGCGAGGAACGCCGACACCGTCATGTCGCGCACGGCGCCCGAGTCGACCCCGGACACGATCTTGGCCAGGTCGCCGGTGAGGCTGGCGTCGCCGTTCAGGTAGGGCTCGGCCAGGGTGCGGGCGACCTCGGAGTTGTCCACGAACCCGTCGACGCTCTTGCCCATGCTGACCGCGCCGACGAGCTTGTCGAAGAAGACGCTGTCGCCGCCGACGATGTCGATGTTGGCCTTGGCCAGGCCCGCCGACAGGACCTCGGCCTGCGCCTCGGCGACCCTGCGGTGCACCTCGACCCCGGCCAGGCGGATCTCCTTCTCGGCCTCCAGCCGCAGGCGGTACTCCTCGTGCCCGCGCGAGGCGTCGGACATCGCGGCCAGCGCGGCGGCCTTCTCGGTGAGGCCCTCGGCCTCGGCCTTGAGCTTCTCGCCGACCATCATCGCGGCGGCCACGGCCTTGGCCTGCTCGCCGTCGGCCTCGGCCTTGAGGCGCTCGCGGGTGCCCTCGGCAGAGGCCAGGGCCTTCTCGCGTTCGACGATCGCCTCGGCCTTGCCGACCTTCTCGATCGCGGCGGCCTCGCGCTCCTTGACCTGCACCTCGGCCAGGCCGGTCGCGGCGGCCTCGGCCTGCACGCCCTCGGCGAGGCGGATCTTGGCACGGGCGTCGAGCTCGGCGGCCTGCTGGCGCGACTCGGCCAGCACGAGCGCCTCGCGGGCCTTGAACTTCGAGGCGGCCTCGGCGGCCTCGGCGGCCTTGATGTCCTTGACCAGGTGCTCCTGGGCCTCGGCCTCGGCGGCGATGATGACCGACTGGCGGGTGCGCTCGGCCTCCTCGACGACGCGCAGGCGCTTGATGCTCTCCTCCTGCTCGGCGACGGTCCGCTCGACGGCGATGCGCTCGCGCATGACCTCGGCGATCGAGCGCTTCTCGACCTCGAGCTCCTTCTCCTTGGCGATGCGCGACAGCTCGGTCTCCCGCTCGCGGGCGATGACCTCCAGCAGGCGGTCCTTCTCGATGCGCTCGCTCTCGATGGCGATCACGCGCTCGCGGTTCTTCTCGGCGACCGCGACCTCGCGGGCC
The DNA here is from genome assembly GCF_001570605.1 of Herbidospora cretacea. Lineage (GTDB taxonomy): Bacteria > Actinomycetota > Actinomycetes > Streptosporangiales > Streptosporangiaceae > Herbidospora > Herbidospora cretacea. The sequence continues at coordinate 110,496 of NZ_BBXG01000018.1, read as the reverse complement.
TTGTTCTCGTTCTGGACGCCGAGCTGCTCGTCGGTCTTGATGGCGGCGGCCTGGGCCTTGAGGCGCTCCTCGGCGCGCACCCGGGAGATCTCGGCCTCCTCGCGGGCGCGCATGGTCTCGACCTCGCGCTTCTGCTTGATCTCGGCGTCGGCCTGGCGGCGCTCCAGCTCCAGGATCGCCTCCCGGGCGTCGACGTTCTGCCGGGTGATCTCCTTCTCCTCGTTGCGCTGGAACTCGTTGGTGCGGACGTGCTCGATCGCCGTCAGCTCGGTGATCTTGCGGATGCCCTGCGCGTCGAGGATGTTGGCCGGGTCGAGGCTGGACAGCGGGGTCTGCTCCAGGAAGTCGATGGCCGCGTCCTCCAGCGAATAGCCGTTGAGGTCGGTGCCGATGACCCGGATGATCTGGTCGCGGAACTCGTCGCGCTGTGTGTAGAGGTCGACGAAGTCGAGCTGCTTGCCGACGGTCTTGAGCGCCTCGGAGAACTTGGCGTTGAACAGGACCTGGAGCGTGGTCTCGTCGCTGGCGCGGGCGGTGCCGATGGCCTGGGCGACCTTCACGACGTCCTCGGCGGTCTTGTTGACCCGGACGAAGAAGGTGATCTTGATGTCGGCCCGGATGTTGTCGCGGCAGATCAGGCCCTCGTGGCCGGACCGCTCGATCTCGATCGTCTTGACCGAGATGTCCATGAACTCGGCCTTGTGCAGCACCGGTAACACCACGGCACCGGTGAAGGTGACGTCGACCCGGCGCACCTTCGACACGATGAGGGCCTTGCCCTGCTCGACCTTCTTGAACAACCGGCTGACCACGACCGCCAGCGCGATGGCGATGATCAGGACGACCGCGATGAGTATTCCGGCTCCGGCAGAGATGACGTCCATGTTCACAATCCCCGTTCGTATGGCATGACCCAGAAGAACTCACCGTCCGGGTCGTACTGGAAGATCAGCGCGGCCCCGCCCGCGCGGAAGCTGTCGGTGCCCGTCTGACGCACCTGGATGACCGCGGTCGAGCCGTCCTCGGCGCGCACCTCGGCCTGACCGAAGTCGGTGGAGACCGACTGTGTCCTGATGACGCACATCTGCCCGACGAAGTCGTGCCGCGAGGGCACCTTCTCGGGTGCGGGCGTGAGGCGGCGCACCAGAGCGGCGGCGCCGAACCCCACGACGAGCGCCCCGGCCAGGACGACCGGCCCCGGCGCGGGGACGAGCACCGACCCGGCCAGCGCGGCGAACCACCCGACCGCGACGAACGCCGAGATCGCCGGCGCCGGAAGACCGTCGAGGTCGAGCACACCGGCGGCGACGAGCAGCCAGTATCCGATGACGACGATCAGCGCGAAGCTGAACAGGACGGCCGGAAATCCCAAGGCGGCGTCCAGAAAATCGCGCAACTTGTGTCCCCTAGAGCGAGACGCGGACGGCCGAAGGCCGGCCGTGGCTCGCGTTGTGAATCTGCCGCAAAGAACCGCAATTGCGCCGTTCCCCCTCTTGCAAACGTGGAATCTACCAGCGGGAGTTCCAAGGGAATAGGCTCATTTATGCCGTACGCCCCTGCTTGGCGACGGCCCAAATCCCCAACGCCGCGAGCGCGGCCATCTCGGTGAACACCAGCCCCCGCTCGACCGCCCCGAGCCCGACCGGCATGGCCCGCCACCACGGGATCCCGTCGCGGGCCGCGGTGTACGCCACCAGCACGATCCCGGCGATCCACACGACGGCCCCGAACCCGAGGACGGCGGCCACCCTGGCGAAGGTGTCCTGCCAGGGGCGGGCCAGCAGGATGACGGCCACCGGCAGGCACACGAACGCCAGCGCACTCCCCGCCCGGTGGATCGACCCCTCGACGGACGGCCCGAGAGCCCAGTTGTGCTTGGGGAACGTCGCCACGATCAGCAGCCCGAGACTCCACCCGAACAGCGCCACGACGCCAAGGCGGTTCCGGCCCTGGGCCATCAGCGTCACCCCGATGCCGAGCGACCCTGCGGCGATCAGCACCACCGAGACGGCGAACAGCCAGCCGTACTCCCCCAGCTGGTGTTCGCTGATGGTCCGGCGGGCCAGGTCGATGCCCGAGGAGAACTCCAGCGTGAGAATGGCGGCGGCGGCCACGAAGATGGCCCCGAGTCCGGCCTGGGCGGGAACGCGCATGCTCTCTAAAATGCCACCATGCTCGTGGTGCAGCGGGTGGTGACTCGCTGGTCCAAGGCCGGCCGCGGTGCGGCCGCGGCCACGCTGCGGGGGTCGCTGCCGGATCGGGTGCCGCTGCCGGCCTGCACGGGAGAGGCCGTCTTCCACGACGTGGTCGCCTCGCCCTGGTCCGAACGCCTCCGCGAGCTCACCCTGCCCGCCACGGTCGCGGGCCTGCGCGTCGAACCCGGCGGCCGGGTCTCCCGGGCCGGCGTGTTCGCCTCCTACCCGAGGAACCGGCGGCAGGTCCCGCTGTTCACCCTGGCCCCCGGCGGGCGGGCCCGCTATCGGGCCAACTTCCGCTTCAGCGGCCACAGCCTGGAGTGGTACTACGAACAGTGGACCGTGACCCTGGCCCTCGACGCCCCACTCGACGGAGAGCTCGATTTCGACGTCGACGACCGCGTCAGGCTCTATCCCTGAGGGCCTTGAGCGCCCGGTCGGCGTGCTCGGTCATGGTGACCTCGTTGTGGACGACGTCGATCAGCCGGAAGTCGGCGCCGATGACGAAGGTCATCCGCCGGGTGACGAACGGCCCGACGGCGACCGAGCGGCGCACGCCCATCTGCTTGGCCACCACCCCGTCGGCGTCGGACAGCAGCGGGTAGTCGAGCCGGTTGGCCTCGGCGAACATCTTCTGCCGCTTCGGCCGGTCTTTGCTGATCCCGACCCGGACCGCTCCAAGGGCCTTGAATTCGGCGGCGAGGTCACGGAAATAGCAGGTCTCGGCGGTGCATCCGGAGGTCATGGCGGCCGGGTAGAAGAAGAGCACGACCGGCCCTTCCTTGAGATATTCGCTGAGGCGACGGGTCTCCCCGTTCTCGTCGGGAAGCGCGAAGTCCGCGACGAGTTCACCGATATTCATGGATCACTTTCTACCAGTGCGGGATGTCGCGCATCATCCGCCCGAACCACCACATCCGCCCAATCCTGCGGCCGCACCTCGCTGAGATACCGCTCGAACGCGGGCAGCGTCCACTGCTCCTCCGTACGCCTGCGCAGCGCCCCCGCCGACAGACTCAGGTGGACGGAGAAGTCGAGCGGCAGCCCCTGCCCGAGCAGCAGCGGCCCGTCGAGGATGACAACGGCGTCCGGCGGCAGGACCTGATAAGGCGCACGGGTGGCCCGGTCCTTCTCCGCGTCCCACAAAGAGGGGACGACCCGCCCGGTCCCCCCGGGTTCCAGCGGCGCGAGGACCTCCCGGGTCAGCCCCTTCACGTCGAGCCAGCCGTCGTAGTAGGAGTCGGGATCCTGTCTGCCGAACTCGTAGCGGAGCGAGGCGGCCCGCAGGAAGTCCTTCGCCGACACCCTGAGCACGTGGCGCCGGACCCGCAGCCTCTCCGCGACCCGATCGGCCAGCTCCCACGGCCGCGCGGCGTCGGCCCCGTCGACGGCCACCCTCACCCAACCGGAACGCTGCGAGATCGCCTCGGCCAACTCCCCGGCGAGCCCGTCGACAGAGATCGGCCGCACACCCATCCGCCCATCATGCCCGGGGGAGGTGCGATCTACAGTGGGCGGCATGGGCATGGTGAAGACGGTCGGGCTGGTGCTGCATCCGCGCCGGGACTCCAAAGAGGCCATCGACACGATCATCGAGTGGGCCCGGCATCGGGGGGTGACGGTGCTGGGGCTGCCCGAGGAGGTCGGGCGGATCGACTGCACCGCGCTGCCCGTGGGGCCCGCCGAGCTGGCCGCGCGGTCCGATCTCATGGTCAGCCTCGGCGGCGACGGGACCATGCTGCGGGCGATGCGGCTGATCGCGGGGCTGCCGACGCCGGTGCTCGGGGTCAACCTGGGGAAGCTCGGGTTCCTGGCCGAGATCGACGTCGAGGAGCTGCCGCCCGCGCTGTCCACCATCGACGCCCACGCCCATCAGGTCGAGGCTCGGATGGCGGTCACGACGCGGCTTCCGGCCGACGGCGAGGTGCTGGCGTTCAACGACATCGCGCTCGTCCGGCATCCGGGTGACGGGATGGCGGCCGTGTCGGTGTCGGTGGCGGGGCATCCGTTCGTGCGGCTGGCGGCCGACGCGGTGATCGTGGCGACGGCGACCGGGTCCACGGCCTACAGCTTCTCGGCCGGTGGACCGATCGTGTCGCCCAACGTCGAGGGGTTCCTGGTCGTTCCGGCGGCGGCACACTCCACGTTCAACCGGGCGCTCGTGCTGTCGGCCGACGAGGAGGTGACCCTCGAAGTGCTGCCGACCAGCGGGCACATCGCCGTCGAGGTCGACGGGACGATCTTCGGGCACCTCTCCCCCGGCGACCGGATCACCGTCACGGCGGTCCGGGCGGCGGCCCGGGTGGTGCGGCTGGGGGCGACGACCTTCTACGAGCGGGCCCGGCGGAAACTGCGGGTCAACGGCAGCGCCGAGGTCGACTAGGGCAGTTCGTCCAGGCGGGCCCGCAGGTGGCGGCGTTCCGGTTCGCTGCCGGCCAGGCCCAGCGCCTCGCGGAACGCCTCGGCCGCCTCGGGCAGCCGGCCCAGCCGCCGCAGCAGTTCGGCCCTGGCCGCCGGGTAGACGTGCAGGCCGCGCAGGCGGGGCTCCCCGGCGAGGGCGTCGAGCAGGGTCAGGCCCGCTTGCGGGCCGTCGCGCATCGCGATCGCGACCGCGCGGTTGAGGTCGACCACGGGTGAGGGCGTCAGCGACCGGAGGACGTCGTACAGGTGGACGATCTGCGGCCAGTCGGTCGAGGCCGCGTCGGCGGCCGTGGAGTGGAGGGCGGCGATGGCGGCCTGGACGCCGTAGGGGCCGGGCGGGCCGCCGGTCAGGGCCCGCACGACCAGGGGTTCGCCTTCGTCGATCATGGCGCGGTCCCACCGCGAGCGGTCCTGGTCCTCCAGGAGGACGAGTTCCCCCTCGGGGCCGGTGCGGGCGGCGCGGCGGGCGTGGGTGAGGAGCATCAGCGCCAGCAGGCCGGTGACCTCGCGTTCCGCCGGGAGGAGCCGGTGCAGGATGCGGCCCAGGCGCAGCGCCTCCTCGGCCAGGTCGTGGCGGAGCAGGTCGGGGCCGGCGCTGGCGGCGTAGCCCTCGGTGAAGATCGAGTAGACGGCCCGCAGGACGCCGGGGAGACGGCCGGGCAGTTCGCGCGGCTCCGGCACGCGGAACGGGATCCGCGCCCCGCTGATCTTCTTCTTGGCCCTGACCAGGCGTTTCGCCATGGTCTCCACCGGCACGAGATAGGCCCGCGCCACCTCCACGGTCGTCAGGCCGGCCAGGTAGCGCAGCGTCAGCGCACCCCGGTCCACCTCGGGGAGCGCCGGGTGGGCGCAGGTGAAGAACAGGCGGAGCCGCTCGTCGGGCAGGCCGCCGTCGGCGCCGGGATCGGCCGGGGCCGCCCGGTCGGCCTCCACCTGGAGGAGGGCGAGCCGGGCGGCGTACGCCTTGTCGCGGCGGAGCCGGTCGACGGCGCGGCGGCGGGCGGTGGTCATCAGCCAGGCCCCCGGGCTGGCCGGGACCCCGTCGACCGGCCACTTGAGCAGGGCCGCCTCGATGGCCTCGGAGGTCACCTCCTCGGCCAGGTCGAGATCGCCGAACCGCCGGACGAGCGCGGCCAGCAGACGGCCGCGCTCCTCGCGGAAGATCGCCTCGACCGAGGCGCCGACGTCACCCGTCATAGGTCAGGCGTACTCGGCGACCGGGCGGACCACCACGGTGCCGCCGCGGGCGCCGGGGCAGCGGGCCGCCCAGTCGGTGGCGGCGTCGAGGTCGGGCACGTCGATGACGTAGAAGCCGCTGAGCGCCTCGCGGTCCTCGGGGCCGTCGGTCACGACGCGCTCGCCGCCCGCGCCGACCGTGACCGAGGTGGCCAGCGACGGGTCGGCCGGCGCCTCACCGGCGACGAGGATCCCGGCCTCGCGCACCGCCCTGGCGTAGTCCAGCCAGTCCTGGACGGCGCCACCGCCCGAGCCGTGGATCAGCAGCAGGTACTTCACCGGATCAGAACTGGGCGACCGGGCGGATGACGACGACGCCCTCCGACGAACCGGGGCAGCGGGCCGCCCACTCCTTGGCCGTCTCCAGGTCGGGGACGTCGACGACGTAGATGCCGCCGAGCACCTCCCGGCCCTCGGCGAACGGGCCGTCGGTGAAGACGTGCTCGCCGCCGACCGTCCGGACGATGGTGGCCTCGCCGCCCGGGTCGGAGAGGGCCTCGCCGGTGACGTAGTGGCCGGACTCGCGGATCGACTTGTCGTAGTCCATCCAGGCCTGGAAGTCGCCCTCGCCGCCTTCTTCACCGGTGGCGTAGATCAGGAACATGTACTTCATGTCGATTTCCTTGTCTCGTGAGGTCGTACGGGATGACGACGAACGGCCTCCGCCCGGATGGACACCCCGACCAGAAAAGTTCGGACCACTTTTTCAGGCGCTTGAAAGCGACCTGTGCGGAAATGCCGGACATGAGACGAGCGATCGCAGCACTGGGAGTGGGGCTCGCCATCGCCGCCTCCCTGATCACACCGGCCCGAGCCGACGCGCCACCCGGCCCTGACACCACGCTCCGAACCTATTATCAGCAGAAACTCATCTGGACCGACTGCGAGAAGGGCTTCCACTGCGCCCTCATGCAGGTCCCGATCGACTACCGCCGCCCGGCCGCCGGGCAGCTCTCGATCAGCGTCGTGAAGCTGCCGGCCACCGGCGCCCGCCAGGGGTCGATCGTCCTCAACCCGGGCGGTCCGGGCGGTTCGGGCGTCGACTACGCCCGCCTCGCCACCGACGTGGTCAGCCCGGCCGTCCGGGCCCGCTTCGACGTCGTCGGGTTCGACCCGCGCGGCGTGGGCCGGTCGAGCCCGATCCGCTGCTTCACCACCGAGGAGATGAACGCCCGCACCCAGGCTGACCCCAGCCCCGACACCCCGGCCGAGAAGAAGATCAACGCCGACCTGACCGGCAGGACGGCCACCCTCTGCCGGGAGCGCGCGGGGGTGCTGCTCCCCCACGTCGGCACCGCCGACGCCGCCAGGGACCTGGACGTCCTGCGCGCCGTCCTCGGCGATCGGAAGCTGACCTATCTCGGCAAGTCCTACGGGACCTACCTGGGCGCGACCTACGCCGAGCTGTTCCCCGGCCGCACCCGGGCGCTGGTGCTCGACGGCGCCGTCGACCCGACGGTGTCGCTCACCGAGACCTCGCACCTGCAGGCCATCGGGTTCGAGCGGGCGTTCACGGCCTTCGCCCGGGACTGCGCGAGCAGGCCCGGGTGCCCCGTCACGACCAAGGACGAGATGCGGAGGCTGCTGGCCTCGATCGACGCCAAGCCGCTGAGGAGCACCGCCGACCCCGCGCGGCCGGTCACCGAGGGCATCGCGCTCATGGGCGTGATCGCGCCCCTCTACGACAAGGCGGCCTGGCCGACCCTGCGGCAGGCGCTCACCAACGCCAAGACCAAGGGCGACGGCACCCTGCTCCAGCTCATGTCCGACTCCTACTTCGGCCGCGTCAACGGCGTCTACGACAACTCCACCGACGTCAACATCGCGGTCAACTGCCTGGACTACCCGGCCCCCACGAAGCGGGAGCTGGCCGTCACGGCCAGGAAGACGATCAGGGCGGCCCCCCTTTTCGGCCCCTACCTGGCGAGCGACGAATCGCCGTGCCGGAACTGGCCGGCGCACGGCGTCAAGAAGACCCTGCGCGCCACCGGATCGGCGCCGATCCTGGTCGTCGGCACCACCCGCGACCCCGCCACGCCCTACGAATGGGCGAAGGCGCTGGCCGGGCAGCTCGACAACGCGACCCTGCTGACCTACGACGGCGACGGGCACACGGCCTACCGGCTGGGGTCGGCCTGCGTGGACGCGGTGGTCGACCGCTACCTGCTGACCGGGACGATCCCGGCTACCGTCCCTTCATGCTGACCGTGCACAACGCCGCGCTCCGCGGCCGCTCCGGCCGGTGGTCGCTGACGATCGACCGGGGCCGCTTCACCTCCATAGAACCCGACCCCGGCACGACCCCCGCCACCCCCGCCCTCGACGCCGGGGGCAACCTGGTCACCGAGCCCTTCGTGGACGCCCACCTGCACCTCTGCAAGGTCCACACGCTCGACCTCGTGGGCGAGGGGCCGCTGACCGCGTACACGCGGGGAACCATGGGCGCGGCCATGGACGCCATCGACGGCGCGGCGGCCGTGAAGAGCCACCAGACCGAGGAGGCCGTCACCGGGCGCGCCCGGTCGGCGCTGGTCGAGTCGGTCCGCCACGGTGTCCGGGCGGTGCAGGCGTTCGCCGACGTCGACCCGGTGGCCGGGCTGACCGGCGTGAAGGCGCTGCTGGCGCTGAAGGCGGAGTTCGCCGCGTTCGTCGACGTGCGGGTCGTCGCCTTCCCGCAGGACGGCCTGCTCAAGGTCCCCGGCACCGAGCGGCTGATCGAGGAGGCCGTCGACCTGGGGGCCGACGTGGTCGGCGGGATCCCGTGGATCGAGCTGACCGACGCCGACGCCACGGAGCACGTGCGCCGCATGGTGGCGCTGGCGAGACGCACCGGCAGGAGGGTCGCGATGCTCGTCGACGACGCGGGCGACCCCGGCCTGCGCACCACGGAGACCCTGGCCGCCGAGCTGATCGCACAGGGCATGACCGGCCGGGCCAGCGCCCAGCACGCCCGCGCGATGGCCCTCTACCCCGAGCCCTACCTGCGCAGGCTCACCGAACTGTGCAAGCGCGCGGGGCTCGGCCTGGTCAGCGACCCGCACACCGGCCCGCTCCACCTGCCGGTCCTCCCGCTGACCGACGCCGGGGTGCCGGTCGCGCTCGGCCAGGACGACATCGAGGACGCCTACTACCCCTTCGGCCGCCACAACCTGCTCGAAGTCGCCTTCCTCGCCGCCCACCTCCTCGGCCCGAGCCGCCTCGACGACCTGTACGACATGATCACCACCACCGCCGCCCGCGTCATCGGCCGGGACTCCGAGGGTCTGAAGGTCGGCGCGGCGGCCGACCTCGTCGTCCTCGACGGCGCCACGGTCCGGCAGGCGCTGACCCGCCACCACCCGCCCCGCCACGTCGTCGTCGGCGGCGAGGTCGTCGCCTCGACCAAGTCCGAGACCCACTTTCCCGCGTTCACCGGAAAATCGGCGTAACCCCCCTTATGGTGAGGTCTCGGTGCGGAGCGACGCGTGTACGGAGTGTCACCGCGAGACCTGATGGAGGGCCACGTGCAGGCGGACGACCTGGCCGGGCTGGCGGCCGACGAACGGTTCCGGCTGCTGAAAACGCGCTTCCGGCGGCTGGCGCTGACGATCGTTGGAGCGTTCCTCGGCTGGTACTTCCTCTATATCGCCCTGTCGGCGTTCGCCCGCGACTTCATGGCCCTGCCCGCGATCGGCAACGTCAACGTCGCGCTGCTGCTCGGGGTGCTCCAGTTCGTCTCGACGTTCGTGCTGGCCTGGCGCTACACGCGTTACGCCCGCCGGATGCTCGACCCGCTGTCGGCCGAGCTGCGCGACGAGGCCGGTCAGCGCCAGGCCGAACGCGAACGCGAGCGCCGCATCCTGGCCGAGCGCCACCGCATCGAGAACTGGACGCGCCGATGACCATCGGGCTGTTCGCCGTCTTCATCGTGATCACCCTCGGGGTGACGATCTGGGCCCGCGTCACCACCAAGGGCACCGACGACTTCTACGCCGGCGGCCGGGGCTTCTCCGGCCCGCAGAACGGCCTGGCCCTCGCGGGCGACTACATGTCGGCGGCGTCGTTCCTCGGCATCGCCGGGATCATCGCGCTGTCGGGATACGACGGGTTCCTCTACTCCATCGGCTTCCTGGTGGCCTGGCTGCTGACGCTGCTGCTGGTCGAGCTGATGCGCAACGCGGGCCGGTTCACCATGGCCGACGTGCTCTCCTACCGGGCCGCCAGGCGTCCGATGGTCCGCACCGCCGCCGCCGTCTCGACCGTGACCGTGTCGGTGTTCTACCTGGTCGCGCAGATGGTCGGCGCGGGCGCGCTGGTCGGGCTGCTGCTCGGCATCCACCCGGGCGAAACCTTCATGGGGATCTCGCCGGAGGCCGCGAAGGTCATCACGATCCTGGCCGTCGGCATGATGATGATCTTCTACGTCAGCTACGGCGGGATGAAGGGCACCACCTGGGTCCAGATCATCAAGGCCGTCCTGCTGATGGCCGGCACGACCGTGCTGACCGTGCTGGTGCTGGGCCGGTTCGGCTTCAACCCGAGCGACATGCTGGGCGCGGCCGACGCCCGCAGCGGCCAGCCGGGCGACTTCCTCAACCCGGGCCTGCGCTACGGCAAGGACGCCGACGGCATCGTCGGCAAGCTCGACTTCGTCAGCCTCGCCGTCGCCCTCGTCCTCGGCACGGCCGGGCTGCCGCACATCGTCGGCCGTTTCTTCACCGTCCCCGACGCGCGGGCGGCGCGGACGTCGGTCAACTGGGCGATCGGCCTGGTCGGGGCCTTCTACCTGATGACGCTGGCGCTCGGGTTCGGCGCGACCGCGCTGGTCGGCCAGGAGGCCATCACCGCCCAGGACCCGTCGGGCAACACCGCGGCCCTCCAGCTGGCCCAGGCCGTCGGCGAGTCGGTGGCCGGGCCGGTCGGCGGCGAGATCCTGCTCGCGTTCATCGGCGCGGTGGCGTTCGCGACGATCCTGGCGGTGGTGTCAGGTCTGGTGCTGGCGTCGTCGACGTCGCTGGCCCACGACTTCTTCGGCCATGTGCTGATGCTCGGCAAGCCGAAGGAGTCGCAGGAGGTCGCGGTCGCGCGGTTCTCGGCGTTCGTCATCGGGGTGTTCTCGGTGTTCCTGGCCGTGCTGGTCCGCGACATGAACGTGGCGTTCCTGGTGGCGCTGGCCTTCGCGATGGCGGCCTCGGCGAACCTGCCGGCTATCGTGCTGGCGCTGTTCTGGCGCCGCTTCAACTCGACCGGCGTGGTGTGCGGCGTCTACGGCGGCCTGCTGGGCTCGATCGCGCTCGTGGCGCTGTCGCCGGTGATGTCGGGCGGGCCGCGCTCCCTGCTCCCGCCGCCGATCGACTTCCACGTGTTCCCGCTGGAGAACCCCGGGCTGGTGTCGATCCCGTTCGCGTTCCTATGCGCGGTCGCCGGCACCTTGCTGAGCAGGGAGAAAGCCGATCCCGAACGCTATTCGGAACTCTCCCTCCGCGCCCTCACCGGCGCCGGCGCCCACGCTCCCCGGACCAAGCCCTAGTCCGAGACCTCTTCGAGAGCCATCCACGGGCCCTCGTCGGGCCAGTCGAGGGAGATCCCGGTGATGCGCTCGACCGCAGTGATGGCGCTGACCCTCCAGTTGCCGCCGCCCAGGCCGGACAGTTCCGCGTCGAGGAGGTGGGGCTGGGAGCCCGCGCGGTCCTCGGGGAAGAGCGGGTCGAGACTGACGAGGACCGAACCGTCGACGGCGTGGGCCATCCGGGCGACGGCGTTGACGTTCCAGAACAGGCTGGTCACCTTGGCCCCGACGCTGAGCCGGCGCAGCACCTCGGTCAGGCTGCCCTGGTAGCCGTTGTCCTCGAAGATGACCCAGGCGTCGCCGTCACGGCTGAACTGGAAGAAGGCCTCGTAATCGGCCGGGTCCAGATCCTCGTCCTCTTCGTGGACGAGGTCCTCGGCCGAGCCGCCCAGGCGGACGGCGAGCTCTTCGACGGTGAGGGGGCCGGCGAGGGGCTGGACGACGGTCCAGCAGGCGGCCTCGGGAAGGTGGGTGATCACGATCCGGGAGTATGCCGGGTGTCACCGACATTTCGCTGAACTGTCGGTGGCGGTCGTTAGCGTGGCCGCATGGGGGTTCCCGAGCGGTTGACCAGAGCGGTGGGCGCCCTGCGCCTCGCGCCCGATGCGTGGGTGCTGGAGATCGGGTGTGGGCGGGGGGCCGCGGCGCGGCTCGTGCTGGAGCGGCTGGAGACGGGGCGTTACCTCGGGGTCGACCGGTCGGAGACGTCGATCCGGGCGGCGCGGGAGAACGTGCCGCGCGCCGACTTCCGGTGTGAGGCACTGGAGCGGCTCTCGGTGGAAGGGGAGTTCGACGTCATCTTCGCCGTCAACGTCAACCACTTCTGGGTGCGCGACCCGGCCGCCGAGGTGGAGCGGCTGCGCGGGCTGCTCGCGCCGGGCGGGTCGGTGACGCTCTTCTACGAGACGCCCGGCGAGCGGTCGGCGGAGCTGGGCGACCGGCTGGCCGCCGTGTTCGCCCGCCACGGGCTCCGGCCCGAGGTCAGCGTGCTCGGGCCGAAGCTGTTCGCGGTCGCGGGTCAGTCGCCCAGCGCTTCCCAGACCTCCCACAGATGACCGCTGACCGGCTGGTAGTAGGCCTTCACCTTGACGGGGCCGGTGTTCCTGATGGCCTTGCGGAACGCCGCCGCGTTGCACGGCTTGGTGCCGATGCCCGCCTCCTCGTTCGGCACGTTGGCGGTCCAGCCGTCGGTGCAGCTCCTGGTCACCCGGTTGAAGCCGAGGCCGGTGTAGCGCAGCTTGACGGCCTTCTTGCCGGGCCGGTAGAAGACGACGGTGCGGCTGTCGAGGCTCTTCATCGTGCCGTAGGCGGTGACCGGGTTGGTCGGGGTGGCCAGGAACTCGGCGACGGTGGTCAGGTTCGGCGTGATGGTGATCTTCACCGGGGCCGGGCCGAGGCTGAGCACGAACTTGAGGTCGAGGGCGTCGCAGTCGGTGGTGCCCAGGCCCTTCCTGTCCTGTCGGATGTGGCCTTCGGTCTCCTTCAGGTCACACGCCGTCGTGATGCGGCGGTAGCGCACGCCGTCGGTGAAGATGCGGCGCTCCTTGGCGCCGGCGACCGGGGTCAGCTTGTAGCGGCGCACGCCGCTCTGGGTGACGAGTCTGGCCTTGGCCGGGGTGATGCGCAGATGGTTGGAACCGTCGGCCCAGGCGTAGCCGTAGATGGTCTGGGTCTTCGCACTGGCGGCGGCGGGTGTGGCTATGAGTGCGCTCGCGGCCAGGGCGGCTACGGCGGCGGCGGTCAGCGGGCGGGTCATTCGGTCCCCCGGGGGTGGTCGGTCGTCCAAAAACGTCTCTCGGGGAGTGGGACTCGCCGATGACGGTGAAAGTTCATGACCTCTCATGGTCGTGACGCAACTGGAATCGCCCATGGGGGCGGGATGTTCTAGCAAATCGTGGAGGTAATGAGATGTTCACTCTGATGGCCGTGCACGCCCATCCCGACGACGAGGTGATGGGGACCGGCGGCGTGTTCGCCCACTACGCCGCCCAGGGTGTGCGGACCGTGCTGGTCACCTGCACCAACGGGGAGCAGGGCGACGGCCCCGACGGGGTCAAACCGGGCGAGCCCGGCCACGACGACGAGGCGGTGGCGAAGGTGCGCCTCGCCGAGCTGCGCGAGTCGGCCGCCCACTTGGGGATCAGCGACGTCGAGCTGCTCGGCTACCGCGACTCGGGCATGGACGGCTGGGACGGCAACGCCCACGAGCGCGCCTTCGCCAACGTCCCGGTCGACGAGGCCGCCGGGCGGCTGGCCGACCTGATGCGGAAGTACCGGCCGCAGGTCGTGGTGACCTACGACGAGAACGGCGGCTACGGCCACCCCGACCACATCCAGGCCCACCGGGTGGCGGCGCGGGCGGTCGAGCTGAGCGGCGTACCGGCGAAGTTCTACTACACCGCCACCCCGCGCAGCTGGATGAAGGGCATGTACGACGCCATGGTCGCGGCCGGCATGGACACCGAGGGCTGGGAGGAGTACGAGAGCTGGACCACCCCCGACGAGAAGATCAGCGCGATCCTCGACACCTCGGCCTACGTCGAGCAGAAGATCAAGGCGATGACCGCCCACGGCAGCCAGGGCGACAGCGCGTTCTTCCTGGGCCTGCCGCCGGAGACCCAGCACATGATGTTCTCCGGCGAGGCGTTCACCCTGGTCAGGTCGACGGTCCCGGCGGCCGAGGGCGTCGAGGACGACCTCTTCCGGGGTCTTCGCTGAGCCCTGCTCAGGACCTGCTCAGGACCTGCTCAGGACCTGCGCCGGGCGCGCTCGGCGTCGACGTTGAGCGCCGCGCGCACCCCCGCCGGATCGGGCGCGACCCCGGTCCGGCGGATCGTCTCCGAGGTGATGCGGCCGGCCTGGAAGACCTTCGTGGCCTGCACGATCGTCTCCGAGCCGAAGAAGAACGCGACGGCGACCGTCGTCAGCGTGCGCAGGGTGTCCCAGAACTCCTTGCGGTCGTCGAGCGGGCCGATGACGAACGCGTAGGTGTTCAGCAGCAGCCACGACACGAACAGCGCGCCCGCCAGGGCGATCCGGATCTTGCGGACCGACGCGTAGAGGCCGAAGAACGCGACGATGCCGGCCAGCGTGACCGTCGCGCCGACGATCCACTGCTCGGTGAGCGTGGTCGGCACCGTCAGCAGGATCCACGACGTGGTCACCAGCGCGGTCAGCAGGACCCCGGTGAACACCAGGCCCCGGACCGAGACCTCCTCCGCGTCCCGCGTGTCGGTCAGGGAGAACATCGCGGGGCGCGGCGGGTGCACCGGCTCGGTCATGGAACGCTCCCGGGCAAGATCGAAGTCAGGACAGCCCAGTCTCCGGTGACCCGGTTAACCGGCGGTTACCACTTCGAATCGGTCGGGCAACCGATCGATCTCCACGGCCCCGCCCAGGTCGACCGATACGGACACCGGCGTCCCGGCGACCACGAACCCGTCAGCGCGCACCGCGCCGAGGGGCGCGCCGGACATCGGGCGCAGGGTGACCGTGCCGCCGGGGACGTCCGGATAGAGGCCGAGCGCGGCGTGGGTGATGACCACGGCGGCCGCCGCCGACCAGGCCTGCGGGCGGCAGGAGGCCGGATAGGGCACCGGGCGGCGGACCGCGTCGCGGGCGTCGCCGGAGAACAGCTCCGGCAGCCGGTTCTCGAACGGCCCGGCCGCCGCCAGCAGTCCCTCCGCCAGGGTCGCGGCCTCGGCGCCGAAGCCGTCGCGGGCCAGACCGGCGATGACGATCGCGGTGTCGTGCGGCCAGACCGAGCCGCAGTGGTAGGACAGCGGGCTGAAGCCCCGGTCGGCCGAGGACATCGTGCGCAGGCCGAAGCCCGCCGACATCTCGGGTGAGGCGAGGAGGGAGGCTACCCGGGCCGACTCCTCGTGGTTGAGGATGCCGGTCCCGAGCAGGTGGCCGATGTTGCTGGTCAGCGCGTCGACCGGCCGCTTGTCGCGGTCGAGCGCGAGGGCGGGGTAGCCGCCCTCGACCCAGAACCGCTCGCGGAATCGGGTGGCCATCGCCCCGGCGTAGGCGCGCCAGACGTCGGCGCCGGGGCGGCCGAAGGCGTCGAGGAGCGCGGCGCCCTTGACGGCGGCCTCGTAGGCGTAGCCCTGGACCTCGGCCAGGGCGATGGGCGGGTCGGCCAGGCCGCCGTCGCGGAACCTGACCGAGTCGCCGGAGTCCTTCCAGCCCTGGTTGGCCAGGCCGCGCCCACTGGCGTCGATGTACTCGACGAACCCGTCGCCGTCTGGGTCGGCGTCGGTGGCGAGCCAGCCGAGCGCCGCCTCCATGGCCGGGAGCAGCGCCTCGACCTCCCCGTCGGGCAGGCCCCAGCGCCAGGCGTCGTGGAGCAGGCTGATCCACAGCGGGGTGGCGTCGATGGTGCCGTAGTAGGCGGCGGGCAGGCGCAGGCCGTTCACCGGCACGACGAACTCGCCCCTGCGGAGTTCGTGCATGATCTTGCCGGGGGCCTCGCCGGTCAGCGGGTCGTGCCTGACCCCCTGGCGGCGGGCGAGCACCCGCAGCGTGCCCTTCGCCAGGTCGGTTCCCAGCGGCAGCAGCATGCGGGCGGCCCACAGGCTGTCTCGGCCGAAGACGGTGAGGAACCACGGCACGCCCGCGCCCAGGAAGGTGTCGGTGGGGTGGCCGGTCTCGGTGAGGCGCAGGCCTTCGAGGTCGTCGAGGCTCTGCGCCAGCAGCGCGGGCAGGCGGCGGTCGGTCGCCCGGACGACGGGCCGGCTCCACTCGGCCGGGCCCGACGGCGGCGCGACGACGGCGGCCGGGTCGGTCACCATCACACGCCAGCAGAGCGACCGGGTCTCACCGGGTTCGAGGGCGACCTCCCAGTGCAGCGCGTGGTCACGCACCTGCGCGCCCTCGCCGGTCATCGCCACCGTGGCGGCGCCCGACACCCACGTCAGCGTGCCGTCGACCGGGGTCACCGGCTCGACGTCGCCGCCCGACTTCACCGTCTCGATGGCGGCGAAGTCGCAGTTCACCCGCATCGTGACGGTCATCGTCACGGGCATCGTGGCGGTCGAGGCGACGGTGATCTCCTCGGCCATGCCGTAGGCGCGGATCTCGCGCAGCCGGTCGACGCGGACCACCGGGTCGGGCTGGACGTCGCCGAGCCAGCGCGCCAGCGAGGTGAACCTGCTGCGGCCGGGGCCCGCGGCGGCGTCGGCGATCGGCTCGGTCTCCCGGCCGTCGACCAGCAGCACGGCCTCCGACACGACCCGCCGGTCGGCGTGGAACACCCCCTGGACACCCGCCGCCCGTATCTGGCCGTCGGCCCCGCTGAGCGCGCTCGTGGGCGCGGTGACGGTGCTGACCAGGTCGTGCAGGAGCGGCTGCAACCGGACGTCGGTGGCGGCGGGGGAGTCGGCAGGCACGCGGTGGTCCTTCACGAAGTTGTGTCTTGACAGATCAAGAGCAGGGGTGCAGATTGCGAAACAATTCCTTAACTTGAACGATCAAATCATGCATTACTTCGGTTTGATCGTTCAACCCCCCGAAAGGTGCACAGATGGCCGATAAGGTGACGATCGCCGACGTGGCGCGAGCCGCGGGCGTGTCTCGCCAGACGGTCTCCAACGCTCTGAACACCCCCGAGGTGGTCCGTGAGGAGACCCGCCGCCGCGTCCTCGACGTCGTCGACGAGCTCGGTTACCGGGTCAACCACGCCGCCCGCCAGATGCGGACCGGCCGGTCGCGGCTGATCGCCGCCCGCATCGACCCCGAGCAGGACGGCATCAACGGCTCGGTCGGCGACCGGTTCCTGCACGGCCTCACCCAGACGGCCGCCACCGAGGACTACCGCGTGCTGCTCTACACCGCCCACGGCGACGACGGCGAGATCGCCGCCTTCGACGACCTGCTCGGCGCGCACGAGCCCGACGCCTTCGTCCTGATGGCCACCCACCACGGCGACCGGCGCACGAACTGGCTGACCGAGCGCGGGGTGCCGTTCGTCACGTTCGGCCGCCCGTGGAGCGACCCGGACGGCGCGAACCATCCGTGGGTCGACGTCGACGGGGCCGCCGGCACCGACGCCGCCACCCGTCACCTGCTCTCGCGCGGCCACCGCCGGATCGGCTTCCTCGGCTGGCCCGAGGGCTCGGGCGTCGGCGACGACCGGCGTGAGGGCTGGCGCCGCGCGCTGGCCGACGTCGGGCTCGGCACCGCCGGGCTGTTCACCGAGACCGAGGACGACGTCGCCCCCGGCGAGCACGCCGCCCGCACCCTGCTCGACGGCGATCCGGAGATCA
The DNA here is from genome assembly GCF_001570605.1 of Herbidospora cretacea. Taxonomy (GTDB): domain Bacteria; phylum Actinomycetota; class Actinomycetes; order Streptosporangiales; family Streptosporangiaceae; genus Herbidospora; species Herbidospora cretacea. The sequence goes on along the minus strand of NZ_BBXG01000018.1, from coordinate 92,830 downwards.
CCGCCCTGGTCTGCGCGAGCGACTCGCTCGCGCTCGGCGCCCTGCACGTGGCGCGCGCCCCCGGCCCGGCCTGGCACGCGGGCGGCCACTCGCACCGTCCCGTCGCCGTCGTCGGGTTCGACGACACCCCGGTCGCCAAGGCGATCGGCCTCACGAGTGTCCGCCAGCCGATCGGCGAGGTGGCGTCGAGCTGCCTGCGGCTGCTGGCCCACCGGCTCGCCGGAGGCGCGGGGGCGTCTCCGGAGTACCTCCTGCTTCCGCCCTCCCTGGTCGTCCGCGCCTCGGGCTGACCCTCCCCACCTGAGACAAGAAACAAAGGAAAACGCGATGAAGCGCAGCAACGTCCGGAAGGCGGCCCTGTCGACGGCCGTCGGCGCCGTCCTGTTGTCCTCCGCCGCCTGCGGCGGCAGTGGTTTCGAGGAGACCGGCGACCCGGCCGCCCAGCCCAGCCAGGCCTCGGCCGGCCCCGCCCAGCTGCAGGTCCTCATCGGCTCCTCCGGCGACGCCGAGACCAAGGCCGTGACCGACGCCGCCGCCGCGTGGGGCGCCGCCACCGGCAACACCGCGACCGTGACCCCGGCGCAGGACCTCGGCCAGCAGCTCGGCCAGGCCTTCGCGGGCGACACGCCGCCCGACGTGTTCTACGTCGACGCCGGCCGCTTCGCCGACTACGCCAGCGTCGGCGCGCTGGAGCCGTACGGCGACAAGATCACCAACCCGGCCGACTTCTACGAGAGCCTGCGCACGACCTTCACCTACGACGGGAAGTTCTACTGCGCGCCCAAGGACTTCTCGACCCTGGCCCTCATCGTCAACACCGACCTGTGGAGCAAGGCCGGGCTGACCGACGCCGACATCCCTACGACATGGGACCAGCTCACCGCCGTCGGCGACAAGCTGAAGGCCAAGGACATCACCCCCCTGGCCCTCGGCGACACGCGTGACCGGGTGGGCGCGTTCATGGTGCAGGCGGGCGGCTGGATCGTCAGCCCCGACGGGAAGACGGCCACCACCGACTCCCCGCAGAACCTGGAGGCCCTGACGTACGTGCAGAAGCTGGTCAAGGACAAGACGGCGCAGTACCCCAAGCAGCTCAGCGCGGGCTGGGGCGGCGAGGCGTTCGGCAAGGGCAGCGCGGCCATGACGATCGAGGGCAACTGGATCAAGGGCGCGATGACCAACGACTACCCCGACGTGAAGTACAGCGTCCACGAGCTCCCGGCCGGTCCGGCGGGCAAGGGCACCCTGTCGTTCACCACCTGCTGGGGCGTCGCGGCCAAGTCCAAGAACAAGGAGGCGGCCATCAGCTTCGTCGAGGCGATGACCACCGCCGACCAGCAGATGGCCTACGCCAAGGCGTTCGGCGTCATGCCCTCACGGCAGTCGGCCAAGGAGGCGTACACGGCCGAGTTCCCCGACGACGCCCCGTTCGTCAACGGCGCCGACTACGCCCACGGCCCGGTGAACGCTCCCAAGATGGACAGCGTGCTGGCCGACTTCGACACCGGCATCCAGCAGCTCACCTCCATGGACCCCAAGACCCTCCTCGCGCGGGTGCAGAAGAACACCGAAGCCGCTCTCGCCGGCAACTAGGCGAGACTCAGCGTCCGGCGCCCACTCGGGGAGGGCGCCGGGCGCGGGTTTCCCGCGTCAGAGGAGGTACCGCCCATGCGGCTCTCGGCGAAAGCCAGGGAGAACATCGCGGGCTGGTTGTTCGTCGCCCCGGTGATCCTGATCCTGGGCCTGTTCATGCTGCTGCCCATCCTGATGGCGATGTGGGTCAGCGTGACCGACTGGAACGGCCAGGGCAGCCCGTTCAAGTCGGGCGTCCCGTTCGTCGGGCTGGACAACTACACGAAGTTGTTCGCCGAGGAGGGACTGACGCGCCAGGACTTCATGACCAGCGTGCGCAACAACATCTACTACGTCGGCATCGTCGTGCCGGTCCAGACGATCCTCGCGCTCGGCCTGGCGCTGGTGGTGAACTCGCGGATGCTGAAGGGCAAGACCTTCTTCCGCGCCGCGTTCTTCTTCCCGTCGGTGACCAGCTCGGTCGCGATCAGCGTTGTGTTCCTGTTCATCTTCGCCAGCTCCGGCGCGGTCAACAACCTGCTGGCGTTCTTCGGCGTCCAGGGCCCGCAGTGGTTCGCCGACGCCCGCGGCATCCTGCACCTCGCGCTCGACGCCGCCGGCCTGGTGAACGCCGACAGCCCGCCCGCGTTCCTGATGAGCGGCGGCCCCTTCGGGCTGAGCTGGTGGGAGTGGCTGGCCGGGCCGTCGGTGGCGATGTCGACCATCATGCTGCTGGTCATCTGGACGACCTCCGGCACGTTCATGCTGATGTTCCTGGCCGCCCTCCAGGACATCCCGGTCACCCTCGAAGAGGCCTCGATGCTCGACGGCGCGGGCCGCTGGAAGCGGCTGCGGTTCGTCACGCTGCCGATGCTGAAGCCCACCCTGTTCCTGGTGCTGACCATGGGCATCATCTCGACCTGGCAGGTCTTCGACCAGGTGTACGTGATGAGCCAGGGCGCCCCCGGCAAGACGACGCTGACACCGGCGTACCTGTCGTACACCCAGGCGTTCGACAACTTCGAGTACGGCACCGGAACGGCCATCTCGTTCGTGCTGTTCGCGATCATCGTGCTGTTCACGATCGTGCAGCGGTGGCTGCTGAGGGAGAGGAACGCCTGATGGCCGCCGTCAGGGCTGATCACGGGGCGCGGACCGTGGCGTCGACGTTCGTCGGCTACTTCATCCTCGTCTTCTTCGCGCTGGTCTTCATCTACCCGTTCGTCATCCAGCTCTCGGCGTCGTTCAAGACCGAGTCGAACGCGGCGCTGAACCCGCTGAACCCGGTGCCCGACCCGTTCGTCACCGACGCCTACCACAAGGTGTTCCTCAGCACCGACATGCCGCTGTGGCTGGGCAACTCGCTGATCGTGACGATCGCGATCACACTCGGCCGGGTGCTGCTCGACTCGATGGCCGGTTACGCGCTGGCGCGGCTGCGCTTCAAGGGCCGCAAGGCGCTGTTCGGCGCGGTGATCGCCATCCTGGCGGTGCCGGGGGTCGTGCTGTTCATCCCGAAGTTCCTGGTGCTGAAGCAGTTCGGCATGTACGACACGTACACGGCCCTGATCCTGCCGATCATCGCCGACGCGGGCGGCGTGTTCATCATGAAGCAGTTCTTCGAGTCGATCCCCCGCAGCGTCGAGGAGGCGGCCCGGATCGACGGGGCCGGACCCTGGCGGACCTTCTGGTCGGTGGTGCTCCCGATGGGAAGGCCCGCCCTGATCACGTTGACGATCATCTCGTTCCAGAGTTCGTGGAACGAGCTGCCGCACAGCCTCGTGTCGGTGCAGAGCCCCGATCTCTACACGCTGCCCCGAGGCCTGGCGGTGCTGGTCAGCGGATCACTCGGATCGGGGAATCAGTATCCGCTCAAACTGGGCGCCGCCGTGCTGGCGACGATCCCGGTCGCGGTCCTGTTCGTGGTGTTCCAGCGCTACTTCGTGCGCGGCGCCAACGAGGGGGCCGACAAGTAGTACCAGACGGCGAGCTGGACCAGGGCGAGCGCGAGCGCGAAGGGCATCAGCGCCTGCATGCCGACGCCCTGGCCCAGCGCCCCGGCCGTCCACGGCAGCAGCGAGCCGCCGATGACCGAGCCGCCGTTCAGCACCCCGATCGCGGTCGGCACCAGCCGGGCCGGCAGCAGTTCGGGCAGGATCGCCATCGTGGTCGGGAACAGCGGGCCGAGGAAGAACCCGAGCAGCACGAACCCGGCGACCGGGACGACGCCGAGCCAGATCATGACCGTGGCCGCCGCGACGCCGACGCAGCACCACAGGGAGGTCCGCGCGGGCGTCAGGTTGATCCGGGAGGCGATCGGGCTGATCACGAACCGGCCTGCGGTCAGCCCCGCCCAGTAGCCGCTGACGGCGTAACCGGCGATCAGGTGGGTCTCCAGGTCGACCTCGCGCAGGTAGGAGTAGGCCCAGTTGCCCACGCCGATCTCCACGCCCAGGTAGACGGTGAGGAAGACCGAGGCGAGCAGCACGGTCCGGTTGCGCAGCGCCTCGGGCAGCAGCCCCCGCTGCTTGTCCTCCTTCTCCTGGACGACCCTCTTCGGGAACGTCGCGTAGAAGGCGACCCCCATGAGGGCGGTCGCGACCGCCAGGCCCCACCAGATGGCGGTCCAGGGGGCGTAGGTGAGCGTCACCGCCGCGATGGCCGGGCCGGCCAGGGCGCCGACGCCGAAGAAGGCGTGCAGGCGGTTGAGCAGGGTGGCGGCGTTCGGCAGTGCCGCCAGGTGCACGTTCAGCACCGATTCGAGCACCCCCACGCCGTATCCGCAGAACAGCTGGGCGGCGATCAGCACCCAGAACGACGGCCGGGCCGCGGTGACGACGGCGGCGAGCACGAACACGGCGCTGCCCGCGACCAGGGCCAGTCGTAGCCCCAGCCGCTCGATGAGCGCGCCGTTGGTGAGCCCGGCCAGCAGGAAGCCCGCCGAGTTGGTGAAGAAACCGAGCCCGATCAGGGCTTTGTCGACGCCGTAGTCGTCGATCTGGGCGGGTAACAGAACGCCGCCGACCGCGGCGCCGATCCCGACGAGGACGAACGCCGCGTAGGAGAGAACGACAGAAGAACGCATCCCAGGGACCCCATCTGAAAGGAGTGGCGTTGGGAGCGCTCATGAACATTAACCCAAAAGCCGCCGCTGTTCCTCTTCTATGATCTTCTCCGCCAGATTCTGTTCGGAGATGTCGACGGCGGCCGGGCTCGACTCGGCCAGATCGCTGCGGCGGGCGTACTCGTCGAAGCTCCGCGTCTTCGCCGCGAGGATCTCCAGCAGCCGCTGGTCGACCGAGTCGACCGCGAGCAGCCGGTGGACCTGGACCTTCCGGGTCTGGCCCATGCGGTGGGCGCGCGCGATGGCCTGGGTCTCGGTCGACGGCTTGAGCTGCGGCTCACAGATGATCACGACCGAGGCGGCCTGGAGGTTGAGCCCGATCCCGCCGGCGACGATCTGGCTGAGCAGGACGGCGTGGCCGGGCGTCGCGGAGAAGTCGTCGACGATCCGCTGCCGCTCGTCGGGGTCGATGTCGCCGGACAGCCGGTAGGGGGTCCCGACGGTCTCGCCGACCGCTGTCAGGACGTCCTTGAAGTAGGAGAACACGATGACCTTGAGCCCGTTGGCCTCGGCGTCCTCGACGAGTTCGGTCAGCCGCTTGAGCTTGGCCGACGTGGCCGGGGAGGCGAACGCGGCCCGGCGCATCCTCGGGAAGTGCCGGTCGGCGACGGCCTGCCGGTAGGCGTCGAGGTCGTCACCGGAGAACTCGACCCATTCGTCGGCCTCGACCCGGTCGGGCAGCTCGTGCAGCACGTCTTCCTGGTTCCTCCGCAGATAAGCGGAGGCGACCGACTTCCGGAACGCCTGCGGCCCGGCCTGGCTGATCTCCAGCGCGGGGTCGAGATGGCCGACCAGGACGCGGAACTCCTCGACCCGGTTCTCCATCGGCGTGCCGGTCAGGAACAGCACCCGCCCGACCGCGCCGCACCACGCCGCGACGGCCTTGGCACGCTTGGTCGCCGGGTTCTTCACGTAGTGGGCCTCGTCGACGACCAGCATCGCCACCCGCGACGTGGGGGTCAGCCGGTGGAGCCCGTCGAGCGTGACGACGGCGACGCCGCCCTCCTTCATCCATTCGTCGAGCGCGGCCTCACGGCGGTTGCCGTGGATCTTCTGGGCCCGGAGCGTGCTGCGCGTCTCGATCTCGCGCACCCAGTTGACCACCACACTGGCCGGGCAGACGACCAGGAAGTGGGTCGCCCCCTCCGAGGCGAGGTGCGCGAGCGCGGCGATGGCCTCGATCGACTTGCCGAGCCCCATCTCGTCGCCGATCATCACCCGCTTCTGCGCGAGCGCGAACCTGGCCCCGAACGACTGGTAGCCGCGCAGCGACACCCGCCGGTAGGCGTCGTCGAGCGGCTGGGCGTTGACCCTGGCCAGCACGTCGTCGGGCAGGACGCCCTCGGTGACCCGCTCCCCCGCGAGGTCGGCGAGCAGCGAGTAGTAGTCGGACGACCGGTATTCGAAGTCGGCCCACGCCTCGTCGCCACTCGACGGCGGCCGCAACAGGTCGGTGATGACCTGCGGGAACTCGCTGCCGACCTGGGCCGCACCGTCGAGCAGGGCGTCGAGGGTCTCGACCGCCCGCCGCGCCTCCAGCCGCCGCCTCCGGCTCGCCGTGAGCAGCCGCCATCGGGACCTGGCCGGATGGGCCGCCTTCAGCAGCGGCGTGAACGTCGTGTTGACGTCGTGGGCGGCCCGGACGTGGAACGGCAGCTCGGTCCCGGCGTCGAGCAGCCGCTTCAGCGCGACGACCAGCGCCTCGGACATCCAGTCGTGGCGTTCGATCTTCACACTGGCGAGCTGCCGGGCCGCCTCCTCGATCTGGTCGGCGGCGGCCTTGATCTGCTTGGCCGTCTGCGCGCCGACCCCGGGCAGCTCCTGGAGCCGGTAGGCCGACATGTCGTGAACCTGGAGGACCGTGGTGATTCCAGACCGTTCGAGCGCACCTGTGCGGAGACGTCCGCCAGTGACGTCCTTGAGGCGGGTGACGGGCATCTGCGCGAGATCGTCACGGACGGTGTGTCTGCGCAGCGTGTCGACGGCCTGAAGGGCCTGGGCCTGAACGGCGGCGTGGTCGGCGAGGAGCGTCCGGGCCTTCATGACCAGAGCCCCCGCGACGCGGCAGAGGTCGTCGGCCTCGCGTACACCCATGATCTCTCCTCTGCCCAGGACGCCTCCGAACAGGCCGGCTCACCACCGGATGATGGCAGCGGCGACCGACACTCGCACACGACGGGGCTGCCGCCGTCTTCGCAGTGGCCACCCGCGGCAAGGGGTCGCCTTCGTCAAAGTCAAAGAGGCGGGGGCCGACGTCTTCTTCGTGACCATCGACAAATCCGCCACGCAATCACCGACACGCTGTTCCAAATGAAAGTCACCATCGGGGCTTCGGTGGAACACTCCGACGGCCGGGCGTTACCGTTCCGGGGAGACGACGGTGCGTTTGTTCATTCCAGAGACCGAGCAGGACGCGCCGCCCTGTCTCTACGCCGGTCCCAGGACCTACCTGTCCGACAAGGGCGAACGTCCCGTCAGGTTCCGGTGGGAGTCGCGGCATCCGCTGCCGCCGGACGTCTTCCACTTCGCGAAGGTGAAGTGGCTTGTTCGATCTTGGCGGATCCTGGAGAACGGGCCACTACGGGATAAGAGTGGGTAACAGAGTCCCGGTTTCGGCGATGAGAAAGCTAGCGTTAAACGCTCGTCTCTCCCTTACCTAGGATTCCTCATGTATCCCGCTCCTGTCAGGCCCGCCCGCGTCTTAGCCGTCATGGCCACGCTCGCGATCGCGTTCAACCTGCTCGTCGAGGCCGCCGCCACCTTCGTGAGCTGGGCCAGGTATGACCTCATCGGCTCGATCATCGATTCTCCGCTGAGCGCCGACCTCGCCGAGGTCAACGACAACGACCAGCTCTACGCCTTCACCGGGCTGCTCCAGGTCGGGACGCTGCTGCTGGCCGGCATCTTCTACTGGGTCTGGCTGTTCCGGGTCCGCGCCAACGCCGAGGCGCTCGCGCCGCAGGTGCGGCAGCGCAGGGGCCGGGCGTGGCTGATCTTCGGGTGGATCGTCCCGATCGTCTCGTTCTGGTTCCCCAAGCAGATCGTGGACGACATCTGGACCGCCTCCGACCCGCAGCAGCGTAAGCCCGGGGGCCTGGCGGCGGCGTGGTGGATCACGTGGATCCTGTCGGTCTTCGGCTCCAACCTGGTCGGACGCTTCCTGCTGCAGAGCGAGGAACTGTCGAGCCTGCAAACCGCCGCGCTGCTGGAGATCATCTTCTTCCCGCTGACCCTGATCTCGGGCATCCTGGCGATCATGGTGCTGAACAGGATCACCGCGCTGCAGGCGATCCCCCGGCCGATGCAGGCGCCGCAGTACCCGCCGCACGACCAGGGCGCCTTCCAGCAGTACCCGCCGAACGGGTTCCCGCAGGGTCAGCCACAGGGTCAGCCGCAGGGTTACCCGCAGCAGTACGGCCAGCAGCCGCACCCTCAGCAGCAGTACGGGCAGCAGCAGTACGGGCAGCCGCCGCACCCCCAGCAGCAGGTGCCGCCGCAGCAGAACCCGTACTAGATCGTCAGTTGCCGGGGTAGCGGTCCCGGGGCGCGCCGCCCCGGGAGACCTCGGCGACGAAGTCCTCGGCCAGCCGGTCGATGGTGTCCCGGCCCTCCACCCGCTCGGCCCACTCGGCCGGGATGCGCACGCCCTCGGCGCCGAGCAGGTTGCCGCAGACGGCGGCCGTGGAGTCGCTGTCGCCCGAGTGGTTGGCCGCCAGGATCAGGGCGTCGCGGAAGCTCCCGCCCGCCAGGGCGCAGTAGACGCCGATGGCCAGCGCCTCCTCGGCCACCCACGCCTCGCCCAGCGACTCGACCTTCGCCGCCGACGGGGCGCCCGTGTGGGCGAGGTCGACGGCCTCCTGGAGCGCCTTGGCCGTGTCGGGGTCGTCGACCAGTTCCAGGGTGGCGGAGACGGCGTTCTCCAGCGTGGTGTCGTGGGTCAGATGGCGGACGATCGCGGCCAGCGCGCCGGCCGAGGCGGTCGCGGTCGGGTGGCCGTGGGTGAAGCGCGAACATTCGGCCGCCCACCGGTAGGCCTGTTCGGCCGGCCACGGGCCGAGGCCGAAGGGGGCCGAGCGCATGACCGTGCCGCAGCCCTTGGAGTCGGGGTCGACGTGGCCGCGCAGGCCCGACAGGCAGGCGTTGCCGGGGGCGCGGCGGGCGTAGAGCCAGGTCTGCTCACGGAGCCAGCCGGTGCGGTGGAGGGCGTCGCCGGGGGGCGGCGCGGGATGTTCTTGAGTGTCGAGCCAGCGCAGGTAGGCGTGGCGGACCACCGACGGGACGTGGCTGATGCCGCGTTCACGGCCTCTGACGTGGCCGCGGATCAGGCCCTCGACGGTGAACAGGGTCATCTGGGTGTCGTCGGTGATCAGTCCGTCGGTCAGGTCGGTGATACCGGCGGGGCCGTACCGCGCGGTGATCCGGCTGAGCGAGTCGAACTCGACGGGGGCGCCGAGCGCGTCACCGATGGCGCCGCCGATGAGGCAGCCGCGAACACGGCCAAGGTTCATGGGACCTCATTCTTGCCGGGACGGAGCCCGCGTCCGGTCGCCGGTTGGCGAGGCTGTCCGGAACCAGGGTTAACGGTCGTCCTCAAGGAAGAACGCGCGCCGCGCGGGCTTTCGCCTAGCCGATGCCGAAGGCCTGGACGGCGGTGCGCACCTGGCTCAGGCCGCCGATCACGCACGGCAGGACCCACGGGTCCGGCAGGCCCGTGCTCCGGCCGAGGGCCGCGACCCGGCCGCCGGTGAACGGGCCCGAGGTGATCGTGCCGGGCATCAGCGCCCACTGGTGGATGTCGCCCTGGAAGCGGGCGCCCTCGACGGTGCTGACGGAGCCGTCGCTCCAGCGGACGGTCATCTCCAGGTCGTCCGGGGCGATCGGGCCGGGGCACCCGGCGGTGAGACCGCCCTGGGCGGTCAGCACGCCGGAGCTGATCGCCGGGTGGTCGGGGGTGACGCAGCGGCCGAGGGTGCCGGTCAGGGTCAGCCACTGGCTGCCGGGCGCGAGGGTCAGGCCGGGGTGCATCAGGAGGTCGATCTCGCCGCCCGTACAGGAGACGGTGCCGGGAGCGGCCTCGGCCTGGGCCGGGCTGACGAGGGCGGCGGCGAGGACGCCGGCGAGGAGCAGCACACGCATCGAGGACATGCCCTCATGATCTTCAGAGCGGGCCTCCCCCGGCCGGGAGGCGAGGTCGTCGTGTCGTCCCCGACTTGGTCAAGGTGCCGCATGCACCGTGAGGACGACCTTGGCGCGGGCGTGCTCCCCCTCCAGGTAGCGCATCGCGTCGGCGGCCTCCGCCAGCGGGTAGGTCCGGTCGACGACCGGCGTGAGGTCGCCGGCCTCGGCCAGCCCGCGCAGCGCGGCGAGGTTGGCCCGGCTGGGCTTCGCGTTCAGCAGGACGACCTCGTCCCTGATCAGCGGTTTGACCAGCTGGCTGCGGAGGACGAGGCCGATCGGGCCGAGGAGGCTGCCGCCCTCGTACACGCCACCGCCGGAGATCAGCAGGGTGCCGCCCGGCGCGAGGACCCTGCGCAGGTCGCGGAGGGAGCGGTTGCCGACCAGGTCGAAGACCAGGTCGTGCCGCTCGCCCGTGGCGGCGAAGTCCTCCTTCCGGTAGTCGACGACCCGGTCGGCGCCGAGCCCGGCGACCATCTCGACGTTGCGGGTGCTGCACACGGCGGTCACCCGCGCGCCCCTCGCCTTGGCGATCTGCACGGCGAACGTGCCGACGCCGCCGGACGCGCCGTTGATCAGCACTGACCGGCCCTTGTCGACGTCCTTGAGGCCCTGCAGGGCGGTGTTGGCGGCCAGCGGCAGCGCGGCGGCCTGCTCGAAGGTGAGGTTGGCGGGCTTGCGGTCGACGACCTTCGCGGGCGCGACGACGTATTCGGCGAACGCGCCGTCGTGCTCGCCGTAGACCTCCTCGCCCGGCTCGAAGCCGTCCCCCGCGACGACGACCCCGGCGAAGTCGGTGCCGAGGATCGGCTGCTTGGGCCGGCGTAACCCGAAGGTCAGCCGGGACAGGTAGGGGTCGCCGCGCAGCACGTGCCAGTCGCGGGCGTTGAGCGAGGCCGCCGCCACCTTGACCAGCACCTCTCCGGGGCCGGGCGTCGGCGTGGGGACGTCGCGGAACTCCAGGATGTCGGGTGAGCCGTAGCGTTCCTGGACAATCGCCTTCATGGGGGGTACCCCTTTTCTAGGATGGTGTACGGCGTACACCTAGGACGATAGGTGTACGCCGTACACCCGTCAAGGAGGCGACGACGCATTGGCTCGACTCAGCCGGGAACGCGTTCTGGAGGCCGCGGTGGCCCTGGCCGACGAGGCCGGGCTCGACGGCCTGAGCATGCGCAGACTCGCGACCGAACTCGGCGTGGTGCCGATGGCGCTCTACAAGCACGTCGCGAACAAGGACGAACTCCTCGACGGCATCATCGACACGGTCGTCGGCGAGATCGACCTGGGGCCGGTCGAGGGCGACTGGAGACCGGCCGTCAGGGCCCGCATCCTGACGGCGCGCGCGCAGATGCTGCGGCACCCGTGGGCGTCGGGGGCGATCGAGTCGCGCCGGAACCCGACGCCGGCGGTGCTGGCCTACATGAACTCGGTCATCGGCCTGCTGCGGACCGGCGGCTTCACCGTCGACCTGGTCCACCACGCGATCCACACGCTGGGCAGCCGGATCCTGGGCTTCAGCCAGGAACTCTTCGACGACACCCCGGCCGACCCCGGCGCGCAGGAGGCGGCGGCCCACGCCATGAAGGACACGTTCCCGTGGCTGGCCGAGATGGCGCTGCAGGTCGCCCACGACGAGAAGTCCATCGTGGGCTCGGGCTGCGACGACCAGTTCGAGTTCGAGTTCGCCCTGGACCTGCTGCTCGACGGTCTCGAACGGCTCAGATCAGCGGTCTAGGGGACCGGCACGGCCACCGTGGCGTACGTCCACGGGGTCCAGTCCGACTGCGTCCCCGCCGCGGCGTTCACGGCCCGGCACCGCCAGCGGATGTCCCAGCCGTCGTGCAGGAAGCCCGCCGGAACCGCGATGTTCCCCGGGCCGGTCCAGATCTGACCGGTTCCCTGGGCCGGCGCGGCGGGGTCGTGCTCGATCTCGGCCTCGCCGGTCGCGCCGCCCGCCGGGTCGCCCGCCCGCACGACGACCTGCGGGGTCAGTGAGAGCACCGTGACGCCGCCGCTCATCGGGTAGTCGGACGGGCCGAGGGAACAGCGGGAGACCCGGGGCTCCGAGACCACGTCGACGGTGACCGTGAGGACGGGCGGGTCGTGGCGGGGGTCCAGGTCGGGGTTCTCGGAGGCCCAGTACCACCGGTAGTTGTCGACGCCGGTGTCCTCGGACGGCGACTGGAGCACCAGGCCGTGGTTCTCGGCGCCGTCCACCCAGTCCTGGACGATGCCCGCGACCGGCCACTCGACGCGATCCGGCCACGTCGCGCACTCAGGGGTGACGCCCTTGGTGGAGATCTGGGCGTCCTCGGTCGTCGAGTCGGGCAGGTTGCCCCAGTGCAGGAAGTCCTGGCTCCACGAGCTGGTGACGCGGCGGACCTGAATGCCCTCGCCGACCTCCGGGCCGCAGGCCGGCGCGGCGTTGTTGGACAGCGACAGGACGGCGGAGGTGACGGCGCCGGCCGGCAGGACGCCCGTGTCGAACCTCAGGTAGCCCCGGATCGCGCGGCCGCTGAAGGTGCCCGCCGCCACGTGGGCGTTGTAGGTCCCGGCGGGCGAGTTCTCGTCGTTCAGCGTGGACACGTCGACGTCCTCGACGGGGGACAACGTGAAGACACGTTCGACCGTGCCGTCCTCGGTGGCGCGGGCCTCCGCCGGGAGGGCGGTCAGGGTCGCCGTCGTGGTCATCGCGACGGCGGCGATCAGGGAGCGGGACTGCCACTGCTTCATCGGGCTCCTTGAGCTTGATCAATGACATCGGCGCAAGGACGCTAACAAATCCGATCGAAGTGGTTCATCAACGGGATGAGCGGGACCGGTGGGATGAAGTACGGTTTGTGCCGCACCCGAGCACGAAGGAGCATGCCGTGACGCTGCTCGCCGGCCGTTACCGCCTGCTCTCCCGGATCGGCCAGGGCGGCATGGGCGCCGTCTGGCACGCCGTCGACGAGCTGTTGCGGCAGGAGGTCGCGGTCAAGGAGGTCCTGCTCCCCCAGGATCTCGACCAGCCCCGGCTGGCGGAGATGCGGGAGCGGACGCTGCGGGAGGCGCGGGCCGCGGCGCGGCTGCGGTCGCATCCGTCGATCGTGACGGTCCATGACGTCGTGCTGGAGGACGGGCGGCCGTGGATCGTCATGGAGCTGGTCCGGGGGCGGTCGTTGCAGGCGCTGCTCCGCAAGGAGGGGCGGCAGCCGCCGGAGCGGGTCGCGGCGATCGGGGTGACGATGCTCGACGCGCTGACCGCCGCCCACATGACGGGCATCCTGCACCGCGACGTGAAGCCCGGGAACGTCATGATCACCGACGACGGGCGGGTGCTGCTGACCGACTTCGGCATCGCCAGCGTCGCGGGTGACGTGAACCTGACCCAGACCGGGGCGGTGTCGGGGTCGCCCGGATACATCGCGCCCGAGCGGCTGCGCGGGGAGCCCGACGGGCCGCCGTCCGACCTGTGGTCGCTGGCGGCGACGCTCTACACGGCGGTCGAGGGGAACGCGCCGTTCCACCGGGACAACCCGGCCGCGGTGATGGCTGCCGTGCTGATGCACGAGCCGCATCCGATGCGCCGGGCCGGGCCGCTGGGCCAGGTGCTCCTGGCGATGCTGGACAAGGACCCGGCCCGCCGGATGCCGGCCGGGCACGCCGCCGGGCTGCTGCGCGAGATAGCCGCGGGGGCGTCCGGGCCGGTCGGGGGCGCGGGGGGCTACGGGACCTCGGCGCCGAAGACCGTTCCGTCGGTGAAGCACGGGCCGAAGAAGAGCAAGGCGCCGATGTTCGCGGGGGCCGGGCTGGCGGCGGTGCTCGTCGCCGGGGGCGCCGCCGCGGTGTGGCTCGGCACGGGCGACGGCGCCGCGGGCACGCCCGCCCCGGCCACCTCGACCACGTCGACCACGTCGGCGGGGGCGTCCGTGAAACCCGCCGACGCGCCGAAGAAGGCGGTGCTGACCAGCAACCCCGAGGCGTGTGACCTGGTCAGCCAGGCTCAGGTGCGGAGCCTGCTCGGGGCGGCGGCCAAGCAGCAGTTCATGACGAACGACGCCTGCCAGTGGACCACCGCGGGCGGGGAGTACCTGCAGATCCAGAAGGTGCAGCTCGACTCCGAGACGACGGCCCGGCTCATGTACGACATGAGCCGCGCCACCGAGGAGGACGAACCGCGCCGCGAGCCGTCCACCAGACTCCGCGTCGGCGGGCCGGTCGGCGACGCGGGGATCGGGTGGACGCGGGACGCCGGGGCGTACAACCAGACCAAGCTCATCGTCCGCACGGCCAACGTGCAGGCGATGCTCTACTACTCGGGGCCGAAGACCGGTTACACGGTCATCGACCGGTTCGCCAAGCTGGTGGTGGCCTCGCTGCACAAGGCGGGTTAGAGCGGGATGTTGCCGTGCCTCCCGCGCGTCTCGGGCAGGGCGGCGAACGCCTCGATCAGCCTGCGGCGGGTCCGGGCCGGGTCGATGACCTCGTCGATCACGCCCAGGTCCAGGGCGCGGTCGACGCCGCCGGCGATCCGCTGGTGCTCCTCGACCAGGGCCGCGCGCAGCGGTTCGCGCTCCTCGTCGGAGGCGGCCGCCAGGGCCTTGCGGTGCAGCACGTTGACGGCCGGTTCGGCCGCCATCACGGCCACCTCGGCCCCGGGCCAGGCGAAGACCGCGTCCGCGCCGAGGGAGCGGGAATTCATCGCGATGTACGCGCCGCCGTAGGACTTGCGGGTGACCAGGGTGACGCGCGGCACGACGGACTCGCCGAAGGCGTGCAGCAGTTTGGCGCCCCGGCGGACCACGCCGTCCCACTCCTGGCCGACGCCGGGCAGGTAGCCGGGCACGTCCACGACCACCAGCAGCGGCACCCCGAAGGCGTCGCAGGTGCGGACGAACCGGGCGGCCTTCTCGGCGCTCAGCGAGTCGAGGCAGCCGCCCTTGCGGATCGGGTTGTTGGCCACCACGCCGACCGTCCGGCCGCCGAGGCGGCCCAGGCCGACGACCATGTTGGACGCCCACTTGGGCTGGAACTCCTCCAGCGCGTCGCCGCCTCCGTCGAGGACGCGGCGCAGCAGCGGGCGCACGTCGTAGGCGCGGCGGGTCTCCTCCGGGAGCAGGTCGCCGAGGCCGGTGTCGTCGTCGCCGGCCTCGCCGAGGTCGAAGGCGCCGGGCCGGGCCAGCAGGCCGGTGATGCGACGGGCCCGCAGGTAGGCGGCGGGTTCCGACTCGGTGACCACGTGGACCACGCCCGACTTCTTGGCGTGGACGCCGGGGCCGCCGAGCCCGTCCATGTCGATGCGCTCGCCGGTGACGGTGTGCACGACGTCGGGGCCGGTGACGAACACCCGGGCGTCCGCCGCCATGATCACGACGTCGGTGAG
The DNA here is from genome assembly GCF_001570605.1 of Herbidospora cretacea. Taxonomy (GTDB): domain Bacteria; phylum Actinomycetota; class Actinomycetes; order Streptosporangiales; family Streptosporangiaceae; genus Herbidospora; species Herbidospora cretacea. The sequence goes on along the minus strand of NZ_BBXG01000018.1, from coordinate 77,591 downwards.
CGCGGGACCGTAGGCCGCCGCGCCCGCCGCCGGGCCGAGCACGACCGAGATCTGCGGCACCCGTCCGGACGCGCGGATCATCGCCTGGAACATGCGGCCGACGCCGTCCATCGACTCGACGCCGTCGGCCAGGCGCGCGCCGCCCGAGTGCCACAGGCCGATGACGGGCCGGCGGCGCACCACGGCCTCGTCGATGGCCGCCGCGATCTTGACCGCGCCCGCCATGCCGAGCGCGCCGCCCATCACGGTGGCGTCGGTGCAGTAGGCGACGACGGGCGAGCCGCCGACGCGGCCGTGCGCCACGGTGACGCCGCTGCGGCCGGGGTCGCCGTCGCGGACCACGCTCCCCTCGTCGAGGAGCGCGGCCAGCCGGACCAGGGGTGAGCGGTGGTCGATCCGCTCGGGGGTGATCGTCATCGGGGGCTCCGTTCCGTCGCGAGGGTGGGCACCGCGGCGAGCAGTTCCTTGGTGTACGGCTCCTTCGGGGAGCCGAACACCTCGGCGGTCGCGCCGCTCTCCACGACCCGGCCGTCCTTCATCACCGCGATCCGGTCGCTGACGTGGTGGATGACGCCGAGGTCGTGGGAGATGAAGAGCACGGCCACGGCCAGGTCGCGCTGGAGCGTGGCGAGCAGGTCGAGGATCTGGGCCTGGATGCTGACGTCGAGCGCCGACACCGGCTCGTCGCAGACGAGCACCTCCGGGCCGGTGGCCAGGGCGCGGGCGATGGCGACCCGCTGACGCTGCCCGCCGGACATCTCCAGCGGGCGGCGGGTGTGCAGGGTCGCGGGCAGGCCGACCTGGTCGAGCAGTTCGGCCACGCGGGCCTTCCTCACCCGCCGGGGCAGCGCGACGGCCTCGCCGATGATCTGCCCGGCGGTGTGGCGCGGGTCGAAGGAGCCGAGCGGATCCTGGTAGATGGCCTGGATGCGGCGGCGGCGAGCTCTTCTCAACCGGTCGGGGATGCCGCTCCACGGCTCGCCGTCGAGCCGGACCGTGCCCGCGTCGGGGTCGAGCAGGCCGAGCGCGATGCGGGCGACGGTGGTCTTCCCCGACCCCGACTCCCCGACGACGCCGAGCGTCTCCCCCGCCCGCAACTCCAGGGACACATCGTCGACGGCGGTCCGCGCGCCGAAGCGCTTGGTGACGTTCTCGACCGACAGCAGGACCGGTCCGGGGGCGCGGGTCTCCCCCAGGCTGATCGGCGGCAGGTCGGGAAGGCGCCGGTCGTGATGGTGACACCGGACCCGCCGCTCACCGACAGGGGTCGGCGAGGGGTCCTCCTCCCGGCAGCGCTGATCAGCGAGGGCGCAGCGGGAGACATAGGGGCAGGCGCTCTCGTACCCGGTGAGCAGGGCCGCGATCCGGGCCGGCAGCGCGGGGCCGGTGACCGAGGGCTCCTGAACGGGCGCGGAAAGGCGGGTGCCCTTGGCGTGCGCGGCCGGGACGGCCGCGATCAAGGCTCGGGTGTACGGATGTGCGGGCGCCGCCAGCAGCTCTTCGGCCGGCCCTTCCTCGACGAAGCGGCCCGCGTACATGACCGCCACGCGGTCGGCCAGGCGGGCGACGGCGGCGAGGTCGTGGCTGATCAGCAGCAGCGCCGCGCCCTCGCGCTTCAGGCGGCCGAGCAGTTCGAGGATCTGGACCTGCACGGTGGCGTCCAGGGCCGTGGTGGGTTCGTCGGCGACCAGCAGCGACGGCCCGGCCGCCACCACCGAGGCGATCAGGGCCCGCTGGCGCAGCCCGCCGGAGAGCTCGTGCGGGTGCTGCCCGGCGCGCTGCTCCGGGTCGGGGATGCCGGCCTCGGCCAGCAGTTCCAGGACCCGCGCCGGGCGCTGCGACGGTTCCACGACGTGGTGGGTCCGCAGCGTCTCGGCGACCTCGGCGCCGACCGTCCGGAGAGGGTCGAGGGAGACCAGGGCGTCCTGGAGGATGAGGCCGATGCGGCGTCCGCGCACGCCGCGCCAGCCGGTCTCGGTCAGCTTCGACAGGTCGGCCCCGTCGAAGGTGAAGCCGCGCGAGGTGACCTCCGCCCGGTCTCCGGCCAGGCCGACCAGGGCGCGGGCGGTGACGCTCTTGCCCGAGCCCGACTCGCCCACGATGGCCAGGCACTCCCCCGGCGCGACCGTGAACGACACGTCGCGCACGGCTTCCAGGCCGGAGAACGAGACGGTCAGTCCTTCGACGTGGATCACACGGTCCTCCGGGTGTAGCGGCGCTGGGCGGCGCGGCCCAGCACGTTGACGGCGACCACGGTGATCGTGATCGCGGCTCCGGGGAACAGCCCGAGCCACCAGGCGTCGCCGAGGAAGTCACGGCCCTCCGAGAGCATCGCGCCCCACTCGGGAGCGGGCGGCTGCACGCCGAACCCGAGGAAGCTCAGCCCCGACCCCGCGATCAGGGCGGTGCCGAAGCCGACCGTGGCGAGCACCAGCAGCGGGCCGACCGCGTTGGGCAGCACGTGCCGGGCGACCAGCACGGTCGGGGGCAGCCCGAGCCCGCGCGCCGCCTCGACGTAGCCCGACCGCCGCACGACCATCGCCTCGGTCCGGACCATCCGGGCGTAGCCGGGGGTGAACGCCAGCGCGATGGCGATGACGACGTTGGCGACCCCGCCGCCGAGCACGGTGATCACGAGCAGCGCCAGCAGCAGTTGCGGCAGCGACAGCAGCACGTCGAGGGCCCGGCCGACGACCTGGTCGGTGACCCGGCCGCCGAGCGCCGCGAGCACCCCGAGCAGCGACCCGGCGACCACCGCCAGCACGGTCGCGCCGAGACCCAGCAGCAGAGACGGCCGCGCGCCGTGCACGACCCGGGTGAACAGGTCGCGGCCGAGCTGGTCGGTGCCGAACCAGTGGTCGCCGCCCGGCGGGAGCAGCGCGTGCAGCGGATTGATGAGGATCGGCGAGGCCGAGGTGAGCAGTTCGGGGGCGACGGCGGCCACCAGGATCGGCAGCAGCGCCAGCCAGGCGAACACCGTCGCCCAGCGCGGCGTCCGCAGGCCCGCGCCCGGGAAGGAGATCGGAATCGCGCTCATGCCCGCACCCTCGGATCGATGGCGGTGTGGAGGAGGTCGACCACGTTGGAGATGACGACGAAGACCAGGGCCGACAGCAGCACGACGCCCATCACGACCGGCATGTCCTTGTTGCCGACCGCCTGGAGGGTGAGCGCGCCGATGCCCGACCGGCCGAAGACGGTCTCGACCAGGACCGCCCCGCCCAGCAGGGAGCCGACCAGCCAGCCTGTGAGGGTGGCCAGCGACGCCGCGGCATGGCGGAGGGCGTGGCGGAGCCGTACAGCGAATTGAGAAAGGCCGCGGGCCCGCGCGGTGACCGCGAAGGGCTGGGCCAGGGCGGCCTCCAGCCCTTCGCGCAGGACCTGCGCGAGGACGCCCGCGATCGGCAGCGCGAGGGTGAGCGCGGGCAGCACCAGCGCGGCCAGGTCCTGCGCGCCGATCACCGGGAAGATCCGTAGCTGGAAGCTGAACGCGGTGAGCAGCAGGATCCCCAGCCAGTACGACGGCAGCGAGACCGCCACCAGCTCCCACGCGCCGGCCGCCGCGCGGACCGGACGGGCCCGGCCCGCGGTGGTGACCGCGCTGATCACCGCGATCACCACCGCGGTGACCATGGCGGCGAGCGCGAGCTGCACGGTCGGCCCGAGCTGGTCGGCGATGAGCAGGCCCACCGGCCGCTGGAGCTGGTAGGAGGAGCCGAGGTCGCCGGTCACCACCGTGCCGAGGTAGTCGAGGTAGCGGACCGCCACCGGCCGGTCGAAGCCGTAGTCGGCGGCGATCTGCGCGCGGACCTCCGGGGAGGCCATGGTCGCCGGGCCGAGCAGGGTGGAGACCGGGTCGCCCGGAATCAGCAGCAGGGAGATGAAGGCGAGGGTCGCGGCGCCCCACAGCACCATGACCCCCGCCCCCACCCGTCTCAGCAGGCTCACTGGGCGCTCACTGGGCCTTGCCCAGCCAGACGTCGTAGAACAGCGGCCAGGCGTTGGCGTCGAGGGTGAGGCCCTTGACGCTCTTGCCCAGGCCGAGGACCTGTGACTGGGTGTAGATCGGGATCGTGACGGCCAGGTCGATGGCGCGCTGCTGGACCTTGCCGTAGACGTCCTTGCGGACGGCCTCGTCGAGGGTGGCCCTGCCCTCGTTGGTCCACTTGGTCAGGTCGGGGTCGTCGAGGAAGGTGGCGTTCTGGCCGCCCTCCTGGGGCTTGCTGGCACCGTTGAGCAGCAGCCACAGGACGTCGGGCTCGGCCCGCGACCAGCTGTAGTCGGCCATGTCGGCCTTGCCGCCGTAGACGCGCTCCAGGTAGGTGCCGATGTCGGCCTGCGGGCGGACGATCTCGACGCCGATCTTCTTCAGGTCGGCCTGGAAGGCCTGCCCGAGGACGTCACGCGAGTCGCGGACGTACTGGGCGGGCAGCAGCGGCCAGTCGACCACCAGGCGCTTGCCGTTCTTGGTGCGGTAGCCCTCGGCGTCCTTCGTGGTCCAGCCGGCCTCGTCGAGCAGCCGGTTCGACTCGGCCTGGTCGAACTTCCAGCTGTTCTCCAGGGCGGCGTTGTAGCCGGGCGTGGTCGGCGCGAGCGGGCTCCAGGCGCGCTTGAACTGGCCGAAGTAGAGCGCGTTGATGTTCGTGTCGATGTCGATGCCGCGCTGGATCGCCTTGCGGACCCTCTCGTCGTTGAGCGGTTCCTTGGAGGTGTTCAGGTAGATGCTGTAGTTGCCGCCCGGATAGTCGGCGGCGAGCACCGTCAGGTCGGCGTTGCCCTCGACCGTCTTGACGTTGGCCGGCGGGACCGCCGCGGCGACGTCGATCTGCTTGCTGGTCAGCGACCCGACCCGGACCGACGCCTCGGGCAGGAACCGCACGGTCAGCTTGTCGAGGTAGGCCGCCCCGGTGTGCACCGCCGTCTTCGGCGCCCAGTTGTAGGCGTCGTTGCGGGCGAACACGGCCTGCTGGCCCTTGGTGTACTCGGCGAACTTGAACGGCCCGGTGCCCACGGCGGCCGGCCCACCCGAACCGATCGCCGCCGAGTCGGCCGCGATCGTCTTCGGCGAGTAGAAGCCCAGGTAGGCGGTGCTGGCCGCCTGGAGGAACGGCGCGAACGGCTGGGCGAACTCGACGGTCACCCTGTGGGGGTCCACGACCTTCGTGCCCGTGTACGGCCCCAGCAGGCTGGAGGCGAGCTGCGACTTGGTGGCCGGGTCGTGGATCCGGTCGAAGTTGACCTTGACGGCCTCGGCGTCGAACGGGGTGCCGTCGTGGAAGACGACGTCCTTGCGCAGCTTGAAGGTGTAGCTCTTCAGGTCGGGCGCGGCCTCCCACGACTCGGCCAGCCACGGGTGGAACTTCCCGGTGGCGTCGAGCGTGATCAGCGAGTCGAGGACGTTGCGCACGATCGCGCCGGTGATGTCCTGCGAGCTGACGTGGGCGTCGAAGGAGACCGGCTCGGTGTCGGCCGCGAAGGTCAGCGAGCCGCCCTTGACCGGGGCGGCCTGCTGCGCCCCCTCGGCCGGGCTCTGCGAGGTCTGCGGGGTCTGCCCGCACGCGGCGACGAGGAACACCGCCAGCAGAGCGGCTTTATATCTTCTGGGAACGTGCATTCTTTTCACCGGTCCGGCGGGTCGGAAATCGCAATTCATCTATTCGATGCGAGGCTAATTTCCGACCCCCCTGAACGACACCCCTAATACCCCCTAGCCGCCATTTCGCGGATAACGCGGCACGGAAACTCGGCGGCTGATTCGCCACCCTTCCGGGGTGCGGGCCAGCTCGTCGAGGTAGTCGCCGTTGTGCACGCTGCCGTCCAGCAGGATCGCCAGGTAGCGGCTGCGCGCGCGGACCGTCCCGTCGTCGTCGACGAAGATGTGGCTGTCGAGAGTCTGGTGGTCAGGGCCGTCGGGGCCGAGCACGGCGGAGAACTCGGCAATGGCGGGCAGGCCCTCGACGAGGCGTCCGGCGCCCCGCCTGAGCTCGATCACGGCGTCCTCGGTGAAGACGCGGTGGAGGTCGCCGATCTCCCGGTTGTCGAAAACGTGAGAGAACAGGGCGAGCAAGGCCCTGATGTCCGAAACGTCCTCGTACGACAATTCATCCATTCGCGCCTCAGGAAATCTGCTGGAGAATACCCAGCCGGTCGGGCAGGACGGTGTACCGCACGATCTGGCCGTCCCGGAACGTGATGGTGCTGATGCTGTGGCCGGTGAAATGGCGGCCGCTCGCCGGGACGCCGAAGAGGGGCTGCCGCTGGACGCCCTCGATGCGCCAGAACACCACCACCCGGTCGCCCTCCGCGACCGAGTCGGTGACGGTCGCCTTGACGCCCTCGACGGTGGCCCAGACGTTCTCGACGTGGGTGCGGAAGTCCTCCCGGCCCCGGCCGCCGCCGATGGTCTCGTCGACGGCGTCCTCGGCGATCAGCTCCTCGAAGAGCTCGGGGCGGCGCAGCGTGATCAGCTCCTCGTAGAGCCGCCGCGCGGTCTCCTTGTTCTGCTCGATGCTCAAAGTGCTCCTTACCGGTGCTTATCGGGGAGAGAGGATGCCGTTGTTGGCGGAGAGCCCGCCGTCGACGGGGAGGGTGACGCCGGTGATGTACGAGGCGGCGGGCGAGGTCAGGAACCAGATCGCCTCGGCCTGCTCGCGCGCCTCCGACCAGCGGTGCTGCGGGATGCGCTCCAGGATCGCCGGGCCGAGCAGGGGGTGGGCGGCGGCGCCGGCGTTGAGGCCGACCGACACGCCGCCGGGGGCGATCGCGTTGACCCGGACGTTCTCGGCCGCGTAGTCGAGGGCGAGCCCGCGCACCAGGTTGATCACCGCCGCCTTGGCCGCGTTGTACGCCCAGGTCCCTGGGTCGCCGGCCAGCCCGGAGATCGACGAGGTGACCACGACCGAACCGCCGCCGGAGGCCCGAAGGGCGGGCAGCGCGGCCCGCGCGCCGAGCGCCACGCCCCGCACGTTGACCGCCCAGATGCGGTCGAACCGCTCGATCGCGCCCGGGGACTCCAGCGGCCCGGCGCCGCCGATCCCGGCGTTGAGCACGACCGCGTCGAGGCGGCCGAACCGGCTCAGGGCCGTCTCGGCGAAGGCCTCGTTGGCCTCCTCGGTGGAGACGTCCCCGGCCACGGTGGCGACGTCGTCCGTGGCCAGGTCGTCGAGCCCGCGCTTGTCGACGTCGACGGCGACGACCTTGACGCCCCGTTCGGCGAACAGCCCGACGATGGCCCGTCCGATCCCTCCGGCGGCGCCGGTGACGGCCACGACCTCTACGCTCATGTGCTCCTCTTCTCGCTGGACTTCTCAAGGGTTGCGATCCAGTCCCGGACGACCTCGACCGTGGTGTCGGAGTGCTCCTCCAGCACGGTGAAGTGGTCGCCGGGAACGTCGGTGGTCTCGTGCGGCAGCGGCCAGGAGGGCCGCCAGTCGAGCCGTCCCGTCGGGTCGACGACGGTGCCGCGCAGCGGCTCGGCGGCGCGGACCATGAGGGTGGGGGCCGAGATCGGCTTGGGCTCCCAGTCGTTCAGCACGACGCCGTAGCCGCCCATGGTGGTGAGGCTGGCGTCGCTCCAGACCATGCGGTAGCGCTCGATGCGTTCGAGCATCCCGGTGAGCATCGCCTTCAGCCACCAGTCGCGGTAGGCCTCCTGGGCCGGGCTGTCGATCGGGTAGGAGTCGATCAGCACCAGCCCGGACGCGGGCAGCCCCCGGCTCTCCAGCTCCTCGGCGACCGAATGGGCCACCGCGCCGCCCATCGACCGGCCGACGATGACGTAGGGCCGGCCTTCGACCAGCTTCGCCACCGTGTCGGCGTGCATCCGGACGTAGGTCTCCTCGGTGTCGGGGAGCAGGTGGTCGGGGTCGTAGCCGGGCGAGGGGAGGACGTGCACGTCCCGCAGGTCCTTGAAGCCCAGGCCGAAGCGGGCGTACTCGTGCGGGCCGGAGATGGCGCTGACGGCGGGGAAGCAGATGACGGCGGCCCGGCCGGGCCCCTCGGCCAGCCGGATCGGCGGCAGGACGTGGTCGGGGGTCTGCTCGGCGGTGAAGCTGCCGCGCAGCCGCGACGCGACGCCGATCAGCTGGGCCGCCGCCGCGTACTGGCCCTTGGCGTAGAGGGCGCGGTAGAGCTCCGACAGCGGGCCCTGGCGGGTGGCCGGTTCCTGCTCCTGTTCCGGCTGGACGTCCTGGATCCTGGTGAGCAGGAACGCGGTGAGGGCCTCGGCGGTGCCGTGGTCGAAGGTGACCGTGGCGGGCAGCCGCAGCCCGGCGAGGGCGTCGAGCCGGTTGCGCAGTTCGACGGCGGTCAGCGAGTCGAGGCCGAGGTCGTTGAACGGGCGGTCCGGGGCGATCGACGACGCCCGGGTGCCGAGCACGGCGGCGACCTCGGCGGTGACCGCCTCCAGCGCGGCCTCCTCGCGCCTGCCCTCCGGCAGCCGGGCCAGGCGGTGGGCGAGCACCGGCCCGGTGGCCGCGCGCGGCCCGGCGGTCCGCCTGGCCGGGCGGATCAGGCCTCTGAGCAGGGCGATCGGCCGGTCGTCGCGGGGGCGCAGGTCGAAGCGGGCCGGGACCAGGAGGGGTTCGTCCCGGCCGAGGGCGGTGTCGAAGAGCCGCAGCCCTTCTTCCGTGGTCAGCGCGCCGAGCCCGGCGCGGGCGGCCCTGGCCCGATCGGCGTCGGTGAGGTGGGCGGTCGCCCCGGTCGGGCGCTCCCACAAGCCCCAGGCCAGGGACAGGCCCGGCAGGCCGAGGGCGCGGCGGTGCGCGACGAGCGCGTCGAGGAAGGCGTTGGCGGCGGCGTAGGAGGACTGCCCGGGGCCGCCGAGCAGCCCGGCCGCCGAGGAGTACACGACGAAGGCGGCCAGGTCGTGGCCCCGGGTGAGTTCGTGCAGCACCCACGCGCCGTCGGCCTTGGCGCGCAGCACTCGGCCCACCCGCTCCTCGGTGAGCGACTCCACCAGGCCGTCGTCGACCACGGCCGCGGTGTGCACCACGGCGGTGAGCGGCCGGTCCGCCGGGATCGCGGCCAGCGCCGCCGCGACCGCCGTGCGGTCGGCCACGTCGGCGGCGGCGACGGTCACGTGCGCGCCGAGGCCGGTCAGCTCGTCGTGCAGGCCGGGTTCGAGCCGTCCGCTGCGGCCCAGGAGCACCAGGTTGCGGGTGCGCCCGGTCAGCACCAGGTGCCGGGCGAGCTCCCCGGCCAGCGCGCCCGTGCCGCCGGTGATCAGCACCGTGCCGTCGGGGTTCCACTCGCGCGGGGCGCCGTCGTGCGCGGCGGCGCGGGCCAGTCGCGGGGCCAGCAGCTTCTCGTTCCGTACGGCCAGTTGCGGCTCCCCCGACCCGATGACGGCGGCCACCGCGCGGCGGACCGCCTCCGGCGCGGCGTCGTCGGCGTCGACGAGGAACACCCGCCCGGGATGCTCCGCCTGGACGGATCTGACCAGCCCCCAGACCGGCGCGACGACCGGGTTGGGGCTCTCGTCCGGGGTGGCCGCGACGGCGTAGCGGGTGACCACGGCCAGCGGCCGGTCGCCGTCGTCGGCGAGCCACTTCCGCACCCCGTCGAGCACCCGGTTGACGTGCCCGTGGAGGGCGGCCTCCGGGGCCAGGTCGCGGAACTCCGCGCCGGTGACCCGCAGCACGTCGGCCTCCTCGCCGGAGGGCTGCGCGGTCACCTCCGCCCAGGTGACCGTGAAGAGGGAGTCGTGCTCCGCCGGGCGCAGCCGGTCGGCCGAGACCAGCCGGGCCAGCAGCGAGGCGACCGACACGACGGGGGCGCCGGTCTCGTCGGCGGCGTACAGGGAGAGTTCGTCGGGGCCGTGCAGGACCAGCCGGACCCGCAGCGCGGCGGCCCCGGAGGCGTGCAGCCGGACCCCGCCGTAGGCGAACGGCAGACGGTTGTGGCCGGGGGTGGCGTCCTTGAGGCCGTGGTGGGCGGCGATGTGCAGGGCGGCGTCCAGCAGCGCCGGGTGGACGCCGAACCGGCCCGCCTCGCCCTGCTCCTCCTCTCCCAGCTCGACCTCGGCGAGGAAGTCGTCGCCGTGCCGCCAGGCGGCGCGCAGCCCCTGGAAGGGCGGCCCGTAGGTGAGGCCCGCGTCGGCCAGCTCCCGGTAGACGTGCCCGATCTCCAGCGGGACCGCGCCCGGCGGCGGCCAGGTCCCGGTGCTCTCCGGGGCCTCGCCCGTCGCGCTCAGCGTGCCGGCCGCGTTCCTGATCCAGCTCTCGCCGGTGCTGGAGTGGCCGGTGCTTGAGTGGATCGTGACCGGGCGGCGGCCCTCGTCGTCGAGCGCCCCGGCCGAGACCTGCACGTCGACGACGCCGCCCTCCGGCAGCACCAGCGGGGCCTCCACGACCAGCTCGTCGAGGGTGCTCAGGCCCACCTCGTCACCGGCCCTGACGGCCAGCTCGACCAGCGCCGTGCCCGGCACGATGACGGTGCCCATGACGGTGTGCCCCGCCAGCCAGGGGTGGGTGCGCAGCGACAGCCGGCCCGACAGCAGCACCCCGCCCGCGTCGGCCAGCACCGCCGCCGCGCCGAGCAGCGGGTGCCCGGCCGCCGCCAGTCCGAGCGCCGCCGGGTCGCCCGAGTTCAGCGAAGCGGGTTCGAGCCAGTAGCGGTCGTGCTGGAAGGCGTAGGTCGGCAGGTCGACCCTGGCCGCCTCGGGGAGCACGGCGTCCCAGTCGACCGGCTTGCCGTGGACGTGCGCCCGGCCGAGCGCGAGGAGCGCGGTGACCTCCTCGGGGCGGTCTTTGCGCAGCAGCGGGACGGCGGTGCGACCGTCGGGGACCAGGGCGGAGAGCACCCCGTCGGGGCCGAGCTCCAGATATGTGGTGACTCCGGCGGAGTCGAGGGTGGTGACGGCGTCGGCGAACCGGACGGGCTCCCGGACCTGGCGGACCCAGTAGCCGGGCGTGGTGACGTCGCTGACCTGTCCGGTCAGCGTCGAGACCAGCGGGATGCGCGGCTCGTGGAAGGTGACCGATTCGAGGACCTTTTGGTAGTCGGCGAGCATCGGCTCCAGCCGGGCGGAGTGGAAGGCGTGGCTCACGGTGAGCCGCTTGGTGCGGCGGCCCCGGCCCGCGAAGTCGGCGACCACGGCCTCGACGGCATCCTCGTCACCCGTGATGACCAGCGACGACGGCCCGTTGATCGCGGCGATCTCGACGGTTGGCGGGATCTCGTCCTCGACGGCCTCCAGCGCGGCCATCGCGCCACCGGTGGGGAGCGCCTGCATCAACCGCCCGCGCGCTTCCACGACCTTGGCCGCATCCTCCAGCGACCACACCCCGGCCACATGCGCCGCCGCGAGCTCACCGATGGAGTGCCCGGCCACATAGTCAGGCCGAATCCCCCACGACTCCAGCAGCCGGAACAGGGCCACCTGTAACGCGAAAAGTCCGGACTGAGTGAAGAACGTCTGATCCAACCGCCCGCCAAGGACCGCCCCGTCACCCCCACCACCACTGACATCGGCACCTGCACCCGCCCCGGCACTCGCACCGGCACCGCCACCTGCATCGGCAACTGCACCGGCATCGGGACCCCCACCGGTGCCCGCATTGGTGCCCGCATTGGTGCCCGCATCGGCATCGAGATCCGCATCGGCGGGGCGCTGGCCGAACACCACCGCTTTCACCTGGTCCGACGACGCCGCGTCGAAGGCCTTGGCGAAGACCGGGAACCGGTCATACAGCTCCCGGCCCATGCCCTCCCGTTGGCTGCCCTGGCCGGTGAACAGGTAGGCGAGCCCTCCGCCCGAACGGCCGGTGACCACTGAGGCCGACGGCTCCCCCGCTGCCAGCGCCCGGAGCCCCGCCACCAGTTCCTCCTGGCTCGAACCCACGACCACGGCCCGTTCGTCGAGCCGGGCCCGGGTCCGGACCAGCGACGACGCCACCGCCGCCAGGGTGGGGTGCCCGATCGGCGAGGGGTCGGCTGCAGGGTCCTGGGCCGAGGTCACGAAGTCGGCCAGGCGGGCCGCTTGGGCGCGCAGCGCTTCGGGGGTGCGTGCCGAGATGGCCCAGGGAACCGCGCCGGTCTCCACCGGCTGAGCGGTGGGGGTGGGGCCGGCGTCGGATGTGGGGCGGTCGAACTCCGGGGCCTGTTCGATGATCACGTGGGCGTTGGTGCCGCTCACGCCGAAGGCCGAGACGCCCGCGCGGCGCGGGCCCTCCCCCGAGGGCCAGGCGCGGGGCTCGGTGAGGAGTTCCACCTCGCCCGACGACCAGTTCACATACGGGGTGGGTTCGTCGACGTGCAGGGTGCGCGGCAGGAGGCCGTGGCGGATCGCCTGGACGACCTTGATGACGCCGCCGACGCCGGCCGCCGCCTGGGAGTGGCCGATGTTCGACTTCAGCGAGCCGAGCCAGAGCGGTCGGCCGGGGGCGCGGCCCTGGCCGTAGGTGGCGAGGATGGCGGTGGCCTCGATCGGGTCGCCGAGGCTGGTGCCGGTGCCGTGGGCCTCCATGAGGTCGACGTCGGCGGCCGACAGGCGGGCCGAGGCGAGGGCCGACTGGATGACGCGCTGCTGCGCCGGGCCGCTGGGGGCGGTCAGGCCGTTGGAGGTGCCGTCCTGGTTGACGGCCGAGCCGCGGACCACCGCGAGGACCGGGTGGCCGAGCCGCTGGGCGTCCGACAGGCGCTCGACCAGCAGGAAGCCGACGCCCTCGGCCCAGCCGGTGCCGTCGGCGGAGGCGGCGAACGCCTTGCAGCGGCCGTCGGCCGACAGGCCGCGCTGGCGGGAGAACTCGACGAAGCCCTGCGGGGTCGCCATCACCGACACGCCACCGGCCAGCGCCAGGTCCGACTCCCCCGACCGCAGCGACAGCGCGGCCAGGTGCAGCGCCACCAGCGACGACGAGCACGCCGTGTCGACCGTCACGGCCGGGCCCTCGAAGCCGAAGGCGTAGGCGATGCGGCCCGAGGCGACGCTGCGGAGCGTGCCGATGCCGATCTGGCCCTCCAGCTCCACGGGGTGACCGGCTCCGACGCCGTAGTCGCCGCCGGCCAGGCCCGCGAAGACGGCGGTCCGGCTGCCGCGCAGGGACTCGGGGTCGATCCCGGCCCGCTCGAAGGCCTCCCACGCGGTCTCCAGCAGCAGCCGGTGCTGCGGGTCGGTCGCCAGCGCCTCCCGGGGGGAGATGCCGAAGAACCCGGCGTCGAACCCGGCCACGTCGTCGATGAAGCCGCCGTGCCGGGTGGAGGAGGTGCCCTGGTGGTCGGGGTCGGGGTCGTACAGATCATCGAGGGGCCAGCCCCGGTCGGCGGGGAACTCGCTCACCGCGTCGCGCCCGGCGGCGACCAGGTCCCACAGGTCCTCCGGCGAGGCGACCCCGCCGGGGAAGCGGCACGCCATGCCCACGATCGCGATCGGTTCCCGCCGCGCCGTCTCCACCTCGTGGAGGCGGCCTTTCAGGGTCTGGACGTCGGCGATGGCGCGCTTCAGATAGTCGCGAAGCTGTGCGTCGTCAGCCATGGGGGAACGCTCCTAAAGCGGGTCGTGGTCGAGGAGCCGGAACAGCTCCTCGTCGGTGGCGGAGTCGAGGTCGACCGTCGTCCCGGGACCGGTGTCCCACTGGTCGAGCAGCCGTCGCATCCGGGCGATCAGGTCGGGTTCCGGGCCGGCGGCGAGCGCGGTCTCCAGGTAGTCGAGCGCGGGTCCGGCGTTCGGGAACCGGACGGCCGCCCCGGACAGCTCGTCCTTGAGGTAGGCGGCGATGGCCGCGGGGGTCGGATGGTCGAAGACGAGCGTGGGCGGCAGTTGCAGCCCGGTCGCCGTGTTGAGCCGGTTGCGCAGGTCGACGGCGGTCAGCGAGTCGAGCCCGACGTCGCGGTAGGGCCGCCCGAGTTCGACCGCGCCGGCGTCGTCGTGCCCGAGCACGATCGCCGACTCGGCCCTGACCAGGGCGAGCACGGCGGCGTCGAGATCGGCTCCGGTCAGGTCGGCGAGCGAGCGCGTCACCGGTTCGGGGGCGGTCGTCTCTTCCGTACGCGGCCCTGACGGCGTCTGGTCGAGCCAGAATCGGCGGCGGTGGAACGCGTAGGTGGGCAGCGCCACCCGGCGGGCCCCCGGGAAGAGCGGCAGCCAGTCGACCGGGACGCCCCTGACATGCAGCTCGGCCAGCGAGGTGAGGAACCGCTCGGGCCCGCCCTGGTCGCGGCGGAGGGTCCCGGCCACCACCGGGCCCCGGACCGCCTCCTCGATCGCGGCGGTCAGCACGGGATGCGGGCTGATCTCGACGAACACCCCGTAGCCCTGGCCGTCGAGGCGCTCGATCGCCTCGTGGAAGAGGACCCGTTCGCGCAGGTTGGTGTACCAGTAGTCGGCGTCCACGGGGGTGTCGCCGAGCCAGTCGCCGGTGACGGTCGAGAAGAGCGGCACCCGGCCCTCCGCTGGTACGACATCGGCCAGGTCGGCCCGGATCTCCGCTTCGACCCGCTCGACGTGGGCCGAATGGGAGGCGTAGTCGACGGGGATCAGCCGGGCCCGGACGTCCCGCTCCTTCAGCGTCTCCACCAGCTTCCCGACGGCGTCCGGGTCGCCGGAGACCACCACCTGGGCCGGGCCGTTGACGGCCGCGATCGAGACGCCGCCGGGGAGGTTCCGCTCGACCTCTTCCGGGGTCAGAGCGATGGAGGCCATCGCGCCGGTGCCCGCGAGGGCGAGGATGGCCCGGCTGCGCAGCGCCACCACGCGGGCGGCGTCGTCCAGGCTGAGCAGGCCCGCGACGGCGGCCGCCGCGATCTCGCCCTGGCTGTGCCCGACGACCGCGTCCGGCTTCACGCCGTGCGACTCCCAGAGGGCGGCCAGCGCGACCATGACCGCCCAGAGCAGCGGCTGGACCACGTCGACCCGGTCGAGCCCGGTCCCGGCGCGCAGGTGGTCCTCGGGCTTCCAGTCCACATACGGCGCGAGCGCCCGCCCGCACTCGGCCAGCCTGGCCGCGAACACGGGCGACTCCTCCAGCAGCCCGGCCGCCATCCCGGCCCACTGCGACCCCTGACCGGGGAAGACGAAGACGACCTTGCCCTCGGCGTCGGCGACGCCCCGGACCACCCGCTTGGACGACACCCCGCCGGCCAGCGCGCCGACCCCTTCGGCGAACCCGGCCGTGCCGTCGGCGACGACCACGGCCCGGTGCTCCAGAGCGGCCCGGGTGGTGACCAGCGAGAAGCCGACGTCGGCGGGGTCGACGTGGGGATTGCCGGCGAGCCCGGCGAACCGGGCGGCCTGCCCGGCGAGCGCCTCAGGGGTTCGCGCGGAGATCGGCCAGACGACCGGCCGCGCGGACCGCGCCGGAGGCGAGGTCTCCTCCCCGGGACGGTCCGTCTCCTCGCCGGGGCGGTGCGTCTCCTCGCCGGGGCGGTGCGTCTCCTCGCCGGGGCGGTGCGTCTCCTCGCCGGGGCGGTGCGTCTCCTCGCCGGGGCGGTGCGTCTCCTCGCCGGGGCGGTGCGTTGCCGAGCCAGGGCGATCCGCTTCGTCGCCCGGGCGGTCCGTCTCCTCGCCGGAAAGATCCGTTGCGGCGGGGCGGTCCGTTGCCGCGCCCGGGCGGTCCGTCTCCTCGCCGGAGGGATCCGTTTCGGCGGGGCGGTCCGTTTCCGGGCCGGGGCGGCCCGTTTTCCGCGCCACGACGATCGTGGGCGCTCCCTCTGCGGGGCGATCCCCCTCGGGGGCGCGGGCGGTCCTGGGGGCCTCTTCGTCGGGTCGTGCGGTCGGAGGTTCCTCGATGACGACGTGGGCGTTGGTGCCGCTGACGCCGAAGGACGAGACGGCCGCGCGGCGGGGGCGGTCGGGCCGCCACTCGCGGGGCTCGGTGAGCAGCCGGACCGATCCGGCCGACCAGTCGACGTGGGGGGTGGGCTCGTCGACGTGCAGGGTCCGCGGCAGGACGCCGTGGCGCATCGCCTGGACCATCTTGATCACGCCGGCCGCGCCCGCCGCCGCCTGGGTGTGGCCGATGTTCGACTTGAGCGAGCCGAGCCAGAGCGGGTCGCCGGGCCGGTCCTGGCCGTAGACGGCGATCAGGGCCTGCGCCTCGATGGGGTCGCCGAGGGTGGTGCCGGTGCCGTGGCCCTCGACGACGTCGACGTCCTGCGGGGTCAGCCCGGCGTTGGCGAGCGCCTGCCGGATCACCCGCTGCTGCGACGGGCCGTTGGGGGCGGTCAGGCCGTTGGACGCGCCGTCCTGGTTGACGGCGGTGCCGCGGACCACGGCCAGCACCTCGTGGCCCAGGCGGCGGGCGTCGGAAAGGCGTTCGACCAGGAGCAGGGTCGCGCCCTCGGCCCAGCCGGTGCCGTCGGCCGCCGCCGCGTAGGCCTTGCAGCGGCCGTCGGTGGCCAGGCCGCGCTGGCGGGAGAACTCGACGAACACCGACGGGGTGGCCATCACCGCGACGCCGCCCGCGAGCGCGAGGTCCGACTCGCCGGTCCTGAGCGACTGCGCCGCCAGGTGCAGCGCGACCAGCGACGACGAGCAGGCCGTGTCGACGGTGACGGCCGGGCCCTCGAAGCCGAAGGCGTAGGAGATCCGGCCGGACGCGACGCTGCCCGCGTTGCCGTTGGCCAGGTATCCCTCCAGCGGCGCGGGCGCCTCGCCGATCTTGGGCGCGTAGTCGTGGTACATGACCCCGGCGAACACGCCGGTACGGCTGCCGCGCAGCGCCACCGGGTCGATCCCGGCGTGCTCGAACGCCTCCCACGCCGTCTCCAGCAGGAGCCGCTGCTGCGGGTCGGTCGCCAGCGCCTCACGCGGGGAGATGCCGAAGAACCCGGCGTCGAACTCGCCGGCGTCGTGCAGGAACCCGCCCGAGGTCGTGTACGTGGTGCCGGGTTTGGCCGGGTCGGGGTCGTACAGGGACTCGATGTCCCAGCCCCGGTTGTCGGGGAAGCCGGACACGGCGTCGCCGCCCGACTCGACCAGTCTCCACAGGTCGTCGGGGCCCGCGACGCCGCCGGGGAGGCGGCAGGCCATGCCGACGATGGCGATGGCGTCGTCGTCCACGTGCTGGGAGACGCGCGCCGGGGCCGGGCGGGACGGCGCGGGCCGGAACAGGGTGCCCAGGTGGGAGGCGACGGCGGCGGCGGTCGGGTGGTCGAACATGAGGGTGGCCGGCAGCGTCAGGCCGGTGGCCGCGCCGAGCCGGTTGCGCAGCTCGACCGACATCAGCGAGTCGAGCCCGAGGTCGCCGAAGGCCCGCCCGGCGGGCACGGTTCCGGTGCCGAGCACGGCCCCCGCCTCGGTCCTGACGATGGTCAGCAGCACCTCGGCGCGGGCCTCCTCGCCGAGCGTGGCCAGCCCCTCGGCCT
Source organism: Herbidospora cretacea (assembly GCF_001570605.1). GTDB lineage: Bacteria > Actinomycetota > Actinomycetes > Streptosporangiales > Streptosporangiaceae > Herbidospora > Herbidospora cretacea. Next base: position 60,287 of record NZ_BBXG01000018.1, on the reverse strand, counting down.
TGGCGGCGCTCGCCCGGCGTACCGGCTTGGGCCGCAGGTCGAGCACGCCCGGGACGATTACCGGGTCCCCGGCGCCGAGCGCCGCGTCGAACAGCTCCAGCGCGGCGTCGGTGGCCAGCGGCCGGACCCCGTTCCTGGCGGCCCGCGCGAGGTCGGCCTGCCGCAGGTGGGCGGTGATGCCGGTCTGCTCCGCCCAGAGCCCCCAGGCCAGCGAGACCCCGGGCAGGCCGAGGGCACGGCGGTGGACGGCCAGCCCGTCGAGGTAGGCGTTGGCCGCCGCGTAGCTGGCCTGGCCCGCGTTGCCCAGCACACCCGAGACGGACGAGTAGAGCACGAACCAGGCCAGGTCGCGGTCGCAGGTGAGTTCGTGCAGGTGCCGGGCGGCGTCGGCCTTGGGCCGCAGCACCGCCGACACCCGCTCGGGGGTGAGGGCCGCCAGGACGCCGTCGTCCACGACCCCGGCCGTGTGGATCACGCCGGTCAGCGCGGGGATCCCGGCCAGGACGCCGGTCAGGAACGCCCGGTCGGCGACGTCGCCCGCGACGATGTCGACCCGGGCGCCCAGCGCGGTCAGCTCCTCCCGCAGCTCCGGCGCGCCCGGCGCCTGCTCGCCCCGGCGGCTGGTCAGGACGAGGTGGCGGACGCCGTGCCGGGTCACCAGGTGGCGGGCCAGGATCCTGCCGAGCCCGCCGGTCCCGCCGGTGACCAGCACGGTTCCCTCGGGGTCGAGCGGCGGGGGCGCGTCGTGCGGGTCGATCCGCTTCAGGCGGGGGACGTAGGTCCGGCCGTCGCGGACCGCGAACACCGGCTCCCCGGCGGGGACGCTTTCGACGTCGCCGTCGGCCAGCGTGAACCGGTCGGGCTGTTCGGCCTGCGCCGCCCGGACCAGCCCCCACACGGCGGCGGCCCGGGGGTCGGCCGTCTCGCCCGGCAGCACCGCCACGGCGTCGCGGACCTTCACCAGCACCGGCCCCTGCGCGTCCCGCAGGTCGGCGAGGACCCGGTTGACCAGGTCGTGCCAGTCGTCGCCCGCCGCCGGGACGTCGATCACGACACCCGGCGCCTCCGGCACGGCGTCGCTCTCGACCCACTCGACCCGGTGCAGGGCGGCGGTACGCAGCGCGGCGGGGTCGATCGCCCGCGAGTCGAGCGCCTCGACCGACAGGACCGGCGTGCCCGCGTCGTCGGTCAGGTCGACCGACCACCGCTCGGGGCCCACCGGGGCCAGCCGGACCCGGGCCGTGGTCGCGCCGGAGGAGTGGTGGCGCACCCCCCGCCACGCGAAGGGCAGCAGCAGCCGGGCCGGGTCGGCCGCGAGGTGCAGCGCCGAGTCGAGCAGCGCGGGATGCACGGTGAACGTGGCCGCGTCGCCCCGTTCGGCCTCCTGGAGCGTCACCTCCGCGTGGATGGTCTCGCCGTCGCGCCAGGCGTCGGTGACGCCCTGAAAGGCGGGGCCGTATTCGAGCCCGACCTCGGCGAGCAGCTCGTACAGGCCCGCCGTGTCGAGCGGTTCCGCCCCCGGCGGCGGCCAGGCGGCCGGCGGCGGCGCGGGCGGCAGGTCTGCGCCGGCCGCCCGGCCGGTCGCGTTCCTGGTCCATTCGCCGTCGCCGATCCGGGAGTGGACGCTGATGTCGTCGCCGTCCACGACGATCTGGATCTCGGCGGTCGCGTCGCCGGTGATGACCACGGGGGCCTCGATCACCAGCTCGTCCAGGTCGCCCCCGGCGCGCAGCGCGAGGTCCAGCAGCGCCGTGCCCGGCACGACCGTCGCACCCGCGATGACGTGGTCGGCGAGCCAGGGATGGGTGCGCACGGCCAGCCGGACCGTGTGCACGAACCGCCCGTCGGCGAGGTGTACCGGGCCGGTGGCGGGCTCGTCGGGGAGGTCGAGCCAGTAACGCTCCCGCTGGAACGGGTAGGTGGGCAGGTCGGTCCGGCGTCCGCCCGGGATGACCCGAGCCCAGTCGACGGGCTTGCCGTGGATGTGGGCCTGGCCGAGCGCGAGCAAAGCGGTGACCTCTTCGGGCCGGTCCTTACGCAGCAGCGGGACGGCGGTGTGCCCATCGGGGACCAGCGCCGACAGCACCGCGTCGGGGCCGAGCTCCAGAAATGTCGTGACTCCGAACGAATCCAGCGTGGCGACCGCGTCGGCGAACCTGACGGTTTCCCGCACCTGCCGGACCCAGTAGTCGGGCGTGGTGACGTCGCTGACCTGTCCGGTCAGCGTCGAGACCAGCGGGATGCGCGGCTCGTGGAAGGTGACCGTTTCGAGCACCTGCCGGTATTCGGCCAGCATCGGCTCCAGCCGGGCGGAGTGGAAAGCGTGACTCACGGTGAGCCGCTTGACCCGCCGCCCCCGACCCGCGAAGTCGGCGACCACCGCCTCAACGGCATCCTCGTCACCCGTGACGACCAGCGACGACGGCCCGTTGATCGCCGCGATCTCCACCCCGGCGGGCACCTCGGCTTCGACCGCCTCCAGCGCCGCCATCGCCCCACCGCCGGGCAGCGCCTGCATCAACCGCCCGCGCGCCTCCACGACCTTGGCCGCGTCTTCGAGCGACCACACCCCGGCCACATGCGCCGCCGCGAGTTCACCGATGGAGTGCCCCGCCACGTAGTCGGGCCGAACCCCCCACGACTCCAGCAGCCGGAACAGGGCCACCTGTAACGCGAAAAGTCCGGACTGAGTGAAGAACGTCTGATCCAACCGCCCGCCATGGGCCAACCGACCACCCGCACCCACGTGAGCATCCGCGCCGGTACCCACACCGGAACCTGCACCGCCGCCCGAACGGCCACCGGCGCTCGCATCGGCATCGGCGGGGGCGTTCCCGAACACCACCTCTTTCACCTGTTCCGACGACGCCGCGTCGAAGGCCTCGGCGAACACCGGGAAACGGTCGTACAGGTCCCGGCCCATGCCCTCGCGCTGGCTGCCTTGGCCGGTGAACAGGTAGGCGAGTTCGCCTCCGGCGACGCCCCGGACCACGTGCGGTGAAGGCTCGCCTGCGGCGAGGGCGCGCAGGCCCGCCTCCGGGTCGCCGACGACCACGGCGCGTTCGTCGAGCAGGGCCCGGCCGGTGGCCAAGGAGTGGGCGATGTCCTTGAGGTCCGCGGTGCCGAGGTGGTCGGCGAGCTGCGCCGCCTGGGCGCGGAGCGCGGCCGGGGTGCGGGCCGAGACCACCAGCGGCACCGGCCACGACACGGCTGCCTTTCCGGCCAGGTCCAGCGCGGCGGCCCCGGCCGGGGCTGCCGCTGGGGTTCTGGCCGGGTCCGTCGGCGGTGGGGCGGACTCGACGATGACGTGGGCGTTGGTGCCGCTCACGCCGAAGGCCGACACGCCCGCTCTGCGGACCTCCGTCTCGGGCCAGGGACGGGCCTCGGTGAGGAGTTCGACCGAGCCCGCCGACCAGTCGACGTAGGGTGACGGCTCGTCGACGTGCAGGGTCCTGGGCAGGACGCCGTGGCGGATCGACTCGATCACCTTGATGACCCCGGCGACCCCGGCGGCGGCCTGGGTGTGGCCGATGTTCGACTTGACCGAGCCGAGCCACAGCGGGCGCTCGCGGTTCTGGCCGTATGTCCCGAGCAGAGCGTGGGCCTCGATCGGGTCGCCGAGGGTCGTGCCGGTGCCGTGGGCCTCCAGCAGGTCGACGTCGGCGCCCGAGAGCCCCGCTGCGGCCAGGGCGCTCTGGATGACGGCCCGCTGGGCGGGGCCGTTGGGGGCGGTCAGGCCGTTGGACGCGCCGTCCTGGTTCACCGCAGTGCCGGTGATCACGGCCAGCACGTCGTGGCCGAGGCGCTGGGCGTCGGAGAGGCGTTCGACCAGCAGGAACCCGGCGCCCTCGGCCCAGCCGGTGCCGTCGGCGCCGCGCGCGAACGCCTTGACCCGGCCGTCGGGGGCCAGGCCGCGCTGCCGGGAGAACTCCACGAACCCGACCGGCGAGGTCATCACGGTCACCCCGCCGGCCAGCGCGAGGTCCGACTCGCCCGACCGCAGCGACTGGACCGCCAGGTGCAGCGCCACCAGCGACGACGAGCAGGCCGTGTCGACCGTCACGGCCGGGCCCTCGAAACCGAAGGTGTAGGCGACGCGGCCCGACGCGACGCTCATCGCGGTGCCGATGCTGAGGTAGCCGTCGACGGCGGCCGGGACGCCGGGCAGCCGGGCCGCGTAGTCCTGGCCGTTCATCCCCGCGAAGACGCCGGTCCGGGTGCCGCGCAGGGTGTGCACGTCGACCCCGGCCCGCTCCAGCGCCTCCCACGCGGTCTCCAGCAGCAGCCGGTGCTGCGGGTCGGTCGCCAGCGCCTCACGCGGGGAGATGCCGAAGAACTCGGCGTCGAAACCGGCCACGTCGTCGAGGAAGCCGCCGTGGCGGGTGTAGGTGGTGCCGGGGCGGTCGGGGTCGGGGTCGTACAGGGCGTCGAGGTCCCAGCCCCGGTCGGCGGGGAACTCTCCGACGGCGTCGCGCTCGGCGGAGACGAGCTCCCACAGGTCCTCCGGCGACCGCACGCCGCCGGGAAGGCGGCAGGCCATGCCGATGACCGCGATCGGCTCGCGGAACCGCACGAGCTGCCGTCTGGTCTCGTGCAGCTCGGCCGAGACCCGCTTGAGCAGATGCCGGATCTGGTCGTCACTCATGTTCGACGTGCCTCTCAGGAGATGCCGAGGGTCCGGGTGATGAAGTCGACGAGCTCGTCGTCGTCGGCCGCGGCCAGGTCGGGCCGGTCGGGCCGGTCGTCCCAGGCGGTGGACAGGCGGCGCAGCCGGACGGCGGCGGCCTCCCGGTCCTGGCCGGTGAGCTCGGCGGTGGCCAGCACGTGTTCGAGCGCGTCGAGGCGGTCGAGCACGGTCGCGATCGTCGGGGTACGCTCGGCCGGGTTGAGCTCGGTGAGCAGGTAGGCGGCGACGGCCTCGGGGGTCGGGTGGTCGTACACGATGGACGGGGGCAGGGTCAGGCCGGTCGCGGCGGCCAGCCGGTTGCGCAGTTCGACCGAGGTCAGCGAGTCGAAGCCCTGGTCGCGGAAGCGCGACCGGGGTTCGACGGCGTCGGCGGAGGAGCGGGCCTGCACCGCCGCGGCCTGGGTGCGGACCAGCCGCAGCAGGCTCTTGGCGGTCACCTCGTCCAGCTGGGCGGGGGCCTCCGGGGCCGCTTCCAGGAACTCCGAGGCGAGGGCGCGCGGGCGGTTCTGGAACAGGGTGGGCCAGTCGACGTCGGCCACGACGACGGCGGTCTCGTTGCGGTCGAGGGCAAGGCCGAGGGCGGTGACCGCGGACTCGGGGGCCATGCCGCGCAGGCCGTACCGGGAAAGGGTCTTGGCGGTGGCGGAGTCGACCAGGCCCTTGCCGGCCCAGCGGCCCCAGGCGACGGCGGTGGCGGGCAGCCCCTCGGCGCGGCGGCGGGCGGCCAGCGCGTCGAGGTAGGCGTTGCCGGGCGCGTAGTTGGCCTGGCCGGGCAGGCCGCAGACGCCGGAGACCGAGGAGAACAGCACGAACGCGGTCAGGTCGAGGTCGCGGGTGAGCTCGTCCAGGTGGCGCGCGCCGCCCGCCTTCACCCGCAGGACCCGCTGCGCCCGTTCGGGGGTGAGCGTGTCGATCAGGCCGTCGTCGAGGTCGGCGGCGGCGTGGAAGACGGCGGTCAGCGGCCGGTCGGCCGGGATGTCCGCCAGCACCCGTTCGAGCGCGGCCCGGTCGCCGACGTCGGCGGCGGCGAAGGTGACCCGCGCGCCGAGTTCGGTCAGGCGGTCGCGGAGCGCGTCGGCCCCGGGGGCGTTCTCGCCGCGCCGGCCGACGAGCAGCAGGTCCCGCACGCCGCGTCCGGCCAGCCAGGCGGCGACGTGGCCGCCGATCGCGCCGGCGCCGCCGGTGACCAGCACGGTCCCCCCGGTCGTCCACGTCTTCCCGGCGGGCGGGGAGCTGCGGACCAGCCGCCGGGCGTGCCGTCCCGATGCGCGCACGGCGATCTCGTGTTCGGTCCCGGCGAGCGCGTCGGCCAGGTCGTCCCAGTGGCCGTCGCCCGGGAGGTCGACGAGGCCGCCCCAGCGTTCGGGGCGTTCGACGGCGGCGATCGTGCCCAGGCCCCACAGCAGCGCCTGCGCCGGGTCGGGCGCGGTGTCGCCGGGGCCGGTCGAGACGGCGTTCCTGGTCGCGTACCAGACGGGCGCGTCCGGCGCGGCCTGGAGCAGGGCCAGATTCGCCCGGTACGACCAGGGCACGACCTCGTCCGCGTCCACGTCCGACCAGGCCAGCAGGGACAGGATCCCGTCGACCGGCCCGGCCTGGGCGAGTTCGGCGGCAAGTTTGTCCCGGTCGTCGGAGAAGACGGTCAGCCGGGCGGCCCGCGCCCCTCTTGCGGTCAGCGCCGCCTCGGCGGCGCCGCTCTCCACCCCTTCCGGTACGACCACCAGCCACTTCCCCGACAGCGCGGTGTGGCCGGGGTCGGGGAGGCGGCGCCAGACGATCTGGTGCCGCCAGTCGTCGACCGCCCGGGTCTGGCCGACCGGCTTGGTGGCGTCGAGCCAGTAGCGTTCGCGCTGGAAGGCGTAGGTGGGCAGGTCGATCGGCCGCGCACCGGGCATGACGGCGGTCCAGTCGACCTGCTTGCCGTGGATGTGGGCCTGACCCAGCGCGAGCAGCGCGGTGACCTCTTCGGGCCGGTCCTTACGCAGCAGCGGGACGGCGGTGCGCCCGTCGGGGACCAGCGCCGACAGCACCGCGTCGGGGCCGAGCTCCAGAAAGGTCGTGACTCCGGCCGAATCCAGGGTGGTCACCGCATCGGCGAACCGGACCGGCTCCCGGACCTGGCGGACCCAGTAGTCCGGCGTGGTGACGTCGCTGATCCGGCCGGTGAGGGTGGACACCAGCGGGATGCGGGGTTCGTGGAAGGTGACCGTTTCGAGCACCTGCCGGTATTCGGCCAGCATCGGCTCCAGCCGAGCCGAGTGGAAGGCATGGCTCACGGTGAGCCGCTTGACCCGCCGCCCACGAGCGGCGAAGTCGGCGACCACCGCCTCGACCGCATCCTCCTCCCCGGTGACCACGATCGACGACGGACCGTTGATCGCGGCGATCTCGACGGTTCCGGGGATCTCCGCCTCGGTGCCCTCGACCGCCGCCATCGCGCCACCGCCGGGCAGCGCCTGCATCAACCGCCCGCGCGCCTCCACGACCTTGGCCGCGTCCTCCAGCGACCACACCCCGGCCACATGCGCCGCCGCCAGCTCACCGATGGAGTGCCCCGCCACGTAGTCGGGCCGAACCCCCCATGACTCCAGCAGCCGGAACAGGGCCACCTGTAACGCGAAAAGTCCGGACTGAGTGAAGAACGTCTGATCCAACCGCCCGCCATGGGCCAACCGACCACCCGCACCCGCATGAGGATCCGCGCCAGCACCCACGCTGGAACCTGCACCGCCACCCGAACCTCCAGCGGCATCAGCATCCGCACCGGCGGGGGCGTTCCCGAACACCACCACTTTCACCTGTTCCGACGACGCCGCGTCGAAGGCCTCGGCGAACACCGGGAAACGGTCGTACAGGTCCCGGCCCATGCCCTCGCGCTGGCTGCCCTGGCCGGTGAACAGGTAGGCCAGGCCCCGGCCCGCCCGGCCGGTGGCCACCCACGGCGACGGCTCGCCCGCCGCCAGCGCCCGCAGGCCCGCGTCGAGGTCGCCGACCACGACGGCCCGCTCGTCGAGCAGGGCGCGGGTGGTGGCCAGCGAGAACGCCACGTCGGCGGGGGCCGCGCCGGTCGCGGCGAAGTCGGCCAGCCGGGCCGCCTGGCCGCGCAGGCCCGCCGCGTTCCTGGCCGACAGCACCCAGGGGGCCGCGCCCGAGGCGGGCGTCCTCTCCTCGGCGTCCTCGGCGGGGGCCTGTTCGACGATGACGTGGGCGTTGGTGCCGCTGACGCCGAACGCGGACACCGCTCCCCGCCGGACCTCGTTCTCCGGCCAGGGCCGGGCCTCGGTCAGCAGTTCCACCGAGCCCGCCGACCAGTCGACGTAGGGCGAGGGCTCGTCGACGTGCAGGGTCTTGGGGAGCACGCCGCGCCGGATCGACTCCACCACCTTGATCACGCCGAGGACCCCGGCGGCGGCCTGGGAGTGGCCGATGTTCGACTTCAGCGAGCCCAGGAACAGCGGGTGGCCCGAGAGGCGGTGCTGCCCGTAGACGGCGAGCAGGGCGTGGGCCTCGACGGGGTCGCCGAGGGTGGTGCCGGTGCCGTGGGCCTCCATCAGGCCGACCTCGTGGGGCTTGAGCCCGGCCGAGTCGAGCGCCTTCCTGATGACGCGCTGCTGGGAGGTGCCGTTCGGGGCGGTGAGCTGGCTGCTGCGGCCGTCCTGGTTGACGGCGCTGCCGCGCAGCACGGCCAGCACCCGGTGGCCGTGACGCCGGGCGTCGGAGAGGCGTTCCAGCGCGACGAGACCCGCGCCCTCGGCCCACGCGGTGCCGTCGGCGGCCTTGGCGAAGGCCTTGATCCGGCCGTCGGGGGCCAGGCCGCGCTGGCGGGCGAACTCGATGAACATGCCGGGGGCGGCCAGCACGGTCGCGCCGCCCGCCAGCGCCAGCGAGCACTCGCCGAGCCGCAGCGACTGGACCGCCAGGTGCAGCGCGACCAGCGACGCCGAGCACGCCGTGTCGACCGTCACGGCCGGGCCCTCGAAGCCGAAGGTGTAGGCGATCCGGCCCGACGCCACGCTGGTGGTGGTGCCGGTCAGCACGTAGCCGTCGGTGTCGCGGTCGGGGCGGTGGTGCAGGCTCGGGCCGTACTCCTGGGAGATGACCCCGGCGAAGACGCCGACGTCGGTGCCGCGCAGCGACGTCGGGTCGATGCGGGCGTCCTCCAGGGCCTCCCACGCGGTCTCCAGCAGGATGCGCTGCTGCGGGTCGGCGGCCAGCGCCTCCCTCGGGGAGACGCCGAAGAACTCCGCGTCGAAGTCGGCGGCGTCGTAGAGGAAGCCGCCCTCCCGGACGTAGGTCGCGCCGCTGGTGGCGGGGTCGGGGTCGTACAGGCCGTCGAGATCCCAGCCCCGGTCGGCGGGGAACGGGCCGATGGCGTCGCGCTCCCCGGCGACCAGGTCCCACAGCTCCGCCGGTGAGGCGGCCCCGCCCGGCAGGCGGCAGGCCATGCCGACGATCGCGATCGGCTCACGGGCGGCCGACTCGACCTCCTCCAGCCGTTGCCGGGTCTGCCGGAGCTGGTGGGTCACCCGGGTCAGGTAGGTGCGCAGCTTCTCTTCGTCTGCCATGGACTGAGTGCCCCTCACGAAAGACGCAGTTCGTTGTCGATGAGCTCGAAGAGCTCGTCGTTGGTGGCGCTGTCGAGGTCGAGACCGAGCTCGAGGTCGAGGTCGGGTTCCGGCGCCGCCTCCGGCTCGGCGGGGAACAGCCGTTCCCGCAGGTACGCGGCGAGCGCCAGCGGCGTGGGATGGTCGAAGACCACCGTCGAGGGCAGCCGCAGGCCGGTGATCCGGTCGAGCCGGTTGCGCAGCTCGACGCTGCTGAGCGAGTCGAACTCGCCGTCCAGGAACCCCCGGTCGGGCGGCACCGCCTCCACGTCGGCGTGCCCGAGCACGGCGGCCCCTGTGCGCCTGACCAGGTCGAGCAGGTCGCCCAGCTCCTCCGGCGGCGTCGCGGGCGCGGCTTCCTCCACCGGCTCGAACGCGCCGGTGGCGTGCCGGGTCCAGGACCCCGAACCGGCCGGCCGGACGTGCACGCCGATGGCCCGCCGCCCCTCGCCCGCCGCCACCAGGATCTGGACGTCGACCGCGCCGGCCACGACCGGGCCCTCCACGGTCAGCTCCGCCAGCCGCAGCCCGCCGATCTCCTGGGCGGCGCGCTCGGCAAGGTCGGCGAACGCGGCCTCGGTGGCCTCGGGCAGCCTGCCGGTCAGGACCGCGCCCGACCCGTCGGCCAGCTCCACCACCCCGCTCAGGGTCTGGCGGGCCGGGCCGGTCAGCCAGAAGCGGCGGCGCTGGAACGGGTAGGTCGGCAGGTCGGCGGGGGTGTGCGGCCCCGCCTCGCCGGGCCGCCAGTCGACCGGGACGCCGGTGGTGTGCAGGGTGGCGAGGGCGGCGCGGAAGGCGTCCGGTTCGGGGCGTCCTCCCCGCGCGGCGGCGACCGCGCCCTCCTCCACGAGCGAGGTCAGCGCGCCGCCGGGGCCGATCTCCACGAAGTCGGTCACGCCGAGGTCCCGCAGGGTGGTGATGCCGTCGTGGAAGCGGACCGCGCGGCGGATGTGGCCGGCCCAGTAGCCGGGGTCGGTCAGCTGCTCGGGCGTGGCCAGGCGGCCGGTGACGTTGGAGATCACCGGGATGCGCGGCGGGTGGTAGGAGACGCCCGCGGCGATCTCGCGGAACCCGGCCACGACCGCGTCCATGTGGGGTGAGTGGAAGGCGTGGCTGACCTGGAGTTCCTTGGCCTGACGCCGCTCGGCGCGCCAGCGGGCGACCAGCGCCCCGACGGCGTCGCGGTCGCCCGAGACGACCAGCGAGTCGGGCCCGTTGACGGCGGCGACGTCCACGCCGTCGCCGAGGAGTCCGGCGAGCTCGCTCTCGGTGGCGCGCAGGGCCGCCATCGCGCCGGTCTCGGTCACCGACTGCATCAGCCGTCCGCGGGCGGTGACCAGGGCGGCGGCGTCGGGCAGCGAGAGCACCCCGGCCAGGTGGGCGGCGGTGAGCTCGCCGATCGAATGGCCGATGAGGTGGGTGGGGCGCAGCCCGAACGAGACGGCGAGCTCGTGGAGGGCGACCTCGAAGGCGAACAGGGCGGGCTGGGTGTAGGCGGTGGTGTCGAGCAGGCCGTCGCCGCCGGTGAACATGACGTCGCGGATCGGGTGGCCGAGGTGGGCGTCGAGGTGCCCGGCGACCTCGGCGAGGGCGTCGGCGAAGACGGGGAACGCCCCGGCCAGTTCCCGGCCCATCCCGGCGCGCTGGCTGCCCTGGCCGGTGAGCAGGAACGCCAGCCCGCCCCGCCTGGTCGCGACGCCGCTCACCACGGCGGGATGGTCGTCGCCGGCGGCCAGGGCGTTCAGCGCGTCGAGGTGGTCGTCCAGGACGACGGCCCGGTGGGTGAGGAGGGCCCGGCCGGTGATCAGGGTGCGGGCCGCGTCGGCCACGGTGATGTCGGGACGCCCGGCCAGCCGCTCGCGCAGCAGGCCCGCCTGCTCCCGGAGCGCGGCCTCCGACTTGGCCGACAGGGTCAGCGGCACGACCTCCGGAGAGGTCACGGGTTCCGCGACGTCGTCGGGGGCCTGTTCGACGATCAGGTGGGCGTTGGTGCCGCTGATGCCGAACGACGAGACCGCCGCGCGGCGGGGGCGGCCGGTCTCCGGCCACGGGGTGGGTTCGGTGAGCAGGCCGACCCGGCCGGACGTCCAGTCGACGTGGGGTGACGGCTCGTCGATGTGGAGGGTCGGCGGGAGGGTGCCCGAGCGGATGGCCTGGACCATGGAGACCAGCCCGGTCACCCCGGCGGCGGCCTGGGTGTGGCCGAGATGCGCCTTGGAGGAACCCAGCAGCACGGGACGCTCCCGGTCGCGGCCGTAGGTCGCCAGGATCGCGCCGGCCTCGATCGGATCGCCGAGGGTGGTGCCGGTGCCGTGGGCCTCGACCGCGTCGACCTCGTCGGGGGAGAGCCCGGCGACGGCGAGCGCGGCGCGGATGACCCGCTGCTGCGCGGGCCCGCTGGGGGCGGTGAAACCGTTGGAGGCGCCGTCCTGGTTGACCGCGCTGCCGCGCACCACGGCCAGCACCGGATGCCCGTTGCGCCGGGCCGCCGACAGCGGCTCCAGCAGCACGAGCCCGGCGCCCTCCGCCCACGCGGTGCCGTCGGCGGCCTTGGCGAAGGCCTTGATCCGGCCGTCGGGGGCCAGCCCGCCCTGGCGGCTGAACTCGGTGAACATGCCCGGGTTGGACATGACGGCGGCCCCGCCCGCGACCGCCAGGTCGCACTCGCCGCGCCGCAGCGCCTCGACGGCCAGGTGGATGGCCACCAGCGAGGAGGAGCAGGCCGTGTCGACCGTGAGGGCGGGCCCTTCCAGACCGAGCGTGTACGCGATCCGCCCCGACGCCGCGCTGGTCAGGGTGCCCGTGAGGGCGTGGCCCTGGTGGTCGTCGGGGATCTCGTGCAGGCGGGGGCCGTAGTCGTGGGGGGTGACGCCGACGTACACCCCGGTCCGGGTGCCGCGCTGCGCCGACGGGTCGAGGCCGGCCCGTTCGTACAGTTCCCAGGCCGACTCCAGCAGGATGCGCTGCTGCGGGTCGATGACGGTCGCCTCGCGCGGGCTGAGCCCGAAGAACGCGGCGTCGAACTCGTCGGCGTCGTGCAGGAAGCCGCCGGAGTCGGTGGCCGATCCGGTCCGCAGGCCCGCCAGGTCCCAGCCCCGGTTGACGGGGAACTCGCTGATCACGTCCGAGCCGGAGCCGAGGATCTCCCACAGCTCCTCCGGCGAGCGCGCCCCGCCCGGCCAGCGCCCGCTCATCGCCACGATCGCGACGGGCTCGCCCGCCGCCACCGGCACGGCCTCGTCCTCCGTGGGCTGCTCCCCCGACAGGTAGGCGGTGACCGCGCCGACCGTCGGGTGGTCGTAGACGAGCGAGGCGGGCAGGGTCAGCCCGGTCGCCGAGGCCAGCCGCGCCTGGAACTCGACCGCCGCCGCCGAGTCGAACCCGAGGTCGGTGAAGGTGACGTCCGGATCGACCTGGTCACCCGAGGCGTACCCCAGGACGATCGCCGCACTGGACGCCACCGCCGCGCGGAGATCCCGCGGCTCCGGCACCAGCCCGAGGGCCGCGCTGGCCGCCGCCGCCCGCAGGTCCCGCAGCTCCCGGGAAGGTCCCGGCACCTCGGTGGAGCCGAGCCAGAGCCGCCGCCGCTGGAAGGCGTAGGTCGGCAGGTCGACCACCCGGGCCGGCCCGATCACCCGGGGCCAGTCGACGGTCCCGCCGCCGGCGTGCACCCGTCCGAGCGAGAGCAGGAAGTTCCGCACCCCGCCGTGGTCGCGCCGCAGCGTCCCGGTGACCAGCGCGTCGCCGTCGACCAGCCGGACCCCTTCGGTGAGCAGCGGGTGGGGGCTCGCCTCCACCACCACGTCGTGCCCGTCGGCCACCGCCGCCCGGACGGCCCGGTCGAACTCGACCGGCTGCCGCAGGTTCCGGTACCAGTAGTCGGCCGCGAGCCCGGCCGTGTCCAGCAGCCCACCGGTGACCGTCGAGTAGAACGCGACCGGTGCCGACACGGGCGAGATGCCGGCCAGCTCGCCTGTCAGCGGTTCCCGAAGAGGCTCGACCTGCGCCGAATGGGACGCGTAGTCCACCGGCACCGCCCGGGCCCTGACCCCTTCGCTCCGGTACGACTCCAGCAACTCCCCCACCGCCGAGGCGTCCCCCGAGACGACGGTCGAAGCGGGCCCGTTGACCGCGGCGACCGACAGCCGCTCGCCCCACCGGGCGATCCGCTCGGCGACCTGCTCGACCGGCAGCAGCACCGAGGCCATCCCGCCGTGCCCGGCGATCCCGGCGATGGCCCTGGCCCGCAGCGCCGAGACGGCGGCGGCGTCGGCCAGCGACAGCGCCCCCGCGATGTGCGCGGCGGCGATCTCTCCCTGCGAGTGCCCGATGACCGCGTCGGGCCGGACCCCGGCCGCCTCCCAGAGACGGGCCAGCGAGACCATGACGGCGAAGAGGGCGGGCTGGACGACGTCCACCCGCTCCAGCGGACCGGCCTTGGTCAGCAGATCGACGAGCGACCACCCGGTGTGCGGGTCGAGCGCCTCCGCGCACTCGGCGATCGACCGCGCGAACCCGGGCGACTCCCGCAGCAGCGCGGCGGCCATCCCCGGCCACTGCGATCCCTGCCCCGGGAAGACGAAGACGGTCCGCCCCCGAGGCGCGGCCACCCCCTGCACGAGCCCGGCGACCTGCCCGCCACCGGCCAGCGCCCGCACCCCGGCGCGGACCTCAGCCGAATCCCCTACGAGAACGGCCCGATGCCGGAAGGCCTTGCGCGTCACCGCCAGCGAGTAGGCCACGTCCTCGAACGCCGCCCCGGTCCCGTCGAGGTGGTCCAGCAGTCGGGCCGCCTGCTCGCGCAGCGCCTGTTCGCTCGCGCCCGACAGCACCCACGGGAGCACGTCCGGCGCCTTCCCCCAGATCTCGGGGACCGGGAGGGCCGGTGGCTCGGTGACGACGAGGTGGCAGTTGGTGCCGCCCATGCCGAACGAGCTCACCCCCGCCACCAGCGGGCTGTCCGGCCGTGGCCAGCCGCCGGTGCTCGTGCAGACCCGGAGGCCCAGTTCGTCCAGGGCGATGTCGGGGTTGGGGTTCTCGTAGTTGAGGCTGGCCGGGAGTTCCCGGTGGGCCACGCTGAGGATCGTCTTCAGCAGACCGGTGATGCCGGCCGCGCCCTCCAGGTGGCCGACGTTGGTCTTGACCGAGCCGACGTGCAGCACCCGGTCCCCGGAGCCGAGGGCCGAGCCGAGCGCCGCGGCCTCGATGGGGTCGCCGACCTTGGTGCCGGTGCCGTGGAGTTCGACGTACTGGACCTCTTCGGGGCCGAGCCCGGCGCGGGAGAGAGCGAGCGAGATCACCTCGGCCTGGGCGGCCGGGTCGGGGACGGTCAGCCCGGCGGTGTGCCCGTCGTTGTTGACCGCGCCGCCGCTGATCAGGGCGTAGATCCGGTCGCCGTCGGCGAGGGCGCGGGTGAGCGTCTTCAGGACCAGCGCCACCCCGCCCTCCCCGCGCACGTAGCCGTTGGCGCGGGAGTCGAAGGTGTAGCACCGGCCGTCGGGCGACAGCGCGCCGAACCGCCCGGCGGCGACCGCGCCGTCGGTGCTGAGGTTCAGGTGCACCCCGGCCGCGATGGCGACGGCCGACTCCCCCGACCGCACGCTCTCGGCCGCCAGGTGCACCGCCACCAGCGACGATGACTGCGCCGAGTCGACCGTCAGACTCGGCCCGCGCAGGCCGAGCGCGTGCGAGACCCGATTGGCGATCAGCCCCCGGTTGAGCCCGGTGAGGGTGTGCCGGGTGACGGCGGCGGGCCCGCCCCGGGCCACCAGGGTGGCGTAGTCGGAGGCGATGGCCCCGACGAAGACCCCGGTGGAGAGCCCGCCGGCGGCTCCGCGCGTCGTCGCCCCCGGGTGGGCGCGGGTCGAGCGGGCGTCTTCCAGGGCCTCCCAGGCGAGTTCGAGGGCGAGTCGCTGCTGGGGGTCCATCTCCGCCGCCTCGCGGGGGGAGATGCCGAAGAACTCGGGGTCGAAGCCGTCGACGTCGTCGAGGAAACCGCCGAAGAGGGGCGCGTCGGGCGCTTCGTCCCAGCGGCCGGGGGGCGGGGCGGTGATCGCGGAACGTTCCGATCGGAGCAGGTCCCAGAAGGCCGCCGGGCCGGGCGCCTGCGGCAACCGGCAGGCGATCCCGACGACCGCGACTCGTTCCTGGGACGGCGAATCGCCGAGACTCATTTTAATCTCCATAAACGCGAACCGGCTCGGAAGCTGTTTCCAGCCTCGCGAACCGGCCCCCTATGGAGTACCCCTAGAAACCCCTAAGCAGATCAGTCGAGAAATATCGGGAGATCCGCGCGCCGGGTCACCCCGAGTTTCCGATAAATGCGTGTGAGATGTTGCTCCACGGTGCTCACGGTGACGAAAAGATTTCCGGAGATCTGCCGGTTCGTCTGCCCCTGAGCCGCCAGCGTGGCGACCCGCCGCTCGGCCTCACTCAACTCGGCCCCGAACACGGGCCCGCTCGGGGCGATCAGACCAGCCGCCCCACGGCCACCCGGACTCCTCCCACCCCGAAGAGCCGAACCCTCCGCACCCCGGCGAGCCGGATCCGCCCGCCCGCCAGACCCCGGACCTCCCGCACCCTGGATCCCCGAGCCGACCACGCCTCGGGGATTCGGACCGACCACGCCTTGGTGATCTGGATCCACCGCACCTCGGGGGTTCGGGCCCGCCGCGCCTTGTGGGTCCGAACCCGCCGCGCCTTGTGGGTCCGAACCCGCCGCGCCTTGTGGATCCGGGCCCACCGCCCCTTGTGGATCTGGCCTCACCGCCCCACAGCAATCTCGGCCCACCGCCCCACAGCAATCTCGGCCCACCGCCCCACTGCAATCTCGGCCCACCGCCACTCGGGGAGGCGAACCCGCCGCACCTCGGAGGTCTGGATCCGCCGCGCCTCGGAGGTCCGGACCCGCCGCGCCTCGGGGATCCAGAACGACCGCGTCTTGAAGATCTGGACCCACCCTGTCTTGAAGATCCGGGACCACCGCGCTCCACGAGCCTGTACCCGCCAGATCGTCGACGTGCGCACCTCGCGCAGCGTGGACGCGCCGATCCTCCGCGGCCTGGGAAGACCGATCCGCCGGGCTCCGGAACGCCGGGTCCACCGCTCCACCGCCGCGCAACACGGACCCCTCGCCCAGTCCCGCGCGGCAGGAGCGGGCCAGCACTCTCGCCCGGCGGCCGGCCGAGCGTGCCTTGGGCCCGTCACCTAGTTCGGCGTAGGCCGCCCCCGCGTCGGCCAGGGCGTGCGCCAGTTCGTAGGGGTCCTGGGCGATCTGGAGGATCTCCACTGCCTTCTCGAGTTCCTCCGGCCGCCCCCCGAGCGGCAGCGCGGCGGCCCGGAGCCGCAGTGCGCACCCCCGGGTCCGGGTCGGCTCCGGCCCCAGCAGGGCCAGTTGCTCCTCGGCATACCGGCGGGCGTCCGGCGTACGGCCGGAGGCGAGGCACGCGCGGGCGGCGCCGAGGCGCCAGGCGGCGATGCCGGGCAGGTCCAGACCCCACTGCCGCAGCAGATCGCCGCAGGTCAGAAAGTCGGCCAGGGCCTCCTCGGCCAGCCCGGCCGCCAGCCGGTGGCCGCCGCGTGCCGTCAGGTAGTGGGCCGCGACGGGGGTCTGGAACATCGCCTCCGGCACCGGGACGGCCAGGTAGCGGGCCGCGTCCTCGGGCTTGCCGAGCCCGGTCTTGGCGCTGGTCATCGCGGCCAGCGGCAGGCCGAGGGCGACCCCCCACGACGCGCTCGGCACGTAGGTGAGCGCGTCCTTGGCGCAGCGTTCGGCGTCGGCGAACCGGCCCTGCCTGATGGCGATCTCGGCCCTGATGGCGGCGAAGACGCTCAGCCAGGCGGGGTCGCACCGCGTCGTGGTCTGCTCCAGCAGAGGGTCGCACCACCGGGCGGCCAGGTCGGCGCGGTCGGCGTGCACGAGCGTGGTGAGCGCCGCGATGAGGGAGGGCAGGGCGGCCTCGCCCATGGGGCACAGGTGCAGCACCCGCTCCGCGCGGGCGACCGCCGCCGCCGCGTCGTGGCCGGCGTAGAAGGCGGCGAGCACGCGGGTGCCCTCCAGCCCCGTCGTCACCTCGACGTCGGCGCCGGGCGGGCCGGGCACGAGGCCCGGATAAAGGCAGCCGGCCGATTCGGCCAGCTCCGGGTTTTCCCGCAGCGCCTCGTGCGGACGTCCGCGCAGCAATTGCGCCCACGCCGATAATCGGCTCCGGCCGAGCCATTCATCGACGAGTGCGGATACTTTCGCCGCCATCTGTTCGTCGCCGGACGCGTCGGCGAATACCTTGCGAATCAAATCAAGCGGTCGATCCATTAATTCCATAACGACGCTCCGCCGGAAGAATTATCAGTACCCGGCCGCAGGAAGCCGACGCCCTTCATCGGCGCGGTCGTCGTCGTCCGCACGTCCGAGGTCTGCTCCCCCACGGAGACCCGGTCGGAATTACCTATATTTCCTACTAAGTAACCATGCAATAGGCCACGGCGTCAAGAGGGATACCCGCTTGTTCCGGTAGGAATAGTGTAGTTAAGCTCTCCCTGCACCATCTCCGCAGCTCGGAACCGGGAAACCCATGAGACTCACCCCATCGATCGCCGCCGCAGCCCTCCTCCTCGTCAGCCTCGCCGCGTGTGGCGGCACCGCGTCCGAGACCGGGACAGAGGCGGCTCCGGCCACGTCGATCATCCTGATCACCCCCAACCCGGTCGGCACCAACAGCTTCCTGCAGCTCGGCGTCAAGGGCGCCGAGGCCGCCGCCAAGGAGCTCGGCGCCTCCTTCAAGCTGTACGAGAGCAAGGACCCCACCTCCATCGCGCAGAACGTCGACGCGGCCGTCCGGGCCAAGCCGACCCTGGTCGTGGGCATCAGCTTCTCCTTCGACGACGTGTTCAACACCGTCCCCAAGGCCAACCCCGGCCAGCAGTTCCTCCAGGTCGACTCGTGCGCCAAGGACCAGGCGCCCAACCTGGCCTGCGTCTCCTTCAAGGAGCACGAGGCCGCCTACCTGGCCGGCGTCGAGGCGGGTCTGCTCTCCAAGAGCGGTCAGCTCGGCGTGGTCGCGGCGCTGGACACCCCGTTCGTCCACCGCTGGATCGAGCCGTTCTTCGCCGGGGCGGCCTCGGTCAAGCCGGACAGCAAGGGCACCCCGCTCTACGTCGGCGGCAGCAACCCCTTCAGCGACCCGGCCAGGGCCAAGTCGCAGGCCCAGACCCTCACCGGGCGCGGCGTCGACGTCATCGCGGCGGCGGCCTCCGGCGGCAACCCGGGCGTGTTCGAGGCGGTCGCGGCCTCCGGCGCCAAGGCGTTCGGCGTCGACGTCAACCAGTGCGCGCTCAGCCCCGGCAACGTGATCGACAACGTCCTGAAGAACGTGGACGTCGCCGAGGCCGCCGCCATCAAGGAGATCTTCGGCGGCAAGACCGGCGGCGTGAAGGTCTACGGCCTGGCCGAGGGCGGCGTGGGCGTGAACGCCCTGGCCGACGACCTGGCCTCCTCCGGCTGCACGGTCGCCGACAGCCCCGACGTGGTCGCCAAGGTCAAGCAGACCCGCGACGACATCGTCGCCGGGAAGATCACCGTCGCGGACCCGCTCGCCGGCTGATGTACGCCGCCGAACTCGTCGAAGTGACCAAACGGTTCGGCCCGGTCCTGGCCAACGACGGCATCGACCTGGCGGTCGCCAGGGGCGAGGTGCACGCCGTCGTCGGTGAGAACGGGGCCGGCAAGTCCACCCTGATGTCCATCCTGTACGGCCTGCACCGCCCCGACGCCGGGGAGATCCGCCGCGACGGGCGGACGGTCGCCCTCCGCTCCCCCGCCGACGCCATCCGCCACGGCCTCGGCATGGTCCACCAGCGCTTCCGCCTCTTCCCCGGCCTGACCGTGGCCGAGAACGTCGTCATCGGGGCCGAACCGGTCAGGGCCGGCCGCATCGACCGCGCCGCCGCGGCCCGGAAGGTGGCCGCCCTCTCGGAGCGCTACGGCCTGCGGGCCGACCCGTCCGCCCTGGTCGGCGGCCTGCCGGTGGGGGTGCGCCAGCGAGTGGAGATCCTGCGCGCCCTCTACCGCGAGGCCGAGATCCTGATCCTGGACGAGCCGACGGCGGTCCTGACCCCCGGCGAGACCGACCGCCTCTTCGAGGTCCTCCGCACGGTCGCCGCCACCGGGGTCTCGATCCTGCTGGTCACCCACAAGCTGTCGGAGGTCATGGCCATCGGCGACCGGGTGACCGTGCTCCGCCAGGGCCGGGTCACCGGCCGCTTCACCACCGCGGAGACCAACGCGGACGAGCTCGTCAACGCCATGATCGGCCGTTCCCTGGCGCCTTCCGCCCCCAAGCGGGCCCGGCCGGTGCGGGAGGACCCGGTCCTGGAGGTCCGCGACCTGACGATCCACGACGCCGACGGCGTGGCCCGGCTGTCGGAGGTCTCGCTGTCCGTCCACCCCGGCGAGATCGTCGGCCTGGCCGGGGTCGCGGGCAGCGGCCAGCGCGAGCTCATCGACTCCGTCACAGGCCTGCGCGGCGCCGTCCCGGGGGTCTTCCTCGCGGGCACCCCCGTCCTGGCCGGCCGCGACCCGAGGGTGGCCTACGTGCCGGAGGACCGCCACGGCCGCGCCACCGCGCCCGGCATGTCGGTGGCCGAGAACATCCTGATGGGCGCGCAGCGGGAGCTGTCCTCCCGCTGGACCCTGCCGACGGCGGCGGTGAAGAGACGCGCCCGCGACCTGGTCGACCGCTTCGCCATCAGCGCCGCCTCGGTCGACGTCCCGATCAGCGCCCTGTCCGGCGGCAACGCCCAGAAAGCGGTCCTCGCCCGCGAACTCACCCGCCCCTCCCGCGTGGTCGTCGCCGAGGAACCCACCCAGGGCGTGGACGTGGGCGTGCGCGAACGCGTCCACGCCCTGCTCCTGGCCGCCCGCGACGACGGCGCGGCCGTCCTCCTCCAGTCGAGCGAACTCTCCGAGCTCCGCGACCTCGCCGACCGCATCCTGGTCCTGTACGAGGGCCGCGTCGTCGCCGAGTTCCCCGGCGATGCCACCGAGACGGACATCGGCCGCGCCATGACGGGGGCGACCGCGTGACCGCTCCCGCTCTCGCCCGGCGCGTGGTCGTCTCCGCACCGGTCGTGGCTGTCGCCGGGGCGCTCGCGCTGACCACGCTCGTCATGCTGGTGGTCGGCGTGGATCCCACGCTGGCCTATCCCGCGCTCATCAGAGGGGCCGTCGCAGACGGCAACCTCGAATACACGGTCGCCGCCTTCGTCCCCACGCTCGGCATGGCCCTCGCGTTCGCGCTCCCGCTGCGTGCCGGGGAGTTCAACCTCGGCGGAGACGGCCAGCTCGCCGCCGGCGGGGTCGCCGCCGCCGCGCTGGCGCTGCTGGTGCCGCTGCCGCCGGTCGTGGCCGTGGTGCTGCCGCTGGTGGCGGGGGCGCTCGCGGGCGGGCTGGTGGCGGCGGTCGCCGCGCCGCTCAGCACCCGGCTCAAGATCCCGGCCATCGTCAGCACGCTGCTGATCAGCACCCCGGCCGTCGCGCTCGCGTCCTACCTGGTGCGGTTCCCGCTGGCCGAGGCCGGCACCGGCATCGCCCAGACGCCGACGCTGCCGGACGCGGCGCACCTGCCCTTCCTGGGCGGCAGCGGCTACGTCACGATCGGCCTGCCGCTGATCGTGGTGCTCACCGGCCTGTGGCTGTACGCCGACGGCCGGACCGTCACCGGTTACGAGATCCGCGCCACCGGCCAGAACCGGGAGTTCGCCCGCTACGGCGGCGTCCGGGTCGACCGGGTGGCCGCCGTCGCCCTCGCCGGAGGGGGCGCGTTCGCCGGGCTGTCGGGCGCTCTGATCGTGCTCGGGCCGCCCTACCGGTTCGTCGACGGCGCGCTGACCGCGCCCGGTTACACCTTCACCGCCGTGGCGGCGGTGCTGCTGGCGAGCGCGCGGCCGGTCGTGGTGCCGCTCACCGTGGCGCTGCTGACGGTCCTCCAGGTCGGCGGCCAGGGTATGGAGCGGGAGGCCGGGGTGCCGAGCCAGCTCACCCAGATCGTGCAGGGGCTGATCATCGTCATCGTGGCCGTCCTGGCGACACTCCAGGCGAGGAGGCGGCGGTGAACGTCTTCGAGTGGTCGTTCCTGGCCGGGGTGCTGACCGCGACCGCGCCGGTGCTGCTGGCCGCGCTCGGCGGGCTGCTCTGCCAGGTCGTGGGCGTGTTCAACATCGCGCTGGAAGGCCAGTTGCTGTGGGGCGCGTTCGTGGCCGTCGTGGTCAGCGACCTGACCGGCAGCGCGTGGGCGGGGGTGGCGGGCGCGGTCGCCGCGACCGTGCTGTTCTCGGCGCTGCTGTCGATACCCGCCGTCGGCCTGCGGGCCGATCCGATCGTCATCGCGGTCGGGCTCAACCTGCTCGCGCTCGGCCTCACCGCGTTCCTGATGCGGCAGATCTTCGGCAGCGGCGGCACCTACAGCTCCCCCGACCTGACCGGCCTGCCGGACCTGGGCGAACTGGGCCTGGACGTGCCCGTGCTGAGAGAGCAGTCGCCGCTCGTGCCGGTCGCCCTGCTGCTGGTCGTCGTGATGGCCACCTGGCTGACCCGGTCCAGGTCGGGCCTGCGGCTGCGCGCGGCCGGTCAGCACCTGGAGGCGGCCGAGGCGGTCGGCCTGCCGGTCGCCGCCTACCGCCACGGCGTGACGCTGGCCGCGGGCGCGTTGTGCGGCCTGGCCGGGGCGCAGCTCTCGCTGGGCAACGTGACGCTGTTCAGCGAGGGCATGAGCGCCGGTCGCGGCTGGATCGCGGTCGTCGCGGTGATGCTGAGCGGGGTGCTGCCCTACCGGCTGCTGCTGGCCTGCCTGCTGTTCGGCGTCGCCGAGGCGTTCGGCTTCCGGCTCCAGGGCGCGGGGCTGCCGCAGCAGGCCGCCGACGCCGCGCCCTACGTGATCACCCTGGCCGCGCTGGTGCTCGCCGCGCTCTGGAGGAGGAAGAGATCCCATGAACACGCCTGAACTGGCGAACTCGGTGAGGCTGACCGGCGACGCCGTCGAGATCCTCGACCGCCGCGTCTACCCGTTCCAGCGGATCTGGGTCCGCTGCACGACCAGCGACGAGGTCGCCCAGGCGATCAGGGACATGGTCACCCAGAGCTCGGGCCCGCTCTTCGCGACCACGGCCGCGATGGTGCTGGCCGCCCGGTCGGTCCGGCACCGCCCCCGCGACCTGGCGCTGGCGGACCTGCGTGCGGCCGGTGACCGGCTCGTCGCGACCCGCCCCACCAACAACCACATCCGCGACGCCGTCCACGCGATCCTCGCCGAGCTCCGCGACCTCGGAGAGGGCGACCTGGCCGAGGAGGTCGAGAGAGCGGCGCGGGCGCACGACGAGGCGTACCGGACCAGATCCGCCGCCCTCGGCCGGCACGCCGCCGACCTGCTCCCCGACGGCGCGACGGTGCTCACCCACTGCTGGGCCGACTACTACCTGATCGCCACCGTCCAGGCCACCCAGGAACAGGGCAAACACCTCGAATTCGTCTGTACGGAGACCCGCCCCTACCTCCAGGGAGCACGCCTGACCGCCGCGACCCTGGTCGAGATGGGCTACGAACCGACGCTGATCACCGACGGCATGGTCGCCGCCGCGCTGGCCGACGGGGTCGCCGACGTCGCCCTCGTGGCCGCCGACCGGGTCACCCTCGACGGCCACGTGATCAACAAGGTCGGCACCCTCGGCGTGGCCCTGGCCGCGAACTTCGCCGGCCGCCCCTTCTACGCCCTCGTCCAGCGCCCCGACCCCCAGGCCCCCACCCCGGAGGACGTGGTCATCGAACACCGCGACCCCGACGAGGTGCTGCACGTCCTCGGCCGGCGCACCGCCGCCGACGGCGTCACCGGCCACTACCCGGCCTTCGACACGACCCCACCTGACCTGGTCACCCGGATCGTCACCGAAAAGGGCGCCTTCCGCCCGGAAAATGTGAAAGAGGCAATATGACCAGGCGCATCGTCGTCGACACCGACACCGGGATCGACGACGCCCACACCCTGCTCTACCTGGCGGGCCGTCCCGACGCCGAGATCGTCGCGATCACCTCGGTCTACGGCAACTGCGTCGAGCCCGACGCGGCCCGCAACATCGGCTACGTCACCCGCCTGCTCGGCCTTGACGTCCCGATCGCCCGCGGCGCGGCCGAGTCGCTGGCGGGGACCTCGCACATCGCGGGATACGTCCACGGCAAGGACGGCCTCGGCGACGTCGGCTACGACCGTCCCCTCCCCGGGACGGCGGAGGAGAGCGCCGCCGAGCTCCTGGTCCGCCTGGGCCGGGAGCAGCCGGGCGAGCTCGACCTGCTGGCCCTCGGCCCGCTGACCAACCTGGGCCTGGCGCTGCGGCTGGACCCCGACCTGTTCACCCGCTACCGCTCGGTCGTGCTGATGGGCGGTTCGGGGCCGTACGCGCCGCCCGGCACCCTGCTGATGGTCGACGCGAACATCAACAACGACCCCGAGGCGGCCCGCGCGGTCTTCGCGGCCCCGCGCAACGAGCTCGTCATGGTCGGCGTGAACGTCACCCAGACCACGATCCTCGACGAGGTCGCGATCAACGCCCTGCGCGCCGCCCCGACGCCGGTCGCCCGGTTCGCGGCCGAGATCCTCGACGCCTACCTGGACTTCTACCAGAATGAGTGGGGCCGCCGGATCATCCCGCTGCACGACCCGCTGGCCGCCGGGATCCTGCTCGACCCCACGTTCGCGACCGCGTCCGTGGACGGCCCGGTCAACGTGCGGACCGATGGTTTCCTGGCCAGGGCGCGGCTGATGCGGACCCACGACGGGTTCCCGCCGGCCTTCCCCTACCAGCCGGCCCCGCCGACCAAGGTGATCACCGAGGTCGACGCGGCCCGGTTCGTCGCCGACTTCGTGGAGGTGCTCACCCGATGAGCTGGATCGTTTTGGACATCGAGGGGACCACGAGCTCGACCGAGTCGGTGCACGTGGGCCTCTACTCCTACGCCCGCCCGCGCCTCGGCCCGTGGATCGACGCCCACCGCGACGACCCGGAGGTGCGCGAGGCCGTACGGGAGACCGGCGGCGCGACCACCGGCGAGACCGTCGCGATTCTGCACGCCTGGATGGACGGCGACGTCAAGGCGACGCCGCTGAAGACCCTCCAGGGGCAGATCTGGGCGGCGGGCTTCGCCGGCGGCGAGCTGACCGCCCACTTCTTCCCCGACGTCGCCCCGGCCCTGCGCAGGTGGCACGCGCAGGGCCGCCACCTGGCCGTCTTCTCCTCCGGCGCGGTCTCCAGCCAGCGGCCGTGGTTCCGGCACACCCCCGACGGCGACCTGTCGGCGCTGATCGAGCACCACTTCGACACCGTCAACGCGGGCCCCAAGCGGGAGAGCGCCTCCTACGAGCGCATCGCCGCCACGCTGGGCACCGACGACCTGCTGTTCCTGTCCGACGTGCCGGCCGAGCTCGACGCCGCGGCGGCGGCCGGCTGGCAGGCGATCGGGGTCAGGCGGCCGGGCGAGCCCAGCGAGAAGGCCGACTTCGGCGCGCACCGCGTCGTCACGAGTTTCGAGGAGATCGGATGAACCGGGAGAGCGTGCTGGAAGCGGGAGCGCGGCTCTCCGTCGAGGCGGCCAGGTTCACCGGCATGGGCTGGATGCGCGGCACCTCGGGCAACCTGTCCGAGGTGGTCTCCCGTGACCCGCTGCGGCTGGCGGTCACCGCCAGCGGCCTGGACAAGGGCGAGCTCACCGCCGCCGACGTCGCCGTGGTCGGCGAGCGCGGCGAGCCGGTGGAGGTGGCGGGCGTCGAACCGCTCACCCCGTCGGCCGAGGCCGGTCTCCACGCGCGGGTCGCGGCGGTGACCGGCGCCGACGCGATCGTGCACGTCCACGCGCTGAACGCCGTCGTCGCGGGCCACCACTGGCCGAAGGGCGTGGTCCTGAGGGACATCGAGACCCTCAAGGGCATCGGCCGCCTGGCCCACGACGACGAGGTCGTCATCCCGGTGATCGAGAACAGCCAGGACATGACCGAGCTCGGCGACCGTTTCGAGGCCGTGTACGACCCCCGCACCCCCGCCGTGATCGTCGCCAACCACGGGATCTACACGTGGGCGCCCACGTTGCACCGGGCGCGCCACATCACCGAGTGCGTGGAGTGGCTGCTGGCCTATCGGCTCGCTATCCGGTGACGAGCAGGTCGCCCGCCCGGTCGAACAGGTCCCGGCCGGGCTCGGCGGTCAGCAGGTGGCGCGCCGCCCGCAGCACGCCCCTGATGGCCGTCGCGCGCTCCGGCTCCGGCAGCGTCTCGATGTCGGACACGCGGGCGAAGCCGATGACCCGCCGGGTCGCCTTCGCCGCCGCGAACCTCGCGGAGTCGGCCCGGACCTTGGCCAGATATCCGGCCAGCACGCCGTCGCCGTAGATCCGGGGGTCGGCCCGCTCGGGCCACAGGGCGGTGAACTCGGTCTCGAAGGCGGCCCAGGTCTCCTCGGCCAGCCCGAGCGCCCACCGGGCGTGCTCGTCGTCCCCCTGGACGAAACCGCGCGCCGCCGCCAGCAGGTAGTTGCCCCACAGGGCGCCGAGGTCGAAGCCGACCGGCCCGTAGAAGGCGAACTCGACGTCGAAGGCCCGGGTCGACCCCGGCGCGACCAGGACGGACCCCGTGTGGAGGTCGCCGTGGATCAGCGCCTCGCCGTGGGTCATGAACGCCAGCTTGGCCAGCCCGATCGCGGCCCGCACGTCGGGGTCGTTGACGTAGGCGGCCACGTCGGCCTTGGTGGCGGGCAGGATCTTGTTGTGCTCGTGCTCGACGTAGGGCTCGGTGAAGACCAGGTCCTCGGTGATCTCGCACAGCTCGGGGTTGACCGAGGCGGCCAGCGCGGCCTTGTGCCGGTAGTTGCCGAGCCCGAACACCGAGGTCCCGAAGGCGACCTTGGCGACGTAACGCCCCAGGTCGGCGGCGACCCCGTCGGTGCGCGCGCCCTGGTTGAGCAGCCCGCGCCAGACCTGGTGGTCCGACAGGTCCTCCAGGGCGACGACGTGGCGCTCCTCGTCGTAGTCGAGCAGCGCGGGCACCAGGCCCGGCGCGACCCGGCCGTGTTCGGCCAGCACGACCGCCTCGATCCGGTTGCGGTCGGGCGTGATCGGCCAGGTGGGGTCGACTCTCACGTACGGCATCGACTGCTTGAGCACCACGCCGGGCCCCTCGGCGGTCGCCACGGCGAACACGGTGTTCATGTTGCCGTCGCCGATCTCCCGTACCGAGACCGGGTTCGCGAACGCCGCCAGGGCGGGCCTGCCCGCCAGGTAGGCGGGGACGTTGTCGACGGTGAGCAGCTCATAGCCGGTCAACGGAACTCCTGAGGGTGTAGCTCACGACGAGGGCGCCCGCCAGCAGGGCACCCTGGACGAAGGTCTGGGTGTAGTAGGGCGCGTTCAGCATCGTCATGCCGTTGATGACCACGCCGATGAAGACCGCGCCGGCGACCGTGCCGGTCACGTTGGGGCGGTTCGCGCCGAGCACCGCGTGGCCGATCAGCGCCGCCGCGACCGACTGGAGCAGGTACGCGTCCCCCGCGCCGACGTCGCCGCGCCCGAGGCGGGCCGACAGCATGATCCCGGCGACCGCCGCGCAGAGCCCCGAGACGGCGTAGGCGAGGGCCCGGTAGCGGGCCACCCTGATCCCGGCCAGCCGCGCGGCCTCGGCGTTGCCGCCGATGGCGTAGAGGGCGATGCCCCAGCGGGTGCGTTCGAGGAACAGCCAGACGCCGACCGCGACCAGCGCGAACACCACGACCGGGACCGGCACCGACCAGATCTTGCCGCCGCCGATCCAGGCGAAGCCCTCGGTGTAGCGGCCGGGCGCGGGCGCGCCGTCGACGGTCATGCCGGGCGCGACCGACTTCCCGGAGGTGAGGATCAGCGCGAGGCCCTGGAACAGGAACATCGTGCCCAGCGTGGCCACCAGGTCGGGGATCCTCGCGACCACGGTGAGCAGCGAGTTCACCCCCGCCACCAGCAGCCCGGTGAGGAGTCCGGCGACGATCGCGGTGCCGCCGGTGAGGTTGAACCTGACCATGGTCAGCGCGGTCACCATGACCACCGCGCCGACGTTGGCCCCCGCCGACAGGTCGAAGCCGCCGGTGGTCATCGACACGGTCACCCCGAGCGCCACCACCCCGACGATCGCCACCGACTGCAGCACGATCAGCGCGTTGCCGTAGGTGGCGAAAGCGGGGCGGAGCACCGCGAAGACGACCATCAACGCGGCCAGCACGGCCAGCAGGCCGTACCGGTAGAGCAGACGGGTCACGGAGCAGCCCAGGGCACCCGGGCGACGTCGGGCGTGGTCAGTTCGGGCACCGCGCCGGTGAGCTGCTCGATGTTGGCGATCTTGCCGTCGAGGAGCTGCCGCTGGGTGACCAGGGCCGGCGGGATCTTCAGCGCGGGGTCGACCTGCTCCCCGGCGACCAGCAGCGCGGCGGCCCGCACCGCGATCCGGCCGACGTTCGACGGGTCGGTCGTGGCGGTGGCCACCCACGGCGAGTTCGGCTCGGTGATGACGCCGATGTCGGCGGTGGAGATGTCCGCGCCGTAGATCTTGACCTTGTCCTGGAGCCCGAGCTCCTTGACCGCGATGGCCGCGCCCTTGGCGAACTCGTCGTACGGCGCGAAGATCGCCTTCACGTCGGGGTTGGCCTGGAGGGCGGCCTTGGCCTGGTCGGCCACGGCCGACGCGGTCGAGTTGTTGACCACGCCGATCTGGGCGACCTCCTTGATGCCCGGGTTGTCCTTCTTGAACGTCGTCCAGACCTCGTTGCGCCGGTCGAGGGGGGCGAAGCCGGAGACGTACACGTAGATGACGTCGCCGGAGCCGCCGGTGTCGGCCTTCAGCGCGCCGAGCGCCAGTTCGGCGATCTTGTGGTCGTCCTGGGTCAGCGCGACGGCTTTGGGCGTGCCCGGGTCGACGTCGAAGGCGACCAGCGGGATGCCGGCGTCGGCGGCCTTCTTGATCGCGGGCTGGACGGTGTCGGCGAACCCGTGGTCGACGATGATCGCGTCGGCCTTCTGCTGGACGGCCTGCTCCAGGTTGAGCGCCTGCTTGTCGTTGTTGCCGTCGCCGCTGGAGACCTCCAGCGTGACCTTGAGGGCCTGCGCCTCGGCCTGCGCCCCGGCGAGCCACTGCTCGAAGTAGTCACCGGAGGAGAGCTGGCGTACCAGCGCGACCCGCACTCCCCCGGCGGCGAACTTCGCCGGGACGGAGACGGAAGGTGAAGCGACCGGCGCGGCGGGGGCCGCCGACGACGGCGCGGAAGTGGTGGTGGAAGAGGTTCCCTGGGAGCATCCGGCGAGCGCCAGGACGCCCAGGAGGACAGATGCTCCGAGGAGTCGTGCGTGAATCACACTCGGGATGCTAGGCACCGGCTCGGATATTGTCTACTTTTCAAGTAGGATTTACGCAGATAGCCGTTGATTAGGGACGAAGCCCATGACCTACCTCACTGTGTACACCGACGGCCCGGCCCCCGAGACCCTCCTGCGGACCGAGGACCAGGCCGAGATCGCCGCCGCCCTCAAGGAGATCGGCGTCCGCCTGCGCCACTGGGACATCCGCGACGGTCTCGGCGACGCCACCCAGGACGAGGTCCTCGCCGCCTACAAGGACGAGATCGCCGCCGTCGTCGCCGAGGAGGGCTACACCTTCGTCGACGTCGCCAAGCTCGGCCCCGACGCCCCCGCCGACGTCGCCGCCGGGGCCCGCGCGAAGTTCCTCAACGA
The DNA here is from genome assembly GCF_001570605.1 of Herbidospora cretacea. Classification (GTDB taxonomy): domain Bacteria; phylum Actinomycetota; class Actinomycetes; order Streptosporangiales; family Streptosporangiaceae; genus Herbidospora; species Herbidospora cretacea. Next base: position 31,216 of record NZ_BBXG01000018.1, on the reverse strand, counting down.
GCACACCCACGACGACGACGAGGTCCGCTTCTTCGTGGCCGGCTCGGGCATCTTCTACCTCCACGTCGACGGCAGGGTGAACGCCGTGTTCTGCGAGCCCGGCGACCTGCTGAGCGTGCCGAAGAACACCACCCACTGGTTCGACATGGGCACCAACCCCCATTTCACCGCCATCCGCTTCTTCCACGACGACGACGGCTGGATCGGCGACTTCACCGGCGACCAGATCTCCTCGCGCATCCCCGACTACGACACCATCGCCGCCGGACGCGCGGCCTAGCCGGATCGCGCCACGTTGCCGCCAGCGGACGGGAAAGGCCCGTCCGCTGCGGTAGCAAGGGGACATGGACCCGGGTCTGAAGTCGCGGATCCTCCTCGGCACGGCCTTCGCCGTCAGGGTGGCCCTGCTGCTGACCCTGACGGCCGGCGCCGTCGTCACCAGCGCGCCGGCGCTGCCGTCGCCCCGCACCCTCGATCGCTTCAAGGCCGCCCTGGCGGCGGACCAGGTCGACCGCGTGGCCGTCCGCCTCGCCGGCGACGGTGGTCTCTCGTCCCTGGTGTGGTCGGAGTCGCCGCTGATCTGGCACGAGATCCCCTGGTCCGAGGACGGACGCACCTTCACCGACGCACGCGGCCGGTATGACAACGACCGGCTGCTGACGGACCTGCGCGGAGCGAAGCGTCCTCCGTCGTGGCGGCACGAGAGGGGTCTGGAGCAGCAGCCTACGATCCTCTGGATCCTGCCCCGATGGCCGTTCGCGTTCCGCGGCGGCGACCCCCTGCTGTGGACGGCGGTCGCCTGGGTGGCCGCTTTCCTGCTCATGCTCTACACCACGAGCCGGCTGGCCAACACGTGGGCCTGGTTCTGGTTCTGCACGATCGGCCAGTTCGGCGTGCTGCTGTTCCTGCTCCTCGAACCCCGGCCGATGTGGCGAGGCCCCGGCCCGGGAAGGCCGGTGGCCGGGCGGATGACGGGCGGGCGCGGCTGCGCCTGGTCGATCGCCTTGGGCATCGTGTCGCTGTGGGCGGCGTACGGCCTGGGCGAACTGGTCAGGCTCGTGCTGGGCTGACCAGTCAGCCGAGGTCGAGCAGTTGCTCGTAGAAGCCGCCGAAGCCGCGTTCCGGGTCGACCAGGTGGATCTCCAGGATCCAGTGGGCGACCCGGCCCGCCTTGTCCCTGCGCCGCATCGGGGTGGTGCTGCCCGGCGCGACGTACGACTCGATGTCGGCGGCGTCGATCTTCTCGTGGGGGAACTCCCCGACCAGGTGACCGGCGATGGACCCGCCGAAGGTCCAGCCGCGCTCCCGGGACAGCCGGTCGACCTCGGCGAACAGCCGGTCTCCCGTCATGTCCGGGTCGGCGGCGAAGAACTCCCGCCCGGCCTCGAAGACGGCCGGCAGGTCCTCGGCCAGGCGGCGCTTCACGGGGTCGTCGCCGAGGACGTAGGTCCGCCCGAGGTCGGCCTCGAACTCCTCGAAGATCGGCCCGAAGTCGCAGAACACGATGTCGTCGGCCTCGACGGCCCGGTCGGGCGGGTTCTCCCGATAGGGGAACAGGGTGTTGGGCCCCGACCGGACGATCCGCTTGTGCCAGTGGCGGGTGGTGCCGAACATCTCGTCGGCCAGGTCGCGGATGGCGTCGCTGATCTCCCGCTCCCGCCGCCCCGGCGCGATGAGCTCCCGTTTGACGATCTCGTCGAACAGGGTGATCGCGTTGGCCTGAGCGTTCAGCAGCCGCCGGGCCCGGAACTCCTCGGCGGTCGCGGCGTCGACGTACACCCACGCCTTCTCCCCCGACCGCAGGTCGGCCTTGACCCGCAGGTAGTCGTCGACCTCGTAGGCGTCGGCGGCGGCGAGGTCCTGCGGCGTGAGCGTGAACACCGTGCCCTCGACCTGATCCGAGGAGTCGTCCGAGGGAAGCGCGACGGGGTGCTCGTCGCTGCCGCTGTCGGCGACGACCGACGCGTCGGTGATCTTCACCGTCTCCAGGCGGAACCCGACAAGGGCGTCGGGCCGCCCGTCGAGCTCCCGGCCGAACCGGGCCCGCTGGACCTGCGGCAGACGCAGGGTCCCGTAGGAGAAGAGCAGCTGATCAGACAAGGCAACCCCCATCACGGTGCCGATCCGGCTCCTCGCAGGATATAAGGACGATCCTCGCCGTCCTCGGGCCGGTGGAAAAGATCTTAGTGCGCTAATAGCATGCGGCCATGGCATCGAAGGAAGTCGTCAGCGTCACCCTCGACTCCGACCTGCTGGAGTACGCCAAGGCCCATTCCGGCAGGTCCCTGTCGGCCTACGTCAACGAGGCGGTGGCCGCGAGGGTGCAGGAGGAACGCCGCCTGCGGTCCCTGTGGAGCGCCAAGGTCGCCCAGGCCGATCCCGACCATGTCGCCCGCATGCTCGCCCACCTGGAAAGCCAGGGTCAGTGACCACCCCGCCCCCCCTACATCCTCGACACCGGCCTGCTGTCCGAGATCGCCCGGGGCGACGCCGACCTCATCGCGCTCATCCAGGGCTTGGACGCCAGGGGCCATCCTGTGGTGGTCCCCGCTCTGGCCATGGCCGACGCGGCGACGGCGAACCGGGGAGACGACGCCGCCGACCTGCTCGCGGGGATGGACCTCCTCGACGCGGTCACCGTCGCCCCGCTCAGCGGCCCCCGGCAGATCCTCGCCCTGGCGTCCATGATCACCAGAACGGGCCTCCCCCACGGCGACGCTCACGTGGCCGCGATCGCGGACGTGGCGGTGTGCCCCATCCTGACCCTCGACGCCGCCCACTGGCGTGACCCTTCGGCGGCGCTCGACGAGCCCCTGCACATCCGCGAGATCCGCGACCCGGGCGAGTGACGCCACGAGGGCTCCGGATCGACTCCGGAGCCCTCGTTCGATCAGTTCTCCGGAAGCCAGAGGACCTCACGGACGCCTTCGACGGTGAACGTCATCAGCGGGGTGACGGCCCCCCGAAAGGACGGCGTCGCCACGGTTTCGGGTACTTTCCCCGGACCTCCAGCGGCGGGACGAGGGCGGCGTCCAGGGTGGGGACGTCGATGCTTGCCGGGCGGTACGAAAGGGTGCGGAGCCGTTTCGCCATGACGTCGTGGGGCCGGTCCACGGTGTCCCTGCGGCCGCTGATGAAGGCCCATTCGTGTGCCGCCGATCCGAAGTAGACCACCGTCGGGAACTGGGCGATGAAGTTGGCCCATGAGCGGCGCAGCGTCGCCTGCCGCCACATCGTCGGGCAGCCGGCCTGGGTGGAGATGACACCGCCGGGGGCCAGCGCACGGGCGCACAGGTTGAGGAACGCCGAGCCGTAGAGGCGGTCGTGCTGGGCCTGGCCGTCGTCGGTCTCGTCGGGGAGGTCGACGATGACGACGTCCCACGTCTCGCCCGCCCGGACGGCGGCCTCGACGAAGGCGTAGCCGTCCTCGTAGTGGACGTGGACCGGGCCGTCGCCGGTCTCGGCGGCCCGCAGCTCCTTCTCCGTGTAGCCGTAGGGCAGGCGGGTGGCGCACAGGCGGACCGCCTGCTCGTCGATGTCGACGTGGTCGACCCGGCTCGCGCCGCAGGCCACGAGCATCTGGCAGGCGACGCCCTCGCTCGATCCGATGACCAGGCACCGGTCCACCCGGGCGGCCAGAAGCACCGGCGGGATGGTCAGGGCCTCGTGGTAGACCTGCTGGGTCTGCTCGCTGCTCTGGCGCTCGCCGTTGGCGAACAGGGTGATCCCGTGGGCGGTGCGGGCGAAGTCGAGGTTCTGGAAGGGCGTGGTCTCGCTGTGGATGACCTCGTCCACGCGCCAGAGCCGCTCCATGCCGTCGGCGATGGGCTCGGCGACCCAGGTGGTGCCGTTGATGGTGATCATGAGGTTGCCTCCGCGGGGATGTCGCCCCGGGTGATCACCTGGACGGTGACCCTCCCGGGCTGGAGCTCATGGGTGAGCAGGTCGACCGCGGTGCGCGGGTCGGCCGCCCCACAGGTGAACACGTCGACGAAGACGGCGGCGTGCTCGGGGTAGGTGTGCAGCGACGCGTGGGACTCGGCCAGCAGCGCCAGGATGGTGACCCCCTGCGGCATGAACCGGTGGGAGGTCATGTCCAGGACGGTCGCGCCCGACGCGGCGAGCGCCCGCTTGAGCGCGGCCTCCAGGTGGGCGAGGTCGTCGAGGAGGCCGGCGTCGACCTCCCGGAGTTCGGCCAGCACGTGACATCCGGCGAACTCGCCGATCGCGACCGTCATCACCCCTCCACGCAGAACGTCGGGAGGGCGGGCAGCCCGTTGACCGAGGCGCAGGAGTAGCTGGAGGTGTACGCCCCCGCGTCGAGGAACTCCACCACGTCGCCGGGCGCCAGCGCCAGGGGGAGTTCGTACTGGACGCGCTGGTAGATCACGTCGTCGCCGTCGCTGGTCGGCCCGGCCAGCACGACGGGACCGGTCGGCCCGGTCACGCCGGGGGTGCGCAGCCGGTAGGCGATGGCCTCGCGTTCGGTCTCGACGAGCCCGTTGTAGCGGCCGACGTCCAGGAACACCCAGCGTCGCAGGTCGGCGGCCCGGCCCTCCCGGACGGTCACCACCTCGGCCCGCAGGATCCCGGCCGGTCCGACGATCGCCCGCCCCGGCTCCAGGACGAGACGCGGCCGGTTGCGGCTGCCGAAGTGACGGTTGAGCGAGGCGTCGACGGCCTGGCCGAGCACCTCGACCAGCGCCGGGTTCCCGAAGGCGGGGGTCGGGCTGTACGAGATGGGCAGCCCCCCGCCGATATTGATCATCGGCAGCGGGATGCCGGCCGAGTCGAGCTGCAACGCGATCTTCGCCGCCGCCGCGATGCCGACGTCCCAGGCGTCGGGGTTGCACTGCTGGGAGCCGACGTGCCAGGTGATGCCGAGGGGCCGCAGGCCGAGGGCCGCCGCGTCGGCGAGCAGCTGGGGCGCCGCGTCGGGGTCGCAGCCGAACTTGCCGCCGAACGGCATCACCGCGTCGGGCGGGCTGACGGCGATCCGGCAGAAGACGTTCGACCCGGGCGCCCACCGGGCGATGTGGGACAGGTCGCGGGGGTTGTCGAAGGCGAAGGTGCGGACTCCGAGCCGGTAGGCGGCGGCGATGTCGGAGGCCTTCTTCACGGGGTTGCTGTAGCTGAGGAAGCGGCCGGGGACGCCGCGGGCGAGGCAGCGTTCGACCTCGCCGACGCTGGCGACGTCGAACCCCGACCCGAGTTCGGCCAGCGCCGAGATCACCTCGGGGGCGGCGTTGGCCTTGACGGCGTACAGGATGCCGGCGCCGGGGAACGCGTCGGCGAGCGCACGGTACGCCGCGGCCACCGTAGGCAGGTCGATCAGCAGAGAAGGGCTGGGCAGGTGATGGGTTCTCGCGTACGCGCGTGCGCGGAGGATGGCCGTCGGCTCCGGCTTGGGGGACGCGCTCATTGGACTGACTCTGGGCGGAGGTACGGATGCAGGGGTTCCATCGGGGATTCTCCGGTTCCGAACAACCAATTCAGGCAGGCCCGAGAGTAGTCAAGTACCTTGACACAGATAGTTAATATCTCAACAAAGCATCGGTGTTACCGTTCCGTGACCGGCGAGAGTTGACCAAGGAGAACGACGAAAGCCCAGCTCACAGCCGTTGTGCACGGCCCTGGCCGGGAAAAGGAACGACGACTTCTCTAGACAGCCGACGGCGCGCCGGAAAACGCGCGTTCAGCGTTTTCAGCGGTTCAGCGAAGGGGCTTCCCGACCCGCGAGTTCGGCGGCCAGTTGCCGCAGGGCCGCTTCGGTCCGGCTGCCCGGCTCGGCGGCCATGGAGATGAATTTCTGGCCGGTCCCGCTGACCGAGAGCACCTCCCACGACAGGGTCAGGTCGCCCATCCGGGGATGGCGCAGGTCCTTCACCTCGTTGCCGCGCGTCTGCACCTCGTGCAGCGCCCAGATGCGGCGGAAGTCCGCGCTTCGGTCGGTGAGCTCCGCCACCAGGTCGCGCAGGTAGGGATCGTCGGGGTCGGCGGCCACGATGGTGCGCAACTGGGCGGTCTTGGCGCGGGCGGCCTTCTCCCAGTCGGGGTAGAAGTCGGCGGCGTTCGGGCTGAGGTAGATCATGCGCGCGCAGTTGTCGAGCTGTCCCATGCCCTCGTACAGAGCCTCGGCGAGGGGGTTGAAGGCAAGCACCTCGAAGCGGCGGCCCAGCACCAGCGCGGGGGCGTGCCTCGACAGGTCGACCAGGCGCAGCAGACTCGGGCTGGCCTGCTCCACGACGCCGGTCACCACCGGGGGACGCGCCCACGGATGCGCGAGCGAGTAGAGGTAGGCGGTGGCGTCGGGGTCCAGGCGCAGCACCCGGGCCAGGGCGCTCAGCACCTGCGCGGACGGGTTGCGCTCGCGCCCCTGCTCCAGCCGGACGTAGTACGAGATGCTCACTCCGGCGAGCATCGCCACCTCCTCCCGCCGGAGCCCGGGGGTGCGGCGGGAGGGGGCGTGCAGGAAACCGGCCTCGGCTGGACTGGTGGCCTCACGCCGGGCGCGCAGGAAATCGCCCAAGAGGTTACTGCTGTCCATTTAATCACCATATGCGTAGATTTGACGGCGCTGCTCACAGCACCACGATGCGCGGGACCCGCAGCACGAACCGGGCGCCCACCTTGGAGTCCTCCAGCGTCAGGGTGCCGTCGTGGCGGTCGGCGATGTCGCGGGTGATGGCCAGGCCCAGCCCACTGCCGCCCACGTCGAGGCGGCGGGCGTCGTCCAGGCGGGTGAACCGCTCGAAGACGCGCTGACGGTCGGCGGGGGGAATCCCGGGGCCGTCGTCCGTCACGGTGATGACCGCCTCGTCGGCGGACGCGGTGAGGCTGAGCCCGACCGAGGAGACGGCGTGCCGCCGGGCGTTGCCGACGAGGTTGGCCAGGGCGCGGACGAGCTGGATGCGCGACCCGAAGATCCACACGTCGCTGGCCACGTCGATCCCGACCGGGACGCCGCCGACCGTCCCGTTCATCCGGCCGGCCTCCTGGACGAGGAGTTCGCTGAGGTCGATGAGCTCGTGCGGGGCGGTGCCGCCCGTGGCGTCCAGGCGGGCCTGGGCGAGCAGGTCGGCGACGATGGTGTCCAGGCGCTCGACCGTGGTCAGGGCCGCCCGCAGGCTGTGGGCCGGGTCGGTGTCCTCGGGGTGTTCGAGGGCGTCCTCCAGCTCGGCGCGCAGGCCCGCGATGGGGTTGCGCAGCTCGTGGGAGGCCATGGCCGCGAAACCCTGCTGCTGGACGACCGCCTCCTCCAGCCGGGCGAAGGTGAGGTTGGCCGCACGGGCCAGTTCGGCGAACTCGTCGCCCCCGGGCGGGATGGGCAGGCGGCGTCCCAGGTTGCTGGCGGTGATCTTGTCGATGTGGGCCCGGAAGGCCCGTATAGGTCGTAGCGCCCGGCCGACGACCCACCAGGTGGCAGCCCCAGCCCCGGCGGTCAGCACCAGGCCGAACGCGATCAGCAGGACCTCCAGGTCGTAGCCCTCCAGCAGGCCCTCGTCCGCGGCGGCCTCCAGGGAGGAGCGCAGGGGCAGGACGGTCGCGTCCAGCGTGAGCAGCACCGCGAGGATGGTCAGGACCAGCAGCGAGGTGGCCGTGGTGCAGCGGGTGCGGATGGATATGGAGCGGGGTGGGTGGGAGATGGTCACGGTCGGCCTCCGGATCGTCTTCATCGGGCCGCGGCGCCAAGGGTGGCCAGGAGGTCGAGCGCGCGCTGGGAGGGGCTGCCCGGCTCGGCCTGGAAGGCGAGCACGTGATGGCCGGGCAGGCGTTCGACGTCGAGCACGTCGCAGAAGAGGGTGAGCTCGCCCACGAGCGGGTGGCGCAGGCGTTTGACCCGGCGGGCGTCCGACGACACGTCGTGCCCGGCCCAGATCCGCCGGAACTCCTCGCTCCGCTCGCCGAGTTCGCCGATCAGGGCGTCCAGGCCGGGATGGTGGTCCTGGGCGGCGATGGAGTGCAGCAGATCGGCCGCGGCGGCGGCGATGTGCGGCCACTCGATGAAGAAGTCGCCCGCCGCCGGGTCGAGGAAGACCAGCTTGAACAGGTTGTGGCCGTACCGCAGCCCGCTCAGCAGCGCGGTCCCGAGATCGTTGGCCGCGCGCACGTTCATCACCGGGTCACAGAGGAGGACGGGAACCCCGTGCCAGCCGTCCATGAGCTGCCGCAGGCACGGGTTCGCACCGGCGATGTCGAGAATGTCGCTTCTGTCCATGAAACCGACCGTAGGACGGATCCACCCAGGCAGGGTGACCGCGGTACTCCCACGTACCGAGGACCCTGTCAGTGACACACCCCCTCAAACAGGGCATAACGCCCATAAGGTGTGTTTATGGATAACGACCGAAAGCTCGGCGAGTTCCTCCGGGCCCGGCGCGAGGCGACCCCTCCGGCCCGAGTCGATCTTCCGGACGCCGGTTCCCGCCGCACCCCCGGCCTCCGGCGGGAGGAGGTGGCGATGCTGATCGGCGTCAGCACCGACTACTACGTCCGCCTCGAACAGGGCCGCGAACGCAACCCCTCCGACCAGGTGATCTCCGCCCTGGCGGAGGTCTTCACCCTCGGCACCGACGCCCTGACCCATCTCTACACCCTGGCCCGAGGCGACCTGCCGGTCGACCCCGCCCCCTCCCCGCCCGAGGACCCCGACCACGTCAGCGACAATCTGATCCGCCTGATGGACAGCTGGCACCGGACCCCCGCCTTCGTGATCAACCAGTACATGGAGGTGGTCGCCCTGAACCCGTCGGCCACCGCCTTCTACAGCAACGGCTTCAAGCGCCGGACGAAGGTCGGCAACAACACCCTTCGCGCCATGTTCCTCGACCCCGTCGTCAGGGAGTTCTACGGAGACTGGGAGTCGACCGCCCGCGCCAAGGTCGCCCACTTCCGCGCCATCGCCGGCCGCAACCCCCACGACTCCCGCATGACCGGCCTGATCGAGGAACTGTCCGACGAGAGCCCCGAGTTCCGCGACGCGTGGGCGCGCTACGACGTCCAGGTCGAACCGGGCCGCAGACGCCGCTTCCGCCACGAGCTGGTCGGCGAACTGACGGTCAACACCGAGGTGTTCTCCCTGGCCGGGTCACCGGGCCAGCACCTGATCACCCTGCAGGCCGACCACGACACCCACTCGGCCGAGGCCCTCGACACCCTCTGCCGGGAAGCGCTCTGATCTCTGCGGGGAAACGAAGAACCCCCATGACCGGTGGAGGTCGTGAGGGTTTCGGGTGAAGCGATTTCGGTGCCCCCTGCAAGATTCGAACTTGCGCTCCCGGCTCCGGAGAGGGTTGCAGGTTCTCATCGCCAACATGGCCTGACCTGCATATATGCCAGATACCCATCGTATAGAGGCGCATGCTGGCCCATGATTGGCCCACAGGGTACGCATGAAAATGTCCCGCCCACGGCAGACCCGCTTATGACCTCTTCGGTGTCCCAATAGCTCGCGTAGTGTGTTCGCCGCACCGACCGCTCGGTCGATGCGAGCGAACCTACCCGCCGGGCGGAGTCGGCTGCCTTCGCCCGGAACTGGCGGATCGGCGTCGGGTCATTCGTTTAATAGTAGCTGAGATGGGATTTGATCGCGATATCTCCACTATCGCAATATGCGTATGAGTACTTGCCCGGTTTGACGCGCGGGCCCCATTTATTATACACGGCGTTTATAGGACTATCCCTCTTGCACTCGAGAATCACTAGGTGATAGACGCCGGCGCCTGATGGACAGTAGGACCATCCCATCCCGCTATACCATTGCCATTCATCGAACTCGACGTGGGTCGCATAGCAGCCCTTGGGAACCGCTGCCACCGCAGGACTGCCGAAAATCGCTATTGCACTCGTTGCGGCTATAGTAATAGCCAGAAACTTCAGCAAGAGCTGTGAAGACTTCTTACCCACACCTCTCCCGTCTTGACGATCAGCCGACTGATCTGTGCTTAGATCTCGCCGGCACGGAAAATTCCCGCTTCAAAGTAGCAAGGCTCCGTATATTTTCCGTATAAGACATCTTCTGGGTACTGGTGTGAGGGTGACCAGCGCGTACAGGCCTCCGAAGAGGCTGGGTGCAGGAATTGGCGCTAGGAAAGTGATCTTCGTACCGGTTCGGTGACGTCACCTGTTTGCCCTGCTTACTGGGCTCCGTAGGGGAGTTAGCGACGCCCACCGCTATCCGACTGATCGGGCATGAACTCGGCCAAACTCGCGACGGCAAGCGGGCGGCACCGGACACGATCGCCCGGCGACGTCGCGGCCTGAACACCGCACTCGAATACGCCATCGAACTTGGCGAACTGTCCGAACCTCCTCTCAAGCGGCTGAAGCGGAAAAAGACCAGTCGAGACACCGCCATTGACCGTCGGCGCGTGGTCAATCCTTCTCAGGCTCGCGAACTGCTCACCGGCCTGTCCTACGTCGGAAGCTGGCACCGCGCCCGAGGCCGTCGTCTGGCTGCTTTCTTCGCGACCCTCTATTACGCGGGCATGCGGTCTGCCGAAGCCGTCGGACTCCGGCAGACCGACTGTTTCCTACCCGACCAAGGTTGGGGCCTTCTCACCCTTGAAGTAACCCGTCCCAGCAGCGGCAAGCAGTGGACCGACAACGGCACGGTTCATGATCAGCGCGGGCTCAAACAGCGCGAGGAACAGGAGGTGCGGCCCGTTCCGATCCCTCCCGAGTTGGTGACCATCCTCCGCACCCACCTGGAAGAGTTCGGCACGGCCCCAGGCGGCCGACTGTTCCGCAACGAACGCGGCGGAGTACTCGGAGCTTCCACCTATGCCCGCGCATGGGAAGAATCCAGACGCTTGGCGCTGACGCCTCAGCAGGCCGCCTCTCCCCTGGCTGGCAGACCCTACGACCTGCGGCACGCCTCCCTGTCCACGTGGCTCAACGCAGGGGTTGACCCGGCCACCGTCGCCGAACGCGCCGGCAACAGCGTGGAAGTCCTGCTCAAGCGCTACGCCAAATGCCTGGACGGGCAGGCGGAGCAGATCAACCAGCGCATCGAGGCAGTCCTCAAAGCCTGATCAAACCCGGCCCACCGTTGGCCCACAACTGGCCCACAACCAGCGAGCGCCAATGAGAACGGGCGAGCCTCCGTGAGACTGGAGACTCGCCCGTTCAACGCTATTCATGCTGGTCATAGCTAGTTTTTGCTGGTGAAGATCAGGTGCCCCCTGCAAGATTCGAACTTGCGCTCCCGGCTCCGGAGGCCGGTGCTCTATCCCCTGAGCTAAGGGGGCTCAGGAACGACTTCAGATTACCAGTACTCCAGCCCCTCTTCGCACACCGTTATGCGACGCGCCCGGGCACACATCCCCCGAAAACCCCGCGCCGCCCGTCCCCCGGGGGTAGCCTCGCGGCCGTGGGTGAGGTTTTGGGGCGCGTACTCGTCGTCGACGACGACGAGGTCATCCGGCAGCTCATCGCGGTCAATCTGACCTTGGAGGGCTTCGATGTCCATACAGCTTTCGACGGGCAGGACTGCCTCGATCGGGTCAAAGAGGTCGATCCCGACGTGATCACCCTCGACGTCATGATGCCGCGGCTCGACGGCTGGGAGACCGCCACCAAGCTGCGGACCGACCCGGCCACCACCCACGTCAAGGTCGTCCTGATCACGGCCAGGGCGCAGGAGGACGACAAGCGCCGGGGACTGGGCATCGGCGTCGACTCCTATCTGACCAAGCCCTTCGACCCGGCCGAGCTGATCCAGGTCGTCCGCGACCTGGCGGCGACGGCCCGGAGCCGGTCCGGGCCGCGGGAGATCTAGCCCCCGGTCCCCGGACACGACGCCGAACCACCGCGCCCCGGCTCCTGGCAACAGGGGATCCCCGGCCGAGGGCAGAGGTCACCACGCCGTGGCGCCGCCGTCGACCGCGTAGTTGGCCCCGGTGATGTAGGCGGCCCGGTCGGAGGCGAGGAAGACGGCCAGTTCGACGATCTCCTCGGGCCGTGCGAAGCGCTTGAGCATGGTCTTCCTGGTGATCGCGTCCCTGGCCGCCTGGTCGTCGCCGAGGTCGCGGTCGCTGGCGGGGGTGAGAACCGGTCCGGGGCTGATGGCCACGGCGCGGATTCCCAGTGGGGCGCCTTCGAGCGCGAGTTGCCTGGTCATGCCGATGACGCCGGCGTTGGCGGCGCTGTGGGCGACCATCGGGGGGACCTCGCCGGCGATCAGGCCGGCCATCGACGCGACGTTGATGATGACGCCGCCGCCGCGTGTGACCAGGTGGGGCCAGGCGAACTTGGACACGTAGAAGGGGATGTCGAGTTCGCCCGCGATGGTCGTGCGCCAGTCGTCGACCGAGAAGCCGGGCAGTGGGCCGAAGCGGGGCAGGGCGGCGTTGTTGTAGACGACGTCGAGCCCGCCGTAGATCGCGACGGCGTCCTCGACGACCTGCCGGGCCTGCTCGGGGTCGGTGAGGTCGATCGGGGCGACGCCGGTCATCTCGCCGCCGGCGCGGCGGACCAGTTGCACCGTCTCGTCGTTGGCGGCGGTCTGGATGTCGCATCCGACCACCATCGCGCCCTCTCGGGCGAAGGCCAGCGACGCGGTCCGCCCCTGTCCTCCGGCGGTGCCGGTGATCAGTACGACCTTCCCGTCCAGCGATCCCATGATGTCTCCTTCGATAAATGGTTGCTTCGTCAAGCAAGGACAATACTTCCTTCGTGAAGCAAGTACTATGTGGCCATGACCACACCACGGCTCACCCCCGACGAGGAGACCCTGGTCCGCGCGCTCCCCCGGCTGATGTACGCGCTCCCCCGCGCGATCGACGCCGACATGGTCCGCGAACAGCAGTTGCCGCTCATCGAGTGGACCGCCCTCATGCGGCTGGCGGAGGCCCCGGAGCGCCGGATGCGGATGGGCGAACTCGCGGTGGCCTGCGAACTGTCGCTGAGCGGCATGACGCGCATCGCCGGCGTCCTGCAGAAGCAGGGCCTGATCGAACGGGTCAGGAGCGACGACGACGCCCGCGGCTGGAACGCCGTCCTCACCGACGCCGGGCTCGCCCGCCTGGAACGCGCCTGGCCGAGCAACCTGGCCAGCGTGCGCCGGCACCTGCTCGACCACCTCGAGGGCCTGGACGTCGCCGCCCTGGCCCGCGCGATCCAGAAAGTCGCCACCACCGGCTGACCGGGCCGGATCTGGCCCTATCGTCGGTGCCATGACCTTCGAGCTGGCCGTCTGGCACGAACCCGAACCGATCTCCAGGGAAGACGCCAGGGACCTCTATCCCAAGGCGCGGATCCCGGCGGAGACCAGCCGTCTGCTGGCCGCCGCCCTCCCGGGGGCCACGGTGGACGGCGCGTTCGTGAGCGCGCCCGACGAGCTGACCGACGAGGTCGGCAACGCCGCCTTCGCCTTCGCCCGGGAGCACAACCTGGTCTGCTACGACGTCCGGCGGCATCTGGTCCACAACCGCGAGCCCCTGGGCGCCTACCGCGAGGTCCAGCTCCACACCGGCGACGGCATGGTCGTCCACGACCCGGATCTGAACCTGGTCAACGACGTCCTGGAGACGCTGTCGGCCGAGAACCCGTTCATGGCGCTGGTCGTCTACGGCAACCACTTCGTCCAGGTCTCCCCCGGCTACGAGGTCGACTTCAAGGAGGCGGGCGTCATCCGGACCATGACCACTCCGGGCAAGGAGGACGTGCGGCGCATCGTGCTGCTCTATCTGGTGGGCGACCGGTCGTTCCTCGACGCTCATGAGTGGACGGTCCGGGGGTAGTGCCCGGGCATGGAACTGCGCACCGATCGGGTCGGACTTCTGCTCGACCAGCTTGAGACCTCTGTCGAGTTCAGCAGGACCCGTCTTCGGGGCCTGACCGACGACGAGTACTTCTGGGAGCCCGCGCCGGGCAACTCCTGGACCGTCCGGAGACGGCTCGACGGCGACGTCGACGTCTACGGCAAGGGCGACTGGATCGCCGACTTCTCCCCCCACGAGCCGGTTCCCCCGCCGGTCACCAGCATCGCCTGGCGGGTCGCCCACCTGATCGCCTGTTTCACCCTGCGGTGGGACTGGACGTTCGGCGACCGCCGGATGCTCTTCGACGACCTGGAGATCCCCCACACGGCCGACGACGCCCAGAAGGTCCTCTGGGAGATCGTCGACCGCTGGAAGGAGGACGTCGACCGGCTCACCGAGGGGCAGCTCGACACCGTGGGGTTCAGCCAGTTCCCGGCCGGGCTCGACCCCACGGTGCCGTTCATCGCCATCGTCTGGTGGCTGAACCGGGAGTTGGTCCACCACTGCGCGGAGATCTCGCTGCTGCGGGACCTCTACCGGGAGAACGTGAAGTAGTTGAGGTTGACGAAGTCGGCCGGCTGACCGCTGCTGAAGGTGATGTAGACGGTCTGCGTGCCGGAGACGGACGAGATGTTGGCCGGGACGGTGCGCCACGACTGCCAGCCGCCGGTGTTGCCGACCGACATCTGGCCGATCACCGTGCCGGTGGGGCTGCCGAGCCGCACCTGGACGAGCCCGCTGACTCCGCCGGCCGCGCCGGAGGCGACCCGGGCGTTGAACTGGGTCTCGCCGCTGAAGGTGACCGAGTAGCGCAGCCAGTCGCCGTTGGAGATGTAGGCGACGTTCTGGCCGCCGCCCGCGTCGGTCGTGGTCTCCAGCTGGGTGCCCTGCTGGGCGGTGTACGACTCGGCCTGGATCACGCCGCCGGTCGGGGGCGGCGATGACGGGGGCGGGGTCGTGCCGGTGCCGCTCTGATAGACGGCGACGTAGTCGACGACCATGGGACGGCCGCTGACGGTGGCGGAGGTCGGGGTGCCGAACCCGGCCACGCCGTTGGGGAAGCCGCCGCCCATCGCCACGTTGAGCAGCAGGAAGTAGCCCGCGTGGCTCGTCATGTTGGACCAGGTCGTCGCGTCGAACTGGTTCTGGCTGAGGGTGTGGTAGTTCTGGCCGTCGACGTACCAGCGGAACTGGTTGGGCGTGATCGAGCGGTCCCACTCGAATCTGTACGTGTGGAACGCCGACTGGCAGGAGGAGCCGGGGCAGGTGCGGAAGGCGCCGAGTCCGTTGGTCTCGTTGCAGTTGCCGCCGGGGGTGACGCCGCAGTGGAGGACGCCCCAGACCTGGTTGATCCCGTTGACGTTCTCCATGATGTCGAACTCGCCGATGCCGGGCCAGTTCCAGTAGTTGCCCCGGTAGGGGGCGCCCAGGGCCCAGAAGGCGGGCCAGTACCCGAGCGCCGCGTTGCCGGTCACGTTGGGCATCTGGATGCGGCCCTCGATCCGCAGGATCCGGCCGGCGTCGGGCTTGAAGTCGGCGCGGCGGCTCTCGATCCGGGCGGAGGTCCAGTTCTGGCCGCTGCCGATCGGGGTGATGCGCAGGTTGCCGCTGCCGTCGAGGCTGAGGTTCTGGGTGCTGGAGGTGTAGTTCTGGATCTCCCCGGTGCCCCAGTTGCCGGGGCCGCCCGGATAGCCGTGGCCGGTGTCGATGATCCAGTTGGCCGACGAGGGCAGGGTGCCCGCCGAGCCGTTGAAGTCGTCGGACCAGACCAGGGTCCAGCCCGAGGGGGTCGAGGGGACGGCCGCGTTGGCGACGCCGATGCACAGGACCGGCACCACGAGGGCGGCTATCCACCCGACCAGAGAGCGTTTACCGACTCGTAAGGTTGCCATCGGAACCTTTCGGGACGTGGGAAGTCGCAGATTGCCGTTACTGTGCGCCCGGCTTCACACGTCGTCAAGAGCTCCGGTGAAGCTTCTAGAGAGCGCTCTCTATATTCGGACTCTGAACACGCGCGAGCGCTCCGAGCACTCCGGCGCGTTCGCCCAGTTCACCCTTCACCACGGTGACCGCGTGGGCCGCGCTCGGGATGGCCAGGCGGCCGACCACGGTCATGATCGGCTCGATCAGCAGCGGGCCCGCCTCGGCCAGCGCGCCGCCGATCACCACCAGGCCCGGGTTGAGGATGTTGCACAGGCTCGCCACTGCGACCCCGAGATGCCGCCCGGCGTCGGCGATCACCCGGCGGCAGCCGATGTCGCCGCCGTGGGCCAGCTCGACCAGCCGCGACACGGTGACCTGCCCGTGGGTGGGCCGGACCAGGTCGATGAGCTGCTGCCCGCCGGCCAGCGTCTCCAGGCAGCCGCGGTTGCCGCACCGGCACAGCCGGCCGTTCTCGTCGATCGTGATGTGGCCGAGCTCCCCGGCGGTCCCGGTCGCGCCCCGGTAGAGCCGGCCGTCGATCAGGATACTCGCGCCGACCCCCGTGCCGATCTTCATGTACGCCACCTCGCGCCGCCCCTTGGCCGCCCCCCACGTGGCCTCGGCCAGCGCTCCGAGGTTGGCGTCGTTGTCGACCACGACCGGCACGTCGAGACGTCGTCCCAGCTCGGCGGCCGGATCGACGCCGGCCCAGCCGGGCAGTATGGTGCTCGACCCCATGATCCCGGTCTGCGGGTCGATCGGTCCCGGCAGCCCGAGCCCGACGGCCTTGATCTCGGCGCGGTCGACGCCCGCCCGTCCCAGCAGATCGATGATCAGACGCTCGGCCGCCGCCAGCCCCTCGGGCGCCCGGACCCCCATGTCGAACGGGATCGCCTCCTCGGCCAGCACCCGGTGGGACCGCTCGGCCAGCGCCACCCGCAGATGCGAGTGCCCGAAGTCGACGCCGACGACGAGCCCGGTCTCGCGGACCGGGGAGATGAGGTGGCGACGGCCTCCGGCCTGGGAGATCTCCACCAGTCCCGCGTCGCGCAGCTCCCTGACGATGGTCGAGACCGTCGCCGGGGACAGGCCCGTCTGACGGGCGAGCTGCGCCTGGGTCAGGGAGCCGGATTTGCGTACCGTCTCCGTGATCAGGCGGCGGTTGGTCTCCCGAAGAGCCGTCAGCGAGTTGGCCATCAAACGATCTCCCTTGTTCAGGGATTGAACGTACACCTCTTGACGTTCTACAGGAACGGGTGGATTCTGAACAGAGAGCGCTCTCAGTCGGTGGAAAGGGGCAGATATGGCCCCCCGCACGTTCAAGGTCATCATGGATGGCGAAGGCAACTACTCCCTTTGTCCCGCCGATCGCGACGTCCCCGAGGGATGGGTCGCGACCGGCGTCGACGGCGTGTTCCAGGAACACCTCGACCGGGTGGCCGCTCTCTGGGGCATCGACGGAAAGATCATCTGAAACCGGTAGGGTCCGTTCGTGGCCTTCATCCGCGTCGAGACGCCCGTCGCCGCCCCCCCTGATCGGATCTGGGACGTCATCCGCGACGTCGGCGCCGTCCACGAGCGGCTGCTGCCCGGCCGGGTCGTCGACACGAAGATCGAGAACGGCCGCAGATACCTCACCTTCCCCGACGGCAACGTGGTCGAGGAGCTGATCGTCTCCCTCGACGACGAGGCCCGCCGCTTCGCCTACGCGGTCGTCGCCGGAGCCCGTCCCCCGCTGGTCCACCACCACGCCTCGTTCGAGGTCCGGCCCGACGGCACGCTGGTCTGGACGGCCGACGTCCTCCCCGACAGCGCCGCCGGGGAGGTCGAGATCCGCATGCGCTACGGCGCGGCCGAGATGAGGACCGCGATCGAGGCGGGTCAGCCCGAATAGAGTGTGCCGAGGTCGGCGTGCAGCCGGTCGGCCGGCGGCGTCCACCTGCTCGATGTCCCGGATTCGGACGGTCAGGCCGACTCCCGGACCACCAGCTCGGTCGGGAGGATCACCGACTCGCCGGGGTTCAGCAGCAGGCGGGCGAGTTCCCGGCCCATCCGCAGGGTCGGCTGCCGGACCGTCGTCAGCGGCGGATCCGCGTAGGGCGCCGACGGGATGTCGTCGTAGCCGATCACCGCCACGTCGTCGGGGACCCGGCGGCCCGCCCTGCGCAGGGCCTGGAGCGCGCCGAGCGCCATCATGTCCGAGGCCGCGAACACCGCGTCGAGGGCGGGGTCGTCCTCCAGGAGCTGGTTCATGGCGTCGAAGCCGCCGTCGCGGGTGAAGTCGCCGATGGCGATGATCGACCGGCGGCCCGAGTCACGGAGCGTCGAGCGGTAGCCGGTCAGGCGGTCGATCCCGGCCACCATGTCGGGCGGGCCGGCGATGGTGGCGATCCGCCTGCGGCCCGACTCCAGCAGGTGCCGCACCGCCGACTCTGCGCCGCCGACGTTGTCGATGTCGACGTACGGGAGAGAGGACCCCGTCAGGGGCCGCCCGCTGCAGACCACCGGGATGCCCCGGCGGGCCAGCGCGGCGGGCAGCGGGTCGGCGCCGTGCATGGAGGCGACGATCACCCCGTCGACGTGGCCCGACGTGGTGTAGCGCTCGACCCGCTCGTGGCCCCGGGACGACCCGGCCAGCATCAGCACGACCTGCTTGTCGGCCGCGTCGGCCTCCAGCGAGACGCCCCGGATGATCCCGGCGAAGGTCGGGTCGTCGGAGAAGACGCGGACCGGCGGCTCGGAGAAGACCAGCGCGATCGAGTCGGCCCGCTGGGTCACCAGGCTGCGGGCGGCCTGGTTGGGGACGTACCCGAGCTCCTCGACGGCCCGCTGGACCGCCACGCGGATGTGCTCGGCGACGGTCGTCGAGCCGTTGACCACCCGGGAGACCGTCGCCCTGGAGACGCCGGCCCGCGCGGCGACCTTCTCCAGCGTGGGCCTGGTCACACCAGGCCGTTCCGGCGGATCACCTCGGAGTACCACTTCGCGCTGTCCTTCGGCACGCGCTCCTGCGTCGCGTAGTCGATGTAGACCAGGCCGAAGCGCTTGTCGTACCCGTAGGCCCACTCGTAGTTGTCCAGGAAGCTCCACACCAGGTATCCGCGCAGGTCGACGCCCTGGGCGATGGCGTCGTGGGCGGCCCGGAAGTGGGCGTCGAGGAACTCCGTGCGCCGCCTGTCGTCGACTCGGCCCCCGATGAGCGTGTCGTCGAAGGCGGCGCCGTTCTCGGTGATCATGAGCGGCACGCCGGGGTAGTCGCGGGACAGGCTCACCAGGAGTTCGGTGAGGCCCGCGGCCTCGATCGGCCAGCCCATGGCGGTCTTCGGACCGTCGGGAACGGGGAACCCGATGCCCTCGCTGCCCGGGAAGACCGGGTTGGCGGGCTCGCCGGGGCGGGGTTCGGTGAAGGTCGGGTTGTAGTAGTTGACGCCCAGCACGTCGATCGGCTGCCCGATCAGCGCCAGGTCGCCCTCCTGGACGAACGACCAGTCGGTGAAGCGCGCGGCCCGCGCGACCACGTCGGCCGGGTAGACGCCGCGCAGCACCGGGTCGAGGAAGATCCGGTTCATGATGCCGTCGGGCACCGCCACCGCGTCGGGGTCCTCACCCCGGATCGGCGACAGGGCGTGGGTGATGCTGATCTGCTTGGCGCCGAGGGCGCGCAGCTCCCGCGTCGCGAGACCGTGGCCGAGCAGCAGGTGGTGGGCCGCCGCGAAGGAGGCGCCGACGTCGGTGCGCCCCGGGGCGTGGATGCCGGCCGCGTAGCCGAGGAAGGCCGAGCACCACGGCTCGTTCAGGGTCGTCCAGTTCTCCACCCGGTCGCCGAGGCGGCGGAACACGGCGGCCGAGTATTCGGCGAACCGCTCCGCCGTCTCGCGGACCGTCCAGCCGCCGCGGTCTTCCAGGGCCTGCGGCAGGTCCCAGTGGTAGAGGGTGACGTAGGGGCTGATCCCGGCCTCGTGGAGGTCGTCGACGAGGCGGTCGTAGAAGTCGAGGCCGTGCGGGTTGGCCGGGCCGCTGCCGCTGGGCTGGATGCGCGGCCAGGCGACCGAGAAGCGGTAGGCCGCCATGCCGAGCGAGGACATCAGCGCCACGTCGTCGCGGTGACGGTGGTAGTGGTCGCAGGCGACCTCACCGGTGTGACCCTGGAAGACCTTGCCCGGGGTGGCGCTGAACGTGTCCCAGATGCTCGGCCCGCGTCCCCCTTCGCGGACGGCCCCCTCGATCTGGTAGGCGGCGGTCGCGGTGCCCCAGACGAACCCCTGCGGGAATTCCAGGACCTGCGCCCCCCTGGCCAGATCCGCCGACACGGTCATCCTGCTGCCCCCATGCATCCGGCCCCCGACGTGAGAGCGCTCTCAGCCAGCATCCCGGCAAGTCGGCCCCCATGTCAACGCGGGGCGTTTGTCACACGTTTCCGCGGTGACACGTGATGACCCGTTGACGCATGCTTCATGTCGCGTCGGCGCCCCACGCTTGAGAGCGCTCTCCAACGACGCCGCCGAAGGGCGATCCGCAGGGCCCTGCCGACCGGCCGCCCGGCCACCGAGGAGGCGGCTACGGCGCTCCGGGAGCGCCACCCCCGGCACCCACCCCTGACCCCTTTCCTATTTGTTGATACGTGCGGAAGAAACCCTTACAAGGGTGTGGTGACCGAATCGGAACACAACCGTGGTCGCGCTCCCACGACCGTCCTCATAACGTGTCCTCCAATGAGGCATGTCGTGTCGACTGGCGGGAATGTGACGATCACCGACCTCCCGGTCACCGGCCGCTACGTCACGAGAGAGCGCTCTCCGCGATTACGGAACTGTCCAATTCACAATGAGGTAACCGTAATCTCACATGGATTGACACGCCGTCGTAACCGGGGTGAAGCTTCCGGAACCGCTCTCTGATGAGAGTTCAAGGAAGAACTTTGGAGGAAGGGTCCCATGTCGCTCCTCTCACGACCCGCCCGTTTGTCCGCCATCGCGGCCGGCTTGGGCTTGGCACTCGTGGCCACCGGCTGCGGTAGCTCCGGCGGCGACACCGCCGCCCCGGCAGCCTCGGCCGGAGGTGGCGAAGCGGCGTCCGCGGACTGCGCGCCGTTCACCGAATACGGCAAGTTCGACGGCACGACGGTGAGCATCTACTCCCCGATCCGCGACGCGGAGGCCGACCTGTTCGAGCAGGCCTGGGGTCCCTTCGCCAAGTGCACCGGCATCAAGATCACCTATGAGGGCACCGGCGAGTTCGAGGCCCAGATCCAGGTGCGCGCCGACGCCGGCAACCCGCCTGACATCGCGTTCTTCCCGCAGCCCGGTCTGCTTGAGCGCTTCGCCAAGGCCGGCAAGCTGAAGCCCGCCTCCGACAAGGTCAAGGCGCTGGCCACCGAGAACTGGTCGGCCGACTGGGCCAAGTACTCCACGGTCGACAACGTGTTCTACGGCGCGCCGCTGGGCGCCAGCGTGAAGTCGTTCGTCTGGTACTCCCCCTCGATGTTCGCCGAGAAGGGCTGGACCGTCCCCACCACGTGGGCCGACCTGATGACCCTGACCGAGACCATCGCCGCCTCCGGCATCAAGCCGTGGTGCGCCGGCATCGAGTCGGGCGACGCCACCGGCTGGCCCGCCACCGACTGGATCGAGGACGTCGTCCTGCGCGACCTCGGCCCCGACGGCTACGACCAGTGGGTCGCCCACGACCTGCCCTTCAACGACCCCAAGATGGTCACCGCCGTCGACAAGGTCGGCGCGATCCTCAAGAACGACAAGTACGTCAACGGCGGCTACGGCCCCGTGAAGTCGATCGCCTCGACCGCCTTCCAGGAGGGCGGCGTGCCGATCACCGAGGGCAAGTGCGCCCTGCACCGCCAGGCCTCCTTCTACGCCAACTTCTGGCCCGAGGGCACCAAGGTGGCCGAGGACGGCGACGTCTTCGCCTTCTACCTGCCGGGCAACGACGCCAACAGCAAGCCGGTCCTCGGCGCCGGCGAGTTCGTGGCCGCCTTCACCGACCGTCCCGAGGTCCAGGCCGTGCAGGCCTACCTCGCAGGCGGCGACTTCCCCAACCGCCGCATGGCCCTGGGCACCTACGTCTCGGCCAACAAGAAGGTCGACGTCAGCAAGGCCGCGAACGCGATCGACAAGCTCTCCATCGAGATGCTGCAGGACCCGAACACGGTCTTCCGCTTCGACGGTTCCGACCTGATGCCGGCCGCGGTCGGCGCGGGCACGTTCTGGAAGGGCATGACCGACTGGATCAACGGCAAGGACACGAAGTCGACCCTCGACTTCATCGAGGCCTCCTGGCCGAAGTCCTGACATAGGACCGCTGCCCGGCCCCGGAGCTCACGGCTCCGGGGCCGGGCACACCCGCACCCGGGAGACCTCGCCCCATGGACTTCTTCTTCGATTTCTCCGCCGAAGCGCCCAAACTCCTCCAGCTTCTGATCGGCGTCATCGCGTTCCTGGCCTTCGTCGGCCTCATGCTCGTCCTGCTCGACCGCGCCCCCATGAAGGAACGGTCGTGGGGACACTCACTCCTGCTGCTCGGCCCCGCGCTGGCGCTGCTCGCGATCGGCCTGGTGGTCCCCGGCATCCGGACCACCCTGCTGTCGTTCATGAACGGCGACAGCAGCCAGTTCGTCGGCCTGGACAACTACCTCTGGATGTTCACCCAGCCGGAGGCGATCACCGTCCTGCGCAACACCCTGATCTGGGTGCTGCTGGTGCCGCTGCTGGTCACGGCCATCGGTCTCGTGTACGCCGTCGTGGTGGACAAGTCCCGCTTCGAGGCGGCGGCCAAGTCGCTGGTGTTCCTGCCGATGGCGATCTCGTTCGTCGGCGCGGGCATCATCTGGCGGTTCGTCTACGCCTACCGCCCCGAGGACGCCAACCAGATCGGCCTGCTCAACCAGTTCGTGGTGTGGCTCGGCGGCGAACCGCAGCAGTGGCTGCAGGAGGCCCCGACCAATACGCTGTTCCTGATCGTCGTCATGGTCTGGATCCAGGCCGGCTTCGCGACCGTGGTCCTGTCGGCCGCGATCAAGGGCATCCCGGCCGAGATCGTCGAGGCCGCCCGGCTCGACGGCGCGACCCCGCTCCAGATGTTCTTCCGGGTCACGCTCCCCTCGATCCGCCCCGCGCTCGTGGTGGTGCTGGTGACCCAGTCGATCGGCACCCTGAAGCTGTTCGACATCGTCCGCACCATGACGGGCGGCCAGTTCGACACCAGCGTCATCGCCAACGAGATGTACAACCAGGCGTTCCGCTACGGCGAGGCGGGCAAGGGCGCGGCGCTGGCCGTGTTCCTCTTCGTGCTCGTGACGCCCATCGTCGTCTATCAGATCCGCTCGTTGCGGCAGCGCCGGGAGGCATGAGATGACCACCATCGCCCCGAGCGTGGCCGTCAAGACCGAACCGAAGACGTCCGTCGGCCGGGTCCGCAAGCGGTTGACCAGCCGCACCGCCAGCCTGATCGCGGTCGTCATCGCGCTGCTCTGGACGACCCCCACGTTCGGCCTGTTCCTGTCGTCGTTCCGGCCGGAGGACGACATCAAGGGGTCCGGCTGGTGGACGTTCTTCACCAACCCCGCGCTGACGCTGGAGAACTACCGGGAGGTGCTGTTCGGCAGCTCGTCGTCGTCGGGCCGCCTGGCCAGCTTCCTGATCAACTCCGTCGTGATCACGATCCCGTCGGTGCTGTTCCCGCTGGCGCTGGCCACGTTCGCGGCCTACGCGCTGTCGTGGACGCGGTTCCGCGGCCGTGACTGGGTCTACATCGGCATCTTCGCCCTCCAGGTCGTGCCGCTGCAGATGGCTCTCGTGCCGCTGCTGTCGTTCTTCTCGCAGGGTGTGGAGGTCTTCGGCATCACCCTGATGCCGGCCTGGAACCTCGAAGGGCCGGGCCAGTTCATCCAGGTCTGGTTCGCGCACACCTGCTTCGCGCTGCCGCTGGGCGTGTTCCTGATCCACAACTTCATGTCGGAACTGCCCGGCGAACTGATGGAGGCGGCCCGTGTCGACGGCGCCACCCACGGCACGATCCTGCGCAAGGTCGTCCTGCCGCTGGTGGCCCCCGCGCTGGCGGCGTTCGGCATCTTCCAGTTCCTCTGGGTGTGGAACGACCTGCTGGTCGCGCTGATCTTCTCGGGCGGCACGGCGGACACGGCTCCGATGACGGTACGGCTGGCGCAGATGGCCGGCACCCGGGGCAACGAGTGGCAGCGCCTGACCTCGGGCGCGTTCGTCTCCATGATCATCCCGTTGATCGTCTTCCTGTCGATGCAGCGTTACTTCGTACGCGGCCTGCTGGCCGGAAGTGTGAAGGGCTAGGGGCCGATATCGTTATCGTCCTCAACCCGAGCCATGTGGGAGGGACCTGTCGATGAAGCGCCCCACCTTGGAGGCCGTCGCCGCACGAGCCGGGGTTTCCCGGGCGACCGTCTCCAGGGTCGTCAACGGCCAGGCCACCGTCGGTCCCGAGATCCGCGACGTGGTGCTGCGCGCCGTCCGTGAGCTGGGCTACGTGCCCAACTCGGCGGCGCGCAGCCTCGTCACCCAGCGGACCGACTCGATCGCCCTGGTGGTGTCGGAGCCGACGACGCGGGTGTTCTCCGACGACCCCATGTTCTCCACCGTCATCCGCTCGGCCAGCGTCGAGCTGGAGGCGGCCGACAAGCAGGTCGTGCTGATGCTCAGCGGCACGGCCCAGTCCCACGCGCGCGTGGAGCGGTACATCGCCAGCGGCCACGTCGACGGCGTCATGCTCATCTCGATGCACGGCGCCGACCCGCTGCCCGCCGCGATCACCCGCATGGGCGTCCCGGCGGTGTCCTACGGCCGCCCGGCCGTCCCCGTGGCGCTGCCCTACGTCGACAACGACAACGTGGGCGGGGCCGCGAAGGCGGTGAGACACCTGCTGGACCGGGGCCGGCGGCGCATCGCCACGATCGCCGGGCCGCAGGACATGATCGGCGGGCAGGACCGGCTGACCGGCTACCGCACCGCGCTGCGCGACTCCGACCGGCGCTCGATCGTCGCGGTCGGCGACTTCACCCGCGAGTCCGGCGCGATCGCCATGCGCCAGCTCCTTGAGGACGACCCGCAGCTCGACGCGGTGTTCATCGCCAACGACCTGATGGCGATCGGCGCGATGCAGGCGCTGCGCCAGGCCGGGCGGAGCGTGCCCGACGACGTCGCGATCGTCGGCTTCGACGACATCGAGGCGGCCCGCTACACCGACCCGCCGCTGACGACGGTCCGCCACCCGATCATCGAGCAGGCGGCGGCGATGGTGAAGCTGCTGCTCAGCCTGCTGGAGCGGGGCGAGACGGTGGCCGATCCGGTGATCCTGTCGACCGAGCTGGTCGTCCGCGAGTCGGCCTGACGCCCGGCGCTCAGAGGCCGGTGACCCGGCTGCGGCGTTCGAGGAGGACGACGTCCCGCCACCGGTCGTGGTGGCGGCCGACGCGCTCCCGGACGCCGAGCCGCCGGAACCCGGTCTTCTCGTGCAGCCGCAGGCTGGCGGTGTTCTCGGGGAAGATCCCGGCCTGGATGGTCCAGATCCCGGCCGCCTCGGTCGAGGCGATCAGGGCGTTCAGCAGCAGGGTCCCGAGCCCGCGTCCCTGGTGGGCCGGGGCGACGTACAGGGAGTTCTCGACCACCCCGGCGTAGACGCACCGGCTGGAGACCGCCGAGGCGGCGACCCACCCGGCCACCTCGCCCGACGCCGGGTCGACGGCGACGTGGGCGTGACCGGGCAGCTTGGCCGCGGCGAAGGCCTCCCAGGCGGGCGCGACGGTCTCGAAACTGGCCTCGCCGCCGTCCAGCCCGGCCTGGTAGATGGCCAGGACCTGGTCGGCGTCGTCATCCTTCATCGCACGGACGATCATGTGTGCTCCCTCAGCCGGACAGTGCCCCGTCTATTCTGCTGAGGACCTTGCGGCTGACCAGCCCGTAGGCGAAGAAGTCGACGCCGGCCGCCCCGGCCGCCTTGGCCGCCCTGACCTTGGCGGCCAAGCGTTCGGTCGAGTCGACGTCGCGGCGGCGCTCGCCCCAGCCCTCGATGTCGGGCATGCCCGGCCGCAGGACCGCGCGCAGCTCCCGGTCCTTGCCGACCGAGCGCGAGTAGGCCGCCAGGTCGTCGGCGATCCGGGCCGCGTCGCGGGCGTAGGCGAGCACCGCGAACGAGGGCACCAGGTCGCCGAGGGCGACCAGGTCGACGCCGATCTGCCACGCGTCGTGGGCCGACAGCCCCGCCGTCGGGAGGCCGTCGGCGGCGCCCTTCAGCGCGCCGGTGGCGTCCATGAAGGTGAGCTGGGAGCCCTCCTCGGTGACCGCCGCCGACACCTCGGCGACCAGCGAGGTCACCGTCTCGGAGCGGGCGCGGGCGTAGGCGACGACTTCCGGGCCCGCATATGCGGTCAGCGCGGCCCTGGTGACCTGGCCCTGGGCGGGCGGGTCGCCGTCGAGGACGCCGCCGACGATGCGGGCGCACTCCTCGCGCGCCACCTCGGCGTTGACGCCCAGCTGGGTCGCCCGCAGCAGGCAGTGGTGGCAGAAGCACAGGCCGAGCAGGAACGCGTCCATGGGGCCCAGCGGGATGTAGGAGCGCCCGGCCGTGAACGCGGCGAAGTGGAGCGAGTCGGCCACCACGCTGTCGACGCCCTGCCGGGCCACCGCGCGGGCCAGCCCGACGGCGTAGGCGCGCACGTCGGGGTTGGCCGGGCACAGGTCGGCGGGGGCGCTGCGGTCGCCGAAGCAGTTGCGGACCGTCGTCCCGGGGTGCGCCGCCCCGAGGGCCGGGCTGCGCAGGAACACCGCCCAGCCGTGGAAGGCCAGGCCCCGGGCCCGGCAGGCGGCGCGCAGGTCGTCGAGGATCTTCTCCTCGGCCCCGTCCTGGACCGGTGGGGACAGCACGCCGAACAGGTCGGGGGGCGGCGGGAAATGCACCCCGTCGTGGCGGACGGTGACCCGGCTGCGGCCGTGGGGCGTGACGTCCGTGATCCGGTGGACGGCGGCGGCCACGGTCACCCCGGCCACGCCGAGGTCCGTGATCCGGTCGAGCACCGCGTCGACGCCTTCGTCGCGCAGGTCCTCGACGAAGACGTACACCGAAGAATCCACTAACGCCCCTTGTAGGCCACGAAGTCGATTTCCACCAGGATGTCCATGAGCTGCGATCCTACGGTGGTCCTGACCGGATAGGGCTGGGTGAAGTAGGACTTGTAGACCTCGTTGTAGGCGGCGAAGTCCTCCTTCAGGTTCTGCAGGTGCACCGTCGACTTGACGACGTCGTCGAAGGTCAGGCCGTGGGCGGCGAGGATCGCGCCCAGGTTCTGCAACGTGCGGTGGGTCTGCGCCGCCACGTCGTCGCCGACGACCTCGCCGGTGACCGGGTCGAGCGGCCCCATGCCGGAGGTGTAGACGAAGTCGCCGACCACGAGCCCCTGCGAGTAGGCGCCGACGGGGGCCGCGCCGTCGGCGGTGCGGATCTCTTCCTTCACTGGTTCTCCTAGAAGTACGTGGTGAGCAGGTCGACCACGATGTGGTCGTCGTCGATGACCGGGATGACCCGCCACTTGTCGAAGGCGGTGCAGGGGTGGGAGATGCCGAACCTGAGCAGGTCCCCCGGCCGCAGCGTGCCGCCCGGGTCGCCGAGGTAGGTGTGCTGGTCCTGGACCTTCGTCACCGCCAGGCCGGCGGGCGCGATCGGCAGGTCCAGGTCGTGGGGGATGTCGCGCTTGCCGAGGCCGACGACGGCCAGGCCGGGCTCGGGGGTGGAGACGACCTGGGCGTACACCTCCAGCGCCGGCCTCAGCCGGTCGGCGAAGGGGCTCATCCGGGCGTAGAAGCCCTCGTCGTGCCCGATGTAGGCGCCGGGGCGCACGATGACCTGCGCGTCCATGCCCGCGAGTTCGTCGGTGACCAGGTCGAAGTAGGAGCTGCCGCCGGCCGACACGATCGGGGCGCCGAGGTCCTCGGCGAGGGCGCGGAGGTCCTTCAGGTAGCGGGTGACGCCGTCGCGGCCGGGCTGGGTGCCCTCGTAGCCGGACACCCCGGCGAACTCGACGCCGTCGGTGGCGTCGATGAGGGCCTTGAGCGCTTTGGCCTCGTCGAGGGTGCGGCAGCCGGTCCGCCCGCCGGGATGCCCCAGTTCGACCAGGATCCTGAAGCCCTTCCCGGCCAGCAGCTCGACGCCTCGCGGGGAGTCGGCGTAGACGAGCAGGTCCAGGTCCTGGGCGGCCAGCCAATCGATGGCCGTCTCGTCGTAGATCTCGTTGGCCAGCAGGACCCGCTCGACGCCGAGGTGCCGGTAGACCATGACCTGGCTCGCGGTCGCGGCGGTCAGGCCCCAGGCGCCCGCCGCGAGCTGCTTGGCGAACAGCTGCGGCGACATGGTCGTCTTGCCGTGGGGGGCGTGCAGAAGCCCGTTCTTCCGTACGTGGTCCGCGAGCGCCCGCACGTTGTGGTCGAGGGCGCTCTCACGGGCGACCATGAGCGGCCACGTGAACGGCCCGTCGAACAGGCCGTGGCGGGCCGCCAGGAACTCCTCCGCCGTGACCGGCTCCGGCTGGACGAATCCCCGTGTGCGCCAGTCGATGGTCATGCCGGAAATGAGCACTCGTGGATCGTATAGGAGACTACGCCGGTCGCAGGGCCCGGCCGGGACGAGCTGTGGTGAGATGTCCTGCTTTGAGAACCCGGGTGCCGTTGATCCACACGTCGTCGATCCCCTGGGCGAGTTCGCGCGGGGCGGCGTAGGTGGCGGTGTCGGTGACCTTCGCCGGGTCGACGAGGACGAGGTCGGCGGCCTGCCCGGGGCGGACCAGCCCCCGGTCGAACAGCCGGAACCGGCGGGCCGGGTGGGCGGCGAGGTGCGAGGCGGCCTGCGGCCAGCTCAGATCGCCCTTCTCCCGCACGTGGTGGCCGAGGAACCGGGCGAACGCGCCGTAGGCGCGCGGATGGGGGTGGCCGCCGACGTGCAGGCCGTCGGAGCCGCCGGTGTGGGCGGGGTGGCGCAGGATCCGCCGGACCGACTCCTCCCCCGCCGGGCCCTCATCGGGACGGGCGCTGACACACCCGGCCTCAAGGTTGGTCTCGATGAGCAGGCGGCGGGCGAAGGCGGCCGGGCTCTCGCCCTGGCGGGCGGCCGCCGCCGGGATCGTCAGGCCCTCGGACCATGCGAGGCCCGGGGCGTGGGCGATGGTGAGCCGCTCCCAGGCGTGGTCGAGGTCGAGGTTCTCGATCATCGGGAGGGCCCGCGCCGGGTCGGCGGCCGGGACGTGCTGGGGCAGCACGATCATCGCCAGGATGGTGCTGCCGCGCAGGTAGGGGTAGGTGTCGAAGGTCGTGTCGCCGTCGAGCAGCGGGAGCAGGACGTCGGCCGGGCCGTGGAAGTGGGAGACGTGCAGCGGGGCTCCCGCCTTCGCGGTGACGGCCAGCGCCTCCTTCATCCCGACGGGGGCCGACTGGCCGTAGCCGCGCATGTGGGTGACGTACGGGAGACCCTGGAGAGGCGCGCACAGGGCGGCGAGCTCGGCGACGTCGGCGTAGCGGCCGGGGACGTATTCGAGCCCGGTCGACAGGCCCGCCGCGCCCTCTTCGAGGCCTTTCTCCACGATCGAGCGCATCTTGCGGAGGTCGTCCGTGTCTGAGGCCTTCGGTGCCGGTCCGAGCACGTCGAAGCGGATCGTTCCGTGCGGGAGCAGGAAGACGCTGTTCAGAGCGGAATTGTCATGGCTCGCCCGGATCTCGGCGACCGAGATCGGGCCCTCCCCGGGGAAGCCGCCGTTGATGGCGGCGAAGTAGCGGGTGGCGTAGTCGAAGGCGGCCCTGGTGGTGGTCGGGGCGAACGACAGGCCGTCCTGGCCGAGGACGACCGTGGTGACGCCCTGGCGCAGGTTGGCGAGCTGGAACCCCTCGTCGTGGACGAGGGCGTCGCCGTGGGAGTGGCAGTCGACCATCCCGGGGAGGACGAGACGGCCGGTGGCGTCGACCGCGCGGTCGTGGGGCAGCCGGCCGACCGCTGTGATCGTGCTCCCCGAGATCCCGACGTCGGCGCGGAACGGCGGGGCGCCGGTCCCGTCGACGACCCAGCCGTTCGCGATCACCACGTCGAAGGTCACCTGATCAGTATGGGGAGCGGTACTTCTCCTCGCACGTCACGGCCGAGTTCACCGGGTGGGCGGCGAGGATCTCCGCCGCCTTCCGGCGGGACAGGTTCCAGCCGTTCCACGGCTCGGGGAAGCGCAGGTCCTGGGTCTGGATCACGTCCTTCAGCACGCAGCTCCTGATCGGTTCGGGCAGCTTGTCCAGGCCGGGGATCGCGTCGGCGCTCAACCGGGCCAGGTAGTGCTCGTCGAGGCGGTCGACGCCCCGTACGGTGACCTGGCTCTCCGCCACCTGGGCGTCGGGGTTCCAGACGGCGAAGACCATCAGCGACACCGCCGTGAGCAGGACCAGCGCCTTCGGCAGCCAGCGGGTCCGCTTCACCAGCCCGCCGAGCAGGACCAGCACGAACACGGCGGCGATCCACCAGATCGTGGCGCCGACCGAGGCGCGCAGGCGGGTGAAACCGTAGGCGGCCGTGTAGAGGCCGAGCCGGTGCAGCGCCGAGGCCAGGATGACGAGCGTCAGCGCGCAGAGCAGCCCCAGCAGCGTCGCCATGATCCAGCGGTCGCCCTTGATCATCACGCTGCAGAAGGCCACGATGAACAGCACGAACACACTCACCGCGATCAGCTCGAAGAAGCCCGACCTGGCGTACTCGGCGAACGTCAGCCCCGCCGTCTCCAGCACCCTCCGGGTCCCCCCGAACAGCACCGAGATCTGGACCCCGACGAACGCCGCGAACAGCAGGTTCACCGCCACCAGCGGGATGACCCAGAGGGTCCGGGCGACGTGCATCGGCGCGTAGTCGACGCGCGGTTGCGCCACCGGCCGCAGCGCGACGAGGATCGCGGCGGCGGCGAGCACCCCGAAGAAGACGAACAGGAAGATCCGCACCGGCAGCGTCTCGGCCCAGGCCGGTGCCGAGAGAAGATCCCGGGCGAACGAGGAGAACACCGCGTCGGCCGAGATGAACAGCACCCCGAACACGGCGACCAGGAACGCCGTGATCCCCAGCGAGATCAGCACCGGCACGAGACTGCGGCGCTTCAGCACCCTGCGGACCGGCCCCGCGAGGAACCACGGCACCGGGAACACCGCCAGCCCGACCGACAGCAGCCCTCTGGTCACCCCCGCCCAGCCCCGCCCACCCGACAGCGCCAGCGAGGCCAGCACGAACGCGGCCAGCAGACTCAGCCCGACCACCCAGTCGGCGTCCCGGAACAGCGCCACGAAGACCAGCCCGTAGGCGGCGAGCGAGTAGGCGACGCTCCACGGGGTGATCCGGTGCCTGACGGCCGGGAGCACCGCCAGCGTGAGCGCGACGGCGGTCAGCACGACCCCGATGCCGGTCGGCGCATAGGGGAAGCAGACGGCCGCGACCAGCCCCGTGCCCGTCGCCGCCGGGAGCAGCCAGCGGGGGGTGTCGGGGAG
>NZ_BBXG01000017.1 GCF_001570605.1 Herbidospora cretacea | reverse complement strand
GCCGGACGGCTGGCGGCGGCCGGCGCGGCGGGCTGCGGCCGGGTCGACTGCTGCTGCGGGACCGGCTGGGCGCGGACGGGCTCGGGCTCGTCGAAGCCGGCCGCGATGACGGTCACGCGGACCTCGTCGCCCAGGGCGTCGTCGATGACCGTGCCGAAGATGATGTTGGCGTCGGGCGCGGCGGCGTTGGAGACCAGCTGCGCGGCCTCGTTGATCTCGAACAGGCCCAGGTCGGAGCCGCCGGCGATCGACAGCAGCACACCGTGGGCGCCGTCGATGCTGGCCTCCAGCAGCGGGCTGGAGACGGCCATCTCGGCCGCGGCGACCGAGCGGTCGTCGCCGCGCGCGTGGCCGATGCCCATGAGGGCCGAGCCCGCCCCGGACATGACCGACTTCACGTCGGCGAAGTCGAGGTTGATCAGGCCGGGCGTGGTGATGAGGTCGGTGATGCCCTGGACACCCGAGAGCAGCACCTGGTCGGCCGCCTTGAAGGCGTCGAGCACGCTGACCTGCCGGTCGGAGATCGACAGCAGCCGGTCGTTGGGGATGACGATGAGGGTGTCGACCTCGGCGCGGAGATTCTCTATCCCGGCCTCCGCCTGCATCGCGCGCCGCTTTCCCTCGAAGGAGAACGGCCGCGTGACGACTCCTATGGTCAGAGCACCGAGCGACCGCGCGATGTTGGCCACGACGGGTGCGCCGCCGGTTCCGGTGCCGCCGCCCTCGCCCGCGGTGACGAACACCATGTCGGCGCCCTTGATGACCTCTTCGATCTCCTCGCGGTGGTCTTCGGCCGCCTTGCGGCCCACCTCGGGGTTGGCGCCGGCGCCGAGGCCGCGGGTGAGCTCCCGGCCGACGTCGAGCTTGACGTCGGCGTCACTCATGAGCAGCGCCTGGGCGTCGGTGTTGATGGCGATGAACTCGACGCCCTTGAGTCCCTCCTCGATCATCCGGTTGACGGCGTTGACTCCGCCACCGCCGATGCCGACTACTTTGATGACCGCGAGGTAGTTCTGCGGTGCTGCCACGACGAGGGGCCTTTCCGCTCGCTTACATATGTCCGTCACGGGCGGGTGCCCGCACTAGCCAACTCTCACCCTCAAGTTGAGATTTAGAGTTATGTCAACCTGAGGATTGATACGGACAGTAGGGTTGCGCCCCGCCAGGGTCAACTCACCGCGCCGCAACCGGCCCGGCGTGTCGCGAACAGGTCTCCTCAGCGTACGGTGACGACTTCCGGAGAGCTCACGTCGAAGGTGTCGGCCCGCTGGTTCAGCAGCCCGAGCAGGATACGGGTCTTGGCGACGGCGCGCTCGGGGCCTCCGAAGATCACCGTGCGGCCGTCGGAGAGCAGCAGGGTCACCGAGTCGGCCGTCTTGGCCTGCACCTCGTGGACCTTCCGCAGCAGGTGCTCGGGCAGCACGCCGAGGACGGTCAGCGCGGCCCGCACCACCGGGTCCTGCGGGTTGAGCTGCGGCAGCCGGACCACCGGCAGCCGGGGCGGGGCGACCGCGACGATGTCGAGCACGACCCCGAACCGGTCGACCACGGCCGACTTGCCGTTCATCGGCACCGAGGCCAGCGCGGTGCGCTCGCGGATGGTGATCGTGATCGTGCCGGGCCAGACCCGCTCGACCTTGGCCGACTCGACCTCGGTCACCGCCGCCACCCGGCCGCGGACGGCCTCCAGGTCGACCGTGGCCATCGGGGTGTCGAGGGGCAGCGCGGCGGCCCGCTCGATCTGGTCGGCCGGCAGCGCCAGCACGCCCTCGACCTTGATCTCCTTCACGCCCAGCACGGGCGACAGGAACACCAGCCAGCCCGAGACCGCCAGCGTGCCGCCGGCGATCAGGGCGGCGCTGGCGAACCGCCAGATGCCCGGCCGCTTCCGGGCCGCCCGCTCGGGTGCGGACGGCCGGTCGGCGAGGGTCTGCGCTTCGGCCGGGGTCACCGGGACCGCAGCTCCGCGACGATGCGGGGGCCGAGCTCGGTGACGTCGCCGGCGCCCATGGTCAGCACGATGTCGCCGGGACGGGCCCGCTCGGCGACCAGCGCCGGGACGTCCGCCCGGTCGGGCGCGTAGGCCACGTGGCCGGCCGGGAGGGTGACCTTCCCGGCCACCAGCGCGCCGGAGACGCCGGGCTCGGGGTCCTCGCGGGCGCCGTACACGTCGAGGACGATCGCCTCGTCGGCGAGGCCGAGCGCGGCGCCGAACTCGTCGGCGAAGAACCGGGTGCGGGAGTAGAGGTGGGGCTGGAAGACCGCGATGACCCGGCCCGCCCCGGCCACCACGTCGCGGGCGGCGCGCAGGTCGGCGGCCAGCTCGGTCGGGTGGTGGGCGTAGCTGTCGAAGACGGTGACGCCGTCGGCCTCGCCCTTGGACTCGAACCGGCGCTTGGCCCCGGTGAAGGCGGCCAGGCCGTCTCTGACCTCGTCGAACGGCAGCCCGAGGTCGAGCGCGACGGCGATGACGGCGGTGGCGTTGAGGGCGTTGTGGCGGCCGGGCACCGACAGGCGGACCGCGCCGTGGCCCTTCAGGGTGAACTCGACCCCGAGGCCGCGCGGCACCACGTCGGAGATGCGCAGGTCGGCGTCCTCGCCCTCGCCGTAGGTGACGACCTTCAGGCCGCGGGCGCGGGCGGCCGGGATCAGCGCGGCGGCGCCCGGGTCGTCGGAGCAGAGCACGACCGTCTCGCCGATCCGGTCGACGAAGCGGGCGAAGCTGTCGTAGACGGCCTGCGGGTCGCCGTAGTTGTCGAGGTGGTCGGCCTCGACGTTGGTGATCACGGCGATGCGCGGGGCGAGCATCAGGAACGAGCCGTCGCTCTCGTCGGCCTCGGCCACGAACGCCGCGCCGGTGCCCTCGTCGGCGCCGAGCCCGGTGGTGACGAGCTGGCCGCCGACGCAGTAGGACGGGTCGGCGCCGCACTTCTGCAGCGCCACGGTCAGCATCGAGGTCGTCGTCGTCTTGCCGTGGGTGCCCGCGATGGCCACCCCGGTCTTGCCGGTCATGACGGCGGCGAGCGCGGCGGCGCGCGGGATGATCCGCACGTTCTGCCGCAGCGCCTCCCCCAGCTCGGGGTTGGAGTCGCGGATCGCGGTGGAGACCACGACGGTGTTGACGTCGCGGATGTGCGAGGCGGCGTGGCCCACGTGGACCGTCGCGCCCAGCTCGCGCAGCTCGCTCAGCAGGTCGGAGCTGCGGGCGTCGCTGCCGGACACGGCCACCCCGCGCTTGAGCAGGATGCGGGCGATGCCGGACATGCCCGACCCGCCGATGCCGATGAAGTGGACCCGGCCGAGTTCCTCGGCGGGGATGGGCTCAACCAGTTTGACCAGACTCATCGGGCTGCGATCTCCAGAACCTTGCGGGCGAGCGTCACGTCGGCGTCCTTGCGTCCCATCCGGGCGGCGGCCTCCGACATGGCGGCTATCCGGTTCGGGTCGTGCAGGAGGGGCGCGAGCGTGCGCATGATCCATTCGGGGGAGAGCTCGGCGTCCTCGACCATCAGGCCGCCGCCCGCGCGCACGATCGGCTCGGCGTTCAGGCGCTGCTCCCCGTTGCCGTGGGGCAGCGGCACATAAGCGGCCGGCAGGCCCACGGCGGACAGCTCGGCGCAGGTCATCGCGCCGCTGCGGCACAGCACCAGGTCGGCTGCGGCGTAGGCCAGGTCCATGCGGTCGATGTAGGGCAGGATCACGTACTGCGGGTCGCCGGGCGGGGGCTCGACCTCGACGGTGTTCTTCGGGCCGATCACGTGGATGACCTGGATCCCGGCCCGCCGCAGGTGGGGCTCGGCGTTGAGGGCCGAGTTGTTGATCGAGCGGGCACCCTGGGAGCCGCCGAACACCAGCAGCGTCGGGCGGTCGCTCTCCAGCCCGAAGTAGGAGCGCGCCTTGTCGCCCAGCGAGAAGCGGTCGAGCGTGGAGACGTCCTTGCGCAGCGGGATGCCGACGTGCTGGGCGCCCGGCAGCGGGGTGTCGGGGTGGCCGGTGAACACGTGCTCGGTCAGCCGCGCGCCCAGGCGGTTGGCCAGGCCGGGCTTCGGGTTCGCCTCGTGGACCACGATCGGCACGCCCTTGCGGCGCGCCCCCAGGTAGCCGGGCGTGGCGACGTAGCCGCCGAAGCCGACCAGGATGTCGGCCCGCACCTGCTCCAGGATGTTCCCGGCGGCGCTGATCGCGCCGGCCAGCCGCCCCGGCACGGTGAGGAGCTGGGGCGTCAGCGCGCGGGGCAGCGGAACCGCGGGGACGAGCGCGAGCTCGTAGCCCCGGGCCGGGACCAGTCGCGTCTCCAGGCCGCGTTCGGTGCCGAGGCAGGTGATGCCGATCGACGGGTCGAACTGTCGGAGCGCGTCGGCCAGCGCCAGCGCCGGCTCGATGTGGCCGGCCGTCCCGCCGCCGGCGAGGACAACCCTCATGTCTCTCCCTTGTCGTGCTATGGACCTGTTCGCCCAGGGCGGTCAGGTCTTGAGGCCAAGCCAGCTTAGAGCCCGGGCGGCCGGGCCGGGGCCCCGTGCGGCCAAGGCCTCGGCGGCGCCCGGCTCGCGTTTGGCGAACGACAACAACATGCCAAGCGCGGCCAGCGTCGGCAACAGCGCCGACCCGCCGTAGGACACCAGGGGCAGCGGGATGCCGGTGATGGGCAGCGCCCCGATGACCGCGCCGATGTTCACGATCGCCTGCCCGCCGATCCAGGCCGTGCAGGCGGCGGCGGTCAGCCGGACGAACGGGTCCTTGGTCCGCACGGCCACCCGCAGCCCGGCGTAGCAGAGCAGCCCGAACAGGGCGATCACGGTGAGCGTGCCCATGAGGCCGAGCTCCTCGCCGAGGATCGCGAAGATGAAGTCGCTCTCGGCGTGGGGCAGCCAGTCCCACTTCTGCCGCGACGAACCGAGCCCCAGCCCGAACCAGCCGCCCGACCCCATCGCGATCTGGCCCTGGACGGCCTGGAACCCGGTCCCCTGGGCGTTGGCCCACGGGTCGAGCCAGCCGTCGATCCGGTCGGACCGGTATCCCTCGGAGGTGATCATGAAGACGGTGGCCATCGTGAGCAGGCCCAGGATGCCGGCGAAGAGCCGTACGGGAGCACCCACCACCCACAGCAGCGACAGGAAGATGATCATCAGCACCAGCGTGGTGCCGAGGTCACGGCCGATCATGACGAGCACGGCCAGGATCGCGACGCCCGGCATCAGCGGGATCAGCAGGTGACGCCACTCGATCATGCCGTTGCGGGCCTTGCGGGAGAGCAGGTCGGCGCCCCAGATCACCAGGGCGAGCTTGGCGGGCTCCGACGGCTGGATGGTCAGGCTGCCGATGTAGATCCAGCGCTGCGCGCCGAGCTCGGACGACCCGATGAAGATCGTCATCACCAGGCCGATGATCGCCAGCGCGAGCAGCGGATATCCGGCCAGCCGGAAGAAGCGCTGCGGGAGCCG
Organism: Herbidospora cretacea; assembly: GCF_001570605.1. Classification (GTDB taxonomy): domain Bacteria; phylum Actinomycetota; class Actinomycetes; order Streptosporangiales; family Streptosporangiaceae; genus Herbidospora; species Herbidospora cretacea. Next base: position 180,435 of record NZ_BBXG01000017.1, on the reverse strand, counting down.
GGAGCAGACGTACATCAGCGGCAGGCCGAGCGCGACCGACAGCGACTGCTTGAGGAACCAGTAGAACGGGTCGCCCATCATCTGCAGCGCCTCGATCGACGAGGCCGACAGCACCATCATCAGGCCGAGCGCCAGCAGCAGGGCGCTGCAGCCGAGGATCAGGTAGTAGGAGGTGAGAGGACGGCTCAGCAGCTCGCGCACGGTGGCGAGCTGGGTCGCCGCCCACGACGGGCGGCCCTGGGCCCTGGCCTGGGTCTGCTCCTCCGCCTCGGTGGCGGCGGTCACCGCGTTTCCAGGACGGCGCGCGCGAAGGCGTCTCCTCTCGCGCCGTAGTTGGCGAACATGTCAAGGGAGGCCCCCGCGGGGGCCAGCAGCACGGTGTCACCCGGGGAGGCGAGCCGGGCGGCTTCGGTGACGACACGGTCCATGACCCCAGTGTCTTCCCCACCGACCTCCACAACGGGAACATCCGGCGCGTGTCGCGCGAGCGCCTCGGCGATCCTGGCCCGGTCGGCGCCCAGCAGCACCGCGCCGCGCAGCCGCTTGGCGGAACTGACGACGAGTTCGTCGACGTCGGCGCCCTTGAGCTGCCCGCCGGCGATCCAGACGACCGACGGGTAGGCCGCCAGCGACGCCGCCGCGGCGTGCGGGTTGGTCGCCTTGGAGTCGTCGACGTAGTGGACGCCCTTCACCGTCGCCACGTGGGCGATCCGGTGGGGGTCGGGGGTGAACGCGGCCAGCCCCTCGCGCACCGCCCCGGCGGGCACGCCGTGGGCGCGGGCGAGCGCGGCGGCGGCCAGCGCGTTGGCGACGTTGTGCGGCGCGAACGGCGTCACATCGGCCAGGGTGGCCAGCTCGACCGCCGAGGTGTGCGGGTCGTCGCAGAAGGCGCGGTCGACCAGCAGGTCCTCGACGATCCCGAGCTCGCCCGGCCGGGGCACCTGGAGGGTGAACCCGACGGCGTCGTAGGGCTCGGCGAGCCGGGCCGACCAGGGGTCGTCGGCGTTGTACACGACCACGCCGGCGCCCGCGAAGATGCGGGCCTTGGCGGCGGCGTACTCGTCGAAGGAGCCGTGCCAGTCGATGTGGTCGGGCGCGACGTTGAGGATCGCGGCGGCGGCGGGGGCGAGGCTGGACGACCAGTGGAGCTGGAAGCTCGACAGCTCGACCGCCAGCACGGTGGTGTCGCCCGGGTCGAGGACGGCGTCGATGATCGGGGTGCCGACGTTGCCGACCGCGAGGGGCCGCTCCCCCGCCTTCTCCAGGATGGACGTCAGCATCCGCACGGCCGTCGTCTTGCCGTTGGTGCCGGTGAGGGCCAGCCACGGCGCAGCGCCCTCGTGACGCAGCCGCCAGGCCAGCTCGACCTCGCCGATGACCTCGATCCCGGCCCGCGCGGCCTCGGCCAGCAGCGGGTGGTCGGGCCGCCAGCCCGGCGAGGTGACGACCAGCTCCACCTTGTCGGGCAGCTCGGTGGCCTTCTCGACCCCCAGGTCCGCGAGCTCCTCGGGGAGCGGCCGGTCGGACTGCTCGACCACGACGACCCGCTCGCCGCCCAGGGCCAGGCCGCGCGCGGCGGCGGTGCCCGAGACGCCCAGCCCGGCGACGACGACACGGCTCACGTCTTGGGCATCCATTCCACGTAGAAGAGACCGAGCCCGGCCGCCGCGCAGAGCATGGCGATCAGCCAGAACCGGACCACGATCGTGGTCTCGGCCCAGCCCTTGAGCTCGAAGTGGTGCTGGAGGGGGGCCATCCGGAAGATGCGTTTCCTGGTCATCTTGAAGAACCCGACCTGGATGATCACCGAGGCGGTGATGACGACGGTCAGGCCCGCCAGCAGCAGGAGGAGGAGCTGGGTGCGGGTGGTGATGGCCAGGCCGGCGATCACGCCGCCGAGCGCCAGCGACCCGGTGTCACCCATGAAGATCTTGGCCGGCGGGGCGTTCCACCACAGGAAGCCGATCAGCCCGCCCAGCACCGCCGCCGCGACGACGGCCAGGTCGAGCGGGTCGCGCACGATGTAGCAGTTGGGCCCGAGGATCGCCGTCGTGCAGCTGTTGCGGAGCTGCCAGTTGCCGATGAGCACGTACGACGCCAGCACCACCCCGGTCGCCCCGGAGGCGAGGCCGTCGAGGCCGTCGGTGAGGTTCACCGCGTTGGAGAACCCGACGATCATGATGAGGACCCAGACGATGAAGCCGATGAGCCCGATCGGGGGGCCGAAGTCGCGCAGGAACGACAGGCGGGTCTCGGCGGGGGTGACCGCGTAGGCGTTGGGGAAGCGCACCACGAGGATCGCGAAGACGACGCCGACGATGAGCTGGCCGAGGGCCTTGGCGCCCGACCGCAGGCCCAGGCTGCGCTGCTTGTAGATCTTGATGAAGTCGTCGAGGAAGCCGACCACGCCCAGGCCCGTCATGAGGAAGAGGACGAGCAGCGCGGAGGCGGTGGGGGGCGAGGGGTTGGCCGACAGCATGGTGGCCAGGTGAGCGACGGCGTATCCGAGGAGGGCGGCGATCACGATGACCGTGCCGCCCATGGTGGGCGTGCCCTTCTTGTCGTAGTGGCCCTGGGGGCCCTCCTCGCGGATGTTCTGGCCGTATCCGCGCCGCCCGAACAGCCGGATCGCGAGGGGGGTGCCGAACATCGAGACGAGGAGCGCGACCGCCGCCGCGACGATGATGTCCCTCACCGGGCGTCACCCCCCAAAAGGGCCTCGGCGACCTTCTCCAGCGCGGCGGCCCTGGGGCCCTTGATCAACACGACGTCTCCCGGCGCGAGGCGGCCGGTGAGCTCGGCCACGGCGGTGTCGACGTCGGGGGCGTGGATCGCGCCCGGGGCGCCGGCGATGATCTGGTCGGCGTTCTCGCCCACCACCACGAGGGCCTCCAGACCGGCTCCCGCGGCCAGGTGGCCCACCCCCGCGTTGAGCTCGGGCGCGTCGTCGCCGAGCTCGCGCAGCGCGGCCACGACCGCGAACTTGCGGCGGTGGGCGGCCAGGGCGTGCATCGCGGCGAAGGCGGCGCGCATCGAATCGGGGTTGGCGTTGTAGGAGTCGTTGATCACGGTCACGCCGTCGGCCCGGTCGGTGACCTCCATCCGCCAGCGGCTGCGCGGCTCGGCCAGCGACAGCTCCTCGGCGATGGCGGCGACCGGCAGCCCCAGCTCGTGGGCGGCGGCCGCGGCGGCCAGCGCGTTCTCGACCGCGTGGGCGCCGTGCAGGCGGAGCGCGACGTCGGCCTCGCCCGCCGGGGTGACCAGGGTGAAGCGGGCCCGGCCCCGGTCGTCGAGGGTCTCCTCGACGGCGCGCACGTGGGCGCTCGCCGAGCGGCCGAAGTAGAGCACGCGGGCGGAGGTGCGCCCGCTCATCGCGGCGACCAGCGGGTCGTCGAGGTTGAGCACCGCCACGCCCGACGACGGAAGCGCCTCGGGCAGCTCGCCCTTGGCGGCCGCGATGGCCTCCTTGCCGCCGAACACGCCCAGGTGGGCGGTGCCGACGTTGAGCACGACCCCGATGGACGGAGGAGCGATTTCCGCCAGATAAGCGATATGTCCGGCGTTACGCGCGGACAGCTCCAGCACCAGGAACCGGGTGTCCTCGTCGGCCTTGAGCACCGTGAGGGGGTGTCCGATCTCGTTGTTGTACGACCCCACCGGCGCCACCGTTGGACCGATCCTGGCCGTCAGGCGGGCCAGCAGGTCTTTCGTCGACGTCTTCCCGGCCGAGCCAGTGACCCCGACGACGGTCGCCTTCGGCAGGTCGGTGACCACGGCGTGGGCCAGCCGGGCCAGCGCCGCCACGACGTCGCCGACCACGACGGCCGGCCCGTCGACCGGCCGGGACGCCAGCACGGCGGCCGCGCCCGAGGCGAGGGCCTGCGCGGCGAAGTCGTGGCCGTCGGCCCGCTCGCCCCTGATCGCGACGAACAGCGACCCCGGCTCGGCGGCCCGCGAGTCGATCACGACCGGGCCTCTCACGACGGCGCCCGGGTCGGCCTGGCCCGTGAGGGCGCCCGATGTGATCTCTGCGACCCGGCCCAGCGGCAACGGGATCATGCGTTCCTCCTGCTGATGGCGGCGGCGACCACTTCACGGTCATCGAACGGGATGACCTCGCCCGCGAAGTACTGCCCTTGCTCGTGGCCCTTCCCGGCCACGACGACCACGTCGCCCCGGCCGGCCCTGGAGATCGCCAGGTCGATCGCGGCGGCCCGGTCGGGCTCGACGAGCACGCGGGCGCGGTCTTCACGCGGCACGGCCAGCGCGCCGTCGAGCATCGCGGCGATGATCGCGAGCGGGTCTTCGCTGCGGGGGTTGTCACTGGTGAACACGGCCACGTCGGCCAGCCGCGCGGCGGCCTCGCCCATGAGGGCGCGCTTGCCGCTGTCGCGGTCGCCGCCGCAGCCGAGGACGATCGTCAGGGTACCGCCGGTGACCTCGCGCAACGCACCGAGCACCGACTCGACCGCGCCCGGTTTGTGGGCGTAGTCGACGATCGCCTGGAACCCGTCGCCGCCCGGCACCCGCTCCATCCGCCCCGGCACGCCCCGGAACGCGCTCACCCCCTGGACGGCGGTCGGCAGCGCGACCCCCGACTCCACGAGCGCCACGAGGGCGCCCAGGGTGTTGGCGACGTTGAACGGCCCCGGCAGCCCGACGGACACGTCGGCCTCGACCCCGCCCGGCCCGACGATCCGGAAGGAGCTCCCGTCGGCCCCGAGCCGGACGTCGGCCGCGCGCCACTCTGCGTCGGGCGCGCCCAGCGCGGAGAACGTGGTGACCGGGATCTTCACGAACCCGGCCAGCTCGCGGCCGTGCTCGTCGTCGACGTTGATCACGCCGAGACGGGAGAACTCCGGGGTGAACAGGCGCGCCTTGGCGGCGAAGTAGTCGTCGAAGTCCTTGTGGAAGTCGAGGTGGTCCTGCGACAGGTTGGTGAAGATCGCGACGTCGTAGAACAGGCCCTCGACTCGGCCCAGCGCGAGCGCGTGGCTGGAGACCTCCATCGTCGCGGCGGTCACCTTCTGCTCGCGCATCAGCGCGAACAGGCCCTGCAGGTCGCTGGCCTCGGGGGTGGTCAGCTCGGGGGTGACCACGACGTCGCCGGCGTGGATCTCGACCCCGCCGACCAGGCCGGTGCGGTGGCCGGCGGCGCGCAGCCCCGCCTCCAGCAGGAACGTGGAGGTCGACTTGCCGCTGGTGCCGGTGACCCCGATGACCGGGATGTCGGCGGCCGGCTGGCCGTAGACCCAGGCGGCGACCTGGCCGAGCACCGCGCGGGGGTCGGCCAGCACGAACACCGGGAGACCGGTCGCGGCGGCCATCTCGGCGCCGTCGTGGTCGGTCAGGATCGCGCTCGCGCCCGCGCCCATGGCGGCCGAGCTGAAGGTGGCCCCGTGGGCCGTCTTGCCCTGGATCGCGACGTAGAGGTCGCCCCGGCGGACCCGGCGGGAGTCGATCGTGACGCCGGTGACGACGCCACGACCGGCGCCGGCGACCGACTGCACGCCGAGCAGGGCCGTCAAGCCCGACAGCGGGCGCGGCGAACTGGAGGACGGGCGCATCTGCTGATCCGGGTGATTCCGGGCGGTGCGGTCGGGCTCGTTCACGGCGAGAGCGTATCGTTCCCGGTCACCGGAGAAGGCTCGTCGACCCGGTCGGCGGGATTTTCTTGGTCTTCAACGCAAAAGTCATGACTTCCTGGAAAACGGGCGCGGCGATCGTACCGCCGTAATGGTCTTTCTTCGGGTCCTGAATGACGGCCAGGGCCATCAGGCGGGGCGCGTCGGCGGGGGTGAACCCGACGAACGTCGCCGTATATCCGCAGTATCCGCCACATTTGGTGTCGTAACGCATGGCGGTTCCGGTTTTGCCCGCCACACGATATCCGTCGATCGCGGCGGCGGCGCCGGTTCCGTCGGCTCCGGTGACGGCCTTCTCGAGCATCCCGCCGAGCTGGCGGGCGGTCAGCTCGCTGATCACCCGGGTCTGCTTCGGCGGGGCGGGCGGGACGAGGTGGCCCTTCTCGTCGGTGGTGCCGGCCACGATCGAGGGGGTCAGCCGCACGCCGCCGTTGGCGATGGTCTGGTAGACGCTGGCCATCTGGAGCGCGGTTACGGAGATGCCCTGGCCGTACATGATCGTGCAGCGCTGGGAGCCGCTCCACTTCTGCCAGTCGGGCAGCAGGCCGGCCTCCTCGGCGGGGATGCCGCCGCCGCTCTTGGAGCCGAAGCCGAAGGCCGTGAACATGTTGTGGAGCCGCTGGTCGGTGATCTTGGTGCCCGCCATGATCGTGCCGACGTTGCTCGACTCCTCCAGGATCTGGGCGAAGGTCATCTGCTCGGTCTTGTGGGGGTGGGCGTCGCGGAGCACCTTGTCGGCGCACTGGATGTTGTCGGGCACCGTGAAGATCGTCGACGGCGCGACCACGCCCGCCTCCAGCGCGGCGGCGGCGGTGATGACCTTGTTGGTCGACCCTGGCTCGAACACGTCGGTGGCGGCCTTGTTCCCCCGGTCCTCGGCGGAGGTGGCCTGCCAGTCGCGCAGGTCGACCTCGGGCGCGTTGGCCATGGCCAGGATCTGGCCGGTCGTGACGTCCATGACGATGACGCTGCCGCTGCGCGCCCCGACCGCCTTGACCTGCTTGGCGATCGCCTCGTAGGCGGCCCACTGGATGTAGCGGTCGATCGTCAGCCGCAGGTCGCGTCCCGGCACCGGCGCGACGCGGGTGCTGCGGGTCATCGGGATCCGCTCGCCGGCCCGCCCCATCTCGATGCTCTGCTGGCCGTCCTTGCCGGCCAGCGTCTTGTTGTACGCCTGCTCCAGACCCTCCAGCCCGAACCCGTCGTCGCCGACGAACCCGACCAGCCCGCCGGCCAGCGTCCCGCCGGGATAGAGCCGCCGGTACGTCGGCTTGGAGCCCACCCCCCGGAAACCCATGCCCATGATCTTGCGGGCGACCAGCGGGTCGACGTCCTTGGCCACGACGAGGTAGCGCTTCTCGACCTGGGCGAGCTTGGCGGCGATGCCGTCCTTGGGCTTGCCCAGCTCGCCCGAGAGCTTGGTGGCGATCAGGTCGCGCTGCTCGGGCTTGACCTCCTTGGGGTCGAGATAGATCTCCCGCGCGTCGGCCGTGACGGCCAGCTCGTTGCCGTTGACGTCGAGGATCGACCCCCGCTTGGCCGGGAGCACCTCGGGCCTGACCCGCTGCTCGGCCGCCTTGGCCTGGAACGTCTTGGAGTTGAGCCCCTGGAGCTGGACCAGCCGCCCGGCGAACAGCGACAGCACCACGGCCATGGCCATGAGCGCGATGTTGATCCGCCGGCGCGGATTCCCCAGCCGCAGCACGGCCGGACGCGGCGGCGGGACCGGCCGGCGCGGCGGCCCACCCGGACCGCCACCCGGGCCACGGCGCGGCGGGCCGTCGCCCTCGCGCCCCCGGAGAGGCCGCTCCCCCGGCCGGGGCGGCCGGACCGGCTTCTCACCGGGCCGCAGCGGCCGGTCACCGGCCCGCAGAGGCTTATCAGCGGACCGCAGGGGCCGGTCACCCGGCCGCAGGGGCTTCTCGCCGGCCCGCGACGACCGGTCGTCGGGCCTGGCCGGCCGCCCGGCCGCGTCCCGGCCGCGGGAGGGCCCGTCGCCGGGGCGGCCACCGGCCGCGCGGGCGTCGTCACGGGGGCGTCCGTCGCGGAAGCGGGCGTCGCCCTCACGGGACCGGCCGGAAGCGCCGTCGTCGCGACGGCGTTGATCGTCGGCCGGGCGGCCCTTCCTGGGACCGCCCGGTTCGGTGTCGGCGTCGCGCGGACGGCCCGCCTCGTCGGGGCGCCGGGGCCGTCCCGGGCCGTCGGCACGGCCAGGATGGGAACCGGAACCCGAGGCGCGGCGGCCGTCACGGCCCCGGTCGCCGGGGCCACCCGGCCGTCCGGGGGACGGTGGGCGGCCGCCGCCACTGCTCACTGCTCGGTGCTCCCCGTCTCAGCGTTGGGCTCAGTGCGACCCGAAGTGGTGGGCTCGGGGTCGGTGACCGACGGCGACTGACCGCCGCCGACCCACTTGGGGGCCGTCTCGTCGGGCGACACGCCGTGCTGGACGCCGCTCTTGGCGACGGCGTCGGGCTGACGCCTGGCGCGGATGTCGCTCTTCACGTTGTCGGCCTGCTGACGCAGCTGCTCGTTCACCCGGCGCAGCTCGTTGTGCTTGAAGGAGTCCTGCGCGAGCACGGTGTTGAGCAGCAGCAAGCTGACGAGGCCACCGCCGAGCAGACCGACGACGAGCATGACGAACGGAGCCCTCGGCGGACGCCGCCGCTCGGCCGGCGGCTGCGGCGCGCGACGGGCGACCGGGGTCTCCGGCCGGGCCACCGGGCGGGCGTGGGTGACCGGCCCGCGCGGACGACGCCGGACGTCGGGCCGGGCGTCCGGCTTGACGTCGGTCTTCGGGTCTTTCACTGGGGTCGTGCCAGGGCTCATCGTCGGCCTCATCCTTGGCGGATCCTCTCTGCCGCCCGCAACCGGGCCGAGGCGGCCCGCGGGTTGCGGGTCAGCTCGTCGTCGTCGGGGAGCTCGGCTCCCCTCGTCAGGTGGCGGAACCGGGGCTGGTGAGCCTCCATCGGGACGGGCAGCCCGGGAGGGCCTGTTTCCCTGGTTCGCGCCGCGAGAACCTGCTTGGTCAGCCGGTCCTCCAAGGAGTGGTAGGAGAGCACGACGACGCGCCCGCCCACCGCCAGCGCGTCGAGCGAGGCGGGCAGGGCCACGTCGAGGGCGGCCAGCTCCGCGTTCACTTCGATGCGCAACGCCTGGAAGGTTCGTTTCGCCGGGTTGCCGCCGGTCCGGCGGGTCGCGGCGGGGATCGCCTCACGCACGAGGTCGGCGAGGCGCTTGGTCGAGGTGATCGGCTCGACGGCCCGCTCCTTGGCGACCCGGTCGGCGATCCGCGCGGCGAAGCGCTCCTCGCCGAAGTCGCGCAGCACGCGGGCCAGGTCGCGCGGCGCGTACGTGTTCACCACGTCGGCGGCGGTCAGTTCCTGGTCGCGGTCCATGCGCATGTCGAGGGGCGCGTCGTAGGAGTAGGCGAAACCGCGGTCGGCCTCGTCGAGCTGCGGCGAGGAGACGCCGAGGTCGAACAGCGCGCCGTCGATGACCGGCCGGCCCGCTTCGCGCAGGACGCCGGGAAGATCGCTGGAGACCGCCCGGACGATCGTCGTGCGGCCGGAGTAGGGCGCGAGGCGCTCGGTCGACATCTCGATGGCGTAGGGGTCGCGGTCGATGCCGATGAGGTGGACGGTGGGGTGGGCGGCGAGGATCGCCTCGGCGTGGCCCCCCAGTCCCAGGTTGGCGTCGACGACCACCGGGGACGGCCCGGTGAGCGCGGGAGCCAGCAGCTCCAGCACCCGCCCCAGCAGCACCGGAACGTGTCCACCGGTGTTCTGGTCGATCATTCGTCGTACACCCCCATGTATAAATGCCGCTTCTGGGCTCGCGGTAGCGCGGCCCCCGTCGGTCAGACAGTCCCCACCCTCGACCGGCTGTGCCGCCGAGAATCATGGCGGAGAGCCGACCCGTCCGGCCAGGTCCCCATCCGCGAACCGCGTCTCGTGGCACCTGACACCGGGGAAGGTGCATCAGGTACCCGGCGGGCGGGTGGAGACCTCGCCGAACGTCACCGACGGGTCATTGGAAAGGTCACAGGATCCCTGGCAACACCTCCTCGGAAAGGTCGGCGAATGCCTGCTCCTGGTCGGCGAGATAGGCCTCCCACGCCGGGGCGGCCCAGATCTCCAAGCGGGTGTTGGCGCCGATGACCACGCAGTCACGGTCGAGCCCGGCGTACTGGCGCAGGCCGGGCGGGATGGTGACGCGCCCCTGTTTGTCGGGGGTCTCATCGGAGGCACTGGCGAAGAAGACGCGGCTGTAATCGCGGACGGCCTTGGCGGTCACCGGCGCGGTGCGCAAAGCCTCAGTGATGCGCTGGAACTCCTCTACGGGGAAGACGTAGAGGCAGCGCTCCTGGCCTTTGGTGATCACAAGACCCTCCGCCAGCTCCTCGCGATACTTCGCCGGCAGGAACAGCCGTCCTTTGTCATCGAGGCGCGGGTGGTGAGTGCCGAGGAACATCGGCTTCACCTCCCGTGCCATGGGGAACACGAAGCCCTACGGCCACGGCCCTCCACTGGGCTCCACCATACTCCACTTCTCTCCACCGTCAACTGATTCAAACGGTATGACGATCTCGTTTATCGGACGTTTTCGCAGGTCAAATGCGGTGGTGCGAAGTGGGGCGGCGGAGCGGCGCGGGCGTGTCGCGTCCCGGGCTTATCAGCAGCTAGAGGGTCAAGACGCGCGCCGGCGTGTCACGGAATCCGAACGGGCGTACCACACGACCAAGACCACGTAGCACGACACTGTGGGCAGTTCACCCGTCTTTCTGCACAAAGTCGCCCGAGAACCATGTGCGGCATAGTCTCGGTACACACAATGGATAACAAATGGCAAACCCCCAGCAATACGGCACGCCCTTGGAGGCCCGGTGGCAGTAACTCACGGCGTCGTTGACGAGGCCGGCTCGGAGAGTCTGGACGAGCTGGTCGAGGTCGCACACCGGATCCGGGAAGCGATCGAATCCGTCATCGAAGGCAAAAGCGATGTGGTGCGGCTGACGCTGACCGTGTTGCTCGCCGAAGGTCACCTTCTCATCGAAGACGTACCGGGGGTGGGGAAGACGATGCTCGCCAAGGCCCTGGCGAAGTCGATCGACTGCCCGATGCGCCGGGTGCAGTTCACCCCCGACCTGCTGCCCTCCGACATCACCGGCGTGAGCGCCTACAACCAGCAGACCCGCGAGTTCGAGTTCAAGCCCGGACCGGTGTTCGCCAACATCGTGGTCGGCGACGAGATCAACCGGGCCTCGCCGAAGACCCAGTCGGCCCTCCTGGAGTGCATGGAGGAGCGCCAGGTCACCGTCGACGGCGTCACCCACCCGCTCGACGCGCCGTTCATGGTCATCGCGACCCAGAACCCGATCGAGATGGAGGGCACCTATCCCCTGCCCGAGGCGCAGCGCGACCGGTTCACCGCCAAGATCGCGATGGGCTACCCCGAGCCCGCCGCCGAGCTGGAGATGCTCGACGTGCACGGCGCCTCGCAGCCGCTCGACAAGCTGGAGCCGGTCGCCACCACCGCCGAGGTGAAGGGCCTGATCCAGGCGGTCCGCGCGGTCTACGTCTCGCAGCCGGTGAAGAAGTACGCCATCGACCTGGTCCACGCCACCCGGCAGAGCCCCGACCTGCGGCTGGGCGCCTCCCCGCGCGCCACCCTGCAGCTCGTCCGGGCGGCCAGGGCGCACGCCGCGCTCTCCGGGCGCGACTACGTGATCCCCGACGACGTGCAGGACCTCGCGGTTCAGGTCCTGGCCCACCGCCTGCTGCCCAGCATGGAGGCCCAGGGCCAGCGGCGGCTGCCCGAGCAGGCCCTCGCCGAGCTTGTGCGCCGTGTCCCGGTGCCCGACACGAAGTAGGACTCCTCTTTATGACCGGACTCAGGGCGCTCACCGCCCGGGGCAGGTCGTTCCTCGCGTCCGGGATCGCCGCCCTGGTGTGCGCCTTCCTGCTCGGGGAGCACGACCTCGTCCGCGTGGCGATCCTGATCGTCGCGCTGCCGCTGCTGGCCGTCATGGTCGTGGCGCGGACCCGTTACCGGCTGAGCTGCGCGCGCCGTCTCGACCCCTCCCGGGTCGAGGCCGGCAACGACAGCACGGTCACGCTGCGGCTGGAGAACGTGACCCGGCTGCCCACCGGCCTGCTCCTCGTCGAGGACACGCTGCAGTACGCCCTCGGCACCCGCCCCCGGTTCGTGCTCGACCGGGTGGAGGCCAAGGGGATCCGCGAGATCGACTACAAGGTGCGGTCGGACCTGCGCGGGCGTTACTCCATCGGCCCTCTGTCGGTGCGCATCACCGACCCGTTCGGGCTGGTCGAACTGGCCCGCACGTTCACCGCGACCGACTCCCTCGTGGTGATTCCGCAGGTCGTCCCGCTGCCGTACGTGCGCCTGTCCGGAGAGTTCGCGGGCGGGGGCGACAGCCGTACACGATCGGTGGCCGCCGCGGGCGACGACGACGTCGCGCCGCGCGACTACCGGCAGGGCGACGATTTGCGCCGCGTCCACTGGCGTTCCACCGCCCGCTACGGCGAGCTGATGGTGCGGCGCGAGGAGCAGCAGTGGCAGAGCCGCGGCGCGCTCCTGCTCGACACGCGGCGGCCCGCCCACCGGGGCGAGGGGCCGCGCTCGTCGTTCGAGGTCGCGGTCTCGGCGGCGGCCTCCATCGGCGTGCACCTCGCGCACGAGGGCCTCGGGCTGCGGCTGGTCACCGACCAGGGGGCGCAGCCGCTCATGGAGGGCGGCGTGCAGGCCTCCCTGCTCGACACGCTCGCGGTGGTGCGCAACAGCCAGTCGCGGTCGCTGTCCAACGGCATCGCCGGGCTGCGGCAGGGCGGCGGCGAAGGACTGATCGTGGCGGTGGTCGGGGCGCTCGACCTCGACGACGCGCAGGCGCTGGCGCGGCTGCGGCACGGCCACATGACCGGCGTCGCGGTGCTGCTCGACGTCGCGACCTGGGAGGGCGGGAGCGCCGACGTGGTCTCCCCCGAACACGAACAGGCGCAGGCCGTGCTGGCCGCGGGCGGCTGGCGGGTGCTGCGGCTGCCCGCCGGGACCTCGCTGGCGACGGTGTGGCCGGACGCCGCGTACAAGAGGAGTGCCGCGTGATGCGACTGCCCATCGCGTCGGGGGCCGCCACCGGTGCCGTCGCGCTCACTCTCTATCCGCTGTTCTCCGAGGGCTCGTGGTTCTGGGCGACGCTGGGCGTGCTGCTCTGCACGACCGCGGCGGCGGTGCTGGTGTCGCGGTTCGCGCAGCCGGCGTTCGCCGCGCCGATCGCGATGGCGCTGGCCGCGATCGTGTTCATGACGGTCGCCTTCGCCCACGACGAGGCCTGGTGGGGGTTCATCCCCAACTTCGACTCCACCGCGCGGATCGCCGAGCTGATGGCGGGCGGCTGGGACGAGATCCAGAAGTTCGCCGCGCCGGTCCCGTCGACCACCGGCATCAGCCTGCTGACCGCCGGCGGCGTCGCGTTCATCGCGATGCTGGTCGACGCGTTCGCGGTGCGGGTGCGCCGGGCGGCCCTGGCGGGCCTGCCGCTGCTCGGGCTGTTCACCGTCCCGGCCGCCGTTTTGAACGAGCCGATCGCCTGGCCCGCGTTCGTCATCGGCGCGCTCGGTTTCGTCGGCCTGCTGGTCTCCGACGGGCGCGAACGGGTCTCCCACTGGGGGCGTGCCGTGCTGGTACGCCGTTCGCGCACGACCACCACCACGCCCGACGCGGGCAAGCTCGTGCTGTCGGGCAAGCGCATTGGGGTCACCGCCGTGGCGCTGGCCATCGGCCTCCCGGCGCTGATCCCCACGCTGACGCCCAACCCGCCGTTCGGGTTCGGGGTGGGCAACGGCCTGGGGCCGGGCGGCCGCAACGTCGGCATCCCCGACGCCATCGCCAAGCTCAGCGGGCAGCTGTCGCATCCGGTGAACGCGCCGGTGCTGACGTACACGTCCAAGGACGACGTGCCGCGCTACCTGCGCATCTACTCGCTCGACGAGTTCGACGGGCAGCAGTTCAAGTCGAGCTCGCTGCGCGGGCGGCCCGAGGACCGGGTGAGCGAGAGCGTCATGCCGCCCCCGCCGGGCCTGTCGGTGACGACCCCGGGCGTGGCCACCGACCAGACCATCACGGTCAGCGAGGACATCGAGGAGCTGCGGTTCCTGCCGCTGCCCTACCCGGCCACGCAGGTCATCGCCGACGGCGACTGGCGGGCCGACCGCAACACGCTCATGGTGTTCTCCACCGAGGACGACGCGGCCGGGCTGGAGTATCAGGTCATCGGCAAGGACGTGCGGCCCGAGCCGGAGATGCTGGAGAGCGCGCCGCAGGCGCCGATCGACGTGCAGGGCCGGTTCCTGACGCTGCCCGCCGACATCGACCCCGCGGTGGTCGACCTGGCCGCCCAGGTCACCCAGGGCGCCACCTCCGACTACCAGAGGGCGGTGATGCTGCAGGAGTTCTTCACCAGGACCGGCGGCTTCACCTACGACCTGCAGACGAGGGGGTCGGGGCTGAACGCGCTGACCGACTTCCTGCTGGTCGGCAAGGCGGGTTACTGCGAGCAGTTCGCCAGCGCCTTCGCCGTCATGGCGCGCATCCTGGGCATCCCGTCGCGGGTGTCGATCGGCTACACCGGCGGGACCAAGTCGGAGGGCCGGTGGATCGTCCGGACCCACGACGCGCACGCCTGGCCGGAGCTCTACTTCGAGGGCGCCGGATGGCTGACCTTCGAGCCGACCCCGTCGGGCGGGCTCGGGCAGGCGACGGCACGGGTGCCGTCGTACACGCTGCCGCAGTCCGACTCGGCGACCCCCTCCCCCGGGGCGTCGGCCAGGCCGTCGAGTGACCCGGCGGCCTCGCCGGGCGCCAACAGCCCGGCCCGGGGCATCGACAACGCCGAGCGCGAGCTCGGGCCGACCGGTCTGCCGGCGGCCGAGGAGACGCCGCTCTGGGTGAAGATCGGCATCGGGGTGGCCGTCGCGCTGCTGCTGTCGCTGATCCCCGCGCTCATGCGGGCGGTGCTGTGGCTGTGGCGGCGGCGGGTGCTCAACCGGGCGGCGGCCGTGCCGGACGAGGAAGTGCCCGTAGTGCGGCCGGGGAAGGACGACGAGGACGACGGCTGGGGCGGCGGCGAGGTGATCGGCGGCGAACCCGTCGCCAAGAGGCCCGTTTCCGTCTGGGCCGCTCCCGAGGAGCCGGTCGCGCCCCCGCCGCAGGAGAACGCCTTCGCGGCCCCGGCTGTGGAGGCGGCGTGGGCCGAGCTCTGCGACACGCTGATCGACCTGGGCATGCCCAAGGCGGGCAGCGAGACGCCCCGGGCGCTCGGCCGGCGGCTGACGGCGGCCTACCCGCTCGACACCGAGGCGGCCAAGGCACTGACCAAGATCGCCACCAGCGAGGAGAAGCTGCGCTACGCCCGGACCCCCGGCGAGATCACGCCTCTGGTCGACGACCTGAAGGCGGTCAGGCGGGGGCTGGCGGCGTCGGTGTCACGGGGGCGGCGGATCGCGGCGGTGCTGGCGCCCATGTCGGCGCTGCTGCGGGTGCGCGGCCTCGGGGAGCGGATCCTGGACGGGTTCGACCGCCTGGAGGGCATCCGGTTGCGGCCGTCGCGGAAGGAACGCGAGACCGCGACCCCGGACGACGTGCTGGAATCCCAGGTGGGGTCGCGGCGGTAACGAGGAAACAAACGAGCGGGCTCGGGGTGTGTCAGCCCCGGGCCCGCCGTGTTCCCACGATTACTGTGGCGATGACTGGGTGGCGGTTACTGGTGGCGGCTAGCGCTCGTCGTTACGACGGCGCCAGCGCTCCTCCATGCGTTCCATGAAGCCGGGACGGCGGCCACGACGGCCGGCCGGCCCCTGCTGCTGCGTGGACGACTTGGAGCGGCTGTCGCCGTGGAAACCGTTCATGCGTTTCCAGCTGGACAGACCCCACAGACAGGTGGCGAGCATGACCACAAAGCCGGCGACCCCGAGCCAGATGACTGTGGACACGACGCCGACCATCAGCAGGACGACGCCGAGTGCGAAGCCGATGGAGGCCTTCACCAGGCGGCGCTTGTAATGGCTGCGTGGGTCACTGATCCGGACGGTATTGGCCCACTTCGGGTCCTCGGCATAGAGGGCCTGCTCGATCTGTTCGAGCAAGCGCTGCTCGTGCTCAGATAGCGGCACGGCGCCTCCCAAGGACGGCCCCAAGACGGGGAAGACGGCAACGGACGACACGGGATGTCCGAACCCTGCGGTCGGTTATCCCCAGAATACGAGTCTGTAGACGTGCGCGAAAGAAAACGGTCAGAACGTCCACAAGCGCGGTCCAATGCGGATGCGACGTCATAGATCCATTGGACCAAACCGTTTTCGGACGAGCGAGGCGGGGCGGACCGCATCCGGGCCGAATCTCCGGATCGCCTTGTCCATCGCCTGTTCCGCCTCCCGCCAGCCGACCTCGCGGTCTCCCAGGCCGATTTGCCTGGTAGCCGTGCCGGCCGGGCGGAGGTTCTCCATCCGGACGCCTACGAGTCGCAGCCGCACTCTATCGAGACCTGCGGCCCTGTAGAGGTCGCAAGCGGTGGTATGTATCTCTTTCGCCACATCTGTGGCCTCTCGGAGGGTACGCGACCGCGTGATCGTCGTGAAATCGGACCGGCGGAGCTTCACGCTGACGGTCCGGCCGACGTAACCGGCGGCGCGGAGCCGGGCGGCGACCCGCTCGGACAGCCGGAGCAGCTCCCGCATGATCGTTTCCGGGTCGTCGACGTCGTGGGCGAAGGTCTCCTCGTTGCCGATGCTCTTGTCGGGGACGTGGGCGGTCACCCGGCGCTCGTCGCGCCCCCACGCCAGCGCCGCCAGATGGCTCCCGGCGGCCCCGAACTCGCGCTGGAGCGTGGCAACGGGCACCCGGGCAAGGTCTCCCACCGTTTTGATGCCCAGCCGCGTGAGCGCCTGCTCAGTGCGTTCGCCCACGCCCCACAGGGCGGCCACGGGGAGCGGGTGGAGGAAGTCGACGACCCCGTCTGCGGGAACGACCAGGAGGCCGTTCGGCTTGCACTGGCGGGAGGCCAGCTTGGCGACGAACTTGGACGGGGCCACGCCCACCGAGCAGGTCACCCCGAAACGCTCCTCCACCTGGGCCCTGATCGCCGCCGCCACCTGGACCGGGGACCCCAGCCTGCGGCGGGCGCCGCCGACGTCGAGGAAGGCCTCGTCGACCGAGAGCGGCTCCACCAGCGGGGTGACGGAGTGGAAGATCTCGAAGACGCCCTTGGAGATCGCGCCGTATTTGCCGTGGGAGGGCGGGATGACCGTGGCCTGCGGGCACAGGCGCATCGCCCGGGTCATCGGCATCGCCGAGTGGACCCCGAACCTCCGCGCCTCATAGGTGGCGCTCAGCACCACCCCGCGCGCCCCGGCCGCGCCGACGATCACGGGGGTCCCCTTGAGCTCCGGGCGGTCGATCAGCTCGACCGCGGCGAAGAACGCGTCCATGTCAACATGAAGGATCGGGCAGCCGGTGTCGTCGGCCGTCTCGGTCGGGGTGGTCGGGGTGGTGACCTGCGACAACACCTGTTTCCTCGACATGGCGCGAGTCTAACCGAACGGGTGTTTGATTGCGCGTGCTCCGCACGCGCGGGCCCGAGCGCTTTCAGCCGGCGTCTTCCCTCGTCGCTCCGTTCGCTTCGCTCTCCTGCGCTCCTCAGTCCAGACACCGGCGCGCTCGGGCAAGGCACGAGCAGACCTGGTTAGAAAGGCACGAGCAGACCTGGTTGGACTCGTGGGGCGGGGTGATGTCTCGCAGACCGGAGCAGTGACGGAAGAAAGGGCTTGTGAGTTTCTGAAACCGTTATCGATGGGCGAGGAGGTGGATCCTGGTCGCGATGTCCCTCAGGACGGGGTGGGCGGCGGCCGCCCGTTCCAGCTCGATCAGGCCGTCGGGGTCGTCTTCGGCGAAGCGGCTGGGGACCAGGTCGGTGAAGACGCGGACGCCCTGGACCTCGCCCACGGTGAAGCCGGACTTGCTCAGCAGGGCCACGAGGGTGTCGCCGGTGAAGCGGCGGGGGGTGGGGTCCTTGTCGCCCCAGGTGCCGGTGCGCAGGACGTCGGCGGCCTCGGCGAAGTTGCCCGCGAGGGCGCGGTGGATGGCGGTGGCGACCGGGTTGGCGGCCAGGACGCTGACCACTCCCCCGGGACGGACGACCGTGTGGACCGAGGCGAGCGCGGCGGCCGGGTCGTCGACGTATTCGAGCACGCTGTGGCACAGGACCAGGTCGGCGCTGGCGGCCGGGAGGAGGTCGGCCAGATCACTGGCGTCGCCCTGGAGGCCGGTGACGGTGACGCCCGCCTCGGCGGCGCGGCGGACCAGCGCGGCCAGGGAGTCGGGCGAGGGGTCGACCACGGTCACCGAGTGACCCAGGCGGGCCAGCGGCACCGCGAAACCGCCGGTGCCCCCGCCCGCGTCGAGGATGTCGAGCGCGGACCTGCCGGCGATGGCCGCCTGAAGGGACTCCCAGACGAGGGCCTGCCGCGTGGCGTCACGCACCGTGATCCTCCGAAAAGACGACGACGTAGGCACGCAAGCCTACGCCGCCGCCGGAGCTCAGAGCGTCAGGGACGGCTTGAGCTGCTTGAAACGGGCCAGCAGCCCGTTGACGAACTGGGGCGACTCGTCGGTCGACAGCTCGCCGGCCAGCGCCACCCACTCGCTGATCACGACGCCCTCGGGCACCTCGTCGGACCAGAGCATCTCGTAGGTGCCCACGCGGAGGATGTTGCGGTCGACGGCGGGCATGCGCTCCATCGTCCACCCCTCCGAGTAGGTCGAGATGAGGTCGTCGATCCGGCCCAGCCGGCCGGCGACGCCCTCGACCAGGGAGACCGTGTATTCGTTGACCGGCGGCTCGGCCCGCTCGACCCGCTCGGCGAGAACGCCCAGCGGGTCTTCGTCACGTGCCTCGGCCTCGAAGAGGATGTCGAGCGCGCGCCTGCGCGCCTTCCCCCGGGCAGACATCAAGCGCGACCGAGGTAGTCGCCGGTCCGGGTGTCGACCTTGACCTTCTCGCCGGTGGTGATGAACAGCGGCACCTTGATCTCGGCGCCGGTCTCGAGCTTGGCGGGCTTGGTGCCGCCGGTCGAGCGGTCGCCCTGGAGGCCGGGCTCGGTCTCGGCGATGATCAGGTCGACGGCGGCGGGGAGCTCGACGTAGAGGACGTTGCCCTCGTTGATGGCGAGCTTGGCGAGCATGTTCTCCAGCAGGTAGTCGGCGGCGTCGCCGACGGCCACCCGGGAGACGTTGATCATGTCGTAGGTCTCGGTGTCCATGAAGACGAAGTCGTCGCCGTCCATGTAGGAGAACTGCATCTCGCGGCGGTCGACGGTCGCGACGTCGACCTTCACGCCGGCGTTGAAGGTCTTGTCGACGACCTTGCCGGACTTCACGTTCTTCAGCTTCGTTCGGACGAACGCGCCGCCCTTGCCGGGCTTGACGTGCTGGAACTCAACGACGGACCAGAGGTCGCCGCCGTCGAGTTTGAGCACGAGTCCGTTCTTCAGGTCGTTCGTGGTCGCCACGTGAGATCTCTTCTCCTGCGTGCGGGCCGCTCACAGGACGAGCAGCTCCCTGGTGGTGAGTGTGAGTGGTTCCGGCAATGGGTCACGCGTCACGAGCGTGTCCTCGATGCGCACGCCGCCCAACCCCGGCAGGTAGACCCCGGGTTCGACGGTGATCGGAACTCGATCCTCTAGTCTACCGGTCCTGCCGGGGCCGAGGAACGGCTCCTCGTGGATCTCCAGACCGACGCCGTGCCCCAGACCGTGCCCGAAGCGGTCGCCGTACCCGGCTGCGGCGATCATCCCGCGGGCGGCCGAGTCGATCTCCCCGGCGGTGGCGCCCGGCCGGACGGCGGCGCGTCCGGCGGCCTGGGCGTCGTGGACGAGGGTGTAGATCTCGCGCTGCCAGTCCGACGGCTCGCCCAGGGCCACGGTCCTGGTCATGTCGGCGTGGTAGCCGGCGTACAGGGCGCCGAAGTCCATGGTGATCAGGTCGCCCTTGCGCACTGGGCGATCCCCGGGCGAATGGTGCGGGACGGCGCCGTTGGGTCCGCTCGCGACGATCGTGTCGAAAGCGGGACGGTCGGCGCCGAGCTCCATCATCCGGAAGTCGAGCCCGCGGGCGATCTCGCGTTCCGTCATGCCCTCCGCGATCTGCCCGATGACCAGCGAGAACGCCTCGTCGGTGAGGGCGCAGGCGCGGGCCAGGGCGGCGAGTTCGGTGTCGTCCTTGACGCGGCGCAGGTCCTCGACCAGGCCCTCGGTCAGCGGCGCGGCGCCGCCGAGGCGGTGGTATTCGGCGACGGTCAGGTGGTGGGCCTCGACGGCCGCGCCGGGTTCGAGGAGGTCGCCCGCGACGTCGCGGGTCTCCTTCAGGTGGACGCCCTCGCACGACCGGGCCGTCTCGATGTAGCGGGAGTCGGTGGCGAGGACGGCGGTCGCGTCGGCCCGCACCAGCACGGCGGCGTTGGAGCTGGCCAGGCCGGTCAGGTAGCGCACGTTGACGGGCCGGGTGACCAGGAGGCCGGCCTGGCCGCGCTCGGCGAGGAGAGCGGCCAGACGGGCACGGCGTTCCGCGAAACTCATGGTTGGAATCTAGGACATTCCGGAATCGGGAGGGTGGTCAGCAGGCGGGGGGTTCGAGGCGGGCCTTGACGCGTGGCTGCGCGGGGGCGCCGCCGAGGAGGGCCCGGGTGAGCGACTCGCCGTCCCCGGTCATCCGGGTCAGCACCGTGGTGAAGTGGTCGTCGGTGAGGGCGTGCTCGCCGGTCTGGAGAGCCGTCAGGACGACCCGCCTGAGCAGTTCCTTGATGTAGGAGGCGGTGACGCCCTCCGTCGCCGCGACGACCGCCGCCACGTCGGCCTTGATCGGCCGGTTGCGGGCGTAGAGGCGGACCAGGCGGTCGCGGGCGGCGGCGTCCGGGAGCGGGACCTCCACAGCCAGGTCGATCCGGCCGGGGCGCTGGAGCAGGGCCGCCTCCAGGGCGGCGACGCGGTTGGTGGTGAGGAGGAAGGTCACGTCGGCGTCGCCGGCGACGCCGTCCATCGCGTCGAGGAGGGCGAACAGCAGGGGGCTGGTCTCGTACTGGGAGCGGTCCTCGGCGATGAGGTCGACGTCCTCGATGACCACGATCGACGGCTGGAGCCGCCGGGCCAGGGCCACCGCGAAGTCGATCTTCGTCATGCCCTCGGCGGTCATCAGGATGGCGGTGCTCTCGGGGCGGCGGCCGATCAGGTAGCGCACGGTGTGGGTCTTGCCGGTGCCGGGCGGGCCGTAGAGCAGCAGGCCCCGGCGCAGGTGCTGGCCCGCCTCGCGCAGCCGGTCGGCCTGCCGGCCGATGCCGACGACGTGCTCCTCCACGGCCTCCAGGCGGCCCTCGGGCAGCACCACCTCCTCGGGGGTGAGGCCGGCCCGGGGGATGAAGGTGAGCAGCTCGTTCTCGCGGTGCTCGCTGAAGCCGAAGCTGACCACCTGGCCGCGCAGCGGGTCGAGCTCGTCCTTCAGACGGCCGATCTCCTCGCGGACGGCCGCCGCCGCCGCGCGCTCGGTGGCGAGCACGGTCAGCAGGGCGTACTTGGTGTAGTCCTCGCGGTTGCTGACCGCCATGACCACCGGAGAGCCGTCGGGGGCGCGGGTGCACACCATGCCGAGCTGGATCACGTCGGTGGTGTCGTCGGGGCCGACGGAGGCGACCGCGTAGTCGGGGCGGCCCAGCAGGACCCCGCCCGACTTCATGGCGTGGGTGACCATGTTGATCAGGCTCTCCCAGCGCCGGTCGGCGCCGACGACGCCGAACCACTCGGCGCCGGGGCTGTGGGCGCGCAGGTAGGCGTCGGCGGCGAGCTGGAGGGCGGCGTGCTCGAAGAGACGGAACTTCTCCTCGACCACGACGACCTCGCCGACGGGCCGGCCCAGGTGGCCGGTGACCATGGCGGCGAGCGGCGAGGTGGCGTTCTCCTCGGTCACCCGTTCCGCGACCGCGTCGTAGACCCGGCGGAGGCTCTCGGCCAGCGCGCGGGCGTCGTGCGAGTCGATTGACGTCACCCGGCCATGGTTCCGGGGGGTGCCGGGCGGCGCAACGGCTTTAGACGCGGCTGCGCTCGTGCCGGCCGTGCCTGCTGTGCCGGCCCGCCTCGGGCCCCGGGGCGGTGTCCGGGGTGGTCTCTGGGCCGCCGCGCCCGCGCAGCGGCACCTCCTTGAGGAACAGGACCGCGACCACGCCGAGCACCGCGGCCGGGACCCCGACCAGGAAGACGGTCTGCATCGCCTCCGTGTACGACTCCAGCACCGCCTTCACCACCTGCGGCGGCAGCCCGTGGATGGCCTCCGGCGTGCCCAGCGCGGGCGCGCCGCCGGCGCTGCCGAGACGGAGGGCCAGTTCGTCCTTGACCCGGTTGGTGAGGATCGCCCCGAAGGCCGCCACGCCGACCGCGCCGCCGAGGCTGCGGAAGAAGGTGACGCCGGAGGTGCTGACGGCCATGTCCTGGCGGCTGGAGGCGTTCTGGGCGGCCAGGACCAGCATCTGCATGGTCATGCCCAGGCCCGCGCCCATGATCGTGATGTAGACGCCGATCTCCAGCGCGCTGGAGTCGACGTGGAGCCGCGACAGCAGGAACAGCCCGATCGCGACCAGCACCAGGCCCACCGCCGGGAACGCCTTCCACCGCCCGGTCGACGACGCGATCCTGCCGGAGACGATCGAGCTGAGGAAAAGCCCGACCACCATCGGGAGGGTCATCAGCCCCGACTCGGTGGGCGACATGCCCTTGACGATCTGGAGGAACTGCGGCAGGTAGATCATCGCGCCGAACAGGGCGACGCCGACGAGGAGGGAGGCGATGCTCGTCAGCACGAACGTGCGGTTGCGGAACAGCCGGGGCGGCAGGATCGGCGACGACGCCGCCCGCTCGGCCACCACGGCGCCTGCGACCAGCACGACGGTGAGCGCGCCCAGGGCGTAGGTCCACGCGGAGTTCCACTCGAACTCGTGGCCGCCGAACGAGAGCAGCAGCATGAGGGCGGTCGCGCCGCCGGTCAGCGTGGTGGCCCCCCACCAGTCGATGCGGGCGTCCCGGCTCTCGTGGTCGAACCTGAGCACCCGCTGGACCACCGCGAACGCCACGACCGCGAGCGGCACGCAGACGTAGAAGCACCAGCGCCAGCCGAGCCAGTCGGTGTCGACGATGAACCCGCCCAGCAGCGGCCCGGCCACGGTCGAGATGCCGAAGACCGCGCCGACGTAGCCGGAGTAACGCCCCCGCTCCCGGGGCGGCACGATGTCGCCCAGGATCACCTGGGTGAGGGCGGACAGACCGCCCGTGCCGAGCCCCTGGACCGCGCGGGCCGCGATGAGCATGCCGATGTTCTGCGACAGGCCCGCCACCACCGAGGCGGCCACGAACAGGCCGAGGGCGATCTGGAACAGGCGCTTGCGGCCGAAGATGTCCGACAGCTTGCCCCAGAGCGGGGTGGAGACGGTCATGGTCAGGAGGGTCGCGCTGGCCACCCACGAGAGCTGCTCCTGGCCGCCGAGGTCGCCCACGATCGTGGGAAGGGCGGTGCCGACGACCGACGTGGAGAGCATCGAGGTCATCAGCGCGAGGAGGAGTCCCGAGAGAATCTCCAGGACCTGGCGATGGGTGTAGGTCCGTTGTGGTGCGTCCAAGAGAGTCAAAGCCGGCGTCCCCCCGTGTAAAGAAAGCTCCACAACAGAGTTAGTAGACGCTTGTTTACTTGTCAAACGCAGCTAATATTCCCTCCGTGACGAGAGACCGGGAGGCGACCAGCCGCAGGATCCTGGAGGCCGCGCGCGACCTGTTCGCCGAACACGGCTACGACCAGGTGACCATGCGCATGATCGCGTCCGAGGCCGGAGCCAACGTGGCCCTGGTCAACCGCTATTTCGGTACGAAAGCGGCTCTCTTCGCCGAGGCCCTGGCGACCGGCTCGACGATCGAGGCGGTGATCGCCGGAGACCCGGCGGGCCTGGCCTCGCGCCTGGCCCACCGGCTGGCGGTCCGCCTCCAGAGCGGCGTGACCGAGCCCGTCACCCGCATGGTCGACCGCGCGGGCACCAGCCCGGAGATCCGCGCCATCCTCCACGCCCACGTGGAGGCGACCGTGGTCAAACGCATCGCGGCCCAGCTGGAGGGCCCGCGCCCGGAGCAGCGCGCCTTACTGGCCGCCACGATGATCCTGGGAACGGGCTCCGTACGCCGCCTCTTCGGTCCGGGCGTGATCGAAGAGGTCGCCGTGGAAGAGGTCGAGGAACGCCTGCGCGAGATGTTCGCCATCTGCCTCAGGCCCTGAGCCGCTCATATTTCGTTCATCAGGTCCCAGAACGACCTGCCCAGGACGGCACCCGGCAGCCACGGAGCCAGATACCAGGCCTCCCACTCACCGTCGGGGGTGACCACCTCGGGGTTGAGGAGGTACACCCCGTCGTCTCGGTGGCCGACGAGGAGCGTGCTGGGCAGATACTCTCCCCGCAGGGCATGGGATCTCTGGCCGGGCCCGTAGACGAAGTAGTCGGCGTCGGCCACGCTCGGGACCGGGTCGCCGCTCCGGGGCCCGAAGTGGGTGATCCAGTCGGGCTCCAGATCTCTGAGCCAGCCGACTCGGGACGCCCGGAACATGATCTCGTCCTCCACGTCCGGGTCGCCCATCCCGTCGGCGTACCGCAGGAAGTCGCGATAGCTCGGCGGTAACGCCATGCCCAGCCGCTCTTCGAGCAGCCGAATCGCCGGCTCGTCGGCGGCGGCGTGAAGGCCCGACTCCGGTGTGAACGGATAGTCGGGATAACGCTCGGTCAGCGGCTCTTCCTCCGGCGGGAAGATGGTGGACCACGCGTACAGGGAAGCCATGGTCGGCGACACTAGACGGCGGCGCCGACGTTTTCGGCCACCGGTCCGGGGCCGCCCCGATCGGCAGACGCCTTGGACCTTCCGACTAGGAGCCGGTCAGATCCCTGACCTTCTCGATCAAGGGCACGCGAGCAGGTCCTGAGCCGGCTGCCCGCAAGCGCCTCTCGCGGCTCTCCGGACAAGCCCAGGCAGGTCCTCAGCCGGCGAGTTCCTTCACCTTCTCGATCAGGCGGACTCTTTCCTCGTGGGTCGCGCCGATCGGGGTCACGTTGATGGTGGTGACGCCGCTCTCCCTCATCGCGGCCAGGCGGTCGCGGACGAAGCCCTCGCTGCCGATCAGGGACATCTTCTCCAGGAGGTCGTAGGGCACCAGGGCGGCGGCCTCCTCCTTCTTGCCGGCCAGGTAGAGGTCCTGGATGCCGGCCGCCTCCTTCTCGTAGCCGTAGCGGACGGCGAGGTCGTTGTAGAAGTTCTTGCCCTTGGCGCCCATGCCGCCGATGTAGAGCGCCGCCATCGGGCGGCCGAACTCCAGCAGGCCGCTCACGTCGTCGCCGATCGCCAGGGTGGCGGTGGCGATGACGTCGAGGGACCCCAGTTCCTCGGCGCGCTTGGCCTCGCCTGCCGCCAGGGACGAACCCCACACGTCGGCGGCCTTCTCCGGCATGTAGAAAATGGGCAGCCAGCCCTCGGCCATTTCCGCGGCCAGTTCCACGTTCTTGGGGCCGATGGCGGCCACCACGATCGGGATGCGCTCGCGGACCGGGGCGTTGATCAGCTTCAGCGGCTTGCCGCGGCCGGTGCCGCCCTGGAGGGGCATCGTGTAGTGCTTGCCCTGGTATTCGAGGCGTTCGCGCTTCCAGACCTTGCGGGCGATCTCGATCACCTCGCGGGTGCGGCCCAGGGGGGCCGTGTAGGGCACGCCGTGGAAGCCCTCGATCACCTGCGGGCCCGACGCGCCGAGGCCCAGGGTGAAGCGGCCGTCGGAGACGTAGTCGAGGCCGGCGGCCGTCATGGCCAGCAGCGCGGGGGTGCGCGAGTAGACCGGCAGGATGCCGGAGGCGATCTCCAGACGCTCGGTCCTGGCGGCGATGTACCCCATTTGGCTGACCGCGTCGAAGCTGTAGGCCTCGGCGACGAACACGATGTCGAGGCCGGCCTTCTCGTAGTCGGCCAGTTCGGCGACGGTCTCCTTGAAACCGCCCGAATAGCTCAGGGCCATCCCGATCCGCATAGATCCTCCTGGACCGAATGTTGTTCCGGTAGTACGGGACTCCGAGGGTACATGTCGGCTCACGCCCTCCGTATATGGGTGCCCTTACACTTTCCCGGCAGGGGAGGGATCTTGCTGGCTCGTGTGGTGGCTGTGCTCGCGGTGGCGCTCGCGGCGATACTGGCCGGGCACCGCCTGCTGCCCGCGCTCGGCGGGGTGACGCCGGTGCTGGAGAGCGGGCTGCCCTGGCTCGGGGTGGCGATCGTCCCGATGGTCGCGCTGGCGGCGGTGGCCCGGTCGCGGGGCGCGGTCGTGGCGGCGCTGGCCCCGGCGCTGGTGTGGGCCGTGATGTTCGGGCCGAGCGTGCTGCGCCGGCCGCCCGGCGGGCCCAGCGACTTCACCGTGGCGACGCTCAACGTCGGCGTGTCCAACGAGATGTCCGGCGAGGCGGTGCAGGCCGCGGCCGCGGGCCGTGACGTGGTCGCCGTGCAGGAGCTCACCCCGGGCGGTCCGGCCGCCAAGGAGCTGAGCACCATCTACCCCCACCGGTTCCAGGTCGGGACGGTCGGGCTGTGGAGCAAATACCGCCTCGACGACGCCAAACGGATCGACGTCGGGCTGGGCTGGGCCCGGGCGCTGCGCGCCGTCGTCCGGACCGGGAAGGGCGACGTGACCGTGTACGTCATGCACCTCGCCTCCGCCCGCCCCGGCGAGACCTCGTTCCGGGACAAGACCCTGAAGGAGGCCGGGGAGGTCATCGCCAAGGACAAGAGCCGCCGGCTCGTCCTGCTCGGCGACCTGAACACCGCCACGACCGACCGCAACCGCGGCAACCTGGTGCCGCCGCTGCGCGACGCCCAGGAGGAGGCGGGCGCGGGCTTCGGCTTCACCTGGCCCTCGGGCTTCCCGATCACCCGGCCCGACCACATCCTCTACCGCGGCATGGACGCCACCCTCGCGGAGGTCCGCGAGGCCACCGGCAGCGACCACCGCGCGGCCATCGCCGACCTCAGGTTCTGACCACCCGGGAGGTCACCGGCAGCATCTCCCGACTCAGCCGGCCGCCAGATCTCCCGGCTCGTCGATGTCGGCCGGGTCGCCCGCGTCGTCGCAGGGCACCTCGGTGACCAGATCAGCGTTTTTCCGCAGATAGGGGCGCGCCCCCACGTCCCCTCCCAGCGAGGCGGCCACGTCTTCGATGTGGCCGCGCCCGATCAGCACCGGGTTGCGCTGCTCTCCGGAGTAGGTCGCCACCGCCAGTTCGGCCCCCGCCTGGAAGGCGGCGATGAGGCGTTCGACCGCGCCCGGCCGGATGAAGGGCTGGTCGACCAGGGCGATCACGACGGCGAGCGACTCGGGCGGGACCGCCTCCAGGCCGACGCGCAGCGACGAGCCCATCCCGGTCTCCCACTCGGGGTTGAGGACGGTCACCGCACCCCGTACGGGAGTGGGCGCGGCGCCCAGCACGACGACCACCGGATGGCATCCGCCCTGCTCCAGCAGGCGGACGCCCCGGTCGACGAGGCGCTCGCCCTCGAACTCGACCAGCGCCTTCGGTCGGCCGAAGCGGCGGCCAGCCCCGGCGGCCAGCAGCAGGCCGGTGATCACGCGAGCTCGCCGTGGATGCGGCCGTCGGTTGTGGTCAGCGGACGGCCCGAGCCGCCCCACCGGAGCTGGATCAGCTCGGCCGCGATCGAGACGGCGGTCTCCTCGGGGGTGCGCGCCCCCAGGTCCAGCCCGATCGGCGAGCGCAGCCGGGACAGCTCGACGTCGGTCAGGCCGATCTCGCGCAGGCGGGCGATCCGGTCGTCGTGGGTGCGGCGCGAGCCCATCGCGCCCACGTAGGCGGCGGGGGTGCGCAGCGCCACCTCCAGCAGCGGCACGTCGAACTTCGGGTCGTGGGTCAGCACGCAGATCACGGTGCGCTCGTCGACCGAGGCGTGGGACAGGTAGTCGTGCGGCCACTTCACCACGACCTCGTCGGCGTCGGGGAAGCGTTTGACGGTCGCGAACACCGGCCGGGCGTCGCAGACCACGACGTGGTAGCCGAGGAACTTGCCCACCCGGGCCACCGCCGCCGCGAAGTCGATCGCCCCGAACACCAGCATCCTGGGCGGCGGCGCGAACGACTGGACGAACACCTGCAGGTCGTCGAGGCGGCGCTCCCCGTGGCGGCCGTAGCGCCGGACGCCGGTCGCCCCCTGGGCGAGCATGCCCCTGGCGTCGTCGTCGACGGCCGCGTCCAGCCGCGCGGAGCCCAGGGTGCCCGAGACGTGGTCGGTCCAGACGACGCGGCGGGCGCCCGCCCGCCCGGGGCCGGACAGTATGGTCGCCACCGCCACCGGGACGCGCTTCTCGATGGACGCCGCGATCTCCCCCAGCTCGGGGTAGTCGTCCCTGGAGACCGGCTCGACGAAGACGTCGATGATGCCCCCGCAGGTCAGGCCGACGGCGAAGGCGTCGTCGTCGCTCACCCCGTAGCGCTGGAGGACGGGGGTGCCGGAGGCGACGACCTCCTGGGCGAGCTCGTAGACCGAGCCCTCGACGCAGCCGCCCGACACGCTGCCGACCGCCTCTTCGCCGAGCACGGCCATCGCGGCGCCGGGCTGGCGTGGCGCGCTGCGGAACGTGCCGACGACCGTGGCCAGGCCGAACGTGCCCTGGTCGGCCGCCCACCAGCGGTTGACCTGCGAAAGGATGTCACGCATGACCGGCTCTCCTTCCCGCGAGGAGCCCGGCCAGCTCCTCGTAGGCGGCCAGGCTGTGCCCGGCCACCAAGTCGTCGATGTACGGCAGGGCCGCCCGCATCCCCCCGGTGAGGGGCCGATAGGCCGGGTCTCCCTTATGGGGGTTAACCCAGATGACCCGGTGGGCCATCCTGCTCAGCCGCCCCATCTGGGCGCCGAGCAGGGACGGATCACCACGTTCCCATCCATCGGACGCGATCACCACGATCGCGCCCCGCGCGTCGGGAAACCGGAGAAAAGCCCGCAGCTCCTCCCCCAGCCGGGTGCCGCCGCTCCAGTCGGGGATGGCGCGGGAGACCTGGTCCATGGCGACGGCGGCGTCGCGGAGGCGGAGTTCGGCGGTGAGCCGGGTGAGCCGGGTCCCGGCCGAGAAGACCTCGGTGGCGCGGGGGGCCGACCGGACGACGGCGTGCGCGAGCCTGAGCAGGGTGTCGGCGTAGGCCGCCATCGACCCGCTGACGTCGACGAGGAGCACGACCCGCCGCGGCTTCCTCCGGCGGTCCCGGAACCGCAGCCGGGCGGGCTCGCCGCCTCTCTTCATGGCCTCGCGGACGATGCGGTGGGGGTCCAGACGCCCCTGCTTCGACGGGACCAGGCGGCGGGAGGCGCGCTGCTGCCGGCCGGTGCGCATCAGGGCGAGCAGCCGGTTGATCTCGGCGCGCTCCTGCGGCGTGAGCGAGGCGACGTCGCGGCCCCGGAGGATCTCCAGGGTGCTGGCGGTGGCGGCGGTGGCCGGCTCCCCCGCGCTCCGCTCCGCGCCGTCGGGTGAGGCGGTGTAGCGGGTGACCGTGACCGTGGGGGCCGATGACGCGGGCAAGGGGCGGCCGTCGAAATAGGCGGCGAAACAGCGGTCGTAGCGGGGGATGTCGTCGGGCCGCGCGCACAGGGTCAGCCGGCCGGCCCAATAGACGTCTTTCCGGTTTCCCGCGTCGAGATTTTCCAGCGCGGTGAGGAATCCGCGGGTCCGCTCATGGTCGGCCGCCACTCCGGCGGCCCGGAGCGTGCGCGCGAATCCCACCATCACCGGCAGAATTTCTCCGCCGTTCATGGTCTTCTCATTCCGTTACGGCTCCGCCTGGCCGACCCCGCCCACCGTCGCCGATCAGCGCGGCGACCGGCTGGCCGCTCCCGGTTCGCCCCGCGACGAGAAACGCTTTCACGCATCGAGAAGGCCGTTCTGCATGGCCGTCTGCTGGTCTTCCCGGTATTTCAGCGCGGCCCCCAGGGTGACCGCCGCGAGTTCGGGGTCCAGCCGGTCGGCCCCGAGCGTCAGCAGCGCCTCGGCCCAGTCGAGCGTCTCCGCGATGCCGGGCGGTTTGAGCAGGTCGGCGGCGCGGAGCCGGGCCGCCGCGCGGGCCACCTGCTCGGCCAGAAGCGACGTGCACAGAGGGAGCCTGCGCAGGAGAATGGCCACTTCGCGGTCGAATCCCGGATGGTCCAGCCAATGGTAGAGACAGCGCCTCTTGAGGGCGTCGTGGACCTCGCGGGTGCGGTTCGAGGTCAGGATCACCAAAGGCGGGGAGGCGGCCCGAATGGTGCCGAGTTCGGGAATGGAAATGGTGAAGTCAGAGAGGACCTCCAGGAGAAAGGCCTCGAATTCGTCGTCGGCGCGGTCGATCTCGTCCACGAGAAGGACGGCGGGCTGCGATTCGAGGGCCTGCAACAGCGGCCGGGCGATGAGGAAACGGCGGTCGTAGATCTCGCCTTCGAGGGCTTTCACGTCGGTGATCCCGGCGGCCTCGGCGGCTTTCAGGTGCAGCAGCTGGCGGGCGAAGTCCCAGTCGTACAGGGCCTGGGCGGCGTCGAGCCCCTCGTAGCACTGCAGCCGGATCAGCGGCGCGCCGACGACGCCCGCGAGGGTCTTGGCGAGTTCGGTCTTGCCGACCCCGGCCTCCCCTTCGAGGAACAGCGGCCGGCCCATGCGCAGGGCCAGGAAGGCGGCGGTCGCCAAGCCGGTGCCGGCGAGGTAGTCGCGCTGTTCGAGGAGGCCGCGCAGGGTCTCCGGGGAGTCGATTTCCACCTGTCCAGGCTACTTCGGAGCGTGCCGAAGATCTCCGCCCGTCCGGCTTGGTAGGTTCGCCCGGGTGACGCAGGATTTCCCCGACTCGGCGGCGGGGCGCGCCCTGCTCGCGGAGCTGTCCGCACGATGGGCGGAGCCCCACCGCCGCTACCACACCACCACCCACCTGAACGCGGTCCTGGCCGCGATCGACGTGATCCAGGTCCACGCGCGGGATCCGCGCGCGGTCCGGCTGGCCGCCTGGTTCCACGACGCCGTCTACGACGGCCGGCCGGGCGTCGACGAGGACCGCAGCGCCCAGCTCGCGCAGTCACGCCTGATCGCCCTGGACCTGCCCGTCGCCCTGGAGGTCGCGCGGCTGGTCCGGGTGACGGCGACGCACGCGTACGAGGAGGACGATCTCGACGCGGCGGTGCTGTGCGACGCCGACCTGGCCGTGCTCGGCCAGGACCCGGACACCTACGACGCCTACGCCGCCGCGATCCGGCAGGAGTACCGGCACGTCCCCGACCCCCTCTTCCGGGTGGGCCGGGCCGCCGTGCTCCGCAGGCTTCTCGACGGCCCTCTCTACGGCACCGAAACCGCCCGGGACCTGTGGGAACGTCAGGCCCGGCAGAACCTCGCCCGGGAGATTCGCGGTATTACCGATTGACTTGGTAGGAAATATGGGTAACTCTGAGGGCGGTCCACTCACCGCTCTCTGCGAGGTTCCCGTATGTCCGTCGTCGAGCTGGCGCGCCCGGTAGAGAAGGCGCGCGCCACGCCGAAAGCGCCCAGGCGCCGCGTCACCGCGTGGCATCGCTGGCTGAGCCCGCTCGCCCTGCTCGTGGTCTGGCAGCTCGCCAGCGCGACGGGGCTGCTCCCCGAACGTCTGCTGGCCGCCCCCGCCACCATCGCCGCCACCGCCGTCGACCTGACCCAAGCGGGCACGCTGCCGACCGCCGTCGGGGTCTCGCTCCAGCGGGTCCTCATCGGGTTCGCGGTCGGCGGGACGATCGGCGTCCTGCTGGCCGTGGTCGCGGGGCTGAGCCGGGCCGGTGAGAACGCGGTCGACCCGATCATGCAGATGCTGCGCGCGCTGCCGTTCTTCGGGCTGATCCCGCTGTTCATCCTCTGGTTCGGCATCGGCGAGGAACCGAAGATCCTGCTGGTCGCCCTCGCGGTGTCCTTCCCCCTCTACCTCAACACCTTCTCCGGCATCCGCGGCGTCGACGGCAAGCTCGCCGAGGTCGCCAAGACGCTGCGGCTGTCGCGCGGCCGGCTCATCCGGCACATCGTGCTGCCGGGCGCGCTCCCCCAGACGCTCGTCGGGCTGCGGCAGGCCCTCGGCGTGGCCTGGCTGGCGCTGATCGTGGCCGAGCAGGTCAACGCGACCACCGGCCTCGGCTACATGATCAACGACGCCCGCGAGTTCCTGCGCACCGACGTGATCGTGGTCGGGCTGCTCGTCTACAGCGCCCTGGGCCTGGCCACCGACTCCCTGGTACGGCTTCTCGAACGGAGGGCGCTGGCATGGCGACGCGGCTTTCTGGCGTAGCGCGCGCGTTCGGCGACCGGGTCGTGCTCGACTCGATCGACCTGGAACTGCGCGACGGCGAGTTCACCGCCCTGCTGGGCCGCAGCGGCTCCGGCAAGTCCACCCTGCTCCGGGCGCTGGCCGGGCTCGACGACGAGGTCACCGGCACGATCGAGGTCACCGACTCGGTTGCGGTGGCCTTCCAGGAACCCCGGCTGGTGCCGTGGAAGCGGCTGCTGGCCAACATCACCCTCGGCCTCGACGCCCCGGTGTCGAAGGCGAAGGAGGCGCTGGCCGAGGTCGGGCTGACCGAGCGCGCAGGCGCCTGGCCGCTGACCCTGTCGGGCGGCGAGGCCCAGCGGGCCAGCCTGGCCCGCGCGCTGGTCCGCGAACCCGAGCTGCTGCTGCTCGACGAGCCGTTCTCCGCGCTCGACGCGCTCACCCGCATCACCATCCACCACCTGGTCCTCGAACTGTGGGCCCGGCACCGCCCCGCCGTGCTGCTCGTCACCCACGACGTCGACGAGGCGCTGCTGCTGGCCGACCGGGTGCTCGTCCTCGACGAGGGCCGCATCGCCCACGACATCCCCATCACGACCGACCGCCCCCGCCACCGCGAGGACCCGGACCTGGTCGCGCTGCGCACCACCCTGCTCGCCGCACTCGGCGTCTCACCAGAAGGAAGATCATGAGAAGAAGAGTCCTCGCCGCCGTCGCCGTCCTCGTGGCCACGCTGGCCGGCTGCGGGACGGGCGACGACGCGGCGGCGCCCGCGGCCGCGCCGGGGCAGGTCGAGCTGCGCGTGGGTGACCAGAAGGCCGGTTCCCAGGCGCTGCTGAAGGCGGCCGGGCTGCTTGACGGGACCCCATACAAGATCACTTTCGCGCAGTTCACCTCGGGGCCGCCGCTGCTGGAGGCGGTCAACGCCGGGGCGGTCGACATCGGCGGGGTGGGCAACACTCCCCCGATCTTCGCGGCGGCGGCCAACTCGAAGATCAAGATCGTCGCGGCGTTCAAGCAGAACGTGACGGGCGCGGCGGTGATCGTGCCGGAGAACTCGACGCTGAGCAGCCCGGCCGACCTCAAGGGCAAGAAGATCGCGGTGGCCAAGGGCAGTTCCTCCCACTACCACCTGCTGTCGGTGCTGAAGAAGGAGGGCCTGAAGTTCTCCGACATCCAGCCGCAGTACCTCCAGCCGGCCGACGCGCTGGCCGCCTTCTCCGGCGGCACCGTCGACGCCTGGACGATCTGGGAGCCGTTCACCTCGCAGGCGCTCCTCCAGTACAAGGCGAAGGTCCTGGTCGACGGCACCGGCTACGCCAACGGCCTGAACTTCCAGGTCGCCGCCCCCGAGGCCATCGAGACCAAGACCGACGCCGTCCGCGACTTCCTGACCCGCATCGCCAAGGCCCGCCAGTGGGCCCTGAGCCACAAGCCCGAATGGGCCAAGGTGTGGGCCGCCGAGACCGGCCTGCCCCCGGAGGTCGCCGACGCGGCCGTCGACAACGCGGTGATGACGCCGATCGTCATCGACGACGCGGTGATCGCCTCGGAGCAGGAGATGGCCGACGCGTTCACCGCCGAAGGCCTCATCCCCGGCGGCCTGAAGTTCGCCGACTTCGTCGACCAGCGGTTCAACGACGTGGTGGGGGCGGCCCAGTGAGGTTCCACTGGTTCCTGCCGACGACCGGCGACGGCCGCTCGATCGTGGCCGGCGGCCACGGCCTGGGCCGCACCTACGGCGACTCCGAATACCGTCCCCCGTCGATCGACTACCTGGGCCAGATCGCGCGGGCCGCCGAACAGGTCGGCTTCGAGGCGGTGCTGACCCCGACCGGCACCTGGTGCGAGGACGCCTGGCTCGTGACGGCCGCGCTCACCCAGGTGACCAGGAAGCTGAAGTTCCTGGTGGCGTTCCGCCCCGGCCTGCTGTCGCCCACCCTGGCCGCCCAGATGGCCGCGACCTACCAGCGCATCTCCGGCGGGCGGCTGCTGCTCAACGTGGTGACCGGCGGCGAGGCCGCCGAGCAGGCCCGCTTCGGCGACCACCTGGGCAAGGACGAGCGGTACGCCCGCACCGGCGAGTTCCTGACCGCCGTGCGCGGCGCGTGGGCGGGCGGCTTCGACTTCGCCGGGAACTACTACGACCTGACCGACGCCCGCGTGGCCGCCACCCCCGACCCGATCCCCGAGATCTACTTCGGCGGCTCCTCGGGCGCGGCCGGCCCGGTGGCGGCCAGGCACGCCGACGTCTACCTGACGTGGGGCGAACCGCCCGCGCAGGTCGGCGAGAAGCTCCGCTGGATCCGCGAACTCGCCGCCGCCGAAGGACGCACGCTGCGCTACGGCGTCCGCCTGCACGTCATCACCAGAGACACCAGCGCCGAGGCGTGGGCGGAGGCCGGTCGCCTGCTGGCCCGCATCCCCGACGGCGACATCGCCAAGGCCCGCAAGCTGCTGTCGACGAGCGAGTCGGTCGGCCAGAAGCGGATGCTCGCCCTGCACGAGGGCTTCAAGAGCGGCAAGGCCCGCGACCTGGAGATCCACCCGGGCCTGTGGGCGGGGGTGGGCCTGGTGCGCGGCGGCGCTGGAACGGCGCTGGTGGGCAGCCACGCGGAGGTGGCCGACCTGCTGGAGGAGTACGCCGCCCACGGCGTCTCCGAGTTCATCCTGTCGGGCTACCCGCACCTGGAGGAGGCCTACTGGTTCGGCGAGGGCGTGCTGCCGGAGCTGCGGCGCAGAGGGCTCATCCAGAAGGCGGCCTAACGGTCCTCCTGCCGGGACTCGTCGGCCACCGCTGTGATCACGCGGTGGCCGCACCCGGCGGTCGGTGACGGGTGCACGTCGGTCCGGTTCAGGAACCGCGAGGTGCGTGTTTCAGCAGCTCGGCGATCAGGCTGTTGGCCTCCATCTCGAAGGGCTCGAGCCGGTCGACCAGACGGGCGCTCGCCACCATGTCAGGCGCCTCGATGCGCGTGCCGATCTCCTGGAGTGTCGCCTGTAGCCGCGCGCGGTACTGGCCGATGTGCATGTCGACCGCGTCGAGGATCAGCAGTCCCTGCTCCTGGAGGATGGCGACGACGCGGGCGCGTTCCTGCTCGGCCTGCTCGTCGAGCTGCGCGATCCGCTCGCTTCTGGCCCGCTCGATCGTGGACTTGCGATCCCTCAGCGCCTTGGCGGCGAGGGCGGTTCCGGTGGCGGCGGTGACGACGACGCCGACCGGGAGAGCGACGCTGACCAGGGAGAGCCCGGTCATAACCCATGTCGCGGCTCCACCCAGCACCGTCAGTGCGCTCGTGGCCCCGGCCACGGTCTGGAGGAGCGTGTATGTGTCGGTGCGGCGCCCGTCTCGGGGCACGGTCCCCTGGTCCAGTTCCAGTGGTTCGGGCTGCACCAGGAGGGAGCCTGCTCCACTTTCCCTCAACTCGAGACTCAGGATGGCGCGGGCGCTGTCGATGAGACCGCTGATCTCCTGCTCCCACCTCGTGGCGGGCCCGCCGGGGGCCCTCATCCACTCGTTGAGGACGTCGAGGTAGCGCCGGTCGATCTGGTTGATGTGCTCCGCGGTGAGATTGCCCGACTCGACCAGCTCGTCTATCTGCTGGTGCAGCACCCTCGGGAGTTGCTTGAAGAGCCGTTCCACCTCGCGCACCCGCCTGTCGAGGTCGGCGGTGAGCTGGTCGGCCGCGTTCTGCGCGGAGGCGACCGTGAGGTCGAGCCTCTTCAGCAGGTCGGCGCGTTGCGCCATGAGGTCGTCGACAGGGACCCGATGGGTGGCGAGGACATCCGCGATCGACCCGAGCCGCCTGCGGATGATCGCCCTGGTCTCGTCGGCGATCTGAGCCAGATGCCGCTGCCCTGCCCCCTCCTCGATCATGGCGTTGAGCAGGTCCCGGAGAGCGCCCATCCTGCTGTTCTCCTGGAGCGCGAGTCCCCTTCTGGTGCTTCCGTCGGTCTCCTCGAAGACGCCCTGCGCCTCGAACGCGGGGGACACCGGCACGAAGCCCTCTCCGATGAAGGTGCTCGGCCCTCCGGTCGGGGAGCCGAAGTGCTCGCGCAGGTAGGCGTTGTTCTGGTCGAGTGTCGCCCGCCACGCCGGCCGGTTGTCGTTGCCCAGCTGAAGGGCTCGATCGATGCCGGTGAGGACCCAGATCACCCGCTTTCCCGACTGCAGGTGGTGGTTGTAGAGGTCGCGGATGAGGTTGAGCTCATGGACCGACAACACCGCCGTGGCCTGACTGACATAGAGGAAGCAGTCCGCCTCCGCCCACGCCTGCCTCATGATCCGCTCGTGACCGGCCTCACGGGTCTCGGCTCCGGGCAGGTCGTAGAGCTTGGCCGGGAGCGGCGCGTTGGATATCAGCAGCTGGATTTCGAGAACCACCCGATCCCAGTGCTCCCGGTGCCGATTGGCCAGGTCGCCGTCCACCGCGCCGTACGAGGCGACGACCGCCGGAGGAAGGTCGGTGCCGATGTCGTGCCATGTCGGATCGCCGCTGAACCTGACACGTAACAGGCCTTTCCCCGAGGCGTCGACCGACGGGTCGTCGTCGACCGGGACGACAGTGGAAGGGCAGGCGGTCGTCGTCGTCGGCGCGGACGGAAGGATACCGACGTACTTGTCGGCATGACCGCCGCTCCCGTCGGGGGCCAGCACGTACTCCAGGCCCTTTTGCAGCCCGCTGATGAGGAAGCTCTTACCGGAGGAGAAACGGCCCAGCAGCCCGACGTTCAAGAGCGACGAGAGAGCACGGGTGCGCAGTCCGTGGACAGTCCTGACATCAGCGTCGAGATCATCGGTGCCGCCGGGAATCCCCTCGGCGGTTCTCAGGCTGTCCAGCCAGCGCTCAGCGCTGATCAATACTCGCGCAAGCTCGTCTCGTAGTTCTTGGGAATTCGACATGGGACAAGGATGGCCGTGGGAAGTCTCGGCGATCTAACAATCCCCGACACCGAGTTTGGATTGAATCGGACTCGATGGCATCGAAGTATTTATAGGGCACGGCAGTCGGCGGTTGATGATGCCGTCCGGAAATAGAGCCATGGGTCGCCGCGCCACGGCGGATTTCTCCCGACTCCACTTCCGGTCGGTGGAGGCGCGATCCAGCCTCCAGGGCAGGCTCACGCGGCAGTCACCCTCAGCATCGCCGCAGCAGAAGAAGTCCGACTCCGGGAAATCTTCTCGAATCTCATTCTGATTTGGCCGGGCGGAGTTGCCAAACGCCTCGGCATCGCCGGACATCACACCCGCACGCGCATGACAGCTGCGGCAATTACCCACTAATCGCTGCATATGACTACGGAATCGACAATATGTCCGGCCTGCGCCTCCTCACGGGAAGGGTCAGAAGAAATACGTCGGCGGCGGTTCGAGGGCCTCAGTCAGGCGACTTCGCCTGCCGATTACCGGGGATCTACAGCCCACGCTCCAGATCGATCCCCCGCACGTGCGAGAGCAGCCGTGGATGCATGATCTACGGCGTGCTGGAGCGCCATTGGTAACGCAGTTCGCCGACCGGGCCAGCTTCTGGACCCGCCGCTTTGGGGAGTCGGCAGGCGACGCGCCCCTCGTCTTCGGGCGCGGCCCATCAGCGTCCACTCATCTCCGGGCGCGGCCCATCAGCGTCCACTCATCTCCGGGCGCGGCCCATCAGCGTCCACTCATCTCCGGGCGCGGCCCATCCGGCGCCCCTCGTCTTGGGGGTAGCCCCTCCGGCGTCCCTCGTGTCAGACCCGCACCGTCCCTGTGCGCGGCTCGGACTTCGCCGATCTGCGCCGATCGACGCAGGCTGATACGGGTCGGCAGCCAGACCTGCCCGACAACCGCGGAGGCGGGACAGCGCCTCTGTCTGGTCGCCGGGCACGGGTTCATGGTCCGGGACGGTCCTCCACGACGGCGACACGTTCAGTGGGGGCGAGTCGTGGATCCCGGCCACTCCCCCGAGGCCCTTCGCCGCGGTTCGCTTTCGGATCTCAGTGGTCCGGGGCCTCGCTCTTGATCTTGATCAGGGCGTTGAGTTCGGCAACCGCGCGCGCCGCGCGGGCCTTCTCAGAGCCCTGGATGCCCATCGCCCCGACCACGTTGCCGTCGGCGAGGTCGAGACGGGGCCAGGGCTCGGCGTCCGGGAGGGAGACGCCGAGGATCTCGGCCCATTCGTACCGGTGCACCCGCACCGCGTTCACCACGGTCACGCCGTCGTCGTCGGCCACCACCCGGAGGCGGCCCAGCAGGTGGAGGATGAAGGCCACGCCGCAGCCGAAGACGAACACGCCGATCCGGTCGGGGAGGTGGAACGTCGCCGGCAGGACGAGCGCCAGGATCAGCGCGCCGCCCACCATGATCGCCGCGAGCGTGTAGGCCAGGACGCGGGCCCTCTTCGGACGCCAGGTGACCGGCAGGGGCGGTGCGGGGACACTCGGGAACATGAGACCGAACGTTAGCGCGCTCCGGAGGTGAGCCCGCGCAACAGGACCGCCGTCTCCAGGGCGGCCACGGTCGCCTCGTAGCCCTTGTCCTCCTTCGAGCCGGGCAGGCCCGACCGCTCGACGGCCTGGTGGACGCTGTCACACGTCAGCACGCCGTTGCCCACCGGGGTCGACTCGTCGAGGGAGACGCGGGTGAGTCCGCTGGTCACCGACTCGCAGACGTACTCGAAGTGGGCCGTCTTGCCGCGGATGACCACGCCCAGCGCCACCACGGCGTCGTGGGTCCGCGCGAGGGCCTGGGCCACCACGGGGATCTCCAGCGACCCGGCGACCCGGACCACGGTCGGGGTCGCGCCGGACTCCTTGGCCGCCGCGACCGCCCGCTCGACGAGCTGGTCGGTGATCTTCTCGTGCCACCGGGCCGCGACGATGCCCACCGTCAGGCCCTCCGCCTCGGCCGGCCAGATCTCCGGTCGTCCGCCGCCACTCATCTCTTCTCCTTAACTTTCGGGCAGATTCTCGACGCGAGCCACGGCCGGCCTTCGGCCGTCCGCGTCTCGCTCAGGGATCTCGTGACCAAGGCGGTCACGTTTGGCGTACAGGTACTTCTCGTTGTACGGGTTGACGGCGACCGGCATCGGTTCCCGGCCGAGCACCTTGATGCCGTACCCGTCCATCCCCCGCATTTTCGCCGGGTTGTTGGTCAGCAGGCGCACCGATTTGACCCCGAGGTCGCCGAGCATCTGGCCGGCGTTGGAGAACTCGCGGGCGTCGACCGGCAGGCCGAGTTCGAGGTTGGCGTCGACGGTGTCGTGGCCGTCGTCTTGGAGGGCGTAGGCGCGCAGCTTCGCCAGCAGGCCGATGCCGCGGCCCTCGTGGCCGCGCAGGTAGACCACGACGCCGCGGCCCTCGGCGGCGATGGTGGCCATGGCGTGGTCGAGCTGCACGCCGCAGTCGCAGCGCAGCGAGCCGAGCACGTCGCCGGTCATGCACTCGGAGTGGGCCCGGACCAGCACGTTCTCCCCGTCGTCGAGGTCGCCGTAGACCAGGGCGACGTGTTCGCCGCCGTCGAGGGAGCTGGCGTAGCCCACGGCCCGCCACATGCCGTAGCGGTTGGGGATGGAGGTCTCCGCGACCCGCGTCACCACGCGCTCGGTGCGGCGGCGGAACTCGATGAGCTGCTCGATGGAGACGAGCGCGAGGTCGTGCTCGTCGGCGAAGACGCGCAGCTCCGGCAGGCGGGCCATGGTGCCGTCGTCGTTGACGACCTCGGCCAGCGCGCCCGCCGGGGTGAGCCCGGCCAGCCGGGCCAGGTCGACGGCCGCCTCGGTGTGGCCCGGACGGACCAGGACGCCGCCGTCGCGGGCCCGCAGCGGGAAGATGTGACCGGGCCTGACCAGCTCGAACGGCTCGGTGGCCGAGTCGGCCAGGGTCCGGATCGTGCGCGCCCGGTCGGCGGCGCTGATGCCGGTGGTGACGCCGTCGCGGGCGTCGACGCTGATCGTGTACGCCGTCCGCATGCGCTCCCGGTTGTCCTGGACCATCAGCGGCAGCCCCAGCCGGTCGAGGTCCTCGCCGCGCATGCCGACGCAGATGACGCCGGAGGTGTGCCGGATCGTGAAGGCCAGCGTCGCGGCCGTGGCCTTGGAGGCCGCGAAGATGAGGTCGCCCTCGTTCTCGCGGTTCTCGTTGTCGACGACGACGACCGGCTTGCCGTCGCGGATGTCGGCGACCGCCCGTTCGATGGGGTCGAGCCTGATGTCACTCATACCGCTACGGCCTCTTTCTGCTGCCACTGCTTGCGCCAGTTGACGAATCCGGTGAGGACCAGGACGAAGAACACGGCGTACACCGCCCCGGAGACGACGAGCCCCGAGCGGAACGCCAGCGGCACCCCGACGAGGTCGACGGCGATCCAGACGAGCCAGAAGTCGGTCAGCGCCCTGCCCTGGGCCCAGGTCGCGACCGCGCTGCCGACGAAGATGTAGGCGTCGGCCGCCACCAGGAAGTACCCCTCGGGCAGCGGGGCGTGCGCGCCCCACGACAGCCCGGTGACGAAGAAGAACCACCCGACGAGCGCGGTGCCGACGACGACCGTGCCGACGAGCACCAGCCGCTCGTACGGGGTGGCGGGCCGCACGGCGAGCTCGTCGCCCTGGCCCTTCCAGCGCACCCACCCGTAGACGGCCAGCACGCCGAACAGGACCTGCTTCAGCGCGTTGCCGGTCAGCCCCGCGTTGATCGAGGCGGCCAGCAGCAGCACCGACGCGGTGAGCTGGACCGGCCACGTCCACAGCGAGCGGCGGATGGCGAACAGGACGGTGGCCAGGGCGAGGATGTTGCCGATGAGGTCGGTCCACAGGACGGTCGTCCCGAGGACCTCGAAGCCGGCGTTCACCGGGCCACCAGCTTCTCGACGTACTTCGCGATGACGTCGGCCTCCAGGTTCACCGGGTCACCGGCGACCTTCCGGCCGAGAGTGGTCAGGGCGAGCGTGGTGGGGATCAGGCTGACGGTGAACTCGTCGTCGGTCACCGACGCGACGGTCAGCGAGACGCCGTCGACGGTGATCGAGCCCTTGTGCACCACGTAGCGGGCCAGGTCCGGCGGCAGGGAGACGGCCACGACCTCCCAGTGCTCGTCGGGCTCCCGGCGCAGGATGACGCCGGTGCCGTCGACGTGGCCCTGCACGATG
Source organism: Herbidospora cretacea (assembly GCF_001570605.1). Classification (GTDB taxonomy): domain Bacteria; phylum Actinomycetota; class Actinomycetes; order Streptosporangiales; family Streptosporangiaceae; genus Herbidospora; species Herbidospora cretacea. The sequence continues at coordinate 139,256 of NZ_BBXG01000017.1, read as the reverse complement.
TGGCCCCCGAGCCGCTGGTCGGCGCGGACCGCGCGCTCCAGGTTCACCGGCGAGCCCGCGGCGAGGGCGCCGAGGCTGCTGCGGTCGAGGGTCTCCTTCATGACGTCGACGGTGAAGACGTCGCCGTCGACCTCGACGACGGTCAGGCAGACGCCGTTCACGGCGATCGAGTCGCCGTGCCTGGCGTCCTGGGTCACGACGGCGCCCCGGAAGGCCAGGCGGGCGGCCTGTGGGAGAGGGTCGACGGTGACGACCTCGCCGAGTTCCTCGACGATTCCGGTGAACATGATCAGTTCTCCTTCGGGGGTGCCGGCCGCGCGGTGATCCGCAGGTCCGGTCCAATGGGGACGACGTCCTCGAACTCCCACCGGTGGATGTCGCCGACGGTGTCCACGCCCGCCTCAGCCAGGGCCGACTTCCCGGAGCCGAGGAAGGCGGGGGCGAGGTAGGCGACGACCCGGTCGACCAGGCCGGCGCGCAGGAACGACCCGGCGAGCACCGGGCCGCCTTCGAGGAAGACGCTGACGATCCGGCGGGAGTGGAGCTCGGCCAGCAGCGCGGCCAGGTCGAGGCCGCGGGGGCCGCGCGGGATGCGTACGGAATTCTCGTAGGGGACGTCGACCCCGACGGCGAGCAGCGTCGGCGCGGCGTCGTCGAGCACCTTCGCGTGGGGCGGCGTGGTGCCCTCGGTGTCGACGACCACCCGCAACGGCTTCGCCGGACCTGGCCTGACCGTGAGGTGGGGATCGTCGAGCAGGACGGTCCCCATGCCGACCATGATCGCGTCGTGCTGCCCGCGCAGCCGGTGGACGTCGGCGCGGGCCTCCGGCGAGGTGATCCACCGGCTGGTGCCGTCCAGAGCGGCCGAGCGGCCGTCGAGGGTCGCGGCGAACTTCCACGTGACGAACGGCCGCTTCTTACGCGTGTACGTCAGCCAGTGGGCGTTCCCCCGCTCGGCCTCCGCCCGCAGGACCCCGGTCTCGACGGTCACCCCGTGGTCGCGCAGCCTGGTCAGGCCCCCGGCCGCGAGAGGGTTGGGGTCGGGCACCGCGACGACGACGCGCCCGATCCCGGCCTTGAGGAGGGCTTCGGAGCAGGGCCCGGTGCGGCCGTGGTGGTCGCAGGGTTCGAGCGTGACGTAGGCGGTCGCGCCCTCGGCCTGCTCGCCGGCCTCCCGCAGCGCCCAGACCTCGGCGTGCGGCCCGCCGGCCACGGCGTGGAAGCCCTCGCCGACGACCGAGCCGTTCTTCACGATCACGCAGCCGACCACGGGATTCGGACTCGTCGTGCCCAGCCCGCGCGCGGCGATGTCGATCGCCCGCCGCATGAAGTGGTCGTCCACCCCGGTCCCTTCAGATCAGGGCTCCGGGGCATGGGCATGGAAGCGCCCAGAACGGACGCACCCCGAAGAGGGGTCTCGCCCGTCGCGTGCTGCCTCCCATCCGGACTTTCACCGTCGGTCCTGGAATTCCACCAGGTCAACCGGCCGATGGATTCGGCCGGGTCGCGGACTGTCACCGCCGGTTCGGACTTTCACCGACCCCGGAGCACGCAATGCTTGTTTCTTCGATCAGCGTAAGGCTGTTGCCTACGCAAGTTATTCCCAGTCTGCCACGAGCATTCCGGGCGGCGTCAATGTGGCGCCGGTCGCAGCGCCCTCGGGACGGCGTTGAGGCCGGTCCGGACGGTGCGCAGCGTCATGGTCGCCCACACGTCGCCGAGCGGGGTGGCGGGCAGGCCGTAGAGGCGGCGGGCCCAGCGGGGCAGGCTGGCGAAGGCCACGCTGGTGATCCACGGGAAGATCGGCTTGATCAGGGTGAGCCGGGCCGGCAGGGGCGGGTTCAGCGACATGAGCAGCGGGTGGGGCGCCTCGGGGACGAACTTCAGCTTCGGCCGTTCGCCCTGGATGTAGTCGTTCATCTCGCCGACCGTGTGGGGCACGTCGTCGGGTGACAGGCCGACGACCTCGGCGGCGCGGCGCCATTCGTACACGAACTGATCGGCCTCCTCGTCGGTGAACGGGACGCCGGAGCGCCGCGCGGTGGACAGGTAGGAGTCGACCTCACCGACGTGGACCCAGCGCAGGGCGTCGGGCTCGTCGAGGTGGTAGCGGTCGCCGACGTCGGGGTCGTAGGCGGTGAGGGTGGCGTGGATCTTGCGGACCCGGCTCGCCGCCTTCTCGACCTCGGGGCCGGTGCCGTAGGTGCGCACCCGGACGAACTCGGTCGTGCGCAGGAACCGCGCCCAGGCCTCCGACGGGTCGAACAGGGCCGAGTTCTGGATCACCCCGCGCATCGCCCGGGGGTGGAGGCCCTGCATCAGCAGGGCCCGGAAGCCGCCCACGAAGAGGACCGGCTCCGCCATCACCCGCCAGGTGACCGAACCGGGTCCGAACAGCCCGCTCTGGTCCATGGCTTCACGCTACGCCCCCTCGGCCAGCGCCCGCAGCGCCTGGACCGCGGCGGCGGGGTCGTCGCGGCCGTAGACGGCGTTCCCGGCCACGAACACGTCGGCCCCGGCCTCGGCGCAGCGCTCGATGGTGTCGTCGGCCACCCCGCCGTCGACCTGGATCCAGATCTCCATGCCGTGCTTGGAGATCAGCTGGCGGGCGCGGCGGATCTTGGGCAGCACGCCGTCGATGAACCTCTGGCCGCCGAACCCGGGCTCCACGGTCATCAGCAGCAGCATGTCGATCTCGGGCAGCAGGTCCTCGTAGGAGTCGACGGCGGTCGCCGGGTTGAGCGCGAAGCCCGCGCGGGCGCCCGCCTGCCGGATGCCCCGCAGGGTGCGCACCGGGGCCTTGGCCGCCTCGGCGTGGATGGTCACGCTCTTGGCGCCCGCCTCGGCGTAGCCGATCGCCCAGCGGTCGGGGTCTTCGATCATGAGGTGGCAGTCGACGGGGGTCGAGACCGCCTTCAGCAGCGACTCCACCACGGGCAGGCCGAGGGTCAGATTGGGCACGAAGTGGTTGTCCATCACGTCGACGTGCAACCAGTCGGCGGCCCCGGCGACCCTGGCGGCCTCGTCGGCCAGGCGCGCGAAATCGGCGGACAAAATGCTGGGCGAGATCTGTACGGCCATGACGCCGCAGTCTACGCGGCAAGGTTTTGTCCCCTCGTGAACCTGCGGATGATCTGCGCAAACTAGCCTCGAACCATGATCAGCGCAGCCGGCCTGACCAAGGTCTACGGCGGGAAGACCGCCCTCGACCACGCCGACTTCGCGGTGCGGCCGGGCGTGGTGACGGGCTTCCTCGGCCCGAACGGGGCCGGCAAGTCCACCGCGATGCGGCTGATCCTGGGCCTCGACCGGGCCACCGCCGGGTCGGTCACCGTCAACGGGCGCGCCTACCGCGACCTGCCCGCGCCGCTCCGCGAGGTGGGCGCGCTGCTGGAGGCCAAGGCGTGGCACGGGGGCCGGTCGGCCTACAACCACCTGCGGTTCCTGGCCCGCACCAACGGGATCCCGAGGAAGCGGGTCGGCGAGGTGCTCGACGTCGTCGGCCTCCACGACGTCGCCGCCAAGCGGGCCAGGGGCTACTCGCTCGGCATGGGCCAGCGGCTCGGCATCGCCGCCGCCCTCCTCGGCGACCCCGGCATCCTGATGTTCGACGAACCGGTCAACGGGCTCGACCCCGAGGGCATCCTGTGGATCCGGCGGCTCATGCAGTCGCTGGCCGCCGAGGGGCGGACCGTCTTCGTCTCCAGCCACCTGATGTCGGAGATGGCGGTCACCGCCGGGCACCTGATCGTCATCGGCCGGGGCCGGATCCTGGCCGACACCTCGATGGAGGACTTCATCCCGCCCGACCACGTGCGGGTCCGCTCCCCCGACCTGCCCGCCCTCGGCCGGGCCGTCGCCGCCGAGAACTGGCAGGCCGTCACCGGCGGCGACGCCCTCCTGGTGTACGGCGTCACCCCCGCCGCCATCGGCGACCTCGCCTTCCGGGCCGGGCTGCGGGTGCACGAGCTCACCCCCGTCCATCCGTCGCTGGAGGAGGCGTTCATGCGCCTGACGGCCGACAGCGTCGAGTTCCACGGGGTCGATGGATGACCCCCCGCAGGGCCACCTTCGCGGGAGCCGTCGCCGGGGAGTGGATCAAGATCTGGACCGTGCGGTCGACGCTGTGGAGCATGTTCTCCACCGTCGTGGTGACCGTGGGGCTGTCGTCGCTGCTGGCGCTGGCGTACACGCTGTCGTACGACCGGCTCGGCTTCCGGGCCCGGCTGGCCTTCGACCCGGTGGCCTACGGGCTGGCCGGGCTCAACTTCGGGGTGATCACCCTGGGCGTGCTCGGGGTGCTGGTGGTGTCGACCGAGTTCTCGTCGGGGCTCATCCGGACGTCTCTGTCCGCGGTTCCGAGAAGGAGCCGGCTGCTGGCCGCCAAGGCCGTCGTGCTCGCCATGATCGCGCTGGTCGTGGGGCTGATCTCGTCGTTCCTGGCGTTCTTCGCCTCGCAGGCGATCTTCTCGATGCGGCGGCTCGGGGCCGGGATCGGCGACCCGGAGGTGCTGCGGGCGGTGACCGGGGGCGGGCTCTACCTGACGCTGATCGCGCTGATCTCGCTGGGCGCGGGGGCGATCGTGCGGCACACCGCCGGGGCGATCACGTCGGTGCTCGGGGTGCTGTTCGTGGCGCCGATCTTCGGGGTGTTCCTGCCGGAGGACTGGGGGCGCACCGTCCAGAAGTTCCTGCCGCCGGCGGCCGGGAGCGCCATCCTGACCACCCGCGAGACGCCGATCACGCTGCCTCCGTGGCAGGGGTTCGGCGTCTTCGCGGGCTACACGGCCGTGGTGCTCGTCATCGCCTTCGCGCTGTTCAGGCGTCGCGACGTCTGAGCAGGGCCAGGAACATCGCGTCGGTGCCGTGGCGGTGGGGCCAGAACTGGGCGTAGGGCCCGTCGCCCAGGCCCGGGATCTCGGGCAGGAACGAGCGCGCGTCGAGGGTCTCGGCGAGCTCGGCCATGTCGCCCACGACGGCCCGGGTCTCGGCGATGTGGGGCGAGCAGGTCACGTAGGCGACCACGCCGCCCGGCCGGACCGCCCGCAGCGCCGACCGCAGCAGCGCGCGCTGCAGCGCGGTCAGGTCGGGGATGCCGCGCGGGTCACGCCGCCACCGGGCCTCCGGACGACGCCGCAGCGCCCCCAGGCCGGTGCACGGCGCGTCGAGCATGACCCGGTCGAAGACGCCCTCCCGCCAGGGCGGGGCGGTGCCGTCGGCCACCACGACGGTGGCGTCCTTGGTCGCCTGCCAGACCAGCCGGGCGCGGTGTTCCTGCGAGTCGCCCGCCAGCAGCCGCGCGCCGGTCTGCGTGGCGATCGCGTCGAGCAGGCCCGCCTTGCCGCCGGGGCCCGCGCACATGTCGAGCCAGGTCCCGTCGCGGTCGTCGAGCGGCACCCGGGTCAGGGCCAGGGCGACCAGCTGGCTCGCCTCGTCCTGCACCGCCGCGCGCTGCTCGCCGACCGCCCTGAGCTGGCCGGGGTCGCCCTCGGTCAGGTAGGCGCCGTAGGGCGAGTAGGGGGCGGGCTCGGCGCCGGCGTCGACGAGCTCGTCGATGGTCGCCCGGCCCGGCCGGGCCACCAGGGCCACCCGGGGCCGCTCGTTGTCGGCCTCCAGGACCTTGGCGGTCTCGTCGATCGAGCCGCCGACGGCGTCGCGCAGCGCGGTGACGATCCACTTCGGGTGGCTGTAGGTGACGGACAGGTGGCCGATCGGGTCGTCTTCGACCGGCGGCGCGACCGCCTTCAGCCACTCGTCGAGCGACCGCTGGCTGACCTTGCGCAGGATCGCGTTGGCGAACCGCGAGGGACCCTGGCCGACGCGCAGCCGGACCAGGTCGACCGTGGCGCTGACGGCGGCGTGGGCCGGGATGCGAGTGCGCAGGAGCTGGTGGACGCCCAGGCGCATGGCGTCGAGGAGCGGCGGGTCGATCTCCTCCGGCGGGCGGTCGCTGCAGGCGGCGATCACCTCGTCGTAGGTGCCGAGACCGCGCAGGGTGCCGTAGGCCAGCTCGGTCGCGAGGGCGGCGTCGCGGCCGGTGATGTCACGCTGCCGCAACATCTGCGGCAGCAGCAGGTTGGCGTAGGCGTCGCGCTCGTCGACGGCCCTCATCAGGTCGTAGGCCGCGTTCCTGGCCTCGTCGCGGACGGGCTTGGGGGGCCTCGGGGGGCCACCGCGCCGACCGGTGGAGCGGGGGCGGCCCGTGGGGTTGTTGCCCCGGTTCGTCATCTGGCGGTTGCCTTTGGTTGGTGGTGGCGAGCGATCATTCAGCGTAGCTCAGCCGAGGTGGTCGCCTTCCCCGATCCGGGCACCGCGGGCCCAATCGCCCGCCGTCATCGGCTTCTTCCCTTCGGCTTTCACCTCGCCGAGAAGGACGGGGTGGCTGGCCGTGCCCGCCCATACCCGATTCTTCTGGACGCGGATCTCGCCCGGCGCCAGCTTCTCGGCGTCGCGGTCCTCGGTGACTCTGCCGAGCTTGAGCCGGTGGCCGCGGAACTCGGTCCAGGCGCCGGGATTGGGCGTACAGGCCCGGATGAGGCGGTCGACGCGCAGGGCGGGGGCGGTCCAGTCGACCCGGGCGTCGTCGACCGCGATCTTCGGCGCGAGGCTGACGCCCTCGGCGGGCTGAGGACGAGCTTCGAGGGAACCGTCGGCGATGCCGTCGATCGTGGCGGCCAGCAGCCCCGCGCCCGACTCGGCCAGCCGGGCGAGGAGCTCGCCGCTGGTGTCACTGGGCCGGATCTCCTCGGTGACCACGCCGAAGACGGGCCCGGCGTCGAGCTCCTTGACGATCCGGAAGGTGGCCGCGCCGGTGATCTCGTCGCCGTGCAGCACGGCGTGTTGCACCGGGGCCGCGCCGCGCCAGGCCGGCAGCAGCGAGAAGTGGAGGTTCACCCAGCCGTGGACGGGGATGTCGAGCGCCGCCTGCGGCAGCAGCGCGCCGTAGGCGACCACCGGGCAGCAGTCGGGCGCGATCTCCCGCAGCCGGTCGAGGAACGCCGGGTCGCCGGCCTTCGCGGGCTTCAGCACCTCGACGCCCGCCTCGGCGGCGAGCTCGGCGACCGGGCTGGGCTGGAGCCTGCGGCCACGCCCCGACTGGGCGTCGGGCCGGGTCACCACGGCGACGACCTCGTGGCCGGAGGCCAGCAGGGCCCTCAGCGACGGGAGCGCGGTCTCGGGGGTGCCCGCGAAGACGAGACGCACTAGATGGCCCTCCCGCCGGTGGCGTGGGGCGAGAACCGGACGACGGGGGCCGACAGCCCGCTCCACTCGGCCTCGCGGACCGCCTTCATGGCGAGCTTGCGCTGCGCGGCGTCCATCCGGTCGATGAACAGGATGCCGTCGAGGTGGTCGGTCTCGTGCTGGAGGCAGCGGGCCATCAGGTCGGTGCCCTCGATCGTGACGGGGTCGCCGTGCATGTTGAAGCCCTTGGCGACCGCGCGGATCGAGCGCGGCGTCGGGAACGCCAGGCCGGGGAAGGACAGGCAGCCCTCCTCGCCCTCCTCGTCGCACTCCACACCGAGGTCGAGGACCGGGTTCACCAGGTGGCCGACGACGTCGTCGATGTTGTAGGTGAAGACCCGGAGCCCGACGCCGATCTGCGGGGCGGCGAGGCCGGCGCCCGGGGCGTCCATCATCGTGTCGGTCAGGTCCTTGACGAGCTTGCGCAGTTCCTTGTCGAAGGTCTTGACCGGCTCCGCCGGAGTGCGCAACACGGGGTCGCCGAACAGGCGGATCGACTGAACTGCCACCAGGAGGCTCCTTGGACTAGGGATCACCCCAGTTTACGGGCGCTCTCAGCGCGACCGGGTCTTCATGGCGGTCTTGCGGGCCGCCTTGGCGACGACCACGTCGGGGTGGTGCCGGCCGAGGAGTTCGAGCACGGCCAGGGCGTCGGGATGGTCGGCGCCGCCCATGGCGGGCACCAGGCTGAGCAGGTCGTCGCCGAGCACGTCGAGGTCGGCGCCCTTGGCGGGCGCGCCCAGGTAGAGCAGGGCGGCCAGGGTGTCGACGGCCACCCAGGCGCCGTCGGTCTCGCCGAGGGCCGGGGCGTCGAAGTCGCGGACGCCCAGCCACGCGGCGGCGTAGCGCCACATGAGCGGCTCGTCGAGCGCCTCCCGCACGGCGGGCGAGGCCTCGGGGCCGAGCTCCTCCAGGATGGTCCCGGCGGTGCCGCGCTGGGCGGCGTTGCCGGTCGCGGCGATCTTGATGAGGTCGCGGGCCGCCTCCTCGGGGGCGCGCCGCTCCAGCCACAGGCTGGCCGCGCTCGCCGACGCCTTCCCGGCGATCAGCGCGTCGATCAGCTCACCGGCGGTCAGCATCGCCAGGCCCTCGACCTCGCTCAGCGAGGGCGCGTCGTGGCCCTCGCGCAGCAGGTCGCGACGGACCGCCCAGACCCCGATCGCAGTGAGCCGCACCGAGTCGGACCCGGCCGGCTCGATCAGCCCGCAGTAGGCCAGCAGCTCCATGGCGGCGAGCAGCTCGGCGGGCAGCACCAGGCGCAGCCGCCGCAGCTCGTGGAGCCCGGCCTCGCAGCCGACCTCGTGGGCCTGCAGGATCCCGGTCGTGAGCAGCGGCACCGACATGCCCTCACGCACCGAGTACATCGTCGCCAGGATCTCGGTCAGGTGTTCGTCGACGACGGCCGAGCCGGTCAGGCCCTGTTCGTCGGTCCTGTGCTCGTCGGTCCGGTCGAGGACGTCCATCACGACGCCGTCCCAGAACTCCATCGTGTCGCGGAACCCGGGCCCCGGCCGGGCGCCCTCGGCGGTGATCTCGATCAGGCGCCCGTTGACCGCGACGATCCAGAGCAGCCGCAGCCGCTCGGCCTTGAGGCCCAGCTCGGCGACCGCGGCGGCGGCGTCAGCGGGGAGCAGGTTGTGGTCGTCGCCGACGGGGCGGGTGCCGGTCCAGGCGGCGAGCCTGGCAGCGTCGTGGACCAGGGGGACCGACCGGACCTGAGCGGCGAGCTCGTCGTCGAGGGCCAACTCGACCGGCGGGAAGGTGAGCACGTCGCTGTCGAGGATCGCTGAACCTGGCATTCCTGCAACTTACTCCACAGGAGTTATCTGATGCCCCGCGAACGAGCCTTGAAGGCGGCCTTCCTGGCGGCCTTGGCGGCGTTGCGGTCGGGCAGGGTGTGCCCGAGCAATTCAAGCACCTGCACCACGTCGGGATGCTCCACTTTCCACATGTCCTCGATCACCTCGGGCGACGGACCGGAGGCCGCCATGTTCTCGGCGAACGACTCGGGATCGGCCTCGGCGGCCGGGATCGCGAGGGCGAGCATGTCGACGCTGACCCAGAGCATCTCCTCCTCGGTCAGCGGCGGCGCCCCCAGGCGGCGGGCCGACAGCCAGTGGATGACATGGGGCCGCAGCTCCTGGTCGGACAGGTACCGCCGGACGGCGGGCTCGGCCTCGAACCCCAGCCGGTCGACGATGGTGACGGCCACCCCGCGCACCTCGGCCGGGGCGCCGACGACGGCCGCCAGCAGCTCCTCGGCCGCCTCGGCGGGCGAGCGCGCCCCCAGCCAGCCGGCGATGTCGGGCTCGGCCGCCTCGGGCGTGAAGCCGTCGGACAGCAGCCCCGCGATCAGCCCGCTCGCGTCGCCCTCGGCCAGGTCGGGCGCGATGGGGGCGTCGAGACCGAGCTCGGCGTACATCTCCCTGATCCCCCACATGCCGTGAGGGGTCAGCACCAGGCCCTCTTCCGTGACGGCCACGGTCCCGGCGGCGGCGAGCCCTTCGAGGGCCTCGGTCAGGTCGCCGACCGGCCCGTCGTCGGCCACCTCGCTGAGGTAGTCGCCGACCGCCTCGACCGGGACGGGGACCTGGAGCCGGTAGAGCAGGTCGTGGATGGCGTAGACCTCCTTGTCGACCACCGCCGACCCGGTGACCTCGCCGCGGTCCTCGCCGAGGAACTCCACGAGCCCCACCCACAGGTCGAGCACGTCTTCGTCGGCTCGGTCCTCCAGCGCCTTGAACCCCGCCTCGGCGCTGACCCGGACCCCGTCGAGCTCGGCCAGCCCGAGCGCGAGGGCGAGCCCCCAGGCGACCGACGGACGGCTCACGCCCTTGGCGAGCTCCTTCGCGTCCTTGACCCGCAGAGCCTTGCGGGTGGTGGCGGTGGCCCCGCTCTCCACCATCCAGGCGACGACGGTGTGGGCGTCGCGCAGCAGCGGCACCTCACGGACCAGCTTGGCCACGTCGGCCGGCGCGGCCAGCCGCACGGGCGGCAGCGGCGCGCACCCGGGGCAGTCGCAGTCCTCGTCGAGGGTGAGGCTGCGCCCCTGCCCCAGCCGGGGCGCGGCGTCGTCGACACCCGGCTCGATGAGCTCGAACGTGTCGGCCCCTATGACACTGAAAATGCTCTTGGCCATGCCGAACTTCGACGAGTCGGCCAGCGCCGCCGGCATCAGCGGCCCCACCCGGTCGAGCGCGGCCCGCATCTCGGCGGCGGACGTGGCGTCGACCTCGCCGGTGGCGAGGAGGAAGTCGACGAGCGTGCGCGCGGCCGCGACGGTCCCCGGCGCGCTGTCGGGCGGGGTGATCACCTTGCGTGGGTAGATCTCCAGCAGCAGTTCCTCGAAGGTGGCCGGACGGAAGTCCCCCGGCGCGGCGACCTCCAGATAGTCGCTGGCGTAGTCGCACAGCAGCCTGATCTCGTCGGCGTCGGGCGTGACCCCGTTCTCGTGCCCCCACACACGCAGGCCGACGATGGCCCGGTTCACCCATTCGATCGACACAGGGAGACGCTAACGGGTTACTGACCGCATCGCGAATTTAGTCGGTTGGCCAACCCCCCGATTCCCCCTCTGCCAGGGACTTCGCCCCTCACGCTTTCCCCTGGTGTGCCCTCGTACCCCGGCATCGCTTTTCAGGGGACCGTGAAGATCCTCACTCACCCGGACCGGGGCCTGGCTGGCTTCACAGCAGGTCGAGCGGGTCGATGTCGATCTTCACGACCTCGGCGGCCTTGCGCGCCGACCTGACCCCGGCGGCGCCCTTCAGCACCCTGGCCAGCTCGGGCCCCTTGGACCTGGGCGCCCTGAGCACGGCCCTCTCCTCTCCCGTACGCCCGACCGGCACCGGCCCCAGCACCTCGACGCCCTCGGGCAGGGTCACCAGCCCCAGCACCTCGCGAATCGCCGAGGGAGTCCCGGTGAGCGTGCCGACCTGGGTGACGGGCGGGAAGCCGAGCTCGGCCCGGTCGCGGAGCTCACGCTCGGCGTGCGTGACGGGATCCCACCGGACCAGCGCCTGGGTGACCGGCGCCTGCGCGTCGGCGAGCACGACCACCTCCCCGCCGGGCCGCACCAGCGCCGCGGCGTTCAGCCACCTGCGCAGCGCCTCCTCGGCGGCCCGCAGATCGGGCCTGCTGAGCATCGCCCACCCGTCGAGCAGCGCGGCGGCGGCGTAACCGCCCTCGGCCACGGGTTCGGCCCCGGGAGTGGCCACCACCAGCGCCGGCGTCTCGGGCACCGAGGCGAGCACCCCGTCACGCCCCGAGGTGGCGATCCGGGCGGACGGGAACGCGCGCCCCAGCTCCTCAGCGGTCCGGCGCGCCCCCACGACGGCCGCTCGCAGCCGGGGAGACCCGCAGTTGGGGCAGCGCCAGTCTCCGGCGATCCGGCCGCACCAGCGGCAGTAGGGCGCCGCGTGCCCGTTGGTCAGCGCGAGCGGCCCGGAACAGGCCGGGCACTGCGCCCGGGTCCGGCAGTTCGAGCAGTTCAACGCGGGGAGATACCCGCGCCTCGGAACCTGGACGAGCACCGGCCCGCTCTCCAGCCCGGCCTTGAGCGCCCGCCACGCGACACTGGGCAGCCGGGCGGCCCTCGCCGCCGCATCCCGGTGGAGCTCGGCGTCGTCACCGGCCGCCCTGACCCTGGGCGCCCGGCGCCTGACGTCGTCGCGGGTGGCGATCAGCGGTTTCGCCCATCCGGTGGCGATCAGCCGGGTCCCCTCGGCGGTACGCGCGTAGCCCCCGATCAGCAGCGCGGCGCCCGCCGCATGGACCCGGGTCGCGAGGACCTCCCGGGCGTGCGGATAGGGCGCCAGCCGCTCGGAGTGCAGATCGTCCCCGTCGTCCCAGAGCACCGCGAGCCCGAGATCGCGCACGGGCGCGAAGGCCACGGCCCGGTTCCCCACCGCGACCCGCACCTCGCCCCGCAGCACCCTGAGCCACCGTCGGTAGCGCTCGGCGGGCCCGAGATCGGCGGTGATGGCGACGTGGGGCACGTCGGCGAGGGCGGCCCCCACCAGCGCGACGTCCTTCCCGTCGGGAACGACGACCACAGCCCCTTTCCCGGCGGCCACGACCTGCCCGACGGCGTCGGCGACGGCCCGCGGCCAACTGGGCGGGCCACCGGGCAGGGCGGTCCAGACCGCCCGCACCGCCCGCCCCTCACGAAGCGCCGCGAGAAACGGAACCCCAGCGGGATAGGCACCCCAGTAATCACTGACGACCGGCTGCCACTCACTCACAGATCCCGATATCCCGGGATCCGTGCCGGGCCCCCCTGAAGCAGCCGTCCCCACAGGCCCAGCGCCGCGCCCAGCCGAAGCGACCTCCGCAGCACCGACGCCCCGCTCCGCCGAAACAGCCACCCGAACGGGACCCCCGCCCCGCTCAGCGGAAGCATCCACCTCCATGGGACCCACGCCCTGCCCGGCTGAAACAGCCCCATCCATGGGACCAGGGCCCGGCCCAACTGAAGCATCCACCTCCGCAGCACCGACGCCCCGCTCCGCCGAAACAGCCAACCGAACAGGACCCGCGCCCCGCTCAGCGGAAGCACCCACCTCCAAGCGACCCGCGCTCGGCCCAGCCGAAGCATCCACCCCCACAGGACCCACACCCGGCCCAGCCGAAACAGCCCTATCCATGGGACCCGTGCCCGGCGTGCCCGAAGCAGCCACCCCTGCAGGACTCCAGCCCGGCCCAGCTGAAGCATCCACCTCCGCAGCACCGACGCCCCGCTCCGCCGAAACAGCCAACCGAACAGGACCCGCGCCCCGCTCAGCGGAAGCACCCACCTCCAAGCGACCCGCGCTCGGCCCAGCCGAAGCATCCACCCCCACAGGACCCACACCCGGCCCAGCCGAAACAGCCCTATCCATGGGACCCGTGCCCGGCGTGCCCGAAGCAGCCACCCCTGCAGGACTCCAGCCCGGCCCAGCTGAAGCATCCACCTCCGCAGCACCGACGCCTTGCTCAACCGAAGCAGCCACTCCCCCAGGACCCGCGCCCCACTCGACCGAAGCAGCCGCCTCTATGGGGCCAGCGCCTGGCCCAGCCGAAGCATCCACCCCCACTGGACCCACGCCCTGCTCGGCTGAAACAGCCCCGTCCATGGGACCCGCGCCCGGCGTGCCCGAAGCAGCCACTTCCACGGGATCAGGTGCCTCTGGCGCGATGGGCGGCAGGCCACCTTCGCCACCCGACATTTCAGGATTCGGCCCGCTCGCCCCCGGCGACGCTCCGCCACCGATCCGCATGGTCGCCGACGCCCCGCCCCGCGCGGAGGCCGCCGAGGTCACGCCTCTCCGGGAGACGTCTGCCGAGGTCACGCCCCGACCGGAAGTGTCCACCGGCCCCGCGCCACCCCGGAGAGCGTCCGCCGGCATCACGCCCGCGGCGGCCACGTGCAGGGAAGCGTCCGCCAGCGTCACACCCTGCGGGGAGACGTCTTCCGCCCGCCCCCGCCCCGAGGACTCCGCCCGGGCGTGTCGCGGCGGGATCGCCAGGCGCAGCACGTCGGACAGTGTCCCCGCATACCGATCGGCCACGGCCCGCGCCAAATCGGCGATCTCCCGTGTCAGCACCCGTTCCGGCGAGATCACCCGGTCGAGAAAGAGCAGCGTCCCCTGATGCTCGCTGGCCTCGACCCGTTCCACCAGGAAGGCGTCGGTCAGCTTCCCGGCGAACCGCACGCGCACCCGCACCCCCGGCAACGCCGCGTCCGACATCCCCTCGGGCACGAGGTAGTCGAAGAGGCGGTCGAGGTGCGGCAGAGGGTTGTCGACGACCACCCGCGCCACCGGCGACCAGGCAGCGGGAACGGGAGCGCCCCGCCCCCGGGCCCCCGGGGCGGGCGCTTCGGCCGGGAGCGCGATCAGCGCCTCCTGCGAACCCTCGCTCACAAGGCCCAAGTCCTACCAGCACAAAGAAGATCCCCGGACCATGGCCCGGGGATCTGGGGAAAACTACAGACCGGCGGCAGCGCGCAGCGCCCCGGCGCGGTCGGTCGACTCCCAGGAGAAGCCGTCGCGGCCGAAGTGGCCGTAGGCGGCGGTCTCGGAGTAGATCGGGCGGAGCAGGTCGAGGTCGCGGATGATCGCGGCCGGACGCAGGTCGAAGACCTGGAGCACGGCGGCCTGGATCGCGGCGATCTCGACGGTCTCGGTGCCGAAGGTCTCGACGAAGACACCGACGGGCTGGGCCTTGCCGATGGCGTAGGCGACCTGGACCTCGGCGCGGTCGGCGAGGCCGGCGGCGACGATGTTCTTGGCGACCCAGCGCATGGCGTAGGCGGCGGAGCGGTCGACCTTCGACGGGTCCTTGCCCGAGAAGGCGCCGCCGCCGTGGCGGGCCATGCCGCCGTAGGTGTCGACGATGATCTTGCGGCCGGTCAGGCCGGCGTCGCCCATGGGGCCGCCGATCTCGAAGCGACCGGTCGGGTTGACCAGGAGACGGTAGCCCTCCACCACGATGTCGAGGTCGGCCAGGACCGGCTCGACGACGTGCTCGCGGATGTCGGGGGCCAGCATCTCCTTGAGGTCGATCTCCGGAGCGTGCTGCGTGGACACGACGACCGTGTCGAGGCGGACGGGCTTGTCGCCGTCGTACTCGATCGTGACCTGGGTCTTGCCGTCGGGGCGCAGGTAGGGGACGGTGCCGTTCTTGCGGACCTCGGACAGGCGGCGGGCCATGCGGTGGGCGAGCGTGATCGGCAGCGGCATCAGCTCGGGGGTCTCGCGGCAGGCGTACCCGAACATGAGGCCCTGGTCGCCGGCGCCCTGACGGTCGAGGTCGTCGGCCAGGCCCTCGGCGCGGTGCTCGTAGGCGTCGTCGACGCCCTGCGCGATGTCGGGCGACTGGGCGCCGATGGAGACCGAGACGCCGCAGGAGGCGCCGTCGAAGCCCTTGTGGGAGGCGTCGTAGCCGATCTCGAGGATCTTCTCGCGGATGACGCCGGGAATGTCGACGTAGGTCTCCGTCGTCACCTCACCGGCGACGTGGACCTGGCCGGTGGTGATCATCGTCTCTACGGCGACACGGCTCTTGGGGTCGTCCTTGAGCATGGCGTCGAGGATCGCGTCACTGATCTGGTCGGCGATCTTGTCGGGGTGGCCCTCGGTGACCGACTCGGAGGTGAACAGGCGACGGGACAACTCGTGGCTCCTCATGCAGCGGCTGCTGACGGCTAAATGGCTTCGCTGAGTGTAGCCGGACGACCCTCACCCCCGCGAAACCGTCTCACGTTACAAATCAGGGAGGGGATCGCGCGGCAGGTCCCCCGGCGCGAACGCCTCGGCGTCGGCCGCCCCGACGACCGCGACGTACTCGTCGGCCACCTCGAACGACACGCCGCCGAGCTCGATGACGGGCCCCGGCGAGAAGTCGA
Source organism: Herbidospora cretacea (assembly GCF_001570605.1). Classification (GTDB taxonomy): domain Bacteria; phylum Actinomycetota; class Actinomycetes; order Streptosporangiales; family Streptosporangiaceae; genus Herbidospora; species Herbidospora cretacea. The sequence goes on along the minus strand of NZ_BBXG01000017.1, from coordinate 123,628 downwards.
CCGGACCGAGCCGGGTGCGGCGCGGATGGCGCGCCCACACCGAGGCGGGCTCGTGCCGCCCGAACACCTTGGTGGCCAGGACCGTGATCGACCGGTCGGTCACCACGACGAGATAGCCGGCCCCCTCGGCGTAGGCCGGGAAGACGTAGCGGAGGTCCTCGCCCGGCGGCAGCAGGGCGCGGCACCGCTCCCGGATCGCGGCGGACACGGGCATGGCCATCTCCTTCATGTGCCCGGGGGCCCGTCCCGGAGGGCCATACGGGCCTTTTATGGGCCCCATTCCCTCTTTCTCCCGCGAACCGGTGCGTTACACCAGCCGGGCGGCGATCAGATCCCAGACCACCCCGGCGAGGTCGTCCTTGGGCCCGCGCGGGATCTCGACCGGCTCCCCTCCGGCGACCAGGACGGTGGCCGCGTTGTCCGGGGTCCCGAAGGCGAGATTCTCTCCCACTTGATTGACGACGAGCAGGTCACAACCCTTCCGGGCCATCTTCGCCTGCCCGTTGGCCAGCACGTCGTCCGTCTCGGCGGCGAACCCCGCGATCACCGTGGGCGACGTGACGCCCGCCCGGCGTCGCTCTCCGAGCTCCGCCAGAATGTCCGGGTTCTTGGTGAGATGAATCGCCTCGGGCTCGTCCCCGGTTTTCTTGATCTTCGAACGACTCGCCGCCACCGGCCGGAAGTCCGCCACCGCCGCCGCCATCACCACCACGTCGGCGTCCACGGCCGACGCGAGCACCGCCTCCCGCAGCTGCAGCGCCGACTCCACCCGCACCACGTCCACCCCCGCAGGATCGGGCAGCGAGACGTTGGCCGCGACCAGCGTGACCGAGGCCCCCCGGGCGGCGGCGACCCGCGCCAGCGCGTACCCCTGCATCCCCGACGACCGGTTCCCGATGAACCGCACCGGATCGATCGCCTCCCGCGTCCCCCCGGCCGACACGACGACCCGCCGCCCCGCCAGATCGGGAGTGACCCCCTTGAGCACGTTCCGGCACACCTCGAAGATCGCCGCCGGATCCGGCAGCCGCCCCTTACCCGTGTCGGCCCCGGTGAGCCGCCCCACAGCGGGCTCGATCACGATCGCCCCCCGCGCCCGCAGGGTCGCGACGTTGGCCTGGGTCGCCGGGTGCTCCCACATCTCGGTGTGCATGGCCGGCGCGAACACCACGGGACAGCGCGCGGTCAGCAGCGTGTTGGTCAGCAGATCGGAGGCGAGCCCGTGAGCGGCCTTGGCGAGAATGTCGGCGGTCGCGGGCGCCACCACCAGAAGATCGGCACTCTGCCCGATCCGCACATGCGGCACTTCCTCCACCGAATCCCACACCTCAGCCGAAACGGGATTCCCCGAAAGCGCCGCCCACGTCGGCTCCCCCACAAACCGCAAAGCATCCCGCGTAGGTACAACACGGACAGAATGCCCCGATTCGGTAAACAACCGAAGAAGCTCACACGCCTTATAGACCGCGATCCCCGCGGAAACCCCCAGCACCACCCGATTCGCCACACAGAAACCCTACCGACCACCACCAGAAGCCCTCAGCCCCCACCACCCCGACCCACCACCGAAAACCTCTTTTCTCCGTTACGGCTCCGCCCACCCCGACCCCGCCCACCGCCCGGAGCACGCCCCGCACCCGGCGCCAACCACCGCTCCACTTCCCCCCGCAACGAACACCTGAGACCAAAGCCTCAGGACACCAAGAAACACGGACACAGTGCCCCTCCATGAACCAAGGCGCTGAACCCGCTCGCCAGCAACCTGCCCAAGGGACCACAACCACCACCAAGAGGAGGCCACCCAGGAGATCACCGACCACAGGACCCCACGGAGGCCAAGCGCGGCGGCGGCGTTGAGGACCGGGTGGAGTGGATCGAGGATGTGGCACTGCTGTGGGAGCACACCCAAAGGTCCTCAGTCAGGCGCCCGCCGTGGGGAGGCTCCGGCACGCGCGTGCGCGGTGGCCTCAACGCGCACGAGACCCCAAACAGGCGTGTGTGCAGGCCTCAAACAGGCGCGTAGCGGAGCCGCCGATACCCGCGTGCGCAGACACTCAGGCAAACACGTGCATGAGGGCTCGAAGTGCGCAGGATGTTCAGACAGACACCTGCATGAGGTCCTGGCAACACGTGGATGGGGCGCTCAGACAGACACACGCGGGGGACGCAGAACGCTCGGTTACACGCGTGCGCAAGGGCTTGGAGTGCGCAGGGAGTTCAGACAGGACGCGCGTGGGGGTCCCGACCACCCGTAAGGGGGCGCTCAGACAGACACCTACGCGGCGGACGCAGACCGCTCAGCCACACGCGTGCATGGAGGCTTGGAGGGTGTAGGAGCTCCAATACACAGGCACGTGAACGTTCCGACATACACATGGATGGGGACGCGCAGACAGACAACTACGCGGGGTCGCAGAAAGCGCGTGCGCAGAACGCTCAACCCCACACGTGCACGGGATATCCGACATACACGCAGGCGGGGCGTCCAGACAGACGCTTGCGCGGGGACGCAGAAACGCGCGTCCGCAAAACGCCCAACCCCACGTGCACGGGATATCCGACATACACGCAGGCGGGGCGTCCAGACAGACGCTTGCGCGGGGACGCAGAAACGCGCGTCCGCAAAACGCCCAACCCCACGTGCACGGGGTATACGACATACACGCGGGCGGGGCGTCCAGACAGACGCTTGCGTGGGGGACGCAGATACCCACGTTCACATAAGACCCAAACGGGCTTGTGCGCGAAGGGATGCAGACAGACGAAAGCGCGCGCCGTCGAACACGGACACGCGCCGTCAGGCCAGATTAAATCCCGCCACGTCAAACGTCACAGGTGCCAGTCCCCAGGTGCCCGCTCGGGCGCGCCTGTTTCTGGACTGAGGAGCGCAGGAGAGCGAAGCGAACCGGAGCGACGAGGGAAGAAACAGGCTCAAAGCGCCCGAGCCGCGCGTGCGAAGCACGCGCCATCAGACACAGCGCCCGCGCGTGCGGAGCACGCGCCATCAGACACAGCGCCCGCGCGTGCGAAGCACGCGCCAGTTACACAGCGCCTTCGATGGGCTCAGAGGTCAGCAGGCCCTCGGAGACCTCGCGGAGCGCGATCGAGAGCGGCTTCTCCTGGGCGTGGGTCTCGACCAGGGGGCCGACGTACTCCAGGAGGCCTTCGCCCAGCTGCGAGTAGTAGGCGTTGATCTGACGCGCGCGCTTGGCGCCCATGATCACCAGGCTGTACTTGCTGTCGACGACGTCGAGGAGCGAGTCGATCGACGGGTTGGTGATGCCCTCGGAATAGGCGGCGCTGGTGGTCACAGTGCGGGTCCCCTAGCTAGTCGGATCGTCAGCCATCAAATCTATCAGCCGCCGACATACCTCTTGCACCGACGTGTTGACAAGGGTGAGGTCGAACTCTTTCTCGGCCGCCATCTCGATCTGCCCGGCCTCGAGGCGGCGGGCGATCACGTCGGGTGGTTCGGTGCCCCGTCCGCGCAGGCGGCGTTCGAGCTCTTCCCAGGTCGGCGGGGCGAGGAAGACGAGCAGGGCCTCGGGCATGCTGGCCCGGACCTGGCGCGCTCCCTGGAGGTCGATCTCCAGGAGGGTGGGCTCGCCCTTGGACAGGCGTTCCTCGACCGCGGCGCGTGGGGTGCCGTAGCGGTTGCCGGCGAACTCGGCCCACTCCAGCAGGTCTCCGCCGGCGATGAGCCGATCGAACTCGGCGTCGTCGGCGAAGTAATATTCCACCCCGTGAATCTCGCCGGGGCGGGGTTTCCTGGTGGTCACCGAGACCGACAGCCACACCTCTGGGTGTGCCCGCCGGAGCTCGGCGACGACCGTGGACTTGCCGACGCCGGACGGCCCCGACAGGACCGTCAGGCGTGTCAGAGGCATGGGGCAACCGTATCGCGTCCCGTCCCCTCCGGTCTCCGCGGCCTCGTGAGCCGTATTGCCGTCGGACCAGGACGTCGTGGTCACTCAATGCCCCCAGATGTGACGCGGACCCCGGCCATCCCCGGGGATGGCCGAAGCGTAGCCTCAGCTTTCCGCGCCACCGAATTCGCGCTCCAGAGAAGCGCGCTGGTTGGCGCCAAGTCCGCGCACGCGGCGGGATTCGGCGATACCAAGACGTTCCATCAGCTGCTTGGCGCGGACCTTGCCCACGCCAGGGAGCGACTCAAGCAGAGCCGAGACCTTCATCTTGCCGATGACGTCATCGGTCTGCCCATCCTTGAGCACCTCGGCAAGAGACACCGCGCCATGCTTGAGGCGGTTCTTGACCTCAGCACGCTCCTTGCGGGCCTTCGCAGCCTTCTCAAGTGCTGCGGCGCGCTGCTCGGGGGTCAGGGGAGGAAGAGCCACGCCGGGTCACCTCGAATTTCTGTCGATGTACTCGGACGAGAGGGGAAATTAGCTGGTCCTTGCCCCATCCGGCAACGTCAAGACCTGTTTCTAGCAAAGAAATCCAAATAAACTACGCCCAGTAATCAGAATTTAACTGTGCGTCGACGAAAACGGCCTCATCAGGGGCGGGACAGTGATGTGCGCCTCAGGGCCGCGGCGATGGCCGCGGCGCTCGCGCCGGGGTCGGCCGAGCCGGTGATCGGGCGTCCGATCACGAGGAGGTCCGCGCCGTCGGCAAGGGCTCTCTCGGGGGTCGCGACGCGCGCCTGGTCCTGCGAGTCGGCCCCCGCCGGGCGGACGCCGGGGGTGATGAGCGTGATGCCCTCCCCCACCTCGGCCCGGACGGCCGCGACCTCCATGGGCGAGCAGACGAGCGCCTGGGCCCCCGCCCCCACCGCGAGGGCGGCGAGACGGCGTACGGCGTCCTGAGGCGGCCCCTGGAGCCCGATGGCGGCCAGGTCGGCCTCGGAGAGCGAGGTGAGCACCGTGACGGCCGCGATGCGCGTCTGAGGGGCCGCCTCGACGGCCGCCCGGATCATCGCGGCCCCGCCGGAGGCGTGCACCGTCAGGAACGCCGGCTTCAGGCGGGCGACGGCCTTGGTGGCCCCGGCGACGGTGTTCGGGATGTCGTGGAGCTTCAGGTCGAGGAAGACCGACACGCCGCTGGCTCCCCGGACGGAGGCGATCACGTCCGGTCCGTACCGCAGGTACAGTTCGAGGCCGACCTTGACGGTCGAGACGTGCGGGGTCACCAGGCTCGCCCAGCGGGCCGCGGTCTCCAGGTCGGGCGCGTCCAGGGCGACGGCGATGGGTGCGGGCGTCACAGGGAACTCTCCTCACGATCGGTGCGGTGGGACGGGCGGTGGGCCAGTCCCACCGCGTCGGCGAGCCGGTCGAAGCCGCGCTCCTGGAGGAGTTCCTCCAGCTCTCTCAGCACGCGGTGCCCGGCGTACGGGTCGTGGAACAGGACCGTACCCACCGCGACCGCGCACGCTCCGGCCAGGACCAGCTCAAGGGCGTCGCGGCCGCTCGTGACGCCGCCCATGCCGATGACGGGGGTGCCGGGCAGGGCGGCGTGCACCTGCCACACGGCCTTGACGGCCAGCGGCCTGATGGCGGGGCCGGACAGGCCGCCGGTCCCGGCGGCCAGGGCCGGGCGCATCCGGTCGACGTCGATGGCCATGCCGACCGGGTTGTTGATCATCGACAGGGCCTCGGCCCCGCCGTCGACGCAGGCCTTGGCGATGGCGACCACGTCGGCCACGTCGGGCGCCAGCTTGGCGATCACGGGCAGGTCGTAGCGGGCGCCGGTCCGGACCGCCGAGACGACCTCACCGGCGGCCGAGGGGTCGCGGGCGAAGACGCGGCCCCGGTCCTCGACGTTGGGGCACGACAGGTTGACCTCGAGAGCGGTCACGCCGGGGGCCCCGGTGAGCTTGCGGGCCAGCGCGGAGAACTCGGCGACGCTGCCGCCGCCGATCGACACCACGGTCCGGACGCCCCGCTCGGCCAGCCAGGGCAGCTCGCGGCTGAGGAACGCCTCGATGCCGGGCCCCTGGAGCCCCACGGCGTTGAGAAGCCCTGAGGGCGTCTCGGCCATGCGGGGGGTGGGCCGGCCCGCCCGGGGCGACATCGTGATCGTGGGGGTCGTCAGGGCCCCCAGACGGGTCACGTCGGCGAAGGGGGCCAGCTCGCGGCCGGTCCCGGCGCAGCCGGCGGCGGTCAGGATGGGGTTGGGCAGCTCGACGTGCGCCAGGTAGGTGCGCATGTCAGCGGGCACGGTCGCCTCCCGGCGCGCCGTGGGCGTCGAAGGGGATCGTGCCGAGGTCGCCGAAGCGGACCCGCTCGCCGCGGAAGACGGGGCCGTCGACGCAGGCCCTGGTCATCCGGGTGACGCCGTCGTCGCCGATCACGGGAACGGTGCAGGTCATGCAGACGCCGATGCCGCACGCCATCAGCTCCTCGACGCTGACCTGCACGGGGATGTCGAGGTCGGCGCACACGGCGGTGACCCCGCCGAGCGTCGCCATCGGCCCGGCGGCGTAGACGACGTCGGCGTGGGTGTCGGCGATCACGCCGGGCAGGACGTCGACCACCGACCCCCGTACGCCCAGGGAGCCGTCGCGGGTCGTGAGGGTCGCCGTCTCGGCCATCCGGCGGGCGCGCAGGGCGCCGAAGACCCGGTCGGAGGAGGCGGCGCCCAGCACGAAGTCGACCCGGCAGTTGCGCTGCTGGAGCGCGTCGGCCAGGGCGAACAGGCCGGCGGCCCCGTATTCGGAGCCGACCAGCAGGCACGAGGCGGGGTCGCGCGGGAGCGGGAAGGGCCGGCCCAGCGGCCCGATCAGGTCGAGCGGGTCGCGGGCGCGGCGGTCGGCCAGCCAGGCGGTGCCGGCGCCGCGCACCGTGAAGACCAGCTCGACCGTGCCGCCGTAGTCGGGCTTCACGTCGTGGACGGCGAAGGCCCGCCGGGTCAGGGTGGAGGTGCGCGGCCCGCCCACGGCGACGGTGACGAAGTGGCCGGGCCGGAAGCGGTCGGCGATGCCCGGCGCGACGACGGTCATCGCGTGGTAGGCGTCGACCCGGCGCATGGTCAGCACCGTCCCCGTCACCTGCACCGGGCTCCCGGCCACGTCGAACTCCCTTGTCAGCCCCGCAGGCGCTGAGCGTGCTCCTGCAGCGAGCGCACGCCCACGTCGCCGCGGACGATGTGCTGGATCCCCTGCACCGCGGCGGCCAGACCCTGGACCGTCGTGATGCAGGCGATGCCGCGCAGCACGGCGGCGGTGCGGATCTCGTAGCCGTCGAGCCGCGGCCCGGACTGGCCGGGGCTGCCGAACGGGGTGTTCACGATGAGGTCCACCTCCCCGTCGAGGATGCGCCGCACGATCGTCGGTTCGCCTTCGGCGCCCGGTCCGTCGCTCTGCTTTCGCACGATCTTGGCATGGACGCCGTTACGGCGCAGCACCTCGGCCGTACCCTCCGTCGCCAGGATCTCGAAGCCGAGCTCGGCCAGCGCCTTGACCGGGAAGATCATCGCCCGCTTGTCCTTGTTGGCGACCGACACGAACGCCCTGCCCTTGACGGGCAGGCCGCCGTAGGCCGCCTGCTGCGACTTGGCGTAGGCCGACCCGAACCCCTCGTCGACGCCCATGACCTCGCCGGTCGAGCGCATCTCGGGGCCGAGCACGATGTCCACGCCCCGGAAGCGGTCGAACGGCAGGACCGCCTCCTTGACCGCGATCGGGGAGTCCATCGGCAGGGTGCCGCCGTCGCCGGAGGCGGGCAGCATGCCCTCGTCGCGCAGCCCGGCGATCGTGGCGCCCATCATGACCCGCGCCGCCGCCTTGGCCAGCGGCACCGCCGTGGCCTTGGAGACGAACGGGATCGTCCGGCTGGCCCGGGGGTTGGCCTCCAGGACGTAGAGGACGTTGGCCGCCAGGGCGTACTGGACGTTCAGCAGGCCGCGCACCCCGACGCCGCGCGCGATGGCCTCGGTGGCGGTGCGGATGCGCTTGATGTCGTGGCTGCCCAGGGTGATCGGGGGCAGCGCGCAGGCCGAGTCGCCGGAGTGGATGCCGGCCTCCTCGATGTGCTCCATGACGCCGCCGAGGTAGAGCTCCTCGCCGTCGTACAGGGCGTCGACGTCGATCTCGATGGCGTCGTCGAGGAACTTGTCGATCAGCACCGGGTGGTCGGTCGCGGCCTTGCTCATGTACGTGGTGAGCGTGTCGTCCTCGTACACGATGGCCATCCCGGCGCCGCCGAGGACATAGCTGGGCCGGACGAGCACCGGGTAGCCGATCTCCTCGGCGATGGCGCGGGCCTCGTCCACCGACAGGGCGGTGCCGTGACGGGGGGCGGGCAGCCCGGCCTCGGCCAGGACCCGGCCGAACGCGCCGCGCTCCTCGGCGAGGTGGATGCTCTCGGGCGAGGTGCCGACGACCGGCACCCCGGCGTCCTTGAGCGCCTGCGCGAGGCCCAGCGGCGTCTGGCCGCCAAGCTGCACGATCACGCCCGCGACGGGCCCGGTGACCTGCTCGGCGTGCACGACCTCCAGCACGTCCTCCAGGGTGAGCGGCTCGAAGTAGAGCCGGTCGGAGGTGTCGTAGTCGGTCGAGACGGTCTCGGGGTTGCAGTTGACCATGACGGTCTCGAACCCGGCGGCGGCCAGCTCGAACGAGGCGTGCACGCACGCGTAGTCGAACTCGATGCCCTGCCCGATGCGGTTCGGCCCGCTGCCCAGGATGATCACCTTGGGCCGGTCGCCGGCCGGGACCTCGGTCTCCTCGTCGTAGGTGGAGTAGAGGTAGGGCGTCTTGGCCGCGAACTCGGCCGCGCAGGTGTCGACGGTGTTGTAGACCGGCCGCAGCCCGAGGGCGTGGCGCAGGTCCCGGACCCGCGACTCCTCCAGCCCGAGGATCTCGCCGATCTGGACGTCGGAGAAGCCGTGCTCCTTGGCCGTCTTCAGCGTGGGCCCGTCGAACTCCCTGATCTCCGAGGCCACCTCGTGGAGCAGGAAGAGCTGGTCGAGGAACCAGGGGTCGATCTTGGTGGCGTCGTGGAGCTCCTCGATCGTGGCACCCGCCCGGATGGCCTGCTGGACGGTGTTCAGGCGGCCGTCGTGCGGGACCCGCATCTTCTGGAGCAGGGCCTCCTTGGGGGCGACCTCTCCGGCCCAGGAGAACTGCGAGCCCTTCTTCTCCAGCGACCGCAGCGCCTTCTGCAGCGCCTCGGGGAAGGAGCGGCCGATGGCCATCGCCTCGCCGACCGACTTCATGTGGGTCGTGAGGGTCTGGTCGGCCCCGGCGAACTTCTCGAACGCGAAGCGCGGGATCTTCACGACCACGTAGTCGAGCGACGGCTCGAAGGAGGCCGGGGTCTCCTTGGTGATGTCGTTGGGCACCTCGTCGAGGGTGTATCCGACGGCCAGCTTCGCGGCGATCTTGGCGATCGGGAAGCCGGTCGCCTTGGAGGCCAGGGCGCTGGAGCGGGACACCCGGGGGTTCATCTCGATCACGATCATGCGGCCCGTCTTCGGGTCGACCGCGAACTGGATGTTGCACCCGCCGGTGTCGACGCCGACCTCGCGGATGACCGCGATGGCGACGTCGCGCATGTTCTGGTATTCGCGGTCGGTCAGCGTCATCGCGGGCGCGACGGTGACCGAGTCGCCGGTGTGGACGCCCATCGGGTCGATGTTCTCGATCGAGCAGACGATGACGACGTTGTCGGCCTTGTCGCGCATCACCTCCAGCTCGAACTCCTTCCAGCCGAGGATCGACTCCTCCAGGAGTACCTCGGTGGTCGGCGAGGCGTCGAGCCCGGCCCCGGCGATCCTTCTGAGATCCGCCTCGTCGTGGGCGAACCCGCTGCCGGCCCCGCCCATGGTGAACGACGGCCGCACCACGACGGGGTAGCCCAGGAAGGCGGCGCCTTCGAGGCACTCCTCCATCGTGTGGCAGATGACGCTGCGGGCCGACTCGGCGTTCAGGCCGTGCTCGGCGGCGACCTTGGCCACGATCTGCTTGAAGATCTGGCGGTTCTCACCGGCCTGGATGGCGTCGAAGTCGGCGCCGATGAGCTCGACCTCGTAACGCTCCAGCACGCCGTTCTCGTGGAGGGCGACGGCGGCGTTGAGGGCGGTCTGGCCGCCCAGGGTCGGCAGGAGCGCGTCGGGGCGCTCCTTGGCGATGATCTTCTCGATGATGTCCGGAGTGATCGGCTCGACGTAGGTCGCGTCGGCGAACTCCGGGTCGGTCATGATCGTGGCTGGGTTGCTGTTGACCAGGATCACCCGGAAGCCCTCGGCGCGCAGCACGCGGCAGGCCTGGGTGCCCGAGTAGTCGAACTCGCAGGCCTGCCCGATCACGATCGGCCCGGAGCCGATCACCATGATCGACTGGATATCCGTCCGCTTAGGCACCCATGACCTCACAGAACTCGTCGAACAGGTAGGCCGCGTCGTGGGGTCCGGCGGCGGCCTCGGGGTGGTATTGCACGCTGAACACGGGCCGGTCGAGCAGCCGCAGGCCCTCGACGCAGTCGTCGTTCAGGTTGACGTGGCTGACTTCGGCCCGCCCGTAGGGGGTGTCGAAGGGGCCGTCGAGGGGGGCGTCGACGGCGAAGCCGTGGTTGTGGGCGCTGATCTCGACCTTGCCCGTGCGGCGGTCCTGGACCGGCTGGTTGACGCCGCGGTGGCCGTAGCGGAGCTTGTAGGTCCCGAGCCCCAGCGCGCGGCCGAGGATCTGGTTGCCGAAGCAGATGCCGAAGAACGGCTTCCCGGCGTCGAGCACGCCGCGCAGCGTCGCGACGGCGTGGTCGGCGGCGGCGGGGTCGCCCGGCCCGTTCGAGAAGAACACGCCGTCGGGGGCGACCGCGAGGATCTCCTCGACGGTGGCCGTGGCGGGCAGCACGTGCACCTCACAGCCGCGCTCGGCCATGCGGTGGGGGGTCATGCCCTTGATCCCGAGGTCGACGGCGGCGACGGTGAACCGTTTCTCGCCGATCGCCGGGACCACATAGGCCTCGGTGGTCGCGACCTCGGCCGCGAGGTCGGCGCCGGTCATCTCGGGGCTGGTGCGGACCTTCTCCACCAGTTCCCGTACGGGGGGCAGCGCGTCCCCCGAGAAGATGCCGGCCCGCATCGCGCCGCGTTCGCGCAGGTGGCGGGTGAGGGCGCGGGTGCCGCGCATGGCGATCCCGACCACGCCCTGCTCGCGCAGGTAGTCGTCGAGCGACCGGTTGGCGCGCCAGTTGGAGTGGACGCGGGCGGGCTCGCGGACGACGTAACCGGCGACCCAGACGCGGCCCGACTCGGGGTCCTCGTCGTTGACGCCGGTGTTGCCGATGTGCGGCGCCGTCATCGCGACGATCTGCCGGTGGTAGGACGGGTCGGTGAGGGTCTCCTGGTAACCGGTCATCCCGGTGTTGAAGACCATCTCCCCGAACGTCTCCCCGACGGCGCCGTAGGACACGCCTTCGAAGACGCGCCCGTCTTCCAGAACCAAGAGAGCGGTCATACAAGCTTCCCATCAAGAACGGTGGGGCGACCCCGAAGGAAGGTCGCCACGACGCGGCCGGGCAGGGTCAGGCCCTGGTAGGGCGTGTTGCGGCTGCGGGACACCATCGCCGTCGGGTCGACCGGCGTGCGGACCGCCGGGTCGTAGAGGGTGATGTTCGCCGGGGCGCCGACCTCGAGCGGCAACCCCTGCCCCGAGAGGCGGCCGATACGCGCCGGGCGGAAGGACATGCGGTCGGCGACGCCGGCCCAGTCGAGCAGGCCGGTCTCGACCATGGCCTCCTGGACGACGCTGAGCGCCGTCTCCAGGCCGATCATGCCCATGGCCGCCGCGGCCCACTCGGTCTCCTTGTCCTCGACCGGGTGGGGCGCGTGGTCGGTCGCGACGCAGTCGATCGTGCCGTCGGCGAGGGCCTCGCGCAGGGCGGTCACGTCCTCCTGCGTGCGCAGCGGCGGGTTGACCTTGTAGATCGGGTTGTACGGCCCCACCGGCGACGCCTCGGCGCACCCGTCGGTCAGCAGCAGGTGGTGGGGGGTGACCTCGGCGGTCACGTTCCAGCCCTTGGACTTGGCCCACCGGATGATCTCGACCGAACCCGCGGTCGACACGTGGCAGACGTGCAGGCGCGACCCCACGTGGGCCGCGAGCAGGCAGTCACGCGCGATGATCGCCTCCTCGGCGACCGCCGGCCACCCGGTGAGCCCGAGCCGCCCCGAGACCTCGCCCTCGTTGAGCTGCGCGCCCTCGGTCAGGCGCGGCTCCTGGGCGTGCTGGGCGACGACGCCGTCGAAGGCCTTCACGTACTCCAGCGCCCGCCGCATCAGCACGGCGTCGCTGACGCACTTGCCGTCGTCGGAGAAGACCCGCACGCGGGCCTGGGAGTCGGCCATCGCGCCGAGCTCGGCCAGGTGCTTGCCCTCCAGCCCGCTGGTCACCGCCCCGACGGGGTGGACGTCGCAGTGGCCGGCCTCCTGGCCGCGCCGCCAGACCTGCTCGACCACGCCGGCCGTGTCGGCCACGGGCGAGGTGTTGGCCATCGCGTGGACGGCGGTGAAACCGCCCATGGCGGCGGCGCGGGTGCCCGTCTCGACGGTCTCGGCGTCTTCGCGGCCGGGCTCGCGCAGGTGGGTGTGCAGGTCGACGAGGCCCGGCAGGGCGATGAGCCCCTCGGCCTCGATGACCGTCTCGCCGCCGAGACCGGCGCCGATCTCGGAGATCAGCCCGTTCGCGATGAGGATGTCGCGCGGCTCGCCGCCCAGTATGCGGGCGTTCCTGATCACGATCACTGGTTCTCGCCTCCGATGAGCAGGTAGAGCGCGGCCATCCGCACGGTCACCCCGTTGCCGACCTGCTCGACGATGGTCGACCGGGGGGAGTCGGCCACCTCGGCGGAGATCTCCATGCCCCGGTTCATCGGACCGGGGTGCATGACGATCGCGTCGTCGTGGAGCTTGGCGAAGCGGTCGCGGTCGAGGCCGTAGCGGCGGCTGTACTCGCGCGCGCTGGGGAAGTAGGCGGCGTTCATGCGTTCGAGCTGCACGCGCAGCATCATCACGACGTCGGACTTGGGCAGCACGGCGTCGAGGTCGTAGGAGACCTGGCACGGCCACCGCTCGACCGAGACCGGCAGCAGCGTCGGCGGCGCGACCAGGGTCACCTCGGCGCCCAGGGTCGACAGCAGCAGCACGTTGGACCTGGCCACCCGGCTGTGCAGGATGTCGCCCACGATGGCGACCTTCAGGCCGTCGATCCGGCCGAGGCGCTGGCGCATCGAGAAGGCGTCGAGGAGCGCCTGGGTGGGGTGCTCGTGGGTGCCGTCGCCGGCGTTCAGCACGCTCCCCCGCACCCAGTTGGCGAGCCGATGGGGCGCGCCGGACGCGCCGTGGCGGATGACCACGGCGTCGGCGCCCATGGCCTCCAGGGTCAGCGCGGTGTCCTTCAGCGACTCGCCCTTGGAGACGCTCGACCCCTTCGCCGAGAAGTTGATCACGTCGGCCGACAGGCGCTTGGCGGCGGCCTCGAAGGAGATCCGGGTCCGGGTGCTGTCCTCGAAGAACAGGTTCACCACGGTACGGCCGCGCAGCGTCGGCAGCTTCTTGATGGAGCGCTCGGAGACGCGGGCCAGTTCCTCGGCGGTGTCGAGGATGAGCAGGGCCTCGTCGCGGGAGAGGTCTCCGGCGGAGATCAGGTGCTTCACTTCTCCGCTCCCTTCAGCAGCTCGACGGCGTCGCGGCCGTCGATCTCGGAGAGCAGGACCTTGACCTTCTCGCTCTTGGCGGTCGGCAGGTTCTTGCCGACGTAGTCGGCCCGGATGGGCAGCTCGCGGTGGCCCCGGTCGACCAGGGTGGCGAGCTGCACCGCCTTCGGACGGCCGATGTCGCCCAGGGCGTCGAGCGCGGCCCGGACCGTGCGGCCGGAGAAGAGCACGTCGTCGACCAGGACGACGGTCTTGCCGTCGATCCCCCCGGCCGGGACGTCGGTCTTCCCGAGGGGCCGGGCCGGGCCGAGGCGGAGGTCGTCGCGGTACATCGTGATGTCGATCGAGCCGACCGGGACCTTCACGCCCTCGAACTGGGCCACGCGCTCGGCGAGCCGGTGGGCGAGGGTGGCGCCGCGGGTGGGGATGCCGAGAAGGACGACGTCGGAGGCGCCCCGGGTCCGTTCGAGGATCTCGTGGGCGATCCGGGTGAGCGCCCGGTGGATGTCGGGCCCTTCGAGCACGGCCCTGGCGACCTGATTTCGGGCATGCGTCATCGGATAGTTCACCGCCTTTCCCGCCTCACAGGACGGGTCTTAAAAGGGTGTCTGGCCACCGAAACCCTACCAGGCCCCCTGCCGCTGCCAGCGGGGACGGGTCCCATGGCAGGTAGGAGGCCGACGGTCGCGGAGCGCCCGAAATCCGAAGGATGTTCGGTTCTCGCCGAGAGCACGGTTTCGCCATCTTTTCCCAATCGACTTGACCTTTGACTGTGACGGCTTTACCGTCACTGTCCGTAACCACAACTCTCGACCTTCCTGGGTAAAACCCGACGCAACGGTCACCGTTGGTACCTGCCCCCAGGTGCCGCACCCGGTGAACCGGGCATACGGGACGTGGGCACACAATCAAGTAAGAACAGACATAGAAAGCCGGGGGCCCAAACGATGCCGTCTGACTACGCCAAGTCGCTTGGCGCGCGGCTGCGCGCGATCCGAACACAGCAGGGTTTGTCGCTGCACGGGGTGGAGGAGAAGTCCCGCGGCCGCTGGAAGGCCGTCGTGGTGGGCTCCTACGAGCGTGGCGACCGCGCGGTGACCGTGCAGAAGCTCGCCGAGCTGGCCGATTTCTACGGGGTGCCGGTGTCCGAGCTGCTTCCCGGGGGCGCCGCGCCCTCACCGTTGCTGCCCACGCCGAAGCTCGTGATCGATCTTGAGCGCCTCAGCCAGTTGCCGAAGGACAAGGCCGGCCCGCTGGCCCGATATGCGCAGACGATCCAGTCGCAGCGTGGTGACTACAACGGCAAGGTGCTGAGCATCCGCCAGGAGGACCTGCGGTCCCTGGCCGTCATCTACGACCGGTCCCCGGCCGAGCTGACCGAGGAGTTCATCGCCTGGGGTGTTCTCGACGCCGAGGCCCGCCGCGCCGTCGAGTCGTTCTGACCCCGCGATCACCCCATCCGCGAGCCGGGGTGATCGCACCAGGTCAAAGTCTGGTCATTTCGGACAAATAACGCTAAAACTTCCTTCACGGTTTCGCCAACTGAAGGAAGATCACATGAGGCTGTCCCGGGCCGAGCGGCGCGTTCTCGACGAGATCGCGGGCCATTTCCGCCGGAGCGACCCCCAGCTCGCCCAGGACCTCGCCGAACACGGCTCCCAGGATCGGGCCCAGGATCGGGAGGTCCCCATCCTCCCGGCCTTCATGACCGGCCGTCCCGCCATGGCCGTAGCCGGAATCGTGCTGATAACGGCCTTTCTGATGCCCTTCATGGCGATCAACTAGCGTTTGACCACATTCGGTGACGGGCAGGTCGCCGGACATGACGTTCACCGTCGCCTCCGAGGTCGGGCGCCTCCACCACGTGCTGCTGCACGCCCCCGACCTGGCGCTGAAACGGCTCACCCCCACCAACATGACCGGCCTGCTCTTCGACGACGTCCTGTGGGTCGCCCGGGCCGTCGAGGAGCACGAGGAGTTCCAGAAGGTCCTGAACGAGCGGGGCGTCCGGGTCACCCTCCTCCACGACCTGCTGCGCGAGACCGCCGAGATCCCCGAGGCCCGCAAACACATCCTCGACGGCGGCGTCGACGATCGGTTCATCGGCCCGATGGCCGCCGACGAGATCCGCAACGCCCTCGACGCGCTGGCCCCCGGCACGCTGGCGACCTACCTGACCGGCGGGCTGACCAAGCGGGAGACCCTGGAGCTCGGCTGCGACCCCAAGTCGCTGGTCTTCCACACGCTCGGCGCCGACGACTTCGTGCTGCCGCCGCTGCCCAACCACCTCTACACACGCGACACGTCGTGCTGGGTCTACGACGGCGTCTCGGTCAACGCGATGCGCAAGCGGGCCCGGCGGCGCGAGACGGTCAACATGGAGGCGATCTACCGCTTCCACCCGATGTTCGCCGACGAGCGCTTCCACGTCTGGTATCCCGGCACGTCCATGGCGCCCGCCACCATCGAGGGCGGCGACGTCCTGGTCCTCGGGCGGGGGGCCGTGCTGGTCGGGATGAGCGAGCGCACCCAGGCGCAGTCGGTCGAGATGCTGGCCAAGAACCTGTTCTCGGCCGGTTCGGCCACGGTGATCGTGGCGCTGCGGCTGCCGCGGGCGCGCGCGTTCATGCACCTCGACACGGTCATGACCAACGTCGACGTCGGGGTGTTCACCAAGTACGCGGGGCTGGGGATGCTGCCGTCGTACACGATCGAGCCCGGTGACAACGAGAAGGAGCTCAAGGTCACCGACCACCCGCCGGAGGACATGCACCGGGCGATCGCCCGCGCCATCGGCCTCGACGACATCCGGGTGCTGACCCCGACCCAGGACGTGCACGCCGCCGAGCGCGAGCAGTGGGACGACGGCTGCAACGTGCTCGCCGTCGAGCCCGGCGTGGTCATCGGGTACGAACGCAACACCACCACCAACAACTTCCTGCGGGCCAACGGGATCGAGGTCGTCACGATCCGGGGCAGCGAGCTGGGCCGCGGCCGGGGCGGCCCGCGCTGCATGAGCTGCCCGCTGCACCGCGACGGGATCTGAGCAGCCGTGCCCGCCGTCCGCACCCACCCGATCAGGATGATCACCGGGTACGCGCCCGACGCCCGCGGCCGCGACGCCCTGGCACTGTCGGGCGTCATCGCCAGGGCGCTGAACGGCCACGTGATCGTGGCGAACGTGCGGCCGACGACGTGGGAGACGCCCGGCCCCGGCCGGGTCGACGCCGAGTGGAAGGCCTACCTGCGCGAGCGGCAGGACGCGGCGCTGGCCGCCGCCGCCAAGGCCGGCGAGGAGGCCGGGCTGACCGACGTCGAGCCGGCCACCACCGCCCACCGCAGCGCCGCGCTCGGTCTGGTGCGGCTGTCGGTCCAGGAGGAGTGCGACCTGATCGTCGTCGGCTCGGCTCCCCACGGCCCCCGCGACCGCATCGCCGTGGGCGGCACGGCCGACCAGCTCCTGCACACCTCCCGCACCCCGGTGGCCATCGCCCCCAGGGGCTACGCGAACGACCCGCCGGACACCCTGACCCGCATCACCTACGCCTACCACAGGTCCCCCACCTGCGACGACGCCCTCCCTCTGGCCATCAGGGCGGCGGTGAAGCTGGAGGTCCCCCTGCGCCTGATCACCGTGCTGCTCACGGAGCACGGCACCCCCGAGGTGGAGGAGGGCGTCATCGAGGAGGTCCGCGACCGGTACGAGCGCGACCTCCGGGCCGCCGTCCGGGGCCCCCGCCGGACCGCGGCCCTCCGCCAGGGCGTCAGCACCGAGGTGGTGGCCGGGCCCGACGCGGCCCGCGCGCTGGCCGAGACCACGTGGATCCCCGGCGAGCTGCTGCTCTGCGGTTCGAGTTCGGCCGGCCCCGTGCGCCGCGTCTTCACCGGCGACATGTCGCTGAAGCTCGTCCGGGCCGCCCCGTGCCCGGTCGTCGTGCTGGCCCGGTCGGCCACCCGCTAGCCCGCCGGTCAGGCGGCCCGGCGCAGCGGGGCGAGCGCGGCGCTCCAGGCCACGACCTCGTCGAGCAGGGTGGTGAGGGTGGCCACCTGGTAGTCGCTGGGCGCGAGCTTGGTGAACTCCAGGAAGTCGGTGAACAGCGACAGCGCGACGTTGGTGCGCACGTCGGCCATCTTGAGCTCGCCGCCGATCAGCCGCAGGTGCTCGGCCGCCCGCGCGCCGCCCACGCCCCCGTAGGACACGACGCCGAAGGCCTTGTTGTTCCACTCGGCGAACAGGTAGTCGATCGCGTTCTTCAGCACGCCCGAGGTCGAGTGGTTGTACTCCGGGGTCACCATGACGTAGCCGTCGTAGGAGGCGATCTTGGCGGCCCACTCCTTGGTGTGGTCGTTCTGGTACTGGCCCATGAGGGGGGACATGGGCTCGTCGAAGTGCGGGAGCGGGTAGTCGAGCAGGTCGATGATCTCGAAGGTGGCGTCGGTGCGCCGCGAGGCGTGCTCCAGCACCCACCGGGCGACCTGTTCACCGTTGCGGCCGGGCCGGGTGCTGCCGAGGATGATGCCGATGCGCGTCATGGGAGGGGTCCTCTCGCGTGAAGCGGCGGCGGAGCCGACTCCGCCACCTGCTCAGTAACCAATGAGTACTGAGTACACGCCAGTAACCGGTAACTTCAACTGAACCGGGTCACACCGGTGGGACCGGCTCAGTCCAGGTCGTCGCCGAGATCGCCGGCCGCCTCGTCGAAGGCGCGGCGGTTGGCGACGATCGTGTTCTGGTTGTCGGCGGCCCACCGGGCCAGCCCGAGAACGGGGTCGGCGAGGGTGTGGCCGAACGCGGTGACCTCGTATTCGACCCGCGGCGGCATCTCGGGGTAGATCGTCCGCTGGACGATCCCATCGCGCTCGAGGTTGCGCAGGGTGAGGGTCAGCATCCGGCGGGAGATGCCGGGGGTGGAGCGCAGCAGCTCGGTGAAGCGCATCGAGCCGGTGTCGAGCAGGCCGATCAAAATCAGGCTCCACTTGTCGCCCACCCGGTCGAGCACGGACCGGAAGACGTCTGGATCGTGTTCGAGGCACATCCGGCCCATCGACAGCAGCGCCTGATGGGCCTCGGTCTGGTGTGACACGGCACTCACCCTTCGGTAACCGGACAGTTCATCGGTTATCAAAGGTAACCGCTCCCGGATGCGGCGGGGAAACGCATCCGGGAGCCCGCGCTATCCCGCCATGGGCAGCGTCTCCTGGGTCGTCACGCCGAGGGTGGACTCGATGATGGTCACGAACGCCGTCGCCTCGGTGATGAGCTCTTCCGCGTCGTGGACGCTCACCAGGTGGACCAGCCCGGCCTCGGCCGCGGCGCGCTTCTTGGCGCTGACGGCGAAGTAGGCGGCCCACTGGGACAGTTCGGGCTGGACCTCGGGAAGGAGCTCCCACGCGCTGCGCAGGCGGCGGCGCCGGCCGTCGATCGGCTGGGGGCGGGCGGCGAGGATGGCCGCGGCCGATCGGAGGGCGGCCAGGTGGGCGTGGATGTAGCGGTCGGCCGGGTTGCCCGCCGTCGCCGCGTCGGCGAGGCAGGCGCGTGCGTCGGTGAGATGCGCGAGGACGGTCCGCGACACCTTGGGGCCGCTGGAGGGCCCGGTCGGGGCGGACCCCTGGCCGTTCTGCTGCGGTCCGGTCATGGTGGTTCGGCCTCCTAAACGAGTGGCCACCGGCGGTCTCGTCGCCGGTCAGGGTCAACAGTCGCAGACCCCACCGACATTTCCGCCGGATCGGGCGGCCGGACGAGGAGCTTCCCCTCTCCCCGTCCGGCCCGAAGCTGTGGGGCCGCGACATCCGTCCTTCCGCCGATGACGGAAGCCCGGACCCACGCGGTGAGAGCGAGCCGCGAGTCCCGCTCCCACCTCCATCGAACATAGTTTCGACCCATGCTAAAGTCAAGAATGTTCGAATGCCCGTTCGATCATCGCCGGGGAAAGAAAAAAGGCCCCGCCGGAGCGGGGCCTTCGGGGAACGACGTCAGCGCTGGAACTTCCCGCGCACGATGACCGGCACTCCGGTGCCCAGGAGGCCGGGAAGGACCTCCGCGACGTGCATCGGGAGGCGGACGCAGCCGTGCGAGGCCGGATAGAGGGGGACCGACAGCGCGCCGTGGAAGGCGATGCCGCCGTTGAAGAAGATCGGGTTGTAGAGCTCGCCCAGATAGGACTTGTGCCAGCCGGTGCGCCGCCAGGTCGTCTTGAACGTTCCCGTGGGGGTGCGGGCGTCGCCGGAGAACTGCTGGCGGGTGCCGTTCCAGGTGGCGTACTCGACGTAGGGGATGCCGCTGCCCGACGAGATGTGCGAGATCAGCTTGATCTGGCCCTTGACGTACAGGACCAGGATCTGGGTCGACAGGTTGACCTCGGCGCGGGTCGGCTTGCCGGTCGGCGCGAGCACCTTGGGGAGCTTCGGGTTCTCCAGGGCACGCCAGGTCTTCGCCACGACGGTGCTGGTCGGCTTGATGCCGTTGACCTTCTGGAAGGCCCAGACGGCGCTCTGCGTCGCGCCGCCGTAGCGGCCGTCGATCTTGCCGGGCATGTAGCCCAGTTCCTTCAGGCGGGCCTGGAGGACCTTGACGACGCTGCCCTTCGCGCCGAACTTCACCGTCTTGCCGGGCGCGACCCAGACGGGCGCGGCCTGCTGCCCGGTCTGCTGAACGGTCTGCTGCACGGTTTGCCGCACGGCCACCGGCGCCGCCATGGCCGGTGGAGATATCGCAAGCACGGCCCCCGCCGTGATCATCGCGGCGGCGACAGCCAGATGCTGCCGAACCCCCATTGTTACCAACCCCTCCAAATGCACACAAAGCTCGGGTCAATGGACCATAACCCAACGGGCGTTTGGTCCAAGTGGGGGGCATGGTGTCGTTATCAACCCGCCATGTCCCATCCGATCTGTTTAGAGTTGGCGCGTGCCAGAAAAGTTGCCGCCGAGTGCTGTCCACATCGCCGGAATTCTCCGCTCTCATGGGGCGACCGGGGAGATCGTCGTGTTCGAGGAGGCGATGCCGACCGCCGCGACGGCCGCCGCACAGCTCGGGTGCGAGGTCGGCGCGATCGCCAACAGCCTCGTCTTCGACGCCGACGGCGCCCCGCTGCTGGTGCTCACGAGCGGCGCCCACCGGGTCGACACCGACCTGGTGGCCGCGCTGATCGGTGTCCGGAAGGTGCGCCGGGCGACGCCCGAATTCGTCCGCGAGCACACCGGTCACCCCATCGGCGGGGTGGCCCCGATCGGCCATCCGGCCCCGGTGCGGACCCTGGTCGACACCTGGCTCGGCAAGCACCCGGTCGTCTGGGCCGCGGCGGGCCATCCCCACACGGTCTTCCCGACGACCTTCGACGAGCTGGTCTCGCTGACCGGGGGCACACCCGCCGACGTGGCGTGATCGGCTAGGGTGCGGAGGATGATCGAGATGCGCCGGGTGGGGCCCGAGAGCTTCGCCTCGGAACTGCGCACGGTCCTGGGCATCTACACGGCCGCCATGCGCCCGCCGCCCGACCAGCTGTCGGGGCGGCTGGCCATAATGCGCAACCACACGACCTATCCGGCGTTCGCCGGAGTGCTGGCCACCGCCGAGAGCGGCGAGATCGCCGGCTTCGCCTACGGCTTCCACGGCGCCCACGGCCAGTGGTGGCACGACGTGGTGAAGAGGTCCCTCTACGAGCGGGCCGGCCCTCTGGTGGCCGACGACTGGTTCGGCGACGCCTTGGAGCTGGCCGAGATCCACGTCCACCCCGCCCACCAGAGCAAGGGCGTCGGCCGCCGCATGATCCACACCATGTGCGAGGGCCGCCCGGAACGCACCGCCGTCCTGTCGACCCACGACGCCCCCACCGCCGCCCGCCACCTCTACGCGAGCCTCGGCTTCTACGACCTCATGACCGCCTTCGCCTTCCCGGGCGGCTCGGAGCTCTACGCCATCGCGGGGGCCCGCCTCCCCCTCGCGCCATCCGCCTAGAGACGCCGCGGCAGGCGGGCGGCAGTGATCCCCAAGACGGTTGCAAGATCACTTTGACAGCGTGGCCGCGACAGGTTCTCTCACCCAAGGGGTTCCCATGAGCGACTTCGCATCCTCCGCCCGCCCGCTCGACGAGACCGAGCTCGCCGAGATCACCGGCGGCCACTCCGCGGACTACAACTGGGCCGAGTACGACTGGCGCGACGCCGTGATGTGCGCCCTGCCGTAGTCCCACGAAAAAGGCGGGGCCGTCATCGAGACGGCCCCGCCTTTGTCGTGCGTCAGGTCGCCGGGACGGCGGGCATCAGGGCCTGGTAGACCTCTCGCGTGGCGTTCGAGCGGTTGAAGGTGATGAAGTGGATGCCCGGGGCGCCCTCGTCGAGGAGGCGGCGGCAGAGGTCGACGCCGTGTTCGATGCCGAGCTGGTAGACCGCGTCGGGGTCGTCCTTGACGCGTTCGAAGCGCTCGGCCACCTTCGCCGGGAACGGCGCGCCCGAGAGCTGCTCGGAGCGGGCGATCGTGCCGAACTTGGTGACCGGCATGATGCCGGGGATGATCGGGGTGTCGCAGCCCGCCGCCGCGACCCGGTCGCGGAGCCGCAGGTAGTCGTCGGGCTCGAAGAACATCTGGGTGATCGCGTAGTCGGCGCCGGCCCGGCACTTGCGCACGAAGAACTCGACGTCGGACTCGATCGACGGCGACCTGGGGTGCTTGTAGGGGAAGGCCGCCACCCCGACGCAGAACTCGCCCGACTGGCGGATCAGCCGGACCAGGTCTTCGGCGTAGTGGACGCCCTCCTCGTGGGCGATCCACTCGCCCATCGGGTCGCCGGGCGGGTCGCCCCGGACGGCCAGGATGTTGCGCACGCCCGCGTCGGCGAACCGGCCGATCAGGTGGCGCAGCTCCCGCACCGAGTGGTTGACGGCGGTGAAGTGGGCGACCGGGGTCAGCGTGGTGCTGTGGGCGATGCGCTCGACGATGTCGACGGTCCGGTCGCGGGTGGAGCCGCCCGCGCCGTAGGTGACCGAGACGAAGGTCGGCTTCAGCGACTCCAGTTCCCGGATCACCCGCCAGAGCTGCCGCTCCGCCTCGGGGGTCTTCGGCGGCATGAACTCGAACGAGAAGGACCGCTCGCCCGCCGCGAGGAGCTCCCTCACGGTGGCGACACGGTCGGGAAAGCGTGAGGGGAGACCCAGAGCCATGCGGCCAAGGTTACTAGTCCCGCCGGAACGGCGGCGGAATGCGGTGGAGAAGATGATCGAATTGGACCTCGCCTGCAACAACCACCCCGCCTGATGAACGAATCGATCACCTCCAGATACCCTCAATACATGACAAATGCCACCGCGCCTTTGGACTTCATCCGCCCCGAGGTGGATCGGGCCCTCAAGCGTTTCATCGACCGCCACCGGATGGCGTTCGACGACCCCGATCTGGCCGTTGTGCTGGGCGCGGTGCAGGACTTCGTGGCGGGCGGCAAGCGCCTGCGGCCCGCCTTCTGCTACTGGGGCTGGCGCGCCGCCGGAGGCGGCGACGACCCGGCGGTCATCTCGGCCGCGGCGGCCCTGGAGCTGCTCCAGGCGAGCGCGCTCGTCCACGACGACGTGATGGACTCCAGCGACCTCCGTCGCGGGATGCCCTCGGCGCACCGCCGCTTCGAGAAGCTCCACGTCGACTCCGGGTGGCACGGGTCGGCGGTCCAGTTCGGCGAGGGCGCGGCGATCCTGGTCGGCAATCTGCTCCTCATCTGGTCGGGCGAGCTGTGGCGGACCTCCGGCGTCCCGGCCGAGGGCGTGGCCGCCGCCCAGCCGGTCTTCGACCACATGCTGACCGAGCTCATGAACGGCCAGTACCTCGACCTGCTCGCCCAGGCCCACGGCGAGAACTCCTTCGAGAGCGCTCGCCGGGTGGCCCTGTTCAAGAGCGGCAAGTACTCGGTGGAGCACCCGCTGCGCCTGGGCATGACGCTGGCGGCCCAGTCGCGCGAGGAGTGGATCGACCAGGTCTGCGCCGGCTACGGCCAGAACGTCGGCATCGCCTTCCAGCTCCGCGACGACGTGCTCGGCGTCTTCGGCGACCCCGCCGAGACCGGCAAACCGGCCGGCGACGACCTCCGCGAGGGCAAGCGCACCATGCTCATCGCGCGGACGCTGGAGCTCGCGTCGCCGTCCCAGGCCCACGCGGTGAGAGCCCTGGTCGGCGACGCCAAACTCGACGCCGAGGGCGTGGAGACCCTGCGGGGCGTCATCGTCGACACCGGCGCCCTGGCGTCGGCGGAGGAGCTCATCACGACCTACGTCCGGGAGGCCCTGGCGGTCCTGGACGCGGCCCCGATCGAGGCCGAGGCCCGCGAGGCCCTCAAGGCCCTGGCCGTGGCCGCCACGACCCGGCGCAACTAGGCGCGCTCCGCGAGGCGGCGGCTGAACTCCTGGGCGGCGGCCTTCGGGTCGTCCGCCTCGGTGATGGCGCGGACCACGACGACGCGGGTCGCGCCCCGGGCGAGGACCTCGTCGAGGTTGCCCAGGTCGACGCCGCCGATCGCGAACCACGGGCGCTCGGCGGGCAGGGCGGCCGCGTGGGACAGCAGCGGCAGGCCCGGTGCGGGGCGGCCCGGCTTGGTCGGGGTCGGCCAGGTCGGGCCGCAGCAGTAGTAGTCGACGCCGGTCTCGGCCGACGCGGCGGTGGCCTCGGCGGCCGAGTGGGTCGAGCGGCCGATCAGGATCTCCTCGCCCAGCATCGCGCGCGCGATCGGGACCGGCAGGTCGTCCTGACCCAGGTGGAGCACGTCGGGACCGAACCCGGCGGCCCTGGCCGCCCACGCGATGTCCGCCCGGTCGTTGACCGACAACAGGGCTCCATGCCGGTCGCAGACCGCGCGGAAGACTTCGAGGAGGGCGAGTTCCTCCCGTGCCTCCAGGCCCTTCTCACGGAGCTGCACGACGTCCACCCCGCCCGAGAGCGCCGCGTCGAGGAAGTCGACCAGGTCGCCGCGCTCTCGGCGGCCGTCAGTGCAGAGGTACAGGCGGGAACCGGCGAGTCTGCGCCGGGAGGAATCGGTCACCCGCCCACATTGCCATGGACCTTAGAACCCCAGTGCCTGGGCCCTGCGCTTCACCTCGGTGTGGCGCCCCGCCTTGATGGCGTCGATGGGAGCGCCGGGCAGGGACTCGTCGGGGGTGAACAGCCACCGGATGGACTCCACCTCGCTGAAGCCCGCATCGGCGAGCACGGTCAGCGTCCCCGGGAGGCCCTTGATGACATCGTCTCCGGCGATGAACACCGCCGGGATCTGCGGCTCGCCGCCGCCCCTGCGGGCGCCCACGAGCTTCTTGTCCTTGATGAGCTGCTTCGCCCTGCCGATGCTGAGCTGGAGCTTCTTCGCCACGTCCGAGAGAGGGAGCCACTCCCCCACGAGCTGGTCGGTGTCTCGGTCGATCTGCGCAACTGTAAGCGTCACGAATCCACCATTACCACACGTCCGCCACCATGAAACACCCAGTTTACGCCACGGTGCAGTCTCGAAGGGTAACGCTTGGGTCGGCGAGGCGGGTCGCGTCGAGCCTTTGCCGTCCTTCGACGAGACGTCGGCCTTGCACCAGATCGCGCGGTCTGTCCACCGTGAGGATGGCCGTCAGGCGGTGGTCGGCGGTCAGCCAGCAGGCCGCCCACTTGGCGTCGGTCTCCGGATCGCCGCGCAGGACCAGCGTGGCGCCGGCGTGGTGACCGGCGTACTGGACCATCCGGCCGAACTGCTCGGACCAGAAGTAGGGCACCGGGTCGTAGATCGCGTTCTCGCCCATGAGGGTCGCGGCGGCGGTGTCGGGCGCGCCGAGGGCGGTGTCCCAGTGTTCGACGCGCATGCGGCGGCCGAAGCGGCGGCTGTACCAGTTGGCGCAGTCGCCCACGGCGACCACGTTGGGCGAGAAGCTGCGCAGGTGCTCGTCGACCAGCACGCCGTTGTCGAGCTCGACGTCGGAGCCGTCGAGCCAGGCGACGTTGGGGCGCACGCCGACGCCGGTGACCACCACGTCGGCCGGGACCTTGTCGCCGTTCATCAGCGTCAGGCCGTCGGGGTCGACGCTGCCGACGGTGGCGTCGAGCAGCAGTTCGACGCCCGCCTCGGCGTACCAGGGGATCATGTAGCGGCCGATCGGCAGGGCGGTGGCCACGGGAGCCCCGGCCGCCTCGACGACGGTGACCCGGCAGCCCGCGCGGGCGGCGGCGGTGGCGACCTCGGCGCCGATCCAGCCCGCGCCGATGATCACGACGCGGGCATCCTCGACGAGGACGGCGCGGAGCGCCAGGGCGTCGTCGATGGTGCGCAGGACGTGCTGGTGGCCCTCGCCGCGCAGGCGGATGGGGGTGGCGCCGGTGGCGACCACGAGGCCGTCGAAGGCGAGTTCGCCGTCGGTCGTGGACAGCACGCCGTCGCGCAGGCCCTTGGCGGCCGTGCCGAGCATCAGGCGGACGTTCAGGGCCTCCAGGTCGGAGTCGACGACCGTGGAGTCGGCGTCGCCGAGCAGGACCGCCTTCGAGAGGGGCGGCCGGTCGTAGGGCCGATGAGGCTCCTCGCCGACGAGGGTGATCCGCCCCTGGTAACCGTGGGCCCGCAGGGCCTCGACACTCCGGACGCCGGCCAGCCCGGCCCCCACCACCACGACGTGATCCACGAGTAGACCCTAGATTGCCGACGGGCCCACTCGCCAATGGAGATTCGGTAACGAATTGAGTAAGTAGCTCGCACAGTGGGACGGTTCCGTGTTGTGCGAATCCGATCAATTCGCATTACTCTGGACAAAGACGCGCGGGAGTCCGGCTGACCGGGCTGAGAGGGGAACTCCACAGGTTCCCGACCGCTATCGAACCTGATCCGGATCATGCCGGCGAAGGGAGCGCGATGAACGCTTCGGACGTTTTCGTGATCGGCGGCGGCATAGCCGGGCTGTCGATCGCCTGGAGGGCCGCCACGCGGGGCCTCACCGTCACGCTGGCCGACCCCGATCCCGGCTCGCGGGCGACGCGCGCCTCGGCGGGCATGCTCGCCCCGGTCAGCGAGGTCACCTACACCGAGGAGCCGCTGCTGCGGCTGGGCCTGGCCTCGCTGGAGCGCTGGCCGCGGTTCGCGGCCGAACTGGAACAGGCGAGCGGCGTCCCGGTCGACCTCCGTTCCGACGGGACCGTCGAGGTCGCCTACGACGCCGACGACCTCGCGCAGCTCGACGAGCTGGCCGCGTTCGAGGAGAAGCTCGGGCTGCGGGTGGAGCGGCTGACCGGGCGGCAGTGCCGCCAGGCCGAGCCGATGCTGTCGCCCAACGTGCGGGGCGGGCTGCTGGCCCGCGACGACCTGTGGGTGAACCCGCGCCGGGTGACCCAGGCCCTCCAGCAGGCGTTCCAGAACGCGGGCGGGAGGATCGTCAGGGAGCGCGTCACCGACCTCGGCGACCTGCGGGCCGGTCACGTCGTGGTCGCCGCCGGGGCCTGGACCCCGAGCCTGCTCCCGGAGCTGCCCGTCCGGCCGGTGAAGGGCCAGATCCTGCGGCTGCGGGGCCCGCGCGGCCTGCTCCAGAGGTGCGTACGCGGCAAGGTGCGCGGCTCCGACGTCTACCTGGTCCCCCGCGACGACGGCGAGATCGTGGTCGGCGCGACGATGGAGGAGCTCGGGTTCGACACCCGGGTCACCGCCGGAGGGGTCTACGAGCTGCTGCGGGACGCGCGCGAACTCGTCCCGGGGATCACCGAGCTCGACCTGGCCGAGACCTTCGCGGGGCTGCGGCCCGGCACCCCCGACAACCTCCCCTACGTGGGGAGACACCGCGACGTGTGGGTGGCGGCGGGCCACCACCGCGCGGGCGTGCTGCTCGCGCCGCTGACGGCCGAGGCCGTCGTCGCGGGCCTGTTCGACGAGGCCGATCTCATGCCCGAATGCTCTCCGGCGAGGATCTGAATGCGCATCACCATCAACGGCGACCCCTGCGACCTCGACGAAGGGGCGACCGTCACCAAGGCGGTGAGGACACTCACCGGGCAGGCCACCGGCATCGCGGTGGCCGTCAACGACGAAGTGGTCAGCAGGGGCGCGTGGGACGCGACCCCGCTGGCCGAGGGCGACCGGGTCGAGGTTCTCACCGCGGTCCAGGGAGGCTGACGACTGATGGACGATCCTCTGCTGATCGGCGGCGAGGAGTTCGGCTCGCGGCTCATCATGGGCACCGGCGGCGCGCCGTCGCTGGAGGTGCTCGACCGGGCCCTGGTGGCCTCGGGCACCGAGCTGACCACGGTCGCGATGCGCAGGCTCGACCCGTCCTCCCGGGGTTCGGTGCTCGACGTGCTGCGCGAGCGCGCCATCAAGGTGCTGCCGAACACGGCCGGGTGTTTCACCGCGGGCGAGGCGGTGCTGACCGCGCGGCTCGCCCGGGAGGCGCTCCATACCCATTGGGTAAAGCTCGAAGTCATCGCCGACGAACGCACCCTGCTGCCCGATCCGATCGAGACGTTCGACGCGGCCGAGCGGCTCGTCGCCGACGGGTTCGTGGTGCTGCCGTACATCGGCGACGACCCGATCCTGGCCCGGCGGCTCGAACAGGCGGGGTGCGCGGCCGTCATGCCCCTGGGGTCGCCGATCGGATCGGGACTGGGCATCCGAAACCCCCACAACATCGAGCTCATCGTGGAATCCGCCGGGGTGCCGGTGATCCTGGACGCCGGGATCGGCACCGCCAGCGACGCCGCGCTGGCCATGGAACTGGGCTGCTCGGCGGTGCTGCTGGCCACGGCGGTGACCAGAGCGCAGAAGCCCGATCTCATGGCGGCGGCGATGCGCGGCGCGGTCGAGGCGGGGCGCCGGGCGTTTCTGGCGGGCCGAATTCCCCGGCGGCGATATGCTGAGGCGTCCTCGCCGGGGCGACCGTTCCAAGACGGGTAAACCTTCCTGTTTCGGTCTCGGTTTGGGATTCCTGCACTCAGCAAGTGGCAAATCACCCGTAAACTCGAGGCCGTGGACACGACGCTTTCCGATCCGCTCGTCGGGCATGTGCTCGACGGTCGCTACCGCGTCGAGTCCCGGATCGCCCGGGGCGGCATGGCGTCCGTCTATTTGGCTCTGGACGTCCGGCTCGACCGCATGGTCGCGATCAAGGTGATGCACCGGTCGCTGGCAGAGGACCCCGAGTTCGTCCGGCGGTTCATCGGCGAGGCCAAGTCCGTCGCCTCGCTCTCCCACCCCAACATCGTGCACGTCTTCGACCAGGGCACCGACGGCGACCACGTCTACCTGTCGATGGAGTACTTCCCCGGCAAGACGCTGCGGGCGGTCCTCGACGAGCGGGGGCCGCTGGCCCCGCGCGAGGCGCTGGAGATCATGATCCCGGTGCTGGCGGCGCTCGGCAGCGCCCACCAGGCCGGGCTGATCCACCGCGACGTGAAGCCCGAGAACGTGCTGATGACCGAAGACGGCCGGGTCAAGGTCGTCGACTTCGGGCTGGTGCGGGCCATCGAGGGCGGCAACCAGACCCGCAGCGGCGTTATGATCGGCACGGTCGGCTACATGGCCCCCGAGCAGGTCACCTCCGGCCAGGCCGACGTCCGCAGCGACGTCTACGCCGCCGGGATCATGCTGTTCGAGCTGCTCACCGGGCGTCAGCCGTTCGGCGGCGAGAGCCCGGTGTCGGTGGCCTACCGCCACGTCCACGAGTCGGTGCCCGCGCCGTCGTCGTTCTCCTACGACATCCCGCCGACGCTCGACGCGCTGGTCGCCAGGGCGACGGCCAAGGAGCCCTCAGGCCGCCCCCACGACGCCAACGCGATGCTGGTGGCGGCGGTCGAGGTCCACCGGACCCTCCCGAAGGGCACGACCGGGCGTCACGCCGTGCCCGCCCGGCCGCAGCCGGCCGAGCAGGCCTTCTTCTCCGGCTCGCACACGATGATCCAGCCGGCCATCGAGGTCACCCAGACCCGGCCCCCGAGGCCGCGGGGCGGGTTCAAGGTCAACTGGTTCATCGTCGCGCTGGCCGTGGTGATGGTGGGCGGCGTCGCGTTCAGCGGGTGGTATTTCACGCTGCCGCGCACGGCCGTCGTGCCCGACCTGGTCCAGCGCAACATCGAGGCGGCCCGCCAGCTCGCCGAGAGCAACGGCTTCACCATCAAGATCGGTGAGGGCCGCTTCGACGCCAAGGTCCCCAAGGACATGGTCCTGGAGACCAGCCCGATCAAGGGCGTCGAGGCCGAGCGCGGCTCGGTCATCACGATCATCGCCTCGCGCGGGCCCGAGATGGTGGGCGTGCCGAAGACCGAGGGCATGACCGAGGCCGACGCCCGGGTCGCGATGTCCGAGGCGGGCCTGAACGTGTCCCGCGTCCGCCGCACCCCGAGCACCACGGTCGCCCGGGGCATGGTGATCAAGACCGACCCGGTCGTCGGCAAGAAGGTCGAGAAGGGCTCCAACGTCATCCTGGCGATCAGCATGGGCCTGCTGATGCCCGACGTGGTCAACCTGCCCCGCGACCAGGCCGAGGCGCTGATGCGGGAGAACGGCTTCGACCCGAGCTGCATCAACGAGGTCGTCGACGACCAGCAGGCCAACCTCGTCATCGCCCAGGAGCCGGCCGCCGGCGCCGAGGTCGACAAGGGCGCCCGGGTCTGCCTGACCGTCTCGCGCGGCCCCGACACCGGCTGGAAGTGGCCCTGGGAGCAGGACCCGTCGGTCGCCGCCCCCGACTTCGTGAACGTCCCCGACGTGCGGTTCAAGGACCTCAACGAGGGCAAGCGCGAGTTAGAGGCGGCGGGCTTCAAGGTCCAGGTGCACAAGCTGTTCTCGCGGGGCGGTCCCGGCGGCGGCGGCCCCGGCAAGCGGATCCGCGGCCAGCAGCCGTTCGGCCAGCAGCCGGCCGGGAGCACGATCCATCTCTGGTACTAGAGCGAGACGCGGACGGCCGAAGGCCGGCCGTGGCTCGCGACATAGATCTTTCTCATCACAGCAGGTCGCCCAGCAGGCGCAGCCGGGCCAGGCCTCCGTCGGGGTAGATGTCACACCTGACGTGGGTGACCGGGCGGTCGCTGTCGAGGCGGAAGCGGTGCGGGGCGTCCGGCTGGAGGCGGGACTTGCCGAGCAGGCTGAACCAGTCGCCGTCGCCGTCGCGGCCCGACAGCGACACCCAGCCGGGGGCGTTGAAGACCAGGTGGGTGGTGTCGATCTCGGCGACGGTGACGGTGCCGCGCCCGGCCAGGCGGACCACCAGCCAGTCGTTGCCGTCGTCGCGGCGGCGGGCGGTCTCCCAGCCCTCGGCCTGGTGGCGGGCCAGACCCGGGGCGATGACGTTGTTGGGCGAGCTGTAGAACTCGTTGGAGCAGTCGATCACCCTGGCCCCGTTGGCGAGCGCGGCCAGGTCGACGGTCAGGCCGTACAGGAAAGCGGGGTCGGGGACGACCTCGCCGTGCACCCGGAGGCGGGCCACTCCCCCGTCGGGGTAGATGTTGAGCCGCACGTGGGTGTAGCGGTTCGGGTCGTCGACGGTGAACTCGTGTTCGCGGTCGCCGCCCAGGGGGCTCCTGGGCAGGATCTCGGTCCAGCCGGTCAGCTCGTGGGCGGCCAGCGGCTCGTCGACGGCGCAGGCGTCGACCGAGGCGTAGGGCGGGTAGTTGCCCTTGAACCAGGCGGTGTCGACGACCAGCCCGTGGACGACGCCCGGCAGGCCGAGCCGGACGATCGCCCAGTCGTGCCCGGTGGTCCGGCGGCGGCGGGTCTCCCAGCCGTCGTAGATCTGGCCCTTGGCGCCGAAGTCGTGGGTGTGGAACTGGGCGGGGTGCGGCAGGATCAGCGCCTGGCGTTCGGCGAACGCCTCGTCGTTGGCGGCGATCACCGACCCTCCCAGGGAGCGGACGGCCAGGTCGGGCAGGTGGCGGAAGGTCATCGAGCGCCTCTCGTGAGGAACCGGCCGTGCCCGGGGGCCGAGCCGCGCAGCCAGGTCCGCTGGACTTCCCCGGTCAGCCGCCGCCCCTGGTAGGCGGTGACCGGGTTCTTGTGGGCGAGCTCGCCGGCCTCGACGACGAACTCCGCGTCGGGGTCGAAGGCCACCAGGTCGGCGTCCGCGCCGACCTCGATGCGGCCCTTGAAGGGCAGGCCCGCGAAGTCGGCGGGCCCCCTGGCCATCCACCGGACGACGTCCTCCAGGGAGTGGCCCCGCGACCGGGCCTCGGTCCAGATGGCCGGCAGGCCGAGCTGGAGGGAGGAGATCCCGCCCCAGGCCGTGACGAAGTCGGGCGAGTCGAGGCCCTTCATGTCGGCCGGACAGGGCGAGTGGTCGGAGACGATCCCCATCAGGGTCCCGTCGGCCAGGCCCGCCCACAGCGCGTCGCGGTTGGCCGCCTCGCGGATCGGCGGGCAGCACTTGAACGCGGTGCCGGTGACCTCCTCGGCGCTGAGCGTCAGGTAGTGGGGGCAGGTCTCGGCGGTGATCCGCACCCCGTGCCCCTGGGCCTCGCGCAGCACCGCGATCGCGTCGCCGGCCGAGACGTGCACGATGTGGGCCCGCGCGCCGGTCTCCCGGGCCACCGCGATCACCGTCTCGATGGCCCGGACCTCGGCCTCCTGGGTCCGGGACTGGAGGAACTCGGAGTAGGACGGGCCGGTGGGCTCGGTCAGCGTCCAGGGGTCCTCGGCGTGCGCGATGAGCAGGCCGTCGAAGCGGGCCAGCTCGCGGAGCGCGAGGGTGAGGCCGTCGCCGTCGAGGGCGGGGAACTCGTCGACGCCCGACGGGGACAGGAAGCACTTCACGCCGAACACCCCGGCGTCCCACAGCGGGCGCAGGTCCGCGAGGTTGCCGGGGATCGCGCCGCCCCAGAAGCCGACGTCGATCGCGATCTGGCCGTACGCGGCCTTCTTCTTGATCTCCAGGTGCGGCACGGTCGTGGTCGGCGGCAGCGAGTTGAGCGGCATGTCGACCACCGTCGTCACGCCCCCGGCCGCCGCCGCGCGGGTCGCGGTGGCGAAGCCCTCCCAGTGGGTGCGGCCGGGCTCGTTGATGTGGACGTGCGTGTCGACCAGGCCGGGCAGCAGCGCGACGTCACCGAGGTCCAGGCCCTCTGGGGTGTCGTACGGCACCAGCCCCGCGATCCGCCCGTCGACGACGTCGACGCCGAGCGGCCGTACCCCTTCGGGGGTGACCACCCGGCGTGACCTGACCAGAACCGTCACAGATGCTCCCTCACCACTCTTGCGGTCAGACGCTCCAGCAGGGGCCCGGCCTCGGCCATGCACCGGGCGGGGTCGGGCTCGATGTCGGTCAGGGCGTACGCCGCCTCGATCCCGGCCTTGCGCAGGTCGTCGTCGGTGACCTCACGCCGCCCGCAGACCGCGACCACGGGCACGCCGTGGCGCATGGCGGCGGCGGCCACCCCGACCGGGGCCTTGCCCCTGAGGGACTGCTCGTCGAGCGAGCCCTCCCCCGTGACGACCAGCCGCGCGCCCTCGACGTGGGTCTCGAAGTCGAGCAGGCCGAGCAGGTAGGCGATGCCGGGCCGGATCGAGGCCCCGAGGAAGGCGAGCGCGGCGAAGCCGACGCCTCCGGCGGCCCCCGCGCCGGGCTGCCCGGCCACGCCCATCGCGCGGACGATCCCGTCGTGCTCGACCGACCCGGTCAGGCCGTGGGTGTGCACGGCGACGGCGGCCAGCCGCGAAAGGCCCGTCTCCAGCAGCGTCACCTGGTCGGCCGAGGCGCCCTTCTGGGGGGCGTAGACGGCGGCGGCGCCGTGCGGGCCGAGCAGGGGGTTGTCGACGTCGGAGGCGACGACGTACTCGGCGGAGCCGGCGTCGAAGCCGGACAGGTCGATCGTGGCCAGGTCCTTGAGGGATCCCCCGCCCGGCGGCAGTTCGGCGCCGCCGGCGTCGAGGAAGCGGGCGCCCAGGGCGCGGGCCAGGCCGGTGCCGCCGTCGGTGCAGGCGCTCCCGCCGAGGCCCAGCACGATCTTGGTCGCGCCGCCCCGGAGCGCGTGGGCGATCAGCTCGCCGGTGCCGGAACTGGAGGCGGTCAGCGGCTCCAGCCCACCCGGCAGGCGGCGCAAACCTGACGCCTCGGCCATCTCCACGACGGCGGTGTCGTCCCTGACCGCGTACGAGGCCCGGATCGGCCGGCCGGTCGGCCCGGTCACCTCCACCTCGACGCGGGTGAAACCGCAGGCCGCGACCGCGTCCACGGTGCCGTCGCCGCCGTCGGCGACCGGCAGCAGCACCACCGGCACGTCACCGAGCCCGGCGGCGACGTGGTGGGCGACCTCGGGGGCGGTCAGCGAGCCCTTGAACTTGTCCGGTGCGATGACGACGTGATCCTTCATGCCGTCATCATGACCGAAGCAGCCGAGCGTGTGCCCGCGCCCCCGCCGCTCCGGCGGCGTCGCCGGGGACGGTGCGCAAATCGCCGTTCTCGACCACGGTCACCCCGTTGACGATGAGCCGGGCGAGGGGCGGCGTCTGGCCGTGGGCGAGCGCGACCACGGGGTCGTCGGCCGCCGCGTAGGGGCCGTCGACCCGCCACATCGCGATGTCGGCGAGCTTGCCCGGCTCCAGGGAGCCGATCTCGTTCTCGCGGCCCAGGCAGCGGGCCCCGCCGAGGGTCGCCATCTCCAGCGACTGCCGGGCGGTGAGCGCCTGCGGCCCGTAGCGGGCCCGCTGCATCAGGACGGCCTGGCGGATCTCCCCGGCGAGCGGGATGAACTCGGCCGAGCCGGGCCCGTCGACGCCGAGGCCGACGGTCGCGCCCGCCCGCAGGAGCTCGCTGACCCGGGCGATCCCCGCGCCGAGGCGGCCGTTGGACGAGGGGCAGTGGGCGGTGCCGGTGCCCGTCGCGGCGAAGCGGGCGATGTCGGCGTCGGTGAGGTGGACGCTGTGCGCGATCCACACGTCCGGGCCGAGCCAGCCGAGCGATTCGAGGTACTCGACCGGGAGCATCCCGAACTGCTCCTTGCAGTGGTCGTCCTCGTCGAGGGTCTCGGCGCCGTGGGTGTGCAGGCGGACGCCCAGCGACCGGGCCAGGCCGGCGGCCTGGCGCATCAGGTCGCCGCTGACCGAGAAGGGCGAGCAGGGGGCGACGGCGACGCGGAGCATCGAGCCGAAGGACGCGTCGTGGTACTTCCGGACCGCCGCCTCGGTCTCCTGGAGGATCTCGTCGAGGGTCTCGACCACCTCGTCCGGCGGCAGGCCGCCCTGCGAGCGGCCCCGGTCCATCGAGCCCCGGCACGGGTGGAAGCGCAGCCCCACCTCGGCGGCGGCCTGGATCTCGGCGGCGAACAGGTCGCCCCGGCCCTTGGGGAAGACGTAGTGGTGGTCGGTCGTGGTGGTGCAGCCCGACAGCGCCAGCCAGGCCAGGCCCGCCGTCGCCGCGCCGTGCACGACCTCGGCGTCCATCCGGGCCCAGACCGGATAGCTGGCCACGAGCCACTCGAAGAGCGTGCCGTCGGGGGCGAGGCCCTGGGTGGCCCACTGGTAGAGGTGGTGGTGGGTGTTGACCAGCCCGGGGGTGACCAGGCAGCCGCGCCCGTCGATCCGCTCGCCGTCTCCGTCGTACGGCCCCGCTCCCACCGCCGCGATGCGATTGCCGTCGATCGCGACGTGGCCGGCGGGGATCTCCGGGCCGGTGACGGGGGCGATGTGGGCGTTCTCGATGACGATCACAGACCGGCCTTCCGGCGGGCGGCCAGGCGGACCGCGTCGAGGATCTTCTCGTAGCCCGTGCACCGGCACAGGTTGCCGGCCAGGTGTTCGCGGATCTCCGCGTCGGCGGGCACCCCGTCGTGGCTCTCGATGAGCGAATGGGCCTGGACGATCAGGCCGGGCGTGCAGAAACCGCACTGGACGGCGCCGCACTCGACGAACGCCTCCTGCACCGGGTCGAGGTCGCCCCCGGCGGAGGCGAGCCCCTCGACGGTGCGGACCTCGCGGCCCTCGGCCTGACCGGCCGCGACCAGGCAGGCGCAGACCGGGACGCCGTCGAGATAGACCGTGCAGGAGCCGCATTCGCCCTGCTCACAGGCGTTCTTGGCGCCGGGCAGGCCGAGCCGCTCGCGCAGGACGTAGAGCAGGCTCTCCCCCGGCCACACGTCGTCGGCGACCATCGGCGCGCCGTTCACGGTGACGTTGACCCTCATGACGTCCTCCTGTGTTCTTCCCAGGCCCAGCCGAGCGTGCGGCGGGCCATCACGGCCAGGGCGTGGACGCGGTAGTCCCGGCTGCCCCGGACGTCGTCGATGGGCGCGGCCGCGGCGGCGACGAGTTCCCCGAACCTCCGGCCCACCTCGGGATCCCCCGGAGACCAGTTCTCGGCCAGGAAGGCCTCCGCCTCGACGGCCCTGCGCGGGGTGGGGGCGGCGGAGCCGATGCCGGTGCCGACGGTCCGCTCCGCCACGTTCAGCGCGATGCCGAACGAGCAGACCGCGATGACCATCGCGTTCCTGGTGCCGATCTTGGAGAAGTACTGGGGACCGGCCCTGAGCGGCACGTGGACCGCCCGGATCAGCTCGTTCGCGGCCAGGGCGTTGCGCTTCACGCCGGTGTAGAAGTCGCCGATCGGGATCATCCGGACGCCGTCCACCGACTCCGCCTCGACGATCGCGCCGGTGGCCAGCAACGGCGGGTGGCTGTCGCCCGCCGGGGAGGCCGCGCCCAGGTTGCCCGCGACGGTGCCCCGGTTGCGGATCTGCGGCGAGCCGACCGTCCGGGACGCCTGGGCCAGACCGGGCAGCCGGTCGGCCAGTTCGGTGATGACCCGGGTGTAGGTGACCCCGGCCCCGACCCTGATGTTCCCGGACTCCACCGACCACTCGGTCAGCTCGGCGACCGGGGTGAGGTCGAGCAGGGCCTTCGGGCGGCCCTTGTCGAGGTTGATCTCGACCATGACGTCGGTGCCGCCCTGGACCGGCGTCGCGTCGGGCCGGTCGGCCTTCATCCG
Source organism: Herbidospora cretacea (assembly GCF_001570605.1). GTDB lineage: Bacteria > Actinomycetota > Actinomycetes > Streptosporangiales > Streptosporangiaceae > Herbidospora > Herbidospora cretacea. Next base: position 87,125 of record NZ_BBXG01000017.1, on the reverse strand, counting down.
CAGGGCCTCGGCCCAGGTGGTGGCGCGCAGGAAGTCCATCAGTCCCAGGCCTTCCCGGCGCCGGGGGCGTCCTCGCGGAGCACGGCGCCCTCGATCAGGCCGTAGGGCCGGTCGGCGGCGAAATAGACCTCGCCGTCGTTGTCCAGGCCGAACGGGCCCAGGTCGACGAGGAAGTGGTGTTTGTTGGGCAGTTCGAGGCGGACCTCGCAGACGTCCGGGCAGTCGGTCAGGACGCGGGCGCCCATGGCGTAGAGGGTCTGCTGGAGCGACAGGCTGTAGGTGGTCGCGAAGGCGTCGAGCAGGGCCGCCCGCGCGGTTCCGTAGGAGGCGTCCCAGTCCTTCTCGGGGCCGTCGTGCCGCCAGCGGGCGGTCACGGCGGTGGCCAGGACCCGGTCGCGGGTCTCCGGCAGGGTCGTGTACTGGTCCTTGAGGTAGCCCCAGAACTCCGAGTCGGTCGTGTTGAGGACCACCAGGTCCTTGAGCCCGGAGACCACGGTGGCCCTCTCGCCGTCGTAGTGGACCAGGCAGGTGCGCACCTCCTGGCCCCTGCGGGCGAAGGAGTGGTCGCCGAGGCGCTCCCAGGCGTACTCCTCGATCTCCACGCGGGCGTGGTGGATCGTCGGCTGGGAGTCGACGAAGTGGCGGGCCAGCAGCAGGGCGAACTCCTCGACCGAGCCGACGCCGTGCTTCCCGGCGAAGGCGTAGACGGTGTTCTTCTGCGTGTCGGTCGGCAGCACCGCGGCGTTGTCACCGGTCAGGTGGACGTCGGTCATGTCGCCGGACAGCGACGTGCTGACGTTCAGGTCGGTGATGTGGTGGGCGTCGCCGTTCCGGGTGACCCGCACGACCCGGGTCTCGGCTTTGCCGTAGCGGTTGGGGCCGAGCACGAACACTGTCTAACTCCCGCGGTAGGTCGAGTAGCCGAACGGGCTCAGCAGCAGCGGCACGTGGTGGTGCTGCTCGGCGTCGGCGATGGTGAAGACGACCGTGACCTCGGGGAAGAACGCGTCGTCCCCCAGGTAGCCGCCGGTGTCGAAGATCAGCCGGTAGGTCGCGGCCTCCAGCTCCCCGGTCCATTCACGGCCGAGCGGCGTCCACTCCCTGATGCGGCCGTCCTTGTCGGTGCGGCCCTCGGCGAGGGCGACGTAGCCGTGGGCGGCCCGCCGGGCCAGCCTCACGTGGACGTCGCCCGCCGGGCAGCCGCGCGCGGTGTCGAGCACGTGGGTGGAGAGGGTCACGCGGTCTCCTCCCACAGCTTGGCCAGCCGTAGCCGGACGATCTTCCCGAGTTCGTCTCGCACGACCATCCGTTCCTTCTCCGGTACGTTGCCCAGACGATCCTCCAGGATCGCCAGCATCTCCCCGGCCGACTTCCCGGTCGCGCAGACCAGGTACACGTGCCCGAACCGGTCCTCGTAGGCGCGGTTGCCCTCCCGGAGCCGCCGCAGGACGTCCTGACCGGCCGCGGCCGTCCCCGACTGCTCGTCGCGCGACCACGCCGACTCCCGGTCCGCGCCCGGCGAGCGGTCCCCGATCCGGGGGTGCGCGGCCAGCGCCTCCTCGACGTCGGCCCAGTTCAGCATGGCCAGCACCGAGTCGCCGCGGTCGAGGAGCGCGGGCAGGTCGGAGTAGGGCCGCCCGGCCACGCCGTCGGCCCAGCGGGCGGACGCGCAGCACGCCAGCAGGTCGTCCCGGCTCAGTTCGCGCATGGTCGCCAGTACACAACCTGGTTCCGGCCGAATCCAGCAGCGGGAGCTCCCAAAGCCCCGTCCATGAGCGGCCGATGGTTTGTACGTTGCCACAAACCGGCGAAACCCCCGGGTAACCTGATGCCACTATGAGCACTGGAAACGCGATCGGCGGCCACGTCCTGGTGGCCGGGGGGCTGGCCACCGGAGGGCTGAAATACGCCGCCGAGATCGGCGCCGAGATGGCCCAGGTCTTCGTCACCAACCCGCGCGGCTGGGCCCTCAACGAGGGCAACCCGGCCGAGGACGAGAAGCTGCGGGCGAGCGGCCTGCCGGTCTACGTCCACGCGAACTACCTGATCAACTTCGGCTCCCCCACCGAGGCGACCCTGGAGAACTCGGTCGCGTCGGTCCGCCACACCCTGCGGCGGGGCCGGGAGATCGGGGCGCTGGGCGTGGTCGTCCACACCGGCTCGGCGGTCAGCCAGCCCCGCGAGGCGGCCCTCCTCCAGGTGCGCGACCAACTCCTCCCGCTGCTGGAGGAGATCCCCGACGACGGTCCCGACCTGCTGCTGGAGCCGATGGCGGGGCAGGGCCAGATGCTGTGCGCGACAGTCCAGGACCTCGGCCCCTACCTGGAGGCCCTTGAGTGGCACCCGAAGGCGGGGCTCTGCCTCGACACCTGCCACGCCTTCGCCGCGGGCCACGACCTGTCGACGCCCGAGGGGGTCAAGGAGACCTTCGACGCCCTCCACGAGATCGCGCCGGGACGGCTGAAGCTGATCCACGCGAACGACTCGAAGGACCTGCTCGGCATGAAGAAGGACCGCCACGAGAACATCGGCGCCGGCCACATCGGCGCGCAGGGCTTCGCCGAGGTCATGCGCCATCCGGCGGTGGCCGGGGTGCCGCTCTGCATCGAGACGCCCGGCAAGGCCGACCAGCACCGCCAGGACATCGACCTGCTGAAGAAGCTGCGCGGATAGCGGGCGGATCCGGCCGTCCCCCGAACGACCGGATCCGTGCGGCCCACCTTATTTCGCAGGTCAGCGCCACACCGGTTGATCGCGACAGACGGCGTGTCAGGCGCGACGAGCGGTCAGGCGCTCCCTGACCTCGCGGGTGTGCCGCCGCGAGACCGGCAGCGTCTCGGTCCCCACCAGCAGCAGCGCCCGCCCGTCGGCGAACCGCAGTTCGCTCACGTGGCGGGCGTTCACGAGCGTGCTGCGATGGGCCCGGATGAACCCGGCCCGCGCCCAGCGCTGCTCCAGCGCGGCCATGGAGGTCCGGACGAGAAAGCCCCCTTCGGCCGTGCGCAGCCTGACGTAGTCGCCCCGCGCCTCGGCGAACCAGACGGCACCCGGCTCGATGAAGCGGGTCCGCCCGCCCAGCTCCACCGGGATCGACTCCTCGGCCGCCCTTCTGCGCAGGTGATCCAGTTCGAGCTGGTCGGAGAGCCACCGGGCGGCGTTGCGCAGGTCACAGCCCGGCTCGGGCGCAGAGGAGCCGGGGCCGTCCTCAACGGGCGACCCGCGCTCGCCGTCAGGGCCGGTGGCGAGGAGCGGGGCTCGATCCCAAGGGAGAGCGGTGGCCCTTTCGCGGCCCCCGGCCGGGGTGTGGGCGACCAGTGCCCCGACCGCCTCACCCATGATCATCAGGGGGACCGCCGTCCGTGAGGGCCTCCCCCGCATGGCCGCCACGGCCGCCGTCCAGCCCGCCGCCGATCCCGCCAGGACCTCGGTCGCCGAGGTGATGGTCAGCGGGGCGCCGACGGCCTTCTCCAGGTGGGGCAGGGCCGCTCGGGCGGCCTCGGGGGTGAGACTGAAGGGCAGGTCGAAGCAGCACACCCGGGCGAGACTAGACCTCCCGGCCGGGCTACGGCGGGCCCTCGCCCGGCTCCTCCTGGTATGAGTAGCGCTGCTCACGCCAGGGGTCGGCGACGTTGTGGTAGCCCCGGTCCTCCCAGAAGCCGCGCCGGTCCTCGGTCAGGTATTCGATGGCGCGCACCCACTTCACGCTCTTCCACGCGTAGAGGTGCGGGACCACGGCGCGGACCGGGAAACCGCGCTCGGGGCTCAGCGGCTTGCCGTCGAGCTCGGTCGCGAACAGCGTCGACTCGCGGTCGAAGTCGCTCATCCGGACGTTGGCGCTGTAGCCGTATTCGGCCCAGATCATCACGTGGCCGACCCCGGGAGCGGGCGGCACGGCGGCCAGCAGCGCGCGGGCGGGCACGCCGGTCCACTCGTTGCCCATGATCGAGAACTTGGTGACGCAGTGGACGTCGGACAGCACCGTCGCCCGGGGCAGGTCGCCGAACTCGTCGTAGCTCAGGAAGTGCTGCTCCCCGGACGCGGTCGCGCCGAACACCTGGAGGCGCCAGGTCGCCGGGCGGAACGCCGGGACCCTGCCGTAGTGCATCACGGGCCTGCCGCGCGGGACGTACTGACCCGGGGGCAGCCGGTTCTCCTCCTCGGACGTCTCCGGCACCCGCCCATCCTGTCACCCGTCCCGCGGTGCGCCCGCACCAGGGTTGTGCGATATATTTCGACCATGCTTGGCGCATTCCTGTTTTGGTATGGCGACGGACCCGTGAGGACCGCTCGCCATATGGTTCTGCGCTAGCAGCCACAGGCGATCGAAAAGCCCCGGGTCCGATACAGGACCCGGGGCTTTTCGCATGTTAAGGAGAAGAAATGGTCATCGTCATGGCCCCGGAGGCCACCCAGGAAGACATCACCGAGGTCGTCGCGCTGGTCGCGGCGGCGGGCGGTGAGGCGTTCGTGTCCCGCGGAGTGAATCGCACGATCATCGGGCTGATCGGCGACGTCGAGCAGTTCGCCAGCCTGAACCTGCGCGGCCAGCGCGGCGTCGCCGACGTCATGCGCGTGTCCACGCCCTTCAAGCTGGTGAGCCGGGACAACCATCCCGACCGGTCGACGGTGAGAGTGGGCGGTGTCCCGATCGGGCCCGACACGGTCACCCTCATCGCAGGACCGTGCGCGGTCGAGACGCCGCAGCAGACGCTTGAGGCCGCCCAGATGGCCAAGGCCGCCGGGGCCACCCTGCTGCGCGGCGGCGCGTTCAAGCCGCGCACCTCGCCCTACGCCTTCCAGGGCCTCGGCGAGCAGGGCCTGCGCATCCTGGCCGACGTGCGGGAGAAGACCGGGCTGCCGATCGTGACCGAGGTGGTCGACGCCCACGACGTGCCGCTGGTGGCGTCGTACGCGGACATGCTCCAGGTCGGCACCCGCAACACGCAGAACTTCGCGCTGCTCCAGGCGGTCGGCGCGGCCGGGAAGCCGGTCATGCTGAAGCGCGGCATGAGCGGGACCATCGAGGAGTGGCTGATGTCGGCCGAGTACATCGCCCAGCGCGGCAACCTCGACATCGTGCTGTGCGAGCGGGGCATCCGGACCTTCGAGACGGCGACCCGCAACACCCTCGACGTGTCGGCGGTGCCGGTGGCGCAGCGGCTCTCCCACCTGCCGGTGATCATCGACCCGTCCCACTCCGGCGGGCGGCGCGACCTGGTGCTGCCGCTCACCCGGGCGGCCGTCGCGGTCGGGGCCGACGGCGTGATCATCGACGTCCACCCGCACCCCGAGCAGGCCCTCTGCGACGGCCCCCAGGCCCTCGTCGACGGCGACCTGGCGGAACTCGCCAAGATCATGCGTGACTTCGCGCCGCTGCTCGGCCGCACCCCGGCCGGCGACCTGGCCGGGGAGTCGGTCGCCGTGTAGCGTGCGCCCCCGTGGTGTTTTCGGGGGATCTCTACCGTGACAAGAGCTTCGTTCTTCTCCTTGGCGTGCAGACGCTGTCCGTGCTGGGCGACGCGTTCTCGTTCGTGGCGGTGCCCCTGCTGGCGCTGCACGCGACGGGGTCCGTCGCCCAGATGGGCGTCCTGACCGCCCTGACGGGGGTCGCCTCGGTGGTGGCCGGGACCTTCGCCGGGGGCATCGTCGACCGGTTCGACCGGCGGCGGGTGCTGGTCGCCTGCGACGTCGGGCGGTTCCTCCTGTACGGCCTGATCCCGCTCCTCTGGTGGGTCTCCCCGGTGATCTGGCCGCTCTACGTGCTCGTCCCCCTGGCGGCCGTGCTCGGCATGGTGTTCAACGTCGCGTACGTGACCGTGCTGCCGTCGATCGTCGACTCCGGCGACATCACCCGGGCCAACGGGGTCCTCTACGCGACCTACGCGGCGGCGGGGGTGGCGGGGCCCGCGCTGGCCGGGGTGGTCTCCGGCGCGTTCGGGCCGGTCGCCGCGATCGGGCTCGACTCGGCCACCTTCCTGGTCTCCGCGTTCGGGCTGCGGTTCATCAGGCTGCGGCCGTACGAGAAGAAGGAGGAGAGCGGCGGGCGGCTGGCCGGGGCGCGGTTCCTGCTCGGCAACCCGGTGCTGCGGACCATGACGATCCTGCTGACGGCGCTGATCTTCCTGACCGCCGGGCTGGACGACCTGGTGGTGTTCCACCTGAAGGAGACCCTGGAGCAGCCGGACGCGGTGGTCGGCTACGTGCTCGGCGCGGGGGCCGTGGGCGGGATCCTCGGGTCGATGGCGGTGGCGCGGGTGCGCCGGCGGCTCGGGTTCGGGCCGACGTGGCTGTGGTCGACGATGGCGGCGGGGACCGCCATGGTGACGATCGCGCTGTCGCCCGGGGTGGCCGGGATCGGCGCGCTGATGGCGGTGTTCAGCCTGGCGATCACGGTCGGCGCGATCTGCTCGATGTCGCTGCGGCAGGAGATCACCCCGCCCCACCTGCTCGGCCGGGTCACCGCGGCCTTCTGGACCATCCACTTCGCCGGCGGGCCGATCGGGGCGGCCCTGGCGACGTTCGCGGCGGCCGGGCGGGGGGTGCCGACGGTGGTGGCGCTGATGGGGGCCGGGCTGGTGCTGGTGGCGGCGGGCGGGGTGTTCAGCCCGGTGAGGCGCTCAGGCCTCTAGCTTGTAGGACTGGATCTGGTCGGCGAGCTGGACCGCGAGCTCCTCGGCGTCGAGGCGCTTCTCGATCAGCTTCAGGTCTTCGATCTTGGCGGCCAGTTCGGGCTGGCGGGAGGCCAGGATCGTGCAGCAGTCCTCGTCGGGCAGCTCGGAGATGGCCAGGGTGCCGATGCGGCGGGCCTCGGCGATGACCTCCATCTTGTCGAGGCCGATGAGCGGGCGCAGGATCGGCATGTCGGTCGCGCCGTCCTGGGCGACGATGTTGGCCATCGTCTGCGAGGACACCTGGCCGAGCGAGTCGCCCGTGATCAGGGCGGTCGCCTTGTGGCGGTGGGCGACCTCCTCGGCGGTCTTCAGCATCAGCCGCCGCTGGGCGATCATCGCCAGTTTGTCGCTGCCGGACACCCGGATCGACTGCTGGGCCTTGCCGAACGGCACCACCCACAGCCGCGAGCGGCCCTGGAAGGCGTCGAGGCGGCGCACCAGGGCGTAGGCCTTGTAGATCGACTCGGTCGTGGTGAACGGGATGCCGGAGAAGTGGAGGAAGTCGACCCGCAGGCCGCGCCGGATCATGCGGTAGGCGGCCACCGGCGAGTCGATGCCGCCCGACAGCAGGGCCAGGCCCCGGCCGCTGGTGCCGACCGGCAGGCCGCCCTGGCCGGGGCGGTTGTCGATGTAGACGAACACCTCGTCGCGGTCGACCTCGATCGAGACGGTCAGCTCGGGGCGCTTCAGGTCGACCGGCAGGCCGTAGGTGTCGTTGATCTCGCTGCCGACGTGCCAGTCGAGCTCGTTGGACTTCATCGGGAAGCGCTTGTCGCGGCGGCGCGAGCGGACCGCGAAGCGGGCCTTGCGGGCCACCTCGGGGGTGTCCCTGATCAGTTCGAGCGCGGCCTTGGTGACCACCGCCGGGTCTTTGGCGACCCGCCAGGCCAGGTGGACCAGCACGATGCCGGGCACCTCGCTGACCCGGGCGGCCACCTTCTCGGCGACGTCGACGCCGGTGCCGTCGGGCAGGAACAGGGCGATCACGCCGTGGCGCTGGCGCAGGTCGATCTCGTAACCGGCCAGGGCGAACTTGATGTTGGCGCGCAGCCGCTGCTCGAAGATCTCCCGGTTCTTTCCCTTGAGGACGATCTCGCCCAGTTTGAGCAGCACGCAGGGCTCACCCAGAGCGGTCATGGTCATGGTGATGGTCCTTCGGGAAAGACTGGCGGGAACCTTTTAACTCTAGTCGAGGTCGGCCAGACCTTTTTCGATGGCGTAGCGCACCAGCTCGACGCGGTTGTGCAGCTGGAGCTTGCTCAGGGTGTTCTGCACGTGGTTCTGCACCGTCCGGTGCGACAGCACGAGCCGCTCGGCGATCTGCTTGTACGACAGCCCCTTCGCCACCAGCCGCAGCACCTCGGTCTCCCGGTCGGTCAGCCGGGGCCCCTCCTCGGCGGCCTTCGGCTGGGCGGCCAGACGGCGGTACTCCCCCAGCACCAGCCCGGCCAGGCCCGGCGTGAAGACGGCGTCGCCCTGGGCGGTGCGGGCCACGGCGTCGAGGAAGTCGGCCTGGCTCGCCGACTTCACCAGATAGCCCGACGCGCCAGCCTTCACCGCCTCCAGCACGTCGTCGTGCTCCGCGCTGGCCGACAGCACCAGCACCTTCGGCGGGTCGTCCGCGGCGCCCAGGCCCCGGGCCACCTCGACCCCGGGCAGGTCGGGGAGCTGGAGGTCGAGCACGACCACGTCGGGCCGGACCGCCCCCGCCACCCGGAGCGCCTGGCGGCCCTCGCCGCAGGTGGCCACGATCTCGTAGCCGGCCTCGGCGAGGTCGCGGGCCACGCCCTCCCGCCACATCGGGTGGTCGTCGACGACCATGACGCGCACGCTCATGGCGCCACGATAACCATCTCGATCTCCGTCCCCTCAGGGGAGGAGACAATCGTGACCGTCCCGCCCAGGGCGGCCACCCGGCCCCTGATCGCCTGGGAGACGCCCAGGCGGCCCGACCGCTCGGCCTCGGCCAGGCGGCCCTCGGGGATGCCGGGGCCGTCGTCGCGGACGGTCACCGTGATCGCGCCGTCCTCCGCCTCGACCAATATCCACGCCTTCGTGCCCTCGGGGCAGTGGTGCCGGACGTTGCTCAGGGCGTTGGCGACGGCGGCCTCCAGCTCCTCGGCGGTGCGGGCGGGCAGGTCGAGCGGGGTCGCCGGGGTGGCGACGGTGACCGTGGCGGAGGCGTGCCGGCGCAGCACCTCGTTGAGATCGGCCGTCTCGGCCACACGCGGGCGGGGGGTGGTGCGGACCAGCTCGCGCAGCACCGCCTCCTGCTCCCCCGCCAGGCGGCCCAGCTCGGCCGCCTCGCCGCCGATCTCGGCTCCCCTGCGCTGGACCAGGGCGAGGACCTGGAGGACCGAGTCGTGGATGCCCCGGGCCAGGCGTTCGCGTTCGCGTCCGGCCGCCTCGATCTCGACGGCCTGCTGCATCAGCGCGTCGGCCCGGCGGGAGAGCTGGGCGACGTGGCCGATCACCACGCCCGCGAGGAACAGCAGGACCGCGCCGTTGATCTGGACGGTGTTGAGGTCGAGCACGCCGACCCCGCGCAGCCAGACGTCGAGGGCGGCGATCACCGCCGCCGCCGCGGCCCCGGCGCGGCGGCCCGAGTAGACCGCCCAGGCGACCACCGGCGCGGCCACCCACGTCGCGGTGATCGGCATGGTGCCGCGCTCGCCGCCGAAACCCTGGACCCAGATGGACGACAGCAGGCAGGCGGCGGTGACGGCCAGGTCGGCGACGAGCAGCGGCCAGCCCCTGAGCCGGTCGCGCGCGTAGGCGTAGGTGGCGAAGGCCGTCCAGGCCGCCATCACGGCGAGCACGGACCATCCGGCGACCGGGTCGGCGTATCCGCCGCCGTCGATCAGGAGCACGAGGGCGTATCCGAGCGAGCACACCCGGAACACCGCGATGGCCCGCCAGAAGGGCGTCTCGATGCTCATGCCGGTCACCGCACGACTACATAACGAACAGAACATGAACCCTTGAAAGGGACAAACGACACAGATGGAGCGGTGCAATAATTTTGTTGCAACCACAACCAGGAGATCGCATGTCCCATATCAACCACTTCTCCCATGGGGCCCTGACACCGCTCCTCGCGTATCTGATGTCCGTCGTCGGTTCACTCCTGGGTCTGCTGCTGACCGCCAGAGCACGGTCGGCGCAGGGCGCGTCCCGCTACCGGTGGCTGGCCGGAGGTGCGCTCGCCATCGGCGGCACCGGCATCTGGGTCATGCACTTCATCGCCATGATGGGCTTCGACGTCACCGGTGACGAGATCCGTTACAACGTCGGGCTGACCGCCGTCTCCGCGGTCGTCGCGGTCGCCGTCGTCTACGGCGGCCTGTACGTCGTCGCGCAGGGCGACGGCTTCCCCCGCCTGCTCGCCGGCGGCCTGCTGGCCGGCACCGGCGTCGGCGCCATGCACTACCTGGGCATGTTCGCGATGAGCATGACGGGCACCCTCGTCTACGACCCGCTGCTGGTCGCCCTGTCGGTCCTGATCGCCATCGTCGCGGCCACCGTCGCGCTCTGGTTCACCCTGAAGGTCAACGGCCCCCTGGCCACCACCGGCGCCGCCCTCATGATGGGCGTGGCCGTCACGGGCATGCACTACACCGGCATGTACGCCCTCAGCGTCACCCCCGGCGACAGGGCGATCTCGGGCGCCGCCGCCATGGACTTCCTGCTGCCGCTCATCGCCGGGATCAGCCTGATCACCGTGGGCCTGCTGCTCGCGATCCTGCTCTCGCCCTCGGCCCGCGAGATGCGCGAGGACACCGAACTGCTGGAGCGCCTGCAGAGCCGCCGGAACGCTCCGCCCGCCCCGCCCCTTCCCCCGCAGCCCACCCGCGCGGCGCACCGCCGCCCCGAGGGCGACGACCTGTTCACACCGCGCAGGTGAGATCAGGAGGTCTTTAGCCGAAGAAGACCTCGGCCTCGGCGTAACGGTGGACGGGCACGGTCTTGAGCTCGGCCGTCGCGGCGTCGAGGCCGCTGCGGACGATCTCGGTGCCCTGGAGGCCGACCATCTTGCCGAAGTCGCCCTCGTGGACGGCGTCGATCGCGGCCAGGCCGAAGCGGGTGGCCAGCACGCGGTCGTAGGCCGTCGGGGTGCCGCCGCGCTGGATGTGGCCGAGGACCGTGGTGCGGGCCTCCTTGCCGGTGCGCTTCTCGATCTCCTGGGCGAGACGGTCACCGATGCCGCCGAGGCGGACGTGGCCGAACGCGTCGAGCTCGCCGGCCTGCAGCTCCATCTGGCCGTCGACCGGGTGGGCGCCCTCGGCGACCACGATGATCGGGGAGTAGCGGGTCTTGAAGCGCGACTCGACGTACTCGCAGACCTTGTCGATGTCGAAGGGCTTCTCGGGGATCAGGATGACGTTGGCGCCCGCGGCCATGCCGGCGTGCAGCGCGATCCAGCCCGCGTGGCGGCCCATGACCTCGCAGATGAGCGCGCGGTGGTGCGACTCGGCGGTGGTGTGGAGGCGGTCGATGGCCTCCATCGCGATGTTCACCGCGGTGTCGAAACCGAAGGTGTAGTCGGTCGCGTTGAGGTCGTTGTCGATCGTCTTGGGCACACCCACGACCTTGACGCCCCGGTCGTAGAGCTGCTTGGCGACGCCAAGGGTGTCCTCGCCGCCGATGGCGACCAGGGCGTCGATGTTCAGGCTGGCAAGGTTGTCCTTGATGCGCTCGACGCCGCCCTCGATCTTGATCGGGTTGGTGCGCGAGGAGCCAAGGATGGTGCCGCCGCGCGGCAGGATGCCGCGGACCGACTGAACGTCGAGGGGCATCGTGTCGCCCTCAAGCGGGCCGCGCCAGCCGTCGCGGAACCCCACGAACTCGTGACCGTAGACGCCGACGCCTTTACGGACCACGGCCCGGATCACGGCGTTCAGACCGGGGCAGTCGCCGCCACCGGTGAGCACTCCAATACGCATGTCGGGTTCCTCCATATGAGATAGCGCGGCCAGACTGTGTCTGGACGCCGACGGTGGCATTCTGCCGTGACGGCGCAACAATGGTCTAGACCAAAAAGTGAGGCGCCGTGGCGGTTTTGGCGATAGACGCTGGTACGACCGGTGTGACCGCACTCGTGGTGGGTGAGGACGGCCACATCGACTCCCGCGGATACCAGGAATTCGAGCAACGGTTCCCGGAGCCCGGCTGGGTCGAGCACGCGCCCGACGACATCTGGCGCGCGACGCTGGCAGCCTGCCGCACCGCTCTGGCCAGGGCAAGCACCACGGTCCGGTGCGTCGGCCTGACCAACCAGCGCGAGACGGCCGTTGTGTGGAACACCACCACTTTGGACGCCCCCCGCAACGCCATTGTCTGGCAGGACAGGCGCTCGGCGGACATCTGCGCCCGTCTTCGCGAGGAAGGTCACGAACCGCGTGTGACCGAACTCACCGGCCTGCGCCTCGACCCCTACTTCACCGGCACCAAGCTGACCTGGCTGGCCGAGCGCGACCCGGAGGCCTGGGCGGCGAAGGACCTGGCCGTCGGCACGGTCGACAGCTATCTGGTGGCCCGGCTGACCGGCGGCGCCCGCCACGTGACCGACCCGTCGAACGCCTCCCGCACGCTTCTCTACGACATCCACGCGGGGGCCTGGTCACCGGAGCTGTGCGACCTGTTCGGGGTGCCGCTCGATTTGCTGCCCGAGGTGGTGCCCAACTACGGCGAGATCGCCCGGACCGACCCCGCCCACTTCCTCGGCCTCGACCTGCCGATCTCCGGGATGGCCGGCGACCAGCAGGCGGCGCTGTTCGGCCAGACCTGCTTCGAGGTGGGCGACGTCAAGTGCACGTACGGGACCGGCTCCTTCGTCCTGGTCAACACCGGCCGCGAGGCGGTGGGCTCCGAGGCGGGGCTGCTCACCACGGTCGCCTGGCAGGAGCCCTCGGGTGAGCTGACCTACGCCCTGGAAGGGGCGATCTTCGTGACCGGCGCGGCGGTGCAGTGGCTGCGCGACGGGCTCGGCCTGATCGCGACGGCGGCCGAGTCGGAGGAACTGGCCCGGTCGGTCCCCGACGCCGGCGGCGTGGTCTTCGTGCCCGCTCTCACTGGCCTGGGAGCGCCTCATTGGGATCCGGACGCCCGGGGGACGATCACCGGCCTCACGCGGGGTACGACCAAGGCACATCTGGCGCGGGCGACGCTCGACGCGATCGCCTACGAGGTGCGCGACATCGTCGCCACCATGTCCGAGGAGGTGACCGTGCTCAAGGCCGACGGCGGCGGCAGCGCCAACGACCTGCTCATGCAGGTCCAGGCCGACCAGCTCGGCATCCCGGTCGAGCGGCCCGAGATCCAGGAGACGACGGCGCTGGGCGCGGCGTTCCTGGCCGGGCTCGGCGCCGGGGTCTGGTCGACCCGCGAGGAGCTCAGGCACACCTGGCGGCTCGACCGGCGGTTCGAGCCGGGGGCCCGCGACGACCGGGCCTACGACGACTGGCTGCGCGCGGTGGAGCGGTCGCGGGGGTGGGCCGCGCGGTGACGGCAGACCTGCGTGGAGACTTAGCCGGGTTCCTCCGCCGGCCCTGGTTCTGGCGGCGCGACCAGCAGCTTCCCGTCGTGCTGGTGACCGGCCGCGACGCGCCGGGCGTCGTCGCCGAGCTGACCGCGCCGTTCGTCGACCATCTGCCGACCGCGCTGATCCGCGACGGCGAGCACGGGTCGGTGCTCGCGCTGGTGTCCGCCCTGGCGGGGCCGCGCGGCCAGCTCGGCCGGCCGGTCGGCGGCTCGTTCCTGCCGCCGCCCCGGTTCCCGCTGGCCCAGTTCGTGCTGTGGGCCGCCGGGCAGCACCACGCGCCCGAGCCGCAGTCCCACGAGGGCTACCAGGACTTCCGCCGCCGGCTGCGCGACCGGCGGCGCGGCCCCGCCGACGCGTCGCTGCGGCTGGTCGCCGACTTCTTCATCGGCCGGGCCGCGCTGACCTGGGTGCCGATCGGCACGATCGTGGTCTGGCTGCTGGCCGGGCCGACCGACCTGGTCGGCGTGCTGCCGTGGGTGCTGGGCGCGCTGGTGGCCGTGGTCGGCGTCGCGGCGCAGGGCTTCGCGTCGATCCGGGGCTGGTTCTTCTACGGCTGGTTCCGCCGCCAGCCGGTGCTGCGGCGCGGGTCGTGGGAGCGGATCGCCTGGTACGCGCTGCGGCTGGCCAACGCCTCGCCGGAGGACATCGAACGGCTGGCGGTCAACGCGATGTGCGAGGACCTGCGGCAGGCGTACAAGAAATGGCGCATCCCGTGGCCGAGCTGGGGGCGCGGGCTCTACTGCCTGCTGCGATTACAGGTCGCCGACCCCCGCGGGGTGAACGCCCGGTTCCTGCGGCTGCTGGAGGACGCCGCCGCGCTGACCGGTCATCCGGTGCCGGTGGTCGTGGTCGCGGCCGTGCCCGACCAGCTCGCCGAGCCCCGGCCGATCGCGGCCACCCCGCTCGCCGACATCACCGGCCACGTCGGGACCTGGCGGCGGGAGCACCGGGGCCGCCGGATGCCGGTCCGGCTGGTGATCGGGCCCGGCGACCACGCCGCCCACCCGGGCGTCCCGCACCGCTTCCGGCCCGCCGGGCACCAGCTGCGCGCCTGGATCTACTGGGCGGTCGTGCTGGCGGTGCTGCCCGGCCTGATCATCGGGTTCGTGGTGGTCAACCTGTCGGAGCGCGCGGCCCACTGCGGCGGGCTCCCCTACGTCGACCGGGTGGGCGGCGAGTGCGTCGGCGTGGTCAACGCCGACGGCGCCGCCCCCGACGGCCTGTTCGCCAAGCCGATCGCCGGCCTGGTCGGCCGCATCGACGCCAACAACGCCTTCGCCGTCGAGTCGGCGCAGTACGTCACCCTGGCGCTGTTCGGTGAATACTCGGTGCGGCAGACCGCGCAGGACGACACCCGCTTCCCCAGCATGGTCGCCGAGCTGACCGCCGCCGAGGAGTACCAGCGCACCCTCCAGAACCCGCTCCGGCTGCGCATCCTGATCGTCAACGCGGGCGACAACTACGCCCACGGCGGCCGGGCGGCCGAACTGGTGGCCCGGCTGGCCGACGACGACCCCCATCTGGTCGGGGTGGTGGGCCTGGGCCGCAGCGTCGGCGGGGTCGAGGCCGCGGTCGACCGGTTCGACGCCGCCAAGATCCCCAACATGACCACCACGGCCACCGCCGACGACCTGGGCATCGTCGGCGACCGGCCCTCGCCCTACTTCTTCCGCGTCGGCCCGACCAACTTCCGCGAGGCCACCCTGTCGGCCCGGTTCGCCCGCCGCACCCTCAAGGCGGAGACGGCGGTGATCGTCCAGGACGGGACGGTCGACGACACCTACACCAACAACCTGGCCGGGGACTTCTCCACGGCGCTCACCGCCGAGAAGGTCGAGGTGGGCGCGCCGGTCGCCTACGGGGCCTCCCGCGAGGGCATGTCGGGCGCGGTCGCCGCCGCCTGCGCCCGCGACGCCGACGTCTTCATGTACGCCGGTCGCGCCCGCGAGTTCGTCGGCTTCCTCAAGGCCCTGGAGGGCAGCAGCGCCTGCGGGGCCGGGGTGCTCAAGGTGGTCGCGGGCGACGACGTGATCCGGGTGGTCGCCGACCACCGGGCCGAGATCGCCGCGATGGCCCAGACCGAGGTCTACTACGTGGCGCTGGCCAGCCGGGAGATGTGGGGCGAGGTCAAACCGACCGGCTTCGTCAGCGCCCTGCGCGCCGGCGCGCACGCCGACGCCGCCGACGACAACCTGATCCTGACCTACGACGCGGTCGACGTGGTCTACCGGGCGGCCGACCGCGCCTACCGGCCGGGCGACGACCTGCCCAGCCGGGGCGACGTGCTCTACCGCCTGGCCCGCACCTCGGGCCCGTCGGCGTGGAACGGGTCGAGCGGCGTCATCGACTTCGGCCACGGCGAACGCCACGACCCGGTGAACAAGGCGGTCGGCATGCTCAGGGTCGAGAAGGAACCGACGCCGCCCCTGGTCCGCTGCGGACCGCTCGACGCCGACGAGCCGCCCGCCGCGAACCCGCTCTGCGACGGGCTGCCGGACGCGCCTTAAAGGAGGACGCAGGTCGGGGTCGGCACGGCCAGCACGTGGCCGGTCGGCTCCGGCACGCCGTCGGCCAGCCGGAAGTGGACGACGCCGCCGCCGCGCTGGTTGGCGACGTAGAGATCGTCCCCGTCGATCGCGAAGTGGCGGGGCCAGTCGCCGCCGCAGTCGACCTCGGCGATCATCTTCAGCGTCTCGGGGTCGAACACGGCGATCGTGTCGGGCCCCCGGTTGGCGACGTAGAGCCGGTCGCGGTGGAGCTGGATGTGGGAGGGGTAGTTGACGCCCTCGCGGCCGCTCGCGGGGGCGTGGCCGGTGGGGTTCCAGTTGCGGTCGAAGGCGTGGACCCGGCCGTCGAGCTCGCCGGTGACGAACCAGCCGCCCGGGGCGCTCACCAGGTGGCGGGGGCCGGTGCCCGGGGTGAGCGCGACGGGTTCGAGCTCGGTGACCTCGCGCCGGACCCGCCACTGGCGGATCTGGTCGGCGCCGAGGTCGGTGACGTAAAGGACGCCGGCCTCGAAGGTCGCCTGGTGGGCGTGGGGGCCGCGCTGGCGCTCGGGGTCGGGGCCGCCGCCGTCGTTCGGGAACAGCAGGGGCGGGCCGGTGAACAGGCCCTCGTCGTCGAGGGTGTGCAGGGCCACCATGCCGTCGGCGTAGTTGGCCACGGCGAGCAGGTGCTCGAAGACGGCCAGGTGGCAGGGGGAGCTGCCGCCGCTCGACCGGGTGGCGAGGCGCTCGGGCTCGCCGGTCGCGGTGCCGAAGGCGGTGATCGTGCCGTGGTCGGCCTCGCCGACGGCGTACAGGACCGGGAGCGAGGGGTGGGCGGCGAGGAACGAGGGGCCGGAGGCGGCGGCCGTGCCGGCCTCGGTGAGGGACCCGTCCGCGGCGCGGGCGGCGACGGTCACGCCCGGTCCCGCCCCTCCGGTGTCCGGCGTGTAACCCCCGATGTAGACCGTGTTCACGTCGCTCCTTCGGCAAGGCGGGCGGGGTTGGAACCCTAGCGCATCCGCATTATCGTTGCCTGAGTCAACGGTTTACTTGAGGAGAGCAATGGATGCGGTCGCGGAGGTCCGGGCGTTCAACCGCTTCTACACCGAGGTCATCGGCGTGCTCGGTCCGGGCATGCACGACTCCCCCTATTCACTGACCGAGGCCAGGGTCCTGTACGAACTGGGCCAGGCCCCCGGCCCGCTGGAGACCGGCGAGATCCGCCGCCCGCTCGGCATCGACGCGGGCTACCTCAGCCGCGTGCTGACCCGGCTGGAGACCGACGGGATGGTGACCCGGGAGCGGGCCGGCCACGACGCCCGGCGGCAGGTCGTCTCCCTGACGGGGGCGGGGCGGGCGACGTACACGGATCTCGACCGGAAGTCGGCGGCGCAGGTCGCCGCGCTGATCGACGGCGCGGACCTGTCGCGCCTGCTGGCGAGCATGACCGCCATCCGGGAGATCCTCGGCGGCGCGCCCCGGAGCGACACCGTGGTCATCCGGGCGCCCCGCCCCGGCGACCTCGGCTGGGTGGTCCAGCGGCACGCGGCGATCTACGTCCGCGAACAGGGCTGGGGGGCCGAGTTCGAGGCGCTGGTCGCCCGGATCTGCGCCGACTTCCTCGACCACCGCGACGATCCCGGGCAGGCCGGGTGGATCGCCGAGGTCGACGGACGCCCGGCGGGCTGCGTGCTCTGCGTGCGCGGCAACGACGAGGGGACGGCGCAGCTGCGGCTGCTGCTGGTCGAGCCCTGGGCGCGCGGGCGCGGGGTGGGCGCGCGCCTGGTCGAGGAGTGCCTGCGCTTCGCCGCCGACGCCGGGTACACGCGCATCCGGCTGTGGACGCGGGACGTGCTGACCTCCGCCCGGCGGATCTACCAGGCGGCCGGTTTCGAGGTCACCGGGACCGAGCAGGCCGACGGGTTCGTGGACGAGATCTGGGAGCGCGATATTTCCGGCTTTACTGATAGGAATTAGCGGAATAGGATCCGGGGCATGCGGTTCCACTGGTTCCTCCCGACCTCGGGCGACGGCCACTACGTGCGTCCCGCGACCACGACGGTCGCGGGAGGCGCGGCGCCGGTCCGGCAGCCCACGCTCCGATACCTGACCCAAGTGGCCCTCGCCGCCGAAGAGGCCGGCTTCGAGGCCGCGCTGACCCCGGTCGGCCTGGGCTGCCCCGACCCGCTCGTCACCTGCGCGGCCGTGGCGGCCCGGACCGACCGGCTCGGCATCCTGGTCGCCTTCCGGCCCGGCTTCACCCTGCCGACCCTGCTCGCCCAGCAGGCCGAGGCCTTCCAGCAGATCAGCGGCGGGCGGCTCCGGCTCAACGTGGTGACCGGCGGCGACCCCGCCGAGCAGCGCGCCTACGGCGACTTCCTGAACCACGACGAGCGCTACGCCCGGACCGCCGAATACCTCCACGTCCTGCGCCGGACCTGGGAGGGCGTGCCCTTCTCCTTCACCGGCGACCACTACCGGGTCGAGAACGCCGGCCTGGCCACCCCGCTGGCCGACCCGCCGGAGATCTACTTCGGCGGCGCGTCCCCGGCGGCCGAGCGCGTCGCGGCCGAGCACGCCGACGTCTACCTCATGTGGGGCGAGCCCCCGGCGATGATCGCCGAGCGCCTGGAGCGCATGCGCAAGCTGACCGCCGAGACCGGCCGCACCCTGCGCTACGGCATCCGCCTCCACGTCATCGCCCGCGACACCTCCGAGGAGGCCTGGGCCTACGCCCGCCACCTGCTCTCGGGCATGGACCCCGACCGGATCGCCGCCGCCCAGGCCCGCTTCGCCCGGATGGACTCCGTCGGCCAGGCCCGCATGGCCGGTCTCCACGGCGGCAGCGCCGACGACCTGGAGATCTCCCCCGGCCTGTGGGCCGGTGTCGGCCTGGTCCGCGAGGGCGCCGGGACCGCCCTGGTGGGGTCGTACGCCGAGGTGGCCCAGAAGATCCGCGAATACGCCGCGCTCGGGCTGGAGGAGTTCATCCTCTCCGGCTGGCCGCACCTGGAGGAGTCGATCCGGGCCGGCGAGTTCCTGCTGCCGCTGCTGAAATGACCCTCTGACATGAACCTCGCCCTGCGCCTGGGGGCCGTGCTCTTCCTGCTCGCCGTCTGGCAGGTGGTGGCCTGGCTGAAGATCTGGCCGCCGGTGTTCGTGCCCGAACCGCTGGCCGTCTGGGACCAGCTCCTGCGCACCTCCTCCGAGGGATACAGCGGCCACACGCTGGCCGGTCACCTGCTGGCCAGCCTGCGCCGGATCGTCCTCGGCTGCCTCTACGGCATCAGCGGCGGCGTCGTGCTCGGTCTGCTCATCGGGGTCGTGCCGGTGCTGCGCACGCTGCTCAACCCGCTGGTGACGTTCGTCCGGACGCTGCCCCCGCTGGCCTACCTGAGTCTCCTCGTCATCTGGTTCGGGATCGGCGAGGAGCCGAAGGTGTGGCTGCTGCTGCTCGCCGCACTGCCTCCCGTGGCCGTCGCGACCGCCGACGCGGTCAGGGGCGTCCACGAGGACTACCTGAACGCCGCCCGCTCCCTCGGGGCGCGCCCGTGGGAGATCCCCTACCGCGTGGTGCTGCCCAGCGCGCTGCCGGAGATCGTCACCGGGGTGCGGGTGGCGGTCGGGGTGGCGTACACGACCGTCGTCGCCGCCGAGACCGTCAACGGCGTGCCCGGCATCGGCGGGATGGTGCGCGACGCCCAGCGCTACAACCAGACCGACGTGGTGGTGCTGGGGATCATCGTGATCGGCCTGTCCGGGCTGCTCATCGACTACCTGCTGCAAACGCTCGACCGGCGGCTCGTGCCCTGGCGCGGCCGTCACATCTGAAGGAGCCCCCCATGAAACGCGTCATCGCGGCGCTGCTGGTGCTGGCCACCGCGGCCACCGCCTGCTCCTCCCCGGCTGAGGCGCCGGGTGAGAAGAAGACGGTCCTGCGCATCGGCTACCAGCTCATCCCCAACGGCGACCTGATCGTCAAGGACCAGAAGTGGCTGGAGACAGCCCTGCCCGGCACCGAGATCACCTGGAGCAAGTTCGACTCCGGCGGCGACGTGAACACGGCCATGATCGCGGGGGCGATCGACATCGGCCTGGCCGGGAGCTCGCCGGTCACCCGTGGCCTGTCCGCGCCGCTGAACATCCCCTACCGGGTGCCGTGGATCTTCGACGTGATCGGCGACAACGAGGCGCTGGTGGCCAAGAAGGAGATCACCTCGGTCGCCGGGCTGGCCGGGAAGACGATCGCCACCCCCTTCTCCTCGACCGCCCACTACAGCCTCCTGGCCGTCCTGGCCGAGGCCGGCGTCACCGACGCCAAGGTCATCGACCTGGAGCCGCCGGACATCCAGGCCGCCTGGACCCGGGGCGACATCGACGCCGCCTACGTGTGGACGCCGGTCCTGGCCGAGCTGCAGAAGGACGGCGGCGTCCTGGCCACCAGCCGCGAGCTGGCCGCCAAGGGCAAGCTGACCGCCGACCTGGCCGTGGTCCGCACCGAGTTCGCCACCCGGCACCCCGACATCCTGGCCGAGTGGATCAAGCAGCAGGACCGCGCGGTCAAGCTGACCCGCAGCGACCCGCCCGCCGCCGCCGCGGCCGTCGGCCGCCAGCTCAACCTCGACCCGGCCGAGGCGGCCCGCCAGATGGGCCAGCTCGTGCTCCTGGACGCCACCGAGCAGCGCTCCCCCGAGTACCTGGGCACCGCCGGCGCCCCGGGCAAGCTCGCGGAGAACCTCCGCAGCGCGGCGGAGTTCCTGGTCGGCCAGAAACAGCTCGACGCGGTGCCGGAGCTGACGGTCTTCCAGAAGGGCCTGCTGACCGATGCCCTCCCCTGATCGGCGGGGTGACGAGCCCGGCGCGGATGTGCCCGCCTCCGGTCCGGCGCTTTCCAGCGCGCCGGCGATCGAGCTGCGGGCGGTGACGCGGGTCTACCGCGACCGCCCGGCGCTCGGGCCGGTCGACCTGGCCCTCCCCGCCGGGGAGTTCCTGACGGTCGTCGGGCCCTCCGGCTGCGGCAAGAGCACCCTGCTGAGCCTGGTGGCGGGTTTCGCCCCGCCCACGGCCGGGACGGTGCTGGCCGACGGGACGCCGGTGACCGGGCCCGGCCCCTCGCGGGGCGTGGTGTTCCAGCAGCCACGGCTGTTCCCGTGGCTCTCCGTCGCCGGGAACATCGGGTTCGGCCTGCGCCGGCTGGCCCGCGCCGAACGGGCCGCCCGGGTGGCCGAGCTCCTGGCGATGACCGGCCTGGAGGGCGCGGCCAAACTGAAGCCCTACGAGTTGTCGGGCGGGATGCGCCAGCGGGCCGCCATCGCGCGGGCGCTGGCGCCCCGGCCGAAGGTGCTGCTGATGGACGAGCCCTTCGGCGCCCTCGACGCCTTCACCCGCGAGCGGATGCAGGAGGAGATCCGGGAGCTGTGGCGCAGCACCGGGGTCACGGTCCTGTTCATCACCCACGACGTCACCGAGGCGACCACTTTGGGCACCCGGGTGATCGCGCTGGCCGGCCCTCCCGGGCGGATCACGCTCGACGCGCGGGTGAGCGAGGGCCTGCGGGACAAGGTCGAGGCCGCCATCCGGGACGCCGCCTCGGCCCGCGCCGGAGTGGCGTCCTGAGGAGCACACGTCAGCGATCCCGGGTCGCCGTCCGCGGTCGGCGCGGCCGGCGGCCGGGGCGGCGGGCAGCTCGTGTGGGTGATCAGCCCTTGAAGGGGCCCGTCACCTCGTAGGTGACGCCTCCCGTTCGGGAGGAGAAGTAGAGGCGTTCGCCGTCGGGGGAGAAGGCCAGGCCCGCGATGGACTTCTCCGGGCCGCCGACGCGCAGCAGCGGGGTGACCGCGCCGTCGTCGTCGATGATGTCGATCTCGCCGTCGCGGGTGACGAACAGGTCGCCCGCACCGGCCAGCAGCCTCGGATCGGCCCCGTAGAGGACCGCGAGCTCGCCCGCCGACGGGTCGTAGGACCACACCCGGTCGTCGTCGGTCGAGAAGTGGCAGAAGCCGCCCGACGTCGAGCAGCGCCCGGCCCGCTGGAAGCGCACCGCGCCCTCGACCTGGTCGCGGGTGGGCGCGTCGGTCGCCGCCGGGTTGGGGACGCGTGACCACGTCACCTTCCCCGGGCCGTCGCCGACCATGACCTCCAGCACGCCCGTCGTCAGGTCGCGCCAGTCGACGGGGCGGAACCGGTAGAGGCAGCCCTCGGGGTGGTCCTCGGTCAGGTAGACCACCTGGCCGGTCTCGTCGCAGACGGCGCTCTCGTGCCGGAACAGGCCCATGGCCAGGCGGGGCATGGCGGCGAAGTGGCCGTAGGGGTCGCATTCGAAGACCCGGCCGCGGCTGCTGTCCTCGCACGACAGCCACGTGTTCCACGACGTCGCGCCCCCGGCGCGGTTGCTGTCGGTGCCCGACAGGATGCGGTAGCCGCTGCGGATCGACCCGTCGGGGCCGAACTTCAGCGCGGACACCCCGCCGAGCAGCGGGATCTCGGAGTTGGACACGTAGATCCAGCCGTCGCCGTCGGCGAAGCAGGCGCCGTCGTCGGGGGCCTGGTGCCAGGTCACCCCGCCGACCCGTTCGCCGGTGCGGCCGACCACGCGGCTGGTGAAGCCCTCGGCCAGCTCGATCGCCGGATCAGCAGGTGTTCTCATCCGCGCCGCGAACCTCCCCGAACCGGCAGCCATCGGACCTCCCTCACGATTCACGCTACGCGCGGCAGGCGGGGACAGTCGAACCGAGCGACGTGAACTTACGGGGAATCGGCGCGGGTCTGAGGCTAAAACTTTGCCCAAACCACGGGCGGCGGGGACCTGGACCATTTCTAAAGTGGTCGGCCATGCCCCTCTCTCCCGACGTGATCGCCCCTTCGGTCACCTCGCGCCGCGCTCTCGTGTTCCTGGACCAGGATCCACCGGCCCGGCGGCTGGCGAGTGCCCTCAGATCGTCCGGCTATGCCGTGGAGACCTGCCAGGCCGGCCGCCGCGACCACGAGCGGCTGACCGAGTTCCTCGGGTCCGGCCGGCCCGGCGACCTGCTGCTGGTGCGGTGGCCGTCGACGGCGACCTGGTCGGGGGCCGACTTCGCGGCGCTGGTGAAGCGGTTCGGGAGCTCCGCCGGGGAGTCGACCGCCTCGGCGGTGCTGATGATCGTCGACTTCGGGTGGATCGGCAGCGCCTCCCCCGACGAGCAGACCGTCAGCGCCCTGCTCACCCCGCCCGGCGTCGTCGCCGCCGCGCTGACCACGGGGCTGGCCGTCGGCGCGGAGGTCCGGCCCGGCGCGCCCTCGCTGACCGAGGTGGTCGCCGAGGGGCTGCTGACCTTCGACGCCGACCTCGGCGGCGACGGCGTGGTCTCGGTCGCCGACCTGCTGGCCCACGCCCTGGCCGTCTTCGGCGAGCACGCCGAGTTCCTGCCCCACCTGCTGACCTCGCCGGAGGCGCTCGACGTGGCGGTGGCGGTGCGCGGCACCGTGCCGGGCACGCTGCCCACGGTCTTCGAACGGGCCGCCGCGATGCTGGGCGGGCCCCGGCCGAAGTCGGCCGAGCAGGCGGTGGCGCGGATCTACGACGAGCACCTGTCGCCGCAGGCGCAGCTGCTGCTGCGGCGGGGCAGCCTGCTGGCCGAGGGCGAGCGGCTGACCGGTGAGGTGGCCGAGGTGCTCGGCGGGGCCCGCGCGGCCCGCACCGAACTCGCCGAGTGGGGCCTTCTCGGTGAACCTTTCAGCCACCCGGCCGTGACCGACTTCGGCCGGGCCCGGCTCGACGCGGAGGAGAAGGCCGCCCTGCCGGGCGCGCTGCGCCGCTGGCGGGCCCGGCGCAAGGCGACCCGGCCCAGGGCCCGGCTGACCCCCGACCGGTGGACCGTCGACGACCACCTCGGCCACGGCGTCTACGCGGAGGCCATCGCCGCGTTCATCCGGCACGCCGAGACCCGCCCGCCGCTCACGATCGGGGTCAAGGGGCCGTGGGGCACCGGCAAGACCTCGCTGATGCGGATGATCCAGGAGCAGCTCGACCCCGGCGCGTCGATCGGGCACGCCCGTGAGCTGCGGCTCCCCCGCTCGCTCCCGGCCCGGCCGCCGTCGCGGGTCATCCGGTTGATGGCCCGGCTGTGGCCGGGCGGGCGCGGCGCGGAAGGCGTCACCAACGCCGAGGTCCGGGCCGCCGCCAAGGCGGCCGACGGCGAGCCGGCCCCGGTCGAGTCGGCCTCGGGGAGCTGGCGGCCGACGGTCTGGTTCAACCCGTGGATGTACCAGAACGACGAGCAGGTCTGGGCCGGGCTCGCCCACGAGATCATCACCCAGATCACCGACCGCCTCCCCCGCGCCGAGCGCGAGCGCTTCTGGCTGCGGCTCAACCTGGCCCGCGTCGACCGCGAGGCGGTCCGCCGCCGCGCCTACCACCTGGCGCTCATGCGGGTCGGCCCGGTCCTGCTGGGGCTGGTTCTGACGCTGCTGCTGTCGGGCGCGTCCCTGCTGGCCTCGCCCCTGCTGCCCTTCCTGTCCGGCACGGCCGGAGCGCTCGCCTCCGGTGGCGCGGTGGCCGCCGTCTTCGCCGCCTCGGTACGCCTGGCGCGCTTCCTCACCGAGTCGGCCGAGTCGGCCTTCGCCTCCCTGGTCCGGGCCCCCGACCCTCTCAGCGGGGACGGGCCCGGCTACGGCGCGCGGACGGGCTTCCTGCATCTCGTCCAGACCGACATGAGACACGTGCTCGATCTGGTCGCCACCTCGGAGCGCCCCCTGGTGGTCTTCGTGGACGACCTCGACCGCTGCTCCTCGGGCGCGGTCGCCCAGGTGATCGAGGCGATCAACCTGTTCCTGGCCGGGGAGTTCCCCAACTGCGTGTTCGTGCTGGCCATGGAGCCCGAGGTGGTGGCCGCGCACGTCGAGGTGGCCTACCGCGACCTGGCCGAGAGCATGCCCGCCCACCTGCGCGAGGACCTGGGGTGGCGGTTCCTGGAGAAGATCGTCCAGCTCCCGCTGCGGGTGCCCCTGCTCGACGAGGACGCGCGCCTGCCCGACTACGTGCGCGCCCTGATGGACATCCCGGCCCAGCGCTCCGCCCCGGTCGCCGCCCCCGCCCGGCCGTCGGTCGACCTGGCGATGGTGGCCCGCATCGAACGGGCGATCCGCGGCTCCGGCGCACGGGTCGACACCCTCGACGACGCCGCCCGCGCCGCCCAGGACACCTTCGCGGTGGCCGAGGGCGAGACCTCGGCGCTCGGCCACCTGTGGGCGGAGACCCGCCTGGCCGCCGACCGGGTGTTCGACGACCTCTACAGCGACGAGAACGCCTACCGGGCGATCCGCGGCGCGCTCCCGGTCCTGGCGGCGTCGAACCCGCGCGAGCTCAAGCGCTACGTGAACGTCTTCCGGTTCTACTCCTTCGTCACCTACCGCCAGCGCCTGGCCGGGGAGCGGGCCGCCTCCGACGCCGAGGTCGCCAAGCTCGCGGCGCTGACGGTCCGCTGGCCCCACCTGCTGTCCCGCCTGTCCGGCGGCGCGGTGCTCGGGCGTCTGGAGGAGGCCTCCGGCGACGCCGCCTCCTGGCACGAGGAGCTGGTGTCGGCGGGTCTGGAGCCGGGGCCGAAATGGGATCCGCTGCGGGTGCTGCTGGCAGCCCCGCCCTCGGTGACCGACCTGGCGAGACGCCTGTTGTAACCGATTCGTCGCGGTACGCTACCGAAATGGCGCTCATCTATCCCCTGCACGCCGACGCCGACGACGCCGACGACTCCTTCGCGTCCATGTCGGCCGACTGGTCGTCCCAGTGGGTGATCGAGGTGACCGTCCGCGACGAGGGCGAGGAGGACTGCGACAGCGTCGTCGTGGGCCCGATGGCGGCGCGGGCGGCGTGGGACTACGTCCACGAGCTCGAGGCGCTGCGGCCTGGCTGGATGTTCGTCCTGCAGCCCATCTTCGCCCCGGCCGACGCCCCCGACCTGGTGGCCTCTCTCGAAGCGTGAGAAAACACCGGTGCCGCAGCCCAGGCGAGGCTGCGGCACCGGTTCCCGGTGACCCAGGTTGGCGCCGCCGCTCCTGAAAGGGATCCAGCCAATCACGTGATCAGGAACGGCGGCCGTTCAGGTTCGGGGGGTCAGCGCTGGGCCTGAATCATCCAGTGCTGCTTCTCCAGCTCCCGGGTGATGCCGATCAGGAGGTCCTGGGTGAGGATGTCGCTCTTCTCCGTCATCTCGATGCGCTCGCGCATGCGCCGCACGATCGACTCCAGGATGTCGGTCATCGCCGCGATGACCTTGCCGTCCTCGATGTAACCCGGTTCCAGCTGGTGCAGGTGCGTGTGCTCGGCGAGCGTGCGGGCCCGGCCGTCGGGGTTCAGCCCCACGGCGACGGCGCGTTCCGCCACGCTGTCGGCGCTGTCCCGCGCCAGGCTGACGATCTCGTCCAGGTGCAGGTGCAGCGACCGGAACGAGCGCCCGATGATGTTCCAATGGGCCTGCTTGCCGAGCAACGACAGGTCCAGCAGGTCGACGAGCGACCCCTGCAGCGCCTCCGCTGTGACCTTCTTGTCCTCCGCGCTCAGAAGGCTGGTGATCGAAGCCATGAAAGCGGATCTCCCTCCCACAAAGTCGGTCTATTGCGCCTAACAGTGGACGAATCGCCCATATTCCCTAGTTGACAGTGTCATCGTGACAGTGTCACTGTTGAGGCATGGACGAGACCTGGACCATCGCCGAACTGGCCGAGCGCGCCACCACCGCGCTCGCCGGGCTGGCGCCCGCCAACGGCCGGGTCAGAGATGTGCCGAACGAACGCCTGATCCGCTACTACACGACGATCGGCCTCCTCGACCCCCCGCTCGCCCGCCGCGGCCGCATCGCCCTCTACGGCCGCCGCCACCTGCTGCAACTGGTCGCGGTCAAACGCCGCCAGGCCGAAGGCGTCTCCATCGCCGCCATCCAGGGCGAACTCGTCGGCGCGACCAACACCCGCCTGGCCGAACTGGCCGGCGCAACGCTCCCCACCACCCCCGACGCCGTCAGCTCACGCCAGACCGCCGGACGCCCCACCCCGGCCGGAACCGGTCCGCGGGACTCAGCACCCGAGAAAGGGCCGGCCCGCGACCGCAGGCCGGACCCGGCCGAACCACGGCCCAGATTCTGGGCCGACCGCCCCGCGACCGCCGCACAACCCGGCGCAGCGACCGCACCACCCGACCGTGTGCCTGGCCCTGTTTCCAGCCCCGCGTCCGGCCCTGCGCCGCGCCCTGATTCGAGCCCCGCACCCGGCTGGGCTTCCGACCACGCCCCCGCCCCTCTGCCAGACCCTGTGTCCGGCCATGCGCGTGGCCCTGGTTCCAGTCCCGCGCCCGGCCTTGATTCCAACTATGTCCCTGGATCCAGCCCTGAGTCCGGCCCCGATTCGGGTCCTGTTCCCACGCCGCCACCGGCCTTCCCTCTCGCCTTTCACGGCGTCAGCCTGACCCCCGCGGCGGCGCTGCTGCTCACGCGCCCGTTGAGCGACGACGAACGGGCGGCTGTGGCCAGGGCCGCGCGGCCTCTGATCGATCTCCTGACCGACCTCGGTCTCTCCGAAGGGATGCCATCATGACCGTTCCCATCACGCCGATCAGGCCGGACGAGGTGCAGCCGGTTCCCGACGCGGGATTCGGGGCCCTGGAGACCGAGAAGGGCAACCTGCCGCTGGAGTCGGTCGACGTCCGGGCCGGCATCGTGGCGCTCAGCGCCGAGGTCAAGGTCACGCAGGGGTTCCGCAACCCCCACGACGTGACCCTTGAGGCGACCTACGTCTTCCCGCTGCCGCCGCGCGCCGCCGTCACCGCCTTCCGGATGGAGGCCGACGGTCACGTCGTCGAGGGCGTGCTGAAGGAGCGCGGCCAGGCGCGGGCCGACTACACGCAGGCCCTCCAGGAGGGCCGACGGGCCGCCATCGCCGAGGAGGACCGGCACGACGTCTTCGCCATCAGGGTCGGCAACATCGTGCCGGGCGAGCGGGTGACCGTCCACCTCGACCTCAGCCAGCCCCTCCCCTACGAGGACGGCGCGGCCGAGTTCCGGTTCCCGCTGGTCGTGGCCCCTCGCTACATCCCGGGCAGCCCGATCGACGGCGCGCCCGCCGGGGCGGGCGTCGAGGCCGACACCGACGCCGTGCCCGACGCGTCGCGGATCACGCCACCGGTGCTGCTGCCGGGGTTCCCCAGCCGGGTGAGGCTCGGGCTGAGCGCGACGCTCGACCCGGCCGGGCTGGACATCACCGAGATCCAGAGCAGCCTCCACGACGTCGACCGCGAGGGCGGCACCCTCACGGTCCGGCCCGGTGAGCGGCTCGACCGCGACTTCATCCTCCGGTTCAGGTTCGCCGCCTCGACCTCCCTGACGCTCACCCCCGACGCCGAGGGCGAGGAGGGCACGTTCGCGCTCACCGTGCTGCCGCCGGAGATGGAGAGCCGGCGCTCGCCCCGCGACGTGGTGCTGCTGCTCGACCGGTCGGGCAGCATGTCGGGCTGGAAGATGGTCGCCGCCCGCCGGGCCGCCGCCCGGATCGTCGACACCCTCACCACGGACGACCGGTTCGCGGTGCTCTCGTTCGACCACGTCGTCGAGCACCCGTTCCCCGGCCTGGCCGAGGCGACCGACCGCACCCGCTACCGCGCGATCGAGCACCTGGCCCGCCTGGAGGCCCGGGGCGGCACCGAGATGCTCCAGCCGCTGGAGACGGCGCTGGGCCTGCTGACCGACCCCGGGCGCGACCGGGTGCTGGTCATGGTCACCGACGGCCAGGTCGGCAACGAGGACCAGATCATCGAACGCCTCGGCGGCCGGCTCACCGGCGACGTGCGGGTCCACACGGTCGGCATCGACCAGGCGGTCAACGCCGGTTTCCTGGGCCGCCTGGCGCTGCTGGGAGGCGGCCGGTGCGAGCTCGTCGAGTCGGAGGACCGGCTCGACGCCGCGATGGAGCACATCCACCGCCGCATCGGCGCGCCCCTCGTCACCGACCTGACCCTCCACGCCGAGGGCCTGACCATCGCCGACGACAGCGTCACCCACGTGGGCTCGCTGTTCCCGGGCGTCCCGCTCACCGCCCACGGCCGCTACCGCGCGGCGTCGGAGAAGGCCTCGATCTCGGTACGCGGCCAGGCGGCGGCCCCCTGGTCGCAGACCGTCACCGCGCGGGAGAGCGGAAATCCGGCCGTCCGGGCGATCTGGGCCCGCGCAGAGCTGCGGCGGCTGGAGGACAGGTACACGATCGGCGAGCACGCCCTGGAGAAGCGCATCGTCGAGACGTCGCTGGCGTTCGGGGTGCTCTGCCGCTTCACCGCGTTCGTGGCGGTCGACGCCCGCGTGGTCGGCGACGGCCCGCCCGTCTACCAGGTGATCCAGCCGGTCGAGACCCCGGCGGGCTGGGACACGGCCGCGCCGCTCCACCTGACCGCCGGAGGCGCGATGCCGATGATGGCCCAGGCCTCCTTCGCGTTCGCCCCGCCTCCGGCCCCGGGCGCGCCGATGCCTGCCCCGATGGCCCCGCCGATGCCCGCCCCGGGGTCGGCGCCGAAGGTCGCGGGAAGGCTGCGCCGGGCCTTCGGAGGCGGCGGGCAGCCCGACCGGATGATGCCCCACCCCGGCCGCGAGCAGGCCCCGCAGACCGACATGAGCGGGATCGTCCCGCTGCTCCAGGCCGAGCTCACCCGGCTCGCCGAGGCGAAGGGGCGGCCCGACGACGAGCGCCGCCGCTACCTGGCCGACCTGGCCAGCCGCCTGAGGGTGGCGGCCCACATGGTCGGCGGGCAGCACGAGCTGTCCGCGCTGGCCAGCGAGCTCGAATGGGCCGAGCGGCCCGACTTCGACCTGGCCCGGATGTGGGCCAAGACCGAGGAACTGCTGCGGCGGCTGACGGGCGGCGTACCGGAGCCGAAGCCCTTCTGGAAGCGCTGATCACGGAGAAGGGCCCGAGCTCGGACGAGCTCGGGCCCTTTACGTTGTAGATCAGTTGTCGGCTTTGGCCGCCTTGGCGGCGCGGATCATCTCCACCTTGGCGCTGGCCGCGTACTTGTCGACGTATTCCTGACCGGAGAGTTCCATGAGCGCGTACATGATCTCGTCGGTGACGGCCCGCAGCACGTGGAAGTCGTTCTCCATCCCGTAGTAGCGCGAGAAGTCGAGCGGCTTGCCGTAGCGGACGCCGGGGCGGATGCCGAACTTCGGGATCAGCCGCCCGGGAGGCATCATCTCGAAGGTGTTGACCATCGCCCAGGGGATGACCGGCGCCTTCGACTCGAGGGCGAGCCGGGCCACGCCGGTCTTGCCCTTGTAGAGGCGGCCGTCGGGCGAGCGGGTGCCCTCGGGGTAGATGCCCAGGACGTTGCCCTCGCCCAGCACCCGCAGGCCGGTCGTGAGGGCGGCCTCGCTGGCCTTGCCGCCCGAACGGTCGATGGGGACGGTCCCGACGCCGGAGAAGAAGGCGCGGCTGAGCAGGCCCTTCAGGCCGGAACCGGTGAAGTAGTCGGACTTGCCGAGGGAGATGACCTTGCGGGGGAGGAACAGCGCCCCGAAGAAGTGGTCGGCGAACGACAGGTGGTTGCCGGCCAGGATGACGGGACCCTCCTTGGGCACATTGTCCACGCCCTCGGCCCAAGGGCGGAACACGGTGTGGAGGAAGGGCCAGAGGATGGCCTTGACCACCCAGTAGAACACGCGGGGGCTCCTTCTCTCGGCAATGCCTGTGCCATCTGTTCGTGTCATCTT
Source organism: Herbidospora cretacea (assembly GCF_001570605.1). Lineage (GTDB taxonomy): Bacteria > Actinomycetota > Actinomycetes > Streptosporangiales > Streptosporangiaceae > Herbidospora > Herbidospora cretacea. Next base: position 56,707 of record NZ_BBXG01000017.1, on the reverse strand, counting down.
GCCACGCCGGGTCCCCTCGCACGACTACGGCTCAACGTGCGACTATCGGGCATATTTCCCATCGGGAGGTGCCATGCCGTTGTTGCCGGGCGCGGAGCCCTACCACCACGAGGGCGGACCGGTCGGGGTGCTGCTCTGCCACGGCTTCACGGGGACGCCGCAGTCGCTGCGCCCCTGGGGTGAACACCTCGCGGAGGCCGGGCTGACGGTCTCACTGCCCCGATTGCCGGGGCATGGAACCACCTGGCAGGAAATGAACCGCACCCGCTGGGAGGACTGGTACGCCGAAATAGATCGGGCCTTCACCGTGCTGAAGTCCAAGTGCGCGGATGTGTTCGTGATGGGCCTGTCCATGGGCGGCTGCATGGGCCTGCGGCTGGCCGAGGTCCACGGCGCCGCGGTGCGGGGGCTGGTGCTGGTGAACCCGTCGGTGGTCAACGACAACCCGGCGCTCAATTTCGCGCCCGTGCTCAAGTGGGTGCTGCCCTCGGTCGCGGGGGTGGCCAACGACATCAAGAAGGCGGGGGCGACGGAGTTGGCGTACACGAGGACTCCAGTGAAGGCGGCGGCGACGCTGCCCAAACTCTGGCGGCTCACCCAATCGGAACTGGCGAAGATCCGTCAGCCGGTGCTCGTCTACCGAAGCCCGGAAGATCATGTGGTCAAAGCGGCCAGTGTGGCCTTCCTGCGCGACAGAATGGGAGGGAACCTGGAAATCCGGGAGTGCGTGAACAGCTACCACGTGGCGACGCTCGACAACGACGCCCCGCTCATCTTCTCGGGGAGCCTCGACTTCGTCCGCGCGCACGCCTCTGTACCCTTGACCAAAGACATGTGACCTGGGATCGATGTGACGCCGCAGAGTGACGAGGACGAGGTCTGGCGTCAGATCGTCGCCTCTTTCAACGAGTCAGCCGGAGCCGATCCGGCCGATCAGCCATGGCCCGACCGGGAGAACGTCCCGAAGGGCGAAGAGCCCCCGCCCAAAGCCGACGACGAGCCGGCCGAGCCCCGCGACGAGTCCGGCGACTCCTCCGAGGAACCGGCCGAGGACGACGACGGCGGTCACTACGTCCCGCCGCCTCCCCCGCCCCTGCCCAAGGCCGACCTGGTGACCCGGGTCGCCTGGACCGCCCTGTTCGGCGGCCCGGCCTATCTGCTGCTGGCCGCGATGCTGAAACTGCCGATGGACCCGTGGATCGTCTTCACCGCGGTCGCCTGCTTCATCGGGGGGTTCGTGGCGCTGGTCGTCCGCATGGGCGACGGCCCCCCGAACGACTCGGGGTGGGACGACGGAGCGGTGATCTAGCGGACCGGCGCCTCGGCGGGGCCGAAGGTTTCGACCAGGTCGGTGTAGTGGTCGTCGGCGAGCACGTGGCCGACGGCCATCGTCAGGCCGTCGGTGCGGACCACCGACTGGAGCCTCACCGACCGGTCGCCGCCGCCGGCCTCGCCGCGCAGGGGCTTCCACTTCTTGTCGGTGTAGCGGAGCAGGAAGGCCTCGCTGGGGCGCTCGGCGTCGTAGCCCGACGCCCAGTAGCCGCCGTGGCCGTCGCCGGTCACGCCGTAGAGTTCGGCGTCGCCGTCGGGCAGCGCCTCGCGCAGCCACTTCCGGCCGTCCCAGCGCAGGATCAGCGGGAGCGTGGTGCCGTCGGCGGTGAAGACGCCGCCGACCGCGACCGCCCGCTTGGCGCTGGTGATGTGCACGTCGCGCAGGTAGCCGCCCTTGACGTCGGGCAGGTCGACCGGCTTCCACGAGCCGCCCGACAGCCGCATGACCAGCGGTTCGTCGCCGTTGTTGCCGACGGCCCAGCCGTCCTTGCCGCGCAGGTCGACGCCGTGGAGCACGCCGTCGGGGCCTTCGTGGACCTTCCAGGAGGACCCGCTCGTCACGATGAGGGCGCGCCCGCCGCGGCTGCCGACGATCGCCGCCCTGCCCGGCTCGGCCGCCACCGAGCGCAGCCAGTCGCCTGCCCTGACCTGCGGGACCACGACGCGGTCGATGCCGCCGCCACCGCCCCGCCCGACGTAGGGCACGCCGTCGTGGCCGTCGCCGACCACCCAGACCTCGTTGTCGGAGACCGCGCTGACCGACCGCAGCGGCCCGGCCCCGGTGGCGTCGCCGCGCGTGGGCACCTCGGTCCAGGTGGCGCCGTTCCAGCGGGTGACGATGCCGCGGTTGCGCCAGACGTCCCACAGCCCGATCTGCCCGACGGCCCAGACCGCCGTGTCGGACACGCCGCTGACGTCGGCGAGCGCGGCGTCCTGGCCGAGACGCGCCGACGAGGCCTGCCGCACGACCTCTTCGGGAACGGTCGCGGACCAGGCGGAGGCGGTGGACACGTGCGCGAGCGATGGTGCGAGCGGGAACTGACCGGCCGTCAGACCGGCGATGAACACACACAACGGCACCGCACACCGCATCAAGCGGCGGGGCATGAACAAATCGTACGGGGAGGCACGCCCCCCGCGGGCGATAGGACGGAATTCCCCCAGTCAAGACCGCCTCTCCGGCGGCCCATCCACCCTTAGATCTCCGACCCCAAACCCCGGATTCGGCCAGGTCCGCACCGGTATTCGGGCAAGACCGAGACACCCGGAAGATCCTCAAAGCTTCCTTCCGTCACGGCTCCGCCCACCCTGACCCCACCCGCCGCCCGGCGGCCTCCCCGCACCCGGCGCCGACCGGCCGCTCATCCCCCGCGCCGCGACGCCGGATCACCTTTCCGGGTGGAAGCGGATTAGTCTTTCCGAATTAATACGACAAATCCCGACACCATTGTCATTCTCCGGGAAAAATGTGCCCCGTACACCAAGAGAACAGGATCTGACCTGGCCCGATACGCCCGTTCCACACCATAAGCGAATCAGGAATACTGTCCGGTATCCGCCGCTTCGAGACCGGCACCCGAATGATCTGAATTCGCAACCTTGCCGCGAATGAAACCGGTCACTCGCGCGTCAGCCCTTTCACTATCATTTACGCGTGTCTCAAGAGCGCTATCCCCCACCGGCCGTCTTCGTCGACCAGAGCGGCCGCCGCCGCCGGTTGATCACGATGGTCTCGATCGGGTCGAGCATCCCGCTCGTGGCGCTGCTCGCGGTCGTGATCGGCGGCCTGTTCTCCGACACCGGGCTCTCGGTGCACGGGTGGCCCGGCGAGCGGCAGGCCGGGCCGGCCGACATCGCCTCACCCAGCCCCGCCCGCAAGCCCCGGCCCGAGCGGCCGTCGCCCTCCAGGACACGTGCGGCGATCCACCCGGCCGTCAGCACCGCCCGCCCGGCCTCGCCGTCGGCGCGCCCCTCCCACCGCCCTCGGCCCGTGAAGAGCCAGGCCCCCAGACGGCGGCCGGAGCACTCCCCCAGCCCCACCGCCGAACCGACGACCAGCCTCACGACCGTCCCCACCACCGAGCCCCCGGACGCCCCCTCCGGCCGGCCCACGACGGGCCCCACCGGCAGTACCACGGGCGGCCCCACGGGCGGCCCCACGGGCGGCTCGACGGTCGGCCCCACGGCCCCGGCCGCGAACGGGGACCGGCCCGTTCGATGACCCCGACCGGATCCGGCCGCCGACGCCCTCCGTCTCAGAGCGCCACGCGACCGCCCCCCAGGGGCCGCTCACCCCGCAGACGCCCACCGAAGACCAGACCCGAGACGGCCACCGGCGGCCCGCCCGCACCCCGGGGACACTGGTTCCTGTTCGCCGTCGGCATGCTGCTCATCGCCTCCGCGCTGACGCTCAACGGCTACGTGACCAACGTCGTCGGCGAGACGGAGCCGGGCCCGCCCGCCGCCGACTTCCCCATCCCCGAACTGGAGGAGATCCGGCGCGGCGGCCCCGTCGTCAACCTCACCGGAGACCGGCCCACCAGCGCGCGCCTGCCCGACCGGACCGTCGCGCTCACCTTCGACGACGGCCCCGACCCCACGTGGACTCCCCGGGTGCTCGACGTGCTGGCGGAACACGGCGCCAAGGCGACCTTCTTCGTGGTCGGGTCGAGGGTGGCCAAGCACCCCGAGCTGACCCGGCGCATCGTCGCCGAAGGCCACGAGCTGGGCAACCACACCTACTCCCACGCCGACCTGACGGCCGTCCCCGGATGGCGGCTCCGGCTGGAGTCGTCGCTGACGCAGCGGGCGCTGGCGGGGGCGACCGGCCTGCACACGACGCTGGCCCGCCCGCCCTACTCCTCACCGACCTGGGCGACCACGACGCTCCAGTGGGCGAGCATGCGGGAACTGGCGGCCGAGGGACACCTGATCGTGCTGACCGACCTCGACGCGAAGGACTGGAGCCGCCCCGGCGCCGGGAAGATCGTGGCGGCCTCCCTTCCCGCGAAGGGCGAGGGCGCCGTGGTGATGATGCACGACTCCGGCGGCGACCGGCGGCAGACCGTCGAGGCCGTCGATCTCGTCCTGGAGAACCTCAAGGGCAAGGGCTACCGGGCCGTCACGGTCACCCAGGCGATCGGCATGCCGTCGGCCCACCGGCCGGCCGGCGGCGTCGACCGCTTCTCCGGCGCCGCGCTGAATCTGGCCCAGCGCGCCTCGGAGACCTTCACCGACGTGCTGCGATGGGCGCTGTTCACCGCCGGGGCGCTCACCCTGGGCCGGTTCGGCTTCTTCATGGTGCTCGCCGGGGTGCACGCCCACCGCACGAGAGGCGGCCGAAGGCGCGGGAGCCAGGCGCCCGGATGGTCCGGCCCTCCGCCGGTGACCGTGATCGTGCCCGCCTACAACGAGGCGGCGGGGATCCAGGCGACGATCCGCTCCCTGGTCGCCACCGCCTACCGGGGCGAGCTGGAGGTCCTCGTCGTCGACGACGGCTCGGCCGACGGCACCGCCGACCTGGCGGCCTCGCTCGGGTTCCCGTGCGTGCGGGTGATCCGCCGCCCCAACGGCGGCAAGTCGGCCGCGCTCAACACCGGCATCGCGCAGGCCTCCCACGAGCTGCTCGTCATGGTCGACGGCGACACCGTGTTCGAACCCGCGACGATCGGCCGTCTCGTCCGGCGGCTGGCCGACCCGGCGGTCGGCGCGGTGAGCGGCAACACCAAGGTCGGCAACCGGCGCGGCGCGATCGGCCGCTGGCAGCACATCGAGTACGTCATCGGCTTCAACCTCGACCGCCGCGCCTTCGAACTGCTCGACTGCATGGCCACCGTGCCCGGCGCGATCGGGGCGTTCCGCCGTTCGGCGCTGGTGGCGCTCGGCGGGGTCAGCGCCGACACGCTGGCCGAGGACACCGACCTGACGATGGCGCTGTGCCGGGCCGGATGGCGGGTGGTCTACGAGGAGAACGCGGTCGCCTGGACCGAGGCGCCCGGGTCGCTCGGCCAGCTCTGGAAGCAGCGCTACCGCTGGTGCTACGGCACCATGCAGGCGATGTGGAAGCACCGGCGCGCCGTGTTCGAGCGCAACCCGTTCGGCCGCCGCTGCCTCGGCTACCTGACCCTGTTCCACGTGCTGCTGCCCCTGCTGGCGCCCGTCGTCGACCTCATGGCGGTATACAGCATGGCGGTGGGCGACCCGCTGCCGGTCGTCGCGGTGTGGGCCGGTTTCGTGCTGGTGCAGATGGTGATCGGCTGGTACGCCCTGCTCCTCGACGGCGAACGCGCCTCGGCGCTGTGGATCCTGCCGCTCCAGCAGTTCGTCTACCGCCAGCTGATGTACCTGGTGGTCATCCACTCGCTGGCGACGGCGCTGCTGGGCGTGCGGCTGCGCTGGCACGGCATCCGCCGGGAGGGCACGTTCAACGAAGAGGAGCCGGCGGATCAGACGGCGGATCAGACTGGGCGCATGTCGGCCACCACGGGCCGGTGATCCGAGGCCGCCGCCAGGTCGTCCTCCCCGGCCCCGGCCACGCCCCGGGGCAGCGCTTCCAGGCCGGGCCCGGTGAAGATCGCGTCGATGCGCTTCCCGGCGAACGTCGGGCCGTCACCGCCTTCGGCGTACCGCGCGGCCAGGTGCCGCCACGCCGCCGCCTGCGGCAGTTCGTTCAGGTCGCCCGCGAGCACCGGCGGCGCGTCGAACGCCGCGGACATGGTCTCCACCCGCCGCACGATCTCGACGGCGTGCGCCAGCCGCGCCCCGGCGTGCAGGTCGAGGTGGAACGACGCGACCGCGAGCCGCAGCCCCTCGGCCTCGACCACGGCGAGCGCGACCGAGCGCCGTTCGAGGCCGGGGAACCAGCGCAGCCGGTGGTGCTCGGCGTGCAGGACCCGCACCCCGGGCCGGACCAGCACCGCCACCCCCGACAGCCGGGCGGAGCACACCTGCTCCAGCCCGGTCAGCCGGGAGAACACCTGCCCGAGACCCCGCTCCTGCGCGCACAGCACGTCCACGGCCAGCGCGCGGACCACCCGCGCCAGCGCGGGGCTGGAGTCACGCAGGCCGTGGAGGTTGTAGGTGGCGACCCGGATCAGGGCAGCCGGGCCAGATCCGCCGCGCCGACCACGCCCGCGGACGCGCCGAGCTCGGCCAGCCGCACGTCGGCGACCGGGCGGTGGCCGCGGCCGGTCAGGCGTTGGGCGAAGGCCTCGCGGGCCTGGTCGAGCCAGAGGTCGGCCGCGTTGGAGACGCCGCCGCCGAGGATGAAGCAGCCCGGGTCGAGGATGGACGCCAGGTCGGCGAGCCCCTGCCCGATCCACTGCGCCATGGTGGCGAAGGCCTCCAGGGCGACCGGGTCGCCGGCCCGCCCGGCGTCGGTGACCTCGCGGCCCTCGATGCTCTCGGGGGTGCCGCCGGCCAGCTTGAGCAGCGTGGCGGCGCGCTCGGGGTCTTCGGCGGCCATCCGCTTCGCGTCGCGGACCAGGGCGTTGCCGCTGGCGTACTGCTCCCAGCAGCCGAGGTTGCCGCAGCCGCACTTCACCCCGCCGGGGACGGTCTGCATGTGGCCGAGCTCGCCGCCCATGCCCCAGCGGCCCCGGTAGACGGAGCCGCCGAGGATGAGGCCGCCGCCGATGCCGGTGCCGACGGTGACGGCGATGAGGTGGCTCTCGCCCCGGCCGGCGCCGAAGCGGAACTCGCCCCAGGCCATCGCGTTGGCGTCGTTCTCCACCACGATGGGCAGGCCGGTCATCTCGGTGAGGCGGCGCTGGAGGGGCTCCTCGCGCCAGGCCAGGTTGGGGGCGAAGCGGACGACGCTGCGGGTCTCGTCGATGAACCCGGCCGCGCCGACACCGACCGCCTCGACCTCGTAGCTGTCGGCCAGTTCCTTGATCGCCTCGGCCACGGTCTCGGCCACCTTGGCCGGGTTGTCGGCCGGGGTCGGCTTGAGGAGACTCTCGACGATCAGCCCGTGGGCGTCGACGACGCCCGCCGCGACCTTGGTGCCGCCGATGTCGATACCGATGGTCAGCGCCATGTCGTGTGTCTCCCGTCCGGATCAGCCCAGATCGATGTGTTCTACCTTCGGGTTCGAGCCGCCCGGTCCCTGCGGGGACGGCGGGCGTTGCAGGGAGTCGACCGCCTGCCGGAAGGCCGCGAGCAGCTCGCTTCCCGCCGCCATCAGGTGGTCACTCACGTCGCCGCCGGTGTCCCGGCGGGCCGCGATCACCCGGCAGACCGGGCAAGCCCGGCAGATGTACTCCTCGTGATCATGCCCTGAAACGGCCTCGCTCCACACATCCGGAGAGGGGGAAGTCGTGCGGGGCCGCTGGGTCGCTCCGGCCACCCCGGAGAAGGCGCCCTTCACGAAACCCTTGCCGAGCTCTCGGCCCACCCGCTGCTGCAACGCGTCGAGCAGCTTCAACGCCTCGTCGGCGGCCGAGCCGAAGGGGTCGGGACGTTCGTTGCTTTCCGTCATATCTCGAACCGTACCCGGAGGTGGCCGTCGCGGAGCGCCGCCTGGGCGACCTCCCTGCGGGCCAGCGCGGCGGGCAGCGCGATGACGCGGCGGTAGGGCCCGGCGGTGATGATCAGCTCGTCGGCCTTGCGGGCCAGGTCGATGTCGTCCTTCCCGGCCAGCGGCAGCCTCAGCACGACCTCGTTCGGGCCGAAGACCAGCGGCGGCTCGGCCGGCGGGGCGGCGAAGGCGTCGACCCCGTCGTAGAGCGCGTCGGCGACCTCGGCCAGCGCGTCGACCCCGACCGGCTCCTCCGGCAGGTAGGGCACCCGCAGGATCGGCAGCGGCTCGAACGACTCGTGGACGGTCTCCATCTGGCGCGCCTGCGCCTCGACCCATCTGGCCCGCCACGGGTCGGCCCCCTCGCCGGGGAAGACGCGGTTGGCGATGACGGCGTCGACGCGGTATCCGTACAGGGAAAGAGAGGTGAGGGTGCGCCGGGCCTCGGCGACCACCACCGCCTCGGGGGTGAGCACGAGCCGGACCGACGCCTCGTCCCCCGTGAGCAGCGCGCGGACCTCCATCAGGCCCTTGTGGAGCCGCTCCCCCGCGTTGACCACGCCCTCTTCCGGCGCGCTGACCTTGGCGACCGCGCGGATGACCGGGGCGACCGCGCGCATCACGCGGCGGCCGATCGGCAGCAGGCGGGTCACGTGCCAGTCGAGCGCCTCGGGGAGCGCCAGCAGGCGCAGGGTCTCGGCGGTGGGGGCGCAGTCGACGACGATGACGTCCCAGCGGCCGGTGCGGGCCTGCTCGCGCAGTTCCAGCAGGGCGATGATCTCCTCGGCCCCGGGCAGCACGGTCACCTCTTCGGAGGTGATGGCGTCGAGGCCGAGCTCGGTGAACAGGCCGCGCGCGTAGTCCTGCAGGTCGCCCCAGTGGCGCTCCATCGACTTCTGCGTGTCGACCTGCTGGAGGTAGAGGCCGCGGGTCACCTCGGCGGGCTCGCCGGAGGGCGCGACCGCGAGCGCGTCGGCCAGCGAGTGGGCCGTGTCGGTCGACACGACGAGGGTCTTGAGCCCCTGCCGGGCGGCCAGCGTCGCGGTCGCCGCGGCGGCGGTCGTCTTGCCGACGCCGCCCTTACCCGTGAAGAGGAGAGTCCTCATGCCTTCTCGACGCGCTTCTTCAGCCCCTTGAGGGCCGTGTCGATGATGACCTTCTCGGCCTTGCGCTTGATCATGCCGATCATGGGGACCTTGAGGTCGACGGCGAGCTCGTAGGTGACCTCGGTGGAGGCGCCCTTCTCGGCCAGGCGGTAGCTGCCGTCGAGGCCGGACACCATCTTCCCGGCCTGCGCGATCCGCCAGCTCACCAGCTCGTCGGTCCAGGTGTAGGCGAGCACGTAGTCGTCGCTGATGACGCCCGCGTCGAGGACGAACCGGACGGTCGCCGGGAGCCCGTCGTCGCCGGTCGAGAGGACCTGCGCCGACTTCACCTGCCCGGCCCACTCCGGGTAGGAGGGGAAGTCGGCGATGACGGCCAGGATCGTCGGCCGGCTCGCGGCGATCCCGATGCTCGACGTGGTGCGATCAGCCATGGCCCGACCTTAGCTCACAGGTCCAGGGTGAACGGTGTGCCGCGTCCCCGGAAATGCCCGACATTGAGGCATTCGGTACGGCCGATCCGCGTCCGGGGCACCAGCGGCTGGTGGACGTGCCCGAAGAGGGCGTACCGGGGCTGGAACTCCCTGATGTAGTCAAGGGTGGCCTCGCTGCCCCGCTCGAAGCGCCGGGCCACCACGTCGTAGAGCAGGTCGGGCACCGCGGGCGGGATGTGCGTGCAGAGCACGTCGACCGGGCCGAGCGCGGCGACCTTCGCGGCGTAGACCTCGTCGGCGAGCTCGTAGGACGTGCGGTAGCGGGTCTGCAGCCCGCCGCCGACGAAGCCGAAGGTCAGGCCGCCGATCTCGGCCGTCTGGCCGTCGAGGACGGTCTGCCCCTCCCGCGTGTACTCGGCCCAGAGCGACGGCACGTCGACGTTGCCGTAGGTCAGGTAGGAGGGCACCGGCATGGCGGCGAAGAGGTCGGCGTACTGGGCCCGCACCTGCTTCTCGATGTGGGCGCGCGGATCGCCGCCGAGTTCGGCCCACAGGGCCGCCGACATGACCCTGGCCTCGTTGAAGCGTTTCTCGGTGCGCAGCCGGACGTACTCCGTCGCCCGCTCCACGCCGAACAGCGAGGGGAAGATGCCCTGGGACATGTCCGCGTAGTCGATGAACAGCACCAGGTCACCGAGGCAGATCAGGGCGTCGGCGCCCTCTCCCGCCTTGGCGAGGGCGTCGGCACGGCCGTGGACGTCGCTGACGACGTTGATGCGCATGGCCGACATGATATTCCCGAGCAATCGCTTGGTTACGGTCTGGTGCCATTGAGGATTCGGGCGGTCACGGACTGATACCGTGCGATTGACCGGATAACGCCTGTGTGACGGCACTATCCACCGTTCGTGTCACGCGGTAGCGTCCCGGGCAACCTGACCGAGCCGGGTCCCAGAGGAGAGCACGTGCAGGAGTACACCGTTCCCGTGCTGGTGGACGTTCCCTTGTCGGCCAACTGCACCGATGCGGTGTTCCAGCGGGCCGCCGACACCCCGAACGCCGTCGTGATGAAGGTGCAGGACGGCGCCGACTGGAATCCGGTGACGGCCGCCGACTTCCGGCAGAGGGTCGCCGGCGTCGCCAAGGGCCTCATCGCCACCGGCGTCGAGCCGGGCGACCGGGTGGCCCTGATGAGCCGCACCCGCTACGAGTGGACGGTCGCCGACTACGCCATCTGGGCCGCGGGCGGCGTGAGCGTCCCGATCTACGAGACCAGCTCGACCGAGCAGGTGCGCTGGATCCTCTCCGACTCCGGCGCCAAGGGCGCCTTCACCGAGACCGCCGCCCACGTGGAGACCGTCCGCGAGGCCGCGCCCGACCTGCCCCACGTCTGGACCTTCGACGAGGGCGCGGTCGACGCGCTGATCGAAGCAGGCCGGGACGTCCCCGACGAGACCCTGACCGAGCGCCGGACCTCCCGGGGCGGCCACGACCTGGCCACGATCATCTACACCTCGGGCACGACCGGCCTGCCGAAGGGCTGCCGGATCACCCACGACAACCTGCTGTTCACCGCGCGGAACGTGTCGCAGGGGCCGCTCGAGAAGATGTTCTCGATCGACGAGCGGGCCGTGCTGCTGTTCCTGCCGCTCGCGCACAGCTTCGCCCGCATGGTCGAGATCGTGACCGTGGAGACCGGCACCGTCCTGGCCCACACGCCGAACATGAAGAACGTGGCTCCCGACCTCCAGGCGTTCAAGCCGACGTTCCTGCTGGGCGTGCCGCGCGTGTTCGAGAAGGTCTACAACGGCGCCGAGCAGAAGGCCACCGCCGACGGCAAGGGCAAGATCTTCGCCACCGCCGCCCAGGTCGCCATCGACTACAGCAAGGCGCAGGCCTCCGGCGGCGCCGGGCTCGGCCTGCGGCTCAAGCACGCCGCGTTCGACAAGCTCGTCTACACCAAGCTGCGCGCCGCCACCGGCAGCCGCCTGACCAACGCCGTCTCGGGCGGTTCCGCGCTGGGCGAGCGCCTCGGCCACTTCTTCCGCGGCGTCGGCATCGAGGTCCTGGAGGGCTACGGCCTGACGGAGACCTCCGCGCCGTCCACGGTCAACATCCCGGGCGCCAACAAGATCGGCACCGTCGGCAAGCCGTTCCCGGGGGTCACGGTCCGGATCGCCGACGACAAGGAGATCCTGGTCAAGGGCCGCCACATCTTCGACGGCTACTGGAACAACGAGAAGGCGACCGCCGAGGTCATCGACGCGCAGGGCTGGTTCCACACCGGCGACGTCGGCGAGCTCGACGCCGACGGCTACCTGCGCATCACCGGCCGCAAGAAGGAGATCCTGGTCACCGCGGCCGGCAAGAACGTCGCGCCGGGCCCGCTGGAGGACAGCATCCGGGCCCACCGCCTGATCAGCCAGGTCCTGGTCATCGGCGACGACAGGCCGTTCGTGGCCGCGCTGGTCACCCTCGACCCCGAGGCCATGGCCGGGGTCGAGCTGACCGAGGAGCAGATCAGGGCCGAGGTGCAGGGCGCGGTCGACAACGCCAACAAGATGGTGTCCAAGGCCGAGCAGATCAAGAAGTTCACCATCCTCGACGGCGACCTGACCGAGGAGTCCGGCCACCTGACCCCGTCGCTGAAGCTCAAGCGCAACATCGTGATGCGCGACTACGCCAAGCAGGTCGAGGAGATCTACGGCTGACCGACCGGCGCCGTCAGCAGCTCCCCGAAGCGGGCGGCGACCTGGTCCCAGGTCCACTCCCGCTCGATCCACTCCCGGCCGCGCGCGCCCATGGCCCGCGCGGCCTCGGGGTTCCTCAGCAGCTGGATCAGCGCGGCGGCGATCTGCCGCGCCGATCCGCCGTCGACCACCAGCCCCGTCTCGCGGTGCCTGACCGCGTCGGGCGCGCCGCCCGACGACCCGGCCACCACCGGCAGCCCGCTGGCCGAGGCCTCCAGGTAGACGATGCCGAGCCCCTCGACGTCGAGCCCGCCCAGGCGGGTCCGGCAGGGCATCGCGAACACGTCTCCGGCGTCGTAGTAGGCGGGCAGGTCGCCGTCGGCCACCGGCCCGGCGAACCGGATGTCCTCGCGCCCCCGCGCCGCGCGCTCCAGCGCCGCCCGCCCCGGCCCGCCGCCGACCAGCAGCAGAGCCGCTTCCGGTACGGCACGGGCCACCTCGGGCCACGCCTCGATCAGCCGGTCCTGCCCCTTCCTGGCGACCAGCCGCGACACGCAGACCACCACGGGCCGGTCCCCGAGCCCGAGCTCGGCGCGCACCCGCGCACCGCCCGCACCGGGCCGGAAGACCGACGTGTCGACCCCGGGGGCGAGCCGGGCGAGCTTCCCGGCCGGGATGCGGCCCGACAGGTGACGCCGGGTGTAGTCGCCGAGATAGGTCACCACGTCGGCGTGGGCTCCGATGCGCCGCAGCAGCCCGCCCGCGAGGGGCAGCCGGGCCCACGACGCCTCGTGGCCGTGGGTCAGCATGACCACCCGTTCGGCCCCGGCGGCCCGCAGCGCCCCGCCGAGCAGGCCGAGCGGCGCGGCGGCCCCGAAGACCACGGTCGAGCCCGGCCGGACCAGCTCCCCGGCCCGCCGGGCGACGTCGGGCGTCGGCAGCATCAGGCTCGTCGGGTGGCGCACCACCCGGTAGCCCTGCCGGGCGTCGAACTCGGCGCAGCCCTCCCAGCGGGGGGCGTACACGACCACGGAGGAGGCCGGGAGCCGGACGGCCAGGGCGTGGACGAACGACTGGATGCCGCCCGAGCGCGGCGGGAAGTCGTTGGTGACCACCACGACCCGCGTCACGGCACCGGCTGCCCGTGAAACAGGGCCCACGACCGGGCCATCGCGATGCGCTGCGGCCCGGTGGGGTGGGAGGAGTAGAGCACGTACTCCAGCGGGGACGGGCTCAGGTCGGAGATGTTGCGGAGGGCCAGGTTGCGCTGCATGGCGGCGAACGTGGCCGGGTCTTCGGTCAGCTCCAGCGCGTGGACGTCGGCGCGCGCCTCGATGTGCCGGCTGACCAGGTTCTGCGCCGGGCCCGACAGCACGGTGGCGAGCGAGACCAGCCCGACCAGCAGCGCCGCCGCCCTCGGGTCGCCGAGCGAGGGCACCCCCGTCCGCCGCCGCAGCAGGTTGCCCGCCACGAACAGCGCGCACGCCCCGAACGCCGCCCCCAGCGCCCCCACGAGGGTGCCGTGGAGGACGTCGTCGGTCTTGGCGTGGCCGAGCTCGTGGGCGACGATCAGCTCGATCTCCGGCTCGGGCACCTCCAGCAGCGTGTCGTAGACGACGATGCGGCGGGTCGCGCCGAAGCCCGAGACGTAGGCGTTGAGCGCGGTCGTCCGGCGAGAGGCGTCGGCGACCAGCACGTCGTCGACCGGCACCCCGTCGCGGTCGGCCATCGCCAGCAGGCTGTCGCGGAGCTGGCCCTGCGGGAGGGGCCGGAAGTCGTTGAAGACCGGTTCCACCACGATCGGGTAGAGGAACGACAGCGCCAGCGTCAGCGTGAAGGCCCCCACCGAGGCCGGGATCCACCAGCGGCGCGGCCACCGGCGGGCCAGCGCGATGACCACCAGGACCATCACCGCCGACAGCAGCAGCTGGAGGGCGAAGTTCTTCAGCCGGTCGGCGCTCCAGGTGCCCCACGTCTGGGTGGACAGGCCGTAGTCGCGCAGGATCGTCTCGAACCACATGCCGAGCGGCCAGCGGAGCACCAGGGACACCAGGTAGACCCCGGCGATCCCGGTGAGCGCCCGCAGCCATCCCGCCCGGAACGGCAGCCGCCCGATCAGCCGCGCCCCGAGCGGGGTCGAGACCAGCACCCCGGCGATCACGAGCGAGACGCCGAGCGCCAGGTAGGACGGCAGGCTCGTCGCGGCGTCGAAGGCGTCGGCGCGGGCGATCTGGGCGGCCCCGAAGTCACGGGCCGGGTCGGGCGCCGCCCGCGGCGCCCCGGCCGGAAGCGCGCGCCAGGGCGTGGTCACCGCCACCACGGCGACGATCGCCACCCCGAGCCCCGCCAGGGCGACCGCCGCCGCCCTCATCCCCGTACGTTCCACTCCGCCTCCGGAACACTTCGTATCACGTAGTCTGCCCACGCCGCGGTCAGCTCGGGCTCCCCGACGCCGAGCGTCCGTTCGAGGGCCGTGGCCGGATCGGCCAGGGCCGCGCGGTAGAGCGCGGTCAGTCTCGGCTCGCCGTAGCGCTCGGCGATGTAGCGGCAGGCCAGCCACGCCTCCTGGTAGGCCTGCGGGACCCGCGCGCCCCCGGCGCGGAAGTCCTCCGGGCCCGGCAGCTCCCGCGGCGCGCTGGGGTCTGCGGCGAGCTCGGCGGCGATCGTCGCGGTCGGGAGGCCGCTGTCACGGTAGCCGACGTAGTCGGCGTAGCCCTCCACCAGCCACATCGGGATGCCCGCGCTCGTCGCCGCGCCGGTGGCGACGTGGGTGAGCTCGTGGGCCAGCACGATCACCCTCCCCTGGGGCGACAACGACGCCCAGCTGCCCGGTTCGATCACCACGAAACCCGGCCCCGCCAGGGCGGCCATGCCCGTCACCGGGGCCGGGCGGGCGATCTCGGCGGCCCGCTCGGTCGTCGCGGGGGCCAGGATCGTCGCGGTCACCTCGGACCCCCAGACGCGCCGCACGGCCTCGGCCGCCCGGTCGGCCTCCTCCGCCAGATCGGGGAAGCGGCCGTCGGCCGCCAGCACCCGGACATGGTCTCCCCGGACGGCGAGGGGCCAGCTCTGGCCGTAGAGGACCTTCGGGGGTTGCCCGGCGGACAGGACGGCCAGCAGCGCACCGACCGTGACCAGGAACCGCATGTCAACGGATACTACAAACGAAAACACCGCGGCCCCGCCCGCCGGGAAGGTGGCGGACGGGGCCGATCGGTACTTCGCCGGGCTGGTTAGAACCCGGGCCGGACCGCGCCCACGAAGGTGCGCTTGCGGTAGGTGTCCAGCTTGTCGATCCGCACCCGCGAACCGGAGTTCGGGGAGTGGACCATCTTGCCGTGGCCGACGTAGATGCCCACGTGGCCGCCGCCGCTGGTGAAAACGAGATCGCCCGGCTCCATCGCCTTCCAGCTGATCTTCTTCTTCACCGAGCTCTTCATGGACCAGGTGGTACGGGGCAGTTTGACGCCCGCCTTGCGCCAGGCGAACTGGACCAGGCCGGAACAGTCGAACGCGCCGGGGCCGGTGGCGCCCCAGCGGTAGGGGTCGCCGATCTGCTTCTTCGCGATGGCGACCGCCTTGGTCGCCAGGACCCGCTGACGCTGGGCCTTGCTCAGCTTCTTGACCCGCTTGGCCGACTTGCTCCGGGACTGGCTCTTGGTGGCCGAGGGAGCGGCGGGCGCCGCCTCTCCCGAGACCGGGACCGCCGTGGTGTTCGTGACGGTGACCGTCACCTCATCGGCCCGCGCGGGTGGCGCCGCGACCGCTCCGACCGAGGCCGTGAGCGCGACGCCGCCAAGGGAGATGCGGGCGATGCGGGACAGACATGCGGGGGTGGTGGACAGGATTGCTCCTTGGATCTTCCTCTGATGCCTACCGGGTTAGCTGACGGATTCGGGCAGGGAAGGCGCCCTACGACGCGATATTCACGCCGATTCACCCCGTTGGCTCCTCTGGGGAGCCTTTTGGGTCCCCGGTTCCATGCCTCCTGGCTGCACGGATTCGGCCGTGTCGCGTGATGGGCGACACATGGATCTTTATTAAGACATCGCGGCCCACGGGCCGGACTCTCCTCGGACGGCATGGCTTGCTCGTCGCGAGGCCAGAAGTTACCGACTCCGCCATAAGACGGCAAAGTTTTGGCGAAAGATAAAGATCAGGTAAACGTGCGCGCTATTCGAAAACGCCTGCATATGCCGGGAATTGAGGGGTTGATGTGACTCTGGTCACACCCCTTGGCTCACAACCCGAAAAAAGCCCCAAACGACACGTTGCTTCCCGAGGCAGATTCCCCCGCGCGAGCCACAGCCGGCCTTCGGCCGTCCGCGTCTCGCTTAAGGACGCACAGCCTTATCGGGGTTGTACTGGGCGAGGGGGGTGACCTTCACCACGTCGCCGGTCTGCGGGGCGTGCACGACGGAGCCCTGGCCGGTGTAGAGACCGACATGACCGAAACCGCTGTGCCAGACCAGGTCCCCGGCCTGCAGGTCGCTGATCGCCACCTGGCGGTTCTTGCCCCAGGCCCACTGCTCGTAGCTGGTGCGGGGCAGGCTGACGCCGCCGGCCCGCCAGGAGGCCTGGACCAGCCCCGAGCAGTCCCACGCGCCGGGGCCGGTGCCGCCGTACTGGTAGGGCTTGCCGATCTGGGCGAAGGCGAAGTCGAGCGCGGCGCGGGCGTTGCCGGAGGCGGGGCCGGAGTAGACCTGTCCGGTGCTCTGCGGGTTGCCCGGGTTGAAGGCGCCCAGCTCGCGGAGCAGCTTCATCTGCTCGTCGACCATCTTGTCGGTCTTCTTCTTCTTGGCCGCCAGGTCGGCGCGGATCTCGGTGTCCTCCTTGAGGGCCGCCTGGAGATCGTCGCGCTGCTGCTTCAGGCCCGCGATGGCGCCCTCGTACTCCGCGAGGCGGAGCTGGCGGCTGGTGGCGAGCTGGTTGAGGATCGCCATGCCGCTGAGCGCGAGCTGGGGGTCGGGGCTGCCGAACATGCCGCTCAGGCCGCGCACGTCGCCCGTCTGGTAGCTGGAGACCGCCAGGCCCACCACGCCGACGCGGAGCGTCTCGACCTTCACGTTCTGCTTCTTGAAGGAGGCGTTGATCAGGCCGTACTTCTTCTTCGACTTCTTGTACTTCTCGTTGGCCTGGTTGTAGTCCTCGACCAGCTGGTCGGCCTGCTTGTTCAGCTTGGCCAGCTTCGCCTTCGCCTGGGGGATGGTCGGCTTTGGATCGGCCGCCGCTCCCGCGATCGGAAGAAGCAGTACGAACGCCGCAAAACCGGCTACGGCCGGTACCCGCCCACGCACGCCCGAAACCCCTTCCATACCGGACAGACCTGGGTCGGGACTTTACTCAGCCGATCATGTACCCTCAACCGATTCGCCACTATTCGCGCAGGTCATCACGGTTGGCTACAGCGTGATCACGCACGGCCAAGGCGGCGGAGGAGCAGAACGGAAGGAACCGGACGCGCGCCCATTTTTCGGACAGAGACTCCGACCTCCCGGTCGGACGACACGACCGCGATGGCCCGGCCCTGCGGTTCGATCCGGACCATCTCCCGGATGAGGTCGTCGGCTATCTGACCGGGCGCGCTGAACGCCACCCGCACCCCCCGGGGAGCCGACACCTGTACAGGTCCGTCGAGCTCGGCGCCGTCGAAGACGCACGTGATCTCCACCCGCACCTGGACGGCCAGCCCGCCGAGCCCGGTCAGCAGCCGCTGCCGCTGGTCGGCGAGGGTGAGCTTGCCGTAGCCGGCCTTGGTCACGTTGTAGCCGTCGATGATCAGGTGGAGGTTGGGTATCGCCAGGAGCTGGTCGAGCAGCTGCGGGTCGTCGTCGGCCAGCGCGCGGGCCGGCACGTCGCGGACCGAGGGGGCGGTGCCGCTGACGGCGGCGACGTAGTCGGCCGGCCTGTTGATCGTGGTGGGCAGCGCCAGTTCCTTGCGCAGGCCCTTGGCGGCGTCTTCCAGGGCGTCCATGAGCACCCGGATGCGCGCGTCCTCGACGCTGCGGCCCTCGCGGGCGGCGCGGCGGCTGGCCTCCAGATGGCGCTCGGCCTCGGCCAGGCGCTCCTTGAGGCGGCGGACCTCGGTCTCGGCGGCGGCCCCGGCCCCGGCGACCCGGGCGCGGGCCTCGGCGGTGGCCGCCTCCAGCTCCCCGGCCCGCTGCTCGGCGGCCCTGACCCGCTCGCGGGCGTCGTGGAGCTTGCGGCGCAGGTCGGTGTTCTCCGCGCGGGCGGCCTTGAGCTGGTCGCGGACGCGGTCGATCTCCTCCTTGGCGGCCGTGCGCTGCTGGGCGAGCTGCTCCTTCAGCCGTCCCTCGGCCTGCTCACGCTGCGTGTCGAGGGCGGCGGCCTGGTCGAGGTCTTCGCGCGCCAGTTCGACCATCCCGGCCCATCCGGGCGGACGGGTCAGATAGGCTGCCGCCGCGACCAGCACGGGCTCGGCTGCGGGCGGCACCGTCTCCTCGGCGAGCGAGGCGACCAGCTCGGGCCAGGCCTGGGTGAGCGACTCGGCGACCAGTTCGCGGAACTTCTTGTCGTTCTCGAGCTGGGCCGCGATGGGGGCCGACCCCAGGCGGGCGCGCTTGCGGGGCTCGAAGCGGGCCACCGCGCGAAGCGGCGCCGGCACGGCCGCGGCGGGCATCGTCCCGAGCACCTGGGCCGCCAGTTCGACGACGTGTGTTCGCACCTGCTCGGGCAGGGGACGAGACAGGCCCTCTCCGGCTGAACTCATCCCTGCTGCTCTCTTCCTGTCCTGGTCGTTCATTCAAGAGTACGGCTCTGCGAGTCCACTACATCACGTTCAGCGACGCCAACAGGGAGCAAGTAGGACACGAACCACTTGTCTCATAAATCGCTCACGTTACGTCAAGGAATGGTCACGTGATGTCACAATGACAGGCGTGACGATCGCGAGTGACCATCTGCGGCGGCTCGCCGCCGAGATGGACGACGTGCTGGAACCCGTGCGGGCGCTGCGGGCCTTCCCCCGATGGACCGGCCCGGCCGCCCGGCGCTTCGACGTCGAGCTCCACCGCCACCGGGCCCTGCTGGCCGCCCTGTCGACGGAGGCCACGATCGTCGCGGCGCGCCTCGACAAAGAAGTCGCCTGAGCTGTTTGTCCAGGTTTACCCTGCACGGATGTTCAAGCCCTCGCTGCCCGTCGAGACCTCCCGCCTGGTGCTGCGCCCCTTCACCCTCGACGACCTGACCGAGCTCCACTCCTTCTACTCCCGCCCCGACGTCGCCCGCTTCCTCTACTGGGAGCCGCGCGACCTCGACCAGGTGCGGACCGTGCTGGCCGACAAGGCGGCCGTCACCGAGCTCACCGACGAGGGCCAGGTGCTCTGCCTCGCCGTCACCCTCCGCGAGACCGGCGAGCTGATCGGCGAGGTGCTCCTGTTCTGGCGCAGCCGCGAACACCGCCAGGGCGAGATCGGCTACGTCTTCCACCCCGGCCACCACGGCAGGGGCTACGCCTCCGAGGCGGCGCGGGAGGTGCTCCGGCTGGGCTTCGAGGGCCTCGGCCTGCACCGGATCGTGGCCCGCTGCGACGGCCGCAACACCGCCTCGACCAAGGTGATGGAACGGCTCGGCATGCGCCGGGAGGCCCATTTCGTGGAGAACGAGATCGTCAAGGGCGAGTGGACCGACGAGATCGTCTACGCGATGTTGCGGCGCGACTTCTAAGCGAGACGCGGCCGGCCGAAGGCCGGTCGCGTCTCGCGCCGTGAACCTGCCTCGAAGAAGAAGTGTCGGTGGGGGTCTCTAAGGTCGTCTGCGTGGAACAGGGCACGCTGGACGATCTGGGGACCCCCCTCGTCGACGTCACCTTCGTGGTGTTCGACCTGGAGACGACCGGCACCTCCCCCGCCGAGTGCGCGATCACCGAGATCGGCGCGGTGAAGGTGCGCGGCGGCGTCGTGCTGGGCGAGTTCGCCACCCTGGTCGACCCCGGCGGCCCGATCCCCCCGTTCGTCTCCGTGCTCACCGGCATCACCGACGCGATGGTCGTCGCCGCCCCCAAGATGACCGAGGTGCTGCCGAGCTTCCTGGAGTTCGTCAAGGGCGCCGCCCTGGTCGCCCACAACGCCCCGTTCGACATGGGCTTCCTCAAGGCCGAGTGCGCCCGCCAGGGCTATCCGCCGCCGGTCAACGCGGTCGTCGACACCGCCGACCTGGCCCGCCGGGTGCTGACCCGCGACGAGACCCCCAACTGCAAGCTCGCCACCCTGGCCCGCCACTTCCGCAGCTCCACCGAGCCCTGCCACCGCGCCCTGGCCGACGCCCAGGCCACCGTCGACGTGCTCCACGGGCTGATCGGCCGGGTCGGCAACCTGGGCGTCCACACGCTGGAGGAGCTCAAGGGCTTCGTCCGGATGCCCACCCCCGAGCAGCGCCGCAAGCGCCACCTGGCCGACGGCGTGCCCGACAAGCCGGGGGTCTACGTCTTCGAAGACGCCCGCGGCGAGGCGCTCTACGTCGGCAAGTCGGGCAGTCTCCGGACCCGGGTCAGGAGCTACTTCACCGCCAGCGAGACCCGGCCGAGGGTCCGGGAGATGGTCGGCATCGCCGAGCGGGTCCGCCACATCGTGTGCGCGACCCCGCTGGAGGCGGAGATCCGCGAGTTACGCATGATCGGCGAGACCAAGCCCCGCTACAACCGGCGGTCCCGCTTCCCCGAGCGGGTCGTCTGGCTGAAGCTGACCGACGAGCCGTTCCCCCGCCTGAGCATCGTGCGCGACCTGAAGGACGACGGCGCGACCTACCTGGGCCCGTTCGGCAGCAGCCGCACCGCCGACGACGCCCGCACCGCCATCCACGAGGCGCTCCCGCTGCGCCAGTGCACCGAGCGCCTGTCCCTCACGGTCCGGCGCAGCGCCTGCGCGCTGGCCGAGATCGGGAAGTGCGGCGCCCCGTGCGAGGGCCGGGAGAGCCTCGACGACTACGCCCGCCACGTCGCGGCGGCCCGCCACGCCATGCTGGTCGACGGGAGCAGCGTGTTCTCCGCCGTCGAGGCGCGGATGGACCGCCTGTCGTCCGAGCAGCGCTACGAGGAGGCGGCGGTCGACCGCGACCGCCTGGCCGCCTACGTCCGCGCCGCCGCCCGGATGCAGCGGCTGACCGGCCTGACGAGCATCGGCCAGATGGTCGCCGCCAGCCCCGGCAAGGAGGGCGCCTGGGACATCCACGTCATCCGCCACGGCCGGCTCGCCGCCGCCGGGGTGATGCCGCGCGGCGCCCACCCGGTCCCCTACGTCGAGGCCCTGGTCGCGACCGCCGAGACGGTCTTCCCCGGTCCCGGCCCCACCCCCGCGGCCAGCGCCGAGGAGACCGAGACGATCCTGCGCTGGCTGGAGTCGCCGGGGGTCCGGCTGGTCAGGGTCGACGGGGGCTGGAGCCTGCCCGCGTTCGGCGCCGCCCGGCTCAAGGGGCGCATCGACCGGGCGTACGACCAGGGGGGTTCCCGCTCAGCGAGGGAGGGCAGACCGCTGCGATAGGTTGGGGCCCTCGGAAAGGAGCACGCTTTGGTCACCGCGATCGTGCACATCAAGGCCGACGTCGACCGGATCCCCGAGGTCGCCCAGG
Organism: Herbidospora cretacea; assembly: GCF_001570605.1. Classification (GTDB taxonomy): domain Bacteria; phylum Actinomycetota; class Actinomycetes; order Streptosporangiales; family Streptosporangiaceae; genus Herbidospora; species Herbidospora cretacea. The sequence continues at coordinate 35,046 of NZ_BBXG01000017.1, read as the reverse complement.
CGATCGCCGGGCTCGCGGGCGTCAGCGAGGTCTACTCGATCACCGGCGAGTTCGACCTAATGGCCATGGTCCGCGTCGCCCGTTACGAGGAGATCGCCGAAGTCGTGCCGGGGCGGCTGAACAAGATCGAGGGCGTCCGCGCCACCGACACCCACATCGCCTTCCGGACCTACAGCCGCCACGACCTGGAGGCCGCCTTCTCCATCGGCCTCCCCGACGCCGACTAGATTCCTGACCGTCCCCCCGGCACCGAACCTCGGAGGGACCATGGACTTCACCGGCAGAACCGTCATCGTCACCGGCGCCGGATCGGGCATCGGCCGCGCGACCACCCGGCTGTTCGCCGGCGCGGGCGCGCTCGTCCTGGGCGTCGGCCGCCGCCGCGAGGCCCTCGCCGGGACGGCGGGCCGCGACGAGGCGATCAGCGTCCACGTCGCCGACCTGCGCGATCCCGCAGCGCCCGAGGAGATCGTCTCGGCGGCCGTCGCCCGCTGGGGCCGGCTCGACGTCCTGGTCAACAACGCCGGGGCCACGAAGATCATGCCGCTGGCCGAGACGACCGCCGACGGCGTCGCCGATCTGTTCACGCTCAACGTCACGGCCCCGAGTCTGCTCGCCCGGCACGCCCTGCCCCACCTGCGCGCGACCGCGGGCTGCGTCGTCAACGTCAGCAGCACCTTCGGCCACCGCCCCCTGCCCGGCGGCGCCCACTACGCCGCGACCAAGGCCGCCGTCGAACAACTCACCCGCAGTTGGGCGCTGGAACTGGCCCCCACAGGGGTCCGCGTGAACGCCGTCGCCCCCGGCCCCACCGAGAGCGAGGCCCTCACCGCCGCCGGCCTGCCCGCCGCGACCGTCGAACAGATCAAGTCCGACGAGGCCGCCCGCATCCCCCTGGGCCGCCGCGGCGACCCCGGCGAGGTCGCGACCTGGATCCTCCGGCTGGCCGACCCGTCGGCGACCTGGCTGACCGGCCAGATCCTCACCGTGGACGGCGGCCTGGAACTCGTCTGAGGCCCCTACCACCTTCTGAGGGCCCGGCGGGACGCGGCTCGGGCCTGGCCTGCTCGGTCACCCTCGGGTGGCGACGCCGGGCGTCAGCCCGTGCGGTCCCCGGTCAGGGCCCGGGTGCGGCCTCCGGTCAGCAGGCGTACCCGGATCTCGAAGCCGCCCTGGACCGGGCCCGAGGTGACGGAGCCGCCGAAGAGGGCGGCGCGTTCCCAGATGCCCAGGAGGCGCTCCCTCGGGCCGCCGTCGTCCTGGACGCACAGCTCCACCACCCCGCCCTGCCAGCGAAGACGCACCTGCGCCTTCCGCGCCGAGCCGTGCTCCAGCGCGTTGACCAGGGCCTCCTCCACGATGCGGTAGGCGGAGAGCTCCAGGACCGGGCTGGGCCGGCGGGGGCCGTCCTCGGAGAAAGCGACCGAGAGCCCGGCGGCGCGGAAGCGGTCGAAGAGGGCGGGCAGCGCGCCGAGGGTGGGCTGGGGGCCGGTGGTCGTGGCGCTCCCCGACCGCAGCAGCCCCGCGACGCGCTGGAGATCCGTCAGCGCCTGGCGGCCGGCCTCCTCGGCGTCGCGGAGCGTCTGCCGGGCGCGCTCGGGGTCGCGGTCCATGATGACCCGGCCTGCGCCCACCCCCAGGGTGAGCACGCTCAGGTCGTGGGCCACGACGTCGTGGAGCTCCTCGGCGATCCTGAGCCGCTCCCGGGTCACGGCGTCGGCGGGATCCGCCGACCGGCGTCGGACCGGACGGACCAGGCGGGCGAAGAGGCGCATCATGCCGGAAATCTAAGCCGCCGCCCGCCCCCGGGACGTCCTCCCAGGAGGTGAGCGTGGGTCAGCCCAGGGGATTACCCGCGGGAGGGACCTCCGGGTCGCCGGAGGCCCCCGCCGGCGGGACTCAGCCGCGCAGGCGCTGGGAGACCTCGACCCAGCGGTCGAGCAGGGTCGCGGCGGCGCCGGAGTCGACCACCTGGCCGACCGTGGCGTAGGCGGCAGCGATCCGCCCGGTCAGGTCGTCGGCCGTCGGGCCCTCGCTGGCCACCAGGGCGGCGGCGGCGTTCAGCAGCACCGCGTCGCGGACCGGGCCGGTCTTGCCGCGGACCAGGTCGTGGACCGCTCCGGCGTTGAAGGCGACGTCGCCGCCCTTCAGGTCGGCGGGCTGCGAGCGGGCGATGCCGATGTCGGCCGGGTCGAAGGTCGTCTTGGTCGAGACGCCGTCGGCCACGACGTACACGGTCGAGGGGGCGGCCGTCGACAGCTCGTCGAGGCCGTCGTCGCCCCGGAAGACCAGCGCCGACACGCCGCGCTCGGCGAACACGCCCGCCATGACCGGCAGCATGCGCTGGTCGAAGACCCCGATGGCCTGCGCCGAGGGGCGGGCCGGGTTGGTCAGCGGGCCGAGGAAGTTGAACACCGTCGGGACGCCGATCTCCTTGCGGGTCGGCCCGGCGAAGCGCATCGACGGGTGGTAGACCGGCGCGAAGCAGAACGCGATGCCGGCCTCCTGCGCCACCTCGACGGTCGCCTCGGGCGACAGGTCGATCACGACGCCGAGGTGCTCCAGCACGTCGGCCGCGCCGCACTTGGACGAGGCGGCCCGGTTGCCGTGCTTGATCACCCTGGGGCCCGCCGCGGCCACCACGACGGCGGCCATCGTCGAGACGTTCACCGTGTGGGCCCGGTCGCCGCCGGTGCCGACGACGTCGACCGCCGGACCCTCGATCTTGAGGGGGGTGGCGATAGACAACATGTGCCGGGCCAGCCCGGACACCTCGGCGACGGTCTCCCCCTTGGCCCGCAGCGCGACGACGAACGCCGCGATCTGGGACGGGGTGGCCGCGCCCGACATGATCTCGCCCATCGCCCACGAGGTCTCGTCGGCGGTCAGGTGCTCACCGGCGAGCAGCGCGTTGAGCAGCGAGGGCCAGGTGGTACGGGCGTCCATGGCGGTCCTTATGGATATAGGGATGTCAGGAGACGGCGGGCAGCCGCCCGCGCATCAGCCCGGCGATCGTCTCGGCGACGATCATCGGGTCGAGCGGCTGGGAGATCACGGCGTCGGCCCGCGACCAGTTCGCCAGCCAGCGGTCGTCACGCCGGGCGATGATCAGGCAGATGGGCGGGCAGTCGTGGACCTCGTCCTTGGCCTGCTTGGCGATGCCCATGCCACCGGCCGGCGCGGCCTCGGAGTCGAGGATCGCGATGTCGATCTCCCCCGAGTCGAGCTTGCGGACCACTGCCGCCTGGGTCGCGCACTCGACGATCTCCACCAGCGGCAGGTCGGCGGCGGGCCGGCGGCCGATGGCCAGCCGCACCTTCTCACGGGTGGCCGCGTCGTCGCTGTAGACGAGAACCTTCATGTTGCGCACTCCAGTCACCGGGTAGGGTCACCAGGGATGCTATCGGCCCTGAGCGGCCGTCGACATCCCGCCCTTCGCCGCGTCGCGCACCCCCTATCGGGGGGCCGTGCGCCGACCCGGCCTCACGAGCCGCAATAATGACGGGCGTGGCGACAGCATCCGCAATTACTACGACGACGACAGCCCACTCGTCGCGCCGGCCCAACCTGGTCAGCGTCGGGACGATCATCTGGCTGTCCTCTGAGCTCATGTTCTTCGCGGCGCTGTTCGCGATGTACTTCACCATCCGCTCTGTGAGCGTCGGCCAGGACCCAGCGAGCTGGCCGGGCGCCCACTTGAACGTCCCGTTCGCGACGGTCAACACGATCATCCTGGTGCTGTCCTCGGTGACATGCCAGTTCGGCGTGTGGGCCGCGGAAAAGGGCCAGGTCAAGAAGCTCCGGCTGTGGTATTTCATCAGCTTCCTCATGGGCGCGGTCTTCGTCGCCGGGCAGCTGATCGAGTACAACGAGCTGGTTCACGAGGGCACGACCCTCTCCTCCGACGCCTACGGCTCGGTGTTCTACCTGACCACGGGCTTCCACGGCCTGCACGTGACGGGTGGTCTGATCGCGTTCCTCTTCCTTCTGGGACGCACGTACGCCGCGAAGCGCTTCACGCATGAGCAGGCCACCAGCGCGATCGTCGTGTCCTACTACTGGCACTTCGTCGACGTCGTCTGGATCGGCCTTTTCGCGACCATCTACATCATCAAATGATCGGAACGGGGATTTCGGTGAACTCCATCACCGCGCGACGGCGGCATCCCCTCGCGCGCCTCGCGGTCGTGGCGCTCGCGCTGGGGCTGCTGGGCGGGGTATACGCCGCCGCGGCGCCCAGTGACAGCACCGCCGACGCGGCGGTCGCGTCGGGCAAGGCCGACGACGTGGCCGAGGGCAAGAGCCTGTTCGTGGCCCACTGCGCGAGCTGCCACGGCCTGAACGCCGAGGGCACCTCCATGGGCCCGACGCTCGTGGGCGTGGGCGCCGCCGCGGTCGACTTCCAGGTGAGCTCCGGCCGCATGCCGGCCGCCGACCCGAGCTCGCAGGCCCCGCGCAAGCCGCTCGGCGAGTGGGTGACACCCGAGGCCGTCCGGCAGCTGGCCGCCTACGTGCAGAGCCTCGGCGGCGGCCCCACGGTGCCCACCGCCGACATGGTCGACCCGGCCAAGGGCGACGCCGCCAAGGGCGGTGAGCTGTTCCGCGCGAACTGCATCCAGTGCCACAACTTCGTCGGCGCCGGCGGCGGTCTCACCTACGGCAAGTACGCCCCGAACCTGAACCCGGCCACGCCCGAGCAGATCTACGAGGCGATGGTCACGGGCCCCCAGGCGATGCCGGTCTTCAACGACTCGATCATCACGCCCGAGCAGAAGCGCGACATGATCGCCTACATCGTCGGCGTGCGCGAGCAGGTCGACCCGGGCGGCTTCGGGCTCGGCCGCATCGGCCCGGTCAGCGAAGGCCTGGTCGCGTGGATCGCCGGGATCTCCTTCATGTCCCTCACCGCCATCTGGATCACCGCCAAGAAGCGTAAGAGAACATCAAAATGACCGATAAAGAGCTTCCCGGCCCCGATGACGAGACGCGTGTCCCGCGTCGCGTCATCGGCACCCCGGCTCAGGGAACCGCCGTACTCGGCACCCGCCCGGCCAAGGCCGAGGTGGAGACGCCCGGCGTGACGCTCCCCGACCCCGCCGACGCCCGCAAGGCCGAGCGGGTCGTCACCCTGCTGTTCTTCGTCGCCTTCCTGGCGGGCATCGCCTTCATCGCCTCCTACGTGATCTTCCAGGTCGGCGACATCGACTCCACCGCCGCGTCGAACCTCGCGCTCGGCGGCAGCCTGACGGTGGCGCTGCTGGCGCTGTCCTCGGGCGTGGTGGTGTGGGTCCGGCGGATGATGCCGAAATACAACCTCGTCCAGGAGCGCCACGAGATGCGCTCCGACGACGACACCCGCGGCTACGTCGACGAGACGTTCCGCGCGGGGGCCAACGAGAGCGGCTTCGTCAAGCACAAGATGATGCGCCGCACGCTGCTGCTGGCGGCGGCGCCGCTCGGCCTGGCCCCGCTGGTGCTGCTCAAGGACCTCGGCCCGCTGCCCGGCACCTCGCTGCGCCACACGGTGTGGAAGAAGGGCATGAAGCTGGTCGTCGAAGGCACCGGACAGCCGATCCTGGCCTCCGACTTCGACTCGCCGGGCGGCATCCTGTCGGTCGTGCCCGAAGGGTACGAGCACGACCTCAACGCCCTCGCCAAGGCCACGCTGATCCTGATCAAGTTCCGTCCCGAGGACCTGAAGTCGGGCACGATCAGGAACTGGACCTACGACGGCATCGTCGCCTACTCGAAGATCTGCACCCACGTCGGCTGTCCCGCGGCGCTCTACGAGCAGACGACCCACCACATCCTGTGCCCTTGCCACCAGTCGACCTTCGACGCGACCGACGGGGCGCGGGTCATCTTCGGCCCGGCCGCCCGGCCGCTGCCGCAGCTGCCGATCGGTGTCGACGGCCAGGGCTACCTCATCGCCCAGGCCGACTTCGACGTCCCCGTCGGTCCCAGCTTCTGGGAGCGCGGCGACGCCGAGGCCGACGCCCGGGAAGCCAGGGGGAACCAGTCGTGAACGAGACTCCGAAGCCCATCGCGGGCACCGCGACCTACCTCGACGACCGGCTCGGCGCGGGCAGCTTCCTGAAGCGGAACCTGCGCAAGGTCTTTCCCGACCACTGGTCGTTCCTGCTCGGCGAGATCGCGCTCTACTCCTTCATCATCCTGCTGCTCACCGGCACGTTCCTGACGTTCTGGTTCAAGCCGAGCATGCAGCACGTCATCTACGACGGCTCCTACCAGCCGCTCGTGGGCGTGGGGATGTCGGAGGCCTACGCCTCGACGCTGCACATCAGCTTCGAGGTCCGGGGTGGTCTGCTGATCCGGCAGATCCACCACTGGGCGGCCCTGCTGTTCGTGGCCGGCATGACGGTCCACATGCTGCGCGTCTTCTTCACCGGCGCCTACCGCAAGCCGCGTGAGCTCAACTGGATCATCGGCGTGCTGCTGCTGACGCTGGCGCTGGCCGAGGGCCTCACCGGCTACTCCCTCCCCGACGACCTGCTCTCCGGCGCGGGTCTGCGGATCACCGAGGGTGTGGCGATCTCGCTGCCGATCGTGGGCACGTACATCACGTTCTTCCTGTTCGGCGGGGAATATCCGGGCGAGGACGTCATCTCGCGGTTCTACTCGCTGCACATCCTGCTGATCCCCGGCATCCTGCTGGCGCTCATCTCGGCCCACATGGTGCTGATGTGGGTGCAGAAGCACACCCAGATGCCCGGCCCGGGCCGCACCGAGCACAACGTGGTGGGCGCGCCGTTCTACCCGGCCTTCATGGCCAAGGCCGGCGCCTACTTCCTGTTCACGTTCGCGGCCGTCGCGGGTCTCGGGACGTTCGCCCAGATCAACCCGATCTGGCTGTTCGGCCCGTACACCCCGGCGGACATCTCGGCGGGGTCGCAGCCCGACTGGTACATGGGCTTCCTGGAGGGCGCGCTGCGGCTGATGCCGTCGTGGGAGATCAACTTCCTCGACCACACGGTGCCGCTCAGCGTGCTGATCCCGGCGCTGGTCCCGATGGGCATCATCATGACGGGCCTGGCGGTCTACCCGTTCGCCGAACAGTGGATCACCGGCGACCGTCGTGAGCACCACCTGGTCGACCGTCCCCGCAACGCCCCGGTCCGCACCTCGATCGGCATGGCGGGCGTGACGTTCTACGGCATCCTGTGGCTGCTGGGCGCCAACGACTGGATCTCGGCCTACTTCCACATCGGCCTCTACGAGACGACGATCATCGGCCGGTTCGCGATCTTCCTGGGCCCGGCGCTGGCCTACTGGATCACCTACCGGATCTGCATCGGCCTCCAGCGCAAGGACCAGGACATCCTGTCCCACGGCGTGGAGTCCGGCGTCATCAAGCGCCTGCCGCACGGCGAGTACATCGAGGTCCACACGCCCCTGGCGGAGGACCTCGCCGACCACGTCCGCGGCAAGAAGGAGATCCCGATCGTCGACGGCGACGAGGACAAGGACGGGATCCCGCCGAAGGGCGTCCGCAACCCGATCGGCAAGCTCCGCGCCAAGGCCAGCAAGTTCTACGGCACCGACCACGTGCCGCTCGACGGCCACGGCCACAACGGCCACGGTAACGGTCACGGTGACGGTCACGGTGACGACCACGCCGCGGTCGGCGCGGGCGACAAGCCGCGCGAACTGCACTAGCCGTTCCACGGAGAAGACCCGGAGCCTCCCGCTCCGGGTCTTCTTCTTTTTCCGTCTGTACGACCTGCGTCAGGGCGCGATCCACCGAGTGCAGGCGACCCGGCCGCCGTGGACGAGCCCGCAGGCGCGCAGGCTGACGTAGTGGGACCAGATGGGCGGCGTGACCGCGCTCGTGGCGGGCCGCCGGACCTGGGTGGGGCCGAGCTGGCTCCAGCTCGCCCCGGAGTCCCAGGAACGGTCCACCCACACCCAGTCGCCGGGGACGCCCCCGGCGAGGTGCGCCACGGCGGCGGGCTCGTCCACGCTGACGTGGAGCCGGATCGTCCGCCCCGACTGGGAGACGACCGCGGCGGGCCGGGCGCGGCCCACCGAACGCACCAGGTCGTGGAGGACCGCCCCGGCGGCCCGGCAGGCGGCGGCCCGCTCGGACCGCCAGCCCGTGTAGCCGTCGCAGACGGCCTCCAGGTCCTCCCGGAACCGGTCGTCGATCCGCTTGCGGCCCGCAGTCGTGAACCGCCCCTGCGCGACGTAGTTGCGGTGGCCGAAGTCGTGCCGCCGGCAGGCGTCGGCGAAGACGAAGGTCCCCGTGTCCGTGAACGTGCAGCCGTCGGCCCGCCAGATCAGCCGCCCGTCCCGGTCCTCCCGCCCCAGCCGCTCGACGAACTCACCGAGCGGGATCTCGAACAGATGCCAGTCGGTCTTGGCCAGAGGCTCAGCGGGTTCATCGTCGGCCACCGCGACGGCAGGCGCCACCAGCGAAGCCAGCACCAGCCCCGAAGCCACCCCCATGCGTGACAGTAGGCGCCTCACCGTCGCCCCTCGACATTGTGGGACCGTTCCAAACCACGACAAGACAGACACCAGGACGTTCCAGTCCCTCCAGCCCCGCCCGCGCGAGACCTGCCCCACACACCCAGAACGTTGCAGCCGCACCGCCAACACCCGCCAGCTCTGGTCCCGCCCTAGATGCCCGGCGGGTTGGACCCGCCCTGCGAGCGTCCGCTCGCTCGGATCCAGCCCCCCAAACGCGGCGCGTTGGGACCGCCCTGTGACCGCCCACTCCGTCAGGTCCAGCCCCCCATGCCCGGCGCGCCGGACCCGCCCTGCGACCACCTGCCAGATCCGGGGTTCCTCGGCGGGCGTCGAGCGGCTGGTCCGCCATCTGATGGCCGAGGGCCGCCCGGCGTTCGCTCGATCGTCGGCCCCGGTGACGGAAAAAGGGGCCGGGGACGGCCGGTGCCGGGCGTCGCTCTCGACGAGCCCGGCGGGGGTGCGGGGCCCTCCTTGCCGGCTTTCCCGTTCCGGGGCGCGGGATTCGCCCCTTTCGCCCCAGAAGATGTTGTTCTTACCGGCCGCCCGAAAGAGAATTCGGGAACCCCGGATGGCCGCTTTCACCAGCGATGACACGGCCCGGAGTCTACGCCGGAATTCACCTCAATTAAGGTGACAAAATAGCCATGAAAGGCTATTCCATAATTCCGTACCGAAATGTGGAGTGAGAACTACCGGGGAGCCACGTGCCCGAGCCGGAACAGGTTGCCCGGGTCGACGGTCCGCCGGATCTCCGCCAGTCGCCGTGCCGTCGCCTCCGGCCAGGCGCGGCCCACCGTGGTCAGGTCGGAGCCGTGCATGTTGATCAGCGAGCCCCCCGTCGACCACGGCGCGAGCGCCCCCACGACCGCCCCGGGGTCGCTCCCGGGCAGCCCGATGGCCAGCACGTTGAAGGCGCCGTCCCGGCCGCCGACCGCGTTGGGCTCCTTCGGTTCGCGGGCCAGCGCGCCGCCGAGGTGGCGGATCTCGACCACCGGGACCGGCAGTTCCACCGAGGGTCCGGCGACGGCGATCAGCGTCTCGACGGCCTCGGGGGTCAGCTCGCGGAGCAGGGTGCTGCGCTCGACGGCCGGCATCGGGTCGGCAGGGTCGTTGTGGATGCGGTCGAGCTGCGTGTACGGCAGCTCCCCCACCCCGCCGAGCACCGGCTCGGCCACCCCGAGCATCGGCGCCAGCAGCGCCTCCTGGGGCTCCACCGAGGCGACCCGCAGGTGGGCCACGAACTGTCCGCTCAGCGGCGGGGGGAGCTGCGGGAGCGGGGGCAGCCGCAGGAAGGCGAGCGAGGTCGTCAGCGTCTCGGGCAGGCCGGGCGCCCAGCGCTGGTAGGCCCGCAGCACGGCGGGAGCGTCGGCGGCGGCGAAGTAGAACCCGCCGCCCCACACGGTGGCCAGCGGGAACAGCTCGACGGTCAGCGAGGTGACGATGCCGAAGCCGCTCTTGCCGCCGCGCAGCGCCCAGAACAGGTCGGGCTCGCTGCCGGGGTCGGCGACCCGGACGGCGCCGTCCGGCGTCACCACGGTCAGACTGCGGACGTGGTCGGCCGCGAAGCCGTAGGTCCGGGCCAGCGGCCCGATGCCGCCGCCGAGCGTGAACCCGACCGCGCCGACCCCCGAGGCCGACCCGCACAGGGGCGCGAGCCCGAAGGGGGCCGCCGCCCGGACGACCTCCGCCCACGTGCAGCCCGCCCCGACGGTCGCGGTGCGCTCCACCGGGTCGACGGTCAGCGACCGCATCCGGGAGGTCAGGATGAGGACCGCCCCGTCGGCGGCCTGGACGGCCCCGTGCCCGGTCGCCTGGACCGCCACCGGAAGATCACGCGACGCCGCGTACGCGAGGGCCTCGGCCACGTCCTGGGCCGTCTCGGCCTCGGCCACGAGGGCGGGGTGGTGCCGGACGGCGAGGTTGAAACCCGTGATTTCGTTCATGGGAGAGTTGTCCCATGGTGCCCTCGTATGCCGCTGAAGGCGGCATCCTAGTGGGGTCCTAATCGACTAGGAGGCTTCCGATGCGGCACGACTTCCGGGTCCTCGGACCCGTGGAGGTCCTCGGCGAGGGACGGACGGTCGACCTCGGTCCCCGCAAGCAGCGGGCGGTCATGGCGCTGCTGCTGACCCACGCCCCGAGGGTCGTGGCGCTCGATCAGATCATCGACGCCCTGTGGCAGGACGAGCCGCCCTCCAGCGCGACCGGAACGCTCCAGGCGTACATCTTCCAGCTCCGCAAGTCGCTCGAACCCGAGCGGTCCCCCCGGACCCCGGCGAAGATCCTGCGCACCCGCGAGCCGGGCTATCTGCTCGAGATCGACCCCGACCAGATCGACTCCCACCGGTTCCTCAAGGCCATGGAGCGGGCCGAGGCGGCCCCGCCCGACCAGGTGGAGAAGATCCTCAACCCGGCGCTGGCGCTGTGGCGCGGCGAGCCGTACACGGGGCTCCAGGACGAGGAGTACCTGCGGCCTACCATCGCCCACCTCAACGAGGCCCGGCTGACCGCGCTGTCCACCCGGGCCGAGGCCCGCCTGGCGCTGGGACGTCCGGCCGAGGTGGCGCTGGAGGTCGAGCGGCTGCTGGAGACGGCGCCGTACAGAGAAGGGCTCTGGTCGCTGCTCATCCGGGCGCTCTACACCGACCGGCGGCAGGCCGACGCGCTGGCCGCCTACCAGCGCTGCCGCACGATGCTCGACGAGGAGCTCGGGCTGCTGCCCGGCCCGGAGCTGCGGGCACTGGAGCAGGCCGTGCTGCGCCAGGAGGAGCTGCCCGCCTCACGGGTCACCGTGGTCGTGGCCCCGGAGACGGCCCACGCCGAGCTGCCCCGGATCATCGGCCGGGCCGCCCAGCGCCGCCGCGTGCACGACCGGATCACCGACGCCGCCCGAGGCGCGGGCGGGGTGCTGCTGATCGGCGGCGAGGCGGGCATCGGGAAGACCACGCTGGCCGAGGCCGCCGCCGAGACGGCCGCCGCGCTGGGCTTCACCACCGCGTGGAGCCGCTGCGCCGAGGACGCGCCCGCGTTCTGGCCGTGGATCCAGGCGCTGCGGGTGCTCGATCCACCGGCCGCCGAGCGCCTGTCGGCCCCCGGCGAGGCCGCCGACCCCGACGCCGCCCGGTTCCTGCTGCACGACGCGATCGCCCGCGCCCTCGAACGGCGCGCCGCCCGCGGCCCGCTGCTGATCGTCCTGGAGGACGCCCACTGGGCCGACGCCGCGACCCTGAAGCTCCTCACCTTCCTCGGCGCGGAGCTGCACCGCGTCCCGCTCCTGGTGATCGTGACGGTACGCCACCACGACGCCCCCCAGCCGGTCGACGTGTTCGCCGAGCTCGCCCGCCAGCGCGGCACCGAACGGCTCACGGTGGGCCCGCTGACCGCCTCCGACGTCGCCGACTACCTCGACGGCCGGGACCCCGGCCTGCTCGACCACGTGGCCGTCCTCCACGACCGGACCGGCGGCAACCCCTTCTACCTGGGCGAACTGCTCCGGCTGGCGGCCTCGACGCGGTCGGCCGACATCGCGGCGCTGCCCGTGCCCGACGGCGTGCGCGACGTCATCGCGCAGCGCGTCTCCCGCCTGCCCGAGGAGACCCAGACGCTGCTGCGCACCGCCTCGGTGGTGGGCCGCGACGTGAACTGCGACGTGCTGGCAGGCGCGGCCGGGCTCGATCCGGCGCGGCTGCTCCTGCTGCTCGAACCGGCCGTGGCGACCGGCCTGCTCGTCGAGGTGGAGGGCGGCTGGGACTACCGGTTCTCGCACGCCCTCGTCCAGGAGGCCCTGTACGCCGAGCTGACCCGCCTCCAGAGAGCCCAGCTCCACGGGAGGATCGGCGAGGCGGCCGAGTCGTTCGGCGGCGGCGACCTCGACCGCGTCCCGGTGCTGGCCCACCACTTCGCCCAGGCCGCCCGGGTCGGCCACGCGGAGAAGGCCGTCGCCTACGCCGAAAAGGCCGCCGAGCAGGCCGCCGCCGGTCTGGCCTACGACGAGGCGGTCCGCTACTGGGAGCTCGCGCTGGCCTCCCACGGCCCGGCGGGCACCTCCCGCCGCTGCCGCCTGCTGATCGAGCTGGGCCGGGCCCGGCGGCTGACCGGCGACGTGCTGGGCGCCCGCGCGCCCCTCGACGAGGCCGTCGACCTGGCCACCCGCCTGGGCGAGGACGACATGGCCATCGAGGCCACCAGCGTCTTCGGCGGCGTGACCCTCTGGAACTGGTGGTCCTACGGCGTCGTCAACCCGCGCATGGTGAACGTCCTGCGCGACCAGCTCACCCGGCTGCCCGAGAACGACCTGGCCCGCCGCGCCGCGCTCCTGGGCACCCTCGCCGTCGAGCTCTACTACGGCCCCCGCGCCGAGGGCCGCGCCCACGCCGCCGAGGCGGTCGCGCTGGCCCGCAAGACCGGCGACCCCCAGCTGCTGGCCCGGACCCTGAACAACTACGTCATCGCGAACTGGTCGCCCGACCACGACGCCGACCGGTTCGCCGCCGCGGCCGAGATCCTCACCCTGCCCGGCCTGCCCAGGCTCACCGAGGTCATCTCGCGGCTGCACCGCATGCAGGGCCTCATGCAGGACGGCGCCATCGCCGAGTACGACGCCGAACTGGCCCGCTGCCTGCGGCTGACCGAGGAACTGCGGATCCCGGAGATCACCGCCCAGGTCAACTACGCCGCCTCGGGCCGGGCGGTGCTGGCGGGCGACTGGGCCGAGGCCCGCCGCCACAGCGCGCTGGCCGGCGAGTGGTACCGCCGCACCAGCCTGTGGGGGCCCGACGTGGTCGACCTGATGAGCGAGTTCTACATCGACTGGTCCCAGGGCACGGTGCCGCCCGCCCTGGTCGCCACCCTGGCCGAGCGAGCCGAAGACCCGTCCGACCGGCTGCTGCGCCCCACCGCGATCCTGGCCCTGTGGGAGTCGGGCGAGCGGTCACGGGCCCAGGAGCTGCTCACCCGCTGGGGCGCCGCCGTCGAACGCGACTGGGCCTGGCAGTTCTCCGCCTGGCAGTGGGCCCTGGTGTCGGCCCGGATCGGCCGTCCGGCCCCGGAGGAGATGCTGACGGCCCTGCTGCCGGTCGCCGGCCAGATCGCCACCCTGGGCACCGGCTGCGTCTCGTGGGGCTCCATCCACGAGGCCGTCGCCGAGCTGTACGAGGCCCTCGGCGACCCGGACCGCGCCCGCGACCACGCGCGGCGGGCGGCCCGGACGCACCGGGAGCTGGCCATCCCCCACCTGGAACGCCGCAGCGCGGCGCTCCTGGCACGGCTGGGCTAGACCATCGGGTCGGTCGTCGCGTCGCGCAGGCGGCTCCACTTGAGCCATTCGCTCCACTTCGGCTGCCAGTGGCCCCAGCCGTTGGTGGTCTCCAGCGGGCGCGGCGACCCGGTGAGGATGATCGGGTCGCCGATCAGGGTCTCGTCCTTGTACCACTGGGCGTTGGACGGGCTGATGTTCACGCAGCCGTGGCTGACGTTGGAGTTGCCCTGCGAGCCGACCGACCAGGGCGCGCCGTGGACGTACTCGCCGCTGTTGGAGATGCGGACGGTGTCGTAGACGGTCTGCTGGTAGTAGCCCGCCTGGCCGGGGCCCGCGTCGGGCGAGGTCATGACCGTGACGTCCTCGCGCGACATGGCCAGGTGGATGCCACTGGTGGTGTGGTACTTCCACACCCCGCCCTTGCCGGCGCTGAACGGGATCGTCCGGATGACCTTGCCGTCGCGGATGACGTCCATCGTGTGCTCGTTGATGCTGCCCTTGGTGATCTGGGAGCGGCCGATGGTGAAGTCGCGGACGACGTCCTTGCCGCCGTAGAGGCCGGTGTCGCCGCGGACGCCGGCCATCCGGGCGGTGACCCGGACCTTGGTCCGGGCGGGCCAGAACTTCTTCGGCCGGTAGGCGATCGTCTTGTCGTCGAACCAGTGCCACGCGCCCTCGACCGGCTTGGAGGCCTGGACGACCAGGTTCCGCTCGATCGACACCCGGTCCTTCACGGGCGTGCTGAAGGTGATCATGATCGGCATGCCGACGCCGACGGTCAGGCCGGTGTAGTCCTTGTTCGGCAGCAGCGTGTCGATCTCGAAGGTCTTGGCGGCCTTGAGCGTGGAGAACGAGCTGGTCGACCGCGCCGACCCGGCGGTGGCCGTGACCGTGTAGTGGGTGCCCGGCATCATCGGGCGCACGCTGCGCCACATCGTGCGGTCGGCGCTGTAGACGCCCTCGACGGCCTTCCCGCCCTCGGCGGTGACGGCGACCGAGCCCAGCGCCGCGCCCGAGGCGTAGATCTTGATCGGCAGCTCGGGAGGCAGGTTGGCCGCCCCGTTGCTCGGAAAGATCATCACCGCTTCGGCCGTCTTCTTGCTGGCCGCGTCCTCGCCCGCTGTGGCCGTGGTCGCACAACCGGTCAGCATCAGTAGGGCCAACGCCCCCGCAGCACGAGTTCGCACGCGGATCTCCCCCCGGGTCACCTTGATCACTATCTCTGAGTTATTACCCGATTACGGGGAGTTCGGTCGGCCGACACTCCATTCGACGGCAAAGAAAAAGTCCCGGCCCGCCAAAGGCGGACCGGGACTCTGACATACCCACTAGTGGGAGAAGTGACCCCGGTAGTACTGGAAGACGAACCCGATCGTGCTCATGATGACCGCGAAGAGGCCGATCATGAAGAGCCACCAGCCGATGACGAACCCGAAGAACGTCAGCGCGGCCGACAGGCACACGAACAGCGGCCACCACGAGTGGGGGCTGAAGAAGCCCAGCTCACCCGCGCCGTCGCTGATCTCGGCCTCCTTGTCGTCCTCCGGCTGGTCGCCGATGCGGCGGGCCGTGAACAGCAGGTAGTAGCCGATCATGAGGGCCAGGCCCACCGAGATCGCCATCGCGGTGGTGCCGGTCACCTCCTTGGACCAGAACCAGTAGACGATGTCGGCCGCGGCGAAGAACAGGCCGGTGAGGATGAACATCCATCCCTGGACCTTCACGACTTGGCCTCCTCGATGAGCTCAGGCTGGGCCTTGCCCGGCGCGATGTGGGGGTACTTGAGGTCGAAGGCCGGCCGCTCCGACCGGATGCGGGGCAGCCGGTGGAAGTTGTGCCGCGGCGGCGGGCACGACGTCGCCCATTCGAGCGAACCGGCGTAGCCCCACGGGTCGTCGACGGTGACCTTGGGCGCGTTGCGCCAGGTCGTCCAGACGTTCCAGAGGAACGGCAGGGTCGAGGCGCCCAGCAGGAACGCGCCGACCGAGCTGATCATGTTCAGGTCGGTGAAGCCGTCGACCGCCGAGTAGTCGGCGTAGCGCCGCGGGAAGCCGATGACGCCGAGCCAGTGCTGGACCAGGAACGTCAGGTGGAAACCGAAGAACAGGGTCCAGAAGTGGACCTTGCCGATCTTGTCGTTCAGCATCTTCCCGGTGAACTTCGGCCACCAGAAGTAGAAGCCGGAGAACATCGCGAACACGACCGTGCCGAACACCACGTAGTGGAAGTGGGCCACCACGAAGTAGGAGTCGGAGATCGAGAAGTCGAGCGGCGGCGAGGCCAGGATGACGCCGGTCAGGCCACCGAACAGGAAGGTGACCAGGAAGCCGACCGCGAAGAGCATCGGCGTCTCGAAACTGAGATGCCCCCGCCACATCGTGCCGATCCAGTTGAAGAACTTCACCCCGGTCGGGACCGCGATGAGGAACGTCATGAACGAGAAGAACGGCAGCAGCACCTGGCCGGTGACGAACATGTGGTGGGCCCACACCGTCACCGACAGACCGGCGATGGCGATCGTCGCGCCGACCAGGCCGATGTAGCCGAAGATCGGCTTGCGGCTGAAGACCGGCAGGACCTCGGTGATGATGCCGAAGAACGGCAGGGCGATGATGTAGACCTCGGGATGCCCGAAGAACCAGAAGAGGTGCTGCCACAGCATCGCTCCGCCGTTGGCGGGGTCGAAGACGTGGGCGCCCAGCTTCCGGTCGGCCTCCAGCACCAGCAGCGCCGCCGCCAGCACCGGGAAGGCCAGCAGCACCAGGATGCTGGTGAGCAGGATGTTCCAGGTGAAGATCGGCATGCGGAACATCGTCATGCCGGGCGCGCGCATGCAGATGATCGTGGTGATGAAGTTGACCGCGCCGAGGATGGTGCCCAGACCCGACAGGGCCAGGCCCATCACCCAGAGGTCACCGCCGATGCCCGGCGAGGTGACCGCGTTCGACAGCGGCGCGTAGGCGGTCCAGCCGAAGGCGGCGGCGCCGCCCGGGGTGAAGAAGCCGCTGACGGCGATGATGCTGCCGAAGAGGTAGAGCCAGTAGCTCACCATGTTCAGACGCGGGAACGCCACGTCGGGGGCGCCGATCTGGAGCGGCATCAGCTCGTTGGCGAAGCCCGCGAACAGCGGGGTCGCGAACATCAGCAGCATGATCGTGCCGTGCATGGTGAACAGCTGGTTGAACTGCTCGTTCGAGACGATCTCCATGCCGGGCTGGGCCAGCTCGGCGCGCATGACCAGAGCCATGACGCCGCCGATGAGGAAGAACACGAACGAGGTGATCAGGTAGAGGTGGCCGATGATCTTGTGGTCGGTGGTGGTCAGCCACTTCACGACCGTCGAGCCCTTGCGGTAGGGCCGCGCGGTCGCGAGGCCCGTGTTCTCCACTGTGGCGGTCACTGGGCGCCTCCCGCCGCGGACTGGGTGGTCATGTACTGGTCGAACTCCGCCTGCGGGACCAGCTTGACCGAGAAGAGCATCTTGCTGTGGTCGACGCCGCACAGCTCGGCGCAGCGGCCGACGAACACGCCGGGCTTGTCGAGCGTGTCGAGCTCGAACTTGTTGTGCACGCCCGGGATGACGTCCTGCTTGAAGAGGAACGCCGGCACCCAGAACGAGTGGATGACGTCGGGCGACTCCAGGGCGAACTCGACCTTCGTGCCGACCGGCAGCACCAGCTGCGGGCCCTGCGGGTTGGTCAGGCTCTGCTTGGACAGGTCGACCGGCACCCCGGCCACGCTCGCCGTCTTGCCCTGCGCCTCGGTCGTGAAGCGCCAGCTCCACTGGTAGCCCTCGACCTTGACCTTCACCGGGGCGGTGCCGGAGACCTTGATGATCTCCGTCTCGTCGCGCGCGGTGAAGTAGAAGAAGACCGCCACCATGACCAGCGGGACGAGCGTGTAGAGCATCTCGATCGGCAGGTTGTACCGCACCTGCGGCGGCAGCTGCTGATCGGTGTTCTTGCGCTTGCGGTGGAACAGCACCGACCACGCGATCAGGCCGAAGACGACGACGAACGTCGCAAAGGCGGCCACCCACGAGCCCAGCCACAGGTCGAGCATCAGGTTGCCCTGCTGCGTCTGCGGCTCAGGCTGGGCGAGCCTGGACCACTGATCGGCTGCCTCGGAACTACACGCCGTCGCGGACGCGACCAGCACCGCCACACCGGCGAGACTGGGCAGCCGGCGGCGGGCCAACGATCGCCGTGTCGTACGGCGGGTCGGACTCACGGATCGCCTACCCCACACTTGAAGCCCACGGGACACATCCCTGGGCGGTTTTCGAGGATTCCACACAGCCGGGGGAATCTTCTCCCCCGCTTTACTTGATTCACTTCAATGCCGAGACACTTTAGCGCGGACCGGCACCGGTCCTCGTTCCAGCCCCCGTTAATGTCCTCACTGTGGCGTACCTCGACGCGGCATCGACCGAGCCCCTCCATCCGGCGGCCCGGGAGGCCATGCTGGCAGCTCTCGACGTGGGATGGGCCGATCCGGCCCGGCTCTACGGTTCGGCGCGCCGGGCGCGGCTGCTGCTCGACCAGGCGCGGGCCGAGATCGGCGAGGTGCTGGGGGCCCGTCCCGACGAGCTGTCGTTCACCTCGTCGGGGACGCAGGCCGTCCACCTGGGCCTGCTCGGCGCCCTCCAGGGCCGCAGGCGGGCCGGCAGGCACCTGGTGGTGAGCGCGGTCGAGCATTCGAGCGTGCTCCACGCCGCCGGGGTCCACGAGCGGGACGGCGGGACCGTCCAGACGGTCGGCGTCGCGCTGTCCGGGCGCGTCGACCTGCCGGAGTTCACCGGGGCGGTGGCCGCCGAGGGGGTCGCGGTGGCGGCGCTCCAGACGGCCAACCACGAGGTCGGGACGGTCCAGCCGGTGGCCGAGGCGGCCGAGGCGTGCCGGGCGGCGGGGGTGCCGCTGCTGGTCGACGCGGCCCAGTCGGCCGGGCGGCTGCCGATCCCGCCGGGCTGGTCGGTGCTGACCGCCAGCGCCCACAAGTGGGGCGGCCCGGCCGGGGTGGGGGTGCTCGCGGTCCGCAAGGGCACCCGCTGGCGCTCGCCCTATCCGGAGGACGAGCGCGAGCAGCGCCGGGTGCCGGGCTACGAGAACGTGCCCGCCGTGGTG
This sequence comes from Herbidospora cretacea, assembly GCF_001570605.1. Classification (GTDB taxonomy): domain Bacteria; phylum Actinomycetota; class Actinomycetes; order Streptosporangiales; family Streptosporangiaceae; genus Herbidospora; species Herbidospora cretacea. The sequence continues at coordinate 16,176 of NZ_BBXG01000017.1, read as the reverse complement.
GCCGCCGCGGCGGCGCTGCGGGCCCGCGCCGCCGAGTCGGCGGCCGAGAACGCCCGCCTGTCCGCGCTGGTCGACCGGATCCGCGCCGAGGTCCCGCGCCGGGTCCCCGACGTCGAGGTGATCGGCGATCCGGTGGACCGCCTCCCCCATCTGGTCACCTTCTCGTGTCTGTACGTCGACGGCGAGGCCCTCCTGACCGAACTCGACAAGACCGGTTTCGCCGTCTCGTCAGGAAGTTCGTGTACGGCGAGTACGCTTCGTCCATCACACGTGCTGGAGGCGATGGGCGTGCTTACGCATGGAAATGTCCGGGTATCGCTGCCACGTGGGATCCCTGAAGACGACGTCGAGCGGTTCCTCACGGTCCTCCCCGACGTCGTGCTTCGCGTCCGCCGGAGTCTGGGGGTGCGGTGATCTGGCGTAAGAAGGCGCCCGCGCCTGTCGTGGAGAACCCGGCTCCGGTCATCCCGGAGACGGCGCTGACCATCGACGCGCTGGGCCGCAAGTGCCCGATCCCGATCATCATGCTGGCCGAGCGCGTCGGCGAGGTGCCCATGGGCGCGGTGATCTCCGTGCTGGCCGACGACCCGGCCGCCTTCACCGACATCCCCGCGTGGTGCCGCCTGAAGTCGCACGAACACGTGGACAGCTACGAGCTGCCGCAGGGCGGCTGGGCCATCCACGTGCGGCGGAAGTACTGAAGAAGGCCGCCCGGACCGGGCGGCCTTCTCATGGGATGACTACGGGCGCAGGCAGCGCAGGTGCGCGCCGATCTCCTCGGCGGCGTCCTTGCCGTAGCAGGCGGCGAAGCGCTCGAGGAAGTCGGCCTGGCCGAGCTCGTATTCCTGGCCGCCGACCCGCTCCAGCACGTGGGTGGCGGTGAGGTTGCCGATCTGGGCGCAGCGCTCCAGGCTCAGGCCCCAGGTCAGACCGGCCAGGAAGCCGGAGCGGAACGCGTCGCCGACGCCGGTCGGGTCGGCCTTGCCGCGCTCGGGCGACGGGGAGACGTGGATCGACGGCTCACCCTTGCGGTCGATGCGCGAGCCCTTCGGGCCGAGCGTGGTGATCCGGACGCCGACGCGGTCGAGGACCTCCTCGTCGGACCAGCCGGTCTTCTGCTCGATGAGCCCCTTCTCGTAGTCGTTGGAGAAGAGGTAGGCCGCGCCGTCGATCAGCTCGCGGATCTGGTCGCCGGGCATCCGGGCCAGCTGCTGGGAGATGTCGGCGGCGAACGGGATGCCGCGCGACCGGCACTCGGCGGTGTGGCGCAGCATGGCGTCGGGGTCGTTCGGGCCGATCAGCACCAGGTCGAGGCCGCCGACGCGGGCCGCGATCGGGCCGAGCTCGATGTTCCTGGCCTCGGCCATCGCGCCGGTGTAGAACGACGCGATCTGGTTGTGGTCCTGGTCGGTGGTGCACAGGAACCGCGCGGTGTGGTGGAGCTCGGAGACGTGGACGGAGTCGCAGTCGACACCGTGGCGCTCCAGCCAGGACCGGTAGTCGGCGAAGTCGTCGCCGACCGCGCCCACCAGGATCGGCCGCAGCCCCAGACCGCCCATGCCGAACGCGATGTTGCCCGCGCAGCCGCCCCGCCGGATCTCCAGCTCGTCGACGAGGAACGACAGCGAGACGCGGTCGAGCTGCTCGGCGATGAGCTGGTCGCCGAAGCGACCGGGGAAGGTCATCAGATGGTCGGTCGCGATGGAGCCGGTGACGGCGATGCGCACGGGGTTTTCTCCTCGTTGTCAGCAGCGCGTGAAACGCCCGCCGGATCGCGAGCCTCGCAAGAATACGCGATATTCCGGTTGACCCGGGACATGACGAGACACCCGCGTGCCCCGAGCGGGCTCGCGGGTGTCTCGCCGGGCGACGTCCTAGTTGAAGGAGTCGCCGCAGGCGCAGGAACCCGTGGCGTTGGGGTTGTCGATCGTGAAGCCCTGCTTCTCGATCGTGTCGACGAAGTCGACCGTGGCACCGATCAGGTAGGGGGCGCTCATCCGGTCCGTCACGACCGAGACGCCGCCGAAGTCGGAGACGACATCGCCGTCCATCGAGCGGTCGTCGAAGTAGAGCTGGTAACGGAGGCCCGAACAGCCCCCCGGCTGCACGGCGACGCGGAGGTGGAGGCCCTCCTCGCCCTGCTGCTCCAGCAGCCCTTTGACCTTGGCGGCGGCCGCGTCGGTAAGGTTCAGGCCCTGCCGCGTGGTCTCGCTGCTCTCAACCGTCATGTTGGTGACTCCCACCGTCTGTATCTGACGTCCTTCTAGAACGTTAGCAACACGTTGGCCCTGTCCCTACATTCCCGGGACGGACACCCTGCCGGAATACAACCCAAAGCGGATGTGTAATGTAGTAGTCGTCAGTTCGACGATAAGTCCCCAAGGGGGTGTGGTCGTGACGACCACGAGTCTTCCGCTCTTCGTCCTCGGGCAGGGCGTCGACCCGCACAGCGAGCGCGGTGTCGACTGTCCCGGCGAGCTGCCGCCCGCGTCGGACCCGGCGCTGGTCGAGCGGGCCCGCAAGGCCAAGGAGGCCCTCGGCGAGCGGCTTTTCGTGCTGGGTCACCACTACCAGCGCGACGAGGTCATCCAGTTCGCCGACGTGACGGGCGACTCCTTCAAGCTCGCCCGCGAGGCGGCCGCCCGGCCCGAGGCCGAGTTCATCGTCTTCTGCGGCGTCCACTTCATGGCCGAGTCGGCCGACATCCTGACCTCGGACGCCCAGAAGGTCGTCCTGCCCGACCTGGCCGCCGGCTGCTCCATGGCCGACATGGCCACCTTCGACCAGGTCGAGGAGGCCTGGGAGGCGCTGGAGGACGCCGGGATCGCGGGGGTCACGGTGCCGGTGACGTACATGAACAGCAGCGCCGACATCAAGGCGTTCTGCGGGCGGCACGGCGGCGCGGTGTGCACCTCGTCCAACGCCAAGAAGGCCCTCGACTGGGCCTTCGAGCAGGGCGAGAAGGTGCTGTTCCTGCCCGACCAGCACCTGGGCCGCAACACCGCCGTGCTGGAGATGGGCCTGAGCCTGGACGACTGCGTCGTCTACAACCCCCACCGTCCCAACGGCGGCCTGACCGACGAGCAGCTCAGGAACGCCAAGATGATCCTCTGGCGCGGCCACTGCTCGGTCCACGGCCGCTTCACCGCCGAGAACGTCGACGACGTCCGGGCCCAGGTCCCCGGCGTCAACGTGCTGGTCCACCCCGAGTGCCGCCACGAGGTCGTGACCAAGGCCGACTACGTCGGCTCGACCGAGTACATCATCAAGAAGCTGGAGGCGGCCCCCGCCGGGTCGACGTGGGCCGTGGGCACCGAGCTCAACCTGGTGCGGCGGCTGGGCGCGATGTTCCCCGACAAGCGGGTCATGTTCCTGGAGAAGACCGTCTGCTACTGCTCCACGATGAACCGCATCGACCTGCCTCACCTGGTGTGGGCGCTGGAGTCGCTGGTGGCGGGGCAGGTGCCCAACCAGATCACGGTCGACGCCGAGACCACCCACTGGGCCAAGGTCGCCCTCGACCGGATGCTCGCGCTCCCGTAGACCGGACCGGCGCCCGGACGTCGCGTCCGGGCGCCGCCGCGCGTCCTAGCGCAGTTCGTAGACGACCTTGACGCTCACGCCGACCGACTGGCGGCCCGGGGAGATCGACTTGTCCGAGGCCGCCATCAGGTGGATGCCCTCGAAGGGGATCGGGGAGCGCCCGTCGGAGTCCTCCTCCAGGCGCAGCACCGCGCCGAGGGTCCGGCCGGTCAGCCCTGCGTACTGCCGGGCCTTGGCCAGGGCGTCCTTGTACGCGGCGTCGCGCGCGGCGGCCAGGGCTCTCGCGGGGTCGCCGATCTCGAAGGAGATCCCGTTGAGGCGGGCCTCCTCGCCGGCGGAGGCCACCGCGTCGACCACGCGGTCGGCGATGTCGAGGTCGCGGACGAGCACCTCGACGCCCTGCCCGGCGCGGTAGCCGGAGACCTTCGGGTAGTCGTCGTACTCGGGGCCGAGGGAGATCTCGCTGGTGCGCAGGTCGTCTTCGGCCACGCCCGCGGCCAGCAGGGCGGCGCGGAGGGTGGCGGCGGCCGTGCGTGCCCCGCTGAACGCGGCTCCGGCGCTCGCGCGGCGGACCTCGACACCGGCCTGCAGGCGCATGCGGTCGGGGGCCGCCGAGACCGTGCCGTTGCCGGTGACGGTGATCTTCGCGTCGTCTGCCACGATCCCGGCATACCCGACGGACGTCGACGCGAACGCCGGGGCGGCCAGCGGGGCGGACACCAGTCCGGCGGCGAGGAAGGCGGCCGCGGCCGCGTACCTGAAGGTGATCATGGCCGCGATCCCATCATCCCGCTCACCTGCGGCGACCGCGCGCCACGCCCTCCTTGGTCACATCGTGGTGTTGGTCACCCACCGCTTGAGCAGGGCGGCGTCGCCCTCGACGGAGTAGTCGCCGTAGCCCCGCCGGCCCCACAGGAGCAGCAGGATGTCGGCGGCGGTCGAGGTCCGGACCGTGACCTCGCCGGGCATGGCCGACGGCTCGTAGGTGAAGCCGTCGGGGTAGAGCGTCACCAGGAAGCCCACGCCGGTGTCGGACTGCCACGACAGGCGCTCGCCGTCGCCGGTGAGCTCGCGGGGGTTCCAGTCGGCGTAGGGGAGGATGTCGAGCAGCTCGCCGACGCCGTCGGCGGCCACCGCCTCGTCGATCCGCGGGGTGTGGCCCAGCGCGATGTCGGCGTCGGCGGCGTGAACGGTGGTCTCGTGGAGCTGGCGGCGGGACCACCACGCCAGCGGGCGGGGGCCGGTCCACGTCCAGACCTGGGTGGCGGGGTCGTGGGCGGCCAGCGCGTCGCGCAGCGGCTCGGCGCCCTCGGCCAGCCAGTCGGCGTATTTGGCGGGGTCGGAGGGCAGGCCGGGGTCGACGTCCTCCCGGGGGACCGGCTCCTGGCGCAGCTCGCGGGCCACGACGGTGGCCCTGCGGTGGCCCGCTCCGAGGTGGGCGACGAGCTCGCGCAGATCCCAGCCGGGGCAGGTCGGCACCGGCTTCGACAGGTCCTGCCCTCTGAGCGTGTCGGCCAGGCGCAGGATGCGGTCGGCGGCGTGTTCCACGAACTCCCCCTTCTGCGGGTTCACAGTCCGGGCGCGCCCCACACCGCGAACCAGCGGGACAGGTCGGCCTCGACGGGCAGGTCGCCGGCGAGAGTGCCGCGCACCTGCAGTTCCAGGGCGTTGTCGCGCCGCTGGCCCGGCAGAGGGGCGAACGGGTAGAACGTGCCCTGCTTGTAGAGGTATACCAGGGCCAGCCGCCGCCCGGTGGGGTCGGCGAACACGACGGTCGTGCAGAGCAGCGAACTTCCGAACCCGGCCGACTCCAGGCTGGAGTTGGCGCCGTGGAGGTTGGTCACCAGCGCCGACACGTCGTCGTCGCGGACGGTCAGCCAGGTGAAGCCGTAGTCGTCCTGGGTGATCTCGGGCGTGCCGACGAGGGCCTTCACGTCGTCCTGGAGACGCGCGAACGCGCCGCCCTCGGCGGCGCGGAAGCAGACCGAGCCCACCCCGGCCGGCGCGAAGGTGGTCGCGACCTGCAGCGTGATCGCCGCCGACGGCAGCGCGAACAGCGCGTCGAGATCGGGCTTGGCCTGTCTGGACCGGCCGAGGAGCGCGTCGAACCAGCCCATCAGGCCTCCCTGCCGAGCTCGCCGGAGATCCGGGCGAGCTGTTCGAGCCGCTTCTCCAGCGGCGGGTGGGTCGCGAAGAGCGTCGCCACGCTCGCCCGGTTGAGCGCCGGGGCGAAGTAGAACGCGTTGAACGACTGCGCCTCGCGCAGATCCCGCGTCGGAATGCGGGCGATCTCGCCGGTGACCTTCGTCAGGGCGCTGGCCAGCGCGGACGGCCGCTGGGTCAGATAGGCCCCGGCCCGGTCGGCGGCCAGTTCGCGGTAGCGCGACAGCAGCCTGGTCAGCACGAAGCTGACGGCGTAGACGATCGTGGAGACCAGCACGATGATCAGCCCGATCGGCAGGCCGCCCTGGTTGTCGCGGCTGCGGCCGAGGCCGGCGTAGAGGGCGAACCGGGTCATCAGCCCGGCCACCACGCCCAGGAACGAGGCGATCGTCATCACCGCGACGTCGCGGTGGGCGACGTGGGACATCTCGTGGGCCAGGACGCCTTCGAGCTCGGGCGGATCGAGCCGCCGGAGCAGGCCGGTCGTCACGCAGACGACGGCGTTCTTCTGGTTGCGCCCGGTGGCGAACGCGTTGGGCACGTCGCTGTCGGCGACGGCCACGCGGGGTTTGGGCATGTCGGCGAGGGCGCTCAGGCGGTCGATCACGGCGTGGAGCTGCGGGGCCTCCTGCGGTGAGACCTCTCTGCCGCCCATGGCGTACAGGGCGATCTTGTCAGAGAAGAAGTACTGCACCAGCAGGAAGCCCGCCGCGATGACGAGAACGACGACCGCACGCGCCCCGACGGCGATGAGCACCGCCATGAACACGACGTAGAGCAGGCCGAGCAGGAACATGGTCAGGACCATGCGGCGGGTCAGCCCGGAGTCGGGCCGGTACCGGGACACGGGGCTAACCCGGGATGAGCCCCTGGTCGCCCAGCATCTCCCGGACTTCCTCGATCGAGGCGTCCGCGGGGGGCAGGATCAGCTCAGACGGTTCCAGGGCGTCGTCCGCGAGGGGCTTGCCGACATGGCGGACCTTGTCGAGAAGCGCGTGCAGCGCGGAACGGAACGTGGGCTCGTCGTCGGTGTTGATGGCCGACTCGAGCTCGGTGTCGAGGGCGTTCAGCACGTCGAGGTCGCCGTCGGCGATCTGGACCTGCCCCTCACCCATGATGCGGACGATCACTGTTATGCCTCCCCCGGCTGGCGGTACTGCTGGGTGTGCTGGGGCTGCGGCTGCCCGGCCGGCTGCCCCTGCTCGATGGCGCTCTTCGGCGCCGGGCCCTGGCCCAGCTCGGCCTTCATGCGGGCCAGCTCCAGTTCGACGTCGCCGCCGGCGCCCATGCGGTCGAGCTCGGCCTGGATGTCGTCGCGCTGGCCGGTGTAGTCGTCGAGCGCGCCGCTGGCCAGCAGCTCGTCGATGGCGCCCGCGCGGGCCTGCATCTGCGCCGTCTTGTCCTCGGCGCGCTGGATCGCCAGGCCGACGTCGCCCATCTCCTCGGAGATGCCGGAGAAGGCCTCGTTGATCCGGGTCTGCGCCTCGGCGGCGGTGTAGGTGGCCTTGATCGTCTCCTTCCGGGTGCGGAAGGCGTCGACCTTGGACTGGAGACGCTGGCTCGCGAGAGTCAGCTTCTCCTCTTCACCCTGCAGGTTGTTGTACTGGATCCGCAGGTCGGCCACCTGCGCCGCGATGGCGGTCCGGCGCGAGAGCGCGTCACGGGCCAGGTCCTCGCGACCGGCGGCCAGCGCGCTCTTGGCCTGCTGCTCACGCTTGGCGGCCTCGGCCTCGGCCTGGTTGATCTGCAATTCGACCCGCTTGCGGCTGGTCGCCACATCCGCCACGCCGCGCCGTACCTTCTGGAGCAACTCGAGCTGGCGCTGATATGAGTAGTCCAGGGTCTCCCGCGGATCCTCCATCTTGTCCAGGGCCTTGTTGGCCTTGGACCTGAAGATCATGGAAAGTCTCTTCATCACGCTCATGCGCGTCGGCCGTCCCCTTCTTAGGTTGTGCGTGGGTAACCCCAGCCGTTTCAAGCCCCGCAAAGGCGGCCAAGGCCGCCTGGGTTCACCCTACGCATAACGCACGGGGGCGTCACTAAGTTGCACTCCCGGTACGCTGGACAACGTGTTCCGACGTCGTACCCAGACCACCACGGACGCTACCCCCGTCCCTGATGTTGATCCTAAGCCTGCCGTGACCCCTGCGAAGGGCCGTCCGACGCCCAAGCGCAGCGAGGCCGAGGGGCGCCGCCGGTCTCCGGTGACGGCACCGAAGAACCGCAAGGAGGCCTACCGGCAGGCGCGCGAGCGTGACCGGTTGCTCCGCGACAAGGCCCGAGAGGGCATGATGCGGGGTGAAGACCGTTATCTGCCGGCCCGTGACCGGGGCCCGGTGCGCAAGTTGGCGCGTGACTTCGTCGACGCCCGGCGTCTTCCGGGGCAGTACTTCCTGCCGGCCGTGCTGATCATCATGCTGCTGTCGATGATCCCCTTCCCGGTCGAGATCCGCCGCTGGGTGCTCACGATCTACACGATGTCGCTGCCGGTGGTGCTGGTGCTCGTGGTCGGCAGCTCCTTCTACGTCGCGGGCAAGGTCAAGAAGCTCGCGGCCGAGCGGTTCCCCGACGAGAACCTCAAGGGCGTCGGCTTCTACGCCGCCATGCGGTCCTCGCAGATCCGGCGGCTGCGCTTCCCCAAGCCGACCGTCCAGCCGGGTGGCGCGCCGGTCCCCGAAACCTCCCCCAAAAGGTAGGTTTTTGTCTTAGTTGTCTAGAGTTGGCCCATGGAATTCCGCCATCTGGGCCGAAGTGGCCTCGTCATCAGCGAGATCAGCTATGGCAACTGGATCACCCACGGCTCCCAGGTCGAGGAGGACGCCGCCCGCGCTTGCGTGAAGGCCGCCCTCGACGAGGGCATCACGACCTTCGACACCGCCGACGTCTACGCGGGCACCCGCGCGGAGGAGGTGCTCGGTCGCGCCCTCGAAGGCGTCCGCCGTGAGTCGCTGGAGATCTTCACCAAGGTCTACTGGCCGACCGGGGAGGGCCGCAACGACCGGGGCCTGTCACGCAAGCACATCATGGAGTCGATCAACGGCTCCCTGCGCCGCCTCCAGACCGACTACGTCGACCTCTACCAGGCCCACCGCTACGACCACGAGACGCCGCTCGAGGAGACCCTGCGGGCCTTCGACGACATCGTGCGGCAGGGCAAGGCGCTGTACATCGGCGTCAGCGAGTGGACCGCCGACCAGATCGCCGCCGCGCTGAAGCTGGCCGACGAGATGGGCTTCGACCGCATCGTCTCCAACCAGCCGCAGTACTCCGCGCTGTGGCGGGTCATCGAGGGCGAGGTCGTGCCGCTGTCCGAGAAGGAGGGCATCGGCCAGATCGTGTTCTCGCCGATCGCCCAGGGCGTGCTGACCGGCAAGTACCTGCCCGGCCAGGCGCCGCCCGAGGGCTCGCGGGCGCTCGACCCGAGCGGCGGGAACTTCATCAAGCGGATGCTCGACGACGACCTGCTGACCCGCGTCCAGGAGCTCAAGCCGGTGGCCGCCGACCTGGGGCTGTCGATGGCCCAGTTCGCCGTGGCGTGGGTGCTGCAGAACTCCAACGTGTCGTCGGCGATCATCGGCGCCTCGCGGCCCGAGCAGGTGCGCGACAACGTCAAGGCGGCCGGGGTCAAGCTCGACGCCGACGTCATGAAGAAGGTCGACGACATCCTCGGCCCGGTCGTCGTGACCGACCCCTCCCTCACGAGTACCAACGCTCCCAAGAAACGCCCGTAGAACAAAAGGCCCGCCATTCACGGCGGGCCTTTTTCATTCCTGTGGGCGCAATGACATTCCCTTGTATTCGACCCGGTCGCCATCGAGCAGAGTCACCTGCTCCACACCTGCTTCCAGCAGCTCACGCCAGCTTTCTCCGAGCCACGACTCCGCATCGGCCTGGCTGGGAAAGACCTCGCGCGACAATTCTGCGGCGGATACCTCACCACCATTAGCGTTTTCATAACGCCAGCGCCATGTCATGCCATACGCTCCTGTTCGCGGCCGCTCGTTCCCTCCAGGGGAAATCCGAAGGGTGCCTGGGAACCCTATCTCCCCCAGCGTTCAAACCCGAGCACGGAGGCCATTCCATGCTGCCCTCAAACCCTCACAAACTGCTGATCCGCGTTACTCTCGGCGCGCTGGTGCTGGCCGCGCTCTCAGCGTTCGCGCCCCAGCCGGGGCCCGACACGCCACGCGCCTGGACCTTCTGGCAGAGCGACGGCCTGGCCTGGCTGCTGCCGGAGTCCGCCGGCGTGCCGCAGGACGGTTCGGTCATCGGCTGGCGCTTCGGCGTCTCCCCCGACGGCACCGGCACCGACTCGCCCCGCGAGGTCCCCGCCTTCGACGACGTCTGCGGCAAGCAGGCCGCCACGTCGGGCCAGAAGCGGGTCGTCCTGGCCGTCGACTACGGCGACGGCGAGGTCGACGCCTACCCGGGCGACACTCCCCCGGCGAGCACCGTGACCTGCGTCGTCGCCCCCGAGTCGGCGACGTCGCTCCAGCTGCTGTCCTCGGACACGACCCGCCCGAGGGTCGACGAGACCGGCAACGTGCTGGCCGTCAGCGGTTACCCGGCCAAGAACACCACGACGGGCCGGGAACTCCCCGTCAGCCAGGCCGCCCCGGCCTCCCCCGCCGCAGAGGAGGGCGGAGTCCCCGTCCTGCTCATCGCGGGCGGCGCCGCCGCGGTGGCGGCAGGCGCCGGCGTCTTCTTCCTCCTGCGCCGCCGCGCGAGCTGAAACCCGTTCCCCCAGGCGCGCACCCGCCCGCCGCGACCGCCGCCCGGCCCTCTAGGGTTTCGGGCGGCGGTCTTAGTTTTTCTGTACGGCATCTCCAGGCCGACCTCCTCGCCGGTCCTCGACGGGCTGGCAGGGGTTGCGCCGCTTGGAGGCGGTTGGGCGCTCATGGATTTCCGGGGAGCGGGGATTCGTCCTGGCCTTGAGACGCCGAATCCACGATGAGGGGGCTCGTGCAGGAGTGGGATGCCCGAGGGGATGGATGCTTCCATCGGCTTCCGGGTGAGAGGAGACGGGGTTGAAGGTCGAGCTGAGCGGGACGGGTGGGCCCAACGGGTGGCCGTCGGACGGGTGCGCTTCGTGTCGTTCGGTGGGGGCGGGGGTCAGGCCTCTTTCCGTGGTGGTGGACGACAACGCCGCGCTCGACGGGTATGAGCTCGCGCGGACCGACGACGGGGACGTCGTCGTGGGGCCGGACGGCGGGAGCCTGCTGTTCGCCAACGGGGGCGGCGGGACCGGGCCGGGGCCGGCGTTCGACCTGGTGCTGATCGACCTTCTTGACGACCCCTTCCGGCTGGGGGCGCTAAGGAGCCGTGGGCTGGTGAACCGGGCGACCCGGGTTGTGGCGGTGGGGCTGGACCATCGGGTCAGGTCGGAGGCGGAGTTCGACCGGCGGCTGGGCTTCTGGGGGGCGGTGCGGGTGCCTGACGGGACCGTGCTGGAGACCTCCGACCGGGCCGCTCACGACTCGGCGGGGCCTCACCGGACGGTCCTGCTGGGGGGGACCCGGTCGGGGAAGTCGGAGGAGGCGGAGATGCGGCTCGCCGGGGAGCCGGACGTCCTTTACGTCGCCACGGGTGACGCGCACGGCGACGCGGACTGGACCGGGCGGATCGCCGCCCACCGCGACCGCCGGCCCGCCCACTGGCGGACCCGGGAGACGCGCGACCTGGAAGACGTGTTGGCCGCCGAGACCGGCGCGGTCCTGGTCGACGGGCTGGGGACCTGGCTGGCGGGCGTCTTCGACGAGCTCGGCGGCTGGGAGGACCCGGGGCGGGTGCGCGGATCCTGTGACGGGCTGGTGGCGGCGTGGCGGGCCACGCGGGCGCGGGTCGTGCTGGTCAGTGACGAGGTCGGGCTCGGGGTGGTGCCGGAACACGCCTCGGGGCGGATCTTCCGCGACACGCTCGGTGAGCTGAACCGGCGCCTGGCCGACGAGTCGGAGGAGGCGGCCCTGGTCGTCGCGGGCCGGGTCACCTCCCTGCCGTGAGCGTCCCGACGACGGCCCGGGGGTGGGTGGACGGCTGGTGGCTGGCGGTGTCGCTGCTCAGTGTGCTGCCGGTGCCCCGGCATGTCGCCGTCGACGCGCGGACCGCCGGGCGGGCCATGACGCTCGCGCCGCTCGTCGGGCTGCTGCTGGGGGCGATCGCGGCCGTGGTCTGGCAGGGGGCGTTCTGGTTCGGGCTCGGGCCGGTGACGGCCGCGCTGCTGGCGCTCGGGACGCTGGTGCTGCTGACGCGGGCGCTGCATCTCGACGGGCTCGCCGATCTGGCCGACGGGCTGGGGAGCGGGAAGGCCGCGCCGGAGGCGCTGGCGATCATGAAGCGGTCCGACATCGGGCCCTTCGGGGTGGTCGCGCTGATCTTCTGCGTGGGACTCCAGGTGGCCGCGCTGGGAGATGCGGGGCCCCGCGCCGTGTGGGCGCTGCCCGTCGCGGTGGCGACCGGGCGGCTCGCGGTCATGTGGGCCTGTACGCCCCGGTTCAGGGCCGCGCGGCCCGAGGGGCTGGGCGTGCTCGTGGCGGGAACAGTGGGGGTCCCGGGGGCGTTGGCCTCTACTGGCACCTTGACGATCGTCGCTATGATCGCGTTTCGCGACGTTCCGGTGCTGGTCAGCGCGGTGCCCATCGGGCTGGCCGCCGCCTGGTTCGTCCTCGCCGCCGCGGTGAGGCGGCTCGGGGGGATCACCGGGGACGTGCTCGGGGCGCTCGCGGAGGTCGCGACCGCGGCGAGCCTGCTCGCCGTCGCGGTGACGTTCACCGCCCCGTAAACATCCCCCAACCTATTGGTAGGACGAACCCGAGTTTATGAGTACGGAGAAAGCACAGCTAGCATCGGCTCACGTGACCACAGTGCGCGTCAATGCATCTGACACGGTCTCCATAGAGACCGATGCCCTCGTTATCGGCATCCACGCCACCCCGGAGGGCCCACAGGCCGCGGCCGGGGCCGCCGGCCTTGATCAGGCCCTGGGCGGACGGCTCGCCGCCACGCTGACCGCGATGGGTTTCGCGGGCAAGCCCGAGGAGATCGCCAAGTTCCCCACGTTCGGCGCGATCCCGGCGCCGCTCGTCGTGGCGGTGGGGCTCGGCGCCCCGCCCGCCGACGGCGAGTCCCTGGAACTGGAGACCCTCCGCAGGGCCGCCGGCGCCGGAGCGCGCGCGCTGGCCGGCACCGCGTCGGCCGCCGTCGCGCTGCCCGCCGCCACGGCCGAGGAGGTCGAGGCGGTCGCCATCGGCACCATCCTGGGGGCCTACTCCTTCAGCCGCTATCAGACCAACGGGCAGCAGAGGGCCCCGCTGGCCGAGGTGGAGCTGGTCACCTCCGCCGCCGAGGCCGAGAGCGCCGTCCGGCGCGCCGCCACGCTGGCCGACTCGGTCACGCTGGTCCGCGATCTGGTCAACACGCCGCCGTCCGACCTGTGGCCGGCCCGGTTCGCGGAGATCGCCGAGGAGATCGGCGGCAAGAACGGGCTGAGCGTCGAGGTGCTCGACGAGAACGAGCTCAAGGAGAACGGCTACGGCGGCATCGTCGGCGTCGGCCAGGGCTCGTCCCGCCCGCCGCGGCTGGCCCGGGTGGCCTATTCCCACCCGCAGGCCACCAAGACGGTCGCGTTCGTCGGCAAGGGGATCACGTTCGACTCCGGCGGCCTGTCGCTGAAGCCGTCCGCGTCGATGGACTGGATGAAGTCCGACATGGGCGGCGCGGCCGCCGTGCTGGGCGCCCTGCTGGCGGTCTCCCGTCTCGGGCTCCACGTCAACGCCGTCGGCTACCTGTGCCTGGCCGAGAACATGCCCTCGGGCACCGCCCAGCGGCCCTCCGACGTGCTCCACACCTACAGCGGCAAGACCGTCGAGGTGCTCGACACCGACGCCGAGGGCCGGCTGGTCCTCATCGACGGCATCGCCCGCGCGGCCCAGGACTCGCCCGACCTGATCGTCGACGCGGCCACGCTGACCGGCGCCCAGATCGTGGCGCTCGGCTGGCGCACGGCCGCGGTGATGAGCAACGACGACGGGCTGCGGAGCTCCGTGGTCGAACTGGCCGGGGCGCAGGGCGAGAGCGTGTGGGGCATGCCCCTGCCCGCCGAACTGCGCAAGGGGCTCGACTCGTCGGTGGCCGACATCGCCAACCTCCACCCCGAGCGCTGGGGCGGCATGCTGGCGGCGGGCATCTTCCTGCGCGAGTTCGTGCCCGAAGGGGTTGACTGGGCTCACATCGACATGGCGGGCCCGGCGTTCAACAAGGGCGAGCCCTACGGTTACACCCCCAAGGGCGGCACCGGAGCGATCACCCGCACGCTCGTCGCCATCGCCGAACGCTATGCGGGCTGAGCACACGATCATCCAAGACAAGTGAAAAGATGCCGTACCACGGCAGTATTCATTAGGGAGCTTTCCAGTGGCTGAAGGCAGCGGCCCCTTCGACATCGTTGTCCTAGGCGGCGGTAGCGGCGGCTACGCCTGCGCCCTGCGGGCGGCCGAGCTCGGCAAGAGCGTCGTTCTCATCGAGAAGGCCAAGGTGGGCGGCACGTGCCTCCATCAGGGGTGCATCCCCACCAAGGCCCTGCTGCACGCCGCGGAGCTGGCCGACCAGGCGCGCGAGGGCGAGGCCTTCGGTGTGAAGACCCGTTTCGACGGGATCGACGTGCCGGGGGTGCTGGCCTACAAGGACAAGGTGATCAGCGGGCTCTGGAAGGGCCTGCAGGGCCTCATCAAGAGCAAGAAGATCACCGTGGTCGAGGGCGAGGGCCGGCTCACCGGTCCCAACCAGGTCACCGTCAACGGTGAGGTCTACACGGGCCGCAACGTCGTGCTGGCCACCGGCTCGGTGCCGAAGTCGCTTCCCGGCCTCGACATCGACGGCGAGCGGGTCATCACCAGCGACCACGCCCTGGTCCTCGACCGGGTGCCGTCGTCGGTCATCATCCTCGGCGGCGGCGTCATCGGCGTCGAGTTCGCCAGCGTGTGGCGCTCCTTCGGGGCCGAGGTGACCATCGTCGAGGCGCTGCCGCACCTGCTCCCGCTGGAGGACGAGTCCAACTCCAAGCTTCTGGAGCGGGCCTTCCGCCGTCGCGGCATCAAGTACGAACTCGGTCAGCGCTTCGAGAGCGTCAAGACCACCGACACCGGGGTCGTGGTGTCCCTGGAGGGCGGCAAGACCCTCGACGCGGAGCTCATGCTGGTCGCGGTCGGGCGCGGCCCGGTCTCCTCCGGTCTCGGCTACGAGGAGCAGGGCGTCTCGGTCGACCGGGGCTACGTCCTGGTCAACGAGTTCTGCCAGACCAGCGTCCCGGGCGTCTACGCCGTGGGCGACCTCATCCCCACGCTGCAGCTGGCCCACGTCGGCTTCGCCGAGGGCATCATGGTCGCCGAGCACATCGCGGGGCAGAAGGTCATCCCGATCGACTACGACGGCGTGCCGCGCATCACCTACTCCGAGCCCGAGGTGGCCGCGGTCGGCATCAGCGCCGCGACCGCCCGGGAGCGCGGCCACGACGTGGTCGAGCTGAGCTACAACCTCGCGGGCAACGGCCGTAGCAAGATCCTGCAGACCCAGGGCGAGGTCAAGGTCGTCGCCGAGCGCGACGGCGGCCGGGTGCTGGGCGTGCACATGGTCGGCGCCAGGGTCGGCGAGCTCATCGCCGAGGCGCAGCTCATCTACAACTGGGAGGCGACGGCGGGCGACGTGGCGCAGCTCATCCACCCGCACCCGACGCAGTCCGAGGCCCTCGGCGAGGCCATGCTGGCCCTGGCCGGCAAACCCCTCCACGTCCACAACTAAGAGCCCTCTAAGGAAGACGAAGACTCACCATGCCTGTCTCCGTAACCATGCCCCAGCTCGGCGAGAGCGTGACCGAGGGCACCGTCACCCGCTGGTTGAAGTCGGAGGGCGAGCACGTCGAGGCCGACGAGCCGCTGCTTGAGGTGTCGACCGACAAGGTCGACACCGAGATCCCCTCACCGTCCGCCGGATATCTGACGAAGATCCTGGTCGCCGAGGACGAGACGGTCGAGGTGGGCGCCGAGCTCGCCGTCATCGACTCAAACGCCGCCGAGGGCGGCGCTCCGGCCGCGCAGGAGGAGCCGCCCGCCGCGGCCCCCGAGCCGGAGCCGGAGCCCGAGCCGGAACCCGAGCCCGAGCCGGTCCAGCAGGCCGCCCCGCAGCCTGCCCCGCAGCCCGCGCCCCAGCCGGCCCCGCAGGCCGCTCCCGCCCCGGCCCCGCAGCCGGCGCAGCAGAGCGCGCCGATCTCCTCGACCCCGCAGCCCGCCCCCCCGGCCCCGCCGCAGAGCTACCAGCCGGCCCCGGCGGCCCAGCAGGCCCCGGCCGCCCCGGCGCCGACGGGTGACACGCCCTACGTCACCCCGCTGGTCCGCAAGCTCGCCACCGAGCACGGCGTGAACCTCGAGCAGCTCAACGGCACCGGCGTCGGCGGCCGCATCCGCAAGCAGGACGTCATCG
>NZ_BBXG01000016.1 GCF_001570605.1 Herbidospora cretacea | reverse complement strand
AATGCGGTCCAGCCAGATGGCCGTGGAGGTGTTGGCCACCGCGGAACCACCGGGCTCGGAGGCCGCGCTGGCCGACCAGTCGGGGTTCACGTAGCCAGTGGCACCCGCATAGGGGTTGTCCACGCGCGGCCCGGGCGGGGACGGCGAGGGAGACGGCGAGGGGCTGGGCGAAGGCGACGGGGACGGCGAGGGCGAAGGTGAGGGCGAAGGCGAGGGAGACGGAGACGGGGACGGGCTCGGGGAAGGCGAGGGAGAGGGCGAGGGGGAAGGCGACGGCGAGGGAGACGGGGACGGCGACGGCGTGCCGCCGCAGGTCACGCCGTTCACGGTGAAGGACGTCGGCTTGGGGTTGCTGCCGCTCCACGTGCCGTTGAAGCCGAGCGACAGGGTCGCCCCGCTCGCCAGGCTGCCGTTCCACGGCATGCTCGCCGCGGTCACGTTCGAGCCGCTCTGCGTCCAGTTGGCCGACCAGCCCTGGCTCACCCGCTGGCCCGAGTTCGGGAAGGTGAAGCCGAGGTTCCAGCTGGAGAGCGCGTCTCCCGTGTTGCGGACGGTCAGGTTGGCGGTGAAACCGCCCTGGCCGGGGCTCGTGGTCCAGTCGTTGGTGACGTACGTGACGTCACACGTGACCGCTGCCTGGGCGGATGTGGCCGTGACGACGGCCATGGTGGATCCGAGCGCGGCCACCGCGAACGCGGCGAGGCCACGGCGCAGTCGGGAGCGCGTGGCTCCGGATCGGGGGGTGGATCTCATTGCGGGGGTCCTCCTGCGACGATTCACTGCGCGCTGGGAGCGCTCCCACGGACCTTAGGTGCGCGGTCCAGTGCCGTACAGGAAGACCAGCCTCGCGCCAGACTGCGGCGGAACACCAGTACCAGCGGCGACCAGCGCACACGTGGGGCGGTCAGCGCCCGAAAAGCCCATTTGTAACCTGAAAGTTTCAGTTAGATTCGCACCTCATGACGGATGTCTGGCGTCACAACAGCCACTACCACCGGCTACTGCTGAAGGCCATGCCGCCGAACTGCGCCTCCGCGCTCGACATCGGCTGCGGCTCCGGTCTCCTGGCGAGGAGACTCGCCGCACGCTGCGCCGATGTGACCGGAATCGACCGCTCCGCCGAGATGATCCGCCAGGCGACGGAGCACGGGGGCGGGGTGACCTACGTACAGGCGGATCTGGACGACTGGACCGCCGGGCCCTACGACTTCGTCACGTCCGTGGCGGTGATCCACCACATGGACCTCGCGACCGGACTCAGAGCCCATGCCGATCTCCTGCGCCCCGGCGGAACCCTGGCCGTCCTCGGCCTCGCCCGCGACGACCTGCCGAGAGACCTGCCGCTCTCCCTCACGGCCGCGGCCTGCTCCTTCGCCCTCAACTGGGCGAAGAACGGCAGCCCCCGCTACCCCCCGGACCCGCCCGGCATGCCGATGGCGCCGCCCGAGCTCACCTGGGCGCAGGCCCGCGAGACGACGAGGAAGGCCCTGCCCGGCGCCGTCTTCCGCCGGCATCTGCTCTGGCGCTACTCCGTCACGTACACCAGACCGTTAGAATGAACGGGAATTCATTCTAACGGAGGCCACAGTGTCACGGACGGCCGAGCAGAACGAGGCGCTGCGCGCGGCGACGCGGGAGGCGGTGCGGACGGCGGCGGTCCGCGTCTTCGCCCGGGACGGTTTCACCACGTCGAACATGCGCGACATAGCGGCCGAGGCGGGGCTGAGCGTCGGCTCGATCTACCGCCACTACGCCACCAAGCACGATCTCTTCGAGGAGTTCCTCGACCAGGCCGCCGCCGGCCTCGACGCGGCGGCGGCGCGGCTCGGCGGCGAAGGCCGGCCCCTCCGGCTGGTCCGCGAGTTCACCGCCGGTTTCCTGGCCGATCTGGCCGCCGACGACGGCGCCGCCGAGTTCTTCGTGGTCGTCGACCAGGCCTTCGGCACCGACACCCCGCGCGGGACGACGGCTCGCCTACTCAGGCCACACCGCGCTCTCTGGCACGCCTTCGCCGAGGTCGTCCGGCGTGGTCAGGACGCGGGCGAGTTCGCCCCCGGCGACCCCGGCGAGCTGACGGTCTGCTACTTCGCGACGCTCTCGGGCCTGACCACGATGCGCCTCGCCCTGCGCGGCGAGACGGCCCTGCCCAGCGTGGACGTGGTACTGAGGGTGCTCACGTGATCGAGGTCAGGACGGGCGGCGAACCCGACCGGCGCGCGATCACCGACGTGCTCGTGCGCGGATTCGCCGGCGACTTCGCCTTCTTCTCCGACGACCCCCGGGTCCTCGCGGACGCCTTCGAGCACATGATCCTGCCCGGCCGCTTCCACGTGGCGACCGTCGACGGCGAGGTGGCGGCCGTCGCCTCGGTCACCGAGGGCGCTGAGGAGTGCTTCGCCCCGCGATGGGGGCAGATGCGGCGGCACCTCGGTCCGGTCCACGGCACGGTGTGCCATCTCATCGTCCGCAGCCAGTTTCTCGGCCCCTACGACGGCGCGCGGCCCGGCCTCGCCGAGATCGGTTTCATCACCACCGCCCCCGGGTTCCAGGGCCGCGGCGTCGCCACCGGGCTCCTGCGCCATCTGCTGACGATCGACAGGTATGAGGAATATGTCCTGCGGGACATCAAGGACACCAACGCCCCGGCACTCGGCCTGTACACCAAGCTCGGCTTCGAGGAGTTCCGGCGGCGCAGGGTCAGGTTCGCGAAGCGGGCGGGCTTCTCCTCCTACATCTCCATGAAACTCGTGCGTAACTGATCCCGTTTCACGCAAACCCGTGGCCTGAACATCAGTGGGCGGCCCCTGGCGAGTAGCATCCGCAGGACACGTACACCGCCCGAAGGGGAATCGTCATGACCGTCAAAGTGACCGTCACCGGCGCGGCCGGCCAGATCGGTTACGCCCTGCTCTTCCGCATCGCCTCGGGGCACCTGCTCGGCCCGGACGTTCCGGTCCAGCTGAGCCTGCTGGAGATCACTCCGGCGCTCAAGGCCGCCGAGGGCACCGCGATGGAGCTCGACGACTGCGCCTTCCCGCTGCTCAAGGGCATCGACATCACCGACGACCCGAACTACGCGTTCAACGGGACCAACGTCGCGCTGCTGGTCGGCGCACGCCCCCGCACGGCGGGCATGGAGCGCGGCGACCTGCTGTCGGCCAACGGCGGCATCTTCGGCCCGCAGGGCCAGGCGATCAACGACCACGCGGCCGACGACGTGCGCGTCCTCGTGGTGGGCAACCCCGCCAACACCAACGCGCTGATCGCCCAGCAGCACGCGCCGGACGTCCCGGCCGACCGGTTCACCGCCATGACCCGGCTCGACCACAACCGCGCCCTCTCGCAGCTGTCCTCGAAGCTGGGCGTCCCGGTCACCGACATCAAGAAGATGACGATCTGGGGCAACCACTCCGCCACGCAGTACCCCGACCTCTACCACGCCGAGGTCGGCGGCAAGATCGCCGCCGAGCTGGTCGACCAGGACTGGCTGAAGGACACCTTCATCCCCACGGTCGCCAAGCGCGGCGCGGCGATCATCGAGGCCCGGGGCGCGTCCAGCGCCGCGTCGGCCGCCAACGCCGCGATCGACCACGTCCACTCGTGGGTCAACGGCACCCCCGAGGGCGACTGGACCTCGGCCGCGATCGTCTCCGACGGCTCCTACGGCGTGCCCGAGGGCATCATCTCCTCGTTCCCGGTGGTCTCGCGGAACGGCGAGTGGGAGATCGTCCAGGGCCTGGACATCGACGACTTCTCCCGCTCGAAGATCGACGCCTCGGTCAAGGAGCTTCAGGAGGAGCGCGACGCGGTCCGGGAGCTCGGCCTGATCTGACGCCCTTTGGGCAGGTAGCCGGGCATGGACGAATTCGACGTGATCGTGCTCGGCATGGGTCCGGGCGGTGAGGACGCCGCCGGTCGGCTGGTCGAGGCCGGGCTGAGTGTGGCCGGGGTCGAGGCGGGCCTGGTCGGCGGCGAATGCCCCTATTGGGGCTGTGTGCCGTCGAAGATGATGATCCGGGCCGCCCACGTGCTGGGTGAGGCCCGGCGCGTCTCCGGCCTGGCCGGCTCGGCGACCGTCTCCCCCGACTGGGGCCCGGTCGCCCGGCGGGTGCGCGAGGAGGCGGCCCACGACTGGGACGACCAGGCCGCGGCCGACCGCTTCGAGAAGAAGGGCGGTCATCTCGTCCGAGGCCGCGGCACCGTCACCGGCCCGCGCGAGGTGACCGTGGGCGACCGGGTGCTGCGCGCCCGGCGGGGACTGCTGATCTCCACGGGGTCCACCCCGGCCATTCCCGACATCGACGGACTGCCCGGAACGCCTTACTGGACCAATCACGAGGCCATCGCGACCAAGTCGGCGCCCGCCTCGATGATCGTGCTCGGGGGTGGGGCGATCGGGCTGGAGCTGGCCCAGGTCTTCGCCCGGTTCGGCACCGAGATCACCGTGCTGGAGGCCGCGCCCCGGCTGCTGCCCGGCGAGGAGCCCGAGGCCGGCGAACTGATCGCGAAGGTCTTCCGGGACGAGGGCATCCGGGTGCTGACGGGGGTGTCGGCGTCCCGGGTGGATCACGCGGGCGGCCGTTTCGCGGTGAAGGCCGGCGACGAGGTCGTCGAGGCGGAGCGACTGCTGGTCGTGGCGGGCCGTCGGACCGACCTGACGGGCCTGTCCGTCGTCGGGATCGACGAGGACCAGAAGTTCATCCCCACCGACCCGCACATGCGCGCCGCCGACGGGGTCTGGGCGGCCGGTGACGTGACCGGCCGGGGCGGCTTCACCCATGTGGCCAACTACCAGGGCCGCATCGCGGCGCTCGACATCCTCGGCGAGGAGGTCGCGGGGGCCGACTACCGCGCGGTCCCCCGGGTGACCTACACCGACCCGGAGGTCGGCGCGGTCGGCCTGACCGAGCGGCAGGCCCGCGACGAGGGCCTGGCGGTGACCGTCGGCGTCACCACGGCCGGGGCCCGCGACTGGATCCACGGGACCAGGGACATCCTGATCAAACTGGTCGCCGCCGACGGCGTGCTGGTCGGGGCTACGGCCGTCGGGCCGACCGGCGGCGAGGTGATGGGCGCGCTCGCGGTGGCGGTCCACGCCCGGGTGCCGGTGACGACCCTGCGGTCGATGATGTACGCGTACCCGACCTTCCACCGCGGCATCGAGGACGCGCTGAAGAACCTCCTCGGACAGGACCGCCCGTAAGATCGCCCGGTGGCCTTCGCCGGTACCCCTCGCCCCGCCCCGCGGTGGCACCACGCCGAAAGCGAGCTCGACGACTTCGTCATCGTGAGTTTCCGGGTGTCCGCCGACCGGCTGGCCGCCCTGCTCCCGCCGGGCTTCGCCCCCATGCGGTTCGGCTGGTCGTCCGGCGGGGAGGGGGGCCTGGTGTCGGCGGTGGCGTTCCGGGACCGGGACTTCCGCTTCCGGTTCTGCCCGCCCGTCGCCCTCGCCTGCGGCCAGATCAACTACCGCGCCTACGTCACCCGCGACGGCGAGTCCGGGGTCTGGTTCTTCCGGACCGCCCTCGACCACCCGCTCGTCGCGGTGCCGCGCCACCTGTGGGGGATGCCGTGGCGGCGCGACCGGATCAGGATCACCGGCGACTGGGGACCCGGACCCCGCTGGGAACTCGACGCCGGCGACGCGGAGTGCCGGGCGGCGGGCGTGCCGCCGTACCCGCTCGACGGCCTGGGGGACGACTGGTTGCCGCTGCTCACGCACCCCACGCGGGGCTGGTTCCGGGGGCGGCGAGGGGTCGGGACCTACAGCGTGTGGCATCCCGTCATGGAGCCCGTGTTCCTCTCGGCCGGCCCGGCGCGGTTCCGGCTGTTCGAGGAGCTGGGGCTGACCGAACCGGGGCAGACGCCTCATTCGGTACTAGGGCAGGCGAGTATCCATTTTGACGTCCATGTCCCCCCAAGGTTTTCCTAGGATCGTCGCCATGACGGAGACGACCATCCGCGCGTTCGACGATCTCGATGTCCGGCTGCGCGTCCTCATCGACGGCTACGCCGAACAGCACCTGCTGGGCGATCTGACCGACCGGGTCGTCATGTGCTGCCAGAGCCGCGACAACGTGACCGGGCATCTCTCGGCCGGGGTGCTCACCCCTGCGCTGATCGTGATCGTCATGGTCCGTCCCGACGGGGCCTCGATGCGCCTGGGCGGGCGGCTGGCCAACGCCGACGTCCGCCGCGGGGAGGGCGGCATTCACGTGCACACCCAGTGGTTCGGCGTGAACGAGGCCAGCGCCTACCTGCTCCCCCTCGACGAGGGCTCGGGCGGGACCTACTTCCTGGCCGCGCTCCGCACCCAGATCATGGCCGCCCGTCACTCGTGAAGGGGGGCGCGCCATGCGGATGGCGCGCCCCCTCTACGCCACTAGGGCGCGGTCTCCGGGTCGGAGAGGCGGAACCAGCGGCAGCTGTAGTCCTCGACCTCCACGACCGCCCGACCGTCCTTGATCTCCACGACGTCCTCGGAGAACAGGTCGGCCAGGACCTTGCCCTCCTCGTCGATCTCCAGGGTCACGCTCGCCGGGCGGCCGGCGAAGTTGTGCAGGGTGACGATCCCCTCGTTCCTGATCGCCAGGACCGCGTCGTCTCCCCCGTCGAGCACCTCGTAGCCGCCCCAGGCCAACTCCGGGGCCTCCCGGTACTGCTCCACCAGCCGGCCGATCCACGACAGCAGCGACTCGGGGTCGCGCCGCTGGGCGCTGACGCTGATCTGCGACGGGCCGAAGTCGCCCTCCACCAGCGGGATCGCCGGTTCCACGTCGCTGAAGCCGGCGTGCCGGCCGGAGGTCCACTGCATCGGGGTGCGGACCGACTGGCGGCCCTCGATGGCGAGGTTCTCCCCCATGCCGATCTCCTCGCCGTAGAACAGCACCGGGGTGCCGGGCAGGGCGAACAGCAGGCTGTAGACCATGCGGATGCGGCGCTGGTCGCCGTCGAGCATGGGCGGGAGGCGGCGGCGGATGCCCCGGTCGTAGATGCGCATGTCCTCCTCGGGCGCGAAGGCGGCGAAGACCTCCTCGCGTTCCGATTCGGTGAGCTTGTCGAGGGTCAGTTCGTCGTGGTTGCGGACGAACGAGGCCCACTGGCTGTCCTTCGGCGGCGCGGGCCGCTCCCGCAGGGCCTCGGCGAGGGGGGTCGCGTCCTCCCGGGCCAGCGACAGGTACATCCGCTGCATGCCGATGAAGTCGAAGCACATGGTGATCTCGTTGCCGAGCGGGGTGTCGCCGAAATAGGCCATCAGGTCCTCGTACGGCAGATTGACCTCCCCCAGCAGCATCGCGCTGCCGTCCCGCCGGTTCATGAAGGCGCGCAGGTCGGCGAAGAACAGGTGGGGGTCGGGGAAGTTGTCGTCGTTCTCCAGGACCCGTTCGACCAGGAACGGCACCGCGTCGACGCGGAAGCCCGACAGGCCCAGTTCCATCCAGAATCCCAGGATGCGGGCGATCTCGTCCCGGACCTCGGGATTGGAGGTGTTGAGGTCGGGCTGGAACTTGTAGAAGCGGTGGAAGTAGTACTGCTCGGTCTTCTCGTCGTACTCCCAGAGGCTGTCCTCCTGGTCGGGGAAGACGACGCCCTTGGGGTCGTCGGGCTCCGGCTCGTCCGACCAGATGTACCAGTCGCGGTGCTTGGAGTCCCTGGACGACCGGGCGTCCTTGAACCAGGGGTGCTGGTCGGAGGTGTGGTTCACGACCAGGTCGGCGATCACCCGGATGCCCCGGTCCCGGGCCACCCGCATGAACTCCACGAAATCGCCCAGGGTGCCCAGGCGGGGGTCGACGCTGTAGAAGTCGACGATGTCGTAACCGTCGTCCTTGTCGGGGGTCGGGAAGAACGGCATCAGCCAGATGCAGGTCACCCCGATCCGGTCGAGATGGTCGATGTGCTGGATGGCGCCCCGGAAGTCGCCGATCCCGTCGCCGTTGCCGTCGGCGAAGGTCTCGATGTCGAGGCAGTAGACGATGGCGTTCTTCCACCACAGTTCGGAGGTCTGGGTCAGCCGCATGGGCTGCGCCCCTACCCATCCGGAGACGAAGAAAGCCGACCGCTGCGCGAGGCATCGGTCGGCTTCTGTGTTGTGGTTGTTGCGGGTAGAACTAGATCGGCGTCACGTTCTCGGCCTGCGGACCCTTCTGGCCCTGCACGGTCTGGAAGCTGACGCGCTGGTTCTCGTCCAGGCTGCGGTAGCCACCGGCGTTGATAGCCGAGTAGTGGACGAACACGTCAGGGGTGCCGTCGTCGGGGGCGATGAAACCAAAGCCCTTTTCGGCGTTGAACCACTTGACGGTGCCTTCAGACAACTGCTTCTCCTTATTAGGAGCCTCACCGTCCCGTCAGGTCAACGGGACGGGCTGCCTAGCGGACCAGCCCTGCATCCGCCTACGTCGGAAAAGCAGTACGCCCGCTACCGGCCGTTAAGCCGGAGGCGTTCTTTACAAAACACCACTGCAACACGTCAAGCCTATCGCACCCCGAGGGCAGGAGCAGCCATGTACCACCTCGCGTGGCCATCGCCTCTGGTCAGAGAGTCGAGACGGCGTGGAAGTTCTTGCCGGGAGAACGGATCGCCGAGTGCGTTGCGGATGTGGATGCCGACGGCGTACATGTCCCTGATCTCCATCAGGGTCGTGTATCCGGGCCAATATCGCAGGTCAGAGCCGTAGGCGTGGGCGAAGGCGTCGACGTCGCCGGCCGAGAGGCCGAACCGGCGCTGTCCGTGGTAGGTGTGGACCAGATCCCATTCACGGGGACCCACGGCCACGCCGTCCCAATCGCAAAGAATCGCATTGCCGTCGCGGCAGCGGAGCAGGTTGTCGATCCAGGCGTCGCCGTGGAGCAGGACGGGCGGCCCGGAGTCGAGCTGGTGCCACTGGTCGGTCAGCTCCTCGATCCGGTCGCCGAGCCAGCGCCGCTGGTAGGCGGTGAGCACCTCGGCCCGGTGTTCGACCGCGTGGCGGACCTCGGCCAGCGGGTCGGTGAGGCGGCGCAGCGGGATCGAGGTGGGCACCGGCTCGCGGTGAAGATCACGCAGCACGTGGCCGAGCTCGGTGGTGGTCGGGGAGCCGTTGGAGCGGACGTACCGCCAGAAGGTGACCGCCCGGCCGCCGTGCACGATCGGCTGGTGCGGGATCTCGTCGACCGGGCGGACCGTCGGGAAGCCCCGGTCGGCCAGCCAGCGGGCCACCGCCAGCACGGCCGGCAGGCGGGTCAGGGCGTCGGGGGCGGTGGCGATGCGGACCACCATGTCGCCCCGGAGCTTGAACACGGCGTTGCTGCGCAGCCGCATCAGGCGGGCTCCGCCGGCGTCGACGCCGATGCGGTCGCAGACCGCGCGCAGGACGGTGAACGCCTCGTCCGCGAGCGGGCGGGCGGGCGTGGCGCGGGCGAGGTGCGTGATCGTCACGTGTGAGGCGCTCATATGGCCAGCCGGAGGGACGACTCCGACAGGACCTGGTTCAGGTTGCGGACGGCGGGGAGCCGCGGATCGGCCTCGTTCAGCAGCGCCTTGGCCCGGGTGATGACGATGGACGTCCGGTGTTCGGCCGGGACCTGGCTGAGCGCCTGGGCGGCCAGGCGGCAGGCCTCCTCGTAGTCGCCGTGGCGGGCCAGGTGGGTGGCCTGGTCGAGCAGGATCAGCGCCGGGTCGATCGTCTGGAACCCCGAGCCGAGTTCGAGGTTCTGGAGCTGGGAGTCGTCGCCGAGCTCGATCAGGGTGCCGGTGCGGTAGAAGCTCATGCGCTTCTCGGTGAAGACGAAGGCCAGGTCGTCCTGGCTCATGCCGCGCATGCGGGCGAAGATCTGCTCCGCCTCGGCCAGCGCGATGCGGGCCGCCTTGCGGTCGCCCATCCGGGCCAGCGCCCGCGCCTCGGCCGCCGCCGCGAGGGCCGCAGGGGAGCTGGGGGCCGAACCGGCGAGCATGCGGGCCTCGCGGGCCAGGCGCACGGTCTCGGTGAGGTCGCCGTAGTAATAGGGCAGCATCGTCTGGTTGGCCCGGACCAGGGCGCGTAAGCGCAGGTCGCCGACGTCGTCGGCGGAGGTGCGGGCGGTGCCGTACCAGGCGTGGGCCTGGCGGGTGTCGCCGAGCTTCATCAGGGCGTCGGCCGACAGCAGGGCCAGCATCGTGGTGGCCGTCAGCAGGCGGCGCTGCACGCCGGCGGGCTGGCGAGCGCCGGTCAGTTTCCGTACGTCGGCCAGCTCCAGCATCACCCGGCAGAGCATGGGCGTGGGCGGGGTGGTCATGTACTCGCGCCGGTAGCGCAGCACCTGCTCGTCGAGCCGGTCGAGCTGGTCCTCGGTCACGGTCGCGGTGGCCAGGGACCGGTCCAGGTCGTGCCGGGTGCCCTCGACCTCGGCGAAGAACCGCCCGTTGGGGGTGCCCATGAGCATCGCCTGGTGGAACAGGGCCCGCCGGTCGGTGTCGTCGTCGGCCAGGTCCTCGACGTGGACGGCGTCCTCGGACGAGCCGTTGGCCACGACCACGACCTTCTGGCTCACGCCGGGGTCCTCGCAGTAGTCGGCGGCGAGGCCGAGCCGGACCGCGTTGGCCTTGTAGAGCCGGGCCAGCAGGTCGATCGTCTGGGGGCGTGGGCGCGCCCGGTTGTTCTCCCATGCGTTGAGCAGGTCGATGCTGGCCCTCGGCAGGCCGAGCGACTGCTGCTCACAGAGGTATTCGAGTTCCTCGATCGCCTGACGTGCCGACCATCCCCGGCCGAGCCGGTGCGCCTTGAGCATGCTGACGCCGCAGCAGCCGTGGATCGCCTGGACCGTCTGCCACATCGACCACTGCCGTGCCTCGGCCTGCTCGCGCCAGCGACGAGCACATGCCGGAGAGTGCTCTCCTCGGGCCATCCCGCCTGCCCTTCCGCTGCTGACATACCGCTGATCCCAGTTTGCCCCGGACCCGCCGTGATCGGCTATTACGGATATTTCCCCGAGGTTAACCGACACGCACTCAACTGCCAGCACCGTTATGGGTTCGCGACCCGGGATCCGTGGGTGTTCCACTGAATACCAGCGAGTTCCCTGGTTATTGCACGTATTCGAGCGATACGCCCGATTGCCGGGCAGTCATCCCAGGTTCACCCTTTCCGGTGAAAGGTCGCAACGTCCCCTGGAGACCACCATGGCGATGAAGGCAGATCGCAGCGAGGCGATGGACCACCTGGAACGGCTCGCCGCCCAACTCGAGGCGCACTCGTTCCAGGTACGCCTGTCGGCGCCGGCCGGCCTCTACCCCCGGCTGCGGGTCGTGAACCCGATGGCCCCGGCCATGGCGGAGGACGTGCTGGCGTCCGACGCCAACGACGGAGAGTGGTGGTACTGGCTCTCCTGGGCCGGCCGCATCGGGCACGCCTCCGACGTCGTGACCGCCGCCGAGCGCATCGCCTCGGTTCTGCACGTGATCCGCCGATAGTTTCGGACACCCCTCAGCCGGTACGGCTCGCACCCGGCGGCCAGTCAGTCAGGCGGCGCCCGCGTTCCCCTTCCCGTCAAGGAAGGGGCGGCGGCCCACCACGCCGAACCGGACCAGACAGTCGCTGACCGCCCCCGCCCACCCACCGGGGTGCGGGCCGTACCTCCAGCAGACCGATTTGTCCATAGCCGTTCCATAGCCGTGACGCGTGGTTCATTACCCTGTCAACCCGTTTGACCTGTCTCACAATGTGGCATTCATGATGTGCACCGCACGTCTGCCCGTTTCTATCGACAGGACGCGGATTACTGGCTTACCCTCGGCTAGGTGGGACTTCGCCTATACGATACTTTCAGCCGGTCGGTCCGCGATTTCTCCCCCCGAATTCCGGGAATCGCATCGATTTATCTCTGCGGTCCCACCGTCGTCGTCCCGCCACATGTCGGGCAGATACGCTCGCAAGTGAACTTCGACATTCTCCACCGCTGGCTGGCATATTCCGGATATCGCGTTCTCTTCT
Source organism: Herbidospora cretacea (assembly GCF_001570605.1). Lineage (GTDB taxonomy): Bacteria > Actinomycetota > Actinomycetes > Streptosporangiales > Streptosporangiaceae > Herbidospora > Herbidospora cretacea. The sequence goes on along the minus strand of NZ_BBXG01000016.1, from coordinate 178,049 downwards.
GCCGGAACGTCACCGACATCGAAGACAAAATCATCAGCCGGTCCCTTTCCGAGGGCGTGCACTGGTGGCGGATCACCGACCCGGTCTACCGCTCCTTCGAGAGCACCTACGAGGCCCTCGGGTGCCTTCCGCCCAGCGTGGAGCCCCGGGCGACCGGCCACATCCCCGAGATGCTGGAGCTCATCGAGCAACTCCTGGCCTCCGGGAACGCCTACGTCTCCGACGGCGACGTGTATTTCTCCATCTCCTCCTTCCCGGCCTACGGGGAACTCTCCGGCCAGCGCCCGAGCCAGATGCGCGGCGGCGAGGAACCCGGCCACGGAAAACGCGACCCGCGTGATTTCGCGCTCTGGAAAAGGGGCCGTCCGGGCGAACCCGTCTGGCACGCTCGCTGGGGCGACGGGCGGCCGGGATGGCATCTGGAATGCTCCGCGATGGCCCGTAAATATCTGGGCGCCGAATTCGACATCCACGGCGGCGGCGCGAATCTCATTTTCCCGCACCACGAAAACGAGATCGCCCAGTCGCGGGCGGCCGGAGACGGTTTCGCGCGTTTCTGGATCCACAACGGCCCGGTCACCCACCGGGGCGAGAAGATTCGCAAGGTGGCGAAGAACCCGCTGGCCGTCCACACCCTGCTGCGCCGTATTCGACCGGTCGAACTCCGTTATTATCTGGCCGCCGCCCACTATCGCTCGCCGATGGAATTCTCGGTGGGGGCGGTGGAGGAGAGCGCGGTGGCCTACCGGCGGATCGAACGGTTCGTTCACCGGGTGGCCGTCGCGGCGCCGGGCGCGCTTCCGCCGCAGTTCAGGGAGGCGATGGACCACGACCTGAACCTGCCCCAGGCGATTTCGCTGATTCACGCGGCCGTCAATGAAGGGAACGCGGCCCTGGATTCCGGCGACGTTCTCAAGGCGGCCAGGAAATGCTCCGACGTCCGGGCGATGCTCGACGTGCTGGGCCTCGATCCGATGTCCGACCACTGGGCCAGGGAAACGCATCTGCGCGAAGTCGCGGGGGCGGTGCTGCACGTGGTCCGAAATCTCGCCGAGGCGAGCGCGGAGCGTGGCGAGTTCGAACGCGCGCGGATCATGCACCGGCAGATCGACACGGCGCTGAAGATTCGCCAGCGGGTTACCCTCTGAGGCGTGCCCGCACCAAAGAAGATCCTCATTGACTGCGACCCCGGAATCGACGACGCGCTGGCGATCACCCTCGCCCACGGGTGCGACGCGCTGGATCTCGTCGGGCTCACCACGGTCGGCGGGAACGTTTCCCTCGACCTGACCACGTCGAACGCGCTGAGGCTCCGCGAGTTCCTCGGCTTCCCGCAGGTCCCGGTGGCCGCCGGCTCGGCCGGGGCACTGGTCGTCAGCAGGATCGACGCCTCGGAGGTCCACGGCTTCGGCGGCCTGGGCGGGGCCGTCCTCCCGGAGCCCCGGCTGAAGGCCCACGACGGGCACGCCGTCGACTTCATCATCGACACCCTCGCCGCCTCGCCCGGCGAGATCTCCCTCGCGGCGGTCGGCCCGCTGACCAACATCGCCCTGGCGGTCCGCCGGGAGCCGCGGATCGTCGAGTGGGCCCGCGAGTTCGTGATCATGGGCGGCAGCTACACGCGCGGCAACCGCACCCCCGCGGCGGAGTTCAACATCGCCGCCGACCCCGAGGCCGCGGCGATCGTCTTCGGGGCGGGCTGGACGGTCATCCAGATCGGCCTCGACGTCAGCCTGACCGCCCTGGCCACGGGGCAGGTCCTGGAGCGGATGCGGGGACTGGGACGTCTCGGGAGCGAACTGCTGATCCCGAGCCTGGAGTTCTACGGCATGACCACGGCCCACGACGGCCCGGCCGTCCACGACGCCCTGGCGGTCGCCTGCGTGGCCGACCCGGGCCTGTTCGAGTTCACCCCGGCGGTGGTCGACGTGGAGACGGCGGGCCGGTTCACCTCGGGGATGACGGTGATCGACTTCAACCTGCGCGGCCGCCTGCCCAACGCCAACGTGGCCAGGTCGATCGACGTGGAGCGCTTCTGGGACCTCACCCTGGAGAGCTTCGCCCAGGCGGCGGCCCGCCTTCCCTGGCCGGGAGGCCTGCCAGGTAGTCCGAGAGGATGAGGTGCTGGAAGCGGTAACCCTTCCCCTCACGCTGAAGCAGGCCCAGATCCGCGGCGTGGCTCATGAAGGCGCCCCACCGCAGGGGCACCAGCCCCTCGACGGTCGCGAACCACCATCCGATCAGTCCTGGGGCGTCCCACACGTAGATCGCGAGTGACAGGAACGAGGTCACGGCTCCCACGGCCAGCAGCACGAGGTCCAGCCATCCACCGGCGCCTCCCGGAGCGCCTGCCGAGAGGGCGGCGCCGAACCCGACGGCCGCTCCGGCCAGTGCCAGCACGACCACTCGAGGGGTGTAACCCGCCTTGTTCTTGTAGGCCTCCTCACTCGCGATCGGGTAGTCCATGGTGGAACCCAGGACGCTTGCTCCGAAACCCACGCCCACCCCCAGGAAATAGGACAGGGCAGAGGTCTCCGGAGTCAGGAAGGCCACCACCGTGGCGCCCGCTCCCACCAACCCGCTCCCCCCGAACAGGAGAGACGCGTCTACGGCTGAGTCCCGGAACACCTCGGCGGCCGACCACAGATAGAGCAGGATCAGCGCCAGGGACGCGATCAGCTCGCTCGACCTGCTCGTGGTGACCAGCTCACCCAGCCCGTACAGGGCCGCCGCGCCGAGCAGGCCGAGAAGAAGCCCACCGACGCGGGCGCGAGCCTTCGACGGCGTCAGCCCCGGATGCTCGCCGACATCCGGCGGGCTCTCCCCGAAGTCCTGGCCCAGGGCGAGAACACCGGCGAAGGTCAGGAGACCGGCGACGCTCCAGCCCACCCCCCAGTCCCGGGCGAGAATCCACCCGGCCGCCGTCATCCAGACGCACGCCGCGAGAGGCATCGCCTCGCGATTGATGAGAGTGGACCAGGACGGCGTCACCAGCCGGCCCCACCGGACGCCGCCGATACCCCGCAGACCGCCGGGGAGGACCCGTAAGTTCGTGACCTTGACCAGCCGGGCCGCGTGGGCGATCCAGGTGAGGACCTGATCCCGGCGATAGCGACGACTTCGCCTGCGTGAGATCAGGAAGACCTGATCGATGTAGGCGGCGAGCAACGCGCCACGGCCGGGGGCGGCCGACCCGGAGGTGTTCGCCGTCATCCCGACGATGAGGACGTACAGCCAGAGCGGGGCGGTGATCAGGTCGAGCAGGGCGGGGTCGTGCGTCACCGACTGATGAGCGAGCCGCAGTCGTGGGCCGCCCTCGGCCAGATAGCGGATCACCTCCGCACCGGTGAGTGGCCGGATGACCACGGCGCCACGTAGCCGGAACCTGTGGGCGGCGGGAAGGTCCTCGTACTCGTCGACCCGGCTGCCGACGACGAGAGGAACCTGGGGGTAGCGCTCGTAGAGGGCGTTGATCTCAGCCACGCAGCGGGCGCGGTGCTCGGCGGGCACCTCGTCGAAACCGTCGAGCAGCAGGGCGACCCGGCCGTCCGCGAGCCAGGAATCGGTCACCCCGTCCCCGATCCCGTAGAGCGAGTCGATGCGGCGCAGCAGCCAGGTGCGCAGTTCGAGCGGCGCGCTCGTGCCGAAGAAGGTCCGTTCTCCGACGGCCCAGTCGGCGAGTTCGACGACCACCGGCAACGGCGCCCGAGGCAGGTTCGCCCGGCTCAGCAGGGCCTCCGCCAGTTCGAGGATCATCGTGGTCTTCCCCGCGCCCGGCGCGCCGAGGATGAGCATCGAGCCGTCGAGCCGGTTGTAGACGTCGAGCGGGGTCGCCCCCGCCGGAGGCTGCCACGGGTCGTCGCCCCGGGTGACGTGCCACGAACGAGGCGGGGGGGCGACCGCGTCCGGCGCCGAGTCCAGGTCGAGGCGCGCGCGGGCCACCCGGACCAGCGACTGGTCCAGGCGCTGGGTGACGTGGCGGTGGACGTTCGCGATCGCGCGGCCCCGGTAGTCGGGATGGACGTAGCCCGCGATCTTGCTGTCCGGCTTCTTCTCCGCCGCCTGCAGGACGGCGAAGACGATCGCGATCACCGCCAGCACCGCGACCAGTGACCAGACCCAGCCGCGGTAGGGCTCCAGCCACGCCGGGGCGGCCCCGCCGGTCGCGATGTTGATCAGAACCGGCAGGAGGACGAGGCCATCGGCTGCCGCCAGGGTCAGCAGGATGATCCGCCAGAGCTTCGACACACCATCACTATCGCTACCTGGATTTAACACGTGACGGTATGCACAGAAGCAGGCGTTGGATATTTTGTCGACAATCGACGGGAGGTGCCCCCATGTACCCGGCATGCGACGCCACTCCGTACACCTGGCCCTACGACGGCCGGATCGACCCGCGCCGGACGGCCCTCATCTGCATCGACTGGCAGGTCGACTTCTGCGGGCCCGGCGGCTACGTCGACCGGATGGGCTACGAGCTCCCCCGTGACGGGCTCGGACCCACGGCGCGGGTGCTCGCCAGGGCCCGTGAGACGGGGTTCACCGTGATCCACACACGCGAGGGTCACCGGCCCGACCTCTCCGACTGCCCGGCGAACAAGCTCTGGCGTTCGAAGGCCATCGGGGCGGGGATCGGGGATCCGGGTCCGCAGGGGCGGATCCTCGTGCGGGGCGAGCCGGGGTGGGAGATCGTCCCGGAGGTCGCGCCGATCGACGGCGAGCTGATCATCGACAAGCCGGGCAAGGGGTCGTTCTACGCGACCGACCTCGACCTGCTGCTCCGCAATCGCGGCATCACGCACCTTGTGCTGACCGGGATCACGACCGACGTCTGCGTCCACACGACCATGCGTGACGCCAACGACCGTGGTTACGAATGCCTGCTGCTGTCGGACTGCACGGGGGCCACCGACCGGGGCAACCACGAGGCCGCGCTCAAGATGGTCACCATGCAGGGCGGCGTGTTCGGCGCCGTCGCCCCCTCGGAAGCGTTCCTCAAGGCACTGGAGGGCTAGTAGTGGATCTGCAGATGTCGGCGTTGCGAGCGGCGTACGCGAACGGACTGCACCCCCGTGAGGTCGTCGCCGAGGTCTACCGGCGGATCAAGGCCAGGGGCGACGACGCCGTCTGGATCAGCGTCCGGCCCGAGGAGGAGACCCTCGCCGGGCTGCCGGACGATCCCGGCCTCCCCCTCTACGGCATCCCCTTCGCCGTCAAGGACAACATCGACGTGGCGGGCATGCCGACCACGGTGGCCTGCCCTGACTACGCCTACCTGCCGGACCGGTCGGCCCCGCTCGTCGACCGGCTGACCGCCGCGGGCGCGATCCTCATCGGCAAGAACAACCTCGACCAGTTCGCCACGGGGCTGTCCGGGTCGCGCAGTCCCTACGGTTCGGTGGAGTCGCCGCTGGTCAAGGGGCTGATCTCCGGCGGATCGTCGTCGGGGTCGGCGGTGGCGGTGAGTGCGGGGCTCGTCAGCTTCTCGATCGGGACCGACACCGCCGGGTCGGGCAGAGTGCCCGCCGTCATGACCGGCACGGTCGGGCTCAAGCCGTCGAAGGGGCTGGTCAGCACGCTGGGAGTGGTTCCGGCGTGCGCGTCGCTCGACTGCCCGAGCGTCTTCTCGCTGAACGTCCGGGACGCCAGAGAAGTCCTGGAGATCATCCAGGGGTACGAGCCGGCCGACCCCTGGTCACGGCAGCTCCCCCGCCGGACGACCCCCATCAGGAAAATCGGCGTCATCCGGGGCGACGACCACTGGACCGAGGTCCTCACCAGGCTCGAAGACCTCGGCTACGAACTCGTCGACATCGACGTCGAGCCGTTCCTGGCGGCCGGGCGGCTGCTCTACGAGGGCCCGTGGGTGGCCGAACGCTGGAGCGTCCTCGGCCCGTTCGTCGAAGAACACCCCGGGTCCCTCCACCCGGTCACCGCGCGGGTCCTCAGCACGGGCGGCGGCGTGACCGGCCCGGACACCTTCCGGGGCCTCCACCGGCTCCAGGAGCTGAAAGCCGAAACCCGGCGGACGTGGGCGGAGGTCGACGCCATCGCGGTCCCGACGGTCCCCCGCACGTTCACGCTCGACGAGATGGCCGAGGACCCCATCGCCAGGAACTCCGTCCTCGGCACCTACACGACCTTCGCCAACCTTCTCGATCTGGCCGGGATCGCCGTCCCGGCCGGCACCACGTCCGCGGGCAGACCGCACGGCGTCACCCTGCTCGCCCCCGCAGGCGCCGACGGTCCGCTCGCGGACGCCGCCGAACGTTTCCACACGGGCAGAGCGGGGGCCACCCCCTACCGGATCAGGAAGGACGGCACCCTGCTGGCCGTGGTGGGGGCCCACCGGACCGGGCATCCGCTGCATCCGGAGCTGCGGGCCCTCGGCGCGACCTCGGCGGGGATCGCCCGCACGGCCGCGGCCTACCGTCTCTACGACCTCGGCGACCGGCCCGGCATGGTCAGGACGTCCGGCGGCGCGTCCGTCGAGGTCGAGCTCTTCCACCTCGACGCCGAGGGGCTGGGCCGGCTGCTCACGATGATCCCGCCGCCGCTCGGGCTGGGGTCGGTCGAGCTCGACGACGGCGCGCTCGTCACCGGGTTCCTGTGCGAGTCCCACGCCGTCGCGGACGCCACCGACATCACGGGTTACGGCTCCTGGCCGCACTACGTGAACGCCCGGCCGTAACATCCGGCGGCATCACGCGAAACATCGGTTTCCTACGCTCCGGACATGGCGGACATATTCGACTCATATGCCCTGGCCGACGCATGGGACGAGATGTTCGAGCGCCCGGGGATCCCCCGGGCGCCGTATCAAGGGCTGTTCGCGGCCCTGCAACCCCTCGGGGCCGACGAGCTCCGCTTCCGGGCCGACCAGCTGACCCGGGTCTTCACCGACAGGGGCGTGACGTTCGACTACGCGGGCGAGGAGCGTCCCTTCCCGCTCGACCTGATTCCCCGGGTGATCGACGCGGCGGAGTGGGACCTGATCGCCCGCGCGGTCCGCCAGCGGGTCAGGACCCTGGAGGCCTTCCTCGCCGACGTGTACGGCGGCCGCCAGATCTTCCACGACGGCATCGTGCCGTGGTCGCTCCTGCACAGCTCGCCCCACTTCCACCGGATGGCCGACGGGATCAGACCGGCGAACGGGGTCCGCGTCCACATCGCGGGCATCGACATCATCCGCGACGAACTGGGCGCGTTCCGGGTGCTGGAGGACAACGTCCGCACCCCGAGCGGGGTCAGCTACGTGCTGGAGAACCGCCTGGCGATGATGCGCACGCTCCCCGCGCTGTTCACCGAGCAGCGGGTGCGCGCGGTCGACGAATATCCGGCCCGGCTGCTGGCCGCGCTGCGGCAGGCCGCCCCGGCGGCGATCAACGACCCGACGGTCGTCGTGCTCACCCCCGGCGTCTACAACGCCGCCTACTTCGAGCACGCCCTGCTCGCCCGGCTGATGGGCGTGGAGCTCGTCGAGGGCCGTGACCTGGTCTGCGAGAACAACCGCGTCTACATGAGGACCACCCACGGCAAGCGCCCGGTCCACGTGATCTACCGGCGGGTCGACGACGACTACCTCGACCCCCTGCACTTCCGCCCCGACTCGACCCTCGGCTGTCCCGGCCTGCTGAACGCCGCCAGGGCGGGCACGGTCGCCATCGCCAACGCGGTCGGCAACGGGGTCGCGGACGACAAGCTGCTCTACACCTACGTGCCGGACCTGATGAAGTACTACCTCGGCGAGACCCCGCTGATCTCCAACGTCGAGACCTACCGCCTGGAGGACGCCGACACGCTCGGCTGGGTCCTCGGCAACCTCGACCACCTGGTGCTCAAGCCCGTCGACGGAGCCGGCGGCAAGGGCATCGTCATCGGCCCCCGGGCCACCGACGAGACGCTGGGTGCGCTGAAGGAGAACGTGCAGAAGGACCCCCGGGGGTGGATCGCCCAGCGGCCCGTCGCGCTGTCCACCTCACCGGCCATGATCGGCGACCTGCCGAGGCCCCGGCACATCGACCTGCGGCCGTTCGCCGTCAACGACGGCGACGACGTCTGGCTGCTCCCGGGCGGGCTGACCCGGGTCGCGCTCCCGGAGGGCGAGCTCGTCGTGAACTCCAGCCAGGGCGGGGGCTCCAAGGACACCTGGGTGCTGTCGGAGCCGGGCCCGCGCATCCCGCACGTCGCGACCGGCGGGCACCAGCCCCCGGCGCATTGGCAACCGAGCCGCAACGCCGCCTGGGACGGGGAGGCCGACCAGTGAGAGAGCTGCTGAGCCGCATCGCGGAGACCCTGTACTGGATCGGCCGGTACGTCGAACGCTCCGACGACATCGCCCGCCTGCTCGACGTCTCCCTGCACCGCACGCTGGGCGAGGACGAGGACTGGTCGACGGTGCTGGCCATCCTCGGCCACGAGGGCGGCGACAACCCGACGACCGAGACGATGATCCAGCGCCTCGCCTACGACTCGGCCACCCCGAGCTCGATCGCGGGCTGCGTCCGGGCCGCCCGGGAGAACGCGCGCGGGGTCCGGGAGATCATCTCCAGCGAGGTCTGGGAGTGCCTCAACGTCACCTGGAACGAGCTGCCCATCCGCCAGATCGGCGCGGAGCGGCTCGGCCCGCACGGCTATCTCCGGTACGTCCGCGAGCGCGCCGCCCTCTTCTCCGGCCTGACCGACGCGACCATGAGCCGCGACGACGGCTGGCTGTTCATCGTGCTCGGCCGCAGCCTGGAGCGGGTCGACATGACCGCCCGCCTGCTCGCGGTGCACGGCGAGATGCTGCCGAGCGGATATGCGCCGCCGTCGGAGTCGACCGGCTGGAAGGTGCTGCTGGAGGCGTGCGGCGCGGACGAGTCGTTCACCCGGACCCACCGGGGCGACTCCCGCCGGGTGCTGGAGTTCCTGCTGCTCGACCGGCTGTTCCCCCGCTCGGTCATGCACGCCCTCACCACCGCCGAGCAGTGCCTGGCGGAACTCAGCCCCAACCAGGGCAGGGCGGGCATGAGCGACCCCGCGCGGGCGGCCATCGGGCGGGTCAGGATGGCCCTGGAGTACGCCGACACGGCGGGGCTGGAGGAGCAGCTCCCCGAACTGCTGATCACCCTCCAGGCGGCGTGCGTGATCGCGTCGGAGGGGCTGACGGAACGGTTCTTCCAGCACGTCTCGACGGTGCGCTGGGAGCTGGGCGTGCAGGCGCTGGGAGGTGTCACGTGGAAACCGGCTGGCGTGTGAAGATCCGCCACTCGACGTTCGTGGAGTACGAGGGCGACGCGGCCTCGTCGTACAACGAGGTCAGGATGACCCCGGTCGACGACCACCGCCAGGCGACGCTGGACACCCAGCTGATCGTCCGGCCCGGCACGCCGGTCTGGACCTACCGCGACTACTGGGGCACCGACGTCAGCGTCTTCGACGTGACCGGCAACCACCGGACGCTGTCGATCGAGGCGGTGTCCCGGGTCGACACCTCACCGGTCCGGCCGCTGGCCAGGCCGCTGCCGTGGGACGTGCTCCGGGCCGTCGGCGGTCCGGTCGCCGAGCTGCTGCGGCCCACCGAGCGGACCACGGTCACCTGCGGAGAAGTAGGGGTCTCCCAGACCCACGGCAGGGACCCCCACGAGACCGCCGAGGCCATCGCCTGGGCGGTGCACGAGCGGGTCGAGTACGTGCCCGGCGCCACCGGCGTCCTCACCAGCGCCCAGGAGGCCTGGGACCAGGGGAAAGGCGTCTGCCAGGACATGGCCCACCTGACCGTCGCGCTGATGCGGGCGGCCGGGCTCCCGGCCCGATACGTCTCCGGCTACATCCATCCGGTCGCCGACGCGGCCGTCGGGGAGGCCGTCGCGGGGCAGTCGCACGCGTGGGTGGAGTACTGGTCGGGCGAGTGGAACGCGCTCGACCCGACAAATCGCTCAAAAGTAGGCGAAACACATGTAGTGGTGGCGCGCGGGAGAGACTACGCTGACGTACCCCCTTTGAAAGGTATTTACCAAGGACCACCTGCGGGAAGACAAGAAGTAAAGGTTGAAGTGACCCGGTTGGCGTGATCATTACGTATTACTGGGAAAGCTGAGACCAATACGGGAGAGGAGAGCCTCTTGTGAAAAGGGTCCAGATCATCCAGCGCCCCCGTCCGCCCCGGCAGCCGCTGCCCATCGACCTACGCACTCCCTCAGGGCGGGTCCTCCCTTTTTGACCCGGCCCCCGACCTACCGCCGGCCCGAAGAAGCGTCGGCGGCCCGCTCGTAACAGCGCTCGAACCCCTCAAGGACCACCGGCCACGAGCATCTGACCGGCGACGTCGACCGATTGTGCTCGGCGATCGCCCCTCGTAGCGCAGGGTCCCCCGCGAGCCGTGCCACCGCACCGGCCAGCTCGTCGAAGGTGCGCCCCAGCAGGCCTTCCTTGCCAGGGCTCACGAAGTCGGCCACACCGCTCTGCGACCGTGCCACCACCGGCACCCCCGCCGCGCGCGCCTCCAGCGCGGCCAGACCGAACGACTCCCGGGGCGCCGGGGCGACGAAGACGTCGGCCTCCGCCAGCAGCTCCCTGATCTGTTCCCGGGTGAACCTTCCCGGCATCTCGACCCAGTCGATCCGCTTCGATCGCAGATGGCGCTCCATCTGCCCCCGTGCGGGCCCGTCACCGACGATCGTGGCCCGCAGGGTGATCGGCTGCCTGGTCTTGGCCCTGGCGGCTTCCAGGAGTTTCAGGAGCCGCACGGGCTGCTTGCGCGGCGCCAGCCGGCCCACCGCGACCACGTGAACCTCGTTCGCAGGTGTACGGCCCGGCCCCTCGGGCCGCCAGCCGGACAGGTCGAGCCCGTTCGACACCACGTGGACGGGCGTTCTCGGCCCCGCCACGCGCCGGATGGGCCGGGCGGCGGCCTCGGAGACCGCCGTGCCGACCAGACCCCAGTTCTGCCAGCCCCACGTCGCCCGCAGCGCCCGGTAGAGGTTGGCGGTGACGGGATCCCACATGCTGTGCACCGTCACGACCGTGGGGATCCTCGCCCGGCGGGCGGCCAGCACCCCCATCCACGCGAACGGCGACACCGCGCCGGTGTGGACGTGGACGACCTCGGGCCGGTATCCCGCCATGATCCGGGCCAGATGGCCGGTCCCGCGCGGATGGACCGGCAGGTCGAACGGCATGCGCGCGGTCACCCGATGGACCCCCGGCAGCGGCTCGCCCGGGGTGGCGGTGACCACCTCGACGTCGTGCCCCGCCTCCCGCTGACTCCTGATCAGGTCGGCGACCTGCACCTCGATGCCGCCCAGCCGGGGCAGGTAGCAGTCGCTCACGTGAAGGATGCGCACCCGTTCAGCCTGACAGAGGTCCGGACCCGGCTCAAACGCGCGATCGGAGGGTGGGATCATGTGTCGGGTGAAGACAGCGGTGTTCTTTCACGCCCATCCCGACGACGAGGCCCTGCTGACGGCCGGGACCATGGCGATGCTCGCAGCCGAGGGCCACCGCGTGGTCCTGGTGGTGGCCACAGCGGGCGAACACGGCCTGGCCGAGCTCCCCCACGGCGACGAGCTCGGCGAGACCCGCATGAACGAGCTCTACGACTCGGCCGCCCGGCTGGGCTGCGCCCGCGTGGTCCGCCTCGGCTACGCCGACTCGGGCCTGGAGGCCGGCGGCGGGGCGGAGGACCGCCCGGCCGACGCCTTCATGGACGCCGACATCGAGGAGGCCGCGACCCGCCTGGCCGCGGTCCTCGACGAGGAGAAGGCCGAGCTCCTGACCATCTACGACCCGTCGGGCGGCTACGGCCACCCCGACCACGTGCAGGTCTACCGCGTGGGAACCCGCGCCGCGAGGCTGGCGGCGACCCCGCCGATCCTCCTGGAGGCGACGGTCAACCGCGACCCCCTCCTGAAGGGCGTCCGCCTGGCCGCCCGGCTCTACCCCCAGCTCGACATCCGCTCGTTCGAGACCGCCTACTCGGCCTCGGCCGACATCACCCACCGCGTGAACGTCCGCAGATGGACCTCGGTCAAACGCCAGTCGATGGCCGCCCACGCCACCCAGGCCAGCGGCGGAGACGGCGACCGCACCCTGGCGGCCCTGCTCAAGATCCCCGCCCCGGTCTACCGCTATGTCTTCGGCACCGAGTGGTACGTCCGCCGCGACCTGCCCCCCGGCACGAAGATGACCCACCCCTTCGACGACTGACTCAGGGCTCCGTGACGACGTCCCGTGTAGATCTCCCGGGCCCGGGCGACGTCGACGCCGCCGGGCACGTGCCAGAACGCCAGATCGAAGCTCATCACGTCTCCACCCGATCTCAGATCACGCCCGAAGCGGAGACGGCACTATCCCCCTGGGGATCTGGGCCGGTTCGTACCAGAGGAGGAGCGAAGCGCTCTGTGCGCCCGGCAGACTGGGCGCATGAACAGGTGGGTGCGGGTCGGCATGTCGGTCGCGTCGCTGGCGCTGGCCGCGGGGCTGATCGTCTACCTGCCCTCGATCATCGGGTCGCTGACCGGGGCGACGATGTCGTGGGGGCAGATCGGGGGCCTGTTCGCCGCGGTCTCCTGGCAGATGGCCGCGCTGATGACGGTCGTGTGGCTGACCAGCCTGCTCGCCTACACGTTCGTGCTGACCGGGTCGCTGCCCGGGCTGGGGCACACGCAGGCGCTCACCCTGAACGCCGCGGGGAGCGCGGTGAGCAATCTGCTGCCGTTCGGCGGGGCCGCCGGAGTCGCGTTGACGATGGCGATGACCAAGGGGTGGGGGTTCCCCGTCGGGGCGATCGTCGCCTCGACGCTGGTCAGCGGCGTGTGGAACATGATCTTCCGGTTCCTGCTGCCCGCGGCCGGCATCCTGGCGCTGCTGCTGTCGGGGACGGCGCTGTCCCCCAGTGTGACCAACGCCGGGTGGGTGGCCTCGGTCTCGCTGCTGGCGCTGGTGGTCGTCGTCGGGGCGGCGCTGTTCTGGGAGCGCGGGGCCCGGGTGATCGGGCACGGCGCCGACCGGGTGGTGGGGCTGACGCCGAGGAAGATCCGGCCGGCCGAGCACTGGGCGTCGGAGGGCATCCACAAGCTGCGGGCCGACATGGCGGGGGTCGTCCGGTCGGGCTGGCTGAAGATGTCGTTCGGGATGGTCTTCTTCCTGGGGTTCCAGTGGCTGATCCTGGCGCTGTGCATGGTCGGGACCGGGTCGTGGGTGGGGACGGCGCAGTCGATCGCCGTGTTCGCGCTGTCCCGGGTGCTGACCAGCGCGCTGGCCACGCCCAGCGGCGCGGGGTTCATGGAGGCCGGGACCGCGCTCGCGCTGATCGGGTTCGGCGCGGGCGAGGCGCAGGCCACCGCCGCCGCGATCCTGTTCGGTTTCTGGACCTACACGATCGAGATCCCGTGGGGCGGGCTGGCTCTCGGCGGCTGGGCCCTCCTGCGCAGGCGGGACGGCAGACGCGAGGCGGAACCCGTCACTCGCGAGAAAGCATCATGATCTTGCGCGACAATTGACCTCACTCTCCCCGAAGTGAGGTTGACCGGTGAACGTCTTGTGTACCGTTTGGCGGCGCGCATAGCGTGGCGGCTGACATGAGCACGGTGGGCTTCCGGGTCTTGGGCCCGGTCGAAGCGTACGACGGCGACAACGAGCTCGATCTCGGCGGCCTCCGCCAGCGGGCCGTTCTGGCCAGGCTTCTCGTCGCCCGGGGTCAGGTGGTCCCGGTCGACACTCTTCTGTTCGACCTGTGGGCCGACGACGCCGCCAAGGGCGCGCAGTCGGGCCTCCAGGTGTACATCTCGCGGTTGCGGCGGGTGCTGGAGCCCAACCGCCCGAGGGGCGGGCCCAACCGGCTGCTGGTCACCGTCGCCTCCGGCTACGCCCTGCGGGCCGCGCCCGAGCAGGTCGACGCGCTCCGGTTCGAGGCGACCGTGCGGGCGGCCGGCGAGCGGCTCGACGACAACCCGCAGACCGCCAGGGCCCGGCTGGAGTCGGCTCTGGGGCTGTGGCAGGGCACTCCGTACAGCGACTTCCAGGACCAGTCGTGGGCCGAGGCCGAGGTGACGCGCCTCAGCGAGCTGCGGCTGGTGGCGCGGGAGCGCCACGCCGACGCGGGGCTGCGGCTCGGGCTCCACGCAGAGACCGTGCCCGACCTCGAGGCGCTGACCACAGAACATCCGCTGCGCGAGGAGGGCTGGCGGCTGCTGGCCCTGGGCCTCTACCGCTGCGGGCGGCAGGGTGACGCGCTGGCCGCGCTGCGGCGGGCGCGGACCATCCTCGACGACGAGCTCGGCATCGACCCCGGGCCCGCGCTGCGCAAGCTGGAGAGCGACATCCTGTCGCAGGATCCGGGCCTTGAGCTGACGATCCTGCCGCGCCGGGCCGAGACGACCCCGACGTGGCCGCCGCGCCCGCTCGAAGTGAGCCCGCTGCCGCCGCTGGAGACCGAGCCGTTCGTCGGCCGTGAGTCCGAGCTGACCTCGCTGCTGGCCGCCGTCCCCCACACCAAGTCGGGCCGCCTCACGATCGCGCTGGTCGGCGGCGACCCGGGATCGGGCAAGACGACGCTGCTGCGGCAGCTCTCCGGCCGGCTGGAGGAGCAGGGCTGGATCATCGCGGCCGGGGGCTGCCCCGACAGCCCGGCGACCCCGCCCGGCTGGGCCTGGGTCGAGGTGCTGCGGGCGCTGATCGCCCGCCGTGGCGCCGGGGAGTACGGCGCGCTGCTGGCCCCCCTGCTCGACGACCACGCGCCGGTCCCCAACGACGACGACGCCTCCGGTGGCTTCCGGCTCCACCGGGCGGTCGGCGGATTCCTGTCGGGCGTGGCCCGCGAGGCGCCGCTGCTGATCACCCTCGAAGACCTCCACTGGGCCGACGACCAGACCCTCGCGCTGCTGCGCGCCCTGCCGAGCCTGCTGGCCGCCAGCAGGGTGCTGCTCGTGGTCACCTGCCGCGAGGGCGAGCTCAACGACCAGCAGCAGGACGTGCTGGCCGCGCTGGCCCGGCTCGGCCCGGTCCGGGTCGAGCTCGACGGGCTGTCCCCCGCCCAGACGGCCGAGCTCGTGCGGGCGACGTTCGTGCGCGGCGAGATCGACCACGACGTCGTGGCCGCCATCGTCGAGCGCACCGGCGGCAACCCGTTCTACGTGAAGGAGACCGTCCGCCTGTTCGAGGCGGAGGCCGACATCTCCCAGGTCCCCTCCGGGGTCCGCGACGTGCTGCGCCGCCGCATCGCCCGGCTGCCCGAGAGGGCCCAGCAGATCCTGCTGCAGGCCGCCGTGATCGGCCGTGACGTCGACGTGGACGTCCTGGTCGACATCTCCGGCGAGGAGGACTCGGTCGTCGACGCGGTCGAGGCCGCGCTGCTGGCCGGTCTGGTCACCGAGCCGGGCGCCGGGCGTCTGCGGTTCGACCACGAGATGGTCCGCGACACGCTCTACTCCGACGCGTCCCGGCTGCGCCGCTCCCGGCTCCACGCCGCTGTGGCGTCGGTCATCGAGGCCCGGAACCCCGGCGACGTCGCGGCCCTGGCCCACCACTACGACCTGGCCGGCACCGCCGACACGGCCGCCAAGGCGGTCCGCTACGCGGGCCTCGCCGGTGAGCAGGCCGAACGCCGCTACGCCTACCGCGAGGCGGCCTCCCAGTGGGAACGCGCGATCAACGCCTACGACCGGGCGGGCGGGCGGCAGATCAAGGAGCGGCTCGAACTCCAGGTCCGCACGATCCACGCCCTGGCCCTCGCGGGCGACATGACCGCCGCACGGGCCCACCGCCGCGACGCGATGGACGTGGCGCTCCCGCTGGGCGACCTCGAACTGACCGCCCGGGTGGCGGCGGCCCTGGCCGTCCCCCACAAGGGCATCGCCCGCGACTTCACCCGCACGGCGTGGGAGATCGTCGACGTCACCGAGAAGGCGCTGCTGGAGCTGCCGCCCAGCGAACACTCGCTGCGCGCCAGCCTCCTGGCGACCCTCGCCCTGGAGCTGGAGGGCTCGGCGACCCCGCGCGGCGAGCAGGCCTCGCTGGAGGCCGAGGAGCTGGCCCGCGCCAGCGGCGACCCCAACCTCCTGGCGATGGCGCTCAGCGGGCGGCTCCGCCAGTCCTACACACTGGCCCAGGTCGACGAGCGCGAGGACATCGGGCGCGAGCTGCTCCGGGTCGGCGCGGAGTCGGGCCAGATCTCGGTCCAGACCCTCGCCCACCTGGTCCTGCTCGAATGCGCGGCGGCCCGCGGCGACTTCGCCGAGGCCGACCGCCAGCTGGCCCGCGCCGACAAGCTGGGCCAGCAGTACGGCCTGGCCGCCCCGGCGGCCGTCGGCGCCTGGTACGCCGGGCAGCGCCTCATGATCACCGGTGACTACGCCGGGGCCGAGGCGGCCTACCGGAACGCGGCCCGGCTGACCGCGCGGGCCGGGATGCTGGAGGGCCGTCAGGACCTGCCGCTGATCGCGACCTTCTGCCTCCACCTGGTCCAGGGCAGGGCCGACGAGATGGCCGACGCCCTCGGCGAGGCGCACACCCGGGGCGCGAAGTGGACCCTCGACGCCTACGCGGTGGCGCTGGCCGAGGCCGGGCACCTGCGCGACGCCCGTGCGGTGGCCGTCACGCGCGAACCCGTCCGGGGCGACTTCCTCTACGAGCTGGCCATGACCTGGCGCGCCCTCGCCGGCCTCCGGCTCGACGACGTCGACCGGATGAACGAGGCCTACGCCGCCCTACGCCCCTTCCACGACCGGATCGCCGGGGCGGGCACGGGCGTGGTGGCGCTGTGGCCGGTGGCCCGGACCCTGGGCGACCTGGCGGTGAAGCTGGGCCACCCGGAGGCGCGCGCCCACTACGAGAAGGCGCTCACGGTGGCCCGGCGGGTCGGCGTCCAGCGCTGGGTCGACGACGCGGAGGTCGCCCTCGACCGCGTCTGAGGCCGGGATCACTCCGGCTCTCCGACCGGCGGCAGGTACGGGAACTCGTCTCTCGGCTTCGGGCTGACCGATTCGCGCCCGATGCCGAGGGTCACCGGCGTGTTCGCCGCGAAGGAGAACATGACGTCGGGGGCGTTGTCGGTCAGGGCGCGGCCGTTCCAGCCCGCGAAGGTGAAGGCCGCCTCGGTGCCGATCGTGTACGGCAGCATGTTCGGCAGCATGCGCTCCATCACCGTCTGGGCGTAGGCCTCCGGGTCGGCGGCCGTTCCGTAGGCGCGGACGACCCCGGCCACCTTCGAGCGGATCACCTCGCCGTGGAGTTCGATGTCCTCGGCCGGGCCGTTGGTGTTGAGGCGGTCGCCGAGGTCCTCGTCGTACTGGGTGAACAGGGGGTGGATCATGGGCAGGCCCGCGCGGTTGATCGGGCGCCAGCCGCCGCTGTCGGTGGCCAGGCTCGTCTGGGCCCAGACGCCGATCCGCCCGTCGGGGGCGGCGATGCGGCTCAGTTCGCCGTCGGGCAGTTCGACGACGGTCGAGTAGACGGTGTGCCCGGCGAACAGGTTCCCGGCCTTGTCGGGGTTCCAGCCGGTCAGGTCGACCTTCATGCCGTGCTGGAAGGCCTGGCCCACGGCGTGCAGGACGTCGGGTTCGATCCAGAAGGAGTCGCCGGCCTGGCCGGTCCAGACCCGGCCGCCGCCGTCGAACTCGACGGTCTCGCCCATGCGGCCCTCGGCGATCGTCTCTCCTCCGGCGGGGGTCACCCAGTCGAGGCGGAAGGTCTGGCCGCCCTGTTCGTCGCGCTCGCCGAAGGTGAAGCGGAGGGTGACGTCCTCGACGGCGTCGCCGTTGCCGTCGATCTTGAACTCGTAGCGGCCCTCCGGGTGGAGGCCCTTCGGGGCGTCGGGGCCGGCGAAGGAGTGGCTGTGGTCGGCGGCGAAGACGGTGCCGCGTTCGCCGCGGAAGACGTAGAGGTCGCAGATGTCCAGGCGCGGGTCCTGGCGGGCGAGGGGTGAGTCGAGGTGGTGGGACATCGCGTGCTCCAGAGGCCGAGGCGTCCTGACCACGACGGCCCTCCCCCGGGCCGGGGAGATCCAGACCCAAGAATCAGCAGGTCACGAGGAACTTCTCGCTCATGATGCGGTCACCTGAGACGTCCAGGACCACCCGGTAGGAGCCGGGGTTGCCGGGGACGCGGACGCGCCAGTCGACGGTCCGGGTGGCGCCGCTGAAGCCGCCGGTGCTGGACAGGTAGTCCTGCCAGGCGCCGGTCGTCACGCTGCGGCGCTGGAGGGTCCATTCGTAGGTGACGGCGCCGGAGGCCACCACGCTGCGGGCGCGGTAGGAGCAGCCGGCGAGTTCGCCCACGGTGACCTCGCCGGGCTCGGGGGTGACCAGGCCGTTCTCGGCGGGGATCGACCGGGCCGACAGGGTGAGGGTGCGGGCCGGCTCTTCGGTGATCGTCGTGCCGGTCAGGTAGGCGGCGGTGGCCACGGCGGTGGCGATGAGGAGTCGCAGCGCGGTCCGGCCGCCGCTCGCGACGAGGCTGCGGGATTTCATGCCTTTTTTGTAGAACGCCGTGGTTGAGTGGTGGTTGCCGTCCGGTTGCAGGGGGTGTGGTGCGTGGCGCGGTCCAGGCGGGCTCGCTTAAGGTAAGGCTGTCCTAATTGTCATTCCAAGGCGGCACGGTGGAGTTCCCAGACCCGATGGCGGCGTCGATTCTCGGGCTGCCCTACTGGCTCGTCGGCGCGATCCTCACGGTCGCCCTCTTCGGCGCCTTCCAGGTCTACTACTGGGTGGGACACAAGGTCGGCGACGCCGTCTACGCGTCGCGACTCGGGCGCAGGATCGGGCAAGAGCGGATCATCAAGGTCGAGAACGTCGTCCGCAAATGGGGGGCACTCGCCGTCTACGGGTGTTTCTTCGTGCCGGGGCTGCGGCACACGCTGCCGTGGGTGGCGGGCGTGCTGCGGATCAACTACCGTTGGTATCTCGTCGCGAGCGCGCTGGGCTGCCTGACCTGGGCGCCGCTGGTCTGGTTCGGGCTCTATTCGGTCGTCTGGGCCTGGCTCCGGCTCGCCGCCGACTCGCCGGTCGCCGCGGTCGTGCTCGCCGTCGTGGTGCTGGCCGGTCTGGTCGGGTGGGCCCGGTGGCGCCGCCGCGGCCGGAACGCCCCGGCGGCGCAGGCGGGTTAGAGCTCCGAGTCGTCGAGAGCCGCCTCGGGGGCGGTGCGGCGCACCGACTCGACGCCGTTGACGCAGGCCGCGCGGCTGGTGAAGGGCCCGCTGACCGCGATGGTCTGCCCGTTGCCCATGACCAGCCTGAACCGGTAGGTCCCGGCCGTGTCCCTGCTGATGACGAATCTGCCCGCCATGTCGTCTCCCCCCGAATGCCGTCCGGCGGTCGCATGCCTACCCGTGCGATCATGCGGGCATGCGTGCCGCCGTTCTCGTCACCGCCGTGCTCACTTGGGCGATTTTTCTCTCCGTTCCAGCCCATGCCGACCCTCGGGTGACCGCCTCCGAGGTGTACGTCGTGGATGTCACGTCGGGAACGGTCCCGTACGCCAAACACGAGGATCGCCGGGTCCCGGTCGCCAGCCTGACGAAGGTGATGACGGCCTATGTCGTGCGCCGCCAGGCCGATCTCGACGACCTGGTGACGATCACCGCCGCCGACGTGAACCACGCCCACGCGAGCGGCGCGACCCACGCCGGGCTGCGGGCCGGTGAGCGGCTGACCGTACGGCAGCTCCTCTACGCCCTGCTGCTGCCCTCGGCGGCCGACGCCTCCAACGCGCTGGCGCGGGCCTACGGTCCCGGCAGGCAGCGGTTCGTGGCGCGGATGAACACCGCGGCCCGCTCCCTCGGCCTGCGCGACACCCGGTTCGTCAACGCCGACGGGCTGCCCGCCCCGGGGCAGTACTCGACCGCCAGGGACCAGCTGGAGCTGACCCGGGTCGTGCTGAAGGACCGGGTGCTGTCGCAGATCGCCCGGACCAGGGTCGCGAGGGCCTCGGGGCACGTCTGGACCAACACCAACAAGCTGCT
Organism: Herbidospora cretacea; assembly: GCF_001570605.1. Taxonomy (GTDB): domain Bacteria; phylum Actinomycetota; class Actinomycetes; order Streptosporangiales; family Streptosporangiaceae; genus Herbidospora; species Herbidospora cretacea. Next base: position 158,107 of record NZ_BBXG01000016.1, on the reverse strand, counting down.
CGCCACGACGCCGGGCGCGATCGGGCTGAAGACGGGCTACACGCGGGCCGCCGGCTACTGCCTGGCGTTCGCGGCAAGACGCGACGGGCACACCTATCTCGGCGTGATCCTGGGCGACACCGGCGACCTGCGGCGGTTCACGACGGCGCGGAACCTGCTGAGCTGGGCCGAACGAGTGAGTGACAGGCGATAGCGGCGGCGGCCACCACGTTGAGCGAGTCGACGCCGTTCTTCAGGGCGGCCGGGCTCATCGGGATGCGGACGCGCTCGGTCGCCTGCGAGAGCCAGCGCGACGACAGCCCGTCGCCCTCGGAGCCGAGCAGCAGCGCGGTCCTCTCCCCCAGCCTGACCTCGTCGATCGGCACGGCCGAGGCGTCGGGGGTGAGGGCGAGCAGGTCGTAGCCGTCGAGGGCGGCCAGGCCGCCGTGCCAGTCGTCCATCCGCGCCCACGGGACCGCGAAGACGGCGCCCATCGAGACCTTGATCGCGCGGCGGTAGAGGGGGTCGGCGCAGCGCGGCGACAGGACCACGGCGTCGACCCCGAGCGCCGCCGCCGAGCGGAAGATCGCGCCGACGTTGGAGTGGTCGACGAGGTCCTCCAGCACGACGATCCGCGCCGACCGCCGGGCCAGGTCGGCCACCTTCGGAAGGGGCAGCCGCTCGAAGGAGGCCAGCGCCCCCCGGTGGACCGGGAAGCCGGTGACCTGCTCCATGAGGGCGTCGCCCACGACGTACACCACCTGGTTCTCCAGCACGTCGGCCAGGTGGGTGAGCCACTTCGGGGTGGTCAGGAAGGCGCGGGCGGGGTGGCCGGTCTGGAGGGCGCGGCGGATGACCTTCTCGCCCTCGGCCAGGAACAGGCCGTGTTCGGCCTCCAGGCTCTTGCGGAGCTCGACGTCGCGCAGGTGGGTGAAGTCGGTCAGGCGCGGGTCGGCCGGGTCGTGGAGCTCGATGACCATCACGCAAGCCTACCCTTGCCACCCCTTGGCGACGGCGAAACAGATGTGACCGATCGTGACCGGTACAGTACTCAGCGCTGTATCCGGCGGTGCGAGTGCGATCGGGGGTCAAGGTGCCTGACCAGCGGACGCTCACGCGCCCGGCCGTTGTTGTGGCCGAGAGCTGGCTGAGGGACGCCCGCCGCGCGCGCCTGCTGTCGGTGGCGACCCTCGGCTGGCTCGGCGCCGAGAGCCTGCTGGGCGTCTACGCCGGCTGGACCGCCGATTCGGCCGCGCTGCTCGGGTGGGGCCTGGCGGCCCTGGTCGAGGCGCTGGCCAGCCTCGTCGTGCTGTGGCGCTTCACCGGCGACCGGCTGCTGTCACCGTTCGCCGAGCGCCGCGCGACCCGCGCGGTCGCGGTGAGCTTCTGGCTGCTGGCGCCCTATCTGGTGGTTCACGTGCTCCACGACCTCGGCCACGGTCACCGGGCCGCGCCGACCGGTCTCGGCGTCGCGGTGACCACGATCAGCCTGGTCAGCATGCCGGTCCTCGGGTGGGCCAAGCGCCGCGTCGGGGCCCGCCTGGCCTCGGCCGCGACGACCGGCGAGGGCACCCAGAACGTGCTGTGCGGGATCACCGCCGCCGGCGTGCTCGCCGGGCTCGGGGCGGCCTCGATCGGCTGGTGGTGGGCCGACCCGCTGGTGGCGCTCACGCTCGCGGGGATCGCCGTGTACGAAGGCGGCAGGGCCTGGCGCGGGCACGTCTGCGACCACTGAAGCGACAGCACCGCCACGTCCATGCCGGCGTCCCGGAGGGCGTCGATCACCTCTGAGGCCCCGCCGGGGATCGTCCAGACCCGGCCGTGACGGCCCGTCAGATGGACGGCGCGCAGCCCGGGAAGGGCCCGCAGCGCCTCTCTGGCCGAGGGCGGCAGGCCGGGGCGGTTGAACTCCAGCAGCAGGAGATCCCCGTCACGCATCCCAGCCCCCGGGTGCAGATTCGTCGAATTGCACAACACGATACATCGCGAGATGGCGGTGTCAAGATGTATCGCGATGCCCATCATCGCAGTAAAAGGGACGTTTTGCCGGTCTAGTGGTTGCCACTATGGTTCCGTAAGCATTACGGAGAATCTCCCTTTATGCCTGGACAGGGAGACCAACGAGCGACGAAGAGGCCATCGTGGGACGTCACCGCACTGACGAGATCGAGGGCGGCTACCCCGCGTACGAGCAGCCGCCGTCCCGGCGGAAGTCAGCCGGGCCGGGCAAGGTGCTCGTCCCCCTCGCCGGGGCCGTGGCCCTCGCGGTCCTCCTGGGTGTGGCGGCGTACGTCGTGGTGAACAAGGACTCGGCCGGGTGCTCCGGCGAGAAGGTGTCCCTGTACGTGGCCGTCGCCAAGGACATCGAGCCGGCCGTGAGCGAGATCGCCGGCCGGTTCGTCAAGGCCGAGAAGCAGGTCGACGGGCGCTGCGTCGAGGTGGCCGTGAAGGGCACCGACTCCGACGGGGTCGCCGCCGCGCTGGCCGGGACCGGCGGCGCCAGCTCCGCGCCGGACATGTGGATCCCCGACTCGTCGCTGTGGCTGTCCCAGATGCCGGAGAAGTCGGCGCCCAAGGTGACCGGGAACCTGGCCGCCTCGCCGATCGTGCTGGCCGCGCCGAAGGCCGCCGCCGCCAAACTGGCCGAGTCGCTGCAGCCGAGCTGGACCGGCCTGATGACGGCCGCCAACGCCGCCAACCCCGACGGCCTGGCCAGCAAGGTCCGCGTGGTCGTGCTCGACCCCGCCAAGAACGCCGCCGGGCTCGGCGCGCTGCTGGCCGGGGCCGGGGTCCTCCAGCAGAGCGGCGACGAGAACGCCGAGGAGCTGCTGGTCGGCGTGCTGCGCCAGCTGTCGGAGTCGAAGGTGACCTCGCCCGACAACCTGTTCGCGACCCTGTCGAAGGCCGCCAGGCGGGTGCCCATCGGGGTGACCTCCGAGCAGTCGATCTGGGAGTTCAACAGCAAGAACAAGAACGCCGCCGTGGCGCTCTATCCGGCCGAGGGCACCGTCAGCCTCGACTACCCGATCGTCACCACGGCCAAGGACCCCGACGTCGTGCAGGCCGCCAAGCTCTTCACCGCCGAGCTCGCCTCCGCGGCGTCCCGCAAAACCGTCCAGGAGCACGGTTTCCGCTCGCCCGAGGGCAAGGGGACGGTGCTGACCCCCGAGACCGGGATGCAGGCCGAGGCGCCGGTGTCGCTGCCCGTGCCCGACGCCGCGACCGTCACCAAGCTCGCCCAGTCGTGGAAGCGCGTGGGCCTGGGCACCAAGCTGCTGTCGCTGACCGACATCTCCGGCACGATGGCGCGGCCCGCCGACGCGACCGGCATCACCCGCATGCAGGCCATCTCCCAGGTCGGCATCGAGGGCCTGAAGCTGTTCCCGGACAAGACCGAGATCGGCATCTGGGTCTTCTCCGACAACCTCAACGGCAAGGGCGTCGACTGGAAGGAGACGGTCCCGGTCGGGCCGCTCGCCCAGCAGATCGACGGCGTCACCCGGCGTGAGGTGATCGCCGCCCAGATGGCCGCGATCAAGGCCATCCCCACCGGCAACACCGGCCTGAACGACTCCCTGTGGGCGGCCTACCGGAAGATGACCGAGGAGTACGAGGCCGACAAGATCAACACGATCCTGCTGTTCACCGACGGCGTCGGCAACGACGACCCGAGCGGCGGCATCACCAACGCGGGCATACTCAAGCGGCTCAAGGAGCACTACGACCCCGCCAAGCCGGTCTCGATCCTGATCATCTCGTTCAACACCCAGGGTGACGAGAACCGGACGCAGATGCAGAACATCGCCAAGGCGACCGGCGGCGAGGCCTTCTTCCCCGAGACGGTGCTGGAGATCCGCAACATCTTCCTCCAGGGCATCGCCCGCCGCCTGTGCGCCCCCAACTGCCCCAGCGCCCAGTAAGCCTCGGAGGAGCTGGAGATCCGCGCCGTCACCCCCCTCCAGGACCATCGCGGGCCGCCTGCGCACCCCCAACTGCCCCAGCGCCCAGTAAGCCTCGGAGGAGCTGGAGATCCGCGCCGTCACCCCCCTCCAGGACCATCGCGGGCCGCCTGTGCGCCCCCAACTGCCCCAGCGCCCAGTAAGCCTCGGAGGAGCTGGAGATCCGCGCCGTCACCCCCCTCCAGGACCATCGCGGGCCGCCTGCGCACCCCCAACCGCCCCAGCGCGCAGTAGAGGTCACGCAAGTCACAGGAGTCGCTGTTTTCCCAGGTCATGCCACTTGAGCATGGCCTGGAAGACAGTAAACGCGGGCCCCGGAAGGGGCGTCCTTCTCGTGTGGGGACCGGCAGGCCCCCTGTTCTCGGGGAGGAATTCCGTTGCCCGGATGGCCGACCGTCGGCCGAGCCGACGACCATCGTCTGCTCGACGCGCTCAAGCGCTCCGACGCGCACGCACCAGCCAGCCTGTACGACGCGTACGCCGATCGGCTGAACGACTACGCCTACTCCCGGCTGCACGACCTCGACCTGGCCGCGAGCGCCGTGCACGACGCCCTCGTGCTCGCCTGCGCCTCGGTGGGGCGGCTGACCGAGACGCAGCGGTTACGCGCCTGGCTCTACGCCCTGGTGCGCTTCCAGTGCGCGGCCCGCACGCCGGGTCCCGCGACCGGGCCGATCGACCTCGCCGACAGCCCCGACCCCGAGATGACCGCGCTGGTCCACGAGGCCCTGGGTGAGCTGAGCGGGCCCGAGCGCGAGGTGCTGGAGCTGTCCCTGCGCCACGACCTGACCCCGGCCGAGGCGGGCGCGGTGCTGGGGCTGACCTCCCGCCAGGCCGCCACCCGGCTGGAGCGGGCCCGGGACCACCTGGAGAACTCGGCCGCCGCTGTCGTGCTGGCGCGGACCGGCCGGGCCCACTGCCCCGACCTGTCGGCGATGGTCGACTCCTGGGACGGACCGCTGAGCACGCTGCTGCGCCAGCGGCTGAGCCGCCACATCGGCGGCTGCGAGGTCTGCACCGAGGGCAGGCAGCGGCACGTCGCGGCGCCGAAGCTGCTGGAGATGGTGCCGGTCGCGTTCCCGCCGCTGTCGCTGCGGCGCCGGGTCGTGGACACCTGCGCCCACCCGGAACGAGACGAGACGAAGATCCTCATCGCCCAGGAAGGGGATCACTTCGACCGGGACGGGTTCCCCGTGCCGGTCGGGCGGCGGCCCCGAGTGAAGCGGGGCCGCCGGGCGGGGGGCGTGTCACGGCGGGCGGCGGGGAAGAAGAAGTCCCGGCGCGCGACGCCCGCTGTGGCCGCTCTCGGCGTGGTCCTGATCGCCGGGGGCGGGGTGTTCTGGCTGAACGGCGCGAGCGCGGGCGCGCCCACGCGTATCGAGGCCATGCCCCAGCCGCAGCCCACCGACGACACCGCCGACGGCACCGTCCAGGCTCCCCAGTACGACGTCGACACCGACCCGCCGGCCGAGGAGCCGATCCCCGACACGCCGTCGCCCGAGCCCGCGGAGGCCGTGGAGACGTCGTCCACGCGGGCGCCCGCCCCGGTCCCGACGGCGGCGGGCGTCCCGTCGGCGCGGCCCACCCCGACGCGCGCGCCCGCCAGGCCCCGGCCGACCAAGCGGCCCCCGGCGGCGAAGGCCGCCCTGTCGATGACCTGCCCCGGCGACGTCGGCGACGCCACCGGCGAGGTGCTCTACCTCACCGCCAGGAACGCTCCAATCGCATGGCGCGCCAGCGCGGGCGAGGGCGTCTCGATCGCCCCGACGCGCGGGATGCTGCAGAAGGGCGCCAGCGGGCGCATGACGATCTCGATCGTCAACCCGCGCGCGGCCGGTTCGGCCACGATCGCGATCACCTCGCCGGGCGGGAACCCGTCGTGCCGGATCACCTGGCGCGGCGACGGCTACGGCCCGCCGCCCGGCGGATGGCCCGACCCGACCTCCCAGCCGCCCCGGCCCACGCCGACGCCGACCAAGACCGACGAGCCGACCTCCGCGCCCACCGAGACCCCCGCGACCCAGTTGTCGGAGGAGCCCCAGCAGTCCGGCGCGTAACACGGGCGGTTGCCGAGTCGTTACCGATAGAGTCCCTGTTCTTTGTGAACCGGGGGCGGCGCGAGAGCGTCGGCATTGACGGGCTCGTCCCCGGTTGATCCTATGAAGTGCCTCCACCAGCCAGGAGAGTGACATGGGGACCAGCCGGACCGTCCTGATCGGTGTGCTCGGCGCGTCGTGTCTCGCGGGCGCCGTGCTCGCGCTGGCCGACGCGCAGACGCCGGCCAGGTTGATCTTGACGCCCCTGTTCCTGCTCCTGGCGCCCGGCGCGGCCATCGCCGGACTGTTGCGTGATCGTGACCCTCTATCGGCTCTAACCGTCGGACTGGCCGCCAGTCTGGCTGTCAACGTTCTTCTCGCCGAGGCGATGCTCCTCTTCGACGCCTGGTCCCCGCGTGCAGGCGTGGCCACCGTCGCGGTCGTGAGCGCGTTTCTGGTGATCCTGCGCCAGCTTCACCGCCCCCGCACTCGCGTCACCCCCGCACAGCACGGCGGGTGACGACCCCACACACCCTCTGCCCCACGACCGGGACGGGTTCAGCCCCAATTCCGTCCAGTCGCGCCGGTCCGCTGGCAGTCTCCGCTCATGACAGACCGCCCGGAAGGACATTTCCGTCACCATGAGTCCCGAGATCACCGGCTTGCGGCCGCTTCCGCATGTCGAGCGTTACACCGCCGTCGGCCCCCACCTCGCGGTCTCCCCGACCGTCAGCGTGGTCGTGCCGGCGATGAACGAGGCCGAGAACCTGCCCCACGTCTTCGCGACGCTGCCGACGTGGGTGCACGAAGTCGTCCTGGTCGACGGCCATTCGACCGACGACACCGTCGAGGTGGCCCGGAGGCTGCGGCCGGGCCTGCGGATCGTCCACCAGACCGGGCGGGGCAAGGGCGACGCCCTGGCCGCCGGGTTCGCGGCCTGCACCGGCGACATCATCGTGATGATCGACGCCGACGGGTCGACCGACGGCCGGGAGATCGTCCAGTTCGTGAGCGCCCTGGTCAGCGGGGCCGACTTCGCCAAGGGGTCGCGGTACGTCCCCGGCGGCGGCAGCGACGACCTCACGGTCACCCGGCGGGCCGGCAACACCGTGCTGCGGGCGATCGTCAACACGCTCTACCGGACCCGGTACACCGATCTCTGCTACGGATACAACGCCTTCTGGGCCCGCCACCTGCCCGCGCTCGACCTCGACTGCGAGGGCTTCGAGGTCGAGACGCTGATGAACATCCGGGCGGCCAGGGCGGGCCTGCGGGTGCACGAGGTGCCCAGCCACGAGCGCAACCGCATCCACGGCGAGTCGAACCTGCGGGCGGTCCGCGACGGGCTGCGGGTGCTGCGCACGATCGTGCGGGAGTGGCGGCGGCGTCCGGTCGCCAGGCCGCTGACGGCGGCCACGGCCGACCAGGGTGCGGCATGAAGACGTCGGTGGTGATCTGCGCGTACACCGAGGACCGCTGGGACGACATCGCCGCCGCGGTGGCGTCGGTGCGGGCCCAGACGGTCCCGGCGCGTGAGCTCATCCTGGTCGTCGACCACAACCCCGACCTGCACCTGCGGCTCAAGCGCGCCTGCCCCGACGCGATCGTGCTGGAGAACGCGCACGACAGGGGCCTGTCCGGCGGCAAGAACACCGGCACCGAGGCGGCCACCGGCGAGTACGTCGCGTTCCTCGACGACGACGCGGTGGCCGACCCCGGCTGGATCGAGGGCCTGGAGTCGGCCATGGCCGGGCCCGGAGTGGTCGGGGCGGGCGGGCTGACCCGCCCGCTCTGGGCCACCAGGCGGCCCCGCTGGTTCCCGGCCGAGTTCGACTGGACGGTCGGCTGCACCTACAAGGGCATGCCGGAGACCCGGGCGCCGATCCGCAACGTGATGGGCGGCAACGCGATCTTCCGCCGTGAGGTGATCGGCGCGGTGGGCGGCTTCTCCACCGGCATCGGCCGGAGCGTGAAGGGCGGCCGGAGCCGCCCGCTTGGCTGCGAGGAGACGGAGTTCTGCATCCGGCTCACCCAGCGGATGCCCGGCGCGGTGCTGCTGTTCGAGCCCTCGGCGGGCATCGGCCACAAGGTCCCGGCGGCGCGGGAGACCTTCCGCTACTTCCGGTCCCGCTGCTATGCCGAGGGCCTGTCGAAGGCCCTGGTCACCCGGAGCGTGGGCAGCGGCGACGGGCTGGCGAGCGAGCGGTCGTACACGTTCAGGACGCTGCCGCTCGGGGCGCTGAAGGGCCTGGTCACCCTCCGGCCGGGCCGCTCGGTGGCGATCGTCGTCGGGCTGGCGTGGACGACCTGGGGTTACCTCGTCGGGAAGGCACGCCGATGACCACCCCGACGCCCACCAGGGTGCCGATCCTGATGTACCACTCGGTCACCGACCGGCCCAACGCGGAGACGCGCCCGCTCGCGGTGCGGCCGGGCGACTTCGCCGAGCAGCTCGACTACCTGGCCCGCAACGGGTTCACCCCGATGACCTTCGCGGGCCTGATCGCGGCGGTGAACGGCACCGGCGTGACCCTGCCGGCCAAGCCGGTGGTGCTGACCTTCGACGACGGCTACGCCGACTTCCACACCGAGGCGCTGCCGATCCTCGACCGGTTCGGTTTCCCGGCCACGCTCTTCCTCACCACGGGCTGGGTGGCCGACGCGGGCGGGGAGGCCGCCGGGCGTCCGCTCGACCACATGGTCACCTGGTCGCAGGCGCGCGAGGCGGCGGCCCAGGGCCACGAGATCGCCGGGCACAGCCACAGCCACCCGCAGCTCGACCAGTTACCGGACGCGCAGCTCCGCCAGGAACTCCGGCGCGGAAAGGCGATCCTGGAGGACAGACTCGGGCTCCCGGTGACGACGATGGCCTATCCCTACGGCTACTCCAGCGCGCGGGTCCGCCGGGAGGCCCGCCGGGCCGGTTTCTGGGCGGCGTGCGCGGTCGCCAACGACCTCGCCGAGCTGCCCGCCCCCGACATGCTGGCGGTTCCCCGCCTGACGGTGAGCCGGACCACCGGACCGGGCCGGTTCGCCCGCGCCGTGGAGGGCCGGGCGCTCCCGCTGGTCTATCTCCGGGAACGCGCGCTGACCCGGGGCTACGCCGTCGTACGGCGGGGCAGGTACGGGATCGCGCGTTTCGCTCGGAGAGCATAAGGGGAGAAAACAGGGCGACCGAGGACATGAGGGGGCACAGTGGCCCAGGCATGGCTACCCGTCGCCAGTCGCATTCCCGCTCCCCAGGACGCCGGCCCCATGCTCGGGGGCGCGCCCAGGGTGGTCTGGTTCATTTGGCCTACGGACCCGCAAGGGATCTCGGCCAAATCCGTGGCCCAGCGGCTCGTTCAGCTCAACCGCCCCGCTCACCTGGTGTGGAATCCGGTGACGGGGCAGATCATCCAGCAGTTGCCGCCGACCCGCGCGGCCTGCGGCCTCACCGGAGACCTCAACCGGCACGGCCGGGTGTGCGTCCAGATCAGCGTGCTGGGGTCGGTGCACGAACCGTTCACCGACAGCAAGCTCGACGGTCTCGACGAGATCCTCGCCTGGCTGGACTCGTGGGAGGTCCCCCGGCGCTGGCCCGCAGGTCCGCCCCTACCTCTTCCCCATTCGCTGGTGCAGGACGGCAGCCGCCGCCTCTGGGCCCGCGGGGGACATTTCGGGCATTCGCAGGTTCCGGGTTCCGCCGAGGGGGATCCGGGGGCCATCGACGTCGCCCGTCTGATCGGTGACAGCGCGCCTCAGTTAGAGGTGCCCCGTCCCCGGGAGGAGCTCCGGCTCCTGGAGAGCGTGGTCTAGCTGTACGTCTAGCGCCCGGTCGAGAAGTGTCCTGACGATCCCGCAGCCCCGGCGGACGTCGTGGAGTGCGGCGGAGCCGTACCCGACGACCAGGCCGTGGACGCGGGGCGGGCCGTGGTGGTGGCGGAGGGTCGTGTCGACCAGGACGCCCCGCTCACGGGCTCCCGCGACGATTTCCGGCACGACGTGTTCCGGAAGTTCCGCCAGGACGTGGAGACCGGCCGTGTCGCCCTTGGTCCACGGGCCGAGGGCGGCGACCACGGCCTCGCGCCTGCGGGCGTACTCCAGGCGCATGCGTCTCAGGTGCCGGTCGAGGTCGCCGCGGTCGAGCATGATCGCGACGGCCCGCTGGACGGGGCCCGAGGTGCGGTCGGCCAGTTCCTTGCGCGTTCTCGCGATCCGGTCGAGCAGTGGCCTGCCCGCGACCAGCCAGCCGACGCCGACGTCGGGGCTGAGCGACTTCGACAGGGTGCCGAGCAGCACGACCTGTTCGGGGCCGAGGCCGTAGAGGGCGGGGAGCGGGGCGACGTCGTAGCGGAACTCGGCGTCGTAGTCGTCCTCGACGACGAGCGCGCCGGTGGCGCGGGCCCAGGCGAGCAGGCGTTCCCGGCGCGGGATGGGCAGGCGGCCTCCGGTCGGGAACTGGTGCGCGGGGGTCGTGTAGATCATCCGCAGGCCGGCGGGCAAGTCGTCGACGATCAGTCCGTCGGCGTCGACCGGGCAGGGCACGATCTCGGCGCCCCGCGAGGCGAAGATCCGCCGGGCCGACCGGTAACCCGGCTCCTCCACCCCGACCCGGTCGCCGGGCCTCAGCAGGGTGGCGGCCAGCAGGTCGAGACCGTTGCCGGTGCCGCGCGTGATCAGCACGTCCCCCGGCCCGGCGGGCACCGCCCGCGCCCTGCGCAGGTGGTCGGCCAGGGCCTCGCGCAGCATCGGGTCGCCGTAGAGGTCGGGCCACGCGCTCATCGGCAGGTCTCCGGCGGCCCGCCAGGCCCGCCGCCAGGCGGCGGTGTCGTAGGCCATGACCCAGGGGCGGCCGGGCCGCAGGTCGACCAGACCGGCGTCGGGCGCGTGCAGCGGGGGGTAGAAGTCGGCGTCGGGGGACGGCCGGGGCTCGGCCGGGCGGGCGGAGAACCCGTCGCCCGCGTGGACGTCGGCCACGTAGGTGCCCGAGCCGTGCCGCCCGTCGAGCCAGCCCTCGGCGTAGAGCTGCTGATAGGCCTCGGTGACCACGGTCCGGCTGACCCCGAGCAGGCTGGCCAGGCTCCGGCTGGACGGCAGGCGCGAACCCGCAGTGAGCTGGCCGCCGCGCATGGCCGCGCGCAGCTGGTCGCCCACCTGGGTCGCCAGGGGCACCGGACCGGTCCGGTCGACGGCCACGGGCACGTCGACCTGCTGCTCCCGCAAAGTGGTCTCCCTTGACGGCGCCGAAGTGGACGTGTTCCTCCAGGCCACTCGGCTCCTACGGTAACCGTATGACCGAGCTGCTCAGCACCCCTCTGTCCCCCACCGGCCGCACCGCCCTCGGCCGCTCCAAGGAGCGGGGCCGCTCCGACCGGGCCGACCTGCACGCCGTCCTCGACGCCGGACTGATCTGCCATCTCGGGGTGGTCGTCGACGGCGCGCCCATGGTGATCCCGACCGGATACGGCCGCATCGGCGAGACCCTCTACCTGCACGGGTCCACCGGGGCCCGCTCCCTGCGCACCGCTCCCGGGGCGACGGTCTGCGTGACGGTCACCCACCTCGACGGCATCGTGCTGGCCCGCTCGTCCTTCCACCACTCCGTCAACTACCGCTCCGCGATGATCTACGGCGTGCCGCGCCTGGTCGCCGACGAGGACGAGCGGTGGGCGGGGCTGGCCGCGATCACCGAGCAGCTCGCCCCCGGCCAGTGGGACTACACCCGGCAGCCGAACCGCAAGGAGCTGGCCGCCACCGCCGTGCTGGCCCTGTCGCTGGAGGAGGCGTCGGTCAAGATGCGCGCCGGCGGGCCGAACGACGACGACGAGGACTACGACCTGCCCATCTGGGCCGGCGTGCTGCCGGTCGTGACGACGTGGGGCGAGCCGGTCACCGACCCGAAGCTGACCCATGACATCCCGGTTCCGGCCCACATCTCCGGTAGATGAGCTTTCTGACAACCGCCCGGCGGGCCCGCGCGTCTACTTAACGCAGCACGAGGTGTCCGGCGCCCATGTGGCCATCGAGTGCCCGATCAGGGACTCGCGTGGGCGGCCGGGCTCCCCTCGGCCCTTCCTGCTCCGGATGCCGGTCTTCCACTCCGGAGGCGTAACGGAAGAGGCATTTTCCACGACGACGAGACCCGCGCCGATGAGCGCGGGCCGTGTCAAGCCGGTGTGATCACCGTCACTAACCAGACGCTATGGAACGCGCATCGGGCATGATCCGGCGCCTCCGCCGCGCCGGTTTCACTCTCGCGTCCGGGCAGCTCAGCGCCCTTTCGATGCCCTCATGACGGGCTCCCGAAAGTCTCCGCGTCCCCGGTCTACCCACCTGTACCACTAAAGTCACATTTGACACTGAGTCACTACAATCTCGTGACTTTTCCCCTCACCTCTTGGAGCACCGTTAGGCTCTGTGGTCGTCATGGTGGGGGCCCGGGCACATAAGGAGACCGCATGTACGGCCAGACCGGCGCCTGGCGGGTTCCCGGCTATACGGAGCTACGCGAACTCGGCACCGGCGCTGCCGGACAGGTCGTGTTGGCTAGGCACGATGCCGATGGAACGCCAGTCGCGATCAAATACCTCGCTCCAGAACTCCTAGCCGACCACAACTTCATCGCCCGGTTCCGGCACGAGGCCCGCCTCCTCGCACTGATGGACCGCAACCCGCACGCCGCGCGGTTCTACGAGTACGTCGAGCAGCCCCACGGGGCCGCGATCGTCATGGAACTGGTCGACGGCGTCTCCCTGCGGGCGATGATCCGCTCCGAGGGCCCGACCGGGCCGGAGGCCGCGCTCGCGGTCCTCAAGGGCTCCCTCATCGGCCTGGCCATCGCCCACGACATGGGCGTGGTCCACCGGGACTTCAAGCCCGAGAACGTCATGGTCGACGGCAACGGCCACAGCAAGCTCGTCGACTTCGGCATCGCCGCCCGCGCGGGCGAGGGCATGCCCGCCTCGGGCACGCCCTCGTACATGGCCCCCGAGCAGTGGGCGGGCGCCCCGGCCGGTCCGTCGACCGACGTCTACGCCGCCACGGTGGTCTTCTTCGAGTGCCTCACCGGCCAGCGGCCCTTCCGGGCCAACAACCTGGCCGCGCTGGCCCACCAGCACCAGACGACCGCGCCGCCGATCGAGGAGATCCAGCCGCAGCTCCGCGGCCTGATCGAGCGCGGCATGGCCAAGCACCCGCAGGAGCGCCCGGCCTCGGCCCACGCCTTCCTCCAGGAGCTGGAGGCCGTCGCGGTCGAGACCTACGGACCGCAGTGGGAGGAGCGCGGACGCCGCCGCCTCGCCGCCCTGGCCGGTCTGCTGGCCGCCTTCTTCCCGTTCGCCGCGGCCATCCCCGAGGCGCACACCCAGCTCGCCAACACCCAGCTCGCCGCCGGCGGCGAGCAGTTCGACGGCGGTCCCGACCCCGACGACGAGCGCAAGAGCGGCTTCTTCAGCAAGGCGATCGTCAAGATCGGCCTCACCGTGGTCGGCATGGCGGTCATCGCGGGTGGCACGGCCGTGCTGGTCGGCTCGATCAGCGGCGCCACCCTCTCGGCCGGGACGACCCAGCTCACCCCCAGCCCGATCAACACCTCCTCGACCCCCGACCCGCTGGTCGAGGAGGTCGACGACGGCCTGATCGAAGAGGTCCCGGTCACCGAGACCCCCGAGGTCACCGAGTCGCCCGACGCGGACGGCAACCAGCCTCCGGTCACCCAGCCGACCCAGAACGCCCAGCCGAAGCCGACGCAGCAGCCGAAGCCCAAGCCGACGAAGAAGCCCACCAAGAAGCCGACCGCCAAGCCCACGAAGAAGCCGGGCGGCGGCGGTGGTGGCCTGGAGGAGCCGGGCGACCCGACGGCCACCAGCGAGCCGGGCGAGGAGACCCCGACCCCCAGCCCGTCGCCCACCACGGCGACGCCGACCCCGACGGTGTCCAACTCGCCCGAGCCTTCGGCTACGTCGAGCGGCACCACTTCGACACCGCCGACTCAGCCCAGCAGCCCGCCGCCGCCTGGTTCCCCCGGCGGCCCCGGTTCCACTCCCCCGGAGACGCCGACCTCGCGCGACACTGACGAGCCGACCCTCTCTCCCACGGTCGAACCGACCACCGGTGAGACGGCCGCCGCAGGATTCTTCGCCCTCGGCCTGATGACGACCGGCCTGGTTCCCGCCACACTTGCCGTGAAGCGGACCATGGCGGGAAGGCACAGGCGGAGGCGTCAGTAGTCATGCATGACGGGGGGAGTGTCGCGGGCCACCTGCTGACCGGCAGGACGAGGGTCAGCGAGGTCGGAACCTGGCACGACGCGGAAGGCCCCGGCGGCGAGCCGTCGGGGCTGCTCCGGTTCAACGATCATCTCCTGGCCGCCCCGGGCGCGCGTGAGCGCCTGGTGGCGGCCATTTCCGCCGATCGGCGGCTGGCCCAGTCGGGACAGTACGGCCTGCTGCCGGTCTCCGACCTGGTGGCCGCCCGCGGCGAGGTCTGGCTGGTCACCGGCCGCCGCGCCGTCCCGACCGTGGCCGACCTGCTCACCGGCGGGGCGCAGCTCGGGTGGGGACCCGACGCCGGCAGCGCCGCCACGATCCTCATCGAGACCGCCCAGACACTGCTGGGCCTGCACGCCGGGGGCCTCACCCACGGCGCGGTCCACCCCGGCACGGTCGTCATCGGCGAGGACGGCTCGGCCCTGCTGGCCGAGCGCGGCCTGCTGGAGGCGCTGCGCGGCGAGCCCGCCTCGCCGGAACGCGACGTCGCCGCCTGGCAGGGCCTCGCCCGGACCCTCTCGGCGAGCTGGGCCACCGGCCACGCGGCGCAGCTCCTCGACCACGCCGCCTCGGTGGCCGCCCCCCACGGCCTGGCCGCCGCCAGAGACGCCCTGATGAACGGCCGGGACATGCTCCCGGCCGGGTTCTCCACGCGCGAGTCGCTGGTCAGGACCCTGCACGCCTGGTCGGCGCTGCCGCCGGTGGCCGCCGCGCTGCCGCCGGCCCGGCTCCCCGAGACCGGCGAGCTGCAGACCCTGCTCGACCCGTCCCGCCATCCGGGCGGGAACCTCGGCGGGCCGCCCCAGGCCGAGGCGGGCGGGATGCGGTTCGGTCCGGGCGTGCCCCCGGAGACCACGGCCGCCCAGATCTGGCGGCAGGGCGCCACCCAGCACGCCGATCCCGACGTCAAGAGCCGCCGCAGGGCCCGGCCGAACCGCCGCGGCGCGTGGCTCAGCTCGCTGGTGGTCTGCCTGCTGATCGCCGGGTTCATCCTCTACATGCGGATGAGCCCGCCCGCCGAGATGTCGGTGACCAAGGTCAGCGTGTCCGCCCCGAAGAAGACCCAGGGGTGCGACGCGAAGACCAAGATCAACGCGGTGGTCACCACCAACGGCGAGAGCGGAACGTTCAAATACGTCTGGGAGCAGAGCGACGGCCGCAAGACCGAGGGCGCCCAGAGGGTCGAATCGGGCACGACTTCGGTAGATCTTCCGCTCATCTGGCAGGTCAGCGGTCCGGGCCGATTCAAGGGCACCGCAACGCTCCGCGTGCTCGACCACACCCCCAAGGGCAAGCCGATCGCGGCGAAGGCGAGCTTCTCGTACAAATGCTGACTTCACTAGGCTGCCAGGCATGACGACGACCCCCGCCGGCTGGTACCCGGACCCCTACGGCTCCCCGCAGCTGCGGTGGTGGGACGGTTCGCAGTGGACCGACGCCACCCATCCCCTGGAGGGCCAGGAGGCTCCGCCGCCTCCCCAGCCCGCCGAAGAGGAGACGCTCGAGGGCACGCCGGTCCCCGCGGCGACCGCTGCCACCGCCCAGTTCGCTCCCCCGCCGCCCACACAGCAGTGGGGAGCTCCCCCGCCCGCCCAGCCGCAGCCGTGGGGCGCCACGAGCCAGCTTCCGCTGCCCCAGTTCGGGGCGCCGCCGAAGCCGCCGTCGCCGCTGCCCTGGGTGCTCGGCGGAGTGGGCATCGTGCTGGTCATCGCCCTGGTCGTGGGCGGCGCGTTCGTGTTCCTGAACCAGGGCTCGCGCAGCGAGCCGGTCGCCCAGCCGCCGGCGACCAGCGACCCGCTGCCCCCGCCGCAGACCGAAGAGGCCCCGCCGCCGACGGAGCCGGTCCCCGACCCGACGCAGCAGCAGCCCCAGCAGCCGTCGGTCACCTCCTTCCCCCAGCCGGAGAACGGCCGCATCGAAGACCCGGTCTCGGGCCTGAGCTACAAGTTCCTCGGCGAGCCGTGGGAGGTCTCCGACCCCAAGGTGATGAACAGCCCCACCGACCCGACCTATCCGCTCTTCACCAGCGCCTACGCCGCCGTCTCGCAGAAGGCGTTCAACGGCCAGGAGGGCGCCGACTGGATGGGCACGGTCGCGGCGGCCCAGCTCCCCCAGATGCTCCCCTACCGGGGCGTCGAGGACCTGGAAGTGGTCACCACGACGCTGCTGTCGGCCTACGAGCCGGCCTTCTACTCGATCCCGCACGAGCGCCAGGTCATCCGCAACGAGGCCATCAAGGTCGGCGACCGCGACGCCTGGATCATCGAGTACAAGATGGACTTCAGCGCCGAGGCCAAGCAGAAGAAGTACGACTTTAAGACCGAGACGGGCGCGTTCGTGCTGGTCGACATGGGCGAGGGGAAGCGGCCCTCGTTCTTCTACGTGTCGATCCCCGACAACCTGAAGTCCGACCAGGTCGGTGATGTCCTGGACTCGCTCCAAACGCACTGAGCGGGAGCACTACGCTAAGGACATGAACGACCTGCTGGTCTGGATCGACTGTGAGATGACCGGGCTCGACCTCGGGCGAGACGCACTGGTGGAGGTCGCCTGTGTGATCACCGACGGCGAGCTGAACCAGTTGGACCAAGGGGTCGACGTCGTCATCAAGCCCCCGCCGGAGTCGCTGGAGCAGATGTCGGAGATCGTGCGCACGATGCACACGGCCTCCGGTCTGCTCGAAGCCCTGGCGGGGGGCGTGACCCTCGGCGAGGCCGAGGCCATCGTGCTGGAGTACATCCGGAGCCACATCCCGGAGCCGAAGAAGGCCCCGCTGTGCGGCAACTCGATCGCGACCGACCGCTCGTTCCTGGCCCGGGACATGCCCGTGGTGGACAACCACCTCCACTACCGGATGATCGACGTCTCCTCGATCAAGGAGCTCGCCCGCCGCTGGTACCCGCGCGTCTACTTCGCCTCCCCGGAGAAGCAGGGCGGCCACCGCGCCCTCGCCGACATCACGGAGAGCATCCGGGAACTCCGCTATTACCGGGCCACCGTGTTCGTCCCGCAGCCCGGTCCGGACTCGGCGTCGGCGCGCGACACGGCGGAGGCCGTTAGTAGTTCGTAGATGTCTCGCGATACCGCTACACTCGTGCTTGTACGCGAGACCGGGTGAGCGGGATCGCGCACATGGTGGGTATAGCTCAGTTGGCAGAGCGCCAGGTTGTGGTCCTGGATGTCGTGGGTTCAAGTCCCATTACTCACCCAGCGTAAGGGCCGGTCCTTCGGGACCGGCCCTTCACCGTTTCCGGGCCCGCCTCGATTCCGGCCCCTGGGCACTTTGCCCTCAAAGCAACCCCCAAAGGCCTTTCACGCGGGTTAAACTCGCCTTCAACCGCTACGCCGGACGCGCGGGGGCCCTCGGCGACTTAACTCTCTGCCTCGGAGGCCAGATGCGAGTCGACGAACCCACCGGAACGGCACTCAGCAAGCGCGAGACCGAGGTCATGGACCTGATCGCCAACGGGCATTCCAACAACCAGATCGCGCAGCGGCTGTTCCTCAGCGAGAAGACGGTCAAGAACCACGTCAACCGGATCTACGCCAAGCTGGGCGTCGCCTCCCGGGGGACGGCCATCGATCTGTGGTCAGGGCGCGAGTCCGCTCCTTAGCCGGGACAGCCCCACTTCGATCTCCTCCGGGGTGACGTTCAAGGGTGGGCGGAGCCGTACCGTCGATTCGGAGGCGGGCAGGACCAGCAGGGACTCGCGCTCGCGCAACCGGGTGACGACCGCGTCGCGGTCGTCGACGTCGAAGGCGGCGAGCAGCCCCTTTCCCCGCGCGTTGCGGAGCAGGCCCGCCGCTTCCAGCTCGCGCAGCGCGCCGAGG
Organism: Herbidospora cretacea; assembly: GCF_001570605.1. Lineage (GTDB taxonomy): Bacteria > Actinomycetota > Actinomycetes > Streptosporangiales > Streptosporangiaceae > Herbidospora > Herbidospora cretacea. The sequence goes on along the minus strand of NZ_BBXG01000016.1, from coordinate 140,053 downwards.
AGTTTGTCGCCCAGGACGGCGGCGTGTGCGACGAGGCCGTCGCGTTCGATGATCTGCAGGATCCGGGTCGCGCGCACGATGTCGGTCAGGCCGCCGCCCCATGTCGAGTTGATGCGGCCGCTCACCCGGAAGACGTTGTCGGGGACCAGGTCGACTCTGCGGCCGGCCATCACGCCGCCGACCTGCATCTTCTTGGCGAAGGCGACGACGTCGGGCTGAAGGCCCATGCCCCGGTACGCCCACGGCGCGCCGGTCGCGCCGACCCCGGTCTGGACCTCGTCGAGCACGAACAGGGCCTCGTGGCGGTGGCAGAGCGCCTGCATGGCGCGGAGGAACTCGGGGGTGAGGTGGATGTCGCCGCCCTCGCACTGGATCGGCTCGGCGATGAAGCAGGCGATGTCGTGGGGGTACTTGCGGAAGGCCTCCTCGGCCTGGGCCAGGGCGTGTTCCTCCCCCTGGGAGGTGTCGACGCGGGGCCAGCCGAACTTGGGGAAGCGGTCGGTCTTGACCGGTTCGGTGTTGGTGAGCGAGAGGGTGTAGCCGCCCCGGCCGTGGAAGGCGCGGGTCAGGTGGAGGACCTGGGTGCCCAGGCCGGGGTGGCGGCCGTTGGCCTCGTTCCAGCGGCTCTTCCAGTCGAAGGCGACCTTCAGCGCGTTCTCGACGGCCGCCGAGCCGCCCTCCACGAGGAACAGGTGGGGCAGTTCGGGGTCGCCGAGGACGCGCTCGAACGTCTCGGTGAAGGCGGCCAGCTCCTCGGTGTAGAGGTCGGAGTTGGCCGGTTTGTTGGCGGCCAGCCGCCCGAGGCGGGCGAGGAAGGCCGGGTCGTCGTCGAAGGGGTTGAACCCCAGCGGCGAGGAGGCGTAGGAGGTGAAGAAGTCGAGGTGTCTCCGGCCGTCGCGGGCGTCGACGAGCCAGGAGCCCGAGCTGCGGGCCAGATCGAGGACGACCGGCAGGCCGTCGACGAGCAGGTGCCGGGAGAGCCGCTCGTGCACATCCATTCTGGAGATATTCCCGGCTTAGGCCCTTATACGCGAATATTCTTCACCCGGTACGCCAGGTAGAACAGAGACACTCCCAGGATGATCGCCAGGATGCCGATGAGCCAGGCCAGCGACAGGGCGCCGGCGGCCGGCCAGATCACCAGGACCACACCGAAGATCACCGACAGGACCCCGGCGAGCATCAGGCTCCAGTCGCTGTCGATGCGCCTGCGGGCGTGCACGGACGCGATGATCTCCAGCAGGCCGGTGACCACGAACCAGGCGCCGATCAGCCAGAGCAGCACGATCGCGGTGATCGCGGGCCAGGTGGCCACCACGATGCCGGCGATCACGCCGACGACGCCGGAGAAGATCATCCAGCCTCGGGAGCCCTTGTTGGCCTCGCGGAACGCCCCGGCGACGGTGAACAGGCCGTTGACGATGGCGTAGGCGGCGAAGACGTAGACCAGGGCGAGCAGGGTGATGCCGGGCCACGCCAGGGTGACGACTCCGAAGATCACCGCCAGCAGGCCGCGGACCCCCAGCACCCACCAGGTGTCCCGGCTGACCGGGCGGAGCCCCGGGTTCAGGTCGGCGTTCAGATCATGCATGGGACCTCACCTCCATCAGGAGGTACCTGTCCCGAAATATCCCGCTTTCAGCCCTTATGTGGGCAAAGGTCACAGGGCATTGAGGAACCGGGCCGCTATCGGGATGGCCACGTCCCGGCCGGTGCCGCCGTTCTTGACGAAGACCGCGAACGCCAGGTCGTCGTGGAAGCCGACGAACCAGGCGTGGTCGTCCTGGCCGGCCTCCTCGGCGGTGCCGGTCTTGCCGCTGACCCCGGCGGGCAGGCCGGTGTTCTCGGCGGTGCCCTCCGAGACGACCGACGACATCATCACCCGCAGGCCCTCGGCCACACCGGGCGGCAGCGGCACGCTGGCCGGCTGGCCGCCCGCGTCGGCCAGCAGCCGCGGGGCCCGCCAGACGCCGCTCTGCACGGCCGCCGCCACCGCCGCCATGCACAGCGGGGTGGCCACGACGGTGCCCTGGCCGAACGACGCCTCGGCCAGGGCGTCGGGGTTGTGCGGCTCGGTCAGCGACCCGCAGGTGCCGCCCGCCCCCGTCGACAGGGTCGCGCCGAAGCCGAAGGCGGCGGCCTGGGCGCTCAGCGTGGCGGCCGGCACCCGCTCCACGGCGAGCTGGGCGAACGTCGTGTTGCACGACTCGGCGAAGGCTTGGCGGAAGCTGATCGTGCCGAAGTCGTGGTTCTGGTAGTTGCTGATCATCCGCCAGCCGGGGATCTGGTACTGCGCCGGGCAGCCCACCTGCTGCTCGGGGGTGACCCCGGCGCCGATCAGCGCCGCCGCGGTGACGATCTTGAAGGTCGAGCCGGGCGGGAACGCCGAGGAGAACGCCCCCTTGCCGCCCAGCCGGTCGGCCACCGCCAGGACCTCTCCCGTCGAGGGCCGCAGGGCGACGATCGCGGCCGGCTTCTGCACCGGGTCGAGCGCGCGGGCGGCGGCCATCTGGACGTACCTGTCGATGGTCGTGGTGAACGCCGGGGCCTCGGCGGCCGGCTGGTCGTGACGGTAGACCTCTTCGACGTCGTCGTCGAACGGCTTGTCGATGACCACGCGCCAGCCGCCGGCCGACGGGTTGGGCGGGGCCTGCGCGGTCAGGTCGCCGATGTAGGGGTCGACGTAGCTGTTGGGCGGCAGCGGCTCGCCCTCGCGGGTGGCCAGCCGGTAAGGGGCCCCGGGCAGGTTGCGGCGCTCGATCACGTCGCCGTGTTCGAGGTCGGGGTGGAGGACGTCGGGCGTCCAGTCGACCACCCACTGGCGTTTGACCACCGTGAGGCGGACCGTCGAGGTCAGCTTCAGCGGGGGGCCGTCGGCCATCGTCCACTCCCCCGTGAACGACAGGTCGGCGGTGGAGTCGTCGATCTCGTCGAGGGAGAGAGGGGTGAAGACCCGGGCGGTCGCCTGGAGGGCCGCGTCGACGGCCTGGTGGAGCGTGGTGAAATCCTCCGGGGGGTCGTGGACGAGCTTGCGCATCGCCGCCAGGTCGCCCTTCTCCCACTCCTTGAGAAAGGCGCTCCCCGCGTCCCAGGGGGTGTTGCGGTTGGGATTGTCCGGCTCGGTGAGCTCGTCGGGCACGTCGTCGGGCGTGGCGGTGGTCACCGGCTCGGCGGGCGGCACGCTCCGGCCGCTCACGATGAGCCCGGACACCCCGGCGACGAACATGGTGACGACCGCCGCTACGAGAACGAGCAGGGGCCGCCTGCGCATTAGGTTCTCCTGGGGGTCGGAGTGCACTCCTGGATATACCACGCGAAGACGACAAGCAGAGAGAACATGATGGCCAAGTCGATGAACCCGGTACCCGGCCGCTACCTCGTCGTGTTCGGGGAGGTCGAACTGCTGCGCGACCTCGACAACCCGGCCGGCTGGATGCTGCTCATGGACGGGGTGCCGCAGTCGTACGTCGACCTGGCCGACCCGACCCACCTCGACTTCGAGTACGTCCAGCTCATGGGGGTCGCCGTCGACTGCCTGCCTGAGGGGCCGCTCGACGTGACGCACGTGGGCGGGGGCGGGTTCACGCTCCCCCGCTACGTCGCGGCGACGCGTCCGGGGTCGCGGCAGATCGTGATCGAGCCCGACCACGCGCTGGTGCAACTCGTCAGGGACCAGCTCTCGCTGAAGTCGGTGCCCCGCCTCAAGGTCAGGACGACCGGCGGCCGGGAGGGCGCCGCCACGCTCGGCGACGCGTCGGCCGACCTGGTGATCCTCGACGCGTTCGCCGGCGCGACCATGCCGCTGGAGCTGGCCACCGCCGAGTACATGGGCGACCTGGCCCGGGTCCTGCGGCCGGACGGCACGCTGCTGATCAACGTGGCCGACGGCAAGGGACTGATGTTCGCCCGCCGCCTGCTGGCGACCGTGCGGAACGTGTTCCGCCACGTCACCCTGCTGGCCGAGCCCGGGATCCTGCGCGGGCGGCGGTTCGGGAACCTGATCGTGGTCGCCTCGAACCGCGATCTGCCGCTCGACCGGCTCGTGCGGTCGGCCGCGGGCGGGCTCACGCAGGCGCGCTGCGTGTCGGGCGAGGATCTGGTGAAGTTCGTCGCGGGCGCGAAGGTCATCCACGACGGAGACCCGGTGGCGGTTCCCGTGCCGCCACCAGCGGTCTTCGGATAGTGCTCCCGCTCAGGCCCCGTGGGAGCGGGCGATCTCGTCGATGCGCTCGGCCAGCCGGTAGTCGAGGTCGGTCAGGCCGCCCGCGTCGTGGGTGGTGAGCGTGAAGTGCAGCGTGCGCCAGCGGATGTCGATGTCGGGATGGTGGTTCATCTTCTCGGCCTCCTCGGCCACCCGGTCGACGATCAGGATCGCGGTCGGGAAGTCGGGGGCGTCGATGGTGCGTCGCAGGATCTCGCCGTCTCTGGTCCATTCCATGCGTTCACCGTTTCACATCACGGGCTCACAACCGGGGCCAGCCGCCCGGGGTGGGCGCGGCCTTGGCGCGGGCCCGGCGGGCCATCGACATGATGCCGCGCACCATGTGGGTGGCGTGGGTCTGCTGCCGGGTGGCGATCGACTTGGCCAGGATCGGCTCCAGGTCGGACATCAGGCGCGGGAGCTGGGTGACGCTCCACTCGTGCCAGCGGGAGAACTGGGTGCCGCCGCTGTCGCTGTCCTCCTGCCGGTAGGCGACCATGACGGGGCAGTGGTCGTTGGCGTAGGCCAGCCACGACTCGATGGCCGAGTTGAAGCGCTCCACGCGCGAGTGGGCGGCGTAGAACCAGCCGTCGTCCCCCAGGTAGTCCTCGTCGCCGGGCTTGGCGGGGTAGGCGCGGGCCAGCGCGCCGTGCAGGAACAGGCCCGAGGCGACCATCAGCTGGCGGCCGTCGGCCCAGTCGATGGTGTCCTGGAGCGGTCCAGGGCAGCTGGACTCGATCGCCGAGCGCTGGTAGCTGGAGGGCTCACGCTCGAAGCGCACGTGGACTTCGGCCCACATGTAGTACTTCGCCTCGCCTGCCCCGTAGAAGGGGAAGGGGAACTCGTTCATCAAAGGAAGCTCCAGAGATGCGGTCAGAGGGAGGACTTTAACCGTCGCACCTGACTGAACTCCTAGCATCCGTAGGATTGCGGGGATTTACTGTCTTTCGTGTTCGTGGGACGTGAAACGGAACTGTCCGCCCTCATCGGAGCCCTGGAGCCCGGCGGTCTCGCCGAGGTCACCGGCGAGCCCGGCATCGGCAAGACCCGGCTGCTGACCGAGTTCGCCGCCGCGGCGGACGGCCTGGGAGTCAAGGTCCTGCGCGGCTACGCGACGGAGTACGAGCGCGACCTGCCCCATCGGGTCTTCGAGGACGCGTTCGGCCCGCTGACGGGCGACCGGCTGGCGCTGGCCCGGACCGTCCGCGAGCACCTGGCCGAGCTCGGCCGGGTGGCGCTCATCCTCGACGACCTCCACTGGGCCGACCCGGCCTCCTGCGAGCTGCTGGCCTACCTGATCCGGCGGCCGGCCCGGGAGCTGCTGCTGGTGTGCGCCTACCGCGACCGGCAGGCGGGCCACCGATTACTGGGCGCGCTGGCCGAGGCGGGGCCGGCGGCGATCCCGCACGTCCACCTGAAAGTGGGCCCCCTGTCGCTCGGCGAGGCGCGGGAGCTGGTCGGCGACCGGCCGGAGCTGCGGGAGCTCCACGACGAGAGCGGCGGCAACCCGCTCTACCTGAAGGGCCTGGCGGGAGGGGCCGCCGGGTCGACCCTGACCGGCCTGCTCGCCGGGGAGCTCGCCCGGCTGTCGGGCATGGAGCTGCGCGCGGCCCAGGCCGGGGCGGTGCTCGGCGACGCCTTCACCCCCGACGACGTGGCGATGCTCGGGCCGATCCCGGCCGTGCTGGGCGAGCTGGCCGCCCGTGACCTCATCCGCGACACCGGCGACGGCCGCTTCCGCTTCCGCCACCCCCTCCTGCGGCAGCTCGTGTACGAGGGCGCCGACCCCGCCTGGCGCATGCTGGCCCACCGGATGGCCGCGCGGGAGCTGTCGGCCCTGGGCGCGCCGGTCCGCGAGGTCGCGCACCACATCTCGCGCACCGCCAGCCGGCACGAGCCCGGCGACCTGCCGGCGCTGATGACGGCCTCCCGCGAGGCGGTCACCGTGGCCCCGGGCGCGGCGATCGAGTGGCTGAGGGCGGCCAAGCCGCTGGTCGGCGACCTGACCGAGCCCGATTCGGTGGAGCTGCACGTGCTGCTGGCGCGGGCGCTGATGTTCGACGGCCGCCTCGACGACGCCCGCACCGCCCTGCACGAGCTGATCCCGGCCCTGCCGCCCGGCGCGCGCAGCGAGCTCGTCGCCGCGTGCGCCGTGGTGGAGCGCCTCCTCGGCCGGTACGCCGAGGCCACCTCCCTGCTGATCGCCGAGTCCGAGGGCGGCGGCGGGGGCGCCTGGCTGCACCGCGAGATGGCCACCCTGCGGCTGCACCTGGGCGACGTGCCGGCCGCGATGGGTGAGATCGCCACCGCCCTCGCCGTCTCGCAGACCCCGGAGGAGGAGTCGGCCGCCCACTCGCTGCTCGCCTTCGCCACCGCCTACGAGGGCGAACCGGGCCCGGCCGGGGAGGCCATCGAGGTCGCCCGGCAGGCCGCCGACGGGCTGAGCGACACCGACGCCGCCCGCGACCTGACCGCGCTGACCCGGCTGGCCTGGGCCGAGTCGTTCATGGACCGGCACGCCGAGGCCGACCGCCACGCCCGCCGGGCGCTGGTGCTGGCCCGCGCGCTGCCCCGCAGCGGGGTGCTGGCCGACGTGCTGATGGCGCTCACGCAGCTCAACGGGCGGATCGGCCGCATCGACGAGGCGATCGCCTTCGGTGAGGAGGCCGAGGACGTCGCCTGCCAGTCGGGCAGCCCGACCCTGCTGGCGCTGGTCCGGGCGATCCTGGCCGAGTCGGTCGCCCACAAGGACCTGCAGAGGGCGGTCGGCCTGGCCACCTGGGCCAGCGAGTCGGTGGCCCAGGTCGACGGCTGGTGGTCGGCCACCACGGTGAGCCTGTCGGCGCAGGTGCTGCTGGCCGCCGGGGAGCCCGACCGGGCCCGCTGGATGCTGCTCGGCATCGGCGGCGGCGTCGGCATGCCGCAGTGCCAGCCCGGCTACCGGCCGATGTGGCTGGAGACCCTCACCCAGGCGCTGCTCGGCTGCGACGAGGTGGCCTGGGCCGGCGCCGCCGCCAATGCGGCGCTGGCCGCCGCCGACACGCTGACGCTCCCCGCCCAGCGGGCGTTCGCGCTGCGCGCGCGGGCCTGTGTACGGGCCGCCGAGGGCGACCTCGCCGGGGCCGCCGGGTTCGCCGTCCAGGCGGAGACCCTGTTCGGCGAGGCGGGGCTGCGGCCCCAGGTCGCCCGGACGCTGATCATGACCGCGCCCTTCCGGGACGACGGCCACAAGGCGCTCGCGATGGCCAGGGCGCTGGCCGCCGAGGTCGGCTCCGGGGTGCTGGCCGAGGAGGCCGAACGCGAGCAGCGCCGCCTGGCCGCCCGGGGCCCGCGCAGGGGCGACCTGCTGACCAAGCGGGAGCGGCAGATCGCCGAGCTGGCCAAGACCGGCCTGACCAGCAAGGAGATCGCCGCCCGCCTGATGCTGAGCAGCCGTACGGTCGACGACCACCTCGCCCACGTTTACCGCAAGCTCGGGGTCTCCACCCGGACGGCGCTCGCCAACGTGCTGGGGGTCTGACCTACTTGCCGACCCCGGCGGTCAGACCGGTCTGGATCTGGCGCTGGAAGATGATGTACACGATCAGGATCGGGATGATCGCCATCGACAGGGCCGCGAACAGCCCGGCCCAGTCGGCCTCGTAGCCGGCGCTGGTCGAGATGTTGGCGATGCCCTGGGTGATCAGCCACTTGTCCTGCTTGTCACCCGGGAGCAGCGCGATCGGCAGCAGGTACTGGTTCCACTGGCCGATCACGTTGAAGATCGTGATGCTGATCAGGCCGGGTCGGGCCATCGGCAGCATGATCTGGAAGAAGGTGCGGGCGTGGCCGCAGCCGTCCATCATCGCGGCCTCGGCGACCGTCGTCGGCAGCGTCTTGAAGAACGCCGTCAGGAAGAACACCGTGAACGGCAGCGAGTAGGCGATGTAGACCAGCACGACCCCGGTGTGGGTGCCGAGCAGGCCGACGTTGTCGACCACCTTGTAGAGGGCCGACAGCGCCAGGAACGGCGGGATCGACAGGCCCGACACGAACAGGGTGTAGACGATCCGGTTGCCGCGGAACGTGTACCGCGACAGGACGTAGGCCGCCATCGAGCCGAGCAGCATCGTGAAGAACGTGGAGAAGGCCACCACGATCACGGTGTTGATCAGGTATTCGCCGATGCGCGAGGTCTCCCACGCCCGGCCCCACGCGCCCCAGCCCCACGACTGCGGCAGCGCCAGCGGGCTGTCGCCGAAGATCTCGGTGTTGGTCTTGAACGAGTTGAGGAACGTGTAGACGATCGGCGTCACCGTCAGGATCGTCCACAGCAGCAGCATGAGGTGGGAGACGCCGCCGAGCAGCCCCGCGGACTGCTTCCCGGCCCTGGGCCGGACCTCGCGGCGGACCGGGGCGACGGCGGGCGCGGTCTCGGTCTTCATCAGTACTCGATCCTCTCGCGCCGGGTGACCCGCAGAGTGAGGGCCGCGAACGTCAGCACCAGGAAGACCAGCGCGACGCCCATCGCGGACGCGTAGCCGAACCGGTAGTAGGTGAAGGTCTGCCGGAAGATCTCCAGCGGGAGCACCGTCGTGGCGTTGTCGGGCCCGCCCCGGTCGATCGAGAGGACCTGGACCAGCGCGAACGCGTCGAAGGCGGCGATGCCCAGATAGACCCAGCCGACCTGGACGGTGTTCCACACCAGCGGCAGCGTGATCTTGAAGAACAGGGTGAACCGGTTGGCGCCGTCGAGCGCGGCGGCCTCGAAGATCTCCTTCGGCACCCCGGCCATGCCGGCGCTGAACAGCACGACGTAGAAGCCGACGCCCTGCCAGACCATCACCCCGATGATCGTCCAGAGCGCGAGGTCGGGCTTGATCAGCCAGCCGACCGGGTCGACCCCGAACCAGCTCAGGACGCTGTTGAGGATGCCCGACCGCTGCGGGTTGAGCACCGCCTGGAACAGCACGCCGACGATGACGACGGCGAGGACCTGCGGGAAGAAGAAGACGACCTTGTAGAAGGACGATCCCCAGACCCCGCGCAGCTGCCCGTTCTTCTGCCCGCCCCCGAGGTTGAGCAGGAACGAGAAGAACAGCGCGATCACGATCGTGACCAGCGGCATGACCAGCAGGATCAGCCCGTGGTGCCGGACCGCGGCCCAGAAGACCTCGTCACCGAACAGCCGGGTGAAGTTGTCCAGCCCGACGTACTGGAAGTCCGGGGAGATGCCGCGTGAGTTCGTCAGCGCGAGCTGGAGGGCCTGCAGGTTGGGACTCACGAAGAAGATGATGTAGATCGCCAGCGGCGCGGCCAGGAAGGAGGCGATGAAGCCCCACTTCCTGACCGCGCCCGGCGTCAGCCGGCCAAGCCGCATGGGTCACACGTTCCGGGTCTGCTTGATGATCGACTCGTCCGCCTTGGTCTTGTCCGCCGCCGCCTGCATCTTGGTGGCGAACTCCTCGGCGCTGATGCGGCCGAACATCAGGGCGTTGGTCTGCTTGCGGAGCTCGGTCTCCAGCTCCTTGTACCAGCCCTCGAAGGAGGAGAAGGTGACCACGTTGGTGCCGGCGGCGGTCTGCGCGGCGGCGACCGAGGTCAGGCCGGGCGACAGGGTCAGGCCCTCGGTGGCGCCGATGACGACGGTCAGCGACTTGGTCTTCTCGGTGAAGTCGCGGGCGCCCTGCTTCGACAGCATCTGGCGCAGGTACTCCAGGCCGCCGGCCGCGTTCTTGGCCTTCGACGGGACGACGAAGCCCTCGGCGGCGGCGGCGCGGATCGCCTCGTAGGGCATCTGGTCGGCGGTGGTGACCGAGGGGGTCGGGACCATGCCGTACTCGAAGCCCTCGGGGGTGTCCTTGGCCTGCTCGGCCTCCAGCCACGAACCCGACGGGTAGAACGCGATCTTGCCCTGGTTCTGCTGGGTCTGGACCTCGGTGTGGATCAGGCCCTCGTAGGCCGGGTCCATGTACTTGCCGATCTCGGCCCACGCGGCGGCGGCCTGCTTGACGGCGTCGTTGTTCCAGGCGTTGTCGGCCAGGTTGTCGATGTCGAGCAGGACCTTGTTGCCGCCGATCTTGGCGGCCGAGATGAGGATCATCCAGTAGGCGTAGTAGGAGGCGTTCTTGCCGGCGTAGCCGAACGGCACGATGTTCTTGGCCTTGGCGGCCTCGGCGAAGGTCTTGAACTCGTCGAAGGTCTTCGGCGGGGTCCAGCCCTCCTTCTCGAAGAGCTTGGCGTCGTACCAGAGGCCGTAGGCGGTGTAGACGTAGTTCAGCGTGTACGGCTTGGCGGGGTCGCCGCCCAGGCCCGACTCGATCGTGCCGGGCACGATGACGTCCTTGACCTTCTTCGACGGGTCGTCGACGCTCGGGGCCTCGAACAGCGGGGTGAGGTCGAGGAGCTGCCCGGCGTTGATGAGGGCGCCGCCGTCGAGGTTGTCGGTGCCGGAGTTGTTGACCACGTCGGGCACGTCGCCGCCGGCGAAGCGCGGGGTGAGGGTCTGCCCGATGGTCTGGATGCCCTGGTGCTTGATCGTCGCGCCGGGGAAGGCCTTCTTGTAGAGGGGCTCGTGCGACTGGGTGGCGTACTCGTCGCTGTAGCCGCCCTTGAAGATGATGACTTCGAGCGGGGCGTCGGCCTTGACGTTGAACGGGTTGTTCGCCGAGGCGCTCGCGCCGCCCGCCGAGGGGGCGGGGGCGGAGGGGGCGGCCGCCTCGGAGCCGCCGCCACCGGTGGCACAGGCGCTCAGAAAGGGGCCGGCGACGAGGGCGGTCAGTCCGACACGGGCCAGCAGCTGGCGGCGCGTGATGTCACGGGGCGTGGTGGTCATCCAACTCTCCTGATGCCGGGGGGATCAATTAGGAAAGTTTCCTAAACGTTCGTGAACGTACGAGCGAGGCCGGAGCAACGTCAAGGTGTCGGGGTCGGTCTAGACCAACCTGTGACGTGACTGCGATGGTCCGAGTGCCAATCGCGGCGTTTTGCCTGGTTATGGGGGATATTAAACATGGGACGATCCCCTCTTTACAGCCGAGCTTTACCGCATCTTATGCCCTACAAGGGGTCTACTGGTATAGACCGGCTGACAGATAGTGTGATCGCCATGAAAGATCTCCAAGAGGAGGTGTGCCGGTACGGCCGCCGCGCCGCCTCGCTCGGCCTGGTCATCGGCACCTCAGGTAACCTCAGCGCGCGCCGCGACTCCCTGGTCACGGTCACCCCCTCGGGGGTCGCCCTCGACGCGCTGACCCCCGGCGACTGCCCGGTGCTGACCCTCGACGGCGAGATCGTCTCCGGCTCCCGCGCCCCGTCGTCGGAGACCCCGATGCACCTGGCCCTCTACCGGGCCACCGGCGCCCAGGCGGTGGTCCACACCCACGCCATGTTCAGCACGGTCGTCGCCTCCACCCTCACCGAGCTCCCGCCGATCCACTACAACGCGCTGCTGCTCGGCGGCGCGGTCCGGGTCGCCGAGTACGCCACCTACGGCACCCCCGAACTGGCCGCCCACGTGGTCGAGGCCCTGCACGGACGGCAGGCCGCGCTGATGGCCAACCACGGCGGCGTGTCGATCGGCCGCACGCTGGAGGAGGCCTTCGAGGCCACCCGGCTGCTGGAGTGGCTGTGCGAGGTGTACGTCCGCGCCCTCGGCGTCGGCACGCCGCGCGTCCTCACCGAGGACGAACTGGTCGCGGTCATCGCAAGGGCGGGTATGGGTTCGGGAAACCCCTGATCGTCGCGCGTCCGGCCGGTGTAACGCGTTGATCGAATGACCCATGGATTTTCTCGCCACAAGGGGGACACCATGGGGATGCTCGTCAACGCCGCACTCGTCGCGGGGATCGCGGTCGCCGCCGCACAGGCGCCGGCCGTCGCCGCGCCGCTGCCGACGGTCGACGTGCCGTGCAGCGTGCCCGCGCTGGCCGCCGCCATCACCACGGCCAACGCGACTCCGTCGATCTTGAAGCTGGCCCGCAACTGCTCCTACAACCTGACCACGGCGCTCCCGCTGATCACCGGCCGGATCACGCTGCAGGGAAGCGCCAACACCGCGATCAAGCGCGACCCGGGGGCGGTGGCGCTCCGCGTCCTGGACGTCAGCCCGTCGGGCAACCTCACCGCCGAGGACCTGTTCATCCTCAACGGCCAGCTCGGCTCCACCGACGGCGCCGGCATCAGGAACGAGGGCACCCTCCACCTGCGCCGCGTCACGGTCTCGGGCAACTTCACCACCAGCGGCAACGGCGCGGGCCTGTTCAACCTCGGCCGCGCCACGATCCGCAACTCCGTCTTCACCACCAACCTGACCCTGGCCGGGAACGGCGCCGGCATCTACAACGACGGCGACCTGCACCTCATCGACAGCACCGTGGTCGGCAACGTGCTGAACAACCAGGGCGGCGGCATCTACACCGCCGCCGGCCGCACCTCGAAGGTGGTCCGCAGCGCCGTCAACGGCAACCTGTCGGCCACCCTGGCCGGCGCCGGCATCGCCAGCGCGGGCACCACCACGCTCCGGGACACCTGGGTGCGGCTGAACAAGTCCGTCCTCGCGGGCGGCGGCGTCCTGGTCCTGCCCGGCGGCGCCGTGACGCTGCACCGGTCGGGCGTCCGGGACAACACCCCGACCAACTGCGCCCCGGTCAACACCATCCCGGGCTGCCTCAACTAGGCCACGCTCAGGCCACGCTGCCGGGCAGCCGGTAGACGGGGGCGGGCTCGATCTCCGGGGCCCGCCTCCGGCCTCTGCGGCGGGGTTCCTCCTCGGCGCAGAGGTAGGCGTACATCCCGGCCAGCAGCCGCTGGACGTCGCCGTGGGGCCGCACCACCAGCCGCAGGAAGCGGCTGTTGAAGCCCAGCTTGTTGCCGCACTCGCGGATGTAGACGCCGTGCTCGCGGATCAGGTAGTCGCGCAGCTCCCGGCCGTCGCGGCCCGGGGGCAGCTTGCAGAGCACGAAGTTGCCCTGAGAAGGGAACACCGTCAGGCCGGTCAGCGAGGCGAGCTGGCGGATCATCATCTCCCGGTCGTGGGCGACCAGGCGCAGGCTGTGGCGGTATTCGTTCATGTGGGCCCGCAGCATGAAGACCACGACCTCGGCGAAGGAGTTGAGGTTCCACTTCGGCAGGACCCGGCGGACCAGACCGGCGATCTGCGGGTTGGCCACCAGGTAACCGAACCGCACGCCGTGGAGCCCGAAGTTCTTGCCGAGGCTCTTGAGCACGACCACGTTGGGCCGGATCACCGCCTCGTCGGCCACGCTCGCGAACGGCTCGGCGTCGACGAACTCGATGAACGACTCGTCGACCACCACCAGGTCGAGGTCGGTCAGCCGGTCGAGCAGCCGCACCACCTCGTGGCGCGGCAGGTAGCCGCCGTCGGGGTTGTTCGGGTTGCAGATCACCGCCACCCTCGACCCGCGTTCCCGGACGAACCGGACGTAGTTCTCCACGTCCAGCCGGAAGCCCTGCGACTCCAGCAGCGGGAACATGTCGCACCGCTTGCCGGTCTCCAGCGGCTGGTCGGTCCAGCGGCCGAAGGTGGGCACCGGCACCGCCAGGCTCTCGCGGACCAGCAGGTGGTCCAGCCAGGTGATCAGCTCGGTCGAGCCGTTGCCCATGGCGATCGTCGACGGGTTCAGGTCGAGGGTGTCGCAGAGCTCCTTCGTGATCGTCTCGGCGTCGCTCGGGTAGTACTTGAGCACGTCGACCAGGTTGGCCCGGAGGTCGTCGAACATCCCCGCGGTCGGGAAGTAGGGGTTGCACGGGATGCAGAAGTCGACGAGGTCCTCACCTGCGGCGCCGCGCCGCAGGGCGAAGTAGGACGGGCTGTGCGCGTCGCTCCGCAGCAACGCCAGGTCTACGGATGCTGTCACGCCGGAGGGTACGCGCCACGACGGCGCGGCGTTCAGCCGAGCGCGGCTTTGCGGGCCAGCCCGAGGGGCAGGCCGCCGCTCCCGGCGATGCGGTCGTGGAAACTCTTGAGGTCGCCGGTGTACTCGTCCCGGATCCTCTCGATCTCGATCGCGCCGGTCAGGTAGCTGGGCGCCTGGGTCGGCCAGGCGCAGTAGCGGCTCACCTCGCCCTTGGCCGTGCCGGGCGACAGCGACGCCTTGGTGGCCATGTAGGTCTCGGCCTCCTCGATCGACATGTCCTCGCAGTGGAGGGCGGTGTCGACGACGATCCGGGCGGCCCGCCAGATGCGGCAGTCGAGGTGGGCGAGCTCGGTCTGCGGGGTGTCGTAGTAGCCCTGCTCCCACATCAGCTTCTCGACGTAGAGGCCCCAGCCCTCGACGAAGTAGGGCGTCCGGAAGACCTTCCTGATCCGCCGCTGGTTCTCGGCCAGGTGGGCGAGCTGCCAGTGGTGGCCGGGGTAGGCCTCGTGGACGGCGATCGAGGGCATCTGCGGGCGCGAGTTGGTGCGCAGCCGCTGCCGGATCTGCTCCTCGGTGAAGTCGTCGGGGGTGTACGGCACGAAGAACACCCCCTCGCGGGCGGTGCTCAGCGGCGGCGGGGCCAGGTAGTTGGCCACCGCGATGATCGGCCGCTGGAACTCCGGCGACGGGAGCACCTGGCAGTGCTCCCCGGCCGGGAAGGTGACCAGGTCGCGGTCGCGGACGTACTGGCGGGCGCGTTCGGTCTCGGCCTCGTACTCGGCCCGCATCGCCTCGAGGGTGGGCGGGTGGTCGTCCATGAGCGACTCCATGGCGGGCCGCCAGGCGTCGAAGCCGAGCTTGCCGGCCACCGCGTTCATGCGCTCGTTCAGCGCCTCCCACTCGGCCACGCCCTTGGCGTGGAGCTCGGCGGCGCCGTAGCCGAGCATCTCGCGCTCGCGGAGCAGGCCCGAGTAGAGCTCCTCGCCCATCCGCCAGGAGCCGCCGGAGGTGAAGCCGCCGAGGAAGGCGACCAGGTCGTCGAAGGCCGCCGCGGCCGGTTCGGCCGCCGCCGCCAGCCGGGTGCGCAGCGCGGGGTCGCCCACCTGCGCGGGCAGCGTCTCGGTCAGGAACCTCCGGCCGGTGCGGGCCTGCTGGAGCCCCCGCGTGACGAGCAGTTCGGCGGCGAGGTCGGGCGTCAGGTTGGCCCGGCACGCCGCCAGCACCCCGGGCACCTCGGCCAGCCGGGCCACGGCCGCCTCGACCAGCTCCGCCTCCGGCGAGAGCCGCTGCTGGAACGGGGTGAACATGGAGGCGAAGATCGCGTCGAGGTAGGGCGCGGGCGTGCGCCGCCACTCGGGCCACCGCGCGAGCAGCACCTCGCCGTGGAGGTGGGAGAGGGCGAGTTCGTGGTCGATCCGGTCGTCGAGCGAGGGACCGGGGTCGGCGTTGGAGAGGCGGTCGAGCCACAGCTCGGCGGCGCGCTCCCGGCGGATGAAGCCCTCTTCGCTGAAATCACCGAGGGTGCGGTCGAATCCGGTGGCCCCGAGCAGCGTCGCCCGCACCGGATTGTCCTTCAGATACCAGTCGACGAACTCGTCCAGCAGCGTCATGCGGCGACCCTACCGCCGACCCGCCTCGCCACATATGACTGACATCCGCGACACTTAATCGCATAGGTCCCCCCAAAGTAGGAGCAACCAGGTGCCACTTCAGATGACCGGCGCACCTTCGGATCCCGATCTCATCCGGCTCCCCTGGGACGTCCCTCTCGAAGAGTGGCCGGAGCACCGCCTGGTCGCCCTCCCCCGCGGCATCTCCCGCCACGTCGTGCGGTTCACCCGCATCAACGGCACCGTGTACGCGATCAAGGAGATCAGCGAGCGCTACGCGAAGCGTGAATACCGCCTGCTCTGGGACCTGAACCGCCTCGACACCCCGTCGGTCGAACCGGTGGCCGTGGTGACCGGCCGCGAGTCGAAGACCGGCGAGACCCTCGACTCCGCCCTGATCACCAGCCATCTGCAGTATTCGCTGCCCTACCGGGCCGTGCTGTCGGGCACGCTGCGCCCGGAGACCCTGGAGCGGCTGCTCGACGCCCTGGCCGTGCTGCTGGTCCGGCTGCACCTGACCGGGTTCTACTGGGGCGACTGCTCGCTGTCCAACACCCTGTTCCGCCGCGACGCGGGCGCGTTCGCCGCCTACCTGGTCGACGCCGAGACCGGCGAGCTGCACCCGATGATCAGCGAGGGCCAGCGCCACCACGACATCGAGGTCGCCCACATCAACATCTACGGCGAACTGCTCGACCTGGAGGCGGGCGGCCTGCTGCACCCCTCGATAGACCCGCTGCTGTTCGCCGAGCAGATCGTCGAGCGCTACCACCGCCTGTGGACCGAGCTCAACTCCGACGAGATCATCGAGGAGGTCGACTGGCACAAGGTCGACCAGCGCATCCGCCGCCTCAACACCCTCGGCTTCGACGTGGCCGAGATGATGGTCCGCCGCAAGGCCGGCACCGGCCGCCTGATCGTCCGCCCCAAGGTCGTCGACGCCGGCCACCACCAGCGCCGCCTGCTCCGCCTCACCGGCCTGGACGTCGAGGAGAACCAGGCCCGCCGCCTGCTCAACGACCTCGACTCCTTCACCGTCACCCACGGCCTGCGTCACGAGGACGAGGCGATAGTGGCCCACCGCTGGCTCGCCGAGGTCTACCAGCCGGTGGTCAGCGCGATCCCGCCGGAGCTGCACCGCAAGCTCGAACGCGCGGAGCTGTTCCACGAGGTGCTGGAGCACCGCTGGTTCCTGTCGGAGGCGGCCGGCAAGGACGTCGGCCTGGCGGCGGCCGTCCGCAGCTACATCGACAACGTCCTGGTCCACCGCCCCGACGAGAAGGCGATCATCGGCTCAGAGCTCTGACCGCGTCGGCGATGCGGTCCTCGCCGAAGACCTCGACGCCCTCGGCGGCCAGGAGGGCGGCCGTCACGCCCGCGCCGGGGACCGACCGGCCGCTGAAGGTGCCGTCGTGGACGCGCAGGGAGCCGCACGACGGGCTGCCCTCCTTGAGGATCGCGATCCGGACGCCGGCCGAGCGCGCCACCGCGAGGCACCGGCGGGCCCCTTCGAGGAAGTGCGCGGTGACGTCGGCCCCCTCGGGGGTGAGGATGCGGGCCGTGCCGGCGAGCACCGCCGCGCCGCCCGCGCCGCCCTCGATCTCGGCCGGTGGGCGGGGCACCGGCAGGCCGCCCTCGACCTCGGGGCAGAACGGGATCAGCCGCCCTTCGGCCCGCCAGCCTGCGAGGACGGCGTCGTCGCTGGTCTTGGCCGCGCCGTCGTAGCGGACGCGGCGGCCCATCAGGCAGGCGCTCACGAGAATGCGTTCCACGCACCGATTTTGCAACACGGCTTCCACCGGGTAGCAGGATCCTCCTCCGCCTGGCTAAGTCTCTATGTCAGGAAACCAACACCCACATGCTGATTCGGTGGGCGATTCTCCGATTTCTCTAAGGTTTGACCCACCACATGGCGGGGGGGTAACCGGATGAGGAGCTGCGGGTGATCGGCATCGAAGACTGCCTGTCCGAGGCGATGGCCATCCCGGGAGCGCTCGGCGCCATCCTGGTCGACCACACCAGCGGCACCGCGCTCGCGACGGAGGGCCTGCCCGACCCCGAGCGGTCGGCGATCGGGCTCAGCGAGACCTTCCGCGCCACGCTCGACGGACTGGCCCTGTCCTCACCCGATGGAACGATCCGGATCGACGATCTGATCATCACCACCGACCACGGCTACCAGCTCATCAAGCCGATGGAGACGATGTGGGACGGCCCCCTGCTGATCTGCGTGCGGCTCGACCGCGACCGGGCGAACCTGGCCCTGGCGCGGCGGCGCCTCGACAGCATCTCCCACGAACTGATCGCGTCGTGACCGGTGCCGATCGACGACATGCTCTCCGAACTGGCGGAGAGCAAGGCGACGGGCGCCCTGAAGGCCGGCCGGAGCGGCACCGTCTACCTCAGCCGGGGCCGGGTCTGTTACGTGGAGTGCGCCCGCACGCCGACGGTGGAGGAGCTGCTGACGGCCTCCGGCCGGATCACCTCCCACGGCGTGAAGACGGCCCGCCAGACCACGGCTGCCACCGCCGACGGCGGCGAGATGCTGGTCCGGCGGGGCGTGCTCAGCCGGGGCGAGCTCCAGCTGTGCGTCCTGGGGGCGACCCTGGACGCCTCCTTCTTCCTGTTCGGCGCGAACGTGCCGAAGCCCAGATTCCGCGAGGGGGACCGGCACTGGCTGGGGATCCACTGGTTCTTCGACGTGCCGGGCCTGTTCCGGGAATGTCACCGCAGGAGGGCCCGGTTGGACCGCGCCTGGCCATCGGCCGAACTCGACAGCCATCCGGTGGTCCCGGTGCGGCGCATCCGCTCCCGGCACGTGATGCTGACCGCCCTCCAGTGGGAGATCCTCCTCAACGCGGACGCGGACACCACGCCCGTCGAGCTGGCCAGGAAGATCGGGCGGCCGGCGTACCCGACTCTGCTCGCGGTCCGCGAGATGGCCGCGGCGGGGCTGCTGGAGTGCGCGGAGTCGCCGGCCCGCGAGAAACCGCCGGACCTCCCCAAGCGCGTGGCGGGTTCGGCCCCCCGGGTGGCGACCGGGGGCGGGGGTGGCCGGCCGGCGCAGTCGTCCTTCCCCCAGATCAGCGGAGACCCGACGGACGTGAATCTGCTCATCAGGCTGCGGAACGCGCTGGAGGCCTTCCAGTGATCACGCGCCCGTGGCTCAAACGGGCCGGAAAGGGCATCCCGATGGACCTGCGCCGCGAGATCCACGAGGAGATGCTGCTCCTCAGAGGCCGCACGAACGAGATCACCGGCGTCCTCACGTGCACCGTCGACGGCATGCTCGTCACGGCCGACCTGGCCGAGAACGTCGACCAGACCGCGGCGCTCACCTCGGCCGTGCTCTCGATGAGCCGCCGGATGACCGACCTGACCAGGATCGGCGAACTGGAGGAGACCCTGATCTCCGCCACCCGCGGCTTCACCGCCCACTACGCCGCGGGTCCCAAGCTCGTCCTCACCGTGCTGGCCGTCCCAGGGGCCAACCTCGGGCTGCTGCGGATCGAGGGCAGGAAGACGGCGGCGAAGATCGCCGCCATCGTCGAACGCGAATGACAGGAGACCCGACATGGCGAACATGGACATCTCTCTCAAGGAGATGATGGCGATCGACGGCGCTATCGGCGCCGCCGTGGTCGACTACAACAGCGGCATGAGCCTGGGTGTGCTCGGCGGGTCCAAGGACCTCGACCTGCAGATCGCCGGGGCCGGCAACACCGAGGTCGTCAAGGCCAAGCTCCGCACGATGGACAGCCTGGGGCTGAAGGACGCGATCGAGGACATCCTCATCACGCTGTCCGGCCAGTACCACATCATCCGCCCGATCACCGGCCGCGGCGGCAAGGGCCTGTTCCTCTACCTGGCCCTCGACCGGAACCGGGCCAACCTGGCGATGGCCCGCCACCACCTGCGGGCCATCGAAGACAAGATGGAGATCTGAGCGGCCGAGCCGCTCAGGCGGAGCCCAGCAGCGGCTCACCTGTGGACTCCCGGCCCGGCTCTCCGGCGGGGAACAGCCTCTCTCCCGGCATGGGCAGCCCGAGCGTGCCGGTCACCCGGCGGATCAGCTCGGCGTGGGACCTGATCCCGGGCAGCCGCAGCAGTTCCTCGCCCTTGCGGGTCAGCAGGACGGTCGGGGTGCGGCCGACGTTCATGGACGCGGCCGCCCCGATCGCGGTGTCGACGTCGGCGAACGCGCCGATCAGCTCGTCGTCGTACTCGGCGACGATGCGGTCGATCACCGGTGCGATCCACTCGCTGGCCAGGCAGTCGCGGCGGGTGAAGACGAGGAGCACCGGCGCGGGGCCCATGACCAGGGAGGCGAGGTCGCGCTCCCCGGTGACGACCCGGCGGCGGGGCGCGATGCCGCTCGGGCGGTCGGGCGCGGTGAGCATCCGCGCGTACGCGTCGGCCAGCCGGGGCGGCCCCGACAGGCCGTTGACGGTCAGGCCGTGGAACAGCAGGCGGGCGCAGTCGGCCCGGGAGACGTGGTCGAGGTCGATCTCCTTCAGGGGCGGCGCGAACGACAGCACCGCCTCGCAGTCGACCGGCCCGGCCAGCGACAGGATGGCCAGCGACTCGCTCGTGCCGAGCCGCCACAGGCAGCCGGGCTCGATGTTCTCGCTGCCCAGGCGCAGGTAACGGAGCGTGGACATGCCGCCGAGGACGCCCAGGCCGTGGCCGCGCACCTCGCCTCCGGAGACGCCGACCACCGCGGCCGAGGTGCGGGCGAGGTGGGGGAAGGCGGCGTCGGTGAGCGAGGAGCCGCCCAGCTTGACCTTGATCAGCGGGCTGTGGACGGGCAGCGGCACGTCGCCGGTGATGTGCGGCGACCAGAGCTCCAGGCTCTCCAGGGTGGTGAGGCTCTGGAGGGCCCGGACCCCCTCGTCGGTGAAGCGTCCCGTCACGGCCAGGTCCCGCAGCTCCGACCGCTTGGCGATCAGGCGCAGGTCGTCGTCGCCGGCGGCGCTCAGCCGCAGGCCGGTCACCTCCGGCACCTCGTCGAGCCGTTCGGTCGTCGTGGCGACGTAGGCCAGCTCGACGTCGTCCGGCACCGGGATCTCCCCCGTGGGCCGGAATTCGCCCATCGTCTGCCCAGCCGGCCTCTCGCCGATCACGACGAAGTGCACCTCGCCCGGCAGCTCCGTCTCGGGGAATCTCAGCACGCGCTCCATTTGCGAAGAATCCCCAGGTCAGCGGCCTGATCAAACGCCTTGGAAGGTACGTTGGAAGCAATGACCCTCCGAGCGTGTTTTTATGGGGCATATGGCGAATCCGGCGATTCTGACGGTGGACGACGACCCCGCGGTCTCCCGCGCGGTCTCCCGTGACCTGCGCCGCAAGTACGGCGACCGCTACCGCATCGTGCGGGCCGACTCGGGTGAGTCGGCCCTTGAGGCGCTGCGCGAGATCAAACTGCGCGGCGAACAGGTGGCGGTGCTGGTGGCCGACTACCGGATGCCGCAGATGAACGGCATCCAGTTCCTTGAAGCCGCCATGGACCTCTTTCCGCTGGCCAGGCGAATTCTTTTGACCGCCTACGCCGACACCGAGGCGGCCATCGACGCCATCAACCTGGTCGACGTCGATCACTATTTGCTCAAGCCGTGGAACCCGCCGGAGGAGAAGCTCTACCCGGTGGTCGACGCCCTTCTGGACGCCTGGATCGCCACCCCTGACCGCCCGGTGACCGAGATCCGCGTGGTGGGGCACCGCTGGTCGGCGGAGTCCTACGCCGTGCGCGACTTCCTAGCGCGGAACCTGGTGTCCTACCGCTGGCTGCTGGCCGACGACCCCGAGGGGCGCAGGCTGCTCACGGCGGCCGGGCTGAGCGAGAACGACGTGCCGCTGGTGGTGACGTCCGACGGCAAGTCCCTGGTGCAGCCGTCGGAGATCGACCTGGCTCCCCACGTGGGCCTGACGACCACCCCGGCCAGCGACTTCTACGACCTGGTCGTCGTGGGCGCCGGTCCGGCCGGGCTGGGCGCGGCGGTCTACGGGGCGTCCGAGGGGCTGCGCACCGTCCTGATCGAACAGCGGGCGACCGGCGGGCAGGCCGGGCAGAGCAGCCGGATCGAGAACTACCTGGGCTTCCCCGACGGGGTGAGCGGCGCGCAGCTGACCGAGCGGGCCCGCCGGCAGGCGCTGAAGTTCGGCACCGAACTGCTGAGCGCCCGCGAGGCGGTCGCGCTGGAGGCGGGCGGCTCGACCCGGGTGCTGCGCTTCGACGACGGCACCTCGATCGCCGCCCACACCGTGGTGCTGGCGACCGGCGTCTCCTACCGGATGCTCCAGGCCCCCGGGCTGGCGGGCTTCACCGGCCGGGGCGTCTTCTACGGCTCCGCCTCGACCGAGGCCCCCTCGTGCCTCGACCAGGACGTCTACATCGTCGGCGGCGCCAACTCCGCGGGCCAGGCGGCGGTCTACTTCTCCCGGTACGCCGCCCGCGTGCACATCCTGATCCGCGGCGACAGCCTCGAACGCTCGATGTCGAGCTACCTGATCAAGCAGATCGCCTCCCACCCGTCGATCCAGGTCCACCCGAACACGGAGATCTGCCAGGCGGAGGGCGACGACCACCTCGAACGGCTGACGCTGCGCGACACCCGTACCGGCGAGATCAGGACCGCCGAGACGACGTGGTGCTTCATCTTCATCGGCGCCGAGCCCCGCACGGCCTGGCTCGACTCCGTCATCGAACGCGACCAGCACGGCTTCGTGCTGACCGGCCCCGACCTGCTGTCGGGCGGCCGGCGGCCGTCGGGCTGGGCGCTCCCCCGCGACCCCTACCACCTGGAGAGCAGCATGCCGGGTGTCTTCGCGGCGGGCGACGTGCGCTCCGACTCCGTCAAACGCGTGGCCTCCGCCGTCGGCGAGGGCGCCATGGCCGTCTCCCTCATCCACCGTTACCTGGAGGCGCAATGAGCGACCTTCTGACCCCGGACGACCTCCGCGGCCTGTTCCTGTTCGAGTCCCTCAACGACGACCAGCTCCGGCTGATCGCCGACTGCGGCCGGGTGATCCCCTACCCGGCGGGCACGCGCGTCTACGAGGAGGGCCAGCCCGCGACCTGCTTCGTCGTCCTCCTCGAAGGCACGATCACGCTGACCCGGCGCGTCCGCGGCGACGACGTCGAGTTCACCCGCAGCGACCAGCGCGGTGCCTACGGCGGTGCGACGCAGGCGTACATGAACCCGGAGGTCACCCAGGAGTACAACAACTCGATGGTGGCCCTGACCGACGTCACCGTCTACGAGATCCCGGCCGACTCGTTCGCCGAGTGGACCCGCCAGTGGTTCCCGATGGCGATGCACCTGCTCGAAGGCCTGTTCGTCGGCATGCGCGCCACCCAGACGGCGGTCGGCGAGCGGGAGCGCCTGCTCGCCCTCGGCGCGCTGTCGGCCGGGCTCACCCACGAGCTCAACAACCCCGCCGCGGCGGCCGTCCGGGCCACCTCGATCCTGCGCGAGCGAGTGGCCGGGATGCGGCACAAGCTCGGCATGATCGCCGACGGCAGGATCGACGGTGGCCGGCTGCACAAGCTGGTCGAGCTCCAGGAACTCGCCGTCAAGCAGGCCGCCACCGCCCCCGAGCTGACCGCCCTCCAGACCTCCGACGCCGAGGACGCCCTGGCCGACTGGCTCGACGACCACGACATCGCCGGGTCGTGGGACATCGCGCCCACCCTCGTCGCCGGGGGGATCCACTCGGAGTGGCTGGAGACCGTCCAGGAGTGCGTCGGGGAGGGGAACCTGGAGGGGGCGATCCGGTGGCTGACGTACACGATCGACACCGAGCTCCTCATGGGCGAGATCGACGACGCCGTGTCCCGGATCTCCGGTCTCGTCTCCGCCGCCAAGCAGTATTCGCAGCTCGACCGCGCCCCGCACCAGACGGTCGACGTGCATGAC
Source organism: Herbidospora cretacea (assembly GCF_001570605.1). Taxonomy (GTDB): domain Bacteria; phylum Actinomycetota; class Actinomycetes; order Streptosporangiales; family Streptosporangiaceae; genus Herbidospora; species Herbidospora cretacea. The sequence goes on along the minus strand of NZ_BBXG01000016.1, from coordinate 116,469 downwards.
CTGCTCGACGCGACCCTGACCATGCTCCAGGCGAAGATCCCCGAGGGGGTGCGGGTCGTCAAGGACTACGACCGCACCCTGCCCCCCGTCCCCGCCTACGCCGCCGAGCTCAACCAGGTGTGGACCAACCTGATCGACAACGCGATCGGCGCCATGGAGGGATCGGGCACCCTGACGATCGCGACCTGCCGCGACGGCGAGAACGTGGCGGTCGACGTCCAGGACACCGGGCACGGCATCCCGCCGGAGGTCCGGCCGCGCATCTTCGAGCCGTTCTTCACGACCAAGGCGGTCGGCGAGGGGACGGGGCTCGGGCTGGACATCTCCTACCGGATCATCGTGAAGAAGCACCACGGGGACATCCGGGTCACCTCGGAGCCGGGACGGACCAACTTCCGGGTGCTGCTGCCCCTCGAAGGCGCCTGATCACCGGCTGATGACGAAGGTCTCCTGCTCCGGCTCGCGGCGGCCCGCCCCCTTCCTGAGCAGGAGCGCCAGCCCTCCGGCGACGACGAGCCCGCCCGCGGCGTAAGGCCACATCGGGGGCTCCGCCGCCGCCTTCACGACCGGGGCGTCGGCGGGGCCGGGCCGGAACGGGACGCCCCACGGGTGGCCCGGCGGCTTGATCGCGCCCCACGGGTCGGGCAGGTCCGCCGTCCGCATCGGCTGGTATTCCGGCGGTGACAGGGTCAGCCCGCCCGGGACGGTCAGCGTCCCGATCTCGACGTCGCCGTAGTAGTCCTGGATCGCCTCGACCGTCCACTTCCCCTCGGGCAGGACGATCGACGTGGCGTAGTGGGAGGGCTCGGCGAGCCTGACGCCGGTGAACTCCAACTTCTGCCCGTTGCCGCTGAAGCGCAGCCCGGTCTTCCCGAACGCCTCGTCCCTGATGGGCTCGGAGCCGAGCCCCAGCACCCAGTAACCGATGGTGTAGGCGACGCCGGGGCGGATCTCGGGGATCGGGTCGAGCTCCGTCGCCGCGAACCCCCCGGCGGAGGCGGCGGGGACCGGGACGACCAGCAGGGCCAGCACACCCAGCAGGACCGCGATTCTCCGGCTCAACGGGAGATCACGAACGTGTTCTCCTCCTCCGTGACGGGGGACGTGGCCTTCCGGCGCCGCAGCAGCCCGGCCAGCAACACCGCCACCACGCCCGCGGCCACGCCGCCGGCCACGTATCCCCAGGGCCGGCCCTCGTCCACCGGAGCGGCGGCCGGAGCGGGAGCCGGGGCCTGCGAGGGAGCGGGAACCACGGCGGTGGTGCCGGCCTTCACCACGTACTGGGCGTCCCAGGGGAAGCCCGGCGGCTTCACCGGCCCCCAGTGGTCGGTCACGGTCCCGCCGGTCTGGTTCGGGAAGGGCGGCGGCGCGGCCTTCAGCCCGCCGGGCACCGTCAGCACCCCGAGGGGGTACGGCTGGAAGATGCCCTGCATCGCCTCCAGATTCCACTTCCCCTCGGGCACCTGGATCGTGGTGGTGAAGTGGGCCGGTTCGGCCAGCCGCTTCCCGGGGAAGTCGAGCACCTTCGAGCCCTGCGTCAGGCGCAGCCCGGTCTGCATCTCCGACTCGGGGCCCTCGAACGGGTGGGTCCCGTGCTGGAGCACCCAGTAGCCGATCGTGTACGTCACGTCCGGCTCGAACGTGGCGGGAAGCGGGTCGAGTTCCGTCACCGCCCACGCCCCGGCCTTCGCGGGGACCGCCGGGAGGAGGACGGCGGCGACGACCGCCAGCGCGGCCAGAATTCGTCGTGTCATACCCCTGCTACCGCGCGCCCGGCGAAAAGGTTCTCAGCGGTGCACGATCAGCCACGTCGCCACGGCGGTCACCTCGGCCGACCGGTTGCCGATCAGGTGGGGGCGGTCGCACGGGAACGTGATCGAGTCGCCCACGCCCAGGGTGACCAGCTCCGACTCGAACTCGACGGTCAGCTCGCCCGCCGTCACGGTCCCGACCTCGTAGCCGTCGTGCTTGAGGAACTGGCCGTGGGCGTTGGAGATCGACCCCGGCGGATAGGTCGACTCGAAGAACTCCACGTCGGGCGTGGCCGCCGGGGACAGCCGCCGGAAGGTGATGCCGCCGCTGAGCAGCAGCGGCGCGACCTCGCCCGCGCGCCGGACGGCGAACTCGACCGGCTTGGCGTCGGCGGGGTCGAAGACCTCGGCCAGCGGGACGCCGATCGCCGTCACGTAGGCGATCAGGCGAGAGACCGACGGGCGCATCGAGCCGCGCTCGATCTGGGAGACGGCCGAGGGGGAGATGCCGAGCTCGCGGGCCACGGCGCGGAGGGACATCCCCGAGCGTTCACGAAGGTCGCGTAGCCGGGGTCCGAGCGCGTCCATGGCTCCTTACCGATTGTCATAACGGGTTAACAGCGGCGAAACCGACCAGGTGTTAAGTGACTGCTTAACAGGACCGAACGGTTTCCATCCGCACGATACCCCCCGAGGAAGCTGTGATGACCGACGTCCAGACAGGCCTCATCAAACCCGACTACGACCCCCGCCTTTCCAACGAGGATCTCGTCCCGCTCAAGAAGCAGACCTGGTCCTCCTACAACATCTTCGCCTTCTGGATGTCCGACGTGCACAGCGTCGGCGGATACGTCACCGCGGGCTCGCTGTTCGCGCTCGGGCTCGCCTCGTGGCAGGTGCTGGTCGCGCTGCTCGTCGGCATCGTGATCGTGCAGGTCTTCTGCAACCTGGTCGCCAAGCCGAGCCAGGTGACCGGGGTGCCCTATCCGGTCATCAACCGGGCCATCTTCGGGGTCCTCGGGGCCAACATCCCGGCGATCGTGCGCGGCGCGATCGCGATCGCCTGGTACGGCGTGCAGACCTACCTGGCCTCGCAGTCGCTCCTGATCATCTTCCTCAAGTTCTGGCCGTCGACGGCCTCGCTCAACGAGACGACCTTCCTCGGGCTGTCACCCCTCGGCTACATCTGTTACGCCATCCTCTGGGTGGCGCAGGCCGCGGTGTTCTGGAAGGGCATGGAGGCGATCCGCCGGTTCATCGACTGGGCCGGGCCCGCCGTGTACGTGGTCATGGTCGTCCTGGCCGTCTACCTGGTCAGCGAGGCCGGGTGGGAGAACATCTCGCTCGACCTGAGCTCGGGCGAGAGCCTCGGGTTCGCCGAGTCGATCCCGGTCATGCTCGGGGCGATCGCCCTGGTGGTGTCCTACTTCTCGGGCCCGATGCTGAACTTCGGGGACTTCTCCCGGTACGGGAAGTCGTTCGAGGCCGTCAAGCGGGGCAACCTGCTCGGGCTGCCGGTGAACTTCCTGTTCTTCTCGATCCTCACGGTCATCACCGCCTCGGCGACGGTGCCGGTGTTCGGCGAGCTGATCACCGACCCGATCCACACCGTCGAGCGGATCGACACGCCGTTCGCGATCCTGCTCGGCGGGCTGACCTTCGTCATCGCCACGATCGGGATCAACATCGTGGCCAACTTCATCTCGCCGGCGTTCGACTTCTCCAACGTGTCGCCGCAGAAGATCTCGTGGCGGATGGGCGGCATGATCGCCGCGGTCGGTTCGGTGCTGCTGACGCCGTGGAACTGGTACAGCAACCCCGACGCCATCCACTACACGCTGGGCGTGCTCGGCGCGCTGATCGGGCCGCTGTTCGGCATCCTCATCGCCGGCTACTACGTGATCAGCAAGCAGTTCGTGGACGTGGACGCCATGTTCACCATGTCGCCGAGCGGGCGCTACTACTTCAGCAAGGGCTACAACCCCAACGCGATCTACGCCATCCTCGCCAGCGGGATCCCGGCGATCCTGTCGGTGATCGTGCCGAAGCTGATCGGGTCGGGGCTGTGGATCGCCGACTACTCCTGGTTCCTCGGATGCGGGCTCGGGTTCGTCGCCTTCATCCTGTTCGAGCGGCGCAACCCCCGGATCATGGTGGACGCCAGGTGATCCACGTCAAGGTGATCAACCCCAACACCTCCCGGGACATGACCGAGATCATCGGCGCGTGCGCCCGGGAGGTGGCGGGCCACGTCACCGCGGTCAGCCCGGCCATGGGCCCGGCCTCGATCGAGAGCCACTACGACGAGGCGCTGGCCGTGCCGGGGATCCTGACCGAACTGCACGGCGCCGACGCCTACGTGATCGCCTGCTTCGGCGATCCGGGCCTGGACGCGGCCCGCGAGGTCGCCGACGGCCCGGTGGTCGGCGTCGCCGAGGCGGCCATGCACGTCGCGACCCTGGTCAGCCGCACTTTCAGCGTGGTCACCACACTGGGCCGGACCGTCCAGCGGGCCTGGGACCTGGCCGAACGGTACGGCTGCGGGCAGGCCTGCCGGGGGGTGCACGCCTGCGAGATCCCGGTGCTCGACCTCGACGACAAGGCGTGCGACCTCGTCGCGGAGGTGGCCGAGGCGGCGCTGGAGAGGGACCGCTCGGAGGCGATCGTGCTGGGGTGCGCCGGGATGGGGGCGTACACGAAGAGGATCGCCCGCCGGATCGACGCCCCGGTCATCGACGGCGTCCAGGCGGCGGTGACCCTGGCCGAGTCGCTCGTGCGGCTCGGCCTGACCACCAGCAGGCTGGGCGAGTACGCCGCTCCCCCGCCGAAGCCCTATTCGGGCCTGCTGAGCGAATTCGCGTTGCGGGGACAACGTCCGATATGAACACTTTCCCGCATGATCCGACAGATCCGCGCCCGCTACGACGAACACACCATCACCGTCTACCAGGCCTACAACCCCGAGATCGGCGGGTACGCCGCAACCCACGGCCGCTTCTCCCCCACCTATAACCGGGACAGGATGACCTGGGTCAAACCCTCCTTTTTGTGGATGATGTACCGCTCCGGCTGGGCGACCAAGCCCGGCCAGGAGCGCGTGCTGGCCATCCAAATCACCAGGGAGGGCTTCGAATGGGCGCTGGCCCATTCGGGGCTGAGCCATTTCGACCCGGCCATCCACGCCGACCGGAAGGAGTGGACCGCCACCCGCCACCGCCCGGTCCGGGTCCAGTGGGACCCGGAGCGGTCGCCGAGCCTGCACGCGCTGCCGCACCGGGCGCTCCAGATGGGCCTGTCCCGCGAGGCGGTGCACCGCTACGTCGACGAGTGGATCGTCGGCATCGAGGACGTGACCGCCCTCGCCCACCGCGTCCACGCGCTCGACCCCGGGTCCCGAGCGGCCGCCCTCCCGGTGGAGCTCCCCTACCCGCTCCCCGCCGGCATCGCCGCGACCTGCGGGGCCACCTCATGATCGAACAGGTGTTTGATAGTGTTCGGAGTCATGAGCGCACCGTTCCAGCCGTCGCTCCTCGACGCGACGGCCGACCACGAAGGGCCCGGCCCGCTCGACGGCCACGTGCACCGCACCCTTCTGACTGACGGCGCCTGGATCGACGTCCGCCCCGGCTGGATCGCCGGAGCCGACGCCCTGTTCGCCCGCCTCTCCGAGACGGTCCCGTGGCGGGCCGAGCGCCGCAAAATGTACGACAACGTGGTCGACGTGCCGCGACTGCTCGCCTTCTACGACGAGGGCGACCCGCTGCCCGACCCGCTGCTCGACGAGGCGAAACGGGCCCTCGACGCCCACTACCGCGACGAGCTGAAGGAGCCGTTCCGCACGGCGGGCCTGTGCCTCTACCGCGACGGCCGCGACAGCGTCGCCTGGCACGGCGACCGCATCGGCCGAGGCTCCACCGAGGACACGATGGTGGCGATCGTCTCGGTCGGCACCCCCCGGGCCCTCCTCCTCCGCCCCCAGGGCGGCGGCCCCACCCTCCGCCACGACCTCGGCCACGGGGATCTGATCGTGATGGGCGGCAGCTGCCAGCGAACCTGGGAACACGCCATCCCCAAGTCGGCGAAGGCCCTGGGGCCCCGGATCAGCATCCAGTTCCGGGTCCGCGGCGTCCGCTGACCGGATGCGCGTGGCACCGCGACCGGGTGGACGAGGCCCACTGACCGGATGCGCGGGGCACAGAGATAGGTGCGCGGGGCCCGCTGACTAGATGCGCGGGGCGCAGTAACTGGATGCGCGGGTCTGTTGACCGGATGCGCGGGGCGCAGTAACTGGATACGCGGGTCAGTTGGCCGGATGCGCGGGACCATCGCCATTCCGGGGTTCCGTGTTGCCGGCGTGATTCGCGGCCGAATTGGGTCATGGCTCGAATCCAGCCTTTCCTGATGTCGCTGAGATGCCCGCATTTATCCGGATAATTCCGCGCTAAGATCGTCGCCCTGCCGTCAAATCGTGGGGAATGACGTGTCAATTCGTATTGCGGCGGTTATTGTCGGCGTTTATTCGGCCGCGATGATCGGCGCTCTCGGGTATGCGGTGCTCACCGGGGAGTGGCACGTCTTCTTCCTGGCCGCCGTCGGGGATCGCTTCGAAGCCGCCGAACTGTGGCTGGTGCTCGCGGTGCTGGTGACCGCGGGGCTGCGCGGCTGGGTGCTCTGGGCGCTGCTGGTCCGCCCGCCGCTCCAGGGGCCGCCGTGGATCCGGGTGCTGCGGGTGCTGCTCTACCTGAACCTGATCGTCTTCCTGCTGGGCCCTGTCGTGCAGCCGGTGGCGGGTTACGCCGCCTTTCTGCTGACGCTGCCGGTGGTGGCGATGCTGCCGCTGGCGTTCGGGCAGGCGCCCCTGGCGGTCCGGGTGGTCGTCGCGGTGGCGGGGCTGGCGGGGTGTCTCGTGCCGTTCGTCGTCGACCTGCCGGGACCGGCGGTCGTCTGGCCGATCGGGGTGGTGCTGCTCCAGGTGTTCTGCCGGTCGAGCCCGCTCACGCGGTGGCTCGGGCTGGTCGCGCTGGTGCACGCGGGCGCCATGAGCATGCTGCCGTCCCGGTTCACCACCTACCAGGATCTGAGCGCGCTGTGGCTGCTGCTCGACGCGTTGGCGGTCACCCAGGCGTTGTGGCTGGCCCACACCGCCGCCGACCTGGGCCGCGACCACACGGACGCCCCGGCCGCGCCGCTCCCGTTCCGGGTGGGGGCGCTCGCGCTGGTCTCGGCGGTGGCCGGGCTGGTGGCGGTGACGGCGCTGCGTCCACCGATGGTGGTCGTCGACGAGCTGGTGATCGCCACCGAGCCGGAGGCGTTCGTAGAGGACTTCCCGCCGCAGGCCGCAGGCTGCGAGCCGTGGACGGTGCTCGGGGGGCAGTACGCCACCACGGCGGCGCAGGACCGGGAGAAGGCCTACCTGTGCCTGGTCCGCCGCATCGACCCGCGGAACGTCCCGGACGAGACCCTGCTGGCGGAGGGGCGGGCCCGCTGCGCCGCCGCCGACCCGCTCTACCGCCGGGACATGGAGCGGCTGATCTACCTGTGCCCCGAGAGGGCGACGGACACCTCGTCGTTCTCCCTGCTGCTCGGCCAGGGCGTCGAGGACGCGCTCCACGAGAAGTGCACCGACCCCTGGCCCCGCGACCGGGACCGCCGCCAGCTCACCATCCCCTTCTACATGGACGATCCCGCGGCGGGCTACCGGCTCGGGGCCGACGGCCCGGCCGACGCGCCGCCCGGCTACCCGGGCGAGATACCGGTCGCCGTCGGCGCAGGGGTCCAGGCGGTGTGCGTGACGATGAAGACGCTCCCCACGGCGCCGCCCGTCCGGGCCGGCGGATGGCGGAGCGTGGTCGAAGTGCCGTTGCGCTCGGCCGACGGCGGTTTCTGGGTGCGCGGGACCTATCCACAGCTCGCCCACGACACCCCCGCGGGCCGCCAGCGGATCCGCCTGTACGCCCGCGACCTGGCCACCCCGGGGCTGAAGGCCGAGCAGCACCTGATCGTGGTCTTCCCCGGCCGATCCGCGAAGAGGGTCGTCCACAAGTGATCCGCGCCCTTGTCGTCGCCCTCTACGGCGTCGCCGTGCTCGTCACGGCCGTCGTCGCGGTGGTGACCGGCGACCTCGATCCGCTGTCCCTGCTCACTGTCACGCCGTTGCGGTCGTACCTGCACGGGGGAACGGACTGGCTGATCGTCCCGCTGGCACTCGTGTCGATGCGCACGGCCGCGGAGGCCGACCGCCGCCCGGTCGGGGCAAGTGAGGCGGCGATCGTCTCCGTGTAGGACGGCTCAGGCGACCGGCTCGACCGGGGCCGCCACGGCGGTGCGCGGGGCCGTGAGGACCGGGCGTTCCACCAGGGTGACGTCGACCTTCAGGCCGGGCGCGAGGCGTACCGCCTCGTGGCCCGGGACGTCGGCGAGGACCTCGCCGCCGCCGTCGAGCTGGACGCGCAGCCGGGCGATCGAGCCCCGGAACGACGACGCCAGGATGAAGCCGCGCCCGTCGTCTGACGGGGTGACCCGGACCGCCTCCGGGCGGACCAGGACGTCGACCTCCTCGCCGGGGGCGGCGTTGTCGAGGGGCAGGATCTGGCCGAAGACCTCGACCGTCTCCCCCGACACGCGGCCGGGCAGGTGGTTCATCGTGCCGACGAACTCGGCGACGAACGGGGTCGCCGGGCGGTCGTACACCTCGGCCGGAGGGGCCACCTGCTCCAGGCGGCCCGACTTCAGCACCGCGACCCGGTCGGCGACCGAGAGGGCCTCCTCCTGGTCGTGGGTGACGAAGATCGTGGTGATGCCGAGTTCGAGCTGGAGGCGGCGGATCTCCTCGCGGAGGTTCACCCGGACCTTGGCGTCGAGGGCCGACAGCGGCTCGTCGAGCAGCAGCACCTTCGGCTGGAGGGCCAGCGCGCGGGCCAGCGCCACGCGCTGCTGCTGGCCGCCCGACAGCTGGTGCGGGTAGCGCTCGCCGAAGCCGCCGAGGCCGACGAGTTCGAGCAGCTCGGCGGCCCGGCTGTGCCGCTCGGAGGCCGGCCGCCGCCGGACCCGCAGCCCGAACGCCACGTTGTCGCGGACGTTCAGGTTCGGGAACAGCGAGTAGCTCTGGAACACCATCCCGGCGTCGCGCCGGTTGGCGGGGACCCGGGTGACGTCGGCGCCGTCGATGAACACGGCGCCGGTGTCGGGGCGCTCGAAACCGGCCACGCAGCGCAGCGCGGTCGTCTTCCCGCAGCCCGACGGGCCGAGGAAGGCGATCAGCTCACCCTGCTCGATGGTGAGGCTGAGGCCGTCGAGGGCGACCGTGCCGCCGAACGAGCGGCGCAGCTCACGGAGTTCAACGGTCATTTCGCTTTCCTTCCAGCCCCCGAGAGGGTGAGCAACAGCAGCCAGATCAGGCCGAGGCTGAGCACCGACAGCGCCACCGAGAGCTGGCCGTCGTTGCCGGAGATCGTGACGATCCACACCGGGAACGTGCGGTAGCCCATCAGGGCCGCGATCGTGTACTCGCCCATGACGAGCGCCAGGCTGAGGAAGCCGGCGCTGGCCACGGACGAGCGCAGGTTCGGCAGGATCACCCGGAACAGCACGTACGGCCACGAGGCGCCCAGGTTCCGGGCCGCCTCCACGAGGGTCCGCACGTCGATGGCCCGCAGGCCGGTGTCCAGCGAACGGTAGGCGAACGGCAGCGCGAGCATGACGTACGCCAGGACCAGGACGACGGGGAAGTCCTCGTCCTGGATGGAGATGAGGGTCTGCCAGAACGGCGTGGCCGCCAGGGCGTCGGTGCCGCCGCGCAGCGCGTTGGCGATGCCGACCACGTAGGTGATCGGCGGCACGATCAGCGGCAGCGTCGTGATGGTCTCCAGCACCGGGCGCAGGCCCGGAGCCCCCAGACGTACCGCCAGAAGAGCGGGCAGCGCCAGGAGCAGGACCAGCACGATGACCGCGGCCCCGAGCAGCAGCGACGTGAGCAGGCTCTCACCGAAGCCGGGGGCCGAGACGATCCGGCCGTAGGCGCCGAGGGAGAAGCCCCGCGACTCGTTGTAGACGGTGAACCAGACCGCGATGGCCAGGGGCACCAGGAAGTAGACCGCCGCCACGCCGAGGGTGACCCGGCGCCAGGTCACGCCAGCCATCGGGAGCTCCTCTTCTGCAGGGGCAGGTAGACGGCCATCACCAGCAGCGCGATCACGATCATGTCGAGGGACAGCGCGAGGGCGATGTTCTCGTACCCGATCAGCACGTTGCCCGTGAGGGCGTCGGCGATCTGGAGCGTCACCAGCGGCACCGACGCGCCGACCATCGCGGCGGCGGTCGCGTAGGCGGCGAACGCCCCGCCGAACAGCAGCACGCCCCCGCCGAGCAGCGACGGGCCGAGCACCGGGATGCCGACCATCCGCCAGAACTGCCAGGTGGACGCGCCGTTGTTCTGCGCGGCCTCGCGCCACTGCGGCTTGAGGCCGTCGAGCGCGGGGGCGATGACCAGCACCATCAGCGGCACGGAGAAGTAGAGGTAGACCAGAGCCAGGCCCCAGAAGTTGTAGAGCGCGCCCGGGCCGAGGCCGAGGGCGGCGGTGACCACGCCGGAGTTGCCGAGCGTGGCGATCCAGATGAAGGCCAGCGGCACCCCGCCGAAGTTGGACAGCACCCCGGAGGCGGTCAGCACGGCCTCGCGCAGCAGCCCCGACCGCGAGGTCAGCACCGCCTGCGCGAGGAACGCCCCGAGGATCGCGCCCGCGACGGCGACGACGGCCGACAGCTTGACGCTGCTCCACAGCGCCCCGATGTACGGCTCGCGCATCGTCGCCGACAGGTTGTCGAACCCGAGCCCGCCGGTCTTGACGGTGAACGCGCCGACGACCAGCACCACCACGGGGATGCCGAAGGCGATCAGGGTGACGGCGAGCAGGGGCGCCGCCGCCAGCCACCCGGCGCCGCCACCGCGACGCCGGGAACGTACCGGGCCGGTCATCAGCCGGCGACCGCGGCGCCCCAGCCGGAGGCGACGACTTCGTTCGCCTTCGTGACCTGGTCGGCGGTGGGGAAGGCGGGCTCGCCGTCGACCGGCGGCAGGGCGGCGGAGGCGGCCTGGTCGACCGAGCCGTCGGCGATCATCGCGGGCAGCAGCACCGGGCGGGCGAAGCCCTTCAGGTAGAGGTTCTGGCCCTCGGTGCTGTAGAGGAACTCCTGCCACAGCCGCGCGGCGGCCGGGTGGGGGGCGTCCTTGTTGATGGCCTGGGCGTACAGCGAGATGTACTTGCCGTCGGTGGGGATGACGGTCTTCCAGTCGAGGCCCTTGGCGGCCATGATCGGCGCGTAGGCGGCGTTGTTGTAGTCCCAGTCGATCGAGATCTGGGTCTCGCCCTTCTCGATCGTCGCCGGGGTCGTCTCGACCGGGTTGAAGTTGCCGGCGTCCTTGAGCTTCTTGAAGAAGTCGATGCCGGGCTGGATGTCGTCGAACGAACCGCCGTTGGCGAGCGCGGCGGCGTACACGCCGGCGAAGGCCGAACCGGCCTTGGTCGGGTTGCCGTTCATCGCGACCTTGCCCTTGTACTCGGGCTTGAGCAGGTCGGCGAAGGTCTGCGGGCAGGCCGCGATCTTCTTGGCGTCACAGGCGATGGAGACGTAGCCGCCGTAGTCGTTCACCCAGAGGCCGTCGGCCTCCTTCTGCGCGGCGGGGATTTTGTCCCAGGTCGCGACCTTGTACGGCGCGAACAGGCCCTCGGCCGCGCCGGAGTAGGCGAACGACTGGCCGATGTCCAGGACGTCGGGGGCGCGGTCCTGGCCCTTGCGGGTCTTCACCGCGTTGATCTCGTCGGCGGAGGAGGCGTCGGGGGTCTCCTCCTCGATCTCGATGCCCGGGTACTTGGCCTTGAAGGCGGCCAGGATCGCGCCGTAGTTGGCCCAGTCGGGCGGGAGGGCGATGACGTGCAGCTTGCCCTCGGCCTTGGCGGCCTCGTAGAGCTTGTCGACGCCACCGAAGTCGGCGGCCGAGGTGGCGGTGCGGGCGTCGACCGCGGCGGCGCCACCGGAGGCGGCGGCGGAGGACGTGGAGGTTGCCTCGGTGCCGGGCGCGGACCCACAGGCCGCGACGGCGATCAGCAGACCGGCGGTCAGGCCGGTGAGACGGACTCGGGAAGAGACCACGGTGAACTCCCCATGGAGCGAAGTGCAGAGAACTTGTCCAAACAAGCTAGGGACACCAGATCGACCACCCACGTCCTGCCGGTGAACAGTCGGAGGCCATTCGTCAAATGGCTAAACCCCTACTTTTCCGGACGTTTTCCGGACCGTACGGTGAAGCCTGCCCTGTACACACGAAGGTGGGGAGCCGCCGTGCACCCGCGTTACGCGCGCATCGCCGACGAACTACGGGCGGCGATCCTCGGCGGCGAGATCCCGGTGGGCACGCCGCTGCCGTCGGAGACCGTGCTCGCCGCCCGGCACCAGGTCGCCCGGGGGACCGTCCGTCAGGCCGTGGCGGTGCTGGCGGCCGAGGGGCTGGTCGGCTCCCGGCAGGGGGCCAGGCGGATCGTGCTGGGCCGCGAGCGCAGTCAGAACTTCGCGGTGCTGCACAGTTTCGCGCAGTGGGCGCGGGCCGCCGGACATGAGGTGACCGGCCAGGTCATCGAGCAGCGCCGCCGTACGGCCGACGCCGCCGAGGCGGCCCGGCTCGGGCTGGCGGTGGGCGATCCGGTGCTGCGGGTGCTGCGGTTACGCCGCCTCGACGGCGCGGCGGCCCTGCTGGAACGGACCGTGTACGCGGGCTGGCTCGCCCCCGCAGTCGAACGGCTGCCCGCCGACTGCGACTCGGTCACGCAGGCCCTGTACGAGTCCCGGGGGCTGGTGTTCGCGTACGGAGAGCACCTGATCGACGCCGTCGCGGCCGGGAGCGAGGACGCCCGCCTGCTCGGGGTGCGGCGGGGCGGGCCGCTGCTGCGGCAGCGGCGGGTGACGACGACGCGGGAAGGGCGCCCGGCGGAGTGGTCGGACGACCGCTACCGGGCCGGCAGCGTGACGTTCGCGATCCGCAACGCGGCGGGCGCCCTGGCGGTGAACCCGCCCGGCTAGCTGTAGAAGCCGCCCTCGATGCGGCTCTTGAACACCGACTGGATGCCCTGGTGGGCCATGACGCCCTGCGAGACGGTGTAGTCGATCAGCAGGACGCTGGCCTCGAACGTCAGGTTCTCGGTCACCCGGGTCCCGGCCGCGCCGAGGTCCTCGAAGGTGATCGTCTGGTGGGTGATGACGTTGGGCAGCGTCCACGAGTCGACCTCGTAGAAGTACCCGGCCGCGTTGATCCGCTGCTGGGCGTGGGTGTTGATCGGCGTCGCCGGCAGCCCCGGCTGGAGCGGCGTGTTCTCGATCGCGGTCTGGTTGATGGTCCGGACCCCGGCTGCCGTGGTGTCGGAGTGGACGACCACCCGCTGGAGCAGCGGGTTGGCGCCGATGTGGTTCTCGAAGTTCGAGTAGATCGCGAACACCACGTCGCGGGGGGCCGCGATGTCGACGGAGATGCTCTGCGACCTCGCGGCCCGGCCCAGGGCGGGGTTCGGATGGTTCAGGGCCTCGATCAGGGTGTACGTCGTGCGGGCCAGCTCCCACTGGAGGGCGACCAGCGGGTCGGCGTCGGCCCTGGCGGGCGAGCTCATGACGGACAGGACCATCGTGAGGGCGAGCAGTGGAGCGCTTAACAGCCGGAACGGCTTCTTTCTCATGGCCACATCTCACCCCAGAAGCCGTTGGAACGCTCCTGGCAAGACCTGCCAGTCTTTAAGCGAGACGCGGGCGGCCGAAGGCCGACCGCGGCTCGCGCGCCCGGAATCTGCCCAATATCAAGGCACCAATCGGTACCCCACTCCCCGCACGGTCTCCACGACGTTCGGCTCGCCGAGCTTGGCCCGCAGATGGGCGATGTGCACGTCGAGGGTGCGCGCCGCCGACCGGCTGAGGTCCTTCCAGTTCTCCAGCAGCAGGGTCTGCTTGGTGACGACCTCGCCGGGTGTCTGCACCAGCCGCCGGAGTAACGCGAACTCCTTCGGCGTCAGTGGCACGTTCCGGCCGTCCCGCCAGACCAGATAGCGCTTGGCGTCGATCTGGATGTCGCCCGCCTGGAGGACGTCGGTCTTGCCGCCCCGCGTGCGGCGCAGCACGGCCTCCATGCGCGCTTCCAGTTCCTCCATGGAGACCGGTTTGACCAGGTAGTCGTCGGCGCCGGCCCGTAGTCCGCGGACCCGTTCGGCTCCGTCGTCCCGGGGCGACAGCACGATGATCGGGACGTCGCTCGTCCGCCGGATCTCCCGGCACGCCTCGGCCCCGTCGTCGTTTCCCGCCCCCAGGAACACGACGTCATATCCGAGCACGGCCGTCCGGTCGGGTCCGACCGTGACCGAATAACCTGATTTCCCCAGTGCGGCTTCGATGTCGGCCGCCGTCTGCCTGTCTTCGTCCACGACGAATACCCGCATGTCTCCCCGTGTTTAAAGCTGTGGCCCCCGCCTCGTCCGGGCAATACTGGTGGGTTCAGGATGACATGTCAACAATTGCCGAAGAATCAATTAGGGCATGGTCAAATGAATGGCCGCCTCGGCGGTGAACGGCAGGAACGTGAACGACTCCTGCAGATAGAGCGTCACCGTGGCGTCGGTGTGGCTCAGATATCCAATGGAGACGTCCTGCCCGAGATGCAGGTCGAAGTCGCCGCCCCGGGTGGTGAGCACGACCGCGCCGGTGATCGCCGGCGCCCAGACGATGTCGCCCGAGACGAGGCGCTGGATGTGCTCCAGCACCGGATATCCGTGGTCGGCCGTCTCGGCGACGCCCGTGTAGGAGTCGGCGCTGAGGAGCACCGAATAGGGCCCGTCGACCCCGGCCATCCGCAGGATGCCGAGGGCCTGCGCGATCGCGTCCGGATAGGCGCGGACGTCGGAGGGGAGCACCAGCGGCCGGTGGGAACTGAGCGGGATGACGCCCGAGATGTGCCCCGCGTCGAACCCCTCGAAGACGGCCCGGTCCTCGGCGATGGCCAGCGCGGCGGCGGCGTCCTTGACCGGCTGCCAGTCGGAGTCGTTCGAGCCGCGCTCGACGTCGTCGACCGCCTCGCGGTCCAGCTCGAACGGCCGGCGCAGCTCGATCAGCCGGGACACCTCCCGCCGCCGGACCTGGAGGCCGGGCGACGGCGAGGTGACCGGCGTCGTGTGCCCGGTCGACACGGCCGACAGCTCGGTCCCTCCCGGGCCGTGGACGTCGACCACCCGGCGGCCGGCGATGTGGCGCTTGAACGTCCGGGTGGCCTCCTCCTCGATCTGCGCCCAGGCGGCGTCGGAGATCGGGGCGAGCTCGCGATGGAGGTTGTTCATAGCTGCGGGACTCCCTTGAGGTCGCCGATGGCCATCCTGGTGGGGATCTGCGCTGCGGGAGGGTCTTCGAGGAAGGCGCCCGACGGGACGAAGTAGAGCGAGCCGGTCAGCGCCGTGGAGAAGTCGAGGATCCGGTCGTAGTTGCCCGGCGGGTCACCGATGAACATGTTGGTCAGCATGTGTTCCAGCAGCTCGGACGTGCGCGAGTAGCCGATGAAGTAGGTGCCGAACTCGCCCTGCGAGGCGTTGCCGAACGGCATGTTGTCGCGCAGGATCTTCAGTTCCCTGCCGTCCTCCTCGATGACCGTGAGGGCGTTGTGGGCGTTGGCGGGCTTCACGTCGTCGTCGAGCTCGACGTTGGAGAGCTTGTGGCGGCCGATGACCTTCTCCTGGTCCTCGGTGTTCAGCCGGTTCCAGGTCGAGAGGTCGTGGACGTATTTCTGGACCAGGACGTAGGAGCCGCCGGCGTGGTCGGGGTCCTCGTCGCCGATGAGCACCGATTCGAGGGCCAGGTCCCCCGTGGGGTTCTCGGTGCCGTCGACGAATCCGAGCAGGTCACGGGCGTCGAAGTAGCGGAAGCCGTGCACCTCGTCGGCGCTCGCGACCCCGTCCCGGAGCCGGTTCATGATGAGCTGGGCCAGCTCGAAGCAGAGGTCGTGCCGGTTGGCCCGGATGTGGATCAGCAGGTCGCCCGGCGTGGAGGGGGCGTAGTGGGCGCCCCTGATCTCCTTGAGCGGATGGAGCCCCTGCGGCTTCGGCAGCCCGGGGTAGAGCCGGTCCCAGAGCTGCGACCCGAACCCGAGCACACACGACAGCCCCGGGTCGAGCGAGCGGAACCCGACCGTCCGCAGCAGCCCCGCCAGGTCTTCGCCCAGGTCCCGGACCGCCTGATGGCCGGTCGGCTTGATCGTCGCGACGATGAAGATGGCCGAGGGACTCAGTGGACCCAGGACCGCCTGTACGCCGCTGCGATAGTCCTCCACCCCGCTAGGGGTCGCCGGTGACATGGCTGAGGAACCTCCTGATCCGGTACGGATTCGTCTATGACCCGTAGTACGACACGACGGCCGGCTGGCCGGTGTAGTTGGGCCCGGCCGTGTCGTCGGCGCCCAGGTAGTCGTAGGGAAACTCGATCACGGCGGGCCCGGTCCGCCAGATGCGCTTGGCGCGGGCGTCGTACCCGAACCCCTGACCCCTCAGAGTGGCCACCAGCCCGCGCCGGGACGGCACCTCGACCGACGCGACGTCGAAGCTGGCCACGAACCTGCCGCCCTCGTTCAGCCATCCGGCGACGTCGGCGAGGACCCGGAGCTTGTCCCCGACGTAGTGCAGCCCGTGCACGACCGTGACCAGGTCGAACCGCTCGCCGGGCCGCCACCCGGGCACGCCCGCCACGACCAGCCGCAGGTTCCGTCCCGGCCGCACCGCGAAGTGATCGACCAGATCGACCCCCGTGACGTCGGCCCCGAGCATCGCCCCCTCGGCGAGGGCATGCCCCTCCCCGCAGCAGAGATCCAGCCACCTCCTGCCTGGCAGGAGCCCGGCCAGGTCGAGCCCGAGCTCCCGCGAGTAACTCGCCAGCCGCCGCCCCCGGTTCATGGCGTTGTTCGCCACCACGGGAGACACCTCAAGCTCAGCGGCCCCGAGCAGCTTCCCCATGCGGCCTATTTTGTCGCCAATGTCGTGAAGCGGCGGGCGTTTCGCACCGCCGCGCCGGTGGGGTCGTTGTTGAAGTAGACGTAGCCCTCGTCCGGCAGGCGGTCGAGCCAGGTCCTCATCGCCTGGTCGCCGTATTCGGGCGGGTTCTTCCTCGACGTTCCTTCGTGGAAGCGCAGGTAGGCCCAGGTGGTCGTCTGCCACAGCGGCCCCTGCCGGCGGCCCCGGCGGTCGGCCCAGACGAGGGCGGCCTCGTGGGTTTCGAGGGTCCGCCGGGTGTCGTCGTTCCACCACGACTCGTGGCGGGGTTCCACCGCCAGGGCGACGCTTTCGGGGAAGCATTTCAGGCAGTCTCCGAGGGCGTCCTCCTCGTACGGGAGATTGGGCGGCAGTTGAATCAGGATGGGGCCGAGTTTGTCGCCCAGGCCTTCGGCCATGCGCATCAGGCGGTCGACCGGTTCCCTCGGGTCGCGCAGGCGTCTGACGTGGGTGAGATATCGGCTCGCCTTGACGGCCATGACGAAATCGGCGGGCGTCCGGTCGTGCCATTGCCGAAAGGTCTCGTGTTTCGGCAGGCGGTAGAAGGAGCCGTTGTTCTCGACGGTGCGGAATTCCTCGCCGTAGTGTTCCAGCCAGCGTTTCTGCGGCACACCCGGCGGATAGAGGACCCCGCGCCAGTCGGCGTACTGCCAGCCGGATGTTCCCACCAACATCCCCCCAGCCTAGGCTTCGCGGGGTGAACCTCAGGGAGATCGCCCGCCGCTTCGCCGCCACCTGGCAGACCGGCTGGGCCACCCACGACGTCGACCTGCTGCTTTCTCTGTACGCCCCGGGCATCGTCCACCGCTCGATGCCGTTCCGCGAGCCCCACCAGGGCATTTCGGCCCTGCGGGACTATCTGACGTGGTCGTTCTCCGAGGAGGTCGTGCGGTCCGTGGAGTTCGGGGAGCCGCTGGTCGACGGCGACACGGCGGCGATCGAGTTCCGGGTCGCCGCCGAGGAGGGCGATCTGGCGGGATGCGTTTTCGTACGCTTCGACGAAAACGGTCTCGCCATCGAGACACGCGATTATTGGCACATGTCGGATAATCCCGAACGGGTTTAGGACCAGGTGTGGGTCGGGGCCTGTCCGTGGCGGCGGTTGTAGCATCGGGCGGTGAATTTCCCGCCTGGTATGCCGCCCTCCCGGTCGCCGTCTCCGCGGCCGGAGTGCTGTTCACCGATGGGCATGACCGGGTGCTGCTGGTGCGGACCACGTACAAAGACGACTGGGACATCCCCGGCGGCGTGATCGAGGTCGACGGCGGCGAGACCCCCGCGGCGGCGGCCCGGCGGGAGCTGCTGGAGGAGCTGGGCCTCGACCGCGAGGTGGGCGACCTGCTGAGCATCGACGTCCGCCCCCCGCAGCCGGACCGGCGGGCGTTCGTGGCCTTCCTCTTCGACGGCGGCGTGCTGACCCCCGGCGACGTGGCCGGGATCGGGTTCCCCGACGGCGAGATCGCCGAGGTCCGCCTGGTCTCCCTCGGCGAGGTGGCCCGCTTCACCGACGCGGCGCTGGCCCGCCGGATCAGGTCCACGCTGCTCCACCCGGGTCCGGGCCTGCTGTTCCTGTCGGACGGCGAGCCGACCGGGGATGATCGTGGCCATGGACCACATGACCGCCCTGATCGAGCAGAACGCCCGGTTCGGTGACCTCCTCCACGCCGCCGACCCCTCCACCGAGGTGCCCACCTGCCCCGGCTGGACCCTGAAGCAGCTCTTCCGCCACGTCGGCCGGGGCGACCGCTGGTCGGCCCAGATCATCTCCGACCGGGTCGACGGCGGCCTGGACCCCCGCGAGGTCCGTGACGGCAAACCCCCGGCCGACACCGAAGGAGCCCTGGCCTGGCTGCACGGCGGCCCGGCCGTCCTGCGGGACGCGCTCGCGGCGACCGGAGCGTCGACGGACGTGTGGACGTTCCTCGGCCCCCGCCCGGCGGAGTGGTGGGTCCGCCGCCGCCTCCACGAGGCGACCGTCCACCGCGCCGACGCCGCCTTCGCCCTGGGGCAGCCCTACGACCTGGCCCCCGACCTGGCCGCCGACGGCATCGAGGAGTGGATCGACACGGTCGCGGCCTCCCGCCCCACCCTCGACCCGGGGGTGACCGTGCACCTCCACACGACCGACGTCCCGGGCGAGTGGATGATCCACGGCGAGGAGGGCCGGACCGTCTGGGAGCCGGGCCACGGCAAGGGCACGCTCGCGGTCCGGGGACGCGCGGAGGACCTCTTCCTGGCCCTGGTCAACCGGAGGGAGGAGGGCCTGGAGATCTTCGGCGACGAGAACCTCTGGGCGTCGTGGCGGGAACGCGCCCGGTTCTGACCTCTCAGGCCCCGGCGCCCGGCAGGGTCTCGGAGAGCTCGATCATGTTGCCCCACGGGTCGCGGAAGAAGGCCAGGCGGCGGCTGATGTCCTCGATCTCGAACGGCTCGCCGATCACGTCCACGCCGCGCCGGACCAGTTCGGCCCGGGTCTCGTCGACGCTGTCCACGTGGACGCAGATGTGCTGGTAGCCGCCGTGGCGCAGGCTCACCTCCAGGTCGTCCAGGACCTCCTTGGGAAACGGGACCGGCCCGGCGAGGATCTCGACGTGGAAGTCGTCGTCGTCGGCGGGGCTCAGATAGGCCAGCTTCAGCTCCCCGTACGGCCATTCCTGCAGGACCCGGAAGTCGAGCTTCTCGACGTACCAGGACTTGGCGGCCTCGAAGTCCGGGACCCGGATTCCGACGTGGTGCCCGGCGAACGACGCGAACGGGCTGGCGGGGTTCCTGGGCGGGTGGGCCGGCATCGGCATGGTGCAACTCCAGCGGAAGAGAGAACGGGCCGCCCCCCTCGGGCGGCCCCACTGAAGTCAACCGGCCGGGACCCGCCGGGTGAACGCCCAGCCTGGCACCGCTCAACCTGGTTCCCGCAGGACCACCCTAGGCGCGGGATACTGGACCCATGTCCAGGCCAGCGGAGATTCGCGAATTCCTGCGCTCGCGCCGGGCCCGACTGACCCCGGCCGACGTCGGGCTGCCGATCAGGGCCGGGAGCCGCCGCGTGGCGGGCCTGCGCCGGGAGGAACTGGCGATGCTGGCCGGTGTCAGCGTCGACTACTACACGCGCCTGGAGCAGGGCCGCGCCCCCCACGCCTCCGAGCAGGTGCTGGGCGCGGTCGCCGACGCCCTGCGGCTCGGCGACCTGGAGCGGCGCCACCTGTTCGACCTGGTCAAGCCGGTGGCCGACCCGGGAGACGACCGGCCGCCCCGGGCCCGGCCGGCGGTGCGGATGATGCTCGACGCCCTCGACCCGGTGCCCGCCGTGCTCCACGGCCCCTGCCTGGAGGTCGTGGCGATGAACCGGATGGGCAAGGTCCTGCTCGACGACTTCGACGCCATGCCGCCGGGCGAGCGCAACATGGTGCGCTGGATGTTCCTCGACCCGAAGGCCAGGTCGGTCTATCCCGACTGGGACGAGGTCGCCGCCCAGATGGTCGCGATCCTGCGCGCCGCCGCCCCCCACCCGCGCCTGACCCGCCTGGTCGGCGAGCTGACCGCCCGGTCGCCGAGGTTCACCGACTTCTGGGACGACTACAGGGTCTTCCAGCACACCCACGGCACCAAGCGCTTCCACCACGACGCGGTCGGCACCATGTCGCTCAACTACGAGTCGCTGGTCCCCCCGGCTGACCCGTACCTGTCGCTGATCATCTACTCGGCCGCCACCGGCTCCCCCTCGGAGGAGAGACTGTGCGCCCTGACGGACTGGGCCGACCGCTCCTGAAAACGCGAACAGCGCACTCGTGATCACACGAATGCGCTGTTCGGAAGCCGGTGCGCCGCCAGGGACTCGAACCCCGGACCCGCTGATTAAGAGTCAGCTGCTCTAACCAACTGAGCTAGCGGCGCTTAAGACCCCTGAAGATTACCGCACCCCCGAACCCCCACCAAATCGGGCTACACTAGAACATCATTCGGTACGTCCAGAGGGAAGCCCACGTGACCTGGTTCGCCTCACCGTCGGAAGCCGCCACCCGTCTCGGACAGACCGGATACCTCTCCGACGACTCCATCGCCACATCGGTCTTCCTGGCCGGCGTCCTGGAGAAGCCCCTCCTGGCCGAGGGCCCGGCGGGCGTGGGCAAGACCCAGCTCGCCAAGGCGATAGCCGAGGCGACCGGAGCCGACCTGATCCGGCTCCAGTGCTACGAGGGCCTCGACGAGGCCAGGGCCCTCTACGAGTGGAACTACAAGAAGCAGCTCCTGCGGATCCAGGCCGAGGACGACGCCTGGGACGACATCTTCAGCGAGGAGTTCCTCCTCGAACGCCCCCTGCTGAAAGCGATCAGGGCGGAGCGGCCGACCGTCCTGCTGATCGACGAGACCGACAAGGCCGACGTGGAGGTGGAGGGACTCCTGCTGGAGATCCTCTCCGACTTCCAGATCACCATCCCCGAGCTCGGCACCATCACCGCCGGGCGCAAACCCTTCGTCGTCCTCACCTCGAACGCGACCCGGGAACTCAGCGAGGCGCTCAAACGCCGCTGCCTCTATCTGCACCTCGACTATCCGACCCCGGAACGCGAACGCGACATCGTCCGGGCACAGGTCCCCGGCATCGCGGAGACGCTGGCCGAACAGCTCGCCCGGACGGCCGCCACGCTCCGCGCCCTGGAACTCAAGAAGTCGCCGAGCATCGCCGAGACCGTCGACTGGGCGCACACCCTGCTCGCCCTGGGCCGCGAGATCCTCGACGAACAGACCGTCGCGGAGACCCTCGGCGTCGTGCTGAAACACCGTTCCGACCAGCAGCGGGCCGCCAAGGAACTGGGCCTGCGATGATCGACCGGCACATCGGTTTCGTGCACGCCCTGCGCGAGTCGGGTCTCCCCGTCTCCCTCGCCGAGGGGCTGGACGCCGCCGACGCCCTGCGCCATCTCGACCTGTCCGTCCGGGAGAACCTCCGTGAGGCCTACGCCGCGACGCTGGTGAAACGCCCGCAGCACCGCGAGGGCTTCGACGTCCTCTTCGACCTCTGGTTCCCCGCCACGACCCAGGGCCCGCCGAAACACCACGACGGCGACCCCCGCGAGGAACTGGCCGAACTCCTGCGGGGAGACCCGAACACCCCGGAGTTCCGCGCCTTCGCCCAGGCGATGGTCGAACGCTTCGGCCAGGTCCAGGCCGGCCCCGGCCGCCAGTCGTGGTTCTCCTATCCGGTCATGCGCGCCCTCTCGCCGCAGACCCTGATCGCCCGCCTGCTGGGCGAACGCGGCGGCCTGCCCGAGAAAATCGCGCGGCAGCGCATCGCCACGAACATCGCCGCTTTCGAGGCCGAGGTGGCCACCGACGTCCGCAGGAGAATCGCCGAGGAACAGGGCCGCGAGCGCATCACCAGATCGGCCGTGAAACCGCCGATCGACCGCCGCGACTTCCTCCGCGTCACCAAGGCCGAACTCGCCGAACTGCGCAGAGAGGTCCATCCCCTGGCCAGAAGACTGGCCACCCGCCTCTCGATGAAACACCGGAAGGGCGACCGGGGCAGGCTCGACTTCCGCAGGACGGTCCGCGCGTCGCTCCAGTCGGGCGGCGTCCCGCTCACCACTCACCTGAGGCCGAAACGCCCGCACAAACCGGAACTGGTCGTCATCACCGACGCCAGCGACTCGGTCGCGAGTTTCGCCCAGTTCACCCTGCTGCTCACCTTCGCCCTGCGCGAGCAGTTCACCAAAGTGAGAGCCTTCGCCTTCGTCGACACCGTCGACGAGATCACCGGGTATTTCGCGCCGGGCGCCGACGTCCTCGACGCCATCACCCGCATGACCGGTGAAGCCGACATCACCAGATTCGGCCGCACCGACTACGGCCAGGTCCTGACGCGTTTCGAAGAACGCTACGCGAGCGCCCTCACCCCGAAAACCAGCCTCCTCATCCTCGGCGACGCCCGCTCCAACTACCAGCCGCCCAACACCGAAACCCTGAAACGCCTCACCGAAAAGACCCGTCACGCCTACTGGCTCAACCCGGAGCCGAGAAACCAATGGGACACCGGCGACTCAGTGGCCAGCGGCTACGCCGCCGTCATCCCCATGCACGAATGCCGAAACGTCCACCAACTGGCCACCTTCATCGAAGAGATCGCCTGAGAAGGAGCCGGCATGCCGTTGCGGGACGAACTCAAGCTGGTGGTTCTCATCTGGAACAGCACACTTCTCCTGGCGGACATCGACGCCATAAGGGGTTCGGGCCCTTTCGAGGAGGCGTTCGTCGCTCCCGGCTCATTCGCGGGTGCGGCGGACGGCAGTCTCACCGCGCTGAGCAACTTCAACACCCGCCATTCCGACGTCGTCCTCCAGCGCTGGGACGGAGCCCCGCCCCGCAGCGCAGACGCCGTCGACCTCTCCGTCCGGCTGGTCTCAGGGAAAATAGGCCCCTTCGTCCTCGTCAGCGGAGACGTTCTCCCCCACATCGATCTGGGAGAAGAGAACGCCACCTGGCACGTCCGCATCACGCGAACGCCCGCCGACGTGCCGGATGACTACGACGAAGAAGAAGACGACCCCATGGACGAGACGTTCACCTTCCAGTTCTGGCCCGGCTGAGAAGCCTCCTCCGTTACGGCTCCGCCCACCCCGGCACCGCCCGCCGTCCCAAGCCACGCCGTAACCGGCGCCAACCGGCCGCAATGGCTCCTCGCCACCACAAGGTCGCCTCTTGCCAGTAATAGTTCAGTACACCTATATAAACATCTAGGAGTCGATGATGTAATTGACTCTGTGCAGCTCAGGTATAACTTCCGCCTCTACCCCACCGCGGGTCAGCGCGAATCTCTGGCCAGGGCGTTTGGGTGCGCGCGTACGGTGTTCAACGACGGGCTGCGCCTGCGGCACGAGGCCCGTGAACAGGGCTTGCCTTACGTCTCGGATGGAGATTTGTCCAAGCGGCTCATCACCGAGGCGAAGAAGACACCGGAGCGGGCGTGGTTGGGCGAGGTGTCGGCCGTCCTGCTCCAACAGGCTCTTGCCGACCTGAACACCGCCTACCGCAACTTCTTCGCTTCGGCCACCGGGCGGCGGAAGGGCCCGCAGATGGCTCCCCCACGGTTCCGCTCGCGCAAGGATTCACGGCAGTCGATCCGATTCACCAAGAACGCCAAGTTCAAGGTCACCCCGGCCGGAAGGCTACGCCTGCCGAAGATCGGAGACGTCCCGGTCCGCTGGTCGCGCCGACTACCGTCGCAGCCGTCGTCGGTGACCGTGACGAAGGACACCGCCGGACGGTACTTCGCTTCCTTCGTCGTGCAGACGTCTGACGAACCGTTACCGGAGGTGTCCTCTGAAGTAGGCGTCGATCTTGGGCTGACCCACTTCTTGGTCACGTCCGACGGCAGAAAGGTGGACAACCCACGTTTCCTGCGCCGCGCCGAACGCCGTTTACGCAAAGCCCAGCAGTCCCTGGCCCGCAAGGAGAAGGGCAGCCAGAACCGGAAGAAGGCCGTGGTGAAGGTCGCCAGGGCTCACGCCAAGGTGGCCGATGCTCGCCGAGACCACGCCCACAAACTCTCCACCCAGTTGATCCGCGACAACCAAGCGGTCTACGTGGAGAACCTGTCGGTGTCCGGTCTCGCCCGCACCCGGCTGGCCAAGTCCGTGCATGACGCGGGCTGGTCGCAGTTCACGACCATGCTGGCGTACAAGGCCACGCTGCATGGCCGGACGTTCGCCAGGATCGACCGCTGGTTCCCCTCGTCCAGACGCTGCTCGGCCTGCGGCGTCATCGCCGGCAGGATGCCGCTCGACGTCCGCGAATGGACCTGCGGCTGCGGCGTCACCCACGACCGTGACCACAACGCGGCGAAGAACATCCTCGCGGCTGGACGAGCCGAGAGGCGAAACGCCTGTGGAGACCAGGCAGGACCGGATTCCGGACCTGCGCCAGTCGTTGAAGCAGGAACCCACTCCACGCTGCCCGCCTCGGCGGCGCTCCAAGGGAGAATCCCGCCTGTTAGGCGAGAGGGATGTCAAGATGCGGGGCATGCCCTGGAAGACCGGGATGGTCGCTCGTGACCCGTCCGAACCGCACCGTACCGCCACGCCGCTTGAGCTGCTCTTCGACCTGGTATTCGTCACCGCGGTCGCGCAGGTCGCCGCGCAGCTCGATCACGCCCTGCTCGAAGGGCACGCCGCCGAGGGGGTCATCAGTTATCTGATGCTCTTCGGGGCGATCTGGTGGGCGTGGATCTCGTTCACGTGGTTCGCCAGCGCCTTCGACACCGACGACGGGCCCTACCGGATCCTGGCGTTCGTTCAGATCGCGGGGTCGCTGGTGCTGGCGGCGGGGGTTCCGGCGGCGTTCGACGATCTCGACTTCCGCTGGACCGTGCTCGGTTACGTCATCATGCGCATCGCCTATGTGGCGCAGTGGCTGCGGGCGGGGCGGGAGCATCCGGCGGTCCGGACGCTGGCGATCAAGCTGGCGGCGGGGACCACGGCCGTGCAGGTCCTCTGGGTGCTGCAACTGCTGCTGCCGGACGACTACCGGATCCTGGCGTTCATCGTCCTGTTCCTGGTCGACCTGTCGGTGCCGTGGTTCGCGGGCTGGAACGCCGACCAGGGCGGGTTCCACGCCCATCACATCGCCGAGCGCTTCGGCCTGTTCACCCTGATCGTCATCGGCGAGTCGATCACCGCGGCGACGCTGGCCATCCAGGGGGCGTTCGCGGCGCAGGGCCATGTCCTCGACCTGATCGTCCTGGCCGTGGCGGCGCTGCTGATCTCGCTGTCGGTGTGGTGGCTCTACTTCGGCTACATGGACCACCGGGCGCTCCGGACCAACCCCAGGACGACCTACATCTGGTCGTACGGCCACTACTTCATCCTCGCCGCCATCGCGGCCGGCGGGGCGGGGGTGGCGGTGATCGCGGCGTCGGTGGGGGGCCACGGCGCGCACCTGCCCGAATGGGGGGTCGCGCTGGCGCTCACGGTGCCGGTGGCGGTGTTCCTGTTCGCGTTCGCGGCCATCGACGCGCTGGCCAACGGCAGGCGGGACCTGAAGCCGGTCGTGTTCGCCGCCGCGGGGATGGTCGTGCTGGCGCTGACGCCGCTGGCGACGGTGATCGGAGGGCCGTGGACGGCACTGGTCACGGCCCTGATCGTGGTCGCGCTGCTGGCGAAGGAGCTGCTAGCTCATCCGTCGGAGGATGCGCGCAGCCGTCCGGCTGAGTAGTTCGACCTGCTCGGCGTCGAGCTGGGCGGTGGGATTGCGGCGGATGACGCCGGGGATCTTGCGGGGGTAGGCCACGGTCAAGCCCTCGCCGCTGACCACGCCTGAGCGGTTGGCGATCGTGCATCCGTGCAACGCGAGCACGGGGCTGATCGTCACCTGGACGCCGGTCTCCCTCGACAGGACCTCGGCCAGGTCGGTGGCGGCGCCGATGAGGCCCTTGGCCACGCTGGTGCCGTACTTCTCGTCGAAGAAGAGGCGTTTGCCGTGCTTGGCCACGATCGTGTCGGGCGACCAGGCCTCGTTGTCGACGATCCACAGCCCGCCGGGGCCGATGATCAGGTGGTCGACCGAGGCCTTGCCGGGCACGGCGCGTCCGTCCATCACGCGGTAGCCGCGGCGGCGCAGCATCATGCGGAGGATGCGGCCGGTGCGGACCTCGCCCCGGCGTTTGCCGCGCCAGACGGCGGTGCGCTCGTGGGAGCGCCAGGCGATGAAGGCGTCGGTGCCGCCGGCCAGGGCGCCCAGGACGACTCCCGTGGCGAAGGCGTTCCAGCCGAGGCGGGCGGCGAGGAGGTGGCCGGCGACGAAGCCGGCCACCGTGTAGGCGGCGCGCAGCCGGAGGCGGTTCTTGCGGCCGGCGAGCCAGAAGGTCAAGTACAGGTTCTGGGGCGACGACCCGGTGAACTTCTCGTCGCGCGGGACATAGATGGACCCGTTGGGCACCCTGCACTCCCGGATGGTTAGGGCAGCTTTGCCTAAGGCGTACCCGATCAGGGATTCCAGATCCACGATGGTGATGGAACTAGCACACTTACGCCACCACCGGGGTAATCAGCCTCGTCTTGACCGACCAGTCGGTATGCTGGTCGTCGATCAGAGGAGGTCGGCATGGCGCGGTTGGGCACGTCCGTCGAGGAACCGGTACGCCAGCGGTTGCTGTCGGCGGCGACGCGTCTGTTCGCCGACAAGGGCTTCGAGAGCACGTCCGTCCAGGAAATCGTAGCGGCCGCGGGCGTGACAAAAGGGGCCATGTACCACTATTTCGACTCCAAAGATGATCTTCTTCACGAGATCTACGGCCGGGTCCTCCGCATGCAGATGGACCGCCTGCGGCATTTCGCCGACGGTGAGGGAACCGTCGCGGAGCGCCTGCACGCCGCGGCGGCCGATGTGATCAACACCACAGTCGACAACCTCGACGATTCGAAGATCTTTTTCAGGTCGAACCACCAGCTGGCCCCCGACACCCGCAAGATCGTCCGGGCCGAGCGCCGCCGCTACCACGAGCGCTTCCGCGACCTCGTCCTCGAAGGCCAGGAGGAGGGCGTCTTCCGCGCCGACGTCCCGGCCGAGATGGTGGTCGACTTCTTCTTCGGCTCGGTCCACCACCTCGGCACCTGGTACCACCCCGACGGCCCGCTCACCGGCGACGAGGTCGGCCGCTACTTCGCCGACCTCCTCCTCAGGTCACTGACGCCTTCTAACTGACTTCTCCGTTACGGCTCCGCCCACCACGGCGCCGCCCGCCGCCCCCGGCCCGCGCCGAACCCGGCGCCGACCGGCCGCGCCCGCCGCGCGTCGCGACGGCTACTCCGGGGCCGGAAGCCCGACCAGCGGAGCCAGCGCGGTGCGGTGGTCGCCGGGGGTGCCGAAGGCGATCGCGTCGGCCTTGGCCCGCTTCAGATAGAGGTGAACGGGATGCTCCCAGGTCATCCCGATACCTCCGTGAAGCTGGAGGGCCTCCTCCGCCACCCGTACCGCGACCTCACCGCAGTGCGCCGCCGCGACCGCCACGGCCACCCGGGCGTCGGACCCCGAGGCGAGCTGGTCGGCGGCGTTCCGCGCCGCCGCCCGCGCCCCGGCGACCTCCAGCCAGAGATCGGCGAGCCGGTGCTTGAGCGCCTGGAACGACCCCACCGGCCGCGCGAACTGCCGCCGCTCCTTCAGGTAGGCCACCGTCGTGGTCAGGCACCACTCCGCGACGCCCACCTGCTCGGAGGCGAGCAGCCCGGCGGTGAACAGCAGCGCCTCCGGCACCGACCCGCCGTCGAGCACCACGGCCGGAGCCCCGTCGAAGGTGACGGTGGCCAGCGGCCGGGTCACGTCCAGGGAGACGACCGGCTCGACCCGCGCCCGCTCGGCCTCCACCACGGCCACCAGGCCGTCTTCGCCCGGCACCACGAACAGGTCGGCGCCCAGAGCGCCGGCCACCCCGGTGAACCGCCCGCTCACCCGCTCGTTCTCCAGGCTCACCGACGCCGGCCGCTTCCCGACGATGTCGGCGTCGACGGCGGCGGTCGTCACGTCCCGATAGGGCGAGGCGGCCAGCGACACGCACAGCGCCGCCGTCGCCTCCCCCGACGCCAGCCGCGCGATGTCGGCGTATCCGGCGTCCAGCAGCACCCGGGTCGCCAGCACCGACGACGTCAGGAACGGCACCGGCGTCACCGCCCGGCCCAGTTCCTCCAGCACCACCGCGACCTCGCGGGCGGAGGCCCCGGCTCCGCCCGAGGCCTCGGGCACCAGCAGCCCGGCCACGCCGATGTCGCGGGCCAGCCCGTTCCAGGCGGCGGCGTTGTCGCCCTCGGCGGCGGCGGGGGCCTTGTCGGCGAGGAGGTCGCGGACGGCGGTGCGCAGTTCCT
Organism: Herbidospora cretacea; assembly: GCF_001570605.1. Lineage (GTDB taxonomy): Bacteria > Actinomycetota > Actinomycetes > Streptosporangiales > Streptosporangiaceae > Herbidospora > Herbidospora cretacea. The sequence goes on along the minus strand of NZ_BBXG01000016.1, from coordinate 87,813 downwards.
CCTCGACCTCCGTGTAGAGCAGCGTCATCGAGGCAGGTCCTTCCACGGCACGGCGACGTCGGTTCGGGGTTCGGCCGGCAGCCCGAGCACCCGCTCGGCCACGATGTTGCGGAGGATCTCGGACGTGCCGCCCTCGATCGAGTTGCCCTTGGCGCGCAGGTAGCGGTAGCCCGCGCCACGGCCGAGGAAGTCGACCCCGTCGGCCCGCCGGAAGGTCCAGTCGTCGTAGGTCAGGCCGTCTTCGCGCAGGAACTCCACCTCCAGCGCCGAGACCTCCTGGTGGTGCCGGGCGAACAGCAGCTTCATGCCCGACCCCTCCGGGCCGGGGTGCCCGGCCAGGAGCTGTTCGCGCAGCCGCTGCCCGGTCAGCCGCATCACCTCGCCCTGCACCCACAGGTCCAGGGCGCGCCGGTGCAGGTCGTGGGTGCGCAGCTCGGGGTGGGCCTGCCAGTCCTCGGTGAACAGGCCCATCATCGTGCGGCGCGGCGATCCGGCGGAGCCGATGGCGACGCGCTCGTTCATCAGCGTCGTCTGGGCCACCCGCCAGCCGTCGCCGACCTCGCCGAGCCGCAGGTCGTCGCCGAGCCGGACGCCGGTCAGGAAGACCTCGTTGAACTCGGCCTCGCCGGTGATCTGGCGCAGCGGCCTGACCTCGACGCCGGGGTCCTCCATGTCACAGACGAAGTAGGTCAGCCCACGGTGTTTGGGCAGGTCGGGGTCGTGCCGGGCGACGAGGATGCCCCAGCGGGCCAGGTGGGCGCTGGACGTCCAGACCTTCTGGCCGTCGACGACCCAGTCGTCGCCGTCGCGGACCGCCCTGGTCGCCAGGCTCGCCAGGTCGGAACCGGCGCCGGGCTCGGAGAAGAGCTGGCACCAGACCTCCTCGCCGGTCCAGAGCGGGCGCAGGAAGCGCTTCTTCTGCTCGTCGGTGCCGTAGGCGAGGATCGTCGGGGCGGCCATGCCGAGGCCGATGCCGATCCGGCTGGGGTTGTTGTCGGGCGTGCCCCGGAAGAGCTGCTCGACCAGCCCCTGCAGGTCGCGCGGGGCGTCCAGGCCGCCCAGTCCCTCGGGAAAGTGCACCCAGGCCAGCCCGGCGTCGAACCTGGCCCGCAGCCAGTCGAGCGGGCTCATCGAAGCCGGGTCGTGCCCGGCCAGGAACGCCTCCGCGCGCTGCCTGACCGTCGTCGCGTCCACCACGTGATCCCCTTGTCTGCGTGCCGTTCCAAGCGAGACGCGGACGGCCGAAGGCCGGCCGTGGCTCGCGCCCGTGAATCTGCCTCAGGGAAGCAGTACCGCACCGGGTCCTTGATCCGGTATCGGTGGAATCACGTGTGCTTCTTCAGCTCCCGGTAGGCCAGGGAGCGCTTGTGGACCTCGTCGGGGCCGTCGGCGAAGCGCAGGCTGCGGGCGCCCGCCCACAGCGCGGCCAGCGGGAAGTCCTGGCTGACGCCGCCCGCGCCGTGGACCTGGACGGCCTTGTCGAGGATCCACTCGACGGTGACCGGTGTCGCGATCTTGATGGCCTGGATCTCGGCGTGCGCGCCCTGGTTGCCCACGGTGTCCATCAGCCAGGCCGTCTTCAGCACCAGCAGCCGGAGCTGCTCGACCTTCACCCGCGACTCGGCGATCCAATCTTGGACGACGCCCTGCTGCGCCACCGGCTTCCCGAAGGTCGTGCGGGCCAGGGCGCGCCGGCACATCATCTCGATGGCCCGTTCGGCCATCCCGATCAGGCGCATGCAATGGTGGATGCGGCCGGGCCCGAGGCGGGCCTGGGCGATGGCGAAGCCGCCGCCCTCCTCGCCGATGAGGTTGGCCGCCGGAACCCGGACGTCCTCGAAGAGGATCTCGGCGTGGCCGCCGTGGTCGTTGTCGGTGTAGCCGAAGACCGACATGCCGCGTTTGACGGTCAGGCCCGGGGTGTCGCGCGGGACGAGGATCTGGCTCTGCTGGCGGTGCTTGGGCGCCTCGGGGTCGGTCTTGCCCATCACGATGAAGACCGCGCAGTTCGGGTTCATCGCGCCGGTGATGAACCACTTGCGGCCGTTGATCACGTATTCGTCGCCGTCGCGGACGATCGAGGTGGCGATGTTGGTGGCGTCGGAGGAGGCCACGTCGGGCTCGGTCATCGCGAAGGCCGAGCGGATCTCGCCGTTCAGCAGCGGTTCGAGCCAGCGCTTCTTCTGGTCGTCGGTGCCGAACTGGTGGAGCACCTCCATGTTCCCCGTGTCGGGGGCGGCGCAGTTGGTCGCGACCGGGGCGATGGCCGGGGACCGGCCCATGATCTCGGCGAGGGGGGCGTACTGGAGATTGGACAGGCCCTTCTCCGGGAGGAACAGGTTCCACAGACCGCGTCTCCTGGCCTCGGCCTTGAGTCCGTCGAGCACCGGCGGCGCGCTCCAGCCCCCCGCGGCGGCCTGCTCCTCGAAGACCGGCTCGGCCGGGTAGACGTGCTCGGCCATGAACGCCTCCAGGCGTTCGCGATAGCCGTTCGTCGTCGCGTCGAAGGCGAAATCCATGGTCAGACCTCCCGAAGGCCGCGCTCGACCAGCGGCGCGACGATGTCCCCGATGTCGGCGAAGCCCGCGCCGACCGTCAGGCCCTGGGTGAAGCGGAAGTGGATGCCCTCGGTGATGACGGCGAGCTTGAAGCAGGCCAGGCCGACGTACCAGCCCAGCCGCGACACGTCGCGGCCCGATTCCGAGGCGTAGCGGGCGGCCAGCGCGGCGACGTCGACCTCACCGCCGAGATCGAGCCCGCCGACGTCGAGATGGGGGAAGTCGGAGTAGAGCAGGAACAGCGCCACGTCGGTGAGCGGGTCGCCGAGGGTCGACATCTCCCAGTCGAGCACCGCCCGCACCCGCCCGTCGCGGATGAGCGTGTTGCCGAGCTTGAAGTCGCCGTGGACGATCGCCGGCGCCCCCGACACCGGCACGTCCCCGGCCAGCCGGGCGAACAGCTCGTCGATCCCGGCGACCTCGCGGCTGCGGGAGGCGTCGAGCTGCCGCTTCCAGCGCTTGACCTGCCGGTCGAGGAACCCCTCGGGCCGCCCGAAGTCGCCCAGGCCCACGGCGGCCGGGTCGATCACGTGGAGCCGCGCCAGCACCCCGGCCAGGTGGTCCCCCACCTCGGGGGTGAGACGGGTGGGCGCGCCCTCGACGTGCTCCATGACGTAGAAGGGCGCGCCGACCACCTCGACGTCGTCGCAGAAGTGGTACATGCGCGGCACCGGCACGTCGGTGTCCCGCAGCGCGCCCATCACCCGGAACTCCCGGCCCATGTCGTGGGCGGTGGCCAGCACGTGGCCGAGCGGCGGGCGGCGCACCACGACGGTGCGGTCGGCGTCGCGGACGACGTAGGTGAGGTTCGACCTGCCGCCCTCGATCAGCTCGGCGGTCAGGGGGCCGTGGGTGACCCCGGCCTCGGAGAGGCGGGCGGCGAGACGGTCGAGGTCGAGTCCGGGCACTGTCACAGCTCGCGAGCATACCGACCAGCCGGTATGAGTGTCGACGGAGGGTCCCCGCGTCCGGAGGGGTGACAGAGGTCAACACGAGGACTTTTCTGGATATATCAGGACATGTAGATATCGAGTACCGGCACTTCGGCCCGCCCGGCCCGCGACCCTAGGGTGACCCCCCATGGAACCGACGTTCTTCGAAACCCCCGACGAGCTGTACGCCTGGCTGGCCGCCCACCACGCCACCGAGAAGGAGCTGTGGGTCGGCTTCCACAAACGCGCCACCGGCCTGCCGGGCCTGACCTGGCCCGAGTCGGTCGACCAGGCACTCTGCTTCGGCTGGATCGACGGCGTGCGCAAGAGCCTCGGCCCCGAGTCCTACGTCATCCGCTTCACCCCCAGGAAGCCCCGCAGCACGTGGAGCTCGGTGAACATCAACCGCATCCGCGAGCTGATCGAGCTGGGCGTCGTCCACGAGGCGGGCGTGGCCGCCTTCGAGGCCCGCAGTGAGGACCGTTCCGAGATCTACTCCTACGAGCAGCGCCAGGCCGCCGAGCTCCCCGAGGAGTACGCCGCCCGGTTCCAGGAGGACAAGGCCGCGTGGGACTGGTTCGAGGGCCAGGCCCCCTGGTACCGCCGGACCGCCATCTACTGGGTCATCAGCGCCAAGAAGGAGGAGACCCGGCTGCGCCGCCTGGCCACCCTGATCGAGGACTCGGCGGCCGGCCGCCGGATCAAGTCGGTGACGCGTCCCTGAACACCGCCGACAGGTATTCGGTGAACGCGGCCCGCAGGTCGTCGAGCGTGGGCGTGCCCCCCGCCCCGACGACGGCGTCGAACAGCAGCCCCTCGGTGAACGCGACGAGCTGGCGGCCCTGCCGGGCCGGGTCGGAGGTCCCGGCGGCGGCGAACATGGCGACGGTCGGCTCGCGGTAACGGCGCCCGATGTCGTCGTAGACGGCGCGCAGTTCCGGCCGCCGGGTGGCCTCCAGCGCCAGTTCGTAGCGGGCGATGCTGCGCCGCCGGTCGGGCCCGATCATCTTGCAGGTCGAGACCGCCAGCAGCTCGATCATGGCCTCCTGCCGGTCGGCGGGCAGCGGCCGGGTCAGCAGCTCGCCGAAGTGCTCGTCCTCCAGCTCGGTCAGCCGGGCCAGCGCGAGCTCCAGCAGCGCGGCGCGGCTGCGGGCCAGGTTGGACGTCGACCCGGGCGGCAGCCCGGCCGCCGCGTCGACCGCGCGGTGGGTCAGCCCGCGCAGGCCCAGGTCGGCCAGGATCTCGATCGCCGCGTCCCCGATGCGCCGCACTCGGTCAGTACTCACTCGCGCAGACTACACATGTAGTGTTAGCCTCGGCGTACTACAGATGTAGTTTCCTCCCAAGGAGCAGGACATGAGACACGCCGTGGTCGTCGGGGCCGGGATCGGCGGGCTCACCGCCGCCGCCGCGCTGAGTCAGCGGGGCTGGGCGGTGACCGTGCTGGAGCGGGCCGCCTCGATCGAGCCGGTCGGCGCGGGCCTGGCGATGGCGCCCAACGCGCTGCGCGCGCTCGACGTGATCGGGGTGGGCGACCCGGTCAGGAAGCTGGCGGCGTTCCAGGGCTCGGGCGGCATCAGGACCAAGAGCGGGAAGTGGCTGTCACGCACCAGCGCCGAGGCCGCCGAGCAGCGCTACGGCGACCCGACCGTGCTCCTCCACCGGGCCGAGATCGTCGGCCTGCTCGCGGAGAAGGTCCCCGGCATCGAGCTCGGCACGCTCGTGGAGTCGGCCTCCGAGGACGGCGTGGTGGTGACGTCGAAGGGTGAACTGCGGGCCGATCTGGTGGTGGCCGCCGACGGCATCCGCTCGCGGATCAGGCAGGCGCTGTTCCCGGCGCTGCCCGCCCCGGTCTACGCGGGGGTGACGAGCTGGCGCTTCATCGCCGACGGCACCGCCCAGCCGTCGGAGTCGTGGGGCGACGGCCAGGTCTTCGGGGTGATGCCGCTGGCCAGGAAGAAGATCTACGGCTACGCCACCGCCCCCGCCCCGCCGGGCGGCGCGTCGCCCGACGAACTGGCCGACCTGACACGGCTGTTCGCCGGCTGGCACGACCCCATCCCGGCGCTGCTCGACCGCACCGACCCGGCCAAGGTGATCCGCACCGACATCCACAGCCTGGAGACCCTCCCCCCGGCCTTCCACCGGGGGAAGGTGGCGCTGCTCGGCGACGCCGCCCACGCCATGACCCCGAACCTGGGCCAGGGGGCCTGCCAGGCGATCGAGGACGCGGTCACTTTGGCGTACACACCGGATCTGAGCGCCTACTCGGCGGCGCGGCTGCCGCGCACGACGCCGATCGTGAAGCGGTCGCGGACCATCGCCCGGATGACGTCGTGGCGCAACCCGGTCGTGGTGGGGGCGCGGAACACGATGATCGGCCTGGCCGGGAGGCTCGGCACGACGGCGGCGCTGCGGCAGATGGACGCGGTCTTCGCGTGGGAGCCGCCGGTCAGACCGTGACGGCCTCTTTGACCTCTTCGATCGCGGGCTTGTGGTCCGGCGCCAACCGGCTCAGCGTGATCGTGCCCCAGACGAGGATCGCGGTGGCCATCAGCGCCGGGACGACCTGGCCCACCCCGGTCGGCAGCGGTTCGCCGAGCAGGACGGTCCCGGCGGTGATCGACGTGATGGGGTCGACGATCTGCACGGTCGCGTACGCGATGCCGAAGTAGCCGACCTCGTAGGACTTCTGCAGCAGCACGACGGCGGCGATCAGCAGCAGCGGGATCGCCAGGGCGAACCAGTGGAGTAAGTCGCCCCACGCGCCGTCGAAGTTGGCCCCCACCACTCGCACGAACGTCGACACGGTCGCGGTCACCGCGCCCGCGCCGATCGACATCCAGATGGCCTTGCCGGGCCCGGCGAAGAAGCGCGCGGACACGAAGCTCGCGGCGGCGATCAGGGCGACCACCAGGATCAGCCCGAGGCCCTCGCCGGTCGACATCGACGGGGTCGCGTTGTGGGCGGGGACCAGCAGCATCAGCCACAGCAGCCCGCCCGCGACGGCCGCCGAGCCGAGATACTCGCTGCGGTGGGCCCGGCGTCCGTGCAGCCAGGCGGCCAGCGGCACCGCGAACACGAGCGTGGCGACGCTGATGGGCTGCACGATGATGAGCGGCGCGAAGCTGAGCGCGACCGCGTGGAGACAGGCGCCGGTGAAGCTGATGGCGCCGCCGATCCACCAGCGCGGCCGGCGCACCAGCCGGAGGGTCGCGCCCTGGGCCACGGCCTCGAACTGCTGGAGGGCCGCCCCCAGCGCGTAACCGAGCGCACCCAGCAGGGCAATGGTGAACCCCAGCCAGCTCATGGGCATGCTCCGAGAAGTTCGAGGGTGGTGGTCACCCGATTCAGCTTAGGGACAATCACCTGTTCCCCGGGCCGAGTCTCCCATATCTACCAGAACGGCCATGGCCGCGTTCCGCCCATTCAGGGCGATGACGCTGCCGCCCGGGTGCGTGGCCGCGCCGCAAAGATAGACCCCCTCCATCGGTGTACGGGGGGTCAACCGCCGATCCCACATCTGGTCCGGCCGCACCTCGCCCTGGAAGATGTGCCCTCCGGTGAGCCCGACGCGCGCCTCGATGTCGGGCGGGCCGAGCACCTCGTAGTGGGCCAGGCAGTCGGCGAAGTCGGGGGCGTACCGGCTGATGAGGTCGATGAACTGGTGGGCCACCTCGTCGCGGCGGGCCTCCCAGCCGCCCTTGAGGGCGTAGGGGGCGTACTGCCCGAAGACGCTCATCAGACCGTCCTGCACGTAGATCTCCCCGAACCCCACCGCCGGTTCGCCGGCCTGGCAGCGTCCGAAGGCGCGCTGGGCCTCGTCGAGACCGGTGGTCACGTCGACCACACCGCCCGCCATGAACGTCTCGCCGGGGGCGGCCGTCCAGGTGGGGAGCCTCTTCAGGGCGGCGTTGAACTTGACGACCGGGCTGCGGACGTCCCACTCGGCGATCCGCAGCCGGTAGTCGTCGGGCGCGTCGGCGACCATGGTCATCAGGCGCTTGGGGTCGGCGTTGGAGACCACGGCGGTGGCGGCGATGAACGTGCCGTCGTCGAGGCAGACCCCCTCGCCGGGGATCACCTGGGCGACCGGCACCCCGGCGGCCAGCACCGCGCCGGCCTCGCGGGCGGCGTCGGCGATGGCGAAGCTGACCATCCCCATGCCGCCCCTCACGTAGCCCCAGACCGCGCCGACGCCGTCGAGCTCGCCGATGAAGTGCATCAGCTTGACGGCCGCCGTGCCGGGATCGCGCGGCCCGGCGTAGGTGCCGATGATCCCCTGGCCGAACAGGGCGTCCTTGAGGCGCTGGTCGGTGACGAAGTCGTCGATCACGTCGGCGATCGAGGCGTGGAACAGGACGTCGGACATATAGGTGTCGCCCAGGAGCGCGTCGAGCTCCTCGCGGGAGGGCGAGTCGCCCGACCAGGTGTCGCGGGCGCCCTTGCGGAGCCTGATCCGCATCTGGTCGAACAGCTCCTCGTAGGCGAAGTAGCCGTCGATCTCCTTGCGCGGCAGGCCGAGCTCGCCGAGCGCCCGGAGGGTGCGGTCGTGGTCGAGCCACTGGGCGAAGGCGGTGCCGTCGTCGTAGGGGATCCAGAGCTGGGGGTCGGCCAGGGTGAAATCGAGGCCGCGATCTTTCAGGCCGAGTTCGCGGATGACCGTCTCGTCGAGGAGGCCGACGACGTAGGCGCAGGGGCTCACGACGTACCGGGGATCCTCGAACGGGCGCTCCAAGGTGCAGGCCCCGCCGAGCCGCTGCCGGGCCTCCAGCACCAGGACCGATTTGCCGGCTCTGGCCAGGTAGGCGGCGCATGTCAGGCCGTTGTGGCCGCCGCCGACCACGACCACGTCCCAGCGGCGACTCGCCAGGGCTTTCACGGGTTCGGGGAGCCCCACCTGGCCGAGCTGGGCGGCGATCTCGTTCATCCCCCAACACTGACTGGATAACCAGTCAAAGCGCAAGGGCCACCCTTGGGTCTAGCATCGGTCATTCCGGGGTTTTTCCTACGGGACGCCCTGGAACGACCTACTCGTGTAGCGCGTTGGAGCGGGCGTGGCCTCTCTGTCCCAGATGATCCGGCGTTTCCTGGAGAAGCCCGGCAGCGTCGACATCGCGCCCTTCGCGCGGACCGTCACCGCCGCCGGGGCGCTCGCCGACCGCGCGCGCGACCTCTCCCTGGAGGAGTTGCGCGAGATGGCCGCCGCGAACGTCGGCTCGGCCGAGTTCTGCGCGGCGGTCCGCGAGGTCGCCGACCGCACCCTCGGTGAACGCCCGTTCGACGTCCAGCTCGTCGGCACGCTCGCGATGCTGTCGGGCAACGTCGTCGAGATGGCCACCGGTGAGGGCAAGACCCTCGCGGGCGCGCTGGCGGCGGCGGGGTTCGCGCTGCGCGGCAAGTCGGTGCACGCCATCTCGGTCAACGACTACCTGGCCCGCCGCGACGCCGAGTGGATGGCGCCGTTCTACACGGCGATGAACCTGACGGTCGGGTGGATCGCCGAGGCGTCCACGGCCGAGGAGCGCCGCGCCGCCTACGCCTGCGACATCACCTACGCCAACGTCAGCGAGATCGGCTTCGACCTGCTGCGCGACCGCCTGGCCACCGACCCCGACGCGACCGTCCAGCCGGTCCCCCAGGTCGTCCTGGTCGACGAGGCCGACTCGGTGCTCGTCGACGAGGCCCGGGTGCCGCTGGTGCTGGCCGGGGCGACCGACGCGGGCGCGGCGGTCCCCGAGATGGCCGCGCTGGTCCGCCGCCTGTCGCGCGGCTACCACTTCGAGCTCGACGACGAGGGCCGCAACGTCTTCCTGACCGCCAAGGGCACCGACACGGTCGAGAGCGCCCTCGGCATCTCCCTGTACGACCACCCTGGCACCGTCACCGAGGTCAACCTCGCCCTCCACGCCCACGCGCTGCTGGTCCGCGACGTCGACTACATCGTCCGCGACGGCCGGGTGCAGCTGGTGAACCCCTCGCGCGGCCGGGTCGCCCAGCTCCAGCGCTGGCCCGACGGCCTCCAGGCGGCGGTGGAGGCCAAGGAGAAGCTGGCCCCCTCCGACACCGGCGAGATCCTCGACTCGATCACCATCCAGGGCCTGCTGACCCGCTATCCCGAGATCTGCGGGATGACCGGCACCGCCGTGGCCGTCGGCGAGAACCTGCGCGAGTTCTACCAGCTCAAGGTCGCCGTGATCGCACCCAACCGCCCGTTCGTCCGGGTCGACGAGCCCGACCGCGTCTACCCGTCGCTGATCGACAAGGAACTGGCCCTGGCCGACGAGATCGTCGCCCAGCACCGGACCGGCCGCCCCATCCTGATCGGCACGCTCGACGTGGCCGAGTCGGAGTCCCTCGCCAAGGAACTGCGCTCGCGGGGCCTGGAGCCGGTCGTGCTGAACGCCAAGAACGACGCAGAGGAGGCGGCCATCATCGCCAGGGCGGGCGAACTGGGCGCGCTCACGGTCTCCACCCAGATGGCCGGCCGGGGCACCGACATCCGCCTCGGCTCACCGGAGGTCGCCGAGCTCGGCGGCCTGCTGGTCATCGGCACCGGCCGCCACCCCTCCAGCCGCCTCGACGACCAGCTCCGCGGCCGCTCGGGCCGCCAGGGCGACCCCGGCAGGTCGGTCTTCTTCGTCAGCGGCGAAGACGACCTGCTCAAGGCCTACCTCCCGGACGAGACCCTCCCCAAGGCCGACAAGGACGGCCAGATCCGCGACAAGCAGGCCGCCTACCTGATCGGCCACGCGCAGCGGATCGCCGAGGGCGTCAACACCGAGATCCACCGCAACACCTGGCGCTACACCCGCGTCCTGGAGGAGCAGCGCACCCGCCTGCTGGAACACCGCGACCGCATCCTCTACGGCGACGCGGGCGCCGAGGCCCTCCGCGAGGCCCGCCCCGAGCGCTACCGGGAACTGGCCGAGCAGTCGTCGGAGGAGGCCGTCGCGTCGGCCGCCCGCCAGATCGTGCTGTTCCACCTCGACCGCTGCTGGACCGACCACCTGGGCTACCTCGCCGACCTGCGCGAGGGCATCCACCTGCGCGCGCTGGGCCGCCTGAGCCCGATCGACGAGTTCAACCGCGAGGCGCTCCCGGCCTACCGCAAACTCCTCGAAGAGATCGAGAAGCGCTCGACGGCCAGCTTCGACGCCCTGGACCTGTCCGAACCCCTGGCCGAACAGGGCATGAAGCGCCCCTCGGCGACCTGGACCTACCTGGTGTCGGAGAACCCGTTCGGCTCGGATTGGGACCGGGTGCTCCGACGCGTCTCGTCTGCTTTGCGCGGCCGCAAGAGAGGCTAGCGGAAGGGCGTGGCACATTCGGGACATGAGCGAACCGTCACACGAGATCTCTGAGCGTGATCCCCGCAACCGCCCGGCCGAGATCATGGACGATCTCGAGCGCGGCGAGCGGAACGTCGCCACCCGCGAGGGCCACCGCATCGGCGCACCGATTCCGACCCGTCACGAGCACCGGACGGTCTCCCGCGCCGACTTCGCCGCAGTCTCGCGCGGGATGCCTCGCCTCGACGACCGTGACTATCCCCGCGACATGGACGGCCACGTCGACGACGACCCGTTCGCGGAGTTCGTCCGGTGACCCATGGGCCTGCTCGCCCCGGACCTCCTCACCCGCGCCCGACCTGAACACCGCCCTAGGCGGTCGTGACGGAAGCCGACGTTCCTCCCACGGGGATCGCACCTCGCGGGCCATTCCCACCCCTGCTTGCTACGGCGACAGTCTGGTCGACAGCGCGACGCCGAGCGGCTCGGCTCGTCTCCGTGCGGCTGGCCGGGGTGTGAACGCGGGAAGGGCCCGAACCCCCGGCGGTTCGGGCCCTTCGTCGTATTCAGGCCGCGGTCTTTAGCGCCACGCGGTGAAGTGCCACTTGTTGGCGGTCGAATAGGTGCAGGACGATACGGACCAGCCGGCCGCCTTCACGGCGGACCTCCAGTAATTGCAGTTGCCCGAGTCGGGGTACCCGCCGTAGAACTTGCTTTCCGCGTGGGCCGTGCCTGACATGGAGAAAACCGCTCCGGCGATGGCGAGACCGACGAACGCCCTTTTCAGAACTTTCATGGTGTTGCCCTTCTGTGGATCCGTGCGAGAAAAGCCGCTACCCCATGATCCTCAACCGGATATCACCGCCACGCAAGACCGAAATTGAAATGGAACGGGCCATTTATTTACAGCGACCGCGCGTTCGAGTCCTTCGAATTAGGCGATTTATAATTCAACGATCCGCGCCCCCTGGGAGACGGGGCGCGGATCGCCGAACGGGGCCCGCTTCTTCCTTATGCCCCGGTCCTATGCCCTGTTCTTCTCGTGCCTGCCCTTCCTGGCCTGGACGATCAGGACACGCATGCCGACCGCGACCAGCGCGCAGGCCACCAGCCCGGAGGCGATGACCGGCACGGGCGCCTCCGGCCGGGGGGTCGTGGTGTCGGCGGCCACGTGGCTCGCCGACGGGATCGCGATGGTCTTCTCCGGCTGCGCCGCCGGGGCGGCGGCAATCTTCTTCTCGGGCGCGACGGGCGCGGCGGAGGTGATCGGGGCGGCCGACTCGGCGGGTTTGGCGGGGGCGGCCTTCTGCTGGGCGATCGGCGCCTCGTCGGGGGCGCAGACCACGTCCTCGGCGGCGGACAGTTTGAACTTGATGCGCGGTGTCTCCGAAGGGCCGCCGCTCTCGTTGTAGGCGCCCTCGGAGAAGGCGGCCGGGGCCCCCTTCCGGCCGAGGCCCTCGCCCCACTTGGTGATGACGTAGTCGATCTTGATGTGGCCCTGGCCGCCGATGCCCTCGACGGTCAGACTGCCGTCGTCGAAGGTGCCGCCGGTGAGGTCGGCGAAGGTCTTGCCGTCGAGGTCGAGCATGATGCCGCTGCCCGACGGCGAGCCCGGACCCCGGTCGCCGACGAAGAAGGGGGCCTTCTTGCCCTCGTACATGACGTAGCCTTCGGTGCCCATGGGCCAGCTCGGACTGGCCGCCAGTCCTTTCTGCATGGGCTTGCCCGACGCGGGGGCGCCGGTGTCTCCGTTGCGGCCCGAACCGTCGTCCCAGAAGTAGGACGCGGTGGTCGAACCCTCGTACACGGGATGGACGACCAGGTCGGGGACGCCGTAACCGGCGAAGTCGGCCGTGGGGCGGGTGACCCGCTGGACCGAGCCGTTGAGGGCCTCGATGGTGGTCACCTTGCCGCCGTGGACGGTCTCGACCACGCCGACCTGGCCGTGGTCCTTGAGGAAGGCGACCGCGCCGGGCTCGGGGTCGCTGGTCCAGGCGTCCTTGGACCTGAACCACTCGGCGTGGTCGGCGGAGGCGGCGAAGCTGCCGACCTGCTTGAGGACGCCGGCCGACTGACCGGCGTACGAGACGAACGTGTCGCACCAGGGGGCCGAGGCGAGCTGGGGGTCTTTGCCTCGGGCATACCAGGCGCCGTACTTGCTCTGCGTGCCCGCCTGCGCGGCGTAGCCCAGTTCCTGCCGGGCCGCGTCGAGCAGCGAGTCGGTGATGGGGGAAATGGGGGGAACTCCTTCGGTCACATTCGAGTAACCGGACATTAGGCCCCATTTACGACAAAGATGAAGAGACCGCCACGAAACTTTGCCTTGGGTTTACTGATCGCCGTACGCGGCAGAGGGGGTCCAGCCACGACGAAGGGACCTGAGATGACGACCTCGGAGACGGTGGGCGGGGCCGCCCGCAGGGCCGTGCAGCACCCCATGCTCGACAGGCTGGCGAAGGTGGGATTCGCCGCCAGGGGCGTGCTTTACGCGCTGATCGGCGTGATCGCGCTGCAGATCGCCTTCGGGGGATCCGGCGGTGAGGAGGCCGACAAGTCAGGCGCGATCCACATGGTGGCCGCACAGCCCTTCGGGTCGGTGCTGCTCTGGATCATGGCCATCGGCCTGACCGGCCTGGTGGTCTGGCAGATCGGTGAGGCGATCTGGGGACGTCCGAAGATGCGCGACCGGGTCGAGTCGATCGCCCGCGCCGTCGTGTACACCGCCCTGGTGATCTCCATCGTCGGCCTCCTGGTTAAGGGCAAGGAGGCGGCCAGCACCGACTCGCAGTCGCAGGACGCCACCCGCGCGCTGCTGGAGATGCCCGGCGGCCAGTTCCTCGTCGGCCTGCTCGCCCTGGGCGTGATGGCGCTCGGCGTCTACTGGATCCACGAGGGCTGGACCGAGAAGTTCATGAAGGACATGCACGTCACCGACCCGAAGGCGCGGACCACGGTCGTGCGTCTCGGCAAGGCCGGCTACATCTCCCGTGGCGTCGTCGCCATCGCGGCCGGCGTGCTGGTCGGGCAGGCGGCGCTGACCTTCGACCCGGACAAGGCGGCGGGCATCGACGACGCGCTCAAGTCGCTGTCGGAGACCCCGATGGGCCCGTGGCTGCTGGCCGCGGTGGCGATCGGCCTGATCCTCTTCGCGATCTACTGCTTCGCCGAGAGCCGCTGGCACCGCACCTGACGTACCGACAAGAAAGGGCCTCCCGACCGGCCGGCGGGAGGCCCTTTCGGCTGTGTCAGGCCTCTACCGGCGTCTCCTCCTTGGCCGGGGCGGGCTCCTCGGGAATCCGGCCGCGCCACAGGCCGAAGCCGATCAGGACCAGGGCGGCGAACAGGTAGCCGAGGGCTATCTGGCCGCCGACGTTCCAGCCGACCTTCTCGGCGTGGACCAGGCCGATGAACGACAGCAGCGCGCCGAACAGCGCGTAGCCCGCCGCCCAGAAGAAGTTCCGGTCGATGATGAACGCCACGATCGCGCCCAGGACCAGCCCCGCCAGGATCGCGCCGCCGCCGAGCAGCACCGTGCCGTGGTAGACCGTCCCGGCCGCGGCGATCTGGTCGGCCGTCACGGCCACGCCCGAGGCGGCGATGACGTTGTTCATCTGGGTGGCCGCCCACGAGGCGATGTTCGGGATGATGGCCATCACGACCGCCACGGCGTGGACGCGCGGCACCTCCTGGAACGCCTGGGCGCCGATGAGCAGGCCGATGTAGAGCAGGATCGGCACGATCGCCGGGGTCGGCAGCAGGGTCGCCAGCACGCTGAACAGGCCCAGGAAGCAGAACAGGGCGATGACGACGCCGCTGGCCAGCGAGTAGGACGTGCGGCCGCCCGCCGCCTTCCAGCCCGGGTGGCCGATGTAGACGGCCGGCGGGAACGGCGAGCCCAGGGCCGAGCCGACCACGGCCCCGGCGCCGTCGGCGATCAGGACGGCGCGCAGGTTGTACTTGTCACCGGCCACGGCGGCCGACTCGACGTTGGCCATGCCCTCGGTGAAGTTGTAGATGCCCAGCGGGATCGCCGTCGCCAGCAGTGGCGCGACCTCGCTCAGCCCGTTGACCAGCAGGTCGAGCTTGAGCGTGGGAAGGCCGATCGCGATGTCGCTGACGGCGGCGCCGACGGCGGCGGGCTCCATGTAGCCGCCGATCCAGCCGATGGCCGAGCCGACGAGCAGCGCCGCCAGGCCGATCGGGATGTTCCCGGGCAGCTTCAGGTCGGTGAAGAACCCGACCAGGATGATCACCAGGACCGGCAGGGCGATCCAGAGCGCCTCCCACATCTGCGCCGCCGGGCGCATCGAGATGAAGGCGATCGAGATGCCCGCCAGGGTGCCGAGCATGGCCGCCTGGGGGGTGTACTTCCGGATGACCGGCCCGATGAACGCGCCCAGCAGCACGATCAGGCCGATGATGAAGCACCAGGCCAGCCCGGCCTGCCAGGCCGCGATCGGGTCGTTGGTGGCCAGGTACGTCGGCAACATGATCACGAACACGACGATGAACATGTGCGGGACCGACGGACCGTAGGGCATCGCGCAGACGTCGAGGCGGTTCTCCTTCTTCGCCAGCCGGCGCGCCAGGTAGGTGTAGTAGACGTTGCCGATCAGCAGCTGGATGCCGAGGGCCGGCAGGATCACGCCGTACACGTCGCCGCCGGCGATGTGCACGACGCCGACGCACAGGGCCGTCAGGGTCAGCACGTTCACCAGGACGTTGAACCCGAGCCCGAAGAAGGCGTTCGTGTCGCCCGGCACCCACCGGGGGATCTTCACCGCTGGAGTCGTCATCTCACATCACCTCGATGAGCTTGTCGGAGGGCGTGACCCACCCGAAGATGCCGCCCTGGGCGGCGATCATGGCGAGTCCCGCTTCCTGGAACCCGTCGAAGTACGACCCCACGCAGTCGGACACGACGAGGCACTCGAAGCCCCGGTCGTTGGCCTCCCGCACGGTCGTGTGCACGCAGACCTCGGTCGTGACACCGGTCACGATGAGCGAGGTGACGCCCTTCTCGGCCAGCAGTTCGCCGAGGTTCGTGGCGTAGAAGGAGCCTTTGCCGGGCTTGTCGATGACCGGCTCGTCTCCGAGGGGCTTGAGGTCGTCGACGATGTCGTGACCGTACTCACCCCTGATGAGGATCCGGCCCTTCGGGCCGGGGTCCCCGATGCGCATCGACGGCGCGCCGCGGTTCAGCTTCGCGGGCGGGCAGTCGGACAGGTCGGGCAGGTGGCCCTCCCGCGTGTGGATGACCGGAAGCCCGGCCGCGCGGGCCGCGCCGAGCAGTCTGACCAGCGGCGGGATGACTTTCTGCAGCTTGCTGACGTCGTTGCCGAGTGTCTCGCCGAACCCGCCGGGCTCGACGAAGTCGCGCTGCATGTCGATGATCAGCAGCGCGGTGGACTCGGGGTGGAACGTGAACGGATAGGGGGACGCGTCGACAGTGGGCACGACCGGCTCCTCGGTGCTTCATGGCCGGTACGCCCCCCGACGCCGGACCGGCCGGGCGGTCCATTCGTCGATTGTCGACAGAATATGTATCCGCCACCGCCGCGCCGCGTTAACGGCCGGTTACCCGATATAGGTGCGGGCCCCGTGGGAGGCGAGGGCGGCCAGCACGGTCGGCGCGTCCTGGCTCACCACGGCGTCGAAGAGCTTCTTGTGGCGGCGCACGCCGTCGCCGGGGTCCCCCACGTGCTCGACCTCGCGCCGCAGGTTGGCGGCCATGTAGAGCTGGAGTTTGCGGATGACCGGCTGGTAGGCGAGCAGCAGCTGGCGCTGCCCGGCCAGGCCGACCATGGCGATGTGGAACCGGCAGTGGGCGTCGTTCTCCTCACGCAGGTCGCCTTTGCGGGCGGCGACGTCCATGGCCTCCAGCGCCGCCTCCAGCTCATGGACCGAGACGTCCGCGGAAAGGGGCGTGGAGAGCGCGACGGCGTATTGTTCGAGCACGTCGCGGAGCCCGAACAATTCGTCGACGTCACGCTCGGACAGTTGCGCCACCCGCACCCCGCGCCGGGGCAGATGCTCCACGAGCCCCTGCTCGTCGAGCAGCCGCAGAGCCTCGCGCAGCGGGGCCCGGCTGATGCCGAACCTCCGCGTGAGGGCCTCCTCGATCAGGCGCTCGCCCGGCTGGAGCGCGCCACTCAGGATGTCCTCGCGGAGCTGGTTCATCGACAGCTCGACGAGACTCGACGATTCGAGCACGCCACCTCCTCTTGCTCCAACTTTGGCAGATCAATCATGCGCTTCCGTGGGCACACCTTCCCACAGGTACTAAAAGGCACTTCTGTACCATTAGAGACACCTTTGGGGGAGGTAAAGCGTGATAACACGACTTATTGCCATTATGGGGCTTTTGTCATCACCAGCATCGGTGCCGGGAACCACACCCGTGCCGCCGGAACCGGCGTCCGTGACCACGCCGGTTCCGGTCGTCACTCCGGAACCCGAGCCCGAGCCCGCCCCCGAACCGCTCAAACTGCTGACGTTCAACGTCTGCGGCGGCCTCTGCCAGACCGGTTTCTCGCTGAACACGTGGACGTCGATCCTGCTCCGCCAGATCGAGGGCGCCGACGCCGTCTTCCTCCAAGAGGTGTGCGGGAAGCAGTTCGACGCGCTCCGCGCCCGCCTCGCCGGCAGCTACCACGCCGAATACGTCGTCACCGTCCGCGAGAACAGGTCGTGCAAGCGGAACTGGGGCGACCACCGCTTCGGCATCGCCGTCTTCGTCAAGGGCCCGGTCATCGACCGCGCCGTCTGGGCCCTCCCGAACCCCCGCCACGACGAACCCCGCGCCCTGCTCTGCGTGGACGCGGTCCTCACCTACCGCCCGACCCGCCTCTGCACGACCCACGTCGACTACAAGGGCCACAACCGGGAGATGCACGTCAACTACATCGACGCGGTCATCCGGGGATGGACGGGCCCGCTCATCATCGGCGGCGACCTCAACCTGAGCCCGGGGACGGCCCCGATCCGCAACCTCTACCGCCGCTTCCACGAGATCGACCCGATGGCCCGGGTGACCTTCCCCGAGCAGGACCTGAAAATCGACTACATCCTGCTGAGCGGCCACTTCACCCACCGCACGGCGAGCGGCGGCGGCTGGCTGCCCTGGCTGTCGGACCACCGGATCCTGCGCGGAACGGCGACGCGCGCGGATTTCTGAGGTCGTCCGGCAGGCATTCAGGGCTTGCCGGGCGGCTTCTCGATCGCGGCCAGTAACTCGGGCATCGACGACGACGGGTTGTCGTGGGGGAACTCGGTGCCCCCGGCGGCGTGGCGGGCGGCCAGGGCCCGCGCCCGCCTGACCGCCTTGTCCCGGTGTGCCAGATAGACCTGTGGATCGATGCTCTTGCCGGGTCGGCCGTCGAGCTTTCGGCTCTTTCTCTCGGCCTCGTCCGAGCTGAGGAATCCGGTCTGGTCTCGCAGGTGGAGAATGAGCCAGACCTCGAAGCACGGGTTGGAGACCGCCACTTTGACACCGTGCCGCCGAGCCAGGTCGAGAGCCTGCCGAAGATTGGGGTGGTTCTTCGGCCACTCCACGTCGAAGACGCACCAGCACTCGTCGACCTCGTCGTCGGCTTGACGTTCGACAGCGCGCTTGACCAGGGTCATCGGGACTCCCTGGTCGGGGTCGATCTCGATTTCGACGGCGGTGTTCTCCCGGACGTGCGGAAGGCGCTTCAGTCCCTTGATGTAGTCGGGTTCTGACGCCTCGCCTTCGCAGAAGACGACGATGGTCCTGCGTTCGGGGCGGTTCGCGACTTTACGCTGGAGATCTTTGGCCTTGGTGCGGCGGGGGGACATCGCTCGATCAGCCGATCAATCCCAGGGAACGCAGGAAATCGGTCCTGTCCACATCGGGAATCGCGCCGAACCTGCCGTGCAGGTAGGCCTTCTCGAGATTCTGCGACCGCCTCACCCGCTCTCCGGCGAACTCCGCCAGTGCTCCCAGCCTGGTGGCACCGTCTTCGCCCTTCTCGGTCAGCCACACCTCGTCACGGTTCAGATGGTTGAGCAGGCTCGTGTCATGGGACGTGAAGATGAGCTGTGCCCCCTCGGGGTTGGTCGCCGGATCGGCGAACAGGCGGATGAGCTGGGCGGACAGCGTGGGATGGAGGCTGGCGTCCAGTTCGTCGAGGACGAGCAGGCTGCCTGCCTCGAGCGCCGTCAAGATGGGGCCGATCAACCGGTACCAGGTCCGGGTTCCCTCCGACTCCGCGACGAGTTCGAGCAGCCCTCGCGTGCCACGGATGTTGTGAACCATGCGCACACGAGTTCGTTGCACCGGCAGATCCGCGACTCGATCCTGAGTTTCGACTTTGTCGATGACGACGTCCTCGATTCCCAGGTCGGCCAAGCGCAGTAATGCCAGAGCCCGTCCCCGCGTTTCCGGCTGAGACGCCGGTCTCGCACCGTCGAACCACGCCCCGGTGTTGGCCGGTCGGCGAAGCATCCGCGCAC
This sequence comes from Herbidospora cretacea, assembly GCF_001570605.1. Taxonomy (GTDB): domain Bacteria; phylum Actinomycetota; class Actinomycetes; order Streptosporangiales; family Streptosporangiaceae; genus Herbidospora; species Herbidospora cretacea. Next base: position 68,556 of record NZ_BBXG01000016.1, on the reverse strand, counting down.
GCCGTCGCCAGGTCCCTATCGACTGCACGTCAAGCAGCTGCCGGGAGAAGTCACCGACGAGAGGCTCGTCGAATCGGCGGGCGATCGTCAGGACGAGAACCCTGTCGGTCAGCAGTTCCCGCGTCCCGGAGATCGCGCCGAGCCCCCGCTGCAGTTTCAGGGTCAGGCCTTCGCGCTCGAAAATCCGTCGGCGTTTCTTCTCGGGATAGTGGAACAGCGCCTCGTACACGACTTCTCGATCGTCGAGTTCGACGACGTACTCGAATCGAACACCCGATATCTCCATCTCGACGGTGAACTCCGAAGGGCGATCACCGCCGTCCAGGAAGGCGAAGCGCTCGATCGGGATGCTGTCGTCCCAGAAGCGAAGCGAGTCGGCCACCGCGTCCACCAGCCATTGCAGCGCCTCGATGACGTTGGTCTTGCCCGACGCGTTCGGCCCGTAGATCGCCGCGACCGGAAGCAGGCTCGCGCCCAGACTCGCCACCGGCCGGGCTTCGGGCCGGTCGACGTCGACGGCGACCATCGACAGCTCGGCCGGCTCCAGGATGGAGCGGAAGTTGGCCACCTCGAACCGGATGAGCATGGCATCCCCTTCCAGCAGTTCGACTGCAAGGATAGCCACAGGATCGTCGGAACTCGACGAAATCGGGCCTCAGTCGACGCCGGTCAACGCTCGTATACGTTTGCCTCCGGCGCAACCGGTCGATAACTCTCCGTAATCATCTTTGTTCCGACGGAGGGGACATCATGAACGACCACCCGCACCACGACCACGAGGACGCCGACCACGAGCACGAGCTCGACTGCGCCTCCGAGGCCGCCTGTGGTCCCGGCCACTGCCACGACCACTCGGCTCACTAGCACGACACCGCGTCCGGGCGGACCGCCCGGACGCGGCGCTGATCAGGCGGGTCAGATCAGGCGGGTCCGATCAAGCAGGGCGGGCGCTCTTGGGGCGCATGTCCGTCCAGACCTCCTCGATGTGGGCGAGGCACTCTTCCTTGGTGCCCTCGAACCCGTCGGGGTGCCAGCCGTCGGGGATGTCCCGGCCGGTCTGCCAGATGGAGTACTGCTCCTCGTCGTTGCGGACGACCAGGTGGGTCACGGCGCGCTCCTTGCGGTGATCAGGGTGTGCGTGGGGGAACGGGTCAGGTCGGTTCGGGTGACGTCGGCGGCGCCGGCCTCGCGGAGCCAGCCTTCGAGCTCGTCGGCGGTGTAGAGGCGGCCGCCCTGGGTGAGCCACAGGTTCAGCGCGAAGCCCTCGGTGAAGGCCTGGTCGGCCACGCCGCCGCGCGGGGCCGTCGTGGTCTCCAGGATGTGGACGTCGCCTCCCGACGCCACCGCCTCGTGGACGAGGCCGCGCGCACGGGAGCGCGAGAAGCCGTGGACCACGTTGAACAGCAGCACGTGGTCGTAGCCGTCGAGGACCAGCGGCTCCGCGAGGTCGGCCTCCAGCAGGGGCAGCTCGCACGGGGTTCCCGGCAGGTCGACGACGACCGCCGAGAGGCCGGGCGTCCGGTCGAGGAAGGCCTGGGCGAACACGCCGCGCCCGCCGCCGACGTCGGCCAGCCGTCCGGGGGTCATCGGGATCAGCTCCACGACCTCCTCGGCCAGCCAGCCCGCCAGGCCCGACTGGAGCTGGTGGAAGACGGCCAGGTCAGCGGGGCGGGCCGACAGCCAGCGGTAGAAGTCGGCGCGGGGACGGCCGGTCGCCAGGCCGTCGTAGAGGTCGCGCCAGAACTCGCCGATGATGGCGCCCCACAGGCGCAGCGGGGTGGCCCAGCCCGAGCCGGTCCACATCGCGGTCGCGGTGAAGACGTCGTCGTGCCGGGCGAGGTAGCCGGTCGTCGTCAGCAGGTCGAGCAGGAGGGTCAGGCCCTCCTCGTCGGCCCCGGTCGCCTTGGCGAGCTCGGCGGCGGTGCCGGGCAGCGCGTCGAAGACGCCCAGCCGGACCGCCGCGTCTGCGGCGTGGAAGGACATCGCGCCGACGAGGTCGGTCGACGGGCCTGGGTCATGCGGTGGCAACGGCATCGGGCACCTCCTCGGTCTTCCTCGGCGCGGGCTCGCGCAGGAACAGCACCCGTACCGCGACCAGGAGCAGGATCACGGCGTCGGCCAGGATGACGAACGCGATCCCCCGGCCCTCGCCGGTGCCGATGAGCGAGCCGGCGCTGGAGGCGAGCGCGCCGCCGGGCGAAAGCCACGGCCCGGCGACGTGTTCGGCCAGCGGCCCGGCCAGCAGGTAGGCGAACGGCGAGGCGATGCCGCCGATGGAGTGCACCGTGCCCAGCACGCGGCCGAGGCTGTCGGGTTCGATGCCCGACTGGAGCACCGCGTTCCCGGAACCCTGCACGACCGGCAGCGTGAACAGGAACGCCGCCGCCGCGAAGGCCACCACCCACGGGTCGGGGCGCACGGTGTGCAGGACGAGGAACAGCGACCCGAGCAGCATGAACACGCCCATGCCCCGGATGCGCCTCTTCGGCCCGCCCCACACGCCCATCACCAGGCCGCCGAGGAAGACCCCCGACCCGCCGGCGAACATCAGCGCGCCGAGCACGGCCGGGGAGCCGAACGACAGGATGAGCGGCTGCACCAGCACCCCGGCCACGGCGAAGCAGAAGTTGTACGCCGTGAACGTCAGCGTCAGCGACATCAGGTCGCGCCGCCGCCGCAGGTAGTGCCAGCCGTACGCCAGGTCCGCCAGCGGCGCCCTGGCCGAACCGGCGCCGGGGGCCTTCACGACCGACGCGGGCAGCTTCACCACGACCAGCGTCGTCACCGCCACCGCGAACGTCACCAGGTCGAGCACCAGCACCCCGGCCATGCCGATCGCGCCGAGCAGCGCGCCGGCCGCCAGCGGGGCGGCGATCTGGGTGGCCACGGTGATCTGCATGAGGCCGTTGGCGCGGGCGAGGTGGCGTTCGGGGATGAGCAGCGGCGTCATCGCCTGGTAGGTCGTCATGTGCAGCGTGCCGCAGATCGCGCCGACCAGCGAGCCGAGGCAGATGTGCCACACCTGGAGCGCGTCGTTGTAGAGCAGCAGCGCCTGCGCGCCGGTCGACAGCGCCACGACGCAGTCGCTGACGATGAGCACCCGCCGCCGGTCGAACCGGTCGACGATCACCCCCGCGAACGGGCCGACCAGGATCGCGGGCAGCAGCCCCGACAGCATGACCAGCGCGAACAGGGTGGTCGACTCGGTGTTCTGGTAGACCCAGACGCCGAGCACGAAGCCCGTCAGGCTCGAACCGACGCCGGAGACCAGCGACGACAGCCAGACGATGCCGAATCTCACGAGGTCAGGCACATCGCCTCCACGTAACGCCGGATGAGCGCCCGGTCGGCGGGCGGGCAGGTGATCCCGGCGGCGGCCAGCACCCCTCGGGTGCGGGAGCAGTCGAACCACGGCCGGGGGAAGGCCGGCCGGTCCTCGGGCAGTTCGGTGACGAACGCCGCCAGCGGCAGGTCGGGCAGCCCGTCGTGGACGGCCGCCCGCCACTCCTCCCAGGCCACCAGCCTGACCCCGAGGGCGGCGGCGATCTCCGCGTAGGTGATCGTCGCCTCGTTGAAGTAGTGGTGGTCCTCCCCCGCGCCGGTCAGGACGTGGTGGACGATCGCGTCGGCGACGTGGTCGACCGGCGAGACGTCCTCGTCATAAGGCATGTCGGGGGCCATCCCGAGCCGGGTCATCGTGGCCAGCAGGCGGCTGAAGTAGTCGCCGTCGTTGCCCCATCCGGTGCGGCTGTCGCCGCCGATGCGGGCCGGGCGGTGGATCGAGACGGGGACGCCCCGCTCCCGCGCCCGCGCGACGAGCCGGTCGGCGACCCATTTGGTCTGGTTGTAGCCGCCGCCCAGCCCGGCCGGGTCCTCGGGCACGTCGGCCTCGGTGATCCGGCGGCTCTGGTAGGCCTTGCCGAGGTGGACCCCGAGCGTCGAGACGTGGTGGACCGGGACGCCCCCGCCCAGGGCGGCCAGCCGGAGGATCTCCAGCGTGCCGCCGACGTTCACATCCCTCAGGCGGCTGTACGGCTCGGCGAAGTTGATCAGCCCTCCGTTGTGGCAGATCACGTCGACCCGGTCGGCCAGCGCGGCGAAGTCGGCCTCCGACAGGCCGAACCGGGGCGACCCGAGGTCGCCGGGGACGCCGACGACCGGCGCCTCCGGCAGCCCCTGCGCGGCGAACCCGGCCCGGACGCGGGCCTCGGCGGCGGCCGGGGTGTCGGCCCGGACCAGGCAGAGCAGTTCCGAGACGGGGGCCAGGCGGGCGGCGAGATGGGCGCCGAGGAACCCGGTCGCTCCGGTCAGCAGGACCGTCGTGCCCGGACGTTCCCTGACCCGGGCGGCCCGGGTGACCTGGATGTCGGCGGGCAGCACCGCCTCCACCAGCAGGTCGGGCTCGTCGGACGTGGCGCGGGTTCCCTCGATCGTCGCCGCGAGTTCGGCCAGGTCGGCCGTCTCGAACAGGGCGCGCAGCGGGAGCGCGACGCCGAGCCGGTCCTTCAGCGCGGCCAGCACCCGGGCGGCCAGCAGCGAGTGCCCGCCGAGCTCGAAGAAGTTGTCCCGCCGCCCGACCCGCCGGTCCCCCGCGACGACGGCCGACCAGACCTCGGCCACGGCCTGTTCCGCCGGGGTCCGGGGCGCCTCGTAGGGGGTCGACACGGTGACCTCGGGCAGCGCCGCGGTGTCGACCTTGCCGTGGCTGGTGCGGGGGACGGCGTCCAGCGCCACGAACACGTCGGGCACGAGGTAGTCGGGCAGGCGTTCCCGCAGCCAGGCCCGCAGGTCCGCCTCGCCCGTGACGTAGGCGACCAGCCGGTCGCCGGCCGAGGTGACGTGGGCGTCGCCGACCGCCGGGTGGGCGGTCAGCGCGGCCTCGACCTCGCCGGGTTCGATGCGGTGGCCCCGGACCTTGAGCTGCCGGTCCTTGCGCCCGGCGAACTCGAAGGTCCCGTCGAGCCGCCGCCGGACCAGGTCGCCGGTCCGGTACATCCGCGCCCCCGGGACACCGGAGAACGGATCGGGCCCGAACCGCTCGGCCGTCATCCCCGGCTGGCCCAGGTAGCCCCAGGCCAGACAGTCGCCGGCCAGGTGGAGCTCGCCGTAGACGTTGTCGGGGGCGAGCCCGCCGTGACTGTCCACGACGTAGGCCCGCACGTGCGGCAGCTCGGCGCCGATCGGCAGGTGCAGCAGGCCGACGGGCTCCGAGGCCGTGTACGTGGTCGCGCACACCGTCGCCTCGGTCGGCCCGTAGTGGTTGACCAGCGGGGTGCCGGTCGCGGCCAGCCACGACGCGAGGGCCGTGCCGGGCACCGACTCGCCGCCGACCATCATCAGCCTGACCGGCCAGTCGATCTCCCGTCCGGCCAGCTCGTCGGCCCAGCGACGCCAGAGGGAGGCCGCCGTGTCGACGGCGGTGACGCCGTGGCGTTCGACGAAGGCCAGGAGTCCGTCCGCGTCGAGCCGGGCCGGTTCGGGGTGCAGGACCAGCGCGCCGCCCGTGGTGAGCACCGGGAACAGGTCGCCCACCGACGCGTCGAAGGTCAGCGGCGGGATCATCAATACCCGGTCGGCGGCGGTGAGGCCGTGGACGTCCACGAAGGCCCGGGTGAACGCCCGCAGCGACTCGTGCCCCACGGCGACGCCCTTGGGCGTGCCGGTCGAGCCCGAGGTGAAGATGACGTAGGCCAGCGAGCTGGGTTCCACCGGGGCGTGGTCCCGGGGGTGGAAGCCGTCGCGGTCCACGACGCCGACGGCGTTGGCCGCCGTCAGGAGGCGCTCCACCCGTTCATCGGGGTGGCCGGGGTCGAGCGGCAGGTACGCGCCGCCCGCCTGGAGGATCCCCACGATGGCGGCGACGGCGTCGGGGCCGGTCGGCAGGCGTACCCCGACGACGCCGCCCGGGGGCAGCCCGGCCAGGTCGAGGGCGGCGGCCCGGCGGAGCAGCTCCCGGTAGGTCACCGTCTCGGTGTCGGTGATCACCGCCGGTTCGTCGGTGGGCCGGATCTCCCATTCCGGGGCGGCGGCCCGCACGGGCGCGGGCCGGTGGACCTGGAGGGGCACGTCCCACATGCCCTGGTCGGCGTCGGCGACGGTGGCGCGCAGGACGGTGACCATGTGGTGGCCGATCGCGTCGATGGACGCCGCGTCGAACAGGTCGGTCGCGTAGTCGATGTGGACGCCGTCGCCCTCCACCACCACCGTGAGGTCGAACCGGGCCGGCGGCGCGGACAGCTCGTAGGCCACGGCGGACAGGCCCGGCGCGACCTCGACGGCCCCGCCGGGCTCCCCGGTCACCAGCATGACCTGGAAGACCGGGTTGTGGCTGAGGTCGCGCCGCCCGCCGGTCAGCTCGACGACCGCGTCGAACGGCAGCGTGCGGTGGTCGAGCGCGCTCATGGTCGTCTCGCGGGCCAGCCGGACCACCTGCCGCAGCGTCGGGTTGCCGGTCAGCCGGGTCCGCAGCGCCACGGTGTTGACGAACATCCCGGCCGTGCGTTCCAGCTCGGGCAGCTCGCGGTCGCTGACCGGGGTGCCGATCACCACGTCGTCGGTGTCGGCCAGCCGGGCCAGCACGACGTTCAGCGCGGCCAGCACCGTCATGAACACGGTCGTCCGGTTGCCCTGCGCCCACGCGCGCAGGGCAACCGCGAACCCCTCGGGGTAGACGACCGAGCGCCGGACGCCGTCGAACGTCGGCCGGGCCGGGCGGGGGCGGTCGAGCGGCAGGTCGAGCAGCCCGCTGGCGCCGGCCAGCCGCTCGGCCCAGAAGGCCCGGTCGGCCGCGCCGGTGTCGCGGGCGGCCAGCCAGGCCGCGTAGTCGGGATACTGCGCCTGTACGGGGGCCAGGCGCTCCCCCCGGTAGAGGGCGTAGAGCTCCTCGAACAGGATGCCGGTGGTCTCCCCGTCGCACACGATGTGGTGCCAGCACATCGCCAGGACGTGGCCCGCGCCGTGCGGGATCAGCAAAACCCGCATGAGCGGCGCCCGGGAGAGGTCGAACCCGCCGGCGAGGAACTCCGGGATGGTGCCCTCGTTCGAGAAGGGCACCTCGACCTCGTCCAGGACGTGCTGGAAGGGCACCCCGTCGCGGACCACGATCGCGGTCCGCAGCGCCTCGTGCCGAGCGGCCAGTTCGTCGATGGCCCGTCTCATCCTGGGCACGTCGAGGTCGCCGGTCAGCTCGTGGGCGGCCCAGCAGAGGTAGCGGTCGCCGTCGAACCCGGCCTGGTCGAGGAACCAGAGCCGTTCCTGCGCCGGGGCCAGCGGCGCGTCGGCTCCCGGGGCGCGGCGCGGGATCCCGGCCCGCTGGGCCGCGACCCGCGCCATCCGTTCGGACAGCCTGCTCACGAGGGCACCACGTCTTTCAGGTGGGCGGGCACGTGGTCGCCGAAGATCGCGCGGTACGCCGACACGTGCTCCTCGCGGGAGGTCAGGAACGGCAGGTCGGTGGTGACCATGTGCCGGACGACCAGCATCGGGACCGGCGCGTCGAGCGGGCGCATCAGCGGGTTCCACAGGCCGCCCTTGTCCGGCGGGCCGTCGTGGAACTCGCCGACCATGACGCCCGCGGTGACGTGCCGGTTCTTGAGGATCTCCTGGGCGTCGTCGATCAGGCCGAGCCGCTGCCTCGCGTCCGGGAACAGCACCAGCACGGCGGTGTGCATCGAGTCGGCGATGGACCGGGGGGCGAGTTCGCCGAACCACTGCCGGTAGGGCTCGACGGCGGCCACCACCTCCTCGACGGTCTCCGGCCGTCCGGGGCGGACGGCGAGCAGGAAGCGGCCCCGGTCGATGGAGCCCTGGGCCCAGGGGCAGACCGGGCCGCGCCGGCCGAGCTCCGGGTGCGGGCGGCACAGGTACTCGCGCGCCCACTTGGTGACCACGCGGAGCTGGCGGATGTACATGGCGCCGAGGGGGTGGAGCGGGCGGCCGCTCTCGACGTCCTTGACGTCGAACAGGCGTAAGGTCGGCTCGTCGGGGTGGGTGATCACTTCTGGTGCCTCCTGTCGCGGCGCCAGAGGAGCGCGACCGCCAGCCCCACGGCCGCCGTCATCCCTCCCGCGCGGACGATCCTGTCCTGCGTTCGCGCACGCCGCAGCGCCTCGCCGTACGGCATGGTGGTGTGGCTGACCATCGTGTAGAGCGGTCGCCACATGTCGGGCAGCAGTCGGCTGAGCACGGTGTCCACCTGCTTGCGGGCCAGGTGGAGCGGGGAGCGCAGCCGGTCGCGGAGTTCCAGGAAGTTGTCGGCCGACAGGTCGGCCAGCACGTCGGTGTGCGGTTTCCTGCGCCGCTGGTAGGCGGCGAACGCCGCCTCCATGTCGCCGGGCCGGGCCTCGACGCACTCGGCGAGGACGACGCAGTCCTCGAACGCCGAGTTCATGCCCTGCCCGTAGAAGGGGTAGACGGCGTGGCAGGCGTCGCCGATCAGCACCACCCGGCCGCTCTCGTGCCAGCGCGAGGTCCGCACGGTCACCAGGTGGCCGATCGGGCTGCGGGCCAGCTGTCCCGGCAGGTCGGGCAGGTCGGCGGCGGGGAGCACGCCCTTGACGTAGGCGGCCAGGTCGGGCCGCTGGAGGTCGGCGTGGTCCATGAACAGCGTGCAGGTCAGCGACCCGTCGATGTTGGGGTGGGCGACCATGAGGCCCTGCTCGCCGGGCCAGACGTGGAGCGCTTCGAGCCGCTCGGTGAACGGCAGGTGCAGCTCCTTGTAGCCCCACGGCAGGAACTCCTGCCGGAAGTCGGCCGGTCGTCCGCGCAGGAGTTCGGAACGGACCGTCGAGAACGCTCCATCGGCGCCGACGATCACATCGGGGGTGATCGTCTCGCCGCCCGCCCGGAACGACGGGCCGTCCCTGTCGATGTCGCTCACCGGGGTCTCGAAGAAGAACCGCACCCCTTCGAGCTTCTCGGCGTGCTCCACGAGGGTCCGGCTGAGGGCGTCCCGCCGGATCGAGTAGAGGATCTGGCCGGGGTCGCGCCCGTACGGGTGGAAGAACGGCCGCCCCTCCTTCGGGTGCACGTAACGGCCGCGCATCGGCACGGTGTGGGCCCGCACGGAGTCCCACAGCCCCGCTCCGCGGAGCGCGCCGATTCCCCGGGCCGACAGGCCGAGGTTGATCGAACGCCCTTCGTCGGGCGGCGCGACCCGGGGGTCGGCCCGGCGTTCGTAGACGTCGACGCGGTGGCCCTGCCCGGCCAGGTACACGGCCAGCAGCGAACCTGCCAGCCCCGCACCGACCACCGCGAAATGGATGTTCAGGTCGTCGCGCATGCGCGCTCGGCCTCCTCCAGGATCTCGTCGACCGCCGCCGCGAATTCCGCGACCGTACGGCTGGCGAACAGGGTGCGCACCGGGACGACCAGGTCGACGGCCCGGCGGATGCGCGCCACCACGCGGGTGGCGAGCAGCGAGTGCCCCCCGAGGGCGAAGAAGTCGTCGGTGATCCCCACCCGGGGGACGCCGAGCACTTCGCCGAATATCTGGGCGACCAGCTCCTCGGCGTCGGTCCGGGGGGCGACGTACGCCTCTCCGGCCACGTCGGGAGCGGGCAGCGCCGCGCGGTCGAGCTTGCCGTTCCGGGTCAGCGGCAGCTCGGGCAGCGGCACGATGTGGCCCGGCACCAGGTGCTCGGGCAGGGTGCGCCGCAGGTGGGCGCGGAGATCATGGAGGAGGTCGCCGCGGAGGTCGCCGAGGGCCGGGTCGCCGGTGACGTAGGCGATAAGGGCCCCGTCGAGCGCGATCACGGCGGCGCTCCGGACCGGGGGGAACGCGGTCAGCGCGGCCTCCACCTCGGCGGGCTCTATCCGGACACCCCGGATCTTGACCTGGTTGTCGAGGCGGCCGAGGAACTCCAGGTCCCCGTCGGCCCTGACCCGGGCGCGGTCGCCGGTGAGGTAGAGGCGGGTGCCGGGCGCGGGGACGAAACGTTCGGCGGTGAGGCGCGGCCGGTTGAGGTAGCCCCAGGCGACGCCCGCGCCGCCGATGGCGAGTTCGCCGGGGATCCCGGGCGGGACCTCCCGCTGCCGGGAGTCGAGGACGCGGACCGTGGTGCCCGCGATCGGGCGGCCGATCGACGGCTTCCCGTCGCCGAGGTCGCCCGCCGTCGCGATGACGGTGGCCTCGGTCGGGCCGTAGGTGTTGACCAGGCGGACCCGATCGCCGAACCGCGAACGCCAACGCTTGACCGCCGACGCGGCGACGGGGTCGCCGCCGAGAATGACGAGCCGAAGGTTCGGCGGCCATGCGATCTCGTCGATCTCCTCGACGAGGGCATGCCAAAAGGAGGTCGGCAAATCGAGCAAGGTTACTCGAGCCCCTTCGGAAGTGGTCAGGAAATCCGGCAGGGTGCGCCCGCCATTGGGCAGCATCACGACCGTAGCCCCCGCTTCCAAGGATGGGAAGATCTCTTCCACGTGGGCGTCGAATCCCAGCTCCGCGAATTGCACTATCCGGTCGCCGGGCTGCAGGTCATAGGCCTTGCGCATCCAGGAAACGCGTTCCGATACGCTTTGACGATCGATCATGACACCTTTGGGCAGACCGCTTGACCCCGACGTGTAAATCACATAAGCGGGTAAGGAATGGTCGGAGATCGTTGTCAGAATGGCCCCGCTCAAATCCGCGGGCCGCACCGCCGCAATTCCCTGAACGTCGGCGGCGTCCGTCACCAGAATGCGCGCGCCGGCGTCTCCGATCAAGGCGGAGATCCGGGCGGCGGGAAGCGCCGGATCGACCGGCAGATAGGCCGCCCCGGCCCGCCAGACGGCCAGCAGCACCGGCACCAGATCGAGGGTGCGCCGCAGGCCGACCCCGACCACGTCACCGGGCCGCACCCCGCGCGCGGCCAGCCCCGACGCCATCCGCGCGGCGCGTTCACCCAGCTCCCGGTAGGTGAGCTCGACGCCGTCGCAGGCGACCGCCGGGGAGTCGGGGTCGATCCCGGGCGGCCGGGCGGCCTCGGGTTCCGGCCCGGCCGGGAGCATGTCGAGGGCGCGGAAGTCGAGGGCGCAGAACAGGTCGAGATCGCCGCACGGCTCGGCCGGCCGGCGCGCGGCGTCGGCCAGCAGGCTCTCGAAGCGGGCGGCGAAGCGCTCGGCGGTCGCCCGGTCGAAGCGCCCCTTGTCATAGGTGAGGACGAGGCCCGTCTCGGTGGGGCCCTGGTAGACGTCCAGGGCCAGGTCGCATTTGGCCGAGGCCAGGCCCGAGTCGTGGATCTCGACGTCGAGGTCGCCCAGGCGGGGGCGTTCGGTGGTCGTCCGGGTGTACTGGAACATCGCCTGGAACACGGCCCCGCCCGGCACGTCGCCGTGCTCGAACGAGCGCAGCACCGCGCCCCGGGCCCGGCGCAGCGCCTCGGTGAACGGCGGGTCGTCGGCCAGGCCGGTGCGGAGCATGGCCAGGCCGGTGAAGTAGCCGACCAGCCCCTCGGTGTCGACCCGGTCGCGGCCGAGGATCGGGGTGGCGACGCAGACGTCGGGCTGGGCGGCGTGCCGGGCCAGGAAGACCTGGAAGGCGGCCAGCAGGACCATGAACAGGGTCGCGCGCTCCCTGCGGGCCAGCGTCTCCAGGTCGCCGACCAGTTCCTTCGGCAGGGTCGCGAAGATCTGGCCGCCCTCGCCGGTCGCGCGGGGCCGGTCGCCGGGGAGGTCCAGCACCGGCAGGCCGCGCAGCTCCTCGGCCCAGTAGTCCGGGTGGGAGCGCTCCGCGCGGGCGACGTGGTCGGCGAAGGTGATCGGCAGCGGCGGGAGCGCGCCCCCTCGGTAGAGGGTGTCGAGTTCGCGCAGCAGCACGTCGACCGACCATCCGTCGGCGGCGATGTGGTGGACGACCAGGCAGAGCACGTGGTCGTCCGGCGCGGTCTCGATCAGGGTGAACCGGGCGACCGGCCCGGCGGCCAGGTCGAACGGCCGGTTGGCGCGTTCGGCCACGGCCGCCCGGACGTCGGTGGTGCTGATCCTCTCCAGGGCCGGCCCGGCCGGGGTGACCAGCCGGACCGGATTCCCGTCGTCGTCCTCCACGTAGCGCCCGCGCAGCACGTCGTGCCGCTCGGTGATCGTGGTGAGCGCCGCCTCCAGCGCCCTCTCGTCGAGGCGGCCCCTGATCCGCAGGGCCACCGGCATGTTGTACGACGCGTCGGCCGGGTCGAGACGCTGCAGGAACCAGAGTCGCCGCTGCCCGGCCGACAGCGCATTCACCGTCCGTTCCGGCGATCGGCGACGTCGGCGGCGATCCCGGCCACGGTCGGCACGTCGAAGAACACGTAGAACGGCACGTCGACGCCGAGCCGGTCGTGGACGCGCGCGGCGATCCTGGCGATCGTCAGCGAGTGGCCGCCCAGCTCGAACAGGCTCTCGTCGTCGCCGATGTGGTCGAGCCCGAGGACCTCCTCCCAGATCTCCCGCACGACCTCGACCGTGTCGTCGGCCACGAGGTCGCTCTCCTCCGGCACGAGGACCGGAGCGGGCAGCGCGGCCCGGTCGAGCTTGCCGTTCGGGGTCAGCGGCATCCGGTCCAGCGCCACGAACGCGGAGGGGACCATGTAGGCGGGCAGCACCCGCGCCGCCTCCCGCCGCAGGTCACCGGCCGCGCCGACCGTGTAGGCGACGAGCTCCTCGTCGTGCACGGCCACCGCCGCCTCCCGGGCGTGACCGAGCAGCACGGCCTCGATCTCGCCCAGTTCGACCCGGTGCCCCCGGACCTTGACCTGGTCGTCGGTCCGCCCGAGGAACTCCAGCCCGCCGTCCCTGACCCGGACGCGGTCGCCGGTCCGGTACATCCGCGCCCCCTCCGCGCCGAACGGGCACGGCAGGAAACGCTCCGCCGTCAGCGCCGGACGCCCCAGGTAGCCCCGGGCCAGCCCCGCCCCGGTGATGAACAGCTCCCCCGGCACGCCCGCAGGCACCGGCCGCAGGTCGTCGTCGAGCACCAGCAGCCCGGTCGCGGCCAGCGGCCCGCCGATCGAGATCCTCGCCGGGTCGGGCGGGATCTCCGCGATGGTGGACCAGATCGTCGTCTCGGTCGGCCCGTAGACGTTGAACAGCCGGGCCACGCGCGGCCGCAGTCGGGCCGCCAGCGGCAGCGGCAGCGCCTCCCCGCCGACCAGCGCGGTGACGGGCGCCTCGAACCCGGCGTCGGCCAGCAGCCGCCAGGTCGAGGGGGTGGCCTGGACGTGGGTGACGCCGTGGGCCGAGACGAGCGACCGGAGCGCCGCGCCGTCGCCGCCCTGGGCCTCGGTCGCGATCACGACCCGGCCGCCGGTGATCAGCGGCAGCCACAGCTCCAGCCCGGAGATGTCGAACGACAGCGACGTGACCGCCAGCCAGGTGGCCGAGGGCCCGCTGCGGGTCTCGTCGCGGATCGACAGCAGCAGGTTCGTCAGCGCGGCATGCCCGACCTCGACCCCCTTGGGCTTTCCGGTGGAGCCGGACGTGTAGATCACATAAGCCCGGTCACCGGGAGCCTCCGCCCGCCTGGCCGCCGGCGGTCCGTCGAGCTCCACCCTCACCGGTCCGGCGAGGTCGCCGTCCGCGTCGGCGAGCAACGCCGAGGCCCCGGAGTCGGCGAGGACGTAGTCGAGCCGTCCGGCGGGGTAGGCCGGGTCGAGCGGCAGGTAGGAGGCCCCCGCACGCCAGATCCCCAGCACTCCGGCGACCAGCCGCTCCGACCGCTTCGCCGAGACGGCCACCAGGTCGCCGGGGCGTACACCCGCCTGCTGGAGGCGGCCCGCCACGGCGTCGGCGCGGTCCATGAGCTCGCGGTAGGTCAGCCGCTCCTCCCCGACGACCGCGACGGCGTCGGGGGTGCGGGCGGCCTGGGCGGCCACCAGGTCGGGGACCGGAGACGCGCCCGGGAAGGCACTGCCGGACCAGAGACCCACCGGCTCCTCGGTCACCGGCAGCGCACGCAGCGGCGTCGCCGGGTCGTCGGTGACGTGCCGCAGGACGTCGAGCAGGTGGCCGGCGATCCGCTCCGCGTCGGCGCGCGGCATCGACGCGGGCGGGAACTGGAGCATCACGCCGAGCCCGTCGGGCCCGTCGACCAGGTGGAGCCGCAGGGCGTTGCGGGCGACGTGGTTGAACACCACCCACTTCACCTCGGTCGTCAGGCCGGGGAACTCGGGCGGCGCGATCCGCCGCCGGTAGGTAAGGGAGACCGGCGCGAGGGCGATGCCCGGTTTGGTCCCGGGCGCGGCCCGGCCGAGCGGCACCTCGCGGACCCGGTAGAGCTCCCGCAGGCCCGACCTGACCGCGCGGGCGAACTCCGTGAACGGCGTGTCCGGACGGGGATCGGAGGCGAACGGCAGCTCGTTGACGTGGACGCCGACGCGCTCGCCCGCCCCTGCCTCGCGGGTGCCGAGGTCGAGGGCGGTGACCGGCACCGCGTTGCCGTACCGGAACAGCAGCGCGTGGACCGACGCCACGACCAGCTCGAACCGGGTGACCCCCAGCTGGGTGGCGGCCTTCTCCAGGATCGGGTCGGTGACGGACAGCTCCACCGCCTCGCCCGGCTGCACCGCCTCCTCGGGCCGGTCGAGCCCCGGCAGCACGACGTCGGGGAACTCCGTCGGCCGCCCCGACCAGTAGGCCCGCGCGGCCGGCAGCCCCTCGGCGACCCGGCGCGCCTCGGCGGCCAGGTCGGCCGGTTCCGGCGCGTGGACCGGGAGGGCGCCGCCGTAGAGACGGGCCAGGTCGGCGACGAAGACGTCGGTCGACTGTCCGTCGAAGACGAGGTGGTGGGCGACCACCAGCAGCTCGTGCTCGGCCGGGCCGAGAGGGAACAGCGCCATCCGGGTCAGCGGCCCGGCGGCCAGGTCGAAGGGCCGCAGGATCACCTCCCGCCGGGCCTCCGGTAATCGGCCGGGATCGGTCTCGATGATCTCGAAGGGCACCGGCGGCCCTTCGAGCTGGTAGGGGGCGCCGGACTCCTCCCGGACCGCCGCCCGCAGGGCGGGATGCAGGGTGACCACGCCCGCGCAGGCGTGGCGCAGCGCGTCCACATCGAGCTCACCGGAGAACCGGATCGCGAAAGGCATGTGGTGGACGGCCCCCGCGCCGCCGAGACGTTCGTTGAACCAGATGCCGCTCTGCGGCACCGAAAGTGGTACTCGTGACATTACCTGCCCCAACGCTTCGCTTATTTCGTGAGTATGACCAGAAATTGCGTTCACTTGCTAGATACTTGTGAGGAATCGTTCGGTCTGATTTACTCCCCTTCCGACCGTCTGCTGTACGCGGAAGAGGTGGGCCCATGACCGCGACCCTCCCCCACTTACTTCGAGCGAGGGCCGTCGAACATCCGGACAGAACCGCCCTGATCAGCACAGACGGCCGGGAACTCACGTTCGGCGAATGGGACGCGGCGGCCGACTCCGGGGCACACGCCCTGCTCGGCAAGGGCTTGCAACGGGGTGACCGGGTCGGTCTGCTCTTTCCTAACGATCAATGGGTGGATTTCGCCGTCACCTGCATGGCTGTTTTGCGGGCCGGTGGCGTCGCGGTTCCGCTGTCCGCCCGGCAGTCGGCGGCGACCCTGAAGGTGATGACCGACGACTGCGCGGCCCGCTGGGTGCTGACCGGGCCTCTGTCCGGCTCGGGCGTCCCGGACGTGGAGCTCTCCCCGGACGACCCCGCGCAGATCCTCTACACCTCGGGCACGACCGGGCAGCCGAAGGGCGTCATGGCCACCCACGCCAACCTGGCCTGGGGACACGCCGAGAAGCCCGCGTTCCGGGCCTTCGGCCACTCGGCCCACTTCCTGCACGCCTTCCCGATCGGCACCAACGCGGGCCAGATGATGCTGGTCAACACGGTGACGGCCCATCCGGCGGCGGTCGTGGCGGCCAGATTCGACGCGGCCGAGTTCTGCGGATTGATCGAGAGGTTCCGGATCGGGACGGTGTTCGTGGTGCCCGCGATGGCGACCGAGCTCCTCGACTCCGGGGTGTGGCGCGACCACGACCTGTCGAGCGTGGTCCTGCTGAGCTCCTCGGCCGACGCCCTGCCGCCCCGGGTGGCGGCCGGCCTGCCGGAGGCCTTCCCCAAGGCCATGATCGTCAACTACTACACCTCGACCGAGGCCGTCCCGGCGCAGACCACGATGATCGTCGACCCGCGCCGCCCCGACTCGGTCGGCCGCGCCACCAGCCGGGGCGACCTGATGATCGCCGACGAGGACGGCGTCCCGCTGGCGGCCGGCGAGGTCGGCGAGGTCTGGCTCCGCGCCCCGGCCGCCCAGCGGACCTACTACGGCGACCCCGGGACCAGCGCGAAGACCTTCAAGAACGGCTGGACCCGGATGGGCGACCTCGGCCGCCTCGACGCCTCCGGCTACCTGTACCTGGTGGGCCGCGAGAGCGACGTCATCAAGTCGGGCGGCCTGAAGATCTCCCTCCCCCAGGTCGAGTCCGCGATCCGGGCCCACCCCGAGGTGGCCGACGCAGCCGTGGTGGGCCTCCCCCACGCCACGATGGGCCAGATGATCGCCGCCGCAGTCGTCCGAAAGTCGGCACGGACAGAACAGTCGGCACTCGTTTCGCGGACGACCGAATCAGCCGCCGGCTCTACGAAAGCCGTCACATCCGTCGATATCTCCCCGCAAACGCCCGCGTCGGGCAGCGCAGCACCCGGCCACATCGCTCTGGAAGCGCCCGCCTCGGGTGGCGCAGCGTCGGGAGAACTCGCATCCGGCGACGGTCCTCCTTTCGCCGACCGGTTGCGCGCCTTCCTGCATCAGCGGCTCGCCCGCAATGAGGTGCCCTCGCGTTACGTCTTCGTCGACGCGCTCCCCCGCAACGAGCTCGGCAAGGTCGTCAAGGCCGAGGTTCGTTCGCTGTTCAGCGTGGCCAAGCCCTCGGGCAGGCCGCTCACGAGCGAGGAGGAGATCGCGCTCGGCCGGTTGTGGACGGGGGTGCTCGGGGTGCCCGCGACCAGCGCCGACGACGACTTCTTCGCGCTCGGCGGGGACTCGCTGCGGGCCGCGCAGCTGGCCGCGCGGGTGACGGAGAGGTTCGGGGTCCCCGTCGAGGGGAAGTTCGCCTTCGACCGGCCCGTGCTGGCCCATCAGGCCGTCCAGATCCGTGACGCCGTCTCCACCGCCGCTGGTGACGACGACGTGGTTCTGGAGGACGGCGCCCTCTCCGGAGTGCAGGCCCACTGGTGGCGGTGGATGCACGCCTCCGGGGAGCGGCGCCACATGCCGCCCGTCCACGTCGCGGTCCGGGTCCCGGGCGGGCTCGACCTCGGCGTCCTCCGCCGGGCGGTGGCGGAGCTGGTGCGGCGGCACGACAGCCTCAGGACCGTCTTCCGCGACCCGGGCGTGGGGCCGGTCCTGGAGACGATGGACGTCCCGATCGCCGTGCACCGGCGCGGGTCGGAGGAGGAGGCCGCCGAGCTGGCGGCCGACCGGGTCCGCGCGCCCTTCGACGTCGAGAACGGGCCGCTGCTCCGGGTGGAGGTGATCGAGCTGCCGGAGGGGTGCGTGCTGGTCGTCTCCGTCCACCATCTGGTCTTCGACGGCGGGTCGGCGACGGTGCTGCTGCGGGAGCTCGGGGTGCTCTACTCCGCGATCCGGCACGGCGCGTCGTCGCCGCTGCCCCCGGCGGTGCCCTACGGCGACGTGGTGGCGTGGGAGCGCCGGGAATGGGCGCGGCACCGCCCGTGGTGGGAGGCGACGCTGGCGGGCGCTCCGACATCGCTGGAACGCCTGCCGGGACGGGCCCGGGACGTGCGGCTGTGCGCGGCGGACGCGCACCACTTCGCCGTCCCCGACGTGCGGGACCTGGCCCGGTCACGCGGGGCCACGGTGTCGATGGTCCTGGCGGCGGCCTGGGCGCTGACGCTGGGCGCGTGGGCGCGGGCGCCGCGGCTCGTGCTGGCCAACCCGGTCAGCGGCCGGGCGCGGCCCGGGTTCGAGAACGCGGTCGGCTGCCTGTTCCGGTGGAACCTGATCGCGGTCCCGGGCGTGGGAGCGCTGCCCGACGTCATCGACCACGTCCGGCGGGAGTTCCTCGCGGCCTCCGAGCGCCAGTTCCACGACTGGGGGCACCTGCACTCCCTGGTGCCGTTCCCCGCCTACTTCCGGTTCGAGAGCTGGGGGCACCCCGCCCACCTGCCGGGCGTGCCGTCGGAGGAGTTCGCCGTCCCGGCCGGTCCCATCATGGAGTGGACGCTCCCCGACGACGACCCCGACCTGCACCCGCCGGAGATCCTCATCAGCGAGTCCCACGACGGGACCCTCCGCGGCCAGCTCATCTACAACCGCCACGCCTACGAGCCCACCGCCATCGCCGATTTGGCCGCCGACTTCATCGAGAAACTCACCTGGCCATGAGGGTGGCCCAGCGGGACTGGGCCACGGCGAGCATGACGCCGCCGAACACCACCAGGTAGGCGGCGTTCAGCAGCAGGCCCGGTCCGACCTCGCCCAGCGCCAGCCCCCGTGACAGTTCGATGGCGTGGTAGAGCGGGAGCGCTTCCACCAGCATCCGCACCCAGTCGGTGTAGACGGTGACGGGGTAGAAGGTCGTCGCGAACAGGAACATCGGCAGCATGACGAGCTGGACGTACTGGAAGCTGTGCCAGCCCCGCGCGTAGGCCGCCGCGGCCAGCCCGGCCGCGCCGAAGGCGAAGGCGGTCAGCAGGCCGGCCGGGACGGCGAGGATCACCAGCGGCGAGCGGGCCAGGCCGAACACCACGATCACCGCCAGGAAGCCGACGCCGGTGATCAGGGCGCGCAGCACCGCCCAGAGCAGCTCCCCGGCGACCATGCCGCGGGTGGTCACCGGTGTGACCAGCAGCGAGTGGTAGTAGCGGTCGAAGGCGAGCTTGCCGTACACGGTCTGGGTGGTCTCCTCCAGGGCGCTGTTCATCATCGCCGTCGCCAGCAGGGCGGGCGCGACGAAGGCCGCGTACGGCACGTCGACCCCGGGCACCCGCCCGACGAGCGCGCCCACGCCGACGCCGAGGGCGAGCAGGTAGAGGATCGGCTCGTACACGGAGAACAGCGCCATCGTCCACGGGGTGCCGCCCTTGTGCACCCACACGTTGCGCAGCACGACCAGATGGGCGCCGCCGGCGGCCGGGAGCCTAGACATAGAGCACCTTCCGGAAGGTGGCCCGCCCGACCAGCACCCCCGCGACCGCGAGCGCGCCCAGGTAGGCGACGTGCAGCAGGGTCATGCCGGGGGTCGCGGTGCCGAGGGCCAGGGATCGGCACAGGTCGGCGCCGTGCCAGAGCGGGAGGGCGTACATCAGCGACTGGAGCGCGGCGGGGAGCTGCTCGACGGAGAAGAAGGTGCCGGAGAACAGGTACATCGGCATGACGACGAACCGGAACACCGTGTTCAGGCGCGGGAAGTCGGTCACGGTCACCGCCCAGGCGGCGACGACGGTCGCGGGCGCGACACCGGTCAGGGTGGCGGCCGGCAGCACCGCGAGGGCCGTACCGGCGGAGGAGAAGAGCCCGAAAGCGGCCATCACCAGCACGAAGGCGAGCGCTCCCACGAAGACCCGCAGCCCGATGAACAGCAGGTGCCCGCCCATCACCGCACCCGGTGACAGCGGCGTCGCGACGGCGGTCTGGTAGACCCTCTCGCGCCCCCGCGCCGTCGCCACCCCGAACCCGGCGTCGATGAACGCGTTCTGGAACGCGGCGGCGGCCAGCATCCCGGGCGCGAAGAACTCCAGATACGGCACGCCCTCGACGTCGCCCCGGACCAGCGAGCCCAGCCCGGCCCCGATGGCCAGCAGGAACAGCAGCGGGTTGGCGACCGAGACGACGATCGTGCCCTGCCAGGTCCGGCGGTAGCGGAACAGCCAGTAGGCGAGCGCGCGGGACATCAGTCGGTCAGCGATCGGCCGGTGAGGCGGAGGAAGACGTCCTCCAGCGTGGCGCGGCGGACCAGGGCGGTCAGCGGCTGGAGACCCAGCTCGGTCACCCGCGCCTGGACGGCGTCGCCGTCGTCGGCGTAGCAGAGGAGGCGGTCGGGGAGGACCTCGACGTCGCCGCCCAGCTTGTCGGCGGCCTGCTGCTGCTCCCCGGGCGGGAAGCGGAGCTCCAGCACCTCGCGGGTGACGTGGCGGTCGATCAGCTCGCGCGGGGTGCCCTCGTCGGCGATCAGACCCTTGTCCATGATCACCAGGCGGTCGCAGAGCTGCTCGGCCTCGTCCATGTAGTGGGTGGTGAGGATCAGCGTCACACCGGAGTTCTTCAGGCGGAACAGGCGGTCCCACAGGATGTGGCGGGCCTGCGGGTCGAGGCCGGTGGTCGGCTCGTCGAGGAGCAGGATCTCGGGGTCGTTGACGAGGGACCGGGCGATGGTCAGCCGTCGCCGCATGCCACCCGACAGGTGCTCGACCCGCTCCCCCGCCTTGTCGGCGAGCTGGGCGAACTCCAGCAGCTCGGCGCTCCTGGCCCTCATGTGCTTGAGGGAGAGCCCGAAGTAGAGGCCGTACACGATGAGGTTCTCGCGGACGGTCAGCTGCAGGTCGAGCGCGTCGTCCTGGGGCACCACCCCGAGGCGGGCCCGTAACTCGCGGCCGTGCGTGACCGGGTCCTGGCCGAGGATGCGCAGGCTCCCGCCGCTCGGCTGGGAGACGCACGCCAGCATCCGCATCGTGGACGACTTCCCGGCCCCGTTGGGCCCGAGGAACCCGAAGGCCTCCCCGCGCTCCACCTGGAACCCGATCCCGGCGACCGCCCTCACGTCGGTCCCCGGGTAACCCTTCTCCAGCCCTGAGGCCTCGATCAGTGCCATGGTTGATCCCCCGTTGGCGCGGGCCCGTGACCGGTTTTACTGGGCAGATTCCAGGCGCGAGCCACGGCCTGCCTCCGGCAGACCGCGTCTCGCGCTTCCCACGAACGGTCACGGACCCGAGATGAAGTGCCCCCGTCAGCGCAGCCAGACGGCGGTGTCGGCGGGCAGTCGGTCGCCGTCGAGAGGGCCGCTCGACAGCAGCACCTCCGTGTGCGGCGGCAGCGGCGCGGCCTCGGCGCCCAGGTTGACCACGCAGACCAGGCCCGACTCCCGCTGGAAGGCGAGCACGTCGGCGCGGGAGTCGCACCAGGTCAGAGTGCCGTCGCCGAGCAGCTCGCGGCGTAGCCCGAGGGCCGTGCGGTAGAGGGTCAGCATCGAGCCGAGGTCCTCGCGCTGGGCCTCGACGGTCAGCTTGTTCCAGTCGGCGGGCTGGGGCAGCCACGGGTCGCCCGTGCCGAACCCGAAGGGCCTCTCCTGGCCCGACCACGGGAGCGGGACGCGGCAGCCGTCGCGGCCCGGCACGGTGTGGCCGGAGCGCACCCACATCGGGTCCTGCCGCAGCTCGGCCGGGATGTCGTCGACCTCCGGCAGGCCCAGCTCCTCGCCCTGGTAGATGTACACGCCACCGGGCAGCGCCATGGCCAGCAGCGCCGCCGCCCTGGCCCGGCGGTAGCCGAGCTCCAGGTCCGACGGGAAACCGTCACGGCGGGCGCCGTGGTCCCAGGAAGTGATCTCGCGGCCGTAGCGGGTCACCACGCGGGTCACGTCGTGGTTCGACAGCACCCACGTGGGCGGCGCGCCCAGCGGGGCGTGGGTCTCCAGCGTCGTGGTGATCGAGTTCCGCAGCGCGTCCGGCTCCCAGGGGGCGGCCAGGAAGTCGAAGTTGAACGCGGTGTGCAGCTCGTCGGGCCGCAGGTAGCGGGCGAAGCGCTCCTGGTCGGGGAACCAGACCTCACCGATGAAGATCCGGTCCGTGTACTCGGTGTCCGCCAGGGTCCGCCAGCTCCGGTAGATGTCGTGCACCTCGGGCAGGTCGGTGTAGCCGTCGGGGTCGCCGCCCTCGAAGTTCTTCACCAGCACGGCCGCCGAGTCGATCCGGATGCCGTCTACGCCGCGGTCGAACCAGAAGCGCAGGACCGAGTGGAACTCCTGGTGGACCTCCGGGTTGGTCCAGTTGAAGTCGGGCTGCTCGGGCGCGAACAGGTGCAGGTACCACTGCCCGTCGGGCACCTGGGTCCACGCCGGGCCGCCGAAGATCGACTTCCAGTCGCCGGGCTCGTCCCGGAACCAGAAACGCTCCCGCTCGGGTGAGCCGGGGCCGGCCGCCAGCGCCGCCTTGAACCACTCGCTCTGGTCGGAGTGGTGGTTCGGCACGACGTCGATGATCACCTTGATGCCCAGCTCGTGGGCCTCCGCGATGAACCTCTCCGCCTCCTCCAGGTCGCCGAACGACGGCTCGATGGCCCGGTAGTCGGCCACGTCGTAGCCGCCGTCGGCCATCGGCGAGGGATACCACGGGACCAGCCAGACGGCGTTGATCCCGAGGTCGGCGAGGTAGGCCAGGCGGCTGCGCAGACCGGCGAGGTCGCCGATGCCGTCGCCGTTACCGTCGGCGAAGCTGCGCAGGTAGACCTGGTAGATCGCGGCCCCCCGCCACCACGTTTCGGGCATGCTGGAACAACTCCTTAGGCTTTATTGGAGAGTGGGCGACACTGGCGACAGGGTCAGCCTTTGAGACTTCCCGCCGTCAGACCGGCCATGATGCTGCGCTGGAACACCAGGAACACCACGATCGCCGGGATGCTCGCGATGAAGAGAGCGGCGATCAAGACGTTCTGCGGCATCTGAGCCGAAAGCGAGGAGATGCCGACGCTGATCGACATCTTCTCGCTGTCCGGCAGGACCAGCAGCGGCCAGACGAAGTCCTTCCAGACGTTGACCACCGCGAGGATGGAGACCACCCCCAGGATCGGCCGGGAGACCGGAAGGACCACCGACCAGAGGATACGCATCGGTGACGCGCCGTCGATCTGGGCGGCTTCGAGCAGCTCCCGCGGGATCGAGTCGAAGAACCGCTTGAGCAGGAAGATGAAGAACCCGTTGGCCGCCGCGGGCAGCCAGATCGCCCACGGGGTGTTCAGCAGGCTCCACCCGAAGACGGGCAGTTCCACGGCCGACAGGTAGGCCGGCAGCAGGATCACCATCGGGGGGATCATCAGCGTCGAGAGGATCAGCGCCAGCACGACCTTGCCGAACATCGGCCGCAGCTTCGACAGCGCGTAGGCCGCCGCCACGTCGAACGTCAGCGTGAAGAACCAGGCGCCGGCCGCGTAGACCAGCGTGTTCTGCAGGAACAGGCCCAGGTCGAGCAGGTCCCACGCCTCGGCCCACACCCCCCAGTTGAGCTCCTGGGGGAAGAAGGTCGGCGGGATGGTGGCGAGCTCCTCGGGCGACTTCATCGCGCCGGTGACCATCCAGTACAGCGGGAACACGAACGCCAGCGTGAACCCGACGACCACGAGGGTCAGGACGGTCCAGTAGACGATCTTCCCGCGTCGGGTGGTCAGGGTGTGGGGCGACACCAGGCCGCGGAACTGCTGGGGCGCTTCCTTCTTCTTCCTGCGGTGTCCGCGGTGCCTGACCGGAGGCGGGGTGTCCTTCACGGCCTTGATCGGCCGCTGGACGGTGCTCTGCGACATCGGTGTTCCTCCTCTCTGCCGGTCTCGGCTAGGTCTGGTCGCGCGAGACGCGCAGGTAGAAGGCGGAGAAGACGATGAGGACGAGCATCAGCATCAAGCCGAGGGCGCCGCCGCCGCCGAAGTTCCCGAAGCTGAAGGCGTACTGGTACATCAGGTACGCCACCGTCACGGTCGCGTTCTCCGGACCGCCGCCGGTCAGCAGGAAGGGTTCGATGAAGACCTGCATGGTCGCCACGATCTGGAGCAGCAGCATGACCAGCAGGATCAGCCGCGTCTGCGGGATCGTGATGTGCCACACGCGCTTGAACAGGCCCGCGCCGTCGAGCTCGGCCGCCTCGTAGAGCTCGCTGGGGATGCTCTGGAGGGCCGCGAGGTAGATCAGCGTGCCGGTCCCGAGGTTCATCCAGGTGGAGACGATGACGAGCGAGGGCAGGGCGGTCGTGGTCGAGTCGAGCCAGGCCAGCGGGGGGATGCCGACCACGCCGAGAACCTGGTTGAACAGGCCGGAGCCCGGGTCGTAGAACCACTTGAACAGCAGCACCGCGACGGCCGGCGGGAGCATCACCGGCAGGTAGACGATCAGCCGCAGGTAGCCCTGGGCGTGCCGCAGCTCGTTCAGCACGACCGCGAACACGAACGGGACGACGTAGCCGAAGACCAGCGCCAGCAGGGTGAAGATCCCGGTGTTCACCCAGGCCGAGACGAAGGCCGGGTCACTGAGGACGGTGCGGAAGTTCTCCAGGCCGACCCACTCCGTCGAGTTCACGAAGTTGGTCTTCTGGAAGGACAGGATGAACTCCCGGACCATCGGGATCCAGGAGAAGAACGCGAAGCAGATCAGGGCCCCGGAGAGGAAGCCGTAGGCCGTGAGGTTCCGGCTCACCGCGCGCCGCAGGGCCCCGGGGGGACGCCGGCGGGCGCCCTTCGCGGAGAGTGTCGTCATCGGTTTGCGCTCACAATCTCAACGTGACTATCGGGGGCCGGCCCTGCGACCGGCCCCCGAACTTCGGGTCAGCCCGCTGCCAGCAGCTTGTTGACCTTCTCTTCCGCGTCCGCCAGCAACTGGTCGATGTTGGCGTCCTTGCGCGTCAGGACCGCCGACATCGGGGTGTCGAGGATGGCGTAGATCTCCTGGGCCTTGGCCGGCTCCAGCTTGAAGGTCACCGACTTGGTGCCCTCGACGTAGGGGGCGAAGTGCTCGGTCGGGACGTTGGCGTTGGCCTCACGGTCGGCCTGGATCTTGGCGCCGGGGGCGGCCGAGCCGTACAGGTCGGTGAGCGGCAGGCCGGTGGGCAGGCCGTCGGCCTTGTTCCGGGCGTAGTCGAACTGGCCCTGGCCCGGGGTGAGGAACTTGTACTCCAGCCACTTCAGACCGGCCTTGATCTGGTCGGGCGTGGCCTTGGCGTTGAACATGTAGCCGTCGCCGCCGGACAGCGACTGGGTCGACTCGGGGAGCGCGGTCACGCCGTAGTCCTCGAACTTGCCCTTGAAGTCGTTGTTCACGGCCTGGACGACGTCGGGGGCGCCGATCATCATGCCGAGCTTGCCCGAGCCCATCATCCGCATGAGGTCTTCCCAGCGGAGCAGCTGCTTGGTGCCCATGCTGTTGTCGTCCCACCGCATCTTGCGGAGGTTCTCCAGCACGGCCTTGCCCTCGGGGCTGTTGAACGCCGCGGTCTTGCCGTCCTCGCTGGTGATCGCGCCGCCGCGGGCGTAGATCGACGAGGTGAAGTGCCAGCCGCCGGTGTTGCCCGCGGAGTACTCGCCGAAGCCGACGTAGCCGGCGCCGAGACCGGCGATCTTCTTGGCGGCGTCCTGGACTTCGGCCCAGGTCTTGGGCGGCATGTCCGGGTTGAGACCGGCCTGGGTGAACAGGGCGCGGTTGTAGACGAGGCCGGTCGCGTAGTTGGTGCGCGGCACGCCGTAGGTCTTGCCGCCCGACTCGAAGACGCCCTTGACGTCGGGGCGGATCTCCGCGAAGGAGGGCGCCTCGCTCAGGTAGGGCGTGATGTCGGCGGCCTGACCGGCGCCGATGATCCGGGCGGCGTCGGTGTAGTAGACGTAGAACAGGTCTTCCATCTGGCCACCGGCGAGCTTGGCCTGGAAGGTCTCAGGAACGATGCAAGGGAAGGCGTCCTTGCTCTCGATCGTGATGTAGGGGTACTTCGCCTGGAACGCGGTGACGTCCGCGTCCCACTGCGCGCGCTCCTTGGGGTTCGTCTTCGGAGGCTGGCAGCCCACGCTGATCGTCACGGGCGCGTTCTCGGCGGCGGCGGGAGCCGAGCCGCCGGAAGGGTTGGCGGCCGGCGGAGCCGGGGTCTCTTCGGAGCCACACGCCGCGGCGGCGAGGGCGAGCCCCGCCACGGCCAGCAACGTCGCGAATTTACGGGATTGCATCAATGATTCCCTCCTGCCGTGGCCAACCACGACACCTTGAGAGCACCTGTCCGTCTGGCAAGTTCCGGAACGAGCCCCCCGAAGGCCCGATCGATGAAGGTGGAGTTACGAGTCCGCTTCGTGTTACCGGTTGCGAGAAACATACAGAGACGAACATTGCCTAGCAAGAGTCCGGTACTCAAGATGCAAAAAAGTGACAGTGCGGCGCAGTGAACGTGCTTGAAACAAGAACCCGCAGGTCGCGGAGGCGACCTGCCTCGATGGTCGCGCGCAGGACGCTGTCATGCTTGAGACATCTCTTGACAGGTCCATGACCGTTCCAGTCAAACACCGACCAGGGTCCGCAAACAAGTTCCTGTCAGTACGCACGGAATCGACGATCAGATGAACTGGAACGACCCTGGTGAGGGTCGGATGCGGATGGAGTGTCCGGGAGTTCCACGGTTCGGGCGACGAACTGCGTCGACAGTCGCCGCCCGTCGGCTCGGAACAGGCAGGGCCCGAGGGGCCGTCCGCGGATGGTGATGCCGGCGGCTGACCACGAGTCGCGCGGAAACGCAGAAGCCCCGCACTTCCAGAGGAAGGCGGGGCTTCAGGGCTTCGAGTTCAAGCGCTTGGGCTTCGATAGTTCGGCGCCTCGAACTTCAGACGCTTCAGCTTCGGCACTTCAACTTCGGGGCTTCGGGGCTTCGGGGCTTCGGGGCTTCGGGGTCAGACGCCGATGCGGACTCTTGCCGGGGCGGTGGAGCCGCGGACCACGAGCTCGGGTTCGTAGAGGAGTTCCTCGGCCGTCACCTGGGCGCCGTCGATCTGGTTGACGAGGAGGGTGACCGCCGCGCGGCCGATGGCCTCGATGGGCTGGCGGACCGTGGTGAGGGGCGGGTTGGTGCAGTTCATGAAGTTCGAGTCGTCGTAGCCGACGACCGAGACGTCCTCGGGCACCGACATGCCCATGCGGCGGACCGCCCGGATCGCTCCAAGCGCCAGCGGGTCGGAGGCGCAGATGATGCCGGTGACGCCCATGCGGATCAGCCGGTTGGTCACCGCCTGGCCGCCTTCGAGGGAGAACATCGCGTGTTCGACAGCGACGTCGGCCAGGCCGGCCTTCTCGGCCGCCGTGGTGATCGCGGCCAGCTTCCGGCGGGACGGTATGTGGTCCTCGGGGCCCAGCACTATCCCCAGCCGCTCGTGGCCGAGCGAGACCAGGTGGCCGAAGGCCTGTTCGACGGCGACCGCGTCGTCGGTGGAGACGCGGGGGAAGTCGAGGTTGTCGCTCGCCGCGTTCACCAGCACGACCGGCAGGCCGATCTCCAGCAGCCTCAGGTAGTGCTCGTGGGGGGCGTCGGCCTCGGCGTAGTGGCCGCCCGCGAAGACGACGCCGGAGACCTGCTGCTCCAGCAGCATCTCCACGTAGTCGGACTCGGACAGGCCGCCCGCGGTCCGCGTGCAGAGAACGGGGGTGAAGCCCCGCTGGGCCAGGGCGCCGCCGACGACCTCGGCCAGCGCGGGGAATATGGGGTTGCCCAGTTCGGGCAGGACCAGGCCGACCAGGCGGGCGCGCTCCCCCCGGAGCTGCGTCGGGCGCTCGTAGCCGAGGACGTCCAGGGCGGTCAGCACGGCCGCGCGAGTCGCGTCGGAGACGCCCGGCTTGCCGTTCAGCACCCGGCTGACGGTGGCCTCGCTGACTCCGACTTTCTTCGCCACTTCTGCAAGTCGACGTGTCACAGCGCAAACTATACGCCTGATCAACGCAACCTGCTTGCATTCCCCCGGTGCCATCTGGCTATGAGAGCGTTTTCCACCCATCGGGTCACGATCATGGAATGGCCTCTTGTTAACCAACGGTCCTGGTAGCACGCTCGGGACGATCGTTTGCGAGGAGATACGCGCGCTTACGTGTTCTCAGGAACCACCACGGGACACATGAACGTTACACACGTCACATCCCTGACAGTTCGCCGAAAGTTTGCGTACCGAACCCTAGGAGGGCCTTAAAAGGCCAGGTCAGCGGCGCTGCGGGAGAGCAAGACCGGGCACCTCAGGCGGTACGGGGGTCATGACCGTGTGGGTCAGGGCCTGTCAGATGACCCCAGACGAGACCTTTTGCGAAATCAAGTTGAAATATTGCGGACTTCTGTTGGCCATCCTATGGTGTGGACATCTCGGACCGCCGATCGCGACGGCGGAACCGGGCACCCCCTTGGCTCGTGTCATCCGCCGACCCCCCGGCGGCGGCGCGGGCCCGCACCTGACAGCAGAAGGGTCCGCCGATGCCTCCATCGGTAATCCGATCACGTCGCCTGTCCGCCGCCCTCGCGAGCGCCGCCCTGATCGCGGCGGGCGCGGTGGCCGTCCCCGGTCTCACCGGCACCGCCGCCGCGGCTGCCTCGGCCGACTCCCCGTGGGGCGTCCCGGGTCGCGGCGCGACCGTTCCGTTCACCGAGTTCGAGGCCGAGGACGTCGCCCACAACGGCACCGTCATCGGGCCCAACCGGATCTACACGACGCTCCCCTCCGAGGCCTCCGGCCGCCGGGCCGTCACGATCGACGCGCCGGGTGAGTACGTCGAGTTCACCCTGACCAAGCCCGCCAACGCGATGACGGTGCGCTACAGCATCCCCGACGCGAACGGCGGCCAGGGCCAGACCATCAACGCCGACGTCCGCGTCGGCGGCGCCAAGCTCAAGGACATCTCCCTGACCTCGGTGTACGGCTGGTTCTACGGCGGCTACCCGTTCAACAACAACCCGGGTGACACCAACCCCCACCACTTCTACGACGAGACCCAGACCCTGTTCGGCCAGACCTACCAGGCCGGCACGAAGATCCGGGTCCAGGCCCAGTCGAACGTCCCGATCACGGTCGACCTGGCCGACTTCGAGGTGGCCCCCGACCCGATCGGGCGCCCGTCGGGCTCCCTGTCCGTCGACGACTTCGGCGCCGCCCGCAACTCCGCGACCGACTCGACGGCCGCCTTCCAGGCCGCGGTCGACGCCGGCAAGGCCCAGGGCAAGGAGGTGTACGTCCCCGCGGGCACGTACACCCTCTGGGACCACGTCGTGGTCGACGGCGTCACGCTGCGCGGCGCGGGACCCTGGCACACCAAGCTGACCGGCCGCCACCCGACGCAGCGCAACCGCGCCGTCGGCATCTACGGCAAGTACGTCTCCGGCGGCGGCTACCAGGGCGGCATCCGCGCCCACGAGGCCGGCGGCCCCAGCCGCAACGTCGTGGTGCGGGACCTCGCGGTCGTCGGCGACATCCGCGAACGCGTGGACGACGACCAGGTGAACGCCTTCGGCGGCGCGATGACCGACTCGGTCATCGACAACGTCTGGATGGAGAACACCAAGGTCGGGGCCTGGATGGACGGCCCCATGAACAACTTCGTCATCCGCAACTCGCGGATCGTCGACCAGATCGCCGACGGCGTGAACTTCCACACCGGCGTGACGAACTCGACGGTGACCAACACCTTCGTCCGCAACACCGGCGACGACGGCCTGGCCATGTGGCCCGACCGGATGGCGAACGTCAACAACACCTTCAGCTTCAACACGGTGATCGCGCCGATCCTGGCCAACAACATCGTCACGTACGGCGGCCGGGACATAAAGATCACCGACAACGTGGTCTCCGACACCCTGTCCAACGGCGGCGGCATCCACATCGCCAACCGCTATCCGGGCGTCAACTCCGGCCAGGGCACGGCGGTCGCCGGCACCCACACGGTCGCCAGGAACACCCTGATCCGGACCGGCAACAACGACTACAACTGGCGCTTCGGCGTCGGCGCGATCTGGTTCTCCGGTCTCAACGAGCCGATCAACGCCACGATCAACGTGACCGACACCGACATCCTGGACAGCTCGTACGCCGCCATCCACTTCATCGAGGGCAGCACGGCGACGGTCAACTTCCGGAACGTCAACATCGTCGGCACCGGGACCTACGTCATGCAGGCCCAGTCGGCGGCCCAGACGACCTTCCAGAACGTGCGGGCCAGCTACATCGGCGCGGGCGTGGCCATCCACAACTGCGTGGGCGCCTCGTTCTCCCCGGTCGACCTGGGCGGCAACTCCGGCTGGAACGGCCCGAACAACTCGACGTGCACGGGCACCTGGCCGAACCCGAACTACATCTATCCGGGTGGCGGCGGCGGCAACCCCTCGCCTTCACCCTCCCCGCCGACCAGCCCGTCGCCGTCACCCTCACCCTCGCCGTCGCCGTCGCCGAGCCCCTCGGTGTGCAACCCCGGCACCGGTGACCTGGCGCGGAACAAGGCGGTCACGGCCACCAGCACGAACCAGAACTTCGTGCCGCAGAACGCGGTCGACGGCAACCAGGACACCTACTGGGAGAGCGCCAACAACGCCTTCCCGCAGTCGATCACCGTCGACCTGTGCGCCCCGGTGAACGTCCAGCGCGTGGACCTGAAGCTGCCGCCCCCGTCGGCCTGGAACACCCGCACCCAGACCATCGCCGTCGAGGGTTCCACCAACAACTCGTCGTGGACGACCCTCTCCGCCTCGGCGGGCCGCACCTTCAACCCGGCGACCGGGAACACGGTGTCGATCAACACCACCCCCGCGACGGTCCGCTACGTGCGCGTCGTCGTGACGGGCAACACCGGCTGGCCCGCCGCGCAGCTCTCGGCGGTCGAGGTGTACGGCACCCCCGGCTCCACCCCGTCCCCGTCCCCCTCCCCGTCGGCCAGCCCGAGCCCGACCCCCAGCCAGCCGGCCGGGAACCTGGCCCAGGGCCGCCCGGCCACCGCCAGCGGCGTCGCCCAGAACTACGGCCCCGGCAACGCGGTCGACGGCAACGCCAACTCCTACTGGGAGAGCGCCAACAACGCCTTCCCGCAGACGATCACCGTCGACCTCGGCCAGAACCGCACGGTCGGCCGCGTCGTCCTGAAGCTGCCCCCCGCGACGGCCTGGGCCACCCGCACCCAGACCCTGTCGGTCCTCGGCTCGCAGGACGGCTCGACCTGGTCGACGCTGTCGGCGAGCGCCGGACGGGTCTTCAACCCCTCCAGCGGCAACACGGTGACCATCACGTTCACCGCGAGCAGTCAGCGCTACCTGCGCCTGAACGTCACCGGCAACACCGGCTGGCCCGCGGCGCAGATCTCCGAGTTCGAGGCCTACGGCTCGTGACCCGGACCACGTGACCGGCGCCCGGGAGGAGGGAGGACGCCCCTCCCCCCGGGCGTCAACGTTCTACCAGGGCGCGCGGGCCCACCCGAGCGGGTTCTGGAAGTAGGAGAGGCCGACGATGCCGATCCTCCCACCGGCGCTGGTGGAGGCCACCTGGCCGTTCCCCAGGCTCACCGCCACGTGGCCGGCCGAGCTCGTGTTGTAGAAGACCAGCGTGCCGCGCGGCGCGGCCGTGTACGGCTGCTGCTTCGACCGGGCGTTCCAGTTGTCGATGGCCCGGGCGTAATGGGGACTGACGTACCCGAAGGACTCTTCGACGGCCTTCTCACACAGACCCTCCCGATCCGTGCGCCCCAGGTTGTTGTAGAACCACTGGATGGCCCGCTCGCCGGAGTCCTTGGACGCCCAGATCGGACCGCCGCCGTACATGACGAGGTTGCCGTCGGTCTGGAGCACGAGGCGGGTGCCACCCCGGCCCGCGGTGTTGGTGGAGAAGATCACGCCGGAGTCGGCGTAGATGACGAGGTTCCCGTCGGACTGCATCACGAGCCTGGCGTTGGTCCCGCGCGTGTTGCTCGACCAGATGGGCCCGGCCGGACCGTACACGACGAAGTTGCCGTCGCTCTGCATCCGTGCCTCGTAGGTCCGTCCCGGGGAGAACAGGGACTGGTTCTGGGCGCCGTAGAGGGTCTCGTTGGAGGCCCCGAACAGCGTGTCGCCGCCCGCGCCGGCCCGTGCGGGCGAGACCGCGACCGTCGCGAGCATGAGGGTGAGGCCGATGGCGGCCAATAAACGGCGTACGTGAATGTGCACTGGTGTTTCCTCCTGATCTGTGAGCCTTGAGAGAAGTGAAGGCTCTGTCCCGGAAGGTCGACAGTGCAGCCCTGCACGGTGGCTTCGCTTTCGTACGGATTTCTTATACGCGGCTGGCGTTTGCGGCTAATCTTGAGTCCGGGAAAAACCGATAAAAATGCAGATCATCTGATTCCGGCTGCTGACGGGGCGGACGCTGAACATGATCGCTGGAGATGCGGTTCTTGTCGTGTTCATGGGCAGGCAATGGCGGATCTCGCTCGGGCAGGTGCTGACACTGGGGCGCAGTCAACAATGCGATGTGCGTTTTCCCGACGACGAACACCTGTCCCGCCGGGCCGGTTCACTGGTCGTCCTCGACGACTGCGTCCTGATACGCAACGAGTCGCGGCAGAAGCCGCTCGTCGTCCGGCCCCCGGCCGGTGAGGACCGCGTCGTCGAGCCGGGAGCGGCCACGGCGTCCCTGCCGTTCCCGCTCTTCTCCCTCGTCTTCGCCGGCGCCGCCGGCGCGGCGGTGACGGTGAACGTCGACGCCCGCGCGGTGACGCCGGGCCCCGGTCAGCCCGGCGCCGAACCGCCCACCGCCTCGCCCGAGACCGTCACACCGCCGCTCGCGCTGACCCGGGCGCAGCGCCTCATGCTGGCCGCGCTCTGCGAGCCATTGCTGGTGCGGGCCGGGCCGGGGGCCGTCCCGGCGACGTACGCGCAGGTCGGCGCCCGGTTGGACCGGCAGCCGGGATATGTCCGCAACGTGCTGAAGGCGCTGCGCGAGAACCTCTCGGGGCATGGCGTCCCAGGTCTGACCTCGGACGACGACGGGGCCGCGCACGACGACTTCCGGTGGGCCCTCGCCCGGTGGGCGGTGCGCACCGGAACGGTCACGTCCGTGGATCTCGAAGATCTGCCGGAAGGCCGGGGGGAACGATGAGCGACGGCGAACCGGTCACCCAGGGCGGGCCCGACCTCCCGCCACCGGCGGCGAACGGCCTCTTCGCCGGCCCGGCCGACGCCCCCGACCGATATGAGCTCCTCGGCCCCGGCATGCACGGCGGCGAGGGGATCACCTGGAAGGCGCGCTATCGGGGCGAACTGGCCTCGCCGCTGCCGCTGGCCGTCAAGATGCTCCATCCGCCCCCCGACGCCGCTCCCGGATGGCCGTCGGAGCGCGACCGTCAGCGGTGGCGCGACCAGGCCGTGCTCCTGCGCCACCTTGACCTGGCACATGTCGTCAGGCTGGACGAGATCTTCGCCGGCGCTCCCCCGCACCTTCGCGGCGCCGCCCCGTCGGACGCCGGGACGGTGGTCTACCTGGTGATGGAGTGGGTGCCGGGCCCCACGCTGCACACACTGCTCGCCGGCCGCCGAGCCACCCCGGGAACGCTCCAGGAGCGCCTGGGATACGTGGCCCAGGCGGCCGAGGCGCTCGCGAGCCTGGCGTCCACGACGCGGTCAGGCGGCAACCCCAGCCTGCACCGGGACGTGAAACCCGGCAACTGCGTCGTGCACGCCGAGCGGGGGCTGGTGCTGATCGACATCACCACGCTGCGCCTGGTCGACGACGGCCACGACGACCTGGGGAGGCACACTCCCGCGTACACCTCACCGGAGGTGCTGGCCGCGCCGCACCTGCCGCGCTCACCCTCCGCCGACGTCTACTCGCTGGGCGCCCTCGCGTACTTCTGCCTCACCGGGCAGGACCCTCCCCCGGCCGACGCTCCGGGCGCCGCGGAACGCATCGCCGGGGAACTGCGCGCCGTCGCCGAGGACGCGGGCGCGCCGGACCCCGGCCGCCTGACCTCACACCTGCTGGCGACCCTGGACGGTCAACCCTCCCGCCGTCCCACCGACCTGCGGAACTGGGCGAGAGAACTGACGGCCACCCCGGAACGCCCCACCCGGCGGCTGCTCCGGCCCGCCTTGGTCACCGTCGCCACCGCGGCCCTCCTGTCGGTCCTGTACGGGAGCCAGAGCACCACGCGGACCGTACCTCCGGACGTGCCGCCGACAACCGGGAACGCCCTGCGGGCGACCGGGACGATCACCACCCCCGTCGACGGCGCGGACGTCAAGATGTGCGCCTATTTCTCCGGCACCGCGTCCCTGCCGCCCGGCACCACGCTGATCCTCGCGATGAAGAACCTGGAGAACGGCGATCCGAACAGATATGTGCAAGTCGTATTCAACTGGACCAAACCCGCCACACTTTCCCGCTGGCGAGGGGCGCAGTATTTCGGCGGCGTCCGCGACGGAATCGGACAGGATTACCGAGTCGACCTGCTGGCGGTGAATTTGGAGGACGCCCGGCGCGACCGCGAATCCGACACCGCGAACAGCGAGGCTCTGGTGAATTCCGGAGTGCTGCTGGCGAGCGTGCGGGTCCACCGAATTCCGGGCACGGTGCCGAACGACTGTGAAGGCCCCTGACAGTGCGGCCCTGCACTATCGCCTCGGAGGGTCGGCTCATTCAATGCGGGCATGAGACCCATTCCCTTCCGAAAGTGGGCCGCCGCCACCGGCAGCGCCCTGGCCGCCCTCACGTCACTCGTCCTGGTCGCACCGCCCGCGTCCGCGGCGAACGCGTGCGCCAACCCGATCCTGGCCTCCAACCTCAACGGCTGGGGCGCCCTGGACGGAGGCTGGGTCACCCGCGACCCCGTCGGTGACCTCGCCGGGGTCAGCTGGGCCTTCGACACCGGAGGACGCGAGTTCTACATGCCCCAGCTGTCGGTGACCGCCGGTCAGACCTGGACCTTCTCCGCCCACGACCGGGTGGTGTTCGGCTCGGGCACCGCCCGGATCATCGTCGAGTGGTACTCCGCCGGCGGCCAGTACCTCAGCGAACAGCACGGACCGGCCTCCGTCCTGCCCGCATCCACCGTCAACGGCGGCGTCTGGACGCCGGTGTCGGCGACCTTCACCGTCCCGGCCGGCGCGACGTCCGCGCACGTGCTGCAACTCGGCGACTTCGGATCGGCGACGGGCACCGGCTTCAAAGCGACCAAGTGCGACTACCGGCTCGGCGCCGCGCCGCCCAGCGATCAGGCGGCCGTCCGCAACGGATGGGGCACGCCCGTCGCCGCCCAGTCGGACGAGTACAACGGGACGGCCGTCGATCTCACCAAGTGGGGGCTCTTCGGCGCCGATCCCGGCCAGACGACAGGGTGCTCGCCCGGCTACAACGGCCACGGGCAGCGCTGCGCCTCGCAGACCACGGTGGGCGGCGGACACCTGTCGGTCTCCGGCACCGCGGGTGGCAGGACGGGCGGCCTGTACAGCCGGATGCCGGCCTTCAGGTACGGCCGGGTGGAGGTCCGCGAACGGGCGGTCCCCCTCGCCGACAACGGCGGACGCGCCTATCACGCCGTGCCGCTGCTGTGGCCCGAGAACGACGCCGACTACACCAACGCGGAGATCGACTTCGCCGAACGTGACGTGGCCTCGCCCGGCACCTACCTGTTCGTCCACCACGACGGCACCCAGAGCAGCTGCTCGGTCAGCGTGGACTCGACGCAGTTCCACAACTACGCGGTCGACTGGCAGCCCAATTCGGTGAAGTGGTACGTCGACGGCAACCTGATCTGCACGGTCAACGCGTCGATCGGCTCCTACAGCTCCACCAACGGCGGCGCCCAGATGGACATGTTCCCGGCCACGGGAACCCTGATGCGCCCGGCCCGTCAGGACGTCGACTGGATCCGCATGTACCCCAACGCCTACACCCAATATCGCTAGAGGGAGTCGGCCGGGACCGGGATCGCCGGGAAGGGGTTGTCCGGCAGGAGGATCACCCGCCGGGCCTCCCGCCCCTCGCGCGCCGCCGCCAGGTGCAGCAGCGCCGCCCCGATCCCCGCCGCCCCCACCATGTATCCCGTGTCGGCCGTGATCTCGTGGGGCCGCAGCCGCCGGTACGCCTGGTACCAGCGCATCCCCCGCCCGTCGTCGCGGGTCGCCCGTTCGATCAGGTCGGCGGCGAGCTCCCCCGCCACGTCGAGGTACTCGCGCGTCCCCGTCGCGGCCCACAGCCCGACGAAGAACTCGACGAGCCCGGCCGCGCCGCAGCACTGGCATGCCACGTTCCAGTAGCCCTCGCTGCGCCGCTCGGGGACCCCGCTGTTGATGACGCCGCGGGCCAGCCGCTCGACCCAGTCGAGGTCGCCGGGGTCGCCGGTGACCCGGTAGAGCTCGTGGAACAGCCGCGCCACCCCGGCCGAGCCGGAGCAGAAGCCCAGGTAGTTGAGCGCCCGCGCGTGCGGCACGTGGTGGGGCACCAGGGCGCACTTGTCGCTGACCGAGCTGACCATGCGGACGAAGTCGGCGGCCCGCCGGGCCGCCGCGAGGAACATGCCGTCACCCGTCACGCCGTACAGACGGGCCATGAGGAAGCCCGATCCGGCCGTGCCGGACAGGAAGCCGGGGGTCACCGCGTCGACGGGGAGGTCGCCCGACT
This sequence comes from Herbidospora cretacea, assembly GCF_001570605.1. Classification (GTDB taxonomy): domain Bacteria; phylum Actinomycetota; class Actinomycetes; order Streptosporangiales; family Streptosporangiaceae; genus Herbidospora; species Herbidospora cretacea. The sequence goes on along the minus strand of NZ_BBXG01000016.1, from coordinate 32,276 downwards.
CGCCGCCGAACTGGTGGCCGGGCACGACCTGGCCGGCGATGTGGCGGCCGGTCGCGACGGCGATCTCCTCCAGGTCGGGGCGGCCGAGCATGCCGGCGGTGTGGAGGAGGCCGAGGGCGATGCCGCCGTCGCCGCGCTGGGAGACGTCGCCGGTCCAGGTGTGGCCGCCGCCGGCCGGGCGGCGGGCCGCGATCACCCGCTCGACGACGCGTTCGGCGGCGACCTGGTGGGCGGCGTCGCCGGTGGCCCAGTAGGACTCGGTCAGCGCGAAGACCAGGCCCATGAGGCCGTGGTAGAAGGTCGGGTCGTTGATCGTCGGGGCCACGGCGACCAGGTGGTCGGCCCCGGCGGCGGCGTCGGCCAGATAGGCCTGGTCGCCGGTCGCGGCGGCCAGTTCCAGGTGGAACAGGACGATCCCGGCGGCGCCCGAGTAGAGCGTGGCGGAGTGGCCGGCGCTGGCCGACCGGCCGCCGGGGTCGGGGTTGGCGAGCCAGTGGCGGCCGAGGTCGTCGTCGACGGCGGCCTCGCGGATCCACCGGGCGGCGTGGATCGCCGCGGTGACCGGCGTGTCGGCTTCCGTCCGCCCCATGTCGCCTCCCGGTATTTCCTACAAGGATAGTAGTCTTATTTGGCGAGCCCGGCGAGCGGCGGCGGCAACTCCCGCTCGTGGATCAGGACCAGACGGCGGGTCGCCCTGGTCATCGCCACATAGAGGTCGCGGCCGGCCAGTTCCTCGGGCCACAGCACGATGACGCCGTCGAATTCGAGCCCTTTTGAGGTCGTCACGGTCATCAGCGCCACCGGCGAGTCCAGCGGATCGAGCGTAACGGCTTCCGGGACCAGGGAGGCGACTTCGGCGTACCGCCCGGCCGGGGTGATGATCGCCAGGCGGCCCTCGCCGTCGGCGAGGAGGTCCTTCGCGGCGGCGTCGATCTCCGCCCTGAGCACGTCGTTCGGCCCGGCCGGTCCGATCGGGACCACCCGGGGCGGCTCCTCGGCGGGCCGTACCGAAATCGGGGGTTCCTGGTCGGGGTCGATCTCCCTCAGGACCTCGGCGGCGGCGTCCATGACGTCCTGGGGAGTGCGGTAGTTGACGGTCAGGCGCTCCTCGCGCCAGGTGACGTACTGGTCGAGCATCTCGCCCCAGCTCGTCGCGCCCGCCGGGGAGCCGGTCTGGCCGACGTCGCCGACGATCGTCATCGAGCGGGTCGGGATGCGGCGCATGATCATCCGCCAGGCCATCGCGGAGAGCTCCTGGGCCTCGTCGACGATGACGTGGCCGTAGACCCACCTGCGGTCGCGCTCGGCCCGCTGGGCGGTGGTGACCTCCTCGCCGGGGGCGGCGTTCAGGTCGGCCAGCAGCGCCGCCTCGACCTCCTCGACGCCGGTCACGGTGAGCACCTCGCGGGCGAACAGCTCCTGCTCCCGTCTGTCGTCGTCGGGACGCCGGGCGGCGGGCTCCTCGCCGAGCAGCTCGGCGGCCTCGTCGAGCAGCGGCACGTCACCCGTCGTCCACGGGTCGCCGGGGCCCTTGCCGAGCATCTCCCGCACGAGCTCCTGCGGGGTGGTCACCGGCCACAGGGCGTCGATCGCGGCCCTGACCGGCGGTTCGTGCCAGAGAACCTTCCTGATGTACGCCAGCTCGTCGTCGTCGGCGGGCCGGTCGAGCTTGGCCGTCTCGTCGACGGCGAGGGCGCGCAGCAGGTCGAGCGCCATCAGCTTGCGGGCCACGTTGTGGGGGCGGCCGGAGTTCCTGGCCCGGTTCCGGGCCGCGACGCAGAGGTGGTGCGGGACGGCCAGGTCCATGCCGTCGACGTGGATCTCCAGGTCGCCCTGGGGCACCCGCTGCCGGTCGGCCACCGCCTTGGCGATCGCGTCGACCATGCCGAGGTCCCCCTTGATGACGGCCTCGAACGGCTCGTCGTCGGCCGTGGCGCGGACCCCGGGGAACAGGTCGCCGACACCGGCCAGGACCACGTCGGTCTCGCCGAGCGAGGGCAGGACCTGGCTGATGTAGCGCAGGAAGGTGGTGTTGGGGCCGACCACCAGGACGCCGCGGCGCTCCAGGGTCTCGCGGTAGGCGTACAGGAGGTAGGCGGCGCGGTGGAGGGCCGCGACGGTCTTGCCGGTGCCGGGGCCGCCCTGGACGACGAGGGCGCCGTGGAGGCCGGAGCGGATCACCCGGTCCTGTTCGGTCTGGATGGTGGCCACGACGTCGCCCATGCGGCCGGTGCGCCGGCGGCCGAGGGCGGCCAGCAGCGCGGCCTCGCCGACGAACCCGCCGTCGAGGTTGTCGCGGTCGAGGTCGAACACCTCGTCGTCGACGCCGACGACCGTGCGGCCCTTGGTCCGCAGGTGGCGGCGGCGGACCAGCGTGCCGGGGTAGGTGGGGGTGGCGGCGTAGAAGGGCCGGGCGGCGGGGGCCCGCCAGTCGACCAGGATCGTCTCGTGCTCCTCGTTGCGCAGCCCGACCCGGCCGATGTAGAGCGTCTCCTCCAGGACGTCGTCGATGCGGCCGAAGCACAGGCCCCGCTCGACCCCGTTGAGCTGGGCCAGCCTCCTGGCGTGCTCCTTGGCGGACACCTCACGTTCCACGCGGGCCTGGTGGGTGCCGCCGGAGACGCCCTTGGCGTACTCGGCCTTCAGCGCCTCGGCCGTGTGCCGCCGGACGGTGTCGAGCCGGGCGTAGAGCAGGGTGATCCGGCTCTGCTCCAATTCGAGGACTTGACGATTGGCCACGCGAGTGCTATCCTCTCCAACGGAGCTATGTGATTTGCGCAGTATTGGGGTCGCGACTCACCAGGATAGCTCCTTTTTCTTTGCGCGCATCCGGCGTCGCCGGACCGGTGATTTCGCCGATGCGCCACCCCCGGGTCAGTCCAGACGATGACGCAGTCAGCTTTTCCGACATGGCCGTCGTGCGGAGCCGGAAACGCGCCCGCAACACAGCGGCTCGTCCGAGAACCGGGAGAACCCCCTTGCGACCCCACTTCTCGTCCCGCCTGTCCCGCCTCGCCACGCTCGCCCTCGCCTTCACCATGGCGACCGGGACCGCCGTCACCCTCGCCCCCTCGGCCCACGCCGCCGGGTTCGAACGCGGCCCGAACCCCACCAGCGCGATCCTGGAAGCCTCCCGCGGCCCCTTCTCCGTCGCCACGACGAGCGTCTCCTCCCTCGTCTCCGGCTTCGGCGGCGGCACCATCTACTACCCGACCGACACCAGCCAGGGCACCTTCGGCGCGATCGCCATCTCCCCCGGCTACACCGCCCGCTGGTCCAGCCTGGAGTGGTTAGGCCCGCGCATCGCCTCCCACGGCTTCGTGGTCATCGGCATCGAGACCAACTCGACCCTCGACCAGCCCGCCAGCCGGGGCAACCAGCTCCTGGCCGCCCTCGACTACCTGGTCAACAGCAGCTCGACCACGGTACGCAGCCGCATCGACCGCAACCGCCTCGCGGTGGCCGGCCACTCGATGGGCGGCGGCGGCACCCTCCACGCCGCCGAGGACCGGCCCTCGCTCAAGGCCGCCGTGCCGATCGCTCCGTGGAACACCGACAAGACCTGGGGCTCGGTCCGCGTCCCGACCCTGATCGTGGCCGGCGAGAGCGACAGCGTCGCCTCCCCGACCACGCACGCCAGCCCGTTCTACAACAGCATCACCCAGACGGAGAAGGCCTACCTGGAGCTGAACAGCGCCAGCCACTTCTTCCCGCAGACCACCAACACCCCCTTCGCCAAGCAGTTCGTGGCCTGGCTGAAGCGCTTCGTCGACGAGGACACCCGCTACTCGCAGTTCATCTGCCCCGGCCCGAGCGGCCTGTCGATCGAGGAGTACCGCAGCACGTGCCCGGTCTGACCCCGACGGAAAGGCCCCGCGACCCCGGTCGCGGGGCTTTTCTCTTCGCGCCAGAACTCCGGATCCGGCTGCGGCGGGGACGCCCGGCCGGTATCCGTGGGGCGTGAGAATCCTCGGCCTCGGTCTCGCCGCGCTCGTCCTGACCGCCTGCGGCTCCGCCCCCACTCCCGCCCACACCGACCTCGACGCCGCGGAGGTCGTCAGGGAGCTCTCCGCGCACGGCGTGGAGGCGAATGTCGGCACGGTCTACCAGGAATCCGAGGGGGTCAGCGGGGCGTCGTTTCAGGCCGACGCGATCGCGATCAACGGACCGGGCGGCGGGCCGAACGACCTGACCACCGGCGGGCTGGTCCAGGTGTTCCCCGACGAGGCCGCGGCGGCCAGGGGCGACGTGCCCTCCGACGTGCCGGTGCACACCTATCGCGTGGGCAACGCCGTGATCCACGTCTACAAGGGGCTCCCGGAGAAGGACGCCCTGCGCTACCGGGCCGCGCTCGAAGAGGTCGTGGGCGGGGCCTAGGTGGGGAAGGCCTCGTCGACCGACTCGTACACGTTCATGCGGGCGCGGAGGCCCAGCAGGTCGAACAGGCGGGCCACCCGGGGGGCCAGCGCGCAGTAGGCGGCCTGGCCCCGGCGGTGGGCGTCGATCAGGACCTGGAGGCCGGCGCTGTCGATGAAGGTCAGCCCGGAGAGGTCGAAGACCACCCGCCGCCCGGAACGCTCCCGGACGTAGTCGCGGAACGCCGGTTCGGCCAGGGCGTCGATCTCGCCCTCGACCACGACGACCACGTCGGCCCCCCGCCGGTGGGCGGTCACCTGGAAGGTACGGCCCGCCAGACCGGGCTCACCGTCGTCTTCCGCCGTCAATTCGCGCTCTCTCTCCAGAACGGCCCGCGCGGCCTCGCGGAGGTCGGCCACGCCGTGCCACTCCGCCAGATGGGCGAGGTGATACGCGTCGGCGTAGCGGCGTTCGGCCGGGTGAGCGGCGCGCTGCCGCTGGTCCTGGCGTACGCGCTCGGCGGCACGACGATGATCCTCCACAATCCCCACTCTTTCACTCATCCTCGGTACCCGCCACATCGGGCATCGCCGATGGTGGTGCTGGCCTCACCTTTTTCGCGGGTACCTCGTGGATGGTGACCACCGGCGCCGGGTCTCTACCGTGGTGCCCATGGCCCTCACCCAGACGCTCACCCCCTGGGACCGCATGCGATCCCACTGGGCCGCCCCCACCTGGCTGCGCACCGCACACGTGGTGACCGGGGCGCCCATCGCGCTGCTGGCGCTGACCGTCATCGGCTCCCTCGCCGCCCTGTCGATCGTCTTCATCTGGACGATCGCGGTGCCGCTCGTCGCGCTGACGCTGCTGTTCTGGCTGCTGCCCCGGCTGAGCGCGCTGCAGCGGGGGCGCTTCGCGGCGTTCCTGTCCGTCGAGATCGCGGCGGTCCGGCGCGGGCGCGGCTCCCGCAACCCCTTCAAGTTCCTGTACGCCGAGATCCGCGACCCCGGCACCTGGCGGCAGCTGGCCTACCACCTGCTCGCCCCGGTGATCACGGTGATCGGCCTGTTCGCCGTGGTGGTGGCCTGGTCGGGCACGCTGGCCTCGGCGCTCCTGGCGCTGACGAGGTGGACCGAGGGCGGCTCTGACGGCGAGGGCGCGCTGTGGGCGCTGCTGGCGGTGGCGCTCGCGGTGGCCGGCCCGTGGGCGGCCCGGCTGATCTCCTCGGTCGACGAGGTGGCCGCCGTGTCGCTGCTGGGGCCGAGCGCCCGTGACGTGCTGACCGAGAGGGTGGAGAGCCTGCGCGAGAGCCGCGCCGACGTGATCGACGCGGCCGACGCCGAGCGGCGGCGGATGGAGCGCGACCTCCACGACGGCGCCCAGCGCCGCCTGGTGTGGCTCGCGATGAACCTCGGGATGGCCCGCACCACCCTGAAAGACCTGCCCGAACCGGCCGCGCTGGCCATCGCGCAGGCCCACGACGAGGCCAAACTCGCTTTGAAGGAGCTGCGCGACCTGGTGCGCGGGCTCCACCCGGCGGTCCTCGACGAACAGGGCCTCGACGCGGCGCTGTCCGGGGTCGCGGCGCGGTCGCCGGTGCCGGTGCGGCTGACGGTCGACGTCGTCCGCCGGCCCTCCCCGACGATCGAGGCGGTGGCGTTCTTCGTGGTGTCCGAGGCGCTGACCAACGTCGCCAAGCACGCCCAGGCCCACGAGGCGTTCGTGACCGTGCGCCAGAGCGGCGACCGGCTGGTCGTCGAGGTGCTCGACGACGGGTCCGGCGGCGCCGACCCGGCCGAGGGGTCGGGGCTGCGCGGCCTGATCCAGCGCGCCGGCTCGGTCGACGGGACGCTGACCATCCTCAGCCCCGAGGGCGGCCCCACGACGATCCGGGCGGACCTGCCGTGCGGGTAGTGCTCGCCGAAGACTCCGTGCTGCTCCGCGAGGGCCTGGTCTGGGTGCTCCGGTCGGCCGACATGGAGGTCGTGGCCGCCGTCGAAGACGCCGAGGGCCTGCTCCGCGCGGCCGAGGAACACCGGCCCGACCTGGTCGTGACCGACGTGCGGATGCCGCCCTCCCACACCGACGAGGGCCTGCGCGCCGCGCTGGTGCTGCGGCGGCAGTGGCCCGGCATGTCGATCGTGGTGCTCTCGCAGTACGTCGAGGAGCGCTACGCCACCACCCTGCTCTCCACCGCCACCAGCGGGGTCGGTTACCTGCTCAAAGACCGCGTGGCGGACGTGCCGGAGTTCCTCGACGCGCTGCGCCGGGTGGCCATGGGCGGCACCGCCCTCGACCCCGAGGTCGTCGCCCAGCTCCTGGTCCGCCACAGCGACCCGCTCGACCGCCTGACCCGACGTGAGAAGGAGGTGCTGGCCTTGATCGCCGAGGGCCGCTCCAACACCGGCATCGCCGAGGCCCTGACGGTCTCGGAGAGCGCCGTGGGCAAGCACATCAACAACATCTTCGCCAAGCTCGACCTGACCGGCGACGACAAGGACCACCGCCGGGTGCTCGCCGTGCTGCGCTTCCTGAGGGTCTCGTGAAGACGTCCGCGCGCCTGCGCTGGCGCGTCACGGGCGGCCTGTTCACCGCCGCGGTCCTGGTGTTCGGCGCGGCCGGTTTCGCCTCGGCCGTGCTCGACGAGCCGGCCCCCGCGGTGGCCCTGGTCGCCAGCCGGACGACCGAGACGACCCACGACGAATACGCGTTCTTCGAGCCGACGCTGTCGGTGGTGAACCACAGTGGCCTGGGGGCCGCGGTCGAGGTGAAGGAGGGCGCGGCCGGCCGGCTGCTGATCGACCGGGAGATCTCCTGGACCCTCGACCGGCCCAACCGGCACGAGTCGTGGGACGGCCGGACCCTCCTCATCGACGCCGAGCCGTGCCCCGGCTGCTCGGCCCGCTACACGATCACCGTGCCCGAGGGGACCGAGGTCATCCGCCGGTAAAACCGGGTGAAACCACTCTCCGGGTCGGCTACCGTCACCGGGTGATTCCGCTAGTGGAACGAGAGATCCGCTCCTCGTTCGTGAACTGTTCCAAAGGCGAGGCCTCCCGGCTGAACGTCCCGCGCGACCTGCGCGAGACCGGCTGGGAGGCGCTCGACTTCCTGGGCTGGCGCGACCCGCAGTCGCCCGACCGGGGCTATCTGGTCGCCGAGCACCACGGGAAGCTGACGGGCATCGTCATGCGCTTCCCGCAGGGCGTCAAGCGCAGCGTCGTCAAGACCACGGTCTGCTCGGTCTGCGTCACCTCCCACGGCGGCACCGGCGTGGCGCTCTTCGTGGCGCCCCGCGTCGGCGCGGCCGGGCGGCAGGGCAACACGGTCGGCGCCTACCTGTGCTCCGACCTGGCCTGCTCCCTGTACGTGCGGGGGCTGAAGCCGACCGACCGGCTGTCCGGTTCGGAGACGCTGAGCCAGGAGGACAAGATCGCCCGGCTGACCCTCAACCTCGACGACTTCGTCGCGAAGGTGCTCGCCTAGGGAGGCCGCGATGACCAGGCGGACGGCCCGCTTCCAACCCCGGCCCCGGCAGGCGTGAGACGCCTCCCGGGGCCTTCTTCGTGCCACTAATTCTTAGGAAAGTTTCCTAACCATCTTGACCCGGCATGTCAGAGGTGTGTTTCATGAGCGCTCAAGAGCGCTCGTCCCACCCGTCCCTCCCCTGTCCGGAGTCCGCCGATGGCCCGCTCGTTATGCGCACTTCTCGTGCTCCTGTCCGCCCTCATCGCCACCCCCGCCCAGGCCGCCCCGGCCGTGTTCGCCCACCCGGGGGTCATGGTCAGCCGGGCCCAGCTCGACTTCGTCAAAGGCCGGGTCCAGGCGGGCGCGCAGCCGTGGAAGGCCGCGTTCGACCAGATGGCGGCCTCGCCGTTCGCCTCGCTGACACGCAACCCGACGCCGCGCGCGGTGGTCGAGTGCGGGTCCTACTCCAACCCGAACATCGGCTGCACCGACGAGCGGCAGGACGCGCTGGCCGCGTACACGCTGGCCCTGCGCTGGTACATCACCGGTGACGCGCGCTACGCGACCAAGGCGATCTCGATCATGGACGCCTGGTCGGCCGTGCTGCGCGACCACACCAACAGCAACGCGCCGCTCCAGTCGGCCTGGGCCGCCTCCACGTGGCCGAGGGCCGCGGAGATCATCAGGTACACCTACACCGGCGGCTGGCCGAACGTGCAGCGGTTCGCCACCATGCTGCGCGACGTCTACCTGCCCGAGGTCGTCAACGGGTCGTCCAGCAACGGCAACTGGGAGCTGTCGATGATGGAGGCGGCCATCGGCATCGCCGTCTTCCTGGAGGACAGGGCCGTCTACGACCGCGCCGTCACCCGCTTCCGGGCCCGCGCGGCGGCCTTCCTGTACGTCACCGCCGACGGCCCCCAGCCCAAGTACCCGCCGGTGGGCAGCGTCGACACCTACAGCGAGCTGGTCAGCTTCTGGCACGGCGAGACGACCTTCGTCGACGGCCTCAGCCAGGAGACCTGCCGCGACTTCACCCACACCGGCTACGGCATCAGCGCCATCTCCCACGTGGCCGAGACCAGCCGCATCCAGGGCCAGGACCTCTATCCCGAGCTCACCGACCGGCTCCGGCACGCCCTGGGCTTCCACGCGAAGTACCAGCTCGGCACCGCCGTGCCCTCGTGGCTGTGCGGCGGCTCGCTGAACCTGGGCCTCGGCCCGGTGACCGAGGTGGGCTTCAACGCCCTGAACACCCGCCTGGGCATCGCGATGACCAACACCCAGACGCTCACCGAACGCCAGCGCCCGGCCGGCACGAACTATCTGTTCGTGGCGTGGGAGACGCTGACCCACGCGCGGAACCCGAACTAACGCATCAGGGCCAGGCGCCGGGTCAGCTTCGTGACCGGCGCCTTCGGCCCGAAGACGACCAGGCCCACGTAGTCGATCTCGGCCGCCGGGGTCTCCGCCAGGATCCGCAGGTACTCGCCGTACTCGCGGGCCCGGCGGGCGACCTCGGTGAAGCCGACCACCCGCACCTCCTCCGGCACGGCGTCGTGCAGCTCGCGCAGCGTGTCGCCCGAGGCGGTCAGGACCGGCACGGGGTGGGTGTTGAGGCCGGGGTGGACGTTGCCGTCGGCGTCCTTGCCGTCGGAGCCGAGCCATGCGGTCAGCGCGTCGCCGAGGCTGAGGGCCAGCACGGCGGCGGCGTTCACGGCCAGGCCCGCCGGCAGGTCGTCGCGGAGCACCATGACAAGTTTGGTCTCCATCGGTGAACTCCGTTCAATCGGGTGGTCAACGCCGACGACTCTAGACATTCATCTGGGCCTTATGGCCGCCAACCGAACGCATGGTCGGCGCTAGGGTCCAATTCATGGATTTGGACGACACGGATTCGGCGATCATCGCCCAATTGCAGCTCGACGCACGGCAGTCGAACCGGGAACTGGCCCGGAGGGTCGGCATCGCCCCCTCGACCTGCCTGGAGCGGGTCCGCGGCCTGCACGAGCGCGGCGTCATCACCGGCTACCACGCCCGGCTCGACCTGTCGAAGATCGGCCGGAGCGTGCAGGCGATCGTGGCGGCGCAGGTCAGGCCGTCGAGCCGGACCGTCATCGACAGCTTCCGCGACTGGGCCGTGCCCCGGCCCGAGGTGCTGGAGGTGCTGGTCGTGGCGGGCGGCGACGACTTCCTGATCCGGGTGGCCGTCCAGGACAACGAGCGCCTGCACGGCTTCCTCATCGACCACCTGGCCAAGCGCAAGGAGGTGGTCAGCTTCCGGACGCTGGTCGTCTTCCAGCACTCGGCGACCACCGCGATCACGCCGCTGTCGACCATGACGTAGCGGCGACGTCTCCGAAAATGCCGACAATTGCCACGGAAAAGGGGCCCGACGCGCCATTCATCCGCCAATAGACGGCCTATTCGGATGAATGTGGGTGAAGCGGCAAGCGCCTGACCTGGAGCAAACCGGACTGCGATCCTGTCCCGGTCATGGTGGACCAGACTGCCTCCCTCGAACGGGTCACCGCCATCGCCGTCGAGCACCACACGGCACTCGATCAGGCGGCGCGCCTGGTGCACGCCATCGCCTGGACCGGCGGTGGCGCCTCGGCGTTCGCCGAACTGCTGACCGGGCAGCGCGCCACGCTCCGGATGGCCCTCTCCGAATCCATTTCCCTTTTCTCCGGTACGCCGGAATTAGCCACCGATATTCCCCCCACCCCCCGGCCGAGGGGCACGTTCGCGGGTTTCTCCCGCGACGTGCTGCCGACCCTCGCCGGGGAATTGTGCGCCGCCGCGCGGAACCTGCTGGAGATCGCCGGATTCCTGCGCGAGGAGCTGTCGGTGGCCGGGAAGTCCGACCGCCCGGCGCGCGTCATCGCCGACATCGGTCTGTGGTCCGGCGAACAGGCCGGCCGCCTCCGCGACCGGCTCGTCCGGCTCCCGCCGGGCAGGATCCTGCCCGCCGCGCTGGCCGCCTACTGGATGTTCGGCGACCACGCGGGCGACGAGGCGGGCGCCGGCCCCCTGCTCGCCCGGGTCTCGGCCGGCGACCCGGCCGCCGTCCACAGCCTGCTGGGCCTCCAGCACCGCTGCGCCGACCCCGGCCTCGGCGGCCGGGTGAGCGCCTGGTGGACCATGCAGCCCCCGAAGACCCGGATGACCTCGCTAGGCCTGCCCGGCTTCGGCGGCCTCCACGGCCTGCCCGGGGCGGTCCGCGACTCCGCCAACCGCGAGTTCCTCCAGGTCGAGACCGGCCTGCTGACCCACGACCTCCACCGGCTCGGCGCCTCGGTGATGTGGCAGTCCGACCGCGACCTGCCACGGAGCTGGGACCGGGTGAACGTCCAGCTCAAGCGTCTGGAGACGATCCGGTCGGCGATGACGCCGGTGCCCGGCTACCCCGACCCGATGCTGCTCGGCTTCGACGTCGCGGGCCAGGGCCGGCTGACCGTCTCGTGGGGCGACCCCGACACGGCGCAGACCACCGTGATCCTCGTCCACGGCCTGAACACCGGCCTGTCGGGCGCCATGGCCAGCATCACCCGGGCCCAGCTGCTGTGGCGGCAGGCCTCGACCATGGCGGGCACCCGGGTCTCGTGCGTCACCTGGGACGGCTACGACGCGCCCCTGGTCGACTTCGGCGCCTTCTCCCCCGACCGCAACGCCGACCTGGGCGGCCAGGCCCTGACCGCGTTCTGCCTGGGGCTGCGGGCCGCGCACACCCCGTCCAGAAGCGCCAGGAACGTGCTGATCGGCCACGGCGACGGGGCGCTGACCGTCCACCGGGCGCTGGCGGGCGGGGCCGGGCTGGCCGACGACGTGATCATCATCGACCACGGCGACGGCGACTGGCGGCCGGAGTCCGCCGCCCTGCGCGACGTGGCCACCATCGTCAACGGATCGGGACCGCGGTGAAGATCGGGTACGTGCTGGTGTTCCTTCTCACACTCACGGGATGTGGCATGTCCGACGACGGCGAACTGACCCAGTCACGCGCGACCGAACGGGTGGAGAGACTGGTCCGCGACACGGCGGCGGCGCTGACGCCCCAGCCCCAGCTCGAACTCATCCCGGTGTCGGTGACCCCGACGGCCTGCCTCGACAAGAGCGAGTCGCTGCAGAAGATCGTGGTCGGCCGCTCCTACTGGCTGCGCGGCGTCGGCAGGGCCCAGCACATGGTGGTCTCGCGTCAGGTCGCCGAACACTGGAAGGAGCAGGGTTTCCAGGTCATCGCCAAGAACGGCCAGCCCGACAACCCCGACCTGAGCGGCGTCACCGAGCCCGACAAGTTCATCCTCGCCCTGACCTGGGCCTCCGGCGACCACATCTACCTGGCCGCGACCTCACCCTGCGTCTGGCCGGAGGCGCACCGGTAGGCGGTCGAGGGCGTGCAGCAGGGGCAGCGGCCGCCATTCGAGCTCGTCGGCCGGGGCGCCGAGATCCATCTCCGGGAACCGCTCGAACAGCCGTCCGAGCGCGATCCGCGCCTCCAGCCGGGCCAGCGGCGCCCCGAGGCAGTAGTGGATCCCGTGCCCGAACGCCAGGTGGGGCGACTCGGCGCGGTTGAGGTCGAGCCGGTCGGGCTCCCGGAACGTCGCGGGGTCACGGTCGGCTGAGGAGAGGGCGACGGCGACCAGTTCGCCCGCCGGGATGGTCACGCCTCCGATCGTGACGTCCTCCCCGGTCACCCGCTGGGGCGCGAAGTTGAGCGGGCCGTCGTACCGGAGGAACTCCTCGACGGCGTTCTCGATCACGTCGGGGTTCTCGATCAGCTCGGCGCGCTGGCCGGGGTGGGTCAGCAGGGCCAGGGTGGCGTTGCCGATGAGGTTGACCGTGGTCTCGTGCCCGGCCAGGAACAGCAGGAAGCAGGTCGAGATGAGCTCGACGTCGTCGAGTCTGTCCTCCTGGTCGCGGGCCTGCACCAGCGCGGTCAGGATGTCGTCGGCCGGGTGCCTGCGCTTCTCGTCGACGAGCGCCACGAACCGCTCGACCACGCGCGCGATGCGGCGGTCCCGCTCCTTGGGGTCGTCGCCGGTACGGAACGGGCGCGTCATCGCCTCCTTCATGAGCCCCCGCAGGCCGTCCCGATCGCGTTCGGGCACCCCGAGGAGCTCGCAGATGACCGTCATGGGCAGCGGGTAGGCGAAGGTCTCGATGAGGTCGACGTCGCCGTCCATCCGGTCGAGCAGGCCGGCGGTGATCTCCTCGATCCGGGGCCTGAGCCGCTCGATCGCCCTGGGCGTGAACGCCTTGCTGACCAGCCGCCGCAGCCGCGTGTGGTCGGGCGGGTCGCTGTTGAGCATGTGGGAGGCGAGCTCGGCCGGCTGGACCCGCGCGTCGGGCGTGGTGGCTGCGCGCTGCAGGGCGTCGCGGAGGGCCGCCGCGTCCTTGCGCAGCCGGGGATCGGCGAGGGCCTCCCGGGCGTCGTCGTAGCGGGTGATCAGCCACATGCGGATCCCGTTGGGCATCACGACCTCGACGGCCGGGCCCTCGTCGCGGAGCGCCCGGTAGACGCCGTGCGGATCCCGCAGATAGTCGTCACCGAGCACCGGCAGACCATGCGACACGCGAGGCTCCCTTCCCCTCCGAATGCATCATCGCCAATTCGTCTGGTGGTTATAGGGCCGCTGATCTACCCTTAACCAAATCAAGCCCTCAAGGATGAGATGACTGGCGCATCTTCGCTTTTCGGCCCAGATTTCGGAACGCCCCAGCAAAAGCCTCGCGAATCAGGCTTTAGGCCACTACGAATGTTGATTACGGTCAAGGCAGCACCAAACCCCTCGACCACCTATGGCGAAACGGTCTGTGTCGCAGGACTGAACCTCGACCTCAACAGCCCCGGATGGATTCGCCTTTATCCCATCAACTTCCGCGAACTAGGCAGCGAGAGCAAGTTCAAGAAATACAACATCGTGACTGTCGAGGCCACGCCCAACGCACGCGACCCACGAGCCGAGAGTTGGCGGCCACGCGCGGATCGCATCCGCGTCGAAAGTCACCTGTCCACCTGGGACAAGCGCATGCCGTTCATCGACGACTACGTCGAGGACTCGATGTGCGACATCCTCGCCGGAGTCAGGGAACGCGCCTCGGCCCGATCCCTGGCCGCCATCCGGCCGTCGGAGATCCTCGCTCTGGACATCGAGCCCCACCCGGGCTGGTCATCCGAAGAACAGAGGAAGATCGACCTCTACACGCAGCAGGAGGATCTCCTCTACCAGGGACCGCGAACAGCGCTGGAGGCGCCGCGATTCAAGGCCTGGTATCGCTATCGGTGCGGGTCACGCCGCTGCAACACCCATCGGCAGGGCGTCTTCGACTGGGAACTGGTCTCGCTGCAACGGACCGTCTGGGACCGGGACGACGCGGGAGTGCGACAGGCGATCGAGGAGAAGTTCCTGACGCTCATGTGCGCCCCAGACCGGGACACGATCTTCTACGTCGGCAACCAGCAGGCTCACCCGCAGAGCTTCATCGTGCTCGGCGTGGTCTATCCCAGGAGGGCATAACCCACCATGCCCAAAACGACGTCGCGGTGACACCGCCGTTCATCGGACTCGAAGCACAGGAGGGCGACCGAGGATTCATGGGCCAGCCGTGCGATCTCGTCGAGGCATCGGCGGGCCTCCTCCGAGCGGATCTCACCGGCGTAGAGGTCGCGGGCCTGGCCGAGCTCTTCAGGCGAGCCCGAGAAGCCGGGACGATTCCATTTCGGATTACCCAGGGCGCGCATGTGCCGATAGCCGATTCCAGCTTCGGCCAACCCCGCCGCGAGGGCGTTTTTGCTGAAGCCGCGTTTCCGAGAGATGGGGTTCAGCCGGACGTCGACGATGATGTCGACCCCGGCATCGCGCAGGCACCGGACGAACGTCTCCAGGTCGGTTCCCTCGTATCCGACACCGGTCAGCCCCACGTGATCTCCTCGATTCTGTCGGCTCGCCCGACCATATCCCCTGTCTAGGGGAAACGGTGCGGCCCTGGGCCTTTCTGCCCCAGCACGTCGCGCGGGTTCGAGTAGGGGCACGAGACGAGGGACAGGCAGCCGCAGCCAATGCACTTGGAGAAGTCGTCGCGCAGCGCGGTCAGCTCCTCGATGCGCCGGGTCAGGTCGTCGTGCCATTCGCGGGAGATCCTGGCCCAGTCGCGCTTGCCCGGGACGCCGTCGGCCGGGAGCCGGTCGAGGGCCTCCTTGATCCTCTCCAGGGAGACGCCCACCCGCTGGGCCACCCGGATGAACGCGATGACCCGCAGCACGTCGCGGCGGTATTCGCGGCGGTTGCCGGCTGTGCGGCGGCTGTGGATGAGGCCGAGGCTCTCGTAGTAGTGGAGGGCCGAGACGGCCACTCCGGCGCGTTCGGCGATCTGGCCCGGCTTCAGCCAGGCCGCGTCGGGATCGAGCAATGTCGGCCGCCTTGACGTCAAGTGCGCTTGATGAAGTGGACTCTACTCATGACGTTGATGCGGGCGGCCGGGGTCGCCGAGTTCGGGGCGGCCGACCGGCTTCGGATCGTGGAGGTGCCCCGGCCGGTGCCGGGGCCGGGCGAGGTGCTGGTCCGGGTGCGGGCCGCCGGGGTGCAGCCCGCCGACGTGGCGGTGCGGTCGGGGTGGCTGCCGCCGGGGGCGCCGCCGGTGGAGTTCCCGGTCGTGCCGGGGAACGAGTTCGCCGGGATCGCCGAGGCCACCGGTGAGGCGGTCGTCGGGTTCCGGACGATGCGCTGCTACGCGGAGTACGTGACGGTGCCGGAGAGCCAGGTCGTGCCGAAGCCGGGCGGGGTCGACTGGGCGGCGGCGGGGGCGCTGTCGGCGTCGGGGCAGACGGCCCACACCGCCCTGGAGCGGCTCGGGCTGCGGGAGGGCGAGACCCTGCTGGTCCACGGCGCGGCCGGGGGCGTCGGGACGATGATCACGCAGCTCGCCGTGCGGCAGGGCGTCCGGGTCGTCGGCACGGGCAGCGCGGCCAACCAGGACTACCTCGCGGACCTCGGCGCCACCCCGGTCGAGTACGGCGACGGGGAGCTCGACCGGCTCAAGGAGCAGGGGCCGTTCGACTCGGTGCTCGACGCGGCCGGGAAGGGCAACCTGCGCACGTCGGTCGAGCTGGTCGCCGACCGCGCCCGCATCGGGTCGATCGCCGACTGGGAGCTGGCCAGGGAGCTCGGCTGCCTGTGGATCGGGAGCGACCGGAACCGGGGCAGGCTCGCCGAACTGCTCGACCTGGTCTCCGCCGGGGAGCTGCGGGTGAACGTGAGGGCGGCGTACCCGCTGGAGGAAGCATTCCAAGCCCACGCCGACATCGAAACGGGCCACGGACGGGGGAAGGTCGTGCTGATTGTCGGGTAGGTGGAGCCGATGGACGACTACACCGTGAACCTCATCGGCTACCACGTCGAGGCCGTCGACGGCGGGATCGGAACCGTCGACGCGGTCAGCGACGAGATCGGCGAGGGCTACCTCGTCATCGACACCGGGCCCTGGATCTTCGGGCACCGGGTCATGCTGCCCGCCAGCGTGGTCACCCAGGTCGACGCCTCGCAGCGGAAGGTCTTCGTCGACCGCACCAAGGAGGAGATCAGCAACGCCCCCGACTTCATCATGATCGACAATCCTCCCGCCCCGCCCAATCCCGACCGCTTCCCGTACGGGATCCCCTAGAAGGCGGAAGGCCCCGCCTCCCGAGCGGGGGGCGGGGCCTGGCGTGCGGGGGTTCAGGGCCAGCGTTCCACCGGCACGGGGGTCGGTCTGGCGATCACGTCGAGCCGTTCCAGCAGGACCAGGAAGGTGGAGGCGTAGGGCGACGACTCGGCCACCCCGGCCACCCGGTCCCAGTCGACCTGCTCGCGCAGCGCCCGGACGGTCGGCAGCAGCCCCGAGTAGTCGCAGCTGTGCTCCGACAGCGGCAGTATCCACGAGATCACCAGGTCGGTCGCCTCCAGCACGGGCAGGCTCAGCGCCGCCGTGTTGATCATCGTGGCCCGCGAGATCATCTCGGGAGTGACCGGACGGTCGGCGAGCTGGAAGATCAGGTCGACCAGGACGTCGTCCTCGTCGAACGCCTTGACCAGCCAGTCCTCCGGCGGGCGTTCGGTCCG
The DNA here is from genome assembly GCF_001570605.1 of Herbidospora cretacea. GTDB lineage: Bacteria > Actinomycetota > Actinomycetes > Streptosporangiales > Streptosporangiaceae > Herbidospora > Herbidospora cretacea. The sequence goes on along the minus strand of NZ_BBXG01000016.1, from coordinate 15,351 downwards.
GAAGCCCATGTTCTCCAGCGTCTTCAGCGCCAACGGGACGTCCTCTTCGACCAGCGCGAAGTCGACGTCGTGCAGAGACGGGGCCGCTCCCCTGGCGTATCCGGCGCACCCGCCGGCCAGGGCGAAACGTACGCCCACCTCTTTGAGGCCGGACCCCGCCCGCTTGAGCGTGTCCAGGATGGCGTCGGTTACCTCGTGACTGTGACTACCCACGCCGCACCGTTTGCCCCGGAACGTTCGACCCAAACAATCTCGGGTACTACGGGCCGCCATGACCGAGACCCTGAAGGAAATCAACGACGCGTATTCCGAGGAACGCCCCTTGGCTTCCTACGCCAGGGTCCTCGGCGTCTACGGCACCGCCGTCGCCGCCCTCCTGGCCGCCGGGAAGCTGACCGGCCGCGCCGCCCCCGACCGGGTGAACCCCATGGACCTCGCCCTGATGTCGGTGGCCACCCACCGCCTGTCCCGCACCATCGCCAAGGACACGATCACCAGCCCGCTGCGGGCCCCCTTCACCCGCTACGTCGGGGTCTCCGGCCCCTCGGAGCTGAAGGAGGAGGTCCGGGGCGAAGGTCACCGCCACGCGGTGGGCGAGCTGGTCAGCTGCCCGTTCTGCCTGGCGCAGTGGATCGCGACGGGCTACGCGGCCGGGATGGTCTTCGCCCCCCGGCTGACCCGGCTGGTGGGCGCCACGATGACGGCAGTGGCGGTGTCCGACTGGTTACAGCTGGCGTACGCCCGGATGATCAAGGAAGCCACATGACCGAAGAGCAGCACAGAGTCCTGCTGACCAACCCCGAGGAGAACCCCAAGGAACGAGTCGACCGGGAACTCGGCGAACTCCTCCAAGGACTCAGAGTCCAGTCGACCGGCGTGCAGGTGCTCTTCGCGTTCCTGCTGACGCTCCCCTTCTCCGCCGGGTTCGGCCGGGTCGACCTGTTCGGCCGGTGGCTCTTCTACGCGGCCCTGGTGTCGGCGGCCGTCGCGTCGATCTGCCTGATGGCGCCGGCGATCCAGAACCGCATCATGTTCCGGTCGGGGCTCAAGGAGCTGATGCTCCACCGGGCCAACGACCTGGCCGTGGTCGGGGGGATCGCCCTGGCGGTCTCGATGACGTGCTCGACCGGGCTGGTCGTCGAGGTCTACCTGGGCACCTGGCCCGCGGTCCTGATCGCGGCGGCGGTGGTGCTGCTCAGCACCTGGCTGTGGTTCGTCCAGCCGCTGGTGACCCTTCAGCGGAACCGGGGCAGGACCGCCGACTCGTAGAACTCGAAGAAGCCGTCCTGGTCGGGCCCGATCTGAGCGATGTAGATCTCGTCGTAGCCGGCGTCGACGTACTGCTGGATCGCGGCGATGTGCACCTCGGGATCAGGGCCTGCCGGGAGGGTCAGGTCCTCGGGCCGGACCAGGGCGGCGAGCTGTTCGAAGTGCCGCGGCAGCGGCAGCAGCTGGCTGGCCTCACCCTCGATGCCCTCGGTGGGCCACAGGCGGTGGGCCAGCCGGCGGGCGTCGTCCTCGTCGGTGCCCCAGCAGACCTTCAGGCCCGCTTGGGCCGGCTTCCCCTCTCCTCCGGCTTTCCGGTACGCCTCCACCAGCTCGGCGTCCGGGAGGACCGAGACGTAGCCGTCGCCGATGCGACCGGCCAGTTCGACCGCCGCCGGGCCGAATCCGCTCACGTAGATGGGCGGCGGCTCGTCGGGCAACGTGTAGAGGCGCGCGTTCTCCACGTCGTAGAACTCCCCGTGGTGGGTGACCAGGCCGCCCTCCCACAGTTCGCGGATGATCCCGACCGCCTCCTCCAGCATCCGCTGCCGGTCGCCGGCCGGGGGCCACGGGTCGCCGAAGATGTGCTCGTTGAGGGCCTCGCCGGTGCCGACCCCCAGCTGGAAGCGGCCGTCGAGGAGGATCTGGGCGGTGGCCGCGGCCTGCGCCACGATCGCCGGGTGGACGCGGACCAGCGGGCAGGTGACCGCCGTGGTCACCGGCAGCGAGACCACCTGGGAGAGCGCGCCGATCACCGACCAGACGAAGGAGCTCTCTCCCTGCTCGTCGATCCAGGGGTGGAAGTGGTCGGAGATCCACAAGCCCTCGAAACCGGCGTGCTCCGCGAGCACCGCCTGTCTGACCAGCTCTTTCGGGCTGTGCTCTTCGGAGCTGAGGAAGTAACCAAAACGTGTCATGAGATTTCCCTTGCCCACGTTCCCGGGCGTTAATGACCCGTTCGGGGGGGCAGTCAGGCTTCATGGCTACTTTGCTCTGGATCATCGCAGTTGTACTCGTCATCGCCGGGATCTACGTGATCCTCGCTCGTCGGGACATCCTCTGGGGGATCGTCCTCATCGTCCTCGGGTTCCTTGTGGGTCCCGGCGGCGTCAGTATCTTCAACGTATAGCGATCGTGAGAACACGAGAACGGCGGCCGGAGAGTCCGGCCGCCGTTACGTGTCTTCTCAGCACTCCCCTTCTCAGCATTCCTCCGCGTCCAGGCAGTACGTGGCGTACGCGCGCTGCAGGACCGGCAGGGCCACGTTGCGGACTCTGATGCCCCCGGGGGTCATGCCCTTCTCCGTGCCGTGGTGGGCGTGACCGTGGACGATCAGGTCGGCGCCCTCGGCGTCGACCGCCTCGGCGAGCAGATAGCTGCCGAGGAACGGGTAGATCTCCGGCGGCTCTCCGGCCAGGGTCTCCTTGACCGGTGAATAGTGGCTGAGGACGACTTTGTATTCGGTGTCCAGGCTCTTCAGCGCCGTCCGCCACCGTTCGGCGATCTCCCGGGTGTGCCGGACGAACGCCTTGGTCTCGGGCTCCCCGAACTCGCTGGCCGACTTTCCGGCGAACCCGCCGCCGAAGCCCTTGCCCCCGGCGATCCCGAGCCGCCCGTCCAGCAGGGTCTCGGCGCTGTCGTCGAGCACGACGCAGCCGGCCTCGCGCAGGACGGCCATGATCTCCTGCTCGACGTCGGAGTGGTAGTCGTGGTTCCCCAGCACGAACACGACCGGCACCGGCAGGCCGCGGAACTCGTCCGCGACGATCTTCCCTTCGCCGAGCGTGCCGTGGCGGGTCAGGTCTCCGCCGACCAGCAGGACGTCGGCGCGTTCCTCGATGCCGTCGAGCCGCTCCCGGTAGGTCCCTCGCTGGGCCTCACTCAGGTGGATGTCGGCGACGGCCGCGACGCGGATGCTCACAGATGCTCCTCCTCACCGGGTTCACGGACCTCGACGCAGGTCACCTCGTTGTGGACGGTCAGCCCCGGAGCGGCCTCACGCGCCACGTCGGTCAGCAGGTGGACCTGGTCCTCGCCGGCCACCTGGCCGCGCAGGAAGAGGTGGTCCCCCCGCACGTCGACCCGGATCCCGAGTTCGTTCGTTCGGCCGTCCTCCGCGATCGCTTGCTGCACGCGGGCGGCCACATAGTGAGGTGTGTCCATAAGGAAAACGCCTGCCCGCGCCTATTGCACCGAAACAGGATGTTTCCTGGAGAGCTTTATAGGTTAAAGTGGAGGCAATCTTGTGCCTAGGAAGCAGGCACCTCCCGTGTTGACGCATGCCGTCCCGGAGGTCCCTTGCACCCGGCACATTTCCCCCCTTCCGCCGTGTCCAACCGGCGTGCTCACCTCCCGGCTCCCGTGACCCCGGACTCGGGCCACCCGTTCGCCCGCGATCCCGCCCGCGAGCGGGATCAGCCGTTCCCGGAGGTAACCCCGTGAAGATCGCCATGATCTCGGAGCACGCCAGCCCGCTCGCCTGCGTCGGCACCACCGACGCCGGAGGCCAGAACGTCCACGTCGACGCCCTGGCCAGAGCCGTCGCCGCCCTCGGCCACGAGGTCGTCGTCTACACCCGCCGCGACGACGAGAACGTCCCCGAGCGGGTCGGGCTCGCGCCCGGTGTCACCGTCGTGCACGTCCCGGCCGGACCGGCCCGCAAGATCCCCAAGGACGACATCCTCCCGTGGGTGCCCCACTTCGCGAAGTGGCTGCGGGAGCAGTGGCTCTTCGACCGGCCCGACGTCGTGCACAGCCACTTCTGGATGAGCGGCCTGGCCGCCCTCGGGGCCGCCCGTGACCTGGGGATCCCGGTCGTGCACACCTATCACGCGCTCGGCGCGGTCAAGCGCCGCCACCAGGGCGCCGACGACACCAGCCCCCCTGAGCGCGTCGAGGCCGAGACCCGCATCGGGCGCGAGGCCGACGCCATCATCGCGACCTGCACCGACGAGGTCGACGAACTGCGCCGCATGGGCGTCAGCCGGCGGCAGGCCCGGGTGGTGCCGTGCGGGGTCGACCTGACCCGGTTCCACCCCCACGCCGCGACGGTCCCGACGGCCCGGCCCCGGCTGCTGGCGATCAGCCGGCTGGTCCCCCGCAAGGGCGTGGCCACGGTCATCGAGGCGCTCCGGGGCGTCAGGGGGGTCGACCTGGTGGTGGCCGGCGGGCCGCCCGCCGGGGCGCTGCACCACGACCACGAGGTGACCCGGCTGCGCTGGCTGGCCCAGCGCAACGGGGTCGCCGACCGGGTGTCCTTCACCGGTCAGGTGGGCCGCGAGGACGTCCCGTCGCTGATCCGCTCGGCCGCCGCCGTCGTCACGGTGCCCTGGTACGAGCCCTTCGGCATGGTCGCGCTGGAGGCGATGGCCTGCGGGGTGCCGGTGGTCGCGTCGTGCGTGGGCGGCCAGAAGGAGACCGTGGTCAACGGGATCACCGGCGTGCTGGTGCCGCCGCAGCGCCCGACCGCGCTGGCGCGGGCGATCCAGCGGTTGCTGGCCGACCCCGTGCGGCAGAGCGCCTTCGGCATCGCGGGGGCCGACCGGGCCAGGGCCCGGTACGGCTGGAACAGGATCGCGACAGAGACCGTCGCCGCCTATCGAGAGGTCGGCGTCAGATTGGAGGCGACGGCATGACGACCGCACTCGTGCTGCGCGCGCAGGGCATCGGCCACCTCCTGACGGCCGTGCCCGCCCTGCGCGCCCTGCGCCGCAGCGGCATCAGGATCGCCCTGGCCTGCCCGCCGGAGCTGAGCGAACTGGCCGCCCTGACCGGGGTGGTCGACCGGCTCATCCCGGCCTACGGCCTGGAGCCGATCCTGTGGCCCGGACTGACCGACCGCAACTCCGACCTGCCCTTCTTCCCCGAGATCGCGGTCAACCTGCACGGCCGGGGGCCGCGATCCACCGAACTGCTGGCCGACCTGCGGCCCCGGAGGCTGTGGGCGTACGCGGAGGAGGCCTATCCCCCCGGCCCCAAGTGGGACGAGGGCGAGCACGAGACCCGGCGCTGGTGCCGCCTCGTCGAGTGGTACGGCCTCAAGGCCGACCCCCGTGACCTGCTGCTCCCCTCTCCGACGACGCCGAGTCCCGCGCCGGGCGCGGTGGTCGTCCACCCGGGCGGAACGGGACTGTCCCGCCGCTGGCCCGCCGAGCGGTTCGCCGAGGTCGCCCGCGCGATCGCGGGTGAGGGCCTGCCGGTCGTGGTGACCGGATCCCGCGCGGAGCGCCCGTTGGCCCTGCTGGTGGGCACGCAGGCGGTGCTGCCGCCGCAGATCGTGTACGCGGGCCGCACCTCGCTGCGGGAACTGTGCGCGATCGTGGCCGGGGCCCGTCTGGTGATCAGCTCGGACACCGGCGTCTCCCAGCTCGCCACCGCCTACGGGACCCCGTCGGTCACGATCTTCGGCCCGGAGAGCCCCCACCGCTGGGGACCCCCGAAGGACCGGCCCCGCCACCAGGCCCTCCGCAACACCGCCGACCCGTCGTCGGTCTCGACCCGGGACGTGCTGTCGGCCGCGGCGGCGGTCCTCAGCGAGGGGCTGGTCAGGCGCTGAGCAGTTCGCCCGCCTGGTCGGCCACCGCCGCCGCGCCCACGTCGGTCAGCCACGACACCGGGTGGGCGCAGCCGCCCGGTTCCCGCAGGCCGGCGCTCCCGCAGGTGGGGCACTGGGTCGTCCAGGAGATGAGGGGCCGGTGGTGGCTCCGGGTGAGCGGGCCGGCGTTGATCAGGTCGCCGCACCAGTAGACCCCGACGGTCGGGGTGCCCATGGCGGCGGCCAGGCGGCGGGGGCCGCTGTCGTTGGCGATCACGACGTCGCAGGCCGTGTAGAGGGCGGCCAGACCGCCCGCCGACAGGGTCCCGACGACGGGGATCGCCTTGGGGATCAGCGCGCAGACCTCGTCCACCAGGTCGCGTTCGTGCTCACCGCCGGTCACCGCGACCGGACGGCCCAGCCGGGCGGCGGCTTCGGCGAAACAGGAGGCGGGCCAGCGCCGCCGGGCGTCGCGGCCCCCCGGGTGGACGGCGATCAGCCCGCGCGGCAGTTCCCCCAGCACCGACCGCAGTTCGGCGTAGTCGCGGCCGGTCACGTGCATGCGCGGCTCGACGTGCTCGCTGCTGGCGCCGACCAGGCCGGCCACCTCCAGGAAGCGCAGCGTCTCGTGCTGGTAGGGGACATAGGGGACCCAGCGGTCGAGAGGCTGGGCGTCGTCGCCGCGCAGCCCGGCGGTGACGCGCGCGCCCAGGCCGTTGACGAAGGCGTTGGCGTAGTGCCCGTCGCCGTGCATCTGGAGTGCCAGGTCGAAGCGGCCGACGAGTTCCGGCGGCGCCTCCGGCGACTGCTCGATGGGCGGGACGGCGACCACCTCGTCGACCGGGCCGGGCCGGCCGCGCAGGAACGGCACCTGCCACTCCCGGCCCAGCAGGGTGATCGACGCGGCCGGATAGGCGCGGCGCAGCGCCTCGACAGCGGGGAGGATCAACAGCAGGTCACCCAGAGCCGAAGCCCGCAAAACGGCGATCCGCTCGACGCTCTCAACGATGAGGTTCATCGATAGGCCTTCGCTCGGTTCGTTTTCGGTACCTCGGCCCGGTTACCCGAGGGGTGCATGAGCAAACACGCTGCGGTTTTCCCCGCACGTCACCGGGCAGCAGAGGTGACCATGACGGAAGAGACAGTCCGCCGCTTTCCCGGTCTCACGGCCGTGGTCGTCGGGGATGTAATGCTCGATTCGTGGCTCCAGGGCCAGGTGAGCCGGATGGCGCAGGAGGCGCCGGTCCCGGTGGTCAGCGTGGACCAGATCGAGGACGCCCCCGGCGGCGCCGCCAACACCGCCGCCAACCTGGCGGCGCTGGGTGCCCGCGTGCACCTGCTCGGCGTCGCCGGAGCCGACCCGGCCGGGACCGCGCTCATCGGATCGCTGCTCCGCCACGAGGTGGACGGCCCCATCATCACCCGCGGGAGAAGGACCGCCGTGAAACGGCGGGTCATGTCGGGCGGCCAGATGGTGGCCCGCTACGACGAGGAGGACCGTTCCCCCGTGCCCGCCTCGGTCGAGCGCGAGCTGGTGTCCCAGATCCGCGAGATCGCGGACCTGGCCCACGTCGTGGTCGTCTGCGACTCCGGCGCGGGCGTCTGCACCGAGGCCGTCCGCGAGGCGCTGGCCGGGCTCCCCCTGCTGGTCGTGGACGCCTACGACCCCGGGCTCTGGCGCGACACCGGCCCGGCGGCCGTGCTGGTCCGCCAGGACGCCTGCGACCTCGTCGCCGACGAGCCCTTCGACACCACCGGGGCTCCGATCGTCGTCACCGACGACGGCGGCGGCGCGGTCGTCCTCCGGGAGGACCGCCCGCCCTACCGCACCCACCCCAACCAGAGCGACCTCGTCGGCGCGGGCGCGGGAGACACCTTCACCGCGGTCTTCGCGCTGGCCCTGGCCGCGGGCGCGGACGCCGCCACCGCCGCCGACCTGGCCCAGGCGGGCGCCGACGTCGTCTCCCGCCGCCCCGGGACGGCGGTGTGCGACGCCGACGACCTGCTCGCCGAACTGGGCCCGCGCCAGGCCATGCCGGCCAAGGTCCTGGCCGAGCGGGTCGCCACCGAGCGCGAGCAGGGCCGGCGCATCGTCTTCACCGACGGCTGCTTCGACGTCCTGCACCCCGGCCACGTGACCTGCCTGGAGCAGGCCAGGCGGCTGGGCGACGTGCTGGTGGTGGGGGTGCGCGACGACGCCAGCGCCGCCCGCAGGAAGGCCCCTGACCGGGTGGTCAACTCGGCGGAGGACCGGGCGGCCGTGCTGGCCGGGCTGGGCTCGGTCGACTACATCACCCTGGTCGAGGACGACAGTCCGGCGTCGCTGCTGCGGCTGATCCGCCCCGATGTGTACGTCAAGGGCGGCGGCGGCCATCCCGACCTGCTGCCGGAGGCGCGGCTGGTGAGAGAGCTCGGCGGCGAGGTTCGCCTGGTCGAGCGGCGATAGCACACGAAATCGGAGGGTAGGGGATAAATCATGACAGAGCCGAGAAAGACCGAAGAGCAGGTCGACCCCAGAGGCAAGCCCATGGTGCCGGCGACCCCTCGCGACGTCGTCCACGTCAGGCTCGGGTCGTTCGGGCTGGTGATCGCGCTCGCCGTCGCGGTGATCGCCGGTCTGAGCCAGGTGTGGTGGCTGATGGCCATCGGCATCGTGGCCGCCGTCGCCATCGGCGTCGACATGTACCTCGCGACCCGCCGCCAGCGCACCCTGGGAGGCGGCCCCCAGTCCGAGGCCGGCTAACCCACTGAGAGGCCGGGCCGGGACGCGATGTCCCGGCCCTCCGTATTTCCTGGGTGACGCCGTAATCCTGGAGAGCGCCTTGTTCTGGAGAGCGCCGTTACCCGGATGGCGCCGTGTTCCTGGAGAGCGCTTGTTCCTGGAGAGCGCCGTGTTCCTAGGCCGCGCCCACGGTGAGCCGGTCGATCGTGCTCGCCAGCGAGGTCGCCCCGGTCAGCACGCACGCGGCGCCCAGCTCGATGAGGCTGCTGGTGGTGCGGCCGCTGACGCGAGCGGTCCCGCCCGCGAAGGGGCCGGTGGAGACGACGCCCCCTTCGAGGCCGAACTGGGACATCTCCCCCCGGAACATCGACTGGCCGACCGTGGTCGTGGTGTCGTCGTTCCAGGTGATCGTCATCTTGGCGTATCCGGGCCCGATGGGCCCCGGACACCCGCCGGTGATGACTCCCTCGACCCGGACGGTCCCGCCGGTGAGCGCGGGGCGCTTCACCGAGGAGCAGATGCCCACGTCACCGGTGCCGGTCAGCCGGACGGTGTCCCTGGTGAACTTCAGCCCGGGGTCGAACCGCAGGTGGATGCTGCCGCCGTGGCAGACGACGTCACCGATGTCGTCGGCGGTCGCCGCCGGGGCGGGTGCGAGGGCGAGCCCGAATGAAAGGGCGACGGCGGACAAGAGGAGTGAACGCATGCACTCCATGATCTTCGCGACCCCTCGGCCGGACCGCCGACCACCGGTCAGGGCACGACCATCGTTCTCTCACGGAAACAAGAAGAGGAGCCGGGTCGGGACACCCGGCTCCTCTTGCCGCGAAAGTTTTAGATGGGGTCGTTGTAGCGGCGCTCCTCGTAGACACGACGCTGGGTGGTGTGCACCTCGTCCACGGGGGCCACCGGGGTCACGGTGGTGGCGGCGCGGCGGACGGTGCTCAGCCGGTAAAGGCCGAACAGCAGCCCCGCCAGGCCGCCCACCATGAGGATGACCCCGATGACCTGGATGTCGAGCCCGGCGAGGGTGAATTCGACAGCCCAGGTGAGAATGGCGCCCAACATGATCAGGATGATGCTTCCGGCGATGGTCATGGCGTTCCTCCTTCGACCGGTGCACTATCCCGTCAGCGAATCTCAAACGTGGGGGGGACCAAAACAGGACCACGAGGGCAGAATGCCCGTCATGAACGAGACCCCCATCGTGATCATGGGCCTGATGGGCGCCGGCAAGAGCACCGTCGCCCGCCTGGTCGCCGACGCCCTCGGCCGCGAGATGCGCGACAGCGACGGCGACCTCCAGGCCCGCTACGGCCAGACCGCCGCCCGCATGAACGAGACCCTCGGCGCCGACGTCCTGCACGACCGGGAGACCGAGGTCCTGCTCGACGCGGTGGCGGCCCGGCCCGCGGTCGTGGTGGCCGCCGCCGCCAGCACCGTCGAGGACCCGGGCGCGCGCGAGGCCCTGACCTCGTCGTTCGTGGTCTTTCTGGACGGTCCTCCGGAGGTCCTGGCCGAACGGATGCTGTCGAGCAGCCACCGGCCCCACTTCGAGCCCGACCTGGTCCACATGCTCAGGACCCAGCGCGACAAGCGCCTGCCGAAGTTCCAGGAAGTGGCCGACTACACGGCCGACGCGACCCGGACCCCGCACGAGATCACGACGGCGGTGCTGGCCGCGTTCCGCTGACGCCCACGCGATCACGATGGTGTGCGCCCGGCGTCGCCTGACGCTGATCCGCCGGGCCACTTGCCGCGAAGACCGCCTGGAACGCGGCAGGCCCTACGAGTCGCCCAGGACGAACCAGACGATCTTGCCGCCGCACACTCCCGGCGCGTATCCCCACGACGCGGCCAGCGCCGCCACGATCATGAGGCCCCGGCCGTCGGTGGACTCGGGGCGGGGGTCGCGGGGCCGGGGCGGCATCCCGCCGGTGTCGTAGACCTCGCCGTAGACCCACTCGGTCGTGCCGCGCAGGCGCAGGGCGAACGCGGTGCCGGCATGGCGGACGGCGTTGGTGACGAGTTCGCTGACGATCAGCTGGCAGTCGTCCAGGAAGGCGGCGCAGCCCTGACCGGTGAGTTCACGCCTGACCAGGCTGCGGGCCGTGGCCACGCTGGAGCCGACGGCGGGGAGGAGGCATTCGGCGGACCACGTCTCGAAGTCGTCGAGCCCGTCGAGCGCTGTGGCGGCGAAAGGGACACTCATGCCCGCGTCCTCCTTCACCATGCATTGGGAGCGCTCCCACCTATGTCCAAGGTACGACACGCTTCCTCTCGTGTGAACCAGGGGCGTCGAACTTGTTACATGCCCCAGCGCCGTGGAGGGGCCTGCGTGACCCCGAAGGGCAAAGCCTGAACCTTCACGACCACAGCGAGCAGGGCTCGTCGCGGCGATCGGCAGAAGTCGGGCGACCAGCGGGAGTCGGGTGGCTGGCAGGAGTCGGGTGGCCGAGCAGGCGGAGCCGTAACGGAAGAAAGCCTCTGACGAGCGGAGCGAGGCCTTGCCGGGGAGCGCGAGGGGGCGGAGACCTCTCGCAAGGAGCGCAGCGACCCGGAGCGACAGCGACGTCAGGACGCGAAGGCGGCCGGGGGAGCGCGAGGAAGCCCCTTCGCAGCGGGGGGTTCGGGGGGTCGTCCCCCCGAGTGAACAGCCAGATTGGACGGTGTCCAATGCCATCCGGTTCCATCGAAATATTGTGATCTGGGTCACACTTATAACGACCTGGGGGAACTAGCCGAATCGTCACCTGTAACGTCCTTGCCAATCCATTTACTGACGGATGGGGCGCAAGTGACGTCCCACGGCAGAGCAAGGGAGACCCCGCAGTGCAGCGCACCCTCCTCATCGGCAGCACCATCGCCGGATCCATCGGACTGCTGGCCGCAGCGCTGGTCGCGACCCCCGCCGCAGCCGCCCCCAAGTACATCGAGAAGGAAGTGCTCGCCGGTTCCAGCGAGGCGCAGGCCATCGCCTACTTCTGGGACAAGGCGCAGCTCCAGGACGCCACCCCCTACAACGTCGAGACCGTCGTCGGGGCCAAGCACATCTCCACGGGCGGGCCGACGGCCGACACCAAGGCGGGCACCGTCCCGGCGATCGGCGACGAGAAGAAGTCGACGAGCACGTCGAAGAACGTGAACCTGCCCCGCACCAGCGGCAAGGTCTTCTTCATGGGCGCCGACGGCAAGCCCCACTGGTGCTCGGGCACCTCGCTCCAGTCGAAGTACCGCAACCTCGTCGCGACGGCCGGCCAGTGTGTCTACGACACGGTCAGCAACAAGGTCACCCTCGACAAGTGGGTCTTCGTGCCCGGCTACTACCAGGGCAAGACCCCCTGGGGCATCTACGTCGGCAAGCAGGGTTTCACCCACTACGACTACGACGTCTACGAGGACGGCGACCGCAACTACGCGTTCGTCACCGTCTACAACGGCGTGAAGCTGACGGGTGACAAAGAGGTCGACAAGGCCGCCTACGGCAAGTGGAAGGGTCAGAAGAAGATCCTTTCCGAGGAGGTCACCAAGGCCGAGTTCGAGGCCAAGTACACCGACGGCGGGCCCTACTGGAAGAAGACCCTCGCCCCCGTGACCTCGCCGGTCGACCCGCCGAAGGCCAGCTTCAGCCAGGCCGAGGCCGAGAAGTACTACACCGACGGCGTCGACGGCGTGAAGCTGACCACCGAGTCGGTCTCCCAGACCGCCTACAACGCCGCGCCCGCCGGCACCAACGCCATGAAGAACGGCGAGAAGTGCCCGACCTGGTGCGGCCCCGACTCCGGCACCTGGTACCCGATCGACGAGGCCGCCTACAACAAGCTGAAGGCCGACACGGCCTTCAAGGGCGAGCTGAAGAAGGACGACAAGGGTCAGTTCTTCAAGCGCGAGTGGTTCGTGAAGAAGTGGGTCAAGACCTCCGTGGCCGAGGCCTACTTCAAGGACCACTACATCATCCGCGGCGTCGAGAACGTCGGCCGTCTGGGCGACAACGTCGGCGGCCAGGGTCTGGCCTACAACCAGAAGGTCGGCAAGGCCCACTACGTCTTCGGCTACCCGAGCGGCTCCCACCCCGACGGCAACCGCGTCTTCTCCGGGAACACCCTCAAGTGGACGTACGGGAAGACCTTCGCCGCCTCGGCGTCGGCGATCAACGCCCAGGAGCTCGTGGGCATCAAGTCCTCGTTCACCGGTCAGGGCGCCATCGGCTCCTCGTGGCTGGCGGGCTACAAGAACACCCGTCGTCTGGGCTACCTGAACGGCGTCACCATCGCGGTCTCCGACCGTGACGGCAACCGTCGCATCGACACCTCGGTGTCGCCCTACTTCGACGGTGAGACCTACGGCGTCTACAAGCAGGCGGCCAACGTGTGGTCCGGCTCGATCATCTAGTCCGTAGTAAGTAAGGGAGCGCCCGTATCCAGGGGGATGCGGGCGCCTCTCGTTTTCGCGACTTCGCATCCCAGGCAGGATCGTGAAGTATGGTCGCAAGCGCGTACCAGACGGGATTAGAGGGGATTCGCCGGATGCCGTTGCGCCTCGCCGGGCCTTTCCGTCCGGGCAAGGGGCGGCGCCGAGCGGCCGGGGCCCGCACGGCGTTCGCTCTCGCGGTGCTGCCGTTCCTGATGATGCTCCTGGTGACGCTGCTCGATCTGAGCACCGGCCCGGAGATAGGTTTCCTGCCCCTGCTCGCGGTCGGCCCGGCGTTCGCGTCGCTGACCGGCGGGATCCGGCGGACCCTGCTCGTCGGGGTGACCGCGCTGGTCCTGGCCCTCGGGCTGGCGGCGTACAACCATCTGGAGTTGCGCAGGGCGTACATCACCATGGGTTCGATCGCCGGTGTCACGGCGGCGAGCGCCCTGGCGACGGTGGGACGCCGGCGCAGGGAGCGGGAGCTGGCGCACGTCAGGTCGGTGGCGGAGGTCGCGCAGCGGGTGCTGCTCCGCCCGGTCCCCCGGCGCGCCGGGCACATGCGGGTGGCGGTCTCCTACACCTCGGCCATGGCCGAGGCGCACATCGGTGGTGATCTGTACGAGGTCGTCGTCGCCCCCACCGGGGTCAGGGCGATCGTGGGTGACGTGCAGGGCAAGGGGCTGGAGGCGGTGGAGACGGCCGCGCTGGTCCTGGGGGCCTTCCGCGAGGCGGCCCACGACGAGAAGGACCTGGAGGGCGTGAGCGCCCGGCTGGAGAAGGCGCTCAACCGGCGTCTGTCCGGCGAGGAGTTCGTCACCGCCGTGCTGGCCGAGTTCAACCTGGAGGAGACGACCATGACGCTCCTCAATTACGGTCATCCGGCTCCGCTGGTGGTCCGGGCGGGCGGGGAGATCGAGTTCGCCGACCCCGACGACCATGTGCCCCCGCTGGGGCTGGCCGTCCTGGGGCCCGAGGGGCCGGCCCCTTACACGATCACCTTCGAGCCCGGTGACCAGATCCTCTTCTACACCGACGGCGTCATCGAGGCCCGCGACGCCTTCGGCCGGTTCTATCCCCTGCCCGACCGGGTCCCGCTGCTCAAGGACGACGACCCGGAGGCGGCGCTGGAGTCCCTGCGCCGCGACCTGATCGCCCACATCGACGGCCCGCCGACGGACGACGCGGCCATGCTCCTGATGCGCTGCCGGGAGCCGGAGCTCGGGTAGAGCCGTGGTCCCGCCGAGGAGGACCCCCAACCTCGGCGGGACCACGACGTTCTCAATTAACTGATGGGCGGGTAGGCGTTGGCGAGGAGCTGACGGAACTGGGCCGAGAACCAGTGACCCGACAGCGGAGCGTTGCCCAGAGCACCCGAGGGGTTGTTCCCGTTACGCTCGTTGCCGCCGTAGGTCGGGTCACACATCCGGTCGAAACCCTTGCCCTCGGTGTTCGGGATCTCCTCCGAGGCACCGTCCGACTCACCCGGAGGCTTGACCCACACGTAGGCGTCGATACCCGTCGCGGGGTTGGCGCGCGGACGCTCGCCCAGACCCGCACCCGACTGGTTGCACCAGTTACCGGCGTGGACCCGCCGGTCGACCTTGGAGTTGTTGACGAAGGTGTTCAGGTCGGTCGAGGTGCTCGGACCGGTCGGGCGGTTCGGGCCGCCCCAGCCGTTGCGCGAGGTGTCGATCAGCATGCCGATGCTGGAGGAGAAGCCCTCCTGGATCAGGCGGGTGCGGAAGGCCTGCGCGAAGGACAGCTCGTCGATGTAGAAGTTCCAGTCGACCCAGCGCGACTGGCGGATCTGCTGGCCGTTGACGGTGCCGTTGACCGAGAAGTACGGCTCGGTCAACGCGCTGTAGTTGGCGGTGTTGGTGATGAAGCCGTGGACGGTGGCCTTGCCACCGGTGGCCAGCGCCGCCGCGGTGCCGAACTGCACAGCCGACGGACCGAAGTTGGAGTCCCAGCCCAGCCAGCCGTGGTGACCGGCGTCCACGTAGTTGTAGACGTTCGGGATCGCGTACAGCTTGCCCAGCGCGTAGGCCACACCCTGCTCGTAAGCGCCGGAGTTCTTGGCCTCCTGACACTTGGGCAGGTTCAGGTTGGTGACCAGGTTCGGCAGCGAGTCGATCTCGATGATCGCCACGATCCGCAGGTTGCGGTACTTGCTGTCCGCCATGATCGCGGCGATCGGGTCGATGTACTCGGTCTTGTACCGGGCCAGACCGTTTTCGGAGACCTTCAGCTCACCGTTGGAGGCCAGCGCCGAACAGTCACGGTTGGGCAGGTTGTAGATCACGACCTGGATCGTCAGTGGCGTGGCACCGTTGGCGGCGTCCTGAGCGACGGCCAGGTCCAGGTGGTCACGCAGACCCTTGCTGTTGTTACCCGCCGAACCGCTGGTGATGGCGGC
>NZ_BBXG01000015.1 GCF_001570605.1 Herbidospora cretacea | reverse complement strand
AAGCCGGCCCGGTAGTGCAGGAGCGCCAAACGGCGCGACGATGGTTACGGCTGCGGCACGGCATCCGGCTGAAGCTTGCCGCGCTGGGACGCTCACGGGGTGGGCTGACCAGCAAAATCCACCTCTCGGCCGATCGGCGGTGCCCGCCGCTGTCCTTCGTTCTCACTCCAGGTCAGGCCGGAGACAGCCCGCAGTTCCGTGCAGTGCTGTCAAAGATCAAGGTTCGGCTTCCGATCGGCCGTCCACGCACCCGACCCGGGGCGGTAGCCGCCGACAGGGCCTACTCCTCGCGCGGCAACCGCGCCCACTTACGTGAGCGCGGCATCAAAGCCGTCATCCCGGAGAAGAAGGACCAAGCCGTCCACCGCAAGAACCGCGGCTCACTCGGCGGCCGCCCCATCGGCCACGACCCCATCCTCTACCAGCAGCGCAACACCGCCGAACGCTGCATCAACCAGATCAAACAATGGCGCGGCCTGGCCTTCCGCTCCGATAAGACCCCTGGCAGCTATTTGGCCGGGCTCCATCTACGCGGTGCCCTTCTGTGGATCCGAAGCCTTCAGCCCGGATGAAGATCCGAAGTCCGTACAGGCCCTAGCCCTCGCAGCTTTGGCCAAGATGGCGTCCGTCGCTCCTTCCAGTTCCGCACCATTCGCCTCATGACGATCACGGGTGGGAGCGCCGCCAACCGGTCAGGCCCGTTCGTGCCACCGCCGCAGACTGTCGAGTGCCGCAGGCAGACTGCCGTCGCGGATCCGGTCCTCCCGTACACCCATGCCGCCCCCACTCCAGTAGTCCTCGCGCCAGATCAAAGTGATCAGCCGAACGGCCTCGGCCACCGTGAGATCCTCCGGCCTTCGCCCGTCGACCAGCGGATTCGAGTAGTCGCACCTGACGAGCAGCGGGGCGCGGAACAGCCGCCGGAACAGCTGTCCGACGGCGTCGCTGCCGATGGTCTCCAGGTCGGCGGGAGTGACCCGGTCGGCGGCTTCGAACAGCTCGCGCCACCGGTCCGCAGGTACGGCGTCGAGGACGCGAACGATCTCGGCATCGGTGACCCGGTGATCCTTGGTACCCATCGCCTCCTCGTATGCCCGGAGGTCGGATACCGAGTACAGGACAAGACGTATATCAAGGCGGAAGCCCGTTGTGTGCAGCACGCGGGAGACAAGGCGGGCTGAGTCGGCGACCGGCCAGCCGAATTTTCCCGTGGAGATGGCCGGGAAGGCGATGCTCTCAGCGCCCAGGTCCTGGGCGAGCATGAGTGACCTGAGGTAACAGGAGGCGAGCAGGTCGGAGCGGTCCTCTGTCCCCGAGTAGACCGGCCCCACGGTGTGGATCACCCAGCGGGCAGGCAGGTTCCCCGCCGTCGTAGCCACCACCTCGCCGGTCGGCAGTCCCTTGCCGTACCGGGAGGCGCGAAGCTCGCGGCACTCCTCCAGAAGCGCCGGCCCACCCTTGCGGTGGATCACGCCGTTCAGCCCGCCTCCCCCGAGAAGGGAGGAGTTCGCGGCGTTGACGATGACATCCACCCGCTGCTCGGTGATGTCACCCTGGACTATCGACCCATGGCCCGGATTCTGTCAGCTGTCGCTTTCTCAGAACCGGACCCGCCCGGCCAAGATCTTCACAGGCATATCGATCCACCAGAGCGGAGAACAGCAACGCTCATCGAGATCGCGTCTTCGAGGCAGGGGCCCGCTGAACACGGTTTATGCCGCCGGCCGACCGGCCACGCCGGTCACCGGTTGGTCGGCCCGCCCACTGTCCCGAACAGGTCGCAGTCCAGCCGGGCCCAGCCCCGGCTGGAGCTGTCGCCGGAGGTGGCGGATCTGTTCCGTGCACTCCACGCGAACGCACAGATCCAGGCCGGCGGCCTATGCGGCATCCAGAATGCTGGGCCGGATGGCACCCCGGTTCCTGAGGTCGGTCAGTCCGTCCAATGTCAGAGGCCGGACTTGTACGAACGTGGAGAACGGAACGCCCCGCGGCACCTCGATGCCCGAAATCCCCATGGTCGCTCCACCCGCCCGGCCGAACCATGCCAGCTGCCCAGGTCCCGGACTGATCCACACTCCCGGACCGCCCCCGATGCAGTCGAGTCCGAGGTCGACGCCCTTCGGGGTGATCTGTTCCCGGCACAGCCTCCGGGGGTCGGTCGCCTCCGGATGAACGGTGACGTGGATTTCGGCGGAGACCGAGGTCGAGGTGAAGACGAAGCCGATCTCGTGAGGCTCCACGTAGGCCATGACGAGCTCGTGGCCAGGGAAGACCGGCACGACCAGCGGCGCCCCTGTGGCCAGGACCCGCTTCTGGAAGTCGGCCACCTCCCGCGCCTCGCGCAGCGGACCGGACACCGCGCATCCGGCGACCAGCGCGGCGCCGATGGCCACCCTGGGCCAGACATTCCCGGGCGCGACCAGCCACGACACGATTAGGAAAGCCATGGCCGGAAACGCCAGCCGCACCAGCTCGGGAACCTCCACCCCTGAGATCACTCCCCAGTCGGTGCCGCTTTCCCGGGCGAAATAGCCGACGGGGAACGCCACCAGCCCTGTCGGCAGCCAGCGCGGTAATCTCGCGACCGATGAGAGGACCAGCCCGAGCGCGAGGGGCAGCACCAGAACTGCGAGCGCGATCAGGGCGCGATCATAGGTTGGCACCAGGGCGAACAGGCCCACGGCAGCACCCCAGATCGCTACTGCGATGAGCAGACGTCTTCCCCATAACGGCATGCGCCTCATCTTGACAGCGGCATCCTGCCCCGCTGCCCATTCCCGGTGGGCGAGACGTCCGGGCCGGTCATTCCCTTGGGATTGCGATCCTCATGTCACATATTCGTGGATGGCTTCGGCTTCGTTCGACGGCGGAGACCGGCTGCGGCTGGCTCACACGTAGATGCCGGAGCGGGCTGCCGCCTGTCTCCCTCCTAGCTGTCCACGCCGGCGTAGGAAGGGGCACAGCTCCGGACGCCATGCTCGCTCAAGGGGGTAGGCATCGGGCAGACCCAGCAGCAAACGATCACCTCACCCGCAGACAGCCGGGCAGGTGAGAAGCTTACAATTACGCTAAGCAGCAGGTGGCAGGCGCTTCATAGAGTGCCCCCGGTAGGACTCGAACCCACGACACCAGGTTTAGGAAGCAGCGCAGCCCTCTATGAGGATGACTTCCCTGACCTGCTGAAACGTCAGGTTCCGCTCGCTGGATGCGTCTTGTGGGTAGGCATTGGGATCGAGATCCGTGGAGGAGCCGAGGCGCCGCGCTCAAGATGATCGTGTCTCAGCAGCAGGGACACCCGGCTCTGGGTTGATGGAGTGCCTGCCAACGGAATCCAATCGATGCTGAGAAGCATGTGTACTCAGATGTGACGCCTGCAAGACTGATCGTGTCTATCGTCGCGCAGTGCGCCGACCCCGTCTCACCTGGTTGAAGGAAAGAGGCCACTACGTGGCGAAGCTCACGTTGCCGCAGCTTGAGCGGCATCTGTTCGGGGCCGCGGACATCCTCCGCGGCAAGATGGACGCTTCGGAGTTCAAGGAATACATCTTCGGGATGCTGTTCCTGAAGCGCGCCTCCGACCAGTTCGACGTGGTCCGTGAGCAACTCGTCAAGCAGTGGGTCTCCCAGGGCAGGAGCCATGATGAGGCCATGCGGATGGCCGCCGCCCCCAACTTCTACCGGGGGGAGAGCTTCTACGTGCCCGAGAAGGCCAGATGGGCGTATGTCAAGGACCGTTCCCGCGAGAAGAACGTCGGCAACATGCTCAACACCGCGCTCAGCACGTTGGAGGAGGCCAACTCCACAGCGCTCGAAGGCGTGCTTGAGCACATCGACTTCATGAAGAAAGTCGGCCAGTCGACCATTCCCGACAGTCGTCTCCAGAAGCTCATCGACCACTTCAACCGGGTGCGGCTGCGCAATGAGGACTTCGAGTTTCCGGACCTGCTCGGCGCCGCGTACGAGTACCTGATCGGCGAGTTCGCCGACTCGGCCGGGAAGAAGGGTGGCGAGTTCTACACGCCGCGTGGCGTCGTGCGGATGATGGTCCGACTGGTCAAGCCCGAGCCTGGCATGCGTGTCTACGACCCGTGCTCCGGCTCGGGCGGCATGCTCATCCACGCCAAGGAGTACGTCGAGGAGCACGGCCAGGACCATCGCGACCTGACCCTGGCCGGCCAGGAGTACAACGGCGGCACCTGGGCCGTTTCGAAGATGAACATGATTCTCCACGGCGTGCTCAACGCGAGCCTGGAGAACGACGACACCCTCGCCAACCCCCTTCACAAGGAGGGCGGCGAGCTGATGCGCTTCCACCGGGTGCTCACCAATCCGCCGTTTTCACAGAACTACGTCGCAGCCGAGATGGAGCACAGGGAACGCTTCAAGTACGGCTTCGCCCCGGAGACCGGCAAGAAGGCGGACCTTATGTTCGCCCAGCACGTTCTCGCCGTGCTGACCCCCAACGGCGTCGGCGCCACAGTCCTCCCGCACGGCGTGCTGTTCCGCGGCGGCAAGGAGAAGGACATCCGCGAGGGCATCATCAACGGCGATCGCCTGGAGGCGGTCATCGGCCTCGCGCCCAACCTCTTCTACGGGACCGGCATCCCCGCCTGCATCCTCGTCCTTCGCGGTACGGCACGGCGGCCTGAAGAGCGGCAGGGAAAGGTGCTCTTCATCAACGCCGACCGCGAGTTCACCGCCGGTCGCGCTCAGAACTACCTTGAGCCGCAGCACGCTGAGAAGATCGTCGCCGCGTTCGACGAGTACAGGGACATCCCCGGCTTCGCCCGCGTTGTCGACCTCGCGGAGTTGAAGGAGAACGACTTCAACCTCAACATACGCCGCTACGTCGACAACACGCCCCTGCCGGAGCCCCATGACGTTCGCGCCCACCTTTACGGCGGTGTTCCCAAGGCTGAGGTCGCCAACAAGGCTCACCTGTTCCAGGCGTTCGGCGTCGACCCGGCGACGCTGTTCGCAGAGAAGAACGCCGATTACTTCGACTTCTTGCCCGAGGGCTGGCAGGCTACTGCGGAGCGCCTTCCGGCGCTCGCCAAGCCCGCAGAGGTGCGGCTCCAGGAGGCGTTCACCGACTGGTGGGTACGGCACAGCAAGCGCCTGGCCGAACTGCCGGTCTCCAAGAAGGTGATGGAGATCCGCGCGGAACTGCTGGAGTCGTTTGCCGAGGAGTTGAAGCCGCTAGGCCTGCTCGACCGGTTCGAGTTGGCTGGCGTCGTGGCCGCCTGGTGGGGCGAGACCCAGTACGACATCAAGACCCTCTCCCTGAACGGCTTTAAGGGCGTCGTCGAAGGCTGGCTCACCACCATCGAGTCGGCATTCGCGCTTGACGAGGAAGAAGTCGAATATTGGGACAAGCAGAAGATCGCCGCCGAGAAGCGTAAGGCCCGCGACCATCGCATCGTCCCGGCGCTCATTGCCGAATACCTGAAAGAGCTCGAAGGAGCCGAGGCCAGGTACGCCGAGCTTAACGCCCAGCTCAAGGCGGCCACCGCCAAGCCCAGCGAGGACGACGAAGCTGATGCAGAGGAATCGGAAGACCAACTCTCCGAGGCAGACCTGAAGAAGTTGAAGTCCGCCACGGCCACCGCGAGGAAGAAGGTCGGTGCCCTGGAGGCTGACTTCTTGCCCCGCCTCAAAATGACCGCTGGAGCCCTGGGCGAGGATGACCGCCGCGTGCTGGTCCTCGAAGTCCTCCGCCTGCAGCTCTCCAATCGCCTCGATACCCGAACGGCTGCTGGCCGCAGGCTGCTGGAATCGGCCTTCCGTAGTTGGGCCGACAAATACGCGGTCACCTTGCGGGACCTCGAAGCCCAGCGCGAAATAGCGGCTGCCCACCTCGAGGCATATCTCAAGGAGCTCGGCTATGTCTGAAATCAAGTTTAGGCATGTTCCGAGCGGGTGGAAGACACATGAGTTTGGACAGGTAGCAAGCCGAGTTGTTCGTAAGAATCTTGTCGGAAATAAGAATGTTCTCACCATCTCAGCTAAACACGGCCTGGTCAGTCAAGCGGAGTACTTCCAAAGGCGGGTCGCCAGCTCGGATGCCAGTTCTTATTTCCTGCTTGAACGAGGTGACTTCGCCTACAACAAGAGCTACTCGGAAGGGTATCCAGCTGGAGTAATCCGGCGACTGGACCGTTATGATTCCGGCATCGTCTCCCCGCTTTATATTTGCTTCCGTCCTGGAGGTGGCGTCGACTCAAATTTTCTGACGCATTACTTCGAGTCGGGACTTCTAAACGATGAAATTCTCTGGGTGGCCAAGGAGGGGGTCCGCAACCATGGTCTCCTCAACGTCAAGGTCGGCGACTTCTTCTCATTGCCTCTCCACCTGCCGCCGATTGGAGAGCAGCGGCGGATCGCCGAGGTCCTCGATACTCTCGATAGGTCGGTCTCATCTATCCAGGCATCCGTCGCTAAGCATGGGCAGGTTCGCCTCGCTCATGTGCGGGAATTGATGGCAGACGGCCTACACATCCTTCGATCCGTAGAGGCATCCGAACTTGGATCTCTTGGAACGGACGACCAGGGGTCGTGGTATTTGACCCCATTGGGTGGCGCCCTCATCGGAATTGAGGCAGGCAACAGCCCCAGCGTAGAAGACACTCCCGCTGGTCCCGGTGAATGGGGGGTTCTCAAAGTAAGCGCAATTGGGCGCAGCGGTTTTCGTCCGGAAGAGAATAAAGTCGCTTATGACCGGTCGCTGCATATTGAAGCCCTATGCGTTCGCCCCGGAGACCTGCTCATTACTCGTGCCAATACCGCCGAATTGGTCGGGATGACATGCATTGTAGGTGAAACGCCCCACGGCCTCATGTTGTGCGATAAGACACTGCGCCTTCACGTTAACGACGCCTTTGCGTCCACCGAATACATCCATCTTGTCCTCGCACTAGCGGAAATTCGGCGTCAGATCGAGATCGCTGCAACGGGAACCAGTGGAAGCATGAAGAACATCAGTCAAGCATCTATTCGTCGGCTCATGATTCCCTGGTCCGGCAGGCCAAAAATGGATCATGTGGTTCACGTCGATGCGGGGTATGCGGCCCAGGTCGATGCACTCGCACGGCAGGCGCGGCGTCTAACTCAGCTTAAACAGGGCTTGATGGAGGACTTGCTAACCGGGCGGGTACGGGTTTCTGAGGCGGAAGCCGTACTGGAAGATCTTTAGGGCTCTGACCGAGTGGGCTTCGGCTCGCCCACTACAAGGGCGATTTGTTTGGGTGTGTTGCTGAATCAGGCGGTTGGAGACGGGAGCGGGATCATGGCGAGTGAGCTCGAATACGCGCTGGTGGAAAAGCCCCTTATCGAACAGCTCCAAAAGATGGGCTGGGACCATCTGGAAGGTGCTCCCTACTTCGCGGTGATCCCGACGATCGCCCGTGATTCCTCCCGCCCTGGCTTCGACGAGGTGATCCTTGAGCAGAAGCTGCGAGACGCGCTGCTGCGGATCAACAAGAACGTCCACGGCGAGGAGTGGCTGGACGACACCCGGATCAGCTCGGCCGTCAGCGCTCTGACCCGCACCACCCCGGGTAGCCTCCTCGAAGTCAACCAAAAGGTCACCGAGCTGCTACTCAAGGGCACTCCCGTCGAGGGCGTTGACGGCTGGGAGGGCGGCAAGAGTCGTATCGTCCACTACATCGACTGGCGGCACCCGGAGAACAACGAGTTCACTGCGGTCAACCAGTTCCGAGTGGACATCCCGGGCGGGCGCGGGTCGATCGTCCCTGACATCGTGCTGTTCGTGAACGGCATCCCGCTCGTCGTCGCGGAGTGCAAGAAGACCACCGAGTCTGACCTGAGCGGCGCCGTCGGCCAACTCCGCAGATACGCGGAGCAAGTCGAGCGCGAGAGCCGTACCGGAAACCAGAAGCTCTTTCATACGGTTCAGCTGACGGTCGCGACTAGCGGCGAGGACGCCAGAATCGGGACGTTTACCGCCGAATACGAACACTACGTGCCGTGGCGCGACACCTACCCGCTCACCAAGGACGAGCTCGCCTTACGGCAGGGCAAGAACGCCGACCAGCTTAGCCGGCAGGAGATCATGGCCGCAGGGGTGCTCGCCCCGGCCAACCTGCTCAACATTGTGCACAACTACGTCACGTTCATGCCGAGTGAGCAGGGCAAGACCATCAAGGTCGCGCCGCGCTACCAGCAGTTCCGTGCCGTGGAGAAGGCGGTCAAGCGGCTGCTGACCGGCAAGACCCGCGAGCAGCACGGCAGCACGGACGGGCGCGGTGGCGTCGTCTGGCACACCCAGGGATCAGGCAAAAGCATCACTATGACGTTCCTGGTTCGCCGGCTGCGGTTCACTCCGGAGCTGGCGAACTTCAAGGTCGTCGTGGTCACCGACCGGACCCAGCTTGAGGACCAGCTCGGCAAGACCATGCGCCTCAGCGGCGAGACCGTGGTCACCGCCAAGTCCGGTGCGAGAGCTAGGACGGTCCTCGCCCATCACGGCCCGGCTGTCGTGTTCGTGATGATCCAGAAGAGCCAGGGCGGCGAGGGAATCACGGCGAAGACCGCTCTCGATGAGATCAACACCGACGAGTCGATCGTGGTGCTGATCGACGAGGCGCACCGGTCGCACACTGCCTCGCTCGGCGCAAACCTGCGGGAGGCGCTGCCGAACGCGGCCCGGATCGGCTTCACCGGCACGCCCATTATGACCCGGAAGGGTCAGCGCAAGACCAGCGTCGACCTGTTCGGCCCGTTCATCGACACCTATCGCCTCAAGGACGCCGAAGAGGACGAGGTGATCGTCCCGATCCTCTATGAGGGCGTCAAGGTCAACGCGGCGGTCCGGGACCGTAAGGACCTCGACGACATCTTCGAGGACGAGTTCATCGAACTCGACGACGACGAGCGGCAGCAGCTTCAGAGACGCTGGGCCACCAAGGGCAAGGTACTGACCGCGCAGCAGATGGTCGATGCCAAGGCTAAGCACATGTTGAACCACTACGTGGACCATGTGCTCCCCGAGGGCTTCAAGGCGCAAGTGGTGGCCGAGGACCGGGAGACCACGGTCCGCTATCGGGAAGCGTTCCTCGCTGCCCGCGACGATTTGGTCGCCGCCATCGAGAAGTTGCCTGAGCACGTGCTGGCCATGCCGCCGGAGAACATCCGCAGCGCGAGCCGCGCCCGGTTGGTGCGGGCGGCCAGGTTCCTCGACCTGTTGAAGCGGATCGACTTCGTACCGGTCATCTCCAAGGGCCAGTCGGAGGAGGAGCACCATCTAACCGAGTGGACCGATGAGGCGAAACAGAAAGCGCGGGTCGACGGCTTCGTTCAGCCCTTCGGGACGAACGACATCGCCATGTTGATCGTCAGGACGATGCTGCTCACCGGCTTCGATGCGCCGATCGAGCAGGTCATGTATCTGGACCGCAAGCTCTACGAGCATGACCTGTTACAGGCGATCGCACGAGTCAACCGTAAGGCGGACCGCAAGCCCAACGGCTGGGTCGTGGACTATAGCGGAGTCGCCAAGAGCCTCCTCGAAGCGCTGCGTATCTTCGCATCTGAGGACTTCGAGGGCGACGAGGGTGATGACGCCGCAGGAGCCCTGCGGGACGCTCGCCTGGAAATCGCCAAGCTGGACCCCCAGTTGCAGCGGCTGCGGATGATGTTCGGCGATCCGGAGGACGTCGAGCGATGCGTACAGGAGCTCTCCGATCCGGAGCTGCGGGATCGGTTCAACGCTGAGCTGAAGCGCTTTGCCACCACCGTCAACACAGTGCTGCCCGATCCGGCGGCTAAGCCGTTCCTGCCGGATCTGAAGCGGTTCATGGTCATCAAGCTGACAGCGGCCCGACGATATCGGATTGACGCCGGCGAGTTCGATCCCGGGGCATACGGTTCGAAGATCCGCGCCCTGATCGACGAGCACATCGCCTCGCTCGGCATTGAGGAGCAGTTGCCGCCGATCAAGATGACTGCGCCCGGCTTTGCCGCCAAGGTGGAGGCGATGACCGGTGGACCCCGGGCCAAGGCGTCGGAGATGGAGAACGCGATCCGGCACCACATCTCCATTCGCGGTGGCGAAGACCCAGCTCGCTATCAGATGCTCAGCGAACGCCTGGAGAAGATCCTCACCGAGTTGAAGGACGAGTGGGACCAGCAGGTCATCGCGCTCAAGGACCTGATGACAGAAATCGTCCAGGAGAAACAAGAGAATCCGTTCGGCCTGAGCGAGATCGAGGCACGCGTCCACCGGACCATCACCGCTGAGCTGGCAACCTCCCCAGAGGAAGCGCTGACGGAAGTACGGTTCGCTGATGCCGCCAGGGAGATCCATCTGAAGGCCACTCAGACGATCCACCGGCAGGACTTTTGGCGCAAGCGCGTCGATCAGGCCGACTTCAGGCTCGACATCTTCGCCATCCTCCACGAGCGGGCTTTGGGGGAGTACGAGCGGCTTGATCAGCTCGCCACCGACCTCCTTGACGTGATCAGGAGCAACCGCCATCTCATTCCAAGGGCATGAGACTGGCATCCTGGTGACCGTGAGTGATTTTCCAGGGGTTCTGCGCGTCGGTGGTCTAGAGGTTGCCGTTTCTGTGAGTGAGCGTCGCAGGAGTGTTCGGCTCACTGTCGAGCGCGACGCCTCGGTCACCGCAGTCGTTCCGCCCCAAGTCTCCAAGGCTGAGCTGGTCAAGATGGTCGAGGCCAAGCGGTCCTGGCTGTACCGCAAGCTCGCCGAGAAGCGGGATTTGGGCGAGGCTCCACCGGAGAAGGAGTACGTCTCGGGTGAGGGGTTCCTCTACCTAGGTCGGTCGTATCGCCTTCGAATCGTTGCTTCGGGAGATGTCCGGTTGATTCGCGGGCGCTTGGAACTCGCCAAAGGCGGCGCGGCTAAGGACCTAGTCCGCTGGTATCGGCGGGTCGGCGAGCCGTGGCTCCGCAAGCGGGTCCAGCCCTGGGTTTCCCGCATGGGTGCCGAGATGACCGGACTGCGGGTGCGGCCTCTGGGCTACCGGTGGGGATCCTGCTCCCAGGATGGTCAGGTCAACATCCACTGGGCCACGATGCAACTCCCGCCCACCTTGATCGACTATGTCCTCGTCCACGAGTTGGCGCATCTTCAGCGACCGGACCACGGCCCCGAGTTCTGGCGGATCGTCGAGCGTGCGATGCCCGGCTATGAGGACTATCGGCAACGACTTCGCTCTAGAGGAAATGAGCTTTGGCTTCCCGAAGAAGGGCGGTGAGTTAGAACGAGGTCACAGTTAAACGGTCCGGCATCGTTGGAGAGTTTGATGTTCCTGGCTTCTGTGGAGTCGCTCGACCAAACCCGCAGAGGCTTGATTCGTCGGATTGGACAGAGCACGTGGTGACGGTCCCAACCCTATTCACGGGCGGGGATCCGCAACACGGATCATGTTGTTAAACCTGCCACCGTGTCCATCTTCTCGTCCTCCAGGGGATCCGGTGCGAAGTGCATGAGTTCATTGCGAATGCGCCGCACGGTGTCCAGCCGATCCAGGAAGTGCAGGTGATCGAGGTCCCATTCCATGCGGGCCCAACGGTCGGAGGACTCCAAAAGCTTCTGATAGTCGTGCAGCATCAGGTTTTGGGCGCCTTTCACCTTCGAAGCAGACAGCTTCGCGAATTTGCGAATCTCATCCAGGGAGAAGACCTCGTCCACACGCCGCCGGAGTCGACGCTCGGCTTCCTCGACCAGTACGAATGGCCGGGCAAGCTGGCCGAACTGCTTAGTCATATCGGCAGCGGTGATGATCCCCACGACCCTCATCGCATGGTCGCAGGTGAAGATATAACCCCTATTGTAGATTTCGCCGACCTGACTAAGGAGTTCGGTGTACAGGTGAACGGCATTGACGGTCCGATCAATGGCATTGCTGACCGTGGCTAAGTGGCTTTTCGTCATGGCTGCCTTGCCGATGGATTCCCAGCTGATCGCTCCCAGGAGGATTCCGTTGTCGTCAAGGACGGCCAGCTGGGAGAACTGTCCGCTGAGTAGTTTTGTCCGCGCGACCTGCAGGCTGTCGCCCAGTCCGACCGATTCCACAGGTGTAGTGGCCGAAGGTACGACGCTGACGGTCAGCGTCAACGGGGGCATATCGGGCGCATCTTGTGTATTGGCCAGAGAAATTCGTTCTTCGGCGCTCGTGGTTTCGCCGGGCTCTCTCCCGATCGGCACAAGTGTGATGGAGTTGTCTATCCAGCTCTCGGTGAAGGGCGGGTTCGTCGTAACACCCTTCGCGGCCAGGTCAGTTTCGATTTGGGCCACTGCGTCCGAGGTCCGGCGCGTGACACCCCATCGCTTGAGGAATTCGCGGATAGTAAGGCGGATGGGTTGTCCTGAGATAACTGCGTCAAGGAGTTCGTGAGGGGTAGTGAAGCCCTCAAGTACTTCCATCTCGCCGGCCAGCGGCCCCGGATCGGAATCGTGGTGTGCGAGGTGAGCGATACGCCGCGGCGCGCCAAACCGGGTAAGCCCGCAGACAGTTAGCAGCGAGCCCATGCTATTGCGCAAGTCCTGCTTGATGACGCTCTTCGAGATGTTGGTCCGATGCCATTTGACCGGCCGGAGTTGGCGGAACTCGGGCTCGGCGCTCGCGTCGAAGAGGTAGTCACCCGTGATCTCTCCGATGGCGACTTTCCCGTTCTTCAGCGGTGATACTACGAAATCACCCGGCCGCATCTCCTTGGTGAACCGCCAGAGCTGACCGGTCCAGTTGGAGCGCACGGCCTTGCTCGCCTCAGGGTAGGCCTGGGCAACGAGCGTGGCCAGGTCCTCCCTCAGTTCGCAGCCGCTCAGGTCATCCAATTCGGACCATCCCAAAATCACGTGGCCGGAGGAGAGCGCAGCCTCCTCCCGTTCACCCGTGCTGCCGAGCCGTACTAACCATGCGCGAGTCGCCATCGCTGCCTATTCAGGAGATGTTGGTCGTAGACGGCCAAGGTAACACCGAATGCCGGGCGTGATCTTGAGAATGATGGCGATGCGTCGGAGTTGGCTGGAGGCTATGTTGAGCGGCGGGGGTCCATTTGTCGCTGCTCAGCCGTGAGGCCATCTTGTACGCCCTCCTTTCGTCGAAGGATCTCCGGTGCTGTCCGGCAGGCGAGAACCTCCGCGCCATCCCGAGCACATGCACTGCTGTCTGATCAGCGCAGGCTGATGCTGCTTGGGGCGCAGAAAAGTGAACCGCCCTGAGCGCGATAAAGGCTTCTTGCTGCGTTTGACCCGTTGACAGTGATGACGGCGATGACACGGCGAAGGTGGGTCCCAGTTCTGGCGGCCCGCGCACTCGATGGCGGAGCGGTGACAGGACGTGACAGCCGTTGACGCCATGACTGTGTCAACGGCTGTCAGCGCGGGTCACCGTCAGCGACTTCCCGCGAAACTCCCGGTGGATCCATGCGCAAGCATGCTTGTCACCGCTGTCATCTGTGTCCGCGCAAGATCGCCAAGTTTCGACAGCGAGGGAACACCGCCATCCTCAGCGATCGTTTGGCTGGCCGGTCGTACTGGATATCGGGGGGTTTCCATGAACGAGCTGCCGCCGTCCGCCTACAAGCGTCGTCCGCCCACCAAGCCCTTCGGCCGGTTCCTCTGGGGCCGGCACAGCCTGTTCCGCAGAACCGTGACGCTGGCCCTGGCCGTGGGGTTCGGTGTGGGGTTCGGTTATTCCTTGGGGGTCATCGTCCAAGCGGAAGAGCCCGCGCGACCCGCACTTGCGGTTGCGCCGGTTCCCGCAGCGCAATCGACCCCACCTGCTCCGGTGGCGCTCAGAGTCGCGTCAGTGAGCGTGCCCCATGTCCCTCTGGTGGACAAGAGCGCGGCGTCGGCCAAGCCGACTGAGAAGCGCCGGACACCACTCGTCAGGGTGAGCAAGAAGGTCAAGGGGCCAGCGGCGGCGAAACGCCACCGCTCCGTCCGGCACCACCCCTGCGCCCGTTTCGACGGCTACAAGGCGCAGGTGTGCAAGACGTTGTTCAAGCGTTGACGGGGTGAGCCAGCGCGCGTAGTTCTCTGACCATCGGCAGGTTGGCGGACTCGCGAGGGACCGCATCAACGATGCGACGGATGATGAGCTGTCTCATGGGGGTGAGCTGCCGAACTCCTTCTGCGATGCGTAGAGCATCCTGAAGGGCGTGCGTCAGATCGCCCCCGTGTACGGCAGACAGCGCCTGGATCAGTCGCAGGTTGCCGCCCGCGAGGTTCGACGGGTAAGTGGCAATGGCCCGGTCGATCGCGACGGGGGCCTTCTTCGTGTCGGCGAGGAAGGCGTACACGTAGGCCGCACTTCGGTGAACCGAAGCTTCGGGGTAGCTGGTCCCCACCGACGAGCCGATCGCCCCGGCCGTGGTGGCGTGGTCGGGTAGGCGTTCATAGGTGTCGGCCAGCTCGTTGAGTGCCTGGATGGCGTCCGCGGACCGGCCATCGAGGGCGGCGAGCTTTGCGCGGACCTCCAAGGCCATCGCGCGTCCCGTGCTGGGGGTGCCCTGGGCCTGGCCCAACGCGTCGTCGAGGAGAGCGGCGATCATGGATCGCGGCTGGTCCTGCCAGAACAGGCAGTCGGCCTCTCTAGCCCGCACCCAGACGGAGAGGTTCCTGTCTTCGGACGCGTCAGCGGTGCGACGGGCGGTCTGCCAGGCCAGCCGGGCGGAACGCCGGTTCCCGGCGTCGTTGAAGTCGGTGGCCATCAGGGCCGTGAGCTGCGACCCCACTCGGAGCAGCTCATTGCGCGGGAGACCAGTCCGGGGGTCCTGGAGAAGTCGGCCGACCTCTAGCAAATCAGCAGTTAAGTCCGCGATCAACGCGTTGGGCGGCTGGGCGTAATAGAGCTGGCCATACGTCTGGACGGTTCTGTGCCAGTCGTCCATGTGATGGTCGTCCCGCAGGCCGAAGGATCGTTCGACGCTGCTGAGAATGGTTTCCAGCGTTCCTGCGGGAACTGTCACTCCGGCGCTTAACGCGCTCATGAGTCGCAGGGCTGCACGGCGGTCCATATCGTCATCCTCGTCGCATGCTGAGGCTGTTGGGCGAATCTTGAGCATACGCCTGCGGAACTGGTCAAGTTCGACGATTAGGGCATAGAGACTGACAAGTCGACCATCCGTCTCTAGTGCGTGCTCAAGCCTTTCGACGGCTTCCAGCGGTGGGCGGTGTATGCCGCGCTCCCATTTGCCAATCAGGGAGAAATGCCAGCTCAGACGGTCTGAGAGCTGGCGCAGGCTGAGATCTTTCGTGTTACGCGCGTGACGGATGTGGCGGCCGAACAGTTCCCAAATATCGGAAACGTCGGCTGAGATCTCGGGCTCGGTCATCGACCATCTCCGGTTGTGTCGCCATGTGGCATACGAGATTTGCCACGCACTGATTCTTCTCGGTTACTACCCGTGGCCCAAGTATGTCACTGCACCGCAGTTCTTCCCCGAACAGAAGCGGGACCCGCAGAAACGTCGCCACGTCCTACGGGTCCCATTGATCGCACTCGGAGGTGCGACCCGTGGCACACGATAGGGCCGGAAGAGCAGCAAGGCGAGATGATCACGGGCAGGCCGGCGGAACTGCGGATTTAGCGGCCACAGGATGTACTCGCTTTTCCTTGCTGAATTCGTGTGCGGCAATTCCCCCTGGGAACTACCTGCGCCTTATGGCCCATCCTGAGTCTGTCGCGAAAGCGCGGGCGCATGTTCGTGGCCTTTTGGCGGCATGGGGACATGAGGGTCTGAGCGAGACGGCCGAGTTCGTCGTGAGCGAGCTCTCCACCAACGCGATCACGGCGACAGAGAGGGTGGTGGATTCACCCACCAAGGTGATCGGCCTGGACGCCTACCGACTCCCGAGGTCGGGCGCGGCCGGGGTCGTAGTGTCGGTCTGGGACTGCTCCCGCGAGCCACCCCGCGTGCTCTGCCCTGATGAGGATGCGGAAGGGGGCCGGGGGCTGCTGTTGGTGGCGGCGCTGGCGCAGGGGTGGGGATACCACCGACCCGTGATCTTCGGGGGCAAGGTCGTCTACGCCACGATCACGGAGGCTCAGTGAGCAGGGTGGACCTGGCTTCTGGGCCCAAGGGCTGCGGGGCGCCCTCGTGCGACGGGACCGCCTACAGGTGCAGCGTCACGCGGGCGCTGGCTGCTTCCGCCCATGCCGTGGCCAACGTGGTGCGGGAGCGGCTGTTCAGGGAGTGCGTCAACCTGCTGGGACGGCTCGACCGCGAGTGGATCGATGCGCGGTCTGTCGAAGAGAACGTGGTCCTAATGACCGATGAGGAGTGGGTCGAGTGGTCAGGCCAATGAGGCTGCCGCCGGGCTGATGAGCTCCGGGAATCCGTGGCTCGGAGTGAGGTCGTTCACGTACTGCCCCCACAGCGTGGACGGCCCTGGCCTGGCGGCATGCGGCGGGGTGGCTGAGCGCGGTCTGGCGTGCTCAGCCACCCTGTCGTTCAGGCAATACGATCTCGTCACCCCTAAGGTGGATCCATGGACTTAAGCCCGTTTAAGGACTGGGACGAATCGGCTTGGATTGCCTTGGGCGGTGCGATCATCGCAATGGTCGGCACCATCTACAACATCGGGATGAAGAGGCATGCTAAGCGGTCCGCCCTCGCCGCCAAGAAGTCGGCGGAGGCTGCTGAGCGGGCCGCCGAGCAGGCGACCCGGGTTGCGGACTTAGATGCTGCGCGATGGCATCAGGAGATGGCTCCTCCGCATCCGGGGGATTTGAGGATCTCTCCACGCAGGGAGGAGGGTTCCGGCCGGTGGGGGCTCTACGTGACGATTCATTTGCCGCGTGGTTATCGCGTCCGCGGGGAGACCATCTTCAAGAACAGTGCCCCAGCGCAGGACGCGCGAGGGCCCCTCAACATTGGGTTGTATGAGCGAGGCCCAGCCGACCTGGACCTTCACATCGAGTCGAGTGAAGGTTCCGAGGATGCATACGGTGCAGTGATCGGCCTGCAGCGTAATGTGAAGGCCGTACATCTGCGCTTCTGGCCTCCCCTGGAAACGGACGAGGCCGGGGCTTGGGTCTGTCCTTGCGGCGGACCGACTGGTGACAATGGCACAGGGCAAGGCCATTGGGAGATGATTCTTTCTGTCACCCTCTAGTCTCGCTAACCTCGACAGAGAAGGCCCGGACAGCCAGCAACTGATAGCGATCCGGACTTTCATCTGTTCTACGTAGCCCTTAGCTCTTCAGACTTGGCGATCTTTGGGAAGGTCCCGAGCTGAACCCGAGGCGCACTCTTTGCGAGAGAGCAGGGGCCGATCGGTAGGCTCAATAGTTGAGAACTCAGGTTGAGAGCGTGCCCAACCTTCCAATCGGAAGATCTCGTACGCGTCTTCGCGGACTGTCGCGTCCTGAACACGCGTCAGGAACTCGGGAACTGTGCTCCCGCACAGGCGCCGTAGCTCAGTCGACAATCCGAGTATGCGAGTGATCAACGCCCGTTGCTCAGTGAGCCGCAAGGCTTGCCCGGCCTCGTCGCTCAGATAGCCATGTTTGCCTACGTACACGTAACAGGCTTGGAGCGGAACGCCCGAGGTCAGGACCACGGGGAAGTCGTCGAGGGGAAGTAGCCGCCGGTCGTAGTTCGGCTCGGTGGCGTCGAGGATTTCGAACTGTGGCTCATCTAGCCACAACACGAACAGCCGGGATGTCTCACCCGGCACGACGATGGGGGCTGCGGGGATGTAGCCGTTCCGGTTGATGTGGGCCGACACGCCGGGGGCGATGCCGGTGACGTCGGCGATGGTCAGGGGGATGACCGGCCGGACGTCGTGGTTGACGAACTTGCGGTGGAGCTGGCTGGGGGCGGCGTTGGAGCCGACCGCGATCACGCGATGCCGCTCAGACATCGGCGCGACGCCGAGCTGGTCGAGGTGGTCGCCCAGGCGGCCGAGGTCGGTTTCGAGCACCCATGCTTCGGCCGGCTCTCCGTCGACTACGTCCAGGCGGGTGTACCGCCCGTCGGCGAACAGTCCGGAGGTCGGGGGGATCCGACCGGGATAGGTGAGCGGGCGCGTCATGGGGTCGTCGGCGAACAGGTCATCGACGTCGAGCTCCGGGGCGCTCACGTGGCGTCCAGCTCGTACACCAACACGTGTCGGTCACCGGGGAGCACCGAGACCATGACCCGGACCGGTCGGCCGTCCGCATCGTAGCCGGTCCGGGTGTGCTCCGCGATGGGTGTTCCGGCGGGCAGGCCAAGGCGAGTGGTCTCGTCCTTGGTCGGCATCCTGACCTGGATCTCGTCGAGCGTCTTCACCTGCGGGTGCCCGATCGACGACAGGATCCCGCCGGGGACGGCGATGTCGCCGGGCTTCATCAGCACGGTTCCCTGGGCGATGTCCATCGGGAAGTAGCTGTCTGAGAGCTGGAACGGCATGTCGTCGACGTAACGGACACGCCGACGCACCACGACAAGGTCGTCTTCGCTGACGCCGAGCCGCTGGGCGACCTTGGCCGACGGCGTGTCGATACCGACTGTGACCTCTTGGCGGGGTTCGTGCCCCTGGTTGCGGACGTCGTTGTTCCACGCGTCGCCGTCCGCGTTGTGGCGGGCGGTGCTCTCGAAGCTGGACAACTGCCAGCGCAGACGGGTCTGTGAGCGGACGACACGCCCGCGGCCCCGTCCACTGGAAAGCAGCCCCTCGTTCGTGAGCTGCTGCAAGGCCTGGCGTACGGTCTGGCGGCTGACCTGGTGGTTTGCCGCCAGTTCTTGTTCTGCGGGGACGTTGTCCCCGGGCTTCAACTCGCCGCGCACGATGGCGGCTCTGAGGTCGTCTGCGACGCGCTCGTACAGCGCGCGTGTGTCCGCTCCCGCAGGCACGTTGGCGCACCCCTCTCAACTCTCTGTGTCGGTGTACGTACTCACCGTACCAACCTGCTTGACATTGGTCACGCTGGGTAGCACTGTACGTACACAGAGGTGAGTACGTACTCAACGTACAAGCGGACTTGCCTCCGAACACAGAAAAGCCGGGACGCGGCCCAAGTCGCCAAACCAGATCCGCACCCCGGCACCCCTTTAGAGAGGTGTACTCATCATGACCTACGGGTCCAACCTGCCCAACCTTCCCGTCCTGCGCGTCGAGCTCGACTTCGGACGGGACGACGCCTTCGCTGGCGTCCAGTGGATCTGCCTTGTCTGCGACGGCGCTGAAGAGTGCGAGCCCGGTGACGAGGCTCCGACTCCCGCCATCTGTTCCTCCTGCAACGCTCTCGCCGTCGCCGAGGCGATGGACAAACTGCGGGAGTCCGGCGCGTGGACGACCGTCAGCGGGATCGAGGGCTGACATGCGCTTCGCCTGTCCCGACTGCGGACACCGCCACGGTTCAGCCCTTGGCTGCCGATGCGGCACCCCGTACCCGCAGATCCAAATGTGCGTCATGCACGCCATGCGCTGCGTGGCCGGCTGCCGGTCCTGCCGCGTCCTCGTCCGCTCCCAGTCCGGCCGATAGGAGGCTCCGTGTTCGTTCGTCTGCGTGGCCTCATCGCCCGCATCAAGGCCCGCCAACTGCTCAATGATCAGCGCAAGCTCGGTGGGTCCTGGGAACTGATGGCCCACTTCTGGTCAAGAGACCTGGGGCGCGAGTGCGCCAAACCCGAATGCCCTCGCTGCGGAGGGAGCCGGAACCGATGACTCGCCCGCTCACCGAAGGCGAGCACACGGCCGTCTCCGTCGTGACGGCGGCGGTCGGTGCGCTGGGCCTCATCGGATTCGTCATCTCCTTCGCCACCGTGGCACAGGCCGCCGAACCGGCCTTCGGCCGTCTGGCCTTCCTACTTCCGCTCGGTGTCGACCTCGGGATCGGAGTGTTCGCCGCGCTGGACATCGTCCTTGCCCGGCTGGACATGCGGGTGCGCTGGTTGCGCCTGATTCCGTGGACGCTCACCGCCGCCACCGTCTATCTGAACGTCGCCACGCAGGCCGACGTGTTCGGCATGGTCGCCCACGCGGTGCTACCGCTGCTGTGGGTGGTCGCCGTCGAGGTGGGCGCCCACGTCATCCGCAAGCGCGCCAACCTGGCCAACCCGGCGCGGATGGACCGCATCCGGAGTTCTCGCTGGGTGCTGGCTCCGATCTCGACCGGCCTGCTCTGGCGGCGCATGGTGCTCTGGGAGATCCGCAGCTATGGGGATGCGCTCGACCGTGAGCGTGAGCGCGTCCTGGCCACGATCGATCTGCACGACCGGTATGGCCGCCTGTGGCGGTTCAAGGCGAGCCGTCGCGAGCGGGCGCTTTACCGGCTCGGTGAGCTCACGCCCGCCGCAGGTCCGGCCGTGGTTCCTGTTCCGCCGACCGGCCGCCGGGCTGATGTCGACGACCTCATGCCGCTCGGTTGGCAGATCCTCGCCGACCACGACGCCGTCGGTACGCCGCTCACTCGTGACCGGCTCCGGGACGCGGTCCGCGAGACCGGCCAGTCCATTTCCACCGACCGGGCGGGGGCGCTGCTCGCCCGCCTCCGGTCCGAGACACCTCCCCGCCGTTCCGCCCGCTTCAAGGCTCACGAGGTGACCTCATGACGGATCACGAGCCCACTGCTGATGTTGTCCCGATCGACGCCGCCCGGGAACGCCGGGCGGCTGCTGAAGACCGACCGGTCGAGGGCGTCGTCGTCCGCGTCGACCGGCCCGACGCGGACGGCCCGGACTGGCTGACCGCCCTGGCCGAGCGGTCGAAGGACCGCCGCCCGATCGTCCCGTCATGGATGCGGTCGGGACCGGAACGTACCGCGACCATCAAGTGGGTCGCGGCCCACTACACCTACGTGGCCGGGTACCACGTCACCCGGTCACCGAAGTACGCCGGACGGCTGGCCATGCGCGCCCCGGTCGGCCTGGCCCGCGTCGTCAACAGCTCGTTGTCCTGGACGTTCGACCTCGAAGGGCGGCCCGTCCGCCTGGACGCGGTCCGCCGGGCCGACGCCGAGGCCTACCTCAAGCTGTCGCGCCAGCGGGACGCCCGCGTCCGGCTGCGCGTGGTGATCGCGCTTCTCGCGCTCGGCGTCGTCGTGCCCGCCGGGCTGGTGGTCGCGTTCGCCCCGCCGGGAGCTCAGTTGTGCGCGCTGGTGGTCCTGGTGGTCGTCCTGGGCGTCGCCGGTCGTCCGGCGGACCGGCCGTTGATCGATCGGGCGGTCGTGCCGACCGCACACGAGAAGCTGAGCAGCGACATCGTGATCCGCGCCCTGGGCGCGCTGGGTGTGCCCGCCATCAACCAAGCTCTCGCCCGTGGCGGGTCGGGGATCAACTTCGTCGCCCCGATCACCCGTGACGGCGGCACCGGCTACCGGGCAGACCTGGACCTGCCCTACGGCGTCACGGTCGCCGAGGTGATGGACCGGCGGGAGAAGCTCGCGTCCGGCCTGCGCCGCCCGCTGGGCTGCGTGTGGCCGGAGGCCGTTCCAGACCAGCACACCGGCCGGATGGTCCTGTTCGTCGGCGACCAGGACATGAACAAGGCCAAGCAGCCGGCCTGGCCGCTACTCAAGTCGGGCGCGGTCGACCTGTTCAAGGCTCAGCCGTTCGGCACCGACCAGCGGGGACGGTTCGCCTCCATCACCCTGATGTTCGTCTCGGTGATCATCGGCTCGATCCCGCGTATGGGCAAGACGTTCCTGCTCCGCCTGCTGTGCCTCATCGCGGCGTTGGACCCGCGTGCCGAACTGCACCTGTACGACCTCAAAGGCACCGGCGACCTGTCGCCGCTGGAGTCGGTCGCCCACCGGTACCGCGCCGGGGAGGAAGACGAGGACATCGCATACGCGATCTCCGACATGCGGGCGCTCAAGGAGGAGCTTCGCCGCCGCGCCAAGGTCATCAGGAATCTGCCCAAGGACGTCTGCCCCGAGTCGAAGGTCACGCCGGAACTGGCCAGCAACAAGAGCCTTGGGCTGCACCCGATCGTGATCGCCGTCGACGAGTGCCAGGTCTGGTTCGAGCACGCCAAGTACGGCGACGAGTTCGAGTCCATCTGCACCGACCTGGTCAAGCGCGGCCCAGCGTTGGGGATCGTCCTGATCGTCGCAACCCAGCGCCCGGATGCGAAGTCGCTCCCGACCGGCATCAGCGCGAATGCGGTCCTTCGCCTGTGTCTCAAGGTGATGGGCCACACCGAGAACGACATGGTTCTCGGCACGTCCGCGCACAAGAACGGCATCCGCGCGACCATGTTCAGCTTCTCCGACAAGGGGATCTGCTACTACGCGGGCGAAGGGGACGCCCCGCGCATCACCAAGTCCGTCTACATCGACGCGCCGGCCGCCGAGAAGATCGCTCTCAAGGCCCGTGCCCTGCGAGTCCACGCGGGGACGCTGTCCGGCCACGCCCTGGGCGACCAGTTCGAGGCCGACACCGCCCCGGCCTACGACCTGCTGGCCGACATCCTGGGCGTGGTCGGCGAGCCGAAGGTGTGGAACGAGGTCGTCGTGTCGCGGCTGGCCGAACTGCGCCCGACGATCTACGGCCCATGGGCCGACCTGGAACCGGAAGCACGGGCGGCCCAGCTCACCACCGCGCTAAAGCCCTATGGCGTCCGCACCGGCCAGGTCTGGGGCAACACCGAAGACGGACGCGGCGCGAACCGTCGCGGGATCACCCGCGACGAGGTCGCCAAGGCGTTCGCCGACCGCTCATCTGACGCTTCGTAGCCGTCGCTCTCGCCGCTAGGTCTAGCGGCCACCCCCGCTAGACCTAGCGCCCCTGCTAGCACCTCAAAGCCCTGCCTGTACGTGATCTAGCGCGCTAGCAGCCCATCTGCATCACCCCGGGAACATCCCTAGGAGCCACCTGTGGCCATCGCCATAGCCCTGCTAGTCCTCTGCCTGTTCGTCGTCACGCTCGGTTACATAGGCCTCTGCGTCGGGTCGCCCTGGAAACCCTGCGCCCGGTGCCGGAACAAGCGCCGGTCTCGCCACTGCCGCGCCTGCAACGGCACCGGCCTGCGCCAACGGATGGGCTGGCAGGTCTGGGTCTATCTGACCCGGTTCGGTCGTAGCCGATGAACAGCCGTCACGTCTACGCGCTCGCCGCCGCTTCGCACGGTTGGCACGTCTTCCCGCTCACTCCGAACGCGAAGACGCCGCTCCGCGGCTTCACCGCATGGGAGAAGCACGCCACCACCGACCGCGACCTGATCGCCCGGTGCTGGGACGCGAACCCGTTCAACATCGGCATCGCCTGCGGCCCGTCCCGGCTCGTGGTCGTCGACCTGGACCGGCCGAAGCCCGGCGCTGTGCCGCCGGAGCCGTTCGACGAACCCGGCGTCACCGACGGCGCCGACGCCCTGGCCCTGCTCTGCGAGCGAGCCGGTCAGCCGCTCCCGTTCGACACCTTCACCGTCCGCACCCGCAACGGAGGAACGCACCTGTACTTCACCGCACCCACCGGTCTCAGTCTCGGCAACACCGCCGGACGGCTGGGCTGGCTCATCGACACCCGCGCCAACGGCGGCTACGTGGTCGGCCCTGGTAGCCGAGTCCCGACGACGGGCGAGACCGGCGAATACGAGGTGACCAACGCCATCGCCCCAGCCACGCTCCCGGCCTGGTTGACCGCGCGACTCACCGACAGGCCGACCGGCCTTCGCAGCACGCCGACGGCCCTAGGAGGTGATCAGGCGACCCGCTACGCCTGGCGTGCCCTGCACGGAGAGACCGAACGCCTGTTCAGCGCTGGACCCGGATCCCGCAACAGCACGCTCAATCAGGCCGCGTTCGCCCTGGGCCAGCTCATCGCGAACCGCCTGCTCCCGCGCCACCTGGTCGAGTCCGCGCTCCAGGAGGCCGCCGAGACCATCGGCCTGCCCGCGCACGAAGCCGCCACGACCATCCGTTCCGGCCTGACCGCCGGAGTCCGCCAGCCACGCCGGGACGCACGATGACCAACGCACCCGCAGAGCGCGCAACGGCCCTGCTCTCCACGCTCAACGCCGACCAGGTGCTCACCGCGATGCACGCCCAACCTTGGGACACCCCGGTCCCGCTGGCTGCGCGCGGCACGTTGCCGGCCTTCCCCGCTCACGCTCTCCCAGCCTGGGCTGGCGAGTTCACCGCCGCCCTGGCCGAGGAGACACAGACGCCGGTGGACCTGGCCGGGTGCATCGTGCTCGCCGCGCTGTCGACGGCCGCCGGAGGGCGGGCGCTGGTCAACGTCCGGGGAAGCTGGTGCGAGCCGGTCAACCTGTTCGTGGTCGTCGCCATGCCGCCGGGCTCGCGCAAGTCGCCGGTCTTCCGGGCGATCGTCGCGCCCCTCCAGGCCGCCGAGCGGGCACTTCAGGAACAGGTCCGCCCACTCATCACTGAGGCCGAGCTGGCGCGCAAGGTCGCCCAAGAGTCCGCCGACAAGGCCGCCCGCATGGCTGCCTCAGCACGCGGCGACTCTGCCGGGGATGCCCTCGCTGAGGCGACCAGCGCCGCCCTGGCCGTCGATAGCATCACGGTGCCAGCTGAACCGCGCCTGATCGCCGATGACATCACGCCGGAAGCAGCTGCGTCTCTGCTTGCCGAGCAGGGCGGGCGGCTGGCGGTGCTGTCGGCCGAGGGCGGCATCTTCGCCACCCTGGCCGGTCGGTACTCCGGTGTCGCGAACCTGGACCTGTTCCTCAAGGGCCACGCGGGCGACCTGCTTATCGTCGACCGGCGGAGCCGCCGGGAGCGCGTCGACCATGCTGCGCTCACGCTGGGCCTGGCCGTCCAGCCCGACATCGTGACCGAGATCGCGAGCTCACCAGGCTTTCGCGGCAAGGGCCTGCTCGGGCGCATCCTCTACAGCCTGCCGACCAGCAACGTCGGCTATCGGCTGATCGATCCGCCCGCCGTCCCCGAACAGGTCGCGGCGGAGTACGCGGCCAGCCTGGGACGACTCGTCACCGAGATGTACGGCTGGCAGGACCCCGCCCGCCTGGTCCTGTCGCCCGAGGCGGCCGACCTGTTCCGTGCTCAACGGGAGCGCACGGAACCCCGGCTCCGCCCCGACGCCGGAGACCTGGCCCACATCAGCGACTGGGCCGCCAAGTTCGACGGCGCGGTCGCCCGAATCGCCGGCCTGCTCCACCTGGCCGCCCACATCGGCGACGGCTGGCGAAAGCCCATCGCCGCCGACACCATGACCGCCGCCATCGAACTGGGCGAGTACTTCACCGCCCATGCCCTGGCCACCTTCGACGCCATGGGCCAGGACCCCGGCGTCGAGGCCGCCCGCACCGTCCACGCCTGGCTGACCAAGGCCAGGCCAGAACACTTCACCCGCCGCGACGCCCACCGCGCGCTCCAGCGCAAGTTCAAGAAGGCCGCCGACCTGGACCCCGCCTTCGACCTGCTGGAGCAGTCCGGCTGGATCCGCCGCGAACCCGACCCGACCACGAGCAGGGGCAACCCCTCACCCCGCTACGCCGTGCACCCTGACCTGCACCGCACCGCCTGAGGAGCCGCCCTGATGCCTCGCATGCTCACGCTGGCCGACCTGTGCGACGAACTCCAGATCAGCCGCTCGACCTTCTACGACTGGCGCGCCAAGGGCCGCGCCCCCAAGTGCCTCAAGCTCCCCAACGGTGACCTGCGCATCCGCCGTGCCGACCTGGACCGCTGGCTCGACACCCGAGAGGACAACGCCTGATGACCGACACCACGTACAAGGTCCGCGTCTTCAAGACCGAGGTCAGGAAGAACCCGGCAGGAAAGGCCACGTCCTACCGAGTCCAGTGGCAGACGGACGGACGAAAGATCTGGCGGAAGTCCTTTCCGCTGGCGGCGCAGGCCGAGACCTACCGAAGCAGCCTGATCACTGCGGCGCGCAATGGAGAGGCGTTCAGTCTGGTGACCGGAGAGCCGGTTTCCTGGAGCCGGACGCGGACGCAGGAAATGACCTGGTACGCCTTCCTCTGCAAGTACGTCGACATGAAGTGGAAAGGCGCATCGGCCAACTACCGGCAGGTCATCGCCCGTGCGCTGACGGCCGCCACGCCCGCCATGTACACGACGCAGAAGGGCAAGCCGGACGACAAAGCCCTCCGTTCGGCGCTCCACCGCTATGCCTTCAACACCCAGCAGCGGGAGACCGCGACCGGCGACGTGGCGGCCACGCTGAAGTGGCTGGCCGACCACAGCAAGCCGATATCAGCCCTGACCGACTCAGGTCTCATGCGTGACGTACTCGACAAGGCGACGTCCACCGTGGCCGGCACCCGCGCCGCACCGAACACCGTGAGAAAGCACCGCCTGATCGTCTCCAACGCCCTCGACTACGCGGTGGAACTGAAACTGTTGGACATTAACCCACTCAAGACCCTCAACTGGAAACCCCCGAAGAGCACCTACGAAGTCGACCGAGCCAGCGTGATCAATCACGCCCAGGCCCGCAAACTCCTGGACGCCGTTCGCCAACAGCAGCCGAGCGGTCCTCGCCTGGTGGCGTTCTTCGCGGTCATGTACTACGCGGGCCTGCGTCCCGAGGAAGCGGTAAATCTCCGCACCGACAACGTGATCCTCCCCGACCTCGAAGAGGGAGAGGAGGAAGGCTGGGGCGAACTCCACTTCAGAAAGGCCGCCCCCTACGCCGGGCGAGAGTGGACCGACACACGCACAATCCGAGAAGAGCGCTCGCTCAAACACCGCCCCGACGGCCATTCAAGGACCGTTCCGACGCCGCCCGCCCTCACCGCGATCCTCCGCGCGCATCTGACCGAGTTTCCGAACGGGCCGGACAACCGCATCTTCTTCGGCGTGCGCGGCAACGAACTGTCGCAAGTCACCTATCGGCGAGCGTGGAGCGCAGCCCGTACGCAAGCCCTGACTCCGGCCCAGGCCGATTCGGCCCTGGCCAAGCGCCCCTACGACCTCCGCCACGCCTGCGTCTCCACCTGGCTCAACGCAGGCGTCCCAGCGACCCAGGTAGCCCAGTGGGCAGGCCACAGCGTGGAAGTCCTGCTCCGGATCTATGCCAAGTGCGTCGCCGGACAAGACGCCATCGCACGTCAGCGCATCGCGGAGGCACTCGCAGCGGACTAATCCCGTGGGTAAGAACTGGGTAAGAACACCCGCAAACGATCAGCTTTAGCCGATCACCACCGGACATAAGAAAGAGCCCTCCACCGGCATAACCGCTGGTGAGGGCTCTTCTAATTGGTGCCCCCGGTAGGAATCGAACCTACGACACCAGGTTTAGGAAACCTGTGCTCTATCCCCTGAGCTACGGGAGCCGACCCCCCAAGCCTAGCGAAACAAGAGCCCCCCGCGCGCCACCCAACCCCCCTCAAGGTCCTCCCACCCAAAGGTAAAGCAACAACAACCCCGCGGCCCGAAGGTGAGATAGGTGATCGGCTGGGCACCGTGACCCGAGGACGCCGACCCGGTACCCGCACACTACGCCCCATGGTCCTGCTGGCCGCCCTGCTGGCCCCAGCCGTCCTGGCCTTAGGCTTACTCGTCGCCGAACTAACACAATTCGGCGTCCCGCCGTACCTGCGCGCCAAGCCCGCGGAGCCCCCGGTCTTCATGGCCCCCACCCCGCTCCCGCGCCCGCTGACCCCGGACCGCCTCTACGAAGGCCGTGTCCCCGCCCGCAAACCCCCCGAGCGTGAGAAGCACGACAAGCACGGCAACCACCCCGACATGCCCGAACCGCCAGTCCAGGTAGCAACGCCCACCGAGGCCAAGGTCCCGAGAGGCGAAACCCCGCGCAGCGGGGCAAGGCGGACCCCTCCGGCAGAGGTGAGGGCCGCGTGCCCCGACGAGTGGACGGACACCTGGCTCTGGGAGGTCTGCCAAGAGGAAGCTCGTAAGCCGGCCTAAATTACCCCCGCCAACCAGCAAGAACGGTCCACAACTCCCATACGGCATAAGACACGTCAATCGGTATGTAACGGCTGCAACGACTCGGGCACGACCACGCATCCCGCTGTAGTAACGTGCCTCCCTGACCGAGGTCACGAATTCGCAAACGGAGGAGTCGAAGCGTGCCTACTCCTCGATCAGCGGGACTGGTCGTGGCCGTCATGCTGATGTTCTCCCTGGTCCAGGCGGGGAGTGCGCAGGCGGCGCCGAAGAAGGAGCCTGCCACGCTGACCGAGCTGCGGCGGGAGGCCGAAGAGGCGGCCAAGGGGATCGAGGCCGCCACCAAGGCGCTCGTGGCCCGGCAGAAGGAGTTCGACACCTCCAACAAGCAGCTTGAGGCCAAGCTCACCCAGCTTCGCACCGCCGACGCCGAGCTCGCGCGCATCCGCAAGCCGCTGTCCGATCTCGTCGAGGTCATGTACCAGAACCCGACCAGCAGGAACATGGGTTCCCTCATGACCAGCTCGAACGGGGAGGCCTCGCTGCGGGCCATGAGCGACGTCAACCAGCTGATCGCCGGGCGGAACATCGTGGTCGAGGACGCGACGCGGCTGTTCCAGGACCGCGAGCGGCTGGCCTCGGAGGCGCAGGAGCTGCGGGCGACCAAGCTCCTGCAGGAGGCGCAGCTCACGTTCGAGATCGACACCCTGCGCAAGCAGTCGCAGAAGACCGTCAAGTCCCTCACGGGGGCGCTCGCCAAACTGGGTGTGAAGCGCGGCGGCGGCGCCTGCGACCCCACGCGGGTGGTGCTCGCCGAGGAGTACGCCAACGGGCTGCTCCCCACGAACGTGCTCTGCCCGCTGCCCTTCAAGGGCGAGGAACTCCGCGCCGACGCCGCGATCGCCTTCGCCGACCTCAACCTGGCCTACAAGCGCCGCTTCGGCCAGAACCTCTGCGTGGTCGACAGCTACCGCAGCCTCCGCGACCAGCAGATCGTCTACTACCAGCGCCCCGGCCTCGCCGCCATCCCCGGCCGCAGCAACCACGGCCTCGGCCTGGCCATCGACTTCTGCGGTCCGATCCGCGTCTACAAATCCACCGAATTCGTCTGGCTCGAAC
The DNA here is from genome assembly GCF_001570605.1 of Herbidospora cretacea. Classification (GTDB taxonomy): domain Bacteria; phylum Actinomycetota; class Actinomycetes; order Streptosporangiales; family Streptosporangiaceae; genus Herbidospora; species Herbidospora cretacea. Next base: position 168,597 of record NZ_BBXG01000015.1, on the reverse strand, counting down.
AGAACGGCAAGAAATTCGGCTGGATCCACCCCGACTGGGCCTACGTGAGCCCCTTCGAGCCCTGGCACTGGGAATACGACCCCAAGGTCGGGTCCCTTCTCTAAAGGCTCTTCTTCCGTTACGGCTCTCGCCCACCCCGGCCCCGACCGCCGCCCCCGGCGCGGGCTCGTACCCGGCGCCGACCGGCCGCCCTCCGCTTCCCGCCGCGACGACGGCGGTCCAGCCGGAACGGCTTCTAACGCGGATGGATCGCGAACGACAGCCGTGCCCCGGCCTGCGCCCTGGCCAGCGACGTGGCCTGGCCGGTCGTCGTGGCCAGCACGAGCAGGCCGCCCTCCTCCGACTGCGCCTTCGTCAGCACCCTCACCCGCTCCGCCGCCGTCTCCGCGTGTGTCTCGTAGGCGGCCAGCACGTCGATCACGTCCCCCGACGTCACCAGCCCGGCCGCGTCGGCGTCCTCAACCCTTACAGGAGTGGCGACCAGACCGGGCGAGCTGCCGGCCAGCAGCCCGCCACCGAGCAGCCGGGCGTCGGTCAGCACCTCGCCCCGCCGGGCGGGGGCCGTCAGCACCTTCCCGGCGGCGGGAGAACCGGCCGCCAGATAGCCGTCGGGCAGCGCCGACGGCGGCAGCCGGATCGTGGCCAGGTCGCTCGCCGCCAGCCGTCCACCGGGAAGGTCACGGGACGCGACCAGCACGGGCACGCCTGACGGGGACCGTACGGAGACCAGGGTTCCGGCCACCGCGAGCCCGAGCAGGACGGCGGAGATCAGCCGACGGCGCCTGGCGAGCAGCCGGGCCCACCGCGCCGGCACCGCGACACGCATCAGAACAACTCCAGACTCGGTGACTACGGCAGGTCGAACGGGAGCTTGATCCCGTCGAGGGCGTTGCCGCAGGCGCAGGCCCGCTCCTCCGGCAGTTCCCGCACCACCTGGCCCACCAGGGAGCGCATCCGCTCCACGTTGGCCGCGAAGAACGCCATCACCTCCTCGTGGGTGACGCCCTCACCGGCTTCGACGCCGGCGTCGTGGTCGGTCACCAGGGAGATCGAGGTGTAGCAGAGCGCCAGCTCGCGGGCGAGGATCGACTCGGGGAAGCCGGTCATCCCGATGATCGTGCAGCCCATGGAGGCGAACCACTTCGACTCGGCGCGGGTCGAGAACCTCGGGCCTTCGATGACCACGAGGGTGCCGCCGTCGGAGACCTCCCAGCCCAAGGAGCGCGCCACCGATACGGCGGCCGAGCGGCCGTCGGGGCAGTAGGGGTCGGAGAACGACACGTGGACGGCGCCGCCCGCGTCGTAGAAGGTCTGGATGCGGCCGGAGGTGCGGTCGATGAGCTGGTCGGGGACGACCAGCGCGCCGGGACCGAGCTCGGCGCGCAGGGAGCCGACGGCGCTGGGGGCGAGCACCTGGCGCACGCCGAGGCTGCGCAGCGCCCACAGGTTGGCGCGGTAGGGGATGCGATGGGGCGGGAAGCCGTGGTTGCGGCCGTGGCGGGGGAGGAAGGCGACATTGCGCCCCTCGATGCGCCCGACCGTCACCTTGTCGCTGGGGGGCCCGTAGGGGGTCGCGACATCGATCTCCTCGGCGTCGTCGAGCAGGGAGTAGAACCCTGAACCGCCGATGACACCGATGTCTGCACGATTGACCATGGCGCCGACCCTAGCGTCCCCGGCCCCACCGCTTCGACCCTCTGTCGCCTCCTGTGGACAACCCGCTCAGCGGCAGGTCAGGCCGCCGGAGTGCTCGCGGGGGTGCTGGTCGTGGAAGCGCTGCCGGAGGACGAGGTGGTCTCGGCGGGCTTGCTCTCCGTGGCCGGCTTGGACGGCGACGACGTGGTCGTGGACGACGTCGTCGACGACCGATTGTCGGTCCGGTAGAAGCCCGAGCCCTTGAACACGATGCCCACCGCGTTGAACACCTTGCGGAGGCGGCCCGCGCAGGCGGGGCACTCGGTCAGGGCGTCGTCGGTGAACTTCTGGACGACTTCGAGCTGCTCACCACAATTGGTGCAGGCGTACTGATAGGTGGGCACGCGGTCCTCCTCAGTGACTTGGCACTCGGCCCAAGCGACTGCTAAATGATAAGGCAACTGGCAAGCTGCAACGTTGCCGTGGGGGAGTTTAGTCCCCTGTCTCCCCATACCAGCCTGCGAGTTTGCCCCTACGACTGACCGCACGCAGGCGCTTCTCGACGATCCGGCGCTGGGCCGCGGTGGTCACCACGAGGAGCTGGTCGTCCCGCTTCAGCCGGGTGCTGCCGTCGGGGACGAACGAGTGCCCGTCGCGGACGACCATGGTCACGGCCGCGTCGGAGGGCAGCCGCAGCTCGAAGATCTCGACGCCGTGGAGCTTGGACGCGGGCGGGATGCGCATCTGGAGCAGGTCGGCGTTCAGCTCCTCCAAGGGCGCGGCCTCCACGTCGAGGTCGCGCGCCTCGCCGCTGTCGGACAGTTTCAGCACCCGGGCCAGGAACGGCAGGGTGGGGCCCTGGACCAGGGTGAACACCACCACGATCACGAAGACCTCGTTGAACAGCTCCTTCGCGTGGGGCACCCCGGCCGCCCAGGGAATGGTGGCCAGCACGATGGGGACCGCGCCGCGCAGCCCGGCCCACGACAGGAACACCTGTTCCCGCCAGGTGACCCGGCCGATCCGGGTCACCCGGACCGCCCAGGAAGACAGGATCACCGACAGCGGGCGGGCCAGCAGGACCAGCGCCAGGCCCGCGACCAGGCCGGGGACGATCTGGCTCGGCAGCTCGTCGGGGCTGACCAGCATGCCGAGCATGACGAACAGGCCGATCTGGGCCAGCCAGGCCGTTCCTTCGGCGAAACCCCTGGTCGCGGCCCGGTGGGGGAGGCGGCTGTTGCCGATGATCAGGGTGGCGACGTACACGGACAGGAAGCCTGAGGCGTGGAGGCTGACCGCGCCGCTGTAGGCGATGAAGGCCACTGCGAGGACGGCGATCGGATAGAGGCCCGAGGCGGGCAGCGCGACCCGGCGCAGGGCGTAGGCGGCGATCGGACCGGCCGCGCAGCCGACGGCCGCGCCGGCGGCCAGCTCCCACAGCGAGGTGCCCAGAACGTTCCACGTGGTGGGCATGGGCTGGCTGACCTGGCTGAGCATCACGACGACGATCACCGTGGGGGCGTCGTTGAAGCCCGACTCGGCCTCCAGGATGCCCGCCAGGCGCGGCGGCAGCGGGAGCCGGCGCAGCACGCTGAACACGGCCGCGGCGTCGGTGGACGCGAGGACCGCGCCCAGCAGCATCGCCGTTCGCCAGTCGAGGGCGAGGAACCCGAAGACGGCCAGTGCCAGCGTCAGGATGCTGACCGCCACGCCGAACGTCGCCAGCACCAGCGCCGTCGGCACGGCCGTGCGCACGTGTTCCCAGTTGGTGGTGAGCCCGCCTTCGGCCAGAATGACCGCGAGAGCGATCAGGCCGAGCTGTTTGGCCAGCTCGGCGTCCTCGAAGTGGATGCCGAGGCCCGCCTCACCGAGGGCGACGCCCAGCGCGAGATAGAGCAGCAGCGAGGGCAGACCCGTGCGGTGTGCGACTCTGACGGAGATCACGGCCGCCAGGACGATCGCGGCGGAGAGAAGAAGCCATCCGTCGAGGTCCAGCCGCACTAGGTCTCCTTTCGGGATTTATGCCAATCCTTTCACACGATTCACATGTATTCCGGATGGCAACGCCGCATACTTGACGGCTCGGTCGTGAGGCTCTGCCGGGAGACCGGGGCGGAGTTCGCCTTCGTGCAGGAGGGCGACGGTCGGCACATTCGGCCCGACCCGGGCCAGGGCCCGGTCGTAGGAGCCACCGCCCCGCCCGAGGCGTACACCCGAATGCGGATCGACGGCGAGCGCCGGGACGATCACCAGAGCGGCGGTGCGGATCGTGTCCACGCCGCGCCGGGTGTCGACCGGCTCCATGATCCCGTGACGGCCGGGCGCGAGGGTGTCGGGGCCGTCGTAGACCGCCCAGTCGAGATCATTGTCCTCGCGCAGAACGGGGAGGATCACGGTCGCGCCGTGCTTCCACAGGGCGAAGACGAGACCTTCCGTGGAAGGTTCCGTTCCGGTCGACCAATAACACGCCACCAGGCCGGCCATCTGGACCCATGGCTGGTCAAGCAGGGTCTCCCTGATCCGGCGGGCGCTCTCACGGCGTTCACCGGCGTCCATGATGGAACGTTCACGCAGAATTTCGCGCCTCAGCTCGAACTTGTCCAAAGAGGCCTCCACTAGCCTTCACTCATGGGTGCTGACTTCGACTCCGTCACCAAAGCCGTCGTCCCCGCCGCCGGTCTCGGGACGCGCTTCCTCCCCGCGACCAAGGCCACTCCGAAGGAGATGCTGCCGATCGTCGACAAACCGGCGATCCAGTATGTCGTCGAGGAGGCCGTCTCGGCTGGGCTGCTCGACGTGCTGATGGTCACCGGGCGCAACAAACGATCCATCGAAGACCATTTCGACGTCGCCGCCGAGCTGGAGGGCGCGCTCCGGGCGAAGGGTGACGAGAAGCGCCTGTCGCAGATTCAGGAACCCGTCGACCTCGCGACCATGCACTACGTCCGCCAGGGCGAGCCCAAGGGCCTCGGCCACGCCGTGCTCTGCGCCAAGCAGCACGTCGGGAACGAGCCGTTCGCCTGCCTCCTCGGCGACGACATCATCGACCCGGACGACCCGCTGCTCAAGCGCATGATCGAGGTCCGCCAGCAGCGCGGCGGCAGCGTCATCGCGCTCATGGAGGTCCCCGAGGAGCAGGTCTCCCAGTACGGCTGCGCCGCCATCGAGGTCACCGACGAGGACGACGTCGTGCGGATCACCGATCTGGTGGAGAAGCCCCCGAAAGAGGAGGCTCCGTCCAACTGGGCCATCATCGGCCGTTACGTGATCGACCCGGCCGTTTTCGAGGTGCTGGAGAAGACCCCGCCCGGCCGCGGCGGCGAGATCCAGCTCACCGACGCGCTGCGCACCCTCGCCGGGAGCAGCCCCGAGGAGGGCGGGCCGGTCTACGGCGTTCTGTTCCGCGGCCGGCGTTTCGACACCGGCGACAAGCTCCAGTACCTGCAGACCGTGGTGGAGTTCGCGGCGCGGCGGCAGGACCTCGCCCCCGACTTCCTGCCGTGGCTGCGAGAATTCCTGGATGAGGCACAGCCCTAGCGATCTCAAACCGGTCGATCGGCACCTCGCCGACATCCTGGCGACCGTCCGCCCGCTGGCCCCGCTCGAGCTCGATCTCGAGCGGGCGCTGGGGGCGGTGCTCGCCGAAGACGTGACCGCGCCGGTCGACCTGCCGCCCTTCGCCAACTCGGCGATGGACGGCTACGCGGTCGTCGCCGCCGACCTCGCCGGCGCGCCGGTCACGCTGCCGGTGACCGAGGACGTCGCGGCGGGGGACTCCGTTCCCCGCGCCATCGGGCCCGGCCTGGCCGCGCGGATCATGACCGGCGCGCCCCTTCCGGCGGGCGCGGACGCGGTCGTCCCGGTCGAGTACACCGACGGCGGCACCGCTCAGGTGGTCATCCACAAGCAGGTCGAGCCCGGCGCGGCGATCCGCCGCGCGGGTGAGGATGTGCGGGTGGGAGATGTGGTCCTGCCGGCCGGCACGCGCATCGGCGCGGCCCAGATCGGCATGCTCGCCGGGGTGGGCCGCCGCCGGGTGACGGTCCGGCCGGTGCCCAGGGTCGCGGTCATCTCGACCGGCACCGAGCTCGCGGAGCCCGGAACCCCGCTCGGCTACGGCCAGATCTGGGAGTCCAACAGTTTCATGCTGGCCGCCGCGGTCCGTGAGGCCGGCGGCGAGGCGTTCCGCGCGGGCGCGGTGACCGACGACCCCCGCGTGTTCATGGAGACGCTCGACGCCCAGCTCGTCCGGGCCGACGCGGTGATCACCAGCGGCGGCGTCTCGATGGGCGCCTACGAGCCGGTCAAAGAGGGCCTGAGCCCGCTCGGCACCGTCCGCTTCGAGAAGGTCGCCATGCAGCCCGGCATGCCCCAGGGCTTCGGCGTGGTCGGCGACGACCAGATCCCGATCTTCACCCTGCCGGGCAACCCGGTGTCGTCCTACGTCTCCTTCGTCCTCTTCGTACGACCGGCGCTGCGCCAGATGCAGGGCCTGCCCGCTTCGCTGCCCGGCACGGTCCGGGCCGTCTGCTCGTCGCGGTTGCGCTCGCCGCAGGGCCGCCGTTCCTACCTGCGCGCCGTGCTGACCGGAGACACCGTCACCCCCGCGCGCGGCCAGGGCTCCCACCAGCTCGCCGCCCTGGCGGCGGCCGACGCGCTGATCGTGATCCCCGAAGACGTGACCGAGATTCCCGAAGGTACGACTGTGGAAGTGATCCGGCTGTGAACCTCACCCATCTCGACGAATCCGGGGCGGCCCGCATGGTCGACGTGTCGGAGAAGCCCGTCTCCGTCCGGACGTCCACCGCCTCCGGCCGCGTCCTCCTCTCCGAGGAGGCCGTGGCGATCCTGCGCTCGGGCGACACCCCGAAGGGCGACGCGCTCGGCGTGGCCCGCATCGCCGGGATCATGGGCGCCAAGAAGACGCCCGACCTGATCCCGCTCTGCCACCCGATCGCCCTCCACGGGGTGAAGGTCTCTCTGGAGATCCTCGACGAGGGAGTGCTGATCACCGCCCGGGTGAAGACGGCCGACAAGACGGGCGTCGAGATGGAGGCCCTGACGGCCGTCACCGTGGCCGCGCTGGGCCTGATCGACATGATCAAGGCGGTCGACCCCGCCGCGGTCATCACCGACGTGCGCGTCGAGGAGAAGACGGGCGGCAAGACCGGCGACTGGCGGCGCCCGTGATCCGCGCCCTGGTCATCACCGCCTCCAACCGGGCCGCCGAGGGCGTCTACGAAGACCGTTCCGGCCGGATCCTCTACGGCCTGCTGGAGGAGTCCGGCTGCACGGTCGACGGCCCGGTGGTGGTCCACGACGGTGAACCGGTGTATGAAGCGTTGGTGAAGGGCCTCGAGTCGGCGTACCACGTCATCGTCACCACCGGCGGCACCGGTCTGACCCCCACCGACCTGACCCCCGAGATGACCGCCCGCGTCCTCGACCGGGAGATCCCCGGCATCGCCGAGGCGATCAGGCAGGTGAACAGGGAGAAGGTGCCGACCTCGGTGCTCTCGCGCGGCCTGTCCGGGCAGGCGGGCCGGACGCTGGTCGTCAACCTGCCCGGGTCGACGGGCGGAGTGCGCGACGGCATGGCCGTCCTCGGCCCGATCCTGGCGCACGTGGTCGACCAGATCCGAGGCGGTGACCATCGCGTCTGATGGCGTGATCCGGTGAACAAGAGGGATGATTGAAGAGTGGATCGACTTCGCGGCTGGCCCGCGACCTTGGTGGAGGGCCCCGTGGGGCTCCGGCCGCTGCGGCTCCGCGACGTCCGCGTCTGGCGGGAGACCCGCCTGCGCAACGCCGACTGGCTGCGCCCCTGGGAGCCCAGCAACCCCGAGACGCCCCTGTTCCGCACCGGCCTCAGCCCCTACGTCTCCATGGTCGGCACCCTCCGCCGGGAGGCCCGCCAGGGTCTCGCGCTGCCATGGGTCGTGACGTACAACGGCGTCTTCGCCGGCCAGCTCACCGTCGGCGCGATCGTCTGGGGCTCGGCCCGCTCCGCCCAGGTCGGCTACTGGGTCGACGGCGCCCTGGCCGGCCGGGGCATCACCCCCACGGCTCTGGCCATGGCCGTCGACCACTGCTTCTTCACCACCGGCCTCCACCGCCTGGAGGCCAACATCCGCCCCGAGAACCATGCCAGCCGCCGGGTCGTCGAGAAACTCGGCTTCCGCGAGGAGGGCGTACGCAGAAAGCAACTCCACATCGACGGAGCGTGGCGAGACCACATCTGCTACGCGTTGACCGTGGAAGACGTGCCGCGAGGCCTGCTCGTCCAGTGGCGCAGGGCCCGCGACGCGTCGAAAGCGCGTCACGGAGAGTCCCCGTAGGCACCAACAGGTTCGACGATCTCGCGACACACCGCACCGAATGCTCGTCAATCAGTGACACGCCGTCTTACGGTGCGTGACGTGAGCATGCAGGCGGGTCGAGATCAGGAGGAGAGCAGCCGATGAGCAGCGTCCTCCTCTATCTGGCCATCGTCGCGATGTGGCTCGGCGTGCTCGTGCCGATGTGGCTACGCCGCGACCGCTATGTCCTAATGGACGAAGACAAGGACAACACCGAGGGCGACACCCTGATCGAATCCCTCGATCAGGCCGTGGCCCCCCCGGCGACCACGGAGGAGGAGGCTTCGGTGTCCGAACCCGCCGCTGCCTCCGACCCCCAGTTCGCCACCAACCGAAGGCGCGCCCGCATCCGCGTCCGCCGCCGCCGAACGCTGCTGTGGTGCGTGGCCATGGTCGTCGTCTCCGCCCTGGCTGCCTCTCTTGGGGTGGTGCCGTGGTGGGGCGTGGCCCCGGCGGCGCTCCTCCTGGGCCTCTACGTGCTGCTGCTGCGAGTGGCCTCCAAGCTGGAGGACGAGCAGCAGGACCTCGCGGCCCGGGTCCGGGCCGACCGGGTCCGGCGAGCCCGCGCGGAGGCCCGGCGAGCCGCTCAGGCGGCACGCGAGGCCGAGATCATCGAACTGGAGAAGAAGCGGGCGTACGTCTTCGACCAGTACGCGGATCACCGGCGAGCGGTGGGGGACTAGCGCGTGGATGGCGCGAAGGGGTGCTGGAGTTTGGTAGCCTAGATCTCGTTCACGGGGCTATAGCGCAGTCCGGTAGCGCACTTCGTTCGCATCGAAGGGGTCTGGGGTTCAAATCCCCATAGCTCCACTCGTGACCAGGGACCTTATGGTCGCCGCCCCTCTGGGGCGGCTTCCCCTAGGGTCCCTTCGTCGTTTACACGGGGGGACGACCCCCCGAACCCCCCGATACGAGAGGGCTGTCGCCCCCTCGCGCTCCCCCGGCGCTACTGCGCCTGACGTCGCTTCGCTCCGGGTCGCTGCGCTCCTGGCGAAGGGCTCCGCCCCTCGCGCTCCCTGGTAAGGCCTCGTTTCGCTCAGATGATGGATTCCAAATTGCGCCACGGAACGGCTGACATGCCGTTTGGAGCTTCTTAGTGACTAACTGAGTGATTACGCCTGAAAGATTGCTCACTTTCAAGGCTGGGCCGCTCGGTGATGCGGACGCGAGATCTGCCGTGCAAGTGTCGGTGGGACCCCCACGTGGGCCAGGCCCTGCGCGAGGTCGAAAACGGACACGCGAAAGGCGAGATCGTCATTATCGCGTGAGCCTATAGTGCGACGTATGCCGTTATGGGAAAAACGTCTGCTGGTCGCCCTGGCGATCTACGCCGCCGCGATCGGTTGTTACCTCTGGTCGCCGTACGGGGTGTTGATCGTGCTGGTGCCACTCGTGCTCGGCATGATCCTCGGCGCCGCCGCGCGACTGCCGAACTGGTGGCCCGTCGGCTGGGCGGCGCTCCCCGCCGGCGCCTTCCTGCTGTACGGCCTGTTGAGCTGGCTGGCCATCCTCGGCATCGGGTTCCTCCCGGCGCCCATCATGATCGCCGTTCCGGCGGCTGGCTACGCGCTCGTGTCGTGGCTCGCCTCACCCGGGTTCGCCTGGCCGAAAGTCGGCGCGGGCGTGCTCGCCATCGCCACGATCGTGCCGGTCTTCCTGAACGCCTAACCGAAGATCAGCGTGTCACCGGCGAGTGAGCCGCCACCAGCGGGGGCGCGGTTCACGGAGGCGGGTGGCCTTCCTCTGGTGCCTGGCCGACGCCTTGCGCAGGCGCTGGTCACCTGTCGACTCGTACATCTCCTGCTGAGCCTCTACCGCAAGGTCCAGCAGGGCGATGCGGTACGACGGGCGCAGGCCCCGGATCGCGCGGTGCAGGCCCTTGACATCCCCTGCCAGGAGGCAGCGGAGGTAGTTACCGGTGACCGAGTCGGGCGGCAATGCCCTGGCGGCGTCGCGGAGGCCGGAGACGTCGTTGGCGATGAAGGCCGGGATCATGGCCAGGAGCGGATCGTGGTCCGCTGGGGTGGCGATTCACCGCTCCCTGCCTTCGGCCATGGCCTGGAGGTTGTCCGCCAATTCGATCGCATGGGGGTCGCCGAGCTCTTCTGCGCGGGTGCGGACGGCGGCTAGGTCGGCGGGGTCCTTGGTCTGGGTGTAGGTGAGGATCAGTGCGGAGATCGCTGGGTCCACACGGGCAATTCTTGATCAGCGGGCGCCGCTTTGGGTCGCAGTGCCGTCACGATCACCAGGGCCGCTGTGCAGCTTCAGCGCGTTGGGAGGTCGAGAGCTAACCGAGAGGGTCGATCGACCGGCCGGGGTCGATTGAATCGACACCCAGGTGGTCGATCAGACTGCATGTCGATCGCTCGACTCAGCTAAGAGCCTTGCTGTCCAGCCGGAAAGTACAGCAACCGCGGTGGACTTCACCGGACACCCACGTACGCCCATGGACCGTCGACAGCCCGTTGAACAGGGGTCTAGGGACGTCAAGGAGGGTGCGACATTCACGGGTTTCACGCCGCCGCGCTGCGGGCGTCGGCGGCACGGGCGGCCAGGCGCGGCGGGCATGCGGCCTTTTCGGGCCGACCCGTCCGCGTCACCTTCCCGCGCCCGATTCAGGGACAGCGGCCTTGATGGCGTAGCCGGGTGTGCACCCGCTCCGGGCAGAGCGACGGCGTGTGCCGGCCACGACGAGCCAAGGGTCTTTTCGCCACTCCGTGACCGTCCACGGCGGCGATCTCGCCATTCGGGTCGAGATCGGCCACCGCTACCTGGCGGCAGTGCTCGAACGCATGAGTATCTAGCCATCTGACCTTGACATGATTAGTTTTATCTGGTCATCGGCCATTGTCGTGAATATACGAAGAATGTACTTGCCGCTTTTAAGCTCCAAGGGAGTTGGCTGCCCCGAGCGAATGCCGAGGCCGTGGAAAGGCGACGACCCGATGAGAAGAAGCACGCAACGAATGGTCGCGGCGGCGACAACGGTCATGGCGGTCATGGCGTTGATGGCTCCGCCCGCATCCGCCGCCGCGACGAAGCGCTGGAAGGGCTACTGGGGCTACTGCCTGACGGTGACGAGCAACAGCGCCAACGCCCAGGTCAAAACGGGAAGCTGCACCTCGGGGTGGAACATCTGGAAAAACGGTACGAATCACAACGATGCCACCATCACAAACATCACCACCAACCTCTGCCTGACGATTGCCGGTGGCAGCGTGACGTCCGGAGCGCAGGGCGTCCAGTATGCCTGTGATGGGCACCTCTCACGTCGGTGGAAACTCGTCAACGTGAGCAGCAAGAAATGGAGATTTCAGAACCTGAACTCCGGCTACTGCCTCATCTCCGGGCCTGCGTCCGGCGGTCTCACCCAGCAGGCGCCCTGCACCAGCCCCGCCGCTGTGTGGGAGGAGATCTCCGCCTGACGCGTAGAATGGTCGGCCCGGCTGGATTCCGGACCGGCCATTCGCTTATGGCGTTACGGCATGGTTACCCCGCCGAGGATTGCTACCGTGCCGATGCCCGGCGTCACGACGAGCTTGCGGATGAAGGGCTCCGCCCCACGCGCTCCCTGGTAAGGCCTCGCTTCGCTGGGGCTACTCTCGCTTCGCTCGGATGATGGATTTCCAACTGCGCCGCAGCGCGGCTGACATGCCGGTTGCAGCCTCCAGGTGACCAGCCGAGTGATTACCCCCACAAGATCGCTCGCTTTCAAGGCCGGGGACGGTGTCTGCGTCCAACGCACTTTCAAGGCCTGTGTGAAAGAACGAGTCGACGATCTTGCCCGAGCGGAGTGTGCTGCTTCAAGCCGGGCAGCCCAGCACAGCTCCGTGACGTGTCAGTGGACCTCGCGCGTTCGTCCGCCCGGGCCGAAGCGGAGCCGTATCAGGGCGGGCAGGCGTTCCAGGCCCAGCGCGGTCCGCAGGTCCGGAAGTGCCTCGTCGTGCAAGCGGGTGATCAGGGCATCCGGGTGGGCCGGATCTTGTGAGGTCACCCGCAGGTCTAGGGCGGGCGCGTCCGGCTTTCCGCGGAGCGAGGCTCGTGCGCGTCGCACGCCCCTGTAGGCGCTCACCTGGCCGGCCAGGGTTTCGCCGGCCTGCCTGCCGGTGATCTCGGTGACCCCGGACGGACCGGACTCCAGGCGCATGCGATTCAGCCGGTCGACCCGGAACTGGGCTAGCAGCCAGCTCAGGCCGATGACGCCCAGTACGACGCCTCCGACGGCGACGGCCGGCCAGAACCAGGAGCTGGCACCGGCGAAGGTGGAGACGGGATTGGGCAGCAGGGGCGTCCGGGCCGCGGTCGCGCCGAAGAGGCCCAAGCCGCGGGCCAAGGCGGTGGCGCCCGCCGGGAGAAGGATCAGGCCTAGCACTACCAGGCCGGTTCGGTTGCCGCGCGCGATGCCCCGGCCGAAGGCCCTGCTTCGGTTCATGGTGCACCTCTCACCTTGGTCTTGACCGTGTAGCGGCCGACTGGCGCGAGTCTGGCCAGTTCGTCCTCCACGGCCGTTTGCACACGCTCGCGCAGTGCGGCCGTGTCGCGCAGGTCGGTGCCCGCGTGTACGGTCACCTGCCGCCCGCGTATCTGCGCCCGCGCCTGGCGCACACCGTCCACCTGAGCTGCGACCGCGCCGAGCACCCGGGCCAGCATGCGCCGCGGGGTGCCGATGATCATGCTGGGGTCGCCGCTGCGCAGCGCCACGAGCCGGGGGCGGCCGGGGACCGTGCCGATCAGGATGAGCAGGATCCCCACGATCGCGATGGCTCCGGCGCCTGCCATGACCGCGTTGTCCTGCCAGGTCGTGACACGGGCCCAGTCTGCGACCCGGTCGTACGGCACGATCCGTCCTGGGTGGCCGAACAGTGCCGAGATCGCTTCCATCGCGATCACCAGTCCGGCGGCGAACAGGACGAGCGCGGCGATCGCCGCGGGGATCTTCCGTCTGGAGCGCAGGAAGCGCACCGCGTCCTTCCCGCGTACGGACGCGCGGGTCTGGGGTTCGGGGGAATCAGCCCCCGCGTGGAGAGTCGTCATGGCCGCTCCTCGGTTCTGGCACGAGCCGGACGATGTCGACGTCGACGTTCTCGACGGTGATGCCGGTCAGGTCGCGTATCCGGCTCATGAGCCGCTCGCGCGCCTCCGCCGCGACCTGACGCACCGGCGCCGGGTAGCGGACGGCGAGGCCCAGCCGCACGGCGGCGACGGCCCCGCTGATGGACGCCGCCACTCGTGGCTTCTCCGCCAGCCGGTCGTCGTCGGCGGCCACCTCCGTGGCGATTTTCACGAACGTGCGCTCCGAGACCGCAGTGGCGCCGGGCCCGGCCGTGGCGGTCACTGCCGCCTTGCCTTGAGCTTGGGCATTTCGACGCCGCCTTCGAGGACGAGCCCGACGAAGAAGCCGACGACCCCGAGAACGAGCACGATGAGGAAGGCGTTGAGGCCGCCGAAGGCGCCCACGATTCCGAGGATCGTGCCGAACAAGAGCCCGACGATGGACCAAACTGGGAACTGGTTCATGATGAACCTACCTTCCTGGCTTCTTCGGTTTCGGTGACGTCGTCGACCATCACGTCCACACGTCTGTCGCCGATCAGCGGGCCCACGGCTTCGCGGACCTCGGCCACGATCTCGGGGATCGGCCTGCCGTACCGGACGGCCACATGAATCTCGACCACTTCGTCGCGCAGGCGCACCCCCGTCACGGATCCGCCGGGAAGATACGTGGCGACCGTCCCGAACGGACCGGCGAGGAGCGCGGCGACGCCGGGACACGAGGCCACCGTCTCGGCGATCCGCCTCGCGTCCGGGCCCGTGCTCGTGGTCATTGGACCCGCGCACCTTCCCTGGTGCCCGAGGACTCGTCCTGGCTGGGCAGGTAGACGTCGTCCACCGCGACGTTCACCTCGGTCACCTCGAGCCCGCACATCTCCCCGACGGCGGTGATCACGTTGTCCCGGACCGCTGCCGCGAGACCCGGGATGGCCACGCCGTAGTCGACGACCAGATCGATGTCCACCGCGGCCTGGCGCTCGCCCACCTCGACGGCGATGCCGCGGGTGACGCCCTCCTCGGCGCCGAGTCTGCCCTTGAACGCGCCGAACACGCGGGCCGGGCCGGTGCCGAAGTCGTGCACCCCGGAGATCTCCCGGGCGGCCACGCCCGCGATCTTCGCGACGACGTCCCCCGCGATGGTGGTCCGGCCGTGGTCAGGGACGCGCTCTCGTGGGACTGGCATGCCCTTGGCCGATGGCGCACTGGTCTCCGTCATATGAATCCCCCACTTTCGACCTTTTCTGACGGCCTTATCGGTTTTTGGCAGCCTGCCTCCTTTAGTACCCCTTCATCCCTTAGTACCCCTTTTGGGGAGGGAGAGCATGAAGGTCAGGGCCAGGTTGCGTCACGGGCCTGCCTCGACTTGCCCAAGTGGGACCATCGCCGACCTCGCGCGCAGCTCGTCGCGTCCGTTGGCGTGCTGGAGAGAGGTGCGGTGAGTCGGTTCCTGTACGGGGTGAGCTCGACTCCGGTTTCGAGGTTGCACCCGGGCATGGCGAGGGTCGGACCATGGATGAGCCGGTGGGAGGGCGTCTTGGTCTCCAGCGGCCCGACCTTGATGAGGCGCTGATCGAGGTGACGGGTCGTCCACGGGAGACTCCGGAGTGGCCGAGATCGTCAGGCTTGGCGGTGTGGCGGTCGGGCCTCTGGCCGTCCGGGACAGCTTTGAGCCTTGCCAAGGCGGCAGGACCAGTCCCAGTACACCGTGGTTCGTGAGGAGATCGATGCGTTGCCCGGCCGTGACGTTCCCCATGTGCGGTAGATCGCGCGGCTCGCAGGACGAGTGCATGTGGGTGCTGTGCAATTCCGCACAAGCAGCCTTGACCTGGTACATCTCAACGTGGCTCCCGGCCCGCAGCCGGGAGCCGATGGTTCAGCGCTGTTCGAACAACCTCAGGAATTCCAGGAGTTCGTCGTTGCCGAAGGAGTTCCTGCCTTTTCTGGACGTCGTCTCCCGATAGGTGGCTTCGGCGAACTGGTATGCCTGGTCGAGCGGCACGCCCTGGGCGCGTTGGAGAGCCACCAGCGCTGTGATGAAGGCGGAGCTCTCCCCGCCGTAATGACGTTCATTGGCCATTGCAGGATGCTATTGCCCCTTTCAAGCATCGATTACGGGGGATCCGTCACGCTCCCCGGTAAGGTCTCGCTTCGCTGTGCCTCGGAAAGTCGCCGAGTGGCTAAGCCCAGTCGCGTCCTGCGGTCCAGCCGGCCAGGGTGCCGTTCATGGCGCTCTCGGCGAACGAGACCTGCTCCGCCATGGCGCGCTTACAGTCGCTCGCGTCCGGATCGTCCGGCGAGAAGGTCTCCCACAGCCCGTTGGGGGTCAGGAACCGGCCGGCGTGGTCGGTTGCCAGCTTCTCGTCGTAGCGATTCTCCACTTGCGGTAGATAGCGATCGAGGTAGGAGGACAGGATCGCCGCGTCCTCGTCCTCGCCGAAGCGGGCCAGCGCCAGGCAGTATCCGGCCCCCGCGTAGACCAGTTCGCTGTCGAGGAGCATCGTCGACAGCCGCTCACGGAACTGCACGCGGCGATCAAGCCCGATGAGCCATGCGGCGGTCAGTCGTGCGCGCCACTCACCGTCGAGCAGGACGCTGAGGTCGTGATCGGAGATGCGGCGGGCGTCCTTGGCGAGCGCGCGCCCGAAACGGATCACCTTCCGGTCGGAAAGGCCGAGGAAGTTCCCCATGAGGTTCATGTAACGCGGGAATTCGACGCGTCTTGCGACCACATAGCGGCGCGCCAATTTCATCATCTCGTGGTCGGGCGAGAGGGGCACGCGCACACGGCCATCTTGCCTTACTTCGAGAAGGTGTCGTGAAGGCGTGTTGCAAGGGGAGTGGCTTCTACTGCGGACAGCGTCGTCCTCTCCAAAGGAGATTCCGGTGAACCGCATTGTCCGCTCTCTCGGCCTCAGTGCCGCCGCGGGAGCCCTTTCCCTGGGCCTGTTCGCACCCGCCGCCGAGGCGTCCGCCCTGGCCGACCGGACCGCGACCGGCAATATCGCGTTCGACATGATGGATTACGAGAATTTCGGCAAGAACGAGCGCTGCCGCTACAACATCCCGCTCAGCAAGACGGGGACTGTCGGCGGGCCGGCCAAGAGTTTCAAGGCCTGGGCCAAATGCGGGGGAGAAATCCGTACCGAGATCTATTACCGGCTCCGGTGGACCGCCCCCGGCATTCTGACCGTCGACAACATCGTCGTCTGGTTCTTCGAGGGTGACAGCGCGGACACCCCCTGGCTGAAGGGCAAGGGGAGCATCGGCACGTTCCTGCTCTGGCCGGGACAGTCCGCCACCAGGCAGATCCGCGTGCAGAACGACGCCGACGGGCAACCTGACGACCGCACCATCCTGACGTTCACCATGCGCAACTGACAGCGCCGCCGAGATCGCGCCTGCGGCGGGGCGATCGGGACCTACATCACCTGCTCGAACACGGAGGCGTTGCGCCTGGCCCAGTCGGCGAAGGCGGTGGGGGCGCGGCCGAGGATCTTCTCGACGTCGGGGCTGACCGACCGTTCGCGGGCGGTGGGGGTCCCGAGGATGTCGAGAGTGGTGTCGGCCACGGGTGCGGGCATGAACGTGAGCAACTGGGCGCGGGCCTCCTCCCGGGTCTGGTCGATGAAGGTGATGGGCTCGCCGATGGCGTCCGCGATGGCGGCGGCGCGCTGGCGCGGAGTGGTCGGCGTGGGGCCGGTCAGCTCGTAGACCGCTTCGGCGTGGCCCGGCTGGGTGAGGGTGGCGGCGGCGACGGCGGCGATGTCGTCCGGGTCGATGATCGGCAGGCCGACCTCGCCGAAGGGCGCGGCGACCGTGCGGGCGGCCCTGACGGACGATGCCCAGGCGTAGGCGTTGGAGGCGAAGCCGCCGGGGCGCAGGATGGTCCACTCCGTGCCCGAGTCCATGACGGCCTGTTCGAAGGCGGCGAAGGCGCGCCCATGGGAGGGGGACTGCGGGCGCGTGGCCACTCCCTGCGAGCTGAGGAGGACGATCCTGCCGTAGTTCGCGAACGGAGCGACGACGCGGACGGGGTCACCGGCCATCATCAGATCCCCGCCGATCAGCAGGAACACCGCCGCGCCCTCGGAGGGCACGTCGGCGGACGGCTGCGCGAGGTCGGCGGCGACGGCGCGGACGCCGGGGGGCGTGTCGGCCGGGGTGACGCGGCGCGCTACGGCGGTCACCTCGTGGCCCTGCTCGGTGAGGGTGCGGACCAGCGTGCGGCCCACGTTGCCGGTGGCGCCTGTGACGACGATCAAGACGGGTTCCTTCGTTCTGAGTTAGTTGACTGACTTAAAACCAACGTAGCACAGAGATCGCCGTATAGTCAGTCAGGTGACTGACTCGGGTGGCGGGAAGAGGCAGCGGCTGATGAGGGCCGCGGCCGAGGTCGTGCACCGGCAGGGCGCCGAGCGCACGACCATCGCCGACATCGCGCGGGCGGCCGAGGTCCCCGTGGGCAACGTCTACTACTACTTCAAGACCAAGGACGAGCTCGTCGCGGGCGCGCTGTCCGAACATGCGCGGCAGCTCGACGAGCTCACCGGGCGGCTCGACAAGTTCCCCGATCCTCGCGAGCGCCTCAAAGGGCTGATCGCCGCATGGGTCAGCCGGCGCGACGTCGCCGCCCGCTACGGCTGCCCGACCGGCACACTCGCCGTCGAGCTGGACAAACGCGAAGAGGGCGGCTTGGACGTCGAGGCGGGCAGGGTCATCCGGCTCCTGCTCATGTGGGTGGAGCGCCAGTTCCGCGAACTGGGCCTGCCGGGCCCCGACGGTCTGGCGCTCACGTTGGTGGGCGGATACCAGGGCATGTCCCTGCTGGCCAACGCCCTGCGGGACCCGGGGGTCATGGAACGCGAGGGCGCCCGCCTGCTCGCCTGGCTCGACTCCCTCGAATGCGCCTGAGTCTCCGCCGCTGCTCAGAACGGGCGTTCACGCCGGTCGAGCCCGGGTCTCATCCGGCGGCGGCGCTCGCCCTGCTCGCCAGTCCGTCGAGGAGCAGCGAGATGAGCCGCGACGCGAGGTCGCGCTGGTGTTCGTGACCGCTGATCAGGGTGATCCCGCCCAGCGCCATGAGCACGTCGGACGCCGAACCGTCCGCCCGCAGCCGCCCGGCGGCGATCCCCGCCGCGAGCAGGGTCTCCACCGCCTCCCCGAGGGCCTGGCGGCTGTGCAGGCGCAGGCCGTCGCGGGTCGCGAGGATGGCCGGTAGCGCGTCGGACATGCCCTGCTTGGTGAGCATGTAGTCGACGAAGTCCTCCATCCACGCCCGGAAGGCCTCGACGGGCGGATGCCGCTCCAGCAGCCGGGGCGCCGACTCGCACAGCCGCGTGGTCTCGTTGCGGTAGGTCGCCTCGACGAGGTCCTCGCGGGTCGGGAAGCGGCGGTAGAGCGTGCCGATGCCGACGCCGGCCTCGGCGGCGATGGCCTTGAGCGAGGTGTCGGCGCCCTCCCGGGCGAACACGCGCGCGGCGACGTCGAGCAGGCGCTCCTGATTGGCCTGCGCGTCGGCGCGGAGTGAACGAGGCATGGTCCCCCCTTGCATAAGCGGAGTCGCCTCCGCTTATTGTGGACGGTCATAAGCGGATTCGGCTCCGCTTTTAAGCCTAGAGGAGAAGATCCCATGCCACAGCGTTTCACCACCCCGTTCGGCCCCCGATCCACCGCCGACGACGTGATCGCGGGCGTCGACCTCAGCGGACGTCGCGCGATCGTCACCGGCGGCGCGGGCGGCCTCGGCCGCGAGACCGCGCGGGCGCTGGCCTCGGCGGGCGCGGAGGTGACCATCGCCGTACGCAACCCGGTCACCGCGCCCGGCCTGCGGGTGGCGCTGCTGGACCTGGCCGACCTGGACTCCGTCACCGCCTTCACACGTAGCTGGACGGGCCCACTGCACATCCTCGTCAACAACGCCGGCGTCATGGCCACCCCCGAACAGCGCACCCCGGAGGGCCGCGAGCTCCAGTTCGCCACCAACCACCTCGGCCACTTCGCGCTCACCGTCGGCCTCCACGACGCGCTCCGCGAGGCCGGGGACGCGCGGGTGGTCGTGGTCAGCTCGGTCGGCCACGTCAACGGCCCGGTCCGCTTCGACGACCTCGACTTCACCCGGGACCCCTACGACCCGTGGCTCGCCTACGCCCAGTCGAAGACCGCCAACATCCTGTTCGCCGTCGAGGCCGCCAAACGCTGGGCCCCCGACGGCATCGCCGTCAACGCCCTCAACCCCGGCCGCATCTGGGAGACCGACCTCGGCCGCCACGTCGTCACACCCCCGCCCAGCTTCGACCCCTCGGGCACCACCGGCGTCACGGAGAAGAACATCGCCCAGGGGGCCGCGACCTCCGTCCTCCTCGCCGCGTCACCCCTGGTGGCAGGCGTCACCGGCCGGTATTTCGAGGACTGCCAGGAGGCCGAGCCGTTCACCCCGGGCGTGCGCCGGGGCGTCGCCGACCACGCCCTCGACCCCGACGACGCCCGCCGCCTCTGGGACCTTTCAACCGACCTGAGCAGGTGACGACCGGGCTGGTCCAGAACTGGTCACGGCCGCATCCGGAAGACCGGGCCCCGTGGGCGGAAGGGGAGGGAGGCTCCTTCCGGGAGCAGGTAGGCGTGTTCGCGCCGCACCCGGATCACGTCGCACCAGCCGTCGGTGATGATCAAGATCGGTCCGTCGTGCGGGAAGTCGTCGGCGCGTTCGAGCAGGTTGACGCCCGGTTGCAGTTCCGTCCCGCCCCGGCCGCGCACCCGCACCTGGCCGGCGATCGTCTCCACCGGGAGGTAGCCCGCGTCGTAGGCGGCGGCGTCGCAGAAGACGACCCGGGCCTGGGGCACGTCCCTGGCCAGGGCGTACGACGCGATCGCGCCCAGGGCCTTGCCGAGCAGGCGGACGTCCATCGAGCCCGACGTGTCGAGGACCACGCCGAACGTCGCCTGGCGGACGATCTCCTCGGGCAGGATCCAGCCGGGGCGCGGGATGCCGGGGGTGGACGACTGGCGGCGGGACGCGCGGGCGTAGGTGCGCTTGCGTTCGGGGCTGCGGACGTGTTCGTCGAACCAGCGGGCCAGTTGGGCGTCCCAGGGGAGCGGGGGGTGGTCGAGGGCGCGGATCTCCTGTTCCAGGCCGCTCGGGAGGTGGCCTCGGCCGGAGGACAGGTGGTATTCCAGGCCCTGGGACAGGGCGCTGCGGTAGTAGGCGTCGAGGTCGGCGTAGCGGCCGGGGGTGGCGGACTCGTTCAGGAGGTCGCCGAGGCCCTTGCCCCGGAGGGTGGCCAGGCGGCGCATGCGGCGCAGGTCGGTGGTGATGCGGTCGTACACCTCCTCGCTGGACAGTCCGCGCAGGTCGGGGTCGTAGAGGAGGCCTTCGGGCATCTCGCCCACGTTCATCTCGACGAGCCAGCCGTTGACGACGTAGTCGCAGGCCACGTTCCACAGGTACGGGTCGCGCCCGCCTGTCCGGTCGCCGTGGCGCAGGGCGGCGTGGAGCATCTCGTGCGCGAGGACGAACCGCCACTCTTCGGTCGTGAGCTCGCGCAGCGGGTTGACGTAGAGCTCGCCGGCCTCGGCGTTGACGGCGGCGATGGCGATGTCCCATCCCCGGGCCACGTCGGCGTCGGCGACGATCTTCATCCCGGCCGCGAGCGCGCCCAGCAGCGGATACGACGACACGAACCAGCCGAGCGCCAGCTCCCACGGCGGCTTGCGGCGCAGCGGGTCGCCGCCGGAGGCCACGGTGACGGCCGACGTCGCGGCCGAGGAGACGCCGATGGCGAGCTCGTGGGGGAACTTGCGCCAGTCGGCCTGCTTGTCGGTGCCGACGGTGAAGTCGGGGTGCTCGCCGGGGGCGAACTCGGGCGGGACGCCGGTCAGCCAGCGGCTCGCCAGCGTCGCCTCGTCCTCGACCGGGAGGTCGGGCAGCGGGCGGGGCGGGCGGCCGACGCCGACGGAGGTGAGGAACCGGTCGACGACCACGCAGCAGGCCGCCTGGTAGTGGAGCCGGGGCCGCCGCCGCTTCTCGCGCCCGCTCGGGCGGTCGAGGTCGCCCGGCTCGGCGTTGCGCGGGTCGAGGTGGCCGAAACCGGCGTGCAGCAGCAGGTGGGCGAACACCCAGGCCCACTGGTCGGATTCGGCGCGGACGCGCGGATTGAAGCGGACCGGCCCCTCCGGGAGGATGTCGGCCCACAGGCCGTCGGGCAGGTCCTCCTCAAGGTCCAGGCCCACCCGCATGGTGCGGAACAGCGGCTGCGCCGAGACCTCGTGCCAGCCGCGATGGACCGCCACGCGCCACGGGTCGGGTTTGCGCTGCCTGCTCATCAGGCCCGCGCCGCCGCGAGCCGGGGCAGGTCGCGGCCCACCTCGATGAGGAACCACGACGGCAGGACCGGCACGCCGTTGTCGTCGGTCGCGATGACCAGCTGGGCGCATTCGAGGCTGATCTCGGCCAGCTCGATCAGCAGCGCCTTGGACCGGAACGCCAGCTTCTGCAGCGCCGGGGAGGCGTGCTTCCTGGACGCCGGCAGGTCCTTGGCCAGCCGCGCCCGGAACGCCTCCGACAGGAAGAACAGCAGGTCGCGGTCCTGCGGGTCGCGCGGCCAGGCCACCTCGCCCTTGATGACGGCGTCGAGGTCGAAGGCGTGCCGGACCGTCTTCACGTAGGCCCGGAACGCCGACGCGTGCACCGGCGACAGGGTCCCGTGGGCGAGCACGGCCAGCGTGTCGCCGTCGACGTTCTCGCCGTAGGCGTGCAGCGCGTCCGACAGCATGTGCCAGCCGCGCGGCGTGGAGAACGGCTCCTCCGTCTTCGGCGGGGCGCTCCACAGGTGATCGGGCCGCTGGACGAGATGGTCGACCACCCACCGGTGCACGCCGTTGCCGGAGGCCCAGACGAGCCAGTCGTCGGCCGAGGCCCGCAGGTGAACGTGGATCATCCGGTTGACCAGCGCCGACGGCATCGGCCGGGCGAGCGCGTTGTCGGTCGCCCGGTTGCCCGCCCCGATGACGACCGACCCCTCGGGCAGCTCGTAGGTCCCGATCCGCCGGTCGAGGATCAGCGAGTAGAAGGCCTTCTGCACCTCCGGCGACGACGCGTTGAGCTCGTCCAGGAAAAGACAGTAGGGCTCGTCGCGCGCGATCGACTCGGGCGGCGCGAACCGGCTCCGGTCGCCGACGATCTGCGGCACGCCGATGAGGTCCTCGGGCGCGAGCTGGGTGCCCAGCAGCGTCACACACTCAAGCCCGAGCGACTCGGCGAACGCCCTGACCAGGGAACTCTTCCCGATGCCGGGCGCGCCCCAGAGGAAGACGGGACGCACCAGCGCGACGTTGAGCAGCACCTCGGGAAGAGCGGCCGGCGTGACGGTGACGGTGGCCTGCATACGGACCAGCTTCCCGAATCCCCCGATCTCCGGCCATCGGTTTTCCGGCCTGGCGGATCTTCGCCGTGGCCCGGCGAGGGGAAGAATCGATCTGTGGACAAGCCAGGAGAAAGGCTGTCGTCGCTGGACGACCGCGAACTCGCCGACCGGGTGCGGCAGGCCGCCGCGCACGGCGCGGGCATCGGCGGGCGGTCGGCCACCCTCGACGTCGACGGCACGCCCGTCTTCGTCAAACGGGTCCCGCTGACCGATCTGGAGCTGCGGCCCGAGAACGTCCGGTCGACGAGGAACCTGTTCGACCTGCCCGACTTCTACCACTACGGCCTGGGCTCGGCGGGCTTCGGGGCCTGGCGTGAGCTGGCCGTCCACCTCATGACGAACGCCTGGGTCCGGGCGGGCGACTACGACGGGTTTCCGCTGCTCCACCACTGGCGGGTCATCCCCGACTCCCCGCCCGAGGGGTTCGCCGACGAGTTCGGCGGGATCGACGGGGCGGTCGCGCACTGGCGGGGCTCCCCGGCCGTGCGGGCGCGGCTCGAAGCGATCGGCGCGGCCTCGCACAGCCTCGTGCTGTTCCTGGAGCACATCCCGTACACGCTGGGAGAGTGGCTCACCGACGAGGCGCGCTTCGTCCGGGCGGAGCGGGAGCTCGCCCGGGGATGCGACTTCATGAGCTCGCGCGGGCTCGTCCACTTCGACGCGCACTTCGGCAACGTTCTCACCGACGGCGAGCGGCTCCGCTTCGCCGACTTCGGTCTCGCGCTGAGCACGGAGTTTGAGCTCTCACCGGCGGAGCAGAGGTTTCTCTCCGCTCATCTCCGATATGACCACGACCACACGGCGGGATTCCTGGTGCACCAGATCCACCGGACCTACCAAGGGGAACCTCCACCCGGCGTCGCCGCGATCCGCGATCGGCACGCCCGGACCGCTCGCTTCCAGGCGGCTTTCCATCGACGTCTGCTGACCACCACGAATGAGGCCCCATGAGCTCCCGGCTGCGGCTGGCCGCCACGATCGTGCCCGTCGTCTCCCTGCTGGCGCTCGGCGCGGTGTGGGAGCGCGAGCTGCCACCAGTCGTCGAGCTCGTGATCGTGCTGCTGCTGGCGGGGTGTGTGCTGGCGGCGGTCCACCACGCCGAGGTGGTCGCCCACCGGGTGGGGGAACCTTTCGGGTCGCTGATCCTCGCGGTCGCGGTCACGGTCATCGAGGTGGGGCTGATCGTCACGCTGATGATCTCGGGCGGGCCTGCGGCGACCGCGCTCGCGCGCGACACCGTCTTCGCCGCCGTGATGATCACCTGCAACGGCATCGTCGGGCTGTCGCTGCTGCTCACGGCGTTGAAACGGGGGACCGCGCCGTTCAATCCCGAGGGGACCGGCGCGGCGCTGGCCACCGTGATCACGCTGGCGACGCTGTCGATGGTGCTGCCGACGTTCACGACCAGCAACCCCGGTCCGGAGTTCTCGGGCCCGCAGCTCGCCTTCGCCGCCGTGGTCTCCATCTCTCTGTACGTCCTGTTCGTGTTCGTCCAGAGCATCCGGCACCGGAACTACTTCCTGCCGGAGGGCGACGACGACAGCCACGCCGACGTGCCTCCGGCGACGATGGCGCTGACCAGCCTCGTCCTGCTCCTCGTGGCGCTGGTCGCGGTGGTCGGGCTGGCCAAGGTCGAGTCGAAGACCATCGAGGACGCGGTCACGGGCGCCGGGCTGCCGGGGTCGGTGGTCGGCGTCGTCATCGCGCTGCTGGTGCTGCTGCCGGAGACCCTGGCCGCGGCCCGCAACGCGCGGCGCAACCGCGTGCAGATCAGCCTCAACCTGGCGCTGGGCTCCGCGATGGCCAGCATCGGGCTGACCATCCCGACCATCGCGATCGCCTCGATCTGGCTCACCGGGCCGCTCACGCTGGGGCTCGGGGCGGTGCACATCACGCTGCTCGCGCTCACGGCCGTCGTCGGGACGCTCACCGTCATCCCCGGACGGGCCACGTTGCTGCAGGCCGGAGTGCACCTCGCGCTGTGCGGGAGCTACCTGTTCCTGGCGGCGGTGCCGTAGCTCATGACGAAGCAGGTCAGCGCAGGGCGTCCATGTCGATGACGGTCAGCGTGCCGCCCTGGCGGAACCAGGTCACCTCGTCGCCGAGCTGGACGCCCTCGGCGCCGGAGACGATCTGCCCGGCCCGGCCGCTGGGCACGTCGTAAAGGGTCGAGGCCCGGGTTCCGGCGGCGTCCTGCTGCACGAGATGGACCACGTGCGAGCCCCACAGCCGGCTCGTCGGCCGTCCGGGCAGGCGGCGCGTGATCGTGCCGTCGCGCCGCCACACCTCCAGCAGGTCGGCGCACCATTCCGGGCCGCAGCCGAACCAGACCGTGCGGCCGGGCGGGGTGGGGGCCGTCGACCAGGTGCCGGTGCGCAGGTCGACCAGCCGGTCGGGCGCTCGACCGGCCCAGGGCCACTCCATCAGGGTGTAACCGGCCGAACCGGGCATCCGGGCGACCGGTCCACCGGACAGCGGGACGCTCTGGATGCCGGCCTCCACCGTCGACCAGGTGATCATGCCGCCGGCGACGGCCAGGCCGGTCAGCGAGCCCGGGGACGTCCCGGCGGGGGCGACGCGCCGCGGCTCGCCGCCGGTCAGCGGGGCCGACCAGATCGCGCCGTCGGCCCACCAGGCGGCGTGGCCCTGGCCCGCGACCAGGTGCGAGGTGTACGTGTGCACCGTCGCCACCACGTTGAAGGCGCGCCGGGTCAGGTCGTAGCGCAGGATCGTCTCCTGCTGGCCGGTGCCGACGACCGCCCCGTCGGCGACGTCGGCGGGGGTGAACGCGACCCCGCCGGGCCCCTCGGCCGGGATCGTGTGGACGGCCCCCGGCCACACCTGCTCGACGGGGGCGGCCAGGACGGGCTGGAAGGGGTCGGAGGGGGCGGGCGTGGGGGCGAGGCCGCGTACACCCACCAGGAGGCCGCCCGCCACGACGGCGAAGGCGGCCGCGACGGCGAGGGGCGCGCGCCAGCGCACCGGCCACGACCTGCGGGGTTCGGGCACCGGATGGACCAGCCCGTCGTCCTCGACGGTGGCGGCCCGGCCGGCGAGGGCGTCGCGGAGGATGTCTTCGAGGTGACTCATGTCGACGCCTTCAGCTCGCGTTCGAGGCGGATCAGCGCGCGCATGACCGTCGAGCGGACGGTGCTCTGCCGCAGCCCGGTCACCTCCGCGATCTCCCCGTCGGACAGGTCGAGGTAGTAGCGCAGCACCAGGGTCTCCCGCTGCCGGGCCGGCAGCCGGTCGAGCGCGGTCAGCACCTCCTGCCGCGTCTCGCCCAGCAGGACGGCCGCCTCGGCCGAGTCCGCCGGGACGGGCGGCGGCGGGGGCCGGTGGATCGCCACCCTGCGGCGGCGCAGCGCCGAACGCGCCCCGTTGAGCACGCTGGTGCGGACATACGCCAGGGTCAGCGTGCCCGGCCTGCTGCCGTGGAGCCGGGCGAACACGTCCTGGACGACGTCTTCGGCGGTCTCCCGGTCACCGACCAGCAGCAGCGCCAGCCGGATCAGGTCGAGCCGGTTGTCCCGGTAGAGGGCGACCAGGACCTCGGGCGGCGGCGCGAAGTCCTGGAGCATGTCACCCGTCATGTAGATAGAACGCGCGACCCCCCGCATCCGCTGCGCGCGGATCTGAAGTGGTTCAGCCGAGCCCGGCGTACTGCCTCGGGCGCAAGGCCTGGGTGCGCAGCGCCGACAGGGCGGCGGCCTGGCCGACCGGGGTGAGCTGCCAGGTCGAGCGCCAGTCACACGACACGCGCAGGTCGAGCGCGTCGAGGCGGCGCTGGAACTCGCCCATCGGGGCGCCCAGGTCGCGGGCGCTCACCTGGGCTCCGGCGGCCGAGCGCCAGCCTTCGCCGTTGACCACCTCGGCGACGCGTTCGCACAGGTCGGGGTAGGTGTATTCGGCGCCGTCGGCCAGCAGCATCAGGGCCGACTCGCGGATGGAGACCTCGAAGTCGTGTTCGCCCTTGGCGGGGGTGAGCAGGGTCGCCGCGGCGGACGTCCAGAGGCTGTCGGGGTTGTCGGCCAGCCGGCGGCCCGCCGAGGTCAGGACGAGTTTGCGGCCCGTGCGCCGGACGGCCTTCAGCTCGCCCATGACCAGCTCGCGGAGCATCGTCAGGGTCGGCACGTCGGCCTCGCCCCGGACGGTGCCCGAGCTCAGCGTGTCCCAGCCGAACAGCTCGACCGACTCGATCACCAGGGCGCGGGCCACGTTGAACTTCTGGGTCAGCGGGACGCCGCCCGTCTCGGCCCAGTCGAGCAGCCACCACAGCGACGCCAGATGGGGCTCTTCGGGAGCGGCGACGGGTGCGTGGAGCCGCACCTCGAAGGGCTGCGCGAGCTCCCGCCGGGGACGGCCGCGGCCGAGGACCCAGCGGTTGAGGCGCTCGCCGTGGACGCGGTGGAGCCAGCAGTCGCCGCCGAGCTCGGGGCGGGGGCTGGTCAGCCAGCGGCGGGTCAGGTCGAGACGGCCCTTGGCGAACGTCTTCTCGCCCGGCTGGGTGAGCTCGCCGGAGACCAGAGCGAGCTCCAGAGCCGCCGCGCAGGCCACGTGGGCGCCGAGCTCCTCCGGCCCCATGATGGAGCTCCAGCTGAGCTCCGGGACGTCCGGAGGCAGCACTCCGGTCGCCTCCACGGCGTCCTGGTAGGCGGCGGTGCCGGCCTCCTCGCCCTCACGGGCGTAGACGCGCAGGATCCTGGTCGTGGTGGGCGAGTCGCAGAGGGCGGCGTAGCGCTCCATGCCGCCCAGCTCGAACAGGCGGCCGAGGGCGCGGGCGATGCCCTGGCGGTCGCCCGTCACCTTGATCGGCAGGGCGTACCAGAGGAACTCGCAGACATCGAGCTGGCTGATCGTCTCAAGGGCCTCGCCGCCGGTGAGCCACTCAACGGCGACTCGAGCCGAGTCGGCGACATCCGGCTCGGCTCGCTCCAGCTCGGCGAGGAGGGCCGCCACGTCAGGTGCGGGCATGACCCGCAGTCTGCCGTATGGCACCCACCGTTGACGACGACCGAGAGACACTCGGGACCACCCCCCTAGTGACTCACGATACGGACCTGCCCGCCAGAGGTCAGATCCAGCCCTTCTTGAACAACATCCGGTCATACCAGTCCTGGTACGGCAGGAGCTCCGCCGACAGCACCGGATAGAGCCACCAGAAGTTGAGCAGGGCCAGCAGCGCGAACACGCCGACCGCGATCGCGCCGGCGCGGCGGCGCTGCAACGGGGCGCCGGCCGGGCCGATGACCAGGCCGGCCGCCAGCGCGACGCCCAGGATCATGAACGGCACCATCGGGATGGCGTAGAAGAGGAACATCGTGCGGTTGTCGGCCCAGGCGAAGTAGAACCAGGGCAGCCAGCCCGCGGCGTAGCCCAGCAGGACAGCCCCGGCCCGCCAGTCGCGGGTGGCGACGTACCAGGCGATCATGGCGACGAGGGCGGCGAGACCGGCGTACCAGATGATCGGGGTGCCGGTGCCGAGCACGGCCCACGAGCAGCTGTCGGCGCCGCAGCCCGACGGCGACTCGTAGAAGAACGCGACGGGGCGGGTGAGCAGCGGCCACTGCCACGGTTGCGACTGGTAGGGGTGGGTGGTCTCCAGGCCGGTGTGGAACGACAGGATCTGGGTCTGGTAGTCGAACCACGAGCGGAACGAGCTGAACACGAAGTTCTGCCAGCCGCCCGAGGTGGCCTCGGCCCAGTTGCGGCCGTAACCCCGGTCGCTGCCGAACCAGCCGAAGAACGACACGACGTACACGACCAGGGACACGATCGCCACCCAGGCGAACGCGAGCGGGACGTCGAGCTTGAGCGTGGCCAGTAGCGGGCGGCGCAGGCCGACCGCGCGGCGGGCGCCGAGGTCCCACAGGACCGTCATGATGCCGAACGCGGCGATGAACAGGATGCCGGTCCACTTGGTGGCCAGCGCCGCGCCCAAGCACAGCCCCGCCGCCAGCCGCCACGGGCGCAGCCCGAGCCTGGGCCCCAGGTCGCTGACGGGGGAGTTCTCATACCAGTCGGCCAGCCGCTCGCGGCTCTGGTCGCGGTCGACGACCAGGCAGGCGAACCCGGCCAGCAGCCAGAACATCAGGAAGATGTCGAGCAGGGCGGTGCGCGACAGCACGAAGTGGAGGCCGTCGACCGCGAGCAGGAACCCGGCCAGGCAGCCCAGCAGGTTGGAGCGGGTCATCCGGCGGGCCAGCCGGGCCAGCAGGAAGATCGAGATCGTGCCGAGCAGCGCGGCGGCGAACCGCCAGCCGAACGGGTTGAGGCCGAACATCCACTCGCCGAGCCCGATCATCCACTTGCCGAGCGGCGGATGGACGACATAGGACCCGCAGTCGGCGACGTTCTGACAGACCTTGAAGATGTTGTCGTCGCCGCGCAGCATCGCCTGGTTGGCCGCGTCGCCGTCGAGGAACTGGGTCTCGACGCCGAACTTCAGCGTCGACCAGGCGTCCTTGGCGTAGTAGGTCTCGTCGAAGACCACCGCCTTCGGCACCTCAAGGCGGTCGAACCTCAGGAACCCGCCGAACACGGCGATGATCGCGGGGCCGAGCCAGGCCCACAACCCGCCGCCCGGCATCGGCGGCAGCAGCCGCTCGCGCACCGAGAGCGCCTGCTCCTGCGGCTCGGGCTGTTCGGGCGCCTTGTCAGCGAAATCTGTCACGGCCACGGCGACACACTACTGGCGACACGCCGTTACGAACACGACGTACACCCCGATTCCTGACCCCACACCGAGCCCCCGCCCGAAGAGATCAGAGCGAGGGTCATGAGAGCCGCCGGGGCAGAAGGCGCCGCGAAACCTGGAACGCCGCAGCGCGCCGGTGTCTGGACTGACGGAGCGCCGGGAGCGAAGCGACCAGAGCGGAGGAGGGAAGACACCGGATATGAGCGCGAGGACCGCCGTGCCGGAGGCACGGCAGTCAGACACCCCACTGAAGCTTTCATACTTGAGGCGTGACGGATTACGGGACCCTCGTGCTGGCCGGCGCTCCCATCGGGCAGCCGGGCGACGCCTCGCCCCGGCTGCGGGCCGCTCTGGAGAGCGCCGACGTGATCGCCGCCGAGGACACCCGGAGGCTGCGGCGGCTGGCAACCGACATCGAGGCGGAGATCGCCGGGCGTGTCGTGTCCTACTACGACCAGAACGAGGCCGCGCGGGCCAAGGAGCTGCTCGGCTGCCTCCTCGAAGGCCAGAAGGTGCTGGTGATCACCGACGCGGGCATGCCGGGCGTGTCCGACCCCGGCTACCGGCTGACCCGGCTCGCCGTCGACGCCGGGGTGCGGGTGACCGCGCTGGCCGGTCCGTCGGCCGTCACCACCGCTCTCGCGATCTCCGGGCTGCCCAGCGACCGGTTCTGCTTCGAGGGGTTCCTGCCCCGCAAGGCCGGCGACCGGGCGCGGCGGCTGGAGAGGCTGGCCGCCGAGGAGCGCACGATGGTGTTCTTCGAGGCGCCCCACCGGCTGGAGGCCTCGCTGCTGGCGATGGCCGGGGCGTTCGGCGACGACCGCGCCGCCGCCGTCTGCCGGGAGCTGACGAAGACCTATGAAGAGGTGCGGCGCGGCGGCCTGGCCGAGCTCGCCGCCTGGGCGCCCGGGGCCAAGGGCGAGATCACGATCGTGGTGGCCGGGGCGGTGCCGCGTGAGGTGTCGGTGGACGATCTCCTCGGCGAGGTCGCCCGGCTGGAGGCGACCGGCGTCACCCGCAAGCAGGCGATCAGCGACGTGGCCAGGGACGCGGGCGTCTCCAAGCGGGACCTCTACAACGCGGTGCACTCGGGCGCGTGATCGTTCACGACGCCACGGGTTCGGAGGCGACCGGCTCCGGGGTGCGCTTGCGGGGAAGCCGCACGTGGCGGAGCGTGATCGCGGCCGCCAGGCAGGCCAGCGGGACGGCCGGGAGCAGGTAGCGGTAGTCGAACTCGGCGGTGGCCGCCGGGGCCAGCACCAGCCCGACCGCGCCGAGCCACGGCAGCAGCACCGGCCCGCCGAGGGTGCGCCAGCGCTGGACGACGCCCACCAGGCCCACCAGCAGCAGCAGGCCGAGGACGGTGCCGGGGAGCCGGACCACCGACTGGTAGCTCATCATGAACGTCGAGAACGGGGCGACCTTGACGGTGGCGGCCTCGCCGTTCTCGTAGCGCATGGCGTCGGTGTGGGTCTGGCCCCGGTAGGAGCTCCACTGGGGGAGCTTGTTGGTGGTGTTGTTGCTGAATTCGTACAGCCCGAAGGTCTTGCCGTCGGGGAAGACGGGGCGGCCCCACTGGAAGGCGCGGAAGAAGTCCTTGGCGACGGCTGCCAGGTAGTCGAGCGGCTGGGCCATGATGGCGCGCTTGGCGAACTCGCTGGCGATGCGGTTGGTCTCGGCGTCGAACTTGCGGCCCGCGCCGAAGACGTGGAGCTGGTTCTCGTTGTCCCACCACAGGTAGGCCTGGGCCGACTTCTCGCGCTCGGCCACCGGCGTGTTGATGCAGAGCAGCGCCAGGTCGAGGTCGTCGCGCGGGTCGAGGCCCATCTTGTCGCAGTCGGCGAACAGGGCCGTGCGCATGTAGAGGATCACGCCGTCGCTCTGGGTCATCGCGAAGGGGCCGTTGACCGCCTTGAACCAGCCCATGTAGCCGACGACCGGGATCGCGCAGGCCACCACCATGGCCGCGATCGGCTTCCAGCCGACCCGCTTGATCAGCATGAACGCCACCACGAGCGCCAGGATCGGCAGGCCGATGCTGCGGGTCAGCGCGGTCAGCGCGAGCAGGCCGCCGACCGCCGCGCCGACCTTCCACGTCATCGAGCGGTGCCAGAGCACCAGCGTGATCACGCCGGTGACCAGCAGGATGAACATGGCGTCGCTCATGATCAGCGTTTCGAGCTGGATCTGGTAGGCGTCGAACAGCACCGGGACGGTGGCCAGCGCCGCCGCCCACCCGGCCATGGCGAACCTTTTGACCAGCAGCGCGTAGATCAACCCGGCCGTTGCCAGGCCCATCAGGTGTTGCGTGAGGACAACGAGGCTGAAGCTGTGAAAGGGTCGGAGCAGCAGCAGCCAGAAGGCGTAGCCATCCGGCCTGATCGGGTGGGGCCTCGGGTGGAGCGCGACCGACACGTAGTCGTAGGAGTCGTTGAACCACATCGCCGGGCCGAAGCCGAGCATCGTGACGAGCCGCAGGAGCGCGCCGGCCGCGAGTGCGGCGGCGAACCAGCGATGATTGCGCAGCGTGACGACGAGACGCTCCTTCCAGGTGACCTGGGGGGCGCCTGTGACGGCGGGTTCCGCGACCGCGACCATGGTTACAGAATGCCAGGGGTTTTCGGGACTTGACCCGCCGCCCGTGGGGCAGACGGCATCATGGTTGGATTCATGACCGGCGATCACAGGTGTTAACGGCAGGGGTAGCGAACGTGGAACTGACAGTGGTCATGCCGTGCCTCAACGAGGCGGAGACCGTGGAGGTGTGCGTCACCAAGGCCCTGGCCTGCATGCGCGAGAACGGGATCGACGGCGAGGTGGTGATCGCCGACAACGGCTCCACCGACGGGTCCCAGCAGCTCGCCCGTGACGCCGGCGCCCGGGTCGTGCACATCGACCAGAAGGGCTACGGCAACGCCCTGATCGGCGGCATCCGCGCGGCGCGCGGCAAATACGTGATCATGGGCGACGCCGACGACTCCTACGACTTCACCAATCTGATGCCCTTCGTCGAGGAGCTCCGCAAGGGCTCCGAGCTGGTCATGGGCAACCGCTTCAAGGGCGGCATCGCCCCCGGCGCCATGCCCCCGCTCCACCGCTACCTGGGCAACCCGGTCCTGTCGTTCGTGGGCCGGCTGTTCTTCCCGAGCGCCATCGGCGACTTCCACTGCGGCCTGCGCGGGTTCCGCCGCGACTCGATCCTGCGGCTGGGCCTGCAGACCGGCGGCATGGAGTTCGCCTCCGAGATGGTAGTCAAGGCCACCCTCCAGGGCCTGGAGGTCCGCGAGGTGCCGACGACGCTGTCGCCCGACGGCCGCTCCCGCCCGCCGCACCTGCGCTCCTGGCGCGACGGCTGGCGTCACCTGCGCTTCCTGCTGCTCTACAGCCCCCGCTGGCTGTTCTTCATCCCCGGCCTGGCCCTGATGATCTTCGGCCTGATCGCGGGCACGGCGCTGACCTTCGGCCCTGTCTACATCGGCCAGCTCGCCTTCGACGTCGACACCCTCGTGGGCGCCTCGGCGATGGTGGTGATCGGCTTCCAAGCGGTGCTGTTCGCCCTGTTCACCAAGGTGTTCGCGGCCGAGGAGGGCTTCCTGCCCGAGTCGAGGCGGATCAGGAAGCTGATCGACATCGTCACCCTCGAACGCGGCCTGATCATCGGCGGCCTGCTGGCCGTCGCCGGTCTGGTCGGCCTGGTCGCCTCGCTGGCCCACTGGGGCGGCCGGGGCTTCGGCGAGCTGATCCCGGCCGAGTCGCTGCGCCTGGTCGTGCCCTCGGCGACCGCGTTCATCATGAGCTTCCAGACGATCTTCGCGTCGCTGTTCATCTCGATCCTGGGCATCCGCCGCTCGCGCGAGACCCCGGCCGACATCGCCGCCTCCGCCGCCGAGGAGGCCGCCGAGGCTGTGAATAAGCAGCCGACCCTGTAGTCCGATGCCTCTAGGCTTGGAGGCATGTCTCAGCACATCTTGACCGCCGTCGCGTGGCCCTACGCCAACGGGCCACGCCACATCGGCCACGTCTCCGGGTTCGGCGTGCCGTCCGACGTCTTCAGCCGCTACCAGCGGATGGCGGGCAACAAGGTGCTGATGGTCTCGGGCACCGACGAACACGGCACCCCGATCCAGGTCCAGGCCGACAAGGAGGGCGTCACCGCCCGCGAGCTCGCCGACCGCTACAACCGGGTCATCGCCGAAGACCTGACGGCCCTCGGCCTCTCCTACGACCTGTTCACCCGCACGACCACGCTCAACCACTACGCCGTCGCCCAGGAGATCTTCCTCGGCCTCCACAAGAACGGCTACATCTTCCCGAAGACCACGATGGGCGCGGTCTCCCCGTCCACCGGCCGCACTCTCCCCGACCGCTACATCGAGGGCACCTGCCCCATCTGCGGTTACGACGGCGCGCGCGGCGACCAGTGCGACAACTGCGGCAACCAGCTCGACCCGATCGACCTGATCAACCCCAAGTCGAAGATCAACGGCGAGACGCCGAAGTTCATCGAGACCGAACACTTCATGCTCGACCTGCCCGCCTTCGCCGACGCGCTCGGCACCTGGCTCCAGGGCAAGCAGGGCGAGTGGCGGCCCAACGTGCTGAAGTTCTCGCTCAACCTGCTGGGCGACCTGCAGCCGCGCGCGATCAGCCGCGACCTCGACTGGGGTGTGCCGATCCCGCTCGACGGGTGGAGCGACCGCAACGACAAGCGCCTCTACGTCTGGTTCGACGCGGTCATCGGCTATCTGAGCGCCTCGGTCGAGTGGGCCCGCCGGTCGGGCGACCCCGACGCGTGGCGTGCCTGGTGGCAGAACCCCGACGCCCGCGGCTACTACTTCATGGGCAAGGACAACATCGTCTTCCACTCCGAGATCTGGCCGGCCATGCTGCTCGGCTACAACGGAGAGGGCGCCCGGGGCGGTTCGGCCGGGTCGCTGGGCCGGCTCGACCTGCCCTCCGAGGTGGTGTCGAGCGAGTTCCTGACCATGGAGGGGCGCAAGTTCTCCTCCTCGCGGTCGGTCGTCATCTACGTGCGCGACTTCCTGGAGCGCTACTCCGCCGACGCGCTGCGCTACTACATCGCGGTGGCCGGCCCGGAGAACCAGGACACCGACTTCACCTGGTCGGAGTTCCTCAACCGCAACAACGGCGAGCTCGTCGCGGCCTGGGGCAACCTGGTCAACCGGTCGATCTCGATGGCGTCGAAGAACTTCGGCAAGGTCCCCGACGCGGTCGACCTGACCGACGCCGACCGGGCGCTGCTCGCACGCTCGAAGGCCGCCTTCCCGGCGGTCGGGGCCGAGCTGGGCCGCTCGCGGTTCAAGAACGCGGTCACCGAGGCGTTCGACGTGGTCCGCGACGCCAACCGCTACCTGGCCGAGCAGGAGCCCTGGAAGATCAAGGACGACCCGGTCCGCCAAGGCAGCATCCTCCACGTCGCGCTCCAGGTGGTCGACGACGCCAAGACGCTGCTCACGCCGTTCCTGCCCACCTCGTCCAACAAGATCCACGAGATGCTGGGCGGCCAGGGGGTCTGGTCCGGCATGCCGGAGATCCGCGAGGTCGACGAGCCGGGCGGCCGTTCCTACCCGGTCATCACGGGCGACTACAACGACTCGGCCCGCTGGGAGCACACGCCGATCCAGGCGGGCACCCCGCTGGCCCCGCCGAAGCCGCTGTTCGCCAAGCTCGACCCGAAGATCGTCGACGAGGAACTGGCCCGGCTGGAAGAGAAGTGATGTCCGTTCCCCTGCCCGAGGCGCTCGGCGCCGAGGTGTTCGACAGCCACTGCCACCTCGACATCATGGTGGGGGAGCGCAAGGCGTCGTCGGGTGACCCCGTCGCCCTGGCCGCCGAGGCGGCCGGGGCGAGCGTCGGCCGCATCGTCGAGGAGGCCGCGTCCGTCGGGGTGACCCGCCTGGTCACGATCGGCTACGACCTGCGCAGCTCCGAGTGGGGCGCCGAGATCGCCCGCGACCACGAGGCCGTCTTCGCGGGCGTGGCGATCCACCCCAACGAGGCCCACGCGGCGACGCCCGAGGTGCTCGGCCGGATCGAAGACCTGGCCCGGCTGCCCCACGTGCGCGCCGTCGGCGAGACCGGTCTCGACTTCTTCCGCGACTGGGCGTCCAAGGACGACCAGCACGCCTCCTTCCGCGCCCACATCGAGATCGCCAAGCGCACCGGGAAGGCGCTGGTCATCCACGACCGCGACGCCCACGACGCGGTCCTCGACGTGCTCGAATCCGAGGGCGCGCCCGAGGTGGTGGTCTTCCACAGCTACTCGGGCGACGCCGAGATGGCCGAACGCTGCGTGCGGGCGGGCTACTTCATGTCGTTCTCCGGCCCGGTCACCTACAAGAACGCCGCCTATCTCCGCGAGGCCGCCAAGGTCGCGCCGCCGTCGCTGATCCTGGTCGAGACCGACGCGCCCTACCTGCCGCCCACCCCTCACCGGGGCAAACCCAACGCGCCCTATCTGATCCCGCTGACGCTGCGCTGCCTGGCCGAGGTGAAGGACATGGCGCCGGAGGCGCTGGCCGAGATCATCAACATGAACGGTCCGCGCGTTTTCGGTGATTGGTAATGCAATGTCACGATACGGTGTGAGTTGACCATGGCGCTTCCGGAAGGACGCATCCGTGTATTCCCCGACATTGGAGAGCCCCGCGCGCGAGCCGGGCAGCCAATTGTCGGGCTGGGAACACCCGGTCGAGAAACCCGCTGAGGCTCCCTCCCGGTTGAGGGCGCTGGTCCGGCCGTGGCTCGCCGTCCTGTGCGCCGCCGCTCTGGGGGCCTCCGTCGGTGTCGTCACCGGGCTCGGGCTGGCCAGCGAGGTCACCCTCGACGTCGACGGGAAGCTGACGACCCACCGGTCGTTCGCGGCCGACGTGAGGGGAGCGCTGGAGGGGGCCGGGGTGCCCTACGACCAGCGCGACATGGTCTCGCCGAAGCCGTCGACCGAGGTCGACGACGGCATGACGATCGTCGTCCGGCACGCCAGACCGCTGACGCTGAACCTCGACGGGACCTCCAGCACCCATCTGACCACGGCTCTGAACGTGCAGGACGCGCTCGAAGAGCTCAAGATGAACCCCAACAAGCTCCAGCTGTCGACGACCCGGCTGCGGCAGATCCCGGTCGAGGGCTTCAAGCTGAACGCCCGCTCGGAGCGCAAGGTGACGATCGTGGCCGGGAGCATGCGCATCCGCACGACGACCACCGGCCGGACCGTCGAAGAGGTGCTGGAACAGTCGAACATCGACCTCGGCGAGAGCGACACGGTGTCGCCCGGCCTGTCGACGTTCCCGCCGGAGGACACGGTCATCCGGGTCAAGCCGGGCCTGCCGCCCCACACCATCCCGATCTCGGCCGACGTGGCGGCGCTGAACTGGCCCGCTCTCGCGAAGTGTGAGTCGGGGAGCGACCTGAAACTGGCGTCGGGCGGACGCTTCGGGCTCTACCGGTTCACCGTGAAGGCCTGGCGGGTCGTGGGCGGCGAGAAACGCCCGATCGACTGGCCGGAGTCCGAGCAGACCTACCGGGCGCAACTGCTCTACCAGCGGCTGGCGGGCGACTGGCAGCGCGCCTGGCCGAAGTGCGGCAGCCACCTCTAGCGGTGTCTCCCCGCTCAGCCTGGCTGGGAAGGGTCCTGAAAGCTTTTCTGCTTCCGTTACGGCTCCGCCCACCACGGCACCGCCCGCCGCCCCCGGCTCTGTCCGTATCCGGCGCCAACCGGCCGCGCCACCCCCCACCGCGACGACGGGGGCGTCACCTGGCGACATGGGCCCAGTGGACCGAATCGGTTGGGCGTGGCGGTTGCCGTCAAGGGGGAGGGAGAACCTCACCTGACGGCGTGGCCCCAGTCGACCGACCGGGCGGGGGCGGGGATCGCCGTCGAGGTGAAGACCGCGCCGACGCCGTCGCGATCCGGGGCGCCGATCAGCAGGCCCGAAGGGCCGTCGGCGGTCAGGGACCAGCCGTAACGCTGGCCCGGCTGGGGCGGGACCGGGAGCGCGGCCACGGTTCCGTCGACGGTTGACGTGTGCACGCCGCCCGTCGCCCCCTTCGTATACGGGTGGCCCATGGCGAGCTTCCCGTCGCCGGTGAAGGCCAGCGCCCAGCCGAGCCCCTTCGTGCCGTCGACGGTGACGGTCCGGGTGGGGGTGAGGTCGGCCCAGAGCTGGACCATCCCCGCGTCCTGCGGCCCGGCCAGCGGGGCGCCCGCCGCCAGGTAGGACGTGCCGCCGATCCGGGCCGTCGCGAGGGACCAGCCGAAACGGTTGCCCGGCTCCTGCGGCACCGCCGTCGTGGCCTGCCCGAGGTCCCACTTCTTGCTCGTGTAGGGCGCGCCCGACAGCACGTCCCGGACCACGACCACCGTCCCGGCGTCGACGACGCCGCTGGCGACCTGGACGCCGGTGCCGTCGTCGTCCTCGTAGGGCACGCCGATCGCCAGGTCGGGCCGGGCGGGGTTCCCGTGGAAGGCCAGCGACCAGCCCCACATGTCGCCCACCTCGCCGTTGCCGATCACGCCCTCCGATTCCTGGTCGAGGCGGGTGCGGCCCCGCGGGGTGAACAGGTGCACCGCGCCCGCGTCGGCCACCCGGGCGTCGGCGTGCGGCTCGCCGACCGCCAGCGCCACCCCGCCCGGGAGGTCGGCCGCCGCCAGTGACCAGCCGAAATGCGCGTCTTTCTGTGGATTCTCGGCGGTCACGGTCTGGACGCCGCCGGCGCCGAACACGTACACCTCCCCGTGGTCGTCGTCGCCCGCGTAAGGGGCGCCGACGATGACGTCGAGGCAGCGGTCGCCGTCGACGTGGGCGGTGGCCACGGCCCAGCCGAAGCCGGTGTTCGTGTCGCCGCCCGGTGGCCGCAGGACCCGGCCGCCGAAGGCGACGGTCTCGGCGAAGGGGTCGCCGACGGCGTGGGTCGTGGCGGGACAGGGGGCGGCGGAGGCCGTACCGGACAGAGGCAGGGCCGCGCCGAGCAGGACGACGGCTAGCAGGACGAGGGCGAGCAGCCGGATCACAGCGCCACCTCCAGGCCGCCGCCGAACTGGAGCCGGGCGGGGCTGCGGTCGTCGGGGAGGTCGAACACCAGCATGCCGTCGGACCGCCCACCGGGCCGCAGCCCGCTCGGCAGCGGCGTGGAGAGCCGATGGGGCTGGTGGGCCGCGCCCGAGTCGTCGAGCAGCACCGGCTCGGCGGCGATCGCGGCCAGCTCCCCACCGGTGTTGACCATGCTCCACGGGATCACACAGAACGCCCCTGCCGACGCCGTGACCCCTTCGAAGTCCTGCAGCCCGCACTGCGGATCCCGCGTGACGACCAGATCGACCCCGAACCCGGTCCCGACCGTCACCCGCTTGGCGACATCGCCGTCGGCGGCCTGCTGCGCGGCGATCTGGATCGCGGTCCGCGGCGCGTTGTCCCCCGACACGACGAGCACCCCGACGGAGACGACGAACGCCGCGAAAACGACAATGGCCGCGATCAACCACCGGTCAGAACGGGAGCGCGGCGGCCTGATCAGGGGATCATCGCTGGGGGAGACGGCATCCGCCTGCCCGGAAGCACCCCCGACGGCCGCACCCTCGTCGGCGGCGAGCACCGCGGTGCGATCGACAGGTACGGCGAGATCAGCGCCCTGGACCGTGGCCAAGGTGGTGGCGCGCTCATCAGGAGCGGTCGCTTCCTCACCGGAGATGACGGAGGAAGCGCGGTTGCCCGGCTCGCCGGGGTCCGGGATCTGATCGGCGGCAGTGAGGACTGCGATGCGATTCACCGGTTCACCGGGGCCGGGGGTTTGATCGGCGGCAGCGAGGACTGCGGTGCGATTCACCCGCTCACCGGGGTCCGGAACCTGATCAGCGGCAGCGAGGGTCGCGGTGCGATTCACCGGCTCGCCGGGGTCTGGGATCTGATCGGCGGCAGCGAGGACTGCGGTGCGATTCACCGGTTCACCGGGGCCGGGGGTTTGATCGGCGGCAGCGAGGACTGTGGTTCGATTCACCCGCTCACCGGGGTCCGGAACCTGAGCGGCGGCAGCGAGGGTCGCGATCTTGTCGGCGGTGCCTGCGGGTTGATCGGTGGGTCCGCCGGGATGCCCACCCTTGTCCGTGGTGGCGAACACGGCGGTGCCGGTGACTCGCTCGCTGGCATCCGGATGCTCGTCAGCGGTGGCGGGCGCTGCCTCCGTGCCGGTCGTGGCGAAGGTGGCGGTGCGGTCGGCTCGCTCGCTGGGCTCAGCTTCGGGGACGGGGGCGTTGTCGGCGGGGAAGGCGGTGGTGCCGGCCACCTGCCTCTCCGCATCCGGAGCCTCTGCGGCGGCCGACGTCCCGGCGGGTTCCGGGTCCTCTTCCGTGGTGTCGGCTTC
The DNA here is from genome assembly GCF_001570605.1 of Herbidospora cretacea. GTDB lineage: Bacteria > Actinomycetota > Actinomycetes > Streptosporangiales > Streptosporangiaceae > Herbidospora > Herbidospora cretacea. The sequence continues at coordinate 129,058 of NZ_BBXG01000015.1, read as the reverse complement.
GGAGGGGAGCGGTAGGTCGGCGAGGGTGCGGTTGAGTTGGTCGACGGGTACCAGCGGCTCCTGCCTGGTCGCCTCCGGGGCGTGGGGGGAGATCGGCGGGAGGGCGCCGCCGACCAGGGCGATCAGGAGGGCCTGGGCGGTGGGGCGGCGGGTGGGGTCGGGGTCGGTGGCCTGTCTGACCAGGTCGTTCAGGGGGGCGGGGAGGGCGCCCAGGTCGGGGCGGCCGTTCAGGACGCGGGCCGCCAGGGTCATCATGTTGCCCTGGCCGTAGGGGTGGCGGCCGGTTCCGGCGTAGGCGACCAGGCAGCCCCACGCGAAGATGTCGGTCGACGGGGTGACCGGTTCGCCGCGGACCTGTTCCGGCGCCCACCACCCGGGGCTGCCCAGCAGCTCACCGGCCTGGGTGAAGTCGTGGGAGGCGTCCAGGGCGCGGGCGATTCCGAAGTCGATCACCCGGGGGCCGGACAGGGACAGGATCACGTTGGCCGGCTTCAGGTCGCGGTGCACCAGGCCCGCCACGTGGATGGCCGCCAGTGCCGCCGCCACGCCCAGCGCCACCCCGTGGAGCGGTCCCGCGTCGAGCGGGCCGGATCCGAGGATCTGCCTGTTCAGGGTGGTTCCGGCGATGTACTCGGTCACCATGTAGGGCCGCCCGTCGGCGGTGTTCCCGTTGTCGAGGACCTGGGCCGTGCAGAACGAGGCCACCTTGCGCGCGTTCTCCACCTCGCCGTGGAAGCGGGCCGCGAAGGCGTCGTCGGCCAGCGCGGAGCGGACCACTTTCAGGGCCACCAGGCGGGTGCCGTCCACAGCCAGGTAGACCGTGCCCATGCCGCCCTCGCCCAGGCGGCCCAGCAACCGGTAGATCCCGATCTCGGCGGGATCTTCGGTTCGGAGTGGTTCGGCGCCGGTCGGCTGCATTTCAGGGCTCTCCTACGACCTGGTGTTCCTCTGGGAGGAGTTCGGGGCAGTCGCCAGCATGGATTGCCTCCCTGGGCTGCGAACAGGTAAATGGACGCGTTCGGATGCCCGACACTGGTTGCATGAGTCTGCTGGGGCCGGTCGAGGTGCGCACGCTTGCGGAGAAGCTGAACATCCGCCCTACCAAGAAGCTCGGGCAGAACTTCGTGATCGACGGCGGGACCGTCCGCAAGATCGTGCGGGTGGCGGAGCTCCGCGACGACGACGTCGTCATCGAGGTCGGGCCCGGTCTGGGGTCGCTGACGCTGGCGCTGCTGCCGGAGGTGGCCGAGGTCGTCGCGGTCGAGATCGACCCGGTGCTGGCGCGGCAGCTCCCCGAGACGGTCACGATCATGCTGCCCGAGTTCTCCGACCGGCTGCGGGTCGTCGAGGCCGACGCGCTGCGCATCACCCCCGGAGACCTGCCCGCCCGGCCGACCGCGCTGGTCGCCAACCTGCCCTACAACGTGTCGGTCCCGGTCGTGCTCCACCTGCTCCAGATCCTGCCCGAGCTGCGCAGCGGCCTGGTCATGGTGCAGTCGGAGGTCGCCGACCGGCTGGCCGCGCGGCCCGGCTCACGCGTCTACGGCATCCCCTCGGTCAAGGCGGCCTGGTACGCCGACGTGCGCCGCGCGGGCCCTGTCGGGCGCAACGTCTTCTGGCCGGCGCCCAATGTCGACTCGGGCCTGGTCTCCCTCGTCCGCCGCGAGCCGCCCGCCACCACCGCCACCAGAGAAGACGTGTTCGCGGCCGTCGACGCCGCGTTCGCCCAGCGGCGCAAGACGCTGCGCGCCGCCCTGGCGGGCTGGGCCGGGTCCCCAGCGGCGGCCGAGGAGGCGCTCGTCAAGGCCGGGGTCGACCCGAAGGCCCGGGGCGAACAGCTCGACGTGGCCGACTTCGCCCGGATCGCCGAACACCGCCGCTAGGCTCCCGTCACGTGATTACCGTGCGTGTGCCCGCCAAGGTCAATCTTCAGCTCTCCGTCGGCCCGCTCCGCGACGACGGGTTCCACGACCTGGTCAACGTCTTCCATGCCGTGTCCCTGTTCGACGAGGTCACCGCGTCGGAGTCAGACCGGGTCGAGGTGGTCTGCGACCACGCCGACGTGCCGCTCGGCGACGACAACCTGGCCGCCAGGGCCGCCCACGCGCTCGCGCCGGGACGGGGCGTGCGGCTGGAGATCAGCAAGAACATCCCGGTCGCCGGGGGCATGGCCGGGGGCAGCGCCGACGCCGCCGCCGCGCTGGTCGCCTGCAACGCCCTGTGGAACCTCGGCCGGACGCCCGGGGAGCTGATGGAGATCGGCGGCACGCTCGGCAGCGACGTGCCGTTCGCGCTGCTCGGCGGCACCGCCGTCGGAACCGGGCGGGGCGAGCACCTGACGCCGGTCGACACGTCGGGCACCTTCCACTGGGTGTTCGCGCTGGCCGACGGCGGCCTGTCCACGCCCCAGGTCTACGGAGAGTGCGACCGCATCCGCGAGGCCACCGGCGAGGCGGCCGTCTGGCCGAGCCTGAGCGAGCCCCTCGCCAAGGCCCTCGCCGACGGCAACGCCCCAGCCCTGGGCGGCGCGCTGGTCAACGACCTCCAGCCGGCCGCCATCATGCTGCGCCGGTCCCTCCACCGCACCCTCGAAGAAGGCCGTGAACTGGGCGCGCTCGGCGCGCTGGTGTCGGGGTCCGGGCCGACGTGCGCGTTCCTGGCCGCCGACGAGACGCACGCGCGTGAGATCGCCGTCGCACTCACCGGCTGCCGCGAGGCCGTCATCGCCCACGGACCGGTCCCGGGAGCCGTAATCGTCTAGATAGGCTTGGCGGGCGATGAATCTGGTCAATCTCGAATCCGTCTCTCATGCCTTCGGCCCCAAGCCGCTGCTCAAAGGGGTGTCGCTCGGGGTCGAAGCGGGCGAGCGCATCGGTGTCGTCGGGCGCAACGGTGGCGGCAAGACCACCCTCGTCTCGATCATCGCCGGTGAGCTCACACCCGACAGCGGCCGGGTCACCCACACGCGCGGGCTGCGCGTCGGGGTGCTCGCCCAGCGCGATCTCTTCGATCCCGACACGCCGATCCGCGACATCGTGCTCGGCCACCGGGCCGAACACGAATGGGCCGGCGACGCGCAGGTGCGCGAGATCCTCGCCAACCTGCTCGGCGACCTCGACCTGTCGGCCCACGCGGGCGCCCTGTCCGGCGGCGAACGCCGCCGCACGGCGCTGGCGAAGCTGCTCATCGGCGACCACGACCTGATCGTGCTCGACGAGCCCACCAACCATCTCGACATCGAGGCCATCGCCTGGCTGGCCGGTCACCTGACGGCCCGCAAGTCGGCTCTCCTCGTCGTCACCCACGACCGCTGGTTCCTCGACGCCGTCTCCACCCGCACCTGGGAGGTGGTCGACGAGTCCGTCGAGCGCTACGAGGGTGGCTACGCCGCCTTCGTGCTCGCCAAGGCCGAACGGGCGCGCATCGCGCAGGCGTCCGAGGAGCGGCGGCAGAACCTCATGCGGAAGGAGATCGCCTGGCTGCGGCGCGGCCCGCCCGCCCGCACGTCCAAGCCGAAGTTCCGCATCAACGCCGCCGAGGCGCTGATCGCCGACGTGCCGCCGGTCCGGGAGACCGTCGAACTGCTCAGGTTCGCGACCGCGCGCCTCGGCAAGACGGTGTACGACCTGGAGAACGTCACCCTCCACGCCGGTGGCCCCGCCACGGGCCCGCTCGTGCTCGACCACTGCACCTGGCAGTTCGGCCCCGGCGACCGCATCGGCCTGATCGGCGTCAACGGGTCGGGCAAGTCGACGGTGCTGCGCCTGCTGTCCGGCACGGTCCAGCCCGACGAGGGGAAGCTGGTCCAGGGCCGCACGGTCAAGCTGGCCCACCTCTCGCAGGAGCTCGCCGAACTCGATCCGACCCGGCGGGTGCTGGAGACGGTCGAGGAGGTCCGCAAGTACATCACCGTCGGCAAGAAGGAGTGGAGCGCCTCCCAGCTGCTCGAACGCCTCGGCTTCAAGGGCGACGCGCAGTGGAAGGTGGTCGGCGACCTGTCCGGCGGCGAGCGGCGGCGGCTCCAGCTGCTGCGGCTCATCATGGACGAACCCAACGTCCTGCTGCTCGACGAGCCCACCAACGACCTCGACATCGAGACGCTGACCGAGCTCGAAGACCTGCTCGACGGCTGGCCGGGCACCCTCGTCGTGGTCAGCCACGACCGCTACTTCCTGGAGCGCGTCTCCGACCGCACGGTCGCGCTGCTCGGCGACGGACGGCTGTCGATGCTGCCGGGCGGCGTCGACGAATACCTGGAGCGCCGCGCGGCCGGAACCGCCCTGTCGGCCCGTGCGGCCAGTGCCGAGCCGGTGGCGGTCGAGACTCCGGTGGCGGAGAAGAAGGTCTCCCAGAAGGAGCTGCGGGAGCTCCAGAAGGAGCTGAGCCGGCTGGAGCGGCAGCTCGACAAGCTGTCCGAGCGCGAGGCCAAGGTCCACGCCCAGATGGCCGAGGCGGCCAGCGACTTCGAGAAGCTCGGCAAGCTCGACGCCGAGCTCCGCGACCTCGGGGCCCAGAAGGAGGCCACCGAGCTCGAATGGATGGAGCTGGCGGAGCGCGTGCAGGAGTGACCTGCTGAAGTGTCCCTGAAAAGGAGAAGAGCCCGGTTGGCCGACCGGGCTCTTTCCTTTTTGCTTCAGATGACTTGGGGCACCTACCGAGTCATCTCGGCACTACGAGACGGAAGATCAGACGATCTTGCCGGACCAGAGGGCCGCCGCCACCTTGTAGACGCCGAAGGTCTCACCGTCGAAGTACGGGGAAACCGAGGTGTCGTAACGGTTGTTCTTGTCGGTGTCGGAGACGCCGATGGTGACACCGTTCAGGTAGCCGAGGCGACGAGCGCTCTTGTACTGCGACAGCCACGACGAGCCCAGCGAGCCCTCGCCCGTGAAGGACGACTTGACCCCGATGATCTCCTCGGCCTTGATGTCCGAGGCCTTGGCCGCGAACGTCTTGCCGTAGGTCCACTTCAGGGTGTGGCCGGTGAAGGCGTGGTTGCCGTCCGGGTGCTTCCCGCTCGGGTAGCCGAAGACGTAGACCGACTGGCCGACCTTCTGGTTGTACGCCAGACCCTGGCCACCGACGTTGTCACCGAGGCGACCGACGTCCTTGAGGCCGATGTTGAGGGTCGAGCCCCAGAGGATGTAGTCGACGTCGTAGTTGACCCAGAAGGTCCGCTTGACGTACTTGTACTCGCGGCTGCCGAGCGGCTTGTACGAGAAGACGAAGGTCTTCCCACCGGGCAGCCAGTACTGGTCGCCATCGTTCTGCTGGCCCTGCGGCGCGCGGAACTCTTCCTGGCTGATGAACTTGTCGGTCACGCCAGTGCCGGGCTTGTAGGTGTTCGCCGGCTGGTCGGCCTTGACGTTCGGCCACTGGAACTTCTTGAAGGTGTCCCAGGCGACGCCGTCGACCTTCTTGCCCTCGGGGCTGGTGGTCACGTTCTTCTCGTCGACGAAGTCGGCGATCCAGAGACGCGACGCGCCGGTCTCCTTCTTGTCCTCGAGCGCCTTCTTCGCGGCCTCGGCAGCAGCCTTGGTCTCGTGACGGCTGAACTCGCGGTCCTTGTAGACCTCGCCGGCGACGGGGAGGACACCGTTGTACACGTTCACGAACGCGTAGTTGCGGTCGCCGTCCTCGTAGACGTCGAAGTCGTAGTGCGTGAAGGCCTGCTTGCCGACGTAGATGCCCCACGGGGTCTTGCCCTGGTAGTAACCGGGGATGAAGACCCACTTGTCGAGGGTGGCCTTGTTGGACGCCGTGTCGTAGACACAGTGACCAGCAGTGGCGACGAGGTTCTTGTAGCTGCTCTGGAGCGAGGTGCCGGTGCACCAGTGCGGCTTGCCGTCGGCGCCGATGAAGAACACCTTGCCCGAGGTCTTGGGCAGGTTGACGTTCTTCGAGACGCTGGTGGTCTTCTTCTCGTCACCGATGGCCGGAACGATGCCGGGCTTGGTGTCGGCGGTGGGACCACCGGTCGACACGTGCTTCCCGACGACCTGAGTCTCGACGTTGTAAGGCGTCGCGCCGATCAGGTTGGCCTTGGCCTCGCCGTACCAGAAGGCCGCGACCTGCTGGGCAGCGAGGTTGGTGTTCGCGAGGCTGTCGGAGGCAACGTCCCCAGCGGCCTGCGCGGGGGCGGCGACGACCGCGGAGGCAAGCAGCCCCGCGCTCAGACCGCCCAGAATGAGCGTGCGCTTCATGTGGATCTCCCCAGGTCTGTCGTGGGACGTCACTTGCGCCCCATGCGTCAGTAAAGGAACGATCAGAAAGCTATAAGACGGAATGAGGGTGTGAAAGCAAAAAGACCAACTGCCTGAGGCCGTTGGTGTGTGGAAACTTGCTGTAAACCTGTGGGGTTCCTGTGAAGATTCCGTTATTTCCCCTGATGGTGGGGGATGCGGATCGATCACTCCATGGATCGATCCAGCTGGGGTGTGTGACGTAAATCACACACGGATCAGGGGAACCAGATCGTGGGTCAACCCCGTCTTACTCCGACGCACCTACGCGGAGTCGGAGGTGTCGAAGGGCACCAGGAGGGTCCGCAGGAGCCCTGAGAGGTCCTGCTGTTCCTGTCGTCCGAGGGCGGCGAGGAGATCCTGTTCCCGTCTGAGCAGGTCGGCGAAGGCCGCGTCGACGCGGCCGAGACCCTTGGCGGTCAGCCGGACCAGCACCCCGCGCCGGTCGTCGGGGTCGGGGTTGCGGGTGACGAGACCGGCGGCGGTCAGCCGGTCGATGCGGTTCGTCATGGTCCCCGAGGTCACCAGAGTGGCCCGCAGCAGCGCGCCCGGGCTCATCTCATAGGGGTCGCCGGCCCTGCGCAGCGCCGTGAGCACGTCGAACTCCCACGGTTCGAGCCCGTGTTCGGCGAAGGCGGCCCGCCTGGCCCGCTCCAGATGACGGCTCAGCCGCGACACCCGGCTCAGCACCTGGAGAGGCGTCACGTCGAGGTCGGGGCGCTCCTGCCGCCAGGCCGCGACGAGCCGGTCGACTTCATCCTCGGCTGCGCTCATGGACCACGAGTCTAGCTTTTCTTGACGTCAAGACATCTCTCTTGATATCAAGTATCTCTATGTCAAGAGATACGCCGCAGCGCGCCGGAGGCACGGCAATGACACAGTGGGACCCGAACATCTACGGGCGGTACGCCGATGAGCGGTCGCGGCCTTTTTATGAGCTGACCGGGCGGATCAGGGCCGAGGAGCCCCGGCGGGTCGTCGACCTCGGGTGTGGCACCGGCGAGCTGACCGTGTCGCTGGCGCGGCGCTGGCCGGGGGCCGCGGTCCACGGGGTCGACTCCTCGGCCGAGATGATCGCCAAGGCTCCCCAGGGCGCGACGTTCGAGGTCGCGGACGTGCGGGACTGGCGGCCCGCCGAGCCGGTCGACGTCATCGTGTCGAACGCGCTGCTCCAGTGGGTGCCCGAGCACCGTGAGCTCCTCACCCGGTGGGCTCGCGAGCTGAACCCGGGCGGGTGGCTGGCCTTCCAGGTTCCGGGGAACTTCGCCGCGCCCAGCCACCAGGTCATCCGTGAGCTCTGCCAGAGCGCCGCGTGGGCCGGCGAGCTGGCCGATCTCGCCTGGCGCGATCCGGTCGACTCCGCCGAGGACTATCTGCGGCTGCTGTCGGCCGAGGGCCTCACGGTCGACGCCTGGGAGACGACCTACGTCCACGTCCTCCAGGGCGACGACGCGGTGCTCCGCTGGGTCACCGGGACCGCCCTGCGGCCGATGCTCACCCGGCTCGGCCCCGAGCGCCGCGAACAGTTCCTCGCCGACGCCGGGCGGGTGCTCGCGGTGGCCTATCCGAAGCGCGACTACGGCACCCCGTTCCCCTTCCGCCGCATATTCACGGTGGCCCACAAATGATCACCGGCATTCACCACATCCAGCTCGCCACTCCTCCCGGACGCGAAGACGAATTGCGGGCCTTCTACTGCGGCCGTCTCGGCATGACCGAAGTGGCCAAGCCGGAGGAATTGGCGAAACGCGGAGGCGCGTGGTTCCGTGGAGGAGGGGCCGAGCTCCACCTGGGGGTCGAGGAGGACTTCCGGCCCGCCGGGAAAGCGCATCCGGGGCTGCTGGTCCGGGATCTGGACGAGGTGCTCGCCCGCTTCCCCGAGGCCGAGGTCGATCCGTGGCTCCCGGGATATTTGCGTTGCTATGTCGATGATCCGGTGGGGAATCGCCTAGAACTTCTCCAGCCCGTGTCTCGATAGGCGATTTGTTCACCTTCGGGTGGCATCATGGCCGCAATTCGGCAGGGTCACGTTTACCTGGAGGTGCTAGTGGCGATCGAGATCGAGGACAAGTTCGATGTCCAAGACGAGTTCGTGGTGCCCGATCTTCTCGGCGTCAAAGGCATCTCGTCGGCCAGCGGCCCGAAATCCCACCAGCTCGTGGCCATCTACTTCGACACCCCCGATCTGCGCCTCGCCGCGCGGGGCATCACCCTGCGGCGGCGCCGCGGCGGTGACGACTCCGGCTGGCACCTGAAGCTGCCCAAGGCCGCCGGTGTGCGGCAGGAGATCCAGCTCCCGCTGACCCGCAGTGCCAAGATCGTCCCGGCCGCGCTGGCCGACCAGGTGCTCGTCTACACGCGCGGTCACGCGCTGGTCCCGGTCGCCGAACTGGACACCAAGCGGTCGGTGACCCGGCTGCTCGACGGCGACGGAGAGGTGCTCGCCGAGGTCGCCGACGACCGGGTGAAGGGGACCGTCTTCAGCCAGTCGCCCGACGTGAAGCCCAAGGTCGAGCGGTGGCGCGAGGTCGAGGTCGAGCTCGTCAAGGGCGACGAGGCGCTGCTGAAGCGGGTGGGCAAGCGCATCATCAAGGCGGGGGCGGTCACGGGCGGCTCCGCCAACAAACTGGGCCGCCTCCTGGGCGAAGCCGTACAGAAACTTCCTCAGTCGCCTGCCGAGGGGACGGTCGGCGCCGCGGTCTTCGCCTACCTGCGGAGCCAGACCGACGCGCTGATCGCGCAGGACGGCCGGGTGCGGCGGGCCGAGGAGGACGCCGTGCACAAGGCGCGGGTGGCCTGCCGGCGGATGCGCAGCGCGTTCAAGTCCTTCTCCTCGATCGTCACCGAGACCGACGCGCTCCAGGAGGAGTTGAAGTGGTTCGGCGAGGTGCTGGGGGAGGTGCGCGACCTGGAGGTCATCCAGCTGCGCTTCGGCAAGGAGCTCGACGGGCTCGACGAGCACCTGATCGTGGGGCCGGTCCGCGCCCGGCTTCTCGACGACCTCAAGCACCAGGAGGAGGAGGGCTACGAGCGGGCCCGCGAGGCGATGAACGGCGAGCGCTACTTCGCCCTGCTCGACGCCCTCGACCAGCCCCTCTCCTTCACCGGCAAGGCCACCCGCGAGGCGGACGAGGAACTGGCCAAGATCGTGGCCAAGGAGTGGCGCCGGGTCCAGAAGAAGCACGAGACCGCCCAGGCCATCGACGACGCCCACGAGCGCGAGATCGCCATGCACGACGTGCGCAAGGCGGCCAAGCGCGCCCGCTACACCGCTGAGGCCGCCGGGTTCGGTCACGAGGCCGCCCGCGCCGAGGCGGTCCAGGAGGCCTTGGGCCTCTACCAGGACGGCGTGGTCGCCCAGGAGACCCTGGAGAAGGAGGCGGCCAAGGCCCGCGAGGCGGGCGAGGACACCTTCACCTACGGCGTGCTGGCGGGTCTGGAGCGGGCCGCCGCCGACCGGGCCCGCGCCAAGTTCCCGAAGTTGTGGGCCAAACTCACGTGACGTAGCGGTCGAGGCTGATCAGGTCGCCGTCGGAGTGGTGGAGCACGGCGAACCCGCCCTTCGGCAGGCGGGTGTCGCCGACCCGCCCGTCGCACAGGGCGGTGAGCAGGTCGGGGAGGACCTTGCCGTGGCTGCAGACCGCGGTGGGCTCGGTCAGCTTGCGGACCAGGCGGAGGGTGTCCTTCGGGTCGTAGCCGGGTTCGGAGAGCAGCTTCTCCTTGCGGATCGGCAGGTCCGCCGCGGTGGCGTAGGGCTTGAGGGTCTGGGTGCAGCGGCGGCTGGGTGAGCTGACCAGGTTCTGCGGGGCGTAGGCCGTCAGGGCCTGGGCGACCACCTCGGCCTGGGCCATGCCGTCGGAGTCGAGGGGACGCCGGTCGTCGTGGCCCTTCCAGTCGGAGCGGCTGCCGGCCAGGCCGTGCCGGACCAGGATCAGCGGGACGGTCACCAGCGGGGCCGCCGTCAGCGCGCGGAGCAGGCCCGCGTCCCACTCGTAGGTGAGGCGCCGCCGGGCCTCGTCGAGCGGCAGCCAGACCACCTGGTCGACCTCGTCGACAGCGGTGAGCTCGCTTTCGGCGCGGACCCGCGCGGCCCAGTAGTCGACCCGCTTGAGGCGGCCGTCCTTCAGGTAGTGGACGGGCGGCAGCGAGCGGCCCAGGACGACCGACAGGCCGGTCTCCTCCTGGACCTCGCGCAGCGCGCCGGTGATGACGTGCTCACCGGATTTGAGCTTGCCCTTGGGGAACGACCAGTCGTCGTACTTGGGCCGGTGGACGAGCGCGACCTCGGGGGAGGTCTCGTCGCCGCGCCAGATGACGGCGCCGGCGGCGTGGATCACATCGGTCATTTGCCGTCGTCCACGGTTCGCCAGCGTCGGGTGCCGATGAGGTGCTGCTGCAGGTCGGCGCCGCCATTTCGGCGAAGCCAACGGCCATCTGAGGTGAGCCACCATGTGTCCGTCCCGTCGGAGAACGCGCGGTCGAGCAGGTCGGCGATGTACGACCGGTGCTGCGCGCCGGTCACCTTCACCAGGGCCTCCACCCTTCGGTCGAGGTTGCGTCGCATGAGGTCTGCGCTGCCGATCCACATCTCGGGCCGCCGTCCGCCGCCGAACTCGTAGATGCGGGAGTGCTCCAGGAAGCGCCCCAACAGGCTTCTGACCCTGATGGTCTCGGACAAACCCGGAACACCGGGCCGGAGCGTGCAGATGCCGCGAACCCACAGGTCGATCGGCACTCCCGCCTGCGAGGCCCGGTAGAGGGCGTCGATCACGGGCTCGTCCACCAGCGAGTTGGTCTTGATCCGGATGCGGGCCGCGCGGCCCGCCTTGTGGTGGGCGATCTCCCGGTCGATGCGGGCCAGCAGGCCGTGCCGCAGCGAGTGGGGCGCGACCAGCAGCCGCCGGTAGGCCGAGTGGTTGGAGTAGCCGGTCAGGTGCATGAACAGGTCGGTGACGTCCTCGCCGACGAGGGGGTCGGCGGTGAGCAGGCCGAAGTCCTCGTACATGCGGGCGGTCTTGGGGTTGTAGTTGCCGGTGCCGATGTGGCAGTAGCGGCGCAGTTCGCCGTTCTGCTCCTGCCGGACGACCAGGGCCAGCTTGCAGTGGGTCTTCAGGCCGAGCACGCCGTAGACGACGTGGCAGCCGGCCTTCTCCAGTTTCCTGGCCCACGAGATGTTGGCGTGCTCGTCGAACCTGGCCTTGATCTCGACGACGACCACGACCTGCTTGCCCGCCTCGGCCGCGTCGATCAGGGAGTCGACGATGGGGGAGTTGCCGGAGGTCCGGTAGAGCGTCTGTTTGATCGCCAGCACGGAGGGGTCGGCCGCCGCCTGCTCGATGAAGCGGCCCACGCTGGTGGAGAAGCTGTCGTAGGGGTGGTGCAGCAGGATGTCCTTCTCCCGCAGCATCGCGAAGATGTCGTCGTCGGCGTGGATCACCTCGGCCGGGACGAACGACCGGTAGCTGAGCTCGCCCCGGTTGTGGGTCGGCCCGAGGTCGGCGATGGTGTGCAGGCCCGACAGGTCGAGCGGCCCCGGCACCCGGTAGATCTCGTGGTCGGCCACGCCGAGCTCCTCGACCAGCAGCTCCAGCACCTCGGGCGAGATCGTGTCCTCGACCTCGATGCGGACCGGCGAGCCGAAGCGGCGGCGGCGCAGCTCGCGTTCGAGGGCCTGCATCAGGTTCTCGGTGACGTCCTCGTCGACGTCGAGGTCCTCGTTGCGGGTGACCCGGAAGACGTGGTGCTGGACGATCTCCATGCCCTTGAAGAGCTGGCCGAGGTGGGCCGCGATGACGTCCTCAAGCGGGACGAACCGGTCGTTGGCCAGCTTCACGAACCGGGGGAGCTGCGGGGGCACCTTCACCCGCGCGAACACCGTGTTGCCGTTGACCGGGTTGCGAACGGTGACCGCCAGGTTCAGCGACAGCCCGGAGATGTTGGGAAAGGGGTGCGACGGGTCGACGGCCAGCGGCGTCAGCACCGGCCGGATGCGCTCCCGGAACAGCTTGCGCATCACGGTGCGCTCGTCCCGCCCGAGATCGGCCCAGCGGACGATCTCGATGCCCTCGGCCTCCAGCTCCGGGACGATCGTCTTGTGGAACAGGGCCGAGTGGCGCTGCACCAGGACGTCGGCGATCCCGTTGATGCGCTCCAATTCCTCGCTCGGCTTGAGCCCGCTCTGCGCCCTCAGCAGCAGTCCGGTGGCCATCCGCCGTTTCAGTCCCGCGACCCGCACCATGAAGAACTCGTCCAGGTTGCTCGCGAAGATCGCCAGGAACCTGACCCGTTCGAGCAACGGGAGCTTGGGGTCCTCGGCGAGTTCGAGCACGCGTTCGTTGAACTGGAGCCAGCTCTCCTCTCGGTTGAGGAATCGTTCGTGAGGGAGGGGAAGCTCCTCCGGGGGGACGGACGCGGTAATTTCGGCGGACATGTCCTGAATATGCCCGAGTTTGTTGAACGACGTGTTAACTTCCCCGCAACGAAATCACCAGGCTCAGAGTTCGCTCTCGCGGGCCCTCAGCAGCTTCTCGTTCTCCCTCGCCTCGCGGGCCCTGACCTTCTCCTGCTCGCGCCGGAGCTTCTCGGCCTCCTTGGCCTCGCGCTCCCGCAGTTTCTCCGCTTCACGCCGGAGTTTCTCCTGCTCCTTGCGCTGACGGCTGAGTTCCTTGGGGTCGGTGCGGGGCTCGGCGGGCAGCGGCGGCGCCAGCACCAAGCCCCTGGACGAGTTGGTCAGGCCGGGCACCGGATCGAGGTCGCTCAGCCCGTTCCAGCAGAGGTTCACCAGATGGGCGGCGACCGCCTCGCGGCTGGGCCGCCGGACGTCGAGCCACCACTGGCCGGTGAGGGCGACCATGCCGACGAGCATCTGGGCGTACATGGGGGCGAGCTTGGGGTCGTAGCCCCGGCCGGCGAACTCGTCGGCCAGGACGTCTTCGACCTGGCTGGCGATGTCGCTGATCAGGCTGGCGAAGGTGCCGGTGCCGGAGGCGGCGTGGGAGTCGCGGACAAGGATCCGGAAGCCCTCGCTGCTCTCCTCGATGTACTGGAGCAGCGCCAGCGCGGCACGCTCCAGTTTCACCCTCGCGTGGGTCGCGGACAGCGCCTGGGTGACGAGCGTCAGCAGGCGCTGCATCTCGCGGTCGATGACGACGGCGTAGATGCCTTCCTTGCCGCCGAAGTGTTCGTACACCACGGGCTTGGAGACGTGGGCGTGGGCGGCGATCTCCTCCACCGAAGTGCCGTCGAAGCCCTTCTCCGCGAAGAGGGCGCGACCGATCTGGATCAGCTGCTCACGCCGTTCCGCGCCCGTCATCCGTCTGCGGGTTCTGGATTCGGTCACGGGACCATAATGGCGGTTGGTTCAAGCAATGCGCTTCGCCGCCAGCCGTTCCGGGTTGGGCCAGCGCACGTCGTAGGCCCATCCGAAGCGCTCGAAGATCTTGATGAGACCGGCGCTGAGGTCGATCTGTCCCTTGAGCACGCCGTGCCGCGCGCAGGTCGGGTCGGAGTGGTGCAGGTTGTGCCACGACTCGCCGAACGAGGGCAGCGCCAGCCACCAGACGTTGCGGGACTTGTCGCGCGACTCGAAGGCCTCGTCGCCGAACACGTGGCAGATCGAGTTGATCGCCCAGGTGACGTGGTGGAGCAGGCCGATGCGGACCAGGGTGCCCCAGAAGAACGCGGTCGCCGCGCCCTGCCACGACCAGGTGATCAGCCCGCCCAGCACGGCCGGCAGCGCCATGGACGTGATCGCCAGCACCGGGAAGAGCTTGTGGAACTTCACGATGTCCGGGTCTTTGACCAGGTCGGGGGCGTACTTCTCGCGGTTGGCGCGCTCGGCCTCGAAGAGCCAGCCCATGTGGGCGTACAGAAGGCCCTTGGTGACGGCCCAGAAAGAGGTGCCGAAGCGCCACGGCGAGTGGGGGTCGCCGTCCTTGTCGGAGAACTTGTGGTGCTTGCGGTGGGTGGCCACCCAGTCGAGGACCGACATCTCCAGCGACATGCTGCCCGCGATGCCCAGTGCGATCTTCAACGGCCGTTTGGCCTTGAACGAGCCATGGGTGAAGTAACGGTGCAGTCCGACCGTCACGCCCAGGCCGGTGAACATGTAGAAGACGAACGCGATGGCGACGTCGACCCAGCTCAGCCAGCCCCAGGCCCAAGCGGCCGGCACGGCGACGGCGAGCGCCACCAGCGGCGCGCCCACCACGATGCCGAAGCTGATGATCTCAGGGCCGGTCTTCCGCTCCGGGTCCATATCGGGTTTGGGCTGCTGAGGGCCCGGTCGCTCCGAGACTACGGTCATGAACTACCTCACGATCTGTAGGTAAGCGGGCTGGTTACGCCACCGTAACCTACGCCATCGTAAGTTAGGAAGTCCTAAGGCGAGAATGGGGAGAAGGTGTATGTGAGAGGTCCATCTCATGGCGCGAAACTGTCTTGCAGAAGAAACACCTGGTCTGCTATGGCGTGGCGCGTTCCGGATGGGAGCCCTAACCAGCATCCTTTCCTGGGGTGTGCCCGGTAAGCTTGGTGGCGATCCGGCGTTGGGTAATTGGCAGCCCGCCAACCTTTGGAGTTGGTTTGTCCTGGTTCGAGTCCAGGCGCCGGAACCGATTAACGTCTCAGGTAAGCTCACGTTGTCTCGCGGGTGACCGTGCGGCATCCGTCTGCTGACCGTTTCGTTCGCGGATCCGAGGGAGCTCCCACAGTGAGTGCGCCGCGCCCGGCCGCCGTCATCGTCCTCGCCGCCGGTGAGGGCACCCGGATGAAGTCCGCCACCCCCAAGGTCCTCCACGAGGTCTGCGGCCGCTCTCTCGTCGGCCACATGCTCCACGCCTCACGCGAGCTGGAGCCGGGCCGCCTGATCGTGGTCGTGGGACACGCCCGTGAGCGGGTCGAGGGGCATCTGGCCTCTTACGGGGATGTGACGTCGGTCGTCCAGGAGCAGCAGAACGGCACCGGCCACGCGGTCCGGATCGTCCTGGAGAACGTCGGCGTCATCGAGGGAACGGTCCTCGTCGTGTACGGCGACACGCCGCTCCTGCGCGGATCCACCCTGGCCGGGCTGCTCGCGGAACACGAGTCGCAGGGCAACGCGGTGACCGTGCTGACGGCCCACGTGCCCGACCCCACCGGCTACGGCCGGATCGTCCGCGGCGCCGACGGCGCGGTGCTGGCGATCGTGGAGCACAAGGACGCCACGCCCGAACAGCTCGCCATCGACGAGATGAACTCCGGCGTCTACGCCTTCGACGGCGCCCTCCTGGCGGATGCCGTCAAGCGCGTGTCGACCGCCAACTCCCAGGGCGAGGAATACCTGACCGACGTGCTGTCGATCCTCCGCGAGGAGGGCCACCGCGTCGGCGCCCACGTCGCCGCCGACCACGTCGAGGTCGAGGGCGTCAACAACAAGGCCCAGCTCGCCTTCGCGCGCCGGGTGCTGAACGACCGCATCGTCCACGACCACATGGTCAACGGGGTGACGATCGTCGATCCGGCCTCGACCTGGATCGACGCCGATGTCACGCTGGAAGCCGACGCCGTCGTCCATCCGAACACCCAGCTCCACGGCGTGAGCAGGGTGGGCGCGGGTGCGGAGGTCGGTCCGGGCTGCACCCTGACCGACACCGTCGTCGGCGCGGACGCCGTGGTCCGCAACGCGGTGTGCGACTCCGCCGAGATCGGCGCGGGCGCGTCGGTGGGCCCCTTCGCCTACCTGCGGCCGGGCACCCGTCTGGGCGCGAAGGGCAAGATCGGCACCTACGTCGAGACCAAGAACGCCGTCATCGGCACCGGCTCCAAGGTGCCCCACCTGAGCTACGTCGGCGACGCGACGATCGGCGAGGGCGCCAACATCGGCGCCGCGACCGTCTTCGTCAACTACGACGGCGTGGACAAGCACCACACGACCGTGGGCGACCACGCCCGCGTCGGCAGCGACACCATGCTCGTCGCGCCGCTGACGATCGGCGACGGCGCCTACACGGCCGCCGGATCGGTGATCGTCAACGACGTCCCCCCCGGCGCGATGGCCGTCGCACGCGGCCGTCAGCGCAACGTCGAGGGCTGGGTGATCCGCCGCCGGTCCGGCACCAAGTCGGCCGAGGCGGCCCAGCGGGCCCTCGAAGAAGGTTCATAACGGTTCAAGGCGCGGGCAGCCCCGCGTATCACTCGGTTTCCCCGGGGCCAGGAGGAGCAAGTCGCATGAGCGGGATCCAGACCATGGGCCAGAAGAACCTGATGTTCTTCTCGGGCCGGGCATACCCACAGCTTGCCGAGGAGGTCGCGCGCAACCTGGGGGTGGAGATCACCCCGACCTCCCTGCGTGACTTCGCCAACGGAGAGATCTACGTCCGCTACCTGGAGTCGGTCCGGGGCTGCGACGCGTTCGTGATCCAGAGCCACACGGCTCCCATCAACCAGTGGATCATGGAACAACTGATCATGGTCGACGCGCTGAAGAGAGCCTCGGCCAAGCGCGTGACCGTCATCATGCCCTTCTTCGGGTACGCCCGGCAGGACAAGAAGGGCCGCGGCCGCGAGCCGATCACCGCACGCCTGATGGCCGACATGTTCAAGCAGGCCGGCGCCGACCGTCTGATGTCCATCGACCTGCACACCTCGCAGATCCAGGGCTTCTTCGACGGCCCGGTCGACCACCTGTTCGCGATGCCGATCCTGATCAACTATCTGCGCGACAAGATCGACCCGGCGTCGACGACCATCGTGTCGCCCGACACGGGCCGGGTCCGCCTCGCGGAACGCTGGTCGGACGCCCTCGGCACGCCTGTCGCCTTCATCCACAAGCGTCGGGATCTTGACGTGGCGAACCAGGTGAAGGTGAACGAGGTCGTCGGCAAGGTCCGCGGGCGCACGTGCGTGCTGATCGACGACATGATCGACACGGGCGGGTCGATCTGCAAGGCGGCCGACGCGCTTTACGACCACGGAGCCACGAACGTGATCGTGGCGGCGACCCACGCGGTGTTCTCCGACCCGGCGGTGGATCGGCTGAAGAACTCGGCGATCTCCGAGGTCATCGTGACGAACACGCTGCCGATCTCGGAGGAGCAGCGGTTCGACAAGCTGACCGTGCTGTCGATCGCCCCGCTGATCGCGCGGGCCATCACCGAGGTGTTCACCGACGGCTCGGTGACCAGCCTGTTCGAGGGCGACTCGTAACCGGAACGACTTCACGGGCCGATCGGTGACTCACCGGTCGGCCCGATCACTGTTCGAGGCGGATCGGGTAGTCGAGTACGGCACGGTTGCCCGGAATGACGATCGGGTCGGCGACTTGCGTTCCTTCGACGTCATGATCGTTCGCGCCGGTCAGGCCGTACAGGATAGTGCACTAAGCTGGAACGAGTGCCTGTAACGCCTTCCGCTAGGGCGGGTGAGGGTGGGCGCTAATCCGAAACCGTGATCCCTAGGAGATCGTCGTGTCCGAAGTCAAGATCGCTTCCGAGCTGCGTGACCAGTTCGGCAAGGGTGCCGCTCGTAAGATCCGTCGCGCCGACCGTGTTCCGGTCGTGCTCTACGGTCACGGCACCGAGCCCCGTCACCTCACGATGCCCGGGCACGACCTGCTGCTCGCGCTGCGCACGCCCAACGTCCTCATCCGGATCGAGGGCGCGGTCGACGAGCTCGCGCTCCCCAAGGGTGTGCAGCGTGACCCGATCAAGGGTTTCCTCGAGCACGTCGACCTGATCCTGGTCCGCCGGGGCGAGAAGGTCACCATCGAGATGCCGGTCACGGTCTCGGGTGAGGTCGTCAACGGCGCCATCCTCGACCAGCAGCTGGTGCAGATCTCGGTCGAGGCCGAGGCGACCAACCTGCCGAGCGGTGTCGAGATCGACGTCGACGGCAAGGACGTCGGTTTCGCCGTCCACGCCGGTGACCTCGACCTGCCGAAGGGCACCACCCTCGCGGTGGAGCCCGACACGCTGGTGCTCCACGTCATCGCCGCGCCGACCGTCGACCTGCCCGAGGAGGGCGAGGCCGAGGCCGCCGCTGAGGCGCCCGCCGCCGAGGCCGGCGACGAGGCCGCCGAGGGCGAGCAGGCTGCCGCCGCCGAATAAGGCGTTTCTGTAAGGTCCCCCACAGGGAGATCCTGTGGGGGACCTTTCGGTGTGTGAGGAGACATGCGAGTGGACCGCTGGCTGATCGCCGGGCTGGGCAATCCCGGGCCTGAGTACGCCGGGAACCGGCACAACGCGGGCTTCATGGTGGCCGAGGAGCTGGCCGCGCGGGCCGGCGGGCGGTTCAAGGCACACCGGTCGCGCGCCGAGGTGCTCGAAGGGCGGCTGGCCGGGGTGCCGGTGGTGCTGGCCAAGCCCATGACGTTCATGAACCTCTCGGGAGGGCCGGTGAAGGCCCTCGCCGATTTCTACAAGACCGGGCTGAACCTCATCGTGATTCACGACGAGCTCGATGTGCCCTACGGCGCGCTGCGCGCCAAGAAGGGCGGCGGCGACAACGGGCACAACGGGCTGAAGTCGATCACCAAGGCGATGACGCCCGACTATCTGCGGCTGCGGTTCGGGATCGGGCGGCCGCCCGGTCGCATGGACACCGCCGTCTACGTGCTGAAGGACTTCGCGACCGCCGAGCGCAAGGACCTGCCGTTCCTGGTCGACCGCGCGGCCGACATGGTCGAGTCGCTGATGGTCAACGGGCTGGAGCCCACCCAGAACAAGTTCCACGCCGGTGACCTCAACCCGGTCAAGCCCCCGCGGTAGCCCATTCCGGCGTCCACGTGCCGGGCTGCGGCCTGGTCGTGCCGAGATGGGCGCGGAGCGCGGTGAGGGTGGCGTGCGGGTTGTCGCGGCGCCAGATCAGCGAGTGGGGATAGACCGGGGTCGGCTCCCGTACGGGAATGCGCCGCAACCCCTGCTCCGGAGGCCAGACCAGCCGGGTCCCCTCGCCCAGGAACGTCGCCAGTGACGGCGATCCGGCGAGCGTGTCGGGCAGCGGGTCGGTCCCGAAGCCGGGCCCGGTCACCTCGATGGTGAGCCCGAACGCGGCGGCGAGGGCGCCGTAGTAGGCGGCCCACTCGGTCCCGGCCACGATGCCGGGCATCCAGATCCGGTGCCCGGCGAGCTCGGCCGGGCTGACCACGGTCGCGCCGGCCAGCGGGTGGGCCGGGCCGGTGAGCAGGTGGAGGGGCTCGTCGTGCACCCGGACGGCCGCGACGTCACCGGGGAGCCGCGCCGGGTCGACGGCGCGGAACGACGCGTCGACCGTTCCCGACGTGATCGCCTCCAGGGCGGCACCGGCGTCGAAGAGCGTCACGACGTCGAGTTCGGCATCCGGGCAGGCGCGCTGGAACCCGCCCAGGACGGCCGCCGGGGCGAGCCGCCGCCCGATCACGTCGACCCGCAGCGCGCGCCGGCTCAGGCGGACGCTGGCCAGGGCCCTTTCCTCGGCGCGGAGCAGGTCGCGGGCGTGCGGGAGGAAGGCCTGTCCGTCGGCGGTGAGCTTGGCGCCGCGTGCGGTGCGCGTGAACAGCTTCACTCCGAGGGTCCGCTCCAGCGCGGCGACGCGCTTGGACACGGCCTGCTGGGTGATCGACAGTTCGTCGGCGGCGTCCTGGAACCGGCCGGCGTCCACCACCGCGACGAAGCCGCGCACGACGTCCAGATCCATCCCCGCAGGCTAGTGGTCGGCACAACCGCTCGTTGTGGGAGGCCGGACGGCGAGTTGTTTGAGGCCGGGGGCCGGGGACCGATTTGATACCCGGCGTGGATCGGCGATTCGGGTGGTTGTGGGCGGCTTACGCGGTCAGCTCCTACGGCACGTGGCTGGGGTTCGGGGCGTTCTCGCTGATCGCGGTGGTGGTGCTGGACGCGGGGCCGGCGCAGGTGTCGGCGCTGTCGGCCGCGGGGCTGGCCGTGGGGGCGGTGGTCGCCCTGCCGCTCGGGCACTGGGTGGAGTTCCGGGGCAAGCGGCGGGTGATGGTCGCGATGGACCTGGTCCGGTTCGCGGCCCTGGCCAGTGTTCCGGTCGCGTTCGTGCTCGGTTGGCTCACCTTCGGCCAGCTGGTGGTCGTGGCCGTCGTCGCGGCGGCGGCGAAGATCGCTTTCAACGCCGCTTCGGGGGCCTTCCTGAAGACGCTGCTCTCGCGGGAGGACCTGCTGGTCGCCAACAGCCGGCTGGAGTCGACGATGTGGTCGGCGAGCGTGGTCGGGCCGCCGCTCGGCGGGCTCGCGATCGGGGTGCTCGGGCCGGTCGTGACGGTGGTCGCGGACGCGGTCAGTTACCTGCTGTCGGCGGTGTTCGTGCGGGCGATCGGCGGCGGTGAGCCTCCTGCGGCGCGGAACGCGGCCCGGCTGCGGCCCACCGATCTGCTCGACGGGTGGCGCGACATTCTGGCCCACCGTCCGCTGCGGCGGCTGTTCCTCAACGTCGTCTTCTTCAACGGCCTGGTCATGGCGACCGAGCCGCTGCTGGCCGTCCTGCTCCTGGGCCGGCTGGGGTTCACGCCGTGGCAGTACGGGCTGGTGTTCGCGCTGCCCTGCGTCGGCGGGCTCGTCGGGGCGCGGCTGGCGCGGCGGCTGGTGCCCCGGTTCGGGCAGTGGGCGGTGCTGCGCGTGGCGGGGGCGCTGCGGGTGTGCTGGCCCTTCTGGCTGGCGTTCGTCCAGCCGGGCCTGCCGGGGATCGTGCTGGTCGTGGTCGTCCAGTTCGGGCTGGTGACCTGCTGTGCGGTGTTCAACCCGGTCGTGGCCACCTACCGGCTGGAGCACATCGCCCCCGACCGGGTCGCCCGCACCCTGACCGCGTGGTCGGTGAGCACCAGCGCGGCCATCGCGGTGCTGACCGCGCTCTGGGGCCTGCTGGCCGCCGCCGTCGGCCTGCGCGAGGCGGTCGCGGCGGCTGGGGTGCTCCTCCTGTTCACCGGCTTGTCAGGCAAACCCTGACGCGTTAGTTTGTCAGGACATCCCTGACGAACAGGAGCGTCTCATGACCGTGGCCGCCCGAATCCGGTGTTCCTTCTGCGGCAAGGCCGACACCGAGGTCCAGCGGATCGTCGCCGGTCCCGGGGTCTACATCTGCGACGAGTGCGTGAGCCTGGCCGCGACGGTCATCGAGCAGAGCGCCGCGACCGCCGGGGAAGACCCGGCCAGGCCGAAGCTGCCGATCTGGAGCTCTCTGTCCGACGACGAGATGCTCGGCCACATCCCCCGCGTCGCCGCCCACATCGACGCCACCGAGGCCGACCTCGTCGCCTGGGTGCGCGAGCTGCGCCGCCGGGGCACCACCTGGACGAAGATCGGCGAGGCTCTGGGCATCACCCGCCAGTCGGCCTGGGAGCGCTTCTCCGGCGAGGAATGACACCTTTCATTGAGAAATGTCCGATGAAAATTTCATCGTCGGATTCCTCCGTAAAGGCCGCCATTACAAACGCCTCGCAAGTACTGCAAATGGGTTGCAACGGGCTACAGTGAGCGAACGCTGCTGCTCGATCGACACAGTCGCGGGAACAACCGAGGGGAACGAGAATGGCCGGTTTCGCCAATGGTTCATGGGCATCGTCGACCGGCGACGCGCCGCCCATCACGCGAATCGACCCGACGATCCCCCATCCGGCCCGCATCTACGACTACCTCCTGGGCGGCAAGGACCACTTCGCCTCCGACCGCGAGGCCGGCGACCAGCTCATCAAGCTCTCGCCCGGCACCCGCGAGGGCGTGCGCGCCCACCGCGCGTTCCTCCGCCGGGCCGTGCGCCACCTCGCGGACGAGGCCGGGATGACCCAGTTCCTGGACATCGGCACCGGCATCCCCACGCAGGGGAACACCCACGAGATCGCCCAGGCCGTCAACCCCAAGTCCCGCGTGGTGTACGTGGACAACGACCCCATCGTCCTGGTCCACGGACGCGCCCTGCTGACGAGCAGCGACGAGGGGATGACCACGGTCATCGAGGCCGACCTGCGCGACCCTGACAGCATCCTCGGGCACCCTGAGGTCAACGGGATGCTCGACTTCTCCCAGCCGGTGGCGATCATCATGGCCGGTGTCCTGCACTTCGTCACCGACGACAACCGGCCCGTCGAACTGGTCGAGCGCTACAAGGCGGCCGTGCCCTCGGGCAGCCGTCTGCTGGTCTCCCACATCACGCTCGACTTCGCCCCGCAGGTCGCCGAAGACGACTTCACCAAGCCCTACGACAAGGGCCCGGCCTCCATGGTCCCGCGCACCCACGCGCAGGTCGGCGAGTTCTTCCAGGGCTGGACGCTCGTCGACCCCGGCCTCGCCGAGGTCGTCACGTGGCGGCCCGACGAGGACGAATACCAGGAGACCATCCCGGGCGGCGGCCACGCGTGGGCGTACGGCGGCGTGGCCGTGAAGCCGTAACGCCCCTTTTCTTTCAGGATCTCCATTCCATGATGTTCTGGAACAGTTCCGCCTGTTCGATCGCGTCGTCCAATGCGTGGTGCGAGTGGGGATGGGTGGAATGGAGCTCTTTCGGCATCTGTCGTTTCGATGACCACATGAGCGGAACCCCGGCCTTCGCGGCGTAAAGCGTTTTGATGTCCATCGCCCTGGAATGCCCGAACGGCGAATCGCCGGTGAAATTCAGGAAATACCAGTAGATCCACATCCAGTCGAAGGACAACGGGAACGCGACCAGTACCGGGGTCGTCCCGTCGCACACCTTCCGCACCCATGAGGCCGCCGCCGCCATCGCCTCTTTCGGGTGGCGGCCCTCACGGAGGAGCAGGTCACGGTCGAGACCGCTGACCTCCAGGGCCGACGGGACGAACGCGTCGCTGATGGGGCGCAGCTCCGCGTAGAAGGTCGTCGCCGTCGGGTCGACGCGGGTGAACTCGCGGCCGAGCCGTCGTCCCGCCACCGTCATCCCGAAACTCACCATGGAATATGGGCCTGGAATGGGGCCGTCCGCCTCAATGTCGACGGAAATGTACGTCTCGGCTTTCACTGAATTCTCCCAGGAGCTGGCGCTAGCATTCCTGCGGTCGGTAAACGTTCGGTAAAGGGGCGTGTGGGTGACAGTCGTCGACCGGCCGAAGACGGCCATCAAGCGCATGGGGCCCGGGTGGGCGGCGCGATATCGGGCCACAGTGATCGTCTCCGACGTGCTGTGCGCTCTTCTCGCCGGTGGGCTCGCGGTTGTCGTCCGGTTCGGTGAGGTTACTCCCTATGTCGAGCCGTACGCCGTGTTGAGCGGTGCGCTGCCGGTTCTGTGGGTCGTGGTGGTCGGGTTGAGCCGGGCCTACGAGCCGCGGTTCGCCGGGGTGGGGTCGGAGGAGTTCCGGCGGGTCGCGCGAGCCGGGGTGATGCTCACGGCCGCCGTCGCGGTGGGATCGTACGTGACCAAGATCGATCTCGCACGTGGTTACGTTATCATCGCGTTACCGGTCATGACGGTTCTGACGCTGCTCGCCCGTTATGCCCTTCGGCGCAGGCTGCACCGTAAGCGGACGAAACTCCAGTGCATGCGCCGGGTCGTCGCCGTGGGACACAAGGAGTCGGTGGCGGATCTGATCCGGCTCGTCCAGAAAGAGCGCTATCACGGCATGCACATCGTCGGGGCCTGTCTCCCCGACGACGGCGCCTCCGTCGAGGAGGTCGCCGGCGTGCCCGTGCTGGGCGGGTTCTCCGACGTTCCGCTCGCGGTCGACCAGATCGGGGCCGACACCGTCGCGGTGCTCGCCTGCCCGGAGCTCGACGGGTCGGCGCTGCGCCGGCTCGCCTGGCGGCTGGAGCGGTCGCGGACCGACCTGGTGGTGGCCCCGGCGCTGATGGAGGTGGCGGGGCCGCGTACGACGATCAGGCCGGTCGCGGGCATGCCGCTCCTGCACGTCGAGCACCCCGAGCTGGCGGGCGGCCGGCGGCTGGTGAAGAACGTCTTCGACCGCGTCGTCGCCGGGCTCGGGCTGGTCCTGGTCTCGCCGCTGTTCCTGGCCGTCGCCGTCGCGGTGAAGACGACCAGTCCCGGGCCCGCGTTCTTCCGGCAGACCCGGGTCGGCAAGGACGGCGCGACGTTCACCATCGTCAAGTTCCGCACGATGGGGGTCGACGCAGAGAGCCGCAAGGTCGAGCTGGTCAGCGACGCCGACGGCGTGCTCTTCAAGGTCAGGAACGACCCCCGCGTCACCCGCGTCGGCGCCTTCCTGCGCCGTCACTCGCTCGACGAACTGCCCCAGCTGGTGAACGTGGTCAAGGGCGACATGTCCCTGGTCGGCCCCCGCCCGCCGCTGCCCCAGGAGGTCGCCCGCTACGGCGACGACGTGCGGCGCAAACTCCTTGTCAGGCCGGGAATGACGGGTTTGTGGCAGGTGAGCGGGCGCTCGGATCTGTCGTGGGAGGAAGCGGTACGGTTGGACCTGCGCTACATGGAAAACTGGTCACTCACCCTCGACCTCCAGATCATGTGGAAGACGTGGTCGGCCGTGGCACGCGGATCAGGAGCCTACTAAGCAGTGATGAGCATCAGAGACGATCACGCCCTCGCCGGAGACCTCGCGACGGAGGCGGGTGAGAGACTGCTCCGCCTGCGGGCCCAGCTCGGCTTCGACGACGCCAAAGCGCTGAAGGACGCGGGAGACCAGTCGTCCCACGAGTTCCTCGTCGAGTCGCTCGGACGGCTCCGCCCCAGCGACCACATCCTGTCGGAGGAGGGCGCGCGCACCGAGGCGGCGCGGCTGTCCGCCAACCGGGTCTGGATCGTCGACCCCCTCGACGGCACCCGTGAGTTCTCCGAGGCCGGCCGGGTCGACTGGGCCGTCCACGTCGCGCTGTGGGAGGGCGGCAAGCTGGCCGCCGGGGCGATCGCGCTCCCGGCCCAGGGCGCGACCCTGACCACGGCCAACCCGCCCCAGCTGCCGCGTCGCGAAGGCCAGCGCATCCGGATCGCGGTCTCCCGCACCCGCCCGCCGGAGTTCGTGCAGAAGCTCGCCTACCTGGTCGGGGCCGACCTCGTCCCGATCGGCAGCGCCGGCGCGAAGATCGCCGCCGTGCTGACCGGTCAGGTGGAGGCATACGTCCACGCGGGTGGGCAGTATGAATGGGACTCGGCCGCTCCGGTGGCCGTGGCGCTGGCCGCGGGAGCCCACGCGAGCCGGATCGACGGATCGGAGCTGGTGTACAACCAGGCCGACCCCTCGTTGCCGGATATCCTTGTTTCCCTACCGGATCTGGCGCCGATGCTCCTCGCCGGGATCCGTGACCTGCACCAGTAACTTCATAAGGAACTGTTTTGCTGCAGCATGACTACACGACGTCGCAGCTCGACGTCCTCGAAGCCGAGGCGATCCACATCATGCGTGAGGTCGCGGCCGAGTTCGAGCGACCCTGTCTGCTCTTCTCCGGCGGCAAGGACTCGATCGTCATGCTGCGCATCGCCGAGAAGGCCTTCTGGCCGGCCCCCATCCCGTTCCCGCTGATGCACGTCGACACCGGGCACAACTTCCCCGAGGTGATCGACTACCGCGACCGGCGGGCGGCCGAGCTGGGGGCGCGGCTGGTGGTGGCGTCCGTACAGGACTCGATCGACGCCGGACGGGTGGTCGAGGAGACCGGGCGGCGCGCCTCGCGCAACCGGCTCCAGACCACCACCCTGCTCGACGGGATCGAGGAGAACGAGTTCGACGCCGTCTTCGGCGGCGCGCGGCGCGACGAGGAGAAGGCCCGCGCCAAGGAGCGGGTGTTCTCCTTCCGCGACGACTTCGGCCAGTGGGACCCGAAGAACCAGCGGCCCGAGCTCTGGAACCTTTACAACGCGAAGATCCGCAAGGGTGAGCACATCCGGGTCTTCCCGCTGTCCAACTGGACCGAGCTCGACGTGTGGGACTACATCCGCCGCGAGGGCATCGAGATCCCGTCCATCTACTTCGCCCACACCCGCCGGGTGTTCGAGCGCGACGGCATGCTGCTGCCCGAGGGCGACGTGGTGCAGCGCGGCGACGACGAGCCGCTGTTCGAGGCGACCGTGCGCTACCGCACGGTCGGCGACATGACCTGCACCGGCGCGGTCACCTCGACCGCCGCCACGGTCGACGAGATCATCGCCGAGATCGCGGCGACCCGGATCACCGAGCGTGGCGCGACCCGCGCCGACGACCGCGCGTCCGAAGCCGCCATGGAGGACCGGAAGAAGGAAGGCTACTTTTAATGGACATCCTTCGTTTCGCGACGGCGGGCAGCGTCGACGACGGCAAGTCGACCCTGATCGGACGCCTCCTGTTCGACTCCAAGGCCATCTTCGAAGACCAGCTCGAAGCGGTCGAGCGCACCAGCCGCGACCGGGGCACCGAATACACCGACCTGTCACTGCTGACCGACGGCCTGCGCGCCGAGCGTGAGCAGGGCATCACGATCGACGTGGCCTACCGCTACTTCGCCACGCCGAAGCGGAAGTTCATCATCGCCGACACCCCGGGCCACATTCAGTACACCCGGAACATGGTGACCGGCGCCTCGACCGCCGACCTGGCGATCATCCTGATCGACGCGCGCAAGGGCGTGCTGGAGCAGTCGCGCCGCCACGCCTTCCTGACGACGCTGCTGCGGGTGCCCCACCTGGTCGTCGCGATCAACAAGATGGACCTGGTCGACTACGCCGAGGAGCGCTTCGAGGAGATCCGCGAGGAGTTCACCCAGTTCGCCAGCAAGCTGAACGCGAGCGACCTGAGCTTCATCCCGATCTCCGCCCTCCATGGCGACAACGTGGTCTCCCGCTCGGAGAACATGCCGTGGTACCAGGGGCCGTCGCTGCTCCACCACCTGGAGCACGTCCACATCGCCTCCGACCGCAACCTGGTCGACGTGCGCTTCCCGGTGCAATACGTGATCCGCCCCCACAAGACCGAGTTCCACGACTACCGGGGTTACGCCGGTCAGGTCGCGGGCGGGGTGCTGAAGCCGGGCGACGAGGTCATGCACCTGCCGTCGGGCCTCACCACGAAGATCGCCTCGATCGACACCTTCGACGGGCCGGTGACCGAGGCGTTCGCGCCCATGTCGGTGACCCTCCGGCTGGAGGACCACCTCGACATCTCGCGCGGCGACATGATCTGCCGGCCGAACAACCAGCCGAAGGTCGCCCAGGAGATCGACGCGATGGTCTGCTGGATGGCCGACGCCACCAAGCTCACCCCGCGCACCAAGTTGACCATCAAGCACACCACCCGGACCGCCCGCGCCCTGGTGAAGGACCTCCACTACCGGCTCGACGTCAACACCCTCCACCGCGACGAGGCCGCCACCAGCCTGTCGCTCAACGAGATCGGCCGGGTGTCGCTGCGCATCACCCAGCCGCTGTTCGTCGACGACTACGCACGCAACCGGCTCACCGGCGGCTTCATCCTCATCGACGAGGCCACCAACGGCACCGTCGGCGCGGGCATGATCGTCTAAACCCGGGTATAGGTAGATCCTTGAGCGTTCGGTGAACGCTTAGTTACTCTCCGCTGTAGCGTCAGCACGTTCCGTATCCACTTCGGGGGTCGTGCACGTGTCTGACGCTCAGCCGATGATCTTCGTTGGAGGGCTGGGGCGCAGCGGGACGACGCTGCTGGAGCGCCTTCTGGGCGAGCTTCCCGGCGTCGCGCCGCTGGGCGAGGTCGTCCATCTCTGGCACCGAGGGGTGCGCTCGAACGAGCCGTGCGGTTGCGGGCGGCCGTTCTCGCAGTGCCGTTTCTGGCACGAGGTCGGCGACCGCGCCTTCGGGGGCTGGCGTCCGGCCAAGGCCGAGCGGCTGCTCGAACTGCGTCACAAGGTCGACCGCACCCGCCGGGTGCCCGTGTTCGTGCTGGGCCTGATCAGCCGTGAGGCGCAGCTCACCGAGTACGTCGCCGCCTACCACCGCGTCTACGCGGCGGCGGCCGAGGTCGTGCGCGGTCAGGTGGTCGTCGATTCGAGCAAGCACGCCTCGCTGGCCTACTGCCTGTCGGCCATCCTCGACCTGACCGTCGTCCACGTCGTGCGCGATCCGCGTGCGGTGGCCGCCTCGTGGCGGCGCAAGGTCGCGCGGCCGGAGGACGGCCGTCCGATGGCCCGGTGGTCGCCGGCCCGCACCGCCGTCCACTGGTTCGTGCAGAACCTCGCCTACGAGGTGCTGCGCCGCAAAGGGGTGCCGATCGTCCGGGTCCACTACGAGGACCTGGTCGAGGAGCCGGCCGACACGCTGCGCAAACTGGCCGGCAAGCTCGGGCTGCCCGACAGCCACGAGGCGCTGGCCTTCATCACCGGCCGCAGCGCCCGGCTCGGCGTCGCCCACACCGTCTCCGGCAACCCCATGCGCTTCCACGTGGGCCGCGTGCGCTTCCGCGACCGGCGTCCTGACCTGCCCTTCCCCCATCGCTGGGCGGTCACCGCGCTCACTCTCCCCCTTCTTCTCTGGTACGGCTACCGCCTCACCTACTGACCTACCGATCGGAGGCAACGATGACCTCGACCGTCGGCGTCGTCATCCCCACCCGTGGTGACCGTCCCCTGCGAGCCACGATCGACGGTGTGCTCGCCCAGCGCCCGGCCGCCGTCGTGGTCGTCGTGGACGGAGCGCCGTTAACGTCCGTCGACGATCCCCGCGTGAAAGTCGTGCCCAACTGCCTGAGCCCGGGTCTGCCGGGGGCCCGCAACACCGGGATCGCGGCGCTCGACACCGACCTGGTGGCCTTCTGCGACGACGACGACGTGTGGCTGCCCGGGAAGCTCGACGCCCAGGTCCGGCTCCTGGAGGACACCGGGGCCGAGTTCGTGAGCTGCGGGATCGAGGTCGAATACGGCTCGCGCCGGGTGACCCGGCTGGCCGGTCGCACCGAGATCACCGCCGCCGACCTGACCCGGTCGCGCATGGTGATGGTCCACTCCTCGACCTACCTCTTCACCAAAGGGGCCCTCTGGGTCGACGAGAGCGCGCCCGGCGGCCAGAACGAAGACTGGGACCTGGCGCTGCGGGCGGCCAAACGACGTCCGATCGCCCACGTCGACCGGCCGCTCGTGCGGGTGCGGTGGGGCGGCTCCCACTACGCCACCCGCTGGGCCGACCGCATCAGCGGGCTGGAGTGGATGCTGGCCCGGCATCCCGAGATCGCCGACGACGCGCGCGGGGCCGCCCGGATCTACGGCCAGCTCGCCTTCCACCACGCCGCCCTCGGCCGCCGGAAGGAGGCCCGGCGGTTCGCCGCCCTGGCCTTCCACTCCAGGCACCGGGAGCCCCGGGCCGCGCTGGCGATGGCCGTGGCGGCCGGGCTGGTCTCGGCTCCGGCCGTGCTGAGCGCGCTGCATACCCGCGGTCACGGAATCTGATGCGCACGCGCATCGTCGCGCCGCCCAAACGGCGGCGGGTCATCGTGGGCGGGGTGGCCATCGACCGGCTGACCGAGATCGAGGTGGTCGACCGGGTGATCGGGGCCATCCGGCGCGGTTCCGGCGGCCATCTGGTGACGCCCAACGTGGACATCTGCCGGGCGTGCGCGCGTGATCCCGCGCTGCGCGCCCTGGTCGCGCGGGCGACCATCGCGGTGGCCGACGGGATGCCGCTGGTGTGGGCGGCCCGGCTGCTCGGCAAGCCGGTGCCGGCGCGCATCACGGGAGCCGACCTGATCTGGTCGCTGTCGGAGGCGGCCGCGTTCTACCGGGTGCCGATCTACCTGCTGGGCGGGCCGCCCGGTGTCGGCGACCGGGCCGCGCGGGCGCTGTGCGAGCGCTATCCGGGGCTGTCCATCGCCGGGGTGGACGCGCCGCCGTGGGGGTTCGAGGAGGACGCCGACCAGTTCGCCGCCGTGCGTGAGGCGCTGCTGTCGGCGCGTCCGCTGCTGGTGTTCGTCGGGCTGGGGTTCCCCAAGCAGGATCTGCTCATCGAGCGGCTGCGGGGGGACCTGCCCGAGGCCTGGTTCGTGGGGTGCGGGTCGGCGATCGCGTTCGCCGGGGGCGCGGTGGCGCGGGCGCCCGCGTGGATGCGGGACCGCGGGCTGGAGTGGCTGTTCCGGCTGCTCAGTGAGCCGTCGCGGCTGGCCAGGCGTTATCTGGTCGACGATCTGCCGTTCGCGGTGCGGCTGCTGACCGTGTGCGCGGTGCGGCGGCTGTTCACCTGAGGGTCAGCCGGCTGACCCTCTCGGCGTCGGCGGCGGACAGGCGCGACCTGGCCGCCGCCGTTCTGC
The DNA here is from genome assembly GCF_001570605.1 of Herbidospora cretacea. Classification (GTDB taxonomy): domain Bacteria; phylum Actinomycetota; class Actinomycetes; order Streptosporangiales; family Streptosporangiaceae; genus Herbidospora; species Herbidospora cretacea. The sequence continues at coordinate 98,683 of NZ_BBXG01000015.1, read as the reverse complement.
TGTCGGTGGGGCGGAAGGCGGTCCGCGAGGTGCCCTGCCAGGCGAAGGTGGCCTCCTGGGTGAGGCCGGTGCACGACCGGGTGATCGTGGCGGCCGACCGGTCGGTCCAGGGGATGCCGCACCATTCGTACAGGCTGCGGAAGCCGAAGTGGGGGTCGGCGGCCAGGTCCTCGTAGGCGACGGCGCGGATGTTGGGGTGGCGCATCCGGCGGACCGACTCGTGGGCGGCCTTCCAGAGGGCCGCGACCTTCTCCAGGCGGTCGTGCGCGTCGGCCAGGGCCGAGACGTGGGGGTGGTCCCGGACGAGGAGGGGCTGGCCGAGCAGGTCGGCGGGGTTGGCGGTCCAGCCGAGGTGGTCCCAGCTCCCGGCGAAGGTGATCGGGTCGCGGGTCAGGATGACGACGCGGCAGTCGAGCCGGTCGGCGAACCACTCCGCCGACCACAGGGCGAAGGGGTCGTCGAGGAGGGCCTTGCGGCCGGTCAGGCGGCCGTGTGTGAACGAGGTCCCGTATTTCAGGTAACGGGCGGGCGAGGGGGGCCAGGGGAGTTCGGCGTGCCAGCGGAACCTCAGGGCCAGCGTGTCCCGGAACGGTTTGAGCCACGCCGCCTCGTTGTCCCGGCAGATGTACTGGAAACGGTTTCTGACCTGGGCGTTCAGGACTCCCCGGTAGGGGCGTTCGGGGTTGAGGGGCTCGTTGACGTAGACGAGCTCGCCCGAGGCGCAGAGCATGCGGCCGGCCCACGAGGTGCCGCTGCGGGGCAGGCCGGTGACGAGGATCACGCGGCGGCCCTGGAGAGCCGGGCGAGCGGCAGCAGGTTCTTCACGAGCACCCCTCCCGCCCAGCCGAGCGCCGCGCCGAACGCGCCGTGGGCCGGGACGAGCAGCAGATCGAGCACGACGGTGGCGGCGAGCGCGGCGGCGATGGTGGCGAGACTGGCCTTGGTCCGGCCTGAGGCGATCATGACGACGTCGACCATCCCGCAGGCCGAGGCGACCATCATGGTGACGGCCACCACGATCGCCGTGTCGGCGGCGTGGGCATAGCCGTCGCCGAAGAGCTGGAGGATCTGCGGCGCGAAGACGGCGTACAGGATCCAGAAGGGCCAGGTCAGGGCCATCTGGGTGTGGGCCGCCCGCCGATGCAGGGCGCGCGCCGCCTCCGGCTCTCCCCGCGCGAACCGCCGCACCAGCTCAGCCTGTACGCCCTGCGCCAAGCCCTGCCCGACGAGCTGCCCGACCACCTTGAACCGCGTCGCGGCGACGTAGAAGGCGGCCTCGGCGGGCCCGGCGAGGAACGCGACGATCACGACGTCGAGCCGCTGGAAGACGGCCTGGAGCGCGGCGGCCGCCGACCGGGGTCCCGTGTAGGTCCAGAACTCCCGCCACGACGTCACCGTCTCGACGCCCCGCAGCCGCCACGCGGCGACCACGACCACCGGGACGGCCGGGGTCCCCCACGCCACGATGAGCCAGGGAGCGGAGAGCCCGGCGGCCAGCGCGCCCCCGACGAGGAGAAGCTGCGCGACGGGCTGCACCAGCCCGCTGAGCAGCAGCGTCTCCCGCATCGCCCCGGTTCCCCGGGTGGCCGTCACGAGCACGTCGGCGACCACGACGAAGGGCAGCACGAGAGCGAGCGCCGGTTCGGCGCCGGCGAGGAGGACGGCAGCGCCCAGAGCTCCGGCGACTACGGGAACCAGCGCGACCCGGAGGAGCGGAGCCGCTGTCCCGGAGACGACTTCCCGCAGCGCGGTCGGGCGGGCGCCGGGTGGGGGCGACGGATGCCCCACGGCTGCCGGTTGAGGTGTCGGAGAGTCGTCGGGCCGGCGGGCTCGGAAGTAGATGAGGCCGTTGCCGGTGTCGAGGCGTAACACCCCGGCCAGCATCAGGCCGAGCGCCGTCGTGGTGAAGAACGCGCCCGCTTCGGCGGGGGGCAGGGTCCGGGTGATCAGCAGGGTGACGGCGAACTGGGCCGCCGCGCTGGTCCCGGCTCCGGCCAGCCCGGCCGCCGACCTCAGACGCGCCATGAAGGGGTCGCGTCGAGCCAGGGGAGCAGCAGCGCGTCCCACGGCAGGAAGTGCTCCGACAGCCGCGCGCGCAGGCCGGGCGCGATCGTCGAGTAGGTCCGCGAGTTGTGGCGCTCGAAGACCGGGTCGGCCGCCGGGGGCAGGCCGAGGAAGTCGAGGAGGTCGGCGTACACGGGCATGGGGTCGGTGAAGAAGCGGCCGCTGTCGATGACCTTGACGCGGTTCCGGGGGATCACCGGTTCGAGGCGGGCGAGCTGTTCGGCGTAGCGGCCCCGGGCCAGATAGGCGTGGTGCCGGTGGGCGTGGCTCGACGACAGCGGCGCGGCGCAGAGCCGGGCGCTCTCCCCGGCGAGGCGTTCGGGCTCCAGCTCGACGGCGCGGGCGAAGGACGGCTCCGACTCGAAGCCCCGCGCGAGTTCGTGCGCATGGGCCGAAATGGCACGTTCCACCGGATCCCGGACGAGCACGATCAGCTTCACCTCCGGCAGGTCCCACGCGATGCGCGGCCCGGCCAGCGGATGGAACAGGTAGTAGGGCGCCGACTCGAAGGCCAGCATGCCCGCCCGCCGCAGCGGGAAATGCGCCCGGTACCAGGCCAGACCGCGCCCATAGGCCATGTCGAAGTAGTGGACGCCCTTGCGCAGCACCGGTTTGGCGACGAGCGGGTGCTGCGACAGGGCCCGGTAGAGGGACGTCGTCCCGCACCGCTGGGCCCCCACGATCAGGAACGACGGGAGCATCCGGGCGCTCCCCGTCAGCCGCCCCGCCGTGATCGACACGGCGTGGGCGGTCGTCTTCAGTGCCCTCACGTCAGGGATTCCAGCCCGTCGACGGCGGGGTTCAGCCACTTCGCGGGCGGGCCCAGCGGCTCGTGGCCGCTGGAGCGGTGGCGTTCGGCCAGGGTCATCAGGTAGGCGGCGGCGGTCACCCGGGCCTCCTCATAGCTGATCCCGAAGGGTTCGAGCAGGCGTCCCGACTGCGCGACGCACGCCTTGGCCGCCGACACCGGGCGCATCCGCCGCAGCGCCGTCTGGAAGAAGTAGTGCAGCGTGTCGAAGCCCAGCGGCACGCCGGTGCCGAACCGCTCCCAGTCCCAGACCAGCAGCCGGTCGCCCATCGGCGCGACGTTCCAGGGCGAGAAGTCGCCGTGCCAGGCGCCCTTGCCGAGCGCGGCGATCTCCTTGGCCGCCGCCGCCAGCAGGTCGGCCGACGGCTTGCCCTTCGTGACCGGCAGCGGGGTCAGGACGAGGACGTCGAGGCCGCGCCACTCGCCGTGGTGCATCACCTTGGGCGCCATGACGACGTCGAACGGGTGGCGGGCGATGGCGCGCAGCGTGTCGGCCTCGTGGCGGATCAGGTCTTTCGTGTGCTGCTTGTCGCCGATCTTCACGAAGGCGAGGAGGCCGGTGTCGCCGTACAGCTCAAGGATGGGTTTGCGGTTCGCCCGGCGGGCCGGGCGGACGTGGAGCGTGGCCCGCAGCCGGTGGCCGAGCACGTCGCCGAGGTGCGTCTCGATCGTGTCGGGACCTTCGGGGACCAGCACCCGCCCGCCGACGTGCCAGGGCGCGCGGGGCACCAGCCGCCGGGGGACGAGCCGGCTCGGCAGCAGAGTCCGGGCCGTTGACGTGGAAGACGGCGGGAACAGCAAGGAGATCACCTCATCCAGATAGCGCAGCCGTATGCGGAAGTCCTTCACGTCGCGTTCCGCCACAGGACCGCGAACGAGATCAGATAGAGGGTCAGGGCACTTACCAAGCCGTCGTAGATGAACATGTAGAACAGGACGAGCAGCATGACCAGGCTTCCCGCCTGCCCGACAGGCGACCGATCATGCCAATGGCGTCTGATCGCCCCCGCGAAGAACCCGACATACAGGGCCGCGCCGGTGAAACCCTGGGTGATGAGCAGCAGCCAGAGCTGACCGTCCGACCCCAGCGGCGGATGCCCGCAGGAGCGGCACCAGTCGGTCCGGCCGGTGGTGATCGTGCGATGGCTCCCGAACGCGTTGCGGGTGTTCCCGTAGCCGATGACCGGCGACGTGGCGGCGACCCTGACGGTGGTGGCGACCGTGAAGGCCCGGATGTCGTTGGAGTGCGGCCGGTCGACCCGGGCCGCGACGACCTGCCCCAGCGGCGAGAGCACCAGGGCCGCGCCGGTGGCGGTCGCGAGCACCAGCAGCGCCGCCCGGCTGCGGTTCCTCATGATCGTGTACGCGATGCAGACGGCGATCGCGGCCCACAGCCCCCGGTTGAGCGAGTAGACGATCGGCACCGCCGCCACCGCCACCGCGACCACCGCGACCACCCGGCGGCCCGGACCGCCGTGGATCCACCACCCGACGACGAACCAGACCAGCAAGATCGAGACGTTCCCACCCCAGGCGTTGGCCCACTCGAAGGGGGCCTCCGGGCGGGGCGCGGCGTGGCCCAGGACGTGCTGGATCTGCGCGGCGGTCGGATGGACGAGGTTCGTGACGAAGGCGTGGTCGGGAAGCAGATACTCCATCGGCGCGGTGAACTCGAACCTCGGCGCCAGCACCCCGAGCACCCCACCGGCGACCGCCGTGAGGAACAGCACGCCCAGCATCCTGACCAGCGTCAACTGGGGAAGCTCCTCCTCGGTCAGGTTCCCCAGGTAGAGGACGACGACGAACAGCGCCACGTAGACCGCGAGCCGCATGGCGTAGCCGACCACCCGCCCGGCGCCGAACTCGCCGTAGGTCCCGGCCGGGGTGGCGTCCAGCATGACGGCGCTCACCAGATACCCGACGATGAGCAGCGCCCACAGCCCCATGCCCCGAGGTATCCGCACGGGCCGCCGCAACCACAGCACCACCGCCATGGGCACCGCGACCACGACGATGGACAACCCCCCGAAGCCGAGGGCCCACCAGACGGGGTAACCCACGAGAAACGCCGCGATCGGCCAAGCGGCGGGCGCCAGTCGCCAGGTCACGGATATCCCCTGGTCACAGTAGGTCCCTGCGTTGCTGGGGGATGTCCACGGTCGGGGGTTGCTGGGAGCGCAACGCGTCGACCGCCAGGGTGCCGGGGGCGCCCGCCTGGTCGACCGCGATCACGCCGAGCACGTCGATGCCTCGCCGCTTCAAGGACCGGGCCGTCTTGATGACCCAGGGCGCACGGATCCGGCCCAGGGCCACGGCCAGCACGGCGGCGTCGGTGGGGCCCGCCGTCACCAGGAGGATGCCGCTCGCCGGGGGGAAGCCCTCCTCCAGCGTCCAGGCCACGTGGGCGGGCTCGACCCCGAGGCCCTCGACCAGGACGCTTCGGTGACCGGCCGCGGTGACCACGGCGGCGAACTCCTCGCCCTGGGGGAGGAGGGCCAGGTTGGTGAGGCGCTCCACGTCGGCCGGGGTGCGCAGGCGGGTGTCGTAGCGGTCGCGGGCGAAGGCGGCCCCCGCACCGAGCAGGATGCCGGCGAACAGGCCGCCGCCCACGTACAGCGACGGGCGGGGTTCGCTCGGTTCGGTGGGCGGGGTGGCCGGGGTGATCACCGTCCCGGGCGTGACGGAGGTGGTCTTGAGGACGTCGTACCGGAGACTGAGGGCCGTCGCCTGGCGGGACAGCACCGTCTGCTGGTGAGCGGCCAGGGCGCGCTGCGGAGTCCCCCGCGCGTGCCGGGACATCGTCACCAGAGCCGTGCTGAGCTGGCTGTTCACCAGGCGGAGCTTGGTCAGGACGGCCCGCCGCTGCTCGGTCAGCACGGCCTCCGCAGAGGCCAGGCGGTGCGCCAGGTAGGCGTCCGCGAAGGCCTGCGCCCCCCGGGCCGCGCCGGCGGAATCGCGCCAGGTGAACGAAATCCGAAGAATTCCCGAATTAGGCGGAACATCAACGGAAACCAGCCCCCGAAGCGTCTCCGCATCCCCTCCGACAACCTGTGCGGCATTCGTCGCCACGACGGAGGATTGAGCAATCTGCGCCTCGGTGTCGAGATTGAGAGCTTCGCGCTGCCGGGCCGTCACCAGATTCTGCGGCTCGGCGAGACCGGTCGGCGACACCTGGACCTCGGCCACGCCGACATACGCCGTCGGCGCCGTCCACAGCAGTCCGACACCGGCCATGACGCCGAGAAACAGGCAGGTCAAGGCGATGGTACGGCGGCGGCGGAACACGGAGCCGTACTCCGCGAGGTCGCGGCTGTGCCGCGCTGGCTGGCTCATGCAGGTCTCCGATGGGGGTCAAGCGACTACGAACCCTAGCCGGGCCCGAAGATTTTCCCGATGCCATTTGAAGAATTTCTGCATGCGAATCACGGAACAATAACGGCGATTCGCCGGACATGTCGGAGCTGCGTTCTGGAAAAGGTGGCCACATGTTCTGCCCAAGCAGTGGAATGGTGAATCCATGCGCTGGGCAATCACGGTGGTCGTGTTGATGGTGGCGGGCTGCTCCTTGGCTTCGGGGGCCGCCGAGCGGAAGGTCCCCAAGGTGGAGCCACCGCTCGCCGCGCCGTGCGCCGTCACCGCCGTGCTGATCCCGACCTGCGGCGCCTGGTGGGGCATCGCCCCCGAGGTCTTCACCGGCCAGGGGCCGGCCCGGAGCCTGGAGCGGGCCGAGCGGCGGATGGGCCGCCGGGCCGACGTCCTGCACGTCTACCACCGCGCCGGCGAGCTCTTCCCCACCGCCGAGGAGCGCGCCCTCGTGAGAGACCGGCTGCTGCTGGTCAACTGGAAGCCGTCACTGCGTCACACCTGGGCCGAGATCGCCTCGGGCGCGCTCGACCGGCGGATCGACAAGCTCGCCGGCCACATCACCAGGACGTTCCCGCAGCGGTTCTTCCTGACGATCCACCACGAACCTGAGAACGACGTCCGCCCGGCCGAGGGCATGGCGGCCGACGACTACGCCGCGATGTTCCGCCACGTCGTGCTGCGCCTGCGCGCGAAGGGCGTCACCAACGCGGTGACGGTGATGACCTACATGGGCGCGCCCAACTGGTCGTCGGCGCCCTGGTTCGAGCGGCTCTACCCGGGTGACGCGGTGGTCGACTGGATCGGCGTCGACCCCTACGCCGACGACCGGGTCACCGACTTCGCCTCACTCGTCGACAAGCGCCGCCCCGACCATCCCGGCTGGCCGGGTTTCTACCGGTGGGCGCAGTCGCGCTTCCCGGCCAAGCCGATCATGGTGGCCGAATGGGGGGTGTTCGAGCGCCCCGGGTTCAAGGCCTCGTTCTTCGATTCGGCACGCCGCCAGATCGCCGCCTACCCCCAGATCAAGGCCCTGGTCTACTTCGACTCCCCGTGGGCGCCCCGAGGCGACACCCGGTTCGACACCACGCCCGACGCCGCCGAGGCGTTCCGGCGGCTCGGGCGCTCGCCCTACCTGACCCAGCCGCCCGCCGTCAGGGCGTTCATCACCAGCGAGACGGCCCGCTCGACCGGCAGGCCGGTGGTGTCGATCTCCAGGTCGGCGTCCTCCGGCTCGTCGTAGGGGGCCGAGACGCCGGTGAACTCGGGGATCAGGCCCGCGCGGGCCTTGGCGTAGAGGCCCTTGCGGTCGCGGCGCTCACACTCCTCCAGCGGGGTGGAGATCCACACCAGCAGGAAGTCGGCGCCGACCTCCTCGGCCATCTCGCGCGCCTCGTCGCGGGTGTGCGCGTGCGGCGCGATCGGGGCGCAGATGGCCAGACCGCCGTGGCGGGCGACCTCCGAGGCGACGTACCCGATCCTGCGGATGTTCAGGTCCCGGTCCTCCGCCGAGAAGGTCAGGCCCTTGGACAGCAGCCGCCGGACCACGTCGCCGTCGAGGTAGGTGACCGTGCGGGTGCCCTTCTCCAGCAGCGCGTCGCGCACCCCTCGGGCCACAGTCGACTTGCCCGAACCGCTCAGGCCGGTGAAGAAGACGACCAGGCCGCGCCGGTGGGGCGGGCCGGGGATGCGGACCGGGGCGGGGCCGGCGTAGTGCTCGGTCGCGCCGAAGTTGCGGGCGACGTGCTCACGGAGTTCGAGGTCGATCTCGACGTCCTCGCGCGGCGCGAGCGGGACCGCCACCACCTGCGACCCGGGCAGCTCGGCCTGCGCCTTCAGCGCTGACCGCACCACCGCGGGCCCGCCCTCGCCGAAGGCGAGCGGCATGAGCAGGATCGTCGCCTCCAGCTCCTCGGCGGTGGCGGCGACGTCGGCCAGCGCTGGTCCGTCGAGCGGCCCGCGCATCGTGACCGCCAGCACCTCGCCGTCGAGCTTCAGTTCCTCGGGGGTACGGCGCAGCCGCGCGAACGGCCCGTACACGGGCGCGCCCAGCGCCTCCACCGGACCCGCGGCGTGGTGCCCGTCGCGCTCGGTCACGGTCAGGGTCGCCAGCGCGGCGCCCTCCGGGTCGGTGAGCGTGACCACGTCGCCGACGGCGATCTCGTCGGGCAGCGCGATCGTGACAGGGTCGGGCCAGGGGGTGCCGTCGGCGAGCGTGCCCGTCTCCTCGACGGAGGTCGCGTCGGCCTTCCCGAGGAAACCGGTCAGCGGCGCGAACGCTCCCGACAGGAGCAGTTCGAGGTCGGCCAGTTCGCGGGCGTCGGGGGTCCAGTCGGTCATGGCGGTCGATTATCCGATCTCGGCAGGCATAGGCGGAGCCGCACGGCGGCGTCATAAAGGCTGACACATCTTCCAGGAGGTGACCGTGGACTCGGCAGCAGAACTGCGTTTCCGCGAGTTCGTGGCCGCCCGGTCACCCGCGCTGATGGGCCTCGCCTATCTCCTCACCGCCGGCGACCAGCACGCCGCCGAGGACCTCGTGCAGTCGTCGCTGGTCAGGGCCCTGGCCAAATGGGACAGGATCGACGACCCCGAGGCCTACCTGAAACGCGTCATGTACCACCAGCACGTCAGCCTGTGGCGGCGCGCCTTCCGGCGGCACGAGACCACCGTCGCCGAACCCCCCGAGAAGGGCGCCGACGACGCCACCCGCACGGTCGAGTTACGCCTGGCCCTGCGCGAGGCGCTGGCCACCCTCACGCGCCGGCAGCGCGCCATGCTCGTGCTCCGCTTCTACGAGGACCTGCCCGAAGAGGAGATCGCCCGCCTCATGGGCTGCTCGGTCGGCACGGTCCGCAGCACCACCCACCGATCCCTGGCGAAACTGCGCTCTGCCGACCTGAGGGAGCTCACCCGATGAACGAGGACGTCCTGATCGAGGAGGGCCTCCGGGACTGGGCCCAGGAGGCGCGGGTGCCCGCCGACCTGGCCGACCGCGCGCTGCGGGCCCGCAGGCGGCGACGGGTCGGCCTCACCGGCTTCGGCGCGGTCCTGGTCGCCGCCGCCGTCACGGCCGTCGTCACCCTGGTGCCGGGCGCCTCACCCGAGCGCACCATCGTGGCCGTGGCGCCGACCCGGGCCGCCTCACCCGCGCCGACGACCGTGCACAGTGACGTGGAGAACGACCCGCCGCTGAACCTGGTCGCGGCCGGGCCCTGGGCCGTGGGCTCCTACTACTCCACCGAATGGGCCGACACCGGCCGGGGCACCGAGACCCTCCGCTACACCTGGAGCGTCTACAGCCAGGCCGAGGGCCGCTACGTCCGCACCCCGTTCCAGTGGCTCGACGTGCTCCCCGGCATGCGGCAGGCGGCGGTGATCGAGGGCGACCTGCCCTCCCGCAGGATCGGCGTGGTCGACCTGACGACCATGGCGATCACCCGCTGGTTCGACCTGGAGGAGGCCGCCGGTTCGGTCTTCTGGTCGCCCGACGGCTCGAAGCTGGTCGCCACCACCTACAGCGCGCCCCCCGACGAGCAGAAATGGCTCGACGAGGAGCGCACCAGCGCGACGGGCCTGCCGAAGTCCCGCACCGGCTTCTACGTGATCGACATGAACGCCGAAACCATGACCTGGAGACCCCTGCCGCCCGACACCGACAACATGAACGGGCGCGAGGACCTGCGCTGGGACGACGACAACACCCGCCTATGGGCCGCCAAGATCAGCGGCGGCGGCCGGTGGCTCTACGACACCGAGGGCACCCCGCTGGGCGCCGAGGAGGACTACCCCCGCCGCATGAACGAGGCGGGAGTGTCCCCGAACGGCAGACTGCGGGCCGGTCCCGCCGGCCTGCCCACCAGAATCACCGACGTCGAGACCGGTGAGGTCGTCGGCCGCCAGCGGATGCTCCAGCTCTGGGCCTGGGTCGACGACGACCACCTGATCGGCCTCGGGTGCGCCCGCGACTGCGACGACGAGTTCGAGAGCGCGCTGGTCATGGTGAGCGTCGACGGCGAGGAGACGGTCCAGCTCGCCTCCTACCGCGACTCCCGCACCTCCTGGCGGCCGGTCCTGGTGCGCCGCTAGATGATCCGCGCGAAGTGGTTCCTCGGTCTGCGCACGATCAGCGTCACCTCGTCGTAGACCGGTTCGAGCCGCCCGCGCGACGCCGACGCCACCGCCCGCAGCACCGTCTCGACCAGTTTTCTCCGGGGGCCGAGACGGGCCGGGCCGGTGGTGTCGCCCCGGTCCTCGGCGATCATCAGGCCGCGCATCAGGCAGTAGGCCCGCAGCCCCTCCCGCGAGCAGACCGGTTCGTAGACGGCCGGCAGCGTCTCCCCGAACCGCCGCCGCACCCAGTCGGGCAGGTTCCGGTCGACGAACCCGTAGGCCGACTCGCGGTCACGGACCCTCAGCAGGAGGAGCCCGCCGGGACGCAGCGAGTTGACCATGCGGTCGAGGATCAGCTCGGCGTACTGCACCCGCTCCAGCAGGAACTCCACGCAGACGACGTCGAACCCGCGCGGTGTCATCGGCACGGAACGCAGGTCGCCCAGGGCGTACGCGTGCAGATCGGGACGCCGGGTCGTGTGGGAACGCAGCGCGGGCCGATCCTCATCGACCCCCGTCACCCGGCAGTCGACACCGCCGAGATCCAGTGGTTCGCCCCGGCCGCATCCGGCCACCAGGACGTCGAGCGGCTTGCCGGGCGACTCCGCGGCGCGTTCGCCGATGATTTTTCCGAAGGACATGTAACAAAGCGTAGTCATCCGCTCACCGAATCGGTCGCCATCATGGGCGAGTCGCGTCCGCAGTAGCCTTGTGAGGTATCCCCGGTCCCGATCAGGTTCCGGGTCGTCCGTGTGCCGTCGACTCGTCCGGCGCGCGGCTGTAGTGACTCACGTGGGGGCCCGCGGCATGACTCTTTCCGGACTTCTCGACCTCGTAGCCGCTCAGCCTGAGCTGGCCGAGGCGCTCGGCCAGGAGGTGACCGGCGCCGATCTGATCGCGCCGGCCGCGCTGCGCCCGTTCGGGGTGGCGGCGGTGGCGCGCACCCGTCCGGTCCTGGCGGTGACCGCCACCGGGCGCGAGGCCGAGGACCTGGCGGCCGCCCTCACGAGCCTGCTGCCCGAGTCGGAGGTGGCGGTCTTCCCGGCGTGGGAGACGCTGCCGCACGAGCGGCTCTCGCCGCGCAGCGACACGGTAGGCCAGCGGCTCGCCGTCCTGCGGCGGCTCGCCCATCCGATCGCGGGCGACCCGAGCGCGGGGCCGCTGCGGGTGGTGGTCGCGCCGGTCCGCGCGATCCTGCAGCCCATCGTGGCGGGCCTGGGCGATCTGGAGCCGGTGCGCCTGCGGCCCGGCGACGACGCCGACCTCGAAGACGTGGTGGCCCGGCTGGTGGAGAACGGCTACCACCGGGTCGACATGGTGGAGAAGCGCGGCGAGGTCGCGGTCCGGGGCGGGCTGCTCGACGTGTTCCCGCCGACCGAGGAACACCCGCTGCGGCTGGAGTTCTGGGGCGACACCGTGGAGGAGATCCGCTGGTTCAAGGTCGCCGACCAGCGCTCCCTCGAAGTCGCCGAGGGCGGGCTGTTCGCCGCGCCGTGCCGTGAGCTGCTGCTGACCGCCGAGGTCCGTGAGCGCGCCCGTGAGCTGGCCGAGAGCCACCCGGCGCTGGGGGAGATCCTCGGCTCGCTGGCCGACGGGATCCCGGTCGAGGGCATGGAGGCGTTCGCGCCGGTGCTCGCCGGGGACATGGACATGCTGATCGACCACCTGCCGCTGCGGGCCGGGATCTTCGTCTGCGACCCCGAGCGCATCCGGGGCCGGGCGGTCGAGCTCGTCCGGACCAGCCAGGAGTTCCTGGAGGCGTCGTGGATCACCGCCGCCGCCGGGGGAGAGGCCCCGATCGACCTCGACGCCGCCGCGTTCCGCACCCTCGACGAGGTGCGCGAGCACGCCGGTGAGCTGGGCCAGCCCTGGTGGTCGATCTCGCCCTTCGGCGAGGGCATCGACCTGGGGGGCCACGACGTGGAGGCGTACCGGGGAGACACCCAGCGCGCGCTCGGCGACATCAAGGGCTGGCTGGGAGCGGGGCGCTCGGTCGTCCTGATGAGCGAGGGCCACGGGCCGGCCGAGCGGATGGTCGAGCTGCTCAAGGGGGTCGACGTCGCGGCCCGGCTGGTGCGGTCGATCGACGGGCCGCCCGACCGCGACGTGGTCCACGTGACGACGGGGCGGCTGGAACACGGCTTCGTCATGCAGACGCTGGCCGTGCTGACCCATCTCGACCTGGTGGGGCAGAAGGCGTCCACGAAGGACATGCGGCGGCTGCCGAGCCGGCGCCGGAACATGGTCGACCCGCTCCAGCTCAAGATCGGCGACCACGTCGTCCACGAGCAGCACGGCGTCGGCCGCTACATCGAGATGGTCCAGCGCACGGTCCAAAGCGCGACCCGCGAATACCTCGTCATCGAATACGCCAAGGGCGACCGCCTCTACGTCCCCACCGACCAGCTCGACGAGGTCACCCGCTACGTCGGCGGCGAGTCCCCGACGCTCAACCGGATGGGCGGCGCCGACTGGGCCAAGGCCAAGACGCGGGCCAAGAAGGCCGTCAAGGAGATCGCGGGCGAGCTGATCCGCCTCTACTCCGCCCGCATGGCCTCCCCGGGCCACGCCTTCGCGGCCGACTCGCCGTGGCAGCGCGAGATGGAGGACGCCTTCCCCTACGCCGAGACCGGCGACCAGCTCGAAGCGATCGACGAGGTCAAGCGCGACATGGAGCGGGCGGTCCCGATGGACCGGCTGATCTGCGGCGACGTGGGCTACGGCAAGACCGAGATCGCGGTGCGGGCGGCGTTCAAGGCCGTCCAGGACGGCAAGCAGGTCGCGGTGCTGGTGCCGACGACGCTGCTGGTGCAGCAGCACCTGTCGACCTTCGGCGAGCGGTTCGCCAACTTCCCGGTGACGGTGAAGCCGGTCTCCCGCTTCCAGACCGACGCCGAGGTGAAGGACACCCTCGAAGGGCTGCGGGCGGGCGGCATCGACGTCGTGATCGGCACCCACCGCCTCTTCTCGCCCGAGGTCAGGTTCAAGGACCTGGGCCTGATCATCGTCGACGAGGAGCAGCGGTTCGGAGTCGAGCACAAGGAGGCGATGAAGCACCTGCGCACCCAGGTCGACGTGCTGGCCATGTCGGCCACCCCGATCCCGCGAACCCTGGAGATGGGCCTGACCGGCATCCGCGAGATGTCGACCATCCTCACCCCGCCCGAGGAGCGCCACCCGATCCTGACCTTCGTCGGCCCCTACGACGAGAAGCAGATCGCCGCCGCGATCCGGCGCGAGCTGATGCGCGACGGCCAGGTGTTCTTCGTCCACAACCGGGTGCGCAGCATCGACAAGGTCGCCGCCCGCCTGCACGAACTCGTCCCCGAGGCGCGCGTGGCGGTCGCCCACGGCCAGATGAACGAGCAGCAGCTCGAAAAGATCATGGTGGGCTTCTGGGAGCGCGACTTCGACGTGCTCGTCTCCACCACGATCGTCGAGTCGGGCCTCGACGTGCCCAACGCCAACACCCTGATCGTCGACCGGGCCGACAACTACGGCCTCTCGCAGCTCCACCAGCTCCGCGGCCGCGTCGGCCGTGGCCGGGAGCGCGGCTACGCCTACTTCCTCTACCCGCCGGAGAACCCGCTCACCGAGACCGCCCACGAGCGCCTGGCCACGATCGCCCAGCACACCGAGATGGGCGCGGGCATGTACGTCGCCATGAAGGACCTGGAGATCCGGGGCGCCGGCAACATCCTGGGCGCCGAGCAGTCGGGCCACATCCAGGGCGTCGGCTTCGACCTGTATGTGCGGATGATGGCGGAGGCCGTACAGGAACAGAAGAACAAGCTCTCCGGCGAGACGGTCACCGAGCAGCCCGACGTCAAGGTCGAGCTCCCGATCAACGCGCACATCCCGCACGACTACGTCACCAGCGAGCGCCTGCGGCTGGAGGCCTACAAGCGGATCGCCGCGATCGGCGGCGAAGAGGACATCACGGCCGTCCGCGACGAGCTCACCGACCGCTACGGCCGCCCGCCGCAGGAGGTCGACAACCTGCTCGAAGTGGCCCGGTTCCGCCTGCGGGCCCGCAAGGCGGGGCTGACCGACGTCCAGCTGATGGGCGCCAACGTCAAGTTCGCCCCGGCGGTCCTGCGCGACTCCCAGCAGGTGCGGCTCCAGCGGCTCTACCCGAAGGCCCTGCTCAAGCAGGCCGCCGAGACGCTGCTGGTGCCGGTTCCCAAGACCAAGCCGATCGGCGGGCAGCCGCTGCGCGACCTCGACATGCTCCGCTGGTGCGGGGACCTGGTCGAGGCTCTGTTCCTGGAGCCCAACCGAGTAAAGTAGCCCCGCGTTGTGAACCTGCCGCAAAGAAGGGTCGTTCCGTGAAGCTCAAACTGGCCGCCGTGGCCGTCGCCGCAGGGCTGGCGCTGACCGCGTGCAGCGGGCCGATCGAGGCCGGTTCCGCGGCCATCGTCGGAGACCACCGCATCACCACCGACACGCTCGAACAGAACGTGTCCGAATACCAGAAGGCGCTGGAGGCGGCGAAGGTGGCGCCCGACCAGCTCCAGCTTCCCGGCACGCTGACCCAGGCGGTGCTGCTCCAGCTCGCCAACATCAGCCAGTTCAGCCAGCTCGAGACGCAGAACGGCATCACCGTCACCGACGGCGAGGTCGCCGCGTTCTACGCCAAGAACAACGGCCAGGCCGCCGTCGACCAGATCCTGCTCCAGCGGGGTGTGGCGCCGGGGCAGACCCGTGAGTGGCTCAAGGTCTCCATCGGCTCGGAGAAGCTCGCCGCCAAGCTCGGCGGCGGCACCGGCGAGCAGCAGATCGCCGCGGGCCAGGAGAAGATCAACGAGCTGGCCGGCAAGATCCGGGTGACCTTCAGCCCCCGCTACGGCAAGTTCGACCCCGCGCAGGGCTGGCTGCCGAACGACCGCTTCGGCACCCCGCCGGCCCCCAACGGCGCCGCCGCGGGCTGATCGCGTGCCACTGATCGTCGTCACCTCCTCGCCCCGGGTCGCCCCCGGGATCCTCAGCGCTCCCGCGTGGGAGGCCCTGCGGGCGGGGAAGGTCTTCACCGGTTCCGCCGACCATCCCCTGCTGCCGTTCGTGCCGGGGGCCGAGGTCCGCGACGACCCGGCGGGCATCGCCCACGAGAGCGTCACCGCGACTCTGGTCTGGCTCGCCGCCCAAGACGGCGACGAGGCGTTCTTCCGCGCCGTCGGCCACGCCGCGCTGGCGCTCGACGACCCGCCGGAGATCGAGGTCGTCCCGGGCTCCTACGACCTGCCCGGCGCCCGCCTGCTCGACATGGTCTCGGTGATGGACCGGCTGCGCCGCGAGTGCCCCTGGGACGGCCGGCAGACCCACGCGTCCCTGATCCCCTACCTGCTCGAAGAGTCCTACGAGGTCCTGGAGACCATCGAGAACGGCGACTTCGACGCGCTCCGCGAGGAGCTCGGCGACCTGCTGTTCCAGGTGGTCTTCCACGCCCGCCTCGCCCAGGAGCGCGGCGACGAGGGCTGGGACGTCGACGACGTCGCCGAGGCGATCGTGACCAAGCTGGTCCGCCGCCACCCCCACGTCTTCGCCGACGTGTCGGTCGACGGGGCCGAGACGGTGGCGGCCAACTGGGAAGAGATCAAGAAGGCCGAACGCGCGGCCAAGGGCGAGTCGGAGTCGGCGCTGAGCGGGGTCCCGATGGGCCAGCCGTCGGTGTCGCTGGCGGCCCAGCTGCTGCGCCGCGCGTCCCGGGCGGGGGCGCCCGCCGCGCTCGCCGAAGGGCCCGCCTCCCCAGGTCAGCGGCTCTTCGATCTCGTCCGCGAGATCCAGGCCGCCGGGGAGGACCCGGAGGCCGCGCTGCGCCGGGCGGCCCGTGACTACCGGGCCAGGGTCGAGGCGTGGGAGCGGAACTCCGTCTCGGATGGTGGACAGATGGGCGTTACCGGCGAGTAGGCGTCGATAGGCTCTTGTCGCAAACTGTCTTTCGACATTTAGGAGTGCTTCGTGGCTTCCATCGAGGCCGTTCACGCCCGCGAGATCCTCGATTCACGGGGTAACCCCACCGTCGAGGTCGAAGTCCTGCTCGAAGACGGCAGCACCGGCCGGGCTGCTGTGCCGAGCGGCGCCTCCACCGGGCAGTTCGAGGCGGTCGAGCTCCGTGACGGCGGCTCCCGCTACAAGGGCAAGGGCGTCGAGAAGGCCGTCCTGGCCGTCACCGACGAGATCCAGGACGAGATCCTCGGCATCGACGCCGAGGAGCAGCGCATCATCGACCAGGTCATGATCGACCTCGACGGCACGCCGAACAAGGCGCGCCTGGGCGCCAACGCCATCCTCGGCGTGTCGCTGGCCGTCGCCAAGGCCGCGGCCGAGTCGTCCGACCTCCAGCTGTTCCGCTACGTCGGCGGCCCCAACGCCCACGTGCTGCCGGTCCCGATGATGAACATCCTCAACGGCGGCGCCCACGCCGACTCCAACGTCGACATCCAGGAGTTCATGATCGCGCCGATCGGCGCGGCCACGTTCTCCGAGGCCGTCCGCATCGGCGCGGAGACCTACCACTCGCTCAAGTCGGTGCTCAAGGAGCGCGGCTACGCCACGGGCCTCGGCGACGAGGGCGGCTTCGCCCCCAACCTGCCCAGCAACCGCGACGCCCTCGACCTGATCCTGGTCGCGATCGAGAAGGCCGGCTTCACCCCCGGCACCGACATCGCGCTCGCCCTCGACGTGGCCGCCACCGAGTTCCACAAGGACGGCGTCTACACCATCGACGGCAAGGGCCTGTCGGCCGAGGAGCTCGCCGCCTACTACGAGGACCTGGTCCGCAGCTACCCGCTCGTCTCGATCGAAGACCCCTTCGACGAGGAGGACTGGGCGGGCTGGAAGACGCTGACCGACACCGTCGGCGGCAAGGTCCAGATCGTCGGCGACGACCTGTTCGTCACCAACCCCGAGCGGCTGGCCCGCGGCATCGAGACCGGCACCGCCAACGCCCTGCTGGTCAAGGTCAACCAGATCGGCACCCTGTCGGAGACCCTCGACGCCGTCGACCTGGCCCACCGCAGCGGCTACCGCTGCATGATGAGCCACCGCTCGGGCGAGACCGAGGACGTCACCATCGCCGACCTCGCGGTCGCGGTCAACGCCGGCCAGATCAAGACCGGCGCCCCCGCCCGCTCCGACCGGGTCGCGAAGTACAACCAGCTGCTGCGCATCGAGGAACTTCTCGACGACGCCGCGCGCTACGCGGGTCGCGCGGCTTTCCCGCGCTTCCAGGGCTAAGTTTTACCGGTACGGCCCGCGTCCCAGCGGGCGCGGGCCCTACCGGGAAGCGGGGGATCGAACTTGGCGAGACGACCGCAGCTCACCGGCCGCGCCGCGATCCTCGCGGTCGTGGTCTGCGCGATCGCGATGAGCCTGGCCTATCCCGTCCGCGAGTTCCTCGCGCAGCGACGGCAGATCGCCCAGCTCGAACAGCAGCAGGCGAAGGCGCTGACCGACCTCCGTTCACTGGAGGAGGAGCGCAAACGCCTCGAAGACCCCGAATACATCAAGCGCGAGGCCCGCGAGAAGCTCCACTTCTGCGAGCCCGGCGCCCACTGCTACGGGGTCCTCGACGACGGAACGAAGACATCCGCCTCGGCCGGACAGCGCAAGGCCGCCGTCTCGCCGTGGTACATCTCGCTCTGGCAGTCGGTCGAGTCGGCCGACCGGGGGCAAGGCAAGAAGATCGGGGGATAGGTGTCCGGGGTCAGTCCAGACGACCTGGCGGCGGTGGAGGCCCAGCTGGGGCGCCCGCCGCGTGGCGTGCGCGCGGTGGCGCACCGATGCCCGTGCGGGCTCCCTGACGTGGTCGAGACCTCACCGCGCCTGCCCGACGGCACTCCCTTCCCCACCACCTTCTACCTGACCTGCCCCAAGGCGGCGTCGGCCATCGGCACCCTGGAGGCCGACGGCGTGATGGCCGAGATGCGCGAACGCCTGGCCGCCGACCCCGAGCTGGCCGCGCGCTACCAGGCCGCCCACGACGACTACCTGGCCCGCCGCGACAAGGCCGCCGCCGAAGACGGCCTGGAACCGCTGCCGCGCGGCACCCAGACGGCCGGCGGCATGCCCGACCGGGTCAAGTGCCTCCACGCGCTGGTCGGCCACGAACTCGCCGCCCCCGGCGCCAACCCTTTCGGCCGCGAGGCCCTCGACCGATTGCCCGAGTGGTGGGCCGAAGGCCCCTGCGTCTGCTGACGAGGTGGGATCAGAAGTGACTCGTGTGGCCGCCATCGACTGCGGGACCAACTCGGTCCGGCTGCTCATCGCCGACGTCGAGGGTGACACCCTCACCGACGTCACGCGCCGGATGGAGATCGTCCGTCTCGGGCAGGGCGTCGACAAGACCGGCATGCTCGCCCCCGAGGCCCTGGAGCGCACGTTCGCCGCGATGCGCGGCTACGCCTCGGAGATCCTCGACGAGGGCGCGGTGAAGACCCGCGTGGTCGCGACCTCCGCCACCCGCGACGCCGGCAACCGCGACGTCTTCGTCGACGGCGTGCGCGCCATCTTCGGCGTGGAGCCCGAAGTCGTGACGGGTGACGTGGAGGCCAATCTCTCCTTCAACGGGGCCGTAAGGGGCATTTCCGACCCGCCGGGGCCCTATCTGGTCGTGGACATCGGCGGCGGCTCGACCGAGTTCGTCGTGGGGTCGTCGTCGGTCAAGGGCGCCCTGTCGATGGACATCGGCTGCGTCCGCCTGACCGAGCGCCACGACTCCGACTTCGCCGCCATGCGGGCCGACATCGACGCCGCCCTGTCGGTGGTGGCCGACACGGTCCCGGTGCGCGACGCCCGGACGCTGGTCGGCCTCGCCGGCTCGGTGACCACCGTCGCCGGAATCGCTCTCGACCTGCCCTTCTACGACTCCGACAAGATCCACCACTCGCGGATCTCCGCCGCCGACGTCCACGCGGTGACCAAGCGGCTCCTCACGATGACCCGCGAGGAGCGCGCCGCCATCCCGGTCATGCACCCGGGCCGCGTCGACGTGATCAGCGCGGGCGCGCTCATCATCGACCGCATCGTCGAGGACTTCGGCTTCACCGAGGTGATCGTCAGCGAACACGACATCCTCGACGGCATCGCCTGGTCGATGGCCTGAGCCCTCACCTCCGCAGGCGCACCGGCAGGGAGAACAGGCCGCGCATGATGTTGCCCGGCCACCAGACCAGGTCGTCGGTGGCCAGGGTCAGGTCGGGGAAGCGGCGGATCACGCCGCCGATCGCGACCTCGCCCTCGATCTTGGCCAGCGCCGCCCCCACGCAGTAGTGCGGCCCGCGCCCGAACGCCAGATGCGGTTCGTCGATCCGGCCGGGGCGGAACGCGTCGGGGTCGTCGAACGCCTCCGGATCGCGGTTGGCCGCCAGGAGGGACACCAGGATCGGCTCGCCGGGCAGCATCTCCTGGCCGCCGATCACGACGGGCTCGGTCGGGAAGCGCCACGTCGCGTTCCGCACCGGGCCGTCGTAGCGGAGCATCTCGTCGATGACGTCGGGGAGCGTCGCCGGGTCTTGCTGCAGGGCGGCGAACTGGCCGGGGTGGCGTAACAGCGCGAGCAGGCCGTTGCCGATCAGCGCGACCGTCGTCTCGTGGCCGGCGATCAGCAGCAGGAAGGCGGTCGAGGTCAGCTCGTCGGGGCTGATGTCGGGGCGGCGCACCAGCTCGGTCAGCAGGTCGTCGCCCGGGTGGGTGCGCTTGTGGGCCACCAGGTCGCCCAGGAAGCGCTCCAGCCCGTCGGTCGCCTCGGCGAGCCGGCCGATCTCCGCCGCCGCCGCCGAGTCGATGATCGAGGCCAGGTGGTGGAAGGTGGCCCGCTCGGACTCGGGCACGCCCAGCAGGTCGCAGATGATCGCGATCGGCAGCGGATAGGCCAGGTCGGCGATCAGGTCGGCCTCGTCCTTGGCGGCCATCACGGCGAGCAGGCCCTCGGTCAGCTCCTCGGCCCTGGCCCGGAGCCCGGCCACGCGGCGGGGCGTGAACGCGGCGCTGACCAGGCGGCGCAGCCGCGGGTGGTCGGGGGAGTCGGCGTTCAGCATGTGGCGGGCCAGCGTCGAGCGGTGGTCGAGGGGGAGACCGAGCTGCGCGCGGAACCATTCGGGGGAGCCCAGCGCCGGGTCCTTCGCCAGCGCGGGGTGGGTCAGCGCGGTCACCGCGTCGGCGTAACGGGTGATCAGCCAGGCCTCGCAGCCGGGTAGCGGGACCTTGGTCACCGGGGCGTTGCGGCGCAGCCAGTCGTAGGCCGGATAGGGGTCGGCGTCGAAGGCGGGCCCGAAAAGGGGAGGGAGGGACACGGCGTTCTCCTTCCCCGCGCCCTCCCCTGGCACGCTTGGGGCCATGAGTTTCGTTCCTCCCGGCACCGGCTGGCCGGACGACCCGGCCACGCCCTCGACCCCCGTCGCGACCACCCCGGCCGAGGTGGCCGCGCTGGCGGCGGCCAGCCCGTCGATCGGCGAGCTGACCGCCCGCCAGTCGGTGTGCCGGGCCTGTCCACGGCTGGTGGAGTGGCGCGAGGAGGTGGCCGAGGTGAAGCGGAAGGCGTACCGGACCGAGACCTACTGGGGCCGCCCGATCGCCGGGTGGGGCGACGACGACCCGAGGGTCCTGATCGTGGGCCTCGCGCCGGCCGCCCACGGCGGGAACCGGACCGGCCGCATCTTCACCGGCGACCGCAGCGGCGACTGGCTCTTCGCCTCCCTCCACCGCACCGGCCTGGCCGCGCGGCCGACGAGCGTCTTCGCGGGTGACGGCCAGCGCCTGATCGGCGCCCGCATGGTCGCCGCCGTCCGCTGCGCCCCACCCGCCAACAAGCCGACCCCCGAGGAGCGGGACACCTGCTTCCCGTGGCTGCTCATGGAGCTCCAGTTCGTCCGCCCCCGCGCCGTGGTCGCGCTGGGCGGCTTCGCCTGGCAGGCGATCTGGCCGGCCCTGAAAGCCGCCGGATACCCCCCCCCGGCGCCGCGCCCGCCGTTCGGCCACGGCGTGGAGGTCCCCCTGGGCGGCACCACCCTGATCGGCTGTTACCACCCCAGCCAGCAGAACACCTTCACCGGGCGCGTCACCGAACCGATGCTCGACGCGGTCTTCACCAGGGCCGCAGCCCTCTAAGAGCCTTTCTTCCGTTACGGCTCCCGCCCACCCCGGCCCCGACCGCCGCCCAAGCCCGCCGCCGTACCCGGCGCCTCCCGGCCGCGCGGGCGACGCGCCGCGACGGCGGGGGGAGCCGCCCCGTTCCGACACAAGTGCGTTGTCGCAGGTGGGAGGGCTTGTGAATTGCTTCACATGTGTGAAGTCGGTCACGTTCGCAAGATCGGTCAGTTTTTCCTCGGGAAGTCGTACAGAAACTTGCCGATCTGGAAACTTCGGTCAAGTTCCCTTGGGAAGGGATTGGCCTCGCCGGGTGTTGTTCAGGTAGCTTGTGAATGCTTTCACAAGCGATCGGCACACACGAAGGGCATCCGTGGTGAACCGCACCTCGAAGCACATCGTCATCGTTGGCGGTGGATACGTGGGCATGTACACCGGCCTGCGGCTCCAGCGCACGCTCCGCCGCGAACTGCGGAACGGATCGGTCCAGATCACCCTCATCGACCCCCAGTCCTACATGACCTACCAGCCGTTCCTGCCGGAGGCAGCCGCCGGGAGCATCTCGCCCCGCCACGTCGTCGCGCCGCTGCGCCGGGTGCTGTCCAAGGTCAGGATCCTCAACGGCAAGGTCGCGAAGGTCCACCACGAGCAGCGCACGCTGACCTTCGAGCCGATCGTGGGCGAACCCCGGGAGATCGGCTACGACATCGTGGTGATGGCCGCCGGGTCGGTCTCCCGCACCCTGCCCATCCCCGGGCTCGCCGACGCGGCGATCGGGTTCAAGTCGGTCGGTGAGGCCATCGCGCTGCGCAACCGGGTGCTGGCCCTGCTCGACCGGGCCGAGTCGGCCGACGACGAGGAGGTGCGGCGCAGGGCGCTCACGTTCGTCGTGGTCGGCGGCGGGTTCGCCGGCATCGAGGCGCTGGCCGAGCTGGAGGACATGACCGAGGACGCCATCAGGTACTACCCGTCGATCAAGAAGAGCGACATGCGGTGGGTGCTGATCGAGGCGACCGACCGCATCCTTCCCGAGGTCGGGCCCGAGATGGGCCTGTGGACCGCCGACCAGCTGCGCGAGCGCGGCATCGAGCTGAAGATGAAGACCCGGCTCGACTCGGTCGTCGGCGGACACGTCAAGACGAGCGACGGCGACTCCTTCGAGGCGGCGACCGTGGTGTGGACGGCGGGCGTCAAGGCCGCGCCGATCGTGAACAGCGGCGACTTCCCGCTCGACGAGCGCGGACGCATCAAGACGACCACCAAGCTGACCGTCGACGGCGTCGACGACGCCTTCGCGGCCGGTGACGTGGCCGGCGTGCCCGACCTCACCCACCCCGGTGAATACTGCGCGCCCAACGCCCAGCACGCCGTCCGCCAGGCGAAGGTCCTCGGCGACAACATCACCGCCTACCTGCGGGAACGCCCTCTCAAGGACTACCGGCACAAGTACGTCGGCTCGGTCGCCGGCCTCGGCCTGCACAAGGGCGTCGCGAACGTCTACGGCGTCAAGCTGCGCGGCTGGCCCGCGTGGTTCATGCACCGGACCTACCACCTGTCGCGGGTGCCGACCACCAACCGGAAGGTCCGCGTCATGGCCGACTGGACCCTGTCGCTGTTCTTCCGCCGGGAGACCGTCTCGCTGGGTGAGATCGAGCACCCCCGCGACCAGTTCAAAGCCGCTGCCGCTGGGTAACCCCGGCATCTCCCTTTGTTAACGGCCCGCGCCTACCATCAGGCGCGGGCCGTTGTCGCATTGGCAGGGGAGAAGGGCGCGGACGTGGTTGTTTCATCCCGTTTCGCTAGCCATTCTCCCTGCTACTGTATTGGCGCCCAGTTTGATGGATCGTACGGGGGATGCGGCGTAAGGTCTCACCAGTTACAGTTGTGCGCTCCGTGACGTATGATCGCGGCGCCCCCGTAGCCCAATGGCAGAGGCAAGCCCCTTAAAAGGGCTTTAGTGCGGGTTCGAGTCCCGCCGGGGGCACCGTTCTGCGGCGTTATTCAGCCCGTGACCAGCGAAAATGCGGTCACGGGCTGTTGTGATTCCAGGATGAAAGCAGAGAGTGCGCGAGACCCGGCCACGCCGCCCTCGGATGATCTACCTGCGGCTCGTCCCGTCAGTGGCCCCGTCAAGGCCGGATCCCCGCCGCGCACGCCGGACCGGGCTCCCGGGGCCGCCTCCGAACGAAGTTCTGTCAGGGGGGACGGTGAGTGCCGAGGCGGTCACCTCGGACCTGGTCGCCAGGAGGCCTTACTCCGGGGTGAGAATCCGTTTCCACCTGGAGGCCGGGCCGCGCGGAAGCGGATGCCGAGAAACGCCATAAAAGGACGACCGATAAATCGATGATCATGGATCTGCGGCCATCGATCGGGTATTGCGCGATTTTCCCGGAAGTGGTTTTTCCTGAAGTGCCGCGACCGCCTCACGTCAATGGCGGCCGAATGGTTCGGATGGATGAACCGGTGCTTATTCGGGTGGTTATGCCAGATGGCGTCGCCACCGGAAGTCGCGACCGGGTGAATGTGCGCACCCGTAGCTTATCGATCAAGGATTTCCCAGGTCAGGCCACATGGGCGACGTCCATTCACGGAATCCTGGAAGAAACCTGTGGGTTCACCGGGAAGGGCTGCGCCAGGTGTGACCACCTGTGACGGTGGTGTTCTTGGGGTCTGGCCTGGAATGTCCTGAGTCGCCGGTCAAATATGTCCCAAGCCGACCGCCGGGCCTGTTAGTCCCTTTGATTTCGCCGCCAGCACGGCCCTGACCGCCCCGGGCAGGCCGGGCGAGTCCATGGCGGCGAGTTCGGCCGCCGTCCACCGCCGGGCCGCGACCAGCTCGGCCACCCGCTCCGCCAGACCGTCTCCCGCCAGGCAGCAGACCGCCCGGAACAGAAGCGTCTCGTGGTGGACGGCCAGCCGCAGACAGGCCTCGGCCGCCTCGGGCGACTCGTCCGCGATCAGCGCCAGCCACCACAGCGCCCGCCGCGCCTGCGGGATCGACAGGTGCTCGGTGAGCCGGTCGATCAGCCCCGGACGGGCCGCGGCGACCTCGCCCAGCAGCCGTCCGGCCAGCGCCACCGGCCGGACGGGGTGCCCGGAGGTCCACTCGGCCAGCCACTTCAGCTCCTCCGCGCCCAGAGCGGCCAGCTCCGGGACGCGCCGCAGCGGCGCGGGCCGTGGCCCCAGCAGCATGCTCGCGACCACCGCCGGCGCCTCCGCGCGCCAGTCGGCCAGCGGATCGACTTCCAGCGCCGCCGCGACCACCTCGAACACCCGGCCCTCCGGCCGCCCGACCTCACCGGGCTCCCGCCAGAAGGCCTTCAGCGCGTCGTGGAAGATCCGGTCGAGGTCGTCGGGGTCCTCCAGCCACAGCACCGCCCCGCTATGGGGCGCCAGCCCGCCCGGATGGCGGACCTCGACCAGCAGCCGGACCTGCCGGTTGCCGTCGGGCAGCTCGGTGAGCAGGGCGTCCATGTCGTCGCGGAGGTCGCCCTCCTGCACCACGACGAGCGCCGGTCGCCGGTCTGCCGTCAGCAGCGCGACCAGCCCCTTTCCCGAGCCGGGACGCAGCCGCCCGGCCCGCCGGCCCGGCGACCGGCGGCGTGCGAACTCCACCATGAGCCGCGACTTCCCCACCCCGGGAGCCCCGGCGACCACCATGACGGGTGGGGCGTCGCGGTCGTCGAGCCAGGCGTCCAGCATGGCCATCTCCCGGTCGCGCCCGCTGAAGGGGACCGGGCAGGCGGCCGCGTCGAGCGGCGACCCGCGTCCCGGCTTCACCCACAACGAGGTCAGCCGAGGCCCCGGGGTGAGCCCGGTCTCCGGTCCCACCATCGCCCGGTGCGACCGGAACCGCCGGAACCAGGACACGAACGCCCCGATGAGCAGCCCCCGGACGACGAACTCGGCCGCGCCGCCCAGGTCCTCGGTGAACCACAGGGCGACGCCGAGAAGGAGGATGACCGCGGCGAAGAGGAGCTCCGGCAGCCAGGGGCGTAATCGCTGGACCATGGGTCGATCAAGGCACGCGGGGGTGGCCGGGTGCAATACCCGTGCGTGCCTTTCGCGGCCAGGTGACCAGCCGCCACGCGTGTTCGACCGGGCCCTGCCGGAAGTGCCGCAGCCACAGCGCCGACCACACCCACTGCACGATCAGGATGACCCCCGCGATCCCCAGCACCGTCCCCGTCGACCAGTCCTCGGCGGTCCCGCCGACCAGCCTCGACGCCGCCAGCACGAGCAGCGTCGCCGTCAGGTAGTTGGTCAGCGCCATCCGGCCCAGGGGCGCGAGGAGGCCGTACAGGAACCCCCGGAGGGGGCTGCGCAGCAGCACCAGGAACAGGCAGAAGTAGACCGTCGCGGTCGCCAGCCCGGCGGCGGTGAACAGGTTCACATCCGAGGCCTGGAGGTGACCGAGCACGACGGCCGGGACCAGCGCCACCGCCCCGACCAGCAGCGGAATCCTTGTGGACGACTCCAGCCGGTCGGCCACCCCGAACCGCACCAGCGCCGACCCCAGCAGGAACAGCCCCGGCACCACCAGGATCCCGCCGCCGAGGAAGAGGGCCGCGCCGAGGGCGACCGCCGCGAGCGCCGCGACCACCCGCCGGGGCAGCCACGACGACGGCAGCAGCACGACCAGCCCGGCCGCTGCGTAGATCGTGAGGATGTCGCCGTCCCAGAGCAGCCGATGTGCCAGCCCGAGCAGGAACAGCGCCAGCAGCCGCCGCAGCAGCACCAGGCGCGGCGACACGCCCCGAGCCTCGGCCGACTCGTAGAGGAGCGAGAAGCCCATCCCGAACAGCAGCGAGAAGATCGGGAAGAACCGGTGGTCGACCAGGAGCCCGAGCCAGAGGTCGGCGGTGGTCGGCGGCGCGCCGTCGGGGGGCAGCAGGCCGACCGTGGTCGCGATCGGCCGCACGTTGGCGACCAGGATCCCGCAGAGCGCGAACCCGCGGATCACGTCGAGCGCCACGATGCGTGGCCGGGGGGATTGCTGGGGGGCTTGTCGTGACATGTCGCCAAAGTGTGGTCACGGCGGCGGTCCCCGGCCTGATCCGAACGGCCAGTTGAGACCGCCGGCGCCTCGTCCTTTCGGCCGGGACGGCGAACCGGCCCCGGACCTGGCCCGTACTCCATCACGACTCGACCCGAGACATGGTCAAAATGATCTTGCGTGCGTTGATCGCGGCGTATCGTGGCTCGGAACACGGTACGGCGATCGGACGGGTGGAACATGGACACGCTTCACGGATCTTCCCCCTTTCCCCCTATCGCGGACTACGGCTTCCTCTCCGACTGCGAAGTGACCGCACTGGTCGCGAGCAGCGGAAACATCGAATGGCTCTGCCTGCCACGGCTCGACTCCCCGTCGGTTTTCGGCGCGGTGCTCGACCGTGGCGCGGGGCGGTTCCGGCTCGGCCCGGCCGACACCTACGTCCCGGCCGCCCGCCGATATCTCCCGGGCACGATGGTGCTGGAGACCTCCTGGGGCACCCCCCAGGGCTGGATCATCGTCAGGGACGTCCTCCTCATGGGCCCCTGGCACCACGAGAACGAGCTCTCCCACACCCACCGGAGAGCGCCCACCGACTACGACAGCGACCACGTCCTGCTCAGGACGGTCCGCTGCGTGTCGGGCGAACTGCAGATCACTTTGGACTGCGAACCGGTCCTCGACTACGGCCGTAAGCCCGTGACCTGGTCATACACAGGCAGGGGATACCACCAAGGACTGGCGACGGCAGACGGCAGCGATCTCCGGCTGCGCCTCACCACCGACATGCGCCTCGGGTTCGAGGCGGGCCGCGCCATGGCGCGGACGCTCATCAAGGAGGGCGAGACCCGGTTCGTCGCGCTCTCCTGGACCGAGCACGAACCCCCGTACAACTACGAGGACGCCTACAAGCGGCTCGTCTGGACCGCGCACCACTGGCAGCACTGGCTGGCGCGCGGCGACATCCCCGACCACCCCTGGCGCGGCTACCTGGAGCGCAGCGCGCTCACCCTGAAGGGGCTCACGTTCGCCCCGACGGGGGCCCTGGTCGCGGCGGCGACCACCTCGCTGCCGGAGACCCCGGGCGGCGAGCGCAACTGGGACTACCGCTACTCGTGGGTGCGCGACTCCACGTTCGCGCTCTGGGGCCTCTACACGCTCGGCTTCGACTGGGAGGCCGACGACTTCTTCTGGTTCATCGCCGACGTGGCCGAACGAGACGAAGAGCTCCAGATCATGTACGGCGTCGACGGCGAACGCGACCTCACCGAGCGCATCCTCGGCCACCTGGAGGGATACGAGGGCGCCAAACCGGTCAGGGTCGGCAACGGCGCGTTCGACCACCGCCAGAACGACGTCTGGGGCGCGGTCCTCGACTCCTTCTACATCCACATCAAGTCGCGCGACCGGCTCGACGACCGGATATGGCCGATCCTGGTCCGCCAGGTCGAGGCCGCGATGAAGCACTGGCGCGAGCCCGACCGGGGCATCTGGGAGGTGCGCGGCGAGCCGCAGCACTTCACCTCCTCCAAGGTCATGTGCTGGGTGGCCATGGACCGGGGCGCCCGGCTGGCCGAACTGCGCGGCGAGCCCGCGCTGGCCGAGACGTGGCAGAAGGTCGCCGACGAGATCAAGGACGACATCTGCACCAACGGCGTCAGCGAGAACGGGATCTTCCGGCAGCACTACGGCACCGACGCGCTCGACGCCTCGCTGCTGCTGATCCCGCTGGTGCGCTTCCTGCCGGCCGACGACCCGCGCGTGCGGGCGACCGTGCTGGCCATCGCCGACGACCTCACGGTCGACGACCTGGTGCTGCGCTACCGCACGAAGGAGACCGACGACGGCCTGTCCGGCGAGGAGGGCACCTTCACGATCTGCTCGTTCTGGCTGGTCAGCGCGCTGGCCGAGACGGGCGAGCTCCAGCGGGCCCGACGGCTGTGCGAGAAGCTGCTGTCCTTCGCCAGCTCCCTCGGCCTGTACGCCGAGGAGATCGACCCGGTCAGCGGACGGCAGCTCGGGAACTTCCCGCAGGCCTTCACCCACCTGGCGCTGATCAACGCAATCATCCACATCATCCGGGCGGAAACCGCACATCACGCCCCCGGAACTTCTCCGGCGGATCACTCGTTGAGGAGGCGGTGAACCATCGCTCGGTCTTGCGGAGGAATGAACTCCACGGGACCATGGCGAAAAAGTGATCATTAAACCGCATCGTGGAGGCAACGCGGTGGAGAGCAGGAACCCGATTTTCAGTCGGCGTGGCCCGGTCGGCCAAGGACAGTGGTCGGGGCCGGCGCCGAGCCCCCAGCATTTGCAGGACATGTACAACCAGCCGTCCTACGCGCCCCCTGCCGGCATGGGCCGCACCCTGACGATGGACGACGTCGTCATGAAGGGCTTCATCGTCCTCGGCACGCTCATGGCGTCCGCGGGCGTGGCGTGGATCATGGAGGTCCCCATGGGGATCGCCGTCGTGGCGCTCATCGCCGCGCTGATCCTCGGCTTGGTCATCACCTTCAAGCAGAGCACCAACCCGGCGCTCATCCTGGCCTACGCGGTGCTCGAGGGCGTCGCGCTGGCCGGCATCAGCCTGATCTTCGCAGCCCGCTTCGGCAACGGCCTCGTCCTCCAGGCGATCGTCGGCACGATGATGGCGGTCCTGGGTGTCCTCGCGGTCTACGCGCTGAACATCTTCCGGCCCACGCCGAAGTTCGCCAAGTTCGTGATCGGCGCCGCGATCGGCGCCATCGGCCTGATCCTGGTCA
This sequence comes from Herbidospora cretacea, assembly GCF_001570605.1. Taxonomy (GTDB): domain Bacteria; phylum Actinomycetota; class Actinomycetes; order Streptosporangiales; family Streptosporangiaceae; genus Herbidospora; species Herbidospora cretacea. The sequence goes on along the minus strand of NZ_BBXG01000015.1, from coordinate 69,486 downwards.
ACATGCTCGTCGGCATCTGGGTGCCCGGCGGCCTCGGCCTCCGCTCCGGCGGGGCGCTGGCGATCGTGTTCAGCGCCGCGATGATCCTGCTGGGCATGTTCTTCCTGCTGCTCGACTTCGACGAGATCAACCACGCGGTGCAGGCCGGCGCCCCTGAGCGCACGTCCTGGCTGCTGGTCTTCGGGCTGATGCTCAGCATCGTCTGGATCTACCTGGAGGTCCTGCGGCTGCTGTCGTACTTCTCCGGCGACGACTGATCGAACGACGGAAACGACGCCCCCGGCACCGCGCCGGGGGCGTTTTTCGTCGTCCGGCAAGGAACGGGAGATCAACATCTCGTAACGAAGAGATGTCTGTTGGGTCTTGTCAAGCCCCTACCGGTGAGGCAGTGTCGACTCAAAGGAGCCTTATCCGTGGAGGTGCTCATGTCGTTGAACCACTCACTGGAGACCCAAACAAAGCTCATCGCCCGCGTTCCCAGCATCACCGGACGCGAACTCCCCGAGTGGTTTCAAGCCATCGACAACGGTCCGTCGTTCTCTCGCTGCGACGAGCGCGCCAACTGGCTCGCCGACGAACACGGGCTGACCCACGGCTACGCCGCCGCCATCGTGCTGGAGCACGAACGTCGCCGACGCGGCCACCTGTTCTAAGCGAGACGCGGTCGGCCGAAGGCCGACTGTGGCTCGCGCCAGGAATCTGTCTTAGACAGGCGCCCGCGCCCCCTCCGGCGCGGGCGCATCATGGTGTTCATGGAGATTCAGAAGGCTCTGGAGTTCGTCCGGGCCAACCACCGCGCGGTCATGATCACCCGCTATGCCGACGGCCGCATCCAGTCGTCCCCCGTCACGGTCGGGGTGGGCGCGGGTGACCGGGTCGTCATCAGCAGCCGCGAGACCGCGGTGAAGACGAAGAACGTGCGGGCCAACCCCGAGGTCGTCCTGACGGTCATGACCGACGCCTTCTACGGCCAGTGGCTCCAGCTGGAGGGCACGGCCGAGGTGATCTCGCTGCCCGAGGCGATGGAGCCGCTGGTCGACTACTACCGCGACATCAGCGGCGAACACCCCGACTGGGACGACTACCGCGCCGCCATGGAGCGGGACCGGCGCGTGATCATCAGCGTCGACGTCACGAAGGCCGGTCCCGACTTCCACGGATAGAGCGTTACGACAGACGCTCCACCAGCATCGCCATGCCCTGGCCGCCGCCGACGCACATCGTCTCCAGGCCGATGGTCCGGTCGTGGAAGCGCAGGCTGTTGATCAGCGTCGAGGTGATGCGCGCGCCGGTCATCCCGAAGGGGTGGCCGACCGCGATCGCGCCGCCGTTCACGTTGAGCCGGTCGACGTCGATGCCGAGCTCCTGGTACGACGGGATCACCTGCGCCGCGAACGCCTCGTTGATCTCCACCAGGTCGACGTCGCCGATCGCCATGCCGGCCTTGGCCAGCGCCTTCTTCGACGCCTCGACCGGGCCCAGGCCCATGATCTCGGGCGACAGGCCGGTGACGCCGGTGGAGACGATCCGGGCCAGCGGGGTGATGCCGAGCTGGGCGGCCTTCACGTCACTCATGATCACCACGGCGGCGGCGCCGTCGTTGAGGGGGCAGCAGTTGCCCGCGGTGACCGTGCCGTCGGGGCGGAAGACCGGCTTGAGCTGCGAGACGGCCTCGTAGGTGGTGCCCGCCCTGGGGCCGTCGTCCTTGCTGACGACGGTGCCGTCGGGGAGCGTCACCGGGGTGATGTCGGTCTCCCAGAAGCCGTTGGCCAGCGCCTTCTCGGCCAGGTTCTGCGACCGGACGCCGAACTCGTCCTGCTCGCGGCGGCTGACGCCCCGGGAGGAGGCGACGTTCTCGGCGGTCTGGCCCATCGCCATGTAGATGTCGGGCAGGGCGCCGTCGTCGCGGGGGTCGTGCCACGGGGGCGTGCCCCCGGCCGCGGCGGCCTCGGTGCGCGACTTGGCGTCGAGGAACGCCTGGTTGCGGGTGTCGGGCCAGGAGTCGGCGGCGCCCTTCACGAACCGGGACACGCACTCCACGCCGGCCGAGACGAACACGTCGCCCTCGCCGGCCTTGATCGCGTGGAAGGCCATCCGGGTCGTCTGCAGCGACGACGAGCAGTAGCGGTTGACGGTGGTGCCCGGCACCCGGTCGAGCCCGAGCAGCACGGTCACCACCCGGGCCAGGTTGAAGCCCTGCTCACCGGCCGGCTGGCCGGTGCCGAGCATCAGGTCGTCGATCTCGTTCGGGTCGAGCTGCGGCACCTTGGCCAGCGCCGCCCGGACCATCTGGACGGTCAGGTCGTCGGCCCGGATGTCCTTGAGTGATCCTTTGTTGGCGCGACCGATGGGGGAGCGGGCGGTCGCGACGATGACTGCCTCTGGCATGGGGGCTCTCCTGTAAGACGGCTACCTCTCCTCGGAAAGCTACTACCTGGGATTCCCGAAGTCGGCGTCAGGGGGCCGAAAAACAGAACTTTGTACTGGTGCACAAGATCTAGCCGTACATGCCGGGCAGCGTTGTGGTGGCGTCCTTGATCCCGTGGAGGGCGCCCTTCTCGTCGCGCCACAGGCGCCACCCGTTCTGGGCGCCGGTGAACCAGGCCGGCGGGGCGCCCTGGTCCGCGGTGCGCTTGCCGGTGGCCAGGTCGAACTCGCACAGCGAGGCCACGGAGTAGAAACCGGCGGCGGCCTTGCCCAGCGGCTGGGGGTCGGTCACGCAGAACGACCAGCTCCGGACGCCCTTGACCTGGGTGGCCTGGCCGCTGGACAGGTCGAAGGCCGAGCCGGGCGCGTTGTGCTTGAGGAACCCCAGGGTGTTCATCGCCGACGGGAACGCCAGCCACCAGCCCGAACCGGGGACCTGGGTGGCGGTGATCTGGCCTATCACCCGGCCGCTCTGCCCGTCGAGCCGGGCGAACCCGCCGTAGGTGCCCTCGTCGTCGACCGGCCGCACCACCGGCGACACGGCCGGGTTGCCGCTCGGGTAGACCCGCACCACCGACGGCCGGACCCAGTCGATCACCCCGTCGTTCATCCGGATGGAGAACATCCCGAACGTGGAGGTCTTCCCGGTCTTCGGATGCGTGTACGGCGCGATGTACCCCACCAGCCGGTCACCGGCCACCCCGAACGCCCAGCCGCCCGACAGGTCGACCCCGTTGCCCAGGGCCGCCTGCACCGGCTGCTGCCACAGGGGCTTGCCGTCCTTGAGCGAGTAGGCCTCCACGACCGGGTTGGCGGCCAGCCGCAGGATGACGACGTGCTGGTCGTCGGCCCACTCGACCTCGGCGATCCCGGGCATCTTCCACAGCAGTTTGCCGGTGAGCGGGTCGAGCACGACCATCCGGGCGTTCGCCAGCGCGGTGTGCTCGGACATGCACACGAACTTGCCGCACCGCTGCGGCCCGAAGGTCGAGTGGACCGGCCGGGTCCACAGCTGCTTTCCGGTACGCGCGTCGCGCGCCATCAGCGTCGCGTTCCATCTGCCCTGCTTGGCCGGGTCGAGCGCGACCACGACGCCCTGGCCGGGGGCGGTCTCCACGGTGGCGGGGGCCTGCACGCCCATGCCGGGCAGCCGCCCGGCCATCGTGGCGGGCTGGGCCCAGAGCTTCTTCCCGCTGGTCAGCTCGACAGCCACGGTCTCCAGCGCGCCGTCGGCCCGCATCGACGTCAGGGCCGCCACCCCGGCTCCGGTAGTGGTCCGGCTGACCATGTTGACCTGGGTGTTGCTCCAGGTGGGGAAGTCAGCGGGGGCGATGGCCGCGTCACTGCCCGAGCAGGCGGCCAGGGCTCCACAGGTGAGCAGGGCGAGCGCGAGGGCATGGGGCCGTATCAAGATTCACTCCTCCAGGGGGTGACGGCCCGGACGCCGAGGGTGACCGGAATCAGGTGTGCGGAGACACCGCGTCACGCCTGCGGCGGAGCAGCATGGCCCACCGTCCGTGGGGACCGACCGCCCGGCCTGCGACGCGGGTCGCGGTGACCTCGGTTCCGGGTTCCTCAACGGCCATCGCCGCCAGAAGGTATTGCGAGCCTTCGACGCGCTCGGGGGAGGGCTCTGGCCACAGGTCGAGCGCGGCGCATACAGAAGGTAGCACTGTGTAAGCAGCCTGTAGGTAGCCTCGGGCACTTGGATGGAATCGATCCGGTCCGAACATTTCTGCCGGATTTGTCATGAACGAGGGTCCGAGCAGGTCGGCGAAGCTGACCGTGCGCCCGCCCGCCTCGATCACCGCGATGGTCTGGGCCGCGGCGAGCTGACGGCTCCACCGGCGCGTCACCCAGCGCAACGGCTGGGCGATCGGCCGGACCGTGCCGAGATCGGGGCAGGTGCCCACGACCACCTCCGCGCCCGCCTCCCGCAGCCGCCTGACGGCGTCCTGGAGGTGGCGGACCGCGGTGGCCGGGCGGGTCTGGGTGGTGACGTCGTTGGCGCCGATGAAGACGACCGCCAGATCGGGGGCGGCCTCCAGGGCCCGGTCGACCTGGGCGTCGAGATCGCGGGAGATCGCGCCGGAGCGGCCCACGACGGTCAGCCGGACCGGGCGTTCGGCCATGGCCGCCAGGCCGAGGGCGAGGTTGACGCCGGGGGTGTCCTTCGGGTCGGTCATGCCGAGGCCGACCGAGGTCGAGTCGCCGAGCACGACCATGGAGATCGGCGGGGCTCCGTCGCCGGCCGAGTCCTCGCCGTAGACGCCGTCGGAGGGCGGGCCGTCCTCGGAGACCGGGCGGCCGACGATGCGGCGGGCCAGCGCGGCCTCGGTCAGCAGGAGGGCGTAGGCCGCCGCGCCCAGGGCGGTCATGCCGCCCCCGCCCAGTGCCGCGGCGGTCGCGATGCGCCTGGCCGCGCGTGCCGCGCCCGGAGTCCAGATCACCGGACCGACCCCCTATACGGTGTGGCTATACGGTGTGAAGTGAAACTAGCTCAGCCCCGGCCACCCTCTTGGGGCTGAGGCTGCCGTCCGGCCGACAAAGCTTCGGCAAATAACGCAAGGTGGTTGTCGCGGTGCGCGTACACGACTCGCTGATCGAGCTGATGGGGAACACCCCGCTGGTGAGGCTCCGCAAGGTGACGGCGGGCGCGCCGGCGCAGGTGCTGGCGAAGGTCGAATATTTCAACCCGGGCGGGTCGGTCAAAGACCGCATCGCGCTGCGCATGGTCGAGGCGGCCGAGCGCAGCGGCGCGCTCAAGCCGGGCGGCACGATCGTCGAGCCGACCTCGGGCAACACCGGCGTGGGGCTGGCCATCGTGGCGCAGGAGAAGGGCTACAAGTGCCTCTTCGTCGTGCCCGACAAGGTCGCCAACGACAAGATCGCGGTGCTGCGCGCCTACGGCGCCGAGGTCGTGGTCTGCCCGACCGCGGTCTCTCCCGACCACCCCAACTCCTACTACTCGGTCTCCGACCGGCTGGCGCGGGAGACCCCGAACGCCTGGAAGCCCGACCAGTACAGCAACCCGGAGAACCCCAACAGCCACTACCACTCGACCGGCCCGGAGATCTGGGAGCAGACCGAGGGGCGGATCACCCACTTCGTGGCGGGCGTCGGCACCGGCGGCACGATCAGCGGCACCGGCCGCTACCTGAAAGAGGTCTCCGGCGGCCGGGTGAAGATCATCGGCGCCGACCCTGAAGGCTCGGTCTACTCGGGCGGCACCGGCCGTCCCTACCTGGTCGAGGGCGTTGGCGAGGACATCTGGCCGGCCACCTACGACACCGGGATCTGCGACGAGATCATCGCCGTCTCCGACCGTGACTCGTTCGGCATGACCCGGCGGCTGGCCCGCGAGGAGGCGCTGCTGGTGGGCGGCTCGTGCGGGATGGCCGCGGTGGCGGCGATCCGGGTGGCCCGCAACGCCGGCCCCGACGACGTCGTGGTCGTGCTGCTGCCCGACAGCGGGCGCGGCTACCTGTCGAAGATCTTCAACGACGAGTGGATGGCCGACTACGGCTTCCTGTCCACGGCGGCCGACGAACACGCCGTCGGTGAGGTGCTCGTCCGCAAGGGCGGGGTGCTGCCCCAGTTCGTCCACGTGCACCCTCACGAGACCGTGTCCACGGCGATCGCGATCATGCGCGAATACGGCGTCTCGCAGCTCCCGGTCATGAAGGAGGAGCCTCCGGTCATGGCGGCCGAGGTGGTCGGCTCGATCGTCGAGCGCGACCTGCTCGACGGGCTCTACCGGGGCAAGGTCCACGCCGAAGACCCGCTGGGCGACCACATGTCCGCGCCGCTGCCGATGATCGGCTCCGGCGAGGCGGTGGCCCGCGCGATAGAGGCGCTGGAGAAGGCCGACGCGGCGGTCGTCCTCGACGACGGCAAGCCCGCCGGCCTCGTGACCAGGCAGGACCTGCTCGCGTTCCTAGCGGGCCGGTAGCGGCACCACCGCGGCCACCTCCCACAGGTGCCCGGCCACCGGGCCGGCGACGAGGTGGCCGCCCATGGTCTCGACGCGTTCGGCCATGCCCACCAGGCCGAACCCGCCGCCGAGCCGCGACAGCCGGGGGTCGGCGGCCGACAGCGGGTTGGCGACGCGCAGGCGCACCGCGCTGTCGAAGGTGGTCAGCCGCACCTCGACCCAGGGGGCGTGCGGCGCGTGGCGGCGCACGTTGGTGAGCGACTCGGTCAGCACCCGGTGCAGCGTGGTCAGCACCTCCGGGGCCAGGGTCAGCGACGTGACGCCGGGCCCGAGGTCGAAGGTGGCGGCGGGGGAGAACTGGTCGACCATCTTCCGCAGGTCGTCGAGGGTGACGCCGACGTGGCGGGTGGCGTGGTCGTCGGCCCGGAGCACGCCGACGAGGCGGCGCATCGAGGTCAGCGCCTCGCTCCCGGCCCCGGCGATGGCGTCCAGGGCCGGGACCACCGCCTCGGGCTGGGTCTCGGCCACCGTCCGGGCCGCCTGGGCCTGCACGACGATGCCGGTGATGTGGTGGGCGACCAGGTCGTGGAGCTCCCTGGCCAGGTCGAGGCGCTCGCCCCGCCTGACCCGCTCCTCGCCGATCTTGCGGCGCTCCTGCTGGACGCGGAGATAACCGCCGATCCCCGCCCCCACGCTCCAGCCGATCACGAACAGGAAGGCGGCCGCGGTCGGGAACTCGGAGTAGTAGTCGCTCATCTTCAGCCGGAACCCGGGGAGCGAGACGAGCACCACCAGGATCCCGATGACGATGACCACCGCGTTCCTCACCGGCTCGACCCGGCGGAGCACGGTGATGGTCAGCACCATGAACGCGCCCGCCTCGGTGAAGCCGACCGCGTTGGTGACCGGCGTCGCGATCAACGACAGCGACAGCATCAGCGACGCCGCGATCAGCGCGACGGCCACCAGCCCGGTCCGGCGCCTGCGCAGGAACACCGCCACGATCCCGAGGCCCGCGCCGGTCAGGGCGACCGCCGCGCCGGCGCCGTCCCGCGGGCCGGCCGAGATGAGGGCGTCGAACACGAAAGTCAGCCCGAGGATGCCGAGCAGGGCGATCTCGCCCACCCGCTGGGTCCAGGTGCTCAGTCGTTCCCACACGATCGCCGAGGCTACGACGAAAGGGGTACATCGGACATCGGCCGATCGGCCGACCCGTTCGGCGCGAACCGTTCCCATGGGCGAGATGAAGACGAGGGCCCTTCTTGTTCCATGGAGAGTGGAGGTGGTTCTCGTGACCGTCGTCGCGATCGCCCTGGTGGCGTTAGGAATGGTTCTCGTCGGCGCGCTGGCGTTCGCCGACCCGGTGCTGCTCTCGTGGTTCGAGCGGGAGAAGAAGGCCGAGGTCGTGGAGTTGCCCGAGTTCAGGGCGAAGGAAAAGCAGAGGGCGGCCCAGCCGATACGCTCGACTGCATGACTGAAGGATTCGAAACCCTGGCCATCCACGCCGGCCAGGAGCCCGACTCGCTGACCGGTGCCGTGGTCCCGCCCATCTACGCCGTCTCGACGTACAAGCAAGACGGTGTGGGCGGCCTGCGGGGCGGCTACGAATACAGCAGGTCGGCGAATCCGACCCGGACCGCGCTCGAGTCGTGCCTGGCCGCCCTCGAAGGCGGGGTGCGCGGGCTCGCGTTCGCCTCCGGCCTGGCCGCCGAGGACACCCTGCTCCGCACGGTCTGCCGCCCCGGCGACCACGTGATCATCCCCGACGACGCCTACGGCGGCACCTACCGGCTGTTCGCCAAGGTGCTGGAGCGCTGGGGCCTGGCCTACGACCCGGTCCCGCTGGGCAACGCCGAGGCGGTGCGCGCCGCGATGCGCCCCGAGACCAAGGTCATCTGGGTCGAGACGCCGACCAACCCGCTGCTCGGCATCGCCGACATCGAGAAGCTGGCCTCGATCGCCCACGACGGCGACGCGCTGCTCGTGGTCGACAACACCTTCGCCTCGCCCTACCTCCAGCAGCCCCTCGCGCTCGGCGCCGACGTGGTCGTCCACTCGACGACCAAGTACGTCGGCGGCCACTCCGACGTCATCGGCGGCGCGCTGATCGCCCGCGACACCACGCTGGGCGAGGAGCTCACCTACCACCAGAACGCCATGGGCGCGGTGGCCGGGCCGTTCGACGCGTGGCTGACGCTGCGCGGCGTGAAGACCCTGGGCGTCCGCATGGACCGCCACTGCGACAACGCCGAGCGCGTCGTCGACCTGCTGCTCTCCCACCCGAAGGTGGTCGAGGTGTTCTACCCCGGGATCGAGCGCCACCCCGGCCACGAGATCGCCGCCAAGCAGATGAAGCGGTTCGGCGGCATGGTGTCGTTCCGGGTCGCGGGCGGCGAGCAGGCGGCCGTCGACGTGTGCGACCGGGCCCGCCTGTTCACCCTCGGCGAGTCGCTCGGCGGCGTCGAGTCGCTGATCGAGCACCCCGGCCGGATGACCCACGCGAGCGCGGCGGGCTCGCCGCTCGAGGTCCCGGCCGACCTGGTGAGGCTGTCGGTCGGCATCGAGACCGTCGGGGACCTCCTCGACGACCTCTCGCAGGCGCTCGGCTAGCCGTCAGGGGTTGAAGAAGACCATCAGAACGAGGATCACCAGCCAGATCAGGGCGACGATGCCGCCCAGCGCGGCGACCCTGGCGGTCTGGACCTTCCCGTCGTCCGACGGGTCGTCGTTCTCCAGGGCGATGATCGCGTTCTTCGCGTCGCGGTCGATGATGACGAGCATCACGGCCGCGACTATGAACAGCGTCATGGACACGGTCAGGTAGACCGCTCCCAGGCCACTGCGGCCGAGCAGCACCCCGAAGAGGAAGACCCCCAGGGTCAGCAGGCCGAACACCCGGCCCATCCGCTTCAGGTAGCGCAGGACGCTCAGGTCCTTCTTGCGGATGTAGCGCGGGATCGAGCTCGTGACCACGGTCAGCGGGCCGATCGTGAAGATGGCGAAGGCGATGTGAAGCCAGAGGAGCAGCTTGTCGAGGAACGACATGCGCCGAAGGCTATCGCGATCACGCGTCAGACGGTGAGAGTGGCGTCGACCTTCGCGCATGTCCGGCAGGCCTGCTCGGGGTGGATCGCACACGCCGTGTGATCCACATTCAGTCCGAGCATGCGCCGCGACAGCGACGACATCGCGCTCTGGGGGCTCATGGTGAGGCTGCGCCGGCGGTCCTCCCGCTTGATGCTGAAAACCAGGAGGGCGAAGCTCGCCATGGCGCCGAAGGCGAGCACGAGAGAGACGACGAGGATGAGGCTGGACAACATGTGCGCGACTCCAATCGCGTGCGGTGCATCGCACACTATGAGCCGCTCACCATGGTCAGCTGTGAGGTGCAAGAGAGGGTGGTCTTACCGGCGGTAAGACCGAAATCACCCTTTGTCGAGGTTGGGCCTACGACCTCCGGCGTGCCCTCAGGAAGTCGCTGACGACGTACTCGCCCAGCTTGTCGACGTTGGGGGCGAACACGCGCCCGCCGTTGCGCCGTGCGACCTCGTCGATGAAGGCCCTCAGGCGTTCGTCGGCGGCCAGCATGAAGACGTTCAGGGTCGCCCGGCGGCGGGTCATCTTGTCGACCTCGGCCAGCGTCAGTTCGAGGGTCTCCTTCGAGGGGGGCCACTCGAACCTCGGGGTGCCGTCGCGCGTCAGGTGGGCGGTCGGCTCGCCGTCGGTCACGACCAGGACGACCGGCTCGAAGTCGGGGTGGCGGTCGAGGTGGCGGCCCGCGATCAGCAGCGCGTGGTGCAGGTTGGTGCCCTGGACCATGTCCCATTCGAGGCCGGCCAGTTCGTCGGGCTGCAGCACCCGGGCGTAGTTGGAGAAGCCGATGATCTGCACCGAGTCCTGGGGGAACTTCGAGGCCACCAGCGCCTGGAGGGCCAGCGCGGTCTGTTTCGCCGCCGCCCAGGTGCCGCGCAGGGCCATCGAGTAGGACAGGTCGACCAGCAGGCAGACCGCCGCGGCCGAGCGCCTTTCGGTTTCGGCCACCTCGAAATCGTCCACGCTCAGCCGCACCGGCGCGCCGCCGCCCCGGCGCACGCCGTTGATCACCGTGCGGACGACGTCGATCGGCTGCTCGTCGCCGAACCGCCACGGCCGGGTCGAGCCGGTCAGCTCGCCGGCGGCCCCGGCGTCGTGCTGGTCGTGGTCGCCCCGGCGGGTGCTCTCCAGCGAGTTGAAGACCCGCCGCAGCGCGGTCTCGCCCAGGCGGCGGACCGCCTTCGGGGTGAGCTCCAGCTTGCCCCGGTTGCGGCGCAGGTAGCCCTGCTGCTCCAGCTCTCGCTCGATCTGCTTGAGCGACTGGATGTCGTCGACGGCCGAGCGGCCGAGGGCGCGGCGGATCGCCTCCTCGTCGACGTCGGACAGGCGCGCGCCCGGATAGTCCTGACGCAGCGACGACTCCAGGTCGTTGAGGTCGGCGAGCTCCTGGAGGGCGCTGACCGAGTCGCTCATGCCCGTCGGCGACTCGCCGCTGACCCGCTCGGCGGAGTTCCAGGCCAGGTCGGGGCGGCGGGCGTAGAGGGAGTCGCCGAGGCGGCGCATCTGGTCGGCCAGACCGCTCTGCTGGAGGGTCTGCTCCATCAGCCCGGCCAGCTCCTCGCGCTGCTGCGGGGTCAGCGAGGCCAGCATCCGCTGCGCGGCGGCGGCCCTCCGGGCGAGCTGGTCGACGAGCTCGTCGAGGTTGCGCGGGTTCTCGGGGAACATGTCCCCGTATTCGCGCATGAAGTCGTCGAAGTCCTGCTGGGTGTGCTCGCCGCGCGCGTCGCGGTCGAGCATCTCGTTCAGCCCGGCCATCATCTGCCTGACCCGCTCCATCGCGGCCGGGTCGGGGTTGGCCAGGGCCTCCTTCATGCCCTTGAACTGGCTGTCGAGCACTTCGCGCCGCAGCAGGTCGCGCAGCTCCTCGAAGGTCTGGCGCGCCTGCGGCGACCGCCAGTCATACTCCGAGAGTTCCTGTACGGCCCTCGCGGTGTCCCCCGGCAGGTTGTCGAGCTGGGCCTCACGGAAGCGGGCGTCGTCGGCCGGGTCGGGGAACAGGGCGGTGCGCTCCTGCTCGACGGCCCGGTCGAGCAGCTCGCGGGCCTGCTCCAGGATCCCGTCGAGCCGGGTGTTCTGCCGCAGGTCCCGCCTGCGCTTGCGGACCTGGCGGAGCAGCTCCTCCAGGCCCTTGCGCCCCGGGGCGTTCGGCAGACCGCGTTTCAGCAGGTCGCGCAGGGCGTCGAGGGGCGTGGAGCCCGACAGGATGGCGTCGCCCATCTCGTCGAGCGCGCCCCTGACGTCATAGGGCGGGGCCAGGGGGTCGGGGCCGTCCTGGTATTCGCCGTACCGGTAGGAGGTCACGTGCGGTAGACCGCGGCGCCCGCGATGTCGTCCTTCGACAGGCGGCGCATCAGGTAGAGGCCTTCCAGGGCGAACTCCAGCGCGGCGGCGGCGTGGCCGGGGGACTCGTCGCCCTCGCCCATGCCGATGCGGGACATGATCTTGGCGAGGCCCTCGACCCGGCCGATGCGGCGCAGCAGCTCGGTCGCGCCGACCATCTCGCCCGACTCGATCTGGGCGCCCTCGGCGAACTTGTCGAGCAGCGGGGCCAGGTCGGCGCCGCCCAGGGTGCCGCGGAAGGTCTCGGCGGTGGCCCGCCGGAGCAGGTGGGAGAGCACCTCGATCTCCCGGCCCTCCTCGCTGACCTCGAACTCCACCTTGCCGCGCAGCGTGTGGACGATGCCGGGCAGGTCGCAGACCCGGGCGACCGGCAGGTCCTCGCCGGTCAGCGCGGCCCGGCGCACGGCGGAGGCGGCGGCGGTCTCGGCGGCGGCGATGGAGAACCGGGCCGACACCCCCGAGCGCGTGTCGACGGCGGAGGACTCGCGGACCAGCCGGGTGAACCTGGCGATGATCTCGATCAGGTGGTCGGGCACGTCGGCGCCGATGTCGGCCACGGCCTCCTGGCGGATCAGCACGAGCTCGTCGTCGATCGACCTCGGGTAGTGGGTGCGCACCTCCGCCCCGAAGCGGTCCTTCAGGGGCGTGATGATGCGGCCCCGGTTGGTGTAGTCCTCGGGGTTGGCGGAGGCGATCAGCAGGACGTCCAGCGGAAGCCTGAGGTTGTAGCCCCGGACCTGGATGTCGCGTTCCTCCAGCACGTTGAGCAGGGCGACCTGGATGCGCTCGGCCAGGTCGGGGAGCTCGTTGACGGAGAAGACGCCCCGGTTGGTGCGGGGCACCAGGCCGTAGTGGACGGTCTCCGGGTCGCCGAGGGTACGGCCCTCGGCGATCTTGATCGGGTCGACGTCGCCGATCAGGTCGCCGACCGAGGTGTCGGGGGTGGCGAGCTTCTCGCCGTAGCGATCGCCGCGGTGCTTCCAGGCGACGACGATCTCGTCGTCGGCGAGCGCGCGGCAGCGTCCGCAGACGGGCTCGTAGGGGTGGTCGTTGATCTCGCAGCCCGCGATGACCGGCGTCCATTCGTCGAGCAGGCCGACGACGGTGCGGATCAGGCGGGTCTTGCCCTGGCCGCGTTCACCGAGGAGGACGATGTCGTGTCCGGCGATCAGCGCGCGTTCGAGATAGGGCAGCACGGAGTCGTCGAAGCCGACGATGCCCGGGAATCTCGGCTCACCGGCACGCAGCCTGGCCAGCAGGTTCTCTCGGATCTCGGCTTTGACTGACCGGTGGACATGTCCACTCTCGCGCAGTTCGCGCAGAGTGCTCAATGTCGGAGCAGGTGCTGGCGATTTGTGCACGGGATCGAGACTACGTCGCGATTGGAGTTCCGGCACGCGATTGCCCCGGAGAAGCGGATTGGGATCTTGACCATTGCGTGACGATCCGTGCGCGTCGGCTACGTGGGTCTGGGGAGAAACGGGGCATGAAGCCTATGCAAGACGTCTACCTGAGATAGCGCGACTTGTCCGTAAAAGAGGGGGCGAGACGATGGCGGTAATCACGAGCCGGTTCGCCGACGGTCTCGCCGTCGGGCCCAATCTCGTGGAGAGTGCGGAATCGGCCATCCGGCAGGCCGTGGAAGGCCTCTCCGGGCCCGCCGACCTGGTCTGTTTCTTCATCTGCGGGGAAGATCCCGACGACGTCGCACGGGCGGGGCAGCGGGCCATGCAGCTCGTGCCCGAGGCGGCCGTGATCGGCTGCAGCGCGACCGGGGTGATCGGCGACGCCCAGGGGGTGGAGCTGTCCCCGGCGGTGTCGGCGTGGGCGGCCAGCCTGGGCGAGGCGCGGGTGACGACGTTCGCGCTCGAGTCCCTGCGGGCCGAAGACCGGTTCGTGGTGATAGGCCTGCCGGAACGCGACCCGGACGACCGGGTGGCGATCATGCTGGCCGATCCCTACACCTTCCCGACCGACGCCTTCATCGAGCACTCCGGCGAGGTCCTGGGCGCGCTGCCGATCATCGGCGGCCTGGCCAACGGGCTGCGCGGGCGGGGCTCGGTCCGGCTGTTCGCCGACGGCGAGGTCTACGACGAGGGCGCGATCGGCGTCCTGCTGAGCGGCCCGATCCAGATCAGCACGGTGGTCAGCCAGGGGTGCCGCCCCATCGGCCCGACCATGATCGTGACAGCGGCCGAGGACAACCTGCTCCTGGAGTTGGCCGGTCAGCCCGCCCTGGCCCGCCTTGAGGACATCGTGAGCTCCCTCGACGAGGACGACCGCGAACTGGTGGCCAGCGGCCTCCAGATCGGCGTGGCCATGGACGAGTACGCCGAGCGCCACGAACGCGGCGACTTCCTCATCCGGGGCGTCCTGGGCATCGACCCCGAGCGGGAGGCGGTGGCCATCGGGGACGTCGTGGAGGTCGGCCGCACGGTCCGCTTTCAGGTCCGCGACGCCGAGACCGCCGACGAGGACCTTTACGAACTGCTCGACGCCCACGTCGAGGGGGGCGGCCGGGTCGACGGCGCGCTGCTGTTCTCCTGCAACGGCCGGGGCTCGGCGATGTTCGGCACCCCCGACCACGACGCCCTCGCGCTGCGCGACACGCTCGGCCCGATCGGGATCGCGGGGTTCTTCGCGGCCGGCGAGGTGGGGCCGGTGGGCGGGGTCAATCACGTGCACGGATTCACGGCTTCTGTCCTGGTCTTCTCGTCCATGTCGTGAGAAGGTCGCGCCGTGGCGGTTCTGGCGATCGACATCGGCGGCACGAAGTGCGCGGTCGCCCTGACCGGCGCGTCCGGAGACATCCTGACCTCGGAAGTGGCGCCCACCCCGCCTGACGGGGACGCCGAGACCCTCTGGCTCGCGCTGCTGTCCCTGATCGAGACGACGGTCGGCGACCAGCCGGTCGAGGGCGTGGGGGTGGGCTGCGGCGGCCCGATGGCCTGGCCCGAGGGTGTGGTCGCGCCCCTCAACATGCCGGGCTGGCGCGGCGGCTTCCCGGTGGTGGCCAGGCTCCGGGAGAGGTTCCCCGGCGTTCCGGTACGCATCCACAACGACGCCATCGCCCTGGCCGCAGCCGAACACTGGAAGGGCGCCGGGCAGGGCGTCGACGACATGATCGGCATGGTCGTGTCGACCGGCGTCGGCGGCGGCCTGATCCTGAACGGCCGCCTGATCAACGGCGGCACCGGCAACGCCGGCCACATCGGCCACATCGTCGTCGACCCGGCCGGGCCGCCCTGCGGCTGCGGCGGGAACGGATGCCTGGAGGCCATCGCCAGGGGCCCCGCGCTCGCGGCCTGGGCGGTGGACCAGGGCTGGGTCCCCGGCGCCCCCGCCGCCGGGCCGCTGGACCCGGAACTGTCCGAGAGGGAGGCCGCGGCCCTCTACCGCGAGAACGCCCAGGCCACCGGCCGCCAGCTGGCCCAGGACGCGGCGGCGGGCGACCAGATCGCGGTCGCCGCGCTGACCCGCGCGGGCTGGGCCCTGGGCCTGGCCATCGCCTCGGCCACCCACCTGTGCGACGTGGACCTGGTGACCATCGGCGGCGGCCTGTCCCAGGCGGGCCCGCTGCTCTTCGAGCCGCTGGAGGAGAGCCTGCGGACGCACGCGCGGATGGGCTTCGCGTCGCGGGTGAGGGTCGTGCCCGCGGCTCTGGGCCAGGAGGCGGGCCTGATCGGCGCGGCGGCCCTGATCCTGGGCGGAGACCGCTACTGGTCTCCCTGAGCTCGGCCTGACCTGTGTACCTGTGGCTTTTCACACACCATGTCCGGAAATATTCCCGGGCACCGGAAGGCTGGACTGGGTCATGGAGTGGGGTGCGCTGGTCGGGATCGCGGTGCTGTCGCTCGGGATGGTGCTGACCCCCGGGCCGAACATGATCTATCTCGCCTCGCGGGCCATCTCGCAGGGCCGCAGGGCCGGGCTGGTCTCGCTGACGGGCACCTTCGTCGGGTTCGTCGTCTATCTGACCGCCACCTGCCTGGGCCTGACCGCGATCTTCGCGCTGGTGCCGGCCGCGTACACGGCGATCAAGCTCGCCGGGGCCGCCTACCTGCTCTGGCTCGCCTGGAAGACCCTCAAGCCCGGCGGCCAGGCCGTCTTCTCGCCCAAGGAACTGCCGAGGGACTCCAACGGCCGCCTCTTCTCCATGGGGCTGGTCACGAACCTGCTCAACCCGAAGGTCGCGATCCTCTACATGTCGCTGCTTCCGCAGTTCATCGAGCCCGCCCACGGCCATGTGATCCTGCAGAGCTTCATGCTGGGCAGCGTGCAGATCAGCATCAGCATCCTCGTCAACGCCATGATCGTCCTGGGTGCGGGCGGACTGGCCGCCTACCTCTCGACCCGGCCCACCGCCGTGCGGATCCAGCGCTACGTGACCGGGAGCGTGCTGGGGGCGTTCGCGGTGCGTCTGGCCGCCGACCGGTCCGAAGCCGTTCTCGCGACGCCGTAGTGGCAGGATGGCGCGCATGGCTGCACCGATGGTGACGTACGACGACGTGCTCGCCGCCCGCGAACTCCTCAAAGGTGTGATCGCCCACACCCCGATGGTCCACTCGCGGGTGCTGTCCGAGACGATCGGCGGGCCCGTCTACCTGAAGGCCGAGAACCTCCAGCGGGCCGGGTCGTTCAAGGTGCGCGGAGCCTACGTGCGCATCGCCCGGCTGTCGGAGGAGGAGCGGGCCAGGGGCGTCGTCGCGGCCAGCGCGGGCAACCACGCCCAGGGCGTCGCCTTCGGCTCGGGCCTGCTGGGCGCCAAGTCGACCGTCTACATGCCCGAGGGCGCGCCGCTGCCCAAGGTCGAGGCCACCCGGGGCTACGGCGCCGAGGTCATCTTCGCCGGTCACACCGTCGACCACGCCCTCCACGCCGCCAGGCAGCACGCCGACGAGACCGGCGCGGTCTTCATCCACCCCTTCGACCACCCCGACGTCATCGCCGGTCAGGCCACCATCGGGCTGGAGATCATCGAACAGCTCCCCGAGACGGGGACCATCGTGCTCGCCATCGGCGGCGGGGGCCTGGCCGCCGGGGTGGCCCTGGCGGCCAAACACCTCCGTCCGGGTGTACGTGTGGTCGGCGTCCAGGCCGAACGCGCCGCCGCCTATCCCGAGTCGCTCGCGGCGGGCCACCCGGTGATGGTCGAGCCCCAGTTCACGATGGCCGACGGGATCGCCGTCGGCCGGCCCGGCGACCTGCCGTTCGAGATGATCCACTACCTGGTCGACCAGGTGGTGACCGTCTCGGAGGAGTCGCTGTCGCGGGCCCTGCTGCTCTGCCTCGAACGCGGCAAGATGGTCGTCGAACCGGCGGGCGTCGCCGGGGTGGCGGCCCTGCTCGACAAGCCGCACGCCTTCGAGCCCCCAGTCGTGGCGGTCCTGTCGGGCGGCAACATCGACCCGCTGCTGCTGGCCCGCGTGCTCCGCCACGGCCTGGCCGCCGCGGGCCGCTACCTGGCCTTCCGCATCCGGCTGCCCGACCGCCCGGGGGCCCTGGCGGCGCTGCTCCAGCGGCTGGCCGAGCTCAAGGCCAACATCCTCGACGTCGTCCACGAACGCGTCGGCGCCCGCCTCCACCTCGACGAGGCCGAGGTCCTGCTCCAGCTGGAGACGCGCGGCCCCGACCACTGCCACGACCTGCTCGCCGCCCTCAGGCGGGACGGCTACAAGCTGATCTTCTCCTGACCGCCCCTCAGCCGAGGGTCGTCGGGCGGCCCTTGTCGAACAGCCACTGGCCGAAGAGTTCGCCGAGCTTCTGCCCCGAGAGCTGCTCGGCCAGGGCGGTGAACTGCTCGGTGGTGGCGTTGCCGTATTGGTGGTCGGCGGCCCACCGGCGGATGATCGTGAAGAACGTCTGGTCGCCCACCTGGGTGCGCAGGGCGTGGAGGGCCATCGCGCCCCGCGTGTAGACCGAGTTGTTGAACAGGTCGTTCTTCTGCGCGACGCCCGGCGGGTAGTTCCAGATCGGGTCTTCGGCGTTGCGGTAGTGGCGGTCGAAGATCTGCTGGACGGTGCCCTGGCCCTGGTGTTCGCTCCACAGCCACTCGGCGTAGGTCGCGAAGCCCTCGTTGAGCCACAGGTCCTTCCAGCGGGAGATGCTCACGCTGTCGCCGAACCACTGGTGGGCCAGCTCGTGGGAGATGATCCCCTCGTCGGGCTCGAAGCCGCCGTAGATCGGCTTGGTCTGGTTCTCCAGCGCGTAGCCCGACGCGTAGTCGTCGATGACGCCGCCGGTCGACTTGAAGGGGTAGGGCCCGAAGATCGTCGACCAGTAGTCGGTGATCCGGCCGGAGAGCTCGTAGAGCCGGGTGAGCTGACCCTGGTAGCGGGGGTCGACGGCGGCGTAGACGGGCGTGCCGGCCTCGGAGGTGCCGGTCTTCACCAGGAAGTTCCCGGTGGTCATGGTGGCCAGGTAGCTGGCCATGGGGTGGGTCTCGCGCCACACGAAGGTGGTCTTGCCGCCCGACGACGCCGGCCGGCCCTGCAGTTCGCCGTTGGCGATGGCGGTCACGCCGTCGGGGACGGTCAGCCGGAAGTCGTAGGTGGCCTTGTCGGCCGGGTGGTCGTTGGACGGGAACCAGGTCTTGGCCCCGTTGGGCTCCGCCGTCACGAACGACCCGTCCTTGGTCGGGATGAAGCCGTAGCTGCCCAGGTTGGAGGAGTCGCGCACCGGCTGGGGCTCGCCCTGGTAGGTCACCACGGCCTGGAACGGGACGCCCTTGCGCAGGTCGGCGGTGACGGTCATCTCGTCGCCCGACCGGGAGAACGGCGCCGACCGGCCGCCGACCGTCACCGCGTCGACGGTGAAGCCGCGGAGGTCGAGGTTGAAGCTCGACAGGTTCTCGGTCGCGGTGGCGTCGATCGTGGTCGTGCCGGCCAGCCGCCGCGACGCGGGGTCGTAACCGAGGGCCAGGGTGTAGTGGCCGACGTCGTAGCCGCCGTTGCCGTCGGTGGGGAAGTCGGCGTCGCCGATCCCGCTCGCCCCGGCCGTCCCGGAGCGCGCCGGACCCCGGTCGGACGCCCCCGACGGTGAGCAACTCGTGAGTGTGACGACGATGAGCGCGCCCGATAGCGCGCTGGTGAACCGGCCCTGCAGCATGGGTGCCCCTCCCCGAACGACCTGCCGGGACACTTTATGCGAGGCTGCGGACACCCTCAGGCATCGACGACCAGGGTTGATGCCGCTTTGTCGTGCAGTGCCTGCTTTCTTCGGTCGAACAAAATCCAGACGAGGTCCAGGAAGCCCAGGCAGCAGGTGGCCGTGAGGACGACGTACACGATCGAACGGACCGCCGCCTGGCCGGTGCCGATGCGCGTGCCGTCCTCCCGGGTCACGCGCATGTGGAGGATCTTCTTGCCGGGCGTCTGGCCGTTCCAGTAGGCGTGGAAGAGCCAGTAGTACAGGAACCCGATCAGGAAGCCCCAGAACCAGTGGGTGACCTGCTCGGTGTGCCACACGCCGGTGCGCTCGTCGTACACCTCCGCCCAGGTGTCGTACGTGAACGGCGTGGAGAGGATGGCGACGACGACGGCGTCCACGATGCCGGCGAGAAGACGGCGCCACCGGCCGGCGAGGGGTTGGCCGACCGGTGGCGGGGCGCCGGGACCGGGCGTCCCGTACGGGGGACGCCCGCCCGGCGCGGGCGGCGGTGTCCAGGGCTGGGACGGGTCCTGGCCCGGGAGATCGCCCGGCGGCGGTGTCGGAGAAGCCATGCCAGGGTGATCACCCGCTGCGGACCAGGACAAATCCGCCGCGTAGTAAAGATCTACAGGTTGCCGCGGAGCTCCTGCTCGCGCTCGATCGCCTCGAACAGGGCCTTGAAGTTGCCCTTGCCGAAGCCGAGCGAGCCGTGCCGCTCGATGAACTCGAAGAACACCGTCGGACGGTCCTGCACGGTCTTGGTGAAGATCTGCAGCAGATAGCCGTCCTCGTCGCGGTCGACCAGGATGCGCCGCTTCTTCAGCTCCTCGACCGGGACGCGCACGTTGCCGATGCGCTCACGCAGCGCGGGGTCGTCGTAGTAGGAGTCGGGCGTGTCCAGGAACTCCACCCCGGCCGCGCGCATCCGGTCGACGGTGTCGAGGATGTCGTTGGTCGCCAGCGCGATGTGCTGCACGCCGGGACCGCCGTAGAACTCCAGGTACTCGTCGATCTGCGACTTCTTCTTCCCGGCCGCCGGCTCGTTCAGCGGGAACTTCACCTTGCGGCTGCCGTCGGCCACGACCTTGGACATCAGCGCCGAGTACTCGGTCGCGATGTCGTCGCCGATGAACTCGGCCATCCGGGTGAAGCCCATGACCCGCTCGTAGAACTCGACCCACTCCTCCATGCGCTCGACGTTGCCGACGCAGTGGTCCACCGCCTGGAACATCCGCTTGCCGGGCTCCACAATGGGCTTGGCCTCGACGTATCCGGGCAGGTAGACGCCGGTGTAGTTGGACCGGTCGACCAGGGTGTGGCGGGTCTCGCCATAGGTGGCGATGGCGGCCATCACGACCTTGCCGTGGTCGTCCTCGACCACGTAGGGCTCGGCGATGCCGGTCGCGCCCTGCTCCAGCGCGTGCCGGTAGGCGGCCTCCACGTCGGGCACGTCCAGGGCCAGGTCGATCACCCCGTCGCTGTGCGCGGCCACATGGCGGGCAAGATCGGTGCCGGGACGGATCGCGCCCCGCAACTCGAACCGGGCGCCACCCGACTTGAGCACATAGGCGACCTCGTCGCGGCTGCCGGTCTCCGGACCCTTGTACGCGATCAGGGTCATCCCGTAAGCCGTCGAGTAGTAGTGGGCGGCCTGCTTCGCGTTGCCTACCGCGAACACGACCGCGTCCATGCCGTGGACAGGGAACACGTCATCGCTCATGGGCCCACTCTGTGGTTAAGTGTCCAACCTGTGCAACTGTGTCCGAAAACAGTGGACAATGTGTCTACCGGATGGCAGGCCGGGAAGAGAAAAGTTGTGAGCGTTGACCAGCTTGACATCAGGCTTGTGGCACTGCTGAACGAGGAGCCCAGAATCGGGGTGCTCGAGTGCAGCCGCCGGCTCAACGTCGCCCGGGGCACCGTCCAGGCGCGGCTCGACCGGCTGGTCGCGCGGGGTGTGATCATCGGCTTCGGCCCCGAGATCGACCCGGCCGCCCTCGGCTACGACGTCACCGCCTTCGTGACCCTCCAGATCCGCCAGATGTCCGGCCACGAACCGCTCGCCGACCGGCTCGGCCGCATCCCCGAGGTGCTGGAAGTCCACACGATCACCGGCAGCGGCGACATGCTGTGCCGTATCGTCGCCCGGAGCAACGCCGACCTCCAGCGGGTCATCGACCTGATCGTCGATCTCCACGGGGTCATGCGCACCGAATCGGTGATCGCTCTGGACACACCTGTCCCTTACCGCACACTTCCGCTGGTCAGGGCGGCACAACGCTAAGTGTGCGGAGCATCGCGACGTATCGTTTACGGTGATGGTTCATCGTCGGCCGGGGGGTGCGCGTGGGGATCGGCAGGAAGTTCGCGGGTTTGTGGCCGCGACGGAGGTTCCTGCGCATCGCCCTCATCGGCGTCGGCGTCGCCGCCATGGCCGTG
Source organism: Herbidospora cretacea (assembly GCF_001570605.1). Taxonomy (GTDB): domain Bacteria; phylum Actinomycetota; class Actinomycetes; order Streptosporangiales; family Streptosporangiaceae; genus Herbidospora; species Herbidospora cretacea. The sequence goes on along the minus strand of NZ_BBXG01000015.1, from coordinate 48,104 downwards.
ATCGGTGGATTCGCGGTGATCTGGGTGCTGACCCCCATCCCCGACACGACCCAGGAGTCGGCCACCGCGCAGGGTTCGGTGATCTACTACCGCGACGGCAAGACCGTCCTGGCCAACCGGGGCGTCGACCGCAAGGCCGTCCCGCTCTCGGAGGTGCCGAAGGCGGTCAGAGAGGCCGTCATCGCCGCCGAGAACCGCACCTTCTACCAGGACCAGGGCGTCTCTCTGTCCGGCACGGCCAGGGCCATGTGGTCGACCCTCACGGGCAACCAGATCCAGGGCGGCTCGACGATCACCCAGCAGCTCGTCCGCAACTACTACAGCGGCCTGAGCCAGGAACGGTCCATCGGCCGCAAGCTCAAGGAGATCATGATCTCCCTGAAGGTGGATCGCTCCAAGTCCAAGGACTGGGTCCTCGAGCAGTACCTGAACACCATCTACTTCGGCCGGGGCGCCCACGGCATCCAGGCCGCCGCCCAGGCCTATTTCCGGGTGGACGTCGGCAAGCTGACCCCCGCCCAGGGCGCCTACCTGGCGGCGGTGATCCAGCAGCCGTCCAACTTCGCCAACCCGACCGGCGCGATGCTGACCGCCGCCCAGGCCCGCTGGAAGTCGGTCGTCGACGGCATGGTCAAGATCGACGCGGTCACCGCCGGGGAGGCCGCCCAGATGACCTTCCCCGAGCTGAAGAAGCAGAAGAAGCCGCTGTCGCTGTCGGGCCAGAACGGCTACATGCTCGCCCAGGTGGTCAACGAGCTCAACCGCATGGGCTATACCGACGAGAACATCTTCCAAGACGGCCTCAAGGTCACCACGACCTTCGACAAGAAGCTGATGGCCGCCGCCTCGGCCGCCGTCTCCGACGTGCTGCCCGAGGGCACGCCGAAGAAGGTCCGCGCCGGCCTGGCCGCCGTCGACCCCGACAACGGCGAGGTGGTCGCCTTCTACGGCGGCCGCGACTACGCCCAGAGCGAGTGGAACAGCGCCTTCGACGCCAAGGTCCAGGCCGGGTCGACGTTCAAGGCCTACGCCCTGGCCGCCGCGCTCCAGGACGGCAAACCGCTGACCGACCGCTACTACGGCAACTCGCCGATGTACGTGAACGGGGCCAGCATCCCCAACTCCGGCGGTTCCTCCTACGGGTCGGTCAACCTGGTGCAGGCCACCCAATATTCGGTCAACACCGCCTTCGTCGACCTCGGCCAGCAGATCGGCCTCGACAAGATCGCCGCCGCCGCCGAAGCCGCCGGGATCCCCGCCGCCCAGCTCGCCCAGCACCGCAAGGCGGCCACCTTCCCGCTGGGGGTGGCGTCGGTGAGCGCCGTCCAGCAGGCCGGGGCCTACGCCACGTTCGCGTCCGGTGGCGTCCACCACGACCCCCACGTGATCAGGTCGGTCACCGACGCGTCCGGCAAGACCCGCAAGACCGACACCACCGGCCGCCGCGTGTTCACCGAGGACACCGCCGCCGACGCCACCTTCGCCATGGAGCAGGTCGTCACCGCCGGCACCGGCACCGGCGCCCGCCTCTACGACCGCCCGGTCGCCGGCAAGACCGGCACGACCGACGCCTCGGCCGCCGTCTGGTTCAACGGCTACGTGCCGCAGCTCTCGGTCGCGGTCGACATGTTCCGCGACGACAACCTGCCGGTGACGATCCCCGGCTACGGCGAGCTCTACGGCGGAACCCTCCCGGCGCAGATCTGGAAGGCGTTCATGACGGCCGCCATGGAGGGCAAGCCGGTCAAGGAGTTCCCCGACCCGGTGACCTACTACCGCTGGGACAACGACTACTACCGCCCGACCGACGACGACGAGCGCTCCTACGAGTCCGGCGACCCCAGCCCCGACCCGAGCCCGACCTCGCCGGGCGACGACGGGAACTCGCCGCCGCCCAGCGACGACGGCGGCGGCGGTCCTGAGGCGACCCCGCCGCCGTCCGAGGGCGGCGGCCCCGGCGACGAGCCGCCGGGCGACGACCAGCCCGACCAGCAGCCGCCCGACCTGCCGACCGACGGCGGCCCGCCCGACGTGCCGGTCGGCACGCGCTAACCGGCCAGCTGGGCCCGCAGGTCGGCCGGGGTGGTGACCGGCAGCCGGCAGGCGAAGCCACGGCAGACGTACGCCGCCGGTTCGCCGTCGACGAGCGTGCGGCCCGTCATGAGCGGGACGTCCCCCTCGCCCAGCGCGATGACCATGCCCGGCGCGCCCGACAGCAGGGCGGCGCGGTGGAGCGCCCTGGTCCGGTCGTCGGAGGGCGCGCCCGTGATGGCGACCTCGACGGGTCCCGCGAGAGCCGCCGTGGCGACGGCCAGCCCCCAGCCGGCGAAGCGGGCGTAGCGGTCGGCCAGCGTGGAGACCGGCCCCAGCGCCCCTTCGGCCGCCTCGCGGTGTCTCGCCGAGCCCGAGAGGGCGGCGTAGGACAGCAGGGCCCCGGCCGCCGCGAACTGGCCTGACGGGGTTGCGTTGTCGGTCGGGTCCTGCGGGCGCTGGAAGAGGCGTTCGCCGTCGTCGGCGGTGTCGAAGAAGCCGCCCTCGCCGTCGGGGAACCGGTCGAGCAGGGTGTCGAGGAGGGCTCCCGCCCGGTCGTACCAGCGCTGGTCGCCGGTGATGCCGTAGAGGGTCAGGAACCCCTCGGCGACGTCGGCGTAGTCTTCGAGCACCCCGGCGTTGGCCCCCGCGCGGCCGTCGCGGGAGGTGCGCAGGAGGCGTCCGTCCCTGATGTGGACGGCGTCGAGGAGCTCCGCGGCCTTCGTCGCCGCCTCGACCAGCTCCGGCCGGTCGAGCAGCGCGCCCGTCTCGGCCAGGGCGGCGATCGCCAGCCCGTTCCACGCCGCGACCACCTTGTCGTCGCGGCCGGGCCTGACCCGCAGCTCCCGCGCGGTCCGCAGGCGGGCCCGGACCGAGGCGTGGCGCTCCTGGTCGTCGGGGTCGTCGAGGAGCTGCAGCACCGAGGTGCCGTGTTCGAACGTGCCGGTGACCTCGAACAGCTCCGCCGCCCACGCGGCGTCGGCCTGGCCGAGGACCTCCTGGAGCTGGTCGGGCGTCCAGACGTAGAAGCGGCCCTCCTCGCCCTCGCTGTCGGCGTCGAGCGCCGAGGCGAAGCCGCCCTCGGGCGTGCGGAGCTCGGCGATCATCCACCCGGCCGTCTCCAGAGCCACGCGCCTGGCCAGCGGCGAGCCGGTGTCGCGCCACCAGTGGGCGTAGACGCGCAGCAGCAGGGCGTTGTCGTAGAGCATCTTCTCGAAGTGGGGCACGATCCAGGCGTCGTCGACGCTGTAGCGGGCGAACCCGCCGGCCAGCTGGTCGTAGAGGCCGCCCCTGGCCATCGCCTCCAGGGTCCGGTCGGCCATGGTGAGGGCCTGCGGGGTGCGTACGCGCAGCAGGAACTCCAGCACCATCGACGGCGGGAACTTCGGCGCGCCGCCGAACCCGCCCCGCCCCTCGTCGAAGGTCTCCTGAAGGCTGTTGACCGCCGCCTCCAGGGTCTCCCGGGTCGGCAGCGGCCCCGACGGCAGCGCGGCCCGCTCGTTGAGGGCCTCCACGACCTTGCCGCCCTGGTCGAGCACGGCGTCACGGTCGTTGGTCCACGCCTCGTGGACGCCCATCAGCAGCCGCTGGAAGTTCTGGCGGGGGAAGTAGGTGCCGGCGTAGAAGGGATGGCCGTCGGGCGTGGCGAAGACGGTCATCGGCCACCCGCCCTGCCCGGTCATGGCCTGCGTGGCGCCCATGTAGACGGCGTCGACGTCGGGCCGCTCCTCGCGGTCGACCTTGATGTTGACGAAACGGGCGTTCATGATCGCGGCGGTGCCCTTGTCCTCGAAGGACTCGTGGGCCATGACGTGACACCAGTGGCAGGCGGAGTAGCCGACGGAGATCAGCAGGGGCACGTCCCGCCGCCGCGCCTCGGCGAAGGCCTCCTCACCCCACTCGAACCAGTCGACGGGATTGTCGGCGTGCTGCAACAGGTAGGGACTCGTGGCCCCGGCCAGCCGGTTCATACGGCCCAGCCTAGGTGAGCCGTCCGACTGGGGAAGATCGGCCGCGGGGCGGTCACCTCATGGGGGGCGCGTGGCGCTCCATCAGATATTCGTCCCGCCAGGCCCCGTCGAGGAAGACGTGCCGGCGGGCGACGCCGATCGTGGTGAAGCCGTTCTTCTCCAGGACCCGTTTCGACCGGGGATTGTCGACCCGCACCGACGCCTCGACCCGGTGTAACTCCAGCTCGCAGAACGCGATGTCCAGGACGACCCCCAGCGCCGCCGTCGCGACCCCGCGCCCGCCCTCCTTCTCCGCCACCCAGTAACCGACCCGGGCCGACTGGAGGGCGCCTCGGAGGATGGTGTTGAGCGTGATGAAGCCGCACGGGCGGTCGCCCAGGTAGATCAGGGCGGGCCAGCGGTCGCCGGCGCGCATGGCCGTCACCATCATGCGGATGTTGTCGCGCTGGCCGCCGACGGTGAAGAAGTCGTCGGTGCGGACCGGTTCGTAGGGCCGCAGGAAGTCGCGGTTCTCCTGGTAGACGGCGGCCAGGTCGGCCGCCATGGTCAGCCCCGCCGGCCGTATTTCCAGATCCATCCAGCGATGCTACGTAGCCGATGTCGGCAGATTGAAGACCAGGTCGAGAGCGGTTACCTCGAAGAGATGGGCGATATAGGGAGTCATCCCCACGAATCGCATCTCGGCGGGGTGTTCCTCGGCCGCGTGATAGAGGTGGATCAAGGTCGCCAGGCCGGACGAGTCGATGAAGGTGACCCCCGACAGGTCGATCTCCAGGACCCGCAGGCCGCTGTTCATGAATGTGGGCGTCAGGGCCGCCAGGTCACCCGACGTCGTGTAGTCGAAGTCGCCGGAGAGGGTCAGCCGGGTGACCCCTGGGTCCGGGCTCTCGAGCTCGATCAGAAAAGGCGCGGTGTCCATCAGGCTCCATCTGCGGCGAGCGTGCCCTCCGCCAGCAAGTGGCGGGCGCGCGGGAAATCGTGCAGTTCGTCGTGGAGGAGGCGCAGGGCCAGCGCCACCGACCTCGCGGGCACGCCGCGGGCGCGCAGGAGGTCGCAGGTCCACTGGACGAAGTCGGTGAAGAGTCTCGTGTCGTCGATGTAGAGGGCGGCGGCCAGGAAGTCGGCGATGTGGCCGAGGTCGTCGGCGGTGTGGTCGACCTGGGCCTGCGTGTAGTCGAGCATCCGGGGGTAGCGCCGGGGGAGCTCGGTCATCACCCGGGCCAGGATCTCGCCCCGGCGCTTGACGAACAGGGTGTACTCCTCGTCGGCCAGGTGGGCCAGGGTCTCGCCGGGGGTGGGGAACGAGGGGAGCCGGCCTTCCTCGAGCAGGTCGGCGGCGGCGTCGGCCGTGGGGGCCCAGCCGTCGGCGCCGAGCTTGACGGCGAAGCGGCCGTCGGCGCCGAAGCCCGCGCCGCCCGCCAGGACCGGGATGCCGACGGCCTGGCAGGCCGTCAGGGTCGCGTGGGCGCGCGGCAGGCGGGTGGCCAGCGCGCAGCCGATCGCGACCGCGTCGGGGCCGGTCTGGTGGAGATGGGTGATGAGGTGAGGGCCGGGCACGTTCGCGCCGAGGAAGTCGACCTGCCAGCCGCGCAGCCGCAGGACCTCGGCCAGCAGGCGGGTCGGCAGCGCGTGGTATTCCCCGTCGGCGCAGGCCACGGTGATACGGCTCTTGGTCGGGCGGGGGCGGACGCTGGTGGTGATGGCGGCCACGGCGCGCTCGCTGATCGCGGTGGCGCCGTGTTCGCGGGCGACCGACCAGTCGCCGGCCGCCCACAGCTCACCGACCCGGCGCTGGGCCGGGGCGATCACGTCGAGGAGCAGGGACTCGGGCGGCACCCCGTCGCCGAGCAGGCCCAGGACCAGGTCGATGGCGCCGAACTCGTCGGCCGCGCCGACCCTCTCCAGGTAGTCGTCGACCGCGCCGGCCACCTTCACCGGGCTCGTCACGCTCATCGTGACCGCCGGATCGCCAGCAGGGCGCGGTCGTCGAAGACCCCTCCCGCCAGCCAGTCGCTGTTGAGCTGCTCCAGGCGCTCGACCACCGCGCCGGCGGGCAGGCCGGCGCAGGTGGCGAGGGCGGTCTTGAGCCGGCTCGCGCCGTACATCTCGCGGCCGGTGGTGCCGCCGAAGGCCTCGGTGATGCCGTCGCTGTAGAGGAGCAGCAGGTCGCCGGGGGCGAGCTCGATCGTGGCGGTACGCAGCACGATCATGCCCGACTTGATCGCGCCGAGCAGGGAGCCGCGCGCGTCGACCTCCTCCACCGTGCCGTCGGCCCGCAGCAGCAGCGGGGCCGGGTGGCCGGCGACGGCGAGGTCGATCACGCCGTCGGCGGGCCGGATCGCCGCCAGCACCAGCGTCACGTGGGAACTGGGCGTCGGTGAGCCCAGCAGCGCCCGGTTGATCAGGCGCATGAGCTTCTCGGGGTCGCGTTCGAGCAGCAGCAGGGCGCGCAGGCTGTGGCGCACCTGACCGGCCAGCACGGCCGCGCGCGGGCCCTTGCCGCACACGTCGCCGAGGGTCACCAGGGGGCCCTCGGAGGTGGGCAGCACGTCGTAGAAGTCGCCGCCGATCAGGGCGGTCTGCTGGGCGGCCCGCAGCGAGCCGGCCAGCTCCAGCCCGTCGACGACGGGCAGCGGCGGCGGCAGCAGGTCGCCCGCGAGGATCGCATTGGTCGTGCTCTGCTGCTGGTAGAGCACCGCGGCCGAGATGGCGGCGCCCGCACGGGCGGCGAACACCCGGACCAGCGTCTCGGTCTCGTCGTCGTAGCCCTTGCCGCCCTCGCGGCGGGCCAGCACGAGCGCACCTGCGGGCACGCCGTTGCCCGGCAGCGGGGTCACCAGCAGGTGGCCGACCGGGCCGAAGCCGTCGGGCAGCAGCCAGTCGGGCGCCTGCGACGGGTCCAGCCAGCGGCTGGGCACCGGCGGGAAGCCGGCCAGCGCCTCGGCCAGACCGGGCACCTGGTCGGCGGAGGCGACCGGGATCTCGCCCTCCTCCAGCCCGGCCTCGGAGGACCGGAGCCAGGAGGTGCGGCGCATGCCTCCCGGCGGCAGCACGACCATCGCCACGTCGGCCAGCAGACCGGCCGCAAGCTCGGCGGTGGCGCGGGCGCACCGGCGGGTGTTGAGCGAGGCCGACAGCCGCCGCCCCGCCTCGACGAGGAACTGGGTGCGCTCACGCTCGGCCCGCAGCGCGTCGGCGCGGGCCGCCTCGGCCGTGACGTCACGCAGGTACCAGGCCTGGTGGACGATGCCGAAGATCTCCCGGCGGACCCGCAGCAGACGGTCGCCGACCGCCGTCTGATAGGTCTCCCCGGGTTCGCGGCTCCGATCGAGGACGGCGGTCACGTCGCCCGGAACCATCTCCGTGGCGGCATGGTTGACCAGCACGACCGCGCCGTCGGCGTCGCACAGCACGACTCCGTCGGCGGCCGCTTCCACGATCGCCCGCAGCACCTCTGTCGAGGGCGCATGCGTTACCGACTCCATCACCGGCCCTTTCACGCGAGGATCAGCCAACTTTACCGGGCCGGGTCAGCCTCGACGCGTGAAGTCACATTGCCCGGAATGATGGCAATCATGCGGGTTGCGAATTGACCCGCGGGTGGCGGGTAGTTAGCGTGCGACGAGCTAGTACAGGGGGACGGAGTGAACACCGACCAGCATCTCCGGTGGGCGATCACCACCGACCTGGTGAGCCTGCGCGGCCGGGTGACCGCGCTGGCGACCGAGGCGGGCCTGCGCGGCCACCGCCGGGGCGACCTGGTCACGGCGGTCAACGAAGCCGTGATCAACGTGCTCGAACACGGTGGAGGTGAGGGCGTCGTGGAGATCTGGTACGACCATGAGGGCGTGACCGTCGAGGTCACCGACTCGGCGGGCACCCTCCAGCCGCAGGACATCCACCGCAGCCGCCCTTCGTCGAGCACGCCGCGGGGCTTCGGCCTGTGGCTGATGGGCCAGCTCTGCGACGAGTTCAGCATCTCCCAGATGGTGGGCAGGTCCCGCATCCGATTGCGAATGGTCCTTGCCCAAGCACCCCGCTAGCCGCGTCACACCGGCGGGCGTAGGCTCACGACACGTGAGCGAGCGAGCCGTCAGGCACAGAAGTCGGAAGCACCTGCCGACGGAGGAGACCGCGTGAGCGTCGATCTGGACTTCGCGGCTCGCCACGCGGGCCGGGCCGCCCGTGAGCTGACCCGGCGCGACGTCGCCCGAGCGCTGCTGGCCGTCCAGTCGGGGCAGGCGCTGGTGTCGCTGCCCGACCTCAAACGTGAACTGATGGCGGCCGGCAACCCGCTGACGCCGGTGTTCTGGGAGTCGGCCAAGTCGACCCTGACCCGCATCGAGTCGGGGGTGGCCACGGTCGGCGACGTGCAGCGCTGGCTGGAGTCGACCGGCACCGAGCCGATCCTGCTGACCCGCAGCTACTTCGTCTGGCCCGACGAGAGCGAGCGCGGCCCGGTGGCCACCGAGATGTACGGCCGCCTCGTGGCCCACCTCGAAGACCTCGTCGCGGCGGGTGTGATCGATCCCGACGCGCTCGCCCAGGGAGACGTGACCTCGCGGCAGGCGTACGAGGAACTGCAGGAGCGCTGGCTGACCGCGGGACTGCCCGACGGGCGGGTGCCGGGCGTCTCGGTGAGCGAGGAGCAGGACGCCGAGCTCTACGCCGCCTGGGACGAGGAGGAGGCCTACGCCCTCCAGGAGCTCAGAAGGGCCCTCGACGACCTGCCCGAGCCGCCCTTCCCGGCGGCCGACCTCAAGGCGGCGGCCGAACGGCTGCGGCGCTCCCTGGTGGCGCCCGGATTCCCCGGCAACGTGCTGCGGGCCTGCGCCGGCCTCGACGAGCACCTGCTGCCCGACACCGACGAGGACCTCTGGCTCCAGGTGGCGGCGGGCATCGCCGCGCCCATCTCCGACCTGCCCGACGAGGAGGACGCCGCCCGGTTCTTCGACCTCGACGGCGAGCTCAGCCACGAGGACTCGGTGCTGGCGTCGCTGTGCGCGATCCACCACGCCGACTGGCTGGCCGCGATCGTCGCGCTGACCCGCTACGGCCCCGGGGTGCTGGCCTCGCCCGAGCGGATCGCCCGGTTCATCGCCGACTCGGAAGACCTGGTGAGCGAGCCCGACGACCCCGAGGAGCTGGAGGCGACCGAGATGCTGTTCACCTCGGTCACCCCGCTGTGGGCCCATCTCGGGATCGTCGACAAGGCCGAGGTGCTCACCCCGCTCGGCTGGTGGGGGCTGCCCAAGGCGCTGGAACGAGCCTGGTCAGGCGACTAGGTCGGCATATTCGGGGTGGCGGTCGATGTAGCCCTTGATGAACGGGCACATCGGCACCACCTCAAGGCCCCGCTCGCGGGCCGAGTCGAGCACCGCGCGGGCGAGCTTGGAGCCGAGGCCCTTGCCCTCGTGGGCCGGATCGATCTCGGTGTGCACGAACACGATCCGGCCGGGCCGCGGCAGCCGGTATTTGACGAAGCCCGCGACGGCGCCGTCGACGCTGATCTCGAAGCGCTCGGCCTCGGCGTTGTCGGCGACGTCAGTCACTTTTGGACCCCTCGTGGGGCACCTCGATCTTCGCGATCTGCCGGTTCATCGACTTGATCAGGAAGAACAGGGCCACACCGATGGCGGCGACGACGAGGAAGCCCAGCAGGCCGGGCCCGATGGCCGTCGGGTCGGTGGCGGGAGTGGCGATCGACATCACGGTATGCAGTCTACGAGCAGGGGGTGGCGCCGGTCCCGGCGGGGACCTGGATGCCGGCGAACAGGTCGTCCTCCGGCAGGGTCACGTCGACCAGTGAACGGGCCAGGTGGTAGTCCTCGGTCGGCCAGATCTCCTGCTGGATCTCGCGCGGGCAGGCGAACCAGAAACCGTCGGGGTCGACCTGGGTGGCGTGGGCCATCAGGGCGCGGTCGCGGGTCTCGAACCAGTCGCCGCAGGGGATCCGGGTGGTGGTCTCCCACTTCTGCGGGCGGTCCTCCCAGCGGGCGATCCAGTCGGCGTAGGGGGAGCCCAGGCCGCGGCTGTTCATCGCCTCGTGGAGCGCCTCGAAGCGCGCCTTGGTGAAGCCGCCGTGGAAGTACATCTTGAGCGGCTGCCAGGGCTCGCCGGTGCCCGGGTAGCGGTCGGGGTCGCCGGCCGCCTCGAAGGCCTCCACCGACACCCGGTTGGTCTTGATGTGGTCGGGGTGCGGGTAGCCGCCGTCGTCGTCGTAGGTGAGGATCACGTGGGGACGGAACTCGCGCACGGCCGCCACCAGGGGGGCCGAGGCGACCTCCAGGGGCTGCAGGGCGAAGCAGCCCTCGGGGAGGGGCTCGTTCTCGTCCTCCGGCAGGCCGGAGTCGACGAAACCGAGGAACCGCTGGTCGACGCCGAGGATCTCCCTCGCGCGCTCCATCTCCAGGCGGCGGACCTCGCCCATGTTCTCGAGGATGTCGGGGCGGTCCATCTTGGGGTTCAGGATCGAACCGCGTTCGCCGCCCGTGCAGGTCACGACGAGGACCTCGACGCCCTCGGCGGCGTAGCGGGCCATCGTCGCGGCACCCTTGCTCGACTCGTCGTCAGGGTGCGCGTGCACGGCCATCAGCCTCAGCGCGTTCGTCACGGTTCTCCTTAGTTGGGGCGGATTCCCGGTGTGGGCCACGGCCGACCCGCGGGTTGCATCCAATAGCGTTGACGAGAATTGTCTCGGACAACGCCGGGACCTCGCGAGGAGATTCCTTTCATGTCGGCACCAGCTCCGCGCCCCATCCTGGGCACCCCCGACGAGTTCCCGCCCAGACCCCCCATGGGGCGCGGCCGGTTCGTCGTGTACGTGGTCATGGCGCTCGTCGTCGCGGTCGTGGCCGGCGGCTGGGGTTACGTGATCCTGTCGGCGCGGGGTAACCCGGAGGTCCGGGCCGACGTCGTAACCTTCGACACCAGCCGCCCCGGCACCGCCGAGATCACCTTCATGGTCCACAAGCCCGACGATCGCGCGGCGACGTGCCGTCTCCGGGCCGTCGACGTCCACCACGTCGAGGTCGGGACCCGGGAGATCACCATCCCGCCGGGTGATGGTGACGTCACCCTCACCGAACAGGTGAGGATCAGCGCGCAAGCCACAAGCGTAGACGTACAGGGCTGCTCACTCGTATAGACTGGAATCTTTGGGGAAGCGTTCGAAGGCGTTAACTTGTTAGCCCTTCGACTCACCTAGGGAAGCAAGGAGAACCCGCGTGGCCGTCTCCCAGAACGAGAACGTCACCTGGCTGACGCAGGAGGCGTACGACCGCCTCAAAGAGGAGCACGACCGCCTTTCTGGTCCGGGTCGGATCGAGATCGCCAAGAAGATCGAGGCCGCCCGCGAGGAGGGCGATCTTAAGGAGAACGGCGGCTACCACGCCGCCAAGGACGAACAGGGCAAGATGGAGGCCCGGATCTTCCACCTCCGGCAGATCCTCGACACCGCGAGGGTGGGTGAGGCGCCGCGTACCGAAGGCGTGGTCGGTCCCGGTATGACCGTGACGATCCGGTTCGAGGGTGACGACGAAGAGGTCACCTTCCTGCTCGCCTCCCGTGAGGAAAGTGGTTCGCCGATCGACGTCTACTCGCCGAAGTCGCCGCTGGGGGCTGCGATCAACGGCAAGAAGATCGGTGAGAAGGCCAGCTACTCGATGCCCAACGGCCGCTCGATCACCGTCGAGGTGCTGGAGGCCGTTCCCTACATCGGCAGCTAGGTCGTCCTGAGGACATTCGAATCCGCCGGAGCACCGCGCTCCGGCGGATTTTGACTTCTCGGACCTCATTGGGCACTCTCGTGGAACGGGACAGCCCGCTGAGATCATTCGGAGGGAGTGGTGGCGTGCCCGGTCCGCGGATCGGAGACCTCCTCAGGGAGGCCCGCCAGGATCTCGCCTTCCGGCCCCGCTTCCGCCGCCCCCAGCTCGCCAGGAGGGCGGTCCCGGTCATCGGGGTCGCGCTCGCGGTGGTGCTGATCACCGACTTACTCGTGCTCGCCGGGCTCGACGAGGTGCGCGAACGCGACGCCCTCGACGTGCGCCGCCCCCCGGTCGCCGCCGGTGACTACGTCGCGGCCAGCGGCCAGCTCCCCACCAACGCCGTCGCCCCCCTGGGCCGGCTCTCCCGCCCCCATCTCTTCGTCGTCGCCCGCGAGGCGCTCACGCCCGAGCAGGTCGACAGCGTCCGCGGCCAGAAGGGCGTGAAGACGGTCGAGGTCGCCGACGCCGCCGACGTGAACCTGGGCGGCTGGCGGGTGCCGACGATGGGCGTCGACCCCTCGACGTTCCGCAAGTTCACCCCGAAGAAGACCGCCGCCTCCGACGAGCTGTGGACCAACGTCGCCGCCGGTGACGTCGTGGTCTCCTACGAACTCGGCAAGGAGGGCGGGCTCAAGCTGGGCGACGACGTCCGCAGCCCCGGGGCCGAGCTGCGGGTGGGCGCCTACGCGACGGTCGGGCTGGGGTCGATCCACGCGGTGGTCTCCCGCGAGACCGCGACCCGGCTCGGGCTGCCCCACGGCAACGCCATGGTGGTCAGCGCGCCCAGCGTCGACTCGGCCAAGCTGCGCAAGGCGCTGCTGAAGGTGCTGCCGGGCAGCCAGATCGCCACGATCAACCCGGTCGTGATCGCGCCGCCGCGCCAGCGCATCGCCCAGCCGCGCCAGGTCGTGCAGTGGCCGGCCACGGCGCTGATGTCCAACCCGCAGATCGAGACCGCGCTCAGGGCGGCCTCCTCGAAGCTCGGCAGTCCCTACGTGTGGGGGGCCGAAGGCCCCGACACCTTCGACTGCTCCGGCCTGGTGCAGTGGGCCTACGGCCAGGCGGGCATCAAGATGCCCCGGGTGACCAACCAGCAGTGGGCGACCGGGCCGCAGGTGCCGCTCTCCCAGGCCCAGCCGGGCGACCTGCTCTTCTGGCGCAACGACCCGACCAACCCGGGCTACATCTCCCACGTGGCCATCTACTGGGGCAACGGGCAGATGCTCCACTCGCCGCGCACCGGCGACGTCGTGAAGATCGTGCCCGTCAACACCCGCAACCTCGCCGGGGTGGTGAGGGTCAGCCCTCAGGTCGCGGCGCGGGTTCGATAGGCAGCCCGGCTTCGAGGAGGGCGAAGGCGTCGTCGATCATCCCGGCGAAGTCGACGTCGTCGTCGGCGGTCGCCCAGGTCTGCAGCACCGGGATGATCGTGCCCATCACCGCGCCGATGAGGACCCGGACCTGGAACGAGTCCGGGTCGACGCCGGCGCGCCGGCCGATGCCCTCGGCGAGCACGTCCATCGTGTCGAAGATGTTCTGGAGCACGCGGGTGCGGATGGCCGGAATGCCGAGCTGGAGCTGGGAGCGGGCCCGGATGTCGCGGATCTCCTGGTCGGGGATGGCCCGCATGGCCTCGCCGAAGGCGTTGCGCAGCGCCCTGAGCGGCGGCAGGCCGGCCGGCTGGGCGGTCAGCCGCTCCAGGATCATCGGGTCGTAGTCGTCCTGGACGACGATGTCTTCCTTGGTGGGGAAGTAGCGGAACAGCGTGCTCGGGGACACCTCGGCGGCCTCGGCGATCTGCTCGATCGTGGTGGCGTCGTAGCCCTGCTCGGCGAACAACCGCAGGGCCTGCTCCTGGATCGTCCGCCGGGTCTTCTGCTTCTTGCGCTCACGGAGTCCCGGCGAGTTCATGGTTCGATTCTCCCGCCGGTTCCGGCGCGGCGGAACGCATGAAGGCGACGATCAGCAGCGCGGCGAGGGCCATCAGGCCGCCGCAGGTCCACAGCACGGCGTCCATCGCGTCGCCGAAGGCCGCCCGCCCGGCCTGCGCCCATCCGGGGACCCGGACCGCCGCCGCCACCGAGTCGCGCACCGGGGCGGGGGCGCCGGCGGGGAGCGCGTGGGCGTACACGGAGGAGAGAAGGCTGCCGAGCCCGGCCACGCCGAACGCGCCGCCGGTCTGGCGCAGGGCCTGCAGGACGCCGCTGCCCATGCCGGTGCGCTCCGGCGGGAGGAGGGCGAGCAGGCCGTCCATGGCCGGGACCATCGTCAGGCCCACGCCCGCGCCGGTGACGGTGAGCCAGATCGCCGTGTACGTGTAGTCGCCCGGCAGCACCGCCCCCGCCATCAGCCCGGCGGCCAGCACGACCAGCCCGGCACCCATGATGACCCGCAGGCTGAGGCGCTTGATCAGGCGTTCGCCGACGAGACCGCCTGCCATGAGCCCGCCGATCATGGGCACGATGCGCAGGCCGGTGGCCATGGCGTCGAAGCCCTGCACCGCCTGGAGATAGAGCGGCGCGACGAACAGGACGCCCATCATGCCGAGCGAGACCACGGTCGCGCCGAGAGCGCCCCACACGAAGGTGCGGTCGCGGAACAGCCCCAGGTCCATCATCGGGGCGGCGGAGCGGGCCTCCACCCGTACGAACAGGAAGAGCAGCACGAGCCCGGCGGCGATCGAGCCGAGCACCAGGGCCGAGCCCCAGCCCCGCACCGGGGCCTCGATGACGCCGAAGACGAGTGCGGCGAGCCCGGCGACCGACAGGAGCGTGCCGGGCACGTCGGTGCCGCGCTTCTCGGCGGCGCGGGACTCCGGCACCAGGAAGGCCACCGCGACCAGCGCGACCGCCACGGCGGGCAGGTTGATCAGGAAGATCGAGCCCCACCAGAAGTGGTCGAGCAGGTAGCCGCCGACGATCGGGCCGAGCGGCAGGCCCACGGCCATGCCGCCGGTCCAGACGGCGATGGCCCTGGCCCGCTCGGCGGGCGGGAAGATCGTCGGCAGGATCGACGTGGACAGCGGCATGATCAGCGCCGCCCCGGCGCCCATGAGCGCCCGCCCGGCGATCAGCCAGCTGGTCGAGCCGGCCAGCATCGCGATCAGCGAGGCGACGCCGAACGCCACCAGGCCCGCGATCAGGAGCCTCTTGCGCCCGAAGCGGTCGCCGAAGACCCCGGCGGGCAGCAGCAGGGCGGCGAACACGACGAGATAGGCGTCGACGATCCACTGGAGCTCACCGGTGGTGGCGCCGAGATCGACGGCGAGGGTGGGCAGCGCGACGTTGAGCACGGTCGCGTCGAGCCCGATCACGAGGACGGAGAGGACCAGGGCTGACAAAGCCCACCATCTGGAAGTTGCCATGAATTGATAGTAACTCTCAAAAAGTAGTTACTGTCAAAATATCTCCGCCCGATTCTCTGGCAACGATGTAATGTTGATTACATGAGTGCAGAATCTGAGTGGTTCGCCCACCGTCTCCCCGAGAACTGGTTCACCGAGCGCCCCGAGGTCGTCGTCGACCGCGAGGAGATCACCGTCGTCGGCGCGCTTCCCCCGCTGACCGTCACCGAGGGCCTGCCCGACGCCGAGCGGGCCGCCGCCGAAGAGGGCTACGTCGAGCGGTTCCGTGAGGAGACCCGCGAGCGCCGCATCGAGATCGCCCGCCAGGCGGAGCACAGGTTTCGGCGCAAGGTCGCCTGGGGCGTGAAGATCGGTGAGCAGACCGTGATGTTCACCACACTTTCCGTCCCCGTCATGACCCGGCTCCGGCAGGGTGAGCGCCAGGTGCTCGACACGCTCGTCGCCGCGGGGGTCGCGCGCAGCCGCTCCGACGCCCTCGCCTGGTGCGTCCGGCTGGTCGGCCGCCACACCGACACCTGGCTCGCTGACCTGCGCGATGCCCTCCAGGCCGTCGACCGCGTGCGCGCCGCGGGCCCCGGCGGAGTGGACTGAACCAATTCCCCGAATGGTCTGGACCATTCGCAATGGCCTATACCAATGTTTAGTCGTAGAACAACTGGTAAGGGGTGGTCAGCACAATTGGAAATCATCCGTCAGGGGTACGCTCCATCCATCATCTACTTCGCTGACCTGCGGTTATGGCGGCGAATATCCGGTGGTCCACACCAATTGGATTTACCGGGTAATCGTCGCGGATGATGAATTGGCCCTGACGTACATTAAGGAGCCGCCCTCGTGTCCGTGTCACTGCAGCTTTCGCATCCGACCACTCACGCCGAACTGGCCGCCTGGGTCAGCGAGATCGCGGAACTCACCGAGCCCGACCGGATCGAGTGGTGCGACGGGTCCGAGGCCGAATGGACCCGGCTCACCAACATGCTCGTGAAGCAGGGCACGCTGACCCGCCTCAGGGCCCGCCCGAACAGCTTCCACGCCGCCTCCGACCCGTCGGACGTCGCCCGCGTGGAGGACCGGACGTTCATCTGCTCCGAGCGGGAGAAGGACGCCGGGCCCACCAACAACTGGATCGAGCCCGGCGAGATGCGGCGGACCTTCGGGCGGCTGTTCAAGGGCTCGATGCGCGGCCGGACGATGTACGTCGTCCCGTTCTGCATGGGCCCCCTGGGCGGCCCGATCTCCCAGCTGGGCGTGGAGATCACCGACTCGGCCTACGTGGCCGTCTCGATGAAGGTGATGACCCGCATGGGCGAGGAGGCCCTGCGGCTCATCGAGGAGCGCGGCGACTACGTGAAGTGCGTCCACTCCGTCGGCGCCCCGCTGGCCCCCGGCCAGGAGGACGTCGCCTGGCCGTGCAGCGACACCAAGTACATCAGCCACTTCCCGGAGACCCGGGAGATCTGGTCGTACGGCTCCGGCTACGGCGGCAACGCCCTCCTCGGCAAGAAGTGCTACGCCCTGCGGATCGCCAGCACGATGGCCCGCGACGAGGGCTGGCTGGCCGAGCACATGCTGATCCTCAAGCTCACCCCGCCCAGCGGCGAGACCCGCTACATCGCGGCGGCCTTCCCGTCGGCGTGCGGCAAGACCAACCTGGCCATGCTCAAGCCGAGCATCCCGGGCTGGAAGGTCGAGACGATCGGCGACGACATCGCCTGGATGCGCTTCGGCGACGACGGCCGCCTCTACGCGATCAACCCGGAGGCGGGCTTCTTCGGCGTCGCGCCCGGCACCGGCGAGACCACCAACGCCAACGCGATCACGACGCTGTGGGGCAACAGCATCTTCACCAACGTCGCGCTGACCGACGACGGCGACGTCTGGTGGGAGGGCCTGACCGACGAGCCCCCGGCCCACCTGACCGACTGGCGCGGCCATTCCTGGACGCCCGGCTCGGGGGAGCTCGCCGCCCACCCGAACGCCCGGTTCACCACGCCGGCCCACCAGTGCCCGACGATCGCCCCCGAGTGGCAGGACCCGAACGGCGTGCCGATCTCGGCGATCCTGTTCGGCGGCCGCCGGGCCACGGCGGTGCCGCTGGTCACCGAGGCCCGCAGCTGGCGGCACGGCGTCTTCATGGGCGCCAACGTCGCCTCGGAGAAGACCGCCGCCGCCGAGGGCAAGGTCGGCGAGCTGCGCCGCGACCCGTTCGCGATGCTGCCGTTCTGCGGCTACAACATGGGCGACTACTTCGCCCACTGGCTCGACGTCGGCGAGACCGAGGGCGCGAAGCTGCCGCGGATCTACTACGTCAACTGGTTCCGCAAGGACGGCGAGGGCCGGTTCGTCTGGCCCGGCTTCGGCGAGAACATCCGGGTGCTCAAGTGGATCGTCGAACGCCTCAACGGCCAGGCCGAGGCGGTCGACACCCCGATCGGACGGCTCCCCGTCAAGATCGACACCGAGGGCCTGGACATCGCCGAAGACGACATGGACCTGCTGCTCACCGTCGACCGCGAGGTCTGGCGCGAGGAGGCCGCCCTGATCCCGGCCCACTTCGAGACCTTCGGCGACCACCTGCCCGAAGGCCTCTGGGAGGAATACCGCTCCCTGGTCGCCCGATTGGGGTGACCCCACCAGCAGGAGTCCCGCCGACGGCGTCGGGATTCCCCCACCCGAGACGGCTCGCGCCGGGTCCAGCCGGATCCACGGCGCGAGCCGTCTCGTCGTTTTTGTGGTCTCCTGCTGAAGACGGAGGAAATGGCCGTTATTACGGCCGATGCGCGAACCCGGCGCCCCATGGGATCGTCTAATCAGTCGTAACTCTCCCCTGGGGTCATGGAGGCGGCATGGACTCCCTCGTCCTGTTCATCCCGGCGATCGTCGCCGTGGTGCTGGTCTTCCGTCAGGCTCGCCGGGTCAAGCAGGAGCAGCGCCGGGTGAAGTCCGGCGGCGGCTACGCTCCGCCCGGCCTCGATCCCTACTCGCTGGCCTTCCTCGCGGGCGGCCCCCGGCGGGTGGTCAACACCGCGGTCGCCGTGCTCGTCTCCCAGGGCCGCGTGCGGATCTCCCGCGACGGCTCGGTGACGGCCGTCCGCGGCATCGCCGGGGCCCCCGCCGAGCGGGTCGAGCAGGAGGTGCTCGACCTCGCGACCGGGGTCAACGGCCGGCCGCTGGCCGACATCCGGCGGACCGTCTGCGTGGGCCCGGCCGTCACCGGCATCGACTACGGGCTGCGGGGCCACGGGCTCGTGGTGGCCGACTCGGCGCTCACCTCGGCCCGGCGGGCCAACACCAAGCTGCGCTGGCTGTGCGGGCTCGCGGGGCTGTTCGTGCCGGTCAGCATCGTGTCGCTGGCGTTCGGCTGGTTCGAGTCGGTGCTCTGGAGCGTGCTCACGCTGATCGTCTCGGTGCTCACCTGGATCATCGGGATGGCGGTGGCGTCCGGGAACGCCAAGGAGAACCTCAGCGTGCTGACCCCGGCCGGGCACGCCGCGCTGCGGGCGGCCAAGGCGCGCTACCCGCGCACCCGCGAGCTCGCCTACGCCCACAACAGCGGCAACGACAGCACGATCGCCCTCTACGGCCTGGCCATCTACACCGGCCCCGGCCACGCCGAGATCCAGCACGGCGGTGGCGGCTGCGGCGCCGGCGCCTGCGGCGGCGCGGTGGGCGCCGACTCCGGGTGGGGCTCCGGTTCCGACTTCGGCGGCGGCGACTTCGGCGGCGGCGGGAGCGACTCGGGCGGCGGCGGCGACTCCGGCGGCGGGTCGAGCTGCGGCGGAGGGTGCGGTGGTGGCTGCGGTGGCAGCTGACCGGCTGGGCGTGGGGATCGGCTGGCGGTCGGAGATCGACCTGACCGTCGAGCACCTGCCCGGGGTCGAGTTCACCGAGGTCATCGCCGAGACGATCGTCCCGGCGCGGGTGCCCGAGTCGCTGCGGCTGATGCGCGGGCGGGGGATCCCGGTGATCCCCCACGGCGTCGCGCTCGGCATCGGCGGCGCCGAACGGCCCGACCAGGCCCGGCTCGACCACCTGGCCGCCGTCGCCCAGGCCCTCGGGTCTCCGCTGGTGAGCGAACATCTCGCGTACGTTCGGTCGGGAGACCTCGAAGCCGGGCACCTGCTGCCGGTGCCGCGCACCCGCGACGCGCTGAGCGTGATCGTGGAGAACGTCCGCATCGCCCTCGACTGCCTGCCGGTGCCGCTGGCCCTGGAGAACGTCGCGGCCCTGTTCGGCTGGCCCGGCGACGAGCTCACCGAGGCGCAGTTCCTCGGCGAACTGGTCGAACGGACCGGGGTGAAGCTCCTGATCGACGTGGCCAACCTCTACACCAACCAGGTCAACCTGGGCCTCGACGCGGTCAAGGCCCTCGACGCGCTGCCCCTGGAACACGTCGCCTACGTCCACGTCGCGGGAGGCCACGGTCACGGCGACGTGTGGCACGACACCCACACGGCCTCGCCGCCGCAGGAGGTCCTCGACCTCCTGGCCGAACTCTCCGCCCGCCACCGGCCCCCGGGCGCGCTCCTGGAGTGGGACGCCGACTACCCCAGCGACGCGGTCCTCTCCGAGGAACTCGACCGGATCAGAGCGGCCCTGAACCGTGGCTGACCCTCGGGCTCAGCTGGCCGATCAGCAGCGGGCGCTGCTCGCGGCTCTGGTGGCGGGGGCCGCGCCGCCTCACGGGTTCGACGCGGAGCGGCTGCGGATCCAGGCGAGCAGTCTGATCGCCAAGAGGCGGGGGCTGGTCGCAGCCCTTCGGCCCGACGTCGTCCGGGCGCTCGGGCAGGCGTTCGGGCGGGAGTTCCACGCTTATGCTTCCGGCCGTCCGAAACCCCAGGGCGGATCGCGGGCCGACGCGGCGGCGTTCGCCGAGTGGCTGGGGGAGCGGGGGCTGCTGGCCGCCGCCGAGCCGGAGCGCCAACAAAAGCGGCACTGGTGGCGAATTACCCCAAAGAAGGATCAATACCGGTAGGGCCGGTTTGCCGGGGTGTGCCCGGGATACCCTCTGTGGCGTGGGTGGACTACGGTGCGTTGACGGTTCGTACCTGACGGTTGATCCCGTGGCATGCCGCGACAGCGCCGGGGTGCCCTACGAGGTCACGTTGGAGCTGTTCCGCGACGGCGTGCCCTACGGCTCGGTCGGGGAGCGGTGCGGCTGGTATCTGGCCCGGCTGGCCCGGTCGGTCGCCGAGGCGCGCGATTCCCAGGGGGCCTGGGACGACCCCGACGACCGGTTCCCCGGCGACGACGAGGAGGAACTGTTCGGGTTCCGCTACCGCAGCCGCACCGACGTCGTGGGCGGCGGGGAGCTCCGCTGCCAGCTCAGGCTCATCCCGGTCTGGGTGCCCGGCCGGGGCGTCACCGGCCGGTGGCGGCTGACCCGGCGGGCCCACGTCGAGGCCTGGGGCGCTTCGGGGGCCGGATTGCGGGCGACGCTCACTTCCGGAGAACTCCTGATATTCCTGAGCACATTGGTGACTGAGTCAGAAGTCCGGCTAGGAACCCAATATGGGATGGAACGTAACAGCTCCCTCATTTCGGGAGCGGGGACCTCATCGCGCCCCCGATAATTGCTTGACCATGTCTGTCATGTGACAGCGGGCTCAGGCGAACACCGGGGGAGTCATGGACCTGCGCGATCTTGTTTACAAGGTGTACGAACGCAGGCTCGAACGGAAGCTCACCTCGATCCAGGCCCCCCGCCACGTCGGTGTGATCGTCGACGGCAACCGCCGCTGGGCCCGCTCCAACGGCCACGAGGACGTCCGCCACGGCCACCAGAAGGGCGCCGACAAGATCTCCGAGCTCCTCGTCTGGTGCAAGGAGGCCGGCGTCGAGTACGTCACCCTCTGGCTGCTCTCCACCGACAACCTCTCCCGTGACAAGAAGGAGCTCGAACCGCTCCTCCAGGTGATCGAGAACCTGGTCACCGACCTGGTCGACCAGGGCTGGCACGTCAAGCCGATGGGGTCGCTCGACCTGCTGCCCGATCACACGGCCCATGTCCTGAAAAATGCCAAAGAAGCGACATCTCACCGACCTGGGCTGATTGTGAACGTGGCCGTTGGGTATGGAGGAAGACGTGAGATCGCTGATGCGGTGCGCTCCCTCCTCCAGGAGCACGCGAGCAAGGGCGCGAGCATCGAAGACCTCGTGGAGGTCCTCGATGTGGAGCACATCGCCGAGCATCTCTACACGCGTGGCCTGCCCGACCCGGATCTCGTCATCCGGACCTCGGGAGAGCAGCGACTCTCCGGATTCCTGCTCTGGCAGAGCGCCCACTCGGAGTTCTACTTCTGCGAGGCCTACTGGCCTGATTTCCGCAGGGTGGACTTCTTGCGGGCACTTCGCGCCTACGCCGCGCGTAACCGTCGGTACGGATTCTGAAACGGCATGTGAACACCCCCTTTCGGCAAGGATTGGAGCGTTGGCGCAGGGGGATTCAGGACGTACCGTAAGGAGTGAGCATCCACGCTCACCTCGGGAGAGGGCCCGTTCTTGCGTCTTGATGACTTCGCAGGAGGGGCCGGTTCCCGGCTCCGCCTTCGAGGCGTCCGGGCCCGGTCCGTTCACCACCAGTCAAGGCAGGGCGCCGACCCCAGGCGCCCGGGGGAGAACGCGTGGCATTGTCCAACCCGTCCATGTCCGGTCACACGCCTGGCACCTCCCGGCGCACGTACATCCTGGACACCTCTGTCCTGCTCGCAGACCCGGCCGCACTCAGCCGGTTCGACGAACATGAAGTGGTGCTCCCCGTTGTCGTGATCACAGAGCTGGAAGGTAAGCGGCACCATCCCGAACTGGGATACTTCGCCCGCAAAGCCTTGCGTTTCCTGGACGATCTGCGTGTCCAGCACGGTCGCCTCGACGAGCCGATCCCGATGGGCGAGGGAACCATCAGGGTCGAGCTCAACCACAGCGATCCATCCGGCCTGCCGGCCGGGTTCAGGCTGGGCGACAACGACACGCGCATCCTGACCGTCGCGCAGAATCTGGCCTCCGAGGGCCTCGACGTCGTGCTGGTCTCCAAAGACCTGCCGATGCGGATCAAGGCCGCCTCGATCGGCCTGACCGCCGAGGAATACCGCGCGGAGCTGGTCGCCGAATCCGACGAGACGTGGACCGGCATGGCCGAGCTCCAGGTCACCGCGGAAGACGTCGGCGAGCTCTTCGAACACGGCGGCACCGAGCTCGAAGAGGCCCGCGACCTGCCGACCCACACCGGTCTGCGGCTGCTGACCAGCAAGGGCTCCGCGCTCGGCCGGGTGCTCCCGGACAAGTCGGTGCGCCTGGTGCGCGGCGACCGCGAGGTCTTCGGCCTCCACGGCCGCAGCGCCGAGCAGCGCATCGCGCTCGACCTGCTGATGGACCCGGAGATCGGGATCGTCTCGCTGGGCGGCCGGGCCGGCACCGGCAAGTCGGCGCTGGCGCTCTGCGCGGGCCTCGAGGCCGTGCTCGAACGCCGCCAGCACCGCAAGGTCATCGTGTTCCGCCCGCTCTACGCGGTCGGCGGCCAGGAGCTCGGCTACCTGCCCGGCAGCGAGAACGAGAAGATGGGCCCGTGGGCCCAGGCCGTCTACGACACCCTGGGCGCGGTGACGACGCCCGAGGTGATCGAGGAGGTCCTCGACCGGGGCATGCTGGAAGTCCTGCCACTGACCCACATCCGCGGCCGGTCGCTCCACGACGCGTTCGTGATCGTCGACGAGGCGCAGTCGCTGGAACGCGGCGTGCTGCTGACGGTCCTGTCGCGCATCGGCGCCAACTCGCGGGTCGTGCTGACCCACGACGTCGCCCAGCGCGACAACCTGCGGGTCGGCCGGCACGACGGCGTGGTCGCGGTGGTCGAGAAGCTCAAGGGCCACCCGCTGTTCGCCCACGTCACCCTGACGCGTTCGGAACGCTCCCCGATCGCGGCCCTGGTGACCGAGATGCTGGAAGACATCACGCCCTAACGGGGCAGTTGCCGGCCCGGCGCCGCGAGACTCCAGAACTCGCGGCAGGTGTGCTCACCGTAGGACACCGGGCCGGTGACGTCCGTCCTGGTGATCGTGACGGCCCAGATGTCCTGCCGCTGCCGCATGGCGGTGCAGGTCATCTGGGCCTGCGCCTTTTTGGTGATCGGGCGTGCGCCGCTGACGAACAGCGACAGCCGGAAGCCGTCGGCGTTGTCGGGGTCGTTGCGGACCGCCCCGAACCGGGTGAGCTGGCTGGTCTGCCAGACCAGGCCGGTGAGCTCGCTGGTCAGGCCCGAGGTCGAGCGGGTGCCCGCCTCGAAGAGGGCGGCCATCACGTTGTCCATCGAGTGGGAGGCCACCGCGACGCTGCTGGGCTCCAGCTTGCCCGCGCGCAGCAGGTAGACGGTCGCGACGGCGGCCTTGGGGCTTATCACCGGCGGCGGGCCGCCGTCCTGGACGCCGGTCGAGGTGACCCCACAGCCGGTCAGGGCCGCCAGGAGCAGAACGCTGAGCCGTTTCCTCATGGGCGCGGTATCCACAACGTGAACTGGGTTCCGGGGTCGGCGAGTTTGACGGTGATCGTGCCGCGGTGGAGTTCGGCGTTGGCCTTGGCGATCGACAGGCCCAGGCCGCTGCCGCCCGAGCGGGCCCGGTTGGCGCCGGTCTTGAAGAAGCGCTCGAAGACGTGGGGCAGGTCCTCGCGGGGGATGCCGGGGCCGTGGTCGCGGACGCGGACCTCCAGGCCGCTGGGCAGGACCTTGGCGGTGACGGTGACGGGGCGTTCGCCGTGCTTCAGGGCGTTGCCGACGAGGTTGGCGACGATGACGTCGAAGCGGCGCGGGTCGACCCGGTAGGTCAGGCCGTCGGGGACCCGCAGGGTCACCTGGTCGGTCCAGCCGCGGATCTCCAGGCACTCGGTCAGCTCGTCGCCGACGTCGACGGTCTCGCGGCGGAGCACGGCCGCGCCGGAGTCGAAGCGGCTGACCTCGATCAGGTCGTCGACCAGGGAGCGCAGCCGCTCGATCTCGGCGACCACGAGGTGGACGGCCTGCCCGGCGTCCGGCGGCAGCCGTTCGGCCTCGTCGGAGAGCATGTCGGTGACCGCCGTCATGGTGGTCAGCGGGGTGCGCAGCTCGTGGGAGACGTCCGCGACGAAGCGCCGCGACATCGCCTCCAGCGACGACAGCTCCTGGACGGTCTGCTCCAGCGCCCGCGCCGTCTCGTTGAACGTGGCGGTGAGCTCGGCGAGTTCGTCGCGGCCGTGGACCGGCAGCCGGGTGTCGAGCCGGCCGGCTCCCAGCGCGCGGGCGGCCTCACCGAGGCGGCGTACCGGAAGAAGGACCTGGCGGGCCGACAGCAGCGCCACCGTGAGCGCGAGGACGAGCGTGAGCGAGCCCGCCTGGAGCAGCGCGGCGCGCAGGTTGACCAGCACCCGGTCGACGTCGGTCATGGAGACGAACACGAAGACCGTCATGCCGGTGGAGCGGACCGCGCCGCTGCCGGTCTGGCGTTTGACGTCGGTGCCGACCACGAGCGTCGGCTCCTGGTCGACCTCCATCGTCCGGTAGGCGATCCGGGTGCGGGCGGCGGCCCGGACGTCGTCGGGGATGTCGGCCAGGGTGACGTGCGCGCCTTCAGAGAACCGGGGCGGCTCCTGGCCGTATTCGACGATGACCTGGCGGTCGGGGCCGCTGAGGCTGGTGACGAGGTTGCGCAGGTCGTCGTCGGTGACCGAGGCGTCGTTGGGCCACAGCAGGTCGCTGGTGCCGATGGGCAGGGTCAGCCGGTTCATCGTGTCGCGGACGTCCTCCACCGCGCTCGACTCGGCCCGGCGCAGCAGCTCGCCCCGGACGATCTGGTAGCCGATCCCGGCGACCATGAACGAGGCGGTCACCGCCACGACCGTGAAGGTGACGACGAGCCGCTTGCGCAGGCTGCTCACGGAAGACTCACGGGCCGCTGAAGCGGTAACCGAACCCGCGCACCGTGTGGATGTAGACGGGGTCGCCGGGCGTCGGCTCGATCTTGGCGCGGATGCGCTGCACGCACGCGTCGACCAGGCGCGAGTCGGCCACATGGGTGTGGTCCCAGACCGAGCGCAGCAGGTAGCGGCGGTTGAGCACCTGGCCGGGGTGGCGGACGAGCTCCAGCAGCAGCCGCAGCTCGGTGGGGGTGAGGTGCACCTCGCGGCCCTCCAGCGTGACCTTCAGGGCGCCCCGGTCGATCATCAGCTCGCCGAAGGTGACCCGGTCGGTGGAGGCCGACTCCATGCGGCGCAGGATGGCCCTGATCCGGGCGTCGAGCACGCGGGGCTCGACCGGCTTGATCACGTAGTCGTCGGCGCCGGCCTCCAGGCCGACCACCACGTCGAGGTCGTCGCCGAGGGCGGTCAGCAGGATGATCGGGAGCGAGTCGAGCTTGCGGATCCTCCGGCACACCTCGACCCCGTCGATGCCGGGCAGCATCACATCGAGGATGACGATCTCCGGCCGCCGCGCCCGGATGTGCTCCAGGGCCTCCTCGCCGGTGCCGAAAGCGGTGATCGAGTGACCCTGGCGGGCGAGTGCGAGCTCGAGTCCCGTTCGGACCGAGGGGTCGTCTTCGACGAGGAGGATGCCAGCCATCCGGTCATTATGCGGCCTGCCCGGACCGGAAGAAGCTGGCATAAGGCGACGAAATCGGGTGTGACCAAAATCACATCAGTGAAGAAAGTCCATGTTAACCCCCTTTGTCTAAAGAAGTGGTCAAGCGGGTTTCGTGAATCGGTTGCGGACCACCCACCCCCACACGGCAAGCTCATAGGTCGTGAGTTCTGGTCAGCCTGTCAGGGAACGCCGCCCCGGGGCCCGTCGCGCCCGCGGTCCCGCGTCGCCGCCCCCGCCCACGCCGTCGTCCCCGCCGAGCTCGTCGGAGCCACCGCCGCCGCCCAAGCGGCCCAAGGGCCCGATGTTCACGCCCAAGCGCCTGATCATCACCGGTGTCACCGTGGCGCTGGTCGCCGGGTTCACCACCTTCCTCGTCCGCACCGCCGTCGAGAACGCGGCCCGGCCGCAGACCCCGATCGACGTGCTCGGGTTCAACCCGGACATCATCGGCAACGACCCCAGGATCGA
Source organism: Herbidospora cretacea (assembly GCF_001570605.1). Classification (GTDB taxonomy): domain Bacteria; phylum Actinomycetota; class Actinomycetes; order Streptosporangiales; family Streptosporangiaceae; genus Herbidospora; species Herbidospora cretacea. The sequence continues at coordinate 21,896 of NZ_BBXG01000015.1, read as the reverse complement.
CGCGCTGAAGGCCGACGCCGCGGCGGCGATGCAGAAGAACGAGCTCGCCGGCGACCGCGAGGGCCGCGAGCCCTTCGGCCCCAACGACAGCGTCAAGATCCCGAAGGAGGCGCCCGGCGGCGGCGGCTTCCTGCCGGCCGACTTCCCGCCCGGCTCCAGCCCCGACCCCGGCTCCAACAAGGCTCTCGGCAAGCAGATGAACGCCGCCATGGGCTGGGAGGGCGAGTGGGGCTGCCTGGAGAAGCTCTGGGACAAGGAGAGCCACTGGAACGAGCGGGCCATGAACCGCTCGTCCGGCGCCTACGGCATTCCCCAGTCGCTGCCCGGCAGCAAGATGGCCTCCGCGGGTTCCGACTGGCAGACCAACCCGGCCACCCAGATCAAGTGGGGTCTTGGCTACATCAAGGGCCGTTACGGCTCACCTTGTGGCGCCTGGGGCCACAGCCAGCGGGTGGGTTGGTACTAGGTAAGGAATGGTCAGCCTTCGGCAAGGCTGAACCGCGCTCGGGCGCATCCCCCGCACGCTGAGGGGATGCGCCAAGGGCTGAAAGTCTCCGTCGCGGTCCCTGTCGGAAATGCCGGGCCCGCCACCGACTCGTTCGACGCGTGCGTGCGCTCACTGCTGGAGCTCCCGCCGGACGAATACGAGGTCATCTTCGCCGACGACGGCTCGACCGACGGCACCCGCAAGCGCCTCGACGCCCTCGCGGCGACCCGGTCCAACGTGCGGGTGCTGCATCTCGAACGGACCGGCAACCCGGCCCACGGCCGCAACGCCGCGCTGTCGGTGGCGCTGGGCGAGTTCGTCTTCCTGATGAACGCCCACGACCGGCTCGAACCGGGCTCGCTCCAGCGGCTGTTCGAGCGGGCCAAGGAGACCGAGGCCGACGTGCTGGTCGGGCGGCTGGCCGGGGACGGGCCGCCGGCCGCCGCGTTCACCCGCGACCGCGACCGGGCCGACCTGCTCCGCGACCGGCTGCTCACCGCCGTGACCGCGCACAAGCTGTTCCGGCGCGAGTTCATCGAGACCCACCAGCTCCGGTTCGCCGACCGGGCGCTGTCGGAGCAGGCGTTCGTGCTGCGGGCCTACCTGTCGGCCAAGGTGATCGCGGTGGCGGCCGGGCACGTGGTCTGCCACCTCGCCCACGGTGCGCCCGGCGCCGAGCCCGAGCCGGGGGACTGGGACCTCGTCGCGGGACTGAGCGCGATCATGGACATCGTCGAGGCGCAGACCGAGCCGGGCGTCCAGCGCGACCGCATCGCCGCCCACTTCTTCCGCAGCGTCGCGCTGCGCCGCCTCGGCCCGCCGTTCCTCGGGCTCACGCCCGAGCGTCAGGAGCTTCTGTACGGCCACCTCAAGGCCATCACCGCCACCCGGTTCCCCGGGTCGCTCGACACCCATCTGCCGGTCCACCTGAGGGCCAGGGCCGCGCTGCTGCGCACCGGGGACGCGAAGGGGATCGCCGACCTGGCCAGGGCGGCGCAGGGGACCAGGCTCGGGGCCGAGCTCGGCGACCTGCGCTGGGCGGGCCACGTGCTGTCGCTCACGCTGACCGCCGAGCTGCTGGCCCCCGACGGGTCGCCGATGGTGTTCGCGGCCGAGGGCGACCGGGTCTGGTGGGTGCCGCCGTCGCGGGTCGACCGGCTCGACCCCGCGCTGCGCGAGGTCACCGAGGCGGCCGGCGAGGTGCGGATGGAGGTGTACGTCCGCCACTCCGAGACCGGGGAGATGCACTTCCTGCCGGTCACCGGCGACGTCGAACGGCTGCCGGTCGAGGGGGGCGTGCGGCTGCGCGCCTCCGGGGAGGCCCGCTTCGACGTCGGCACCGCCGCCTTCGGGCGGCCCCTCGACCCGGGGGTGTGGGAGGTGCACGTGCGGATGCGCGGGGTGAACCCGGCCCGCACCCGCGTCGTCCGCCCCGACCACGGGGTCACCTCGGCCGGGATGATGGCCGAGTACCCCCGGCGGCTCGTGGTGCCGTGCTGGTCGGACAAGGGCGAGCTGAGCGTGTGCGTCGAGCCGCGCTCGTTCGCCGAGTCGATCGCGCTGGTCTCGCAGGCGGCCACGGTGTCGGCGCACGAGGGCGCGGTGTTCGTGTCGGTGCCGGTGCCCTACGTGCCGCCGAACGGCGGGCCGGCGGCCGAGCTGGTGCTGCGGCGGGTCGGCGGCCGGACCGTGGTCGCGCCCGCGCTGATCGAGCCGGGCGAGCCGGGCAGGTTCGCCGGGCAGCTCATCGCCAAACTGCCCGGCGGGCGCGGCGGGCTGACCCGCGGTCTGTGGCGGCCCAAGCTGCGGATGGACGGCAGCCTCGTCGACCTCCGCTTCGCCGTCGAGACCCAGCGCGGGAAGGCGGTCGTGCGGACCCTGGAGACCCCGCGCCCGCCCACCCGCTGGAAGCGGCTGGTCGCCTCGGTGAAGCGGCGCTACGGGATGATCTGAGCCAGGTGCTTGCGGAGGGCCGCGCGGAACTCCTCGGGCTTCTCGATGTGCGGGCTGTGGCCGGTGTCGTCGACGACGACCTCGGTGTAGTCGCCGTACGCGTCCAGGAACGCCCGCGTCTGGGCGACCATCGGCTGCGCCGGGGTGCCCGGGGAGCCGGGGATCGCGCCGAGCGCGCCGAGGTGGGCCAGGTCGAACAGCGAGGCGTCCGAGACGATCACGTCGTGGGAGCCCCGGATCCACAGGATCGGCGGCTTGGGGTCGACGCCGCTCAGGTCGATGCGGAAGTGCGCGGGCGACAGGGTGTTGAGCACGCCCCGGGTGCCGGGCGCGACGCCGGGCCAGTTCTCCGAAGGGACCCCGTCGCCGGGGTAGTGGTCGTCGCCGATGCGCGTGGTCAGCATCGAGGCGACCCAGCGCTCCTCGCCGGGGACGGGGTTCTTCACGTACGTCGTGCGGAACACCCGCAGCGGCGTCACCGGGCCGTCGCCGGTGTCGCGGTTGGCCAGGGCCGACACGAAGTCGGGGTTGGCCCCGCCCGCGCCGCTGCCCGCGTGGTCGGCGTGGGTGACCGTGCCGGCGACGTCGTGGGTGCCGCCGAAGCCGTAGGGGGACACCGGGTTGACCAGCGTCACGCTGGCGACGACCGAGGGGCGGTCCATGAGCGCCTGGAGGACCACGCCGCCGCCCAGGCTCCAGCCGACCAGGTGCACCCGGTCGATCTCCAGCGCGTCGAGCAGCGCCAGCACGTCGTCGCTGTAGTCACGCACCCCGCGGGTGGCGTCGACCGGCTCGGGGTCGGTGTCGCCGAAGCCGCGCAGGTCCACCGCGAGCGGGCGGCAGGTGTCGGCCAGGGCTTCGAGGGTGTCCTCCCAGAAGGCTCCGGAGGACACGTTGCCGTGCACGAACAGCACCGCTTCGCCCTCGGCGCCGGGCACCGACCGGACGTTCTGCGTCAGCCTCGCGGTGCCGATTCGTTCCATGTTCATGCTCACAACCTAGAAGTGACGCCCGTCACTGGCCATGGGCGTACGGCACATATCACCGGCCCGGCGGATGGCGGAAGGCGCTACCGAGCCGTAGCGCGAGCTGGATCTCCAGCGCCCGCTCCGGGTCCTGCCAGCCGTCGCCCAGCAGCCGCCCGATCCGGTCGAGCCGCTGGGTGACCGTGTTGACGTGGATGTGCAGCGCCTCGGCCGTCCGGGTGAGCTGCCCGCCGCACGCGAAGTAGCCGACCAGGGTCTGGACGAGCTGGGTGCCCTTCTTCTCGTCGTAGTCGCGCACCGGCCCGATGACGCCCTCGACGAACCCCGCCACGTCGCGCCCCTCGCCGATGACCAGCCCGACGAAGCCCAGTTCGGCCGCGCCCGCGCCGTCGCCCGCCCGGCCGAGCGCCAGCAGCGCCGACGCGCACCGGCGGGCCTCCTCGTAGGCGGCGGCCACGTCGGACTCCGCCCGCGCGGCCCCGGCGGTGGCCGGGCGGCCCAGACTGGCCGACAGCTCCGCCGCCACCCGCTTGGCCGTCACGCCGGGCTTGTCGCCCGGCAGCAGCAGCACGACCTCGTCGCCGCGCGCGGTCGCCAGGCCGCCCGCCAGCGCCGCTTCCGACGACGCCCAGAACGCGGCCCGCTCCCGCTGCCCGTGATGGGAGGCGGCCACCAGCACGTGGGGTTCGGCCAGGTCCAGGCCCAGCCGCCGGGCCCGTTCGGGCAGCCCGGCCAGGTCCGGCCGGGCGATCAGGTCGTCGAGCAGTTCCCCGCGCACCCGCCCCTCGGCGTCGGCCACGCTGCGCCGGAACAGCAGCAGCAGGGCGGTCACCAGCGCGGCCCGCTCCAGGATGCGCCGGTCGGTGTCGGCCACCGGCCCGGCCGTGCGCAGCACCAGCGTGCACAGCGGGGCGCTCTCCGAGCCGCCCACATCGACCGACGCGATCAGGTTCCGGCCCCGCTCCACCGACCGGCCGAGCGCCCGGGAGGCGCGCGCGGCATCCGGGACGCTCGGGTCGACGTCGCCCGGGTCGCCCACCAGTGGTTCGCCGGAGCCGTCGAGCACGGTCAGCCGCCCGCCGATGACCTCGGTGACGACCGCCGCGACGTCCTCCACGCCGCCGCCGCGCAGCACCAGGCCGGTCATCCGATCGTGCGCGTCGGCGGCCCGTTCGATCGCGGTCGAGTGGTTGCGGATCAGCCGGTTGGCCTCGCTCAGCTCGGTCAGCGCGGCCCGGGTCTCCTCCAGCCGCCGCGCGGTGTCGATGGCGACCGAGGCGTGCGCGGCCAGCGACGACAGCAGCGCGATCTCCTCGCGCGCGAACGGCCTGACCCCCCGGTCGGCCGCGAACAGCACGCCGATGACCTGGTTGCCCAGCCGCAGCGGCACGCCCAGTATCGCGACCAGCCCCTCTTCGGTGACCGCGTCGTCGATGCCGCTCGCGCGGCGGAACCGCTCGTCGGCGAAGTAGTCGGAGGTCGCGTAGCCCTCACCCGTCTGGGCCACCAGGCCGCCCAGGCCGGTGCCGGGAGGAAGGCGTACGGCACGGAAACGGGAAGTGATCACGCCGTCGGTGACCCGCATGTAGGTGTCGCCGCGCTCGGCGTCGTTCAGCGTCAGGTAGGCCACGTCGGTGCCGAGCAGCCCGCGCGCCCGGTGGACGATCGCGGCCAGCACGGCGTCGAGGTCACGCAGGCCGGCCAGGTCCTTGGCGGTGTCGAACAGCGCCGACAGCTCGGCCTCGCGGCGGGCCCGGCGACGCATCACGGCCCTGATCCGCAGCGCGGCGACCTTCTCGCGCTCCAGCGCCTCCAGCGTGGCCGCGTCGGCCCCGGCCGCCCGCGCCTGGAGCACCGGCCCCTCGAACTCCACGGCCGAGGCCTCCCTGGCCAGCAGTTCCAGGAAGACGTTCATCAGCGCGCGCTCCAGCCTCCGTCGAGTGGAATGGACACCCCCGTGATGAACGATCCCGCGGGGCCGCACAGATAGGCGACCATCTCGGCAACCTCTTCGGGTTCGACCAGCCGCTTGATGGCGGCCGGTTGCAACATGATGCGCTCGACGACGTCCTCGGGCGAGATCCGGTGCGCCTCCGCCTGGGCGGCGATCTGGTCCTCCACGAGCGGGGTGCGGACATAGGCCGGGCAGACACAGGTCGAGGTGATCCCGTAGGGGGCGCCTTCGAGCGCGACCACCTTCGACAGGCCTTCGAGGGCGTGCTTGGCCGTCACGTAGGCCACCTTGAACGGCGAGGCCCGCAGCCCGTGCACCGAGGAGATGTTCACCACCCGGCCGAACTTGTTCCCCTTCATGTACGGCATCGCCGCGCGGATAAGCCGGAAGGGCGCCTCTACCTGCACCGACAGGAGACGGGAGAAGACCTCCGGGGGAAACTCCTCGATGGGCGCGACGTGCTGGAACCCGGCGTTGTTCACGATGATGTCGGCGTGCTCCGCATGATCGCCCAGCGGCCCCTCGAAGGCGGCGGGATCGGCCAGGTCGGCCGTGACCGCGACGCCCCCGACCATGGCCGCGGTCTCGGCCGCCTCGTGGTCCCGCAGGTCGACGACGACCACCCGGGCCCCCGCCGCCGCCAGCCTGATCGCGCAGGCCCGGCCGATGCCGCTGCCCGCGCCCGTCACCAGAGCCGTCCGCCCGGCGAGGTCTTCAGTCATGGGGCCCGAATCTACGCGTCGGGGTCGTTGTCGCCCATGTGGGGCTCCGACATAGCAGGCTTTTCCGGTATGTGTCCGGTCATGGGCAGCACGTCGAGGAGCTCGTTGAGCTGCTCCTCGCTGAGACCGCTTCTTTCCAGGGCGACGTCACGGATGGTCCTCCGCTCCTTCAGCGCCTGCTTGGCGATGCGAGCCGCCTCCTCGTAGCCGACGTACCGGTTCAAAGGGGTGACGATGGAGGGCGACGACTCGGCGTACTCCCGGAGTCTCTCGGTGTTGGCCGTGATCCCGTCGACGCAGCGGTCGGCGAGCAGCCGGGAGACGTTCCCCAGCAGGCTGATCGACTCCAGCAGGTTCCGCGCGATCACCGGCATCTGGACGTTCAGCTCGAACGACCCCGACGCCCCCGCCATCGTGATCGTCGCGTCGTTGCCGACGACCTGGGCGGCGACCATCGTCACGGCCTCCGGGACGACCGGGTTGACCTTCCCCGGCATGATCGAGGAGCCCGGCTGGAGGTCGGGCAGGTTGATCTCGCCCAGCCCGGTCCGCGGCCCCGACCCCATCCACCGCAGGTCGTTGGCGATCTTGTTGAGCGAGACCGCGATCGTCTTCAGCACGCCCGACAGCTCGACGAGGGCGTCCCGCGCGCCCTGGGCCTCGAAGTGGTTCCTGGCCTCGGTGAACGGCAGCCCGGTGGCGCGCGAGATCTCCGCGATCACCTTGCCGGCCCACTCGCGGTCGGGGGTGTTGATGCCGGTGCCGACGGCCGTCCCGCCGAGGGGCAGCTCGGCGACCCGGGGGATCGCCGCCTGGAGCCGCTCGATGCCGAGTTCGACCGCCGCGGCGTAGCCGCCGAACTCCTGGCCGAGGGTGACCGGGGTGGCGTCCATGAGATGGGTCCGGCCCGCCTTCACGACCTCGGCGAACTCGGTCGACTTGGTCTCCAGGGCGGTGCTGAGATGCTCCAGGGCCGGGGTGAGCCTCTTGGAGATCTCGATCACGGCGGCGACGTGGATCGACGAGGGGAACACGTCGTTGGACGACTGGGCGGCGTTCACGTGGTCGTTCGGATGCACCGGACGCCCCAGCCGCTCCTCCGCCAGGGTCGCGATCACCTCGTTGGCGTTCATGTTCGACGACGTGCCGGAACCGGTCTGGAAGACGTCCACGGGGAAGTGCTCGTCCCATCGGTTGGCGGCCACCTCACCCGCCGCCTCGGCGATCACCGCCGCCATGTCGGCCTCCAGCAGGCCGTAGGAGGCGTTCACCACGGCGGCGGCGGCCTTGACGGTGCCCAGCGCGGAGATGTGCGCCGGCTCCAGCCCCCGGCCGGATACCGGGAAGTTCTCCACCGCGCGCTGCGTCTGCGCCCGCCACTTCGCCAGATCGGGGACCTCGACCTCGCCCATGGAGTCATGCTCGATGCGCGTCATACCCCCCAGTCTGTCCCCAGACGGGCGAATGATTCAGTCGGGGTGGCGCTGGAACCGGAACGAGGCGAAAACGGCGTCCTTCTGCTTCTTGGCCTTCGCCCAGCCGGTCTCGGGGACCGAGTAGAAGACGGCGTACCCGCCGCCGTCCGGGACGTCGACCCACCGAGAGACGACGTGGACCAGCCCGTCCCTGCCCTCGTAGGCGTACTCCCACTCGGCCGTGTCGGCCCCCTCGTAAGGGGACTCCTCCAGCGGCGCGATCCGGATGAGCGCGTAGCCCTCGTAGGGCTGCTTGGCCTCGGCGGCCTCGATCGTCTTCAGCAGATCGGTCTCGATCTCCACCTTGGCCACCCGGACCGAGGCCTTGCCCTTGGCCGAGAAGGCGACCTGGGTTCCCTTCTCCGTACGACCGAAACCGGCCGGGACGTCGATGGTGAACCCGTCCCCCTGCTGGCGCTTCATGCCCTTGGCCGGAGCGGGCGCCGGAGGCTCCGGCGGGTAGGTGGCCGAGGTCGGGCTGGGGGGGATGATTCGCCCGGCCGTCTGCTTCTTGGGCGCGCCGTTGGCCCCGAACGCCGACACGGCCACGATGGCCAGCGCCACGAACGCGACGAACGCCAGCACCAGCAGCACGACCAGCCGCCCCTTGCCCCGCGGCTTCCCGGGAGGGGGCGGGGGCGCGGCCCCCTGCATGGAGAAGATGTCGGTCCCCAGCCCCCGGGGGACGGCCTGGGTGACGTTGGGGTCGCCGCCCTGGTCGTAGGGGTAACCGGGCTGGTTGCCCTGCGCCGGGGGGAAGCCGGGCGGAGGGAAGCCGTGCTGGTGAGGGTGACCCATCTGGGGCGCGTGGCCCGCGGGCGGAGGCGCCCACTGCTGCTGCGGGGGGTGCGGCGGCAGCGGTAGGGCCGAGGGCGGCGTGACATCGGAGTCGATCTCGGGACGGCGGGGGGCCGGGTCGGGCGGATAGACCCGCTTCCCGGGAAGCTGCCCTTGGACGATGGTGACGTCATCAGCGAGGACACCGGAGTTGTCGCCCTCAGGCCTCACGACGACAACGGTCTGATCCCCCGGAATACCGGGCCGCCCGAACCGAGTGGCATCAGGATCCTCGAAACCACCCGCGCTGTGAGCACTCTCACCCGGGACATCAGTGCCAGGCCAACCCGAACTGAGCCCACCTGCGCCGGGACCACCTGCGCCGGGACCGCCCGCGCCGGGACCGCCCGCGCCGGAACCACTTGCTCCTGGACCGCCTACCCCAGGAGCACGTGTGCCCGGACCACCTGCGCCAGAACCATCCGAACCGGGACCGGCCTCACCGAAACCACGTGGACCGCCAACCCCGGGAGCACCTGTGCCCGGGCCGCCTGCGCCAGGAGTGGGAGCGCCACTAAAGGGGTGGCCCGTATGTGCAGGCTCGCCGCCAGGTGCGAAGGCGCCTGCTTCAAGACCACGGCCAGCGGAATCCGGACCTATTCCAGGTCCAGGAATTTCGGCATCTGCTTCTGAACGCCCACCTGCCGGACGCGGCCCACCAACGGGACCGGCCGAACTCGGTACACCGGGTGAACCCGGACCGCCCGCCGAACCTGGCCCTTGCGCCAAACCGGGCCTCTGCGTCCAGCCGGGACCTTGTGCCGAACTGGGCCCTTGTGCCGAGCCGGGCCCATGTGCCGAGCCGGGCCCTTGTGCCGAGCCGGGCCCTTGAGCTGAACCGGGCCCCTGTGCCGAACCGGGTTCTTGTGCTGAGCCTCGACCCCGTGCTGAATCCCGACCGCCCGCTGAGCCCTCAGGCTCGGATGGGCGAGAGCTCACGAAGCCAGATGCCGAAATTTCGGGATCTGCCCACGTCGGGTGGACATCACCGGGCACCGCGCTCGGGGTTCCACCTGCTACCGGTCCTCTGGACCCTGCCCCACGTCCGGAAATTTCCGGATCTGAGCCGCCCGACCGGGCTCCCGGCGTCGGGCCAACGCCGCCACGTGCGGAAATATCGGCATTTGCGGCGCTCGCGCCTCCTGCTCCCGGGCCGCCTGCTCCCGGGCCACTTGCTCCCGCGCTGCTTGCTCCTGCGCCCGATGCGGCACCGGCTCCGCCACGTCCCGAAATATCGGCATCTGTTGCCGGGGAGCGCGTTGGGGCCGTGGTTCGGTTGGGGTCCTGGTTCTTGGTCGTGCTGTCCAGGACCGGGCGGGGGGCGCCGAAGGGGCGGTCGACGCTGTGGTCTCGGTCTCCGTAGGGGGACACCGCGTCGGGGGCGAAGGCTCCGCCCGGCGGGCGGGGGGCGCTGGAGCCGGACGCCGGGAACTGGGTCATCGTCGGGGTGTCGGCGACCGCTCTGAGCAGGACCGAGGCTCGCTCGGCGGTGATGCGCCGCGTGTGGTCCTTCTCCAGCATCGCCTCGAGGACCGGTCGAAGCGGCCCGGCGTTGCGGGGTGGGTCGCATACTTCGGTCATCAGGGCCGCGAGGGTCTCGGCGATCGAGCGCCGCTCGTAGGCGGGGCGGGCCTCGACCGCGTAGTAGAGCGTCGCGCCCAGAGACCACAGGTCGGACTCCGGGCCCGTGTAGTCGCCGCGTGCGCGTTCGGGGGCGGTGTAGCCGGGGGAGCCGATCACCATGCCGGTCTGGGTCAGCGCGGTGTCGCCGCGGGACTTGGCGATGCCGAAGTCGGTCAGGACCACCCGGCCGGAGTGGGTGATCAGCACGTTGCTCGGCTTCACGTCGCGGTGCAGGATGTCGGAGGCGTGGGCGGTGCGCAGGGCGCCCAGCAGGTCGGCGCCGATCTCGGCGACCAGGCGGGGCGGCAGGGGGCCGTCTTCGTCGACGACCTGTTCCAGGGAGCGGCCCTCGACGAGTTCCATGATGATCCACGGCACGCCGCCGACCTCGATCGCGTCGAAGATCGTCGCCACGGAGGGGTGGTGCACCCGGGCCGCCGCGCGGCCCTCGCGGATCATGCGCTCGCGGAGTTCGGTGCGCTGATCCTGGGTCAGGCCAGGGTCCTGGCGGATCTCTTTGACCGCCACGTCACGCCCGAGCGTGCGGTCGACGGCACGCCAGACGGTGCCCATCGTGCCGCGCCCGAGGGGGGAGATCAGTTCGTAGCGCTCCGCGAGCAGCCTGCTCTGCATGACTAGAAAGATAGCGTCCTAGGCCTTGAGGAACGCTTTAGGTTCACTTGCGAAATTTTCTCGGCCAGAACCGGCGTGGAAGCACGATGCGGACGAGGTTCCAGAAGCTCCGGGTCAGTGGTCCGATGGGCACTTCGTAGGTGGCCGGCTTCCGGTGTGACCCTTCGGCCGGCCGTCGTCGTTGGGCCGGGATGGGCACCGCCGTGTAAGCGCCGGTCGGGTGGGGTTCGTGCGGGAGGACCTGGGGCGCGGGCGGGCGGTTCTCGGCCCGGTGCTGCCCGCGGTGCGGGGGCTTGCGGGTGGGCGGCGGCGCGGCGCCGGGAGGGCGGACCGGCGGGCGGTGGACCGCGATCGGCTCCTCGGCGGTGCCGCCGGCGGCTATGCGGGCCAGCATCAACGCCGCCCGCACCCCGTCGAGGCGGACCGCCGGGTCGATCTGCAGCAGGCCGCGGAGCACGGGGGCCAGCGGGCCGGCGTTGTCCATCGGTATGGGGGCGCCGCTGGTCAGGGCGGCCAGCGCGGCGGCGGCCGTACGGCGACCGTGAAGGCCCCGGCCCTCGACGGCGGTGTAGAGAGTCGCGCCGAGCGACCACAGGTCGGCGGCGGGGGAGGCCTTGTCGCCGAGGACACGCTCGGGCGCGATGTACCCGGCGGAGCCGAGCACGATGCCGGCCTGGGTAATGGAAACGTCACCTTCGAGTGCGGCCAGACCGAAGTCGGTGAGCACGGCCCGGTCGTCGGTCACGAGCACGTTGCTGGGCTTCACGTCGCGGTGGAGGATGCCCTTCGCGTGGACGGCGCGCAGCGCGCCGAGCACCTGGCGGCCGATCTCGGCGACCCTCACGGGATGTTGCGGGCCCTGGGCCTTCACCAGTTCCTCAAGTGACTGGGCCTTGAGGAGTTCCATGACGATCCACGGCCGGTCGTCTTCGGTGACGACGTCGTAGACGGTGATCACCGAAGGATGGGCGACCATCGCGGTGGCGCGGCCCTCGCGCTCGGTGCGGGCGCAGAGCTCGGCCCGCAGTTCCTCGTCGAGGACGAGCGGCAGCCGCACCTCCTTTACCGCCACGTCGCGGTCGAGAAGCTCGTCACGCGCACGCCACACCGTGCCCATGCCGCCGCGGCCTACCGGCTGAACGAGCCGGTAGCGCGCGGCTAACTGGTATCCGGACGGCGCACGCATGGGTGGCAGCTTACCGATTTGTGCCTAGTCGCCTGTAGAGACCGGGCCGATTCATTGTCGAGAACTTTTGTCAAAGTCCGTCAGGTTCGGCGTCCGATGGACAGAATCGGCCTAGTTGTGTCGGTGAAGAAGTCATTGCCCTTGTCGTCCACCACGATGAAGGCCGGGAAGTCGACCACGTCGATCTTCCAGACCGCCTCCATCCCGAGCTCCGGATATTCCAGGACTTCGACCTTCTTGATGCAGTCTTGCGCCAGGCGTGCGGCGGGACCGCCGATCGAGCCGAGGTAGAACCCGCCGTAGGTCTTGCAGGCGTCGGTGACCTGCTTGGACCGGTTGCCCTTGGCCAGCATGACCATCGAGCCGCCCGCCGCCTGGAAGCGCTCGACGTAGGAGTCCATGCGGCCCGCGGTCGTGGGGCCGAACGAGCCCGACGCGTAGCCTTCGGGCGTCTTCGCGGGTCCGGCGTAGTAGACGGCGTGGTCCTTGAGGTACTGCGGCATCTCGCCGCCGGCGTCGAGGAGCTCGCCGATCTTGGCGTGGGCGATGTCGCGGGCCACCACGAGCGGGCCGGTCAGCGACAGGCGGGTCTTCACCGGATATTTGGCGAGCTCGGCCAGGACCTCGGGCATCGGGCGGTTGAGGTCGACGCTGACCACGTCGCCGCCGAGGTGCTCGTCGGTGGTGTCGGGCAGGAACCGGGCCGGGTCGGTCTCCAACTGCTCCAGGAAGACGCCCTCGGTGGTGATCTTCGCCAGGGCCTGGCGGTCGGCCGAGCAGGAGACGGCGATGGCGACCGGGCACGACGCGCCGTGGCGCGGCAGCCGGATCACGCGGACGTCGTGGCAGAAGTACTTGCCGCCGAACTGTGCGCCGATGCCGAGCTTCTGGGTGAGCTCGAAGACCTTCTGCTCCATCTCCAGGTCGCGGAAGCCGTGGCCCTCGGGGGACCCCTCGGTGGGCAGCGCGTCGAGGTAGCGGGCGCTGGCGTACTTGGCCGTCTTCAGCGCGAACTCGGCGGAGGTGCCGCCCACGACCACGGCGAGGTGGTAGGGCGGGCAGGCGGCCGTGCCGAGGGAGCGGATCTTCTCCTCCAGGAAGGCCAGCATGCGCTTCTCGTTGAGGACCGCCTTGGTCTCCTGGTAGAGGAACGACTTGTTGGCCGACCCGCCGCCCTTGGCCATGAACAGCAGCTTGTAGGCGTCGTCGCCCTCGGCGTAGAGCTCGATCTGGGCGGGCAGGTTGGAGCCGGTGTTCTTCTCCTCCCACATGGTGATCGGGGCCATCTGGGAGTAGCGGAGGTTCAGTTTCGTGTACGCGTCGTAGACGCCCCGCGCGATGTGCGCGGCGTCCTGCCCGTCGGTGAGGACGTGGCGGCCGCGCTTGCCCATCACGATCGCGGTGCCGGTGTCCTGGCACATCGGCAGCACGCCGCCGGCCGAGATCGACGCGTTCTTCAGCAGGTCGAGCGCCACGAACCGGTCGTTGCCGCTCGACTCGGGGTCGTCGACGATCTTCCGGAGCTGGGCCAGGTGGGAGGCGCGCAGGTAGTGGGAGATGTCGTGGATCGCGGTCTCGGTCAGCAGCCGCAGCGCCTCGGGCTCGACCTCCAGGAACCGCCGTCCGGCCGCCTCGACGACCCGGACCCCTTCGGAGGTGATCAGCCGGTATTCCGTCTCATCGGCCCCCAGCGGAAGGAGGTCGGTGTAGCTGAACTCGGGCATGGGGTCGAGCCTCCGTTGATCACGCCGGTGTGAGCTGTTCAGCACTTTACGGCAACCGCCGGAGGGCCCTGCGCGAAGGAGCAGATAGTGACAAAGTAGACATTAGACACCAATGCGGGAGGAATCATGGCCTTTATCGCGATCGGCATCATCGGCGTCCTCTTCGTCGTCTCGGCCCTGATCTTCATGCTCATCAGGACCGTCCGCCGGGACCTGAACGACCCGCACCCGCACTGGCCGGTCGGGTAGCAGCCCGGCGACGATGCCGCAGACCACGATCGCGGCACCGGCCAGTTCCGCGCCCGACGGCAGGCCCAGCCCGACGACGGTCCCGGTCGTGATCGCGCCGACCGGGATCACGCCGGCGAACAGCCCGGCGCGGCCGGGCCCCAGCCGGGGCAGCGCGGTGTACCAGAGGAAGAACGCCCCGCACGTCACCACCGACGCCAGGTAGGCGAGCCCGAGCGCCTCGGGCAGGGTCGGTACGCGCAGCATGTCCGCGCCGTCGATCGCCAGGCCCGTGACCAGCAGCAGCGGTACGGCCAGCGCCGCCGACCAGGCCGTCACCCCCACCGCCCCCAGCTTGGGCAGCAGCGGCAGCGCCAGCAGCGAGAAGCACACCTCGCATCCGACCGCGCCCACCGCCCACAGCAGCGCGCCCACCCCGCCCCCGCCGAACCCGACCGCCAGCAGCGCGCCCGCCACCACGACCGCGGCCGCCACGACCAGGCGCGGCCTGGGCCTGCGCGAGGTCAGCACCGCCATCACCAGCGGCACCGTGGCCAGCATGGTCCCCACCAGCGCCGGTCCGGCCCCCCGGGTCGACTCGATCACGCACACGTTGAACAGCACCAGGCCGGTCAGCGCGAGTGCGACCAGAAGCCCGTAATCCCTTACCGTGAGGTGGGCCCGGGGCCCGCGCCTCGCCCTCACGATCGCGAACATGATCAGTGCGGCGACGGCGTAGCGCACCGTCTGCCCGCCGTAGAGGGGATAGTCCTTGATCAGGCCACTCACCGCGGCGAGAGTGCCCACCAGGAACATCGCCCCCGCCGCCGCGGCCACCGTCGTGCCTCTGCTCATGACGTTGGATGCTATGAATGTAATGGTTCACGTAATCAGTCCAATTTCTCCACCAAAACGAGGACCAATCGGTGGCCGACCTGCATCTCTCCCTCGACCGCCAGGCCGGCGGTCTCGCCCGCCAGGTGGCCGGTGAGCTCCGCGAGGCGGTGCGCACCGGCCGGCTGCCCGCGGGCACCCGGCTCCCGGCCAGCCGCGACCTCGCCCGCGATCTGGCCGTCTCGCGCGGGGTGGTCGTGGAGGCGTACGAGCAACTCGTCGCCGAAGGCTTCCTGGAGTCCCGGATCGGGGCAGGGACGACCGTGGCGGCCGTCACCATCGAGGAGCCCGCGTCGCCGGCCGACCCCTCCGGCGACTTCGGCGGGCGGCCGACCTCGCCCGACCTCGGCGCGTTCCCCCGGCAGGCGTGGAGCGCGGCCTACCGCCACGTGCTGGCCACGCTGCCCCACGACGCGCTCGACTACGGCGACCCCGGCGGGGTGCCCGAGCTCCGGAGCGAGCTGGCCGCCTATCTGAAGCGGGTCCGGGCGGCGCGGGCCGAGCCCGAGAACGTCGTGGTGGTGACCGGGGTCGCGCAGGGGCTGTCGCTGGTCGTCCAGGCGCTCGGGCCGTTGCGGCTGGCCACCGAGCTGCCGACGAGCGAGCGGCAGACGCCGCTCCTGCGCAGGGCCGGGGCCGAGCTGGTCGGGATCCCGGTGGACGACGAGGGGATCGACGTCGCCGAACTGGCCCGCAGCGGGGCCCAGGCGGTGCTGCTGACCCCGGCGCACCACTATCCGACCGGGGTGGTGCTGTCGCCGCGCCGTCGGGCCGAGCTGATCTCGTGGGCGGCCAGGACCGGGGCGACCGTCCTGGAGGACGACTACGACGCCGAGTTCCGGTTCGACCGCGAACCCGTCGGCTGCCTCCAGGGGCTCGCCCCCGGCCGGGTGGTGCTGGCCGGGAGCGTCAGCAAGGCCCTCGCGCCGGGCCTGCGGCTGGGCTGGCTGGTCGCGCCCGCCAAGCTCGCCGCCGAGCTCCGCAAGGTCCGCAGCGAGTTCGACCTGGGGTCACCGGTGCTCGACCAGTACACGCTGGCCCACTTCATCGCCAACGGTGCCTACGACCGGCACCTGCGGCGGATGCGGCGCGAATACCGGGCCCGCCGCGACGCCCTGGTGGGCGCGCTGGGCGAGCGGTTCCCCGAGGTCAAGGTCTGCGGCATCTCGGCCGGGCTGCACCTGTTCGCCGAGCTGCCGCCCGAGTGGGACGCCCGCGAGTTCGCCGCTCAGGCGGTCGCGGCCGGGCTGGCCGCCGAACCGGTCGACGGGCCCGCCGTGGTCATGGGGTTCGCCCGATGGCCGGGTCATCGGCTCGCGGCCGCCGTACGGGAGATGCGAAGCCCCTGGCCAGCACCACGATCCCGGCCGCCAGGATGAGCGGCGCGACGAACGCGGCCTGGAACCCGGCGGCGTCGCCGATGCCGCCGACCAGCGCGGCCCCCACGATGAAGCCGACGTAGTTGAACATGTTGACCCGCGCGATGGCCACGCCGGTCCCGGCCGGGTCGAGCCGCCCGGCCGCCGAGAACGACTGCGGCGCGACCACCGACAGCCCGACCCCGGTCAGCGCGAACCCGGCGATGGCCGTCACCTCACCCGGCGCCAGCACGATCAGCAGGAACCCGAGCGCCGCGACCGCCCCGCCGACCCGCACGATCGTGGCGGGCCCGAACCGGCGGACCGCCGCGTCCCCGCCGACCCTGACGACGAAGGTCGCCGCCTGGTAGGCCCCCAGCGCCCACGGCGCCAGCCACGCCTCGGCGCGGAGCGCCTGGTCGAAGTAGACCGACCCGAAGTTGGAGACCGACGCGTCGCCCACGTAGAGGAAGGCCATCGCCAGGCAGAGCGGCAGGATCGGCCCCCACGGGACCTTGACCCGGGGCGTCTGCGCGACGGACTCGACGTGCTCCTCGGCCGGGCCGCACAGCCACCGGTTGGCGGCCAGCGAGATGATCACGGCCGGGACCATCGCGATCGTGAACACCGGGCCGAGATCGAGCCCCTGGCCCGCCGCGTTCGAGGCCCAGGCCGCGCCGATCACCGCCGCCAGGCTCCACAGCGCGTGGAAGCCCGTCATCACCGGCCGGGCGTAGCGCCGCTCGACGGCGGTGCCCTGCATGTTCATCCCGGCGTCGACCCCGCCCAGGCCCAGCCCGAACAGCACCAGCGCCGCCACCAGGAACGGCACGTTGGCCGCCCACCCGGTGAGCGCGACCGCGACGCAGGCGAGCGGCTGGACGTACAGGATCATGAAGCGGCTGCCCCACCGGGCGGCCACCTGGCCCGCCACGACGCTGCCCACTCCGGCGATGACCGGGACGACCAGCAGCAGGAGGGTCAGCTCGCCCTCGCTCAGGCCGTGTCTGCGCTGCAGCGCCGCCACCTGGGTGAGCAGTGTGGAGAAGGCCAGCCCCTGCACGAAGAACACGGCGAAGGTGGCGATCCGGGCCTGCCGGTCACGCGGCACGAGAGCCCCCGAATATGAGCGAGGTTCAGATTTTCGCTCAGGCTAGGGGCGGGCCGGTTCCAGGTCAACAATCTCCCGCACGGTCATCGAGAAGGCGACCAGGATGATCGCCGCCGAGATCGGCAGCAGGTCCAGCTCGATCGCCGGCAGCACACTCGCCACCAGCACGGACGCCGGGATCCAGAACGGGACCAGACGCCGGATCGCGAGGTGGGTCAGCATGGCGAACAGAGCGACGTAGAAGAGCGGCGGCCCGGCGACCCGGACGACCACCTCCAGCCCCGGCACGTCGTAGACCTGGCCGAACAGGTCGCCCATCTCCGCGCGGTCGGCGGACAGGAAGCCCACCACCAGGTCGATGAGGAACTGCGCGGCGAAGGCGGCCAGGCCGAGGAGGCCGACGACCGTGAAGCCGGTGTGGGTGTGCCGCCCGAGGTCGAGCAGGACGACGGCGTAGAGGCCGAGGGCGACCAGGAAGGCGAGGTGGCCCGTGGTCCAGGCCAGACCGGGGCCGTGCTCGCTCAGGAGCCGGATCACCCCGTACGCGAAGGTGAGGAGGGGCGCGCCGAGGTAGGCGATGCGCGGATTCATGCGTTCAGCGTCGCGTCCGCATCGGTCGCCGGGATCGCCCGGAAAGCTGAACCGGGGCTCCTTCCCGCGGCGGAGCTCCCCGGAGGCGGCGGCTCAGGGATGACCCTGAGCGGGGGGATCCGGGCCTTTCCCGGGTGGGAAATCCGCGCGCACCCCGTAATCTTCGAAGAGTGAGCAACGACTTCCGTGAATGGATCGCCGCCCTGGTCGCCCCCAACCAGGGCTCCTCCGGTCCGCGGCCCGAGGAGTTGCGCGCCTCCGACGCCGACCGCGAGCGGGTCATCTCCGTGCTCACCGACGCCATGGCCGACGGGCGGCTGTCCCGGCTCGAACACGAGGAACGGGTCGACGCCGCCTACCAGGCCCGGACCCTCGGCGACCTGATCGGGCTCACCCGCGACCTGCTGCCGCCCGACCAGCAGCCGATCGCCCTGCACAACCGGCCCGTCGCGGCCGTGTTCCGGAACGAGACGCGCGGCGGGCGCTGGATCGTGCCCTCGACGGTCCCGGTCAGCTCGATCGGCGGCAAGGTCGACCTCGACCTGCGCGACGCGCTGCTCCAGTCGCGCCGGATCGTCGTCCAGCTCGCCGTGGTGGCGGGCACGGTCAACATGACCGTCCCGGAGGGCGTCCGGATCACGATCGCCCCCGGCGCCCGGGTCCCCCAGTTCAAGGACCAGACCCGGCCACCCGCCGACCCCGACTGCCCGGTCATCGAACTGACCGGATACGTCTGGGGCGGGCGAGTGATCGCCAAGTCGCCCAAGCCCCCGAAGAAGGGCTGGCGGCGCTAGAGCGCGGTGTCTCAGAGCGCGGTGTCGAAGTTGATCGCGCTGTAGGCGCCCAGCTTCCAGAGCTGGTGTTCGCTCTCGATCCGCCGGATCGTGCCCGACCGGCCCCGCATGACCAGTGAGTGGGTACGGGCCACGCCGCCCCGGGTGTGCCGGCCGCCCTGGTAGCGCACGCCGTTCATCAGCTCGCCGTCGGTGACGCCGGTGGCGGCGAAGAAGACGTCGTCGGAGCTGACCAGGTCGTCGGTGGTGAGCACCCGGTCGAGGTCGAGGCCCGCGTCCAGGGCCTTGCGGCGCTCCGCCTCGTCCTGGGGCCACAGCTTGCCCTGGATGGTGCCGCCCAGGCACTTCATCGCGCAGGCCGCGACGGTGCCCTCGGGCGTGCCGCCGATGCCGAGCATCAGGTCGATGCCGGTGCCCGGCTGGGCCGCCATGATCGCGCCGGCGACGTCGCCGTCGGTGATGAACTTGATCCGCGCGCCGGTCTCCCGGACCTCCCGCACCAGGTTCTCGTGGCGGGTCCGGTCGAGGATCACCACGGTCACGTCGGACGCCTTGCCGCCCTTGGCCTTGGCCACCGCGGCCACGTTGCGGGCCACCGGCGCCTCGATGTCGACCACGTCGGCCGCCTCGGCGCCCGTGACGAGCTTCTCCATGTAGAAGACGGCGCTGGAGTCGTACATCGAGCCCCGGGGGCTCACCGCGATCACCGAGATGGCGTTGTTCATGCCCAGGGCGCACAGGCGGGTGCCGTCGATCGGGTCGACCGCCACGTCGCACTGCGGGCCGGTGCCGTCGCCGACCTCCTCGCCGTTGAACAGCATCGGGGCCTTGTCCTTCTCGCCCTCGCCGATCACCACCACGCCGCGCATCGACACCGTGTTGATCAACTGGCGCATGGCGCTGACGGCGGCCCCGTCGGCGCCGTTCTTGTCACCCCGGCCGACCCAGCGGGCGCTGGCCATCGCCGCCGCCTCCGTCACCCGGACCAGTTCGAGGGCGAGGTTGCGGTCGGGAGCGCGGTGCTCGGTCGCAAGAGGCGGCGGCACGGACTGATCTGAGTTCATAACCCTGCCCTACCCGGTATCGCCTGTTGATTCTGCGTGAGTCGTGCCACACCGCCCGGCTCCATCGATAATCTCGCCTGCATGAGCGGCGACAGCACGAAGGAGACCGTCCGGGGCACCTCGGAACGCGGCGCGGCGACCCGGGTGGCCCTCCTCGACGCCGCCCGTGACGTCTTCATCGTCCAGGGGTTCGCCGAGGCGGGCGTGACCGAGGTGGTCCAGCGGGCCGGGGCCAGCGTGGGCAGTCTCTACCACCACTTCTCCGGCAAGGCCGATCTCTATCGGGCGCTGTTCGAGGAGTTCCAGGACCGGCAGGCCCAGCGCACCAAGACCGCCGTCCAGGAGGTCCGCGCCCAGGGGGAGACCGAGCCGATGGGGCTGTTCCTGGCCGGGGCGCGGGCCTATCTCGACGGCTGCGTGCAGGAACGCGACCTGGCGGCGCTCTTCCTGCGGGGCGACGGCCCGCCCGGGTTCGAGGTCGTCATCCGGGAGCGGCTGCGCACCTGGGCCCGCCGCAACGCCTCGCTCTTCGAGCACGAGGACGCGCTGGTGGTGGTGATCACGGGGGCGCTGGCGGCGGTCGTCCAGGAACTGACCCTGTCGGCCGACCTCGACGCGGCCCGGCTGATGGCCGACCAGGCCCTCGCCATCATCGGCCGGATCAGGAACCCCTGACCCGAGCCGGTAGGCTCGTTTATCGTGCGCCGATACACCCAGGGTCTCTATGGCTACGTCTTCGCGCTGCTGGTCTGCTTCGCCGGCGTGGGGCTGTTCCTGCTGGTCGCGACGCCGAGCAGCACCGAGCACATCCCCCGCGTCGAGTTCGCCGTCGACGCGGGCAACGCCGCCCGCGCGGCCGAGTTCCCCATCGAGGTGCCCAAGGCGGTCCAGCCCGACTGGGTGCCGACCAGCTCCCGCCTCACCACCGACAAGGGCGTGGTGACCTGGCGGCTCGGCTTCGCCACCGGCAAGCGCATGCACGCCATGCTGGCCCAGAGCAACGAGCAGCCCCTGGCGGGCTTCGCCAACCGGATGGCCAACACCGAGACCCCGGCCGGCACCGCCGTGATCAACGGGGCGACCTGGGAGAAGCGCTTCCGGGAGGACAAGAACCAGCGCTCGCTCGTGCGCGTCCTCGACGGCCGCACCGTCGTCGTCACCGGCTCGGCCGACTGGCCGGAGCTGGGCGCTCTCGCGGCCAGCCTGGTCGAGCGGGACGTCTAGCTGTATTGACCACGAACGTTGTTGACTGCAGGGGTTGATCAATAGCGAAGACCTCCGGTGTGGTGGAGCTGTCTAGGAACCGCCCACCGGAGGTCTTCGTGCCCCACCGTAACGCCCGGCTGACCGTGTATGGCCGCCAACTGCTCATCGATCGGGTCCAATCCGGACGGCCGGTGGCCCACGTGGCGGCCGAGATGGGCATCTCCCGCGCCACCGCCCACAAATGGGTGCGCCGCTGGCGGCAGGAAGGGCCCTCTGGTCTCCATGACCGCTCCAGCCGCCCCCGCACTACACCGCATCGCACCCCGGCGGAGGTCGAGACCCAGGTCTGCCAGCTGCGCGCCACCCGCAAACTCGGCCCGGCCCGCCTGGGCCCGATCGTGGGCCTGCCGCCCTCAACGGTCCATCGCATCCTGACCCGCCACGGCCTGAACCGCCTGGCCTGGCTGGACCGCCCCACCGGCATCCCGATCCGCCGCTACGAGCACCCCCGCCCCGGCGACCTGATCCACATCGACGTCAAGAAACTCGGCCGCATCCCCGACGGCGGCGGCTGGCGCGTCCACGGCCGCCAAGCGCGTCCCGGCCGCCACCACCCGGCCGTCGGTTTCGACTACGTCCACTCAGCCGTCGACGACCACAGCCGGCTGGCCTACAGCGAGATCCACACCGACGAGAAAGCCGCCACCTGCGCGGCCTTCCTGCGCCGGGCCGCCGCCTTCTTCGCCGCCCACGGCATCACCCGCATCCACCGGGTCATCACCGACAACGCCCTGAACTACCGCCGCGCCCATGCCTGGAAACAGGCCCTGGCCGAACTGGGCGCGGCCGCCAAGCACACTCGCCCCCACCGGCCGCAGACCAACGGGAAAGTCGAGCGCTTCAACCGCACCCTGCTCGATGAATGGGCCTACCAGCGGATCTACACCAGCAACACCCAACGCGCCGCGGCACTGCAGGACTTCCTGCACAGCTACAACTACCATCGCTGCCACACCGCACTCGGAGGCCAGCCACCGATCAGCCGCGTCAACAACGCACCGGGTTCATAC
>NZ_BBXG01000014.1 GCF_001570605.1 Herbidospora cretacea | reverse complement strand
GTAGTGCAGGAGCGCCAAACGGCGCGACGATGGTTACGGCTGCGGCACGGCATCCGGCTGAAGCTTGCCGCGCTGGGACGCTCACGGGGTGGGCTGACCAGCAAAATCCACCTCTCGGCCGATCGGCGGTGCCGGCCGCTGTCCTTCGTTCTCACTCCAGGTCAGGCCGGAGACAGCCCGCAGTTCCGTGCAGTGCTGTCAAAGATCAAGGTTCGAGTTCCGATCGGCCGTCCACGCACCCGACCCGGGGCGGTAGCCGCCGACAGGGCCTACTCCTCGCGCGGCAACCGCGCCCACCTGCGTGAGCGCGGCATCAAAGCCGTCATCCCGGAGAAGAAGGACCAAGCCGTCCATCGCAAGAACCGCGGCTCACTCGGCGGCCGCCCCATCAGCCACGACCCCATCCTCTACCAGCAGCGCAACACCGCCGAACGCTGCATCAACCAGATCAAACAATGGCGAGGCCTGGCCTTCCGCTCCGATAAGACCCCTGGCAGCTATTTGGCCGGGCTCCATCTACGCGGTGCCCTTCTGTGGATCCGAAGCCTTCAGCCCGGATGAAGATCCGAAGTCCGTACAGGCCCTAGTTCGCCTGCGGTAGGTGCTCGCCGGGCACGGGGTGCTGATCTTCGGCGCGACGCTGGTCTTCGGCCATCTTGTCCGCCGTCGCGGGAGCTCCTGGCCGATCGTTTGCCGGTCTCCGGCTTTCCATCGAGGCAAATATCGGCATATGCGCAATGGAGAAAGCGGACACGATGGG
This sequence comes from Herbidospora cretacea, assembly GCF_001570605.1. Classification (GTDB taxonomy): domain Bacteria; phylum Actinomycetota; class Actinomycetes; order Streptosporangiales; family Streptosporangiaceae; genus Herbidospora; species Herbidospora cretacea. The sequence continues at coordinate 199,813 of NZ_BBXG01000014.1, read as the reverse complement.
ATGAGGTGGGCGCGTGGGTGCCGTAATGAACAGCGACGGACGGCTGGAGGTCTTCGCTCTCGGAAGCGACGGCGCCATCTGGCACAGCTGGCAGAAGGGGCCGTCGGCCGGGCCCTGGGCGTCCTTTCAATCGCTCGGCGGGAGTCTCGTCACGGGGCCGGCGGCGATCCGCTTCTTCGACCGCCTGCGCGTCTTCGCCCGGGGCGTCGATGGCACGCTGTGGCACCTGAGCCAGATCGCGCCGGGCAACGGCTGGGGCTCCTGGCAGTCGCACGGCGGCTCGCTCACCGACGAGCCGGCCGTCGCGACCAACGCCGACGGCCTGCTCCAGGTCTTCTCCCGCTGGAGCGACGGCCAGCTCTGGACCTGTGTCCAGGACGGCCCCGACGGGCTCGGCCAGTGGAGGCCCCTCGGCGGCCAGATCACGGGCAGCCCTCATGTGGCGATGCACGCCGACGGGCGTCTCACCGTCTTCGCCCGCCACGTCGACGGCACCCTGCGCCACATCTCCCAGACCAGCCCCAACTCGGGCGCGGAGAACTGGACGTCGGACTGGCCCATCCTCACCGGCCCGGTGAGCCAGACGCCGGTCGCCGGGGTGCTGGGCGCAGACCTGCGCATGGACGTGCACTTCGTGAGTGTGGGCGACGAGCCCCGGGTGGTCTGGCAGACCGCGCCCGCCGCCGCGCAGTGGGGCGGGCCGGCCTCGATGGGCGGGGTGGTCACCTCGGCGCCGGTCGTCTCGCGCAACCTCGACGGCCGGTGTGAGCTCTTCGCGATCGGCACCGACCGCCGCCTCTACAACACTTGGCAGACCGCGCCCAACAACGGCTGGTCGGGCTGGAATCCGATGCCCCTGACCAACCTGGTCGGCCGGATCTGCGTCGCCCGCAACGGCGACGGACGCCTGGAGGTCTTCGGGATCAACGACGTGGGCGACATGGTCCATACCTGGCAGAACGCCCCCAGCGCAGGGCCGTGGCACCACGAGTCCCTCGGCGGGCAGATGCTGGGCGGCCTCGGCGTGCGGCTCACCCGGCTGGGGTCCCGGGAGGGCTGGCACTTCCGGGAGTGATCAGGGCGTGACCCGGATCCGCGCCAGGGTCGCCGGACAGGGGATGACCTCGGCTCTGACAGCAGTTCCCGCAGCCTCCGGTCGCACTCCGGCGGCCGCGCGCCGAACCGGCAGCGTTGGACGAGAGCAGCCCTCCGGTCGTCGCGCACCGCCCTGCTCGGCGTGACCACGTCGATCGCGGCGCGGTGCCCGCGGTCAGGTGCGGGAGTGCTGCTCGATGATCTCGTCGAGGAGGCCGTATTCCATCGCCGCCCTTGCGGTGAACACCCGGTCGCGGTCGGTGTCGGTGCGGAGCGTCTCGACGGTCTGGCCCGTGTGACGGGACAGGATGCGCTCGATGTCGGCCCGGACGCGGACGACTTCGTCGGCCTGCAGGATGAGGTCGGGGATCGCGCCGCGCCCCTGGGCGGCCGGCTGGTGGAGGACCACCCGCGCGTGGGGGAGGGCGGCCCGTTTGCCCTCGGCCCCGGCCGCGAGGAGGACCGCGCCCACCGCGATGGCCTGGCCGACGCAGGTCGTGGCGACCTTCGGGCGGATGTAACGCATCGTGTCGTAGATGGCGAGCATGGCGCTCGGGTCGCCGCCTTCGCAGTTGATGTAGAACTGGATGTCGGCGTCGGGATTGTCGGACTCCAGGAAAATCAACTGCGCGATGAGCGCGTTCGCGACACCCGCGTCGATCGCCGTGCCGAGATAGACGATGCGCTCGGTGAGCAGATGTGAATAGACGTCGAGAATGCGCTCGCCGCGCGAATTGCGGGCGATGACGTTGGGAATCGTGTAACTGCTCATCGGGCCGCTCCTTCGGTGACGCCGAAACCGAGCCGGTGGTGGGCGAGCGGCGCGATCTCGCCGAAATCGCTGACGATCGAATCGATGAAGCCGTAGTCGAGCGCCTCCTGCGCCGTGTACCAGCGGTCGTGAAGGGAGTCTTCGAAGATGCGCTCCACGGGCTGGCCGGTGTCCTCGGCGATGAGGCCGAGCACCGTGTCACGGGTGTGGCGCAGGTCGCTGGCCTGCAGTTCGATGTCGACGGCGGTGCCGCCGATCCCGGCCGACCCCTGGTGCATCAGCACCCGCGAGTGGGGCAGCGCCCGGCGTTTGCCCCTGGCTCCCGAGGAGAGCAGGAACTGGCCCGCGCTGTAGGCGATGCCGAGCACCAGCGTCGACACGTCACACGGAATCAGCCGCATGATGTCACGGATCGCCAGCATCGACGGAACGGAACCACCCGGGGAATGGATCCACAAGGCGATGTCGGATGAGGGATCCTGCGTCGCGAGGGTTATCAACTGGGTCGTGAGAAGGGTGCCGTTGTCGTCGTCGAGAGGTCCGTCGAGAACGAGCGTCCGCTGCTCGTAAAGCCGCCGCCGCAAATGCGCGTCGAACAGAGGCGCTTTCGATTCTTCACTCATGCGTCCATCATGTGAGGCCGCCCCGCCCCACATCGACCCGATCCGCCTGCGGCGGATCCGCTCAGAGCAGCGTGACCTGTCTCACCCGCTGTCACAGCTTCCGATCAGGCGGTGTCTTGATGCCGTACCTCTGAGCGAAGGGCATCTGATGGACAAGAGCATCCACGTGGTCGTGATCGGCGGCGGATACGCCGGTGTCCTGGCGGCTGACCGGCTGACCCAGCGCGACGACGTCTCGGTCACGCTCGTCAACGCCCGGCCGAATTTCGTCGAGCGGATCCGCCTGCACCAGTATGTGGGCGGCTCCGACGACGCGGTCGTCGGCTACCCGGCCGTCCTGGCCGACGGCGTCCGGCTGGTCGTCGGCACCGTCACCCGCATCGACGTGGCGGATCGCAGGGTGACCCTGGCGACCGGCGGCTCGATCGGCTACGACTACCTGATCTACGCGGTGGGCAGCGGCAGCGCCGAACCGGGCGTGCCCGGAGCGGCCGAGTTCGCCTACCCGCTCGCCACCCTGGAGGAGGCGCAGCGGCTGCGGCCGGTTCTCGACGCGGCGCCCGCCACGGCCGCGGTGACGGTGGTCGGGGCCGGTCCGACCGGCATCGAGACCGCGGCCGAACTGGCGGAGCTGGGCCGCGCGGTGACGCTGGTGTGCGGGCCGGTGCTCGGCCCGTATCTGCATCCGCGGGGCCGGCGTTCGGTCGCCGGGCGGCTGGCCTCGCTCGGCGTGAACGTCCTCGAAGGCGGCCAGGCCAGGGTCACGGCGGTCAGCCGCGAGGCGGTGCGCCTCGGGGACTGCCGCGAGCTGCCGAGCGCGGTGACCGTCTGGACCGCCGGATTCGGCGTGCCCGACCTGGCCGCGCGCAGCGGGCTGAGCGTCGACGCCCTGGGCCGCCTGCTCACCGACGAGACCCTGACCAGCGTCGACGACCCGCGTATCGTCGCGGCCGGGGACGCGGCGGCGCCGTCGGGCCTGCCCCTGCGGATGAGCTGCCAGTCGGCCACGAGAATCGGGGCGCACGCCGCCGACACCGTGCTCCGCCGCATCGCGGCCGAGCAGCCCGCGCCGCTCAACCTGGGCTTCTTCGGGCAGTGCGTCAGCTTGGGGCGTGGCGCGGGCATTTTCCAGTTCGCCCACCGAGACGACACCGCCAACCGGTTCTACGTGGGCGGCAGGCCGGGGGCCAGGCTCAAGGAGTTCGTCTGCCGGAGCACCCTGAAGCACCTGGCGGCGGAGGCCCGCAAACCCGGCTCGCTCACCTGGGTCAAGGACGGCAAGGGCGTGCGGGCACGGTCGGGTCGTCCGTGAGCGGCTCCGCGCCGGAGGAACCGGCGACCGACGCCTTCCTCGCCCACCGCAACCTGCTGTTCACCGTCGCGTACGAGATGCTCGGCTCGGCCGCCGACGCCGAGGACGTCCTGCAGGAAACCTGGTTGCGGTGGGTCAGGGTCGACCTGGAGCGGGTGCACGACCAGCGCGCCTACCTGGTCCGCATCACCACCCGCCAGTCGCTCAACCGGCTGCGCGGCATGAAGCGCCGCAAGGAGGCCTACGTCGGCCCGTGGCTGCCCGAACCGCTGCTCACCGCGCCCGACGTCGCCGAGGACGTCGAGCTCGCCGAGAGCATGTCGATGGCGCTCATGCTCGTGCTGGAGACGTTGTCGCCGACCGAGCGCGCCGTCTTCGTGCTGCGCGAGGCCTTCGGCGTCGGCTACGACGAGATCGCGGCCGCCGTCGGCAAGAGCCCGGCGGCCGTCCGCCAGATCGCCCACCGCGCCCGGCGGCGCGTCGAGACCCGCCGTCCCCGCACGAGGAGCTCCCCGCGCCAGACCCGGGCGGCGCTGGAGGCGTTCCAGCGGGCGGTCGAGACCAGGGACCTGCGGAGCCTGCTGCACGTCCTGGCCCCCGGCGTCGTCCTCATCAGCGACGGCGGCGGGGTCAGGCAGGCCGCGCTACGGCCCGTCACCGGCCGCGAGAAGGTGGCCCGCATGTTCCTGAGCGGCCTGGGCAAGGTCGACGGAACACTCACCGCCGAGCCTGCCGAGGTCAACGCCAACCCGGCGCTCCTGGTCCGCCTGGACGGCCGGATCGACGGCGTCCTGGCCGTCCGGGTCGAGGACGCCCGCATCACCGACCTGTACTACGTCCGCAACCCCGCCAAGCTGACCCGCCTGCGCTCGATCTGACGGAAGTCTTACGGCCGGACGCGGAACCCCCGCCCGGCCCGCCCGGTTTCGTAACGTCGCGGGCATGCGAGTACTCGTCACAGGTGGAGCCGGGTTCATCGGCTCACAGGTCGTCGCCGCGCTCAACGCCGCCGGGCATGAGCCGGTCGTGTTCGACGCCCTGCTCCCGGCCGTCCATCCCGAGGAGCCGGTGCTCCCGGACGCCGAATTCGTCAGAGGCGACGTCCGGGACGCGGCGGCGGTGGCCGGGGCGCTCCGGGGGGTCGGCGCGGTCTGCCACCAGGCTGCCATGGTCGGGCTCGGCGCGGACTTCGGCGACGCGCCCGGCTACGTCTCCTGCAACGACCTGGGCACCGCCGTGCTCCTGGCCGAGATGGCGCGCGCGGGGGTGACCCGGCTGGTCCAGGCGGGATCCATGGTCGTGTACGGCGAGGGCCGCTACACCTGCGCGGTCCACGGCGTGGTGCGGCCCGGTCCCCGCGCGGTCGCCGACCTGGCGGCGGGCCGGTTCGAGCCCCGCTGCCCCCGCTGCGGCGCCACCCTGCTTCCCGGCCTGGTCTGCGAGGACGCCCCGGCCGACCCGCGCAACGTCTACGCCGCCACCAAACTCGCCCAGGAACATCTGGCCGCCTCGTGGGCGCGGGCGACCGGCGGCCGGGCGGTGTCGCTGCGCTACCACAACGTCTACGGGCCGGGCATGCCGAGCGACACCCCCTACGCCGGGGTCGCCTCGTTCTTCCGCTCGGCGCTGGAGCGCGGCCAGGCCCCCAGGGTCTTCGAGGACGGCGGGCAGCGGCGCGACTTCGTCCACGTCGGGGACGTCGCGCGGGCCAACGTGGCGGCGCTGACCTTCACCGGGGAAGAGGGGCACACCGCCTACAACGTCGGCAGCGGCGAGCCGCACACCGTCGGCGAGATGGCCGCCGCCCTCGCCGCGGCCTTCGGCGGGCCGGCGCCGGTCGTCACGGGCGAATACCGGCTGGGCGACGTGCGGCACATCACCGCCGACTCCTCCCGGGCGCGGGACGAACTGGGCTGGAAGCCGGAGGTCGGGTTCGCGGAGGGGGTCGCGGAGTTCGCCCGCGCGCCGCTCAGGTCACCAGCGGCAGGGTGACCTCGAACCGGCAGCCGCCCGGCACGTTGCGTACATCGGCCTGGCCCGCGTGGGCCTCGACGATGCCGCGCACGATCGCCAGCCCCAGCCCGGCCCCGGCGGGCGGGGTGCGGGCGGCGGTGCCGCGCCAGCCGGTGTCGAAGACCCGGGGCAGGTCGTCGGCCGGGATGCCGCCGCACGCGTCGGTGACCGCCAGCACCGCGCTCTGGCCGCGCCGGGTGGCGCTCACCGCGACCGTGCCGTCGGCGGGGGTGTGCCTGATGGCGTTCACCAGCAGGTTGGCCAGGACGCGGGTCATCTCCTTGCCGTCGACCTCCACGGGCACGTGGTGGATCTCCTCCCCGACCAGCCGCACCCCGCGCTCGTCGGCCAGCGGCCCGGCCCCGAGCAGCGCGTCGGCGGCCAGGTCGCGCAGGGACATCCGGCTCGGCACGGGGGTGAACGCCCCCGCGTGGATGCGCGACAGCTCGAACAGGTCGCCGACCATCGCGGTCAGCCGCTCGACCTCGGCCCGGATCTGCCGGTGGTAGCGGCCCGGGTCGGCGGCCACGCCGTCCTCCAGCGCCTCGGCCATCGCGCGCAGCCCGGTGAGTGGGGTGCGCAGGTCGTGGGAGATCCACGCGACCAGCTCGCGGCGCGAGGCCTCCAGAGCCCGTTCGCGCTCCCGGGAGGCGGCCAGCTTCTCGCTGGTGGCGGCCAGTTCCCGGGCCAGGTCGGCCAGCTCGGCGGTGGCCGGGGCGGCGGGCGCGGCGAAGTCGCCTCCGTCGCCGAAGTCGCGGGCGGCCCGGGCGAGGTCACGGCTGCGGGCGACCACCCAGCGGCCCAGCACCAGCGCGGTCAGCAGCGACACCGCGGCGGCCATCGCGACCACCAGCGTCACCACCCACAGGTCGTGGGGGGACAGGAACATCGCCCACGCGACCGACAGCGTCCCGGCGAGCATGGCGGTGACCGCGACGACCGCCACCACGACCAGCGAGACCGCCACCGAACGCCGCCGCAGGAACATCAGCACACCCGCCCCCGCCAGCCCGGCCAGCGCCGCCCCGCCGAGCGCGAACAGCGCGATGAGCACCACGTCCTTCATTCCGGCCCTCCCTGATCGGATCCGGGGCCGAACCCGGGGTCGAAGCGGTAGCCGACGCCCCACACCGTGTGGATCAGGCGGGGCTGGGCCGGATCGTCCTCGATCTTGCCGCGCAGCCGTCTGACGTGGACGGTCACCGTCGACAGGTCGCCGAAGTCCCAGCCCCACACCTCCCGCATCAGCTCCTCGCGGGTGTGCGCCCGATGGGGATGCGACAGGAAATGGGCCAGCAGGTCGAACTCCCGCAGCGTCAGCGCGAGCTCGACGCCGTCCTTGGCGGCGCGGTGGGTCTCCGGGTCGAGCGTGAGCCCGGCCGCGCCCAGCGGCCCGCGCACCGCCGGGACGGCCGCCCGGCTGCGCCGCAGCACCGACTCGACGCGCAGCACCAGCTCACGGGGGCTGAACGGTTTGGTGACGTAGTCGTCGGCCCCCACCTCCAGCCCGGCGATGCGGTCGTCCTCCTCGCCCCGGGCGGTCAGCATGATCACCGGGACGGCGCTCGCGGCGCGCAGACGGCGGCAGACCTCCAGCCCGTCGAGGCCGGGCAGCATGAGGTCGAGCACCACCAGGTCGGGGCCTTCGGTGATCGCCCGGTCGAGCCCCGACGGCCCGTCGGCGGCGTGGGCGACCACGTGACCGGCGCGCACCAGATAGTCGGACACGACACCGGCCAGGGTGGGGTCGTCCTCCACGACCAGGATCCTCATGAGCCCAGCCTGGCACCTCAGACCACGCATAAGGGACGGCGTCCGCGTTTCGTAAGGACTGGTGACCGGGATTCGGGCCCGGTTGTTCCTACGGTGGCGGGTGTGATCGAACCAACAGTGGACGTGGTGCTGCCCTGTCTGAACGAGGCCGAGGCCCTGCCGTGGGTCCTGGAACGGATTCCGCCCGGCTGGCGGGCCCTGGTGGTGGACAACGGGTCGACCGACGGGTCGGCCGGCCTCGCCCGGTCCCTCGGGGCGACCGTGGTGACCGAAACGCGGCGCGGATTCGGGGCGGCCTGCCACGCCGGGCTCATGGCGGCCACGGCGGAGATCGTCTGTTTCTGCGACTGTGACGCCTCACTCGATCCGGGGCTGCTGACGGGATTCGTACGGAGAATCGAAGAAGGCGACGACCTGGTGCTGGGGCGGCGGCGCCCGCAGTCGCGCGGGGTGTGGCCCGCGCACGCGCGGGCCGGGAACTACGCGCTGTCGCACCTGGTCAGACGGCGGACCGGGCTGCGGCTGAAGGACCTCGGACCGCTGCGGGCGGCCCGGCGGGACGGCCTGCTCAAGCTCGGACTGACCGATCGGCGCAGCGGTTACCCCCTGGAGATGGTGGTCCGGGCCGCCGACGAGGGCTGGCGGATCCGCGAGGTCGACGTCCCCTACCTGCCCCGCAGCGGCAAGTCCAAGGTCACCGGGACCTGGCGGGGAACGTTCCAGGCGGTCATGGACATGCGGAAGGTGCTGGCCCGATGACGACCACCCTGCTCGTGATCGCCAAGGAGCCGGTGCCCGGCCGGGTGAAGACCCGGCTGACGCCGCCGTTCAGCCCCGAGGAGGCCGCCACGCTGGCGGCGGCCGCGCTCTCCGACACCCTGTCCGCCGCGCTCCGCACCCCGGCCGACCGGCACGTGCTCGTGCTCGACGGCTCCCCGGGCCCGTGGACGCCCCCGGGCCTGGAGATCCGCCCACAGCGCGGCGGCGGCCTGGACGAACGCCTGGCCGCCGCCTTCGCCTCCTGCGACGGCCCGGCCCTGCTGATCGGCATGGACACTCCGCAGGTCACTCCCGGTCTCCTCGAACCGGCTCTGGACTTCGGGGCGCACGACGCCTGGTTCGGCCCGGCCGACGACGGCGGCTTCTGGGCGCTCGGGCTGCGGGACCCCGACCCGGCGCTCCTGCTCGGCGTGCCGATGTCGGTCCCCGAGACCGGTGCGGCGCAGCGGGCCCGGCTGCGGGGTCTGCGCGTCGGTGAACTGCCGGGGCTCCGCGACGTCGACACGGCCCGCGACGCCGAGGTGGTCGCCGCCCAGGCTCCCCGCACCCGGTTCGCCGCCGTGCACGCCCGTCTGTCGGCGCGGGCGGTCACCCGGTGACCTGGTACGACGACCCCTACGCCCTCGCCTTACACGCCGGACGCGGCCCGCTGTTCCTGCGCCGCGACGACGGCCGCCGGTTCCCGCTCGACGTCGAACGCTGGTGCGCGGGGACCGACGCCGCCGACCGGTCGGTGCTGGCCCGCTGCCGAGGGGCGGTCCTGGACGTCGGCTGCGGACCCGGCCGTCTGGTGGCCGCCCTCGCCGAGCGGGGCCACCGCACGCTCGGCGTCGACATCAGCCCGGCCGCCGTCGCCGGGACCCGGCGCAGGGGCGGCATGGCCCTGTGCCGGTCGGTGTTCGAACCGCTCCCCGGCACGGGCCGCTGGACGACGGCGCTGCTCATCGACGGCAACATCGGCATCGGCGGCGACCTAACGGCGCTGCTGCGGCGTCTGGCCGAACTGACCGCCCCCGACGGCCGGCTGATCGCCGAGGCCGACCCCGCCGAGGTGGACGAACGCCACCTGGTCTGCCTCGACGACGGCAGCGGCGGTCTCGGCGCGCCGTTCCCGTGGGCACGGGCGGGCGTGGCGGCGCTGGTCCGGCACGCCGCCACGGCGGGCTGGTCGCCCGTCGGCGAGTGGTCGGTGGCGGGCCGCCGGTTCGTGGAACTGGCCCGCCCCCTCTAGCGCCGGCGGCGGACCAGCACCAGCGCGACCGCCACCACGGCGACCACCCCCAGGCAGATCAGCAGGTTGCGGCCGTAGGGCAGCGTGAGCAGCGTGGGGTTCGGCGGCGGTCCTGGCCGCAGCAGCACCGGCAGCGTGACCAGGACCAGCGCGCCCATGGAGATCAGCGCCCCGCGCACCACCGCCCGGTCGGGCAGCCGCGCCACCAGCAGGCCGGTGAGCAGGACCAGCGGCCCCACGATCGCGTCGTGCAGGGCGACGGCCCCGGCGAACCCGGCGGCGACGCCCCACAGGCCCGGCAGTGGCAGCAGGAAGAACAGTCCGACGGCGATCAGGGCCACCCCGGCCACGCCCAGGATGATCCTCACCGGACCTCCAGCCTGGACACCCATTTGGTCTGCAGGACGCCCGGCCGGTTCGGGGCGATGATCCGCGCCGGGTAGCCGTGGTCGAGCGAGAGCACCTCGTCGTTGAGCCGGAGCGCGAGCAGGGTCTGCGGGTCGGCGGCGTACTGGGCGGGCATCTCCATGACCCGGTAGTAGCCCCACGCCTCCAGCGAGGTCACCCGCAGCGCCGAGCCCGGTGGCGCGCCCGCGCGTTCCAGCAGGTCGCCGATCGGCACGCCGCTCCACCAGGCGTTCACGCTCCACCCTTCGACGCAGGCGATCGGGAGGCGCACCCGCCGCTGGGGGAGGGCGTTCAGTTCGGCCAGCGTGATGCGGTAGGGGCGGGGGCCGGTGACCTCCAGCGCCCAGCCGTCGGCCGAGGCGTGGCTGACCCGCGCGGCGGCGGCCGTGCGGTTGACCGGCACGCCCTGGGTGGCGAGGTCGGGGCTGCGCGGCGCGAGCAGGGTGAAGGCCCGCAGGGGCGTGAACGACTGCCCGGCCGTCGTCAGCGTCACCACCCCCACCGCCGCGCCGACCCCCGCGAGGAGCGCCCGGCGGTCGGCCGCGTCCACGTCGGAGGTCTTCTTCCGCCAGTGCGCCCTGATCAGCGGCGCCTTCACCGCCAGGTGCAGCAGCAGCGAACCGGCGACGATCCAGCCGACCGCGAAGTGGGCCTGGGTGAAGGAGAACGGCCACGGATACCACTGGAGGATGTTGATCAGCCCGGTGAACAGCTCGAACACGGTGGCCGCGACGAGCAGCGCGATCGTCAGCCGCTCGACGAGATGGGCGAGCGACCGGAACGGCGGCCACTCGAACAGGCGGGGGTAGACCGTCCACAACTTGGCCATGACCAGCACGATCGCCGCCAGCCCCGACGCGACGTGCAGCCCCTGCGTCAGCCGGTAGCCCCAGACGGGCCGGGTCGGCAGCAGCCCGGTCATCCAGCCGGGCGGGTGCTGGAGGACGTGGCTGATCAGCCCGGTCAGGAAGCAGACGACGATGGCCGCCCCGAGCCAGCGGCCGATCGCCACTGCGGTCCGCGGATCGTGCAACCTGCCCCTGAACTGCGGAAGCGTGGGTCTCATGGGTCCCATGCAAGCGCGTCGGCGGCCCGTCCGGGGGAGTCGGCACCTTACGGAATCCGGACGTCCTCCGCGCGCTACGTCCGGCCGGCCGCCGGGCTGGAAGTCTGGCCGGGTGAGACTCACCATCGTCCTGCTGGCGGGCCTGGTCGCCGCGCTGGCCTGCGCCGTCACCCGGGCCGGGCAGCTCGCCGACCCCGGCGGCCTGATCGGCTGGTACGCCCTGTGCTGGGCGCTGTTCGCGGCGGCGGCGTGGTCGCTGCGCCGGGTCCCCGCCCGCTCGGCCGCGGCGCTGGTGATCGCGGGCGGCCTCGCCGTCGGGGCCACCGGTCTGCTGGACGTACCCCGGACCAGCACCGACTCCTACCGCTACGCCTGGGACGGCCGGGTCCAGGCGGCCGGGATCTCGCCCTACGACCACTCTCCGGCCGACCCGGCGCTGGCGGGCCTGCGGGACACGTGGCTGTTCCCCACCGGGCCCGTCTGCTCGGGGACGTACCTGTCGTGGTTGCCGGAGGGCGGCTGCACCCGCATCAACCGGCCGCGCGTGCCGACGATCTACCCGCCGGTGTCGGAGGCGTACTTCCTGGTCGTGCACACGCTGTCGCCCGGCGGCGCCCGCGGCAAGCCGCTCCAGGTCGGCGGTCTGCTGCTGGCCATGGCGACGACGCTGCTGCTGGTCAGGGTGGCGGGGGCGCGGGGCGCGTGCCTGTGGGCGTGGTGTCCGGCGGTGCCGGTCGAGGCGGTCAACAACGCCCACGCCGACGCGCTCGCCGTCCTGCTGGCGGTCGCCGGGCTGGCGGTGGTGGCCCGCCACCGCACCGCCGGGGGCGCGCTGCTCGGCGCGGCGGTCGCCGCGAAGTTCCTGCCCCTGCTGGTGCTGCCCGGGGCCCTTTCCCGGGTACGCCGTCCGCGCGACGTCCTGGCCGTCCTCGTCCCGGCCGGGCTGGTGGTGGCGGTCGCCTACCTGCCCTACCTGCTGGCGTCGCAGGCGTCGGTGTTCGGTTATCTCACCGGCTACACGGCCGAGGAGGGCTACCAGTCGGCCGGCGACGGCCGCTACGCCCTGGTGCGCTGGCTGGTGCCCGACGCCTGGGCGCTGCCGGTGGTCCTGGTGGCGATGGGGGGCGTGGTGGCGTACACGATCATCAAGGGCGACCCCGAGCGGCCCTGGAGCGGTGCGCTGACCGTGACCGGCACGGCGTTCCTGCTGCTCACGCCCGGCTACTCCTGGTATGCCCTGCTGCTCGTCGCGCTGGTCGCGCTCGACCGGCGGTGGGAGTGGCTCGGCGTGGCGGCCGCCGGGGCGGTGGCCTATGTCACCGACCTGGGCACGGCCGCCTACGCGGTCGCCGCCGTCGTGGTCGTCGTGCGCGGAGCGGGGCAGTTCCGCCTGGTCAGGGCGTAGTAGGACAGGGCGGCGGCGAGCAGGCCCAGGCCCCACACCGTGGAGCCGAACATCTCCATCGACACCTTCCAGACCGTCGGCGTCGGCGTCGACCAGCCGGGGATCGCTACGTGAAAGCCGCCGCCAGGACCTCGCTCACCGCCGGGGCCGGTGAGTCCCGCCGTCCCCGGCCGAGTGGCCAGGAGATCCGATATACGCGAACCGAGGAGGTGCTGATGGCCGTGACAGGCCGGTCGCCGCGCAGCGGCAGGAGGGTCATTGTCGTCGGTCGTGCCGTCTTCTGCTCCTGCGGAGCCGTATTGCTGTGGTGGCGACGAGGAGGGCGGCCGCCGCCGCGTTGACCTGCCGGGTTCGGGATGTGCGCTGGGGATTGACCGCGCTGGTCGCCAGTGCCCATGTTCCGGCCAGAGCGATGGAGGTGTAACCGTGCCGGCTCGCCGCGATGATCGCGCTCAGGACGACTGCGCCTCCCGCCACGGCCAGACGAGCGGTATTGCGCCCGGTTCGGGTCGTGGGCGCGAACGTGTCATGTCGCTGGACCGCTAACGCGTTGACGACGGAGGCGAGGCTCGTCCACCCCAGGAGCAGGCCGGTGCTGTGGGTTGCCAGGCGCTCGGCGCCGCGCGGCTGGTCGTGCTGGGCCTTGCGGTGTGCGGTGGCGGCCAGGCTCGCGGCCACCGCGAGGATGAAGGGTGTGTGGCGGAAGCGGTCGGACTGGGCCGCGATCGACCAGCAGGCGTTCGCCGTGTAAGCGCCGGCGAGCCACCATCCGGTGCGCCGGTTGACCGCGGCGGTCGGGTGCGCGGCGTGCTGGACGGTGTTGGCGGCGATGCCTGCGAAGATCGGCGCCCAGATCGCGAAGGCGTAGTCGGGAGGGGTGATCTCGGTATCGAACTCCTCGGCGCCTTCCCGGGTGCCGGCGAGCAGCGGGCCGAGTGTCGGGACGAGGATCATCGCGGCGGCGGCGGCCCCCACGGCGACGGTTCGCGCGCGGTCCGCCGCTGTGGTGTCGGCTTCGAAATCGGTCGGGAGGATCATGCCGGTTCCCCTTCCCTCCAGTCGTGCGGGCTCTCGCGGGGTGTTTATTCACGGCGGTCGCGCGGTGAGACGGTGGCGAGTAGTCCGATCGTGAGGAAGCTACCCGTCACCGTCACCTTTCCCGCACTGCGCTCCCGAGGTTCTTCAACGCCTGGTCGCGCCCGCACGCGGATCCGCTCCGATGTCCGTCACCACCAGCGGCGATGAACCCGAGAACACCACGCCGACCAGCTCATCAAGATCAATCACGACTCACTGTGACGCAGCCAGACGTTTGGTCACCACCGAATCGGCGACAGAGCCGTTGATGATGGCGGGCAGATCAGCGCTCCTTGGGTGTCGTCAATTCGCCTGTACCGGATTGCCGTGCAGCCCTCCGTCGGCGCACGGCCAGGGCCCATCGTTCATGGCGCTCAGCCCCGTGTCTGACACCAGCACAAGCTCGTCACCCAGAGCGAACGCGATCTGCCCGCGTTCGAGCAGGACGGTACGGCTCATGACGTTGCGCTGGTCATCCGGAGATGCGAGCAGCTGTCGTGGCTGAAGCTCGGCCGTGATGGCCAGGAGCCGGCCATCACGCCAGAAGACCGCCGTGCCCTCGCGGTCCAGGACCGGGTGGGAGGTGTAGTAGCCCGGCAGGTGCAGGCCCTTGCGTACGGCGCCGTCCGGTTCGAGGGCAACGAAGTGCGAACGCGACGGCGTCACGTTCTCGAACTCCGGTCCGCGGATGCTGCCCTGGCTGTCGATGAGCGGCATCGTGTGCGTGGGCCATCGGCGCACGACCGTGCCGTCCGCGTTGTAGTGGCTGGTGGAGAACGCTCCGTAGCCTTGCGAGCCGATGAGGAACTCACCGGGGCCAAGGATCGCCTTGTGCCCGGTCGGCCCCGGTGGTGTGGCCGCGATCAGGCGCCCGTCCCTGGTATCGAGGAAGAACGTGACGGCGATGCCGCTGCTGTCATCGCCGAACGTGGCCGCCACCCGATCTCCCGCGACCATCAGCGGTGTCGGGTGGTGAGCCCGGATAGAGCGCGGCGACCAGGACCGCATCGGCCGAACCTCCCCATCTGTATGGACGCCGGCTTCGACGACTCCTGGGTAAGAGATCTTGTCCAGAGCGGTGGGGGTGGACCAGTGGATCCCGCCGTCGTTGTCGTGAAGCGCGATCCGGGGAGCGCGACCAGCAAGGGCCAGTCGTCCGCGCTCGACCCGGAGCCATGCGGTGATGACCCGCTGCCCGAGCACCGCGAACGCGCAGAGCCGCTCGCTTCGCTCACACATCGGTGCGATCGTCTGGACAACGGTGCCCGAGGCGTCGATCTCACAGACCACGTCATGGCCCGGCGTTCGATGGGTGATCCAGACGTTCCCGGTGTCGCTGCTGACTCGCGGAGGGCCGGGATGGCCCTCGAACTCCCGCTTCCAGAGAACCTGTCCGGAGACATCCAGCGCGGTGAGCACCGTTCCCAGCAGATCGCGGCCACGATAGCTGGTCACGAAGAGCGGACCGGACTGGCCGGGCGCCGCCAAGCCCCACACCTGTCCCGGCATCCGTACCGTCCGCAGTGCGACCACGCACGCCCTCCACATGTCGGCGATGCGGCGCCTTCTACGGTTGGTGGGCAGTTGGCGACGACTCGACCGCATCCGGGCGTAGGTTAACGCGCTGCCGTTCTTCGAGAAACCAGCGGCGCGGACCTCAACCCCGCGGACCTCACCCACGCGAGCCGAGCCGAGCGGGACCACCACGGCCCGGTGCTGATCCGCAGGCTCGACCTGGGCGAGGCCGGTGAGGAACGAGAGGGGCGAAGAACACGGCATCGGCCTCACCGCCGGCCGGCGGGGAGCGCCACGGCGGCGGCTCCGGCGCCACCGCGCGGCATGACGGGCCACTTGGCCACGCCGACGTATCACAGCCGCAGGAGCCTGGCGGTGAGCATCGGAGTTCCGGATCCCGGCGGCCCCGCCCATCTCCAGATGGGCCTGGTCGGTGAACGCGAACGGCCCCGACACCGTAAAGGTGGTGGGCCCGCTGCGAGACGTAGCTCCCACGAGATCGGCGAGATCGACAAGGTCAGCGAGGTGCTCGATCCCGTCCACCGTCCGGCAGCGCTGAGGAGGCAGCGGCGGATCTGGGCGCGGCCTCAAGGCTCCCTGAGAAGGGATGAGCATGCATCGATCGGGCTTGCATCATCGGTTGTCGGCCGCTTGTGGGGGTCGGCGCGTTCCTGATCACGATTTGTGCGCATGTGCTGCCGGTAGGTGCGGTAGCGGCGACGATGAGCGGGTGGGGAGCGGGAGAGGCCGGCGGATCGCGGCCGTGGTCGTCGCGGTGGCCGGGGTGGCCGTGCTGATCGTCGTGGTGTCCGGACCTTTGGACGTCAAGGACAGCGTCAATGTGGCTGATCTGGCTGCGGTGCTCTTGGCCGCAGCACCTTTGGTGGTGGGCATCGTGCTGTGGGCCAGACGGCCCCCGCCCGCCAGCGCCGACGCTCCCGAAATCCCCGGCATCCCCGCCGCTGGCGCCCTGGACACCGGTTCCCCTTCCGGGCCGGGGCAGGGATCGCCCGCGCGGGCGGGCGTCTTTGATGGCGGGGGCGGGCTGTCGGTGTCGCGTTCCCCTGGAGCGGCAGCTTTTCGCACGTGATCGCCGTGTGCGCGGTGGTCTGAGGGCGGCTTCATCGCCGCCCTCACTCTTCTATTTGCGGAGCATTTCCATGACCAAGATCGACGCCGAGACCGCCTGTCTCACCTGGATCAGGACCGGCGATCTCGACCAGGCGGTCCGGGTGTTCGGCGGGCACCCCCTCGTGTCGGAACCGGAGACCCTTGACGGCCTGTTCGGCATCGCCCCGGAGGACCTGCCCGACGACGCCACCGGCGTGGCCCTGGTGGCACGCCACGGGGAGTGGGCCGTGCTGATCGAGCCGTTCGCGTTCCGCGGCCTGAGCCAGACGTTGTTGTGCGAAGCCGCTGCCGAGGGCGAGGCGTACCGGGTGGCCTGGACCGTCAACAGGTCCACGTTCGTCAGCTACGTGAGAGACGGCGAGGTCGTGGCGAGTTTCGACGCCCAGGACCTGGAGGGAGCCCACGGCCGGGACTGGATCGACGCGCTCCCGGTGAGCGCGGCCGACTGGGACGCCGACTGGATGGCCGCCGCGTTCGCCGTGGCCGGGCACCTGTCCGGCATCGTGATCGACGCCGACTGGCTGGCCGCCTCTCACTCCCTCCACTGGCTGCGCCCGATGACCGTCCGGCGGGCCCCGGCCCTGCGGATCGACGCGAGGATGCGCTCCATCGCCGAGACCGACCCGCGCATCGCCCAGATCATCGCCGAACCCACGCCCGCCAGGCTTCCGGAGATCGTCCTCATCGCCGCCACCATGGCCGTGGCCACGGCGGGCCTCGACGGACCCGCCGTCGAGGAGGCCCTGGCCCTGATCACGGACAGGGGGCATTCGGCTGAGGTCGCGACCCGTCTTCGCGCACTCCAGGACGACTGCACGGCACGGATGTGGGAGGCCTACGAGTCCTGGCCCGAGGAGAGCAGGGAGGACAGTCCGTACCCCGGCCATGACACCACCTACGGCCGGTGGCGGATCAAGGCGACGGCGGCGGAGATCCTGATCCTGGCGCTGACTCCCGCCCAGGACCTCGCCGATCAGGCGCTGGAGATCACCAACACGACCGGTGGCACCTATCTCAGCCAGGAGAACGGTGACATCGCCCGGCACCACGCCCTCGGCTCGGTCGCCTACTTCCTGGCCACGGGCGAGAACGCGTGAGGATCAGAGCTCCGCGAGCGCGGAGCTGGCGGAGCATCGAGGAAGGGCAGGCAGGCGAGCGGGAAGTCGGCCAGGGCGGCCGCTATGAGAATCTCGGGGGCCCGCTGAGCGCGGTCAGGATCGCCGCGAAATCACTTCACGAAAGGTGATCGGCCTGCCGGGCCGCCTAGCTGTGGCTGACGACGGCCTGGAGAAATGGATCGAGCGGTATCTGGATCTGGCGGTGCGCGGGGTCCGTTCAGCGGAGGTCCAAGGGAAGATCGCCCGGCATCTGCAGCGGTTCCGGCTGTGGATCGAGGCCCATGAACGGATCTCGGCGGTCACCGCCCGGGAGGTGACCGCCTGGCGCGGCCACCTCGCCGCCGGAGTGGAACAGACCGCGACCGGTCGAGCGACGGGCATGGCACCGGCGACGGTGAACAACCACCTGGCGCACGTCTCAGCCTTGTTCTCCTGGATCACCGCGCACGCCCCGGCCGGACTACCGCCTTCTGGAGATCCGACCAAACGGGTCGAGCCGCTGCGTCTGCCCGCCCCCGAGGTGCAGCACAGGTCCGCACCGTAAAGAACGTGGATCAACACCATCGCCGGCGCCTACGGCGCCGTAGCCGATACTCGGGCGCGACGCTCAGGAGTCGCGGCGGGCATTCCTTCGCGGCGCGATGAAGACGGCCCAGGCGGCCACACCAAGGCCTGGGCCGAAGAACGAACCCAGCCCCATTCCGTAAGTGAGGTTGTCGAAGAGACCCCCGACCACGACGCCGACGAGGAGGCCGAAGGCGGCGCCGAATGCGATCCAGATCCCGAGACCTGCGGCGGGCGGGGGCGTGTTGTCGTTCGTCATTGCATCTCTCCCAAGGACGAGGGCGGACAGGGCTGACGATCTGGCGGCCCATCACGGCGGAGTCGGCGTTCGCGTTGTCCGGAGCGGCCGAGTGCCCGCCGCGCCTACGCCGTGGCACGGCGGATGAGCCTGTACCCGCCGACCGCGAACGCGGCGGCCACCAGGACGGGCCAGCCGGCGAGCAGAGCCGTGGGGGACTGGTCGAGCAACCAGCGGCCGATCGCGTGCCATTGCCGGGTCCACGTGATCAGCGTGGCGGCCAGCCCGAGCGCTGTGAACGTCAGGGTGAGGCCGGCGAGGACGCCGGTGGTGCCCCAGCGCAGGTACAACGTGCCGAGCAGGATCCCGAGGTGGGTCAGGACCAGCATGGGTACCGCGTACCCGAGCAGGAGCAGCACCGGGTTGGCGTCATCCATGAACGGCAGGCCGAAGAAGCGCATCCCCCACCCCCAGTAGCCGGTGGCCTGTTCCACGGCGCGCAGCAGGCAGAGCACCAGCGCGTAGAGCACCGACTGGACGACCGCGAGCAGCGACCAGGCCAGGTAGAACTCCCGGCGGGTCACGCTGATGCCCAGCGCGTACGGGAAGATCTGGGTGACCGAGACGGTGGCCATTCCGATCGCGCCGCCGCACAGGCTGACCACGCCGCCGGTGGTCGTCACGCCGTCGCCCGGGTCGTGGTTCGCCATGACGCTCAGCAGGTTGACGCCGAACGCGACGGCCGTTATGCCCCACGTCCAGCCCACGATCTGCGGCCAGGCCGGCATCTGGAGACGGGCCACCTGACGGATGCGGTTCATCGGGCGGCCTCCCGGTCCGTCGGCGCCGTTGTCGTCGGCGGTACGGTCAGGCGGACCACGAGTTGCTGCAGCGACAGCGGCTCCAGCTCGACGTTCAGCGTCTGCGCGAGCGCCTTCGCCTGCGGTCCCAGCCCATCGAGGACGGTCGCCCGGATCAGGCCGCTCAACCGCTCGCGGTGCAACTCGGTGCGTCCGGCGGCGAACCCGTCCACGGCCTCCGCCCGTCCGGTGGCCGCCACCGCTCGCCCGCGCAGGTCGTCGGCGTCCTCGTCGAGCAGCAGCCGGCCACGGTCGATGAGCAGCACCCGCTCGACCAGATCGCTCACCTCGTCGATGAGATGGGTGGACAGCACCACGGTGCGGGGATGCTCGGCGTAGTCGGCGAGCAGGCGGTCGTAGAAAAGCTGCCGGGCGGCCGGGTCGAGCCCGAGGTACGGCTCGTCGAAGAACGTCAGGGGCGCCCGCGCGGCCAGCCCCACGGTCACGCCGAGGGCCGACAGCATGCCCCGCGAGAGCCTGCGGACCAGCCGCCCGGCCGGTAGCTGGAAGTCCGCGGCGAGGCTGTGCGCGAACGTGTCGTCCCAGTTCGCGAACAGCCGGCGTGCGGTGCGAAAGACGTGGCCCACGGTGTAGACGTGGGGGTAGCGCTGGCTCTCCCGGACGAAGCAGACCTTCGACAGGACGGCCGGGTTCTCCACCGGGGGCGCGTCGAAGACCGACACGTTCCCCGACGACGGGAACGCCTGCCCGGTGAGGATCTGCATCAGGGTGGTCTTGCCCGCTCCGTTGCGCCCGAGCAGGCCGTAGATCGTGTGCTCGGCCAGCGCGAAGCTCACGTCGTCGAGCGCCGTGACGTCACCGAAGCGCTTGGTCAGCCCGTGTGCGGTTGCCACCGCCGTCATCCCAGGTCCCTTCCGACAACCGCACCGGATGAATCGATCATCTTCATCAGCTCGTCGTGGCCGATGCCGAGCTTGCGGGCCTCGGCGAGCAGGGGTTCCACGTACTGTTCGGTGAACCGTTCCCGTCGCCGCTCGCGCAGCCTGGCCCGGGCGCCCTCGGCGACGAACATGCCGATGCCGCGCCGCTTGTAGAGCGTTCCCTCCGACACGAGTTGGTTGACGCCCTTGGCCGCGGTGGCCGGGTTGATCCGGTGAAAGGCGGCAAGCTCGTTGGTGGACGGGACCTGGGCCTCCTCCACCAGCGACCCGTCGATGATGGAGTTCTCGATCAGTTCGGCGATCTGAAGGAAGATCGGTCGGTCGTCGTCCATCGTTGGCTTAGCCGCCCAACTGGTTAGCTACATGTGTAACTAACCATGCAACCGCGCGCCGCGGCTGTCAAGCCCGCCCGGGCGTCCTGCCATCTCGAAGTCCATGCCACGCGACACACGCAGTTCCTTGTACGACTTCTCCAGACCCGGCTGCGACTCCGGCGCCACCGCGCCGGAACAACGGCCACCTGGCGGTGAGCATCGGCGCTCCGGCTTCAGCGGTCCCGCCCATCCCCACCTGGTGTCCGCGTCGGGGGCTACGAGTCCTGCTGCACGATTCGGCCCAAAGCCATCGGGCGGCTGGACACCGGGTAGAAGGTGCTCTCGTTCACGCCCCACCAGTAGCCGGTCGGCCGGTTGTCCACGGTCTGGACGAAGATCCAGCCACGGCCCGCGCCGTTGTACTCCTCGCCCTCGTCGATCCCGTCGTAGTCGGGGACCGCCCGCGTGTCCGGGTACGCCATGTAGGAGGAGTTCGCGCCGGCGGTCTGCGCGGCTCCGTGCGGGTTGCTGGTGCTGTCGATCACGCGTACGGCCCACTCGGTGGTGGCTGGGTTGCCGTCGCGGTCGTACAGGTGCTTGTCCTGGACGATCATGACGTGGCCGGTGGTCTCGCCGCTGCCGCCGCTGCCGCCGTCGAGGTACTTGATGGCGATGATGTCGCCCTGTCGGAGGATGCTGACGCTTCCGATGCGGGCGTAGTGGTCCGAGACAGACGCCCCCTTGATGGTGTCGTAGTAGTCGGCGGCGTATGGGCTGGTGCTGCCGTAGGACGCCTGGAAGTAGCTCGGCGTGGCCCAGGAGTAGGTGTGCTTGAGGATCTCGGTCAGGAACGACGCGCAGCGGCTCCGGTTGTGGTAGCTGGTGGGGATCCCGTTGGTGCCCCAGGTGAGCAGGGGGGTCGAGTTGGAGTAGGTGTTGAGGGCCGACTGGCTGGGCCAGGCGATCGCGTTGAGGTTGCCGGCGAGCTCGTTCGCCTCGTGGTAGTGGGTGTCGGGGTAGGTGTACGCCGCCGCGCTCGCGGGGGTGGCGGTCAGGGTTGCTGCCGCGACGGTGGCGAGGCCGGCGATGAGTGCTTTGCGGAACATGGGTGTCGGTCCTTCAGATCGCGCCTGAGCGGGATGTGCCGCAGGCGAGTAGCTGTTCGTATCGCGTTGAGATTCGCAGTCGGCGCCTGCGCCGACCGCTCCAAAGAGCACGCGGTGGTTGTGCATTTATCCGCTGACAGCCTGAGCGGTGCGAAGGGAATCGTCGCGACGCTGTCTTGGAGTCCGATCGCCTGGCCTGCAGCCGCTCGCATGCCTCTTGCGGGTGGAGGGTGTCGGCGGCGTGCTGGCCGAGCGCTCACTTGACCGGCACGGTGACCGCTCGGGGCGCCAGGGCGCTGAACTCCGCGCAGGCGGCCTCGTCTCCGCTGGCCAGGACGACCGGCACGCCGTAGGAGGAGGCGAGCAGGGTGTTGATGCGAACATCCAGGATGGCGCTGCTCGTACCGGCCCGGGCGTGGTGTCCGACGAACATCGCCGCCTGGACGCCGTTCTGCGGGCCCGCCATCATGCCCAGTTCCCGAGGCTTTCCCCGGATCAACCGGGCGCGCCGGTCGAGGTCCTCGGGCAGGAGATTGCGGTAGGTGCCCTGGGCACGGCCGCCTACGCGGTCGCCGCCGTCATGGTCGTCGTGCGCGGCGTCGGGCAGTTCCGCCTGGTCAGGGCGTGGTAGGACAGGGCGGCGGCGAGCAGGCCCAGGCCCCACACCGTGTAGCCGAACATCTCCATCGACACCTTCCAGACCGGGGCCTGGGAGAGGTTGCCCCTGCCGAGGATCCAGGCCGTCATCCCGGCCACGCCGAAGTAACCGGTCAGGCCCGCGCCGACGAGGAAGGCGGGGCCGAGCACCAGCCATCGCGGCACGTCACGCCCGGCCAGCGGGACCACCCAGCGCGGCCAGATCCGGCCGAACCGGTGGACCAGCGCCGACGGCAGGAGGGTGCCGGCCACGATCATCAAGGCGATGAAGATCCCGAAAGGCGAACCGATCGGGATCGGCTTGTGCGCCGTGACGGAATCGACCACCAGCACCGTCACCCGGGCGGCGCACCCGGCGATCGCAGCGTAGGCGGCGACGTAGGCCCAGCGCGGGGTGGGGTCGGTGCGCCGCTCCGGCGAACGGCCGTGGACCCGGGCGCAGTGGACGCAGGCGTTCCGGAGCCTGCGCTGCTCGGCGACGGCGACCGCCAGCGTCAGCGCCCCCGCCGTCGCCCCGGCCGCGCGGGTCAGCAGGCTTCCCCAGTGGTCGAGCTGGCCGAAGAGCAGGGTCGCGAGGCTGATGGGCAGCATGTACGAGTAGACGATCAGCCCGGCCCCGGACACCCAGGCCAGCGCCACCAGCGTCCACCGCGCGGGCGCGGCCCAGCGGCGTGCGGTCCCGGTGGCGATCACCGAGCACACCGCGGCGGCCGTGAACGCCAGCGCCACCGCCACCCACCTGCCGGGCGAGAACGGCTCCTCGGGAGGGGCCAGGGGCGACCCCGGGTCCACCAGCCACCACACATGGGCCGCCCCGAAGGCCGCACTCCCCACCACCGCGATGCCGGGCCAGTCGCGCGGCCTGCCTAACGCCTCGGCTCTCATCCGGACAGGATGCTCGGTCAGTGCTGTGATCCCGCTGAGGAGCGCTGAGAATCCACTCAGCGGCAGGCCGGAGGGGCGGTGCTGGCGCGCACCTCCAGCCGGGTGGCCAGTTCCACCCGGTCCTCGCCCAGCGCCGCGCCGGAGGCCAGGGTCAGCGCCATCTGGGCGGCGGCGGCGCCCATCTTCTTCAACGGCTGACGCACGGTGGTCATCGGCGGGTCGGCCCACTGCGCCAGTGGCAGGTCGTCGAACCCGACGACGCTCAGGTCCTCCGGCACCCGCAGCCCCGCCCGGTGGGCCGCCTGGTAGACCCCCAGCGCCTGGAGATCGTTGGCGGCGAAGACGGCCGTGGGCGGTTCGGGCGACTCCAGCAGCGCCGTGCCCTGGCTCCGGCCGCCCTCCACGTACAGCGGGGCGGTGCGCACCAGGCCGGGATCGGCGGGGACCCCGGCCGCGTCGAGGGCGGCGCGGTAGCCGTCCAGGCGGGCCCGGCAGCACATCAGCGTGTCCGGGCCGTTGACCATGGCGATCCGGCGGTGGCCCAGCTCCAGCAGGTGGCGGGTGGCCGACAGGCCGCCGTTCCAGTTCGTCGCTCCCACGGACGGGACGCCGTGCTCGGGCTCGCCGCGCGGGTCCAGGGCGATCAGCGGGATGTTACGGCTGGCCAGGCGGTCGTGGTGGCGTTCGGCGATGTCGGCGGAGACCGCGATGACCCCCAGCGGGCGGCGGGCGAGCACCTGGTCGATCCAGCCCGCGTGCGGGGAGCGCCGTCCCCGCATGTCGGTCAGCCCCAGCACCATCCCGTACGCCTGGGTGACCTCGTCCATGCCGCGGATCAGCTCCAGCGCCCACAGGCTGTCCAGCGACTCGAAGACGACCTCGACGACCGCGCTCGACTCGCCGGTGTCCGGGCGGCGGCGCCAGCCGTGCTCCTTGACCAGGTCCTCGATCCGGCGGCGGGTGCTGCTGGACACCCCGGGATGGCCGTTGATCACCTTGGAGACGGTCGGGGCGGACACACCGGCCAGCTTGGCGATGTGCGCCAGCGTGACCTCCTGCCGGGGCTGCGGGTCGCGGGGCATAGCGGTCACGCCGAGATTCTACGGAGCACGGGGAAAGTGTCGTGAAAATTGCAGAATCATTCGCCGAGGAAAGCGACCTGACCAGCACGAAATGCTTTCCCTCATTCTCCTGACTGTCTTCTTCGGGCCCGGCGGTCACAAGATGCGAAGCCCATGGGTTGAGAGGACTCCGTGTGAACACCTCAGGCCGGATGCGGCTATCGGCGGCGGCACTGGCCGTCGCCCTGGCCGCGGCATCGATCACCGCGATCGTCACCACCGAGACCGCCAACGCGCTCGCCCGCCCGGCGCTCGGCCAGAACATCAAGGTCAACCAGGTCGCCTACGCGCCCAGCGCCGCCAAACAGGCGACCGTGATCAGCAACTCGAACTCGCCGCTGGCCTGGAGCCTGCTGAACGGCTCCGACCAGGTGGTGGCCAGCGGCAGCACCACCGTCTTCGGCTCGGACTCGCCCTCGGGGGACTCCGTCCACAAAATCGACTTCTCCTCGTACACGGGGACGGGCACCAATTTCGTGCTCACCGTGAACAACGAGTCCAGCCACCCCTTCGACATCGGCACGGCCGCCTGGAAGAAACTGCCCTTCGACGCGCTGGCCTTCTTCTACCACCAGCGCAGCGGCATCGCGATCACCTCCCAGTACGCCGGCGGCAACCAGTACGCCCGCGCCGCCGGACACCTGAACGTCGCCCCCAACCAGGGCGACGCCAACGTGCCCTGCCGCAACGACTGCGGCTACCGGCTCGACGTGCGCGGCGGCTGGTACGACGCCGGCGACCACGGCAAGTACGTCGTCAACGGCGGCATGTCGGCCTGGCAGCTCGTCAACGCCTACGAACGGGCCAGGAACGTCCCCGGCGCCGATCCCTCGGCCTTCGGCGACGGCACCATGTCCATCCCCGAGCGCGCCAACGGAGTCCCCGACATCCTCGACGAGGCCCGCTGGGAGATCGACTTCCTGCTGAAGATGCAGGTCCCCGACGGCCGGCAACTGGCCGGCATGGCCCACCACAAGATGCACGACGCCAACTGGACCGGGCTGCCCCTGCTGCCCGCCCAGGACCCGCAGCCCCGCGTGCTGTCGGCGCCCTCCACCGCGGCCACCCTGAACCTGGCGGCGGCCGCCGCCCAGTGCGCCCGGGTGTGGGCCTCCATCGACTCCGCCTTCTCGGCCCGCTGCCTGACCGCCGCAGAGAAGGCCTACACCGCCGCCAAGGCCAACCCGTCGAGGATCGCCCCCACCTCCGACGACGTCGGCGGCGGCTCCTACGTCGACGGCAAGATG
This sequence comes from Herbidospora cretacea, assembly GCF_001570605.1. Taxonomy (GTDB): domain Bacteria; phylum Actinomycetota; class Actinomycetes; order Streptosporangiales; family Streptosporangiaceae; genus Herbidospora; species Herbidospora cretacea. The sequence continues at coordinate 174,600 of NZ_BBXG01000014.1, read as the reverse complement.
ACCGACGAGTTCTACTGGGCCGCCGCCGAGCTCTACACCACAACCGGCAAGCAGACCTACCGCAACGACCTGACCTCCTCCTCCCTGTACTACGGGCGCAGCTTCACCAACGAGGGCGCCCAGTGGGCGGAGGTCGGCAGCCTGGGAGACATCACCCTGGCGCTCGTGCCCAACGGGCTCACCTCCACCATCGGCTCGCAGCTGCGCACCTCCTTCGTCTCGGCGGCCGACGGCCTGCTGAACGTCATGCGCGGCCATGGCTACCCGGTGCCCTTCCAGCCCAACGGAGGGGGCTACATCTGGGGGTCCAACAACCTGATCCTCAACAACGCGGTCGTGCTGGGCCTGGCCCACGACTTCACCGGCGCGGAGCGCTTCCGCGCCGGCGTGTTCGAGACGATGGCCTACCAGTTCGGCCGCAACCCGCTGGGCTACTCCTACGTCACCGGCTACGGCGACAAGCCCTCCCGCAACGTCCACCACCGTTTCTGGGCCAACCAGCTCGACGGCTCGCTCCCCATCGCACCCCCCGGCTCCCTGGCTGGCGGTCCCAACAGCGGCCTGCAGGACCCCGTCGCCCAGCAGCGCCTCAGCGGCTGCCGCCCGCAGAAGTGCTACCTGGACGACATCGACGCCTGGTCGGTGAACGAGGTCGCCATCAACTGGAACGCCGTCCTGGCCTGGGTGGGCGCGTGGACCGCGGAGAAGGCCGGCACCAACGGCCCGAGCCCGTCACCGTCCCCGAGCCCCAGCCCGTCCCCGTCACCCAGCCCGTCTCCCAGCCCCAGCCCCTCGCCGAGCCCCAGCCCTTCGCCCAGTCCCAGTCCTTCGCCGAGCCCGTCTCCCAGCCCGTCGCCGTCTCCCAGCGGCGGTAGGGCCTGCACCGCGACCTACACCGTCGTCAACCAGTGGCCCACGGGCTTCGGGGCGTCCGTCGACGTGCGGAACACCGGCGCCGTCGCGCTGACCGGCTGGACCGTCGCCTGGACCTTCCCCAACGGCCAGACCATCACGCAGCTGTGGGGCGGCACGCACACCACCAGTGGCTCCGCCGTCTCCGTGACGAACCTGTCCTGGAACGGCTCGCTGACCCCCAACGGCACGACGTCCTTCGGTTTCAACGGCGGCTGGAACGGCGCCAACTCGACCCCCACCGCAGTGACCTGCACCGCTCGGTAGGGGGACGCGCCGGTGCGGCCGGGGACCAGCCCGGCCGCACCGGCGTCCTTCCCGCGCGGGCCGACGCCTCGTCACAGACCTGGCCGACGACCGGGGGAGCCGACGCGATCAGTCGATCCCGTGCGCCTGATCGCCCTCACGCAGCCGCTCCAGGTTCTGCATGATCGCGGCGGCCTCCCTGCCCCACGTCGTCTCGAGGTCCTCGCCGCACGTGTCCGCCAACGCCTCCACCAGATGCCGGATGACCAGCGTCGAGGCGACGAACAGGGCAGGCGGCCCCATCCCCAGCGTCGGCCCCGCGATGTCCCGCGTCACGAGGTCGAGGTCCCCGGAGAGCCGCTCCAGGTCCTCAGGCGTCTTGATCTGCACCTCCAAACTGATCACGCTCAATACGGCAGGCACCTTCTCGGCCACCAGGCCATCGAATCGCCGTCCTTCCTCGGGAGTGAAACCCCTCCAGCCGCTCATCACGGCCGGGTGCCCCCATCGCCGCAGTTCACGCCCGACTCCCGTACTGAGATCAGTTCGATACAGCCTGTGCGGCGACCTCATGGGAAGCGCCCTCGGCAGGGACAGGCCCCTGGGTTGTGCCGTTCGGCGACTGGAACAACCGCGCTCACGGGCTCGGTCGCGTCCAGTTCAGTCTTTCTTCCAGCAGTGCCTGCTGAGCGGGGTTGGCGGTCAGTGCCAGCGCCCGCTCGTCGTGCTCTCTCGCCTCGTGGTTCCGGCCGAGCGCACGCAGCAGGTCGGCGCGGGTCGCGTGGAGCAGCGGATAGTCGTCCAGAGCCCGGTCGAGATCCTTCAGCTCTTCCAGCGCCGCCTCGGGGTTGACGGCATAGCGCAGGGCGATCGCCCGGTGGAGGCGGGTGATCGGTGAGGGCGCCAGGCGCAGCAGCATGTCGTACAGGACCACGATCTGGGACCAGTCGGTGCTGTCGAAGTTCTCCGCCTCGGCGTGACAGGCGGCGATCGCCGCCTGGAGCTGGTAGGGCCCCGGCCGCCGATGCGCGCGGGCGGCGCGCACCAGCAGCGCGGTGGCCTTCTCGATCGCTGAGTGGTCCCACAAGCCGCGGTCCTGGTCGGCCAGCAGCACCAGCTGCTCCCGGTCGTCGAACCTGGCCGCGCCCCGGGCCCGGTGCAACCGGATCAGCGCGAGCAGGCCGGAGACCTCCGGTTCGTCCGGCATGAGCCCGGCCAGCAGGCTCGCCAGCCATTCGGCGTCGTCGACCAGGTCACGAGCCTGCGCACGGGTTCCGCCGCTGGACAGGTAGCCCTCGTTGAACAGCAGGTAGATGACGGCGAGCACGCCGTCGAGCCGCTCGGACAGGTCGTCGTCAGCGGGGATCCGGTAGGGGATGCCCGCTTCGGTGATCTTCCGTTTTGCGCGGGTCAGCCGCTGGGCCACGGTCGTCTCCGGGACGAGGAACGCCGCGGCGATCTGCGCGGTGCTCAACCCGCACACCACCCGCAGCGTCAGCGCGATCCTGGCCTCCAACGACAGCGCGGGATGGCAGCAGGTGAAGATCAGCCGCAGCCGATCGTCCTTCGGGGTCGGCTCGACCCAGGGGAGCTGCGCGAGCTTGGCGCGGTAGTTGCTCTCCCTGCGCAGCACGTCGAGCCCGCGCCGGCGGGCGACGGTGAACAACCACGCGTCCGGACGGTCGGGCACCCCCTCGGCCGGCCAGCGCCGCAGCGCGGTCTCCACCGCGTCCTGGACGAGATCCTCCGCCGCCGAGAAGTCGCCGAGCAGCGAGACGAGGCAGGCGGCGAGCCGGCCCGCGTGGTCACGCACCACCCGGGCCAGCACCTCCTGACTCACGCCCTCGGGATCGGTCATGAGGCGGGGCGGATCTCCACGATCGGGCACGCGGGCCAGGACCTGGCCATCCTCAGCGCCTCGTCGAGGTCGGCCACCTCGACCTCGGCGAACCCGGTCACCACCTCTTTGCCCTCCACGAACGGCCCGTCGGTCACCACCGGTTCGCCGCCCCGCCGCAGCCGCATGGTGGTCGCGGTGTGCACCGGAGCCAGATGCGTGTGATGGGTGATCTTGCCCGCGTGCTCGGCGAACCAGCGGCCGACCGCCGCATAGGCCTCCTCGCGCTCCAGGTCGCCCATCGCCTCCAGTTCCTTGGCGAACTCCTCGGTCTCCACAAACATCAGGACATACTTCACCGTCAGTCCTCCTTTGCCTGAACCAAGCCTCAAGGGAAAGACGATCGGGCGCCTGCTGACCACGACAGTCGAGCCGACGAACTTTGCGACTGGCGACGTCATCGGCTTGTAAGGGTTGCCGCGCATGAAGCCGATCTACGGTGACCGTCATGAAGTTGCTCCATTCATCCCTCACCGCAGCGGCTCTGGCCCTGACCGCCTGCGGCGGCGCGACCGACGATCCAGCCGTATCGGCACCGGCGGCCACCGTCTCCGCGACCGCCCCCACGCTCGACCCTGTGCCCGACCCCACCCCCTCGGTTGAGGTTCCCGCGCTGCTCAGGTTCACCGCGACCGGGCTCGACGGGGCGGCGTTCGACGGCAGGAGTCTGGCGGGGAAGCCGGTGGTGCTGTGGTTCTGGGCGCCGTGGTGTCACAAATGCCAGGCCGAGGGGCCGGCGGTCGCCGAGGTCGCGCGGAAGTACGGGGACAAGGTGGCCTTCATGGGCGTGGCCGGTCTCGACAGGAGCAAGGACGCGATGGAGGAGTTCGTCTCCCGCACCGGAACCTCGGGGATGATCCAGCTCGATGATCGTACGGGCGCGCTCTACAAGCACTTCAAGGTCACCTCGCAGTCGTCCTATCTGATCGTGAACGCCGAGGGCGGCGCCCGTTCGGCGGTCGGTCCGCTGGACGAGGCGGAGCTGTCCTCGCTCATCGACGAGCACGCCCTCTAGATGGACGACGTCGCCCTCGCGCTGGCCGCCGGGCTGGTCGCGGCGTTCAACCCGTGCGGTTTCGCCATGCTGCCCTCCTTCCTGGCCCTGCTGGTGTCGGGGCCGGGCGGCGTGCCGCTGGCGCTGCGGTTGTCGGCCGCGATGACGGCGGGGTTCGTCACCGTCTTCGGGATCTTCGGCGTCGTGATCAGCGTGGTGACCGCGCCGATCCAGGCGCATCTGCCGTGGGTCACCGTCGTGACCGGTGGGGTGCTGATGATCCTGGGCGTCTGGCTGGCGTCCGGCCGGGAGTTGCTGCTGCGGATCCCGAGGCTTCAGGTCGGCGGTCCGTCCGGCTCGTTCCTCGCCCTGTACGGGTACGGCGCCTCCTACGCGGTCGCGTCGCTGTCGTGCACCATCGCGCCGTTCCTGGCGGTCACCGGGCTGGTGTCCGGGGCGGGTGACGTGGCAGGCGGGCTGGTGGCGTTCGTCGCCTACGGCGTCGGCATGGGGCTGGTCGTCGGGCTGCTGGCGCTGCTGGTCGCGCTGGCGCAGGAGGCGGCGGTCCGCAGGACCCGGGCGGTCCTGCCCTACGTCTCGCGGGCCAGCGGGGTCTTTCTGCTGCTCGCGGGCCTGTACGTCGCCTACTACGGCTGGTACGAACTGCGCGTCGACGCCGGCCATTCGGCCGACGACCCGGTCGTCGGCGCGGTCACCGAGCTCCAGGGCCGGATCACCGCTTGGCTCGACGCCCTCGGCGTCTGGCCGATCGCCGTGGCCTTCGCGCTGACGGCGGTCCTGGCGCTGGCCATGCGTAGGCGCGTGCGCAGGAGATAAGGTTTCGGCGGCACGGTCGTAGCGCAGAGGTCGTCGCGTCCGGTCTGCAACCGGGAGGACGCCGGTTCGATTCCGGCCGATCGTGCCGTTCCGGGATGCGCCGAAAGGGAGACACGTGGGGTCCGCAGCGGCCCGTGAGGAACTGATCCGCTGGCAGCGGATCCGCCGCTACGCCGTCCCCCGGTGGATGATCGAGCAGGCCACCGAACGCCGCCTGGCCGGCGACTGGCGAGGGGCCTGCGCCGCCGCCGGTGTCGACGTCCTCTTCGACCTGGTCACCGTCGAACGCGTGCACGGCCCGGCGACTGCGGCGGCCCTCGCCGAGGACCTCCGGCATCTGGTCCCCGACCTGCTGCGCTGGCACCTGCCGCGCGGCACCGGCGTCTCCGGCACTCTCGCCGTCCGCCGCCGCGTCACCCTCGTCCGCCACGGCGCCGGCGTCCTCCACGTCGTCCTTCCCGAGCGGGTCGAGGCCCCGCAAAGACTGACGCTGCGTTTCGGCCCCACCTCGCCCACGTCCGACGACTGGACTGCCGTCCGCCACCTCTGGGACGCCCGGCACACCGCCGAACTGCTGGAACGCCACGGCGGCGGCGATCCGCACGCCGAACGCGTCACCGCGCTCCACGAGCAGGGCAGGGTCGAGGAGGCCTTCGAGGCGGCCGGACTGGACCTGGAGCTGGTGGCGGACGGCCGATACCTGAAGGGGACCCACCACCTCGACGCGCTGGCGCGGCTGCCGCTGAACGTGGCCCGGCTGGGGGCGGAGGCGGCGCTGCTGGCCGAACGCGGCCTGGGCAGGCGCCGCCGGCCGACGCCGGACCGCGCGGACCCGAACCGCTCCTTCCGGTACGGGTCCGCTGCGGCACGGAATGGCACGAGGTCGCCTTCGGCGACGGCGCGCTCCGGATCCCGCACAGCCACGACGAACAGCGCCGCGAACGCGCGCTGCGCTCACTCGGCGGCGTCTCGCCGGGATGTTTCCTGGCCCAGATGGCGTGGACCACCGGCCGGGGACGGCTGCCCCGCGAGCTGCGCCTCCAGCGGCAGCGCCTGTTCCTGCACGTCCAGCACGGCGACACCCCGGCGGTGCGGCAGCTCCTGGACGCCGGCATCGACCCGCACGTCAGGGACGGCAACCGCCGCGGCCTGCTCCATCTGCTGAGCCTGGTCGACCACGAGCTCCTGCTGCCCCGTCTCCTGGCGGCGGGGCTGGACGTCCACGCCCGTGACGTCGACGGCCGCACCCCGCTGCACCACGCGGTCGCGATCGGGCCGTCCGCGCTGGTCCGCGCCCTCCTTGCGGCCGGGGCGCGCGCCGACGTCGCCGACGTGCACGGCCGGTCCCCGGCCGATCTGGTACGCGCGCACCGGCGCACCTATCTGGCCGATCTGTTCTAGACGGCCGTGCGGGACCACTGCTGGTTGGTTCCGCTGTTGCAGGTGTACTGCTTGATGATCACGCCGTCGGCGGTCGACGCGGCCGGCACGTCCACGCACTTGCCACTGTGCCGGGCCCGGAGCTGGAAGTAGCCGCCGTTGGTGACCATCTGGAACTGCTGGTTGTTGCCGGTGCCGCAGGTGTACTGGACGAGGTCGGCGCCGTCGGCGGTCGAGGCGCTCACCACGTCGAGGCACTTGCCGCTGTGGCGGCTGACGATGCGCCAGTAACCGCTGCCGGCGTCCTGGAACTGCCACTGCTGCCACGCGCTGCCGCCGTAGGTGTTCTGGCTGACGCGCGCGCCGTTGCTGGTGTTCGGCTGCTGGACGTTCATGGTCTTGCCGCTGTGGCGCGCGTCGATCCGGTACGCCGACGGAGGGGGCGAGTCGTTGACGGCGTCGCCCCAGCCGTACCGGACCCGGTTGGCGCCGTAGCCGTTGCGGGTGGACAGGTTGAGGGTGGTGCCGCTGCCGCCGAGAGCGAACATCGAGTAGTGGTCGTAGCCGAGCCCCGCGGTCACCTTGCCGCCGATGGCGGGCCAGTAGGTGCCGCCCATCTGGTTGTCCCGCATGACCTGGGCCACGGCGCGGAGGTAGCGCACGAAGTTGTCGGTGCTGGCCGGGTCGCCGTAGTTGAGGCCGGTGGCCATCGGCGCGCCGTACTCGGTCGCGACCGCGCGGGAGGCGCAGTTGCCCAGGCGCGTCTGGATGTGGCTGCGGAACTCGTCGTAGGTCATCGCGCCGTAGAAGAACGCGTAGTAGTGGAAGGACAGCAGCGTCGCGTTGAAGCGGCTGTCGTTGCAGATGTCCCGCAGGTCCTGGCTGAAGCCGGTGCCGCCGATGAGCACCCGGCCGGGCGCCGCCGAGGGGTGAGCGCTGAGCCAGTTGGCCGCGACGTTGCGCCACTCCGCCGACGAGTAGCCGTGCGGCTCGTTCATCGGCTCGAAGTAGACGTTGCCGTTCGAGCCGTAGGTGCCGATGACGCTGGACCACATCGCGTTCCAGGCGGCGAGGTTGGTGATCCGGCCGCCGGAGGCGGCGCCGTCCTCCCAGTAGGCCAGGATGACCTTGAACCCACGCTCGGCGGCGGCGTCGATGGCGCCGCGGTAGGCGTTCCACCAGCTCGTGTTGGCCACCGTGTGGGTGTTGATGGGCAGCCGGACGGTGTTGACCCCCATCAGGTATTCCATGCTGTCGTAGAGCGAGTTGGCCTTGGCGCGGACCGTCGCGTTGCTGTCGGACTGGCTCAGGCCCTGCACGACGAGCGTGCCGGTGCTGAAGTTGTCACCGAGCACGGCCCAGTTCATGCCTCGGAACTGGCTGGTGGCGGCATGGGCCGACGGCGCGGAGACGACGACGCCCACCGCCGCGGTGAGCATGGTCACCACCGCGGCGACCAGTAACCGGCGTAACGATGCCATGGTGTGGTCCATTTCTGTTAGCGTTAACATGTGCGGTTCTGGAATTGTGTTTCGGCCGTGTTTCCGCACAGTGTTGGGCTCGGCGCACGAGGGTGTCAAGATCTCGCTGACGACAGTCAGTCCCGGGAGGTCGAGAAGGCGCGCGCGTGACGCCGATCACCGCGCACAACCGGCCATAACGCCTGCTCAACCCACCTTCAGCGCCAAGGGTGGCGGAGACTGAGAATTCTGAACGCATTCATGCGGACACCGCTCGACCGGCTCGCTGCCGGAACCGGCCCGGCGCGACGCCGAACTCCCGCTTGAAAGCGTTGCCGAAGGCGAACTCCGACCCGTAACCCACCCGCTCGGCCACCTCCGCCACCGACGCCTCCGACTCGCGCAGCATGCGTGCCGCGCTCACCAGGCGCCACCACGTCAGGTACGCCAGCGGCGGCTGCCCGACCAGCCCGGTGAAACGGCGCGCGAAGCCGGCCCGCGACATGCCCGCGTGGACGCCGAGCGACTCGACCGTCCAGCGGTGGGCGGGGGTGCGGTGGATGGCGTCGAGCGCGCGGCCGATGCCCGGGTCGGCGAGCGCGGCGGCCCATCCGGACGTCGTGCAGGGCTCCTCCTGGGTGTCGAAGTAGGCCCGCAGCACGTACAGCTGCAACATGTCGAGCAGGGACGACACGACGGTGTCGGTGCCGGGACGCGGGCTGTCGATCTCGGCGGCGAGCAGTTCGACGGCGGCCCGCAGCTCCGGATGGCTGCCGAGCGTCGCGGGCAGGTGGATCACGCCCGGCAGCGCGTTGAGGATCGGGTGGGTCCGGTCGGGGTCGATCCGGTAGCTGCAGGCCAGGGTCACCGTCTCGGCCCCGTCACCCGCCAGGCCGGCCGAGGCGAACAGGTGCGAATGCGGTTCGCAGTCCGACTCGACCAGCGGCCTGGCGGGATCGTCGGCCATCCCGAACGGGCCGCTGTGCGGCAGGAACACCACGTCGCCCACGCTCAGCGGAACGGGGTCGCCGTCGGGGGGCATGAGCCAGCAGGACCCGCGCAGCACCACATGGAACCCCGCGGAGCCGGGCGCCACGCGGAACGCCACCCCCCAGGGCGCCCGCCACGAGATCCGGACGGAGGCGGGGCGGCCGCCCCGCATGAAGGCCACCACGTCGCTCAGCATGTCCATGCGCGGAGTCTAGACCCTGAGACGATCGCGTATAAATGTTGGACAACGGCGCATTCACTATCTCAGCGGTGCTTCCTACGGTGGTTCCCGTAACCGAATGAGGAGGCATTCCGCATGCTGAAGGTGGGCATCATCCTGGGCAGCACCCGTCCCGGCCGCAACGGCGAGGCGGTGGCGCAGTGGGTATACGACCTGGCGGTCAAACGAGGCGACGCGGAATACGAACTCGTCGACCTGAAGGACTACGGCCTGGGCAACCTGGACGAACCCGAACACCCCGCCATGGGCCGCTATCAACACGACCACACCAAGCGCTGGTCGGCCACGATCTCGCCCCTGGACGCGTTCGTGATCGTGACGCCCGAGTACAACAACTCCTATCCCGGCGCGCTCAAGAACGCCCTCGACTTCCTCTACCACGAGTGGGCCGACAAGGCGGCCGGCTTCGTCGGCTACGGCGTGGACGGCGCCCCCCGGGCGATCTCGCACCTGCGCCACGTCCTGGGCCTGCTCAGGGTGGCCACCGTGTCGAACCAGGTGGGCCTGTCGATCCACACCGACTTCGCCGACGGCTTCAAGCCCGCCGCCTCCCATGAGGACCGGCTGAACCTCGTCCTCGACCAGGTCCTGTCCTGGGGCACGGCCCTGCGCACCGTCAGAACCTGAGCGGGCGTCGTCGCTGGGCCGGACACGTGAAGGCGCGCGCGAACGCGTCGAAGACGGGCGTGCCGGGCCGGCCGTCGAGCACGGCGAACCTGACCAGGTCGAAGGGCTGCGCCCCGGCGAGGGCCTGGGCGAACGCGGCGGCGACCTGCGCGGGGTCGTTGCCGAACACCCCGCACCCCCACGCTCCTAGGATCAGCCGCCGGTGCCCGTGGGCGGCGGCGACGTCGAGCACCCGCGCGGCCCGGGCCCGCAGCAGGCCGGGGATCTCCGGCAGCGACTCACACCGGCTGTCGCCGATCGCCCGCGCGTTGGGCGCCGCCGAGGTCAGGAACGCGACCCGGTAGGGCTCCTCCAGCAGGGCGCCCCTGTCGTCGCGGAACACCGGCACATCGGGGGAGTAGATCACCCGGTCGCTGTAGCGCAGGTCGCCCTGCTCGCGGTGGAACCGGTAGAACCCGTGGGCCGCCGAGAGGGAGGCGTATAGGCCCGAGGCGCGGGCGACGTCCTCCTCCTGGGCCTTCGCGCCGTTGAGGAAGCCGCCGCCCGGGTTCTTGGCCGAGGCGAAGACGAGCGCGGCCAGGTCGCCGCCCAGTTCCCGCGCCGCCTAGAGCGTGGTCTGGTTGACGACCTCTATCCGGGGCGTGGTGCCGCCGTGGCGGGGGAGTTCCTCGTCGGGCAGGTGGAGACGGGTGAGGGTCCGGTCGAAGGCGATGTCGACCCAGCGGCCGGACGGCGTCAGGTATCCGCCCTTGTCGACGATTTCGACGGTTTCCCGGGCGATCGCCCGTAATCGTGTACTCATAGTGAGAAAGACTGGCAGGTGCTCCCAGGTTCGCGCGATCGGATTTCGCCCGCCCCCGGCCGCCGGATGGTTTCAGGCGAGGGTGGCGGCGTCGATGACGAAGCGGTAGCGCACGTCGGAGGCGAGGACGCGCCGGTAGGCGTCGTTGATCTGGTCGCCGGAGATGATCTCGATGTCGGCCCCGATGCCGTGCTCGGCGCAGAAGCCCAGCATCTCCTGGGTGAGGGCGACACCGCCGATCATCGACCCGGTCAACACCCGGCGGGGCTGGGTCAGCAGGAACGCGTGGCCGATGGTCAGCGGTCCGGGCGGAGCGCCGACGTTCACCAGGGCGCCGTCGAGGGCCAGCAGGTTGAGGTAGGCGTTGACGTCCACGTCCACGCTGACCGTGCTGATGATCACGTCGAAGCGGCCGGCGAGGTCGGTGAAGGTGCCGGGGTCGCTGGTGGCGTAGTAGTGATCGGCGCCCAGCCGCAGCCCGTCCTCCTGCTTCTTCAGCGACTGCGACAGCACGGTGACCTCCGCGCCCATGGCGTGGGCGATCTTGACGGCCACGTGGCCGAGGCCTCCGAGCCCGACGACCGCGACCTTCTTGCCCGGACCGGCGCCCCAGCGGCGCAGCGGCGCGTAGGTGGTGATGCCCGCGCACAGCAGCGGGGCCGCCGCGGCGGCGTCCAGGCCCTCGGGGATCGACAGCACGAATCCGGCGTCCACCACGATGTGGGTGGAGTATCCGCCCTGGGTGGTGGTGCCGTCCCGGTCGGTGCCGGCGTAGGTGGGCACCATGCCCTCGCTGCAGTGCTGCTCGTCGCCGCCCCGGCAGTTGGCGCACCGGCCGCAGGAGTTCACCATGCAGCCCACCCCGACGCGGTCCCCGGCCCGGTGACGGGTCACCTCGGCGCCGGTCCGCTCGACGATCCCGACGATCTCGTGCCCGGGTACCAGCGGGAACGGCTGGGGCCCCCAGTCGCCGTTGACGGTGTGGATGTCGGAATGGCAGACGCCCGCGTACTCGATCTTGATGAGGACGTCGTGGGGGCCGACGTCGCGCCGTTCGATCGTCGTGGGGACCAGCGGCTCGGTGGCGGCCGGGGCGGCATAGGCGTGCACAAGCATGGAGATCGTTCCTTGGGTCGACAGGATGTCCGCGACCCATCAAAAGGGCAGGCCAGGGCCCGGTGGAAGGCACTGGCCAGAGGTGTACTGACAGGGCACCCCAGCCATCGGGAAGGCCGTCTAGCCTGGACGGCGTGGACCAGCGCAGCCAGATCCGAGAGTTCCTCACCTCCCGCCGAGCCAGGATCACACCGGGAGAGGCGGGGCTGCCCTCCTACGGCACCCGTCGCGTCACCGGCCTGCGCCGCGCCGAGGTCGCCCAGCTCGCCGGGATGAGCGTGGAGTACTACTCCCGGCTGGAGCGCGGCAACCTGTCCGGGGTGTCGGACCAGGTCCTCGACTCCCTGGCCCGCGCCCTGCGCCTGGACGAGGAGGAGCGCATCCACCTGGAGGACCTCGCCCGCGCCGCCGGTCCCGCCCGCCGCCGCCACCGCCCGGCCACGGGGGTCGTGCGGCCCGGGGTGCGGCGGCTGCTCGACTCCATGACCGACGCCCCAGCCCTGATCATGAACGGCCGCTGCGACATCCTGGCCTTCAACGCCCTGGGCCGCGTCCTGTACGCCCCCATGATCGAAGCCGCCCGCGGGGCCACCCCCAACCACGCCCGGTTCGTCTTCCTCGACCCCCGCTCCCACACCTTCTGGGGCGACTGGCGACGCGCCGCCGACGAGACCGTCGCCCTCCTGCAGGCCGAGGCCGGCCGCGACCCCTTCGACAAGCAGCTCACCGACCTCGTCGGCGAACTCTCCACGCGCAGCGAGGACTTCCGCACCCGGTGGGCCCGTCACGACGTCCGCCAGTACCACAAGGGCGCCAAACCGCTCCGCCACCCCCTCGTCGGCACCCTGCACCTCGACTACGAGGCCCTCGCCCTGGCCGCGGACAACCTCACCCTCGTCGGCTACAGCGCCGAACCCGGCACCGATTCGGACGACAAACTCCGCCTCCTGGCCAGTTGGGCCGCCGCGGGAACCCCTGGAGCGGGAGCCGTGCTCGACGATGCCGCTACAGGTGGTTCCTGGCCAGGCCGGCGGGGGTGTCGCGGGCGCCGGTGACCGATCCGGCCGGGACCGCCTCGTCCAAGGCCTTCAGTTCGGCGGCGGTGAGCGTGATCTGCATCGCCGCCGCGTTCTCCTCCAGGTAGCGCCGCCGCTTGGTGCCGGGGATGGCGACCGCGCCCTGCGCGGCGACCCAGGCCAGCGAGATCTGCGCGGGGGTCGCGCCCCGCTCGGCCGCCACGGCGGTGACGCGGTCGACCAGGTGCTGGTTGGCGGCGATGTTCTCCGGGGTGAACCAGGGGAGGGTGCGCCGGGCGTCGTCGGCGTCGAGGTCCTCGACCTTGCGGATCCCGCCGCCCAGCAGCCCCCGGCCGATGGGGGAGAAGGCCACCAGGCCGATGCCCAGTTCGTCCAGGACGTCCTTCACGCCGTTGTGGAGCGGGCCGGGGGCGAACAGCGACAGCTCCGACTGCACCGCCGCGATCGGGTGGGTCGCGTGGGCCCGGCGGACGGTGTCCGGGGCGGCCTCCGACAGGCCCAGGTGGCGGACCTTCCCGGCGGTGACCAGGTCGGCCATCGCGCCGACGGTCTCTTCGATCGGCACGTCCGGGTCGACCCGGTGGAGGTAGTAGAGGTCGATCACGTCGACCGCCAGGTGCCGGAGGGAACGTTCCACCGCGCGGCGCACGTGGGCGGGGCTGCCGTCCATCACCGCGCCGTTCTCGAAGTCGAGGGCGAACTTGGTGGCGATGGTGATCTCGTCGCGGCGCGCCCCCAGCGCCCTGGCGATGAGCTTCTCGTTCTCGTAGGGACCGTAGGCCTCGGCCGTGTCGATGTGGGTGACCCCGAGGTCGACGGCCCGGTTGAGGGTGGCGATGGCCTCGGCCTCGTCGCGGGTGCCGTAGAAGGCGCTCATGCCCATGGCCCCGAGGCCCTGGGGGGAGACGCGGAGTGCACCGAGACTGACGTCGTTCATATGGTGGATGCCTCGTAACTAGTGATCTTCGCTTCGATGGCGCGCAGGTGGCGCTGGGTGCGCCGTACCTCGGCGAGCACGCGTTCCCGGTGACGGGTCAGCAGCTCCAGGCGCTCCTTCTCGGTGCCGTCGCGGCGGCACAGGTCGGCCATGAGCCGGATGTCGGCGATGGACATGCCGGTCTCGCGGAGCATGACCAGGCCGCAGATCCAGGCCAGGTCGCCCTCGTGGTAGCGCCTGCGGCCCCCGCCGTCGCGCGGCGCGGGGTCCAGGAGCAGCCCTTCGCGCTCGTAGTAGCGCAGGGCCTCGACGCCGATCCCGGTCAACCGGGACACCTCGGAGATCGACAGGCCCTCGGGCGGCACCTCCACGGTGACCTCGGGAAGCAGAACCTCGCTCATGCGTCCACAGTGCCACCTGTAGCGCACTACAGGTCAAACGGACGGAGGCACCGGGGCCCACGGCTTCGGTGAGGACAGGATGAAGGAGGTCGCCGGTTTGCCGAGCTCGTTGAGCTGGTCGATCAGCGGCTCCAGGGCGCCGATCTCGTGCGCGACCACCCGCAGGATGTGGTCGTCGGTGCCGGTGACGCGGTGATCTTCGAGGATGTGCGGCGCGGTCAGGGCGAGGTGGGCGGTCTGGTGGGACTGGCGGATGCCGGTGGTGGACAGCACCACGAACGCCTGCACGGGCCATCCCGCCTTGGCCGGGTCGACGCGGGCGCCGTAGCCGGTGATCACCCCGAGGCCTTCCAGCCGCCGGACCCGGGCGGCCACGGCCGGTGGGCTGAGTCCCACGCGGCGGGCGAGTTCCCGGAAGCCGAGCCGGGCGTCTTCCTGGAGCAGTGCGAGCAGCTGCCAGTCGGTGGTGTCGAGAGAGGCCATGCCGCGATCACACCCCGCGACTTGTCGAATGGCAAGTTTCACGCGGTTCGACGGGCATGGTGTGCATTCCGGAGAGCGAGGGCTCTTGCGTACGGTCTGCGCGTGCCTCATCCAGGCACGCCTTCGACCCCGTGGAGTTCCAATGAGCCGCCGTGGCCTGTCCCTGTTCGTGATCACCAGTGTGCTCTGGGGGGTGCCCTACCTACTGATCAGCGTGGCGCTGGAGGGACTGGGGCCGGTGGGCGTGGTGGCCGGGCGGGTCGTGCTGGGGGCCCTGGTCCTGCTGCCCCTGGCGTGGCGGCGCGGCCTGCCCCGGCTGCTGCGCGAGCGATGGCGGCCGTTGTCGCTGCTGGCCGTGGTGGAGGTCATGGTGCCGTTCACGCTCATCGCGATCGGCGAGCGCACCGTGCCCTCCGGGCTCACCGGCGTGCTGATCGCCACTGAGCCGCTGTTCATCCTGGCCCTGGGCCTGTTCTGGGGAGAGCGTGAGCGGCTGACCCGCGGAGCGTGGGCGGGTGCGGCGCTCGGCTTCGCCGGCGTCGTCACCCTGCTCGGCGTGGCCGGCGGGGGCGCGGGCGCGCTCCTGATCCTGGCAGCCTCGGCCTGCTACGCGGTGGGCGCGGTGCTGATGCACCGGCTCTTCCCCGGCCATCACCCGCTCACCGTCAGCGCCGGCATGCTGACCCTGGCCGCCGGCCCGCTGCTCGCGGTGGCCGTGGTCACCGAACCGGAGCCTCAGATCACCACCCGGGTCCTGCTCGCGGTCCTCGCCCTGGGCGTCGCCTGCACGGCGGGCGGCTTCACCGCGTTCTTCGGCCTGATCGCCGTCGAGGGCCCGGCCCGCGCCGCGTTCATCACCTATGTCGCCCCCGTCGTCGCGGTCGCCTCCGGGGTGCTCCTGCTCTCCGAACCGGTCACCGCCCGCACGATCACCGGGACCCTGCTGATCCTGGCCGGAGCCGTGCTGGCCACCCGTCGGCCGCGCCGCGACGCGCCCTCAGCCGGGTTCCTCGACAGAGGTCAGGAACAGGCCCAGGAGATGGGTGGGGGCCGAGGTGCTCACCGGCAGCCGTGACAGCACTTCCATCAGTTCCCGCTGCAGGGCCTTGGCCTGCTGTGCGTCCAGCGCCAGGGGCGCCCAGTTGAACAGGACGGCCGGGGCGGCCTCGTTCAGCAGCGTCGTCGGATTCCAGTCCCCCTCGGAGGGGGTCATGTCGAGGTGGACCTGGTCGCCCTCGCGGCGGCATCGGATCACCCAGTCGAGCAGTCCGGCCCGCCCGGCCTGGCGGGCCAGTGCGGCCAGGAACGCCGTGCGGGTCCCCTGGTCCACCAGGTCGAAGAGATGGTGGATGTCGGCCTCGGGGAGCAGGCCCAAAGACGCCCGGATCTCGGCGGCGGCGCGGTAGACGACGATGGCCCTGCCCTTGCGGGGCCGGCGGCCCG
This sequence comes from Herbidospora cretacea, assembly GCF_001570605.1. Taxonomy (GTDB): domain Bacteria; phylum Actinomycetota; class Actinomycetes; order Streptosporangiales; family Streptosporangiaceae; genus Herbidospora; species Herbidospora cretacea. The sequence goes on along the minus strand of NZ_BBXG01000014.1, from coordinate 158,797 downwards.
CGATCTCCAGCAGGCCCTTGGCCGACAGGGCACGCACCCGATAGGCCATCTGCTCCACCGTGACGCCCACCTCGCGGGCCGCTTCGGCGGTGCCGCGCTCGCGGCCCATGAAGGGCTCCAGGAAGCGGCGCTCGTCGGGGCGCAGCAGGATGTGGGCGGCCGCGGCGGTGGTCAGGGTCTGCCGGGAGCTACTCGACGGCCCAGGTTCCATTTCGAGGAGATTAGCAGCGAGGGTCCGCCCATGACCCGATTCCGCCTCCCGGTGGCGATCTTCCTGCACCTGTTCCCCGGCGTTCTGCTGCTCGCCTTCGCCGTCCTGGCCGCCCCGCTGTTCGCCCGCCCTGAGTGGGCGCTGGCGGCCGGCGTCCTGCTGGTCGTGGTGCCCGTCGAACTCGGGCTGGTCCTGTACGCCTTCCGCCGGGGCCTCCCCCCGATCCGGGCGCCGCGACGAGCCGGCCGACTGTTCGCGATCACACTCGCGGCGTCGCTCCTCGGAGGCGGGACGGTGTCCTGGCTGGAGCCGCTCCTGCGCGAGGCCGGGCTCGGATGGTCGCTGTCCGCCGCCCCCGGCGACCTCGACCCGGTGACCGTGGCGCTGTGGATCGCCGGTCCGGTGCTGGCCGGGCCCGTCGTGGAGGAACTCTACTTCCGTGGCTGGTTGCAGCCCCGGACCCCCGGAGGGCCGGTGATCTCGTGTGCCCTGTTCGCGGTGTACCACCTCTGGCAGCCGTACGCGTGGCTGACCGTGTTCGTGGTGGCCCTGCCGCTGGCATGGGCCCGGACAAAGGGTGGCGTGGTGGTGCCGATTCTCGTCCACTGCACGATGAACGCCCTCACCTTCGCCGCGCTCCTCTCAGGGGCGCTCCAGAGGTGATATTTCATGCCTTGGTGTCCGTTTCTCTATGGCTGGATGGGTTAGGACCACCAAGGAGGCGTGTCTGGTCATGTGGGGGGATGATCAGCATGGGCTGGTGGCATCGTCGCTCGATCCGCATCCGCCTCGGTGTGGTGGCCGGTGCCGTGATGGCGCTGCTGTGCACCGCCATGGCGGTGTTCATCGTGGTCATGGTCCGCCAGACGGCGATCGACCACCGGACCGAGCAGCTCTTCGCCAACGCCGTGAACATCGGCGCCCAGCTGCGCCGGGACGTCCCCGATCTGACCCAGAGCAACCCCGGGCAGGCGGTCCAGGTGTTCGACCCGACCGGGACCATGGTCACGGCCATCTCCACGATGACCGGCAACCCGCCGATGACGAGGCTGCACCCCGATCCCGACGCCTACGCCACCACCACGACCTGCGACTCCGAGGTGTTCCCGGGCGGGTGCATGATCGTGCTCGCCTATCCCGTCCACCGGGACGACGGCGTCTGGCAGCTCGACGTGGCCGTCCCCGCCCTTCCTTGGTACGTCAGCCCGCAGCTCATCGGCTCGCTCGGGGTCAGCTGGGTCCTGCTGGTCACGGCGGCCGCCATGGGCAGCCACCGGATCGTGGGCAAGACCCTCCAGCCGGTGGGCGTCATCACCGGCACCCTCGCCCGGATCACCTCCAGCGACCTGAGGCACCGGGTGCCGGTGCCGAAATACCACGACGAGCTGCGCGACCTGGCCGAGACCGCGAACCGGACCCTCGACCGGACCGAATCGGCGGTGCAGAAGCAGCTCCGCTTCGCCTCCGACGCCTCTCACGACCTGCGCAGCCCTCTGACCGCCATCCGGACCCGGATCGAAGAGGCCATGATGGACCCGGCCGAAGCCGACTGGCCGCGAACCGGTGAGGCCCTGCTGGAGAGCGTCGACCGCATGCAGGCCCTGATCTGCGATCTCCTGCAGGTCGCCCGGCTGGACGCGGGCGTCGGCTGCCACCGCGAGCCGCTCGACCTGGCCGAACTGGTGACCGGCGAACTGGAACGCCGCCGGGCCAGGATCGAGCTCCGCCGGTGCCTCACGCCCGGCGTGCGGGTGGAGGGCTCCCGGATCGAGCTGGCCCGGCTGCTCGGCAACCTCCTCGACAACGCCGAACGCCACGCCGCCTCCACCGTCACCGTGAGGTTGACGCGGAACGCCGGTGAGGCGGTTCTGGAGGTGGCCGACGACGGTGAGGGCATCGCCCCTGATCAGCGTGAGGCCGTCTTCCAGCGGTTCACCCGCCTGGAGGCGTCCAAGGTGAGGGACCCCGGCGGCACCGGACTCGGCCTCCCGATCGCCCGCCAGCTCGCGGAGGCCCACGGCGGCACCCTGACCGCTGAGGACAGCGACCGAGGGGCCAGGCTCGTCCTCCGGCTGCCCGTCCTCGCCCCCTGACGGCTCAGGACCTCGCGTGGGACGCGAGGCGATCGGCGAGCGCGGCGACGAGGTCGCGTAGTTCGCCGGGGCGCTCGACGGTGAACGGCCGGTCGAGCGAGGCGAGGACCGGGGGCAGCCAGTCGAGCCGCTCCACCCGCAGCTCGACCCGGATCCAGCGCTCGCCCGCCCCGGGCTCGTGCTCCTCCAGGCTCGCGACGGCGGCGGGAAGGCGGGCGCGGATCTGCTCGGCCGTGCCGTGGATCCGCAGGGTCACCTCGTGCCGGTAGTCCGCCGTGGCGAACGCCGCCAGCAGCCGGCGGGCCGGGTCGGGATCCGGCGGTGGTTCGAACGAGCCGGGCAGGGTCCGCGCGTCCGTGATGCGGTCGAGCCGGAAGGTCCGGTCCTCGCCGATCCGGTCGTCCCGGCCCGTGACGTACCACCGGCCCGAATGGGCGACGATCCCGTACGCGTGCAGGGTGCGTTCGCTGCGCCGTCCGTCGCGGTCGGTGTAGCGGATCGAGAGCGGGCGGCGGTGGCGCACCGCGTCGGCGACGGTGAGCAGGGTCTCGGCGTCCGGGGTGTCGAACACGCCGGGCCGATCCGTGAAGGCGAGAGCCTCCAGGAGCGTGTCGAGCCGACGGGCGACGTGTTTGGGCAGCACCCGCCGGATCTTCGCCGACGCGGTCTCGCCCGCCGTGCGCTCCGCCGTGGTCAACCCCGCGCGGCGGCCGGCGACCAGGCCGAGCAGCACGGCCACCGCCTCGTCGTCGCTGAGCATGAGAGGAGGCAGGCGGTAGCCGGGGGAGAGCCGGTATCCGCCGTAGCGGCCACGCACCGACTCCACCGGCACGTCGAGGTCGACCAGCTGCTCCACATAGCGCCGCACGGTGCGCCCCTCGACGCCGAGCCGGTCGGCGAGTTCGGCCACGGTCCGGGTGCCGCCCGACTGCAGCAGCTCCAGGAGCGTCAGCACGCGGCCGGTGGGTCGAGGCATGTCCGCAGCCTAATGCGAATAGAGGACCGATTCTGTCCAGTATTTCTCCTAGCCTGCGTCGTGTACGCCACCAGCACAGCCAAGGAGATTTCCATGGACTTCGTCTCGATCCGCATCGTCACCCGTGACGTGGCCCGCCTCGTCGAGTTCTACGAGCGGGCCACGGGTGCGCGGGCGGCGTGGGCCACCGACGACTTCGCCGAGATCGCGACGGCGGGCGCCACCCTCGCGATCGCGAGCACCCGCACGGTTCCGCCCTTCGCCCGGCCGGAGGACAACCGCAGCGTGATCGTCGAGTTCCTCGTCGACGACGTGGACCACGTGCACCGGAACCTGACCGGCGTCGTCACCGACGTCGTCCAGGAGCCCACCACGATGCCCTGGGGCAACCGGTCGCTGCTGTTCCGCGACCCCGACGGCAACCTCGTCAACTTCTTCACCCCCGTGACCCCGGCGGCCGTCGAGAAGTTCGCGCGTCGGCGGCTCGCGCGGAACACCTGAGACCTCCCGCATCGGAGGGGTTACTCGACGCGCTCCGGGTGTTACGTTCCGTCGGGAGGTTGCGATGACCGCAGAGATCCGCCCAGGCCCGCTGGGCACGCCGTCCCCCGACTACGCCCGCCGCCGCGAGCACGACCCGATGGGAACCGCGCCCATGCCGAGCGGCGACCTGGTGCCGGTGGCCGTGCTCTATGAGGACGTCCGGGCCCTGCTGGCCTCGCCCGCGTCCAGCCGTAACCTGCGGCTGCCGGGGCTGCCCAGGTTCGTCGCGGGGCTGGGCATCGACGACGACCCCGACGCCCTGGTCAACCAGGACCCGCCCGAGCACACCCGCTACCGGCGCATCATGCACGGCGCCTTCACGCCCCGCCAGGTCGAACGATGGCGGCCGAGGATCGTCGCCATCGCCCACGAGCTGATCGACGGGGTGGACGACGAGTTCGACCTGGTGAGCCGTTTCGCGGTGCAGATCCCGTGCCGGGTGATCTGCGAACTGCTCGGCGTGCCCCTGGACAGGTACGAGCAGTTCCTCGCCTGGACCGACATGTTCCTCACCACCTCCACGGCCGACGAGATGATGCGCCACCGGGGCTACACGGAGTTCATGGCGTACTGCGCCGAACTGGTCGCCGACCACCGCGCCCACCCCGGACACGACCTGATCGACCTGCTGGTGGCCGCTCGCGACGAGGACGACCGGCTGACCGAGGGCGAACTGGTCAACACCGTCTTCTCCCTCATCACCGCCGGACACGAGACGACCGCCTCGATGATCACCAAGGGGGTGCTGCGGCTGCTCCTCCACCCGCAGGCGTGGGCCGAGCTGACCGCCGATCCCGACCTGACCCCGACCGCGATCGAAGAGGTGCTGCGCTACGACGGCCCTCCGGCCAGCGCCTTCCTGCGGCGGATCACCCAGGACGTCGACCTGCCGAGCGGTTGCCCGGTCGCGGCGGGCACCGTGGTCCTGCCGGATCTTCTGGCGGCCAACCACGACCCCGAGGCGTTCCCGGATCCCGGGAGGTTCGACATCCACCGGTTCGCCGGGCACCCGCCCCAGCCTCACATCGCCTTCGGGTACGGCCTCCACCGCTGTCTGGCCGCCGCGCTGGCCCGCGTCGAGCTGACCGAGGCGATCCGCGCCCTGGTGACCCGGCTGCCGGGCCTGCGCCTGGCCGTCCCCCCTGAGGAGATCCCCTGGACCGGCGGCCTGGTGCACCGGCCGGGCCGTCTGCCGGTCAGATCAGGTCCGAAGCAGCGTTGACCGACCCGGGCAAGGCCAAAGTTTCCCATCGAAGTCACCTCGCCCCTTCGCCCCTCCCGGCCCCGGAGAGACAGTGGAGAAAGAACCGGGAGACACCCATGAAGGGGAGGACGACCATGACTTCGACCATTGTCGTGGGCGTCGACGGATCGGCGCCCTCTCTCGCCGCCGTGGAGTACGCGGCGCGCGACGCGGCCCGCAGGAACGCGGCCCTGCGGATCATCCACGTCTGGCCGCCCCTCACCATGGGCGACCGGGAGATCCACGACACGGAACGCGGACACCACGAGGGCATCGTCGCCGATGCCCGGCGGCGGGCCTCGGAATGCGCCCCGGACATCGAGATCAGCACCCAGCTGACCAGGGGCGATGTCGTCGACCAGCTCCACCGGGAGGCGATGGGCGCCGACGAGGTCGTGATCGGCAGCCGCGGCATGGGCGGCTTCGCCGGCCTGATCCTCGGCTCGGTCGGCCTGGCCCTCGCGGGCCACGTCGCAGGTCCGGTCGTCGTCGTCCGCACGTCCCCCCGGCACGTCTACGGGGAGCTCCTGGCCGGTTTCGACGGCAGCGAGGAGTCGGAGACGGCACTCGACTTCGCCTTCGCCGAGGCCGAACGGCGCGAAGCCCGGCTCAAGATCGTGTACGCCTGGCAACCGCCGGCGCTCGCGGCCTCCGCCGCCGGCTACGGCACCCTGATCCAGGATCTGTACGACGAGCGCATGAGCTTCGTCCGGCAGCAGCTGGCCGCCTGGGCGGAGAAGTTCCCGCACGTCCCCGTCGAGCACGTCGGCGTCTGCGATCACCCCGTGCACGCGCTCTCGGAGGAGTCCCGCACGGCCGACCTGGTCATCGTGGGTTCGCGTGGACGGGGAGTCCTCCGCTCGGCCGCCCTGGGATCGGTGGGATGCGGCCTGCTGCACCGGGCCCACTGCCCGGTCGCCGTCGTCACGGACCGGCAGGACAGGCGATGACCCGTCAGGAGAGGACCTCCACCAAGGGACGCCGGAAGGAGCGGGTCGTCCCGAGCGGGTAACCCAGGCGGAGCACGACCTGCGGATACTCGCCGGAGCACAGCTTCTCGCGGAGGAACTCCCGCAGTTGCGGATACTCCAGGAGCTGGGTGTGGAACGCGGCCTGGACGCCCTGGGAGGAGGCGTACAGGAGAACCGACTCCAGCGCCTGCCCCGCCTGGATCCAGTCGATCCTCTCGTCGCCGGTCGTGGTGATCATCGCCACCACTCCGGTCGTCCCGGACCCGTCGTCGTCGGTGCCCCAGCCCTGCCCCCGGCTGTAGTCACGCTGCGGGAACTCCGGCCGGGCCTGCGGGGTCCGGCGAGGATAGGCGTCGGCGGGCACGCCGTCCCTGCGCGGACTCCCGGGCCGCAGACCCCACCGGATCATCTCCAGCGCGAATTCCGGATCACGCTCCTGAACCTCCTGCGCGACCATGGTCAGCGCCCCGACGATCCGCACGTCGCCCGGCGACCGGAGCGGGACCAGCCGGACGTTCTCCATGGCGGCCAGCGCCGTCAGCGCGTCGACCAGATCATCGGGCACGGGCCGCCGGGCGAAGCCATCCCGCTGGGTGCGCCGCCGTGGGATCTCCTCGCGGACGGTCTCCACCTCCTCAGTCGGCGGTTCCCCGGGACCGACGCGCACCGTGGCGACCAGTCCCGGACGGTCGGGATCGGGCAGCGTCTGGATCCGCGGCTGACGGCCCATGGCGCGGATGATGGTCCGCATGTTGAACAGGGCCGCGCCGCAACTGATCGTCAGCTGCCGTCCCTGCGGATCGCTGACCGGGAGCCGGCGATCGGCGTCGGAGCGGAGACTGATCTCCTCTCCGGCGATGGCGAAGGACCACGGCTGGGAGTTGTGGATCGACGGCGCCCACGTCGCCGCCTCCACCACCGCTTCCAGGTCGGCATCGCCCCCGCCGGGCGGAACCGACGGCGGCCCGAGATCACAACTGACCTCCACGACACCGTCGATCCCACGGAGGGCCTCCACCAGACGGGGGACCGGCGTCCCCGCCGGGGCGGGCCCCGCGAGGCCGACGACGCCTTTGTCGACGGTGATCGAGAGGGTGCCGGGGTCGAGGCCGGTCATCTCCCGGATCACCGAGACGACCTCTTCGCGCAGCTCATCGGCCAGGTGGGTGAGGACGGGCACCACGTCCGACCACGTCACGACACCCGCGATCCGCCCGCTGGCGGGGTCCACGACGGGCAGGAGCTCCGTCTCGTGGACGTCCATGAGCCGCGCCGCCTCCCTGACGCTCACACCGGGCGTCACCGTGACAGCCGGTGAGATCATCAGGTCACCGGCGGTCGGCCCTTTCGCGGTGCTCAGATCGGCATCCCCCACGACACCCACCGGACGGTTGTCGTCGTCGACGACCACGACCCCCTCGATCCGGTATTCGCCCATCGCCGACGCGATCTCCGCACGACGTGTGCCCCGCCGCACCGCGACCGCCGTCCGGGCCATCACCTGTCCGACTTTGATTGGCATAGGACCACCGTCCACACCGCCGCCCATTTCCGAAATCGGGCGGAAGGTACAATAAGGAGCAGTTACTTCCTTCCTAGCAGACCGAGGGAGTTACCGTGAGCACGACTCTCGAGGAACTGGACGAAAAGGAGTGCCTCCGGCTCATCGAGCAGGGCGGCATCGGGCGGGTGGCATTCGGCGAGGCCACAGGACTGACGGTGTTCCCGGTGAATTACCGGTTGATCGACGGTCAGGTTGTGTTCCGCATTCGCAAAGGCGGAACCATGGATCAGGGCATTTCATCGGGAATTGACGATCTGGAAGTGAAAATAGCCTTTCAGGTCGACCACATCGACGAGCGGAACCGCGACGGATGGACTGTCCTGATCCAGGGACCCGCCCATCACGTCTCGGGGAGCGAACTGTCGGCGGGCGCCGACGTCGACTCATGGGCCGGGAGCGACCGCGACCACTACATCCGCATCGCACCCCAGCGTGTGACCGGCCGGAAGATCAACCGGATCTAGGCTGCCTTCGGCGGCGGTAAGCACCGGGTGAGACACCGAACAGCATGCAGAAGGCCCTGTTGAAATGGGCGTCGTTGCGAAATCCCCAACGTGCGCCGATCGTGCCGACCGTGAGCGCGTCGAGCAGGGGATCGGTCAGATCGCGGCGGGCGCGGTCGAGACGGCGCTCTCTGATCCACTGGGCCACGCTGAGGCCCTGGCGCTCGAAGAGCCGTTGCAGGTGGCGCAGCGACATGTGATGGGCTGCCGCCACAGTGGCAGGGGTCAAGTCGTCATCGCCGAGGTGACGCTCGATGAAAGCCTGGACGCCGAGAATGGCGGTCGCGCCCCGGCTGTCGGGTTCGGGATGGGCGTCGATCCCGGCGTGTTCGGTGAGCATCCCGGTGATCAGCTCGGTGATGGCCGATGACAGGCAGGTGGCGACGGGCGGCAGATACCGGTCTCGCCGTCCGATGAGCTTCTCGAGCAAAGCGGCGAGCAGGGCGCTCACGCCCGTCCCGGTGGGGATCCGAACCGACAGGAGCCGATCGATCGTCTTGGCGGGAAGCCGCAGAGCGGCGTGCGGAACCTGGACCACTATGCCGTCCGCCAAGCCGCCGGTACCGGCGGCCGACCAGGCGTGGAAGGGGCGGGAGGTGTCGTACAGGACGAAATCCTGTGGACGCAACAGGACTTGGCGGCCCTCCTGGTCGAGGCCTGCCCGGCCGTCGAAGGTGAGATTGAGCTGGTAGAGGCCCGGGTCGGACTGGCGGATGCGTCGTGCGGTCCGGCGCGCCAGGAAGGGGGCGCAGCGCACCCGGGACAGCCGTACGCGGCCGAGATCGACCGCGGTCATCTCGGCCCAGAAATCGGTGGCGTGATCGCTGGCGGCGTCCACGGAGACCACCGAGGCGGCGACTGTCTCCCACCAGAAATCGAAGCGGTCGTGGGCGGGTAGGTGGTCAAGCCGAATGAGAGTCGTCTGCATCGATAGCCCCCGAAGCGGTCACCGCAGTACAACGAGCCTCTTGGCGGGCGCAGCCCGCCAAGAGATTTCACCCGACATTATTGACAGTTGTCATTTGCCTTTTGGTGCCAGATCTTCACCTGGGCGATCACGCCCCGCCCCAGAAGGGGGTGCAGGTCCACGAGCTCGCGGGAATCGACGACTGGCCGCCGTGCGTGGTGATGTAGTTCGAGAAACAGGCACGGAACCTGTCGTCGGTGGCGATGTTGTTCGGCACCATGTACGACCAGCCGGTGCCGCCGTTGCACGGCACGCCCGACTGGACCCGGTACATGTTGTGGCTGGTGTACCAGCCGTAGGGCGAGCGGATCTGACGTTCCACCTTCACCCACGCCATCCCCTGGATGAGGCTGCAGTCGTCCCGGACGACGCGGGCGAAGAACGCCGAGCACGGCGCGCTGTACCTGAGCTGGACCGTGTACATGCCGTGGAGGAACATCTCCTCGGGGGTCAGTGTCGCGTTGCAGCCGTGGGCAGTGGGGTTCTGACCGGTGCAGCTGTTGTAGGAACAGGCCAGGGCCTGGGCCGCCGCGGACGGGGAACTCGTGAGGACGGGGATCAGGAAGAGGGCTGTTGCCGTCGCCGTGAGCGCGGCCAGGAGTCGTCTGAGCAAGAGTGGCTCCTTCGAAGGGTGCATGCGTCGTGGTGCTGATCGTCTTCAGATTTCCACGGCGGATTCACGCGGCGTTGCCTTCGCGCGCCGGACTATTGACCAGAAGCGTCCATCAATGGCCCCGGCGCGTGGTGTCGCGATAAGGCAATAAACGGGCGCGGTCTGCAAATAAGGCGTCATTCCGCGGATGTTACTGTCCGGTCGGTAACATCGCCCGACCTCCCCCGACGTCTCATTGACTGGATGTCGCAATGCCCTCATTCGCGCGTCGCGTGGCCGGTTTGCTCGCCCTGGTGACACCTCTCGCACTCACCGCAGTCGTCTCCGCTCCTTCGGCGGCCCATTCCCCTTCCCCTGCGCCTTCGGTTTCCGTCGCACCATCGATTCCGGTGAAAAGCCCGTCGGACGACGTGTTGTGGACGACGTGGGGCGACACGACGGGTTTCCACCTCATGGTCGCGGACGCCAAGTCGGGCTACTCATGGCGAACGGCCGCCACGCTCGCCGAGCCCGGATTCGAGACCGACCGGTGGATCGGCAACGCGTGTCTGACCGGTTCCGGCAGAAACGCGGTCGTCGTCTACGCGCCGCGCCAGTTCGCCAACCGGGAACGTCTCTTCAGCCGGGGCGGTTTCGCCGCCACGGTCGACCTCGCCTCCGGCCTGGTACGCAAACTCGACAAGACCGTCTCACTGGCCTACTACAACCCCGGCTGCGGGACCGGCGAGTCAGCGGTGCTCACCCAGTCGGGCGCCACCGACCTGGGCCGCACCCGACTGCTGGTGTACGACGCGGCCACCGGCCGTCAGACCCGCGCCCACGAGGTCGACGGGCAGGTCACCTCCGCCGTCCCGGTTGGGGGCAGGGTGGTCGCGGCCGGATCGGGCGGGCTGGAGGAGATCGACGCCACCGGCAGCCGCCGGACCCTGGCCGCCACCCATGGCCCGCCCTACTCTTTGCGCGCCGACACCGACGGCGGGGTGGCGTTCCTGGAGGCTCACGGCGACACCACCGGCGTGGCCAAGTACGTCAGAGCAGGCCGGGTCAGCGAACTGGCACGCGGGCCGCTGACCGGTCTGGATCTCGCCTCGGGCACCGAGGGCCGGGTCTTCCTGCTGGGCGAACCCACCCGCACCGGGGTCCTGCCCCCCAGCGTGCGGCGGCTCAAGGCGTCCGCGCAGGCGCAGGTGTCCACGCTGGGCGAGGCCGTGCTGAGCCCGACCGTGGAGAAGGACGCCCAGGGCCGTACGGTGGCGCCGACGGACCCGGTCGAGCCGGGCAGCGCACGTTCGTTGGGGGTGACCGCGACGTTGACGCGTGACGGGAAACGGTTCGACTTCACCCTCACGCCGAGTTCGGCCGCCACCGACCGCATCGCCGGCGGTCTGGCCCCCAGTCCCGCACGCGGGAAGGCTCTCCACAGCGCCGAGTCGAGGGCGAGGACCATGGGTGGCCCGTACGGCGGCACCCCCGTCGACCCCGACCGAGGTTGCGCGGTGGCCCGGAACTCCTCGGCCACGCAGGTCTACCAGCCCCATTGGACGCAGGTCGAGTGGGCGGCCAACCTGGCCGTTCAAGGCGCCCTGACGACAGTGCGCCCCGCCGGATGGAAGTCGTCGGGGCTGCCCGCGTGGGCGCCCCAGGGCATGTATCCCCGGCTCGGCCTGGTCACCGGCACAGGTGCCGACCAGCGGGTGCCGGTGCAGATCCTGCTGGGTGTGCTCGCGCAGGAATCGAACATGTGGCAGGCCTCGCCGCGGGCTCTGGAGGGGGTGTACGGCAACCCGTTGGTCGGCAACTTCTACGGCCTGGCCGACGAGGACGCCGGCGACTCCTGGGTGGTCCGCTGGGACAAGTCCGACTGCGGCTACGGCGTCTCCCAGGTGACCGACGGCATGCGCACGGAGAGCACCTCCCGCACCCCCACGCAGAAGCAGGCGATCGCCGTCGACTACGCCACCAACATCGCCGCCGGTCTGCGCATCCTGGAAGACAAGTACAACCACACCTGGTCGCAGGGCATCCGGATGAACAGCGGCAATCCCAAGTGGATCGAGAACTGGTTCGCCGCGCTGTGGGCCTACAACTCCGGTGTGCAACCCCGTGACGCCGAATACGGCAACACGACCGGCTGCCTGCCCTCGCCGAGCTGTACCGATGCGAACGGCAACTGGGGCCTGGGCTGGTTCAACAACCCGATCAACCCGGAATACCGTGCCAACCGCACACCCTTCCTCAACGGTTTCAACGGGGAAGGCTCACCCGCCGACGCCGCCAAACCGGAGGAATGGCCCTACCCGGAGAAGGTGATGGGCTGGGCCGCATTCCCGATCATCAAGGAGGACCCGTTCGCCGGAACCTGGGAGCCGGGCTACGCGCAGGCGTGGTGGACCGACAAATACTTCCGTACCAACGTGAAGCCTCCGCGATCGTTGTTCTGCAACACCACCAACCGCTGCGACCCCTCCCAGGCCAATCCGTGCCTGGACGCCGGCAGCCGCTGCTGGTGGAACAGGTCGGCCACCTACAAGCCGAGCTGCCTGGGCACCATCCCCGGGGACATCACCGGCACCCAGTACGTCTCCTGCGGCCAGGAGTCGATCCGGTACAACCCGGGAGCGGCCGAACCGGCCGACTGGAACGCCTGGTTCAAGTCCAACTGTTCCCTGACCGGCGTACCCAGCGGCTCCTACATCATCGACGACGTGCCGGCCGACGTGTCGTCCCCGCGCGGGTGCTCGCCACGGCCGTTCACCAACCAGGGCACCTTCAGCTTCGATTTCGCCGACAGCTCACGCGGCTACGTATCGAAGATCGACTTCCACCAGCTCGGCGGCGGCTTCAACGGCCACTTCTGGTTCGGTCACTCCTATAACGGCCAGACCCAGCAGGACTTCCGCTTCACCGGGACGTGGCGGCTGAACTTCGGGCTCACCAACAAGTGGGCACGTGTGCTGGTCCACGTACCCGACCACGGTTCGAAGACCCAGCAGGCCACGTACACGATCAAGATGGGCGACGGGCGCACCGCCCAGCGCACCATCAACGCCAAATCCCACTGGCGCCAGCAGCGGCACCGCTGGGTGTCGCTGGGCGTGTTCCGGTTCAACGGCACCCCGGAGATCAGCCTGAGCAACCTGACACACGACGGCGAGGGCCGTGCCCACCTGTCGGGCGTGCACAACGTGGCCTGGGACGCCGTCGCGATCCAGCCTCTGAGCAGGAAGCCCGACAACTTCGTCGTCGCGTTCGGCGACTCCTTCACCTCGGGTGAGGGCGCCGCCACCGACATGGCCACCGGCATGGACTACGACCGTGAGACCGACTCCGACGGCAGGGACAGCGCCCAGGCGAACGGCTGCCACCGCTCGAAATGGGCCTGGCCCCGCAAGGCCACTTTGAAGGACCAGCCCGAGTGGCTCATCGGCTCACGCGAGGAGAACCTCGACAACAACCTGGACTTCCACATGGTGGCCTGCTCAGGGGCCCAAACCGAGAACCTCCTGTCGTACGGCACCCGCAACGCGTGGGACGAGGAGTCCAGAAGCCAGCGCGGCAACAATGAGATCCCTCAGCTGGAGGCCGGATTCCTCGACGACAACACCACCCTGGTCACCATGTCGATCGGCGGCAACGACGCCGGATGGACGGAGGTGATGGAGTACTGCGCCAAGACCGTCACCGCCGACTGCCAGGGCACCACCATGCCCGGCGACAGCAAACCTCTGTCGGAGGCGATGCCGGAGAAGTTCGGCAGCAGGGTGCTGCCCTCGGTGGAGCGGGTCCTGCTCCAGATCAACCAGAAGGCGCCCAACGCCACGATCGCGCTGATGGGTTATCCGCGCCTGTTGTCGAACCTCGGGAGTTGCCTGCGCTCCTTCCCGATCAAGTTGTGGGATCCCGAAACCGGCATCCGGGTCGACGCGACGGCGGGGATCAGCCTGGGTGAGGCGCTCTGGCTCAACGACATGGCCGACGAACTGGCTGAGAGATTGGAACTGATGACGACCCACCTCAGGACACAGCACGTGAACCGGCCGAAGGTGTGGTTCGTCGACCCGAGGACCTCCTTCGAGGGCAATGCGCTGTGCGGCAGTTTGCCGGGAATCAATGGACCTGTCCTCACCTATACGCAGGGTGAGAACCCTCCGCTCCGCATCCCTGACAACCCCTGGTTCACCCTCGGTCTGTCGGCACAGTCGTTTCACCCGAACCTGGGCGGCACCTCCCGGTACGCATCCACTCTGATGACGTTCCTGCGACGCCCGGAGATTGACATGTGATTCTCCTCTGATCCGCGTGGATTGAGGCGGTCTCCCCGATCCACGCGGCATCCGATTGCCGGCCTGCGGGCCCGAGGTGGGGGAGGGCGTCCAGGTGCGCCGCGTCACCGGACCCTGGTCCGACGACTTCCTCCACTGGGGCAATCAGCCCGCCTCGACCGGCGAAGACGCCCAGATCGCCGCCCAGCAGTGCTCGGTCCACCCCGACAAGGTGGAGTGGCCGGTCACGGACATCGTCAACGCCTGGGCCGGTGGCGCGGAGAACCACGGACTGGTGCTCCAGTCTCCGGACGAGAGCACCGACGACGGGCTCTGGACCTTCGCCTCGTGGATCAACCCGCTCGACGTCGTGCCCGTTCTCACGGTCACCATGGACGTGCCCTCCGCTCCGTCCACGAGAGCGTCGTCCATCGCGACTCACGAGGACGGCGCCGACACCTGGGTGGCCGGGTTGACGCCCCGCCTCCAAACGCAGGTTGTCGACCCCGCCGGTGGCACTCTGACCGCCGACTTCGAGGTCGAGCACGATCCCGGCGTCCCCGATCAGGGCAGCGGGCAGATCTGGACCACCACCACCGCCCCGGTGTCCAGCTTCGGCAGGCCGTCGGTGGTCGTGCCCGCGGGGCTGCTGGACGATGGCTGGCACATCCGCTGGCGGGTCCGCGCCCACAACGTGACGGCGGGCACCGTCTCCGGCTGGTCGGCGTGGAACGCAGGGACCGTGGCCGCCGACGTCTCCCAGATCACCGCCCGCGAGGTCGTCCCGTCGTATGAGAGCGAGAGTTCGACGGTGAGCCTGGGCCTGACCCCCGAACTGCGGGCCACGGTGACGCATCCGCTGCTCGACTCGACGCGGGTGGTGTTCCAGATGGCCTACGACCCGGACGCGCCGCTCCAGGGAACCGGCCTGATCTGGGAGAAGACCGTCTTGGACGTTCCCTCGGGCGGCCAGGCGGTGGTGACCGTCCCCGACGGCCTCGTCGAAGGCGGCCTGCAGGTCCGCTGGCGGGTGGGCGCGTACGGCGGGCCGTTCCAGACGGGCTGGTCGGACTGGCAAAAGCTCACCCTGGACATGTGACGAGATCGAGGTTCACCGGTCGCGCTCGTCGATCACCTGGTCGGCGGGCGGGAACGGGGTCCGTCCCGAAGATCAGCACTTCGAGACTCGGTGATCCGCACCCCCATGGCCACTTCGCCGGAGGGTGAGCGCCGGCCTCGCTATCGTGACATCGCATGACTGGACCTGATCTCGAGATAACCGCCGACCTGGTCCGTGACCTGCTGCTGGAGCAACATCCCGACCTCGCGGAGCTGGCCGTCCGCGAGGTGGCGGGCGGCTGGGGCAACCACATGTGGCGCCTCGGGGACGAATTGGCCGTGCGCATGCAGCGCATGGACCCGACCCCGGAGCTTCAGCTCAAGGAGCGGCGGTGGCTACCGGTTCTGGCCCCGCGCCTGCCGCTCCCGGTGCCGACCCCCGTGCGGTTCGGCGAACCCTCCGAGCGCTTCCCCAAGCACTGGACCGTGATGACGTGGGTTCCCGGCGAGCCGCTGGACCACGGCTCGATCAGCCGGGGTGCCCACGCGGCCGACACGCTGGCGGGCTTCCTCCGGGCGCTCCATGTGAAGGCGCCCGCCGAGGCGCCGACCGCCACGGACCGCGGCGCCCATCCCCGGAACTGCACGGACGGCTTCGAGTACTTCCTCCAGGCCGTCGCCCCTGACGACGTCGCCGCCGACGTGCGGGCCGTCTGGGACGACGCGGTCGCGGCCCCCGCGTGGGAGGGCCCGCCCGTGTGGGTGCACGGCGACCTCCACCCCGCGAACGTCGTCGTCTCCGGCGGCACCCTCTCGGGCATCGTCGACTTCGGCGACCTGTTCGCCGGCGACCCGGCGTGGGACCTCGCCGCCGCCTGGGTGCTGCTGCCCGAGGGCACGGCCTCACAGTTCTTCGCCACGTACGCGCAGGCGGACGAGGCGGCGGTCCGGCGAGCGCGCGGGCTGGCCGCCCTGAAGAGCCTCTTCCTGATGCTCATGGGGCAGAACGGGGATCGCGGCCTTCCCGGCGGGAAGCCGAACTGGGGACCCGCCGGCCGGGCGGCACTCGATCGAACCGTCAGGTGGTCAGGTCTTCCAGTGCGTTGAGCAGGCGGTCCACGTCTGATCGGTCGTTGTAGTGGACCAGCCCGGCCCGGACGCCCGACCCGTTGTCGCGGATGCCGAAGGCCTGGGTGAGCTCCCAGGCGTAACAGTGCCCGTCCCACACGTTGACCTGGCGGGCGGCCAGATGCTCGGCCACCTGGCGCGGGGTGTGCCCGGCGACGGTGAAGAACGCGGTGGCCGTACGCCGCCGGGGCGAGCCGACCAGACCGACACCGGGCAGCGCGGACAGCCCCTTGAGCAGGTGGGCGAGCTCGGCCTGCTCGTGGGCCTCGACCGCCGTCATCGAGGCGAGCAGCCGTTCCCGCCGGGTGCCGGTCGCGTCCGGGTCGAGCCCGGCCAGGTGGTCGACCGCGGCGGCCACCCCCGCCAGGTCGGCGAAGGGCAGCGTGCCCGTCTCGAACCGGTCCGGGACCTCCGCCGGAGAGGAGGCGAGCTTGTCGGGCGAGAGGCGTCCGAGCAGTTCGGGGCGGGCGGTGACGGCGCCGATGTGCGGCCCGGACCACTTGTAGGCGCTGGTGGCGTAGAAGTCCGCGCCGAGGGCGACCATGTCGATCGGGGTGTGCGGGGTGGCGTGCACGCCGTCGACGTAGGTCAGCGCGCCGACGGCATGGGCCCGGTCGGTGATCCGCCGGACGTCGGGCATGGTGCCCAGGATGTTGCTGGCCGCCGTGACCGCGACCAGTCTCGTCCGGTCGGTCACCAGTTCGTCGTACTGCTCGGCGGGCAGCTCCCCGCTCGGCACCTCGACGGCCGCCCACCGGACTCGGGCCCCGGCCCGCTCGGCGGCCTGCACCCAGGGGCGGACGTTCGCGTCATGGTCAAGCCGGGACACCACGATCTCGTCGCCCGGCCCCCAGTCCTTCGCCAGGGCGTACGCGAACCGGTAGGTCAACGTGGTCATGTTCGGACCGAGCACCACGCCACCCGCGTCACCGCCGACCAGGTCCGCCACGGCCTGCCGCGCCCGCGCGACGATCGCGTCCGACCGCGCGCTGGCCGGGAACGCGCCGTGCGTGTTGCCGATGCCCTCGGCGTAGGCGGCGGCGATGGCGTCGATCACCGGCCGGGGGACCTGGGTGCCGGCGGCGGCGTCCAGCCAGGCGTATCCGTCAGAGAGGGCAGGATAAAGCGCGCGAACCCGCGCGATGTCGAGGCTCATGCCACCACAGTCTTCCGCGTCACTCCGCCGCAGGGTAAGGGCCCTCGGCACGGATGCGGCGGTCATGATGTGGGTCGGTGTCGGGGGGAGGACCGGCGGTCCTCCCCCCGGCAGGGTCAGTACGGGTAGTGCACCGGCAGGTCCGTCGTGGTCAGCCAGCGCCGGGTGGTGAACTCCTCCAGGTTGTCGTCGCCGCCCGACCGGCCGCCCAGGCCCGACTGGCCGATCCCGCCGAACGGGACGCCCGCCTCGTCCTGCGGGGTCGCGTCGTTGACGTGGACCATGCCGCCGCGCAACCGGCGGGCCACCGCCAGGCCGCGCCGCAGGTCGGCCGTCACGACCGAGTTGACCAGGCCGTACTCGGTGTCGTTGACGACCCGGATCGCCTCCTCCTCGTCGGCCACGACCAGCACGGGCGCGACCGGGGCGAAGATCTCCTCCCGCCAGAGCCGCGTGCCCGGGTCGACCGAGGTCACCACGGCGGGGCGGAAGAAGGGGGGCTCGCCGGGTCCTCCGGTGAGCACCGACGCGCCCGCCGCCACGGCCTCCGACAGCATCTCCGCCGCCCGGGTGAACTGGCGCTCGTTGATCATCGGGCCGAGGCCGACGGCCTCGGTGAACGGGTCGCCGACCTTGATGGCCGCCGCCCGCCGGGTCAGCTCGGCGACGTAGGCGTCGGCGATCCCGGCCTGGACGATGTGGCGTCCGGCCGTGATGCACGTCTGGCCCTGGTAGTGGAAGCTGGACCAGGCGCCGATCATCGCCGCCTGCTCCAGGTCGGCGTCGTCCAGGACGACCAGGGCGTTGTTGCCGCCCAGCTCCAGCGACACCTTCTTCAGCAGGCCGCCCGCCTGGGCGGCGATGGCACGGCCGACCGTGGTGGAGCCGGTGAAGTGCACCATCGCGGTGTCGGGGTGGGTGACCAGGCGTTCGCCGACTTCGGGACCGCCCTGCACGATCTGGAGCACGTCGCCGTCGAACAGGTCGGCGAACAGCGAGCCGCCGCTCAGCGGGGTCTCCGGCGACGGCTTCAGCACGACCGTGTTGCCCAGGGCGAGCGCGGGCGCGACCACCCGCATGCCCAGGACCAGCGGGAAGTTCCACGGCGTGATCGCGGCGACGACGCCGAGGGGGAGGCGTTCGGCCAGGCTGAAGCGGCCCGCGTGGTTGGAGGGCAGCACCTCGCCGACGGGCCGGGCGGCCAGCGCGGCGGCGGCGTGGAGTTCGCCGCCGGCGGCGCCGATCTCGTAGTCGGCCTTGCCGGGGATGCACCCCGTCTCGCGCACGATCAGGTCGCGCACCTCCGCCGCCCTGGACTCAAGCCGGGCGGCGGCCGTGCGCAGCGCGGCGGCGCGGTCGGTGTAGGGGAGCGCGGCCCAGGCGGGCTGGGCGGCGGCGGCCCGGCCGACCGCGGCGTCGACGTCGGAGACCGTCGACTCGGTCACCGAGCCGAGCGTCTCACCGGTCGATTTGTCCCTTGAATTCATGTCTGCTCCTCAGGTTGGAGACGCCGGGCGAGCGCGACCGAGCCGGTGACAGGGGGTTCGCTCAGCAGATGGACGGTCAGCCCCGGATGGTCCCGGGTGACCGCGTCGCGGAAGGCCGCGTACAGGTCGGGCTGGCCCGTCATGACCCCGCCCGCCGCGACCACGTCGGTGACGCCCGCGCCCCGGGCGGCCAGCACGCCGACCAGGCGGGCCAGGCTCTCGGCGCCCGCCCGGATGACGGCGCGCGCGTCGGCCGAACCACGGGCGGCTGCGGCGAAGACGGCCGGGGCCTTCGGCGCCCAGTGCTCGGCCGTCGGGATGTCGTTGACGCTGCGGGCCAGCCCGACCGCGCCGGGCACGCCGAACGCCTCGATCAGCAGCGCCAGCAGCACGTCGCCGCCGTCGCCGGTGTCGTTCCTGGTCAGCGCGGCCCGCACGGCCTCCCTGACCAGGGCGGGCGCGCTGCCCTCGTCGCCGATGACCCAGCCCCAGCCGCCGGCGAACATCAGCCCGCCGCCGGGCCGCACCGCCACGGCGATCGAGCCGGTGCCGGCGATCACGCCGATGCCCGAGGTCAGCCCGGCCGCCGGGACCAGCAGCGCGGCGTCGTTGGTGACCGCGGCCGGCACCCCGGCCGCCGACGACAGCGCGCGGGACAACTCGGCGCAGTGGTGCTCGTCGTCGCAGCCCTGCGCGCCCACGGCGATCGCGCCGAGCGTGGCGTCCGCCGGTCGGTGCCGCTCGACCAGGCCGGCGATCCAGCGGGCCGCCTCGTCGACGGGCGTGGCCGACCAGGTGTCGGTCGGGTCGACCACGTCGGCCAGCACCCGGCCGTCGGAGGTCTCGAACCGCAGGTGGGTCTTGGTGCCGCCGATGTCCAGCCCGGCGAATACCGTCACAGGGCCGCCCCGACCTTCGTGTCGGCGTTGTCGAACACGAACTCCTCGATGTCGACGCCGGCGTCCTCGGCCGTCCGGGCGACGAGCGCCTGGAGCACGAACGCCTCCAGC
Source organism: Herbidospora cretacea (assembly GCF_001570605.1). Taxonomy (GTDB): domain Bacteria; phylum Actinomycetota; class Actinomycetes; order Streptosporangiales; family Streptosporangiaceae; genus Herbidospora; species Herbidospora cretacea. Next base: position 139,011 of record NZ_BBXG01000014.1, on the reverse strand, counting down.
ACCGCCCGCTGGTTCGGCGACACCGACGGCAGGCGGACCACCTGCAAGGAGGGTCCGGGCTCGACGTCGGCGGAGGTCACCAGGATCACTGGGTGGTTCGCGGCGGCCAGCGTGCGGGCCAGGGTGAGCTCGCGGTCGTCGCCGAACAGCACGTGCACGGTGTCGCCCGCCGACTCCATCGCGCCGTGCAGGTACTGGCGGGTGCTCATCGCGGCGGCGGGCAGCCGGACCGTCTCGCGGAACAGCAGCGCCCCGGCCTCGGCCGAACCGGCGGAGGGCCCGCCGCCCACGAAGTCACCGGCCCGGGAGGCGGCGAACGGCGCGGCCAGCTCCCCGGCCCGCTCGGCCAGGGCGCTCTCCAACGCGTCGACGTGGCCCGGCAGCAGCGACCACGTCGGGTCGACCGTGCCGCCGTCCCACGCCTCGGCGATCATCCCGAGGGCGACGACGGTCGCGGTGTAGCCGATCGTCGAGGCGTAGCTGTCGGGGATGCCGCCCAGCGACACGCCGCGCCCGGCCAGGTCGGCGATCGGCGAGGGGGCGGCGTTGGTGACCGCGTACCGCAGATCGGGGTCGACCGTGCCGAGCACGGCCAGCGTCTCGCTGCTGCGCCCGCTCTGCGACACCGCGACCAGCGGGTGGGCGCTGCGCGGGAACGGCAGCGGGTGGTCGCCCGCGCTCAGCCGCCAGGAGTGCACGCCCCGGCTGCGCAGCGTCCAGACCGGCGCGCAGGCGGCGGCGTGGCTGGCCCCGATGGCGACGAAGATCGGGCCATCTCCCCGGAACCAGCCCTCGGCCTGCCGGACCGTGACGTCCCTGCTCAGCCGCTCGATCGCGGTCCGCAGCGCGGCGGCCTGACCGGCCCGCGCGGACGCGAAGGAGATGTGACCTTCTTTCGGCGTTGACATGCTTTCCCCAGATATCGATGAGTCACGAATGGCAGTGCGTGGCGCCGCCGGACGCCGGGATGTCCAGCGTCGGGTTGCGGCCGAAGAAGCCGGATGGCTTGAGCTTGAAACCGGTGGTGTCCACCGGCATGACCGGCCAGTCCTCCGGGCGCGGGAAGTGCGTCATGCCGAAGGTGTGCCAGAGCACGATCGGCGCGCCGTCGATGTCGCGGTCGGCGGCGACCCAGGCGGGCATGCCCGCCCCGCCGGGATGCTGGTTGACCAGGTCACCGGCCGGATAGAGCTCGGTGGGGTCGTACGCGGTGACCCACAGGTGGCCCGAGGCGAAGACGGCCCGGCCGTACAGGTCGGACTCGGCGTCGGCCAGCAGGACCGGCATGCCTTCGGGGTGCAGCACGTAGGCGACGTCCCTGCCGAGGCGGTTCCGCACCTCGGGGTTGGCCACGCGCCAGACCCGGCCGCTCCGGCCGTCGGCCAGGCGGGGGGCGTCGCTCTCCCGGCGCAGGCGGGTGACCCGCTGGGTGATGCCGGTGCCGGTCGGGTTCTCCGGGCCGCGCGGCACGGCCACCGCGTCGATCTCCTCGACGTAGTTGGCGGGGCCGTCGACGGCCATCTCCAGGCGGGCGCTGAACAGGTGCTGGTGGTGCGGGGCGCCGAGGCCGGGGGCGACTTCGGTGGCGTAGGCGTAGTCGCCGCCGGGGTTCGGGTGGCCCGAGGTGAACACGACGCCGGTGGCCTTGACCTCCAGCTCGATCGTGCCGTCGAGGTAGAGGTACCAGTAGAAGCCGTAGTCGTAGTTGCCCACGGTGACGAAGAAGGAGATCACCAGGCGGCGGTTGCGGCGCACCTCGCTGGAGTTGGTGAAGTGGGAGGTGTGCTTCCACAGCACCCCGGCGTCCTCCTCGTGGATGCAGATCGCCTGGGGGATCACGCGCGGGTTGCCCGCGTTGTCGGCGACCACGGCGTCCAGGTAGGTGATCTCGCCGAGGCAGTCGCAGCCGAGCTTGAGGGAGTTGGCGAAGTTGCCGAGCAGGTACTCGCCGCCGTCGAAGAAGGTCTGGAACCAGCGCTGGGGGCTGGGGTCGGCGTACGGGACGACCATCTCGGCGATGGAGGCGCGGTCGACGACCCTGCGGTCGTTGATCGACAGGTCGCGCAGCACCAGGCCCTCGCGCGAGTCGAAGCAGACCTGGACCTTCCAGCCGAGCCAGTCGAGCACCTGGTCGTCGTCGATGGTGAAGCTGGGGCCGTGCGGCTGGGTGATCTCGATCGGCTTGAGGCCCTGCCTGGTCTCGCCGACATAGGAGGCGAGGTGGAAGTTGCCGTCCTCCTGCGGGACGTCCAGGACGGCGTTGTCGAGCACCTCGACGACCGTCTTCTCGATGACGTCCACGTAGGCGACGACGCCGTCGACCGGGTGGGCCCAGGGCAGGTCGTGCTCGTCCTTCTGCAGGAAGGTCAGGGTGCGCTGGAGGCGGCGGCCCCGCTCGTCCTCGGTCATCGCCCGGCCCGCCGACAGCGGCTGCACGCGCAGCTTCGACAGGTCGGTCAGGCCGCGCCGGCGCATGGCCGCGAGCCAGCGCTCGTCAGCGTGCACGATCGCCTCGACCATCGCGAACTCCAGCATGATGACCGGCACCTGGCCGTCGACCGCCGGGTCGAGCTCGGTCAACGACACCAGCGCGCCGTCCGACGGGCGGACCACCACGTCGTGGGAGCGGCCGTCGGCCATGTCGACGAGCATCGCCCGCAACTCGCGCGCCCCCGCCGGCTTGCGCTTGTCCTGCTCCTTCAGGCCCAGGTACGACACGTGGGTCGTCTCGTTCAGCAGGCCCTCGCGGACGAGGATCTCGCGCGCCGCCGATATCTCCTCGGCGCGGAGTGTGCTGTGTTCCCTCACGATGACTCCTCTCATAACCAGATTAGTACCAAAGTGTGTACCACGCCATACCAATACGGACGCAGAGATACCGAAAGGCTGGATTCGGGTGACCGTAACGGCAGACGGATCTGCCTGATCATGCCGGTGACTACAGGTTTGTCGGGATATCCGGCCGGGATAAACCAGGACTCATCTGGTCTTCTGTGGTTTGCGTACCGGAGGGTGGTTCCGCGATAATGCGAGCGTGAACGCCCCGACGTCGCCGTCGATCCACGCCGATCACCCCGAGCCGCTGTGGATCCAGGCGGTGAACCTCATCAAGGAGCAGCTGGGCACCGGCATGCTCAAGCCGGGCGGCCGGCTGCCCCCCGAGCGCGAGCTGTGCGAGCGGCTCGGCATCAGCCGCGTCACCCTGCGCAAGGCGCTGCGCACCCTGGTCGAAGAGGGCATCCTCAGCCCCTCCCACGGCCGCGGCTGGTATGTCGCGCCGAGCGCCGGAGCGCCCGCCCGCGAGTGGCCCAACAGCCTGGAGTCGTTCACCGAGACCGCCCGCCAGATGGGCCTGACGCCCAGCTCGACGGTGCTGCGCCACGAGGTGGTGCCGGCCGACCTCGACGAGGCCGAGCAGCTGTCCATCGCGCCGGGCACCCCGCTGTTCGTGCTGGAGCGGGTGCGCCTGCTCAACGGCGTGCCGACCGCCCTCGACCTGACCCGGATCCCGGCCGAGCTGGTCCCCGGCTTCGCCGAGCTCGACTTCACCGCCGGTTCCCTCTACGAGCAGATCGCCTCCGTCGGCCTCCACCCGGCCCGCGCCAACGCCACCATCGAGGCCCGCGAGTCCGACGACTACCTGGCGGGCCACCTCCAGCTGGAGGTCGGCAAGCCGGTGCTGGTGATGCGCCAGCTCGTCTACGGCGCCAACGACACCCCGCTGTTCTCCTCGATGGTCTGCTACCGGGGCGACCGCTACCGGCTGCGCACCAGCTTCCAGCGCTGACCTTCTCACTTGCCGATGCCCGCGCTCAGGCCCTGGATGAACTGCCGCGAGAACACCACGAACAGCACGATCAGCGGCACCGCGCCCAGCGTGAGCGCGCCGAGCAGCGCCGGGTAGTCGTTGAGGAACTGCCCCACGAACTGCTGCACGCCGAGCGTCACCGTCTGGTTCTCCTTGCTCGGCGCGAGGATGAGCGGGAACCACAGGTCGTTCCAGATCGGCAGCATCGTCACCGACGCCACCGCCGCCAAGCCAGGCCGGACCATCGGCAGGGTGATCGACAGGGTGCGCAGCTCGCCCGCGCCGTCGATGCGCGCGGCCTCCTTGATCGCGCCCGGCACCGCCTTGAAGTACGTCATCAGCAGCGCGATCGCCAGCGGCAGGCTCATCGCCGTGTAGACCAGCACCAGCGCCGTCAACGTGTCCATGAGCTGCCAGGAGATCATCGTCTTGATGATCGGCACGGTGCCCAGGCGGATCGGCAGCATGATGCCCAGCACGAAGAACCCGCCCACGAGCGGGGCGAACCGCACCTTATACTCGGTCAGCGCGAAGGCCGCCAGCGTCGCCAGCACCAGCGTGGCCACCGTGGCCCCGACCGTGACGATGAGGCTGTTGCCGTAGTTGGTGACGAACTGCCCGCGCGTGAACACCCGCTCGTAGCCGCCGAGGCTGAAGGTCTCGGCGTTCGGCAGCGCGAACGGCTGGCCGAAGATGCCCGGCGTGGTCTTGAACGAGTTGACCACGATCACCAGGATGGGCGCGACCGCGAGCAGCGCGAAGAAGATCAGCAGCGCGTGCGTCACGAGCGACCCGGCGCGGTCTCGGTTGCTTTTCAAAGTTCGTAACTCCTGAGACGGCGGTGCAGCAGCCCGAAGTAGGCGGCGGTGACGACCAGGATGATCAGGAAGATCACGCTCGCAACGGTCGCGCCCAGGTCGAGGTCGGAGAGTTGCCCGCTCGATCCGAAGAAGGTGCGGTAGAACAGCGTGCCGAGGATGTCGGTGCTGTAGTTGGGCCCGGGGGCCGAGCCGTTCAGGGCGAAGACGAGGTCGAACCCGTTGAAGGTCCAGATGTACGTCAGGATCGCGATCAGCCCGAACTGCGGTGCGATCAGCGGGAACTTCACCCGCCAGAACGTCGACCAGGCGCCCGACCCCTCGACCCGGGCGGCCTCCAGCACGTCGTTGGGGACGGCCAGCAGGGCGGCGTACAGGAAGATCATGGGGATGCCGACGTACTGCCAGACCGACATCAGCGAGATGGTCGGCAGCGCGGTGCGCTCGTCGCCGAGGAGCGGGAAGTCGACCAGGCCCCACAGCGGGTTGATGATGAGCCGCCACACGAAGCCGACGATCACCACCGACAGCGTGGTCGGGATGAACAACAACGTCCGGTAGACGCCCGTCGACCGGCGCAGCCTGCCGGAGGTGAGCAGCGCGGCCAGCAGCAGGCCGAGCGGCACCTCCACGAGCAGGTGGATGGCGAAGAACTCCAGGTTGTTGGTCAGCGCGTTCCAGAAACGCTCGCTGGTCGTCGGGTTGGTGAACAGGTAGACGTAGTTCTCCAGGCCGACGAACCTGGCGACGCCCGAGTCGGTGTCGTACAGGCTGTACCAGATGGAGTTCACCAGCGGGAGCGCCGCGAACACCACGTAGACCGCGAGCGCGGGCAGGGTGAAGGCGAGGAAGTAGCGGTAGTGGGCCCGGTTCAAGAGGTGCCTCTCCAAATCGCGGAGTCGTGCCGGGCCCCGCCACGGGGGCCCGGCACGGGTGTCACTGCTGTGGCGTGTACCAGCTGGCCAGGCCCTTCTGGAGTTCCTCGGTCGCCTTCTGCGTGCTGAGGTCCTCGTTGAGCATGAGCTGGAGCACGCGCCACACCTCGTCGTCGAACGGGGGAGTGCCGGCGCTGAGCCGGTCGAGGCCGAGGCGCGGGGTGAGCTTGGCGCCGTTCTTCAGGTCGGCGAACGCCTGCGCGAGCGGGTTGGTGTACGTCACGGGCTGCTTGGCCATCGAGAAGAAGCCGGGCAGCTTGTTGACGTACAGCTCCAGGAACTCGGGGGTGGCGGTCCAGGCCAGGAACTCCTCGGCGGCGGCCTTGTTCTTGCTGGCCGCGCTGACGCCGATGGCCATGTCGGGCATCTCCTGGAGGTAGCGGTCGCCGCCCGCGACGTCGGTCGGCGGGCCGAAGACGCCGACGTTGAGGCCGTCGACGGCGACCTGGTTGATGTTCCAGGAGCCGTCGGGCAGGATCGCGGCCTTGCCGAGGGTGAACAGCTGCGTCATGTCCGGGTACTTCAGGCTCTCGAAGCCCTTGGGCAGGTAGGGCTTCCACGCGGCGAACGCGTCGAAGGCCTTCTGGAAGTCGGGGTCGGTGACCTTCTTGGTGCCCTTGATGAGGCCCTGCCGGCCCTCCTCGCCCTTCCAGTAGACCGGGCCGATGCTGTAGAGGCCGTTGTACGCCAGCTGCCACGACTCCGACGAGCCGACCGCGAGCGGCGTGTACTTGCCGTTGTCCTTGATCTTCTTGAGCACGGCCAGGAACTCTTCCTGGGTGGTCGGCACCTGGAGACCGAGCTCGGCGAAGATGTCCTTGTTGTAGTAGAAGCCGGCCAGCACGGCGGCCGTCGGCAGGCAGTAGCGGCTGCCCGCGTCGTCCGACCACGGGTCGAGGGCCAGCGGCTCGAACGCCTCCAGCATCGGCTTGCCGTCGAGCTTCTCGAAGTAGCCCTTCTTGATCCACGAGCGGTTGACGTCGTAGGGGCGGCAGGTGATGAGGTCGGGGCCGGTGCCGCCGTCCACCTGCGACTGGATGGCCGCGTTGTACTCGTTGGTGTTGGTCGCGGCGAACTTCACGCTGATGTTCGGGTGGGACTTCTCGAAGGCGGGGAGGATCTCGTCCTCCCACATCGCCAGGTCCTCGGTACGCCAGCTTCCCAGTGTCAGCACGGTCTTCTCGCCGGCGGCGGCCGGGGCGGAAGTTCCGCCACCGGTGGTCACGGGTGTCGCCGACGGCGCGCAGGCCGAGGTCAGGACGGCGGCCGCCGCCGCGACCAACGCAACGGATGCACGTATTGCATGCATGGGGTTGCCTCTCACTTTTGTTTTGATCGCTTGCTCCCCCGGAGGCCAGCGCCTGATGCGGCAGCGTACACAGATGACCTGCGTGGTAACAAGAGGTATTGCTTTGGTTTGCGGTGATGCTACCTTTCGATCCACGGCGTGCCCTTTGCCGCCTGGAACCGCGTCCGGAGGACCAGATGATCGGTGTCGGCCTGCTCGGTGCAGGGTTTATCAGCGAGTGCTATGCCGACGCACTCGACGACGTGAAGGGTGCGGAGCTCGTCGCGCACTACTCCCGATCCCCCGAGCGGGCCGCCGCTTTCGCCGCCCGGCCCGGACGCAACACGAGACCACACGAGACCATGCAGGCGCTCTGCGAGGACCCGGCCGTGGACCTCGTCGTCGTCGCGCTGCCGAACGAGGTGCATCTGGAGGCGGTGCGCCACGTGGCCGCCGCTGGCAAGGGCGTCGTGTGCACCAAGCCGCTCGCGCGGACCGGCCCGGAGGCCGAGGAGATCCTCAAGGTGGTGACCGAGGCCGGCATCTGGCACGGCTACGCCGAGAGCTCGGTCTTCTCGCCCAACATCGCCAAGGCCCACGAGATCGTCGAGGCGGGCGGCATCGGCGACGTGCTCTGGATGCGCGCCCGCGAGGGCCACTCAGGCCCGCACGCCCCCCACTTCTGGGACGCCGAGACGGCGGGCGGCGGCGCGCTGCTGGACATGGGCTGCCACACGGTCGAGTCGGCCCGGCACTTCTTCGGCAAGGACAACCCGGTCGTCGAGGTCTTCGCGTGGGGCGCGACGCTGGCCCACCAGGACAAGACCACCGGTGAGGACACCGCCATCGCGCTGCTGAAGTTCGCCGGTGGCCAGGTCGCCTCGATCGAGTCGTCGTGGGTGGAGAAGGGCGGCATGCAGCTGCGCCACGAGTTCGTCGGCAGCGCCGGCCGCCTGGTCACCGACACCGCCTCGACGCCCGTGTGGGGCTTCATCACCCAGCCCGTCGGCTACCTGGTGGAGAAGGCCGACGCGGACACCGGCTGGGTCTACCCGGTGCCGGAGGAGACCAGGGCCTACGGCTTCTCCCAGCAGATGCGGCACTTCGTCGACTGCTTCGCGGCGGGCGAGACGCCGCTGGAGACCTTCGACGACGGCGTGGTCGTCAACCGGATCATCGACGCGTGCTACCGGTCGATGAAGACGGGCCGCTGGGAGCCGGTTCAGCACTGATCCCGAGAGCTCGCGGGGCGAACTGTCCCTTGGCGAGCAGGATCACGACGAGGGCGAGCGGCACGATCCAGCCGCTCCAGCCGAGGATCGTCGCCTGCGTGGTGTCGACCTGCTCTCCGGCCCTGGCGAAGAGCAGGTAGGTGCCGCCCGCCGCGTTGAAGGCGGCATGCGCCAGGGCGGCGGGCCACACCGAGCCCGATCGGAGCCGCAGCCAGCCGAAGACCGCGCCGACCAGGACGCACATGCCGACCATCGCGGTCAGGCCGAGCCAGCCCGGCGCGTCCGGGTAGTTGTAGCCGAGCAGGACGAGCGGCGCGTGCCAGAGGCCCCAGATCACGCCCGAGATCAGGAGGGCGGGGAGCGTGCCGAGCGGCATCAGTTTCGGCAGCAGCCACCCCCGCCACCCGAGTTCCTCGCCCAGCGCCGGGATGAGGTTGATGAACGCCGCCAAGGGGAGCACGGCGAGCTGGATGACGACGAGCGCGCCGATCGGGATCGGGATCTCGGCCGCTCCCGCCTGCTCGGCGAGGACCTGCCGGAATGCGGAGAAGTTCACGAAATCGGCCGGGTAGACCCCCAGCAGCGCGCCGATCGGCAGCGCAACCAGGACGAGCGCGATGGACACGACGATCCCCAGCACCGCGTAGCCGATCAGGCTCCTGACCGGTCGCAGCGGCCACAGCCCGAGCGTCAGCGTCTTGTGCCGTGGCCGCTCGACGAGGAACACGACGACGAGGGCGGCGATCGCCGGGGTCGCCATCATGGCGGCGGCCACGAGGGTGAACCATCGGCTGGCGAGTCCGTCGCCCCACCAGAGCGGGAGCGCGACGAGCCAGGCCAGCGCGACCGCCAGGGCGGTGAACACGCCCACGGCGCGCACGTCGCGGCTGGTCATGCGGGATCCGCCCGGCGTTTCGACGGTCATGGCGCCTGCCTTTCGAGGATGTGCAGACCGGCGATGGTGCGGTCGTCGCGGAACACGATCCGGGCCGTGTAGTCGCCCGCCTCCAGCGCGAGCGGCGTGTTCGTGATCGTCACGTCGCCCGCCCGGGTGACCTCAGGCTCGCCGAGCCCCTCGAAAGCCCCCGACAGGCCGACGATCTGCGCCCACGCCGCCGCGAGCGCGTCCTCCGACAGGCCGTCGCGCATGCTCGGATCGAACTGCTCGGTGACCCGCGTCCATCGCCCGGACGCGAGGTCCTGGATCACCGAGGCGGCCAGTTCGGCCGCGCCGGGCAGGGGAGTGGTGTTCATGGGTTCTCCTGTTCGCGGGTCGATCGGCTTGCCGTAGCGCTGGAACGCCGCCTGCCGGGTCACGCCGAGCGCGTCGCCGATGACCTGCCACGTCGCGCCGTTCTGGCGCGCCTGCTGCACGACGGCACGCACGACGTCGTCGGCGGCGGCCTGCATGCTCACGGCGCGCCCTATCGAGTCGGCCCAGTCGTCGCTCCTCGTCAGGACACGTGAAGCGAGGATCGCCTCCAGGCGCGCTTTCAGGACCTCCAGGGCCTCTGTCAATTTTTCTTGCACTCGTAAACTATAGCTTTACAAAGAGGCTGTGTGTCAAGAAAGCTTGCGCGCTGTGGAGAGCGTTTGTCGGTGGGGAGATCTACAGTCCCGGCCATGACTTCAGCGACGCAGGCCGTGGAGATCTCCCAGCTGATCACCGACAAGTCGGTCACCCGGCTGGCCGACCGGCTCGTCACCCTCACCGAGGAGGAGCGCGCCGAACTGGGCGGGCACCTGCCCGGCATCGTCAAGGAACTGCGCGCCCGGCGGGGCCTCGACTCCTGGGACCTCGGCCTGCTGCTCGACGACCTGGCCGGGACGCTGCTGCTGGCCGGGATCGGCGTCATCACCGGCCCGGCCGCCGCCGTGACCTGGATGACCAGCCGCGACGTCAACCGCCGCTGGGCCGAGCTCGACATCGCGACGGTCTGCCGGGTGGCGGCCACCCGGCCGCCGCAGTGGCGGCGCGACGTCGCGGTCCGGCTGGCCCAGCGGATCCGGCGGCCCGCCGACCGCCTCGCGCCGCTGGCCGTGGCGCTGCTCCGCGAGTCCGGCGCGACGCCGCCGGACCACGACCCCCTGGTGGCGGCCTGGCTGACCGCGCCCGGCGTCGAGGGCGATCCGCTGCTCCCGGTTCTGCTGCCGCGCGTCTTCGACGCCGACGGCGCGGGCCGCGCCCTGCGGGAGGAGAGGCTGGAGCCCGAGCCGACCCGGTGGCTGGCCGCCGCGGTTCGCGAGCTGCCCAGGGAGAAGGCGCTCGACGGGTGCGTGAGCCGGTTCCTGCGCGGTGGAGACGCGCAGGACCTGCGGTTCTTCGTCCGGCTGCACACGCTGCTCGACCCCACGCCCGCCGAGTCGGCGCCCCGCGTGCGCGACTACCTGCGGTTGCTGCCGTCGGCCCCGGGACCGGTCGCCGAACTCGCCGCCGCGCAGATACGCAGGGCGCTGCCGCTCGACCACGCCGACCTGGTCGAGGCGGTGGAGGCGCTGACCTTCCGCGCCGAGGCGAAGCTCGCCGCTCTGGGTCTGCGCTGGACGGACCAGACGATCCGGGCTGCCCCGGAGCGCGCGGAGGACTTCGTCACCGCACTGACCACGGCGTACGCGCACGCGTCCTTCGACGTGCGCAACCGCGCGGCCGAGCTGACCCTGAAGCACGCCGGTCCGTTCGCGGATCACGCCGAGGCGTTCCTGGCGGCGATTCCCGAACTGCCCGCCGAGCTCGGCTCCGCGCTGGCGACGCGGTTCGGCGGGCCGGTCCCGGTCGAGGAAGCGCCGGAGCGCAAGGAGTTCCCGCCGCTCCCGGAACCGCCGCAGGCCGAGCCGTTCCCCGAGTCGTCGATCGTCCCCTCCGGCCTCGACGAGGGGGTCCATCTGGAGCACTGGCTGGCCGCCTTCGTCGCCGGGATCCACGCCGACCCAGCCGAACTGCGCCGCCGGCTCACGCCCTACGTCGAGCAGCAGTCCCGCTACTGGCAGGACGGCGAGCGGCGCACCACTCCCAGCGCGTGGCAGACGGCGCTGGCCGCCGAACTGGTCTCGCCGGGCAGCGTGCCGAGGGTGCCGCCGCTCGGGCCGGAGCGGTTCTGGGAGGGCGAGAGCTACTCGACGCAGGTGGTCGCCGTGACCCGTGGCGCGGCGATCGCGCTGCCGCAACGGGTGCACCGGGGGATCACCTTCAGCTACGGACGCGCACGGCCGGGCCACTACCTGGACGACGACGCCCCCGAGCGGTCCATCTTCATCACCTGGACCAGCGACGACGGCCCGTCCACGGCCGAGGCCCGCGAGAACGGCGAGAAGATCCCCTACGCGAACGGCTGGGTCTCCCTCAACGGAGAACCCGTCGAAGAACCGGTCGTCGATGTCGCCGAACCGCCGTGGATCCATGACGATCACGACGAGGAGAAGGCCGCCGCCGCCGGGGACGCGATGCCCGACTTCGTCATGGACGGCGTCTACGGCCGCATGGCGGAGCTCGGCGTCCATCCCGGCCGGATCGAGGCGATGCGCGCGGGTGGCCCGGTGCCTCCGCCGGGCGACGACGAGCCGTGTGCGGCCGTGACGGTGATCTACTTCCCGGCCCGGCGGCGCTCCTTCCAGCCCGACCCGCTCCCCGAGGCCGAGGAGTGGCGGCGGCAGCACCTGCTACCCCACCCGAACGCGCTCTCCCCGCTCCACGACTTCCTGCTGCACCGATACGCCGAGATCCTCGACGCCCTCCGCGCCGGCAGCCTGCCGCCCGTGCTGCTGGCGACCCCGACCTGGCTGCGCGGCCACCTCGACCCCGCCGTGCTGGTCGACCGCCTGGAGCGCTGTGCCGCCGCGGGCCGCGAGCCGCTGGAGGCCGACCTGGCCCAGGCGCTGCTCCGGCTCCCGAGGGGCAGCCACCCGGTCGAAGCCGCACGTGCCGCCGCGATCGACTCGGCCGCCGCGCGCCAGGTCGCCACCTGGCTGACCGGGGAGGGCCTGCCCGACCCGGAGTGCGGCGTCACCTGGCCGCACACGGCCGAAGGGGGTGGCGGCCGGCTGACGCCGGTGCTCCAGGCCGCGCCCACCGGGGTCCGGCTCATCGACGAAGTGGCGCTGCGGCAGCCGTTCGACTGGACCGACGAGGAGAAGGGCGGGGCGATGGGCGCCTGGCCCGCCATGGTGCCGTCCCATCGGGAGGTCGTGGCGGTCAACTTCCTGCCCTTCACGTTGCGCAGCTACTGGTCCACGAACGTGGGCCAGAACGAGGTCTCCCGGATGGCCGCCGCCGACGGCCCGCTGGGCGAGGCGACGGCGACGATCGTCGCCTATCTGCTCGGCGCGGCGCCGTCCGAGACGATTCCGCTGGTCCTGCGCATGGCCGCGCGGGGCGACCTGCCCGCCGAGACGGTGGGCCGGCAGCTCGCCCGCCTGATCCGCAGCACCTGGCTGGAGACCCGGCCCGTCATCAGGGCCCTGACCGATCTGGCCGAGGCGGGCGGCCACCACGAGGTGTGGCGCATGTTGAGCGCCATGCTGCCCGAGCTGCTCGGCGAAGGCCGGCGCATCACCGCCCCCCAGACCGAGCTGGTCGCCTTCGCCACCGATGTGGCCCGGTGGACGGGTGCACGCGGGGAGATCCCGGTCGTCGCCGAGTTCGCCAGGAGCCGCCGCACGATCCGCTTCGTCCACGAGTGCGGGCGCCTGCACGCCCAGCTCACCGGATCCGGCGCGCCGGAGGGCAGAAGTGGGCGGTCAGGGCCTGGTTGAGGGCCTGGTCGGTGCGGGCGTCGTCGGGGGAGTGCAGGGCATTGGCCGCGACGGTGAGGCTGCGCCGGTCGTCGTGGAAGCTGTAGGTGACGTAGCCGGGAATGTGACCCTTGTGACCCCAGATCTGGGGGCCGCACGGCAGCGTCAGTCTCATCAGACCGAGTCCGGAGCCGAACCCGTCCACCCGTACCGTGACCGCCTCGCCGGGTCTCCCCGTCGGGGGCGGCCACTGGCCGTCGATGGCCAGCGCGGGCACGGCCGTGCCGGCGATCAGCGCACCGGTCGCGATCAGTGCGGAAACTCCTCGGACGACGGGGACGGGCATGCGGCACCTCTTCACTATCGGTAACGGTCCATCACCTTAGGCAGCCGGAGGTGATGGCGAGATCGTCAAGGCGTAACGGCATGATCAACTGGTTGTGTCACCTTGCGCGATGTCGCGAACGCGAGAAGTAACGTTCCCGTCGAGTTGATCTACGAGAACGGAGCTCGTCTTGAAGTCAGCACGCCGCACGTCCGCCCTCGCCGCCGCGCTGCTCACCCTGGCGACCGCGTCGGCGGTCTCGGGCACCGCCTCGGCCGCCCCCGACCTGCGGACCAAAGCGGCTCAGTGTGTACGGCAGGGCCAGGCGAACTACCCGGTGAACTACTACTGGAAGAACGTCATCGGGATGCAGCTCGGCACCGGCAACGTGGCCGTGGACACCACGCCCGCGCTGTGGGGCGGCCAGATCGCGCCCGGTTCGACCTTCACCCTCCGCCTGGGCCATCGCACCAACAAGTGGCCGCTGCTCGTGACCACGTACACCACGCGCTGGGACATCTCCTCGCTGCTCGCCAGCGCCGACGTCATCGGCCAGTCGGGCACGGGCACCATCAGCGGCACCACCCTGACCATCACGTCGGGCGCCAAGAGCGACCCCGCGGCGAAGGTCCTCACCTTCCGCGTCAAGCCCGGCACGGCCGGCCGGAGCATGAGCATCCGCCCGAGCGGCATCAGCAGCGTCATCGCCTTCCCGGGCCAGCTCGGCAACAACACCCAGGCCCCGCCGATCCAGATCGTCAACGGCGCGGCCATCTCGCCGACGACGGCCGTCAATGACACCGCCACCACTCCGCAGGACACGGCCGTCACCATCCCGGTGCTGGCCAACGACATCGGCGCGGGCGCGACGATCACCGCCGTCGGGAAGCCCGCCTACGGCACCGCGACGGTCTCCGGCAACGGCGTCCTCTACACGCCGCCGACCGGCCTGAGCGGCACCGACACCTTCACCTACACGATCGACACGCCGTGCGGCACCAGCACCGCGGTCGTCACCGTCGTGGTCACCTGTGTCACCAACCCGATCGGGTTGGCCAACAGCAGCTTCGAGTCCCCGGCCGTCACCTCGGCCCGCTGGGACATCCCCGACGCGTCCACCAACCCGGCCGCCGGCTGGCGCACCACCGCCTCCGACGGGTTCCTGGAGATCTGGCGCAGCGGCTACCAGGGCGTGCCCGCGGCCGACGGCCAGCAGTTCGCCGAGCTCAACGCCACCCAGCCGTCGACCCTCTACCAGGACGTGCCGACCGTGCCGGGCACCGTCATGAGCTGGTCGATCTGGCACCGCGGCCGCGCGGGCACCGACGTCATGCAGGTGCTCATCGGCGCTCCCGGCGCGACTGTGGCGCAGACCCCGACCGGGGCCACCTCGCCGAACATCGCGACCGACAACACCGCCTGGCGGCAGTACACCGGCACGTACACGGTCCCGGCCGGCCAGACCACGACGCGGTTCTCCTTCCAGGCCGTCTCGTCGGCGGGCGGGGGCGCGTTCGGCAACTTCCTCGACGGCGTCGTCTTCCAGACGCCGCCCTGCCGTCCCATGAAGTAGCGGTTCTCACCGATGGCCCGGGAAACTTCTCCCGGGCCATCGGCCATTTCTGACAAGTGACGGAAAATGTCGATATTTCGTCCAGTAAGGAATTTTGTTAGTTTCCTTGCGCGATGCCATTGATCATCTCCGCATCCCAAGGAGCCTGATGAGGGCACTACCCGTGCTGGTCACCGTCGTGCTGGCGACCGGCCTAGCCGTCGCCCCCGCCGCGGCGGCCGACGACCCCACCGAGATCACCCTGCACCTGACCCCCGTCGCCGACGTCGCCGTCGCGGGCAGCAACTGGAGCGAGGAACACCCGGCCTCGCCCGGCAGCGGGTCCCTGGGGGTCGGCGACTTCCCCGACTCCACCCGGGGCCACGCCTATCTGAAGTTCGACACGGCGTCGCTGCCGCCCGGTGAGATCCTCTCGGCGTCGTTACGCGTCACCGCCTCGGCCGCGCCGGGGTGCGATCCCGACGGCGGGAACGTCCTGGAGGTCCGCCGGGTCACCGAGGCCTGGGACCCGGACTTCCTGTGGTGGGGCAACACGCCCGGGTCGACCCCCGACGGCGCCCAGGTCACCGGCCAGCCGTGCGCGATCTATCCCAACCACATGACCTGGCCGGTCACCGACCTCGTCCAGGAGTGGCGGGACGGCGCGGCCGACCACGGCCTGGTCCTCCAGCCCGCCGACGAGATCACCGGCGACGGCTACTGGATCCTCGCGTCCAGCGAGAACGAGGAGATCGACAGGCCGGTGCTCACGATCACCATGGACGCCTACTCCGCGCCCGCTCTGGTGAAGACCGGCGTCCAGCCCTCGATCCAGAAGGGGCTCAGCACCATCGTGAGATCGGCGCGGCCCTCCTTCAGCGGTTACGTGTCCGACCCGGTCGGCGGCGCCCTCGCGGCGGAGTTCCAGCTTGAGCACGACCCCGCCGCCCCAGCGCAGGGGACGGGCCTGATCTGGACGGGAACGGTGGCCTCGCCCGTGCCGGGGACACCGCCGGCGCAGGTGCGTGTCCCGGCGGGGCTGCTCCAGGACGGTCATCAGATCCGGTGGCGGGGCCGCGCCCACAACCTCGACCACGGAACGGTTTCCGGCTGGTCCGACTGGAAGTACGGGGTCGTGACCGTCCCCCGACCGGAGATCAGCTCGACGGAGGTCGTCCCGTCTCTCCCCGGCGGGGTGACGACGAGCCTCACCCCGGAACTGCGCGCCGTGGTCTTCCAGCCGGACGGCGGGGTCTGGAAGGTGACGTTCCAGGTCGAACACGATCCGGACGTCCCGGAACAGGGCACCGGGCCGATCTGGACCGGCATCCCCGGTGTGCGCGCCACCCCGGAGGAGCTGAGTGCCGTCGTGCCCGCCGGGCTGCTCCAGGACGGCTACCAGGTCCGGTGGCGGGTCCGGGCGACGTCGGGGTCGCCGCTGGAAGTGACTTCCGACTGGCAGAAATTAACCATTGATGTGGAATGACGACGGCATTTGTCGGTCCTCGCCAATTCGGTGTCAGAACGCACTGTCATCCGCTTTCAAGGAGCTTGATGAAGGCGCAATCCCTGCTGCTCACCGTGGCGACGGTGGCCGGGCTCACCGTCGTCCCGGCCGCCCCGGCGCACGCCTACACCGCCGAGGTCACCCGGATCTACCGGCCCATCGCCAATGTCGGCGTGACCTCCGCCCACACCGCGGCATATCCGGCGTCGCCGTACCGCGATGTGCTCTCCGTCGGTTCCCTCCCCGACGACACCGAAGGCGCGGCCTATCTGAAGTTCGACATCTCGACACTGCCGCCCGGGGTGATCACCTCGGCCACTCTGCGGGTCTCCCACACGGTCACGCCCGACTGCGGCGGCTACGGCGAGGGGGAGAGCGTCGAGGTGGCCCGGGTGACCGGACCGTGGTCCGGCGCTCCTCTCCACTGGGGCAACCGCCCCGGCCTGGCCGCCGAGAACGCGCAGACCGTCGCCTCCCCCTGCGGGGTGCCGGCCGGCGGGGCGACGGTGACGACGAGCCTGACCCCCGAACTGCGCGTCACCGCCGTCCACCCCTACGACCACTGGATCTACGTGGGGTTCGAGGTCGAGCACGATCCGTCCGCGCCGGAGCAGGGAACGGGGCCGATCTGGAGTGGCTATGACGAGATGGACGTCCCCTCAGGTGAGCAGGGCAGGGTGACGGTGCCCGAGGGGGTGCTGCACGACGGCTGGAAGATTCGCTGGCGGGCCAAGGCGGAGCAGCAGGGCCTCGTGTCGGAGTGGACCGACTGGCAGGAGGTCACCGTCGACGTGGAATAGCGCGACATCTCGGGCGGCGGGTCGTGCTGGGGGCGAGGACCGTGTGAGGCCGACCTCGTCGGCGGGTCGGCCGGCAGGTCCCAGCGGCTTCACTGCTCCGGCGCCCTCACGAGAGAGCAGACCCGCAACTGTTCGGCCAGCCGCTCGAGTTCGGCCCCCTCGGCGGGCGAGGTGTTGCTGAGCCCGCTGTGGACGGCCGTCGGACTCCGCAGGAAACGCCGCAACACCCCCACGAGCAGCCCTTCCGGCAGCGTCCGCAGCGCGTCGAAGCCGCGCGGGACCGGCGGCGTCGGGAGGGCGGCCAGGTTCCGCCGCATCTGGTGAAGCATGCCCCGGACCGCGTCCCTGTCGTCGGCCAGCGCCACCGGGCCGCCCGCCGCCCGCACCGTCTGCCCGAGGGGGACCGCGAACGCGGCGTGGGTTCTGAGCCGGGCGTCCATTTGCGGCTTGGCCTTGGCGTTGATCCCGGCAGTTCGGAACGTCTTCACGATGCGTTCCAGCCGGGGGGTGACGCGGCTGTCGGGTTCGCCGATCGGCATCGCGACCCGGCGGGTGAGGGCGTCGGCCGCGCGGTGGCGGACGACGTCGCCGTCCATGGTGCCGCCGACCGTGGGGAAGCCGAGCAGGACCCGCTCGTGGCCGATCACCTCGCCCAGCGGTCGCGCCCCGGCCGCCCAGTTGTGCAGGAACAGCACGTCACCGTCGACATCGGCGAGCGAGGTCAGCACCGAGTCGACCTGATGGGTGCGGACCAGGACGGTGATCAGGTCGTATCCGTCGGCCGGGTGGTCGACCACCGGCACCGGGATCCGCCTGACGGTCGGGCTGCCGACTTCGGCGAGCCGCACGCCGTGGCGGCGCAGGGACGCCAGGCGCTCGCCTCTGGCCAGGAGGGAGACGTCGTGCCCGGCCTCGTGCAGCTGGACGGCGTACACGCTGCCGACGACCCCGGCGCCGTACACGAGAATCCTCATGACGACCTTCCGTCGCGGGGATGGCCGGTGAAGGTGAGCGCCGGCCGGATGACGGTCCGGAACAGCTCCCGCCGGGACGCGGCGTCATCCTCCTGGCCGCTGAGCAGGGGAGAGAAGGCGAGGTCGGCGAGGATCACGTGGGCCAGCCGCCGGAACAGCGGCGCGTCGCGCACGATCTCGCCGCGGTCGGCCGCGGCTTCGAAGATCCCGGCCAGCGCGTCCACGCCGGGCGTGATGATCTCCTTGCGCAGCGCGGCGCCGAAGGCGGGGTCGGCCGCCGCCGCGTGCAGCAGCATGAGTCCCATGCGCAGGTCGCGGTTCGGCATGCCGTCGGTACGCGCCATCTCGGCGAACACCTCGTCGAGCGAGGCCGCCCCGGCGTGGTCGGGCAGGGCCGGACGGTGCTGGGTGAGCGCGGCCATGACCAGGTCGGCCTTGCTCCCTGCCCAATGGCGGTAGAGGGTCGCCTTGCTCGTCCGGGCCCGGGACGCCACGGCGTCGAAGGTGAGCCGTTCGTAGCCGACGTCCAGCAGCAGCTCGCGGACGGCGTCGAACAGTTCGGCGAGCCGCTCGGGCTTCATGCGGGAACGGGGCGGTGGGTCCGTCGACATACCGGAACTGTACGATACCGTTTCGTACAGTTCCAAACCGGATCACGCTCAGGTTCACTCCATGCGCCAGTAGCGGACCGCGCCGAGGTCGTCGCCGGTGAGGACGACGGGGGAGTCGTCCGCCCGCCCCACCGCCACCGCGTGCACGAAGCCGGTGAGGATCTCCGTCTCGAAGCCGGACTGCCGGCCGGAGGCCGGGTTCCACCGTCGCACCGTGCCGTCCCAGCCGCCGGACAGGGCGACGAGTTTTCCGTCCACCAGCCCGGTTGCCATCGCCAGCGCGCCCCCACTGACGTCGTACGCGGGAGCTCGCTCCGCGCCGGTCGCCAGATCCCAGAACCGGACCTGGTCGTGGGCGCCGGAGACGGCGACCGGCTTGCCGTCGACCTCACCCAGCGCCACCGTCCGCACGGTGTTGCGGTGGCCCTTGAGCGGCCCGCCGCGCGGCTTCCCGGTGGTCAGGTCCCAGATCCGGAGGGCGCGGTCGTCCCCGCCGGAGACCGCGACCGGCGTTCCGTCCACCTCGCCGACCGCCACCGCCCGCACGCTGCCGGAGTGGCCCGCCATCGCCGGGAAACGCTGGACGCCGGTCGTCAGGTCCCACACCCGCAGCACGTCGTCGTACCCGGCCGACACGACGACGGGCTCTCCGCCGACCCGGCCGAACGCGACCGCCGCTATCGAGTCACCCTCCGAGAGGGCTTGAAGTTGCTCCCCGGTCCTCAGGTCCCAGACGCGCAGGACGCCGTCGTACCCGCCGGAGACGACGACGGGCGCGCCCCCCACTTCGCCGTACGCGAGCGCGTACACATCGCCTTGGTGACCCAGCAGCGCCGGGCCCCGCTGCCCGCCGGTCGCGAGATCCCACACCCGCACCGCGTCGTCGTCCCCGGCCGAGATGCCGACCTGGACGCCGTCGACCTCGCCGAACGCCACCGCGTGCGCACCACCCCGATGCCCTGCCATGGCCGGGCCTCGCGGCTCACCGGTGGTGAGGTCCCAGACCTTCACGGTTCCGTCGCTGAGCCCCGTGACCGCGACGTCGATCCCCCCGATCCGTCCGTGAGCCAGCGCCAGAACCGATCCGTCCGCCCGAGGATCGGCCGCCGGCAGCTTCCTGCCGGTGTGCAGGCTCCACATGCGCGGCGGAGTGCCGTAACCGCCGGACAGCGCGACCGGAACACCTTTCACGACCCCGAACGCGACCGCTCGAACGTCCCCGGTTTTTCCCCGCAGCCGCTTGTGCACCGCGCCCGTCCGCAGATTCCAGACCCGCACGGCCCTGCTCTGGCCGACGACGGCGACGGGGACCCCCTTCACCTCGCCGAAGGCCACCGACAGGACGGCGCGGCAGGAACAGGTGCTGTAGGAGCCCAGCGCGGTCCCGCGCTGCACGCCGGTGGTCAGGTCCCAGACCTTGACGATGCCGTCCCGCCCGCCGGACAGTGCGACCGGGACCCCGTCCACCTGCCCGAACGCCACGGCGTCCACGGGTTCGTCGTGCCCGGTCAGCGGAGATCCGTGCGGGCGGCCCGTGACCAGGTTCCAGACTCTGACGGTGCCGTCACCCGCACCGGCGATCGCGACCGGTGTGCCCTCCACCTCACCGAAGGCGACCGCGGTGAGGCTCTCGGCCCGGCCGTCGATGACGGGACGGAACTCCTTCCGCGCGGCCAGATCCCAGACCCGCAAGGTGCCGTCGTCGCCACCGGAGACGGCGACCGGCGTGCCGTTCACCCGGCCGACGTCCACCGAACTCACCTGGCCGGCATGACCGGCGAAGGAAGGGCCGCGCTGCCGGCCGGTGACCGGGTCCCACACGCGGACGGTCCCGTCGCCGCCGCCGGTGACCGCAACCGGGGCATCGTCGATCCGGCCGAACGCGACTGCGGTGACATCACCGCCATGACCAGGGAAGACAGGCCCGATCTGCTCGGCGAGGGAACGCTGGCCCGTCGTGTACACCAGGACGAGGAGCCCGGCCACGGCCACGAGGGCGACGACCAGAAGCCCACCGAACCAGCGCATTAATTTCTTGATCACGTTCCAATGTGGCACATCATCGGCCTGCGCGCGTCAGAGTGTCACCGCCGCGACCGCGACCAGCACGAAGGCCGCGACGATGATCGCGACGCGGACGTGGTGGAGCCGGTCCCAGCGCCGGTGCTGCTCCCGCCAGTCGTCCGGGTGGTCGTCGGCGGTCCACGTCTTCGACCGGTTGTTGATCGGCACCAGCAGGGTGACGGACATGACGACGCTGAGGGCCAGCAGCCCGGCGGCGACGAGGGACGTCGTGGCGGTCGTCGTACCCCAGGAGACCGCGGCGAGGGCGGCGGTGAGGAGCAGCGAGCCGATGTACCAGAACGGCATCGCGCGCCCCAGCATGCGCCCGCCGTCGGCTCGGGCCGCCAGTGACGCGCCCGCCGGGAGACGCAGCACGATCGGGTTGACGACGAAGGCCACCGCGCACTCGACCCCGACCATGAGGCCGACGACGGTGGTGGCGATGACGGCGAGTCCGGATGTCATGAGAGATCCCCTTCAGATCTAGCGACGCTAGAAAAGCTAGCAGTGCTAACATAGATCGAGGGTTCACGCACCGCAAGGGGAGGCTCGATGGCAGAGCAGGCGTCACGTCAGCAGCGCACCGACGAACGGCGCCGGCGCATCCTCGACGCCGCTCGCGAGCGCGCCGACGCCGACGGCTGGGCCGCGGTGACGACCAGGCACCTCGCCGACACCATCGGCTACACCCAGCCCGTGCTCTACAGCCACTTCCCCGGAGGCAAGGCGAAGATCATGCTCGCGGTCGCACTTGAGGGCTTCGTCGAACTGACGCGGCTGTGCCGGGCCGCGCTCGGGCGCAAGCGGGGGAGGCGCGCGATCGAGGCCGTCGCCGTCGCGTACCTCGACTTCGCCAACGAGCATCCGGCGGTCTACGAGGCCATGTTCCAGCTGCCGATCGAGGCGAGGTTCGCCCACGAAGACACCGACGCCGACCTGCGCGCGGGGTTCGCGGTGCTGGCGGAGACGATCGGCGACGACGGCGACGGCACGGCGACCGAGCTCTTCTGGGGGGCCCTGCACGGCATCAGCCTGCTGGAGCGCGCCGGGCGCATGCGCCCGGAACACCGCGCCCGCCGCGTGACCGAACTCGCCGCCCGTTTCGCGGCGCCCCCGTCCCGATAGCCGTCGGTCGCCCTGGACGGCAGAAGGCCTCCCGCGCCGGCAGGAGACCTTCTCTGACGACCGGGGTGCGGCTAGAGCCGCTTCTCGTGCCAGGTGTAGTAGATGTAGGTGCTGCCGGGTCCGGTCATCGTGCCGTAGACCTGCCAGAAGCTGCTCGGCGCGAGCGAGTAGCGGAAGACCTTGTCGCCGGGCCGGTCGTCCACGAAGGTGCTCTGGGTGCCGTTGTTCCAGATCCGCACCTCGATCGTGAACGTCGAGGTGTCCGGGATGTCGAGGCAGATCTCGAAGTCGTACGTCATCGCGGCGCCGATGTTGTAACTGCGCCCATCGATGGCTCCCCGCTGCATGTTGGTGGGGATGTAGCTGGTGTACGCCCGCGTGTACCCGCCGGCGGAGCAGTCGACCGGGGAGGTGGCCGCGGACGCGGGATTGATGCCGGTGAGCATGGCGCCGAGGACGCCGATGAGTACGAAGATGGTGCGCTTCATGCCTCTCCTCATCCGTGCAGGGGGCCTCCGACTAATTAGTTGAAGACTGAACTGATTCTGATGAGGTCGCCGTAGCCCGACAAGGCGGGGCAGGATTCTCCGCAGATCGGGGTCAAGCGGGGCCCGTTGAGCTGCGCCGATGAATCCGCCCTGCTTCCGCCGGCTGAAACTAGCTTGAAAGGCACATGTCGGAAGGGTCTCAGGGGGCGAGGGCGGCCGAGCGACCCGGCAGTCGGGTCATCGGCTTGCTGCGACCGCATTCGGGAACATGTCCTGGCCGCTCACTCCGTGAGATCCTCGAACGAATGCTCGACTAATCGGACCGGCGTACCGAGGAGAACCTCATGGGCACCATCCACATCGACCTGTTCGCCACGCTCGACCTCGTCGCCCAAGCGCCGGGTAACCCCGACGAGGACCCCGAAGGCTTCGACTTCGGCGGCTGGCAAGCGCCCCTCTTCGACGACACGGTCGGCCGGCAGGTCGGCGCCGGGATGGAGGGCATGGACGCCCTGCTCCTGGGCCGCCGCACCTACGACATCTTCGCCGCCTTCTGGCCCAGCCAGACCGAGGGAGTGGACGGCGGCATCGCCGCCCTCTTCAACGGCATCCCCAAGTACGTCGCCTCCCGCGGCACCCCCGATCTCACCTGGTCAGGCTCGACGCAGTTAGGCCCTGGCCTGGTGGCGGGCGTACAGGACCTGAGAAAGAGCCACCAGAACATCCACGTCATCGGCAGCCTCAACCTGGTGCAGACGCTGCTGCGGGAGCGCCTGTTCGACCGGCTGAACCTGTGGATCTACCCGATCGTCCTGGGCCAGGGCAAGAAGGTGTTCGACGGCGGTGCGGTGCCCGCCAGTCTCGCCCTCCTCGAACCTCCCGTCGCCTCGCGCAACGGCGCGGTGCTGCTCCGTTACGGGCTGACCGAGGGAACTCCGTCCGGCGGGGACATGCGCAGCTCCGACCGAGGGGCCTGAAGCCGCGGACCGGAACCCCGGCTGCCGACTTCCACGACGCTGCGGCACTTCATTATTTCATCGGCTGAATTGGCAGCCAATGGCAATTGCTTGGCGTGGAAAGGCAATGACGAAATAGCCCCGTGCTTGAAAGTATGTGGATCCGGGGGTTTCCGACCGGCACAGACAGGGGGCTGACCTGTGCTTTCGCGGGCTATTCAGTGCTGCCTTTTTTCGTTTTTGCTGTCGCTGGCTGCATGCGCCACGGTGGAGTCGGAGCCGTCGCTCGACCCTGGTCTGCGCGCCGACGCGCGGCCGTTGGTCCTGCCTCTCGACGCCTACGACTTGTCGCCGCAGGACCAGGCCGTGGTGGCGCGGGCCCGCACTGAGCTGTTCCGGCGGTGCATGGCCCGGTTCGGGTTCACCGTGCCCGTACGGGACGCGGCGCCCACGATCCCGCTCAATCATGAGCGTTACCTGCTCGAGGACGAGCAGGCCGCCCAGACCCGCGGCTACCACCCACCCCCGGAGCCTTTCGGCCCGCCGATCACCCAGAGCGCCGGTTACACCGCCGCCGCCGACGGCCGGGGACGCGCCGCAGGTGACGGCGTCCCGCCGGGTGGCTGCGAGGGCGAGGCGCTGGCCGGACTCGCTCCCTCCGAGGAGGCCCGCACGGCGATGCGGCGGGTCACGGACCTGAAGGGGCTGAGCTGGGAACAGTCCGTGCGCGACAGCCGGGTCGCCGCCGCCTTCGCGGAGTGGTCGTCGTGCATGGCCGCTCTCGGCCACACCTATCCGAATCCGCGTGCGGCCAACAACGACGCCGCCTTCCGGACCGACGCCCCCACGCCACGCGAGATCACCGTCGCCGTCTCCGACGTGCGGTGCAAGCGCCAGACCCACGTCGTCCAGGTCTGGGCCACCGTCGAGGCCGCCTACCAGCGACGGGCGGTCTCCGAGAACCGCGCCGAACTGGACGAGGCGAGGAACACGATCGCGGCCCTGGTCTCCGCCGCCAGGACGGTCGTCCCGGCGAAATGACCCCATAGTCACCGGATCGGGGCTCTCCCGGCTCGGTTTCCGCTCGAAGGAAGGCATCGAACCGACATGAAGCGTCTCACTCGTTCACTGGCGGCCGTGGCCCTCGTGGCCGGCACGGCCGTCGTGGTGAACGTCACCCCGGCGCAGGCCGCGGGCTGCACCGACGCCGTCTGCGTGTACAAGCACGCGTCCGGCGACGTCGTCGCCGGCTTCACCACCGCCGACAACAACTTCTCCAACAACACCTACACGGACGGCTCCAGCGTCAACGACAGCATCACGCGGGTCAGCGTGCACCAGAGCCGCAACGCGGCGATGTTCTACACCGACTCCTACTGGCGCGGCCACGCGCGCCGGTTCGAGAACCTGGGCCACAGCCGTATCGAGAGCGCGCAGCCCTACAACGACCAGTACAGCTCCTTCCGCTACGTCGTCCTCGACTAGCGTCCCGCGTAGCGGGGGAGCATCCGGCCGGGTGGCGCCGCCCGGCCGGATGCCGGCCGGTCAGTACACCGTTCCGCCGGCGCGCCGGCCGGGCGAGCTGGACAGCGAGCTGATGGTGTCGTGCTTGACCCACGCGCCGGTCGCCGAGCCGTCAGGGCTTCGGTTGATCGACACCCCGTCGGAGCTCGCCTGGCTCGACGAGTAGGTCATCGACGTGACCGTCGTGCCCGACGAGTCCCGCAGGATCACCTGGTCACCGCTGTTGGACAGGTTGAGGTCACCCGTGCCGGCGGCCACCGCCACGATGCCGCCGGGGATCGCGGAGCCTCCGCCGAACACGGTGATCGCCTTGCCGGGCTGCAGCGTCGTACCGGCCGCGAACGTGTGCCGCACCGCCGACGCGTCGCGGACGGTCCACCCGGCGATGCTGATCGCCGTGCCACCGGTGTTCACGATCTCGACGGCCTCACCGGCGGTGCCGCTGCCTGGCTCGTTGGCGAGCACCTCGTTGATCATGACGTTGGCGGGCCCGCCGCCGCCGGTGGTGACGGTGACATTCCTGGTCGTGGTGTGGGTGGCCCCGCCGTTGTCCGTCACCGTCAGCGAGACCGGGTAGGTTCCGGCCGACGCGTAGGTCACGGCCGGGTTCGCGGCCGTCGAGGTCTGGCCGTTGCCGAAGTTCCAGCCGCGGCTCACCACGGTGCCGTCGGAGTCGGTGCTGCCATCGGTGAAGGCGCAGCTCAGGGCGGTGCACGAGTGCGTGAACGACGCCGTGGGCGGCTGGTTCGAGCCGCCACCGCCGAGGACGAAGTCGTAGCGGGCGAACACCGGGTAGTGGTCGCTGGTCGTCGACGCGTAGTTCGGGATGTAGGCCTGGGGCTGGAAGGCCTTCGCCGAGCCGGCGACGTACTTCGCCTGCACCTCGTTGGTGATGAGCTGGTGGTCGATGAAGTCGGGGTAGCCCGCCGTCGACGACACGCCCGCCAGCGACAGGGCCCGCGTCGGGAACGTGTAGCGCGCCGTGTCGCCCACGAAGTTGGCGTAGGGCGAGGCCTTCCCGGAGGTGATGGAGGTGTCGACGTCGTCGTTCCAGTCACCGACGACGAAGACGTTCTGGGTGGGGTAGGTCGAGTCGAGGTACGACTTCAGCGCCTGCGACGCCGGGTTGCGTAGGTTCCACGCGGCCTGGTCAGATCCGGCTTTCGCGTGGACGACGATGAAGACCAGATCACGGGTGACCCCGTCGAACGTGCCGCGCAACGTGAACTCCACCGGCGGACGTCCGGCGAAGTTGCTGTTCTGCCCGGTCAGGATGACCTTCGCGCCCACCAGAGTCGCCATGCTGGAGCGCCAGACGAGGGCGACCTTCTGCTCGGCGTTGCTGAAGTCCGAGTAGTACTGCGCGCCGTTCACCACGACTGGATCGTTGGCCACGACCCCGGTGTACCCGGGCATACCGGCCACGAGGGTGTTGAACGCCGAGGTGCTGACGATCTCGGACAGGCCCCACACGTCCATGCCGGCGCCCGCCATGACGTCCCGGACGTTCTGCTGCTGAAGCGCCTCGTTGGCCGGGCCGTTGCCGGTCGCGCCGAACCATTCGATGTTCCAGTTGCCGACGTCGAGCTGCGTCGTCGATCCTTGCGACGGAACCGTGGCGGCGTTCGCCGCCGGAGTGGTCGGGAGCATGGCCAGCGCCATGGCGGCGGCCAGGGCCCCCGTGAGCGCGCGGAGCCTGGAATTCATCGGCGAGAGACCTTCCGGGTCGAAGTGCGGGACGGGCCCGCGACCATGCTGACGGCGGGCTCACGGAAGTGTCATCAGACGCACACCGAGCCCGCCGCAAACATGCGGCCTCGTCATGGTGAACATTCGACAGGCGGAGCGATCGGACGTGTGGAACGTCGAATTAATGACAATTCGAACGCCGAAATTCTGTCACTCACGCCCACTACCGGCCGGATGGAGCCGCGAGTCCGGATCTGGTCGGCGATCCGCGCGTTCGGCTGGACCGACATGCCGGGCGGCTACAGCCCTTCGCCCGACTGGCGTTTCGGGGCCGGCGTGGCGGGCCGTCCCCGCAGCGACTGGCCATTGGGCCTGACGTCTGGGCCAGCTGACGCCGCAGGCGAGCCCCACTTCACCACGGTTCTCACCTATGTCGGAGGTGGGGGAGTGGCAAGGGCTGCCCCCGATTCTGATGGGGTCACGTTCTTTTCTGGCCCGCGTAGGCGGCTGGGCTTCCGATAACTCGAATCCGGCAGTATCGCCCCCGGTAAATGGCGCTGCGCCCAATTCTCATGATTCAGGGAATGGCATCGCGCATATCGCCTGATGGCGTCGTGAGCGGCAGGTCTTACTGCCGCTCACCCAACATCAAGTTTGGTCAAGTGCGCGGAGTCGGCGCGACGCTCGACAACCAGACTCGGCCCGCTGGGCACCGAGCTCCCAGCGGCGCTGAGCGGACCGATGTCATGCGCAACTCGGGCAACTGGTAGTCGCCCGCCGGGTCCCCGTCCAGGCTTGGTGACATCCGCTCGGGCGTGCGGCGACAGAAACAGGCCAGCCAACCAGCTGGTGCCACTTTCGAGTCAGTAGGCGCACTGGACGACGACGTCGTCGAGTTCTGCGCGTGCGGCGAACGTGTGGTTGAAGGCCTTTCCCACGGTCAGCCGCAGCACGACGTCGGAGCGCTGCGCGGTCCAGCTCACCGTGTGCAGCTCCCAGGCCGGGTCCACCGTCTGATCCACCGGTACCGTCTTCAGAGCGATGTAGGTCCAGTTGGCCGGGTTGATGACCTCCAGGTTGAAGGTGGCCGCGGCGTTGCGCAGGTCCAGCCAGACGCCCGCGCTGCAGCGGGCGCCGGGGTGGGCGGGCACCGGGGTGAGGACGATGGTCCGGCTGAGCGAGCACCAGCCACCGCTGTTATGAACGCGCAGACCGGCCATTCCGGTGCCCGTACGCGGCGAGGCGACCCCGACGCTCTGGAAGTACGGGGCGTCGCAGTCGCCCTGGTCGGTGAACGCCCACCGGGCGGCCGGGTTCGACACCGGTTCGAAGCCGTCGGAGAGCTGCCAGATGCCCGCGGACGCGGGCCCGGCCGGGACAAGGACCGCTGCGAGGGCGATGACCGCCGCCATCAGCGCGCGTGGGAGTGCTGAACGCATGCCAAGCTCCTTGTCAGGCCTGAGACGACGACACCGTCATTCTGCGGGCCTCGGGGGGATTCGTTCACCCTGGACTTTTCCGCCCCCGCGAGCCAGGGTCGCACCCTGGCACCGACCGGCCCGACCACACTCACGTGCACCGATGCCGTCTGGGGATGTCCCAGCTCAGATGAGAATGGCGAAGCCAAGGAGCTGCCAACTGGACATGCACCATGTTGAGCCACGCCCTGCGGGATGGTGGCCCGGCCGATCCTGACGTGAAGTACGGCATCGAGGCCATGCTCCGTACCGTCTCCCTCGTCCCGGAGGTGCCCGCCCAGGATCGGCTCGGCGATCTCTGGGGCGGCCATGAATGCGCCGGGCGGAATTCCCTCCGCCCGGCGCCATCGTTCAGTTGATGGTGACCCGGTCCCCGGCGGGCGCGCTTATCGGCGAGTTCTTCGCGATGTACGTCGCCAGTGCGCCCCGGTCGTCCGGGCCGCCGCGATAGACGGCGCTCACCCCGGGCCAGCGCGGGAAACCCTCGTAGCCGCCCACCAGCAGGTAGTTGGCCGCGATGGTGAGCACCTGGTCGTCGGCCACCGGTTCGCCGTGGAGCGTGAGCTCGGTGACGGCGCCGCCCTCCAGCGTGTAGCGGAGCGAGGACGACGGGGTGAGCACCCAGCCCCGCGCGTTCGGATGGGCGAGCACGGTCTTCAGCGCGGCGCCGGTGACCTGCCACGCGTCGATCGCGAAACCGCCCGGCTGGGTAGCGTAGATCTCCTCGTAGGTGACCGGGCCGGCGTCGAGGTCGAGGTGGAAGCCATACCTGCTGACCAGGGCGGCGTCCGCGCCGGAACGCGCCGCCGCGTCGAGGTAGGCGTCGGCGACCAGTTCGGCCAGCGGGCCGCCGGATGTAGTCCGGACGACGGGTTCCGCGGTCTCGCCGAACGTCTCGTCGGGAGCGGGCGGGCCGCACTCGAAGTAGTACAGGGCGTTGGAGACGAGACCGTCGGGCTGCCTGACCTCGATCCGGACCGACGTCGGGTCGGGGTTCTCGAAGTCGTAATCCCAGTCGATCGTGGTGAGCAGGGCGGTGAAACGGCCGCTGTGCCATTTGGGGGACAGGACGTCCTGCCAGGTCTCGGTGCCGACGACCCGATATTGGATGAGCTGCTGACCTTTCGGCACCCCTCGGAACGTGCCGTAGACCTCGAAGTTCACCGGACATTTCGACGCGGTCGTACGCTCGAAGGCGAGGGTCAGTTTCTGCACCGCCGCGGGCGTCACATCGGCCCGCGCGGCGGGCGCGAACGCACCGCACACCAGCACCGCGACGGCCGCCAGCCGCCCAGCCTTACTGGGTAATCCCACAGTGTTCCCATCTGTCGATCATGACAAGGACGAGCAGAGACTAACGACGCCGACTGACATTTATTTAAATGTCGGTAATTGACGCCTTTAAAGGAGAATTCTTGGCCGGAGAACGGAACACTCATGACGTCATGATGGGATCCGAGGTCGTGGTCAAGCGATTCAGGCTCTCGGCGGCCGGCCCGAACGGGAATGGCGGGCGCTGACCCTGCCGGCCGAACACGCGCCCGATCTCGCGCCAATCCCGATCAGCGCCGCCCCACCGGCCATCACGATGTCCCCGGCGTCCCGCTCCGTGCCCTGGCAGACGCCGTCACGACGGCCCTTCAGCTCGCATGATGAGGAGGGTTCGGTGACGACGACCGCTCGTCCGCGCAGGCAGGGTGCCTGCGTTACCGAGCCCCCGCCGTCGCGCTCCTGAGAGGCCCATACTCGGAGCCACAGGCTTGGGGGACCCGGACGAGCGCCTCGCGCAGGGTTCTCAAGGACGAACCCCAAGGTCGCCGCACCCGCTGTCACTTGTGGATGCCGCGGACGAAGTCCGCCACTGCGGCGCCGATCAACTCCGGGCTGTCCTCTTGGACGAAATGCGCGCCAGGCACCGTCACCTCGGTCTGGTTGGGCCAGGTGCGGCAGAACGCGCGCGGACCGCGGATGAGGATCTTGCCGGGATCGGCATTGACGAACAGTTTGGGGACCGGGGAGGTGGCCAGCCACCGGCCGTACTCCGTGACGATCCGCACCACGTCGGCGGGCTCGCCCTCGATCGGGAGCTGGCGGGGCCAGCTCAGCGTGGGGCGGCGGCTCTCGCCCGGCTCGAGGTACGGCGCGCGGTAGACCGCCATCTCCTCCTCGCCGAGCTCGTGCAGGATCCCCGACGGCAGTACCTCCTCGACGAACGCGTTGCCGATGAGCACCATGGCCTCGCCGGCGGGCGAGCGGAGGGCCTGGAAGGTCCGCCGCGCCTCTTCCCGCCGGTCGTTCCAGGTGGCGGGGGCCACGATGGCTTCCATGTAGGCGATGCCGGCGACCCGGTCCTGGTGCTGGTATGCCCAGTCGAAGCCGAGCGCCGACCCCCAGTCGTGCACGACGAAGACGACGTCGTCGCCGAGATCGAGGTGCTCCCACAGCGCGAACAGATACTCCCGGTGCTCCCGGTAGGAGTAGCGGTCCGGGCCGGAGTCGGGCAGCTTGCCGGAGTCACCCATGCCGACGAGGTCACAGGCGATGAGCCGGCCCAGTCCTTCGAGGTGTGGCATGACGTTGCGCCACAGGTAGGCCGAGGTCGGGTTGCCGTGCTGGAACACGATCGCATCGCCCTGGCCCTCGTCGATGTAGGCCATCCGGACGCCGTTGATCTCGGCGAACTTCTTCTCCGCGTAGGGACGGGCGTTCATCTTCGGCCTCCCTCTGACAACAAGTTCAACGGTGCGGCGGGAGTGTGGAGTGCTCTCGCTGTGAGGCGGGCCGCTCGCACCGCGGGGACCGGAGTGCGGCCGCCGCATGATCAGGCCTCCGTGCCCTTGGCGAGCGCCTGCACGTCTTCCGCGGTGTAGGGCTTCCCTCCGATTCCCCATTCACCGCCCTTCACCTCGTCGATGAGGACCCAGGTGATCGGGCGCAGGTTCTCGCCCTCGATCTTGACCATCGCGTCGGTCAGGTCACGGACGATCCGCTCCTTCTCCTCGGTGTCGAACGTTCTTTCCAGCACGTCAACCCTGATGAGTGGCATCTTCCCGACCTCCTCATGTCCATCTGCGACCGGTTACGGATCTCGCGGTCCGGCGTGTCTCGATACGTGTCGTGGTGAAGCCCGTCACCGGTCCGGGCCGGTTCGGCATCTCGCTCAAGGGCGGGGCCGGGACAGGGGCGTCGCCGTACGATGGGCCGCCGGTCTCGGCAACTGTCTCATGACGGTTCGGCCGACCCTGGCTTGCAAAATGAAAGCTTTCTCTACCTGGGACGTTACGCTTCCGGGCAGTTGGATGCAAGTCTCGCGGAAGTCGAACAGGCGCTCACCGAACTGGGCTACGTGGTCGTCCCGGAGGAACTTCTCACCAGCGACTACGACGGGCCGACCGCCATGGGTTCGCAGCGCACCTTCTGAGTCGCCGCGCGCCATGGGCGGAACTACTCCCCAACGCTTCCGGCGACGTCCGTTATATGGAGACCGGCCTCGCGGGAGGCTTTCGAAACCTCCACAATTCCTGCTGATCTCCGCGACACGTTCGTGACCGACCGTCGTGATCACCAGGTGGAATGAGGCTCCTGTTTCGCATCGCGGTGGCTGCGGCGGCCCTGCTGTCCACTACGGCGTTCACGCCCCCGCCCGACGCGCTCCGCGCCCAGTTCAAGGCCGGTGACGGCGTCACGATGACGACGAGGTACTGGTCGGAATTCGACGGCAAGCAGCAGCCCGGCACCCTTCACAAGTTCCGCGCGGAATTCGGAAGCGGCGGGCTCGTGGCCGTGGAAAGGCGCGCCTTCTACAAGCCGGCTACCCCTTTCGACCCGCCACCGATCCGGAGGATCTTCAGGGGGCGCGCCTACTGCAAGCACTACGAGCTGACCTGTGTGGCCCCTCCCGACAAGAACTGGCTCAGGCAGGACGGGAAACGGTACAGCCCTCACCTGGAATCAGGACGGATCAGCCCGACCGAGCCCGCCACGATCAAGGCGCTCCTGGCCAAGGCCACCAGCAAGGGCCGGGGCGGTGTTTACGACGGCACCCGGACGACCATCTACCGGGGCGTCATCACCGAAGCGGAGCTCTACCGGCTCTCGCCTGCGGCCCGTTACAACCGGACCAAGCCGACCGGGAAGGACGCCGGGAACACGATCGCCTGGCGGCTGTGGATCGGCCAGGACGGCCTGGTCCGCCGGATCCACACGTCCGCGACCTCAAGCCTCCTGGAGACGCTGTCCAGGACCGACTTCACCGACTCCCTTCTCAGCGGGTGGGGCGCGAAGACGGATGTCCCCGAACCGGCGGCGAGCGACACGGCCACGGTCCCTCCCGGCGAATGGTTCCCCTACTGACGAAGGGCGGTCTGCCGCACCAGCAGCGAAGAAGTGTGTCGCGGTGGACTGCGGTGTGACGATGAATACGACACAGTCAAAGCCGCCTTCCCGAGTGCTCGCAGCGCGTCGCCGAGGTCGTCCCGGCTGCCCAGGATGTGGGGGTGCTCGGGCCCCAGCACGGGGGTACGGATGTCCAGCACCGCCCGGGTCTCCCGCTCGGCCTCTTCCGGACGCCGCAACCGCCACAAGACCCGTTGATGCCCTGGCGGCGATCACGCTGGGGCCGTCCCGGTCGGCCGTTGCGGGCAGCAGGGCCTCGATCCGTTGCGGGACCTTGTCGGTCAGCTCGCCTCCTCGCACCATAAGCGCTTATCTGATGGCCGGGCAGCCCTCAAACCGCCCCGGCCGATGGGTCAGACGGGGTCGATCGCGAGGTCGGTGACCTGGTCGTCCTTGATGCCGAACACGAACGCGAAGGACAGGGGGCCGCCGGGGAACTCACCGTCCCCGGAGGCCACCAGACGGTCGCCCGCGAACGAGATCGGCGTGATCACGATCTTGGGGTTGATCAGGTGTTCTTGGATCCACTTGCGGATCTCGATCTCGCCGGCAAAGGTCGTTCCGTCATCGCGCACGGTGGCCCCGTCGCCGAAGACCGCGGACAGCGCGTTCGCGTCGTGTGCGTTGGTGGCCGCGATGAAGTTCTCGACAGCCTTGGGAAGGATGATGTCGTTCATTTCTGCTCTCCGGTCTTCTCGGGTGCCCGCAGCACCTCGGCGTCACGTTGACCTGCTCGAGGTGCCGAGCAGGTCAGGCTTCGTCGGGTCGGTTGTGGGTGGTGACTCGATCCACTCCGATGAGGCTCCTCGCGTTCGCAGCACGATCAGAAGTCGGCACCGCGTGAGAGTTCTTCGTTCGCGCGCAGTTCCGCGAGCGCGTTTTCGTGCATCGCGACGACGACGTCGTAGCCAGAGTTGCCGAGCACGATCCGTTGCGGCGGAACGGGTGCGTTCATCGCGCTGATCACGGCGCGCACTCCGCGTTCGGGGTCACCCTCTTGCTTGCCGTTGTGTGCCACGAACGCCGCCTTGACGCCCTCGACCATCGGCACGTAGGCGTCGACGGTCTCGTTGACGGGCTCGTCCTGGAAGCCGGCGAAAGCCTTGGTGCGGAACGCTCCCGGCTCCACGACGAGCACGCGCACGCCGAACGGCTCGACTTCCTGGCGCAGTGTCTCCGACAGTCCTTCGAGCGCGAACTTCGCCGCCGAGTAGTAGCCGAACCCCTGCGCGCCGACGCGGCCCGCCACCGACGACATGTTCACGATCCAGCCGTCGCCGCGTGCCCGCATACCTGGCAGGACCGCGCGGATCACCTCGACCACGGCGAACAGGTTGAGGTCGAACGTGCGGCGGATCGTCTCGTCAGGAGCTCCCTCGACCGAGCCGAACCAGCCACGGCCCGCGTTGTTGACGAGCACGTCGATCCCGCCGAACCGTTTCTCCGCCGTCCTGACCGCCGCGCGCACCTGCTCGGCATCGGTGACATCGAGCTGGAGAACCAGCACGCGGTCGCCGTACGGTTCAGCCCATTCTTGCAGTTCAGAGGGCCGACGCGCGGTCACCGCCACCTGATCGCCCTGTGCCAGCGCAGCCTCGGCGTAGACCAGGCCGAACCCTCCGGGCGTCCCACCGGTGATGAACCAAGTCCTCATGGACTTCTCCTTTCGCTATAGCAGGCAATGTAGCGCTATATGAGTTACTATAGCAAGCATGCAGAACGCACGGGATCGACTCCTGCTCGCCGCGGCGGAGTTGCTGGAGGGCGGCGGCACGGTGTCCACGAGGGCGGTGTGCGAACGCGCCGGGGTGCAGGCCCCGACGCTCTACCACCACTTCGGCAGCAAGCAGGGCCTGATCGACGCCGTGGTGAACCACGGCTTCACCCAGTACACGGCGGTCGAGAGCTCGGGCGACCCGCTGAACGACCTGCGCGAGGGCTGGGACAGGCACGTGCGGTTCGGGCTGGAGCACCCGTCGTTCTACGGGCTGCTCTACGGCCGCGTCGAGCCGGGAAAGCCCTGCGCCGTCACCGCTCCCGCACACGCCGCGTTGCGCGAGCGGCTGACCGCCGCCGCAGCCCAGGGCCTGCTCAAGGTGCCGGCCGACGACGCCGCCGAACAGGTGCTCGCCGCCAACGTCGGCATCACGCTCACCTTGATCAGCCAGTCGGAGCCGGACTTCGGGCTGTCCGGACGCGTCCGCGAGGCCGCGCTGGCCGGAGTCCTGCACACGCCCTCCGCCGACGCCCCCGCGACCCGTGCGAGCGCCGCACTGACCTTGCGCGCGCTGGTCGGCGACGACCCGGGCGACCTCACCCCTGGCGAACGCGCGCTGCTCGGCGAACTGCTGGACCGCCTGGCCCGCTAGAGCACGCGGTGTGGCCGAGCGGGAAGACTGTGATCGATTCTTCAGGCGAGGTTGGTGACGGTCCGCCAGTTGCGCATGGTCGCCGGGGTCTTGAGGCGGCGTCCGACAGCGGGGGGCAGTTTCGCCCGGCCGGTGCCGTTGGGCAGGTGGAAGTAGATGTCGAGGCCCGCCGCCCACATCTGTTCAGGGGTGAACGAAGCGGTGTCGAGTCCGTCGAGCCAGCCGGGCGCGGGTGTGTCGCGCAGGAACAGCACTGACACCTTGGTCGGGTCGTTCACCTCGATGGGGCAGCCGTCGATCACCGCTCGCATCTGGTCCGTGGTTCGCAGGATGACCTCGGTCGTCAGGCCGAGTCGGGTGGCGAGCGCCTCCTCGAGGTCGTGGGCGACCTTCTCGGCCGCTGGTTCGGTGGTGGAGAAGACGAGGTTGCCGCTCTGCAGGTAGGTCCGGACATCGCTGTGGCCCAGGCTCGCGCAGAGCTCACGCAGGTCGGGCATGGCGATCTTCTTGTGGCTGCCGAGGTTCACGGCGCGCAACAGGGCCACGTATCGGGTCACGCGCCCCATGCTGGCAGCTCGTCGGGATCAGCGGGGAGAAGGCAGCCTTCCGGGACTGGGCGGCCAAGGATCACGGTCAGACGGTGCCCTCGATGATCACCTTTCCTTGCCGGGGAGGCCGCGCCGCCAGCGCATGGGCCGCCGCCGCGTCGTGGGGTGGGAAGACCTCGCGTACGGGAACCCGGAAAAGCCCCCGCTCGACGAGCGCCGCGACGTCCGCCAGCCCGTGACGGCCATCGACCTGCCCGGCCGGCTGCCCCATGGAGAGGCGGACGCCTTTGGACGGACCCGCGAAGTCGGCCAGGGTGACGACGTCGTCCGCGCTGTCAGTGATCTTGATGAGGTCGTCCAGGACCCCGGCTCCGGCGACGTCGAGCGCCCTGTCCACCCTCTGCGAGACGTCTTCAAGGCTCACCGGCCGGACACCGAGGGACTCCAGGAACGGATGGCTCTCCACTCGCGCCGCCCCCAGAACCCGGGCACCCCGTGCGGCGGCCAGCTGCACGACGATGCTCCCGACGCCGCCCGCGGCCCCGTGCACGAGAAGGGTCATGCCGTCGCGGACATCGAGCAGGTCCAGCGCACGGGTCGCGGTCTCCACCCCGGAACCCGCCCCGCCCGCCTCGTGCCAGGACATCTGTTCCGGTTTGCGTCCCCAGAAGTCGAGAATCGCGTACTCGGCGGTGGCCCCGCCGAGAGCGGCGAGGGCTACCGTGCCGAACACCTTGTCACCAGGGGAGACGTCGACGACACCCGGACCGGCCTCGTCCACCACTCCGGCGGCGTCGACGCCCGGGATGTGCGGCAGCGCGAGGTTCTTGCTCCCCGGGGACGTTCCCGCGCGCAGCGCCAGGTCGACCGGCGAGACGCCTGCCGCCCTGACCCTGATGCGCACCTGTCCCGGGCCGGGACGGGGGTCCGGCGCGACACCGATCTCCAGCACGTCCGGCGGGCCGAATCGGTCGAACTGCACTGCCAGCATGGTTGCCTCTCCTTCGTGGACGACACTGGGTGGAACACGGTTCCGAAGCACATGTTCCGGAACAGGACGAAGTGAGAGGAGGTGCGGGCGGAGTGTCTCGGAAAGAGAGGGTGGACGCCCGGTCGAACCGTTCCGCCATCGTCGCCGTAGCCCGTGACGCCTTCGCGCGGGAGGGCCTGGACGTGCCGACCCGAGAGATCGCCCGCCTGTCCGGGCTCGGCGTCGCGACGATCTACCGCCACTTTCCCACCCGCA
This sequence comes from Herbidospora cretacea, assembly GCF_001570605.1. Lineage (GTDB taxonomy): Bacteria > Actinomycetota > Actinomycetes > Streptosporangiales > Streptosporangiaceae > Herbidospora > Herbidospora cretacea. Next base: position 102,551 of record NZ_BBXG01000014.1, on the reverse strand, counting down.
CCGACCTCGTCACCGCCGCCCTCGCCGACCACGTGGCCGCCTGCCGCGCCGACATGCGCGCCGCCTACGCCGAACCCGACCCGTGGACGGCCCTGGACTCGGCCATCCGCCGCTTCGCGGCCCACCAGGCCCGGTCGGTGGGGCTGGTCCAGGCGCTGTTCGGCACGCGGGACGCGGGAGACCCGTTCGGGGATGACCGGCGCGCGAACGCGCTGCTGCTGCGGGACCTGGTCGAACGGGCGGGGGTGTCTCCACGGGATGTACAGGTGGCGATGCTGGCCATCGCGTCGGTCCGGGGGTCGCGGGGGATCAGCCGGGAGGCCGCGATCGAAAGGCTGCTGGAGATGCTGCTGGCCGGGATCAAAGCGGGAAGCTGACGAGCCCGACGGAGCAGTCCCCGGCATACCCTGATGAGCCGCGGCAGGTGGCCACCGGATCGTGGGCAAGACGCTGAGCCGGTGAGGGCTGTCACCCATCCTGTCGCGCAGATCGCCTCCAGCTCCGGTACCAGTGCCGAATACCCTCGACCGCACCCAATCGGCGGTGGAGCGGCAGCGTCGCCTCCCATGTCGCGTCTCCAGGCTCCCGGCTCCGCGAGCCGCAGCCACGGTGCAGGCGCCAGAAATCTTCGGCCGCATGCAACGAGAACTCCACCCGACCGGTATCACCAGTGAGCGGAAGCCCGACGAGCCAGTCGGGCCGCATACCAGCAAGACGGAAGGGAGTCCTCAGATCACCCTCAGTCCCGGCACCACCCGCCACCCGACCGGGAGCAGGTCACGCGAAAGACGAGAGGGCTTTACCGCGATTCCGGCACCGTGCCTGAAAGGAGGAGATCACCGGGCCGTTATCGTTCATCTTCTGCGTCATCCCCAGCCAGTTCCTGCGAATGTGAACGAGATCCATCCACAAGATAGCGGCCGACTGGAATGGTCGCACGTAGATGCCGCGGCAAAGAATCCGCCGCTTCGATCAATCTGATGGGGACTGGTGTGCCGCCTGACAGCGGCAGATGAATTTTGCTCTTTCTTGAGTGCGCAGATTTCCACCCTGCGCTATGGCATCACCTCATTTTCTCCCCATTCCCGGACTCGGCTGGGTGAGCTGCGCCACAGATGAGTCAGCAGGTGAAGTGCGTAAGGGATCGGTAAGGTCTTGGACGTTGACAAGCAGCCACGCGGCTACGCGCGCCGGAAACGGCGGCGCGCGCCAGATTCTCATGGTGTCGGCGAGCCGTTCTCACGTTGACAGGACGTGGATTCGAATGCGGTCGGCAAACGTCTCTTAATAATCCGGAAACCTGCTCACCGAGTGCGCTCATCCGGCGACTCGGCGAATGATGTCGTTATCGACATCCCGGCAAGAGGGTCTGTTCATCTCTCGTACACCAGCCGGTACTTCGGTCCGGCTTGTATGCGCGATTAGGGAATCCGCGACACCCGCGAGGGGGTGTCCTTCCTGAATCGACAGCGAGGGAACATGTCAGGTATCGGAATCGATCGCGTCCGGGGAATGATCGCCGCCGCGATGATCGCGTCCATGGCGCTGGCCCTGGGCCTGGTGGGGGCCGACCGCGCCGAGGCCGCCGCCTACGTCGGCGCCAACGTCCTGCGGAACTGGGAGACCGGGCGCTGCCTGGACAGCGACTTCAACGGCAACGTGTACACGCTGCCGTGCAACCTGCCCGTCGGCAGCAACGCCCACCAGATCTGGGAGCCCCTGCTGCTCCTGCGCAGCGGCCCGAACGGCCCCCAGTACGACGTGGTGGCGCTGAAGAACAAGGCGACCGGCCGGTGCGTCGCCTACTTCAGCAACAACACGATCCGCACGTCCAACCAGTGCCACGAGGACGACACCGTCTCCAACCGCAAGTGGTACGCGCACGGCACCGGCTGGAACAACGTGGGCTTCTACCTGCCCTGGGGCTCGCAGAACCGGTTCATCGAGAGCAACGGGAACGGCAACGTCTACCCCGCCACCACGTTCACGACCCACGGCATCCAGCGCTGGAAGTTCGGCTTCTAGCCGACTGTGACCGCCCGCCGGGGAACCGCCCCCGGCGGGCGCCGTTCCGTTCCCCCGAGTGGAGGCAGCATGGCTGTCAGTACTGTCGGCATCGTCGAAGCGCGAGGGTACTGGCGGCCGCCACGACCTCGCGGCTGGCGGCGGCTCACGATCGCGATCGTCGCCCTGGTCACGCTGGTGGTGAACCTGGCCCACACCGCGCAGACGGCGCACGCGGCCGAGCTCCCGCCCGGCATGCGGACGTTGTCCATCCCGATCCCCGCGGAAGTCGATCGCCACCAGCTCCAAGGGCTGGTGGACGACATCAACAGCCGTCCCGGTCTGCTGACCGACACCACGCACGAATGGTCGAACCTGTACGGCATGGTTCTCCCGGGAGCCCCGTTCTCGGTGGAGACGGACTTCGACGGCGTCTTCGCCCTCTCGGGTTCCCACCTGACGCTCACGATCGAGGCCCCCGAGGCGCAGGCCCAGGACCTCAGCTGGTGGGCGGACGCGCTGGTCTACGGCGCCACCCTGGTCCTGCAGATCGTGATCCGGTCGCTGTGCGTCGGCGCCTTCGCCGCGGCGAGCGCCGGCACGGCGACCCTGCCCGCCATCGTGCTCTGTGCCGGCGCCGCCGGGTTCTTCCAGCAGCTCATCTACCAGGCGATCGTGATCTCCCAGACAACCGAGCCAGACCCGGGAGCCTGGGGCAACGCGCTGTTGAAGGCCCTGATGTCGGCCCTCCAGGGAGTCCTCTGGGAAGGGGCGATCAGCAAGTTCTCCAAGGAGCTGCTGCCCGTCGTCCTGGGGAAGGCAGGTAAGTGGCTGTTCGAGCAGGGCAAGGCCTTCGTCCAGTACTGGGAGGCGGCCGGCGCCGGCATGCAGCGACTGGGTTCGAGACTGGTGAGCGGGACGCCCGCTTTCATCGAGGGCTTCCTCGCGGCATGGCGCGCTGTGGGCTCTCCCAGCGTGAACCTGCGGGTCCTCCCGCTCGGCGACTCGATCACCTACGGAGTCGGGACGCCGGACAACTCCAGTTACCGCGCCCACCTGTCGAACCTGCTCCGGGCCGGAGACGTGGACGGTCTGGACTACGTCGGCGCCCAGCGGAACGGCACGCTGGCGGACAGGGATCACGAGGGCCATCCGGGCTGGACGATCAGCCAGATCAACGCGATCGCGCCCTGCGCCATCCGTGAACACCGGCCGAATGTGGTCACCCTGCACATCGGCACCAATGACATGGCGCGCAACGTCGCGGTCGACACCGCCCCCGACCGGCTGCGTTCACTCATCCGGAGGATCACCGACCAGGCGCCGGAGACCTCGGTCGTCGTCGCCACCCTCATCCCGTCCACGGTCCCGACGACCATGAACCGCATCCAGCGCTACAACGAGGCGATTCCGGGCATCGTCGCGGAGTTCCAACGGCGGGGCCGGCCGGTCTTCCTGGCCGACATGGGCGCGGTCACTCCCGGCGACCTGACCGACTCGCTCCATCCGAACGCGAACGGCTACCGGAAGATGGCCGAGGCCTTCGCCAGGACGATCGACGGCGTCCAGCGGACCGGCGGGTTCTTCACCGCCAGGAACGGCTTCCCCGGCGCCTGCGGCACCGGCCCCGACAGCGGGGCCGGCGGCGGGACCACGGAGGGTGCCGAGAACCCGACGACCAGCAGCATGAACGGCTGGCGGTACGACGGTCAGGTGGCCTCCGGCGTGGGCGCCACCCGCGAGGAGGTCCGCTTCGCCGACCTGAACGGCGACGGCCGCGACGACTACCTGGTGGTGGGCGCCCAGGGCCAGGTCCGGGCCTGGATCAACAACCGCGCCGGGGGCAGCACGTCCTGGAGCTCGCTGGGCCAGGTCGCCTCCGGCGCCGGGGCACGGGAGGCCGTGCGCTTCGCGGACCTCGACGGTGACGGCCGCGACGACTACCTCGTGGTGGACGCCCAGGGCGTGACGCAGGGCTGGCTCAACGCCGGCACCGGCGATGGCGTCTCCTGGGCCTCTCAAGGTGTGGTCGCCTCGGGGGTCGGCGCCTCCCGCGACGCCGTGCGTTTCGCCGACGTCAACGGTGACGGGCGCGACGACTACGTGGTGCTCGACGCCGACGGCGTGGCGAAGGGCTGGCTCAACACCCGGAGCCCGAGCGGGATGGGATGGAGCTACGCCGGTGTGGTCGCCTCCGGCGTCGGCGCCACGCGCGACCAGGTGCGCTTCGCCGACCTCGACGGCGACAGCCGGGACGACTACCTCGTCGTCCAGCCGCAGGGGCAGGTGCGGGCCTGGCTCAACACGTTCGGCGAGTCCGGCGCGGGCTGGCTGAACCAGGGACAGATCGCCGACGGGGTCGGGGCCTCGCTGGCCAACGTCGAGTTCGCCGACGTCGACGGCGGCGGCAACAGCGACTACCTGGTGGTGAACGGCTCGGGCCAGGTCTCGGCCTGGGTGAGCGACGTGTACGCCACGTCCGACCGGTGGGACCGGCTGGGGGTGATCGCGTCCGGCGTCGGCGCGACCCTGGCGGAGGTGCGGTTCGCCGACCTCAACGGTGACCGCCGGGCCGACTACCTGGTCGTCGGCCCGCAGGGACAGGTGCGCGCCTGGCTGAACGACCGTGCCGACGGCTCGTCGTGGAAGTACCTCGGCGAGGTCGCCGCCGGGGCCGGGCCACGCGAGGAGGTCCGGTTCGCCGACCTGACCGGCGACGGCCGCGACGACTACCTGCTGCTCGGCGCGCAGGGCCAGGTGAGACTGTGGGTGAACGTGCCCGGCGGTCCCACCGGGATCTCCTGGCAGTCGAAGGGCGAGGTCGCCTCAGGGTCGGGGCCGCGCGACTCGATCAGGTTCGGCGACGTCAACGGCGACGGCCGCGACGACTACCTCGTGGTCGGCGCGCAGGCACAGGTGACGGCCTGGTTCAACACCCCCGGTGGGAGTGGTGGTGTCTCGTGGGTGGCCCAGGGTGACATCGCCTCAGGCTTGGGCGTCCCCGGCTCACTGATCGACTTCGCCGACGTCGACGGTGACAGACGGGACGACTACCTGGTGGTCAACGACCATGCCCGGGTCTGGGCCTGGCGGAACAACCGCGGCGGCGGTGGCGCGACCTGGATCGCCGAAGGCCAGATCGCCGCGGGTGTCGGCGCGACCCGCGACCAGCTCTTCCTGGCCGACTTCAACGGCGATCTCCGTGACGACTACCTGGTCTCCTCGACCGCGGGAGTCGTGACGGGCTGGACCAGCAACGGCCTGATCCGCAAGGGCTGAGCTGTCGTCAGCGTCAGGTGCGGCCGAGGCTCCACGCGTGAAGTGTGCGGTCCTCGGTCGCGCCGACGACGACGGAGCGGCCGGTGAGTTCGGCCAGGGCCACGGTGGCGGTCGCGCCGCCGGGGGCTGAGCTGAGTTCGCCGATGACCGCGCCGTCGCGGAGGTTCCAGATCCGTACGGTGATGCGTCCGCCGAGCGGGTTGTGGGCGACCACCGCGATGGGCATGTCGCCGCGGTGACCGGTGGCGAGGGCGGCGGCGCCCCGGTCGTCCGGGCTGCGGTCGCTGAAGGACCATTTCTTCCGGCTCTTCCCGGTGACCAGGTCGTGGACGCGGAGGGTGGCGTCCAGGTGGGTGGAGACCAGGATGGGTCTGCCGTCCGATTCTCCGCAGGCGAGCAGTTCGATGCCGCCGACGTCGCCGGTGCGGAAGGAATGCCTCAGTCTTCCCGTCGAGAGGTTCCAGACGCGGATCCGTTCCGCGCCGTCACCGGTGACGAGCACGTCGTCCTGGTCGATCCGGCCGAACGCCAGGCCGCTGATGCCCTGGAAGTGGTCGGTGATCGTGCCGCCGATCTGCTCACCGGTGGCGATGTCGGTGAGGCGCACGACACTGTGCAGGTCACGCAGGCTGTCGTACTTCTGGGAGACGGCCAGTGCCCGGTGACCGGCGAAGACCGCGACGATGGGGTCGCGGGCCCGGAGCACGGCGAGCTTCGCGCCCGTCAGGCTCCACAGCCGTATCCTCCCGTCGGTGTGCCCGGTGGCCACGACCTGCGTGCCGCTGTGGGTGCCGATCGCCACCGAGGTGACCGCGGGGCCTCGGTCGCCGAGCCGGGTGAGGGTGGTGGTGTTCGCGTCCCAGATGAAGGTGATCCCCTTGGACGTGCCGCAGGCGACGACGGCTCCGGCGGCGGTGACGGCCGTCGGATCGCCGTCTCCGGAGGCCAGGGGGATCGGCCCCCTGATCTCCGTGCCGAAGGGCTCGGCCGACGCGGTCGGCGAAGGGGAAGGAGAAGGGGGAGGGGACGCGGTCACGGAGGAACCTCGGTGCTGTTCACCGGCGTTCGGGGTGGGGATTCGGTCTCTGTCCCGGAAGACGGCGAGAGCGGAGATCGCCGCCGCGCCCGCGGCGGCGGCACCGCCGATCAGGACCCGGCGACTCATCTTCCTGGTCTGATGCGGGTGGGTGTCCGCGTCGTTCACCGGTACGCGCGCGGGCTCGGACCTCGCCGGAGACGGGGCCGGGCCCGCCGGCCTGATCAGGTGTCGCAGCAGATCGGCTGCCGACGGGCGGGCCGCGGGGTCCTTGGCGAAGCACGCTGCGATGGGATCCAGCAGGTGAGCGGGCATTCCGGACAGGTCGGGGCGCTCGCTGAGGACGGCGTTCACGAGGGCGGGGACGGTCTGTCCCGCGAACGGCTGGCGGCCGGTCGCGGCGAACACCATCGTGCCCGCCCAGCTGAAGATGTCGGACGCGGGTGTGACCCGGTCGCCCCTGAACTGCTCGGGCGACATGTAGGCAGGCGTGCCGATCGGCCCTGAGGCCAGGGTGGTCGAATCCAGTGCCTTCGCGATGCCGAAGTCGATCACGATGGGTCCCTCTGGACCGACCAGCACGTTGCCCGGCTTGAAATCGCGGTGCACGATCCCGGCTTCGTGAATGGCGGCGAGCGCCGTCAGGGTGGAGATCGCGAGCCGGTCGAGCGCGCCTCCCGTCCGGGGGCCGGCGGAGCGTACGAGCGCCTGGAGGGTGTCTCCGGCGATGTACTCGCTCACGATGTACGGCTGTTGGTCCAGCAGACCCACGTCGAGCACGGCGGCCGTGCAGAACGCGGCCACCCGGCGCGCCGCCTCCACTTCGCGCAGGAAGCTCTTTGTGGCGTTCTTGTCGTGGCTCAGATGAGGATGCAGCAGTTTGACGGCGACCTGGTGCCCGGCCTCGTCCAACCCCTGGTACACCACTCCCTGGCCCCCGGCGCCGAGCACGCCCACCAGCCGGTAGGCGCCGATGCGCTCGGGGTCTCCGGATCGGAGCGGGTGGACGTCCGGCATCCCGCTCCTTTCTCGGATCACTCGGGCGATCTACACCCTACGACGGCCGCCCCCCGGGTTCACCTGATCTCGTAGGCCCTGATGACGGTCTCGGTGAAGGCGTTGCCGCCGACGTCGGCGACCTTCACGCGCAGGGAGGCGAAGCGCCCGCGCGTGGTGGCCGGGTGGTTGGTCTCGGCGGCCCAGGCGTCCTTGCCCGCGGCGTGCACCTTGGTCGACTGCCAGGTGCGGCCGTCGTCGTAGGAGATCTCGACGGTCGGCGGGTGCACCTTTAGGGCGGGGGAGGCGTTCTGGCGCTGGAGCGTCAGCGGGATGCGCATCCGGCCGGTGGCGGCGCGGTTCCGGTCGTCCAGCTCCGGGCTGATCTTGACGGCCAGCAGCGGCAGTACCTGCCGGGTGCCCGGCTCGGGGGTCTTCGAGCGGAACGTCCACTCGGCGTCGACCCGGGTGGAGAAGCGGGTCATGGCCGCCGCCCGGTCGGCCGTCATGGTGATGCGGTACTGGCTCTCCTTCGTGTCGACGGGCACGTCGACCGTGCCGGGCAGGTAGGAGTCGGAGGTGAAGATCTCCTTGCCGTCGCGGTAGAGCGTGGCGCGCGGGTTCTGGTACTCGCCGAAGGAGTACCGGCCCGGTACGGCGTCCTCGAACTGGCCGGTGGCGAACTGGAGGTAGTTGTCCTCCCGCCACGAGTCGTCGCCCGGGTTCAGCGAGGCGGCGAAGACGCCGGAGTTCCAGCGGTCGGAACTCTTCTGGCCCGCCCGGAAGGACGTCATCCGGCCGAAGAAGAACTGGTCGATGTTGTCCCAGGCGTCCAGCGCCTTGTACTGGATGAACGACGGGTACCAGGTGGTCTCGCCCGGCGTGAAGTACTCGGTGCGCCGGAACGGCAGCGGGAACGTGGACAACGAGCCGTAGGGCATCCACGCCGGCTCCTTGCCGTACAGGACCGGAAGGGCGAAGCGCTCGCCGTGCTTGCCGTCCTGCTGGGTGGCGTACGCCGAGGCGACCTCGGCGAGGTCCTGGCGGCGCGGCCGGTACCCCGGGTCGGCGGGGATGCCCGGCTCGGCCTTCATCAGGTGGTACCAGTACGGGCTGGCGTCGTAGCCGTCGCCGTTCGGCTTGGCCCACTGCGTCCACCGGTAGTAGGCGAACTTCTTGCTCACCATGCGTCCCGACGGGATGGCCTTGATCCCCTCGACGCGGTCGGTGTCCCGGGCCAGGTCGACGTCCACGCCGAAGGGCTGTTTGCCCTCGACGAGCTGGAGCATGCCGAGCATGCCCATGGCCAGGCGGGCCGTCGGCTCCTGGGTCCGCACGTCCACCGGCCGGGCCGCGCGGGCGTCGGCGGCGATGACGCGGTCGGCGTTGAGAGTGAACTCCGGGTCGGCGGCCATCACGAGCGTGCCGTCGTGGTCGAGCATGAGCGTGACGACCGTGTAGCGGTGGCCCTTCGGCAGCTTGAGCTCCAGGCCGCCGCTGGAGACGTCGAAGTTCGTCTGCTCCTGGGCGTCCAGGTCGATCACACCGGCGAAAGCGGCCGAGGCGGGCTTCCGGTCCGAGCCGGTGAAGGTCAGCTTGACCCGCCGCTTCTCCGGTTCGACCCGCATGCCGATGCCGGTACGCACCGACACCCCGTCACCGGTGGCGATGACGGTGCCGCTGTAGCGGCCGATCGCGGACGCCTCCGAGGTCACCTCGACCTGCGCGGCGCCGTGCGCGGGCACCTCCACCGTGGTGGCGCTGAGCGTGAACGGCGTCACCGTCGCGCCCTGGCCGTCCTTGGCGACGACGCTCAGGTTCAGCCGGACGGCGGCGTCGCCGTCGTTGCGGTAGGTGAGCGTGCGCTTGGCGGGCGGGACGGGCAGCTCGAAGTCGCCCATGGTCAGCGCCGTGGGCTCGGAGGTGACCTGCTGGGTGACGGCGCGGGCGACGTCCACCCGGCCGGAGCCCTGGACGTAGGCGCCCAGTTCCTCGCCGGGAGCGGTGGAGGCCATGAGCGCGGCCTTGATGCGGTCGGCCTTCCAGCCGGGGTGCAGCCCGGCGAGGATCGCCGCCGCACCCGTCACGTGCGGGGTGGCCATGGACGTGCCGTCCATCGAGGTGTACGAGTCGCTCCCGGCCAGGGCCGCCACGATGCCCACGCCGGGGGCGATCAGGTCGGGCTTGACCGCGCCGTCGCCGACGCGCGGGCCGGTGCTGCTGAAGTCGGCGACGACGTCGGCGTCACGGTAGGACGCGCCGACCGACAACGCCGAGTCGGCGCTGCTCGGCGAGCCGAGCGACTGCGGCCCGGAGTTGCCCGAGGCGACGACGAACAGCGTGCCGTACTTCTCCGTCAAGAAGTCGACGGCCTGCTCCAGCGGGTCGTCGCCGGGCGCGTCGGGGCTGCCGAGGCTCAGGTTGGCGACCCGGGCGCCGTTCTCCGCCGCCCACGTCATCGCCTCGATGATGCCCGAGTCGGGGCAATTGCCGCTCTGCTCGCAGACCTTGCCGATCATCAGCTTCGCGCCCGGCGCGACGCCCTTGTGCGTACCGCCCGAGGCGGCGCCGGAGCCCGCGATGGTGGAGGCGACGTGGGTGCCGTGCCCGTTCAGGTCACGGACGTCGGGCTCGGCGGTGAAGTTGGCGGTCTTGACGACCAGGCCCTTGAGGTCGGGGTGGTCGGGGTCGTAGCCGCTGTCGAGCACGGCCACGCTGACGTCCTCGCCGGTGTGCCCGGCCGCCCACGCCTGCGGCGCGCCGATGTGCGGGACGCTGACGTCGAGGGAGAGCTTCGCCTTGCCGTCCAGCCAGATCTTCTCCGGCGCGGCGGCGGCCCTGGCCCCGGCGGTCAGCGACTTCCAGAGGGTGCCCGCCGCGGCGCGGGGCTCACGCTGAGCCATCGCGTCGATCGCGGTCAGCGGGCGTCCGCCGGCGACGCGCAGGCGGGAGACGTCGCCGCCGTAGGTGACGATCAGCGGGAGGGCGGGGGTGGCGGCGTCGTCGTAGCCGAACGCGGTGAGCTGGGTGACGTTGAACAGGCGGGGGTCGAGCCTGCCTTCGGCCAGCAGGGGCATCGCGTCGACGGGGACGACGCTGAGGCCGTCCTGGCCGCGCCGGTGCACGAAGGTGATCTTCTCGCGGCCGGGTCCGGGCTTGACGTCCAGCTGGGTCTGCTTGCCGGGGAGCGGGCGGAGGGTGACCGTGTCCCCGGTGATGAGGGTGATCGTCTTGGGGGGTACCCGCCCGGGTTCGGGGGAGGCCGGGCCTGCGGAGGGGGTCGCCTGAGCAGGGGCGGCGGCCGTGACCAGCGCTGATATCAGAACGCCGGTGAGGAGGGTTCGCTGTAGCACGACCAGATTTCTAACTGTTTGTTAACACTGGTGCCAATGGTGCCTGTGTGTCCTATTGCGGCAGCCGCCGGAAGTGGCCATGATCTCTCCATGCTGGAAGTGCTGGGCATCAGCGCGTTCGACGAACGGATCTACCGGGCGGTGCTGGCCTCTCCCGGCATCACGTTGCAGGAGCTCGTCGCCAGGAGCGGCGAGAGCTCGGGCCGCATCCAGTCCTCGCTGACGAGACTCCAGGCCAAGGGCCTGATCAACCGGTTGTGGGGCCGCTCGCCCCGCTGGACCGCGATCAGCCCGGGGACCGCGATCCGTTCTCTCGTCCGCGGCCTCCAGGGCGAACTGGACCGGATCACCGACACGGCCGACGAGCTGGAGACCGCCTTCCGCGCCGTCGGCCAGGATCCGGACGACATCGGCCATTTCGAGGTGCTGGCCGGTCCCGAGGTGCTCGCCCGGTGGTACCGCCAGGTGCAGCAGGAGGCCAAGGACGAGGTGCTCACCTTCGATCGCCCTCCGTACGTGCTGGACTACCGCAACCCGCTCCAGAGCGACCGCCTGCGCGACGGCGTGCGCTACCGGACCATCTACGCGCCGGAGGCCTTCCAGCACGAGGGCGCGCTCGACCAGTTGGACACCATGCTCAGGGTGGGTGAGGAGGCGCGGGTGCTGCCGGGCCTGCCGTTCAAGATGGTGCTGGCCGACCAGCGGGTGGCGATCATGCCGCTGCACCTCCACCTGCACCAACCGTTGAGCCGCAGTGTGCTGATCAGGGGATCCACCATGGTGGTCGCCCTGGTCGAGCTGTTCGAGCGCATGTGGCGCGAAGCGGTGCCGATGTACCCTCAGGCCAGCCCGCCCGAGCCGGTGGGCGATCCCGCTCCCGAGGAGGACGAGGACCGCATGGACCTCGGCCTGGAGGACCGCCGCCTGCTGGCCCTGCTGGCGGCCGGGCTCAAGGACGACGCCATCGCCCGCCAGTTCGGCACCAGCCCGCGCAGCCTCCGCCGCCGGCTGCGCCACCTCTTCGACGAACTCAACGCCGAGACCCGGTTCCAGGCAGGCGCCCAGGCCAGCCGGCGGGGGCTGGTCTGACGTCTCGCGTCACCGTGGTGAGGCGAAGGGACCCCCTGGGGCGAAGGCGTGGTCGGCGAATCGCCGGCCGATGAGCTGGTGCGTGGCGGTGTCGGGGTGGAGCGCGTCGGGGAGGGGGTGCTCGGCGGCGTCCGCCTCTCCGTAGAGCGCGGTCCCGTCGAGGTAGTGGAGGTTCGGGTCGTCACCGCGCCGTTCGACCAGCGAGGCGAGCGCGTCGCGGATCACCCGGAGCGTGAGGCGTCCCAGCTCACGGTCTCCGGGCCGGCCGGTCGCGGTGAAGCGGACCTGGTCGGTGCCCAGCGTCGCCGGGTCCACGGCTCCCGGTCCCGGGGTGTCCTCGTGGATGGGACACAGGATGGGGGAGATCACCAGAAGCGGTGTGTCGGGATGTCCGTCGCGGATCGTGTCGAGGAAGCCGTGGACGGCGGGGACGAAGGCCCGCAGCCGCATGGCGTCGAGGTTCACGACGTTGATTCCGAGCTTCACGCTGATCAGGTCGGCCGCGGAGTCACGGATGACGCGAGCGGTGAACGGGTCGACCAGCGCGCTTCCGCCCAGGCCGAGGTTGCGCAGTTCGACACCGGCGTGCCGGGCCGCGACGACGGGCCAGATCTGAGTGGGTCCGCTCGCGTTCGAGCCGTGGCTGATCGAGCTGCCATGGTGGACCCACAACGGGCCCTTCGCATCGACGGGACGGACGGGCTCGTCCGTCCGCAACTCGACGAGCTCAAGCCCCTCGTTGTGCGGCAGCCAGATCTCGACGTCCTTGTCACCTGGGCCCAGCCGCTGGAACGACACCGTCTGCGAGGGACCCGGCCGGAACCGCGTCGCCCCTGTTTCGAGGTCGACCTCCACGAGATCGCCGTCGGCCAGCCGCACCTCCTGGACCAGTTCTCCGCCGACGACCAGGTCGATCCCCCCGCGCGGCCGATCCGCGCCCCGATAGGCGACCCGGGTGGGATGGACGACCAGCTCGATCGTCCGCGCCACGGTCGTGAACGCGAGACGGGCGCCGGAGGGCTGCGCCTCCATCATCGACAGCTGCGGATCCGGGAACTGTTCGCGCACCCGTCCGGGCAGCCGGTGGAGCCGGACGCCTCGCGGGGTGCGTTCAAGCTCGGCGACCCCCCGGACGAGCCGGTCGTCGAAGGCGGTGGTGATCATGGTCGGTCTCCTTCGGAGGGCGCGGGCCAGGCCCGCAGAGCGGCGTCGAGCGCGTCGACGATCCGCTGCCAGGAGATGGCGGCGGACGGCAGGCTGTGAGCGAAGCCGCCGTTGCGCTCGATGCGGAGATAGCCGTTGACGGTGCTGCCGATGAACCGCACGGCGTGGACGTGCTCGCTCTCCGGCAGCGGATAGCCGCGCAGGACCGCGGCGGTGAGGGCGACGACGTCGCGCGCGCCCGCCGACCGGGCCGCTTCCTCACCGACGGGGCGCTGCAACGCGTCCCAGCGGCCCGGCGATTCGCGCGCGTAGTCGCGGTGCGCGTCGGCCAGCGCCTGAAGAGCTGACCGCCCGGCCCGTCCCGCCACGGCGACCGACACCCGGCTCGCCAGTTCGGTGAGGGCGAGGACCGTCACCCCCTCCAGCAACGCGTCGCGGTCCTTCACGTGTGAATACAGGCTGGGGCTCCGCACTCCGAGCCGGCGGGCGACGGCGGACAGCGTGACCGAGTCGAACCCCGTCGCGTCCGCCAGGTCGGCGGCCGCCTCGACGATCGAGGCCACCGTCAAAGGGCTTGCCTTCATGCCATCAGGATATACCTAATGCCATTAGGCTTTTCCCTAGATCCAGTAGTCGCACGGGCTGATTCACCAGGTGACCGGCAGGGCGGTCAGCCCGCCGGTGAGGGTCTTCGGGTCGAAGGTCATCTCTTCCAAGGGGCGTCCCAAGCGCATGGCCGGGAAGCGGGTGACGAGCTGGGTGAAGACCACGCTCAGCTCGATGCGGGCCAGCGGCGCGCCCATGCAGTAGCGCGGCCCGTGGCCGAAACTCAGGTGGGGCGCCACGGGGCTGCCGGGGTCGAAACGCTCCGGTTCGGGGTAGGCGGCGGGGTCGTGGTTGGCCGCGCCCGTGTCCAGCAGGACCAGGTCGCCGGCGCGTACCGGGACACCCTCCATGTCGAGGTCGGTGCGGGCGTAACGCACCAGGCCGTTGCCGCCCAGACCGAAGCCGCGCAGGATCTCCTCCACCGTGGCGTCGACGCGGGTGGGGTCGGCGGCCAGGGCCTGCCACTGGCCGGGAGTGGACATCATCCACAACGTGCCCATACCGATCGCGGTGACCGTGGTCTCGTGACCAGCGAACAGCAAGGACATGCCGAGCATGGCGGCCTCGTCGTCGCTGACGCCCTCGGTGGCGGCCAGGCGGGAGATCACATCGGCGTCCGGGTCGCCTTCGGCGCGTTTGCGGGCGACCAGGTCGCGGCCGTACAGGAACAGGTCGGCCAAGCCCTGCTCGGATCGGGCGCGGTCGGTGACGTCGGCGGCGGCCTGGCTCCAGGCGCGGAACCGGTCGCGGTCGTCGTAGGGCACGCCGAGAAGTTCGCAGATGACGGCGATCGGCAGCGGCAGCGCGAGAGCGCTGTGCAGGTCGGCGGGGGAGCCGGCGGCCTCCATCTCGTCGAGCAGCGTGGTGGTGAGTTCCTCGATCCGGGGACGCAGGGCGCGCATGCGCTTGGGGGAGAAGTGGGGCTGGAGGAGAGCGCGCATGCGGCGATGGTCGCTCTGCTCGGTGTCGAAGTCGCCGAGCGGGCCGCCGAAGAGGGCGGACTCTCCGCTGCGGGAGGCGCGCTCCGGCTCGGGATGGGCCCGGCCGAACCGCTCGTCGGCGAGCAGCCGGCGTACTTCCTCGTATCCGGTGACGAGCCAGGCGGGGTCGCCGACCGCCGTGGTCACCGCGTGCACCGGACCCTGTGTCTGGAGTTCGCGCAGCTCAGGGGAGCGGCGCAGCGGGCCTTCCGACTGCTCGAACGGAAGCGTGGACATGGGACCTCCCGATAAGTAGACACTCCTTTGTATACTCCGACGTATAAGAATCTAACTTGTACACTTTGGGGGATACAAGAGGAGAGTCCGAATGGTCGACCAGGCGGCGCCGGTCCGGCGGTTGCGGCGCGCCGAGCGGCGCGAACAGATCCTCGACGCGGCCACCCGCGCCTTCGCCCGCAACGGGTTCGCCGACACCGGCCTGGACGACATCGCCGCCGAGGCGGAACTGACGCGGGCCATGCTCTACCGGCACTTCGAATCCAAGGCCGACCTCTACCGGGCCGTGCTCGACCGGTCCTGCGCCCGCCTCGTCGAGGCGACCGGCCCCGGCAACTACGACGACCGCGCGATTCCCGCTCTGGTCGAGGCCGCGAGCGCCGATCCCGACGGATTCCGGTTGCTGTTCCGCCATGCCGCGCGCGAGCGCGAGTTCCGCGACCTGACCGACTTCATGGCAGTCGCCTCCCGGGAGGTCGCCCATCGCAACCTGGCCCGCGTCCTCCCTCCGGGCCCGTGGCTGGAATGGGCCGCCGACCTGATCCCGGTGCTCACCGTCGAGGCGGTCATCGCCTGGCTCGACGCCGGACGACCCGATCCCGACCAGGTGGCCGACCGCATCGCCGGGGTGGTGCACGGCGTCATGACCGCCGCGGGGGCACCCTCGCGACCGACCGCACCCTGAACGCTGAGCGGATCCGGTGCGGTCGGGTCATCTGATCACGATCGGGAACTCCCCGCGAGGCACCAGTTCGCCGATCACCGGGGCGCCGGGCACCTCCCCGGCGATCAGCAGCCCTCCGGAGGTCTGCGCGTCGGCCAGCAGCACCATCGTCTCCTCGTCGGCCGAGCCGGTCAGGTGGGCCGCCACCCAGTCGAGGTTGCGCCGCGAGCCGCCGGGCACGAATCCGTCCCGCACGGCCTCGCGCGCTCCGTCCAGCATGGGCACCTCCCGGCTGTCGAGCACGGCCGTGACACCCGAGGCCCTGGCCAGCTTGAACAGGTGACCGAGGAGCCCGAACCCGGTCACGTCCGTCGCGCAGCGCACCCCGGCGCTGAGTGCGGCCTCGCTCGCGGCGGCGTTGAGCTGGGTCATGACCGTGACGGCCTGCGGGAACACCTCGCCCGTCGCCTTGTGGCGGTTGTTGAGCACGCCGAGGCCGAGCGGCTTGGTCAGCGACAGCGGCACCCCGGCCCGGCCGGCGTCGTTGCGCATCAGGGCGGCGGGATCGGCGAGGCCGGTGACGGCCATGCCGTACTTCGGCTCGGCGTCGACGACGCTGTGGCCGCCCGCCACGTGGCAGCCGGCCTGCGCGGCCACGTCCGCGCCGCCGCGCAGGACCTCGCGGGCCAGGTCGTACGGCAGGGTCTCGCGGGGCCAGCAGAGCAGGTTGAGCGCCATGAGGGGCCGGCCGCCCATGGCGTACACGTCGGACAGGGCGTTGGCGGCGGCGATGCGGCCCCAGTCGTAGGGGTCGTCCACCACGGGGGTGAAGAAGTCGGCGGTGCTGACGATCGCCGTGCCGCCCTCGACCCGGACGACCGCGGCGTCGTCCCCGGTCTCCAGCCCGACCAGGAGTTCCCCGGCCGGGTCGGCAGGGGTGACGCCCAGCCCGGTCAGGACGTCCTCCAGTTCGCCGGGAGGAATCTTGCAGGCGCAGCCGCCGCCTTGGGCGTATTGGGTCAGTCTCACCATGATCGGGATCATTGCGCGGATCGGCCGATTGGTATATCCCGATTTATCGTGACCGACTCGCGGCGCCACATCCCGCGCACCGACGCGCTCCTGGACGATCCCCGCCTCGCCCCCTTCGTCGAGCTCATGGGACGCGACCGCGTCAAAGGGGCCGTCCGGGCGGCTCAACGACGGGCGAGGGACGGCGAGATCAGCCCCGCCGACGTGGCCGACGAGGTGGTGCGGTCGCTGCCGGGCGGCGGTCCCCGCGAGGTGCTCAACGCGACGGGGGTGCTGCTGCACACCAACCTCGGCCGGGCTCCGCTCTCCGCCCCGGCCCTGGACGCGATCCGCGGCGCGGGCGGGACCACCGACGTCGAGTTCGACCTGGAGACCGGGCGCCGGGCCCGGCGCGGCCGGGCCGCTCTGGCCGCGCTCGCGCGGGCCGTCCCGGACGCGGAGGCGGTCCACCTCGTCAACAACAACGCCGCCGCGCTGGCGCTGGCCGCGACCGCGCTGGCCCAGGGGCGGGAGATCGTCATCAGCCGGGGGGAACTGGTCGAGATCGGCGACGGCTTCCGGCTGCCCGAGCTGCTGACCTCCACCGGCGCCCGCCTGCGCGAGGTCGGCACCACCAACCGCACATCCGTGGCCGACTACGCCGGGGCGATCGGGCCCGCGACCGGTTTCGTGCTCAAGGTGCATCCCTCGAACTACCGCATCGAGGGATTCGCGGCGACGCCGTCCGTCGGCGAGCTGACCGGGTTGGGCGTGCCGCTGGTCGCCGACATCGGCTCGGGACTGCTGACGCCCGAACCGCTGCTGCCCGACGAACCCGACGCGGCGACGTGGCTGCGCGCGGGCGCCGACCTGGTCACGGCCAGCGGCGACAAACTGCTCGGCGGCCCGCAGTGCGGCCTGCTGCTCGGGCGGGCCGACGTGGTGGAGCGACTGCGCCGCCATCCGCTGGCCCGGGCGCTGCGGGTCGACAAGCTGACGCTCGCGGCGCTGGAGGCCACCCTCACCCACGCGGCCAACCCGGCCCGCGAGGCCCTGAGCGCCGACCCGGTCGTGCTGCGCCGCCGCGCCGACGAGCTGGTGAGAAGGCTGGCCGAGGCGGGGGTGAAGGCCGAGGCGGTGGACGCCGAAGCGGCCGTCGGCGGCGGGGGAGCGCCTGGCGTCACGCTCCCGAGCGCGGCGGTGGCGGTGGCCGAGGCGCTGGCCGGACCGCTGCGGACGGGCCGGCCGGCGGTGGTCGGCCGGGTCGAGGGCGGTCGCTGCCTGCTGGACCTGCGTGCGGTCGCACCGCACCGCGACGGCGAACTCTTCGACGCGGTGGTGGCCGCGTGCGGGTGATCGCCACCGCCGGGCACGTCGACCACGGCAAGTCCACCCTGCTGCGGGCGCTCACCGGCATGGAACCCGACCGGTGGGAGGAGGAGCGCCGGCGCGGGCTGACCATCGACCTCGGTTACGTCTGGGAGGGGGATCTCGCCTTCGTCGACGTGCCCGGCCACGAACGCTTCGTCGGCAACATGCTGGCGGGGGTCGGCCCGATCACGGCGGTGCTGTTCGTGGTGGCGGCCGACGCGGGCTGGGCGGTGCAGTCCCAGGAACACCTGGAGATCCTGCACGCTCTGGGAGTCAGCCGGGGCGTGCTGGCCGTCACCCGGTCGGACCTCGCCGACCCCGGACCTGTACTGGCCCACTGCCGTGAGCGACTGCGCGGCAGCACCGTGGAGGACATTCCCCTGACCGCCGTCAGCGCGGTCACCGGACACGGCCTGCCGGAGCTACGCGCTCTGCTGACCTCCATCCCCACAGGCGACCTCGCCCCGGAGGCGGATGTACGCCTGTGGATCGACCGGGTCTTCACCGTCGAAGGGCGGGGGACCGTCGTCACCGGGACGCTCGGCGCGGGAGTGATCCGGGTCGGCGACGTGCTCCGGCTCGGCGGCGACGACGTGCGCGTCCGCGGGCTGCACAGTCTCAACGTGGCGAGGACCGAGGTCACCGGCCCCGCGCGGGTCGCGGTCAACCTGCGCGGAGGCGCGCGCCCCCGGCGCGGGCACACCCTGACGACCCCGGGACGCTGGCTCGACGTGCGGGTGCTCGACATCCGGGTCTCCGGCGTGGATCCTCCGCCGGAGCACGTGACGTGGCACCTCGGCACGGCGGCGGAGCCCGCGCGGCTGCGCGCGCTCGGTGCCGACACGGTGCGGGTCAGCCTGCCCGCGCCGATGCCGATACGGGTCGGCGACCGGGCGTTGCTGCGTGATCCCGGCAGCCGCCGGGTGTGGGGCGCGGTGGTGCTGGACGTCCGCCCGCCGGAGCTGCGGCGCAGGGGAGCGGCGAAGGCGCGGGCCGCCGAGCTCGCCGGGATGTCCGGCCGGCCGGACGGCGCGGCCGAGTTGCGCCGGCGCGGCCTGGCCCGGCGCGACGAACTGGCCGCCATGGGCACGCCCGTCGCCGCGGAGCCGGTCCTGGGAGACTGGATGGCCGACCCGGCCCACTGGGAAGGGCTCCGCCACCGTCTCACCGAGGTCGTGGCCGCCCAGCCCGGCATGGCGGCGGAGACCGCGCGCCAGGCGCTCGGCCTGCCGGACCGGTCGCTCGTGGACGCCCTGGCCGAGGGCACCTCCGTCCGCGTGGTGCGCGGGCGGCTGGTCCTGCCGGCCAGCACCCCCGGAGTCGTCGAACTACGGCGGAGCTGGGCCGCCGACCCCTTCGCGGCGCCGGACGCGGACCGGCTCGCGGAACTGGGGCTCGACGCGCGTGCGCTGGCCGCCGCCGAGGCGGCGGGCGAGCTGGTCCGGCTGGCGCCCGGCGTCGTCCTGCCGCCCGAGGCGCCCGACGACGCGGTCGCGGTGCTGTCCCGGTTGCCCCGGCCGTTCACCGTGGCGCAGGCGCGGATCGCGCTGAACACCAGCCGCCGGGTCGCCGTCCCCCTCCTGGAGCACCTCGACCGGCTTGGCGTCACCCGCCGCGTGGACACCTCTGGTTCCAGAACGTTTCTTTGGTAGCGTTATCAACGGGGACGTGCAGGTGCCTGGTGGCCCTCCCGGTCTTCAAAACCGGTGGCGCCGAGGACCTCGGCGCGGCGGGTTCGATTCCCGTCCGTCTCCGCTGCTCCCCCCAGAGTCGGCTGGAGTTCTATGCGATTTCTCCTGCTCGGGCACTTCGAGATCCAGCGAGCGGACGGTGGCCGGCTCGCCGTGACCCGGATCAAGCACCGGCAGCTCCTGGCTCTGCTGCTGCTCGATGCCCCTCACACGGTCTCGACCGAGCGCTGCACCGCCGTCCTCTGGGGTGACGGCGCGCCGCCGTCGGCACGGCGGAACCTGCAGACCTACATCGCGGACCTGCGCAAGGGGCTGGCCTGCTCCGGCGTGGAGATCCGGACCGAGCCCGGCGGCTACCGGGTGACCGACGTCGAGGACCGGCTCGATCTGGCCGACTTCGAGGCGGCCCGGTCGGCCGCGGCCACCGCGCTGGGCGAGCGCGACGACGCCTCGGCGGCCCGCCTGCTTAGGGAGGGGCTCGCGCTCTGGCGCGGCGCGGCGCTCCAGGATCTCGCCGACAGCTCCGAGGCGCTGCGCAACGCCGCCACCCAGCTCAACGAGCGCCGGACGGCCGCGATAGGCGACTTCGCCGGCGCCTGCATCCGCCTGGGGGCCTACGAGGAGGCCATCGACCAGCTCCGGATCGCGGTCGCCCGCGCGCCGTTGCGCGAGGACCTGCGCGCGCGCCTCATGCTCGCCCTGCACAAGAGCGGACGCCGGGCCGACGCGCTGCTGACCTACCACGACTGCCGGGCGGCCCTGGTCGAGCAGATCGGGGTCGGGCCGTCCACCACGCTGACGGCTCTGCACGACCGGATCCTCATGGAGGACGCCGGCCTGTGATGTGGCGGTCGTATGGCGGTCGTATGGCGGCCGTGGACGCCCACCGCTCACTCTGGTGCCGTGGCGATGTTAGCGCGAACACCTGATGGCCGGACGCTCACCGCTGACGGCGGTCCAGAGCCCTTCACCATGGCCTGGAGCTACCTGTTCTGGGCGCGGAACGAAAGCGGCGCCCAGCGTTTCCACACCGGCGCCGCGGGTGCGCGCGAGCTCATCGCCCGCCACCTCGGCGAGTACGACCGGTTCACCGTCCGCGAGGTGTCGTGGAACGGAGCCCGTCTGGTCTCCCACGAGGACCCGGAGAACGGCGGCACGACCATGCTGTGGATCGGGCCGCACCATGAGGTCTACACCTTCATCCAGGGGACCAATGTGCCGTTCGAGGTGTTCATCGGCCTGCTCGCCGCCTTCGACGTCCGCGACGCCCCGGAGGGCGTCGTCCTGGCCCCCCGGCTCGGCGCGCGGGTCCGCATGGACGGCCTGCTGGCGGTCAACAGCCTGGAAGGCGTCTGCTCGATCCAGGTGAACCCGGCCGGATCGCTGCCCACCCCCGGCGGCACGGGCAAACGGGTGCGCGGCGGCGCGTTGTGGAAACGCGACGAGCGGGCCGACGACGGGCGGGTCCTGCGCTCGGCCATCCTGGTCAACACCTCGACGACCACGATCCTGACGGCGCGGGAGGCCGGGGACCCGCGCTTCGCGGCCGTCGCCGACTCCCTCACCTGCGTGCTGAGCTGATCGCCGTGCAGAACGTCGTCAACTCGCTGGCCGTGTTCGCCTTCCTCGGCATGGTGATCGCCCTGTTCGCGATCTCCGCCCTGCTCAGGATCGTGCGCGAGCTCCAGCAGGCGGTGCTGGCCGCACCCGCCGCCGAACCCGGTCCGGCCGCCGTCCGGCGGGTGGCCCGTTTCGCCTCCGCCGACGGGCGGCCGACCTTCGTCCTCGTGGTCTCCGAGCAGTGCCCGAGCTGCCGGGATCGCGCCGTTCATCTGGCCGGGACGCCGCGGGTCGACGGCCACCTGGTCCTGCTGAGCGCGGGTGCGGCGTGCGCGGCCTGGGTCGAACCGGCCCCGCACGTCGAGGCCGTGATCGACGCCGACCTGCTCGGTTCGGTCGCGGTCGGCGCGACCCCCTCGCTCGTCAAGTACACGCCCGACGGCGTCGAGGAATGGCGCCGCGCGGTCGGGTCCGACCCGGACCTGGACCGGCTCCTCGGGGTGGATCTGCCCGAATCGTCGAACGTGAGGTGAAGGACATGACCCCCGACTACTGGTCCGACGTGCCGGCGGCCGACGAGGACGTGGCGGCGCGTCCGCCGGTCCGGGTCCGGGTGTCGCGACGCACGATGGTCAAGTCGGTCGGCGTGCTCGGCGGAGCCCTGGCGCTGACCGTGGTGGGCGCCCTGCCGCCCGCCCGCATCAAGAGCGCCTCGGCGACCGCGGGCTCGGAGTGGTCCGGCTGCTCCAACAGCGGCTACGCCAACTTCGACGGCTACAAGGACGGCACCCCCCAGCGGGTGTGCGTGGGCGGGTCCTACGCCAGCAGCTACTGCGGCAGCGACGGCTGGTTCCGCACCGACGGCAACGCCTACTCCTACTACACGCCGATCGTGGAGTGCGGCGCGAGCGGGGCCTCGAAGAAGAACGCCTGGCGCTGGACGCACGGCAGCACCCCCTACCGCTGCGCCGACGGCCGCTTCGTGGTGTACGGCGCGGGCAGCACCTTCTACATCTGCTCGCGGGCCAACCCGTGACCCTGCCCGCCACCCGAACGGCCGGGCTCCTCTTCGTCCTGACCGCGGTCGTCGCGGTGGCCGGAGCGGTCTGGCCCGGCCGGCTGGACTTCCTCGCCTGGGCGCTGATGGGGGTGGTCGCCGGGTTCTCGCTGTCCGGCTCCGTTTGAAGCCTCAACTCAGCGGATCTGCTGACCTCGCCGGTCTGGCGGGGACAACTGACGGCGTTCTCCTCCGGGCTGGTCCTGGGCGCGCTGGTGTCGGGCACGGTCGCGGGGGCCTTCGGCGGTCTCGTCTCGGTGGTGCCGGAGACCTGGCGGACCTGGGCGCTGATCCCGGTGGCGGCCGTGCTGCTCGCCTTCGAACTGGCCGGACGTCCGCTCGGGCTGATCCAGAACCGCAGGCTGGTGCCGCAGGAGATCATCCCGCGCAGCCGGTTCGAGGGGCCTTTCCAGTTCGGTTTCGAGATGGGCACGGGCGTGCGCACCTTCACCCCGACCGCTCTCCCGCACGCGCTGGTGCTCACCCTCGTGCTCGTCGGAGGCCTGCTGCCCGGCCTGCTGGCCGGGCTCGGGTTCGGCCTGGGCCGGGTGCTGATGCCGCTCACAAGGTCGCTGAGCGGTGACCCCGCCCGGTGGGACCGCCACCTGCTGGGCAGGCTGGCCTGGGTGGGCCGGTGGTGCGCGGCCGGATTCCTGCTCGCGCTGCTGGTCCTGCTGATGGGGTGGTGACCGGTGATCCTGGTCGCGGACGTGGCGCTGGCCGGGGCGCTGCTCCTCGTGGCGGCGGGGTTCCTCCGCGCCGAGGAGGTCACGCGGCGGCACGGCCTGCTGCCCTTCTGGGTGATCCGCGCCGCCGGACTCGCCGAACCGGTGCTCGGCGTCGCGGTGATCGCGGTCTGGGTCGGGGGAGCTCCCGGCCGGGCCGTCTGGGCGCTGGCGGCCGGTTGGCACGCCGCGCTGACCGGGTATCTCCTGATTCTGCTGCGGGTACGCGGCCGGGTCCCGTGTGGCTGTCTCGACGCGGTCACCCCCGTGTCCCCGGCGAAGGCGGTCATCGGCGCCGTGTGGAGCGCCGCGAGCGCCGTGATGGCGGCGGGAGCGGTGCCCCTTCCGGAGGCCGTGCTCGACCGCCTTCCGCACCTGGCCCTGGCCGGGTTCACCGCCCTGCTGGCGGTCGTCGCGCTGTCGGCGCTGTCGGTTCTGTCGTCGTCTGCTGGAAGGAGGCCCGGATGAGCCGAAGGGCACTCGTCGCCGTCGCGGTCGCGGTGACCGGTCTGTCCGCCTGCACCGCGAAGCCGGAGCCCGTCGTGGCCAGCAGTCCGGCGGCGCGGCAGGTGCTCCTGGACGCGGCGCAGCTCCCCGGCGGCCCCTGGACAGCCGGCGCGAGCGGCGACACGCGCTGGGCCGACCTCGACGAGGCGATGGTGCCGTGCGGGAAGCGCGACA
This sequence comes from Herbidospora cretacea, assembly GCF_001570605.1. Classification (GTDB taxonomy): domain Bacteria; phylum Actinomycetota; class Actinomycetes; order Streptosporangiales; family Streptosporangiaceae; genus Herbidospora; species Herbidospora cretacea. Next base: position 79,047 of record NZ_BBXG01000014.1, on the reverse strand, counting down.
TCGCCCCGGCCGAGGCCCGCGTGCGGTTCCGGGTGTTCGAGGCGGCCGGCGGGGCTTCGGTCTCGGAGCTCGTCGTCTCCGGCACGGACGTCTTCCAGACCTTCAAGCGCTTCTACGCCGAGTGTTCCTCGACGGGGAAGGTGGAGTCCCGGCCCGGCCCGGCCAACCTCGTGCGGCGCGGCGACACGACAGAGGTCGCCGTGTTCACCGAAGACCATCTGATCGTCGTCAGCGGCACCGGAGCCGACGCCGGCGCGATCGCCGACGCCGCCCGCGCGCAGGCGGCGAAGGCCGGATGAGTCATGCCGCACCCGGGTCGAGGAGGGTGACATCGGTCCTGGTGCTGGTCACCAGCCGGTGATGCGCTCCCAGTGGGCCTGGACGGCGGGTGCGGCGTCCGTGGGCCGGGCGCTGTCGATGACGTGGTAGCCGCGGTGTTGGGCGACGAGTCCGGGGGCATCGGCCCCGAGGCCGCCGCGGTGGCCGTCGCAGTCGATCTCGATCTGCGCCGGGACGACGAGACCGGCTTCACGGGAGGCGTCGGCGACGAAGGCAGCCTGTTCGCGGCTGTCGAGCAGGACGCGCAGGGTGACGCCGCGGCGCAGGAGGGCGATGACGCGGGGCAGCTTGTGCGGGTCGATACCGACGGCGTACGTGATGTCGGTGTAGCCGCCGTCGGCGAACGCCTCGGCCTCGGCGAGGGTGGAGACGGTGACCGGACACGGGGTGCCGCCGTGACCCCGAGCCGGTCGGCCCGCTTCGCCAGTCGTTCGATGTTGCGCCGGGCCCTGTGAACGTCGACGACGGCGAACGGGGTGCCGGGGTCGGCCAGCGTCGTCGCGGAGGCCGGGGCCGGGGTGATCTTCACAGGGTGATGTCCATCCCTGTTTACTTTGCGGCGTTTACTCTGCGGCGGCGGGAGTCAGCTGGGGCGTACGGACGGCTTTGCGGGCCGGGGCGAGGGCGGCGGCGAGGGCGGCTCCGAGCAGGAGGAGGGTCAGCGCGGAGAAGCTGTGGATGTAGCTGGAGTCGTACGGCAGGCCGGAGGACTGGAGGTGGCTGGTGACCAGGAGGCTGGTGATCGCGGTTCCGATGGCGCCGCCGACGGAGCGGAGGTTGGCGTTCATGCCGGTCGCGGCGCCGGTCTGCTCGGCAGGTACGCCGCCGACGATGAGGTTGGCCATGGATGCGAAGGCGAGACCGACGCCGAGGCCGAAGACGCCCGCCGCGACGGCGATCTGCCACTGCTGGGTGTGCCACAGGGCGAGGATGGCGCAGGCGACTGCGGCGGAGACGGCCCCCGAGATCAGCAGGCGTCTGGCGTCGACCTTGGGTTCCAGGCGTCCGCTGACCACACCGGCGACGAACATCGCGATCAGCATGGGCAGCATGAGCAGTCCGGACGTGGTGACGCTGGCGCCGAATCCGTAGCCGGCGGAGCGGGGTGTCTGTACGAAGCCGGGCAGGAACGACCAGACCGAAGACATGCCTGCGCCGAACAGCAGAGCGGCGGCGTTCGTGGCCCACACGGCCCGCACGCGCATGATGCGCAGATCGATCAGCGGGCTGCGGGAATGGGACTCCGCGAACAGCCACAGGGCGAAGAGCACGACGGCCGCGGCGAACAGCGCGATCACAGCAGCGGAGCTCCAGCCCCACCGGCTGCCGCAGCTGACCGGCAGGAGCAGCGCGACCAGCCATCCGGACAGCAGCACCGCGCCGGACCAACTGACCCGTCCCTTCGCCCGTCGGGGCGACTCGGGGACATGGCGCAGGGCCAGCAGGGCGGTGACGGCGACGATGACGACGGGAAACCAGAACAGCCAGCGGTAGTCGAGCCCGGCCACGATGGGACCGGCAGCGACTATGCCGACACCGCCGCCGGCGGCGATCACGGCGGACAGGTTGCTGATGCTGCCGCTGACCCTGCCGGGTTCGAACTGGTCGCGGATGATGCCGAAGGACAGTGGGAACACCGCGCCTCCGGCGCCCTGAATGACGCGGGCGATGATCAAGACGTCGACGTTCGGAGCGAGGGCGGCGAGCAGACAGCCGGCGAGGACGGTCAGCAGGACTGCGACGAGGGTGCGCTTCTTGCCGGCCAGGTCGCCGACCCGGCCGATGATCGGGGTGCACACCGAGGCGGACAGCAGGTAGGCCGTCATCACCCAGGTGGCGGTGGATTGGGAGGTGTGCAGTGCGTGTTGGATGGTCGGCAGAGCCGGCGCGATCAGTGACTGCAGCATGGAGAACACGCCCGCCCCGCTCGCGAGGACCGCGAAGATGAGGCGGGTGGACTTGCTGGGCATGGGGTTGTCTCTCCGGGAAACGGGTGCGTCTTGACGACGGCGCGGGACAGGTCGCGGGTCTCGCGCATGCGGGTGGCGCCTCTCCGGTGGGCTACGGCTGCCGGAGCCGGGTGATGGACTTGTGCTCGATGTAGCCGGTGAGTCCGACCTTGCCGTACTCGCGGCCGAGGCCGCTGGCCTTGTAGCCGCCGAAGGGGCCGTCGAAGCTGATGGGCGAGCCGTTGACGGTGATGGTTCCGGTGCGCAGCTTGCGCGCGACGGCCAGGGCGCGCTCGGGGTCGGCGCTCCAGATGCCGCCTGAGAGGCCATATTCGGAGTCGTTGGCGATGCGGACGGCGTCGTCCTCGTCGTCGTAGGCGATGACGGCCAGGACCGGGCCGAAGATCTCCTCCTGGGCGATGCGCATGGAGTTGTCGACGTCGGCGAAGAGGGTCGGGGTGACGTAGTTGCCCTTTTCCAGGCCCTGGGGGACGTGCGGGCCGCCGGTGACCAGGCGGGCGCCTTCCGCTATGCCGATGTTGATGTAGTCGATGACACGCTGCTTCTGGTCGGGGCGGATCATCGGGCCGATGAAGGTGTCGGGGGCGGAAGGGTCGCCGACCTTCAGCGATTCGACCATGTCCTTGAGCGCGGCGACGACCTCTTCGTAACGCCTCCGGGGGACCAGGATGCGGGTCTGCAGGATGCAGGCCTCGCCGTTGTTGCCGAGGGAGCCGAAGCGCAGGCCCTGTACGGCGGCGTCCAGGTCCGCGTCCTCCAGGATCAGAGCCGCGGACTTGCCGCCCAGCTCCAGGCTGACCCGCTTGAGGTGCTCTCCGGCGATGGAGGCGATGCGCCGGCCGGCACGCGTGGAGCCGGTGAAGGCGATCTTGTCGACGTCCGGGTGGGAGACGAGGTACTCGCTGGTCTCGCGGTCGGCGGGAAGGATGCTGAGCACGCCCGCGGGAAGCCCGGCCTCGTGCCACAGGTCCGCCAGCAGCATCATGCTGAGGGAGTTCTCCGGGGAGACCTTCAAGACAACCGTGTTGCCGGCCAGCAGGGCCGGGATCAGCTTGGCGGTGGCGGCGGAGAACGGCGAGTTCCACGGGATGACCGCGGCGACCACGCCGATCGCCTCACGCCGCACGATGGTGTCGAAGGCCACCGACGGGTCGGAGGGTTCGATGACCTCCTCCCAGCCGAACTCCTCGGCCGCCTTGAGGTAAGCGTTGACTTGGCGGGTCAGGAAGGACTGGCCGACCTTGGTGAACCAGCCGGCCGAGCCGTTCTCGACGGAGATGGCCGTGGCGACCTCGTCGGCGCGGGCGGTGCGCAGGGCGTCGTAGCGCCGGATGATCTCCTGCCGCTCCTCGGGCGTGGTGTGTGGCCAGAGGCCGTGGTCGAAGGCCTCGCGGGCCGCGGCAACGGCCGCGTCCACGTCGGCGGGTGCGGCCTGGGCCACGCGGCCCAGCACCGACTGGTCGTGGGGGGAAAGGATGTCGAGCAGTTCCGGGTTGCTGGGGGTGACCCAGGAGCCGCCGATGTAGAGCCTGTCGCGAAGAGTCATGTCTGTCGATTTCTTCGGGTGAAACGTGGTGGATGCGGGGCGAGACCACCGGAGCGAGCGGGTATCCGCGCTGTCACCGGGGCCCGGGGCCGCGTGCCGTCGGGCAGGCGACCGACGGCACGCGAAGCTGCAGGGTCGTTACGCGGTCTGGTGGTCGGTGGAGCGGCTCGCTTCGGCCCACGTGTCGGCCTCGGCCAGGCGAGCCTTTTCCGCGCTGACAGCGATTTCCAGGGCGTCGCTGCCGAGCAGGAGCCGGCGCGGGGGCTCGGGCGCGTCCACGGCGGCGATGACGGCCCGGGCCATTCGGGCGGGGTCGCCGGGCTCGTTGCCGCTGTAGGCCGCGAACTGCTCCAGCCATGCGCCGACCGTCTGCTGATAGTCAGGAGCGATGGGTCCGGACGGCTTCGCGGCGCCGGCGGCCCAGCCGGTGCGGATACCGCCCGGCTCCACGATGATCACCTTGATGCCGAACGGGGCCACCTCGTTCGCCAGCACCTCGGAGAAGCCCTCGACTCCGAACTTCGCTGTCTGGTAGGCGCTGAGCCCGGGCGTGCCGCCGACCCGGCCGCCGATGGACGAGATCTGCACGATGTGCCCGGACCGCTGGCCACGCAGTACGGGCAGGGCAGCCCGGGTCACGTTGATCACGCCGAACAGGTTCGCCTCGACCTGCGCCCGGAACTCGTCCTCCGGGAAGTCCTCGATCGAACCGCTGGTGGCGTAACCCGCGTTGTTCACGACGACGTCGACGGTGCCGAATCGCTCCACTGCGGCCGCCACCACGCCCCGAGCCTCGGACGGCGACGTGACATCCAGCGCCACGGTCTCCAGCCGCTCCGGATACTTCGCCTTCAGATCAGCCAGAGCCTCCGGCCTGCGGGACGTCACGACGACTCGATCACCGTCCTCAAGAGCCTGAAGAACCAGGGCCCTGCCCAGCCCCTGGGAACCACCAGTGATCAGCCAAGTCCGTGACATGGCGTGCTCCTCTCATCTCGGTTCTTGCCGCCCTCCAGGGCGCGACCTCAATGTAGTCGTTTCTTCGTCAACTGCAACATCGATGTTGCAATATATGGAGGAGATGAATCTCACCATGAGATGATGGCGCTGTAATCACCACTGCTGGTTAGGATCGCCGGACCATGAGAGCCGATGCCGCACGCAACCTGTCCTCCGTCCTCCGCACCGGGGCCCGCCTCCTGGCGGAGGATCCAAGCACGTCGATGGCGGCCATCGCCGCTGCGGCGGGTGTCGACCGCACCACCGTTCATCGCCGCTTCGCGAATCGGGAGGCGCTGCTGCGCGCCGTCTTCCAGGCCAAACTCGACTCGGCCGAGCGGGTGCTGGACGAGGCGCGGCTGACCGAGGCGCCGGTGCCGGTCGCTCTCCACCGCTATCTGGAGGGGATCATCCCGGTCGCCCGCGAGTGGCCTGTCGACACGCGCCGCATGATGCAGAAGGACCCCGAAGCCAGCGCTCGCCGTGAAGCGCAGAGTGCGCGCCTGAGCGCCTTCATCCAGCGCGCTTGCGATGAGGGCTACCTGCGCGCCGATATCGATGCGGCCTGGGCACGTGCGGTCCTCGACGCACTCGTCGACAGCATCGCCCACCGGTTCCCCGCAGTGGATGCCCCGCAGGCGGCCGACCTCGTCGCGGACGCCTTCCTGCGCGGCCTCGGCGTGGCCTGACCCTGCGGGTGAGCCAGTCGCCGGCGGTCCGCGCCGGAGGTGGCGGCATGCTGGTGCCCGCTGCGCTCAGTGACCCGGCAGCACGACCCCGTGTTCGTAGGCGAACACGACCGCCTGCACCCGATCGCGCAGCCCGAGTTTGGCCAGCAGGCTGCCGACGTGGGTCTTCACCGTGGCCGGGCCGACCATCATGTGCTCGGCGATCTCGTTGTTGGACAGCCCCCGGGCCACCAGCACCAGCGTCTCGCGTTCGCGGTCGGTCAGCCGGGACATGCGGCGCCGGTCGGGCCGGGGCGGGCTGGTCCGCGCGAACTCGGCGATCAGCCGCCGGGTGACCTGAGGCGCGACCAGCCCGTGGCCGCCCGCGACGGTCCGGACGGCCTCGACCAGGTCGTCGGGTTCGACATCCTTGAGGATGAACCCGCCGGCCCCGGCGCGCAGCGCGCCGAAGACGTATTCGTCGAGGTCGAACGTGGTCATGACCAGCACCGTCAGCCCTTCGCGGGCGAGCCGCCCGGTGGCGCGGATGCCGTCCATCCGGGGCATCCGCACGTCCATCAGCACCAGGTCGGGACGGACCCGGCAGGCCACCTCGATGGCCTGCTCGCCGTCGACGGCCTCCCCGGCGACGGTCAGGTCGGGTTCGGCGCACAAGATCGTCCGCAGACCTGTCCGCACCATCGCCTGGTCATCGGCGAGCACCACGCGGATCATCGCCCACCTGCCGGGAGAGTCGCGACCACGACCCATTCGGAGCCCGAGGGGCCCGCGTCGAGGGTGCCGCCGGGCTGCCGCACCCGCTCGCGCATGCCCGCCAGCCCGTGTCCCCGTCCCGCTTCGCCGCCGGTCAGCGGGTTGCGGATCTCCAGCCGGACATCGTCGCCGCAGGTGACCGTGACGGTCACGGGCGCGCCGGGGGCGTGCCGCCGGGCGTTGGTGAGAGCCTCCTGGACGATCCGGTAGGCCGCCAGGTCGGTCTGATGCCCCAGCGGGGGAGGATCGCCGGTGATCGACGTGGTCAGCGACATCCCGGCGGCCTCGGCGACCGCGAACAGGTCACCGAGCCGGTCGAGGCCGGGCTGAGGTGACCGGCCGCCCGCGTCGTCGTCGCGCATGATGCCGACCAGGGCGCGTAACGCCTCCAGGGTGCCGCGGCCCTGCCCCCGGATCGCCCGCAGGACCTCTTTCGCGGCTTCGGGGTCCCGGTCGACGAGCCGGTCGGCGGCGCCCGCCTGGACCACGATCGCCGACAGGTCGTGGGCGGCGATGTCGTGCAGCTCACGGGCGATCCGGCCGCGTTCCCGCGCGGCGGCCTCGGCCGCCAGCACCACGGTCTGCCTCCGGCGCCGCCGGACGAGGAACCCGACCGTCCCGGGGATCGCGTAGCTGGCGACCGTGGCGGTGATCATGGCGTCGATGTCCTGGCCCGGCACACCCCAGAAGGTGGGCAACCCCCGGACGGAACCCGCGAGGATGCCGCCCGCGGCGTGCGCCGCCGCCGCCGTCAGCAAGATCGGCACCGTATGCCGCCACGGTCGCAGCGTCGCCACCGTGTAGGCGCAGACGACCAGCGCGACCCCCGGTCCCAGGGCGGACAGTTCGACCGCCGCGCACACGAGGACCAGCGAGGTCGCCGCGCCCAGCGAGACCACCGGCCACCGGCGCCGGACCGCGACGGCCGCGCCCGCCGCGACCGTCAGCAGGCACACCGTCACCACCGACCCGGGCGGCAGCGGCGGCGGCACGGGCTGCCGGGTCTGCACCAGCCAGACGACGAACAGCTGCCCCAGCACGAGGAATCCCGTCAGCGCGCCCGCGCCCGCGACGTCTCTGACCTGCGGTCCCACCGCCATCTCCCCCTCCGGTCGGGGACGCCCTCCCCACCGTGGGGGAAGACCTGCCGCCGGGCCCCTTCCTACCCTCGGAGATCCAGCCAACCGCAGGAGATGATCGACGTGCACGGAGCTCTGTCCCTGATCGTCGCCGCCACTCTCATGCCGGCCCCGGCGGCGATCACGCTGGCCCGTCCGACCGGCCCGCTGCCGACCGGGACGACCCTCGTCCACCTCACCGACCCGCACCGCCTCGACCCGCTCGACCCGAAGAGCGCGCCCCGTGAGGTCATGGTCCAGCTTTGGTACCCGGCCCGGCCGGGCTCGAAGAAACCCCTGGCCCCCTACGCCCCGCCCGGCGAGGCCGCGGCGCTCCAGCAGACCTATCCGGTCCCCGCCGGGGCGTTCACCGCCACCACCCACAGCCGCCTGGGCGCCGCACCCGCTCCCGGACGCCACCGGGTGATCTTCTACCACCACGGGCTGTGCGCCTCACGTACCGACAACACCTCGGTGAACGAGCAGCTGGCCAGCATGGGTTTCGTGGTGGTCGCCCTGGGCGGCACGCACGAGTCACCCGCCGTCGAGTTCCCCGGCGGCCGGGTCGTGAAGACCAGCGACCCCAAATTCTGCCTGGCGGGCGGCGACCCGTTCTCCAAGGCCAACCAGGCGATCCTCAACCGGCTGCTCGCGGTCCGCGTCGCCGACACCCGCTGGGTGCTGGACCGGCTTCCCTCCATCGCGCCCGCGGGCCTGTCGATGGACACCGCGAAGGTCGGCATGTACGGCCACTCCTTCGGCGGCGGCACCACGGCGGCCGTGATGCGGTCCGACAAGCGGTTCGTCGCGGGCGTGAACCTCGACGGGTTCGTCATCGGCCCGACGGCGAGAACGGGCCTCGACAAGCCGTTCCTCGTCCTGGGCAGCAGCTACCACGACCGGAGACAGGACCCCTCATGGGGGACGTTCCTGCCCAAGCTGACCGGCTGGCACCGCTGGTACCGCCTGACCGACGCGGGCCACTACCGGTTCATCGACCTCGGCGGCAGCGTCCGCAAGTGGGGCCTGGACAAGCAGATCAAGCCGAAGGACCCGGAGACGTGGCGCACGGTCTTCGGCGACATCGGCGACCGCACCAGCCAGCGCATCGTGACCAGGCTGACCTCGGCCTTCTTCACCAAGTTCCTGCACGGCCGCCCGTCGCCCGTGCTCGACCGGCCCTGGAAGGAGTTCCCCCAGGTCAAGCCCGGACGTTGAAACCGTGTCGTGGTCGACGACCAGGCCGCTGCCGCGCTGCGGGAACCGGTCAGCCCAACTGACTTCGACCGACTGATCCCCGGCGGTACTGGATGCTTCAGCCCCTGACCACTGCTCACTTGGCGCAAGGGTCCGAGGCGCCTATGGCGGGTGGTGGATGGTGACCAGACTCCGCCTGTGCCGTGCGGGGTCAGGCGGGGCGCAGGCGGTTCGGCGTCAGCGCCTCTTCCCTCGCCGGTGGCATCCGGGGCATTGCGGGCGCGCCGGATCCTTGCACAGGATCCATCCGCCCGTCCATGTCGCCGCCGCTCGGCCAGCGCCCGCACGCCACGATCGAATGCGCGGCGGCGGTTCAGGCGCGGAAGGTGCGCCGGTACAGGTCCGGTGGCACGCCGACCGTGCGGTGGAAGTGGCGGCGCAGGGTCGTCGCCGTTCCCATGCCCGCCGCCGAGGCGATGGCCTCGACGCTGTCGTCGGTGGTCTCCAGCAGTTCCTGGGCGCGGCGGATCCGCTGCGTCAGCAGCCACTGCAACGGGGTGGTGCCCGTGATCAGGCGGAAGTGCCGGGCCAGGTGGCGCGAGCTCATGTTCGCCTGGCGGGCCAGATCCTCCACGGTGAGCTGCTGGTCCAGCCGTCGCATCACCCAGGTGAGCAGTTCGGCCAGGGGATGGCCGTCGTGGGCGGGGACCGGCGTGCTGACGAACTGGGCCTGGCCGCCGGCCCGGTGGGGCGGCACGACCAGGCGGCGGGCGACGAGGTTGGCGACCGCCGACCCGTGGTCGCGGCGGACCAGATGCAGGCACAGGTCCATCGCCGCGGCCTTGCCCGCCGAGGTGAGCACCCTGCCGTTGTCGACGTAGAGCACGTCCGGGTCGACCTTCACCCGGGGAAAGCGCGCGGCCAGTTCCCCGGTGTGGGCCCAGTGGGTGGTCGCCCGCAGGCCGTCGAGCAGACCGGCCGCGGCGAGCACGAATACGCCCGTACACAACGAGACCACGCGCGCACCCGACGCGTGAGCCGCCCGCACCGCCTCGACCAGGTCGGCCGGCGGGTCCTGCCCCACGTCCGTCAGCGCGGGGACGATCACGGTGCCGGCCCGCACCAGCCAGTCGAGGCCGCGGTCGGGCTCCAGCAGGAACCGGCCGACGCGGACGGGACCGGTGCCGCACACGCTGACCTCGTACCAGGGGCCGGGCAGAGCGTCGGGCGCGGAGCCGAACACCTCGGCGGCCAAGGCCAGCTCGAAGTGCAGCATCCCGTCGGTGGCGGCGACCGCGACGGACCGCGAAAACGAACTCATGTCGGGAATTGTACGGATCACGTCGTTTCCGACACTGGCCGCTCGGATCCGGCGGCGACAGGATCACCAACTGACGACGACACCCAGGAGCAGACATGGAAACGAAGCAGAATGTGGCGGTGTTCGGCGCCTACGGGCACACCGGGCGGTTCGTGGTCGCGGAGTTGTGTGAACGCGGGTACGTCCCGCTCCTGCTCGGCCGCGACCCCGCCAGGCTGCGGGCGCAGGCGGAGCCCGGCCTGCGAGCACGGGAGGCGTCGGCGGAGGATCCGGCCTCGCTCGACCGCGCGCTGGACGGCGCGGCCGCCGTGATCAACTGCGCCGGCCCCTTCGCCGCGACCGCCGGCCCGGTCATCGAGGCGGCGCTGCGGGCAGGCATCCCCTACGTCGACGTGGCCGCCGAACTGGAGGCGAACCTCGACACGTTCACCGACTTCGCCGAGCGCGCCGCCGGCACGCTGGTGGTCCCGGCGATGGCCTTCTACGGCGGCCTCGGCGACTTGCTGGTCACCACCGCGATGGGCGGCTGGACGGCTGCTGACGAGGTGCACATCGCTTACGGCCTGAGCAGCTGGCACCCCACGGCCGGGACGCTCGCCTCCGGCGTGGTCTCCGACCGGCGACGGGGTGGCCGCCGCGTCCGGTTCACCGGCGGACGCCTGGAGTATCACGATGGCGCGCGGCCGACCCTGGAGTGGTCCTTCCCCGCCCCGCTCGGCCCCCAGAACGTCTTCGGGGAGTTCACCATGGCCGACGCCGTCACGGTGCCCAGTCACCTGGATGTGCCGGAGGTGCGCACGTACATGACCGTCAAGGCGGCCGCCGACCTGTCGGCTCCCGGCGCCCGGCCGCCGGCCGCCGTCGACGGGCGCGGGCGGTCCGCGCAGACCTTCGTCGTCGACGTCCTGGTCCGCTCCGGCGACGAGGAACGCCGGATCGCCGCCACCGGCCAGGACATCTACGCCATCACGGCGCCGCTCGCGGTCGAGGCCGTCGAGCGCATCCTCACCGGGCGCACGAAGGCGACCGGCGTGGCGTCCGCGGGTGCGGCCTTCGACGCCTTCGACTTCCTGCGCTCCCTGTCGGCACATCTGTCCCTAGACGTTCCGACCCGCGGATTCGGTTGATCAAGTCATGCGACGATCTCCCAGGGGCGAAGGATCGAGGCTAGTAGTAGATACCGCCCTCCTCCGCCTCAGCCTGCCTGATGTGGGCTTCCTGCTCCGCGTCCCTCGCCTCCTGCATCACTTTCTTCTCCTCCCACTTGTCCCACTCCTGCTCGGCCTCGGTCGGCTTGAACATTCGGCGGGCCTTTTCCCACAACGCGTCACGGGACACCGCGGAATGGTCGGAGACATCGCCCAGGTAATATTCGGCGATCACCTCGACCTTGTCCCTCATGATTCCCGTGGGGGTGAAGCTGGCCTCGTAAGCTCCCATGGCGGTTCCGTCGCTGCCGCTGTAATAAAGGCTTCTCGTCTTCTCCGGAGCGGCGCCGGGAATCCAGGTGAAGAAGAAGGTGAGGGTGGGGTGGGAATCCGAGCCCAGGTCTCGGATGTCCAGGGTGTAGAGACCCCAGCGGCAGTCGTCGGCGGGCAGGCCCGCGAGAAACTCGTCGTAGGGTGCGGCGGGGTCACCGGTCTGGGCCACGTCGAGCGTGAAGAACCGATTGATCTTGAAGATGACGTGCCCGTAGGTCGCCGTCGCGGTCTCCGATCCGGCCTCGTCGCGGATCTGCATGAGCAACTGCCCCGTCTTCGGGGCGAGCCGGTCGACGGAGACCGCCCGGTCGGGGACGGGCAGTCCGCGTGACGGCCCGGCGGCCACCAGCCGGTCGAGCACCGCCCCATTCGACAGGGCGGCGTGGTCGGTGGCCGTGTGGAACACCAGCACCCGGTCGAACGCCCGCGTGAGAATCGCCGTGGACTCCTCGTAGAGTTTCCTCTGGGCCGCGGGGGCGGTTTCGGGCAGCCAGGTGAACAAGACAGGCTCGAAACTGCACAGGCTGCCGTACGAACCGAGGTCCATCGCGCACAGACCCCACCGGCATTCGTCGGCGGGCAGCGCGGCCAGGAAATCGTCGAAGGTCCGGGGATCGGGCTCGCCGTCCTCCGAGTCCTCGTCGTCTTGCGACCCGTCGTTCTCCGGGATGATGACCGATTCGGCCTCGTCGATCCGGTAGATCACATAGCTGGACTCCAGGTATTCCACCACATTGGAGTATGCGGTCATCACATCGGGATCGAGATCGAGGTTTCCGGACATCAACGGCTCCCTTCGCGCGGCCTGCCCCACGCTAATGGGCCGCCGATGCCATTGAAAGATCACAAAGTTGTGGCTCTCGGCGACATTGCCCATCGAATTCCGGAACCATAGTGAGGCTGTTGACGGGAGTTCACTGGCGGGACGCGACATTTCTGCGGGCGACCCTGCTCGACCCGCCGGGCCGAGAGGTTCCCGGCCGAGCTCGACCAGAACTCCGCAGGCTGCTGATCGCGAGACGGCCATCCGTGGTGTGTCACGGAACGGGCCCTGAACCTCACGCGTGAGCGACCCCGGCGGCTGCAAGGCATTCCGTGATGCCAATAGCTTCCCCGGGCTCCATTTCGGCCTTCATCAATCGCGCCCACGAGATGGAGCTCCGGATTCGTCGCTCCCAAGCGGTATTCGGAACAATCAGTTCTGCCGCCGCGCGGCCGAATCGCGAGGCAGCGGCACTGGAGAGGGCCACTGGCGGCGCACCAGAGCGGAGGAAGCGGTCCGAACTATTGCCATCCGCAGGAAAAAGACTTCAAATTGCGAGGGCTGCCCATCCTGGGCATCGGGGCTTGTCACCACTACGGGGGTCAGGCTATGGCAAAACGCGGGATTTCCCTTCTCGATTTGGCCGCGCCCTTCGCCGGCGCGGGAGCTCTGATCCCGGCCGCGCTCGCCGCGCGACTGGAGAACCTCGCCGTCGTCTCCCACCGGGCGACCACCAGCGCGGGCGCGATCACCCATTCCGGGGTGATCCAGCCGCTGGCCGATCTGGGTTTCCCCGCGCTGCGCAACTGGGACGTCGAGGTGCCCGGCCTCAACACCGGCCTACCGTTCCACCTGGTGCGCAAGCGGGCTCAGCGAAGCGCGGGGCAGAATCTGGAACCCGCGGGCGACGCGGTCTTCCTGGATCTGGTGGTCGACCGCATCGCGATCAAGGTGCCGGGGTTGCGGCCGGCGACGCTGGTTCCCTCGGCTCCGGCCGTGGCCGCGCATCTGCTGCCCGATCCGGCGCGCAGCGGGGTGCGGATCGTCGGCTCCGGTGTGGTCCGGATCGACCTGAGCGGTTCGGGGGAAGTGGTCCGGTTCGTCGACTGGCCTGACCCGTTCGATCCCGATGCGCCGTCGGGCGCGGTCTACCGGCTCACGTTCGACCCGGTGAGCTTCTTCATCGGCGGGTCCGACATCGGGATGACCGTCGACCGCCTGGTCTTCGACGCCTCCACGCAGGTCACCCCGCCCGAGATCGTGGCGCGCGGGCAGACGCCCGGCTGGCAGGGCATCTCGATCGCGGAGGCGACGCTGTTCCTGCCGCCGAACACGCCGCTCGTGGACAAGGTCAACATCGGTGTCCGCGACGTGCTGCTCGGCAGCCCGGCCGGGTTGCAGGGGGAGATCCAGGTCGAGCTGGGCCGGACGCCGATCAACGCCGCCGCCGTCGACTTCCTCCAGGATTTCGCGGGAGCGGAACAGGCCCGGCCGGTGCAGGGGACGGGCCGCGAACTCACCGTGCCGTTCCTGACGGGTACGCCCGCCACCGGCAGGATGCGCGCCAAGCTCAACCCGTCGGCGGTCGGCGCGGCGACCCAGCCGAGGATGGTCTGGACCCTCCCCGACGGCACGCGGGTGAACGCGAACGACTCCGGCTGGTTCACCACCTCGGTGGGCGAGACCATGAATGGAACGTTCTCGGAAGAGGTCGACGGGGAACGCGTGAGCGACGCGCCGACGGCTTACACCTTCGTCCAGTCGGAGCCGGCGGTCCGACACCCGGCCAAGGTGAACGTGCACGTCGGGTCGGTGGATCTCGCGAACGTGGTGTTCGTCTCCGGTACGGCCGACGCGCTGCGGCTGCTGGAGTTCGAGTCGGCGCTCAATCCGGCCGACGCGGCCCGGCTGAAGTGGCGGCACGGCGAGGGGACCGACGCCCACACCCGTACCGGACCCGATTTCTCGCTCCTCCCGAGCGAGGAGCCGGGCACCAGCTACATCGTGGTCACCGATCCGGACAGGCGCACCCGCCGGATCAGGGTCGACGTGCTGAGCGAGGGCCGTCTCCTCGTCGGCACCGCGCAGGGCGTGTTCGACGGCGCGGGCAACCCCGTGCAGGTACGGGCGGTCGAGCAGACGTACCGGCTGAGCGGGTTCCTCAAGGACGCCGCGCTGACGCCGCTCCCGGAGCGGGCGACCTTCGACGGGAACACGGTGACCGTGCCCGACGGCGGGCTGGCCGAGGTGACCGTCGAGCTGGGCAGCGGGACCAAGCCCGAGACGCCTCCGCCGCCGGTCGAGGAGAAGGAGATCCGGCGGCTGCGGATCCTGTTCGAGTTCGAGACCAGCGATCCGACGGTGTTCAACGAGTACCTGCCCCGCGACCAGGAGGACCCCGGCCGGGAGGCCATCCGAGGATGGGCGGGGTTCTTCCAGAACGCGACCTTCGTCGTCATCGGCCGCGCCTGCGACATCGGCGCCGACGCGACGAACAAGGTGCTCGCCCGCAACCGGGCCAACGCGGTGGCCGGCTGGCTCTCCGGTCTCGGCACGGTGCACGCGCGCGGCGAACAGGACCCGCCGTCCCAGGCCATGGAGCAGGCGCAGAACGCGATCCCCGGCCTGACCGACGACGAGAAGGCCGCCGCCCACCTCATCAAAGAGGAACACTCGGCGCAGGAACGCGGCTCCTGGGGTCAGACGGTCACCAACGAGACCCGCGAGCGCTACCGCAGGATCGACGTCTACGCGGTCGGCGGCACCTACACCCCGCCCGCCGGAGCCGACCCGGCCGGTCAGACGCAGCCCACCGACACCCAGGAACACGCCCCCGACCTGCGCCGCGCCTACCTGCCCGGCGCCGACGTCACCGAGGTGACCCCGGCGCCGCCGCGCGACCCCCGCCTGGCCTGGCTCGTCCGGCTGCTCGTCCGCTGGGACTCGCCCACCGTCACCGCGTGGGCCGACGCCATCCCGACCCAGGCCGAGTTCACCTTCCAGTGGGCCACGACGAACGTCGTCACCATGCCGGCGCCCGGCGGCGGCGAGGCGAACCTGCCGGTCCGCGCCCCGTCCGAACCCAAGGGGCAGCCGTCGACCGAGGTCTACACGCTGACCGGCCGCTGGACCCACGACTCCCGGTCCGGGCAGACCGTCTTCTCGCTGGGCATCGCCTCCTCAGGGGACCCCCAGGGCCTGGCCGCCGTCGACTCCGAGTTCCTCGCCGTCGCGCTGGCACTGGCCCCGGCGCTGCTGGCCGGGATCGGCGCGGCCGGCGTGGACGGCCAGGCCGTGCGGCTGGCCGCGCTCGCCGTGGCCGCCGGGGCGCTGGCCACCGTGGCCGAGAGCGGTGAGGTCGTCATCCACTCGGCGGAGGTCGAGCACCGCCAGCGCGGCCTCACCGACATCACGGGCTTCCGGACCCGGGTGCTGCTGGACTACACCGCCTCCCTCGAACTCGACCTCGACGCGGGCGGCCTCGGGAGGGCCCGTACCAAGGACTCGACGCTCAAGGTCCGCTACAAGAAGGTGGGCCTGGAGTTCGACGACGCCAAGACCGAGTGGTACGAGAAGGTCGCCCTCGTCTACGACGACGCGTCGTTCGAACTGGCCGATCCGGGCCGCTGGCAGATCGACGGCCCGCTCGGGCAGCTCCTCCAGGTGACCGGGACCAGGGCCGGGTTCGGGTCGTCGTGGTTCGAGCTGGACCTGGAGTTCGCGCTGGACCTGGGCATCGTCTCGGTGCAGGGGGCGACGGTCCGGTTCGTGTTCGGCGACGACGGGATCTCGGCGGAACTGCGCGGCCTGGCGGTCGGGGTGGACATCCCGGGCGTGCTGCGCGGCGAGGGCCGTCTGGTCGTCGGCGACGGCGGCGCGTTCCAGGCGGCGCTGGAGCTCGAACTGGTCAGCGTCGGTGTGAAGGCCATGGGCACGCTCGCCTTCGACCCGGCCACCGACTTCGTGTCGATCTCGCTCGGTCTGCTGCTGCCGGTCGGCATCCCGCTCGGCGCGACGGGGCTCGGCGTGTTCGGGTTCATCGGCCAGTTCGTCGCCAACGGCGCCCGCGCGCTGCCCTCGGGCTTCCCCAACGACCCGGTGGGCCGTGAGCTGGCCTGGTACCGGAACGTTCCAGCCGAGAGCAAGTTCGCCCCGGCGCGCGGCCAGTGGGCGGTCGGCCTCGGCATGATCGTCGGCACGCTCCCGGACACCGCGTTCACCTTCAACGCCACCGGCATGTTCGTCGTCGCCTTCCCCGACCCCGCCGTGATCTTCGGCATCGACGCCAAGCTCATCAGGAAGCCCCCGGCCAAGCCCAGCGCCAAGGGCGACCCGCCCAGCCCGAGCCTGAACATCGTCGGCCTGATCGCGGTCGACGACGAGGCGGTCCTGATCGGCGTCCGGGGCCGCTACACCATCCCCAAGGTGCTGGAACTGCTGGTGCCGATCGACGGCTACTTCCCCTATCCGAGCGTCCCGAAGAAGGACGCCTACCTGCGGATCGGCTCCGACGGCGTGGTGAGCGAGAACCGTCCCGGCGACCCCGTGACGATCAAGCTGCTGCCCGGCACGCTCAACGCCTCCGCCTTCGCCTACCTCATGGTCGAGCAGCGCAGGCTCCACCGGCTGGGCGGCAACCCCGACTTCAACTTCGACGGCTTCTCGGTCGGGTTCGGCGCGGGCTGGCAGATCAAGTGGGCGGCGGGGCCGATCAAGCTGACCGCCTCGGCCAAGCTGCTCGTGGGCTTCGGCACCAACCCGTTCCTGCTCAAGGGCGGCATCTTCGTCAAGGGTGAGCTCAGCCTGGTCGTGGTGAAGGTCGCGGCCACGGGTGAGATCGTGGCGACCGTCTGGGAGGACAACGGCGTACTCAAGGTCAACCTCAAGGGCCGGTTCTGCGGCTCGGTGTCGATGTTCTTCTTCTCCATCAAGGGCTGTGTGGGCATCGACATCGGCGACCCGATCACGCCCAAGGCCCCGCCGCCGCCACCGCCGATCGGCAAGGTCTCGCTCACCGACCGGCGCGGGTTCACCACCGCGACCGCTGCCACCGGTGCGCCGGGGCCCGAGCAGACGGTCTGGCCCGACACCGTGCCGGTGATCGAGTTCACCCACCACGTCGCGGTCGCGCTGGCCGGGAGCGCGTTCAACCCCGGTCCCGGCCCTGCCGGGCCTCTCTGGTCGGGGACCAGCGAGCTGAAGTACGCCTACCGGCTGACCCGTGTCGAGATCATCCCCGACGGCGGGGCCGCGCTGCCCGGCCCGCTCGACTCCGGATGGTGGCTGCCCACCCACCGGCCGGGCGTCCTGGCCGAGGGAGACGTCGCGGTCTCGGAGTCCGAGGGGATGTTCCTGGCGTTGCTGGCCTGGGATCCGGCGCCGTGGACGTACTGGCTGGCCGACGGCGGCGCGGGCACCGACGCCGACCCGTCGCAGACCCCCGGCCGGCTGTGCGACCCGCCGCCCCGGCCCCGCTCGAACTGCGCGCCGGGCAAGGGCGGTGTCCGCACCGGCCCGGACACGGTCCGCTTCACCACCCCCGACCCGGGCTCGCCGCCGTTCCCCTCGCGCTTCGCCGCCGAGGGTCAGGAGCTCCTGTACGGGCTGCCGATCGCCACCGCGCTGCCGAGACTGGCCGCCAAGGGGGAGGCGCTGACCCCCGGCCGGGTGGGCCCGGGCCCGTTCGAGGACGAGGTGTGGTGGCTCGCGACGGCCACCCGCCACGGCTTCACCGTCCGCAGCAGCGAACTGCACGCCCGGCTCGTCCCCGACCTGACCGACGGCGAGCTCTTGCTGGTGGTCTGCCGCGACTTCCGCGAACGCCCGCCGAAGGAGGAGGATCCCGACCGCGGCGACACCGGCCGGCTCCCGGTCGTGCTCGGCGTCACCGTCGAGGGCCCGGAGCAGGAGTGGACCCCCAAGGTGCTGCGTGAGGTCCGCACCCGCGAGGGCTCCTGCGCGCTGGTCGCCTACACCGCGCCGCCCAAGACGACCTGGTCGGCGGTCCGCGTCCTCGAATGGCCGGGCACGGGCGACAACGACGCCGACCGCGTCGGCCTGGTCCGGCTGTGCGGGGTGAGCGCCGCCGCGGCGGCCCAGGCCGACGCCAACGCCGCCTTCCTGATGGGCCTGCGCGACCAGATCAACCTGCGGGCCGCGCAGGCCGTCCCGGCCCACCGCCACCTGCTGGAACCCGGCCGCGGCTACACGGTCCGGATCTCCTGGCAGTGGCAGGGCTGGGTGAAGTCGGACGCCCAGCCCGCGCCCCCGGCCACGCCACCGGCGGGCGGCTGGAAGGACGGCCCGGCGCAGTCCTACCGGTTCAAGACCGCCGCGACGGCCGTCACGACCGGCGCCCCGCCCGCCGAACTCACCGACGAGCGCGCCTTCGACCCGCGTTCCCTGCTGCGCTACCTGATCGCCTTCGAGCCGGAGACGCACTCCGCGCCCCACCTGCTCGACGACCCGCTCCTGGTCCACCTGGCGATCGACCACGGCGACCAGCTTGCCGCGCGGTACGGCAGGACGCTGGCGGTGCGGTTGCGCCGCACCGACCCGCCGCCGGGCAGCATGGCCGGGCAGGCCCACGCCCCCGACGAGCCGACCGAGGTCACCTGGGGCCCGCTGTTCGACGTCCACCGCCCGCTCGGGCAGCGGCTGTTCCTGGAGGCGATCCGCGAGGCGCCCTGCCTGGAGGAGCCGCCACTCGGGGGCACGACCGGCGAGATCCACGCCGACCTGGTCCCCGGCGCCTGGTACGACCTCATGCTCATGGCCACCCCGACGGGCCAGCCGGACGCCGAGCAGGTCGTCGTCTCCCGCACCCACTTCCAGGCCTCCCGCCATCGCGGCCCGGCCGGACTGCTGGCCGCGCTCGGGTTCACCGCGCCCGAGCCCGAACCGTTCATCGCACCCGACGCCGTCGTGACGGCGGCGATCCCGCCAGGTCCGCCCACGGTCGGCGACGGCGACCTCGACACGCTGCTGCGCGGCGCCGGGCTCGACCCGTGGCCGCTGTCCGACCGGGCCCGCACCTCGGTCCTGTGGCTCAACGCCGGCGGGACCTGGCAGGTCGCCGGTCTGCTGCTCGAAGGACCGGAGGCCGTCGTACGGACCGGCAGGACCGCCTTGGCGGTCACCGCCTGCGACTACGGTGGCGTGCCGCTGAGCCCGCGCTGCCGCAACACGGCCGGGACGCGGGTACTGCTCACCCCGGCCGCCCCCACCGCCGTGCCGGCGGCGGAGACGATCACCCTCACCCTCACCCGCTCGGTGACGAGCCGGACCGGGACCGTCACCGCGACCACGGTCACCGGCCGCCGGTTCGCCCTCGCCGTCCCCCGATCGGTGCGCATGGAGGCAGGAGCATGACCCTCAGCCCTTCCTGGGCCTTCTCCGGCCAGGCCGTCGACGGGGTGGGCGACGCCCACCTCACCCCCGGAATCCACTACCGCGTCCTGGTCGGCCCGCTGCTCGGGCTGCCCGTCCTGCCTCTGGCCGTCAGCAGGACCTCCCTCGGCCAGGAGGCCAAGGGTTACACCCGCAGAGACGTCGTCTGGGTGGACTCGCGGCGGAGAATCCTCACCCCGCCCTTCACCGTGGCCCCCGACAACCCGGTCACCGCCTACTTCCCGGCGGGCCACGTCTGCTGCTGGGCCTCGGTGGAGGGCAGGAGCGAGAGCGGGCCGGCCGGTCTGCTGGTCGAGGGCGTGGTGGCCACGCCCTACGGCGACGCGCCGGTGGCCCGCCGCGGCGCCGCGCCCTACCACGTGTACGCCTCCCATCTGGAGCGGGTGGTCGTCAGCGGCAAGGGCGTGGTCTCGGGTCTGGCCTGGCTCCCGGCCGACGTCGTGACCGGCACCGACAAGTTCCGCACCGCGCCGCTGCCCACCCGGTCCGGGGCCCGCTACGCCGGCCCCGACGACGGCATGGACCAGGGACTGGGCCGCGTCAAGACCGGCGCCCCGCAGCGCTACGGCATGCACGAGTACCCCGCGGCGACCGACCCCTTCTCGTGCCCCTACGCCGACCCCGCCAAGGAGTACGACCGCGTCAAGGCCCTGATCCCAGAACCGGAGAAGAGCCTCGACCGGCTCGTCAACGACCTGTCCGCGCCGCAGTGGCTGCTGTCGGCCACCGAAGCGGTCGTGGACGAGAACGGCGACACCCTCGGCGGCTCCGAACGGCCCCTACTGATCGACCTCTACCAGGGCGCAGTCGATCCGGGGATCGCCCGCTGGCTCGGTTTCCTCGACGTGGACGATCTCGCGCCGCCCCTCGGCACCGTCATGGCCTACCTGGTCGAGGGCCTGTTCGCGCCCGACTGGGCGGCGCTGGCGCAGGCGCGGCTCGACCCCGGCCCCGAGGTTCATGACGGGGCGGCGGCCGTGCACGCGATCGCGCAGCGCGCCCCGGAGCTGGCGCAGTACGCCGACCGCGTCGGCCAGATGGACACCCGGCCGTTCGTCCGGCTGCACATGATCCTCGCGGTGACCGCCGGACATCCGCTCGACCCGCCCGGCGCACTCGAACTGGCCGCCCCCGTGCCGGGCGGCTGGCTGCCCACGACCGCGCCGAACGCCGAACGCGAACTCGTCATCGGCCTCGACCGGCTGGTCCCCGCGGCCGGGCTCGCCTCGGCGATGGCCCAGCCTGCCGGAGGGACGCTCGCCGAGCGCAACCCCGAACTGCCGCCGGAACGCCGGCTGCTACTCACCGCCCGCGACGGCACCACCAGCGGCCTGCTGGCCGAACGCGGCGTCGGCGAACAGGACGGGACCTGGCAACTGTCCCAGGCCGACTGGTTCGGGCGCTGGTCGAAGGCCGAACGCACCGACTTCAGCGGGGCCGACCGGCCACGCCCGCCCCGGCCCGTGTTCACCCTGACCGTCCGGCCACCAGCCCTCACCACGCCACCGCAGGCCGGTCCGCTCGCCGGGACGCTGCGTGTCGAGGTCTCGGTGCCGCCGGTCTCCGGCCTGCCCGCCGGGGGACGGCTGCTCCAGAGCCTCAAGCTCGTCGTCGGCGGCGTCCAGACCGTCCACCCGATCACGGCGGCGGAGACGATGGTCGTCGAGGTGCCCGGACCGGCACTGGCCCCGACCGCGACCGGCGTGGTGACCGTGACGGCCCTGTGGACCGACTCGGCCGGGGCCGACTCCGACCCGGCCGAGCCGAAACAGGCCACCTTCCACGATCCCCGGCCGCCCGAGCGGGTCACCGTCGTGCCCACCCTCGCGTACACGGCCCGGCCCGACGCCACCGGGCGGGCCCGCGCGACCCTGCGGTGGACGCCGGGGCCGGGGCAGGCCGCCTACCGGGTGTTCGTCGCCGACGAGTCCACCCTCGGGGGCAAGCTGGCCGACGTCGCCGCCGGGGTCGTCGCCGCCGGGGACGCCGGGCAGGCGCCCGCAGCCGCGCAGGCGGCCACCCTGCTCGCCGCCCTGCGGGCGGCCCCGGACGCCCCGGCGCGGGGCGCGGTCTGGGACGCGAACCGGCACCTGCTGCCCCGGCGCTGGTGGCGGCAGCTCACCGCCGAACCGGTGCTCCGCCCGGCGAGCGGCCAAGCGGTCTTCACCCACGACGTGTCCGGATCGCTGACCGTCCTGACGCTGTTCCGGATCGTCTCGGTCAGCCCGGCCAGCGTGGAGGCCGACTTCCGGACCAGCCCGCTGCTGCCGAGGGCGGTGCCCAACCTGCTGGTCCCGCCGATGCCGTCCGTCGAGGTCGAGCCGCTCGCCGACGCCGCCCGGCTCACCCTCACGGTGCCGGTCGGGCCGACCCCGGCCGCGCGCTACCGGATCCGGCGGGCCACCGCGACCACCGAGACCACGCTGATGCCGGTGGTCGCCGAGGGCGTCCTGCCCGCCGTGCCGTTCACGGTGGTCGACACCGGGCTCAAGCCGTGGCTGCGGTACCACTGGCGGGCCGAGGTGCAGGGGCCGCCCGCGCCCGGCGGCGGACCGGCGGGGGAGTGGTCGGCCGCCTCGCCCGCGGTCGCGGCGAACATCATGCCGCCCGGCCCGCCCGCCGCCGTCACCGACGTGACCGTCACCGCGGAGGCGGCCGGGGCGCGGGTCAGGTTCCGTCATCCCGGCCCGCTGACCGGCGGCGCCACCGCCGGTTACGTCGTGGACGTCTACCGCGCGCTGCCCGGCGAGGCGCTGCGGCTGTTCACCACCCTGCCGGGACACCCCCGCCCGGCCGACGGCTGGTTCGACGTCCCCGATCCCGGCGGCGCCACCGGGACGCTCTACCGGGTGGTCGTCACCGACCCGATCGGCCGCGCCTCGCAGCCCAGCGACCCACAGGAGGTACCGTGACCGCGCTGGTCCCCGAACCCGGAACGCTGGGCCTGGAGGCGCCGCTCCTCGGCCCCTGGTTCTCCACCGACGTCACCCTGCCCGTCCCCGGCGCCGACCTGGGCGTACCGGTGACGATCCCGGCCGGGACCGACTGGCTGGCCCCCGCGACCGGGCTGCTGTCGCTGGCCGTGGCCACCGGCCCGCTGCCGCCGATCCTGGCCGCGCTGCGGGGACCGGCCGGGACGCCGCCCTTCACCACCGGAAGAGTCGTCGCCGTGCTGCGCCTGCTGCCGGAGGTCGAGCAGCGCCTGACCGCCCTGCTCGCCGACGTCCCCGCCGCCGACGGCTCGACGGCGGCCACCGGTTCGCCGACCCGCGCGCCGGTCCGCACGTTCGCGCTGCAACTGCCCGCCACCGTGACCACGCTCGCGACGCTGAAGCCGCTGATCGACCCGCCGATCCCCGTTCTGTCCTCGCCGGGCGAGGAGGCCGCGCACGTGGGCCTGAGCGTCACCGGCGGCGTCCTCGGCAACGCGGCCGACCCCATGACCGACCTGAAGCGGCACACGCAGAAACTGCTCGTCTTCCCCAGCGGCGCGACGGCGACCCTGTACGCCTTCGACGACCGGGGCCGCTCGATCGACCCCGGCGCGGTGGCCGCCTGGTGGACCCGGCTGACCACGACCTTCTCCAACCTGTTCGCCCCCGGCGCGGCCACCCGCGTCGCCACCACCGCCGCCCAGCTCACCGTCCAGCTCGCCGGTCCCGCCGACGCGCCCGCCGCCGAGGCGGTGCTGTCCCGGCTGACCACGACCAACGTGACGGGCACCGGCCCGGTCCGGGTACGCGGCACGCAGAGCGCCGCCGCCGCGTTCACCCTGACCGGCGGGACCGCCGACACCGCGCCCCTGCCTCTGGTGGCCGCCCTGCCCGGCGGGACGTA
The DNA here is from genome assembly GCF_001570605.1 of Herbidospora cretacea. Taxonomy (GTDB): domain Bacteria; phylum Actinomycetota; class Actinomycetes; order Streptosporangiales; family Streptosporangiaceae; genus Herbidospora; species Herbidospora cretacea. The sequence goes on along the minus strand of NZ_BBXG01000014.1, from coordinate 55,624 downwards.
CGGGCCGTCCGTCGGCCTATGGCCGGACGGCCCGGTCGGCGGGGTCACCCGCGACTTCGTCCGCGTGGCGCTCGTCGACGTCGAACGGCACCTGACCGGGCAGCCCAGGATCGCCCCGGCCGGGGCCGACGCGGAGACGCAGCGCCGGGCCGGCGCCCAGAAGCGGGCCTCCACCCGCACCCTCGTCGACCGGGCCGAACCCGGCGTGCTGCTCGCCACCGCCGAGGCGGCCATGGCCGAACTGGTCGCCGTGCTGGGCGCCGGAGCGGCGACCCTCGTCGCCCCCGTCCTCGACCGGGCCGCCGGCGCGCTGACCGCGCCCGCCCTGCCCGCCGGCCCGGCTCCGGCCGCGCTTCCCCACCCGGTCACCATGACCGCGCTGACCGGCGGCGGAACCGACGACGGCGGCACCGTCGTGGGGCAGCGCGTCCTCGTGCAGACCACCGTCGGCCCGGCGCTGGCCGGGGCCTGGCTGCGGGTGTGGCCGCAGTACCTCGACATGACCGAAGGGGTGCACCGGCGGAGCGCGGGCGGCGGTGGGCTGGTGGACGCCTCCGGGGTCGTCCGGGCCGTCGTCCGGCTGCCCGACGGGGTGGTCGCGCCGGAGAACCGGATGGGGCTGGACCTCATGCTGGTCACCTCGGCCGGGGCCGTCCGCTATCCCGAGGTCCGGCTGGAGCGGCCGGCCCCGGTCGGCGGCACGCCCCTCGACCTGGCCGCCGTCACCGGGCCCGTCGTCGCCTGCGAGAGCGGGCGGACCTTCACGGGCGGCGTGCCCGCCGGGGCCCTGCCCTCCGGGGTGACGCTGGTCGCTCTCACCACGCCGCCCGCGCTGGTGATCGTCCCGGCGGCCCAGTGGAACGGCGCGACCGTCTCCTCGGCGCTGACCGGCGGCGACGTGGTCCAGCTGACCGAACCGGCGTGGAAGGGGTGGCGCGGCGGCGAGGCGATCGGCACCCGGATCCTGCGCACCGGCCTCACCCGGCTCGTCCAGGTCGGCGCGCCGCTGCCGACCCAGGCCCGCGACGAGGTCGCGGCGGCCGTGCTCACCTCCGCCGCCGCCACCGGCGTCGTCGCGGCGGTACGCCCGCTCGGCGCCCACCACGAACTGCCCGCGCACCAGACCGGGCACCCCGGCGCGCCCGCCGACGACGAACGCCACGGCACCGGCGCCCGGCTGCGCGGCCCCGCCGTGACCGGGCTGTTCGAGATCCTCCGCGAACGCGTCGCCGGGACCACGGCCGCGCTCGCCTCGGCCGCCGAGGTCGCGCTCCCCGTACCGGCCGCGCCCACGTCGCCGAGCGCGTGGGCGGCGACCCTGCGGACCGTCGGCTTCGGCGTCGAGGCGGAGCCCGCCCTGGCCGAGGCCATGCACCTGGTCGGCTTTCCGTTCGACGGCACCGCCGACGACGCCCACACCTGGCTGACCTCCCGCGGTGTGCCGCTTCCCCCCGAACTCTCCGCAGCGGTCCTGCGCGCGGTCAGCCGCCGCCTGTTCGGCACGCACACCGGCTACCGCGAGACCGCGACGGCGCTCGCGGCGGCCTTCGCCGACGCCCAGGACTTCGTCTACCTCGAAACCCCCGCCCTCGACCCGAACGGGATGGGCGGCCCCGCCCCGCTCAACGTCTGGCAGACCCTGGTCGACCGGGTGAGCGCCAACCAGGTCCTGCGCGTCCTCATCTGCCTCCCGCTCCGGCTCCCACCCGGCGCGCCCGCGAAACTGGAACGCGTCCGCGACCACGGCGTACGCCAGGCCCTCGACGCCCTGCGCGCCGTCGCGGGCGACCGCCTGGCGGTCTTCACCCCCGCCACGGGACCGGGCCGAGCCCTCCACCTGGACGCCACCAGCGTGGTGGTCGACGACGCCTTCGCCCTCACCGGCGGCACCCACCTGTGGCGCCGCGGACTCAGCTTCGACTCCTCAGTGGCCGTCAGCACCTTCGACGAACGACTGACCAACGGCCGCCCGGCCGACATCGTCACCTTCCGCCGCGCCCTCATCTCCGGCCGCCTCGGCCTGCCGGCCACGCTGCTGCCCGAGGACCCGTCCGAACTCGTGGCCGCCGTACGCCGTCTGTCGGCCAGGGGCGGCGGCCGGCGACTGACCTCCGACACCATCCCCGTGCCCGACCCCGTGCCGACGGACCTCGACGTGACCGTGTGGAACCGAGACGGCTCTCCCACCGGCTCCTTCGACGCACTGGCCTGGCTGACTGGCCTGGCCACAGCCGTGCAGGCCGAGCTGGCCGCGGAGGTGCCCGGCTCCGGATGAACGACTGCCGGGGAACTCTGACTAGGTGGCGTCGTTGCCGCCGTGCAGGGAGTGGGTCATGCTCTTCAGGAGCCGGAACGCCTCCGACTGCTCGGTCTCGGTCATGCCGGCCAGCATTCTGAGCTCGACCGACCGGACCGCCACGGTCGCCTTCTCAAGGCTCCGGCGGCCGCGGGGCGTGAGCCGCGCGGGAAGGGCCTTCCCGACGGGCGCCTCGGCGGGCCTGGTCACGTAGCCATCCCGTTCCAGGGCCTGGAGCAGCACGTTCATCGACTGCCGTGTCACGAACGTCCCCCGGGCGAGCTCGGAGTTGGACAGGCCCGGTCGCTGAGCCAGCAGTTCGAGGCAGGAGTAATGGGTCACGGTCATCCCGAGCGGCCGTAGCACTTCTTCCATGGCTGCGCGGAGGGCGCTCGACGCCTCTTTCAGGAGGTAGCCCAGTGACGTCTCCAGGTCGACGCCGGCCCCTTTTTGACTCATGTCAGCATTCTGACATAGCTTGGTCTGTGTCAGAAAACTGACACGAATGGAGGAGCATCGCCATGCCCGTCACCGGTCCCGATTTCATCTCGCTCCAGGCGCGCGACCTCGGCGCCTCGCAGGCGTTCTACGAGCGGTACCTCGGCCTCGTCCGCTCGCAGGCCGGGCCTCCGCACGCCGTCGTCTTCGAGACGGAGCCGATCGCGTTCGCCCTCCGCGACGTCGTTCCCGGCGTCGATCTCGCCTCCGTGGCCCAGCCCGGCATCGGCGCCGCCATCTGGCTCCACGCCACCGACGTCCAGGCCATTCACGACGCTCTCGCCGCCGACGGTCACACCATCGTCTCCGCGCCGATCGACGGCCCCTTCGGCCGGACGTTCACCTTCGCCGACCCCGACGGCTACCAGGTCACCCTCCACGACCGCGCCTGACCGCCGGCCCCGGGGGCGGGACGCGCAGGGCGGTGGCGATGTCGGCGGCCAGGGTGGCGACGGGGGAGCCTGCGGTCGGTGCCGAGCGCCGGGCGGCCTTTTCGGCCGCCCGGCCCGGTCGATCAGTTGAAGGGGTTGTCGTAGGTGCCGGTGCTCTTGGTACGGCTCATGTACTGTCCGTTCGTCCGGTTGAACCAGCCGGCGGTCAGGTCGAAGCGCAGGTTGTAGACCGCGCCGCCGAAGTTGACCTCAGAGCTGTACAGCGCCACCTGCTGGCAGCCCGCGGCCGAGGAGGAACCGGTCCAGACGGGGTAGCTGCCAGAGGATCCGTTCACCCACAGGACGGCGGACGGCTGGGGATAGGCGCCGCTCTGCCAGCAGATGCTCACCGAGTAGCGGTACTTCGTGTTGGAGTCGTCGAACGCGACGGTCCCCTGGAGCAGGGCCAGCGGCATGCCGGTGCCGTCGTTGGCGGTCAACTGCAGGTAGACCGACTGGTCGGGGCCGTAGGCGGCGTGGGCGGGGGCGGCGGGCAGGATGAGAGCGGCCAGCGCCATGAAGGCGAAGGCGATCGACGTCGTCAGGCGACGTCCCCTCGGGCGTTCGGTCAATTCACACCTCGTTCGGTCAGGAGTGAGGAACGCCCGGAGGCTATATACGCGATCTTGGGCCGTCCAGAAGGTTCCATTTGGGACCGGCCTCACCAACGCCAATCGACTCATTCGTCATGCCCTTCCTGCGTGACCAGCGCATCAGCGTAATTACGGCCAGGCCAGGACGAGCTGAAAATTTCACCCTCAATGGCACGATATGACCTGCGATTATCCCTATCCGGCAATTTCGCGGCGTAGTTCCAAGGTGGGCAGACGATTCTCGCGCCGAGCCGGTCAGTCGCGTCCGTCAGCCCTCAAGCCTGCCGAAGGACGAGTAGAGCTCCTCGGCAGCCATACCTCCATGGCCATCCCGAGCCTCGCCATTGACGGCGGACAAGCGCTTCACCTGCGACGTCCGGGACGCTGACGAGCCGGTCTGGTTCAAGTCGGCGGCGATGGACGGAACCAGTGATGTACCTGGTCCGCATCTACCTGCCTTTCTCAAGAAAGATAACGTTTTCCAATATACATCCAATGTATTGAGCGCGGCGACTTCCCTCGCTCTTGCCGTGATGCCTGTTCGGCTGGATGTTAGTGCCTGACATCCCCTCCAACAACCGCGACTTCTTTCTTGACAGATCGGATGTTTCGCGGGATCAATGTGGCACTGCACTTTTGGTTTGGTTCGCTGCCGCCTGTAGCGGCGTGCACGCAGCGGCGAGCTGATCGCATCCCCCAGTCAAGGAGAGGACTCCATGCGGTCAACATTCGCCCGATCAGCACTGGCCTTACTCGTCGCGCTGACGGCACTGGTATCCATGCCATCAGCGCCCGCCGCCGCCGCTCCCGGCGACAACTACGTCGTCGACGACGCGCTGACCTCCTCGCGCACGCGTTGGTTCGACGAGGCGCGCTTCGGGATGTTCATCCACTTCGGGCCGTACGCGATGTACCGGGGCACGTACAACAACTGCCGTGAGGTCGAGTGGATCAAGCGGCAGTGCAACATCCCGTGGAGTGACTACGAGGCGAAGGCCGCCGCGTTCAACCCTGCCTCGTTCGACGCGAACGCCATCGTGCAGATGGCCAAGCAGGCCGGTCAGAAGTACATCGTCATCACCTCCAAGCACCACGACGGCTTCGCCATGTGGCCGACCGCCGTCAACCGGTGGAACCTGCGCGACCACTCGGGCTTCCAGCGCGACATCCTGCGCGAGCTCAAGACGGCCGCGACCGCCAACGGCATCAAGCTCGGCTTCTACTACTCCATCTGGGACTGGCACGACCCCGACTTCACCGGCAATTTCCCCGCCTACGTCACCAAGATGAAGGCCCAGCTCCTGGAGCTGGTCACCGCCTACGACCCGGCCGTGCTGTGGTTCGACGGCGAATGGACCGAATCCAACCCGACCAACCCGTGGTCGGCCCAGAACGGCGAAGACCTCGAGCGGTACGTCCGGAGCATCGCCCCTCAGGCGGTCATCAACAACCGGGTCGGCAAGCGGCGCGCCCTCGACGGCGACTTCGGCACCCCCGAGCAGGCGCTCCAGGACTCCGCACCCTCCATCCAGCTCAACGAGTCGTGCATCACGATCAACAACACCTGGGGCTACGCCGCCTGGGACACGAACTTCAAGTCGCCGGCCTCGATGGTCCGCGACCTGGCCACTCTGACCAGCAACGGCGCCAACCTGCTGCTCAACATCGGTCCGACCGACACCGGCGCGGTCACCACCGGTCAGTCCACCGGCCTGCGCGGCATCGGCGACTGGATGGCCGTCAATGCGACCGCCATCCACGGCGCCGGACACACCAGCCTGGTCACCCAGCCGAGCTGGGGACGGGTCACCCGTAAGGGCAACAAGCTCTACCTGATCGTCAACAACTGGGCGAGCACCCTGCACGTCACCCGGGCCGCGCCCTTCACCGTCACCGGCGCGCGGGTGATCGGCAGCAGCTCACCGGTGAGCTTCCAGGCGGCCGGCGACGGCTACGACTTCCGGCCGAGCGGCGCTGCCACCAACGCGATCGCCACCGTCATCGAGGCCGACATCACCCCGACGGCACCCCGCGCGGTCGGCACCGGCACCGGCCTCAGGGCGACGTACTGGAACAACACCACGTTCTCCGGCACCCCGGCGGTCATCCGCACCGACCCGACCGTCAACTACGCGTGGCGGTTCGGCGGCTCCCCGGCCCCGCAGGTCAACACCGACAACTTCTCGGCCCGCTGGACCGGCACGATCGAGCCGCGCTACTCCGAGCGCTACACCTTCACCGTCGGATCCGACGAGACCGTCCAGGTGTGGATCGACGGGCAGCTCGTCATCGACAACAGCACAGCCCACACCGCGGCCGTCAACCAGGGCAGCGTGACCCTGGTCGCCGGACGCCGCCACGACATCCGGATCGACTACACCGACCGGACCGGCGAGGCGTTCATGAAGCTCGCCTGGGCCAGCCCCAACACCCCGGCCGAGATCGTGCCCGCGACGCAGCTCCACACCACCGGTGCGACGGTCCGGCGGGTCAACCAGAACGAGGCCACCTACAGCACCGGCTGGTCGACCAGCCGCGGCCGGGGCTACGGCGACGTGAACGACGACGTGCAGTACACCACCACCAACGGCGCGTCGTTCAGCTACACCTTCACCGGCACCGGCATCGACTTCCTGTCGGAGAAGTACTCCGACCAGGGCCTGGTCGACATCTACCTCGACAACGTCCTGCGGGCCACCGTCGACACCACCAGCACCACCCGCCAGGCCGCCGCCGTCATCTGGGGCGTCCGCAACCTGACGCCGGGCTCGCACACCGTGCGCGGCGTCAAACGATCGGGGCAGTACATGCTGGTCGACGCGTTCGACGTCTACTCCTGAGTCACGTGCGCCGGCGACAGCTCTGGGCCTACCGCCTGCTTCTCGCGCGTGATTGCCGCCGGCCTTGTGCGGCCGGCGGCAATCGGCGTCGGTCAGCCCGTGAACGTCACCAGGCCGAACTGGTACTTCGTGGTGCCGTTCTCGTCGCCCGAGTGGCTTCGCCCGGTCATGACCTCGCCGGGGCCGGCGTGCACGTTGTGGCTGCTCTCCTTGACCCCGCCGCTCCAGCGAGGCGAGGTGATGCGGACCTGGCGGCCCTGCCAGTAGAGGGCCGCGGTGCGGTAGCGGGTGAGGCCGTTCTCATCACCCTGGTGCCAGCGCCCGACCAGCACTTGGTCGAGCGGGGCGGTGAAGGTGGACCGGTTCTCTCTCACCCCGCTGGACCAGTCGCCCCCGTGCACCTGAACCTGCACACCGTCGATCAGCACGCGGCTGCACCAATAGGTGGTCGGCCTGTTCTCGTCGCCGGTGTGGGCACGCCCCGTCATCACCATGCCCTCGGGACAGCTGAATTGGTCGCCGCTCTCGTACACGGTCCGGCTGTAGACCTGCTCGACCACGATCGTGGCCGCGGACGCCGGCGGCGTCACGGCCAGCACCGCCGACCCGGCCACCACTGCGGCCGCCGCAGCAGCGATCTTCCTCATGTCTTCGCTTCCCCTTCGTTGTCTCGGGTACGGCGAGACGCGCGAGAACCCCCGGTCGAGGGTCCCCGTCGCCTCGCGTTCGGAGTGCTGATCAGCCTTCGGCGTACAGGACCGCCGTCAGGTAGCGGGTCGTGCCGTTCTCGTCCCCGGAGTGCGAGCGTCCGATCATGACGTGGTTGGCGGGGGCGTGGAAGGTGTGCTTGCTCTCCTTGAAGCCCGCCGACCAGCCCTGGGTGTAGACCGTCACCTGCTGTCCCCGCCACCACAGCGAAGCCGGCCGGTAGCGGGTCTGGCCGTTCTCGTCGCCCTGGTGCGCCCGTCCCGCGAGTACCCGGCCGGGCGGCGCGGTGTAGCTGGACTTGCTCTCCTTCTGGCTCGAGCTCCACGGTTCGAGCCCCACCATGGCCTGCTCCTCGTTGATGAAGACGAAGCTGCAGTGGTAAGTCGTCCAGGCCCCTTCGTCCCCGTAGTGCTCCCGCCCGGTGAGGACCATGTTCGTCGGGCAGGTGAACTCCGACATGAATTCAGGAACCAGTTCGGAGTAAGCGAGCTGGACCCTGATGGCCGCCGCCTGCGCCGGGACGCTCACGGTCGTGACCGTGAGCGCCGCCGCCAATGCGACGGGCAGAACTTTCCGCATCTTTCTACGGTTCCTTTCGTCCGGTGAAACGGGCGACACACGAAGTCTGGAGACGGGCAACCCCGGCATCAGCCTGACGGCGGAGCGGCCGCCCATACCCGTGGCCGAGGCCGGACGGGCGAGCGCCGCGTCGTTTTCCGCCCCTCGGATCGACAGGAAGAACTTCGTTCAGCGTGACGTCGAGGAGATGGGGTGGCCGAAACCGCTCCCGTTCCTCCGTGCGCCAGGTGTCGAGGCCGGTCGCCGAAACGAAGCTTCAGCACACCGCCGTGTTCACCTCGGCCGGGTTCCGGCCGTGGAGGACATCGCCTAACCCCACCGAGCGCCGATGGTCGTGCGGACCGACGCCGACAGGAGCTCCGGACGACATCGGCGGCCACATCAAGCAACGCGGCCTACGCGTGGCCGCCTCATCAGCCGACACGACACGGCCGGGCCGGTGACTTCGGAGGTCACTTCGGTGTTCAAGGCGATCCTCCCCCGCTACCAGTAGATCTTCGTGCGACCACAGAATCCCCAGCCGCCCTTGGGAGCCGGTTGTGGATCAATGAGAAGCCGCTGGTGCCTGGCTGAACGACCCGGCCGAACAGGCACGACTCATCTCCAGCAGCTCGACTACGGGGATGGAGCCGAGCCAGGCTGAGGAGCTGTAAGCCAGAACGGGCACCCCGGAGGATGCCCGTTCTATGTCATCGGCCGGTCATCCCGGGTACTCCTGCCAGCTCGGGACCGTGGTCAACCCCACGCCGGAGACCGTTGAGGCGTCGCGGTACTCGGCACCCGCGTAGATACCGTCTATGTAGTAGACATTCCGGAAATACGCCTCCCTTAGGACGGGGTAGAAGTAGGCGACACCGGACTTGCCCTTCACGGGAAGCGGGACTGTCGTCGTGTGGCCCATGGTGGTGGATTTCACCGTGGTCGTCGATGACGAGTTGTTCTCGGTGTACATGAGGTAGGGGGTCCCGACCATGAACCCTTGCTCCCAGCCCTTCGTCTCCGAGACCGAGTCCAGATCGCTGGTCGTATAGGCGGGCGTGATGGTCTCCAGGTCGTATGGGGGCGGCCCGTCCGGGAGGTTGAAGGGTGTGCCGCGGGATATCGGCGTGTCGGTCCTGTTCACACCTTTCCTGCCGAATTCGAAGACGGATGTCGATGTGTAGCTGTGATGGTCCTGCGGATACTTGGCCGAGCAGTAGGAGGTGTCTCCGGAGGTGAACGTCAGGCACACGTTCAGCTGGTGCTGCAGCCGCTCCTGTTCCGCCACCTTGGCCTTCCAGCGGGCGGCGTCGGCGGCGGCCGCGGACCGGCAGGCCGCATCGCACTCCTTGTAGTCCTTCCCCAGATCGGTCTTCGTGTTGTTCAGTCCCAGCTTGTCCGCGCAACGGTCCGGGGTGCCCGTGCAGCCGTTGGTGGATCCGACACTCCCTGACGAGCTCGACGAGCCGGATGAACCGCCGCAGTCGTCCTCGGCGCAGGACCGCAGGCCGGTCGGGTCGGTCATGGTGGCGGGGTTGTTGTTGCTGTAGGCGTAGCCGTGCATCTGCTGCGGGTCGTTGACATCGATGATCGGGTCGACGCTGATGAACGCGCCGATCAGCGGGTCGTACTCGCGGGCCCCGATGTGGGTCAGGCCGCTGGGGTCGTCGGTGCCGTCGACGAAGCCCTTGTCGCCCGCCCAGGAGCCGGGGGCCGTGCCGCGCAGGCCGCCGAAGGGGAGGGTGCGGCGGCGGGAGACGCTCAGGTCCGTGGACCTGATGGTGGCCTCGCCGGTGTTGTGGTGGTCCTGGACGGTCCAGGACAGGGTGCTCGGCGTGCGGACCGCGACCGTGGTGCCCAGGTGGTTGTAGTAGCGGGTGCCGGTCACCGTGGTGCCGGTTCTGCGCAGTTCCAAGCCGGCGGGCAGGTAGAGCGTCGTTCCGGCGGGGTCGCGGCGGACCAGCCGGCTGCCTTCCGTGTCGTACAGGTAGGTCGTGGTCTGACCGCCCTGCGCTGAGGTGCCGAGGTGGCCCTCCTTGTCCCAGGTCATCGTGGTCGTGACGCCGTTGGTGGTGCGGCTGGTGGTGTTACCCGCCGCGTCGTAGGCGAAGGAGTCGGAGCCGGTGGCCGCGCCGGACTTGTCGACGCGGGTGACCGTGTGCGGTTTGCTTCCCGCGGCCCCGCCCTGCGCGGGCTGGACGTAGTCGCGGCCGGTGTCCGGCGTCCCGTGCCAGGTCTCGGTGTCCCGGCTGCCGGTGGAGGTGTAGGTGTAGGAGTGCCAGTACTTCGCGGGGCCGCCCAGCCCGGCCGTGGACCGCGCGGCGGCGCAGTCTCCGGTCGACGGGCTCCACGCCTCGACGATCCGGCGGAGGTAGTCCGTCGTGTAGCACTGGTAGTCGGCGGCCTGACCCCCGTTGGGGGTGTCGGCGATCCGGGTCAGGTTGCCCACGTCGTCGTAGCGGTAGCCGAAGTCGGCCACCTCGTTCTTGAGTTCGGGCACCACCGAGACGTTCGTGGTGCGGCTGGTGGGCTCGTCGATGGTGAAGGTCTGCCAGACGCGCTTGCCCTCCACGCCGAGGACGCGCTGGATCGTCTGGCCGAGCTGGTTGTAGACGACGTCGTTGACGTACATCTGGGAGCCGCTCAGGTAGGTGGGGGCGCCGACCGCGTTGTAGCCGAGGCTGAGCGTCTCGGCGGGCAGGCCGCCGACCGCCGGTGTGGCGGTGCCGGCGATCTGGCCGTCCTGCCTGTAGGCGGCGGTGAAGGCGTAGGTCCCGGCCAGCGTGCCTTCGGCGGCGGGGATGGTGACCTTCGTGTCGGTCGGGCGGCCGCCCCTGTCGTAGGCGGTCACCTCGGTGACGTACTGGCTGGCGCCGTCGTGGCGGATGGACTTCGCGGCTTTGCCGACGCCGCCCGTGGCCGTGTCGTAGGTCCACTCGGAGCGCGGCGCGCCGGTCACCGAGCCGTCCCGCAGACTGGTCTTACGGCCCAGGACGTCGTAGGTGTACGCCAGGGTGACGCCCCGGGCGTCCTTGACGGTGACGACCTGACCGGCGGCGTCGTAGGTGGACTCGCTGACGCCCTTGTCCGGGTCGGCCGTCTTGATCCTGCGGCGGCGCTGGTCGTAGGTGTGCTGCCACTTGTTGCCGGCGGGGTCGGTCACGGTGGCCAGGTCACCGGCGTCGGTGTAGGTGTAGCCGGTGGTGTCGTAAGCGGTCGCGGAGCTGTACTGGCGCAGTTGGACGGTGCGCCCGCGGGCGTCGGTGATGGTCTGGGTCCTGGTGCCGCCGGCCGGGGGCACGACGGTGGTCCGGTCGCCGCCGTACGTGGTGACGGTCTTCCACTTGGGCGTCCCGTTGGCCACAAGGGTGGTCTCGGTGATCCGGCCGGCGCCGTCGTACCGGTTCTGGGTGACCGAGGGGATCGTCACGGTCGGGGCGACCAGCGTCGTCCCGGGGAGGCTCCCGTCGTGGTGGTACGGCGCGGAGGTCCAAGCCACCAGGCCGCGGGTGTCGCGGACGGAGTCGGCGATCAACCGGCCGCCGCCGACCGTCTGGGTCTGGGTCTGCCGCTCGCGGAGCAGGCCGTCGTAGAGGGTGATCGAGGTCAGGTACTTGTCGGTGCCGGTCGGCAGCAGCTTCCTGGTGGTGACGGCGGCGGGGGCGTTCGCGCGGAGCAGGTAGGAGAAGGTCAGGTTCGCGCCCAGGGCGCGGTCGCGGTCGGGGAGCCAGGCGGCGGTGAGGCGGCCGATGCCGTCGTGGACCAGATCGGTCCTGGCGTTGTTGGGCGCCTCTATCGTCTTCGGCTGGTTCCAGGCGATGTCCATGGTCGTGGTGGTGGCGTGCCCGGCCGGGTTGGTCGTGCGGACCGAGGTGACCGGGCCCGCCTTCGCGGGAGTGTAGGCGGTCGTGGTGGTCCGGCCGAGCGCGTCGGAGCTGGAGACCGTGCGGCCGTTGGCGTCGTAGGCGGTGGTCCCGGTCACCACCCACTGCGGGGTGGCGCCCGACCAGGAGCCGACCTCGTCCGTCTTCACCACCAGGCCCCGGACGGGCGCGGTGCCGAAGGGTTTGGCGGGGTCGTCGAAGTAGCTGCGGGTCATGGACACCACGTCGCCGGGCACCGCGGGAGTGGCCGTGCAGGCGACCCCGTAGGTGTTGACGGCGGACACCCTGTCGCGCATCCAGAGGCCGTCGTTGATCAGGTAGGTGCTCTTGGTGCACTGGTCGTCCGCCGCGGTGGCCTCGTCGCCGAGGTCGTTCACCTCGACCGGCAGGTTGTCGGCGTTGACCTTGGTCTCGGCGCGGGTCCACCGGGTGGTGCCGTTCCAGGTCAGGTGGGTGCGGCTGTACGTGGTCGCGTCGTGCGTCCGGTAGGCCTTGAGGGGCCCGCCCTGGGCGTTGACGCCGGTCTGGGTGTAGGAGGGCTCGACCAGGGACCCGCTCAGCCAGACGCCGTCCGGCCCGTCATGGGTGATCTGCTCGCGGAGATTGCCGGACAGCGCCTCGTGATCCTCGATCGCCTTGGAGTGCGGGTCGCCGGTGCCGTCCAGCGAGTCCTTCACCCAGACGTCGCGGGTGCCGGTCAGCTGCTTGTCGCCGTCCATGCCGCGGAAGTAGCGGTACTCGGTGGCCGACTGCGGGCCGCTCTCCACGCCGGTGCGCACCCGCACCCGGCCGTAGCCGCGCCACTGGCCCCAGGTGCGTTTCCTCTCCTCGATCAGCTCCGAGTCGTCGTAGTGCCAGGCGGGGGCGTCCAGGTAGTCGTAGTTGGTCTGCTCGTGGGTGAAGCCTCCGGTGTTGTCGTAGACGTCCACGCGGTCGACGACGTACTTGTGGAACCAGTCGAGGGTCGGTTCGGTGTCGTCGGGGGAGTAGTACTGCGGCATGCAGCGTCTGCCGTTGGTGTGCGGGATCGGCAGGCTCGACCGGGTGCAGTCGCCGGGGAGGTAGGTGACGGCGATCTGGGCGCCCGACTCGGTGGTGATCGAGACGATCCGGAACCGGTTGAGCGCGGTGCGCCCGTCGGCGGGACCGTCCACCCGGTTGGGGAAGGGATCGGCGCCGGGCGAGAACACGATCTCCGGGTAGGTCTCGGTGGCTCCGCCCTTGATGCCCGAACCGGTCCGGGTGATCCCTTCCAGCCACATCGGCACGCCTTCGCCCTGGCTGGATCCGGCGTTGAGGTAGGAGTGGCGGAGTGTCCAGGTCTCGACCGTGCGGTACTGCCCGGCGTCCCATACCTGGGCACGGATCGCGCTCAGCCGCTTCTGGGTCCAGAAAGTGGGCGCGAGCTGCTCGGTGCACCGCGCGCCCGACCGGCAGTACTGATCCCACGGGACGTCCGGCCAGGACGCGGGGACCGCCTTCTGGGCCGTGTCGAAGCAGGTCGCTCCGGGCAGGCACCGGTCGGCCACGTCGAAGAGGACCTGGGCGGCGGGCTGGGCCTGGTCGGTCCGGGAGCCGTACTCGATCTTGGAGAGCCAGCCGCCCCGGTCGTAGGCGGTGCGCTTGTCCGGGTCGTTCTCGCGGCCGTACGCGCCGGCCTCCCGCCCGTACGACAGGGTCATCGTGTTGCCGTGCGGGTCTGCCACCTTGTCGAGGTTCCACCGCCACGCCTGGGTGCGCCGGGAACCGGCGAAGTCACCGGAGGCGTAGCCGGGCTCGCCCGGGTGGTTGCCGTACACCTGGGTGGTCCAGGTGGACTGGGCGGCCGCGCGGCTGCCGAAGAAGTACTGGACGCCGTCGAGCGTGGTCACCTTCCAGTACTCGCCGTCCTGGTCGCCGTTGCCGACGGAGGTGTCCTTGATCAGCTCGATCCTGGAGCCGTCGTCGGAGACGCCCTTCCAGCGCCCGCCGCCGACGTCGATCAGCTCGGTGCCCCGGCCGTTCAGCGACATCGTCGCGTTGGCCTTCCACCAGCACTGGTCACCGGTCTTGTTCCCGGCGTTGTTCGGGTCCTTCCCGCCGACCGCCTCGGTGTCCTTGGCGCAGGACTGGTACGTGCGCTCGACGTACCCGGGCCACAGATCCCACCCGTCGCCGATCCACGAGCCCTGCGTGTTGGTCCCCCCGGTCCGGCCGTCCACCGCCTGCGAGGAGTACGCCAGCGCCAGCGACGGCACCGGCCCGCCCACGCCGGGCGGCATCCGCAGCGGGTAGGACCAGGCGAAGCCGCCGGTCTGCTGCGACACCTGCCAGGTGCCGGCGGGCGACAGCGAGGTGGCCGTGTAGTCGCCGTTGCCGCCGGAGGCATCGGCGGTCGCGGCCAGCAGCATCGGCTCGCCGCCGGCGGGGAGCGTGACGTCGGCGGCGAGGGAGCGAGAGGCCGACTCGTTCCTGGAGTTCACCGGTTTGGCGGCGTCCAGGCCGCAGCCCTTGGTGCCCGGCGCGATCAGCGCGCAGGGCGGCAGTTCGACCAGACGGAGCCGGGAGGCCCAGTCGCCTCCGTAGGCGGAGCCGAAGCCCGAGTAGTCGACGGAGACGGAGACGGTGTCCGAACCGGTGTCCGAACCGGTGTCCGTCGCGATGCCGTCCGCCCGCGACACGCTGAGGAGCACCCCGGAGACGCCGGCCTTCGCCGTCGTCGCACGGTCGTGCACCCGCACCCCGACCTTGTCCACCCGGGCGGCGGCCCCCCCCGGACCGACCCACACCGGCGAGACGGCTGCCCGGACCGGCTTCCGCCCGGTGGCCGCCAGGTCCACCACGGTGGCGGTGGGCGCGGGCCAGGACACGTCAGGGGCACCCGCCCTGGGCGGCTCGGCGACCTTCGGGGCGGTGCCGCCCTTCAGGTCCCTGACCGGAATGTTCACCACGTCCGTGGGGACGGGCGGACTCCACTGGGGTGCGGCGGCCAGCGACTCCGCGCCCATGAGCGGGAGCGTGACCATCAAGGCAGTGGTTATCGCCAGGATTCGTCTCATGCCTGCCCCTACGCCTGTGATCCGTCGGAGTTGATCTCGCCCTGGGTGAGGGCGCGCTGGTAGGCGGCCACGCGGTCGATCGCGCCCGGCCAGAACTGCGCCGCGGCGCCCGACTGCTTCGCCCGGCCGACCGCCCAGCCGTTGTTCGCCGACCAGCCGCCGGTGTACGACACCAGGTCGGTGCCGTCGAAGTTGTCGCCGTTCACGTAGAGGCGGAGCTTGCCGCCGGCCTGATCGTGGACCCCGGCGAGGTGCACCCAGCCGGTGCCGACGGACTCGGTCGAGCAGGCCCTGCTCTCGGCGCCCCCGTCCCCGGCCGTCATCGTGAAGCACCAGGCGGGGTCGGTGACCGCGTCAGCGTTCAGGTCAAGGTCGGTCCGGTACTGGAGGCGGAACCCCGAGCCGGTGGGGCCGTCGGCCGACACGGCGGTGACGGGGCCGGACACCGCCGTGCTCGTCAGCTTCACCCAGGCGGTCACGGTGAAGGCGGTCTTCGAGTCGAGCACCGGAGTGGTCGTGGTCCACGCGGTGCCGCCGTCCAGCGCGGCCGCGTTGGTGCCGGCCCGCCCGGCCGTGCGGGCCGCCGTCCCGGCGACGGTGAGCGGGCGGTCGGCCGGGACCGAGGCCGCCGTGCCGCCGCCGGCCTCGTCGAAGCCCCAGGCCCAGGATTTGGTGAGGGCCGGTCGCACCAGGAACTCGTAGGTGGCCGCGCTCGCGGTCGTGTTCCCCGCCGCGTCGGCGGCTTTCACGGTCAGGACGTTCGGCCCCTCCCGGTCGGGGGTCAGGGTGCCGGTCCAGGAGCCACCGGGCGCGTCGAACCAGCCCTTGTTCACGCCGTTGAGAGTGAACTCGACCTTCGAGGCGCCGGACGCGCCGGCGGTGAATGCCGCCGCCTGGCCGACCCCGCCGCTCCAGATGCCCGAGGACTTGGGCGGGTACGCGGTCGAGGACACCGTCAGATCGGTCGGCGGCGTCGTGTCCACCGTGAAGTCGAACCATGCGGAGTAGGCGCCGCAGAGGTAGGCGTCACAGCCGCGCACCCGCCACGAGTAGACGCCTTCGGGCAGGTTGGTCGGCACCTGCCAGGACGCGGCCTGGCCGGCGGCCCTGTTGGTGACCGTGGTGCCCGACGCCGCCTTCTGGACGGCGCGGGTGGCCTGGTCGTACACCTCGAACTCGACCCTGCTGAGGGTGCCCCCGTCGGGATCCTGGGGGGTGGCCTGCAGCGTCGGCTGCCCCGACCGGATCTGCGCGCCGGACGCGGCGCAGGAGAAGCCGCAGTCGCCGGCGATCTGCAGTGCGGCAGGCGCGGCCGGGGTGTGGTTGTAGGTCACGACCAGGGCCGCGCTGCCCGGCACGAAATACGACCAGCCGTATTCGTCGTCCTCGTTGTTCGACCTCAGGCCCAGCGTCAGCGAGTCGCTGTTGCTGTTCGCCAGGGCCTGGAGCTTGGCGTCCAGGACCGTGCCGGCCTCATCGAAGATCTTCTGCTGGTTGGGGCTCGGGCAGCTGGCCTCGTTGGACTTGAAGGTCTGGGTTTCGATGTGCCCCAGGTAGTCGTCGGCGGCCGTGTTCCAGGTGTAGGAGTAGAAGTTGCTGATGTGCCGCGTCTGCCACAGTTGCGTCTTGTAGCCGGCGCAGGCGGCCACATGGTTGGCCGTCACCTTGAAGATCGCGCTATGGATCTTCGCGCCGTTCATCTCGCCGATGTCGAACTGCATGAACGTCCGCCAGACGCAGCTCTCGTTCCACTTCCTCCCGACGCGCATGTCCGATCGGTACTGGGTGAAGTACGAGCCGCTCTTGTCGCAGCTCGTCACGTGCGTCCAGTAGGTCGGCGAGGGCTTGCTGAAGGTCGGGTCGATGTACAGGGGGTACTTCACGTCCTTGGCGCGGAGCATCTCCGCGACCGGGGTGACCGTGAACTCGGTGGCGCCGGCCGTCGTCTCCATCTTCTCGACGCGGTGCCGCACGGCGTTCGCGCCGGTCATGTCGGTGCCGGTCGGCGCCGCGCCGGAGTCCCACATCAGGGCGGAGCCGGACTGGAACAGCTGCTTGCCCGCGGAGTCCACCACCTCCAGCACGCCGTCGCGCTTGCGGACCGTGCCGTTCTCCGCGTCCACCCCGAACCGGAGCCGGGCCAGCGCGGGGTTGGCCGCCGCCTGGGCGTTCTTGACCACCAGCAGCTGGGAGAATCCATCCCGCTCGGCGCGTAGCTGGAGATCCACGCCCGGCAGGACCTCCGGGTAGGTGGCGGTGTCGCCGCTCAGGACCGGCTTGGGCAGCAGCCAGGGCGACTTCAGCCGGATCCGGGTGTCACGTTCGCCGAGCGTGACCAGCGGCGCGGAACCCCCTCCGGAGAACCGCACCTGCGCCGTGATCGCCCCCGGGATCACGGCGCCGTCGGCGTCGAAGCGAAGTGAGGTGTCGATCGGCCGCCAGCCGCCGGCAGTCCTGGCCCGTACGGGGATGATCGTCTGAACCGAGGTCAGCGTGCCGTCGGGGTTGGCGAAGACCTGTCCTGTCTCCGTCCGGAGCGACAGGTCCTCGATTCTGCCGCCGCAACGGGCGGCCTCCACCGCGGCCAGCGCACCGGTGACCGCCTCCGGCGCGCACGAGGGCTCCGCCCGTACGGCGGCTTCGGCGGGCGTGGCCGTCAATCCGGTCAGAAGTAAGCCGAGCACAACACCGACGCGAGTCGGCAGTCTCATGGGGGGCATCGACAACTCCGTGTTCGAGAGCGAACGTGCGCCAGAAAATGGCCGCACCGACGCAACTATCGCGAACCCTCGCTATATCTCCGTATATCCGGCGTACATGGGCGTGAATACAAAACGGATATCCATCCGATACGCCCCGCCCTATATCTTCGAGAAATCCCCACCGTCAGGGAATTGGAGCATTTTCCATGCGGAATCTCAGACCGATCAGAGCGCTCACCCTCGGACTCACCATGAGCGCCGCGCTCGTGACCACGGCGGTCGCCCCGGCCTCGGCGGCCTCCAGCAGCTGCGCGATCACCTACCTCAGCTGCCAGACCGGCACCATCCCCGCCAACGCCTCCGGGCATTTCATCGTTCTCTCGGTCGCGCCCCCGGACGCGGGAACGGTCAGCTGCACCGTCCACGACGCCTATTCCGGTATCGCGGAGGGCTCACTCAGCCGGGGTTATCGCGACCAGCCGAGAAGCATCAAAATCCCTAACCTCTACGGAAGATATTTCGCTGTCTGTGTGAACACCCGGAACAGCGGTGCCGGGGCGATCCAGAACAGCTGACCTTGGGCTGCCAAGGCCGGGCGGCGGGCGTCTTCCCCGGCCTGGCGGTCAGCCCGGGGTCCTCGCGGAGGATCGCCGAGTGCAGGTTCCGCAGGGCCGGGCTCGGGTCGAGCCCGGTCCGCTCGACCAGCAGGGCCCGCACGGCCGCGTAGGCGTCCAGCGCGTCGTGCCGCCGCCCCGCCAGGCACAACGCCTTCATCCACAACTCGACCAGCCGCTCCCGGAGCGGATGCTCACCGACCAGCTCGCCCAGCTCGGCGCTGACCTCGGAGTAGCGCCCGAGGCGGAGCTCCAGCTCCAGGCTCCGCTCTCGGCACCGCAGGCGCTCCTCGTCGAGCCGTTGCGCGGCGGCCGTCAGCAGCGGCGACCGCAGCCCGCCGAACGCCGGGCCCCGCCACAGGGCGAGCGCCTGGCGGAGCAGGTCCACCGCCTCGCTCGTCCGGCCCTGGCCGGCCAGCGAGAAGCCCTGCTCCGACCACCGCCGGAACTCCCACAGATCCAGCTCGACCCCGGCGGTGTCCAGCGTGAACCCGGCCTCACCTCGGGCGATCAGCGTCGCTCCGGTCACCGGCTCCAGATTCCGGCGCAACCTGCTCATCACGGTGCGCACCTGCGCCTGGGCCGTCGCGGGCGGATCCCCCGCCCACAACGCCCGGGTCAGCTGCGCCACCGTCACCAGGCTGCCGGGCCGCGCCAGCAGCGCCGCCAGCCCCTTGCGCTCCCGTGGCCCGCCGACGGGCACGGCCTGGCCGCCGCACCACACCTCGACCGGCCCGAGGAGACCGAATCTCACCTCACGGACCGTCGTGGCGCCCGCGTCACGAACCGGATGGCACATCCGCACCGGCGCACCCGCCCTCAGCCTGTCGTCCGCGGCGTCCTCGCGGAGGATCGACTCGTGCAGCGCCCTGAGCTCGGGCCCGGGCTCCAGGCCCAGCTCACGCACGAGGCTCCGGCGGCCCTCCCGGTAGACGCCCAGGGCGTCGGCCCGGCGGCCGGACCGGTGCAGCGCGAGCATCAGGTGGGCGCGCAGCCGCTCCCGCAGCGGGTGGCCGGCGACCAGGGCGGTGAGCTCGGTGACGAGGTCGGCGTGACGGCCCAGCCCCAGGTCGGCGGTGATGCGCTGCTCGGTGGCCCGCAGCCGGGCCTCCTCCAGGCGGAGCACGCTCGGCCGTACGAGGGGCAGGTCCGCCAAGTCGCCGTAGGCGGGGCCGCGCCACAGCGCCAGCGCCCTGCCGTACGCCTCGCTGGCCTCAGCCAGCCGTCCGCCGGCCAGATCGAGGTCCGCCTGGCGGACGAGGCCCTCGAACACCTCCACGTCCACCTCGCCCGGCCCTACGACCAGGCGGTGACCGGCGGGCTCGCTGATGATGCGGTCACGATCGCCGAGAGCGCGGCGCAGATAGTGGAGGTACAACCGCAGGTTGTCGCCCGCCGACACCGGCGGCGAATCCCACAGTGTCTCCATCAGACACCGGCCGGACACGCTCCGGCCGGAATGGGCCGCCAGCGTGGCGAGCAGCATGCGCTGCTTGGCCGAGCGAAGCGGAACCCCCTCGCCTTCGACGGTCAGGGCGAGCGGACCGAGCACTCCCAATCGCATCAGACGCACCTCTCGCTGCACACCCGGATACGAGGGAAGTCTCCGAGGTGAGCGAGTTGTCCGGCAGAGCGCTGGGGATCGGACAATCAACTCCGGTCAATCGCAGATCGCCTGGTACGGCGTGGAGCCCAGGTAGTCCGCCCACTGGGCCGGGCTGAGCCCGTGCCCGACCTCACGGCAGATCCGCGCCGCGGCCCGCTCCGGATCGAGCGCCCACCGGATGATCCGGCTGTCGTTCCCGCCGGACACCAGGTCGCCGTCGGCGGTGAACGTCAGCCCCTGCACCGGCGCCCCGTGCCCGCTCAGCACCGCCACCGGCTCCCTGGTCCGGAGATTCCTGACGATGATCGTGCGGTCGGACCCGGCCGACGCCAGCCACCGCCCGTCCCGGCTGAACGCCACCACCTCGACCGTCCCCGCATGTCCGGGCAGCGTGCCGAGGGCCGCGCCGGTCGCCGCGTCCCACAACTTCACCGTGCGGTCGGCGCCTCCGGTCGCGATCACCTTCCCGTCCGGGCTGTAGGCCACGTCCAGGACCGAGATCTGTCCGGTCTTGATCCGGTAGCGGGGCGTCTCGGTGGCCAGGTCCGGCCCGGTCAGGGGCCACCCGGTCAGGAATCCGGAGCCGCTCGTCGCCACCACCATCCGCCCGTCCGGCGCGTACGCCACCCCGGTGGCGACCAAGGGGAGGAACGGCGACTCCGCGCCCTTCCCGGCGGGGTCGATCGTGAACCGGTGCCAGCCCAGGGCGGCGGTCACCAGGCTTCCGCCGTCCGGATGATAGGCGACGTCGGTGGAGGCGCCCATCCCGTCGTAGGCCAGGGTGACGAGCTTCTTACGGGTGGTCAGGTCCCAGAGCACCACGTGGTGGTCGCGGGTCACGGCGGCGAGCCTGCGCCCGTCCTGGCTGAAGGCGATGGCCTCCACATGGTCGGGATGGCCGTCCAGCCGGTCGAGCTGGTTGCCCGCGCCGTCCCAGAGCCTGACGGTCCTGTCACTGCCCGCCGAGGCGATGAGCGCGCCGTCCGGGCTGGTCTCGACCGCGTTGACGGCGGCGCTGTGGCCGCTGAACGGCGGCAAAGCCGGCTCGCGTACCACGATCACGCCGCCGAGCCCGGCCGAGACCAGCCTCCGCCCGTCCCTGCTCAGGCTCAGGCTCAGCGTCTCGGCCCTGGTCCGGTCCTGGTAGGTCGCGAGCAGCTCGTTCTTCGCGTGGTCCCAGATCGTGATCGAGCCGTTCTCGTCGGCCAGCGCGATCCGGTCGCCCGTCGGCGCGGAGACGTCCCACGCCCACGGCGACAACTTGGGCAGCGCGTTGACCTCGACGTTCCGGTCCAGGTCCCACAGGTGCACACCGAGGCGGTCGGAGGCGGTGACCAGCAGGTGGCCGCTCCCGAACACCACCCGGTGCACGGACGTCGCCGGGATCGTCCCCCGCTTGTCCCCGGT
Organism: Herbidospora cretacea; assembly: GCF_001570605.1. GTDB lineage: Bacteria > Actinomycetota > Actinomycetes > Streptosporangiales > Streptosporangiaceae > Herbidospora > Herbidospora cretacea. Next base: position 34,449 of record NZ_BBXG01000014.1, on the reverse strand, counting down.
GGCGACGTCCCAGACGATCGGCCGTTCCTCCGTGCCGGAGGTGGACACCAGCAACCTGCCGTCCTGGCTGAACGCGAGCCAGCCGACCGGGTCGCGGTGTCCGGTGAGCACCTGGTGGGTGTCGTCCCTCAGGTTCCACACCTCGATCTCGGCGTTGAGGGTGCCGAAGGCCAGCCGGACGCCGTCGGGGCTGATCGCCATGGCGTTGGTCATCCGGTCCCCGGACAATCGGAACACTTCACGGCCGGTGCTCGGCTCCCGTACCACCACCAGGCCCGTCTGCGCCGGGCCCTGCTCGCGGCCGAACGAGGCGAGCAGGCCGCCGTCGCCGCTGTAGGCGACGCGACGGGCGAGGACGGCCTTACCCGGCTGGACGTGCTCGGTGAAGGTCCGGACGGCGGCGCGCCGGGCGGGGTCCCAGAGGGTCACCACACCGTCGGCTCCGGCAGCGGCCAGCAGTGTGCCGCTCGGGTCCTGCGCCACGTCGTAGACGCCGGGGCCCCCGGCGTTCAGCTCGATCCGCCGCCGCGCGGCCGCGGCCGCGCTGATCACGCCGCCTTTGGTCTCGGCGTCCGGATTCAGCCGGTACGCGATGACGGCGAGCAGCCCGGCCAGGTCGGCATCGGTGTCCAGCAGCTCAAGGGCCTTCAGCGAGACCTGGTGCGAGACGGCGATGCGCTGCTGGCGCCCGGCCTCGCGTCCCTGCTGGAGTGCCGTCCCGCCCGCCGCCAGCGCGGCCACCAGCAGCACGGCCATCACCCCGGCCACCCTGGTCAGCAGCCGCGCCCTGCGCCGTTCCAGACCTCGGCTGGCTTGCAGGAAGTCCGATTCGAGCGGGTTCAGTTCGGCGGGGTTCTCCTCCGCCCAGGCCCCGGCCACGGCCAGCTGCGCCCCCCGGTAGAGCGCGCCGGAGTCGCGGCGCAGGTCCTGCCACCGGTGCGCGGCGTCGGTGAGCCTGCGGTGGGTGAGCAGGTTGGCCCGATCGTCGGTGAGCCAGCGGTGCAGCCGAGGCCAGGCCCGGATCAGCGCCTCGTGCGCCACCTCCGCCGACTCCTCGCCGACCACCACCAGCCGCGCGGCGGCCAGCCGGTCGAGCACGGCCTGGTCGCCCACGCCCTCCAGCTCGGCCAGGGCGACCGGGCGGCGGGTGTCTTCGGTGCCTTCCCCCAGTGCGGTCAGCCGCACGAAGATCCGCCGCACGAAGTGCTGCCGCGGCACGTCCATCTCCGCGTACACCCGCTCGGCGGTCTGCGCGATCGCCCCGCGCACCCCGCCGATCTTCTGGTACGCGGCGAGCGACAGCCGGTCGCCTGCCCGATGGCGCCACGTCTCCTGGAGGGCGTGCGAGAGCAGGGGCAGCGCGCCCGGCTCGGTGGCGGTGTCGGCCAGCACGGTGGCCAGCAGGTCGGGGTCGACGGTGAGCCCGGCTCTGGCGGCCGGGCGCAGCACGATCTCGCGCAGCTCGGCGGCGGTGGGCGGCCCGACGAGCAGTTGCGCCTCCCCGCTCAGCGCCGCGATCAGGCGTGGATCCAGGTGCCCGATGAAGTCGGCCCGCACGCCGATCACCACGGTGGTCCGCCGCCCCGGCCCGATGGCCAGGTCGAGCAGCGCGTCCACGAACTGGCGGCGCTCCTGCTCGTCAGGGCAGAGCGTGAACGTCTCCTCGAACTGGTCCACCACCAGCAGCGCCCGGGTGTCCTCCGAGGCTCCCGCCAGCGCGCCGCGCACGGCGATGTCCAGCGCGGCCGGGTCCTCCCTGAGCTGCTGGACTTCCTTTCCAGACAATTTCGCGACCTGGCCGGACAACGCGTCCAGCGGGTGCGCGGTGGGGGTGGTGAGCATGGTCCGCCACCGGGCGTCCCCGGCCAGCGCGCCCAGCAGGCCCGCCCGCAGCAACGACGACTTGCCGCTCCCGGAGCCGCCGAACACGCCGACCACCGGCAGCCGCCCGGCCAGCTCGCGCAGGCGCGCGGCCGGCTGGTCCCGGCCGAAGAACCACTCGCCGTGCTCCGGTTCGAAGGCCATCAGCCCTTGGTAGGGGCACGGCGTCTCGGGTGGCCAGTCCGGGTGGTCGTCGCTCTCGGCGGCCGCCTGCCAACGGGCCCGCCACTCGGCCTCGTCCCCGCCGAGCGCCCGCACATAGGCGAGGGTCACCTCCAGGGACGGCAGGCGGTCGCCCTTGGCGGCGTCCGCCAGCGTGCTCGCCGAGTAGTGGGCCAGCTGGGCGAGCCGCCGGTAGCTCATGCGCCCTGTCCTGTCGCGCAGCTGGCGCAGGTGCCAGGCGAGGGCCTGCACCGGCCCCGCCTCCGGGTCGAGCGGACGTTCCGGCCTGCCCATGACCGCCTCCGCTGTGATCCCGACCTCGCCGACGCGCGAGACCCAACCACACCCTGCTGTAGATCGTCCAGAGGCGGGCGCACTTCATGCGAAATCTCCAGCGAAAGCACCATGGCGAGCCCGCCGCCGGGCGTCTCGGACTGCGGTTGATCTGCCATCCGGCGAAACGAAAGTCCTGGTCACGTCAGTTCATGACCAGGACTCCAGCTGGCGAACGCCGCCCTGATGGGATGCCGCACTTCTCAATCGGCCGGCGCGAGCATGGCCGGTGTGCTGTGGTGGTACCAGGCGCGATGGACACGAACCTGGTGGTGGTCAGCCTGAAATGCCTCCTCCACGGCGGACCCCGTCCTCGTCCCCGCTGTGGCGTCGACCGGCTGGCCTCGGCCGGAGGTAACACCGACGGCCGTGGAAGGCTCGTCAGGCGCGCAGCCACTCCCGGGCCCCCGCGAGTATCTCAGGTGGCGTCGTACGGTTGACGTCGGCGATCAGGTCGGCAATGGTGACCGCGCGCAGCGACTCCCGCCAGGCGCGGTCGGCGGAATCCATCGCGCGGGCGATCGGGCAGGGGGTGTCACACCGCTCCGCCGGCACGGCCAGTGGGCCCCGCTGACGCACTTCCGTACACCGGAACGCCGGCTGGACGCCGTCGATCGCCTCGACCACGTCCAGCAGCGTGATCTCATTCGCAGCCCGAGTCAGCACATAGCCGCCGGACTGGCCCAGCGTCGAGCGCACAAGGCCTGCGCGGGACAACAGTTGTAGCTGTTTGGCCAGATAGCTCTGCGAGACGTCATGCAGCTCGGCGAGCTTGGCCGCCGTCACCGGCGCGCCCGCCCCACTGAGCGCGACGCAGCAGTGCAAGCCCCACTCGACCCCGCCTGACATCTTCATTCGCCCAGCCTACTTGACTCGGATAACTTTTGTCCGAATAGAATCTCGGACAAGAGTTATCCGAATTTGGGAGTGGGGCATGCGCATCGTCGTTGGGTCGAAAGTCGTCAAGTCGCTGCAGCGGCTCGGCCCGGAACCGGCGTGGACACGATCAGTGGCCGCGGCGTCGCCGACGCGCTGTCGACGTGACCCACAAAGTGATCTTCGAACCCGAGCCCATCCTCGACTTCTTCACCACCTCGACCCGCACCCTGCTGAACGCCGGGCGGGAAGCCGGGGTGCGACACCATGTGGTGCTGTCGATCGTCGGTGTAGACCGGCTCTCGCACCCGGGCTACCTGGACGCCAAGGCCGCGCAGGAAAGGCTCGTCGCCGAGTCGGACACCCCTTTCACCATCGTGTCTTCGACGACTGGTCAGCCGCGCACGCCTGGCTCGACAACGCGATATCCACGCCTGAAGGAGAAAAATCATGACCACCCACGTGCACGCCGGTAAGCCCCGCCTCGACCTGCGGACGGCCGCCCCGAAGGCCGCCAAGGCGCTCTACGCCGCGGACCAGGCCATTCTCACCTCGCCACTCGATCCGACCATCCGCGAGCTGGTCAAGCTGCGTACGTCGCAGATCAACCACTGCGTGCACTGCATCGACCTGCACAGCCACGATGCATTGGAGCAGGGCGAATCGGTGAACCGCATCATCCAGCTGTCCGCGTGGCGCGAATCGGCGCTGTTCACCCCGGCGGAGCGGGCGGCGCTTGAGTACACCGAGGCCGCAACGTCGCTGACCCCGCACGGCGTCAGCGACGAGGTCTGGGCCGGCGTCCGCGACCTCATGACCGACGAGGAACTCGGCGCGCTGGTCGTCCAGGTGGCTCTGATGAACGCCTTCAACCGGGTCGGTGTCCCGCTGCAGATGCCGGCGCAGCCTCGCGATTGACGATGTGTTCTGCCGGTATCCACCGACGCCTCAGCATCTCGGGGTGCGACTTGGGCCCAAGGTTATGGTGACGGCATGAGAGTGTCGACGTTCGCGGAGGTGTATTCGCCGCAGACGCATCCGTACATCGCCGAACACCGTTCGCCCGAGTGCCCGGTTCCTTCGCTGGCGGAGCTGGTGGAACAACACGGCGGCTATGCCTTCACCATGCCTCTGTCCGCCAGGGAGGCGGACATGATCGGGCGGGCGGCGGAGCAGGCCCTGCGGGGTGCAGAACAAGCCTTGGCCGACCTGCTGGCCCCGTTCTGCCGTCAGACATCCAGCATCGGAGGGCACGCAGTGAACGCGGCGGACACCGCCACCGACGGGTCGGTCTGAGGGGCGGACGGAGAAGGTGTTGGCGAGGGTCTGCTCGGATTCGGTCAGAGCGAGGACGTTTGCACTGATCCACGCGCCCGGACTGCTGGAGCGGGTGAAGGCCAGCAGGGTCCGACAGGTGACCCTAGGCCAGGATGCGCCGTTTGGCCTGAGCGTAGGCAGCCAAGGTGGCCAGGGCGTCGGCGCATTTGCGCCGCCAGGCCGGCGCGATCGCGTGCTGGTGGACGCCGCCGGCAGCTCCTCATCTACGGCTCCGCCGATCTCGACGTGCCGCTGGGGACCATCGTCATGGACCATGATGAGGCCGACCGGGCCGCCGAAATCCTGCACAGCCACCCCATCACCAACCGGCTCGCTGCCCTGGAGCACCGTTTCGCCGAGATCACCGGGGGAGGCGCCGTCTCCCGTCCAACGGGCTGAGGCGAGGTGAGCGCACGTGCCTACGTGGCCGGTCGCAGTCCCGGCACCTCCTTGAGCTGCCTGCGGGAGGTGATCCCCAGTTTCCGGAAGACGTTGCGCAAGTGGGCGTCGACGGTACGCGGGCTGATGAACAGCCGGGCGGCGGCCTCCTTCGAGGTGGCGCCCTCGGCGACCAGCCGGGCGATGTGCAGCTCCTGCATGGTGAGCTGGTCGCGGGCGTGGCCGGAGCGGTCGCGTGCGGTCTCGCCCGTGGCGCGCAGCTCGTCGGCGGCGCGGCGGGCGAACGCCTCCAGCCCCGCGGTGGACAGCAGTTCGTGCGCCGTGCGCAGGTGCGGCCGGCAGTCCTGCCTGCGGCCGGCGCGGCGTAACCATTCGCCGTACAGCAGGTGCGCCCGGGCCCGGTACGGCAGCAGCGGGCTGTTCGCGAGAAGCTCGATCGCCTCCCGGTAGTCGTCCTCCAGCCCGGTGACCAGACCCCGTGCGTAGGCTGCGATCCCCCGGCCGGTCGGGGTTCCGCTGGCCTGTGTGCGTTCGGTCAGCAACGCGAGGGCGGTGACGGCTGTCTCGCGTTCACCGCATCGGACGGCTCCCTCCACCAGTTCCGGCAGGGAGAACCCGCCGAGGAAGAGGTCCCCGCCGGCGGTCGCCAACCGGGCGGCGGCGAGCGCCTTCGGGTAGTCGGCGAGCCCGTTGTGCAGGACGGCGCTCGCCCAGTGCACGTTGGCGACCAGGTGGCCCGAGGTGGACGCCAGTGCGGCGGCGTCGGCGAAGAGGGGGGCCGCCTCCGCGCGGCGTCCGCGCATCGCGGCCAGTTGCAACCGGTGGTAGACGGTCGGCGGCCCGCCGGTCGCGTCGGCGATGGCCTCCTCCTCGGCGATGGCGCCCATCGCCCGGTCGAGGTCGCCAGCCAGCACCGAGGCGGCGGCGGTCTGGCCGAGGCCGAGCCGCAGCACGAGCGGTGTCCCCGACTCCCGGCCGTTCCTCACCAGCCATTCCACCAGCCGCGCGTGCACGTCCGGGTCCCACAACTCACCGGCGAGCATGACCGCGAGCGCGGGCTGGCGGGTCCACAGCGGACCCGCGGCGCCGTCGAGCACCTCCCGGAGCAGCGGCACGGCCGCCTGGTGCCCGTCCGACCGCAGCGTGGTCAGCGCGTCGAGCACGTCGGGGGACTTCGGGTCACGAGAGGGGAAGGACTCCACCTCGGCCAGGACCATCTCCAGCACCCCGGTCGCGCGGCCGACCAGCAGGCTCATCTCCAGCGCCGCCAGGCAGCACGCACGGGCGCGGACGGGGTCCAGCGGCGCGAGCCGTCGCGCGGCCCGCAGCATGTGCGCCGGTCCGGTGCCGTCGTCCACCCGGGCGAAGGCCATCCGGCCGCGTAACAGGTCGGCCTCCGCCTGCTGGAACTCGTCGAGGCCCGCGCGCTCGGACGTCCTGATCAGGTCGACGGCCCGGTCGGCGGCGCCCGCCTCGACGTGCGCGCGCGCCGCCGCGAGGGTCCGCGTGATCCGCCGGGCGGGGTCGAGAGTCAGTTCGGCGGCGCGGTCGAGGAACGCGGCCGCCGCGACGATGCCGCCCCGCCCCTGCGCGCGGGACGCCGACCGCGCCAGTTCGGCGGCGACGTCGTCGTCCGGCGCGGCGGCGGCCTGGGCGCGGTGCCAGGCGCGCCGGTCGGGGTCGGCCACCTCGTCGGTGACCTCGGCGAGGACCCGGTGCGCGAGCAGCCGCTCGGAGGGCTCCGCTCCCGTGTACGCCGCGATCCGCGCGAGCGGATGGTGGAAGCGCACCCGGGTGCCGAAGTGGATCAGACCCGTGGTGGCGGCGGCCGACGCCGCGGCGGCGGAGATGCCGGCCAGATCCGCGGCGGGCCACAACAACCCGGGGTCGCCGGTCGGGTCGGCACCCGCGATCGTGAGCAGCAGCCGCGCCTGCGCCGGCAGGGCGGCCAGCGCGGTGTGGTACCCGTGCTCGATGCGGGACGGCACCGACGCGCTCCCCGGCAGGGCGAACCCGCCGGCCCTCGGCAGGGCGAGCAGCGCCAGAGGGTTGCCGCGCGCCTCGGCGACGAGCCGGTCACGAACCTGCTCGTCGAGCGTCTCGTGGCTCTGCGCCGCGAGCAGGGCCCGCGCGTCGGTGTCGCCGAGCCCCTCGACGGTCAGCCCCGGCAGGACGTCGAGCCCGCTCGCCGGGCCCGGCGCCCGGACCGCGAGCACCACGGCCACCGGTTCGACGGAGACACGCCGGGCCAGGAACGCCAGGGCCTCCGTCGAGGCCGCGTCCAGCCATTGCGCGTCGTCGACGACGCACAACACCGGGCGTTCCCTGGCCGCCGCCGTCAGCAGTCCCAGCACCGCCAGCCCGATCCGGAACACATCCGGTGTTCCGGTCGCCATTCCGAACGCGACCCTGACCGCCTGGCCGTGCTGCGCGGGCAGTTCGGGAAGGTGCCGCAACACGGGCTGGCACAACTGGTGCAGCGCGGCGAACGGCAGCTCCGCCTCGAACTCGACCCCCGACGCGCGTACGACGTGGAACCCGGTCGCCGCCTCTTCCACGTGCCGCAGCAGGGCGCTCTTGCCGATGCCCGCCTCACCGCGCAGGACCAGCGCGCCGCCGTTTCCCCTTTTCGCCGCGCCGGTCAGATCGTCGAGGCGCCGCGTCTCGTGACGCCTGCCGAACAACCGACCGTGAGGGGGAACCCGTGTCCGCACAGTGGGTACCCTAACGAGGCGATTCCACTGCGGATGATTCTCGCTGTCAGTTCCCGGCCGTCGAACCCTCGACCTTGGCCTTGAGGTCCTGGAGCCACAGGTCCAGCCCACCGCCGAGCATGGCGGCGACGGCGTCGAAGTCGGGCCCCTTCAGCGAGTCCAGGAAGGCGGCCTCCCAGGACTCCTCCGTGTGCACGTGGGTGACGCCGTCCTTCTCGGTGAACTTCCACAGGTGGACGCCCTTCTCGATGGAGATCGCCTTACCGATCGCCGGGCCCTGCCAGATCACGCACTCGCCCTCCTCCAGCCCCTTGACGCTCGACGTGATCGACAGGGTGTCCGCCGGAGAGAACTTCGACTCGGGGACCGGCGTCGTCCACCGGAACCTCGACGTGTCGGACAGAGGGCCCGGGTCGAGGCGCTCGATGGTCGCGATCGCCTTCTGCCAGCCCGCCCAGCCCTCCACGTCGACGTGGGTCTCCCAGACCTTCCGCAGGGGCGCGTTGATCACGATTTCCGAGGAGCTCGTGACGGGTGCCTCAAGGTCGATGCCCATCCCGTCGCACGTCTCGCCCTTGCCCGGTGCGGCCTTGACCGAAGACCCGGCCGAGGACTCAGCCGAGGAGCCCGCCGGCGACTCGGCGGCGGGTGCGGCGGCACTCGACCTGGCACGCGACGCGTCGTCGCCGGGTCCGCAGCCGGTGACGACGGCCGCGAATCCCACGGCCACCGCGGCGATCCTCGCGACGGGCCAACGTGCCGAGTTGGAGAGCTGCATGTCCATCCTTGTTCTCGGTATGTCACCGCTCACCGGCCGGCGAGCGGAGTCGATCGGCGTCCGGAATCGCACGTCGTGGACGTGAAAGTCGTGCAGGAAGGCGATGTCGTCGAGGCCGGTGCGGTGCGACGTTCCGTGGCCGACACCATTCCGTCTCGGCCGGTGTCGTCGCATCGGTGAAAATTGCGTAGATTCGCCGTGCAGGCGGATGGCGCAGGCGGTCGGGTGTCAGCGCGCCGGGGCCAGAGGGTGAGCCGCTATGACGCGGTGTGCTCCAGACCGGCCAGCCGGTCCAGCTTCTCGCGGGCGTCCGTGCCCGGACGGGGCGTCAGGACGACGAGCCGGAGGTCAGTGGTCTGGGTGGTCAGGACGGAGGTGTCCAGGGGAATCGCGCCCACGTCGGGGTGGACGGCCGTCTTGTGGGCACTCTCGTGGACGGCCACGTCCCCCAGCGCCCACAGGCGGCGGAAGCGGTCGTTTCCGGCCAGCCGGGAGATCAGCGCCGCCACGTCGGGGTCATCCGGATAGCGGGCGCCGGTGGCGCGCAGGTCGGCCACCAGAGACTGCTCGAAGTACGCGCGCTCGGCGTCGGTCTGCCGGACCCGGGGGTTGCGGGACTCGAACTGGACGATCATCGCATTGCGGTCGTCGGCGCTCGCGCCGGCAGGATCACCGAAGGTCGCCGCGAACAACCGGTTCCAATGCAGGAGCCGCCACGCGGCGTCGTAGACGGCTAGTGGCGTGCCGTCGAGCTGGTCGATGACACGATGCAGACTGCCGGGGATGAGACCGGGAATCCGGCCCGGGTTCGCGGCCAGGCCGGCCAGGCGCATCAGATGCGCCTCCTCGTCGTCCGACAGTCGTAACGCGCGGGCCAGGGAGGCGCAGACCTGCGCGGACGGCGTCGCGGCCCGGCCCTGTTCCAGGCGCGCCACGTACTCGACGGAGATCCCGGCCAGCGTCGCCAGTTCGCCGCGCCGCAGACCGGCCACACGGCGCGGCGAGGCGTCCGCGAGATCGATCGCGGCCGGGTCCATGCGGTCCCGCCACGCCCGCAGAACGGCGCCGAGTTCGTTCATGGACCACATGATCCATCATCGTTCACCGGCGTACCACGGTGTCCTTCGCCGGTCACCCGAACAGGGTGGTACCCGTGATACGCGGAAAACGTGTGCCTTTCACCCGCGCGGATCGTCCATGCATAGTCGGATCATGAACAGAGTGACCAGGATGAACCACATCGGGGTACCGGTCAGTGATCTCGCGCGATCCGTGAAGTGGTACGAGGACGTCCTCGGCATCGCGCCGAACGGCGTCACGATCGCGGCCGCGAATCCGGCGCTCGGCGCGGTCGTGGAGGTCGAGAACCCGTCGATGCGGGCGTCGTTCCTCCTGGCCGGCGACAACGTCCTGCTGGAACTCATCCAGTACGACAGCCCGAGACCGATGCCCTTCGCGGGCCGCAACTGCGACGTCGGGGTCATGCACCTCTGCTTCGAGGTCGACGACCTCGACGCGGCCCACCGCGACCTGCTGGAGCGAGGTGTGCACGTCAACGCGGACCCGGCGCTGCTGCGGGACGGCGAGGGCGTGGAGGCGGGAGCGCTGGCCGGGACGAAGATCCTCTACCTGCGGGATCCCGACGGAATCCAGCTGGAACTGTTCGAGTTTCCCTCCTAGAAGTCGCGGCACGGGAAGGCGCCGTGCGTCCGGCGGCGCAGCGGGCCCGCCTCATGCTCGCCGACCTCCTCTGACGCCATCCTGCCGGCCGTCGTCGTCGCCGCACCGGCTGAGCGCGACGAGCCCGGTGAGGAAGGCGGCCACCCGGATCAGAAACTGGAGTGGAGCAGAATGGCCGCTTACACCCGTGCCCAACTGCTCGCGGTCGAAGTAGGCGAGCTCGTCGAACACGAGACCGGCCCGCTCGGCACCTGATCACCGTCGGGGGATCGGCTGCCAGGACACCGCCGACAACCCCCTGCTGGTCGCGCACATCCGGCGGGTCGCCTCGGTCTGCACGGCGCGTCGGTCCTGGCCGAGACCGGTGCCCACGTGAAGTCGGCGTCGCATGGGCTCATGCGATCACCTGGGCCGTGGTGACGAAAACGGGGACGGCCAGGAACAGGCGGCCCTCCGCCGCCCTCCGGCGCTGGTCGTCGCGCCAGGCGGTGATCTCCTCGCCCTCCTGCCCTTTGGCCAGGTTCAACACCGCCGGCAGGCCCTCGGGGCCGGTGAAGACGGTGCCGAGGAGCTCGGTGGCGACGTCGGTGAATCCGGCTTCGCGCAGCAGGTGGTGGGTCTTGCGGGCGGCCCTCGGGTCGGGGATCTGGTCGGCGCGGGCGGGCACGACGCGGCGGGTGACCTCGGGCATGTCGGAGTCGACGGCGAACAGGTCCCAGTCGTGGCCGGCCACGACCAGCCGTCCGCCGGGGCGGAGCACCCGCCGGGCCTCGGCCAGCGCCCTCGGGGCGTCGAGGGTGTGGAGCACTCGTTCGGCGCGGTAGCCGTCGAGGCTCGCGTCGGGGAAGGGGAGGGCATGGGCGTCGGCGACGCGGAAGCGGGCGTCGGGGTAGCGGGTGCGGGCTACGGCGATCGTGGCCGGGTCGTGGTCGACGCCGATGGCGCGGGCGCCCAGTTCGTGGACCGCCCGGCCGCCGCCGCAGCCGACGTCGACGATCCTCGCGGCCCGCTCCAGTGGCTCGTAGGTGCGCCGCCGCACGCGGATCGCGTCGGGGTGTTTCTCTATCTCGTCCAGGAGGGCGATGACCTCGGTGTTCGACATGCCGGACATCCTGCGACTTAATGTCGGCATGAAGTCAAGCGTGGCGATCGGGACGCTGGCCGGGGAGTTCGGGCTGGCCACCCACGTGTTGCGGCACTGGGAGTCGGAAGGGCTGCTGCGGCCGGCGCGGGACTCCGGCGGGCGGCGGCGGTACGGCGACGACGACCGGTTCCGGGTGGCGGTCATCGTCCGGGCACGGCAGGCGGGGTTGTCGTTGCCGGACATCCGGGCGCTCTTCGCGGCGCCGCCCGACCGGAAGGCGATCATCAAGCGGCACCAGGACGACCTCAAGCGGCGGATCGCCGAGATCCAGGCCACGGTCGACTTCCTGGAGGGCGGCCTGCGCTGCACGCACGACGATTTCACCACCTGTCCGGCCTTCCGGAAGACCCTTTTTCCGACCTGACGCCCCTCACCCGGCCCCCTCCAGCGCACGTCGCGGTCAGAGGATCGCAAGTCCTGCCACGACGATGACGACCACCACGGTCGTCAGGAACGCGTGCGTCGGGGAATTCACAAACAGGAAAGGATCGGTCGATAGCGGGCAGCGCATTATCGTTTTCCGTCCGAGATTGGTCCTTCTGCCTTCCCCTCCGCCTTGCCGTCTGCGCTGTCCCGGCTCGGCGAGAGCGGCCCGCGCGCACCTCGCACGCATGGACATAATTGGCGGGCGGGGGGAGTGCCCATGCCGAGTTCGTCGGCTTCCCGGCCGACTACCGCTGGTTGGTTTGCGTGGGGAGCGGGTGGACGGGATCGGCGCGTTGGGGCAGGTGGCCGCGATGGAGGTCAAGGTGTCCTTCTCCTGCGTGTCGGCGGCCAGGCCCCAGCGGCGTTTCACTGCGGCCCATTCGGCGATGTAGCGGCAGCGGACCTGTTCGATCGGGTGCCATTCGGCGGGGTCGCGATCGGCTTTTGCCGGTTGGAGCGGACGGTGACCGCGACCAGGTGCTCGGCGGCGTCCAGGCCGTTGGCGGCCGGCGCCCAAGCACGTCATTGACCAACTCCAGGACGACACCAATCCCCGCGGACCCCGGACGCGCACCCCGCACGGTGATCATGAGCAGCGGAAACATCATCTGCCGAAAGGTCGCCGTCATGCGTTCACTGATCATGGCCGGGGTGCTCGTCCTCGCCGCCGGACTGTCCGCCACCCCCGCCGCCCCTGCCACCGCCGCAGCTGAGGTTACCATCACCTGCCACGGCGGAAGCTTCAACGCGAAACTGAACCCCGGCGTCACCTTCAAGAGGGCGACCTCTCAGATCACGGGCAACGGCGAGCTGGGCGTCTGCTCCTCCGAGCAGAACAAGAAGATCACCGGCGGCGTGTTCCGGATCGTGGCGTCCGGCACGGGTAACTGCCTCGGCCCGCTGACCGCAGGTCACGGAAGACTCCAGATCGCCTGGAACGACGGCACCACGACCGAGGCACCCCAGGCCTCCATCCGCATTGAGACCAACAGGTTCTCCATCGAAGCCGGCAACATGCGCCTCTCAGGACGGGCGACCACTTCGCCGATCGAGCTCGGTACGCAGTGCCTCACATCCGGTTTCACCTCCTACACCGGCGCCGTCGACATCTTCACGCTCGGGGCGAACTGACCCCTGATGCCAGCGGGTAGGCGGACCTTGCTCGCCTGGAGCCCGGATCTGGCGCCGATGATTTCGCGGAAATCGCCGAACGCAGCAGGCCCCCGCCCCGGTGGGGGACCTGCTGACGAGGAAGGCGAATACGACACATAGGTGTCCAAGTTCTCGCCCCACGCCGTCGAGATCCGCACCCCCGGCCAGGTCCGTGCAGCCCGGTGACGATGAAGTGATGCGGACGCCTGTCCCGTTGCAACACGGACGCGACGAGCTCTCATCAAGCCTGGGCATGGCAGGGTGCCGGACGGCGATGCCGACGGGATCACGCGGCAGAGCGCTGGTGCCCTCTTCCTCCACGTACGTCCAGGTCAGAGACGAGAAGGTCGAGAGGTTACGCAGGAGGCGCTCGGGTGTACCTCTACGGACGATGCTCGGCACTCCCGCCGGGCCCGTCGGGGGACGGAGCCCACGATGGCAAGACCATGGGAGAACGTCCTGGAGTGCGACCCGTTTCGCGCATGCCGGAGCCTGCTGGTGTGGTCGGACGCGTTCGACACCCGTCAGCGGGGCGTTCCCAGGGAGATGTTGCCGCTCGCCGCGACCCGGACCGTGTCCGATGACCGGGTGCTGGTGATGTTCGTCGGGGATGTCCGGTTCTGGTGCATGCTGCACGAGGTCGAGTTCCCGCTGAGCGAAAGCCAGCACCTCGAGACGGAGTGGGCGCAGGACACCGTCTTGCTCACGCAGTGCTGGCACGGGGAGCTGGGTGTTCCGGCAGCGCAGGGGGAGCGTCCCGATGAATGGCACCCAGCCCCGGACGCACGTCCCTGCCGGGACGGTCTGCCCATCGGGAGCGAGCCCGGGCAGGTGCACAGAGCCTCAGAGGTGTTGACCTCTTCGGAGCAAGACGGCGGAGCAGGGGGGATCTCCGAACGCTCCTTCGCGCGGGGCAGGCCTGCTCGACCTCGACGGCCGCCGGTCATCACCGACCAACAGCGCTGTCTTCGCTGGTCAGAATCACTCGCTCGCCACTACCCAGGACCCTCCCAGGACCAGGGCGCGGCGGCGCTTCCATTGGGCTCCCGCCCGGTCTTCGTCCTGATCGTGCTGACCCGGGCGGCACCTGGTACTGGAGCCGCCCGGACTGATTGCCGCTCCTCTTCTGCTGCTCGCGGGCTGCGTCGTGCTGGAGGGTCGCGCTACTCAGCGTCCAGTCATCACTTGCGTGATGCAATGGACTTAGAATGCAGGCATGTTGCCGCGCACATACGAAGGCCAGGTCTGTTCGATCGCCCGCACGCTCGAAGTGGTCGGCGAGCGCTGGACGCTGCTCATCGTGCGCGACGCGCTGCGTGGCACGCGCCGGTTCGAGGACTTCCGGGCGAACCTCGGCATCGCCCACAACATCCTCTCCGACCGGCTCGGCAAGCTCTGTGAGGCCGCCATCCTGGAACGACGGCTCTACCAGACCCGGCCCGATCGGTACGAATACCACGTGACCCCGGCCGGCCTCGAACTCTGGCCGGTCATCATGTCGTTCCTGCTGTGGGGCGACCGGCACCGGGCTCCCGACGGCCCGCCGCTGCTGGTCAGGCACCGGGGCTGCGGCGGGTCGCTCCAGCCCGGGCTCACCTGCGCCCGTTGCGGCCGTTCGCTCGGACCGTACGACTGCGACATGGAGCCCGGCCCCGGAGCTCAGCCCGCGGGCGTCAGCGTCAGCCCGGCCAGCCCGGCGTAGTAGGCGAACTTGAACGGATCGAGGAACTGGTTCCGTTCGACGAGCGCCAGCAGCAGCCGCTGCCGCAGTGAGGCGAGCGCCGGCTCGGACGGGTGCCGGAGCAGCCCGTTCTCGACGATCTTCAGCGCGAGGGCGGCCTCACCGCGGTCCCAGAGCTTCTCGCCCGTTGTGGTGAAGGCGTCCGGGGCGCCGCCGCCCAGCAGGTCGAGCGCGACAGCCCACTCGGCGGCGGAGAAGTGCTCCACGCCTTCGCCGTCGGCCTGCCAGTAGCCCGTGGCCTGGTGGTGCACCCGCTGGACGAAGCCGTCGCGCATCACCAGGTAGGGGTTGATCGCCGCGGGGTGGTCGCGCAGCACCTCGGGCAGGTGATCGGCGTCGAGCAGGTCGACGAGCGGGCGCCCCTCCGCGACCCCCGCCAGGACGACGGTGTGCAGCTCACGCAGCGCGGCCGACAGACCGGGGAGGGCCTCGATCGTGAAGTTGTCCGTCAACCCGGTGTGCCCGTGGATCAGCAGACCCGGCCGCAGGTCACCAACGGTCTCGATGGCCTCGAAGAGGCCCTCGGCCGAGCCCTCGGCGAAGAACGGCGCCCCGAGATAGGGCATGCACATGTCCCCCACGAACACCACGCCCGAGCCGGGCAGATGGACGACCAACCCGTCGGCGCTCTCGCCGCCGCTGATCGGGATGAGCCCGAACTCGACCCCGCCGACGGTCAGCGTCTCGGCTGAGCCGACCAGCCGGTCGGGCACGGCCCGCAGGCGGTGGTCCCGGCCGTGCGGCAGGAGATAGGGGAACGGCGGCGGGCTCGCCGCCTGCGTCGCGAGCTCCTCGGGGAAGCGGGCCTGGGCGATGACCTGGACGCCGTCGCCGGTGAGCGCGTCGAGGCCGCCCACGTGGTCGAAGTGCGCGTGGGTCAGGAGCACGTGCGTGATCGGCCGGTCGGTGACGGCGCGCAGGTCCCGCAGGGCGGCCTCCACGTGGCGGGGGTCGCTGCCCGCGTCGATCGCCACGACGCCCTCGCCGGTGACGACGAACCCGAAGTCGGCGAAGTCGTACCCCTGGGCGACGTGCACTCCGGGGGCCTTCTCCACCAGACGGGGCGGCCCGAAGCGGATTCCGTGGTCGGCGTCGGCCACGTAGTCGGTGACCAGCGCGACGTCGCGGTCGTGCCCGACCCGCAGACGCGCGTCGAGAGCGTCCTTCGGCCGGCCGGCGCACTCGTAGGCGCGGGCCAGCGCCCACTGGACGGCGTGCAGGAAACCGTGCGGGAACTGCTCGCGTACCGCCAGCACGAATTCGAGGTCGGCGATCGCGGTGTCGGCCCGGCCTGCGCACCCGGGAAGGGCCGCCAGCGTGGTGCCCCGGAAGTAGTGGGGCAGTCCGAGCTCACGTTCGGCCGCGGCGTCGAGGTCGGCGAGCGCCTCTTTGGTCGGCCCGTCGACCCGGGCCCTGAAGACGCCGGTGAGGCTCTG
Organism: Herbidospora cretacea; assembly: GCF_001570605.1. Taxonomy (GTDB): domain Bacteria; phylum Actinomycetota; class Actinomycetes; order Streptosporangiales; family Streptosporangiaceae; genus Herbidospora; species Herbidospora cretacea. The sequence goes on along the minus strand of NZ_BBXG01000014.1, from coordinate 18,410 downwards.
GAGCAGCGCCGACCCGGGCCGCTCCACGCTGAGCGCCGAGAAGTGCTCCAGTCCCTCCCGGTCTCTCCGCTCAGACAGGAGCTGGACGGCCAGCAGCGCCACCAGGCGGTCGGGCACCCCAGGCCACCTGGTGGCGCGGAGTAGTGCGGAGCTCGGTTTCACGAGGCTCTCCTCGAAGTCGATAGCGTGATGCAAGTAACTCTAGACGTGAACGATTGCATCACACAATCCACCTAGTCGCGTGCCGCTCTCCCGGCCTGCACCCTGCGGACGACCCATTCGCCGAGACCCGCCGGGAACAGATGGCCAGGCCGTGTAGGTGCGCGGCTCCAGCGGTGAGGTGAGGAGCAAGCGGCGGGCCTACTTGAGCGAGCGCCCCCCGTCGCAGGCCACGCGAGAATGTGGAGAGCACCAACGCGTCGGCCGCCGTCCCTCACATTTGCCCCTGGTTGTGGGGATCGGGACTACTCATGGCGCCGTCGCCCTCCACCTGAGTGGCGAGGCCCGCTGATCGAACTCGGCGACATCCGGCCTGGGCTGCGCACGGAAGGCCGCTTCGGTCGACCGTGCTACTTCGATGCCCGTCTATTTGATAGTGCCGAGGTCGGCGAGGGGTGCCGCCACCAAATACCGCTGCGGCAGACACTGTTGTCTGGAAGCGGTCTACCTGACAGCGCGCAACTGCACTTGATAGCGTGGCTCGCTCTTGCGGGCGTGGACAGGGAAATCGTCAGGAGTTCGGCTGTTCTGCCATTGTTTGTGGGGTCTCGAAGGCCTGCGCCACGGCCGGATCGTTCTGCCGTCACAGGTTGAGACATACGTCGTCGCTCTTACCGCTCCTGCGGTAGGACGGCGTCGAGGCGCCCGGGCTCCGAACAATTCGATCGGGGTTTATGAGATCGCGTACGGAGCTCCAAGTCACGCGTGGAGGTCATGGGCGTTCTTACGCAATTCTCCGCATATCGCGCCCGCCGCAGCGTGTTTACCGTCATCCTCATGGACGCCCCCGACATCCTGTCGCCCGAGTTCGCCGCCGACCCCTATCCGCATTACGCGGTGCTGCGTGACCACTTTCCCCTCCTGTGGCACGAGGCGACCCAGACGTATCTGGTCTCCCGATACGAAGACGTCGCCAAGGCACTCAAGGAAGCGGGCAACCGCAACTACGAATGGCAGCTCGAACCCGTGCACGGCCGCACCATCATCCAGATGGACGGCCGCGAGCACGCGACCAAACGGGCCCTGGTGACGCCGTCGTTCCGGGGCCGCGAACTCGCGACGAAGTTCGTCCCGGTCATCGAGAGGACCGCCGCCGGGCTGATCGAACCGCTGTCGGGCGTCGACGACCTCGTCTCCCGGTTCTCCACCCGCTATCCGGTCGGCGTGATCGTCGGCATGCTCGGCCTGCCGCCGCAGGACGAGCACCTGTTCCAGCGGTGGTACACCTCGGTCGTCGCCTTCATCTCCAACCTGGCCCAGGACCCGGCGGTCATCGAGGCCGGCGCGCGGACGCGGGAGGAACTGGCGGCGTACATGATCCCGATCGTCGAGGCCCGCCGGGCCGACCCCGGCGACGACCTGCTCTCCACGTTGTGCACCGCCGAGATCGACGGTGTGCGGATGACCAGCGAGGAGATCAAGGCGTTCGTCAGCATGCTGCTCGCCGCCGGCGGCGAGACCACCGACAAGGCCATCACCTGCCTGGTCCGCAACCTGCTCACCCACCCCGACCAGCTCGCCGCCGTGCGGAGCGACCCCGAACTGCTCGACCGGGCGTTCGCCGAGACCCTGCGGCACGACTCGGTGGTCCAGATGGTGATGCGCCAGCCCGAGACCGACCTCGAACTCTCCGGCGGCACCGTCCCGGCCGGTGGCACCGTGACCTGCCTGATCGCTTCGGCCAACCGCGACCCGTCCCGCTTCACCGACCCCGACGCCTTCGACCTGTTCCGCCCCGACCTCGACATGACCCGCGCCTACACCGCCGGCGCCAACCACACCGCCTTCGCCCTCGGCCGGCACTTCTGCGTGGGCGCCCAGCTCGCCCGGGCCGAGGTACGGATCGGGGTGACCATGCTGCTCGACCGCTTCCCCGGCCTGCGGCTGATGGAGGAGCCGCACGACGCCGGCGTGTTCACCCGAGCCCCGGAGAAGTTGCTCCTGGCGTTCGAATGAGCCCGAGCCGCTGGGCGCGGACGACGGCGGCGAGCCGGTCGGACGCGCCCAGCCTCCGGTAGAGCCGCTCCTGGTGCTTGTCGACGGTCCTGACGGAGATGCCCAGCCGATGCGCGATGGCGGTCGCGCCCAGCCCCTCGGCCATGAGGTTCAGCACGACCGTCTGACGCGGCGTGAGTCCCGCCTCCTGAGCCGCCTCCGGCAGCGCCCGCGCGTGCCGGTCGGCGGCGACCAGGAAGGGCTGCACCCGCGCGGCCACCGCGAGTTCCCGATCGGAGAAGCCGTCCCGCTCCCGCTGGATCGAAAGGCCGCGGAAGGGCCTGGCCTGGAGCGGAATGGCGATCACGCTGGTCGTTCCGAAGACCTCACGCATCCGGGCCGCCACCGGATGCCCCCGCCACTGTCGCGGCGGCACCAGATCACTGATCCGCAGCGGCTCGGGCGACTCGGTGACGGCGTAGTGGACCGACAGCGGATGCCGCTTGACGATCACCGGATCGAGCCCGCTGCCCTGGCGCAGGTCGGCGGGGTCGATGTCGAGCAGCACCGACCGGCCCGAGGTGTAGTCGATGGCGGCCCGGGTGAAGACGTCGGCGCCGAAGAGCGACCCGACGAACTCCCGCGCGATGAACGGCCAGACCGCCGAAGGGTCGCCGATCTCGAAGGCACCGGCGGCAAGGGCGATGATGCGCTCGTAATCCCGGGCGGACACCATGCCGTCAGTGAAACATGGAGGCGCCTTTTTCTCATAACGCGATAAATCATTATGGGAATCGGCGCTCATTATCATCCGCATCCATGAGGGCCTTAATACAGATGATTTCCGCACGCCCTATAGGGGAGCTGGGCGAAGCGCTCCACGTCGCCGCAGGACAGTTCGGTGTCGGCGGTCGCGTAGGTGAAGCTGCCCGACGGCGAGGCGGTGGCCGCCAACCTCGCCGCACCTGGCCTGCTGCTGGTGCCGTCTGCGGTAGGCCGGGTCGAACGTCGATCGACGGCGGTCGCAGCCCGGGGAAGTTGTGGCGGCGGTGCCAGATTGCGCACGGAAGTCTGCGCCGGTCGACCACCGGCTTTCAATATCCGTCTATTTGATTGCGCCCAGGTCAGCGAGGGGTGCCGCTATCAAGTACCGCCGCGCCAGACAGTTGTTGTCCGGCGCGCCTCTACCTGTCAGTACGCACACATGCTTATCAGTGAAGTTGACAGTAGCCCCCTCCGTACCCGGGCGTCGGCTTCGTCTCGGCCCCCAACCTGTCGTGGCGGCACGTCCAGGCGTTCTCCGACATCATCCAGGTCAGAGAGCGGATCACCTGTTCCTTCCTCTGCATGGACCGAACAATGGCGAAGCGAGAATCTCGCTCAAGGACCTCCAGGCCGATCCTTGGCAGGTATTCCTCGCCACTCACATGGACGGCCGGCCCTACGACGGCAGGGTCACCAAGGTGGTTCCCTTCGGCGTCTTCGTCTGGATCGCCGACGGGGTCGAAGGGCTGTTGCTCGAGACGTCACACGAGATCGGCGACCGGCTCACGGTCTGGGCCGCCGGGTCGAGCCCGGCAGACGCCGCGCACTCCTTACCCGCGAGAGCCCGCTGACGGCTACACCCCTAATTCGCGTCTCACCCTGAGGTAGGTGCGCCGGGGCAGGACCGATGCCGAGCCCCACGGTAGCCATTCCGGGATGCGCATCGGCAGGTCGGTCATGATGCGCCGGGCGCGGTCGTGGTCGCCGCCGTAGTAGAAGGCGGCCCCGAACAGGTGGCGGGCCTCGGTCGTCATCGGGTGGTCGTGCGGCGCGCTCATCCACCGGTCGGTGGTCTCGGCCAGTTCCTGCCGTACTTCGGCGCGGCTGAAATGGCTCTTCACGATCAGTTCGTGGTCGTGCTGTCCGTCGTCGGCCAGCATCCGGCGTTCGGCGATCTCGAAGTGGGCCAGGGGCAGCATCGCGACGACCGGGTTACCCGTCTCGGCCGTCAGGGCGGTCTCCTTGGCGAACGCGTAAGCCTCCTCGTTGGAGCCGCGCCACTTCTGGCACAGGGTTTGGAGACGGGCGTGGCGGCCCGCCCACAGCCCGGGATCCCTGGCTTCGGTCTCCGCCCAGAACCGGTCGAGTTCGGGGCGGGGCAGGCTCATGCCGAGCCCGAACCACTGGAGGCACTGCCACGGCACCGGGTCGTCCGGGACCAGGTCCGCGGCGGCGAACAGCGGATCGGCCGCCGTTTCCAGGACCTCGTGGAAACCCCGGAAGGCGTCTTCGGTGACGTACTTCGCGTAGCCGCCGCCTCTGATCTCCCATGCGAGGCTGACGCGGGCACTACCCAGCCAGAGCAGCGCGTCGGGGTCGTCGCCGAACTTGCCGGCCAGGACGTCGAGGTGTCTCCCGGCGGCCTCGCCGAGCCGCGAGATCCGCAGAGCCCGCAGATCGTTACGGCCACGCGCCTGCTTGATGAGCCTCAGGCCGAGGTCGAGATTGCCCTCGCTCACCCGCTCGAGCGCTTCGGTCAAGGGCGGGTCGTACCCTACCCCGACACCACTCCTGCGCTCGCTGCGGGACATCGCCCACCAGATCAATCTCCCCAATACCACCGCATATACATATCGTGAGACTGGCCAGGAGAACAGAACTCCTCGACCATCCGCCGCGACGGGACGCGAAGCGCTCGCCCTGAATCCCCGAGACCAACCCGGCCTCGCCCGCGCTATGGGCGGCGTTCGTCCATCACGGCAGGTAGGAGCCCTGCTTCCGGACGGTCTGGTCGGCCGCCTCCCGTTGCCGGGCGAGCTGGTCCTCCAGCTCGCTTGCATGGCCGGCAGCCTGCTGGCGGGTCAGCGCCAAGTCCTGCTCCATGGCGGTGACGCGCGCCTGGGCCAGGCCGATCTCCTCGGCGGTGGCCTGGCGGAGCTCGGCGAGCTGGCCGGCGTGCTCGGCGCGGTCGGTCTCGGCGCGTCGGCGTTCCCGGTCCAGGTCGGCGGTGAGCCGTTCGGTGACGGCCTCGGCGGTGGCGTTCGGCTAGGTCGGCCCGCCGTTTGTCCTCGGCGGCAGCGTGTGCGGCGTTTTCCGCGCGTTCCTCGGCCGAGGTGTCGCACGCGCGGGCGGCTCGGGCGCGCGCCGAGGCCGTCTCGGCGGCGTCCTCGGCCTCGCGGGTGGCGCGCAGCGCCTGCACGGTCTGCTGTTCCAGGCTGGCGTTGCGGGTCTAGCAGCAGCTGCCGTCGGTGGTCTCCCACAGCTCGGCGTGAGATTTTTCACGGAACTGTCAGTCGATATTTCCATGAGATGTCAGTGCGCTGGTCAGAGCTTGATCGCGATTCTCGCTTGATCTCGGTATTGCCGTCGAAGACGCGATCCCACAAGCTCTCGGCCCCTCCACACTTCCTTGCCGTCTCCTCCCGCGTAATGGATGTTGCAGAGTAGGCACGAGCGGCCCGTTTGACCGTTGTTCCTCCCATTGGGTGTCGGTGAGGTAGCCGGGGGCGGCTGCGGCCAGCAGTCCCAGCGGTAGGTTGGGGCCGCAGCCCAGGCGGCGTGCGTCCATGGCGGCGTGGATGAGGGCCTGGGTGGCGGGCGGTGGCTGATGGTAGCGGTCCATCAGGGTCGGCACTCCGGCCAGGTATTGGGTGATCTGGCCATCGCCGCCCCGGTCGGAGGCTTCCTTCAGGCGGGGGTCTGCGGCGGCGAGTTGGGTCAGGGTGGTTAGGTCGGCGGAGGTGAAGGCGTCGGGAACGGTGATGGCGTGCCCGTCCAGCAGTTCGCGGGCTTGAGCGTGCGGGTCTGAGCCGGCGCGGGTGGTCAGGGTGTCCCAGTAGGCGGGCCACAGGGTGGCCAGTACCAGGATCGGGCCTCGCTGAGGGTCGCGCAGCAGGTCGCGTAGCCCGGCAGCGACGCGTTCGCCCAAAGTCGGGTCGGTCAGGTAGAACTGGGCCTCGTTCAGCCACACCACCGTGTACGGGCCGATCCGTTCCAGGTCTGCCAGTGTCGCGTCGGGGCGGGTGGGGTCGATCGGGTGCCACAATCGCCACTGTTGAGGGAGCTCTCGCAGCGGGCGCAGCGCTTCCCAGCAGGCGCGGGTCTTGCCGGTGGAGGAGCCACCGACCAGCACCGCGATCCGGCTGGCGCCCGCAGCGGCTTGGGCTACCACCTTGTTGAGATGCCCGTCATGCTCGCGGGGCACGTACGCGGGGAGGGTCGGCAGACCGTCGGCCTCCGAGTTGATGGTGCGGTGCACCTCCAGGGCGAAGGGATCGTTGACCTCGTGCAGCGGCCAGCCCAGCTGGCCGTCCTGTGCGCGGGAATCCGTGTCGGGCAGGCGGTTGACCAGTTTGTTTGGCCAGGTGCTGGCGGGATTCCAGCAGCAGAGCGAGCATCACCTGCTGCTGGAGGTGACCTGAGTGGTGCCGGGCGTCCTGCCGTGCCAGGCTCAGCTGGATCTAGCCGACCGCGTGTTCCAAGTCGCGCAGGAGCGGGCGCAATCCCGCCACCTGATCGCCCAGGCCGGCGAACCCTGACAGTAACTCGCGCAGGAGTTGGTGCTGGCCGGTGGAGACGACTTCGCCGACCACGACGGCGGTCGCGTCGATCCGCTCCAGCATCAGCGTCAGCGTGAAGGCCAGCGCCTCAGCCTGACGATCCTGGGCGGCCAGCATCTGCTCGATCCGGTCGGCGAGCTCCTGTCGCACCTGCTCGGCGAAGACCTCCAGGTCGGCATCGTCATCCGCTTGCGGCCCGGCGGCGCGTCGAGGCCGGTCTCGTCGCCTGCGTCGCCCGGTGCCGGGTCTGCAGGGGAGCGTCTGCGGGTGCGGATCCGGGCGGCGTCCAAGGAGTCGCTGATGAGGGTGGCCAGCACATTGGCGCCGACCGAACCCACGACATGCAGTCCCGCCGCGGCCGCCAGCAGTCCCGGTTCGGCCAGCGCGACCGGGATCAGCGCACTGGCGCACAGCCCGGCGAGCATCGCCCGCGGGCTCGCCCACGCGACACCACGTCCAGCGGCCTCGCGGATCCACCGGCGTGCACCGTTCTGAGCGGCCTCGGAACCGGTCGGCGGCATCGACGACTCGTCCCCGTCTGGTCGGCTCACCTGCCCACTCCCGCTGTCCGGCCTGCTGCTCATGTCCGTGGAGCCCATCGGGCGTCTCGCCGTGACGGCACGCCTGTGGGCATATCGGTTTGCGGCGGCCGATCGTAACCGTCCTGTGTGAGGCGGGCGACGGCCATATCGTCCTCGTGTGAAGAGCAGGTGGCCCCACGGAAGCCCCAAGAGCGCAACGCGAGGGATCCTAGCCGTTGCCGATCGAGATCATCTGCCACTGCCACCTCCGATGACGCGCCCGAGAGGGGTCACGGAGAGCTAACTGACAGTGCAGGCCACAGCGTCGGCCACTGTCATCTTCGCTGACGAGATCGGTTTACCCATGCCAGCTTCGCTCCCTTGATGATCTTATGTGAAGATTCAACCTTTTTTGTAAGTTTTCGCATCAAGATGAAGTGAACTAGTACTTTGTCCAGATCGCATACCCGTCGCCTCGGCGTCATGGCCGCCTTCTTAGGCTGACCACCTCCTTGGCGGTTTCGCCGCCTCCAGCCGCAGCCGACCCCTCACCCGACGCCGCCTCAACGGCCGGCCATCCGCTGTTCAGCGCCCAGTCCGAGGCCAAGAAGCAGAACCAGCTCATCGAGATCCCCTCGCTGCGGTCGGAGACCACGACCACGTACGCGAACCCCGACGGCACAACGCTCCACACCGAGCTCCACACCACGCCGATCCGGATCCGGCAGGACGGACGGTGGCGCCCGATCGACACCACGCTGATGGAGGCCGACGGCGTCATCCGCCCGAAGGCGGCGAAGGGCGACCTCACGCTTTCGCCCGGCGGCGACACCGCCGTCCTGAAGACCGCCAGCGACGCGGGCGAGGTGTCCGTCCACGCGCCCCGTGACCTTCCCCGGCCCGAGCTGCGCGGCAGCACGGCCACCTATCGATCCGCGTACGGCAAGGGCCTCGACATGGTCGTCACCGCGACCCCCACGGGCTTCCGCCAGCAAGTGCTCATCCGGCAACGGCCCACCGGAAAGCTGACGTTGCGGTTCCCGGTCGGCCTGCCGCAGGGTCTGCGCTACGGCAAGGACACCGCCGGCGCGCCCGCCCTGCTGGCCGACGGCACGAAGAAGATCGCCCCCATCGCGCCGGCCCTGATGCTCGACGCGGCGGCGCTGGAGCGGCCCGAGTCTGGCCACAGCGCATCGGCGCCCGCCACGATCGACCAGGCCACCGGCACCCCGGTCCTGACGGTGACTCCGGACGCCGGATTCCTTGCCGACCCCGTGGTCACCTATCCGGTGACCCTCGCCGTTCCGGCGGAGGACTGGACCGGTACCGGGATCGACGGCGACACCTTCGTCAACAACTCGACGTACCCCAGCGGCGCCTCGAACGACAGCTTGGACCGCATCCTGGTCGGCAAGTCCAACAGCGGCAGCGTCACCTGGCGCGGGTACATCCGCTTCAACGTCAAGGACACCCCTCTTGAGGGCGGCGAGGTCGTCAACTCCGACCTGCGTCTGTGGAACTACCGCTCCAACCTCTGCCAGTCGGAGATCGGCTTCGGGATCGTCGCCCGGCGCGTCACCTCCTCCTGGGACATGTCCACTCTGACCTGGAGCAGGCAGCCGGCGGTGACCACGACCGGCCAGGTCGGCAACAAGGGCGCCTACACCGACGACTGCTCCCGCGGCGAAGGGGAAATGTGGTACTCCATCGAGCAGATGGTCCAGGACTGGATGGACGGCCAGCCCGACTACGGCGTGCAGCTCAGCTCCGCCAGTGAGTCGGAGGCCACCAACTGGCGCTGGTACCGCTCGTTGGAGTACGGCAACTACGAATCTGAGGACCAGCCGCGTGGCCCGGTCCTGATCGTCAACTACATCCCCGCCACCATCAAGCAGGACGTGGTGATCCCGAGCCTCATCGACGACCCGGACTCCGACGAGCCGCTGGCCTACGACAGCGCGGTGGCCAACCGGTTGGAGGTCGCCGCCGACACCCGGCTGTTGGCGAGGTGACGCTGGAAGAGGCGCAGGCGATGACCGAGCAGGCCATCGACACCTACGAGGTCGACCCCGCCGACCTGATCCTTCCGGAGGAGGAGCCCGAGGGGCCGGACGAGACCCCTCCGTCGGTCATCGAGACGAGTCCGTCCGCCGCCGCGCAGAACGTGGAGGTGGCCACGAGCGTCGTGGTGGTGTTCGACGAGGCGGTGACCGGGACGGTGGTGACCGTCAAGGACCCCGGCGGCGTGGTCGTAGCGGGGGAGACGGAGTCGACCGGCGAGGACATGGCCGCCGACTTCACCCTGGCCCAACCGCTGACGGCGGGCGCGACCTACACCGGAGCCCAGGACCTCGTCGGTAACGCCATGGCAGGCCCGTACTCCTGGTGGTTCACCATCGGAGGCGGCACGCCCACCCCGACCCCACGCCCACCCCCACGCCGAGTCCTAGCCTGTCTCCCTCTCCGTCTCCCTCCCCGACGCCCGTCGAGCGCACGGTCTCTCTGCCCCTGCAGACGGACCTGTGGCTCGACAACCAAGGGGCGGTCGCAACCGGTGACGCCTCGCTGTGGGCGGGCACCTATGGCGGCTTCTCCTTCCTGGTGACCGAGCGCTCCTACCTGAAGTTCGACACCTCGGTCCTGGCGGGGAAGACCATCACGGACGCGAAGCTGGAGGCGTGGAACAACGACGGCTACGGCTGTGGTGACAGCGCGGAGCTGGGCGTGAGCGATGAGCTGAGCCTGCCCGAGCTCCAGGCCCGCTGCCTGGCCCTGGGGAGAGGCTCAGCGGATCCCTAGTACCACCCGAATGGCTGCGCTCTCCCCGCCACGTCTTCAAGATCGTCGACCCGCTGCCCGACGCGATCGTCCCGCCCGCCTACCTCAACCCCCGGGCGCCCTTCCTGGACGAACCGGAGATAGCCCGCAGCCTTGCCGACCCCTCACCCGCGATGGCACCGGTCGTCAACCGGCAGATCGCGACCACCGTCATCTCGATCGCCGGAATCGAAGACCCGATCGCGGGCGAGGTCCTGCGCCTGCTCGACACCGGCGAACGCTTCCCGGGGGAGCGCCAAGAACTGAAGACCGGTTGATCCAGGAGTCCGACGTTGCCATCGACCAGGCGAATTCGCTCGGCGGCGGCCCTGAGGCTGACCGGGTGAAGCTGACCGCTGACGCCCTGGCCATCCTGCACGGGATCCTGTGGCCCGAGCCTGCTGAGGCGGCGAGCGCGGTCTCGATGCAGGTCGCCAGCATGAAGGTGCCGAACAGAATCGACTTTATGCGCCTGATCGTGCTGCGTAACGTCAGCGAGCACATCATGCGCGCACGGCGCGCTGATCGTTAGGAGAAACTCCGCCACGAGAGGCCAGCGACCCCCTCCCCGGTCATACCGGCTCCATCCAGAAGGTGGGCTGCTCTCTGGCCGCCGCCTGCTCGCCACCGCCAGCAGTGACAAGACGGTGCAGTTGTGGGACATAGGCGCCAGAGCCGAGCGAGCCGGCCTTGCGATTGGGCGTTGCAGAATGATTCGGGCCTACCTAAGCCCGGTTTTCCAAAGACGGCGGGAGCGGCGGGCGGGAGAATGCCCATGCCGAGTTCGTCGGTTTCCCGGCCGGTTCCGCTGATCGGCCAGCGCGGCGGGTGAACGCGGATCGGCGCGTTGGGCAGGTTGCGGCGATGGAGGCCAGGCGTTTTGATTTGCTCTCGCACACCAAACTGCCATCTTCATTGAGAAGTGATTGGGCTCCGTCTCAGGTAACTCATCAGCTGGCAGGCTGGATACTCAACCGTTGACATGATCATCGAGACGGTATCTGAGCGAGATCGTCCAATCCCATCACGCAATTCCAACGCGACCTCCATAAATCTCAGCCAGGATGTCAGCTTCCTGGTCAGAGGTTCGCAGTGCTCCGCTGATAACTGAGACGGACACTTCACGGCACCTGACCAGGGGCGACTCGGGACTTCGCCGGCGGCCTTATAGCTGAGAGGCATGGGCAGAGCAGCTGCGCTCCCGAGCCCGTTGCAGACGGTCACGATAGCCTCTCCGCCGGCCGTGAGTCAGCGCCGCCCGCAGCTTGGCGAAGCGTCGATGACGGGAAGGAGGGCGCGCAGCAGCTAGGCCAATCCGGTGGGAAGCCGGCGGCCGGTGTGGAGGATGTGTGAGGGCGTGATGACGGCCAGGATCGTAGGGGGTCATGCCCTCGACGTTCGGCCGGTGGTTGTGTTCGGTGCATCCGGTGTGACGAAGTCGGGCGAATTGGCTGGTCATGGGCATGCCTGCGGCTAAGCTCAACCAGCCTATCAAGATCAATAACGATTCATCGTGACGCAGTCAGACGTTTTGTTACACCGAATCTGCGACAGAGTCGTTCAACGGATAGACCCCAACCATCCAGGGCACGGACTGCGCGCTTGGGTAACACTGGCAGGTCTTCTGGCGCTCTGGTGGGATTCTGCTGACGTGCTTGCGCGCATACCCGTAGAAGTGTGTCCCGTTTTGTGGGGGACCGACGAGAAGGTGTGCGATGAGTGCACGGCTGGAGATCGCCGATGGGTCACCCACGTGGTATCTCAGCGACTCGATCTGGGTAGTTCCCGGCGCTGACCCGAACGGGCCCCTCGGATTGCCTGTGGTCGGTGAGAAGAACTACCTGTGGGCAAAGGTAACAAACACTGGAGACTCGGGTACGGACGATGTTGTCGTCTACTTCTGGTGGGCGGTTCCAGCGACCGTCATGCGGTACGGGAACTTGAAGCCCGTCGGCATGAGCAAGGTCGCCCTCGAACCCGGCGAGTCGCGAGAAGTGCTCTGCGTCTCCCCGTGGAGGCCGGAGTACCTCAACAGCGGGCACCTATGCTTGCTAGCTCTGGCTTATAGCCCGAGCGACGACGACACGTGGTTCCCTGAGGGGCACCTTCACGTGCGGTACGACCATCGGCTCGCGCAGCGAAACATCCAGTTGCTCAAACCCAAGCGGGGCCACATGGTCTACATCCGCATCCTGGTGAGCAATCCACACGACGACCGTGACATCGTCACCGCAGTGCGACTGCGCCGCATTGCTCTCGAGGACGTGTTCACCCAACAGCTTGGCAAGGCATGGCCGTCGCACGACCTGGACGGAGTCGCCGCTGGTCTGGCGACAGGTGAGGTGCTTGCCGACGATCTGCCCGACGTGGTGTGCACCGGCGAGTGGGACGGCATACCTCCCGGAGATCTCCCCGAGGTACGCCGGGTAACCCTGGCACCCGGACAGCGCTACATGGCTGTTGCGGTCTTTGCCATGCCCGAGTACGCGCGGCCTGGCCAGGGCGCCGGCTTCCTCATCGAGCAGTGGGGCGACGAACAGGAAGAGATGGGCGGCTGCGCCATCGTAGTCGTCCCCGAATCAGAATGAGCATCCCGTCGGAGAAGGAGGCCGGACAGTCATGTCCGTCAAGATTCCGTACCGCCCAGCCGCTGTGAACCCTGCGACGGGCATGATGAACGTCGACGGCATCTTCGTCGTCAACATGGGCCAGCAGGCGGTACGGGCTGGGATCCTCAACACAGAAACCACCGCATTGCGAGATGTACGCATCTACATCGAGGGTTTCTCCGATCCCGGCATCAGTCAGCTCGGAGACGTACGCACCTTCGACGAAGTGCCCCCGGGGGCGGAAATCGGTGCAGGACTACGTGCCGACTTCACCCATGCGACGCCTGGCGAGACCGATGTCAGCTTCATCATCGAGTCCCAGGGGCAGCCCTTCACCCGCGTCATCAAGAAAATCTTCGTCACGCGCATCGACTTCGACAAGGCAACCAAGACCTACTCTGCGGTTACCCCCCAAGGCACGATGCGGATGGTCATGCATCGGGCCATCGTGGGGCCGGACGACTACCAGGACCCCAAGTCCGAGGAAGAGCCGAAACCCCCGTACTTCGTCATTCCGGTCGATCTCACCTACGAATGGGTGCCCGCCGTCCCCTATGAGGGGGAACGCGGGCCATACCCGTTCGAAGACCCTCTGTGGAAGATCGTGCTCGGCATTGTGGCGGCACTCATCGCGGCCGGGGCGGCCCTGTACGACTACTTCTCCGACGGCACTCTGGACGGTGGCCTGGTCTCGGTCTCCGGGACGTTCCAGGAGACCGACCCTAGCGTCAAGTGCTGCACAAAGGTGGAGACCAAACCTGCAACGGGGACCACCCAGGACCACGTCGCAAAGGGGCTCTACGGCGCAGCCGGCGCGGTCGCCACCATTGCCGTCGCCTCCGACGGCGAGGACCCGCACTACCGGGGACAGGCTGCGACGATCCCGCCGCCCGGAGAGCGCACGATCGCGGAGTCAGTGCGCCTGCGCTACGACTACCTCGAGCCGCCGAATCCCGGGCAACCCTTCCAGATCTTGGGGGCATGGGATTACACCCGGACCACCGACGGCGGCGTCTACACCTACTCCGTCTCGGAGCAGCGGGAGAACACGCACGTGGCCGCCGATCGGGTTGTCGACGTGCCCGACGTCTTTGATCGTCAAAACGGACCTCTGATGGTCCGGGCACAGTTCACCCGGCCCGGCGGTATGCCCTACCAGGGAGGAGAACTCTACGTCCTCGGCGTGATCACGTCCCCGGACGGCAAGTCCTTCCCGTTCGAAATGCAGGACAACGGCATGCTCGACGACTCCGCGCCCGGTGACGGCTGGTACTGCGGCCTGGCCGGATACGGGGGCCTGGACGGCGGACCCTACGGCAGCGTGCCGCACGACGGCAAGGAGTGGCCCAGCGCGCAAGCAGGCGACTGGCTCCTGTTCGTGATAGCCCAGGACGTCAACCTCGCCCGCGAGGGTATGTCACCCCACGAGGCGGCCCAGTACATCGGCGGCTTGCCCATCACCGACCAGCTTCGCCTGCAGTTCAACGATAAGTGCGTCCTCGTAGCCGACAAGGTGGTGACGATCATCTGATCTGCCGATCGTAGTCATGGAACCTGCGGAGCGCGTCGGGCTCGCCGGCGACCTGCGGATCGGCGCGCGGTTGGCCTTGTTTTCGGAGCCGACAAGACGCCAGACCTGCCTTGACCCGGTGATGGCCAGGCGGGTCTTGCTCGACGCACGCAGAAGTCGTTACGGAGCGCTACCTGACAGTGTGCAGGTCACAGCGTCGACCACTGTCATCTTCGCTGGCGCCAGACATTTGTTGTCTGGCGTGCCTAGTTGATAGCGCGGAGCTGCAGTTGATAGTGAAATGAGACTACTGCGGGTGCTATTTGATAGTAGGCCTGGTGCGGGGCCTTGGGTAGTGGCGTCCGCGTGAGTCTGACCTGCGGAGAGAGTGTTGTGCTGTGACGGTCGGCCGGCCGTCGAGGTCTAGGTCGAGCGGGCCTGCGCTGCGCGGAGCGTTCAGAGATCAGCGCCCCGCTTTGACGTCTTGCTCCGAAGACGTCAACTCGCTGATCTTCAGTTCGGTCGCGGGTCGGCGGCGAGGTGGTCCTGGAGGTCGGCGTGCCGGAATCACCCGCCTGGCCGTCGGCGGCGACACCGACACGGTCGCGGCGGTGACGGGCGGCCTGGCCGGCGCCGTGTACGGCCTGCCCGCCATCCCCGGCCGCTGGACGTCGCCCCTCCACGTGCCACTACCGGGAGGCGGCGGCCGGGTGCTCCGCCTGCCGGACCTGCTGGAACTGGCCGGCAGGCTGGACTCGGGCCGCGCGGGCCGGTGAAGCTCGCGTCGGTGCGCGGCTTGAGCGCCACCTTCTCGGTCATCCGCTGCGCGTGACGACTTTCGTGGAATCATGCCGCCGGCCGTCGGCCACCTCAGCCAGGCGTCACCCCCGTTGAGCGGGTCACCAGGGACTCCGGTGATCCAGTACGCGCGCTGTCTGTTCACCACGGATGCCGATTCGCGGTCTGGCCCTCTTCCACCGGCGGGTCCTCGCCGGCCTCTTCGCGTTGCCCTGTGAGCATCGCAACGTCGTGGCGGTCTCCTCGTGGCCGCCCAGGAGGCTCACCCTGCGGGCCCAGGACGAGCGGCGTTCGGCCAGGTAGGCGTTGACCAGGACGGTGCGCGCGTAGCCGTCGGGGTTCTCGACCGCCCGTACCCGATGCCAGTTCGGGTAGAGCCTCGTGACGGCGACGTGTAACGGTTCGTCGGCGCGGTGCCAGTCGCCGTACAGCAGGAACGCGACCTGGCGTAACCACGACGACTTGGCCGACACGTAGCCGGTGAACTCGGCATCGTGCCCGGGCATCCGGCCCCTCCCGGTCACCGATCTGAGGCGCCGGACAGATCTTCGGCTGCACGGCCGCGCCGACTAATCTCCCGTCTCGTGAAAGATCTCGCGCTCCGGCGCCACGCCGAGCTGGTCCCGCCGGTCCCCGACGTCGAGATGGTCGCGGCGGTGCCCGGGCCCGACGGTGAGATGGTCGTCGACTGGGCCGCCAAGCCCGACGCCGATGCGATGGCGGGGCGGGTCGTCGCGCCCAGCGGGGTGTCGTTCCCGGTCGCCCAGATCGGCGCGGCCGGCACGGTGCACGTCGCCACCTACCGGCCTCACCTGGTGTCCTCGGTGACCATCGCCGGGCACGGGCTCGCCTACCTCCTCGCTCAGCCGATGCCCGACGGCGGTGTCCTGCTCGTGGGGGCGCGGTGCCGGCTCCGCGACGGGCGGGCCGAGGCCAACGCGGCCGTCTACGACGCCGATGGCGGGCTGTGGCTGAGGGGGGGTGCTGGGGGACGGGATCGAGCACGTCCAGACCACGCCGTCGGGGGAGATTTGGGTCGGCTACTTCGACGAGGGCATCGGCGGCAACTTCGGCTGGGGTGGACCTCGCGGCCCGGAGCCCATCGGCGCTTCGGGGCTGGTCCGGTTCTCGGCGGGGCTGGAGCGGGTGTGGACGTTTCCGGAGGACCCGCCGTACGGCGGGATCTCCGACTGCTACGCCCTCAACGTCGCCGGCGAAGACGCGTGGGCCTGCTACTACATGGACTTCCCGGTCGTCCGGGTGAGCGGTGACGAGGTCACCGCATGGGAGAACACGGTGGAGGACGCCAGAGCGCTTGTGGTCGCGGACGGCCGCGCCACCGTTGTCGGCGTCCATCCCGCCCTCACGGGCGCCCGTGTCACGGGGCGGGGCGCCGAGCTTCATGTCGTCGCCGGGACGGAGTGGCTCAAGGCCGGGGGTCTGTGACCACGAACAGGCGCTTCGTGGCGCGGGTCATGGCCACGTACAGGTCGCGCAGGCCCGACTCGCGGTTGGCCTCGATGGCGGCCGGGTCGACCACGACGACGGTGTCGAATTCCAGGCCGCGCGCCTCGGTGACGTCGACCGTGCCCACGCCCGCACGCCGATGACGCCGATCAGCTCGTCCGGGTGGGCCCGCCTGATCTCCTCGACGATGTCGAGCGTGGTCTCTCGTGGGGGTTCGCCGTGGCGGATCGCAGGCGAAACTCAAGCCCCTTGCAACCGGTGCCTCCTCCAATAGACCGCAGACGGGATCCCACCGATCCACCAAGTACTTTCCTGGTGCTTGAACTTCCTGAGGAGGAACCATGCACGCCGGCTACCTGGCCCACCTGGCCGACGAGCAGCGAACGCGGCGCGCCCGTTTCGCCCGCCACCTGAACGACCACGTCCCCGCCAACCGCCGGACCACCCCCGAGAAGGGGACTGAGCCTGAATCCACCGCGTGATTGGCGGCTCCCGCCGTTGCCCCGGTCACTGCTCACGCGTGGCGGCGAGACGGGCGAGCGGTGCCATGAGCGTCTCGTAGTCGATGTCCTTCTTGATCAGCGCCCCGATCCGTTGAGCTTCTGCGGTTGGCGGTAACCACCCGACCAGGAGCGGGGCGAGCATCGCCCGCCTTCCCCAAAGATCGGCCGCCGAGCCGGACCGATGAGGGTTCCGCACGATCGCGACATTGACCCGGATGGCATGCTCGTTCCCCGGCGGCACCCCCTCACGGTCGGTTTCCGCCGCCGAGAATCGAAACCCGTGGGCCAGGTCACATGGGCCGCATCCGGCCGGCCCCCGGCCCGGCGGCGACCCGCACTCCGGGCATGGCAGCCGATCCATCGCGGCGTCGACGACCCGCCAGTCGTGGCACTGCGGCTCGTCGAGGACCATCTCGGCGAGGGTCAGCTCATCGGGCGAGCCGTATTCGGCCGAGAACGCGCGCCAGGCCGATTCGACGACCTCGTCGACGAGCGCCAGGCAGTCCACACAGTCAGGCGCCCCGCTGTACGTTTCCAGACGCTGCCCTACGAGGCCGTACGCGACATTCTGGCCGACTGCCAAGCGGCGCTCGTGCTGGTCGTGCTCGAGTGCTGCTACGCGGGCCGGGCCGACGTGCGGGCCGGTCAGGTCGCCGACACGCTGGCCGGACGGCAAGGGCACTTCGTGGTGGCGGCGGTGGGCCACGCGATGACGGCCTGGGCTCGGCCGGGCGAGCGGCACACCACGTTCACCGGCGAACTGATCCGGCTGCTCACCGAAGGCGACAAGCGGGCGCCCCGGCGCCTGGACGTGCACGACCTCTTCCAGTGGCTCACCGAGCGCATGCGCGAGAAGGAGCTGCCAGTCCCGGTGAGCAAGGTGGCGGGCTGCCCACCAGGCAGCCGGTGTACTCGCTCGCCCTGCGCCTCGGCGGCCGGGTGGCCGCCACCACGAACTAGGGCCTGTACGGACTTCGGATCTTCATCCGGGCTGAAGGCTTCGGATCCACAGAAGGGCACCGCTAGATGGAGCCCGGCCAAATAGCTGCCAGGAGTTTTATCGGAGCGGAAGGCCAGGCCTCGCCATTGTTTGATCTGGTTGATGCAGCGTTCGGCGGTGTTGCGCTGCTGGTAGAGGATGGGGTCGTGGCTGATGGGGCGGCCGCCGAGTGAGCCGCGGTTCTTGCGATGGACGGCTTGGTCCTTCTTCTCCGGGATGACGGCTTTGATGCCGCGCTCACGCAGGTGGGCGCGGTTGCCGCGCGAGGAGTAGGCCCTGTCGGCGGCTACCGCCCCGGGTCGGGTGCGTGGACGGCCGATCGGAACTCGAACCTTGATCTTTGACAGCACTGCACGGAACTGCGGGCTGTCCCCGGCCTGACCTGGAGTGAGAACGAAGGACAGCGGCCGGCACCGCCGATCGGCCGACAGGTGGACTTTGCTGGTCAGCCCACCCCGTGAGCGTCCCAGCGCGGCAAGCTTCAGCC
>NZ_BBXG01000013.1 GCF_001570605.1 Herbidospora cretacea | reverse complement strand
GGGATGACCGGCGACACGCTCTCGGTGGCTTACGAGAATCCGGAGGTCTGACCATGGGGTCACTGACCAAGGACGCGAGCGTCGTCTCATGCTCCACCTGCGGCCGGAGGAACCGGCTGCCCCGTGCCGCGTCGGGGATCCCGCGGTGCGGCCACTGCCACCAGCCGCTTCCCTGGGTCACCGAGGCCGGTGACGACGACTTCCGCGAGGTCGTCGAGTCGGCCCGGATCCCGGTGCTCGTCGACTTCTGGGCGCCCTGGTGCGGCCCCTGCCGCATGGTCAGCCCGGCGCTGGAGCAGGTCGCGGCCGATCTGGTCGGCCGCCTGAAGCTGGTGAAGGTGAACGTGGACGAAGCGCCCCGGCTCGCGGAACGCTTCACCGTACAGGCCATCCCGACGCTTGCCATGATCGATCAGGGCCGGGTCGTCACCCGGCGATCGGGCGCGGCGCCGGCTCCCGTCCTCCGTGAGTGGGTGGACCATGCGCTGGCCGCCTGAGCTCCGTGAGACGCCGGACCCGCAGGGGGCCTACCCGAGGCTGAGCGACGCGCAGCTCCAGGCGCTCGCCCCGCACGGCGAGCGGCGCCGGGTCCACCGGGACGAGGTCCTGTACGCGGAGGGTCTTCCGTGCGCCGAATTCTTCGCCGTCCTGGCCGGCAAAGTCGCGACGGTCGAGGGATTCGGAGACGACGGCGAGGTGATCGGTGTCCACGGGGCGGGCCGGTTCCTGGGAGAGCTCAACATGCTCACCGGCCAGGTGGGCTTCGTCACCGGCGTGGTGGCCGAGGACGGCGAGGTCCTCGCTGTGCCGGCGGACGCGCTGCGCCGCCTGGTCGCCGGGGATCCGGGGCTCGGCGACCTGATCCTGCGGGCCTACCTCATCCGCCGAACGATGCTCATCGGACTGGGGGCCGGATTCCGCATCATCGGCTCCTGCTACTCGGCCGACTCCCGGCGGCTGCGGGAGTTCGCGGCACGCAACCGGCTGCCGCACCGGTGGATCGATCTCGAGCAGGACCACGAGGCAGAGCGGTTCCTGTGGAGCATGGGCGTCACCCCGGAGGAGACCCCGGTCGTGATCCTGAACGGCGAGAAGGTGCTCCGCAACCCGAGCACCCCGGAGCTGGCCCGGGCGATCGGGCTCCCCACGCCACGCGTGCGGCAGGACCGATGCGACCTGCTCGTCATCGGAGCCGGACCGGCGGGCCTGGCGGCGGCGGTCTACGGGGCGTCGGAGGGCCTCGCGACGCTGGCTCTGGAGAACGTCGCGGCGGGCGGCCAGGCGAGCACCTCCTCCCGGATCGAGAACTACCTCGGCTTCCCGGCCGGGATCTCCGGCGGCGAACTGGCGGAGCGGTCGGTGATCCAGGCCGACAAGTTCGGCGCGCAACTCCTGGTCCCCGCACAGGCCTGCGGACTGCATCTGGACGCGGGTGATCACATCGTCACCGTCGGGGAGGGCGGCGCGATCCACGCGCGCACCCTGATCATCGCGACCGGCGCCCGCTACCGGAGGCTCGAGGTCCCGAACCTGGAGAGGTTCGAGACCACGAGCGTCTACTACGCGGCGACCATGGTCGAGGCCCAGCTGTGCGAGCAGGACCCGATCGTCGTCGTGGGCGGAGGCAACTCGGCCGGTCAGGCCGCCCTGTTCCTGTCCCGGCACGCCGCCTGCGTCCGGCTGCTCGTGCGGGAGGACACACTGTCCGCGACCATGTCCCGCTACCTGGCCGTCGAGGTCGAACGGCACCCCGGGATCCAGATCATGCTGAACACCGAGGTCCGGGAGCTGATCGGGGAGGAGAAGCTCGCCGCGGTCGGCGCCGAGGACAACCGCACCGGCGAGCGTTTCACGATCGAGGCCCGCGCGATGTTCATCTTCATCGGCGCGGAGCCGTACACCACCTGGCTGGCCGACGAGATCGCGCTCGACCCGAAGGGCTACATCCTGACGGGCGCGGACGCCACCCGGTCCGGCAGGCAGGACACGCCCGACTCCACCGGTCGCCCGTTCCCGCTGGAGACGAGCAGGGCGGGCGTGTTCGCGGCCGGGGACGTGCGGAGCGGCTCGGTCAAGCGGGTGGCCGCGGCGGTCGGTGAAGGCGCCATGGCCGTACGGCTCATCCACGACTATCTCCAGGCCGGAGAGTGACTCCGGGCCGGAAGGAAGGAGACCTCCATGGCTCTCATGGCGGTGCCGAGATTCGAACGGTTCTTCCGCAGCGCCGCAGGCGTCGACGTCGACAAGAGCGACCTGCGGCGCTACGGCGACTTCGTGAACGACAAGGTCCACGATCTGCTGGTGATGGGCCAGGCCCACGCCAAGGCGAACCATCGCGACGTCATCGAACCCTCCGATCTACCTGTCACGAAGGGCCTCCAGGAGAGCATCCACCGGTTCCGGGGCCTGGATGAGGACATCGAGCTGAAACCCATCCTGGAGCAGCTCGCCACCCTGCCTCCGCTGGACCTGTCGATCGGCGAGGAGACCGTCGACCGCCTGCCCGAGATCGTCGGTGGCCTGTCGGTGGCACTGGCCCAGACGTTCAAGATCGTGGATCCGGACGTCAAGAACCCCGCGACCCAGCAGTGGGAGCGCACGATGAGTGTCTTCAATCTGCTGCTCTGACGGCCGCACAACAACCGCATGCGAGGAAATCATGAGAGCAGTCGTATACAACGGACCTCGACAGGTCGATGTGGAGCAAGTCCCTGACGCGCGCATCGAGCAGCCCACCGATGTCCTGGTACGCATCACCACGACCAACATCTGCGGGTCGGACCTGCACATGTACGAAGGCCGGACCGACTTCGAGACAGGCCGGATCCTCGGCCACGAGAACCTCGGCGAAGTGGTCGAGATCGGACCGGCCGTCTACCATGTCCGCGTCGGCGACCTGGTCTGCATGCCGTTCAACATCTCGTGCGGCTTCTGTGAGAACTGCGAGAAGGGCCTGACGGCCTACTGCCTCACCACCAATCCCGAGCCGGGCATGGCCGGGGCGGCCTACGGTTTCGCGGACATGGGGCCCTACAGCGGCGGCCAGGCCGAGCTGTTGCGCGTGCCGTTCGGCGACGTCAACTGCCTCGTCCTGCCGGACGACGCACAGGAGAAGCAGAACGACTACGTGATGCTCGCCGACATCTGGCCAACCGGCTGGCACGCGACGCAACTCGCCCAGGTGGAGGCGGGCGATACGGTCGTGGTCTACGGAGCGGGGCCCGTCGGGCTGATGGCGGCCTACTCCGCCACGGTCAAGAGCGCGAGCAAGGTGATGGTCGTCGACCGTCACCCCGACCGGCTCGCCAAGGCCGAGGAGATCGGCGCGATCGCGATCGACGACTCCAAGGGCTCACCGGTCGACCAGATCATGGAGCTCACCGACGGCCTGGGCGCCGACCGGGGCTGCGAGTGCGTGGGCTACCAGGCGCACGACCCGCAGGGGAACGAGCACCCCAACATGACGCTCAACGACCTGGTCAAATCGGTCAAGTTCACCGGGACCATCGGCGTCGTGGGCGTCTTCATCCCGACGGACCCCGGCAGTCCGAACGATCTCTTCAAGCAGGGCGAGATCGCCTTCGACTACGGAATGTTCTGGTTCAAGGGCCAGAAGATCGGCAACGGCCAGTGCAACGTGAAGAGCTACAACCGGAAGCTCTCCCGGCTCATCCACGAAGGGAAGGCCAAGCCGTCGTGGGTCGTCTCACATGAGCTGAACCTGGACGACGTGCCGAATGGCTACGAGCACTTCGACCGGCGGGATTCCGGCTGGACCAAGGTCGTCATCCACCCCGACCAGCTCAACTGAGCCCACAGCGGCCGGCCCCCGTGTAGGGACCGGCCGCTCGGCCGCCGTCAGGGTTTGAGCACGACCTTCTCGCAGTGGTCCTGCTTGTTCTTGAAGAGCTCGAAGCCGCGTTCCGCCTCGTCGAGCGGCAGCCTGTGGGTGATGATCCGGGTCGGGTCGATCTCCCCGCGCTCGATGCGCCCCAGCAGCGGCTTCATGTAGCGCTGCACGTGGCACTGCCCGGTGCGCAGGGTCAGCGACCGGTTCATCCACGCACCGGCCGGGAACTTGTCCACCAGACCTCCGTAGACGCCGATCACCGAGACCACGCCGCCGCTGCGGCACGACATGATGGCCTGGCGCAGCACGTGCGGACGGTCGCTCTCCGCCCGTACGGCCTGCTTGACCCGGTCGTACGTGGCGATGTGGGCACTGCCGTGGGTGGCCTCCAGGCCGACGGCGTCGATGCACTTGTCCGGTCCCCGGCCGCCGGTCAGCTCGAGCAGCCGGGACCGCACGTCGACCTCCTCGAAGTTCACCGGGATGTGGCCGGCCCGTTCGGCCATCTGCAGCCGGTACGGCTCCTTGTCGATGGCGATGACCTTCGCGGCGCCGAGGATCCGGGCGCTGTCCATGGCGAACTGGCCGACCGGTCCGGCTCCCCACACCGCCACCACGTCGCTGGGCTGGATGTCGCACATCTCGGCGCCCATGTAGCCGGTGGGCAGGATGTCAGACAGGAACAGCACCTGCTCGTCGGCCAGATCGGACTCGATCTTCAGCGGACCGACGTCGGCGAACGGCACCCGCGCGTACTGTGCCTGGCCCCCCGCGAAGCCGCCGGTCAGATGCGAGTAGCCGAAGATCCCGGCGACCGGGTGACCGAACATCTTCTCGGCGATCCCGGCGTTGGGGTTGGTGTTCTCGCAGCAGGAGTACAGCTCGGCGGCGCAGGCGCCGCACGCCCCGCAGGCGATCGGGAACGGCACGACGACCCGGTCCCCCACACGCAGCCGGTCCGGATCGACGCCCGGGCCGACCTCGACCACCTCACCCATGAACTCGTGACCCATGACGTCGCCGTCCTGCATCGTGGGCACATACCCGTCGACCAGGTGCAGGTCAGAGCCGCAGATCGCGGTGGACGTGATCCGTACGATGGCGTCGCGCCTGTTCAGGATCCTCGGGTCCGGCACGTCACGGACCTCGACCTTGTTGCGCCCCGCCCAGGTGTTCGCCCTCATGCCTCCGCCCCCTTCGCGAACTCGGCGTCCGACAGCGGTTGCGCCGGACGCTGCGGGAACTCCTTGCGGGCCCGCTTGCCCCACGGGGCGCCGTCGGACCGGACCACCTCGCCGGTCTCCAGCACCTGCTTGAGCCGGCGCAGGTCGTCGTCGAGCTGCTGGTGCGGTTCCTCGCCGAAGTACTTGGCGACCG
The DNA here is from genome assembly GCF_001570605.1 of Herbidospora cretacea. Classification (GTDB taxonomy): domain Bacteria; phylum Actinomycetota; class Actinomycetes; order Streptosporangiales; family Streptosporangiaceae; genus Herbidospora; species Herbidospora cretacea. Next base: position 196,176 of record NZ_BBXG01000013.1, on the reverse strand, counting down.
CCTTGCCGACCGGGCCGCCCGGGATGTCGTAAAGCAGGACGACGTGCACCTCGGTACTCACACCGTCCGGGGCCGGCATGAAGCGGACCGTGCCGGCGTTCGGCACGTCGGCGTCGCCGGTCGACCGCCACCTGATCTTCTCGCCGGGCGCCTCGTCGAGGATCTCCGCGTCCCACTGGACGTCCTTGCCGAACGGGGCGTTGGCGACCCAGTGGCTCGTACGGTCACCGGTGGTGCGGACCTCCTCGAGATGGGCCATGAACGTCGGCAGGTTCTCCAGATCGCGCCAGAAGGCATAGACCTCCGGTGCGGGTTTGCGAATGGTCGTCGTGGCCGTCAGTTCCATGAGTTCTCCTCTGCGTATGCCTCGCACCACCAGCAGGGAGCAGATCTCAGGTCCACCACCGTGATCCCGGCGGCGACGCCGGTGACACCGACGAGCCGCCGCCGAATGCGCTCGCCCTCGTGGGCGCTGGCCGGCCGAGCGAGATCAGGTTGACCGCGTCGCCCGTGATCCAGGCCGCGGCAGTTCAAGTTGGGCGTACCCCTTGAAATGCCACCAAACCCACCCATCGATCGCAGCGGAAATCGCTCACTTACCCAGGCCGCCGCGACCCCAGGGGCGGCTCCCGGCACACGCACGTGCCCTTCGAGGTGCGCGCCTTGGGGACCCGTTCGAGTGCGGACTCCACCCACTTCCTCGCACGTCGCCGTTTCGGCTGCCGGCGAGGCGAGCGACATCCCCCATGGCAATGGCAACACTTACAACAGTGGCAACGAGGCTGTCAGCCGCCCCCGGGTTGGACGCCCTTCCGGGCCAACCGTAGGTATCTGCGATGCACCGTCCAGACCGTAGAGATCGCGGACGCTGAACCCGCGACGCCGAGACTTGCCCACAACGACCTCGCTTGCCCGGTGTGTCACTAACAGTGCCCGACCGTGACGGAATGTACCGTCGAAAGTACGTAACGCCTCACCGTTGCGGACAAGTGATGCGCGGAGAGCGCGGAAGCCCGGTGCGAAGGTCATCCGCGCTCTCCGTGGACACCTTCACCGGGCCATACACGCGACGGAGAGATCGGCTGAAGCGAGTCACCGCCAACACTGTGCCTGCCCAAAATTCCAACCGTGCAGATCAATCCACATGTGAGTACTCATGGCGGACTCCGCCGAGCCAGGCTCGCCGGCGGATAGTCAAACTCGCAATCCGCTCTTGATCGATGATCGGATCCGGATTGGGTTCCCCCGCTCAATGGGCCGGTCACTACGCCACCAATCGCGGCGCTCGGTGCCGCTCCGCCTTCTCAACAGGACGAGCGAGCGTGAAGGTCAGGTTTTGTGATCACCCCACCGTGGTTCGGTAAAGCCCGACCGGGTGATTCACAGTTGCTCGGCGGTTGCTCATTGGTACCCGATACGGGGCGGCATTGCGCACCACCAGCGGGGACTTTGACAGCGGCAAATCCGGGCGGTCTAATAGAAATAGATAGCCTGCGGCATTGATGAACACTAAGTCCGTATACTTTTAATCCGTAGGTTCAGGGTTGCCCAGCCTCCGGCCCTGGCAACCTGGACGAGGCCGTCCGCGCCTTCGAGGAACCCATGTGGGCACAGGCCGGCCGGTGGGCGAAGAGCACGACGGCCGGCCTGGAACGCCTCGTGAGCCCGAACCCCGCCGCAGCCCTCTTCGACGCCGTCCAGCCATCCTGACTTCGCGCCGGCGAAGGCGGCCGTGGCCGATCGGCCTGCCTGATATTGCTTTCGTCGCCGGGGTTGGTGAGGTGGACAGGTCAGTGAAGTCGCTGCCCATGGTGGTCACCACGGTGGTAACCAATGGGTGGCACACGAGATCACGGCTACCATCGTTCACGACATGAGCGCAACAATCGTCGTGAAGGATCTCGCGGCCGGGCACGGGGAGCGGGTCCTGTTCTCGGGGCTCGACCTCGTGGTCGCACCCGGCGACGTCATCGGGCTCGTCGGCGTCAACGGCGCGGGCAAGTCGACGCTGCTGCGCCTGCTCGCCGGCCTCGACGCGCCGGAGCAGGGCGGCATCAGCCTCGCCCCGGCCACGGCGGTCGTCGGTCACCTGCCCCAGGAGCCGGAGCGCAGGCCAGGCGAGACCGTCGGCCTGTTCCTGGCCCGGCGTACCGGTGTCGCCCAGGCTCAGCGCGATCTCGACGCCGCCACGCAGGCGCTGGTGGAGGGTCTGCCGGGCGCCGAGGACGCCTACAGCACGGGCCTGGAACGCTGGCTCTCGCTGGGTGGCGCGGACCTCGACGAGCGCGCCGCCCAGGTGGCCGCCGACCTGGGCCTCACGGTCGGCCTCGACCAGCCGATGACCTCGCTGTCCGGAGGCCAGGCGGCCCGTGCGGGGCTCGCCTCGTTGCTGCTGAGCCGCTATGACCTCTTCCTGCTCGACGAGCCGACCAACGACCTCGACCTCGACGGGCTCGACCGGCTGGAGAAGTTCGTGACCGGCCTGCGCCCGGGCACGGTCCTGGTCAGCCACGACCGCGAGTTCCTCGCCAGGACCGTCACCAGCGTGCTCGAGCTCGACCTGGCCCAGCAGCAGGTTCGGCTGTACGGCGGCGGCTACCAGGCCTACCTGGCCGAGCGTGAGGTCGCGCGGACGCACGCCAGACAGCAGTACGAACAGTACGCCGAGACCCGCGCCCAGCTTGAGCTCCGCGCCCGCACCCAGCGGGCGTGGATGGAGAAGGGCGTCAGGAACGCGCGCCGCAAGATGAGCGACAACGACAAGATCGGGCGGAACGCCCGGGGCGAGACGACCGAGAAGCAGGCGGCCAAGGCCCGGCAGACGGAAAGGCTGATCGAGCGACTCGAGGTGGCGGAGGAACCGCGCAAGGAGTGGGAGCTGCGGATGGAGATCGCCGCCGCGCCCCGCGCCGGAGCGGTCGTCGCCACCCTGCGCGGCGCGGTGGCCCGCCGCGGCTCTTTCTCACTTGGTCCTGTCGATCTGGAGATCGGCTGGGCCGAGCGGGTGGCCATCACCGGGGCCAACGGCACAGGCAAGTCCACGTTGCTGGCCGCACTGCTCGGCCGACTCCCGCTTGAGGAAGGGCAGTCCTCGCTCGGCCCCGGCGTGGTGGTCGGAGAGGTGGACCAGGCACGGGGGCTCTTCCTGGGAGGCGAGCCGTTGCTGGACGCCTTCGGGGCGCTGGTCTCGCCGATGCCGCCCGCCGAGGTGCGTACGCTGCTGGCCAAGTTCGGGTTGAAGGCCGCACACGTGATGCGCCCGGCCGCGACTCTGTCGCCCGGCGAGCGGACCCGGGCAGCTCTGGCGTTGCTGCAGGCCCGGGGCGTCAACCTCCTCGTGCTCGACGAGCCGACCAACCATCTCGACCTGCCCGCGATCGAGCAGCTGGAGTCGGCGCTCGCGCACTATCCGGGCACGCTGCTGCTGGTCACGCACGATCGGCGCATGCTTGAGGCGGTGCAGGTGAGCCGTCGCCTGCGGGTCGATGCGGGGCGGGTCACGGAGATCTGAGTACGACACATGCCGCGACAGCGGTGTTCAGCTGAACCGCGTCCGTGCGTGCCGGAAGAGATCGCCGATGACGAAGAGTAGTCAAACGCTCAGTCGCAGCCGATCCGGCTCTGAGCCTTTCTTCAGACCGACCGCGTAGAAATCGACTATGGACGCCCAAGTGCTGGTGGTCGATGACGAGCCGAGCATCCGTGACCTGCTCGCCGAGGCGTTGGAACTCAACGGGTTCAGCGTCAGGACCGTCTCCTGCGGTCGGGCCGCCCTCCAGGAGGTGGCGGCCGAGCGGCCCGACATCGTGATCCTCGACGTCATGCTCCCGGACGTCGACGGCTTCACTGTGGCGCGGCGGCTCGGCGGCCACGGCCCGCCGGTGCTGTTCCTGACCGCGAAGGACGAGGTCGACGACCGTATCCGGGGTCTCACGGCGGGCGGCGACGACTATGTCACCAAGCCGTTCAGCCTCGAAGAAGTGGTGCTGCGGCTGCGGGCGATCCTGCGGCGCATGCAGCCGCCGGAGTTCGACGGCGTCATTCGCTACGCCGACCTCGAACTCGACGAGGAGGCTTACGTGGTGCGCCGGTCGGGTCGTCCGATCCATTTGTCGCCGACGGAGTTCGCTCTGCTCCGCTACTTGATGATCAATGCCGAGCGGGTGGTCGGCAAGTCGCAGATCCTCGAACGCGTCTGGGATCACGGGTTCGACACCGACAGCCGGATCGTGGAGTCGTACATCAGCTATCTGCGCAGGAAGATCGACACGGGCGGGCCGCCGCTGATCCACACCCTGCGGGGTGTCGGTTATCGGCTGTCGAGCACGCCATGACCCGTCCGTGGCCGCTGCGGCTGCGGCTGCTGGCGGCGCTGCTCACCGTGTCGGCGATCGGGCTGGCGGTGTTCGCGGTGGCGGGAGTGCTGGTGCTCGAGCGGTCGCTGCTGGCGCGCTCCGACAGCCAGTTGAGCGACTTCGCCCTGAGCGTCGGTCGCCGCCCGCCGCCCTCGGACCTCCCGCCTCCGCCGCCGCGCGGGAGCCTGGAGCTGCCGAGCCAGTTCCGGGTCTCCTTCCACACCCCCTCCGGGCAGCTCGAACGGCACCTGCCCGCCACCTCCGACGACGGACCGGCACTGACCCCCGGCATCGTCACCGGGGCGACCGGCCGGCCGTTCACCGTGGGCGGCTGGCGGGTGATCGTCGAGCGGTTGCCTGACGGGCGGCGGGTCGCCGTGGCGATGTCGCTGGAATCGAACCAGGCGACCGTGCGGAGACTGCTGATCATCGAGATCGCCGCCGGTGTGGTCGTGCTGGTCCTTCTCGGGGCGCTCGCCTGGGTTCTGGTACGACTGGGGCTGCGTCCCCTGACCAGGATGGAGACCACCGCCGAGGCCATCACGGCCGGAGACCTCGACCGCCGGGTGGCCGACACCGACCCGCGCACCGAACCCGGCAGGCTCGGTACCGCTCTCAACACGATGCTGGAGCGCCTGGCCTCCGCGCTGAAGGCCCGTGAGCAGTCGGAGCAGCGGCTGCGCCACTTCGTGGCGGACGCCTCCCACGAGCTGCGCACCCCGCTGACCTCGATCCGCGGCTTCGCCGAGCTCTACAAGCACGGGCGGCAGACCCGCGATCCGGTGGCCGTGCGGCTGCTGGGCCGCATCGAGAACGAGGCCAGGCGCATGGGCGTGCTGGTGGAGGACATGCTGCTGCTGGCCCGGCTCGACCGCGAGCCGATGCTCGACCTCAGCACGGTCGACCTGCGGGTGCCGGCCGGCGACGTCGTGCACGCCGCCCGTGCCAGGGAACCCGGGCGGCCGATCACCTTGGAGGTGCCGGGCGATCCCGTCTGCGTGCACGGGGACGAACACCGGCTCCATCAGGTGATCGCGAACCTGGTCGGGAACGCGGTCACCCACACCAGCGACCGCGTCTTCGTCACCGTCGCGCGCCGTGACGAGAAGACCGCTCTGGTCTCGGTACGCGATCAGGGTCCCGGCATCGACGCCGAGCATCTGCCGCATGTCTTCGACCGCTTCTACCGGGTCGATCCGTCGAGGTCACGGGCTCATGGCGGGACTGGTCTGGGCCTGGCGATCGCGGCGGCGCTGGTCGAGGCGCACCACGGCCGGATCGAGGTGGAGAGCGTCGCGGGCGAGGGCGCCACGTTCCGGGTGACGCTGCCGTTCATGTCTGGTCCGGCCTAGGTTCACACATTGTTCCCAGGTTCGTCGGGTCGTATATGCGCTGACCCGAACGGAGGAACATGCACGGTGACCGATTGCGCGCGCCGAGCAGGCTGCACGCCTTCAACCGCTACGAGATCAAGTACCTGATCGACGTCGACCAGGTCGACCGGCTGCGGGAGGAGATCGAACGGCGCCTCGACCGCGACCGGCACTGCCCTGACGAGGGCTACAGCATCTGGAGCACCTACTACGACACCCGGCGGCTCCGCTTCTACTGGGAGAAGATCGAGGGCCTGAAGTTCCGCCGCAAGCTGCGCATCCGCCACTACGGCGACCGCTTCGCGGCCACCGCGCAGACCCCCGTGTACGTCGAGATCAAGCAGCGGGTGAACAAGGTCACCCAGAAGCGCCGGGTCCGGCTCCCCTACGCCGAGGCGCTCGCCCTGTGCGACCGGCGGCAGATGGTCGAGAGCGACTCGCAGCCCTTCGTCGAGGAAGTCCTCGACCTGGTGTCCCGCCTCGACCTGGGCGCCACCGCGATGACCGGCTACACCCGGCACGCCTACGTGGGCCGCGACGCCGACCTGGGCCTGCGCGTCACCTTCGACCGCCGCATCCGGGGCCGCGACCGCGACTTCGACCTCGCCGCCCAGGCGGAGAACCGGCTGATCGTGCCGGCCCGCAAGGCGATCGTCGAGGTCAAGGCCAACGAGCGGGTGCCCTACTGGTTCACCGACCTGGCCGCCGCGCGGAACCTCCAGGTGGTCCGGGTCTCCAAGTACTGCCAGAGCGTGGAGGCCTACGGGCTGGTGCCGCGCTCGATCTTCCACCTCTCCGACGACCACCACGCCGACGCGCGCCGTCCGGCCTACCTGAAGGTCTGATCCCCCATGGACTTCACTTTCCAGGACCTGTCCGGCACGTTCAGCGTGACCGACATCGCCGTCGCCATGGCCCTGTCGTTCGTGCTGAGCGCGATGATCGGCTGGGTCTACCGGGCGACGCACCGCAACGTGTCCTACAGCCAGTCGTACGTGCAGACGCTCGTCATCCTCGGCATGCTCATCTCCTTGATCATGCTGGTCGTCGGGTCGAACATCGCCCGCGCGTTCGCCCTCGTCGGAGCCCTGTCGGTGGTCCGGTTCCGCAATGCCATCAAGGAGACGCGCGACGTCGGTTTCATCTTCCTGGTCATGGCCGTGGGCATGGCGGTCGGCACCCGCTTCTACGTGCTGGCCGTCGTCGCGGCCGTGGCGATCTGCCTGATCGTCGTGATCATGAACCGGTTCAACTGGTTCGCGCTCAACACGCGGCGCCAGGTCGTGAAGGTGCAGGTGCCCTCCGACGAGGACTACACGCACGCCGTCCAGGACATCCTGATCCAGCACACCGACGAGTTCGAGCTGGTCAGCATGGAGTCGATCCGGGCCGGTGCGCTCATGGAGCTGATGTACACCGTGAAGATCAAGAAGGGCCACGAGCCCGCCGATCTGATCAGCGCCCTGCGCGGGCGCAACCACGGCCAGTCGGTCACCGTCCTGACCGGCTACGACCAGACCGACCTCTGATGGCCCTCAAACACCGGATCCCCGTCTCCCTGAGGATGAACTGGAAACCGGTCGCCGCCTCGGGGATCTTCCTGGCGGTGTGCGCCGGGGTCTTCGGAACGGGAACCATCCGCCCGTACGTGACCAGCACCGCCTCCGCTTCCGGGGCGACCGTGATCACCGACCTGAAGGGTTCGGCGGAGCTCTTCGACCCCTCGAAGCCCCACGAGGTGAAACTGACCTTCACCGACGCCGCCTACGAAGAGATGCTGACCGAGTACTTCAAGAGCGGCGAGAAGAACTACGTCGAAGCCGACCTGGTCATCGATGGGACGACGATCCCCAGCGTCGGCGTCCGGCTGAAGGGCAACTCGACCCTGGGCAGCCTGACCTGGAACGGCAAGGGCCGAGAAGGCGGCCGGGGGCCGGTCGGCGGCGGATTCCAGCCACCGGAGGGCTTCGAACCGCCACCCGGCGGCGGGTTCGCTGGAACGGGTGGCATGTCCCTCAAGGCGGAGGAGCCGGAGAACCTGCCCTGGCTGATCAGCTTCGACGAGTTCGCCGAGGGCCGCCGCTACCAGGGCCACAGCCAGATCGCCGTCCGCCCGACCTCTATGGGGTCGTCGACCCTGCTCAAGGAGTCGCTGGCGATCTCGATGGTCGACACGTCGGGTGAACCGTCACAGGGTTACGCGTACAGCGCCTTCTCCGTGAACGGCCGCTCCTCGGGCCCTCGGCTGCTGGTCGAGTACCTCGATGAGGGCTACGCGGAGGAACTGGGCGACGGCGTGCTCTACAAGTCGCTGGCGACGTCGAGTTTCACGTACAGGGGCGAAGACCAGACCTCCTACATGGACGACTACAAGCAGATCAACGCCAAGGGCGAGCAGGACCTCCAGCCGGTGATCGACCTGGTCAAATGGGTCGAGCAGTCCTCCGACGAGGAGTTCGCCGCGGGCTTGGCCGCGAAGCTCGACGTGGAGTCGTTCGCCCGCTACCTGGCCCTGCAGAACATGCTGCTCAACTTCGACGACATGGCAGGGCCCGGCCGCAACTACTACTTGTGGCACGACCTCACGACCAAGAAGTTCAAGGTCATCACCTGGGACCTGAACCTCGCCTTCAGCGGCGACGCGACCGCCGGCCCTGACGATGCGTTGAGCATGGGCGGTTTCGGCCGCATGCGCCAAGGTGACCGGCGACCCGCGGACCCGACCGGTGCACAGGACGCGGCCGCAGGTCGATCTGATGGGCAGAGCCAAGCACCCGAGCAGGCTCAGCGGCGGCCAGGTGGTGGCGGAACGCGCATGGGACACACGCTGAAGGACCGCTTCCTCGAAACGCCCGCCTTCAAGAAGATCTACGAGGAGCAGTACCAGAAGCTCTACCAGGACCTCCTCTCCAGTGGAAAGGCGGACACCCTCCTCGACCGTGCGGTCGCGTCGTACCAGGCCAACCAGGGCGCCGACGCCACCGAGGCCCAGAAGGAACTCGCCTCCCTCCGCGAGACCCTCACCACCCGCACGAAGTCCCTGGGGGACGCCTTCGCCAAGCAGTGACCCGGACCGGGGCGAGACCTTGACTCGCAGCCAGGGCCCACCCACCGAGAGCATGGCCGAGACCGCCAGAGCGCCAAGATCGGGCACGCGAAGGAGCTTGTGGGCTCCATGGGTCAGTCGCTCAGGGAATAGATACCCCATGGGGGTATGTTGGAGCGTGCGGCCGGAACGTCGGCCCACGAAGGAAGGGACCTGACCGGCATGGTGCACTCATCCGCGAACCATGTGCATGCCGACGCCCCGTCACACGAGGCGTCCGGACATGCGTCCCACGAAGGCCACGGCGGGCACGGCGATCACGTCGCCCGGTTCCGGCGGCTCTTCTGGATCATGCTCGTCCTGGCGATCCCCACGGTCCTCAGCTCCGGGATGTTCGCGATGATCATCGGATATCACCTGCCGGACCATGTCGCGATCCGCTGGATCTCACCTGTGCTCGGCAGCGTGATGTACGTCTGGGGCGGGCGGCCCTTCCTGACCGGAGCGGTCGACGAGCTGCGATCGCGCAAGCCGGGCATGATGCTGCTGATCGGCCTGGCGATCACCGTGGCGTTCGTCTCGTCGCTGGGGGCGTCCGTCGGACTTCTCGATCATCAGCTGGACTTCTGGTGGGAGCTGGCCCTGCTGATCGTCATCATGCTGCTGGGTCACTGGATCGAGATGCGGTCTCTCGCGCAGACCACGTCCGCGCTGGATTCTCTCGCGGCCCTGCTGCCCGACGAGGCCGAACGGGTCGACGGGGATCAGACGGTGCCTGTCAGGCCCGCTGACCTGCGGCTTGAGGACGTCGTCGTCGTTCGCCCGGGTGGCCGCGTCCCGGCTGACGGGGTCGTCGTCAGCGGTTCCGCGAGCATGGACGAGTCGATGATCACCGGGGAGTCGCGGACCGTGCGGCGCTCGGAGGGGGACAAGGTCGTCGCCGGTACGGTGGCGACCGATTCGGGCCTGCGCGTACGGGTGACGGCCGTCGGGGACGACACGGCGCTCGCGGGCATCCAGCGACTGGTCACCGACGCGCAGAACTCCTCGTCCCGGGCGCAGCGCATCGCCGACACCGCCGCCGGGTGGCTGTTCTGGTTCGCTCTGGGGGCGGGCGTCGTCACGGCGGGCGTCTGGTCGCTCGCGGGGGCTCCCGACGAGGCGGTCATCCGGACGATCACGGTGCTGGTGATCGCCTGCCCGCACGCCCTCGGGCTGGCCATCCCGCTCGTCGTCTCGATCGCGACCGAACGGGCCGCGCGCGGTGGTGTCCTGATCAAGGACCGGCTGGCGCTCGAGAGCATGCGGACCGTCGACACCGTGCTGTTCGACAAGACCGGCACCCTGACCCGGGGCGAACCCAGGGTCGTCGCCGTCGAACCCGCCGGCGGGCACACGGTCGAGGAGGTGCTGGCCCTGGGCGCGGCGGCCGAGACCGACAGCGAGCACCCCCTGGCGCGGGCGGTCGTGGCGGGGGCGAAGGAGCACGGAGCACGCGTCGCGTCCGCCGACGACTTCGAGTCTTCACCCGCCGTCGGGGTCGCGGCCACCGTCGACGGGAGACGGGTCCAGGTCGGCGGTCCTCATCTGCTGGAGCGGGAAGACGTCCGGGAACTCGGCGTCGCGGACGAATGGCGCTCGGACGGTTCCACGATCCTGCACGTCCTGGCAGACGGCCAGGTCGTCGGCGCGCTGAAGCTGGCCGACGAGATCCGGCCGGAGTCCCGCGACGCCGTCGCCTCCCTTCGCCGACGCGGCGTGCGGGTCGTCATGATCACAGGGGACGCCGAGGCCGTCGCCCGGTCGGTGGCCGACGACCTCGGCATCGACCGGTACTTCGCCGGTGTCCGCCCCGAGGACAAGTCCGACAAGGTCAAGGAGCTGCAGGACGAAGGGCGCCGCGTCGCGATGGTCGGGGACGGCGTCAACGACGCCCCCGCCCTCGCCCAGGCCGACGTGGGCATCGCGATCGGCGCGGGCACCGACGTCGCCATCGCGTCGGCGGGGGTCGTGCTCGCGAGCGACGACCCGCGGTCGGTCCTGTCGGTCATCGACCTGTCCCATGCCGGTTTCCGCAAGATGAAGCAGAACCTGTGGTGGGCGGCGGGCTACAACCTGATCTCCGTCCCGCTAGCCGCGGGGGTGCTGGCGCCGGTCGGATTCGTGATGCCGATGTCGGTGGGCGCGATCCTCATGTCGCTCTCCACAATCGTGGTGGCGCTGAACGCCCAGTTGCTGCGCCGCCTCGACCTCCGGCCCGGGACCGCGTAAGAGCGGCGACTTTCATGGACTGCCCTTCGGCGGATGGACGCGGAGTGCCGCCTCCAGCGCCGCGGCCTCTTCGGGAGTGAGCCGCTCCAGGAAGTGGACCAGGGTGGCCGCCGGATTGGCGCCCGACGCGAGGACCTCACGCATCAGCTGGGCGGTGTAGGCCTCCTTGGAGGCGACCGGCTCGTAGATGTAGGCGCGGCCGACCGGCTCCCGGCGGAGCAGCCCCTTGGTGTGCAGGTTGTCCATCACCGTCATCACGGTGGTGTACGCGATCTCCCGATGCCGGCGGAGGTCCTCCAGGACGAACCGGACCGACGCCGGGCGGCGGTAGGACCAGAGCCGGTCCATGATCGCGGCTTCCAGATCTCCCAGGCCCCGCATCGCCCGCATCGTGTCGGCCCCCCTGACCCCGTGATGGTCACCGGGGTCGTAGTCGGAACCTCCATTGATACCTTCCGGCATCAATCCGGCCATACAGATCAAGGATCTTCTGTACCATTTCGTGACCCCGATCTACGAGGAGACCTAGTAGTGCCCTTACGGACGCGAGCCAGACACCTCCAGTTGATCGCGGGCGGTCTCGCGCTCGCCGTCGTGGCCAGTCCGAGCCAGGTCGCGGCCGAGCCCAGGCCCACCATCCCCCAGGTCCGCGCCAAGCTCGTCAAGCTCAACGAACAGGCCGACGAGGTGGTCGAGCAGTACAACCAGGCCGAGGAGGCGGTCGCCGCGGCGGACAAGAAGTACCGGTCGCTCGGCGCGACCCTGAAGAAGAAGAACGAGCATCTCGACGGGCTCAAGCGGCAGCTGGTGTCCCTCGCGGTGGGCAGTTTCCAGACCGGCGGGTTCGCCGGCGCCCGGATGTTCGCCTCCCCTGACGACAGCGGTCAGGCGATGACCCGGATGCTCCTGGTCGACCAGATCGCCCGCACCCAGAGTGAGGTGCTGCGCGCGTACGAGGCGACCTCGGTGGAGCTCCGGGAGCAGCGTGCCCAGGCCAAGGTCGTGCTGACCGAGGCGGACGCAGCACGGGACAAGGTGGGCAAGGAGAAGAAGAAGGTCGAAGGGCTCATCCGCGAGCAGACCAAGCTGCTCAGGCGGCTCAACACCTATCGGGTCGGCAACCCCGACGGCTCCGGGGTCAAGTACACGGGTTCGGCGTCGGGAAACGCCCGGACCGCGCTGCAGTTCGCCTTCGCCCAGATCGGCAAGCCCTACCAGTACGGAGCCGAGGGGCCGGGATCCTGGGACTGCTCCGGCCTCACCCAGGCCGCATGGGCCAGCGCGGGGGTCCAGCTTCCCCGCACGACGTACACCCAGTGGGCCTGGGGAGCGAGCCGGCGCGTCTCGCTCGACGCGCTCCAGCCCGGCGACCTGCTGTTCAGCAACGGGCTGGGACACATGGGGATGTACGCGGGCGACGGCAAGATGGTTCACGCCCCCCAGACGGGCGACGTGGTCAAAGTGGTCGACCTCGACGGCTACTGGCGCGGGCGCCTGCTGGGCGCCATCCGTCCCTGACCGTCCGGCCGGGTGACCGCTGTGACCCGACGTCACGGCAGCAGGAGCGACTCAGCCCCAGAAGCGCGCACAAATGTGAGCAGCAACGCGATCACCGTGAGAAGCGATGCCACCGGGTTCAGCCTCGACGGATCATGACGCACGGCTGAGCCGCCGGCCTCTGGTCGTCACATCGGTCTGGTCGTCCCGGAAGAGGCCATCTCGGCCAGGCCTTTCTCCACGCTCATGTCAGGCGAGTAGCCCAACTCCCTGCGCGCGGCGGTGATGTCGTAGGAACGGTCGCGGCCGGTGAAGCTCACCAGCCAGTTCGTCAGCGGAGGCGCCGTCTTGCGGCGGAGCAGGCGGGCCGTGCGGTCCATCGTCGCGGCTATGGGCGCCGCGATCGCCAGCGGGACGCTGCGGCTCCTGGACAGATCCACGCCTCGGGTGGCCAGCAAGGGGGTGAGAAAGTCGCGAAGGGGCATGGGCGTGCCGTCCGTCACGTAGTACACCCCGCGGTGGCGGCCCCGGGTGAGCGCGAGGACGGCGGCGGTGGCCAGGTTCTCGACGTGCACGAAGTCGACGACGTGCCTGCCGTGGTCGATCCAGGCGAACCGTCCCGCCTCGGCGACCTCGGCCATCTCGTCGATCGTCGTCATGCCGCGGCCCCAGACGAACGGCGGGCGGAGCACGACCAGTTCGGTGTCGCCGCCGGGGGCTTTCACCAGGGCGCGCTCGGTGGCCAGTTTGACCCGGCTGTAGGCGATGTTCGGCCGGCCTTCCGGTGTCGACTCGTCGACGACGGGGCGGCGTTGGCTGCCGGTGGAGACGGACGCGGCGCTGATGAGGACGAAGCGCCGCACCCCGGCCTCGACGCTCGCGGCGTGCAGGGCGAGGGCCGGCACGTGGTTGGCCTGTTCGAAGAGCGCGTCGGGGCCCCAGAACTCCATGTGGGCCGCGACGTGCACGACCGCGTCGGCCTCGCGCAGCCTGGCGAGCCAGGCCGGGGATCCGGGCCGGCCGAGTTCGGCGAGGTCGCCGGGGACGGCGTCGGCTCCGGCCGCGCGCACCCGCTGAACGCTCGAACTCGATCGGGCGAGCGCCAGGACCTCGTGTCCTTCGGCGAGGAGGCGGTGGACGAGGGCGCCGCCGACGAATCCGCTGCCGCCCGTGAGGAAGACCTTCATGATCGCACTCCTGGTGATCGAGGACGCGCTTCTCGTGCGCGCCCGCCCGGTCGATGCATAGCCGTCGAATAGTTCGGTGTCGATGCATCGACGTCTATGTAACCTCCCGTACGATGAGGGCGTCAAGAGGAGGCAGGCGATGCCGAACGCGAAGAAGCAGCCGACCGCGGCACAGGTCGCCGACGAGTTCAGCCGCACGGCCAAGGTGCTCGTGCGTCACTTCAACGAGCGGCTGGGCGAGCACGGGGTGTCGACGCCGAGGTCGCGCCTGGTGGTGGAGGTGGCGCGTTCGCAGCCGGTCAGGCTCACCGAGCTCGCTCTCGCGGTGGGCATCGCCCAGGGGACCGCCTCCACCCTGGTCGACGCGCTCGTCCGGGACGGGCTGCTGGAACGCCAGACCAGCGCGGGCGACCGCCGGTCCGTGCTCCTCCGGGTGACGGCGCAGGGCGCCGCACTGGCCCAGGACTGGACGGCCGGCTACGAACTGGCGGCCGAGGAGCTGTTCAGGCCGCTCACCCCCGAGCAGCTGTCGACGCTGGCCGACATCCTGCGGACCCTCAGCGCCGGCGAGGCGCCACTCGCCGGCGGCTGACGCGGTCGGCCCTGGAACGACCGTAAGCATCCGCTCGTTCGGAACCCCAAGAAGGTACTAATCGGACAGGAGTGGATGCGTAGAAGCGGACGGTAACAATCCCGGCGAACCTGGTGAGCTGACGCCCGGATGAGCATCCTCCTCGGCCTCGTCGCCGTGTTCGTCCTGACCCTCGCCACCGGCTACTTCGTGGCTCAGGAGTTCGCCTACGTCACCGCCGACCGGCTGGCCCTGACGCAGAGGGCGGCGGAGGGCGACAGGAAGGCCGCTCGCGCCGTGAAGGTGCTGGAGCGGTTGTCGTTCATGCTGTCGGGCGCCCAGCTCGGCATCACCGTCACCGCTCTGATCGTGGGTTTCATCGCCAAGCCCGCCCTCGCCGAGCTCATCGCCCCCGGGCTGGAGGCGCTCGGCGTGCCGTCCGGCGCGGTCGGCGCCGTGGCGCTGGTCCTCGGGTTCGTCGTGGCCACGGTCATCCAGATGATCCTCGGCGAGCTGGCGCCCAAGAATCTCGCGCTGGCCAGGTCGGAGGCTCTCGCCCGCGCCCTGGCGAGCTCGACGCTCGTCTATCTGACCGTGGCGGGGCCCGTCATCAGGCTGTTCGACGCCTCCGCCAACCGCCTCCTGCGGGCGATCGGCATCGAGCCGGTCGAGGAGCTCCACCACGGCGCGACCCTGGAGGAGCTCGGCCACATCATCGGCGAGTCGGAGCGCCACGGGCATCTGCCCGGCGACCAGGCCGACATCCTGGCCCGCGCCCTGGCCTTCTCCGACCACACGGCCGAAGAGGTCATGGTGCCCCGCGTCGACGTCGTGACGATCAGCGGCTCGGCCGCCGTCTCCGCGCTCGACGAGCTCCTGGCCCGCTACGGGCACACCCACTATCCGGTGATGGGCGCCCGCATGGACGAGGTCGTCGGCATCGTGGGGCTGCGGGAACTCGTGCGGGTCCCGCCCGCCGGAGCGGCGACGACGAAGGTCGCCGACATCGCCAGGGACGTCCTGGTCGTGCCGTTCTCCATCACCCTGCCGGATCTGGTGGCGCAGATGCACCGGAGCGGCGAGGAGGTCGCCTGCGTCGTCGACGAGCACGGCGGCCTGGCCGGGCTGGTGACGTTGGAGGACGTGAACTCGTCGGCGAGATCACCGACGAGAACGACGCCGAGATCGTCACGGTCAGGCGCGACGATGACGGCTGGACGGTCGACGCCGCCCTCCGCATCGACGAGATCGCCCTGGAGACCGGTCTCGAACTGCCGGACCTGGACGAGTACGACACCGTCGCCGGCCTGATCCTGCACCACCTCGAACGGTTCGCCGCGCCGGGTGACGTCCTCATGGTGCCGCTCACCCCGTCCCTGACCGCAGGAGCCCCCCGACGGGTCGAGGTCCAGGTGCGTCTCCGAGCCGCTCATCGCCGGAACGCTCACCCCCGCCTTCGAGGCCGTCGGGCTGTCGGCCACGATGGCGCATGTGGTCGCGTTCGTCATCGCCCTGGCGATCGTGACGTTCCTGCACATGGTCATCGGGGAGATGGCGCCCAAGTCGTGGGCCATCGCCCACCCCGAGCGGTCGGCCACCATGCTGGCGCTGCCGTTCCGGGGCTTCACGATGCTCGTCCGGCCGGTCCTGACCGTGCTGAACGGCGTCAGCAACCTGCTGCTGCGCGCGGTCAGGGTGCAGCCGACGGACGGCGAGTCGCCGCCGCGCACCCGCGACCAGCTCCAGCGCCTGGTGGAGGAGTCACGCCGCCTGAAGCTGATCGACGCCGACGACCACGTGGTCCTCACCCAGGCGCTGAACGCCCCCAGCACCCCGATCGAACCGCTGGTGGTCCCGGCCGGGGACATCGTCGCCGTGCCCGCCGCGTCCTCGCCGCAGGACGTGATCGAGCTGAGCGCGGCCAGCGGCCGCACCCGGCTGATCGTCAGCGACGCGGACGGGCCCGCCGGGGTCGTCCACGTGCGGGACGCCTACCTCGCGCGCAGGAGGGGCAGCGCGGTGAGCGCGGCGAGCCTCGGCCACCCGCTGCCCGTGCTGTCACCGGAGACGACGGTGTCCGACGCGGTCGCCGCCCTCCAGGAGGCGCACGGCCAGCTCGCCGTCGTCCGCGGCCCCGACGGCACGGTGACCGGCCTGGTCAGCCTGGACGACCTGCTGGCGACCCTGCTGCCCGTGGGGTGACGCACTACCCGGTCACAGGGCCGACGCCACCTGGTAGCGCGCCGCCCACCCGCTCGGCGAGACTGCTCACGTCGCACTCGCGCCGGGGCGGCCAGCAGTCCGAACAGAGCGGCCGCCTCATGGAGCCTGCGGGGTGGGGTCGGCGGCCACGTCTTCCGTCTTCTCGATACGTTTCGGGCAATGCGGCCACGCTCCAGCCGCCGCCGTGCCGGAACCCCGGCCCACGATCGTGAGCCGGGGTCCCGTTCAGGGACGCGCGTTCTGCCGGGAGGCCGAGACGGCGTAGGTGAGGCCGAGCAGGGTCAGGCCCGGCGGGAAGATGACCCACATCGGCCAGAAGTAGAGGACTTCCCCCTCGGTGAGGCTGAGCAGGACCCAGATCACCAGGTTGAGGGCGACCTTGGCCGCCCACGCGACCCAGACGACCTTGAGCCAGCGGGGTAACGCGCCCGCCGCCACGGCCGGGGCTCTCGTCTGGGTGGCGGTGGCCGTGGAAGACGCGGTCTGGGGGCTGGGGAGGTCGAGGAGGAGGTTGTCCAGGTCGGCGAAGGTGACCGAGGCGTAGGCGCGGCTCATGCGGTCGTTGTACTCGTCGAGGCTGAGGCGGCCCTCGTCCACGGCGGCCAGCAGGTGGGCGACGGCGGCCTCGCGATCACCATCAGATACCCGGACTTCACGTCGGTCTGCCATTGACTGCCTCCTCGAGGGTCGTGTGTTCGCGGGCGAGGAGGCGGTCGATGGCGGCCGTCTCCGCGTTGTCGGCGTTGCGGTCGGTACGGCGGCGTTCCGCCATCACGGTCAGGTAGGGCCGGGCGGCCTCGCGGTCGACGCGGTCGAGGAAGGCCGCCAGCATGAGGTCCCGGCTCGGGCGCAGCTCGGGCTCCACGTGGCCCGACGCCAGGGCCAGCCAGGTGGAGGCGATGTCGGCGGCGGAGGCGCCACGGCCGGCGGTGGCCCAGTCGATGACGCGGGGGCCGTCGCCGGTGAGCAGCACGTTGTGCGGGTGCAGGTCCAGGTGGAGCAGGTGGTTGCCGACACAGGCGGCGGGGAGCCAGCCGGGGGCGCGTACGGCGGACAGCTTCTCGAGCAGGTCGGCGAGGAGGGTGCCGTGGTCGGAGACCCGGCACGGATGGGCGGCGGCGTCCTGGAAGAGGCTGGGGCCGTCGAGGCGCTCCATCAGGATGTCGGGGCCGTCGGCGTCGTAGACCTGCGGCGCGGGGAAGCCGCCACGGCTGGCGTGGCGCATGACGGACGCCTCGCGTTCCAGGCTCCGGCCGTCTTTGGCCCGCCGGATGACCTTGCCCGCTCCGGCCTCGTAGATGTCGCAGTCGCGGCCTGACCCGATCAGGCAACCTACGCGCATGTCAGCCAGGCTAAGCGGAGAAGGGCCGCCGGAGACCGGCCTGCCGGTGACATGTTCTGACCGCTCATCGGTGCCTCCATCAGCTGTGCCGCAGACTCGGCCAGAGGGCGGACCAGGCGACGGGAGCCGCGCCGCAGATCCGGATGACGTTCTCGCTGAGCTGATTGTCGATGTCGTGGCCGATGTCGACCGGGCCGACGAGGCGGCAGTCGGTGAACCGCGCGGCGATCCAGCGGTTCTCGGCGGCGTGGACCAGCAGGACGGGGCCGTCGGCGCTGTCCGGGGGCGGGCCCCAGTCGGCGTAGCTCATGTGTCCCGAGTAGGCGGCGGGCAGGCCGTGCTGGGGGCCGTAGAGGGCGATCGCGGCGGCCTCGCCGTAGTTCTGGGCGAGGATGACGGCGCGGGCGCGGTCGGGCTCGGGGATCTGGCGCCAGGCGTCGGCGACCGACCCGACGAACTGCGGCCAGCCGATCTGCGCCCCCACCTCGGCGTTCAGCGCGTTCGGGAGCCCGGCGGCGGCGGGCGGCAGGACCGGGAGCCCGATGACGACGTTGATGGCGGCGGCGACCGCGATGCCCGCGACGAGGACGCGCGGCCGGACCCGGGCGACGACGGGCGCCGCACCGGCCGCCATCGAGACGATCAGCAGGGGCAGGACGTAGTACGCCTTGCCGCCGGTGAGCAGCACGACGGTGAACAGCAGCAGGGTCGCCACGGGGATCAGCCGGGCCCAGCGGACCGACGGGTCCCGCCACAGGCGGACCAGGCCGGCCACCCAGAACGGGAGGAACAGCGGGGAGAGCTGCGCGATCAGCAGCGGGAGGAGCATCGCGCGGTCGTCCGCGCCGTCCTCGCTGATGCCGGCCGCGACCGCGAACTGCGGCCAGCCGTTCGCGGCGCTCCAGATCAGGTTGGGCGCGGCGATGACCAGGGCGATGAGCGCGCCGATCGGCAGCCAGCGGGTGCGCAGCACGTCTCTCGGCCCGACCAGCAGCAGCGCCAGGAACAGGGTCACCACCAGCAGCCCGAGGAGCTGCTTGTTCTCCATGCCGACGCCGACCGCGACGCCGATCAGCACGAACCAGCGGCCGTCGCCGGTCCGGAGCAGGCGCAGCACCAGCAGGCTGATCACCAGCCAGGCCAGCATGTCGAAGGTCGCGGTGGCGAGCAGGTGGCCCAGGCCCAGGACGATCCCGGAACCGGCCGCGCAGCAGGCGGCGACGGTCTGCACCCGGCGGTCGCCGCCGAGTTCGCGGGCGATCAGGGCGACGGTCACGACCGCGGCCACACAGAAGATGGTGGCGACGACGCGCAGCGCGGCCGGGGAGTCGCCGAGCAGGGCGGTGCTCGCGCGGGCCAGCAGCGGGGTCAGCGGCGGCTGGTCGACGTAGCCCCAGTCGGGGTGGTCGCCGGCGACCATGAAGTAGAGCTCGTCGCGATGGAACCCGTACCGAAGGGACAGGGCGGTCAGCAGGACCGCGAGCGACGCCGCCAGCGCGGCGATCGGGCCCGCCGCGACGGGCGGCAGCCCCTTGAGGCGACTCTCGCCTGCCTCCGGCAACTTCGTGTCAGAGCGTTCGATAGCCACCCGGAGATTCTGACAGCAACGGGTCACCGTGAACAGCTGGCCGTTGTCAAGCACAAACAGCCGTTTTCGCAGGTCGGCCGACCTGGACCCGCAACCCCTGTCTTCACGGCGTCCGGCGAATAGGGGACACCCCTAGGGGAACGGCCGTTGGCCTGTTGTCTCCGGCCACTTCCTGCCAATAGCGGCCGGGCCGCCCGCCGCTACTGTAGCGGTAACTCGATTTCCTCAGTCAAATTCCCGAATTCCCCATTCGCGGATATGCGAAAAGCACAGTCTTTTCGAGGTGAACACTCAAGGAGGTGACACCTTGCTGCAAGCCATTGATCTCGTCAAGCGATACGGCCCGGTCCTGGCGTTGGACGGATTCAGCCTGAGTGTGGCGGCCGGCGAGATCGTCGGCCTGGTCGGGCACAACGGCGCGGGCAAGACGACCTTCGTGGAGATCGTGTCGTACCTGGTCCGTCAGGACGGCGGTCACGTGACCATCGACGGGCGCCCGCCGTCGGCGAGCAGGGGGCGGGTGGGCGTCGCGCCGCAGCACATCGCGCTCTATCCGTCCGTCACCGTGCGCGAGCACCTCAACCTGTTCGGGAAGCTCGCGGGGCTGCGCCGGGCCGCGCTCGACAGCGCCGTGGAGGAGCTGACCGTCGCGCTCCGGCTCGGCGCGTTCATCGACCGCAGGACGGCGGCGCTGTCCGGCGGGCAGCAGCGGCGCGTCCAGGCGGCCACCGCGCTGATCAACCGGCCCGGTCTGCTGCTGCTGGACGAGCCGACCGCGGGCGCCGACCTGGAGACCCGCGAGGCGATGCTCGACGTCGTCAAGCAGCGCGCCGGCGAGGGCGCGGCCATCGTCTACACCACGCACTACCTGCCCGAACTGGTCGAGTTGCAGGCCACCATCGCGGTGGCCCGCAGCGGCCGGATCATCGCGCGGGGCACCTACGACGAACTGGTCGACGGGCTGCCCGGGGAGGTGCGGCTGATCCACGACAACGAGGAGGAGGTCCGCGTCTCCACCACGCAGCCGGCGGCCACCCTGATCGACCTGCTGGGCCGCGCCGAGCGGCCGATCAGCACGATCGAGGTCCACAACCCCTCCTTGGACGACCTCTACCGATCCCTGGCGGTCAGCGATGCTCCTTGAGACCGGATACCGTCCCGGGCCGGCCGCTGCCCTGCGCGAGTCCCTCCACCGGATCCGCGCGATGGCCGGCAACAACACGCTCATCCGGCTCCGCGACCCCGGCCAGACGATCAGCTACGTGGTCATGCCGATGGTCCTGATGCTGGTCCTGGAGCCGCTCTACGTGCGGGCGGTCGACGGCGGCACCACCAAGGTGGTGACCGGGCTGCTGGTCATGTTCTCGGTGTTCGCGATCTCCATCGCGGGCAACGCCATCCTGGCCGAGCGCACCTGGAAGACCTGGGACCGGCTCCGGGTGAGCCGGGCGCCGGCCGCCGAGCTGCTGATCGGCAAGACCCTGCCGATCTACGTGGTGATGATCGCCCAGCAGACCATCCTGCTGATCTACGGCTGCCTGGTCATCGGCCTGCCCATCCCGGGCAACGTCCCGCTGGTGCTGGGGGCCATCCTGCTCTGGGCGTTCACGCTGCTGGCGATCGGCGCGCTGCTGGCCGCGATCGTGCGCAGCCACGGCGAGCTCAGCGTGATCACGGACGTGGGCGCGCTGACGCTCAGCTCGCTCGGCGGGGCGCTGGTGCCGCTGAGCCTGATGCCGGAGTGGGCCCAGGTCGCCGCGCAGGCGTCCCCCGGCTACTGGGCCCTGGAGTTGCTGCAGGCCGCGGTCGCCGGTGACACCGCCGGAGTCCTGAAGCCCGCGGCGATCCTGCTGGGGATCGCGCTGGTCTGCGGCGCGTTCGCGATCCGCCGGCTCACCCGCGGCTGGGGCCGCGGCGGGCTCCTCTAAAAGAATTCCCACCTAAAAATTCGGTGAATAGGGGCATGTTGATGACTCAGCAACATCCACCTGGTGACTCGCAATACCCCGCGGACGAGTCCGATATTGCGATCATCGGCATGGCCGGTCGATTCCCGGGAGCCAATGACGTCGAAACGTTCTGGCGGAACATCAGCACCGGGGTCGAATCCTTCACGCGTTTCTCGGATGAGGAACTGATCGAGGCGGGCGTGCCGGCGGCGACGTTCTCGAAACCGAACTACGTCCGGAGCCGGCCGATTCTCGACGAGATCCGCGGATTCGACGCGGCGTTCTTCGGCTACAACCCGCGCGAGGCCACGCTGGCCGATCCGCAGCAGCGGCTCTTCCTCGAATGCGTGTGGGAGGTCCTGGAGTCGGCCGGGTACGGCTCGCCGGAGAGCCGCGGCTCGGTCGGCGTGTTCGCCGGCATGAACATCAGCGGCTACCTGCTGACCCGGCTGCAGGCGTTCGCCATGGGCATCGACACGTCCGCGCTGATGATCGGCAACGACAAGGACTCGCTGGCCACGAACGTGTCGTTCCGGCTGGACCTGTCCGGGCCGAGCGTGACCGTGCAGACGTTCTGCTCGACCTCGCTGGTCGCGGTCCACCTGGCGAGCGAGGCGCTGCGCCGGGACGAGTGCGACATGGCGCTGGCGGGCGGCGTGTCGGTCCGCATCCCCGATCGGACCGGCTACCTGTGGGAGGAGGGCGGCCAGGAGTCGCCCGACGGCCATGTGCGGACCTTCGACGCGCAGGGCCGCGGCAGCATGTTCGGCGACGGCGCGGCCGTGGTCGCGCTGAAGCGCCTGGGCAGGGCGATCGAGGACCGGGACACCGTGCTCGCGGTGATCCGCGCCTCCACGATCAACAACGACGGCGCGATGAAGTTCAGCTACCTGGCCCCCAGCATCGACGGCCAGCGCCGCTGCGTGTCCAAGGCGATCGAGAAGGCGGGCATCGAGCCGTCGCAGATCTCCTACGTCGAGGCGCACGGCACCGCCACCGAGGTCGGCGACCCGATGGAGGTCGCGGCCCTGACCAGGGCGTTCGGCCAGACGGAGAAGAAGCAGTACTGCATCCTCGGCTCGATCAAGCCGAACGTCGGCCACCTCGACCGCGCCTCCGGCGCGACCGGCCTGATCAAGGTCGTCCAGTCGCTGCGGCACGAGCTGATCCCCGGGACGCTCCACTACACCTCGCCGAACCCCGAGATCGACTTCGAGGCCAGCCCGTTCTACGTCACGTCCCAGCCCACCCCCTGGCCGCGCAGCGCCGACCGGCCGCGCATCGCCGGGATCAGCTCGCTCGGCATGGGCGGCACGAACGCGCACGCGATCATCGTCGAGGCCCCCGTCCCGGCCGAGCGCCGGGAGCGGCCCCGCCGCTGGCAGATCCTCCCGGTGTCGGCCCGGTCGGCCGCCGCCGCCGAGGCGATGGCGGCCCGCCTGGGCGAGCGCGTCGCCGCCGACCCCGGCCTGGACCTGGGCGACGTCGCCTACACCCTCCAGAAGGGCCGCAAGGTCTTCAACCACCGCAAGGTCATCGTCGCCGACGGCAACGCCAGGGCCGCCGCGCTGCTCGCCGACCCGGCCGGGCCGCTGGGCCGCACCGACACGGCCGTCGGCCGCAAGACCGGGTTCCTGATCGCCGGCGTCGGCGAGCAGTACCCGGGCATGGTCGCCGCCCTGTACGAGGAGGAGCCCGCCTTCCGGGCGGACGTGGACGAGTGCGTCAGCCTGCTGGGCCTCACCGAGGCCTCCCAGCTGTCCGACGTCTTCGTCCCGGCCGGGCCCGCGACCGCCCCCGACCTGGCCGCGCTGCTCGGGCGGACCGGGGACGCCTCCCCGCGCTCGACCCCGAACGCGCACCTCATCCAGCCCGCCGTCTTCGTCGCCGAGTACGCGCTGGCCCGGCTGCTGATGAGCTGGGGCGTCAAGCCGGAGATCATGGTCGGCTACAGCCTCGGCGAGTACGTCGCGGCCTGCCTGTCCGGGGTGCTGTCGCTGGCCGACGCGCTCAAGCTGGTCGCCTACCGGGCGAAGCTGATCACCTCCCAGCCGGAGGGCGGCATGCTGGCCGTCGCCGCCGACGAGAAGCGGCTGAAGGCGGTGCTCGGCGACCTCGGCCTCGACGTCGCGGTCCGCACCGGCTCGCAGCTCGTGCTGGCCGGGCCGGAGGAGAGCGTCGAGGCCGCCGCCGCGCGGCTGCGGGCGGCGGAGATCGGCTGCCGCCGCCTCCAGACCACGCACGCCTTCCACTCCCGGATGCTCGAACCGGTCGCGGCCGAGCTGACCTCCTGGATCAGCGCCAACGTGACGCTGAACCCGCCGTCCATCCCGTACGTCAGCAACGTCACCGGCGAGATCGCCACCGCCGAGCTCGTCACCGACCCCGGCTACTGGGCCCGCCACATGTGCGAGACGGTCGAGTTCGGCGCCGGGCTCGCGCACGTGCTGCGCGGCGGCGACCTGACGCTGACCGAGATCGGCCCCGGGCAGTCGCTCGGCGCGCTGACCCGCGGCCACCCCGACTGCGACCGCAACCAGTGGCCGCTGATCGTCACCACCCTGCCCGGCCAGGGCGACCAGGTGGAGACGCTCGCCGCCACCGCGACCGCCGTCGCCAAGCTCTGGCTGGCCGGGGTCCCGATCGACTGGGACGCCCTGCACGACGGCTGGACGCCCGGCCGGGTCCCGCTGCCGACCTACCCCTTCGACCGCCAGGACTACTGGCTGGAGATCGACCAGTCGGCGCTGACGCCCGGCGTGCCGCTGCTGGACGAGAGCGACCCCACCAGCATCGCGACCGCGCTGCCGCGCCTGCCGGACGAGCGGTGGATCAACGTCCCCGTGTGGCGGCAGACCGCGCCGCAGCTCGTCCGCGCGGAGGAGCAGACCAAGTGGCTGCTCTTCACCGACGCGGGCCTGGCCGACACGCTGACCGGATCGGTCCGCGCCGCGCTGGACGCGCTCGGCCACGAGGTCGTCCTGGTCCGGCCCGGCGACGCCTACGCCGAGACCCCAAACGGCTTCGTCATCCGCCCCGGCTCGCAGGACGACGTCGTCGCCGCCCTGCGGACGCTCGGCGGCCGTGAATTCACGCCGGAGCGGGTCGTGCACCTGTGGACCGCCGACCCGGCCCCCGCCGAAGGCGACGCCACCCAGGAGTGCCTGAAGCGCGGCCTGTACACGCTGGTCTCCTTCGCCAGGGCCGCCGTCGACCTCGGCCTGCCGGCCTGGGCGCTGGACATCGTCACCGTCGGCAGCCAGAAGGTGCTGACCGGCGACGACGTCATCCCCGAGCGCAACACGCTGCTCGGCCCGACCCGGCTCATCCCCGTCGAGTACCCGAGGGTCAAGACCCGCCTCATCGACATCGACGCCGGCACCGGACCGGCCGCCCTGCGCGGGCTGCTGGCCGAGCTGCGGGCCGACCCCAACGACCAGGTCGTCGCGCTGCGCGAGGGCCGCCGCTGGACGCCGGGCTACGAGGTGCTGGACGCCGCCAACATCGACAGGACCGACCCGGTCGTGGACGTGCGGCGCGGCGGGACGTACCTGGTGACCGGCGGCCTGGGCGGCATCGGCCTGGGCATGGCCGAGCTGCTGGCCGGGAAGTACCAGGCCAACCTGGTCCTCATGGGGCGCACCGCCGTCCCGCCGAAGGACCAGTGGAACCAGATCCTGGCCGCCCCCGGCACCGCCGACGAGGTGCGGCGGCGCGTCGAGGGGCTGCGCCGGCTGGAGGCGGCCGGCGTCGGGGTCGTCACGGTGGCCGGAGACGTGTCCAAGGTCGCGGACGTGCGCCGGGCCGTCGACGCGGCGATCGAGCACTTCGGCGGGCTCAACGGCGTCCTGCACTGCGCGGGCGTGCCCGCCGTCGGCCTGATGCAGTTCAAGACCGTGGCCGACATCGAGCGCACGCTCGCCCCGAAGGTGGCCGGTTCGCTGGCCCTGGCCGAGGTGCTGAAGGACGTGCCGGTCGACTTCCTCGCCCTCTACTCCTCCACCACCTCCGCCACCGGCGGCGGCGCCGGGCAGGTCGACTACTGCGCGGCCAACGCGTTCCTGGACTCCTTCGCGCTCAGCGACCCGCTGCCCGGCGCGCTGGTCACCTCGGTCGACTGGTGCGAGTGGACCTGGAACGGCTGGACGGAGGGCCTGGAGAACTACGACGAGGGCTCCAAGCAGTACTTCACCTGGTACCGGGGCCTGTTCGGGCTCAGCTTCGAGGACGGCTTCGAGACCCTCGTCCGGGTGCTGAACAGCGGCGAGCGGCACGTGGTCGCCTCCACGCAGGACTTCGCGCCGCTGGTCGCGATGAGCCGCAAGTCCTCGATCGAGAGCCACCAGGCGACGGTCAAGAAGCTCAGGGACGCCTTCGGCCGGCACCCCAGGCCGGACCTGTCGACCGCGTTCGTGGAGCCGCAGAACGAGGCCGAGGAGAAGATCGCCGAGGTGTGGACCGAGGCGCTCGGCCTGGAGTCGGTCGGCGTCCACGACAACTTCTTCGAGCTGGGCGGCAACTCGCTGCTCGGCATGGAGATCATCACGGAGGTCCGGAAGGCGCTCGGCCTGACCTACCTCCCCCCGCACATCCTCTACCAGTCGCCCACGATCTCGTCGCTCGCCGAAGCGGCCACCGCGGGCGAGGCCAAGGAAGAGCAGACGGCCGACGTGCGCGAACAGCAGCGCACCTCGCGCATCGAACAGCGGCGGAACATGCTCCGGAGCGGAAGGACGTCATGACAGAAACCGACTACGCCTCGGCGGTGGCGCTGATCGGCATGTCCGGTCGTTTCCCGGGCGCCGACAGCGTCGCCGACCTGTGGCGGAACGTACTGTCCGGGATCAAGGGACTGCGCGAGATCACCGACGAGGAGCTGCGCGAGAACGGCGTCGAGCCGGGCCAGATCGCCGACCCGCGCTACGTGCGGATCGGCGGCCCGCTGAACGGCCTGGAGCACTTCGACGCGGGGGTCTTCGGGATCAACCCGCGCGAGGCCGAGATGATGGACCCGCAGCACCGGCTGTTCCTGGAGTGCTCGTGGGAGGCGCTGGAGGGCGCCGGCTACTGCCCCACCGACGTGCCGGGACAGGTCGCGGTGTTCGGCGGGTGCGGGTTCCCCGACTACGTGGTGAAGAACATCTTCCACCTGGCGGGCGCGCCGGGCGGCGCGATGCTGATGGCGATCGGCAACGAGCGCGACTCGCTGGCGAACCTGGTGTCGTACAAGCTGGGGCTGCGCGGCCCGGCGGTGTCGGTGCAGACGTTCTGCTCGACGTCGCTGGTGGCGGTGCACCTGGCGTGCCAGAGCCTGCTCACCTACGAGTGCGACATGGCGCTGGCGGGCGGCGCGTTCACGCCGCTCCCCCAGCCGGCCGGTTACCTGTACGAGCAGGGCGGCATCATGTCGCCCGACGGGAAGGTCCGCAGCTTCGACGCCGAGGCGGGCGGCACCGTGATGGGCAGCGGCGTCGGCACGGTGGCGCTCAAGCGCATGTCCGACGCGCTCGCCGACGGCGACGTGATCCACGCCGTCATTCTCGGCTCGGCCTCCAACAACGACGGCCGGATGCGGGCCGGTTACACCGCCCCGGGCGTCGACGGCCAGGCCGACGTGATCGAGACGGCCCTCGGCGTGGCCGGGGTCAAACCCGACACCATCGGCTACGTCGAGTGCCACGCCACCGGCACCATGCTGGGCGACTCGATCGAGCTGGCCGCGATGAACCGGGTGTTCACCCAGCCGCGCGAGACCCCGGCCGTGCTCGGTTCGCTGAAGCCGAGCCTGGGCCACCTCGACCGGGCCTCCGGCGTGACCGGGCTGATGCGGGCCGCGCTGAGCCTCAAGCACGAGCTGCTCCAGGGCGTGCCGGACTACGCCCAGCCGAACCCGGCGCTGGCCACCGCGCAGGACCGCTTCACCGTGCTGACCGAGCACCGGCCGTGGCCGGAGGGCCCGCACCCGCGCCGGGCCGGGGTCAGCTCGTTCGGCCTCGGCGGGACCAACGCGCACGTGGTGCTGGAGCAGGCGCCGCCGCGCCCGGTCCTCCCCCACCGGCCGGGCCCGCACCTGCTGACGTTCTCGGCGGGCGACGAGAACGCGCTGAACGAACTCGGCGAGCGCCTGGCCGGTCACCTGGCCGCCGACTCCGGCGAGGACATCGCGGACGTCGCGTTCACGTTGCAGATGTCGCGCGGCGGGTTCGCGCTGCGGCGCGCGGTCGTGGTCACCGACCGCGACGACGCGGTCGTGGCGCTGACCGACCCCTCCCGCTGGATCAACGCCAAGACCCAGCGCCGCAACCCCAAGGTGCGCCTGGTCACGCCGGAGGGCGTGCCGGAATCCTGGTGGCCGGAGCTGCTCGCGGCGGTCGACGCCGTGATCGGCATCGAGGACGGCACCGACCGGCACGACGCGGTCGGCGCGCTGGCCGACGGGCTGCGGCGGCTCGGCGTGCAGGTGTCACGCGAGGACAACGGCCAGACGTCGGAGGAGATCGCCGTCGCCCCCGCCGACGGAGTGCCCGCGGCCGAGTGGCTGCTGGCCACGCTGGCCCGGCTGTGGCAGGCCGGCAGCGCGATCGACTGGACCGCGCTGCACCGGGGCGCGGGCCGCAGGGTCGAGCTGCCCACCTACCCGTGGCAGAAGCGCCGCTACTGGGTGAAGGCCACCCCGAACGCGCAGGCCGCCCCGGTGAGCAACGACAAGACCTTCGACCGGTCGAAGTGGACGTACCTGCCCACCTGGCGGCAGCGGCCGTTCGCGGTCGCCGACCTGGACGAGCGGCTGCGGGCGGCCGGTCCCTGGCTGGTCTTCGCCGACGACGCCCGGGGCGAGGCGCTGATCGACCGGCTGGACGCGGCGGGCGCCGAGGTCACGGCGGTCCGCAGCGGCGAGAGCTTCGACCAGGACGACGCCGGGAACTTCACCGTCCGGCTGGACAAGCCCGACGACATGGCCGAGCTGATGTACTCGCTGCTGGTCGCGCCCCGCGCGATCGTCCACGGCTTCAGCCTGGCCGCGGCCGAGCCCGGACCGGGTCACGACCCGTCCGCCCACTTCGACGCCGAGCAGCGCCGCGGCTTCTACTCCGTGCTGGCGCTGGCCAGGGAACTGGTCGACAACAGCGGTTCCGCGCCGCGCGCCGAGCTCGCCCTGCTCACCTCGGGGGCGGTCGGCGTGCTCGGCTCGGACCTGCGCCACCCGGAGCACTCCACGCTGGCGGCGCTGGCCCCCAGCCTGGCCCAGGAGAACCCCCGGATCCGGGCCCGCACCATCGACGTCGACGCCGCCGGCCACCCAGTCGGCGACGCCGTCCAGATCCTGGCCGCGATCCTGGCCC
Source organism: Herbidospora cretacea (assembly GCF_001570605.1). Lineage (GTDB taxonomy): Bacteria > Actinomycetota > Actinomycetes > Streptosporangiales > Streptosporangiaceae > Herbidospora > Herbidospora cretacea. The sequence goes on along the minus strand of NZ_BBXG01000013.1, from coordinate 167,431 downwards.
CGCACGAGGGCCCGGTCGCGGTCCGCGCCGGCGAGACCTGGGTGCGGGCCTACGACCCGTTCCCGACCGAGGAGCTGACCGACGAGACCCGCCCGATCAGGAACGGCGAGACCGTGCTGATCACCGGCGGCCTCGGCGACGTCGGCCTCGTGCTCTCCCGGCACCTGGCCGCCGCGTACGGCTGCAACCTGGTCCTCACCGCCCGGTCGCCGCTGCCGCCCCGCGAGGAGTGGGAGGCGTTCCTGGCGCAGACGCCCCCCGGCGGGGAGCGCACCGCCCGGCACATCCACAACATCCTGGACCTGGAGCGCCGGGGCGCGACCGTGCTCTGCCTGTCCGCCGACGTGGCGGACGAGGAGCGGATGGCGGCCGTGGTCGAGGCCGCGGTCGAGCGGTTCGGCGGGATCGACGTGGTCGTGCACGGCGCGGGCGTGCAGGACGGGGCGTACTTCAACTTCGCCCACCTGATGGACCGCGCCCAGTGCGACGCCCACTTGGCCACCAAGGTCAAGGGCTTCCACGTGCTGGAGAAGGTGCTCGGCGGGCACGCAGCCGACCGGCGGATCACGCTGTCGTCCATCGCGGCGGTGCTGGGCGGCATGACGCTCGCGCCGTACGCGGCGGCCAACGCGGCGCTGGACGCCTACATCCGGCAGTCCCGGGTGGCGGGCGGCGCGCGCTGGGTGACCGTCGACTGGGACACCTGGAGCATCGACGCCACCCGTCTGGAAGGCCACAGCGAGGCCGTCGTCGGCTTCGCGATGGCCCCGGCCGAAGGCGTCGACGTCCTCGAGCGGGCCCTGGCGGCCATCGACCGGGTCGGCCACCTGGTCATCTCGACCGGTCCGCTGGAGGGCCGGCTGGCGCAGTGGGTCACCGGCGACATCCACGGCGCCGACGACACCCCCGACGACCAGGAACGCCACCCGAGACCCGACCTCAACAACCCCTACGTGGAACCGAGGGAGGGCACCGAGAAGGCGCTCGCCGACATCTGGTCGCGGGTGCTGGGCATCGAGCCGATCGGCGCCACCGACAACTTCTTCGAGCTGGGCGGCCACTCGCTCCTCGCGATCGAGCTGACCACCAGGATCCGCAAGACCCTGAACGCGTCGGTCCCGGTGACGGGACTGCTGGAGTGCCCGACGGTGCGCCTCCTGGCCGAGCTGCTCGACGAACGGGAGACCGAATGAGGCAGCCGGAGCACGTGCGGGCGGTCCAGGCGTTCGCGCGCAGGGAACTCATCGGCAAGGACGCCTACCTCGACTCGCTGGCCGAGGCGCCGCTCCCGCTGTACGAGCGGTTCGCCGACACCGGTCTGGCGAACTGGTGGGTGCCGAAGGAGCACGGCGGCCCCGGCCTCAGCCTGGAGGACGGCGTGCGGATCGTCGCCGAACTCGCCTACGCCGACGCCGGCGCCGCGTTCACCCTGTTCATCCCGGTCCTGACCACCAGCATGGTCTCCCTGTACGGCTCCCCCGACCTGCGGGACCACTACCTGGGCAAACTGGTGGCCGGGAGCGGGTTCTGCGCGACGCTCGGCAGCGAGCACGCCGCCGGCAGCGAGCTGGCCAGGATCACCACGACGGCCCGCCGCGACGGCGACGACGTCGTGCTGAACGGGGAGAAGGCGTTCTCCACGAACGCCGACTTCGCCGAGTTCCTGGTCGTGGTCGCCCGCGCCGAGCACGACCCGGCCGGCTACCTGGCGGTGCTGGTCCCCCGGGACACGCCGGGCATCCGGATCGACAAGCGCTGGGACGTGCTGGGGCTGCGCTCCTCGGCGACCTACCAGGTGACGCTGACCGACTGCCGGGTGCCGGCCGCCAACGTGCTGCGCGGCAACGGGCTGCGGCTGCTGGAGGTGGGGCTGAACGCCAGCCGCATCCTCATCGCCACCACGGCGCTCGGCGTCGCCCGCCGGATCCGGGACGTGTGCCTGGAGTACGGCAGGACCAAGCAGGTCAAGGGCGCCGTCCTGGCCGGGAACGCGGTGTTCGCGGCCAAGCTGGGCCAGTTCGAGATGCAGATCGACGTGATGGCGAACCAGTGCCTGGCCGCGGCCCGCCGCTACGACGAGATCGCGGCCCGGCCGGACGCGGCCGCGGAGTTCCTCCGGGTGGGCACGCTGAAGACGGCGCTGACCACGAAGATGTTCTGCGGCCAGACGGGCTGGCAGATCGCCTCGGCCGCGTCGGAGATGTTCGGCGGCGTGGGGTACACGCACGACTCGGTGATCGGCAAGCTGCTGCGGGACGTGCGGTACGTGTCGATCGTGGAGGGCGGTGACGACGTGCTGCGCGACCTGGTGTTCAACCGGTACGTGGTGCCGGTGTCCCAACGGTCGTGACAGTGGTCAAACAGTGGTGGTGACGACGGCGCCCGCGTAGCCGGGCGCCACATCGAGCCAGCGAAGGGAACGCGACGAACCCACCGTCGCGTTCCCTTCGTGCGTCACCAGCGCGTCCCGCAGACCGGCCAGGCCCGCCCCGGTCGCCTTGATGTACGCCTCTTTCGCGCACCAGAGCCGGAAGTACTCCTCCCGGGGAGAGGCGGCCCGGGTCAGGCGCTCGACCTCGGCGGGCCGGTACAGGTGCCGGGCCATGGCCAGGTGGTCGAGGTCGTCGCGGACGCGCTCGACGTCGACGCCCACCCGCAGGCCCGGCGGGGCCACCCCGATCAGCGCCCACTCCTCGGAGTGGGACAGGTTGAAGTCGACCGGGCGGCCGTCCAGGTAGGGCCGGCCGCCGGGCTCCGCGCCGAATACGAGACCCTCCGGCGGCAGGCCGGTGAGCCCGCCGAGGAGAGCCCGCAGGACGCCGTGCGCGACGGTGAAGCGGCGGCGCTCGACCGGGGTCGCCAGCGCCGCCGCGCGCGCCCGCTCGGGCCCGGAAAGCAGCGGGGCCCACCTCACGCCATCCGGCTGATCGAGGTGGACCCGCCACACGAAGGAGTCCGTCACATCCATTTGAGCAGGGCTTTGGAGATCAGCTTGTGGACCAGCGCGGCCTGCTCGAACACCGCGAAGTGGCCGCCGACGAACGGCTGGAGCTCGTACTCCCTGGTGGTCTGCTCCCCCCACGGCGTCACGGTCTCGGCCTTGATCCGCGCGTCGTCGGTGCTGGGCATGGCCGTGATGGGGATGTCCAGCGGCTTCTCCGCGCGGTACTCGTAGGTCTCCTTGATCGTGAAGTCGGCGACCACGGCCGGGAGGATCATGTCCAGCACGCCGGGGTCGGCCAGCAGCCACTCCGGCGTGCCGCCCAGGTCGCGCAGCATCGAGACGACCTCGGGCCGGGACATCTGCCCGACCGGCTTGCCGTCCTCGTAGGCGAGCTGCGGGGCGACCGAACCGGAGACGAACAGGTGCACCGGCGGCGGGCCACCGCGGCGGCGGATCTCACGGGCCAGCTCGAACGCGACGAGCGCGCCGAGGCTGTGGCCGTACAGGGCGTACCTGCGGTCGATCGAGCCGAGCGAGACGTCCGCCTGGACGATCTCGGCGAGGTCGGAGACCAGCGGGCCCATCCGGTCGTAGGCGGGCTCTCTCAGCCTGCTGTCCCGGCCCGGGAGCTGGATGGGCTGGACCGCCACCCCCGGCAGGACGCGCTGCCAGCTCCGGAAGGTGGAGGCGGCGCCACCGGCGTGCGGCAGGCAGTAGAGCGCGAGCGCGCCGGGGCCGGCGCCGGTCTGGCCCGCGAACGGCATCCACCGGGACGCCGCGTCGTCAAAGCTCATCGACGATCTCCAAGTGGACGTAGGGCGGTGGCGGCTGGACGGTGCTCAGGTCGGCCTCCAGCACCACGTGGACGCCGTCCCTGCCGACCTCGCGGAACCCGGCGAAGGCGTAGGTGATCTGCATCATCCGGTTGCGGCCGGTCTCCACGAAGTCGGCGCGCACGCTCACCCCGGCCGCCTGGGCCAGCCGCATGATGTGGTTGAGCAGCACCATGCCGACGCCGCGGGACATCACCCGGCAGGACATCAGCATCATGTTGAGCCGCCACACCTTCTCGCCCTTCTCCACCAGGGCCAGGCCGATCTTGCCGTAGCTGCCGAACCGGTCGGTCAGGGAGGCGACCAGCAGCAGGTGGTCGGGGGACTCGCGCAGCTCGTCGAGCTCCTCGTAGGAGTAGGTGCGGCCGGTCGAGTTGAGCTGGTTGGTGCGGACGGTCAGCTCCTCGGCCCGCTGGAGGTCGTCCCGCACGGCGGGGGCGATGGTGAACCGCATCTCCAGCCCGGCCAGGAACTCCTCGTTGGTGCCGACGAAGCCCGACTCCAGGTCGTCCCGCGCGGCCTGCGCCTGGTACATGGGGCGGCGCTGGGCCGACTCGTCGGTGACGAAGCGGGGGATGAACTCCGGCCGGGCCAGCGCCTCCTCCAGGTCGACGACGTCGACCAGGGTGACGGCGGGCAGGCCGTGGCCGACCTCGCCGCGTTCGAACTCCTGGTCGTCGACGAAGGCGAACGCGTCGAGCCCGAGGTTGAGCGCCTTGGCGATGCGCGCGACGGACTCTGACTTGGCGTTCCAGTTGATCTGCGGGTGCAGGAACATCTCGTCGAGGCCGAACTCGCGCAGCTTCTCCCAGGCGGCGTCATGGTCGTTCTTGCTGGCGATCGAGTGCAGCACGCCCATCTGGTCGAGCCGGTGGATGTGCGCCGCCACCGCGGGCCGCAGGGTGACCTCGCCGTCCTCCAGCAGCACGCCGTCCCAGAGCGTGTTGTCCAGGTCCCAGACCACGCACTTGATCCGTCCCTGGACGGGCTTCTCCGGGACGACAAGAGGCGTTTCGTCGACCACGGTCATCAGATGATCTCCCGTTCTGCCTGGCTGGCGATGGTGATGCGCTGGATCTCGTTGCTGCCCTCGATGATCTCCATGACCTTGGCGTCCCGGTACAGCCGTGCCACCGGGTAGTCGTGGCCGCAGCCGTTCGCGCCGTGGATCTGGACCGCCTCGGACGCGTGCCGGGCGGCGGCGGTGGAGGCGAAGTACTTCGCCACCCAGGTCGCCATGATCGTGGACGCCTCGCCGGCGTCCTTGAGCCGGCCGGCCTCGGCGACGAGCAGCCGGGCCGCCCGCGCGTCGGTGACCATGTCGGAGAGCTTCGCCTGGATCAGCGGCAGGTCCTTGAGGAGCGACCCGCCGACGGTGCGGCGGGAGGCGTAGGCGGCGCAGGCCTCCAGCGCGGCCTGGATGATGCCGACCGAGCCGGTCGCCACGCTGTAGCGGCCGAGGTCCAGGGTGCCGGTCAGCACCATGCCGGCGGTGAAGCCGCTCGGGCCGAGCAGCGCGTCCGGGCCGAGCGCGACGTCGCGGAAGGAGATCTCCGCGATCATCGACGCCCGGGTGCCGAGCATGTCCTCGATCGGCGTCACCTCGACGCCGGGGCTGTCCCTGGGGACCAGGAACGCGCCGATGCTGGTGGCCGTGCGGGCGAAGACCAGGAAGAGGTCGGCCCGCTGGCCGTTGGTGATCCACTTCTTGACGCCGTTGAGGACCCAGCCGCCGTTCTTCTCCACGACGTTGGTGGCGATCCCGGAGGCGTCGCTGCCGGCGCCGGGCTCGGACAGGCAGAACGCGGCGAGCACGTCTCCCCGGCCGAGCGCCGGCACCCACTGTTCGCGCTGCGCCGGGCTGCCCCACCGCTGCACCGCCCACGACACCATCGTGTGGACGGTGAGCAGGCTGCGCACCGAGGAGCAGCCCCGGCCCACCTCCTCGTGGACCTCGCCGAGGGTGACCAGGTCCATCCCCCCTCCCCCGGTCTCCCGGGGGAGGAAGGGGGCCCAGAGCCCGGCGGCGGTCATCCGCTCCAGCAGCTCCTCGGGGACCCGGCCCTGCCGGTCGTACGCGTCGGCGTACGGGACGATGTGGGTGTCGACGAACGCGCGGGCGGACTTCCTGTCGGTGACCTGAAGGGCGCCCGGCGCGGTCTCAGCCAGGGTCGTCATGTCAGACCCGCGCGGGCGAAAGCCGGTCCACCAGCTCCGCCATGGTGTTGGCGGACCTGAAATTGTCGATCTTCAGTTCGTCGTTGGGGATGGTGACCTCGAACGTCTTCTCGATGAACATCACCAGTTCCATGGCGAACAGCGAGTTCACGAAGCCCAGGGCGAAGATGTCCTGGGTCTCGTCGATCTCCGCCTGCGGGTATCGGGCGCGGACGAAGTCGAGGATCTGTTCCTTGGCGTTGCCGGACATGTCTGACTCCTTAGTTGGCGTAGGTGTAGAAACCGCGGCCCGACTTGCGGCCGTGCAGGCCCGCGTCGGTCATCTGCTTGAGCAGCGGGCAGGGGCGGTACTTGCTGTCGGCGTAGTGCTCGTAGAGCACCTCGACGCTGTAGAGGATGGTGTCGACCCCGATGAGGTCGGCCGTCTCCAGCGGGCCCATCGGGTGGCCGAAGCAGCTCCGGAACACCTCGTCGACCGACTCGGCGGTGGCGACGCCCTCGTGCACGAGGAACGCGGCCTCGTTCACGGTGAGCATCAGGACCCGGTTGGAGACGAACCCGCAGGCGTCCTTGACGTCGATGGCCTTCTTGCCCATCGCCGACAGCAGGTCGCGGACCCGCTCGACGGTCTCGGCGGTGGTGTGGAAGCCGGGGATCAGCTCGCACGCCGGCTTGGCCGGGACCGGGTTCATGAAGTGGACCCCGACGACCTTGTCGGGGCGGCCGGTGACGGCGGCGACCTTGGTGATCGGGATCGCGGAGGTGTTGACCACGAAGACGGTGTCCGGCCCGCAGACCGCGTCCATCGTCTCGTAGACCGCCCGCTTGACGTCCCAGTTCTCCGTCACGTTCTCGATGACGACGTCGGCCTTGGCGACCGCCTCCGCGCCCACCGCGGTGGTGATCCGGGACAGCACGTCGTCGGGGTCCAGGGCCGGGCCGCCCATCAGGCGGCTCATCCTGGCGTTGCGCCAGATGGTGGCGCGGGCCGCGGCGAGGATCTCCTCGTCCTTGTCGACCAGGACCACGTCGTGGCCGGTCTGTGCCAGGTTCTGGGCCACGCCGACGCCCATCACGCCGGCGCCCACCACACCGATAAGTGTCATGACCTCTCCGTTTCTCTGGTTGTCCTGCTGACTGATGGCGCTCATCGGCGCCGGCGGGAGGCCGACGACTCCAGGCCCGACCGGCGGAGCTGGGCGCGGACGTGGCTGCCGCCGTTCTCGCCCGCCGTCCCCGGCGCGGGTCCCGAGGTGAGGGCCTCGACGGTCGTGGCGAGCGCGGCCACGGTCGGCGCCTCGTACAAGATGTGCGGCGGGAGCTCGGCGAGGGCGAACTCGCGGCGCAGAGCGGCCACGATGCTGACGCCGAGCAGCGAGTTGCCGCCCAGTTCGAAGAAGTTGTCGAGCACGCCGATCCGGTCGAGGCGGAGCGCGTCGCCCCAGATGGCCGCGATGGCCTCCTCCTTCGGCCCCGACGGCTCCTGGTAGGGCGTGACCAGCTCGGGCCGGGGGTGCCGGTCGCCGCCGCCACCGGCCGTGGCGGGCGCGGTCACCGCCTCCAGGTTGAACAGCGCGCTGCCGGTGACGACGGTCTCGAAGTCCTGGGTGGAGACGACCACCCGGGGCTCGCCGCTGGCCAGGGCGCGCAGCAGCGAGCGGTACCCCTCGTCGAAGCCGATGCCGACCCTGGCCCGGTTCTCCTTGAAGAAGGTCTGGAGGCCCTCGTCGTAACCGGCCAGGCCGGCCTCCCAGGCGTTCCAGGTCCACTCGCCCCAGTCGATCGAGACGACCTTGCGGCCGGTCGCGGCCAGCCGGAGCGCGTAGCCGTCGAGGTAGGCGTTGGCGGCGCAGTAGTCGACCTGGCCGGGGCCGCCGCCGGTGGCGGAGGTGATCGAGGAGAACAGCGCCAGGAAGTCCAGCTCGACCTCGCCGGGCTCGCCGATGCGGAGCGCCTCGGCCAGCGCCCGGGTTCCGGCGATCTTGGGGGCGAGCACGGCGTCCAGCTCGCTGGGCCGCTTGAACTGCATCAGGCCCATGGCCGGGAGCCCGGCGGCGTGCAGGACGCCGTGGAGCGCGCCGAACCGCTCGACCGCCGTGTCGACCGCCCGCTTCACCGCTGCCGGGTCGGACACGTCCCCGACCACGATCTCGACCTCGCCGCCGAGGTCGCGGACGGCCTGGACGCGCCGGGCGGCCTCGGCCCGGCCCGACAGGCCGGAACGGGCGAGCAGGACGAGCTTCGCCTTGACGTCGCGGGCCATCCGTTCGGCCAGGCCGAGCGCGATGCCGCCGAGGCCACCGGTGATCAGGTAGACGCCGCCGTCGCGCAGCGGCGTGGCGTCCGGGGTGGCCATGGTCTCGTAGCCGGGAAGGAAGCGGCGGCCCCGGCGGAGCGCCACGATCCGATCGGTCTGCGGGCGGGCCAGCTCGGCGACCAGGCCGGACGGGGTGTCGACGTCGATGAAGCGGGTGGTGACCCTCGGGTACTCCAGGGGGATCACCAGCGCCGGGCCGATCAGCGTCGACCCGTCGGGGTCGCGGACCTCGCCGGGGAGGACCTCCTGGGTGCCGGAGACCGCGATGTCGAGCGACCATCCGTCGACGCCGGACTCCCCCGCCGCCCTCGCCAGGGCGACCAGGGTGTGCAGGCCGTGTTCGACGGTGCCGCCGCCGGGCTCCAGGGTCCACAGGTGCAGGACCCGGTCGAGCCCGTGACCGGCGGCGCGCAGGTCGCGCAGGAGCGCGAGCGCGTCGGCCACGCTTCCCGGGCGGACCGTGCGGCCGTCACCGGTGGCGGCGTAACCCTCGCCCGGGCGGACCGGGATGACGGTCGCGCCGGTCGCGGCGAGTTCGGCGGTCACCTCGTCGGCCGCCCCCTCGCGGGTGAAGACGAGCCACGAGCGGGGCCGGTCCGCGCTGGGCGCGGGGGCCGCCGTCTGCCGCCAGACCGGCAGGTGGAGCCACTGTTCCTCGGGCAGCTTGGGCAGACTCGTGATCGCGTCGAAGATGCTGCCGCCGTCCAGGCCCGCCGGTTTCGCCGGCCGGTCGGCCTTCGGGCCGGCCGCGACCGGTGTCCCCTCGGTCCAGTAGCGGCGCCGCTGGAACGGGTAGGTCGGCAGCGGGATGCGGCCCGGCAGGCCCGCGTTCCCGGTCTGGTTCCCGGTCTCGGGCAGCCGCCCGTGGTAGGCGTTCCAGTCCAGGTCCGCGCCGACCAGCCAGAGGCGGGCCAGGCATCCGGCCAGCGCCTCGTCGTCCGGCCGCCGGTCGCTCGCGCCGGGCAGCGCGTGCAGGATCAGCGGCCAGCGCTTCGGCGGGCAGCCCGCCCCGCGGACCAGCGCGCCGAGCGACTGGCCGGGCCCGATCTCGACCACGGCCAGCTCGGGGTCGGCCAGCAGCGTCTCGACGCCCTTGCCGAACCGCACCGTCCCGCACATGTGCTCGGCCCAGTATCCCGGGTCGCAGACCAGGTCGGCGTCGGCGAGCTCGCCCGTCAGGTTGGAGATGTAGGGGAGCTCCGGCGGGTTCAGCCGGATGTTGGCCTTCACCCAGTCGGTCAGCTCGCCGGCGACCGGCTGGAGCATCCGGGAGTGGAACGCGTGCGTGGTCTCCAGCGCCCGGCACGGGATCTCGGCCCGGCGCAGCTCGGTGACGAGCCGCTCGGTCTCCTCCGCCGGCCCGGCCACGACCGAGACCTGCGGGCCGTTGACGGCGGCGAGGTCCAGGCCGCGCCGCTCCAGCCGGAACTTGCGGCGCAGGTCCTCGGCGGGCATCGAGACGGCCACCATCGACCCGGCGGGCAACGCTCCGATCAGCGCCGCCCGGTGCGCGACCAGGGCGATCGCGTCCGGCAGCGAGAGTACCCCCGCCAGGCAGGCCGCGACGTACTCGCCGAGGCTGTAGCCGAGCATCAGCCGGGGCTGGACGCCCCAGGCCATGAGGGTGCGGGCCAGGGCGTACTCGACGGCGAAGAGGGCCGGCTGGGCGATCTCGGTGCGGCGCAGCGTGCCGGCCCGGCCGTCCCCCGACCCGGCCTCGGCCCGGCCGAGCAAAACGGCCAGGTCGTCGGCCGCTCCCCGCCCGCCGGCGACCAGGCCGGGCAGGTCGACGCCGTCGAGCGGCCCGCGCAGCAGCTCCAGGCACTCGTCCAGGGCCGCGCGGAACGCGGGTTCGCGCTCGTAGATCTCGGTGACCATGCCGGGGTACTGCTCGCCGACGCCCGCGAACAGGAACGCCGTCTGGCGGCCCTGCACGGTGTCGACCCGGGAGAGCAGGCCGTCCTGGGCCGCTTCGCCGGTGAGGATCCGCGCGGCGTCGGCCGTGGCGGTGGCGACGACGACCTTGCGGTGCTCGAACGTCTTGCGGCCCACCTGGAGCGTGTACGCGGCGTCCGCCAGCCGGGTGCCGGAGGCGGCCGCCAGGTGCTCGCCGAGCCGCCGGGCGGCCTCCTCGGCGGCGACGGCGTTGCGGGCCGACACCGGGAGGATCTGGTGGCGGCGGCCCTTCGCGTCCTCGACGCTCGCGGTCCGCGCCGGGGCCTCCTCGATGACCATGTGCACGTTGGTGCCGCCCATCCCGAGCGAGTTGAGCCCGGCGATCCTCGGCCGGCCGTCGCGGGTCCGCCACGGGGAGAGCTCGGCGTTCACGTAGAAGGGGCTGTTGTCGAAGTCGATCTCCGGGTTGGGGGCCGTGTAGTGCAGGCTCGCCGGGATGACCTGGTTGGTCAGGGCGTAGGAGGTCTTGATCAGGCCGCTCGCGCCGGCCGCGCGGTCCAGGTGGCCGACGTTGGTCTTGACCGAGCCGATCGGGCAGTAGCCCGTCTCCCCCGTCGGGCCGAACGCGCGGGTCAGCGCGGCCACCTCGATCGGGTCGCCGAGCTCGGTGGCGGTGCCGTGCGCCTCGACGTAGCTGATGTCCTCACCGGTGACCCCGGCGTCGGCCATCGCGTCGGCGATCACCCTGGCCTGGCCGACGACGCTGGGCGCGGTGTAGCCGACCTTGAGCGCGCCGTCGTTGTTCATCGCCGAGCCGCGGATCACCGCCCAGATGTGGTCGCCGTCCCTGACCGCGTCCGACAGGCGCTTGAGCAGGACCACGGCGGCCCCGTCGCCGAACATGCTGCCCCGGGCCTGCGCGTCGAAGGTGCGGACGTGGCCGTCGGGCGACTCCATGCCGCCGGGGCCGAAGACGTGGCCGACCTTGTCGGGGACGCGGATCGAGACCCCTCCGGCCAGGGCCATCTCGCAGTCCCCGGCGCGCAGGCTCTGCACCGCCAGGTGGGTGGCGACCAGGGAGGTGGAGCAGAACGTCTGGACGGCGACGCTCGGGCCGTGCAGGTCGAAGAGGTAGGAGACGGTGGTGGTGAGGGCGTCCTTGTCGTTGCCCATGATGATCTCGTAGTGGCTGACGTCCTCGTCCTCGCGCATCAGGCGTTCGCCCATGTGGAGCAGGTAGGTGCTGATGTTCGCGCCGCCGTAGACGCCGACCCGGCCGCGGTGGCCGGGGGCGCCGTAGCCGGCGTGCTCCAGGGCCTCCCAGCAGACTTCGAGGAACAGGCGCTGCTGCGGGTCGGTGAGGGCGGCCATGCGGGGGCTGATGCCGAAGAACTGGGCGTCGAAGCCGGCGATGTCGTCCAGGACCGGGCGGGCGGGGACGTAGGCGGGGTCGTGGATGAGGGCCTCGTCGACGCCCGCGGCCCGCAGCTCGTCCGGGCTGAAGAAGCTGATCGACTCGACGCCGTCGCGGAGGTTGTGCCAGAAGGCGTCCACGTCGCCCGCGCCGGGGAACCGGCCGGCCATGCCGACGATGGCGATCCGCCGGTCGTCGTCGTCGCGGGTCGCCGCGACGGGGGCGGGCTTGACGACGGGCTTGGGGGCGGGCTTGGCCGGGGAGGCCGTCGCGCCGCGTTCGTCGAGGATGGCCGCCAGCCGGTGGACGGTCGGGGCCTCGAAGAGCAGCACCGTCGGGACGGCGACCCCGAACCGCTTCTTGACCAGCGCCAGCATCTGGAGCGCGACCAGCGAGTTGCCGCCGAGGTCGAAGAAGTTGTCGCGGGTGCCGACGGGCTCGACGCCCAGCACCTCCGACCACAGCTCGGCCAGCGCGCGCTCGGTGCCGGTCAGCGGCGGGCTGTAGGGCTGCGGCAGCTCGGGGCGGGGGAACCGCTCGGCGGCGTGCGCCGGTCCGGCGGCGACGTCGGCGGCGACCTTCGGCAGCCGGTCGGCCAGGCCGCCCGCGGCCACCACGACGGCGGGCCTGCCGATCGCGATCACCTGGTCGAGCGCGGCCAGGGACTCGGCGGCGGACATCGAGTGGGCCGCCATGGTCGCGCCCATGCCGCCTTCGAGGCGCTCCAGCGTGACCGACCAGGTGTCCCAGCTCGCGGCCAGCCATCCCGGCCGCCGGGCCAGGGCGGTGAGCGCGGCGTTGGCGGCCGAGTAGCTGCCGAACGCGATGCCGCCCAGGATCGAGGAGGTGGACGAGAACAGCAGACAGAAGTCCGGTTCGTCCCCCGCCAGCACCTCGGCCAGGACCCGGGCTCCGGTGACCTTCGCGCCGAAGTGGCGTGCGACGGCGGCCTCGGTGACGTCGCGGAGCGGGAGGAAGGTGTCGGGCCCGGTCTCGGCGGCGGCGTGCACCACCCCGTCGATCCGGCCCACTTCGGCGAGCATCGCGCGCATCGCGGCGGCGTCGGTGACGTCCACGCGGGGGGTGAGCACCTCCGCGCCGAGCGCGCGCAGGCGGTCGGGGCCGTCGCCGCGCGGGCCGCTCCGGCTGGTCAGGACCAGCCGGCCCGCGCCGGCCCGGATCAGGTGCTCCCCGACGAGCAGACCGACGTCGCCTAGCCCGCCGGTGATCAGGTAGGTGCCGCCGGGGCGCACGCCCGTGTGGACCTTGGACGCGGAGGCGGGGACGAACTCCCGCACGTGGCGGCGGCCGTTCCGGTAGGCGACGAGGACGTCGGCCGACGTGCGCCGCAGCTCGGCGGCCAGGACGTCGGCGTGACCGGCGGCGCTCGCGCGCGGGTCCAGGTCCACGCCCCGGCAGTCGAGGGCCAGGTACTCCTGGTTGCCGATGATCGGCAGCGTCGCCGCCGCGGCCTGGGCGGGGTCGGCGTGCTCCCCCGGCGCGACCGACTGCCCGCCCAGGGTGGCGACGACGACCCGGGTCCGGTCGCCGCCGTCGTCGCCGAAGGCGTCGAGCAGCCGGGCCAGCGGCACGACGGCCCGGCCGTCCGGGCCCTCGGGGCCGTCGGGGCCGGGGTCGAGGAGGCGCAGGTCCGCCACGACGGAGGGGCCGCCCTCGGCCAGCCGCCGGGCGAGCGCGACGTGGTCGGCGGCCGAGGCGAAGTCAATGGTGAAGCCGCCGGGGACCTCGGCGAACGAGGCTCCCGCCCGCACCGTCACGACCTCGCCGCCGTCGGCGCGGAGCGCCTGGGCCAGCGCCTCGGCGACGCCGGCGCCGTCGGCGAACAGGACGTGACGGCCGACGGTGTCCGTCTCCGCCGGCAGCGCCTCGGCGGCCCAGCGGGACTCCAGGAGCTGGACGTGCTCACGGTCGGGCTCGGGGTCGGCCGCCAGGCGCGGCGCCTCGGCGGGGCGTCCGGCCGGGGCGTCGATCCAGTAGCGCTCCCGCTGGAAGGGGTAGGTGGGCAGGCCGACCTTGGCGGCGGGCCGGTCCTGCTGGTAGCCGGGCCAGTCGATCGGGGCGCCGGCCAGCCAGAGCCGCCCGAGGGCCTCGGCGAGCACCGTCCCGGCCGGGCGCGGGTCGGCGGCGGCCGGGAGGGTTCCGACGACCAGCGGCCAGCGCTCGCGCGGGCAGTCGCGGTGCGCCCGGACCATCGCGCCCAGCGACTGACCGGGGCCCAACTCCAGCAGGGCGTGGTCGCCCTGCGCCAGCAGCGTGCCCAGCACGGCGTCGAACCTGACCGGCGCGCACATGTGCTCGGCCCAGTAGCCGGGGTCGGTGGCCTGCGCCTCGGTGATCAGCTCGCCGGTGACGTTCGACACGTACGGGACGCGCGGCCCCGACAGCTCGACGTTGGCGGCGATCCAGTCCGTCAGCTCGGCGCGGACCGGCTCCATCATCCGGGAGTGGAAGGCGTGCCCGGTGGCCAGCGGGCGGCACGGGATCCCGTCGGCGGCCAGCAGCGCCCGGACCGCCTCCATGGCGGCGGGCTCGCCCGCGACCACGGTCAGGTCGGGGCCGTTCTCGGCGGCCACGTCGATCCCGGCGACACCGCCCCGCGCGATCCTGGCGGTCAGGTCGGCCGCGCCGAGCGGGACCGCGCTCATCGCGCCCTCGGGCAGCGTGTCGATCAGCCTGGCCCGGTGGGCGACCAGCGCCAGCGCGTCCGGCAGCGAGAGCACCCCCGCAAGGCAGGCGGCGACGTACTCGCCGAGGCTGTACCCGGCCAGCACGGACGGGGTGACGCCCCAGCCGATGAGGGTCGTGGCCAGGGCGTACTCGACGGAGAAGAGCGCGGGGTGCAGCAGCGCGGTCGGCAGCGTGGTCGGCAGGGCATCGGAGGTGGCGCTCTCGCGGCCGAGCAGGGCGCTCAGGCCGCCGCCCGAACGGGTGTCGCGGGGGCGGAGCATCTCCTCCAGCGGGTCGGCGCCGTTCATACGGGTGCGCAGGATCGCGCGGCACTCGTCCAGGGCGGCCCGGAAGGCGGGTTCGGTGGTGTACAGGTCCTCGGCCAGGCCCGGGTACTGCTCGCCGGTGCCCGGGATGAGGAAGGCGACCGGGCGGTCGGCGCGGCTCTCCGCGCGTCCCAGCACACCGGCGTCCCGCATCCCGGCGACGGCCTCCTCGGCCGTGGCGGCGACCAGGAACCGGCGGTGCTCGAAGACGCGGCGGCCGGCCCGCAGGGTGTGGGCGACGTCGCCGAGCCGCAGGTCAGGGGTGTCGGCGAGGTGGTCGGCGAGGCCGGCGGTCAGCTCGTCGGCGGCCTTCGCAGAGCGGGCCGACCAGATCAGCAGCTGCGGCCGGGCGGTGTCCCGCGGCCGGGAGACCGGCGGGGCCTCCTCCAGCACGACGTGCGCGTTGGTGCCGCCGATGCCGAAGGCGCTGACCCCGGCCCGGCGGACCCGGCCGGTCGCGGGCGGCCACGCGCGCAGGGCGGTGACCACGTCGAGCCGGGCATCGCCCGCGCTGAGCTGGGGGTTCGGCGTGGACAGGTTGCGGGTCGGCGGGATCTCGCCGTGCCGGAGCGCGAGCGCCGCCTTGATCAGGTTGGTCACGCCGGCGGCCCTGTCGAGGTGGCCGACGTTGGGCTTGACCGAGCCGACCAGCAGGTTCCGGCCCTGGAACACCTGCTGGAGCGCGGCCAGTTCGGCGGCGTCGCCGAGCGCGGTGCCGGTGCCGTGCGCCTCGACGTAGTCGATGTCGGCCGGTGTCAGACCGGCGGCGGCGAGCGCCTCGGCCATCACGGCGGCCTGGCCCTGCACGCCGGGCGCGGTGAAGCCGACCTTGCGACCGGCGTCGTTGTTGACCGCCCAGCCCCGGATGACCGCGTAGATCTGGTCGCCGTCGGCGAGCGCGTCCTCCAGGCGGCGGAGCGCGACCACGCCGACCCCGCTGCCGAGCGGCGCGCCGAGACCGTCCGCGTCGAAGGCGCGGCACTCGCCGTCGGGCGGGGCGATGCCGCCCTGCTGGTAGAGGTAGCCGACCCGCTGTGGGACGCCGACCGCCACGCCGCCGGCCAGCGCGAGGTCGCTCTCGAAGGCGGCCAGGCTGCTGGCGGCGGCGCAGACCGCGACGAGCGACGTGGAGCAGTAGCTCTGCACGGAGTAGCTGGGACCGGACAGGCCGAGGGTGTGGGAGACCCGGGTGGTGAGGGAGTCCTTGTCGTTGGCCAGCCCCACCGCGAGCTCGCCCATGACGGCGCTGACCTCGCTGGGCACCAGGTTGTTCTGCAGGTAGGAGCTCCAGGCGGAGCCGCCGAAGACGCCGATCGCGCCGTCGAAGCGGGTGGGGTCGCAGCCCGCGTCCTCCAGCGCCTCCCAGCTGTGCTCCAGGAAGAGCCGGTGCTGCGGGTCGAGGATCTGCGCCTCCTTCGGGCTGAACCCGAAGAAGCCCGCGTCGAACAGCTCCACCCCGTCGATCACCGCCCCGGCCTTCACGTAACCGGGGTCGGCGAGCAGGTCCTCGGGCACGCCGGCGGCCCGGAGCTCCTCGTCGGTGAAGCGGGTCACCCCTGACCGGCCGGCCCGGATGGCGGTCCACAGGTCGGCCACGCCGGAGGCGCCGGGGAACCGGCCGGACATGCCCACAATGGCGATGTCGGTGCCCTCGTCGTCGAAAACGTCTTCAGCTCTCATGTCGGGCGTCCTCACTTCCGCGTCCCCGAGCGGGCGCGGCGACGCCGCGACCCCCGCGCCGAGCTGGTGTCCAGAGCCTGGCGGGCGCCTTCCGCGGCGTCTCCGGCCACCGCGGCGGCGAACTCCGCCACGGTCGGGTGTTCGAACAGCACGGCGGGCGCGATCGGCACGCCGAGTTCCTTCTCGATGGCGAGCACCATGGCCATCCCGACCAGGGAGTTGCCGCCGAGGTCGAAGAACGGGTCGTGCACGCCGACCCGGTCGATGCCGAGGTAGGCGCCCCACACCTCGGCGATGGCGGTCTCCGCCTCGGTCCGGGGGGCGGCGTAGTCGGTGCGGAGCTCGGGGCGCGGGAAGCGCTCGCTGAGCGAGACGGCCGTGGTCGCCCCGACCAGCGCGTCGATGTCGACCATCGCCGACCAGTCGCGGAGCACCTCGCCGAGCGGCTGCCGGACCGCCAGGACGCTGCCGTGCCCACCGGCCACGATCCGGTCGAGCAGGGCGCAGCCGCCCTCGTCGGCGAAGCCGTACCGCTCGCGGTAGGCGCGCACGCGCTCGGCCAGGCCGGTGGCGGACTTGAGGCTCTCGGCCTGCCAGTCGTCGTGCTGCCACGGGCCCCAGGCGATCGACACGACCCGGGTGGAGGGGGCCGAGGCGGCGAGCGCCTCGCCGTAGGCGTCCAGGACGGTGTTGGCGGCGCAGTAGTCGCTCTCGCCGATGCCGCCGAACGCGGTGACGGCGGAGGAGTACAGGACGAGCAGTTCGGGCCGCCGGTCGGCGGGGGTCTCCGGGCCGACCAGTTCGGCCAGCGGGCCCATCGCGAGGACCTTGGGGGCGAGCACCGCCCCCGCGTCCGCGAGCGCCCTGCGCTGCGCCATCCCGCCGGCGGGGAGCCCGGCGGCGTGGACGACGCCGGTGAGCGTGCCGAAGTGGTCGCGGCAGCCCTCCAGCGCGGCCCGCAGCTCGGCGGGGACTCCGACGTCGGCGGTGAGCAGCAGCACCTCGGCCCCGGCGGCCTCCAGGTCCGCGACGTCCCGCAGGCTGCGCCCGGCCCTGGACTCGGGGTCGACGCCGGGATCGCGGGTGAGCGCGGTCCGGCCGACCAGCGCCAGCCTGCGCACCCCGGCCCGGACCAGGTGCCGGGCCAGTGCCATCCCCAGGCCGCGGGCGCCGCCGGTGATCAGGTAGACGCCGTCCTCCCGCCACGGCTTCGGCGGGTCGGCGATCGCGGGCACCTCGGCCCAGCCGCGCAGCCAGCGCCGGTCGCGCCGCCAGCCGGAGACCCGGTCGTGCGCGGCCTCGTCGCGGCCGGCGTCCAGCAGCAGTTCCCAGCCGATCTGACCGGCCTCGGCGTCGATGTCCGGCGCGCCGGGGTCGAGGTCGACGCCGGTCCAGTCCAGGCCCGCGTACTCGTGCCGGATCGCGCGTCCCAGGCCGTGGGTCACGGCCCGGTACGGGGCCGTCGCGTCCGCGCCGAGGATCTCGGTGGCTCCCCGGGTGACGGTCAGCAGCCGCACTTCCCGGTCGCCGAGGGCCTGGGCGGCGAGCAGCAGGCTGTCGAAGCCGTGTTCGACGGCGGTGTGCGGGTCGTCGGCGAGGAGGCTCCACAGGTGGGCCACCCGGAGCGGGCCGTCGCCATCGGCGAGGGCGAACACCTCGGCGTAGTGGCCGGGGTCGCGGGGGTCGATGACCAGGCGGCGGCCCTCGCGGCGCAGCTCGGTCCCGGCGACCACCTCGACGACCCGCGCGCCGGACGCGGCGGCGCGGTCGGCGAGCGCCGCGCCGACGCCGCCGGGGTCGGCGAACACGATCAGCGACCCGTCCAGCCGCAGGCCGGCGGGGACGGCCCGGCGCGCCGGGTCCCGCTGCCAGGAGGGGGCGAAGCAGAGGTCCGCGGGTCCGGCCGGCCGGGTGGACGGCACCGGCGAGCTGCTGCCCGCGACGATCTCGGGCCAGTAGCGGGTCCGCTGGAACGGGTACGCCGGCAGGCTGACGACCCGGCCGGGTCCCGGCTGGACGCGCTCCCAGGTCACGCCCGCGCCGAGTTCCCACAGGCGGGAGCAGGTGTCCAGGAGTTCGACCCGGGCGTCGCGCGGTGCGCCACCGGTCCAGGAGGCCGGCAGGGTGCCGAGGACGGCGGCCCGGGAACCGCCTGCGAGGTTCTGCCGGACCAGGCCGCCGAGCGTCTGCCCCGCGCCGAGTTCGACGAACACGTCGATGTCCTGCTCGACGCAGTGCCGCACCGCGTCCGCGAACCTGACCGTGCTGACGAGCTGGTCGGCCCAGTAGGCGCTGCTGGTGGCCTGTTCGGCGGTCATCGGCAGACCGGTGAGGTTGCCCAGGATCGTGGTGGCCGGGGCCTGCCGCGGCACCGACTCGATCAGCGCGGCCAGCTTCTCCCGCGCGGGTTCGAGCAGCGAGGAGTGGAAGGCGTGCGCGGAGCGGAGCGGGCGGCAGGCGACGCCCGCGGCGAGCAGCCGTTCGGTGACGGCGTCGATCTCGTCGGGCGCGCCGCTGAGGACGGTCATCGACGGGCCGTTGAGCGCGGCGATCCCGGCCCCGGTCCCGGCGAGGTAGGGGCGGACCTGGTCCTCGCCGGCCGCGACCGCGACCATCCTCCCGGCCGGGATGGCGCTGATGAGGCGGGCGCGTTCGGTGACGACGCGGAGCGCGTCCTCCAGGGTGAAGACCCCCGCCAGGGTGGCTGCGACGTACTCGCCGAGGCTGTAGCCGAGCAGCGCGTCCGGGCGGACGCCCCGGTGCGCGAGCAACTGGGCCAGCGCGTACTCGACGGTGAACAGGAACGGGTGGGCGACCTCGGCGTGCGCCAGCCGGTCGTCGGTCTCCGACGGGGCCTGCGCACGGCCGAGCAGGACGGCCAGGTCTCCGGAAGAGGCGGCCGGTTCGGCCGGCTCGAACAGCGGGCGCAGGTCGACGTCCCCGAGGAGTTCGACGCAGCGGTCGACCGCTTCGGCGTAGACGGGCTCGGACTGGTAGAGCTCCCGGCCGAGGCCGGCGTACTGGTCGCCGACGCCGGGGAGGAGGAAGGCGACGCGCGGCCGCCCCTTGACGCGGGCGGCGGCCCCGGACGAGGCCGCGCCCCGGAGCCCGCGCACGGCCTCGGCGACGTCGTCGCAGACCAGGACGCGGCGGTGGTCGTGCTCGGCGCGGCCGACCCGGAGGGTGTGCGCGACGTCGGCCAGGTCGGCGGCGGGGTGGTCCTCCAGCCAGGAGGCGAGGCGGGCGGCGTGCTCGCGGAACGCCGCGTCGCCGGCGGCCGAGAGGGGCAGCGCGTGCGGCCCCCCGACCGCCGCCGCCGGCTCGGGTGTGGGCGCTGATTCGAGCACCAGGTGGGCGTTGGTGCCGGACAGGCCGAACGAGCTGACCCCGACCAGGCGCGGGGTGCCCTCGCCGGGCAGCGGCACCGCCTCGGCGGCCGGCCTGATCGAGCCGTCGGCGGGGACGGCCGGGGACGGCGCGGTCAGGTTGAGGGTCCGCGGGATGAGCCGGTTCTCCAGGATCAGCACCGATTTGATCAGCCCGGCGACCCCGGCGGCGGCCTGGGTGTGGCCGATGTTGGTCTTGACCGCGCCGACCCGCAGGGGGCGTTCGGCGGACCGGCCGCCGAAGACGTCGTGCAGCGCGCCGAGCTCGATCGCGTCGCCGAGGTGGGTGCCGGAGCCGTGCGCCTCGACGTGGTCGATGTCGTCGGGCGAGACGCCTGCGGCGGCCAGCGCGCTGGTGATCACCGCGACCTGGGCGCTGCGGCTGGGGGCGGTGAGGCCGTTGCTGCGGCCGTCCTGGTTGACGGCGGAGCCGCGCAGCACGGCCCGGATGCGGCGGCCGTTCGCGATCGCCTTGGAGAGCGGTTCGAGCACGACCAGGCCGGCGCCCTCCCCCATCACGTAGCCGTCGGCGCCCTCGTCGAACGTCTTGCACCTGCCGTCCGGGCAGAGCATCCCGCCGGCGCAGGCCTGGATGAAATTGGTGGGGTGGATGGTGAGCGAGGCTCCGGCGGCGACGGCCAGGTCGCAGTCGCCGCGCCGCAGGCTCTCGGCGGCCAGGTGCACCGCGATCAGCGACGAGGAGCAGGCGGTGTCGACCGTGAGCGTCGGGCCCGACAGGTTGAACTGGTAGGCGATCCGCCCGGCGGCGACGCTGGCCGACGCCCCGGCGGCCAGGTAGGGGTCCGCCAGCGCGTCCAGGCCCTGGCGTTCGAGCTGGAGACGGCCGTACTGGAGGGTGTCCATCAGGCCGATCATCACGGCGGTGCGGCTGCCCGCCACCCGGCCCGGGGAGACGCCCGCGTTCTCCAGTCCCTCCCAGGTCAGCTCCAGCAGGAGCCGGTGGACCGGGTCGACGCGGAGCGCCTCACGCGGGGACAGGCCGAAGAACTCGGCGTCCCAGGTGGCGATCTCCGGCAGGAACGCGCCGTGCCGGGTGTACATGGCGGCCGGGGTGCGCGGGTCGGGGTCGTAGTAGTCGTCGATGTCCCAGCGCGAGGCCGGGACCTCGGAGACGCCGTCGCGGCCCTGCGACAGCATGTCCCAGTACCCCTCGACCGTCTCGCTCCCGCCGGGGAAGCGGCAGGCCATGCCGATGATCGCGACCGGTTCGTGGGTCCGGTCCTCGGCGGCGGCGAGCAGGCGGCGCGTCTGGGTCAGTTCGACGGTCACACGCTTGAGGTAGGCGCGGAGTTTTTCCTCGTTCCCCATCTGTCGAGCCTTTCCAGTAGCGAGGGGGTGGTCGGGACGGTGGTCAGAGTTCGTTGTCGATCAGCGCGAAGATCTCCTCGTCGGACGCCGAGCCGATCTTCGCCACCACCTCGGTCGCGACGGCCGGGCCGGGCGCGAGCCTGGTCAGGCCGGTCTGGAGGATGGCGACGAGCTTGTTCCTGACCGCGTCCGCCTCACCGTTGAGGGAGCCGAGCTCGGCCTCGACCCGCTCCAGCGCGCCGCGCAGCGTCTCCTCGGGCGAGGGCGCGGCGGGGGCGAGGTGCCGGGACAGGTAGCCGGTCAGCGCGGTGACGGTCGGGTGGTCGAAGACGAGCGTCGCGGGCAGCCGCAGGCCGGTCTCCGTGTTGAGCCGGTTGCGGAGTTCGACGGCCGTCAGGGAGTCGAAGCCGAGCTCGCTGAACGCCCGGTCCACGTCGATCCCGTCGGCGCTGCCGTGCGCGAGCACGGCGGCGACGTGGGCGCGGACGAGGTCGGTGAGCAGCCGCCTGGCCTCGGTCTCGGGCACTCCGGCCAGCCGTCCCCGCAGGTCGCCGCCCACCGGGGCGGGCGAGGCGGCGCCGGACGCGGCCTGCCGGCGCGGGGCGCGGACCAGGCCGAGCAGCATCGGCGGCAGATCGCCCCGTTCGGCGCGGGCCTGCAGCCCGCCGGTGTCCCAGCTGGTGGCGACGACCACCGGTTCGGCGCTGCCGAGGGCGGCGTCGAACAGGTCCAGGCCGGCTTCGGGGGTGAGCGGCGCGACGCCGGAGCGGGCCATCCTGGCCACGTCCCCGTGGGTGAGCCCGCCGGTCATGCCGGTGTCGGTGTCCCACAGTCCCCAGGCGATCGACAGGCCCGGCAGCCCGGCCTCGCGGCGGTGCGCGGCGAGGGCGTCCAGGAACACGTTCGCGGCGGCGTAGTTGGCCTGCCCGGCGTTGCCGAGCGTCCCGGCCAGCGAGCTGAACAGCACGAAGGCCGACAGCGAGAGGTCGCGGGTGAGTTCGTGCAGGTGCCAGGCGGCGTCGGCCTTGGGCGCGAAAACGGTGTCGAGGCGGTCGCGGTTCATCTCCTCGACGGTCGCGTCGTCCAGGACGCCCGCGGTGTGCACGACGCCGGTCAGCGGCCGGTCGGGCGGGACGAGCGCGAGCGCGGCGGCCAGCGTGTCCCGGTCGGCGGCGTCGCCCGCGACGACCGTGACCCGTGCGCCGAGCGCGCCCAGGCCGTCGGCCAGCTCGCCCGCGCCGGGCGCGTCGAGGCCGCGCCGGGAGACCAGCAGCAGATCCCGGACGCCGTGCCGCTCCACCAGCCGCCGGGCGACCAGGCTGCCCAGGCCGCCGGTGCCGCCGGTGACCAGCACCGTTCCGTCGCCGAACCCGGTCGCGGGTCCGGCGGTCCGGCGGGCCAGCCGGGGGGCCAGCAGCGCGCCGTCGGCCGCCACGAGCTGCGTCTCCCCCGCCGCGACCGCGCCCGCCACGGCGGGCCAGTCGGCGAAGCCCTCTTCGGCCTCCAGGAGCACGAACCGGCCGGGGTGCTCCGACATCGCGGTGCGGACCAGCCCGCGCACCGCCGCGCCGGCCAGGTCCCCCGGCCGGACCACGAACACCAGGCGGGAGGCGGCGAACCGCTCGTCGCCCGCCCACATCCGGACCAGGTCCAGCGCCCGGCCCGACTCCTCGCGCAGCGCGGCCGGCA
The DNA here is from genome assembly GCF_001570605.1 of Herbidospora cretacea. Taxonomy (GTDB): domain Bacteria; phylum Actinomycetota; class Actinomycetes; order Streptosporangiales; family Streptosporangiaceae; genus Herbidospora; species Herbidospora cretacea. The sequence goes on along the minus strand of NZ_BBXG01000013.1, from coordinate 144,751 downwards.
GCTCGCTCGACGGGTCGGCGGCGACGGTGGCGACGACGAGACCGGGCACGTCGGCGGGGAGCGGACCGGCGCCGAGGAAGACGAACGCGGTCTCGTCCCCGGCCGGCGGGGCGAGCCTCACCCAGTCCGTCCCGTACGTGACGGGCCCCCGCGCGGCGGTCGTGCGCGCCGGGGCGCTCCGCACCCGCAGGTTGCCGATGGAGAACACCGGGCGGCCGGACGCGTCCGCCGCTTCGACGGTCGCGTCGTCCCCCGACGGGACCAGCCGGACTCGCAGCAGGGTCGCCCCCGCCGCGCGCAGGCTGACGCCCCGGAAGGTGAACGGCAGGCGCGTCCCGCCGCCCGGCCCGGCGGCCAGCACCATCGGCTGGAAGGCCGCGTCGAGCACGGCGGGGTGGATGCCGAAGCCGGTCACGTCCAGGTCAGTGGCGATCTCGGCGAACAGTTCGGCGCCCCGGGTCCACATGGCGCGGACGCCCTGGAAGGCCGGGCCGTACTCGTAGCCGAGGTCGGCCAGCCGCTCGTAGCCGCCGTCGAGCGGGAACGGCTCGGCGTCGGCGGGCGGCCAGGAGGTCGCCCAGGGCAGGTCGGCCGCGGCCGTCGAGCCGGTGACGAGGAGCGCGGTCACGTGCCGCGTCCAGGTCACGCCGGTGCGGGAGAAGACCCCGGCGGAGCGGCGGCCGTCGGCGTCGGGCGGGCCGACGATCACCTGGACGGGTACGGAGTCCCCCTCGGAGAGGAACAGCGGCGTCTCGATGACCAGTTCCTCCAGGTGGTCGCAGCCGGTGAGCGCGCCGCCTTCGAGGGCCAGTTCGACGAAGGCCGCGCCCGGCAGCAGCACGCCGCCCTCCACGGCGTGGTCGGCCAGCCACGGCGCGGTGGCCGCGCTGAGCTCCCCGGTGAGCAGGAACCCGTCGTCGGCCGTCGGCACGACGGCGGTGAGCAGCGGGTGGCCGGAGGCGTCGATCCCGGCGGGCGCGATCCCGGCCGGTCCCGCCGCGCCCAGCCAGTAGCGGCGGCGCTCGAAGGCGTAGGTCGGCAGGTCCACGTTGCGGTCGGGCCCGGGGGTGACGGCGGCGCTCCAGTCGACCTCCGCGCCGAGGACGTACGCCCCGGCCAGCGCGGTCAGGAAGCGGCGCCAGTCGCCCGCTCCCCGGCGCAGGGTCGCCGCGACGCCCGCCGTGATCCCGGCCGACTCGCAGATCTCCCGCAGGTCGTGGCCGAGGACAGGGTGCGGGCTCGCCTCGATGAACAGCGGGGTGCCCTCGCCCGCGAAGGCGGTGACGGCCGACTCGATCAGGACCGGGTTGCGCAGGCTCTCGTACCAGTAGGCGGTGGTCAGCTCGGCCGTGTCGATGAACTCGCCCCGGTGCGCGGAGCTGAACGCGATGTCGGTCGCGCGGGGGGCGACCCCGTCGAGGGTGGCCAGCAACTCCTCGCGGAGCGCTTCGACGTGCGGGGTGTGGGAGGCGTAGTCGACCACGATCCGGCGGATCTGGACGGTGCCGCCGTGGGCGGCGGTGAACGCGTCCAGCGCGTCTGCGTCTCCGGCGACGACGCAGCCGGCGGGGCTGCTGTGCACCGCGATCCAGATCTGGTCCCGCCACGGCTCCAGCAGGTCGCGCAGCCGCCCGGCGGGGAGCGACACGGCGAGCATGCCGCCGGTGCCGCTCAGCTGGAGCAGGGCCCGGCTGCGCAGCGCGACGATCTTCGCGGCGTCCTCCAGGGAGAGCGCCCCCGACACGCAGGCGGCGGCGATCTCGCCCTGGGAGTGGCCGACCACGGCCGCGGGTTCGACGCCGAGCGAGCGCCACAGCGCGGCCAGCGAGACCATCACCGCGAACAGGACCGGCTGGATGACGTCGGTGCCCTCCAGGGGCGGCGCGCCCTCGTCGGCGCGGAGCACACCGGTGACCGACCAGCCCGTGTGCACGCGCAGGGCCTTCTCGCAGCGCTGCATCTGGGCGCGGAACGCCTCGTTGGAGTCGAGCAGGTCGACCGCCATGCCGGCCCACTGGGAGCCCTGACCGGGGAAGACGAAGACCGGCCGCGTGTCGGCGGGGGCGACACCGGCCACGGCGGCGGGGTGCCGGGCGCCCTCGGCGAGGGCGGTCAGCGCGGCGACCAGTTCGGCTCGGCCATCGGCGACGACGACGGCGCGGTGGGCGAAGCCGGAGCGGCGGGCCAGGAGCCGGCCGGCCGCGAACAGGTCGGCCTCGGGGGCGCCTCCGGCGAACCCGCTCAGCCGGGAGGCCTGGCCGCGCAGGGAGGCGGCGGACTTGGCGTTGAGGACCCAGACGAGCGGACCGGCGGCCGGAGCCTCGGTCCCTGTCCCTGTCCCTGTCCCTGTCCCGGTCTCGGTCTCGGCTTCGGCGGCGGGCGCCTCCTCCAGGATGAGGTGCGCGTTGGTGCCGCTGATCCCGAAGCTCGACACGGCCGTCCGCACCAGCCGGTCGGCGGGCAGCGGGACCGGCTCGGTGAGCAGCCGCACCCCTCCCGACGACCAGTCCACATGCGGGGTCGGCTCCGCCACGTGCAGGGTCACCGGCAGGGTCCGGTGCTCCATCGCCTTGATCATCTTGATCACGCCGGCCACCCCGGCGGCGGCCTGGGTGTGCCCGATGTTCGACTTCACCGAGCCGAGCCAGAGCGGCCGGTCGGCGCCCCGCTTGCGTCCGTAGGTGGCGAGCAGGGCCTGGGCCTCGATCGGGTCGCCGAGCCGGGTGCCGGTGCCGTGCGCCTCGACGGCGTCGACGTCGCGGGTGTCGAGCCGCGCGTCGGCCAGCGCCTGCCGCACGACCCGCTCCTGGGCGGGGCCGTTGGGCGCGGTCATGCCGTTGCTCGCGCCGTCCTGGTTGACGGCCGAGCCGCGCACCACCGCGAGGATCTTCCGCTTGTTGCGCCGCGCGTCCGACAGGCGCTCCAGCAGCAGGATGCCGACCCCCTCGGCCCAGGCCGCGCCGTCGGCGGTCGAGCTGAAGGACTTGCAGCGGCCGTCGGCGGAGATGGCCCGCTGACGGGAGAACTCGATGAACGGCTCCGCCGAGGCCATCACGGTGGCTCCCCCGGCGAGCGCGAGCTCGCACTCGCCGCGCCGCAGCGCCTGCACCGCCAGGTGGATCGCCACCAGCGAGGACGAGCAGGCGGTGTCCACCGAGATCGACGGGCCCTCCAGCCCGAAGGTGTACGACACCCGTCCCGACAGCACGCTGGAGGCGCTGGAGGTGAACAGCGTCCCCTCGACCGCGCCCGGGACGGTGCCGATGAAGCGGCCGGAGTAGTGCTCGTACATGTTGCCGACGTAGACGCCGGTGAGGCTGCCGCGCAGGGTGGCCGGGTCGATGCCGGCCCGCTCGATCGCCTCCCACGACGACTCCAGCACGAGCCGGTGCTGCGGGTCGGTGGCCAGCGCGGTCCGCGGGCTCATCCCGAAGAACGCGGCGTCGAAGTCGCCCGCGTCGTACACGAAACCGCCGTGGCGGGTGTACGACTTGCCCACCGCCTCCGGGTCGGGGTCGTACAGGTCGCCGGCCCAGCCTCGATCGGTGGGGAACTCGCCGATCGCGTCCACGCCGCCGGCCACCAGCTCCCACAGTTCCTCGGGGCTGGTCACCCCGCCGGGGTAGCGGCAGGCCATGCCGACGACCGCGATGGGCTCGTGCCGGCGTTCCTCCAGTTCCGCGAGGTGCTCGCGGGTGTCCTCCAGCTCGATGATCGCGCGCTTGAGGTAGTCGCGAAGTCTTTCCTCTGTAGTCACCGGTCACCCCTCGTTGTCGATAAGCGCGAAGATCTCCTCGTCGGAGGCCGCGTCGATCCGGCCGGCCACGTCGTCGTCGCCGCCGGTCTCGCGCGCGGCGTCGGCGGCGGTGAAACGGTTGAGGCCGTTCTGCAGGAGCGCGACGACCTTGCTCCTGATGGCGTCACCGGCGGCTGCCGTGATCATCGACTCGACGTGTTCCAGCGCGCCGCGCAGCATCTCCACGGGCGAGTGGGTGGCCGGTGCGAGGCTCTTGAACAGGTAGTCGGTCAGCGCGTTCACGGTCGGGTGGTCGAAGACCAGCGTGGCCGGGAGGAGCAGGCCGGTCTCGGCGTTGAGCCGGTTGCGGAGTTCGACCGCGGTGAGCGAGTCGAAGCCGAGTTCGCTGAAGGCCCGGTCGAGGCCGACGCCGGCGGGATTCCCGTGCGCCAGGACGGCCGCGACGTGGGCGCGGACGGTGTCGGTGAGCAGGCGCAGCGCGTCGGGCTCCGACATTCCGGCCAGCCGTTCCCCGAGCCCGCCCGGCGTGCCCGGTCCGGCCGCCGGTCCTCCGGCCGCGACCCGGCGCGGGAGACGGACCAGGCCGTGCGCGATCGGGGGCAGGTCGCCCGCCTCGGCCCTGGCGCGCAGCCCGGCGGTGTCCCACCGGGCCGCCACGACGAGCGGTTCCTCGCTGCCGAGCGCCGCGTCCAGGAGGTCGAGGCCCTGCTCGGCGGTGAGGGGGGCGATGCCGGCGCGGGCCAGCCGGGCCGTGTCGGCCTCGGTCAGCGTGCCGGACATGCCCGATTCGGTCTCCCAGAGCCCCCAGGCGATCGACACCCCGGGCAGTCCCGCCTCGCGGCGGTGCGCGGCGAGGGCGTCCAGGAACGCGTTCGCGGCGGCGTAGTTGCCCTGCCCCGGGTTGCCGAGCACGCCGGCCAGCGAGGAGAACAGCACGAAGGCCGACAGCGGCAGGTCGCGGGTGAGTTCGTGCAGGTGCCAGGCGGCGTCGGCCTTGGGCGCGAACACGGTGTCGAGGCGGGCCGGGGTGAGTCCTTCGACGGTGGCGTCGTCGAGCACCCCGGCCGTGTGGACGACCGCGGTGAGCGGCCGGTCGGGCGGGACGAGCGCGAGCGCGGCGGCCAGCGCGTCCGGGTCGGACACGTCGCACGCGGCGACCGTCACCCGGGCGCCGTAACTGCCCAGGTGGGAGACGAGCAGCCCCGCGCCGGGCGCGTCCAGGCCGCGCCGGGAGACCAGCAGCAGATCCCGGACGCCGTGCCGCTCCACCAGCCGCCGGGCGACCAGGCTGCCCAGGCCGCCGGTGCCGCCGGTGACCAGCACCGTGCCCTCGCCGAGCCCGCCCGCCGGTCCGGCGGTCCGGCGGGCCAGCCGGGGAGCCAGCAGCGCGCCGTCACGGGCGGTCAGCTGCGACTCGCCCGCCTCCACGGCGGCGGCGACCGAACTCCAGTCGGTGAAGTCAGGCCCGGCCTCCAGCAGGACGAACCTGCCGGGGTGCTCGGACTGCGCCGACCGCACCAGGCCCGTCACGGCGGCCCCGGCCAGGTCGTCGGCGCGGGTGCGGAACACCAGGCGGGAACCGGCGAAGCGGTCGTCCGACACCCAGGCCTGGATCAGGCCGAGCGCCTGACCGGCCAGGTCGCGCAGGGCCGCGGGGACGTTCCCGCCGCCGTCGGCCGGGAGGGCCGGGGTGGTCACCACGAACTCGGGGACGGGCTCCAGCGACGGCAGGTGCTCCGGGTCCAGGAACGCGAACCCGGAACCGTTCCCGGCGGGCACGCTCACCTCCACCCAGTCCACGCCGTGCGGCACCGGGCCGGTCGAGGCGGCCAGCGCGGACGCCGGGACCGTCCGGGCCCGGAGCGAGTCCATCGAGAACACCGGCTGCCCCAGGGCGTCGGCCGCCTGGACGGCGCATCCGTCGGCGTCGACGGAGGAGAGCCGGACCCGCAGGCGGCGGGCCCCGGCGGCGAGCAGCCGCACCCCGCGGAACTCGAACGGGAGGCGGAGCTCCCCGGCGGCGGCGGTGTCGGCAAGCAGGATCGGGTGGAACATCGCGTCCAGGAGCGCGGGGTGGACGCCGTAACCGGCGACGTCCTGGTCGTCGTCGAGGGCGACCTCGGCGAGCAGGTCCTCGCCCTGCCGCCAGAGGGCGCGCACGGCCTGGAAGGCGGGGCCGTACTCGTAGCCGAGGTCGGCCAGCCGCTCGTAGCCGCCGTCGACCGGGAGGGGGACGGCGTCGGCGGGCGGCCAGGCGCCGGCCCAGGCGGCGGCCGTCACCGGGGCGGACGCCGCGCCGACGAGGCCGGAGACGTGCCGGGTCCAGACGGCGTCCGGCTCCCCGGCGGGTCGGGAGTAGACCCGGATCGGGCGGGGGCCCTCGGCGTGCTGGAGGACGACCTGCACGTCGACCGCGCCGCGCGAGGGCAGCACCAGCGGGGCCTCGAACATGATCTCTTCGATCCGGTCGCAGCCGATCCGGCCGCCCACGTCCAGCACCAGGTCCACCAGCGCCGCGCCGGGCAGCACGGCCGAGCCGAGCATCACGTGCTCGCCCAGCCAGGGCGCGGACGAGACGGCGAGCCGGCCGGTGAGGACCGTGGTGCCGTCGTCGGCGAGGTCGACGGCCGCGGCCAGCAGGGGGTGGCCCGCGTCGCGCAGCCCGGCCGAGGTCACGTCGCCGGTGCGCAGGAGCGAGCTGAGCCAGAACCGCTCGCGGTCGAAGGCGTAGGTGGGCAGCTCCACGTGCGCGCCGCCGCCCGACAGCGCCGCCCAGTCGACCGGGACCCCGGCGACGGCCACCCGCGCCAGGCAGTCGACGAGCGCGTCGGTCTCGGGACGCTGCCGCCGGTGCAGTGAGGCGATCACCGCGCCGGGGGCGGTGACGCAGTCGTGCGCCATCCCGGCCAGCACCGCCTCGGGCCCGACCTCCAGGAACGCGCGGACGCCGTCCGCCTCCAGCTCGGCGATCATCGGCTGGAACAGGACCGCCTGCCGGATCTGGTCCAGCCAGTACGACGGCTGCGTCCAGGTGGCGTCGCCGCCCAGGTTGGTGGCGGCCGGGACCCGCGGTTCGGTGAACAGGACGGTGCGCAGCTCGGCCTCGAACGCGGCGAGCACGGGCTCCATCAGCGCCGAGTGGAAGGCGTGGCTGACCGGCAGCCTGCGCGTGCGGCGGCCGAGTTCGCGCCAGCGCGCCCCCACCGCGAGCGTGGCCTCCTCGGGGCCGGACACGACGACGGAGGCGGGCCCGTTGACGGCCGCGAGGCCGACCTGCCCGGTGAGGCCGGGCCGCACCTCCTCGACGCCCGCCTCGATGGCGACCATCGCGCCGGGCACGTCCAGCGCCTGCATGAGCCGCCCCCTGGCGGCGATCAGCCGGGCCGCGTCGGCGAGCGACCAGACGCCGGACACGTGCGCGGCGGCGAACTCACCGACGGAGTGACCGGCCACGACGTCGGGCGTGACGCCGAGCGATTCGAGCAGCCGGTACGCGGCCACCTCGTAGGCGAACAGCGCGGGCTGGGTGTAGCGGGTCTTGTTCAGCAGGGCCGCGTCCGGCGTGCCGGGTTCGGCCCACATGACCTGGCGGAGCGGCCGGTCCAGGTAGCGGTCCAGGGCGGCGCAGGCCTCGTCGAGCGCGGCGGCGAAGACCGGTGAGGCGGCGGCCAGTTCGCGGCCCATGCCGGCCCGCTGGCCGCCCTGCCCGGTGAACAGGAACGCCAGCCGGGGGCGGTCCGGCGCGGTGCCGGTGATCCACTCGTTCCGCAGGTGCCCGCCGAGGCGGGCCAGCAGGGCCTCCCTGTCGTGGCCGACGACGACGGCGCGGTGCTCGAAACCGGCCCGCCGGGTCGCGAGGGCGTGCGCGACGTCGGCGGGGTCGATCGCCGGGTCGGCGCTGACCAGGTCGTGCAGCCGGGCGGCCTGTTCGCGCAGCGACGTGGCGGTGCGGGCGCTGAGCGGCCACGCGTGCGGGGCGCCGGCGACGGCGGGGGCCCGGACCGGGGGTTCCGGCTGCTCGGGGGCCTCTTCGAGGATGACGTGGGCGTTCGTGCCGCCGATGCCGAACGAGGAGACGCCGGCCCGGCGCGGGCGGCCCTCGCGGAACCAGCGGCGCGCGCTGGTCAGCAGCCGGATCCCGTCGGCCTGACCGGCCTGGGCCGCCTGGTCGGGCTGGATGCTCTGGGCGTCGGCCACGTGCAGGGTGCGGGGCAGCACGCCGTGCCGCATCGCCAGCACCATCTTGATCATGCCGGCCACCCCGGCGGCGGCCTGGGAGTGGCCGATGTTCGACTTCACCGAGCCCAGCCAGAGCGGGCCGTCCTTCGGGCGGTTCTGCCCGTACGTGGCGAGCAGCGCGCCCGCCTCGATCGGGTCGCCGAGCCGGGTGCCGGTGCCGTGCGCCTCGACGGCGTCGATGTCGCGGGTGGCCAGCCGGGAGTCGGCCAGCGCCTGCTCGACGACCTTCTCCTGGGCGGGGCCGTTCGGGGCGGTGAGCCCGTTGCTCGCGCCGTCCTGGTTGACGGCCGAGCCGCGGATGACGGCCAGCACGCGGCGGCCGGCCCGGCGCGCGTCCGACAGCCGCTCCAGCAGCAGGATGCCGGCGCCCTCGCCCCAGGCCACGCCGTCCGCGTCGGCGGAGAACGACTTGCACCGCCCGTCGGGGGCGAGCGCGCGCTGGCGGGAGAACTCGACGAAGGAGTCGGGGGTGGCCATCACGGTGACGCCCCCCGCGAGGGCCATCGCGCACTCGCCGCGCCGCAGCGCCTGCACCGCCAGGTGGATGGCGACCAGCGAGGAGGAGCAGGCCGTGTCCACCGAGATGGACGGGCCCTCCAGCCCGAAGGTGTAGGACACCCGCCCCGGCAGCACGCTCGGCGCGCTCGACACCAGCAGCGTGCCCTCGACCCCCTCGGGGACCGCGCCGTCGGTGAACCGCGAGGAGTAGTCGCTGTACATGTTGCCGACGTAGACCCCGGTCAGGCTGCCGCGCAGCGTGGCCGGGTCGATGCCGGCCCGCTCGAACGCCTCCCAGGAGATCTCCAGCACGAGCCGGTGCTGCGGGTCGGTGGCCAGCGCGGTGCGCGGGCTCATCCCGAAGAACGCGTTGTCGAAGTCGCCCGCGTCGTAGAGGAAACCGCCGTGCCGGGAGTACGACTTGCCCATCGCCTCCGGGTCGGGGTCGTAGAGGCCGTCGACGTCCCAGCCTCGGTCGGCGGGCATCTCGCCGATGGCGTCGCCGCCCGCGGCGACCAGGTCCCACAGCTCCTCCGGGCTGGTGACCCCGCCCGGGTAGCGGCAGGCCATGCCGACGATCGCGATGGGTTCGTGCCGGCGGTCGTCGCTGTCGCTGAGCCGTTGCCGGGTCTCCGCCAGCTCGACGGTCGCGCGCTTGAGATATTCGCGCAGCTTGTCCTCAGTCGCCATATTCGGACCTTTCCGGTGAGGACCTCAGGGGTGACGCCTTGGCCCGGTTGTCGAGCAGCGCGAAGATCTCCTCGTCCGAGGCGGAGCTGAGGCGCTCCGCCGCGTCCGCGTTGCCGCTCGGCCGCGCCCGGAGCCTGGTGGTCGTGGCGGCCCCGAAGGTTTCCAGGCCGCTCTGCAGGATCGCGACGAGCTTGTCGCGGAGGGAGTCCCCGTCGCCGTTGGCGGCGGCGACCATGGACGCGACCTGTTCGAGCGCGGCGCGCAGCGTGTCTTCGGCGGAGGGCGCGGCGGGCGCGAGAGTCTGGAACAGGTGGTCGGTGAGGGCCTCGACGGTGGGATGGTCGAAGATCAGCGTCGGCGAGAGCCGCAGCCCGGTGTCGGTGGTGAGCCGGTTGCGCAGCTCGACCGCGGTGAGGGAGTCGAAGCCGATCTCGCTGAAGGTGCGGTCGACGGCGACGCTGCTCGGGCCGCCGTGCGCCAGGACGGCCGCGACATGCGCGCGGACGACGTCGGTCAGGCGGGCGCGGGCGTCGTCGGGGGTGAGGTGGGCCAGGCTCTCGGCCAGGCCTCCTCGTCCGGCCGCCTGCTCGGCGCCCTTGCGCCCCTTCGCCGCCTTCGGGGCGCGGACCAGGCCGCGCAGCGGCGGGGGCAGTTCACCGGCCGCCGCCCTCGCGCGGAGCCCGGCGCGGTCCCAGGTCGCGGCCACCAGGAGGGGATCCTGGGCGGTCAGCGCCGCGTCGAGGAGCTCCAGGCCCTGCTCCGCGCTCATCGGGGCGATGCCGGCGCGGGCCAGCCGGGCCGTGTCGGCCTCGGACAGCGTGCCGGACATCCCCGCTTCGGTGTCCCACAGGCCCCAGGCGACCGAGACCGCCGGCAGGTTCAGGGCGTGACGGTGCGCGGACAGCGCGTCCAGGAAGGCGTTCGCGGCGGCGTAGTTGCCCTGGCCGGCGTTGCCGAGCACGCCCGCCACCGAGGAGAACATCAGGAAGGCGGTCGCCTCGGGGAGCAGTTCGTGCAGGTGCCAGGCGGCGTCGGCCTTCGGCGCGAACACGTTCTCCAGGCTCGCGGCCGACATGCCCTCGACGGTGACGTCGTCCAGGACGGCGGCGGCGTGGACGACGGCGGTGACCTGGCGACCGGCGAGGAGCGCCGCCAGCCGGGACCGGTCGGACACGTCGCAGGCCGCGACGGTGACGCGCGCGCCCATGTCCTCCAGCTCGGCGCGCAGCCCGGCCGCGCCGGGCGCGTCGGGTCCGCGCCGGGAGACAAGCAGCAGATCCTGTACGCCGTGCCGCTCGACCAGCCGCCGGGCGACCAGCGGGCCCAGCCCGCCGGTGCCGCCGGTGACGAGCACGGTGCCCGCGCCCAGCCCCTCTCCCCGCCCCTCGACCTGCCCCGAGACCTGCCCCGAGACCTGTCCCGAGATCTGCCGGCGGGCCAGCCGGGGAACCAGGACCGCGCCGTCCTCCGTCACGAGCTGGGTCTCGCCCGCCGCGACGGCGGCCGCGGCCGTGCCCCAGGCGGTGAACCCCTCTTCCACGTCGAACAGGACGAACCGTCCCGGATGCTCGGACTGCGCGGAGCGCACCAGCCCCCAGAGCGCGCCGCCCGCCGGGGAACTGCGCGCCCCCCGGGTGACGAACACCAGCCTCGACTTGGAGAACCGGTCGTCGCCCACCCAGGCCTGGATGAGGTTGAGCGCCTGGTTCATGCCGTCGTGCGCGCTGTAGGGGAGGTCGTCGTCGTCGGCCCCGATCGGCGCCAGCACGGTGGCGGGGACGCCGCTGACCGACATCTCCGCGACGGACACCAGGTCGTAGCTCCGTGGCGCGATCACCCCGGCCTCGTCCAGCGCCGCGCCGATCTCGTCGGCGAACGCGTCGAGCCCGACGACGGCCCAGCGCTGGTCGCCCAGGTCGGCGGCCGGGGTCTCCACCTCGGTCCAGTCGACGCCGTAGGTCTCGGCGGCGGGCCGCGTCGCGCCCCGGGGCACCCTGCGCAGGTGCAGCGCGTCCACCTCGGCGATCTTGAAGCCGGTCCCGTCGTAGATCGTCAGGGAGTCGCCCGACAGGTGCGCCCGGAGCGAGTCCGCGCCCCGGGCCGACACCCGTACCCCGGTCCAGGCGAAGGGCAGCAGCAGCGTGCCGGGGTCGCGCGCCTCGTCGGCCGCCTCCAGCACCAGGAGGTGGAGAGCCGCGTCCAGCAGCGCCGGGTGGAGGGTGAACCCCTCCCCGCGCAGCGGCTCGGGCAGCGCGACCTCCACGTAGGTGTCGGAGCCGGAGCGCCAGGCGGCGCGCAGGCCCTGGAAGGCGGGGCCGTACTGGTAGCCGTGCTCGGCCAGCCGCTGGTAGGCGTCGGCGACGTCCACGGGCGTGCCGGGCGACCACGTGGACGGCGCGGCCGTCTCCGGGGACGACGCGGCGAGGGAGCCGGACGCGTGCCGGGTCCACGGGTTCTCGGCGTCTCCGGCCGGGCGGGCGTGGATCGTGAACCCGCGCCGCCCGCGCTCGTCGGGGCGGGCGACCGCGACCTGGATCTCGGCCGACCACGCGCCGCGCAGCGGCAGGGGCGCCTCGATCGTCAGCTCCTCGACCTCCTCGCAGTCCGCGGCGGCCGCGGCGGCCAGCGCGAACTCCAGGAACGCCGTGCCGGGCAGGATCGCCTCGCCGTCGACGGCGTGGTCGCCCAGCCAGGGCGCGCCACCGCGCGTCAGCCGCCCGCTGAGCAGCAGCCCGTCGTCGCCGGCCAGCGCCACGACCGCGCCGAGCAGGGGGTGCCCGGAAGCGCCCATCCCCGCCGGGGCGTCGCCGCCGAGCCAGTGGCGGCTGCGCTCGAACGGATAGGTGGGCAGGTCGACGTGGTGGCCCGGCCCGCCGGGGAGCGCGGCGGCCCAGTCGATCTCGGCGCCCAGCGTGTACGCGTGGGCGACCGCCGTCAGGAACCGCGCGAGCCCGCCCTGGTCACGCCGGAGCGTGCCGGTGGCCCCGCCCGGCCGGTCGGCCGCCGCCAGGGTGTCCTGGACGTGGCCCGTCAGCGTCGGATGCGGGCTGGCCTCGATGAAGACCGGGACGCCCTCGAACGCCTCGACGGCCTGCTGGAACCGGACCGGGGTGCGGAGGCTGGTGAACCAGTAGTCGGCGGTGAGCTCGGCGGCGTCGAGGAACGCGCCGTCGCGGGCCGAGCAGAACGCGACCTCGGTCGGGCGCGGCGTGACGTCGCCGAGCGTGGCGAGCAGTTCCTCGCGCAGCGCCTCGATGTGCGGGGTGTGCGCGGCGTAGTCGATCGCCACCGGCCGGGTCCGCACGGCGTCGCCGCACTCGGCCGCGTACTCCGCCAGCGCGTCCAGGTCACCGGCGACGACCGTGCTGGCCGGGCCGCTGTACACGGCGGGCCACAGCCGGCCGTCCCAGCGCGCCAGGTCGATCCGGTCGGCCGGCAGCGACACGGCGAGCATCCCGCCGGTGCCGCCCAGCCTCATCAGCGCCCTGCTGCGCAGCGCCACGACCTTCGCCGCGTCCTCCAGCGACAGCGCGCCCGCGACGTACGCGGCGGTGATCTCGCCCTGCGAGTGCCCGACCACGGCCGTGGGATCCACCCCGGCCGACCGCCACAGCCCGGCCAGCGAGGCCATCACCGCGAACAGCACGGGCTGGATGACGTCGGAGCCCTCCAGTCTCGGCGCGCCCTCGGCCTCTCTCAGGACGTCGGCCACCGACCAGCCGACGTACGGCTTCAGCGCGTCGTCACAGCGGGCCAGGTGCTCGCGGAACACGGCGCTGGACGCCAGCAGCTCGACGGCCATCCCGGCCCACTGCGACCCCTGCCCGGGGAACACGAACACCGGCCGCGCCGAGCCCGATGCCACGCCCGTCACCACGGCCGCGTGCGGGGCGCCGTCGGCGAGGGCCGCCAGTCCTTCGAGCAGGTCGGCCCGGTCCCGCGCCACCACGACGGCGCGGTGGGCGAAGGTCGTCCGCCGGGCCAGCAGCGGCCCGGCCGCCGCCAGATCGCCGTCGGCGGCGTCCTCGGCGAACGCGCGCAGGCGCGCCGCGTGGTCCCGGAGCGCGCTGTCGGTCTTCGCCGACAGCACCCAGACCAGCGGGGAATCCGGGGAACTGGGCGTGACCTGCTCCGGCGCGCGTTCCAGGATGACGTGGGCGTTGGTGCCGCTGATGCCGAAGCTGGAGACGGCCGCGCGGAGCGGGCGGTCGCCCGGCAGGTCGACCTGTTCGGTGAGCAGGCGGACCTGGCCCGCCGACCAGTCGACCTGGGCGGTGGGCTCGTCGGCGTGGAGGGTGCGCGGGAGCGTGCGGTGCTCCAGCGACTTGACCATCTTGATCAGGCCGCCGACCCCGGCCGCGGCCTGGGTGTGCCCGACGTTGGACTTCAGGGAGCCGAGCCAGAGCGGCCGGTCCGGAACGCGGTCCGCGCCGTAGGCGGCGATGATCGACTCGGCTTCGATGGGGTCGCCGAGCCGGGTTCCGGTGCCGTGCGCCTCGACCACGTCCACGTCGGCGGGCGACAGGCGGGCGTCGGCGAGCGCCTGGCGGATGACGTCCCGCTGGGCCTGGCCGCTCGGCGCGGTGAGGCCGTTGCTCGCGCCGTCCTGGTTGATCGCGCCGCCCCGCAGGACGGCCAGGATCGGGTGGCCGTGCCGGAGCGCGTCGGACCGCCGTTCGAGCAGGAGCATGCCCACGCCCTCGCCCCAGCCGGTGCCGTCGGCCCGGTCGGAGAAGGCCTTGCAGCGGCCGTCGGCGGCCAGGCCGCCCTGCCGGCTGAACTCGACGAACAGCCCGGGGTTGGACATCACGGTCGCGCCCCCGGCCAGCGCCAGCGAGCACTCGCCCCGCCGCAGCGCCTGCATGGCCAGCACGATCGCGACCAGCGACGACGAGCACGCCGTGTCGACCGTGATCGCCGGGCCGCGCAGGCCCAGCGCGTAGGCGATCCGGCCGGAGGCGACGCTGAGGGCGGTGCCGGTCAGCAGGTGGCCGTCGGCGACGCCGGTCGGCTGGTGCAGGCGCGGCCCGTAGTCGGAGGACATCGCGCCGACGAAGACGCCGGTGGGGGTGCCCTCCAGCGTGGCCGGGTCGAGGCCGCCCCGTTCGACGGTCTCCCAGGAGACCTCCATCAGCAGCCGCTGCTGCGGGTCCATGGCGACCGCCTCACGCGGGCTGATCCCGAAGAACCCGGCGTCGAACAGGTCCGCGCCGGTGAGGAAGCCGCCGTGGCGGGTGTCGCTGGCGCCCGACAGCACGTCGAGGTCCCAGCCCCGGTCCTCGGGGAACTCGCCGACGGCGTCGGCCCCGGCGCGCACGAGCCGCCACAGCTCCTCGGGCGTCGACACGCCGCCGGGGTAGCGGCAGCCCATCGCGACCACGACGATCGGGTCGCCGTCGGGCCCGGCCCGCTCGACCGGGGCGGCGGCGACGGTGGCGCCGCTGGTCAGCGTGTGCAGATGGTCGGCCAGCCGGTCGGGTGTCGGGTGGTCGAACAGGAGCCCGGCGGGCAGCCGGGTCCCGAGCGCGGCGCGCAGCCTGGCCCGCAGGTCCTCCGCCGCCGCCGACTCGAAACCGAGGTCCTTGAACGTCCGGTGCGGCTCCACGGCCGTGCCGTCCTGGTGCCCGAGGACACCGGCGGCGGTGCTGAGGACCAGGTCGCGGATCTCCCGCCGCGAGAGCCCGGCAGGCACGTCGACGGTCTCCGGGGTGACCTCCACCGATGTGGGACGGGACACCGTCGCGGCCAGGCCGAACCGGCGGCGCTGGAACGGGTAGGTCGGCAGGTCGACCCGCCGTGCGCGCGCGTCGCGCGGGGCCGCCCAGTCGACGGGCGCCCCCCACGTGTACGCCTCGGCCAGCGACCGGGTGAACCGGCCGGGCCCGCCCTCGCCGCGCCGCAGCGACCCGACGACCGCGACGTCCAGCTCGGCGGCCTCGGCCGTCTCGGCGACGCTCGCGCCGAGCACCGGATGGGGGCTGCACTCGACGAACAGGGCGGCCCCGAGGTCGAGCGCCGACCGGGTGGCCTGCGCGAACCGGACCGGCTGCCGCAGATTGCGGTACCAGTACCCGGCGTCGAGCCCGGAGGTGTCCATCGGCTCGCCGGTGAGGGTGGAGACGAACCGGATCGCGGAGCGCACCGGCCGGATCGGCGCCAGCGCGGCGACGACCTCGTCGCGGACGCTCTCGACCTCGGGCGAATGGGACGCGTAGTCGACCGGCAGCAGCTTGACCCGGTGCCCGTCGGCGGCGAGCCGCTCCCCCAGTTCGGCCAGGACCGCGCGCGGCCCGGACACGACCGCCGAACGCGGGCCGTTGAACGCGGCCACGCCCACCTGCGGCGCGAGCGGGGCGACGGCGGCCTCGACGACGTCGAGCGGCGCGGCGACCGACATCATCGCGCCGCGACCGGCGATCCCGGCGATGGCCCGGCTGCGCAGCGCCACGACGCGCGCCCCGTCGGCCAGGCTCAGCGCCCCCGCGACGGTGGCCGCGGCGATCTCGCCCTGCGAGTGCCCGAGCACCAGATCGGGTTCGACGCCCCTCGCCCGCCACAGTCCCGCGAGCGACACCATGACCGCCCACAGCGCCGGCTGCACGACGTCGACCCGGTCCAGGCCGGGCGCGTCGGGGGCGCCGCGCAGGACGCCGAGGACGGAGTAGTCGACGAACGGCGCGAGCGCGGCGTCACAGGAGGCGACGAGCGCGGCGAACTCCGGCGACCCGTCGAGGAGCTCCGCGGCCATGCCCGCCCACTGCGACCCCTGGCCGGGGAAGACGAACGCCCGCAGGCCGGAGACGACCGTCCCGCTCACGACCGACTCGCCGGGCCGCCCGCCGGCGAACGCGTCGAGCGCCTCACCGCGGTTCTCGCCGAGGACGACCGCCCGGTGCTCCAGGTGTGCCCGGGTGTTGATCAGCGAGAGCGCCACGTCGGCGTCGCCGAGAGCCGGTTCGCCGTCGATCCGGTCGCGCAGGCGTCCGGCCTGGGCCCGGAGCGCCTCGGCCGACCGGGCGGAGATCACCCAGGGCAGTCCGTTGTCCGTGGGGTCGGCGCTCGGGGCCTCGGCAGGAGCCGGGGCCTCCGCGAGGACCAGATGGCAGTTGGTGCCGCCCATGCCGAACGAGCTGACCCCGGCGACCAGCCGGCCGCCGGGCGCGGGCCACGGGCGGGCGGACGTGACGACCTGGAGGGCCAGGTCGGCGAGGGGGATGTCCGGGTTCGGGCTCTCGAAGTGGAGGCTGGGCGGCAGCTCGCGGTGCTTGAGACTGAGAACGGTCTTGACCAGACCGGCGACGCCGGCCGCGCCTTCGAGGTGGCCGATGTTCGTCTTGACCGACCCGACCAGCAGCGGATCCCCCGAGGGGCGCGATCCGGCGTGGGCGGCGCCGAGGGCGGCGGCCTCGATCGGGTCGCCCACCTTCGTGCCGGTGCCGTGCAGCTCGACGTACTGGACCTCGGCTGGGGCGACCCCGGCGGCGCGGCGGGCCAGCGTGATGACCTCCTGCTGGGCGCGGGCGCTCGGCACGGTCAGGCCGTCGCCGCCGCCGTCGTTGTTGACGGCCCCGCCGAGGATCACGCAGTGCACCGGGTCGCCGTCGGCGAGCGCCGCCGCGAGCGGCTTGAGGACGACGAGCGCGCCGCCCTCGCCGCGGACGTAACCGTTGGCGCGGCTGTCGAAGGTGTGGCAGCGCCCGTCGGGGGACAGCGCGCCGAAGCTGCCGATGGCGGCGGTCGTCCGCGCGAGCAGGTTCAGGTTGACGCCCCCGGCCAGGGCCAGGCCGGTCTCGCCCCGGCGCAGGCTCTCGCACGCCAGCTCCACCGCCACCAGCGACGACGACTGCCCGGTGTCCAGCGTGAGGCTCGGGCCGCGCAGCCCCAGGAAGTACGAGACGCGGTTGGCGATCATGGCCCGGTTGGCGCCGATGTAGGTGTGCCGGCCGGGTTCGCCGAGCAGGGCGGCGTGGTCGTTGGAGATCGCGCCGACGAACACCCCGGCCGCCGCGTCCCGCAGGGAGGTGGGGGCGACCCCGGCGTTCTCCAGCGCCTCCCAGGCGAGCTCCAGGACGAGCCGCTGCTGCGGGTCCATGGCGGCGGCCTCGTTCGGGGAGATCCCGAAGAAGGCGGCGTCGAAACCGTCCACGTCGCCGACGAACCCGCCCCGGCCGGGCGCGGCGGCGTCCGGCCACCGGCCGTCGGGGACCTCGGTCACCGCGTCCACGCCGTCCCGGAGAAGGCGCCAGAAACGCTCGGGGGTGTCCGCCCGGGGAAGCCGGCAGGAAAGGCCCACCACAGCGATCGGCTCGACCGACGAATCGCGCCGGGCGTCCGACTGAATCGAGTCCTGAACCATGAATGCGCCACCTCTGGCCGTAATATCCATACGGGAAAAACGATGGACACCAGCGTTATTCAAATGGTCACCACTGGAAGTTACTGCGACCCTACGGGCGGCTCCCCGCAGCGGGCCACGATCGCGTGCTGGCACCTTGTTGCCAGTAGCTAGCTGCCATCACCGCCCCGCGCGAGCGCCTTGACATGACCGCGCGCGAGCTCTGATGCTGGTAAGACCCGTCAATAGCGGCCGAAATCGAATTGACGCACCGCACAGAATTCATCTCCAGGGAGAACTCTTTTGGCAGAAGAGGCGCCATTCGACCCGGCGCTGCTCTGGGCCGCCTCGGCCGGGGTCTGCGTGGTCGCCGGCGGCGTGCTGCTCCTGCTCCGGGGGGTCGATCCGCTCGCGTCCGCCGTCTGGGCGGCGGGTCTGGTGGCCTGCGTGCTCCTGGTGGTGGCGCGGCGGACCGAGCCCGAACCGGTGTCGGCGCTGCGGTGGGGTTCCGCGCTCACCCTGGCCGGAGGCGCGGCCGGGCTCGCCGTCGGCGGAGAGATCACGCCGTTCCTGGCGGCGCACGCGCTGCCGGTCGTCGTGCTGTCCGCCGCGGTGCTGCGGCCGCTGGCCCGCCGCACCGGCTGGGTGCGGTCCGCGCCGGTCAGGGTGCGGCTCACGTGGACCGTCGCGGGATCCTACGCCGGCCTGGCCGCCTTCGGCCTGATGCAGGATCTGCGGGGGCTGCCGTTGATCCATCCCGACGTGGCCAGCCTGGTCACGCTGGGGACCATGGCCGAGATCGCCGTCGCCGTCGCCATCGCCGTGCTCTGGCACGGACGGCAGCACGTCACGAACCGCTAGGAGACACCGATGCCCGACGACGCCCCCCTCAGCCACGGCCAGCTCTTCAGCTGGCGCGAGATCGAGCGCTATCCCGACGACTGGATGCAGGACGCGAACCTCCCCATCGTCTGCGACCTGCGGGGACTGCCGATGGCCCGGGTCGAGAACGCGCTGCGCGTGCTGATGGACCGGCACGAGCCGCTGCGCACCACCTACCACGTCGTCGACGGGCAGCCGGTGCAGCGCGTCCACGAGTCGGCCGACCTGCCGATCGAGCGGATCGACCGGGTGGTCCGCGACTGGGAGGACCCCGAGGACACCAAGGACGAACTCTGCGCGGAGCCGTTCGCGATGGAGGGCGGCCTGCTCTGGCGCGGGCGCATGATCACCACCAACGGGTCGGCGGTGTTCCTGGCGCTGTCCTTCTCCCACCTGATCATGGACATCTGGTCGATCAACCACCTGACCGACCAGTTCAGCGCCCTGATCGCCGACCCGGGGGCGGTCGCCGAACTCGGCCCGACCCCGAGGGAACTGGCCCGCGAGCAGCGCACCGAGCGGTGGCGGGACCGGCAGGAGGCCTCCGAACGGTACTGGCGGCGCACCCTCGGCGACGTCCTGGCCGACCCGCTGCCGACGCTGCCGGCCAAGGAGAAGCGCGACCGCATCGAGGCCACCCTCCACTCGCACCGCCTCGGCGGGCTGGCCGCGCTGGCCGCCCAGAGGCTCGGCGTCACCGCGCCCGCGCTGGTGATGGCGCTGGTCACCGCCGGGCTGGCCCGGCACCTCGACACCGACACGGTGACGATGAGCCTGATGGCCTCCAACCGGTTCTCGCCGGAACACCACCATGTGATCGGCACGATGAACCAGCTCGTCCCGGTCGTCGCGACGGTCGACCCCGGGGCGCCGCTGGGCGAGCACGTCAAGCGTCTCCACTGGGCCGGGGCGAGGGCCTACCGCTACTCCGCCTACGACTTCGACCGGATCGCCGCCCTGGCCGCGGAGGTCGCCGAGCGGCGCGGCGACGACCTGGCGCACGACTGCTGGGTGAACCAGCTGTTCCGCTGCTGGTTCAACTACGTGCAGCTCGACCGCCGGCCGTCCGACGCCACCGCCGACACCCCGGCCGAGCTGTCGTGGACGCCGCTGGCGCAGCAGTACGGCCAGCCGTTCCGGGTCAGGGTGACCGTGGCCAACGGCCGGACCAGCGTCTTCATGCTCGCCGACCCGGCGATCATCCCGGCCGAGAGCATGGCCGGTCTGCTGCGCACGATCGCGCTCGGCGTCCAGGTCGCCGCGACGGCCCCGGAGACCAGCCTCAAGGACCTGTGGGACGTCGGCCACCAGACCGTCGCGCCGTCGCTGTTCCCCGCGACCGTGCCGCTGCCGGAGTGAGCGGTGCCGGGCCCGGCCCGGCACCCCTTTCTCACACGAGGATCTCGGCCGGCGCCGGGTGGCCGAGGAAGGCCGTGGGGCTCGCCGTGAGGCCGTATGCGCCGGCCTGGAACACCACGACCAGGTCGCCGATCTCGGCTCTGGGGAGTTCCACCCGGTCGCCGAGCAGGTCGAGCGGGGTGCACAGGCGGCCGACCACGGTGACCGGCCCGTCGGCGGGCCGGCCCATGCCGTCGGCCACGGCCATCGGGTAGTTGCGCCGGATGACCTGCCCGAGGTTGCCCGAGGCCGCCAGGTAGTGGTGCATCCCGCCGTCCACGACCACGAAGGTCGTCCCCCGCGATTCCTTCCGGTCGACGACCCGGGTGACGTACACGCCGGCCTCGCCGACCAGGTAGCGCCCCAGTTCGACGACGACGCGGGCGTCCGGCAGCCGCGGGGTGATCCGCTCGCGCAGCAGCCGCGCCAGGTTGCCGCCGATCGGCTCCAGGTCGAGGGGCTGGTCGCGGCGCGAGTACGGGATGCCGAACCCGCCGCCGAGGTTGAGGTAGCGGATGGGCGGCGACACCTCGGCGAGCCCGAGGACCAGGTCCACGGTGCGCCGCTGCGCCTCGCAGATGTGGTCGGCGCGCAGGTTCTGCGAGCCCGCGAAGACGTGGAAGCCCTGGAAGTCGACGTCGTCGCCCAGCCCGGCGAGCATGCCGGGCACCCGTTCGGCGTCGACCCCGAACTGCTGCGGCCCGCCGCCCAGGCGCATCCCGGAGCCCTTCACCGTGAAGTCGGGATTGACGCGGATCGCGATCCGGGCGGGGATGCCGAGGCCGGCGCCGATCGCGCGCACCCTGGCCAGTTCCGTCTCCGACTCCAGTTCCACCGTCACACCGGCCGCGACCGCCTGCGTCAGTTCCCCGGCGGTCTTGCCCGGCCCGGCGAAGCTGATCCGATCGGCGGGCACGGGCGTGTCGAGCGCGTGCCGCAGCTCCCCCGCCGAGGCCACGTCGAAGCCGTCGACCAGCCCGGCGAGATGCTGGAGCAGGGCGGGCATCGGGTTGGCCTTGACCGCGTAGCTCAGCTGGACCCCGGCGGGCAGGGCGGCGCGGAGGGAGGCGACCCTGCGGGTGACGCGGTCGCGGTCGTAGGCGAAGAACGGCGTGCTCCCGACACGGGCGGCGAGCCTGCCGAGAGGGATCCCGCCGACGGTCAGCCACCCGTCGCGGTTCCCCTCCCAGGTCACCGGACCGCCTGACGGCGCAGTTCGGCCCGGTCGAACTTGCCGTTCCCCGAGCGGGGCAGCGCGTCGGCGAGGATGAACCGGCGCGGCACCATGTACCGGGGCAGGTCGCGTTCCATCGCCCGGCGCAGCTCGTCGGGGGTCGTGGTGGCGGCGGTGAGCACGGCGTGCAGCGCCACCTGCTCGCCCAGGTCCTCGTCCGGCACGCCGACCGCGACCGCCTCGGTGACCAGGCCGGTGGCGTAGGCCGCCTCCTCCACCTCGGTCGGGCTCAGCCGGTATCCGGAGGTCTTGATCATGTCGTCGGTGCGTCCGACGAAGTAGATGAAGCCGTCCTGGTCCCGGTAGGCGACGTCGCCCGACCAGACGGCGATCTCCTCGGCGCCGGGCGGGAAGGACCGGAACCGCGCGGCGGTGCGGGCGGGGTCGTTCCAGTAGCCGAGGGACACCAGCGGTCCCCGGTGCACGATCTCCCCCTCCTCGCCGGGGTCACAGACCGAACCGTCCGCCCGGACGACCAGGACCTCCGCCTCGGGGATCGCCTTGCCGATCGATCCGGGCCTGCGGTCGATCTCGGCGGGGTCCAGGTAGGTGGAGCGGAAGGCCTCGGTCAGGCCGTACATCAGGAAGGGGGTGGCCTGGGGGAACGTCTCGCGCAGCCAGGCCAGGGTGGTCGCGGGCAGGCGGCCGCCGGTGTTCGCGAAATAGCGCAGGCCCCGGGTCGCCTCTTCCGGCCATCGCTGGGTGGCGAGCTGGGTCCACAGCGGCGGCACGCAGGTCAGCGCCGTCACCCCGTGCCGGGCGCAGAGCCGGACGACGTCGCGGGGCAGCAGGTAGTTGACCAGCACCACATGCGCTCCGGCCAGGAACGCGGTGGTGAGCTGGCTCAGCCCGGCGTCGAAGCTCAGCGGCAGCGCCGCGAGGACCACGTCGTCGGCGGTGTGGCCGAGGTAACCGGCGACGCTCCGCGCGCCCGCGAGCAGGTTGCCGTGGCTCAGCACGACGCCCTTCGGCCGTCCGGTGCTGCCGGACGTGTAGAGGATGGCCGCGATCGGCCCGGCGGGAGCGGTCGCTCCGCTCTGATTCTCGAAGCCCTGATCCTCGAAGCCCTGATCCTCGACGCCCAGCTCCTCGATCAGCGACGTGGGCACCGCGGCGTTCAGCGTGCGGGCCCGTTCGGCTGTCGTGAGCAGGAGCGCCGCGCCGCAGTCCTCGATCACGTACTCGACCTGCCGCGCCTTGAAGAGCGGATTGATCGGGACGAAGACCCCTCCGGCCGCCGCCACCGCGAAAATGGCCACGACTGTTTCGAGCCGCTTCTCCGCGTATACGGCGACCCGGGCGCCTGGCTCCAGGCCGCGCAGCCTCTCGGCCGCCCGCGCGACCCGGCTCCGCAGCTCGCGATAGGTGAGCGTCACGTCCTTGTAGGTGACCGCCGCATGATCGTCGGCGCCGGGCCGCAGCAGGTCGTCCACGCGCGTCGGCACGGCTCAGAGCCCGGCCGTCGCGGAGTCCAGCAGCGCCGACAGGCGCGCCCACAGCGACCCCACCGTCGCGAACGTCTCCTCGTCGAGGATGTCGTCGGGCAGCTCCTGGTCGTAGCTGTCCTCCAGATCGACCAGCAACTGCACCACCCCCATCGAATCCAGCCCGAGCGCGGTGAGCTCGTCGCCGGGGGCCAGATCACCGGGCCCCGCATAGGGCAGATGCCGGCGAAGAATGGTCTGGAACTCGTGAGGTATTTCCATCACGGTCTCCTCACAATCCCTGCGCTGAATTACCTCGTTCAGGGTCGTTGAATTCCGCGACGACTGTCAACGAAGGGCTCTGGCAGCTTTTTGCCTCAGAGAAGATGCCAGCGGCGGCCCAGGACGGGGGACGTCTTCTCATTTAGCCTGAGTAGGCTGAACCGTTCAACCGCAGGAGGCCGGGTCGCCGATGAACATGAATCTCGGCTGGGGCCAGCATTACATCTGGCTCCGTTACCACGAACTGCCGCCGAACGCTCGTCACAATACACATATCATTCTGAATCTAGAGATTCCAGCGGGCGTCACGGTCCAGAACTGCAGGGCTATTCTCAATCAGACCGTCCGCAGGCACGAGACGCTGCGCACCACCTACCACTTCGACCACGACGGCGACCCCTACCGGGTCGTCCGCCCGCCCGGCCCGTGCCCCCTCATCGTGCTGTCCGCCGAGAGGGACGGCACGGCCATGCCCGCCGAGGTCGTGGACGGGCTCGGCACGGCCGAGTTCGACATCGCCGAGGAGTGGCCGATCCGGGTCGTCATCATCACCGACGAGGGGGTGCCCCGGAAGGCGGTCGTGGTGCTCAACCATCTCGCGGTGGACATGTGGACGGTCACCGAGCTCAAGCGCGAGATGTGGGCGGCCTGCGCGGGCGTGGCGGCCCGGCGGCCCAGCGCGATCGAACCGGTCCGCCAGCGCCCCTCCGACCACGTCCGGCACGAGGCGTCCCTGGACCCGGCGCCGGCGCTGGCCTACTGGGAGAAGGACATCGAGGCCATGCCGGCCGACGGGTTCGGCGACCGCCGCCGGCCCGCTCAGCCCGGCCGGCCCGTGGAGACGCTGCGGGCCTCGCTGGTCTCGCCGGCGCTGCTGGGCGCCTCGCAGCGGATCGCCGCCCGCCACCGGGTGTGGCCGTCGCAGGTGCACCTGGCGGCGTACACGGCGCTGATGGCCGCCTACACCGGCGGCCCGTCCTTCGACCATCTGACGTTCACCGGCAACCGCGAGAGCGGCCCGTACGCGAACGTGTGGACCTGCATGTTCTCCCCGCTGCTCATGCGGGTCGACGTGCGGGACGACCCGCCCTTCGCGGAGCTGCTCACCCGCGTCGCCGATCGGTTCGAGCAGGCGCGGGAGCACGCCCACGTCCCCTACGACGCGGTGGTCGAGCTGCTGGCCAGGAAGGGCACCCGGCTGGCCTCGGAGTTCAACTTCATCAAGCAGCCCACCCTGGAGTCCCGCGCGCGGCGCAGCAGGGTCACCTGGCAGCCGGCGGCCGACGCCCACGGCACCGACACCTACGTCCGGGTCGACCAGTGGCAGGACTCCGTCGTGGTCGCGCTGAACGCCGCCTCCTCGGTCATGGACACCGACGCCGTCGAGCGTTTCCTGCGCGCCGTGGAGACCACGATCCTCACCTACGACGCGACGCGGGAGGGCCTGCGGATCAGCGACATCGCCGCGCTGGCCGGCTTCGCCCCGGCGCCGCCGCCCACCCGGCGGCACGACCCGCGCGAGGTCCCCGAGCCGGGGGCGGCGGAGGCGCTCGCGGCCGCCGTGGGCCGGGCGAACGGAATCGCCGGCGTCGACCTTTCCCAGAACTACGCCGACACGGGGGGCAGGGTCCTGCGGATCCCGCGGGTGCTCGCCCTGCTCCGGGACCTCGGGTGGGCGGGGATCACCCTCCACCAGCTCACCGGCGTCACGCCGCTGAGCGCCCTGGCGGGCCTGCTCGCCCCCGTGCCGGACCTCGCTCCGTCTCCAGAATTACTACAACCCGGAGTTCGATCATGACTGAGCTGTTCGCGGAGACCATCAGCAAGTCCGACCAGCTCGTGGCCTCGGAGCAGGAGCTCCGCACCGCCATCGACCGCGAGCTCGCCGGCACGAACCTGGACGAACTCGTCGTCATGGGCGGCCACTTCATGCTGTTCGAGGAGGAGGGCACCGGCCGGCTCGTCCCCGGCGTCCTGGAGGAGCAGTCCTCCGCCCCGATGCGCGACCGGATCGCCGGCCGGGTCGGGATCTTCCCCCAGTACACCTGGCAGCTCTCGGTCGACCTGATCACGTCGTACGCCGGGATCGTCAAGGACGCCCGGCTGCTGCTGCTGATCAACGACTGGCAGTACGTCCCCACCGGCGGCCGTCCGGCCAGTGAGCTCCGCGCCGAGTTCCTCGAAGGCTTCACCGGCCTGCCCGGCGGCTACGAGCGGATCCTGCGCGAGGCCGGGCTCGACGCGGGGAGCGTGCTGCCCAGCCGGAAACACCCGCTGGCGTTCCCGGAGACGTGGCTCAAATACCGCTTCCAGAAGGCCGCCGACAAGTTCGTCAAGCAGGGCAAGCTCGAGAAGCGGGTGCTGGAGTCCGGCGCGAAGGACACCGAGGTCTCCTTCCTCGACGAGTCGGGCAACTACCGCACCCTCATCAGCTGCGGCGTCACCGGCTGCGCGGGCGAGATCACCGAGATGATCTCGGAGGTCCACCGGGCCGGATACCGGACCATCGTGATCTTCGCCCCGGGCGAGTGCCTGTCGCCGGTGCGGACCGGGGTCGAGATCGCGCTCAGCCTCTACGGGCTCACCGGCATGACCGTCGTGATCGCCGACCCCGGCGGCAGCGGCGAGATGTCCGCCGACGAGATCTACTCAAAGCTGGTGACGGTCAGCACCTTCCGGAGTTGAGGACGGACATGGACGTCATATACCTGGACAACTGCGCCACCACGCGGGTGGACGAAGAAGTGCTCGACGCGATGCTGCCGTATCTGCGGGAAGAGTTCGGCAACCCGTCCTCCCCTCACCTGCTGGGCAAGCGTGCCCGCAGGGCGGTGGACGGGGCCACCGGCTCGGTCGCGCGGCTCATCGGCGGCGACCCGGCCGGCGTCGTGTTCACCTCCGGCGCGACCGAGAGCAACAACATCGCGCTGCTCGGCGCGTTCGGCCACGACGAGCGCGCCCCGGTCAACGCGGTGTTCTGCCCCACCGACCACAAGTCGTCGCTGTCGGTCGCCCGCGCGCTGCGCGGGCGCGGCGTCGACATCCGCACCATGGCGGTCCGGGCCGACGGCGTGGTTGACCTGACCCGGTTCGCCGGCCAGCTCGACTTCGACACCCGGATCGCCACGGTGGCCTGGGTGAACAGCGAGATCGGCACCGTCCAGCCGGTCCGGGAGATGGCCGCGCTCTGCCATGAGGGCGGCGCCCTGCTGCACGCCGACGCCGCCCCGGCCGCGGGCCGGATCCCGATCGACGTGGCCGGCGCTGCCGTCGACACCCTGGCCATGTCCGCCCACAAGATCGGCGGCCCGAAGGGCATCGGCGTCCTGTACGTCCGCCCGGAGATCCGCCGCCGGATCCGCCCCATCACCTACGGCGGCGGCCAGTACGACCTGCGCAGCGGCACCATCCCCACCCACCTGACGGTCGGCCTCGGCAAGGCCTGCGAGCTGGCCGCGGCCCGGATGGAGGAGGACGGCCGGAAGGTCGCCCTGCTGCGCGCGACCGCGCTGGAACTGCTCACCCGCCGCATCCCCGGCCTGCGCCTCAACGGCTGCCCCGAGGCCGGCGTCCCGCACGTGCTGAACGTGGTGCTGCCGGGGGTGCGCGGCGAGAGCCTGGTCGCGAGCCTGCCGTCGGTGGCGCTGTCCACCGGGTCGGCGTGCAACTCCGACTCCCAGGAACCCTCACCCGTGCTCACCGCGATCGGGGTGAGCGCCGAGGACGCCAACAGCTCCGTCAGGATGTGCCTGAGCCCGCGCATGACCGTCGAGGAACTGGTCAGAGGACTGAACCTGGTCTGCGACCGGGCCCTGAGCCTGGCCGGAGTCGTGGCGGCGATGCGCTGAGAACGGACGTGCTGAGAACACGGGTCCGCCGCCGGTGCGGCGGACCCCCCTCACGCGCCGCTGGCCAGGAACGTGCGCGCCGCCTGCACCCCCGCCTGGAACCTGCTGGTGGCCTCCAGGTCACGCATCAGGGTGGCGATGTGCCGGCGGCAGCTCCGCACCGACATGCCGAGCTTGCGGGCCACCACCTCGTCGGTGTAGCCCTTCGCCATCAGGCCCGCGATGGCCTGCCGCAGGTCGTCGGCGACGTTCGCGTAGCCGGACTCGGCCCCCTCCAGCGGCGTCGCGGTGTCCCACAGGTGGTCGAACAGGTCGAGCAGGAACCCGTTGATGCCGTCGTTGTGGACCCGCGCCACGTTGGTCTCGCCGTCCGACAGGCCGAACAGCACGACCAGCGTGCGGTCGAAGACGACCGCGGAGCGCGGGACGTGGCTGACCGTGCCGATGGCCGCGCCCGCGTCGATGAGCTGCTTCAGCTTCATCCGGGTGGCCAGGTCGGCCCGGTTGCGGTGCTGGCAGACGATCCGGACGGTGACGCCGCGCGAGAGCAGCGGCAGGTACGCCCGCGCCAGCTCCTCGGCGTCGTCCTCGCCGGACTGCAGGACCAGCACCTCGGTGCGGCAGGCGTCCCCGGCCATCTTGAGGAAGCCGCGCACCTCCAGCGACCCGGCAAGGTACTCGATCGGCGACGGCGCGGGACCGACGAAGTCGCGGATCTGGTCGATCAGCTCCCGCCGCTGGTAGATCTCCCGCTCGACCGAGGCGACCAGCGCGTTGGCCGCGACCTGCGGGTCCACCGGGATGAACCGGTGGGCCGCGCCGTCCACGGCGCGTAACAGGCGGCTCTCGACGAGCTGGTTCACCGCCTCGCTCATCTCGCGCATGCCGATGCCGAGCTCGCCGGCCGCCACGTCGAGAGCGTCGATGGCACCCTTTTTGGTCGCGTATCGGTAGACACCCGCGATGTCGGCGGGCCATTTGGTGGTCGAATTCATCATTGTGCTGCCTCCTCAGAGGGTTCTCGTTCGTCGGCTGAACAGGACAAGGGACAGGCTCAGCAGCACGGCGGCCATGAGGCCCAGAACGGCGACCTCCAGCAGCACGTCGCCGAGCCCGGTCCCCGGCCGGGAAAGAGTCAGGAGTGCGTCCATCCCCCAGGCGTGCGGGAAGAGATGGCCGATGGCGGCGAGCGTCTCGCCGGCGGCCTCGGCGGGCCACAGGCAGCCGCCGAGCATGCCGAGCACGATGCCGAGCGGCGGCCCGATCGCGGACGGCTGCGCCGACGAGCGGACCAGGCTGCCCATGAGGATCGCGGCGCCGGTGGCGACCAGGGCGAAGACGCCCACGACGGCGGCGACGCCGAGCGGCTCGCCCCAGGAGACGCCGAACAGCAGCGAGCTCACCACCATGATCAGCACCGCCTGGGCGGCGGCCACGATGAAGCGGCTGAGCGCCTCGCCGAACAGCACGGCCCCGCGCCGCACCGGGGCGGTGAAGGCCCGGGGCAGCATGCCGATGCGGCGGCTCTCGACGAGCGCGGCGGCGACGGCCATGGAGTTGATGAACGTGAACAGCAGCAGGTTGGCCGGGGCGGTGTAGGCGAACCCCCGGGGGGTGCCGGACGCCATATCCGAGCCGACCACCTCGACGTCAGCCGAGGCGGCCTGCGCCCTGCGCACCAGTTCGGCGGCCTGGGCCGGGGTCGCGCCGGCCGCGGTGGCGGCGCGGGTGGCCTCGATGACGCCGGCGACCCGGCCGACGGAGGCGTCGACCGCGCTGCGGGCGGCCATGCCGCTGCCGCTGGACTCCGTCATGACCAGCTCGAATCTGGCCGACCCCGGCGGGATGACGACTCCGGCGGCCAGCGCGCCGCCCCGGACGCCGGCCCGCAGCTCCTCCTCGCCGCCGACGGCGGTGACCTCCAGGTCGGGGTGCGCGCGCAGTTCCGCCAGGACGGCGGCGGCCACGGGATCGGAGTCCTGGGCCACCACGCCGACCGGCAGCCGCGAGGCGGCGCCGCCGCCGAACGCCATGCCGACGAAGATGATGCTGACGAAGGGCATCACCACGATGAAGAACAGGCCCACCCGGTCGCGGGAGTGGCGGCGCAGGTTGGCGGCGACCAGCGCGAGTACAGGGTGCGGTCTCAGGTGCGGTGTCAGGTGCGGTCTCATCCGAGCAGTCCCTTCCTGAAGCCCGCCGCGGCGAGCCCGAAGGCGGCCACGGCGATCGCGCACAGCACGCCGATCGGCACGGCCACCGAGGCCAGGCCCGCGCCCGATCCGGCCAGGCCGGTGAGCCCGGTGGTCGTCCAGGCGTTCGGGGTGAACAGGGCGATCTTCTGGAGCACGTCCGGCAGCGTGTAGAGCGGGACCAGGCTGCCGCCGAAGAACGCGGCCACGAAGGAGATCACCATGATCACTCCGTCGGCCTGGGCGTCGGTCCTGGCCCGGCTGGCGACCAGCATGGTGATCGCGGTCGCGGCCAGCACGTGGGCGAGCAGGAGGGCGAACACGGCCACCGGGTCGCCCCAGGTCGAGCCGAAGATCAGCACCGAGGAGACCCAGGTGACGCAGACGCTGACCATGGCGAGGGCGAACCCGACGACGGCCTTGCCGGCGATCGGGACCCAGCCGTGGATCGGCCCGGCCCGCATCCGGTCCAGGGTGCCCTGCTTGCGTTCGATCAGCAGGCCGCGGAAGGACGCGCCGACCACGAAGAAGGCGAACAGCGCGGCCATGCCGGCGCCGTAGTAGACCGACAGGTCGACCCTGCCGCCGGCCATCGGGTCGTTCTCCAGGGTCAGGGCCGGGCCGGCCGCGCCGTTGCGCTCCACGAACTCCTTGACCTCGGCGGCGGGGACGCCCGCGTCCAGGGAGGCGCGGACCGCGAGCGTGCGGGCCCGCACCAGGCTGGAGATCCGGTCGACCACGGCATTGGCGACCACCCCCGCCAGCGGTGTGTCGGCCGAGGTCAGCACACCGACCCGGCCGCCCTCGCCCGCGCCGACGCTCGCGCTGAACCCGGCGGGGAAGACGATCGCGGCCCCGATGTCGCCCGCGTCGAGGGCGCTCTGGGCCTGCTCACGGCTGGGCAGGTCGCGCAGGGTCAGCACGCCGTCCAGCTCCGTGGACGCCATGACCTCGCGGCGGACCCCGGCGGGGAACTCGCCGCCGTCCAGGTCGACCATGCCGACGGTGGCCCGCAGCGGCGGGTCGTCGCCGCCGAGCGCCACCCCGAACAGGGTGGCCATGGCCACCGGCACGATGATCGCGATGATCAGGGCGGTCCGGTCCCGCACCCGGGTCCGGAGCTCCAGGGCGCTCACCGTGAGAAGCGGTCGCAACATGTCAGTCCCTGAGCGTGCTGCCGGTGAGGTGCAGGAAGGTGGCCTCGAGGTCGGGTTCGACGACCTCGACGGCGGTGACGGCGGCGATGCCGTCGACGGTGGAGATGACCGAGGGCAGCAGGTACCGGCCGCCTTCGGCGATCAGCCGGACCGACCCGGCCGCAGTGCGGACCGCCTCGGTGACGCCGCCCAGGCCGCGCAGCTTGTCGACGGCGGTGTCGACGTCGCCGTCCAGGGTGAGCTCGATCCGGTCGGCCCCGCCGACCAGTTCGACCAGCTCGTGGCGGGTGCCCTCGGCGACGATCGAGCCGTGGTCGACGATGGCGATCCGGTCGCAGACGCGCTCGACCTCCTCCATGTAGTGGGAGGTGTAGAGCAGGGCCATGCCGTCGGCGACCAGGCGTTCGAGGCCGTCCAGGATGGACTTGCGGCTCTGCGGGTCGACGCCGACCGTGGGCTCGTCCAGGATCAGCAGTTCGGGGCGGTGCAGCAGGGCCGCGCCGATGTTGATGCGCCGCTTCATGCCGCCGGAGTAGGTGTCGAGCTTGGCGTCGGCGCGGTCGGCGAGGCCGACCAGGTCGAGCACCTCCTCCACCCGCCCGCGCACCTCCCGGCGCGGGAGGCCGAACAGGCGGCAGAAGAAGCGTAGGTTCTCCCGGCCGGTCAGATCGGGGTAGAGGGCGATCTCCTGCGGGACGTAGCCGATCTTCGCCTTGGCCGCCATCGGGTCGGCCGCGAGGTCGGCGCCGCCGACCACGACCGTGCCCGTGTCGGGCTTGAGCAGGCCGACCAGCATGGAGATCGTGGTGGTCTTGCCCGCGCCGTTCGGGCCGAGCAGCCCATAGGCCTCCCCCGGTGCGACGGTGAACCCGACGTCGCGCACCGCGGCCACGCCGCCGTAGCTCTTGCTGAGGTTCTCGCAGGTCAGCGTGTCATTCATGGCCGCCACCCCAGGGCTTCGGCGGGCTCGCCCTTGGCGGCCACGTTGCCGGCGAAGGTCTGGAGCCCGAGGTCGACGCCGAGCTGGTAGTCCAGCGGCGTGTTGCCGGTGACCCTGTTCCACAGGACGTGGTTGGCGACCGCGTCGTCGCCGCCCCAGCCCTTGGACGAGCCCATCACGAACGCCGCGCCCATCACCGACGCGCCGCTGGGGTGGTTGTCGCGGACGTCGTTGTCGACCACGCAGACCCGCTCGGTGCCGATCAGCGCGATCCCCACCCCCGAGATCGGCGGGCCCGCCGCGCCCAGCGCGCCGGGGTCGTCGCCGCCGGAGGCCAGGTCGTTGCCGTGGACGACGTTGCCGGCGACCAGGCAGTCGCGCACCCCGCCGTCCGGCTCGCCCTCGTAGGTCTGGTTGAGCAGCATCAGCCCGATCGCGTTGCCGTGGCTGACGTTGCGCAGCACCCGGACCCCGCTGGAGTTGTCGACGAACACGCCGAACGCGTTGGCGAAGGTCTCGTTGCCCTCGACGAGCGCCTCGCCGCTCCCGCAGAAGCTCACCGCGACACCGCCGTACTGGCTGCCCGAGGCCCGGCACCGGAGCACTTCACACCCAGAGCTCTCCCGCACGTAGACACCCCAGACGGCGTTGTCCACGGCGGTCACGTCCCTGACGGCGAGGCCGGTGACGGAGTGGGCGTAGACCCCCGCGCCGGAGAAGCCGCGCACGGTCAGCCCCTCGACCGTGAGGTCGCGGACGCCGTGGGCCACGACGCCGGAGACCACGTCCTCGCTCGCGTCGTGCAGCTTCGGGACGTCGGAGCGCGGCCCCGGTCCGGGGACCAGCACGGCCCCCTCTCCGCGCAGGGTGACCCCGTCGTGCCTGATCCAGACGTTGCCGGGGTGCTCCCCCGCGTCGAGCAGGATCGTCGCGCCGGGGCCCGCCTCGTCCAGGGCTGCCTGGACCGACCCGCCGGGCCGGACGGTTCTGGTCATGGACATCGGGCGTCCTTCCTGTCGACGTGGACGACGGCGACGGAGACGAGCAGCCCCGCGCCGCTCCCCCAGCGGGCCGCGCCCGCCACCGGGCCGCCCAGGCGGAGCCGGGCCGCCTCCCGGCAGGCGCCGCGCAGGATGTACGCCGCGCCTTCGGTCAGGGCCAGGCCGGTGGCGGCGGTGAGGTCGGCGGCCGCCTCGTCGAGCAGCTCCCCGGCCCACGGC
Organism: Herbidospora cretacea; assembly: GCF_001570605.1. Classification (GTDB taxonomy): domain Bacteria; phylum Actinomycetota; class Actinomycetes; order Streptosporangiales; family Streptosporangiaceae; genus Herbidospora; species Herbidospora cretacea. The sequence goes on along the minus strand of NZ_BBXG01000013.1, from coordinate 112,655 downwards.
GGCGGCGGCTCGGAGGCGGCCTCGAAGTCGTGCCAGCTGAAGCCGGGCGGGCGACCCCCGACGGCCTTGATGAAGCTCTCCTTGACCGGGAACGCCGCCGTGCCCGGCCCCCGGTCGCGTTCGGCGGGGGTGGTGAGCTGGCGGGCGAAGGTCGCGCCGCCGCGCGCGGCGGCCCGGGTCAGCCGGTCGGCCGAGACGATGTCCACCCCGATCAGGACGGCGGGCGTGGTCGTGCGGGCGGTCATGCGGGCACCCGGCCGTGCCGGTCGAGGAACGACTCCAGGATCGCGGTGTACTCGCCGGCCCGCTCGATCATCGGGATGTGGCCGCTGTCGGCGACGACGACGACCTCGGCTTCGGGGTACTCGGCGAGCAGCTCCAGCCAGGGGCCGACGGGGGTCATCCGGTCGTGCCGGCCCCACACGTACGCGGACGGGCAGCGCACCTCGTCCAGCGCGGGCCTGACCTGGTAGCGGCGGGTGGCCTTGATGCTGCGGGCCATGCTGACCATCGACTCGGGCCGCAGCAGCATCGCGCCGACGCCGTCCATCTGCTCCTGGGTGAAGAACCGCTCCTCGCCGTGGAAGAGCGCGGCCATCATCCGGTCGCCGAACTCCGCGCCGACCGGCCGCACGCTGGCCCGCCGGTCGAAGCTGAGGCCGACGTCGGGGTCGGGGGTGAGACCGGGCGCGCCGCTGACCACGATGCCGCGCACCCTGTCGGGGTGCCGCCCGGCGAGGTCGATCGCGACCAGCCCGCCGAGCGAGTTGGCGCACACGACCACGTCCTGCGCGCCGGCCTCGTCGCAGGCCGACAGGAGAGCGTCGCCGAGCCGTTCGATCGACCCGGCCACCCGCCGGTCGAGGGCGCAGATCGCCTCGTGGGTGCGGAGCACCGGCACCCCCGCCGCCGCCAGGCGCCGGTAGGGGTGCTCCCAGATCCAGCCCCCGGCGAACAGCGCGGACATGAACACCACGGTCGGCCGGTCGCCGTCCCCCGGCGCGTGCTCGAAGGTGAAGTCGGTCATCGTTGCTCCCGTCACAGTAGGGGGACGTCCACGGGGGTCCACCCGCAGCCGCAGGCCGCGCCGTCGCCGAGCCTGACCACGACGCCGCAGCCGGCGCAGCGGGCGTACTCGCGGATGACCTCGGGGATCAGGACGCTGGTGAGGGCGCGGGCGCTGAGCCCGGCCTTGAAGAACCTGCGCACCGCCCGCTGGTGCGGCCGGGCGTGCACGGCGCGCACCGACTCCGGCCGGTCGAAGGCGGCGAGGGTGTACTTGCGGTCGCCGACGTCGAACGTGGCGACCCCGAGGAAGCCCTTGGACGCCCGCAGCCCCTTGACGATCTCCACGCTGAGCAGGTCCACCTCGGCGGCCTCCGCCGGGTCGCGGACCTCCACCCAGGTGAGGGTGAACGCGCCGGGCCGGTCGGTACGGCCGCCGGCCGCCCGCGCGCTGACCCCGAACTCGCGCACGTCGTCGGCGGCGGGCACGAAGGCGGCCCGGTATCCGAGCGCCTCGGCGACGGCCAGCCGGTCGAAGGAGCGCCTGACCCGCCCCTCGGCGGTGACGAGGTCGCTCCCGGCGATCGTGGCGACGCCGCCGACGCCCGGGATTCCGAGGTAGGAGTCGCGGTGGTCGGCCTCGATGGTCCACCAGACGGTCACGGCGCCGGCGTCCCCGGTCATCTCCTCGACCTGGAGGCGCGGGTTCCTGAAGCGCGAAAGGACGGCCGCCGCGTGCGCGGCCAGCGCCTCGCCGCTCAGCCAGCCGGGGGTGTCGGGGTCCCGGAACCCGGTGACGGCGGCGGCCACGGCGGCGGGGTCGGCGTTCCGCCACGCCTCCAGATGCGCTTCGGCGGTCTTCCTGGCGTCCATCACGTGTCACCGTCCTCAGGGAGCCCGGCCGAGGCCACGGCCATCGCCAGCGCGCGGCCGGACGTGTGGCTGAGCGAGAGCCGGATGCGCTGGTCGGTCCGGGTGGCCAGGGCGGGTCCGAGCCGTACCGAAGGGGGGTGGCCGTCGTTGCAGGCGGCGGTGCGGGCGCAGGCCGGGGTGGGCCGGGGCAGGACCTCGACCTGGGCCAGGTGCTCGGCGGTCGCCGGGACGCCGAGCAGGCGCAGGACGGCGCGCTTGGCGGCCAGCCGCCCGGCCCAGTGCTGGAGCGACCGGCCCGCGCCGGAGCGCAGCCGTTCGGCGGGGGTGTAGACGTCCTCGATCCGCATGCCGTCCAGCAGGTCCTGCGGCCGGGTGAGCCCGGCGAAGGCGACCACGGCGCTGCCCCACCGGCTCATGCCGCGAACTCCCTGGCCAGCCGGCGCAGCGTGCCCGGGTCGGCCATGCTCAGGCAGCGCGCCCCGGCCCGGCGGGACAGCCCGGCCAGCACCTTGCTGTCGCCCACCTCGACGGCGGGCCCGAGCGCGTCCACGACCGTGACGGTGTCCGTCCAGCGGACGCGGCCGGTGAGCTGGGCGATCAGCGATTCCCTGAGGACGCCGAGGTCCTCGGTGGGCCTGCCGGTGACGTTGGGGACGACCGGCACCCGGGGCGCGGCCATCGGCGCGGCCCGGACGGCTTCGGCCCACCCCGGCACGGCGGCGGCCATCAGCGGCGAGTGGAACGCGTTGCCCACCGCCAGCGGCACGACCTTGGCGGCGTCGACGGCCAGGCCGGTCAGCCGGTCGAGCGCCGCCGTCGAACCGGAGACGACCACGTGTCCCGGCGCGTTCTCCAGCCCGACCACGAGCGGCTCGGCCGGGGCCGCCGCGAGCGCGGCCAGCTCCTCGACCCGCTCGACCGGCAGGCCCATGACCGCGCGCATCCCGCCCGTGACGCCGACCCGCGACATCAGCCGCGACCGGGTCTCCACCAGGCGGACCGTGTCGGCCAGGCCGAGCACCCCGGCGGCGTGCAGCGCGGTCAGCTCGCCGACGCTGTGACCGGCCACCACGCCCGGCTCGTAGCCCTCTTCCCGCAGCACGGCCAGCGCCGCCAGGTTGCAGGCGGTCACCGCGATCTGGGCGTGCTCGGTGGCCACCAGCCGGTCGATCGGGCCGCGCACGCACAGCGCCGAGATCGGCCGCTCCAGCAGGTCGTCCACCTCGTCGAGCACGGCGCGGGCGACCGGCCGGCGGCGCAGCCAGGCGCCCATGCCGACCCGGACGGTGCCCTGACCGGGGAACAGGTAGCCGAGCATCAGAGCCGCCTGCGCGGGCGTCGTTCGGCCTGGGCCGAGTCCTCCGTGCCGAGGAAGCCCAGCAGCAGTTTGCTGACCACCTCAGGTGCGTCGAGCGGGATCCAGTGCCCGGCCTCCTCGACCCGCTCGTACCGCCACGGGCCCTTCACGAACTTGGCCGAGCCGAGCATGCCCTCTTCACGTAACGCTTGGTCGCCCGCCCCCCAGATGCCCAGGGTCGGGGCCAGGACCGGCGGGAACGGCCGGGCGGGCCGCAGCTCCGCCTCGGGCGAGCGGTTCGCGCGGTACCAGTTCAGGCCCGCGGTCAGCGCGCCGGGCCGGGCCATGTCCCGGAGGTACCGGTCGTGGTCGCCTTCCTTGCCCATGATCTCCTTGAACAGACGCCAGCCGTTGCGGCGCAGCAGCTCCTCGCTGATGCCGGGGAACTGGTAGAGCAGCATGTACCAGGAGGCCATGCGCTGCTCGATCGACGGCCGGGCGAACACGCCGGGGTGGCCGACCGACAGCACGGCCAGGTGGTCGATCCTGCGGGGCATCAGGAACGCGTACATCCACGCGATGGCCGCGCCCCAGTCGTGGCCGACCACGTGGGGTCGGCGGACGCCGAGCTTGGTGGTGAGCGCGACGACGTCGTTGACGATCGTCTGCATGCCGTAGGCCTCGATCTCCTGCGGCTTGGAGGAGTCGCCGAAGCCGCGCAGGTCGGGCGCGATCACCCGGAACCCGCCGTCGACGAGCGCCGGGATCTGGTGCCGCCACAGGTAGGAGGAGTCGGGGTATCCGTGCAGCAGGATGACGGGGTCGCCCTCGCCCTCGTCCACGTAGGCGATGTCGACGTCGTTGACGCGCACCGTCTTCTTCTCGGTCATGCCGTCTCCCTGAACAACCGTTCGGCGAAGAACTCGCTGAATCCGAACTCGGGCACATCTTCGGGGGCCACCATGTTCAGCAGGCCCGTGACCTGGGCGGCGAAGTTCTTCGCCATCAACCGGCGGGCCCGCCGCCGGCGTTCCACCGCCTCGGGGCCGAACTCCACGTGCAGCCGGCTGACGATGTCGGCGCCGAACGCGAGCCGGTCCAGCCGGAACTCGCGCTCCCGCACGTAAGGGTCGAACGCCCCCGGCGACCAGTCGCCGGAGCCGAGCAGGATGTCGCAGACGGTCCTGGAGTCGCGCATCGCGCAGGAGAGCCCGGTGCCGAGCACGGTGTCGGCGTTGCCGGCCTCGTCGCCGATCAGCACGACCCCCTCGGCGAGCGGCGGCCCCTCGGGCACGCTCGACACCGACGGCCACACCGACAGCGGCCCGGCCGGGACGGCCTCGGTGACGGCCTTGCCCCGGTCGGGCAGGCAGTCGAGCTCGAACGCGGCCAGGAACCGTTCGACCCCGCCCTCGCCCCGGTAGCGCAGCTTGTTCTCGGCGGGGAAGTTCAGGTAGAGGCGGGCGCGGCCGTAGCCCTGCGGGAAGACCATGAACATCACGTCGCCCTCGGTGCCCATGGCCTGCACGTCGGCCGGCCAGGAGTCCAGGCCCTCGACCATCATGCCGCCGCCCCAGTGGTGCATGGAGTTGCGCATGGTGACGCCGATCTGCCGCCCGACGGTGCAGCCCCGGCCGGTCGCGCCGAGCACCATCCTCGGGCGGATCTCGTGCTGCCCCTCGGCGGTCTGGTAGGTGACGACGGGTTCCCGTCCGGCGGTGACGTGGATGCGGGAGGCGTCCATCACCAGGCGGGCGCCCGAACCGGCGGCCTGGGCGGCCATCAGCTCGCACACCGCGTGGTGCGGGAACGACATCGGGCCGCCGATGCCGGGGATGAACCCGGTCATGTCGACGGCTTCGACCTCGTCGTCCTCGACGGCCTCGTCCCAGGTCATCCACTCGCGGATCTCCCAGGCGCCGCCCGCGCCGAAGCAGTCGTAGACGCCGAGCCGCTGCGCCTCGCGGATGCCCCAGGGGGCCAGCCACTCGCCGCGGACCAGGTCGTGGTACTCCCGCTGCTTCTCCAGGAGCACGACCTCCAAGCCACCGGCGGACAGTCTGCAGGCCGCCGACGCGCCCGCGATGCCGCCTCCGACGATCACGACATCGGTCATGCCTCCCACCTCTCCCAGTACGTGCGTTCCTTCGCGCCGACCCGGTCCGCCGGGCGGAAGTCGGTGCCCACCGTGTAGGCCACCGGGATCATGCAGACCTGCGTCACCCCGGTCGGGATGCCCAGCAGCTCGCCGACCTGCCGCTCGTGCGGGATGTGCATGCAGGTGATCGTGCTGCCGAGGCCGCGGCTGCGCAGCGCCAGCTGGAACGACCAGATGGCGGGGAAGATCGAGCCGTAGAAGATGCTGGCCCGCATCGGGCCGAGCCGCACGTGGTGGCCCGGGTCCTCCGGCGGCTTGGTCGACATGCGCTCCCGCCAGGCGGCGTCGATCGCCTCCATGTCCGGGGGGCGGCCGAGCACGCACGGGATGACCAGGACCGGCACCCGGGCGATCGTCTCGTCCAGCGCGATCACCGACTCGTTGTTGCGGCGGGCCTGCGCGGTGTTCCGCCGCCGCCCCGCGTTGGTCCACACGTCGTTGCGGTGGAACAGCCACGACGCCCGGGTCATCTCGGCGATCTTCTCTTTGACGGCCGGGTCGCTGATCACCAGCCAGCGCCAGTTCTGGTGGTTGTTGGCGGTGGGCGCCTGGACGGCGACCTCCAGGGCCTCCTCGACAATCTCCCTCGGCACCGGCCGGTCGAGATCCAGGCGGCGGCGCACGGACCGGGTCGTGGTCAGCAGCCGGTCGGTCTCGCTCACCTCGAAGGGGGTCATGCCGCCCCCAGCACGACCGCGCCGCGCACCGAGCCGGGCGCGGAGCTGAGCACCAGCGCCCGCCGGGCCGGCTCGGGCAGCTCCGGGTCGCCGAGGTAGTCGGCCGGCGTGCCCGCCGCCGGGGTGGCCGGGCCGGCCAGGGCGGGAGCGACCCCGTCCCTGACCGCGAGCGCGCCCAGCGCGATGTTCAGGGCGCCGGTCGCGGCCTGGCAGTCGCCGGTGAGCCCGGCCGAGGCGGTCAGCGGCACGCCGGGCAGCGCGGCCAGCACGGAGGCGGCCTCCTCGGCGTCGTCGCCGCCGCCGGTGGCCGCGCCGACCACCAGGTCGAGCGGCTCGGTGAGCCCGGCCAGGCCGGTGAGCCCGTCGAAGGGGCCGCTCACGTGGCTGGCCGCCAGCACCCGCGCGTACGGGGTGCCGCCCCGCGCCGTGCAGTGGTCGGCCGCCTCCACCACGAACGCGACCGCCGCCGACCCGGGCACCCGTCCCGAGTCCCGGTCGTACGGCGACACGACCGCGTCCTGCGGCACCAGGCCGACGTGCTCGTCGGCGGCCACCACCAGGACCACGTCCGCCTTGCCGTCCCTGATCATCTCCATCGCGCAGGTCAGCGCGATCGACGCCGACGCCCCGCCGTTGCAGATCGTCGTGGTCGGCCCGCGCAGCCCGAGGGTCTGGCAGACCGCGCCGCCGGTGGCGTTCAGCACCACGTTGGAGAAGCTGAGCACGGCCGGCTTGTTGGGGTTGGCCGCGATGCTGTCGTCGAAGCCGCCGGTGCTCTCCGCCGACCCCGCGCCGGTGGCGAACACCAGCCCGACGTCGTCGAGTTCCTTCCTGGGCAGCTTCAGCCCGGCGTCCTCCCAGCTCAGCCGGGCGGCCGCGATGGCCATCCTGGACAGGTTGTTCATGTGCCGCCACAGGGAGCGGGGCGCGAACGTCCGTCCCTCCAGGGAGGGCCGCGCGCCCAGCGCGGGACGGCGGGCCAGGACGGCCTCGGTCGTCTCGGCGATCCCGGCCCCGAGCCCGCTGACCGGCCCGAGCCCGGTGATCACGACCTCGCGCGGCGCCGGTTCCGCCCACTCCCGGCCGGGGCCCGGCGTGGTCAGGACCAGCGACACGTTGTTGCCGCCGAACGCGTAGTTGTTGGAGACGACCGTGTCGGTCGAGAGCTCGCGCGCCCGGTTCGGCACGAAGTCGAGGTCGCCCGGCACGGCGTCGGCGTCGAAGCCGATCGTGGGCGGGGCGACGCCGTCGCGCAGGGCGAGCACGGCGGCGACCGCCTCGACCGCCCCGGCCGCGCCGAGGGTGTGGCCGACGAACGACTTGATGCTGCTGGTCGGCACCTGCCCGGCGCGCGGCCCGAAGACCGTGCGCATGACCTTGGCCTCCATCGCGTCGTTGGCCGGGGTGCCGGTGCCGTGGCCGCTGACGTAGCCGACGTCGTCGGTGGTCAGGCCGGCGTCGGCCAGCGCCCGCCGCATCGCCGACACCCCGCCTCGGCCGGTGGGGTCGGGGGCGGTGGCATGGTAGGCGTCGGCCGACAGGCCGTACCCGGCGACCTCGGCCAGCGGGACCGCGCCCCGGGCCAGCGCCAGGTCCAGCGGCTCCAGCAGCAGGAACGCCGCTCCTTCGCCGAGGTTCAGGCCGTCGGAGTGGCTGTAGGGCCGGCACGGGCCGGTGCTGAGGGCCTTGAGCCCGGCGAATCCGGCGTAGGTGCCGAACAGCAGCGGGTCGACGCCGCCGGCCAGGACGGCGTCGGCCTCCCCGGCGCGGATCTTGTCCTTGGCCAGCCCGACCGCGTTGCCGCCGGCCGCGCAGGCGGTGGACACCAGGATGCGCGGGCCGCGCAGGCCCAGCCGGTCGGCGATCACGTCCTGGGTGTGGTGCATGGGCTGGTAGTGGCCGGCCGCGTCCGGGGTGGCCTGGCACTTGCCGAGGATCATCCCGAACCGGGTGGCGTCGACGCCGGTCAGCCCCGCCTGGGCGATCGCCTGGCGGGCGGCGATCAGGGCGAGTCCGGCGGTGCGGTCCAGGGCGGTGTCGGGCTCGGGCAGCTGCCCGGTGATCCACTCGTCCGGGACCTGTCCGGCGTAGCGGGCCTCGAAGACCTCGAAGGCCGGGTCCTGGATGGGGGTGAGGCCGCCCTGGCCGGCGGTGAGCCGGTGCCAGAACTCTTCGGGGTCTCGGCCGATGGCACAGATGACTCCCAGGCCGGTGACGACGACGGGCCGCAGCGCCATTCTGGATCTCCTTACCTGGCGGACCCGATCAGATGATCGGGATGCTCCAGCTCTTGGGCACGATGTAAGGGCTGGTCAGCGTGGTCACGTCGGCGCCCTCCACGGTGAGCTCCAGCCCGGCGGCGGCCAGCCCGGACTCCACCCTGGCCAGGCCGAGCGTCGTGCCGAGGCCGACGCTGCGCACCGCGAACACCACCTCGCCGATGTCCTCGCCGCCGGCCAGGACGCGCGCGCCCGGCTCGGGCACGGTGTCGCCGCCGGAGAAGCCGACGGTCCGCAGCCCCTGCCGGGACTCGAACGCGGCCAGCACCGCCTCCTTGCCGACGAACTCGTCCTTGGTGACGTCGACCAGCCAGTTGGCGCCGATCTCGATCACGTTGACGTCGCCGGCGGTCTCCAGCCGGGGAATGGGCTGGCGCACCTCCAGCATCGCCAGCTCCAGCGCCTCCTGCCCGGAGGGGGTGACGTGCTCCAGGGTGGCCTGCCACAGGTCGGCGGCCGACTCGACCGGGACGATCATCTGGTAGCCGTACTCGCCGGTGAACCCGGTCCGGGCGAAGATGATCTCGACGTCGTTCCACACGGTGTCCGACACCGCCTCGAAGGGCAACGAGGCCAGCTCGCCGTCGATCAGGCGGCCGACCACGCCCCAGGCGTACGGCCCTTCGAGGCCGATCACGGTCAGGTCGGCGGACCGGTCGACGATCTCCACGTCGTCGTCGGCGACGGCCCGCAGATGCTCCAGCAGCCGGGCGCCCGCCCCGACCGAGCTCTCCAGCAGCAGCCCGTCCTCCCGGCCGAACGCCAGGACCTGGTCGACGACCCGCCCGTCGTCGTCGAGCACCAGGCTCATCATGCAGCGCTCGGAGGTCAGGTACTCGACGTCGCGGGCCAGCACCCGCTGCGCGAAGTCCACCGCGGCGGGGCCGCTGATCTCGATCAGCGTGTGCCCGCTCAGGTCGAGCGCCACCGCCCGGTCCCTGAGCACCTTGTACTCGGCCGACAGGTCGGTGAAGCGGAGCGGGACGGTGGCGTCACCCACCTGGCCGTACACGGTGCCCTCGGGGTGCGTGAGCGTCATCTGGTCACACCTTTCCTGCGGCGGCGTTGCCCGCCGGATCGACGATGGTGAGGATTCCTTCGGCCGCGACCTGGCCGTCGACCCGGGCCGAGACCCGGAACTCGGCGAAGCCCGTGCCGCCCCCGGTCCGCTCGGCGGTCAGGGTGAGCCGGTCGCCGGGGACGACGGGGCGGCGGAACCGCATCGACCTGACCCCGGCCAGGTAGCTGATCCGGCTGGCCCCGGCCAGGGCGAAGACCACGCCGGCGAGCTGCGCCATGGCCTCGATCATCACCACGCCGGGCAGCACCGCCTCGGTCGGGAAGTGGCCCTGGAACCACAGCTCGGTGCCGGTCACGTTCTTGGTCGCCGTGCCCTTGACGCCCGGTTCGACCCTGCCGACCCGGTCCAGCAGCAGCATCGGCCAGCGGTGCGGCAGCACCTCGCGGATCTGGTCGTTGCTCAGCCCGGTGACGGGGGCCGCCGCCGTGATCGTCATGCGGCCGCCCTCAGCCGCGGGTTGACCTCGTCGGCGAGGCGGGAGATGGAGCCGAAGACGGCCATCTCGCTGTCGTACAGGGCCACCCCGAACTCGGCCTCGATCGCGACGTACAGCTCCAGCACGTCCAGGCTGTCGAGTTCGAGGCCGCGCCCGAAGAGGGGCTGGTCGTCGGTGATCCAGTCGGGCTCGACCTCCAGGTCGAGGCGGGACACGATCATCTTCTTGATCTGGCTGCACGTCTGCTGACGCTCGGCGGCCTTGGCGCGGAGCTCGTCGATGGTCATCTGTCCTCCAGGTTGGGTTCTTCAGCCGAGGCCGCCGCCGTGGGCGACCACGACAGAGCCGGAGATGTAGGACGCCTTGTCGGATGCGAGGAAGCTGACGATCGAGGCGATCTCCTCGGGCCGCCCCATCCGGCCCAGCCGGATGCGGGACTCGTACTGCTTCCTGATCTCGGCGGGCACCCTGCGGGTCATGTCGGTGGCGACGAAACCGGGCGCGACGACGTTCGCGCGCACCCCGTGGGGGGCGGCCTCGTTGGACAGCGCCCGGGTGAAGGCGATGATCGCGCCCTTGGACGCCACGTAGTTGGTCTGGCCGGGGAAGCCGCCGTCCAGGCCGCTGGTGGAGGACAGCGTCACGATCGCGCCGCTCCGCTGGTGCTGCATCAGCCGCAGGCCCTCCCGGCAGGCCAGGAACGTGCCGGTCATGTTGACGTCCATCGGCGTGCGGAACTGCTCCATGTTCATCGCGACGAGGTAGCGGTCCAGGGTGATGCCGGCGCTGGTCACCAGGACGTCCAGCCGGCCCCGGACGGCGCGGACCTCGCGGAACATCGCCCGCACCTGGTCCTCGTCGGTGACGTCGGCGCGGACGGCCGTCGCGGTGCCGCCGCGCTCCTCGACGAGGGTGACGACCTCCTTGGCGTCCGCCTCGGAGCGGGCGTAGTTGACGATCACGTGCGCGCCCTCGGCGGCGAGGTCGAGCGCGACGGCCCGGCCGATTCCGCGGGAGCCACCCGTGACCAGGGCCACGGAGCCTTCGGCAAAGAGCATCATCGTCTCCCGACAATCGCACCCGGAATTAGTCCGAAACTTCAAGAATCAAGCTACTAAGGCGCGATATCACGCCTGTATCACCGAGTTATCCGAGCATTGACGCGTTTTAGGGGATATATGATTCTGGCTCCGTGGCTGAACCACGCGTGGAGAACGTCGAGACTCTCATCGTCGGCGGCGGCCCGGTCGGGCTGGCGGCGTCCGTCGAGTTGTCCCGGCACGGAATATCCTCGGTACTCGTCGAAAGACATCCGGGCACCTCGCTTTTCCCGAAAGCGCGGCTCGTCACCACCCGGACGATGGAGATCCTGCGCTCCTGGGGCGTCCAGGAGGAGGTCGAGCGGGCCGGCATGCCGCGTGAGGACGTGCTGGCGGTCGGCGTCGGCACCTCGCTGAGCGCCGGCGACTACCTGCGCAAGGCGGCGGCCATCGCCGAGGACGCGGCGCAGAGCCCTACCTACACCTATCTGTGCTCCCAGGACATCCTGGAAGTGATCATGCGCAGGGTGGCCGCCTCGGCCGCCGACGTGCGCTTCGGCACCACCATGACCGACCTGCGGATCGACCCCGGCGGGGTGGTGGCGACGGTGATCGCGGACGGGATGTCCACCCAGGTCAGGGCCCGCTACCTGGTCGCCGCCGACGGCGGCCGGAGCTCGATCCGCGAGCGGCTCGGCATCGCCGTGGAGGGCCCGCCCCCGCTCGGGCACATGGTCAGCATCATGTTCGACGCCGACTTCGGCTTCCTGCCGCCCGGCCGCCGCGCCGCCCTGTCCTTCGTCCGCAGCACCCCGGGCGGCGCGATCGAGGCGGTCGACAACCGCCGCCGCTGGATCATGCAGACCGGGTACGACCCCGCCAAGGGCGGCAGCGCCGACGACTTCATCGAGGAGTACTGCCTGGCCGCCGTGCGGTCGGCGATCGGCATCCCCGACCACCCGGTCGAGATCGTCGGCGTGATGCCCTGGCTCCAGCAGGCCGTGGTCGCCGCCGAGTTCGCCAGGGACCCCGTCTACCTGGCCGGGGACGCCGCCCACGTGGCCACCCCGCAGGGCGGGTTCGGCATGAACTGCGGCATCCAGGACGCGCACAACCTGGCCTGGAAGCTGGCCGCCGTCCTGCGCGGCGAGGCCGGCCGGGGACTGCTGGACACCTACGCGGCCGAACGCCGCCCGATCGCGGTGCGGACCGTGGACGAGAGCCTGGTCAACGCCATGATCACGTTCCAGATGATGGCCGGGCGGCTGTCCATGCACGAGGCCATCGAGCAGCAGGCCGGGCGGCGCGGGTCGGAGGGCCTGGTGCTGGGCTTCCACTACGACTCGGCCGCCGTCGTCCCGGACGGCACCCCGGAGCCCGCGCCGGCCGATCCCTACCGGACGTACGTGCCGACCGCCCGGCCGGGCCACCGCGCCCCGCACCTCTGGGTGTCCCCCGGCGTGTCCACGCTCGACCTGCTCGGCCCGGCGTTCACGCTGCTCACCGCGCCGGGCAGCGGGTGGGCGCCGGTTCCGGGGGTGAAGGTGGTGGAGGTCGACTCGGCGGAGTGGGCGGAGGCGTACGGCGTCGGCCCGGAGGGCGCGGTGCTGGTGCGCCCCGACGGCCATGTCGGCTGGCGCACCCAGGGCGGCGACCACGCCGACCTGGAGAAGGCCCTCGACGTCATCCTCAGCCGGACGTGACCGACCCTGCCGTGGAGAGGATCCGGGCGGCGCCCATCCGCAACCGCAGCGGATTGCCGCAGGAGTGCGCCAGCAGGTCCGTCACGACCTGCGGCCCGGCCGGACCGGCCAGCAGTCCGGCCAGTTCCCGGGCGGCCTCGGCGGCGAGCGGCCGGACGAACTCGCGGTGCGCGCCCTGCCGGGCCACCAGCTCGTCGAGCGGGTCGGTGCTGGTCACGATCACCCGGCAGTTCGCGCCGCCGGGCAGCAGCGGCAGCACCTGGGCGGCGTCCCTGGCCCGGTCGAGCACCACGACCATCCGGCGGCGGGCCGTCCAGCTGCGGAACAGCGCGACCTCCTCGTCGCGGTCGGCGGGGATGTCGGCGCGGGGCACGCCGAGGGCGCGCAGGAACCGGCCCAGCACGGCGGCCGGCTCGGTCTCGGCCAGGTCGGCGAACAGGTGGCCGTCGGGGAACCAGTCGGCCCGGTCGTGCGCCCACCGCAGCGCCAGGGCGGTCTTGCCGATGCCGGCCGGGCCGCTCAGCACGGTCGTGCCGGGCAGCGCCACCTCGGGGTCGGGCCGCAGCACCGCGTCCAGCGCGGCCAGCTCCTCCCCCCGCCCGACGAAGGGCAGGACCCGGGGCGGGAGCTGGGACGGCACCACCGTCCCGGCCCGGTGAACGGGCTGCCGCATCAGGCCGGACTCGTCGCGCAGGATGCGTTCGTGCAGGTGGCGCAGGGCCGGGCCGGGCTCCAGGCCGATCTGGTCGCGCAGGTAGCGGCGGGTCTCCTGGTAGGTGTGCAGCGCGTCGGCGCGCCGGCCGGCCCGGTACTGGGCCAGCATGAGCTGGGCTCTGATCCGTTCGCGGAACGGGTGCTCGGCGACCAGCGCCAGCAGTTCGGGGATCACCTGGTGGTGGTGGCCCAGCTCGATCTCCAGCTCCAGGCAGGCCTCGGCGGCCTCCAGCCGGGACTCCTCCATCCGGGCCACGTCGTAGCGCAGGCCCCGGATGTCCTCGAAGGGGTTCCCGCGCCAGAGCGCGAGCGCCTCCCGCAGCAGGCGGACCGCCTGCTCGCGGTTCTTGCCCGCGGCCTCGCCCCGGGAGCGGGCCACCAGGGACTGGAACCGCAGCCAGTCGATGCTGTCGGGGGCCGGGCGGATCAGGTAGCCGGGGCTGGACGTCTCGATCACGCCGGCCCCCAGGACACGGCGGAGCCGGGACACGCAGATGGCGATCTGGCGGCGGGCGCTGGAGGGCGCGGACTCCGTCCAGACCGTCTCGATCAGCCGGTCGACGCTGACCGCGCGGCCCGCGTTGAGCACCAGGCTGGCCAGGATCGCCAGCTCTCGGCTGGCGCAGATCCGCACTTCGGCGCCGTCCCGCAGAACCTGCATCGGGCCGAGCACCCGGAATCTGAAACCGTCGTCCGTCATCGGGCCCATGAATCGCCCGGAGAAAATATGAAGAGACAATATCGAGCCATTTAAGAATCCCTCCCGCGCAGATTACTGGCAGGGCATCCCCTAGCACCGAAGCTAATAAGGGTTCCGGCCCTCCCGGCACCCCTACCAACCCCCTTTAACCCGGCACCCCGCCGCCCGATCGGAATTCCCCTATTTCTCCGGGAGACCGGCGGAGGCCGAACCGTCACTGTACGCTTTTGTCCGGACTTTGACCGGCACACAGGGACCGCCGAGGGGGGAAATTGCGTTACACGAGACTCGGCCGGGACGGCCCGGTGATCTCCAATATCGGGCTCGGCACCCTCGCGCTGTCCGGGGCGTACGGGGCGGTGGACCCCGGCGACGCGCTCCGCCTGATCGGCCGCGCCCTGGACGCCGGCGTCAGCATCGTCGACACCGCCGACCTGTACGACGACGGCCAGGTCGAGCGCCTGATCGGCCGGGCGGTCGCGAGCCGCCGCAAGGAGATCGTGGTCTGCACCCGCGGGAGCGGCACCGCGCAGGCGTGCGAGGCGTCGCTGAAACGGCTCGACGTGGACGCCATCGACCTCTACTACCTGCGCTCCCCCCACCGGGACGCCCCGGTCGAGGAGAGCATGGCCGGGCTGGCCGACCTGGTCAGAGCCGGGAAGGTCCGTCACATCGGCCTGTCCGACGGGACGCTGCGGCAGCTCCGCGAGGCCGACGCCGTCCATCCGGTGGCCGCGCTCGCGGTGGAGTACTCACTGTGGGGGCTGCGCGCCCAGCCCGGCCTGCTGGCCGAGGCCCGGCGGCTGGGCGTCAGCGTGGTGGCCGCCCGCCCGGTCGGCCGGGGGTTCCTGACCGGCCGCATCCGCTCCGCCGACCAGCTGACACCCGGCGACTGGCGGCGCCGCGACCCCCGGTTCGAGCCCGCCGGCCTGCGCCGCGGCCTCGACCCGCTGCGTGCGGTCGAGGACGTCGCCGCCCGGCTGGACCTGGGCGCGGGCCGGCTGGCGCTCGGCTGGCTGCTGTCCCAGGGCGACCATGTCGTCCCGGTGCCGAGCACCCGCGACGAGGTGCATCTGGAGATGAACCTCGCCGCCTCCGAGGTGCGGCTCGCCCCCGGCGTCCGGGACGAGCTCAGCCGGATCTTCCCGCCCGTGACGGCGGATCAGTCGGGCTCTCTCCTGATCTGAGCCGGGATCAGCGACGCGGCCATCGCCTTGTTGACCGCGTCGATCCGGGAGACCGCGTTGAGCTTCACGAAGATGTTGCGCATGTGCCGCTTGACGGTCGCCTCGGCCAGCCCGAGCCGGCGGGCGATCTGGAGGTTGCTCAGCGCCTGCGCGGCCAGTTGCAGGATCTCCTTCTCCTTCTCGGTCAGCACCCCCACCTGGGGGCCCTCCACCTGGGCCAGGCTGGCGCGCGACACGGCGAGGACGACCCGGCCCGGGTCCTCGTACACGCTCCGGACGGCCGCGAACAGCTCGTGCCGGTGAATGCTCTTGAGCAGGTAGCCGCTGATCCCGGCCGCCAGCAGGCGGGTGAGGAGGTGCGGGCCGTCGTACATGCTGAGGATGATGATCCGGGTGGACGGCGAGAACGCCCGCATCCGGGTGACGGTCTCCAGCACGTCGTCGCCGGGGATCTCCACGTCCAGCAGCACGACGTTCGGGCGGGTCTCCCGCACGAGCCGCACGGCGTCGGAGGAGTTGCCTGCCTCGCCGGCGATGGCCAGGTCGGTGGTCGATTCGAGGATCTCGCGCAGACCCTCGCGGAACAGGGCGTGGTCGTCGACGAGCGCGACCGAGATCTTCCCGCTAGAGCTCGTCGAGTTCACTGACCTGCCTCTTGAGCGGGATGGACAGGTCGACCCGGCAGCCGTTGCCCGGCTCGCTGGCGATCACCAGCCGGCCGCCGAGCAGCTCGGCCCGCTCCCGCATGGAGGCCAGCCCCACCCCGCGGCCACGGACCCGGGACGGTTCGAAGCCCCGGCCGTTGTCCTGCACGAAGGCCCGGAGTTCGTGCGGGGCGATGTCGACCCGCATCAGGACCACCGACGGCCCGCCGTGGGTCAGCGCGTTCCTGGCCGCCTCGCGGAGGATGAGGAAGGACTCGTCCAGGACGCGCGGCTCGGCCCACGACTCGTCGCCGTTCACGTCCAGGCCGACCGACACCCCGTCGTCCTCGACCGTCTCCAGGAACTCCAGCAGCGCCTTCTCCAGGCTCCTGACCGGCACCTGCGGGTGCAGGTCCGAGGTGATCTGGCGCAGGTGCTCCATCGCCTCCTGGATCGCCTGCTGGGCGACCCCGATCTTGATGGCCGCCCTGGCGGGGTCGGTGCCGCGGTGCAGCTCCGACAGCGCGAGCTGCTGGTGCGCGACGCTGACGCCGTGACCGATCCGGTCGTGCAGATCGCGCGCGATCCGGCGGCGCTCCTCCTCCTGCGCCTGCTGGACCTCGTTGAGCAGGAACCCGTGGTAGCTCTCGGAGGCCTCCCTCACCCGGCGCGACAGGCTCTCCTCCATGCCGGTGGCGACCAGCGCGAAGACCTCGGTGGGATTGCCGGAGCCCGCCGCGATGTGACGGGCGAGATGCGTGAGCGCGGACCTGAAAAAAAGTGAGCCCGCCTCAAGAGATGCCTTCGGATGAACTCCGGAAGCCGCCCTGCTGGCGCCGACTTCCCAGGCGTGAAACTTATAGAGTTCGTTGACCTGCACTTTTCCGGCACGCAGTGTCGCGGCCACGTCGTCGAGAACGTACTCGGCCGTCATAAGGGCCTGTCGAACCGCGTTCGGATCCGTGGAGAGCGCGTTGCCGGTGGAGTGCAGCTCCGACTCGAATTCCTCAAGGATTTCGTCCCGGCACGCGTCTACGAATCTCGCCGGATCCCCCTCCGCCCCGAAATCAGCACTCAAGGAAATCCCTCTCGATTTGGGACGCGCGCGCGAGCCTACAATCTCCCACTTACGTCACAAAAGCAACATATCCTTCCCAATATTAGAGGACAGGACGGTAATGTGGACCACGTATTGCGTCGCCATGAACGCCCGATAAGGTCTGCGCCGCCAGCCTCGGGCGGCGTCGGCATCCGCGGCGCGACCCGCCAGGGTGACCGCCACCGCTCCGGCGAACATGGCCAGCGCGGTCACGGCGAGCGGCGCCGAGACCGCCACGCCGGCCACCCAGAACGCCCCCGCCAGGAGCAGCGCGGCGGCTGACATGACGTTCCTGGCCACCCGCGCGCCCCAGATCACCGCGATGGTGCGCCGGCCGGCGGCGGCGTCCCCCTCGATGTCGGACAGGTCCTTGGCCGGGACGCCGACGAGCGTCATCCAGCAGGTCGCGGCCGTCGCGAACACGATCAGGCTGAGCGGCGTGACCCCTTCCGCCCCGTTGACGACCACGGTGAACCCGCCCCAGTAAGCCAGCAGCCCCGACCCGCAGACCACCAAGACGGTGCCGCCGGAGCGCCGCTTGAGGCGGAACGGGGCGCCCGAGTACAGGTAGCCGAGGGCCAGGTTGGCCAGGATGACCCAGGTCATCGCGGTGGGCAGCCCCGCGGTCGCCAGCAGCGACAGGGCCGCGGCCACCGCGACCGCCGCGGTCGCCGTGCGCGGGTCCAGGTCACTGCGGGCGATCGGCCGGCGTGACCCGTTGACCCGGTCCTCGTGGACGTCCGAGACACCGTTGCCCAGATAGACCGCGAAGATCGACAACACCCAGGCGACGGCGCCCTGCAGCACCTTCGCCGGGTCGGGAGCGGCGGCGACCGGCAGTGCCAGCGTCGCCCCCGCCAGGAATCTCAGCAGGGACACGGCCAGCACGGCCGGCCTGGCCTCGATGGTGCAGAACCACAGCGTTCTCGTCGCGCGTCTGAGGGTGGAAGGTCCGGATGCCCGGCCCGATACCCAGGTGCTCGCCATGACGGGATTGTTACGCCGGAATCCACGCCCGAATAAGGGGGATGATCCGAGGGTTGCAGGGGGCAATACAACTTTCGATATCCCCCCTTACCACTCGGGGTCACCTTATCCGAACTGCCGACACCCCTGCTTGTCGTCCGTCACGGCCCCTATTAGCTTGAGTTCAGCGGAAAAGGGATCGTACAAGATTCAACAACTCCAATCGCCGGGTTCCCCCCACGCAGTCGCACAGGTCAGGCCGCGCCGGGCTCCTCGTCACCCTCATTCTCCGCGTCCGATCCACCCCAGGAGTCATACAGGAAGGAAATGCGAGGATGAAGGGTGTCGAGCGTTATTCCGGATTCACCCCCCTAGTTCTGACCGATCGCACCTGGCCGGGAAACCGCATTCTCACCGCGCCGCGGTGGCTCTCCACCGACCTGCGGGACGGCAACCAGTCGCTCGCCGATCCGATGACACCCGAGCGCAAACTCCTGATGTTCGAACTTCTGGTGGCGATCGGCTACAAGGAGATCGAGATCGGTTTCCCGGTGGCCAGCCGGACCGACCACGACTTCGTGCGGATGCTCATCGAACGCGACCGGATCCCGGACGACGTCTCGATCACCGTGCTCACCCAGGCCCGCGACGACCAGATCCGGCGGACCGTGGAGTCCCTGAAGGGCGCGCGCCGCGCCGTCGTGCACATCTACAACGCGACGTCCCCCCTGTTCCGCGACACCGTCTTCAACCTCGACCGGGCGGGCGTGCGCGACCTGGCCGTCCAGGGCACCGTGACGATGATGCGCCACGCCGAGCGGGTGCTGCCCGGCTGCGACCTGGGCTACCAGTACTCCCCCGAGCTGTTCAACGAGACCGAGGCCGACTTCGCCCTGGAGGTCTGCGAGGCCGTGATGCGGGTCTGGCAGCCCGAACGCGGGCGCGGCATCATCCTGAACTTCCCGACGACGGTCGAGCGGTCGCTCCCGAACGTCTTCGCCGACCAGATCGAGTGGCTGCACCGCCACCTGTCCCGGCGCGAGCACGTCTGCCTGTCGGTGCACCCCCACAACGACCGGGGCACCGCGGTCGCCTCCGCCGAGATGGCCCTGCTGGCCGGCGCGGAACGGGTCGAGGGCTGCCTGTTCGGCAACGGGGAGCGCGCCGGCAACGTCTGCCTGGTCACCCTCGCGATGAACATGTACAGCCACGGCGTCGACCCCGGCGTCGACTTCTCGGAGATCAACGCGGTCCGGCGCACGGTCGAGCGGTGCACCGGGCTGCCGGTCCACCCCCGCCACCCCTACGGCGGCGACCTCGTCTACACCGCGTTCTCCGGGTCGCACCAGGACGCCATCAAGAAGGGCTTCGACGCCCGCGTCCGGCAGGCCGAGGACACCGGGACGACCTCCGACGCGCTGCCGTGGCAGGTGCCGTACCTGCCGGTGGACCCCAAGGACGTCGGCCGCACGTACGAGGCGGTGGTCCGGGTCAACGGCCAGTCCGGCAAGGGCGGCGTGGCCTACGTGATGAGCGCCTGGCACGGCCTGAACCTGCCGCGCGGCCTCCAGGCCGACCTGTCCGCCCGGGTGCAGTGGCACGCCGACGCGGACGGCGGCGAACTGACCCCGAACCGGATCGGCGCGCTGTTCTCCGAGGAGTACCTCTTCCACGGCGACCCGACCGACCCGCTCCCGGTGGGCCGCGAACCGCTCGCGGCGACGCTGCACGTGGACGGCGGGTTCGAGGTCGGCGGCGACCAGTCGGACGCGATCGGCGTCCTCGGCTCGGTGCTGAGCCCGTGGGGCATCCGGGTCGACGTGGTGCACCGCACCGGACGGCCGCTCGACCACGACGACCTCAGCCCGGACCGGGCGGTCAGGTCCGGCGACGAGACCGTGATCTACGCCGAGTGCCGCAGCGGCGGGGCGTCCGCCTGGGGCGCGGGCATCGACCGGGACGTCGCGGCGGCGGCCTTCTCCGCGGTCCGCGCCGCCGCCGGCCGGCTCGCCGGGAACGGCCGGCTGAACGCCCACCTGGCCGCCGCCGGGCACTGACCGGCGAATCACGAGGGGAACGACGGTGGACGACACGCACGAGGGCATGGCGACGCTGCGGGCGCTGCTCGCCGAGACGGTCGCGGGCAAGGGCCGGATCGCGATGGTCACCGGGGCGGTGGCGACCGGCAAGAGCGAGCTGCTGTACCTGATCGCCGAGCACGCCCTCGACCAGGGCGCGCTGCCGCTGACGGCCACCGGTTCACCGGCCGAGAGCGGCCTGCCTCTGGGCGTGCTGTCCCAGCTCCTGCACCACGCGCCGCTCCAGGACGAGCAGCGGGCCGCCGCGCTCGGCCTCCTGCACGAGGGCGCCCGCAGGCAACTGGCCGGCGATGCGCGCGCCGAGTCGATCGAGCACGTGGACGCGCAGATCGTGGACGCCCTCTGCGCCGTCCTGCTGGACCTGGCCGGGCGCTGCCCGCTGGTGATCACGGTCGACGACGTGCACCACGCCGACCGCGCCTCCCAGCTCTGCCTGGCCTACCTGGCCAGGCGGATCAGGTTCGCCAACGTCCTGCTGGTCTTCAGCGCCCCCGACCACAGCCCTCACCTGCGCACTCTCTTCCACACCGAGGTCCTCCGGCAGCCGCACTGCCGTCCGGTGCGCCTCACCCACCTGTCCCGCGACGGCGTCGACGCCCGGCTCGGCGAGGACGCCGCCCAGCGGTTCGGCGAGCTCGTCCACGCGCTGAGCGGCGGCAACCGGCTGCTCGTCGACGCCCTGCGGGAGGACCTCCAGATCACCGGCGCCCCCGGCGACCGCTACGGCGAGGCGGTGCTGGCGTGCGTGCGCAGGCTGGGGCCGTGCGTCCAGGAGGCGGCCTACGGCCTGGCGGTGCTGGGCGAGCCCGGCTCGATCAGCCGCCTGCTCGGCCTCGGCGAGAGCGAGGCCGTCGTCGCCAAGTCGCTCCAGGCGATGGCCGGGGCCGGGCTGCTGGACGGCGGCCGGTTCCGGCACGAGGCGGCGCGCTCGGCCGTCCTGTCCGAACTGGACGCCGCCGACCGCATCCACCTGCACCGCCGCGCCGCCGAGATGGCCCACCGGGACGGCGCGTCGGCCGACGTCGTGGCCGGCCATCTCCTCCAGGCCAGCCACGCGGGCGATCCGTGGGCGCTGTCGGCCCTGGAGGAGGCGGCCAGGATCGCCCTGCGCGACGACGGCGTGGAGTCCGCGATCGAGTACCTCAGGCTGGCCTGGCGCGCCTGCGGCGACGAGCGCCGCCGGGCCAGGATCGGCACCGCGCTGGTCCGGGCCGAATGGCGGATCGACCCCGGCACGCCCGCCGGCCACCTGGCCGGGCTGACCGACGCCCTGCACAAGGGCCATCTCGGCGGCGGCGAGACGGTCGTGCTGGCCAAGGCGCTGCTCTGGCACGGCCACACCGGGGACGCCCTGGAGGTCCTGGACCGCCTGAACGAACTGGGCGAACCCGACCGGGAGACCGCGGCCGAGCTCGCCGCCGCCCGCCCGTGGTTCCGCGCCCTCTATCCGTCGTTCCTGCCGCACCTGCCGGAGGTCGGCGTGCCGCCCGGCCCGGCCCTGGGCGTCGGCCGCCGGATCCAGTCGGCCGGCGTGCTCGCCGACGTCCTCACCGACGGCCCCGGCGACGGGACCATGGCCGCCGCCGAGCACATCCTGCGCGGCTGCCGTCTCGACGAGGTGACCATGGACACGGTGGAGACGGCGCTGCTGGCCCTGACCTACACCGACCGCCCCGGCCGCGCCGCCCCGTGGTGCGACGCCTTCATCGCCGAGGCCGAGGCCCGGCGCGCGCCCAGCCGGCAGGCCCGCCTGTCCGCCATCAGGGCCGAGATCCGCCTCCGCGAGGGCGACCTGGCCGCGGCGGCCGGGGACGCGCGGCGCGCCCTGAAGATCATCCCGGCCGGGAGCTGGGGGGTGGGCGTCGGCGGGCCGCTGGGCACCCTGCTGCTGGCCGGCGCCGCGATGGGCCGGCTCGACGAGTGCCTGCCCGAGTCCACCCTGCCCGTCCCCGAGGCGATGCTGGAGACCCGCTACGGCCTGCACTACCTGCGCGGCAAGGGCCGTCTCAACCTGACGGCCGAACGTCCCGGCGAGGCGCTGCGGGACTTCCGGCTGTGCGGCGAGCTGATGACCCGGTGGGGCCTGGACGCCCCCGGCTTCATCGCCTGGCGGCTGGACGCCGCCGAGGCCCTGATCGCGCTGGGCGAGGAAGAGGAGGCCCGGCGGCTCGTGAAGGAGCAGCTCGCCCGCTGCGGCCCCCGGTCCCAGCGGGTCCGCGGTTCGGCGTTGCGCCTGCTGGCCGCCGTCAGCGAGGTCCACGAGCGCCCCTCGCTCCTGCGCCAGGCCGCCGACCCGCTCCAGGAGGGCGGCGACCGCTACGAGTACGCCCGCCTGCTGTGCGACCTCACCGAGGCCTACCACGCCGTCGGCGAGCACCGCAGGGCCGGGATGCTCAAGCAGCGCGCCCGCGCCATGGCCAAGGAGTGCCACGCCGAGCCGCTCACCCGGGCCCTGGCCCGCAGGGACGATCCGGCGGCCGGCCTGCCCGCGCAGCTCAGCGACGCCGAACTCCGGGTGGCGGAACTGGCCGCCGAGGGTCACACCAACCTGGAGATCGCCAGCCGGCTCTACATCACCGTCAGCACGGTCGAGCAGCACCTGACCCGCGTCTTCCGCAAGCTGAACGTGTCCCGCCGCACGGAGCTGCCGGCCACCCTCGCGCGCATCGGATGACCTACAGCGGGATGTTGCCGTGCCGCCCCCGCCTCCAGGGGGCCCGGTCCAGCGCCTCCGCCAGGCGCAATCTGGTGGTCTCGGGCGGGATCACCTCGTCGACGACGCCGAGCGCCAGCGCCCGTTCGACCCCGCCGGAGACGCGCTGGTGCTCCTGGGTGAGCCGCGCCCTCAGCTCCGCGCGCTCGTCCTCGGGCGCGGCGGCCAGCGCCTTGCGGTGCAGGATGCCGACGGCCGACTCGGCCCCCATGACCGCGACCTCCGCGTCGGGCCACGCGAAGACCGCGGTGGCGCCGAGGGAGCGCGAGTTCATCGCGATGTACGCGCCGCCGTACGACTTGCGGGTGATCAGGGTCACCCGGGGCACCACCGACTCGGCGAAGGCGTGCAGCAGCTTCGCGCCGCGCCGGACGACGCCGTCCCACTCCTGGGCGACCCCGGGCAGGTACCCGGGCACGTCGGCGACCACCACCAGCGGCACGCCGAGCGCGTCGCACATCCGGACGAACCGGGACGCCTTCTCGGCGGAGAGCGTGTCCAGGCAGCCGCCCTTGCGGATCGGGTTGTTGGCCAGCACGCCCACGGAACGCCCGCCCAGCCGGCCGAGCCCGACGAGGATGTTGCCGGCCCAGCGCGGCTGCAGCTCCAGGAACCCCTCGTCGACGATGGCGCGCACGAGCGGCCGGACGTCGTACGCGCGGCGCGGCGAGTCCGGCAGGATCGCGGCCAGGTCGCGGCTCTCGGCGAGCGCGCCGAAGTCGAAGCTGCCGGGGCGGGTGAAGATGCCCGTGAGCCGGCGGGCCCGCTCGTACGCCTCGTCCTCACCGGCCGTGACCAGGTGCGCGACCCCCGACTTGGGGCCGTGCGCCTCGGGGCCCCCGAGCCCGGCCATGTCGATGCGCTCCCCCGTGACGCTGCGGACGATCTCCGGACCGGTGATGAAGATCCGCGCGTCGTCGGCCATGATCACGATGTCGGTGAGCGCGGGCCCGTACGCGGCGGCTCCCGCGGCGGGACCCAGGACGACCGAGATCTGCGGGATCACCCCCGACACCCGGGTCATCGCCGCGAACATCCGCCCCACCCCGTCCATCGACTCCACGCCGTCGGCCAGCCGCGCCCCGCCCGAGTGCCACAGCCCGATCACCGGGCAGCCGAGCCGTTCGGCCGCGCCGATGGCCTCGACGACGCGCTCCGCGCCCGCTCCCCCGAGCGCGCCGCCCATCCGGGTCGCGTCGGTGCAGTACGCGACGACCACCGAACCGTCCACCCGCCCGCACACGGCGTGGACCCCGCTGTCGTCGGCGGCGTGCAGCGGCACCGCCGAACCGGGGTCGAGCAGCCGGGCCAGCCGGACCGAAGGAGCCCGGTGATCCATTTCGATTGCGACGATCGGCATGGTGGTCATCCGCGAATCCCGATTCCTGAGAGGTGTTTCGCCGAATGTGCCCAGCCGCGCCTCCGGCGGCCAACCCCTATTTTCGGCCATCTCTGCTCGCAAGCCCGTGACCAGCAAATACGTGTATTGGCAACTTGTGACCGCCATTTCTGCCAATTGACGTGTCAGCTCACATCCGCGTTTCCTCTCTGTGATCACCTGAATAACGGAGGGCACTTTGTCCATATGGTCAGCACCGACCGTCGCCGCGCTTCTCGCGGCGATGGCATTGCCGGCGGGCGCGATGGCCGAGAACACGGCCGACACCGTGCCCACCCCGGTCAGCGACGTGGCCGCACTGGTCAACCCGTTCCTCGGCACCAAGGCGGGCGCCGCCGACTTCGGCCACGGCGGCGGCGCGGGGATGAACTTCCCCGGCGCGGTCGTGCCGTTCGGCATGATGCAGTGGAGCCCCGACACGATGGAGAACGCCGGGGGCGGCTACGCGTGGGAGGACAACCGCCTGCGCGGGTTCTCGATGACCCACATCTCCGGGCCCGGGTGCACCGGCGCGCAGGACTTCCCGGTGATCCCGATCTCCGGCCGGATCGGCCGCTCGCCCGCCACCCATGGCGGTGACTACGTCCAGACGTATCGGCACGAGAACGAGAAGGCCGCCCCCGGCTTCTACAGCTCCGTCCTCGACACTGGGATCAAGACCGAGCTGTCGGCGAGCACGCGCGGGGGCGTGGCCCGCTTCGGCTTCCCGGCCGGCAAGCCCGGCACGCTGCTGCTGAACACCAGCGGCTCGGTCAACGGCGTGGACGACGGCGAGACCAGGATCAGCGGCAACACCGTCACCGGCTGGGTGCAGACGGGCGGTTTCTGCGGCCCGCCGATGCGGTACAAGGTGTACTTCCACGCCACGTTCGACCAGCCGATCCTCGGCTACGGCACGTGGAAGGACGGCACCGTCACACCGGGCGGCGCGGCCGTGCGGAACGCGTCGGAGGCGAAGGTCGCCAACGCCGAGGTGGTCACCCCCGGCGACATCTCGGTGAACGGGCCCGGCTCCGGCGCGTACCTGGAGTTCGACCCGGCCAGGCCGGTCCAGATGCGGGTGGGCCTGTCCTACGTGAGCCTGGCCGGCGCGAAGGCCAACCTGGCCGCCGAGATCGGCCAGGACGGCGTCGACCAGGTCGCCGCGAAGGCACGGGCCCTCTGGAACACCCGGCTCGGCCAGGTCAAGGTCACCGGCGGCACCGCCGAGCAGCAGCGCACCTTCTACAGCAACCTCTACCACGCGCTGCTCCAGCCCTACGTCTTCGACGACGTCGACGGCGCCTACACGGGCATGAACGGCCAGACGTACAAGGTCTCGCCGGGACGGCACCACTACGCGACGTTCTCCGGCTGGGACATCTACCGCAGCGAGGTCCAGCTCCTGGCCCTGCTCGCCCCCGACGTCGCCAGCGACATCGCCCAGTCCATGTACGCCAACGCCCAGTCGGTCGGCAACGTCTGGGACCGCTGGTCCCACCAGAACGCGATCACCGGCGTCATGGTCGGCGACCCGTTCCACTCGATCCTGTCCAGCATGTACGCCTTCGGCGCCCGCGACTTCGACGCCGCCTCCGCCCTGAAGGCGATGGCCGAGTCGGCCCGCCGGGTGGGCCCCAAGGACATCGGCCACCCGCAGCTCGGCTACGACCAGCGCCCCGGCAACGCCGACTTCATGGCCAAGGGCCACGTCCCCATGGACGTGTCGACCACCCTGGAGTACGGCATCGCCGACTTCGGCATCGCCCAGCTGGCCGCCCGCCTGGGCGACACCGCGCTGGCGGGCGAGTTCATGAAGCGCGCCCAGGCCTGGCAGGCCACGTACAACCCGGCCAACACCTGGATCCAGCCGAAGATGGCCGACGGCGCGTTCCGGTCGCCGTTCGACCCGGGCACGATGAACTCCTACATCGAGGGCAACGGCGCGCAGTACCACTGGCTGGTGCCGCACAACGTGCGCGGCCTGTTCGACTCCATGGGCGGCGACGCGGCGGCGGCCGCCCGCCTGGACGGCTTCTTCAAGGTCCTCAACGCGGGCCCGAACCAGCCGTACGCCTACCTCGGCAACGAACCGTCGGCCGCCACGCCGTGGCTGTACGCGTGGGCGGGTCAGCCGTACAAGACTCAGGACCTGGTCCGGCGGGTCCAGAAGGAACTGTTCTCCTCGGCCCCGGACGGCCTGGTCGGCAACGACGACCTCGGCGCGATGGGCTCCTGGTACGTCTGGTCGGCGATCGGCCTGTTCCCGGCCATCCCCGGCAGGGCCGAACTGCTGGTCAACACGCCGCTGTTCGACTCGATCACGATCAAGCGCCCGGCCGGCGACCTGGTCGTCAACGCCCCGAACTCCGCCAACCGCTACGTCAGGACCCTGAAGGTCAACGGCGTGGCCACCACGAAGGCGTGGGTGCCGGAGTCGATCGCGCAGCGCGGCGGCCGGCTCGACTTCACCACCTCGACCGTCCCGAACACCGCCTTCGGCTCGACCGCCGCCGACGCGCCCCCCGCCTTCAACGAGGGCGCCAAGCCGGTGCTGCTCGGCCTGAACCCCGGCAGCGGCCCGGCCGAGCCCGGCAGGACGTTCGAGACCACGATCACCGCCCGCTCGACCGGCAAGGCAACCGCGTCGGTGCGCTGGGAGGCCAAGCCCCCGCCGGGCATCTCCGTCGCCCCGATCAGCGGCACCCTCACCCCGGCGGCGGGCGCCGCCGCCTCACAGCGGATCACCGTGACCGTGCCCGCCGGCACCCCGCTCGGCATGATCAGCATCCCGATCATCGGCTCCGGCCAGGTGAGCGCCGGCATCCGCGTGAACGTCGCCAAACCGGGCACCCCCGCCTGGCACCACAACAACGCCAGCATCGGCGACGACACCAAGCCCGGCAGCGCCAACGTGGACGGCGCGAACTTCAGCTACTCCGCCCAGGGGCTCGCCGCGGCCGGCCTCACCCCCGGCGCGGCGGTCAACTGGAACGGCTTCACCTTCACCTGGCCGAACCGCGCCCCCGGCGAGTGGGACGACATCCTGCCCGGCGTCAAACCCCTAAATGTCGCCGCCCCCACCGGCGCCACCCAGATCGCCTTCCTCGGCGCCGGCACCGGCGGCTACCCCGAGGTGGACGCGACGCTCACCTACACCGACGGCACCACGACCACCGCCAGGCTCGGCATGAGCGACTGGCTGCTCAGCTACGGCGGCGGCTCCCCCCAGTACGGCAACCAGATCATCGCCTCCAGCCCCTATCGCCTGTACGGCGGCTCGTGGGCCATGCAACCCATCCCCGCCCACGTGTTCGCCGCCCAGCCGATCGCGCTGAACCCGGCGAAGAAGCTCAAGAGCATCACCTTCGGCCCCTCGGCCAACGGAGCCCTGCACCTGTTCACCTGGGCGTTCCGCTGACCGAACCGAGAAGGGCGCCCCGCGACTCGCGGGGCGCCCTTTCGCATGGGACAGGGAGTGCCCGGCCAGGTCGCGTAGCCTCCGGCTCAGGACGTCGGAGATCATGGCCGGCAGACCGGGTGACAGGTCACCGCAGCGCTCGTCAGCCGACGACCCCGACGTTCACAGGCGAGCGCCGGCCGCTCGACGGCGGCAGAGTGCCGCCGAGCCACGGCGCCTCGCGCCGGGTCGTGAAACTTTCCCGTCCCGGTGGGCGGCCCCTGGCATACGCGCAGATGGGCGGGCGGGCACCCGACCCGATGATTGCTCCGGGCGCGGCCGGCGTTTTCGATGGAGGGCGAGCCGGCAGCCCCATCCCGCCCCGGAGCGTGTGATGCCCAAGCACCTGTCCTCGGCACTCTCCCTCGTCCTTTGCGCTGTCGTCGCCGCCACGGCGATCGTCGTGACCCGGCCCGCCGCCGCGGGTGCGGAGACGGGCGGGTTCGACTTCTCCCGGGCACAGGTCGTCGCTGTCGGGCTGCGGGTGCCCTGGGGCATGGCCTTCCTCCCCGACGGCAGCGCCCTGGTCTCCGAACGCGACACCGCGACCCTCGCGCGGGTGCGGCCCGGCACTTCACCCGTGCAGGTGGCCACGGTCCCGAACGTGTACCCCACAGGTGAGGGTGGCCTGCTCGGCATCGCCCTCTCCCCCATGTTCGCGCAGGACCAGTGGGTCTACGCGTACATCAGCTCCGCCTCCGACAACCGGGTGGTCCGGTTCCGGCTCAGCGCTCCGTCGGTCCAGCAGGTGATCCTCGCCGGCATCCCCCGGGGCCAGTCCCGCAACGGCGGGCGCATCGCGTTCGGCCCCGACGGCATGCTGTACGTCGCCACCGGCGACGCGGGCTACCCCCCGAACGCCCAGAGCACGACCCTCGCCGGCAAGATCCTGCGCATCACCCGCGACGGCGCGGTCCCCACGGACAACCCGTTCTCCGGCTCACCGGTCTACAGCTACGGCCACAGCAATGTCCAGGGCCTCGCCTGGGACCAGGCCGGCCGGCTGTACGCCACGGAGTTCGGCCAGAACCTCACCGACGAGATCAACCACATCCGGCCGGGTCACAACTACGGCTGGCCCGCCTGCGAGGGCACGTGCAGCAGCCCAAGCTTCACCAACCCCCTGGTGACCTGGAGCGGCCCCGAGGCGTCCCCCAGCGGCCTGGCCTACGCCAACAACACGCTCTTCGCCGCGGCCCTCGCCGGCAAGCGCCTGTGGACGGTGCCGGTCAGCGGCGGCAACGCGGGCACCCCGGTCGCCGAGCTTCAAGGGCAACCAGGCCGGCTGCGCACCGTGGCGATCGGTCCGGACGGCTGGCTCTGGGTCACGACGAGCAACCGCGACGGCCGGGGGACTCCCATCCCCGGCGACGACCTGATCATCCGAATCCCGCCCGTCGGCCCCTCCGGCCCCTCGCCCTCACCATCCGGCACTTCGCCCTCACCCTCCGGCCCTTCGCCCTCACCCTCCGGCCCAGGGGTCTCCCCACCGGCCAGCCCGTCCCCCTCGCCCGGCGGCCCCGCACCGTGCCCCTCCCCTTCGTTCAGCCCGTCACCATCCCCGACACCCAGCCCGTCGGTGTCCCCCAGCGTCTCCCCCTCACCCAGCCCGACGCCATCACCCAGCCCGTCGCCGTCACCAAGCCCGACGCCCTCACCCAGCCCGACGCCGTCACCAAGCCCGACGCCCTCACCCAGCCCGACGCCGTCACCAAGCGCCTCGCCGTGCCCGTCACCGTCACCCAGTCCGTCAGCCAGTTCGTCACCCAGCCCGTCACCCAGCCCGTCGCCGTCCGCGGGGACGCGCTCCTGTGAAGCGACGATCCGGTTCTTTCTCCAGTGGACGACGGCCTCGTGGGGTGAGCTGACGGTGCGCAACACGGGAACGCTGCCCATCACCTCGTGGACCGTCACCTTCAAGGTCCCCACCGGGCTGACCTACCTGCAGCTGAACGGCTACCACCTGCCGGGAGCCACGGTCACCGCCACCCAGACCGGCCTGCTGCCGCCAGGCGGTTCGGTGACGGTGTCGTTCCCGGTCGGCTGGTCCGGCGGAAACGTCGGGACTCCGTCGCCCATCACCTGCACGGCCAGATAGCCCGGTCCGCTCTCAGGCAGGGGTCGTGAAGGCCGTCTCCGGCGTCTGGCGGGCGAACGCCGCACGCACGCGACCGAAACCGTCCAGCGACACGAGATCAAGGAGCCGCCGAGGGCGGGGAAAGGTCTTCGAGAAAGGCGGCGTAACCCTCTGGCTCTCCGCTTGGCTCCCGGAAATCGGAAAAAGGGGTCTCGGATTGACTCCGCAACCCCTTACGACCAGCGACTACTGGCGGGGACGACAGAATTCGAACCTGAAGCCAGATCCGCCGCCGACTCGTTCTCGTCGATGAAATGGCGGCCGAAGCCGTGCGTCCAGGTCTGGTCGCAGACGTGGTGATCCATCACGACGTCGATACGCGGCGCATCCCGGTGGACCTCCCTGGTCCCTCGCCGGATCGAATGCGCGCGAGCACGGCAGGCGATTCGTCGACGTCCAGGACCGGATGCCCGAGCTCGGCGAGGGGCCGCAGGATCGGCCCGGTGCCGCACCCGAGCTCAAGGCTCGACGCGCCCGCGGGCACGGCGCCGCCCACTCGCCCAGGCGAACCGCAGGCGTTGTGATCGTCGACGCTCACGGCTCCTCGTGCGGCAGTTCTACGGCGATGGTGAGGCCGCCCTCCTCGCGAGGGGTGGCGGTCACGCTGCCGGTGTGGGCCTCTGCCACGACCTTGACGATCGACAGCCCGAGGCCGCTGCCGCGGTCGGAGCGCAGCCGGTCGCCGTGCAGTCTCCGGAACGGCTCGAAGATCGTCTCGATCTCGTAGGGAGGCACGGGGAGCCCGGTGTTCGCCACCACGAGTTCCACCCGGTCGGCCCGCTGACGGGTGGACACCCACACCTCGCCCCCGGGATGGTTGTGCCGTATGGCGTTCTGCACGAGGTTCTGCGCGAGCCGCTCGACGAGCACCGCCTCACCGGCGGTCGGCGCGGGATCCAGCAGCCGGTGCACGGTGACCTCGGCGTCGGCGGCCTCCTTGGCCGCCAGGTCCAGCACGTGCTCGACCACGTCGGCCAGGTCGAAGGGACGCCGGTCGAGAACCGCGCGCTCACCCTCCGACAGGGCGAGCAGCGCGTCGATCAGCCGCTCGTGCCTGGTGTTGACCACCAGCAGCGACTCGCCCAGCCGCTTGACGTCCTCGGTGGCGTCAGGCCGCCGGACCGCCACGTCCACGAGGGTGCGGTTGATGGTGAGCGGGGTGCGCAGCTCGTGTGAGGCGTTGGCGATGAAACGACGCTGGCCGTCGTACGAACGGGCCAGACGACCGAGGACGGCGTCGACGATGTCGGCGAGCTCCTTGATCTCGTCGTCCGGTCCGTCGTGACCGATGCGGCCGGAGAGGTCATGGCTCTGCGCGACGCGCCGCGCACTTTCGGTCACCGACCTGACGGGGCGGATCGCCCAGCCGGCGGCGCGCCAGCCGGCCGCGGCGGCGAGGCCGCCGGCCGCTAGGAGCGCGAGGCCGCCCACCGTGAGGACGTTCTTGATGGTGTCGCCCTGGTAGACCCGCCTGACCTGCGCGACCCGCTGCTGGGCCACGGAGTACTCATGGTTCCAGGGCGGATATAACTGGCCGGCCACCTGGATGAACTGGGGCTGTCGCAGCCCGTCCCGAGGTTCCAGGCTCTGCCGGACGATCACGGCGATCGCGCCCAGCAGCACGGCGCCGGAGAGGACGAAGACCGCGCCGCAGACGAGGGCGAACCGCAGCCTCACGCTCGTCTTCATGGGATGCGGTACCCGGCTCCGGTGACGGTCTCGATGACCGCCGGATCGCCGATCTTTCGCCGCAGTTTCATCATCGTCGTCCTCACGGTGTTGGTGAACGGGTCGATGTGCTCGTCCCACACCTTCTCCAGCAGAGTCTCGGTGGAGACCACCGCCCCGTCGGCGCGCAGCAACTCGGCCAGCACGCCGAACTCCTTGCGGGCGAGCGGCACGTAGCGGCCGTCCCGGAACACCTGCCGATGCGCCCAGTCCAGGCGGATGCCTGCCCGCTCCAGCATCGGCGGGTCGGCCGGCCGTACCCGGCGCCCCAAGGCGTGGACGCGTGCGACCAGTTCCTCGAAGGCGAACGGCTTGGGCAGGTAGTCGTCGGCGCCGAGGGACAGGCCCTCCACCCGGGAGCGCACGTCGCCGGACGCGGTGAGCATGATGACGCGCACCAGCGCGCCGTCGGCGACCAGGGCCCTGCACACGTCGTCACCGTGTACGCCCGGCAGATCGCGGTCCAGGATGAGCACGTCGTAGTCGTGGACGCGGAGCCGCTCCAGTGCCGCCCCGCCGTCGTAGGCGATGTCGACGGCGAGTGCCTCGGCGCGCAACCCCTCGCCGATGGAGTCGGCGAGCATGCGCTCGTCCTCGGCGACCAGTACCCGCACGACAGCTCCTCGATCTCGGATCGCGCCAGCGTGCCAGACGCGGCATAACGCCGACATAACCGGATGTGGTCACGCCAAGGTTATCGATCGATCGCTGGACTGCCCTCATCTCTGCCGGGAACCGCCCGGCACCCGATCGGGGGCTCGACATGCTCGTCTCCACCGCCGGCGGCCAGGCTGTCCACACTCTGGACCAGGGCAGGCCGTCCGTCCTCCGCCGGTTCTTCGGCACCGGCCACGGTGTCTTCGCCGTCGTGATCGTCCTCGCGGCGACGCTTCGCTGCCTCGTCATGCTGGGCTACGACACCGCGCAACTCTACTGGTACGACTCCTTCACCTACCTGGACACCGCCGTCCACCTGCGGCCGTCCGGGGCGTTCCACCCCGCCGGGTACTCGTTCTTCCTGCGGCTGCTGCTGCCGTTCCACAGTGTCGAACTCGTGGCGGGAGTGCAGCACGTCATGGGGCTCGGCACGGCTGTGATGATCTATTTGGTGCTCCGCCGCCGGTCGCTTCCGGGGTGGGGTGCGACGCTGGCCACCCTGCCCGTGCTGTTCCACCCGGCGTTCGTCAGGCAGGAACACGCCGTGCTGTCCGACACCCAGGTCACCTTCCTCGTCGTGGCCGCGCTGGCCGTCCTGCTGTGGCGGACCACACCGTCGGTACGCGCTTGCGTCGTGGTCGGCCTCCTGCTGGCGCTGGCCGGGCTCACCCGAACGGTCGCGGTGCCGTTGGTCGGCCTCGTACTGATCCATCTGATCGTCCGGCGGGCCGGCCGCCGGCAGGTGATCGCGCTCGCCGTGGCCGGGCTGCTGCCTCTCGCCGGCTACGCGAGCTGGTATCAGGCGCATCACGGCAGATTCGCGCTCAGCGGTTCGGACGGTGTGGCGTTGTGGGCTCGCACGATGACGTTCGCCGACTGCTCGGTGATCAAGCCGCTGCCCGAGGAGGCGCGGCTCTGCCCGAACGGCACGCGGGTCGACGCCGCCTCGGAGTATGTGTGGGCCCCGGGTGCCTCACTGAACCGGTTGCCGGGCGACCGGTTCTCCCACAACGATCTGGCCCGCTCCTTCGCCTTGCGCGCCATCGTCGCGCAGCCGCTGGACTACCTGGGCGCGGTCGTCCGTGACACGTCGCTCGCCTTCGCGTGGACCCCGATACGCCACCCCCTGCGCGTCTCGCCCGCGCTGACGTTCCCGCACGGCTCCTGGCCGCTGCCGACCTTCCCGCTGATCGACAAGGTACGCGCCGAGTACGACGGCGACATCCGCGGGATGTCCTCCGTCGAGCCGTACGGCAGCATCCTTTCCGCCTATGCCTATCCCACGGTGCTGTACGGCCCGCTGTTCGGCATCGTGCTGCTGCTGGGCGGCCTCGGCTCGATCGGTCGGCGGCGGGCGGCGCTGCTGCCATGGTCGACGGCCGCGTTCCTGCTCGTCGCGCCCATCGCCGCACTGGACTTCGACCACCGCTACGTGCTGCCCGCGATCCCGGTGGCCTGCCTCGCCGCCGCACTGGGCGTCATGACTGTCACCCAGAGAGACACTCAGCACATGAAAAGGTGCCACGTGATCACGTGGCACCTTATCCGACCAGCAAAATCTGGTCGGGACGACAGGATTTGAACCTGCGACCCCTTGACCCCCAGTCAAGTGCGCTACCAAGCTGCGCTACGTCCCGTTCCCTGCTTCGTGCCCCTCAGGCACGGAACAACCTTAGCGCAGATTCGCGCCCCGCGTGCACCGACACGTAGTGTGGCGATCATGGGAAGGCGTCCGCAGGTCGATCACGAGGAACTGGCGAGGCTCTCCGCCAGGGGGTGGTCCAACGCCGACCTGGCCGCTCATTTCGGTGTCACCGAGTCGGGCGTCCTCCAGGCCAAGCGGTCGGCGGGCCTGTCGAAGCCCATGACCGATCACTCGGCCGCCCTCCCGTGGAAGCTGAACCGGTCGCACTCCCAGTCCGGCCCGGCCACCAACCTGCGCAATCTCTCCGCCGCGGCCCAGGGCAAGGCCGTACCGAAAGAGAAGATCAACACGGCCCTCCGGTGGGCCTCCCGGCTGGTCGAGAACGGGCTCGACATCGACTACGACCCCGAGAAGGGCTTCTTCGAGAAGGAAGCCACTGCCGGATCGCACCTGGAGCAGGTCCTCCGGTCGGCGCGGGAAAGGCTCGGCTAGAGGGTCTCGTCCCGGATGTCGACCATGTTGACCAGGTCGTTCTCGACCGCCTGATCGTCGGCCCGCCGCCGCGCCAGCAGGGCGGTGACCACCCCGCTGATCACCCCCGCGCACATGAGGACCCAGCCGATCGCCTGGAGGTCGAACCCCGGGGCCTCCCATTTCACGGCGAAGGCCAGAACCGCACCTACCACCAATAACGCCACGCTGGCCGCGAATCCCATGGTCAGCACGCCTACCCGGCAAATTGTGGGTTAGGCCCTCATTTGGAGGGCAGTCCGGACTGTCGAACACCAAACAGACAGCCGGAGGCAGACATGAGCGCCATCGCATGGGTGGTCGTGGTCGTAGCCGTCGTCGTGGCGCTGGGAGCCATCGGGTACGTCGTGGCGGGCCAGAGCCGGCGGCGCCACCTGCAGGAACGATTCGGCCCCGAGTACGACCGCGTCGTCCAGGAGACCGACTCCCGCAGGGACGCCGAGCAGCAGCTGCTGGACCGTGAGGCCCGGTATGCCGACCTTGACATCCGTCCCCTCGACGGTGAGGCCCGGGACATGTACGCGAAGAAGTGGCGGGAGGTGCAGGAGCGGTTCGTCGACGCGCCGAGTTTCGCCGTCACCGAGGCGGACGCCCTGGTCACCGCCGTCATGGCCGACCGCGGCTACCCGACGGAGCAGTTCGAGGAGCGGGTGAACGTCCTGTCGGTCGGGCACGCCGGGACCCTCGACCGCTACCGCGAGGCCCACGACATCAGCGGCCGGGCCGCCCGCCAGGAGGCCACGACGGAGGACCTCCGCCAGGCCATGGTCCACTACCGCGCCCTCTTCGACGAGCTTCTCGACGACGTGCACGCCCACACTCCCCGCAAGGAGGCCGATCACTGATGATCACGAACAACCCCTACGACCGTAACAACGCGGCCGAGCTCGACAGGGACGACGTCCTGGCCGACGAGCGGCGTCACGACGACAAGCTGGTCGCCTCCGACAGCGTCCCGGAGCCCCGGACCGCCGACGGCGCCTGGACCGACCGGGACGACCGGGCCGACCGGGACCACCGGGACGACGACCTGAACGCCGAGACCGCCCCGGTGGGCGTGGCCGGCAGCGCGGCCGTCACCTCGCAGGAGGCCGCCGACGAGGCGCACCGTGACCCGGCCCTCGCCGACCCCGACGCCGAGTCGGTCGCCGTGGCCGAGACCTCCACCGAGACCGGCACCGTCGACGACATCGACTTCGACGACCGCTGGCGGGACATCAAGGCCGCCTTCGTCGACGACCCGCGTGAGTCGGTCGAGAAGGCCGACGCGCTGATCGACGAGGCTCTCAGCGCGCTGACCAGCACCCGTCAGTCGCTCGTCGACCAGTGGAAGAACTCCGGCACCAACGACACCGAGCAGCTCCGGCTCGCCCTCCGTGAATACCGCAACCTGTTCGACCGGCTGAAGGGATAACTCACATGCTGGCCATCGCCGCGGCGGTCGTCTTCGGGATCGCCTTCCTTCTCGACCTCCTCAACGCCGACATCGGCATCGGCCTGACCGCGCTCATCGCGCTCGGCCTCTGCCTGCTGGCGCTCCACCAGGCCGGCATCGGCACCGCGAGCGTCGGCAACGGCGGCTCCTGGCGCCGTGGCCGGGTCCGCAGGTAGACCCGCGAAAGAACACCGCCGCGCGGCCGCTCAGGCGCCGCGCGGCTTTCTTTTCTCTTTACGGCTTCGCGAATAACAAGACCATCACTCCGCCGGGGCAGGCGTCCCCGCGATGGAACGCTTTCCCGCATGCGTGGCTATGCGGTCATCGACGTGGAGACCACGGGCCTCCGCCCGTCATGGAACGACCGGGTGGTGGAAACAGGCGTCGTCCACGTCACCCCTGATGGCGACATCTCCGGAGAATGACCGAGGCGCGGGAGCGGTTCCGGCTGCGGCCGGGTGACCTGGTGGTCTTCACCGGGGAGATGGACGAGGGCCGCGACTACTGGGAG
Organism: Herbidospora cretacea; assembly: GCF_001570605.1. Lineage (GTDB taxonomy): Bacteria > Actinomycetota > Actinomycetes > Streptosporangiales > Streptosporangiaceae > Herbidospora > Herbidospora cretacea. The sequence goes on along the minus strand of NZ_BBXG01000013.1, from coordinate 76,502 downwards.
GGCCGGGCCGGGGAGGCGGCGGTCGTCCCCCACGGGAACGTCACCAAGAAGGTCCGGCTGCTGATCGCGGCCGATCCGGACAGCCTCTCGGGGAAGGCGGTCAAGGCCCGCGCCTACGGTATCCCGATCGTGACCCCGCGGGCGTTCGAGCGGTTGATCACCCGTGCAGACGCGTCTCCTCCGTGACGAGGGTGGCCGGGTCGAGGTGGTAGCGGCCGGAGGCGACCGGTTCGCCGAGGAGGAGGCGGCGGGCGGTGTCGGCCAGGGCGCCCGCGCCCATCGTCACGTCTGAGGCGAGCTGGGGCCAGCTGGCGAGCGTGCGGCCGATCTCGGGGAGGGACGCCCGCATCCTGGGGCTCAGGGAGTCGAACAGGGCCAGCACGAACTCGATCTTGTCCTGTGGGGCCAGATCGGCCAGGTCCCCGGCGCTGACCGGGCCGAGGAGGCCGTGGAAGATCGGGCGGTCGGGTTCGAGGTCGAAGCGTTCGACGTCGAGCATGCCCCGGTCGCTGGTGCTCATCAGGACCGGGATGCGGTGGGCGCGGGCGCGTTCCCGGACGGCGACCTTGGCGAACAGGTCGTCGCACTCCTCGACGACCAGGTCCAGCGGGCCGCCGCCGAGGAGGAACTCGTCGACGTTGCCGGGGTGGACGCCGTCGCGGAAGAGCTCGATGTCCAGGTAGGGGTCGAGCTCGTACATCTGGCGGGCCGACACGACGGTCTTCTCCAGGCCCAGGTCGGGGAGGCCGGCTCGGATGCGGTTGAGGTTGGTCAGGTCGAGCCGGTCGAAGTCGGCGATCCGGTACGACCCTCCGACGCCCTCCATCGCCAGGGTGACGGCGGTGCCGTTCCCGACCGACAGGCCCACCACGCCGACGCGCATGCCGCCGAGCCGCCGCTGCTCGGCCACCGTGATCTTGTTGCGGTTGCGGTCGGTGCGCAGCCGCCGGAACTCCTCGGCGGGGTGGGTGCGGACCAGCACCCCCGACCACGGGTACCAGACGTGGACGCCGTAACCGGGCTCGGCGTCGTCGAGGGTGTCGAGCGAGCGGCGTACGGAGCCGGATTCGAGCAGTTCCTTCACGGCACGCGGGTCGTCGAGGAGGAGAGGACGCCACTCGTCCTGGTGAGAATCCATGTCACACCGCCGTGTAGAGGTCGTCGCGGAGGATGCCGACGGTCTCCCGGACCACGCCGAGCACCTGGGCGGCGGTCGCGTAGCTGAGGAAGACCCGCTCGGGACGGTCGCGGGGCGGGAAGAAGCCGTCGACGCAGAGCACCGTCGTGGCCGTGCCGTAGGCGGAGCCGGTGCCGGGGCGCAGGGCGACGTCCTGGAAGGCGACCCAGGTGTCCCAGTCGGCGTCGAACAGGTCGAGCGCCGCTCCCCTGATCAGCCGGGCCAGCATGAACGACAGTCCCGACCCGCGCAGGCGCGGGTGCACCCACAGGCCGCCGACGTGCCCGACCCGGCCCGACAGGACGGGCACCGACTCGGGGACGGCGAGCGCCGCGTCCATGCCGGGCGGGACCGGGTCGAACCACAGGCCGAGCGAGGCGATCAGCGCGGTGAGGTCGCCGGTGCGGAAGAGGCGGCCCGCGCCGCAGGCGACGTCCTCGCCGGTGGCGTCGCGGACCTGGAGGTGGAAGGCCGAGCCGGGGTCGACGCGGCTGCGGGCCGGGTCGAAGGTGGGGTTGACGCCGTCGGGCCCCATGGCGGCCAGGACGGTGCCGGCCCAGGTGCGCAGGTCGTGGTCGAGTGACAGGTGCAGTCCGCGGCGGCCGGTCCATTCGGCGCACGCCGCCGCGAGTTCGCGGACCTCGGGTCTATGGAAAAGCTCGGGTAAGTCCACTTCTGTCCCCCTCATGGGCAGAAGGCTCGCCTGTCTCGCGGGGGCCGGTCGATAGCGCCGGCGCAACACTTCGGTGGCACGGTCCACACCGGAAAACCCGTCGCCGCCGGCGACGAGGCTGTGGCACCATTCTCGGCATGTTCACGACGTTCTTCCGAGTCGGCTAGCGCTCCGCCAGCCACTCCGAGGCCCCGCCCGCGGCTGGCGACGCGGGAACCGTCATCCGACCGTTCCCGGGCGCTGACCCGGAGGAACCGTCATGCCCTCTGCGCGTTCCGCAGAGTTCCTCGTCCGTACCGTCACCGGCTTGGAGCGGCTGACCGCCGCCGAGCTCACCGAGGCCGGTCACCGCGTCGTCGACGTCACGAAACGGCAGCTCGTCGTCGAGGCCGCCGGGCCCGTCGAGACCCGCCTGGCCGACGACCAGTTCACGATCAGGGCCTCGGTGCCCGACCCCGGCCACACCCGGACCGCGCTCGGCCGGGCCGTCGCCGAACTGACCAGGCACCTGGCCCCCGAACCGCGGCTCAGCGTCACCGCCTCGTTCACCGGCGCGCGGAACTTCAGCCGCTACGACATCGAGGACGCCGTCGGCGCGCGCCTCGGCGCCCCCTATTTCTCCCGCCGCCACGGCACTCCCCCGCCGCCCGGCACCACCGACGTCCGGGTGGCCCTCGACGGGAAGGTCATGTGGCTGGGCGTACGCCCGCACGCCGTCCCCCTGCACCGCCGCGCCTGGCGCAGGGCCACCGTGGTCGGCAGCCTGCATCCGCCGGTCGCCGCCGCGATGGCCCGGCTGGCCGACCTCCGGCCGGGTCACGTGGTCCTCGACCCGTGCTGCGGGGCCGGCACGCTGCTCATCGAGGCCAGGCTGCGGGAACCGGGCGCGAGCTACCACGGCCGGGACGTCGACCCGAAGGCGATCGAGGCCGCCCGGCTCAACGAGCCGGCCATCGACTGGCGTACCGAGGAGAGGAACCCCGACCGGATCCTGGCCAACCCTCCGTGGGGTGTCCGGCTCCCGGCCACCGCGCGCTTCTCCCGGGGCTGGCCCGAAGCCGAGCGGCTGGTCGCCGTCCTGGGCGAAGGTCAGCGCCTCGACCGCCGGTGGAGAACGGTAGAGGAACATCCGCTGACCGTCGCCGGAAGGCACGTGCGGATGATTGTCGCCTTGATAGGCAAGTGACGACTTGCCTATACTCGGCCGCGTGGGTGACATCTACAGAGCCCTCGCCGACCCCACCCGCAGGAAGATCCTCGACGCCCTGACCGAACGCGACGGTCAGACGCTGTTCGAGATCTGCTCCCGCCTGGCCGCCAAGCACCAGCTCGCCTCGTCGAGACAGGCCGTCTCGCAGCACCTCGACGTGCTGGAGGCGGCCGGTCTCGTCCAGACGCGGCGGGAGGGCCGGTACAAATTCCATTTCATCGATCCCGAGCCGCTGCGGCAGATCGCCGCGCGGTGGATTCCACCGGAGGAACCGGCATGAAGATCACCATGATGAGCGTCATGGTCGACGACCAGGACAGGGCGCTGGCCTTCTACACCGACGTCCTCGGCTTCGTGAAGAAGCACGAGATCCCGATGGGCGAGTTCAAGTGGCTCACCGTCGTCTCGCCCGAGCAGCCCGATGGGCCCGAGCTCGTGATCGAGCCCGACGCCCACCCGGCCGCCAAGCCGTGGAAGTCGGCCCTGCTCGCCGACGGCATCCCGATCGTCGTGTTCGGGGTCGACGACGTCTACAAGGAGTCGGAGCGGCTGAAGGGCCTCGGCGTGAGGTTCACCCAGGACCCGGCGGACATGGGGCCGGTCTCGACCGCCGTGTTCGACGACACCTTCGGCAACCTCATCCAGATCCACTCGCCGAACTGACCGTCTCCGCCTCCTCCTCGACGAGGAACCCGCCCGACTGGTGGTGCCAGAGCCGCGAGTAGGGCCCCCGCGCCTCCAGCAGCTCCGCGTGGGAGCCCTGCTCGGCGATCTCGCCCCGGTCGAGCACGACCAGGCGGTCCATCCGCACGACCGTGCTCAGCCGGTGGGCCACCACCAGCGCGGTCCGGTCGCGCATGAGCCGCCACAGCGCCTCCTGCACGAGGATCTCGCTCTCGGAGTCGAGGGCGCTGGTGGCCTCGTCGAGCAGCAGGATCGGCGCGTCGCGCAGGATCGCCCGCGCCAGCGCGACCCGCTGACGCTGGCCGCCCGACAGCTTCACGCCGCGCTCGCCGACCAGGGTGTCGAACCCCATCGGCAGGCCCTCCACGAACTCGGTCACGTGGGCGGCGCGAGCCGCCTCCATGACCTCGGCCTCGGTCGCGCCGGGCCGGGCGAAGGCGATGTTCTCCCGCAGGGTGCGGTGGAACATCGCCGGTTCCTGCGGCACGTACGCGATCAGGCCGCGCAGGTCCGCCTGCCTCATCCGGCTGATGTCCTGGCCGTCGACCAGGATGCGGCCGCCCTGGATGTCCATCAGCCGCAGCAGCAGCCGGGTCAGCGTGGTCTTGCCGCCGCCCGACCGTCCGACCAGGCCGATCTTGGTCCCGGCCGGCACGTCGAGGTCGAGCCCGTCGAACAGCGGCGGGTTGCCCTCGTGGGCGAAGACCACCCGCTCGAACCGCACCGAACCCTGCACCGCGCCCTGGACAGTGCCCTGGACGGTGCGGAGCGGCTGCGCGTCGGGCCGGTCGACCACCTTCGGCGGGTCGAGCAGCAGCTCGGTGAACTGCCCCGCCTCGGTGAGCACGCTCTCCATCCGGCGGTAGACCTGGTTGAACTCGAACATGATGCCGGTGGCGTGCGAGTAGTAGGTGAACGTCACCATGAGCGCCTCGATCCCGAGACCGCCGCGCAGCACCACGGCCAGGAGCACCCCGACCGTGCTGGTGATGACCGACATCGGCGCGACGACCGTGTCGACGCGCAGGTTGCCGTAGTCCCACGAGCGGAGCTGGGCCCGGCGCACCTCGGCCAGCCGCACGCGCGTCTCGGCCGCCTCCCGGTCCTCCGCCGCGAAGGCGCGGACCGTGTCCATGTTGGACAGCACGTCGGCGACGTGCCCCGACATGCGCACGCTGGCCGCCTCGCGCAGGTTGACCAGCCGCTGCCGCCGCACGATCAGCGGCGAGACCACGAAGCCGGTCACCACGATCAGCCCGAGCAGCACCACCACCAGGATCGGGTGGTACCGCCAGAGCACGACCGACGCGAAGATCAGCGGCAGCAGCTTGGCCATGATCCCGAAGATCAGGGTGTCGACGAACTGCTCGAACGAGCGGGAGAAGCCCAGCACCCGCTTGGTGAGCGATCCGGCGAAGTTGTCATGGAAGAACGCGGCGTCCTTGGCCAGCAGTTCGTCCATGCCGATGACGCCCAGATCCTCCATGCCGCGCGCGTCGATGCGGTTGAGGAAGTGGAGGCCGCCCCGCCAGACGATCTCGCCGAGCAGCAGGATCGCGCCGAACCCGATGACGTAGGGGATCAGGGCGTCGATCTCGCTCTCCCCGGCGGCAAGGCGGCCGACCAGGGAGGCCACGAGGAGCGGGGCCAGGTAGAAGAGACAGATGTTGCCCAGCGCCGGAAGGAGCAGGGCGGGTGTGGCCACGGGCCACTTGAGGCGCAGCTGCGTCACGTAGTAGCGGAGAACGAGCCGTACTGCCGATTTTCGCGGTCCCGGTATGTCACCTGATTCCGACATGAAGTGAATCCCCCAATTCGCTGTCCGCAGCCATGGTGTCGCAGCACGTGAAGGCGAGGCCAACGGTTTTCGCCGTGTCGATCTTGGACACGGAGCGTCACCGGCTGGATACTCGACGCGCTCCCCCCGGAACCCTCTTCGAACACCACAGGAGTATCGATGCGCTTTCTGAGCATCTCCCTCGCCGTCCTCGCGGCGGGAGCCTGCCTGACCATGTCGGCGCCGGCCGGAGCCACGTCCACGCCGGTCGTCCCGCAGGCGGTCGACGGCTACCAGGTCGTCACGCTGCCCAACGCCAACGTGCCGAACTTCCAGCGCCGCACCGTGTTCTGCCCCGCGGGCAAGCGCGTGATCGGCGGCGGCGCCGAGGCGCAGGGCCCGAACGCGGTCCTGGTCGGCTCGTTCCCCACTGACGGCGGCAACGGCTGGATCGGCCTCGGCCGCCAGATCGGCACCTCCACCGTCGGCATCAGCGTGTTCGCCATCTGCGCGAACGCCTGACCCGGACGCCGCGGCCCCGCTCCGGGGCCGCGGCTTTCCCCGGACCTGGCCTGACAACGGACCGGGCCTGACAACGGACCGGGCCTGACAACGGACCGGGCCTGACAACGGACGGGGCTTAATAACACGCGGGCCGAAATGGTAGCGTTCGGGCGCTATGACCGATCTGCTCGGACCGTTACTCGACTCCGCGTTCACCCTCGGCGGGGTGCCCACGAGCTGGGCGGAACTCCTCGGATTCGCCACCGGCCTGCTGACCGTGTGGCTGGTGGCCAGGCAGAACATCTGGAACTGGCCGATCGGGGTGGCCAACGTCGTCCTGCTCGGGCTGGTCTTCCTGACCGCCGGGCTGTACGCGGACGCGGCGCTCCAGATCGTCTACGTCGTGCTGGGCCTGTACGGCTGGTGGCAGTGGTCCTACGGCGGCGCCGGGCGGACCGTCCTGCGGGTCTCGCGGACCGGCCCCGCCGAGTGGGGCTGGCTGATCCTGGCGGGGGTGGCGGTTACCGCGCTGCTCACCGTGGCGCTGTCGAACCACACCGACTCGGCGGTGCCGTTCTGGGACGCGCTCACCACGTCGCTGTCGCTGATGGCGACCTACGGCCAGACCCGCAAGCGGGTGGAGTCGTGGTGGCTGTGGATCGCGGCGGACGTGGTCTACATCCCGCTCTACGCGTACAAGAACCTGTATCTGACCAGCGTCCTCTACGTGATGTTCCTGGCGCTGTGCGTCATGGGGCTGCGCGCCTGGCGGCGGGCGGTGGCCGCGTGAGCTTCGCCCACGGGCTCGTCATCGGGAAGTTCTATCCGCCGCACGCCGGCCACCACCACCTCATCGACACGGCGGCCGAGCGGTGCGCGCTGGTCACGGTGGTCGTGGCGGCCAACGCGGTGGAGACGATCCCGCTCGCCGACCGCGCGGCGTGGCTGCGCGAGGCCCACCCCCAGCCCAACGTGGTGATCGCGCCGGTCGTCGACGACATCGCGATCGACTACGACGACCCGGAGATCTGGGCCGCCCACGTCGAGGTCTTCCGGTTCGCCCTCACCCTGGCGCACGGCCCCGGCGTGGTCGTCGACGCGGTCTTCAGCTCCGAGGACTACGGCCCCGAACTGGCCCGCCGCTTCGACGCCGCGCACGTGGCGGTCGACCCGGCCCGCGAACGCCACCCGGTCAGCGGCACCTTGGCGCGGCAGGACCCGGTCGCGGCGTGGCCGTGGCTGAGCCCGGCGGTCCGGGCCCACCTGGCCAGGCGGGTGGTCGTCGTGGGCGCGGAGTCCACCGGCACGACCACCCTGACCCGCGCGCTGACCGCGCACTACGCCGCGCGCGGCGGCGTCTGGGCGGCCACCCGCTGGGTGCCCGAATACGGCCGCACCTACTGCGAGGAGAAGCTGGCGCTGGCCCGGCGGGCGGCGAAGGCGGCCGGTGAGCCGGAGCCGTGGATGGACGACCTCCGGTGGAGCCCCGGGGAGTTCACCGTGGTCGCCGAACGCCAGCTCGCCTGGGAGGACGCGGCGGCCCGCACGGGTTCCCCGGTGCTGTTCTGCGACACCGACCCCTTCGCCACCGCCCTCTGGCAGGAGCGCTACGCCGGGACGACCACCGAGGAGGTGTGGCGGATCGCCGACCGCGCCCGGCACGACCTGTGGATCCACACCAGCGTCGAGGGCGTGCCGTTCGAGCAGGACGGCTGGCGGGACGGCGAGCACGTGCGGCACGCCATGGACCGGCGCTTCCGCGACCTGCTGGCCGCGCGCGGGATGCCGCACCTGGTCGTCTCCGGCCCGCCCGCCGAACGGCTGGCGCGCGCGGTCGAGGCGGTGGACCGGCTGTTCAGCCGACCCTGAGCAGCGAGAACGTGGTGTGCCTGCGGAGGGTGAAGCCCAGGGACTCGTACAGCCGGATCGCGTTCACGTTGGAGGCGGCGGCGTGCATGAACGGCGTCTCCCCGCGCGCCCGGATCCCGGCCGCCACCGCGAGCACCAGCCGGGTGGCCAGGCCCTGCCCCCGGTACGACGGGTCGGTGCAGACCGCGCTGATCTCGGTCCAGCCGGGCGGGTGGAGCCGCTCCCCCGCCATCGCCACGAGCTTCCCCTCGTGGCGGAACCCCAGGTAGGTGCCCATCTCCACGGTCCGGGGCAGGAACGGGCCGGGCTCGGTGCGGGCGACGAGGTCGAGCATGTCGGGCACGTCGGCGGGGCCCAGCCGGACGGCCTCGGGGTCGGCCGCGCCGTACACGGCGGAGCCGTCGAGCTGCACGCCCGGCACGGTCTGCACCAGTTCCCAGCCCGCGGGCGGGACGGGGTCGGTGCCGGTCACCGCGACCGTGCCGTCGGGTTTGGCGAAGGCGGCGAGGTCCGGCCAGTCCTCAGGGGCCGGGTCGCCCGCGAGGGCGACGAAGACCGACACGTCCACCGGGTAGCGGCGGACCCCGCCGCGCACTTCGGCGAAGTGCGCGTGCGGGCCGGTCAGCGACGCCCAGGCGGGGTTGTCGAGGATGTGCCGTGCCATCTAGCCCTCCTGGCGGGGCAGACCGGGCGGGTTGATCTGCGACTCGGGGATGGCCTCGTTGCCCAGGCCCCAGCGGTCGAGCACCTTCTGGTAGCTGCCGTCCTTGATGACGCTGTTGAGCGCCTCGTTGAGCGGCTTGACCAGGCCGTTGTCCTTCAGGGTCATGGCCGCGATGAGGCCCTGGAGGTCGGGCCCCGCGCCGGAGGCGACCCCGACGATCTTGGTGTCCTTGCCGACGGCCACGTTGTAGGCGACGCTCGGGTTGGGGCCGAAATAGGCCTGGATACGGCCCGACTTCAGGGCGAGCAGGGCGTCGCCGTAGAGGTTGTAGTAGGAGATCTCGGCGGGCTTCAGGCCGGCGTCCTTGTTGGCCTTGTCCCAGTCGAGCAGGATCTTCTCCTGGTTGGTGCCCGACCCGACCGAGACCTTAAGACCGGCGATGTCGGCCGGTTTGGCGATGGCCGTGATGGGACTGTCAGCCGCGACCTGCCAGGCGAGCTGGTCGACGCGGTAGGTGGCGAAGTCGTAGATGTCCTTGCGCTCCTCGGTCACCGTGACGTTGTTGAAGACCGCTTCGAGCTTGCTCGACTTCGCGCCGACGAAGAGGTTCTCCCACGAGGTGATCTCGCTGGCGTACTCGAGGCCGAGCACGTCGGCGACGAGCTGCGCGAGGTCGGTCTCGACGCCGATGTAGGTGGTGTCGTCGTCGGCCAGGAACCCGAGCGGGGGCGCGCCCTCGCCGCTGTGCCCGACGAGCAGCTTGCCGTCGGCCGCGATGGCGGGCGGCACCTGCGCGGCGATGGCGTCGACCTTCTGGGCGCGGATGCGCTGCTGGTCGGGGCTGGTGTTGACACCGCCGTCGGACGAGGCGGCCGGAGGCGGGGGCGCCGCCGAGTTCTCGGGAGCGGGATCCGCGCCGCACGCGGACAGGGCGAGCAGGAGGGCTGCGGGCACGACGAAACGACGCATGAGGGGTGTCTCCTTGTGTGTGACGGGCTAGGGGTCAGAGGACGCGGCTGATGAAGGCGCGGGTGCGCTCGTGCCGGGGATGGTCGATGACCTGGCCGGGCGGTCCCTGTTCGACGACGAGGCCCTCGTCGAGGAAGACCACGGTGTCGGCGGCCTCGCGGGCGAAGCCGATCTCGTGGGTGACGACGACCATGGTGGTGCCGGATCGGGCCAGGTCGCGCATGACGTCGAGGACCTCCCCGACCAGTTCGGGGTCGAGGGCGGAGGTCGGCTCGTCGAACAGCACGACTTTCGGGTCGAGGGCCAGCGCGCGGGCGATGGCGACCCGCTGGCGCTGGCCGCCGGACAGCGTGCCCGGGTAGGCGTCGGCCTTGTCCGACAGGCCCACCCGCAGCAGCAGGCGGTCGACGGTCGCGGCGACCTCGGCCCTCGGACGGCGCTGGGCCGAGAGGGGGGCCTCGGCGACGTTCTCGCGGACGGTCAGGTGAGGGAAGAGGTTGAAGTTCTGGAAGACGAAGCCGATCTTCGTGCGCTGCCGGAGGATGTCGCGTTCCGGCAGTTCGTGCAGCACGTCGCCGGCCCGCCGGTAGCCGACGAGCTCGCCGTCGACGGCGACCGTGCCCGCGTCGACCTTCTCCAGGTGGTTGATGGTGCGCAGCAGGGTCGACTTGCCCGACCCCGACGGCCCCAGGACGACGGTGACCTCGCCCTTCCCGACCGTCAGGCTGACCCCGCGCAGGACGTGGAGGGGGCCGAAGCTCTTGTGCACCCCGTCGATCTCGATCATGCCCGGCCCCGTCCGTAGTGGCGTTCGATGTAGTGCTGGACGACGGACAGGACCGTGGTCAGCGCGAGGTACCAGACGGCGGCGACCAGGAGCAGCGCGACCACCCGGCCGTTGCGCATGTAGATGACCTGGACCTGGTAGAAGAGCTCGGGCAGGGCCATGATGTAGACCACCGAGGTGCCCTTGACCAGGCCGATGATCTCGTTGCCCGCGTTCGGCACGATGCTCCGCATGGCCTGCGGCAGGATGATCCGGAAGAACCGCCGGGTCCGCGGGATGCCGAGCGCGGCGGCGGCCTCCCGCTGACCGGGCTCGACCGCGAGCAGCCCGCCGCGCACGATCTCGGCGGCGTAGGCGGCCTGGTGCAGCGCCAGCCCGAGCGCCGCCGCCGTGACCGGCCCGATCAGGTCCATCGTGCCGACGTCGAAGAACCCCGGGCCGAACGGGATCCCGAACGACAGCCGGGGATACAGCAGCGCCAGGTTGTACCAGAACAGCAGCTGCAGGATCAGCGGCACGGCCCGGAACACCCAGACGTACCCCCAGGCGACCGACGACAGCAGCGGGTTGGGCGACAGCCGCATCACCGCGAGCACCCCGCCGAGCAGGAACCCGAAGACGCTGCCGAGCGCCGTCAGCTCCAGGGTGAGCAGCACCGCGCGGAGCACCGAGGGGGCGAACAGGTACTCCCCCACCACCTCCCACTCCCAGGCCGGGTTGGTCACGAGGGAGTTGGCCGCCATGGCGAGCAGCAGCACCACCCCCGCGGCGGCGAGCCACCGGAACGGGTGTCGGGTGGGCGCCACCTTCGGACTGGTGCCGGACCGGACGGCCGGCGCGGTCGTGGTCATCGCGGACCTGCCTTCTCACGCTGGGGATGCCCCAAGCGAACACGAGATAGCTATTTCCGTCAAGTCCTACTAGTTTAGTGGGTAATTAGCCTTCGAGGAGATCACATGACCCTGCATCTGGCCGCCGCCCTCGACGGCGCCGGGTGGCATCCCGCCGCCTGGCGTGCCGAGGGCGCGAGCCCCGACGCCCTGTTCACCGCCGCCTACTGGACCTACCTGGTCCAGGAGGCCGAACGGGGGCACCTCGACTTCGTCACGTTCGAGGACGTCATCCGCCTGCGCACCTGCCCCGAGGACGAGGTCGTCGGCCCGCTCGACGCCATGCTGGTGGCCACCGCGGTCGCGCCGCTGACGTCAAGGATCGGCCTGGTCCCCGCCTCCGGGCGGGCCGACCTCGCGGCCGGGATCGCCGCCCTCGACCGCGCCAGCGGCGGGCGGGCCGGCTGGCACGCCACCGGCGAACTGCGCCCCCGCCTGCCCGGCCGCCCCCTGGTCACCAGGCTGGCCGGTCCCGACCTGCCGGTCGACGTGGCGGCCCGCGGCTGCGACGTGGTGTTCGTGACCCCGCACGGGCGCGGCGAGGCCGCCGTCCTGGCCGAGCGGGCGCGGCGCGCGGCTCCCGGCGTGACGGTCTTCGCCGACGTCGCCGTCTTCCTGGGCGGCCCGGAGCAGAAGGGCCGCCTCGACGACCTCGACGGCGAGGTGTACGAAGGCGACGCCCACGTCTACTCGGGCTCGGCGGCCGGGCTCGCCCACCTGCTGCTCGACTGGCAGGCCGCCGGGATCGACGGCTTCCGGCTGCGCCCCGCCGTGCTCCCCCACGACCTGCGGGCGATCACCCGCCACCTGGTGCCCGCGCTGCGCGCGCGGGGGGCCTTCCGGCCGGGTCAGCCGACCGGCGACCTGCGCGCCCGCCTGACGAGGAAGAGGTTCGCGCGGGTCTCCTGACCGCTCAGACGAACTCCCGCCGGGCCGGCGGGACGGCCAGCACGGCCACCTCGGCGGCCACCCGGGAGATGCGGGCGCGGGCCTCGGCCACGGCGGTGGCCGGGGCGTCGCCGTCGACCGCCCCCGCGGCCTCCGACAGCGACAGCACCGCCTCGCGCAGCCGGGCGCGCAGCCCGTCGCAGGCCTGCCCCGACTCCGCCAGCCGGCCCTCGGCCGCGCCGAGTTCGATGGCTGCCGTCAGCACCTGGGCGAGCAGCGCCGCCGAGGCCCCGCCGCGCTCCGCCAGCAGCCGCGACCTGCGGTCACGCGCCTCCGCCAGGTCGACGGCCGCCAGCAGGCGCAGGTCGCGCGTCAGGGTCCTGGTCATCTCAGGCCTTGACCTCGCGGAGGCGGCCGGTCTCGACCTCGTACACGAACCCCCGCACCGCATCCTTGCGGGGGATGAACGGGTCGGCGAGGATGCGGCCGATCGACTGCCGCACGTCCTCCTCCACGTCGGCGAACGCCTCGGCCGGCCAGTCGGGCTTCAGGCCGGTCTCGGCGCGGATCGACTCCTTGAAGCCGTCGTCGGTGAAGGTGACCATGCCGCAGTCGGTGTGGTGGATGAGGATGATCTCGGTGGTGCCGAGAAGGCGCTGGGAGATGGCCAGCGACCGGCGCTCGTCGGCGGTCACCACTCCCCCGGCGTTGCGGATGACGTGGGCGTCGCCCTCCTTCAGGCCGAGCACTCCGTAGACGTTGAGTCGGGCGTCCATGCAGGCCAGCACGGCGACGCCGAGCGCGGGGGGCAGCGGCAGCGCGCCCTGGTCGAAGCTCGCGGCGTAGGTCTCGGCATTGGCGAGTAACCGGTCGGTGACACTCATGCCAGCCAAGTTACCCACATTCCCTACATAGTCAATGGGAAATGGCCATGGAACATCCGGGAAACATGATCAGGAAGCTGCGGTAACAAACCGCACATAACGTGCGAATCGCTCAAACCGGCTCGTACGAGTAAGGCTCCCCCTTGCGTAACACCCTTCGCGGCACGGCCGCGTTAATGTCCCTCGCCTGCCTGGCCACGTTCACCGCCGCCCCCGCCTCGGCCGCCGTCGAGGACGACTGGTCTGTGACCCGCGTGGCGGGTGGCTACAGAGTCACCCTGAACCTCGACGACAAGCTGCCGATGGACTCGAGCGCCCCCTCGCTGCTCGCCGACGGGAAGGTGCTCGGCCCGGCCACGGAGTCGGCCGACGGAAAGTCCCTCTTCCTCGTCACCGCCGACCCGGCGGTCGCCGCCGCCGGCGAGATCACCGCCGACGTGCTGGAGGAGGCCGCCCCGGCCCGCGTGAGCGCCGCCGCCGAGGTGCCCGCCCTCGCCAAGGCCGCGCTCGCCGACGACCCGTCCGAGACCGGAACGTTCCAGGTCAAAGAGGGGGTGTACGACTTCGGCGACCAGGCCGTCCCGCTGCTCAACATCGGGGGCATCCGGGGCGAGCTGACCGGGAAGATCTATCTTCCGGTCAGCCGCGAGCGCAAGCCGCTGGTCGTCTTCCTGCACGGCCGCCACGGCTCCTGCTACGGCACCGGCGCGACCAACCCCAACCGCTGGCCCTGCAAGCCGTCGCCCGACAGCACCTCGCAGCGGGCAACGATCCCCAGCTACATCGGCTACGACCTGCCGGCCCGCGCCCTGGCGAGCAACGGCTACGCCGTGGTCTCCATCTCGGCCAACGCGATCAACTCCAACGACAACCAGCTCGCCGCCGACTACGGCGCGCAGGCGCGGGGTCAGCTCATCCTCGACACGCTGACCATGCTGGAGAACGCCGACGACGGCGACCCGGTGGTCTACCACGACGCGTTCACCAAGCGCGACGTCACGCTGGCCCAGGCGCTGACGGGCGCGGTCACCCCGGCCGACCTCAAGCGGGCTTTCGACTTCCAGAACGTCGGCATCATGGGGCACTCGCGCGGCGGTGAGGGCGTGGTGGCCGCCGCCACGCTCAACGACGCGCTGCCGCTGTACAAGCAGTTCGGCATCAAGGCCGTGCTGCCGCTGGCGCCGGTCGACTACGACCGCATCTCGCTCCCGAACACCGTGACGGCCACGATCCTCCCGTACTGCGACGGCGACGTGGAGAACCTCATGGGCCAGCACATCGTGGACGACTCCCGGCACAGCTTCGACGACGACGTCCTCCGCTCGGCCGTGCTGGTCCAGGGCGCCAACCACAACTTCTTCAACACCATCTGGACGCCGGGCGGCTTCCCGGCCAGCACCGGCGACGACTGGTCGGTGGGCGGCAACGGCGCCAACGACCCGGTCTGCAACCCGGCCGCGGCCGACACCCTGCGGCTGACCGCGCCCGAACAGGAGAAGGTCGGCGCCGTCTACATGCCGGGCTTCTTCCGGCTCGTCCTCGGCGGCGAGAAGCGGTTCCTGCCGCTGTTCGACGGCTCGGCCGTGTCGGTCCCCTCGATCGCCTTCGCCGACGTGACCAGCGCGGCGACCCAGCCGGCCGGTTCCCGCAAGGACCTGGCCACCTTCGAGAAGGCCGACGCGAACGTCACCGTCTCCGGTGAGGCCGGGCTCTGCTCCAGCATGGGCGGCAACGGCGGCCTCCAGATCCCGCAGGAGCAGCCGTTCTGCGCGACCGCGACCAACCAGGCCGCGCTGCCGCACTGGTCGCCCGCGACGTGGGCGTTCAACATCCCGTCGTCGCCGATGATGCGGCTGAGGTCGGGCACGGTCAGCGTGGCCGTCCCGCAGGGAGACCTGTCCGGCTACGAGCAGCTCTCCGTCAAGGTCGCCGCCGACGAGACCGTCGCCACCTCGACCGACGTCACGATCACCGTCACCGACGGCGCCGGGAAGACGTGGTCGGCGCCCGTCTCCACGCTCAACCCCCGCGCCGTCACCCGCCTGCCGGGCGTCACCTCCCCGTGGCTGAAGAAGGTCATCCTCCAGCAGGTGAACATCCCGCTGTCGGGGATCGACACGAGCGACGTCCGCCAGGTGTCGTTCACCGGAACCGGCGTCTACCTGTCCGACCTGGCGGCCGAGAACCGGGCGGTCGGCGCCCGGGTCCCGCGTCAGCAGATCGCGGTGGACGTCGCCCCGGCCCGGGTCGACGAGGGCTCCGGCCCGGGCACGGCGTCGATCGCGGTGGCGCTGTCGGCCCCGGCCGCCCACGAGGTCACCGGCTACGTCAGCGTCTTCGGCACGACCACCGGCCGCGCCGGCATCTCGATGCGCAAGGTGACCTTCGCGCCGGGCCAGACCTGCGTGACGGTCCCGGCCGGGACCCTCGGCGACACGGTCGCGACGGGCACCGCGTCGACGTCGTTCAAGGTCTCTGTCACCAACACGGCCGGGGCGGTCATGGGCGACGGCGGCTTCGGCACCCTCACCGTCCGCGAGGACGACGGCACCGTCACCACTCCGGCCTTCGGCAAGCCCGGCGACGCGTGCGCCGAGTACGCCGCCTCGCTGAAGCCGGGGAACCTCATCGTGACGAACGCGGTGGTCGCGGGCGGCTCGAACCCGGTGAAGGCGAGCGGCTACCGGGCCGGGGAGAGCGTGGAGTTCAAGCTGGACGCCACCGTCCTCGGCCGGGCCGTCGCCGACGCCACCGGCACGGTCACCTTCACCGCCGCGATCCCGGCGGGCACCCCCGAGGGGAAGGTCACCCTGAGCGCGGTCGGCGCCGGTTCGGGCTACACCACCTCGGCGGTGTCCCGGGTCAGGGTCTCCTGAGGCCGCAGCACCCGGAAGGTCACGTTCCGGGCGACGGTGAACCCGAGTGACTCGTACAGCCGGACGGCGTTGACGTTGGCGGTGGCGGCGTGGAGGAACGGCCGCTCGCCCCGGGCGCGGATGCCCGCCACCACCGCCAGCAGCAGTCGCGACGCCAGACCCCGCCCGCGGTGGGCGGGGTCGGTGCACACGGCGCTGATCTCCGTCCACCCGGGCACCTTCAGCCGCTCCCCGGCCATCGCGATCAGCCTGCCCTCCTCGCGGAGACCCAGGTAGGCGCCCATCTCGATGGTCCGGGGGGCGAAGGGCCCCGGCTGGGTGCGGGCCACCAGATCGAGCATCTCCGGCACGTCGTCTCGCCCCAGCGTCACCACGTCGGACTCCGCCCCGGCCACGCCGGAGCCCTCCATCTGCACGCCGGGCAGCGCGAACTGCGTCTCCCATCCCTCGGCCGCCGGGCCCTCGCAGGTGGTCAGGACCTGCCCGTCGAGATCGGCCCAGTCGTCCGGCCCGAAGACGTCGGGGACCGCCGCGAACGGCGACACGTCGAGGGGATAACGCCTGGTCCGGCCGCTGACGACGGCGAGGTGGGCGTGCGGGCCGGTCAGCGCGGCCCAGACGGGGTTGGCGAGAACGTCGATTTCCACCGCTCCATAATGGCCCCATGACCAGGCTCGACGCCTACGGGCACCTGGCCGCCGACCCGGTGCTCGCGCGGCTGATCGGCGAGGTGGGCGAGCCCGACCCGTTCGCGTGGTTCAGCCCTGAGCGGTTCGGCCCGACCAACTTCTCGGGGATGGTCCTGCACATCGTCAGCCAGCAGATCTCGACGGCGGTGGCGTTCACCTTCTTCGACCGGATCAAGGCGGCGACCGGCGGTTTCCCGACGCCGGAGGGGATCCTGGCCATGGGCGCCGGCGCGCTGCGGGCCTGCGGGCTGTCCGGGGCGAAGACGACCTACCTGCTCGACCTGGCCCGTCGCCAGCTCGACGGCCTCATCGACCTGGAGGACATGGCGTCGCAGGACGACGCCGAGGTGGTCAGGACGCTGACGCAGGTGCGGGGGGTGGGCCTGTGGACGGCGCAGAACTTCCTCATCGCCCAGCTGCACCGGCCCGACGTGCTGCCGGCCGGCGACCAGGGGATCAGGCGGGCCGTCGAGCGGGCCTGGCAGCTGGAGGGGCTGCCCTCCATCGCGGAGGTGCAGGCCAGGGCACTGCCGTGGGCGCCCTACCGGACGTATGCCGCCGCCCTGTTGTGGCGGTTCTTCTACGGTGCGTGAACCAGGTCCCACTCGTGAGACAGCGCGGCGTAGGTGGTCACGTCGTGCCAGCGGCCCTGGGTCCGGAACAGCTGACGCAGAGTGGCCTCCGGGCGGAGACCGGCGTCGAGCATGATGCGCTCCATCAGCCCGTGGTCGCGGCGGCGCCAGGCCCAGACCCGGTGGATGCCGAGGCTGGTGAAGGCGTAGTCGATCAGCAGGCGGCCCGCCTGCGCGCCCCGCCCCTGGACGGGCGAGCCGGGCAGCAGCACCAGCCCGGTGATCATGGCGTTGCTGCCGTAGTCCTCCAGCAGCAGCCCGATCAGCCCGTGGACGGCGTCGTCGTCCGGTTCGGTGACGGCCAGGGTGATGCGCCGGTCGGAGCGCAGCCCCGCCAGGAAGGTGGCCCGCGCCCGGTCGTCGTCCATGCGGTCGACGCCGAGATAGCGGGTGAGCACGGCGCTCGTGTAGACCTGCGTGTAGACCTTGAGGTCGGACGGTCTCAGGCTCCTGAGGCGGACGTCGGGCCCGCGAAGATCGATCATCTGACGAGTCTTTCCAGGTCGGTACATGAGAGTGTTGTCACGATCACGGAGCGTAGCAGTGTAAGCGATCATGCTATGGCGATCACCCGGGCGGAGTGGTTCCCTGGAGGGCATGACCTACCTCACCGTCTACACCGAGGACGCCGCCCTCCTCCAGCGGACCGAAGACCAGGCCCAGATCGCCGACACGCTGTCCGGGATCGGCGTCCGCCTGCGCCGCTGGGACGTCGTCCCGGCCGGTCCCTCCGCCGACGACGTGCTGGCGGCGTACGCCGACCAGATCGCCAAGGTGAACGCCGACGAGGGCTACACGTTCGTCGACGTGGCCCAGCTCGGGCCCGACGCCGACCCCGAGGTGGTCGCCGGGGCGCGGGCGAAGTTCCTCGACGAGCACACCCATGACGACGACGAGGTCCGCTTCTTCGCCCGGGGGGCCGGGATCTTCTACCTGCACGTCGGCGGGAGGATCCACGCCGTGCTGTGCGAGGCGGGCGACCTGCTGAGCGTGCCGGCGAAGACCACCCACTGGTTCGACATGGGCACCAGCCCCGACTTCTGCGCGATCCGCTTCTTCCACGACGACGACGGCTGGATCGGCGACTTCACCGGCGACGGCATCTCGGCGCGCATCCCCGACTTCGACGCGATCGTGGCCGGACGTCAGGGACAGGCGTTCTCGTAACGCAGGGCCGGGACGTTCCGGGTCCAGTCGGTCAGGCTCGGCCCGCCGCGGGTGATGGCGCAGGCCCGCGCGACGGGGTCCCGCTGGAGCGCCGACAGCCGTGACACGTCCCACAGCGTCACGCTCTGGTCCCATCGGGGCGCGTCCTCGGACCAGCCCGCGATCGCCAGAGTCCTCCCGTCGGGCGCGAAGACGGCGGACGTCGCCTCGTCAGGCAGGGCGATCGGCCCGGCGAGCACGTGGGGCCGGTGCGGATCGGTCAGGTCGCGGACGAACAGCGCCCCCTCGCGTCCGCCCGAGACCAGCAGACGCCCGTCGGGGCTGAAGGCCAGCGTGTTGACATATCCGGAATGCCCGCTCAACGGTCCGCTGACCAGCAGCGGGCGGGCCGGGTCGGCGATGTCGAACAGGGAGATCCGGCCGTCGCCGTCGGCGGCGGCGAGGTAACGCCCGTCCGGGGAGAAGGCGGCCGGGCCGGTGACCTCGCGCAGGGTGGCCACGGGTCCCGCCTCGTCCCACAGGACGACCGCGCCGTAGGGCGGCGCGACCGCGAAGAGGCCCTGCCGGGAGAACACCAGCGGCTGGCCGAGCCCCTCGGGCACGCCGATCTCCCGGAGCACCGGGCCGGTCACGTCCCAGGCGGTGACCCCGAAGTGGCCCGTCCCGGCCAGCAGCCGTCCGTCGGGGGCGAACGTGACGAAACTCGCCACCCCGGGGTCGCGGCGCAGCGGCGCACCGAGGCGGTGCGGCCCGGAGGGGTCGGCGAGGTCCCAGACCAGCAGCTCATCGGCGCTCGCGGTCACCAGCCGGGTGCCGTCGGGCGAGAACGCCACGGCCTTGACGATCGAGGTGTGCCCGCGCAGCGGATAGGCGATGGGGTTCCTGGTCGCCGCGTTCAGCAGCAGCACGTGATCGCCCTCGCCGGCCGCGAGCAGCCGCCCGTCGGGGGAGAAGTCGACGTGGGCGGGGTTCCCGGTCTCGTCGCCGCGGACGCCCTCGGCCTGGGGACTCCGGCTGACGACCGGGTCGATCATGCGCAGGCCGAGCGCGGCGTCCACGTCCCACAGGGTGGCGGCGCCGGAGTAGGACGTCGACACCAGCGTGCGGCCGTCGGGGCTGAAGACGAGGCCGGTCGACACGGTGTCCCGGTGGGGCAGCCCGGAGCCGACGGCGACCGGCCGCGCCGGGTCGCGCAGGTCCCGGAGGGTCACCACCCCGTCGGGCCCGTCGACCGCGAGCAGCCCGCCGGACGGCGAGAAGGCCACCGAGGTCAGCAGGCCGCCCTGGCTGGTCAGCGGCTCCCCCAGCCGCTTGGGCCTGGCCAGGTCGGCGACGTCCCACAGCGTCACCTCCTGGTCCGACCAGTCGACGGCGATCCGGTCGCCGGAGTAGGCCACCGACTGGGGCGCGCCGCCCTTCTTGCTCGTCACGGGGTGGAAGCGGCCGGTCCGCAGGTCCCACACGACGACGGTGCCGTCGTTGTAGACCGCCGCGAAGCGTTCGCCGTCCCAGCGGTAGGCCCCGGACACGAGGCGGGGGTCGCCGGGCACGGCCAGGCGATCGCCCTTCTGCCGCGGGTGGGCCGGGTCGGTGACGTCCCAGAAGGTCAGGCCGTCGCCGCCGACGGCCAGGGTGGCGCCGACCGGCGCGAAGGCGGCGACGTTGGGCAGGTCGTCCCGGCTGATGGGGGCGGGGAAGGGCCGGGGACTGCGGGGATCGGCGAGGTCCCACAGGACGACGGTCCGGTCGACCGAGCTCGTGGCGGCGAG
The DNA here is from genome assembly GCF_001570605.1 of Herbidospora cretacea. Taxonomy (GTDB): domain Bacteria; phylum Actinomycetota; class Actinomycetes; order Streptosporangiales; family Streptosporangiaceae; genus Herbidospora; species Herbidospora cretacea. The sequence goes on along the minus strand of NZ_BBXG01000013.1, from coordinate 56,393 downwards.
CTTGCCGGCCGGGTCGACGTCGACGCTGATCGTGGCGTTGGCATGCCCGCCCGGCCGCCGGGCCAGCAGGCGCGGATCGAGGGGGTCGGCGATGTCCCAGACCTGGATCCCGCCCAGATCGTCGAAGTTCATCACCCCGCCGAGGCCGACGACCAGGAGCCGGCCGTCGGGCGAGATGTCCACCGCGGCGGCTCCGCCCTCGTTCCTGAGCTCGCCGAGGAACGGCCCGGCGAGGGTGGACACCAGGTCGGCGCGGGTCTCGGGCCCCGGGCTGAGCCGGTAGGCGCCCAGCCCCAGGTTCAGCGCGCCGCCCGGGTCGCTGCCGCGCACCGTCCCGGCCTGGGTGGTCAGCGCGCGGGCGGTGGCCACCCGTTCGCCGGTCGCCGCGCGGGCCGCCAGGCGGTCGGCCTGCCGCGCCGAGGTGATCGCCCATCCGGCCGCCGTCACCGCCCCCACGAGCAGCAGCACCAAAACGGCGGCCACGCTCCGCCGGATCCGGGAGCCCCGGGTGGCCTCGCGGGTGGCGGTGCGCAGGTAGGCGTCGGCGGGGGCGGGCAGGTGCCAGGTGGTGGCGGCGCGCTGGACCACCGTGAGGCGGGCGCCCCGGTAGAGGAACGAGGGATCGCGCCCGTGGTCGTCCCAGTCGTGGGCGTCGTCGAGGAACTGGCTGCGTAACCGGTGCCCGGCCAGGTCCTCCTCCAGCCAGCCGCGCAGCCGGGGCCAGGTGGTCAGGAGCGCGTCGTGGGAGATCTGGACCCCGTCGCCGACCGTGATCAGGCGGCGGCGGGCGAACGCCTCGGCCACCGCCCCGGCCACCGCGTCGGCCGGGGCGTCGATCGTCCTCCTGACCAGCCTGATCTCGTCGTCGACGCCGGTCAGGTCGGTGAACAGGACCCGGGCGGCGGTCTGCTGGTCGGGGGTGAGCTCGGCGTAGGCCGCCTCGGCCGCCGTCTCGACGGCCTTGGCCACTCCCCCGCTGAGGGCGTATCCCCTGGCGGTCAGGCGGTTGCCGTCGCGGTGCTCCCAGGTGGTCAGCATCGCCTGGGACAGCAGCGGCAGCGCGCCGGGGCCGGAGAGCTCGGCGAGGATCGTGTCGGTCAGGCCGGGCTCGATCTCCAGCCCGGCCGCGTCGGCCGGGCCGGTGATCGCCCGGCGCAGTTCGCCCGGCTCCATCGGGCCCACCACGAACTGGCGGTCGCGCAGCGCCCCGACCAGGGCGGGATGGGCGGCGCAGCGGTCGATGAAGTCGCCCCGGACGACGACGACCACGGTCGCGGTCATCGCGGCCAGCGCCGTGACGAACGCCTCGGCCTCACCTGTGGCGAAGATCTGCTCGAACTGGTCGACGACCAGCACCAGGTCGTCCCCGGCCGCCTGGTCGGCCAGCACCCCGGCCGACGCGGGCCGTTCGACCAGGGCGTCGAAGACCGAGACGGCGTCGACGGAGGCCATCGCGGCGAGTGTCACCGCGAGGCGCAGCAGGCCCGGCGTGATCACCCGGCAGGGGCGGCCGGGCCGCTCGCGGGCGAGCGCGGGCAGCAGCCCGGCCTGGACCAGCGACGACTTTCCCACGCCCGAGGCGCCGGTGACGACGTACAGGCCGCGTCCGTGGCGGGAGAGCAGGCCGGTCAGGTCGGCGACCAGGCGTTCACGGCCGTGGAACACCTCGGCTTGGTCCTCGGTGAAGGGCTGCAGGCCGCGATAGGGCGGGCCGGGCCAGCGGGAGTTCGGCCCCTCCTCGGCGGCGCGGCGCTCCAGGGCCGATCTGACCAGGCGCACCTCCGTCGACTGCCGGTGCAGCAGGTCGATGATGACCTGCTGGGCGGCGCCCTGCCGGTCGAGGCCGATTTGGAGGTCGTCGAGGGCCTCCCGCAGCTCGGCGCGCAGAAAGGCGAACTCCGCGAACCGGCCGCCCAGGTCGGCGAACCCGGTGGCGAGGTCGGCCCTGACGTCGTCGCCGGCCGCGTCGAGCGCGACGGTGACCGCGCCGACCTCGCGCAGCACCGAGGCGATCTCGGCCCGCAGGACGGCGGAGTCCTCACCGGTCAGCGCCTCACGCAGGGCCGCTTCGAGGGCGGGTTCGACCGCCTCCCCGGGGCGCAGGCGGTCGACGGCCGCCTTGACGAGGTCGGTGAGCACGTTGCCGCCGACGGCGGCCACCGCGCCGATCGCGGCGGCCCCCACTCCAGAGGTGATCAGCGGGGCGAGGACGCCCGCCGCGATGGCGGCGAGCAGGACGGGCGCGCTGTAGCCGCCCGCGCGCCGGGCCAGGCGGGCGACGCGGGACCGGAGCCCCGCGCGCATCGCCTCGGTCCGCGCCTCGGTCTGATCCACAACCCCTTATCGGTTCGCGGGTGGCCGGGGGTTACTCCCGGCCTCCTCCGTCCTGATCGCGTACTCGAACTCCTCGCGCGGACGGGCCAGCGCGCCCAGCGCGACGACCTCGCGCTTGAAGAACAGCGCCAGCGTCCAATCCATCAGGATGCGGGCCTTGCGGTTGAAGGTCGGCATCCGGGTCAGGTGGTAGGTCCGGTGCATGAACCAGGCCGGGAAGCCGCGCACCTGGAGCCCGTAGACGTTCGCGACCCCCTGGTGCAGGCCCAGCGAGGCGACCGATCCGGCGTTCTTGTGCCGGTAGGGCGTGAGCTTCCGGCCCCGGATCCGCGCGACCAGGTTGTCGGCCAGCCTGGCCCCCTGCCGGACGGCGTGCTGGGCGTTGGGCGGGCAGAACTGGCCGGGCTGGGTCAGGTCGGGGACCGCCGCCGAGTCGCCGGCCGCGAAGGCGTAGTCGGTGCCCTCGATCAGCAGTTCGGCCGAGGTCGCCACGCGGCCCCGGTCGCCCTGGGGCAGGTGCTGGACCAGCGGGTTGGCCTTCACTCCGGCCGTCCACACCAGGGTCTCGCAGGGGAAGGACTCGCCGTCGTCGAGGACCACCACGTCGTGCTCGACCGACTTGACCCTCGTGTTGAGCCGCACGTCCACGCCGCGTTTGCGCAGTTCGTCGGCTGCCCACTCGCCCATCGACATGCCGACCTCGGGGAGGATGCGGTCGCTGGCCTCGATCAGCATCCAGCGCATCGAGTCGCGGTTGATGCCGTGGAAGTAGCGGCAGGCGTCGGCCGTCATGTCCTCCAGCTCGGCCAGCGCCTCCACCCCGGCGAACCCGGCCCCGACGAAGACGAAGGTCAGCGCGCGGGCCCGCACCTCGGGATCACTGGTCGAGGCCGCCAGGTCGAGCTTGCCGAGGATGTGGTTGCGGAGGTGGATGGCCTCTTCGACGGTCTTGAAGCCGATGCCGTGCTCGGCGAGGCCGGGGATGGGCAGCGTCTTGGTGATCGACCCCGGGCAGAAGACCAGGTAGTCGTAGTCGATCACCTGCCGAGGGCCCTCCGGCGGCTCGAACCTGGCCGACTTGCCGGCCAGGTCGATGTCGCAGATCCGGCCGCTGAGGATCTTGCAGCGGGTCAGGACCTTCCGCAACGAGACCACGACGTGCCGGGGCTCCAGGTTGCCCGCAGCCGCCTCGGGGAGGAACGACTGATAGGTCATGTACGAGTCGAGGTCGGCCACGGTGATGGCGACCCTGCCCTCCCGGAGCTCCCTGCGCAGCCGCCGCTGGAGCCGGAGGGCGACGAACATGCCGACGTTGCCCCCGCCGACCACCAGAATTCTGGATATTGGGGTCATTTCATCCCCGTCCCCTCGAATCAGAGGGGGAAACGCATCACCACGGTCGATCCCGTCGGGCCGGTGACGACGTTCATGTGGCTGCTGAGCCGCCGGGCCACCCACAGGCCCATCCCGCTCGTCGCGTTCTCACGCGGCGGGGTGAAGCCGGGGGGCGACTCCGGCGACCAGTGCCGGCCCTCGTCGTGGACGTCGGCCACGAGAGAGCCGGGCTCGAAGGAGATCTTCAACCGGGCCTTGGTGGCGCCGTGGGTCACGGCGTTGGTGGTGACCTCGTTGAGGGCGACCAGGAAGTCGTTCACCCGGTCTTCCGGCATCCCGCCACGGCGGGCGAGCGCAGCCGCGAACTCCCGCACGTCGGGCAGATCGGCGAGGGAGAAGGTGATCTCCTTCGCGCCACCCGGTGCGGGCGGCGGCGCGACGCCGTCCTCGTTCACCCGCTAACGCCTTCCACTAGTGGCGGCACTCCGAAGAAAGATACCCCGGGTCATCGTGGCAGGTTGCCCGATATCCCGGAGAATCGGGCGGAAAACCGCCATTAGGCGACAAGCTCCGCGCGGAGCTGGTCGAGAACCTTCCTCAGAATCCGCGACACATGCATCTGGGAGATGTCGAACTCGGCGGCGATCTCCGCCTGCGTCATGTTGCCATAGAACCGTAGCAGGAGGATGTTCTTCTCCCTCTCCGGCAGTCCGTCGATCAGCGGCTTGACCGCCTCGCGGTCGACGAGGGTGGCGAGGCTGTCGTCGCTGTCGGGGATCACGTCACCCAGAGCGGCCGCGTCGTCGTCGGCGCCCATCGGCGCGTCGAGGGACAGGGTGCTGTACGCCGCCGAGGCGTCCAGCGTGAGGATCATGTCCTCCTCGGAGATGCCCATCCGCTCGGCCAGCTCGGCGACCGTGGGGAACCGGCCGTTCTCCTGGGTCATGTCGGCGACCAGGCGGTTCAGCTCCGAGCGGCGCTCCTGGTAGAGACGCGGGACCCGGACGGCCCAGGTGCGGTCGCGGAAGTGCCGCTTGACCTCGCCGGTCATGGTGACCATGGCGTAGCCGCGGAAGCTGTGGCCCAAGGTGGGGTCGAAGCCGTTGATGGCCTTCATCAGCCCGACGTACGCGGCCTGGAGAAGGTCCTCCATCGGCTCGCCCCGGTGCAGGTAGCGCCGGGCGATGTCGCGGGCCATGGGGCGGTGCATCTCGACGATGAGCTCGCGCAGCCGGGCGGCGCGCTCGTCGGTGGTGCCGGGCTCGCCCAGTTCGGCGAGCAGGTCTTCGGCGGTGACTTCGGTGGTGGGGTCGGCCATCAGGTAGGCAGGCATGTCGCCGTCTCCTAGGGGGTTTCGCGAGACCACCGCCCCCGGAAAACCAGAAAGGTCCGCAGGCAGGCACGTCTCACTCAAGAACACGAGACGAAGCCCTCTGCTGGACCTCTGCGAACATAATGCCCCTAATCGGGGCGTTACACAACTCCCGCGAGAACAGTAAGGTTGCGTCGAAGGAGGCGAGGCGGTGGCAACCCTGACGATGCGATCGAGTGCCGTGGCGGAATACGTGGTGGTCCACATTGACGGGATCCTCGACGCCACCACCCGTGAGCAGTTCTCCGACCACCTCGATGCGGTCGTCGACGACCACGGGCCCGACATGATCCTCGATCTGGGCGGCGTGACGTTCATGGACTCTCGGGCGCTCGGGCTGATCGTGCACCACTGGCAGCGGGCGACCGCGGCGGGTGGTCACTTCGCGCTGGTCAACGTGCAATATCCGGCCTCGAAGGTGATGTGGGTGACCGGCCTCGCGCAGCGGCTGCCCATGTTCGAGACCGTCGACGAGGCCGTCGCGGCGGCCTAGCTCTTGGCGTTCTTCTGCTGGTGCTCGGTGACCAGCAGTTTCGCCAGGTCGGCGACCTTGACCTGATGGTGCTGGGAGATCCGGCGCAGCTCGTCGAAAGCCTCCTCGGGGCTGACCCCGCTGGCCTGCATGATGATGCCCTTGGCCTGGTCGATCAGCGCCCGGCCGGCCATCGCCTCCTGCATCTGGGCCGCGCCGGTCAGCACGTCGTCGAACTCCCAGATGTTCGCCAGCGCGACCGTGACCTGCTCGCGGAGCAGCTCGCTCAGCGCCACGTGGTCGGCGAACATCCCCGGCCTCACCCCGTAGAGCCCGATGACCACGATCGCGCCGTCGACCTCCACGGGCAGCACCAGGATCGAGCGCACCCCGTGGCGAACCGCGGCGGCGGCGTAACGTGGCCAGCGCTGGTCGCGCATGACGTCGCCCACCACGATCGGCCGGCCGCTGCGCAGGGCCTCCCGCGAGGGCCCTTCGCGCAGGTCGCGCTCCCGGTCGGTGACGGCGATGAGCTCGCTGTGGGAGGACGCCAGCAGGACCCGGTCGTCCATCCAGAGTTCGGCGGTGCCACCCGCGCAGCCGGGCACGCCCCGGGCGATGGCCTCGGTAACCCCGCGCAGCACGCTCTCGGCGGAGGTTCCCTCGGTCACTCGTCCGAGGGCGGCGAGATCACGGGCGAGAATGGGAATCACAGGGAAGACCATTCCCCTAGTTTGGGGTCTAATCATCCGATGATGGACGTGAGAGGGAGCGCACACCGGTGACCGACCTGGAGCAGCGGCTGGGCGAGTTCGCGACGCAGGTCGCCGACCTGCCCCGCAGCCCCGAGCTCGAGACCGCCGAGGGCCTGGTCCGCGAGGCGCTGGCCGAGCTGGCCAAGGCGAAGCGGCGGCGCGACGGCGGCCCTCAGCGCGAGCAGAAACTGCTCCGGCAGATCTTCCGCACACTGCCGATCCCGGTGATCGTGATGGACACCGGCGGCACCGTCCGCCGGATCAACAACGAGACCACGCGGCTGCTCGGCAGCCCGGCCGGATATCTGATCGGCAGGGCGTTCCCCCTGCTCATCGAGTCGTCGAACCGGGCGGTCTTCCGGTCGCGGTTCGCCGAGGCGCTGCGCAGCGAGGAGAGCACGACCTTCGAGACCCGGCTGGCCCACCAGGGCCGGGCCCACACGGTCCGGCTGGTGCTGAGCCGCCTGCGAATGCCGGGCGAGCCGCAGGAGATGGTCGCGGCCGTCGCCCTGCCGACCGACGTGCAGCTCACCGGCCCCGGCAGCCTCAAGGACACCCCCGACGAGTCGCTGTTCCTGGAGGCGGCCCGCCGCCACGAGCTGTCGTCGCAGCTCACCCGGCTGCTGCTCGACGACGAGAGCCTCCGCGAGCCGGTCGCGCTGATCCGCGCGGCCCGCCTGCTGGGGGCCGAGACGGCCGACTGGGTGATCGCCGACATGGTCCGCGACGGCCACCTCCACCGGGCCGCCGTGATCGCCCCCTCGACCCAGCCGGTGGCCAAGCTCCAGCGCGCCGTCGAGACCCGCGACCCGGCCCAGTCGCCGCTGGTCGAGCGCGTGATGGCCACCCGGACCGGGGTCGTCCACGAGATGCTCAGCGACGACTCCCTGCTCGGGCCCGACGTGCTGACGCAGATGAAGGCGGGCTCCCTGCTGTCGGTGCCCATCCAGACCGACGACGAGCTCGCCGGGGTGCTGACCCTCGTACGGCTGAGAGACCGCCCCCCGTTCGGACTGGCCGATCTGGGGCTCCTGGAGGAGATCGGCAGCCACCTGGGGCTGGCCCTGCGGGCCCAGCGGAGCTTCCAGCGCAGCTCCAACGCCGCCGACGCGCTGCGCAGCGGCGTGCTCCCCCGGTCGCTGCCGGAGGTCGCCGGGTTCGAGACCGCCGCGATCTACCACCCCGGCTCGGCCATGCGGGCGATCGGCGGAGAGTTCTACGACGTCTTCCCGATGAAGGGCGGCTGGGGCTTCGTCATCGGCGGGGCCGCCGGGCGCGGCGAGGAGGCCGCCTCGGTGACCTCGCTGGTCCGCAACGGGATCCGGGTGCTCAGCGCCTTCGAACGCGACCCCGGCGAGGCCCTCCGCAAGGTCAACGACGCCCTGCTCGCCCAGCACACCGGCCTGTTCGTGATGGCCGCGGCCGGGTTCGTGCGCGGCCGGAAGGTCCGCCTCGCGTCCGCCGGGCACCACCCGGCCGCGCTGCTCCAGCCCGACGGCGGGGTGCGCTTCACCGAGGGCGGCGGGGTGCCGCTCGGCTTCGAGGAGGGCGCCGTGCCGGCCACCGAGGAGCTGACCCTGACCGCCGGCGAGACGCTGGTGCTCTACTCCGACGGCCTGGTCGGCGCCCGCAGCGCCGCCGGGGAGAACTACGGCGAGGCCCGGCTGACCGAGGTGCTCGCCCGGTGCGTCAACCAGCCGCCCGCCGCGGTGGTCAAAGCCATCGAGGAGGACCACCGCGCCTTCTGCTACGACGACGTCGTCGACGAGGTCACGGTTCTCACCCTGCGCCGTTCCCGCTAGCCTTGGCAGGTGCAGCCCGGTGACCACAGGTCCGTCGCCTACTCCGACGAGGCCGAGTTGGAGCCCGTGCTGGCCCCCTTCATCGGCGAAGGGCTGGCCGGCGCGGACAAGGTGCTGTACCTGACCGACGTGACCCACCCCGCCGTCGTGACGGGGCTGCTGCGCGGCTGGGGCGTCGACACCGCCGGCGCCGCCCGCTCCGGGCGGCTGGAGATCCGGCGGCTGGAGGAGTTCACCCCCGCCGACGTCGCCGTCCAGGCCGATCGCGCGCTGTCGGAGGGCTACCGGGCGCTGCGGGTGACCGGCGAGATGAGCTGGGCCGTCCGGGCCGGCCACAAGCGGCTGGCCGAGTTCGAGAACGGCCTGCAGAAGGTCTTCGACACCGGCGCCGCGCTCGGGGTGTGCCAGTTCGACAAGCGGCTGTTCGCGCCGGGCGTGCTGGCCGACCTGCTCCGGCTCCACCGGCCCGACGACCACGACCACGACCTGATGCTGGAGACCGGGCTGCTGCGCATCCGGCGGACCTTCGAGCCCGCCGGGATCCGGGTCGAGGGCGAGATCGACGCGACCTCCTCGGCCGAGCTCGCCCGGCGGCTGTTCGAGGCGGGCCAGACGGTTTCCGGCGATCTTCACGTCGATCTCCAGGGCGTGACGTTCATCGACCTGGCCGGGCTGCGGGCCCTGGTCGAGGCCGCCAAACACCTCGGTGACCAGCGGGAACTCGTTCTCGGCCCGATTCCCGACCACGTCGGCCAGCTCGTCCGGCTGATCGGCTGGCACACCTCGCCGGGCCTGCGGATCGACGAATAATTCTCTCAAAAACTTGCGTTTAGACCGCTTAGGTGTACGGTAAAGACCACAACATAGTTCGTGCCTAAGACGCAGGCACACCCCTTTCATCGCGCTTACTCGCCATGAGGTGTGTCATGCATATCGCCATCGTCGCCACGAACAACCTCTCCGCCGCCGCCCCCGCCGTCGCCCGTGAACTGGGCCGGGGCCACGAAGTCACCGTCTACACCCGGGACGACGCGCAGATCAAGGGCGTCCGGGTCGAGCGGGTGCCCGCCGGTCCCGACCGCGACCTCGCCGAGAACGAGCTCCTCCCCTACATCTCCGACTTCAGCGCGGGCCTCAAGCAGCGCTGGAACGCCGAGCGCCCCGACGTCATCCACGCCCACTCGTGGAGCGGCGGCCTGGCCGCCATCGCCGGCTCCGACGGCCTCGACGTGCCGGTGACCCAGACCTTCCACCACGACGACCGCCCCTCGGCTCAGGTCCTGCGGCTTGAGCGGGCCATCGGCCGCCGGGCCCGCGCGGTGATCGCGGCCTGCGCCGGCGAGGAGTCGGAGCTCATCCAGATGGGCGTGCCGCGCCGCAACATCTCGATCGTCCCGGGCGGCGTCGACATCGAGCGGTTCCGCCGCCAGGGCCCGGCCTTCCCCCGCGACGGCCACCCGCGCCTGCTGCACATCGGCGCCACCGGCGCCGGCGCCGTGGTCAACGCGCTGACCTCCGTCCCCGACGCCGAGCTGGTCGTGGCCGGCGGCGACGAGCCCGCCATAGAGCGGCTGCGCATGCTGGCCCGCGCCCGCGGCGTCCAGGAGCGGCTGACCCTGCTGGGCCAGGTCCCCCACAACGCGATGCCCAAGCTGATCCGCAGCGTCGACGTGGCCCTGTCCCTCCAGCCGACCGTGCCCACCGGCACCGCCGCCCTGGAGATCATGGCCTGCGGCATCCCGGTGATCGCCTCCGCCTCCGGCGCCCACCTCGACTCGGTCGTCGACGGCGTGACCGGCTTCCTGGTCCGCCGCCCGGTCGAGGTCACCGCCCGCATCCGCGACCTCCTCGGCGACCGCACCCTCCGCTCGGCCCTCGGCTTCGCCGGCGCCGACCGCGCCCGCTCCCGCTACTCGCTGGAGCGCGTCAGCCAGGAGCTCCTGCGCGTCTACGAGAGCGCCTGCGCCTGAACCTCTCCCCTGAGGGAAACAACCGAGCGTCCGCGAAGCTCCGGCCTTCGCGGACGCTCGGCCCGTTTCATCACTCTTTCCGGCCTCTCCGCACCACTGCGGCCCCTCATCTCCCCTGCGGCCCCGCTCATGGTGTTTTTTGCTTCCGTTACGGCTCCGCCTGGCCGGCACCGCCCGCCGCCCCGGTCCGCGCCGTAACCGGCGCCAACCGGCCGCGTCTCTCCCCGCCGTAACCGACATCAACCGGCCACGCCACCCTTGCGGGACCTGGCCGGTTCCTCCCATGGCGGGCAAGGTCCGGTTTTTACAGCCTCCGGGCCTTCAGTGACAGGTGGAGGAGGAGGCGGTCCTGGCCGTCCGACAGGTTCTTGCCGGTGAGTTGGGCGGCTTTGCCGAGGCGGTAGTACAAGGTCTGGCGGTGGATGCCGAGTTCTCCCGCTGTTCGTTGGACGTGGGCCGCGCGGTCGAGGTAGGTCTCCAGCGTCGTGGCCAGTTCATCCGGGAGGGCGGCCGACTCCCCCGCCAGCTCGGCCAGCTCGTGGTGGGGCAGTCTGACCAGGTAGCGGTAGACGCCCAGTTCCGACCAGTGCGCGACGGGGCTGCCGGTCTTCTCGGCCACGCGCAGCGCGTTGAGGGCCTCTCGCCAGCTCTCCCAGGCGTCCTCCGGGCCCTGACGGGGGTCGCCGGCGCCGACGGGGACGCCGTACATGGCGTGGAGGCTGGTGGCGGCCTCGCGGGCGCGGACCAGGGGGGCGAGGAAGGCCGGGTGGGCGCCCGACCGGCCGGTGAGCACGTCACGGGGGAGCGACCACGAGATGGGGACCTCGGCGGGGCCCGCCGCGACGGCCAGGGCGACCAGAGGGCCCTCGATCCCCCGGGCGGCCTCGGCGCGGACCTGCGGGTTCGGGGAGAACAGGTCGTCGAGGGGGGCCCGGCGGATCTGGGCCTCGTGGGCGAGCGCCGCCGCCAGGCTCGCGAACAGCGGTCCGGCCCGGTCGAGCAGGGCGTCGGGGAGCTTGCCGCTGTCCAGGAGCCACAGGTAGCCGTAGGTGACGCCCTTGTGCCGCAGGGGGACGCAGACGCGGGCGAGGAAGCCGGGGGCCTGCGGGATGCGTACGGGATGATCCGCGGTGGCGATCCCGTAGGCCTCGAAATGCGCCTTCGTGGCGGCGGTGGCGCGGCGGCGGAGGATGGACTCCTGGCGGACCTCGTCCACGACCCCGCTCTGGACACCGTAGGCGACCAGCTCGAACGCGCGGTCCTCGACGGTCACCGAGGCGTCGAGCAGGCGGGCGATCTCGTCGACCAGGTCTTGCATGGAGCCATTATTGTGCATTTGTCTGAAGAGACTTGGCCGGATGTCCGTGGAAGGGTACTTTCCGGGCGAATTACGCTGTGTGCATGCTCGGTTCCACGCTCCTCGCCGTGTCGAGGAATCCGCTCGCGCGCAAGGCCGTCACGGCCCTGCCGCCGACCCGGCGCGTCGTCGACCGGTTCGTCGCCGGGGAGGGCACCGCCGACGCGGTCGCCGCCGTCCGGCAGCTCGCCCGGTCGGGGCTCATGGTCACCATCGACCATCTGGGCGAGGAGGTGCGCGACACCTCGGCGGCCGTGACGACCGCCAAGGCCTACGTGGAGCTGCTCGGCGCGCTCGCCCCGCTCTGCCTGGGCCACCGGGCGGAGGTGTCGGTCAAGCTGTCGGCCGTCGGCCAGGCGCTCGACGACTCGATGGCGCTGGAGCACGCCCGGGAGATCTGCTCGGCCGCCCGCGACGCCGGCGCCACGGTCACCCTCGACATGGAGGACCACACGACGGTCGACTCCACGCTGGGCATCCTGCGCGACCTGCGGGCCGACTTCCCCGACGTCGGGGTGGCGATCCAGGCCTACCTGTTCCGCAGCGAGGCCGACTGCCACGACCTGCGCGACTCGCGGGTCAGGCTGGTGAAGGGCGCCTACCGCGAGCCCGCCTCGGTCGCCCACCAGAAGAAGACCGACGTCGACCTGGCCTACGTGCGCTGCCTGAAGGTCCTGATGGCGGGCGCCGGACACCCCATGGTGGCCACCCACGACGACCGGCTGATCTCCATCGCCGAACTGCTCGCCGACCGGCACGACCGGGCCCGCGACACCTACGAGTACCAGATGCTCTACGGCATCCGTACCGACAAGCAGCAGGCGCTCGCCAACTCGGGCGCCCTGGTCCGCGTGTACGTCCCCTACGGCGACGACTGGTACGGCTACTTCATGCGCCGCCTGGCCGAACGACCGGCCAACGTGGCATTCTTCCTGCGCTCTCTTGGGGGTAAGTGATGGACGCCGTCTCCACGGTCCCGGCACCGGTCAACGAGCCGGTCCGGTCCTACGGCCCCGGCAGCGCCGACCGCGCCATGCTGGAGGGGCGGCTGAAGGAACTGGCCGCCACCAGCATCGACCTGCCGATGACGATCGGCGGCGAGCGCCGGATGGCGGGCGGTGCGCCGATCCGAGTGGTCCAGCCGCACAACCACGCATCGGTGCTCGGCACGACCAACGACGCCACCCCCGCCGACGTGCGGGCGGCCGTCTCCAGCGCCCTGGGCGCGGCCCACGCGTGGCGTTCGCTGAGCTTCGACGAGCGGGCCGCGATCTTCCTGCGCGCGGCCGAGCTGCTGGCCGGGCCGTGGCGGGCCACCCTGAACGCCGCGACCATCCTGGGCCAGTCGAAGTCGGCCCAGCAGGCCGAGATCGACGCCGCGTGCGAGCTGATCGACTTCCTGCGGTTCAACGTCTCGTTCGCGCGCCAGCTCCTCACCGAGCAGCCGATCTCCTCGCCCGGCGTGTGGAACCGGATGGAGTACCGGCCGCTTGAGGGCTTCGTGCTGGCGATCACGCCGTTCAACTTCACCGCCATCGCCGCGAACCTGCCCGCCTCGGTGGCGCTGATGGGCAACGTGGTCGTCTGGAAGCCGTCCCCGACGCAGCAGTTCTCGGCCCACTTCACGATGGCGCTGCTGGAGGAGGCCGGGCTGCCGCCGGGCGTCATCAACCTGGTGACGGGCAACGGGTCGGCGGTCTCCGAGGTCGCGATGACCCACCCGGCGCTGGCCGGGATCCACTTCACCGGCTCGACCGCGACCTTCCAGCACCTGTGGTCGACCGTGGGCGCCAACATCGGCCGCTACCACGCCTACCCGAGGCTGGTCGGCGAGACGGGCGGCAAGGACTTCGTCCTCGCCCACCCCTCGGCCGACCCGGCGGCGCTGACCACCGCGCTGATCAGGGGCGCGTTCGAATACCAGGGCCAGAAGTGCTCGGCGGCCTCGCGGGCCTACGTCCCGCGCGCGATGTGGGACCGCATCCGCGACGACTTCGTGTCGCTGTCGGAGTCGCTGACCGTGGGCGACGTGGCGGGCGACCTGTCGACGTTCATGGGCGCGGTGATCGACGACCGCGCGTTCGCCAAGCACAAGGCGGCCATCGACCGGGCCCGCGCGACCGACGGCATCTCGGTCCTGACGGGCTCCTACGACGACTCCACGGGCTACTTCGTGAAGCCGACCGTGCTGGAGTGCGGTGACCCGACCGACGAGATCTTCACCACCGAGTACTTCGGCCCGATCCTCTCGGTCCACGTCTACGACGACTTCGACACGACCCTGACCCAGCTCGAATCGGCCACGCCGTACGCCCTGACCGGCGCGCTCATCGCCCGCGACCGCTACGCCATCGCCTCGGCCTCGGAGAAGCTCCGCTACGCCGCCGGCAACTTCTACGTGAACGACAAGCCCACCGGCGCCGTGGTCGGCCAGCAGCCGTTCGGCGGCGCGCGGGCCTCGGGCACCAACGACAAGGCGGGCTCGATCCTCAACCTGATCCGCTGGGTCAACGCCCGGACCATCAAGGAGACCTTCGTCCCGCCGGTCGTCGTGCCGCCGTACCGGGGAGACATCCCGCAGACCGGCTGGCAGCAGCCGGAGCTCTAACGGCAGACTACAGGGGTGATCAGGTACGGAGCCGTCGAAGCGGGCGGTACGAAATGGGTGTGCGCGCTCGCCGACACCGACGGAAAGGTCGTGGCCACCGAGGTGGTCCCGACGACGACCCCCGACGAGACCATCCCGGCCGCCGTCGACTTCTTCCGGCGGCATCCCGCGCCGGCTGCGGTCGGCGTGGCGACGTTCGGGCCGGTCGACCTGTCGACCGGGCACATCACGGCGACGCCCAAGCCGGGGTGGTCGGGGACCGATGTGGTGACGCCCTTCCGCGAGGGGCTGGGGGTGCCGGTCGGGCTCGACACCGACGTGAACGGGGCGGCGATCGGCGAGTTGCGCTACGGCGCGGGCCGGGGGCTGCACACCCTGGCGTACATGACGGTCGGCACCGGCATCGGGGTGGGCGTCATCGTCGACGGGCGTCCCCTCCACGGGCGGACCCACCCGGAGGCCGGGCACATGCTGGTCCCCCACGACACCAAGCGCGACCCGTTCCCCGGGATGTGCCCCTTCCACGGCGACTGCCTCGAAGGCCTGGCCTCGGGGTCGTCGATGCGGGCCCGCTGGGGACGGCCCGCCCAGGAGCTCGCCGACGGCGAGCCGTGGGACCTGGAGGCGGAGTACCTGGCGCTGGCCGTGCACAACCTGGCCTCGACGCTCTCCCCCCAGGCCGTCATCATCGGCGGCGGGGTCGGCGGGCGGCCGGGCCTGCTCGACCTGGTCCGGGCCCGCGCGGCCGAGCTGGCCGGGGGCTACGCCCTCGACACGCCGATCTTCGCGCCGGGGCTGGGGAACCTGTCGGGCGTGACGGGCGCGGCCGAGCTGGCCCGCATGGCGCTGAACGCTACCTGAGGACCGGGACGCCGCCGGTGAGCTCGGCCCACCGGCGGCCGAACCCCCACGTGTCGCCCGCGTCGGAGGCGGCCAGGCCGATCAGCACGACGGCGTAGACGACGTGGTCGTCGAGGAACGGGTTGGTCGTCAGCGGCAGCGCCGCACCCCACATCAGGAGCAGCATCACCGTCCCGGCCGCGGCGGCCACGCGCATCCCGACGCCGAGGATCAGCGCCGCCCCGACGCCCAGCAGCCCGGCCATGAACAGCACGTCGACCCACCCGTGCCCGGCGAGCGCCCCGTAGAGCCCGCCGAGCGGCCCGTCGGCGGCGCCCTTGAGGAAACCGGTCGTCGGGCTGCCGCCGTTCAGCCACGACCGCTCGCCGGGGGTGGCGAAGCCGAGGCCGAGCAGCTTGTCGAGGAAGGCCCAGAGGAACACCCAGCCGAGCATGATCCGGGCGACCGCCCAGATGTGGGTCGTGGTCATCGAAGGGCTCCTTGTGTACGAGGGGATCACGCCCCCCATCACACGCCCTCGGCCGTCCGGGCGGCAGAGCACGACGGCCCTTCGGGTGAGGACCTTCGGCAGGGTCCATCGGCCGTGGTCCCGGGCCCCCGGACCGCGCAGAGTGAGGGCCATGAGCACCCTGCGCGCACTCACCGACGAGGAATGCCTCGCCCTGATCGCCCCCGGCGGCATCGGCCGCATCGCCTTCACCGGGTCCCGCGGACCGACGATCCTCCCGGTCACCTACCGCCTCGCCGACGGCCTGATCGAGTTCACCACCCGCACCGGCGGCGCCATGGACGACGACCTGCGCACCCACGTCGACGACCTGGAGATCGTGGTCGCCTTCGAGGTCGACGCGATCGACCCCGTGCACCGCGAGGGCTGGAGCGTGCTGATCCAGGGCCCCTGCCACCACGCGGGGAACGCGCGGGGCGACTCATGGGCCGACGGCCGCGACCATCTGATCACCATCAGGCCCCACCGGATCACCGGCCGCCGGCTGGAGTCCTGACGGGCCCGCAGGCCGCCTGTTCCCGGAATGGCGCTTTCTCACTAGCCTGCCGGGGTGGAACGCGTCGTCCTGGGGTTGATCCTGGAGTTCGTCGGCCTTCATCTGCTGGCCCAGGGCCGGGGCGTGCTGCGGGCGAGCCGGGCCTTTCTCGCCACCGCCGTCCGGGCCGACGGCGAGGTGGTCAAGCTGGAGGTCAGCCGCAGGGGCGTGGCCCAGCGGCCCCGCCCGGCCCACGTCTACCTGCCCGTTCTCCGGTTCCGCACGGCCGAGGGCCGGACCGTCGAGGCGCGCTCCCCCGTCGGGGCCAACCCCGCTCCGGCGGCGAAGGGCGATCGGGTGAGGGTCCTGTACAACCCCGCCGACCCCGCCGACGTCCGCATCGACGACGTGAGGGGGCACGGCGTGACGACCGGCCGGTGGCTCGTCGGCATCGGGGCCGTGATCCTGGTCGTGGCGTTCGGGACCGTGGTCAGCGCCGCTTTCTGACCCGGTCGACCAGCGCCAGCACCGCCGCCAGCAGGGCCATGCCGACCGCTCCCACCAGCGGTTCCCGTTCCTCTTCCTTCGTCGGACCGGGGTCGGGCAGCGCGGGTTCGGTGTGGTGGGTGCGGGAGGCCTCCAGCTGGGCGGCCACGGCCAGGCCGATGAACAGGGCGATCGAGGTCAGGAACGCCCACAGCAGCAGCGCCATCACGGCCGTCAGCGGGCCGTAGGTCTCACCGAAGCTCTCGTTGAGGCCCGTGTAGACGGCCAGGCCCAGGGTGAAGACCGTCCAGAGGACCAGCGTCACCAGGGCGCCGAAGGCCAGCCACGTGTGGCCGGGCTGGCGGCGGCGGGGGGAGGCGCGGAAGATGACCGAGGTCGCCGCCAGGGCCAGCAGGAAGCCGAGCGGCCACCGCACCAGGTCGAAGGCGAAGCGCAGGCCGGGGCCCCAGTCGTACACCTCGGCGAGGGCGTGTTTGAGCGCGCCGCCGCCGACCATGGTGATGAACCCGGCGACCATGAACGTGCCGGCCGTGGTCGCCAGGACCAGGCCGCGCAGGTACTTGCGGTGGAAGGGGCGGTCGCGTTCGATGCCGTAGATGCGGTTGGCCCCGCGTTCGACCTGGGCCATCGTGCTGACCAGGGAGAACACGGCCGTCACCAGGCCCAGCCACAGGGCGACCGCGTCGGAGCGCGAGCCGCCGTCGAGGATGTCGCGGACGGCCGCGACGCCCTGTCCCGGGCTCAGGGAGCTCAGGGTGAGGGCGAGGACCCGGCCGAGCCGCTCGGTGTGGACCACCGAGCTGAGCCCGACCAGGGCGATCGCGCCGGGGATGATCGACAGGCACATCTGGAACGCCAGCGCGCGCGAGTGGCTCATGCCGTCGCCGTAGCGGAAGCGCACGACGGAGTCGCGCGCGAGCCGCCAGGCGCCGTAGGCGCGCAGGGCGGCCCAGGCGTCGTCGGCGGACAGGTCGTCGCCGGTCATCGATCGGGTCTGGGGGACGAGGGTCGCTGAGCCCACGCCGCCAAATTAGCCCAAGGTCAGATCAACTGGACGACCGGGATCACTTCGGACGCGATCTGCTCCAGCGGGGCGATCTCGTAGGCGTCCTTCACCTGGCCGATGGCCAGACCGAATCCCATCTCGGAGAAGGCACCCAGATCGTCCACGATCTTCTGGGTGCCCTGCGAGGTGTCGTAGACGTAGTAGACGGTCTTCTGGATGTCGTCGTAGTTGCGGCCGACCGCCTCGCAGTGGCCGCGCAGCACGTCGAGCTTGTGCTGGAGCTGGTCGCCCGGGAACAGGTTGCAGGCGTCGGCGTACTGCGCGACCAGGCGCAGCGTCTTCTTCTCACCGCCGCCGCCGACCATGATCGGCGGGTGCGGCCGGGTGACGGACTGCGGGGAGTTCAGCGGCCGGTCGAGGGTGAAGTGCCGTCCGGTGTACGGCTTCTCGTCGCCCGCCCACATCTGCAGGCAGATCTGGAGAGCCTCCTCGAGGATCTCGAACCGCTCGGCCACCGGCGGGAACGGGAAGCCGAGCCCCTTCGACTCCTCCTCGTTCCAGGCGGCCCCGATGCCCAGCCAGGCACGGCCGCCCGACAGCACGTCGAGGGTGGTGATGATCTTGGCGAGCAGGCCGGGCTGCCGGTAGACCACGCCGGTGACCAGGGTCAGCAGCCGCGCCCGCGTGGTCAGCGCGGCCATCCAGCCCAGCGTGGTGTAGGCCTCCAGCATCGGCTCCTCGGCCGGGCCGACGCCGCGGATCTGCCAGAAGTGGTCCATCACCGCGATGGTGTCGAACCCGCCCCGGTCGGCGGTCTGGACGACCAGGGCGAGCTGGTCGCGCAGCGCCGCGTCGCCGGGCACGGTGAAACTCGGGATTTGCAGTCCAACCTTCATGGTCACATTCTTACCGGCGTCCCTTCGCGAGCCCGGCCAACGCGGCGAGCTGCTCGGTCCGTGCCGCGGTCATGTCGGCGGCCAGGCCCAGCGCCTCGGGCGAGGCGCCCGCCTTCTGCTCGCCGGCGGTCACCATGGCCGACTGGTCGAAGTGCCCTTTCAGGGCGGCGACCAGCATCGTGTCGAACCTCTTCCCTTTGGCCTTGGCCGCCGCCTCGATCATGATCGGTGTCGGCATGCCGGGCATGTCGTGGCCCTCGTGCGGGTTGGGGCCCGCCTTCGCGCTGGTCAGGATCGCGCGAAGACGGGCCAGCTCAGCCCGGTGACCCTGGCCGACGGACCCCGCCAGGTCGGCGAGTGCGGGGTCCGCGGCCCGGCCGGGGGCCAGGTCGGTCAGTCGCAGCACCCGCTCGTTCATCGCCGCCATGAGCTGCGCCCACGCCAGATCCGTCGGGTTGTACGACGCCTCCGCCACCACCTGCTTCACCGGCGGCGGTGCTTCGGGCGTACATGCCGAGGAAAGCAGCAGCACGACGGCGAGAACGAGTCTTCTCATGGGCGGCCGTTGGCCCCGCACTTGATGACCGGACGGATGCAGTCACGCACGCGCTGCCACATCTCCGCCTCGGGCCAGGCGTTGAAGAAGTCGCCGTGCATCGTGAAGCCCCGGCCCGACGAGAGGCGGATCCGCGACGGATCGCCGCTGACCGGGTAGCGCAGCACCTGGCGCAGCTTCGGCACCGGGACCGGGTGGGTCGACGGGCACGCCTGGTTGACGGGGTAGGCCATGTGGCTCTTGTGGTCGGGCGAGTCGAGGTTCACCCCGTCCCAGCACTGCGGGAAGTCCAGGTACGACTCCAGCATCGTCCCGGCCGGGCAGTTCACGAAGTCCTTCGACGCGCCCGCCTCGTTGGCGTGCAGGCACGACCACCGGGCGATCGTCGTGCTGTCGGGCGCGGTGGCCTTGGCGTTGCCCGCGACGATGCGCAGGCCCAGCGGGAGCGGCTGGATCTGCGCGGTGATCTCGGGCCGCACGCCCTCACCGAGGTAGTAGAAGGTCGTGATGACCGGTTCGACGGGCTGGTCGTTGACGTACAGCGTCGGCACCCAGTACGACGACAGGTCGATGCGCGGGTTGCAGTTGGAGTCGCCGGCCAGCAGCGACTCCACGGTCGAGTTGGCGTTCGTCGTCAGGTTGCCGAAGAACGAGTGCATGTGCGAGGCGCCCGCCAGGCCCGGGAAGATGATCGGGTCGTCGGGGAGCCGGTGGGTGAACGGGCAGTCGGCCAGGAACTCCGACACCCGCACGATCGGGCCCTGCGGCTGCGAGGGCGTGGGCGTCGGGGTCGGGGTGGGGCCGCCGCCGGGGCCGTACACCTCGAACTCCCAGAGCGACACGCCGTAGCCGGTGGCGCGCGCGGTGGTGTAGACGCGGATGTAGCGGGCCGACGTCTGGGTGAAGCTGATCGTCTGCACGCCGCCGGTCTGGGCGGTGCGGGTGGCCACCGTCGTCCAGCTCGTGCCGTTGGAGGAGGTCTGGAGCTGGTAGGCGGTGGCGTACGCCGCCTCCCAGCGCAGCACGACCTGGTTCATCGAGGTCGCGGCGCCGAAGTCGACGCGCAGCCACTGCGGGTCGGAGAACAGGCTCGACCACCGGCTGCCGGCGTTGCCGTCGACGGCGTTGGCGGCGACGTGCCCGCCCTCGACCGACGAGGCGGTGGCGGTCTTTCCTTGCGAGATGGGGGCCGCTTCGGCCCGTTGGGTGACGATCGTGAGCATCGCCAGGATGAGCGCGCCGATGGCGGCGATCCTGGCCCACGTGATGGTCAGGGACATCGCGTACTCCAATGGTGGGGGGTGCTCCCCGGGGGCGTGCGGCCCCCGGGGAGGTGGATCACTGGTACACGCGCACGTAGTCGACGAGCATCTGCTTCGGGAAGCCGGTGGAGGCGTCCGGCGGACCCGGCCAGTCGCCGCCGACGGCGAGGTTGAGGATGACGTAGAACGGGTGGTCGTAGACCCACGGCCCGCGGGTCGCCTCGACCTGGGCCTTGCTGAGCGTGAAGACCTGGCGGCCGTCGACGCTCCACGTCATGCCCTGGCTGTTCCAGTCGAGGGCCCACACGTGGAAGTCGTCGGAGAAGTCGGCGCCGTTCGGCAGGGTGTTCGGCGCCCCGATGCCCGCGCCGCCGTTGTAGGCGGGCGCGTGGATCGTGGTGTAGGAGGTCTTCACGTCCTTGCCGAGCACCTCGACGATGTCGATCTCGCCGTTGTACGGCCACGGACGCCCGGTCAGGAAGTCGGCGCCCATCATCCAGAACGCCGGCCACAGGCCGTTGCCCTTGGGAACCTTGATCCTGGCCTCGATGCGGCCGTAGGTGAAGTGGAACTTCGTGCCGGTGTTCATCCGGTGCGAGGTGTACTGGCAGGTGCCCCCCGGGCATGCCGACCCGGGAGTGACCTCCTGGCGGGCCTCCATGACCAGCTGGCCCGCGCCGTTCATGTTGGCGTTGTTGTTGTTGGTGTAGTACTCCAGCTCGTTGTTCGGGCCGGTGCCGACGTCGGGGCGCCACTTGGTGGCGTCGGGCTTGGTGCCCGCCGCGCCGTTGAACTCGTCGCTCCAGACCAGCTGCGGGGGGTTGCGCGGGTCGGGCGGAGCGGCGGGCGGGGTGTTGGGGGCGCCACCGGTCCCGTACACCTGGAACTCCCACAGGCTGTAGCCGTAGGCGGTGGCGCGCTGGGTGCCGTACATCCGGACGTAACGCCCGCTTCCCGTCACGTTGATCGACTGCTTGAAGCCGGTCCCCGTGGTGGTGGAGTAGATGCTGGTCCAGTTGGTGGCGTCGTTGGAGGTCTGGATCTGGAAGGCCCTGGCGTAGGCCGGGTCCCACTGCAGGACGACCCTGCTGATCTGGGCCACCGCGCCGAGGTCGACGTAGATCCAGCCCGGGTCGACCCAGCCCGTGGTCGAGCTCGTCGCCCAGCGGCTGGCCGGGTCGAGGTCGAAGGCGCGGGCCGGCGTGCACTCGTAGCAGTTCACGTCGCTCTGCGACGTCGAGGCGACGGCGGGCTTGTTGTACGACAGCAGGCGCGTCCCACCCGGGTCAGGTGACGGGCTGGGAGACGGGCTCGGGCTCGGCGACGGCGAGGGCGAGGGCGAAGGGCTGGGCGAAGGGCTGGGCGACGGGCTCGTCGTCGTGCTCCCGGTCCGCACCTGGATCTCGAAGAGGCTGACGCCGAACGGCAGCGCCCGGTTGCTCATCACGATCCGCAGGTAGCGGCCCGAACCGGTCGCCGTGATGTTCTCCGTGCCACCGGCCCCGGTGGTCGTCGCGTAGATCTGGGTGAACGTGGTGTTGTTCGCCGACGTCTGGATCTGGTACGTCCGCGCGAAGGCGGCCTCCCAGACCAGGGTCAGGCCGCAGATCGACGTGGTGGCGCCGAGGTCGATCGTCACCGACTGGGGCTCGCCGTAGGCGCTGGCCCACCGCGTGCCGGCGACGCCGTCGACGGCGTTGGACGCGACGAAGGTTCCCTCGGTGGAGGTCGCGGTGATCGGCTTGCCGAGGGCGGCGTTGCCGCCGCACGTGCCGGTCGGGCCGGTCGAGCCGTAGACCTGGAACTCCCACAGGGAGTAGCCCCAGGCGGTGCCGCGCTGGGTGCCGTACATGCGGACATAACGCCCGGTGCCGGTCACATTGAGGGTCTGGACGCCGCCCGTTCCGGCGGTGGTGGTGTGGATCGTCGTCCAGGTGGTGCCGTTGGCGGAGGTCTGGATCTGGAACGCCCGCCCGTAGGCGGCCTCCCAGTTCAGCACGACCTGGCTGATGCTGGCCGAGGCGCCCAGGTCCACCTGGATCCACTGGGGATCGGAGAAGGCGCTGGCCCAGCGGGTGCCGGTGCTTCCGTCGACGGCCGCGGACGCCGTGAAGGCCCCCTCGACCGAGGAGGCGGTGGCGGTCTTCCCCTGCGAGAGCAGGGCGTCGGCGGCCTGGGCCGGCTGGATGGCGACGTAGGAGGCGAGCAGCGCCAGCGCTGCCGCGATGAGCACGCCCAGGCGTAACCGGCCCGGACTGCGCGATGAACTCAACGTGTCTCCTCGGGAGGGCGGGGGGTGAAGTTCGGGGAGCGCTCCCTGGGCCCTGAGGTTCCCCTTTTGTTCGGATATCTGTCAAGTATCAAATTAACTCCGACGTAACGAAGACGAAAGGGTGAACAGCTACGGAGAGCGCTCTCCGGAACTGATCATGAGAGCCGCGCGGCACGTTTGAGCTTTGAATATCCGATGGAACGGTTTCAGGCGAGGTCGCGGGCCGATTGACTGACACGGGCCGGTACGGGCCATTGACGAGGGCAGCCAGGCCGGGTCACCCTGATGAGGGAACGTTCTCTTCATGATCCATTACGTCGACGCCGTAGACGCCTGGACCAGCTTGTACGTCCACTAGACCTATAACGCTTCGATAACACGCCGCGATTTCCCGATCGCGGTGCGTAATGTCTTCCGCATGCCCCCGACCACCGAGCACGAGATGTGGCTGGACCTGTTCACCAACAACCCCCGCCTGGCCCCCGACCTGTTATCGGAGACCTTCGGCATGCCGGTCCCCTCGTACGACGAGGCCAGCGTGGAGTCACCCGGCATCGTCCTGCGCTACAGAGGCCGGCCGGTTCTCGCCTGCGTGGTCGAGGTGCAGCGCGACCATGATCCGCGTCGACGCCTGACCTGGGCCGAAAACGTCACCGCCGCCTACGCGCGGCATGACTGCCAGACCATCCTCCTGGTGATGTGGCCGCACGCCCATGGAGCCGAACATCTCGCCACGCCCATCGTGCTGGGCCCCTCCTCCGTGGTGACGCCACACGTGATCGGGATGTCCGCCCTCCCTTTGGTGACGGACGAGGAACAGGCCATCGCCAACCCCGAGCTGGCGACCCTCTCGGCCCTCGCCCACGCGGACGGCCCACGGGGCAAGGAGGTTCTGGCGGCGGTCTCGGCCGGCGTCCTCTCGCTGGGCAAGGCAGCGGGGGAAAAAGAGGAAAACGCCAAAATGTACGCTGACTATCTCTCGGAAGCCTTGAGCAGGACCGCTTCGGAGCTGTGGAGGACAATGATGGGTGTGGCGAAGTACGAGTACAAGAGCGAGTGGGCCCGCCGGTACGTCGCAGAGGGCAGGGCCGAAGGAAAGGCCCAAGGTGAGGCGGAGGCGGTGCTGTTCATCCTCGAAAGCCGCGACTTCGAGGTGAGCGACCAGCTCCGCGAGCGCATCCTCGCCTGCACCGACCCCGCCGTCACCCGCAAGTGGCTCGAACGCGCCTTCACGGTCGCCACCCCCGAGGAACTCGTCCAGTGGGACTGACCGGCCTTCACGACGCCGGTTCGCCGAACCATCTGGTCAGCTGACCGGTCAGGTCGTCCTGGGAGTCGCCGACCCACGCCACATGGCCGTCCGGCCGGAGCAGCGCCGCCGGGACGCCCACCTCCTCGCTGACCCGGCCGACCCTGTCGGCCCAGCCCTCGGCCGAGAGCCGGCCGGTCGGGTCGACGAGCAGGCCCCGGCCGTCGCGCATCGAGGCGTAGAGGTCACCGTGGTTCCGCATCCGGCGTCCCACCAGCTCGTGGCCGTCGCCGAGGTCGTAGCGCACCCCGATCGCGGTGACCTTCTCCAGCAGGAACCGGGCCACGTTCTCGAAGTCCATCAACTCCGACAGCACGTGGCGGACCGCCCGGACTCCCGGTTCGTTCGCCAGCAGGTGCATCTGGGCGGCCGTGTTGGTGAGCACGTCGGCCGCCACCGGGTGGCGCTCGGAGTGGTAGGTGTCCAGCAGGTCGCCGGGGGCCCAGCCGTTCACCTGGGCGGCCAGTTTCCAGCCCAGGTTGAACGCGTCCTGGATCCCCAGGTTGAGGCCCTGCCCACCGGTCGGCGGGTGGATGTGCGCGGCGTCCCCGGCGAGGAAGACCCGTCCCACCCGGTAGCGCTCCGCCTGCCGGGTCGCGTCGCCGAAACGCGACAGCCAGCGCGGGGAGTGGGCGCCGAAGTCGGTCCCCGCCGTCGCCACCAGCTGACGCCTGAACTCCTCGATCGTCGGGGCGACCGCACGGTCGTCGGCCACGCCGTCGGCGGGGACGAGCACCCGGTAGTTCCCGTCGCCGAGCGGCCCCGCCCCGAACCGCAGCTCGGTCTTGCGGATCTCGGTCATCACGGCGGCCACCGTCTCGGGCGGCGCGGTGAGCTTCATCTCCCCCAGCAGCGTGTCGACCCTGCTGGGCTCACCGGGGAAGGCGACGCCGAGCAGTTTGCGGACCGCGCTCCGCCCGCCGTCACACCCGACCAGGTAGCGGGCGGTGAGCCGGGTTCCGTCGGCCAGTTCGGCCGTCACCCCGTCGTCGTCCTGGGTCAGCCCGACGACCGCGTTCCCCCGCCGGATCTCCGCGCCAAGCTTGACGGCGTGCTCGGTCAGCAGGCGCTCGGTGGCGGACTGCGGGATGCCGAGGATGTAGGGGTGGGCGGTGTCGAGGGTCACCTCGCCCGGCTTGACGATGGCGGCGAAGTGGCTCCGCAGCGGATGCCGCTGGCCTTCGGCGAGGAACGCGTCGAGCAGGCCCCGCTGGTCGATGATCTCGATGCTGCGCACGTGCAGGCCGAGCGCCTTGACGATGTCCGCCGGTTCGGCCGCCGCCTCCAGGACGACCACGCCGACACCGTGCAACCGGAGTTCGGCGGCCAGCATCACACCGGTCGGACCTGCGCCGACGATGATCACGTCTGTCATGGAAATCCCCCTGTTCGCGTGAACAGTGGGAGATTCTGCTGCACGCCCGGGGTCTTGCCGCAAGCCCCGGGGTGCGCTATAGCTTGGTAGTGGCAGGGAGATCCGATCTCCTTGCCTTCGTCGTCTCCGGGCTCACTCGCTCTCGCCCCGGTTGGCCCTCTCCTTGCGCTCCGCCTCGTCGAGGGCCGCCGCCTCTTCGGGGGTCGGGGCCGTTCCGCCCAGGTGGGCGGGCTGCCACCAGGTTCCGGCGCCGTCGTCGGGGTAGGACCGCTGGGCCTTGTCGACGAGCTCCGACAGGCGGCGGTGGAGCTCGGCGGTGGCGGCGTCCATGTCCTCGCGGCGCTGCGGGCGCATCGGCTCGCCGATCGAGATCGTCACCGGGATGTTCCGCTGCATGATCTTGCGGGGGCGGCCCTTGGTCCAGAGGCGCTGCGTCCCCCACAGCGACATGGGGATCAGCGGCACGTTGGTGGCGGCGGCCATCCGCACCGCGCCATTCTTGATCTCCTTGACGGTGAACGACTGGCTGATGGTCGCCTCGGCGAACACGCCCACCACCTCGCCCGCCTTGAGCGCCTTGAGCGCGGCGATGTAGGCCCCGGCGCCCTCGGCGCGGTCGACCGCGATGTGGTGCATGCCGCGCATCAGCGGGCCGGAGATCCGGTGGTCGAAGACCTCCTTCTTCGCCATGAAGCGCACCAGCCGGTTGGCCGGCCGCGCGCCGAACCCGGCGAAGAGGAAGTCGAGATAGCTGATGTGGTTGCTGACGAGGACCGCCCCGCCGGTGGTCGGGATGTTTTCGGCACCCTCGATGTTGATCTTCATCCCGAGGACCTTGAACATCGTCACTGCGGCCCCGATCACCGGGGGATACACGATCTCAGCCATGCGAGAACCGTAACCTACGAACCCCCGGTCAGTGCCCTCTGAACGCCTCCTCCAGCCACCACGAGCCGCGCTCGCGCGTCACCTTCGCGTGGATGAGAAGGGGCAGGTCACGGGGGCCGTCGACCCACTCACGCACCGCATCCAGATCGGCCGCCGAGCGCACCGTGACGGCGGCGCAGCCGAACCCCCGCCCGATCGAGGCGATGTCGACCGGAGGGAAGGTGACGGTGCCGTGCGGAGCGCCGTGGAAGTGGTGGACCTCGGCCCCGTAGGCCTCGTCGTCGTACACGACGACCACCATCGGGAGCCCCAGCCGCACGACGGTTTCGAGCTCGGCCACGCCCATCAGCGCGCCGCCGTCCCCCAGCGCCGCCACGGGCAGCCGGTCGGGCCGCGCGAGCGCCGCCCCGATCGCGGTGGCCAGCCCGAGCCCGATGGACTGGAACGACTGGGTGAAGCAGAACCCGAACTCGTCGGGGACGTCCAGGAACATCGCCGGATATCCCATGAAGTTTCCCGAGTCGACCGACACGATCCGTTCGGCCGGGAGCAGCTCGTCAAGCCGGATCGTCAGCGTGCGGGGGTCGATGCGCCCCTCGCCGCTCTCGTCCCGGTAGGCGACGTCCTGCCAGCGCCGCCCGGCCTCCAGGCGGGCGGCCAGCGCATCGTTCCGGTATCCGCCGCGCTGACCTGGGAGTTTTTCTTTTACGGCTGTCGCACACCCCGCGACGTCCCCCGCGACGCCGAAGTCCACCGACCGGTGAGCCCCGATCGCCGTTGCGTCGATGTCGACCTGCACCACGGTGGCCGAGGGGCCGATGAGCGCGCCGTGCCGCATCGTCCACATGTTGAGCGCGCACCCCCACCCCACGATGAGGTCGGCGTCCCGGATGAGCTCGGCCGCGAGCGGCGTCGCGAACCCGCCGGAGACGTCGAGGTCCCACGGGCTGCCCTTGAACAGCCCGCGCGCGACGGCCGACGTCGCCAGCAGCGCCCCGGCCCTCTCTCCCAGCGCCTCCAGCTCCCGCCGGGCGTGCCGGGCCCCGCGCCCCGCGACGAAGACCGGCCGCTCGGCGGCGGCGACGGCCTCGGCCAGCCGATCGAGCGACCCGTCGTCGGGCAGGCGCGCCGGACCGGTGAGCGCGTCCGCCCGGTCGTCGGATGCGGACCCGGGCTCCTGCGGCTTCGCGCTCCCGCCGGCACCTGGATCGAAGCCCTCGCCGACCTGCTGAGCCTGGACGTCCAGCGGCAGGTTGAGCAGCACCGCCCGCCGCTCCTCCCGCGCGGTCCGATAGGCCGCGACCGCGTCGGCGACGGCGGTCTCCGCCGAGGCGATCCGCAGCGGCACCGCCCCGACGGCCTCGGCCAGCGCGGCCTGGTCGACCCAGAAGTTGGACAGCCGCGACGTCACCTCACCGGCCAGCACCAGCAGCGGCGTGCGGCTCTTGGCCGCCTCGGCCAGGCCGGTGATCATGTTGGTCAGGCCCGGCCCCTGGTGCACGGTCACCACCCCGACCTCGCCCGACATCCGGGCGTAGGCGTCGGCCATGGTGGCGGCGCCGCCCTCGTGCCGGGCCGCGACGAAGCGCGCTCCCCCGGCCACGAGGGCGTTGGTCACGTGGAAGTTGCCGGAGCCGACGACGCCGAACACGGTCCGCACGCCCAGCGACGCCAGCGCCCGCCCGACCGCCTCGTCGACGTTCACACCTCGACCAGGGCCAGCACCCGGACGGGCGAACCCGAGCCGCCCGCGATGGGCAGCGGCGGGGCGACCACCACGGCCCCGGTCACCGGCAGCCGGTCGAGGTTGCGGAGCTGGGTCAGGCCGTACTTCCCCGCGCCGAGCAGGAACGAGTGACACGGGAACGCGGGGTCGAACGAGTGGGCGGCGCCCGCGTCGGTGCCCACGGTCTCCACGCCGAGCCCGACGATGGGGGTCTCCTCGGCCAGGTAGCGGGCGCAATCGACCGAGATGCCGGGCGTGTGCGGGCCGGTCTCGTTCGCGTTGAGGAACGCGGCCTGGTCGTGGGCGCGGACGTCCCAGCCGGTCCGGTAGAGGAGCCAGCCGCCGTCGGGCAGCGGCCCGTGCTCGGCCTCCCAGGCCTTCACGTGGGAGATCTCCAGCAGGAAGTCGGGGTCGGCGGCGGCCTCGGCGGCGAAGTCGAGCACGACGGCGGGCGCGAGCAGCTTGGCGGGCGCGACCTGGGAGACGTCCTCGCCGTCGCGGGCGGTGACCCAGTGGATCGGCGCGTCGAAGTGGGTGCCGGTGTGCTCGCCGGTCGAGATGTTGTTCCAGTACCACCCGGGGCCGCGGTCGTCGTAGCGGCTGATCTCCTGGAGCGTGAACGGGACGGTGTTCCCGAACGGCTCGGGGAGCATCAGGATCGGGGTCGACTCGGCCAGCGGCGCGGTGAGGTCGACCACCTCGATCGAACCGCCCTTGATGCCCTCGACCAGATCACGCAGCACCGACATGTCAGAACCCTTTCGACGAACTTCCGGTGATCTTCCTACAGGTTCGGCGGCGCGGGGAAGATAAGAGTCTTCTCATCCTGCTCCCATGATGTTCTCCTGAATCGGCCCGAGACTGGGGCCATGCTTCGCAGGACGTCGGTGCCGGTGCTGATCGCCGGGGCGGTGCTGGCCGCCTTCGCGACGACCGGCGTCTTCTGGGCGTTCGGCGACGACGGGCCGCACCTGGGCGGGCCGGTGGTCGTCACCGCCGAACCGTCCGAGGCGAAGCCTGACCCGTCGGCGTCCCCCGCCAGGCAGGACCGTGGCGACAAGGTCGGACCGCCACCCCCGAGGCAGGGCGGGGACGACGACGACGGAGATGACGACGATGACGACGGTGACGACTGAGCGCGGGGTGCGATGAGCGCCCGTGCCCGGATCGTGGGCTGGATGCTCTTCCTGGTGGCGCTCGCCCTGTCGGTGTCGTTGTCGGCGACGTGGAGCATCCTGCTCAGCAGGCTCGACTCCCGCGTCAGCGCCGAGCTGGAGAACGAGACCGAGAAACTGCGCCGGTTCGTCGCCAACGAGACCAAGGACTCTCCGCCGCGAAGCGCCGCGGCGCTGCTCGACCTCTTCCTGTCGGTGAACGCCCCCGACCGCTGGGAGACCTACTTCCGGGTCGTCGGCGACGAGGTCAGGATCAGCGGCGTCGACCGGCTGGCCCCCGTCGAGAACGACCAGGCCCTCCTCCGGAGGATCAGGGCGGTCACCCAGAGGCCGGTGGCCGGCTGGACCGACAGCGCGGCCGGACGGGTGCGCTACGCCGCCATTCCCGTCCAGGTCGGCGGCGAGGTCGGCCAGTTCGTCGTGGCGGTCTTCTACGACGCCCACCGCGAGGAGATCGTGGCGTCGGTCCAGACCCTGGCGATCACCGGCCTGGCGGCGCTGACGCTGGCTGGCGGCGCGGGGTGGTTCGTGGCCGGGCGGGTGCTCGCCCCGATCAGGCTGGTGCGCCAGACGGCCGAGGCGATCTCCGACAGCTCCGACCTGACCCGGCGGCTCGACGTCACCGGCAACGACGACGTGGCGGCGCTGGCGGCGACGTTCAACCACATGCTCGACCGCCTCGACCACGCCTTCGCCGCGCAGCGCACCTTCGCCGACGACGCCGGGCACGAACTGCGCACCCCCATCACGGTCATCCGCGGCCACCTGGAGCTGATGGGCGACGACCCGGACGACCAGCGCGACACCCTCGCCCTCGTCAACGACGAGCTGGCCCGGATGAACCGCCTGGTCGACGACCTGCTGACGCTCGCCAAGGCGGGCCAGCCCAACTTCGTCACCCTCGAACCGGTCGAGCTCGCCGAGCTCACCGTGGGCGCGGTGGCCCGCGCGCGGGCGCTGGCCGACCGCAAGTGGCGCGTCGACGAGGTGGCCGAGCAGTACGCGCTCGCCGACCAGCAGCGGCTCACCCAGGCGTTGATGCAGCTCATGGCCAACGCGGTGCGCCACACCGGCGACGGCGACCTGGTCGCGGCCGGGTCGGCGGTCCGTGACGGCCAGGTGGTGCTGTGGGTCCGCGACAGCGGCCCGGGGGTCGCGCCGGAGGACCGCGAGCGCATCTTCCAGCGGTTCGAGCGCTCCCGCATCGCCGGTGAGGGCTCCGGCCTGGGGTTGTCGATCGTGCGGTCGATCGCCGAGGCGCACGACGGCCGGGCCTTCGTGATGGACGCCCCCGGTGGCGGCGCCCAGTTCGTCCTGACCTTTCCCTTCGTCCTTGAGGAGGCCGCGTGAACCGCATTCTGATCGCCGAGGACGAGGACCGCATCGCCGCTTTCCTGGAGAAGGGCCTGCGGGCCGGAGGGTTCGTGACGACCGTGGTGACCGACGGCCTCGCCGCCTACGAGCACGCCCGCACGGGCGACCACGACCTGATGATCCTGGACATCGGCCTGCCGCTGAGCGACGGCTTCACCGTGCTGCGCCGCCTGCGCGCCGCCCGCGCCGAGATCCCCGTCATCATCCTGACCGCCCGCGACAGCGTCGGCGACACGGTCGCGGGCCTGGAGGGCGGCGCCGACGACTACATCGCCAAGCCGTTCGCCTTCGAGGAGTTGCTGGCCCGCGTCCGGCTGCGCCTGCGCGGCGAACGCGCCCCCGAGGCGACCGTGCTGCGCGTCGGCGACCTGGCCCTGGACCTGCGCACCCGCCGCGCCCACGCCGGAGAGCGGTCCATCGACCTGTCGACCCGGGAGTTCGCCCTGGCCGAGGCGTTCTTCCTCCACCCCGAGCAGGTCCTGTCCCGCGAACAGCTCCTCAGCCAGGTGTGGGGCTTCGACTTCGACCCGGGTTCCAACGTCGTGGACGTCTATGTCCGCTACCTCCGCCGCAAGATCGGCCCCGACCGCATCGAGACCGTGCGCGGCACCGGATACCGCCTCAAGGCCCGATGAGACCGCTCTAACCCACCTCTCAGACAGGCCCAACCCCCGCTCCCGACGCTGATCTCAGCACCGAGAAACCGAACCCGACAGGGAGCTGAGATGAACCTCGAAGCACGCCGGGCCCTCCTGGCCCTCGCCGCCCTGGCCACCGTGGCCACCGTGGCCACCGCCACCGCCGCCCTCCCGGCAGCGGCCCACGCCACCCCGACGTGGTCCACCACGGTGACCGACGACGACGACCGCCGCGACGACGACGACGATGACGACCGGCCCAGCGGTGGCGTCGAGACCGGGGCCGGGGGGACGCGGGACGACGACGGCGAACGGCCAAGCGGTGGGGTGGAGACCGGGATGGGGGGTGCGGCCGATCTGCGGTTCGTGTCCGCTGAGGAGAGCGGGATGAACCCGTGGGTGCCGCTCGGGATCGCCGGTGTGGCCGGGGTCGGGGCCGTGGCGGGGCTGGGGATGCTGGCGCGGCGGCGTCAGGGTGAGGCGTCGTGAGGACGTGCACGATGAGAGCCGGTGCTCTGCTGGCGGGGGCGCTGCTGCTGGCGGCCTGTGCGGGTGAGGGTGCGCCGGCGGCTCAGGCGGCCACCGGGGTGGCGGGCGTCGTCCCGGCTGCCAAGGATGTGGCGAACCCGGCCAGGGTCCGCATTCCGGCCATCAGGGTCAACTCGCCGATCATCCCGCTCAGGCTCGACGAGAAGGGCAAGCTCATCGCCCCGAAGAGGTTCGACGTCGCGGGATGGCACAAGTCCGGCCCCGAACCGGGTGAGAAGGGCGTCGCGGTCATCGCCGCGCACGTCGACTCCACATCGGGCCCGGCGGTCTTCCACCGGCTCCGCGAACTGAGGAGGGGCCACAGGGTCACCGTCGACCGGGCCGACGGATCGAGCGTGACGTTCACCGTCTACCGGATCGCCCGCTATCCGAAGAACGACGTCCCGAACGGGCTCGTCTACTCCTCCGGCTCCGGCGCCCAGATCAGGCTGATCACCTGCGGCGGCACGTTCGACCGGGCCCGGCGCTCCTACCGCGACAACATCGTGGTGTTCGCCCGCTGATCACCGGGAAGGGGAAGCCGTGACACCGGCTTCCCCTTTCGCCGTGGAGGCACACGTGAAGAAACTCATCAACGCCGTCGGCGACGTCGTGCCCGACACGCTGCGGGGCATGGCCGCCGCCCACCCGTCGCTGCGCGTCGACGTCGAGAACCGGATCGTGGTGCGCGCCTCGGGCCCCACTCCGGGCAAGGTGGGCCTGGTCTCGGGCGGTGGCTCGGGCCACGAGCCGCTCCACGCCGGTTTCGTCGGTTACGGCATGCTCGACGCCGCCTGCCCCGGCGAGGTGTTCACCTCCCCGGTCCCCGACCAGATGATCGAGGCCACCAAGGCCGTCGACGGCGGCGCGGGCGTCCTCCACATCGTGAAGAACTACACCGGCGACGTCCTCAACTTCGAGATGGCCGCCGAGCTCTGCGCCGAAGAGGGCGTGCACGTGATCAGCGTCCTGGTCGACGACGACGTGGCCGTCCAGGATTCGACCTACACGGCGGGCCGTCGGGGCACCGGCGCGACCCTGTTCGTGGAGAAGATGGCCGGCGCCCTGGCCGAGCAGGGCGCCCCGCTGGAGGCGGTCGCCGCGATGGCCCGCACGGTCAACGAGCGCAGCCGCTCGTTCGGCGTGGCCTTCTCGGCGGGCACGGTCCCCGCCGCCGGCAAGCCGACCTTCGACCTGGGCCCTGCGGAGATCGAACTCGGCATCGGCATCCACGGCGAACCCGGCCGGTCGAGAGAGCCCTACCGGGAGGCGAGGGAGATCGTCCGGGTGGCCCTCGACGCCCTCAACACCGATCTCCCGTTCTCCGGCGACATGCTCGTGATGGTGAACGGCATGGGCGCGACCCCCCTGATGGAGCTCTATCTGGCCTATGGGGAGGTGGACGCGTACCTGCGGGAGAAGGGCGCGACCGCCACCAGGTGCCTGGTCGGCAACTATGTGACCAGCCTGGACATGGCCGGTTTCTCGATCACGACCTGCCTGCTCGACAACGAGCTGACGATACTCTGGGACCACCCGGTGGAGACCCCGGGCCTGCGATGGGGACGCTGATGGACACGGCCTTCTTCCTGCGCTGGATCGCGACCGTCACCGAACGCGTCCGTGCCGAGCGCGACCACCTGACCGACCTCGACCGCGCCATCGGCGACGCCGACCACGGCTCCAACCTCGACCGGGGATTCACCGCGGTGGAGGAGGCCCTGGTCACCACCTCTCCGGCGACCCCCGCCGACGTGCTCACCACCACGGGCACCACCCTGATCCGCAAGGTGGGCGGCGCGTCCGGTCCCCTGTACGGCACTCTCTTCCGCACCCTGGGCCGCTCGATCGGCGACGTGGCAGAGGTGTCGCCGGAGGCGCTGGCCGACGCCTTCGCCGACGCCCTGGGGGCGATCATGAAGCTGGGTTCGGCCGCGGAGGGCGACAAGACGATGATCGACGCGCTCGCCCCGGCCGTACCGGCCCTGAAGGTGTCCTTCGACGCTGCGGCGCAGGCCGCCCGCGACGGCGCCCGGGCCACCACGGAGATGCGCGCCCGCAAGGGCCGCGCCAGTTACCTGGGCGAACGCAGCGTCGGCCACCAGGACCCCGGCGCGACCTCGATGGCCATCGTGATCGACAGCCTGCGGGCGGCGTGATGGTCGGCCTGGTCCTCATCTCCCACAGCGCCCGCCTGGCCGAGGAGGCGGTCGCCCTGGCCGTCGGCATCGCCGGCGACGACGCCCCGATCCGCCCGGCGGGCGGCACCGACGAGGGCGGCCTCGGCACCAGCCTGACCAAACTGGAGAACGCCGTCGCGGAGGTCGACCAGGGCGACGGCGTGGTCGTCCTGATGGACCTCGGCAGCGCCGTCCTCACCGCCCGCGCCTTCGTCGAAGACCGCCCCGACGTGGTCCTGGCCGACGCGCCGTTCATCGAGGGCGCCATATCGGCCCTGGTCACAGCGGGAACCGGCGCGACCCTGGAGGCCGTGGTCGCGGCGGCGGAGGAGGCCAGGACGATCGGCAAACTCTGCTAACCTCGCGGCTCGTGACAGAACGGGTGTACGTGGGCAACGCCAACGCCGACGCGCTGCTCGACCGCGGCTGGCTCCTCGGCCACTTCCAGCCGTCGGGCGACCCGAGGCACAGCGACGAGGTCGAGATCAAGTGGGGCGTCCACCCCAAGGGCGAGGAACGCGCCGAATGGGTCACCGGCGAGTCCCGCACGGCGATGATCGTCCTGATCAGCGGCCGGTTCCGGATGGAACTGCGCGACCGGAGCGTGGTGCTGGAGAAACAGGGCGACTACCTGGTGTGGGGCCACGGCGTCGACCACTCGTGGGTCGCCGAGGAGGAGTCGGTCGTGCTGACCGTCCGATGGCCGTCGGTCCCGGGCTACCAGGCCCCGGCTGCCCCCGATCGCTGCCGGACTCTCTAGGCCTGGGCGACGACGGTGAGGGCGACGGTCCTGCCGTCGGGGTCGGTCAGGGTGTGGTGTCCGGGCGCCCGTCCCGGCCCGGCTTGGAGGGTCAGTCCGAGGCGGAGCCGGCCTGTCGGCGGCTGGTCGCCCGCCGGGTAGAGCTCGATGACGGTGGTCCCGAGCGTGGCGGCGAAGTGCACGGGGCCCGCGCCGTGCCGTTCCCTCTCGAAGGTCAGCCCGAGGCCGGAGTAGAAGGCGTGACAGGCGTCGAGCCGGTCGGTGTAGATGACGATCAGGTCGGCGTGGATCACACGTCTCCTCACTGGAAAAGCCACCGAGTCTGAAGGTTCGTACGCGCGCACCCCCGACCAGCGGGGCCCGCGCCGCCTTCCTGGAGCGCGGCCGCTTATCACTGGTGGCGGAAATGATGAGAAGCTTCCAGAGCTTGGACATCCGCTCGAACACCCATGTCGGCCTGCGAATACCGGTCTCCTCAAGGCCCCCGGAAGTACCCAAGCCATGTGCCCCGATGCGACCCTGGGATGGGCGGCAAGGAGCCCTCGGTGGTGAGCACGGCGATCCTGCCTCCGGCGAAGACACTATCTGCCGCAGTTGCTGGAACCGATCGCGCGGAGACCATACTGGTGAGGCAGATGCACATCGAATGGACGCTTAACCGAACTGATCTCGGTAGTGAACCATGAGTCCCCTCTCGGGCGGCTCAACTCTCTGTGACCACATTCGGTTCTGAGGGGGGCTGTCCGGCGTGTCGCGGCGATCGCCGGGGGCTTCGGGTCAGCGGCAGCGCAGGTCGGACCCGGCTTCGTGTCCTCCGTCGAAGAATTCCACGATGACCTCCTTCGAGCCGTCTCCTCGCCATGATCCGCTCGGGCTGACGTATACGGTGCCGGAGAGCGCTTCGCCCTCGATGCCCTCGACCGTGACGGACTCGTAGTGGCGGACAAGCTCGGCATCGGGCAGCTTCGTGATCAGAGCCAGGTGGACCAGATAGTCGCAGTGGTTGCTGTTGCCTGACAGAAGACCCACCACACTCGCCTCGGCCCGCAGATCATGTTCGGTGTCGGGTGGGAGGGAGAGCATGCTCACTCGTTCGTGCAGCCTGGCCAGCTTCTCGTTGTTGCGCCACTGCGGAACGACGAACACCAGGGTGCAGGCGACGATCGAAGCCAGGAGCGCGAGACATACGAAGAACGGCCACCTTCTTTGCTGCCTCGGTAACGCCTCCAGGGGTGTTTCGGTCAGCACCATGCCATTCTCCAGAGATCGTCGAGTGATCACCATTCAACAACACGGATCGCTCATTGCGTCGATGCTGAGAAAGCCCCGGCGAGCCGGCTGAGCGGGATCGCGCCCCGTGCTCTCAGGTGCCCAAGGCTTCGATTTCGACTACGCCGGTGTCATCATCGGCCCTGACCTGGACCCCCGCTGGGTCCCCGTCCGATCTGCCGACAAACACCGCGACCAGTACAGCGCGCCCGGCTTCGACACCCCTACCGCCTGCTGGCCACTCGCGCCATGCGCGGTGTCGTCCTCCACGCCGCAGAGCCTGCCATCGATGACCTATTGGAAGACCTCGGCGTACCCCTCTCAGAGAGCTGACCGCACGAGTCGCAATGCCACCGCCCGCGCTCTGAAAGGCCCGGTCGTTACCATCACGGCATGATCGAGCTGGACGTCGAGGTGGCCGAGGGCCGCACCCTGCACGTGTACGACACCGCCCCGGCGAGGAGCGAGCTGCTGCCGGTTCTGTGGCATCACGGCACCCCCAGCCTTGGATCGCCCCCCGAGCCACTGTTCGCCGCCGCCGACCGGCTGGGCCTGCGCTGGGTGTCGTTCGACCGCCCCGGCTACGGCCGGTCCGCCGTCGCGCCGGGCCGCACCGTCGCCTCGGTCGCCGCCGACACGGCAGCCGTCGCGGACGCCCTCGGCATCGGCCGGTTCGCCGTGATGGGCTACTCCGGCGGCGGGACATACGCTCTGGGCTGCGCCGCCGTCCTGGGTGACCGCGTCCGGGCGGTGCTGAGCCTGGCCGGCATCGCCCCCTACGGCGCGGACGGGCTGGACTGGTTCGCCGGGATGATCCCGTCCGGGGTGGCCGCCCTGGGCACGGCGGCGGCGGGCCGCGAGGTGCGGGCGGCGCTGGAGGAGGCGGACTTCGCCTACGACTGCGAGTTCACCGCAGCCGATCTGGCCTTCTTCGAGGGCCCGTGGAGCTGGCTGGGCAAGGTGAGCGAACCGGCCCTGGCCGCCGGCCCCTACGGCCAGATCGACGACGACGTCTCCTACACCCACGCCTGGGGCTGCGACCCCGGCACCATCAGCGCCCCCGTCCTGCTCCTGCACGGCACCGCCGACCGGGTCATCCCCGCCTCCCACGGAACCTGGCTGGCAGCCCACTGCCCCACCGCCGAACTACGCCTCCACACGGACGCCAGCCACTTCACGATCGCCGGCCACGCCGAAGAGGGCCTGGACTGGCTCGGCCGGCAGCTCTGAACAGGCTGCGCTTCGATCATGGTCAAAGCACCGAACGAGAGAGAAGTCGTCACTCTCTCCGTCGGAAACCTCACCGCTGTGCGGAGGTTCTGTACCGGGAATCTTTCGGCCGGGAGGCGCTTCCCGCATCTTCCCGGCTCAGCACCCATCTGGTGATGACCGATCGGCCTGCAACTGGAGATCGGGATGGCCCGTAAGCTCTCCGCGCGGGATCGTTCCTAGTAGGACGATTACATAACGCATGTTCGAACAGGTACGAATCTGCGGCACCTCGTCTCTAGTTTCGTCCCCAAAGCAGAGCCTTACCGCGCCGGCATCCACGAGATCGCCACTCTTGTAGCGAATCCACGACCGCCGCCCACTTCTTGCATTTACGATCAAGCCGTGCAACCCCGGCACCGCCGCCCCAGTCGCGGGGGCCTGCATCTAACCCAAGAACAGATAGCGGCCGCTTCGGCGCTAAGTTTAGTGATCACCATTCTCGGCGTGATCGTGGCCTCGGGCTCTCTTGTAGCGGACATGATCGGGCTCTTCGAGTCACCACCTCCCTCGGCCTCTCCATCGCCCGGTCCCTCCCACCACGGGCCGCCCGACAATGATCTGCTCCCGTACTTTCAGTGGATGGAACACCAGACGACGGCCAGGGTCGAAGTGATACAGGCCGAGATCGAGGCATTGGCCACCGCCCCAGTAACCGGTGATAGATCGGGCATAGCCGAACGGGTCGCGGAACTCAGCCGACAGAAATCCGATCTCGAATCGAAAGCGGCCTACTACCGACGAGCAATTCGCCAGTTGAGCACTTCGTCGTGAAAGCGGGGCACCCCGCCCTTTCCGTCGAACCATCTCACGAAGGGCTGCGCACAAAGTGGGTCGACCCGGACCTGTCGGGCGCGCACCCGTAGGTGATCCCCAGCCATGTGTAGGACCACGACGTCGGCGGGGTCAGCCGCGCAGGCCCGCGGCAAAGAGTCGGAGGGTGCGGGCCTGCCGGGAGAGGTCGGCGCTCACGCGTCGTCCAGGTCTCGCAGCGCCTTCACATAGGCGATCGCGGCGTCCAGGAACGTGAGGCTGGTCGATTTCGGGGTTGGTCGTTCGGTCGCCTGAGGCTTCGACGGTGGCCCGAGCGAATTCCAGGTCGACCGTGTCCGCCACCGTGACGAGCTGGGTCGCCATGGCGTTCAGGCCGGCGTAGAAGCCGGGATAGTCGATGGCCGTGACCTTGAGTCGCGTGTCGCTCATGGCCTCATCCCGCCCGAGACTGCGGGCGTGGTGCTCCACCACTGCGGTCACGACCATCTCGGCGTGCAGTCCGGGATCGCCTGCGGGTCAAGGGTTCGCGCAACCCCGGTGTCCCGAAACGCCCACGAAAAAAGGGCATCCCGTCAACGACGTGGCGCCCTCTTACCTCTGTGACCTGCGTCTGCGTTGG
Source organism: Herbidospora cretacea (assembly GCF_001570605.1). Lineage (GTDB taxonomy): Bacteria > Actinomycetota > Actinomycetes > Streptosporangiales > Streptosporangiaceae > Herbidospora > Herbidospora cretacea. The sequence goes on along the minus strand of NZ_BBXG01000013.1, from coordinate 18,161 downwards.
GGCTCAAGCGCCCACCAAGTCACGCAAAAGTGATCCCCAAGATCTCCCCTGTCTACTGAGATCCGTCCACAACGACACCTCGACAACAGGAGATCCCCATGCGCACGCTCAAGCGCGCCGCCGCCCTCGCCGCCACCGCCGCCGTCACCATCACCACCTTCGCCGTCCTCGCGGCCCCCGCCAACGCCCAGCGCGGCGAGTGGTATCCCTGCACGATCGACGGCAAGCCGATGTGGTGCATGGACGTCTAAACGGCCGAGCCTCCGGCGATCCGGGCCAACCTGCGTTCGGCCACTTGAACCGATTGCCGGTTAGCTGCGGACACGAGCCCCCGTCCCAACTCGCTTGGGTCGGGGGCTCGCCATTTGTACTCCGCCGTGACCGGGGAGTTCCCGCGCATCGCGGGGATTTCGATGTGAGGCCGGGCGGCCGGCGTCCGCATAAGAGCGGCGGCCGCGATCTGTCACCAGGTCTTGCTGACTACCGGCAACGTTAGCGCGCCTGGCGGTGATCCCTTCGGGGCAAGTCGAGCCCTCGGATACATGATCGCCCGTGGCCTGGCGCAGGCCGGGGTACGGCGTGACCCTCAGCCGAAGGATGGGAACGGCCAGATGCGGCACCTCTGATGCCGAGGCAGTCACTCGGGTCGGGGTGCCGTCGTATTCGATCCCCGACATCACCGGGGAGGGGTGCCATCCTCGCTCGCCTTGTCCCTCCTGAAACTCGGACAAGGCATTGGCCGCGGTAAAGCGCGTTGTCGGCCTACTTGTGGCGGAAGTACACGAACAGCCGTCCGTGGTTCTTCGCGTCCTTGTCGATCCGGTGGTACAGCGCCTTGATCTCCTTCTGGTCGAGGAAGCGCAGCACCTTCTTCTTCAGCTGTCCCGAGCCCTTGCCCGGGATGATCTCGACCTCGGTCGCCTTCTTGTCGATGGCTTCCTGGATGATCCCCCGCAGCGCCCGGTCGATCTGGTCGCCCTTGTTGAAGATGTCATGCAGGTCAAGCTTCAGCTTCATGGTCAGGAGTCTAGGTCAGCGGCCCCGTCGGGGCACCAGGCCGCGGGACAGGTTCGACCGTTCCAAAATGGTCACGTTCCGAGTCGGATCGACCACGCACAGGCACCATGGCAGCGTCGGTTCCAGCAGCCCCCATGGGAGGTCACGTGTCAAAGAAGTCACGGTCAGCCGCCGCAGCCGCCGCGTTATGCCTGGTGGTCTCGGTGTCACCCGCGGCGAACGCGAGCCCCGCGCCGCCCGGGCGGTTCACCGCCACCCCGCTCACCAACCCCGAACGGGTCACCGGCGCCAAATCCACCTCGGGACAGCTCGCCAGGAGCGATCAGGCCCTCATCCGGTCGCGGTCGGCGAATCCGGTGAACGTCGTGGTCAAGCTCGACTACGACGCGCTCGCCGCCTACGACGGCGGGATCGACGGGCTCCCCGGCACGTCGCCGTCGGTCACCGGCAAGGACCTCGACCTGCGGAGCACCGCCGCGAAGAACTACCTCCGGCACATCGAGGGCATCGAGAACGCCTTCCTCGCCGAGCTGCCCCGGCGGGTGGGCGGCGCGAAGGTCGGCCAGAGGCTGCGGACCGTCTACGGCGGCCTCTCGCTGAGCGTCCCGGCCAACAAGGCCGCCGAGCTGTTGAAGATCAAGGGGGTGGCGGCCGTCCAGGAGGACAAGCTGGTCCAGCCGCTCACCGACTCCAGCGCGGCCTTCATCGGGGCTCCGGCCGTGTACTCGAAGCTGGGCGGGGCTCCCAGTTCCGGCAAGGGGGTGATCGTCGGCATCCTCGACTCGGGGGCGTGGCCGGAGCATCCGCAGTTCGGCGGCGGGGCGGGGCTGCCCGCTCCCCCGGCCAAGGCCGACGGCACGCCCCGGACCTGTGACTTCGGGGACAACCCGCTGACCCCGGCCGCCGACGTGTTCGTGTGCGGCAACAAGCTGATCTCGGGGCAGCCGTTCCTCGACACCTACAACGCCGTCGTCGGCGGCGAGGTCTACCCCGACAGCGCGCGTGACTCCAACGGGCACGGCACGCACACCGCGACGACCTCCGCCGGAGGGCCGGTGGCGGACGCGAGGCCGCTGGACATCTCGCGCGGGGCGATCCACGGCATCGCGCCCGCCGCGCACGTGGCGGTCTACAAGGTGTGCGGGGCCGACGGGTGCTACCAGTCCGACTCCGCCCAGGCGGTGGCGCAGGCCGTCCTCGACGGGGTGCGGGTGATCAACTTCTCGATCGGGGGCGGCGCCGACCCGTACAGCGACCCGGTCGAGCTGGCCTTTCTCGACGCCTACGCCGCCGGGGTGTTCGTGGCGGCCTCGGCGGGGAACTCCGGGCCCGGGGCGGCGACCGCCGAGCACCTCAGCCCGTGGGTGACCACCGTCGCGGCCTCGACGCAGGCGCGGACGTTCCAGTCGACGGTCTCGCTGTCGGGCGGGGTCACGGTCAAGGGCGCGTCGGTGACCGAGGGGGTCGCCCCGGCGCTGCCGGTGGTGCTGGCGTCGGCGCCGCCGTACGGTGACGCGCTCTGCCTGACCACCCCGCCCGCGGGGCTGTTCACCGGGAAGATCGTGGCCTGCCAGCGCGGGCCCAACCGGGTGTTGAAGGGGTTCCACGTCAAGCAGGGCGGCGCGGCGGGGATGATCCTCTACAACGCCGAGCCGCTCGACGTGATGACCGACAACCACTGGCTGCCGGCCGTGCACCTCGACAAGCCCGCCACCGACCAGTTCCTCGCCTGGAAGGCGGCCGATCCGGCCGGCACGGCCTCGTTCACCCGGGGCGCGAAGACCACGTGGCAGGGCGACGCCATGACCACGTTCTCCTCGCGCGGGCCGGGCGGCGACTTCCTCAAGCCCGATGTGACCGCGCCGGGTCTGCACATCCTCGCCGGTACGACCCCCACCCCCGAGTCCCCCGTCGAAGGGCCTCCCGGCAACCTCTACATGGCCATCGCGGGCACCTCCATGTCCTCGCCCCACGTCGCGGGCGCGGCGGCGCTGCTGTTCGCGCTCCACCCGGCGTGGACGCCCGGCCAGGTCAAGACCGCCCTGGAGACCACGGCCAGGACCGGCGTGACCAAGCAGAACGGCGCGACCCCGGCCGACCCGTTCGACATGGGCGGCGGCCGCATCGACCTGGCCAAGGCGGGTGAGGCCGCCCTCACCCTGGACGAGTCGGCGGAGAACTTCGCCGCCTCGGCGGCCGACCCGCTGAACCGGATAGACCTCAACCTGCCGTCGGTGAACGCCACCACGATGCCCGGCGTCATCACCGCCAAGCGGGTCTTCACGAACGCGTCGGCCAAGACCCTGACCTACACGGCCACCGGCACGACCGTGAGCGGCGCGTCCATCGCGGTCCTCCCGCCGCTGTTCACCGTCAAGCCGGGCAGGAAGCAGACCGTGCAGATCGTCATCGCGGCACCTGATCTGGCCGACGGGCAGTACTTCGGCCAGGTCGACCTCAAGCAGGTCGGCGGCGACCGGCGGCAGCACCTCCCGGTGGCGTTCGTGCGCGGCGAGGGCGCGGTGCCGGTCGAGCAGACCTGCGCCCCGGCCGCCGTCGCGCGCGACACCGGCGAGTCGACCTGCACGGTGACCGTCCGGAACGACACGCTCCAGGACACCGAGGTCACCGCGCTCAGCACGCTCAACTCCCGGCTGCGGCTCACCTCGGTCACCGGCGCCACCAAGGTCGGCGCGCAGATCGCCACGGCCAGGAAGACGCTGGCGGGCCGCGAACCCGACGCCCCGGCCATCGCGCCGGGCGAGCTGTTCGGCTACCTCCCGCTCGACGCGTTCGGCGTCGCGCCGACCCCGATCGGCGACGAGGAGGCGCTCAACTTCACCGTGCCGGGTTACCGCTTCGCCGGTCGGACGTTCACCCGGCTGGGCGTCACGTCCAACGGCTATCTGGTCGCGGGCGGCACCGACGGGTCGCAGGACATCGCGTTCACGCCGCAGGACGTCCCCGACGCCGACCGGCCCAACGCGGTGCTCGCGCCGTTCTGGACCGACCTCGACGGCACCGGCGCGCCGGGCGTCTACGCGACCACGCTGACCGACGGCGTCTCGACCTGGATCGTCGTCGAGTGGCGGGTCAACCTCTTCGGCACCGGCGACCTGAAGACCTTCCAGGCGTGGATCGGGGTGAACGGCGGGGAGGACGTCACGTTCGCCTACCCGTCGCCGATCGCCCATCCGGGCGCGGCCTACGGGCTGACGATCGGCGCGGAGAACGCCGACGGCACCCGGGGCGGCCGGATCGCGGCCGGGTCGGGCGCGGCCTCCGGCTACCGGGTCACCAGCACGCCGGGCGCGCCCGGGGAGTCGCTGGCGTACACGCTGAAGATCAAGGGTGTGTCGGCGGGTGAGGGCACGGTCACGACGGCGACCTCCACCGAGCAGGTGAAGGGGATCACCGTCGAGGTCGACAGGATCACCGTTCAGTAAGGCGGAAGGCCCGGCGGTCTCCGCCGGGCCTTCCGATCGTTGATGAGGTCAGCCGTGGAGATAGCCGACGAGGTGGGCGCGTTCGGTCTCCAGTTCCTCGATCGCGCTCTTGACGACGTCGCCGATGCTGACGATGCCGACGAGGCGACCGTCCTGGACGACCGGGACGTGCCGGAATCGGTGGACGGTCATGGTCTTGCGCAGATCTTCCACGTTCTCGTCGGGCCCGCACGTGCGGACCTCGACCGTCATGATGCTGGAGACGGGCTCGCCGAGCACCGCTCCGCCGCGTTGCTGCAGGTGCCGGACGATGTCCCGTTCGGACACGATGCCGGAGATCGCCTGGCCGTCGGCCGAGACGACCACGGCGCCGATGTTGTGCTGGGCCAGGAGGCCGAGCAGCTCCGTCACAGTCGCATCCGGCGGAACGGTCACCACGCGGGCGCCCTTTCCCTGCACGATCGTCCCGATGAGCAATCGACACCACCCTTCTTGCCTGTCCCCTCAGGCAACAGTCCGTGACGATGCCGCGTCAAGGGGAGGGGGTGGTTCTGGCCAAGGAATTTCACATTCGCCGAAATCCCTCTTAATGTACTGGTGGAATGTGAAATAACATCGGACGCCATGACGACCGAGAACACCGGTTCCCATGACCTCCCGATCACCCCGGAGCTGGCCGCGTTCATGACGACGGGCTGGGCCGACACGCATCAGGACGATCTGCCCCAGGTGCCGGTGGCGGCGTACACGCGGAAGAGAAGGGCCCGGCTGGCGCAGCGGTTCCCCGGTGAGCGGCTGGTGATCCCGGCCGGCGACCTGAAGGTCCGCAGCAACGACTCCGACTACCGGTTCCGGCCGCACAGCGCGTACACCTATCTGACCGGCGCGCAGGAGCCCGGCGACGTGCTGGTGATCGAGCCCTCCGGCGAGGCGGTCCTCTACCTGCGGCCCCGCTCGCCGAGGGCGGCGGGCGAGGAGTTCTACCGCGACCGGCGGTTCGGCGAGTTCTGGGTCGGCCGCCGTCCCGATCTGCACGAGGCCGCTTCCCTGTACGGTCTGGACACCGCCCACATCGACGACCTCCGGCCGGGCGGGCGCACCCTGGAGGCGGACGCCGAGCTGACCGCGTACCTGTCCGAAATGCGGCTGGTCAAGGACGACCACGAGCTGGCCGAGCTCCAGCACGCCGTCGACGCGACCGCCCGGGGCTTCGAGGACGTCGTCCGCGCCCTCCCCCAGGCGCTGGCCCACCCCCGGGGCGAGCGCTACGTCGAGGGGATCTTCGGCCTGCGCGCCCGCCTGGAGGGCAACGCGACCGGCTACGATTCGATCGTGGCCTCCGGCGCGCACGCGTGCGTGCTCCACTGGATCCGCAACGACGGCCCGCTCGACCCCGCCGACCTGCTGCTCCTGGACGCGGGCGTGGAGAGCGACGGCCTCTACACCGCCGACGTCACCCGCACCTTCCCGCTGTCGGGGGAGTTCTCGCCGGTCCAGCGCCAGGTCTACGACCTCGTGTACGAGGCCCAGAACGCCGCCATCGCCACGCTGCGGCCGGGGGCCCGCTTCCGCGACTTCCACCTGGCCGCGATGCGCGTCATCGCCGACGGCCTGGCGGACTGGGGCCTGAAATCCGACTTCGAGACGGGCCTCCACCGCCGCTACACCCTCTGCAGCAGCGGCCACATGCTCGGCCTGGACGTGCACGACTGCGCCAGGGCCAGAGCCGAGAGCTACCTCGACGGCGTGCTCGAAGAGGGCATGGTGCTGACCGTCGAACCGGGCCTCTACCTCCAGCCCGACGACCTCACGCTGCCCCCCGAGCTGCGCGGTGTCGGGGTCCGGATCGAGGACGACCTGGTGATCACCGCCGACGGCGCCCGGCTGATGTCGGACGCGCTCCCCCGCGCGTCACACGAGATCGAGGCCTGGCTGGCGGGGCTTCAGTAGACCCACACCTTCCCCCCGATCGGCAGGCTGCCCGACTTCCACAGCCAGTTCATGGCCTCGTACGACACCCGGACGCACCCGTGCGAGGCCGGCTTCGGCGGGACGTAGGCCGACCCGTGGATGGCGTAGCCGCCGTGGAAGTACTTGGGCCGGTAGAGCACGCCCAGCGGTGACTTCTCCATCTTGTTCACCTGGCGCTGCACGGTGAAGACGCCCCGGGGCGTGGTGGCGATCTTCCCGCCGCCGTACGGCTTGCCGTTGCCGCTGGAGGTGTTGATGACCTTCACCACCTTGCCGTTCCTGACGACCATCATCAGCTGCCGCTGAAGGTCGACCTCGACGAGGTCGCCACTCGTGCTGCGGGCGGCCGGGGCCCATCCCTTGCGGATCTTCCTGGCCACCTCCTCGCTCCAGCGCGCGTCGGTCTTGAGCCCGTTGACCTTCTGGACGGCGAACATCGCCTGCGCCATGTCGGGCCCGTAGCGGCCGTTCCACGGCCCGGTGAAGTACCCCAGAGCGGACAGATCCTTCTGCAGCCGCCGGTTGGCCGCGCTCGTCGTCCCCGGCTTCGGGACGTCCGCGCGGTCACGCTGCGTGACCCCGTAGGGCCCCCGATCGGCGTGCGCCCCGGCCACCGGCATCGCCCCCAGAGTGGCTCCCACCAGCACAACCAGACATTTCGACCGGCTCATTGCTTACCCCCCGTAGTTCACTTGATCGACATATACCTCCAATACGCTGAGGTGATGCGCGCCCCTCTGGCCGTCGCCGGTTACACCGACGAAGTCCTGGACGCCGTCGGCGGGACGCTCACCGGAACCGAGCGGGCCCGCGCCGACCGGTTCACCCGGGAGCAGGACCGGCTCGATTTCGTGGCGGCCCATCTGCTGGTCCGTTACTGCGCGGCGAAGATCCTCGACGTGCGCGCGTGCGTGCTCACCCTCGAACAGCGCTGTGACCGCTGCGGCCGTCCGCACGGCCGCCCCTTCATCACCGAGGCGCCGGAGCTGTCGGTCAGCCTGGCCCACACCGCCGGCTACGTCACCGCCGCCGCCGGCGCCGGGAAGGTCGGCGTCGACGCCGAGCACGCAACCGGCGGGCAGGCCGACGAGAACCTGGTCGCGCTGGCCCTCACGCCCGCCGAGGCCGGGCTGGTCGGCCTGGACAACCGGCGGCTGATCCGGCAGTGGGTCCGCAAGGAGGCGCTGGTCAAGCGGGGTGAGCTGGCGCTCGACCGGTTACGGGAGGTCGACCTGTCGAAGGTGCCGTTCGACGGTCGTACGCACGAATGGGAAGGCCGTCATCTGGTCGAGTGGACCGCCGGGACCGTGATCGCCACCGCGATCTTCGACGAGCCCGGGGACCTGCAGATCATCGGCGGCTAGAACCGGTCCTCCGACGAGGAGGTGGGGTCGAGGAACACCTCGCGGATCTCCGGGAACTCCTCGCGCAGCGTGCGCTCCACCCTGGCCGACGCCGCTTCGAGCGCGGCCCCGGTCGCCTCGTCGACGAAGTCGATCCGCGCCGCGACCAGGATCCGGCTGGGCCCGATGAGCACGGTCAGCAGCTCGACGATCCGCTCGACCTCGGGCAGCACTTCAAGGTGACCCCGGATGCGCCGCTCCAGCACCGGCGACGCCGCCCGGTTCAGCAGCAGGCTGGCGTTGGCGCGGATCAGCGTCACCGCGACCAGGAGCAGCAGCAGCCCGATGAGCACCGATCCGACGCCGTCCCACACGGTGTTCCCGGTGGCCTGGGTCAGGCCGAGCCCGAGCGCGGCGATCACGATGCCGGCCAGCGCCGCGCTGTCCTCCAGCACCACGGCCTTCAGCATCGTGTCGGAAGTACGCCTGAGCAGCGCGAACGGCCGCGTCTCCCACCGCGTGGCCGACTGGCGCAGCTGCCGCAGCCCCTGGAACATCGACACGCTCTCCAGCGCGAACGAGACCGCGAGCACGATGTAGGACAGGGTGAAGTCGGTCAGCTCCTCGCCGTCGAAGATCGTGTGGAACCCGTGAGTGACCGAGAAGCCTGCGCCCACGACGAGCGTGAAACAGGCCGCGATCAGGGCCCACAGGAACGCGGCGTTGCCGTAGCCGAGCGGATGGGCCCGGTCGGCGGGCTTCTCGCCCCGCTTGATCGCCGTGAAGAGCAGCACTTCGGTGACCGTGTCGGCCGCGCTGTGGGCGGCCTCGGAGAGCATGGACGCCGAACCACCGACCAAGCCCGCCACCAACTTGGCAACGGCGATGGCAAGATTGGCCCCACCTGCGACGACGACCGTAAGGAGGGAGTCACCGCCATCGGTTTTGTCGTTCATGCTCGACATCGTGTCATGCTCGTGTGTACGACTGTGACAGACGATCTTTAGACTGGTGTGATGGCAGACCCCCACTGGCTGACGGCCGACGAGCAGCGAGCTTGGCGGGCCCATCTGACGGCCCATCGGCTCCTCACCCACCGTCTCGACCGTGAGTTGCAAGAACATGGTCTGTCGTTCAACGACTACGAGATCCTGGTCAACCTCTCGGAACACCCCGACCGCCGGATGCGGATGAGCGACCTGGCCGACGCGACCGTCCAGTCGCGCAGCCGCCTGTCCCACCAGATCTCCCGCATGGAGGCCGCCGGGCTGGTCACCAGGGAGCTGTGCGAAGACGACCGGCGGGGCACGTTCGCGGTGCTGACCCTCCTCGGCTACCACACGATCGAGCGCGTCGCCCCCGACCACGTGGCCGGGGTGCGCGCCCACTTCATCGGCCTGCTGACCCCCCAGCAGGTCGCGGCCGTGGAAGAGATCTACACACCCGTAGTGACACATCTCCAGGGCAGGTAGGGCCGGGGCGGCTAGCATCCCTGGCGTGAGAAGAATCCTGTGCTTGGCGGCTTTGGTGGCTTTCGTCACGGCCTGCTCCTCCTCGACGACCGAAGGCCTCCCGGCGGCGCCCGACGTCCTGAAGAAGTCGGCGACGGCCATGGGCGCCGTCAAGACGGTCTCCTTCTCCCTGACCACCGAGGGCAACCCGCCCATCCCGGTGAAGACGGCCGAGGGCGACCTGACGCGTGCGGGCGACGCCAAGGGCAAGCTCCAGATCATGATCGGGGCGCTCCAGGAGCTGGAGTTCGTCCTCACCGGCGACGCGGTCTACATCAAGGGCCCGACGGGCGGCTTCCAGAAGTCCATGAGCCGCGAGCAGCTGGCCGCCCTCTACGACCCGAGCGCGGTCGTGACGGCGGTCCCGACCCTGCTGTCGTCGGCGACGGGGGCCAAGATCGAGGAGCAGGGCGAGTCCTACAAGGTCGCGGTCACCCTCCCCGGCGAACCCCTGAAGAAGATCGTCCCCGGCGTGACCGGCGACCAGCCCGGCACCCTTTTGATCGACAAGGCGACCAGCCGGGTGACCTCCATCGACCTGCCCCTGAACGGCGGCACGGTCAAAGTCGCCCTCACCGACTACGACGCCCCGGTGACGATCGAACCTCCGGCGGTCTAGCGCCCGCGGGTCAGATCCAGCCTTCCTCCCAGGCGCGGTGAGCGGCGGCGTGGCAGGAGCCGACGCCCAATTTGGCCATGGCCGCCGAGAGGTAGTTGCGCACCGTGCCGGGCGCGAGGTGCACCTGGGCGGCGATCTCCCCGATCGACGCCCCGCCACGGCAGGCACGCAGCACGTCGAGTTCCCGGTCGCTGAGCGGGCAGGGGCCCTCGGTCAGCGCGGATGCGGCGATGTCGGCGTCGATGTACCGCCGGCCCGCGGCGACGTCACGGATGATCTCGGCGAGCCGGGACGCCGGAGTGGTCTTGGGCACGAACCCGCTGACTCCGGCCGCCAGGGCACGGCGCAGCACCCCCGGCCGCGCGTGCCTGGTGACCAGGACGACCCGGGCAGCGGGCAGCCCGGCCATGATCCGCGCGGCGGCGTGCAACCCGTCGGCGGGCGGCATCTCCAGGTCGAGCACCGCGATGTCGGGGCGGTGGTCGAGGGCCAGCCGTATCGCGTCGGTGGACGTCGCGGCCTCGGCCACCACCGTGAGGTCCGGTTCCAGCGCGAGCAGCGCGGCCAGGGCGCTCCGCAGCATCTCCTCGTCGTCGGCGATCAGCAGCCGGATCATCGCGCCTCCGCGCTCGCGTCGACCGGCAGGCTGGCGGTCACGACGAAGCTTCCGTGTTCGTGCTCCCAGGTCAGCTCGCCCCCGGCGGCCCGCAGCCGGTCGGCCAGGGTGCGCAGCCCGGTGCCCGCCCCCGAGCCGGGCGGGCCGCTCGTGCCGTCGTTGAACACCCGTAACCGGGCCAGGCCGCCGGTGAGGCGGTAGTCGACCTCGGCGGCGCGTGCCCGGCTGTGGCGCAGCACGTTGGTGGTGGCCTCGCGCACGACCAGACCGAGCAGGTGCCGGTCGGCGTCGGGGAGCGGCCCGGTGCCCGCGTCGGGCTCGACGTTCATCCGGACCCGGATGTCGGCCGCGGCGAGCACCCGGCCCGCGTTGGCCAGTTCCGCGTCCAGCGTCGTACGGCGGTATCCCTGCACGACGGCCCGCGTGTCCGAGAGCGCCTCGGTGGCGAGCCGCCGCACCTCCGACATCTCCGCGATCGCGCGGGCCGGGTCGGCCGCCGCCAGCCGCGCGGCCAGTTCGCTCTTGCGGGCGATCACCTGGAGGTGGTGGCCCTGGATGTCGTGCAGGTCGGCGGCGAAGCGCAGCCGTTCCCGGGTGACCGCCAGTTCCCCGTCCAGGCGGCGCGCCGCGTTCAGCCGTTCCGCGACGTCCCACGCCCACAGCGAGCCGAGCGTGACCCAGGCGCTGAACGCGACCAGTCCCGGCGGGAACAGCACCGCGCGCACCGGATCGCCGCCTCCCGCGATCGCGCCCGGCACGGCCGCGGCGGCCATCGCCACGGCGATCAGCGCCCACCTGCGCGGTGACGGCAGGAACGTCGCGGCGACCGCCACCGTCATCGCCGGGGCCAGCGCCCACAGCGAGTCGTCCCGCACGGCCAGCAGAACGCCGCCGAGCGTGGCCGTACCGGCGGCACTCGCGGCCATCCACGCCACGGGCGGGCGCCCGGGGCGCTCGCCGGGCGCGGCGGGGTCGGACGCCAGCCGGTGGTGCAGCAGCACCGCGCAGCACACGGCTGTCACGACGAGCGCGACGGCGCCCGCGCCCCTGCCCAGGCCGGTAGGCCGGAGGCCAGGAGGCCCGCGCCGGCCACGGCGACCAGGAAGACCGTGTGGGTGACTGTGAGGCTCCACCGGGTGTAGCGGCGGAAGCTCCGGAGTGCCGCCGTCTCGCCGTCGGGCCCGTGGTCGCGCACACGGTCATTGTGACAGCACGCCGCACCGCGGGCCGGTCGCGATGTCCGCCGTGGTCGGTTGATGACAGTTGTCATGAGATCGAGTGACATGGCCACGCGCACGCCTGCGGTTCCGGCACTACTGGCGGCTGCCTCCAGCGACCAGGCTGAGCGCCGGAGATGCCCCGACGAACCCCACGAGGAGGAACCCCATGGCGAGCGTGTCCCGAGGACACGGGCACCGGTTCCGCCGGCTGCTCGACCGCTGGCCCACTGCGCTGGCGCTGGCGCTCTCGGCGGCGACCTTCGGCGGCACCGGGTCGGCCGAGGGGGTGGCGTCGTTCGCGTCGATCCTCGTGCTCCTGCCGTTGCTGTACCTGGTGGTCGCCAAGCTGGAGGCGCGCCGGGCGACGTGGCCGCTGCTCGTGGCCGGGATAGCCGGCGTCGTCGTGCTGCGCGGGCTGGACGTGGTCGAACCGGCCGCGGTGTTCTCCGCCATCGCGCTGGTCGTCCTGCTCTGGAGTGTCGTGGACGGACACGTGTTCCGGTCCGGGACGTTCCAGGTGCAGGCGCTGGGGATGCTCGCCTTCGGCGCGCTCGGGCTGATCGGGCTGGCCGTGCATCCGGATCTGGGCCGCTACCTGGTGGCGGCCGGATGGTTCCTCCATGGCGTCTGGGACTTCGTCCACCTCCGGCGGGACGAGGTGGTGGCCCGGTCCTTCGCCGAATGGTGCGGCGTCATCGACGTCGTGATCGCGATCGAGTTGATCTTCAAATGGTGATTCGCGCGTGCGTCCTCCCCGATTTGAGGGGCTAGCCTCGGCCTCGTGGAATCTGTGGAGGAGGAGTCCCGGGTCGTCGCGGGATCGGCGAACCGGCGCGTGATCCTCGGCGTCACCGGGGCCGCCGTGCTGCTGGCCGCGCTCGACGCCTATGTGGTGGTCACCGTGCTGGTCGACATCGCGGCCTCGGCCGGGGTGGCGGTCAACCGGCTGGAGCGGGTCACCCCGGTCGTCACCGGGTTCCTGCTCGGCTACGTCGCCGCGATGCCCCTTCTCGGGCAGCTCTCCGACCGGTTCGGGCGGCGGGCGGTCATCCAGGCCTGCCTGGCCGGGTTCGCGCTCGGGTCGCTGGTCACGGCGCTGGCCTCCTCGATCCCGCTGATCACCGCCGGGCGGGCGGTGCAGGGCGTCGCCGGAGGGGCGCTGCTGCCGATCACGATGGCGCTCATCGGCGACCTGTGGGACGCCCGCAGACGGCCGACCGCCCTCGGCGCGGTCGGGGCGGCGCAGGAGCTCGGGGCGGTGCTCGGGCCTCTCTACGGGGCCGGGCTCGCGGTCGTCCACGTCGGGTTCCTCGACGGGTGGCGGACGATCTTCTGGATCAACCTCCCGCTGACCGCGCTGGCGGCGGTGGCGGTCCACCGCTACGTACCGGCCGGGACCCGGGGCGCCACCAGGGTCGACGTGCCGGGCGGGGTGCTGCTGGCCCTGGGGCTGGGGCTGCTCGTGGCGGGGCTCTACAACCCCGAGCCCGGCAAACAGGTGCTGCCCTCATGGGGGGTGCCGGCGATCATCGCCGGAGCCGTCGTGCTGGTGGTGTTCGTGCTCTGGGAGCGGCACACCCGGACGCGGATCCTCGATCTCGCGGGCATCCGGAAACGGCCGGTGTTCGCGACCCTGACGGTGAGCCTGCTGGCGGGGGCGGCGCTGCTCGTCACGCTCGTCGACGTGCAGCTCGTCGCGCAGACGCTCCTCGGCGTCGACGCGACCGGTGGGGCGCTGGTGCTGACGCGGTTCCTGGTCGCGCTCGCGGTGGCCGCCTTCGCGGGGGGCGCGCTGGCGCGGCGATATCCGGAGAAGTGGGTCACGGTGGCCGGGATGGTCGTCGCGACCGCCGGTTACGTGCGGATCAGCCAATGGCCGGTCGTGCCGGGCGGGCTGTCGATGGACGTCGACCTCGTCGTCGCCGGGCTCGGGCTGGGGCTGGTCATCGCGCCGGTCAGCTCGGCCGTGCTCAAGACCGTCCCGGCCGTGCAGCACGGCGTCGCCTCGGCCGCCGTCGTGGTGGCGCGGATGATGGGCATGCTGCTCGGGGTGGCCGCGCTGTCGGCCTACGGGTTCCACCGGTTCCAGACGCTGACCGCCGACCTGGACACCCCGCTGCCGTTCGGGGTGACGCCCGAGACGTACCAGAAACAGCTTGAGGTCTACACCCAGGCGGTGCAGGCGGCCCTGCACACCGAATACTCGGAGATCTTCCTCATCACCGCCGTGCTCTGCGGCGTCGGCGCCGTGGTGGCTCTCGCGATGGAGTAGGGGGATACTCAAGCCTCCCGAACAGACCCGGTCAAGGATCGAAGAAGACCGTGATCCCGGGCGTTCAGGACGCTCGTCCCATGCGCTCGGGACACCCCCTGGCCCACAGTTGGCGCCAGCGACACCACTCTGTCTGGGGGATCCCATATGCGTAAGGTCTTCTTCGGCTTCACGGTGCTCATGTTCGTCTCCGTGATCGCCCAGTTCTACTTCGCCACCTTCGGCGCCTTCGAGCGGCCCACACCCGCGTTCGGCGCGGAGGACGCCGCGATCATGCCGCACATCCTCAACGGCACGATGGTCCTGCCGCTCCTGTCGATCCTGACCACGATCGTGGCCGCCGTCGCCAAGGCCGGGGGGCGGCTGATCCTGCTGTCGATCACCCCGCTGCTGCTCGTCGTGGTGCAGCTGTTCGTGATCTTCGAGCTCGCCGGGCTGCTGGGCGCCACGGAGGACAGCACCAGCACCGCGAGCCTGGTCGTGCTCGGTTTCCACGCCCTCGACGGGGTCGCGATCCTGTGGGCGTCGGTCGTGCTGCTGAAGAAGGCCCGCGCCCTGACCAAGGCCGCTCCCGCGCCCGCGGCCGCCGTCGCGTGACCACCGCGCTCGCCGGCGGCCTCGATCAGATCGTCCTGGTCGTGGCCGCCGTCCTGTGGCCCGCCGCGGCCGGGTTCGCCTACGCCGCGTTCCGGCCGCCGCACGACCGGCGCCTCTACCTGGCCGCCCTGGCGCTGAGCGCCGGGGCGGTCGTCGTGAGCGGGGTGCGGGTCGCGCTGACGCTGGTGCTCATGCGGGCCGGCTGGTGGTTCGTCGCCGAGAAGATCGTGCTGGCCCTGCCGCTGCTGCTGGTCCCGATGCTGTACGCCCTCACGACCTCCGTCCCGGCCCTGGTCAGCAGGCGGCGGGACCCGCGCGCGGCCTACCCGCTGGCGCTGACGGCGATCGGCGCGGTCGCCGGGGTGGCCTGCGACGTGATCGTCTCCTACCCGGTGACCCTGTCGGCGGTCGTGGTGATCATGCTGGTCGGGGGCGGCGCGGCGGCGCTGGCATGGCGGCTGGTCGCGGGCGGGGGCGGCGACCGGTGGCGGATCGCCGGGTTCGCGGTGGCGCTGACCGGCGTCGTGTGGGCGGTCACCGGCAGCCTGTCGGGCCAGCCGATGCACACCGGCCACGACGCGGCGGGCCCCGGCGTCTCGCTGGCCTCCCTCAGCGGGCCGTCCGACGCCGACGCACGGAAATTCACCCTGACCGCCCAGGTCGCCGAGGTGACCGTCGGGGGCCGGACCGTGGAGACGTGGTCGTTCAACGGCCAGAACCCGGGGCCGACGCTGCGGGTGAGGCAGGGCGAGACCCTGGAGGTGACGCTGCGGAACGAACTGCCCGGCGGGCAGGGCGTGACGATCCACTGGCACGGCTACGACGTGCCCGCCTCCCAGGACGGCGTGCCCGGCGTGACCCAGGACGCCGTCAAGCCGGGCGGCGAACACGTCTACCGCTTCAAGGCCGACGATACCGGGACGTACTGGTACCACTCCCACCAGAACTCCAGCGTCGCCGTGGCCAAGGGCCTGTTCGGCCTGCTCGTCGTGGAGCCCGCCGAAGGCGACCACACGGTGGCGCTGCACGCGTACGGGAACGTCCAGACGATGGCCTTCGACGACGGACCCGCCACCGACCGGCAGGTCAGCGCCACCATCCCGCCCGGCACCCCGGTCAGACTGCGGATCGCCGACACCAACAGCCTGCCGATCACCCTGGGCCTGTCCGGCACGACCTTTCGGCTCCGATCGGTCGACGCCCGGGACGTCGCCGGGGCCACCGACCTCCGCGACCGGCGCCTCAGGCTCGCCGCCGGCGGACGCTACGACCTGGCCTTCACCATGCCCGACGGACCGGTGCTGCTCAGCGTCGAGGGCCATCCGGGCCTGGCGATCAACGGTCAGGCGGCCCCGGCGACCGGCGACCTCCTCGACGTGACCTCCTACGGCAGCCGGCCGCAGACGCGCGAGACGTTCGACCGGGAGATCGTCTGGGTGCTGGACAAGACGTTCGCCATGGTCGACGGGGTGCCGAGGCTGGCCCACACGGTCAACGGGAAGGGCTACCCGAACATCCCGACGCCGGTCGTCCGGGAGGGCGAACGCGTCCGGATCACCATTGTTAACCGTTCGGGCGACCTGCATCCGATGCACCCCCACGGGCACCACGTCGAGGTGCTCTCACGCGACGGCCGCCCGGCCAACGGGATGCTGGTCGACACGTTCGACGTCGAGCCGGGCGAGGTCTGGGAGGTCGCGCTCACCGCCGACAACCCGGGCCTGTGGATGTCCCACTGCCACGACCTGGCCCACGCCGTGCAGGGCATGGAGTTCCATCTCGCGTACGAGGGGATCACCACCCCCTACGACATCGGCGGCCCGGCGGGCAACCACCCCGCCTAGAAGACCACTGAAAATCTTGTTCGCGTGCGGCGACGTTGCGCGGTTCGCGATTTCTCAGATGGTCGTTGAGGCCAGCGTCCAGGACCCGTTCGTGTGGGTGAGTCCGAGGTTGATCAGGGTTCGCAGGTTGAGAGCGGCGGCGCGGGTGTGGAGCCAGGCGTTGTTCTTGATGGCGCCGACATACCGTAATCGGCGGTTGCCCCGGGCGACGATCCAGGCGATGGCGCGTTCGACCGGGGGCCGCCAGCGCCGGTAATCCTGCTGCCAGGCCGGATCGGTGGCGGCTTGGCGGCGGGCGGCGGCCAGTTCGTCGTGGTGGGGGCGGATGGTCAGGATGCGCCCGGCTTTGGCTGTGGTGCAGCGCGGGCGCAGCGGGCAGCCGACGCACCGGCTGGCGAAGAACGCCTTGCGCTGCAGGTGGCGGCCGGAGGGCGCCGACAGCGGGACCCGGTGCCCGGCCGGGCAGGTCACGGTGTTGCCGTTGGTGTCGATGGCGAAGTCGTCCAGGTCGAACCCGCCGGGCACGGCCGGCCGTAGCGGCGCGGGTTTGATCACCGCGCGATGCCCTGCCGAGGTCAGCGCGTGGCGGCAAGGCCCGGTGGAGTAGGCGGCATCGCCGAAGACGTCCAGGATGCCGTCTTCGGCGGCGAGCAGGTCCAGCGCGAGGGCGGCCTCGTGATGGGCGGCGCCCGATCCGGGTCGCAGCGCCACGGCGGTGAACAGGCCGGTCTCGGGTTCGACCGCGACGTGGGCCTTGAAGCCGTCCTGGCGGTGGGTCCGGGTCTTGTGCACGTGCCGTGATTCGGGGTCGACGGTGGAGATCACCCGGTCCGGGACGGTGCGCTGGGCGATGCGCCAGCGCCCGTCGCGGCCGTTGGAGTCGTCGGCCGGTTCGACGTCCTGGCCGCAGACCAGGGCCAGCAGGCCCACCGCGGTGGCCGCCCGCTCGCCCAGCGGCTGTTCGGGCAGGCCGGCCAGCAAGCGGATGGCGTCGGTGACCAGCGCGTCCACCAGCGCGGCCCGGGCCTGCCCGTCATCCCAGGCGATGCGCGGCTTGCCCGGATCGTCGTAGTCATGCGCGGTGCAGGACATGCCCGCGACCTGCGCGGCGCCGGGCACGTGACGGATCACCCGCCGGATCGCGGCGATCAACTGTGTGACGGTGTCCTGCGTGGCCACCGCGTCATCCAGCACCGCCGAATCCAGCGCCCGCCGCTGCCTGCCCTTGAGTACTCCGGTCGCCGCGACCACCTCACGGACGGCCTCAAACAGGCGGTTCGGCTTGCGGGAGCGGGCCAGCCGCCGCCGGAAATAGGTCAGCAGTGACGGATCGAACGCGGTGTCATGCAACCCCAGCCCACAGGCCGCCTTCCACCGCAGGTCACACCGCAATGCCTGCACGGTGTCGACGTCCGACAACCCTTGCAAGGTCTGCAGCACCACCGCGGCCGCCAAGATGTCCGGCGGCATGCTCGGACGCCCGTTGCGCGAGGGATACATGTCCGCGAACATCTCCGCCGGGAACAGCGCCTGGCGATGCTCGGCCAGGAACGCGAACACGCTCCCGGCCGGGATCAGTTCCCGGCAGGTCTGCCACACATCCGGCCCGACCAGCTCTCCGGCCCACTCACCCTGCATGTCAACCACTCTGGCCTCAGTCCCGAAAGAACGAGGCCAGAACACAAGATCTTCAGCGGCCTTCTAG
>NZ_BBXG01000012.1 GCF_001570605.1 Herbidospora cretacea | reverse complement strand
CTAGAAGGCCGCTGAAGATCTTGTGTTCTGGCCTCGTTCTTTCGGGACTGAGGCCAGAGTGGTTGACATGCAGGGTGAGTGGGCCGGAGAGCTGGTCGGGCCGGATGTGTGGCAGACCTGCCGGGAACTGATCCCGGCCGGGAGCGTGTTCGCGTTCCTGGCCGAGCATCGCCAGGCGCTGTTCCCGGCGGAGATGTTCGCGGACATGTATCCCTCGCGCAACGGGCGTCCGAGCATGCCGCCGGACATCTTGGCGGCCGCGGTGGTGCTGCAGACCTTGCAAGGGTTGTCGGACGTCGACACCGTGCAGGCATTGCGGTGTGACCTGCGGTGGAAGGCGGCCTGTGGGCTGGGGTTGCATGACACCGCGTTCGATCCGTCACTGCTGACCTATTTCCGGCGGCGGCTGGCCCGCTCCCGCAAGCCGAACCGCCTGTTTGAGGCCGTCCGTGAGGTGGTCGCGGCGACCGGAGTACTCAAGGGCAGGCAGCGGCGGGCGCTGGATTCGGCGGTGCTGGATGACGCGGTGGCCACGCAGGACACCGTCACACAGTTGATCGCCGCGATCCGGCGGGTGATCCGTCACGTGCCCGGCGCCGCGCAGGTCGCGGGCATGTCCTGCACCGCGCATGACTACGACGATCCGGGCAAGCCGCGCATCGCCTGGGATGACGGGCAGGCCCGGGCCGCGCTGGTGGACGCGCTGGTCACCGACGCCATCCGCTTGCTGGCCGGCCTGCCCGAACAGCCGCTGGGCGAGCGGGCGGCCACCGCGGTGGGCCTGCTGGCCCTGGTCTGCGGCCAGGACGTCGAACCGGCCGACGACTCCAACGGCCGCGACGGGCGCTGGCGCATCGCCCAGCGCACCGTCCCGGACCGGGTGATCTCCACCGTCGACCCCGAATCACGGCACGTGCACAAGACCCGGACCCACCGCCAGGACGGCTTCAAGGCCCACGTCGCGGTCGAACCCGAGACCGGCCTGTTCACCGCCGTGGCGCTGCGACCCGGATCGGGCGCCGCCCATCACGAGGCCGCCCTCGCGCTGGACCTGCTCGCCGCCGAAGACGGCATCCTGGACGTCTTCGGCGATGCCGCCTACTCCACCGGGCCTTGCCGCCACGCGCTGACCTCGGCAGGGCATCGCGCGGTGATCAAACCCGCGCCGCTACGGCCGGCCGTGCCCGGCGGGTTCGACCTGGACGACTTCGCCATCGACACCAACGGCAACACCGTGACCTGCCCGGCCGGGCACCGGGTCCCGCTGTCGGCGCCCTCCGGCCGCCACCTGCAGCGCAAGGCGTTCTTCGCCAGCCGGTGCGTCGGCTGCCCGCTGCGCCCGCGCTGCACCACAGCCAAAGCCGGGCGCATCCTGACCATCCGCCCCCACCACGACGAACTGGCCGCCGCCCGCCGCCAAGCCGCCACCGATCCGGCCTGGCAGCAGGATTACCGGCGCTGGCGGCCCCCGGTCGAACGCGCCATCGCCTGGATCGTCGCCCGGGGCAACCGCCGATTACGGTATGTCGGCGCCATCAAGAACAACGCCTGGCTCCACACCCGCGCCGCCGCTCTCAACCTGCGAACCCTGATCAACCTCGGACTCACCCACACGAACGGGTCCTGGACGCTGGCCTCAACGACCATCTGAGAAATCGCGAACCGCGCAACGTCGCCGCACGCGAACAAGATTTTCAGTGGTCTTCTAGAGGCCGTTGCGGGCGATGACGTCGCGGTACCACAGGGCGCTCGACCTGGGCGTGCGCTCCAGGGTGTCGTAGTCGACCCGGACCAGGCCGAAGCGCTTGTGGTAGCCGCGGGCCCACTCGAAGTTGTCGAGCAGCGACCAGACGAGGTATCCGCGCAGGTCGGCGCCGCGTTCGATGGCGTTCGCGGCGGCCCTGAAGTGGCCGTCGAGGAAGGCGATGCGGTCCTGGTCGTCGACGGAGTCGGGGTAGGCCGCGCCGTTCTCGGTGATCAGCAACGGGACGCCGGGATACTCGGCCGACAGGCGGACCAGCAGGTCTTCGAGGCCCTGCGGGATGACCTCCCAGTTCATCTCGGTCGGCTCGCCGCGCGGCGGCAGCCAGGCGATGCCCTCGCAGCCGGGGTACTCGTCGTGGCCCTTGGACGCCGGGTCGGCCTCCAGCCGGGCGACGGTGTAGTAGTTCACGCCCAGCAGGTCGATCGGCTCGAAGGGCAGGTCGTCGAGGTCGGTGAACTTGGCGATGTGGGCGGCCACGTCGTCGGGGTAGCGGCCGTCCTTCAGCGCGGGGTCGAGGAACAGGCGGTTGGCCAGGCCGTCGGGGAGCGTGGTCACGTCGGGGTCGCCGACCATCGGGGTCAGGTTGAGCGTCAGGCTGACCTCCTGCGCGCCGCCCGCGCGCAGGGCGCGCACGCCCAGCATGTGGGCCTTGAGCAGGTGGTGGGCGACGGTGAAGGCGGCGGCCGGGTCGGTGACGCCGGGCGCGTGGCGGCCGGAGGCGTGGCCGACGAAGGCGGAGACCCACGGCTCGTTGAGGGTGGTCCAGGTCTGCACGCGGTCGCCGAGGCGGGCGTGCGTGATGGCGGCGTATTCGGCGAAGCGCTCGGGGGTCGCCGGGTCGCGCCAGTCGAGGGCGGCCGGCAGGTCCCAGTGGTAGAGGGTCGCGATCGGTTCGACGTCCCTGGTCAGGAGCTCGTCGACGAGGCGGTCGTAGAAGTCGAGCCCCGCCGGGTTCGCCGGGCCGGCGCCGCCGGGCTGGACGCGGGGCCACGCGATCGAGAAGCGGTAGGCCTTCAGGCCGAGGTCGGCCATGATCGCGACGTCGTCGCGGTAGCGGTGGTAGTGGTCGCAGGCGACGTCGCCGGTGTGGCCGTCGGCGGTCTTGCCGGGGGTGTGGGAGAAGACGTCCCAGATGGAAGGTCCCCGGCCGTCTTCGGTGACCGCCCCTTCGATCTGGTACGACGCCGTCGCCGCACCCCAGCGGAAGCCTTCCGGAAACGTGATCAACGTGTGCTCTCCCTGATCGTGAGACGTGGTTCCAGCAGGAGCGACCCCGCCGGCAGCCCGTCGAGCTTGGCCATCAGCAGGCGGACCGCCTCCCGGCCCAGCTCCTCGGCCGGGATGAGGACCGAGGTGAGCCGGGCCCGCTCGGCGATGTCGTCGGGGCAGATCGCGACGACCGACACGTCCTCCGGCACGGCCCGGCCGAGCGCGCGCAGCGCCCCCAGCACGTGGCCGACGGCCGCTTCGTTGTGCACGACCAGCCCGGTCAGGCCCGGGTGGGCGTCGAACAGCAGCTTCATCGCCGAGGCGACCTCGTCGTAGGTCTCCTCGCAGGGCACCGCTCGCGCGGACAGGTCATGCCGGGTCGCCTCCGCCAGGAACCCTGCCCTCGTCCGTTCGGCGAAACCCGTGCCGCGTTCGTAGACGACCTCGGGGGCGCCCAGCAGCGCGATCTCGCGGTGGCCGCGCTCGGCCAGGTGCTGCGCGCACAGCGCCCCGGCACGGTTGAAGTCGAGGTCGACGCAGGTCAGGCCCTCGGCGTCGGCGGGGAAGCCGATGAGCACGTTCGGCTCGGCCAGGTCTCGCAGCAGCGGGACGCGGGCGTCGTGGACCTCGACGTCCATGAGGAGCAGCCCGTCGACCATGGCGCTGGCGGCCACCCGGCGGATGCCGTCGGTGCCCTCGTCGGCGGTCATCAGCAGGACGTCGTGGTCGTACTGCCGCGCCGTGGCGACCACCGAGGTCGCGAACTGCATCAGGACCGGCAGGTTCATCCCGGCGCGCAGCGGCAGGACCAGGGCGATCACGTTGGCGCGCTTGCTGGCGAGGGCGCGGGCGCCCGCGTTCGGGTGGTAACCGAGCACCCGGACGCTGTCGAGCACCCGCTGCCGGGTGGTGGCCGAGATGGCCCGCTTGCCGCTCAGGACGTACGACACCGTGGACACCGCCACCCCGGCGTGCCGGGCGACGTCGGCGATCGTCACCGTCCTCACCCGCGGAACCCCAGCGTGGTCACGGTCACTCCCTCGTTCTCGCACACGACATAAACATCGCGCACTCCGGTCACCGGCGAAAGGTGCGCCCGGGTCTCGACTGGATCAAAACGCGAGGTCGTGCGGGGCACGGCCACCGTGGCGGCGATCTCGCCCAGCGGGTCGCCGAGCCGGACGGTGACCATCCCGCCGTCGTCGCTGGCCGCCGTCACCACGACCGTCGTCTCCTCGGTGAAGCCGACGTCGCGGAACAGGACCCAGGCCCCCGGCTCGGCCGACCTGACCGCGTCGCCGCTCTCCCTGGCGGCCTCGCAGAGGGTCATGGCGTCGTAGTCGTCGCAGGCCACGGCGTCGAGGCGGGCGGGGTCGCGGGGCGGGACGCTCTCCCCCGGCAGGTCGAACCGCTCGCACAGCCTGATCGCGCCGCTCGACGGGCCTACTTGGGCCTTGCACGGCGCGGCCTCGACGACGAAGCGGCCCCGCGTCACGTCCCAGAACGCGAGGTCGGCCAGCGGCACGGTGACCCCGACCCTGCGCGTCTCGCCGGGCGCGAGCCGGACCTTCGCGAAACCCCGCAGCGACCGCACGGGCTGCTTCACCCGCGACCGGCACTGGTGGGTGTAGAACTGCACGACCTCGACGCCCGGCCGCGACCCGGTGTTGGCGACGGTGACCTCCAGGCGCAGCGTGCCGTCGCCGACGACGGCCGTCAGGTTCGTGTAGCCGAACGTGGTGTAGCTCAGGCCGTGGCCGAACGGGTAGAGCGGCCTGCCGCGGAAGTAGAGGTAGGTCGCGTCGGTGGCGATGATGTCGTAGTCGAACAGCTCGGGCAGCTCGCTCGCCGACCGGTACCACGTCTGGGTGAGCCGCCCGCCCGGGTCGGCGTCGCCGAACAGGACGTCGGCCAGCGCGTGGCCGTACTCCTGGCCGCCGTGCGACGACCACAGGATCGCCGGCACGTGCGCGTCGGCCCAGTTCAGCGCGAACGGATAGCCGCTCGACACGACCAGGACGGTGCTGGGGTTGGCGGCGTGCACCGCCTTGAGCAGGTCCTCCTGGAGCGGCGGCAGGGCGAGGTCGGCGCGGTCCTCGGTCTCGCGGCCGTTGACCAGCGGATGGTCGCCCAGCACCACGATCGCGACGTCGGCCTCGGCGGCCAGCCGCGCGGCGGCGACCGCGCCGCTCTCGACGGTCTCCACGATGAAGACGGCGGCGTTCTCCGCGTCGTCGGCCAGGGTGAGCACGCCCTGACGATCACCCTGGCCGATCCCGACGTAGCGCCCGGTGGCGATGTGACGCAGGACCATGCCCCGGAAACGGTCCTCCATCCGGAAGGTCTGCCGGACCTCCCACCCGCTCGGCCCCGGCTGGTCGTTGACCAGCACGCCGTCGTCGTCGACGCCGACGTGGCGGCCGTTGGCGGCGCTGCGCAGCGCGATCGCGCCGCCGCCCCAGTCGAACAGGTCGAACTCGGCCGACGGCCCGGTGACCAGCGGCCCCCCGGTCGTCTCCGAGCTCGCCGACACGTAGCCCTCGTCGGCGCGCAGCACGATCCGGTCGGCGCCCTCGCAGTAAAGGGTCTCGACGCGGCCGGCCAGCCCGGCTCGGGCGGTGACCTGGTAGGGCAGCGTGCCGCTGTACCAGTCCTCCAGCAGCACGTCGGCCAGCGGGCCGACGACGGCCACCTTCCTGGACGTCAGCGGCAGCAGCCCGTCGTTCTTGAGCAGGGTCATCGACTCGGTGGCGGCCTCGCGGGCCAGCCTCTGGTGCTCGGGCCGGTTGACCACCGCCTCGGTGATCTCCAGGTAGGGCTCGACCGGGTCGAACTCGCCCAGCCGGACCCGGATCGACAGGGCGTGCCGGACGGCGGTCTCGATGTGGCTCTCGTCGATGAGCCCACGCCGGAGGGCGGCGGCGATGTGGCCGAGAGTGGCCTGCGGCGAGGCGTCGTCCTGGGTGAAGCTGTCGAGGCCGGCCCGCAGGGCGTGCGCGTAGGCCTCGGCCGGGTCGTCGTAGTAGGCCTGGAGGCCGAACAGGTTCGCGGGGGCGTAGGCGTCGCTGACCACCAGCAGGTCGTCGCGGGCCCACGCGCGCAGCACGTCGTTGATCAGCGGCGACAGGTGCGCCGGGCGGCCGTTCACCAGGTTGTAGCTGGGCATCACGGCCACCGCCGCGCCCGCCTCGATCGGGGCGCGGAAGGCGCGCAGCTCGTATTCGTGCAGGACGCGCGGCGGCAGGTTGCTGCTGGTCTGGCAGCGGTCGGTCTCGTTGTTGTACGCCAGGAAGTGCTTGAGCGTCGGGGCGGTCTTCATGACCCGGCCGTCGCCCTTGAGGCCCGAGGCGTAGGCGGTGCCGAAGACGCCGGTCAGCCACGGGTCCTCGCTGTAGCCCTCCTCGTTGCGGCCCCA
The DNA here is from genome assembly GCF_001570605.1 of Herbidospora cretacea. Lineage (GTDB taxonomy): Bacteria > Actinomycetota > Actinomycetes > Streptosporangiales > Streptosporangiaceae > Herbidospora > Herbidospora cretacea. Next base: position 210,710 of record NZ_BBXG01000012.1, on the reverse strand, counting down.
GCGCGGGTCGCGCAGCGGGTTGACGACGGGGGCCCAGACGTTGCGCCCGGCGCCGGCCCGGTCCTTGCGGTGGAAGGCGATCACCTCGTCGGCGGTGGCCGCGCCGACGCGCCGGACCAGCTCGGGGTTCCAGGTGCTGGCCAGGCCGATCGCCTGTGGGAACACCGTCGCCGGGCCCAGCCAGGCCAGGCCGTGGAGGGCCTCGGTGCCGGTGCGGAACGGCTCCAGGCCCAGCCGCTCGACGGGGGCCTGGTACTGGTGCAGCAGGCCGATCCTCTCGTCGATGGTGAGCCGGGCCAGCAGGTCGGCGACGCGTTCGGCGACCGGGAGCCCGGGGTCGCGGAAGGGTTCGCTCATGGGCACGTCCTCGGTCGAAGCGCTTCGAATTGGGGTGAGAGAAAGGGCGCGCGAAGGCGCCCTGAGAAGCGCTTGGAGGTCAGGTGTCGAAGCGCTTCGAAATCGTTTCATCCACGTAAAGTCGGACTTATCCGAAGAGTGCCGCTTAACCGGTTCGGGGTCAAGACCCAATCACTCGGCCCGCAACGTCCCCATCGGGACGTGCCCGAGCGGGGGGCTTCCGGCCACCGGCCGCGACAACGCGCGACCGGCACCGCGGGCGTCGCGGAGCAGGGCGAGCTGCGGCGGCAGCGGCCCCGACGGCGACCAGCAGCACGAGCGCGCACAGCTCCCGCCGCCGCCGGCGGGCTCGACGCCGAACCAGACGGTCAGAAGTCCCACACTGGCGACTCTCGGCTACCGGCCGCGCGCCCCAAAGGGGGTTTGTCCCTCTCTTACAGGCCCAGGTCGCTCAGCCCCGGATGGTCGTCCGGGCGGCGGCCGAGCGGCCAGTGGTACTTACGGTCCGACTCCTCGATCGGCAGGTCGTTGATGGAGGCGTGGCGGTGGGCCATCAGGCCCTCCTCGTCGAACTCCCACTGCTCGTTGCCGTAGGAGCGGTACCACTGGCCGGAGTCGTCGTGGCACTCGTACGCGAACCGGACCGCGATCCGGTTGCCGGTGAACGCCCACAACTCCTTGATGAGGCGGTATTCGAGTTCCCGGCGCCACTTGCGGGTCAGGAACGCGACGATGTCGGCGCGGCCGGTGAGGAACTCGGCGCGGTTGCGCCAGTGGCTGTCGAGGGAGTAGCCGCGCGACACCCTCTCGGGGTCGCGGCTGTTCCACGCGTCCTCGGCCAGGCGAACCCGTTCGAGCGCGCTTTCCCTGGTGAACGATGTCATGCCCTCGGTCGTACCCGGCCGGGCTAGTTGAATGGGTTGTCGTAGAACCCGGAATTGGTGTGGTAGGTGCTGTTCGGCGGGTTGAACTTCACGCCGTCGACCGTGAGCGTCACGTTGGCGACGGCGCCGCCGGGGGTCGCCTCGCCGGAGACGAGCCAGGCCTGGCCGGTGCACTGCGGGATCGTCACGGGGGTGCCGGGCGTGCCGGGCAGGGGGCTGCGCCAGGCTCCGTTGACGGAGGCGTACAGGGTGGGGCGGCTGTAGCTGGACTGCCAGCAGACCGTGATCGAGTAGCGGTACTTGGCGTTCCCGTCGTCGAACGCGATCGACCCGTAGGCGCCGGACAGTTTGACGCCCTGGCCGTACACGTCGATGGACACCGGGAGGTCGGCCCCGTAGGCGGCCCGCGCCGGGGCGGCCGGCGTGACGAGCACGGCCAGCAGAGCGAGGACGAGGATGCGTGATATTCGGCCCATGGGGCGAATATGCGTACGGGCGAGACCTGCGTCAAGGGCTATTCCACGCCTTAAAACAAGCCTAGTCGAGCGTGATCGCCGAGTGCTCCGGGCGTCCGCCGGAGGACAGGGCGGTCAGGCCGCGCAGCATCCCGTCGCGCCGGGCCAGCGCCTCGGGGGTTCTCGGGAAGAGCGCGGCGTCCCCCGCCGATACGAGCGCCTGGTTCATCTCGACGAAGCCGCGCGTCCGCCGTTCGTAGGCCTCGAACGCGGCCACGTGGTCCCGGCCGGCCGCCAGTTCCCGCGCCAGCGTGTAGGCGCCGACGAGCGCGAGACTGGTCCCCTGCCCGGTCAGGAACGAGGGCGCGTGCGCGGCGTCGCCGACGAGCGCGACCCGGCCGGACGACCACCGGGGCATCCGGATCTGGCTGACCACGTCGAAGAACAGGTCGTCGGCGCTGCGCATGGCCGCCACCAGGCGAGGGACCTCCCACCCGTCTCCGGCGAAGACCGACGCGACGAGGTCGCGCTGCGCGGCGGGCTCGCGGAAGGCGTGGAAGGGCGGTTCGTCCCGGCTGAAGTTGAGGAACCCGTGCACCGTCGCGCCGTCGCCCACGGCGTAGAGGGCGGCCGCGCGGCCCGGGACGTTCCACATGACCGCCTCGTGGGAGAGCCCGAGGTGGTTGGGCATGGTGAACCCGGCGAAGCAGTAGCCGAGGTAGCGGTGGAACCGCTCCTCGGGCCCGAAGACGAGCCCCCGGGTGTGGGAGTGCAGCCCGTCGGCCCCGACGACCAGGTCGAACACGCGCCGCGTCCCGCCGCGGAGGGTCACCTCGACGCCGTCGGCCCGGTCGTCGAGGGTGGCGATGCTGTCTCCGAACAGGAACTCGACGTCGTCGCGGACGGTTCCGTAGAGGATCTCGGTGAGGTCGCCCCGGCGCACCTCCAGATCCCGGCCCTCGACCCCGCCGGTCAGGGTCTGCGGGTCGAGGGCGCGGATCAGGCCGCCGTCGGGGCCGAGGAAGCTGATCCGCCGCGAGTCGACGTGGGCCTTGGCCAGGGCGTCGCGCACCCCCATCCGCCGCACGACCTCCAGCGCGGTCCCCCGGATGTCGATCGGGTAGCCGCCGCCGCGGATCGCGGCCGCCTTCTCCACGACCGTGACCTCGAAGCCGTGCCGGTTCAGCCAGTAGGCCAGCGCGGGACCGGCGATGCTCGCCCCCGAGATCAGCACTCTGCTCATGCGCTCCTCCTTCAGGATGGATACCTAACATAGGTATCCTTTTTGCGGGTACGGCGACCCGCTAATCTGGGGCCGCCCCGGCTAAGAATATACCTAACTTAGGTATCTAATGGAGTGTGATGACTGACACCTTCGGCGACGGCGACCTCGACCTGCTGGAGGTGCTGCCCCGCCTGACCCGGCTCAGCACGGTGCTGCAGCGCAGCCGCCTGATCGAGCGCGCCACCGAGAGCGCCGGGATCACCGTCGACCGTCCCGGCATGTCGGTCCTGGTCATCCTCTACACGTCCGGCCAGCCGCTGCGCGTGGGCGAGGTCGCCAGGCGCATGCAGGTCGTCGGCCCCCACGTGACCCGCCAGGTGCACGAACTGGAGCGGCGCGGCCTCGCCCGACGGATCGCCGACCCGCACGACCAGCGCGCCCGGCTGATCGAACTCACCCCCGGCGGAGCCGAGGCCGCCGAGAGGTACGTGCGGACCCTGCTCGGCTGGTTCGCCGACGCGCTGGCCGAGTGGTCCGCCGACGACCGCCGGACCTTCGGCCGCCTGCTCGAACGCTTCGCCACCGACCTCACCACCCGGCTGGCCGCCCTCGACGACGATTGAGCCCTCCCGGCGGCCCGGCTGATACACGCCGGAGCGGGCCCCGACACCTCGCGCGCCCAGGGTGGGGCGCATGCGAAAACGATCCCTGCTGTTCGGCGCCGCGCTCGTGCTGGCCCCGTTCCTGACGACCGTCTCCCCCGCGCAGGCCGTCGTGGGCGGCCACGAGTCGACCCGCGCCTACTCGTTCATGGGCTCCTTCCAGCCCGCCTATCCCGCGCCGCCCCGCCCCGACGGGCACGGCTGCGGAGTGGAGGTCCTCGCGCCGCAGTGGGTGCTCACCGCGAGCCACTGCGCCGGCAAGAACCCGACCGTCGCCAAGGTCGGCGTCCCCCGCGGCTGGAAGGTCCGGGTCGGGTCGCTGGACACCGGCTCCGGCGAGGTCGCGGAGGTGGACCACTACTACCGGCTGTCCAACTACCAGGAGGAGGGCGGCATCTGGGGCCGTGACCTCGCCCTGATGCACCTGCGGACCCCCGTCCGGGCCAAGCCCGTGCGCATCGCCTCGGCGACGCCCCGTCCCGGCACCCCCGTCCGCATCGTCGGCTGGGGCATGACCTGCGACGACATCGCCGACCTCACGTGTTTCCCGACCAGGCTGCGGGAGGCCGACACCGTGGTGCAGCCGCTCTCGGCCTGCCCGTCGGCCGCGAAGACCGGGGAGCTGTGCGTCGGCAGCCGGGACGGCGGCGTCGCCGCGAGCAACATGGACTCCGGCGGGCCCGTGCTGGTCCGCGAGGGCGGCCGGTGGGCGGTGGCCGGTGTGGTCAGCGGCCCCGGCGGCGACAGGGCCCCGACGCTGTACACCGACGCCACCCGGCACGCCGCCTGGATCAACGGCATCATCTCCGGCCGGAAGGTGCCGCCGGACGACCGGATCCCCAACGTGGAGGGCGCGGTGAACCTGGGCGACTGCGTCGGGTCCGTGGTCCGCACCGCCGTCTCCCGCCCGGACGACCCGGCGCTGCTGCTGACCAACGGCCACTGCGTGCAGGGGACGCGGCCCGCGCCCGGAACCGCGCTGGCCGACCGGCCCGCCGACCGCCTGGCGCCCATCGCCGACCGCCAGGGCTACCCCCGGGTCACCGCCCTCGCGACCCGGCTCGTGTACGCGACCATGACCGGCACCGACATCGCCCTGTACCGCCTGAACAGGACCTACGCGCAGTTGGCGGCCAGGGGCGCGAAGGTCTTCCGGCTCGCCACCGCCCCGGTGCGCGCGGGCGACCGGCTGACGCTGGCCTACACCACCCGGCGGATGAAGTGCACGGCCGAGGCCGTCGTCGGGCACCTGAGCGAGGGCGGCTACCGGCAGGACGACGCGATCCGCTACGCCACCGCGAAGGACTGCGCGCCCGTCCACGGCATGTCCGGTTCCGCGCTGCTGACCCGCGACGGCACCACGGTCGCGGGGATCCACAACACCCACAACGAGGCCGGCGAGCGCTGCACCGACGACAACCCGTGCGAGGTGAGCCCGAACGGCGCCGTCACCTCGGTGAAGGGCCGCTCCTACGGCCAGCAGGTCCACCTCATCGGAGCCTGCCTGAGCCGGGGCTCGCGGCTGGACCTGTCGCGCAAGGGCTGCACTCTTCCGAAGCCGAACTAGACGCCGGGCAGCCGCCCGGAGTCGACCGAGTCGAGGACCCGCGCCGCCGCGCCCAGCGCCGCGGCGCCGTAGCCCAGGCCCGACACCACGAGCCGGCAGCCGCCCCCGCCGGGCGCTATCGACCGGCTGAGCATCTCCTGCTCGGCGCGCGCCACGATCCACGGCGCGAGCTTCACGTAGTAGCCGCCCAGCACGACGACCTCGGGGTTGAGCAGGTTCGCGACGATCCCGAGGCCCCGGCCCAGGTTCCCGGCCAGGGTGTCGAGCTGGGCGAGCACGGCCTCGTCGCCCGTCTCGGCCCGCTGCACCACCTCGTCGATCTCCGACTCCACCTCGGCCGGGGACACGCTGTGGCCGAGGAGGACGCCGAGCCCGGCCACGACCTCCAGGCAGCCGTGCCGCCCGCAGTGGCACGGCGGCCCGCCGGGGACGATCTCGATGTGCCCGATCTCGCCGCCGAACCCGGCCCCGCCGCGCCGCAGCCTCCCGTCGAGCACGACGCCCGCGCCGACCCCGATCTCCCCCGTCAGGTAGACGAGGTTCTGCGCGCCCCCGTGGGAGCCGAACCGCAGCTCGGCCAGCGCGCCCAGGTTGGCGTCGTTGTCGGCCGAGACCGGGAAGCCCGGGTCGCGCAGCGCCTTGGCCAGGTCGCCAGCCAGGTCGACGTCGCGCCAGCCCATGTTGGGGGCGAGCCGGACCGAACCGTTCAGGTCGACGAGGCCCGGCACGGCCACGGTGAGGCCGAGCACCTGCCGGGCCTCCTTGGTCATCCGGTTCACCACCCGGCGGGCGACCCCCGCGATCCCGGCCACCGCCTGGCCCGCCGACGTCGAGCCGCCCGGGAACGCCCGCCGCCACGACAGCAGCTCCTCGCCCTTGAGGTCGACGGCGACCGCCGTCAGGTAGTCGACGTTCACCTCGATGCCGACCGCGGCGTAGGGCGAGCCGTCGAGCACGAGCATGGTCGCCGGACGTCCGACCCGGTTCTCGGTCAGGCCCGTCTCGCGCAGCAGCCGCCGGTCGATCAGGTCGGCCACCAGGCTCGACACCGTGGCCTTGTTGAGGCCGGTGGAGGCGGCGATGTCGGCGCGCGAGCAGGGGGCGTTCTCCCGGACGAACCGCAGCACGACGGCGAGGTTGGTGGCCCGCACATCGGTGAAGTCGGCCGGCTGTGGGCCGGATGCGCTTCCCTGCGTGTTGGTGATCAATTGAGCCCCGTTCCGTGTCGGCCCCATCATCCCGCACTTGTGGCGACTTGGGTTCTGGACTAGTTTGTTTGGTCGTTAGACGAACTAACTCTACCAGGAAGGGGGCGCTCTGTGAGAACCACCACGAGACGGGGATTCCTCGGTCTCGCCGGGCTGAGCGTGCTCGCCGCCTGCTCCGCCCCGCCGGGTCCGAAACCCGGCGCCAAGGCCACCGCCGCCGCGATGGACAAACTCGCCGCGCTCGTGCCCAAATACGTGCCGCGCACGGTGCTGACACCGGACATCGCGGCCACCCTGCCCGGCTTCGGACGCGACGGATACCTGACCTATCCGCCGAGCGAGAAGCTGGTCGACCTGGTCACCGCCGTCCCCGGCAAGGGCGGGTCGTACAAGGCGATGGTGCCGACGTGGAGCCCGCTGCCCGCGCCGCTCGGCCAGAACGCCTACTACGACGCCGTCAACAAGGACCTCGGGGCCACCATCGAGTTCAACTACCTCGACGGCCTGACCATCAACGACAAGCTGCCGACCCTGCTGGCCGGCGGCGACGTGGCCGACGTGACCACGCTGCCCGGCTGGGCGCTGGCCGCGGTGCCCGACTACTCGCGCGCCGTCGACGGCCTGTTCGAGGACCTCACGCCCTATCTCTCCGGTGACGTCTCCGCGAAGTACCCCAGCCTGTCGGCGATCCCGACCACGGCCTGGCAGTACTCCGTCTTCGGCGGCAAGCTGAAGGCGGTGCCCGCCTGGCCCGCCCCGCAGTTCGGCTGGGTGCTCTTCCACCGCAAGGACCTGTGGGACAAGCTCGGCCAGGGCGCCCCGAAGAACGCCGACGAACTGCTCGCGATGGGCAAGGCGGTCACCGACGCGTCCAAGGACCGCTGGGCCTTCAGCGACATCCACCCGATGATCGAGGAGATCTACCGGGCGCCCAGGAAGTGGCGCAAGGAGGGCGGCACGCTCGTCCACCGCTACGAGACCCCCGAGTACGCCGCCTCCGTCGAGTGGATGCGCAAGGCCGTGGACGCCGGGCTGGTGCACCCCAACGTCCTGTCGGCCAAGTCGGCCGCCGACGACAAGGAGCTCTTCAAGTCGGGCCAGATCCTGGTGAAGAGCGACGGCTTCTCGTTCTGGGCCGAGACGCTCATCCAGATCGGCAAGGAGAAGCCCGACTTCTGGATGGAGCCCCTGCCCGTGTTCGGGGCCGACGGCGGCAAGCCCGAATACCGGATGAACCAGGACCCGTCGTACACCTTCATCAAGAAGGGCACCCCCAAGGAGAAGATCGAGGAACTGCTCGCGATCTTCGACTACCTCTCCTCGCCGTTCGGCAGCCAGGAGCAGCTGCTGTTCAACAACGGCGTCGAGGGCGTCCACTTCACCCGCGACTCCGCCGGCGCGCCCCAGGTCACCGAGCTCGGGCCGAAGGAGATCGTGGGCAGCTACGTCTGGCTCGGCGGCCGGGTCGACCCCATCTTCGAGTCGCAGGCCCACCCCGACTACGTGCAGACCGCCACGACCTGGTGGAACACCGCCGCGACCATGCGGCACCAGGACCCCTTCGACGGCATCCGCGTCGAGGAGCCCGGCGACTTCACCGCCGCCGCCAAGCCGTTCGAGGACAAGGTCGTCGACATCATCCGGGGACGCCGCGGGCTGGACACCCTCCAGCAGGCGATCACCGAGTGGAAGACGGGCGGCGGCGACGCCGGCCGCGAGTTCTACATGAAGGTCCTCACGGAGAACGGCCGTGCTTAGAAAGTCTCCGCCGGCGGATGCCCTGACCTCATCCGCCGGCCTGGGGAAACCTCCGTTACGGGCCAGGCTGCGGCGCGACTGGCAGCTCCTGGCCATGACGATCCCGGCGGTCGGGCTCCTGGTGGTCTTCCACTACGTCCCGACCCTGGGCAACGTCATCGCCTTCCAGGACTACTCGCCCTACGACGGCCTCACCGGCAGCCCGTGGGTCGGGCTCTACAACTTCCAGTGGCTGCTGTCGGACCCCGAGTTCTGGAACGCGCTGCGCAACACCGTGACCATCACGGCGTTCCAGCTCGTGTTCTACTTCCCCGTCCCGATCGCGCTGGCGATCCTGCTCGACAGCGTGCTGTCGCGGCGGCTGCGCCTGTTCATCCAGGGCATCGTCTACATGCCCCACTTCTTCTCATGGGTGCTGGTCGTGGCGCTGTTCCAGCAGATCCTCGGCGGCGCGGGGCTGCTCGCCCAGACGCTCCGGCAGGCCGGGCATGAGCCGTGGAACGTCATGACCGACCCCGACGCCTTCATCGTGCTGGTCACCGCCCAGGCGGTCTGGAAGGACGCGGGCTGGGGCACGATCATCTTCCTGGCGGCCCTCGCCGCGATCAACACCCATCTGTACGAGGCCGCGGCGGTCGACGGGGCCTCCCGGTGGCGTCGCCTGTGGCACATCACGCTGCCCGGACTGCGGCCGGTGATCCTGCTGCTGCTGATCCTGCGCCTGGGCGACGCGCTGAACGTCGGCTTCGAGCAGTTCTTCCTCCAGCGCGACGCCGTGGGGGCCGAGGCGGCCGAGGTGCTCGACACCTTCGTCTACTGGCGGACCCTGATGACCGGCGCGTGGAGCTACGGCGCGGCGGCCGGCCTGTTCAAGGGCCTGGTCGGCCTCATCCTCATCGTGGTGGCCAACAAGGTCGCCCACCGGTTCGGCGAGCAGGGAATCTACAAACGATCATGAGTACTCGTCCCGTCTGGCAGGAACGGCCGACCGTTTTCGGGTTGACGGTGAAGACCGTGGTGCTGGCGCTGATCGTGCTGGCCATGGTGTATCCGATCTACGTCGTGGTGCTGACCAGCCTGTCGACCGCCGCCACGGTCACGGCGGCGGGCGGGCTGGTGACGCTGCCGGGTGAGCTGTCGCTCGACGCCTACCGGGAGCTGTTCGGCGGCGGCGTGGTGACGCGGGCGGTGCTCGTGTCGACCGGGGTGACGACGGTGGGCACGCTGCTGAGCCTGGGGCTGACGATCCTGGCGGCCTACGGGCTGTCGCGGCCCGGGTCGGTGCTGCACCGGCCGCTGCTGTTCCTGTTCCTGCTGACGTTCCTGTTCACGCCGGGCATGATCCCCAGCTATCTGATCGTGCGGGAGCTCGGGCTGATCGACAGCTACTGGTCGCTGATCCTGCCGACCGCCGTGTCGGCGTTCAACCTGGTCGTGATGCGGGCGTTCTTCATGAACATCCCCGGGGAGGTGCTCGACAGCGCCCGGATCGACGGGGCGTCGGACTTCCGGATCCTGTGGCGGATCGTGCTGCCGATGTCGAAGGGCGTCACGGCGGTGATCGGGCTGTTCTACGCGGTGGGCTACTGGAACGCCTTCTTCAACGCCGTCCTCTACATCAACGACAACGCGAAGTGGCCGCTCCAGCTGATCCTGCGGCAGTACGTGCAGCAGGGCATGAACCTGGTGCCGAACCAGCGGGCGATCGACACGGCCGCCGGGTACGCCCTGCCGCCCAACCTGGCGATCAAGATGGCGATCATCGTGGTGGCGCTGGTGCCGGTGCTGCTGATCTATCCGTTCGTCCAGCGCCACTTCACGAAGGGCGTGATCATCGGCGCGGTCAAGGGGTAGTCCCCGCCGGTTTTCTGTGCTCCCATCTAGCCCCATGAAGGGCATCTCATGGGTCGTGGCGGTGGCCTGTCTGCTCGCCGGGTGCGCCTCCCCCGAAGCGCCGCAGGAAGGGGTCCGCGTGGTCGCCACCGGGCTCGGCGATCCCTACGAGATGGTGTGGGGGCCCGACGACGTCCTCTGGGTGACCGAGAAGTCGGGCCTGCGGGTCACCCGCGTCGACCCGGCGACCGGGAGGAAGACCGTGGCGCTCACGGTCGAGGACGCCGTGCACACCGAGGGCGGCCAGGACGGCGTCCTCGGCCTGGCCCTCCACCCCGACCTGCTGCGCGGCAAGGGCCGCGACTGGGTCTACCTCGCCCACACCTACGCCGGCGGCACGAAGATCGTCCGGTACACCTACGACCCGGCCGGGCAGGTCCTCACCGGTCCGGTCGACGTCCTGACCGGCCTGGTCTCCGGCGTCGACCACCAGTCGGGGAAGCTGCGGTTCGGGCCCGACGGCAGGCTCTACTACACGATCGGCGACCAGGGGGCCAACCAGTTCGGCCTCTACTGCGAGACCATCCAGGCGCAGACGCTCCCCACGGCGGCGCAGGTGAAGGCCCGCGACTGGAGCGCCTACCAGGGCAAGGTCCTGCGGCTGAACCCCGACGGCTCGATCCCGGACGACAACCCGGAGTTCGGCGGCGTCCGCAGCCACGTCTACGCGGTGGGCTTCCGCAACGCCCAGGGCCTGACCTTCACCCCTTCGGGTCTGCTGTACGCCACCGACCAGGGCCCGAAATCCGACGACGAGGTCGATCTGGTCCGGGCCGGAAAGAACTACGGCTGGCCCCACGTGGCCGGATACCGGGACGGCAAGGCCTACGTCTACGCCCGGTGGGCCGAGGCGGAGAACGGCTGCGCGGCTGAAAGGTTCAACGACTACGACATCCCCGCGACCGTCCCGTACGAGGAGGAGACCGACTGGGACGACCCGGGTTTCACCCCGCCGCTCGTCACCTTCGACACCGTGGACGACGACTACGACTTCCGCGCGGGCGCGGGCTGCGACCCCTCGACGGCGTTCGTCTGCTGGCCGACCCTGGCCCTGTCGAGCCTGGAACCCGGCCCGGCCGGGACGCTCCTGGCGACCTCCCTCAAGGACGGCGCCGTCTACCGCGTCCCGCTCGCCTCCGGCGGCGAGAAGGCCGGGCCCGCCGAGAGGATCGCCGACACCGTCAACCGCTACCGGGACACCGCCCTGGATCCCGCCGGCGGAACCCTCTACATCGCCACCGACGTGGGCGGCCTCACCCGGGACGCCGGCGGGAAGCCGACGCGGGACCTGCGGAACCCCGGCGCCATCCTCGCGTACGAGCTCTGATCACCGGGGTCCCGGCCGCCTCAGCGGGAGAAGCGCTGGACCCGGCGCAGTTTGTTCATCGCGTCGAGGGCCGCGACCTTGTAGCTCTCGGACAGGGTCGGGTAGTTGAAGACGGCGTCGACCAGGTAGTCGATGGTGCCGCCGCAGCCCATGACGGCCTGGCCGATGTGGACGAGCTCGGTCGCCTGGGTACCGAAGACGTGCACGCCCAGGAGCTTGCGGTCCTCGGGCGAGACCAGGAGCTTGAGCATGCCGTGGGTGTCGCCGATGATCTGGCCCCTGGCCAGTTCCCGGTAGCGCGACAGGCCCGTCTCGAACGGCACGTGGGCGTCGGTGAGCTCGTCTTCGGTCGCCCCGACGAAGCTGATCTCGGGGATCGTGTAGATGCCGATCGGCTGGAGGCGGCTCATGTCGGAGACCGGCTCGTCGCACGCGTGGTAGGCGGCCAGGCGGCCCTGCTCCATCGACGTGGCGGCCAGGGCGGGGAAGCCGATGACGTCGCCGACGGCGTAGATGTGGGGCACGTTGGTGCGGTAGTGCTCGTCGACCGTGATGCGGCCCCGGGCGTCGGCCTCCAGGCCCGCGGTGTGGAGGGCGAGCGACTCGGTCATGCCCTGGCGGCCCGCCGAGTACATGACCGTGGCGGCCGGGATCTTCTTGCCGCTCTCCAGGATGGTCAGCGCGCCGCGCTCGTGGCGCTCCACGGCGGCCACGCTCTCGCCGAACCGGAAGGTGACGGCCAGGTCGCGCAGGTGGTATTTGAGCGCCTCGATGATCTCCAGGTCGCAGAACTCCAGCATCCGGTCGCGGCGCTCGACCACGGTGACCTTGGTGCCGAGGGCGGCGAACATGGAGGCGTACTCGATGCCGATGACACCGGCGCCGACCACGACCATCGAGTCGGGGACGTGGGCGAGGTCGAGGATGCCGTCGGAGTCGACGATGGTCGACCCGTCGAACTCGACGCTGTCGGGCCGGGCCGGGCGGGTGCCCGTGGCGATGATGATCTTGTCGGCGGTGACCTTGGTCTCGCGGCCGAGGTCGTCGACCACCGCGACGGTGTGGGGGTCGAGGAACTGGCCCGAGCCGGTCAGCACGGTCACGTGGTTGCGGTTGAGCTGGTTGCGGACCACCTCGACCTCGCGGCCCACGACGTGCTGGGTGCGGGCGGTGAGGTCGTGGATGCCGATCTCTTCCTTGACGCGGTAGTTGCGGCCGTACATCTCGCGCTGGCTGAGTCCGGTCAGGTAGAGCACGGCCTCGCGCATGGTCTTGGAGGGGATCGTGCCGGTGTTGATGCACACCCCGCCGATCATGTTGCGCCGTTCGACGATGGCTACCCGGCGCTCCAGCTTGGCGGCCGCGATGGCGGCCTTCTGCCCACCCGGCCCGGATCCCAGGACGAGTACATCAAAGTCGCTCACACCTAGCAGTGTGGTCGCTGCGACCAGCGACGAGAAGACCTTGGGCCGCTTCACCGGACAATTGGCCGCGTTGTGCGGTCACCGCAACGTGGCGGCCACTAGAGCGGTGCAATCGGGAGACAAGCCGACGGCAAGCGGGCTCGGCCAGGATCGGGCGTCATGTGGAAGGACACCCCTCAGTACCTGGGCGAACTGCTCATCTGGGAGATCGAGGACTACCTCATCGCCCAGTCCCAACGGCCCGAGCGGGCCAAGGTCGCCTTCATCCGGCTCGCGGACGCCTGGGGCGCCGCCTCGATCGCCGCCGAACTCGACGACGGCGGCAGCTTCTACTCGGCGGCCAAGCGGGCCGACGCCCTGGGCATGACCCTGCCGGGCGACATGTTCGGTACGGTGACCCGCGAGCAGATGCCGCACGTCTTCGCGGCGGTGCCCGGCACGACGTTCCCGCCGATGCCCGACGGGGACGGGTGGGTCATCGTCCGATTGGTCGCTTTCGAATCCTGATATTTCGGGATTCACAGTAGGCTGGTCGCCATAATGATCCACCGACGCGTAATCGGAGGATCCACTTGGCAGTGCCCCAGCCGCTCCGCGATCCCCGCCGGCTCGGCGGTCACACGCTCACCGCCGCGTACCCGCCGGGCGATCGGTCTGCCTCCTTCGACACCGCCGACGGCGCCCTGCTGACGCTGTTCCACACCCGCCTGGCCGACCCCGACGCGTTCCTGGAGCGGATCGACCTGCTGCAACGCGCGGGCGGCTATCCGTGGCTCGGACTGATCGACGCGGGCACCTCCGGCGGCGAGCCCTACGTGGTCGTGGAGAAGGTCGAGGGCGCCCACCTGGCGAAGGCCCTGCCGGAGAGCGAGCTGCGGCGGCTGGCCGTCGCGTCGATGACGGGCCTGGCGGGGCTGCACCGCGAGGGCGTGGCGCACGGCGCGTTCACCCCGTGGTCGGTGATCCTCACCGGCGCCGGACCGAGGCTCGCCTTACTCGACCTCGACGCCTTGGTGGCAGAGGGGGTCACCAAGGTGTCGGAGACCGTGGCCACCTGGTCGGCCGGCGATCCCGACGCGACCGCCCGGGTGCGCACGTCCGCCCGCCCCGGCCTGCTCGACGAGACCCGCCCGATCGGGTCGCTCGCCTACCTGCCGCCCGAGGTCCTGCGCCCCGAGCCCGCCGCGCCCGCGCCGCCCGGCGACCTGTTCGCCTGGGCCGCCGTCATGGTCTTCGCCGGCACCGGCCGGCCGCCGTTCGAGCGCGACTCCCACGCCGCGACGATCAACGCCATCCTGCACGACGACCCCGACCTCGACGGCCTGCCCGAGGGGCTGACCGGGGTCGTCGCGGCCTGCCTGGCCAAGGACCCCGGCCAGCGGCCGACCGCGCAGGAGGCCCTCGAACGGCTGATCGGCGAGGCCCAGCTCACCGTCGAGCGGGCCGCCCTCGAAGCGGTCACCACGACCCCGCCGCCCGCCGAGGAGACCGAGCCCGCCCCCGCTCCCCCGGCCCGCCGGACCACGCGCCGGACCACCCGCTGGGCCGCGCTCATCGCGGCGGCCGTGGCGATCGTGCTGGTCGCGGGCCTGGGCGGCTATGTGCTGGGCCGCAACCGGACCGGCCCGGCCACCGCCACGGTGAACGCCACCGGCGTCCCGTCGACCTCGGTCAGCACGCTGGCCGCCGCCGACGACCCGTCGCCGCCGCCGCTCGCGGCCGGGAACTTCACCGCCCCCGGCCCGGCCATCACGCTGCTGGAGAACCCGGCCGACCCGGCCAGGCTGACCGGCTACCGCAAGGGCGCCGACACGTGGGTGCGGACCGAGGGCCAGACCTTCACCAAGCTCCCGGCCGAGGACGCCGAACCGGCCCGCTCCCCCGGCGGCAGGTGGCTGGCGGCGGTCGGCCCCGAGACGATCACCTTCACCGGGGCCGGGGAGCCGTTCACGGTCACGCCGGGGGTGCCGTACACGCGGCCGACGTGGTCGCGCGACGGGACGAGACTGATGCTGACGACGACCGCGGGGAAGGACGACCGGCCGTCCGGGTTCGTCGTGGTCGACGTCGCCACCCGGGCGGTCTCCACGGTCGACACCGACGACGAGACGACCGGCGGGGAGTCCCACTTCGCCTGGCTCCCGGACGGCTCCGGGGTCGCCGTCGGCTACCGGACCGAGACCGAGCACGGCGTCAGGTTCCGCGACCTGACCGGCCGTCAGACCAAGGCCTTCCACTGGGTCGGCGAGACCTACGGCCGCCGGATGTTCTCCCCCTCGGGGAAGACGTTCGTGACGTACTGCCCGAGCGGCGGGACCTACTGTGTCTGGGACACCGCGACCGGCGTGCGGCTGGCGTCGGTCGCCCTGTTCTACGACGACGGCCTGCTCTACGGCTGGTACGACGACGCCCACCTGATCGTGGCCGACCCGCGCGGCGACCCCCACCGGGTCGTGGCCATGGACCTGCGGGGCCGTCCGCAGCGGGTGCTGGCCGAGATCCCGGCCGAGGACGACACGACCGACCTGCTCCTCTACTACACGGGGAACTGAACCCAGATGCCTCCCGTCGAGCCGCTCACCTCGAACGACCCGGCCTCGCTCGGCCCCTATTCCCTGGTCGGGCGGCTGGGCGGCGACGTCTACCTCGCCACCGCGCCCGGCGGCGGACAGGTGGCGGCGCGCAGACTGCCCCGGCCGCTCGACGGGCCGGGACGCGAGGCGCTGGCCCGCGTCTGGGAGGCCGCCGCCGTCGGCACCCCGCACATCCTGGACACCGGGCGCGACTACATCGTGTCGGAGTACGTGCCGGGGCCGACCCTGGCCGAGGAGGTCGCCGGCCGGGGCGCGCTGCCGGGGCCCGCGGTCCACCGGCTCGCGGTGACGACGGCGACCGCGCTGGCCTCGCTCCACCGGGCCGGGCTGATCCACGGGGCGATCGCGCCCGAACGGGTGCTGCTCGGCCCCGACGGGCCCCGGCTCATCGGGGCGGAGCGGCCGGTCACGCCCGTCTGGCACGCCGAGGAACGCGAACTGTGGCAGGACCCCGACGAGCCACCGTCGGCGGCCGTCGACGTGTTCGCGTGGGCGGCGGTGATCGCGTTCGCGGCCACCGGACGGCCGCCGTTCGGGGAGAACCCGACGCGGGTGTCGTACGGGGCGGCCGACCTCGGGCCGCTCTCGGGGGCGCTGCGGGACCTGGTCGCCGACTGCCTGGCCGACGAGCCGCAGGCCCGGCCGGGGGCCGAGGAGACGCTGCTCCGGCTGCTCGGCCACGCGGGGGCGCTGGACAGTGTGCTGCCGACGCCACCGGTGGTCGTGGCGCCTCAGGCGGGCGTGAGCCGTACACCCCCCAAGGAGCGGAGGAGGGGCGGCGCGGCCGGGCTCGCGGCGGGCGGGCTGGCGCTGGCGCTGGTGTCCGGCGCGGGCGGGTACCTGCTCGCGCCCGCTCCGGCGACGCAGGCGGCCAGGATCACACCCGGCGCGGCCCCGGCCTCGCACGCGCCCGCGTTCCCCTCGCCGGGGCCCTCGCCGATGGCGCTGGCCGGCGGGGTGCTGCGCGAGGAGCCGGGCGATCCGCTGCGGCTGGCCTCCTACCAGGCCAGTGTGTCTCCGGACGCCACCGCCGCGTTCACCCGCAGCCCGAACGGGGCCGGGTTCGCCCGGACCGGCGGCAACCGCCACGTCTCGGTCATCTCGCCCGACGGGCGCTGGACCGCCACGGTCGACCAGCTGTTCGTGGCGACCAAGGACCGGCTCGACGTCGAGTTCACCGACCGGGGCAGCGGCCGGCGGTTCACCGTGCCGACCATCACCGCCCCGCTGACCGCCCACCATCCCGCCTGGTCGCCCGACGGGACCCGGCTGCTGCTGTCGCTGTGGATCACCGAGGGGGCGGCCGAGGACACCGCGCCCTACGGGTTCCTGCTGGTCGACCCGGCCACCCGCGCGGCGACCGTCGTCGAGACGGCCAACGACGCCGACCGGGAGCAGTTCCTGGCCGCCGACGCGACCGCGCGGCTGGGGGCGCTGCCCGCGTTCCGGTGGACGCCCGACGGCCGCCAGGTCTCCACCGCCTACCTCACCCCGGAGGGCCGCTACGGCCTGCGCTTCCACGACCTCGGCGGACGGGTCGCGCGCAGTTTCCACTGGGTCGGCCTGCCGGCCGGATCGGCCTACTTCTCGCCCGACGGGCAGTCGTTCGCGACGACCCGGTGCGAGCGGCGGCACGTCTTCTGCGTCTGGGACACCGCGACCGGGGCCCGGCGGGGCGGCGTGCCCTCCTCCGAGGGGGACGGGCTGGTCGGCTGGTTCGACGCGACCCACCTGATGTTCTCCCGGGAGAAGAGGGGCGAGTACCGCGCCGACGTGATCGACTTCTCCGGCAGGACGACCCGGACGCTGGTCGAGCTCGACGTGCCGGGCAAGGACCCCACCGTGCAGTTGTTCTTCCTGCGGGGCTGACCCGTCGTGGAGGGGTCGCGCCTCGGCGGATACACGATCCTGCGGCGGCTGGGGGCCGGCGGGCAGGGGACGGTCTACCTCGCGGCCTCGCCCGAGGGCGCGCGGGTGGCGGTGAAGGTCCTGCACGCCGTGTCCGGCGAGGGGTCGGCCGAGCGGTTCCTCCGTGAGGCGGAGGTGCTGCCCGAGGTGGCGTCGTTCTGCGCGGCGCAGGTGCTGTCCTACGGGGTCGAGGACGGCGTCCCGTTCATCGCCAGCGAGTACGTCGAGGGGCCCACGTTGCAGGCGGCCGTCCGTGAGGGCGGGCCGCTGACCGGCGGGACGCTCCGGCGGGTGGCGGTCGGCACGATCACCGCGCTGTCGGCCGTCCACAGGGCCGGGGTGGCGCATCTCGACTTCAAGCCGGCGAACGTGATCCTCGGCCGCGACGGGCCCCGGGTGATCGACTTCGGCATCGCCCGCGCGGTCGACGCCGAGACGACCGGTCAGGGCGCGGTGGGCACCCCCACCTACATGGCCCCGGAGCAGCTCGGGGAGTCGCCGCCCGGCCCCGCCGCCGACGTGTTCACCTGGGCGGCGACGATGGTGTTCGCGGCGTCGGGGAAGCCGCCGTTCGGGGCCGACTCGGTGCCCGCGGTGCTGAACCGGCTGCTGCGCGGGGAGCCCGATCTCGGGCCGCTGTCCGGGGAGCTGCGCGAGGTCGTCGCGGCCTGCCTGGCCAGGGATCCGCAGGCCCGGCCGACCTCGGCCGAGGTGCTGCTGCGGCTGCTCGGGCCGCGTCCCGCGCCTGCCCGGAAGAGAGGGCGGCGGGTGTGGTTCGCGGGGGCGGCGCTGGCCCTGGCGGTGGCCGCCGCCGGGGTCGCCCTGCTGGTGTCCCGGCCGGAGCCGCCCCGGCTGTCGGGGCCGCCCTCCCCGGTGTTCGCCACGCGTCAGGTGGCCGAGCTGCCGGGGGTCGTCCGCGAGCACGCGTCCGACCCGGTGCGGCTCACCGCTTTCGTGGTCCGCACGTCGGCCTTCGGCATCCGGTCGTACGTGCGGGAGCGTGACTCCTTCGTCCCGATCGAGCTGCACCGCGACCCCGTCCCGTCGCCGGACGGGACCGTGGTGGCCGAGGTGAACTGGACGCCGCTCCAGGCGGCCGACGGGAACGTCGTCACGTTCACGCGGGACGGCGAGAGGTTCACGGTGCCGACCGTGGAGAAGCCGCTGGTGGTGAGCGCGCCGGTCTGGTCGGCCGACGGGTCGCGGCTGCTGCTGACCGTGGCGTCCCGGGAGAGCGCGAACCGGGTGGGGTTCGCCCTGGTCGACGTGGCCGCGCGGCGGACGGCGTATGTGGCGGTCGACGCGCCGCCGACGGAATTCCGGTTCGCGCCGGGCGGGGTGACCTCGGGTTCGGCCGTTTACGACTTCTCCGGCACCCAATTGCAGACATATGGCGATATGGAAACTCTGGTGTTCTCTCCGTCGGGACGCCGGTATGCCGGGGCCTGCGCCGAGGGGATCTGCGCACCCCGGCCGCTGCGCGCCACCGGCCAGGTCGTCGGGTGGTTCAACGAGGACACCCTGATCGTGCGGGACGGCCTCCGGGTGCTCGCCCTCGACGCCACGACGGGAACCGAGCGGCGGACGCTCGCCGAGATCCGCTCCGACCGGCCGACCGAAGTGCATTACTCCTAAAAGCCGCATACGGATTTGCAAAAAAGACGAACCGCCGCCGGTGGCGGCTTTTTTCACTTCAATGGGCGACATGGCAGCGCCCTCTCTTCGCGTCAGGCGGTTCCGCCTGCGCAGGAACCGGCCCCGGCGGGGCGACGAGACCGTGATCGCGATCCTGGTCGGCCTGGTCACCGTCACCGGCGCGGTCGCCTCCTACGCCGCCGTACGCGTGAAGTCGCAGGCCGTCGAGGCCGACCGGCAGGCGGTCGTGGAGACCGTGCAGACGCGCTCGACCCGGGTGTCGGCCTCGATCATGAGCGGCCACGGCGGCGGGCAGGTCACCCACTACCGCGTGCTGCACGCCCAGGCCGACGCGATCGAGGCCGCCGACCCCCGGGAGGCGCTGATCCTGCGCGGGCTGGCCGACGGGCTGCTGACCGACCAGTACCTCGACCGGCGCTACCTGACCGGCGAGGGCGTCGCGGCCCGCTGGCAGCACGACCGGAACCTGGCCGCGACGGTGAGCTACGACGAGGGCTTCATCGTCCCGGCCGACCAGCCCGGCCGCACCGCCGCCCGCGCCGACGCGCTGCACGCGCGGGTGGGGCACCTGACGCTGACCGCCGCCGCGATCCCGGCGCTGGTGCTGCTCCTCACGGTCGCGCGGCTCACCGCGCCCCGGCCGCGACGATGGCTGCTGCGGGCCGGCGCGGTGGCAGCGGGGCTGCTCACGGCGCTGGCGCTGTGGCTGGCGCTGGTCCCGGAGGCATGAGCGCGGAGGAGTTCGACACCCCGTTCAAGCGGCGGATGGCCTGGGTGACGGCCGCCGTCGGCCTGTTCGCCGCGATCCTGGCCTACCTCGGCGGCCAGGCCGGCAGCGAGGAGGACCGGCACGCCCGGCAGGCGCAGCGCGCCGCCGTCGCGGCCCTGGCGGCGCAGGCCGAGGGCACCGCCGCCGGCATGCGCGACCTGGGCAACCTGGCGGCCACCGGCACGGTCAAGCGCCGCCACGACATCGAGTCGCTCCGGGCCGGCCTGCTCGCCGAGACCACCCGCCGGGACACGGCCGAGGCCCTGGCCACCGCCTACGGCACCCTCGCCGGGACCAGCCCTCTCATGGACGCCGACCCGCAGCGCCACCTGGGCGGCCTGATGCGGGAGGCCAGGCGCGCGGCGCTGACCCAGGAGGCGGTCCAGGTAACCGCGACCGCCTGGGGCGACAAGAGCAACGCCTACGCGGCGGGCACCGCCCTGCTCGCGGTCGCGCTGACCCTGCTCGGCCTGTCCCTGACCGTCGGGGAGGACGTCCGCCGCCACCTGGTCCGGCCCGCCGCCGGCCTGGTCGGGCTGACCCTGGTCGGCGCGGTGGTCACGTGGGCGTCGCCCGCGCCGGTCCGGCCGCAGGCGGCGATCGACGCGGCCGTCGAGGGCGAGCGGCTCTTCGCCGAGCGCGACTTCGACGGCGCGGTCCGGCAGTACTCCCTGGCGATCGAGCGGGACGACGACTTCGCCCTGGCCTGGGAGCGCCGCGCCACCGCCCGGCTCGCCGCCGCGAGCCCCCAGCGCGACACCTCCCTGTACGTCGTCAACGTCGCCCCCCGCGAGGTCTACGAGGCGGCGCTCGCCGACCTGCGCGCGGCGCTGGACCGGGGCGGCGAGAGCTACCTGCCGCTGGCCGGGATGTCCGGCCATCTGGTGCGCCTGGGCGACTACCAGGAGGCGGAGCGGTACGCCCGGCGGGCCCTCGCGCTCAACCCCGGACCGCCGCTCCCCTGGGTCAACCTCACCCTCGCCCTGCTCGGCCAGGGCCGCGAGCAGGACGCGCGGAAGGCCGCCGCCGACCTGTCGGCCTTGGTCGCGGCGCGGCCGAACCCGGTGGAGCGGGGCGAGGTGCGGACCGCGATCCGCGTCGGGGCCGACCTGCTGGCCGCGCGGCACGGCCACGCCCGGCCCCTGGCCCGGGAGATCAAGGGCGCCATGGTCCGCGCCCACCTCGCCGAGACGCTGCCCGACGGCCGGGCCGCCCCCTCGGTGCGGTTCTCCACGCCCCGGCTGACCGTGCGGGGGTCGACGATCGAGGCCTCCGTGCCGTACGAGGGCATGATCGAGGGCGCCCGGCTGGGCGCGCTGGTCTCCTACCGGGAGAGCCCCGGCGGCGAGTGGCTCCAGCGAGCCGACCTGCTCGTCCCGCTGCGCTGGCCCGGCGACGCCGCGAGCGGCACCATGACCTGGCCGCTCGTGGACTTCGGCTGCCCCTCGAAGGGCGAGTACCGCGTCGAGTTCTACGCCGACGACCGCCTGCTGACCACGGCCGAGGTCACCCGCCCGGCCACCTCGGCCGGCCGATTGACCTTCCGCCCCGACTGGGCCGGCGGGCTGACGCTGTGCCACCCGGCGGGCTGGACCTACTCCCACCCGCTCGGCGGCGCGGCCGACCTGGTCTCCCCCGACGCCCGCCACCGGCTCACGGTCCGGGTCGTCACCATCGGCCCCCCGGCCGAAGAGGCCCGCCCCGCCCTGCTGGAGACCGTGAAGGACCAGCTCATCGCCACTCTGGGGGTGAAACCCACCCGCGTCGAGCCGCCGCTCGCCGCCGTCCACAGCGGGGTGCCGGGCACCCGCTGGTGGGCCCACCTCCCGGACGGCGGCCGGGCCTACGTCTGGGCCGGCGTCGGCGCGGACGGCTGGGTGCGGACCTTCGTGGCCCGCTTCCCGGACGCCGCGCTCGAACCCCTCACCGACGTCGTCGACTACCTGCGGTTCCTCTGACGGTTACGCCATCACCCGGTCGACGATCTGGGACGCGCCCATCGAGCGGGCGCAGTGGGCGCCGCAGAACCACCGGCGGTCGGCCTCCACGCCGTGGCCGATGATCCGGCAGCCGCAGTGCTCGCAGACCGGAGCCATCCTGGTGATCGCGCACTCGAAGCTGTCGAAGGTGTGCACGGCCCCCTGGGCGTGCACCTCGAACGTCATGTCGTACTCGTTACCGCACACTTCGCAAGCGGCCATGATTCCCCCCGAATAGGTCGTTTCATGACGTACCTACCCAGGGGGAACCCGCCTCACAGCGTGCCGAGCAGACCGGTGGCCATCGCCTTGGCTCCGGCGGCGGCCTCCGTCAGCGGCATCAGCACCGCGCCGGTGTTGTTGATCTCCGTCCCGGCCGGGCGGTCCGCGCCGCCGAACAGGACCGTCACGACGTACTTGTCCTGCATGACCTTGATCTCATAGGCCCCGCTGTAGGCGGTCTCGGTCTGCTGCTTGACCGCCTGGCCGTAGTTGTCGGTGCCCATGCCGGGCAGCTTCTGGACCTTGCCCCACTGGATGCCGCCGATCTTCGAGCCGGCCGTGCCCCGGCTCTTGCCGCGCTCGTCGACCAGGTAGAAGCGGGCCATCTCGGCGTTCGGGAACTCCCGGATGCCGATCCGCAGGTTCCGCCAGCGGACCTTGCCGCCCTCGACCGGCATCGCGTCGTTCCACCACTGGCACTCGGTCACCTTCGCCTTGCCCTGGGTGAGCGACTGCGCCAGACCCTCGGTGTTGGGGACCAGGGTCGCGGCCGTCGCGTTCATCGCCACACAGTTGGGCGGCAGGGCGATCTTGACCGGCGACGGGGTCGCGCTCGGCGCGGCCGACGGCCTGGCCTTGCCCGCGAACGGCAGCGGCTTCCCGGCGTACCAGGCCCCCGCCGACTGGGCGAGCTGGGTCAGCAGGCCCTTGATCTCGCGCAGGGCGTTGGGCTCGGTGATCGACTGCTTGGTGTCGTTGGTGAGGACGTCGGCTTCCTTGTGCTGCTGGCTGGCCTCGTACTTCACCTCGAAGGTGATGTTGCCGACCCGGCCGAAGCCGGTGCCGAAGGCGTAGCGGTAGTCGTCGTCCCGCGTCCACTGGTACTGGGCGATGGCGGCGTCGCCGATGCCCGAGTAGACCTGGGGCTTGGAGTAGTAGCGCTCGTCGTTGGAGACCGAGGCGGTGTAGTCCCACTGGCGCTTCTGGCCGTCGTACTGGATCGTGGCCGCCTTGTCGGCGGTGGTGTCGCCGATGGCCTCGTAGCGTGCCACGTTCACCGTGATCTGCCGCTGGCGGTTCACTTCGCCGTACGAGATGTTGCGGTTCGTCCACTCACACGTCCACCTGACGTAGCTGACCAGGCTGTCGTCGCGGTTGTCGTTCATCCGCATGTCGATCTTGGCGGCCGGGACGAGCCGTTCGGTCTGCTCCGGGTCGAGCATCGCGCAGACGTCGAAGTCGGTCGACTTGGGGTCGCCGTTCGGCACGGCCGGAGCCGCGCCCGTCGCCCCCGGGGAGGCCCCCGTCCTGGGCGGCGCGGCCTGCGGGGTCTCGCCCCCCGTGGTCTGGAAGAAGACGAACGTGCCGCCCGCCACGACCAGCACCACCACAGCCGCGACCAGCGGCCAGAGCCACCTGTTCTTGCGCGGCGGACCGGGCGGCTGCGCCCAGCCGGGCTGGGTGGTGCCCTGCCACGGCCCGGAGTTCTGCTGCCACCCGCTCTGCGCCTGCCACGGCTCCCCGCCCCCACCGGCCGGGGGCTGGCCCAGGACAGCCGTGCCCTCGGGCCCCGACCCGTTGAGCGAGCTCTGCGGGGCCGAGGGCGACCACGGGCCCTGCGGCGGCCGGTTCCCCTCGGAGGGGGCGCGCCAGCGCTCACTGCCCCGGGGGACGTGACCGTGCGGGCCGGGCGCCTCGGACGCGGCCCGCGCCTCCTCGGCGGAGGGTGGCCAGGCGGTGCCCTCGGAGGGCGTGGACCACGCCGACCCCGGGGCGGTCAGCCCGGACCCCTCCTGACGGGACTCGGAACGGCTGTCCTGTCCGGGTCTGGCCTCGGCCCCGGGCCACGGGTGGTCGCCCGACGACTCCGCACCGGGCCACTGGGCGCCGGGGGGCGAACCCGCTCCGCGAAGCTGCGCGTCGGGCCGCGACTCGGCCCCGGGCCAGGGGGCGTCGGCCTTGGACTCGGCCCCGGGCCACTGCCCACCGGCCCGCCGCGTCTCCCCCTGAGGCTCGGCCCCGGGCCACTGCGCGGCGGGAGGCTCGGCCTTCGACTCACTCCCAGGCCACTGCGCGCCAGGACGCTGACCGTCGCCCGGGGATTCGCTCCCGGGCCACTGCGCGGCGGACCGCTGACCGTCGCTCGGGGATTCGCTCCCGGGCCACTGCGCGCCGGGGCGCTGGGCGTCGCCGACGGGCTCGATGCCGGGCCACTGCGTGACGGCGTGCGCGTCCGCGTCGGGCCACTGGGGGTCGGCCTTGGGCACCATGCCCGCCCAGGGGGCGTCGGCCTGCGGGTCGGTCCGGGAGGCCGGGTCCGGCCAGCCGTGGTCCTGCGCGGGGGGCCAGCCAGAAGCCGCGGGCTGCTGCGGCGGGGTGACGGGCGGGGGCGGCGGGGACTGGCGCGGGTCGGCGGGCGGCTCGGGCATGCCGGGCCATTGGGGGCCGGCGGCTGGCCAGGGCTGGTTACCGGGAGGCTGGGGGGACCGGTGGGCGGTGAAGGCGTCGAAGTTCGGGCCGGACTCGGGCCTCTCCCCTACCGGGGAGACGCCGTTGGCGCCCGGCGCGTGCTGGTCCGAGGGGTGGTGGGGCACCGGGCCGCCGCCGCGTCCGGGGGCGGCCGGGCGGCCGAAGTCACGGAAGTCGGACCGGCCGCCGGGTGGCGGCTCGGGGACGGGCGAACCGAACAGCGCGGGCGGGCGGATCTGACCGGGCGGAGGCTGCGGGAGGTCCGGCTGACGCGGCTGGCCCGACGGGGTCTCGAACCAGCCCGGCCGGTCGGACGGGGACGAAGGGGGCGGCGCCTCCTGCCGCTTGGCCGACTTCGGGATGCGGCGGGGCAACTCGGAGGCGCTGTCGCGTAACTGCGTGGTCGCGGGCTCGTTGCCGGCGGGCTCGCCGCCCTGCGGCCGAGCGGGCGACTCCCCGGGCTTGGACTGGGCGGCATCCCCACCACGGGGCTGACTCACGGAGCCGCCGTCTCCCAGCCGGGAACCGGCAGCGCGATCACCCTGACGGTCACCCGATCCACTGCCGCCCGGACGGCCGGCCGAACCGCTGTCACCGAAACGGGCAGCAGGTCCGCCATCAACCTGACGGTCAGCCGGACCACCTGGGCCCAGACGTCGAGTCGCGCCGGCGTCGCCCTGACGGTCGGAAGGGCCACCATCACCCAGACCTGAAGCGCCTCCCCCACCCTGGCGGTCGCCCGAGCCGCCACCGCCCAGACGGCCGGTCGACCCAGCGTCACTCCGGCGGTCGGCCGGGCCGCCGCCGCTCAGACGGTTCGCGGGGCCGCCGTCGCTCGGTCGGCCCGGCGCGCCATCGCTTGTGCGGCCTGGGGTCTCAGCCTGGTCGCCGTCCTTGGCGGACGCGGTCTTGTCGAGGTCGCGGAGCATCGCGCCGAAGGGGTCGGCCTCGTCGGGGGCCGGGCCGGAGCCCTTCGGTCCCCGGCCCGGTCGTTGTGGGGGTTCCGCTGGGAAGGGGGTCTCGGAGGGCTTCTCGGAGGCGGGTCTCTCCGGAGGCTGGGTGGGTGAGCGCCAGGACGCGACCCTGGTCGGGTCGCCGATTCTCGGGGCGCCGGGTTCCCCCGTCCGGCGCGGGAAGGGCATGCCGGTCGCCCTGGGGAGTTCGCCCGTGGCGGGGTCGTCCTCGTCGTAGGCGGGGCGCGCATCCCGTACAGGAGAGCCGAAGGCCTCGCCCGGGGGGTCCGCTGGGGGCGTGTCCTCCGGGGGCGTGGGGACCGCGCGCAGGTGGTTCCGGGGCTTCTGGGGGTCTTCGGACATTGGGGGACTCCTTGGTCAGCCGATTCCGGCTGCGACGAGCTGGGCGGCCTGGCGGGCGCGCTCCGTGGTGTCGTCGCCGGGCGACTTGTAGGTGACCTGGGCGGACAGGTTGCTTCTCCGGAACCAGACGGTGGCGCCGCCGTCGGCGGGGGCCACGTATGCCTCGTCGGCGACGCCCGTCACGTTCTCGGCGCCTTCGGGGCGGTTCTGGGCGGCTGCGGTGGTCAGGCGGTAGCCGACGACGACTTCGGCGCCGCCGGTGCGGTTGATCCAGCGGCAGCCGCCGTCGGACGTCGGTTCGGCGTCGGCCTGGGTGCCGAGCAGGCGGGTGATCTGCGCGGAGGTGAGGCTCTGGCAGGCGTCGGGGGCGGCGGTGAACCGGCCGGGGACCTCGGCCGGGCCCGAGGTGAACTGGGAGGCGGCCCATCCGGCGGCGACGCCGACGCCGATCGTGAGGGCGGCGGCGAGGGCCCATTTGCCGGTCCGGCGGGGGCGGGCGGGGACGGCGGCGACGGCGTCCCGGAGCAGGTGACGGGTGGTGGCCGCCGGTGGGCGGTGGGCGGGGTCCTTGGCGAGGAGCGCGCCGACCGCGCGGGCCAGGGCCGGGCTGGCCTGCGCCATCGGGGGCGGGTCGTGCATGACGACGGCCGCCACGACGGCGGCGGGCAGGTTGCGGTGGAAGGGGCCCCGGCCCTCCACGGCCGCGTAGAGGGTCGCGCCGAGCGACCACAGGTCCGAGGGCGGCCCGGCGGGCAGGCCGCGGAACCGCTCCGGGGCCATGTACGCCGGCGACCCCGACCCGTCGGCCGGGTCGGCGCCGAAGGGGGCGGCGATGCCGAAGTCGGCCAGCATGGCCCGCCCGTCGTCGCCGACGAGCACGTTGGCCGGTTTCACGTCCCGGTGCAGGATGCCGTGGGCGTGGGCGAGCTCCAGGGCGTCGAGGACGGCCAGGCCGATCTCGGCGACCCGTTCGCTCGGCAGCGGCAGCAGCTTGTCGAGGGAGGTGCCAGGCACGAGGTCCATCACGATCCACGGCGCGCCCTCGTGGGGCACCACGTCGTGGATCTTCACGATCGACGGGTGGTTGAGCTTCCCGGCGGCGCGCGCCTCCCCGATCGCCCGGGAGGTGTATTCGGCCAGCTCACCGGGGCCGAGGTCGCTGGGGGTCCGCATCTGCTTGACCGCGACCTCGCGCCGCAGCAGCTCGTCGTGGGCGCGCCAGACCGTGCCCGCGCCGCCCTTTCCGAGGGGTTCGGCGAGCCGGTAGCGGCCGGCGATCAGCGTCACGCCAGGTCCCAGAGGGAGTCGGCGGCGGTGCGGGCGGCGGTCTCGGCGCCCGTGCGCATCTGGTCGGCGGTGCGCTCGCCCAGGTCGGCGTATTCGAGCAGGCCGACGAAGTCGCCGACGCGGAAGTAGACGTCGACGCCGATGATCCGGCCTTCGGCCGAGGTGACGTCCCAGGTGAACGCCTCCTCGCCGACGCCGGTCAGCGGCCGGACCGCCGAGGCGACGGTGGGGAGGCGGCGGTTGGCGCCGATCTCGTACCAGATGAGGGAGCCGTCACGGGGCTGGTTGGCGACGCGGCGCTGGATGCCCCCGTAGAGGGCGCGGGCCGCCTCCGGGGTGAGGTCCCACCAGTCGGGGGTGTCGGAGTCGGTGGCGGGCTCCAGGCGCAGGCCGGTGCCCTTGATCGTCCACTGGCAGCCGCCGTCGATCTCCTGCGGGCGGGCGTCCTGCCCGAGCAGCGTCTTGACCTGGGCGGCGGGGACCACCCGGCATAAGTCCACGGCCTGCCCGAACACCGGCGCCGGGCCGCGCTGACGCGCCACGGCCGGCTCCTCGCCGGATTCCCACGGAACGACGACCACCACGGCCGCCACCACGACGGCGGCGAGCCCGGCGGCCAGCGCGATCCACGGGACAGTGTGGCGCTTCGGCGGGGCGATCTGCGGGTTGCCGCCCTTGACGATCTCCTGGAACAGCCGCCCGGCGGTCGCCGCGTCGGGCCGGTCGGCCGGGTCGCGCGCCATCAGCCAGGCGATCAGCGTGGCCAGCGGCCCGGTCGTGCGCGGCAGGGGCACCGGCGAGGTCAGCGTGTCCTGGATGACCTGCACGTGGTTCCCCCGGAACGGCGGCACCCCCTCCAGCGCGGTGTAGAGGGTCGCCCCGAGCGACCACAGGTCGGAGGCGGGCCCGCCCGGGTCGCCTTCCAGCCGCTCGGGCGCGATGTAGCCCGGCGAGCCGATCAGCATCCCGTCGCCGGTGAGGTTGGTCGTGTCGGCCTGCCGCGCGATGCCGAAGTCGGTCAGCACCACCCGCCCGTCGACCGTCAGGAACACGTTCCCCGGCTTGACGTCGCGGTGCTGCACGCCGTGGGCGTGCGCCGCCGCGAGCGCGTCGACCATCCGGGCCCCGACCTCGGCCACCGCGCCCGCCTGCATGCCGCCGTGGGCGGCGATCTCTGCGGAGAGAGAGCGCCCGTTGAGCCGCTCCATCACGATCCACGGACGGCCGTCCTCGACCAGGACGTCGTGCACGCTGACGACGGCCGGGTGCCGCAGCCGTGCGGTCACCTCGGCCTCGCGCATCACCCGGGTGACGAGCTCCGCCCGCTCCCGATCCCCCATGCCCTCGGGAACCCGCAGTTCCTTGACGGCGACCTCGCGGTCGAGCATCTCGTCCCGCGCCAGCCAGACGGTGCCCATGCCGCCGGCGCCGAGGGGGCGCAGCAGGAGGTATCGGGAGGCCAGTCGTTCCCCGATCGATTCGGCCATAGCGGGAGAATAGCGAAACCGGACCCGCCCGATTTGACCATTCGTCAACCCCGCGCCGGCTCTAGGGCCAGAACCTGATCACCAGATAGGTGAGCATCGGCAGTTCGGCCAGCACATGCCGGTCGACGCGCATGGACCACACGGCACCGGGTTCTGCCAGGTCGAACGCCCAGCCAGGCATATCCATGCTGAAACCGCCGCGCAGCTCGATCACCCCGGAGGGCACCGCGAGCCGCCTCTGGTCGAGGAGTGCGCAGGCTTCGTCACGCGGCGGGCGGCCGTCCCACCGCTCCCAGCGAACGTAACCCGATCGTGAGCCTCCGCCGCCCGGGAGCGGCTCGACGCCCAGCTCCTCCCCGCTCCCGGCGTCGACGAGGAAGAGGCCGCCGTAGAAGTCGTGGATCTCCGCGACCTCGGTCGCCAGGCGTTCTGCGGGCACCAGCGGGACCCTACTCGACCATGATCTCGAAGCGGCCCTGATCGCCGGGCCTACTCGATGGCGATCTCCGCCGCGCCGCCCACGATCTCCACCTGGACGACCGTCTTGGGCCCCTCCGTCCGCACGACGAGCCGTTCTCGGTCGTGGACGGCCGTCACGACCGTCTCCCCGTCGTCGTCGCGGACGACGGTCCGGCTCTCGCCGTCGGGGAGGCCGTACACGAGCAGGGAGATCTCCGGGCCGTCGGTCACGGTCACGCCGGGGGTCGTGGTGGGGATGAGGGCGCCGAGGCGTCCGTACAGGGGGATGCGGTCCAGGGGCGGGGAGACGCGGATGTGGCGGCCGCCCGCGTGGTGTTCGCCGGTCCAGTGGTCGACCCAGGTCCCGGCCGGGAGGTAGACGTCCCTGGTGCCGTCGGCGGAGGTCATCGGGGCGACGAGGAGGTCGCGGCCGAGGAGGTACTGGAGGTCGGCCTGCCAGCTCACCGGGTCGTGCGGCTGGTCGACACAGAGGGCGCGCATGATCGGCAGGCCCGTCTCGACCGCCTCGACGGCCGTCGAGTAGAGGTAGGGCATCAGCCGGTAGCGCAGCCGCAGGGCGGCGACCACCGCGCGTTCGGCGTTCTCGGGGAACTCCCACGGCTCGCGGCTGGTGGTGCCGTGGAAGCGCACCAGCGGAGACAGCGCCCCGAACTGGGCCCACCGGACGAACAGGTCGGGCGTCGGCGTCCCGGTGAAACCGCCCGCGTCGTGGCTCCAGAACGCGATGCCGGACAGACCGTGCGACAGGCCGCCCCGGATGGTGCTGCCCATCGCCGGGTAGGTCGCGTCGACGTCGCCGCTCCACTGCGCCGGGTGGCGCTGGCCGCCCAGGTAGGACGAGCGGGCCCAGACCAGGCCGTGCCCGGCGACCTCGCGGGTCACCTCGGCGACCAGGTCGTTGAACAGCAGCGAGTAGACGTTGTGCAGTTCCGTCCCGGACATCCCGTTGTAGGCGACCGCGTTGGCCGGAACCCCCTCGGCGAAGTCGGTCTTGAAGACCTGCACGCCCTGCTCCAGCAGCCCTTTCAGCAGGCCGCGGAACCAGGTCCGGGCGGCGGGGTTGGTGAAGTCGACGATGCCGCAGGCCGGGTAGGAGCCGTGCCAGGCGTCGGCCACGTAGGCCTCGCCGTCGCGGGTCAGCAGGAGGTAGCCGCTGCTCGCCGCCTCCTCGAAGGAGGGGCTCAGATGGGAGATGTACGGGTTCATCCAGAGACAGACCTTGAAGCCCTGCCTGTCCAGCTCCGCCAGCATTCCCTCCGGATCGGGGAAGGCCGCCCGGTCCCACCGCAGATCGGACCAGTGTCCGTCGATCTGCCAGAACGTGTCGAGATGCAGCACGTCGCACGGGATGCCCCGATCGCGGATCTTGCGCGCCCGGTCGAGCACCCGCTCCTGGCTGTCCCGGAAGAACCCCGAGGAGATCCACGCCCCGAACGCCCACTTGGGCGGCAGCACCGCCGGACCGGTGAGCGCGTGGAGCCGTCGCAGCACGTCGGCGGGCTCGGGGCCGCCCAGGACGTAGTAGTCGATCAGGTCGTCGGGCACCACGATCTGCACGTCGCTGTGGGTCGACTGGCACATGTCGAACTCGACCGGCATCCCGCTGTCGACGACGATCCCGTATCCCCGGCTGGACAGGTAGAAGGGCACGTTCTTGTACGCCCGCTGCGACTCCGCCCCGAAGGCGTCGAAGTTCCACATCAGCGGCCGCTGCCCGCGTTTGTCGAGCGGCGTGAACGACTCCCCGAACCCGGTGAACGCCTCGTCGGCCGGGACCAGGAACGTCTCGTGGTAGGCCAGGGTGACCCCGTCGACCTGGGAGCGGCCGAAGGGGAGAGTGCGGAGGCGTCCGGAAATATCGGGACGGCCGGGGTCCTGCTCCGTCAGGGTCCGTCCGCCGGGGTCGGTGAAGCGCAGGTTCCAGGGGTTCAGGCGGATCTCCGCCCGTACGGCCCCCGCGTCCACGACGACCCTCTCGTCCCCGACGGTGACCTCGGCGGCCGACTCCACCGGCCGGGTCAGCCGCAGGGCCCGCGCCGACCGGGTCCTGGCGTCGGCCTGCTCGCTCAGCTTGACCCGGATGATCCCCTCGCCCGCCGCGCTCACCTGGACGACGAGCGTCTCCTCGGTCGAGGTGACCCCCTTGAGGGTGACGCCGCTCCCGTCGGAGGCCACCACCTCGGCCCGCGCCAGCTTCGCGAGCCCACCTTCGCCGTGCCGCCGCAGGGGCAGCTCGGGAGGGTCGGCGACGAAGTACTCGCGCGCGATCAACGGGGGGCGGTACGGCATCGCTGCACTCCAACGGTGTGAGGACTGTCCGAGAATTAGTTTGCCGTCCATCCCAACAAACGTCAACGCGGTTTTAGTTTGAGGAGCAAACAAACGGGAGAGTCAACGGGGCATGTTCTTCGGCGGCGACTACAACCCGGAGCAGTGGCCCGAGCACGTCTGGCTGGAGGACGTCGCCCTCATGCGCCGGGCCCGGGTCAACCTCGTCACGCTCGGCGTCTTCGCGTGGAGCAGCCTCCAGCCCGAGCCGGGACGCTGGGAGTTCGGCTGGCTCGACCGCGTCTTCGACCTGCTCCACGACAACGGCGTCCAGGTCGACCTGGCCACGCCGACGGCGTCCCCGCCGCCCTGGTTCGGCCGCGAGCATCCGGACACGCTGACGGTCGCCGCCGACGGCACCCGGCTCAGCCACGGCAGCCGGGACACCTACTGTGTGAGCGCACCGGCGTACAGAGCGGCTTCGAGGGAACTGGCGGCGGTGCTGGCCGACCGCTACGGCGGCCACCCGGCGCTGGCGATGTGGCACGTCCACAACGAGTACGGCACCTGGTGCCACTGCGACCACGCGGCCCGCGCCTTCCGCGCCTGGCTGCGCGCCCGCCACGGCGACCTGGCCACCCTGAACGACCGCTGGACCACCGCGTTCTGGTCGCAGGGCTACGCGGACTGGGACGAGATCCTGCCGCCCAGAGCCACCCAATGGCTGCCGAACCCGGCGCAGGCGCTCGACTGGCGCAGGTTCCTCTCCGACGAGATGCTCGCCCACTTCACCGAACAGCGCGACATCCTGCGCCCCACGGGCAGGCCGATCACCACGAACTTCGCCTTCGGCTCCTGGGTGCCCGTCGACCACTGGAAATGGGCCCGCGAGGTCGACCTGGTGGCCGTCGACGACTATCCCACCGGCGACCTGGCCGAGGAGTCGGCCTTCACCGCCGACCTGGCCCGCTCATGGGCCGGCGACAAGCCGTGGATCCTGATGGAACAGGCGGCGGCGGTCGAGTACACCCGAGACCGCACACTCCCCCGCCCACCTGGCGACCTCGCCCGGACCACCCTGATCCACGTCGAACGTGGATCGATCGGCGCGATGTTCTTCCAGTGGCGCGCCTCCCGGGGCGGCGCGGAACAGTGGCACCACGGCATGCTCCCCCACGCAGGCCCCGACACCCGGACGTTCCGGGAGATCGTCGCCCTGGGCGAAACCCTCGCATCCAGGGCCCCCGCCGGCCGTGAGCAGAGGCGTGACGTCGCGATCGTGTGGGACGACGAGGCGTGGTGGGCGCTCCAGAATCGCGGTCTCCCCTCCCGGGACCTCGACTACCTGGAAGCGGTCAAACAGCCCCATCGGCTCCTCTACCGGGCCGGGCACCACGTCGCCTTCGTCCACCCGGAACAGGATCTCTCGCCGTTCAGGCTGGTCGTCGTCCCCAGCCTGCTCCCGGTCACCGACGCCGCCCTGGCCAACCTCGCCGCCTTCGAGGGCACCCTGCTGATGTCGTACTTCTCCGCCGTCACCGACGAGCACCTCCGGGTGCGCCTCGGCGGCCGGCTCCCCGCCTTCGGGATCACGATCAAGGAGCACCGCCCCCTCGCCGCGCCCCTCATCCTCTCGGACGGCACGGAAGCCTCCCTCTGGAGCGAGGAGATCGCCCTCGACGGCGCGGAGGCCGTCGTCGCCTACCCGGACGGAAGCCCGGCGATCACCCGCTTCGGTAACGCCTGGTACTTGTCCACCCGATTGACCGACAAAGCCCATGAAAAGCTTCTGACCTGCCTTTTACACCCCTCTTACGATTCAACCGGTACACATGGTGAGAGGTAAGGGAACCATCACGGCGGGGGAGAACGATGCTCAAGGTGGTGCCGTCGCTAGCGAAGGTCAGAGACATCACGTCGGCTCTACGCCGCCGCGCGTCTCACCGCGAGATCAGGGGCGATTCAACGGTCATCGACCTGCGAGCGTACCGCGACGCCAAAATCATCAGATTTCCCCGTACGAATGGCCCGACCACGGTCGCCTGAACGGCCGTATCAACCCGTGAGAGCCGCGCGGCAATCGGCGCGCCGCGCGGCAGCACCACGGTGACGGGGTGCCGGCCGTGCCTGAACACGGTCGGCCACCCCGTCACTTGTCCTGACGAACGACGCCGGCCCACCGCTCTCAGCCACCGGCTGTCCGGAGCATCCGCCGGGCCCGGTCCACCACGGGTTTGTCCACCATCTGGCCTCGCACCACCGCCACCCCGCCGGTCGAGGCGGCCATGACCTCCCTGGCCCACGCCAGGTCCTCGGCCGAGGGCGTGAACGCCGCCAGCACCGGCGCGACCTGTTCCGGGTGAACGCACAGCTTGCCGCCGAACCCCAGCGACGCCGCATGCGCCGCGTCCTCACGTAGCGTCTCCGGCGAGGTCAGGTCGGTGGTGACGCCGTCCAGCGGCGGTCCGACGCCGGCCGACGCCGCCGCCAGGACGAGCAGGGATCGGGCGTGCCACAGGGCCGTCCGGTCGGCCGGGTCGACGCCCAGTTGGGCCGCCAGGTCGACGCTTCCGAACGCCGGGCGCACCACGCCCGGCGCCGCGCAGATCTCCCGGGCGTGGAGCAGTCCCGTGGCGGTCTCGATCAAGGGGTAGGCAGTTCCGAAGACGTCCGCCGCCGCCTCGGCCTTGGGGATCATCACCGGGCAGCCGAACTCCCGCACCAAAGCCACGTCGCCGGCGTGCCAGGCGGTCCCGCGCGCGTTGATCCGTACGATCCCGGAACCGCCGCCCGACAGCCACGCCCGGACCTCCTCGCGGGCGGCCGTCTTGGCGGCGGGGGCGACGGCGTCCTCCAGGTCGAGGATGATCTCGTCCGCCCCGGCGGCGGCCGCTTTGGCGAAGCGGTCGGGGCGGTCGCCGGGGACGAACAGGGCCGCCCGGACCATCAGGCGGGAACCACGGGAAGCAGCAGGTGGGAGGCGTGGTCGCCGCCCGTGTGGAGGGTCACCTCGTTGTGGAAGACCTCGGCCGGGCGGTCGCGGGGGTCGTCGTGCAGGAACGGGCCGCAGCCCTTGAGCGGGTTGCGGAGGTTCGACAGGTGACCGGCCGGTTTGTCGTGTTCGTAGTCGCGGCCGCGGACCTCCAGCACGATCCGGTAGCCGGCGGGCACCGCCAGGCAGGTCGGCAGGATCTCCACGTCGAGTTCGTAGATCTCGCCGGGGACCAGGAGCTCCGGGTTCGTGTGGGTGTGGACGGGCAGCCAGGGCTGCGACAGCTCCGCGTCGAGCTCGCGGTGGGAGGCCCGCAGCCAGCCCTGCGCGACGGGGGTGTGCGGGTCGAGCGCCCCCTGGAAGGCGACCTCCTCCCCCGCCGGGTCGAACACCCGGACCACCAGGAACAGGTCGGCGTCGGAGGTCGACGACGACACGAACAGCTTCGCCGCCAGCGGGCCGGTGATCTCGGTCTCCTCGGTCAGCGCGGGCAGCTCGAATTGCACTCCCCGGCCGGTCGCCTCATACGTGACCTGCGCGGGCGCCGACGGCTCGCCCAGTGACTCGCCCAGTGACAGGTCGGCCGCGTCCAGGAAGAGGCGGGTCCATCTCGTCCGGGGAATCGGCCACCCCTCCTCGAAGCGGGGCGTGAACGTCGCGTCGACGTGGCGGACCTGGAGCTGCACGGGAGGCTGCTTCGCCCACCCCGTGTCCTGCCCGGCCAGGAAGTGGCCGAAGAACCGTTTCTGCAGGTCGACGCCGTAGTCGGCGTAGAAGAGGGACCAGTGGGTGTCGCCGTGCATCTCCAGCCACTTGTGCTCCGAGGCCGCGCGCAGGTAGCCGTAGGTGTTGCCGCGCAGGTGCAGCCCCTGGCCGCCCCAGTTGCCCGCCGACAGCACCGGCACCGTCACCCGGTCCCACACCGGCGAGCGGTCGCGGTGGTAGGCGTCGTCGAGGGGGTGGGCCTGGATGCTCCCGCCCAGGTCGGCCCGGTTGGCCGCCAGCTCCTCCTCGGTGAGGGTGGCGGAGCCGGTGGCCAGGGCCCCAGTCACCGGGTTGCGCGGGCCGTTCTCGCCCAGTCCGTGCTGGACGGTCGTGACCTGCATCCCGTACCAGTTGTCCCAGAACGTGGTGCGGATGCCGCCGTGGTGGGTGGCGTCGCGGTACCAGTCTGCCGCGCCCTCCCAGACGATGATCGCGGCCAGGTGGGGCGGCTGGAGCGAGGCGACATGCCACTGGTTCATGGCGAAGTAGGAGATGCCGTTCAGGCCGACCTTCCCGTTGCTCCACTCCTGGGTCCCGGCCCACTCGACGCACTCGTAGTAGTCGCGGGTCTCCCGCGGCGAGAAGCAGTCGATCACGCCCGGGGACGCGCCCGCGCCGCGGGAGTCCACCCGCACGCAGACGTAGCCGTCGGGGACCCACTTCTCCGGGTCGACGACCTCCCACGCCTGGTAGACGTTGGAGGAGCCCTCCAGCGCGTCAGGGTGTTCGGCGGCCATCTTGTTCCACGCGCTCGGATAGCCCTCCTGGAAGGACAGGCCCTTCGCGTAGGGGCCGTAGGTGAGCACGACCGGGTATCGGCCGGGGGTGTCGGGCCGGAAGACGTCCGCGCGCAGGACGACTCCGTCGTCGGTCTCGATCGGCACGTCCCATTCGACGATCATCAGACAGGGCTCCTAGTCCTGGTGGGTCTGCTGCCACGGCGCGACGCGCCGGATCAGCCGTTCGGTTCCGGCGCGGGCCAGGACGCCGAGGAGTGCCAGCACGAGGACGCCTGCGAACGCCTGGTTCTGGGCGAACGACCGCGCGTTGGTCAGGATGAACGTGCCCAGCCCGTCGATGTTGGCCAGGAACTCGACGGCGGCGGCCCCGACGAGGGCGCGGCCGACGGCG
Source organism: Herbidospora cretacea (assembly GCF_001570605.1). Classification (GTDB taxonomy): domain Bacteria; phylum Actinomycetota; class Actinomycetes; order Streptosporangiales; family Streptosporangiaceae; genus Herbidospora; species Herbidospora cretacea. The sequence continues at coordinate 174,627 of NZ_BBXG01000012.1, read as the reverse complement.
ATGTGCACCCCGGCCACCGCGAACGGCAGCGCCGAGGGCAGCACGAAGTCGAGCACGAACCGGCCGCGCGGCACGTTGAGCACCCGGGCCACGTCGCCCAGGTTGGCCGGCAGCGACCGGGCCCCGTCGGCGGTGGAGACCGCGCACGGCAGGAACGCCGACAGCGCGATCACGATCACCCGGGTGAGGTTGTTGTAGCCGAACCAGATCGTCGCCATCGGCACGATCGCCAGCATCGGCATGGCGTACAGCCCGCTGATGTACGGGGTGCTGAGCTGCCGCAGCCAGCCGACCCGGCCGATGAGCAGCCCGGCGGCGGTCCCGGGCACACATCCCAGCACCAGCCCGAGCAGCACCGCGCCGACGGTCTCCCCCAGCGCGGTGAGGAACGCCGAGGAGGTCAGCGTGGGGATCAGCTCGGTGATCACGCCCAAGGGGGTCGGCAGGTAGTCGGGCAGGAACGCCGATCCGGCCGCCTGCCACACCCCGAGGAGGACCACGACCGCGACGACCTTGCCCAGCAGATCCCCGGGCGGCGCGAACGACTTCTCTCGCGAATTCCTCCGCGAGGCCAGGGCGGTCATTCGGTGCTCCCCTGACGCCAGGGCGCGAACGCCTTCTCCAGCCGCCGCCCGAGGCCCATCAGCAGGGCGGCGATCACCGACACCAGGACGGTCAGCCCGAGCACGGTCGCCGAGTCGAACCGGGCCGAGGCCGACAGCAGCAGCCCGCCGATCCCGGTGGCCTGGAGGAAGAACTCGGCGATGAACGTCCCGACGAACGCCATCGCGATGCCCTGCCGGATCCCGCTCATCGCGTAGGGGAGGGTGTGCGGGATGAGCACGTCCCGCCACAGCGGCCATTCGCCGCTGCGGTGGACCTTCGCGACCTCCAGCAGGGTCTTCGGCGCGTGCCTGGCGCCCTCGACCGTGTTGATCAGGATCGGGAAGACCGCGCTCAGGAAGACCACCAGCGTCTTGGCCCCGAACCCGAACCCGAACGCCGCCAGGATCAGCGGCGCGAGCGCCACGATCGGCACCGACTGCAGCGCGAACACCAGCCATCCGGTGCTCCCGCGCAGCACCCTCGACCGCGACAGGACCAGGCCGTAGCCGACCCCGCCCGCGATCGCGGCGGCCAGGCCGACCAGGAACAGCAGGCCGGTGTCGAGCAGCGCGGCCGGCAGGGTCCCGTCGGCCACCATCCCGGCCAGCGCCTCGAACGACCTGACCGGGGTGGCGAGCAGGACCGGGTCACGCTGACCGGCGACCTGCCAGGCGATCAGCCCGAGCGCCAGGCCGGCCAGCGAGACCGCGACCCCACGGGGCCGTGAGTCACTTCCCGAGTGCTTCATCGAACACCGTGAGGTCGACGAAGTCGTCGTACTCGGGCGCCTTGTCGGCGGCCACGTTCCCGGCCTTGACCTGGTCGGCGACGGCCTTGTCGACCCGCTCGCGGGCCAGCCCGGCGTCGGCCGGCCAGAACTTGATGCCGACGAACTCGGCCAGCGCCGTCTTGGAGATCTCCGGCGTGCGCTTGGTCATCGTCGCGGCGATCTGCGCGACGTCGTCGGCGTTGGCCGGGTCGTTGATGTACGCGATCGACTTGTGCAGCGCCGCCACGGCCTTCACCCATGCGGGGCGCTTGCCGCCGTCGGCCAGTTCGTCCTCGCGGGTGACGAGCATCGTGTAGTGGGAGACCGGGTCGACCTTGGCCAGCGCGACCACCTCGTGGGCCTTGGCCTTCTGGTTGACGGCGGCGAGCTCGTCGGGGTGCAGCACGGCGGTGTCGACCTGCCCGGCGATCAGCGCGTCGACCGACTGGGGGCCGCCGACGTTGACGGTGGTGATGTCGGCGGCCGTCAGCCCGCAGGATGCGATCATCGTGTTGACCGACAGGGCCTTGGGTGCCCCCGCGCCGTCGACGGCGATGGTCCGGCCCTTGAGCGAGGCGCAGTCGGTGACCGCCGGGTCGGAGGAGGCGATGAGGAACGACGGATTCTCGTTGCCGAGGATGGCGACCACGTTGCCCCCGGAGGCGCGCAGCGCGACCGCGCCGGAGGTGCCGACGATGCCTCCGTCGAGCTCCTTGCTCTGGATGGCGCGGCCGACGTCGGCCCCGGTGGGGAGCGGGCGCAGGGTGACGGTCACGCCGCCGTCCTTGAAGTAGCCCTTCTGCTCGGCGACGTAGGCCATGAGGTTGACGAAGACCGGGGGGATGCCCGGGACGCCGACGCTCAGTGTGGTGGCGTCGCCCTCGTCGCCGGAGGCTCCCCCGCCGCAGGCGGCGAGGGCGGTGAGGGAGGCCATGGCCAGCGCGGCCACTCCCAGGCGCTTGATCGACAACATCTGCCGTCCTTCCCAGGTGCCCGAGGGGCACCGTTGTGCTTCTAGCCCGCCTGACCGGCGTCGGGGGACATGACGAGAGACCAGACGCGTTCCCGCAGCGCGGCGAACGCCTCCGACCTCGCCACCGCACGGTCGCGCGGGTGTGGCAGCGCGACGTCGATGACCTCGTGCACCCTGCCGGGACGGCCCTTCAGCACGACCACCCGGTCGCCGAACAGCACCGCCTCGTCGATCGAGTGCGTGACGAACAGCATCGTGATCGGGCGCTCCTCCCACATGCGGAGCAGCTCGAAGCGCAGCACCTCGGCGGTCTGCGCGTCGAGCGCCCCGAAGGGCTCGTCCATGAGGAGCACCCGGGGCCGCACGGCCAGCGCGCGGGCCAGGCCCGTGCGCTGCTGCATGCCGCCGGAGAGCTGGTGCGGGTAGGACTTCTCGAATCCGGAGAGGCCCACCATGCCGATCAGCTCGCGCGTGCGGGCCGCGATCTCCTCTTTGGGGAGGCCGCGCAGCCGCAGCGGGTAGGCGACGTTGGCCTCGACGGTCTTCCACGGGAACAGCCCGAAGTGCTGGAAGACCATCCCGACCCCGTCGGGGGTGCCGTCGACGGCCTCGCCGTCGACCTTCACGCTCCCTTCGGACGGGGTGAGCAGCCCGGCCACCGCACGGAGCAGCGTCGTCTTGCCGCAGCCCGAGGGGCCGACGACGGAGACGATCTCGCCGGGCGCGACGTCGACCCGGATGTCCGACGCCGCGACACGGTCCCCGAACCGCATCGTGACGCCGTCGATGGTGACGGCCGCGCCGCCCCTGCCGGGGCTGGTCAGCGTGGCGTTCTTGCGCCGGTCGTGCAGTGACATGCGACGTACTGTTGCATAATGATGCCTCCTATACAAGAGTGATGTGTCATGAGAGTTAATAATGCATGATCTGAGGCATCCTGTACTGCTGCTGCACACGCTCGGCGCCTCCGGGGAGACCTGGGCCGACGTCATCGCCGCAGATCAGAGCCGGTTTTCCGCCCCCGACCTCCCCGGTCACGGTACGCGGGGGGACGAGGTGTTCGACACCTCGGAAGCGGTCGCGACCTGCCTGGAAACCGGGCCGCGATTCCACGTCGCGGGCTCGGGGCTGGGCGCCTTCGTGGCGCTGGAAGTCCTCCGGGCGGCGCCGGAACGGGTCGCGTCCCTGTTTCTGGCGGGTTTCCCCGCGACGGGAGGCCCGGAGCGCGTGACGGCCACCGCGAGGGCGATCGACACGCAGGGCATGACGGGGTTCGCCACCTCTTATGTGCGGGCGACCCTGCATCGTGAGAGCGCGGCTCGGCAGGTCTTCGCGCGGGCGATGGCCGGGATGCGGCCCGCCGGACTGCTGAGCGCCCTGGAAGCGGCGCTGAGCTGGAGTGTTCCCGACGCGCGGGTCCCCGCCGCCGTCCTCCGGGGGGAGCACGACGGGAGGGTGCCGGAGGAGGCGGCGCGATCACTGGCGGCCACCCTCGGGGCGGATTACGTTACTCTTCCCGTGGCCGGGCACGTCGCCTACGTCGACGACCCTCGCGGCTTCCGCGGGATTCTCGACGCCTTTCACCGCGCCGCCGAAGCGCAGGAGGAACCCTCATGACCGGCAGTCCGCGCACCAAGCGCGACATCATCGTCGCGGAGCTGCGCCGCATGATCTCCGCGGGCGAGCTCGCGCGGGGCAGCCGGATCCGGCAGGACGTGCTGGCCTCCCAGTTCAAGACGAGCATCACCCCGGTCCGCGAGGCGCTGCGCCTGCTGGAGGCCGAGGGCATGCTCATCAGCGAGCCCCATCGCGGGGTCCGGGTCGCCGACGCCGACTACGACCGCGTCAAGACCGTCTACCTGCTGCGCATGGCGGTCGAGCCCTACGCCATGCGCCGGGCCTCGCGCCGCCTGTCGCCGAAGGACCTCGACCTCGCCCAGCGGCTGGTCGAGGAGATGGAGGCGGCGCTCACAGCGGGCGACCGCACGACGCTCAACGAGAGGAACCGCCAGTTCCACTTCCTCTTCTACGACCGCTGCGGCAACGACGGCCTGCGCGAGGAGGTGGCGCTGCTCTGGCAACGGTTCCCGTGGGACATGCTCCAGGTGGTGGAGAGCCGGGGCGAGGAGGCCGCCCGCGAGCACCGCACGATCCTGGAAGCGGCCCGCGCGGGCGACACCGAGGCGCTCGCCCGCGCCACCGAGGTGCACCTGACCAACAGCTTCCTCGCGCTGGCCAGGCACCTCGTCGGTCATGACGTCCCCGATCCCTTCGAGATCGACAACGACTGACGGGCCACTCCGGCCGCGACCAGGCCGGCCACCTCTTCCCGCGACATCCCGAGCTCGCCGAGCACCTCGGCGGTGTGCTCGCCGACGGCCGGGACAGCCCTGAGCTCCTCCTCCGCGCCGCCCGGGTGGAAGGGCGAGGTCACGACGGTGGCCTTCCCGCCGTCCGGCAGCAGCACCGGCGACCATCGGCCCGTGGCCCGCGCCTGCGGGTGTTCCAGCACGTCGGGCAGCCGGTTGAGGCGCGCGTTGGGCACGTCGGCCCGCTCCAGCCGGTCGGTCAGCTCCTGGGTCGGCAGCGCCCGGAGCGCGGCCTCGACGACCGCTTCGAGGCGCTCCCGGTTCCGCAGCCGGTCGGTGTTGAGCGCGAACTCCGGGTCGGCCGCCAGCCCGGGGTCCCCCACGACGACCTCGCAGAGCCGCCGCCACTGGCCCTCGTTCTGGACCGCGATCAGCACCAGGTCGCCGTCGGCCGACACGTAGGGGCCGTAGGGCGCGATGCTCGCGTGGCTCAGCCCGGCCGGCTCCGGCGCGGTCCCGGCGTGCGACTGGGCCAGCAGCAGGGGGCTCATCCACTCCAGGAGCACGTCGAACATGGCCACGTCGATGCGCTGCCCCCGCCCGGTCCTCTCGCGTGAGAACAGCGCCGCCGTGATGGCCGACAGGGCGTAGGCGCCGCCGCTCAGGTCGGCCAGCGAGACGCCCGGTTTGGCCGGCTGCGCGGGGGTGCCGGTCGCGGTCACGACCCCGGCCTCGCCCTGGATGAGCATGTCGTAGGCCTTGCGGTCGGCGTAGGGGCCGCGGGTGCCGTAGCCCGAAAGGAAGCACCTGATCAGGCGGGGGTTCAGGGCCAGGAGGTCGTCGTCGGTGAAGATCCGGTCGAACGCGCCCGGCGCGAGGTTGCAGACCAGCACGTCGGCGGTGCGGAGCAGCTCGCCCAGCACCCGCCGCCCCTCGGAGGTCTTCAGGTCGAGCGCGACGCTGCGCTTGCCCCGGTTCAGCCAGACGAAGTGGCTGGACATGCCGGCCACGAAGTCGTCGTAGTCGCGGGCGAAGTCGCCGGAGAGCCGCTCGACCTTGATCACGTCGGCGCCCATGTCGGCCAGGTGCCGGGAGCAGAGCGGCACCGCGACCGCCTGCTCGACCGCGACGACCCGCACCCCCGCGAGGTCCTTCACCACGTGAACACGCTCCCGACGGAGGGTTGCACGTAACGGCCGGCCAGCACGGAGGACATGTGGGCGTGGCTGCGCAGGCCGGAGCAGTGCATCGGGACGACCGTCCTCACGTCCAGATCGGCGAAGGCCTCGGCGGTGAGCTCGACGTTCTTCGCCGGCGTGGTCGGGAACCCCAGGTGGAAGCCGCCGAGCACGGCCCGGATCGGCTTGTCCCCCGCGATCGCCTTCGCCTGGTTGAGCGTGTTGATCACCCCGGCGTGCGCGCAGCCCGTGAGGACCACCAGGCCCTGGTCCTTGACGTCGATGATCAGGCCCATCTCGTCCATGACCTCGTCGCGGCGCACCTCGCCGGTCCCGGAGACCTGGTAGAGCCCCGGCGCGCCGCGCTCGAACGGCGGCGCGGCCGCCTCGAACGGGACGTTCCGCGGAATCTCGCCGGTGGTCCAGACGCCCCAGCCGAGGTCGAGCGGGTCGCGGGTGAGCACGGGCGCGCCGCCGCTGGCCTCGACCTGGCCGAACGTGAAGGCGGTGTTGTAGACCGGCGAGACCCGGCCGTCGCCCATCACGGCGTAGCGCGGCAGCTCGGCGTCGTGGTGGGTGGCCACCGGGACCCGGCGCCCGGCCAGTCCGAGGAAGGTGTGCACGCCGCCGAAGTGGTCGGGGTGGCCGTGGCTGATCACCAGGTGGTCGATCGAGCCCGGGTCCACCCCGAGGACCCTCATGTTGTGCGCGAGCACGGTGCCGGTGAGGCCGGCGTCGAAGAGCACCCGGGTGGTGTGGCGTCCCCGGGTGGCCTCGACGAGCATGCTGATCCCGTTCTCGGCCTGCGGCGGCACCTTCTTGCCGTCGAAGTGCTCGATCAGCCCGTAGCGGCTGACGCAGTGGTCGTCCACGTCGGGCAGCAGCATGTCCACCCAGTTCTCGACCAGGACTGTGACCGTGACCGAATCGGCCTGGAACATCCGGCGGCTCCTTCCATCGCACAATTAGGAAGGAACATTACATGATCGATACAAATGATGCATCATTTGTTCCGTCATGCCTTTCGGAAGTAGGACGTCGAGGGCACACCGCCCTTCAGGAACTCCTCGAAGGTGATCCGCCCGACGGCGTGCTGCGGCGCGAGCTGGTAGCCGGCCCGGAAGGCCGCGCTCACCTTGCCCGGGACGTTCAGCTCGACGATCGGCTTGTGCCTGCCCTCCGCCGTCAGGTAGAGCTCGACGATCTCCCGCAGGGTGAGCACCTGCGGCCCGCCCATGTCGGCGACCAGCCCCGCCGGGTCGCCCATCGCCAGAGCGGCGAGCTGGGCGGCGACCTCCGGGATCGCGATGGGCTGCGACGCCCATCCGGCCGGGACCGGCACGATCGGCGACCGGGCCACCGACCGCGCGAGCGAGGCCATGAAGTCGTGGAACTGGGTCGTCCGCAGGATCGTGTACGGCAGCCCGGAGGCCTCGACCAGATCCTCGCAGGCGCGCTTGACCTGGTAGTAGGAGTAGGGATGCCGGTCGACCCCCACGATCGAGATGTAGACCACGTGGGTGCCGGGCTTGAGAGCCTTGAGCAGGTTGCGGGTCGCCTGGACGTCGGTCTTCCCCGGCGGCTTGCTGGCCAGGTGGACGACCGTGCCCGCCCCCTCGGCGGCCCGGGTCACCCCTTCGCCGGTGACGAGGTCGCCCCGATAGGGACCCTGGGTGCTCCGGGACAGGTCGCGGACCTCCTGATCGGTCCGCTGCAGTTCCGCGATGACCTGGCGGCCCAGCAGTCCGGTGCCGCCGGTGACGAGAATCGTACCGTTCATGATGATTTCCCACCTTTTGGGGCCTTTCCAGGTCCCATACCCTCATCACGACGCGCTGAGCGAACTCACCCCGCAGGCTCATGAATCCGGGGCCCAGGTCTGTCAGGATGGGGGGGTGAGCCATTCCCCGGCCGTGGTCCAGCCCGACCAGGAACTGATCATCGAGATCCTCAACGAGCTCGACATCGACTTCACCTTCGACGCAGACGGCGACCTCGCGATCTCCACCGAGGCGCTCACCGTCTTCTTCCTGTTCGGGTCAGAAGGCGACCTGTTCACGATCCGCACCTTCTACGACCGCCACTACTCCGTCGACGAGAAGCCGCTTCTGCTCACCGCGCTCAACGAGTGGAACGCCGACACCATGTGGCCCAAGGTCTACGCCTTCACGCCCGACAACGGCGTGATCCGCGTGATCGGCGACGCCCAGCTCTACATCGGCGCCGGGGTCACCTACGAACACCTCATGACCATCGTCGCCCACTGGGTCAGGTCGGCGATCAAGTTCCACCGCTGGCTCAGCGACCGTCTGGCCTTCGAAGAGGACGCCGCCGAATAGTCCTGGCCAGCGCCTCCTCCAGCGTCTTGCGCGGATAGGGCGATCGCGAGACGGCCCCTTCGAGGTCGATCTCACCACGGTTGAGCCGCTCACACAGCGTGACGATCTCGGTGATCTCGGTGCGCTGCCGCTCCACGAAGTCAGGCGTCACGGGGTCGCCGTGGCCGGGCACGACCAGGCCGGGACCGGCGTCGAGGATCTTCTCCAGCGCCATCGGCCACGCGACCGGATAGGAGTCGCCGAACTGCGGCGGCGCGCCCTGCTCCACGAGGTCACCGGCGAAGACCACCTTCACGTCCGGGACCTGGACGACCAGGTCATGCCCGGTGTGCCCCGGCCCGGGGTGGCTGAGCAGGACCTCGCGCCCGCCCAGATCCACGCTGAAGGGGGCAGGCAGCGGCAGCACCAGCGGCGCCGTGGCGACCCCGGGGAACTGGGCCGACCACTCGGCGGCCTGCTGGTGGGCGGTCTCGACGAGCGCCTCCCGGCACCCCTCGGAGGCGAAGCACCCGCCGAAGGCGGCGGTGCCGAAGGCGTGGTCGAAGTGCCCGTGGGTCAGCACGACCGTCCAGGGCAGATCGGTGATCTCCCGGATCGCGTTCGCCCAGGCCTGCCCGAAGGCCTCGTCGATGCCGGTGTCCACGACCAGGCAGCCGGTGTCGCCCACGATGAGCCCCAGGGTGAGGTCGAGCTCGGCGTGCCGCCGGATCCAGACCCCGTCCGCAACTTCGATCATGGTTCAGTCTGTACCACAGGACGCGCCGAAAGCTGTGATATCCGTGCACATCCGGCGCGTCCCGAATAGATATTTCCGGCCCTGCGGATTTTGGAACGTATCGGTCACGCCTTGGCGAGCGCGGCCCTCAGTTCGTCGGCGTTGAAGCGGTCGACGTAGGCCGGCTTGTCGCGGTCGTGCCGCCAGCCCTCGGACAGCGGGCCGACGTCCACGACGTCAAACCCGAAGGAGTCGATCAGGTCGGCGACCAGCTTCTTGGCCTCCGCGTCGTCACCCGCGATCGGCAGGGCCCGGCGGTTCGGCGTGCCCGGCGGGGTCCCGTCGGACAGCAGGTGCGCCGCCATGATGTTGTTGAAGCCCTTGACGATCTTCGAGGTCGGCAGGTGCTCCTGGAGCAGCCCCGACGGGGTCTTCTCGCCGGAGTCGATGTCCGGGAACCGCCCGTCCCGCTCGAAGTAGTAGTTGTTGGTGTCGATCACGATCTTCCCCGCGAGCGGCGCCACCGGCACCTTCTTGTACGCGTGGAACGGCACCGTGACGACCACGATGTCCCCCGCCTCGGCCGCGCCCTCGGCGGTCGACGCGGAAGCGGCCGGGCCGAGCGACGCGACCAGGTCCGCCAGGGTCTCGGGCCCGCGCGAGTTGCTCATGACGACGGTGTGACCGGCGTCGACGGCCAGCCGCGCCACTGCGGAACCGATGTGCCCACTGCCAATGAATCCGATCTCCATACTTCGGGCAACCCTCCCGAATGTGACGACATTCCCGGCGCCGTTTCGAACGCGACCACCCGGAGGGCCCCCTTCGTGACCATCAGCACCCGGCCACCGCCCAGGTCGTGGATCGCGTAGATGCGCCGCTCCCCCGTGGCGACCCGTCCCGCCGCACCGATCACCCCGCCCAAGGGCTCCGCGACGAGAAACGGCAGGATCCTCGGCCAGTCGAACGGGCACTCGGCGTACCGGACCTCGGGGGTAGACAGCCGCAGCTCCACGACTTGCCGCGACTCTGTCCTGGCCAGGCATCGAACGGGGTCGGCGACCCGGAACACCTCCGACAGGTCCTCACCGTAGAGCGGCTCCGGCAGCCGCCAGCCGTGCGCTTCGGCCCCGGTGCGCGGGTCGGCCAGCCAGGCCCGGTCGCCGTGCCCGAACACGACGCGGTCACCCCAGGCGGCCGGTCTCACCGTGGCCGACCTGGCCTCGGCCCGCCACACCACCGCCCCCGTCTCCAGATCCGCCGCCCCGACCGGGGTGTAGCCACGCCATCCCCCGAAGACGACCAAGGAGCCGCACACCACGGCATGCGCACTCCACTCCCGCATCGACGTACGCCAGACGCACGCCCCCGTGGCCAGATCAAGGCAGCGCAGATCAGAGCCGCCGAGCAGTACCCGCTCTCCCGCCAGGACGATCTCGCGGGGCCACCGCTCGGTCGGGACGTCCCACCGCACCGAGCCGTCACGGGGGTCCAGGCACACCAGCCGGGTGTGGCGCTCGTACACGACGATCACGTCGGGACGCACCGCCGGCCTCGCTGCGTGTCCGCCGATGTGGAGCGATCTCTCCCAGACGTGACGCACCGGCCGATCATACAAAACGTTGTCTCCTACAGAGACGTTGTACTACATTGTCTCTCCAGGAGACGATGTTCTGTCGTGGTAGAAAGTGACCCACCAGGAGGCGGACGGACGAGTTGAGGCACCATGACCGAGCGATACCTCGGCGTTCTCGGCATCGGCGAGGCGCTGGGGGTGAGCCGTCACGCGGTGCACAAATGGCGGGCCCGCTATCCGGGCGACTCCGCCCACCCCTTCCCCGACCCTGACGTCGAGATCGACGGCGCCCCCGGCTGGCGCCCCGACCGCCTCGGCGAGATCGTCCGCTGGCGCGAGGGCCTGCCCGGCCGCGGCGCCGGCGGCGGACGCCCCCCGGCGGCCCGCCAGGACTACCTGAAAGCGGCCGCCGACCACGGCCTCGACCGCGACGAGGCGCTCCGCGCGCTGGCGACGTTCGGCGAGGAGTTCCCCGAGATGACCGAGCCGGAGATCTGCGCCTGGCTCATCGAGACCTGGCGCCGCTGACCTTTCCCTCCCTGGCCGGAAGGCGATGACGCATGCCCGTTCACGGCACGACAGCACCCGGATTCGAACGCGTCCACGAGGCGTTCGCCGGCAACTTCACCCACTGCTCCGAGATCGGCGCGGCCGTCTGCGCGTACGTCGACGGCGAGAAGGTCGTGGACCTGTGGGGCGGCGACGCCGCGGAAGGCCGCCCCTGGACCGAGGACACCCTCCAGGTCGTCTTCTCCACCACCAAGGCGATCACCGCCGCCTGCGCCCTGCACCTCGTCGACAGAGGCGTCCTGGACCTGGACGCGCCCGTCACGGACTACTGGCCGGAGTTCGGAAAACCCGACATTCCCGTACGTTGGCTGCTCACCCACCAGGCGGGCCTGGCCGCCCTGGACACCCCCGTCACCCCGGCCGAGGCCGTGGCCTGGCAGCCGATGATCGCCGCCCTGGAGGCGCAGCGGCCGTTGTGGGAACCCGGAACGGAGTCGGGTTACCACGCCCACACCTTCGGCTTCCTGGTCGGCGAGGTGGTGCGCCGGGTGTCGGGGCGCTCCCTGGGGACGTATCTGCGGGAGGAGATCACCGGGCCGCTCGGGCTGGACTTCCGGATCGGGCTCCCGGTCGCCGAACACCGTCGGGCCGCCCGGATCGTCTCCCCCAAGATCGACCTGTCGGTCGACCCGGCGACCCTGCCCGAGGCGCTGCGTCCCTACTTCGACCCCACGTCGCTGACGATGCGGGCGTCGATGGCCGTGACGCCGTTCCTCGACCACAACGACCCGGCCCAGCTGGCGGCGGAGTTCCCGTCGTCGAACGGCACGGGCACCGCCCGGGGGCTGGCGGGCTTCTACGCGGCCCTGCTCGACGGGCGGATCCTCAGCCCCGGGACCCTGGCGCTGGCGACGGCCGAGCAGGTCAGCGGGGTGGACAAGGTGCTGCGGGTGCCGGTGAGGATCGGGCTGGGGTTCGGGCTGCCGACTCCGGACCTGTTCTGGCACAGCCCGGGGGCGTTCGGGTTCTCCGGCTACGGAGGGTCGCTGGGCTTCGCCGACCCGGCGCGCGGCCTGGCGTTCGGGTACGTGATGAACCACGTGCAGGACCCGGTCAGCGACAGGCGGGCGGCCAACCTGGTCGAGGCGGTGCTCGAAGTTCTGTCGTGACGGCGCGCGGGCGGCGCGGCCGGTTGGCGCCGGACGCGGCGAGCGCCCTGGGCGGCGGGCGGCGCCGTGGTGGGCGGAGCCGTGACGGAAGAATGGAATCCCGGGCTGACCCGCCCTGTTCAGGCAGGTCAGCCCGGGAAGTCTCCGGCTAGCTGCAGCCGCTGGTGCTGCCGCAGCCCTCGCAGACGTAGCAGCTACCGGCAGGGCGCATCTTGATCCCGCAGGTCATGCAGAGCGGGGCGTCGGCCGTGAAGCCCTGGTGGCCCTCCAGGTGGCCTTCCTTCGGGGCGCGGACCGGCTCGGCGACCGGGACCGGCTTGGTCACCGGCGGCTCTATCGGGGCCGACTGGGCCAGGGCGGCGGTGTCGATCTGGGCCGCCGGGTCCTCTCCGCGCTGCTGCGCCGCCCGCTCCGACGCCGAGAAGATGCCCAGGGCCGCCCGGTCTTCGTAGGCCAGGTGGTCGAGGGCCAGGCGGCGGAAGATGTAGTCCATCACCGACTGCGCCATGCGGACATCCGGGTCGTCGGTCATGCCGGCCGGCTCGAAGCGCATGTTGACGAACTTCTGCACGTAGGTGTCGAGCGGCACGCCGTACTGGAGGCCGATCGAGATCGCCACGGAGAAGGCGTCCATGACGCCCGCGAGGGTCGAGCCCTGCTTGGACATCTTCAGGAAGACCTCGCCGAGACCGTCGTCGGGGTAGGACGAGGCGGTCATGTAGCCCTTCGCGCCGCCGACCGTGAAGCGGGTCGTGATGCTCGGGCGGCTGTTCGGCATGCGGCGGCGGGTCGGCCGGGAGACCTCGATGACCCTGGTCTCCGGCTCGGCGACGACCGCGGCCTCCTCGGTCTTCTTGGTGTTGTTGCCGGCCGACAGCGGCTGGCCGACCTTGCAGTTGTCGCGGTAGACGGCCAGGGCCTTGAGGCCGAGCCGCCAGCCCTCCAGGTAGACCTGCTCGATGTCGTCGATCGTGGCCGACTCGGGCAGGTTGACCGTCTTGGAGATCGCACCCGACAGGAACGGCTGGGTCGCGGCCATCATCCGGACGTGGCCCATCGGCGCGATCGCCCGCTCGCCCATCGCGCAGTCGAACACCTCGTAGTGTTCGCGCCTGAGGCCGGGGGCGTCGACGACGTGGGAGTTCTGGGCGATGTACTCGACGATCGCCTCGACCTGCTCCTCCTGGTAGCCCAGCTGACGCAGGGCGCGCGGGATGGTCTGGTTGACGATCTGCATCGAGCCGCCGCCGACGAGCTTCTTGAACTTGACCAGGGCCAGGTCGGGCTCGATGCCGGTGGTGTCGCAGTCCATCATCAGGCCGATGGTGCCGGTCGGGGCGAGCAGCGACGCCTGGGCGTTGCGCCAGCCGTTCTTCTCGCCCAGCTTGAGGCACTCCTGCCACTGCTTGGTCGCCTCGGCGTGGATCGCCTTGTCCATCGCGTCGATGGTGCGGACCGCGTCGTTGGCCGCGGCGTGCTTGCGCATGACCCGCTTGTGCGGCTCGGCGTTGCGCTCGTAGCCGTCGTACGCCCCCACGATGCCCGCCAGCTCCGCGCTGCGGCGGTAGGACGCACCGGTCATCAGCGACGTGATCGCCGCCGCGATGGCCCGGCCGCCGTCGGAGTCGTAGGCGTGGCCCGTGGCCATCAGCAGCGCGCCCAGGTTGGCGTAGCCGATGCCGAGCTGCCGGTAGGCGCGGGTGGTCTCGCCGATCTTCTCGGTCGGGAAGTCGGCAAAGGTGATCGAGATGTCCATCGCGGTGATGATCAGCTCGGTCAGCTTGACGAACCGCGCGATGTCGAACGTGTCGTCGTCGGTGAGGAACTTCAGCAGGTTGATCGACGCCAGGTTGCACGAGGAGTTGTCGAGGTGGACGTACTCAGAACACGGGTTGGACGCGGTGATCCGGCCGGTCTCGGGGCAGGTGTGCCAGTCGTTGATCGTGTCGTCGTACTGCACGCCCGGGTCGGCGCACTCCCACGCCGCCTTGGCCATCTTGCGGAACAGGTCCTTGGCGTCGATCTCCTCGATGACCTCGTGGGTGAGGCGGGCGCGGAGGCCGAACTTGCCGCCGGTCTCGACCTGGCGCATGAACTCGTCGCTGACGCGGACCGAGTTGTTGGCGTTCTGGTACTGCACCGACACGATGTCCTTGCCGCCGAGGTCCATGTCGAACCCGGCGTCGCGGAGGGCGCGGATCTTGTCCTCCTCACGCGCCTTCGTCTCGATGAACTCCTCGATGTCGGGGTGGTCGACGTCGAGCACGACCATCTTGGCCGCCCGGCGGGTGGCGCCGCCCGACTTGATGGTCCCGGCCGAGGCGTCGGCGCCGCGCATGAAGGAGACGGGGCCGCTGGCCGTGCCGCCCGAGGAGAGCAGTTCCTTGGAGGAGCGGATGCGGGACAGGTTCACACCCGAGCCCGAACCACCCTTGAAGATCACGCCCTCTTCCTTGTACCAATCGAGGATCGACTCCATGGTGTCGTCGACGGCCAGGATGAAACAGGCGCTGACCTGCTGCGGCGAGAGGGTGCCGACGTTGAACCACACGGGCGAGTTGAACGCGAAGAGCTGGTGGACCAGGGCGTGCTTCAGCTCGTGGTCGAAGATCTCCGCGTCTTCGTCGGAGGCGAAATAGCCGTGCTCGACGCCGGTGCGCGTGTAGACACCCGTCACCCGGTCGACCAGCTGCTTCAGGCTCCACTCGCGCTGCGGCGTGCCGAGCGCGCCGCGGAAGTACTTGGTGGTCACGATGTTGGCCGCGTTGACCGACCAGGCCGCCGGGAACTCGACCCCGCGCTGCTCGAAGTTGACCGAACCGTCGCGCCAGTTGGTCATGACGACGTCACGACGCTCCCACTCGACCGCGTCATAGGGGTGGACGCCCTCGGTGGTGAAGATCCGCTTCACCTTCAACCCCTTGGCCCGTCCACGCCGGGTGCGCGTGGATGTGCCGTTGACCGTCTCCGTCATGACTCCCCCTTGGCATGTGCCTTGAGTTGCTGAATCTCGACCTCGAAGTCGGCGAGGGTCTCAAACCCCCGGTAGACCGAGGCGAACCGTAGATAAGCCACCTCATCGAGATCGCGCAGCGGCCCCAGAACCGCGACGCCGACCTCGTGGGCGGGGATCTCCGCGACCCCGGAGGCGCGGATGCTCTCTTCCACCCTCTGCCCGAGCTGCGCGAGTGAGTCCTCACTGACGGGACGCCCCTGGCAGGCCCGCCGGACCCCGGCGATGACCTTCTCCCTGGAGAACGCCTCGGTCACCCCGCTGCGTTTGCTCACCATCAGCAGGACCGTCTCCTGCGTGGTGAACCGTCTCCCGCATTCGGAACAGGTGCGCCGGCGGCGGATCGCCCCGCCGTCTTCCGTCGACCGGCTGTCGACGACCCTGGTGTCGGGATGACGGCAGAACGGGCAATGCACGCCGTCGCCTCCTCACTGACCAGACGCTCGCGCACGCCCCCACATGTCATGAGGTGCGGCAAAGGAAACACAATTTATGGTGAGCTCAATGAGCACGACCACTAGATGTTGTGGTCCCCAACCCTAGAAGCGAGTCCCCTAGATCGCAACTCGAACCCCACGCCTCTCAGGGGCCTACTGACCTGGGACGTCACGGGGCAGATAGAGCGTCGTGCCTGGCCGGATGAGGGGATCGGGTAACCCGTTGAGATCCATGATCTCGCGAACTCTGACCGCCGGGTCGCCCTCTCCGGGGTTGGCCGCGGCGATCTCCCAGAGGGTGTCGCCCTCCTGGACCGTGACAGAGGTCAACCCCTCGACCGAAGGGCCGGCGGAGGCGGTCACGGCGGCCCGCGTGCCCAGCCACCCGACGGCCAGACTAAGCGCGGCGATGAGGGCGACGAGGACTATCCGGCCCCGGCGGGTGAGCCGGATCGGCGGAGCGCCGGCCTTCCGGGCCTGCGCCCCCACCGGACCGGCGCCTGCGGCAGCGGGGCGCTGGACATCACCCCACCGCGGCCGCGCCGCCTTGCCGGGCACCGCACTCATGCCGACGGGGCTGTTCCCGCGTGGCCGCGCGGCCCTGCCGGCGACGAGGCGATCAGCGGGCCCCCTGACTGCGCTCCCGGCGCGAGCACCGCCTTGCTGGGACGCCGCGTCTCGAGTGCGTGCCGTGGCGACAGCCCTCGGGCCTTGGCCCGCATCATTGCCCGCACGCCGCCCCGGACGACGATTCGACCTGGATTGCCCTGATGGTTCCTTGTCCCGACTCGTCCGCGCCTGGCCGTTATCCGGCAGAGCCGGGACCAGGGCGAGATGGCGTCGCTTCATATGGGTGCGCTCAGCCGGCTCCGTGGCCGTCAGCGGCTGAATGTTCGAAGACGCGGATCGCGAAGGGGAATGCTCCGCCGGACGGAAATCAGCCACTCTCGGCAGCCGAATGCTCGAAGGAACTGACTGCAGAGGAATAAGCTCCGCCCGGTTCGAATCCGCGGCCCTCGGCGGCCGGATACCCGACCGAGCCGGTTCCGAAGTGGCATGCGCCACCGAGCCCGAATCTGCGACTCTCTGAGGCCGGATATCAGAAGGCGTGGGTTGCGACAGAACGTGCTCCGCCGGACCTGGATCCCCGGCCTTCGGCGGCCAGATATCCGACCGAGCCGGTTCCGAAGTGGCGCGCACCACCGAGCCCGAATCTGCGACTCTCGGCGGCCGGACGTTCGAAAGCGTGGATTGCGAAGCAACCCGCTCCCCCGGACCCGGATCCGCAGCCCTCGGCGGCCGGATGCGGGAAGGAGATGCGGACACCCCAGGGGTGGACTTCGGAGGAGTCGGCTTCGAGGGTGTGGATGAGGTCGGAGTGGCGTTGTTCTGCGTGGGCTTCATCGTGAACCTCCTCGACTGCCCCTGCAGGACGGAAGAAAGATCGCGTGAATCGAACACGATGTCGATCGAACTCCCGTACGATGTTGTACACCACGCCACCGACGTTTTCGAGGGCAATCGAACAACTGTTTGATATTGATCTTGAATCGCGGTAGCGTCGCTCTGTGCGACGTGAGGAACACGGATTGGGAGGTGCCCAGGTGAACAACGACGGGCTGGCCAGCCAGCGCGACGAGAGCGTGAGCGATCTGGCGGTGCGCCGCCGCGACTCGCTCGGGCTCACCCCCAGGCAGCGCAAGATCCTGGAGGTGATCCGCGACTCGGTCCAGCAGCGGGGCTACCCACCGTCGATGCGCGAGATCGGTGAGGCGGTGCAGCTCACGAGCACGTCGAGTGTGTCCCACCAGCTCACCGCCCTTCAGCGCAAGGGCTACCTGCGCCGCGACCCCCATCGCCCGCGCGCCCTCGAGGTGCGTCTGCCCGGGGAGCCGGTCCTCTGGGTCGATCCCGACGCCGCCGAGGAAGACTCCGGCTTCAACCGCCCGACGGCGGCCTATGTTCCCCTCGTGGGGCGCATCGCCGCAGGTGGGCCGATCCTGGCCGAGCAGAACCTCGAAGACGTCTTCGCGCTGCCCAAGCAGCTCGTCGGCGAGGGCACCCTGTTCCTCCTCCAGGTCTCCGGCGACTCGATGATCGAGGCGGCCATCGCCGACGGCGACTGGGTGGTCGTCCGTCAGCAGCCTGTCGCCGACAACGGCGACATCGTGGCCGCGATGATCGACGGCGAGGCCACCGTGAAGACCTTCAAGCGCAAAGACGGCCACGTGTGGCTGGTCCCCCACAACCCCAACTACGAGCCGATCCCGGGCGACGAGGCAACCGTCCTCGGCAAGGTGACGGCGGTCCTCCGCAAGCTTTAGGCACACGGCGCAGATCTGCGGCTGCACCCCTTCAGCCGCAGATCCGCCCCGGGCGGAGCGCTCTGTCCGTTGATCAAATGGGGGCCGTTCTCGGCGTCCGTTGATCAGACAGCAGCCGTTCACCGCGTCCGTTGATCAAGTGGCAGCCGTTACCCGGCCGCATTCAGTCTGTTTCTCGAGCTGGCAGCTGACGTGTCGGTTCATGGCAAAGGTCCGCGATAGCTGGTGTGCCCTGGGCCGGGAAAGCTTCCGCAGAGTATGTCGCTCTCCTTGCCTGCACCAGGTGACTGCTGGGGTCCGGTAGATCCCTATGCGACGTTTTCGTCACGTCATACGCTGTTTGCGTGGAACTTGATCGATTGACCGTGGAGCAGGCCCGTAGGCGTGACGGGACCAAATGGGTGCAGGCCGCGCCCGACGTGATCCCCGCGTGGGTGGCCGACATGGACTTTCCCGTGGCGCAGCCCATCCGGGACGCGGTCATGCACCGGGTCTCCACCGATCTCGGCTACCCCGACTGGCCCTGGGAGCAGCCCGGTCTGCCGCTGCCCGAGACGTTCGCCGAACGGATGGCCGCCCGCTACGGCTTCCACCCCGATCCCGCCCACGTCAAGGCCTTCACCGACCTCAACCAGTCGCTCCAGGCGCTCCTCGACGTGCTGACCGTGCCGGGCGAGGGCGTGCTCGTGCACACCCCGACCTACAACGCCTTCCTGATGACCCTGGAGGCGATGAACCGGCCGCCGGTCCCGATCCCGCTGGTCCCCGACGGGGAGACCTGGCGGGCCGAGCTGCCCGCCGACCCCGGTGGCGCGCGGGTGCTGCTTCTGGTGAACCCGCACAATCCGACGGGGCGGTGCTTCACGCGTACGGAGCTGGAGGAACTGGCCGACTACGCCGACCGGCACGACCTGACGGTGATCTCCGACGAGATCCACGCCGACCTGACCTTCGCCCCGAACGAGCACATCCCGTTCGGCCTGCTCCGGCCCGGCCGGACGGTCACGATCACGTCGGCCAGCAAGGCCTTCAACATGGGGGGCGTGCACTGCGCGGTCGCCCACATCGGCTCCGCGCGAGCCCGTGCGGCGCTGGCCACCCGGCCGCCGAACCTGTACGGCAACCCGAGCGTCCTGGCCGTCGCCGCCACCGACGCGGCCTGGCGGCAGTGTGACGCGTGGCTCGAAGAGGTCCTCGCCATCCTCGACCGTAACCGCAAGACCGTGGCCCAGCGGCTGCCGGCCGGCTGGACCTACCGGATCCCGGAGGCCACCTATCTGGCCTGGATCGACACGGGCATTCCCGACGCCGCGGCCGTCCTGCAACGCGACGCCCGGGTCATGGTCGCCGCCGGCACGATCTACGGCGCTCCGGACACCTGGATCCGGCTCAATTTCGGCACGTCGGGCCCCATCCTGGACGAGATCCTCGACAGAATACGTAGGTGACCGACGTTTCTCACTATCTCGGGCTGCTTGAAGACAAGCGGGCGCTGTCCCACTGGGGCACCATCACCTGGATCTCCGGCCTGGAGTCCGAGACGGCCCTCGACATTCTCGGCGGCGACCCCGATTCAGAGCTCTCCCTCTCGTTCGACGACTGCCATTCCGCGGCTTTCAAGGATTTCCAGCTGCGGGGCCATTCCGGCAGCGAGATCCTGCTCGCCAAGGCGGGTCCGTGGCTCGTCTGCGTCGAGCCGTTCGGGGACGGCGGAGCCCGCACCGGCACGCTTCTCGCGCTCTCCAAGAAGGGGACCGCCTTCTCGCTCCTGCTCCACCCTCACGACTCTCACACCTTCACCTACGCCGCCGACGCGGAGGCCCTGCTGGTCGTCCACCGGAACGACGAGCCGTGGGTCGAGGGGCCGATCTCCCTTGAGGAGATCGTGGGAGAACCTCCGCTGCTGGCGCGAGGCGCCGAGCCCGTCACCTGGGCGGCCAACGCCCTGGCCATCGCCGAACGTCTCACCGGGTTCCGCCTCACGACCGAATGGCTGAACGCCGAACACCCCTGTTACATCAGCAAGCGGCCGATGCTCGCGATCTGAACGCATAACGGTGCGCTGAGGTACTCAACCGACTGAGTCCTGCCCATTCCAACCCGAAAGGGCCGAGGCGGGTCCGGTCGGGAACAGGTCCGTGCGGGCAGGGAGGACACCAGGCAGCGCCGATATGTCGGAGCGCACTTCCGGCCACGGATGAACGGTCGGCCCGGAGATCGGCCGCCTGACCAAGCTGAGCCGATTGTCGAACACGACAAGCGCGCCTTTGAAATGCGGTAATCCCGATGGGGATCGTGCTTGCCGAGCGCGGGGTTCCTGTCGTTCTCGGCCATTCGTCACGGCGATTTCCTCGCATCGCCCAGGCGCTTTTCGCAGCGGCGTCTTCCGTGCCCAGGGAATCGAACGTGCCCGCCACCCCCACAAAGGGTGGCGGGCCGTTCAGGCTAAATGGTGCAGGTGAGAGCAGGCACCGCGTTGGTGCCGTTCCAGGTCCCGTTGAAGCCGAACGTCGTCGAGCCGTTGGCCGCGATGGCGCCGTTGTAGGGCGCGTTGTTCACCGTGACCTGCGAGCCGGAGACGGTGTGCTGGCCGCTCCAGAGCTGGGTGATCGTCTGACCGTTGGCGAAGGTCCAGCGCACCGTCCACTTGCTGATCGCCGCCGACGACGGCCGCACGGTGACCTCACCCTGGAACCCACCCGGGTACTGGTTGATGATCTGGTACGTCGCCACACATCCCCCCGGAGAAGGCGAAGGCGAAGGCGAGGGAGACGGACTGGGCGAAGGCGAAGGCGAAGGCGAGGGTGAGGGTGAAGGCGAGGGCGAGGGCGACGGAGAAGGTGACGGGGAAGGCGAGGGAGAGGGCGACGGCGAGGGGGAAGGTGACGTGCCCGGCGGGACCGGGGCGATCAGGTACGGCGAGAGGATGTTCTGCTTGGCCGTCTGCACCGTCACCCAGTCGTCCAGGACGATGCCGCCCGTGTCGCCCGAGTTGGGGTTCCACGACCAGTACGTGAACGACATCCCGTTCACGCCCGTCCCCGTGTACTTCATCAGCTCCGTCAGCCAGATCCGGTCGACGTTCGACGTCATCGTGGTGCCGAACTCGCCCATCATGATGGGCGCGATGTTCTGCTTGTACAGGTAGCCCCAGTACCGGTCCCAGATGGCCGGCATGTTGGCCGGGTAGCTCGGGTCGGAGAACCAGGCCTGGTTGTAGACGGACGTCGCGTACTCGTGCGGCGAGTACACGAGCCGGTTGGCCACGTTGAGCCGAACCGGGAACTGTCCGGCCTTGGAGAGGTTGCCGCCCCACCAGCCGCAGTCCTCGTCGTTGGAGGTGTCGTTGTCCCACACGTTGGACAGGCCCCCGGAAGGACACGACACGCCCTCGACGAAGATCAGCCAGTTGGGCTGGACGGCGAGGATGGCGTTTCCGGCGCGTTCGGCGGCCAGGCGCCAGTCGCGGGTCTCGACGCCGCAGCCCCAGCAGGCGCCGGTGGCGTTGGGGTTGGTGCCGTCGGCGTGGGGTTCGTTGTGCAGGTCGGCGCCGATGACGGTGGTGTTGCCGGCGTAGCGCTGGGCGAGCATCCGCCAGTCGGCGATCCAGGTCGCCTCGGAGACGGTGGGGGTGTACCAGAGGGCCGACTGGCCGGCCGAGGTGGGGCGGTGGCGGTCGAGGATGACGCGCATGCCCTTGGTGCCGACGTAGGCGATGACCTTGTCGAGGATCTGGAGCGGTGACAGGCCGACCAGGTCGGGGTTGGTGAAGTCGTTGATGCCGGTCGCGACCGCGCCGGGCTTGAGGGCGTCGTTCGAGAACGGGATGCGGAGCGTGTTGTAGCCGAGCTGGGCCATGTGGTCGAGCTGCGAGCGCCACGTCACGCTGGCCCAGAGCCCGTGGAAGGTCTTGTTGTCGGTCTCCATGCCGAACCAGTTGATCCCCGTCAGCCGGACGGTCGCGCCGGTGCTGTCGACGATCTTGTTGCCGTTGGTCCGCAGGTAGCCGGTCCCCGTGCCGGCCGCGTTGGCGGGGGCGCTGATGCCCACGAGTAAGCCCGTGAGGAGCGCGGTTCCCGCCAACAGGGCGGTGAATCTGGACAAAAGTGCCTCCAAAGCGGGGGCACGCCTGATCGTCGAGCCGCTACGGGTTCAGGCATGCCCCGCCGAGGCATGCCCGGACCGCACGCCCGACGATGTTCGAGATATCGGCTCGGGCGTCAATGCTGCTCCTACGGAACGATGTTGACCAGCTTGGGAGCCCGCACGATGACCTTGCGGGGGGTTCCGTCGAGGTGCGCCCTGACCTTCTCGGAGCTCAGAGCCAGCGCCTCCAGATCGGTGTCCGAAATGTCCGGTGAAACTTCCAAGCGGTCGCGCACCTTGCCGGCCACCTGGACGACGGCCGTGACCGACTCCTGCACCAGCAGCGCGGGGTCGGCGACCGGCCACGTGGCGCGGGCAACCGACGGCTGGTGGCCCAGCCGCTCCCAGCCCTCCTCCGCCGTGTACGGCGCCACGATCGACAGCATGACCGCCAGCGCCTCGGCCGCCTCGCGCACGGCGGGGTCGGCGGCGCCGGGGCCGGAGTCGATGGCCTTGCGGGTGGCCGAGGTCAGCTCCATCAGCCTGGCCACCGCCACGTTGAAGCGGTGGGTGTCGACCAGCTTGGTGACCTCGTCGACGGTCCGGTGGGTGACCTTGCGCAGTTCCAGGTCGCCGGCCGCGACGTCGCTGCCGCCCGCCGACGCGTCGGTCATCACGCGCAGCGCGCGGGCCAGGAACTTCAGCGACGCGGCCGGGGAGACGTCGGCCCAGTCGATGTCGTCTTCCGGCGGGCCGGCGAAGACCATGGTCAGCCGGACCGCGTCGACGCCGAAGTCGTCGATCTGGACGCCCAGGTCGACGCCGTTGCCCAGGGTCTTGGACATGGCCTTGCCGCCGTTGATGACCTGGCCCTGGTTCAGCAGCCGGGTGAAGGGCTCGTCCCAGCTGATCATGCCCATGTCGTACAGGACCTTGGTGAAGAAGCGGCTGTACAGCAGGTGCAGCACGGCGTGCTCGACGCCGCCGACGTACTGGTCGATGGGGCCCCACTTCTCGGCCCGCTCCAGGTCGAAGGGCCCGTCTTCGAACTTCGGGTCCAGGTAACGCAGGAAGTACCACGAGCTGTCGACGAAGGTGTCCATCGTGTCGGTGTCGCGCTTGGCCGCGCCGCCGCACGACGGGCACGGCACGTTGACCCAGTCGGTGGCCGAGGCCAGCGGCGAGACGCCCTTGGGCGACAGGGCCTCGCCGCGCAGGTCGGGCAGCACGACCGGCAGGTCCTTGTCGGGGACGGGGACCTCGCCGCACTCGCCGCAGTGGATGATCGGGATCGGCGTGCCCCAGAAGCGCTGGCGGGACAGCAGCCAGTCGCGCAGCCGGTAGTTGACCGTGGCCTTGCCGGTGCCGCGCTCGGCCAGGATCTCGATGATCTTCTCGATGCCCTCGGCCTTGGTCAGGCCGTCGAGGGGACCGGAGTTCACCAGCTTGCCCTCGCCGGGCGTGGCCTTGCCGGTCTCGCCGGGGTCGGCCATGCCGGTGTGCACGACGACCTTGACCGGCAGGTCGAACTTGCGGGCGAAGTCGAGGTCGCGCTGGTCGTGGGCGGGCACGGCCATGATCGCGCCGTGGCCGTAGTCGGCCAGGACGTAGTCGGCGGCCCAGACCGGGATGCGCTCCCCGTTGACCGGGTTGATCGCGTGGACGCCCAGGAAGACGCCGGTCTTCTCCTTCTCGGTCGACATGCGCTCGATGTCCGACAGCTTGGCGACCTCGGCGCGGTAGGCCTCCAGGGCCGGGCGCTGCGCCTCGGTGACGATCTCGGCGGCCAGCGGGGCGTCGGCGGCCACGACGAAGAAGGTCGCGCCGTACAGGGTGTCGGGGCGGGTCGTGTAGACCGTGACCGGGTCCTTGCGGCCCTCGATCTCGAAGTCGACGTCGGCGCCGGTGCTGCGGCCGATCCAGTTGCGCTGCATGGTCAGCACGCGGTCGGGCCAGCCGCCCTCCAGGCGGGCCATGTCGTCGACCAGGCGGTCGGCGTAGTCAGTGATCTTGAAGTACCACTGGGTCAGCTCACGCCGGACGACGACGGCGTCGCACCGCTCGCACCTGCCCCCGACGACCTGCTCGTTGGCCAGCACCGTCTGGTCGTTGGGGCACCAGTTGACCAGGCCGCCCTTGCGGTAGGCCAGGCCGCGCTCGAAGAAGCGGGTGAACAGCCACTGGTTCCACTTGTAGTAGTCGGCGTCGCTGGTGTGCAGGCGGCGGGACCAGTCGAAGGAGATCGCGTAGCGGTGGAAGCTGGCGGCCTGCGTGTCGATGTTGCTGTACGTCCACTCGGCCGGGTGGGCGTTGCGCTTGATGGCCGCGTTCTCGGCGGGCAGGCCGAAGGAGTCCCACCCGATCGGGTGCAGGACGTTGTAACCCTTCAGGAACCAGTAGCGCGCCACGACGTCGCCGATGGCGAACACCTCGGCGTGGCCCATGTGCAGGTCACCGGAGGGGTAGGGGAACATGTCGAGCATGTAGCGCCGCGGCCGTGGATCGGCGTCGTCCTCGACGACGGCGAAGGGCTTCAGCTCCTCCCAGCGGGGCTGCCACTTGGCCTGGATCGCCTGGGGGTCGTATACCTGCTCGTCCACGTTTGATCTCCTGATTTATCGACACCTGCTTCTTGGGGCAGATTCGCGGGGCGAGCCACGTCCGCCCTTCGGTCGTCCGCGTCTCGCCCATAAAGAAACCCCCCGGGCTCAAGCACGAGGGGCGGCCGCGTCGAGGCTGCTCGATCAGCTCGCTCGACGCGGCCCGGTAAGAAGCAGGTTCGCGGCACGCATAGGCCAAGCGTAGCGCAGTTCGCAAGGGGCGCTGACGAATAAGTGTCGATCTTACACGCTGAGTAAAGGGCCGATATCGGATGGTGATAGATCCATTGTGACCTCGGTTGTCCCTTTCGTTTACCCTCATCTCGTGAACTCTGTCGACCCGAGGCGCGACCCGGACTTCCCGCAGGCGGACCTTCCGATGCAGGATCCGCCGACCGACCCCACGGGCGAGACGTTCAGAGGGGGCTTTTCCAGTTTCGCCGCCCCGGCCCCTGGCGCGCATGAGATCATGCCAAGCACGTCTAATTCGGGCATGATCTCGGGAGGTTCCATGCCCTCGGAGCACAGCGATCCTCGGCGCGGCCCGGCCTGGCCGGAAGTCCCGCCGGCGTGGCCCGAGGTGCCGCCGCCCGCCGCCTCGTATCCGCCGAACCCTGTCGGCACACCCCAGGGCGCACCTCAGGGCATGCCCCAGGGCGCACCGCACGGCCGCCACACCGGCCCGCAGACCCCGCCCGGCGGCTCGTTCCCGCCTCACCCGGTCGCCGCCCCGCCCGGCCGGCACCAGTCCCCCGGGTTCGACGACCGGTTCGAGGAGCGCCCGGAGCACCAGACCGGCCCGCAGAGCCCGCCGATCCAGGCCCCTATGCAGGAGCATCCACCGTTCCCGGTGCCGCCACCGGTGCGGCCCCCGGCGAGCCCCTTCGGCCCGGCCGAGGACTACCCCGCCTTCCCGCCGCCCGCCGGCGCCGCTCCTCCCGTACGCCCCGGGCCCCCCGCCCCCGACTTCCCGCCGCCCGTCAGGGCCGGCAGTGGACCGGTGTTCCCTCCTCCGATGAACTTCCCCGAACCCCCGCCCCGGCCGGCCCAGCAGACCGGCCCCGGCTTCCCCGAGCTCCCCCCGCAGGAGGGGCCCTGGGCCTCGGCGCCCAACGTGTTCCCCCGGACCGAGGAGCGGAGCCCGTCGTTCCCGCCCCGCCCGGTCGAGAACGGGGCGCAGCCGCCGTTCTCCTACCAGGAACCGGCGACCGTGTTCGGCACCCCGCGCGGCCCGTTCGACCCCCGCGTGCCCCACCCGGTCGACGAGCAGCACCAGAACTACCAGACCGCCCAGGCGCAGGCCGCCACCCAGGCCGCGATGCAGGCGCAGGCCGCCCCGGCCACCGACCGCACGGTCACCATGGGCCCGCCCGGCCACGCCGCCCCGCCGCAGCCGCCGGCGCCCCCGCAGCAGCCGGCCCAGCAGACGGCCCCGCCGCAGATGCCCCAGCAGCAGATGCCCCCGCAGCCGTCGCCGCAGGCCCAGCACTACGGCCCCACCACGGGCGAGCACCTGGTCCAGCAGCTCCCCCACGACGACCCCTACAAGCCGTTCGTCACGGCGGGCCAGATCAGCGGCCCGAAGACGCCCCCGGCCGCCCGCCAGCAGGAGCTGTGGAACACCGTCTGGGGCGACGGCCAGCACACCACCGACGACGACGAGGACGACGAGAAGGGCAAGCCGGTCTGGCTGTTCGCGCTCGTCGGCTCGGTGCTCGTCGCGCTGATCGTGGCGCTGCTGTGGGCGTTCCTGGCCGGGCCGCTCAGCTCGGCCGCCGAGACCACGGCGCAGCCCGTCTCCTCGGGCAAGCCGTCGGCCAAGCCGGCCGCGTCGGCGCCCGCCCAGGGGAACGGCATCCCGCAGTACGAGGGCGAGAAGTCGGCCGTGAAGGGCGACGTCACCGACGAGGCGGCCGGGATCACGATCGCGATGCTCGGCGGCCAGTGGAAGACCGACGCCGACACCCAGACGGTGAAGGCGACCTACGGCTACACGACCCGCCAGTTCGTCAGCGCCGGGCTCACCTCCAAGGGCAAGCCCTGGTTCGCCACGGTCATGACCGGTCAGCTCCCGGCCGACCTCGCCTCGCAGTACAAGTCGCCGACCGACATGCGGCCGGTGCTGAACGGCGTGGTGGTCCGGGCCCGCAACACGATCTTCCCCAAGCCCAACAAGGTCGCCAAGGTCGGCGCGCAGAAGCTACCGGGCGGATTGGGCCAGGCCGCCGCCTACAAGGTGACCGACGACGGCGGCGGGACCCTGGTCGTGGTGGCCGCGGTGAACACCGGCGCCGAGGTCCCGTCGATCGTCTACATGCAGATCCCGGACCTGCGCGACGACCTGCTCCCGGACGTCAACACGATCCTCGACTCGATCAAGAAGTCCTAGAACTCGCAGGTCATGTGCTTGGTCCCGTTGATGAAGCTGGAGAACAGCCGCTCGGGTGAGCCGCCCTCGATGGCGGGCACCCGGGTGAGCAGCTCCCGGAACATCACGGTGATCTCGCGGCGGGCCAGGTGGGCCCCGAGGCAGAAGTGGGGGCCGGGGCCGCCGTAGCCGACGTGGGGGTTGGGGTTGCGGCCGATGTCGAACCTCAGCGGGTCGTCGAAGACGGCGGCGTCGCGGTTGCCCGACCAGTAGTAGAGGACGACCTTCTCGCCCTTCTTGTACTCGTTGCCGTTCATCACGTGGTCGCGGGTGACCTTGCGGCGCATGTAGTTGACCGGGCTGGCCAGCCGCACGATCTCCTCGACCGCCCCGGGGGCCAGGCCGTCGACGTCGGTGAGCCAGCGGGCCTTCTGGTCGGGGTTGACGGTGAGCAGGCGCAGGCCGTACGAGATGGCGTTCCTGGTGGTCTCGTTGCCGGCCACCACGAGCAGGATGAAGAACGAGCCGAGCTCCTGGAGCGTCAGCCGCTCGCCGTCGATGTTGGCGTTGACCAGCGACGAGATCAGGTCGGTGGTGGGGTTCTTCTCCCGGTGGGCGGCCAGGTCCTGGACGAGCTGCTGCAGCTCCATGCCGGCGGTGAGCAGCGCCGTGGCGATGGCCTCGGGGTCGCTGACGTACTCGGGGTCCTGTGCGCCGAGGATCATGTTCGAGCGGTCGAAGACGAACCGGTAGTCCTTCTCCGGGATGCCCATCATGTCGCAGATGATCTTCAGGGGCAGCCGGGCCGCGACCTCCTCGACGAAGTCGCAGCCGGAGCCCTTCTCCAGCAGATCGTCGACGATCTTCGTGGCGGCCACCGCGACGTCGTCCTCGAACTGCTTGATCATCTTGGGCGTGAAGGCCCGGGAGACGATCCGGCGCAGGCGGGCGTGGCGGGGGTCGTCCATGCTGATCATCGAGCCGAAGTACTCGACGAACTCCGGCGGCATGTCGACGATGTTCGTCGCGCCGCCGTCACCGGAGCAGAAGACGTCGGGGGTGCGGCTGGCCTCCAGGATGTCCGCGTGCCGCACCAGGGCGTGATAGCCGAGGCCCTGGCTGGCGAAGGAGACCACGGGCTCCTCGAAGAAGGCGGGGCGGTCGAGGTCACGCAGCAGCTGGAAGGAGTGTTCCCGATCGGCCATCGGCCGCTTCCAGAACTCCCAGTCCGACAGGTCGACATCGGCGGCCGAGGTGATCGGCGGCATCGTCATGAGTGTGGAGCCTCCGAGGGAGGGGGACCAGAACGACATTCGGTATCAATGCTGCCATATCAGGTCGGCCGCGCGCTCGGCGATCATCACAACGGGCGCGTGGGTGTGCCCCCGGTTCAGCGTCGGCATGACCGACGCGTCGACGACGCGCAGCCCCTCGACGCCGCGCACCCGCAGCTCCGGGTCGACCACCGACGCGTCGTCGGCGCCCATCCGGCAGGTCCCGACCGGGTGGTAGAGCGTCTCGGCCCGGTCGCGCACCCACTGGGCCATCTCGTCGTCGGTCTTCGGATCGGTGTACGGCTCGATCGTGCCGCTGACGTAGGGCCGCAGCGCCTCGGTGGCCCCGACGTCGAGACAGGCCTTCAGCCCGTCGACGAGCCGCCGCAGGTCGGCCGGGGCGCTCAGGTAGCCGGGGTCGATGACGGGCTCGCGGCCGTCGAGGGTCACCCGGCCCCGGGACTCCGGCTGGAGCAGGACCGCCGCGACGGTCAGGCCGTGCCCGGCGGGCGGGGTGCGGCCGTGGTCGACGAACACGGCGGGCGCGAAGATGAGCTCGACGTCCGGGGCCGGTTCGGCCTCCGAGGTGCGGATGAACGCCACCGCCTCGGCGACGTTCGAGGTCAGGATGCCCTTGCGGCCGACCAGGTAGCTGAGCAGGTTGGGCACGCTCTCCGCGCCGGACATCGTGATGGGCTTCGGGCAGCGGAAGTAGGCGCCGGTGGCCAGGTGGTCCATCAGGTTCGCGCCGACCTCGGGCGACTCCCGCACCACGGGGATGTCGTTGCGGGCGAGCACATCGGGGTCGCCGATGCCCGACAGCATGAGTAACTGCGGCGAGCCGATCGCGCCCGCGCAGACGATGACCTCCTTCCTGGCCACCACCCGCTCCCCCGACCCGTAGTCGACGGCGACCGCGCGGCCGTCCTCGACCACGACGCGGTGGGCCTGCGCGGCGGTCAGCACCGTCAGGTTGCCGCGGGCCATCGCCGGGCGGAGGTAGGCGTCGGCGCAGCTCCAGCGGTGGCCCCGGTCCTGGGTGACGGGGGTCGGGCCGAAGCCCTCGGTGGCGGCGCCGTTGAGTTCGTCGAGCCTGGTCATGCCGAGTTCGGCACACGCCCGCAGGAACGCGCCGGTCGCCTCGTTCTGGGTGCGCAGCTCCGAGATGTGGATCGGGCCGCTGGTGCCGTAGACGCCGCCGGTGTTGGAGCCGACGCGGTGTTCGGCGCGGCGGAAGTAGGGCTCGACCTCGTCGTACGACCATCCCGGCACGTCCCACTGGTCGTAGTCGAGCGGGGTGCCGCGCAGCCACATCATGGCGTTCATCGAGGAGCTGCCGCCGAGCATGCGGCCCCTGGGCCAGTAGATGCCCCGGCCGCCGAGCTCCGCCTGGGGGGCGGTGGTGTAGTTCCAGTCGTAGCTCGTGCCGAACAGTTTGCTGAAGGCCGCCGGCATGCGGACCTCCAGCTTGCGGTCGCTGCCGCCGGCCTCGATGAGGGCCACCGTGGTGGCGGCGTGCTCCGACAGGCGGGCGGCCAGGACGCATCCGGCCGATCCGGCGCCGACGATGACGTAGTCGAACTCCATTCCTCGTGCTTACTCCTCACACATGGGCGCGTCCACCTTTTAAGGTGACCTACGTACCGGTAGGTATGTCGATCCCCCCGAAGGATGTGGCCCATGCTCAATCTGTCGATCGTGCTGGAGGACAGCGCCCGTGAGGCGCCCGACCGCACCGCCCTCGTGTTCGGTGACCTGCGGTTGTCCTACTCGTTCGTGAACACCGTGGCCAACCAGGTGGCCAATCTGCTGGTGTCGCGGGGCATCGGCGGGGGGGACAAGGTCGCCCTCGCGTGCCCGAACTCGCCCTACTTCCCCTTCGTCTACTTCGGCATCCTGAAGGCGGGCGCGACGGTCGTCCCGCTGAACGTGCTGCTGCAGGGGCGGGAGATCGCCTACCACCTCGACGACTCGCAGTCGAAGGCGTTCTTCTGCTTCGAGGGCACCCCCGAGCTGCCCCTCGGCGAGCGCGGGAAGGCGGGCTTCGAGGCGTCGTCGGCCGAGCAGTTCTACGTGCTGCCCGCCACTCCGCTGGCCACCGAGTCGGAGTTCGGCGAGACCCTGTGGGCGGCGCTGGGCGGGATGAGCGGGGAGTTCGAGGCCGCGCAGACCGACCCGTCGGACACCGCCGTGATCCTCTACACGAGCGGCACCACCGGGCAGCCCAAGGGCGCCGAGCTCAGCCACCAGAACATGCTGATGAACGCCCTGGTCAACGACACGATGTTCGAGTCGGCCGGCGACGACGTCTATCTGGCGACGCTGCCGCTGTTCCACTCGTTCGGCCAGACCGTCGTCATGAACGGCGGGTTCCGGCGGCGCGCGACGCTGGTGCTGCTGCCCCGGTTCGAGCCGGTCGAGGCGCTGCGGCTGATGAACGCCGAGAACATCACCCTGTTCGCCGGGGTGCCGACGATGTACTGGGCGCTGCTCACCACCGTCCACGCCGGTGGCGGGCAGGTGCCGACCACGCTGAAGACCGCCGTCTCCGGCGGCGCGGCGCTGCCCGTCGAGGTGCTGAAGGACTTCGAGACCACCTTCTCCACGCCCATCCTGGAGGGCTACGGGCTGTCGGAGACCTCCCCCGTCGCCTCGTTCAACCAGCCCGGCCGGGTCGCCAAGGCCGGTTCGATCGGCACCCCGATCTGGGGCGTGGAGATGAAGCTCATCGACGCCGGCTGGAACACCGCCACGGAGATCGGCGAGATCGCCATCCGCGGCCACAACATCATGAAGGGCTACTACAACCGGCCCGAGGCCACCGCCGAGGTGATGAACGACGGCTGGTTCCGCACCGGCGACATCGCCACCCGCGACGAGGACGGCTACTACTTCATCGTCGACCGCGCCAAAGACATGATCATCCGGGGTGGGTTCAACGTCTATCCGCGCGAGATCGAGGAGGTGCTGATGACCCACGAGGCCGTTTCGCTGGCCGCCGTCGTCGGCGTCGCCCACCCCTCGCACGGCGAGGAGATCAAGGCCTACGTGATCCTCAAGCCCGGCGCGACGATCACCGAGGAGGCGCTGGTGGAGTGGGGCAAGGAGATGATGGCGCAGTACAAGTACCCGCGCGTCGTCGAGTTCCGCGACGAACTCCCGATGACCGCGACCGGCAAGATCCTGAAGCGCGAACTGCGCTGAGACGCGGTCGGGGCCGCGCCGGTTCCGTCCCGGCGCGGTCTTTTATTGCCGGATTTTGGATGATTCCGGGGTGGGGAAGCGGGTAGGGAGGCGCGAGTGCCGCCGTAGTCGATGTCGGGGAGACAACTCCATGCGCGCGCTCACCGGTTCGTTATTGCTGCTCGTGACCGGAGCACTCATCACTGGATCAGTGATGGTGCCCGTGTCCACGGCCAGCACGACCACACCAGACAGACGCACGACACCATATGTGAAGGGAATCCGGTACGAGGCCGAGACGGCCGCCATATCGCGAGGCGTGGTCCAGAAGCGCTTCTGGGGATACACCGGGCGCGGTTACGTCAACGGCGCCGACCGGCGCGGCAACTTCGTCGAGTGGACGGTCACCCCTCTTGGCGCCGGCCCCAACCGGATCCACATCCGCTATGTGACCAGCCGCACCCTCCAGGCCGACGTGCTCGTCAACGACGAGGTCGTCGCCGAGGACGTGCGCTTCCGGGCCTCCCGTTACTGGCGCAGCGTCGCCGTCGAGGCCGACCTGCCCGAGGGCGAGTCCACCGTCAAGGTCGTGGCCACCACGCGGCGGGGCAACCCCCATCTCGACAGCATCACGCTGTTCCCGGTCACCACCCCGCCCCGGACGCCGGCCCCGAGCCCGTCCGTGAGCGCGGAACCGACCCTGGAACCGACCGGGGAACCCACGCAGGAGCCCACGCAGGAGCCCACGCCGGTGCCCTGCGTCAGCCCGATGCCGCCCGGCGAGACCCCGCCCGACCCGCCGGAGCTCACCCCGCCGGACGTCGGCTGCGTCGTCCCGGAACCGTGCCCGACGTGGACCCCCGGACCGACCCCGCCGGTGACCCCGCCGGTGACCCCGTCGGAGACGGTCACCCCTTCGGAGACGCCCCTTGCGGACGTGGCCGCGCGGACGCAGACCGAGGCCACCACCGGCCCGCTGCCGACGCCGAGCGAGAGCGTCCCGCCGGTCCCCGAGCCCACGCCGACCGTGACCTGCTCACCGCCGCCGCCCTGTGACCTGGAGCCCATCCCGCTCGCCGACTCGGTGCCCGGCTTCCCTGAGGACACGACCCCGCAGCCGACGCCCCCGGGCTCCCCGGAGACGCCCGCTCCCACGCCGACCGTCACGGCCGACCCGTCGGGCACTCCGCTCCCGACGCCGACCAGCGGTCCCGGCACCCCGGAGCCGTCGCCCACCCTGACGGACACCCCCGAACCGACGCCGACCTGCACGCCGTCGCCGCCGACGACCCCGCCGACGACCCCGCCGACGACCCCGTGCCCGGTCATCCCGGCGGAGTCCACCGAACCGGAGCCGGTGGTGACCGTGACGGTCACGGTCACCCCCACGGCGAGGCCGACCCCCGTCCCCACGCCGACCGCGACCCCCAGCGAGACCCCGAGCGCGACGCCGACCGTCTCCGGGACGCCGACCGACCCGGTTCCCACGCCGACCCCGACCTGCACCCCGCCGGTCGAGACCCCTCCGGCGACCCCGACGGTCGAACCCACCGTGGACCCGACCGTAGACCCGACGCCAACCCTCGACCCGACGCCGACTGTGGACCCGACCGTGGACCCGACTGTGGACCCGACGCCGACCGTCGACCCGACGCCGACCGTCGAGCCCACTCCGGAGCCCAGTCCGACTCCCACTCCCACCACGCCCGGGGTGCCCGGGGTGCCCGGTGCGCCGGCCGTGATCTCGGAGCAGTGGACCGTCCCGTGGGACGTGACGTGGTCGCCGGCCGGTGACTTCGCGCTGGTCACCGAGCGGGACAGCTTCAAGGTGTTCCGCGTCGCCAAGGACGGCGCGAAGACCGAGGCGGGGGCCGTGCCGGAGTCGACGGGCACCGGTGGTGAGGGCGGCCTGATGGGCGCGGCCTTCTCCCCCGGCTGGAACGGGACCTCCGACCAGGACGTGTTCTTCATGCACTCCTCGTCGGACGGCAACCGCGTCGCGAAGATGACCTACGACGGCACCACCCTGTCGGGGTACACCCCGATCCTGACCGGGATCAGGAAGAGCACCTTCCACAACGGCGGCCGGCTGAAGTTCGGCCCCGACGGCTTCCTCTACGTCTCCACCGGGGACGCGCAGGAGACCAGCCTGTCGCAGGACCCGGAATCGCTGAACGGCAAGATCCTGCGGATCACCAAGACCGGCGAGGCGGCCCCGGGCAACCCGGACGGCTCGCGGGTCTACTCCCTCGGCCACCGCAACGCGCAGGGTCTCGCCTGGGACTCCGCGGGCCGCCTCTGGTCGGCCGAGCTGGGCGCGAGCACGACCGACGAGCTCAACCTGATCGAGCCGGGCAGGAACTACGGCTGGCCGAAGTGCGAGGGCCCGTGTGACGAGGCCGGCATGACCAACCCGAAGAAGACCTGGCCGACCGCCGACGCGTCCCCGAGCGGCATCGCGATCGTCGACGACGTCGTCTACATGGCGGCGCTGCGCGGCAAGCGGCTCTACGCGATCCCCCTCACCGGCACCGAGGCGGGCGACCCGGTCGCCTACTACTCCGGCGCCTACGGCCGCCTGCGCGCGGTCGAGAAGGTGCCCGACGAGCAGGCGATCTGGGTCACCACCAGCAACGCCGACGACAACGGCGGCCAGCCCGACGGCTCCGACCGCATCGTCAAGGTGAGCCTGAACTCGTAACCGGACAACAGAAAGGGACCCCGGTCACCCGGGGTCCCTTTCTCGTGCGAGACGGTCAGGGCCAGTCGCGCGAGGGCCGCAGCGGGACGCCGGACCTCTGCTCCTTGCCCAGCTTGACGCCGAGGACCTGGTGGAGCTGGACCTTGTTGCGTTCGAAGCCGACGATGCAGCCGGCCATGTAGAGACGCCACACGCGGGCGGTGCCCTGGCCGACCTCGGCCACGGCCTCGTCCCAGTGGGCGTCGAGGTTCCTGCACCAGTCGCGGAGGGTCAGCGCGTAGTGCTCGCGCAGGTTCTCCTCGTGGCGGACCTCGTAGCCGACGTCCTCCATCTCGCGGATCAGCGTGCCGGCCGATTCGAGCTCCCCGTCGGGGAACACGTAGCGGTTGATGAAGCCGGTCTTGTTGATGGTGCGGTCTTTGGAGGAGGGCCGGGTGATGCAGTGGTTGAGCAGCCGGCCGCCCGGCTTGAGTTTGTCGTACAGGAAAGTGAAGTAGCTCTTCAGCTGGTTGGCGCCGATGTGCTCCGTCAGGCCGATGGAGCTCACCACGTCGAAGTCGCCTTCTGTGACGTCGCGGTAGTCGGAGAATCGCACTTCAGCGAGGTCTCCGAGGCCTTCTTCCGCGATGGCCTTCTGCGCCCATTCGGCCTGCTGCTTGGACAGCGTGACGCCGAGCGCCTTCACTCCGTACTCCTTGGCCGCGTGGCGGACCATGCTGCCCCAGCCGCAGCCCACGTCGAGCAGCCGCATGCCGGGCTTCAGGTCGAGCTTCTTGGCGACCAGGTCGAACTTGGCGAACTGGGCCTCTTCCAGCGTGCTGTCCTGCTCGGGGTAGACCGCGCAGGTGTACGCCATCGAGGGGCCCAGCACCCACTCGTAGAAGCGGTTGGACACGTCGTAGTGGTGGTGGATCGCCTCGGCGTCGCGCTGTTTGGCGTGGCGGCTGCCGAGCCGCGCCATCGCCGACTGCCGGACCTCCTGCGGGGGCAGCGGCACCCGCATGAGCAGCGGCTTGGGCCCGAGGGCCCGGATGGCGGCGAGCTTCTCCGTCAGCGGCAGGTCGTGGAGCGTTATCGACCACATCCGGTCGAGCAGGTCATACATGTCGCCGTGCACGTCGAGGTGCCCGGAGACGTATGCCCTGGCGAGGCCCATCTCGCCGGGGGCCTGCGCGAGGTAGGCCACCGCGACGGGCGACTTGACCTCAAGCCGGATGTCGGCCATCGACGGACCGGCCTTGCTCCCGTCGTAGGCGTGGAACTCGATGCCGGCTCCCGTGCCGACGACCTTTTCGAAGATCTCGGCGAGTGTCATGCGTGCATCACCTTCCCCGTACACACTTCTCATACAGGTCAAGCAGCCGACCTCCGGGGTCGTACGACCGCTTGACCGGCCAGTAGGCCTCCCCGTTGTAGAACGCCCAGAACTCGTCGCGCTCGTAGTAGGACGACGAGTAGAGGGATTTGTGTCCTTCGAGCTGGTGGACGGCCTGCTCGATCGCGCGGTTGTAGTAGCCGTCCTGCTGTCCCCGGGGGAGAGGCACCATGCCCCAGAATCCGAAGTTCACATAGAGCCGACCGGTCTCCAGTGGATAGAGCGACCAGTCGCGTGTCGCCCTGAGCGGGCACATCCACACGGGGGTCATCCCGACGTGGTTGACATAGAAGTCCAGGAACTCGGCGCCCCGATCGATGGGCACCTCGATGTCCTGGATCACCGACTCCTGCGGGGGGTTGCCCCGCCAGCGGTCGACGCGGGCGGTGAGCCCGTAACGCTGGTCGAGCCCGACGAGCTTGCGGTACACGTCGGAGCGCATCCAGCGTTTCGGCATCAGGGAACGTACCAGCGGCTGCTGGACGCCGAACGCGCGGGAGCACCAGAACCAGTCGGTGTCCCAGCGCCAGAGGTAGTCGCGGATGGAGAGCCAGTCGCGGCTGCGGCTGCGCATCGACTGCCAGTAGATGCGCATGCCGGTGTAGTCGGACGCGTAGGGCGCCCGGTCGGCGAAGGTGCCGACGGTGACGTACATCTCGTCGGGCGAGTGGTAGGTGCCGTCGACGAAGTCGACCTTCTCCCCCTCGTGCTCCCGGCGCTCGCAGATCTCCTGCATGGCCAGCATGCACTTGGCGGCGTCGGAGAAGCGCAGGTGCGTCAGTTTGACGTAGGGCTTGACCGGCGCCAGTTTGATCTTGATGCGCAGGGCGTAGCCGAGGGTTCCGTAGGAGTTCGGGAAGGCATTGAAGAGGTCGGCGTACTCGTTGTCGGCGCGGGCGACGAGGATGCGCCCGTCGCCGGTCAGGATCTCCAGCTCCTCCACCGACTCGTGGGGCAGGCCGTCCTTGAAGCTCGTCGACTCGATGCCGAGCCCGGTGACCGCGCCCCCCAGCGTGATCGTCTTGAGCTGCGGCACCACGAAGGGCATCAGACCGTGCGGCAGGGTGGCGTCGACGAGGTCCTCGTACGTCGTCATGCCCTGGACTTCGGCGGTCATCGTCTCCGGGTCGACGGCGATGACCTGGTCGAGGTCGCGCGCCGAGAGCTTCGCGCCGTTGGCCGGTTCGCGGAAGCGGAAGAGATTCGTGGTGGCTTTGGCCAGGCGCGGGGCCGAGCCGTCGGGAATCGCCGCGTAGGAGTCGCGAATCTGCTCGACCGCTCTCCTATGGGTGGTCATACTGGTCATGCGCTCGGGCATGACGCCACCCCCATGTGTAGTCGTGATAGAGATCTTCCCAAGCGCACCATATCCCCCTAAACCCCCGCATACCAGACTCGACACGTTAAGCCCGGGAAAACTGTCCGGACCTGGTCAGCGACGTCTGACCACGGGGTTTACTCCGTTCACGACGTTGATCACCGGCGCCCCGCCGACGGCCGCCGCGAGGTTCCCGACCACACACTGGATGAGCCGCGTCGTCGACTGCGGGGTCACCCCGGCGGCGTGCGGCGACAGCAGGATCCGGTCGCTCGACCGGAGCGGGTCGCCGGGCGGCAGCGGCTCGGTGACGAACACGTCGAGCGCCGCCCCGGCGAGGTTCTCCGCCTCCAGCAGGGCCTTCTCGTCGACGACGCCGCCGCGGGCCGCGTTCACCAGGAACGAGCCGGGCTTCATCGTCGCCAGCCGGGCCGCGTCGAACATCCCCCGCGTCTCGCCGGTGAGCGCGACGACGATCACCACGACGTCGCTGGTGCGGGTGAGCTCGTCGAGGTCCTCGTAGACCGCGCCGTAGGTCTCCCTCTTGGGAGAGCGCGACCAGTAGGCCACCTCGCAGCCCATCGCCGTGAACATCCGGGCGCAGGCCGCTCCTATCGGGCCGAACCCCACCAGCCCGATCCGGCACGACGAGAGCTCCCTCGGCTGGAGGGTGAGCTGCGGCCAGTTCCCCGCCCGCACCTCGGCGTCGCCCTGGACGAGCCGCCGGACCAGCGCGAACGCCGCCGCGACACACCACTCGGCGACCGCGACGGCGTTCACCCCGGCCGTGTTGGCGAGCGGCACCCCCGCGTCGGCGAGCGCGCCGAGGTCGTGCCCGTCGACCCCGACGGCGGGCTGCTGGACGAACGCCAGCCTCGGCGCGCGGGCCACCGCCTCGGCGTCGAGGACGAGCTGGGAACTCCAGTCGCCGACGACGATCTCGGCCTCGGGCAGCAGGTCGAGCACGGCGGCCCGGTCACGGGTCCGCGGGGTGACGACATCGATCCGGTCGCCCAGACCGGACAGCAGCCCGCGCACGGCGTCGGCGGGCAACGGCGGCAGGGCCAGCAACCGCCAGGGACGCCCTAAGTCGGTCATGCGCTCAGACTGCCATGCCTGGTTCGACACGCTGCGACCGGGTTGCGAGTCGTTGCCGAATGTTGTTCTACTGAGCCCGTGACCATGGAAACGCGTGGCCCGCTGGCGGGGATCAAGGTGCTGGAACTGGCCGGTCTCGCCCCGGGACCGTTCGCCGGGATGATGC
Organism: Herbidospora cretacea; assembly: GCF_001570605.1. GTDB lineage: Bacteria > Actinomycetota > Actinomycetes > Streptosporangiales > Streptosporangiaceae > Herbidospora > Herbidospora cretacea. The sequence continues at coordinate 136,540 of NZ_BBXG01000012.1, read as the reverse complement.
TGGCCGACCACGGGGCCGAGGTCCTGCGGGTCGACCGGGTCGCCGCGGTGACCGACAAGCCACGCAAGGACGTCATGGACCGGGGCAAGCGCTCCATCGGCCTGGACCTGAAGTCGCCCGAGGGCGCGGCCGCCTTCCGCGAGCTGGCCGCCCACGCCGACGCGGTGATCGAGGTCTTCCGCCCCGGCGTGGCCGAACGCCTCGGCATCGGCCCCGCCGACCTGCACGCCGTCAACGAGCGCCTGGTCTACGGCCGCCTCACCGGCTGGGGCCAGGACGGCCCGCTGGCCCCCAGGGCCGGCCACGACATCGACTACCTCGCGATCTCCGGGGTGCTCTCCCAGCTCGGCCGGGCCGGCGAGAGGCCGACGCCGCCGATCAACCTCCTGGCCGACTTCGCGGGCGGGGGCCTGATGCTCGCGTACGGGATCCTGCTCGCCCTGCTCGAACGCGAGCGGACCGGCCGGGGCCGCGTGGTCGACGCCGCCATGGTCGACGGGGCGGCCGTGCTGTTCTCCATGTTCTACTCGCTGACCCGGTCGGGCTTCTGGGGTCCCCGGGGGACCAACCTGCTCGACGGCGGGGCGCCGATGTACGACACGTACGAGACCAAGGACGGGAAGTTCATGGCGGTCGGCGCCCTGGAACCCCAGTTCTACGCGGAACTGGTCCGGGGACTGGAGCTGGCCGATCCCCCCGACCAGAACGACTGGCCCGCGCTCCGCGACCGCCTCACCGAGGCGTTCCGCACGCGGACCCGCGCCGAGTGGGAGGCCGTCTTCGACGGTTCCGACGCCTGCGTCTCCCCCGTCCTGGACCTGGCCGAGGCCCCCGGCCACCCCCACAACGCCGCGCGGGGCACCTTCGTCGAGATCGGCGGGATCCCCCAGGCGGCCCCCGCGCCCCGCCTGCTCGGCGCCGGGACCGGCGACCTCGCCCCCGCCACCCGCCTCGACGACCTGACCGCGTGGGGTCTGTCCGAGGAGACGGCGACCAGTCTTCGATCGAAAGGACTCATGGCCTGATGGACCTGCTGGAGGCCCTCTACACGACCCGCGCGATGCGCCGGGTCAAGCCCGACCCCATCCCCCTCGACGTGCAGCGTCAGATCCTGGACGCCGCCGTGCGCGCCCCCAGCGGCGGCAACGCCCAGGGCTGGCGGTTCCTGCTGGTCGACGACCAGTCGGTCAAGGACCGGCTCGCGCCCCTCTACCAGGACGCGCTCGGCCGCCTCTACTCCGGCCACTACAAGGAGCGGCGCGAGACCGCCGAGGCCACCGGCGACCAGCGGACCCTCAGCGTGCTGAAGTCGTCGCAGCACCTGGCCGACCACTTCGCCGAGTATCCGCTGCTGCTGTTCGCCTTCACCCGCAACGACCCCAGCGGCGGCTCGATCTTCCCCTCGGTCTGGAACGCCCAGCTCGCCGCGCGCGGCCACGGCGTCGGCACCGCCCTCACCACGGTCATGGGCCTGTTCCACGGCGCGGAGGCGATGAAGATCCTCGGCGTCCCGGAGGGCAAGGGCTGGGAACTGGCCTGTACGGTCACCTTCGGCTACCCCACCGGCAGGTGGGGCGTGGCGCCCAGGCGCCCGGTCCACGAGGTGAGCTACCGCAACCAGTGGGGCGAGCCGGTCGGCTTCGAGACCGGCGAGCCGCTCTGGGACTACCCGGCGACCTCGGAGTAGTTGGGCCGGGCCGCGATGTAGAGGTCGACGCCGGCCTGGTGGTGGACCTCCAGGTCGGTCGTGAACGACCGCCGGCCGGGGTGTTGGGCGAGGTACTGCCAGGCCTCGAGCAGCGTCTGCGGCAGCGGGCCGCGCACCTCCAGGTGGAGGCAGGGCACTCCCGGCACCCGGACCGCCACCATGGCCTCGGGTAGCCTTGCCGCCGTGTGCACCGCGATGCCGACGATCTGGGTATATGCCCCGTTATGGTCGCTCTCGTAGTCGGTCAGCACCGCGTAGATGTTCTCGTCGACCCGTCCCGGCACGTGGGCGAAGGCGCCCGGCGCACCGGCGCGCTGCCAGAGCCCCGGGAGCCGGGCGCGGTCGGGGTCCTCCTCGGCGTCGCTGGTGGTGCGGATGGCGTAGCCCACGACGAGCAACTCCGGCCGGTCGGCAATGATCAAGATCGTTCCCCTCGACGAATGGTGATCAGCCGCAATCCTATGTAAGCCAACTAGTCTGGACAGACGTGCGATTCCTCAACGACATGACCCCGCCGTACGATCTCACCTACAGCGACGTCTTCATGGTCCCATCGAGATCCGACGTCGGCTCGCGACTCGCCGTCGACCTGTCCTCCCCTGACGGGACCGGCACCACCATCCCCATCGTGGTGGCCAACATGACCGCCGTGGCGGGCCGCCGGATGGCCGAGACGGTCGCCCGGCGCGGCGGCATCACCGTCATCCCGCAGGACATCCCCATCGACGTCGTCTCCGACGTGATCTCGTGGGTGAAGAGCCGCGACCTCGTCCACGACACGCCGATCACGCTGACCGCCCACGACACCGTCGGCGAGGCGCTCACCCTGCTGTCGAAGCGGGCCCACGGCGCGGTCATCGTGGTCGACCTCGACAACCGCCCCGTCGGCGTGGCGACCGAGGCCGACTGCCAGGGCGTCGACATGTTCACCCAGCTCGGCGAGGTGATGACCCCCTCGCCGCAGACCGTCCCGGCGGGCGTCGACCCGCAGGTGGCCTTCGACCTGCTGCACGACCGGCGGCACAAGCTCGCCCCCGTCGTCGACGGCGAGGGACGTCTCGTGGGGGTCCTCACCCGCACGGGCGCGCTGCGCGCGACGCTCTACCAGCCCGCCGTCGACGCCTCGGGCCGGCTGCGGATCGCGGCGGCCGTCGGCATCAACGGCGACGTCGCCGCCAAGGCCAAGGAACTCGTCGACGCCGGCGCCGACGTGCTCGTCGTGGACACCGCCCACGGCCACCAGGAGAAGATGCTCGCCGCGCTGCGCGCCGTCCGCGCGCTGGAGCCCGGCGTGCCCATCGCGGCCGGGAACGTGGTGACCGCCGAGGGGGTCCGCGACCTGGTGGAGGCGGGGGCCGACATCATCAAGGTCGGCGTCGGGCCGGGCGCGATGTGCACGACCCGGATGATGACCGGCGTCGGGCGTCCGCAGTTCTCCGCCGTCCTCGACTGCTCCCGCGAGGCGCGCCGCCTGGGCCGCCACGTGTGGGCCGACGGCGGCGTGCGGCACCCCCGCGACGTCGCGCTCGCGCTGGCCGCCGGGGCGTCGAACGTGATGATCGGCTCCTGGTTCGCCGGGACGTACGAATCGCCCGGAGACACCCGCACCGCCGCCGACGGACGCCGCTACAAGGAGAACTTCGGCATGGCCTCGGCCCGCGCGGTCAAGCTGCGCACCGCCGAGGACACCCCGTTCGACCGGGCCCGCAAGGCGCTGTTCGAAGAGGGCATCTCCACCTCGCGCATGTACCTCGACCCGGCCCGCCCGGGTGTGGAGGACCAGATCGACGCCATCGTGGCGGGCCTCCGGTCCTCCTGCACGTACGCCGGCGCGACCAGCCTGGAGGAGTTCCACGAGCGGGCGGTCGTGGGCGTGCAGAGCGCGTCGGGCTACAGCGAGGGAATGCCGCTCCACCAGAGCTGGTGACCGTGTTCGCGTGATTGGCCGGGCCGTGCGGGTAGGGGCGGGGGTCTTCCACCAAAGCGATATCGAGGAGGCCCTGATGTACGAAACGCCCACGCACGGCCCGGCCATGCCCCAGGCGGACCGGCGCCTGCTCGTCAGCTTCGACCGCTACGCCGCGGCCCAGAAGACCGTGGACACGCTGTCGGACGCCGGGTTCCCGGTCCAGGAACTCGCCATCGTCGGCACCGACCTCCGCATGGAGGAGAAGGTCACCGGCCGCCTGACCAACGGCCGCGCGGCCTTAACGGGGGCCGTCAGCGGCGGGGTGTTCGGCCTCGTCGTCGGCCTGTTCCTGGGCCTGTTCACCACCACCACGACCTCGTTCGTGGGGCTGGTCCTCTGGTCGATCCTGTGGGGCGCCGTGGCCGGGGCGGCCTTCGGCTTCACCAGCCACATGTTCCAGGGTGGCGTGCGCGACTTCACCAGCCGCAACTCGATCGTGGCCGGACGCTACGACGTCCTGGTGACGGCCGGGGTCTGGGAGCGCGCGCAGACGATCATCCAGGGCGGCCTCGCCCCGGCCGAGACGGTCGTCGTGGCGCGTCCCCCGAGCGCCGGCACGCTGCCGCCCATGACCTCCGACGGCATGACCGCCGAGCACGAGATCCCCGCCCAGCGCCGCGCCGAGGAGTCGGACGCCACCGCGAAGGGCCGATGAGGCATCCGCCTTGTCCCGAAATATCGTGACCAGACCCTCGCCGGGGCCCGCACGTACCGGATGTCCGGGCAGGTGGGCCCGGCTTCGGGGGTGAGGCCGCGACACGCCCGACGAGCCGTGCGGAGGTGCCGGTAGAGTCGTGCGGTCCGGCCCGCGGAGTGGCCGGCGGAACGCCATGAAACAAGGAGACCCACGTGGCACTCGAGAAGCCCGAGATCGACTTTCCCGAGGGTTCGGCGCCCGCCGACCTGGAGATCGTCGACATCTGGGAAGGCGACGGCCCTGAGGCCAAGCCCGGGCACACCGTGAGCGTGCACTACGTCGGCGTCGCGTTCTCCACCGGCGAGGAGTTCGACGCGTCGTGGAACCGCGGCGACACGTTCCAGTTCCCCCTCGGCGGCGGCCGGGTCATCGCCGGCTGGGACCAGGGTGTGGCCGGCATGAAGGTCGGCGGACGCCGCCGCCTCACGATCCCCCCGCACCTGGGCTACGGCAACCGGGGCGCCGGCGCGGCCATCAAGCCCGGCGAGACCCTCATCTTCGTCGTCGACCTGCTCGGCGTGAACTGACGTTCGCCTGCCCGTCACGGCCCGGTCCCCGAGAGGCGGCCGGGCCGTGGCATTGGAAGGGCCGGTACGGCAGGATTACGGTGTGTTGCTGATCGATCTTGCCAGGACCTCCGCGGCCGTCGCCGCCGACTCGGCCCGGCTGGCGAAGATCCGCCATCTGGCCGAACTGCTCGCCCGGGTGGGGCCCGAGGAGGCCGAGATCGCCATCGCCTACCTGTCGGGCGAGCTCCCGCAGCGGCAGATCGGCGTCGGCTGGCGCTCCCTCCAGGACCTCCCCGAACCCCGGCTGGCCGCGACCGCCACCCTCACCCAGATCGACGCCCTCCTCGAACGCGTCAAGGCCCAGTCGGGCCCCGGCTCCCAGGCCGCCCGCCGCGCCCTCGTCGGGGAGCTGTTCGGCGCCGCGACCCGCCAGGAACAGACCTTCCTCGGGCGGCTCCTGACGGGCGAGCTCCGCCAGGGCGCCCTCGACGGCGTCATGATCGAGGCCATCGCCAAGGCGGCCGACGTGCCCTCGGCCGAGGTGCGCCGCGCGCTCATGCTCCGGGGCTGGCTGCCCGCCGTGGGGGCGGCGGCGCTGGCCGGTGGCGTGGAGGCGCTGCGCGACTTCCACCTGGAGGTCGGGCGGCCGGTGGCCCCCATGCTGGCCCAGAGCGCGCCGACGGTGACCGCCGCGCTGGAGAAGATCGGCGGCCCGGCCGCGATCGAGTGGAAGCTCGACGGGATCCGCATCCAGGCCCACCGGTCGGGCGACGAGGTGCGCGTGTTCACCCGGACCCTCGACGACATCACCGAGCAGGTCCAGGAGGTGGCCGAGGCGGTCCGCGGCCTGGCGGCGACCGACATCGTCCTCGACGGCGAGGTCATCGCGCTGCGGGAGGACGCCAGCCCGCTGCCGTTCCAGGTGACCTCCAGCCGGGTCGCGACCAAGGTCGGCCCGCGCGAGGTCCCGCTGAGCGTGTTCTTCTTCGACGCCCTGCGCGTCGACGGCGCCGACCTGCTCGACCTCCCCGACGCCGACCGCCACGCGGCCCTCACCGCCGCCGTCCCCGCCGAGCTGATCACCCCGAGGCTGGTCACCTCGGACGCCGAGGAGGGCGAGGAGTTCTTCGCCGAGGCCGTCCGCCAGGGCCACGAGGGCGTGGTGGTCAAGGCGCCCGCGACGGTCTACGCAGCCGGGCGGCGCGGCGCGGGCTGGATCAAGGTCAAGCCCCGCCACACCCTCGACCTGGTCGTCCTGGCGGCCGAGTGGGGCCACGGGCGGCGCGAGGGGAAACTCTCCAACCTGCACCTGGGCGCCTACGACCCGGAGACCGGCGGCTTCGTCATGCTCGGCAAGACCTTCAAGGGCCTGACCGACGAACTCCTCGCCTGGCAGACGGCCCGCTTCCTGGAACTCGCCGACGGCCCCACCACGGAGTGGACCGTCCCCCTCAAGCCGGAACTGGTCGTCGAGATCGCCTTCGACGGCGTGCAGCGGTCGACCCGCTACGAGGGCGGCATGGCCCTCCGCTTCGCCCGGGTCCTGCGCTACCGCCCCGACAAACGCGCCGAAGACGCCGACCAGATCGCAGCGGTACGCGCCCTGCTCCCCCCGGCCTGACCCCACGAGTAAGCCGGTGTGCCTGACTTTCGCCGGCGTGAGCCGCCAGCCTGGCTTCGGCGCTGCTCAGCCTGTCGCACCGGCACAAGTGATCGTTCATGGCTGCTCGTTGCCAGGTGGGATGGAGCGGCCGGTTGGCGCCGGTTGCGGGGCGCGCTGGAAGCGGCGGGCGGTGCCCTAGTAGGCGGAGCCGTAACGGAAAGAAGGCGTTTGGGCTTGGAAAACCGGCCCGGCTACTTGATGAGGCGGATGGTGAGCGGGTACCGGAAGTCGCCGTCGGCCAGGGCGGAGACGCCGCCGACGATCGACAGGACGATGCCGAGGACCCAGAACAGCGGAACCAGCACGATGCCGACGACGGTGAACGGGAGCAGGATCGTGGCGCCGAAGACCGTCAGGTGGAAGTTGAGCGCCTCCATGGCGTGGCGGCGCACGTAGGGCGAGGTGCGGCCGGCGGTGAGGAGCATGATGAGGGGGCCGACGACGAACAGGCCCGTCAGGGTGATGAGGTGGGCGGCGGCGCCGGCCACGCGGTCGGTGGCGTCGGCGGCGCGGTCGGTGGCGTCGGCGGCGCGGGCCGGGCGGTCGCAGGGCTTGGGGTAGGCCGTCGCCGTGGGCACGCGGCCGTAGAGGTCGGCCATGATGGGCATCAGGTCGGCGTGGGTCTGCGCGGTCATCGCGTGGTCGAGGCGGAGATCCATCTCGTCCTTGTCGAGGCGGCCCTCGGCGTAGGCCGCCTTGACGTGTTCGACGACCTGGTCGCGGTCGGCGTCGCTGACGCGGAGCTGAGCCGGCGGGGTGGGTCCGCGGCCCGGCACTGGTGGTGAGAACGAGGCCGCCATGTAACCCTGCCTTCCGCTGTGAGACACGTCTCTTCGAGTCTGCCTCTTCCCATCGTCGCCGAGGCCATGACGAAGAAGAATCGGGGATGTCCCCGACCCGCCCCGGAGATGGGCCAGAGGGGCGCGCGGCGCCCGATCGGACGGTATACAAGGGGTATGAGATGGCGTGACCGCTACGGACTCCGTCGTAACCGTGGTCCGAAAGTGCAGCGTTTCGACCGGGAAGCGACCGATCAGGACATCGAGGCATTGATCGAGTTCGCGAAGTCCCGCGTCGGCGTGGAGTTCTACGTCGAGCCGGAGACCTTCGCCACCGACACCACCGCCGTCGCGGTCGCCCATGACGGTGAGTGGACCCGGCGCCGGGTCGGCTCCCCCGCCGTCATCAAGAAGGTGGCCCGCGATCTGCGGCTGCCCGCTTATGACGTGCAGCTCACCGGATATCCGGCGCGCATGCGGGCCTACAACGAACGCCGCCGCCAGGCGGACGGGGTCTGACGCCCCTCCTCATCCGGCGATTCGCGCCACCATCGGAGTGAACCAGCTCATCGACGGCGGTCCCATCTCACGGTCGAGCTGCTCCGGTGTCGGCATGCGGTCGCCGACGTCTTCGGGCGTCAGCAGCCGGGCGATGGCCTCGGTCAGGATCAGCGCCATCGTGTAGCGCGGCTCGGCCGTGAGCGCCCGGTCGAGCGCCATCGACGCGAGCGCGCAGTCGCCCGTCCGCCATGCCGCGGCGGCCAGCAGCGACGCCGCCGGGGTGACCAGGCGGGGCGGCAGGCGGCGGGTCAGGTCGCGCCACAGCGCCAGGTGGGCGGGGCGGTCGTCGATGAGGGTCCAGGCCTCGTCGCGGACCCGGATCATCCACAGCGCCAGGCCGAGCCGGGCGGCGTCGTCGTCGGACAGCCGGCCGCCGCGCTCGTGGACCTCGACGGCCGACCGCACCCGGGCGATGCCGTCGGCCAGGTAGGCGGCCGGGTCGGCCTTCTCCACCCACTTCCACACCTCGCGTTCGGCGCGCCCGGCCGCGAGGTCCATCGCCGTGCGCGCGGGGCCGGTCACGGGGGCGACCGTGCGTTCGAGCGCCTGGCGGTCCGGCAGGGCGACCATGCCGCGCACGACGGCCTCGGCGGCGACGGGGTGGGCGGCGGTGTCGTAGTGGACGCCGCCGGGCGGGCAGTCGTGGAGGTGGGACCAGTAGCGGCCCTCGTGGGTGCGGAGCGCGTCGTGGACGCCGACGCCGGTGGCCGACAGGAAGCGCAGCGCGTCGTCGAGGGCGGGCGCGGTCAGCGCGGCGTCGCCGAAGGCGGCCAGGACGGTCGCGTCGGCCTTCTCGCGGGCGAGCAGGGGCGGCAGGTCGCCGAGGGCGCCGGGGGCGAGCGGGAGGTCCCAGCGGGTCGCCAGGCGGACGGCGGCGTGTTGGACGCCGATGACGACGAGACTGTCGGCAGGGTGGAACCCGAGCAGGTAGGGGATGGCGGCCAGGACGTCGGCCGGGGACGACAGGCGGAGCCGGTGGTCGATGGGCATGGGGGCGATCGTGGCGGCGTACGGGAGGAAGGAAACGGGCATCGGCGCGGCTGTGGAAAACCGCGTTCGCTGTGGGCATAGCTCTGGAAACCGCAAATGGAACCGCGCGGCATGGGACGGTTGTGCGTCGAGGGGAGCAGCGTTGACGGGCATGCGAGACGTTCCGGTCACCGATGGATGGTCCGGCCACGAGCGGGCCCGGTTGGAGAGCCTGCTGGCCGGAGAGACGGTCATCGTCAGCATGAACCGCCGCCGAGGGCATCCCAACCTGATCGCGTGGGCGCGGACCGCGGGGCTCTACGTCCGCATCGACACCCGCAGCGACTGGGCCAACCCCCACGAGAAGGACGACGCGCTGCGCGGCGAGCAGTTGCGCCGCTACGAGTCCTACCTGACGGGGCGGCCCGAGCTGCTCGCGCGGGTGCCCGAGCTGCGCGGCAAGGTGCTGGGATGCTGGTGCGTCCCGGGGCCGTGCCACGGGCAGGTGCTCAAGCGGCTCGCGGGGGGCGTGGTCGCCCGGCCGGCGCTGTCCCGTGAGGAGCAGGCCGCCCTGGCGGAGGCCGAGGCGGAGATCGAGTCGGCCGGGACCGGCGGGCTGGGCCGGACCGGCCAGGCGCTGACCCGCATCCGCGACCTGCGGCTCTACCGCGCCGCCTACGCCGGGTTCGACGACTACTGCCGCCAGCGCTGGGGCTTCACCCGCCACCACGCCGACCGCCAGATCGCGACCGCCGGTCTGATGGCCAACCTGGGCCGCAAGCCGGAGCCCCGCCTGACGGCCGTCCGCGACCTGATGGGCGAACTCGACGGCGAGCCCACCCCGGAGGCGATCCGGCGCTGGATCGGCCTGGTCGACGCCGGGATCGCGGAGCTACAGGCGGTGCGGCGGCGGCTGGAAGGCCGGCTGCCCCGGCCCCTGAACTAGCATCCGGTCGCGCACCATCATCGCGGCCCCCGCGACGGCGCACGGCATCGCCACGATGGCCAGGAACGGCACCAGGAACGTCACGAAGACGCCCACTCCGAAGCCGAGCGACATGCCGCGATTGTCCTTGATCACCGCGAAGCGGTGTCTCCGCCGGATCCCGCGGCGCTCCATGGCGAGCGCGGTGAGCTCGACGGTCAGGAAATATCCTGACACGAGAGCGCCGATGACCGGCACGACCGTCTGCCCGACGAACGGGATGAACCCGAGGACGAACAGCGGGATCGTGAACATCAGGACATAGCAGAGGGTGACCAGGCTGTCCTTGATCGACCGGGCGATGCCGAGCAGGAGCGGCGTGTCGTCGTGGTGGACGGGCCCGCCGAGGCTCTCCTCGACCTGCTCGGAGACCTTCTCGTAGAACGGCTCGCCGATCGCCAGCGACACGGCCGTGAACAGCACGATCGAGAGCGCGACGCCGACGATGACGAGCAGGACCCCGACGAGGCCGCGGAAGAACTCCCGCCATCCCCAGTCGTCGGCGAACGGCGTCATCCAGGCGGCGATCTCACCGGCGTTGGTCCCGAGCAGCACCAGCAGCACCGCGAACAGCGCGAACGCGATGAGCGCCGGGATCAGCCCGAACAGCCACCACCGCGGATGCCGGGCCATCCACCCGATCCCCCGCAGATAGAACCCGACCCCGTCGAAAAACCCACCGGCCTGCTTCCGCACCGGCCCACCACCGACCATGAGGGCGAGGCTAGCGAATCAACGCCTCACCCGCGATCCACGGGCTTGCACCGTTACGCCCGGCTCCACAGCGAGGTGACTTCGACCCCCAGCTCACCCAGCAGACGGCGGACCAGCGGGAGCGAGATGCCCAGCACGTTGCCGTGGTCCCCCTCGATGCCGTCGACGAACCAGCCGCCGAGGCCGTCGAGGGTGAAGGCCCCGGCCACGGCCAGCGGTTCGCCGCTCGCCACGTAGGCCGCGATCTCCGCGTCGGACGGGGTCCCGAAATGGACCGTCGTCGCGCACGTCTCGCCCACCTCACGCCCCGAGGCCACGTCGATGACACTGTGACCGGTCAGCAGTCGTCCGGTATGTCCGCGCAGCGACAGCCACCGTTCCGTGGCCTCCTCGGCCGACGCGGGTTTCCCGTAGGCCACCCCGCCGAACTCCAGCACCGAGTCGCAGCCGATCACCAGCACGTCGCCGGAAAGTGTGTCGGCGACCGCTCTGGCCTTGGCTTTCGCCAGGACGAGGGCGAGGTCGGCGGGGGTCGGCGCGGTGACGGCGGACTCGTCGACACCGCTGACGATGACTTTGGGCTCCAGCCCGGCGGCGCGGAGAACGCCCAGGCGAGCGGGGGACGCGGAGGCGAGAATGAGCTCGGTCACGTCAGCCCACCTTAGTCCCGAAGTCGTTTTCATCGTTTGTCAACCGATATGCGGGCTGATGGTCATGAGGAGTACCTTGTCCGGGTTGAGCGGCGGCGGGGAGGCCCTGTGGCACAGGCGAAAATGCGCGAGAGAGTGCGGTACTGGTTCGACAACACCATGTCGAGGGGGACCGGCGCGCTCATCGGGTGGCTGGCGGCGTTCTGCGCGACCCTGATCGTCGGGGTCGGCGCGCTCGCGGTCCTGCTCACACCCGGCGAGATCGAGAACGGGTTCTCCGGGGCGCTGTGGGCGTCGCTGATGCGCACGCTCAGCCCGGGGAAGATCGCGTCCGACGACGGCACCGCGCCCTATCTGGCGATCATGCTGATCGCCTCGCTCGGCGGGCTGTTCTTCGTGTCGCTGTTCGTCGGCCTGCTGTCGGCCGGGCTCAAGACCAAGGTCGAGGACCTGCGCAAGGGCCGGTCGCGCATCATCGAGACGCAGCACACCGTCATCCTCGGCTGGTCCGACCAGGTGTTCACGATCGTCGCGGAGCTCGTGAAGGCCAGGGACCACAAGTCGGTCATCGCGATCCTGGCCGACAGGGACAAGGTCGCCATGGAGGACGACCTGCGCGACCGCATCCCCGACACCCGGCACACCCGCATCGTCTGCCGGACCGGCCGCCCCACCGAGTGGGCCGCCCTCGACCTGATGAACCTCAGCGCGGCCCGGTCGATCGTGGTGCTGTCGCCGTCCGGCGACGACCCCGACGCCCACGTCATCAAGACCCTGCTCGCCCTGGCCAAGCGCCGGGGCGACCACCCGCCGGTCGTGGCCGCCATCGCCGATTCGGGCAACATGGCCGCCGCGCGGCTCGCGGGCGGGCCGGGCGTGCACCTGGTCGACTCCGACGACACGTCGGCGCGGCTCATCGTGCAGTCGTCGCGGCAGTCGGGCATGTCGGTCGTCTGCATGGACCTGCTGAACTTCGACGACGGTGAGATCTATCTCCGCAGGGTGCCGTCGCTGAGCGGCAAGACGTACAGCCAGGCTCTGACCGCTTTCGAGACGGCCACCGTCATCGGCCTGCGGCGGGCCGGCGGCGTGGAGCTGAACCCGCCGATGGACACGCCGATCGCGGAGGGCGACGAGGTCATCGTCATCGCCCAGGACGACACCACGATCCGGCTCGCCTCGCAGAGCGCGGGCATCGACGAGGACGCGATCGTGCGCGCGGACCGCGCCAGGCTGGAACCCGAACGCACGCTGGTGCTCGGGTGGAACGGCCGCGCGGGCACGATCGTGCGGTATCTCGACGGATACGTGGCGCCGGGCTCGGTGCTCGACGTGGCGGCGGGACACCCGGACGCGGGCGGGAACCTGGGCGGGCTGCGCAACCTCACGCTGAACGTGAAGGACTGCGAGACCACCGACCGCTATGCCCTGGAGTCCCTCGGCGTGGGCCTCTACCAGCACGTCATCGTCCTGTCGGACGACCGCTACGAGCCGCACCACGCCGACACGCGCACGCTGATGTCGCTGCTGCAGCTGCGCGACATGCAGACGGTCATGCACGAGCGTTACTCGATCGTCAGTGAGATGCACGACGAGAACAACAGGGAACTCGCCGAGGTCACCGAGGCCGACGACATCGTCATCAGCGACACCGTCATCGGCCTGCTGCTCGCGCAGCTCGCCGAGAACCGTCACCTGTCCGACGTCTTCGGCTATCTCTTCGACTCGCGCGGCTCGGAGATCTATCCGAGACCGGCGAGCGACTACGTCACCGAGGGCCGCCCCGTCACGTTCGCGACGGTCATCGAATCGGCCCGCCGCAGGGGCGAGACGGCCATCGGCTACCGGCGGGCGGCCCGCGTCAGCGAACCGCCCCACTTCGGCGTCGTGCTCAATCCGGCCAAATCAGCCGAGCTCGTCTTCGAAGCCGGTGACAAGGTGATAGTGCTGGCGGAGCGTTAGACGCGCTGGCCCCGCTGCGGCTTCGACTTCGGCTTGGCGCCGCCCTGCTGCGCGCCACCGAAGATCCCGCCGAGGACGCCGCTGAGCATGTCGCCGAAGCTCGTCGTGCTCATCGCCGACTCCTGGCGGCGCAGCTCACGCGCCATGGCGGTCGCGTCCATGTGGTTCTGGTCGATCCGGTGGGCCATCATGGCCATCGCCATCGGCGCGACCATCGCCATCATCTTCATGACGGCGCCCGAGTTCATGCCCATGAACTGGGCGATGCCCTCGGCGGCCTGACGGCTGCCCGGGACCCCGAGGACGTGGGCCAGGATGCGCTGCCCCTCCTGGTCGTTCGCCAGGGCGGCGATGTCCCGGAAGGGGTCGGCGGCCGAGTGGTCGTCCATGGCGGACCGCAGCGACTGGGCCCCCTTGGGCTCGCCGCAGTTGCGGGCCATGCCGCAGATGACGGTGGCCAGACAGGCCTGGATGGCCGGCTTGGCCGACTCGGCGTCCGTTCCCAGCAGGGACGCCATCTGCTGGATCCCCTGCGGGCCCAGCTTGCTGATGATCTCTTCGTGCATCGACTGACTCGACTGACTCACGGTCGGTCTCCCCCGTTTCAGAAGTGTTCCGCGATCAATCTGCCCCGCCCGATTTAGGGGTAATGCCTGCTTTGCACCAAATCACCGCTCGGTCACTCGCCCAGGCCCGCCTGGCGGGCGCGGACCACCGCCTGGGCGCGGTCGGCCACCTGGAGTTTGGCGAAGACGCTGGTCAGGTGGTTCTTCACGGTCTTCAGGCTGAGGTACAGCGTGCGGGCTATCTCGGCGTTGGTCCTGCCGTTGGCGAGCAGGTCGAGGATCTCGCGCTCGCGCTGCGTCAGCTCGGGGAACGGGCCGGTGCCGGGGCCGCTGGTGAGGAACCGGCGGATGCGGCGGGCGACCGCGGGGCCGTACACGGCCTCGCCCTTGGAGACGGCGGTGACGGCGGCGAGGAAGTCGCCGCCGCCGGTTCCCTTGAGGACGTAGCCGCGCGCGCCCGCGCGCAGGGCGGCGAAGACCGACGCGTCGTCCTCGGACATGGTGAGGACCAGGATGCCCAGGTCGGGGCGCTGGTCGATGAGGCGGCGGGTCGCCTCCAGGCCGCCGACTCCCGGCATCACCAGGTCCATGACGACGACGTCGGGGTTCAGGGAGAGGGCCATCGCGACGGCCTCCTCGCCGTCGCCCGCCTCGCCGACGACCTCGGCGCCGCCGACCTGTTCGAGCAGGGCCCGCAGCCCGTGCCTCAGCAGGGGGTGGTCGTCGGCGAGGAGTACCTTCACAGCGGAAGCACCGCCTTCACGATCGTGCCGTTCTCGGATGTTCGGGTGAGGGTGCCGCCGAGTTCGGCGGCGCGGTCGCGCATGCTGCCGCTGCCGACGCCCTCGACGAGCGGGTCGGGCAGGCCCCGGCCGTCGTCGGTGACGGTGACGGTCAGGCGGCCGTTCCCGGCGGTGGCGGCGATCTCGACGCGGGTCGCCTCGGCGTGCTTCAGGGCGTTCGACAGCGCCTCCTGCGCGATCCGGTAGGCCGCCACCTCCACGGCGGCGGGCAGGTCGGGCAGGGCGGTCAGGGAGACGGTCACCCGCGGGCCGGTCGCGTCGAGGGCGAGGTCTTCGAGCGCTCCGGCGAGGCCGAGTTCGTCGAGGGCCGGGGGGCGCAGGTCGTGCACGATCCTGCGCACGTCGGCCACCAGCGTCTGGGTCAGCTCGCGCACGTTGCGGACCGTCTCGGTCGGCGACGTCGCCTCGATGAGGTCCAGGCCCAGCCCGATGGCGGCCAGGCCCGGTCCGAGGCCGTCGTGCAGGTCGCGGCGCAGGCGGCGGCGTTCCTCCTCGCGGGCCTTGACCAGGTGTTCGCGCGACTCCTGGACCTCCCGGGCCAGCCGCGCCGCCGCCAGCGCGACCGCCAGGTGCCGCGCCAGGTCGGTGAGGATGGCCAGGTCGGCGCGGGACAGCGGCTCCCCCGGCGAGCGCGGGGCCGCTCTCAGCTCGCCTTCGTGCCGCCCGCTCGCCGTCAGCGGGAGCCGTACGGCTTCGCCCCCCGTCCGGCCGATCTCGGAGACGGTCACACCGTCCGCCGACACCACCGCGACAGCGGGCAGCCGCAGGGTGGAGGCGACCGTCTCGGCCGCCCCGTCGAGCAGCCGGGTGGGGTCGGCGGCGGCCTCAAGCCGTACCCCCAGCTGGTTGAGCGCCGTGGCGGGGTCGCCGCGATGGCCGAACAGCCACCGGCCCACCGCCTTCTGCAGCGCGGCCCGCAGCGGCGCGAACGCGACCGCGACCACAGCGGTGGCGACCAGCGTCTCGGTCGAGGCCATCAGCGCGTGGGCGGTGGCCACGACGCCGAGGTAGACGGCCAGCAGCAGGCCGGTGAGCAGCGTGTAGACGACGGTCCGGCGGAGCAGCACCTCGATGTCGAACAGCCGGTAGCGGAAGATGGAGACCGCCGTCGCGACCGGGACCAGCGGCAGCGTGACCGCCAGCAGCGGCACGCCGAGCGTCGACTCCGACGGGAACTGCGCGTCGACGGCCACGGCCACCGCGAGCGCCACCACGGCGGCGAAGACGGGCAGCAGCCGCCTGCGGTCGTGCCGCAACCGGGTGGCCAGGGCGACCGCGCCTGTCACGCCGACGACGGTCGCGACGACCGCGAACGCGGTGGCGGCGTGCGGCTCGGTCGGGACGAACCCGATCGGGTTCGGGCGCTCGTCCCCCCACACCCAGATGCGGTCCCGCAGCATGAGCAGGACGTGCAGGCCGGCCAGCGCGGCGATCATGACGGCGGCGGGCACGCGCCAGCGCCTCGACGGGAGCCGGCCGTCGGGGAGGTAGAGCGGGAGCAGCAGGAGCGGCCCGAACCCGGCCAGGAACACCCAGTTGGTGACCCAGCCGGCCGCCAGGGTGCCGGGCCAGCCGTGGGCCTCGCCGAAAGCGGCGTAGCCACCGGCGAGCGCCTGGAGGGCCAGCCCCGCGCCGCCGAGGCAGAACAGCCAGCCGACCGGATGGCGGGGCCGGGCGGTGACGATGAGGGCGCCGGTCACCGGGTAGGTCAGGCCGACGATGGCGTCCAGCACGAGATAGTCGGTGTCGGCGTGCTCGACCCCGGCGGTCAGGACGACGCCGACGACGACGGCGGCCGCGCAGAGCACCGGCACCACCCAGGGCCATCGGACGGTCGGCATGGGCCCATTGTCGGGGCTGTCCGCAGGCGAGGGAATGGGACCGGAGTCCCGGCGCGACCGGGACCCCGGCGGGCCGGGACGCCGACGGGACTCCTCGTTCATGCGGGCGGGACCGCCCGCCCCGTCGACTGGTCCCGTGAAGACCGACACCTCCCGGCAGCTCACCACGTTCGCCGTCGTGCTGCCCGTTCTCGTGCTCCCCGCCGTCGCCTACGCCGTCTCCCGGGGGGTCGACCTCGACCGCGTCGGGGACGCGCCCGTTCCCGCGCAGCTCGCCCTCTACGGTCAGGCCCTCGCGCCGGCCGTCGCCGCCGCCGTGGCCTTCCGGGCGCGCGGCTTTCCGTGGGGGTTCCGGAAGGTCCCCCTCGCGACGCTGCTGCACGCGTGGGCGATCCCCGTCGCGGGGCTCGCGCTCGCCTACGGCGTCGGATGGCTCACCGGGCTGGCCTCCTTCAGCCCCGACGGGCTGCCGATGCCGCCGCCGCTCATGGTCGCCGTGGGGCTCGTCCCGGGGCTGGCGCCGTATCTCGTCCTCGCGCTCGGCGAGCAGCTCGGGTGGAGTTCGTTCCTGGCGACCCGGCTCGGGGAGCGGCACTCGGCCGACGTCGTCGCGCTCGTCGTCGGCCTGGCGTGGGCGCTGTTCCACGTGCCGCTGATGCTGTTCGTGCCGGGGGCGGTCGATCCCGGCGTGCCGACGGCCTACGCGCTGCTGTGGTTCGCGATCCAGTCGGTCGTGCTGGCCTTCCCGCTGGTGTGGTTCCGGCTGCGGACGGGGTCGATCTGGCCGGTTCTCGTCGTGCACGCCACGCTCAACGCCGGGATCTACTTCGTCGGGCAGGCCATGACGCGGCCGCAGGCCCCCTGGCTGCTGGGCGAGGGCGGCGTGCTGACCACCGCCGGGCTGGCCGTCGCGGTCGCGCTGACCGCCCGGTGGTGGCGTCAGTCGCGGGTCAGCCCGGCCGCGGCGTAGGCGTCGGCCTCGTCGAGGGTCTCCTGGTCGAGCAGCGCGGAGACGATGCCCTCCAGGCGGTGGCGGTTGTCGGTGATGAGGCGCTGCGCCTCCGCGTAGCACTCGTCGACGATGCGCCTGGCCTCGTCGTCGACCGAGGCCAGCGTCGCGGACGCGGCCTGCGGCGGGCCCTCCGTCGGCAGGATGGTCAGCGGGCCGATCAGCGGGGACATGCCCCAGCGGCCGACCATGCCGCGGGCGATCGAGGTGACCTGCTCCAGGTCGTTCTCCGCGCCTGTGGTGACGATGCCGAACACCACCTGCTCGGCGGCCATGCCCCCCAGCGCGCCGGTGATCCGGCCGCGCAGGTAGCGCTCGTCGTAGGCGTACCTGTCGTCGTCGGGGGTCGACAGGGTCACGCCGAGGGCGCGCCCCCGGGGGATGATGGAGATCTTCCTGACCGGGTCGGCGCCGGGCAGCAGCATCCCCAGGAGGGCGTGGCCCGCCTCGTGGTAGGCGGTACGGGTGCGCTCCTCCTCCGGCATCACGATGGCGCGGGCCGTGCCGAGCTGGAGTTTCTCCAGGGCGTCGGCGAAGTCGGCCGGGCTGACCGAGGTGTGGCCACGGCGGGCGGCCAGCAGGGCCGCCTCGTTGACGAGGTTGGCGAGGTCGGCGCCGGTCATGCCCGGCGTGCTCTTCGCGATGGCCGGAATCTGCACCGCCGGGGACAGCGGCACGCCCCGGGTGTGCACGCGCAGGATCGCCACCCGGCCCTGCTGGTCGGGCGGCGCTACGACGATGTTGCGGTCGAAGCGGCCCGGCCGCAGCAGCGCGGCGTCGAGGACCTCGGGACGGTTGGTGGCGGCGATGACGATGACGCCCTCGTTGCCGGTGAAGCCGTCCATCTCGGTCAGGACCTGGTTGAGAGTCTGCTCGCGTTCGTCGTGACCCCCTATGGTCGAGGCTCCCCGGGTGCGGCCGATCGCGTCGATCTCGTCGATGAAGACGATCGACGGGGCGACCTTCCTGGCCTCGTCGAACAGCTCCCTGACCCGGGACGCGCCGACGCCGACGATCATCTCGATGAACTCCGAGGCGCTGGCCGAGAAGAACGGCACGCTCGCCTCACCCGCGACCGCCCGCGCCAGCAGCGTCTTGCCGGTGCCGGGCGGTCCGGTCAGCAGCACGCCCTTGGGGAGCTTGGCCCCCAGGCGGCGGTACTTCCCGGGCTCCTTCAGGTAGTCGACGATCTCGATGAGCTCGTTCTCGACCTCGTCGATGCCGGCCACGTCGGAGAAGTCGACCCGGACCTTGCCGCTCTCCACCGGCTTGGCCGCGCGGTTGCGGCCGATGCCGCCGATGCCGCCACCGCCGCCGCCCATCATGCCGCCGGCCCTGCGCATCAGCCAGATCCACACGGCCGCGAGCAGCAGGATGGGCAGCAGCGAGAGCACCAGGTTCCAGAAGGTGCCGCGCTGGTCGCCGACGGGCTCGGCCTGGATGGTCACGTTCTGCCGGCTGAGCTGCTGGTAGATCTGCTGCTCGTCGGCGAAGACCGGGATCACCGTGGAGAACTTGGTGAAGGTGTCCTTCTCCTTGTCGCCGGGGATCGGCTGCCCCTTCTTCAGGTCGCCCTGGATGGACATGCCGGTCGCGTAGATGTCCTTCACGTTCCCGCCGTTCACCTGACGGGTGAACTCGGTGTAGGAGATGGTCTGCCGCGGCTCGCCGTCGAAGAACGAGCTGATGATGAAGAAGGCCGCGTAGGTGAGCGCCATGGTCAGCGCGAACCGCCACCAGTTGATCCTGGGGCGGTTCGGCTGAGGCGGGGGCAGTCCTTCGGACCGCCAGGGCTTCGGCTCGTCCCCGTTCTTCTCGGGACGGCTGTCCGGGCGGTCTCGGTCCCCCTCCCGGAAATCGTTCGGCGGCTCACCCACGTCGGCTCCTCGGCTCGGTGGCAGGCGTCAGTGGTGCCGGGCCGCCTCGATGGCCTCCTTGAGCTGGTTCTCCGCCTCCTGCGACAGGGACGTGTGGATGACGCGCCCGCCCATGGGCGCGATCCGCGGCAGGACCTTGTCCCGGGTGCTGTCCTCGACCAGCAGGAACAGCGCGGCGCCGCCCGGCTTGAGGCCCTCGGCGACGTCCTTCATGAACTTGTCGTCGACGCCGATGTCGGTCTTGGAGCCGACCAGGGCGCCGGTCGCGGCGCCGACGGCCGCGCCGACGAGCGGCATGAAGAAGATCAGCCCGATCAGGCCGCCCCACAGGGCGCCGCCCGCCGCTCCGGTCGCCGCGAGGTTCACGGCCGGCTTCATCTTGATCTTGCCTTCGGCCGTGTGTTCCACGATCGCGGCGTCGGTGAGTGTGATCAGGTGCTCGTTCTGCAGCTCGAACAGCTTGTCCCTGACCTGTACGGCGGTGCCGAGGTCGTCGTAGGCGACAGCGATCAACGTAGCCATGATGGAGCTCCCCCCGAAGTCCAGATAGGAGGATATTTCCCCAGATGAGACTAGGTCTAAAGCACCTTGATCTGGTCCATCACGGTGTTGATGTCGCGGTAGCTCTTCTTCTGAGTGTCCGGGATGGTGACGAACACCAGCGCGGGCTTGGACGCGGGGACGTCCACCAGCGCCACCGCCGCCGTCGACTTCCGCTTGTCGCCCTTGATCGTGTAGCTGACCTCGTAGCCGAGCACCCAGGCCGGACGGTCGTCGATGTCGGTGTAGTCGGCGGAGGTCCACTTGATCGTGGCGCCGGCCGGGTGGTGGTTGAGCGTCCACCGGGCGGCCAGGAAGGCGGTGTCCTTCAGGTCGTCCTGCACCTCGATCGGCACCGGGCAGGAGACCAGCATGCCCCGGTAGGCCGAGCCCTTGACCTTGGGCAGTTGCTGGCGGGAGGCGAACGGCGAGGGCGAGGCGAGGTCCCAGTCACCGGCGAAGCGGGGGAACGAGACGCCCGACCGCTCGTCCTTGATCAGGCCGCGCGTCTTCGTGCTCTTGCCCGCGAACTTCCGCAGCTTGGCCTGGTCGCCGGGGAGTTCGGGGACCCGGGGGTCGTCGAGCGCGTCGGTCATCGCGGTCGAGAGGGGACTGACCGAGGGCGACGGGGAGGGCGCGGCGCTCGTCGCGGCCGGGGCGGGCGTGGAGGCCGCCGTCACGGGGACGGCCTTGGGGGCGGGCGCCGCGGCGGCCTGGCCGGGGTCGTTCCGGGTGACCACGACGGCGGCGGTCACCACTCCCACGGCGGCGATCACGGTGACGACCGCGGCGGTCCGGTAGACCAGCCGCATGGGCAGATCGCTCAGGCCCTTCGTCGACGGAGGCGGCGGAGGCTCCTGGATCGTGATCTTCGGTAACGGACTGGTCTCCGCTTCCGCCGCGACGTACGAAGGAACGGCCTTCGTCCCATAGTCCCCTGGTGACACGTCGGTGAGCGTACGGCAAATCACGGCAATTCGGGTGCGATAGCCATCACACTTCGAGAACGAGGTTTGCGGCGCATAATGACCGGGTGCAGGTAGAGCTCCGGTTCGCCCCGGGATCGGCGATCCATCACGATCTTTCCGCTGTCCGCCAGGACGGCCGGTGTCTCTGGGTCGCCGGGGACGAGTGGGCGGGGGTCGAACGCCTCACGTGGCGCGACGGCGCCTACCAGGATCACCGGACCTTCCGGCTGGCCGATTTCGTCGGCCTCCCGGCCGGCCCCGACGAGGAGGCCGACATCGAGGGCCTCGCCCGGACGGGCGGCTGGCTCTGGGCCGTCGGCTCCCACAGCCTCAAGCGCAAACGCGTCAAACCCGGCCAGAACGGCGAGAAGGCCCGCAAGCGCCTGGCCACCGTCGTCCGCGAGGAGAACCGCTTCGTCCTCGTCCGCCTCCCGCTGGTCGAGCGCGACGGCCTGCCCGTCCCCGTGCGGGACGACGGCCGCCGCCACGCCGCGATCCTGTGCGGCCCCGGCCGGAACCTGTCCGACATGCTGGAGCACGACCCCCATCTGGCCCCGTTCCTGCGCCTGCCCGGCAAGGACAACGGCTTCGACATCGAGGGCATCGCCGTCGTCGGCGAGCGGGTCTTCGTCGGCCTGCGCGGCCCGGTCCTGCGCGGCTGGGCGGTCATCCTGGAGATCCGCCCCGAGCCCGACCCCCACGACGAGGGCCGCCTGCGCTTCGCCCCGGTCGGCGACGCCCGCTACCGCACCCACTTCGTCGACCTGGAGGGCCTGGGCATCCGCGACCTGTGCCCGGTGGGCGAGGAGATCCTGATCCTGGCCGGCCCGACCATGACCCACGACGGGCCGGTGAAGATCGTCCGCTGGACCCCGGGCCACGGCTTCAGCGACCCGCCCATCCACGTCGCCGACCTCCAGACGGGCGTCCGCGACGACCGTCCCGAGGGCCTGGCCCTGCTGAGCGACGGGCGGCTCATGATCGTCCACGACAGCCCGTCACCCCAGCGGCTCACGCCCGAAGGGGTCTGGGCCGACGTGCTGACCGTCTAGGGGTTGCGCAGCGGCCCGCCGCCGGGCGGGCGGTAGCCGCCCTCGGCCAGCCACGGGGCAGTGGCGATCACGGTCACCGAGCCCGGTTCGATCTCGGTGAAGCCCGCGTCGCGGACCGACGGGAGGTCGGCCTCGATCAGCTTGGCCCAGTCGTAGGGGCTCGCCGTCCGGACCGACACGGCCAGGCCCGTGTCCACCCACGCCGCCCGGTCGCGGGGCGAGGTCGCCCACCAGGCCAGCTGGGCCGCGTGGCCCGCCTGGGCCATCGCCTTGCCCGCCGTCATCTCCAGGTGGGGGTTGATCCAGAGCACGCACGCCGCGCCCGCCGGGCCCGGCGGCTCGGGGTCGTCCAGGTCGGTGCCGGAGACCTGGAGGCGCGACAGGTCCTTGGGCCAGGCGTCGAGCGGGACGGGCGGGTGGACGCGGACCAGAGCGCTCCCGGCCGTCACCGTCTCACCCGGCAGGGCGAGCACGCGGGTCCACTCGGCGCCGCGCGCCCGGCGGACGACCTTGCGGATGCCGTGGCGTTCCCAGCCGCGGACCGCCTCGGCCCATTCGCCCTCGCCGCCCGAGCGGTGGTCGTCAACCATGCGCAGGACCGCTAGGGCGGCGGCTTCCAGCGCGTCGGTACGCCGTGGCGGGGTCGCCCGCTCGATGCGGACCACCAGCGGCAGCACGTATTGGCTCACCTGCCAATACTGCCAGCCCCGCGGGCGATCCGGAGCGACATGACGGCGGCGAGTGCGCAGAGACCGCCCGACACGTACCAGGCCAGGTCGTAGGTGCCGAGATGGTCGCGGGTCACCCCGGCCAGGGTGGCCGCGAAGGCCGCGCCGATCTGGTGGGAGGCGAAGACCCAGCCGAACACGATCGGGCCGTCGTCGCCGTAGATCTTGCGGCAGAGCGCCACCGTCGGCGGGACCGTGGCCACCCAGTCGAGGCCGTAGAAGACGATGAACACGATCATGCTCGGGTGGGCGGAGTCGCTGAACAGCTGCGGCAGGATCAGCAGCGACGCGCCCCGCAGGGCGTAGTAGACGCCCAGCAGCACCCGCGCGTCGATGCGGTCGCTCAGCCAGCCGGAGAAGATCGTCCCGGCGATGTCGAAGACGCCGATGACGGCCAGCAGCGACGCCGCGACCGGTTCGGCCATGCCGTGGTCGTGGGCGGCCGGGATGAAGTGGGTGCCGACCAGGCCGTTGGTGGACGCGCCGCAGATGGCGAACCCGCCGGCCAGGTACCAGAACGAGCGGGTGCGGGCGGCGTCGCGCAGCGCCCGCACCGCGCGGGTGGCCGGTCCGACCGTGGCGGGGGCGGCGGGCGGCAGGGGTTCGGTGGCGCCGTACGGGAGGAGGCCGACGTCGGCCGGGTGGTCGCGGATCAGGAACCAGACCAGCGGCACGACCGCCAGCGCGCAGGCCGCCACGACCAGCGAGGCGGCCCGCCAGCCGGTCGACTCGACGAGCAGCGCCAGCACCGGCAGGAAGATGAGCTGCCCGGTCGCGCCTCCGGCGGTCAGGATCCCGGTCACCAGGCCCCGGCTGCGCACGAACCACCGCTGGGTGAGCGTGGCGGCGAAGACCAGCGCCATCGACCCGGTGCCCAGCCCGACGAGCACGCCCCAGCACAGGACGAGCTGCCAGCTCGCGTCCATGAAGACGGTCACGCCGCTGCCGATCGCGACCAGCGCGAGCGCGAGGGTGACGACCCGGCGCATGCCGAAGCGGTCCATCAGGGCGGCGGCGAAGGGCGCGGTCAGTCCGTAGAACATGAGGTTGACCGAGACGGCGAAGCCGATGGTGCCGCGCGACCAGCCGAACTCCTCCTGCAAAGGCGTGATCAGGACGCCGGGCGTGGCCCGGAACCCGGCCGCGCCGATGATGGCGATCAGGGCGACGCCGCCCACGATCCAGGCCCGGTGCACGCGTGCGGGCCGGGTCACCCCCCGAGTGATGGTCATGCCGGACATCCTGCCGACCAGCCCTGATACCCCACCAGTGGCCGGTAAGCCAATATGTGAAAGAATCGGGCCATGCCCCATCGGATGGCCATGCTGGTGCTCGACGACTTCGCGACCATGGACGTCGGCATCCCCGGCCAGTTCTTCCACATCGCCGAGGACGCCGACCGGCGCGCGCTCTACGACGTGCGGACCTGCACGCCCGGCGGGCTCCCGGTCCGCTGCGCGGCCGGATATTCGATCGTGCCCGACCACGACCTGTCCCTGCTGGAGTGGGCCGACACGGTGGTCGTCCCGGGCGTGCACGGCGGTGCGCCGTTCGAGGGGTCCCTCGATCCGGACGTCGCGGCGGCCCTGCGGGCCTTCCGGGGCCGGATCGTGTCGATCTGCACGGGCGCGTTCGTGCTGGCCGCCGCCGGGCTCCTCGACGGCCGCCCGGCGACCACCCACTGGCGCAACGCCGCCAGGTTCCGGCGGCTCCACCCCCGCGTGCTGCTCAACCCCGACGTGCTGTTCGTCGACGACGGCGACATCCTCACCTCGGCGGGCGTCGCGGCCGGCACCGACCTGGCGCTCCACATCATCCGGTCGGACTTCGGCACCGAGGTCGCCAACAAGGTGGCCCGCCGCTGCGTGACCGCGCCGTTCCGGGAGGGCGGCCAGGCCCAGTTCATCGAACGGCCGCTGCCGCCCGCCCAGGGCGCCTCGACCGAGTCGACCCGCGCGTGGATGCTGTCGCGGCTGGCCGAGCCGCTCGACCTCAACGCGCTGGCCGCGCACGCCCGGATGAGCGTGCGGACCTTCACCCGGCGCTTCCGCGAGGAGACCGGCCTGTCCCCCGCCCGCTGGCTGAACCGCCAGCGCGTCGAGCACGCCCGCCAGCTCCTGGAGACGACCGGCCTGCCGGTCGACCAGGTGGCCCGGCAGGCCGGGTTCGGCACCGCCGTGTCCCTGCGCCAGCACCTGCACGCCGCGGTCGGCGTCTCCCCCATCGCCTACCGGCAGACCTTCCGGCCTCAGGCCGCCCTGCGGAGCACCACCAGCGCGACGTCGTCCTCGTGATCGGGGCGCATCATCGCGTCGATCACCCGGTCGCAGTAGTCCTCAAGCGTGCCGTCGACGGCCCTCGACAGTTCCTGGAGCCGGGCCATGCCCTCCTGGAGGGTCAGGTCGCGCCGCTCCACCAGGCCGTCGGTGACCAGCACCAGCGTGTCGCCCGGGCCGAGCGTGAACCGCGCCTCGCCGGGCCGGTGGAGGCGGGCGCCGAGCAGTGGTCCGGGCATGCTCAGATATTCGGTACGTCCCCTCGATATCAGCAGCGGCGGCAGGTGCCCCGCGTTGCACATCACGATCTCGCCGGTGGCCGGGTCGAGCAGCAGCAGCGCCACCGTGGCCAGCTCGCGCGGCAGGAACCGCAGCATCAGGATGTTGACCTGCCGCAGGATCTCGTCGAGCGGATGGCCCTCGCTGGCGTAGGCGCGCACGGCGTGCCGGATCTCGGCCATCACGGTGGCGGCGTGCAGCGAGTGGCCCATCACGTCGCCGATGGCCACCAGCAGCCTGTCGCCGAGCTCGATGACCTCGTAGAAGTCGCCGCCGATCTCGGCCTTCGCGCTGGCCGGGACGTACCGGGCGGCCAGCTCCACGCCCTCGACCAGGGGCAGCGACCGGGGCAGCAGCGCGCGCTGGAGGGTCAGCGCGATCCGCCGCTCCTCGTCGATCAGCCGCAGCGCCTCGACGGCCAGCGCCACCCCCATCGAGAGCTGGCGCAGCACGTTGGCGTCGTCGTCGCCGAACGCCAGCGCCGCCTCCACCAGCACCCCGACCGGCGGGCGTCCCTGCACCCGGGCCAGCGCGACCGTCAGCTCCTTCCCGGCCACCGACGGCGCCACCACCCTGATCCAGTCGGCCCCGGGTGTGGTGCGGATCGTCGGCCCGCGCGGCACCGCGCCGGGATCCAGCAGCGGCACGTCCCCCGTGACCATCCCGTCGGGATCGCAGAGGGCGTAGCGGCTCCCCGACTCGGTCGGCGCGAACACGGTCGCCGGCCCGCCGAACATGCGGGACGCGCCGTCGGCCGCCGCCCGCAGCAGCCCGTCGAGGTCACCGGCCATGTTGATGGCCAGCGTGGTGTCCGACAGCCCGGCCAGCCGCCCGGCGAGCCGCTCGGCCCGGCGCCGGGCGCGGGCGTACCGCAGGGTCGCGTGGACCGTCGCCAGCAGCACCTCGGGCTCGACCGGCTCGATGAGGTAGGCGTCGGCGCCCCGCTCCAGGCCCTGGGTCCGGTCGCCCACCCCGACCGCCGACGCGGTCAGGTGGATCACCGGCAAGGACGCGCTGACCGGGTCGGCCTTGATCCGCTCACAGACCTCGAAGCCGTCCATGTCGGGCATGCGCACGTCGAGCAGCACCAGGTCGGGCAGCTCCTCCTTGACCCGGATCAGCGCCTCGGCGCCCGTGGCCGCCTCGACGACCGCGTAGCCCGAGTGCTGGAGCCAGCTGGAGATGACGTAGCGGTTGGCGCTGATGTCGTCGACGACGAGGATTCGTTCAGGCATCACGTTTTCCGATCTCGCCGACCGCCCGGAGCAGCTCCCCGCGGGTCAGGCGGGACTTGTCCAGCGCCACGCCGTCGATCCCGCCCGTGTCGGCCGAACTGACCACGATGACGGGGATGGCGGCGGTCTCGGGGTCGGCGCGCAGTTCCCCGATGACCTCCTCGCCGGTCACGCCCGGCATGCGCAGGTCGAGCAGGAGCAGGTCGGGGTGGACCCGCCGGACGGCGTCGAGGGCGGCGTAGCCGTCGGCGGCGTCCTCGATCTCGTCGGCGACGCCGTGCAGGAGACCCCGCATCATGGTCCGGAACGCGGGGTCGTCGTCGGCGATGACCACCCGGCCCAGGTGGATGCGGTCGAGGCGCGGGAGGCGCACCTCGAAGACCGTGCCCTCCCCCACCACGCTCCGCACCGACATCTCGCCGCCGAGGATGGCGACCAGGCTCCGGGCGTAGGGCAGGCCCAGCCCGGTTCCCGCCACCGACGTCTGCATGGGGCCTCTGACCTGGTGGAACTCCTCGAAGATCCGTTCCAGTTCGTCGGCGGGGATGCCGATGCCGGTGTCGGCGACCCGCAGCACCACGTGGTCGCCGTCGGCGTGGGCGCTGACCCTCACCTCGCCGCGCTCGGTGAACTTCAGGCCGTTGGTGAGCAGGTTGCGCAGCACGTGGGTGAGCATCACCTCGTCGGTCTGCAGGATCTCCACGTCGTCGGGGTCCTCGACGACGAGCGCGACGCCCTCGCGGGCCATCGGCCGCAGCGTCTCCCTGAGTCTGCGCAGCAGGCTCCGCAGCGAGACGTCGACGACCTCGGGTTCGAGGCGGCCCGACTCGGCCTTGGCCAGGTCGAGCAGCTCGTTGACGAGGTTGAGCAGGTCGCGGCCCGACTCGCGGATCAGTTCGGCCTGGTGGCGCTTGTCGTCGTCGAGCGGCTCGCCGAGGTCCAGCAGCATGCGGGCCAGGCCCAGGATCGAGCTGGCCGGGGCGCGCAGCTCGTGGCTGACGTTGGCCAGGAACCGGGTCTTGGCCTCGCTGGCCTCACGCAGCCGGGCCGACTTGTCCTCCAGCTCTGCGTAGAGGGCCACGACCCCCTGGTTGGTCCGTTCGAGCTCCTCGGAGAGCTGGGTGTAGAGGGCCATCACGCCCCGGTTGGTCTCCTCCAGCTCGTCGCGCTGGGCCTGGACGTCCTCCAGCGCGGCCATCAGGTCCTGGTTCTGGGCGCGCAGCTCGTCGAGCGGGCTCGTCCTGGCCAGACCGGCCAGGTGGGCGCGCAGGTCGCGGAGCCACTGGCCGGTGTAGCGCCCAGGGGGCAGCCCTTTGCTCAGGATGACGTCCTCCCCCTCGCGTGTGAGCGCGTCGACCAGCCGGGCGGCCGCCGCGAAGCCCGGGGCGGCGGGGTTGATCGGCCCGTAGCCGCGCACCCGCACCCGTAGTGAGCCGTCGATCGTGAAGGCGATCCGCGCCCCGCCCGCCTGGGTGAGCACCTCCCGGCCGACCTCGCTGAGCGCGGTCGCCAGGCGCACCTGGTCCTGCTGCTCCAGCCCCACCGCGCCGGCCACCGCGCGGGTGTGCTGCCGCAGCGTGAACACGTCGCCCTCACCCAGGACCTCCATCGACAGGAGCTCATCCGAGGTCATGACGGCATCCTGGCGACCAGCACCCCGGCGTCGTCACGACGGACCCCGAGGTCGCGCAGCAGGGCGCCGGCGATCACCAGCGACCTGCGCATGTACAGGCCCGGGTAGTCGCCGAACGTCCATCGCTGACGCAGGCCGTCGGAGTGCATGACGATCAGTGCCCCGGGGGCGAGGGGATAGTCGTACTGCCGGATGGACGCCGCCCGGTGCCCGGCGATGCCCGGGAGCGAGACCAGCCCCCGGTGGTCGCCCCGATCGACGACGGTCGCCGCGATGTTGCCGAGCCCGGCGAAGGTGAGCGTGGTCCCGTCGGCCTGGGCGACGGCCAGGGCCACGCCCCGGGTGTGGGAGATCTCGCTGTGGACCTGCTTGACCAGCTGCGCGGGCGGCCCGGCGGGGGCGTCCTCGAAGGCCCGGATCGCCGCCTGCGCCGCCGATGCGGCCAGCGGGCCGTGCCCGAGCCCGTCGCAGACCATCAGCGTGATCTTCCCTCCGTCGGTACGGCAGGCGTAGCCGTCACCGCCCACGCTCTCCCCCGGCATCGGCCGGGTGAGCCCGGCGATGTCGAGGGCGTCGGAGGGCCCGATCCGGACGGCGAAGACCGTGCCGAGCCCCGGCCGCGAGTAGACGTCGGACCAGTCGGAGAGGCGGCGGATCGCCCCCAGGCCGATGCCCAGGCCGCCCCGGCTCGACAGCCCCTCGACGGGCGGCGGCTCGAAGCCCGGCCCCGAGTCGATGGCCACGATCTCGACGTGCCCCTCGCCCCGGCGGACCGCGACCCGGCCGCTGCCCGCGTGACGCTGCACGTTGGCGGCCAGCTCGGCCGCGACGATGGCGACCTCCGCGAGCCGGGCCTCGGGCAGCCCGGCCGCCCGGCCCCGGTCGACCGCCGCACGGCGGACCGCCCCCACCGCGCTCTCCTCGGTGACGTCGAACCAGCTCTCGGTCAGCGGGCCCACTTGACCACCGTCACGGTGGTTCCGTCGCCGGGGGCGGTGTCGATCGTGAACTCGTCGACCAGCCGCCGGGCCCCGCCGAGCCCGAGGCCCATGCCGGAGCCGCTGGTGTATCCGTCGGTCAGCGCGAGCTGGAGGTCGGCGATGCCCGGCCCCTTGTCGTGGAAGATCGCCTTCACGCCCTTGCGCAGCCCGTTGAACACCTCTTCGACGACCGCGCCGCCGCCCCCGCCGTAGGTGAGGGTGTTGCGGGCCAGTTCGCTGGCCGCGGTGACGAGCTTGGTCTGGTCGACCAGCGACAGCTTCGCCGACACGGCCGCCGCGCGCACCGCCTGGCGCACCCGCACCACGTCGGCGTCGCCCGCGATCGCGAGTTCCTGGGCGCTCATGTCGCCGCGCCGCCGAGGCTCAGCAGGCGCATCCCGCGCTCCACGTTGAGGGCCGTCTTGATCCCGTCGAGCGACAGGCCCAGCTCGACGAGGGTGATCGCGACCGCCGGGCGCATGCCCACGACCACCGTCTCGGCGTCGAGGATCCGCGACAGCGCCGCGACGGTCGCCAGCATCCGGCCGGTGAACGAGTCGACGATGTCGAGCGCGGTGATGTCGATCACCACGCCGCGCGCGCCGGTCTCGACGATCCGGTCGGCCAGGTCCTCCTGAAGGGCGATGACCATGTCGTCGCGGAGGTCGACCTGGATGGAGACCAGCAGCATCGAGCCGATCTTCAGGATGGGCAGGCGCTCCATCAGAGGCCGCGCTTGGACATCTCGGCGGCGACGTCGACCCCGATGCGGCCCAGGGCCAGCATCAGGGCGTCGGCGAGCGTGGCCTTGGTCGCGATGTCGCCGAACTCGATGCCGAGGGCGACGATCGTCTGCGCGATCTGCGGGCGGATGCCGGAGATGATGCACTCGGCGCCCATCAGCCGGGCCGCCACGATCGTCTTCAGCAGGTGCTGCGCGACCTGGGTGTCGACCGCCGGCACGCCGGTGATGTCGATGATCGCGTACTCGCTGCCGGTGTCGACCAGCGTCTGCAGCAGCTTCTCCATGACGACCTGGGCGCGGGCCGAGTCGAGCGTGCCGACCAGCGGCAGGGCGACGACGCCCGGCCAGAGCTTGACCACCGGCGTGGCCAGTTCCAGGAGCTGCTCGGCCTGCTGGGCGATCACCTCCTCGCGCGCCCGCGCGTAGGTCTCGAAGGTGAACAGGCCGAGGTCGTCGATCACGTCGGAGAACGGCTGGAACTCCGCCCCCGCGCCCACGACCTCCCGCACCGCCCGCTTCAGCGTGAAGACGTTGATCGCCGTCTCACTCGGGCTGAACCCCTGCAGGGCCCGGGCCCGGGACAGGTCGACCAGCAGCGCCCGCACCTCGCCGTAGGCCGGCGACTTGGTGTCGCCCCCCTGGGAGGAGCCAACGGCCGACAGCACGGCGTCGAGGAGGTCACGGAGCTCCTTGTCGAGCTCGACCTCCGAGATCCGCCCACGCAGGGACGCCGCCACGTCGGCACGCCAACGGCGGACGAGGTCGTCCTCCGCCGCACGGCACCTCTCGATCAGGTCACCGAAGGGTTCCGAGGTCATATGCCCTCCAAGTCGTACTGGATTCGCATTATTCGCGACCCCCACCCTAGAGAAGTCGCCGGGACTGCGACATGTTTCTGAATAGAGGCTCTCCTGTGGTAGGTCTTATGCGGTTACGAACAGAGGGAGATCATGGACAACCTCCGGGTTCACGTGGCCTCGTCCGGGGCCTACGCCGTGATCACCGTGGCCGGGGACGTCGACGCCACCACCACCGGGCAGCTGCACGAGGCGGTCGTCCGGGCCAGGGAGATCTCGGCCCACCTGGTGTTCGACCTGGCCGAGATGACTTTCATGGACAGCGCCGGCATCCGGGTGCTTCTCGACGCCTTCCACCATACGCAGACCGAAGGTGGCAGCATCGCACTGAGCGGGCCCCGGCCGTCGCCACGGAAGGTGATGGAACTGGTCGGCCTCGCCGACCACATTCCTATCTACGACTCGCCCGCTGAGGCTGTCGCCGGCGGCCCGGCCTGATCCTGGCGTTCTGCTCGGCCTCGCGGGCCTTCCGCCGGCGCCTGCCGACCAGCCAGCCGGCCCCCAGCACGGCCAGCCCCAGCGGGGTCCTGGCCAGCCATCGCGTGAAGATGAGTTGCACGATTCGCTTCATGCCGGATGTCTCTGCCCTGGATAACCGCAGGTAGACCTGCCGCCTGGAAGGCCCGCCGATACGCCGAGGGCGAGGTCTTCATCGCGCGGGCGAAGTGGTGGCGGAAGGTCACCGGGCTGTCGAAGCCGCAGACCGTGGCGACCTCCTCGACCGGGGTCGCGGTCCCCTCCAGGAGCGGGAGACTGGCGGCGATCCGCTGCGCGATGACCCATTTGAGCGGACTCATACCCGACTTCCGGGCGAAGTGGCGGAGGAACGACCGTTCCGACATGGCCGCCCGGCGGGCCATCTCACGCACCGTGATCGGTGTGGCCAGCCGCGTCAACGCCCATTCCATCGCCCGGCCGACGGCGTCCTCCTCGGTGGGGGTGACCGGCGTCTCGATGAACTGGGCCTGACCGCCCGCCCGGTGGGGCGCGATCACGAGGCGGCGGGCGACGGTGTTGGCGACCGTGGGCCCGTGGTCGCTCCTGACCACGTGGAGCAGCAGGTCGAGCCCCGCCGCGCTGCCCGCGCTGGTCAGGACGTCGCCGTGGTCGACGTACAGGACGTCGGGGGTGACGGTCACCTCCGGGAAGCGGGCGGCGAGCAGAGGGGCGTACCGCCAGTGGGTGGTCGCGGTCCGGCCGTCGAGCAGCCCGGTGGCGGCCACCGCGAAGGCCCCCGAGCAGATCGAGACGATCCGCGCGCCGTTGGCGTGCGCGCTTCTCATGGCCTCGACCACAGCCGGCGAGACCGGGCTCCGGACGTCGCGGACGCCCGGGATGACGATCGTGTCCGCCTCGGCGAAGGCGTCGAGACCGCGGGACGGGGTCATGGTGAACCCGCCGACCACGTCGAGCGGCCCGGCGGCCTCGGCGCAGACGGTCAGGTCGTACCACTCGACGCCGTCGGGCCGCGCGACCCGGAAGATCTCGACGACACAGCCGAGCTCGAACGGGGCCATGCCCTCGAAGGCCAGGGCGGCGACACGGTGCGGCATGGCGGAATCTTAGCGGAACAGGTCGTTTCCGCCACTCCTGCTGCCTTTCGCCTTGGGCCAGGCTGGGGGCATGTCAGCGATCCTGCGGCACCCCGCCGCCACCCCCGCCACCGCCCTCGCCCACTTCACGGCCCGTCTGGCCGTCGAGACCGACGTGTCCGACGTCGCCCGCGACCTCGCCGCCGGCGTCCCCGGGGTCGTCGTCGTCGACGTGCGGAGCCGGGAGAGCTGGGACCAGGGGCACGTGCCCGGCGCCGTCCACATCCCCGTCAGCGAGATCGACGGCACGACGCTGCCGTTCGACGTCGTCGTGGTCGTGTACTGCTGGGGGCCCGGGTGCAACGGGGCCCACCAGGGAGGGGCGGCTTTCGCCCGGCTCGGGTACCGGGTCAAGGAGATGATCGGCGGGTTCGAGTACTGGGCCCGGGAGGGGCTGCCTGTCGAACTCGGCGACGGGACGCTGGCGCGGCGGGAGGTGGACGCGTTGACCGGGCCTACGTGTCTGGTTCCTGGGGCCTGACCTGCTCGTCAGCGTTGCCCAGGGTTCGGTGAGGGGCGCATGGGGGTCGTGGCGTCTCCGGCGGCTCTTGGCCAGGTCTGATGGTGACCATCGTCGGGGTCCTGCGGTTGGCGCTCGCGGAGCAGTGCTGCGATGTCGGTCTTGGAGGCTTTCCACGGGCTCTCGCTCGGGGTGGTGGCCGGTGGGACCCGCGGGAGTGCGGCACCGGCCCCGCGGGGCTCTTCGGGCCTTCCGGTCTGCGGGGTGGGGGCCCAGCGGCGGTGCCCCTCGCGGGTTTGCCGGGCCGGCGTCCGCTGGGCACGGGTGGAGCATGCGGGTCGGGACTTGGGATGGGCCCGGCTTGAGGGCGACCGGGAGTCCCGGTGGCGAGGTTTCCCCGTCACGGGCACCCCTCTTCGTCCGATAGACTTCTCTCACACCTTCGGGGCTATAGCGCAGCTGGTAGCGCACCTCCATGGCATGGAGGGGGTCTGGGGTTCGAGTCCCCATAGCTCCACTGGTGAATGGATGGCCCGTGGTTGTCGCCCCTTTGGGGCGCCTGCCACGGGCCATTCACCATTTCTGCCACACGGGGGGACGACCCCCCGAACCCCCCGATACGAGAGGGCTTTCGCCCCCTCGCGCTCCCCCTGGCCGCTCTGCGGCCCTGCGTCGCTGTCGCTCCGGTCCTGGCGAAGGGCTCCGCCCCTCGCGCACCCTGGTAAGGCCTCGCTATCGCTCGGGATGCTCTCGCTTCGCTCGACTCTTCATGTGGGTGGGACGACGGGATACGAGGCTCTGTGAACGAGCAGGGACGCGAGTGTGCCATGGCCGTTCCGCTGGGCTATCTCAACTGCGGTGAGTCCTTCACGTGTGATCGCGGTGATGTCCGCACCGGCATCGAGGAGCGCACCGGCCGAGCCCTCGTATCCATAAGCCGAGGCGAAATGAAGCGGCGTCCAGCCAGCGGAGTCACGGGCGTGACGTCTGCGCCCAGTTCAAGGAGCACGAGAAGCATGTCTGGTAGCTCTCGGCCTGCTACGACGTTGTGAAGCAGCGACGGGACATCGAGGGTGGCCCCAAATTCGGCCAGGATTCGAAGAACGCCAATCCGACCGAAGCGGACGGCGAGTTCCACGAGAGGTGTCCCGTCGTCCACGACATTGGGATCAGCGCCGCTGAGAAGCATGGCGCGGAGCCCCGCCGTGTCGCCGTCGAAGACGACCCACCCCAGAGATTCGTCATCCACCGGATAAGTATCGCCGCCGGGCCCTTGAGGCCTCAGCGTTGGGCGGCACGAGGGACATGATAAGAGCGCGGGTGTCGCGAGCCGGTCACGGTCGTCATCGACGAGACTTTCGCTGTGGTGGATGGTGCAGGGGTCGGTGCGGGCTAGCCGAGGCCGCCGCAGAGCCACGACCAGGGATTGCGGTAGGAATCGATGAACTCGACAATGAACGGGCTCTGGCCGGCGTCGGGATCCCCGAAGTAAAGGGAGATCATCACGTCGTGCTGGGCCCCTGCGATTTTGGCCTTGCCGTAGTAGTCGCGGATTTCCTGCGGCGGCAAAGATGTCACCAGCGTGATCCTCACCCGATATTCACAATAGTCCCCGCTTCCCCCCCACATTTGGGGGCCGGAAGTCACGTCATGCCTGCGGTGTAACTCGCGTGTATCCGGTGGATTCGGGTAGCTGATCGCCCGTTGGTACAAGGCGTCGAGACGGGCGTCGTCGTGCCAGACAGGGATCATGATCAAGAAGAATAAGCCGGCCAGTGGCACCAGGGCGGCCGTCAGGCACCCCCACCTTCGTTTCATGATGGTGAACCGTAATGCTTCCGATCAAGGTCGGCGGCGGTTACCGCCGAACGTGAACTGGTCGTGCGCATGCGACCGGCAAGGAGCGATCGTAAGCGTTCGAGGCTCTTCGATCTCGGTGGCGTCGCGGCGTTGGTCGTCAGGTGATGCCTGCTGCCGATTTCACCAGGTGGGTGCAGGCCCTGCTCTCCCTTCGAGAGCGCCCCGGCAAATGACCCTTGGTGCATGCTGTGTCAGTCCGGTGAAGTGTGTCGGCTGTGTAGGTGTCGCGGGACAAGCGCGAGTTGCTGTCCTGACGTTCCAGCCCCGGTTGTGGCGGGGTGATGTCGATCGAAGAGGGCTGCCGGGTTCGAGTAAACGAGCGCTAGCTCCACTGGTGAATGAATGGCCCGTGGTTGTCGCCCCTTTGGGGCGCCTGCCACGGGCCATTCACCATTTCTGCCACACGGGGGGACAACCCCCCGAACCCCCGATACGAGAGGGATTCGCCCCCTCGCGCTCCTCCTGGCCGCTTCGCGTCTGGCAGGACCGGCTTTCTTGGAGATGGCAGGCGCTTCTGATCGCCTGTGGCGGCGTACAGCATCGAGCTCTTCTTTTCCGAGGCCGGTCCACTGGGGCGCGCGGAGCCGAACAGGGAGCCACCTCACGTGGACCAGGACTTCTTGCTGAGAACCATGTTCATCGTTTCGGCTCCCGCGGTGATCACGGGCTTGAGTCGGGACGCGGGCGACGGGATCGCGTCCACTCATGATCGAGACGAACTGTTAGCAAAAGATGTGATCGGAGGCACGATCTCTGTCGTGTGAATCTTCGGGTGAGCTCCCCCTTTCCACATTGGGTAATTCGACGTACTCCGTCGGTTACGGCACCGCTGTACTCCTGGCGTGACAACCGTCGCACTCACCAGGAAGGGAAAATCGTGACAATCAAGAACGGTCTCCGGGCGCTGGCCATGGGAGCTCTGCTCGCCCTCCCCCTCGCGGCCGTCAGCGCCACGCCCGCGATGGCCGCAACCAATGTGGTGGCGTCCGGCGGGCAGTTGTTCGTCAGCGCGGGGTTCGCCGGCGACGACATCTCCATCAACGTCGAAGACGGTTTCCTCGTCGTCAGGAACTTTAACGACGCCATTTTCGCGGGCAGCGTCACCTGTACGAACGTCGACCCCCGCACGGTCCGGTGCGCCGGCGCGGGCATCACCAAGATGCTGGTGCGCACCAACCCGGGGGCCGACACGGTGCGGAACAACACCGCTCTCCCGACCCAGGCCTTCCTCGGGCCGGACGGCGATCTCTACTACGGCGGCTCGGCCCGGGACCTCGTCTCGGGTGAGGGCGGCAACGACCTCATGGACGGCAACGGGGGCAACGACGTCCTGATGGGTGACGAGGGCGGATTCGACCAGGTCTTCGGCGGTCCGGGGACCGATTTGTGCACGGCCGAGCAGGAGACCACCTGCGAGGGCGACGCGTAACACCGAAGGTTCCCCAGGCTGCAGGCCGATCTCGTCGCAGCCCCGGTGTCCGCGCGACCCGACCTGCAGCGGGACGTGTTTCGGCCCGGGTCAGACGCCGTCATTCATGAGGCATCTCGATCCGGCTGATCGAGTTCGAATAGCTGAGCGTCAGCTCCACGGGTAATGGGAGGCCCGTGGTTGGGCTCCTTCGGAGCACCTTCCACGGGCCATTTCCCGTTTGCCGACACGGGAGGGACCACCCTCGAACCCCGGTACAAGAGACTTTCGCCCCCTCGCGCTCCCTGAAGGGCCGCTTCTCGCCCGACCCAGCTGACGGGGTTGAGTGGGGAGCGGTTTCTTGGTGATGCACTGAGATCAATACCTGGATGGCGGCTTGGATTTTGAGATAGAGCATCGAGCTGTTGCTGGGTCATTCGTTCGTGGACTTCATCCTCCTGTAAATCCCTGAGGAATGCGGCATGCGATGGGGCGTTGTTTGTCTCGGAGCGCAAGGTGTAGTGCCGTAGACTCCGGCGGTGAACGCCGACGACGTCTGGCCGTTGTGCGTCCTTGCCGGTAGGAGAGCGCATGCAGGACCCTTCGGACACGACCGAACTCGCTGAGTCCGAGAAAAACGGTCAGAGCGATGCGACCGGATTACCTGTTTCGCACGGTCCGACATCCGATTCGGACATCGATTCATCGACGGTCTTGGCGGAGGTCCTCCCGGGGATTGCCGTGCTCTTCGGTGATGTCCCCGTGGAACTCAAACCCGGCCTGATCGACTTCGGGCTCGTGCCGGTCGCCGACCGTGAACAGATCTCCGCACTTCTCGCCTCGATCGGCAACGCGGCGACCGTGGTCGGTCACTTCGGCACCGCGATTGCCGGCGCGCAGGGAATTTACAAGCTCAGTGACACGACGATGGCCCTGCTGAAGGCGGGCGGAACGCTCGCCGTCAAGGACGGCGCGAACCTCGGAGCGGTGATGGCCTCGGGGCGCATCGTCGGTCAGGCCCGCCTCATTCCCATCGCTTCTATGAGCGCGGTGCAGACCCTGTCCGCGATCGGACCGGCGCTGGCCATGGTCGCCCTTCAGATGCAGTTGAATGAGATCACAGGCCTCGTCCGGACCAATATCGCGCTGACGACCCAGGTGCTCACGGATATCCGCCACGGGC
Source organism: Herbidospora cretacea (assembly GCF_001570605.1). Classification (GTDB taxonomy): domain Bacteria; phylum Actinomycetota; class Actinomycetes; order Streptosporangiales; family Streptosporangiaceae; genus Herbidospora; species Herbidospora cretacea. Next base: position 99,482 of record NZ_BBXG01000012.1, on the reverse strand, counting down.
AGTGGGCCGAGCTGACGGCGCTGGTCGCCACCGTTGACGATGTGGTCGACCAGGCGGGAGCTGTCGAGTCGGTCCCGACGTCCCTATGGGATACCGTCGCGGGCAAGAAGGCGGACCTGCGCAAGCAGATCGACCTCTACCGCCTGAACGTCGGGGGACACATCCGGCAGATCCACGGGCTCGGCTCGCGTGGGCGCCGTGAGTATCTTGAGACGAACGCCGAGGCGATCGTCTTCGACAGCAACGCGCTTCTGTTGTCCATCAAGGCCTGGATCGGTTATCAGGCGCTCCACGCCGCGCGGGCGAGGGCAGCCGGAACCGAGGACGCCGGGGAGGCTCGGCTCGTCGAGGACATCGCGCGCCGCACCGGCAAGGAGCTCGAATCCATTCGAGCCGAGACGGCGAGCCTCGTCGACTCGCTGACGCGCGAGTTACGCATCATCGTCGAGCTTCCCGGCCGCGCCACTTTGCCACTGCCGGGAAAGCGGAAGGACGCGAATTCGGCTCGGCAGACCTCTGCGCTCGTCCTCGCGGCGATCGAGCCCCTTGCCGACGCGCTCAATCCACCGGCCCCTCCGCTCGAGGCTCCGGACGTCGTCTGCGCATCCGACTCGCTGGCTCTGGAACCGTACCTGCGCATTCTGCAGTGGTTTCTCGAGGACGGTGAGACCCTGCGTGTCCTGGGTTTCCCCGATGAGCCCGATGCTCCCGACACCATTTCGGCGATCTTCGGCGGAGTGAAAGGGATATGGGCGACGGCGGCCAAGACATTGGTCGCCGTCACAGATCGCCGCATCATAACGGGCCAGACGAACGCCTTTCTCGAGCAGGGCGAGATCAGTCAGGTCATCCCGATCGACCGGGTGCGATACGTCCGGGTCGCGACCTCACCGGACAGCAGCACCCGCGCGGCGATCGACCTCATCACCCGCGACGAGAACATCCAATGGCTCTTCTCTACTGACATCGACAGCGCTCGAATCGACGCGTTCGCCGCCGTGCTCGCCGAGTCGATGGCGATCCCGGATGTCGAACGTCATGAGCTGCTACGACGGGGACACGCTCTCACCGATGCGGGAAACGGCGAGGATTCTTCAGACGCGGCTGAAATCGTCGCCACGGCCTGAAATCCGGTCAGGCCCAAACTGGCCTGTCACAAACGGCGGGGCGTGAGTGCCAGACGCACACAGGTCGGGGGACGCTGAACGTGTTCGCGGTGACGTTCCACGATGGCGCTGCGCCCCTGGCTTATGAGGGAAGCCATGATGGCCACCATGGCAGTACGCAATCACCCGGAGTGCCCTTGGTGGCCATGTCGTAAACGATCATGGCCACAGGGCCGGCGAAAGAGCTGTGAACGGTGAGAGCGAGGAGAATGGCGGTCGGCCATAAACGTCCGGCCAGTTTTGGCAGTCGGGTGGGCACGTGGAACGACTGCGCGGCAAGCGCCGACGCCACCGAGACGATCGGAAAGATCACGAATCGGCTCAGGGACCAAACGGCGTCGGCGAAGCTCTGACCGGCGTTCAGGTCTCCCCGGCAGTAATACTCCGCCCGCCCGACCAGGTAGATGTCAAGCAAGGTCCCGAACGTCGCGCACGCAATGGCGATGATCGCGGAGATTCCGCATCCGAATGTCCAGTGGTGGAGTGCCTGTGGCGCTCTCCGCTCCGTCACGGAGCCATCGAAGCAGACCTCTGTGCAGGGGATACGCCACCTTTGCTCGTATTCGGTGCAAAGCGCCTCCCTGCCATCGACGCGAGCGATCAGGCCGTCAAGACCTCGCCTTGCGGCTCCACGGTTGTCCTTGGCCACGAACGTCAGACGAGCCGACTCCAATCCGCTCAACGATCCTGGAGATCAGTAGGGCGGAGGACCCAGGACTTGCGGGCCGATTTGTCGCTGGAATCCCACAAGCCGCTGACGTCCATCAACCGAGAAGGCTGATGGGAAGCCGGACCGATGATGACGCGACAACGGCCTGTTGCCGCTCCCGATCGAGGTGAGGCGGCCACTGGAAAAGCGGTGTCGGCCGTTTGGCCGTCAGTTGTCGCGTAACCCGCCAAAGGACACCGGCCGTCCATGGAGAGGTCGCATCCTCTACCTCTGGAGCAACACCGTGTCCCACCTGTCCCGCCCCATGGCCGTCTTGGCCTGTGCCGCCCTGCTCGCTCCCCTGGCCGCCGTCGCTCCGGCCACGGCCGCCGCGCGGCCCAAGCCGGTCCCGGCGGCCGCGATCACCGTGAAGATCAAGAAGGTCGTCGACGGTGACACCGTCGACATCATCCACAAGGGCCGGACGCTGCGGGTGGAACTGCTGGAGATCGACGCTCCCGAGCGTCCCGCCTGCTGGTCCAAGGCGGCGGCCGCTCGGACGGCGGCGCTGCTGGTCGTCGGCAAGGGCGCTTATGTCCTGCGGGACAAGGCCGCCAAGGACGCCCAGGGCCGCCATCTGTTCTACGTGTGGAACGCGGCGGGGACGTTCGTCAACCGGAGCCTGGTGCGGGGCGGATACGCCAAGGCGGTGCTGGTCAAGCCCAACGACAAGTACATCAAGGCCATGCGCGCCGATCAGGCCAAGGCGAAGGCCGAGCGGCTGCGTGTCTGGTCGGGCACGTGCGACTCCGGGACCACCGCCCCCAAGCCGTCGCCGACCCCCTCGCCCACGCCCACGCGCGGCAGCACGCCCAAGCCCGACCCGACGTCCTCGTCGACCCCCTCGCCGACGCCTTCGGGCGGCGGCGGCACCGACCCGCGGTTCGACACGTGCGCCAAGGCCAACGCCGCCGGGTACGGCCCCTACTACAAGGGCACCGACCCCGAGTACGCGTGGTACCAGGACCGCGACAACGACGGTGTCGTCTGCGAACGCTGAGCACGGGTTAGGGACGGCTTGTGCCGCTCGCTCTGGCGCCGGTCTCGGCGGCCCCTCGGAGCGGCGGCGTCGCGCGGGTGAAGCGGGCGGCCAGAGCGCGCAGGTGGTCGACCAGTTCCGGGGGTTCGGACACGTCGAAGTCGACATCGAGCAGGCCCAGGTGGACCGCCAGCGTGTGAACGGTGTCCGCGCCCGTGTCCAGCACGCACGTGTGCTCGTCGATCGCCTCGACGACCCCGACGGCCGGGTTGATCCGTTCGGTCACCACGTCAGCGGGGGCGTGGACGACCACGCGGGCGCGGTGGCGCCACGCCGCGGCGGAGACGCCTCGGGCCACGTAGGCGGCGGCGCCGCCCTCGGGTGGGTCGCGGGGCGGGAAGCGGGGGCCGGTGGGGGTGCGCGGGGTGATGCGGTCGGCCCGGAAGGTGCGCCAGTCGTCGCGGTCGACGTCCCAGGCGACGAGGTACCAGCGGCGGCCCCACGACACGATTCGACAGGGTTCGACGGCGCGCGGCGCGCTCGATCCGTCGTGGGCGCGGTAGTCGAACCTCAGCCGCTCGCGGTTGCGGCAGGCGGTGGCGAGGGTGGACAGCACGGCGGCGTCGACGGTCGGGCCGGGGCGGTCGGCGGGCACGGGTTCGGTGGAGGAACGCAGCGCGTCGACGCGGTGCCGCAGGCGGGACGGGAGCACCTGTTCCAGTTTGGTGAGGGCGCGGGCGGAGGTCTCCTCGATGCCGGCGATCGAGCCGCCGACGGCGGTGCGCAGCCCGACTGCGACGGCGACGGCCTCCTCGTCGTCGAGGAGCAGGGGAGGCATGGCGGTGCCCGCGCCGAGGCGGTAGCCGCCGTCGGTGCCCCGGCTCGCGTGGACGGGATAGCCGAGGTCACGCAGGCGCCGAGGTTTCCAGCATGGACGCCACATTGCCACCACTTCCGGACAGAGGCTGACCGGAAGCCCCCGTAGCGTGGGGGTCATGAGCGAAGAGATCACCCCCTTCCTGATCGACGTCCCTCAGGCCGAGCTCGACGATCTCCACCGCCGGCTGGACGCCACCCGCTGGCCGGACCAGATCCCCGGCACCGGCTGGGACTACGGGGTGCCGGTGGCGTACACGAAGAAGCTGGCCGGCCACTGGCGGCACGGCTACGACTGGCGCGCGTGGGAGGCGAGGCTGAACGCCCACCCGCAGTTCACCACCGAGATCGACGGGCAGAACATCCACTTCTTCCACGTCCGCTCCCCGCATGAGGACGCGCTGCCGCTGCTGCTGACCCACGGCTGGCCGGGTTCCGTCGTGGAGTTCCTGGACGTGATCGGGCCGCTCACCGACCCCCCGGCCGGTGAGCAGGCCTTCCACCTGGTGATCCCGTCGCTGCCGGGGTTCGGGTTCTCCGGCCCGACCCGGGAGCGGGGCTGGAACCGGTTCCGCACGGCGAGGGCGTGGGCCGAGCTGATGCGGCGGCTGGGCTACGACCGCTACGGCACGGGCGGCAACGACGCCGGGTCGATGGTCGCGCCGGAGCAGGGCCGGATCGACCCCGGCCACGTGGTCGGCGTGCACGTCACGCAGATCTACTCGTTCCCGTCGGGCGACCCGGCGGAGTTCGAGCGGATCACCCCGGAGGACCAGGAGGCGCTCAAGGTCCTCTCGTGGTTCCGCGACAACAAGATGTCGTTCAACATCCTGCACTCGCAGCAGCCGCAGACCCTCTCCTACGCCATCACCGACTCCCCCGCCGGTCTGCTCGGCTGGCACGCCCAGCTCATGGGAGAGGATCTCGACCCCGACTTCGTCCTCACCAACGTCATGCTCTACTGGCTGACCGGCACCGCCACCTCGGCCACCCGCTTCTACTACGAGGACGCCCGAGCCGAGGCCCCGGCCGGGCCGACCACGGCGCCGATCGGGGTGGCGATGTTCAAGGGCGACTTCGTGTCGATGCGCACCTTCGCCGAGCGCGACCACAAGGACATCCGGTCGTGGCACTCCTACGAGGAGCCCGCCGGTCACTACGCGGCGCACCTGGCGCCGGACCTGCTCGTCCAGGATCTCCGGGGTTTCTTCCGGGGGCTCCGCTAGTTCTGGATCTCCAGGGGGCCCTCGTCGAAGACGGTGATGTCGGTGACGATCGGGATGGGGTGGGGCCAGTCGACGTTGACCACGAAGGTCACGCCCAGGTTGGCGTCCCAGGGCGGGCCGTGGGGGGCGATGTTGGAGACCGTCACGTTGGCGGAGCCGATGAACCGCTGATGGTTGGCGTCGGCGAAGCCGCCGTGGGCGTCGGGGTCGGACTCGGGGATGTACTCGCTGGCGGCGACGTGCACGATCGAGTTGGCGTTGATCGCCCCCCAGTTGAAGTTGAGCGGGACCCGTCCCTTGAGCGGCCCCCAGTACTTGCGGACGTGCTGCGGCATGGTCTGTTCCCTCCGTCGGCGCTGTGGCACCAAGACTCGCGGGAACCCGCCTTCTTCACATGAGCAGGCCCCTACTCATGTGTGAGGCGGTCGAGCCACTCCTCCAGCAGACCCCGCTCGCCCTCGCTCAGGGCGGTCTGCTCGGGCAGCGCGGCGCGCAGGGCGCGGGCGGCGCCGGCCGGTCCGGCCTCCTGGGTCGCCGGTTCGCGGGTGGTGACGGCGGTGAGCATCGCCTCGCGGAGGGTGGTCAGCAGGGCCGGATCGCGCCGGTCCTCGGGCAGGGACAGCCAGGTCAGCACGGCCCCGCGCGCGGTGGCGTGGATGATCGCGGCGGCGAGGTGCTCGTCCACGCGGAGCCAGCCGGCGGCGGCCAGGCGGCGGATGCGGCCCATCAGGACCTCCATGCCCGCCGTGAACGCCGGGGAGGCCGGCCTGGCGGGGTCGGCGTACATCAGCACGTACAGCGCGGGGTTGGCCAGGCCGAACTCGACGGCCAGGTCCCAGCCCGCTTCCAGGTCGTCGACGGGGCCGTGCGGGCCGGGGTCGAGGTTCTTGCCCGCCAGGAAGGTGGCGAAGCCGTGCTCGGCGACCGCCTCGAGCAGGCCTTCCTTGTCGCCGAAGAGGCGGTAGATGGCCGGCGGCTGGAGACCGGCCGCCACGGCGACGGCGCGCGTGGTGACCGCGTCGCGGCCCTCGCGCGTCAGCAGCTCGATCGTGGCCTCGATGACGCGCCGGCGGGTCTGCTCCTGGTCGCGAGGTGACATGTATCGACGTTACCAGTCCTCTGGTTCCACCGATAATTTCCAGTGTTAACATCAATCTGTTTCCACTGGAATCACATGGAGGAACCATGATCATCGTCACCGGAGCGACCGGTCTGCTCGGACGCCGGATCGTCGAGCGGCTGCTGACCCGCGTCCCGGCGAGCCACCTCGGGGTCAGCGTCCGCGACCCCAAGAAGGCGCGGGACCTCGCCGACCAGGGGGTCCGGGTGCGGCAGGGCGACTTCACCGACCCCGGCGGGCTCGCCCACGCCTTCGAGGGCGCCACCCAGGTGCTCGTCGTCTCCGTCGACGCGATGGGCGAACCGGCCGTGCGGCAGCACCGGGCCGCCATCGACGGGGCCGTGGCGGCGGGGGCCCGCCGGGTCCTCTACACCAGCCACATGGGGGCCGGCGCGTCGTCCCGCTTCCAGGCCTGCCGCGACCACGCCGCGACCGAAGACGCGCTGCGCGCCTGCGGGGTGCCGTTCACCTCACTGCGCAACGGGTTCTACGCCAGTAGCGCGGTGCGGTTCCTCGATCCGGTCCTGGCCACCGGCGGGGAGATCGCCCTGCCCGCCGACGGGCCGGTGAGCTGGACCGCCCACGACGACCTCGCCGAGGCGGCCGCCGCGATCCTGGCCGACGAGGGCCGCTTCGAGGGGCCCACCCCGCCGCTCACCGCGACCGAGGCGCTCACCCTCGGCGACGTCGCCGAGCTCGCCACCCGGGTCGCCGGCCGCGCCGTCACCAGGACCGCCGCCTCCGACGAGGAGTTCCGGGCGGGGCTGGTCGGCCATGGCGTCCCCGCCGAGACGGCGGCCCAGTTGCTGGGCGTCTTCGCCGCGAGCAGGGCCGGCGAGTTCGCCGCCGTCGACCCCGCCCTGACCGCCCTTCTCGGCCGCCCACCCGTCTCCATGGAGACGGTTCTGCGGGAGCACCTGCCCTGACCTGCGGCCCTATTCATGTTGACGAGGTTTGACGCCTTTGGCACCATGATGGCCGCCGACTACGTCGGCATCTCGGAGACCAGGAGACCAGACATGGTGGCTGACGACGACATCTCCGGCTGAGACCGGAAAGCCATGAGCCGCAGGCAGGCGTACGCCGCCGTGGCCATGTCGTCGTTCCACCCTTTCCCCGTCTCCGCCGGGCGTCTTCCGCACGCCCTCCTCACCCATGAGGTCTCTCGCCATGTCCGACGCGTTCGTCGTCTGCTCCAACCTGTCCTTCTCCTGGCCCGACGACACCCCGGTGTTCCAGGAGCTCTCGTTCACCGTCCCGGCCGGCCGGACCGGCCTGGTGGCCCCCAACGGCGCGGGCAAGAGCACCCTGCTCAGGCTGATCGCCGGCGCGCTCCGACCCTCCACCGGCTCCGTCACGGTGGAGGGGGTGCTCGGCTACCTGCCCCAGACGCTGCCCCTCGCCCGCGACCTGACCGTGGCGGAGGTCCTCGGGATCGCCGAGGTCGTCAGGGCGCTGGACGCCATCGAGTCCGGTGACGCGAGCGAGGAGCACTTCACCACGATCGGAACCGACTGGGACATCGAGGAGCGCACCCGCGCCCAGCTCGACCGGCTGGGCCTGGGCGAGGTCACCCTCGACCGGCCGCTGCGCACCCTCAGCGGCGGTCAGGTCGTCTCGCTCGGCCTGGCCGCCGAGCTGCTGAAACGGCCCGACGTCCTGCTGCTCGACGAACCGACCAACAACCTCGACCTCGACGCCCGCCACCGGCTCTACGAGGCGCTCGACGACTGGACCGGCTGCCTGCTGCTGGTCAGCCACGACCGGGCGCTGCTCGACCGCATGGACCGGATCGCCGAACTCGACCGGGGCGAGGTCCGGTTCCACGGCGGGAACTTCACCGCGTACGAGGAGGCCGTGCGCGCCGCGCGGGAGGTCGCCGAGAAGAACGTCCGCAACGCCGAACAGGAGGTCAAGCGGGAGAAGCGCGAGCTGCAGCAGGCCCGCGAGCGGGCCGAGCGCCGGGCCGGCAACGCCGCCCGCAACCTCAAGAGCGCCGGCCTGCCGAAGATCTTCGCCGGGACGATGAAGCGCAACGCCCAGGAGTCGGCGGGGAGGGCCCACGAGACCCACACCGCCCGGGTCGGTCAGGCCAAGGCCCGGCTGGACGAGGCGGGCCGCGCCCTGCGCGACGAGCAGAGGATCACCCTGGAGCTGCCCGGCACCCACGTCCCGGCCGGGCGCACGGTGTTCCTCGGCACGGGGATGCGGGTCAGCTACGGCGACCGCGCGCTCTTCGCCGGGGAGGGCGCCGACCTGACGATCCGGGGCCCCGAGCGGATCGCCCTCACCGGCCCCAACGGCGCCGGCAAGTCCACCCTGCTGCGGGTGATCGGCGGCGAGCTGGAACCGGACGGCGGCGAGATCAGAAGGGCCGACGGCCGGGTCGCCTACCTGTCGCAACGGCTCGACCTGCTGGACCTGGACCAGACCGTGGCCGACAACCTGGCCGCGTACGCGCCCGGGATGCCCCAGGCGCAGCGGATGAACCTGCTCGCCCGCTTCCTGTTCCGCGGCTCCCGCATCCATCTCCCGGTCGGCGCGCTGTCGGGCGGCGAGCGCCTGCGCGCCACCCTGGCCTGCGTCCTGTACGCCGAACCCGCGCCCCAGCTCCTGCTGCTGGACGAACCCACCAACAACCTCGACCTGGTCAGCGTCGCCCAATTGGAGAGCGCGCTCAGCGCCTATGAAGGCGCGTTCGTGGTGGTCAGCCACGACGAACGGTTCCTCACCGAGATCGGGGTGGACCGCAGGCTGCGGCTCTCCGACGGCGTGCTGCACGAGTCCGCGTCGTAGCGCGCACGTCACATGTCCCTCTCAGCTCTGCTCGCGAACGATCTCATCCGCGCATTCGGCGGTCGACGGGTCCTCGACGGCGTCTCCCTCACCGCCGCCCCCGGGCACCGGATCGGCCTGATCGGCGAGAACGGCGCCGGGAAGTCCACCCTGCTCCGGCTGCTCGCCGGGGTGGACGAACCCGACGCCGGGACCGTCGTCCGGCCCCCGGACCTCGGTTTCCTGCGCCAGGAGATGCCCTTCGACGCCGCGTCGACCGTCGCCGACGTGCTCGACGACGCCCTGCGCGAGGCCCGCGCGGACCTCGCCGAACTCGACCGGCTCACCCGGGCGCTCGCCGACACCCCGGAGGACTCCCCCGGGCATGCCGACCTGCTCGCCGAGTACGGCGAGCGGCTCGACCACGCCCAGGAGCACGCGGCCTGGGACGCCGACCGGCGGGCCGGGATCGTCCTGGCCGGGCTCGGCCTCGGGACGGTGCGGCACGACCGCGCGCTCGGGACGCTGTCCGGCGGCCAGCGCAGCCGCCTCGCCCTGGCCGCGCTGCTGGTGAGGCGGCCCGCGGCGCTGCTGCTCGACGAGCCCACCAATCACCTCGACGACACGGCGGCGGCCTTCGTCGAGGAGCAGCTGCGCGGCCTGCCCGGGGTCGTCGTGGTGGCCAGCCACGACCGGGCGTTCCTCGACGCCGTCTGCACCGACCTGATCGACCTCGACCCGGCGGTGGACGGCCCCGTCCGGTACGGCGGGAACTACACCGCCTACCAGGCGGGGAAGCGGGCGGAGCGGCGGCGCTGGGAGCGGCGCTTCGCCGAGGAGCAGCAGGAACTCGCCGATCTGCGCCGCTCGGCCTCGGTGACCGCCCACCAGGTCGCGCCGGGCCGCCTCAGGAGCGACAACGAGAAGATGGGCTACGGCCACACCAGCGGCCGGGTGCAGAACCAGATCTCGCGGCGGGCGCGCGACGCCGCCCGGCGGCTGGCGGAACTGGAGCGCGACCAGGTGCCCGAACCGCCGGAACCGCTGCGGTTCCGGGCCGCCGCGCTCGCCTCCGCGTCCACCGGCGGGATCGCGCTGTCGCTGCGGGACGTCCGCGTGCCCGGCAGGCTCACGCTCGACCGCCTCGACGTGCGGGCCGCCGACCGGCTGCTGGTCACCGGCCCGAACGGCGCGGGGAAGTCGACCCTCCTGGCCGTGCTGGCCGGGCGGCTGGACGCCTCCGGCGACATCCGGCGGCGTCCGGGGCTGACGGTCGGGCTGCTGGCCCAGGACACCGTGTTCGACCGGCCGGACCGCACCGCGCGGCAGGTCTACGAAGGGGCGCTCGGACCGGAGCGCGCGGCGGCCGTCCCGTTGGGTTCCCTCGGCCTGCTCGGCCCGCCGGACCTGGGCAGACGGGTCGGGGAGCTGTCGGTCGGGCAGCGCAGGCGGCTGGCCCTGGCGCTGCTGGTGGCCGACCCGCCCGAGGTGCTGCTGCTCGACGAACCCACCAACCACCTGTCGCCCCGGCTCTGCGACGAGTTGGAGGAGGCCTTGGGCGCCGGCCCCGGCGCGATCGTGGTCGCCAGCCACGACCGGTGGCTCCGCTCCCGGTGGACGGGCCGCGAGGTCCGGCTGTGAGCGCACTGAGCGTCCCTCAGCGTGATCACAGCGGTCACGGCACGGAGGGCTATCCGCAGGAGGGTGTCCTCGGCATCCCGGCGGGCGCCATGTATCTCGGGGTGCCGGCGCTGCTCGCCGTCCTCGGCGGGATCCTGTCACTCGGTCTGACCAGCCGCCTGCCGATCTTCCTCGCGTGGATGGTCGCGCTGCCGGTCGCCGGGTGGTCGTACTACCGGCGCACCCGGGGGGCCGGTTGACGCCCCTGGTGCGAGAGGGCTTTCGCCCCCTCGCGCTCCCCCGTCAGACCCGGGGGCGGGAGCGTTGCGCTGAGGTCACGCGTACAGGAAGTAGTAGCGGTAGCGGCCCTCCCACTCGCACGAGTAGTCGTTCCACCAGTCCTGGTTGACGCCCTGGGTTCCGACGCGCTCGCAGTCCGAGTGTTCCCTGAAGACGCCGGCCAGCCGGTCGGCGTGCGCCGGGGCGGCGCCGATCGTGAGCGTCGTTCCGAGAACCACGGCGGCCGAGACGAGAACAGCGCGTGCCTTTCGCATTCGTCCTCCTGTGCCTGTGGAGATCATGACTGGCGGACATTATCACCAACTGCGGGCAAGGAAAATTGTCACGTGGTCAGGTGGTTGAAAGTTTCATTCTCGGACGCAGCCGGATGCAGGTGTTCGCCGTAATTCACCGTCAGTAAAACCGGCATCACTTTCCGGCGGCTGTCCAATTCTCGCCACGGCGGCCCCCGAAAGGCCTCCCAGGCGCGTATCCGGCCGCCTGTGCGGGCCATGCATGCTCTGTGCTCCTTCGCGCCCTGTGTGGTGCCGAAAGCCCGATTCGGACCCCTTTTCCTGTTCGGTTAAATGGATGTAAACAACCCTTTGACCTTCGCGACTTACGTGTCATATCGTCGCCCCGCCCATACCGATGTGAGCCGCGACACTGGCGCAGAACGTTGTTCTCGCAGGGCGACCGGCCGGGGAAGCGGCGATCATCCGACCGACCGGAGTCGCACAATGCAAGCTCGAATCCGTATGGCCACGGTTGTCGGCACGGTGATGACCGTGCTGGCCGCCGTCGGCGTGTCCATGGCCGTCGCGCCACCGGCTCACGCCGCGGTGATCAGTGACATCGCCTACGCGTCCGCACAACCGGCCGGCAGCAGGGGGCACCTGCTGGACCTCCATCTGCCGTCCACCGGCATGACGCCCCGGCCGCTGATCATCTGGCACAGCGGCTCGGCCTGGACCAGCGACGACAGCAAGGCCGGCGCCGCCGAGATCGCGGCCGTCTTCAACCCGCTGGGCTTCGCGGTGGCCGGGGTCAACGTCCGCAACAGCTCCCAGGCGATCTTCCCGGCCCAGGTGCACGACATCAAGGCGGCCATCCGCTGGCTGCGCGCCAACGCCGCCACCTACCAGCTCGACCCGAACCGCTTCGCGATGGCGGGCGACTCGTCGGGCGCCTGGCTGACCCAGATGGCCGTCTTCTCCGGCGGCGTCGCGGCCCTGGAGGGCACCGTCGGCACGACCGGCGTCTCCAGCGCCGTCCACACCGGGCTCGCCTTCTACTCGCCGACCGACTTCCTGCAGATGAACTCGCAGAACCTGCCCACCGGGGGGCTCGACCACAACTCGCCCGCCTCCCCGGAGTCCCTGCTGGTCGGCTGCCCGATCCAGACCTGCCCGACGGCGGTGGCCGCGGCCAACCCGATGACCTACGTCGACTCCGGCGACCCGCCGCTGCTGTTCCTGCACGGCCAGGCCGACTTCCTGGTGCCGCACGGCCAGAGCGTCCTGCTCTACAACCGGATCAAGGCGCAGTGCGGCAACGCCACGTTCGTCTCGGTCCCGGCGGCCGACCACATGATGGTCCAGATCATGGACCCCGCCCAGTACGGCAACGAGACCGTGAAGACCACCGCCAACTGCGGCGAGACCGTCAGCACCGGCACGCTGCACCCCAGCTGGGCCAACTTCACGACCTGGATCCGCAGCGGGCTCAAGCTCGGCAACGCCTGCGAGGTCACCTACGCCACCGGCACCTGGACCGGCGCCTTCAACGGCACCGCGACCATCAGGAACACCGGCACGACCCCGATCCAGAACTGGACCCTCCAGTGGACGTGGGGCGGCAACCAGCAGATCACCAGCGCCTGGAACGCCACGGTGACCCAGACCGGCGCCGCGGTGACCGCCCGTGACGCCGGCCACAACTCCTACATCGGCCCGGGGTCCAGCCAGAGCTTCGGCTTCTCGGCGACCGCCACCGGGTCGAACGCCATTCCGGCCCAGTTCAAGCTGAACAACATCGTCTGCACGCGAGTGCCGTAGGGCGCCCGCCGGGCCCGCGCCGAATGGCGTGGGCCCGGCATCCTTTTACTTTCGAAAAAAGCCGAGAGCAAGGAAGCGTTTCCCTTAACTCGACACGTTCCGTTGAATGTCGATCACGGAATGTCGCGTACCGAACTTATTGCTTACCGGACAGTACGCCCCTATTGTTTGCCCCGGGCGGCTCGCCAGCCTATTTACCGTTGTTTCGTTGACCCGCCGGTATCCCTCGATATCCCGGGGTCCGAAATTTATCGGATGAGCCGCTTTTTCACTGTCCTGAAGCCTGTTGAGTTAGGGGACGTGTGCGTACATCCAACATGTTCGTCAGGAGTCTCGGTGTTTACGTTCCGGAAAGTGTGAGCGTCGAGCACGCGGTCCGAGAGGGCTGGTACCCGGCCGAGGAGGCCGAGAAATTCCGGCAGATCGGCGCGGCGGTCGCGGGCGACATGCCCGCGCCCGAGATGGCGCGGCTCGCGGTCCTGGACGCCTACGACCGCTGGAAGGAGTCGTCCCCGCGCGACCTCGACCTGCTGCTCTACCCGTCGGTGTGGCACCAGGGCCCGAACGGCTGGCAGCCGCAGCACTACCTGCAGCAGCACCTCATGGGCGGCGCCGTGCCGGCGTTCGAGATCCGGAGCGGCTGCGTCGGGATGATCAGCTCGCTGGAGCTGGCGGCGAGCTACTTGCAGGCCGTTCCCGAGCGGCAGACGGCGATGGTCGTCTCCTCCGACAACCACGGCACCCCGCTGGTGGACCGCTGGCGGATGACCCCCGGCGCGCTGATCGGCGACGCCGCCGCCGCGCTCCTGCTCGGCAAGGACTTCGGCATGGCCGAACTCCTGTCGGTGAACGCGACGGTGATCCCCGAGGCCGACGCCGTCAACGACGGCGGCTACCCGCTGTTCCCCCCGGACGCCACCGTCGGCGTGGGGCTGAGCTTCGGCGACCGGCACGAGGAGTTCCGCCAGAAGCTGCTCAAGAAGCAGGGCACCGGGATCCACCTGACGATCCAGAAGACGATGATGCAGCAGGTCGAGAAGACCCTCGACGAGGCCGGCATCGCCCTGTCCGACATCACGAAGGTGGCGCTGCCGCACGGCCGCCGCGAGGACCTCGACGGCCAGATGTCCTGGCTCGGCATCGACGAGGACCAGACGACCTGGGACTACGGCAGGCGCGTGGGCCACTGCGGCGCGGTCGACCAGTTCATCGCCTTCGAGCACCTGCTCGCCACCGGCGGCCTGGTGGAGGGCGACCACCTGCTCATGGTCGGCTTCGGCTCCGGCACGTCCTGCGCCGCGGCGGTCTTCCGGGTCCTGTCCACCTCTCCCGTCACGACTGGGGCACGCGCATGACCGAGCTCACCCAGAAGCTGGTCGACTTCATCCAGGAGAACCTCGTCCAGGACGGCGACGACATCACCGTCGACGAGACGACCCCGCTGCTCACGTCGGGTCTGCTCGACTCGCTGCGGACGGCCCGGCTGCTGAACTTCCTCCGCAAGGACGTCGGCGTCCCGGTCCCGGCCGCCAAGCTCGAATCCGAGAACTTCCAGGACGTCACGACCATCGTGGCGCTGGTCAGAGAACTCGAATCCGTCTGATGCGCTACGCGGACACGTACATCAGCGGCGTGGGGGCCTTCGTCCCCCGGACGGTCGTCAGCGTCGAGAAGGCCGTGGCCAAGGGCTGGTACCCGGCCGAGGAGGCCGACCTGCACAACCTCGCCGGGGCGGTGGTGGCCGGTGACCTGCCGGCTCCCGAGATGGCCCTGCACGCCGCGCGCAGCGCGCTCAAGCGCAGCGGCCAAGCCCCCGGGGACCTCGACCTCCTCCTGTACGCCTCCACCTGGCACCAGGGACCCGACGGCTGGCCCCCGCACTCCTACCTGCAGCGTCACCTGGTGGGCGGGGACGTGCTGGCCACCGAGATCCGGCAGGGCTGCAACGGCGTCTTCATCGGCCTGGAGCTCGCGGCCGGCCACCTGGACGCCGCGCCCGGCCGCCGGGCCGCCCTGCTGGTCGCCGCCGACAACTACGGCACCCCGCTGATGGACCGGTGGCGGATGGGCCCCGGCTACATCGGCGGCGACGCCGCCAGCGCGCTCGTGCTCTCCAAGGAGACCGGCTTCGCGCGCCTGACGTCGGTCTGCACGACGACGGTGACCGAGGCGGAGGAGCTCCACCGGGGCAGCGAGCCGCTGTTCCCGCCGGGTGTCACGGTCGGGCGCAAGATGAGCTTCGCGGCCAGGAACGAGCAGTTCCGGCAGCAGGTCACGTCCAAGGGCGAGGCCACCGCGGCGCTGTTCAAGATCCAGCGGGCGCTGATGGAGGTCGTCGAGCGCGCGCTCGACGAGAGCGGGATCGACGCCGCCGACCTCACCCGGGTGGCGTTCATGAACTACTCCGAGGAGATCGTCGAGCAGCGCTGCATGGCCATGCTCGACCTGCCCATGTCCCGTTCCACCTGGGACTACGGCCGCACCATCGGCCACTGCGGGGCCAGCGACCAGGTGCTCTCGCTCGACCACCTGCTCACCACCGGGGAGCTGGGCCCCGGCGACCACATGCTGATGCTGGGCACCGGGCCGGGAGTGACCGTCTCCTGCGCCGTGATCCAAATGATCGACAGGCCTCAATGGGTCTGAACCGAAGGGAACGAACGCAGATGGCCGAACCAGTCGCCGTGATCGGGATCGGATGCCGCCTGCCCGGGGACGTCCACTCGCCGGACGAGTTCTGGGACCTGCTGAACGCCGGCCGGAACACCACCCGGCCGCTGCCCGCCGAGCGCTGGCGCCGGGACGAGAACCGCAGCCCCGAATACGCCGCCGCGCTGCGCGACGCCGTGCGGCACGGCAGCTTCCTGGACGACATCGAGGGCTTCGACGCGGAGTTCTTCGGCGTCTCCCCCCGCGAGGCCGAACTGATGGACCCCCAGCAGCGGATCCTGATGGAGACCGCCTGGGAGGCCCTGGAGCACGCCGGCCTGCCGCCGCACTCGCTGGCCGGCACCGACGCCGGGGTGTTCGTCGGCATCTGCACCGGCGACTACGGCGCCCGCCTCCTGGAGGACCTGCCCCAGATCGAGGCCTGGACCGGCATCGGCGCCGCGACCTGCGCCGTCGCCAACCGCATCTCCTACTCCCTGGACCTGCGCGGCCCCAGCATGGCGATCGACACCGCCTGCTCGGCGTCGCTGGTCGCGCTCCACCTGGCCGCCCAGAGCCTGCGCCTCGGCGAGAACGACGTCGCCCTCGCGGGCGGGGTGAACCTGCTGGTCACCCCCGGCCAGACCCTCACGCTCGGCACCGCCGGGGCGCTGGCCCCCGACGGCCGGTCGAAGTCGTTCGACGCGTCGGCCGACGGCTACGGCCGCGGCGAGGGCGTCGGCGTGGTCGTGCTCAAGCGCCTGTCGGACGCGCAGCGCGACGGCGACCGGATCCTCGCGCTCGTCATCGGCAGCGCCGTCAACCAGGACGGCCACACCCAGGGCATCATGGCGCCGTGCGGCGAGGCCCAGGCCCACGTGATGACCCGGGCGTGCCGGCAGGCGGGCGTCGACCCGTCGACCGTCGACTACATCGAGGCCCACGGCACCGGCACCCGCCTCGGCGACCCGCTGGAGGCCGGGGCCCTCTCCTCCGTGTACGGGATCGGGCGCTCCCCCGCCGACCCGTGCCTCATCGGCTCGGTCAAGTCGAACATCGGTCACCTCGAAGGCGCCGCCGGCATCTCCGGCGTGATCAAGGCCGTGCTCGCCCTCCACCGGGACGCGATCCCGCCGAGCGTGCTGACCAGCCTGAACCCCGCCATCGAATGGGAGACCTCGGGCCTGCGGGTGGTGACCGAACGTACCGAATGGCCCGAACGCGACCACCCCCGCCGCGCGGGCGTCTCCAGCTTCGGGTACGGCGGCACGGTCGCCCACATCGTGCTGGAGCAGGCCCCGCCGGCCCCCGAGACGTCCCGGCCCGGGACGGCCGGGGAGCTCTTCCCGCTGTCGGCCGCCTCGGAGCAGGCGCTCCGGCAGTACGCCGGGAAGCTCGCCGACGCCCTCGGCGACGGCCTCGACCCGGCCTCGGCCGGGCACACCCTCGCCCTGCGGCGCACCCATCTGCCCCGCCGCGCCGTCGTGATCGGATCGGACGCGGGCGAGCTGGTGGCGGGCCTGCGCAGGCTCGCCGACGACGTGCCCGGCGAGGCGATCCTCACCGGTGACGTGCTGCCCGACCTGGGCCCCGGGCCGGTCTGGGTGTTCTCCGGGCAGGGCTGCCAATGGCGCGGGATGGGGCGGGAGCTGCTCGCCGTGCCGGAGTTCGCCTCCCTCGTCGACGAGGTCGAGCCGATCTTCCAGGAGGAGATCGGCTTCTCCCCCCGGCAGGTCCTGACCGACGGCGATCTCGACAGCATCGACCGCGTCCAGACCATGATCTTCGTGATGCAGCTCGGCCTCGCGCGGCTCTGGAACTCCTACGGCGTCACGCCGAAGGCCGTCATCGGCCACTCCGTCGGCGAGATCGCGGCGGCGGTGACCGCGGGCGCGATGAGCGTCGCCGACGGCGCACGGCTGATCTGCCGCCGCTCCGTGCTGCTGCGCCAGGCGGAGGGCAAGGGGGCCATGGTCATGGTCGACCTGTCCTTCGAGGAGGCGGCCGACCGGCTGGCCGGCCGCACCGACCTGGTCGCCGCGATCTCGTCGGCGCCCGGCTCCACGGTGCTGTCCGGCGACGTCGCCGCCGTCGAGGAGGTCGTCGACGACTGGCCGGGCGAGGGCATCGTGGCCCGCCGGGTGGCCTCGGACGTCGCCTTCCACAGCCCTCAGATGGAACCCTTGGCGGTCGAGCTGGCCGCCCGGACCGCCGGCCTCACCTTCGGCGCGCCGCGGATCCCGATGTACTCGACCGCGCTGCCCGACCCCCGCTCGACCTCCGTCCTGGACGGCGCGTACTGGGCCGCCAACCTGCGCGACCCGGTGCGGCTGGCCGCGGCGACGACCGCCGCCGCGCAGGACGGCCACCGCGTGTTCCTGGAGATCGGCTCCCACCCCGTGGTCGCCCACTCGGTGACCGAGACGCTGTCGGAGGCCGGTTTCGAGGACGTCTTCGTCGGCACGTCGCTCCGCCGCAACCAGCCCGAACTGGCGACCTTCCTGGTCGCAGTGGGCACGGCGCACTGTCACGGCGTCGACGTCGACTGGAGCCGCCTCCAGCCGTCCGGCGACCTGGCCGACCTGCCGCCGTACGCGTGGCAGCACCGCCGCCACTGGCGCGAGTCGTACCTGGAGAACGACAACCGGGGCCACGACGTCGGCTCCTTCACCCTGCTCGGCGCCGGCACCAGCCTCGCGGGCAGCAGGACGCGGGTCTGGCGGACCAGCGTCGAGGACGCCAACCGCCCCTACCCGGGCAGCCACACCCTCAACGGCATCGAGATCGTCCCGGCCGCCGTGCTGGTCAACACCTTCCTGCACGCCGCCGAGGACGAGGACGTCACCCTCACCGACGTCGAGATGATGCACCCCCTGATGACGGCCGAACGCCGCCAGATCCAGGTCGTGCACGAACCCCCGGTCGTCCGGCTCGCCGCCCGCACCCCCGCCGCACCGGACGAGCCCGAACCGGCCTGGCTGGTGCACGTCACCGCGAACGTGGCCGCCCCCGGGCAGGCCAAACCCGACGTCCTCCCCGCCGCCGACGGCCTCGTGGAGATCGATCCCGGCTACGTCCACCAGCGCCTGGCCGCCGTCGGCGTCCCGTCGACGGGCTTCGACTGGACGATCGGCACCCTGCTGGCCGGCGACGGCGCCCTGCGCGCCACGGTCCGCACCGGCGACGCGTCGAGCTGGGCCCCCGCTCTGGACGCGGTCATGTCCGTCGCCCCGTGCGTCTTCCCCGGAGACCCGGTGCTGCGCATGGTCGTCCACATCGACGAGATGGTCCTGACCGGCGCCCCGCCCACCACAGTGATCATCGACGCGGCCGTGGACCCCGCCGCCGACGACACCGCCCGGGCCACCCTGGCCGATGTCGACGGCCGGGTCGTCGGCCACCTCACGGGCCTGCGCTACCCGGTCATCGACGCCCCCCTCCAGGCGGAGGACGACCTCGCGGGCCCGGCGGAGTCCTTCACCGGCCTGTCCCCCGAGGACCTGCGCGAACGCGTCCTGCCGGAGATCCGCGCGGAGATCGCGGCCGTCATGAGACTGGCCCCGGACGACCTGTCGATCCGGCGCCCCCTGGTCGAACAGGGCCTCGACTCGGTCATGACCGTCATGGTCCGCCGACGCCTGGAGAAACGCTTCGGCTGCCGCCTCCCGGCGACCCTGCTGTGGCAGCAGCCCACCATCTCCGCCATCGCCGACCGCCTGGTCGAACTCCTCCTCACAGCGACCCCGGCCGCCAAACCGGAACCCACCCCCGACCCCATGCCCGCCTTCGGCGGCTGACCCCTCGCACGAGCGGCCCGAGGAGCAGACCTCCTCGGGCCGTTCCTTTCTGCCGGAATCCTCAGCTGGCCGGCCGCGTCAGCGATCGGCTGAGTTCCAGCAGGTCGGCCAGCCGGAGGACCCGGCCATCGCCTCCCGGCAAGGGGACGTGGAGCGGGTCCGTCCATCGGGCCGGGATCGCGGACTGGCCGTGGACGGCTCCGGCCAGGGCGCCGGTGACGGCGGCGAGGGTGTCGGTGTCACCGCCCAGGTCGATCGCGGCGCGGACGGCCTCCTCGTAGCCGCCGGTGGTGCGCAACGCCCACAGCGCCGAGCCGAGACAGGGCCAGACCGCGCCGTTGAACTCCGTCGCCTCGGCCGGATGCCACGTGGGAGAGGTGACCCTGGCGTATCGCTCGCGATGGTCGGCGTGGACGGCGGCGAGAGTGTGCGGGAGTTCCTTCAGCGGGTCCGCGCCGGTCAGGGCGGCGCGCAGCAGGTCGTGGAAGATCGCGGTGCCCTCGCCGGCCGCCGGGTCGCCGTGGGTGAGGGCCGAGATGCGACGGGCCGCGTCCATCGTGGCGTGGCGGCCCTGCGGGGCGAAGTAGACCGCCGCCGTGGTCGCCCGCATGAGGGAACCGTTGCCCGCCGCATGATGAGTCGATCGGTAATGGGCCTCGGCGGCCTGGTTCCAGGGCAGCCCTCGGGTCAGGACGTCTTCGGTCTGCAAGCCGATGTCCTTCGGGTCGTCGGCCGCCCAGCGCTGGAAGCGGGCGAAGACGTCCTGCGGGTCGAGGCCGCCCCGCTCCAGCAGCGACTCGGCGACGTGGACGGCCATCTGGGTGTCGTCGGTCGCCTCGCCGGGATCCCAGCCGCCGCCTCCGCGCATCTCGTTCTCGACCCCGGAGACGGGAAAGCGAGCGGAGAACGCACCCGCCGGGCCGAACTCGAACGGCGCTCCGAGGGCGTCGCCCACCGCCGAACCGACGACCGCTCCGGCGACACGCTCCCTGCTGTCCATTCCCGCACGTTATCCGGCAGTTCTGCACGGCACCTCCCCACCATTCCGGGAACCGCCGACCGTCGCGACAAATCGAATAAGGCGTGAGGTTTCTCGTCGCGCAGCTCTTCCGGTTCGCGTGGGCTGAGGTCAGGGCGTGCGCTTTCGCGGGGGCGCTGTTCGGGGGGCTCGCCGTTTCCGCCGTCGCGCCGTTGCCGGTGCCGCGTTATGACGCGCTGCTCGTGTACGCGGTCACGCTCACCGTCGTCTTCCGGGTGCTGCGCTGGGAGACGGAGACGGGAACCATCGCCGGGTTTCACCTGGTGGGGCTCGTCTTCGAGATCGTCAAGGTGCGGCTCGGGTCGTGGAGTTACCCCGAAGAGGCCTACACCAAGGTTCTCGGCGTCCCCCTCTACAGCGGGTTCCTCTACGCCGCCGTGGGCGGCTATGTGTGCGCCGCCTGGCGGATTCTCGCGTTGCGGGTGGTGAATTACCGGGCGGTGCCGCTGACCTTCGTCGCGGTGGCCGTCTACGTCAATTTCGTCACCCATCATTGGTGGGTCGATCTCCGGGTTCCGCTGGCGATTCTGCTGGTGATCGTCACCTGGGGAACCACGGTCCACTTCACCGTCGGTGTGCACCGCCATCGGATGCCGTTGAGCCTGGGATTCTTTCTCACCGGGTTCTTTCTCTGGCTGGCGGAGAACATCGCCACCTATTTCGGGGCCTGGGTCTATCCCCACCAGCGGGAGGCGTGGCGGCTCGTCCACGCCGACAAGATCGGGGCCTGGGCGCTGCTGGTCAGCGTCACCTTCGTCATCGTCGCCGCCGTGAAGGGGCGTCAGCGCCTGGTGTAGTGGAGTTCCACGCGATTCTTCGTGTAGCTGGACAGCGGCCCGCTCGCCAGGACGCGGATCACCTTGCCGTCCATGTCCACCTGCACGAACTCGTGTTTCTTCCCGGACGTCCGCCCGATGATCAGATGGCTGGAGTCCCACCAGCCGAACACGCCGTGGTAGCTCGTGGGAACGCGGCCGACCT
Organism: Herbidospora cretacea; assembly: GCF_001570605.1. Taxonomy (GTDB): domain Bacteria; phylum Actinomycetota; class Actinomycetes; order Streptosporangiales; family Streptosporangiaceae; genus Herbidospora; species Herbidospora cretacea. Next base: position 78,209 of record NZ_BBXG01000012.1, on the reverse strand, counting down.
CCTCGCCCGTCTTGACGGACCAGATGCAGATGCCGCCGTCGGGACAGCCGGTGAGGAAGCGATCCCCCGATGGGGAGAAGGTGTTCTCCTCCCCGGCCAGCGGGCCCTTGCCGGTGAGGGTGCGCCGCAGTTTCCCGTCCGGAGAAAGGAAGCGGATGCTCTTCTTGTCGTAGGCGACGATCTGTTTCGCGTCGGGGGTCCAGATGAAACGGGCGTCCTTATACGACTTGGGCATCGCCACATATCGGGTTCCGCCGCTGCCGGCGTCGATCGTCAGGTAGCCCTTCACTTCGGCTTTCGTCTCGCCTTTCCGTACGAAGGCCAGCTGGACGACCTTCCGGCTGTCCGGCGACCAGCTGAAATAGCCGCCGGCGAGTTTGCCGCAGAGACCGGACACCGGGATGTGGCGGGTGGCTCCGGTCCGGCGATTGATCAGGTCGAAACTCGAGCAGCCCTTTCCGTCCACGAAAGCGCTGGCGGCCATCGCGCGTCTGCCGTCCGGGGAGACCGCGACCCGCCAATGGCGGGGTTTCCGCTGGAACGAGTTGCTCCCGTTCCCCCGCAGGTATGCCTTCGCGGTCTTCTTGTACTGGTGGTAAGAGGTGACCACGAGACGGTCGGACGGCTTCTCGTACACGGTGACGCCGGTGTCCGGGAGGACGAGGGTCAGCGCCAGCGCTAAGTTGATCAACACGCCGGGAGGATAGAAGGCGCGCCTCTTCCGGGTGAAGCACGGGCCGGTAACGGGCCTACCGCCGGGTGAACTCCAGTTCCAGGCCGTCGGCGTCGTAGCTCTTCTTCGGCACGTCCGCGAGGACCCGGGTCACCTTTCCCTTCAGGGTCATCACGACGAACTCCTTCACCTTGTCGCCGCGCACCCGCGACACGATCAGGTGGTCGTCGTCCCACCAGTCGTGCACGGTCATGCCGCCCTTGGGCACCGGGACGACCCCGGCCGCCTTGCCCGTCTTGACCGACCAGAGGCAGACGTCGAAATCAGGGCAGGCGGTGACGAACCGGTCGCCCTTCGGTGAGAACGTGTGTTCCGCAGCCAGGAGGGGGCCCTTGCCCTTGAGGGTGCGCTTGAGTTTTCCGTCCGGGGAGACGAAGCGGATGGTCTTGCCGTCGGAGGCGAGGAGCTGTTTCCCGTCGGGGGCCCACATGTAGCGGAAGTCGTTCCACGACTTCGGCATCTTCACGAAAGTGGCCTTGGCGGTGTCGGCGTCGATCGTCAGGAAACCCGACCGCTGCCCCTCCTCGATGAAAACGAGCTGGGCGATCTTCTCGCTGTCGGACGACCAGCCGAACCAGCCGCCGTGATACGGCGCGCAGATGCCCGGGAAGTCGAGTGAGCGGATGGAGCCGACCTGGTGGCCGTAGATCTGGAAGGTCTCGCAGTCCCGCTCGTCCAGCAGGTTGTTGACGGCCATCACGCGCATGCCGTCAGGGGAGACCGCGACCCGCCACTTGTCGGCCTGCTCCTTGAACGTGTCGGTCCCGGGGGCGCGGAGGAAGGCGTTCGGGCGCTTCTTGCCCCGGTAGTACGAGGTCACGACCTTGAGGTCCGACGACCGTTCGTAGACGGTCACCTCGGTTCCGGGGAGGTGGATCTCGGTGACCTTCCCGATGGGGAACGGGACCGCCGCCATCGCGATCACCAGCGCGCTGATCAACACGTCCGGAGACTAGAAGCACCGCCGTGATCAGGTGAAGCACGGAACGGTAACTAGCGCAGCCGGGCCTTCAGCGCGGCCACGTCTTCGGCGTCCATGCCCGCCCCCAGGAGGTACTTCTCGGCGTCGCCCGCCCAGGTCTCAGGTGTTGTGACAGCCCTCCCACGCCAGATGGGGCACGATGGGTCCTTTCAGGTAGAAGGGCATTGGTGAACATAAACCGACATTTACCTGACTTGCAGCATTGACCTTCCCGACACGCCCAGTCAACGCCGTTGTCGCAGGTCGGCCGCATGAAATGTCAATTTAACGCGGATATATCTTGACTTGTGAGCGCCGAGGGCCTATCACTTGGTGGGCAGAAGTCGGCGATCTCCCTTATGGCGGCATGATGACAACTGAATCCGGTCCGGCTCAGAGTCGCGACGAATACCGGGCCATGCAGGCCGAGGCGTTCAACCGCATCGGATCCCGGTACGACGACGCGTTCCCCCACAAGGAGGGGCAGATAGCCGCCGGGGAGTGGCTGATCAAGCAGCTCCAACCAGGGGCCCGCGTCCTCGACGTCGGGTGCGGCACCGGAGAGCCGACCGCCAAGCAGTTCGCCGACGCGGGCTGCGAGGTCACCGGGATCGACATCTCGCCCGTCATGCTCGACCTGGCCCGCAAGAACGTGCCCGAGGGGACCTTCCTGGAGCGGGACGTCGTCGGCATCGACTCCTCGCTCGGCCGGTTCGACGCCGTGGTGGCCTTCTTCTCGCTGCTCATGCTGCCCCGGGCCGACATCGCCACGGCGCTCCAGCGGATCCACGACGTGATCGTGCCCGGCGGGCTGCTGGCGCTCAGCATGGTCGAGATCGACCTCGACGACGTGCCGTTCCAGTTCCTCGGCGCGCCCGTGCGGGTCACCGGCTATCTCCGCGAGGACCTGCGGGCGCTCGTCGAGGAGACCGGGTTCACCGTGGTCGTCGAGACCGACATCTCCTACGCCCCGGCCACCACGCAGGCGCCGCCGGAGATCCAGCTGTTCCTCAACTGCCGGCGTAACCAGTTCTGAAGTGATCGACACCGAGGGTCTGGCTTTTCTCGGTGACACGGCCCGGGCGATCGGCGACTGCCTCGATCCGGAGCAGGTCGCGCGCCTGCTCTGCGAGGCGGCGGTGCCCCGGCTGGCCGACGCCGCCTCCGTCTACCTCGACGGCGGGGCCGTGCACCGGCTCGACCCGCGGGGGCGGCTGCCCTCGCGCTGGTCGGGCGATCTCGCGGCCACGGTCCCCGAGCTGGTGGGCGGGCGGCTGCTGACCGTGCCGCTGCGGGCCTACGGCGAGGCCGTGGGGTGCGCGGTGCTCGCCCGGGACCGTGAACGCGACGAGTTCGACCAGGACGACGTCCTGATCGCCGGGCAGCTCGCGGTGCCGGCGGCGCTGACGATCTTCCACGGACGGCTCCATCGCCAGCAACTGGAGACGCTGGAGATCCTGCAACGCGGGATCCGGCCCGGGCAGCCTCCCTCTCTGCCCGGTCTGGAGATCGCGTTCCGCTACCAGCCCGCCGCCGCGCGGGTCGGCGGCGACTGGTTCGACGTGATCCCGCTGCCGGGGTCCCGGGTGGCGCTGGTCGTCGGCGACGTCATGGGCCACGGCCTGGACGCGGCAGCGATCATGGGTCAGTTGCGCATAGCCGTACAGACACTGGCTTCTCTGGATCTCCCGGCCGAGCAGGTGCTCCAGTCGCTCGACGAGATGGCTCAGCGGCTGGCCGCCCAGACGATCACCACCTGCGTCTACTGTGTGTACGACCCCGTCCTGCGCCGCTGCACGATCGCCAGCGCCGGCCACCTGCCCCCGATCCTGGTGAGCGCCGACGGCAAGGCAGAGGTGCTGGCGCCGCCCGCGGGCACCCCGATCGGGCTCGGCCGCAACGCCTTCGAGACGGTCGAGATCGCGGCCGACGACGACAGCATGCTCGTCCTCTACACCGACGGCCTGGTCGAGGAGCGCGGCGAGGACATCGGCGTCGGCGTCGAACGCCTGCGGCGCGGCCTGTCCGGGGTGCGGCCGATCGAGGAGGTCTGCGACGGCGTGGTCCCGGACGCGCCCATGCGCGACGACGTGACGATGCTGGCGATCCGCTTCACCGGCATCCCCAGCGAGAACGTCGCCCAGTGGCTGCTGGAGCCGCTCGCCCAGGCCCCCTCCCGGGCGCGGACGCTGGTCCGGCGCACGCTCGCGGCGTGGGGCCTGCACACCATGATCCACACGGCCGAGCTGCTCGTCTCCGAGCTGGTCACCAACGCGGTGCGGGTGACGCCCCGCCCGATCACGGTACGGCTGCTGCGCACCGACAGCCTGCTCTGCGAGGTCAGCGACGACGACCACCGCCTGCCGCGCCTGCGCGAGCCCGGCGGCCACGACGAGGACGGGCGCGGCCTGTTCCTGGTGAACCACCTTGCCGAAAGGTGGGGCACGAGCCGGGTGGCGGGAGGTAAGACGGTCTGGTTCAGCCTGCCGGTGAAAGCGGCCGAAAGAGGGGGTTCGTGAAGCGCCTGGCGAAGCTCGTCCACGACGACAACCTGGATCTCTACGCGCTGGCACTGGTCGCGCTGGTGTTCACCGCGCTGGGGGTGGTCGGCCTGGCGGAGACCTCGGCGCTGATCTCGGCCACGCTGGCGCTCCTGGCGTTCCTGGCGTTCTCGCAGATCAAGTCACGCCGCCAGGTCGCCGGGGTGGTCGCCGAGCGCGGCGTCCTACGCGAGGACTTCCCGCCCGACCTGGCCGCCCGCCGGGCGCGGGCCCGCGACTACCTGTTCATCGGGCGGTCGATGGCCCGGACGTCCAACACGATGCGCGGCGAACTCCGCGAGATGCTGGAGAGGGGGGCGCGCATCCGGGTGATGATGGTCGACCCCGAGAGCGAACCGGCCATCGCGGCGGCGGCCCTGTACAGCTTCAGCGGCTCCGACCCCGCGCTGCTGGCCGGGCGCATCCGGGGCGTCCTGGCCGAACTCGACCATCTGCGCTCGCTGACCGGCGGGAACCTGGAGATCCGGCTGACCGGGTTCGTCCCCGCGATGGGCCTCCAGATCGTGGACGGCGCGTACATCTGCGCGCAGCGCTTCGAATACCACCCACCGGCCGAGAGCGGCCCGATCCTCGCGCTGGAGCCGCGCGACGGTGTCTGGTTCCACCGCTTCGCCGCCGAGGCCGAACGCATGTGGGCCGACGGCACCCCGTGGCCCGGCCAGTCGGCGCTCGGGAACTAGTGCTGATTCCCCATGCGGTCTGAGTACGGGAGCCCTGCCCTCCCCTGCCCCGACAGAAGATCCTTTGGGGCATGAAATGGTGGATTTTCCTGGTTTCTCTGACGTTCGCGATATTCGCCGCCTGGCTGACCTTCCGCACCGGCGTGGCCCCCAGCACCGTCCTGGCCGTCGGGATCGGCGCGATCAGCCTGATCTGGCTCCTGATCCTGCTGACCGTGCCGTGGAACCTGTACTTCTCGGCCCGCCGGGTCGTCCACGAAACCCAGCTGTCGCGGGAGCGCGGCATCGAGGTGCCGCAGGCCCGGGAGGACGAGGCCCGGGGCATCGCGAAGCGGATGCTGCGCCTGGCGGTGCTCGGCCATGTGGTCTCGGCGGCGGTGATCGCGGTGATCACGTACTTCTCGGGTGAGTACGTCGGCTACTACTTCGCCGGCTTCTACCTGCTGGCCACCCTGTTCCGGCCGACGGGGGCCTACCTGACGCACCTGAAGGAGCGTGTGGGCACCCTCATGGAGGAGTTGCACTACCCGCGACAGGACGTGGCCACCCTGCGCACCGACGTGAAGAACCTGACCGACGCCAGGACGGCCATCGAGGAGTCGCTCGCGGAGCTGACCGAGGACCTCCGGCGGGCCCGCGACGAACTGGCGGCGGCCCGGTCGGCGCTGGAGGACGCCGACCACGACCTGAACCGCCGGATCACCCTGATGACCAGGAAGTTCGACGAGACGGTCGACGGCCTGAGCGACAACCAGGAGCTCATCACCGGTCTGAAGGCGTTCCTCCGGCTGGTGCGGACCGCCTAACCGCCGCTCCGCCGGCGCACGATCTCCGCGATCCAGACGGGCGCGAACGGCGACGTGCACCCCGGCGGGGTCGGATAGTCCTTCAGCACTTCGAGGCGCTCCCCGATGTCGACGGCGCGGGCCCGGTGTTCGGCGTGGTCGATGCCGATCTGCGCCAGGCAGTGGTTCATCGACCACTGGAGACGGTCGGGAGCGCCCTTCATCTCGGCCTCGATGACGTCGAGCAGCGCCGGCAGGTCGAGGACCTCGGGCTTCTTCGTCACCTTCTCGGTGGTGAGCGCCCAGCCGGCGCTCGCGACCACCGGATCGGGGTCGGCCGTCCAGGCCCGGCGCAGGTCGTCGGCGTGGGGGCTCTTCTTCACCACGTAGTTCACGAACCAGTCGTGGACCTTGGGCGCGCGGGTCTGGCGCACCATGGCGTCGAGCTCGCCGACCCCGAACGCCTTCGGGCGGCAGACCAGCGTCGCGAGGAGTCTCGCGGCGGTGTCGCCGGTGGCCCAGAGGTCGCGGGCGAGGTCGTGCCGGGTCTTCAGCCGCTTGGCGACGGCGCGTAGTTTGCCGAGGTTCACGCCGTGGTCGTCGCCGTGGCGTTCGTTGACCTCGCGCGTTCTCGGATCTTCGAGTGCGGCCAGCTCGGCCAGGATCTCGGCGACCATCCCCGAAGGATAGTCACCGCACGGCGGGCATCGCGCGCAGCTCCCGTCCCTGCAGCGACCCCAGCAGCCACCCCTTCTCGTACGGCACCACGTTGGCCGGGGCCGGGTCGATGCCGGACAGCCGCCGTTCGATGCGGCCCTGTGGGCTCAGCACCAGGATCGAGCCGGAAGGCGGGTTCTCCTCGTCGGCCAGGAGGCTCGCGGGCAGCCGGGCCGCCAGTCGCCGGGTCCAGGTTCCCGGCAGGATCCGGTCGTCGAGGAGGGGGACGCGGTCGTACACGGGGAGCAGGAGGGTCCCGCCGGGCAACCCGGTGAGGCCGTCGCCGATGCCGGGGACGTGGTCGAGGAAGGTCGTGAGCGTCCCGTCGGTCAGGGAGTACCTCCTCACCCGGTAGCGGGTCGACTCGACCACCAGCAGGGACCTCTGGTCTTCGGTCACCACGACGCCGTTGGGGAAGTACAGGTCCCGGGCCAGGGTCGTGGTCGTCCGCGAGGTGGGGTCGTAGCGGAGGAGCCTTCCTCGGGGGCGGCCCTCCAGGAAGTCGTACACGGAGAAGGCGGAGCCCTCCAGGGTCGAGTTGTTCAGCCGGCTGTTGGAGTCGGTGAAGTAGACCGTCCCGTCGTCGGCCACAGCCAGGTCGTTGGCGAAGCGGATCCTCTCGCCGTCGGCGGTGTCGGTGAGCAGGGTCACGGTGCCGTCGGGGGCGACGGACTGCAGGCCCACGCCGTGGTTGGCTATCAGCAGATCGCCGTGCGCGTCGAAGGCCAGGCCCAGTGGCCGCCCGCCCGCCTGGGCGAACAGCTCGGGCTCGGGGGCCAGGCGGACGACGCGCCCGTCGATGAGTCCGGTGTAGACGCGTCCGGACGCGTCGACGGCCATGTCCTCCGGGCCGGGCAGCGCGCCGATCGGGGTGACCCCGGCGGCGGGGACGTCCTCGGCCACGGGGGCAGGCGGGCCCGGGTCCCAGGCGAAGGGGTCGACGGGCGGGCGGAGGAGCACGAGGAAGGCGGCGACCAGCAGCGCCGCCACGGCGGCCACGGCGAGGGCCGGTCTCTTGAGACGTTTCACGCCGCCGAGTCTGCGGCCGTGCTCACGATCCCAGAAGCGTGGCTGTACGCACCCATGGTGCGGCTGGCCTCACCCGTTCAGGTAGCGGAGCACCGCCAGGACCCGACGGTGGTCGTCGGGATGGGCGGGCAGGGTGAGCTTGGCGAAGATGCCCGAGCAGTGCTTCTCGACGGTCCGTTCGGCGATGCCGAGGCGGGTCGCGATGGCCTGGTTGGTGCGGCCCTCCGCCATCAGCGACAGCACGCTCCGCTCGCGTTCGCTGAGGCCGTGGAGGGGGTCGTCGCGCCGGTCGCGGCGGCCGACGAGCTGGTCGATGACGACGGGATCGAACGCCGCCCCGCCGCCGCCGACCTGCCGGACCGCCGCGGCCAGCTCGGCCAGGTCGGCCACCCGGTCCTTGAGCAGGTAGCCGACGCCCCGCGCGCCGCCGTCGAGCAGTTCGATCGTGTAGGTGAGGCGGACGTACTGGGAGAGCACCAGCACCCCCGTACCGGGATGGAGCCTGCGGATCTCCCCCGCCGCCCGCAGCCCCTCGTCGGTCCGGGTCGGCGGGAGCCGGATGTCCACGACGGCGACGGCGGGGCGGTGCTCGTCCACGGCCCTGAGCAGCGCGGCGGCGTCCTCGACCGCTGCGACGACGGTGAACCCGGCCTCGGCGAGCAGCCGGACCAGCCCTTCACGCAGCAGCGCGCTGTCCTCGGCGATGACTATCCGCACGGCAGCACCGCCTTCACGACGGTTCCGCGCTCCCCGGTGACGCTGAGGGTCCCGCCGCAGACGGCGACGCGGTCGGACAGCCCGCGCAGCCCGCTGCCCCGCGACGCGTCCGCGCCGCCGGTCCCGTCGTCGCGGATCTCGACGGACAGCACCCCGTCACCCGTCACCACCTCGACGACCGCCTCCCCGGCCCGCGCGTGTTTCGTCACGTTGGCCAGCGCCTCGGCGACGACGTAGTAGGCCACCGTCTCGACCTGCGGCGACAGCTCCCCGACGACCACGGTCACCCGGACCGGCACCGGCGACAGCGCCGCCAGCTCCCTGACCGCGCCGTCGAGCCCGCGTTCGGTGAGCACCGGCGGATGGATGCCCTGCGTCAGCGCCCGCAGGTCGCCGAGCACCGCGAGCAGGGCGCCGCGCGCCTCCCTGATCAGCGGTACGGGGTCCCGCGAGGCCTCCGCCAGCGACAACGTCATCGGGATCGACAGCAGCCGCTGCTGCACCCCGTCGTGGAGGTCCCGCTCGATCCGCCGCCGCTCGGCCTCGGTCGCCTCGCCGACCTGCCGGACGCGGTCCCGCAACTCGGCGGCGAGCCGTTCGTTCGACAGCGCCAGCCCCGCCGCGGCGCACGCCGCCTCGATCAGCTCGGGCTCCTCCAGCAGGACGGGGTCGTGGACGAGCACCGCCAGCCGCTCCCCCGCCCGGTCGACCCGCGTGGCCCCGGTATCCGGCACGTCGATCGCCCGTCCGTCGAGGCCGACGTAGCGGCCGGACACCCAGTAGCCCACCCGCAGACCGGGATCCCGGAGCAGCGCCGCCAGCTCGGCCTCGATCCCCCCGGCCGGGACGTCCCCCAGCCGGACCACGAGGTCCGTGATCCGGCGGCGGGGCAGCCCGGCCAGATAGCCGAGCGGCACGAGGCCGAGGGCGGCCTGCGTCAGGTCGGCCGCCAGCGGATCGGCCGCGACCGGCTTCAACCCCAGCACCACCACGACCGCGACCAGCCCCGACAGCGTGACCGGGTTGAACACCCGCCGCCGCGCCGCCGCGCTCCCCCGCCACCGGAGCACCTGCGCCGCGATCACCGCCGTCCCGCCCGTCGCCAGCCCGGCGAGCGGCGACGCCACCGCGAGGGGCAGCGCCGCGTAGACGACGCCGACGCCCACCCGCTGCGCCGCGCTCTCCGCGCGCCCGGTCGGAAAGGTGATCAGCCAGTGCCCCAGCACCGCGGCCCAGGCGCTGGAGGCCACCGGGACGGCCGGCCCCAGCTTGGCGAACAGCCACAGCACGCCGGCACAGGCCAGCAGCGGCCCGGCGCGATAGCGGGGCTGGACGCGCCACCCGACGACCCCGGCGACGAGATATCCGGCCCCGACGAGCAGGGCCGACTCTAATCCACCCACGCCCAGAGTCTAGAAGTCGTCAGCCCGGCCTGACGTGGATCGCCTCCCGTGGACAGCACTCCGCGACCTCCCGCGCCAGGTCGACCTCGCCCGGTTCGGCGAGCTCGCCCGCGCGCGCGACCGCGAGCCGGTCGGGCCCGAGGGTGAACAGCTCGGGCGCGGTCGCCGAACAGAGCCCCGTGCCGTAGCAGAGGGCCCGGTCGACCTCCACCCGCCAGGCCGTCACAGGACGACCGGCAGGGCGCGGTAGTCGTTGAGCGCCCAGACCTCGTGCCGGCGGATCTCGTCCCGGGGGATCGCCAGCCGCAGGCCGGGGAACCGCCCGATCAGCGTGGCCAGGGCCATCTCACTGATCAGCCGGGCCGCGGCGGCGCCGAGACAGTTGTGGATGCCGTGGCCGAGCCCGAGGTGGCGCGCTCCGGTGCGGCCGAGGTCGAGCCGGTGGGGGTCGGGGAAGACCTCGGGGTCGCGGTTGGCCGAGGCGACCATGACCATGACCGGCTCCCCGGCCGCGATCTCCTGGCCGCCCACCCGCACGTCCTCGGTGGGGAACCGCCAGGGCACCGACGCGACCGGCGACTCGTAGCGGAGCAGTTCCTCGATGCCCGGTCCGGCCAGCACGCCCGGGTCGTCGGCGACCGTCTTGAGCTGGTCGGGATGGTCGAGGAGGGCGAGCATCGCGTTGGTGATGAACATCTTGGTCGTCCCGACCCCCGCGATGATCATGATGATGACCAGCGCGTCGAGCTCGTCCTGGGTGATCCGGCCCTCCTCGTCGGCGGCCCGGATGAAGGCCGAGGTGAGGTCGTCGCCGGGCTGGGCCCGCTTGAGGGCGACGAGTTCGCGCCCGTAGGCGATGATGCGCTCCCGCGCGCCGGGGATGCGCGGGAAGTCCGCCGGGTCGGTCGAGATGAGCAGGTCGACGTCGCGGGCGAGCTGCTCCCGCCGTTCCAGCGTGAACCCGAGCCGCGTCGAGATCACCTCCGACGGGATCAGCGCGGCGAACTCGGCGACCAGATCGCGCTCCTGCCCCGGCGCCCAGCCGTCGACGGTCATCTCGATGACGCGGCGGATGTCCTCCCGCCATCGGTCGACGTTGCGAGGGGTGAACGCGGCCATGGCGCAGCGGCGCACTTTCGTGTGCTGCGGCGGGTCGAGCCCGGGAATGGTCTGCGCCAGCACGGTGCCCGCGCTGATGGACAGCCCGGACGCCTGGAATTCGGGACTGCCGCGCCATTCGGCCGTGCTGAACCGGGTGTCGCCGAGGATCGCCAACGCGTCGTCATACCTGGTCACGACCCACATGGGGACGTTCCCCACCGGAAAGACATAGGGGTGGACGGGTGAATTCACCCGCAGCCAGTCGAGTGCCGTATAGGGATCGCGGAAATAGTCAGGGCCGAATAACTCGAACGGAACGACCGTATTCGCCATGCGCGGATTTCCTCCCGCAGAATGAGATCGCCCGCATCGTACCTTCGCGTTTTCCGCGCGAACAGCGGCCTTTTCAGCCGCCGCGGGCGGCACCGCGCAGCAGCAGGGTGGTCACCACGCTGCACACCCCGGTCAGCGCGATCGCGCCCCCGACGGGGAGGACCTCCGCGGCCACCCCGAAGACCAGGGGCCCGACCCCCTGGATGGACATGGTGGCCGTGGTGAGCAGCGCGAACCCCTGCCCCTGCAACTCGGCGGGCACCGCCACCAGAAAACGCCGCTGCAGCCCGAGCAGATACGCCGACCCCGTCCCGGTGACCACGTAGACGGCGGCGACCCCGGCGTAGGGCAGGTCCACCACCAGCGCGATCGTCGGCGCGCCCATGACCAGCAGCAGCGGCACGACGAGCCGCTCCCGGGCAGCCGGCCCGAACGCCCGCCCGACCACCACGTCGCCGACGAGCATCCCGGCCGACGTCGCCGCCAGCAGGAACCCGGTCTGCGCCGGCCCGAAGCCCCGGTACGCGGCGTACGGGATGACCAGACTCCCCGCCGCCGCCAGGTAGGCGGCGGGCAGGCACTGCACCATGATCAGCTTGACCACCCCGGGCGCGGCCACGAGCGCCGCGTTGCCCCGCAGCGTCCCGCGCACGATCGACCCGCCCGAACGGGCCACCTCGGTACGCGCCAGGAACACCCGGCTGATCACCATCGCGAGCAGGTGCGCCCCGGCGGTGACCAGCATGGTCCGCTCCACACCCAGCCCCGCGACCAGCGCCCCACCGGCCGCCATCCCCACCAGCTGCGCCGACACCGCCACGATGTAGTTCAGCGACCGCCCGAGCACGTAGACGTCACCCGAGAGGACCCCCGCCATCACCCGGCCGGCCGCCCCGGTGATGACCGGCGTCAGAGCGGCGACGGCCGCGACGAGGAGCAGACTCACCCCGACCGGCAGACGCCCGAACGCCAGCAGCAGCCCGACCGCACACTGCAGCGCGTAGCCGGAGGTGATCAGGGTCCGCGGCGAGAACCGGTCGGCCATCGCCGCGAGGAACAGCCCGCCCGCCGCCTGCGGCAGGAACCCGATCGTGAACGCCAGCGCCGTCAGCAGCGGGGAGCCGGTCTGGTCGTACACGAGCACGGCCAGCGCGACCGACCGCAGCGTGTCCGACATGACCCCGAGCAGCCGCGCCGCGAACAGGGCCCGGAACTGACCGACCGCGAAGACCTGGCCGTAGGTGGCCTTGGCCGTGAACATGTCGGTCATGAAGGGGGCGCTCCCATGGGAGAAAGGTGGCGACATGTGTCACCCTGGGCGGCTGCGCCCGCATCGTACCTTTCGCCTTTTCACCCCGACCACGCGTTTTCCCCGGTGACGGAGAATTGGAAACACCCGAACTCGACCGCCCTGACGTGCACGACGGCGGCCTCCCTCAGCAGCTCCCGCGCGACACTTTCGGGATCCCCTTCAGCCGGAACCAACCGCCCCCCGAGGATGTGACCGCGCTCGTCATAGGCCCTCAGCACCCGCGCCACCCCTCTGTGCGCCGCCGGCCAGCCGCCGCTCCCGGGGCCGGAGCAGGGCTCGGCGTGCACGAAGACCGGCCCCTCCTCGTCGTAGGGCCCGGGGTCGCGGGCCCAGCGCCTGAGTGGCGCGTAGGTGAGCAGCGCGACGCGTTCGCCGGGCCGCGCCTTGGTCAGGCAGCAGCGCAGAGGGCTGCCGCCCTCTGCGTCGACGCCGAACCGGGGAGCGTGGCCCGCGTCGTCGGTGCCGAGCAGCGCTGTGACGGTCGCCGGAGGAATCGGCTCGATGGTGATGTCCATGGCGTCATCGTGGCGGCGTACAGGAAGAGGACCCTGGCGGCGATCGGACGGCGCATGCCCATCGGGACCGGCTACGTGACCGGCCCGGAATGAGACAGCCGTTCTTCCCGAGGTCGCCAACCCGGCCGGAAAAGGCGAGGGCCCCGCACATCAGTGCAGAGCCCGACCAGCCGATTCACCCTTAACAGTGGGCCAGCTCGGTCATCGCGTTCTTGGTGTCACTAGCGATCTTGATCCCTCGGCCGAGCTCCTTGATGACCGCCTCCAACAGGCCGACTGCTTCGATCGTCGCGGCGTCCACTTGGGCGCCGGAGCGGATTCGGGCGTTAATCGCGAGGGACGCCATTATGGGTCGATGGGTGAAACATTCACTGATGAGGGCCAGGAAATTGTCGCCCTCGGACGATCGGAGCTGCTCGGCCTCACGCGCGGAGACGCTCGCGTACACCCAGACGCTGCCGGCCATCAACACGCCTTCGAGGCATTCGAAGACGTAGAGGTTTCCGGCCTGCCGGATGAGCCCGAGAGTGGGCATGTCGTAGCGGTCGAAGACCTCTATGGATTCTGTGCTGGGAGTCGGCAGCCACGGTCGCTCGCCGATCCCCAACTGGATCAGGTCGCTCACAGTTGGCCTTCCTTCCAGTCGGGAGGCTCGAAGCATCCCTCGAACCTCTCCATGTCATCCTGAGTCCACGTGCCCTGCAAGTCCAGGGGCATTACCGAAACGTGGAAAGGGTTGGCGCGGGTAGGGGTGGCCCACACCCTGAATCCGGCCGCCCGCAGGTCAGCCACCTTCGCATGCCTCGCACCCTCTCCCGGCATCGCTCCTACATGCCTAGGCCGCCGACGTTGGATCATGAGTGCGACTTTGTCCACGTCCAGACGTCCTCTGATCAGCGAAAGTTCTTGCGGGTCCTCGCCGATACTAGGACGACACTTGAACGGTTTGCCGTCGATCGGACTATGGATCGTGCCGTACTGGCAGACCCACTCCTCGTCTCCGAGGTCGTCGCTGTCCATGCGGTCACCTTGAGGGGTTGGCTTCGCGTAACCCCCGCGACTCTAATCACGCATGTCATTCTCCTGCACCATTACCGACCAGTATCCAGGCCACTCAGACATCAAATAGCGACAATCCGCCTCACATCACCATGAAGGGTGACTATTGAGGAAACGCACTATCAGAAGAAATGGTTCACCTTTTGGAGCTAAAAGTCCAATTAGTAACCAGATCGTGATCACGAGCACAATCAGGAAAGATGATCAGTCCCGATTTCTCGAACGTATATATTCATTTCGTATCATCACATACCGGTCATCCACATTGTCCAGATGCGGCATATCTACTCGGCAGACACCCAGCTCAACAGGTTCCGCAGCTTGGTGAGATGCCACCGACCTTGTGGAAGCCTGCAACGCCATTTCTGGGACGCCCGGTCAGTGGCAGTGCGAGCCGTGGTTCCCGCCCGGCGACGCCCCCAGGTCGTCGTCGTGGCCCGCGTCGAGCCGGGGCCACTGGGCCGTCGGGCGGCCGTTCTGCTTGAACTGGCTGCCCCGGGCGTCCCAGTGCTGCGGCCAGCCCTCCGGCGAGTCCTCCCAGAACTCCTGCCGCCCGTGAACGGTCAGGTCGAGCAGGCCGTAGGAGGGCGCCATCACCTCGTTGCCCCGCCCGGTCGTCCAGTAGGTCTCGTAGACCTTGCCGCCGTCGCGGAGGTAGGCGGCCAGGACGCCGAAGTGCCGCCCCGCGACCAGCCGGTCGACGGACTCCTCCGGGACCGAGAACCAGGGGACGGTCCAGCCCATGAAGTCGCGGTAGCGCGAGCTCTCCTCCCAGGGGCCCTGGCAGAAGGTCGCGTAGGCGACGTCGCGCGAGTGCAGGTAGGAGAGCTGGCCGATGTGGGACGTGGAGAAGGTGCACCCCTCGCACTGCTCGGCGGCGGGCTTGCCGGTGTGCCACATCTGGAAGTAGGCGATCAGCTGCGACCGGCCGCCGAAGACGTCGATCAGCGGCACCGGGCCGTCGGCGCCGATGAGCGGGGTCTGCGCGTCGACCTCGACCATCGGCAGCCGGCGGCGTTCGGCGGCCAGTGCGTCTCCGGCCCTGGTGTGGGCCTTCTCCTTGACCCGGAGTTCGTCGATCCTCGCCTGCCAGGCCTGCCGGTCGGCCACGGGCGGCAGGGACTGCTCACTTGTTCGAGTTTCGGTCATGCGACCTGTCTAGCAACATTCACGCGGCCCCGTCGACCGTCAGCTCCGGCCAGAACTCGCGGTAGCGGCCGGAGTGGAAGACGAGCGGCTCCCCCTCGGTCCGGTGGTAGCGCTCCACCGCCCCGACGAAGATGTGGTGGTCGCCGCCGTCGTGGACGCGCTCCGTCCGGCAGACGAAACTCGCCAGCGTCCCCGCGAGGATCGGCAGCGGCGCGGGCACCAGGTCAACCCCGGCGAACTTGTCGGCCGACGGCGTGGCGAAGCGCCGGGACAGGTGGTCCTGGTCGGCGGCCAGGATGTTGACGGCGAACCGCCCGGCCCGCAGGAAGAGCGGCGCGCTGGGCGCGCGGTTCGACAGGCACCAGAGGGCCAGCGGCGGGTCGAGCGAGACCGAGGTGAAGGAGTTGACCGTGACCCCGGCCCGCTCCCCGCCGGCGGTCGCCGTGGTGATCACCGCGACGCCTGTCGCGAACTGCCCGAAGGCCTCACGCAGCGGTCTCATGACGCGACCCGGCCCAGGTAGGCCTCGGCCCGCTCGGCGTCCATGAACCATTCGGCGTAGTCGGCCGGGTCGTTGAAGCCGTTGACGAACCGGTGGGCGATCTCGGGGTGCTGCCCGGCCGCGCCCAGGAGCGCGAAGTGGTGGGGTTCGGCCGGGGCCAGCAGGGCGTTGGTCCAGTCGGTGACGTGGCGGGCCTGCGTCCAGAAGCGGTCGAAGGTCTCCCGCATCCAGGCGGCGTCGAACGGCTGCGCCCCCCGCTCGACGATGGCCCGCAGGTAGGTCGCGGCGCACTTGGCGGCGTTGTTGCTGCCCTGCCCGGTGATCGGGTCGTTGAGCACCACGACGTCGGCCACGCCCAGCACCGGCGCCCCGGAGGGCAGCACCGCGACGGGACGGCGGACCGTGGGGGCGAACCGTCCGGTGAGCACCGCGTTGGCGTCGGTGAGCTCGATGCCGGCGCAGCGCTCGGCCTCCCACGGGAAGAAGGTCTCCAGGATCTGGCGGCTGCGCGCCAGATGGTCGGCAGGGTTTTGTACGTCGCCCCAGCAGTCCATCGGACCGCCGGGCACCCCCTCGAACACCATGATCTCGCAGGGCCCGGTGTGGGTGAGGGCGGGGAAGACGAAGTACTCCCCCACCCCCGGCAGCAGGTTGAAGCAGACCGCCGAGTGGCCGGGCCGGGGGGCGAGCCCGTTGACATAGGTCACCGCCAGCGCGCGCTGCGGGGTCGTGTACGGAGAACGCGCCGCGTCCCGCTCGAAGAGCGAGGCGATCGGCCCCTTCCCCGCGGCGACGAGCACCAGGTCGTACCGCGCGGCGTAGCTTTCCAGGTCCTCGGGCGTGGCGTCGTGGATGACGAGCTTGCCGCCGAGCCGTTCGAACTCGCCCAGCCAGACGGGCATCTTCACCCGCTGGTCGACCGAGCGGGCCGGCACGTCCAGCCGCGCCGCCCAGTCGAGCGCCTTGCCGCCCTCCGGGCTCGGCACGGTGAGCGCGATGCCCTCGATGGGCGGGCAGACGTCCGTCCACAGGTCGAGCCCGAGCTCGTGCTCGTGGGCCTGGGCGTTGCCGAACATGGCCTGGCCCGACATCACCCGCCCGTCGCGGATGTCCTCAGGAGTGCGGTTGGAGATCACGGTGACGTCGTAGCCGTGCTTGAGCAGCCCGATGGCCAGGTGAAGCCCGGCCTGACCGGCGCCGACGACGAGGATTTCACGCATGGTGGTGGGTCCCTTCGGTGTCAGGAGTGGAGATTGCGATCGGCGCCTGACAAGAACGGTACGGTCGGCCCGCCCGCCCGGGCCATCCGCTGAGCGCGGATCTCATCCACCTGACGCGGACCCCCGGCGCAGCGTCTCCGACGGCGGCAGCCCGTACCGTTCGCGGTACAGGGCGGCGAACCGCCCCTGGTGCAGGAACCCCCACCGGGCGGCCACCGTCGTCACCGTCACCCTGGCCGGATCGGCCGCGCCGAGCTCGTCGTGCACCCGCGCCAGCCGCACCTGCCGCAGGTAGCCCATCGGGCTGAGCCGGAAGTGCGCCCGGAACCCCTCCTGGAGGGACCGGCTGCTGACCGCCACGGCGTTGGCGATGTCAGAGGTGGTGAGCGGCAGGTGCGCGTGCTCCTCGATGAACTCCATCGCCCGCCGCACGACCTTCGGCACCGCCGCCGGCCTGGGCGTCCGCAACCGCTCCAGATAGTTGGACGGCTGCATCGTCAGCAGCAGCGTGATCAGCGCGTTCTCCAGATGGGCGATGGCCAGCGGATGCCCGGTCAGCCCGTCGTCGCGCTCGGCCTCCCGGACGAGCAGATCGGCCATGTCCCGCCAGGACCGCGTCCACCCCGTCGTCAGATCCACCCCGAGGTCGAAGACGACCGGCTCGCCGAGCCGCTCGCCGAGCATCTGCTCCAGCGACCGCTCGACGGACGCGCGCTCGAACTTGACCACCAGCTGGGGACACCCGGCGGCCCACCGCATGTCGAGATGGCGCGTCGGCGAGGGCAGCGCGGCGAGGAGCGGGTCGGAGACGATCTCGACGTCCCCCGCGCGGATGAGACTCCGCCCCGCGAGCGGGATCATGACCAGGAAGAACGTGTCGAGATCCCCGGGCTCGATGTGGACGTCGGCCCCGTAGTCGAGGTAACTGACCCGGACCGACCCGAGCTGGACGGAATTGAACCGGGCCGACAGCAGGTCCACGTCACCGGTCAGGTCGAGCCGGTGTGGACAGAACACCTTGGCGACCTCGCCGCGGACCTCGTCGAGGTCGGAACTGGCGAAGACGGCACGATTGCTCAGCAGCACACCTGATGATCGGCTCTCCGGCCCCGAACGTTCCACGGAAAAGTACACACAGCAGCACCCATTCGAGAATGCCTCCGACCTTCACGTCAGCAATTGACGGACATTAGGAATACCAATATCCCACTAAGATCACGTCCCATGCTTTCCAATACTTTATGGCGCATTATCAGAATTGGCGTGGTAGGTCTTGTTCTCGTCGCGGTAGCCGCAGGCCTGGTGGTCGGCGACGACTGGCTCTGGGTGGCCGTCAACTGGTCACCGCCGCTCTTCATGGACTTCTACGCCCCCGACGGCTTCGACCTCCTCACGACATTCGCCCTGGTCGCGGCGGGCGTCCTGAAAGCCGCGCTCCTGTGGCTGATCCTGCGCACCCCGAAAACAGGCCCCTTGGACCGCAGGGAAAAGGCGCTGCGCTTCCTTCTGTACGTGGCGGTCGCGGAGGCCCTCGTGCTCTGGTATCCCGCCTCGCTGCTCCCCGACGAGGTCTACCTGTCCTTCGGGCTGGCGCTGTGGACCGCGATCGACGTCCTCTACCTGCTCGTCATCCGCTGGCGCTCCACAGCGCTGCGCGCTGCGGCCGGCGTGATCTCCGCCGCCCTGCTCGCCGCCATGGCGGGCGACCTCCTGGACGAACTCGACCTCCTCGAACTCCACCTCAGCGCCCCCGTCCAGATGGCCCTGGTGGTGAGCGGTGCGGCCGGCATCCTCCTCACGGTCACCGGCCAGCGCCGCGACGGCCGCTGGAGCCCCGGCACCCTGATCGCCGGATATCTGGCGCTGGCCGTCTACCTCATGGTGATCCCGCTCCAGTACTTCGACGCGGCGTCCGAGAACCTGGTGATCCTGGTCCTGTGGGACGCGCTCGCGCTCGTCCACACCGTCTGGCTCGCCGCCACCGCCCGCGAGATGCCCACAGAGGAGCGCGGGCCCACCCCCTCGCCCCCACTGCGCCCAGCGGTCCGCGCCGCCGTGGCCTCGGTGGCCCTGCTGCCGGTCATCGTCGTGATCCACCCAGAACACACCCCGCACTTCACCTACAGCGGCTGGGAGTCGGACTGCTACGACCGCCCGAACTTCGGCGACCTGAAACCCGCCGAACGCGACGCCACGTTCCTCTGCCTGGCCCGGAGCGTGGACGACGGCTTCGCCCCCATGTTCCCGGAGACCGCCTCCGACCAGGAGATCCTCGCGTACGGACAGTCGCTGTGCCGGGCCGAGGACCGAGAGGAGCAGGAGTCGATCCTGGAACGAGCCGGCAGCGAACGCGCCTCTTGGGGCGTCGATCCGTGGGACCTCGTCTACATCTGCCCCGAGATCATCGGCGCCACCCGCCCCGAACTCCTCCGCTCTACGGAGGAGACGAAAGCCGCCCACAGGGCCTACGTCGCCGAACAGAACGCGAGATGCCGCGACCCCTGGCCCCGGACCAGGGGCGTCGTCCAGGCCACCGCCAACTACTCCCTGTTCGCCGACGGCGACTACGGCTACTTCGTGCACGACCCCGACGACTCCGGAGACTCGGCCGAACGGGCGACGGACGCCATCTACGACGACGGCACCCAGATCGGCGTCCACGGCAGCGCGGTCCTCGTCGGCCACCTGGAGGACGTCATCGACCTGTGCCTCACCGTCAAGGCCTTCCGCACCGCCCCGCCGAAGCGGCTCGCAGGCTGGCACCAGGTCACCGAGGTCCCCGTCATCAGCCGCACCGGCCGCCTCACCGTCCCGGAACGAGGCGAACACGGCGACGCGGGCGCCGACGCCCCCATGCCGAATCTGGCGATCGCGGGCAAGGGCCGTTACCGGGTCCGCGTGTACGTGCGCCTCACCGAAGCAGACGAGGAACACCTGGTCGTCGTGTTCCCGGGCGCATCGAGAAAGCGCCTCAAACTGAAGCACTGAGCGAAAAGGCCGCCAACCATTCGATTCGTGTACTTATGCGCACCATTGACGCGGGCCCGCCGTAGCGTTCTCGCGAACGCATCGGAAGCCACTGACCGCTCAATGACGCCACCCACGTATCACTCAGGTATGGCCCATGGCAGCCGGCCCGAAATGGCGCCGCCCACGAGTCATGATGTCCGCTCACTCGATCACCGCGCCGTGGGCGGCAGAACCACGACGGACGCTGGGCATCTTCCCGTCTTGTTGGGGTGAAGATCAGAACAGGGAGAGGCTGGGGATGAGCCGTCGCGCGGCTTCGATCAGCCGTTCGGTCGTGGCCACGGCAGCCTCGGCCTCGGCCGGCTCGACGTCATCGCCGGGATGGGTCGGATATTCGATCTCGTTACGTCGGCGGCGCAGCGCACCGAAGTCCCTGAAGACGCCACCGAACTGGGCTCGGAGCACTTCCTCCACCACATAGTGCCCACCCGTGGTGGTGGGCCGGAGGCCCTGGTGCACGAGCACCGCCGTACAGGCGTGCCGAGCCGCGTCATAGGAGAGGATGAAGGCGCTGCCGGGATCGTCCGCGATCCCCTGCGCGGTGCGCACCGTGACCTGGGCACGTTCGACCCACGCGGTGCCATCGGCGGCCGACCCGGTGACCTTCTGCAGCCGCCCCTCCGCCAGCAGGCGCTCCACCTGCGCCTCGCCCTGGCTCCAGCGCATCAGCCCTCCCCTTCGGGGAGGTGCTTGACCCAGGCGACCGGCGACTCTTTGATCTGCTGGACAAGAGGATCCGAAGACCGCGTCCAACGCTCACGGTTGAGCAGGACGGGATTGACCGGGAT
This sequence comes from Herbidospora cretacea, assembly GCF_001570605.1. Taxonomy (GTDB): domain Bacteria; phylum Actinomycetota; class Actinomycetes; order Streptosporangiales; family Streptosporangiaceae; genus Herbidospora; species Herbidospora cretacea. The sequence goes on along the minus strand of NZ_BBXG01000012.1, from coordinate 57,614 downwards.
CCCCAGCTCTCCCTCCACCCGCTCGGCGGCCTCATACACATCAGCTCGGGGCAGCGAGCCCACGACCAGGACGTCGACGTCATTCGGCGGCGGACCCACCTCGCCGAGATACCTGCTCGCCCAGGAGCCGAAGATCGCCACCGCCTCCGTCCCAGCAAGCCCGGCGAACTCCCGCTCGACAAGAAGATGAGGACCGAAGGCCAACGTCAGCAGCTCGGTGAGTGGTCGCGCATAACGCCCAGGCACCCTGGCCCGGATCACATGAGCTCTGCCGACACTGCGCCCGTCCAGCAGGCCGGCCTCCAGCAGGCGATTGACTTCCCGCTGCATCGTGGTCAGTGGAACCCCGATCCGCTCGGCAAGCTCGGTGATCGTGAACTCGCGATCAGGCTGAAGATAGAGCAGGGTGAGCAGATCCGCTTGATGCCGCGACCGGAAGATCGGCAGCAACGGAGGACTCTTGCTACGCATAGATGAAAGATATCACCCACCTATGCGTAGCATCGGACAATCCTTGATCGCGGCGGCCACATGCCCGCCGCAGGTAATGCGAGCACGGCAAGTGGCCCAGCTACGGATGACGACTATTTGCTCAATGATTTCTCTGGATGCCGAAGCATGGTCGATGGGCTCAAAGCCAATAACGAGCGAAGCGAGATCGATCCGAGCGAAGCGAGGCCTTCCCAGGGAGCACGAGGGGCGGAGCCCTTCGTCGAACCCGGAGCGAAGCGACGCGGGGACGCGAAGCGGCCAGGGGGAGCGCGAGGGGGCGAAGCCCTCTCGTATCGGGGGGTTCGGGGGGTCGTCCCCCCGTGCGCACGAACGAGAGAGGCCCGTGGCCGATGCCCCGAAGGGGCAACAACCACGGGCCATCCCGAGCGAGTGGAGCTATGGGGATTCGAACCCCAGACCCCTTCCATGCCATCGAAGCCGGTGAGTCGATCTAGGTCGCGGCGAGTCGGACGGACAGCCTCTCACCTGCGTCAACGCTCTGATGGAGTCGCAGCGGGTCTGCGGGAGTCAGATGGTGTTGGCTCCCCGAATTGGCTCCTCCACAAGCGAGAGAAGCCTTTCCAGCAACCAGATCAAATCGACGACACCGTCGCTGGACGGAGTCAGGTGCCCCGAGGACGCTTTGCGTCTAACGCCGTCCCAACTGCGTGGTGTCAACGACACCACCCGGCACACGTGGACCTCGGCGACGAGTGGCCTCCGAGGTAAGAAAGACATTCCCGAAAGTAAGCCTTACGTGGCCGTCACCATGCGACGCGATGACAGCCAGCGAAAAATGTCAGTGCCGACATGCATCATCGAGAGATGGACAAAAAGACATCCAACGAAGATCGAGCACTTCACCCAAAGACTTTCGTCGAGCTTGCAATGGATCATCAACGTGATTACGCCGCCTACTACGTTGCAACGCACCGCAGAAGGCGCACCATTTCATGGATACTCGCAACGATATTTGCATCCTATGCACTATCGATGGTGATCCATCTTCCGCCGTCCGAGACAAGTCCAGCATGGATTCAAGTCGCTATATTCGCCGTCTCGACAGTTCTACTCCCGCTCAGCCTGGCCGCTAACGCAGCAGAAAAGGCCAAAGAATGGACTGCTAATTTTACACTATGGCTCGCAGCATGGATCTTCCCCACGATAAATACGGCATCACTATTGATCGACATACCAACAGGGCCAGCTAGCTTGCATCAAATTTCCGGAGTGCTGGCGAGCATCTCAATGATCGCCGTTCTCGCAATCGGTCTGCGAATTCCAGAAAGCCCCTTCCTGGACTGGGATACCGTATTCGAGGACTATATATCGAATGTCGGTACTGCGACAGGCGGGGCATCGGCAGAAGCGATTCTTGCCAACTACCGCGACGCAGAGTTCATGGCTGCAGCATGGCTGCGTAGGTTTGGGTATCGAGATGCGAAAGCTGTTCCACCTGGTCCTGACGGAGGTGTTGATGCACGCGCAAATCGAGCCATTGCCCAGGTAAAATTTTGGCGTGACAAGCGTGTAGGGATTGGTGATGTCCAACGTCTATCAGGAACTGCCAAACCTGGGCAGGCAGCCTATTTTTTTGCCGCCTTCGGCTACACAAAGAAAGCAGAAGAGTGGGCACGCGACCCCGAAACCAATGTGGCCCTGTTTCTAATTAGATCCGATGCAAGCCTAGTTGCAAAGAACTACCTCGCAAGGCGAGCAATCTGGAAGTCCCGCACTATGCTACCGAGCGCATTCAGAGAACCAGGTTCCTTAAGAAGCAAGATCGTCATTTCTACCGTCTCCCTGGTCGGCCTGATCTTCTTCACTTCCCTCCTCGCTTATCTATCCATTACGCAAGCCTCATTCGGAGCACTAATTTTCGCCATCGTCATGTTATTGATTTACATCTACCTATTCTTCGCCACCTTACATCGCGATATAGCTCGGCTCAGATCAGCTATTAGCCGATGGCGCACAGGAGAGGGCTGGCCAAAATGGCGAGAGATCATCCAGGTTGACCTCATCGAATATCCCGATGCCAACCTTCCTCCAGACCAGTTCTATGGTTACGACGATGCAAAACTCCGCGCCTTCTGCATTTTAGCTGACACTGTTTTGATCTTCAGAAGAACTAGTTCGGTCTTGAAAAGACGCATTCGACTGTAGTATCGCACGCCCCGACAGAGGTGGAACTTACTTTTAGCAGCACTCACTTCATGTCGAGACGGACGCGCACTCGCCTTCGGCAGTTAACTTCCGCTATGGCGCGAGCTAAAGAAGCGACCAGAGGCCGTATTTTAACAGGCCTTAGAACAGCTACCACCGACGCCATTTTTCCGACCTTCAGAAACCAACGAAGGTTAGCCACCAAAATGCCCGCTGGTTTGGACCTCACTCCAAGGTGCTTTGCCACTCCCCCTACGCACCAGCAGTGCCTTCCGCTGCGCTCAGAGAAGCTTTGAGCCCAGGTCATTGGCCGGGGTTTTTATCCGTAGATTCTTCTAGCTGCAATTCACGCTTCCGTTGCTCATCCTTCAGCTCTTCCATGTTCTGAGCAAATCGTTTGAGCACTAATGCTTCATCCTCCTCGTCGTATTCGCTAATCCGGAGCTCTACAGCTTTTAGATGTCGCTTCATCGCGTCAGCCGTCTGCTGTTGAGTCGTTCTGCGTTCACGGAACTTGAAGAATCCCGCAGCAGCTGCAGCGACACTGACGAGTCCACTTGAGATAGCAGTGATGAGGCGCACTACAGGTTGATCACCACCACCTACCGCTATGCCTGCCAGGCTCGTAGAGACTACGGAGCCAAGGATCACTATCCACTGCAGGATATTGGCATAACGCTGGTTACGTCGCGCATGGCGACTCAGCTCATCGATATCACTGGAAGCGATTAGGCGATAAATGCGAAGGGCTGAGATCGGATTAGCCTCCTCCCTCGCAGCCAAGTGGAGTTGTTCTGTCTCAAGCGTTCGAAGCGTGTGTACATTTTCGGATACTTCAGGACGGAGCTTTATAAGGTATCCAGCAGCCAAAAATGTTGAGATAGCTGCCGCAGCAAACCCTATAAGGGTAAAGGGCGTTCGATAGTTGGTCCAGATCCCAATAAACATGGCGCTGCCAAGGAACGCAGCCGCCACCAGACTTGCGATAAGCCATATCGCCTGAAGAAGTCTCGTGGTTCGAAGATTGCGCAGTGTCGACTGTTGTTGAACGATCTTACGTTCTGATTCACGCCGCTCAGCGTCGAGATCTCCTACTGTATTATTGCCAGAGCGAGCCGGCACGACATCACTCATATGCCCCCTCTTTCATTACCTCACGCGCACAGGTCCCTACATCGCTGCACTCACGAGTGCATCGCTAAAGAACCTTGGATCGTAACGCGTGCGATCACATTGTTACCTTCCGCATGAGTTGAGGTGGCTCTGCGCGAGAACATCACCCGAGTTCCTGCGCAAGGTGCGACGTGGCAGGCCGTTCGAGCGAAGCGAGGCCCTGCCAGGGAGCGCAAGGGTCGGGGCCCTTCGCCCGGGAGCAAGGCGACCCAGGGCGAAGCGATGCGAGAGGCGCGCAAGCGCACCAAGGGGAACGCGAGGGGCGCAGCCATCTCTTATCGGGGGTTCGGGCGTCGGTCCCTCCTATGGCCAAACGCGAATGGCCCGTGATAGTCGCTGGCTCGCGCGACTCACTGCGACCCCTGCGCTCTTCCCCTGCCAGCAACTTGGACTACGGCCACACAGCCCTCTTCTTTGATCTTGAGAGCTTTCGCACTGCGACATCAATGGGTTCCTGAACAGGCAAGCAGGTTGGCAACAGAACGGACAGGTCGGCATTTATCGACTGAGTCGGGATCGAATGGACCTCTTTCGCCCTGCCCGGCATGACCGTTACAGGAGTATCATCATTGATCATGTGACTGTGGCGTGAATTACGTGGGGCAGAGTTCACACCACTACTACATTTGCTTACAGGGAATCGAGATGGAAGTCAGGGGATCGGCCGTGCAACTGGACCTCAATCAGAAATGGACTCTCGCTGAGCCTATCGGCAAGGGAGGTTTTGGCCAGGTCTACGCCGCCAAGGCAACCTCGGGTCAGAGCGCGGCTGCAAAATTCATCCCCAAGGCATCAGGCGCACAGCGGGAGCTTTTGTTCGTGCAGCTCGACGGCATCCGTAACGTGGTGCCGGTGATCGACAGCGGCGACACACCCAATGCCTGGGTGATCATTATGCCGCGAGCGGAGAAGTCTCTGCGCCAATACCTAGATGAAACTGACGGCCCACTCAGCCTCGCTGAGAGTGTCGCTATTCTGTCGGATATTGCCGAGACGCTCGTCGACCTGGACGGCAAGGTGGTCCATCGCGATCTCAAGCCGGAGAATGTGTTGCTCCTGGATGGGCGGTGGTGTCTGGCGGACTTTGGGATTTCCCGTTATGCCGAGGCAACTACTGCTCTGGACACCCGGAAATACGCTATGTCGCCGCCTTACTCAGCCCCTGAACGATGGCGAAACGAACGAGCTACGATCGCAACTGACGTCTACTCATTGGGCATCATCGCCTACGAGTTGGTGTCTGGTGCGTGGCCCTTTAACGGTCCAGACATGCACGATTTTCGCGATCAGCACCTTCATGCAGATCCCCGACACTTGACCTCCCATCCGGCATCCCTAAGTGCACTAGTTGAAGAGTGTCTATATAAAGCCGCTGAAGCGCGCCCTCGGCCAAGTAATGTCCTGGCACGTCTCGCCGGAATCTCAGCGAAAGAACCTGCTGGCGGTCTCGCAAGGTTGCAGGAGGCAAACCGTGCCGAGGTTATGCGCCGTAGCGAATCAGAGCGGCAACTGTCGCAGGGTCGCACCGAAAGCGAACGGCGAAACGCACTCACCGAAGCAGCCTCCAAGAGCCTGGCTAGAATCTCCGACACCCTGAAAGAGGCGATCATCCGGGCCGCTCCATCTGCAACTGTTCGGGCCGGACATGGCGACGGATGGTCGATTACCCTGAATCAGGCCAATCTTGCGATGTCCACTATCACCAATACGGAAGCCGCGCCATGGGGATCGTGGACGCCGCCCGCTTTCGACGTTATCGCGCACGCCGCCATCGGAATCCGTCTCCCGTCGAATCGCCATGAATACGATGGCCGGAGTCATTCTCTCTGGTATTGCGACGCCCAGAATGAAGGCCAGTACCAATGGTCCGAAACAGCCTTCATGTATTCGCCTCTCATGGCGAAGCGAGGTCGCCTTGACCCCTTCATGCTAGAGCCAGGAGAAGAGTCGGCAAAAGCACTCTGGAGCGGTATGGCCGAATGGCAAGCCGCTTGGCCGTTCACACCTTTGATCGTTGGCGAACTCGATGAATTCATCGACAGATGGGCTAGCTGGTTCGCAGATGCAGCGGAGGGGCGACTAAGCCACCCCAGCCACATGCCAGAGCGAGAGCCTCAGGGAAGTTGGAGACGAAAGTAGGCGGAACTCAAACACGCAAGCCAGCCCGCGCCGTTGGCGCGGGTTTTGGTCGTAATGCCCCGATATTTTCGGTTTCCTACTCCGTGATCCGTGACGGCATGTCTTCCGGACGGGCGACGTAGGTCCCCTTCGCCGGCAAGGTGACCACCAGTCCTCGATCGCGAAGGTCCTCGACTGCGCGTCGCGCGGTCCCTAGTGCGACGCCATAGTCTGCGGCGAGATCCCTCTCTCCGGGAAGCCGCGAACCCGGCGCGAGTTCGCCAGCCTCGATCCGTGCAGCAATATGGTCAGCCACCCGCGCGTAGACGTACGTGGCGGGCCCGGGTGCATCGGGGTCATACGGCGGCACAGCACTCATACTGATCACCCTAGAACGCCCCTGAGCTGCATAGACGTGCATGACGCGGCATACCGCTATACACCGCTGTATATGCCGGTCTATGCTCTGCGGCGGGCGGTGACGAGCCCTTGGAAGGTCCGCACTTCCACCTGATCAGGCCCGTCGGCTTCTGGCGTCACCCAAGGTCGGCGGGCCGCCCGGCATGGTGACGCATGACCCCTGACCAGCTCAGAGAGCACTACCCGGAGTGGACGATCTGGGAGCTGGGAGGCATCTGGTACGCGACGGGTGCTTGCCCGGCTCAGTTCTGCAAGTGCCGCCGCACTCTGCACAGCCCCACGCTCGCCCGCCTCGCCCAAGTCCTTGCGGAAGCCCTTCAACCAGCGAGCGGGAGCAGGTGATCTCGATGAAGCTCCAACAACCCGGCGACGCTTCGACGATGCCCGTTCCCTACATCACCGCCTATTCAGGCGAGACCGACCCGTCTCCGCTGGTCTTCACCAAGAACCACCTTGGCGCGCTGCGGCTTGCCTACGAGCATGCGCGTGACGACGACAGGCGTCTCGGAGTGCTTCGCGCTCGCGCCGGTCAATCTCGTGAAGGTCGGCCCATCTGGGGATCACCGAACGTGCGCCGCCAATGGGAGTGCATGGAGAACCTTCTGTGCCAGGTCTGTGGCTGCCCTGCCACGGACGACAGATCGGGAAGGGTCCCGTGGCTCGTCACCGACGGGAATTTCCGCCGTACAGGGATCGACGGCGGCCAGACCGCCACGCCGCCGACCTGTCTTGACTGCATGCCTCTGGCGCTCTCCCTCTGCCCTCACCTTCGTGACACGCCGGCGGTCTACATGGTGGGCAAGGCCAACCCGGTGAGCGTTCTAGCTCACGTCTACACGCCCGCAGGAGACGGTTACGCGGCTTTCACCGGCGAACACAACGTTGAGCTTCCCCTGTCGGGGAGCGATCTTCTGTCGTACGCCGTCGCTCACCGACTCGTGATGTCCATGAGCGAGATCACGCCTATCTGGCGGGTCGCATAGTCCTCCGGCGGGGCCGCTTCGAGGTCACCGCTCAGGCAGCCCCGCCGGAGCACTACCTCATCAATGATCATTCGTGATCTTGAGCGCAGTGATGATCGTCTGCGCGGCCGTCTCGACATCCATCAGGTGTGTCTCAACGCAGAGATGGAACGTGTGCCCGTCGTCGTGGGTCTGGAGATCGGCAAGGGTCTCGTCCCACGCCCGCAAGCGTTCAGGGGTGTCCACGTCCCCCCGCTGACGGGAACGCTGTTCGCAGACCTCCCGGGAAACATTCAGCCGCACCCGGAACCACGTCTCCGGATCGCTCGCGCTGAGGGCCCGCACGTCCGGGATGTTCCCCATGTGGACAACGGGCGTCTCCCCACCCGTGAGCATGGCCGTGACGTCGGCCTGGTCGACGGCGTAAACGTTGCCGTATCGCCGAGTCTCGACGGCTAATCGCCCCTCCCGGCGCAACGCGTCGAGCTGCTCGCGGCTCACGGGCTGATACCCGACCGACCGGCCACCACCGATCTTGAGTTTCCTCAGGTACGTGAACCGCCCGTCGATCTGAGATAGGGCCGCCGTGATCGTGTCCTTGCCACTGGTCGGGGGCCCGTACAGGATGATCGCCCGCAGCGTCATGGGAGCAGCCGGCGCAACGTCTCGCGCGTACGGTCGGCGGTGGCTATCGCCATCCCATAGCGGTTGTCCACCGTGACATGAACCCCGGGCGGGCTGTTCTCCGTGTCGATGGAGTTGGCGTAGTCATCCCAGTTCTGAAGCTTCCAGGTGTCGCGCGGCGCGGACCGGAACTCCATGTACTCACGCATGGAATCCACGTCGCACCGCACCCAGATAACGGCAACCTCGACGCCCTTGGCCGCGCACCGGTTCTCCAGCCTCTTCAACCAAGCCTCTTGCTTGAGTTCGGAGATGAACGGCGCGGAGAGAACCGTGGAGACCCCACAGTCGAGATTGTCGTAAGCGGTCTCCATCAGACACCGATACTCCAACGGCCGGACCTCACTTAAATAAAGCTCTGAGTGCCGGTCGTTCGGATCGCCACCTAGAGAAACCAGAAGCCGTTCAGCGATTCCCCGCGTCATGGAGTCCTTGTCCAGGAACGCCCATCCGGTGATATCGCTGAGAAAGCGCGCGAACTCCGTCTTCCCCGATCCGGCATACCCGCCGACCAGGGTGAGCGTCTTCTTCTGCGAAGCCCCGATGACGAACCGCGACCCCCAGGCGTCGAGAACCCGCGCTTCGAGCACGGCCCGCATGGTCCCGTCGCCCTCGCTCACCCCGCTCGCGATGCGCTCCAGAGCTTCGGTTATGGCCCGCGCGGCCTCCTTCTGAAAGGCCGGCTCCGACACGATCCCCGGCACGTTCAGCACCGGCACGGAGCCGGACACGTCGCCAGGCTTGGCCCGGAACCCCAACGTGAACTCGTCGCTCTGATAGAGCAGCGAGTATGCGCGCCGGTAGTGGACGTGCGGGTAACTCTCCCCGCGCTCGTGCTTCCCGATGGTCTGGAAGTTGGCCGCGAGGTTCCAACTGTGCTGCTCACCGATGTTGCGCAACTGCTCGCCAGCCGCTTCGAGCGTGAGCCCGGCAGCCTCGCGATGTTCCCGCAGCTTGGACGGCTGCCACCCAGCATGCTTGACCTGCATCCGCCGGTTCCTCCTGTAGGTCACCGCTACTCGGGATGATCGGAAGTGCAGCCGCGATACTACGGCCCGACATAGGCCCGAGCCAGAGGAACGCCCAACTCGTCTAGTTCGCGTATAAAGCCACTAGACGACAAGGCTAAGAACCGGGCTAGGGATTAGTGATGGGGGTTTTCACGGGATTTCGGTGAACTTGAGGCACGCCAGAAACAAGGACTGGCGAACCTCAGGAGGTGATCCGAGAAATGACCTACGACCCCAGAGAATTCCAGGCCCGCGAATTCGTCTCCGGATTGCGCCGGCTGGCGTATTTCCTCGAAAGGAATCGCGCACTCCCCTCCCCGCTCAACGTCGACATGATCGTCTTCCCGCGAGGCGAGACCGACGAAGCACGCTGCGCGGAGGTCACCCGGATCGGTGCCGCCCTCCGGAGCGAGGTCCACCACGACCACCACGGAAGCGGACACTGCCGGACCACCAAGAGTTTCGGCGGAGTCAGCTACACGGCCGTGGCCATCTCGACCAGAGCCCGCGCCCGACACGAAGCCCTCATGTCCTACGACGGCTCGATCCACCCCACCGACGCGGACGCGTGGTGACGAGCCCGATGCGAATCCCCGGAACACGCGGCCACCGATGCCGCTGCGGAGGAGTCGCCGATCTCGGCTCCATCGTCTGCCGCAAGTGCCTCGCCCGCTACCGCTGGCGCCGCCGCAAGGCCCCCTACCCCGGAGAGGAGGACCTCCCGTGTTCCTGATCATCGCGTTCGGTGGCGCGGTCGGCCTCGTGACCGCCGTCGTGGCCGTGCTGTGCATGTCCGCCGAGATCCGCCGCGACGACCGCACCCGCGTCAGCATCCACCACGCCCCCGACTCCGCTCCCTGCGCCATGACGCGACGGGTCTCGGGACTGGTCGTCCTCGACCCGTCGCCGACAGCCCTGAGGAGGAGGTGAATCCTCTTGGTGGTCTCCGTCTCCCTGGTCCTGCTGCTTGGTGTCGCCCTGCTGATCGCGCTCCGCTACACCCGGCTCCGGCTCTGGCACGCGGCGGTGAGCGTGGCGTTCGGCTTCTGTCTCGGCAAGTCCGTGGCAACGCCCGAGTTCCAGAACGTCATGAGCACGCTCGCCAGAGTCTTCAGGCTCCTCATCGGCTGAACGTCCACATCGTCAACGCTCCCGGGGCCACGCGCCCCGGGAGGAAAGGGGGTGGTCATCACGTCGACCACACGGCCCATCCGACAGCCCGACCTTCAGGAGGTCCGCGACCACCACGCCTACCTCATCCGGCTCGCCGACCAACCGTCCGCGCGCCCCTTCGTCTCCGCTCTCCTCACCACTCCCCACGGGTCGGCCCTCGCCAGCGTCCTCATCGCTGTTCCCGACCTGTGCGACGAGATCGAGGGACTGCGCGAGGCATTGACCGCGATCCGGCTCGACCACGACAACCTGACCGCTGCCGTCCGCGCCACCCTCGCCGCCCACCGCGAGGGCGAAGACAATCCGCTCTACTACGTGCGGGACGAACTGTCGGCTCAGCGTGGCGAGATTCCATGAGGGCCCGTCACCTGTCCCGTTCCCAGGTACGCCGCATGCGCCGGTACGGCGTCGAGCCGATGTTGATGATCGACGCGAACATGCAGTTCGGGCCTCTCGCCGTCACGGTCATCGTCTCGTGGCTGTGGCGACGACGGTCTGAACTGGGCCCACTGCTGATCTCCGGACTGACCGTGCTCACGGGTGCCATCGTGCACGTCACCCGCCCGGAATGGGCTCAACCGATCATCGTCAGTACCGGCGTTGCCGTCGCCCTGGTCGCCATGCTCGGAGGTACGGCGCTTCGTCTACGCGTCAGCGAACGCGTGTACGCGGCGCTCACCGTCGCATGCGCCGGGAGCTGGATCGCGTTCGCCGCCGCGCACGGCCCATTCAATCCGCCGATGCCCGCGCTCCTGGCGGCGGGAACGCTGGTTCTGGCGTTGCCATGGTGGGTCCATCGTCGCCGACGTACCCGGGTGCGCGTTGAACGCACGTTGGCCGCGTGGCCGGAGATCTCCCACGCCATCGGCCTGACCGGTTCCCGGGTGCAATCGGCGTTCGTCGACCTGTGGGGCTACCGCGCCCGCATCGGCCTCGCCCGTGGTCAGACCGTGGAACACGCTATGGGCCGCATCCCCGAGATCGAGTCAGCGCTGGGAACCCGCCGTGGTGCCGTGCGTGTCCAGCCGATTCCCGAGCGAGCCAACCGGATGGAAATCCGGGTGATCGAGACCGACCCGCACGCCGACGCCATCGGCTGGACCGGCCCGTCCGTCACCTCGATCACCGACCCGATCGAACTGGGCGTCTTCGAAGACGGCACCCCGGTACGGGTGTCGTTCCTTCGTCGGCACGGGCTGTTCGGTGGCGTCTCCGGATCGGGCAAGAGCGGCGGACAGAACGTCCTACTCGGCAACCTCACCGCGTGTACCGACGCGATCGTGTGGGGCGTCGACCTCAAACGCGGCATGGAGCTGCTCCCGTGGGCATCCTGCCTCGACCGCATCGCCACCACTCCGCGGGAAGCCGAAGCACTGTTCCGCGATGCCGTCGCCGTCCTCGACGGCCGCGCCGAGATGCTCGCCATGCAGGGGCTACGGGTCTGGGAACCCACCCCCGATGCGCCAGCGCTCGTCATCGTCACCGACGAGTACGCCGAACTGTCCGACGAAGCGCCCATAGCGCTGGCGCACGCCGATTCAATCGCCCGACGTGGCCGCGCCCCCGCCGTGCAACTCGTCATCGCCACCCAACGCCCATCACAGAAGACCATGGGCAACAGCGCTGTGCGCTCCCAGATGGACATCAGAGTCAGCTACCGCGTCCGCGAACGCCGTGACGTCGATCTGATCCTGGGACAGGGCATGTACAAGGCCGGCTGGCACGCCGACAAGCTCGACGCCCCCGGCAAGTTCCTCATCAGCTCACCCGAGCACGACATCCCTCGCCGCGCACGCGGCTACCTCCTCGAAGACGACACCGTCCAACGCGCCGCACTACGTCACGCCGACCGACGCCCCACCCTCGATGAGGTATCGCGCCAGGCGCTCGACAACGTCCACCCCGACGAGCCACGCGAACAGCCCAACCGCAAGAGCGCCCACGACGCCGACGCGGCTCTACTGGCCGCCCTGAACGACGCTCCCGACGAGGGAATCGGATTGGCGGATCTGCTGTCAGCGACCGGCATGAGCCGCGCCACGCTCTACCGCCGTCTCGCCCAACTCGAAGACGAGGGACGCGCCCGACAGACCAGACGCGGACGCTGGCGCGCGACCGACAGTCATCACAACCCGTAATCGTCTCAACGTCTCAATGTCTCATCGTCTCGCGCGCGTCTGCACATAGGCGTGAGACAAGCGCTGAGACGAACCGGTGAGACAAGCACACACCGTAACCAAGAGAGGTGATCGCCACACGACAACCAGACACCCCCGGGCGACGATCCCGGGGAAGGGAGGTGATCCATCATCCAGGCGTACACGGTCGAACAGGTCGCCGAGATCCTCAACATCGGACGCGACAAGGTCTACGCGCTTCTCCGTACGAGGCAACTCAACAGCATCAAGATCGGGAAGCTCCGCCGCATCACCGACCAGCACCTTGCCGACTTCGTGGCCTCACTCGAAGAGATCCCATAGGAGAGTAGAGCGGTATAGAGCAGTATGCAGCGTCCTGACGCTGTGCTACGTTGCGCTACAGACCCACAGCACGCCGACCGGAGAAGAGTCCGAAGGGGCCGACGCCAGACACCTTCGGACAACTCCGCCGGCAAGTACGCACCCCAACCCGTCCCATCACCAACCGCGAGAGGAGCCCCCGTGTCGAGCGACCGAACCACGCTGCCGGCCGTGCGGGTCAGCACCGCGCTCAAAGCGAGGCTTGCCCGCTACGCCGAGTCGCAGGAACGCGACGCGTCATGGGTGATCCGGAAGGCGATCGAGGAGTACCTCACCCGTCACGAGGAGGAATGACATGTCCAAGATCATGATCGGGAAATACGAAGGGACCATCTACGAAGAAGGCACCGGCTACACCGGAGCGATCTCCCTCGGGTTCTCCGCCGACGGAAAGCGAATCCGGATCAAGCGCAAGGCCAGGACCAAGACCGAGGTCAAAGACAAGCTGATCGCGGCGGTCAAGGACCTGGAGAGCGGCGTGAGGAGCCCGGAGAACTACACCGTCCGCAACGCGGTTGAGGACTGGTTCGCCACCGGTCTCAAGAAGCAGAGCGAGAGCACGATCAGCAAGCTGAAGACCCTCGCCGGCAAGCACGTCCTTCCCCAGATCGGCAAGGCACGGATCAGCAAGCTACGGGCCGACGACGTAGACAAGTGGCTCGAAGGACTGACCGGCACCCTCGCGACGGGAACGCTGGTCGCCGTTCACTCGATCCTGAAGCGAGCCATTCGGCACGCCCAAGCGCGTGATCTCGCGTCCCGCAACGTCGCGGAACTCGTGATCACTCCCAAGGGCAGGACCGGACGCCCGAGCAAAGCGCTGACACTGCCTCAGGCGTCGGCCCTGTTATCGGCGGCGAAGACGTCGCCGCTTCACGCCTACGTAGTCGTCAGCCTGACCACGGGAATCCGTACCGAAGAAGCCCGCGCTCTCCGCTGGGATCACGTGGTGACCTGGGTCCCGCAACTCAAAGCCTGGCGACCGGTGCTTGAGGCCGGTTTCGACCACAAGCGGTTCGCCATCTACGTGTGGCGGGCCGATCGCGTCGGCGGTGACACGAAGACGCGCCGGTCACGGCGTTCGCTGGAACTGCCCAACGAGGCGGTCTCCGCTCTCCGGGAGCACCGCACCCGCCAAGCCGCTCTACAGCTCAAAGCCGGGACGCGCTGGCAAGACACCGGCCTGGTCTTCTGCACCGGCACAGGAACGGCGCTGGACGCCCACAACGTCCGCCGCTCGTTCCGCGCCATCGTCAAGAAAGCGAACCTCGAAGGTGACTGGGTTCCCCGCGAACTCCGTCACTCGTTCGTCTCGATCATGAGTGACAACGACGTACCGATCGAGACCATCGCCGATCTCGTCGGCCACGCCGGCGCACGCGTCACCGAACAGGTCTACCGCCACCAGTTGAAGCCCGTGATCACTGCGGGAGCCGGAACGATGAACAAGGTTCTCGGCAAGAAGTCCAAGTCCGCCTGAGGTGGCTCCCCGTTTGGCTCCCCGCGACCCCGAAGATCGAAAAAGGGGCTCCGGATACTCTCCGAAACCCCTGCTGACCTGCTTCGATTCTGTGGAGCTATGGGGATTCGAACCCCAGACCCCTTCCATGCCATGGAAGTGCGCTACCAGCTGCGCTATAGCCCCGCCGCACTCGCTCACCGCGAAGTGCTCCGCCAGCATAGCGGATTCCGGAACGACCGGTGAACGCGATCTCCCCGCCGGCAAATCCCCTCGCCCCCACCCCGGTCCGGCCCCTACCGTTGATCCCGGTGCCAGCATGTCAGGGGCGCACCGGCATCGCCGGACCGCGTTCCCCGTATCGCGCCGCACCTCCTTCTGGCGGTCATATGACCAAGGGTTCGATTCCCTGTGGTGACCTCCGGCGGGCCGTGTTCATGCGGTGTGCGGGCCCTGCGGGCTCCCGTCTGCGGACGGGTGCGCCCCCGCCTGACCTCCGCGCGGCCCCCGGAGGCCGTCCTGACCAAGTACCGAAAAGGGGTGTTGAAAATGGCGAAGATCACAGTGATGGAGTGGCAGCGCGTGTTGTCGTTCCGTGACGGCAGGTTCGAGCGGGTGCTGGAGCCGGGCCGTCACCGGTACAGCCCTCGACGGACGTCCCACGTCACGGTCGACGTCAGGCCCCAGCTGGTGCAGGTCCCCGGTCAGGAGGTCCTGACGCGCGACGGCGTCTCGATCCGGGTGTCGGCGACGGCGTCGTGGCGGGTGGCCGATCCGGTCGCGTACACGAACGGTGTGTCGAACCCCGTCCAGGTCCTCTACGCCTCCCTGCAGGAGGCGATCCGGGTCATGGTGTCGGGGCTCGATCTGGCCACGCTGCTGGCCGACCGGCCGTCGCCGGACATCGGGCCGGTACGCGCGGAGCTCACCCCCCTGGGCGTCGAGGTCTCCGATTTCCGGACGCGTGACCTGATGCTCCCCGGGGAGCTGCGGCGGGCCGCCATGGACGCGGTCGTGGCGCGTGAGCGGGGCAAGGCGGTGCTGGAGGAGGCCCGGGCGGAGGCGGCGGCGCTGCGTTCGCTGGCGAACACGGCGCGGCTGCTGGAGGAGCACCCGGCGCTGCTGCAACTGCGCACGCTGCAGGTGGCGGCGGAGCGGTCGACGACGCTGGTCATCGATCCCCGCACCCCGACGACACCCTGACCTACGGGAGTCCGAGCAGGCGCCGCCACCACGCCCGTGGCGGCGGCGCCGCGACGGGCGTTCCCGGCGGTGCGGGTGAGTGGGCGGCGCGCCAGTCGGCGATCGCGGCCTCCTCGTCGATGAGGGGGACGATCACGGGCGGGCCCGCCATCGGGTGGCGTACCGCCTCCTTGATCCGCTCGTTCATGTCCTCGACGAGGGCGCGGGCCTTGGCCTCGGTGGGGGCGGCGACGGCGGCGGCGCGGACCTTCTCGGCCTCGCGTCGCAGGCCCAGGCCGCCGGGGAGCGGGAACTCGAGGCCCTCCTCGTCGAGTTTGCGCTTGACCCAGCCCATCTCGTCGTCGCGGCGGCGCGGCAGGGGCTTCCCGGCGCCCGGCAGGTCGTCGAACTCGCCGCGCGCGGCGGCCTCGCGGATCTGCCGGTCGATCCAGGTCTCGAAGTTCATCCCGACGGGTTTGCGCTCGGTCACGCCGACCTCCCGGACATCAGGTTATCCGCCCGATTCGTGTCACGTCCCGGTCGGGTGATACGTCTGGAGGGTCATGACCGCACTGTCGTTCAGCGAGCACCGGAAGATCCTGCTCGGGGTGGCCTACCGCATCCTGGGCAGCGTCACCGACGCCGAAGACGTCGTCCAGGAGACGTGGCTGCGCTGGTCGCAGCTTCCCGAGGGGTACGCCGACGACGAGCGCGCCTATCTCGTGCGCATCGCCACGAACCTGGCGCTCGACCGGCTCCGCCAGGCCAAGAGCCGCCGGGAATCCTATGTCGGGCCGTGGCTGCCGGAGCTGGTCAGCACGCCCGACGTCGCCGAGGAGGCGGAGCTCGCCGACACGGTGGAGCTGGCGCTCCTGGTGGTGCTGGAGACCCTCTCGCCGCTGGAGAGGGCGGTGTTCGTGCTGAGGGAGGCGTTCGGCTACAGCCACGCCGAGATCGGCGCGATCCTGGGCCGGGACGAACCGGCGATCCGCCAGCTCGCCAAGCGCGCCCGCGACCACGTCAGGGAGCGCCGTCCGCGCTTCGACGTCGACCGGGGCGAGCGCCGCGCGATCACCGAGCGGTTCGTCAGCGCCGCCGCCGGGGGCGACCTCGACGGCCTGACCGCCCTGCTGGCCAAGGACGTCACGCTGGTCGGCGACGGCGGCGGCAAGGCCAGGGCGCCGCGCAACGTCCTGGCGGGGGCGGCGAACGTGGCGAGGTTCCTGCTCGCGATCGCCTCGGAGCGCGGCGTGAGCCGTTTCCTGAACGACCTCTCGGCCGACCTCCCCGCCGACCTCACGATCGAGATCGGCGACGTCAACGGCGGCCCGGCGGTGGTCGTCCAGGCCGACGGGCGGGTGGTGGCGGTGCTCTCGCTGGTGGTGGCCGACGGGCTGGTGGAGACCGTCTATGTCGTGGCCAATCCGGAGAAGATGTCACATCTGTGAGCCGTGACCCGTCCACGGGTGCATGACGCAGATCACCATCATCGGCGGCGGGCTCGCCGGGCTCACGGCCGCCATCGCCTGCGCGGAGGAGGGCGCGGGCGTCGTCCTCCACGAGGCCCACCAGACCCTCGGCGGCCGGGCCCGCTCGACCGCGGCGCCCTACGTCGCCAACGACGGCACCCACGTCCTCTACTCCGACGGCGCGCCGTTCCGCTGGCTCGACCGGCGCGGCCTGGCCGGGCCCCACCGGAGGCTGGGCCAGAGGGAGTTCCGGAAGTTCCGGGTCCTGTACGGCTCCCGCCTGCGCTCCAGCCCTCCGCGTCCCCTGGTCGGAGCTCTCCTGAGACGGCGTTACGAGGCCCCCGTACACGAGAGCTTCGCCGCCTGGGGCCACCGCCACCTGGGCGAGGAGGCGACCCAGGCGGTGGCCGGCCTGCTGGGTGTGGTCACCTACGAGGCCGATCCCGGCCGTCTGTCGGCCAGGTTCGTCTGGGACCGCTTCCGGCGGGTCTCCCGCCCCGCCTTCCCCGCGCCCCGCTACGTCGTCGGCGGCTGGGGCCGCATGATCGACCGCATGGCCGCGCGGGCCCGCGACCTCGGCGTGGCGATCGAGACCGGATCGAGGGTCACCGGCCTCCCCGAGGGCCCGGTGATCGTCGCCACCAGCCTGGACGCCGCCCGCTCCCTCCTCGGGGATCCCGCCCTGACCTGGGAGAGCGGCCGGGCGGCCCTGCTCGACCTGGGCGTGGACCGGCACCCGGACGACGCCTTCCTGGTCGCCGATCTCGACGAGGGCGGATTCTTGGAACGGTACTCCTCCCCCGATCCGTCGCTGGCCCCGGCCGGAAAGAGCCTGATTCAGATGCAGATGCCCCTGCGTCCCGGAGAGGGCAGGATCGCGGCGATCGCCCGGTTGGAAAGACTCGCCGATCTGGGTCTCCCCGGCTGGCGCGAGCGGGTCGCCTGGCGCAGGGAGGCCCTGGCCAACGGCCGCACCGGCGCCCTTGACCTGCCAGGACAGACCTGGCGGGACCGTCCGGCCATCGACCGGGGAGACGGGGTGTGGCTGGCCGGGGACGCCGTCGCGGCCCCCGGTCTGCTGGGCGAGGTGGCGGTCAACAGCGCCCTGGAAGCGGCCCGCCAGGCGGTCAGATCAACAAGGAAGGCGCGACTGGTGACGTAAAGGATGGGGGGCAGATTGGCCCGATCCACCTCCCATGGCCTAGGCTTGTTAAGTGGTCGCCCGAGGCGAGGTCAGGTCGCCTCGGGCGGCCACCCTTGTGTCCGGGGCCGGGCAGGCCCCCAGACCCCGCCGAGACCCCGCTAACCGCGCGACACGCGGGTCGTCATCGCCAGTTCCTCGCCGTCGAAGGCGAGGTCGACCGCGACGGCGTTGAGCTCCCCGGTGCTGGTCAGATGGGTTCCGCCACACGGGATCGAGGCCTCGGCCCCCGGCAGCAGGCAGCGCCAGGTGCGGCGGGCGGTCAGATCCTCGTCGGGACAGTCGACCCAGACGGGCGCGTCGGCCGCGATCCACTCCTTGAGCCGCTCCCGCACCTGCGAGGTCACCGCCGGCAGGTCGAGCCCGGCCGCGTCGAACCCCTTGCGCCGCAGCGACTTCCCGAGCCGGTAGACGTCGCGGCTCCCGTGGTTGAGGATCCGCGACGAGGTGATCGCGAGCTGGTCGAAGTCGGGGTGTCCCAGGCTGTCGAGCCGGGCCTCCTTGCGCCACAACGGCGCCAGCGCCTCGTTGAGCGCCAGCGCCGTCAGGTGACACGCGGTGTGGCCGGCCGAGAAGCCGTGCCGCCGGTCGGGGTCGACCCACAGTTCGACCTGGCCCTCGATGGGCTCCTCCATGATGTGGACGACCAGCCACGTCCAGCCCTCGGCCCCCCGCTTCACCGGGATCTCGTCGCCGATGTGGAGCGCGCCGCCGTCAGTCGCACCGGTCAGGCAGTCGACCACCCGGGCCCCGGCGAGCAGGCCGGTGTCGGCGGGCTGGTCGGGCCAGGCGTGGTCGAGTGGGTGGAACGGCGTCCGGGCCACGATCACTCCGTGGCCGCCCCCCAGCGGCACCCGCGCGACCACTTCCGACGACCCGGTCAGCCCGCCCCTGGGATACGTGACCTGGGTCGATGCGCGAAGGTCCATAATCTTCATTATCGGGCACGCCGTCGAGAAGCCGATCGCCGCCCGCGTACCACCCCGTGACGGCCTGCCCCGCGACCACCACGAAGAGCAGCGCGAACGGCAGCGTCCAGCCGCCGGAGAGCTGGTAGAGCAGGCCCACGACGAACGGCCCGGCCCCGGCGATGAGATATCCGGCGCTCTGCCCGAAGGCCGACAGCGCGGCGGTGGCCTCGGCGGTCCGGGTCCGCAGCCCCAGCAGCGCCAGGGCCAGCGGGAACGACCCCATGGCCAGCGACAGCACGATCGTCCACAGCACGATCGCCTGGCCGGTCATCAGACCGGCGAAGCCGACGGCGTAGATCGCGACGAACGCGAGCACGAGGGGCCGCTGGGAGCGCATCCGGGCCGCCAGCGCGGGCACCACGAGCGAGACCGGGATGCCGACCGCGGCGAAGATCGCCATGATGGTCCCGGTCTGCTCGCCGGTGAACCCGTGGTCCAGCAGGAACTGGGGGAACCAGCCGAAGATGACGTACGCGATCAGGCTCTGCGACCCGAAATACCCGGCCATGGCCAGGGCGAGCCGGTTCCTGATCAGGTCACCGGGCTTGATCCCGGCCGCCGCCCCGCGCTCGGGCTCGGTGCGCAGCAGCGCGAGCCACGGGATGACCGCCACGGCCGCCAGCGCCGCCCAGACCCCCAGGGCGATGTGCCAGTTGCCGTCGGCGGCCTTCTGGATCGGCACGGTCGCGGCGGCCGAGATCATCGTGCCGAAGGCGAGGCCGACGGAGTAGAGCGTGGTCAGCGGCCCGGGGCGGCCCGGGAAGTGGCGCTTGATCAGCGTCGGGATCAGCACGTTGCCGATCGCGCCGCCCGACAGGGCGACCGCGCTGGCCAGCAGGAACACCGGGATGCCGTCCACCATCGACCGCACCAGCAGGCCCACGCCGGTGAGCACCAGCGCGATCACCAGCAGCCGGTGTTCCCCGGCCCTTCGGGACAGGGCCGGGGTCACCGCGCCGAAGGCCGCGAAGCAGAGGACCGGCAGCGTGGTGAGCACCCCCGCGGTCACCGCGGACATGCCGAGAGAGTCCCTGACCTGGTCCAGTACAGGGCCGACACTGCTGACCGCGGTGCGCAGGTTCAGCGCGGCCAGCACGATCCCCAAGGCGACCAGCCAGGCGATCGATCCGGTACGGCTACGGCGGGCGGCGATCGCTGCCATGCCTGACTCAGTCCCCCACTCATCGAATCATCCTATGATTCGACAAAGTTTAGGACCATTTTGTCTAGTTAGGCAAACTGGGCGTAACAAAGCGGGCGGCCCGAAGGCCGCCCGCCAAGGTCAGACGACGGGCGGGGTGAGCGGGGGGCCGTCGTCGTGCCGGGGGTTGCCGTGGGCGCCGGGCATCCCGGGGGTGGCTCCGGGAGCGGGCAGGCCGGTGTCGCCCGGGAGGGTGCCGCCGGGCTCGTGCCGGTCGCCGACCGAGCCGCGCCAGCCGCCGGTCTCGCCGCCGCGCGACTCGATGAACTCCTTGAACCTGCCGAGGTCGCCCTTGACGCGCATGCGGACGATCTGCAGCGCGTCGCCCATGGTCTCGGTGAACCCCTCGGGGTCGTACTCCATCCGCAGGGTGACCCGGCACGAACCGGCGCCCAGCGTCTCGAAGGTCACCGTCCCGGACTGGCGGGGACGCTCCAGCGAGCGCCACTCGATCCGGTGGTCGGGGTTCTGCTCGGTGATCTCGGCGTCGAACTCGCGCCGGACCCCGGCGATCTCCACGACCCAGTGGGTCCGCCGGTCGTCGAGCTGCTTGACCGACTCGACGCCTTCCATGAACTCGGGGAAGGACTCGAACTGGGTCCACTGGTTGTAGGCGGCCCGGATCGGCACATCCACGTCGACCGTGTTCTCGATGGTGCTCACTGCCGTTCCTCCTGAATTGTGGGGGAACGGTCACACCTGCCCGCGTCCGCGCGTCCTGAACAACCAGACGAGCCCGACTATCGGCAGCACGAGCGGGATGAACAGATAGCCGCTCCCGTAACCCGACCAGACGGTCGCGTGCGGGAAGGCCTGCGCATCGACGACCGACAGGGTCCCGACGACCAGCACCCCGGCCAGTTCGATCAGGCATGCGACCAGCGCCAGGCGCGCGTTCCCCCTGGCCAGCGCCACCGTCAGCACGATGTAGACGACCGCTGCGAAGGCCGAGAGCGCGTAGGCCAGCGGCGCCTCGGAGAACCTCGTGGCGATCTGCACCCCGGCCCGCGCCGAGGCTGCCAGGGCGAAGACGCCGTAGACGGCGACGAGCAGCCGGCCGGGACCGGAGTTGACCCCGGTTCTCACGCCATGTTCCAGATCTGGAGCAGCCGCCCGGTCATCACCCCGGCGGTGAAGGCGCCCACGGCGATCACGGCGGGCCCCCAGCGGGTGCGCTCGGCGCGGCCCCACCACAGCGCGGCGGGCGGGATGACGATCGTGCCGAGGAGATAGCCGACGAAGGTGGCCTGCTCGGTCACCTCACCGGCCCGGGGAAGAGCGATGGCGGCCTGCACGACGAGGGCCACCTCGACCAGGACCAGCCCGGCCAGGATGACGACCCCCATGGGCCGGTTCCGGATCGCCGTGACGAGGGAGACGACGGCCAGCAGCAGGGCGGCGCCGATCACCCATCCGGAGAAGGCGGAGAACATGCCCAGCAGGGTACCGGTGGGCCAGGTCAGTCCGTGTTCCACGTCCGGCGGGCCCGGCCGTGGCCGGGCCCGCCGGTGTGCTGTGCGTTGCGGGCAGGACCCCTCGTCAGCCCTCCGCGGTCTCCCGCAGCAGCAGGTCCACCACGTCGGTGGCCTGCCCCTCCTTCGTGTACGCCATGCGCTGCCGCGCCGCCGACCCGCCCAGCCGCACGGCCTGGTGGGCCAGATCGGAGATCGTCTCCCAGTCGCCCAGCGCCTCAAGAGTGGGGCGCAGCTCGTCCAGCAGCGTGCCGACCAGCGCCGACGCCGGGCCGGGCTTGCCGGTGAGCGGCGAGATGAGGTCGCCGCTCAGACCCGAGCGGGCCGCCCGCCAGGTCGCGGCCCGCATCATCGCGGGCCGCTGGTCGAACCGGGGCGGCGCGCCGGCCTCCACGGCGTCGGTCTCCCGGACGACCAGCGCCCGGAACAGCCCGGCCAGCAGCACCATGTCGTCGACCCGGGGCACCGAGTCGCACACCCGCAGCTCCATCGTCGGCACGTGCGCCGACAGGCGGATGTCGAAGTAGACCATCCCCCGGTCGTCGATCACGCCCGAGGTGACCAGGTCGGCCACCGCCTGGTCGTATTCGGCCGCCGACCCGAACGGCCCGAGCGGCCCGGCGGTCGGCCAGCGCTGCCAGGCCAGGGCCCGGCTGCTGGCGTAGCCGCTGTCGGTCTCGAACCAGTAGGGCGAACTCGCGGAAAGGGCGAGGAGGGCGGGCAGCCAGGGCTGCACCCGCTGCGCCACCAGCACGGCCAGGTCGCGGTCGCTGATCTCGACGTGGCACTGGCCGCCGCAGATGAACTGCTCGCGGGCGATGAACTGGTAGGTGTCGAGGAGGTATTCGTAGCGTTCGTCCGGGGTGAGCTCGAAACCGTCGTCGCCGTGCAGCGGGGCGGTGCCAGAGCCGATGATGCCGAGACCGTGGGATTCCGCGTTGGCGATCAGCTGCCGCCGCAGGTCGACCAGGTTCGCGCGGAGGGCGGCGAGGTCGGGGGTAGGGGTGCTGTTGGTCTCGACGACGGCCCGCTGGAGTTCGGCCGCGAAGTTGCTGTCGGGGAGCCCGTCGAGGACGACATGGGCCTGAGGGGTCAGCCGGCGGCTGACGAGGTCGACGACGTGGAATTCCTCTTCCACGCCCAGCGCCACCAAGCGAGTCATAAGGTCTGATCTACCCATCATCCGGAGAATGAGCACGAACTAGGTCAAGCTCTCTAGCCAGGCCTGATGCAGGCCCGCGTACCGTCCCGACGCGGCGATCAGCTCGCCGGGCGGGCCGTCTTCCACCACCCGGCCGTCGTCGATCACGAGAACGCGGTCGGCGATCTCGACGGTCGACAGCCGGTGGGCGATGATCAGGGCGGTCCGGCCGGTCAGCACGGTCCGCAGGGCCCGCTGCACGAGCCGTTCGCTGGGCACGTCGAGGCTGGAGGTGGCCTCGTCGAGGATGAGCACGGCCGGGTCGGCCAGGAACACCCGGGCGAACGCGACGAGCTGCCGCTGCCCGGCCGACATGCGGGCGCCCCGTTTGCCCGCCTCGCCGTCGAGCGAGGCGACGAACCCCCGCACCCCGACCGCCGCCGCTGCCGCCTCGACCTCGGCGGTCGTCGCCGACGGCCGCCCGAACCTGATGTTGTCGGCCACGCTGCCGCCGAACAGGTAGTTCTCCTGGGTGACCATGACCACCGCCCGCCGCAGCGAAGCCTCGCCGAGGTCGCGCAGGTCGACGCCGTCGAGGGTGATCCGGCCGGTGACCGGGTCGTAGAACCGGGCGATCAGCTTGGCCAGGGTGGTCTTCCCGGCCCCGGTCGCCCCGACCACCGCGACGATCTGGCCTGCCGGGATGACCAGGTCGAGCCGGTGGAGCACCGGCACGTCGGGGTGGTAGTGGAAGCGCACGTCCTGGAACCGGACCTCTCCCCTGGCCGCCGGCAGGGCGACCGGGACGAGCGGCTCGGCCACCCCGGGGCGTTCTTCCAGCACGCCCGACAGTTTCTCCAGCGCGGCGCCCGCGGACTGCAACGTGTTGTAAAAATTGGAAATCTCCTGCATCGGCTCGTAGAACTGCCGCAGATACAGCAGGAACGCGGCCAGCACCCCGACCGTGACCTCGCCCTGGACGGCCAGCCAGCCGCCGTACAGCAGGACCGCCGCGACGGTGAGGTTGCCGAGCAGCTTCACGCCGGGCTGGAACACCGCGATCAGCCGCATGCCGGCCAGGTTCGCGGCGCGGTAGCGCTCGTCGAGCTCCTCGAAGATCTCTTGGTTGCGCGGCTCGCGGCGGAAGGTCTGCGCCGCCCGGATCCCGGTCATCGACTCCACGAAGTGGACGATCACCGCCGCGACCGCCTCCCGGCTGCGGCGGTAGGTCGTCAGGGAGGCGCGCCGGAACCACCGCGTCATCAGGAACAGCGCCGGGAACGGCGCCAGCGCCACCAGGCCGAGGTGCACGTCGAGGATCAGCAGCATCGCGGCCGTGCCGAACAGCGTCAGCACGGCGGTGATCAGCCCGTCGAAGCCGCCTTCGAGCAGTTCGGCGATGGCCTCCACGTCGGAGGTCAGCCGCGAGATCACCCGCCCCGAGGTGTACTTCTCGTGGAAGGCCGGGGAGAGCCGCTGGAAGTGCTCGAACAGCCGGCGGCGCAGCTCCAGCAGCGTCTCCTGGCCGATCTGGCCGGAGAACCGCAGGAAGGCCTGCCGGGTCAGCGCCTGGGTGACCGCCGCGCCGAGGATGGCCGCCACGATCATCGACAGGGTCCGCGTCCCGGCGGGGACGCCGGTGTCGATGCCGATCTTGACGAGATAGGGGATCGACAGGCCCGCCGCGTTCGACACCACGATCAGCGCGACGAGCAGCCCGATCGCCCTGCGGTGGGGCCGCAGCAGGTCGCCCAGCAGCCGCCGTGACCGGGCCCGGAGCAGCACGTTGGCCTCGTCGTCGAGGTCGTCGCGGTTCTCCGCCGCGACGCCGCGCCAATCGGTCAACTGAGCACCTCCTCCGCGGCCAGAAGCGCCCGGTACCCCGGCACCCCGGCCAGTAACTCCCGGTGAGTGCCGACATGGGTGATCGTGCCGCCGTCGAGGAGGGCGACCCGGTCGGCGAGCAGCACGGTGGAGGCCCGGTGGGCGACCACGATGCCGGTCGCGTCGGCCAGCACGCCGCGCAGCGCGTCCTCCACCAGCGCCTCGGTCTCGACGTCGAGCGCCGACAGCGTGTCGTCGAGCACCAGGACACGCGGCCTGCCGAGCACCGCGCGGGCCAGCGCGAGCCGCTGCCGCTGCCCGCCCGACAGAGACATGCCCTGCTCCCCGATCCGGGTGTCGAGCCCCCAGGGCAGGTCGTAGGCGAACGTGGCCTGCGCGATCTCCAGGGCCTCCCGCACGTCGGCGTCGGTGGCGTCGCGGTGACCGAGCGTCACGTTCTCCCGCACGCTCATCGAGAAGAGCGTGGCCTCCTCGAAGGCGGTCGCCACGGTCGACCGCAGCGACGGCAGCGTCAGGTCGCGCACGTCGTGGCCGTCGATGCTCACCCGCCCCGAGGTGACGTCGAGGAGCCGGGGCACGAGCGACGTGAGGGTGGTCTTGCCCGAGCCGGTCGCCCCCACGACGGCGACGGTCTCGCCGGGCCGCACCTCCAGCCACAGGTCCTGGAGCACCGGCCGGTCGGCGCCCGGGAACCGGAACCCGGCCCCCTCGAACCGCAGATGCCCGCGCGGCCGGTCGAGCACGAGCGTCCCGCCGACGATCGACGGCTCGGTGTCGAGCACTTCGAGGACCCGGTCGGCGGCGGTGATCGCCTCCTGTCCCATCGCCAGGATGAACCCGAGCGAGGACACCGGCCAGACGAGCTGCAGGACGAAGGTCGTGAACGCCACCAGCGCGCCCAGCGTCAGCGCTCCCTGCCCGACCGCCGTCGCGCCCAGCAGCAGCACCAGCGCGAGGGTGACGCTCGGCACGATCTCCAGGAACGTGAAGAACCGCGACGACAGCCGGACCTTCTCCAGCGCGGTGTCCCTGACGACGACCGCGAGGCCGTCGTACCGGGAGAAGACGTGGCCGCCCCGGCCGAACGCCTTGATGGTCCGGATCCCGAGCGCCGACTCCTCGACGTGGGTGGCCAGGTCGCCCTGGCGGTCCTGGAGGGCGCGGGAGATCACCCGGTAGCGCTTCTCGAACCGGGCCGACACCACGATGATCGGCACGGCGGCCAGCGCCACCAGCAGGCCGAGCGGCCAGTAGAGGCGCAGGAGCAGGATCGTCACCACGACGAGCTGGATGACGTTCATGACCAGGAACAGCGCGCCGAACCCGAAGAAGCGGCGGATCGTGCCGAGGTCGGTGGTGGCCCGGGAGAGGAGCTGCCCCGACTGCCACTCGTCGTGGAAGCTCATCGGCAGCCGCTGGAGATGGGCGTAGATGTCGTCGCGGAGGGCGGTCTCGACGCCGAACACCGCGATGCCCTGCAGCCAGCGGCGCAGGCAGATCATGACCGCCTCGACCACGCCCAGCGCGAGGGCGAGCAGGCCGAGGGGGGTCAGTGCGGCGAGGTCACCGGCGGCGATCGGGCCGTCGATGATCTCCTTGCCGATCAGGGGGATCGCGAGCCCGGCGGCGATGCCGACCACGGCGGCGATCCAGCTGAGGACGATGACGGAGGTGAAGGGCCGGAGATAGGACTTGAGTCGCCAGAGGGACAACAAAGCCATGTCCCAACTGTTGCCGACTCAGCCCGTTTCCAGGGGGTGACTATCGCGTGGCGTCGTCCTGGAACTCCGGTTTGTCGTCGCTGCTGACGGGCTCGGGGAGGGTGCCGGCGTTGTGCTCCACCAGCCGCCAGCCCTTGCGCCCCTCCTTGAGCACCGACCACGAGCAGTTGCCGAGCCCGCCGAGGGTGTGCCAGAGCTCCCTCGGCAGCCCGAGCACGCCGAGCATGCCCAGGCGCAGCGCGGCGCCGTGGGAGGCGACCACGAGCAGCCCGTCGTCGTCGATCTCCTCGGCCCACC
The DNA here is from genome assembly GCF_001570605.1 of Herbidospora cretacea. GTDB lineage: Bacteria > Actinomycetota > Actinomycetes > Streptosporangiales > Streptosporangiaceae > Herbidospora > Herbidospora cretacea. The sequence goes on along the minus strand of NZ_BBXG01000012.1, from coordinate 30,938 downwards.
GCAGGATCGCGGCCGACGCGCGGGCGGCGACCTCGACCTCGGTCTCGCCGCCCGGCGGCTCGAAGGCGGCGTATTCGGCCGGCCAGCGGGCCTTCATCACGTCACCGGTCAGGCCCTCCCACTCACCGCCGCCGCGCTCGCGCAGCTCCTTGTCGACGGTGACGGGCAGGCCGGTCAGCCGCCCGAGCGCCAGAGCGGTCTCGTGGGCCCGGCTCAGATCGCTCGACACGATCTTCGTGGGCCGGAGGGCGGCCAGCAGCGACGCGGCCCTGGCCGCCTGGGCGATCCCGGTCTCGTCGAGCGGGATGTCGGTGTGGCCCTGGAACCGGTGTTCGGCGTTCCAGGCGGTCTGGCCGTGCCGGAGGCAGACGATCCGCCGGCTCACTCCTCACCCCGCGACCGTTGGGCGGCCGCCTGGGCGACGCTCTCGGGGAGCTCGATGGGCGGGCAGTCCTTCCAGAGCCGCCCCAGCCCGTAGAAGTTGTGCTCCTCTTCGTGCTGGACGTGGACCACGATGTCGACGAAGTCGAGCAGGACCCAGCGGCCCTCCCGCTCGCCCTCGCGGCGGACGGGCTTGGCCCCGGCCTCGACGCGCAGGCGGTCTTCGATCTCGTCGACGATGGCGCGGACCTGGCGGTCGTTGGAGGCGGAGCAGACGACGAAGGCGTCGGTGATCACCAGCCGGTCGCTCACGTCGTAGGCGACGATGTCGTCGGCGAGCTTGTCGGCCGCGGCCTCGGCGGCGACCGATACGAGCTGGATCGAGCGTTCAGATGCGGTCACGATGCGGTTTGTTCCTCCATGACGGGGATTGAGATCCCAGAGTGCCCACCCGTCGGCGTGCTCTTCAAGCCTATTGCCGCCCTATCGGTAAAGACCCCGCTTGCCGATGTACTGGACGATGCCGTCGGGAACCAGGTACCAGATCGGCTGCCCCGCCCCCACCCGGTCACGGCACTCCGACGACGAGATCGACAGCGCCGGGACCTCGATCAGGCTGACCTTCCCGCTCGGCAGCCCCGGGTCCTGGAGGGTGTGACCGGGGCGGGTGCAGCCGACGAAATGGGCGATCGTGAACAGCTCCTCGACGTCCCGCCAGCCCAGGATCTGGGCCAGCGCGTCGGCGCCGGTGATGAAGTAGAGCTCGGTCTCCGGGCCGTAGGCCTCGGCGATGTCACGCAGCGTGTCGATCGTGTAGGTCGGCCCCGGCCGGTCGACGTCGACCCGGCTGACCGAGAAGCGCGGGTTCGACGCGGTCGCTATCACCGTCATCAGATAGCGGTCCTCGGGGGCCGACACCGTCCGTTCGGCCTTCTGCCACGGCCGGCCCGTCGGGACGAACACCACCTCGTCGAGGTCGAAGTGGTGCGCGACCTCGCTGGCGGCCACCAGGTGGCCGTGGTGGATGGGGTCGAACGTGCCGCCCATGATCCCAAGCCGCCTGGTCGCGGCTCCGTTTCTCATACGACGGACGATAACGTTGACGCGCGGCGGCCCAAGCACCGACGTAGCATGCCGAGCATGACCACTCCCGATCGCAGCCGTACACCGCTGCCCGGCATCAGCTCCCGCGCTTACGAACACCCCGCCGACCGGTCCGCTCTGGTGGCGATGCGGTCGCTGACCGGGTTCGACTCGGTGCTCAAGCGCACCTCCGGGCTGTTCTCAGAGCGCCGCCTGCGCCTGATGTTCCTCGCCTCGGCCGTCCGCACGTCGGAGACCCAGTTCCGGGCCCTCTACGACATGGGCCGCGACAGCGCCTACATCCTCGACCTGGCCAGGATCCCCGAGGTCTACGTCCAGCAGGACCCCAAGGTCTACGCGATGGCGATCGGCTTCGACGAGCCGTTCATCGTGGTCTCGACCGGCTGTCTCGACCTGCTCGACGACGAGGAGCTGCGCTTCGTCATCGGCCACGAGACCGCCCACATCCTGTCGGGCCACGCGGTCTACGGCACGATGCTCCAGATCCTCACCCGCCTGGCCACCCGCGTCGCCTGGATCCCGCTCGGCTACATCGGCCTGCGCGTGATCGTCGCCGCCCTCGAAGAGTGGGCCCGCAAGGCCGAGATGTCCGCCGACCGGGGCGGTCTGCTCGCCGGTCAGGACCCCGACGCCGCGCTCCGCGCCCTGATGAAGCTGGCCGGCGGCTCCCGCCTCCACGAGATGAACATCGAGGCCTTCCTCGACCAGGCCCGCGAGTACGACACCGCCGGTGACGTCCGCGACGGCCTGCTCAAGGTGCTGAACCTGCTCGGCACCACCCACCCGTTCGCCGTCACCCGGGTCGCCGAGCTCGACCGCTGGCGCCGCAGCGGCGAATACGACCACATCCTCACCGGCGACTACGCCCGCCGCACCGACGACCACAACGCCAAGCTGTCCGACGAGGTCAAGGCCGCCGCGGCGTCCTACCGCGAGTCGTGGTCGCAGTCGCAGGACCCGTTCATCGGCGTGCTGCGCGACGTCGCCGAGGGCGCGGTCAACGCCGGCGAGCGGATCTTCAACCGGTTCTCCCGGAGGGAGAACTGAAGGCAGGGTTCGCGCCGCGAGAACTGATCGCGGGCTAGAAGACCGACCCGACGATCCGGACCGCCGCGGCGCAGATGGCGACGAAGCCGCCGAGCACCGCCAGCGCGCGCAGACCCTCCCTGCGCAGCTCCGGCAGCTCGGCGCCGACCTTCTCGACCTCACGGCCGATGATCGCGCCGCAGACCACGCTGAAGACGAGCCCCGCGACCGTGACGGGCACGGCCTGGTCCCACCAGTCGGGGGCCAGGCGGCCTCCCGCGGTCGCCCACATCGCCCCGAACGCCAGCGCCCCGGCGGGCAGCCCCGGCCAGGCGACCCCGGCGATCAGCGCCCCGGAGAACGACACCGGGAACAGCCCGATCCGCAGGGCCTTGTTCATCCGCCCCGGCCGCCGTCTGCGCGTCAGCCAGTGCCCCACCCAGAGGGTCCGCGCCAGCACGACGAACACCCCGGTCACCCCGAACGTGGCGGCCGGGTAGACCACACACCCGATCACGCAGGGCACCGCCACGGCCGCCAGCACCAGCAGCGAGTTGCCGCCGGTGGGCATCGCCTCCGGCGGCTTGACCGCCCGCCTGCGCCGCGTCTGCACAGCGGCCTCCGCGCCCAGCCGCGAGTCGGCCTCCTGCTCCTTGCCGCGCTCCTTGCCGCGACGCGCCTCCACCGACACGGCGGCGGCCTCCCGGGTCCGGCGGCCGGACCCGGCGGACTCGGCGGCGTTCCCCCGGCGCGCCCCGTCGGCGTCGCCAGAGCTGGAGTCCCTGCTCCGCCGCCCGGTGTCGGCCGAGGCCGCTTCCCGGCTGTCGGCATCCTTCCCCCGACGCCCGCCATCAGCCGAGCCGCTACCACCCGGATCCCGCGCCCGGCGGCCCCCGTCCGTCGACCCGGAGCCGGTGTCCCGGCCGCCAGCGTCAGCCGGACCCGACCCACCGGCCCGCCGCCCGCCCTCAGCCGAGGCCGAGCCCGTGCCACCGGCATCCCGCGCCCGACGCCCGCCCTCAGCCGAACCAGAGCCGGTGCCACCGGCATCCCGCGTCCAACGCCCGCCCTCGGCGGCAACCGCGCCAGAACCGCTCGAATCCCGCGATCGACGCCCACCATCAGCCGGGCCGCCACCGGCATCCCGGATCCGACGCCCGCCGTCAGCCGCACCCGAGCCACCGGCATCTCGCGTCCTGCGACCGCCATCGGCGGAAGCGGAGCCAGGGCCGCCGGCATCCCGCGACCTACGGCCGCTCTCGCCCGGGATCGAGGCCGCGTCCCGGTCGCCGGCCTCGCGGGCGCGGCGGCCTCCGTCGGTGTCGCGGCCGGCCGACTCCTTGGCCGGTCTGTCCTTGGCGCCGTCCGGACCGGTGCCGCCACGTGGGCGACGGGAGGTCTCGCCGAGGCGGCGGCCGCGGGCCGGGCCGTCGGCCTCGGCTTCCTTCTCCCGTACGTCGTGCTCCTCCGCCGCCCGGGCCAGGCGGGTCATCCGGTCGGCGAGGATGGCGGCGGTGGGGCGTTTGGCCGGGTCGCGGTTGAGGGCGGCCCTGATCTGCGGCAGCAGGGCGGGCGGCACGTCCTTGAGGTCGGCCTTGCCGTGGAGGATGGCGTACATCTGCGACTCGGCCGAGCCGGCGCCGAAGGTCGGGCGGCCGGTCGCGGCGAAGGCCACGGTCGCCGCCCAGGCGTGGAGGTCGGCCGGTTCGCCGACCTGCTCGCCCGCGAAGAGTTCGGGCGCGGCGTACCCGGGCGTGCCGAGGAAGGTCCCGGTCTGGGTCATCCGGGTCGCGTCGAGGACCTGGGCGATGCCGAAGTCGATCAGCACCGGCCCCTCGTCGCCCATGAGGACGTTGGCCGGTTTCAGGTCACGATGGACGATCCCGGCCGCGTGGATGATCGCCAGAGCGGTCGCCAGGCCGCGCGCGAGGTGGATCAGCTCGACCTCGGCCAGCGGCCCGTCGCGCTTCACCGCGCTGAGCAGGGTGTCGCCCGCGATGTGCTCCATGACCAGGTAAGGCCGGTCGCCGGAGAGATCGGCGTCGAGGACCCGCGCCACGTAGGGGCTCTCCACCCGGCGCAGCGCGCGCACCTCGCGGTCGAGCCTTAATCGGGCGTCGGCGTCGCCCTCGATGGGCTCACGGAGCATCTTCAGAGCGACCTGTTCGCCCCGTTTCGTGGCCGCGAGATAGACCTCGCCCATGCCACCACGGCCCAGGCGCTCCAGGAGCGCGTATGGGCCGACCCGCCCCAGACGTCCACCCATAGGTCTGGTCACCCTAGTGGAGCGCCACGACATTTCCCCGGAGGCACGCCGGTCATCGCCGGAAGACGTACCGATCCAGCGATATCCGGCCGGGTCCGGCCACGGCCAGCATGACGGCCACCGCACCCAGAGCCGTGACGAGCTCGAACGAGCCGTCCTTCACGTGGACGAACAGGAACGCGCCCGACATCACCGCGAACAGCATGGCCCCCGCCACAGCCGTCAGCAGCCCGAGAACGAGCAGGACCCCGCCGCCGAGTTCGGCGACCGTGGCGAACCAGGCCGACATGCGCGGCGCGGGCACCCCCGCCTGGGTCATCGCCTGCGTGGTGGCGTCGATGCCGCCGCGCGCCTTGGCGTAGCCGTGCTGGATGAACGTGGTCCCGAGCGCGATCCGGCCGAAGAGGGCGGCGGCGTCGTACAGGGCGGGCCTCACCGGAGCAGGTGGTCGAGACGGGCGCCGTGCTCGCGGAGCTCGGCCGGACGGGGCGCGGAGAGCCGCCAGCGAACCAGCCCATGCCGCTCCATCGCGAGGAGCAGCCGGTCGGCCCCCGCGACGACGGCCACGATGAAGCTCAGCGTGACGAGAAGATCCATGGAACCAATGTCTCACCGACGGTCACTCAGAGTGACTGAAGTCATCGCCAAGTCATTCTCAAGAGCCTTAAGAGACCGTTTGACCATGAGCGAACCCGTTACCGTCGTCGTGGCCGGCGAGACCTACCTGTACTCCGAGGGGGTCCGCTGGGCCCTGGCCGACGCCCCCGGGATCAAGCTGCTGGCGCTGGCCGACGACGGGCCGGGCGCGCTGAGGTCGGCCGTCAAGCTCGGTCCCGACGTCCTGCTGATCGACCTGACCCTGCTGCACGAGGTCGACTACATCGCCCGGCGCTGCCCCGACGTGAAGATCATCGTGGTCAGCCAGCACGCCGACGAGCTCAGCCTGATGGCGGCCATGCGCGCGGGGGCGCGCGGTTACGTCATGACGAGCGCCCATCCCGCTGAACTGGCCGCCGCGATCCGCGCCGTGGGCGTCGGCCACCTGGTGTTCGCCTGCGAGGTGGCTGCCGGGCTGCGTGCGAAACTGACCACCCGTTCGACCCGGACGACCTTCCCCGAGCTGACCCAGCGGGAACACGAGGTGCTGGAGCACCTGGCCGACGGCCGGAGCAACGCCGAGATCGCCAAGGAGATGTGCCTGGCGCCGAAGACGGTCCGCAACCACGTCAGCAACGTGCTGACGAAGCTGGAGGCCGAGAGCCGGTTCGACGCCGCCCTGCGGGCCCGCGACGCCGGCCTCGGCACCAGGATCCTGGTGAGGGCCTAACCCCTGACGTGGCCCTCGCCCACATAGATGAACTTGGTCGAGGTCAGCTCGGGCAGGCCCATCGGCCCCCGGGCGTGGAGCTTCTGGGTGGAGATGCCGATCTCGGCGCCGAAGCCGAACTCGCCGCCGTCGGTGAACCGGGTCGAGGCGTTGACCGCGACCGCCGCCGAGTCGACCAGCGCGACGAACCGCTTGGCGGCCGTCTGCGAGTCGGTCACGATCGCGTCGGTGTGGCCCGAGCCGTAGCGGGTGATGTGGGCGACGGCGGCCTCCAGCGACGGGACCACGACTGCGGCGATGTCGTAGGAGAGGTACTCGGTGCTGAGCTCCTCCTCCGTCACCGGGACGACGGAGGGGCCGCCGATGGCCGCGACCGCCGGGTCGCCGTGGACGGTCACGCCCGCCTCGGCCAGCGCCGCGATCGCCTTGGGCACGAACTCGGCCGCGATCCCCTCGTGGACGAGCAGCGTCTCGGCCGAGTTGCAGACCGACACCCGCTGGGCCTTGGCGTTGACCAGGATCTTCAGCGCGCGGTCCTGGTCGGCGGCGGCGTCGACGTACACGTGGCAGACGCCCACGCCCGTCTCGATGACCGGCACCGACGACTCCTCGACCACGCTGTTGATCAGCGACGCGCCGCCGCGCGGGATCAGCACGTCGACCAGCCCGCGCGCCCGCATGAGCTCCTTGACCGACTCGCGGGTCAGGCCCGGCACGAGCTGGACCGCCCCGGAGGGTACCTCGGTCGGCTCCAGCGCCTCCTGCATGATCTTCACCAGCGCGACGTTCGAGGAGTAGGCGCTGGAGGACCCCCGCAGCAGCACCCCGTTGCCGCTCTTCAGGCACAGCGCGGCGGCGTCGACGGTCACGTTGGGGCGGCCCTCGTAGATGATCCCCACGACCCCGAGCGGGACCCGGACCTGCCGCAGCTCCAGGCCGTTGGGCAGCGTGGAGCCCCGGACGACCTCGCCCACCGGGTCGGGCAGCTCGGCGATCTCCCGCACCGCGTCGGCGATCTGGCTGATACGGCCTGTGTCGAGGCGCAGCCGGTCGATCATCGCCTCGGACGTGCCGTCCTGGCGGGCCTTGGCGACGTCGGCGGCGTTGGCCTCGACGATCTCCTCGGCTCGGGCGACCAGGGCGTCGGCGATGGCGCGCAGCGCGGCGTCCTTGGCCGCGCGCGGCAGCGGGGCGAGGAGCCGGGCGGCTTCCTTCGCCGCGGTGGCCACCTGCAGAAACTCACTCATGGTCGCTCCTAGAGGATGACGATGTCGTCACGGTGGATCAGTTCACGCTCGTATTCGGGGCCGAGGGAGCTGGCCAGCTCCCGCGTCGACCGGCCGAGCAGCTCGGGGATCTCGCCGGAGTCGAAGTTGACCAGCCCGCGCCCGACCAGTTCGCCGGTGGGCCCGCACAGGTCGACCGGGTCACCGGCGGCGAACTCGCCCTCGACCTTGAGGACACCGGCGGGCAGCAGCGACATCCGCCGTCCGGCCACCGCCCTCACCGCACCCTCGTCGAGGTGGAGGCGGCCCCGGCCGGTGGCGGCGTGGGCGAGCCAGAGCAGGCGGGTGCCGGGGTGGCGGCCGCCCGGGTGGAACACGGTGCCCACGTCGTCGCCCGCGAGGGCGTGGGCGGCGTGGGCGGCGGCGGTCAGCACGACGGGGATCCCGGCGCCGGTGGCGATCTTGGCGGCCTGGACCTTGGTGATCATGCCGCCGGTGCCCACCCGGCCCGAGGTGCCGAGCTCGACGCCTTCGAGGTCCTCCGGGCCGCTCACCTCGGTGATGCGGTTGGCTCCCCCGGGCCTTCTGGGGTCGCCGTCGTAGAGGGCGTCGACGTCGGAGAGCAGGACCATCGCGTCGGCGTGGGTCAGGTGGGCGACCAGGGCGGCGAGGCGGTCGTTGTCGCCGAAGCGGATCTCGTCGGTGGCCACGGTGTCGTTCTCGTTGACGACCGGGACGATGCCCAGCTCCAGCAGCCGCGCCAGGGTGCGCTGGGCGTTGCGGTGGTGGGACCGCCGCATCATGTCGTCGGCGGTGAGGAGGACCTGGCCGACGCGCAGGCCGTACCGGGCGAAGGAGCTCGTGTACCGGGCCACCAGCACGCCCTGGCCGACCGAGGCGGCGGCCTGCTGGGTGGCCAGGTCCTTCGGCCGGGCCTTGAGCCCCAGTGGGCCCAGCCCGGCCGCGATGGCGCCGGAGGAGACGAGCACGATCTGGGCGCCGGCCGAGCGGCGGGCCGCCAGGACGTCGACCAGCGCGTCGACGCGGTCGACGTCGATCATGCCCTGTGGGGTCGTCAGCGACGACGAGCCCACTTTGACGACGATCCGCCCGGCTGCGCCGATGCGCTCCCTGACCACTTTTCCCCCTAGATGCGGTTGTCGGTGCCCCGGGGGCCGGCGACCCTGGCGCCCATCGAGGGCTGCCAGTCGAAGATGTAGCCGTTCTCCATCGACCCGATGACGACCTCGGCCCCGGCGGTCGCACCGGCCTTGATCAGGGCGTCTTCGACCCCCAGCCGCTCCAGCCGGTCGGCCAGGTAGCCCACGGCCTCGTCGTTGCTGAAGTCGGTCTGCCGGATCCACCGCTCGGGCTTCTCACCGGTGATCTGGAACATGCCGTCGTTGACCCGGCGGATCGAGAACCCGGTCTCGCCGAGCTGCTTGGGCCGCAGGACCAGCCGCGTCGGCTCCTCGACCGGCCGCTCGGCGCGGGCCTGCTCGACCATCTCGGCCATGGCGTAGGAGAACGGGCGGAGCCCCTCGTGGGCGGCGGCCGAGACCTCGAAGACGCGCAGCCCGCGCTCCTCCAGGGTCGGCTTGACGATGTCGGCCAGCTCGCGCCCGTCGGGCACGTCGACCTTGTTCAGGACCACCATGCGGGGCCGGTCCTGGAGCGAGCCGTAGGCGGCCAGCTCGGCCTCGATCACCTCGAAGTCGGTCAGCGGGTCGCGGCCGGGCTCCATGGTCGCGCAGTCGAGGACGTGCACGATCGTCGAACACCGCTCGACGTGGCGCAGGAACTCGTGGCCCAGGCCCTTGCCCTCGGACGCCCCCGGGATCAGCCCCGGCACGTCGGCGACCGTGTAGATCACCTCGCCCGCCGTCACCACCCCGAGGTTGGGGATCAGCGTCGTGAAGGGGTAGTTGGCGATCTTCGGCCGGGCCGCCGACAGCGCCGCGATCAGCGACGACTTGCCCGCGTTGGGGAACCCGACGAGCGCCACGTCGGCGACCGTCTTCAGCTCCAGCACGATGTCACCCTCGTCGCCCGGCTCGCCGAGCAGCGCGAACCCGGGGGCCTTGCGCTTGGTGTTGGCCAGCGCCGCGTTGCCCAGGCCGCCGAACCCGCCCTGCGCGGCGACGTAGCGGGTGCCGACGCCGACCAGGTCGACCAGCACCTCACCGGTCTTGGCGTCCTTGACGACGGTGCCGTTGGGCACGACCAGGACCAGGTCCTCGCCGGTCGCGCCGTCACGGTTGGAGCCCGCGCCCTGCTTGCCGTTGCCCGCCTTGCGGTGGGGCCGGTGATGGTATTCCAGCAGGGTCGAGGTGTTCGGGTCGACCTCCAGGATCACGTCACCGCCCCGCCCGCCGTTGCCCCCGTCGGGGCCGCCGAGGGGCTTGAACTTCTCGCGGTGGACGGACGCGCAGCCGTTGCCGCCATCCCCCGCCTTGATGTGCAGGAGGACGTTGTCCACGAAATCCGCCACAGCGGTCAAATCCCTTCGATGAAAAACACGACAAGGCGGATCGGATGAAACCGACCCGCCTCGTCCTATTCCGGTAACTGCGGATCTACTCCGCGACCGGGATGATGCTCACCGCGCGGCGACCGCGCTTACGGCCGAACTGCACGTGACCGGCGGACAGCGCGAACAGCGTGTCGTCGCCGCCACGGCCGACGTTGTCGCCCGGGTGGAAGTGCGTGCCACGCTGGCGGACGATGATCTCGCCGGCGTTCACGAGCTGGCCACCGAAGCGCTTGACGCCGAGCCGCTGGGCGTTGGAGTCACGGCCGTTCCTGGTGGACGAGGCGCCCTTCTTGTGTGCCATGAGTCCCTACTTCCCAGAGTCGATGCCGGTGACCTTCACCTGGGTGTACCGCTGGCGGTGACCCTGGCGCTTCTTGTAACCGGTCTTGTTCTTGTACTTGAGGATGCGGATCTTGGGACCCTTGACCTCACCGAGAATCTCGGCGGTCACCGCAAAACGGGCCAGGGCGGCGGCGTCATGCGTGACATCGCCGTCGTTGACGACGAGGAGCGCCGGCAGCGTCAGCGAGGAACCGACCTCACCCGCGACCGTGTCGACCTCGATGACGTCTCCGACGGAGACCTTCTGCTGCCTGCCGCCGCAACGAACGATCGCGTACACCGCGGAACCCTTCTTGTCTACTGGATGCTGCGCCCCGACATCCGATCGCTTACAGGTAAACCGGCGAACCAGGGGGGCGCGCGAAGCCAAGCGCGCCACCAGGCGCGCCGATTGACTAGGGTACCGGGTTACGGCCCCGAGGTCGAACCGAGCGGCCCGCCGGAGATCAACTAATCCGCTGACCTTGACCTTCGTGACCGGCGCCGCGAGCGGGGCTGGTCGTCGACGGTGTCGGTCACCGATTCGCGGGAGTCGTGGGCCGCGACGGCGTTGCCGCCGGTCTCGGACTTCTCCAGCTTGTCGGCCACGGCCTTCTCGATGGCCATCTTGCCCTGCGTGCCGCGCGGCTCGGGCTTGCCCTCGACCGGTTCGGTCGAGACGATCACCCCGCGCCCGTGACAGCAGTCGCACGGCGTCGAGAACGCCTCCAGCAGCCCCTGGCCGACCCGCTTGCGGGTCATCTGCACCAGGCCCAGCGAGGTGACCTCGGCCACCTGGTGCTTGGTCCGGTCGCGCGCCAGGCACTCCAGCAGGCGGCGCAGCACCAGATCGCGGTTGCTCTCCAGCACCATGTCGATGAAGTCGATCACGATGATGCCGCCGACGTCGCGCAGCCGGAGCTGGCGGACGATCTCCTCGGCGGCCTCCAGGTTGTTCCTGGTGACCGTCTCCTCCAGGTTGCCGCCCTGGCCGGTGAACTTGCCGGTGTTGACGTCGACGACGGTCATCGCCTCGGTCCGGTCGATCACCAGCGAACCGCCCGAGGGCAGCCAGACCTTGCGCTCCATCGCCTTGGCGATCTGCTCGTCGACCCGGTAGGCGGCGAAGACGTCGACGTCCTCGTCCCACTTGGCGACGCGGTCGGCCAGGTGGGGGGCGACGTAGTCGACGTACTCCTCGACCGTCCGGGCGACCTCGTCGCCCTGCACGACCAGGTTGGCGAAGTCCTCGTTGAAGACGTCGCGGACCACCCGGACCGTCATGTCGGGCTCGGCCGACAGCAGCTCGGGCGGGCTCGCGCCCTTGGCCTTGCGCTGGATGCTCTCCCACTGCGCCGCCAGGCGCGAGACGTCGCGGGCCAGCTCCTCCTCCGAGGCCCCCTCGGCGGCGGTCCGCACGATCACGCCCGCGTTCTCGGGCATCACCTTGCGCAGGATCTGCTTGAGGCGGGTGCGCTCCTTGTCGGGGAGCTTGCGCGAGATGCCGGTCATCGAGCCGTCGGGCACGTAGACCAGGTAGCGGCCGGGGAGGCTGATCTGGGAGGTGAGGCGGGCGCCCTTGTGACCCATGGGGTCCTTGGTGACCTGCACCAGCACCGACTGGCCCGACTTCAGCGCGGCCTCGATGCGGCGCGGCTGGCCCTCCAGCCCGGCGGTGTCGAAGTTGACCTCACCGGCGTAGAGCACGGCGTTGCGGCCCTTGCCGATGTCGACGAACGCCGCCTCCATCGAGGGCAGCACGTTCTGCACCTTGCCGAGGTAGACGTTGCCGACGTAGGACTGGCTGGCCTCGCGGTCGACGTAGTGCTCGACGAGCACGCCGTCTTCCAGCACGGCGATCTGGGTGCGGCCGCCGTGCCGGCGGACGACCATCATGCGCTCGACCGACTCGCGGCGGGCCAGGAACTCCGACTCGGTGATGATCGGCGGACGGCGGCGGCCCAGCTCACGGCCTTCACGCCGGCGCTGCTTCTTGGCCTCCAGCCGCGTGGAGCCGCGGAAGCCCTGCACCTCGTCGACCGACGACGTGGTGGTGCGCCCGGCGCGGGGCGCCCGGATGCGCACGACCGTGTTGGGCGGGTCGTCGGGGACGACCGCGTCGTCCTCGCCACCACGGCGGCGACGGCGGCGGCGACGGCGCGAACCGCCCTCACCGGACTCGTCGTCCTGGTCGGAGTCGTCCTCGGCCTCCTCGGCGGCGGCCTGGGGCTCCTCCTCGGACTCCTGATCCTCGCTCTCCTCACGGCCACGGCCGCGCCCACGTCCGCCACGGCGGCGCCGGCGGCGGCGGGAACCCTCACCGGACTCCTCGTCGCCGTCGTCGTCGGACTCCTCCTCGGACTCCTCGGCGACGACCGGCTGCTCGGGCTCGGGCTGCGGCTCCGGCTGCGGCGCGGGCTGGGGGCGCGCGGGGATCGCGGCGGCGGCGTCGGGCGCCTGGAACAGCGGCTGGAAGATGGCGGCGGGCCGCTGGAAGGTGTACTGCGGCTGCTCGGCGGCGTGGAACCCGAACGGGTCGGCCAGCCGCGACGGCTGCTGGGCGCCCTCGTCGAGGTCCTCGAGGTCCTCACCGGCCGGCTCGTCGTCGAGCGGCTCCTCGGTGGGCAGCGAGATCAGCATCGCGGCCGCGACCTGCGCCTCGGCCGCGTTGAGCGCGCTGGATCGTTCCGTGGGAACCTCTTCGTCCCTCTTGCGGGTCCGGCGCCGTCTCGTCGGCTTCTCGTCCTCGTCGGAGACCGCCTCCGGCGTCTCCTCGATCTTCTTTCTGGTACGGCTCCGCCGGGCGGGCTTGACCGTCTCGGCGTCGGGCGCGGCTTCGGCAGAAGCCGCCTCGGTCTCCGGGGCGGCCTCGGCGGCCACGGGCTCCTCGACAGGGGCCTCGGGCGCGGCGGCCTCCTTGGCGGCGGCCCGGCTGCGCGTGGCGCGGCGGCGGGTGGGGCGCGCCTCCACCGGCTCGGCCTCGGCCGGCTGGGTCTGGGCGGTCTGGGTCTGGGCCTCGGCGGGCTGGGCCTCGGCTGCGGGCGCGCCGGTGGCGCTCTCGCCGGTCTCGGCGCTCGCGGCGGTCTCGCCGGTCTCGGCCGGGGCCTCGGGCTCGGCGGACCTGGTCCGGCGCCGGGTGCGCTTGGGCTTCTCGGCGGGCTCGGCGGCCTCCTGGGCGGCCTCGGGGGAACCGGCGCCTCCACCGGTGCCGAGCACGGCTCCGGCCGAGCCGTTGGCGGCCGAAGGGGCGGCCGGGGCGGGCGCGCCGAGGGCCTCCGCCGCGGAGGCCTGGATGGCCGGGGCCGGAGGGATGTCGTCAGGCTCGGGCGGCGGTCCCGCCGGGCGGCTGGCCGACCGTCTGCGGGCAGGCTTCGCCGTTGTCACCGAGGTCGTCGTGTCTGCAGTTGTCGTATCGCCGACAATGGGCTCGTTGTCGAGCATGCGGGCGCTCTCCCGTCAGCCCCCGGGCGCGTTTCCGCGCCGCGCGGGGGCTCTTCTCGTCTCTCGCGGTCCGCCCGGCCACCTTCCGGGGCCATGGCGGCAAGTCCTATTGGTCTCCACCAACCCGGTCGGCTTCGAGCGGGTCGGCGGGCTCACCGGTCGACGCGTCGAGTGGCCCCTGCGCCAGCCTGGTCACCGAAGGCGGTGACGGCGGCGCGAAGTCGGCCACGAGACGCAGACCCATGAGCACGTCGTCGGGTCGGACGGCCGGAGTTTCGTGCCGAACAACCATGCGAAGTATGACACACGACTGATTCGGCCCTCCCTCCACGTGATCGTCCTGGTCAGCGGTCAGCGACGCGACGGCTCCCCGCGCGTCGAATTTCCGCATGCCCTTCTTGGTCAGGCGCTCGACCGCCACCTCGGTGGCGGCCATGAACTCCTTGACCGCTCCCTCGGCCGCACCGGGATCCGCTCCCGGCAGGCGCACCTCCCAGACCGAACACTCCAGCCGGTCGGCCAGGCCGCCGACGCGCGCCTCGACCACGTCGAGGACGTCGAGGCCCGGCGGCAGCGAGGCGTCGAGAGCGGCGCGGAACGCCTGCGGCTCGCAGGGGCGCGTCACCGCGATCTCGAGGTATTCGGCCTCACTGGCCACCCCGGTGGGGGCGGCACCCGCGTAGGAGATCTTCGGGTGGGGACTGAACCCGGCGCTGAAGGCCACCGGGATGTCAGCCCGCCGGACCGCCCGTTCGACGGCTCGGGAGATGTCGCGGTGGCTCGTGAAGCGCAGCCGTCCCCGTTTGGCGTAGCGCACACGCAGGCGCTGCGTCACCGGAGCCGGCGGGGGTCCATCGGGAGCGTTCTTCAGCGGTCCGTGTTCCTTCCAGTCTCGTGCGTTTCACCTCGGGAAAGCCGTTCCCCGGGGCTCCTTCCTCAGGATACGACCGTGAGCGGGAGCAGTTTGCGGCCCGTGGGGCCGATCTGGATCTCCGTGCCCATGGTCGGGCAGACGCCGCAGTCGTAGCAGGGCGTCCAGCGGCAGTCCTCGACCTCGACGTCGTTGACGGCGTCCTGCCAGTCCTGCCAGAGCCATTCGCGGTCGAGGCCGGCGTCGAGGTGGTCCCACGGGAGCACCTCGTGCTCCTCGCGTTCGCGGATGGTGTACCAGTCGACGTCGACCGGTTCCCCGTCGAGCGCCTCGGCGGCGCAGGCCATCCACCGGTCGTAGGAGAAGTGCTCGCTCCAGCCGTCGAAACGGCCGCCGTCTTCCCAGACCGCCCGGATGATCTTGCCGACGCGGCGGTCCCCCCGGGACAGCAGGCCCTCCACGATCGACGGTTTGCCGTCGTGGTAGCGCATGCCGATCGCCTTGCCGTACTGCTTGTCGTTGCGCAGGTTGTTGCGGAGTTCCCTGAGCCGCCGGTCGACGGTCTCGTGGTCGCACTGGGCGGCCCACTGGAACGGGGTGTGCGGCTTGGGCACGAACCCGCCGATCGACACCGTGCAGCGGACGTCCCGCGACCCGGTGGCCTCCCGGCCGGCCTTGATGACCTTCTTGGCCAGGTCGGCGATGCCGAGGACGTCGATGTCCTCCTCGGTCGGCAGCCCGCACATGAAGTAGAGCTTCACCTGCCGCCACCCCTGGCTGTAGGCCGTGGTGACGGTGCGGATCAGGTCTTCCTCGCTGACCATCTTGTTGATGACCTTGCGCATCCGCTCGGAGCCGCCTTCGGGGGCGAAGGTGAGCCCCGACCGACGGCCGTTGCGGGAGAACTCGTTGGCGAGATCGATGTTGAACGCGTCGACCCGGGTCGACGGCAGCGAGAGCGACACGTTGGTGCCCTCGTAGCGGTCGGCCAGGCCCTTGGCGACGTCGCCGATCTCCGAGTGGTCGGCGCTCGACAGCGACAGCAGGCCGACCTCGCTGAAGCCGGACTCCTTGACGCCGTTGTCGACCATCGCGCCGATCGTGGTGATCGACCGCTCGCGCACCGGACGGGTGATCATGCCCGCCTGGCAGAACCGGCAGCCGCGGGTGCAGCCCCGGAAGATCTCCACGCTGAACCGCTCGTGGACGGTCTCGGCCAGCGGGACCAGCGGCTTCTTCGGGTAGGGCCACTCGTCGAGGTCCATCACGGTGTGCTTGAACACCCGCGAGGGAACCCCGGAACGGTTGGGCACGACCCGCTTGATCCGCCCGTCGGGCAGGTATTCGACGTCGTAGAAGCGGGGCACGTAGACCCCGCCGGTCTCGGCCAGGCGCAGCAGCACGCCGTCGCGCCCGCCGGGCTCGCCCTCGGCCTTCCACTCGCGGATCACCTCGGAGATCGCGATGGCGATCTGCTCGCCGTCGCCGAGTACGGCGGCGTCGATGAACTCCGAGATCGGCTCCGGGTTGAACGCCGAATGCCCGCCGGCCAGCACGATCGGGTCGTCGTCGCCCCGGTCGGCCGAGCTGAACGGGATGCCGGCCAGGTCGAGCGCGGTCAGCAGGTTGGTGTAGCCGAGCTCCGTCGAGAACGAGACGCCCAGCACGTCGAACGCGCGCACCGGCCGGTGGGCGTCGACGGTGAACTGCGGGACGCCCTCGGCCCGCATCAGCGCCTCCAGGTCGGGCCAGACCGCGTAGGTCCGCTCGGCCAGGGTGTCGGGGAGCTCGTTGAGGATCTCGTAGAGGATCTGGACGCCCTGGTTGGGCAGGCCGACCTCGTAGGCGTCGGGATACATCAGCGCCCAGCGAACCGTGGCCTCGTCCCAGTCCTTGACCGTCGAGTTGAGCTCACCCCCGACGTACTGGATCGGCTTCTGCACTTTGGGCAGCAAGGCTTCCAGGCGGGGAAACAGCGACTCGACAGACATGTGACCCAGGGTATAGGAGCTAGAAGGCACGCCAGGTACGGTTGTCGCCCGCCCGGAGCGAGGCCAGCCGGAAGCGCAGGACGCCAAGGGCGTCTGGATCGAGGTGGGCGTTCCTGAGCAGCGCCGTCAGGGTCTGGAGCTCCCGGGTGTCCCGGAGCACCGGATAACCCGCCCAATTCCGGATGTCGTAGCCGTAGGCCTCGACGAAACCGTCCCGCTGCGCCTCGGTCAGGCCGAACCGGACCCCGGCCATCGTCGGGGCCAGGTCGATCTCCCGAGGCCCGGCGCTCACCGAGTCCCAGTCGCACAGCAGGTAGCCCCCAGGTGCGCGGAGCAGGTTTCCCCGGTGGGCGTCACCGTGAACCAGTCCGTACGGCAGGGAGAACTCCAGCCGCTCGTAGTAGGCGTCGGAGAGCGCCGAGCACCGTTCGGTCAGCCACTCGCGCTCTTCGGGATCGATCGCGCGGGCATCCGCGATGGCGCGCCTGATGGTCCCGAACGGGTCGTAGGTCGGCAGGTCGAACGGCACCGGCGGCAGCGCGTGCAGCCGCCGGAGCAGCAGTCCGAGCGGGACGGGGCCGGGAGGCGGGCCGTCCTGCTCCTCGTAGTGCCAGAACGTCACCAACTGGCCGTCGACCGCGATGGGCTGACGGACCTCGGCGGGCCGGGTGGCCGGGAACCCCTGCGCGGCCAGCCACCGGGTGACCTTGATCGAGGTGACCAGGCGGTCGTACTTGCCGGGGGTGGTGGCGGTCGCCATGCGTACCACCAGACCCTCTTCCGGAAGGTGGTAGACGACACTGGCGAAGCTGCGCAGGAGCCGGGCGCCGGTGGAGCTCAGGCCGGCCTCGCGGCAGGCCTCGACTATGGCCGCCGGGATGCCGGCGACGAGGGGGACGGTCACGGGGAGAGCCTCCGCTGGTCGGATGCCGCCAGGGTGTGGGTGAGGCCGACGGAGCAGAAACCCTCGATCTGCCGCGCCATCCGGTCGGACACCAGCGACCTGCTGGCCGCGAGGGTGGCCCCGAGGCTGTCGATGCGGCGGTCCGGGGGCAGTTCGAGCAGGGGGGCCACGGCCTGCTCGGCGCCCTCCTGGTCGTCCTCCATGACGCAGGCGATCGCCAGGTGGGCGCGGGCCATGGCCTCACACCCGTAGGAGCGGTTCTCCCGCTCGTCGGCCGAGTAGAGCGCGATCGACTCCCCCGCCTCCTGGATGGCCCGGGGGGCGTCGCCCAGGTGGAGGTGGGTGACCGCCGCGTAGTAGTGCTGTTTGGCGGGGCGGAAGGCGAACTCCCCGCCGATCTCGTCGTGGAGCTCGTCGCGGCCGCCCCGGGCACGGGCCTCCTCGGCCCGGCGCAGCGACTCGCGGGCGTCGGCGGTCCGGCCCAGCATCGCCGCCGAACGGGCCCGGAGCATGTGGAGCCTAGCCCCGCCCGAGCCCTCGTCGAGGTGGGTGAGCGCGTCCCCGGCGTACCGGAAACTGTCCTCGTAGCGCCGGTCCCACAGGGCCACCGAGGCCTGCATCCCGCGCGACCACCCCATGAGCGACTTGTGCCCGGCGATGCGGCCGTAGGTCCACGCCGCGCGGGCGAGGGTGTCGGCGGGCAGCCGGCGGCCCATGTCCATGCTGGCGTTGGCCATCAGGCCGCACAGGGCGCCGGTCAGGAAGTAGAGGTCCTGCGCCTGCCCGGGGTGGATGCGCCGGTCGAGGGCCTTCCTGGTCTGCTCCTGCAACACCCGCATCTCGACGAACAGCGGGAGCGGCGACTCCCACACGTACCGCCGCCCCACCCAGACCACCTGGGTGCGGAGCCGTTCCAGCGCGCCCGCGCCGAGCTCGCTGTTCTCGACCTCCTCGGCGTGCTCGCTGGCCTCCCGCGCGGCGTCCTCCACCGGGTCGGCCGCGCCGGCCGCGGGGTGCGCGCGGCGGGCCTCCTCCGGCGTGTAGTCGCGGGCGAAGCCGAGCTGCACCGGACCGGTCTCGAACAGGCGGCACAGCAGGTCGGTGTACTCGCGGTCGGGCCGCGCCCCGGCCTCCCATTCCCGCCAGGAACGCTCGGACAGGCCGCGCCGCTTGACGCCGGCCCGGTCGCACATGTCGTGGAACCGCTCGATCGCCTCCTCGACGGTCCAGCCGTTGGCCAGGCGCGTGCACTTCAGGCGCGAGGTCTGCGGCGAACCGGCGTGGATCTCCTCGGCGATCTGGTGGATGATCGCCGTCGAGGGAGGCTGCCCGAGGGCTGCGAGGGTGCGGTCACGGATCGCCGAGGCGAACTGGATCGCTGAACGGTCGGCGCCGCGGGCGGAGTAGGTCATGCTCTCTCCAGGTGGGGACGATTCCACGCTAGCGTCGCGATAATCACGAATCGGTCACCGCGCGGCCTGCGAGCCGCTCTCACGGCTCGTCCGGAAAGGGCCGACCTCACCACCGTTACGGACCTGAGCCATGAACAACTGCCCGCACAGGCTGCCGGGTGTGTCGGCGAACCACACCATCGGTGGGTTCCCGGCCGCCGCGGCGGCCCACCGGCCGTTGCCGTAAACGATCCGGTATTCGGGAAAGGCCTTGCGGAGCAGGTCCAACGCGCGCATACGCTCACGCGCCTCGTCGTCCGGTGTCACGCTTCCTCCGTCTGCGGAGTCACCGCCTATTCAAGGTTCGTTCCCAGAATGTTCGCCGAGCAATGGGCGCACCAGTGAGAGCCCGCCGCACCTTCCTGCGGACGACTCTCAGGTACGGCGGCCGCTGTGGATGGCCTGCAGCATCCCCACGCTGATCATGTTGGCCAACGTGGCGGTACCGCCGTAGGAGACGAACGGGAGCGGCAGTCCCGTGATCGGCATGATGCCGATCGTCATCCCGACATTGATGAACGTCTGGAACGCGAACCAGCAGACGATCGCCGCCGCGACCAGCGCGCCGAACCGGTCGTCGCACTGCCGCGCGATCGTGATGCCCCGGACGAGCACCACCCCGAGCAGGACGACCACCGTGAGCGCCCCGAGGAAGCCGAACTCCTCGCCCGCGACGGTGAAGATGAAGTCGGTGTGCTGCTCGGGCACGAACCGGCCGGTGGTCTGCCCGCCCTCGAACAGCCCCTTGCCGTAGACCTCGCCCGAGCCGATCGCGATCAGCGACTGGGTGGCGTTGTAGCCGACGCCGCGCGGGTCGCTGGCCGGGTTCATGAACGCGGTGAACCGGGCCACCTGGTAGGGCTGCAGCAGCCCCGCGAACCACACGAACCCCGCCGCCACCACGGCGATGACCAGCACCAGGGCGATCCACCGCTTGCGGATGCCCGCGAAGATCAGCACGCTCGCGGTGATCACCGTCAGCACCATCGTGGTGCCGAGGTCGGGCTGGAGCATGACCAGCCCCATCGTCAGCCCGGCCGCCAGCAGGGCCAGCGTCACGTCGAGCGGCCTCGGCCGGTCGGTGCCCTCGGCGGGCTCCGACACCAGCATGGCCAGCAGCAGGATCAGCGCCGGTTTGGCCAGCTCGGAGGGCTGGAGTCCGAAGCCGCCGCCGAGCATGATCCACGAATGGGAGCCGTTGACGGTCGACCCGACCGGCGTGATCACCAGGGCCAGCAGGGCGAACGCGGCGGCGTAGGCGACCGGGGCGTAGGCCCGCAGCCGCCGGTAGTCGACCATCGCGACCAGGCCGCACAGGACCGCGCCGACACACAGGATGAGCAGGTGCTTCTTGAGCATGCCGGTCGGCTCGACCGCCGCCCAGGTGCGCGTGGACGACCACACCAGCAGGGTGCCGATCGTGCACAGCGCGGCCACGGCGACGAGCAGGACGCCGTCCATCCGCCAGACGACGGCGTCGGTGCCGATGGCCCGGCTGGCCAGCGACCGCTTGCGGATGCGGGTGATCGGGGCGGACATCAGCGCTTCACCGTCCCGTCGGGGCCGATCACCGGCAGGCGCTCGGCCGGATGGCCGGCGGGCAGGGCGGGCGGCTGCCCGGTCAGGCCGTAGATGCCCTCGTAGATCTGCCGCACGGCCGGGGCGGCGGCCGAACCGCCCATGCCGCCCTGGGAGACCATGACGACGACCACGAAGCGCGGGTTCTTGGTGGGCGCGAACGAGGCGAACCAGGAGGTGTCCTGCTTGCCGTAGACCTCGGCCGTACCGGTCTTGCCGCCGATGCGGACCTTGTCCATCGGGAAGCCGCCGAAGGCGCCCGCGGCCGTACCGTCGGAGGCGACCTCGCTCAGGGCGTTCCTGATGTAGTCGCGGGTCTTCTTGTCGATCGGCAGCTTGCCGATCACCGGCGGTTCGATGACCTTGGCCGAGGTGCCGTCGGGGCGGATCAGCGCCCAGCCGATGCGCGGGCTGCGCACCTTCCCGTCGCCGACCAGCGCCGCGTAGGCGTTGGCGAGTTGGAGCGGCGTGACCAGCACGTCGCCCTGGCCGATCGAGAAGTTGGCGGCGTCACCGGGACGCCACTGGAAGCCCTCCAGGCAGTTCTCGTAGGCGAGCTGCTTGAGGAACGCGGCGCGGGCGGCGTCCTTGACCTCGGGGTAGCCGGTCTTCGACCGGGTGCAGTTTGTCTTGCGGGTGGCCGCCCACAGCTCCTTCTTCCAGAACCGGTCGGGGATCCGGCCCGGCGACTCGCCGACCAGGTCGATGCCGGTGAGCTTGCCGAAACCGTAGGCGCGGGCCATCGCGGCCATCGGGTCCTTGGCGTTCGACTTGGGCTGCATGCCGCCGTCGCGCTGCCACATCTCGTACGCCGCCCGGTAGAAGATCGTGTCGCACGACTTCACCAGCGCGGTGTGCAGGTTCATCGGGCCCAGGCCGATGCCGCGGAAGTTGTTGAACGGCCGCGCGCCGACCATGTAGGAACCCGGGCAGTCGTAGATGCCGTTGATCGGGTAGCCGTCGGCGACCATCGCCGACACCGAGCTGACCTTGAACGTCGAACCCGGCGCGAAGGTGCCCTTGATCGCCCGGGAGACCAGCGGCTTGCCCGCCTTCTCCGACAGCAGCGTCTGGTATTCCTTCTCGGAGATGCCGCCGGTCCAGACCTTCGGGTCGTAAGTGGGCACGCTGCCCATCGCCACGACCCGGTTCTCGCGCACGTCGAGCACGACCCCGGCCGCGCCGTCGGCCTGGGGCGCCTTCTTCATCGCGTCGGCCAGCGCCTTCTCGACGATCGACTGCACCTTGGCGTCGATGCTGGTGATCAGGGTGTCCCCGGCCACCGGCGGGACCTGCTGCTCGACCCCGATCGCCTTGCCCATCCGGTCGACCTGGACCCGGCGCAGACCGGGCGTGCCCCGCAGCTGGTGGTCGTAGACGGCTTCGAGACCGTCGCGGCCCACCAGGTCGACACCCGAGAAGCTGGTCTTCAGTCCCTGCCGCTTCTCCAGCTCCTCCTGGGTGACCGGCTGAAGATAGCCGAGCACCTGGGACGCGTCGGACCCGCCCGGGAAGTCGCGCAGGGCCTGGATCTCGGCGGTCACCCCGGGGAACTCCTCCTGACGCTCCAGGATGGTCAGCGCCTCGCGCTGGGTCACCCGGTCGTCGACCGGGATCGGCTGGTAGGGCGACCCCGTCCAGCACGGACGGCTCACGCCCGGCCCGCACGAGCGCAGGCGCTCCCGCAGCTTGGCCACCGGAGTGCCGAGCACGGCCGACAGCTTCTCCAGCACTTCCTGGCCCGCGTGCGGCATGCGCTCCATCTGGGTGCGGTCGACCGACACCACGAGCCGGGTCAGGTTCCGCACCAGCGGCCGCCCGGCCGAGTCGAGGATCTGGCCCCGGAGCGCGGGCACCATGACGGCGCGGGTCCGCGTCTCGGTCGCGTCCGCCACGAACTCCTTGCCCCGCACGATCTGCACCTGGTAGAGGCGCACGCCGAGGACGATCAGCAGCGCCAGCACCGTCAGGTGAAGGACCACGAACCGGGCCCGCATCCGATTCACGCCCGCCTCCAACCCGGCACCGCGGCCGCCGTCGCCTTCTCGGGCCGGGGCCCGTACACCTTCAGCACCGCCCACACCACGACGGGCGCGGCCAGCAGATTGACGAACGCGGCCATCGGCCACGCCACCTCGAACGTCCGCAAGTCGACCCCCGGATCACCCAGCAGCCCGGCCACCGCCAGCGCGAGCGCCGGCCCTCCGGCCGCGCAGACCGCGACGGTGAGCAGCGGCCGCCGCTCGGCCCATCGCCCGGCCGCGAAGCCGACCAGGCACAGGACCAGCGCGTGCTGGCCCAGCGCGTGGTCGACGGGCGGCAGCAGATCGGCGCCCAGACCGGCGAAGAACCCGATGGTCGCCCCTGCGACCGGTCCCCGGATCGCGGCCAGCGCGATCACCACGAGCAGCACGAAGTCGGGCACGACCGACACGGGCAGCCGGTTGACCACGGTCACCTGCAGCACGAGGGCGGTGAGCACGAGCAGCGTGGTGATCAGGATCCGGGGCATCGAGATCACGCCGCCTCGTCGCCCGGTATGGACGTCTGGCCGTCGCGCCCCTGCTCTGTCGCCGGGGTGTTCTCCGGCGCGTCGTTCCCCGGCGCGGTGTCACCGGGAGCCGGGCTCTGACTGGGCCTCGCCACCTGCGGCGGGGCCTGCTGACCGGGCAGAGCGGGCACGGCGGGCTTCGGCTTCGCGGCGGGCTTGGCGGCGGGCTTGGCGGCGGGTTTGGGCGCGGGCGGCAGGAGCGCGTCGCGCGGATCGCGCTTCGGCCCCTCGACCACCACGCCGACCACGTCGACCGAGCTCAGGTCGGCGAACGGCTTGGCGTAGGCGGTCCGGGTGAGCTCACCCGGCGTCGCCTCGACCTTCTCGATCGTGCCGATCGGCACCCCGGCCACATAGGGCACGCCCTGCTGGGAGCCGAAGCTGACCAGCCGGGTGCCGACCGGCAGCGGCGCGGTCGAGTCGAGCAGCCGGAACATGATCCGCCGCCCCGAACCGCCGTTGGCGCCGAGGCCGCTGGCGACCCCGAGCTCACCGGTTCCCTCCAGCCGCGCCCCGGCCGACGAGGCCGGGTCGCACAGCAGCACCACGGTCGCGGTCGAGGCGGTCGCGCTGACGACCCGGCCGACGAGCCCCTCACCGTTGAGCACGGTCATGTCGGGCTTGATCCCGTCGGCGGTGCCGGCGTCGATCTCCACGGCGTCCTCGAACCCGGGCGCGGCGCGGCGCGCCACGACCTGGGCCGGGACCACCTTGTAGCCGCCCAGCCCGGACAGGCCGAGCATCGCCTGCAGTTCGGCCGACCGGCGCTTGTCGATGCGCTGGGACGACAGTTCGCCCTGCAGTTTCGCGTTCTGCGTCTTCAGGTTGTTGATCTGTGCCCGCGAGCCCTGCGCGCCGGCGACCGCGCCGACGAAGCCGCCGATCGGCTCGGTGACCGTGCTGACCCCGCGTTCGACCGCGCCGAACGCCGAGGTGACGATCGTGCGCATCGGCCCGAACACGGGCGTGTTCTCGCTCCGGTGGTCCACCGTGATCAGGACCAGTGCCGCGGCCAGGAGCAGGCCGAGGAACAGGCGGGAGCGGCGGCTGTCTTTCATGTTCTTCAGTTCCTCGCCTCGGGCACGAGCACCTGCTGCAGTGCGTCGAAGTCCTCCACGCAGCGGCCGGAGCCGAGCGCGACCGAGTCGAGCGCGTTGTCTACCAGGTGGACGGGCATGCCGGTTTCCTCACGCAGCAGGGCGTCCATGCCCTTGAGCAGGCCGCCGCCGCCGGTCAGGGCGAGGCCGCGGTCCATGAGGTCGCCGGAGAGCTCGGGCGGGCACTTGTCGAGGGTCGACTTCACCGCGTCGACGATCGAGCTGACCTGCTCGGCGATCGCCTCGCGGATCTCCCTCGACGACACGACCACGGTCTTCGGCAGGCCGCTGACCAGGTCACGGCCGCGGATCTCGGCCTGCGGTTCCTCGGCCGACGCGCACGCCGAGCCGATGGCGATCTTCACTTCCTCGGCGGTGCGCTCGCCCAGCATGAGCGAGTGCTCCTTCTTGGCGTACGTGATGATCGCCTGGTCGAGCTCGTCGCCGCCGACCCTTATCGACTGGCTGGTGACGATGCCGCCCATCGAGATGATCGCCACCTCGGTGGTGCCGCCGCCGATGTCGACGACCATGTTGCCGGTCGGCTCGTGGACGGGCAGGCCCGCCCCGATCGCCGCCGCCATCGGTTCCTCGACGATGTAGACGCGCCGGGCGCCGGCTTGGTAGCCGGCCTCCTTGACGGCGCGCTGCTCGACGCCGGTGATGCCCGAGGGCACCGCGACGATGATGCGCGGCTTGGCGAAGTGTCGCCGTTTGTGCACGCGCTGGATGAAGTAACGGAGCATCCGCTCGGTGACGTCGAAATCAGCGATCACACCGTCTTTGAGCGGTCGAACCGCGACGATGTTGCCAGGTGTGCGCCCGATCATCCGTTTCGCCTCGATGCCGACCGCGACGATGCGGCCGGTCGAGGTGTTGATGGCAACGACGGACGGCTCGTTGAGCACGATGCCGCGCCCCCGCACGTAGACCAGGGTGTTGGCGGTGCCGAGATCGACCGCCATGTCGCGGCCCAGGAAAGCAAAGTGGCTGCCCATAGGGAAGGAGGCCTTCCTTCAGGTGGTTAGCGGGAGTAACGCATCGCACTCGAATCGTAACGGGTCGTACCCATCGCCGAGCACACCGACCCCACCCCAATTGCATAAATCCGCTGGTCACGGGCCTTCAGGCGGCGAAAACGCAAGAAAGCCCCGGCGTGGCCGGGGCTTTCGGGAGGGTTCTCTAGAACCGGTCGGGGAAGAAGATCTTGATCTCCCGCGCGGCGGACTCGGGAGAGTCGGAGCCGTGGACCACGTTCTCGCCAATCTCCAGCGCGTGGTCGCCGCGGATGGTGCCGGGGGCCGACTTCACCGGGTCGGTCAGCCCGGCCAGGGCGCGGAAGGCCTCGACGGCGCGCGGGCCCTCGACGACCAGGGCGACCAGCGGGGCCGAGGTGATGAAGTCGACGAGCTCGCCGAAGAACGGCCGCTCGGAGTGCTCCGCGTAGTGCGTCTTGGCGGTCTCGGCGTCGAGCTGGCGCAGCTCCATGGCCGCGATGGTCAGGCCCTTGCGCTCGATGCGGGCGACGACGTCGCCGATGAGGCCGCGGCGGACACCGTCCGGCTTGATGAGGACGAGCGTGCGCTCGGACACGGGATCACTCCTTTGTGAAGGCTTCGTGGGAATCCGAGGGAAGCTTACCGGTCGGATTCGTCACCCTCGGCAATCGCTTCCGGCGACGGTGTCGGCGCGGGAACGACCACCTTGGGCTCCTCGGCGGCGGCCGGCCGGTTGCCCCGGCGGGCCGACAAGGCCGACAACCCGAGCACGAGCACCACGCCGAACCCGCCGACCAGTGCCCACACGTGCAGGGCCTCGACGAACCCGTCGACCATGCCCTGGTAGGTCGCCATCCCCGAGGGGGCCGCCGACCGGAGCCAGGTCACCTGGATGCCCGTGCCGAGCAGGAATCCGGCCAGCATGGCCGGGAAGAGCAGGGTGAGGCCGAACAGCGCCGCCACGGGCCCGGCCAGGCGCAGCGCGCTCACCAGCGCCACCGCCGCGCCGGCGGCCATCAGGGTGAACGGCACCACCAGCAGCAGCCCGTCGACCGCGGGCACCAGCACCCGGATCGCGCACAGGCCCACGACCAGCACGACCAGCCCGGCCCCCACGAGCTTGGCGCTCTTCTCCTCGGGCGCCCGTCCGGCGACCACGGCCGCCCCGAGCGCGCCGATCACCGCCACCAGGAGCGGCCAGGCCATCGCGTCGAGCCCGGGACCCCCGAGCCACGGCATCTCCACATAGGTCACCTGGGCCGCCGTCGGCAGCACGACCAGGCCGACCGCCACACAGGTGAACCCGAGGGTGCGCGCCCCCGGCGTGGCCGCCGACACCGCGAGCCCCAGCATCGCCACCAGCGCCAGCCCGGCCACCGCCACGACCAGCCCCGACGGCCAGTCATAGGTGGTGCCGACCGCCAGCACCGCGATCCCCGCCGACGGGACGGCCGCCATCAGCAGCCGGGAACGCTCCGCCGACCCGGGCGGCGTGGAGATCAGCAACCGGTCGGTTGAGGCGGCCGTGGTCTCCCACGCCAGCCGCCAGAGCACCAGATAGACGGCCGCCAGCGTCAGCGCGACGCCCGTCAGCAGCGGGAACGGCTGGAGCGTGACAGCCCACGAGCGCACGTTGTCGATCGGCCAGAGCGCCAGCGCCTGCGCCGTCACCAGCGAGACCGCCAGCATGCCCGCCCACAGCGCGAGCAGCCCGCGCCGGGCCCGCCGCTCACCGGCCGCGACGAGCGTCGCCGGGATCAGCAGCCCGGCCCCGACGCCGTGCATCACCCGGAGCACGCCCACCAGAGCCGGCCCGTCGGCATAGCCCCCGCCCGCGTCGGCGGCGGCCAGCATCGCCAGCCCCAGCACCAGGACGGGCGCCGCCTTGAACCGCCGCACCGCGACCGCCGCCAGCGGGACGGTCAGCAGCATCACCGGCAGCGCCAGACCATGGGCCCGCATCATGTCGATCTGGGAGACACCGGGCGGCAGCAGCGCCGCGACCTGCGAAATCGTATTGGGAATCGACACGATGGCCAGCGGCAAAGCCACGGCGATCAGCATGCCGACGACGGTGTCGGTCACCACGGGCCGCCGGGCCAGACGCACGGCGTCGATCGCGAGCGCCCGGACCCGCTGGGGCACGGCTGGCTGAAATGGGGGGACGGCCATGGCGACCGACTTTAGCGCTTCGTCGCCCCTTCGACACGGCGAGCGACGAGAATCGCGGTCACCCACAGGGCCGCGAAGATCGCCCCCAGGAAGAACATGGTCGGCACCATGAACCCCGAGGCGATCGCGAGCACCTGGACGACGCTGCCCAGCACGTACCCGAAAGGCTTCTTGAGCAGCCCGGCGGCGATGACGCAGAGGACGGCGAGCCCGCAGCCGACCGCGACGGCAATCGGCGGATCGACCTTGCCGATCGTGATGGCGACCGGGGTCATCAGCGCGACGACGATCGCCTCCATGCCGAGCACCGAGGCGCCCAGCCGCCGCATTCCGGGGGTCACTTCGAAGTTCATCATCCGGCCTTCAGCAGAATTCGGGCATCACCTGCGGTTACTACCGAACCGGTGATGAGCACACCGGAACCATACTCGTCGCCCTCGTCGGCCAGCCCGATGGCCACGTCGATGGCGTCGTCGAGCCGGTCGGACTCGTGCACCCGGTCGGGCCCGAACACGCCCCGCGCCCGCTCGGCCAGCTCCTCGGCCTCCATGGAGCGCGGCGAGGAGTTCCGGGTGACCACGACCTCCTCGACGACGGGCTCCAGCAGCTCCAGCATCGTCTCGACGTCCTTGTCGGCCATGACGGCCAGCACCGCGATCAACCGGGTGAACCCGAACGACTCGCCCATCGCGTCGATCGTCGCCTCCATGCCCCCGGGATTGTGCGAGGCGTCGACGAGCACGGTGGGCCCGCGCCGCACCACCTCCAGCCGCCCAGGGCTGATCACCTGGCCGAACGCCTGGCGGATCAGCTCCGCGCCCAGCGGCTCGGCCGCCGTGGACAGCGCCTCGACCGCCGCCAGCGCGGTGGCCGCGTTGCCGGCCTGGTGACCGCCGTAGAGCGGCAGGAACACCTCCTCATAGGTGGCGTTCAGCCCGCGCAGGTGGAGCAGCTGCCCGCCCATGGCCAGCTCGCGCCCGAGCACCCCGAACTCGATGCCCTCCCGCGCCACCGTGGCCCCGGCCTCGGCCGCCCGCCGGACGATCACCTCGGCCGCCGCGAGCTGCTGCTGGGCCAGCACGACGAGAGAGCCGGGCTTGATGATCCCCGCCTTCTCCCCCGCGATCGTCTCGACGTCGTTGCCGAGATATTCGGTGTGGTCGAGCGAGATGGGGGTGATCACGGCGACCGTGCCGTCGGCGACGTTCGTCGCGTCCCACGTGCCGCCCATGCCCGTCTCCACGACCGCGACGTCGACCGGCGCGTCGGCGAAGGCGGCGAACGCCATCGCGGTGAGCACCTCGAAGAAGCTCAGCCGCCCGAACTTCTCGTCGACGATCGCGAAGTAGGGCTCCAGCTCCTTGTAGACCTCGACGAACCGCTCCTCGGAGATCGGCTCCCCGTCGATCGAGATCCGGTCGCGCATGCTGGCGAACTCGGGCGAGGTGTACCGCCCCACCCGCAGGTTCCGCTCCTTGAGCAGCGCCTCCACCATCCGCGCCGTGCTCGACTTTCCGTTGGTGCCGGCGATGTGAATGATGGGGTAGGCCGTCTGCGGATTCCCCAGCAGATCGACGAGCCCCGCCATCCGGTCGAGCGTCGGATCGATGTCCCATTCGACACCGCGAGCACGAATCGCGGCCTCAACAGCGTGGATCGTCACCCGCCCAGCCTAACGGCGTTCCCTAAGCTGTCGGGAATGAGCTCCGACGAGGCGTTCTTCGCCGAATGGACCACCCGCAGACCCGGATCCAGGCGCGACCTGCCCCGGGCCCGCCGCCTGGCGCAGGCCCTGGGAGCCGTCTCCCCCGCGCCGGTGCTGACCGTGGTCGGGAGCAAGGGCAAAGGCACGACGGCGACCTACGCGTCGGCGTACCTCGCCTCGACGGGAGCCCGCGTGGTCACCGTCACGAGCCCTGGACTGCGCAGCAACCGCGACCGCATCCGCGTCGACGGCGTCTCTATTTCGGACGAGGAGCTGGCGGCCCTGGGAGCCCGCGTGAGCTCGGTAACCCTCCCCGCCTCCGACGGCTACCTCTCCCCCGCGGGCCTGTTCACCATCGCCGGAATCCTCCACGCCCAGGACGTGGCGGCGGACTTCGTCGTCCTGGAGGCGGGCATGGGCGGCGCCTCCGACGAGGTGTCCCTGTTCCCCGCGGAGGTGGTGGCCGTCACCGAGATCTTCGCCGAACACCTCGGCATCCTCGGGGACACGGTCGCCGAGATAGCCAGGGAGAAAGCCGGAGTCATCACCGAGGCGACGCGGTCGGTGGTGACCCTCCCCCAATCCCCTGAGGTCCGGGCGGAGCTCTCCGCCCGCGCGGGCACCCGCCTCCACCAGATCACCCCCCAGGCGACACCGTGGACCACGAACGCCCTCCTGGGCCGATCCGCAGCGGCCCACCTGACGAGCGCCGAGCCTCAAGAACAGACCCTTCGTTCGGTACGCCTACCCGCCCGCTTCTCCCACCACGACATCGGCCGCACCCGCCTCATCATCGACTCCCCGATCACCGGAGCCGGCGTGGCGATGTCCGTGCAACGAGCCCTGGTGGAATGGGGCTCCATCGACCGCGTCCTGCTCTGCCTACCGGACCACAAGGACTTGAGCGGAGCCATCACCGAACTGGGGGACCTGCCCGTCACCTTCGTCCAACTCCCCGAAACCCACCTGAACTTCACCCGCGAACTCCCACCGTCCTGGGACGTGACGACCATCGACAAGGTCGACGCACGCTTCATCGAGTCCGCCGGCGACCGAGTCCTGGCCCTCGGCACCATCTACTTCACCGGCCATCTCCTCGACAACCTCAACATCCCCACCGATCGCCTCTTCGAGGCCTGACAACCCAAGATCCGGCATGTGATGTGGCCAGATAACAGAAAAGGTCCAGCCGTCACGGTCGGATCTTTCCTTATTGAAGGTCTCAGGCACCTGTTCATCAGGGTGATCCGGCAGGTCAGCCTGACAAGTGATGCGAACCCGCCCGGAGGCCACGAAAGCCCGGCCACAATGGTCCGGCCTCAGCAGTCGTACTCCAACCCGACCAGGCGCTCTGGCTCGCCTCCCTACCGAGGGTGGACCTGTTCTCCACGATTCCCGTTGTCTGACTAGGGCGTGAGCTGGAGCCAGAAACGCAGAAAGCCCGACCGCGATGGCCGGGCTTAAAAAATCAACCCCATGGAACCTCGAACCCCTGGCGCATTAGCCGGGCTTCAGCAGTTGTCCTCCACCCGCCAAGGCACATGGCCACGCACCCTCGCCACCCTGTTCAGCACCGACCACCCCCGTCGATCCCGTTTTTCAGCATGAGATAGGGCTAGAAACACAGAAAGCCCGGCCGCACTGGCCGGGCTTCACCATCCAACCCCGTAAACGCCAACCGCCGGCAGCCAGGGCCAGGCCGCCCGGTTAAAGCTATGAAACGTCGAAAGCCCCGGCTGCAGCGGTCGGGCTTCACCATCCAACCCGTGAAACGCCGAACGCCGGGCTTCCAGGTCAACGCTTGGGAACGTCGAAAGCCCGGCCGCATCGGCCGGGCATCAAGAACTGACCCGTGAAACGTCGAAGGCCCCGACCATCATGGTCGGGGCCCTCGGTATTCAAAGATTGTCCGGCGGTGTCCTACTCTCCCACACCGTCCCCGGTGCAGTACCATCGGCGCTGGAGGGCTTAACTTCCGGGTTCGGAATGTAACCG
>NZ_BBXG01000011.1 GCF_001570605.1 Herbidospora cretacea | reverse complement strand
GAGGGGAAACACCCGGTTACATTCCGAACCCGGAAGTTAAGCCCTCCAGCGCCGATGGTACTGCACCGGGGACGGTGTGGGAGAGTAGGACACCGCCGGACAATCTTTGAATACCGAGGGCCCCGACCAGTAGTGGTCGGGGCCTTCGACGTTTCACGAGGGTATAGCCCGGCCAACTACGGCCGGGCTTTCTGTGTTTCCAGGGCAATGGCCTGGCGGTGGTTTCGAGGGCTACATTGATGCCCACGATGTCCCCCCGTCGTGTGGTTCTCCCTCTTCTGGTGGCGCTGGCGCTGGTTCCCGGTGTCCTTTCGCCTGATGTCCGCGGAAAGGCCGTGCCGGTTCCCGTCAAGGTCGCCGCTGTGGTGCCGCAGGTGTGGCCGGATCCCAGGCCCGTACCGGAATCTGAGCCGGAGGATCCTCCCGTCGACCGGCGCCGGCTCACCGCGAAGGTCAGGCGCTATCTCGCCGCCAGGCCGGGGCGTGTCTCGATCACCGTCGAGGATCTGCACACCGGGCGGGTCTTCAGGTTCGCGTCCGGGCGGATTCTGCCCACGGCCAGTGTCGCGAAGGTCGGCATTCTCATGGCCTTGCTGGTGGAGGAGCGGTGGGCCCGGCTGCCGAGGAGCGTCCGGAGGGACGCTGAGGTCATGATCAAGGTCAGTGACAACAAAGCGGCCGATCGGCTCTGGGAGCGGATCGGCCGCGACGCCGGTCTGACCAGGGTCGGCAAGAGGTTCGGTCTGAGGTCGACGACCGCAGTGCCCGGGATGTGCGTCGACCTGTACTGCTGGGGCATCACCCGGACCACGACCGATGATCAGGTCCGGTTGCTGAAGTATCTGCCGAAGATGAAGGACGGAGCAGTCGTCAGGCGGTTGATGCGCCAGGTCGTACCGGAACAGAAGTGGGGTGTGAGTGCGGGGGCCTGTGCCGGGGAGCGGGTCGCGCTCAAGAACGGCTGGCTGAAGCACGTGGCCAACGACCTGTGGGCGATCAACAGCGTGGGTCTCATCGCCGATCGGTACGCGGTGGCCGTTCTCACCGAGGACAACGCCACCAGCGAGGCCGGGATCGCCAAGGTCGAGGGGCTGGTGAAGAGGGTGCTCGCGGGGTTCCGGTCATGCCCTGCGAAGCCTAGGGGGTGACCAGGCGGTAGCCGACCCCCCTCACGGTCTGGATGAGCTTGTCGTCCTCGTCGCCGAGGCGGGCGCGTAGGCGTTTCACGTGGACGGCGATGGTGTTGGTGGACATCGCGTCCGAGGAGTGCCAGACGTGCCGCATGATCTGCTCGCGGGTCACGGTGCGGTCGGCGTTGCGCATGAGGTAGTGCAGCAGCTCGAACTCGCGCAGGGGCAGGTGGACGACGCGGCCGCCCACCTTCACCTGGTAGGCCGTGACGTCGAGGGCGACGTCGCCGATGGTCAGGACGGTCCGCTGGATGCCCTGCCGGCGGAACGCCGCGTGGACGAGCGGGAGCAGCTCGGGGACGCGGTACGGCCGGGCGACGCATGCCGTCGCTCCGGCCGCGAGCGCCTCCATGGCCTGCTCCGCGAACCCCTCACCCACGCCCAGCAGGACCGGGACGGCTCGTGCCAGGCGTACCGCCCGGACGAAGTCGACCGGCCCGATGATGGGCAGCGACGCGCTGATGAGGACGGCGTCCGGGCGCAGTGCTCCAGCCTGGAGCAGCGCCTGGGCGCCGTCGAACACACCGGTGACGTCGATCCCCTCGGATTCGAGTTCGTGTGTCAGGTTGTCGACCAGGGTGCTGTCGGGGTCGGCGACCAACAGCATCGGTGCGGATCGAGTATCCCCGTCCACCCGGTCCTCCCCAATGTGTCGGATCAGCCGAAACGCCCGGTGATGTAGTCTTCGGTCGCCTTCTGCGTCGGGCTGGTGAAGATCTTGGTGGTCTCGTCCATCTCGATCAGCTTGCCCGGCTGGCCCTGGGCGGCCAGGTTGAAGAAGGCCGTCTTGTCGCTCACGCGGGCGGCCTGCTGCATGTTGTGGGTGACGATGACGATCGTGAACTCCTGCTTGAGCTTGGAGATCAGGTCCTCGATCGCCAGCGTCGAGATGGGGTCGAGCGCCGAGCAGGGCTCGTCCATCAGCAGGACCTGGGGCTTGACCGCGATCGCGCGGGCGATGCACAGACGCTGCTGCTGTCCGCCCGACAGGCCCGCGCCCGGCCTGGGCAGGCGGTCCTTGACCTCGTTCCACAGGTTGGCGCCCTTGAGGGAGTCCTCGACGATGCCGTCGAGCTCGCTCTTGGAGTAGCGGTGGTTCAGGCGCAGGCCTGCGGCCACGTTGTCGTAGATCGACATCGTGGGGAACGGGTTGGGGCGCTGGAACACCATGCCGATGGTGCGGCGGACCGACACCGGGTCGACGTCGGAGCCGTAGAGGTCCTGCTCCTCCATGCGGATCTTGCCCTCGACGCGGGCGCCGGGGATGACCTCGTGCATGCGGTTGAGGGTGCGCAGGAAGGTCGACTTGCCACAGCCGGACGGGCCGATGAAGGCCGTCACCGCTCGGGCGTCGATGGTCATGTTGATGCCCTCGATGGCCTTGTGGCTACCGTAGTAGGCGTCGACGTCGGTGACCTCGATCTGTTTGGCCATGGCTATTACCTCTTCCTCGCGGGCGAGCGCCAGTAGGTGATGAGGCGCGCGGCCAGGTTGAGCAGCATGATGATCACGATCAGGGTGAGCGCGCCGGCCCAGGCGCGGTCGATCGCGGTGTCGTTCGGCCGGGCGGCCTGGTCGAACACGTACAGGGGAAGACCCATCTGCGGCCCGTTGAACGGGTCGTTGTTGATGGAGTCGGTGAAGAAGACGGTCAGCAGCAGCGGTGCCGTCTCACCGGCGACACGGGCGACGGCCAGCATGACGCCGGTCACGATGCCGGTGAAGGCGGTGGGCAGCACGACCTTGGCGATGGTGCGCCACTTGGGCACGCCCAGGGCGTAGGAGGCCTCGCGCAGGTCGTTGGGGACCAGCAGCAGCATCTCCTCGGCGGCCCGGACGACCGTCGGCAGCATCAGGATCGACAGCGCCATCGCGCCGGCCCAGCCGGAGAACGGCATGCCCAGGATGAGGATCCAGAAGGCGAGCACGAACAGGCCGGAAACGACGGAAGGGACACCGGTCATGATGTCCACGAAGAAGCTGATGTAGCGCTTGAGACGCCCGTTGTTGCCGTATTCGACCAGGTAGATGGCGGTGAAAAGACCGATCGGCACCGAGATGAGCGAGGCCAGCGCGACCTGCTCCAGGGTGCCGATGATGGCGTGGTAGGCGCCGCCGCCCGCGTCTCTGGCCCCGATGTTGCGCATCGAGTGGGTCAGGAACTCCATGTCGAAGCGGGCCAGGCCGTTGGAGACGACCAGCCACAGGACCGAGACGAGCGGGACGACCGCGATGGCGAACGCCAGGTAGACGAGGAACTGGACGCCCTTGTCCTTGAACCGGCGCATGCCCGAGATTCGCTGGATTTCTGGGGTGACGGCACTCACGCGGCGACCCTCGCGTATTCCTTGCGGCGGGAGATGACCCAGCGGGCGGCCATGTTCACCAGCAGGGTGATGATGAACAGCACCAGACCGGAGGCGATCAGCGCGCCACGGCCGATGTCGTTGGCCTCGCCGAAGCCGTTGGCGATGTTGGCCGCGATGCTGTTGCCGTTGGCGCTGAGGATCTCGAAGCTGATCGTGAAGGTGGCGGGGAAGATCAGCGCGACCGCGATGGTCTCACCCATGGCCCGGCCGAGGCCGAGCATGGCGGCGCTGATGACGCCGGGACGCCCGAACGGCAGCACGCTCATCCGGATCATCTCCCACCGGGTCGCGCCGAGCGCGAGAGCGGCCTCCTCCTGGAGCTTGGGGGCCTGGAGGAAGACCTCCCGGGAGATGGCGGCGATGATCGGAAGGATCATGATGGCCAGCACGAGCGAGCCGACGAGCATCGACTTGCCGACCACCTGGTCGCCGCCGAAGATCGGGATCCAGCCGAAGTAGTCGTTCAGGAACTGCGAGGGCCCGCGCATGAACGGGACCAGGAAGATGATGCCCCACAGGCCGTACACGACCGAGGGGACCGCCGCCAGCAGGTCGATGACGTAGCCGAGGGCGGAGGCCAGCCGGCGCGGGGCGTAGTGGGAGATGAACAGGGCGACCCCGATCGCGATCGGCGTGGCGATCATCAGCGCCAGGAAGGAGCTGACGACCGTGCCGAACGCGAGCGCGCCGATGCCGAACTTCGGCTCTGAGGCGTTGGCGTTCCACGTCTTCTCGGTGAGGAACGACGCGGTGTTCGCCTGGAGTGCGGGGATGGCCCGCGCGATCAGGAAGACCGCGATGGCCGCCATGATCACGAGGAGCAGGACACCCGCACCGGTCGATGCGTAACGGAAGGGGCCGTCGCCCCTGCTGCGCCGGAAGGCGGACCGGCTCTGGGGAGCCGACCCGCCTTCGCGCGTTTGCGTCGAGGTCGCCATTGGTTAGGCGATGGCCTCAACCGCAGTGCGGACCTTGGTGACCAGGCTGGCCGGCAGCGGCGCGTAGCCGAGGTCGGTCAGCACCTGCTGGCCCTCGTCCGAGGCGGTGTAGGTGAGGAAGCCCTTGACGAGGGGGAGCTCCTCGGCGGAGAGGCCCTTCTCGCAGGTGATCTCGTAGGTCACCAGGACGATCGGGTAGGCGCCCGCGGCCGAGGTGGCGTAGTCGATCTTCAGCTTGAGGTCGTTGCCGGTGCCCTCGACGGTGGCGGCCTCGACGGTCTTGCCGGCGCTCTCCGGGGTCAGCTCGACGAACTCACCCGAGCCGTTGGCGACCTTGGACTTCTGCAGGCCCGAGTTCTCGGCGTAGGAGAGCTCGACGTAGGAGATGGCGCCCTCGGTCGACTTGACCGAGGCGGCGATCTGGTCGGAGCCCTTGGCGCCCTGGCCCTTGGCCTCGGCAGGCCACGCCTTGCCGGGCTCGTAGGGCCACTCGGCGGTGGCCTTCAGGAACTTGGTGAAGTTGTCGCTGGTGCCCGACTCGTCCGAGCGGTGGAACGCCTGGATGTCGGTCGAGGGCAGCTGCGCGTCGGGGTTGTCGGCCTTGATCGCGGCGTCGTCCCACTTGGTGATGGTGCTGTTGAAGATGCCGCCGATGGTCTTCGGCGAGAGCTGCAGGCCGTCGACACCCGGGAGGTTGTAGACCACGGCGACCGGGCCGACGACCATGGGCAGGTTGATGGCCTTGCCGGTGGCGCAGCGAGCGTCGGCCTGGGCCGGCTCGTCTTCCTTGAGCGCGGAGTCGGAACCGGCGAACGCGACGGTGCCGGCGATGAACGCCTGCACGCCGGCGCCCGAGCCGCTCGGCTGGTAGTTGATGCTCACACCGGAGTTGGCGCTCTGGAACGCCTTCTTCCACTCGTCGATGGCGTTGGCCTGAGCCGAGGAGCCGGCGGCGTTGATCGTGCCGCTGAGGGTGGCGTCACCCGAGGCGGCGGGAGCAGCGGCGCCAGCCGCCGGAGCGGTGGTCTCGCTGGCGCCGGTGTTGTTGTCGGTCCCACACGCGGCGAGCGACAGCACGCCGGCGATGGCGGCTACGGCGAGCCGGCCTGCATACTTCACGGCTGAATCCTCCTGATTGTTTCTTCAACAACCGGGAGGCTAGGGACCGAAGGTGACCTGATGACTGGACGAAGGTGAACGAAGAATGAACGGGTCTGGTCCCCTTCGTGTAGGTCTCAGAAGATAACGGCCAGGTCACAGGCTAGTTTCGGCGTTCACCAAAGGACCCCGCTCCAGGTGGAGCGGGGTTCTCTGGACCGATCTAGAAGGAGCTGGTCGCGCGCAGCCGGTCGTCGAAGTCGCGGACCAGCAGAGACGGCGGGCCCTCGTAGTCGCGGCGGAACCGCCTGACCCGGTGGAGGACCCGTTCGGACGAATAGACGACCCCCGCCTTGAGCGCCTCACCCGCCAGGGAGAAGGCCTCGTCGACCTCGCCGGCCATCCGGCGGGCGGTGGCGACCTCCAGCATCAGCAGCGCCTGCTGTTTGGCGGCGGGGCGTACGGAGATGAGGGATTCGGCGAAGGCCGACACCGCGTCGTGGGGACGGCCCAGGCGGACCATCACCAGCGCGCGATATCCGGCCAGCTTGCCGGGGTCGAAGGGGAAGACCCACGGCCACGGCGGGGCTTTCTGGCGTTCGCTCTGGGCGACGGCGATCTCCGCCTCGCGCAGGCAGTTGAGCGCGGCCATGACATCGCGCTTGCCGGCGTGGCCGAGCGCCTCGATGCAGGCCAGCCACGCCCGCGCGGTGGCCGGGGGATTGCTCCCGGCCTGCGCCCTGGCCTGGGAGATCATCGACAGCCCGAGGACCGGGTCGTCGTGGTCGATCTCGAAGGCGGCCAGGCTGCCCAGCATGTAGGCCTCCAGCAGCGGATGTTCGGCCCGCCGGGCCGAGTCGACCGCGAACCGGTAGAACATCCGGGCGGTGCCGATGTCCTGCATGTCGGCGTGCAACCAGGCGGCGAACCCGGCGGCCTCGCTGACGGTCGGGCAGACCTCCACCGCGAACGGCGTCTCCGCCGACCGGGCGAGGGCCCTTTTGGTGAGCTCGACGTGGGCGACCGCGCCCCGGGCGAGTTCGCGGGCCGGGGTCTCGGCCTCCAGCCTGCGCTGGGCGCCGGTGATCGCGGCGAGGGAGCTCGCCGTCGTCTCGTCGGCCGACCGGTAGGAGATGGACGGCGCCACGGGCATCGCGGCGAGGAAGGCTATCTTGCTGAAGTCGCGGCGTTTCGTGGGGTCCTCACCCCCCGAGTCGCCGATGCGGAGTAAGTACTGCGGGATGCCGACCTGACGCGCGAGGTCGCGGATCTGGTCGACGGTGAGCGACTGGCGTCCCCGCAGCACCTTGGACACCCAGCTCTGGGAGTATCCGAGGTGCTCGGCGAGCTGGCCCTGCGTCCATCCGCGCACGGATCGGACCTGATCGAGGATCGTCGCCATGTCACATTCGGCGAGCGCATGGGCGACCGGCGGCCGGGCCCAGAAGTCCGGCGGCAGACCGTTTCCGTCATGACCCATGACGGTAAGTTACGCCCATTCCCGGCGTCACGCTGGAATTCGCCTGACGAATATCGGGATTTCTGATGGTGGTGGTGTATTCCACGGGATCGGCTCCGGTCGTGAGGATCACGACATGGACGCCTCCACCAAGACAGTCTCACGTGGAAAGGTCATGACCACCTATCACGGCCCGCACGTGCCGAGCCATCCCGATCCGGACGCCAGGCCGCTGACCTGGCGACCAGGCGCGCGGTGGACGGACCGCGAGCGGGTCAGGGCCCACTCGTGCTCGTGCCGGGGGGTGGTCTACGAATTCGTCGGGGCGGCGGGTCAGTACTTCATTCGCCGTACGACATTGCAGACGCATCTGATCGAGGAGACCGAACGGATGGTCGCCATGCGGGCCGAGCAGTTGTGGGCTGACCTTTTCTCCGGAAAAGTCTATTAAGCGAGCTTTTTCAGCACATTGGTGTGCAGAAGCCCGTTCGAGCACACCAGGCTCCCGCTCTCCAGCGGCGGGTTGCCGTCCACGCCGGTGCACGTGCCGCCGGCCTCTTCCACGATCACGGTGAGCGCGGCCATGTCCCAGGGCGACAGTTCCGGTTCGGCCGAGACGTCCACCGCACCCTCGGCCACCATCATGTGGGACCAGAAGTCGCCGTAGGCCCGCGTCCGCCACACACTGCGCGTCAGGTCGAGGATGTTGTCGAGCTTCTCCTCCTTCTCCCAGCCGCCCAGGCTGGAGTAGGAGAAGGAGGCGTCCTCCAGTTTGGCCACCGACGACACCCGGCACCGGGTGGCCTTGGTCAGGCTGCGACCGCTGAAGGCGCCGCCGTCGCGGGCGGCCCACCAGCGCCGCTGGAGCGCCGGCGCGGAGACGCAGCCGACGACGACCTGGCCTTCTTCCATGAGCGCGATCAGGGTCGCCCAGACGGGCACGCCACGCACGAAGTTCTTGGTCCCGTCGATGGGGTCGATGATCCAGGAACGCATGCCGTAGCCCGTTTTGCCGAACTCCTCGCCGATGACGGCATCACGGGGGCGAGCCCGGCGCAGGGTGCCCCTGATCGCCTCCTCGACCGCCCGGTCGGCGTCGCTGACCGGGGTCAGGTCGGGCTTGGTATCGACCTTGAGATCCACGGCCTTGAAGCGGCGCATCGTGATGTCGTCGGCCGCGTCGGCCATCACGTGCGCGAGTCGCAGATCATCGTTGTAAGCCGTCACAGATCACACGCTAGCGGTATTGCGCGCGTTTTCATCAGACCCGGGACCGCTCCAGATCCTACCAATGAGTAACATGCCGTCCATGACCACTTTCGACACGGGGGCCCTGTTCCTGCAGAGCGTTCCCTTCGCGCGCACCCTCGGCGTGTCTTTCGACTCCGTCGATTCCGGTACGGCTGTCGCCCGTCTCGCCGACCGTCCCGACCTGCACAACCACGTCGGCGGTCCCCATGCCGGAGTGGTGTTCTCCCTGGCCGAGTCGGCCTCGGGGGCGGCCATGCTCTCGCTGTTCGGCGACACCCTCGACCGGGCGACGCCGCTGGCGACGGTGGGGCGGGTGGCGTACAAGAAACTGGCTCTCGGCGACCTGACCGCCGAAGCGGTGGTGCGGGCCGAGCGCACGGCGGTGCTGGCGGAACTGTCCGAGGGCCGGCGGCCCGAGTTCGTCGTCGAGGTGACGGTGCGCAACGCCGAGGACGTCACGGTCGCGGAGGTCACCGTCGAGTGGACGCTGCGGCCGAACCGCTAGTCGTCGTCGGGGCTGCCCTCGCGGCTGGTCAGCAGCCGGCGCAGTGACCTGAGCCGGGCGGGGTCGCCGTGGCCCTCGGCCACGAAACGGTCGAGGGCGCAGTCGTTGCCGAGGTGGTTGCAGCCCTTCGGGCAGTCGACAGCGGCCTCGTTGAAGTCGGGGAACGCGACCAGCACGTTGTCGATCTCGACGTGGCCGAGCCCGAAGCTGCGCACGCCCGGGGTGTCGATGATCCAGCCGCCCTCGGGCAGCTCCAGCGCGACGGCGGAAGTAGAGGTGTGGCGGCCGCGGCCGGTGACTGCGTTGACGTGGGAGACCGCCCGGTCGGCGGTCGGCACCAGCGCGTTGACCAGCGTCGACTTGCCCACACCCGAGTGGCCGACCAGCACGCTCACCCGGCCGGTGAGACGGCTGCGCAGCTCGGACAGTTCGCCGCCCCGCTGGACCACGATGTGGTCGACGCCGAGCGGTTCGTAGAGCGAGATGAGCTCGTCGGGCGCGGCCAGGTCGGCCTTGGTCAGGCAGAGCAGCGGGTCGATGTCGGCGTCGAACGCCGCCACCAGCAGCCGGTCGATCATGCGCGGCCGGGGCGGGGGGTCGGCCAGCGCGGTGACGATGACGAGCTGGTCGGCGTTGGCCACGACCGGGCGCTCGACCTCGTCGTAGTCCTCGGCGCTGCGCCGCAGCATCGAGCGGCGCTCCTCGCGGCGGACGATCCGGGCCAGCGAGTCGGGCTTGCCCGAGGTGTCGCCGACGAGCGCGACCTCGTCGCCGACCACGATGCCCTTGCGGCCGAGCTCGCGGGCCTTCATCGCGGTGATCACCGTCGACGGGCCGCTCTCGTGGATGCCGCGCCCGGTCAGGACCGTATACCGGCCCCGGTCGACGGCGACGACGAACCCCGGCACCGCCTGTTCGTGGGCAGGCCGGAGCCGGGTGCGCGGCCGGGACCCCTTGCCCGGCCGGACCCTGACGTCGTCTTCGTCGTATTCGCGCCTTCTCAGGACGCGTCTCCTCGCAGCATCGCCGCCCACATCGAGGCGAACTCGGGCAGCGTCTTGGCGGTCGTGGCGATGTTCTCCACCTCGACGCCCGGCACGGCCAGGCCGATGACGGCGCCGGCGGTGGCCATCCGGTGGTCGTCGTAGGAGTGGAAGACACCGCTGGTCAACGGCTTGGGGAAGATCTCCAGGCCGTCGTCGGTCTCGCGGGCGTCGCCGCCGAGGCGGTTGACCTCGGTGGCCAGCGCGGTGATGCGGTCGGTCTCGTGGCCCCGGATGTGCGCGACGCCCCGGATGCGGGTCGGCGAGTCGGCCAGCGCGGCCAGCGCCACGATCGTCGGGGTCAGCTCGGCCTCGTCGCGCAGGTCGACGTCGGCGCCGTGGATCGAGCCGCCGCGGACGGTCAGCCCCTCGCCCGTCAGCTCGACCCGCGCGCCCATGCCGGACAGGAGCTCGCGCAGCCGGTCGCCCGGCTGGGTGGTCTCGGCCGGCCAGTGGGGGATCGTCACCGAACCGCCGGTGACCATCGCGGCGGCGAAGAACGGCGCGGCGTTGGACAGGTCGGGCTCGACGGTGAAGTCGGTGGCCGCGATCGGGCCGGGCAGCACCCGCCACACCGAGGCCTCGGAGTCGTCGACCTCGACCCCCCGGGCGCGGAGCATCTGCACGGTCATCGCGATGTGCGGCATCGAGGGGACCGGCGGGCCGACGTGGCGGACCGTTACGCCCTTCGGGAACCGGGCCGCCGCCAGCATCAGCCCGGAGACGAACTGCGACGAACCGGACGCGTCGACGGTCACCTCGCCGCCCGTGATCGGACCGCGGATCGTGAACGGGAGCCGGTCGCCGTCGACGTGGGCGCCCAGGGCGCGGAGCGCGTCGAGGATGGGGCCCATCGGGCGCTTGCGGGCGTGGGGGTCGCCGTCGAAGGAGACCTCGCCGTCGGCCAGCGCCGCGATCGGCGGCAGGAAGCGCATGACGGTCCCGGCCAAGCCGCAGTCGAGATGGCCGCCGCCGGTGATCGGGCCGGGCGTCATCTCCCAGTCGGCGGAGGAGGCGCCGGTGCCGACGTTGGTCATGCCGGCGCCGAGCTTCCGCAGGCCGTCGGCCATCAGGTCGGCGTCGCGGCTGCGCAGCGCGAGACGGACCCGCCCGGGACCCTCGGCCAGCGCGGCCAGCGGCAGGGCGCGGTTGGTCACCGACTTGGAACCCGGCAGCGCCACGGTGGCGGTCACCGGACCGGACGCGACGGGCGCGGGCCACAGGGAAGCGGACATGGCGCAAGCCTATCGGGAGCCCAGGGTGGCAGTCTGGACTGATGTGCGGAAGATACGCGTCGGCGCGCAAGCGTCACGAACTCCTTGAGGAGTTCGAGGTCGAGCTCGACTCGGAAGAGGAGCTCGCCCCCGACTACAACGTCGCCCCCACCAAGAACGTGTACGCGGTCATGAGCCGCGTCCCCAAGGAGGAGGGCGCCACCCGGCCGATCAGGCAGTTGCGGGTGGTCCGCTGGGGCCTGGTCCCGAGCTGGGCCAAGGACCCCTCGATCGGCTCCCGGATGATCAACGCCAGGATCGAGACGGTCGCCGAGAAACCCGCCTTCCGCAAGGCCTTCGCGACCCGCCGCTGCCTGCTCCCCGCCGACGGCTACTACGAGTGGATGCCGACCGACGACAAGCGCAAGCAGCCCTACTTCATCCACCCGGAGGACGGCGGCGTGCTGGCCATGGCCGGCCTGTACGAGTTCTGGAAGAGCCCCGAGGACGAGTGGATCTGCACCTGCACGGTCATCACCCAGGACGCGGAGGACCGCCTGGGCCACATCCATGACCGCATGCCCATGCTGATCCCGCGCGAGAAGTGGGCCGAATGGCTCGACCCCGCGGTTTCGGACGCGTCCGAGCTCCTCGTTCCCGCCACCTCGGCGGGGCTGGTGGCGTATCCGGTGGATCCGGCGGTGGGGAACGTCCGCAACAACGGCGAGAGGCTCATCTCCCCACTTCAGGACAGTGGTGACACCAATCCGCTGTTCTGAGTTTCCACGGGTGTAAGGGAGGCGGGCAGCGGGCATCCGCTGAGAAAGCCGGGAGACCGGGGACTCCCGGCAGCGTCCCCCCATTCCCGGAGGTGCGGATTCGTGGAATCTGCGGCCGCGCGTATGCGCCTGGAGATGATGCTCGACGACGTGGACCGGTCTATCGGAATTCTGACAACCGACCCCTCGGCCGAGAACACCCTCGCCGACGCCGACCGGAACCACGCCATGATCGAGGCGGCCGGCCGGCAGCGCCAGGCGGTGGTCGCGGCGCTGTCCCGGCTCGACGCCGGGACCTACGGCCGCTGCGTCGACTGCGGGAACGTGGTGCCCGACGGCCGGCTGGAGGCCCGTCCGGAGGCGGCCCGCTGCATCGGCTGCCAGTCGAGGCGGGAACGGCGCCGCTGAGTCAGAGGGGCTTGCGCCCGCTCGCGACGAGATGGATGCCGACCGTGTCGTCGTCGTCCGGGTGGGCGTCGAGCTCCGTCGTGACCAGCCACGACAGCGACCGGCCGTCGCTGCCGAGCACGTGGTCGACCGTCGAGGGCGACAGGACGGTGCGGGGGCGGACCCACTCGACCTCCAGGCCCGCGCCGGTCAGCAGGTCGCGCAGCTGGACCGAGGAGAAGCAGCGGGTGATGCTGCCGTCGGGCCAGGGCACCAGCATGACCTCGCCGGTCTGGCGCAGGTGGGCCCAGTAGTTCTGCTCGGCCAGAATGGCCATTCCGAGCACGAGCGAGTCGACGCAGACCAGCACCCGCCCGCCCGGCTTGAGCACCCGCGTCACGTCGGCCAGCGCCGACTCGGCCATGATCTCGACCGACAGCGCCCGCTCCTCGGCGACCACGGCGTCGACGCTCTCGTCGGCCAGGAAGGCCAGGTCGTCGCTGCGCACCTTGTGGATGAGGTCGGAGGCCTCGCGCAGCCACGGCTCGGCGGCGGGACGGCGGAAGTCGAGCACCTCGACCACGCGGTGGCCGGCCCGCGCCGCCTGGGCGGGCCAGCGGCCCCGGCCGCCTGACAGGTCCAGCAGCAGGGAGGGCTTCTCGGGCAGCCAGCGGCGGAGCTGCTCGGCGACGACGGCGTGATAAAAGGTCCAGTAAGGCCCGAGATTCCCTGTGCCGTTGAGTTCATTGGCCGGAATGGGCAGCACGAGCGGCTCCTGGACGTTGACGTTCTCAGAAGGAGGGCCTGGTAGAGGGTGTCCCTACCAGCCGGTACGTAGCTTTTTCCCCGGATAAGGCATTGCGTACCTTGTCCGGGAACAGACTCTACGCCGCCGCGGTTGACGATGGGCATGAACGCGTTGCTGGTGAGGCCGGAAACCCCGGCCTATGCCGTCCCGGTATCCTCTGATGCGATAGGCATCTATGAGGGGGTGGGTCCGGTCTCCAAGACTGCCGAGGAGACTCTGGAGCAGCGCAGTGAGCGGTTCGAGCGGGATGTCATGCCCTACATCGACCAGCTCTACTCCGCCGCGCTCCGGATGACCCGCAATCCCGCCGACGCCGAAGATCTTCTTCAGGAGACCTTCGCGAAGGCCTTCGCGTCGTTCCACCAGTTCCAGGTGGGCACCAACCTGAAGGCCTGGCTCTACCGCATCCTGACCAACACCTTCATCAACAGCTACCGGAAGAAGCAGCGCGAGCCGAAGCAGGCCGGCACCGAGGAGATCGAAGACTGGCAGCTCGCGCGCGCCGAGTCCCACACCTCCAGCGGTCTGAAGTCGGCCGAGCTCGAGGCGCTCGAACATCTCCCCGACAGCGACGTGAAGGACGCCCTCGCGGCGCTCCCCGAGGAATTCCGTATCGCGGTCTACCTGGCCGACGTCGAGGGGTTCCCCTACAAGGAGATCGCCGACATCATGGGGACCCCCATCGGGACCGTGATGTCGCGGCTCCACCGCGGCCG
This sequence comes from Herbidospora cretacea, assembly GCF_001570605.1. Classification (GTDB taxonomy): domain Bacteria; phylum Actinomycetota; class Actinomycetes; order Streptosporangiales; family Streptosporangiaceae; genus Herbidospora; species Herbidospora cretacea. The sequence goes on along the minus strand of NZ_BBXG01000011.1, from coordinate 209,348 downwards.
CAGGCAACTGCGTTCGCAGCTCGAAGACTACGCGCGCGAGCGCGGGCTTGTGCGATCGGAGGAGGGCGCATGAGCTGTGGTGACCACCACGACACCGACTGTAGTGAGGTGCTCGACCGGGTCTACACCTTTCTCGACGGCGAACTCGACGAGAACTGGTGTGGCGACATCCGGCAGCACCTTGACGAGTGCGATCCCTGCCTGCGGGAATACGGGCTCGACAAAGTCGTGAAGCAACTCGTGGCCAAACACTGCGGTGAGGATCCGGTTCCCGACGACCTGCGGGCCAAGATCCGCCTGCGGATTGATCAGGTAAGAGCCGAACTCGTGGAATAACCTGCTGGCCATGCGGATTCTGGTCACGGGCGGTGCGGGTTTCATCGGTTCCAACCTCGTCGATCGGCTGCTCGCCGACGGCCACGAGGTGATCGTCGTCGACGACCTGTCGTCGGGGGGCAACCGGGCGGCGCGGGCCGAGTTCCACGAGCTCGACGTGCGTGATCCCGCTCTGGCCGAGGCGGTCGGCGGCGCCGAGGTGATCTGCCATCTGGCCGCGCAGATCTCCGTCCGCAACAGCGTCACCGATCCGCTCAACGACGCGCGCGTCAACATCGAGGGCACCCTCAACGTCCTCGAAGCCGCCCGCAAGGGGAACGTCCGCAAGGTCGTCTTCGCCTCGTCGGTGGCCCGTTACGGCCGTCCCCCGGTCATCCCGGTGCCCGGCGACACCCCGGCCCGCCCGATGTCGCCCTACGCCGCCTCGAAGGTGAGCGCCGAGGCCTACCTGTCGGCCTATCAGGGGCTCTACGGCATCGAATACACCACTTTGGTGCTCTCCAACGTCTTCGGGCCGCGCCAGTCGCCCGGCGGCGAAGCGGGTGTGGTGGCCATCTTCACCGACGCGCTGCTCGGCGGCCGGCCGACCGTCCTGTTCGGCGACGGGTCCCAGACCCGCGACTACGTCTACGTCGACGACGTGGTCGACGCCTTCACCCGGGCCTGCGGCCCCCGGGGCAACGGCGGGACCTTCAACATCGGCACCGGCGTGCAGACCTCCGACCGCGCGCTGCACGGCCTCATCGCCGCCGCCGCCGGGGTTCCCGACGCGCCCGACCTCGCGCCCGCCCGGCTGGGCGACCTGCCCGCGATGGCCGTCGACCCCGTTCCCGCCTTCGAGGGGCTCGGCTGGCAGCCCGGCCACGACCTCGCGTCCGCGCTCAAACTCACCGTGGATTGGGTCCGCAACTCACAGTGATGAGTTGATTACGGTTTGGCGACAACCCTGTGAGGCGCCTGTCCGCTGGGTAGCCTGAGGGACGCACATCAATGTGGAGGCGGCGCATGTTGACAGACGCGCCTTCTTTTGAGGGATGGCCGCTTTGCGCGAACTGCCGTGGCCGGCGAAGATCTACTTCGTCCTGTGCATTGGGGCGGCCGGAATCCTGCTCGTCCGTAGCGGACAGGCATACGAGAGCCTCGACTGGTCGTCGACGCTGGTCCTCGCGCTGCTCTTCCTCGTCTGCGAGTCGGTCCCGACCCAGCTGAGCGTGCGCCAGGCGGCGATCTCGGTCAGCTTCTCCGCCGCCCTCGCCGCGGTGGTGCTGGTCGGACCCGAGGGCGCGGCCCTCGTCGCGGCGACCGCGGTCTTCTCCGTACGACCTGGGCTCGCCACCCACAAACGCCTGTTCAACGGGGCCCAGTTCCTCATCTCGGGCTACACCGCCGGGTGGGTCTACACCCTGGCCGGGGGAGTGCCTGGCCTGCCCAGGCGCACCGACTTCCCCGAGATCATCCTGCCCTACGGCGCCGCGACCTTCGTGTTCGTCGCGCTCAACTTCGCGCTGACCGCGCTGATCCTGGCGCTGGCCGAGGGCGTCGGCAAACGCCAGGTCCCGGTGCCCGACGTGGCCCAGTTCCTGCTCTCCTACTTCGGCTACGCCACCTTCGGCCTCCTCATCGCGGGTCTTTGGGCCACCGTCCAGTCGATCTCGGCGGTGCTGGTGCTCCTGCCGCTGTTCGTCGCCCGGTGGGCGTTCGGGCAGTACCACGCGCAGCAGCGCTCCTACGAGGCCACCATCGCCGCCCTCTGCCAGGCCGTGGAGACCAAGGACTGGTACACCCGGGGCCACTGCACCCGCGTGGCGGCCGCCTCGTCGATGATCGCCGAGGAGATCGGCATGGGCACCGAGCGCCTCCACGCCATCCGCTACGCCGGGATGCTCCACGACGTGGGCAAGCTGGGCGTGCCGACCAAGGTGCTCCAGAAGGAGGGCCACCTCACCGAGGAGGAGTACGCCGCGATCCAGCTCCACCCGATGCGCGGCCTGGAGATCGTGCGCGGCATCGGCTTCCTCGACGAGGCGTTCGCCGGGATCATGCACCACCACGAGAGGTTCGACGGCCGCGGCTATCCCATGGGCCTGGCGGGGGCCGAGATCCCCGAGTTCGCCCGGATCATCTGCGTCGCCGACGCGTTCGACTCGATGACCTCCGACCGGTCCTACCGCAAGGCCAAACCGCAGGAGGAGGCGGTGGCCGAGCTGCGCAAGTGGTCGGGCACCCAGTTCGACCCGATCATCGTGGGGGCCTTCATCCGGGCCCTCGACCGCGACGGCTGGTGCCCGCCCGCGAGCGTGCCCGCGCCCAGCGGGATGCCGGTGGTCACCGCCGCCAAGGACCACGACGACCCGACCACGCCGATCCAGGTGGTGTCTGACCGATGACCAGCGAGACCCGGGGCATGCAGGGCCTCGACTCGGGGCAGCTCCTGCTGATCTGCGCGGGCGGCATGCTCGCGGTCGCCGGGATCTCCCACACAGCCGCCGTCGGGCTGGTGGCCCCCCACGTCGCCATCGGCTTCGGCGCGCTGATCGCCTGTGGCGAGCTGGCCCGGCTGACCATGCCGGGCAACCGCGAGGTCGCCCCGATCAGCACCGCCGCCGCGTTCGGCTACGCGCTGCTGCTCTACATCGGCGGCGAGCAGGCCGAACACTCGGCGCTCCAGGTCGTCGCCGTCATGGCCGTCGGCATGATCGCCGGAGGGCTGCCCCATCTGGCCGTCGGCCGCGCGCCCCGGCTCGACGCGATCGCGCGGCGGCTCATCTGCGGCTCGCTGCTGGCCTTCGCGTTCCGGCCGTTCGCCGACGTGCTGCGTCCGCCGCCGGGCGAGGCGTGGTGGGTGGCGCTGCTGGTGATGGTGCTGCTCATCGGGCTGGCCCTCGCCGTCGACGTCGTGGTGGCGGGCCTGTTGCGGGCCGAGCAGGTCCGCACCGCCTTCTCGGTGGCGGTACGCGACGAGGCGCGGATGGCCGCGCCGCTCGGCGCCGCCGTGTCGGCCAGCGGCATCCTGCTCGCGCTCGCCCTGCACAGCATGGAGCTGACCGCCCTGCTGGCCTTCGCCGCGCCGCTGCTCGTCACCCAGGTCGCCTTCCGCAAGTACGCGGGCATCCGGGCGACGTACCTGCAGACCATCCGCGCGCTCGCCCGGGTCACCGAGGTCGGCGGCTACGTCGAGCCGGGCCACTCGCGCCGGGTCAGCCGCCTGGCGGTGGCCATCGGCCGCGACCTCGGCATGGCCGAACCCGAACTGCTCGAACTCGAGTACGCCGCCCTCATGCACGACATCGGACAACTGTCGCTCACCGACCCGATCCCCGGCGGCGCGACCGTGCTGACCGATCCCGAGCAGGCGCGGCGCATCGCCGAACTGGGCGCCGAGGTCATCCGCAAGACCGGCGTGCTCAACCAGGTCGCCGACATCGTGCGCCGCCAGTGCGACCCGCTGGAGGAGCGCCCGCCGCTGGCCAGCCGCATCATCCGGGCCGCCAATGCCTACGACGACCTGGTGAGCGGATCCACCAACCGCGACCGTGCCGCCGCCGCGCTCGAACGGCTGCGGCTCGACGGCGGAGCGCAATACGACCCCGAAGTGGTCGAGGCGATGGCGACCGTCATCGATCGGCTCGTACCGGTCAACCGGCTCTGACAATTGTGGGCTTCCTACAGTTTGAGCCGTGACGATCAGTGCTCATGAGTGCACGGCCAGGGATGATCCGGGTCGTAAGGTTGGCTCCGTGTTCGAGTCAGTCTTGGTCGCCAATCGCGGCGAAATCGCTCGCAGGATCATCCGGACCCTCAACGAGATGGGGATCAGGTCGATCGCCGTCCACTCCGAGGCCGACGCCGACCTGCCCTTCGTTCGTGAGGCCAGGGAGTCGGTGAACATCGGCCCGGCCAATCCGGCGCAGAGTTACCTCGACCAGGCCCAGGTCCTCGCCGCCGCCCGCGCCACCGGCGCGCAGGCGATCCACCCCGGCTACGGCTTCTTCTCCGAGAACGCCGAGTTCGCCCGCGCCGTCATGGCCGCCGGGCTCACGTGGATCGGCCCGTCGCCCGAGGCCATCGTCCAGATGGGTGACAAGATCAACGCCCGGAACCTGATGGAGGCCGCCGGAGTGCCGGTCGCCGCGGGCACCCGGGAACCGGTCACCGCCATCGAGGAGGCCTCCAAGGCCGCCGCGAAGATCGGCTACCCGGTCATGGTGAAGACCGCCGGAGGCGGCGGCGGCATCGGCATGGGCGTCGCCCACGACGAGGCCGGCCTCGCCAAGGCGTTCGAGCAGGCCTCGCGCGCCGCGGCCCGCTTCGGGGGCACGCCCGCGATCCTCCTCGAGCGCTACATCGAGCGGGCCCGCCACGTCGAGGTGCAGATCCTCGGCCTCAACGACGGGCGGGTGCTGGCCCTCGGTGAGCGCGACTGCTCGGTGCAGCGCCGCCACCAGAAGGTCGTCGAGGAGTCGCCGTCCCCGGGCATCACCCCCGAGCTGCGCGAACGCATGCTCGCGGCGGCGGCCCGCGCGGGCGCGGCGGTCGAATACCGGGGCGCCGGCACCGTCGAGTGCCTGGTCGACGCCGACGCGCAGGACTTCGTGTTCCTGGAGATGAACACCCGCCTCCAGGTCGAACACCCGGTCACCGAGCTCGTCACCGGCGTCGACCTGGTCGCCGCCCAGCTGCGCGTCGCGGCCGGCGAGGACGTCCAGATCGACGCCACGCCGCGCGGCCACGCCATCGAGTTCCGCGTGTACGCCGAGGACCCCAAGCGCTTCCTGCCCGGCCCCGGCCACATCACCGAATGGTCCGAGCCGTCCGGCGAAGGCGTCCGCGTCGACTCCGGCTACGAGGCCGGCAACACGGTCACGCCCTTCTACGACCCGCTGATGGCCAAGCTCTGCGTCTACGGCGCCACCCGCGCCGAGGCCATCGAGCGCGGCAAGGCCGCCGTGGCGAATTTCGCGATCACCGGGCCCAAGCACAACCTGCCGTTCTGCGCCGAACTCCTCGACCACCCCGAGTTCGTCAGCGGCGACTATGACACCGGCCTGGTGTCCCGCATGAGATCGTGATCGGGAACGACTGAGGCTTGATGGGAGACAGCGGTGGCTGAGGTACGCGCGGAAATGGTGGCGAACGTCTGGAAAGTCGTCGTCGCCGATGGTGAGACGGTGTCCGACGGAGACACCCTCGTCATCCTGGAGTCCATGAAGATGGAGATCCCGGTCATCGCCGAGGACGACGGCGTGGTCGCCATCAAGGTCGCCGAGGGCGACGTGGTGCAGGAAGGCGACCTGATCGCCGTCATCGAGTAGCGCGCGACAGGAACTTCTCGCGGTCGACCACGACCCGCTCGATCACGCCGGTGGCGACGACCGAGCCGTCGAGGTGGGCCGCGGTGAAGGAGAAGACCAGGCGGCGCCCCTCGACCTCGACCAGCTCGGCCGAGATTTCGACGTGGGCGCCCAGGCCGCTCGCGGCCCGATGCTCCAGCTCGACCCGCACCCCGACCGAGGTCTGCTCCGGCGTGAGCTGCCCGCCGATCGCCTCGCAGGTGAGCCCTTCGGCGAACGCCAGCAGCTTCGGCGTGCCCAGCACGGGCACGTCGCCGCTGCCGAGCGCCGCCGCGGTGTCACTCTTCTCCACCATGATCAACCGATTGGCCCGCAGTCCGGGCGTGAGCGCCATGGTGGGATGCTAGTAGTCCGACCATCGCAACCCATCGAAAGGCAAGACGTGGACCTTTACTGCGACCACTGCGGGGGCCTTTCGGACGACGGGGACCACGGGCCCTGTCAGGGCGCGCGAGCCATGGAGCCCCCGCGCTACTGCGCCAAGTGCCGTCGCCGGATGACCGTGCAGGTGACACCCACGGGCTGGTCAGCGCGCTGTTCGCAGCACGGGCTCACCGCGGCCTGAACGCGACCTGAACCAAACCTGTGTTCTGACCGTTATGGTGAGGGATTCCTGGGAGATCTGCGCTTACCGGTCCTTTGTGCCGGTGCCCGCTAGACTTCCGGGACGACAGTGGTCAGTGACATAGGGGGTATCCGGGGGCATGGTTGCCCAAGGGACGACGCTGGCCGGGCGCTACCGACTGGACCGGCGCATCGGCGCCGGCGGGATGGGCGAGGTGTGGCGCGGGGAAGACACCGTCCTTGCGCGTACGGTCGCCGTCAAGGTGCTGCTCCCGGGCCGTCTCGACGACCCCGGATTCGGGGCGCGCTTCCAGGGTGAGGCGCGGGCCATGGCCCTCATCAACCACCCCGGCGTGGTCGACGTCTACGACTACGGCGTCACCGACGTCCCCGGCGACGGGCCGACCGCCTATCTGGTGATGAAGTTCGTCGACGGCGAGCCGCTCGACGGGCTGCTGCAGCGGATCGGGCGCATCCGGCCCGAGGCCGTGATGGAGCTCATCGGGCAGGCCGCGGCGGCGATCCAGGCCGTCCACGACCGGGGCATCGTCCACCGGGACGTGAAGCCGGGCAACCTGCTGGTGCAGGTCGACGGGACCCTGGTCCTCACCGACTTCGGCATCGCGCGCTCCGACGCGGCGAGCCGGCTGACCGACGCGGGCATGGTGCTCGGCACCGCCGCCTACTGCGCGCCCGAACAGGCCGAGGGCGAGCCGGTCACCCCGGCGGTCGACATCTACGCGCTCGGCGTGGTCGCCTACGAGTGCCTGGCCGGTCACCGGCCCTTCGACGGCGACACGCCGGTCACGATCGCGCTCAAGCACATCCGCGAGCAGCCTCCGCCGCTGCCGGCCGACATCCCGCCGCACATCCGCCACGTGGTGGAGCGCGCGCTGTCGAAGTCGCCGGCCGACCGGTGGCCGAGCGCGATGGCGATGAGCCAGGCGGCCCGGCAGGCCGCCAACCCCGGCGCCTCGCTGACCCAGCCCAACCAGGCCCAGGCCACCTCGGGCGTCTTCCCGAAGACCGGCGACTGGTACGAACCCCCGGCGACCGGCGCCTACGCGCCGACCGGGAACTTCCCCGCCACGGGCGGCTACCGCACGACCGCGGCCACGCCGGAGACGCCGAGTCACGGTGGACGCCGCAAGCAGAACAACAGCAGGCGCGGCCTGACGGTCGTCGCGGTGGTGGCGGGCGTGCTGGCCTCGGTCGGCATCGGCTGGGCGGGCGTGAACATCATCGGTTCAGGCGAGGGCGAGACGCCGCCCCGAGGGCACACCTCGAACGTCGCCGATGTGACGACCCCCTCGCCGAGCCCCAGCCCGACCAAAACGCGGCGCTCTCCCAGACCGACGCCGACCGTAGCCAAACCGTCGGTGAGCGAGGAACCGTCCGAGGAGCCCTCGGAGGAGCCGTCGCCGACGCCGTCTCCCTCGCCGAGGCCGTCGAAGTCGCCCAAGCCGTCTCCGACTCCCACCAAGGAGACGAAGGCCGTGCCGCAGCTGTGGAAGAAGTCGGCCCAGGCGGCCGAGACGTCGCTGCTCCAGGCCGGGTTCCAGGGGAATTTCCAGACGACCGGTGACTCCGGCCTGGGCTGCTCCGAGGTCTACCGGCAGGACCCGAAGGCCGGTTCGCAGGCGCCGGTCGGGTCGACGGTGACCGTGTACGTGAAGCGGGTCGCCTGCCCGGCGGCCTCACCGTCACCGTCACCGTCTCCCTCGGCGGCGTCGACAGGTACGGGGACCTCTCCCTAGACCCCGGTGGTGCTGCGCGGGTAGGCGATCGCGGGGTCGGTGGCGATGTTCACCATGTAGGGCACGCCCGAGTCGAACGCCCGGCGCAGCGCCGGCCCGATCTCGGAGGGCTTGGTGACGAGTTCGCCGCCCCCGCCGAGCGCGGTCACGACCTGGTCGTAGCGGCACTGGGGCTGGAGGTCGGCGGCGACGTCGTAGCCGTAGAGCATCTGCATGGGGTGTTTCTCCAGGCCCCACATGCCGTTGTTGCCGCAGACCATGACGACGGGCAGGTTGTGGCGGACGAGGGTGTCGACGTCCATCAGCGAGAAGCCGGCCGCGCCGTCGCCGAGCAGCAGCACGACCTGCGACGACGGGCGGGCCAGCCGCGCGGCGATCGAGTAGCCGAGGCCGGTGCCGAGGCAGCCGTAGGGGCCGGGGTCGAGCCAGTTGCCGGGGCGCCGGGGCTCGATGTACTTGCCGGCGTAGGAGACGAAGTCGCCGCCGTCGCCGATGACCACGGCGTCGTCGGCCAGCAGCCGGTTGAGCTCGCCGTAGATGCGCATCGGGTGGATCGGGTCGCTGTCGGCGGTCAGCAGCGCGGCGTCGCCGACGATGGCCGCCGCGGTGGCCTCGGCCAGCTTGGTCGTCCATTCGTCGCGCGGCTTGACGCTCGCGCTGCGGCAGGCGGCGGCCAGCCCCCAGAACAGCAGGGAGAGGTCACCGGCCGCCGAACCGGCCAGGCCGGTGTGGGTGGCGAGCTGGGAGGCGGCGTCGGCCAGGTGGACGACCCGGGCCAGCGGCGCCCCCTCCTTGCCGCCGAACCAGCCGTAGTTGAGCCGGAAGTCGAGCGGGGTGCCGGCCACGATGACCAGGTCGGCCTGGGCGAAGGCGAGGCCGCGTGCGCGGGTGACCAGCAGCTCGTGGCCGGAGGGCAGGATGCCCCGGCCCTGGCCGTTGGGCACCACCGGCAGGCGGAACTCCTCGGCGAAGTCGCGCGCGGCCTCTTCGGCGCGGTCCATCCACACGTCGGAGCCGACCACCAGCAACGGGCGCTCCGCCTCGGCGATCAGCGCGGCGATGGCGGCGAGGTGGTCGGTGTCGGGCTCCAGCGGGGAGGGCGCCAGCGTCTCGGTGTCGACCGAGGGGGAGGGCGCGAACAGGTGGTCCATGTAGAAGTCGAGGAACACCGGGCCCCGGTGGGGGGCCAGGGCGGTGCGGAAGGCCATCTCGACGTCCTGGCCGACGGCGTCGGCGCCCGAACCGGTGAACGCGAGCTTGGTGATCGAATGGAACAGCGGCGGGTGGTCCATCTCCTGGAGCGCGCCCGAACCCCACCGCGACTGCGGGGCCCGGCCGCCGAGGATCACGACCGGGCTGCCGTTGAAGTGGGCCGTCGCCACGCCCGACACGCCGTTGGTGATGCCGGGCCCGGCCGTCAGGACCGCCAGGCCCGGTTTGCGGGTGAGCCGCGCCGTCGCCTCGGCGGCGAAGACGGCGCTCTGCTCGTGGCGTACGTCGAGGATGCGCATGTCTTCGTGGACCGCGCCGTCGTAGAGAGGGAAGACGTGGCCACCGGACAGGGTGAACATCGTCTCGACGCCGTATGCCTTGGAGACGCCGACAGCGACGTCGCCCGCGTGCTTGCTCATTCGTGAAACCTACCAGTCGGTTAACTAGTGGGACCTACGAGCTGCCCTGGCCGCGGGCGGACGAACCTTTCGCGTCTAAAGGGTCTTGGACAGGGCCTTGATCGGCATCTTCAGGTCGGTCAGCAGAGCCAGATCGTCGGCGGGGGGACGGCCGAGGGTGGTGAGGTAGTTGCCCACGATGATCGCGTTGATGCCACCCATCATGCCCGCACGAGTGCCCAGGTCGCCAAGGGTAAGTTCGCGCCCGCCGGCGTACCGGAGGATGGTTCGCGGTAGTGCGAGGCGGAAAGTCGCGATTGTCTTCAGGGCCTCGGCGCCCTCGACGACCGGGTAGTCGGCGAAGGGCGTGCCGGGACGGGGGTTGAGGAAGTTGAGCGGGACCTCGTCGGGCTGGAGCTCGCCGAGCTGGGCGGCGAACTCGGCGCGCTGCTCGATGGTCTCGCCCATGCCGATGAGACCGCCGCAGCACAGCTCCATGCCGGCCTCGCGGACCATCAGGCAGGTGTCCCAGCGCTCCTCCCACGTGTGGGTGGTGACCACGTTGCCGAAGTGGGACCGGCAGGTCTCCAGGTTGTGGTTGTAGCGGTGGACGCCCATCTCGGCCAGCTCGTCGACCTGGGCCTGGGTGAGCATGCCCAGCGAGCAGGCCACGTTGATGTCGACGGCCTCCTTGATGGCCTTGACGCCCTCGCGGACCTGGTCCATCAGGCGCTTGTCGGGCCCGCGCACGGCCGCGACGATGCAGAACTCGGTCGCGCCGGTCGCGGCGGTCTCGACGGCGGCCTTCACCAGCTCGTCGATGTCCAGCCAGACCGAGCGGACCGGGGAGGTGAACTGGCCCGACTGCGAGCAGAAGTGGCAGTCCTCGGGGCAGCCGCCGGTCTTGAGGGAGATGATCCCCTCGACCTCGACCTCAGGGCCGCACCATTTCATCCGCACCTCGTGGGCGAGGGCGAGGAGGTCGGGCAGGCTCTCGTCGGGCAGGTTCAGGCATTCGAGCGCCTGCTCCCGCGTCAAGCCCCTGCCCTCGTCGAGCACCTGTGTTCTGGCGATCTCCAGGATGGTCATTGCCAAATCCTAAGGGCCGACCGGAAGGCCGACGGGTCGAACGCGCCGCCCAGAGGGGCCCCTAGAGATGCCCGCGCGACCTTGGTGAACGCCGCGGGCGACAGCCCCGAGCAGTTTTCCGGCACGGCCCCCGCCAGCGGCCTGGCCGCCAGCATCTCCAGGTCGGCGACGTTGCAGCGCTCGGCCAGGCCGGGCTCCGCCGGCCACGACCCGATGACCACGCCGGCCAGGTCGAGCCCGTGGTTGGCCATCGCCTCCAGGGTCAGCGCCGTGTGGTTGAGGGTGCCGAGGCCGGCCCGTGCCACGACCAGGACCTGCGCCTTCAGTGTGTGGGCCAGGTCCGCGAGGGTGGCGCCCTCCTCGTCGAAACGTACGAGCAGACCGCCCGCGCCCTCGACCACGACCAGCGAGTGGGACTCGGCGAGTTCGGCGACGCGGGCCGCCGTCTCGGCGAGGTCGAGCGCCGGGAGGCCCGACACCCGCGCGGCGGCGGCCGGGCTCAGCGGGTCGGGGTAGCGGGCGAACTCGAAGGTGTTGGTCGCGCCCGAGAGCCGGATCACCTCGTCGAGGTCGCCCGGCTCGTCCTTCTCGACACCGGTCTGAGCCGGTTTGACCACGGCGACCGGGCCGCCCCGCTCGATCGCCAACGCCGTGACGGCGGCCGTGACCACGGTCTTCCCGACACCGGTGTCGGTGCCGGTCACCACAAGAACGCTCATCCGGCCAAGATTACGGAGTCGGACGCCGCAGCCGGGTGACGAACTTGTAGCGGTCGCCCCGGTAGAGGGACTGGGCCCACTCGACGGGGTGGCCGTCGGCGTCGAAGGCGTGGCGGGTCAGCATGAGCATCGGCAGCCCGATGTCCACGCCGAGGACCTGCGAGTCGTAGGGGGTGGCCAGGATGGTCTCGATGATCTCCTCGGCGTCGGTGAGCCTGACGCTGTAGGCGTTGTGCAGGGTCTCGTACAGAGAGGAGTGGCCCTCCATCTCCCGCCGCAGCCGTGGGAACCGCCGCGCCGACAGATGGGTGGTGTCGATCGACATCGGCTCGCCGTTGGCCAGCCGGAGGCGGTGGATGCGCAGCACCCGGCCGCCGGGGTTGATGGCCAGCCGCCGCCCGAGTGCCTCGTCGGCGGTGATGTAGGAGATGTCGAGGATCTTGGTGTCGGGTTCGAGACCGACGGTGCGCAGGTCCTGCACATAAGAGGTGAGCTGGAGCACCTGGGCGACCTTGGGCTGGGCGACGAAGGTGCCCTTGCCCTGGATGCGGATGAGGCGGCCCTCGACGACGAGCTCGGTCAGCGCCTGGCGGACCGTCGTGCGCGAGGTCTCGAAGCGCACCGCGAGGGTACGCTCGGGGGGCAGTGCACTCCCGGCGGGCAGGCTCTTGGTGAGCTCGAGCAGGCTACGTTTGACGTCGTAGTACTTCGGCACCCGGGGAGTGTCTTCGGTCACGCGGTCACCTTCGTTCCGGCCACGGCGGCGAGCGCGCGCCCGGTCACCGCGAGATCTTCGGACCCCAGATTGGCCCGAGCGGTCAACCTTAGGCAAGACCGCCCGTCGGGAACCGAAGGGGGTCTGAAGCAGCCGACCTTCACACCGTGGTCCGCGCAGGTCGCGGCGGCGGCCAGGGCCCGGTGGGGATCGCCGAGCACCACCGGCACCACCGCGGCGGCCGGCTCGGTCGTCTCCAGGCCGAGCGCACGCGCGGTCGCGCTCAGCTCCAGGGCGATCTCACGGGCACGTCGCGGCAGGTCAGGCTCCTGTTCCAGAATGGTGAGCGCGGCCAGGGCGGCCCCGGCGCTCGCGGGGGCGAGCCCGGTGTCGAAGATGAACGAGCGGCCGGTGTCGACGAGGGTGTCGACCACCTCCGGCGCGCCCAGCACGGCCCCACCCTGGGAACCGAGTGACTTCGACAACGTGACAGTTCTCACAATGTGAACATTCCCCGCAAGTCCGGCTTCGTGAACCGCCCCGCGGCCGGATTCCCCCACGACACCGAGCGCGTGCGCCTCGTCGACGACGAGGAGCGCTCCATTCCGTACGGCCACCTCCGAGAGCGCCCCCAGCGGCGCGAGGTCCCCGTCGACGGAGAAGACGGCGTCGGTGACCACGAGGGCGTTCTCCTCCGTCCGCGTGGCCAGCGCCTTCTCGACGGCGGCGACGTCGCCGTGGGGCGTCACCACCACGCGGGCCCGCGCCAGCCGGCAGGCGTCGACGATCGAGGCGTGGTTGCCCGCGTCCGAGACGACCAGCCCGCCCCGGCCGAGCGTGGCCACGGCGGCGAGGTTGGCGAGATAGCCCGAGGAGAACACCAGCGAGCGGGGCGCGCGGGCGAAGTCGGCGAGCCGTTCCTCCAGTTCGTGGTGGAGCCGCGTGGACCCGGTGACCAGCCGGGACCCGGTCGCGCCGGTGCCCCACTCGCGGGTCGCGGTCACGGCGGCCTCGGTCAGCCGGGGATCGCGGCAGAGCCCCAGGTAGTCGTTGGAGGCGAGGTCGAGGAGCCCGTCGAAGTCGGGCCCACGCGGCCGCAGCGTCCGGGTCAGCCCGGCGGCGGCACGCAGGTCGGCGGCCTGGCGAAGTCGGTCGATCGGCCCATGCATGGAGAGATGATGCCAGGTAACTTCTCGCATTTGGTGTTCGGGCTCAGGGCGTGGACGCCCCGCCTTTTGGAGTGGGGGCGTTGCTTGGCATCACAGGTTCGAACTTATGTGCGATTTCTAAGTGACCGTGGACTAGATTGTGCTCCATGACGCAGGCTGTGAAGCGGGCCTACAAGTACCGCTTTCATCCGACCCTGGACCAGGCTCGCCATCTGGCCAGGACCTTCGGCTGCGTCCGCCTGGTCTACAACCGGGCCCTGGAAGAGCGGGTCCGGGCTTACCGGCAGGAAGGCCGCAGGATCTCCTGCGTCCAGTCTTCGGCTGCGCTGACAGATTGGAAACGCACGCCGGAGTTGGCCTTTCTCAACGAGGTGGCCGCCGTGCCGCTGCAGCAGGCGTTGCGGCATCTGCAGTCGGCGTTCGCGAACTTCTTCGCCAAGCGAGCCAGGCATCCCGTTTTCAAGACGAGGAAGCGGTCCCGTCTGTCGGCCGAGTACACGCGGTCGGGTTTCCGCTGGCGGAACGGCGAGCTCACCTTGGTGAGGATCCCCGGCCCGCTGGACATCGTATGGTCACGTCCCCTGCCTGACGGAGCAGAACCGTCCACGGTCACCGTCTGCAAAGATGCGGCGGGACGATGGTTCGTGTCTCTCCTCGTGGAATAGGGGGTTCCTCCACTGCCTCCGTCGGCCGCGACGGTGGGCCTGGACCTGCGGATCACCACGTTGGCGACGCTGTCGACGGGGGAGAAGATCGCCAATCCCAGACATGAGCGCGCTGACAGAAGGAAGCTCGCCAGGGCTCAACGTGCACTGGCTCGCAAGGCGAAGGGGAGTAACAACCGGGCCAAGGCGATGCTCGTCATCGCCCGGATCCACGCCCGGATCGCCGATCGCAGGCGGGATCATCTGCACAAGATCACGACACGGCTTGGTAAAAGGTGCTCCGCCTGTGGGATGGTCCAGCGGTCCATGCCACTGAGCGTCCGGAACTGGGAATGCGCTTGTGGCGCGACCCACGACCGAGACGTCAATGCGGCGAAGAACATCCTCGCGGCCGGGCTGGTCGAGAGGCGAAACGACTGTGGAGCCGGTGTTCTTCTCCGACGGGCGGCCGGCGGCGAAGCAGGAACTCCTACGGGTGACCGTGGGGCCCTCTCCTTTAGTGGAGGGGAGGATGCCAAGATGCCTAGGTGCCAACTCTCAGCGACCTGGTGGCCAAGCACACCGATCTGTCGGCGGCCGACCTCGAATGGGTGCATTCGCTGGTCTCCGACTGGCAGCTGCTCGCCGACCTGTCCTTCGCCGACCTCATCCTGTGGATCCCCGCCGAAGACGGCTGGATCGCGGTCGCCCAGATGCGGCCGACGACCGGGCCGACGGTCTACCACGACGACGTCGTCGGCTCGTTCGTCGGGCGCAACGAGCGGTCGCTGATCGAGACGGCCTGGCAGGAGCGGCGCATCTGCCGGGAGGGCGATCCAGACTGGTCGACGGGGGTGCCGGTCCGCGAGGAGACGATCCCGGTCCGGCGGGCGCTCGACGGGCCGCTCATCGGGGTCATCCAGCGGTCGACGAACCTGTCCTCGGCGCGCACGCCCTCGCGGCTGGAGCTGACCTACCTCCAGAGCGCCTCCGACCTGGCGCAGATGGTCGCCGAAGGCCGCTTCCCCTTCCCGGAGGCCGAGCCGATGCTGGTCCGGTCGCCGAGGGTGGGCGACGGGCTGCTGCGGCTCGACCGGGCCGGGCGGGTCACCTACGCCTCGCCCAACGCGCTGAGCGCCTATCGCCGCCTCGGGCTCCACGCCGACCTGGTCGGCTCGGAGCTCGGCAAGACGACGGCCGACCTCTGCTACCGCGACGAGCCGATCAACGAAGACCTGATGCTGGTCGCCAGCGGCAAGGTGCCCCGGGAGACCGAGGTGGAGCGCGGCGGCACGGTCGTGCAGCTGCGGGCGATCCCGCTCATCATCTCCGGGGGGCGCATCGGGGCGCTGGTGCTGGTCCGCGACGTGACCGAGCTGCGGCGGCGGGAGCGCGAGCTGCTGACGAAGGACGCCACGATCCGGGAGATCCACCACCGGGTGAAGAACAATCTCCAGACCGTCGCGGCGCTGCTGCGGCTCCAGTCGCGGCGGCTGCGGGTGCCCGAGGGGCGGGCCGCGCTCGACGAGGCGGTCAGGCGGGTCGGGTCGATCGCGATCGTGCACGAGACCCTGGCGCAGATGCCCGAGGAGCTGGTCACCTTCGACGAGATCGCCGACCGGGTGATCCAGATGACGGCCGAGGTGGCGGTGGCCCAGGTGTCGGTGCGCCGGGCGGGGACGTTCGGGGTGCTGCCGGCGGCCGTGGCGACGCCGATCGCGATGGTGCTCACCGAGCTGCTGCAGAACGCCGTGGAACACGGCCTGGAAGACCTGCCCGGAAACGTGGAGGTCCGGGTCGAGCGCCATCCGGACACCCTGGAGCTGGTGGTCGCCGACGAGGGCCAAGGGCTGCCGCCGGGATTCGACATCGAGACGAACAGCAATCTCGGTCTGCAGATCGTGCGGACCCTCGTCGTGGGAGAACTCTCCGGGCGCCTCAACCTAGCCCCGCGAGAAGGCGGCGGCACGGAGGTCATACTCAGCATTCCGGTGAACGTTCCCACCAACGACATTCACCGGAGTTGACGCACGCGCAATATTCGCGCAATGCGGACGCGCTCTAATTCGGTTGTATGAATTCAGACGTTGGCACGGGCGCGGGCCCGGGCGGTGCGGCGCTTGACGGCGCGGCGTTCGTCCTCGCTCAGGCCGCCCCAGACGCCGGCGTCCTGAGCCGACTCGAGCGCCCACTTCAGGCACAGCTCGCTGACCGTACACGTACGGCAGACCTGCTTGGCCTCTTCAATCTGCATCAACGCGGGCCCGGTGTTGCCGATCGGGAAGAACAGCTCGGGGTCCACGTCACGGCAGGCAGCGCGGTGGCGCCAGTCCATGCGTTCCACTCCTTCGTAAGTGGAGCCTGGGCGGCTCCTGCACCTTTGTGAACAGTTTCACTAACTGATGCGAACGGCCGCCCTGAAAGTGAGGGACGAGATTCGCGATGATGATCGTCGGGGACCTTCGGCGCGAGCTGGGCTCTCGTAAAGGTCCTACGTTCCGACGTCGCAGTCAGCTTTTCAGCCACTCCTACAGCACACAAGAGGTTTGGGGGAAGGTTTTGCGGGTCCTAGCTGTCGGATGCGTCACACTATGACCGCTTGTAACTGTCTAGACCAGAACTTGTAACGCGTCCGGGATAGAGCGAAATGTAACCCTTTCCCGTTCTCCCAGGTAGTCGCCGTCAAGCTGCAGTGCGATGGGCCGAATCGACTCAAGAGTGAAAACACTCTCGTCATGTGCCTGAACCAGGTGTTTACCCGTCGGCAATCCCTGCGGCTCGCCGACGATCTGCCGGAGCAGGCTCATCACGGCCGGCAGGCGCAGTTTCGTCATCGCCAGCACATCGAGCCCGGTGTCGAACCCGGCCCACGGCGTCGGATTGACCGGCCGGTTCCCGACGAAGGTCCACGGCGCCGTGTTGGAGACGATCGCGAGGAAGATCCCCGGCTCGTCGGCCCGTCCGGGCCGCGTCAACGTCATCGACGGATGCCGCCGGTCGGTCATGAGGTAGTGCCGCAGCGCCGTCTGCATGTACAGCGTCGGCGAAGCACGGTAACCGGCGCTGCGCAGGCCCTCGACGGCCCTGATGACCTCGGCGTCCCAGCCCAGGTCGGCACAGAATGTGAAGTAGCGAGACTCGACACCTGCCCCTGTCCCGGAATCTCTAACATCCCATTCCGCCAGGCCCAGGCTGATCGTCCGGGAACGGCCCTCGCGCAGCGCCTCCAGCACCGCTCCGGTGGCCTCGATCGGGTCGTTGGGCAGCCCCAGCGCCCGCGCCAGCACGTTGGCGCTGCCGCCCGGAATGATGATCATCTTGGCCCGGTCGTCGACCGCCATGAGGCCGTTGGCCACCTCGTTGACCGTTCCGTCGCCGCCGAGGACGGCCACCGCGTCGAAGCCCTTCTCCTTCGCGGTGGCGGACAGCAGCGACGCGTGCCCCCGATATCCGGTCTCGGCGACCTCCAGATCCACCGCCGCCCCGAGCGCCCGGATCAGGACGTCGCGCGTGCGCAGGTTGGTCGAGGTCGCCTTGGGGTTGACCAGCAGAAGTGCCCGCATGCCTGAAGGTTATGCGACGGGTAGTCTCACCAACTGTGTCGAACCGTCCGTTCACTCTTGTCGTCGCCGCGGCCCTCGTCGCGCTCGAAGGGCTGACCGCCCTCGCGCTCGGCGGCTGGGTCGGCTACGAAACCCTGCTCGGCGAGGCCGGCGACGTGATGAGTTCCCTGGTGCTGGCCGTGTTCGGCCTGGCAGTGGGCGCGGGGCTGCTCTGGGTGGCGTGGGGGATCGTCCAGGTGCTGCGCTGGAGCCGGGGGCCGGCCGTGGTCACCCAGATCTTCGCCGTGCCGGTGGCGATCACGCTGATCCAGTCGGGGCAGCTCGCGTGGGGGGTCCCGCTGATCGTCACGGCCGCCGTGATTCTCGTCACTCTGCTCGCGCCGGCCTCGACCCACGCGCTCACGCACGACGCCTGACGCGCGTCGGCCGGTGTCGTGGGACGACACCGGCCGGCGGACGTTCGCTTCTCAGTCTTCCGCGGTGAGGCCCTCGCGCAGTTGGGCGAGAGTGCGGGCCAGCAGCCGGGACACGTGCATCTGCGAGATGCCCAGCTCGGTCGCGATCTGCGACTGGGTCATGTTGCCGAAGAACCGCAGCAGCAGGATGCGCTTCTCGCGGGGCGGGAGGCGCTCCAGCAGCGGCTTCAGCGACTCGCGGTATTCCACGCCCTCCAGCGACTCGTCGACGATGCCGAGCGAGTCGGAGACCGCCGGCGCGTCGTCGTCGCCCGAGTCGGGAGCGTCGAGGGAGACCGTCGAGTAGGCGTTGGCCGACTCGAGGCCCTCCAGCACCTCTTCCTCGGTCATCTGGAGGTGGGCGGCCAGTTCGGCCACCGTGGGCGCGCGGCCCTCGCGCTGCGAGAGCTCGCTGATCGCCTTGGTGAGCGACAGCTTCAGCTCCTGCAGGCGGCGCGGCACGCGGACCGCCCAGCCCTTGTCGCGGAAGTGGCGCTTGATCTCCCCGACGATGGTCGGGGTCGCGTAGGTCGAGAACTCCACGCCGCGGGCCAGGTCGAACCGGTCGATCGACTTGATCAGGCCGATCGTCGCCACCTGGGTCAGGTCGTCGAGCCACTCGCCGCGGTTGCGGAACCGGCGGGCGAGGTATTCCACCAGCGGCAGGTGAAGTTCCACGAGCTCGTCGCGGATGCGCGGGCGGCGCGGGTCGTCGGCCGGCATCTCAGCGAGCTCACCGAAGAGGGCGCGGGCTCGCACCCGGTCCGGGACTCCGGAGTCGCTGGTGGCCATGGAACGGGTCCTTTCCGTCACGCCGGCCTCGCCGCGCCCCGCTGCTTGCGCAGCACGATCGCCATGTGATCGGGGGAGGACACGGCATCGACGTCGTCGGCGAGCGCGGTGAGCACCATCCAGGCGAAGTCATCGCGTTTGGGCTCGGCGATCCCGACGGTGGTGACCTCGACCCGGATCGACATCTCCTGCCCGGTCAGCTCGAACTCCGCGATCAGGTCGGTGCCGGGGACGGCGTGGCGCAGCAGCATCGCGCAGGCCTCGTCGACGGCGATCCGCAGATCTTCCATCTCGTCGATGGTGAAGTCGAGCCGTGCCGCCAGACCTGCTGTCGCGGTCCGCAACACGGACAGATAGGCGCTGGCCGCGGGAAGCCGGACGCTCACGGCGTCGCGGATCCCAGCCAGATCCCCTGTGACATCAGTTGCGTCGGTCACGATCCTCCTCGCCCAGCCGGCCACATCTCGCGGGGCCGCATGTTTGCAACCTACCGCCACTCGACCATGATTGCTCGGCTTGGACGCGCCGATGCCGGAAATGCGCGGACCCCGCACGGAAAGCGAGCCGGCGAATCGGCTCGGCCACGCGTGCGGGGCCCGGTGCGGAAGGCCTAGGCGGCCTTCGTCTCCCAGAAGATCTTCGCGATCTCGTCGATCTTGCCCAGGAGGTCGTCGGCCTTGGCGACGTCGACGGTGCCCTTGGCCCCGGCGGCGCCGGCCAGCTTAGTGGCGTCCCAGAAGAGCTGGTGGAGCTGCGGGTGGGCCTCCAGGTGCGGGGGCTTGAAGTAGTCGGTCCAGAGCACCCAGAGGTGGTGCTTGACGAGCTCGGCCCGCTCCTCCTTGATGCCGAGGGCGCGCGCCCGGAACACCGGGTCGTCGTTGTCGGCGTACTTCTGCATGATCGCCTTGACCGATTCGGCCTCGATACGTGCCTGGGCGGGGTCGTAGACGCCGCACGGCAGGTCACAATGGGCCGATGCCACGAGCTTGGCAAGCATCGGGTTTCCTTTCGTCAGAGTGGCTGCGGAACCGACATTACTCTCTGAGGTGGATCATGTTCACCAGTGCCCGGGTCTCCGGGGACTCCATGCTTCCGGCGCTGCGGCCGGGCGACTGCCTGGTGGTCCGCCTCCGCGCGAAGATCCGTCCCGGAGACGTCGTGATCGCTCGCCTACCCGGGAACGTCATCGTCAAAAGGGTGTTCCGGTGGACCGATGAGGGCTGGTGGCTGGAGAGCGACAACCAGAGCGCGCCCGGCCGTAAGGACTCGTGGGACTTCGGCGCGGTCCCGCCCGAGGCGATCGTCGGGAAGGTGGTCGGCCGCTACTGGCCCTCGCTCGCCTTCGGGCCGCGCTTCCTGGCCCGGTAGGCGGCCACGTTGGCGCGGCTGGCGCAGCGCTCGGAGCAGTAACGCCGCGATCTGTTCGACGAGGTGTCGAGATAGGCGTTGCGGCACGGCGGCGCCTGGCACAGGCCCAGCCGGTCGGCCCCGAGGCCGGTGACCACGCTGGCCAGGCCCATCACCGACCCGACCGCGACGGTGTCGCCGACCCGGCCGCCCTCGGTCAGGTGCATGTGCCAGGGCTGGCCGTCGTGACCGGCGATCTGAGGATGGACGGGATGGCGCACCAGCAGCCCGTTCAGGCGCTGGACCACGTCGTCCTGGTCGCCCGCGGCGGCCGACTCGAACACCTCGGTCAGCTCGTCGCGCAGTTCGAGCACGTGGTCGAGGTCGCGCCGGGTGACCCGGCCGGCGGCCTCGGTGCGGCCCGTCTCGGCCAGCAGGGCGCGGAGCCCGTCGAGGGTCCGCAGGTCGTCCCGCCGGTTGACGAGCAGGACCGCCAGTTCGGCGTATGAGGTCAAGTCCACGGAGAACCCTGTAATAGGTGACTCTGGACATTGAGTATTACACAGGGACGGAAATTTCCAAAGAGATTGACAGGGCGATAAAGGCGAAACGGCCGTGGCATGACGGATCGCGAGAGGCCGTTTGCGCGTGTGGCACACTAGGGCGACGGGTGACCCCCGCTCCCGAGACGACCGTCAACGACGACGGTTCCCGGCGTTCACCAACGCCCGGGCCTCGTGCTGTAACGGTCTGTGTTGTGTCCGTCACCAGACTCCAGGGGTCTTCGTCATGACTGCTTCCCTCGAAGCCCTCGACCTCGATCCGGCCTTCGCGCTGCACCGCGGCGGAAAGCTTGAGGTTCGAGCCACCATTCCGGTCCGTAATGCCGATGATCTCTCGCTCGCCTACACGCCGGGCGTCGCCCGCGTCTGCTCCGCCATCGCCGACGCTCCCGAGCTCGTCAACGAGTACACCTGGGTCTCCAACGTGGTGGCCGTGGTCACCGACGGCACCGCCGTGCTGGGCCTCGGCGACATCGGCCCGGCCGGGGCCATGCCCGTGATGGAGGGCAAGTCGCTGCTGTTCAAGGAGTTCGGCGGGGTCGACTCGGTGCCGATCTGCCTCGACTGCACCGGCGTCGACGAGATCGTCGAGACCGTCGTGCGCCTCGCGCCCTCCTTCGGCGGCATCAACCTGGAGGACATCAGCGCGCCCCGCTGCTTCGAGATCGAAGACCAGCTGCGGCGGCGGCTGTCGATCCCGGTCTTCCACGACGACCAGCACGGCACCGCCATCGTCGCCACCGCCGCGCTCACCAACGCCGCCCGGGTGATCGGCCGCCCGCTCAGGGAACTGCGGGCCGTGGTGGCGGGAGCCGGGGCCTCCGGGGTCGCGGTCACCCGCATGCTGCTGAACGCCGGCATCGGCGACATCGCGGTCTCCGACAGCAAGGGGCTGATCTTCGAGGGCCGGGCCGGCATGAACCCGTACAAGGACGCGCTGTCCCGGGAGACCAACAAGGCCGGGCTGACCGGGTCGAGCGAGTCGGCGCTGGCCGGGGCCGACGTGTTCATCGGGCTGTCGGGCGCGACGATCTCCGAGCGGGCCATCGCCTCGATGGCCCAGGACGCCATCGTGTTCGCCCTGTCGAATCCGACGCCGGAGGTCCTGCCCGACGTCGCGGCCAAGCACGCCGCCGTGGTGGCGACCGGGCGGTCCGACTTCCCCAACCAGATCAACAACGTGCTGGCCTTCCCCGGCGTCTTCCGGGGCGCCCTCGACGTGAGGGCCACCGCGATCACCGAGAACATGAAGATCGCCGCGGCCGAGGCCCTGGCCGGCGTCGTGGGCGACGAGGTGCGGGCCGACTACATCATCCCGTCGCCGTTCGACCCCCGGGTCGCCCCCGCCGTCACCCGCGCGGTGGCCGACCAGGCCCGCAAGGACGGCGTGGCCCGCAGATGACGAAAGGGCCCGGCCTCGTGGAGGCCGGGCCCTGCCCTGTCTACAGGTGTTACTTCTTGACGATGCTGCCGGACCAGTTGTTGGCCGCGGCCTTGTAGACGTCGTACGTCTCGCCGTCGAAGTAGGGCGAGGTGATCTTGTCGATGCGGTCGTTGCCGTTCGAGTCGGCGAAGGCGCTGGTCACGCCGTTGACGTAACCGAGGCGGCGGGCGTTGCTGTACTTCAGCAGCCACGGGCCGCCGTCGGCGCCCGGCGTCATCGAGCAGGTGATCGCGATCTGCTCCTCGATCTTGAGGGACGCGTCCGTGACCTCACGGTTGGGCTTGCCGTAGCACCACTTGGGGGTGACCCCGGTGAACGCCTTGTTGCCGTCGGGGTGACGGGCCGCGGGGTAGCCGAAGGCGTACACCGCGCCGGCGCCCACCTTCTGGTTGTAGGCCAGGCCCTGGCCGCCGACGTTGTCGCCGAGGCGGCCGGCGTCCTTGACGGTGAGGATCCACCACTTGCCCTTGTCGCGCCACCGCTCGCCGCCGTGACCCTTGTACGTCTTCTCGGAGACGGACTTCGTCGCCTCGAACTTGACGCCGTTGTAGACGGTGACGAACGCGTAGTCGCGGTCGTAGTCCTCGTAGACGTCGAAGTCGTAGTGGGTGAAGCCCTGCTTGGCGACGTACACGCCGAAGGGGGCCTTGCCCTGGTAGTAGCCCGGGACGAAGATCCACCTGTTGAGCATGTGGTCGTTGTCGTCGGTGTCGAAGACGCAGTGGCCGGCGGTGGCCACCAGGTTCTTGTACTTCGCCTGGATGGAGGTCGCCGAGCACCAGTAGGTCTTGCCGTTCTTCTGGAAGAAGACCTTGCCCAGCGTCTTGGGGATGTTGATGTTCTTCGAGGTGCCGGCCTGACCGCCCGGTCCGGTCGGAGAGACGGTGCCGGCCTTGCCGTCGGCCGAGGGACCGCCCTTCGAGGACAGCTTGGCCACCTTGGCGACCGTCTCGGCGTCGGGGCCCCACTGGGTGGCCGCCTTCAGCGCCTTGTTGTTGCTGCGGAACCAGAAGCCCGCGATGTTGTCGGCGTCTGCCACGGAGACCGTGGGTCCGTCGGCGGGCGAGGCGGCGCTGGCCGGTAATGCCACCAGTACGGCGGATCCGGCGATGCCGGCGGTCACGAGGCTCAGGCGTGCTCGAGTGTCCACGTTGACCCTCCCTTTCCTCCCGTTGCGGATTGGATCTTCCAGGTGACTAACCGTGAGACCGAAAACAAACGGGAGGAGAGAGAATGTGACCTAAGTCACACAGCTATTACTTAACCTCGCTGATGCCGAGGGTGCCGTCCTTCTTGACGATCGAGCCCGACCACAGCGGGGCCGCGGCCTTGTAGACCGAGTAGGTCTCGCCGTCGAAGTAGGGCGAGGTGATCAGGTCGCTGCGGTGGTTGCCGTCGGTGTCGCCGCCGAGGCTGGTCACGCCGTTGATGTAGCCCTTGCGCGCGTTGCTGCTGTACTTGACGATCCACGGGCCGCCGGAGGCGCCGCCGGTCATCGAGCACTTGAGGGCCATGTGCTCCTCGGCCTTCACGGTCTTCTCGACCACGGGGTAGACCGGCTTGCCGTAGCACCACTTCAGGGTCCCGCCGGTGTACGCGTAGTCGCCGTCGCCGTGGGCCGCGGTCGGGTAGCCGAAGACGAAGGTCGGGGCGCCGACCTTCTGGTTGTAGGCGAACCCCTGCCCGCCGACGTTGTCGCCCAGGCGGCCGACGTCCTTCCACTTGCCGTCGGCCGGCGTGATGCCGTTGTAGACGGTGACGAACGCGTAGTCGCGGTCGACGTCCTCGTACACGCTGAAGTCGTAGTGGGTGTAGGCGGTCTTGCCGACGTAGATGCCCCAGGGAGCCTTGCCCTGGTAGTAGCCGGGGATGAAGACCCACTTGCCGACGACGCTGGCGTTGCTCTCGATGTCGTAGGCGCAGTGGCCGGCGGTGGCCACCAGGTTCTTGTACGCCGACTGGATCGACGACGCCGAGCAGGAGTAGAGGCCGTCGCCGAGCACGAAGAACACGCGGCCGGTGCTCTTGGGCAGGTTGACGTTCTTGGTCGTCGTCGTGGGCTTGGCCTCGTCACCGATGGCGGGCACCAGGCCGGGCTTGCCGTCGGCGGCCGGGCCGCCGGTGGAGACGTGCTTGGGGACTCTGGCGTGCTCCAGGCCGTAGGGGGCGGCGGCCTTCAGGTTCTTGCCGCCGTCCTCGGTCCAGAACGCCAGGGTGTCGGCGGCCGCGGCGGGGGTCGACAGCTTGGCCGAGGTGCCCACCTTGGGGCCGGCGTGCGCGGGGACCGCTAACGAGGCGGCGACGAGGCCGGCCACGCCGACGGGAAGGAGGATGCGCTTCACAGGGGGTTCGCTCCTTGCACTTGACGTGAGACGCCTCTTGCGTCTCATTCGCCAGAAAGGGGATAGCCAGAAACTTACATCACTCCGGCAAGTGCTCTAAAGCATTGATAAAACGAGAAAAAGCCCGGCTGGATTGCCGGGCTTTTTCGTCAAGCTGTCACGCGGATCGACTAGGCGATCGAGCCGGTCCACAGGTTCGCGGCGGCCTTGTAGACGCCGTAGGTCTCGCCGTCGAAGTAGGCCGACAGCGAGGTGTCGATGCGGTTGTTCTTGTCGGTGTCGGAGACACCGATGGTCACGCCGTTCAGGTAGCCGAGGCGGCGGGTGTTCTTGTACTGCGCCAGCCACGCCGAACCCAGCGAGCCCTGGCCGGTGAACGAGGACTTGACGCCGATGATCTCCTCAGCCTTGATGGCGGCAGCCTTGGCGGCGAACGTCTTGCCGTAGCTCCACTTGAGGGTCTTACCGGTGTAAGCCTGGTTGCCGTCCGGGTGCGAACCGCTCGGGTAACCGAACACGTAGACGTTCTGGCCGACCTTCTGGTTGTACGCGAAGCCCTGGCCACCGACGTTGTCGCCCAGGCGACCGGCGTCCTTGAACTTCCACACGAAGTACTTGGTGACGTCCTTGCCGTTGACCTTCTCGGTCTTCTTACGGGTGAGGAAGCCGCCGCCGTTCTTCTGGTACGTGTTGTACTCGGCCTCGGTGATCTCGGCGGGCGCACCCTGGCCGAGCGCGATGCCGTTGTACACGTTGACGAACGCGTAGTTGCGGTCGCCGTCCTCGTACACGTCGTAGTCGTAGTGCGTGAAGGCCTGCTTGCCGACGTACACGCCCCACGGGGTCTTGCCCTGGTAGTAACCCGGGACGAACACCCAGTAGTTCATGGTCGCCGAGTTGGTCTCCGTGTCGTAGACACAGCTACCGGCGGTGGCGACCAGGTTGCGGTAGGTCGACTGGATGGAGGTCGCGGTGCACCAGCGGGGGTTGACCGCGACGACCTTGCCGGTCACCGGGTCCTTCTTGGCGCCGTCGGCGAAGAACACCTTGCCCGTGGTCTTGGGCAGGTTGATGTTCTTCGAGGTGCTCGTGGTCTTCTTCTCGTCACCGATGGCGGGGACGATGCCCGGCTTGGTGTCGGCGGAGGGGCCGCCGGTCGAGACGTGCTTGGCCGGGGTCGTGGTCTCCACGTTGTACGGCAGCGCGTTGATGAGGTTCGCCGCGCCTTCCGTCAACCAGAGGGCCGCGATGTTCTTGGCCGCGATGCCCGTGGTCGCCAAGGGGTCGGAGGCGACGTCGCCGGCGGCGGAGGCCGGCTGGGTGACGAGAGCGGAAGCCAGCAGACCGGCTGCCACACCACCGAGGGCGAGAGTGCGCTTCATAAGGGGGAACTCCTCTTGCTCTGTCGTGGGGCGCCTCTTGCGTCCCATGCGTCAGTAAAGGGGCAGTCCGGAACTTACATGGCTGTTCGTCACACCGGGTAGCTCATCGGAGGGCGACCGAAACCCCTCAAACGCCGTGATCTTTTCGTAACCTGTCAGACCCGAGGTCAGAGCCGTGGTCGGGTTGTTATCAACAGGTGATGATGTGATGTAAATCACATTGGTCTGATGGCACCGATCCGGAGGCTCATCCGTCCAAGATGACCCCGTTGGAACGGGCAAACGAAAAGGCCCGGCCGGAGCCGGGCCTTCCGTCGGGCGCGTGACTACGCGATCGAACCGGTCCACAGGTTCGCGGCGGCCTTGTAGACGCCGTAGGTCTCGCCGTCGAAGTAGGCGGAGACCGAGGTGTCGTAGCGCTTGTTGCCGTCGGTGTCGGAGACGCCGATGGTCACGCCGTTCAGGTAGCCCAGACGACGGGCGTTCTTGTACTGCGCGATCCACGCGGAGCCGAGCGAGCCCTCACCGGTGAACGAGGACTTCACGCCGACGAGCTCCTCGGCCTTGATGGCCGAGGCCTTGGCGCCGAAGGTCTTGCCGTAGCTCCACTTGAGGGTCTTGCCGGAGTAGGCGGCGTTGCCGTCCGGGTGCGAGCCGCTCGGGTAGCCGAACACGAAGACGCTCTGGCCGACCTTCTGGTTGTACGCGAAGCCCTGGCCGCCGACGTTGTCACCGAGGCGACCGGCGTCCTTGAACTTCCACGCGTAGTACTTGGTGACCCACTTGCCGTCGACCTTCTCGTACTTCCGGCGAGTGGTGAAGCCGCCACCGTTCTTCTGGTACGTGTCGTACTCGGCCTGGGTGATCTCGACGGGCGCGGCCGTGCCGAGCTGGAGGCCGTTGTACACGGTGACGAACGCGTAGTTGCGGTCGCCGTCCTCGTACACGTCGTAGTCGTAGTGGGTGAAGGCCTGCTTGCCGACGTAGATGCCCCACGGGGTCTTGCCCTGGTAGTAACCCGGGACGAACACCCAGTTCTGCATCGTGGCGCTGTTGGTCTCGGTGTTGTAGACGCAGCTGCCGGCGGTGGCGACGAGGTTGCGGTAGTTCGACTGAACCGAGGTGGCGGTGCACCAGTGCGGGTTCTTCGCGACCCACTTCGGCCAGTACTTGGTGCCCTTGTTCTCGAACCCGTCGGAGAAGAACACCTTGCCCGTGGTCTTGGGCAGGTTGACGTTCTTCGACGTGCTCGTGGTGGCCTTCTCGTCACCGATGGCGGGGACGACACCCGGCTTGGTGTCGGCCGTCGGGCCGCCGGTCGAGACGTGCTTGGAGGTGACCGTGGTCTCCACGTCGTAGGGCGTGGCCGCGATCAGGTTGGCGGCGTTCTCGGTCAGCCACAGCGCCGCGACGTTCTTGGCCGCGATGCCGGTCGTGGCCAGCGGGTCGCTGGCGACGTCGCCGGCCGCGTTGGCCGGCTGGGTGACGAGGGCGGAGGCCAGCAGGCCGGCCGCCACACCGCCGAGGGCGAGGGTGCGCTTCATGAGGGAACTCCTTGGTCTGTACGTGGGCCGCTCTTGCGTCCCATGCGTCAGGAAAGGGATGTTCCGGAGGTTACCCCTGTGATCTTTTACGTCTGAAGTGGTGTTCGCGCACCTCAGAGGCCCGTGATGCTGCTGTTATTCGGATGACTCACAGTTGATCGGCAAGTCAGGGCACTCGGAGACCGCTGAAGCCCACGCCTGCCGGGGTGTCGACATTGACTGCAAGAGTTAACTGCTGGTGAAGAAGGCGGACATTAATTGACAAATGTGATGTAAATCACACGCGATCAATGGAACCGAATCCGGAACGGCGGAAGGCCCGGTCGAGAACGACCGGGCCTTCCGTTCGAGCTGGTGACCGCTTAGGCGATCGAGCCGCTCCACAGGTTCGCAGCAGCCTTGTAGACGCCGAAGGTCTCACCGTCGAAGTACGGGGAAACCGAGGTGTCGTAACGGTTGTTCTTGTCGGTGTCGGAGACGCCGATCGTCACACCGTTCAGGTAGCCGAGGCGACGCGCGCTCTTGTACTGCGAGAGCCACGCCGAACCGAGGGCGCCCTCACCGGTGAAGGAGGACTTGATGCCGATGATCTCTTCGGCCTTGATGTCCGCGGCCTTGGCGGCGAACGTCTTGCCGTAGGTCCACTTCAGGGTGTGGCCGGAGTAGGCGTGGTTGCCGTCCGGGTGCGAGCCGCTCGGGTAGCCGAAGACGTAGACGTTCTGGCCGACCTTCTGGTTGTACGCGAGGCCCTGGCCGCCGACGTTGTCGCCCAGGCGACCGGCGTCCACGAACTTCCAGACGTACCACTTGCCGCCCTTGAACTTCTTCAGCCAGTGCTCGTACTGCTTGGCGAGCTCGGGCGAGACCTCGACCCAGCTGCCGATGTTCTCCGGCGTGACGTCCTTCAGGCCGCCGTGGGGCAGCTTGAGGCCGTTGTACACGGTGACGAACGCGTAGTTGCGGTCGCCGTCCTCGTACACGTCGAAGTCGTAGTGGGTGAAGGCCTGCTTGCCGACGTAGATGCCCCACGGGGTCTTGCCCTGGTAGTAACCCGGGATGAAGACCCAGCGGTCCAGGGTCGCCTTGTTGCCTTCGACGTCGTAGACGCAGTGGCCGGCGGTCGCGACAAGGTTCTTGTACGCGGCCTGGACGGAGGTGGCGGTGCACCAGTGGGACTTGCCGTCAGCGCCGCGGAAGAACACCTTGCCCGTGGTCTTGGGCAGGTTGACGTTCTTCGAGGTGCTGGCGACCTTCTTCTCGTCACCGATCGCGGGCACGATGCCCGGCTTGGTGTCGGCGGTGGGGCCGCCGGTCGAGACGTGCTTGCCGACGACCTGGGTCTCCACGTCGTAGGGGGTCGCACCCTTCAGGGCGGCCATGTTCTCGGCCCACCAGAAGGAGGCGATGTTCTTCGCCGCGATGGCGTTGTTGGCCAGCGGGGAGCTGGCGACGTCGCCGGCCGCGGAAGCCGGCTGGGTGACGAGGGCGGAGGCGAGGAGGCCGGCCGCCACGCCACCGAGGGCGAGGGTGCGCTTCATGGGGGAACTCCTTGGTCTGTACGTGGGCCGCGCCTCGCGTCCCATGCGTCAGGAAAGGGATAAGTGGACCTTACAGCCGATCTTGGATGGGTCTGGAGCGATCTCTGGGGTCCACCGGCGCCCCTGAGGCGGCGAGATGTTTTCGTGATCGAACTGACTCGGAGTTCACCGAGCTGTCAACCCAAAGTTCCAGTGAAGGGGCAGCTCAGACGGGGAGGCTGCCGCTGCCGTGCGATCCGGGGAAGGCCGTTGAATCTTGGAATAGCCTGAGAATGTGATGTGAATCACGTGAGATCGATGGAACCGTTTCGGCGGTTAACCCAACCTTTGGGAACGACAGAAGGCCCGGTCGAGAACGACCGGGCCTTCTGGTTCAGCTGGTGACCGCTTAGGCGATCGAGCCGGTCCACAGGTTCGTGGCGGCCTTGTAGACGCCGAAGGTCTCACCGTCGAAGTACGGGGAAACCGAGGTGTCGTAGCGCTTGTTCTTGTCGGTGTCGGAGACGCCGATTGTCACGCCGTTCAGGTAGCCCAGACGACGAGCGCTCTTGTACTGCGAGATCCACGCGGAACCGAGGGCGCCCTCACCGGTGAAGGAGGACTTGACGCCGATCAGCTCTTCGGCCTTGATGGCCGACGCCGAGGCGGCGAAGGTCTTCCCGTAGGTCCACTTGAGGGTGGCGCCGGAGTAGGCGTGGTTGCCGTCCGGGTGCGAGCCGCTCGGGTAGCCGAAGACGTAGACGCTCTGGCCGACCTTCTGGTTGTACGCGAAGCCCTGGCCGCCGACGTTGTCGCCGAGACGGCCAGCGTCCTTGAACTTCCAGATGTAGAAGTGCCACTTGCCAGCGGCGTCCTTCTCGGCGCCGGCCAGCAGCAGGCGGTTGCTGTTCTCCCAGTACGTCTTGTACTCAGCCTCGGTGACCTCGACCTTGCTCACGGGAGCGGACTGGTCGGGGCCGTTCAGGGTGAGACCGTTGTACACGGTGACGAACGCGTAGTTGCGGTCGCCGTCCTCGTACACGTCGTAGTCGTAGTGGGTGAAGGCCTGCTTGCCGACGTACACGCCCCACGGGGTCTTGCCCTGGTAGTAACCCGGGACGAACACCCAGTAGTTCATGGTCGCCGAGTTGGTCTCCGTGTTGTAGACACAGCTACCGGCGGTGGCGACCAGGTTGCGGTAGTTCGACTGAACCGAGGTGGCGGTGCACCAGTGCGGGTTCTTCGCGACCCACTTCGGACGCCAGAAGGTGCCCTTGTTCTCGAAGCCGTCGGAGAAGAACACCTTGCCCGTGGTCTTGGGCAGGTTCACGTTCTTGGACGTGCTGGTGGTCTTCTTCTCGTCACCGATGGCGGGGACGACACCAGGCTTGGTGTCGGCCGTCGGGCCGCCGGTCGAGACGTGCTTCGAGGTGACCGTGGTCTCCACGTCGTAAGGCGTCGCGGCGACGAGGTTGGCGGCGTTCTCCGCCAGCCAGAAGGCCGCGATGTTCTTGGCCTGGATGCCCGTCGAGGCCAGCGGGTCGCTGGCGACGTCGCCGGCCGCGGAGGCCGGCTGGGTGACGAGAGCGGAGGCCAGCAGGCCGGCCGCCACACCGCCGAGGGCGAGGGTGCGCTTCATGGGGGAACTCCTTGGTCTGTACGTGGGCCGCGTCTTGCGTCCCATGCGTCAGGAAAGGGATAAGCGGACCTTACAGCCGATCTTGGGCGGTTCTCATGCGATCTCTGGGGCCAATGTTGACCATGAAAGTCACGAGATGTATCCGTGATCAAACTGACTGGGTGTCGACCCCCGTGTCAGCTCGGCCTTCAGGGTGGAGCCCCAGATCGGAGACCTGACCGTGATCTTCGGGAGGCGGGCGTGGCGGAGCCCGAGAATCTGGGAAGAGCCTGGGAATGTGATGTAAATCACATGCGATGAGGGGAACCGGCTCGGCGGTCGTCCCCAACTCCCCGGAAACGGCGAAAGGCCCGGTCGTGAACGACCGGGCCTTCCGTTCGAGCTGGTGACCGCTTAGGCGATCGAGCCGCTCCACAGGTTCGCAGCAGCCTTGTAGACGCCGAAGGTCTCACCGTCGAAGTACGGGGAAACCGAGGTGTCGATACGGTTGTTCTTGTCGGTGTCGGAGACGCCGATCGTCACACCGTTCAGGTAGCCAAGGCGACGAGCGCTCTTGTACTGCGAGATCCACGCGGAGCCCAGCGAGCCCTCACCGGTGAAGGAGGACTTGATGCCGATGATCTCCTCGGCCTTGATGTCCGAAGCCTTCGCCGCGAAGGTCTTGCCGTAGCTCCACTTGAGCGTGTGGCCCGAGTAGGCGTGGTTGCCGTCCGGGTGCTTGCCGCTCGGGTAGCCGAAGACGTAGACCGACTGGCCGATCTTCTGGTTGTACGCGAGGCCCTGGCCACCGACGTTGTCGCCGAGACGGCCAGCGTCCACGAACTTCCAGACGAAGTAGTGCCATCCGTGCCACTTCGTGCCGGGCTTGTTCACGAAGAACTTGTACGTGTCACCGATGAAGGTGTCGAAGCCGAAGTACTGGTCGTACACCTCCTTGGTGACCTCAGCCCAGCCACCGAGGTCGTTCCAGCCGGTGCCGCCGGAAGTGTCGTACCACTTCGGCGTCTTCGGGGTCGGACCGCCGAAGGCGGGGCCGTCGTGCGGAGCCTTCAGACCGTTGTACACGGTGACGAACGCGTAGTTGCGGTCGCCGTCCTCGTACACGTCGAAGTCGTAGTGGGTGAAGGCCTGCTTACCCACGTAGATGCCCCACGGGGTCTTCGCCTGGTAGTAACCGGGGACGAACACCCAGTTCTTCAGCGTGGCGGCGTTGGACACGACGTCGTAGACGCAGTGGCCGGCGGTCGCGACAAGGTTCTTGTACGCGGCCTGGACGGAGGTGGCGGTGCACCAGTGCGGCGCGCCGTCGGAGCCGGTGAAGAACACCTTGCCCGTGGTCTTGGGCAGGTTGACGTTCTTCGAGGTGCTGGCGACCTTCTTCTCGTCACCAATGGCGGGAACGATCCCGGGCTTGGTGTCGGCGGTCGGGCCACCGGTCGAGACGTGCTTCCCGACGACCTGGGTCTCCACGTCGTAGGGGGTCGCGCCCACGAGGTTGGCAGCCTTGTTGGCGGCCCAGTAGGCGACGATGTTCTGCGCCGCGATGCCGGTCGAAGCCAGCGGGGTGCTGGCGACGTCACCGGCGGCGGATGCCGGCTGGGTGACGAGGGCGGAGGCCAGCAGGCCCGCCGCCACGCCACCGAGGGCGAGAGTGCGCTTCATGGGGGAACTCCTTGGTCTGTCGTGAGACGCATCTTGCGTCCCATGCGTCAGGAAAGGGATGAGGGGACCTTACAGCGGGGGCCTCTGTGGCTGAAGGTTTGCTTGAGGCTCGCCCGTAGCTCTGAGTGACCGAAACAGGTCCGTGATTTCACTGACGAATTGTTGACAGAGATGTCAATGACAGTGAAGGGGTAGAAGCGCAGCTCTGCCGCCGTCGGCATGTGACGGCTGGGCGGCGTAGAAAACCACAGGTTCCTGTGAAGAGTCTGGGAATGTGACGTAAATCACTCAAGATCAATGGAACCAGGCGCGAACGGCAAAGGGCCCGGTCGAAAACGACCGGGCCCCTGACCTTCGAAAGTGCTTACGCGATCGAGCCGCTCCACAGGTTCGCGGCCGACTTGTAGACGCCGTAGGTCTCGCCGTCGAAGTAGGCGGAGACCGAGGTGTCGATGCGCTTGTTACCGTCGGTGTCGGAGACGCCGCTCGTCACGCCGTTGAGGTAGCCCAGGCGGCGGGTGCTCTTGTACTGGCTCAGCCACGCCGAGCCCAGCGCGCCCTGGCCGGTGAACGACGACTTGACGCCGATGAGCTCCTCGGCCTTCACGGCCGACGCCTTGGCCTTGAACGTCTTGCCGTAGCTCCACTTGAGCGTGTGGCCGGTGAAGGCGTGGTTGCCGTCCGGGTGAGAGCCGCTCGGGTAGCCGAAGACGTAGACGTTCGTCCCGATCTTCTGGTTGTAGGCCAGGCCCTGGCCGCCGACGTTGTCGCCGAGGCGGCCGGCGTCGGTGAAGCGGATGACGTAGTACTTGCCCTTGATCGGGCCGGGCGAGCGGATGGCCTTGCTGTAGGTCTCCCACTCGGCCTTGGTGACTTCCTTGGTGTTCTCGGTCCGCATCCACCGGGCGAACTCGCTGCCCTTGGCGGGCAGGCCCGACGACGGGGCCTTGAGGCCGTTGTAGACGGTGACGAACGCGTAGTTGCGGTCGCCGTCCTCGTAGACGTCGAAGTCGTAGTGGGTGTAGGCGGTCTTGCCGACGTAGATGCCCCAGGGGGTCTTGCCCTGGTAGTAGCCGGGGACGAAGGCCCAGTAGTCGAGCGTGGCCTTGTTGGTCACCGTGTCGTAGACGCAGCTGCCGGCGGTGGCGACCAGGTTCTTGTACTTCGACTGCAGCGAGGTGGCGGTGCACCAGTGGGGCCTGCCGTCGCCGCCGCGGAAGAACACCTTGCCGGTGGTGCGGGGGAGGTTGACGTTCTTGGACGAACCGGCGGGCTTGGCCTCGTCGCCGATGGCGGGGACCGTTCCAGCCTTCCCGTCGGCGGCGGGGCCGCCGGTGGAGACGTGCTTGCTGACCTTGAAGGTCGTTTCGGCGTTGTAGGGCGTCGAGCCCACGAGGTTGGCGTACTTGTTCGCGAACCAGTAGGCGACGACGTTCCTGGCCGCGAGCGAGGTCTTGGCCAGCGGGTCGCTCGCCACGTCGCCGGCCGCGTTGGCGGGCTGGGTGACGAGGGCGGAAGCCAGGAGGCCGGCGGCCACACCGGAGATGGCGAGAGTGCGCTTCAAGGGTGCTCCATGCGTTGGTAAAGGGACCGTCAGGACAGTACGTGGGATGTCGCGCACGTCCAAAGCGACTTCACCGGGCCTTTGGGGCTCTTGTGCACACGTTGTCGCAGGTGAGGACTTGACTGATGATGGTCGAATCGTGATCATGATGTGACGCAGATCACAAAAATTCATGGCACCGAAATCCGGCCATGTACGTCTAATTCCTCTTGGAATGAAAACGGGCCCGGCCGTGAACGGCCAGGCCCGGGGCACTTCAGAGGGGTCAGGCGATCGAACCCGACCACAGGTTCGCCGCGTGCTTGTAGATGCCGTAGGTCTCGCCGTCGAAGTAGGGCGAGAGGCTGACGTCGATGCGGTCGTTGCCGTCGGTGTCGGAGACCGCGGCGGTGACGCCGTTCAGGTAGCCCTTGCGGCTGGTGTTGCTGTACTTGTACATCCACGCCGAGCCCGAGGAGCCCTCACCGGTGAAGCTGCACTTCACGCCGATCAGCTCCTCGGCCTTGATGGCCGACGCCGAGGCGGGGAACGTGGTCCCGTAGCACCACTTCTGGGTCTGGCCCGTGTAGGCGTGGTTGCCGTCGGGGTGTGACCCGCTCGGGTAGCCGAAGACGTAGTCCTTCACGTTCTTCTTCTGGTTGTACGCGAAGCCCTGGCCGCCCACGTTGTCACCCAGACGGCCCGCGTCGACGAACTTCCAGATGTAGTACTTGGAGCCGATCTTCTTCGTGTACTTGCTGACGATCCACGGGTAGGTGCCGTACGAGCGGTACTTGTCCCACTCGCTCTTGGAGACCTGCTTCCAGTCGCCGTCGAGCGGGCCGCCGTCGTGCGGGGCCTTCAGGCCGTTGTAGACGGTGACGAAGGCGTAGTCGCGGTCGAAGTCCTCGTAGACGTCGAAGTCGTAGTGGGTGAAGGCCTGCTTGCCGACGTAGATGCCGTAGGGCGTCTTGCCCTGGTAGTAGGCCGGGACGAACACCCAGTACTTCAGCGTGGCGGCGTTGGACTCGGTGTCGTAGACGCAGTGCCCGGCGGTGGCGACCAGGTTCTTGTACTTGGCCTGGAGCGAGGTGGCGGTGCACCAGCGGGGCTTCTTGTCGTCGTCCAGGAAGAAGACCTTGCCGGTGGTGCGGGGCAGGTTGACGTTCTTGGACGTGGTGGCGCCCGCGCCGCCGATCGGCGGGACCAGGCCGGGCTTGCCGTCGGCCGACGGGCCGCCCTTGGACAGGTGCTTGGCGACGACCTTGGTCTCGACGTCGTAGGGGGTGGCGGCGTTCAGGTTGGCCTTGGCCTGGCCGTACCAGAAGGCGACGACGTTCCAGGCGGCGATGCCGCTGCCGGCCAGCGGGTCGGACGCCTCGTCAGGGGCGGCGCTGGCGGCGGTCGGGACGGCCAGACCGGCGCCGAGGAGTCCGGCGGTGGCGCCGAGGAGGGCGAGGTGCTTCGCTCGGGATCGCATGAAGTGGTGCTCCTTCATCAATGAGGTGTGCTGTGATGAAGGTAGATTTCTGCGCTTTACATTCGCTTTATCCGCACTTACAGACCACTGACTAGTTCGTCGCCTGCTTGGCCGCCTGCTGGTAGACCCGCGCGGTGATCGCGTTGAAATAGGGCGAGGAGGCCGCGTCGAGCTTGCCGTCGGCGTCGATGTTCCACGTCAGGCTGGTCACGCCGTTGAGGAACCCGGTCTTCTTCACCGGATCCCAGCCGAGCACCCACGGGCCGCCGCTCGCGCCCGCCGTGAACGGGCACGGGTTGAGCAGCACCCCGTTCTCCAGGAGATAGGTGGGGGCGCTGGCGGCGGTGGCCCTGGTCGTGCCGGAACAGGGCTTGACGGTCTGGCCGTCGAAGGGGCGGGTGCCGTCGGGGTGGGCGCCGGCCGGGTAGCCGAACACCGACACCGGGCGTGAGCGGCCCTTCGTCGAGGCGAACTGGAACGCGCCGACCTTGTCCTCGATCTTGCCGCCCTGCACCCGCTGGGCGCCCTTCCAGGTGAAGCCCCGGTAGACGGTGACGAAGGCGTAGTCACGGTCGTAGTCGCCGGCGCCGGAGAAGTCCTCGTGGAGATAGAGGGTGTGGCCGACGTAGATGCCGGCGTCGGTGGAGCCGTTCGCGTAGGACGGGATGAAGATCCAGTTCTCGACGGGCCTGTTCTGGCCCAGCGACCAGCCGCAGTGGCCGGCCGTGGCGACCAGGTTGCGGTATTTCGAGTGGACGACCGAGCCGGAACACCAGTATTCCTTGTCGCCCAGCTTGAAGAACACCTTGCCGACCATCGGCGTCGGCGACGCCGCGGCCTGGGCGGGAGCGCCGAGCAGGGCCTTCTCGCCGGACAACTCCGCCATCGAGGGGGCCTGCCGGGCTCCGGCCGACGCCTTGGAGGCCGGGACGTAGGTGCTGGCCTCCTTCAGCCGCGCGGGAGTCCAGTAGGCGGCGACCTTCTGCATGTCGGAGCCGACCGCCGCGAGCGGGTAGCCCATCACGCCCTTGCCGAAGTGCTTCTCCGGGGGCGGGGCCGCCTCCTTGGCGGAGACCTCCATCAGCGGGGCCGTGCGCGGCGCGGCGGTGGCCGGCGCGGTCGCGGGGCTCCACGCCGAGAGCAGCCCGGCGGCACCCAGCGCGACGGCGACGCCGCCCGCGGCAAGGGTGATCCGCCTGGTCATGAGGGCCTCTCGGGGGTCTGAGGACGGAGGTATCGATCGTAAGGCGTGATTTTTCCAGATCACCAGTGATCAGGCACAGGTTCTTGGCTGTCTCGTTATCAATTCGAGGGAACCGAACCGGTCCCTGTGGCGTCCGAGTAGATCGCCTTCCGCCTAAGGCCCGTGTGAAAAGCAGATGCCCGGGAGACGTCGACCGTCTCCCGGGCACCGTGCTCATGGCCTGTTACGAGGTCCAGCGGTTCGCCGCGACCTTGTAGACGTCGTAGGTCTCGCTGTTGAAGTAGGGCGAGGAGAGCCGGTCGTACCGGTCGTTGCCGTCGGTGTCCCAGGCGATGCTGTTGACGCCGTAGAGGTAACCGGTGCGGGTCTTGCTCTTGTAGTTCCACAGCAGCGGGCCGCCGCTGGCGCCGGCGGTCATGCCGCACTTGATGCCGACGTGCTCCTGCACGTTGAACTTCGGCGCGGCCGGCATGGAGGCGGTCTGGCCGTAGCACCACTTCATCGTCTTGCCGCTGAACGGACGGTCGCCGTCCGGGTGAGGGCCGGCCGGGTAGCCGAAGGAGAAGACGCTGGTCTTGGTGCTGCGGTTCCAGGTGAAGCCCTGGCCGCCGACGTTGTCACCGAGGCGGCCGACGGCGGTCTTCACGAGCTTGTACTTGCCGTCGACCTTCTCCCAGCTCGCCTTGTAGCCGGAGGCGACGTTGACGAACGCGTAGTCGTAGTCGTAGTCCTCCTTGACCACGAAGTCGTCGTGCGCCTGGTACCAGGTGGCCGGGTAGATGCCGTAGGGGGCCTTGCCGTTCCACGCCTGGGTGCCGTCCCAGTAGGAGGGGATGAACACCCAGTTGTCGTAGAAGCGGTTGCTGGCCGGGTCGTACACACAGTGCCCGGCGGTGGCCACGACGTTGCGGAACTTGCCCTGGATCGAGGTGCCGGAGCAGTACTTCCAGCTCTTCGGGTCCAGCGGGTTCTTGCCGGGCAGGGTGAAGAACACCCGGCCGACGGTGTTGGGCAGGTTGACCTGCTTGGTGGCCGGGGTGGCCTTCTTCTCGCCGCCGATCGGCGGGACCACGCCGGCCTTGCCGTCGGGCTCGGCGTTGCTCGGGCTGCCCGAGCCCTTCACCGCGTTGCCCAGTTCTTCGGTCCGGTCCTTGGCGGCGCGGAGCCGGTCGGGGGTCCAGAAGTTCGCCGCCGCGGCGGCCGTCGTCGGGGCCGCCTTCTGGGTCACGTCGCTGGGAGCCGTGGCCGTGGCGGCGGAGGATGCGCCCACCACGCCGAACGCGACCATCGCGCCGGCGAGGGGGATGGAGAGGCGCCGTGCTCGGGAGATCATGGAAGTCCTTTCCCTTGGGACGAATTGAGGGTGCGTCCCAAATACGTGGAAACAGCTCCAGACGTTAATGACGCGATCACGGGTAACGCCGCAGATATAACGAGAGCGCTGGGTCAATTGGCCTTACCGTTATTCATGCGCTGGCGTTATGAATGGCATCTCCGCAGGTGATCCCTGGTTTGCCAATTCGGTTTACGACTTATTCGCGGCGGGTTTCGATCCCTTTAGTCACTCTCGTAACAGGGATAGAGTAATGTTCTGGACATGATCGCAGTCACGGCATCGCAGGCCGATCCGAACGACCCGCTGAAGGGTCTGACCGTGGGCGAGCGGCCCGAGCCCGCCGTCCCCGACGGCTGGACCACGGTGACGGTCCGGGCCACCGCGCTCAACCACCACGACCTGTTCACCCTTCGTGGGATCGGCATCAGCCCCGACCGGCTGCCGATGACGCTCGGCTGCGACGCGGCCGGGGTGGACGAGGCCGGCAACGAGGTCATCGTCCACGCGGTGATCGGCGAGCCGGTCGACGGCGACGAGACCCTCGACCCCCGGCGGACCCTGCTCTCCGAACTGCACCAGGGGACCTTCGCCGAGAAGGTCGTGGTGCCCCGGCGGAACCTGGTGCCCAAACCCGCCGGGCTGACGTTCGAGCACGCCGCCTGCCTGCCGACGGCGTGGCTGACCGCCTACCGGATGCTCTTCGAGAAGGCGGGCCTGCAGCCGGGCTCGACCGTTCTGGTGCAGGGCGCGGGCGGCGGCGTCTCGACCGCGCTGATCACGCTCGGCCGGGCGGCCGGATATCGCGTCTGGGTGACCAGCCGTTCGGAGGGCAAGCGCGACAAGGCCCTGGAGCTGGGCGCCGACCGTGCCTTCGCGACCGGGGAGCGGCTGCCCGAGCGGGTCGACGCGGTCATGGAGAGCGTCGGCGAGGCGACGTGGGAGCACTCGATCGCGTCGCTGCGGCCGGGCGGCCGGGTCGTGATCTGCGGCGCGACCAGCGGAATGGTGGCCCCCACCAACCTGGCCCAGGTCTTCTTCCTGCAGAAGCAGGTCATCGGCTCGACGATGGGCACCCGCGACCAGCTCGGCCGCCTCGCCGTCTTCCTGGACCAGACGGGCGTCCGGCCGCTGGTCGACCGCGTCCTGCCCCTGACGGAGGCCCGCGAGGGCGTCGCCGCCATGGCCGAGGGCGACGTCTTCGGCAAGATCGTCTTCACCCTCTAGGGCGACGCGAACACGGTCCGGCCAGGGCGATGTCACGAAATTTCGGGTGCGCGGATCCCTGGCTGAGCGGCGAAGAGCGCCCCGGCCGCCATGACTGTGGCCGGGGCGCTCGGCTGGTGTGACGCCTCCCGGCTAGGGGGCCGGGTCGCCGCCGGAGGAGCGGGTCGATGTGGTGTCACGGCTGCCGTGACGGGGTGGAGCGGGCGCGGCCGGTCGGCGCCGGTCTCGGGGCGGTCCGGAGGCGGCGGTCGGGGCCGGCCAGGCGGAGCCGTAACGGAAGCAGAGAATCGACCACGAGCGGCGCGACAGGCCGCACACGACACACGGTGTCCCCATCGGACTCAGTCGTCGCCGAGGATCGACTTGAGACGGGCCGCGGTCTCGTCGAGGACCGATTTGCAGGCCGCCAGGTCGGCGTCGCTCAGCCGGGTCTCGGCGGCCTCGGCGCGGATGTCGGCGACGAACTCGGCCAGGTGCTGCCCCAGGTCGGCGTCGTTGGCGGTCGCCTTGGCGTCGTCGACCAGGCCGTCGGGCGGGGTCTGGAAGCCGGTCATGGCCCAGGTGTCGGTCCAGATGCGCTGCCACTCGCCCTTCCAGCGCTCCGACTCGATCTTCCACTGCTGCTTCTGGCGGGACCACTCCTCTTTCTGGCGGTCGCGCTGGCGCTTCCACTCCTCGCGCGTGTCGCGGGCGGAGCCGGTGGTCTCGTGGTTGATGTTGCGGGCCATCGTGGTCAGCTCGTGGCGCAGTGACCGGACCGTCTGGCGGACGTCCTCCTTGACCTCGCGGGCGATGTCCTGGACCGAGGCGGTGATCTCGCGCTCCAGGTCGGCGAGTTCGTCGAGGCGGTCGCCGAGCTCGGCGCGGCCCTTGTCGGTGAGGGTGAAGACTTTCTTGCCGTCGACGACCTCGTGGGTGACCAGGCCCTCCTCCTCCAGCCGCGCCAGGCGCGGGTAGATCGTGCCGGGGGAGGGGGAGTAGACGCCGAGGAAGCGGTCCTGGAGCAGGCGGATGACCTCGTAGCCGTGGCGGGGGCTCTCCTCCAGCAGCTTGAGCAGGTAGAGCCGGAGCCTGCCGTGGCCGAAGACGGGACTCATTCTGTTTCCTTACTGAGCAGGGTCACGCCGCCCGAGACCGTGGTCGCGCTGAGCGAGGCCATGCCACCGCCGAGGCGGCCGCTGAGGGTCCGGCTGCCGGGGTGGCCGTTGTAGGTGAGGCCGGGGAAGGCGGACTCCAGGTTGCCCGACATCGAGCGGAAGGTCACGTCGCTGTCGGTGGTGCTCGGGAGCCGCACCCAGATCGGGCCCGAGACCGTGTTGAGGGTCACGTGGCCGGTCGGGCCGAGGGCCAGGTCGGCGGTGATGGAGCCGCTGACGGTGCTGCCGCGCAGCCGCCGGGGCGCACCGCCCGCGACGGTCAGCTCGCCCGAGACGCTGGTGAACGCCAGGTCGCCGGAGAGCGCGCGGCTCTCCACCGACCCCGAGACGGTCTCGGCGTGGACGTCGCCGCTCACCCCGTCGAGCACGATGCCGCCCGACACGCTGCGGACCCGGGTGTGGGACTCGAACCCGGCGACGACCGCCCCCGCGGAGATCACCCCGGCCTCCACCCGGCACGTCTTCGGCACGGTCAGGGTCACGACGCAGCGCCGCTCACCCCCCGGACGCAGCCAGCCGAGCACGCCCTCCCACGTCAGGTCGCCGTAGGTCACCGTCAGCCGGCCGCCCTCGTGGTCGACGGTCAGCGGCACGCTGCCGATCTCGCTGACCTCCAGGCTGGGCGGCCCGTCACTGGCCAGCACGGCCAGGTGTCCCGCGACGATGCGCACGCTCAGGCGGTCGACCGGGTCGAAGGTGAGCTGGCCGGGTTTGTCGATGGTCCATTTCGGCATGACGCCGCCCTTTCCGCGAGGTGCCTAAAGACACGATATGTCGCGTTGGCGGAAAGTCAAGATGTATCGCGTTTGCGCCCCGTCAGTCGTCATCGTCGTCGAGCCGGGCCAGCCACGTGGCCAGCCGCTCGACCGGGGTCTCGAAGTCGGGGTTGAGGTCGACGAACTCGCGCAGGCGCTCGGCCAGCCAGACGATCTGGACCTCCTCCTCGCCCCTGCGCTCGACGAGCTCCTCGATGCCTCTGTCGGTGAAGTACATGATCTGCTCCCGGAAACGACGGGAGGCCCCCCGCACCGGAGGGCCTCCCGCTGGGTGTGACGGTGTCTAGCCGAAGATCTCGGTGACGATGGTGTGGAGCTCGTTGTCGTGGGTGCTGTGGGAGCCCGCCGCCGGCGAGGAGTTCGCCGGACGCGAGACCCGGCGCAGCCGCCGGCCGTTGAGCACCTCGGGGCGTTCGGTCAGCTTCAGCGCCAGGAACGGCCACGGACCCATGTTGACGGGTTCGTCCTGAGCCCAGATGAGGTCGACGCCGTCGCCGTAGCGGGCCAGCTCGGCCTTCAGCGGCTGCTCGGGGAACGGGAAGAGCCGCTCCATCCGGACGATCGCCGTGTCGGTGTGGCCGCCCTTGTCGCGCGCGGCGGCCAGATCGTAGTAGATCTTGCCGGAGCACAGGACGACCTTCCGGACGCCCGCCGGGTCGACGGTGGTGTCACCGATGACCGGCTGGAAGGTGCCCGAGGTGAACTCGGCCGTCGCCGACGCCGCCGCCTTGTGGCGCAGCAGCGACTTGGGCGTGAAGACCACCAGCGGCTTGCGCCGGTCGGACAGCGCCTGCCAGCGCAGCAGGTGGAAGTAGTTCGCCGGGGTCGTCGGCTGGGCCACGGTCATGTTGTCGACCGCGCACACCTGCAGGAACCGCTCGATGCGGGCCGAGGAGTGGTCGGGACCCTGGCCCTCGTAGCCGTGCGGCAGCAGCAGCACGACCGACGAACGCTGACCCCACTTCTGCTCACCGGACGAGATGAACTCGTCGATGATCGACTGGGCGCCGTTGACGAAGTCGCCGAACTGGGCCTCCCAGAGGACCAGCGCCTCGGGCCGGACCACGCTGTAGCCGTATTCGAAGCCCAGCGCCGCGAACTCGCTCAGCAGCGAGTCGTAGACGTAGAACTTCGTGACGCCCTCGTTGAACGTCTTCAGCGGGGTGTGGTCTTCGCCGGTGACCCGGTCGACCAGCACGGCGTGGCGCTGACCGAACGTGCCGCGCCGCGAGTCCTGGCCCGCCAGGCGGACGGGGTGGCCGTCGAGCAGGAGCGAACCGAACGCCAGCGTCTCGCCGGTCGCCCAGTCGATCGCGTCCTCCTCGACCATCGCGCCGCGCCGCTGGAGCACCGGGTTGAGCCTCGGGTGGACGGTGAAGCCCTCGGGCAGCGTGAGCTGCGTGTCGATGACCCGCTTGACGGTCTCCTCGGAGATGGCCGTCTTGGTGTCGTCGTGGCTCCACTCGACCAGCTCGTCGGTGGGCGGCTTGACGACCGCGCCCTCCTCAAGCGGCTTCTTGGCGGCCTCGCGGGTCTCGGTGAAGGCCCGCTCCAGCTGCTCCTGGTAGTCGCGCAGCGCCTGCTCGGCCTCTTCGACCGTGATGTCGCCGCGGCCGATCAGGGCCTCGGTGTAGAGCTTGCGGGTGGAGCGCTTGGCGTCGATCAGGTCGTACATGAGCGGCTGGGTGAAGCTCGGGTTGTCGGCCTCGTTGTGGCCGCGGCGCCGGTAGCAGATCATGTCGATCACGACGTCCTTGCGGAACGCCTGGCGGTATTCGTAGGCCAGCCGGCCGACCCGGACGACGGCCTCGGGGTCGTCGCCGTTCACGTGGAAGATCGGCGCCTGGATCATCCGGGCGACGTCGGTGGCGTAGACCGACGAACGCGAGGCCTCCGGGCTGGTGGTGAAGCCGACCTGGTTGTTGACCACGATGTGGACGGTGCCGCCGGTGCGGTAGCCGCGCAGCTGCGACAGGTGCAGCGTCTCGGCCACCACGCCCTGGCCCGCGAAGGCCGCGTCGCCG
Organism: Herbidospora cretacea; assembly: GCF_001570605.1. Lineage (GTDB taxonomy): Bacteria > Actinomycetota > Actinomycetes > Streptosporangiales > Streptosporangiaceae > Herbidospora > Herbidospora cretacea. Next base: position 166,400 of record NZ_BBXG01000011.1, on the reverse strand, counting down.
TGGATCAGCACCGGCAGGACGGTGAAGCCCTCGGGGCCCATCTCCAGCAGGTCCTGCTTGGCGCGCACGACGCCTTCGAGGACGGGGTCGACCGCCTCCAGGTGGGAGGGGTTGGCGACCACGGACGCCTTGATCCGGTTGCCCGCCGCCGACACGAAGTCGCCGTTGGCGCCCAGGTGGTATTTCACGTCGCCCGAGCCGTGGGCGCTGCGCGGGTCGAGGTTGCCCTCGAACTCGCCGAACACCTGGGCGTAGGACTTGCCGACGATGTTGGCCAGCACGTTGAGACGGCCGCGGTGGGCCATGCCGATGACGACCTCGTCGAGCGACTCGTCGGCGGCCGACGCGATCACCGAGTCGAGCAGCGGGATCAGCGACTCGCCGCCCTCCAGCGAGAAGCGCTTCTGGCCGACGTACTTCGTCTGCAGGAAGGTCTCGAACGCCTCGGCGGTGTTGAGCCGCGACAGGACGTGGAGCTGCTCGTCGCGGTCGGGCTTGGCGTGGGGCTTCTCGACCCGCGCCTGGATCCAGGCCCGCTCCTCGGGGTTCTGGATGTGCATGTACTCGATGCCGACGGTGCGGCAGTAGGAGTCGCGCAGCACACCGAGGACCTCGCGCAGCGTCATCAGCGCCCGGCCGCCGAAACCACCGGTCGGGAACTCGCGCTCCAGGTCCCACAGGGTGAGGCCGTGCTTGGTGATGTCGAGGTCGGGGTGCTTGCGCTGGCGGTATTCCAGCGGGTCGGTGTCGGCCATCAGGTGGCCGCGCACGCGGTAGGCGTGGATCAGCTCGATGACCCGGGCCGACTTGGCGACGTCGTTGTCGTGGGAGGCCGACACGTCGACGGTCCAGCGGACCGGCTCGTAGGGGATCCGCAGCGACTCGAAGATGTCGTCGTAGAAGTTGTCGGCGCCCAGCAGGAGCTGGTGGATGCGCCGCAGGAAGTCACCCGACTGCGCACCCTGGATGATGCGGTGGTCGTAGGTGCTGGTGATCGTCATGACCTTGCTGATGGCCAGCCGGGACAGGGTCTCCGCGGAGGCGCCCTGGTATTCGGCCGGGTATTCCATCGCGCCGACGCCGATGATCGTGCCCTGACCGGGCATCAGGCGCGGCACCGAGTGGACCGTGCCGATGGTGCCGGGGTTGGTCAGCGAGATCGAGGTGCCCTGGAAGTCCTCGACGCCGAGCTTGCCGGAGCGCGCCTTGCGGACGATCTCCTCGTAGGCCGTCCAGAACCGCTGGAAGTCCATCGACTCGGCGGCCTTGATCGACGGCACCAGCAGTTGGCGCGTTCCGTCGCTCTTCTGGACGTCGATCGCCAGGCCCAGCCCGACGTGTTCGGGCCGGATGAGGGTCGGCTTGCCGTCGACCTCGCCGTAGGCGTGGTTCATCTCGGGCATGGCCTCAAGGGCCCGCACGATGGCGTAGCCGATCAGGTGGGTGAAGGAGATCTTGCCACCGCGCCCACGGGACAGGTGGTTGTTGATCACGATCCGGTTGTCGATCAGCAGCTTGGCCGGGACGGCCCGCACGCTGGTCGCGGTCGGGACCGCCAGCGACGCCTCCATGTTGAGGGCGGTGCGGGCGGCGGCGCCGCGCAGCTTCTCCTCGACCGCGCCGGCGGGCGCCTTGGGCGCCTCGGCCTTGGCGGCGGGCTTCGCGGCCGGCTTCTCCGGCGCCTTGGCCGGGGCCGGGGCCTTGACGGGCTCGGCCTTCGGCTGCGGGGGGGCTGCGGGTGCGGAAGCGGGTGGGGCGGCCTGCGTCGCGTCACCCGGCGGGGCTACCTTGCCCTGCCCGTTGTAATCCGCGAAGAAGTGCCACCAGGCCTTGTCAACCGACTCGGGGTCCTGAAGGTACTTTTGGTACAGCTCGTCGACAAGCCATTCGTTCTGTCCAAAGCTTGCCAGCGGGTTTGTCCGCGACGACTCAGACGACACGGCGGAAATCGCCCTCTTCCGCAGATCGGCGGTGATGTAAAGGAACCTGTCCAAGGCTACTCGTCCAGCCAGGTGACGAGTGCCGTCCGGCGCGTGGTTCCCGCTTATGCTCCCAGGACTGTCCGAACTGGTCACGCACGGGTAGCCCCCCAGGATGGTAGAGGCACCCTCGCCGGCTGGTCAGGGCGAGGTCCCCTTTTCGTCATATTGGTCGTAATTCTAGCTGATTGTGCGACTTGAAGTTCGGACATCAGGGCTGATCAAGTGCAGCAACGTGACCAGTTCCTCGCCTGCTGTGGCCAGTTCCGCCATGGTCATGGGGGCCAGTCGTTCGAGGATGAAAATCGCGTCGACCGTTTCCTCGGTGATGCGGGTGCGGACGCCCTGACGCCAGTTCCACCGCCGGCAGGTCACCCCCGCGTCGTCGCGCCAGATCACCTCGCCCTCCTCGGGCTCGCCCAGCGCCTCGTCGGACTTCTCGTCGCCGGCGGCGCGGACCAGCCGGGCCGGGCCCTCGTAGCGGCGCAGGTCCTCGCCGCCGATGGGGAGCGTGTGGCGCACCGACACGGAGTTGTAGGCGTCGACGACCAGGTTGATCTCGGGCAGCGGCATCCGGCGGATCAGGGCGTCGACCGACGGGCGGGTGCGGGAGGGCTTGGCGCCGAACGCGCGGTAGGCGTCGCGCCAGGACTCGATCTTCTTGTCGTCGAGCGGCGCGGCCCGCTCGGCCGCCTTGGCCAGCCACTTCCTCGACCGGTCGTCGGAGGGGCCGTTGACGAAGCCGGTGGCCTCGATGAGGAGGGCGGCGAAGTCGGGCCGGAGCGCGCGGACCGCGTCGTCGATGTGGATGTCGTTGAGCACGGGAAAGATTATGGGCCCGCGACTCCCCCCGAGGAGGCGCGGGCCCATACCTGACCTGCCTTTAAGCGCAGGCCTTCCCGTTCAGCAGGAACAGGTCCGGCACCGGGTTGGCGCCGGGGGCGCCGATCCCGTTGAAGCCGAAGGTGATCGACGAGCCGGGGTGGATCTTCTTGTTGTGGGACAGGTTCTTCGCGGTCAGGGTCGCGCCCGACTGCGAGTAGTCGGCGTTCCAGCCGTGGTCGAGCTTCTGCCCGCCCAGGAACGACCACTTCAGGTCCCAGCCGTCGATGGCCGTGGTCCCGGTGTTCTTGATCGTCACCTGGGTGGAGAAGCCGGTCGGCCACGTGCCGTGGATCTGGTAGGTCACGTCACACGCGCCGGGCGCGGTCACCGAGCCGTCGCCCTGGTCGGCGATGAAGGCCGAGATCCACGAGAGCGGGGAGTTCCAGTTGATCGTCAGCTCGTTGGTCGACCACGACTCGATGTGGTCGATGTAGCAGAACTGCGGCTTGCAACCCTGGAGGTTGGTCTGCGCGATCGGGTCCTGGATGGCCGAGTTCGGGCCGCCCGCCAGGGTGCCCCTGGGCGGGTTGGGCAGGTCGGGGTTGAGCTGGTTGGCGTACCAGCGGGAGTGCTGGTTCTCGGAGCTGACCTCGCCGTAGCCCGTCACGTAGGAGATGTTCAGGGCGTTGCGGCCGAGGATGTAGTCGATGCCCTCCAGGACGCCGTCCAGGTACTTCTTCTGGCCGGAGATGTCGTACGCCGCCGCCATCACGACCATGTTGTTGAGCACCAGGTTGTTGGAACCCCAGTCGAAGTCGGGCGGGTTGTAGGCCAGGCCGTACGGGTGGGCGTCGACCGTGGCGAGGTACTTGTCCGCGCCCGCCAGGACCGACGCGCGGACCTCGGCCCGGCCGGGCAGGTTGTTGGGCACCGTGGCCAGGTCGAGGCGGCCGAGCTGGGCGGTCGAGGCCCAGTCGAAGCCGCGCTCGCGCCACACGTCCGAGGTGTGCAGCGGCGAGTTCACCACGGCGTCGCGGAAGACCGCCTCGCCGGTGGTGATGTAGAGCTCGGCGGCGGCCCAGTAGAACTCGTCGGCCACGTTGTCGTCGTTGTAGGCGCCGCCGCCCACGCCGTCGTTGGCGGAGGCGTAGATCGCCGGGTTGGCCTTGGCGGCCGTCCAGGCCTTGCGGGCGGCGGCCAGGTTCTTGGCCGCGAAGGCCGCGTCGTAGGGCGCGAACAGGCGGGCGGCCTGGGCGGCGGTGGCGGCCAGGTTCAGGGTCGCCGCGGTCGAGACCGGGTGGAGCTCACGCGGCTGCGGGTCGAGGTGGGGGAGCAGCGGCAGGCCGGTCCAGTTCTGGTCGTGGATCTTGTGGTGCGCCATGCCGTCGGGACGCTGCATCTTGAGCAGGAACTCCTGCTCCCAGCGGGCCTCGTCGAGGATGTCCGGGACGGGGTCGCCGCTCTCCGGGATGGCCAGCGAGCCGATGGGCTTGGCGGTCGCGGCGTTCTTGGTCCGCTCGAACTCGCTCATGAGCTGCCAGACGGAGATGCCGCCGTTGACGACGTACTTGCCGTGGTCGCCGGCGTCGTACCAGCCGCCCGAGACGTCGAGGGAGTAGTCGCAGACGCCCGGCTGGCAGGGGACGCTGGTGTCGCCCTGGTTGGGGGCGACGCCGATGTGGCCGGCGGGGCGGCCGTAGCCGGGACGCAGCGCGTCGTCGATCGCGATGCCGCTGCGCTGGGTGTAGTAGAACTTCAGCGCGTCCAGCTTGAGCTGGGCGTAGGCGCTCGACGCGATGTCGAAGGGCCGGCTGGTCTCGCCGTCGGCGGTCAGGGTGTAGCCCTCGCCGGGGGTGACGTAGGAGCCGAAGTCGATGCTGTGCACGTTCTGGCCGGAGCTGGCGTCGACGCCCTTCGGGGTGGTGTCGCCGCTCGCGACGACCGAGCCGCCCGCGTTCTTGAGCTGCCAGCCCACCGCGTCGGTGGCGTCGGTCACGACGGTCGCGTTCTTCGGGCCCTTGGGGAGGTAGGCCACCTGGTTCACCCGCACGCGGGGGCCGGTGTCGGGCTCGTAGACCTCGGGTTCGGCGCCGCCGCGCAGCGACACGTCGTCGAGGCAGAAGCGCCACGGGGTCGCGCTGCCGCCGAGCTGGAAGGCGATCTGGGCGTTGGGCAGGCTGGTGGCCGGGGTGAAGGTGAACTCGTAGGAGTTGCCCGACACGCTCATCTCGGGGTTGGCCGCGAAGAACGTCGTCCACGGGTCGACCGGGAGCTGGATGAGCGCCCGGCCCACCCGCGAGGGCGTCGCCGAGGCGAAGAAGCGGTAGGCGTAGGTCTCACCGGCGACCAGCGGGATGCCGTCGAGGCCGATGATGGCGTCCCAGGGGTTGGTGGTCGAGCCGGGGATGTCGGCGCACAGGCGGCCGTCCTCCAGCTCGACGGTGACGTTGCCCGTGTTCCACCACGGCGCGGTGGAGGTCTCGAACGTCCCGTTGGGGATCTGTTCCGGGCCTTCGTCGGCATAGGCGGTGGTCACTGGTAACAGGACCAGCGCCGCCGCCGTGAGTACGGCGGTGAGACGTCGCGTCAAGATGCACCTCGGTCAGGTATGGGAGCGCTCCCATGGCTCAGGTGCACCTGATGTTTCCAACGGGTTTCGCCGAGGGTCAAGAACCGCAGGTCGGGGGTGCTGGGCCGACCTGGTGCGCGTCCGGTATGTCCGATGAAACTTACACAGACTAGAATTATGTTCGGTGGGTCGGACACAATCGACCCCGTGAGAAGACCCACCGAACCGGCCAGCCCGGTCCAGCACGCCGCCTGGCAGGCCGGCCGCATCCCCGAGGTCGAGCGCGTCCGCCCCGGCCTCTGGTCGATCCCGGTGCCGCTGCCGAACACCCCTCTCCGGTACGTGCTGGTCTACGCCCTCGAACTGCCCGGCGGCGTGGCGCTGATCGACGCGGGCTGGGACACCGAGGAGGCGTACACGGCCCTGACGACCGGCCTGAAGACGGCGGGCTACGCGATCACCGACGTCCAGGCGGTCCTGGTCACCCACATGCACCCCGACCACTACGGCCTGGCCGGCCGGGTCAGGGAGGACTCCGGCGCCTGGATCGGCCTGCACCCGGCCGACGCCCGGCTGCTGCGCGACCGCTACGAGATGCCCGCCGACCTGGCCGACCGGGAACGCCGGCTGCTGCTGCGCTGCGGCGTCCCCGAGGGCAGGGCCCGCGAACTGGCCGGCGCCTCCCTGGGGATCCGCGGGTTCGTCTCGGCGGGCGCCCCCGACCGGCTCATCGAGGACGGCGACCGCCTCGACCTGCCCGGCTGGGACCTGACCGCCGTCTGGACCCCCGGCCACTCGCCCGGCCACCTCTGCTTCGTCAGCGAGAAGCTGCTCTTCTCCGGCGACCACGTGCTGGCGAAGATCACCCCGATGGTGGCCTTCCACACGCAGTCGCCGCCCGACCCGCTGGGCGACTACCTCGACGCCCTGCGCAAGGTGGGCCGCCTCGACGTCGAGGAGGTGCTGCCCGCCCACGAATACCGCTTCCCCGACCTGCTCGGCCGCGTCGACCACGTGATCGGCCACCACGTCGAGCGTCTCGCCGAGATCGAGCGGGTGGTGGCCGGGGAACCCGGCCTGACCTGCTGGGAGATCGCGCAGCGGCTGACCTGGTCGCGGCCCTGGGAGTCGATCCAGGGCTTCCAGCTCCGGGCCGCCAACAACGAGACTCTGGCCCACCTGGTCCACCTGGTGTCGCACGACCGGCTGCGCACGTCAGAAAACCTATATTACAGATAGGGATTTAGTGCTACATTCCCTCTATGAGCCTGGAATATCCCGGCGACGTCTTCTGGTACGACCTGCCCGATGACGAGGCCGAAGAGTACGAGGACGTTGAATGAGCGCCATCGTCACCGTGGTCGGCAACCCGCGCAGCGGGTCGCGGACCCTCACCGTGGCCGTCCGGGCCGCCGAGGCCGCCCTCGGCTCCGCCGGTGACGTGATCGACCTCGCCGAGCTCGCGCCCCACCTCCTGGCGGCCGAGCCCGTCGCCGCCGTCGAGGCCGCGCTCGGCCTGGTCAAGAACGCCGACGTGCTGGTGCTGGCGAGCCCGACCTACAAGGCGACCTACACCGGGCTCCTCAAGGTCTTCCTCGACCGGCTGGGCCACCGGGCGCTGGCCGGGAAGCGCGCGATCCCGCTGCTGGTGATGGGCGGCGCCCAGCACGCCCTGGCGGTGGAGACCCACTTCCGGCCGCTCCTGGTCGAGCTGGGCGCGATCGTGCCGACGCCGGGCCTGGCGGTGCTGGAGAGCCAAATCGCGGAGCTCGACGCGGTGTTGAAGCCGTGGGCCGAGCAGGTCTCGGCCCAGCTCCCGGCGCGGGGTTAGGCCAGCCGGGCGGTGCCCCGGCCGGTCACCATCGGCAGGTCGAGGATGGTGCGGATGCCGGGGTCGGCCAGGACGACCGCGCGGATCGCGTTGACCGCGTGGGCCGCCGCCCCCGCCAGGCCGTGGTTGACCTCCTTGAGGTTCACCACGATCGTCGGGCGGCCCTCGATGTGGATCGAGAACCCCGGTTCGTACCAGCGCAGCACCTTGTCGGCGTCGGCCTTGTAGACGCACTCGACCGTCATGAACGGCCGCCCCCGCACCAGGCCCGAGAAGACCCAGCGCGAGGCGCTGACCGTGCCCTGGCGGACCAGGCCGGAGGCGATCTCGAAGTCCTCGGTGGCGAGCTCGAACTCGTCGGTCTCCTCGATCTCGTCGAGCTCCACGCCCAGCGCCGCCGACACGAGCTGCACGCTCTCGGTGAACAGCGCCCGCTGGAAGGCCCGGAACGGGCGCACGGCCGTCACGTAGTCCTTGGCGGTGCGGGCGAAGCCGATCAGGTCGGTCACGATGTGGCGCGACGGGTGGCCCCGGTAGTCGGAGGTCTCGCGCACGTAGATGTGGTCGAGCCGCGACGACAGCCCCGTCAGGGTCAGCGGCAGCACGTCGCTCACGAAACCGGGGTTGATGCCGGTGCCGTGGAGGGTGGTGCCGCCCTCCTGGCAGGCCTTCTCGATGCGGTCGACGACGCCCGCGCCGTAGGCCATCGGGTAGACGAAGCCCGTCGTGGTGATGACGTTCTTGCCCGAGGCCAGCAGCTTGCAGATGATGTCGACGTCATGGTCGTGGTCACCGCCGAAGAAGGTCGCCGGCAGCGGCATGTGGAGAACACAGTCGGCGTCGAGAGCCATGATGGCGTCGACGTCGTCGGTGCAGGTGACTCCCGTTTCCGGGAGACCGACGAGCGGACCGGCGTCGATGCCGATCTTTTCGGGGTCGTAGACCAGGACTCCGGCGAGCTCGAACTCGGGACGCTCGACAACACCGCGAAGCGCATATCCCCCCACGGCGCCGGTGGCCCACTGAACCACGCGGAGAGTGCGCATAGACACGGCCTCCAGCCAGGGGTGCGACGGCGGCGAAACCATATCAGAAACTCACTCGTCCGATCACTGTCCGCTACGTCCCGTTTGGTATCGTGCGCTAGACCAGAATTTTGTTCTCCTTGGAAGGGTGTGGACGAGAATGCCGGATGATCTCCTCAGGTACGACGGCCGGGTCGCGGTTGTCACCGGCGCGGGACACGGGCTCGGGCGGTCGCACGCGCTGCTGCTCGCCGAGCGCGGGGCCAAGGTCGTCGTCAACGACCTCGGCGGGGCGCTCGACGGCACCGGGGCCTCCGCCGGACCGGCCGCCGAGGTGGCGGAGCTGATCGTCAAGAACGGCGGCGAGGCCGTCGCCAACGGCGACAACGTGGCCACCCCCGAAGGGGCCGAGGCGATCGTCAGGCAGGCCGTCGACACCTTCGGGCAGCTCGACATCGTCGTCAACAACGCCGGGATCCTGCGCGACCGCTCCCTCGGGAAGATCTCGGTCGAGGACTTCGACGCGGTGCTCGCGGTGCACGTGCGCGGGTCGTTCCTCGTGACGCGGGCCGCCTACCCGTACATGAAGGAGCGCGGCTACGGGCGGATCGTGAACACCTCCTCGCCCGCCGGGCTGTTCGGCAACTTCGGGCAGGCGAACTACTCCACGGCCAAGATGGGGCTGGTCGGGCTGACGAAGTCGACCGCGATCGAGGGCGCCCGCTCGGGCATCCTGGCCAACGCCATCGCGCCGATCGCCTGGACGCGGATGACCGAGTCGCTGCTCCCGCCGGAGTTCGAGGCGAAGTTCGGGCCCGAGACGATCAGCCCCCTGGTCGCCTACCTGGTCCACGAGAGCTGCGCGACCAGCGGCGAGGTGTTCTCGGTCGGCGCGGGCCGGGTCGCCCGCGTGTTCGTCGCCGAGGGCCCCGGCTGGTCGAGCGACGACCTGTCGATCGAGGGGATCGCGGCCAACTGGGACCAGATCGTGGCCGAGCAGCCCTACCTGCAGCCGACCGAGATCGGCAAGCAGGCGACCGCGTCGCTCCAGGCGATGCTGAAGCCCTGAGAAACCCGCGAGGGCCCGGCGTGGGGGGGAACACGCCGGGCCCTGCGGTGTTTCTGAGGGGTGGTTCTAGCTGCCGTACACCTCGAACTCCCAGAGCGAGTAGCCCCAGGCCGTTCCGCGTGCCGTGCCGTTGATGCGGACGTAGCGGGCGCTGTTGCTCAGGCCCGTGTGGTCGTCGACGCCGCCGTTCTCACCGGTCACCGTCTTGATCGTGGTCCACGTCGAGCCGTTGGGCGAGGTCTGGATCTGGTAGCCGCTGCCGTAGGCCGCTTCCCAGCTCAGGCGCACCCTGCTGATGGCGTAGGTCTGGCCGAGGTCGACCTGGATCCACTGCGGGTCGGAGAACGCACTCGACCAGCGGGTGGTGCCGGAGCCGTCGACGGCCATCGCCGGGGTGTAGGCGGCCTCCTGGCTGGAGGCGGTCGCCGTCTTGCCCTGCGCGACGTTGGTCGGCGTCGGGTTGGTCGGGCCGCTGGAGCCGTACACCTCGAACTCCCAGAGCGAGTAGCCCCACGCGGTGGCCCTGGTCGTGCCGGTGATGCGGACGTAACGACCGGTGGTGCTCAGGCCCGTGTGGTCGTCGACGCCGCCGTTCTCACCGGTCACGGTCTTGACCGTGGTCCACGTGGAGTTGTTCGGGGAGGTCGCGATCGTGTACGCCGACCCGTAGGCCGCCTCCCAGCTCAGCCTGACCCGGTTGATGTTGTAGGAGGCCCCCAGGTCGACCGTGATCGACTGCGGGTCGGAGAAGGCGCTGGCCCACCGGGTGGTGCCACTGCCGTCGACCGCGGCCGAACCCGGGTAGGTCGCCGCCTCGGTGCTGGTCACCACGACCGGCTTGTTCAGCGCCAGGTTGCCCGTGGGCTGCTGGGGCCCGCTGCCGGTGCCGAAGGTGAAGTCGTCGAGGTCGAACAGGCCGCCGCCGGTCGCGCCCTTGAACACCAGATAGAGCGGGCCGGTGCTGGTGGGCGGGCTGGTGATCGGGACGGTGACGTCCTGGAAGGTGGCGTACCCGCCGGTGGCCGGGACGGTGACCGTGGCCACGAGCGTGCCCGTCGGCGAGCCGGTCCGCACCTCCAGCGTGTTGCCGCCGGCCACCGCGCCGACCCTGGCCGTGAACGAGGTGGCCCCGGTCAGGTTGTACGGGGTGAACGCGATCCAGTCGTTGTTGTCGATGTAGCCGACCGCCGCGCCGCCGTGGGGGGCCGCGCCGGCGACCGCCTGCACGCCGTTCTGCGACGAGTAGTGCTCGGCCTGGCGCAGCCTCGGCTGCAACTGGGCCTGGGTGTGCGTGGTCAGCCCGCCGTTGTCGGTGTACTCGGCGTCGATGACGCCGTAGATGTTCGCGGCGGAGTCGTGCTCACCGTCGGTGGTCGTCTGCAGGGTGCCCGAGCAGCCGTTCGCGCTGGTCATCGGGTGGCCGTGGGAGTCGTGGCCGAGGATGAAGCTGACCTTGACCCGCGAGCAGGCGATCGTGCCGTCCTCGGGGTCGGTGACGGTCACCGTGAACGGGATCGCGTCGCCGAAGGAGAACAGCCCGCCGTTGACCGGTGTGTTCACCACCACCGTGGGCGCGGTGTTGCCCACGGTGATCACCGTGCTCGCGGAGGAGGCCTTGTTCGTGCTGTCGCGCACGGTCAAGGTGGGGTTGTAGGTGCCGTTGGCCGTGTACGTGTACGAAGGGTTGGCCGCCGTCGAGTCGGTGGTGCCGTTGCCGTCGAAGTCCCAGGCCAGCGTTATCGGGTCGCCGTCGGGGTCCACGGTGCCGGCCGAGGAGAACGCCACGGTGAGCGGCGCCGGCCCGGAGGTCCGGCTGGGCGTGATCACGGCCTTGGGCGCGTGGCCGTCGGCGGCGTACTCGATCCGGTAGAGGGCCGAGTTGCCGTCGCCGTTGAACCAGCCGGTGCCGTAGTCGAGGACGTAGAGCGCGCCGTTCTTGCCGAACTCCATGTCCATGATCTGGGTACCCGACCACGGGAACGGGTTGATCGTCAGCCACTGCCCGGTCGAGTCGGGCACGATGTTCTTGATCCAGCGACGGCCGAACTCACCGGCGAAGAAGGTCCCGTCGTAGTAGCGCGGGAACTTGACCGGCGAGGTCGAGGCGGCGTCGTAGCGGTAGACCGGGCCGCCCATGGGCGACAGGCCGCCGCCGGTGAACTCCGCCGGGGTCGAGCCGGTGTAGGGGATCCAGCCGCGCTGCGACGGCGGCAGCGTCTGGATGCCGGTGTTGTTCGGCGAGTTGTTCGTCGGGCCGCCGGCGCAGTTGTACTTCGCGCCCGACGGGCCGGCCGGGAAGGTGTACTCGTTGTAGGCGTCGTTGAACGACGAGCAGTAGGGCCAGCCGTAGAAGCCGGGCGCGGTGATCCGGTCGAAGGAGACCTGGCCCGCCGGGCCCCGGTTCGGGTCGGCGGTGCCGGCGTCGGGACCGTAGTCGCCCAGGTAGACGACGCCGGTGGCCTTGTCGACGCTCATCCGGAACGGGTTGCGGAAGCCCATGGCGTAGATCTCGGGCTTGGTGTTCGCGGTGCCCGGGGCGAACATGTTGCCCGACGGGATCGTGTACGCCGGGCTGCCCGAGGCGGTCGGCTTGATCCGCAGCACCTTGCCGCGCAGGTCGTTGCTGTTGGCGCTGGTGCGCTGGGCGTCGAACGCCGGGTTGCGGCCGGCCCGCTCGTCGATCGGGGCGAACCCGGCCGAGTCGAACGGGTTGGTGTCGTCACCGGTCGACAGGTAGAGGTTGCCGGCCGCGTCGAAGTCCATGTCGCCGCCCACGTGGCAGCACATGCCACGGCTGGTCGGGACGTCCAGGACGGTCCGCTCGGAGGCGAGGTTGAGCGTGTTGTCGGCGTTCACAGTGAACCGGGACAGGCGGTTCACCCCGTTGAAGGGGGCGAGTTCGGCGGCGGTCCCGCTGGCCGGGGCGTCGCCACCGGGGGTCGACAGCGGCGGCGCGTAGAACAGGTAGACCCACCGGTTGGTCGCGTAGCCGGGGTCGACCGCGACGCCCTGGAGGCCCTCCTCGTCGTGGGTGTAGACGGGGATGGTGGCGGCGATCTTGGTGTTGCCGGCCGCGTCGGTGTAGCGGACCGCGCCGGTGCGGGCGGTGTGGAAGACGCCGCCGTCGGGGGTGACCGACAGGCTCATCGGCTCGCCGACCTCGGCGACGCCCTTGGCCAGCTCGATCTGCTGGAAGTTGCCCGTCACGGTCGCGCCGCAGTCGGCCGCCGCGAACCCGGCCGCGGTCCGGATGCCGCCGAGCAGGTGGTTGCGGAAGCTGGCGTCGCTGTAGGAGGCGTCGGTGTGCCCCATGCCCGTGTACCAGGACCGGCCGCCCGCGTAGTTCTGGCACCACGAGATCGGGTGGTCGATGCCCATGCCGCCACCCGAGTAGGTGGTCTCGTCGAGGGTGGCCAGCACGTGGACCTTGCCGCGCGGGTTGGCGCGGTAGCTGTACCACTCGTCGTACCGGCTCCAGCGGTGCGGCAGGTGCGCGGTGGAGGGGTGCACCCGGTCGGAGACCCGCACGGTCGCGGTCTGCTCGGCGGGGTGCTGCTGGAAGTAGGCGCCGACGAGGTTGCCGTACCAGGCCCAGTCGTACTCGGTGTCGGCCGCGGCGTGCACGCCCGCGTAGCCGCCGCCTGCGGCGATGTACCGCTCGAAGGCGGCCTGCTGGGTGGCGTTGAGCACGTCGCCCGTGGTGGAGAGCCAGATGACCGCGTTGAAGCGGGCCAGGTTGGCGTCGGTGAACTGGGCCGCGTCCTCGGTCGCCTCGACCGTGAAGTTGTTGGCGGCGCCGAGCTGCTGGATGGCGGTGATGCCGGGGCCGATGGAGCCGTGCCGGAAGCCGGCGGTCTTGGAGAAGACCAGGACGCTGAAATCGGCTGCCTGGGCCGGTGCCGGGACGGCGATCACACCGGCCAGCACCAATAAGGCGCTTAAGACGACACGGATGAAGGGGCGCACGAAGCGTTCCTTTCGGAGGGGGGTGCCGGAACGCGTGCGCCGAACGCGTCAAAGGGAAGGGAGCGCTCTCACCGGGAGGTCAGCGTGCCACCGCTGACCAGATCGAGCGAACCTGCCCGTATTGTTGCTAGTTTGTTGCTGGTTGGTCAAGAGAGCGCTCTCAGGACGAGACGACCAGATCCACCGCTTCGGGGGACAGGACGTGCTCTATGACCATGACGGCCGCGCCGATGATGCCCGCCCGATCGCCGAGCTCGGTGGCTCTTATGCTCAGGTGCTGCGTCGCCAGCGGGAGCGAGCGGCTGTATATGACCTCCCGCACCCCGGCCAGGATGTGCTCCCCGGCCTCGGCCATGTCTCCGCCGATCACTATCACCGACGGATTGAAGAAATTGACGATGGACGCCAGGACGTCGCCGATCTCACGCCCGGCCTGCCGCGCGAACTGCACGGCCATCGTGTTGCCCTGCCGCACCAGGTTGACCACGTCACGACTGCCGTGGGCGTCGACCCCGGCCGCGCTCAACTGATGGGCGATGGCGGCGCCGCTGGCCACCGCTTCGAGACATCCGCTGTTGCCACACCGGCACACAACCTCGTCGTTGGCGGTGACCCTGATGTGCCCGATGTCGCCGGCCGCACCCTGAGCGCCGCGGTGGAGCCGCCGCTCGGAGATGATGCCGCACCCGATGCCGGTGCCGATCTTGACGAACACCAGATGCTCGACGTCACGCCTGGCCGCCCAGTGTTCGCCCAGCGCCATGATGTTGACGTCGTTGTCGACCAGAACCGGTGCCCCTAGACGAGATCCCAGCCAGTCAGGCACTGGGAACCCATCCCATCCGGGCATTATCGGCGGGTTGACCGGACGGCCGCTGGAGTGGGAGACCGGCCCGGGGAGGCCGACACCCACGCCGCAGAGCGAGCCGCCGGTCTCGACCAGCAGCTCTTTTAGCGTTACCACCAGCCAGCCGAGGACCTCTTCCGGGCCTCGGTCGATGGGCAGGTCGACCCTGCGTTCGGCCAGGACGGTCGAGGCGAGGTCGGTCACCGCCACTCGTGCGTGGGTCGCCCCGAGATCGGCCGCCGCGACGACCCGGGCGCCCCGGTTGAAGGTGAAGGCGGTCGCGGGCCGCCCTCCTGAGGAGATCGCGTCGTCGGCGGGCACGATCCATTGATGGGAGAGCAGTGCGTCGAGCCGCTGCGAAACCGTGGACCTGGCGAGACCCGTGAGCTGGACGAGTTCGGCCCGCGTCCGGGCCTGGCCGTCACGAAGGATCGAGAGCAGTGCTCCCGCGCCCGTGACCGAGCCGTTGGACTCGCTCAGCATCCCATGAGTCAACCTCGCCTCCCTTCTCCGCATCCGATGATTCCAGATCTCATTATGACATCAGGACACCCACTTTTGCTTGACCGTCAGCATAAGTCGTCCTTAGCATCCGGAAACATGGAGGACATAAGCCGGGAGCAGTCGGAAACCGCACCGTTGCTTGCGATGCGGGACATCGTCAAACAGTTCCCCGGCGTGCGTGCGCTCGACGGCGTGGACCTCGACGTCCGCGCCGGAGAGGTCCACTGTCTATTGGGACAGAACGGGGCCGGTAAGTCGACCCTCATCAAGGTGCTCGCGGGCGCCCACCAGCCGGACTCCGGCGAGGTGCTGATGAACGGCGAGCCGGTGAAGCTGGCAACCCCGACGGCCGCTATGAAGCTGGGCGTCGCGACGATCTATCAGGAACTCGACCTCGTCGACGGTCTGTCCGTCGCCGAGAACGTGTTCCTCGGGCACGAGCACGCCACGATGGGATTCACCCGTCGCGGTGCGACCAACGCCGCGACCAGGAAGATCCTCGAAAGACTCGGGCACGGCGAGATCCGCCCGACGACCGAAGTGGGCCGGCTCTCGCCGGCCGGCAAGCAGGTCGTCTCCATGGCGCGGGCCCTGTCGCACGACGCGCGGATCATCGTCATGGACGAACCCTCGGCCGCACTGGCGCACGACGAGGTCAACAACCTCTTCCGGATCATCCGGGAGGTCACCGCACAGGGCGTCGCCGTCATCTACATCTCCCACCGCCTGGAGGAGATCCGTGAGATCGGCGACCGTGTCACCGTGCTGAAGGACGGCCGCACCGTCGCGGTCGGACTGCCCGCCAAGACCACCCCGACCAACCAGGTCGTGTCGCTGATGACCGGCCGCAATGTCGAATACGTCTTCCCGCCCCGCCACGAGGGCGGTTTCGGGGACGAACTTCTCAAGCTGGACAACGTGTCCGTAGCCGGGATGGTGCGCGACGTGTCGTTCTCGGTGCGGGCCGGTGAGATCGTCGGCCTCGCCGGGCTGGTCGGCTCCGGCCGTTCCGAGATCATCGAGGCCGTGTACGGCGCCCGCCGCTGCACTGGCAAGATCACGCTGAACGCGCAGCTCATCCGGGCCAACACCACCCGCAGCGTCCGCCTCGGCATGGGCCTGGCCCCCGAGGAGCGCAAGGCGCAGGGCCTGCTGCTCGGACAGAGCATCGCCCGCAACATCACCCTCGCCAGCCTTGAGCGCTACTCCACCCTGGGGTGGATCAACCGCAAGAAGGAGGCCGCGGAGGCCGCGCACCTGGTGAAGGCGCTCGACATCCGCCCGCCCGACCCCAACCGGGTCATCAAGACCCTCTCCGGCGGCAACCAGCAGAAGGCGGTCATCGGCCGCTGGCTGGTCGGAGACGGCCGCAAGCTGCTGCTGCTCGACGAGCCGACCCGCGGTGTGGACGTCGGCGCCCGCGCCGAGATCTACGCCCTGGTCCGCAAGCTGGCCGACGAAGGCGTCGGCGTGCTGCTGGTCTCCAGCGAGGTTCCCGAGGTCCTCGGCCTCTCCGACCGCGTGCTGGTGATCCGCGAAGGCCGCATCGTCCGAGAGGCCGGCGCCGGAGAGCTCGACGAGCACACCGTGCTGGACCTCGTCATGGACGCCCACCCGGTGTCCGCCCCCTCCCACGACTGATCGAGCAGGAGCCCGTTCCATGACAGAGGTGAATCCGCAACAGGTGTCCGCACCCAAGGCGGACGAAACCGCCCCGGCGAAGGCCCACGCGGCCACCGCCCAGCCCTCAGGCGGAGGCGGTCTCCGACTAGGCAGGATCGGCGAGATCCCGCACATCGGCCTGGTGGTGGCCCTGGTCATCCTGGCCGTCGTCGGTATCGTCACCGTGCCGGACGCGTTCGCCACCAGTTCCAACATGGTGTCGATCCTGGCCCTGGCCGCGACCATCGGCGTCATCACCGTCGGCGCGACGTTCGTCATCATCGGCGGCGGCATCGACCTTTCGGTCGGCGCGGTGATGGCACTGGCCTCCGTGTGGGCCACCACGCTGGCGACCCAGGCCTACGGGCCGTGGGTCATGATGATCTGCGCCGTCCTCGTCGGAACCGGCGCCGGACTGCTCAACGGCTTCCTGATCTCGTACGGGCGAATGGTGCCCTTCATCGCCACGCTGGCGATGCTCGTGGCCGCCCGCGGTCTGGCCCAGCGCATGTCCGACCGGAAGACCCAGCTCGTCGGGCCCGACAACCAGCTGATCGTCGACATCTCGACGACCCGCGTGTTCGGCCTGCCGCTGCTCGTCTACATCTTCGCCGTGGTCGTCATCATCGGCTGGCTGATCCTCAACCGCACCACCTTCGGCCGCCGCACCTACGCCGTCGGCGGCAACCCCGAGGCGGCCCGGCTGGCCGGCATCAACGTGCGACGCCACACGATGCTGCTCTACGCCCTGTCCGGGTTCTGCTGCGGCATCGCCGCGATCATCATCATGGCGCGCACCACGACCGGGTCGTCCACCCACGGCGACCTGTACGAACTCGACGCGATCGCCGCGGTCATCATCGGCGGCACGCTTCTCACCGGTGGGCGCGGCACGATCGTGGGAGCCATCCTCGGTCTGCTGATCTTCACCGTGATCACCAACCTGTTCATCCTCAACGGGTTGAACACCAGTGACCAGCTCATCGCCAAGGGCCTGATCATCGTGGCCGCCGTTCTTCTGCAGCGGCGCAGCCTCAACGCAAGTACATAGCTCAGTTCTCACCCCCCGCTGGGCCGTGGCACCTGTTCCGCCGCGGTCCTGGTACCTCACTGCCGGAAATTACTCTCCAAGGAGACACACATCATGACCCAGACCCCGGGTCGCCGCGGATTCCTCCTCGGCGGTGCCGTCATCGGCGCCGGTGCCCTCGTTTCGGCCTGCACCAGCAACGAGCCCGCCGCGGCTCCGGCCGCCACCTCGGCTGCCGCCGCCGCCCCGGCGCCCGCCGCCGGTGGCAACGACGAGCCGGGCACGAAGGTCGTCATCGGCTTCTCGGCCCCCGCCGCCGACCACGGCTGGATCGCGGCCATCGCGAAGAACGCCGCCGACGCCGCCGCCAAGTACTCGGACGTCGAGTTCAAGGCCGTCGAGCCGACCAACGACATCAACCAGCAGATCTCCGCTGTCGAGTCGCTGATCGCCGCCAAGGTCAACGTCATCGTCATGCTGCCGAACGACGGCGCCCAGCTGAACCAGATCGCCCGCAGCGCCACCGACGCCGGCATCCCGGTCGTCAACCTCGACCGCATCTTCCCGGACAAGCTGTCGTACCGGACCTACATCGGCGGCGACAACTACGGCATGGGCGTGGCCGCCGGCCACTTCATCGGCAAGAAGCTGAAGGACGCGGGCACCGCCGACCCGGTCATCCTGGAGATCCAGGGCATCGCCACCCTGCCCCTGACCCAGGACCGCAGCAAGGGCTTCGAAGACGCCCTTAAGAGCTACGGCTTCAAGGTGACCGCCAAGCAGGACGCGCAGTTCACCGTCGAGTCGGGCACCGAGGTCGCCGCCAACCTGCTCCAGGCGCACCCCAAGATCGACGCCATCTGGAACCACGACGACGACCAGGGCATCGGCGTGCTGGCCGCCATCAAGGAGGCCAACCGCTCCGAGTTCTTCATGGTCGGCGGCGCCGGCTCGGCCAACGCCATGCGTGACATCCAGGCCGACTCGGGCGTCCTCAAGGCGACGGTCACCTACTCGCCCACCATGGCCGCCTCGGCGATCAAGCTCGCCCGCCTCATCGCGCAGGGCAAGGGCATGAGCGACCTCCTGGAGCACCAGGTCCCGCAGTCCATCACCCTGGCCTCCGAGACCATCACGAAGGAGAACGCCGCCGAGTACCTGCCGCTGGGCTTCGAGTCGTGAAGCCGGTCATCGGGGTCGGCATGGTGGGGTACGCGTTCATGGGACGCGTGCACTCCCAGGCCTGGCGCAGCGTGGGCGCGTTCTTCGACCTGCCGGTCAAGCCGTCGATGGCGGTCCTGTCCGGCCGGTCGCTGGCCAACACCCAGGCGGCAGCCGAACAGATGGGCTGGGCGTCCGTCGAGACGGACTGGAAGGAACTCGTCAAGCGCGACGACGTGCATTTGGTCGACATCTGCACGCCCGGCGACTCTCACGCCGAGATCGCCATCGCCGCTCTTGAGGCGGGCAAGCACGTGCTGTGCGAGAAGCCCCTGGCCAACACCGTCGAGGAGGCGGAGGCCATGGCCGCCGCCGCCCGCGTGGCGGCGGCCCGGGGCGTGCGCAGCATGGTCGCCTTCAACTACCGCCGCGTCCCCGCCGTCGCGCTGGCCCGCCAGCTCGTCGCCGAGGGACGTCTGGGGACCATCCGGCACGTACGCGCCGTGTACCTCCAGGACTGGATCGTCGACCCCGAGTTCCCCCTCGTGTGGCGGCTCCAGAAGGACAAGGCCGGCTCGGGCGCGCTCGGCGACATCGGCGCGCACATCATCGACACCGCGCAGTTCATCCTGGGCGACCACCTGACGGGCGTCTCGGCCATCACCGAGACCTTCGTCAAGGAGCGCCCGCTCGCCGACGCCTCCGCCGGGCTCTCCGCCCAGGGCGGCGCCGAGATGGGCCGGGTCACGGTCGACGACGCCGCGATCTTCACCGGCCGCTTCGGCGGCGGCGCGATCGCCTCCTTCGAGGCGACCCGCTTCGCCACCGGCCGCAAGAACGCGCTGCGCATCGAGGTCAACGGCTCCCTCGGGAGCATCTCGTTCGACTTCGAGTCGCTGAACGAGCTGTGGTTCCACGACCACACGCTGGCCGCGGAGGAAGGCGGGTTCCGCCGGGTGCTCGTCACCGAGGCGGGCCACCCCTACGCGGGCGCGTGGTGGCCTCCGGGCCACGGCCTCGGGTACGAGAACACGTTCACCCACGAGGTGAAGGACTTCCTGGAGGCCATCGCGACCGAGGCGGACCCCACCCCCTCGTTCGACGACGGACTCCAAGTGCAGAAGGTGCTCGACGCGGTCGAGCGCAGCGCCGGCGACGACAGCCGCTGGACGACTGTCTAGACCACGCACACCTTTTTCGGGGGGACCCGGGGTTCCCGTCCGCCCGGAACGCGACCGGCACGGTCGCGGGTACGCCGTCGCGCCGAGGCGACGTACACGTGAGTGCCACCCGAGCCGTTTCGCGTTCCGGGCGGAAGGGGCATACACCTCGTCCCAGGAGACTGACGGAGACTGACGACGATGACGCGACCGATCACCCTCTTCACCGGCCAGTGGGCCGACCTCCCCTTCGAGGAGGTCTGCCGCCTCGCCTCGGAATGGGGCTACGAAGGCCTCGAGATCGCCACGTGGGGCGACCACCTGGAGATCGACAAGGCCCTGAGCGACCCTGGGTACGTCAAGCGCAAGCTGGAGACCCTGGAGAAGTACAACCTCAAGGTCTGGACGATCTCCAACCACCTGATCAGCCAGGCCATCTGCGACCACCCGATCGACGAGCGGCACAAGGGCATCCTGCCCTCGCGCCTGTGGTCGGACGACGCCGAGCAGGTCCGGCAGAACGCCGCGCAGGAGACCAAGGACACCGCCCGCGTCGCCGCCCTCCTGGGCGCCAGCACCGTGGTCGGCTTCACCGGCTCCTCGATCTGGCACACCGTGGCCATGTTCCCGCCGGCCAGCCAGGCCATGATCGACCGTGGCTACGAGGACTTCGCCGAGCGCTTCAACCCCATCCTCGACGTGTTCGAGCAGGAGGGTGTGCGCTTCGCCCACGAGGTCCACCCCAGCGAGATCGCCTACGACTACCACACGACGGTCAAGACCCTGGAGGCCATCGGCCACCGGGCGTCGTTCGGCCTCAACTGGGACCCGTCGCACATGGTGTGGCAGCAGCTCGACCCGGCCGGCTTCATCCTCGACTTCGCCGACCGGATCTACCACGTCGACTGCAAGGACGCCAAGGTCCGCATCGGCGACGGCCGCCGCGGCATCCTGTCCTCGCACCTGGCGTGGGCCGACCCCAAGCGCGGCTGGGACTTCGTCTCCACCGGCCGCGGCGACGTGCCGTGGGAGGACTGCTTCCGCGCCCTGAACCACATCGGCTACGACGGCCCCATCTCCATCGAGTGGGAGGACGCCGGCATGGACCGCCTCATGGGCGCGCCCGAGGCCCTGGCGTACATCTCGAAGCTCAACGCGATCACCCCGCCGGCGGCGGCGTTCGACGCCGCCTTCAGCTCGGAGTGACGTCCACATAGACAGGGCACGGCCTGCGCTTCCCTAGGTCAGGAGCGCAGGCCGTGTCTATTTGCCGAGCCTCCGGCTCGGCGGCTCGGCCGCCTTCATGCCCGGGCCTTCCCTCGTCGCTCCGGTTCGCTGCGCTCTCCTGCGCTCCTCAGTCCAGGCCCGGGCGCGGCCTCGCAAGTCCCCCATACGACGATGGAGTCATGAATGCCAACGTGACTCTCAACACCGGATACTCGATGCCCGCCGTGGGGCTGGGGACCTATCCCCTCAAGGGGCGCTCTGCCACTGATGCCGTTCTGTCCGCGATCGAATCCGGATATCGGTTGCTCGACACGGCCGCGGCCTACGGCAACGAGGCGGCCGTGGGGGCGGGGGTGCGGGAGTCGGGGCTGCCGCGGAAGGATCTGTTCGTCACCACGAAGCTGCGTGGGGACGATCACGGGGCCGACAAAGCGCGGCCGGCTCTGGAGGCCTCCCTCGAACGGCTGGGGCTCGACTACGTCGACCTCTATCTGATCCACTGGCCGCTGCCCCGGGTCGGGAAGTACGTCGAGACCTACGCCGCGCTGCTCGACCTCGCCCGTGAGGGGCTCATCCGGTCGGTGGGGGTGTCCAACTTCACGCCGGAGCATCTCGGCGCCGTGGTCAAGGAGACCGGCGTCCACCCGGCGGTCAACCAGCGGCAGGTCTCGCCCACTCACGCCCAGGTCGCCCTCGTGGAGGCCACGGAGGGCGACCCGACCGTTCTGCAGGCCTGGAGCCCGCTGGAGCGGAACACCGGCATCCTGGAACACCCGGTGATCGTGGACATCGCCCGGCGGGTCGGCGCGACGCCGTCGCAGGTGGTGCTGCGCTGGCTGCTCGACCGGGGGATCACCGTGGTGCCGAAGTCGGGGAACCCGGAGCGGCAGCGGGAGAACATCGACGTCTTCGGCTTCCACCTCGACGCGCCCGACCTCGCCGCGATCACCGCCCTCGACACCGGCGAGCCGGTCAGGCTCGACCCGGAGACCTGGGAGGAGTTCTAGACCTCGGTCGTCACCACCGAGCCCTGGGTCTCGTAGAGGGGCGCGAGGTCGACGAAGATGCGGTAGTCGGTGATCAGGCCGTCGTCGCCGGTCGTCCAGATCGACACGGCGACGACGCCGACCTGCGTGCCGTCGAGCCGGTCGTAGGTCACCTCGGTCTCGGCGACGACCTCGGCGCCCACCTCCCAGCTCCGGACGATCCGATGGCTCAGACCGGCGAGCGTGGAGAAGAAGCCGCGGATCGCGGCGGCGATGGCCTCCGGGCCCTGGCTGGGCGCGGCGTTCCCGAACCGCAGGGTGCCGTCGTCGGCGAACAGCTTGGCGAACGCGTCGGGATCGAACGAGTCGACCACGTCGAAGACGCGCCGCGCCACATCGTCGGACATACCGATCCTCCTGGGGTGATCAACAGCACTGAGGTGGACGATACGGAGCAAATCCCGGCGTACAACTGTCGCCGAGGTGAGGTAGTCCAGAGTCATGACCGACTTCCGCCTCCGTCTCGCCACCGCCGCCGACCGGCCGACGGTGGAGCGGCTCTGGCTGATGTTCCGGCACGACATGTCGGAGTTCATCGGCAATTACCCCAACCCCGACGGGACATACCGCAGCGAGCGGGTCCACGCCGCCTTCACCGACCCCGGCTGGGCGCCCTACCTGATCGAACGTGACGAGGGCCCGCTCGGCTTCGTGTTCGTCCGGGACCTGGGCCGAGGAGCGCAGGCCCGTGCCGGACCGGCCGGACCTGCCGCCCGACGTCTGGATCAACTTCACGGTCTAGCAGGCGCAGCAGGTGTCGCCGCGCCAGGCCTCGCGGCCCTCCCTGACCGCCACGGCGGCGATGACCAAGGCGGCGATCGGGTCGGCCCACGTCCAGCCGAAGAGGCTGTTGAGGGCCAGGCCGGCCAGCAGGACGGCGGAGAGGTACGTACAGAGAAGGGTCTGTTTGGAGTCGGCGAGGGCGCTCGCCGAGCCGATCTCCCGGGCGGCCCTCCGCTGCGTGTACGACAGCGCCGGCATCACCACCAGCGACACGCCCGCCAGGATCAGCCCGACCGTCGAGTGGGCCGCCTCGCCCTCGCCGAGCAGCGCCCGGACGGCGTCGAAGGCGACGTAGGCGGCCAGCGCGAAGAACGACACCGCGATGACCCGCAGGGCCCGCCGTTCCCGGCGCTCGTGGTCGGCGACCGAGAACTGCCACGCCACCGCGGTGGCCGAGGCGACCTCGACCACGGAGTCGAGGCCGAACCCGATGAGCGCCGCCGACGACGCGACGGTCCCGGCGCCGATGGCCACGACCGCCTCCACGACGTTGTAGGCGATCGTCGCGGTCACCAGCAGGCGGATCCGCCTCTGGAGCGTCGCGCGCCGGGTCATGCGGGCCGCAGGACGATCTGGTGCCCGGTGGCCCGGAGCAGATGCTCGGCCGAGGTGAGCAGATCCATCAGCTCGGGCCGGGTGAGGGAGTAGAAGGACTGCCGGCCTTCGGTCCGGAAGTCGACGAGCCCGCATCCGCGCAGGCAGGCGAGGTGCTTGGAGACGGTGGACTGGGCCAGGCCCAGCTCGCCGGTGAGGTCGACCACGCGGGCCTCACCCTGGGCGAGGCGCTGGACGATCCGCAGCCGGGTCTCGTCGGCGAGGGAGTGGAAGAGGGCCGCCGCGGGGGAGACGCCGGCGGCGATGTCCGTGCTGACACAACGACCTTCAATCGCCATACAGCGATGATAGCCCGATCTGGCGATCGGTAAAGTCCCTGACTGTTCACGCCCTGTTTGGTGCAGAGGCCGGGTCGCCCGGAGACGATCAAGGCCCCTCAGTCCGGAGGCGTGTGTGAAGACCCGTCTGGCGATCATCCTGACCCTGGTGATCTCGCTCTTGGCCACCCTGACCCCGGTTCCACCGGCCCTCGCCGCGCAGTCGATGGGCGCGCTCTCCGTCGCCATGGCCGACGGCGACGTCGTCGTCAGCCTGGAGGCGTCCGGCTACTCCTCGGCGCAGATGCAGCAGATCCTCACGGAGACGCAGGCCCGCAACGCCAGGATCAGCGACACGATCAAGCAGGACCTCGAGAACAACCCCAACGGCCTGCCCGGCGGCGGGTTCGACGACTGGACCCCCTTCACCGGGCAACTCGGGCTGACGTCCAACGGCATCAAGCTCACCATCACCGACGGCGCGCCGCTCACCAACGCGAGCTGGTGGGCCGAGGTCCTCGCCGCGGTGGCGGGCATGCTGACGGGGCTGGTGCTCAGGACACTGTGCGTCGGCTACATGCCCGCGGCCGCCGTCCTCTGCGTCAGCATCGGCGGTTTCTTCGCAGGCCTGGTCAGAGGCATGATCCTGCAGGCCTTCGACGGGACGCTCAGGGACGGCAAAGCCTGGGCCACGACGTTCATCGGGGCGATCGCGATGGCGGCCGGGGGCGCCGCCTGGGAGGCCGGGATCAACACCTGGGCCAAGGAGGTCCTGCCGGGCCACATCGAGAGGCTCGGCGCGGGGCTGCGGAGGCTGGGCGAACAGCTCGCCGGGAACTGGGCCGCGTTCCGGGACGCCTGCGGCGTCGCCGCCAACTTCCTCGGTGAGCTCGCCAGCCGCATCCCGGAGGCCGTCTCCCGGGTGCGCGTCCCGGGCGCGATGCGGCTCATGCCGCTGGGCGACTCCATCACCGAGGGCGTCGGCAGCCCGACGAACTCCAGCTACCGCACGGTGCTCCAGCGCTCCCTCACGAACATGGGATTCCAGTACGACCTCATGGGCTCCCTCGCTCACGGCAGCGGCCCCGACCGCGACCACGAGGGCCATTCGGGCTGGCGGATCGACCAGATCCAGGGCCAGGTCGAGGGCTGGCTCAACACCTATCGGCCCGACGTGGTCACCCTGCACCTGGGCACCAACGACATGATCCAGAACTACCAGGCGAGCACCGCCGCCGACCGCCTCATGGGCCTGATCGACCGGATCTTCGTGTTCCGGCCGACGGTGGCCGTGGTCGTCTCCACGCTGGTCCCGTCCCGTACGCCGGCCATCGACGCCCGCATCAGGCAGTTCAACCAGCGGCTGCCGGAGCTGATCAGGGCCCGCCAGGAGGCCGGCCGGCACATCATCCTGGTCGACATGGCCGCGGTGACCCCGAACGACATCGCCGACGACGTCCACCCCAACGACAACGGCTACCGGAAGATGGGCCAGATCTTCCACCTCGGGGTCATGCGGGCGGCCATGGAAGGGTGGATCACCCCGACCGGCGGTCCCGAACCGGCGCTGTGCGCGCCCGGTCCCGACGCGCACGGCGGCAGCGGCCGGGAGGCCTGGTTCGCCGACTTCAACGGTGACGGCCGCGACGACTACCTGGCCCTCGACGCCGCCAACGGTTCGGTGCGGACCTGGCTCAACAACGGCGCCGACTACTCGGGCGACCACTGGGTGCCCTGCGGCATCACCGCGTCCGGCACCAACACGGGCGTCGGCCACGGCACCGGCCGGGTGGTGATCTTCGCCGACCTCGACGGCGACCACCGCGACGACTACCTGGCCCTCGACCCGGCCACCGGCAACACGCGCGGCTGGCGCAACATCGCCGCCGAGAACGGCGGCGACCGCTGGGAGGACCGGGGCGTGATCGCCTCCGGCATCGGCACCGGCGTCGGCCTGCCGGGACGGGTCACCCAGTTCGCCGACATCGACGGCGACGGCCGCGACGACTACCTGGCGCTCGACCCCGCGAACGGCAACACCCGGGCCTGGCTCAACCGGGGCGCCGACCGCAGCGGCGACCACTGGGTGGACAAGGGCGTCATCGCCTCCGGCATCAACACGGGCGTCTCGCTGACCGGCCGCTACGTCCAGTTCGCCGACATCGACGGCGACGGGCGCGACGACTACCTGGCGATCGACCCGGCCACCGGGAACACCCGCGCCTGGCGCAACGTCGGCGCCGAGAGCGGCGGCGACCAGTGGGAGGACCGGGGCGTGATCGCCTCCGGCATCGGCACCGGTGTCGCCCTCACCGGCCGCGTCGCCCGCTTCGGCGACCTCAACGGCGACGCCCGGGCCGACTACCTGGCCATCGACCGGAGCAACGGCTCGGTCCGGGGCTGGATCAACGTCCGCGCCGACATCACGGGCGACCACTGGATCGACCGCGGGGTCATCGCGTCGGGGATCAACACCGGCGTGGGCTGACCTGATCGGCCTTTCGGCCGACCAGGTCAGTCCGCGTTCTACATCAGCACGATCTGACGCAGCACCTCGCCGCCCCGCAGGGCGGCCACCGCGTCGTTGAGGTCGGTGAGCTGGATGCGGGAGCTGATCATGCTCTCCAGGTCCAGCTTGCCGGCCTTGTACAGCCCCGCGAAGAACGGGAAGTCACGGCGGACGTCGGAGCCCCCGTACAGGGAGCTGAGCAGGTTCTTGCCGTCGAACAGGAGGCTGAAGGCGTTGAGGGGGACCATGTCGTCCATCGCCCCCGCCCCGACCACGATCACGTCGCCGCCGCGCCGGGTCGCCTGCCAGGCGGTCATGATGGCCTGCGACTTGCCGACGACCTCGAAGCCGTAGTCGAAGCCCTGGCCGCCGGTGAGGGTGCCGATGGCGTCCATGAGCTGGTCGGGGGTGCAGGCGTGGGTGGCGCCGACCTTCTTGGCCAGTTCGTGCTTGGACTCCAGGGGGTCGATCGCGAGGATCGTGGTCGCGCCGGAGATGCGGGCGCCCTGGATGACCGACAGGCCCACGCCGCCGCAGCCCACCACGGCCACCGTGGTGCCGGGGCGGACCTTGGCGGTGTTCAGGACCGCGCCGACGCCGGTGGTGATCCCGCAGCCGATCAGGGCGGCCATCTCGAACGGGACGTCGGTGTCGACCTTGATCGCGCCGCCTTCGGGGACCACGATCTCCTCGGCCCACGTCCCGCAGCCGGCCATGCCGAAGGCGGGCTTGCCGCCGTCGAAGGTGAAACCCGGCTCGGTGAAGCCGCGCACCACCGAGGTCAGGCAGAGGTGGGGCTGCCCGTGGGTGCAGCTCGGGCACGCCCCGCACGCCGGGGTCCAGTTGATGATCACATGGTCGCCGGGGGCGACGCCCCGCACGTGGTCACCCACCTCGACGACCTCGCCCGCGCCCTCGTGGCCGGGGACCAGGGGGGCGGGCTGGGGGAGCACGCCCGAGATGGCCGACAGGTCCGAGTGGCAGACGCCGGTGGCCCTGATCCGGACCCGGACGTCCGTCGGGCCGACCGGGATGAGGGTCAGGTCGTCGCGGATGTCGAGCTTGTCCGCGCCGATGGTGTGCAGCAGAGCGCCACGCATGGGAACCTCCGGTGGTTTTTACTCTTCTTCGAGCGAAAGTGCCGCCTTCGGGCAGGACCGGACGGCGTGCCGGACCCGGTCGAGCATCTCGGCGGGGGGTTCTTCCAGGAGGACGTGCAGGTTGTCGTCGTCGTCGAGGTCGAAGACCTGCGGTGCGAGGCCCACGCAGACCCCGTTGGCCTCACAGACGAGGTAGTCGACAATGACCTTCGGCATCAGGAACTCCCGTGCAGTTTGCGGTGATCCCAGGAGACTACGCGGCCCGGCTCGACGATGTAGGCGACGCGCTTGCGTCCGGTCAGTTCGACGAAGGGGCGCATCGGCTCGGGGTCCTGGCCGGTCATCCTGGCGGCGACGCGCATGCCGGCGTCCATGACGTCGTCGTAGGGGAGCGCGGTGCCGTAGATCGTCGCGCCGCGCAGGTCGCCGTAGTCCTCGCCGGTCTCGACCAGGCAGGTCACCCGGGGGTCGCGGTCGATGTTGCGGGACTTCTGCGCCTTGGCGTACGTCCAGAAGATCACCCGGCCGTCGTCGGACAGGCCGTAGAACATGGTCACCAGGTGGGGCGTCCCGTCGGGATTGATCGTGGCGAGCTGGAGTTTGCGGCCCTCTTTCAGCAGGGTGGCCACCTCTTCGCCGGTCATCGAGATCCGCGCGCGCTGGTTCACGACCAGAAGTAGAACACGTTGCATCTATGCGGACAAGGGTAGTGTCGGGCGGGTGACACACCCTCCGATGCCGGTTCATCTGCGACAGACCGCCGAGCGGGCCAAAGGCTTCATGCCCCCCGCCGAGGGCGTGGCCCTCTACGAACTCGGCTGTCTGTACGGCTCCCGCGGGCCGATGGCCGAGATCGGCTCCTACTGCGGCAAGTCGGCCGTCTACCTGGGCGCCGCCGCCCGTGAGACCTCCACGGTCCTGTTCACGATCGACCACCACCGCGGCTCGGAGGAGATCCAGCCCGGCTGGACCCACCACGACCCCACGCTGGTCGACCACCGTTTCGGCCGGATGGACTCCCTGCCCTTCTTCCGCACGACCGTCGCCACCGCCGGCCTCGAAGACCAGGTGATCGGGATCGTGGGGGCGTCGGCGACCGTGGCGGAGCACTGGCGCACCCCGCTCGGCCTGCTGTTCATCGACGGCGGACACTCCGACGAGCCGGTGACCCGCGACTACGAGGGCTGGGCGCCCCACGTGGTGCCCGGCGGTGTCCTGATCTTCCATGACATCTACCCCGACCCGGCCGAGGGCGGCCAGGCGCCCTACCGGATCTATCTGCGGGCTCTCGACGAGGGCTACAAGGAGGTCCGGGTGACCGGGTCGCTCAGGGCCCTGGAGAAGGTCTAGGCGGGCGATCCGGCCCGCTGGCAGCCGCAGTCCTCGGTGGCGCGGTCCCCGGCGAAGGCGCCCGCGTCGCGGAAGACGCCGCTGGCCGGGGTGGTGCGCGAGAGCGCGTCGGCCGCCAGGATCACCGCCGCCGCCGTGTACGCCGACCGCTCGTGGGGGAAGTGGCGTTCGTTCACGAACTGCCAGCCCGTCCAGTAGGAGCCGTCGGGGTGGCGCAGGTGCTGCATCTCGGTGAAGATCTTCAGGGCCCGGGGGTCGCCGACCGCGTCGAGGGTCAGGACCAGCTCGCACGACTCCGCGCCGGTCACCCACGGCTGGTCCTCGACGCACTTGATGCCGAGGCCGGGCACGGCGAAGCGGTCCCACTCGTCGTCGAGCCGGCGCAGCGCCCGCTCCCCCCGCAGGGCGCCGCCGAGGACCGGGTAGTACCAGTCCATCGAGAAGCGGCTCTTGTCGGCGAACGCCTCTGGGTGTTCGCGCAGCACGTGGCCCAGCCGGTCGGCCGCCAGTTCCCAGCCGGGCTGCGGATCGCCGAGACGCTCCGCCAGCCGTACACCACAGCGAAGGCCCTGGTAGACCGACGAGCAGCCGGTCAGCAGCGCGTAGGAGCCGGGGGAGGCCTCCCAGACGATCTCGCCGCGCCGGGTCTGGAGCCCCGTGACGAAGTCGAGGGCCCGCACGATCGTGGGCCACATCTCCCGGGCGAACGCCTCGTCGCCGGTGACGAGCAGGTCGTGCCAGACGCCCACGGCGACGTAGGCCGCGTGGTTCGACTCGCCCCGCTCCTCCAGCGGCCGGCCGTCGAGGACCTTCATCGGCCACGAGCCGTCGGCGCGCTGGTGGCGGCGCAGCCACGCGTACCCCCGCAGGGAGGCCTCGCGCAGGCCGGCCGCCGTCATCGCCATGAGGCACTCGACGTGGTTCCACGCGTCGACGTGGCCCTCGGGCCAGGGGATGCCGCCGTCGGGAAGCTGGACGGCGGCGATGCTGGCCGCCGTGGCGGCGATGTCCTCGCTGGTGACGACCCCGGGCACCGCCGGGATCATGCGGGCTTCCTGGCGTAGAGGACCACGCTCTTGCCGATCACCGGGTTGAGGAGCTGCTCGGCGATCCGGGTGACGGCGGGGCGCTTCATGATGTCCCAGACCAGCAGCTCGTGGTAGGCCTTGGCGATCGGATGGTCGTCGTTGTCGACCCCGACGGCGCACTTGATCCACCAGTAGGGCGTGTGGAGCCCGTGGGCGTGGTGGTGGTCGCCGATCTCCAGGCCCGAGGACTTCAGCTTGGCCGACAGCTCCGCCAGCGTGTAGATCCGGATGTGCCCGCCGGGGGCCGTGTGATAGGCCTCCGACAGCGCCCAGCAGACCCGCTCCGGCAGGAACGCCGGCACCGTCACGGCCAGCAGCCCGCCGGGCTTCAGCACCCGGACGATCTCCTTCATCGCCGCCATGTCCTCGGGGATGTGCTCCAGGACCTCCGAGGCGATCACCCGGTCGAACGAGGCGTCCGGGAAGGGCATGTCCAGGGCCGTCCCGACGACGGTCTCGCCCGAGGCGCCGTAGGGGACCTCGCCCTCCTTGTCCATGGCGGCGAACATGTTCGCCACGGACTCCATCTCGGCCGGGTCGAGGTCGAAGGCGACCACGTCGGCGCCGCGGCGGAGCACCTCGAAGGCGTGCCGACCGCCACCGGCGCCCAGGTCGAGCACGCGGTCACCGGGTCCGACGGGCAGGCGGGCGAAATCGACGGTCAGCATCTCCTGGGGAACCCTTCGGGTCAGCGCGCGGCGATGGCCTCGCGGTAGGCCTCAACGGTCTTGCTGGCCACGACGGGCCACGCGTAACGCTCCATGACACGGTCGTAGCCGCGCCTGCCGTACTCCTCCCGCAGTTCGGGGGAGTCGATCAGGCGGCGCAGCGTCGCGGCGAGCTCCTCGGGGTCGCCCGGGGCGACCTGGACCGCGGCGTCGCCCACCACTTCGGGCAGGGCGCCGGTCCGGGACGCGATCAGCGGGGTCCCGCAGGCCATGTGCTCCACGGCGGGCAGGGAGAAGCCCTCGTACAGCGAGGGGACCACCGAGATCTCCGAGGTGGCGATCAGCGTGCCGAGCTCGTCGTCGGAGATGCCGTGGACGAAGCTGACCCGGTCGTGGAGGGAGAGCTCGGCCACGAGCTGCTCGGTGGGGCCTCCGGGCGTCGGCCTGCTGACGATCGTCAGGTTGACGTCGCGCTCGGTGGAGAGCTTGGCGACCGCCCGCAGCAGCGTTGCGACGCCCTTCATCGGCGAGTCGGCGCTGGCCACCGCCACGATCGAGCCCTTGCGTTTGGGCAGCTCGGGGCGCGGGTGGAAGAACCTGGTGTCCACGCCGAGCGGGATCAGGCGCAGGTTCGACTGGGGCACGTCGAAGTCGCGGTGGATGTCGGCCACCGACGACTCGCTGACGGTCAGGATCGGCTTCAGCCGCGCGGCGACGTAGGCCTGCATGCGGACGAAGCCGTACCAGCGGCGCTTGGAGAGCCGGGCCCAGCCCTCGGCGGCCTCCAGCTCGATCCGCCGGTCGACGCTGATGGGGTGGTGGATCGTGCCGACCACCGGGAAGTGCTTCTGGATGCCCAGGACCCCGTATCCGAGGGTCTGGTTGTCCTGGACGACGTCGAAATCGCCGATCCGCCGCTTGAGCTCCCGGTGGGCCCGCAGGCTGAAGGTCAGCGGCTCGGGGAAGCCGGCCGTCCACATCGTGCCGACTTCGAGCAGGTCGATCCAGTCGCGGTATTCGCCCAGCTTGGGGGTCCGGAATGGGTCTTCGTCGCGGTAGAGGTCGAGGCTCGGGATCTTGTTGAGGATCACGCCCTCGTCGAGCTCCGGATAGGGCTGACCCGAGAAGACCTCGACGTGGTGCCCGAGGGCGACCAGCTCGCGGGTGATGTGGCGGAGATACACCCCCTGACCGCCGCAGGTGGGTTTGCTGCGATAGGACAGCAGTGCGACGCGCAGCCTCTCCACCCCGAAGCACCCCTTTCCGCCCCTGTGGGGGCACCTGAGATGACCTTAGCCTAGGCCGGTCGAATGCCGTTCGGTGGAACATGTTCTACGAATGCGAACTGGTCAGGGCCTTCGGGGTACATTCGCCTACAAAGTTCGCGTACGGAGGAGGACGTGTTGGCCAGACGCGCGTTGATCACGGGCATCACCGGTCAGGACGGCTCCTATCTCGCCGAACATCTGATCTCCGAGGGCTACGAGGTGTGGGGCCTGATCCGGGGTCAGGCCAACCCGCGCGTCTCCAAGCTCCCCAAGGACGTCCACCTGGTCCGCGGCGACCTGCTCGACCAGGGCTCGCTGATCTCGGCCGTGGAGAAGGTCCGCCCCGACGAGGTCTACAACCTGGGCGCCATCTCGTTCGTGCCGATGTCCTGGGAGCAGGCCGAACTGACGGCCGAGGTGACCGGCATGGGCGTGCTGCGCATGCTGGAGGCGATCCGGGTCTGCTCCTCGCGCGGCGGGGAGATCCGCTTCTACCAGGCCTCGTCGTCGGAGATGTTCGGCCAGGTCCGCGAGACCCCGCAGACCGAGGTGACCCCCTTTCACCCCCGCTCGCCCTACGGCGTCGCCAAGACCTACGGCCACTTCCTCACGCAGAACTACCGGGAGTCGTACGGCATGTACGCCGTTTCCGGCATTCTCTTCAACCACGAGTCGCCCCGGCGCGGGGCCGAGTTCGTGACCAGGAAGGTGTCGCTCGGGGTGGCCCGCATCAAGCTGGGCATGGCCTCCGAGCTGCGGCTCGGCAACCTGGAGGCCCGGCGCGACTGGGGCTACGCGGGCGACTACGTACGGGCCATGCACCTGATGCTCCAGGCCCCGAACCCGGAGGACTTCGTCATCGGGACGGGCCGCACCCAGTCGGTCCGCGAACTCGTCGAGGCGGCCTTCACGGCGGCGGGCCTCGACTGGGAGCGCTACGTGATCGCCGACCAGGCGCTGCACCGCCCGGCCGAGGTCGACCTGCTCTGCGCCGACCCGAAGAAGGCCCGCATGCAACTCGGCTGGGAGCCCACGGTCCCGTTCGAGGAACTGATCGCCATGATGGTCGAGTCGGACCTCCGCCTCCTCAGCGAGGGCGGCGACCCCCAGGACTCGAGCTGGCCTTGATATGGCCGCGCCTCCGGCGCGGCGGGCTTGGCCGCCTTCATGTCCGGGCCTTCCCTCGTCGCTCCGGTTCGCTTCGCTCTCCTGCGCTCCTCAGTCCAGGACCCGGACGCGGCCAAGCCACGACTGGTTGGCCGTATGACTTGCTCCGGCCCCTATCGGCTCTGGCGCGTCGTGGCTGTCAAAGCGCTGGGATTAACCTCAAGATCGCTACTTTCTGCACATGATCAAATACATTGTGTCGCTGGCGGTGCTGGGGGCGGGTCTCTTCGCGCTTCCCGCCCAGGCCCAAGCTCAGGCTGGTGGCTGCGGGGCGCAGCTCGACACCCGTAAGGGCGTCTCCAGCGTGGTGTGGCGGCTCTGCCTGGAGGACGGCGACCGGCCGCACGGGGCACTCTCGGCCGACTGCCGGATCGCGGCGCCCTTCTGGATCTCCGTCCCCTGCTCGGTCAGGGGACGTTTCGAGATCCAGAGGAACGGCGACCTCGTCGTGTCAGGGCCCTTCAGCGCGGTGAGCGGCCTCGACGGCCACCTCGACGTCGACCAGATCTTCTCCTTCGGCTGCCAGGGCCCCGGCGTCTACGCCTTCGCCGTCAAGGACGCCAGGTACACCTTCCCCGCCCTCAACAGCGTCGCCGCCCCCGACGCCTTCGTCGCCCTCAACGCCTGCCCCGGCTGATCCCCGGCGTCACGCCAGATGCCTTCCCTCAGTCGTATGGGGGACTTGCTCGCCCGCGCCCGTGCCTGGACTGAGGAGCGCAGGAGAGCGAAGCGAACCGGAGCGACGAGGGAAGGCACGGGCTTGAGGCGGGCGAGCCGCCGCGCCGGAGGCGCGGCAGTCAGACAGGCGCGGCCATCAAACAGGCGCGGCAGTCAGACAGGCCTAAAGCGACACCGGCAGGTCCTTGATGCCGTTGATGAAGTACGAGCGCAGGCGGCGGGCCTCGCCGGCCTGCTGGATCTTCGGGGCGCGCTCCGACAGGACCTCGAACAGGACGCGGAGCTCCATCTTGGCCAGGTGGTTGCCGAGGCAGAAGTGGGCGCCGCCGCCGCCGAAGCCGAGCTGGGGGTTGGGGTCGCGGGTGACGTCGAAGACGCCGGGGTTGGCGAAGACCTCCTCGTCGCGGTTGGCGCCCGCGTAGAAGATGACGACCTTGTCGCCCTCCTTGATCTGCTGGCCCCGCATCTCCATGTCCTGGGTCGCGGTGCGCCGGAACAGGTTCACCGGGGCGACCCAGCGGACGATCTCGTCCGCGGCGGTGCGGGCCACCGCCGGGTCGGCGACGAGCTTGGCCCACTCGTCGGGGTGCTCGAAGAGGGCCAGCATGCCGCCCGAGGCGGCGTTGCGGGTCGTCTCGTTGCCGGCCACCACCAGGAGCAGCACGAACAGGTCGAACTCCTCGACGGTCAGCTCCTCGCCGTCGTCGCCCGGCTGGAGGAGCTTGGTCACCAGGTCGTCGCGCGGGTCTTCGCGGCGGGCCTCGGCGAGCTTGTTGGCGTAGGCGTAGACCTCCATCGGCGCCTCCAGTCCCTCTTCGGGGCTGGCCGAGTAGTCGGGGTCGTCCATGCCGATCATGCGGTTGGACCACTCGAACAGCTTGTTCCGGTCTTCCGCGGGGGCGCCGAGGAGCTCGCAGATGACGTACAGGGGCAGGGGCGCGGCGATGTCGCGGACGAAGTCGACGCTCGGCTTCCCGTGGGCCTCGTCGATGAGCTGGTGGCAGATCTCGCGGATGTGGTCTTCCAGGTTGGAGATTGCGCGGGGGGTGAAGCCCCGGTTGACCAGCGAGCGGCGGCGGGTGTGCTCCGGCGGGTCCTGGTTGAGCATCATCAGCCGCTGGAGTTCGAGCTCCGCCTCGCCCGGCTCGGGGAACAGCGACAGCCGCCGGTGGGACGAGAACAGGTCGCTGCGCCGTGACACGTGCACCACGTCGGCGTGTTTGGTCAGCGCCCAGAACGGGGGCCAGCCCTCCATCTGGCCGCCCTGGTGGCGGTAGACCGGCGCGTTGGCCCGCAGCCAGCTGAACTGGTCGTGGGGGGCGCCGGAGGCCGCGTACCGATCCATGTCGACGAGGTCGATGAGCATGTGATCACCCGATCATCGTTGGGCCGAAAGGGAAGGTGGAACGTGTTCCAGCCAAGCATGTTTCCGCACCGAACAGGTCATCCGATGTCTGAGCTTGACACGGAGGCAGGGCTGGCCTCAGGCTTCTTCGTGCAAACATCGGATGTATAGGGGGAGTCGTGAGGCTGCTTCGAGTAGGCGAAAAAGGCGCGGAACGCCCAGCCGCGCTCACGGACGACAATCGGCTGCTCGACCTGGGCGAACTCCTCAACGGAGGCGATTTCACCCCCGATTTCTTCGCCTCCGGAGGGCTCGACCGTGTCCGCGAGGCGCTCTCCGGTGACCCCCTTCCCGGGCTTCGCGAGCTCGACCAGGACGGCCTGCGCATCGGCCCGGCCGTCGCCCGGCCCGGAAAGATCGTATGCATCGGGCTCAACTACCGCGACCACGCGGAGGAGTCCGGTGCCGCCGTTCCGGCCGAGCCGGTGGTCTTCATGAAGGCCTCCAACACAGTCGTCGGACCTTTCGACGAGGTTCTCGTGCCGCGCGGCAGCGTGAAGACCGACTGGGAGGTCGAACTCGCCCTGGTGATCGGCTCGACCTGCCGCTACCTCGGCTCCCATGAGGAGGCGCTCGCCTCGGTCGCGGGCTACCTCGTGTCGAACGACGTGTCGGAGCGCGAGTTCCAGCTCGAGCGCGGCGGTCAGTGGGACAAGGGCAAGTCCTGCGAGACCTTCCAGCCGCTCGGCCCCTGGCTCGTCACGGCCGACGAGGTCCCCGACCCGCAGGCGCTCGGGCTGCGCCTGTGGGTGAACGGCGACCTCAAGCAGAACGGCAGCACCAAGAACATGATCTTCGGTGTGGCCGAGATCGTGCGCTACCTCAGTCAGTTCATGGTCCTCGAACCCGGGGACGTGATCAACACCGGCACACCCGCCGGAGTGGCCCTCAGCGGCCTCCATCCCTACCTCAAGGAAGGCGACGTCATGGAGCTCGAGATCGACGGTCTCGGACGGCAGCGGCAGACGGTGGGGCAGGCGTGACCACCGCGGCGTCGATCCACCCTTCGATCTACCGGCCGATCCAGTCGTTCCAGACCTTCGACATCCGGTTCCCGACGTCCCTGGAGCTCGACGGCTCCGACGCGATGAACCCCGACCCCGACTACTCGGCCGCCTACGTCGTGCTGTCCGACGGCGACTGCGAGGGTCACGGCTTCGCGTTCACCATCGGCCGCGGCAACGACATCCAGACCGCCGCGATCCGCGCCCTGGAGCCCTACGTGCTCGGCCGCGACGTCAGCGACCTCGGCGCCCTCTACAAGGAGATGGTGTACGACAGCCAGCTCCGGTGGCTGGGCCCCGAGAAGGGCGTCATGCACATGGCGATCAGCGCGGTCGTCAACGCGCTGTGGGACCTCAAGGCCAAGCGTGAGGGCAAGCCCCTGTGGCGGCTGCTGGCCGAGATGTCGCCCGAGGAGCTCGTCGACCTGGTCGACTTCCGCTACATCGGCGACGAGCTCACCCCCGACGAGGCGCTGGAGATCCTGCGCCGCGCCGAGCCGGGCCGCGCCGAGCGCATCGAGAAGCTGCTGGAGACGGGCTACCCGGCGTACACGACCTCGCCCGGCTGGCTCGGCTACGACGACGAGAAGCTGCGCCGCCTCTGCAAGGAGGCGCTCGACGAGGGTTTCCGGCAGATCAAGCTGAAGGTCGGCGCCGACCTGGAGGACGACGTGCGCCGCATGCGCATCGCCCGGGAGGTCTGCGGCGAGGGCTTCCCGATCGCCATCGACGCCAACCAGCGCTGGGACGTCGGCGCGGCGATCCGCTGGATCGAGGCGCTCAGCCCCTACTCGCCCCACTGGGTCGAGGAGCCGACCAGCCCCGACGACGTGCTCGGCCACGCCACCATCGCGCGGGCCATCGCCCCCATCCCGGTGGCCACCGGCGAGCACGTGCAGAACCGGGTCATCTTCAAGCAGCTCCTCCAGACGCGGGCCCTGTCGTATCTCCAGCTCGACGCCGCGCGCGTCGCGGGCGTGAACGAGAACATCGCGATCCTGCTGCTCGCGGCCAAGTTCGGAGTGCCGGTCTGCCCGCACGCCGGCGGTGTCGGGCTGTGCGAACTGGTGCAGCACCTGTCGATGTTCGATTATGTGTCGGTGACGGGCACGATGGACAATCGCGTCATCGAGTACGTTGATCATCTTCACGAGCATTTCGTCGACCCGGTCGTCATCGCCAACGGCGCCTACCGCGCGCCGGTCACGCCCGGGTTCAGCGCCGAGATGCGGCCCGAGTCGATCGCGGCCCACGTCTTCCCCGATGGGCCGGTCTGGAGAGAGTCATGACCGAGTTCGAGGGCTTGAAGGCCCTGGTCACCGGCGGGGGCCAGGGCATCGGCCTGGCCATCGCCACCCTGCTGACCGAGCGCGGCGCGCGGGTCGCCTGCCTCGACCTCAACCCGCCCGGCGAGCCCTTCGTCGGCGTCAAGGCCGACGTGACCGACGACGCCTCGGTGCGCGCGGCGGTCACGTCCGCCGCCGAGGAGCTCGGCGGCCTCGACATCGTCGTCAACAACGCCGGGATCGGCGCGGCCGGCACGGTCGCCGACAACGACGACGCCGAATGGCTCCGGGTGTACGACGTCAACGTCGTCGGCATGGTCCGGGTGACCCGGGCCGCGCTGCCCTACCTGCGCGAGTCGAGCCACGCGGCCATCGTCAACACCTGCTCGATCGCGGCCACGGCCGGGCTGCCCCAGCGGGCGGTCTACAGCGCGACGAAGGGCGCCGTCTACTCGCTGACGCTGGCGATGGCGGCCGACCACGTCCGCGACGGGATCCGGGTCAACTGCGTCAACCCGGGCACCGCCGACACCCCGTGGGTCGGCCGGCTGCTCGACGCCGCCGACGACCCGGCCGCCGAGCGCGCCGCCCTGAACGCCCGCCAGCCGATGGGCCGCCTGGTCAGCGCCGAGGAGGTCGCCCACGCGGTGGCCTACCTGGCCAGCCCGCTCGCCTCGGCCACCACCGGCACCTCGCTGGCGGTCGACGGCGGCATGCAGGGCCTGCGCCTTCGGCCGAGGAGCTGAGGCGTGCAGCGCATCGCCCTGCGCACCCGGCTCAAGCCCGGCAGCGAGGCCGCCTACGACGCCGAGCACGCCCGGCTCCTGCCGGGCCTGGAACGCGCGATGCGCGACGCCGGCGCCCGGGTGTGGCGGATCTGGCGTGACGGCCTCGACCTGTTCCACTACGTGGAGGTCGTCGACTACGCGGTGTTCCAGGCGCGCATCACCGCCCACCCGGTCAACCAAGCCTGGCAGAAACAGATGAACCGCCACCTGGAGGGCGACTTCGACCCGTCCGCCGGGCCGCTCGGCAAGGTCTGGGAGATGTCGGGGGCTGTACGTCCGAGGGCTCCGTTCTCTACGGTTTTCGGCGTGACGACGACCTATGGCTTCGGGGCCGCGCCGCTGGGGAACCTGTTCACGGCCCTCACCGACGACGAGGCGTCCGCCGCGGTTGAGGCCGCGTGGGACGCCGGGATCCGCTACTTCGACACGGCCCCTCACTACGGGCTGGGCCTGTCCGAGCGCCGCCTCGGCGAGGCGCTCGCCAAGAAGCCGCGGGGCGAGTTCGTGCTGTCCACCAAGGTGGGGCGGCTGCTCGTGCCGGCTGACGGGATCGGCAAGGACGACCAGGGCTTCGACGTGCCGAAGACCCATGTGCGGGCCTGGGACTTCTCCCGCGACGGCGTGCTGCGCTCGCTGGAGGAGTCGCTCGATCGCCTGGGCCTCGACTCGATCGACGTCGCCCTGATCCACGACCCCGACACCCATTGGGCGCAGGCCGTCGGCGAGGCGTTCCCCGCGCTCGCGGAACTGCGCGACCAGGGCGTGGTGAAGGCCGTCGGGGTCGGCATGAACCAGTGGCCGATGCTGGCCGACTTCGTGCGCGAGACCGACGTCGACACGATCCTGCTGGCCGGCCGCTACACGCTGCTCGACCAGTCGGCCGAGGCCGAGCTGCTGCCGCTGTGCCGGCGGCGCGGCGTCTCGGTGGTCGCCGGAGGGGTGTTCAACAGCGGCCTGCTGGCCCGCCACGACGTCACCGGGGGCACGTTCAACTACGCCCCCGCGCCCGACGAGGTCGTCGCCCGCGCCCGCGAGATCGCCGCCGTCTGCGAGCGCCACGGCGTGACGCTGCCGCAGGCCGCGATGGCGTTCCCGCTGCGTCACCCGGCGGTGTCGACGGTCGTGCTGGGGATGAGGTCCGTGCAGGAGGTCCGGGGGAACATGGAGCTGGCCGCCCGGCCCGTTCCCGAGGCTCTGTGGGAGGAGCTGGGGTTCTGATGATCGACGCGCATCATCACCTCTGGGACCCGTCCCGACGCGACTACCCGTGGATGTCCGGCGCGGCGCTCGCGCCGATCAGGCGCCCGTTCGGGCTGCCCGAACTGCGGGCCGCCACCGACGCCGACGGCACGGTGCTCGTGCAGACCGTCTCGTCGGTCGAGGAGACCCGCGAGTTCCTGCGGACCGCGCTGGAGTCCGGCGGGCTGATCAAGGGCGTCGTGGGGTGGGTCGACCTGACCGCTCCCGACGTGGCCGACGTCCTCGCCGAGCTGCGGGAGGGTCCGGGCGGCCACCTGCTGGTCGGCATCCGCCACCAGGTCCAGGACGAACCCGACGACGAGTGGCTGGCCCGCCCCGACGTCGTGCGCGGCCTGCGGGCCGTCGCCTCCGCCGGGCTGGCCTACGACCTGCTGGTGCTCGTCCACCAGCTCGGCGTGGCCCGCAAGGTCGCCGCCGACCTGCCCGAGGCGCGGTTCGTGCTCGACCACGCCGCCAAGCCGCCCGTCTCCAGCGGGCTGCTGGAGCCGTGGGCGACCGAGATCGAGGCGATGTCCGAGCTGGGCAACGTGGCGTGCAAGATCTCCGGCCTCGTCACCGAGGCGAACTGGACCGACTGGACTCCTGGTCAGCTCCAGCCCTACGTGGAGCACGTCCTTGAATATTTCGGCGCGGAAAGGGTCATGTTCGGCTCAGACTGGCCCGTCTGCCTCCTCGCGGCGACCTACGGCGAGGTAGTGGAGACAACTAAGGACTTCACCAGCGGGCTGAGTGAAGACGAACAGTCGTGCATCTACGAGTCGACGGCACGGAAGGTCTACCGCCTGACCTCATAACCGCTTTTCCACAGAACGCAGTTCTAGGCCGCGCACTCAGCGTAACCCCCCGGACTCTTGGGTCGCCCTTGTCTTCACGACCCAGGAGTTCCGGATGCTCACCACCCTCCTCACGGCCGTCCTCTGCACCCCGGGGATCCCCGGCCCCGACGTCGGGCCGTGTCCCGTGCCCGCCTCTTTCCGGTACGTGTTCCGCGCCCCCGCCGGACCGTCCGACGACCCGGGCGACGAACTCGACGAGCTGATCGACCTCGCCGAACTCGCGGAGGAGTGGGGCCACGTGTGGCCGCCCCCGGAGTGGGAGGGCTTCGACCCGTGGGGGCCCGAAGGGCCGTGGGCCGAGGCGTGGGACGACCTCGACGACCCGCCGGGCTTGATCTTCGGCCCCGCTGATCGCGACATCCGCCCGTTTCCAGCACAGCACGGGACCGCCCAGAACGGGACCGCCCAGAACGGCACCGGCCACAACGGGACCGCCCAGAACGGGACCGCCCAGAACGGGACCGGCCACAACGGGACCGGCCACAACGGGACCGCCCAGAACGGCATCGCTCAGGTCGACGCCGCGCCTCCGGAAGAGGCCTCTGTCCGGCCGGAGGTCGACGCCGAGCCGAGGCCCAGACCCAAGAAGACCGACGACCGCCGACCCCCGGCCAAGTCCGAGGGGCCGCCCGGCGTCGAGGTCAAACCCCGGACCAAGCCCGGACCGCGCGAGGAGGGCGACCGTGATTCCAGCCCCGGCGCGATCGCGCTGCGGGCGGCGACCAAGTGGCTCGGCATCCCCTACGTGTGGGGCGGCGGCAATGCGAGCGGCCCCAGCCGGGGGATCGGCAAGGGCGCCAACCGGGTCGGCTTCGACTGCTCGGGCCTGACCCTCGCCGCCTGGGCCAAGGCCGGGGTCACCCTCGGCCACTACACCGGCACCCAGATCAAGCAGGGCAAACCCGTGCAGACCAGGGACCTGATGCCGGGTGACCTGCTGTTCTTCGGCGCGACCAGAACCGACCCGTCCCACGTCGGCATCTACGCCGGCGACGGCGACATGATCCACGCCCCGCGCACCGGCGACGTCGTCAAACGCGTGGAGGTGCTCACGGCGCCGTTCTGGACCAAGCGCTTCCAGGGCGCGGTCCGGCCCCAGCCGCCCGCGTCGAAGGCGTGAGCTACAGCGCCTGCCGCAGCCACGACTCCACGTCGGCGATGTGGACGGTCGCCCACGCCTGGGCCACCTCGGGCTGGCGGGCCGCGATCGCGCCGTAGATGGCGTAGTGCTGGTCGAGGGTCTTGCTGGGGGCGTTCGACTGGGTCAGGCCGCGCCAGATGCGGGCCCTGGTCGTCGGGCCCGACAGGCTCTCGATGAGGGAGCAGAGGACGGCGTTGCCGGAGCCCTCGGCGATGCGCTGGTGGAACTCGAGGTCGTTGGCGACGAGCTGCTCGACCGTGGGGTTCTCGGGGAGCGAGTCGAGGATCTTGCGGAGCTCCTCGATGCCCGAGTCGGTCATGTGGACGGCGGCCTTGGCGGTGGCGGCCGGTTCGAGGATGCGGCGGACCTCGAAGAACTGGAGCACCGTGTCGTCGCGGTGGAAGTCGACCACGAACGAGAGGGCGTCGAGCAGCAGGCGCGGTTCGAGACTGGTGACATAGGTGCCGTCGCCCTGGCGGACGTCGAGGACGTTGATCAACGCCAGCGCCCGCACCGCCTCACGCAGCGAGTTGCGGGACAGCCCGAGCCGTTCGGCGAGGTCGGCCTCCTTGGGCAGCCGCGCCCCCGGCGCCAGCTCTCCCTTGAGGATCATGTCCTTGATCCGGTCTATCGCCGTATCGGTTACCGCCACGCCTCGCACCCACCCTCAGACATCCGATGTCTAGGAGTGTACGACGAACGTGACCGGATCACCTCCCGTGCGCCTCACCAATCCGCGCACCTCGAGTGTCCGCAGGTGGGCGGCGGCCTCCCCGGCGGCCATCCCGCGCAGCATCGGCGGCAGGTCCTCCCACCGCCGGTTCCACGTCATCAGCGACGCGATGGTCCAGATGGTCAGCGGCCGGTCGGCCTCGGTCATCGAGGCGACCAGCTTCGTCAGCTTCTCCTCGTGGTGCTCCACGATCTCCCCGGCGCGGGCGGCGACGTCGGTGAACGTCCACTCGTGGGCGGGCAGGGCCTCCAGCGGGCCGAACGTGGCGATCTTGCCGAGCGAGGCCAGGAACTCGCCGAGGGGGTCGACGTCGGTTCGGTCGTAGGGATACATCCCGATATGGGGGGTGATGCCGGGCAACACGTGGTCGCCGGTGAAGACCCGATCACCGTCTTCGAGGTGGAGGCAGATGTGCCCGGGGGAGTGCCCGGGGGTCCACACGGTGCGCAGCCTGCGCCCGGGGAGGTCCACGAGCGCCCCGTCGGCCAGGTGGACGTCGGGCATGGCCGGGGGAGCGGGCGCGGGCATGATGGCGGCCGGCACCTCCTCGGGCGAGGCGCCCGCCCGGCGCAGCATGTCGGTCTGGATCCGGGGCCGGTCGTCGGCCGCGGCCATGTCGTGGAACATGCGGACCATCTCGGCGTCGGCCTCGTGCATGGCGATCCAGCCGCCGGAGGCCTCCCTGACCTGCCCGGCCAGCCCGGCGTGGTCGGGGTGGTAGTGGGTCACGACGACCCCGCGCAGGTCGGCGAGCGCGATGCCCGCCTGCGCGAGCCCGCTCTCCAGCGCCTCGAACGCCTCGGGGTGGTTCCACCCGGCGTCGATCAGCACCGGCCCGGCGGGCGACTCGACGGCGTAGACGAGCGTGTAGCCAAGCGGGTTGCCCGGGATCGGCACCGGCACGCTCCACACCCCGTCGCCGAGGTCGGTGACCTTCTGGGCGCTGTAGGCACGCCGCGTCCGCACATCACGCTCAGTCATCCGGCCCCCATCAAGCGCCTGTCACCGCGACCATGGTGCCAAACCCCCATGAACGTCGCGTGTCGCCCCTCCCCCGAACGGCTCACGCGCGTTCGAGGACGGTCGCGGTCGCCAGGGCCCCGCCCGCGCACATGGTCACCAGCGCGGTCGAGGCGTCCGCGCGTTCGAGCTCGTGCAGGGCCGTGGTGATCAGGCGGGCGCCGGTCGCGCCGACGGGGTGGCCCAGGGCGATCGCGCCGCCGTTCACGTTGACGCGCGTGAAGTCGGGCCGGTGGACGGACGCCCACGACAGGACGATGGCCGCGAAAGCCTCGTTAACCTCGAAGAGGTCGAAGTCCGACATGGACATGCCGGTCCGGTCCAGCACGCGCGTGGTGGCGTCCACGGGGCCGTCCAGGTGGAAGTAGGGCTCCGCGCCGACCAGCGCCTGGGCGCGGACGCGGGCGCGGGGGCGCAGGCCGTGCCGCTCCGCCGCCTCCTCGCTCGTCAGCAGCACCGCCGCCGCGCCGTCGGAGATCTGCGACGACGTCCCGGCGGTGTGGAGGCCGCCCTCGCCCATGACGGGCCTCAGCCCGGCCAGGCCCTCGGCCGTCGTCTCGCGCAGCCCCTGGTCGCGGGTCACCCCGGCGACGGGGACGACCTCGCGGTCGAAGCGCCCCCGCGCCCACGCCATGGCCGCCTGCTGCTGGGAACGCGCGCCGAAGGCGTCGAGGTCGGCGCGGGTCAGGCCACGCCGGGCGGCGATGCGCTCGGCGGCGGTGAACTGGTCGGGCAGGTCGATCGACCAGTCGTCCGGCCTGGGGTTCGCGGGCAGCACGTTCGAACCGAGCGGCTGGCGGCTCATCGACTCGACGCCGCACGCGATCCCGACGTCGATCACCCCGGCCTGGATCAGGGCCGCCACCAGGTGCACGGCCTGCTGCGACGACCCGCACTGCGCGTCGAGCGTGGTGACACCCGCCTGGTGGGGGAGCCCGGCGTAGAGCCAGGCGTGCCGCCCGACATGCCCGCCCTGCTCACCGGCCTGGGTGACACACCCGGCGAAGACCTGCTCGACGGCCAGGGGATCGATCCCGGCCTTCTCGACCAGCCCGGTCAGCACGGCGGCGAGCAGCGCCTGTGGCTTGAGCTCCGCCAGCCAGCCGCCTCGCCTGCCTATCGGCGACCGGACGCCCTCCACGATCACCGGCGTCCCCATGCCAGAAACTGTAACGCGTTCTAGTCAGGCCGGGAAGTCGGCCAGCAGCCGCGAGGCCGCGATCTCGATCCGCCGCTGGATGTCCTCGTAGGTCCGCCGCCCGCGCAGCATCTCCAGCAGCTCCTGCACCCACACCGCGCCGAGCGAGGCCGCCAGCACCGCCTGCTCCTCGTCGGCCGCGGCCTCGGACAGGCCCGCCACCCGCAGCAGCAGCCCGGCCATCCGGTCGCCGAACGGCAGCTCGACGTCGG
This sequence comes from Herbidospora cretacea, assembly GCF_001570605.1. GTDB lineage: Bacteria > Actinomycetota > Actinomycetes > Streptosporangiales > Streptosporangiaceae > Herbidospora > Herbidospora cretacea. The sequence goes on along the minus strand of NZ_BBXG01000011.1, from coordinate 122,133 downwards.
CCAGGATCAGCGCCCTGATCAGCGCGTCGGCCAGCTCGGGCTCGCGCATCAGGCCCCGCGTGGCCCGCATCAGCACGTCGACCGCGCGCCCGTCGGGGGTCAGCGCCGCCGGGGGACGGCGGGCGATGCTCGACTCCAGCATGTCGAGCTCCTCGCCCACCACGGCGACCACGAGGTCCATCTTCGAGGGGAAATAGCGGTAGAGAGTGCCCAGTGCGACGCCGGCCCGCTCGGCGACCGTCCGCATCTGCATCGCCTCGACGCCGCCCCGGGAGGCCAGCGCCGCCGCGGCCTGGAGGATGCGCCTGCGCCGCTGGAGCTGGCTCTTGGTGCGCAGGCCCGGAGCCGTGCCGGGCGGGAGGTCCTGGACCGCTTCCATAAAGGAACAGGTTATCTGACCAGGTCCCCCACCGGCTGGTTACTCACCAGTCACGGGGCTGTGGACACTTACTAGAATCCGTTCTAACTTCGGTTGGTGGATTTCGATCTCGACGAGCCGCAACGCGAGTTGCGCACCCTCGCGGCCGGGCTTTTCGACAAGGAGAGCGACCCGGAGAACCACGAGAGGAGCGGCGAGCCCTACGACGCGCGCCTGTGGGCCACGATGGCCCGCGCCGGTCTGGTCGGGGCCTGCCTGCCCGAGGAGGCCGGCGGCGCGGGGCTCGGGCCGATCGAGATGGCGGTGCTCCTGCGGGAGCTGGGGGCGCACGTCGCGCCCGTGCCGCTGCTGCCCGCGCTGGTCACCGGGCTGACCATCGGCCGCCACGGGCCGGGGGAGCGGCTGGCCCCCGTGGCGGAGGGCGGCGCGCCGTTCACCTATGCGCTCAGAGGCGACGTCACCGTGGCCGGCGGCCGTCTCACCGGGCGCAAGACCGGCGTCCCCTACGCCGCGCAGGCGGCGGCGGTGCTGGTGACGGTCCAGAGCGACGTGTACGTGGTCGGCCGCGAGGCGGTGGTCGTACAGGAGACTCCGACCGCGACCGGGGAGCCGGCCGGAGTGATCACCCTCGACGACGCCCCGGGAGAGCTGATCGCCGGGGCCGCCCACGACCTCGGTCTCCTGGTGCACGCCGCGCTGGCCGCCACCGCCTCGGGGGTGCTGGCCCAGGCGTTGAAGATCACCACCGACCACGTCAGGACGCGCCGCCAGTTCGACCGCGCGCTGGCCGAGTTCCAGGCCGTCACCATGCAGATCGCCGACGTCTACATCGCGACCCGGGCGCTCGACGCAGCCGTCTGGTCGGGCGTGTTCCGGCTCGCGAACGGTTTGGACGCCGACCGCGACCTGGCCGTCGCCGCCCTGCACACCGCCGACTCGGCGCTGCGGGCCCTCTACACCTGCCAGCACCTGCACGGCGGCCTGGGCGTCGACGTCTCCTACCCGCTGCACCGCTACTTCGCCTGGGGCAAGCACGCCGCGCACGCCCTCGGCGGCGCGGAGGCGCAGCTCGACCTGCTGGGGGAGCTGGAATGTTCGTCGAACTGACCGACGCGCAGCGCGCGCTGCGCGAGGAGCTCCGCGCCTACTTCGCCACCTGCCTCACCGGCGACCAGCGCGCCGCCATCGCCGCCGACCCCTTCGGCGTCGCCTACATGGACCACTGCCGCCGCCTCGGCCAGGCGGGCATGCTCGGCCTGGGCTGGCCGGAGGAGTACGGCGGCCGCGGCTACGGCCCCCTCGAACAGCAGATCTTCGCCAACGAGATCGCCCGCGCCGAGGTCCCCTACCCGATCATCACCCTGCAGACGGTCGGCCCCACCCTGATGCAGTACGGCACCCCCGAGCAGAAGGCCCGCTTCCTGCCGCGCATCCTCGCGGGCGAGTGCCACTTCGCCATCGGCTACAGCGAACCGGGCGCCGGCACCGACCTGGCCTCCCTGACGACCACGGCGGTCCGCGACGGCGACCACTACGTCGTCAACGGCCAGAAGATCTTCACCTCGGGTGCCCACCACGCCGACCACATCTGGCTCGCCGCCCGCACCGAGCAGACCGCCAAGAAGCACCGCGGCATCACCATGATGATCGTCTCCACCGACGACCCGGGCTTCTCGTGGACGCCCATCATCACCATGGACGGCCGCCACCACACCAACAGCACCTACTTCACCGACGTCCGCGTCCCGGCCGACATGGTCGTCGGCGAGGTCGGCAGGGGCTGGGACCTCATCGTCAACCAGCTCAACCACGAACGCGTGACCCTCGGCCCGGCCGGCAACATCGCCCACACCTACGACCGCTTCAAGGCCTGGGCGCACACGTCCGGGATGATCGCCGAACCGGCGGTGCGCCGGGCCCTCGGCTCCGTGTACGCCGCCTTCCGCACCAACGAACTGCTCAACTGGCAGGTCGCCGCCACGATGGACCTCGGCTGGCTGGCCGCCCCCGACGCCTCCGCCACCAAGATCTACGGCTCCGAGCGCATGCAGGACGTCGGCCGCGTCGTCGGCGAGACCCTGGCCCGCTTCGGAGACCCGGCCGACGAGGCCACCCGCGACCTGATGGAACGGGTCGATCGGGGGGTGAAGGGCGGCCTGGTGCTGACCTTCGGCGGCGGCGTCAACGAGGTCCAGCGCGAACTCATCGCCCTGCTCGGCCTCCAGCTTCCCCGCCCGCCTCGGTGACCGGACCGTCTCCAGGAGCAAAAACGACATACCGCATCTCCCGTGGCCTGCGGGGATGCGGGAGTTCCACTTGTGAGGGGGAAAACCTCATCCCGGTGAACCCCGAGCCCAACCGCCCGATCACCTGGCCAACCGGGACAGCCGGGGCATCTGGGAGGGTTCACCTGCGGAGAGCTTCCGGGTCCTGCGGTGCGGCGGACCCGGAGCGCTGCGACAGTCCGCCCAGACCCGGTCCGCCCGGCGTGCCGTCTCCCAACGGTCCCACGCCGCGGCGACCGGCGTAGGGCGTCACCCACCGACACCGGGAGCCGTGACCATGCGAACCCTGACCAACCCCAGGCGCGGCGCGGTGTTCCCGGCCTCCTGCCGGCCCGCCCCGTGGAGCGGCGAGATGTGGACACCGGACATCCGAGTCGGCACCGAACTCCCGCGCCGGGAACTCCCGCCCGGCGACGCCCCGCTCACCCTGCTCGCCACGATGACCGTGGTCGAGGGCTACGTGACCGGCTGGGCCGGGACGGACGCCTTCCTCCGCGGCCTGAACGTCAGACTCGGCGTCCCCGCCGAAGCGGGCGACGTCGTCACCGTCACCGGCACCGTGACGAGCGGCGCCTCCGGCGTCGTCGCCGTCGAAGTGCGCGCCCGGTCGGCGCGGGGCGTCCACGCGACCGGGACGGTCCGCCTGTCCTGGTGACCCGCGGGTCTCAGACCAGCAGGGGCATCGAGAAGAAGACCAGCACGGCGATGGCGAGACAGATCAGGAACCCGATCAGCTCCCACGCCCAGTCGTGGTGCTTCTCCTGAGGCTTCGCCTTCGCGCGCGGCGCGCGCCGCCCCGAATGAGTCCGGGCCGCCGCCGGTTCGGGCAGGGCGATCGGCGCCTCGGGCAGCGAGCCCGTCTGCACCGCCCGGAGCAGGGCGCTCTCCTCTGGCTCGCCGACCGTCGTCGAGCCCTGCGGCATGTCCTCGATGTCGTCGGCCACCGGCCTGGCGAACACCAGCCGGTCGGAGGGCAGCAGGTCGGGCATGGTCGTCTCGCCCGGCGACTCGGGCTCCTCGGCGAGCAGGTCCGGAGCCGGGACGACCGGGGCGACCGTTTCGGTCTGCTCGGGCTGCGAGGTCTCCGTCTCGGTCGTGAAGGCGTCGAACGACTCCATCTTCGAGAACGCCGCGAGCTGATCCTCGACGACGGCCTCGACCGCCTCCACCGTCTCGGGCGGGGCGGGCGCGTCTTCCGGCGCGACCGGGGTGGGCATCGCCATGCGGCGGCGCTTGGGCGGGCCGTTGCCGATGTTCTTCAGGATCGAGCCGCGCAGCCGGGGCATCGGCTGGGTGAGCGCCTCGTGCCTACGGCGGCGCTCCGCGATCTTCGTGGGGTTGGTCAGGTCGTCGAGCGGGACGACCGTCGTGTTGGTCGCCGGGTCGGTCTCGGTCGCCAGCGGCAGCGGCCACGACGGCGCGGTCGGCCAGAGCCTGCGGACCGGCAGCGCGGTCGCCTTCCGGGGGACCGGCGGCGCCGTGTCGAAAGGGAGCGCTGCCTGGACGCGCCGCAGCACGTCGCCCGGCGGCTCGCGCCAGGGGAGCCGGGCCAGCACGTCTTCGAGGGGGGCGACCCCGATGGCGTCGTACACCTCTTCGACGTCGCGGGCCACGAACGGCGCGGTGCGGGCGGCGGCGACCGCGGTGGACAGGGTCTGGGCGAACCGGTGGCGGGCGCTGGTCGCCAGTTCGGCGGCGGTGTCGGCGGCCACGTCGAGCACCAGGGCGAGTTCGGCGCCGTCGAGCCCGCAGTGGGCCGACAGCAGCAGGACCTCGCGCTGGTGGGGGCGGATGTCGCGGAAGACGCGTTCGATGAGGGCGGTCGCCGGGTCGGCGATCGAGTCGACGGCGGGCATCGCGTAGCTGACGTCGCGGCGGTAGATCTCGCGCCGGGCGAGGGAGTAGAGCGCCGCGCGAGGCGGATCCGTCGGCGGGACGCCCGCGAGCACGGCCACCAGGGCGTCGGCGGCCGAGGCCGTCTCACCCAGTTGGTCGTGGCAGTAGGCGAACAGCCCGGCGGCGTGACGCTCGTAGAGCTCGGCGATCAGGTCGCTCCTGGAACGCTGACCCGTGAGCGGTGTTGTCACGGCCGGTACCCCTGGTGTTGAAGTGGAGGGATCGTACGTCAATCATGCCGCCACCAAGGGCTGGAGCGCACTAATTAGTGGGCTTTTGATTCATATTCTTCTGGGCAGTATGCATTGATCATTTTCGGAATGTAACAAAGCCCTCGTAGGCTGGCCGCGGAGATCAACACCCCTGGACAGAGGTCGCCAGTGATCACATTTGACGGCGTCACGAAACGGTACGCCGACGGGACGGTCGCGGTCGACGACCTCTCGCTCGAGGTGCCGACCGGTGCCATCACGGTCTTCGTCGGCCCTTCGGGCTGCGGCAAGACCACATCGCTCCGGATGATCAACCGCATGATCGACCCCACCGAGGGCCGCATCCTCCTCGACGGGAAGGACGTCACCGGCGTCGACCCGGCGACCCTGCGCAGAGGAATCGGCTACGTCATCCAGCAGGCCGGCCTGTTCCCCCACCGCCGCATCGTCGACAACGTCGCGACGGTGCCGCTGCTGCTCGGCTGGGACAAGAGGAAGGCCCGCGACCGCGCGATGGAGCTCCTCGAACGCGTCGGGCTCGACCCCAAGCTGGCCCGCCGCTACCCCTTCCAGCTCTCCGGCGGCCAGCAGCAGCGCGTCGGGGTGGCCCGCGCGCTGGCCGCCGACCCGCCGGTCCTGCTGATGGACGAGCCCTTCAGCGCCGTCGACCCGATCGTGCGCACCTCGCTCCAGGAGGAGCTGCTCCGGCTCCAGGCCGAGCTGCACAAGACGATCGTCTTCGTCACCCACGACATCGACGAGGCGGTCAAGCTCGGCGACACGGTCGCGGTGCTGCGGGTGGGCGGGAAGCTGGCCCAGATCGCCGAGCCCGCCGACCTGCTGAGCGACCCGGCCGACGACTTCGTGCGCGAGTTCCTCGGGCGCGACCGGGGGATCCGGCGGCTCGGGTTCGTCCCGGCCAAGGACCTGGCGCTCGAACCCGCGCCCGACGGCGTGACCCCCGAGGGCCACGGCACCTTCAACCCGGCGAAGGACTCGCTGCGGGCCGCGCTCGACGCGGCGCTGCTGTCGCCCGACGGGCTGGCGGTGGCCGTCGACGACGACGGGCGGGTGCTCGGGGTGGTCGACCAGGCCGTGCTGGTGGGGGCGGCCCGTGGATGAGCCCCTCGTCCGCTGGGACTGGATCGCCCGCAACTGGGACAACGGCGGCCCCACCTCGGTGAAGGTGCTGCTGGAGAACCACATCGTGATGGCGTTCGTGCCCGTCGTCGCCGGGCTGCTCATCGCGATCCCGCTCGGCCTCGCGTGCGCCCGTTACCGGTGGCTCTACCAGCCGACCGTCGGCATCATGAACGTCGTCTACTCGCTGCCGTCGCTGGCGCTGTTCTCGATCCTGCTGTCGGTCACCGGCCTGACCCAGACGACCGTCATCATCCCGCTGACCCTGTTCTCGCTCGCGGTGCTCATCCCCGCCGTGGTCGACGGCATGCGGTCGGTTCCCGACCACGTGCGCCAGTCGGCGGTCGCCATGGGCTTCCAGCCCGTCTCCAGGCTGCTCAGGGTCGAGTTGCCGATCGCGGTCCCGGTCGTGCTGGCCGGGCTGCGGGTCGCGGCGGTGTCGAGCATCTCGCTGGTCAGCGTGGGCGCGCTGATCGGGCAGGGCGGCCTCGGCTACCTGTTCATCGACGGCTGGCAGCGGCAGTTCTACACCCCGATCGTCGTGGGCATCGTGCTCGTGGTCGCGCTGGCCCTGGTCGCCGACCTGGTCATCATCGTGGCCCAGCGCCTGCTGACGCCATGGGCGAGGAGAACCTCGTGAACTGGCTCATCGAGTTCTTCGGCAGCGCCGAATACTGGTCGGGCGACGACGCGATCCCGATCCGGCTGCTCCAGCACCTCGAATACTCCTTCCTTGCCTTCGCCATCGCCGCGCTCATCGCGGTCCCGCTCGGCCTGCTCATCGGGCACACCGGCCGGGGCGCGGTCATCGTCGTCGTGTCGGCCAACGCCGCCCGCGCGCTGCCCACGCTGGGCCTGCTCGTGCTGGTCGTGCTGCTCATCGGGGTGGGCACTCTCTGGCCGGTGCTGATCCCTTTGATCGCGCTCGCCGTCCCGCCGATCCTGGTCAACACCTACGAGGGCATCCGGGGCGCCGACCCCGATCTGCGCGACGCCGCATACGGAATGGGCCTGCGGGGAAGTCAGGTGCTGTTCCGGGCGTTGCTGCCTGTTGCACTGCCGCTCATCCTGCTGGGGCTGCGGCTGTCGGCCATCACGGTGGTCGCCACGGCGACCGTCGCGGCGTACGTCGGGCTCGGGGGACTGGGGAGATACATCATCGACGGGCTGGCGACCAAGAACTACGCCGAGGTGTTCGGCGGCGCCGTGCTGGTGGTGCTGCTGGCGCTGGCCGTGCAGGCCGGGTTCACGCTGCTCAACCGGGTAATCGTCTCGCCGGGGGTGCGACAGGTCCGCTAATCTCTACCTAATCCCCCGATTTTGAAGGGAATGTACGTGAAACGAGCATTCATCACCGCGGTCGCCGCGGTGTTCGCCCTATCCGCCTGCGGAGGAGGTGGCGGCGACCCGTTGACGCAGGCCACCCCGACCGCGCCCGCCGCCACGGGGGGCTCCGCCGCCGCTTCCACCACGGTCGTCGTCGGCTCCTTCAACTTCCCCGAGAGCGTGCTGCTCGGCTCGATCTACGCGCAGGCCCTCCAGGCCAAGGGCGTCACGGTCGAGGAGAAGCCCAACATCGGCTCCCGTGAGGTCGTCTTCGACCAGGTCAAGAGCGGTGGCCTGACCGTGCTCCCCGAGTACGTCGGCTCCCTGCTGGCCTTCGTCGACCCGGCCACCACGGCCAAGTCGACCGACGACGTCGTCGCCGCCCTGAAGACCAAGCTCCCCCCGGAGGTCGAGGTCCTCACCCCGGCCGCCGCCCAGGACGGCAACTCCCTCACGGTCACCAAGGCCTTCGCGACCGAGAAGGGCCTGACCACGATCGAGGACCTGGCGAAGATCTCCAAGGACCTCAAGGTCGGCGGCCCGCCGGAGTTCAAGGAGCGTCAGGAGAAGAACTTCAAGGACACCTACGGCCTGGAGTTCAAGGCCTGGGAGCCCACGGCCGACACCACCGCCGACGCCATCAAGAGCGGCACCATCCAGGCCGGCAACGTCTTCACCACCGACCCGAAGATCCTGCTCAACGACCTGGTCTCGCTCCAGGACAACAAGAACGCCTTCGCCGCCGACAACATCGCGCCGCTGGTCTTCAAGTCGGGTGTGGACGACAACGTCAAGTCCACCCTCGACGCCGTCTCGGCCAAGCTCACCACCGAGGGCCTGCTCGAACTGATGAAGCGGATCGCCGTCGACAAGGACGACCCGCCCGTGGTCGCCAAGGACTGGCTGACCCAGAACGGCCTCGTCTGATGACGACTCCGGCGGCGGGCCTCCCGTTCGTGGACGCCATGGCGCAGCTCGCCGCCGGGGTCGCCGTCGTCACCGTGAAGGACGAACGGGACGACGTCGGCAACACCGTGACCAGCCTGCTCTCGATCTCGGTCGAGCCGCCGACCGTTTTGATCAGCCTCGCGACCAGCGCCTACCTGACCGAACTGCTGCTCAAGCACGACCGCTGGGCGGCCACGCTGCTCAGCGACGGCCAGCAGACCATCGCCTCACGCTTCGCCACCCCGGGCCGCCCCGGCGCCCGGCTGCTGCTGGCCTCGGTCGCCCACCACCGCGGCGCCCACTCGCAGGCCCTGATCGTCGAGGGCGGGGTGGCCGCCGTCGAGGCCGAGACCATGACGGTGGTCCCGGCCGGCGACCACATGCTGTTCCTCGCCCAGGTGACGGCGGTCGACTACGTCGACGCCACCCGCCCGCCGCTCACCCGCCTGCGCGGCCGGTACCGCCCGGTCAGGAGTTAGCGGATGACCCACGTGCCGGGCAGCATCAGCGGCCCGGCCGCCGGCAGGCCCAGCTCGGCGGCGAACGCCGACAGCGGCCCCCAGGCCTCCAGCCGGATCCTGGCTGTCGCGGCCGTCTTGTCCTCGCTCGACTCGGCCGGGATCAGCCGCTCCAGCGGGTTGATCTTCGGGTAGGACCGGACCGGCGCGTCGGCCGCCAGGCCCGCCCGCTTGCGCGCCTCGGCCAGCGCGTCTTCGACCCCGCCGAGCTGGTCGACCAGCCCGTTGTCCCGCGCGTCGGCGCCGGTCCAGACGCGGCCCCTGGCCAGCGACTCTGCTCTGTCTCGCTCCAGCCCGCGGCCCTCGGCGACCTTGGTCAAGAAGTCGTCGTAGACCCGGTCGAGCCAGGTGTTGATGCGCGCCCACTGGGAGTCGGAGAACGGCCGGGTGGAGGAGAACATGCCGGCGTTGGCGCCCTCGGCGACGATCTCGGTGGAGATCCCGAGCCGGTCGAGCAGCCCGCCGAGCACGGCCTTGCCGCCGAAGACGCCGATCGAGCCGGTGAGGGTGCCGGGCTGGGCGAAGATGACGTCGGCGGCCATCGAGACGAAGTAGCCGCCCGAGGCGGCGACGTCGCCCATCGACACGACGACCGGCTTGCCCGCCCGCCTGGCCAGGATCACCTCGCGCCAGATGGAGTCGGAGGCGGTGTAGGAGCCGCCGGGGCTGTCGACCCGGAACACGATCGCCCGGACCTTGTCGTCGCGGCGGGCCGCCCGGATCGCCGCGCTGATCGTGTCGGAGCCCATCGCGCTGCCGCCGCCCAGCGGCGAGCGGCCGCTGCGGCCCAGCCGGATCGCGCCGTGGCCGTGGACGAGCGCGACCACCTGCTCGCCCGGGTGGGGCATCTTGGGGAGCTGCGCCTTGACGTAGCGGGCGACGTACAGGAGCAGGGCGTCCTGCGGGACGTGGTCGGCGTAGACCTCGTCGCGGTATTTCAGGCCGTCGACCAGGCCGGCCGCGACGGCCTCCTGGCCGTAGAACGGGCCCTGGTCGATGAGTTCGCGCACCCGCTTGGGTTCGAGGCCGCGGCCCTCGGCGATGCCGGCCACGAGCTGCTCGGTCAGCGACTCGGCCAGCCGCCCGGTCATCTCCTTGTGGGCGTCGGTCATGTGGTCTTGGGTGAAGGTGTTGGCGGCGGTCTTGTACTGGTGCCGCTGGCCCACCTGGTAGTCGATGTCGAGCTTGCCGAGCGCGCCCTTGAGGAAGCGCTGCTCGATCGCCACGCCGGTCAGCCCGACGTCGCCCGACGGCTGGAGGTAGACCTTCTCGAAGGCGCTGGCCAGGTAGTAGGGGACCGTGCCGTTGGCGACCTCGCCGTAGCTGTCGGCCCAGGCCACGGTGAGCTTCCCGGCGGCCCGGAAGTGGACGACCGCGTTGCGGATCTCCTGGACCATGGCCAGGCCGAGCGGCTGGCCGCCGATCTTGACGATCAGGCCCTTCACCCGGGGGTCGCGGCGGGCCCGCCGCAGGCCGCCGATGACGTCGCTCAGCCGGGCCCGGCGCATCGACAGCAGAGCCGACACGGGGTCGGCGGGAGGAGCGTCGGTCAGACCCTCGGTCAGGTCGAGCTCCAGCATCAGCGGGGAGGTCCGGCGCTGCCGCATCTTGCCGACGGCCTCGATGATCGTCTTGGTCGCGTCCATGAGGCCCACACTAAGCGAAACGGCCCCGCGCACAGGGCGCGGAGCCGTTCAGCCGTGAGAGGAGGTCTACTTCAGGCCGTTGCTGATCGCGGTGATCAGTTCGCCGTTGGCGGTGTCGCCGCTGGTCTCCCAGAAGAACGCGCCGCCGAGGCCCTGGTTCTTGGCGTAGGTCATCTTGCCGGCGATGGTCGACGGGGTGTCGTAGCTCCACCACTGGTTGCCGCAGTGGGCGTAGGCCGTGCCGCCGACCGTGCCGGTGGCCGGGCAGCGGGTCTTGAGGACCTTGTAGTCCTCGATGCCGGCCTCGTAGGTGCCGGGAGCCGCGCCGGTGGCGGTGCCGCCGGGGGCCGACTGGGTGACGCCGGTCCAGCCCCGGCCGTAGAAGCCGATGCCGAGCAGCAGCTTGCTCGCCGGGATGCCCTTCGACTTGAGCTTCTGGATCGCCGCGTCGCTGTGGAAGCCCTGGGTCGGGATGCCGGTGTAGCTGGTCAGCGGCGAGTGCGGGGCGGTCGGGCCCTGGGCGGCGAACGCGCCGAAGTAGTCGTAGGTCATCGGCATGTACCAGTCGAGGTACTGCGCGGCTCCGGCGTAGTCGGCGGCGTCGATCTTGCCGCCGTTGGTGCCGTCGGCGGTGATGGCGGCGGTGATCAGGGCGCTGCTGCCGAAGCGGGCGCGCAGGGCCTGCATGACGTTCTTGAACGAGGAGAAGCCGCTGGCGTCACAGCTGAGGCCGCAGGCGTTCGGGTACTCCCAGTCGATGTCGATGCCGTCGAAGACGTCGGCCCAGCGCGGGTCCTCGACCATGTTGTAGCAGGAGTTGGCGAACGCGGTCGGGTTCGCGGCGGCCTGGGTGAAGCCGCCCGAGTAGGTCCAGCCGCCGATGCTGAAGATCACCTTCAGGCCCGGGTACATCGCCTTGAGCTTGCGGAGCTGGTTGAAGTTGCCGCGCAGCGGCTGGTCCCACGTGTCGGCGACGCCGTCGACCGAGTTGGCCGTGGTGTAGGCCATCTCGTAGTCGGCGTAGCTGTCGGAGATCGTGCACTGGCCGTTCTGGACGTTGCCGAACGCGTACAGGATGTGAGTCAGCTTCGCGGCGGAGCCGCTGGTGTGCAGGTTCTTCACGTAGAACTGGCGGCCGTAGACGCCCCAGTTGGTGAAGTAGCCGATGACCTTCTTGCCGCCCGGCTGCGGGGTGACGGTGGGCGTGGGCGTCGGCGTGGGGGTCGGCGTCGGCGTGACGGTCGGGGTGACCGTGGGCGTCGGCGACGGGTTCACCGGGCCGCCGGTGCAGGGGGCGCCGTTGAGCTTGCAGTTCTGGACCGCCGCGAGGCCGCCCGGGGCGCCGATGAAGCCGAAGCTCGCGGAGGTCCCGGCGGCGAGCGGGCCGGCCCAGCCCTTCTTGGTGAACGTGTAGTGGTTGCCCGACCTGACCATGTCGGCGTCCCACGCGGAGCTGATGGTCGTGGTGCTCGGCACATCGAACTCGACCGTCCACGTGGACAGGGCCGTGTCGCCCGCCTTCACGGTGACCTTGCCCTGGAAGCCGGTGCCCCAGTCCTGGTCGACGGCGTACGTGGCGGTGGCAGGAGTGGCGGCGGCGGCCTGGCCGAAGCCGAACGGCACGAGCAGCGCCGCCGCGGCGATCAGCGAGCCGATGGTGATACGTCGCAAGGAACGCTCCCGGGGGGTAATTCTTAGGAAAGTTTCCTATTAGTACTCCTGAGGCTAAGGCCATGTTCTGACGCCGGTCAACGTCCCGGTAAGGGGATTAATCTGCACTTAAGGTTCACATAAGAAAGGGCCCCCGAAGGGGCCCCTGTCAAGCCTGCTTCTTCAGCCAGATCGTGCCGAGGGGCGGCACCCGCAGCCGCGCCGAGTAGGGCAGCCCGTGGTGCTCGACCTCGCTCGCCATCACCTCGCCGAGGTTGCCGACGCCGCTGCCGGCGTACTCGTAGGCGTCGGTGTTGAGCACCTCCGTCCAGGTCCCGCCCTCGGGAAGACCCAGGTGGTAGTCCTCGTGGGGGCCGCCGGAGAAGTTCGTCACGCAGGCCAGCGCCGAGCCGTCGGCGCCGTAGCGGACGAAGGAGAACACGTTCCCCGAGAAGTCGTCGGCGTCGATCCAGCGGAACCCCTCGGGGTTGCCGTCCTGGGTGTAGAGCGCCGGGGTCTCCTTGTAGCGCGCGTTCAGGTCGCGCACCAGCTTCTGGACGCCCCGGTGGAAGTCGAAGTCGAGCACCCACCAGTCGAGGCCCTTGGACTCCGACCACTCGCCGCCCTGGCCGAACTCCCCGCCCATGAACAGCAGCTGCTTGCCGGGGTGGGCCCACATGAAGGCGTAGAGGGCGCGCAGGTTGGCGAAGCGCTGCCACTCGTCGCCGGGCATCTTGCCCAGCAGCGAGCCCTTCAGGTGGACGACCTCGTCGTGCGACAGCGGCAGCACGAAGTTCTCTGAGTAGGCGTACATCAGCGAGAACGTGAGCTGGTGGTGGTGGTACTGGCGGTAGATCGGCTCGTGGGCGAGGTAGGACAGGGTGTCGTGCATCCAGCCCATGTTCCACTTGAAGCCGAAGCCGAGACCGCCCAGGTGCACGGGCCGGGAGACGCCCGGCCACGCGGTCGACTCCTCGGCGATCGTGACGATGCCGGGGGCCTCGCGGTAGGCGACGGCGTTCATCTCCTTGAGGAACTCGATCGCGTCGAGGTTCTCGCGCCCGCCGAACTGGTTGGGCGTCCACTCGCCGTCGCGGCGGGAGTAGTCGAGGTAGAGCATCGAGGCCACCGCGTCGACGCGCAGGCCGTCGATGTGGAACTCGCGCAGCCAGTAGACCGCGTTGGCGACCAGGAAGTTGCGCACCTCCCGGCGGCCGAAGTCGAACACGTAGGTGCCCCAGTCGGGGTGTTCGCCGCGGTGGGGGTCGGCGTGCTCGTACAGGGGGGTGCCGTCGAAGCGGGCCAGGGCCCACTCGTCCATCGGGAAGTGGGCGGGCACCCAGTCGACGATGACCCCGACGCCGGCCTGGTGGAGCGCGTCGACCAGCGCCCGGAACTCGTCGGGCGTGCCGAACCGGGAGGTCGGCGCGTAGTAGGAGGTCACCTGGTAGCCCCACGAGCCGCCGAAGGGGTGCTCGGCGACCGGCATGAACTCGACGTGGGTGAACCCCATCTCCGTCACGTACGAGGTGAGCTGGTCGGCCAGTTCGAGGTAGGACAGCCCCGGGCGCCAGGAGCCCAGGTGCACCTCGTAGGTCGACATCGGCTCCTTGAGCGCGTCCCGGGTCGGGCGGGAGGCCATCCACTCCTCGTCGTTCCAGGTGTAGGACGACTCGTCGACGACCGAGGCGGTCAGCGGCGGCACCTCGGTGCGCCGCGCCATCGGGTCGGCCTTGCCCCGCCACACCCCGTCGACGCCGAGGATCTCGAACTTGTACCGCGTCCCGGCCCCCACCCCGGGGATGAACAGCTCCCACACCCCGGACGAGCCCAGCGACCGCATCGGGTGGCCGCCGCCGTTCCAGTGGTTGAAGTCACCGATCATCCGCACGCCCAGGGCGTTGGGCGCCCAGACGGCGAACGCGGTGCCCTCCTCGTCCTCGTGGGTCAGCGGCCGCGCGCCGAGCACCTCCCACAGACGCTCGTGGCGGCCCTCGCCGATCAGGTGGAGGTCGACCTCGCCCAGGGTCGGCCAGTGGCGGTAGGGGTCACCGGCCTCCACCGGGTCGGAGCCCTCGTACTTGACCCGCAGCCGGTAGGCGGGGATCTTGTCCAGGCCTTCGAGCAGGGTCTCGAAGATCCCGAACTCGACGTGCTCCAGGGGATGGACCTCCCCGTCGACCAGCGCCTCGACCCTCTCCGCGAACGGCCGCAGCACCCTGATGACCACGCCCTCGCCCGTCATGTGGGCCCCGAGGATCGAATGGGGATCGTGGTGGGCGCCGCCGGCGAGACGGTCCAAGTCGTTCCTCATATTCCAACTCTCAATGTTTCGTGGTGAACGCCGCCAGGGGGATCGGCAGCCAGGACGGCCGGTTGCGCGCCTCGTAGACCACTTCGTAGACGGCCTTGGCGAGCTCCAGGGCGCGCATCATCACGACGTCGGCGGGGCGCAGGTCGCCGCCCGACTTCGTGTAACCGGACAGGAACGCGGCCCGGTTGCGGACCGCCCACTCCTCGGCCCGGTCTTCCAGCGTCTCGGCGTCGGGATGGTCGGCCAGCAGGTGGCGGGCGGCGTACTCGAACGAGCGCAGCATGCCCGCGACGTCCCGCAGCGGCGAGTGGAGCGCGCGGCGCTCGGCCAGCGGCTGCCCCGGTTCACCCTCGAAGTCCAGCACGATCCAGTCGGTCATGCTCCGCATGACCTGACCCAGGTGGTAGTCGCCGTGCACCCGCTGCACGGGCACCGCCTCGTCGACGGCGGCCAGCAGGTCGTAGGCCTCGCGCGCGACGTCGGCGTGGTCGGCCAGCGACGGGACCTCCTCGACCGCCCGCTCCAGCGCGGCCCGGAACCCCTCGGCCATCCGGTGGATCTCGTCGGGGCGCAGGACGTCGTGGCCGAAGGCCTCGCGCAGCTCGCGGTGGACCTCGGCGGTGGCGACGCCGAGCCGCTCGGCCTCGCCGGCGAAGTCGCCCCCGGCGTCGGCCGCGGTCACCTCGCGCGGGGAGGCGTAGAGGTCGCGGACGCTGGTCAGCGCCATCGCCCAGCCCTCGCTGGCGCCCCCGAGGAACGCCTGCATGATCGCCAGGGTGGTGGGCTCCCCGTCGACCTTTCCCTCGATCCAGCCGTAGGGCCGGGCCACATGGTGCGACTCCTCGTCGGCCAGCGCGCGGACGATCTCCAGCTCCGGGTTCATCCCGGGGATGACCACGCGGAACTGCTTGAGAATGTACTGGTCCCCGAAGACGATCGAGGTGTTCGACTGCTCGGCGGTCATCACCAGGCTGCGCTGGGCGGTGTCGATCTCCACGCCGGGCGCGCGGTGGAAGGTCAGCGGGCCGACGGTCGCGTCGTCGGCGATGCCGTGGAGCAGCCGGCCCATGAGCTCGGCGTCGTGGGCGGCGTCGTATATGTCGCGTTCGCGGCCGCCCCACTCGCAGCGGCCGATGTAGACGTGGCGCAACCTGCTCTGCAGCGAGTCGCGCAGGCCCAGCAAAAGCTGGTACCGGGTGGTGCGATCACCCTGGCGCACCGAGACGATCAGGTGGGCCAGGGCGGGGTCGCCGTCCACGAGCGGGACGGTCTGCTCGATCGACAGATCGTCGATCGGACGCCCCTTACCGGCGAACCATCGTTGATCGGCGATCCATCCGGTAAGGAGCTCGGCAAGCACTTTCTATTCCTCCCGGGACGACGGCGGGATGGTGAACCAATAGAACCCATGCCCCGGAAGCGTCAAAAGATACGGAAGTTCGCCAATCGGGGGGAACGGGACGTTACCCGTGGCCTCGATGGGTGAAACCCCCTCGAATCGACGCAGATCCAGCTCGACCGGCTGCGGGAACCGCGACAGGTTGTTGACGCAGAGCACGCGGTCGTCGCCCAGTTCGCGGACGAACGCCAGCACGCTCGGGTTCGAGGAGTTGAGCTCGGTGAAGTCGCCCAGCCCGAAGACGGGGTGACGCTTGCGGATCTCGATCATCCGCTTGGTGAAGTGGAGCAGCGAACCGGAGTGCTTCTGCTGCGCCTCGACGTTGATCGCCTGGTAGCCGTAGATCGGGTCCATGATCACCGGCAGGTAGAGGCGGCCCGGGTCGCAGTCCGAGAACCCGGCGTTCCGGTCGGGCGTCCACTGCATCGGCGTGCGGACGCCGTCGCGGTCGCCCAGCCAGATGTTGTCGCCCATGCCGATCTCGTCGCCGTAGTAGAGCACCGGGGAGCCCGGCAGCGACATGAGCAGCGCGGTGAACAGCTCGATCTGGTTGCGGTCGTTGTCGAGCAGCGGGGCCAGCCGCCGGCGGATGCCGACGTTGGCCCGCATGCGCGGGTCCTTGGCGTACTCGGAGTACATGTAGTCGCGCTCTTCGTCGGTCACCATCTCGAGCGTCAGCTCGTCGTGGTTGCGCAGGAAGATGCCCCACTGGCAGTTCTCCGGGATCTTCGGCGTCTGGGCCAGGATCTCGGAGATCGGGTAGCGCGACTCCCGGCGGACCGCCATGAAGATGCGCGGCATCAGCGGGAAGTGGAACGCCATGTGGCACTCGTCGCCGCCGGTGACCGGGTCGCCGAAGTACTCGACCACGTCGCTCGGCCACTGGTTGGCCTCGGCCAGCAGCACCCGGTCGGGGTAGAGCCGGTCGATCTCGGCCCGGACCCGCTTCAGGTAGGCGTGGGTGGCCGGCAGGTTCTCGCAGTTGGTGCCGTCGACCTCGAACAGGTAGGGGATGGCGTCCATGCGGAAGCCGTCGATGCCCAGGTCCAGCCAGAAGCGCAGGACCTCCAGCATCGCCTCCTGCACGTCGGGGTTCTCGTAGTTCAGGTCGGGCTGGTGGTGGAAGAACCGGTGCCAGTAGTACTGCTGCCGGACCGGGTCGTAGGTCCAGTTGGACGACTCGGTGTCGATGAAGATGATCCGGGCGTCCTTGTACAGCTCGTCGTCGTCGTTCCAGACGTAGAAGTCGCCGAACGGGCCGGTCGGGTCGTGCCGGCTGGCCTGGAACCACGGGTGCTGGTCGCTCGTGTGGTTCATGACCAGGTCGGCGATGACCCGGATGCCGCGCTTGTGCGCCTCGTCGACCAGCTTGATGAAGTCACCCAGGTCACCGAAGTCGGGCAGGATCTTCATGAAGTCGGCGATGTCGTAACCGCCGTCACGCAGCGGCGACTCGTAGAGCGGCAGCAGCCAGAGGCAGTCGACGCCGAGCCACTCGAGGTAGTCGAGCTTGTCGATCAGGCCCCTGATGTCGCCCGTGCCGTCACCGTTGGAGTCGGCGAAACCGCGGATGAGCACCTCGTAGAAGACGGCGCGCTTGTACCAGAACGCGTCGCGCGGCTTCTCGTGCGTGAAGGTGTTCGGAATCGGCTGGTTCGGCTGATTCTGCGGACTCGGCTGAGGTGTCGTAACGCTCACCTGTGGACTCCCCGGTTGGTGCAGGGCTGCGGATTAAGGGCGGTGCGCTGACCCGTGACGCAGCGTGAAGATGTGTGCGGGATTGACATGCGGATCGAGGCGCACGTAGTTGGACTGCCGCCAGCGGTACGACTCGCCGGACAGCTCGTCGTCGACGACGAACTCGGCATGCCAGTCGAGACCCAGGGCCGGCATGTCCAGAAAGACGGTGCCCTCATGGGTGTTGTGTGGGTCAAGATTCACGACAGTCAGCACGACGTCGCCTATGGCGTGCCTTCGTGTGGCCGTGTCGTAGGCGCCCGGCAGCCGCTTTGAGAAGCAGATCACGGCCGGCTGGTCGACGCTGTGAAACCGTAGATTACGCAATTCCTGCAGCGCCGGGTGGGCTCTTCTGAACAAATTCAGCTGCGTGATCAACGGTGCCAGGCTCCGGCCCTCACGCTCCGCCGCCTGCCAGTCCCGTGGACGGTACTGGTATTTCTCGCTGTCGAGATATTCCTCACTGCCCGGGCGCACCGGGACGTTCTCGCCCAGCTCGTACCCCGAGTAGACGCCCCAGGTCGGCGACAGCATGGCGGCGAGCACGGCCCGGATCCGGAACGCGGGCAGGCCACCGTGCTGAAGGTACTCGTGCAGGATGTCGGGCGTGTTGACGAACAGGTTCGGCCGCATGAAGTGGGCCGTCTCGTGGGACAGCTCGGAGAGGTACTCCTCCAGCTCCGGCTTGGTGTTGCGCCACGTGTAGTAGGTGTACGACTGGTGGAAGCCGATCCGCCCGAGCGTCTTCATCATCGCCGGCCGGGTGAAGGCCTCCGCCAGGAACAGCACGTCGGGGTCGGTGGTGCGGATGTCGCGCAGCAGCCGCTCCCAGAACGACACCGGCTTGGTGTGCGGGTTGTCCACGCGGAAGATGCGCACCCCGTGGTCCATCCAGTAGCGCAGCACCTCGCGGATCTTGAGGTAGATGCCCTCGGGGTCCTTGTCGAAGTTCAGGGGATAGATGTCCTGGTACTTCTTCGGCGGGTTCTCGGCGTAGGCGATCGTCCCGTCGGCCCGGATGTTGAACCACTCGGGGTGTTCCTTCACCCAGGGGTGGTCGGGCGAACACTGGAGCGCGAAGTCGAGCGCGACCTCCATGCCCAGCTCGCGGGCCCGCGCCACGAAGGAGTCGAAGTCCTCGATCGTGCCCAGATCCGGGTGGATCGCGTCGTGACCGCCCTCCTCCGCGCCGATCGCCCACGGGCTGCCCGGGTCGTAGACCTCCGGCGTCAGGGTGTTGTTCGGGCCCTTGCGGTAGGCCACCCCGATCGGGTGGATCGGCGGCAGGTAGACCACGTCGAAGCCCATCTGGGCGACCGCCGGGAGACGCTTCTCGGCCGTCTTGAACGTGCCCGACTTGGGGGCGACGCCCTCTTCGATGATCGCGCCCTCGGAGCGCGGGAAGAACTCGTACCAGGAGCCGAACAGCGCCCGCCTGCGGTCGACCATGACCTTGTGGCGGACGGTCCGGGTCACCAGTTCACGCAGCGGGTGGGCGGCGATCAGCGCCTGGGTCTCCGGGAGCTGGGCGGCGGCGAAGCGGGCCCGCGGGTCGACGTCGTCGTCGCGGAGCCGGGCGGCCATCGCCTGGAGCGCGGCCCGGTGGCCGCAGACCGGATCGGCCTTACGCGCCCTGGCGGGCGCCTTCGCCGGCGTCTTGGCCACGGTCCTGCGAGGCTTGGCCGGGGCGTCCGGGCAGTCGGCGGCGCGGACCGCCTTGGCGGCGCGGTCGAACAGCCGCGCGCCCTCCTCGCACATCAGATCGGAGTCGAGGCCCCTCGGGATCTTGATCCCGGCGTCGTGGAGCCAGGTGGCGATCGGGTCGCTCCAGGCCTCGACGCGGTAGGACCACAATCCCTCCGAGGGCAGCGTGACGTCGACGCCCCACCGGTCGGTGCCGGGCGCCAGTTCCCGCATCGGTCTCAGGCGACCGGGCACGCCGTCGGGGTCGAAGAGCACGACCCCTGCGGCCACCGCGTCGTGCCCCTCACGGAACACGACGGCGGTGATCTCGAAGGATTCCCCGGCGGCGGCCTTGGCGGGTCGCTTCCCGCAGTCGACGACGGGATGGATGTCCTGGATTGGGATTCTTCCGATCATCGTTTCTCAACGTAGCGACGGCACGCCCGGTACCGCCGGAGTCCACGGGGCAATTGTCGATCTTTGCTCTGTCTTGGGGCAGCACGAACCACGGCCCGCTGACCGGGCCACTCGCTCATACTGGAGTTGCCCTAATGCTCCCCCTTTACCCGCCAGAAGGAAAGTCAGTCCGGCCGGTCAAACACGTGTGTCATCCACGGGTCCCCGGAGGTTCGTGTGGCGTACACGTATCACTGCCCGCCGCGGCTGACGGTGATGTTTGAGCAGGTATGCCAATGGTGAGATGTCCCGGTGCCGTCGCCGGTCAGGCGGCGTTCCGTCCACATCCACTCCCTCCGATCCCCTAGGGTCTGGCCACGTGAGAGCTATACGCAGGTTCACCGTCCGTACCGTCCTTCCGGCCGAGCTCGCCCCGCTTGGCGAGCTGGTCCAGAATCTCCGCTGGTCGTGGCACCCGGAGACGATGGACCTGTTCGCCGAGGTCGACCCCGAGGTGTGGGAACGGGTCGAACACGACCCCGTGGCCCTGCTCGGCGCCGTCTCGGCCGAGAGGCTCCGCGCTCTGGCCCAGGACCGGCGGTTCCTGCGCCGGGTGGCCGACGCCGCCGACGACCTCCGTGAGTACATGACGGCGCCGCGGTGGTACCAGACGCTGGAGAACGCGCCCGCCGCCGTCGGCTACTTCTCTCCCGAATACGGCATCGCCGCCGCCCTTCCCCAGTATTCGGGCGGTCTCGGCATCCTGGCCGGCGACCACCTGAAGGCCGCCTCCGACCTCGGCGTGCCGATCCTGGGCGTCGGGCTCCTCTACCGCCACGGCTACTTCACCCAGTCGCTGTCGCCCGAGGGCTGGCAGCTGGAGCACTACCCGTCGCTCGACCCGGGCGGCCTCCCGCTGACCCTCCTCAAGGAGGACGACGGCACCCCCGCGCGCATCCGCATCAGCCTCCCCGGCGGCACCGGCCTGCACGCCCAGATCTGGGTCGCCCAGGTCGGCCGCATCCCGCTGCTGCTGCTCGACTCCGACGTGGCCGACAACGACGCCGCCGCCCGCGACGTCACCGACCGCCTCTACGGCGGCGGCGGCGACCACCGCCTGCTCCAGGAGCTCCTGCTGGGCATCGGCGGCGTGCGCGCCATCCGCGCCTACTGCCGCATCACCGGACACGCCGAGCCGGAGGTCTTCCACACCAACGAGGGCCACGCCGGCTTCCTCGGCCTGGAGCGCATCCGCGAGCTCACCGAGGCCCGCCTGTCCTTCGACGAGGCGCTCGAAGCGGTCCGCGCCGGCACGGTCTTCACCACCCACACCCCGGTCCCGGCCGGCATCGACCGCTTCCCGGCCGACATGATCGCCCGCCAGTTCGGCGGCGACAACGCCTGGCCGACCGTGCCGGTCGACCGCGTCCTCGCCCTCGGCGCCGAGCCCGAGTCCCACGGCGGCGACGGCGAGAAGGCCGTCTTCAACATGGCCGTCATGGGCATGCGCCTGGCCCAGCGGGTCAACGGCGTCTCGGTCCTGCACGGCGAGGTCAGCCGGGGGATGTTCCAGGGCCTGTGGCCGGGCTTCGACCTGTCGGAGATCCCGATCGGCTCGATCACCAACGGCGTCCACGCCCCGACGTGGGTCGGCCGCGAGGTCATGGAGCTGGCCGGCAAGGAGCTGCCGACCATCGTCGAGCGCGCCCAGGGCTGGGAGGGCGTGCAGAAGCTCTCCGACGCCGACCTGTGGACCATCCGGGGGCAGCTGCGCGCCAACCTGGTCAACGACGCCCGCAAGCGCCTGCGGAGGTCGTGGCGGCAGCGCGGCGCCTCCGACGCCGAGCTGACCTGGACCGACGAGGCCCTGTCGACCGACGTGCTGACCATCGGCTTCGCCCGCCGGGTGCCGTCCTACAAGCGGCTCACCCTGATGCTGCGCGACCCCGAGCGGCTGCGCTCGCTGCTGCTCGACCCGGACAAGCCGGTCCAGATCGTGATCGCCGGCAAGGCCCACCCCGCCGACGAGGGCGGCAAGAAGCTCATCCAGCAGATCATCAAGTTCGCCGACATGGAGGACGTGCGGCACCGCATCGTCTTCCTGCCCGACTACGACATGACCGTCGGCCAGCTCCTCGTCCAGGGCGTCGACGTCTGGATGAACAACCCGCTGCGCCCGCTGGAGGCGTGCGGCACCTCCGGCATGAAGGCCGCGCTCAACGGCGGCCTGAACCTCTCCATCCGCGACGGCTGGTGGGACGAGTGGTACGACGGCAACAACGGCTGGGCCATCCCGACCGCCGACGGCGTCGACGACCCCGACCGGCGTGACGAACTGGAGGCCTCGGCCCTCTACGACCTGATCGAGCGCGAGGTCGCCGACCGGTTCTACGACCGGGCCGCCGACGGCCTGCCGCGCCGGTGGCTGGAGATGGTCAAGCACACCCTCAGCTCGCTCGGGCCCAAGGTCCTGGCCGGCCGGATGCTGCGCGACTACGTCGTCGACCTCTACAGCCCGGCGGCCGGGGCCGCGCGCGCCCTGTCGGGCGACGGCTACGCCCAGGCCAAGGCGTTCGCGGCCTGGAAGCTGCGGGTCTCGCAGGCCTGGCCCGCCGTCCGGGTCGAGCACGTCGAGACGGCCGGCATCGGCGACACCCCGGAGCTGGGGGCCGCCATGGAGGTCAACGCCACGATCGCGCTGGGCGAGCTGTCACCCGACGACGTCGAGGTCCAGGCCGCCTACGGCCGGGTCGGCCAGCACGACGAGCTGATCGAGCCCAACCACGTGAAGCTGACCGTCGGCTCGCTCGACGACGACGGCCACGCCATCTTCACCGGCGTGATCCCGCTCGACCGGACCGGCGCGTTCGGCTACTCGGTCCGGGTGGTGCCCTTCCACCCGCTGATGGCCTCGCCCGCCGAGCTCGGCCTGATCGCGGTTCCGGAGGAGCCCGCCGGGATGACCAACGGCACCCTTCGCTAAGGATCTACCTCACGGACCGGTCTTCCCTGGTGGGAGGGCCGGTTCGTGCGGTTATCGTGACCATTAGGGCGGAACGTTCCCGTCCACTCCGGATAGGGTTTCCCGTCATGCGGCCCGTCCTCCGCCTCGTCCTGCGTGTGCTCGCCCCGCCCCGGCTCCGCCGGGCCGTCCGCGTCCGAGTGGACGCCCGGTACGTCACCCGGGCCGACCACCGCCAGGACATCAAGGAGGCCCTGTGGGAGATCCAGATGCTGCGCCGGGAAGTGCTGGCGCTGCGCCGTGAGGTCGATCGATTGCGGAGCTACTGATGCGGGTTTACCTGTCCGTCGACATGGAGGGCGTCACCGGGCTCACCGATCCCGAGGAGATGCACCACGGCGGCCGGGGCTACGAACGCGGCTGTGAGTTCATGACCGGCGACGCCAACGCCGTCGTCCGGGGCGCGTTCGCGGCCGGGGCGACGCAGGTGCTGGTCAACGACGCCCACGGCTCGACCAGGAACCTCCGCGTCGACCGGCTCGACACCCGCGCCACCCTGATCCGCGGCTCCGGCAAGCCCCACCGCATGGCCCAGGGCCTCGTCGAGGGCTTCGACGCGGCGGTCTTCGCGGGCTACCACGCGCGCGCCGGGGTCTCCCACGGCGTGCTCAACCACACGTGGATGGGCAAGGAGATCCAGAACGTCTCGCTGAACGGCGAGATCTGCGGCGAGACCCGGCTGGTGGCCGCCTACGCCGGGTTCGTCGGGGTGCCGGTCGCGCTGGTCACCGGTGACGAGGCGGTCTGCGACGAGGCCCGCGAGTTGCTCGGCGACGTCGAGACCGTCGCGGTGAAGACGGGCATCGACATGTTCGCCGCCGAACTGCTGCCGATCGAGGTGGCGCAGCGGAAGATCGAGGAGGGGGCGGCCAGGGCCCTGAACCGCCTGCCGGACTTCCGGCCCTACGTCGTCGAGCCGCCGTACACGCTCGAAGTGGAGTGGAACAGCACCGCCATCGCCTCCGCCTGCGGGATCATCCCGGGAACCCGGCGCAACGGGGCAAGGCACACCGAGTTCACAACGACCGACTATCGGGAGATCATGGCCCTGTTCGGGATATACGCCATGATCGCCGGTCAGGTCGCCTGTGGAAGCGGTGTGTATGGATGACGGGTGAGTTAAGCCGCCGGGCCCTGCTCGCCGGACTGGGCGCCGTCGGCGGCGCCGGCACCATGCTGGCCGCGATGGGGGCCCTGGGCCTGGTCCCCAACAGCCAGGCCCACGCGTTCCGGGCCCCGCAAGCCGGCGACTTCTCGCTGACCGGCCGCTCTCCCAAGCGCGTCGTGGTCCTCGGCGCCGGCGTCGCGGGCCTCGCGGTCGCCTACGAACTGCGCAAGGCCGGGTACGACGTCACCATCCTGGAGGCCGCGAAGAGGATCGGCGGCCGGAACCTGACGCTGCGCGGCGGCGACGAGATCACCGAGATAGACGGCGTCACCCAGAGGGCGGGCTTCCGCGACGGCACCTACTTCAACGCCGGCCCGGCCCGCATCGCCCAGTGGATGATCACCATGGACTACTGCCGCGAGCTGGGCGTTCCGCTGGAGGTCTTCGTCAACTCCAACGCCGACGCCTACGTGTACACCGGTGGCAAGACCGTCCGCTACCGCACCGCCCGCGCCGACACCTACGGCTACCTGGGCGAACTGCTGGCCAAGGCGACCAACCAGGGCGCGCTGGACGCCGACCTGACGGCGGCCGACAAGACCGACCTGCTCGACCTGCTGCGCGAGTTCGGCCAGCTCGGCGAGCAGCTCACCTACGAGGGCGGCGAACGCCGCGCCGACACCGGCCCGATCCCGCCGGTCGCCGAGGTGCTCGGCTACCGCATCCCGCAGGCCCTGTTCTGGGACCTCGCCCACGACCAGGCCATGCCCATGTTCCAGCCGGTCGGCGGCATGGACCGCATCGTCGAGGCCCTGGCCGCCAACGTCGGCCGCCACCGGATCAGGACCGGCACCCCCGCCACGCGGATCACCGACGAGGGCCGGGAGGTCGTCGTCGAACACCGGAACGGCTCGATCAAGGCCGACTTCTGCGTCGCCACCCTGCCCCCGCACCTGCTGGCCCGCATCCCCGGCACCCTCCCGCCCGACCTCGTCCGGAAGCTGACCTCGGGCTTCAACTTCTCCGGCTCCAAACTCGGCCTGGAGTACGGCCGCCGCTGGTGGGAGCTGGACGAGAACATCTACGGCGGCACCACCGAGACCGACCTCGACATCCGCACCATCTGGTATCCCTCCCACGGCTTCCACGAACGCCGCGGCCTGGTCGTCGGCTACTACCACCTGCTCGAGAACGCCGACTCCTACGACGCCCTGCCGCCCGCCGCCCGCCTGGAGCGCGCGCTGCGCGAGGGCGAGAAGGTGCACGGCCCGGCCTACCGCAAGGACCTGCTGTCGAGCGTCTCGATGTCGTGGCGGAAGAGGCCGCACATCGAGGGCATGTTCACGGCCGGGCTCCAGGGCGGCCTCGTCGAACCGGCCCACGGGCGCGTCTACCTGGCCGGCGACTGGCTCACCGACCTGGCGGCCTGGCAGGCTGGGGCCTTCGAGTCCGCACGCAAGGCAGTGCTCTTGATCCACGAAAGGGCGCTGAAGGAGAACTGATGCTGAGCTGGGTCCCCGCCGCCGACCACCTCGATCTGCTGGCCGGGCCGGTCGCCGAGGCCGTGCCCGGCCTGAAGGTCGACCTGAAGGTCGCGCCCATCGACCCGGACCTGGCCGACACCGCCGCCTTCTGCGAGAAGTACGGCGTCTCCCTCGACGACTCGGCCAACTGCGTCGTCGTGGCGGCCAAGCGCGGCGGCGAGACCCGCTACGCCGCCGTCATGGTCCTGGCCACCCACCGGGCCGACATCAACGGGATCGTCCGCCGCCACCTCGACGCCCGGAAGATCTCCTTCGCCCCGATGGACGACGCCGTCTCACGGACCGGGATGGAATACGGCGGGATCACCCCGATCGGCCTTCCGGAGGGCTGGCCGGTGCTCGTTGACGAAAACGTGACCCGCCGCGACTTCGTCGTCATCGGCAGCGGGCTTCGCCGGTCCAAGCTGGCGCTTTCCGGTAGTGATCTCGTCACCGCCACTCGTGGCGAGGTGCTGTTGCTCACTTTGTGACCGTAGGGTGGGAAACCGTTGGACCAATCCTGCCGTTGTACAGGGCAGGAATGTGGCCTGATGGTTCACTCATGGGCGGTGTTTTAGTCGGTATGGTGCTTAAGGCATGAATCAGGACGACCGACTTGGCCCCTACCGGCTGCTCCGGCGGCTCGGTGAAGGCGGCATGGGCGTGGTCCACCTGGCCCTCGATCCTCACGGCAGGCAGGTGGCCGTCAAGGTGCTGCGCCCGGAGGTCGCCGGTGACGACACCGCGCGGCGCCGGCTCTCCCGTGAGGTCGAGACGATGCGGCGGGTGCGCAACCCGTACATCGCGGAGGTCCTCGACGCCGACGTGACGGGCCACCGGCCCTACATCGTGACGCGTTACGTCCCCGGCAAGCCCCTCGACGACCTCATCAAGCACGACGGTCCGCTGACCGTCGAAGGGATCCTCAAGGTCGCCTACGGCGTGGCCGACGCGCTGGCCGCCGTCCACGCGGCCGGGGTCATCCACCGCGACCTCAAGCCGGGCAACGTGCTGATGCTCGACGGCGAGCCGGTGCTGATCGACTTCGGCATCGCCCAGGCCGTCGACTCCACGCGGCTCACCCAGACCGGCATGTTCATCGGCACGCCCGGCTACCTGGCCCCCGAGATCATCGAGGGCCACGAGGCGGGTCCCGAGGTCGACGTGCACGCCTGGGCCGGGACCCTGCTCTACGCCGCCACCGGCCTGCCGCCGTTCGGCAAGGGCACCCTGGAGATGATCTTCTTCAACATCACGTCGGGCAAGGCGAACATCGACGCCGCCCCCGCCGTGGTCCAGCCGGTGCTGCGCGCGGCCTTCCACCGCGACCCCTCCCGGCGGCCCCGCGCCGTCGAGCTGCGGGAGCAGGTGGCCCGGCTGATGCCGCAGGCCCGCCGGCCCCGGGTGCCCGACGAGATCACGACGGTGCCCAACATCGACGACCAGACCGGGCAGCCGATCGCGGTGCTCGGCCTCGACGGCCCGCCGCCCGCGCCGCGGCCCCCGTCGACCGACCAGGTCAACCAGCCGGTGGCCGGTCAGAAGGCCAACCCGCTGATCACCCCGGTCGTACGGCGCCAGCCGTCCCAGGAGGAGTACGTCTCCCTCCTCAACGACACCCCGTTCGCGGGCCACCCGGGCCCGGCCGAGCCGCTCCCGACGAGCGACGTCCGGCCGACCATGCCCGGCCCCCCGAACCGGCCGAACAACCCGTCCTACCCGAGCACGGGCATGCACCAGCCCGGCCCCGGCACGGGCCCCGCTCACCAGCAGGGCCCTCGCACCGGCCCGTCGAACCAGCCGGGTCCCGGCACCGGGCCCTCCGGATATGCCGGACAGCCTCGTCCAGGCCAGAACCCGCCTCCGAACACCGGTCAGAACCTGGGCCAGAACCCCGGCGTCGCCGAGCCGACCGCGCCGCGGCAGGCCGTCAACCCCTCCGGCCCCGGGCACGTGCCCGGCCGGGGCGGCGGCGATCCGTTCCCGACGGTCCGGGTCACCGGTGAGGACCTGCGCCGGGCCGGTCTGTCCGGGGAGAGCGACATCCCGACCCGGCTGCCGGGCGGGCAGAGCGGCTGGAACGACGGCGACCTGCCGACCCGCCGCGCGGGCGAGGGCGGCTGGAACCAGCCACGCGACGGCGACCTGCCGACCCGGCGGGTCTCGCCCGAGGAACTGCGCCAGTCCCACCCGAACGCGCAGCAGGCGTTCTTCAACCAGGCCGCGGAGCACTACGAGCGCACGCCCCAGGTCCACCAGCCCAAGCCGGCCCCGTTCCTGGAGACGCTGCGCGTCCCGCCGCCCCCGCCGCTGCACAACCCGGGCGCGCGTC
This sequence comes from Herbidospora cretacea, assembly GCF_001570605.1. GTDB lineage: Bacteria > Actinomycetota > Actinomycetes > Streptosporangiales > Streptosporangiaceae > Herbidospora > Herbidospora cretacea. The sequence continues at coordinate 94,619 of NZ_BBXG01000011.1, read as the reverse complement.
CGGGCGCGATGCTCCAGCGGTCCAGGGCCTACGGCGTGGCCGGCGTGCTCATGCAGATCGCGCTCCTGGGGGGCGCGGCCATCGCGCCGACGCTGGCGGCGCTGCTGATCATCCCGAGCGTCATCCTCTTCCGGGCCGCCGACATCGCGCAGCCGCAGCTCAACGGCAAGCGGCAGGTGAGCGCGGCGGCGGGCGACGTGTTCCGGGTGCTCAGCGAGCCCGCCGCGCTCGTCAAGTCGGCCGGCGCGACGATCGGGCTCATCTTCTACGGGCTCATCCTCGGCATTCCCGTCACGCTCCTGCTGACGGTGCTCACCAAGATGGACATCAACGCCACGCTCGGCTGGGGCGTCGCGGTCGCCCTCTGGACGATCTGCGCCGGTCCCGCCGTCGAGGCGCCCACCCGCCAGGTACGACGTACGCTGGCATCGCTGTTCCCGACCAGGGGGATGGCGATCGGGATCGCCGCCATAGTGGGGGTGGTGGCGGTCGTCCTCGGGGGAGTGGCGCTGTTGTCACTCAGTCCCGACAACCACACGGCAGGCCTGATCTGGGGTTTCGATCTGCCCACGCTGGTGGACCGGCTGACGGAGTTAAGGAAATCAGGACCAGGGGGGTCATAGGTGGCCGCAACGGAAGCCCCGGAGCGGATCGGTCCATACCGATTGCTCCGGCGACTGGGCGAGGGCGGGATGGGCGTCGTCCATCTGGGACTCGACTCCGATGACCGCCAGGTAGCCGTCAAAGTCCTCCACCCACACGTCGCCTCCGACCTGAAGGCGCGCGACCGTCTCACCCGCGAGGTCGAGACGATGCGCCGGGTGCGCAGCAACCGCGTCGCCGCGGTGCTCGACGCCGACCTGACGGGCGCGACGCCCTACATCGTCACCCGCTTCGCCCCGGGGCGCACGCTGGAGCAGCGGGTGCTCGAAGACGGCCCGCTGAAGGGCGACGACCTGTGCCGGCTGGCGCGGGGGCTCTGCGAGGCGCTGGTGGCGATCCACCACGCCGACGTCATCCACCGCGACCTCAAGCCGGCCAACGTGATGCTCGTCGACGACGGCTCGGGCACGTTCGAGCCGCTGGTCATCGACTTCGGCATCGCCCACCTGGTCAACGCCACCCGGCTGACCCAGACGGGCATGTTCGTCGGCACGCCCGGCTACCTCGCCCCGGAGATCATCCGCGACAGCGAGATCACCCAGGCGGCCGACGTCCACGCGCTGGCCGCGACCGTGTTCTTCGCCGCGACGGGCAAGCCGCCGTTCGGCCAGGGAACGTTCGAAGCGGTCTGTTACAACATCCTGGAGGGCAAGGCCCAGGTCGAGGCCGCGCCCGCGTTCCTGCGCGGCTGGCTGCGCCTGGCGCTGGCGACCGACTCGGCCGCCCGGCCCACGGCCGGGTCGCTGCTGAAGCTCTCGCGCGCCCTCGACCCGTCGGTGACGATCTTCAAGGAGGGCGGCACCGCCGTCCAGCGCAACCAGCAGCCCGACGGCACCCGCGTGCTCTCCGACGGGACGCGGGTGCTGGCCGACGGCACCCGGGTCCTCAACGACGGAACCAGGGTGCTCACCGACGGTACCCGCGTCCTGGGTGACGGCACTCACGTGCTGAGCGACGGCACGCGCGTGCTCGACGACGCGCCCCGGCCCCGCGGCGGCGAGACGTTCTCCGACCTGCTGCCGCCGGTCAACTACGTCGCGCCCGAGCGGGACCCCCGGCCGCCGAAGCAGCGCCGGTCGGGTTCCTCCTCGCAGCCGCCGCCCTACGTCCCGGCGTCCGTGCCGCCCTACCAGCCGCCGCCGCAGTTCGCGCCGCCGCCCTACCCCGACCAGCGGGTGGCCGGATTCCCGGCGCCCCAGCAGCGGTCCGCGCCTCCGCCGCAGGCCAGGCCGCCCTACCCGGAACCGCAGGCCCAGCCCGACCGGCCGCGCTACAAGACCAGCCACCCCGTGATGGCGGCGCTGATGCTGGCGGTGCTGGTCGGCGCGGCGTGCCTGCTGCCGGTGATGGTGAGCCTGTTCGCGATCGTGCTGGTGCTCTGCCTGCGGGTGGGCAACTCGCTGGTCGGCGACATGAGTGAGCGCCGCTCGATCCGGGGCGCCAGTGGCTCCGACCCGATGCGCGCCGTCCTGGGCACCCCGTGGGCGCTGGTCAAGGCGGTGCTCGCGACCGTGATCCACGTGCCGCTGGGCATCCTGTTCGGCATCTGCGTGTGGGGCGTGCTCCGCTACGGGGGTGGCCTGACGACCGACGGCGCGGCGGCCTACGCGGCGGCGGCGTTCGTCGGCGGGCTGTTCCTGCTGCCGGGCGGGCGCAAGCCGCGCCAGGCGGTGCAGCGGGCCCTCGCGGGCGTCATCCGCAGCCCCGGCGCGGGCATGGTGGTCACCCTGGTCTTCGGCACGCTGGCGTTCTTCATCGTGATGACCGCGCTGTCGGCCGAAGCGGTCTGGACGCCCTGGCGGCCCCCGTCGGCCGTGATCGACGACCTCGTCGCCGGTCTCGGCAAGGGACAGGACACGGCGGTCAACCTGATCACCGGCCTGTTCGAAGACCTGATGAGCCAGATCGGACTGGGATTCCTCGTCGGGAAGTGAGCCACAGCCCGCCACGGGGCACGATCACTCGTGAATCCTGAAGGGAGCAGCTGGTGGAGTCGAGCGTCTCAAACGCCGGTCCCTATCGGCTGCTGTCCCCTCTGGGCAAGGGCGGCTTCGGCGAGGTCCACCTGGCGCTCGACGCCGAGGGCCGTACCGTCGCGGTGAAGGTGCTCCACCCCCACATAGCCGCCGACGGCTCGGCCATCACGCGGCTGGCGCGCGAGGTCGAGACGATGCTGCGGGTCCGCGGGCCGCACATCGCCGAGGTCCTCGACGCGTCGCTGGAGGGCGAGCGGCCCTACATCGTCACCCGCTACGTCCCCGGCCGGGCCCTGTCGACGATCGTCGCCGAGGGCCCTGTCGACGACGACGCCGACCTGCTGCGGCTGGCCCGCGGCCTGGCCGAGGCGCTGGTCGCGATCCACGACGCGGGCATCGTCCACCGCGACCTGAAACCGGCCAACGTGATGCTGGCCGATGGCGAGCCGTTCCTCATCGACTTCGGCATCGCCTCCGCGCTCGACCTGGTCTCGGTGACCGACACCGGCGCGGTCGTCGGCACCCCCGGCTACCTGGCCCCCGAGGTCCTCGAAGGCAAGGACGCGGGCCCGCCCGCCGACGTGTTCGCCTTCGCCGCGACGGTCGCCTACGCCGCGACCGGCCGTCCGATCTACGGTCTCGGCCCGGCCCCCGCGGTCGCCTACCGGGTGGTCCACCATGAGCCCGACCTGTCGGGGGTGCCGTCGTGGCTGGTCCCGATCCTGCGCGACGCCCTCGCGACCGACCCGGCGGCCCGCCCGACGGCCGCCCAGCTCCTCACCCGCCTGGGCGCCCAGCGTCCGGTCCCGGCCCGGAGCGTCCACCGGGAGGAGGAGACGGTCGAACTGAAGGCGGCCCCGCCACCGCCCGAGACCCGCTCCCCGTCGGAGATCGCCCGCGCCCGCCGCGCCGACGTGGTCCGCCGCCGCTGGGTGATCGGCACCTGCGCCGTCGTCGGCCTGCTCGCCGCCACCGGCCGCGAACACCTTCCCGAGGCCTCCCTCCTCCTTCTCGTCGTGTACGGTCTGGCGCTCCTCATCGACGCCATGTTCGGCCTGGCCGCGAAGGCCAGGGGCAGGGTCGTCCTCGACCTGTCGGCGATCGCGGGCTCGATCGTGCTCTGGTGGGTGCTGAGCACCTTCTTCAGCACGTTCATCCTGCTGCTGGCCGTGGGCGCGCTGTTCTTCGCGCTGGGCCTGCTCGCCCTGGCCGGCTGACCCACCCCCGCCCGACACCTCCAGAACATAATTCGGTATGGTGATGGCAAGTGCCCCGTACGCGGGGTTTGCAGGTAAGCTACTCGCGGGTAACAAATTGAGTAGTCGTCCGCTTGCGGCGCGAGCCGTCTGAGTACGGGAGGTCGGCCACCGGCCATGAACATCGTCGTCTGCGTGAAGCAGGTTCCCGACACCGCGACCGAGCGCAAGCTCAGGTCCGATGACAGCACGCTCGACCGCAGCGCCAACGGGGTCATCAACGAGCTCTGCGAATACGCGGTCGAGGATGCGCTGAAGCTGAAAGAGGCCTACGGCGGCGAGGTGACGGTCCTCACCATGGGGCCCGACCAGGCCACCGACGCCATCCGCAAGGCCCTCGCCATGGGCGCCGACAAGGCCGTCCACCTCTCCGACGAGGCGCTCCACGGCTCCGACGCCCTCTCGACCTCCTACGCGCTGTCCCAGGCGCTGAAGAAGATCGGGTTCGACGTCGTCATCCTGGGCTCCGAGTCGACCGACGCCCGGACCGGCATGCTGGCCGCGATGCTCGCCGAGCGCCTGGGCGTGCCCCAGCTGACGCTCGCCAGCAAGATCGAGGTCGACGGCTCCGCGATCTCCATCCACCGGCAGACCGACTACGGCTACGACAAGGTCGAGGCCACGCTGCCCGCCGTCGTGTCCGTGGTCGAGAAGCCCGACCCCTTCAAGCCGCGCTACCCGTCGTTCAAGGGCATCATGGCGGCGAAGAAGAAGCCGATCGAGAAGATCGGCATCGCCGACGCGGAGATCGACCCCGCCCAGATCGGCCTCGCCGCCGCCTGGAGCGTGGTGTCCGACTTCACCGCCGCGCCCCCGCGCGGCAAGGGCGTCGTGGTCAACGACGAGGGCGACGGCGGCACCCAGGCGGCCGAGTTCCTCGTGTCGAAGAAATTCATCTAAGGGAGGGCTGACATGGCAGAGATCCTGGTGCTCGTCGAACAGATCGACGGCGAGATCAAGAAGGTCACCCTCGAACTCCTCACCCTGGCCCGCACGCTCGGCGAGCCGTCGGCCGTGTGGGCCGGTCCCGGCTACACCGACGTCGCCAAGGCCCGCCTGTCGGAATACGGCGCGGAGAAGATCTACGTCGCCGACTCGGCCGACATCGCCGACTACCTGGTGGCCCCCAAGGCCGAACTGCTCGCTTCGCTGGTCGGCAGCCGGTCGCCGGCGGCCGTCCTGGTCGCCTCGACGACCGAGGGCAAGGAGGTCGCGGGCCGCCTGGCCATCAAGACCGACAGCGGCGTCATCACCGACGCGGTCGGCGTGGCCGAGGGCTTCGTGGCCGAGCAGCCCGTCTTCGGCGGCGGCGTGGTCGTCCACAGCAAGGTCGCCAAGGGCACCCCGATCATCGCCCTGCGCCCCAACTCGACCCAGCCGGTGGCCACCGCCGGGGCCGGGACCGAGGAGAAGGTCGACGTCGCCCTCACCGACGCCGCCCGCGCGGCGCGCGTGGTCGAACGTGTCAAGGAGAAGTCGAGCTCCCGCCCCGAACTCACCGAGGCCGCCATCGTGGTCTCCGGCGGACGCGGCGTCGGCGCCGACTTCTCGATCATCGAGCAGCTGGCCGACTCGCTGGGCGCGGCCGTCGGCGCGTCCCGTGCGGTGACCGACTCGGGCTGGTATCCGCACGAGTTCCAGGTCGGGCAGACCGGCAAGACCGTGGCCCCGCAGCTGTACATCGCGGCGGGCATCTCCGGAGCGATCCAGCACCGGGCGGGCATGCAGACGGCCAAGACCATCGTGGTCATCAACAAGGACGGCCAGGCCCCGATCTGGGAGATCGCCGACTTCGGCGTGGTGGGCGACCTTCACAAGGTCCTGCCGCAACTGATCGACGAGATCACCAAGCGCAAGTAGAACAGGTGTTTGGAGAAAGGGCGTCGGGCCAAGGGCCCGACGCCCTTTCTGACGTGAGTGGATGTCCCGAGGGCGGGCTCGTAGTGGCGGGAGCGGTGCAAACCGGTGGCCTGAGGGGTGAGTTGGCCTCATCGGCGGTGGAGGCCGCGCGGCCTGCGCGGTGATGGTCGGGGGCGGTGGGAGTGTCACTGGCGGTGGTCGTCGGGCGGGATGGGGATTGTGTCGTTCATGTCGGCGGCATCGGTGGTGGTGCAGGTCGCGGGGTGGTGGGAGTCGATCCTGGCCCTTTGGTCACTGTCCGCTACGTGAACGGAGGGTTTCCGCCCGCTGTCGGGCGGGCAGACCGATTCAGGTCGCCCTTACGGCCCGGGCCGTAGTGGGCGACCACCAATTCCCCGCGATGGAGTCGGCTTTCACTGCGGATACGCTTGTTCGGTGCGAACTGCCTACCTGGATCACGCCGCGACCACGCCGATGGTGCCCGAGGCGGTTGAGGCGATGGTGGCGGAACTCTCCCGGGTCGGAAACGCCTCGTCACTGCATGCCGCCGGTCGCCGCACCCGCCGCATAGTCGAGGAGTCGCGCGAGACCATCGCCTGCGCTCTCGGCGCCCGGCCGAGCGAGGTCGTCTTCACGGCCGGGGGCACCGAGGCCGACAATCTGGCGATCAAGGGGCTGTTCTGGGCGAGGCAGCGTCCCCGCGTGCTGCTGAGCGCGGTCGAACACCACGCCGCGCTCGACCCGGCCCACTGGCTGGCCGACCACCAGTCGGCGCAGGTCGAACTGCTGCCCGTCGACGGCGACGGCCGGGTGCGCCCCGAGACGCTGCGGGCCGCGATCGGCGACGACGTGGCGCTGGTGAGCGTCATGTGGGCCAACAACGAGGTCGGGACCGTCCAGCCGATCCACGAACTGGCGGCGATCGCCCACGAGGCCGGAGTCCCCTTCCACACCGACGCCGTCCAGGCGGTCGCGCAGCTCGACGTCGACTTCACCGCCTCCGGGGTCGACGCGATGACCATCTCCGGCCACAAGGTCGGCGGCCCGATGGGCGTCGGCGCGCTGCTGCTGGCGCGCGGCGTCGACCCGGTGCCCGTCCTCCACGGCGGAGGACAGGAGCGAGACGTGCGGTCCGGCACCCTCGACGCCCCCGCCATCGCCGGATTCGCCACGGCGGTGCGGCTCGCCGTCGAACGGCGCGCCGCCCTGGCCACCCGCCTCACCGAACTACGGGACCTGCTGATCTCCAAGGTCCGCGCGGCGGTCCCCGACGTGGTCGTCAACGGCGACCTGAACGACCGCCTCCCCGGCAACGCCCACTTCACCTTCCCCGGCTGCGAGGGCGACGCGCTCCTGATGCTCCTCGACGCCAAGGGCGTGGAGTGCTCAACCGGCTCGGCCTGCTCAGCGGGCGTCGCCCAGCCCTCCCACGTGCTCCTGGCCATGGGCCAGGACGGCGCAAGGGCCCGAGGCTCACTGCGCTTCTCCCTCGGCCACACCTCAACCCTCGAAGACGTCGAACGAGTCGGCGAAGTGATCGGCGGAGTGGTAGAACGCGCCCGCCGAGCCGGCCTCTCGTGAATCCACGCCGACCCGCCCGACAAGCCAAGCCTTCCTCAGCAAAGCCGGCCTACCGACGAACTAAGCCGTTCGTGAATTCAATCCAGCCCGCCCACCGAGCCAGACTTACGAAGGCCAAGCCGGCCCGCCGACGAACTAAGCCTCTCGTAAATTCAATCCAGCCTGCCCGCCGAGCCAGGCTTTCGTTGGCCAAGCCAGCCCGTCTGACGAGCCAGGTCCTCGTAAGCCAGGCCTGGCCGCCGACGACCTGAGCCTGTCGTGAATCCACGTCAGCCCGCCCCCGAGCCAGGCCTTTCGTAGGCCAGGCCGGCCCACCGGTGAGCCACCTTCAAGTATCCAAGCTGGCCACTCTGACGAGCCGGATTTCAGGGAAGCCAGCCGGGCAGTCTGCCCCGTTTGGGCTGGACGCGAAATATCCAGGTCTAGACATGCTCTGCCTGAGCGCGCCGGTGTCTGGACTGAGGAGCGCAGGAGAGCGAAGCGAACCGGAGCGACGAGGGAAGACACCGGATCCAAGCGCTCAGGCCGCGCGTGCGAAGCACGCGCTGTCAACCACGCGAAAGCCGCGCGTGCGGAGCACGCGCGTCACACCACGCGCCATCCAACTACGTGAGGAAATGCGCCACAGCCGACCATTCCGGGTCCATGGAGGCCACGATCGCCGGACGGCCCTCTTTCCAGACCAGGTCGCGGACCGCGCGTTCCGTGGTGCCCGTCGGGTCGGCGTACACGTGGAAGGTTCGGACGCCCTCCGAGCTGACGTGGGCGGCCACCACTCCCGGGCCGAGCGCCGCGGTGAGGGTCTGGTGGAAGGCGTTGAGGGCGTCGAGGGAGTCGCCCGCGGGGAGGCCGTCGGGGTCGCTCTTGCGGTAGGGGAGGGTGATGGCGATGTGGTGGTCGTAGAGGGGATAGTCGACGGGGCGCAGCGGATATCTGGCGGTGGCGGTGAGTTTCTTGCCGCGGGCCGTGGTGCCTTCGAGGAGGGCCCACTGTTCGTCCTGGAAGCCTTCGGCCACGTCGGCCACGACGGCGGGGAGGTGGATGGCGGGGAGGGCGTCGATGGGCTCGATCTGGGCGGCGGTGATGTCGCCGACCCAGCGGGCGACGTCGTCTTCGCCGAGGAGGCGGTCGAGGGCCAGCATGGCGGTCTCCATGCGGGTGTCGTCGTCGATGTCCTCGAAGATCGGGTGGTAGGCGGAGATGTCGACCCGGGGGCTGCCCGGGGGCACGCGCAGCGCCACGACGAATCTGGCCATGTCGAACTCGTGGGGGCCGGCGGGGAAGCGTACGTCCGCCGGGATGGACGCGGCCTGGCGGGAGGGGTGGTATTCCCACATCGCGTCGGGTTCGGGGGCGGCCTTGGCCCAGCGGTGGGCCAGGGAGCGCAGTTCCGGGTTGGCGGCCGAGCTCACCACGAGGGAGAAGAGGCTGCCGCGGCCGTTGCCGATCTCCCAGACGAGGCCGGGGTCGACGGCCGCCACGGCGGGGGCCATGAGTTCCGCCTTGTCGTCGGCTGCCTCCACCCGCGGGCGGGCCTCGGCCCACCACGCCCAGAACTCGGAGATCGCCACCGCCGGGTCAACCGGCTCGCTCTTGCGCCCGAACAACCGCATGGCCCGCAATCCAACCAGCAGGACGGGCAGGACGCCAACGCGGGTACGCTCGAAGGGTTATGGAATTCAAGCCTCTGCGCGTGCTCGCCGCGATGTCCGGCGGCGTCGACTCGGCCGTGGCCGCCGCCCGCATCGCCGAGGCGGGCCACGACGTGACGGGTGTGCACCTCGCGCTGTCGTCCAACCCGCAGTCCTACCGCACCGGCGCGCGGGGCTGCTGCACGGTCGAGGACTCCCGCGACGCCCGCCGCGCCGCCGACGTGATCGGCATCCCCTTCTACATCTGGGACATGGCCGAGCGCTTCCACCGCGACGTGGTGGAGGACTTCGTGGCCGAATACGCCGCCGGGCGGACGCCCAACCCGTGCCTGCGCTGCAACGAGAAGATCAAGTTCGAGGCGGTGCTCGACCGGGCGCTGGCGCTCGGCTTCGACGCCGTCGCGACGGGGCACCACGCCCGGCTGGAGGGCGGGGTGCTACGGCGCTCGCCCGACGAGGGCAAGGACCAGTCCTATGTGCTCGGGGTGCTGACCCGCGAGCAGCTCTCCCACGCGATCTTCCCGCTCGGCGACTCGACCAAGGCCCAGGTGCGCGACGAGGCCGCCCGCCGGGGGCTGACCGTGGCCGACAAGCCCGACTCCCACGACATCTGCTTCATCGCCGACGGCGACACCCGCGCGTTCCTCGCCGACCGGCTCGGAGCCTCCGAGGGGCCGATCGTCGACGCGCTGTCGGGCCAGGTCGTCGGGACCCACGGCGGCGCGTTCGGTTACACGATCGGGCAGCGCAAGGGCCTGAGCATCGACCGGCCGGCCGCCGACGGGCGGCCGCGTTACGTGCTGTCGATCGAGCCGGTGTCCAACACGGTGACCGTGGGGCCCCGCGCGGCGCTCGAGGTGACCTCGATCGTCGGGACCAAGCCCGTCTGGAACGGCCCGATCGACGCGCCCGACGGCGAGCTGGGGTGCCTGGTGCAGCTGCGGGCCCACGGCGAGGTCTACCCTGCCCGGGTCCGGGTGGGTGACGGCGACGTCCGCATCACCCTCGACGCCCCCGCGAGCGGCGTCGCGCCTGGTCAGGGCGCGGTGCTCTACCACGGCGACACGGTGATCGGCTCGGCGACGATCGCCTCGGCAGCCTGATCTGCGGTTTCTCTGCTCGCGCCGGGCTGGGGTGTTCTCTTCGGGCTGGGGCGGGGTCGCGCCCGGTTTCAAAGCCTTCTCCGTTACGGCTCCGCCTACCCCGGCCCCGCCCGCCGGCCCCGGAGCGCACCGCGTCCGGCGCCGGGCAGCCGCTTCCGCCGCGCGCCGCGACGTCTGATCAGGGGCAGGTCAGGCGAACTCGATCGACTCGCCGGGCTTGAGGCGGCGCATGTCGGACTTCTGGCTCTTGCCCTCCATGGCCAGGAAGTTGTCGATCATGCCTGAGCCGATCTCGTTGACCAGGCCGTCGTGGGTGGAGAACGCGTGGTCCGGATGGACCGCCCGCAGGTATTCGACGAAGTCCCACACCCGGAGCCACGGCGCGTTCGACGGGACCAGGAGAGTCTCCACGGCCACGTTCGGCACGGTCAGGGCGTCGCCCGGGTAGAAGACGCGGTCGTCGATCAGGAAGCCGATGTTCTGGATGATCGGGGCGTCGGGGACCGTCGGGGCGTGCCATTCGCCGATGACGCGGACCGAGAAGCCGGCCACGTCGAAGACGTCGCCCTCGCGGACGGTCTGGATCTTGACGGGGACCTCGCCCAGGGCGGTCGTGACGCCGTTGCAGGTCCAGACCTCCAGGTCGGCGCCTGCCGACTTGATCAGGTTCTGGTCGACGTGGTCGGCGTGCTCGTGGGTGATGAGGACGGCTTCGGCGTCGTCGAGGAGGCCGGTCCCGCTGAAGCTGCCCGGGTCGAGGACGAACGTGCGGCCGTCCTTCTCGAAGCGCCAGCAGGCATGGCCGAGTTTGGTGAGCTTCATAGTTCCTAAGCTAGACCCCGTGCATGCGTACCCATGGGACCAGGCCGCCGCGACCGGGGTCGGCTCCCATCCCGGCGAAGATCATTTCGAGGCGCTCCGGACCGTGTTCGGTGAGCTGCCGATGCCCTATCTGCCCGAGTTGCCGGCGCGCGGGGTGGGGGCGGACATGATCGGGCGTACCGCCGCGCTGCTGGTCGACCTTCCCGCCGAGGTCCAGCCCTCGGGCTGGCGGATGGCCGACCGGCCGGGCCGCGACCACAAGCGGGCGCGTGATCATCTGCTCCGGGATCTCGACGCGCTGGAGGAGGTCGCCCAGGGGTACAGCGGGCCGCTGAAGATCCAGGTCTGCGGGCCGTGGACGCTCGCCGGGGCCGTCGAGCTGCGCTACGGCGACAAGATCCTCGCCGACTCCGGGGCGGTCAGGGATGTGACCGAGTCGCTGGCCGAGGGGCTGACGGAGCACATCGCCGACGTGCGGAAACGGGTTCCGGGGGCCACTCTCGTGGTGCAGGTCGACGAGCCGGGGCTGCCCGGCGTGCTGACCGGGACGGTGCCGACCGCGTCGGGGTTCGGGCGTCTCGCGGCGGTCGACGGGTCGATCGCCGCCGCCGGGCTCGGGCAGGTGCTCTCTGTCGCCGAGTTCCCCATCGTGCACTGCTGCGCGCCCTCGGTGCCGTTCAAGGTGATCCAGACGGCCGGGGCCAAGGGGATCTCGATCGACGCCGGGCTCATGCGGCGGCGCGACGAGGACCTCATCGGGACGGCCATCGAGGCCGGGATCGCGTTCTTCCTCGGCGTCGTCCCCGGGACCGACAGCCGGCTGCCCGATGTCGGGGTGGTGGCCAAACCGGCGCTGGAGCTGTGGCGGCGGCTGGGCTTCGGGCCCGAAGGGCTGGCGCACCAGGTCGTGCTGACGCCCGCCTGCGGGCTGGCGGGGGGCTCGCCCTCCTACGCGCGGGCGGCGCTGGCCAAGTGCCGCGAGGCGGCCCGGGTGCTGCGGGAGGACCCGGAGGAGGAGTGATCGCCGTCGCGGCGGGACGAGTGCGCGGCCGGTCGGCGCCGGGTGCGGGCCGTGGTCACGGCGGCGGTCGGGGCCGGGGCAGGCGGAGCCGTAACGGAGAAGAAGTTCTTCCATTCGATTGCAAGTGCGAACCGATATCTCTTCCTCTATGCGGATATTTCTCACCACGGGCGCGGTCGTCGCCGCCCTCCTCCTCACCGCTTCCCCGGCCGCCGCGGACACGTGGCACTGGGGGCCGGTGAAGTCGGCCGACGGCAAGGGCAAGGTCACGAACGGCAAAATCGTCGGCACGTCGGCCGGATTGAAGATCACGGGCCGGCTGTACGACGCCACGGCGGGCGGTTCGTGCTCATGGGTGCGATTCCGGTACCTGACGGATCAGGGCAAGACGGTGCGGAAGTCATACAAGAACTGCAAGGCCGGATGGCGCACGGTCGCCCTCAGAACCGGACATGTCCTCAGCGTCGAGGCGCAGGTCTGCCGGGGGACCTCCAAGGGGGTTGGCGGACATTGCTCCGCCTATGAGGGGGTCTGGGCACAGGGCGGCTGAGCACGGAAAAGTCGGTGGGCGGCGCTAGATTGCTGTCCATGACCGAGGGAATCGCGCCGGAGCCGACTCCGGAAGAGGCCGAGCTCAGCAGGCGGCACTCGGAGCTCGCGGAGCTGATCGAACAGGCGAGCTTCCGCTACTACGTGCGCGATTCCCCGACGGTCAGCGACGCCGAATACGACTCCTGGATGCGCGAGATCCTCGCGATCGAGGAGCGGCGGCCCGAGCTGCGCACGCCCGACTCGCCGACGCAGCGGGTCGGCGCGCCGATCTCCACCGATTTCACCGCCGTGGAGCACCTCCAGAAGCTGGAGAGCCTCGACAACGCCTTCAACGCGACCGATCTGGCCGACTGGCAGGCGCGGGCGGCCCGGCTCGCCGAGCGCGATCCCGCGCCCTACCTGTGCGAGCTGAAGATCGACGGGCTGGCGGTCGCGCTGGTCTACGAGAAGGGGCGGCTGATCCGGGCCGCCACCCGTGGCGACGGCACGGTCGGCGAAGACGTGACCCCCAACGTCCGGACCATCTCCGACGTGCCCCAACGGCTCACCGGCGACGACGTGCCCGACCTGATGGAGGTCCGGGGCGAGGTCTACCTGCCCGTCTGGGGCTTCGAGAAGCTCAACGAGCAGCTCATGGAGGCGGGCAAGCCCCCCTTCGCCAATCCGCGCAACTCCGCCGCCGGGTCGCTGCGGCAGAAAGACCCGCGGATCACCGCGCAGCGGGCGCTGCGGATGATCGTCCACGGGGTCGGCAAGTGGGAGGGCGCCGCGGCGCCCAAGGCCCAGTCGGAGATGTACGACCGGCTGAAGTCGTTCGGCCTGCCGGTCAGCGACCGCTACCGGGTCGTCGCGACGATGGAGGAGGTGCAGGAGTTCGTCGACCACTACGCCGAACACCGCCACGACACCGAATACGAGATCGACGGCGTGGTGGTGAAGCTCGACCGCGTCGACGTGCAGCGGCAGCTCGGTTCGACGAGCAAGGCGCCCCGGTGGGCGATCGCCTACAAATACCCGCCGGAAGAGGTCACGACCAAGCTGCTCGACATCAAGGTCAACATCGGCCGCACGGGCCGGGTGACGCCGTTCGGGCTGATGAAGCCCGTCGTCGTGGCCGGGTCCACGGTCGAGCGGGCGACCCTCCACAACGCCTCCGAGGTGGTGCGCAAGGGCGTGCTGATCGGGGACACCGTCGTGCTGCGCAAGGCCGGCGACGTGATCCCCGAGATCGTGGCGCCGGTGGCCGATCTCCGCGACGGCGGCGAGCGGGCGTTCGTGATGCCGACCCACTGTCCCGAGTGCGGCACCGAGCTGGCCTACGAGCGTGAGGGCGACGCCGATCTGCGCTGCCCCAACGCCCGCGCGTGCCCCGCGCAGCTCCGTGAGCGGATCTTCTTCGCGGCCGGTCGTGACGCCTTCGACGTCGAGGGGCTCGGATACGTCGCGGCCACCGCCCTCACGCAGCCGCTGCCGCCACAGGAGCCGGTCGTCCGCACCGAGGCCGACCTCTTCAATCTGACCATCGAGCAGCTGCTGCCGATCGAGTCCTACGTCCGCGACCAGGACTCCGGCCTGGCCAAGATCGACCCCGCCACCGGCGAGGAGAAGGTGGTGACCTTCTTCGCCACCAAGTCGGGCGCGCCGAGCAAGAACGCGCTGACCATGCTGGAGAACCTGGAGAAGGCCAAGGCCGCGCCGGTGTGGCGGGTCCTGGTGGCGCTCTCGATCCGGCACATCGGGCCGCCGACCGCGCGGGCGCTGGCCGGGGAGTTCCGCTCGGTGCAGGCGGTGGCCGACGCCTCTCTCGAGGAACTGGCCGCCGTCGAGGGGATCGGCGGGCGGGTGGCCGAGACGATCAAGGAGTGGTTCGAGGTCGACTGGCACCGCGAGATCGTGGACAGGTGGAAGGCGGCCGGGGTCGTGATGGAGGACCCCGAACCGGTCGACCGGGCGCCGCAGACCCTGGCCGGGCTGACCTTCGTGGTGACGGGGACCCTGGCCGAGTTCAGCCGGGACGAGGCCTCGCAGGCGATCACGTCCCGGGGCGGGAAGGTGACGTCCTCGGTGTCGAAGAAGACTGATTTCGTGGTGGTGGGGGAGAACGCGGGGTCGAAGTACGACAAGGCGGTGACGCTGAAGGTGCCGATCCTGACGGAGGAGGGGTTCCGGGTGCTGCTGACGCAGGGGGTCGAGGCGGCGCGCGGGATGGCGGTCGTCGAGGGCTAATGGAAGAGGCCACCCGTCCCGGGCTTCTGGGCCGGGAAGGGTGGCCTCGGTCTGCGGGGGCCTCGGTGTGGTTCGGTGCGGCCCGCAGCGTTCTTGGGTTAGAGCGCCGTGCAGGTCACCGACGGGTTGGTGTTGGTGCTGCCGGTGTTGGCGGTGAAGCCGAAGTTGGTGCTGGCGTTCGGGGCGAGGTTGCCGTTCCAGTTGAGGTTGGTCACCTGGACGTTGCCGCCCGACTGGGTGTGGGAGCCGCTCCACAGTTGGGTGATGGTCTGGCCGTTGGCGAACGTCCAGTTCACGCGCCAGCCGGTGAGGCCGACGCTGCCGCTGTTGCGGACCGTGACCTCAGCCTGGAAGCCGCCGCCCCACGGGTTGATCAGCGTGTAGGTCGCCGTGCACGCCTTGCCACCAGGGTTGGGGGTCGGGGTGGGCGTCGGAGTCGGGGTCGGTGTCGGCGTGGGGGTCGGCGTCGGGGTGGGAGTGGGCGTCGGAGTCGGGGTCGGGGTCGGCTGCGGGGTGTAGGGAGCCGCGATCGCCAGGTCGTAGGCGCGCTGCGGGACGAACTGGCCCGCGGCCGCGATGCAGCCGTCGGCCTCGCCGGGGAGCTTGATCCACAGGAAGGCGGCGATCGCCGAGTCGTTGGTGGCGGTCGTGCTCCAGGTCCCGGTCGCGCGGCCGGGCGGGTCGCACCACTCGCTGCCCTGCGGGCCGTTGCCGTTGCGGCTGGTGTCGATGACGGCCTTCAGGCGGGAGATGCCCGTCGCGGCGATGACGTTCTTGGCGTACGCGACCGACTCCGACGTGGTCCGGTAGTTGGACACGTTCAGGGAGATGCCGTCGGCCGAGTTGGCGATGTCCGACTGGAGGAGCCGGTTGGCCGCCTCCTGGGCGCCCAGCCACGCCGAGTGGCCGATGTCGAAGTAGACCTTGGCCTGCGACGATCCCGACTTGAGCTTCTTGCCGGCGTAGGCCATCGACGCGCGCACGTCGCTCTGCTGCTGGCTGCTCATGCAGCTGGTCATGATCGGCAGGACGTCGGGCTCGAGGATGATGTAGGCCGGGCGGCCCTGGAGGCCGGCCGCGACCTCGTCGACCCAGGCGCGGTAGGCCGTGTGGTTGGGGGCGCCGCCCGTCGAGGCGCCGGAGCAGTCACGGTTGGGGATGTTGTACACGACCATGATCGGGATCTTGCCCTGGGCCGCGGCGGCGCCCACGTAGGTGCTCACCTGCGAGCGGACCGTCGAGGTGTTCGTGGTGGTGAACCAGCGCCCCTGGGGGACGGCGGCGATGCGGTCGCGGATGACGGCCGTCTTGGAGTCGTTCGGGTTGGCGGCCACCCACCGGGCGGCGCTCGTGTCCGGGTCGACGTAGAACACCGAGTCGGCCGCGTTGGCGGCTGACGTGGTGAGCATCGCGGCGCCCATTCCCAGGGCGGCGACGGCGGCGGTGATTGCGGCCGTCCAGGATCTTCTTCGTAACATGAGATACTCCGTCCCAGAATGTGGGAGCGCTCCCACCAGGTTGCGGCGATCTAACCATCGATGTGGGGGCCACTTGAAGGCCCAGACCCGATTAGGCCGGGTGTCCAACACGAAACACCCAGGCAACACGGCAGAAACGGCTATCCGGGCATCTGAAACTTTCAATGCGAAGGCGCTAGATCAACTCATCGCATGAAATATCCCGTAACGGAACGTGCCCAAGCGGTTTCGCGAAGTGGCCCGTAGGCCGTACCCTCCCATAGTGACCTCTTGGGGGGTTTCTCAACGATGACTGCAATTGCGCGCCATCTCATGCCATGTCCTGAGATTGGCGATTCGACCGGGCCGACCGGCCGTGCCTCCGCGCCGCCCGACACACGGGACGCCGGACCAAGGCTCGGTTCGCCCCTGTGGACCTACTTCGCGGCGATCATCACGATCGGGCTGACCGCCCTCATGGTCGCCAGTGTCCGGCTCGGCGGCCCGGAGCTGGCGCTCCTCGCCGGCGAACCGCTCTTCTGGGTGCTGGTCGCGCTCGTCTTCCTGGGCGAGCTGCGGCCGGTGATGGTGAGTTCGTCCGCGCTCGTCGGAGGCACCCCCACCTCGACGATGTTCACGTTCGCCGTGCTGATGCATTACGGGCTGTCCGCCGCCGCGATCATGCAGGCCGTCGCGATGCTGGTCAGCGGGCTGGTGCACAAGCGGGCCTGGCACCGGATCGCGTTCAACATCGCCCAGGTGACGCTCGCCTGCCTGGCCGCCGCCGTGACGTTCGGCATGTTCGGCGTGCACCCCCGGCCCATGAGCACCTGGACGCCCAGCGGCGCCGACATCCCGGCCATCCTGCTCGCCGGGCTGGCGTACTTCCTGGTCAGAGGCCTGCTGGTGTGTGGCGCGGTGGCGCTGCACGAGCGCAAGAGCGTCATCCGGGTGCTGAAGACCTCGCTGCTGCCCCAGGGGCTCGTCTACGGCGCGCTGCTCGGGCTCGCGCCGCTGGTCGTGGTGGTCATGGAGCACTCCGCCGGGCTGGTCCCGCTGTTCGTCGCGCCGCTCGCGGCCGTCTACTTCACCGCCACGCTGTCGATGCGGCGCGACCACCAGGCCATGCACGACGGCCTGACCGGGCTCCCGAACAGGAAACTGCTCATTCTCCGTACGGAGGAAGCGCTTGCCGAGGCCCGTGAAGATGAACGGGTGGGCCTGTTCCTGCTCGACCTCGACCGGTTCAAAGAGGTCAACGACACCCTGGGACACCCGGTCGGCGACCTGCTGCTCCAGATCGTGGCCCACCGGCTGACCCATTCCGTGCGGCCCGGTGACGTCGTGGCGCGGCTGGGCGGCGACGAGTTCGCCGTGCTGCTGCCGCAGATCAGGGACGCCCAGGCGGCCAAGGAGGTGGCCTCGCGGCTGCGGGTGGCGCTGACCGAACCGGTGCGGCTCGAAGGGATGACCTTCGACCTCGACGCCTCCATCGGCATCGCCCTCTACCCCGACCACGCGCCCGACTTCGAGCTGCTGCTCCAGCGCTCCGACGTGGCGATGTACATGGCCAAGGAGGCCCGCTCCGGCGTCGAGTTCTACGTCGCCGAACGCGACCGCAACTCCCCGGAACGCCTCAGCCTCCTCGGCGACCTGCGCCGGGCCATCGACGGCGCCGAACTCGACCTGCACTACCAGCCCAAGGTGGCCCTCCTGGACGGCCGCGTCGAGGGCGTCGAGGCGCTCCTGCGCTGGTGGCATCCGGTACGCGGCCCCGTCTCGCCCGCCGAGTTCATCCCGCTGGCCGAGCAGTCGTATCTGATGCGCGAGCTCACCCAGTACGTGATCGCCAAGGCGCTCGCCCAGGCCGCCCGCTGGTGGCACGCCGGCCTGGAGGTCCCGATCTCGGTCAACGTCTCGGCCCGCGACCTGCTCGACTCCGGTCTCCCCGATCAGCTCTCGGCCGGTCTGGCCCGGTATTCGCTGCCCGCCAAGGCCATCCACCTGGAGGTCACCGAGCGCATCCTGATGACCGACCAGGCCTACTCGGCCGACACCATCCGCACGCTGGCGGAACTGGGCGTCCCCCTTGCGCTGGACGATTTCGGCACCGGTTACTCGACCCTCGTACGGCTGCAGCGCCTGCAGGTCGACGAGGTCAAGATCGACGCCTCGTTCGTCCGGAAACTGGGCGAGTCTGCCGACGACGAGCGGATCGTGCGCTCGATCATCGACCTGGTGCGCTCGCTCGGATTGCGGGCCGTGGCCGAAGGGGTCGAATCGGCCGACATCGCCGCGCAATTGCGCGGCATGGGCTGCCACGCCGGGCAAGGCTGGTGGCTCGCCGAGCCCATGCCGGCCGAGGAGGCCGTCGTGTGGCTGCGGTCGCGGATGCGGTTGCCGATGGCCACCTCCACCGTCGACTGATCACGTCTGATCGCATCTGATCGCGTCGAGGAGGGTGGGCGCAGCGCCCTAGGATGAGGTGTCCACACTCCACCCAGGAATCGGGTTAAACGACTTATGTCTGCCATAACCCGCGAAGAGGTCGCTCACCTGGCCCGGCTGTCCCGGCTGGCGCTGGCCGACGAGGAACTCGACCACTTCGCCGCCCAGCTCGACCAGATCGTCGGCGCGGTCGCCCGCGTCGCGGAGGTCGCCACCGCCGACATCCCGCCGTCCTCCCACGCGCTGCCGCTGACCAACGTGTTCCGGCCTGACGTCGTCGCCCCCAGCCTCACTCCGGAGCAGGCCCTTTCCGGCGCTCCCGCCGTCGAGGACGACCGCTTCCGGGTGCCCCGCATCCTCGGGGAGGAGGCGTGAGCGAGCTGATCAAGAAGACCGCCGCCGAGCTGGGTTCCCTGATCGCCTCCGGCGAGGTCTCCGCCGTCGAGGTGGCGCAGGCCCACCTCGACCGGATCGCCGCCGTGGAGGACCGGGTCCACGCGTTCCTGCACGTCGGGGCCGAAGCCGCGCTCGCCCAGGCCGCCGCTGTCGACGCCCGCCGGGCCGCCGGCGAGGAGCTGGGCCCGCTGGCCGGAGTGCCGATCGCCCACAAGGACGTCTTCACCACGAAGGACATGCCGACCACGGCCGGGTCGAAGATCCTCGAAGGCTGGCGTCCGCCCTACGACGCGACGGTGACGCGCCGGCTGCGCGAGGCCGGGCTGGTCATCCTGGGCAAGACCAACCTCGACGAGTTCGCGATGGGCTCGTCCACCGAGAACTCGGCCTACGGCCCCACCCACAACCCCTGGGACCTGACCCGGATCCCCGGCGGCTCCTCGGGCGGCGCCTCGGCTTCCGTGGCCGCCTACGAGGCACCCCTCTCCACCGGCACGGACACCGGCGGATCCATCCGCCAGCCCGCCGCGGTGACCGGCATCGTCGGCATGAAGCCGACCTATGGCGGTTCGTCCCGCTACGGGCTGATCGCGTTCGCGTCCTCGCTCGACACCCCCGGGCCCTTCGCCCGCAACGTCATGGACGCGGCCCTTCTCCACGAGGCCTTCTCCGGCCACGACCCGATGGACTCGACCTCGATCGACCAGCCGGTTCCGTCTGTGGTCGAGGCGGCCCGGCAGGGCGACGTCGCCGGGCTGACCGTCGGCGTGGTCAAGGAGTTCGGCGGCGACGGCTACCAGCCCGGCGTTCTCGCCCGGTTCCAGGAGGCCGTCGAGCTGCTCGAATCGCTGGGGGCCAAGGTCGTCGAGGTGTCGTGTCCCTCGTTCACCTACGCGCTGCCCGCCTACTACCTGATCGCCCCGTCGGAGTGCTCGTCGAACCTCGCCCGGTTCGACGCGATGCGCTACGGGCTGCGGGTGGGCGACGACGGCACGCGCTCGGCCGAAGAGGTCATGGCGCTGACCCGGGCGGCCGGGTTCGGGCCCGAGGTCAAGCGGCGCATCATGCTCGGGACCTACGCGCTCTCCTCCGGCTACTACGACGCCTACTACGGGTCGGCGCAGAAGGTCCGCACGCTGATCTCCCGTGACTTCGACGCCGCGTTCCAGCACGTGGACGTGCTGATCTCGCCGACGACGCCGACGACGGCGTTCCCGATCGGAGAGCGGGCCGACGACCCGATGGCCATGTACCTGGCCGACCTGTGCACCATTCCGTCGAACCTGGCGGGGAACGCGGCGCTGTCGGTGCCGTGTGGTCTGGCTGACGAAGACGGGCTGCCGGTCGGTCTGCAGATCATGGCGCCCGTTCTTGGTGACGACCGGTGTTACCGCGTCGGCGCCGCGGTGGAGCGCGCGTTCGAGTCCCGGTGGGGCGGGCCGCTGCTGTCCAAGGCCCCGGCCCTGTAGGCGACCCTGGAGAAACAGGGAAGGAGGGCGGCATGATCACTCGCATCGAGATCGACGGCTTCAAGTCGTTCGAGAACTTCGCGCTCGACGTGCCGCCCTTCCTCGTCCTCATCGGCACCAACGCGAGCGGCAAATCCAATCTTCTGGACGCTCTGTCGTTTCTCTCCGCTGCGGTGACCAGGGGCATGGAAAGCGCGGTCGCACTCACACGTGGTGACGCGCGTGGTCTGTTCCGGCAGACCGGTGACGGCGGAGTCGTCGACCGAATGAGGTTCTCGGTCAGGTTCCACCAGAGCGCCCGCTATGAAGTCGTGTTCGCGTGGGGTCTGCAGGACGACGGGCTGGAAGGCATCGTCGTCGAGAGCGAACGAGTCGAAGGCTCCGACCACGGAGGACGTTGGGCGGACATCGAGATGGATTTCACGATGTTCGGTCCCAGGGAACCCAAGACGCGCTTCGCTTTCGCGCGGATGATCTGGCGCGAACTTCGCAATATCACCATCTTGCATCTCGAAGCTGGCGCCTTGCGTCTGCCGAGCCAGGTCGGGGGCGGGTCGCTACTCGAACAGAGCGGCCGGAACCTCCCCAACTTCCTCCGAAGATTGGCGATCGAGTCGGGCGTCAAGTTCCCCCGGGGGGCTGGGCTCCAAGAGATCAGCATGCGGCTCGTGGGGCTGGTCCGTGAGGTGACCGGTTTCGACGTCGTCGTCGATGAAGCCCGGCGTGACGTGCGCATCGAGTTCTCCAGCCAATACCACGCCCGGATTGGCGCTGAACTGGCCTCAGACGGCACTCTCCGCATGCTCGCGGTACTCGCCGCTCTGCACGACACCGGCCTGGTGGCCATCGAGGAGCCGGAGAACGGGGTGTTTCCCGACCGGCTGCGCCAACTGCTCGGCATCGCGCAGGAACTCGACGGGGACCGGCAGGTGATCTTCACCAGTCATTCGCCAGTGGTCCTCGACGTCGTGCCGCCTCGGAACATCGCCTATTTCGACATGACCACGATCATCGAAAACGGTGTTCCGAGCAGGGTCACCAGGGTGCGGCGACTACGTGACGAGGGCGGTCCGGCCGCTGTCGAAAACGAGCGATGGGCTCGTGTCACCGACTCCGAGCTCGATCGGTTCCGGGCCGGAATCGAGGAGCCGGTCGGGTGAGAAGCGTCAGTTGTGTCCCCGTCCGTGAGGGTCCCACCGATGATTGGTTTCTCCCGATCCTGCTGCGCCGGGCTCTGGAGATCCTGGTCATCGAGAACTTCCCGGCGTGCCGAGAGGTCCAGGACATCCGCAGCCTGACCCGGGCGGGCAACCAGCACCCCGACAGTGTGATCAAGGCACTCGAGGCTGAGCGCGGCACCTACGACGTGGTCCTCTATCACCACGACGGCGCCCCGGCGTCGAAGTCCGACGAGGTGATCCGGCGAATGCGGGAGGCCTGGGAGGCGATCGGCACACCCGAGCCGATGGTCACGGTGGTCCCGATCCGGGAGACGGAGGCGTGGATTCTCGCCGATGTCGCCGCGCTGTCGACGGTCCTGTGCCTGCGCAGACCGAAGACCGACATCCCGGTGGGGGAGGGTGTGGAGCGGTGTGCCGACCCCAAGGCTCTCCTGGCGGCTCTGCTCAAGAACGACGCTGGGATGAACCCTGGCAAGACCGGCGTTATGCGGGATTTCTACATCAATATGGCCGAAGCGGCTGATATCGCCGTGCTGAAGAAGGTGCCGTCCTTCCGGCAGTGGTGGGCCGACATGATCAAAGCTCTGGAAGGACTGGGTTACCAGCATGGCTGACACGCCGACACTCATGCCGTACGACGAGGCGTTGGAGAGGTTCGAGCCGGTGCTCGGCCTGGAGACCCACGTCGAACTCGGCACCCACTCGAAGATGTTCTGCGGCTGCCCGACGACCTTCGGCGCTCCGCCGAACACCCACGTCTGCCCGACCTGCCTGGCCTTCCCCGGCGCGCTCCCCGTCGCCAACGCGGCGGCGATCGAGTCGACCATCCGCATCGGTCTCGCGCTCAACTGCTCGATCGCCGAGTGGTGCAGGTTCGCCCGGAAGAACTACTTCTATCCGGACATGCCGAAGAACTACCAGATCAGCCAGTACGACGAGCCTCTCTGCTTCGACGGCTACCTCGACATCACCGTCGAGGGCAAGACCGTGCGGATCGAGATCGAGCGCGTCCACCTGGAGGAGGACACCGGCAAGTCGACCCACGTCGGTGGCGCGACCGGGCGCATCCAGGGCGCCGACCACTCGATCGTCGACTACAACCGGGCCGGCATCCCGCTCGTCGAGATCGTCACCAAGCCCATCGAGGGCACCGACCGGCTGGCCCCCGAGGTCGCCCGCGCCTACGCGACCGAGCTGCGCGAGGTCATGCGCGCCCTCGGTGTCTCGGATGTCCGGATGGACCAGGGTTCGATGCGCTGCGACGTCAACGTCTCGCTGATGCCGCGCGGCTCCACCGAGTGGGGCACCCGTACCGAGACCAAGAACGTCAACTCCTTCCGCAGCGTCGAGCGGTCGGTGCGCGGGGAGATCGAGCGGCAGGCCGCGATCCTGGCCGGGGGCGGCCGGATCATCCAGGAGACCCGCCACTTCCACGAGGACACCGGCCTGACCACCTCCGGCCGCTCGAAGGAGGAGGCGCAGGACTACCGCTACTTCCCCGAGCCCGACCTGGTCCCGATCGCGCCCGACCCGGCGTGGGTCGCGCAGCTCAAGGCCGAGCTGCCCGAGCTGCCGTCGGTCCGCCGCGCGCGGCTGCAGGCCGAGTGGGGGGTCAGCGACCTCGACATGGCCGCCATGCACAACGCCGACGCGTTCGGCCTGGTCGAGGCCACGGTCGAGGCCGGGGCCCCGGCGGCCGACGCGCGCAAGTGGTGGATGGGCGAGCTGGCCCGCCGCGCCAACGAGAACGGCGTCTCCCTGGCCGAGCTGCCGATCAGCCCGGCGCAGATCGCGCGGGTGACCGAGCTGGTGAAGTCGGGCGCGCTCAACGACAAGCTGGCCCGCCAGGTCCTCGAAGGCGTGCTCGCCGGTGAGGGCTCGCCCGACGAGGTCGTCGAGGCCCGCGGCCTGAAGATCGTCAACGACGAGGGCGAGCTCTCGGCCATCATCGACCAGGTCATCGCCGACAACGCCGACGCGGCCGACAAGATCCGCGGCGGCAAGATCGCCGCCGTCGGCGCCCTGGTCGGCGGTGTCATGAAGGCCAGCCGCGGCAAGGCCGACGCCGGCCGCGCCCGCGCCCTCATCCTCGAAAAGCTCGGCGCGAGCGAATAGCCCCAAATGGGTGGCCGGCCCTTTGACCCCGGCCACCCATTCACAAGCCTTCTTCTCCGTTACGGCTCCGCCGGGCCGGCCCCGCCCGCCGCCCCGGCTCTCCGCCGTGTCCGGCGCCAACCACCCGCTCCGGCTCCACGCCGCAACGGACGAGGTTTGGCGGAGGGCCGCGCTTGGCCGTGTCCGCCGCGACGGTCAGGTTCTCCAGCGGTCGAGCGGCTGTCGCTGGTCCACGAGGCATCCGCCGCCTTTGACATCCTGGGGCTTTCCGGGCGTCCGGTGTCATCCGTCCGTGCCCGTCTCGCACCGTAATGCTTGCCTTTGACATGGATCCCAACCCCGGCATGTCATATGGCGCCGGAATGGTGCTGTCGCTAATCGAAGATCTGTTTCATCCGCTGTCATGACTGAGGCGAATGAGACATGACAGTTCCCTGACAGACGTGGCCCTCCCGTTGCTGGCTTCGCTATGAGAAGTCCGATGTCTGGCCGGGAATCAGTCGGCTACAGTCCCTTGACATGACCCCTGACTGGCTGAACCTCATGTTTTCGCGACATATCCAGAAGAGGGTGCTTTAGGGTTAACTGAAGGGAGTTTCCCCTGAGCCGGAGGAGAGCGAGGCGTGCGGAACGCCGAAGCGTCCATCGACCCGCCGACGGATCCGTTCGCAGCGGCTTCCGAGGCGGTTTCCGCACGTAAGCACCCCGTTCGAGCCAACGGCTCGCTGCCCCCGGGCGTGACATCGGACATCTTCGGCAGCGCGCCCCTCGTCAAGACCGCTCCGCCCGAGACGTCGTTACCGCCGCCCGCCAAGGTCGAGGTCTGGCCGGTCGCGACGCCGCGCAAGGCCAGGAAGTCCCCGCCGCCCCAGCCGCTCCCGCTCGACGATCTGCCCGACGACGAGCCGAAGACCCGCTGGGTGCGGCCCTGTCTTCTCTCGGTGGGGATCGTGCTGGCGGTCCTGTACGCCGTCCCCGCCTTCCTGATGGCCGGGACCGTCTACGCCGGGACCAGCGTGCTCGGCGTCGACGTGGGCGGGATGACCGCGACCGAGGCCGCCGCCCGGCTGACCACGGGGCTGGTCGGGCCGGCCGCCAACGCCATCGTGGTGCGCGACGGGACCAAGAGCGAGCGGATCGCGCCGGAGCAGAGCGGCCTGACCATCGACATCCCGGCCACCGTCCGGGCGCTGCCCAGGGGGTTCCCCAGCCCGGTCGACGTCTGGCGGTCGGTCACCGGCGGGCGGGAGGTCGCGCCGGTCGTCCAGGTCGACAGCAACCGGCTGGGCGAGGTCATCTCCACCCAGGTGGTGCGGGCGCTGGAGCGGCCGGTGGTGGAGGGCGGGGTCACCTTCGACGGGCTGCGGCCCGTGCCGGTCTACCCGAAGGAGGGGACCGCGCTCGACGTGCCGAGAGTGGCGGCGGAGGTGCGCGGCGCCTTCCTGAACCCCGACATCATCGTCGACGTCAAACCGGCCAGAGCCGTTCCCCGCGTCACGCGCGACGGCGTCAACCGGGCGGTCGCGTGGGCGCGCAAGGCGGTCGCGGCGCCGGTCACGCTGACCCACGGAGGCATCTCGCTGCAGCTCACCCAGCCCGACATCGCGGCAGCACTGACCTTCGTGCCGGGTCAGGGCGGCGGGCTGCAACCCCGGTTCGACGCGGCCGCCGCGACCCGGGGCATGCGATTCGTGCCCGCCGGAGACGCCCCCCGCGACGCGACCTTCGTCATCAGCGGCGGACGGCCCCAACTCGTGCCCGGACGGGCCGGGATCGACATCGACACCTCCAAGCTGGGCGCGCAGATCATCGCCGTCCTGGGCCGGGCGAGCGCCCGGACGGTGGCCGTGCCGATGACCCCGCTCAGACCCGGCCTCGACGACAAGGAGGCCGCCGGGCTCGGCATCGAGACCCAGCTGGTCCGGGTCGACATGAGCTACACCTGCTGCCAGCCGCGCGTGGAGAACATCAAGGAGACCGCGCGGCGGATCAACGGCCTGATCGTCCGGCCCGGCGAGACCTTCTCCCTCAACCAGGCCACCGGTCGCCGCGTGGGCCAGCCCGGCTACGTCGGCCTCGGCGAGCCGATCGAGACCGACGGCCGGCGCACCCAGGACGTGCCGGGGGTCTCGGTCGCCGGGACGGTCCTCTACAACGCCGCCCTCGAAAGCGGCCTGGACATCGTCGAGGCGACGCCGCACGAGTCGTTCCTGCCGCCCTACCCGGCCGGGCGCGAGGTCGTCGTCTCCTACCCGGGGCCCGACCTGGTCTGGCGCAACAACACCGACCACGGCGTGCTCATCCAGGCCTCGGCCTCCGACACCGTCATGGTGGTGTCGCTGTGGGGCACCAAGACGTACACGGTGAAGCTCACCCAGAGCGACCGCACCCAGTTCACCACCGCCCCGGCGGACGTCCGCCCGGCGGGCTGCGTGCCCGTGCCGGGCGTCACCGGCTTCACCATCGTGACCCTCCGCGAGCGGATCCGCCCCGACGGCACGGCCGAGCGGCCCGAGTCCATCAAGACGGTCTACAAGCCCCGCCCCGAGGTCACCTGCCCCTCGGCCGACTAGCGCACCGGGATCACCAGGATGCGGTCGTCGCCGTCCTTCGGGTCGCCGCGCCCGTCGCGGTTGCTGGTGCCCACCCACAGCGAGCCGTCGGGGGCCGTCGCGATCGAGCGCAGCCGGCCGAACTCGCCCTCGTAGAGCGCCTCGGGGCGGCCCGCCACGCCGTCCTGGGTGACCGGGACCTTCCACAGCCGCTCGCCGCGCAGGGCCGCCGCCCACACCGCGTGACCGGCGTAGGCCAGGCCGGAGGGCGACGCCTCGTCGGTCGACCAGGTCACCAGCGGGTTCACGTAGCGGTCGTCGGCGGCGACGCCCTCGACCTCGGGCCAGCCGTAGTTGCCGCCCGCACGGATCAGGTTGACCTCGTCGAAGGTGTTCTGGCCGAACTCGGTGGCGTACATGTTGCCGCTCTCGTCCCAGGCCAGGCCCTGGACGTTGCGGTGGCCCATGCTCCAGACCAGGCTGCCGAAGGGGTTCTCGGGGGCGGGCTTGCCGTCGGCCGTCATGCGGAGGATCTTC
Organism: Herbidospora cretacea; assembly: GCF_001570605.1. Classification (GTDB taxonomy): domain Bacteria; phylum Actinomycetota; class Actinomycetes; order Streptosporangiales; family Streptosporangiaceae; genus Herbidospora; species Herbidospora cretacea. Next base: position 67,752 of record NZ_BBXG01000011.1, on the reverse strand, counting down.
CCGGCCAGGGAGTCGCGGTCCTGGGACAGGCCCCGGTCGCCGATCTCGCCGGTGGAGGCGTACAGGAAACCGTCGGGGCCGAAGGCCAGGCGGCCGCCGTTGTGGATGCCGCCCTTCGGGATGCCGGTCACGATCGGCTTCGGGTCGGACAGCGCGCCGTCGAAGGTGTAGCGGACGATCCGGTTGTCCGACGACGACGTGAGATAGACGAAGATCTGCTTGTCCTCCTCGTACGAGGGAGAGACCGCGATGCCCATGAGGCCGCCCTCGCCCGCCGCGGACACCCCGTCGACGGCGCCGATCTCGGTCTTGCGGCCCGACGCGGCCACCTGGACGATCTGCCCAGAGTTGCGCTCGGTCACGAGGGCGTCGCCGCTGGGCAGGAACGCGATGGCCCAGGGCACTTCGAGGCCCTCGACCAGGGTGCGCGGGCCGTCCGACGGGGGAGCGGAGGTCGCCGCCGTCGCCGCGAGGGGGGTCGGGGTCACGCCCGTGCCCACCCCGACCTCCGACGTGCAGGCGGCCGTGCAGCTCACCGTCAGTGCGGCCGCCAGCGTGAGCAGCCCGGTCCGGCCTACGCCCATCATTAACACCCTTCTGTGCCAGTCATTAGGGTTGGTCTCTGTGAAGATCTGGGTGGCCCCGCAGGCCGAGTCCGCGATCCCGACTGACCTGGCCGACGTCGAATACACCGTTTTCGACGGGCGAGACCACCCCGAACCGCCCGGGGCGCAGGACGTCGAGGTGTGGGTCCCCCCGCTCATCCCGGTGCCGGACATCTCGGGGCTGCTGTCGCGGATGACACGTTTGCGCCTCATCCAGACGGTTACCGCCGGGGTCGAACCCTACCTGCCCCACGTCCCCGATGGTGTGATGCTGTGCAACGCCAGGGGCGTCCACGACGCGGGAACCGCCGAATGGGCGGTCGGCGCGATGATCGCGATGCAGCGCGAGTTCCCCGCCTTCGTCCGCTCCCAGGAGCAGGGCCGCTGGGCCTACCAGCACACCGGCGTCCTGGCCGACTCCACGGTCCTGATCATCGGGTACGGCTCCATCGGCGCCGCCCTCGAACGCCGCCTCGCCGGTTTCGAGGTCGACGTCGTCAGGGTGGCCCGCAGCGCCCGTGACGGCGTCCACGCCGAGACGGAACTGCCGGACCTGCTGCCCCGGGCCGACGTCGTGGTGCTGCTGGTCCCGGCCACTCCCGCCACCAAGGGCATGGTCGACAAGGCGTTCCTGGCCCGGATGAAGGACGGCGCGCTGCTCGTCAACGCCGCCCGGGGGCCCGTCGTCGACACCGGGGCGCTGCTGGCCGAGCTGGAGTCGGGGCGTCTGCGGGCGGCGCTCGACGTCACCGACCCCGAGCCGCTCCCCGACGGTCATCCCCTCTGGAAGGCGCCCCACCTGTTCATCACCCCCCACGTCGCGGGCAGCACCCCCGCCTCGACCCGGCGCGCGCTTGTCTATGTCGAGGCGCAGTTGCGGAGGCTGCACGCCGGCCGGCCGCTGACCAATATCATCAGCGCGGGCTACTGAACCTTCGCAATCTGGTTCCGGACCGTAGCGAGGCCGTGACCTCGGGTCCGTACCGTGAATTCCTGTTTATCAGATCGGTGACGACTGGGCCGATGTCCCCATCAGGGGCGGCACCGGCGCGCAAACTGACGATGTGACCGGAAGTAAAGGGCGACGAGCGTGAACGGCACGCGTGACCCCAGGGTCTCGCTCATCGCCGCGGCCGGGCTCGGCGCGGTGATCATCGCCGCTGCCCTGATAGCGGGGGGATCCGCCTCCGCGGTGACGGCGGTGGCGGGCCTGGTGACGGGTCTGCTCGCGGCTGCCTCCCTGGTGGTGGCCTCGGGCCGGATCATCTCGGGCGACCGGGGCGCGGGCGACACGGTGAGCGACACGGCGAGCGACCGCAGAGAGGCCGTCGGCTGGCGGTGGCTGGCCGGTGGCGCGCTGACCTGGCTGGCCGGCATCGGCGTGCGGCCGGTCGCCGAGGGCACCGCCTTCGTGCTCACCTTCGCCGACCTCATGCTGCTGGTCGGGGCGCTGCTGATGATGATCGGCTGCTGGCTGACCTCGCTGCCCCCGCCGCAGAGCCGCGGGCTGTTCCGGCAGATCAGCGACGGCTACCTGTCGGCCGCCGCGCTGTTCGCGATCACCTGGGCGCTGCTGCTCGCGCCGATGTTCGCCAAGGCCGAGGAGCCGGGCGCCTTCTACACCACCCTCGCGCTGCCGGTGCTGTGCCTGCTGGCGACCTGCGCGGCCGCGCCGTTCGTGGCGGTCTCCCGGGCGGCCAACCGGTCGGTCGGGCTGGCCGGGCTCGGGGTGCTGTTCGCGGTCACCGTGGCCGAGCTGGCCACGGCCGTGGCCCGGCTCAACGGCGTCGACCCCATGGTCCCGGCCGGAGTGGTCGCGCCCCTGGGTTTCGTCGCGCTGGCCGTGGCGCCGTGGATCGAGGAGCCCGGACGCCGCCGGGTGCCCTCGGACCAGCGGGGCGCCGCGACCCCGCCCGTGGTGATCACCGCCACCCCCTACGCTCTGGTGCTCACGGCCGTGATCGTGGTGGCCGTGAAGGCGGCCGCCGCCACCGGTGACGTGCTCATGCCGATCGTCGCGGTCTCGGCCGTGGCCGTGCTGCTGGCCCGGCTGCTCGTGGTGATGCTGTCGGCCGACGGCATGCGGCGGCAGGCGGTCGTGAGCGAGCGGCAGCTGCGCCAGCTCGCCGAGAACACCGGCGACGTCGTGCTGATGGTCGACCTCGAAGGGGTCGTCCAGGAGATCAGCGACGGCGTCGAGACCACCTACGGCTACGCGCCCGCCCACCTGCTCGGCAAGCCGATCGTCGACTACGTCCACCCCGAGGACGTGCCCGCCATCCAGGGGCTGCTCCGCCAGGTCGCCGAGGACGACGGCAACATCGAGCGCTACGGCACCTGCCGGCTGGCCTGCCGGGTCCGCGCCGCCGACGGCACCTGGCGGCCGACCGAGTCGGTGGCCACCCGCGACGTGCGCCGCGAAGAACTGATCCTGGTGACCACCCGCGACGTCTCCGACCAGGTGGCGCTCCGCAACCAGGTCACCCACCTGACCTTCCACGACGGCGTGACCGGGCTGCCCAACCGGGCCTACTTCGAGGAGCGCACCCGCGAGGTGCTCGCCCGCTCGGCCGGCACCGCCGTGATCTTCCTCGACCTCGACGGCTTCACCGGCGTCAACGACTCCGTGGGCCACGCCTCCGGCGACTACCTCCTCGGGCAGGCCGCCCGGCGGCTGCGCCAGGCGCTGCGCGCCGACGACACGCTGGCCCGGTGGGGCGGCGACGAGTTCGCCGTGCTGCTGGAGGCAGGGGCCGACGCGCAGATGGTCGTCGACCTGGCCGAGCGCCTGGTCCGGGCCGTCTCGCAGGAGCCGTTCCGGGTGGCCGACCGCGACATCGCGCTGACCGCCTCGGTCGGGGTGGCCTTCACCGAGCCCGGCACCTCCGCCGCCGACCTGCTGCGCAACGCCGACGTGGCGATGGCGCGGGCCAAGGGCCTGGGCGGGCGCCGGGTCGAGGTCTTCGCGGCCCACATGCACGCCGAGGCCGTACGCCGCCTGGAGACCGCCGCCGACCTCCAGCGGGCCCTGCTCGACCAGCAGTTCGCGATCGAATACCAGCCCGTGGTCGATCTGGCCACCTCCCGCGTCACCGCCGTCGAGGCGCTGGTGCGCTGGTGCCGGGGGAGCGGCGTGTTCACCCCGCCCGAGCAGTTCCTCGGCACCGCCGAGGACACCGGCCTGATCGTGCCGCTGAGCGAGTGGATACTGCGCGAGGCCTGCCGCGAGGTCGCCGAGTGGCGCGCGGCGAGCTGGGACATCGGCCTGTCGGTCAACCTGTCCAAGCGCCAGATCATGGCCGCCGGTTTCGTCGAGACCGTCTCGGAGGCCCTGTCCGACAGCGGCCTGCCGCCGAGCGCCCTCACCCTTGAGGTGATCGAGGAGATGCTCGTCGAGGACGCCGAGGACACCATCGGCAAGCTGTCGGACCTGCGCGCGCTCGGCGTCCGGCTGGCGATCGACGACTTCGGCACGGGTTACGCGTCCCTCGCCCTGCTCCGCCAGCTCCCGGTCGACATCATCAAGATCGACCCCTCCTTCGTCAGCGGCCTCGGCCGCGACGAGACGCTCAGCCTCCTCACCCGCACCATCGTGCGTCTCGGGCACGACCTGGGGCTGATCGTGGTGGCGGAGGGGATTGAGCGTCCCGAGCAGCTCGACCTGCTCAGGGAGATGGGCTGCAGCCGGGGTCAGGGCTACCTGGTCGGCCGCCCGATGGCCGCCCAGGGCGTCGACACCCTGATGCGGACGACCCTCACCGCCTCCGCCTGAGACGCCGGGAGTCACGCACCCCCCGGCTTGACGCGGTCAGGGCACCAGGGTCCAGCGCTGGTGGTTGCCGCCGTGGCAGGGCCACTGCAGGACGCCGGCGCCGAGCCAGAAGCTGCCGTTGCTGACCTCGAGGCACTGGCTGCTGTGCCGGGCCTTGTAGAGGTAGTAGCCGCCGCCCGTGTTGATCCGCTGCCACTGCTGGTGGGTGCCGCCGTGGCAGGGCCACTGCAGGACCCCCGCGCCGGCGGCGAGGCTGGCGTTGTTGACCTCCAGGCACTGTGCGCTGTGCTCCACCTGGAGCCGGACGTATCCGTTCCCCAGGTCGATCACCCGCCAGCGCTGGTGGTTGCCGCCGTGGCACGTCCACTGGAGCACCCCGGCGCCGGCCGCGAGGCTGGCGTTGTTGACCTCGAGACACTGGCCGCTGTTGTAGTTGACGACGAGGGTGGGGGAGGCGGCGTTCGCCGCGGTGGCGCCGAGCCCGAGGAGCAACGTCCCCGCCGCGAGAGCGCCGGCGAGGCGACCTCTCATGATTGATCTCACGGTTCCTCTTTCTTCTCGCTGGTGGTCTGACGAACGGCCACCAGCGTCCCCCGCCGCCGCTCGCTCCGCGTGAGTAGCCCTTTACTCAATTCGAGCCGCGATCTCACACTGCGAGATGGCCGTCCCACCGGATTTGACGAGTGCCCGTTTCATCGGACAAGGTGGGTCCATGCATCGCGGTGGGATCCTTCTCGTAGTACTTCGCAGGCGCGCCTGACGAAGTCCAGAGTCCTGCGCGCGCCGCCCCAGTCCCGCCTCTGCGGATGGGGCATTTTTTATGCCGGAACACGCCCAGCTCAGTCACAAGGAACGAGCCGATGACCGAACAGATGACAGGTGCTCAGGCCCTGGTGCGGGCACTGGAGCAGGTCGGGGTCGACACCGTGTTCGGGATCCCCGGCGGTGCGATCCTCCCCGCCTACGATCCCCTCTACGACTCCAAGAAGGTCCGGCACGTGCTCGTGCGTCACGAGCAGGGCGCCGGGCACGCCGCCGAGGGCTACGCGCAGGCCACCGGCAGGGTCGGTGTGTGCATGGCCACGAGCGGGCCGGGCGCCACCAACCTCGTCACCCCCATCGCCGACGCCTACATGGACTCGGTGCCGATCGTCGCGATCACTGGGCAGGTCGCCTCGGCCGCCATCGGCACCGACGCCTTCCAGGAGGCGGACATCTCCGGCATCACCATGCCGATCACCAAGCACAACTTCCTCGTCACCGACCCTGCGGACATCCCCCGCACGATCGTCGAGGCGTTCCACATCGCGGCGAGCGGCCGTCCCGGCCCCGTGCTCGTCGACATCGCCAAGGATGCGCTCCAGGCGACCACCACCTTCACCTGGCCGGTCCAGATGCAGCTGCCGGGCTACCGTCCGGTCACCCGTCCCCACTCCAAGCAGATCAGGGAGGCGGCCCGGCTCATCGCCGAGGCCAAGCGCCCGGTCCTGTACGTCGGCGGCGGCGTCCACAAGGCGACCGCGTCGCCCGAGCTCCTCGAACTGGCCGAGCTGACCGGCATCCCGGTCATCACGACCCTGATGGCCCGGGGCACCTTCCCCGACAGCCACCGCCAGCACCTCGGCATGCCCGGCATGCACGGCACGGTCGCGGCGGTCGGCGCGCTCCAGCGCAGCGACCTGATGGTCGTGCTCGGCGCCCGCTTCGACGACCGCGTCACCGGCCGGCTCGACACCTTCGCGCCGCACGCCAAGGTCGTCCACGCCGACATCGACCCGGCCGAGATCTCCAAGAACCGCCATGCCGACGTCCCGATCGTGGGCGACTGCAAGGAGGTCATCTCCGACCTGGTCGCGGCGATCAAGGCCGACGGCCGCAAGGGCGACTACGCCGAGTGGTGGCGCCACCTCGACGCCTACCGCGAGACCTACGCCCTCGGCTACGACACCTATGAGGACGGCTCGCTGGCCCCGCAGTACATCATGGAGCGCATCAGCGAACTGGTCGGCCCCGACGCGATCTACGTCGCGGGCGTCGGCCAGCACCAGATGTGGGCCTCCCAGTTCATCGGCTACGAGAACCCCGGCTCGTTCATCAACTCCGGCGGCGCCGGCACGATGGGCTTCGCGGTCCCGGCGGCGATGGGCGCCAAGATGGGCCGTCCCGACAAGGAAGTCTGGGCCATCGACGGCGACGGCTGCTTCCAGATGACCAACCAGGAGCTCGCGACCTGCGCGCTCGAAGGCGTGCCGGTCAAGATCGCGGTCATCAACAACGGCAACCTCGGCATGGTCCGGCAGTGGCAGACCCTCTTCTACGGGGAGCGCTACAGCAACACCGACCTCCAGTCCGCCCGCCGCATCCCCGACTTCGTCAAACTGGCCGAGGCCTACGGCTGCGTCGGCCTGCGCTGCGAGCGGCCCGAAGACGTCGACGACACCATCCGGAAGGCGAGGGAGATCACCGACATGCCCGTCGTGATCGACTTCGTGGTGCACCAGGACGCCATGGTCTGGCCGATGGTCGCCGCCGGCACCAGCAACGACGACATCAAGTACGCCCGTGACATGGCGCCGAAGTGGGAGCACGAGGACTGATGAGCACCAGGCACACCCTCTCCGTCTTGGTCGAGAACAAGCCCGGCGTGCTGGCCCGGGTCTCGGCCCTGTTCAGCCGCCGCGGGTTCAACATCGACTCGCTCGCGGTCGGCCCGACGGAACACGCCGACGTCTCGCGCATGACGATCGTCGTCAACGTCGAGGAACTGCCGCTCGAGCAGGTCACCAAGCAGCTCAACAAGCTGGTGAACGTCCTCAAGATCGTCGAGCTGGACACGAACCAGTCCGTGCAGCGCGAACTCATGCTGATCAAGGTGCGGGCGGACGCCGACTCGCGCAGCCACGTCCTGGAACTGGTCAACCTGTTCCGGGCGCGCTGTGTTGACGTCGCCCCCGACGCGGTCACCATCGAGGTCACCGGTACGGTCGACAAGCTGGAGGCGTTCGTGCGCGTCCTTGAGCCGTTTGGCATCAAGGAACTCGTGCAGTCGGGCATGGTGGCCATCGGCCGCGGTGCCCGGTCGATCACCGACCGCTCGCTCCGGGCCCTGGACCGGACCGCTTAAGAAACCCTGAAAGGTCTATCGAAGTGACTGAGATCTACTACGACAACGACGCCGACCTGTCGATCATCCAGGGCCGCCACGTCGCCGTCCTGGGCTACGGCAGCCAGGGCCACGCGCACGCGCTCAGCCTGCGCGACTCCGGCGTCGACGTCCGCGTCGGGCTCCCCGAGGGCTCCAAGAGCCGGGAGAAGGCCGAGGCCGACGGCCTGCGGGTGCTCAACCCGTCGCAGGCGGTCGAAGAGGCCGACCTGACGATGATCCTGGCGCCCGACCACATCCAGCGTCACCTCTACGCCGAGCACGTCGCGCCGAACCTGGTCGAGGGCGACGCCCTCTTCTTCGGCCACGGCCTCAACATCCGCTACGGCCTCATCGAGGCCCCCGCGGGCGTCGACGTCGCCATGGTCGCCCCGAAGGGCCCGGGCCACCTGGTCCGCCGCCAGTACGCCGCCGGCCGCGGCGTGCCGTGCCTCGTGGCGGTGGAGAAGGACGCGACGGGCAACGCCTGGCCGCTCGCGCTCTCGTACGCCAAGGGCATCGGCGGCACCCGCGCCGGCGCGCTGAAGACCACCTTCACCGAGGAGACCGAGACCGACCTGTTCGGCGAGCAGGCCGTGCTCTGCGGCGGCGTGTCCGAGCTCATCAAGGCGGGCTTCGAGACCCTGATCGAGGCCGGCTACCAGCCCGAGGTCGCCTACTTCGAGTGCCTCCACGAGATGAAGCTCATCGTCGACCTCATGTACGAGGGCGGCATCCACAAGATGTACTGGTCGGTCTCCGACACCGCCGAGTACGGCGGCTACTCGCGCGGCCCGCGCCTCATCAACGACGAGACCAAGAAGGAGATGCGCCGCATCCTCGACGAGGTCCAGTCGGGCGAGTTCGCGCGTGAGCTCGTCGCCGAGTTCGACGGCGGCCAGAAGCGCTTCCAGCAGTACCGCGACGAACTGGCCGAGCACCCCATCGAGAAGACGGGCGCCAAGCTCCGCCCGATGATGAGCTGGCTCCAGAACCAGGCTTAGTCGATGGCGCGTGCTCCGCACGCGCGGGTTCGTCCGCTTTCAGCCGGACGAACGGGCCTGACGACCGAACCCGGTCCCTTTCACCAAGGGGCCGGGTTCGTCGTTTGTCCACGGCGCGATCATCGTGCCCCGCCACGATGCTGCGGAGTCGGAGCCGGGAAGACGAGAAGCCCGGCTCCTTGATCAGGGGAGCCGGGCTTCGTCGTTCGGTCAGAGCGGGACCGACACCAGGAAGGCGCAGTCGCCGAAGCTGATCTCATCACCGCTGCGGACTCGGGCCGGGCCCACCAGCCGCCACCCGTTCAGGCGGGTGCCGTTCAGTGAGCCCAGGTCGACCAGCAGCCAGTGGTCTTCCTCTCGTCGCAGTTCCGCGTGGATCCGCGACACGGTCAGGTCGGCCAGGACCAGGTCGCAGGCCGAGCCTCGCCCCACGACGTACCGGATCCGCGTGTCTGCCGGCAGTGCGAGGCGGGGGAGTTTGGGGCGGCGCCAGGCCGCCCGGATGCGGGTGCTGAAGTCGGACACCGAACCGACGATGTCGGTGGCCCGGCGCCGGAACCTGCCCCGTTGGGGCAGGTCGGCGACGAGCTGTTCGAGTTCTGCGGCACTGCGTGCCCTGAGTGCCTGGTCGACCCTGCCGACGAACGTCTCCATCGAGAGATGGCCTTCGGCCGCCCTCTCACGGAGCTCGTTGAGCGCACGCTCGCGGTCCTCGTCTGAGGCGCGCACGTGAGGCTCGGAGCTCATGTCTGGAGTATCCGCTTTCGGTCAGGCCGGTGTCCAGATAGCCCCTGTGATCAGGGCTTGGCGAAGTCTTGCGTCCAGTATGGCCCACCCGCTGCCACGTGGCCCACGCCAATGTGCGTATAGGTGCAATTCAGGATGTTCGCCTTGTGGCCGGGGCTGTCCATCCAGCCCTGAACGACCTGGGCGGCCGTCTGGTAGCCCTTGGCGATGTTCTCGCCCGCGGCGCGGAAGCTGAACCCGGCCTGCTTGATGCGGTCGGAGAACTTGCGGCCGTCAGCCGAGTCGTGGCTGAAGTAGTTCTTGGCCGACATGTCGGCCGAGTGGTTGAAGGCGGCGGTGCGCAGCTTGGCGTCGTGCGTCAGGGCGCCACAGCCGGCCTTGGCGCGCTCGGCGTTGGTCAGCCGCACGACCTCGTTCTCGACGGCCGTCCCGACGGTGGTGCCGCCGGGGGCGGGCGTCGGCGTGGCCGTCGGGGTGGCGCTCGGCGACGTGGAGGGCGAGGCCGAGGGCGAGGGAGACGGGCTGGGGGTCGGCGCGGGGGCCGGCGTGCAGGTGGTGATGCGCACCTTGCGCGAGTTGACGACCTGGCCGAAGCGGCCGGTCACCTGGGTGTAGTACACGCCGGGCTCGCAGGCCGCGCGGACGCGGAGCTTCGCGGTGCGGACCACCTTCGAGCCGCTCTTGAGCGTGGTGTCCGGGCCGGCGACGGCCTCCTTGATGCGCACCCGGACCCGGGTCTTGCCGAAGCAGTTGCCGCTGCGGGAGCCGACGGCGGACAGCTGGCCGAGCTGGTTCACGGCCGGCTTCGAGGCGATGATGCGGCAGCGGGCGGCCTGTGCCTGCGCCGACGCCGCTGAGGCCGAGCCGATCGCCGGGAGCGTGGCGGCCAGCAGCACACCGGCGCAGAAGAGCGCGCGGAGTGAAGTCTTCATGAACTTCCTTCCAGGGGTGGGGTTCCGAAGCTCTGGAATGGAAGTGAAGTATGGCCTGGTGGGAGATGGCCTGTGAGGAAAACCGTCATATTCGGTGACCTGGCCGAGATCATCCCGTTACGGAATCCCTGATGGCCACGTTCCAACCGAGGTTCATGTGATTTACGTCACATCCTGTGAAACCTGTGACATCTTGGCACTCGTGAGGTCGTATTTGAAGGTCATCAGGACCCCGACGAGGATGATCGCGGCGGGGATCAGCGTGATCCCGACGAGCACCGCGAGCTCCGCGCTCTCCGGCTGGACGACCGGGTTGCCGGGGTCCGACTCGCGGAAGCCGCCGATCGCCAGGGTCGCGCCGTAGATCGTCGCGCCGAAGGCGGCCACGGCGCTCTCGACCGCGGTCCACAGGCCGGTGAAGACCCCGCCGCGCCGCTTGCCGCTCACCAGGCCGTCGTAGGCGATCACGTCGGCCAGCATCGAGAACTGCAGGAGCTGGAGGCCGGCGTACCCGACGCCCACGACGACGATCACGATGTGGGCGTAGACCGGCCCGAAGACCGGGGTCGCCACGGCCAGGACCGCACCTGACAGGAACAGCAGGCCCGCGAGGATCATCGCGCCGCGCTTGTCGAGCCTCCTGGCCAGCCACACCCACAGCGGCATCGTCACGAGCATCGGGCCGACCAGCGCCGCGAACAGGGTCGTCGTCGCGCCGGTGCTGTCCAGGGTGTACGCCGCGAAGTAGGGGGCGCCGGCGAGCATGACGTACGCGCCGAGGGTCTGCGCGCTGCTCAGGCCGAGCAGCCACATGAACGGCCTGGAGGTGCGCGCCGCCCTGAGCTGGGCCCGCAGGGTGCCCTCGGGCTCCGCCTGGCCGGTGAAGGGGGCGTCGGCGGTGCCGAAGAACGACGCCAGCATCGACACCAGCAGCACGACCCCGAACACGAGGCCCATGAGGCGGTAGCCCTCGACGGTGTCACCGGCGAGGATCGGCGCCAGAATGCCGCTCATCGCGATGCCGATCGCGATGAAGATCATGCGCCACTGCAGCAGCGAGGTGCGCTCGTGGTAGTCGTGGGTCATCTCGGCGGGCATCGCCTTGTAGGGGACCTCGTAGAGGGCGTACCCGCTGGCCGCGATCAGGAAGACGACGCCGACGTAGAGCGCGGCCGGGACCCCGGTGAGCGGCGGCCCGACGAACATCAGCACGAACGCGACGGGCAGGATCGCCGCGCCGCCCAGCAGCCAGGGACGCCGGGGCCCCCACCGCGAGACGGTCCGGTCGGACCACTGCCCGACCAGGGTGTTGGCGACCAGGTCCCACGCCTTCGGCAGGAACACCACGACCCCCGCCAGCAGGGGGTCGACGGCCAGCACGTTGGTCATGTAGATGAGCAGCAGCAGGCCGGGGATGGTGGAGAAGTTGGCCGTGCAGAAGGAGCCGACGGCATAGCCGAGGCGCACTCGGGTGGGGACCGTGACCATGGCGACATTCAAGCCCAATCACGGTAAATGGGGTAGGGAATCGATCAGTCTGTTACGTCGGCACAGACGACGTGAGCCCCCAGCTCGATCATGCGGCGCTCGGTGAAGGCGTCGGCGACCCGCGCCATCAGGACCGGGGCCTCGCTGGCGGCCAGTTGCGGCAGCCGGGCGCGGACCCCCCGATGGAGGTCGCGCACGAGATCCTCGGCGTTGGCGGTGTGCACCTTGACGTGCAGCATGATCCCGCTGGAGCCGGAGACGGTCCGCGCGGCGGAGATCCACACATGGTGTATCACCGAGTAGTCGCGCAGTAATTCCGCGATCGCCACCCGCAGGGCGGGCAGGATCGGATGGTTCGTCCGCTGGTATCCGGGGTCGACCACCTGCATCGCGCCCGACAGGTGCTGGCGCGGCTGGGGGATCCACGGCGCGGGGGCCTGCTGCTGGGCCGGTGGGACCGGTGGGGCCGGGGGGACCGGCGCGCCCAGCGGCATCGGCGCGGCGCTGCGGACCGGCGGCTTGGGGATCCTGCCCATGCTGCCGGTCGCGTACGCGTTCGGCGTCGCGCCCGACAGGACGGGGTGCGGACCGCTGCGGGTCTGCTGGAGGTGCCGCTGGAGGTCGTCGATCGGCACGGCCGCGGCGGCGGGCCCGGCGGCGTCGATGACGATCTCGCGGACCCCGGTCACGCGCTGGATGTCCAGGATGGTGTCCACGTCGCAGACCGACAGCGAGTGGCTGCCCCGGTGGCGCGCGTAGGTCGCCGGACCCGTGTATCCGAGCAGCACCCGTTCGCCACTCTGCGTGGTGCCGAGCACCACGGAACGATCGGGCCGGACCGCAACGAGGATGCCCCATTCCGCCAAAGCGGAGAGAAGTCGGTGCGGACTGCCGTGCTGGGCGAGCACTTCGCCGAGAGCGGGATTCCCGATGCTCATATGCTGAACCATAGGTACCGAACCACGATTTAGCAGGCTAATCGCCAAGATTAGGTGCGATCAATACCAACTTGGCGGCTGTGTGGATTGGTGCGGTCCAAGCCGGGTATGCCCCCAGATCTGCTGTTTACGTGAGGGATTCTCACGACTCCCCTGAGTAACAGCCGTCTCGTATGGCGGATCCTCCGAAGGCTCTCCGAACGGCGCGGATAGACTCCATGGCGACCGATGCAGTCGTCACGTTCGAAGGACATCACCAGTGAACAAGCCCGTCGTACTGGTCGCAGAGGAGCTCTCCCAGGCCGGTCTCGCCGTCCTCGGAGCTGACTTCGAGGTCCGTCAGGTCGACGGAGCCGACAGGTCCGCGTTCCTTCCGGCTCTCTCCGACGTCGACGCTCTGATCGTGCGCAGCGCCACCCAGGTCGACGCCGAGGCCGTGGCCCACGCGCCGAAGCTGCGCGTGGTGGCCCGTGCGGGCGTCGGCCTCGACAACGTCGACGTCGAGGCGGCCACCAAGGCCGGCGTCATGGTCGTCAACGCGCCCACCTCGAACATCACCAGCGCCGCGGAGCACACCGTCGCGCTCATCCTCGCCTCGGCCCGCAACGTCGCCCAGGCCCACTCCGCGCTCAAGGGCGGCGAGTGGAAGCGGTCCAAGTACACCGGTGTCGAGCTCGACGAGAAGGTCGTCGGCATCCTCGGCCTCGGCAAGATCGGCCAGCTCGTCGCGCAGCGCCTCGCGCCGTTCGGGGTCGAACTGATCGCGTACGACCCCTACCTGCCGGCCGCCCGCGCGGCCCAGATGGGCGTGAAGCTCGTCACCCTGGAGGAGGTCCTCCAGCAGGCCGACTTCATCACCGTCCACCTGCCGAAGTCGAAGGAGACCATCGGTCTCATCGGCGACCGCGAGATGCACATGGTCAAGCCGAACGTGCGCCTGATCAACGTCGCGCGCGGCGGCATCATCGACGAGAACGCCCTCTACTCCGCCATCAAGGAGGGCCGCGTCGCCGGCGCCGGCATCGACGTGTTCCCCAAGGAGCCCGTCACCGACAGCCCGCTGTTCGAGCTCGACCAGGTCGTCGTCACGCCGCACCTCGGCGCCTCCACCCACGAGGCCCAGGAGAAGGCCGGCACCCAGGTGGCCCGCAGCGTCAAGCTCGCGCTCGCCGGTGAGTTCGTGCCCGACGCGGTCAACGTGCAGGGCGGCGCGGTGGCCGAGGAGGTCAAGCCGGGCCTGCCGCTGACCGAGCGTCTCGGCCGCGTCTTCACCGCCCTGGCGGGCGAGGTCGCCACCCGCCTGGTCGTCGAGGTCCGGGGCGAGATCGCCTCGCAGGACGTGCGGGTGCTGGAGCTGGCCGCGCTCAAGGGCGTCTTCACCGACGTCGTCGAGGGTGGCGTCACCTACGTGAACGCGCCGCTGCTGGCCCAGGACCGGGGCACCGTCGTCGAGCTGGTCACCAGCCCCGACAGCCCCGACTGGCGCAACGTGATCACGGTCCGCGGCGTCCTCGCCGACGGCCGCACGGTCTCGGTCTCCGGCACGCTCTCCGGCCCGCGCCAGATCACCAAGATCGTCGAGGTCAACGGCTTCACGATGGAGATCGAGCCCACCGACCACCTGGCGTTCTTCACCTACACCGACCGTCCCGGCATCGTCGGCATCGTGGGCCGCCTGCTCGGCGAGCAGAGCGTGAACATCGCCTCGATGCAGGTCGCCCGTGGGGCCAAGGGCGGCAAGGCCCTGATCGCGCTGACCCTCGACACCGCGGCCCCGGCCGACGTGGTCGACCAGATCGCCGCCGAGATCGGCGCCGACAGCGGCCGGGTCGTGGACCTGGAGGGCTGACCCGATTTTTACGAGGCCGTCTCCGCTCCGGCGGGGGCGGCCTTTTGTCGTCTCATGAGGTGAGATGGTAGGTCGTCCTACGAGACCGCTGGGGTAATCTGGCGGGGATGCGTCGGGTTCTCGTAATTACCTGCCGCGGCGGGGTCTGATCCAGCAGGCCGGCGACCCGCCGCGGAGTCGTGGCGCGCCGACCTCCCCTTTCTCTGTGAAGAGCTGGAGACTCCCATGTACGACATGTATCCGTGGAACCGTCCGGAAGACCATGACGACGAGGTCGCCGAGGCGCTGCAGACGGCCCTCGACCTGCGCGACAACGGCGGCACGCCGGAGCGCTGACGCCACGCTGCCCGTATGGTGAGATCGGTGTTCGATCTCCGAGACAGCCCGATAAGGTACCTCCATGGAGTCGAGCAACATCCGCCTGGCAGTGATCCCCGGTGACGGGATCGGCACCGAGGTCGTCGCGGAGGGCCTCAAAGTTCTCGACGCGATCGGCGTCAAGGTCGAGTCCACTCACTACGACCTGGGTGCCGCGCGTTACCACGCCACCGGCGAGACCCTGCCTGACTCGGTCCTCGCCGAGCTGCGCGGGTTCGACGCGATCCTGCTCGGCGCCGTGGGCGACCCGAGCGTGCCGCCGGGCGTGCTGGAGCGCGAGCTGCTGCTCCGCCTGCGGTTCGAGCTCGACCACTACGTCAACCTGCGCCCGGTGAAGCTGTTCCCGGGCGTGGAGACGCCTCTCGGCAAGGCCCGCCCCGAGGACATCGACATGGTCGTCGTCCGCGAGGGCACCGAGGGCCCCTACGCCGGAGCCGGCGGCGTGCTGCGCAAGGGCACGCCCCACGAGATCGCCACGCAGGACTCGGTGAACACCGCCTACGGCGTCGAGCGCGTCGTCCGCTACGCCTTCGAGAAGGCGGCGGGCCGCGAGCGCAGGAAGCTCACGCTGGTCCACAAGACCAACGTGCTCACCTTCGCCGGTGACCTCTGGCAGCGCACGGTCAACCGCGTCGCCGCCGAATATCCTCAGGTCACCACCGACTACTGCCACGTCGACGCCGCGTCGATGTTCTTCGTCTCGCAGCCCGAGCGGTTCGACGTGATCGTCACCGACAACCTCTTCGGCGACATCATCACCGACATCGGCGCCGCCATCGCCGGCGGCATCGGCCTGTCGGCCAGCGGCAACGTCAACCCCGACCGCACCGCTCCGAGCATGTTCGAGCCTGTCCACGGCTCCGCGCCCGACATCGCGGGCCAGGGCAAGGCCGACCCGAGCGCGACCATCCTGTCGGTCGCCATGCTGCTCGACCACCTCGGCCACTCCGAGGCCGCCGCCCGCGTCGAGCAGGCGGTCGCCGACGACCTCGTCGAGCGCGGGGGCGCCTGGGCGGCCCGGCAGACCCGTGAGATCGGCGACGACATCGCCGCCCGAGTAGCCGGCTGACCGCCGGCCACCTTCCTCGTTCCGTAGCGCACAGTGGCCCGTGTTCGGGTCACTGTGCGCTTTTTTGTGCCCCGTGACATGCCTTAGGTTTTCATCAGTAGCGTAGAGAGAAGGAACCCATGACCAGCCAGCTCAGCTTTGAGGTGCGCCAGAACCCCCAGGCGCGCAGCGCGTCAGAAAGAGAGCGGGTGCTGGAGGCGCCCGGATTCGGGCAGACGTTCACCGACCACATGGTGTCGATCGACTACACCGAGGGACAGGGCTGGCACGACGCCCGCCTGGAGCCCTACGGTCCCCTCGTGCTCGACCCCGCGACCTCGGTGTTCCACTACGCGCAGGAACTGTTCGAGGGGCTGAAGGCCTACCGTCAGGCCAACGGCTCGATCGTCGCGTTCCGCCCCTACGCGAACGCGGCCCGCTTCAACGCCTCGGCCGCCCGCATGGCGATGCCCGAACTGCCCGAGGACACCTTCGTGGAGTCCCTCGAACTGCTCGTGCAGACCGACCGCGAATGGGTGCCCACCACCGAGGGCCACAGCCTCTACCTGCGCCCCTTCATGATCGCCACGCAGGCGGGGCTGGGCGTCAACTACCCCTCCAAGAGCTACCGCTACATGGTGATCGCCTCACCGGCGGCCTCCTACTTCACGGGCGGCGTGCAGCCGGTCTCGGTGTGGCTGTCGACCGAGTACACCCGCGCCGCCCCCGGCGGCACCGGCTTCGCCAAGTGCGGCGGCAACTACGCGGCGGCCTTCGTGGCCCAGCGCCAGGCCGTCGCCGAGGGCTGCGACCAGGTCGTCTGGCTCGACGCCGTCGAGCACCGCTACGTCGAGGAGATGGGCGGGATGAACCTGTTCTTCGTCTTCGGCGACCGCCTGTTCACCCCGGCGCTCACCGGCACGCTCCTGCCCGGCATCACCCGCGACTCGATCCTCACCTTCGCCGGCGACCTCGGCCTGACCGTCGAGGAGGGCCGCATCTCGATCGAGGAGTGGCAGGCCGGGTGTGAGTCGGGCGAGCTCACCGAGGTCTTCGCCTGCGGCACCGCCGCCGTGGTCACGCCGGTCGGCTCGGTCAAGGGAGCCGACCGCTCCTGGACCGTCGGCGACGGCACCCCGGGCCCGGTCACCCTGAGGATCAGGGAAGAGCTCATGGGCATCCAGTACGGAAGCCGTCCCGACCCCCGCAACTGGGTGCACAAGATCGCCTAACGCTTGCGGACCAGCGTCAGACCGTCGGCCACCGAGAGAAGCACCGAATCGACACGGGGGTCGGCGGTCACCTGGTCGTTGAACTCGCGCAGCACCGGCACGTTGCCGCCGGCGTCCGGGTCGGTGATGTTGCCGTTCTGGATCGTGTTGTCGCAGACGATGAGCCCGCCCGGCCGCATGCGGGGGAGCAGCGCCTCGTAGTAGGCCGGGTAGCCGGCCTTGTCGGCGTCGATGAACGCGAAGTCGATCTCCTCGTCGGCGGGCATCGCGTTCAGGGTCTCGACGGCGTTGCCGAGCCGCAGCTCGATGCGGTCGGTGAGCCCGGCCCGCTCCCAGTACTTGCGGGCCATGGCGGTCCACTCTTCGCTCACGTCGCAGGCGATCAGCCGCCCGCCCGGCGCCAGGCCGCGGGCGATGCAGATCGAGGAGTAGCCGGTGAACGTGCCCACCTCGACCGCCAGCTTCGCGCCGGTGAGCTGGGTCAACATGGTCATGAACGTGCCCTGCTCGGGCGAGATCTGCATGCCCGCGTACTTGGTGTGCAGGGCGGAGGTCTCGATCGCGAGGTCGCGGAGGATCTGGTCGGGCTGGGTGGCGTGGGCGGAGAGGTAGGGCGGCAGCGCTTCGCCCAGATAGGAACCCTTCATGATCACTATCTTATCTGTTGAGATCGATGTGCCAGATGGTGGTTCCTATGGGTAAGCTCGGCATCACCATGTTCAACGGTCTGCTCATTATTGGCAGGCGCGCCGGCTGACGGATCATTCCAGCCAGGCGCGCAGACCTCTCACGCCCGTGAGGGGTCTTTTTGTTTGTCACGCGATTACAAACACCCCAAGGGAACCCGAGATGGCCGACGACCGCTTCCACGTGTACGACACCACACTCCGCGACGGCGCACAGCAGGAGGGCCTGACCCTCTCCGTGGTCGACAAGCTGGCCATCGCCCGTCACCTGGACGCCCTGGGGGTCGGCTTCATCGAGGGCGGCTGGCCGGGCGCCAACCCCAAGGACACGGAATTCTTCCGGCGCGCTCAAACAGAGCTCGACCTGAAGCACGCGCAGCTCGCCGCGTTCGGCGCGACCCGCCGGGCCGGAGTGAAGGCCGCCGACGACCCACTGGTGGCCGCATTGCGCGAATCCGGTGCCCCCGTCGTGACCCTTGTCGCCAAGAGTCACGACCGGCACGTGGAGCTGGCCCTCCGCACGACCCTGGAGGAGAACCTCGCGATGATCCGCGACACGGTCTCCCACCTGCGTGCGGAGGGTCAGCGGGTGTTCCTCGACGCGGAACACTTCTTCGACGGCTACAAGTCCAACCCCGCCTACGCCCTGGAGGTGCTCCGCACCGCGGCCGAGGCCGGGGCCTCGGTGATCGCCCTGTGCGACACCAACGGCGGCATGCTGCCCGACGAGCTCGCCGACGTCGTCCACCACGCGGCCTCGACCAGCGCCCGGATCGGCATCCACTGCCACGACGACACCGGCTGCGCCGTCGCCAACACCCTCGCGGCGGTCAAGGCGGGCGCCACCCACGTGCAGGGCTGCGCCAACGGCTACGGCGAGCGGTCGGGCAACGCGAACCTGTTCACCGTGGTGGCCAACCTCCAGCTCAAGCGGGGCTTCGACCTCGTGCCGCCGGAGGCGCTGCGCGACATGACCCGGGTCGCCCACGCCATCACCGAAGTCACCAACGTGACCCCCAACTCCCACGCCCCCTACGTCGGCGCCTCGGCCTTCGCCCACAAGGCCGGCCTCCACGCCTCCGCGATCAAGGTCGACCCGAACCTCTACCAGCACATCGACCCGGCCGAGGTCGGCAACGACATGCGCATGCTGGTCTCCGACATGGCCGGCCGGGCGTCGGTCGAGCTCAAGGGCCGCGAACTCGGCTACCAGCTCACCGGCGACCAGTCGCGCGAACTGGTCGACCGGGTCAAGGACCTGGAGTCGCGCGGCCACACCTTCGAGGCCGCCGACGCGTCGTTCGAGCTCCTCCTCCGCGACACCCTCCACGGTGAGAGCCGCCGCCACTTCACCGTCGAGTCGTGGCGCGTGATCGTCGAACGCCGCCCGACCGGCGAGGTCGTCAGCGAGGCGACCGTGAAACTCCACGCCAAGGACGAGCGCATCGTCGCGACCGGCGAGGGCAACGGCCCGGTGAACGCGCTCGACAAGGCGGTCCGGCTGGCGCTGGAGAAGCTCTACCCCGAGCTCGCCACGGTCGAGCTGATCGACTTCAAGGTCCGCATCGTCGAGGGCACCCACGGCACCGACGCGGTCACCCGCGTGCTGGTCACCTCAAGCGACCCGAAGGGCGACTGGAGCACGGTCGGCGTCGACGAGAACATCATCCAGGCCTCCTGGCACGCCCTGGAGCAGGCGGTGACGTTCGGCCTGCTCCGGGCGGGCTACCAGATCTAATTGCCGCGCCTCCGGCGCGGCGGGCTTGGCCGCCTTCAGTCCGGGCCTTCCCTCGTCGCTCCGGTTCGCTTCGCTCTCCTGCGCTCCTCAGTCCAGGACCCGGACGCGGCCAAGCCACGACTGGTTGGCCGTATGACCAAGTCAGGCCAGGTTCTTTCCAGAGATCTTGAAGGAGACGGGGCCGTTCGGGGTGTGCGCGATGACCGTGCTCCCCGAACAGGTCACCGGGCCGTCGGCGGTGCCGGGCACGACTACGGTGAGCAGGGCCTTCGCCGCTGGGGAGACGATCACCGGGGCGGCGGTCCTCTGCATGTACGTCTGGGAGATCCAGCCCTGGAAGGGCTTCGGGCGGCCTGTCACGATCTTCTGACCCTTCACCGGCTTGCAGCCCGGCAAGCTGAACTGCACGACCGAGGCGCGCCAGTCGTTGTCCTTGACCACGACGCGGCCGCCGCTGTTCTCGGTGACGGCCAGCTTCGGGTCGAGGTGCCACAGGTTGGCGACCTTGCCCGAGGAGACCGTGTCCAGGACCGCCATGACGTCCTTGCGGTCGTGGTTGACCAGCACGGCCCGGGTCCGGCCTACGCCGTAAGCCTTGTCGGTCAGCGTGTACGACTGGCGATCGTCCGTGACGGTCTTCTTCGTCAGCGACGACGGAGTGCTCGGCCGGAGCTTGCGTCCTTGCGGGATCGGCACGTTGTGGGCCTGGGGGGAGAGGGTCCAGTCGCGGTAGGGGCTCGGCTCGTAGGAGTGGAAGCCGGCCTCGGTCAGGATCGCCCGGCCCTGGGCGTAGTAGGTGACGCCGAGGTGGTCTTCGTGGCCGTGGAACTTCATGCCGGGGCCGTACCGGATCGAGTAGTAGGAGGCGTCCTTGGAATCCCAGGCGGACCGCCCGAACACGTACCCGGCCTTGTAGATCTGGACCTTCGAGTCCGGCCGCGCGTAGGCGGACGGCTGCACGTCGGCGGCGCCGTCGCCGATCGGGACCAGGTAGCCGTTGGGCATCGTGGCCGCCGAGATGTGCTCGGGCATCAGGCCGAAGCGCCTGGCCAGCTCGGCGGGGACCTGCTGGCCGCACTCGCGGATCCGGTCCATGGCGACCTTGAGCCGCTCGTGGAAGTAGATCGCGTAGCGGGGCGACTGCTCCCGCAGGACGCCCTGGGAGTCGACGTCCATCTTGGTCGTCGTGGTCATCCGGCTCAGCGCCTTGGAGCGCCAGGCCGCGTTGCCCATCCGGCACCCGACCCCCAGCAGGGCGATGTCGGCGTCGAGACCGTGGTTGTGACCCCACTTGTAGTGGGAGTTGTCGTTCAGGAACCGCGCGTGGGCGTTGAGGCTGTCGGTCAGCCACTTCGCCGACAGGTGCTTCGACAGGCACACCAGCACCGGCGTCCGCAGCGAGACGGTGTGCTCCGCCCAGGCCAGCTTCGGCGTGTTCCGCCCTCGGTAGGGGTTCTTCTCGACCCAGTCCCTGATCACGGCGGTGCCGCGCGCCAGGTAGGCGTCCTTGCCGGTGGTCTCGTAGTCGGCGACCAGCCGCCCGGCCCACCGCAGCGACTGGAACACCATGACCCAGGAGCGGTTCTTGTACGGGTCGAGCTTCCAGTCGACCCGATCCCCGATCCGCACCGTGTCGAGATCGAGGAACCCCAGCTCGCCGTTCATGACCTCGGGAGAGGTCGGCGTGGAAGGCAGCCACTCACCCTGACACTCGGGCGTCTTGGCCGCGGCCTGCGCGGGGACGACCTGAAGCAGACTCCCTAAAACGACAAGAACGGCGAACACGCCGAATCGAAGACGGCGCGTCACGCCTGATCCTTCCATAGGGGGGCGCGGCTCATGCTGGCCGACGGTGCGGTGCAGGTCAAGTCGGTCGGCGGAGCCTGGGAAACACCTGAGAAGCCGGAACGTGCTAATCGACGATCTCGTCTCGCGCCAGGCGGAGTGCGAGATCCTTATACCAGTCCAGAGCGAACTGCCGGATGCTCTCGATGTGATCGTCGGTCAGCTTGTAGTGCCCGAAGACCCGCGCGTCGGTCTCCACGGCGGTTTCCAAGCGGTCGACGAGGCGGATGAGGTCGAAGTCGTCGTCGAACAACGACCCGAGGCGTTCCAGTGTGGTGAAGCTGTAGATGTCCCTGACGGCCGCGACGTCGATGAGATCTCGGGGAACGTTGCGCCCGTTGAGCGCCGCCACCTTCATGCCCGCCATGTCGTCAAGACTGGCGACCGGGATGTCATGCCTCCGGACCGGAGCCCTTTGAAGGGGCATTTTCATGAGGTCGACCGCGATGGACTCGTCGACGGCAGGGTCCGTGACGATCAGACGGCCGAGCAGCGGAGTGCCGCGCACCTCTTCGGAGGTCAGGCCATGGCGTCGGAACGCCTCGGCCATCGCCCGTGTCGCGTCAGGTATGGAGGGAGCGTCGAAGCTGGCGAAGTCGAGGTCCATGCTTGGCCGATCCACCAGGCCGTGGGCGCGCATGGCGTAACCACCGGCCAGCACCAGACCGTGCTCGTCGCACACCTCGAGTGCGATCAGGAGGACGCGCCGATGGAAATCGGGCATGTCCATCAGGCCGGACGCCTCGCCTCAAGCACTTCCCGCGCCCGGCGCAGTTCGGCCTTGAGGGCCGGAGCGCCTCGTTCGGCCACTTCACGGAGGACCGGGAAGCGATCTTCCCAGGTGTCCACGTAGGCGGACCCGAGCATCAGGTGGAATCGGGGCCACACTTCGAGCAGCCGGTCGTAGGCCAGATAGCGCTCGACATCGGCCCGCACGCCCTCGGTGATGACGATCTGGTACATCATCCTGCATTCCGTCGGATCCCCGACGTCGAAGCTGCGCAGGCCCGACCAGCAGAGCCGGAGCGGCAGGTCGACGACACCCTCGGACGGGCCGCGCAGAGCGCTCAGGGACAGGGGGGCGCGGTCCGGGACATCGTCGTAACGACTCGGAAAGGCCATGGGCCGATTATCTCCCCGCTGCCCCTGATCACGCAGCTCGATCGGCGTTATTGGTTCAGATCCCGTACAGCACCGGCGCTCTGGACGACGTCGAAGGTCCACACCTCGGCCTGGCCCTGGCCGTGGCCCTGCCCCGCCCACTTCTGGAAGTCCTCCTCGCTGCGCCAGCGCGTGTAGACCAGGTACTTGTCCGTCCCGTCGACCGGCCGGAGCAGCTCGAACCACTCGAACCCGTCGGCCGACTCGACCGTGCCCGCGCGGCCCGCGAACCGCTTCTCCAGGTCGTCGCGCATCTCCGCCGGGACGGTCAGGACGTTGATCTTCACTACCGATGCCATGGCGCCACCTTACGAGGCACTAGCCTGGGACGGTGCGTATCGCGAGGTTCTCCACTGGTGGCGGGGTCGCCTTCGGTGTGGTCGAAGAGGGCGAGCAGGTGCTCGCGAGGATCGACGGTCATCCCTTCGGCGGGGTGTCGCTGACGGGGGAGCGGTTCCCCGTCGCCGAGGTGCGCATGGTCGCGCCGATGCTGCCGTCCAAGGTCGTGGCGATCGGGCGCAACTACGCCGACCACGCCAAGGAGATGGGCAACGACGTCCCCGACGAGCCGATGATCTTCCTGAAGCCGTCGACCTCGGTCATCGGGCACAACGAGCCGATCGCCTATCCCGAGAACCTCACCCAGCACGTCGACTACGAGGGCGAGCTCGCCGTCGTGATCGGGCGGCTCTGCCGCGACGTGCCGGTCGAGCGGGCCAAGGACGTGATCTTCGGTTACACCTGCGCCAACGACGTGACCGCCCGTGACCTGCAGCGGAAGGACGTCCAGTTCACCCGCGCCAAGGGGTTCGACACGTTCTGCCCGCTCGGGCCGTGGATCGAGACCGACCTCGACGCCGCCGACCTCGCGCTGACCACGACGGTCAACGGCGAGCTGCGGCAGAGCGGGCGCACGAGCCAGCTGATCTTCGGCATCCCGGCGCTCATCGCCCACGTGACCGCCGTCATGACCCTCCTGCCGGGTGACGTGATCCTCACCGGCACCCCCGCCGGCGTCGGGCCGGTCAAGCCCGGTGACGAGGTCTCCGTGGGCATCGAAGGCATTGGAACTCTCACCAACAGGGTTGTCTCTCGTGACTGAGGTACGTGTTCGCTTCGCGCCGTCCCCCACCGGCATGTTCCACGTGGGCGGCGCCCGCTCGGCCCTCTTCAACTGGGCCGTCGCCGAGCAGACCGGCGGCAGGTTCGTGCTCCGCATCGAGGACACCGACGCGGCCCGCAACCGCCCCGAGTGGACCGAGGGCATCATCTCGGCCCTGGCGTGGATCGGCATCCACCAGGAGTCGCCGCTCTTCGAGGGCCCCTACTTCCAGTCGTCCTACGCCGACCAGCACCGCGAGACGGCCGCCCGCCTCCACAAGGAGGGCCGCGCCTACTACTGCACCTGCACCCGCGACGACGTCAAGGCCCGGACCGGCTCGGAGCACAAGGGCTACGACGGCCACTGCCGCGATCGCGGGCTGACCGAGGGCGCGCTGCGCTTCCGCACCCCCGACACCGGTGTCACGGTGGTGGAAGACCAGGTCAGAGGCACGGTCGAGTTCCCCAACGACGCGATGGAAGACTTCGTGATCGCCCGCGCCGACGGCTCGCCGCTGTTCGTGCTGGCCAACGTGGTCGACGACGTGGAGATGGGCATCACCCAGGTCATCCGCGCCGAGGAGCACCTGTCCAACACGCCCAAGCAGCAGCTGATGTGGGAGGCCCTCGGCCACACCCCGCCGGTGTGGGCCCACGTGCCGGTGATCGTCAACGAGAAGCGCCAGAAGCTCTCCAAGCGCCGGGACAAGGTGGCCCTGGAGTCCTACCGCGACGAGGGCTACCTCGCCGAGGCCATGGTCAACTACCTGATGCTGCTCGGCTGGGGCCCCGGCGACGACCGCGAGATCATGCCGTGGTCGGAGATGGCGCCCCTGTTCGACCTGCGCAACGTGAACCTGTCGTCGGCGTTCTTCGACGAGAAGAAGCTGCGGGCGTTCAACGGCGAGTACATCCGCAGGCTCACCCTCGCCGAGTTCGTCGAGCGCTGCGACCCGTTCCTCGACCCGGCGTGGGACCGCGACCTGTTCGCCAAGCTCGCCGAGCTCGCCCAGACCCGCGTCTCGGTCCTGTCGGAGATCGCGCCCAACGTCGACTTCCTCTTCCTCGACGAGCCCGTCCACGACCAGCCGTCGTGGGAGAAGGCCATGAAGGCGGGGGCCCGGGAGATCCTCACCGGCTACGCCGCCCGCCTGGCCACCGCCGACTGGAACCCCGAGTCGCTCAAGACCGCCCTTGAGGAGGTCGGCGCCGAACACGGCCTCAAGCTCGGCAAGGCCCAGGCCCCGGTCCGCGTCGCGATCACCGGCCGTACCGTCGGCCTGCCCCTGTTCGAGTCGATCGAGGTCCTCGGCCGCGAGAAGTCGATCGACCGGATCAACGCCGCCCTCACGAAGCTGACCTAGAAGCTCTTTCCTCCGTTACGGCTCCGCCTGGCCGGCCCCGCCCGCCGCCCCTGCGTCCCGCCGAACCCGGCGCTCACCGGCCGCTCCCGCCTCCCGCCGCCACGGCGGGAGCGGGGGCGGACCCCAGGGTCTGCGCCCGGAAAGACCAGGGTCCACAGGGCGTCGAAGGGCTCCCACACTGGGCGCATGCGCTTACGTTCGAGGTTGTCCCGCGCGTTCGTCGCGGTCACGGTCGCCTTCACGGTCGTGCTCGCCCCGGCCGGCCCGGCGTCCGCCGGGATCTGGCAGCTCAGCGACGGGTTCGAGCCGTCCAGCAACCCGGAGAGCCGATGGTCGGCCACCGTCGTCGACCAGTGCTGGGGGCCCTACTACACCGGCGGAATCGGGCCGCCCCGCACCGGGACCGGCTTCGCCCACTGGCGGGTGCTCTACCGGCCCGACTGGTGCGCGATCGGGCGCACCATCACCCTCACGCCGTTCATCACCCGGCCAGGACCCATCAGGTGCACCGCGGGCGTCTGGGCGAGACTGCGCGGCGGAGGTCCCCAGCTGAACGTGGAAGTGATCGATCCGGACACCTGGACGTACATCGCCCTGAAGACGGTGCCCTATCCCGGCTGGCGGGCCGACTACACGCTCCACACGGTGAGCTGGACCGCGCAGCGCGCCGATGTCGTGCTCCGGTTCGCCCTGGTGGCCACGGACAACGGGCCCTACCCCGCCGAGATCGAACTGGACGACGTCGTCGTCCAGTGCACCTACTGATCGTCTAGAGGAGCCCGCGCCTCTCCAGCAGCGGTTCGATCCGCGGATCGCGGCCCCGGAAGGCGCGGAAGGCCTCCATCGGGTCGGCGCTGCCGCCCTTCGACAGCAGCCGCGACCGGAAGGTGTCGCCGTTCTCCCTGGTCAGCCCGCCGTTCTCGGTGAACCAGTCGACCGTGTCGGCGTCGAGGACCTCGCTCCAGATGTACGAGTAGTAACCCGCCGCGTAGCCGCTCGCCCAGATGTGCGCGAAGTAGGTGCTGCGGTAGCGCGGCGGGACGGCGGGCAGGTCGACCCCGGCACTGCGCAGGGCCGCGACCTCGAACGTCTCGGCGTCGCCGCCGGTGTAGTCGGTGTGCCAGGCCCAGTCGAGCAGGGTGGCGGCCAGGTATTCGACCGTCGCGAAGCCCTGGTTGAACTTCTGCGCCTCCAGCATCTTGTCGACCAGCTCACGGGGCATCGGCTCGCCGGTCTCGTGGTGCTTGGCGTAGTTGGCCAGGATCTCGGGGTGGGTCGCCCACATCTCGTTGACCTGGGAGGGGTACTCGACGAAGTCGCGCGGCACCGACGTCCCGGAGAAGCGGGGGAAGCGCACGTCGGAGAACAGGCCGTGGAGGGCGTGGCCGAACTCGTGGAACATCGTGTTGACCTCGTCGAAGGTCATCAGGGTGGGCTCGCCCTTGACGATGTTGAGGTTGTTGACCACGACCGGCTTGTAGCCCGTCAGGCCCGACTGGTGGACCAGGCTGTTCATCCACGCCCCGCCGCGCTTGGACGCCCGCGCGTGGAAGTCGCCCAGGAACAGGCCCAGCGGGGAGCCGTCCTCGTTGAAGACCTCCCAGACCCGCACCTCGGGGTGGTAGCCGACGAGGTCGGGCCGCTCGGTGAACGAGAGGCCGTAGAGACGGTGGGCGGCGTGGAAGACGCCGTCGACCAGGACGCGGTCGAGCTCGAAGTAGGGCCGCATGGCAGCGCTGTCGAGGTCGTAGCGGGCCTGGCGGACCTTCTCGGCGTAGAACGACCAGTCCCAGGCCTCGATGGGGAACCCGGCCTGCTCCTCCAGGGCCTCCTGCTCGCGCCGGGCGTTGGCCACGGCGGGGGAGACCAGCTTGTCGAGCATCTCGGTGACCGCGCCGGTGGTGCCGGCGGTCTGGTCGGCCAAGACGAACTCGGCGTGGTTGCGGTAGCCGAGCAGCTCGGCCCGCTCGCGGCGCAGCCCGGCGATCCGGGTGATCAGCTCGGCGTTCCCGGCGCCCCGGCCGGTCGAGGCCCGGTGGATCCGCTCGCGCAGCGCCCGGTCGGTCAGCGACGACAGCGAGGGCTGGCCGGTCGGCAGGACCAGGGTGATCAGGTACTTCCCGTCGAGGCCCCGCTGGGTGGCGGTCTCGCGCAGCCCGGCGATCGCGTCGGCGCTCAGCCCGTCGAGGGCGGCCTCGTCGTCGACGGCGACCGCGCGCTCGTTGGTGTCGGTCAGCAGGTTCTGCTGGAAGTCGGTGGCGAGGCCGGACAGCTCCTCGTTGATCTCCCGGAGCCGGGCCTGCTGCCCCTCGTCGAGCTCGGCGCCCGCGCGGACGAAGTCGGTCAGGTAGCGCTGGAGCAGCCACCGCTCCTCCGGCACGTCGGTCTGCACGGCCTTGAGCCGCGCGTAGAGCGCCGCGTTGAGGTGGATGGAGTCGCCGTGGGCCGCGAGCCTCGGCGTGATCTCCTTCTGGATCTCCTGGATCCCCGGCGTGGTGTCGCTGCCCGCCTGGTTGAAGAAGACGATCGAGACCCGCTGGAGCGTCTCACCGGCCCGCTCCAGCGCCTCGACCGTGTTGGCGAAGGTCGCCGGGGCCGTGTCGGTCGCGACGGCGTCGACCTCGGCGAGGTGTTCGGCCATGCCCCGTTCGAACGCCGGGATGTAGTGCTCCTCCCTGATCTCCGCGAACGGAGGGAGCCCGTAGGGGAGGGCGCTGGGCGTGAAGAACGGGTTGGTCATCGGCCGGGCTCCTTCGCGAATCGGGACTTTCAGCTTGTCACACCGGTCGTCGGCGCGGCGATCGGCATTCGTTTTGGTAGTGAGCCCGAAGCTGGGCTATTCTTTCGGAGTCGCGAGCGCAAGGCCCTCCGGGGAACAAGTTCGCTGATGGGGTATGGTGTAATTGGCAACACGGCTGATTCTGGTTCAGTTGTTCTAGGTTCGAGTCCTGGTACCCCAGCGCACAAAGTGCAGCATTGCTCCCGTCGTCTAGTGGCCCAGGACGCCGCCCTCTCAAGGCGGTAGCGGCGGTTCGAATCCGCTCGGGAGTACGAGAATTTCCCCTCTCACCAGTAGTTCTAGGGCTCCGTCGTCTAGCGGCCTAGGACGCCGCCCTCTCAAGGCGGTAGCGGCGGTTCGAATCCGCTCGGGGCTACCTTCGAAACGGACTCCCATCCGGGAGTCCGTTTTCTGTTGTCCTCAGATTGGATAGTGTTACTATCGATACATGAACTATCCAGTTACCCTGCTCGCCGACGGGCGGGAAGAGACCCTCGCGGGAGCCGTGGTCCCCCACGGCGTGACCCTGCTGGGCTGGGAACGCAAGCCCCACGGCTGGTGCCGGGGAGACGCGTGCGTCCCGGCCTTCCGCGCCGCCTCCGCCGAGTCGGCCGAAGGGGTGGACGTCGCGAAGTTCGCCGAGCTCCTCGGGCGTCCCGTGGTGACGGGCGAGGGGGTCGTCGCGGTCGGCGAACCGGCCGCGAGCGACCTGGTCACCGCGCCCGACTTCGCCCTCGGCGGGTTCACCCTGTCGTCGCTGCGGGGGAGGAAGGTCGTCCTGGTCTTCTGGGCCTCGTGGTGCGGCTGCCGCTACGACCTGCCGGCCTGGCTGGCCCTCGGCGAGGAGCTGCCCGTGGAGGTGGTGCCGGTCTCGCTCGACCGCGACCCCGCCGACGCCGCCGCGTGGCACGACGGCCCGGTCGACGCCGAGGGCGTGGTGGCCGAGCTCTACAACGTCGTCAACGTCCCGACCGTGGTCTGGGTCGACGAGGACGGCCGGATCGCCCGCCCCCAGGACACCATGACCGCGACCGACACCTTCCGCTCCATGAACGGCCTGTCGTCGGAGGCCGCCGTCGCCGCGCTGCGCCACTGGGCGCTGACGGGCGAGTCGGGCGCGTCGGGCCAGGCCCTGCGGGGGGCCACCGAGGCGGAGCGCACCGCCCGCCTGCACGCCAGGATCGCCGCCTGGGCGTTCCGGCAGGGCCGCCCCGGGCAGGCGCGCCACCACCTGGCGGTCGCGGCCGGTCTGGCCCCCCACGACGTGGCGATCAGGCGCGGGCTGATGCCGCTCGACGGCGTCGACCCGTTCGGCGACGCCTACTTCGCGCTCAAGGACGAACTGGAGAGCGCGGGCGTCCCCATCTACCGCCCACTGCCCGACTGGTCGTGACAGGTCCCACGCAGGCGATTTGCCCCCGGCCGCTGCTGGGTTCCAAAATTAGACTCATGACGACCACGATGCAGAGCCGAACCCACTCCTGGGCCCCGCCGACGGTCCCCGCCGACATCGCCGAGCTGTCGGGGCTGGAGTTCCTCCAGGCCATGCTGGACGGGAAGATCCCGCCGCCCCCGATCGCGGGCACCCTCGGGTTCACCATGCTCCGGGTCGAGAAGGGCCTGGCCGTCTTCGAGGGGGAGACGGGCGAGCACCAGTACAACCCGATGGGCACCGTCCACGGCGGCTACTTCTCCACGCTGCTCGACTCGGCCCTCGGCTGCGCGGTGATGTCGGCCCTCCCGGCGGGCAGCGCCTACACCACGGTGCAGCTCAACGTGAACATGATCAGGCCCGCCTTCGCGCACACCGGCCCGCTGCGCTGCGAGGCGCGCGCCCTGCACGTCGGCCGGACCACCGCCACCGCCGAAGGGTCGCTCGTGGGCGTGAACGACGGGAAGCTCTACGCCCACGGCACCACGACCTGCGCGGTCTTCCCGCTGCGTTAGTCGCCCGAGCGGGCCTTGAACAGGGCCCGCTTGGCGGCCTTGCCGACGGTCCGGTCGGGGTGGGCCTCGGCGATCGCCTCAAGGAGTTCGTCGAGGTGGGGGTGGCGGACCCGCCAGATCACGTCGAGCAGGCTGACCAGGTCGAGGTCGGTGCCGTGGCCGACCTCCTCCAGGCTGCTGACGAACTCGGCGCGGCCCAGGCCCGCCGAGATGGTCCACATGTCGAGGATCATCCAGTGGGTGTCGGCCTGGGTCGGCTCGGGCGCGTCCTCGACCTCGAGCTGGGTGAGGTGGGTCGCGGCGTAGGGGCGCAGCGACACCTCGCCGAGGGCGTTGCGCCAGGCGGGGATCGCGACCTCGCCGAGCTGGGCGACCAGGGAGGCGGCCTGGACGCGGACCAGAGCGTCGGCCTCGTCCTCCACCGCCGCGCCGAGCAGTTCCTCGGCGGCCTGGGCGGGCTCGCGCAGGTGCATCCAGGCGGCGCACTCGGCGTCGGCCTCTTCCTCGGACATGTCGGCCATCAGCGACAGCAGGTCGTGGGCCGTCATGGCGTCGATGGCGGGCCGGGCGTCGATGTCGAGGTCGGCCTCGTCGACCAGGTGGACGACGCCCTCGGTGCCGAGGGAGGTCAGCCTGACCGTCTCGCCGTCGATCTCGGCCATGCCGTAGCCGGCCAGCCAGGCCAGCACGGGGGCCAGCGGGTCGCCGGCCGTCTCCCAGGCGGTCTCGCCCAGGTCGTCGTAGTCGCGGACCGCCTCGGCCAGCTCCTCGCGCAGCTCGTCGAGCGGTTTCTGGCCGCCGGCCAGCAGCACGCGGACCAGCGTCTCGCGGGTCAGGCCGGACAGGGCCAGGGTCAGCTCGTCGTCGTCGAGCTCGGGGTCGCCGTAGTCGATCGAGCCGAGGCCGAGCATCCAGGCGTCGAGGACGTCCTCGTCGTCGTCGAACGGCCAGGCGGCGGTGTCGGAGTCGATGCCCACGGTGTCGTCGCCGGTGGGGGCGACGAACTCCAGGTCGATCGCGAGGTTCCAGAGGTTCCACAGCTTCTGCGGGCCGTCGAGGCCGAGGGCGGTCACCGCCTCCTCGACCTCGGCGTCGGTCAGCAGGGTCTCCGCGCCGACCTTGCGGTCGGCGCCGATCCAGACCGACAGGTCGCGGGCCTGCGCGATCAGCGGCACCAGGCGGGCCTGGGCGGCCAGCTCGGCGTCGGGGCGCAGCCGCAGGGTGGGCAGCTCGGCGAGTTCGTCGGCGAAGGGCTCGAAGTCGCCGAGGCCCTCGTCTTCACCCTCGTCGTCCTCGTCGTCCCATTCCTGCTCGCCCAGCGCGTCTTCCATCCGGTCGGCGAAGTCGTCGTCGAGCGCGTCGAGCTCGCGCAGCAGCAGCTCCAGCCGGTCGGAGGCGGCCGTCAGGCGGCCGGTCTCGTCGAGGAAGGTCAGGTAGGCCCGCAGGGACGGGACCATCACGTCGGCCGCCGCGTCGGGGTCTTCGACCACCTGGGGCAGCCGATCGAGCAGCAGGGGGCGCAGATCGTCGCGGCGCCAGTGGCCCACGTCGGAACGCTGGCTCAGGCGGTGCCACAGGGCGGCCGAGCCGACCAGGTCGGGGTCGCTTTCGGGGGCGTTGACCGGCACCCAGAGAAGGAATTCCTGGAGCAGTGGACGCAGTTCAGCCGCGGCTGCCTCAATGCGATCTGTCACCCCGCCAGCCTAGGCCCAACAGGCGGGGCCATCTAACCGCTTCTTCGAGGCGTCAGGCCCCGTTCGCCCCGGCTCGCCGCATCGCCTCGGTGATGCGGTCGGCGGCGCTGACGACGGGGGCGGCGTGGAGGCGGCCGGGGGTGCGGGTGAGCCGCTCGATCGGGCCCGAGACCGAGACCGAGGCGATCACCTTGCCGCCCGCGCCCCGGATGGGCGCCGACACCGACGCGACCCCCTGCTCGCGCTCGCCGACGCTGTGGGCCCAGCCGCGCCGCCGCACGCTGGCGAGGGTGGCGGCGGTGAACTTGGCGCCCCGCAGGCCGCGGTGGAGGCGGTCGGGCTCCTCCCAGGCCAGCAGGATCTGGGCGGCGGACCCGGCGGTCATCGGCAGCGCCGACCCGACGGGAACGGTGTCGCGCAGGCCGCTGGCGCGTTCCGCGGCGGCGACGCACACCCGCTCGTCGCCCTGGCGGCGGTAGAGCTGGGCGCTCTCCCCGGTGAGGTCGCGCAGCTGGGTCAGGACGGGACCGGCCACCGCGAGCAGGCGGTCTTCGCCGGCCGCCGTGGACAACTCGGACAGCCTCGGCCCCAATATGAAACGCC
This sequence comes from Herbidospora cretacea, assembly GCF_001570605.1. Classification (GTDB taxonomy): domain Bacteria; phylum Actinomycetota; class Actinomycetes; order Streptosporangiales; family Streptosporangiaceae; genus Herbidospora; species Herbidospora cretacea. The sequence goes on along the minus strand of NZ_BBXG01000011.1, from coordinate 35,699 downwards.
CCTGCGTGTCGCGGGTGACGATCCTGTGGTGTTCGAGGGCCACCGCCAGCCGGTGGGCGGTGGGCCGGGCCAGCCCGGTGGCCTGGACCAACTGCGCCAGCGACGCCGGCCCGGCCTCCAGGGCGTTGAGCACGAGGACGGCCTTGTCGAGTACGCCGACTCCGCTAGAGTTGTCCATACCCCGATACTGCCGTCTCGCTATCCGAGATGCAACCGCAGCAGGGGCGTGCAGAGGATACGCTGTCCATATCCCGATATTTCTATCTCATGATAAGAGATGAGGAGGCGTTGGAGACCATGGGACGCACACTGGCCGAGAAAGTCTGGGAGCAGCACGTCGTCAGGCGCGCCGAAGGTGAGCCCGACCTGCTCTTCATCGACCTCCATCTCATTCACGAGGTGACCAGCCCGCAGGCGTTCGACGGGCTCCGGATGGCGGGCCGCCCGGTGCGCCGCCCCGACCTGACCATCGCCACCGAAGACCACAACGTGCCGACGGTCCGCGGCCCGATCTCCGACCCGGTGTCCCGCGCCCAGGTCGAGACGCTGCGCAAGAACGCCGCGGAGTTCGGCGTCCGGCTCCACCCGATGGGCGACGCCGGTCAGGGCGTGGTGCACATCATCGGCCCGCAGTTCGGGCTGACCCAGCCGGGCATGACGATCGTCTGCGGCGACAGCCACACCTCGACCCACGGCGCCTTCGGCGGCATCGCCTTCGGCATCGGCACCTCCGAGGTCGAACACGTGCTGGCCACCCAGACGCTGCCGGCCTACCGGCCCAAGACGATGGCGATCGAGGTCAAGGGCGCGCTGCCCTACGGCGTCACGGCCAAGGACCTGATCCTGGCGATCATCGCCCAGATCGGCACCGGCGGCGGCCAGGGCTACATCGTCGAATACCGGGGCGAGGCCATCCGCGCCCTGTCGATGGAAGGCCGCATGACGGTCTGCAACATGTCCATCGAGGCGGGCGCGCGGGCGGGCATGATCGCCCCCGACGAGACCACCTTCAGCTATCTGAAGGGCCGCCCCCACGCCCCCGAGGGCGAGGCGTGGGACCAGGCGGTCGAATACTGGAAGACGCTGCGCACCGACGACGACGCGGTCTTCGACCGGGTCGTGGAGATCGACGCCGCGACGCTCACCCCGTTCGTGACCTGGGGAACCAACCCGGGCCAGGGCGCGCCGCTGAGCTCGGTCGTGCCGGCGCCGGAGCAGTTCGGCGACCCGATCGAGCGGTCGGCCGCCGAGCGGGCGCTGGAGTACATGGGGCTGACCGCCGGAACCCGGCTCACCGACGTCGAGGTCGACACCGTCTTCGTCGGGTCGTGCACCAACGGCCGGCTGGAGGACCTGCGGGCCGCCGCCGAGATCCTCCAGGGCCGCCAGGTCAGGACCCGCACGCTGATCGTGCCTGGCTCGATGATGGTCAAGCTCCAGGCCGAGGCCGAGGGGCTCCACGAGGTGTTCAAGGCCGCCGGGGCCGAGTGGCGGGAGGCCGGGTGCTCGATGTGCCTGGGCATGAACCCCGACACCCTCGCGCCGGGGGAGCGCAGCGCCTCCACGTCCAACCGCAACTTCGAGGGCCGGCAGGGCAAGGGTGGCCGCACCCACCTGGTGTCGCCGCAGGTCGCCGCGGCGACCGCCGTCACCGGCAAGCTGACCGCCCCCGCCGACCTCGTCTGACCCGGAGACCTCTGATGGACGCCTTCGTCACCCACACCGGCACCGCCGTCCCGCTGCGCCGCAGCAACGTCGACACCGACCAGATCATCCCGGCCGTCTGGCTCAAGCAGGTCAGCCGCACCGGCTTCGAGAAGGGCCTGTTCGCGGCCTGGCGCGAGGACCCGTCGTTCGTGCTGAACGACCCGGCCTACGACGGCGCCTCGATCCTCGTCTCCGGGCCCGACTTCGGCACCGGCTCCTCGCGTGAGCACGCCGTCTGGGCCCTCCAGCAGTACGGCTTCCGCGTCGTCATCGCGGCCCGCTTCGGCGACATCTTCCGCAACAACTCCACCAAGATGGGCCTGCTCCCGGTCGTCCTGCCGCCGGAGGCGGTGGAGACCCTGCAGAAGGCCGTGGAGGCCGACCCGGCGACCGAGATCACCGTCGACCTGTCCGAGCGCGAGGTGCGCGCGGTGGGCGAGGCGTGGTCGTTCGAGATCGACGACTACACCCGCTGGCGGCTGCTGGAGGGCCTCGACGACATCGGGCTGACCCTGCGCCACGCCGACGCCATCGCCGACTACGAGAGCGGGCGGCAGCCGTGGCTGCCGAAGACGGCCTGACCAGCCCCGAAGAAGAACTGGCGCGGCGGCTGCGCGACGCGCAGCGCCGCGTTCGGGACCTACCCTTGACAGGGGAGGAGCGGGAACGTGTCGCTCGGAGGCTGCTCGCGATCTGTGATGCGGCAAAGCGTGACATTCCCCACGCAACCACCCGACTGGAGGGCTTCATCGCCTTCCTGGACGGCGAATTCGACACGCCGAGTAGCGGCGAATTCACGTAAGGTGATTGAGTAACGCGCGTTCCTCCCCTACTTTCAAAGCGCGTAAGGGGGAGGAACCACATGAACAAGAAGGAACTCGTCGACGCCATCGCCGACCGGGTCGGTGACAAGAAGACGGCGACCGAGGCGATCAACGCCGTGATCGACGCCATTCAGCACGCAGTGGCCAGTGGTGACAAGGTCTCGATCACCGGCTTCGGCGCTTTCGAAATGGCGCACAAGCCGGCCCGCACCGCGCGCAACCCCTCCACGGGGGAGCCGATCAAGGTCGCGGAGAGCTGGGCGCCGAAGTTCCGTCCGGGGGCCGATTTCAAGGAACTGGTCAACGCGGGCGGCAAGAAGGCGCAGAAGAAGAAGTAGCGAGACATTCAGGAAAACGGCGCACCCGATCCATTGCGTTTCGGGGGCGCCGTTCCTTTTCAGGGCATCGGGAATGTGCTCAGCGTGATGAACGTGATCACGTCGTCGGCCAGCACGATGTTGACCCGCTGGCCCGGCCGCAGGAGCCGCAGCGGGCCGGCCTCGAAGGCCGCGGCCGGGAACGGCACCTCGGTGCCGTCGTCGAGGTAGACCGACCCGGAACGGGTCTCGTCGTCGAAGGACTTCACCGTCGCCTGCACGCCGTCAGGGTAGTCGATGTAGGACGCCAGGCCCCTGAGGATGATGTCGAGCCCGAGGTCGAACCGGTAGTCGTTGGTCTCGCCGGTCATGTAGGGCGCCATCGCCGTCAGGTTCGGGTAGTCGTCGGCCGGCAGGTCGCGGAAGTAGCCCTCCATCTGCTCCATGACCTGGGCCCACTCCTCGGGCGTGGACGCCTTGAAGCGCTGCTCCCAGGTGCTCTCCTCCAGGGTGAACCCTTCGAGGAAGGTCGACAGCAGGTCGCCCGCGATGGCGGCCACCCGGTCGGGCAGGCCGCCGCAGCGCAGGATCGCCATCAGCTTCTCGACATTGGGCATCAGCTCGGGCGTGAACGGCACGTGCTGCATCGAGATCCACGCCAGGTCGCGGTGGGCGCGCAGGCGCTCGCGGCCGGCCCGCGCGAAGTCCTTGATCTGCTCGATCCAGTGGTCCGGGTCGGGCTCGGGCAGGCCGCCGCCGACGAACATGCGTTCGTACATGAGCCGGAAGAGCTCTTCCTTGTTCTGCACGTGGGCGTAGAGCGCCGAGACCGCGACGCCGAGCTCGGCGGCGACCTGGCGCATGCTCAGGCGGTGGTAGCCCTCGCGGTCGAGCACGACGTAGGCCGCGTCGACGATGCGGTCGCGGGTGAGCGGGACCTTCGCCGGACGCCGGGGTTCCTGCTCGTTCTTCTCCCACGGGGGCGTCGGCATGGTCATGAACCCAAGCCTTTCAGATGAACACTGTTCTTGCTTACTGAACACTGTTCATGCTAGAACAGTGTTCACTTCATTATGAACACTGTTCTCCTCCCGGGGGTAATCGCATGTCCCAAAGCACGGTCACGGGGGTGGAAGAGGGCTACCGGTGGCGCTGGCCCGCCCTCTTCGTCATCCTCGGCGCCGAGATCATGGACCTGATCGACGCCATGGTGACCAACATCGCCGGTCCGCACATCCAGGCCGAGCTCGGCGGCTCCGAGACGCTGCTCCAGTGGCTCGGCGCCGCCTACACCCTGGCCATGGCCACCGGCCTGCTCACCGGCGGCCGGCTCGGCGACGTCTTCGGCCGGCGCCGGATGTTCATCCTCGGCGCCGTCGGCTTCACCGTGAGCTCGCTGCTGTGCGGCCTCGCGATGTCGCCCGAGATGCTCATCGCCTCGCGGGCCCTCCAGGGCCTGTTCGCCGCCGTCATGCTGCCGCAGGGGCTCGGCATGCTGCGCGAGATGTTCCCGCCTTCCGAGATGGGCAAGGCGTTCGGCTTGTTCGGGCCGGTCATGGGCCTGGCGTCGGTCGGGGGGCCGATCCTGGCGGGGTGGCTGGTCGACGCCGACTTCTTCGGCACCGGCTGGCGCATGATCTTCCTGATCAACCTGCCCGTCGGCCTGCTGGCCATCGCGGGAGCGCTGCGCTACCTGCCCGAGTCGAAGTCGCCCACGCCGCCGTCGCTCGACCTGCTCGGCGTCGTGCTGGCCTCGGTCGCCGGGCTGCTCGTGGTGTTCCCGCTGGTCCAGGGCCGTGAGCACGACTGGCCCGCCTGGGCGTTCGTGATGCTGGCCGCCTCGGTCGCGCTGTTCGGGCTGTTCGGGTGGTATCAGGGGCGGCGGACCCGCTCCGGGCGCGACCCGCTGATCGAGGGCAGCCTATTCCGCAAGCGGGCCTTCAACGGCGGCCTGGTCACCGGGCTCGTCTTCTTCTCCGGCATGTCCGGTTTCATGCTGGTCTTCAACCTCTACACGCAGATCGGGCTGCACTACTCGCCGCTGAAGGCCGGCCTGGCGGGCGTCCCGTGGTCGGTCGGCATGATCATCGGCTTCGGGCTGGTCCAGCCGCTGATGAAGCACGGCCGCGCCTGCCTCCAGGGCGGCACGCTGATGATGACCCTCGGCGTCGTGCTCGTCTGGGTGACCCTCCAGATCGCCGGGCTCGGCGTCACCCCGTGGCAGCTCGCCCCCGCGCTGATCGTCACCGGCATCGGCATGGGCTTCCTGATGGCGCCCTTCTTCAACCTGGTGCTCGCCGGGGTGGAGCCCCACGAGACCGGCTCGGCCTCGGGCACCCTCACGGCCGTGCAGCAGCTCGGCGGCGCTTTCGGGGTGGCGCTGATCGGCACGGTCTTCTTCGACCTGCTGGGCGAGGTGCCCTCGCAGACCGCGTTCGAGAGCGCGATGGAGACCACGCTGTGGGTGGTCGCCGGGATGCTGCTGCTCACCTTCGTGGTGTCGTTCCTGCTGCCCAAGCACGTGCGGGAAGAGGACCTACAGCACTAGGCGGGCCACGGCGGCGGTGCGGGGCCCCAGGCCCAGCGCCGCCGCCGCTCTCAGGTCCTCGATCGTGTCGACGTCGCGGCGGACCGAGTCGACGTCCTCCAGGCAGAGCTCCTTGGCGCCGCCGGCCAGGTGCCGGGCCCGCGACTCGCCGCCGAAACGCGGCCGGAAGGGGACCCCGGGGCGCACCGCGTAGAGGACGGTCCCCACGTCGGCGGCGTCGGGCAGGAACGACTGGTCGAACTCGGCCGCCGCGGCCAGCACCCGCGCCAGCTCGGGCGGGCGCAGCGCGGGCAGGTCGGCCTGCAGGGCGGCCACCGCCCTGGGTCCCGCGCCGGCGGCCTGCGCCGCTCCCGCGCGCAGGGCCGCGTTCAGACCCACATCAGGGTCCGGTACGACCTCCGCCCCCAGCTCCGCCACCACCTTGGCCGGTCTCGGGTCGGCGGTCACCACGATCACGCGGCCGACCCCGCCGGTCGCGAGCGCGGCGGTCACCGTGTCGGCGGCCACCGCCACCGCCAGGTCCTCCCGGTGCGGCCCCACGGCGGCGGCCAGCCGGGTCTTGGCCCTGATCAGCGTCTTGACGGGGATGACGATCGTCCATCCGAGCCCTTCCATGCCCCCAGCATCGCGCCTCGACATCCGCTCAGGCCAACCGGGAGACTGGGGGTCCTAACCGTCATCAGTACGAGGTGTGTGAGATGACCCGCCGCCGACCCGGACGACCGTCCCTGTTCTGGGAGTCGGTCGCCGTCGTGATCATCAAGCCGCTCTCCCACCTGCTGGTGAGACACGACTGGCGGCGGGCCGACCGCCTGCCGCGCACCGGCGGCGTCATCGTGGCGACCAACCACCTGTCGCTGACCGATCCGGTGCTGCTCGGCCACTTCCTCTGGGCGGCCGGGCGCTGGCCGGTCGTGCTGGCCAAGTCGACCCTGTTCAAGGTCCCGGTCCTGGGCAGGGTGCTGGTCGCGCTGCGCGCGATCCCGGTCTACCGGGGCCGCTCCGACGCCAACACCTCGCTGGCCGACGCCGAGGAGCGCCTGGCCGAGGGCGGCTGCATCCTCTTCTATCCCGAGGGCACCATCACCCGCGACCCCGACCTGTGGCCGATGGCCGGCAAGACCGGCGCGGCCCGGCTCGCCCTGGAGACCGGCGCGCCGGTGATCCCGATCGCCCACTGGGGGGCGCAGGACCTCCTGCCGTACGGGGAGAAGAGGCCCCGCCTGTTCCCCCGCAAGAGCTTCAAGGTCATCGCCGGCGATCCGGTCGACCTGTCGGGGTTCGCCGGCCGTCCGGCCGAGGCGACGGCGGAGATCATGCGGGCCCTCACGCTGCTGCTCGCCGAGCTGCGAGGCGAGAAGGCGCCTGACATCTAACTAGCGCGTACGGTGAGTTCCATGACCAAGGCTGCCGTTTTCGGTTCCGGTTCGTGGGGCACGATGTTCGCGCTCATCCTCGCCGAGGCGGGCACGAAGACCACGCTGTGGGGCCGCCGGCCCGATCTTGTCGAGGCGATCAACGAGCGCCACGAGAACCCCGACTACCTGCCCGGGCTCCGGCTGCCCGACCGGCTGCGCGCGACCACCGACCCGGCCGAGGCGATGGACGGCGCCGAGTTCGTCGTGCTGGCGGTGCCCTCCCAGACGCTCCGCGACAACCTGGCCAAGTGGCGTCCCTGGCTGCCGCCGCGGGCGGTCCTGGTGAGTCTGATGAAGGGCATCGAGCTGTCCACCACGAAGCGGATGAGCGAGGTCATCGCCGAGGTCGGCGAGGTGCCGCCGGAGCGCATCGCGGTCGTGTCGGGGCCCAACCTGGTGGGGGAGCTGGCGCAGCGGCAGCCGGCCTCGACGGTCGTGGCGTCCTCCGACGAGACGGTGGCCGCCCGGTTGCAGGAGGCGATCCACCTGCCGTGGTTCCGGACGTACACGAACACCGACGTGGTCGGCGTGGAGGTCGGCGGCGCGGTCAAGAACGTGATCGCCCTGGCGGTCGGCGTTTCGGCCGGCATGGGCATGGGCGACAACCTGGCCGCGACCCTGATGACGCGAGGGCTGGCCGAGATCACCCGGCTGGGCGTGGTGCTGGGCGCCGACCAGCACACCTTCGCCGGGCTCGCGGGGATGGGCGACCTCATCGCGACGTGCACCTCCCCGCTGTCCAGGAACCGGACCTTCGGTGAGAACCTCGGACGCGGCATGACCTTCGACGAGGTCGTCTCGGTGACCAAGCAGACCGCCGAGGGGGTCAAGTCGTGCGAGTCGGTGCTGCAGCTGGCCCGCAAGCACGACGTGGAGATGCCCATCACCGAGGTGGTCGTCGGCGTCGTCCACGACGGCATGACCCCCGGCGAGGCGGCGATGCTGCTGATGTCCCGCACTCCGAAGCCGGAACGCTACGTGTGAGAGGGCGGCACATTGGGCTCTTTGCCCCGAGCTCGGACCTGACGAGGGGTTTTTCCAACCTCGACAGGATAGATTCGGACCTCATGAACCGGATTCGAGTCGCCGTCGTGTTCGGCGGACGCAACTCCGAGCACGCGGTGTCGCTGATGGGCGCCGGGAGCGTCCTGTCGGTGATAGATCGTGAAAAATATGACGTGGTGCCCATCGGCATCGCCCCGGACGGCCGCTGGGTCATCGCGGCCGACACGCAGAGCTACGCCATCGAGGACGGGGCCCTGCCGGTGGTCGACACCAGCGGATCGGCCCTGGCCATCCCGCCGGGCGACGGCTCGCTGGTCGCGCTCGACGCGGGGGACATCCCGCGCTCGATCGGCACGGTCGACGTGGTCTTCCCGGTCATGCACGGCCCCTTCGCCGAAGACGGCACCATCCAGGGCCTGCTGGAGATGGCCGGGGTCCGCTACGTCGGCTCCGGGGTCCTCGCGAGCGCCGTCGGCATGGACAAGGCGTACATGAAGGCGGTCCTCCAGTCGGCCGGGCTGCCGGTGGGGCCGTATGTCGTGGTGGCCGACCGGGCCTGGCGCACCGACCGCCACCGGGTGCTCAAGGAGATCGAGGAGCTCGGCTGGCCGGTCTTCGTGAAGCCCGCGCGGGCCGGGTCGTCGCAGGGCATCTCCAAGGCCTCCACGCCCGAGGAACTGGAGAGGGCGATCGAGTTCGCCCGCGAGCACGACCCGAAGGTCCTGGTCGAGGCGGCCATCCCCGGGCGTGAGATCGAGTGTGCCGTGCTCCAGGGCCTGGGCGACGAGCCGCCGGCGGCGAGCGTCCCGGGGGAGGTGCTGGTCACGGGCGGGCAGGAGTTCTTCGACTTCGAGGCGAAGTACTACCCCGACCAGATGGCGCTGAAGGTGCCGACCGACCTGCCCGACGAGGTCTCCGAGGAGCTCAGGGCGATGGCGGTGCGCGCCTACGAGTCGCTCGGCTGCGAGGGGCTGTCGCGGGTGGACTTCTTCTACACCCCCGACGGACGGCTGGTCCTGAACGAGATCAACACGATGCCCGGATTCACGTCGCTCTCGGTGGCGCCCCAGTTGTGGGCGGCGACGGGGCTGTCCTACCCGGAACTCGTCGACCGGCTGATCCAGCTGGCCCTGCAGCGCCCGCTGGGCCTGCGCTAGGGCTCGTGGCCTACGGGATCGTGGCCTTGATCGGGTCGGCCAGATCGACCAGGACGCTGCCCGGCTGATGGTTCGCGGAGATCGTCACCTCGACGTAGGCCTCACGGTTGACCGAGGTGAACAGGGTGGGGCGGGCGGGATCGGCGAACCAGCCGACGCCGTTGACGTCGCTCACCTCGGCGGTCGGATCCATCGCGGCCGGGCGGCTCACCCCGCAGCGCAGGGCGATCTCGCCGGGCCCCCACACGGCGGTGTAGGGGGACACCGGATCGGTGTCGGTGCGCTCCAGCCCCTCGATGCTGGCCGGGAGCCTCGCGGACAGGGCCTGGCAGGCGGTCGCGGCGGCCCCTTCGGGGGCGGGCGGGTCGAGGCGGACCGTCTGGGAACACCCCGCCGCCAGCACCACCACGATCAACCAGCCACGCTTCATATGTGGACGATAGGGCAGGTCAGCGTGCGCGTGATCCCTTTGACGGACTGGATCTGGGCGACCACCAGCTTGCCCAGTTCGTCGACGTTGTTGGCCTCGGCCCGGACGATCACGTCGTAGGGCCCGGTCACGTCTTCGGCTTGGGTGACCCCAGGGATCTTCGAGATGGCCTCGGCCACCGCCGCCGCCTTGCCGACCTCGGTCTGGATAAGGATGTAGGCCTGCACCATCAGGTCCTCCCGGGATTGATCACCACCGAAAGGTCAAGGTACCCCGAACACCAGGAGGTGTGACATCACAGTCGGAGAACTCGGCGAATTCGGTGTTGTTAGCCGGATATCGGGGCGTCTGCCCCAAGGCGCGACAGTCCTCCTCGGCCCAGGGGACGACGCCGCGATTCTGCGCGCACCGGACGGCAGGGTCGTCGTCACGACGGACATGCTCCTTGAGGGTAGACACTTCCGCCGCGATTGGTCCAGTGCGTACGAGATCGGCAGGAAAGCCGCAGCTCAGAATCTTTCCGACATATCAGCCATGGGAGCGGTGCCGACAGGGCTTTTCGTGGGCCTCGGCATACCCGCTGACCTGTCCGTTACCTGGCTCGACGGACTGATCGACGGACTGCGCGACGAGTGCGCCCTCGTGGGCGCCAGCCTGGCCGGGGGGGACGTGACGCGGTCGTCCACCGTGGTCCTCGGAGTGACCGCCCTGGGCGATCTTGAGGGCCGCGCGGCCGTGACCCGGTCGGGGGCCCGGCCCGGCGACGTGGTGGCCGTGGCGGGGTCCCTGGGGCGCTCCGAGGCGGGTCTCCAGCTCCTTCTGGCGGGATTGTCAGGTTTTGACGATCTCGTGGACGCCCACCGGCGGCCCCGGCCGCCCTACCCGGAGGGACCCCGCGCGGCCCGGCTGGGCGCGACGGCCATGCTCGACGTGAGCGACGGCCTGCTCCAGGACATCGGCCACATCGCCGCCGCCAGCGGGGTGGCGCTCGTCCTCGACCCCGTCGAGGTGCCCGACGATCTCGCGGCGGCGGCCAAGGCGCTCGGGGCCGACCCCGTCGGCTGGATCCTCACCGGTGGCGAGGACCACGCGCTCGCGGCGACCTTCCCATCAGGCGTTCTTCTACCGCCCGAGTGGCGGATTGTAGGAAATGTGGCCGAAGGGGATGGAGTACAGGCCGGAGGGCGGGAGAATGTCCCGGGGGGTTGGGATCACTTTCGAGGATGATGGGAACTTTGTGACAGCGGCAGCGTGACCTGTTATGAAGGTTGGCGGGTGCAGATCAGGAAGGACCAGCAATGGGGCGCCACCGGGCCGGACGTACGGCCACGACCCCGGTCAAGAAAACCACGGTTCCCATGCCGACGGTCGAGGAGGCCGGCGGCCCGATGACAGATCCGGCGCCGGCCGCGCCGCATCCGAACCCAGGTGATCACCTGCCCTCAGGTCCCCTCGCCGCCCCCGTCCAAGCTCCTCCCGGGCCGGTGACCGACCCGCCGGGCGAGGCCTCCACCGGGCCGTTCACGGGACCGACGCAGGTCCCCGGCGGGCCTCCGCCGATCCTCCCGCTGACCTCCTCCTCCACCGGCCAGCTCCCCACCGGGCCGATGACCGGGCCGGTGCTCGGCCCGCCGTCGACGGGGGCGTTCGCGTCCCCGGCGCAGGTCAGGCCTGTCGATCCGCTGGGCGACCCCGCCACCGGGCCGATCGCCGCCGATCCGCTGGCGGGTCCCGGCGTCCCCTCGACGGGCGCGTTCGCGGCCCAAGGGCCGACCCCACCGGTTCAGCCGGCCGCGGGTGATCCCTCGACAGGTCCTTTCACGGGCCCGGTTCCCGGTGTCCCGGTCGACGGTCCGACCGGACCTTTCACGGGGCCTGTCCTTCTTCCCCCGGCGAACGCGGCGGGCGATGCGGCCACCGGTCCTTTCACCGGTCCGATCGGGACCGGTCCGCAGGCCGCCTACGATCCCGCGACCGGGCCGATCACGGCTCCGGTGCGGGCCGCGCGCGAACCCTCCGCGGGACCGCTCCCGGGAGCGCCGGTCACCGCGCAGCTCAGCTACCGGTGGCCCGACGGCGAGGGCGACCCCGCCGGCGGCGAGACGCCCGAGCCCGCCGGTCCCCGGCCGGGACGGCGGCGGCGCAACCGGCAGACGACCACGCTCGCCCGGTCGCGGCGGATGGCGGTGATCTCCGGGGTGGCGGTCGTCGCGGCGGTCTGCCTCACCGTCGCCGGGATCCGGCTGACCTCCGGCGGGACCGAGCTCGTCGTGGTGCCCACGCCCAGCGAGGCGCCCACGCCGCCGCCGTCCCCGACGCCGGAGAAGCCCTCGCCGAGCCCTTCGCCGAAGGTCACCGAGTCGGCGCAGGCCACCTCGCGGCCCCACCCGCAGCCGGTGGTCACCAAGCCCAAGCCGAGCCCGAAGCCCAAGCCGACCACGCCCACGCCCGAGCCGCCTCCCGTGGAGGTCGACCTCGATCCCGGGCCGGCTCAGCCGGGGCTCGGGTTCAACCCGGGGTAGCGCCTGATTGGATGGCGGCATGACCCCACCGCGTGTGCTGACGATCGCGGGCTCCGATTCCGGCGGTGGCGCCGGGATCCAGGCCGACCTGAAGACGATGCTGGCCAACGGCGTACACGGCATGAGCGTGCTCGCCGCGGTCACCGCGCAGAACTCCCTGGGCGTGCAGGGCTACTGGGAGCTGCCGCCCGAGGCGGTGCGGGCGCAGCTCGACTCGGTGCTCTCCGACATCGGCGTCGACGCGGTCAAGACCGGCATGCTGGCCTCGCCCGTGCTGGTCGAGACGGTCGCCGAGGTGCTGGCGGGGGTCGGCGCGCCGATCGTGGTCGACCCGGTGGGGGTGTCCAAACACGGTGATCCGCTGCTCGAACCGGCGGCGGTGGGCGTGTTGAAGGCGCGGCTGCTGCCGCTGGCCACCGTGGTGACGCCCAACCTGTGGGAGGTCGAGCAGCTCACCGGCCTGAGGATCGAGGCCGAGGAGCAGATGATGGCGGCGGCGCAGGCCGTCTTGGCCCTGGGGCCGAAGTGGGCGCTGATCAAGGGCGGCCACCTGCCCGGGGAGCCGGTCGACCTGCTGACCGACGGGAAAACGGAATACCGCTACAGCGCCGAACGCCACGACAACGACCACACCCACGGCACCGGCTGCACGCTCGCCTCGGCCATCGCCTCGCACCTCGCCCACGGTGAGGACGTGCCCGACGCGGTCAGGCTGGCCAAGGACTACGTGACGGGTGCCATCGCCAACGGGTTCGCCCTCGGGGCGGGCATCGGTCCGGTCGACCACGCCTGGCAGTGGCGGCCTCTCGACGTGGTGCAGTAGGGGAACACGAAAAGGCCCGCCCGGGAGAGGGCGGGCCTTTTTCGACAGGTCTAGCGGGTGACCTTCCCGGCCTTGATGCAGGAGGTGCACACGTTCAGCCGCTTCGGCGTCCCGTTGACCGTCGCGCGCACGGTCTGGATGTTGGGCTTCCAGTTGCGGCGGGTTCGGCGGTGCGAGTGGGAGACGTTGTTGCCGAAAATCGGCTTCTTAGCGCAGACGTCGCAGACGGAAGCCACGGTCATCGCTCCTTCAAGGAATCAGAGAGCCCGGTCGTTTCGGGCAGAAAGGCCAGGCCGAACGGCTGGCCATATGAGGATAGCCGATGTCGGCCAATGCATGTTAAACGAAGGGATCACCCATGCTGGACGTGCTGGACACGCAGGCACTCCGGGCGTGGGCGCGCCGCTCGGCCGACGCGCTCGGCGCGGCCCGGGGCGACATCGACGCGCTGAACGTCTTCCCGATCCCCGACGGCGACACCGGCACCAACCTCCATCTGACCCTGCTGGCGGCGGCCGACGCCCTCGACGCGCTGCCCCCGGCCGCCGACCGCGAGACCGCGTGGCGGGCCTTCGCGCACGGCGCGCTCCTGGGGGCGCGCGGCAACTCCGGGGTGATCGTCAGCCAGGCGCTGCGCGGGCTGGCCGAGGTGCTCCGCGGCGCCGGCGACCTGAGGACCGGCCTGGCCAGGGCGGCCGAACTCGCCAGGGCGGCGGTGTCCCGGCCGGTCGAGGGGACGGTGCTGAGCGTGCTGGCCACGGCCGCCTCGGCGGTCCGCGACCTGCCGGGCGACCTGGCGGTGATCGCCGCGCGGGCGGCGGAGGAGGCCAGGAAGGCGCTGGCCAGGACCACGGGTCAGCTGGAGGTGCTGGCCAGGAACGGGGTCGTCGACGCGGGCGCGGCCGGGCTGGTGATCATCCTGGAATCTCTCGTTGACGTCGTCACGGGCGTCCACAGCCGCCACGAGGTGCCCGCGCCGGCCCGCCCGGTGGACCTCTCGGAGAGCCCCTCGGAGGGCTACGAGGTCATGTACCTCCTGGACGCCCCCTCGGTCGACGCCCTCAGGCGGGATCTCGACGCCCTGGGCGACTCGCTGGTGATCGTGGGCGGCGACGGGCTCTGGAACGTGCACGTCCACGTCGCCGACGCCGGGGCGGCGATCGAGGCGGGCCTGGCGGCCGGACGGCCGCACCGGATCAGGGTCACCTATCTCGGCGGCCGGGCCCACGTCACCGGTGGGCGCGGGGTCGTCGCGGTCGCCGCCGGAGACGGGCTCGGCGCGCTGTTCCGGCAGGCCGGGGCCGTGGTGGTGACCCGGGAGCCGGGGTCGTCGCCGCCGCTGGCGGCGCTGCTGGCGGCGATCCGGGAGGCGGGGTCGGAGGTGGCGGTGCTGCCCAACGACGGCGGGACCCGGGCCGTCGCGGCCGCCGCCGCCGAGATCGCCCGCGAGGAGGGCGCGTCGGTCAGCGTGCTCCCGACGCTCGCGTCGGTGCAGGGCCTGGCGGCGCTGGCGGTGCACGACGCCGCCCGGCGGTTCGACGACGACGTGCTGGCCATGGCCGAGGCCGCCGCGCACACCCGGCACGGGCACGTGTGGGTGGCCAACCGGGAGGCGTTCACGTCGGCGGGGGTGTGCCGTCCGGGCGACGTGCTCGGGGTCGTCGACGGGGACGTCGCCCTGATCGGCGCGGAGCTCGGCGAGGTGACCAGGGAGGTGGTCCGGCGGCTGACCTCGGCCTCCAGCGAGCTGGTCACGCTGGTCACGGGCGGAGAGACGGGGGAGGGGCTGGCCGAGGCCGTGCGGAGGGAACTGGCCGCCGAGCGGCCGGACGTCGAGGTCGTCACCTACGCGGGCGGGCAGGGCGGATATCCGCTGCTCATCGGTGTCGAGTGAAATCTGTCGGCCGGGCGCGGTAGAACTGGGTGTCGTGACCAGGTTCGACGAGCCGTTGAAGCGGGTGGTCGGCGACAAGACCGCCGCGCCGCTCGAAAGCGCCCTCGGCGTCGCCACCGTCGGTGAGCTGCTGCGCCACTACCCGCGGCGCTATGCCGAGCGGGGTGAGCTGACCTCGATCGCCTCGCTGGAACACGACGAGATCGCCACCGTCCGGGGCCGGGTGTCGGCGGTGCAGCGGCGGCCGATGAAGAACCGGCAGGGCACCTGGCTCGACGTCGAGGTCACCGACGGCAAAGACCGCATCCACCTGGCCTTCTTCGGCAAGGGCGCGTTCGTGGCCGAGCAGCGGCTGCTGCCGGGCACCGAGGCGACCTTCTCCGGGAAGGTCAACGTCTTCGTCTCCCCGAAGGGGGCGAAACGGCGCTCGCTCACCCACCCCGACTACGTCACCGACGACGAGGAGACGAGCGAGGAGTTCGCCACCGCGCCCGTGCCGATCTACCCGTCGGCCCAGAGCCTGGCGAGCTGGAAGATCGGGCGCGCGGTCCGGCTGATCCTCGACACCCTGTCCCTCGACGACCCGCTCCCCGCCGACCTGCGCGGGCGCCACAACCTGATCGGCCTGGCCGAGGCGCTGACCCTGATCCACCGGCCGCGCGACCAGGGCGACATCGCCCGCGCCCGCAACCGGCTCAAGTTCGACGAGGCCTTCAACCTCCAGGCGGTCCTGGTCCGCCGCCGCATGGCCGCCGACGCCCTCCCGGCCCGGCCGAGGCCCGGCAGCGCCGACGGCCTGCTCGACGGGTTCGACGGGAGGCTGCCGTTCGAGCTCACCGAGGGCCAGCGGACCGTGGGGGAGGAGATCGCCGCCGACCTCGGCCGCGACCACCCGATGCACCGCCTGCTCCAGGGCGAGGTGGGCGCGGGCAAGACCGTGGTGGCCCTGCGCGCGATGCTCCAGGTCGCCGACTCGGGCGGGCAGGCCGCGCTGCTGGCCCCCACCGAGGTCCTGGCCCAGCAGCACCACCGCTCGATCTCCGCGATGCTCGGCGACCTGGCGGGCGGCGGCATGTTCGGCGGCACCTCGGTGGCGCTGCTGACGGGCTCGATGGGCGCCGCCGCGCGGCGGCAGAACCTGCTCGACGCGGCGTCCGGCGCGGCCGGGATCGTGGTCGGCACCCACGCGCTGCTGCAGGACAAGGTCCAGTTCGCCGACCTGGGGCTGGTCGTCGTCGACGAGCAGCACCGGTTCGGCGTCGAGCAGCGCGACGCGCTGCGGGAGAAGTCGTCGTCCGGGCGTCCGCATGTGCTGGTCATGACGGCCACCCCGATTCCCCGGACGGTCGCCATGACGGTCTTCGGCGACCTGGAGGTCTCGACGCTGTCCCAGCTCCCCTCGGGCCGCGCGCCGATCACGACCCACGTGGTCCCCGCCGCCGAGAAGCCCCACTACCTGGAGCGGACGTGGGAGCGGGTGCGCGAGGAGGTCGGGCTGGGCCGCCAGGCCTACATCGTCTGCCCGCGCATCGGCGACCTGGAGGGCGACGAGGGCGACCTGACCAAGGACGCCGACGAGCGCCGCCCGCCCCTGGCGGTCCTCGACGTGGCCGAGATGCTGGCCTCCGGGCCGCTGGCCGGGCTGCGCGTCGAGGTCCTCCACGGCAAGCTGCCGCCCGAGGAGAAGGACGCGATCATGCGGGCCTTCACCCGGGGCGAGATCGACGTCCTGGTGGCCACGACGGTCATCGAGGTCGGCGTCGACGTGCCGAACTCCTCAGTGATGATCATCATGGACGCCGACCGCTTCGGCGTCTCCCAGCTCCACCAGCTCCGCGGCCGGGTCGGCCGGGGAGGCCTGCCGGGGCTGTGCCTGCTGGTCAGCGAGACCATGCCGGGCACCCCCGCCCGCGAGCGCCTCGACGCGGTGGCGAGCACGCTCGACGGTTTCGAGCTCTCCCGCGTCGACCTGGAACAGCGCCGCGAGGGCGACGTGCTGGGCGCGGCCCAGTCGGGGCGCAAGTCGTCGCTGCGGATGCTCCAGCTCCTCCGCGACGAAGACGTGATCGCCGCCGCCCGCGAGGAGGCGCAGAACCTGCTGTCCCACGATCCGGATCTGGAGAACCACCCGTCGCTGAAGGCGGAACTCGACGCGCTGGCGGCCGGGGAACGCGCGGAATACCTGGAGAAGACCTAGAGGGATACCACCCTGCCGGGAATGACGTTTCCCGTCGATTCTGAGGAATCGTGTACAGGTTCATTCTCGTGGCGATGGTCATCGCCTTCGCGGGCGTCGCGCCCGCCGCGTCGGCCGGCGCCGGGTGCCCGGTCGCGCCCTACGGGCTGATCGGGGAGCGCTATGCGCGGCTCGGCGGGGCCGCCACCTTCGGGTGCGCCGAAAGGCCGGAATACGACGTCTACCGGAACAGCGTGTGGGTCGGGCGGCGGCAGACGTTCGGCCGGGGACAGATCGCCTGGTCGCCTTCTCAGGGGTCCACCATGGTGGTGGCGGCGTGGCGCGTCGGCGTCCACGTGCATTTCAACTGGGGGCCGACGAATCCGTTCTCCTACGACAAGTTTCTCGTGCGTGGCGAATACACCAACATTCCCGGAAAGTGGTTCCAGGCGACCGTGCGCGGCGGCACCGGAGGACAGGTGAAATACGGCCTGCCGTGGGAGGACCATCTGCGTTTCGCCGTCGAGGGGTGCGACACCACCGCCGGGGGTTCCCGGTGCCGCCAGAGCTGGACCATCGGCGTCATCGCACCGTGAGAATCGCACCGTGAAAATGGCGCCGTGAAAATGGCGCCGTGAACGGGAATCCGGCTGAAAGACATCGCCGGACATCACCGACGTCGCGGTGAGGGGCGGGAGCGGGTGGTGAGCGCCGGTTACGGGGCGGTGCGGACGCGGGCGGCGGGGCCGGGGTGGGCGGAGCCGTAACGGAAGGAAGGCTTTTCAGGCATTCAAGAGACAGCGCTTGGTTGCGAAATGGCGGAGATACGGGAGCGATCCGTACCGGGGGCTGCCG
Source organism: Herbidospora cretacea (assembly GCF_001570605.1). Classification (GTDB taxonomy): domain Bacteria; phylum Actinomycetota; class Actinomycetes; order Streptosporangiales; family Streptosporangiaceae; genus Herbidospora; species Herbidospora cretacea. The sequence goes on along the minus strand of NZ_BBXG01000011.1, from coordinate 18,023 downwards.
GGCCGGTGGCCCTGGGTCATAGAAATGACCCAGGGCCCAGCCATGGGACGGCCTCCCCCCGAATGCCGTCCCCGGCTGGGCCCACCCTCGGGTCAGGTGCCGAGGGCGCCGGCGTGCGGAAGGGCTCACGATCACGCCGGCCGGCCTTCCCCTGGGTCACCTTGAAGGCCGCAGATTCATAGTGCAGGTCACCGGGCGTGAACGGAACGACCCTGGCCGTTCCTTCGCCAGGCATTACCGAGAGTTTCCCTTCCGGATCTCCGGGAGAATGGGCGCGTGACGCGTCTCATCGCCGGAATCGCCGGTGGCAGGCGGATCGAGGTCCCGCCCGGCAAGGGAACCCGGCCCACCAGCGACCGCGCCCGTGAGGGCATCTTCTCGACCGTCGGGTCGCTCGCCGGCGTGCCGGAACGGGTGGCCGACCTCTACGCCGGGTCGGGCGCCGTCGGGCTCGAATCGCTCAGCCGGGGGTCGGGCCACGCGCTGCTCGTCGAGTCCGACGCCAAGGCGCTGCGCACGATCAGGGCCAATGTCGCCGCGCTGGGCCTGCCGGGCGCGGTCGTGGTGGCCGACCGGGTCGAGCGGCTGGTCGCGCGCCCGTGCGAGGGCGAGCCCTACGACTTCGTGTTCGCCGACCCGCCCTACGCGGTCTCCGACGACGTGGTCGAGAAGATGCTGGTCCAGCTCAGGGAGAACGGGTGGCTCGCCGACGGGGCGCTCGTCGCGGTCGAACGCGAGACCAGAGGGAATGATCTGCGATGGCCCCCCGGCTATGAGGAGGCCAGGGCCCGTCGTTACGGTGAAGCGACCGTTTGGTACGGTCACGCCAACCAGGCCGATTGAGGGGGTTGTTGTGCGCAGGGTCGTCTGCCCCGGATCTTTCGATCCCGTGACGAATGGCCACCTGGACATCATTGGCCGCACGTCACGGCTGTACGACGAGGTCGTCGTCGCAGTCCTGATCAACATCGAGAAGAAGAGCCTGTTCACCGTCGAGGAGCGCATCGACATGCTCCAGGCGGTGACCAAGGAGTACGGCAACGTCCGGGTCGAGAAGTTCCACGGCCTCCTGGTCGACTTCGCCCGGCAGCAGGGCATCCCCACGATCGTCAAGGGGCTGCGCGCGGTCAGCGACTTCGACTACGAGCTCCAGATGGCGCAGCTCAACTACCGCATGTCGGGGGTCGAGACGCTGTTCATGTCGACCAACCCCGAATACTCCTTCCTGTCCTCCAGCAGGCTGAAGGAGATCGCCCGCTACGGCGGCGACGTGTCGGGCCTGGTGCCCGATCTCGTGCTTGAGCTGCTGGTAGAACGCGTGCGCGGCTGAGCCCTTCGGCGGGCTGGTATTCTTGCGTTTCGGCCTTGCACGACGGCGTTCATTCGCCATGCCTAAGAGACCAGGATGAAAGTGCACACCCTCGACCCACGCGCTCCATGGGTGATTTCGACCCATGACCTCGGGCGCCGCCCGGGGTCGATGCGCACGATGAAACCCGTTCTCCCGGCTCCGGCGGATGTCGCGGTCGGCTTGATCGGTGTCCCCAAAGACGCCGACGTCGAGCTGGATCTCCGGCTCGAAGCAGTGATGGAAGGCGTGCTCGTCACGGGCACGGCGCTGGCCCCTCTCACGGGAGAGTGCTCGCGCTGCCTGGAACCCCTGACCTCGGATGTCGAGGTCGACTTCCAGGAGCTTTTCTTCTACACGGCGGAAGACGCCGGAGAGGACGACCAGATCCTCGACGGCGAGCTGCTGGATCTTGAGCCGACCTTCCGTGACGCGGTGGTGCTCGCACTGCCGCTGAGCCCGGTGTGCAGCGACGACTGCACCGGTCTCTGCGCGGAGTGCGGGGTCAGACTGGCCGAGGCCGGTCCCGACCACCGCCACGAGACGCTCGATCCCCGCTGGGCATCACTGCGGGGCCTGGTTTCCAACAACGACGAAGACGATCAGGAGGCCTGACGTGGCCGTTCCCAAGAGGAAGATGTCGCGGGCCAACACGCGCGCCCGCAGGTCCCAGTGGAAGACCAGCGCTGTCGCGCTCGTGAGCTGCCCCCAGTGCCGCTCCCCCAAGCGCCCCCACATGGCTTGTGGCGAGTGCGGCACCTACAACCGCCGCCAGGTCATCGAGCCCAACGCCTGACCCGGTGTGACTCGACCGGCGTGACTCCATCGCCGACCGGGATCGTCAAACGACCCCGGTCGGCGTTATTTTGCTCCACAGACGCGTCACACGGCGCGGCTCCACTGCGCGCGGCGGCGGCTGTGCCCGCGGTCGTGGTGGACGCCGGGTTCAACCCGGCGTCCACCACGCCTTCGGGGCTTCGCCAGAAGTTCACTCCTGCCACCGTGCCGGCTGTTCGCCATGCACGAGGAGGAACTCGATGATCGGTAAGCCCGTCGCCGTCGAAGTGGTCCGGGACGAGCTTGAGGGTGTGCTCGACGTCCGGCTCGACCTGGGCATCCTGGAACGCGCCCTGACCCACCGCTCCTACGCCTACGAGAACGGCGGCCTGCCCACCAACGAGCGCCTGGAGTTCCTCGGCGACTCGGTGCTGGGTCTCGTGGTCACCGACACGCTCTACCGCGACCATCCCGACCTGCCCGAGGGGCAGCTCGCCAAGCTGCGGGCCGCCGTGGTCAACATGCGGGCGCTGGCCGACGTCGCCCGCTCGCTCGGCATGGGCCGCTACCTGCGGCTGGGCCGGGGCGAGGAGGGCACCGGCGGGCGTGACAAGTCGTCGATCCTGGCCGACACGCTGGAGGCCCTGATCGGCACGGTCTACGTCGACAAGGGCCTCGACGAGGCGTTCCGGGTCGTCCACACGCTGTTCGACCCGCTGATCAAGCGGTCGGCCTCGCTGGGCGCCGGGCTCGACTGGAAGACCTCGCTGCAGGAGCTGACCGCCTCCGAGGTGCTCGGCGTGCCCGAATACCACGTCGAGGAGTCGGGCCCCGACCACGCGAAGTCGTTCGTGGCGACCGTCCGCGTCGGCGGGCAGGACTACGGCACCGGCGCGGGCCGGTCGAAGAAGGAGGCCGAGCAGCAGGCCGCCGAGGCCGCCTGGACGGCCATCCGCGCCATGCGCGACGCCCGTGAGGCCGCGGCCGCCACGGCGGCGGGACAGGCCACCGTCTGATGCCTGAGCTGCCGGAGGTCGAGGTCGTCCGGCGCGGCCTCGACGTCTGGGTCTCGGGCCGGACGATCGAGTCGGCCGAGGTGCTCCACTCGCGTGCGGTCCGCCGGCAGGAGGGCGTGCTGCCCGACCAGCTCAAGGGCCGCACGATCGAGTCGGCCGACCGGCGCGGCAAGTACCTGTGGCTGCCGCTCGACGACGGCGCGGCGCTGATGGCCCATCTGGGGATGAGCGGCCAGATGCTCATGCTCCCCAAGGGCGCGCCCGACGAGAAGCACCTCCGGGTGCGGGTGACCTTCGCCGACGACGGGCCGGAGATGCGCTTCGTCGATCAGCGGACGTTCGGTCACCTGATGGTCACTCCGCTGATTTTCAGCGGGAGCCGGACCGTCCCGTCGCCGATCGCGCACATCGCCCCTGACCCGCTCGAAGAGGCGTTCGACGACGCGGCGTTCGCGGTCAAGCTTCGGCTACGGAAAACAGGGATAAAAAGGGCACTTCTCGACCAGAGCCTGATCAGCGGGGTGGGGAACATTTACGCCGACGAGGCCCTCTGGCGGGCGAGACTCCACTGGGCCCGCGCCACCGAGACGCTGACCCGGCCGAAGATCTCCGAACTCCTTGCCGCCGCCCGTGCCGTCATGACCGAGGCCCTCGGCGAAGGGGGTACGTCCTTCGACAGCCTGTATGTGAACGTGAACGGCGAGTCTGGCTATTTCGACCGATCACTCAGCGTGTACGGCCGCCGCGACGAACCCTGCCCGAGATGTGGCACGCCGATCCGGAGAGACGCCTTCATGAACCGCAGCAGCTACTCCTGCCCCGTGTGTCAGCCACGTCCGAGGAACGGGCGGTGGTGAGGCTCACCGCCTGGGTGCGCGGACGCGTCCAGGGCGTGGGTTTCCGCTGGTGGACGCGGGCGAGGGCGCTGGAACTCGGGCTCGCGGGCTGGGCGCTCAACCTGGCCGACGGCCGGGTGGAAGTGGTGGCCGAGGGGCCCAGAGAGGCCTGTGAGCGCCTCCTGGAGCGCCTGAGAAGCCCTGACACGCCCGGACATGTCTTAGGAGTCTCGGAGCGCTGGTCGGACGTCAAGGGGGGTTTGGAGGGCTTTGTGGAGCGGTAGCCCTTCCCCTAAACCGCCCAAATGAGGTATATTTACATGTCGACAGTGTCCAACGGCTGATCCTTACGAGGCGTTCAACTTGACCGACTTCGCAGCCGGTGCGACTCTTGGACAAGAACCACGCGCACCCCTCCCGCGGCTTGAAGTGCGCGAACCAGTCTGGTCACTCAGCGTGGAGGACCCTTAACCATGGCTAAGGCTCTACTCGGCCACGTCGGCGGTCCTGATCCTCGAATGGTCTCGGAAATGCGTCGCCTCCAGCAGCGCATCCGTGATCTTGAGGCAGAACTCACCCGACTCCAGGAACAGAACGAGGCCCTAGCGGCGCAAACTCGTGACGAAGACCTGGCAAGGCTGCAGGATCGCGAGCCGGCTCTCACCTGAGAGACCGGGTTTTCACGAAACTAATTGCAAGGGGCGCCTCAACGGGGCGTCCCTCGTCATTTCCCGTGCCCCGACCACGGTTCCGGTAGTCTTCCCCGGTACTGTCGGCGCAGGGAGGGGCACATGAGGTGTACCTGAAGACCCTCACCCTGCGCGGCTTCAAGTCCTTCGCGTCGGCCACGAAGCTGCAGTTCGAGCCCGGCATCACCTGTGTGGTCGGGCCCAACGGGTCGGGGAAGTCCAACGTCGTCGACGCTCTGGCCTGGGTCATGGGCGAGCACAGCGCCAAGTCGCTGCGCGGCGGCAAGATGGAAGACGTGATCTTCGCGGGCACCTCCTCCCGGCCGCCCCTCGGCCGTGCCGAGGTGACGCTCACGATCGACAACACCGACGGCGCGCTGCCCATCGAATACGCCGAGGTGACGATCAGCCGCCTCATGTTCCGCTCGGGCCAGAGCGAATACGCCATCAACGGCGACACCTGCCGTCTGCTCGACATCCAGGAGCTCCTCTCCGACTCCGGCATCGGCCGGGAGATGCACGTCATCGTCGGTCAGGGCCAGCTCGACCAGGTCCTCCACGCCGGTCCCGAGGACCGCCGCGCCTTCATCGAGGAGGCCGCGGGCGTCCTCAAGCACCGCAAGCGCAAGGAGAAGGCGCTCCGCAAGCTCGACGCGATGCAGGCCAACCTCACCCGCGTCCAGGACCTCGCGACCGAGCTGCGCCGCCAGCTCAAGCCGCTGGGCCGCCAGGCCGAGATCGCCCGCAAGGCCGCCGTCATCCAGGCCGACCTGCGCGACGCCCGCCTGCGGCTGCTCGCCGACGACGTGGTCTCCCTGCGCGACACGCTGGAGCGCGAGGCGGCCGACGAGGCGGCCGTGCAGAACCGGCGCTCGCAGGTCGAGCGGGAGCTCAACGAGTCCCAGGAGCGCGAGGCCGCCCTGGAGGCCGCCGCCGCCGAGGCGCAGCCACGGTTGACTGTCGCCCAGGAGACCTTTTACGCACTTTCCGCGCTCCGGGAGCGCCTGCGGTCGGTGGAGAGCCTCGCGGCCGAGCGGGAGCGCCACGCCACCGACGCCGCGGCGATCGAGCGGCGGGGGCGCGACCCCGAGGAGTTCGAGCGCGAGGCCGCCGAGGTCCGCGAGAAGGAACGGGTGCTCCAGGAGGCCCTCGACGAGGCCCAGATGCGCCTGGAGGCGGCCGTCGACGCGCGCGCCGAGGCCGAGGAGGCGCTGACGGGAGAGGAGCGCCGGCTGTCGATCGCGGCCCGCGCCGCCGCCGACCGCCGTGAGGCCCTCGCCCGGCTGCGCGGCCAGGCCGACTCCGCCCGTGGCCGGGTGCGCGCCGCCGACGACGAGATCGGCCGTCTGGAGGCCGCCGTCCGGCAGGCCGGGGAGCGCGCCGTCCAGGCGCAGGGCGAACTGGAGGCGCAGGCCGCCGCCGAGCCCGCCACCGATCCCGAGGTGCTCGCCGAGCTGGCCGCCGCCGAGGAGGGCGTCGAGCTGGCCCGGGCCCAGGTCGAGGCGGCCCGCGAGGTCGCCGAGGAGGCCAAGGCCAAGGTCGATGAGGCCCGCGCCGCGCTGGCCGGCCCCCGCGCGGCCCTGTCCGCCGCGTCATCGGGGGTCTCCCGGGCCCGTACGGCGGATCAGGACGCCCAGAAGGCCGTCACCGCCCTCCAGGCCCGCCGCGAGGCGCTGGAGCTCAGCCTGGCCGGGGGCGCCGACGGCACCGCCCTGCTGGCCGACGACGGTCACCCCCCGCTGGCCGCCGTGATGAGCGTGCTCCGAGGCGCGGAGACCGCCATCGCGGCCGTGCTGGGGCCGCTGGCCGAGTCGGTCACCGTGGCGTCCTTCGGCGCGGCCGTCGACGCGGTCGAACTGCTGCGCGCCAAGGAGACCGGCCGCACGTCGGTGGTCGTCGGCGACGCCCCCGCCGTGGCGAGGCCCGAGGGTTCGTTCGAGTGGGCCGCCGACCTGGTCGAGGTCCCGGCCGGGCTGCGGCCCGCCCTTGAACATCTGCTGTACGGGGTCGTCGTCGCCCCCGACCTCGAAGCCGCCCGCAAGATCGTCGAGTCGCGCCCCGACCTCAAGGCGGTCACCCGCGACGGCGACCTCCTGGGGGCGTTCACCGCCCAAGGCGGCTCGGGCGGCGGGTCGGTCCTCCAGGTCCGGGCGGCGCTCGACCAGGCCACCCGCGACCTCGAACTCGCCGGGGAAGGGGCCGAGGAGACCGCTCTCGCCCTGGAGGAGGCCCTTTTCAGCGAGGAGTCGGCCCACGAGGCCATGGAGACGGCTCAAGGGGCCGTGGCCGAGGCGCAGGCCCAGCAGGCCGCCGCGCAGAACGGCGTGAACACCGCCCGCTCCGGTCTCGACCAGGCCCAGTCGGCCCTCGACCGGGCCCGGGGCCGCCAGCGCGCCGCCGACCAGCGCCTAGCCGACGCCGCCAAGCAGCTCGCCCGCCTGGAGGCCAACGTCAAGGCCGCCCTCGACGAGGCCGAGCGCGGCAGGAAGTCGGTGGAGTTCGCCGAGGAGGGCCGCGAACTGGCCCGCGAGGAGGCCCTCACGCTGGAGGAGCGCCTCGCCGAGGCCGAGTTCGCCGCCGAGCTGGAGTCCGAGCCCACCACCGAGGAGCGCGACCGGCTGGCCGCGACGGTCGGCGTCACCCGCCAGGCCGAGATGGAGGCCCGCCTGACCGTCCGCACCGCCGAGGAGCGGGTGCGCGGCATCGCCGGCCGGGCCGACGGCCTCATGCGCGCCGCCCAGCGCGAACGCGACGACCGCGCCCAGGCCGCCGCCCAGCGGGCCAGGCGCCGCCGGCAGGCCCAGGTCGCCGCGAGCGTGGTCGTGGCCGCACGGGTGGCCCTCCACTCGCTGGAGGCCTCGATCATGCGGGCCGCCGCCGAGCGCGACGAGCTCGCGGTCGCCCGGGAGGCCGTCGACGCCGAGCTCAAGACGGTCCGCGTCCGGGTCCGCGAGCTGGGCTCGGAGCTCGACAAGCTGGTCAACCGCGCCCACGGCAGCGAGATGGCCCGCACCGAACAGCGCATGCGCCTCGAACAGCTGGAGGAGCGCGCGCTGGAGGAGTACGGCGTCGAACTGGAGGCCCTGTCCACCGAATACGGCCCGAAGGCGCTCGTCCCCGGAGACCCTCCGGTCCCCTACGTGCGCGAGGAGCAGGAGAAGCGGGCCCGCGTCGCCGACAAGCAGATGCAGCAGCTCGGCAAGGTCAACCCGCTGGCCCTGGAGGAGTTCGCCGCCCTGGAGGAGCGCCACACGTTCCTCACCTCGCAGCTCGAAGACCTCAAGAAGACCCGCCGCGACCTGCTGCTGGTCGTGAAGGAGGTCGACGACCGGGTCGAGCAGGTGTTCTCCGCAGCTTATGAGGACGTCCAGCGCGAGTTCTCGACCATCTTCGAGCGGGTCTTCCCGGGCGGCGAGGGCCGCCTGCTGCTGACCGACCCCACCGACATGCTCACCACCGGCGTCGAGGTCGAGGCCCGCCCGCCGGGCAAGAAGGTCAAGCGGTTGTCCCTGCTGTCAGGCGGCGAACGGTCGCTGACGGCGGTGGCCTTCCTGGTCGCCATCTTCAAGGCCCGCCCCTCCCCCTTCTACGTGATGGACGAGGTCGAGGCCGCCCTCGACGACACCAACACCCAACGCCTCCTGACCCTCTTCGAGGAACTGCGGCAGAGCTCCCAGCTCATCGTCATCACCCACCAGAAGCGCACGATGGAGATCGCCGACGCCCTCTACGGCGTCTCGATGCGCGGCGACGGCGTCACCCAGGTCGTCAGCCAACGCCTCCGCGAACACGCCTGACCCTAAGACGGCCACGTCGGTGATGCCCGGTCAGCCAATTCCGGTTGGCGAGCAGGCGGCCGATCATCCTCGCACAGTGCTCACGGTGACTCTTGACGTCATACATGAGACGTCATACGTTTCGCGAATGTTGCCGTTGGCAAACCGATTGTGCTCTTACGCCCAGAGGTGGCCTTCAGCCACATGCCCCCATCTCAGGGTGTCTCGTCAAACGGTGGTCCCGACCGGGGCGATGGACCGGTAGCGACATAAGCGGCAACCGTCACCCCCACCTCGCCACCAGGAGACTGGATGAACATGCCGCTGAACCGTCGACGCTTCATCGCCACCACGGCGGCGACCGTCGGTGCTGCCGCGCTGCCTTCGGTGATCTTCGTTGGCCGGGTGGCCGCCGCCGTACCGCCACAGGTGACGCTGCCGCAGCGCGGCATCTACGACACGGCCGCCGCAACGAATTGGGCCGATGCCTTCTTGACCGGCAACGGTGAGTACGGGGCCATGTTCTACGGCGCGCCCACCCTGGAGAAGGTGATCTTCACACATCATCGGTTCGTGCTGCCCAACGGCACCCGTAACGTGACTCCGCCGGTGCTGTCGGACCGGTTGGCGGGGGTCAGGAACAAGGCGCTCGCCGGTGATTTCAACGGTGCGACCGGCGACTTCACCTCCGGTTGGTCGCTGCGCTGGACCCAGACCTTCCATCCGGGCTATGAGCTGCAGATCAGCACCCCGGGAATGACGACGGCCAGTAATTACGCCCGGATCACCGATTTCAGGACCGGTGAGGTCACCTCGACGTGGACCGACAATTACGGCACGTGGACCCGGCGGGCTTTCGCCTCCCGAGCCGACCGGGTGATCGTCCACGAACTCACTGCCGCGCCGGGCCGGACGATCGACACCACCCTGAGTGTCAACACAGCCCTGAGCGGTGTGCCGGGGTCCGTCGGTTTCACCACTTCGGCCACGGTCAGCAACGGTGAGGGCTACTTGAACCTGCGGGGCAGATACCCGACAGGGCAGGGGGCGTTCGGCTATGAGGGCGTCACCCGGGTGGTCGCGACCGGCGGTTCGGTACGGGTGAGCGGGTCGGCCATCGTCGTGGCAGCGGCGACCAAGCTCTTACTGCTGACCAAACTCGATCGCTACGACTCGTCCACCGCGTGGGACGCCAAACCGTTGCACACGGCCCTGGCCGCGCTCAGCGCCGACTACGCGACGTCGCTCACGAGGCATACCGCCCTGCACGCCGAACTGTACGACCGTTCACGCCTCGACCTGAGCGTCAGCGCCGCCGACAGGCAACTGTCGACCAGTGAGCTGATCGCGCGGCAAAATTCCAACCGCAATGTCATCGACCTCGCGTTACTGGAGCGGATGTACGACTCCGGCCGTTACCTGTTCCTCAGTTCCAGCGGCGTCCTGCCGCCACGGCTGACTGGCTTGTGGACGGGCGCATGGGACGCGGCGTGGGCCGGCGACTTCACCACCGACGCCAACGTCAACTTCCAGGTCGCCGGCGGCAACATCCTGTCCCTCACCGAAGCCATGGACGGCTACTTCACCCTGATCCTCGGCCAGATCAACGACTGGCGCATCAACGCCAGGAACCTCTACGGCACTCGCGGCCTGCTCGCTCCTTCCCGGACCGACGGTGAGTACGGCAAGATGCTGCATTTCGATGGCGGATTTCCCGGCCACACCTGGATCGGCGGCGCCGACTGGCTGCTCTATCCGCTTCTCGAGTACTACCAGGTCACCGGTGACGCCACCTTCTACCGCACCAAGCTCGCTCCCGTTCTGATCGAGCTCGCGTTGTTCTACGAGGACTTCCTCACCCGCACCGACGCCAACGGCAAGGTCATCTTCGTGCCGTGCTTCTCCATGGAGAACAGCCCCGGCAACACGGGCCGGCAACTGTCGATCAATGCGACCGGGGAGATCGCCGCAGGTAAGCACGCGCTGCAGGCCGCCATCGAAGCCGCCAACGCCCTCGGCACCGAACAGGGCTCAGGCCAAGGCGTGCAACGCTGGACCGCCTTGCTGGCCAAGATGCCCGATTATCGAATCAACGGCGACGGGGCACTCGCGGAATGGTCGTGGCCCAGCCTGGCCGACCGGTACAACCACCGTCACGTACAGCACATGTACCCCCTCTGGCCGCTGCATGAGATCAACCCCGAGGACAAGCCCGACCTGATCCGCTACGCGAGCCGCGCCCTGGACCTGCGAGGAGACGAGTCAGGAGAGGCCCACGGCGCCATCCACCGCAGCCTCGCCCGGGCCCGGCTCAAGGACGGCGCCGGTGTGTACGGCAACCTGCGGAAGATCCTGGGCAACAACATGATCTTCCGGTCGTTGATGACCTCCCACAACCCGAATTTGGCGATCTACAACGCCGATGCCGCCAATTCGCTGCCCGCGATTCTCGCCGAGGCGTTGATCTACACCAGGCCCGGCATCCTGGAGTTGCTGCCCGCGCTACCCGATCAGCTGGCCAAGGGCACGATCACCGGCGTGCGCGGCCGCAACCGCATCCGGATCCAGTCGCTCGCCTGGGACCTCAGCGCCCGGACCGTCACCGCCACCGTCATCTCCGACATCACCCAGACCGTGACGCTCATCTGCCGGCGCGGGATCGCGTCCATCACCACCGGTGCAGGCGTGGCCACCTCGCCGGTGGGCAGCTACGCCCGACAGGTCTCACTCATCGCCGGCACGACAACCCTGATCTCCATCGGCCTGGGGGCCGGCGGCCCGTCCACCGGCGTCGTCCGCCTGGTCAACCGCAACAGCGGCAAGGTGCTGGACGTCTTCGGCGGCTCCAGCGCCGACGGCGCCGCCATCGTCCAGTGGCCGTGGAGCGGCGGGGCCAACCAGCGCTGGCAGATGTCGCAGAACTCCGACGGCTCGTTCCGGCTGTCTGGTGTCGGCAGCGGTAAGGTCCTCAGCAGCCCGAACGCCAATCAGGGCACCGCCCTGGTTCAGATGACCGACAACAACAGCGCGAACCAGCGGTGGAGACTCGTCCCCGCCACCACAAGCGGCTACTACCGACTGGTCAACATCGGCAACGGATTGTGCGCCGACGTCGAGGCGGGCTCCACAGCCGACGGCGCCCGAGTCATCCAATGGACCACCAATAGCGGCGCCAACCAGGAGTGGCAGATCATCGCCGTGTGACACCCCCGACCCGCTTCCGTTCACCGCCCCCCGTTCGTTGTCCTCGTGCTGCCGGGCCGGCGACTTCATACGCTCAGACCGGTCTCCGCTACACGCAGGTACCCCCTGCCCGTCAGCGGCAGGCCCGCCGTGCCGGAGGCACGGCCATAGACCGGCCTGCCGCGCCGGTGTCTGGACTGACGGAGCGCCGGGAGCGCAGCGACCAGAGCGGAGGAGGGAAGACAGCGGACAAGAGCGGCAGGCCCGCCGTGCCGGAGGCACGGCCATTGACACAGCTCTGCCAGACTGACGTTTTGTGGATGGGTACATCGGCATCATCGCGATCATCATCGTCGTCCTTCTGCTGGGCGTAGGCACCACCGCCCTGCTCGTCAGGCCGCGGTCGAAGACGACCCTGCCGCCGCCGGCCCCGACCCCGCAGGCCCCCGCGCCGCCGGTCGAGGAGGAAGAGGCGGGGGCGGTCGACACGCTCGCGCCGCCGGCTCCGGCCGCGCCGGCCGAGGAGCTGGTCAAGGCTCCCGAGGTGGAGGTCCCGCCGCCGTCGGCGGGGCGGATGATCCGGCTGCGGGCGCGGCTGGCGCGGTCGCAGACGACGCTGGGCCGGGGGCTGCTGGAACTGCTGTCGCGTGACCGGCTCGACGACGACGTCTGGGACGAGATCGAGGAGACCCTGATCACGGCCGATGTCGGGGTCGCGCCGACGCGGGCCATGGTGGAGGACCTGAAGACCAAGGTGAAGGTTCTGGGCAGCCGCACCCCGTCGGAGGTGCGTGCCCTGCTCCGGGCCGAGTTGCTCACCCAGATCGACCCGGGCCTCGACCGGACCCTCCACACGTCCGCGCCCGGTGCGCGCCCGGCGGTCCTGCTGGTCGTCGGGGTGAACGGGACGGGGAAGACGACCACGACCGGCAAGCTGGCCCGCTCGCTGATCGGCGACGGCAAGACCGTGGTGCTGGGCGCGGCCGACACCTTCCGTGCCGCCGCCGCCGACCAGCTCCAGACGTGGGGGGACCGGGTCGGGGCTCCGGTGGTCCGGGGTCCGGAGGCGGGTGACCCGGCGTCGGTGGCGTTCGACGCGGTGTCGCGGGGGATCGCCGACAAGGCCGACGTGGTGATCGTCGACACCGCCGGGCGGCTCCACACGAAGACCGGTCTGATGGACGAGCTGGGCAAGGTCAAGCGGGTCATCGAGAAGAAGGCCCAGGTTGACGAGGTGCTGCTCGTGCTCGACGCGACGACGGGGCAGAACGGGATGCGGCAGGCGCAGGTGTTCGGCGAGGTCGTCAACATCACGGGGATCGCGCTGACCAAGCTCGACGGGACGGCCAAGGGCGGCATCGTGATCTCGGTGCAGCGGGAGCTGGGGGTGCCGGTGAAGCTGGTGGGCCTCGGCGAGGGTCCCGACGACCTGGCGCCGTTCGACCCCGAGGTCTTCGTGGACGCCCTCCTGGGCGACGCCTAACACCGTTCGGCTTTACGGCGTTGGGCGCGGAGGCGGGCGCGGCCGGTCGGCGCCGGGGGTGGCGATCGCCGGGAGCCTCGGTCGGGGCTGGGGTGGGCGGAGCCGTAACGGAAGAAGATCTTCACTGGCGCGGGAGCCGCACTCCCGTCGCGCGGTCGGCCAGTGCGAGCGCGCGGGCCACGTAGTCGCTGGGGAAGTCGTTCGACTCGCCCGTGAGGTGGAGGCGCAGGTCTTCGACCTCGGCTCCGAGCCGGTCGGGGTCGACGCCCTCGCGGCGGTCGTAGGAGAACAGGCTGAACTTGGTGATCAGTCTGCCGTCTTCGTAGTAGGCGAAGAGGTCGTCGCCGACGGTGATCATGACCACGGCGGCGGCGGTCCCGGCGGAGGCCATGGCAGCCAGGCGGAGCGGGTGCTCGCTGAGTTCGCCGCAGAACACGACCGTGCCGCCCTCGGCGGGGGCCGCGTAGAGCTCCTTCTCGCCGGCGAGCCGGGCGAGCGCCTCGTCGGGGGACAGGCCCCGGACGAACGCGACCTCCAGCCAGGTGTCCCCGGCGTCGTCGGTGGAGTCGCGGTAGAGCCAGGTGTAGGTGCGGGCGGTGGCCTTCCTCATCCGGCGATCATGCCAGGCTCTAGCGGCGGAACAGGGCGCGGAAGTCGTCGAGGGCCGGGGTGATGTCGATGCCGCTCTTCTTGAGCCAGGAGTCCTTCAGGTAGGTGCCCTTGTAGCGGGTGGCGCTGTCGCAGATCAGGGTCACCACGCTGCCTCGGACGCCGTGGCTGCGCATCTCGCGGATGATCTCGATGGCGGCGGCCACGTTGGTGCCGGTCGAGGCTCCGACCTCGTGGTGGGTGACCTCGTTGACCCAGCGCATGGCGGCGATCGAGGTCGCGTCAGGGACCGAGGTCATCCGGTCGATGATCATCGGGAGGAACGACGGTTCCACGCGGGGGCGGCCGATGCCCTCGATCCTCGACGGGGTTCCGGGGTGGGAGCCGCCGGTCACCCATGAGGGGTAGAAGGCCGAGCCCTCGGGGTCTGCCACGCACAGGCGGGTGGAGTGGCGGCGGTAGCGGATGTAGCGGCCGATCGTCGCGGAGGTGCCGCCGGTGCCGGCGCCGACGACGATCCAGGCCGGTTCGGGGAAGCGCTCCATCGCCATCTGCTCGTAGATGCTCTCGGCGATGTTGTTGTTGCCGCGCCAGTCGGTGGCCCGTTCGGCGTAGGTGAACTGGTCCATGTAGTGGCCGCCGGTCTCGGCCGCCAGTCTCGTGGACTCTTCGTAGATCTTCCCGGGGTCGTCGACCAGGTGGCACTTGCCGCCGTAGAACTCGATGATCTCCCGTTTCTCGGGAGAAGTGGTGGCTGGGATCACCGCGATGAAGGGCAGACCCAGGAGCCGGGCGAAGTACGCCTCGCTGACCGCCGTCGAGCCGGAGGAGGCTTCGATGATCGTCGTGGCCGGGCCGATCCAGCCGTTGGCCAGGCCGTAGAGGAAAAGGGAGCGGGCCAGCCGGTGTTTGAGTGAACCGGTCGGGTGGACCGACTCGTCTTTCAGGTAGAGGTCCACGCCCCACGAGGGCGGGAGAGGAAAGACGTGGAGATGGGTGTCGCAGCTGCGGTTCGCGTCGGCCTCGACGGCGCGGATGGCGTCGTTCACCCAGGTCCGCGTCGCGGGGTCGTGCCGGTCCACGTGTTTCATGCGGCCCACTGTAGTGAGTGTGGTTTGACACATTTTACGCCGGTTAGGGGGTTCAGTGTTACGCTAATGAGACCTGTCCGGCTTGCGTGTGACCGAGGCCACGCTCGCTGATTCACCGCCTAACGCCCGACTTACGGGCCGGTTGAGACCATAGCGACGGGATCCGCCGAACCCGCATGGAGCCACAGCGGACGGGTAATCGGGGGAGAGTTCAGCAGGGGGGATGACATGATCTCGATGACCGACGAGCAGCGTCAGGCCTGGTTCGAGCGCGACGTCGTGCCGGTGACCAGCCAGCTCTACGCGTCCGCCATGCGACTCACCCGCAACCCGGCCGACGCCGAGGATCTCGTGCAGGAGACGGTGACCAAGGCGTTCACCTCCTACCACCAGTTCCGCGAGGGCACCAACCTCAAGGCCTGGCTGCACCGCATCCTGACCAACAACTTCATCAACGACTACCGCAAGAAGCAGCGCTCGCCCAAGCTGTCGGCGGCCGAGGAGATCGAGGACTGGCAGCTCGCCGCCGCCGAGTCCCACACCTCCACCGGGCTCCGCTCGGCGGAGAACGAGGCGCTCGACTCGCTCCCGGACAACATCGTGATGAACGCGCTCCGCTCGCTGCCCGAGGAGTTCCGGGTGGCCGTCTACCTCGCCGACGTCGAGGGCTTCGCCTACAAAGAGATCGCCGACCGGATGGGCACCCCCATCGGGACGGTGATGTCGCGGCTGCACCGGGGGCGGCGGCAGTTGCGGGGGATGCTGGAGGGCTACGCCCGCGAGGAGGGCGTCGTCCGCGAGGCGATGGCCGCGTAACTCCTCGCCGCAGTCGGTTCAAAGGCTTTCTTCCGTTACGGCTCCGCCTGGCCGGCCACACGACCAGGTGTGGCCTTCACGGCTGGTGGCGTTCCGGAAGGCGAACGCCCCCCGGAACAATGCCCCCATGCACCCTGACCTCGTCGCCGCGCTCGACCAGGTGGCCGTCACCTTCCGCGGCGCGACCGCCCGTCCCGACGAGAGCAACTGCGAGTGTCACTGGGGGAGCGCGGAAGAGCTCGCCCTGCTGAAGGTGCCTGACGTGGAGCTGGACCACGACCTCCTCCAGCGCACCTGGCGGGCGGGCGACTGGGACGACCCCGGGGCCGTGCTGCGCCGCATCCTGCCCCAGTTCACCGTCGCCCTCGTCCATGGCCGGGTCGAGCCGTGGTTCGGAATGGGCCAGGCCGGGCGTTGCCTGGATCGGGGCGACTGGCACGAGCGGCCCGCCGAGGAGGGCGCGGCGGTGGGGGACTTCCTGCGCGTCTGGTGGGCGTGCACGCTGGGCGACCCGGATCCGGGGATGCCCGCCCACGACGTCCTCACCGTCTGTGTCGAGGCCTCCGGCACGCTGAGCCCGTGGCTCCAGGTATGGGAGAGGCAGACGCATGACGTGGCCGACCGGCACCTGGCCGAAGCGGTGGCGTCCTGGGAGTACGCCCTCCTCGGGGACCAGCTGCCCTGGGAGAGCTGGGACGACGAGGAGGACAAACGCGTCGAGCTGACGGCCTGGGTCCTGCGCCACGCCCCGGCCCGGCTCCGGAGGGCCGGCGCCTCCGGGGAACTGCTCGATCGGGTGAGGCTGCTGGGCCTGCCGGATCCGGCGCGTTACGAGGACCCGCGGTGGCCCGGCCACAGGTATTAGGGTTTTGGAGATCGTCGCCCGGTATAGCCTGCCGGGCGTGCGGCGATTTCTCACGCCCCAGGCGTTAATCATCTTCTTGGTCACGGTCGCGACGGCCGTGGCCACTGTGTTCTTCTTATGGCGTCGACACCCGGAACCAGTCGTGGCGCAATCCGCGGAGCCGGAGATCCCGGAGTGGCCTCCCGTTCCGGTTCTCGGGCGGCCCACCGAGGAGGACTTCGCCCGCATGCGGGGCGAGCGGGTGCCCCGGAAGCCGCGCGGGCCGTGGCCGCGCTGGGCGGTCGCCGGGGTGGCGCTGACCGTCGTGGCCGTTCTCGGGCAGGCGGTCGTGTACGCCGTCTTCGACAAGCCCGACGTCGACTCAAGTGTCCCCGTCGAAGAGGTCGAGGTCGACTGGGCCGGGATCGACGAGTTCAGGGACCCGGGCCCGGCGTATCTGGAGAACGAGTCCTTCCCCGCCCCGGTCAGTGAACCGGTCAGTGAACCGGTCAGTGAGCCGGTCGACGAGCGGGACGCCGACTGCTTACCCCCGAAGAGACGGCCAGTGGTCGCCGCGCCCGCGAAGAGGACCACCCGGCTGGTCGATCACCAGTGGCGGCGGATCGAGCGGTGGCTCGCGGCCAACGCGCCCAAGACCCGCGCCACCCTCGCCGGGCCCGCCACCCCGAAGAGGATCGCGGCCGCCGAGGCGAATATGGGCCTGCGGTTCCCCGACGATCTGAAGGCCTCGCTGCTGCGGCACGACGGCAGCGTCACCAGCCGTAAGGCGTGGGGGTTCGGCATCCTCGGCGGCGAACTCCTGCCGGTGGCCGGGATGGCGTCGAACTGGAAGACGCTGTGTGAGATCGACACCATGAACTACGACGACCGGTTCGACTGGTGGGACGGCCGCATGATCCCCTTCGCGGCCAGTCTGGGCGGCGACCATCTCGTCATCGACTCGGTCGTGGGGGACGTCGGCGACACCGACCATGAGGGCTCGATGAGCTTCACGCCGGGAGGCCGCGAGATCCGCTCGTACCTGGAGCTCCTCCGGCTCACCGCCGACGCGCTGGAGAAGGGCGGCCAGGTCGGCTACTGGAAGCCCACGGTGGTCAAGGGTGAGCTGGAGTGGGACGTGATCGTCGACTAGATGTATTGACCACGAACGTTGTTGACTGCAGGGGTTGATCAATAGCGAAGACCTCCGGTGTGGTGGAGCTGTCTAGGAACCGCCCACCGGAGGTCTTCGTGCCCCACCGTAACGCCCGGCTGACCGTGTATGGCCGCCAACTGCTCATCGATCGGGTCCAATCCGGACGGCCGGTGGCCCACGTGGCGGCCGAGATGGGCATCTCCCGCGCCACCGCCCACAAATGGGTGCGCCGCTGGCGGCAGGAAGGGCCCTCTGGTCTCCATGACCGCTCCAGCCGCCCCCGCACTACACCGCATCGCACCCCGGCGGAGGTCGAGACCCAGGTCTGCCAGCTGCGCGCCACCCGCAAACTCGGCCCGGCCCGCCTGGGCCCGATCGTGGGCCTGCCGCCCTCAACGG
>NZ_BBXG01000010.1:12591-225175 GCF_001570605.1 Herbidospora cretacea | reverse complement strand
GCCCATCCCTGACCGAAAAAACTTTCCACACACAGACGATGCCATCGTGTGTCGTATCCGGTATTAGACCCAGTTTCCCAGGCTTATCCCAGAGTCAGGGGCAGGTTACTCACGTGTTACTCACCCGTTCGCCGCTCGAGTACCCCGAAGGGCCTTTCCGCTCGACTTGCATGTGTTAAGCACGCCGCCAGCGTTCGTCCTGAGCCAGGATCAAACTCTCCAAAAGATGTCTTCAGAGATGTTCTCCCAGCCAACATTCGTCATGAATGTCAACCAAAGGAATCCGTCATCAAATGACGGGGTTGTGCATCATGCACTGGCTTTTAGCACACTGTTGAGTTCTCAAGAAACGGACTTGCTTTTAAGCTTTTGTTTTTTCTTGCTGTTGTGCCTTTATCTTTTCAGCGTTTCCCGCTAGTGTCAAACTGGCACTTTTTGCGGTTCCTGCCGAAAAGCAACCCCTCTAACTTAGCCAGATTCCAGGCGATGTCAAACCGCCCGGATTCCCGGATCTTGTTGAGTGGGGTTTGTCGAACCAGGTCGACGGATTAAAGATTAACAGCTCCCCGGAGTGCTCCCGCACGTTTACCGGGTCACGGGTCGGTCAGTTGATCGCCAACGGTGGGTCTCCGCCGGTCAGAAGGGTAGGAGACGGCTCATGGTCCAATTGCCGCGCGCACTGGTCGTCCTGCTCACCACGGCGGCGGCCGTCGTGACACTCGCCGGGATCCAGGCCGTGGGGTCCATCGTCGGTCCGGTGATGCTGGCCTTGGTGCTGGTGGTGGCGGTCGCACCGGTCAGGGGCGTGCTGGAGAGGAAGGGCGCGCCGCAGTGGCTGCAGGTCACTGTTCCCTTTCTGATCGTGCTGCTGGTGCTGGCCGGGATGCTGGCGATCATCGCGGTGGCCGCGACTCAGCTGGCGGTGCTCGCACCCACGTACGCGGATAAGTTCGCCGCGCTGGCGGCGGAGGCGCGCGCCTTCGCGGCCGGGATCGGGCTGGGGACCGACCAGATCGACAAGGCGGTGGCGTCGTTCGATCCGAGCCGGCTGCTGCCGGTCGCGCAGGGGCTGCTGGCGGGGGCGCTGGGGGCCGGGTCTGCGCTGTTCCTGATCGTGGTGCTGTCGCTGTCGATGAGCCTGGACGCGCCGGCGTTCACCCGGATCATCCGGGTGGCCAAGACCGAGCGGCCCGAGATGCACGCCGCGCTGACGACCTTCGCGGCGCGGACGCGGCGGTACCTGCTGGTCTCCACGGTCTTCGGGATCATCTGCGCGGTGCTCGACGTGATCGCGCTGCTCTTCCTGAGCGTGCCGCTGCCGCTCCTGTGGGGGATCCTGGCGCTGATCACCAACTATGTGCCGAACATCGGCTTCATCCTCGGGCTGGTGCCGCCGGCGCTGCTCGGGCTGCTCGACGGGGGATTCTCGACGATGGTGCTGGTGATCCTGGCCTACATCGTGATCAATGTGGTGGTGCAGTCGTTCGTGCAGCCGAAGTTCCTCGGGGACGCCGTCGGACTGTCGACCACGATGACGTTGGTCTCGCTGATCGTGTGGGCCTTCGTGATCGGGCCGCTGGGGGCGTTGCTGGCGATTCCGCTGTCGCTGCTGGTCCGGGCGCTGATCATCGACAGTGATCCGTCCGCCCGGTTCGCCCGCGCGCTGGTTTCCGGGGAACCTCCCCCGCCGGAGCGGGCGGCGACGTAAGGTCACCGGATGCGCAGATGGGACATCGACGAACGGCAGACCGGGATCGCCGACGGCACGGCGATGGACCCCCAGGTCGCCAGTCTGCTGGCGGGCATGCGCCGCGACGGGTGGGTGACCGAGGAGCCGGAGGTCCACCTGCTGCCGCACCTGAAGAAGGCGTGTGGCCAGACCTGGCGGATCACCGGCGAACGGCTCGTCGACGACGGGGTCTACGAGGTCACGCTGGCGACCGGCGCGGAGCTGTCAGGTGTCGCGCTGCACCGTGCCGCTGTCGGTCTTCTCGCGGCGATCGCCGAGCCCGTCTTCTTCGTCCGGCAGAGCGAACCCCGGGTCTTCGACTGCGTCACCGGGGTGCTCGACGGCGACCCGCCCGGCTTCAAGAGTCACGGGCACCTGGTCCGGCTGATCGTCGAGTGAGCCCAGCGTCCGGCGGGCCCACGGCATCGCGGCGATGAGCAGCGGGAACAGCACGATCGAGCTGATCGCCCACGGCGCGTGCAGCGCGCCCCAGTCGGGGCCGCGGAACTGGGTCAGCACGAGATAGCCGGTCGCGGCCCACAGCGAGCTGCCGATGATGGCCGGCCACGCCCAGCGGGTCGGGCGGGCGACCAGGAACGGCATGAACCAGAGCAGGTACTGCGCGCCCAGGCGGGGCGTGACGACCATGAATCCCAGCAGGATGGCGATCGACACGTCGACGGGGTCGGCCTTGCGCCACCACCACAGGCAGAACGCGGCCACGGCGTAGATCATGTACTGGCCGACGACGAGCTTCCACGGCGTGAGGTCCCAGTTGCCGCCGTTGATCACGGCGGTCCAGCCCCAGTCGCCGGTGATCGGCCGCACGTCGCTCGGCCGCAGGCTGATCTCCTTCAGCACGTCGACGAGCTGGTCCCAGCGCACCCAGCCGCCGAGCGGCATGGTCAGCAGCACCAGGATCGGCGGCACGGCCACCGCCAGCCCCGAGACGATCCGCGCCCGCACTCCCGGCAGGAACATCAGCATGCCCGGCACCAGGATCACCGGCCAGCTCTTGGCGCAGAGCGCCAGCCCCATGAGCATCCCGGCGCAGACCGCGCGGCGGGTCACCCCGGTCGCGTCGCGGGTGAGCAGGCTGCGCACCATCCGGTCGGGCCGGTCGAGCAGCGGCTCACTCCCCCGGAACTCGCCCGGTCCGCGCGCCACGACGTAGGCGGCCACGGCGAACACCAGCGAGACGGGCTCGACCTGGCCGTGGACCGAGGCGACCAGGACGGCGAGCGGATTGCACGCGTATTGGAAGGCGCGCAGCCTCCCCTGCCCCCGACCGGCGAGTCTGCCGACGAGGGGAATGAGCGCGAGGTCGGCGACGACGGTGACGAGCCGCCCCGCGACCTCCCACGGGATGCCCAGCCACATCAGCGACCCGTAGACATAGGGGATCGCCGGCAGGAAGTGCCACCCGCTGTTGACCGGGTTGCGCCCTTCGAGGATCGCCTCCCCGGCCGGGCGGAAGCTGTTGACGAAGTCGATCGGCTGCCAGGAGTCGGCGGCCGAGAACGCCATGATCAGCACCCGCACCGCGATGCCGACCCCGAGGATCGCCAGGAGTGAGGGTTGCCACCCCCTCCGCTGCGCGAGGACGGCGAGCACGACACCGGTGACGAGAAGGATTCCCGTGGGGATTGCGTAATCCATGACGCGCCAACCTTAGCGACGAAGGCGGCCGCCGGTTCCCGCACGGCGAAGAGCCTCTTCTTTCTTTCCGTTACGGCTCCGCCCGGCCGGCCCCGCCCGCCGCCTCCGCGTCTCGCCGTGACCGGCGCCGACCACCCGCTCCCGCCTCGCCCCGTCACGACTGACCGGGGCCGATCGAAAGAGGGCGGTGCGCGCCCCGGCGTCCCGGCGTGGGTGCGCACCGCCCTCGGCTTGGGTCAGAAGCCGCCCGTGATCCGGGTGAAGTCCCAGTTCGACTGGCTGATGCCGGAGCAGTTGGCGACCACGCCGCCGCCCGGACAGGGGCGGTCGCGGTTGACCGACCACGTCGCGAAGCGGGTCAGACCACGCTGGAGGGCGTAGTCGCGGATGGCCGTCCAGGCCGCGGGGGTGGTGGTCTCCAGTTGGTCGGACAGGCCGACCATGCCGGAGATGCCCATCTTCGCGTAGGCCTGGGCGTCGGTGTAGCCGTAGGCGGACTTGAGCACGTTCTTCAGGCCCTCGGACGCGTTGATCGTGTCCTGCTGGATGTTCGAGCTGCCGAAGTCGAACGTCATGATCGTGAAGTTGTCGATCGGCACCGCCAGGGCCCGCGCCTGGTTGATCAGGCGCACGCCGTGGGAGGTGGGGCCGGTCGTGGACGTCCCGAAGGTGACCGCGATCTTGATGTTCGGGTTGTTCTGCTTGACGATCTTGAGGCCGTTCAGGATGCGGTCCTGGACGGTGTAGTTCTCGAACTCGTCGGTGTTCTCGATGTCGAAGTCGACCACGGCCGGCCCGGTGGCGTTGATCACCGTCTGGACCGCCTGCGCGTAGGCCTGCGGCGTCGAGCAGTTCGGGCCGAGCTTGTTGCCCTGCCAGCCGCCGAAGGAGACCTGGATCGACCCGCCGGCCGCCTTGATCGCGTTGATGGCGTTGACGTCGGCCGCGTTGTTCAGCGGGCGGTTGCCGTCCCAGGCCGGGTTGCAGCCGCCGCTCGACAGGATGAAGGCCATCGTGAACGACTTCACGCCGGTCGCCGACATCACGCTCGCGGGGTTGGGCGGGTCGCCCCAGCCCATGTAGAGGTAGGGCGCGCCGGGCATCCGGGGCCCGCCGGTCGGGCAGCCGGTGGTCGAGCCGGTCACCGAACCGGACGACGACGACTCACCCACGGTGTTGTACGCCCTCACGACGTAGGTCTTCGAGGTGCACGCCGCGATCCCCGAGATGGTCGCCGAGGTGCCGGTGACCTGCGCGCGCTGGGTCGAGCCCTCGTACACGCGATAGCCCGTGACCGTGCCCGAGGACGCGCCCCACGACAGGGAGATCGACGAGCCGGTGGTCCCGGTCACCGACGGGGTCCCGGGGGTGCCGGGGGCGCCGGGGTTGGTGGTGCCGCCGCCGCAGGGCTGCCCGTTCAGGGTGCAGTTCGCGGGGACGGCCGAGCCGGGTGAGGCGATGAAGCCGAAGCTGGCGGTGGCTCCCGGCGCCAGGGAGCCGTTCCAGCCCACGTTGGAGAAGGTGAAGCGCTGCCCGCTGCGGGACAGCACGGCGTCCCACTGAGAGCTGACGTTCCCGCCCGAGGGCAGGTCGAAGGCGACCGACCAGCCGTTGATGGTGGACGTCGTGCCGTTGGTGATGACGTACTTGCCCTCGAAGGCCGAGCCCCAGTCGGAGGTCTTGGTGAAGACGGCGGTGGCGGGGGCGGCCTGCGCGGGGGTGGCGGCGACGAGGACCCCGGCGAGAGTCCCTAACGCGACCAGAGTCGCACGTAGTTTCATCGGAAAGGTCCCTTATCCGAGCGCGTTGAGGTAGGCGCGGTGGTTGCGGGAGAACTCGAAGTTGTTGAACCGGTCCCAGTTGATCGACCAGGTCATCAGGCCTCGGAGGTTCGGGTAGACACCGCGCGGCCGGTACGTGCCGCAGTTGGTGCCCTTGGCCAGGCAGTCGAAGGCCTTCTGGACCTCGGCGACGCTGGTGAAGCCGTTGCCGGCCTGGCCCGACGCCGGCAGCCCGATGGCCACCTGGTCCTGGCGCAGCGCCGGGAACACGTTGTTCGCGTTGCCCTGGATCGGGAACCCGGCGAGCAGCATGTCGGTCATCGCGACGTGGAAGTCGTGGCCGCCCATCGTGTGGTACTGGTTGTCCAGGCCCATGATCGGCCCGGAGTTGTAGTCCTGCACGTGGAGCAGGGTCAGGTCGTTCCGCATCGCGTGGATGACCGGCAGGTAGGCGGCGGCGCGCGGGTCCGCGCCTCCCCACTGGCCCGAGCCGTAGAACTGGTAGCCGAGCTGGACGAAGAACGTCTCCGGAGCCATGGTCAGGATGAAACGGCTCCCGTAACGGGTCTTCAGCGAGCGCAGCGCCGCGATCAGGTTGACGATCACGGGGGTGGTCGGGTTGCGGAAGTCGGTGTCACCGGTGTTCAGCGACAGGCTGTGGCCCTCGAAGTCGATGTCGAGACCGTCGAGGCCGTACTTGTCGATGATCGCGCCGACCGACTGGACGAACTTGTCGCGCGCCGCCGTCGTCGTGAGCTGGACCTGGCCGTTCTGGCCGCCGATCGAGATCAGCACCTTCTTGCCGGCCTGCTGCTTGGCCCGGATGCCCGCGATGAACTGCGCCTCGGTCTCCACGTTGGGGCACTCGGCGGCCGGGCACTGGGTGAAGCGGATGTCGCCGGAGGTCACCGAGGTCGGCTCGCCGAACGACAGGTTGACGACGTCCCACTCGTTCGGCACATCGGCCATCCGCGTGTAGCCGGAGCCGTTGGCGAACGAGGCGTGCAGGTAGCCGACCAGGACGCGTTTCGGCAGGCCCGTCGGCGGTGGCGGGACACTGCCGATCACCGCGGTGACCGTGTTGGAGCGCCCCGACTCGCCGGCGGCGTTGACCGCGCCGACCTGGTAGCCGTAGGTGCCCGCGGCGGGCCGGTCGGTGTAGGTCGTCCCGGTCTGCGTCGCGATCAGCGCGCCGTTCCGGTAGACGCGGTACTGCGTGGCCCCGGAGACGGCGGGCCAGGACAGGTTGGCCTCGGAAACGGTCTGGCTGAGCGACAGCGCCGGAGCCGCCGGGGGCTGCGGGCCGGGCGGGTTGCCGCCGGGGCCGTCGAGGACGACGTCGTCGGCGTAGTAGGTGCCCTGGCCGTACCAGCCGTTCAGGTAGATCGTCACGGAGGTCTGTGACGCGCCGGTGGTGAACGAGCGGGTGAGCTGGGCCCAGTTCGCCCCGGGCGCGGCCCAGGTCTCGGAGAACCCGATGGCGCCGAGGAAGACGTAGGGGCCGCGCACCCACGCCGAGAGCGTGTAGGCGGTGTTCGGCTGGACGGTCACGGTCTGGGAGCACCGGGCGAAGTCGCTGCCCGCCGGGGTGGCGGCCAGCGCTCCGGAGCCCGATCGGACGGGGGTGGTGACGGCCTGCGCGCCCGAGGAGCACGTCCAGCCTGTCAGGCCCGACTCGAAGCCGGGGTTGGTGGCGATGTTGGCGGCCTGGGCGGGCGACGCCACAAAGGCGCCGCCCAGCACGAGGGCCGCAGCTGCTATGAGGCTGCGGATCTTCATCTACGGAAGGGTGTTCAGGTGGGGGCGGACGGTCCGGGAGAAGTTCCAGTTGTTGCTGGCGTCCCAGTTGATCGACCAGGTCATCGCGCCCCGGATGCCCGGGTAGGCGCGCGGCGGCACGAAGCTGCCGCAGTTGGTCCGGGTCGCCAGGCAGGTCAGCGCCTGGTTGACCATCGAGGGGGCGACCACGCCGCCGCCGGCCGCGCCGGGCCCGGACGGCAGGCCGAGTGCCACTTGGTCGTCGCGCAGGCCGTTCTCCAGCTGGATGCAGGCGAGGGCGGTGAGGAAGTTGACCGAGCCCTGGCCGTAGGCGAACGACTGGTCGCAGCCGAGCATCGAGCCGGAGTTGTAGTACTGCATGTGGACGACGGTGAGGATGTCCTTGATGGCCAGGGCCAGCTTGAAGTACTCCATGCCGGTCGACTGCATGTCGATCGTCTGCGGCGCCATCGTGATGATGAGCGACGAGCCGACGCGGGAGCGGAGCTGGCGCAGCGCGTCGCCCATCCACTGGGCGTTGAGGCCGTTCTCCAGGTCGATGTCGACGCCGTCGAAGCCGTAGGTCTGCATGATCGAGTAAACCGAGTTGGCGAACTGGGTCGCGGCGGCGGAGCTGGCGACCTGCACGCGGCCGGTCTCGCCGCCGACCGAGATGATGACCTTCTTGCCCGCCGCCTTCTTGGCCTGGACGTCGGCCTTGAACTGCGCCTCGGTGTAGCCGCCGACGGCCGAGGCCAGGCCCGGGTCGAGGGCGAAGGTGACCTGGCCGGGGGTGGTGGTGGCCTCGGCGAACGCGATGGCGATCAGGTCGTACTCGTTCGGCACCGCCGACAGCTTCAGCTCGGTGGCCGGGTTGACGAAGTTGTGCCAGTAGCCGGTGAGGAAGTGCTTGGGCAGCGGCCCGATCGGGCAGCCGGTGGTGGAGCCGCTCACCGCGTCGCTGGCGACCGACTCGCCCTGCGCGTTGTAGGCCTTGACCGTGTACGTCTTCCCGGTGCAGGCGGCCAGCCCGGAGACGGTCGCCGTGGTGCCGGTGACCTGGGCGCGCTGGGTCGAGCCCTCGTACACGCGGTAGCCGGTGACCGTGCCCGAAGACGCGCCCCACGACAGCGAGATCGAGGAACCGGTGGTGCCGGTCACGGTCGGGGCGCCGGGCTTGCCGGGCACCCCCGGCTGCGGCGAGGGAGAGGGCGACGGGGAGGGGTTGGTGCCGCCGCCGCAGGAGACGCCGTTGAGGGTGCAGTTGGCCGGGGTCGCGCCGCCGGGGCTGGCGATGAAGCCGAAGCTCACCGAGCCGCCGACCGGGATCGCGCCGTTCCAGCCGACGTTGCCGAAGGTGAAGCGCTGGCCGTTGCGGGACAGCACGGCGTCCCACTGGGAGCTGACCGCGCCGCCGGACGGCAGGTCGAAGGCGAGCGACCAGCCGTTGATCGCGGTGGGGCCGGCGTTGGTGATGACGTACTTGCCCTCGAAGGCCGACCCCCAGGAGGAGGTCTTGGTGAAGGTCGCCGTCGCGGCCGCGCTGGCGGGACTGGCGACGAAGGGGATCACGACGAAGGCGAGCGCGAGCGAGAAGACCGCCGTCAGCGCACGCCAGAGGTACCTGCGTTGCATGTCACAACCTCTGTGGGACGGGTGGGGGGAACAGAGCTGTGGCCGCGTCCGGTGACTTGACGCAGTGGTTCAGGATTTCTTTTAGTAAAGTTTCCTAAGAGTTGTGGGGATCGTAGCCCGCCGATCCCGCCCTCACAAGGCCCATCCCGGTATCCGGTGAGACATGACGAAACCGCCCCGGAATCCCGGGGCGGTCTATGTCAACATATGTCAGACCCTCTGTCAGTCACGGGGTCAGTCACAGGGTCAGTCAAGGCCGTGTTCCACCTTGTACTTCCGCCAGAGCTCCATGAGCATCGGCAGCGACTCGTGGACGAACTTGAAGTATTCGTTCATGGTCCCGACCCGGCGGGCCGCCGGGGTGTCCTCCCCGAGCGCGACGACGATCTCCTCGGCCATGGCGGCCAGGGTGATGAAGAGGTCGTTCTTCAGGACCGTCGCCTCGTACCAGGGGTTGTCGGGCAGCCGGTAGACGTCGCTGCGCGAGCCGATCTGCGGCTCCTTGGCCAGCATGCCCACCTGGAGCAGGTAGCGCACCGCACCTGACACCGCCGCCGGGCTCACCCCCAGCCGCTCACCGATCTGGCCGGCCGTGAGCGCGTCCTCGTCGGCGATCATCACCGTCATCAGCACCCGGGCGGACATCCGGGGAAAGCCCCAGCTCGTGAACACCATGGCCATCCGCTCGGTGGCCATGCGTACCTGTTCCTCGTCTCGCATCCAACCTCCCCACCGAAATATATATGCGATTCATACGCGTCACTCATTTCACAACTTCGTGAAACGAGTGTACGGTCCGAAACATGGAAAACGCCATCATGGTGTCCGGCCTCCACAAGACGTTCGGCCGGACGCACGCGCTCAACGGACTCGACCTCACGGTCAAGACCGGGGAGGTGCACGGTTTTCTGGGCCCGAACGGATCGGGGAAGTCCACCACGATCCGGGTCCTCCTCGGGCTGCTGCGTGCCGACTCCGGCTCAGCCCGGCTGCTCGGCGGCGATCCGTGGAAGGACGCCACCGCGCT
Organism: Herbidospora cretacea; assembly: GCF_001570605.1. GTDB lineage: Bacteria > Actinomycetota > Actinomycetes > Streptosporangiales > Streptosporangiaceae > Herbidospora > Herbidospora cretacea. The sequence continues at coordinate 215,586 of NZ_BBXG01000010.1, read as the reverse complement.
CCACCGCCGCCTGGCCTACGTGCCCGGTGACGTCACCCTGTGGCCGAACCTGTCGGGCGGCGAGGTCATCGACCTGCTCGGCCGGCTGCGCGGCGGGCTGAACCCCCAGCGCCGGGCCGAACTGCTGGAGCGCTTCGACCTCGACCCGCGCAAGAAGGGCCGTGCCTACTCCAAGGGCAACCGGCAGAAGGTCGCCCTGGTCGCGGCCCTCGCCTCCGACGTGGAGCTGCTCATCCTCGACGAGCCCACCTCCGGCCTGGACCCCCTGATGGAGGAGGTCTTCCGCGAGTGCGTGGTCGAGGAGAAGCGGTCGGGTCGCACGGTCCTGCTGTCGAGCCACATCCTGGCCGAGGTCGAGCAGCTCTGCGACCGGGTGAGCATCATCAGGAACGGCCAGACCGTCGAGACCGGCACCCTCACCGACCTGCGCCACCTGACCCGCACGTCGATCAGCGCCGACCTGGCCGCCCCCCTGACCTCCATCCCGGGCGTGCACGACCTGGTCGTCGACGGCACCCGGGTCCGCTTCGAGGTCGACACCGACCGGCTCGACGAGACCCTCAAGCACCTGACGACGGCGGGCGTGCGCAGCCTCACCTCCCAGCCCCCCACCCTCGAAGAGCTCTTCATGCGCCACTACCAGGGCGTGGCGTCATGACCGGCGGATGGCACCTGATCCGGTTGATCCTGCGGCGCGACCGGGTCCTGCTCCCCCTGTGGGTGCTGATCCTCTCGGCCCTCCCCGCCGCGTACGCCGCGAGCTTCGCCGAGCTCACGCCCACCGAGGAGTCCCGGGCCCTCTACGCGCGGACCACGGCGGGCATCCCGTCGATCGAGGGCATGCTGGGCCCGATCTACGGGTCGAGCGTCGGCGCCCTGGCCACCCAGCGGGCCGGGCTGACGCTGCTGATCGTCGCGCTGATCAACGTGCTGGTGGTGATCAGGCACACCCGCACGGAGGAGGACGCCGGGCGGCGGGAGCTCGTCGCCGCGACCGTCGTCGGGCGGCACGCCCCCCTCGGCGCCGCTCTCCTCGTGGTGATCGCCGCCGATCTCGTCCTGGGCCTGCTGACCGCGGCCTTCATGGGCTTGTCCAGCGGCTCGCTGCTGCTGGGCATGTCGGTGGCGTCCGCCGGGATCGTGTTCGCCGCCGTCGGCGCGGTGGCCGCGCAGCTCACCGAGAACGCCGGACCGGCGCGCGGGCTGGCGCTGGGCGCGCTCGGGGTGGCCTACCTGGTCCGCGCGGCCGGTGACGCGACCGGCTCCGGCCTGTCGTGGGCCTCGCCGCTGGCGTGGAGCCAGTACACCCAGCCGTTCGCCGACGAGACCTGGCTGCCGCTGCTGGCCTCCGCCGGCCTGGCCGTGCTGCTGGCCGGGCTGGCCGGATGGCTGTCGGTCCGCCGCGACGTGGGCGGCGGGCTGCTGCCGGCCCGGCTCGGCCCCGCCGGTTCGACCTCGCTGACCGGCCCGTTCGCGCTGGCCTGGCGGCTGCAGAAGGGCCTGCTGATCGGCTGGAGCGCCGGTTTCCTGGTCTTCGGGCTGGCCTTCGGCGGCGCGGTGTCCGGCGCGACCGAGGCGTTCAACGGCAACCCGGAGCTGGCGGAGCTGTTCGCCCGCCTGGGCGGCGGGGTGTCGCTCACCGACACCTTCATCGCCACCCTGCTGGGCATGGCGGCCATCGCCGCCGCGGCGTACGGGATCCAGGCGGCGCTGCGGATGCGCGCGGAGGAGAGCGCGATGCGGGCCGAACCGGTGCTCGCCACGGCGACCGCGCGGGTGCCGTGGGCGCTCGGCCACGTGGTCTTCGCGGTGATCGGCCCGGTCGTGGCTCTGGTCATGATCGGCGCGGGCCTCGGCCTCACCTACGGAGCGGACGTCGGCGACCTGGGCCAGGTCCCCCGCCTGATCGGCGCGGCGCTCGCGCAGGCCCCGGCGGCGGCCACCCTCACGGGCCTGACGGTCGCGCTGTTCGGGCTGCTGCCGCGTCTTTCGGCGGTGGCGTGGGGGATCCTGGCGATCTGCCTGCTGCTGGGACAGATCGGCGCACTGCTCCAGCTCAGCCAGGCCGTTCTCGACCTGTCGCCGTTCACCCACACGCCCCGCCTCCCCGGCGGAGAGGCGACCGCGCTTCCGCTGGTCGTGCTCACCGGGGTCGCCACGGTGCTCGTCGCAGCGGGGCTCTGGGGCTTCCGCCGCCGCGACGTCGGGGTGTGAAGCTACCGGCAGGGTGACGCCCCGAACAAGGGGCGTCACCCGTGAGCACGTTCCAGCGATCGAATTGTGACCCAGGTCACACGGTGAACCCGCTGAACAGCAGCAGGGCGAGCCCGAGTGCCAGGACCAGGTTGAGCACGGCGGCGCTGCCGAACACCACGACGGGCCGCCAGCCCGCCTCCCGCAGCGAGCTGACCTTGAACTCCAGCCCGATGCTGACGAAGGCCAGGATGAGGAACCACACCCGCAGGTCGTTGGCGACCGCGATGGTGGCCTTCCCCTCGTCGGAGGAGACCGTGGAGAGGTACCAGGTCGCGATCACCGAGGCGGCCACGAACCCGAGCACGAACTTGGGGAAGCGCGCCCAGAACTCCCCGATCCCCGGCGCTCTGGCCCCGGGGGTCCGCTCGATCCGGAACGCGAACCACGCCGTCAGCGCGATCACCACGATGCCGATCAGCGCGTTCTGGGTGACCTTGACGATGGAGGCGACCGCCAGCGCGTCCTCGCCGACCAGCGCGCCGGCGGCGGTGACGGCGGCGGTGGTGTCGATGTTGCCGCCGATCCAGGCCCCCGCGACCTCGTCGCTCAGCCCGAACACCGAGGCCAGCCACGGCACCAGGAAGATCGACGGCAGCGCGAAGGCGATGACCAGGCTGGCCGTGTAGGCCAGCTGCTCCTTCTTCGCCTGGACGGCTCCCGCCGCCGCGATGGCCGCGCTCACCCCGCAGATCGACACGGCCGACGACAGCAGCGCGCGGAGCTTGTCGTCGATCCCGAGCCGCCCGGCCAGCCACCAGGTGAACAGGAACACGCTGGTGATGAGCAGGATCCCCTGGATGATCGCGGGCCCGGCGGCCGTGACGATCACCTTCAGGTTGATGGACGCCCCGAGCAGCACGAGCCCGGTCTTGATGAAGAACTCGGTCCGGAAGCCGCCCTCCAGCCGCTCCCGCCACCCGGTGGCGGTCAGGATCGCGTTGCCGAGCAGGCCGAGGACGATGGCGTAGACGGGATATTCGACGGCCTTGGCGAAGTCGCCCTCGAACCAGGTCGGGACGTTCTTCTCCAGGAACCGGGTGGCCGCGCCGAGCAGCAGCACGACGACGACACCGAGAGCGGCGTACAGCCCGGTGCTCCGGGTCTCGGTCCGGGTCTCGGTCACGGGATCAGCCCCGGCGGGATGACGCCGACGATGACGAGCACGAGCAGGAGGAGTCCGATGACGGTGGCCGCCCAGTCCTCGTTGAACTGGGTGCGACTCTCCTGCCGGGTGGGGGGTTCGGTCATACATTCCATACTAAACATATAGGAATTACCGGCAAAGCCTCCGGGAGTATCGTGACCACGTGTTCTTCGGCATCACCGACATATGGACTTATGTCATCGGCGCGTTCCTGATCGTCCTCCTCCCCGGCCCGAACTCCCTGTTCGTGCTCTCCACCGCCGCCCAGCGCGGCGTCCGCGACGCCTACCGCGCGGCGGCCGCGGTCTTCATCGGCGACTCGGTCCTGATGATCGCCTCGGCGGCGGGGGCCGCCTCCCTGCTCATGTCCAGCGACCTGGTCTTCACGATCGTCAAGTACGCCGGTGCGGCCTACCTGGCCTACATCGGGATCAGCATGATCTGGGGCGCGTGGCGGACCAGAACCGTGACCGCGGGCGTCGAGACCCCGGCGCCCTCCCCCGACCCGTTCCGCAAGGCGCTCGTCATCAGCCTGCTGAACCCGAAGGCGATCCTGTTCTTCGTCTCGTTCTTCATCCAGTTCGTCGACCCCGGCTACGCCGCGCCCGCGCTGTCGTTCCTCATCCTCGGGGCGATCCTGCAGGTGTTCTCGGTGCTCTACCTGTCGGCGCTGATCTTCGGCGGCACGTTCCTGGCCGGGCAGTTCCGGCGGCGGAAGGTGCTGACGGCGGGGCTGACGACGGGCGTGGGGGCCGTGTTCCTCGGCTTCGGGGCGAAGCTGGCGACCACCAGCCTGGGGTAACCGGACGGCCGTGACCAAGAGGGTTACATCCCTCTAACTCCGTACATGTCCCTTAAGGGGTAAGCCGTGGGCACCCCTAGGGGTCGGGTACTGTAACGGATCGGCCACGGCCTTCCCAACGGGTTTTCACAGACCGCCCCATGGGTAGGCGCGCAAGCTTTAGCGTCGGTGCTTTCGACGCCCGAAGGAGCGGCATGACCCACCCGCCATTCACCCTGCCCCGGCTGACCGCCCTGTTGCGTACGGCGGTCCCCCGGCTGCTGGAAGGGGTGGTCGCTCCTCTGGTGGTCTTCTACACCGCCTTCGCGCTGCTCGGTCTCGACGGCGGGCTCATCGCCGCCGTCTCCTGGGTCTACATCGGCGTCCTCTACCGGCTGGTCCGGCGGCGGCCGGTGCCCGGGACCATGGTGCTGGCGGCGATCGCGATCACCGTGCGGGCGCTCCTGGGGTGGTGGAGCGGGGACGCGGTGGTCTACTTCATCCAGCCGGAGCTCGGCACGATCTGCATCGCGCTGGCCTTCCTGGCCTCCGTCCGGCTGAACAAGCCGCTGGTGCAGCGGCTCACGCTCGACTACATCCACCTGCCGCAGTTCGTGCTGAGGCACGAGCGGATGCGGCAGTTCTTCGCGCGGATCACCCTGCTGTGGGCGTTCGTGCTGATGTGCAACTCGGCGGTGAGCATCTGGCTGCTGCTGCACAACAACGTCTCGACCTATCTGCTGGTCCGCACGTCGGCGGTGGCCGTGATCACCGGTGTGGCGTTCGCGGGGTCGATCTGGGCGTTCAAGCGGGTCCTGAACCGGATGCACGCCGAGCCCGCTTGACCTGAGCCCCTCCGGGCAGGGGTGGGTCATGAGTACCCTCACCCGTCACCGCTGGCCCGGTCTCGCCCTGTTCGCGCTGGTCGTGGCGCTGGTCGCCGTGGTCGGCGGGCTCGCGGCCGCCAACGCCGGCGCCGTCTACGTCCGGCTCGACCTGCCCGTGTGGGCGCCGCCGCAGTGGCTCTTCGGCCCGGCCTGGACGGTCCTCTACATCCTGATCGCGATCTCCGGCTGGCTGGTCTGGGAGGCGCGCGGCTTCGACTCCTCGTTCGTCCCGTACGCGGTCCAGCTCGTTCTCAACGCCCTCTGGACGCCGCTGTTCTTCGGCGCCGGGCTCTACGGGGCCGCGTTCCTGGACATCTCGCTGCTGTGGGTGGCGATCCTCGTGAACATCGTCATGTTCCTGCGCCGGCGGCCGGTCGCCGGGCGGCTGCTGGCGCCCTATCTGCTCTGGGTGACCTACGCCGGGGCGCTCAACCTGTTCATCTGGCTCAACAACTAGCCGAACGTCTCGTCCCTGGCCGCGTCGAGGGCCAGCAGGGTGGCTCCGAGCAGGACCGGGTTGTCGGCGACCTCGCTCGCCCTGACCTCCACGGCCACTGGGCAGATCGCGTCGACGGCGCGCTGGACGCGCAGGGACAGATCCGGTCCGCCCGCGTGGCCGGTGCCGCCGCCGAGCACGACCAGGCCGGGGTCGACGACCTCCGCGATCGTGGCCACGCCGAGGGCGACCCGTTCGGCCAGCGCGTCGAGTGAGCCGGGGGCCGTGGCGACGAGGTCGTGCAGGTCGCCGCCGCGCAGCGGGAGGAAGCCCACCTCGCCCGCCGCGCCCGAGACGCCCCGGCGCAGCTTGTGGTCGAGGACCAGCGCGCCGCCCGTCCCCTCGTCGAGCCAGAGCAGGGCGAAGTCCGCACGGCCGACCGCCGCCCCGGCGCGGTGCTCGGCGACGGCGGCCAGGTTGACCTCGTTCTCGACCACCACGCGCACGCCGAGTTCCGCCTCCTCGGCCGGCGCGTGCCGGGAGCCGTGGCCGGGCGCGCCCACCACGACGGTGTGCAGCGGATCCTCCGCCACCGCCCGGACGGCGGCGACGATGCCCGGCTGACCCGGCAGCACCGCCTCGGTGAGCGTCCGGCCCGCGAGGTCGGCGCAGACCGCGCTGACGTGGCAGGGGCGCACGTCCACACCCACCACGTGGGCGCGCGCGGCGGCCACCCGCCACAGGCGCGCGTTGGGGCCGCGTTTGTCGGCGCCGCTCTCCCCGGCCGGTTCGATCAGGGCGGCGTCGTGGAGCCGTTCGATCAGGTCGGAGACCGACGGGCGGGACAGGCCGGTCAGCTCGCGCAGTTGCGGGGCGGTCAACGGGCCCTGCTCGACCAGCAGGTCGAGGGCCATGCGGTCGTTGATCGCCCGTGCGGTGCGGGGGGTCGCCTTAATCATCAGGAAGCCTAACTGTTAGTTTGATCATACCCCTTTAGATCACTGGAGTATGAAATGCGTCGCGCGATCTCGCTGGTCTTCCTGAGCCACGGACTGGTGGCGGGAAGCTGGTCCACGCGCATCCCCTGGATCCAGGAGCACCTGGGTCTGTCGGCCACCACCCTCGGTCTCGTCCTGCTGGCCACGGCGGGCGGGTCGATCATCGGCCTGCTCGCCGCCGGGCCCCTGTTAGCCCGCCTCGGGGCGCGGAACGCCACCGCGGTCCTCGTCCCGATCTACTGCCTCACCCTCGGGCTTCCCGCGCTGTCCCCCAGTCTCCCCTTCCTCTGCCTGGCCCTCGTCTGTTACGGCGCCGCCGCCGGGGCCTCCAACGTCGCGGTCAACGCGGAGGCCTCCGGCGTCCAGAAGGCCGCCGGTCAGCCGATCATGACGCGCCTGCACGGCATGTGGTCGGTCGGCATGCTGGCCGGCGCGGGGGCCGGCGCCCTCGCCGCCACCTTCCAGGTCGGCGCGCCGCTCCACCTGGGCGCCGTCGCGGTCCTGACGGCGGGCGCCGCCGCGCTGGCCGCCCGTTCCCTTCCGGTACGTCCCGACGCCGGCGTCCCCGGGCGGGGGCTGGCGCTGCCGTCCCGGCCGGTGCTCGCGATCGGGCTGCTGGCCTTCTGCTCCTCCTTCGCCGAGAGCTCGGTGGTCAACTGGTCGGGCATCTACGTCCGCGACGTGACCGGGGCCGACGCCGTCGCGGCGGCGCTCGCCTACGTCGCCTTCGCCTGCACCGCCGCGGCCTCCCGGCTGGGGTCGGTGGCGGTGATCGTGCGGCTCGGGATCGTGCGGACCGTCCGGGCCGGAGCGCTGACCGGGCTCGCCGGGGGCCTGCTGGTCGTGCTCGCGCCGGTGACCTGGGTGGCGGCGCTCGGGTTCGCGCTGATCGGGCTCGGGCTGGCCACCGTGGTGCCGCAGGCCTTCAGCGCCGCCGCCGACGCCGCGCCCTCTCCCGGGGAGGGCGTGTCGGGGGTCGCCATGCTGACCCTGTTCGCCGGGCTCGGCGGGCCCACGCTGTTCGGCGCGGTCGCCGACGCCTTCTCACCCCGCGTCTCGTTCCTGCTGGTCACCGGGGCCGTGGCGGCGATCGCCCTGGCGGCGCCGGTGCTGCGTCCGCGAGTATCGGCACCTGTTCCCGTGCACGTCTGAAAGGACCTCCCTTGCCTGAAGGAACCGCTCTCGTCACCGGCGCCAGCCGCGGGCTCGGCGCCGTCATCGCCGAACGTCTCGCCGCCGACGGGTGGCACGTCCTGCTCAACTACGCCCACGACACCGCCGGGGCCACCGCGGTCGCCGACCGGGTGCGCTCCCGGGGTCACTCGATCGACGTCGCGCGGTTCGACGTCACCTCCGAGGAGGCGGTCGCCGCCGCCATCGCCGCCGCCGGGCCGATCGCGGTCGTGGTCAACAACGCCACCGGCCCGCAGCCGGAGATCCCCGTCGAGGACCTGACCTGGGACGACCACCTCGACCAGCTCAAGTTCTTCGTCAAGGCCCCGCTGCTGATCCTCCAGGCGGTGCTGCCCGGGATGAAGGCCGCCGGGACCGGCCGCATCATCAACATCGGCAGCGAGGTCGCCGACCTGGGCAACCCCGAGTTCTCCCAGTACGTCGCCGCCAAGATGGCCATGCACGGCCTGACCCGATCGTGGGCCCGCGCCCTGGGACCCCACGGCATCACGGTCAACACCGTCGAGCCCGGCTGGATCCCGGTCGAACGCCACGCCTCCGTCCCGGCCGACGACCACGAGTCGTACCGGAAGACCCTCGCTCTCCCCCACATGGGCACCCCCGCCGACGTCGCCGACACGGTCGCGTTCTTCGCCTCCGACGCCTCCCGGTTCGTCACCGGGCAGCGGATCGCCGTCAACGGCGGCAAGACCATGAGCTGAGAACACGCTGATGAATTCCCCGAGATCGCGCCCAGGGATGACCGGTCGTCATCTCAGGGGCGATCCCGGATGGATCTCTCCCCCGTTTGAACCAGGCTGCGCTTAGCAGTCAGGCACGACAGCGGAAATCTCCCACGAGTTCCCGAACCGGACGCCGTATCGCGGCGTTCCGGCCACCGTGCCATGGCTTCATCCAGGGGAGAGGAGTCCGCACCATGACCATGCTCGCGGCGGCGCCGTCAGCGGCCGTAGCCCTTGCCGGTTCGCTCTTCTTCGCCCTCGGCGCCGCCCTCCAGCAGCACGTGGCGGCCACCGGGAACGAGCCCCGCCTGCTGGTCCTGCTGCGCCGGCCGCGCTGGCTGGCCGGCGGCGCGGTGATCGCCGCGGGCGGACTCCTGCACGTCTACGCCCTGAGCATCGGCCCGCTGACGATCGTGCAGCCCATGGGTGTGGCCAGCCTGCTGTTCGCGCTCCCCATCGCCGCCGCGCTGCACGGGCGCACGACCTCCCGGCGCGAGCTGGCGGCCGGGGCGATGGTCGCGATCGGCCTGATCGCGCTGGTCCTGATGGTCCCGGTGCCGTCGCGGCCACCGAGCATGACCGGCGCCGAGGTGACCCTGATGCTGGGTCTGGCGGGCGGCGTCGCCCTCCTCTGCCTGGCCGCCGCCACCCGGATCGCGCCGCCGGGGCGCACCGCCCTGCTGGCCGTCTCCGCCGGGGTCATGTACGGCGCGGCGTCCACCCTGATGCGGGTCATCGCCGACGGCTGGCCGAGCCAGCTCTGGTTCGCCCTGGCCCTGCCGATCCCGCTGGTCATGGCGCTGATGCTGCTGCAGAAGGCGTACGCGATCGGGCACTTCGGGGTGGCCTTCGCGGCGTTGCAGGTCACCGACCCGGTGACCGCGGTGTCCTTCGGCGCGCTCCTGCTCGGTGAACCCCTGCCCGCCAACGGCCTGGCCGCCACCGCGGCCGCCGCCCTGGCCGCGGCCGGCACGGTCGCGCTCGCCAGAACCACCCCCCTGTCGAAAAGGTGAACGGAGCCCCCATGAGCCTCACCCTCGCCGAGGCGTCGGTAGCGCAGTCCCGCCCCCGCCGGGTGCTGATAGCGACCGACACCTACCCGCCCGACGTGAACGGCGCGGCCTATTTCACCCACCGCCTGGCCTCCGGCCTCGCGGCCCGGGGGACGGAGGTGCACGTCGTGTGCACCTCCGACGACGGCCCGCCGGTCACCGACGTGCTGGACGGGGTGCTCGTGCACCGGCTGAGGTCGGCCCGCCTGATGGTCCACCCGACGATGCGGTTCACCGTCCCGGCCGGGCTCGGCCGCACCATGGACCGGCTGGTCCGGCGCATCGGGCCCGACGTCGTGCACACCCAGGGCCACTTCGTGGTCGGCCGCTCCGCCGTGGCCGCCGCCAAGCGGGCCGGGCTGCCGGTGGTGGCCACCAACCACTTCATGCCGGACAACCTCTTCCAGTTCACCGGGGTCCCCCAGCGGCTGCGCCGCCGCGTCGGCGAGCTGGCCTGGAAGGACCTCAACCGGATCTTCGAACGGGCCGACCACGTCACCACGCCCACTCCGCTGGCCGCCGGCCTGCTCTCGGCCAAGGGCCTGCGCAGCGAGGTCGAGCCGGTGTCGTGCGGCATCGACCTGTCCCGGTTCCACCCGCAGCCGCAGGCCTGGGCGCGCCGCCGGTTCGGCGTCCCGGAACGTCCGACGATCATGTTCGTCGGCCGCCTCGACGAGGAGAAGCACCTCGACGAGATCGTGCTGGCGCTGCCGAAGCTGCTCAACGACGTCGACTGCCAGGCCGTCTTCGTCGGCCAGGGCAACCGCAGGGAGTACCTGGAGCGGCTGGCCCACCGGGTCGGCGCCGGGGACAACGTGAAGTTCCTCGGCTTCGTCGCCGACGCGGACCTCCCCCAGGCGTACGCCGTCGCCGACGTGTTCTGCATGCCCGGCACGGCCGAGCTCCAGAGCATCGCCACCCTGGAGGCGATGGCGAGTGGCCTGCCGGTCGTCGCCGCCGACGCGATGGCGCTGCCGCACCTGATCGAGGGCAACGGCCACCTCTACACCCACGGGGACGTCTCAGAGCTGGCCCGCCACCTGAAGTTCATCCTCACCCACGACGAGGAGCGGGCCGCGATGGGCAGGGCGAGCCTCGCGCTGGCCGCGGCCCACACGCACGAACGGTCGCTGGCCCGTTTCGAGGCGATCTACGGGGAAGTCCTGCACCACTCACCCATATCGGCTGTCCATTAAACGGGGGACCCATGATCCTGCTGGCGACGGCGGGCCCGGCGGCGGCTCTGCTGCTGATGCTGGCCCTGCACCTGTTCTTTCCCGACCTGATCGACCCGATGACGGGCCTGCTGAGCGACTACGCCGTGACGAGCACCATGACCGAGACGATCTTCGCTCTCGGCATGATGGCCCTGGCGGCGGGCTGCGTGGCGACGGCCTGGACGCTGACCCGGCTCGACCCCTCCCGGACCGCGGCGACGCGCTTCCTGCTGATCGTCGCGGCGGCCGGGCTGGTCCTGGCCACCGTCTTCCCGACCGACGTGTCGCCGACCGTCACCTCGCTCGCCGGTGAGATCCACCGCTGGTCGACGGCGGCGGTGTTCACCTCGATCCCGGTGGCCGGCTGGATCCTGACGCGGCGGGGGCCGCTCGGGGCGATCGGCGTGCTGGCCCGGGTGAGCGGCGCCGTCCTGGCGTTCTACCTGCTGAGCCACCCGACGTCCCCGGTGTCGGGGCTGATCGGCGGGGAGGACTACTACGGGCTGCTGGAGCGGATCGTGGTCGTCCTGGACATCGTGCTCGTCGTCGCGCTGGCGAACACGGGCAAGGTCGCGGCGCGCGCGGTCTCCCCGGCGAAGCAGCCGGAACCCGCGCTGCACGGCTGACCATTCACCGCCCCTTTATTCACAAAAGGGGCGGTGAATCGATTTTCCCCAAATGATCTGAGGACACTCCCCCATACTCCCCTTTATGGGAATCACCATCCGGATCATGGCCGCTGCCTGCGGTGTTGCCGTCGCGGTGGCTTGGGGATACTCAGATTCGGATTTGTCCGACAAATACCTCGGGCCGGTCAGCCTGTTCGCCGGATTCGCCGCTTTGGCCCTTCTGGTGGTCAGCCTTTCCAACAAATCCACCCAATCGCGACTTATGCCTTTTGTCATCGCGGGATTCTCGTTGATGACCGCCGGACTGGCCGTCTCCCTCGTGCGGCAGACCGGCGTCGCGACCCCGGCGCGGACGCCGCTCGCGGTCAGCTACGGGATGGTGCACATCAACCATCCGGTCGACGGCGGCTTCACCCCGACCTGCACGACCGTCTCCGGCACGGCCATCCCTCCCGGCGCCGGGAAGCTGTGGCTGGTCGTCGGCGGCACGGGCGTGCACGACCTGCGACCGGCCCACGACGGGACCTGGAAGGTGCCGGTGCGCGTCGGCGTCGAGGACCCCCGCGACGCCGACCACGACTACGACGTCAAGGTCTACTGGGTGCCCGGCCACGCCACGCCCCCGGCGGTCCCGGCCGAGGCGCAGCTCCTGGACGAGATCTTCGTCGTGAAGGACCCGGCGAAGACGGCCTGCGCGGCGGCAGAGCCGACAAACACTCACACTCCGGGGTAAAGGAATCCCAAGAATGACCTGATCACGCCTCAAAATCGGCTAATGTCCGGTCATGTTCGAGGCTCGCATCCAGACCGTCGCCGGGACCGTCCCGGTCAGTTCCGTCGAAGGTCCCGTGCTCCCCTGGGAGACCCTGCGGTCCGACACCCGCTGGGGCGTCGGGGTCGAGTCCGATCCTGAACGGTGGCTGGACGAAGAGGGCCACGTCACCGCCGAGCTGACCCGCCTCAACCGGGAGTTCGGCCTCTCCCTGGTCGTCGACCACACCGGCCTCGGCATGGGGCGTGACACCACCGCGCTGACCCGCATGGCGGCCGGGAGCCGGGTCGCGATCGTCGCGGCGACCGGGTTCGGCGCCGAGCCCTTCGCCGGGGAGCTCATCAGGAAGGCCGGGGTCGACGACCTGACCGGAGACCTGCTGCGGGAGATCGGCGTCGGCCTCGACGGCACCTCCGCCCGGCCCGGGATCATCGTCAGCGCCTCCCACGACGAGACCCCCACCCCCGCCGAGGAGCGCGCGGCCGTCGCCGCCGCCCGCGCCTCGCTGCGGACCGACCTGCCCGTCGCGACCAGCGGGCTGGCGCTGCTGGAGACGCTGCTGCACCACAAGGTGCCGGCCCAGCGGGTCAACGTCAGGACCAACGACCCGCTGGCCCAGCGCAAGATCTGCGAGACCGGCGCCTACGTCACCGTGACCTGCCCCGACGACGTCTTCACCCTGCTCGACGCCGGGCACGGCGAACGCGTCCTGTTCAGCGCCGGGGTGACCCGCCGGGGCCACCTCGCCCCCTACGGCGGCGAGGGCTACGCGCGGCTGTTCGAGGTGGAGGGCGTGCCCGACCTGGTCACCCGTGTGAACCCCGTGCGGTGGCTGGCAGGTGGACGCTGAGGAACTCCGCCACCGCCTCCACCGCCTGGCTGACGTAGGGCTCGGTGTCGTAGAGGTCGACGTGGAGCTTGGCGTCGAGCCAGACCAGCTTCTTCGGCTCGGACAGGCGGGCGTGCGCCTCGTGGGCGCCCTCGGGCGCGCAGTAGGCGTCGACCACGCCGTGAACGAGCAGGGCGGGCTTCGGGGACAGGAAGTCGGCGCCCATCATGTTGTCCATCGTGATCAGCTCGCGCAACGAGGCCCTCGTCACCTCGTTGACCCAGCCGGCGGCCTCGCCGCGCGTGGTTCCGTAGTACTGGAAGGGCTCGTCGCCGCCCATCGCGGCGTCGGCCGAACCCACCGCCGGCACGTATTCGGGCCGGGCCCCCTGGTCCTGCCGCTCCAGCACCTCGGTGAACGTCTTGAGCGCGCCCGTCCACCAGTCGCCCGACCGCATCGTGTAGGGGCTGTTGTAGCCCCCCGCGATGCCCACGAACAGCCGGACCCGGGGGTCGAAGGCGGCGAACTTCAGCGCGTAGCCGCCGCCGAGGCAGATGCCGACCGCGCCGATCGCCTCTGACCTGACCTCGGGGCGGGAGCGCAGGTAGCTCACCGCCGCCCGCAGGTCCTCCAGCTTGCCCTGGGGATCCTCGTGACGGCGCGGCTGGCCGTCGGACTCACCCCAGTTGCGGTGGTCGAAGGCCAGCGTGACGTAGCCGAGGTCGGTGAGACGTTCGGCGTAGAGCCCGGTGACCTGCTCTTTCACACCGGTGAAGGGGCCGGTGAAGACAAGCGCCGGGTGGGGACCCGGGCCCGTGGGCACCCTCAGCTCGCCGACGAGCCGGAGGGTGCCTGCGGTGAACTCGACTCTCATCCCCTCAGTGTTGACGTAAAGATCTCATGAGTCGAATCCCAGCCCGAGCCGGTCGAGAGTGCGCAGCCACATGTTGCGGCGGCCCCCGTTGGCATCGGCCTGGGCCAGCGACCACCGGGTCAGCTGGATCACCCCCGACCTGACGGGCTCAGGCGGGAAGGGCACCGGCTTCTGGCGGACCATGTGCAGCCTGGTCCGCTCGGTGTCCCGGCCGTCGAGGAGGTCGAGCATCACGTTGGCGCCGAACCGCGTCGCCGCCACGCCGAGGCCCGTGTAGCCGACCGCGTAGGCGAGGCGGGTGCCGTAGGCGGTGCCGAAGAAGGCCGAGAACCGGCTGCACGTGTCGATGACGCCGCCCCACTTGTGGGAGAACCGCACGTCCTCCAGCTGCGGGAAGGTCTCGTAGAAGTGCTCGGCCAGGGTGGTGAAGGTGGTGTCGCGCTGGTCGTAGGTCGGGCGGACCTGCCCGCCGTTGTAGTAGACCGCGTCGTAGCCGCCCCACAGGATGCTGTTGTCGTCGGTCAGCCGGTAGTAGTGGAACTGGTTGGCCGAGTCGCCCATGCCCTGGCGGTTCTTCCAGCCGATCGAGTCGAGCTGGGCCTGGCTCAGCGGCTCGGTCATCAGGGCGTAGTCGTACACGGGCACGACGTAGTACTTCAACCGGCGCAGCAGCGGGGAGAAGACGCCCGTGCCCAGCGCGACCCGGCGGGCGCGCACGGTTCCGTACACGGACTTGAGCTGCATCGACGGGCCGAGCGTGGTGATCTCGCGGACGGGCGAGTGCTCGTACATGCGGACCCCGAGCTTCAGGCACGCCTGACGCAGGCCCCACGCGAGCCGGGCCGGGTCGATCATGGCGCACTCGCCGCGCTCCCAGACGCCGGCGATGTAGGTCGGGGAGTTGACCTCGGCCCGCACCTCGTCCTGGTCGAGGTACTGGATGTCCATGCCGAGCTCGCGGCCTATCGTGTGGACCTCGTGCATCTCCTCGACCTGCCACGGCTCGGTGGCGACGTTCATCTCGCCGGTCCGCTCGAAGGAGCAGTCGATGCCATAGCGCTTGATCGTCTCTTCGATCTCGTTGAAGTTCTCGATGCCCATGCGGTGCAGGTCGGCGATCTCATAGGGCCACCGCTCCAGCCCGTTGCCCAGGCCGTGGGTCAGGCTGGCGTGGCAGAAACCGCCGTTGCGGCCGGTGGCGGCCCAGCCGACCTTCTGGCCCTCCAGCAGCACGACGTCGCGGTGGGGGTCGCGCTCCTTGGCGAGCAGGGCGGTCCACAGGCCGGAGAACCCTCCGCCGACGATGGCCAGGTCGGCGGTGGTGTGGCCGAACAGGCGGGGCAGGGTGGCCGGCTCGAACGGGTCCTCGTCCAGCCAGTAGGGCTTGCGCTCGGCATCGGCCAGCGCGCGTCGGGGGTCCATCATCGCCTCAACACGGGTTCGTCGCCGGCGGGGATTCCGACAATTTTTCTGGTACGCCTCATCATCGAGATCTCTTTCTTGGGGATAGCGGAAATGCCGACATGACGACGTCACATCGGTGGGGGAAAAGCAGACAGCCCCGGAGCACGGCTCAACGGGGCGGGGTCAGATCAGGTGGGCGCGGCGGACACGCCGGGCTCGCGCCGACCTAGACGGGCGGCGCGGGCGGGACACGCGGACGTAGTGGAACTACGGGGGCACTTGCCCTTCGCGATGCTAGGAAAGCTGTGCGGAGGGGTCACACATTTCACGTCCCTTAGTGGGTCGTCTTCCTTCGGGCGGACACGGCATTGACGACGGCAAGCAGTACGCCGATACCAAAGATAAGGGTTCCCATCACGTTCACTTGCGGCGGGATGCCGACCTTCACGGCGCCGATGATCCACAGGGGGAACGTCTGGGTCGAGCCGTTGACGAAACTCGTCACGACGTAGTCGTCGATCGACAGGGCGAAGGCGAGCATCGCGCCCGCCGCCACGCCCGGCATGATCGACGGGAGGGTGACCAGGCGGAACGTCGTCCACGTCCCGGCGCCCAGGTCGCGGGCGGCCTCCTCCAGGGAGGGATCGAGGCCGACCACCCTCGCCCGGACCGTCACGACGACGAACGCGAGCGAGAAGAGCGTGTGCGCGATGATGATCGTGATGTGGCCGCGCGGGGCGTTGCCCGACACGAACAGCGACAGCAGCGAGGCGCCCATGACCAGCTCAGGGGTGCTGATCGCGGCGAAGATGAGGAAGTCGGTGACGCCCTTGCCGCGGAACCGGTAGCGGCCCACGGCCAGGCCCAGCAGGGTGCCGAGCACGGTGGCCAGGACGGTGCTGATCAGCGCGATCAGCAGCGAGTTCACCAGGGCGGTGGTCAGGCCGTCGATGGCGAACAGCTGGTGGTACCACTTGAACGTGAAACCCTGCCACGAGGTGTTCGACTTCGACTGCTTGTCGTTGAAGCCGAACAGGATCATCACCGCGATGGGCAGCGACAGCCACCCGATGATGAGCCACGTGTAGATGTAGAGAACGCGGTCTCCGAGTCCGCCTCTCATCTCGCCGCCGCCTCCAGCACGTTCTCGGTGCCGAGGGCACGCGCGTAGATGAAGATGCCGATCAGGAGCACGGCCATCAGGGTGAACGAGATCGCCGACGCGGTCGGATAGTTGTTGTTGACCAGATATTCGGTCTGCACGATGTTGCCGATCATCGTGTTGCCGGTGCCGCCCAGGACCTGGGCGTTGATCGGGTCGGCCGTGGCCGGCACGAACGTCATCAGGACGCCGGCGAACACCCCGGGCAGCGACAGCGGCAGCACCACCCGGCGGAAGGTCGCGAACCGGGAGGCGTAGAGGTCGTAGGCGGCCTCGATGACCGTGGGGTTGACCCGCTCCAGCGCCACGTAGATCGGCAGGATCATGAACGGCAGGAAGTTGTAGACCAGGCCGCCGATGACCGCCACCGTCGTGGCCAGCACGTGGAAGTCCTCGGGCAGCACGCCCCAGCCCTTCAGCGTGCCGAACAGGATGCCGTCGTCGGCGAGCAGGAAGCCCCACGAGATCGTGCGCAGCACGAACGACACGAAGAACGGCAGGAGCAGCAGGAACAGGAACATGGACTTGCGGTGCCCGGCCTTGAAGGCGATCCAGTAGGCCACCGGATAGCCGAGCACCAGCATGATCACGGTCGCGATGCCGCCGTACAGCAGCGAGCGCAGGAACTGCGTGCTGTACTTGGCGATCGCGTCCGAGTAGTTGGAGACGCTGAACGTCTGCGCGAACCCGTCGATGAGGTTGCCCGTGGTCAGCGACACCGAGGCCATGGCCGCGATGGGCACCACCAGGAAGATGGCGAGCCACAGCCACGCGGGCAGGGCCAGCCAGTAAGGCGTCCAGCGTCTCATTCGGTCAGCCCTGGGTGATGGTCTGGAAGAGGCCGTTGAAGACCGGCTCCTCGGCGTTGGTCAGAGTGCGGTAGCTGCGCAGCTTCGCGTAGTCGGCGTCGGTCGGGAAGATCAGCGGGCTGTCGGCCAGCGCCTTGGAGTCCTTGTCGTCCTTGGCCGCCAGGATCTCCTGCACGCCGGTCACCGGGGTGACGTACTGGATGTAGGCCGTCAGCTCGGCGGCCACCTCGGGCTTGTAGAGGAAGTCCATCAGCATCAGCGCGTCGACCGGGTTGGCGGCGCCCTTGGGGATCGCCATGTTGTCGATCCAGATCGTGCCGCCCTCCTGGGGCACCACGAACTTGACCGGCTCGCCGGCGAGCTGGCGCTGGAACACGTCGCCCGACCAGGCCTGGCTCAGCCAGATGTCGCCCTTGGCGACGGCGTCGATGTAGTCCTGCGCGTAGTACTTGCGGACGATGCCCTGGTCGCGCTGCTCCTTGAGCTTGGCGGCGGCCTTCTCCCAGTCGGCCTGGGTCGACTTGTCGGGGTCGACCCCGACGGCGAACATGCCGAAGTTGCCGATCTCCTGGGCGTCGGCCATCATGCCGACCTTGCCCTCGTACTTCTTGTCGAACAGCGACTGGATGCTGGTGATGTCCTCGTCGACGTACTTGGTGTTGTACGCGATGCCCGTGACACCGGCCTGGTAGGGGATCGTGAAGGTGTTGTTCGCGTCGTAGGCCGGGTTCTTGTACTTGGCGCCGGCGTTGGCCGCGAAGTTCGGCAGCTGCTTGTGGTCGAGCGCGGTCAGGTAGCCGAGCTGGATCATCTTGCCGAGCTGGATGCCGTTGGTCATGACGATGATGTCGTAACCGAGCGGCTGACCCGCCCTGAGCTGCGGCTCCGACTTGCCGAAGAACTCCGCGTTCTCCTGGATGACCTCTTTGTACTCGTACGAGATCCCGGTGGCCTGCTGGAACTGCTTCAGCGGCGCCTGGTCCTCGGGCATGTACTCGGGCCAGTTGGCGAAGACGACCGTCCCGTTCTTCTTCTGGGTCGACCAGAAGTCGGCGGCGGCGCTCGGCGCGGGGGCGGCGGCCTTCTGGCCCTGCACGCCGCACGCGGCCAGGGCCAGCCCGGCGGCGGAGAAACCGGCGACGCGGATGGCGTCGCGGCGGGAGTATCGGGACTGCGTCAGGCCACGCAGAAGCGGATTGTTCATCAAGGCTCCGAGGGGAGAAGAGCGGTCGTTCCTAGCTGTACTTTTCCGACGTTATCCGGAGATTTCCCCCGGTTACGCCGCAGGTTACGACAGGGTGTAAGAGTGCTGGGGCCGCCACGACAGCCACACCGCGTCCCCGCGTTCCGCGGTGGTCGAGCTGTCGAGGGCGTTCTGCTGGAAGACCGTGATCTCGGTGCCGTCGGCCAGCGCCACCGCGTAGCTGTTGTACGTGCCCAGGTAGGTGAGCTCGCCCACGGTGCCCTGGACCATGCTCAGCCCGGCCTCGGGCCGCTCGGTGGAGATCGTGATCTTCTCCGGCCGCACGGTCAGGTCGACGGTGTCCCCCACAGCCGCCGTGCCCGGT
Source organism: Herbidospora cretacea (assembly GCF_001570605.1). GTDB lineage: Bacteria > Actinomycetota > Actinomycetes > Streptosporangiales > Streptosporangiaceae > Herbidospora > Herbidospora cretacea. The sequence goes on along the minus strand of NZ_BBXG01000010.1, from coordinate 196,852 downwards.
ACGAGAATGCGGTCGTGCTCGCCGAGGCGGACCACCAGCAGGTCGCCGTCGGCGGCGTCGACCCGGCCGCTCAGCAGGTTGGACGTGCCGATGAACCCGGCCACGAACTTCGAGGCGGGCCGCTCGTAGATCTCCCGGGGATCGGCGAGCTGCTCGACCAGGCCGTCGTTCATGACCGCGATCCGGTCGCTCATGGTGAGCGCCTCGGACTGGTCGTGGGTCACGTACACGAACGTGATGCCGACCTCCCGCTGGATGCGCTTGAGCTCGGTCTGCATCTGCTGGCGCAGCTTCAGGTCGAGGGCGCCCAGCGGCTCGTCGAGCAGCAGCGCCCGGGGCCGGTTGACCAGCGCGCGGGCGAGCGCCACCCGCTGCTGCTGGCCGCCGGACATCTCCCGGGGACGCCGCTTCTCGCGGCCCGTGAGGTCGACGATCTCCAGGATGTCGCCGACGCGTTTCTTGATCTCGGCCTCGGCCACCTTCTTGCGCCGCAGCCCGAAGGCCACGTTCTCCCACACGTTCATGTGCGGGAACAGCGCGTACGACTGGAAGACCATGTTGATGTCGCGCTTGTTGGGCGGGACGTCCGTGACGTCCTGCCCGAGGAGCTTGACGAGGCCCTTGGTGGGCTCCTCGAACCCCGCGATCATGCGCATCGTCGTCGTCTTGCCACACCCGGACGGGCCGAGGAGGGAGAAGAACTCCCCCTCCCCGATCGTCAGGCTGACACCCTTGACCGCCTGCACCGTCTCGCCGTGCGAGAGGTACTCCTTGACGACGCCGTCAAGCTCGATGGCGGGGACATCCTCGGGCATATCACCTCTCGCTTACCTAGTCACCAATGAAGTGCATGACGTGCTTCACCCGGGTGTAGTCGTGCAGGCCGAAGACCGACAGGTCCTTGCCGTACCCGGAGTGCTTGAAGCCGCCGTGCGGCATTTCCGACACGAAGGGGATGTGGGTGTTGACCCACACGACCCCGAAGTCGAGCCGCTTGGACATGCGCATCGCACGCCCGTGGTCGGAGGTCCAGACCGAGCTCGACAGGCCGTACTGCACGCCGTTGGCCTTGGCCAGCGCGTCGGCCTCGTCGGTGAAGGTCTGGACGGTGATGACCGGCCCGAAGACCTCGGTCTGCACCATCTCGTCGTCCTGCTTCAGGCCGTCGACGACGGTCGGGGCGAAGAAGTAGCCCGCCTCGCCGACCTGCTCGCCGCCGGTGAGCACGGTGGCGTGCTCCGGCAGCCGCTCGAAGAAGCCCTTCACCCGGTCGAGCTGGTTCGGGTTGTTGAGCGGGCCGTAGAAGGCGTCGTCGCCGGTGCCGGTGACGGTCGCGGCGGCGGCCTCCTTGAGCGCGGCGGCGAACTCGTCGTGGATCGACTCCTGGACGATCACCCGGCAGGCCGCCGTGCAGTCCTGCCCGGCGTTGTAGAGCCCCGCGCCGGCGATGGCCTCGGCGGTGGCCTTGATGTCCTTGACGTCGTCGAAGACCACGACCGGAGCCTTGCCGCCCAGCTCCAGGTGGACGCGCTTGAGGTCGTCGGCGGCGCTCTTGGCCACCGCCATGCCCGCGCCGACCGAGCCGGTGATCGCGACCATCGATGCGGTCGGGTGGGAGACGACCAGCGAACCGGTCTCGCGGTCACCGGTCACGACGTTGAAGACGCCGGCCGGCAGGACGTCGCCGATGATCTCGGCCAGCTTGACCGTGGAGACGGGCGTGGTGTCCGAGGGCTTCAGCACGATCGTGTTGCCCGCCGCCAGCGCCGGGGCGATCTTCCAGACGGCCATCATCATCGGGTAGTTCCAGGGCGTGACCTGGCCGATGACGCCGACCGGCTCGTGCCGGATGACCGAGGTGTGGTCGGCGAGGAACTCGCCCGCCGTCGGGCCCTCCAGCGTGCGGGCCGCCCCGGCGAAGAACCGGAAGTGGTCGGCGGCGACCGGCGTCTCGTCCTCGCTCATGCGGGCGTAGGGCTTGCCGGTGTTGCGGCACTCGGCCTGGTTGATCTCCTCCGCGCGCGCCTCGATGGCGTCGGCTATCTTCAACAGCAGGTTCGCTCGCTCACCCGGAGTGGTCTGCCCCCAGGTCTCGAACGCCGTGGCGGCGGCCTCATAGGCCGCGTCGACGTCGTCCTGACCGGAGAGGGGCGCCTGCGCGTAGACCTCGCCGGTGCTCGGATCCACCACGTCGGAGAAGCGTCCGCTCTTGGCGTCGACGAACTTCCCGTTGATGTAGTTCTGCAGGCGGGTGGTCACTTCGACCTCCTGTTGAGGTGTTCAAAGTTGTCGCGACTCTGACAGACATATCAGACAACGACAAGGGATTTCGTAGCGAAAGATATCAAATTGCTACGGAATCGCTTGACAAGGGACGCTGAACTGACAACATGTCGCACCTAGGCGGCAACCTGTCGGAAACATGAAGGGCTTATGCGGGGATGACCACGTCGAAGGTTCGGACCACCAGGAACGGCCCCGTGGTGCTCGACGAGATCTCCAAACAGATCGTCGAGCAGCTCCAGGCCGACGGCCGCAAGCCGTACGCCGCCATCGGGAAGGCCGTCGGACTCTCCGAGGCGGCGGTCCGCCAGCGCGTGCAGCGCCTGCTCGACGCCGGCGTCATGCAGATCGTGGCGGTCACCGACCCCCTGACTCTCGGCTTCCCGCGCCAGGCCATGATCGGCATCAAGTGCGAGGGCGACCTGGAGGCCGTGGCCGACGAGCTCTCCTCCATCGAGGAGGTCGACTACGTCGTCCTGACGGCGGGGTCCCTCGACATCATGGTCGAGGTCGTGTGTGAGGGCGATCAGCACCTCCTGGAGATTCTCGGCAAGATCCGTGCGATCCCGGCGGTACGCGCCACCGAGACTTTTGTATACCTCAAGCTGCACAAACAAACGTACAGCTGGGGCACCCACTAACCCGGGCAGGCGCTGAACGCCCCTGCCCGGGTCCTGAGGTCACACGGGCACGTGGTCCCGGGTGTATCCGGCCTGGATCTGATAGCGACCGGGCGCGATCTCAATCGAGTCGGCGCGAATGAGGTCGGCGACCTCGCTGGGCCAGATGGTGGCGTCATCCCACTCGACGCCGAGAAGCGCATCAATGTGACGCGCGCTGATGGCCAGCTCGGACAGATCTCTTCCGGTCACGCTCAACCGATAGCGCGCCGCTTCAGCCTGAACCGCTTGAAGGCGGCCCATCACGTGATCCAGCTGTTCTTCGGCGAACAGGCGGCGGGAGAACGGCGCGCTTCCCTGGGCGGCCCGGGTCAGGATGAGGAGATGTGACAGAGCGACGTGAAGGTTCAACCGCATGGACGAGTTGTGACCGTACCCTTCCTCCCATCCCAGATCATGGGTCGCCATGAACAAGCGGATGCGGCGATCCACCCCCTCGAAGCATGTGACCCACGTGGTCGTCAGGCAGGCCGCAATGCCCTCGCCGAAGCTTTCCGATGCGGCCCAGATGAGCTCCTGGAGATCGATGCGCATCAGCAACTCTCCCGGGGCCGGCCTGGGTTGGCATCTGAGCAGCGCGTCGTAGAAAGCGCCAAGATCCTCCGGTTCGCGCAGGTAGGCGAGGAGATCCGCCTCCGCCGCCACGAGGAGGGCGTCCAACTGTTCGTCGTTCATCGCACCCCCTCCGAGAGCGTCCGGCGCAAATTCTCTCGGGCCTGGCTGATCAGATTCGTGACCTGGCGCGGCGTGATCTCCAAAAGATCGGCGATATGGGATGTCGACAAGCCATCCATGTGGCAGGCCATCACAAAGCGGTGCCGACGAGGAAGTGCCCTGAGCGCGTTGAGCACGTCGATCGTCGCGGTCGCGAGATCGCAGGGAGCGTCAAGTGGAGAGGCGACTTCTGGCAACTCGGCGACCAGAAGTGGGTTCAACTGAATCCGGCGCAGCCCCGGTGGCCTGCCGGCTGCTCGTAACGCGACCTTGCGCAACCACGCTTTCGGTTCTCTGATCTTGTGCCAGTCCTCTACTCGCCGCCACGCCTCGATGAGTGCATCCTGAGCCGCGTCGTTGGCGTCCTCCATCGAGCAGCCGCAACGGAGCAGGAACTGGATCAGTCGAGACCGTTCGTCCTGAACCAGGTCCAGGAAGGCCGCGCGCGCCTCGACGCCAGCGCGGTCAATCATTGGAGAGGGCGGGTCGGCCTTGGTCAGCCGATCCTCATTCATTCGGCGGCCTTCCCACGTCGATGACCACTCCCCGGCTGCCCAGGTCCAGGACCCGGCTGCCCGGTGGCAGATGGCGGATGTGGTCGCGGCGGGATTCCTCCCGTAGGCGTATTCGTTGTAAGTGGACGCGCAGCCACAACCCGGCCAGTGCGGTGGCCGTCGCGATGATGATCGTGTAGTCCATGGGCTCCTCGCCGACGATGGTGTCGTAGGAGAAGTGGCGGAATCTCATGATCATCGGAACTGCCGGGCTAAAAGTGCCCGGTTCGGGTAGCCACGCGAGCTATGAGCAGCATGCCCGCGTTCAAGGTCGCCCAGTTGCCCGAGCCCCAGCCGCTCCGCCGCGTCCTCGGGCCGGGGGTGATCGCCGCCGGGGTCGGGCTCGCGTCGGGTGAGTTCGTCATCTGGCCCTACATCTCCGCCAACGTCGGGCTGGTGTTCTTGTGGGCGGCCGTCGTCGGGGTCGTGGCGCAGTTCTTCCTGAACATGGAGATCGAGCGGTACACGCTGGCCACCGGCGAGACCGCGCTCACCGGGTTCTCGCGGCTGGGTCGCCACTGGGGGATCGTGTTCGCCCTCATGGCGCTGCTGGCCAACATCTGGCCGGGCTGGGCGACCTCGTCGGCCACCGTGTTCACCTAGGCCATCGGGCAGGGGAACGTCACGGTCATCGCGGTCATCGAGCTGGTGATCATCGGGGTGGCGCTCACGCTCTCGCCCGTCGTCTATCGCACTGTCGAGGCGACCCAGTTCGTCAAGGTCGCGGCGGTGCTCGTCTTCCTGGTCGTCGCCCTGTTCGTGGCGATCACGGGAGAGGCGTACAAGGGGCTGGGAGAGGCGGTCACGAGCATCGGGACGATCCCCAGCCAGCTCGGCACGGCTCTGGTGCTCGGCGCGCTGGCGTTCGCGGGGGCGGGCGGCGGTCAGAACCTCGTGCAGAGCAACTGGATCCGGGACAAGAACATGGGCATGGGGGCCCGGATCCCCCGGCTGGTCTCGCCCGTGACCGGGGAGGACCAGGCCGCGCCGGCGACCGGTTACACGTTCGAGCCGACCGAGGAGAACCTGTCGCGGTGGCGGCGGTGGTGGAAGGTCGCGAACATCGAGCAGCTCATCTCGTTCGTCGCGATCACCATTTTCACGATCTTCCTGATGTCGATGCTGGCCTACTCGACCGTGTTCGGCACCGGCAACACCAACGACATCACCTTCCTCCAGGCCGAGGGTGAGGTGCTGAACCAGCGGCTGAGCTGGTTCGGGACGTTCTTCTGGGCCATCGGCGCGCTGTCGCTGTTCGCCGCCGCGATGGGGATCTGCGACTACGTCGGGCGGATGGTGGCCGACATCGTCAAGACCGTCTACCTGCCGGAGTCGTCGCGGTGGACGGAGAGCCGCGTCTACTCGCTCGTCGTCTGGTTCATCGTGGTCTTCGGGATCGCGATGCTGACGATCGGGTTCGACCAGCCGATCACGCTGCTGGTGATCTCCGCCAGCGTCGGCGGGATCATGATGTTCCTCTACTCGGCGCTGCTGGCGGTGCTGAACCGCAAGATGCTGCCGCAGCCCATCAGGATCCGCGGCTACCGCATGGTCGCGGTGCTGCTGACCTTCGCGTTCTTCGGATTCTTCTCGGTGCTGACGCTGATCGAGCAGGTCGGCAAGCTGACCGGGTGAGGGCGGGTTCCACCGGGAAGCCCGCCCTCCGCGGTTCTAGAGGGCGGGCTTCTTGGCCACGTACAGCCACTTCTTGAAGAGCGGGCCGAGGTCCTCGCCGCTGAGCTCCTCGGCCAGCGCGATGAAGTCCTTGGTGGTCGCGGTGGCGTGCTTGTAGCGGGCCGGCCACTCCTTGAGCAGCTCGAAGAACGTCTCGTCGCCGATCTCGACGCGCAGGGCGTGGACGGTCATCGCGCCGCGCAGGTAGATCGCCTCCCAGTCGAACATGTTCTTCTTGCCGGGGTCGCCGGTCTTGACGTCCCAGAACTTGCCCGTGTTCTTGTAGTGCGTGGCGAAGGTCTTCGCGGCCGTCGGGCCGTTGTGGGTCTCCTCGTAGAGCCACTCGGCGTAGCTGGCCAGGCCTTCGTTCAGCCAGATGTCGTTCCACGACTTCACGCCGACGCTGTCGCCGAACCACTGGTGCGCGATCTCGTGGACGATCAGCAGGTCGTCGCTGGCGTCGCCGTCGTAGACGGGACGGCCCTGGGTCTCCAGGGCGAAGTTGACGCCGAGCTTGTCGGCGATGCCGCCGGTCGAGCCGAACGGGTAGGGGCCGAAGTGCTCCACTCCCCACTTGGTCGCCTCGGCGGTCTCCTTGTGCAGGTACTTCGCCGTCTTGGCCAGCGCCGGGTCGTAGGCGGTGATGTTGAGCAGGCCGCCCGTCGTGCTCTCCGTGACCTTGTACTTGCCGATGGCGATCATGGCCAGGTAGGGGGCCATGGGCTGGGCCATCTTCCAGCGGGAGACGACGTAGCCCTTCTTCACCCGGACGATGCCGGAGTTCTGCGGCTCGCCGTTGGCCAGCACGGTCAGGCCGGCGGGAGCGCTGATCTCGTAGGAGAAGGTGGCCTTGTCACGCGGGGTGTCGTTGGCGGGGAACCAGGTGCGGGCGCCGTCGGGCTGGGAGACGACGACGGCCCCGTCCTTGGTGTGGATGAAGCCGGTGACGCCGAGCTCGGAGTCGCCGGCCGGCTTCGGCCTGCCGTCGTAGTCGACGACGACCTTGAAGGTGGCCTCGTCGGCGATGCCCTTCTTCGGCGTGACGGTCAGCTCCTGGCCCTTGCGGGACCACTTGGCCTTGCGGCCGTCGACCGTGACCGACCGGACGGTCAGGCCCGACAGGTCGAGGTTGAAGCGCGACAGGCCCTTGGTGGCCTTCGCGGTGATCGTGGCGGTGGAGTCGATCTCACCGGACTTGGGGGTGTAGCGCAGCTTCAGGTCGTAGTGCTGGACGTCGTACCCACCGTTCCCGGCGTGCGGGAAGTAGGGGTCGCCCACCCCGGAGGAGCCCGGGGAGTGGGCGTCGGCCCAGGCCGGGGCTGAGGGGGCGAGTAACGCGGCGACCGCGAGCAGCGCCGCGCCGGGGATTCGTGTGCGAAGCATGCCGTTCATTATCGAGATGAATCCGGCAAGAGCCACAATCAACCTAAAATCGGTAGGTGCTCGCGACGAAGGTGTACTTCCGTTACAGGCGGGGCGAACCGTGGGTGCTCGACGACGCCTCCCTCGACCTGTCCCCCGGGTCGGTGGCCGAAATCACCGGGCCCAACGGCACCGGCAAGTCGACTCTCCTGCGGCTGCTCGCGGGTCTGCTGCGGCCGGTCAGAGGCGGGATCACCGGCCGTCCGCCGGTCGTCGGCTACGCCCCCGAGCGGTTCCCCTCCGCGCAGCCGTTCACCGTGGCGGCCTACCTGCGGCACATGGGGGCGGTCCGGCGCGCGCCCGTGCCGGAGGAGCTGACCGCCCGGCTCGGCATGGACCACCTGCTCGGCCAGAGGCTCTCCGACCTGTCGAAGGGCAGCGCCCACAAGGTCGGCCTCGCCCAGGCCCTCGCCGGGGATCCCGGGCTGCTCATCCTCGACGAGCCCTTCGCCGGGCTCGACGCGCAGGCCCGCGCCGAGCTGTCGGTGATCGTCGCCGAGGTCGCCGCGCGGGGCGGCATCGTCGTCGCCAGCGACCACCAGGGCGACCTGCGGGCGGTGCCGGGCGTGACCCGCCACGAAGTGCGCGACGGGAAGATCACCCAGGTCGCGCTGCCGGTCGACGACGACCCGCTGACCACCCTGACGATCAAACTGCCGCAGTCGAGGGCCGCCGCGCTGGCCGCCCGGCTGCGGGCGGAAGGCCACGAGGTGTCATGATCCCCCTGGTCGCGTTCCGGCTCTCCGGTTATGTACGGTCGCATCGGATCTTCCAGCCCCTGCTCGGGCTGCTCGCCGTCCTGTCGATCCTGTACGCCACGGGCGTCCCCGCCGGCGGAGAGCTGCCCAGCTACGCCGACTCGGCGGGCATCCTGATGCTGGTCTTCGCCTGGGCCGCCCGGGGGCTGCTCGACAACGAGCCCGACGAGCAGCGGCTCATCGCGATCACCGCCGTCGGCCGCCGCCGCGAGCTCACCGCCGGGCTGCTGGCCGCGCTGGGCCTGACGTCGCTGCTGGCGCTGACGGCGGTCGTGTTCCCGCTGTTCGTCGGCTTCGCCGAGACCCCGTCGGGGGCCGATCTCGGCTACGGCGCGGGCCTGCACCTGCTGGCCGTGCTCGCCGGGACGGCGCTGGGCGCGCTGACGAGCCGCCCGGTGCTGGCCTCCCCCGCCGCGTCGGCGGCCGTGCTGGTCGGCGGATACATGGCGATCCTGCTGCTCAGCTCGGCGAGCCCGTGGGCGTCGGTGCCCGTTCTCGACTGGATGAACGCCGCCCACCACGACGACCTTCCGCAACGGCTGGCGGTCATCGTGGCGTCGGCGCTGGCGTGGAGCGCGGCCGGGCTGGCCGGCTATGCGGCGGTGAGAAGGGTCAGGGGTTAGCCGCCGCGAGCTGGCCGCAGGCCCCGTCGATCTCGCGGCCACGCGTGTCGCGGACCGTCACCGCGACGCCGTGGGACTCCAGGCGGCGGACGAAGGCCCGCTCGTCCTCCGGCCGGGAGGCGGTCCACTTCGAGCCCGGGGTCGGGTTGAGCGGGATCAGGTTGACGTGGACCAGCTTGCCCTTGAGCAGCTTGCCGAGCAGGTCGGCCCGCCACTCCTGGTCGTTGATGTCCTTGATGAGGGCGTATTCGATCGAGACCCGGCGCTTGGTCTTGGCGGCGTAGTCCCACGCCGCGCCGAGGACCTCGGCCACCTTCCAGCGCGTGTTGATCGGCACGAGCGTGTCGCGCAGCTCGTCGTCGGGGGCGTGGAGCGAGACGGCCAGCGTCACCGGCAGCCCCTCGTTGGACAGCTTCTCGATCGCCGGGACGAGACCGACCGTGGAGACGGTCACCCCGCGCGCCGAGATGCCCAGGCCCTCGGGCGACGGGTCGACCATGCGGTGGACCGCGCCGATCACGGCCTTGTAGTTGGCCATCGGCTCGCCCATGCCCATGAACACGATGTTGCTGACCCGGCCGGGCCCGCCCGGCAGGTCGCCCTTGGCCAGGGCCCGCTGACCGGCCACGACCTGCTCGACGATCTCGGCGGTCGACATGTTGCGGGTCAGCCCGGCCTGGCCGGTGGCGCAGAACGGGCAGTTCATGCCGCAGCCGGCCTGCGAGGAGACGCACATCGTGACCCGGTCGGGATAGCGCATCATGACCGACTCGACCAGGGAGCCGTCGAACAGCTTCCAGAGGGTCTTGCGGGTCATGCCGTCGTCGCAGGTGATCTCGCGGACCGAGGTCAGCAGCGACGGGAGCAGCTGGCCGAGCGTCTCGCGGGAGGCCGCCGGAAGGTCGGTCATCTCCTCGGGCGACCCGGTCAGCTTGCTGAAGTAGTGGCGCGAGAGCTGGTCGGCCCGGAACGGCTTCTCGCCGAGTTCCGCGACGGCCGCGCGGCGTTCGGCCATGGTCAGATCGGCCAGGTGGCGCTGCGGCTTCGCCCGTCGCGGGGCGACGAACGTCAGCTGACCGGCCTTGGGGGCGGCCTCGGACATAACCAACCTCTCAAAACGACGACTGCACTTACGGCCGGGCGGCACCGGGCTTAGAGTCCTGATCTGGGAGGTGAGGCGTGGACAGCACCACCGTCGTGCTCACCAGCACCAATCCCTACGGGAGCCGCACTCTTACCGTCGAGCGCGATCAGGTGTCCTCGGTAGCTTACCTGCGCGACCCGGCCGGATCCGTCCGCGGAGCGGTCTGGCTGGGCAACCACGTCACCGCCCCGATGTCACTCGACCTCGCCCGTCTCAACAACGGACGCCCCCCGGTCATGCCCAGGGCCGGGACCCGCCGCCCTCTCGGCACCGCCCACCTCGACCCGGCCAGGCTGCGGGTGCTCTGGTTCGAGGAGGGCGACGGGGTGGCCCTCTACGACGACGAGGGCCTGCTGGCGGTGATCCCCGGCTGGGCCGACCTGGAGCGCGGCATGCCCGGCTACGCCCGCGAGGCCGTCGGCGAGTGGCCGTTCGCGTGGGCGCTGTCGGAGGCGCTGGAGGGCCTCAGCCCCCGGGTCGCCAAGGCCGAGGCCTACTGGCAGTGGCGGGCCGGTGAGGCGTCGTGGGCGTCGTTCCAGCAGTTCGTGATGGGTCACCTCGACGGCAGGCTGGGCCCGCCGGGCCGATTCTGGGACGCCGGGGGCGGCCGGCTCCCCGCCGTCTGGGTCACCGAACGCGGCCCCTGGTACGGCCGCGCCTTCACCGTGCTGTCCACCATCGGGATGAGCTGCCAGCGCATGCCCTCGGCCGAGCTCTACGACACCCCCACCCGGGTCGAACTCGCCGTCGCCACCAGGGGCGATCCCCGGTCGGCGGCCCGCCTGTTCCTGTGGCTGGGCCAATATCCGTGGCGTTCGGTCACCTGGCTCGGCGACGGCCACACGGCCCGCTGGTACCACCAGCCCGGGACGTTCCCCATCTCCGGCGGCTACGAAGGCGTCATGATGCTGTCCGCACCCCCCGGCATGCCCGACTTATCGGGCTTTCAGGTGGGCGGCGACGTGGTCCGCTGGCTCTGGTTGGTCCCGGTCACCGACGCCGAGCTGAGAGAGGCCGCCACCCACGGGCACGACGCCGTCGCCGCCCGGCTGGACACCCTCCACCGCCTCTAGCGGACGAACGCCGCCAGCAGCAGCCAGCAGGGCACCAGCGTGAACAGCAGCGAGTCGATGCGGTCCATCATGCCGCCGTGGCCGGGCAGCACCGACCCCATGTCCTTGATGCCGAGGTCGCGCTTGATCACCGACTCGATGAGGTCGCCGATCGTGGCGCAGACGACCACCACGGCCCCGAGCAGCGCGCCCTGCCAGATCTCGCCCCTGAGCAGCCAGGTCACCAGCCACGCGCCGACCGCGACGCAGGCGACGGCCGAGCCGGCGAAGCCCTCCCACGTCTTCTTCGGGCTGATGATCGACATGGGGTGGCGGCCGAAGAGCACCCCGGCGGCGTACCCGCCGATGTCGGAGGAGGCCGTCACGGCGACGAAGATGAGGGCCCGGTGGGCGCCGTCGGGCGGCGCGAGCAGCAGGCCGACGAACCCGGCGAACAGCGCCGGGTAGACCACCAGGAAGACCGACGCGGTCGCGTCGCGGACGAACCCGTCGGACCCCTGGAACAGCCGCCAGCCCAGCACGCCCATGATGGTGATCGCGAAAATGCCGAGGAAGACGCCGGTGCCGAAGTAGTAGGCCCCGGAGATCATCGCGGCCAGTCCGGCCAGCACGGGGATCAGCGGCACCCGGATGTCGCGGGTGCCCAGCCCCTTGACCAGCTCGTGGATCCCGACGCCGACGGCGGCGATGACGACCACGATGAACGCGGGCTTGTACAGGTACAGCGATCCGATGATCACTATCGCCAGCCCGACCGCCGAGATGATCGCCGCCGGCAGGTTCCGGCCGGTACGGCTCCCGCCCGCCGGGGGTGACACCGTTCCGTCCAAGATGTCCTACTCCCTACATGCGCGCGATCCCTGCCCCTGCCGGGGCAAGGATCGCGGTGGTGCGTTGTGGTCGTCAGACCTCGAGCAGCTCGGCTTCCTTGTGCTTGAGCAGCTCGTCGATCTTGGCGACGTGCTTCTGGGTGAGGTCGTCGAGCTCCTTGACGGCGCGGTGGACCTCGTCTTCGCCCGACTCGCCGTCCTTGACCAGCTTGTCGAGGACTTCCTTGGCGTGGCGCCGGATGTTCCGGATCGACACGCGGCTGTTCTCGGCCTTGGTGCGAGCGATCTTGATGTACTCCTTGCGGCGCTCACCCGAGAGCTCGGGGAAGACCACGCGGATGACGTTGCCGTCGTTGCCGGGGTTGACCCCCAGGTCGCTGTCGCGGATCGCCTTCTCGATCCCGCTCATCGAGCCCTTGTCATAGGGCTGGATCAGGACCATGCGTGCCTCGGGCACGTGGAAGGAGGCGAGCTGCTGGATGGGGGTGAGCGAACCGTAGTAGTCAACGTTGATCTTGTTGAACATCGCGGGGGTGACCCGGCCGGTGCGGATGGCGGCGAAGTCCTCCTTCGCGACGGTCACCGCCTTCTCCATCTTCTCTTCGGCCTCGAAGAGGGTTTCCTCGATCACAGTTGGCTCCCTATTTCCCTGCCGGACTCACCAGCGTGCCGATCTTCTCTCCGCGGACCGCCCGGAGGATGTTGCCTTCGCCCATCAGCTCGAAGACCACGATGGGCAGGCCGTTGTCCTTGCACAGGCTGATGGCCGTGGCGTCCATCACCGCGAGGTCACGCGTGAGGACCTCGCCGTATTCGAGCCGGTCGAACCGGACCGCGTCGGGGTTCTTCCTGGGGTCGGCGTCGTAGACGCCGTCGACCTGGGTGCCCTTGAGCAGGGCCTCCGCGCCGATCTCCAGCGCGCGCTGGGCGGCGCAGGTGTCGGTGGAGAAGAAGGGCGAGCCCAGCCCGGCCCCGAAGATGACCACGCGGCCCTTCTCCAGGTGCCGGATCGCCCGGCGGGGCAGGAACGGCTCGGCGACCTGCTGCATCGTGATGGCGGTCTGCACGCGCGTCTCCACGCCACGCTTCTCCAGGAAGTCCTGCAGCGCGAGACAGTTGATGACCGTGCCCAGCATGCCCATGTAGTCGGCGCGGGCCCGGTCCATGCCGCGCTCGGACAGCGCGGCGCCCCGGAACATGTTGCCGCCGCCGACGACCACCGAGACCTGGACCCCATCGCGGACCGCCTCCGCGATCGAGTCGGCGATCTTGGCGACGACGACCGGGTCGATGCCGAGGGAATCCCCGCCGGCGAACGCCTCGCCGGAAAGCTTCAGCATGACCCGCTTCCAGCGCAGCGGCCCGTCATATGACGAAGCCGCCGGGGCGGGTTCGGTGTTCTCCTGCACGGCGGCGGCCTCCTCAGTGGATTTCGGGCTGAACAGGTCGCCCCGCTCGAATGCGGGACGACCTCAGACAACAGCCCCAGACTATGCCTGGCCGACCTTGTAGCGGGTGAAGGCCAGGACCTTGACCCCGGCCTCGTCGGCGTACTTCTTGATCGACTTCTTGTTGTCCTTCACGAACGCCTGCTGGAGCAGCGTGAAGTCCTTGTACCAGCCGTTGACGCGGCCTTCGACGATCTTCGCGATGGCGGCCTCGGGCTTGCCCTCCTCGCGGGTCATCTCCTCGAAGAGCGCGCGCTCCTTCTCGATGACCTCGGCCGGGACGGCGTCGGCGTCGAGGTACTTCGGCGCCATGGCGGCGGCGTGCTGCGCGATGTCCTTGGCGACCTCGGCGTTGGCCGAGTCGAGCTGGACCAGGACGCCCACGGCCGGGGGCAGCTGCGGGTCGGTCTTGTGCATGTAGGCGCCGATGAAGCCACCCTCGAGCACGGAGAACCGGCGGATCTCGATCTTCTCGCCGAGCGCCGCGTTGGTCTCGTCGAGCAGCTCCTTGACGGTCTTGCCGTCGAGCTTGGACTCGAGCAGCTCGGCCACGTCGGCGGGCTTGGTCTCCAAGATGAACGCGACGACCTGGGCCGCCACCTCCTGGAAGCGCTCGCCCTTGGCGACGAAGTCGGTCTCGCAGTTGAGCTCGAGCAGCGCGGCGGCGGAGTCGCCGTTCTGCTTGAGGGCGACCAGGCCGTTGGAGGCGGTGCGGGCCTCGCGCTTGCCGACGTCCTTGGCGCCCTTGAGGCGCAGCAGCTCGACCGCGCGGTCGAAGTCGCCCTCGGACTCCTCCAGGGCCTTCTTGCAGTCCATCATGCCGGCGGCCGTCAGCTCGCGAAGCCGCTTGACATCGGCCATGTTCACGGAAGCCATTGTCATTTCCTCATGGGTTTCGTCGTGGAGCGGGTGGACGTGTCAAATCGCGACACGCCCACCCGGAAAGAGCTTTGGGGGAGAACTACGCCTTCGGCTCGTCACCGGCGGCCGGGGCCTCCGGCGTCTCGTCGGCGGGCGCCTCGGCGGCGGGGGCCTCTTCGGCGGCGGCCTCGGCCGGAGCCTCAGCGGGGGCCTCGGCGGCGGGGGTGCCCTCGAGCAGCTCGCGCTCCCACTCGGCCAGCGGCTCGGCGACAGCCACACCGGCCGGCTTGTCGTCGCCACCGCGCGAGGCGCCGGCGCGGGTCATGAGACCGTCGGCGACGGCGTCGGCGATCACCCGGGTCAGCAGGCTGACGGCGCGGATGGCGTCGTCGTTGCCCGGGATCGGGTAGTCGACCTCGTCGGGGTCGCAGTTGGTGTCGAGGATCGCGACGACCGGGATGCCGAGCTTCTTGGCCTCGGAGATCCCGATGTGCTCCTTCTTGGTGTCCACGACCCAGACCGCGCTCGGGACGCGGGCCATGTCCCGGATGCCGCCGAGGGTGCGCTCCAGCTTCTCCTTCTCACGACGGCGGAGCAGCAGCTCCTTCTTCGTGAGGCCGGAGGCCGCGACGTTCTCGAAGTCGAGCTCCTCGAGCTCCTTCAGGCGCTGGAGGCGCTTGTGGACGGTCGAGAAGTTGGTCAGCATGCCGCCGAGCCAGCGCTGGTTGACGTAGGGCATGCCCACGCGCGCCGCCTGCTCGGCGATCGACTCCTGCGCCTGCTTCTTGGTGCCGATGAACATGATCGTGCCGCCGTGGGCGACGGTCTCCTTGACGAAGTCATAGGCCCGGTCGATGAAGGCCAGCGACTTCTGGAGGTCGATGATGTAGATGCCGTTGCGCTCGGTGAAGATGAAGCGCTTCATCTTCGGGTTCCACCGGCGAGTCTGGTGTCCGAAGTGAACGCCGCTCTCCAGCAGCTGTCGCATGGTGACGACGGGGGTGGCCATGAAATGGTCCTCCACGATCTCGGTTATACGCACGGGCCGGCGGCCCGCGCCCTGACGCCCCGAACCGTTCCAGCCGCCTGAACGGCGGACCGAGAGAACGTTCCGTGAATGGGCGTGCGAATTCGGCCTCACCCAAGGAGACCACCGGACAGTCTACCCGGAACCGGTGGAGGACTTGACCTGCCCGGGGCACGCCGCCGTCACGGCGCGCGGTGGAGCGGCCGGTCGGCGCCGGGTGCGGCGCGGGGCGGGGCGGCGGTCGGGGCCGGGGTGGGCGGAGCCGTAACGGAAGAAGGTTTTCAGCGGTTGGGGGCGCGGGGGAAGAAGCGGAGCTGGAACTCGGTGACGCGGGCGCCGTTGGGGGCCGTTTCGGGGTCGCGGTCGACGATGCGGTAGGGGGCGACGAGTTCGTCGATGCGCTCGACGAGGGAGCGGACCTCGTCGGGGTCCATGTACAGGACCATGTGGGACAGGCGGGTCGCGTCGCGCCAGTCGGCCGACTCCCGGGACGACTGGGCCAGGTACTCCGACAGCCTCCGGGCCGCCTCGTCGAGGACGGTCTGGATCACCGCGCTCTGGGCGGCGAGGAGTTCGGGGGTGAGTTCGCCGCTTTCGGGGTCTTTCATGCCCCACCCCTTCTGGAGCGCCCGCCAGACGCGCTCGCGGCCGTCGCCGCGCGCGGGGGCCTCTTCGATGAGGCCGTGCTTGGCGAGGGTGCGCAGGTGGTAGCTGCACGCGCTCGGGGACAGCCCGGCGATCTCGGCGCACTCGGTGGCCGTCGCGGGGCCCTCCTCCTGGAGCCGCCCGAGGATCGCCAGCCGCGCCGGATGGGCCATGGCCCGCAGCAGCCCGACGTCGTCGGTGACCATCCGAGTCTTCATGGGGTCCTACGGTAGGCGGTGCCGAGATATGAAGCATTGCCTTCATATCTCTGAAAGAGTACTTTCATAAATATGATCCCCCTCCGCCGGCAGCGCGACTACCGCCTCCTCTGGTCCGCACGGGCCGTCACCGAAGCCGGGAGCGAGGTGTCCCGCCTCGCCGTCCCGCTCACCGCCGTCACCCTCCTCGCCGCCTCGCCCATGGAGATGGGCGTGCTGACGGCCGCCGCTTCCCTCCCGTTCCTGTTCGTCGCGCTGCCCATCGGCGCCTGGGCCGACCGGGTGCGGCGGCGTCGCCCGGTACTGGTGGCCTGCGAACTCGTGTCCGGCACGGCCGTCCTGACGGTCCCCGCCGCCTGGCTGCTCGGCCTGCTGACCGTCCACTGGCTGATCGCGGTGGCCCTGGTGGTGGGCACCTGCACCGTGACCTTCCGCAACTTCACCATCCCCCACCTGACCAGCGTGGTCGGCGAGTCGCAGCGGACCGAGGCCATCGCGGGCATGCAGTCGGTCTTCTCCATCGCCCAGCTCGGCGGCCCCGGGCTGGCCGGGGTGCTGGTCAGCGTGCTGTCGGCCCCGCTGGCGATGCTGGTCAACGCGGTGACGTTCGTGGCGTCCGCCCTCTGCCTGCGCTCCATCCGCGCCGTGGAGCCGGAGCGGCCGATCCCGCCCCGGCGGGCGCTCCGCCAGGAGATCGCGGAGGGCATGTCGGCGCTGGCCCGCCACCCCGCGCTGCGGGCGCTGACGCTGTGCGGCATGACGGTCAACCTGTTCGCCGCCGCCCAACTGGCTGTCTACGTCCTCTACGCGGTGCACGTGCTCGGCCTGCCGGGCGGCCTCGTGGGCATCTCGATGATGGGATTCGGGGCCGGCGGGCTGGTCGGGGCCTTCCTCGCACCCGCCGTCACCCGGCGGCACGGGGCGCCCCGGGTGCTGCTGGCCTCGGTGCTGTTCTTCCCGGTCGGATTCCTGGCGATGGCCGCCGTCAGCGGACCGGTGTGGTGGTGCGTGCTGCTGATCGGGCTGGCGGAGGCCGTGGTGGGGGTGGCCGTGGTCTGCTACAGCGTGTGCGCCGGGGCCGAGACGCTGCGGGAGACCCCGCCGCCGCTGATCGGCAGGGTCAACGCGTCGATCAACTTCCTCACGCAGGGCGCGCTGGGGATCGGCGGGCTGCTGGGCGGCGTCGCCGGGGAACTGCTGGGGCTGCGCCCGGCGATGTGGGCGTGTTTCGCTGGGGCGCTGCTGACCATCCCGTGGCTGTGGCTGTCGCCGCTGGTCGGGCAGGCGCGTGACCGTCGCGCGATCACCATGCGGCCGGATGCTCACCGGGCCGGGGTGGGGCCGACCATGTAGGCGGGCGCCCGGCGATGAGTCCGGCGGGACGGACGAAGGTGTATCCGTCGCGGGTCTCCAGGAGGTCGCCGACGCCGGGCTCGCCGCCGGGCGTCGTCCTGCCCAGGCCGTCGAGCCAGTGAGCGGTGGCGGCGAGGGACAGCACGGCGTGCCAGGAACCGCCCTCCCGCCGCCTGCGGAGGAGCGCCGAGGCCGCCGCGAAGGCGGCCAGGTAGCCGGTGGCGTGGTCGAGCGCCTGGCAGGGCAGCGGCCCCGATTCGGCGGCGATCCCGGTCGCCATCTGGACGAGGCTGTCGAACCCCCGCCTCCCGTGCCAGGGCCCCGGACCGTAGGCGGAGACGTCGACCACCACGACACCCGGCCGCAGCCCGACGAGATCGCCCAGCCCGAACCCGAGCCCGTCGAGCGCACCCGGCCGGTACCCCCGGATGACGACGTCGGCCTCCCGGATGAGCTCCCTGAGCAGGTCGCCCTCGGCGGGAAGATCGATCAGGCACGACCTCTTCCCGGCGGCGGTCTCCAGCACCAGCCCCGGAACCTCCGGGAGCCCGGGCCCGCAGACGTGCATGACCTCAGCGCCGTGCGAGGCCAGGAACCGGCTCGCGACCGGCCCCGCGATGACCCGCGTGAGGTCCACCACCCGCAGCCCGCCCTCGCGCGGCGGCGGCCCCGGGAGCCGGTCGAGCGTGAGAACCGGCCGGGCCGCCACCGCCCGGCCGTGCGGGTGGCCGGCCCATCCGGCCCGGCTCCGCATCGCGGCCGCGCATCCACCCGCCGCGACGACCGCGTTCTCGATCTCCAGTCCGGTACGCCCTCCGCACACCTCCCCCACCTCCTCCCGCGTGGCGTCCGGGGGAAGCCCGAGCGCCGCCAGCGCGGCGTCGCGGTGGTGGACGAAGTTGGCGTGGATCCTGACGCGGCCGTCGGCGGCCGGGTAGTCGCCGCTGATCGGCGCCCACAGCTCGATGGGCTCGGCCCCGACGCGGAAGTGGCGCTCACTGCGGAAGGCGACGGCGGCGTGGCGCATGTCGACCGACGCCTGGCCGTGGCGACCGGTGAGCGCCGCCATCGCGGCGGTGGCCACGCCCACGCTGGACGCGGCGGCGGTGCCGATCCGGAAGGGCGAGGGCATGACCGGCTCCTGGCCGGTGACCTGGACACGGCCCAGATCGACGCCCGCGAGCCTCTGCAGCTCCTGGATGACGTGGCCGGTCACGGGATCCTCAAGTTATCCACAACCTTCTCCACAGGCTGAACTCTCATAACCGGACATAGCTCCGAGGGTTATCCACAGACAGTTGTTGAAAGGGTGCGGGGTGTGTCGAGGTGGTCAGGCTGGTCGTCATGTTGTTTCCAGCTTCGGTCCTGCTCGTGATCGCCGCTCAGTGGGGGTGGCCCTTGGCCGGCGAACCCCGGCCTGTCCGCCCCTTCACTCCGCCGCCAGAACGGTGGTTGTCCGGGCACCGTGGGGTCGACCTGCCTGCTGATACGGGACAGGAGGTGCTGGCGGCCGGGGACGGCGTGGTCACGGTGGCCCGGAGGGTGGCGGGGCGCGGGGTGGTGACGGTTTCCCATGCCAACGGGCTGCGGACGACCTACCTGCCGGTCGCGCCGACGGTGACCGAGGGGCAGCGGGTGCGGGTCGGCGAGGTGCTCGGAACGGTGAGCGGGCCGGACGGGCACTGTCCCCGGACCTGCCTGCACTGGGGGCTGCTCAGCGGCGACCTCTACCTGGATCCGCTCCATCTGCTGGGGCTGGGCCAGGTGCGACTGCTTCCGAGGCCGCTTGGGGAATGGGCGCTTGACGACCCACCCGGACCTGCCCGGCCCATTGGGCACGATCATCCCGAGCCGTGATCCCTGGCCGGCTACCAGCCCTCTGATTCAGATGCGGCTTCGCCTGTCGACCTTTAGCCGAGAGGTTGTGGGAGCAGCGGTTCATCGGACACGCGGTGTAGCTTTGTCCCAGCTTCTCGAAGACCATCCTCAGCATGGCGCACCCACTGACGGAGGCGGGGCACCCTCGCTTGGACTCGCCCGTGTGCGCGCTTCGGGTCACCTTCGCTTGGACTCGCGGGTGCGCGCGCTTCGGGTCCCCTTCGCTTGAACTCGCGGGTGCGCGGGCTTCGGGTCCCCTTCGCTTGGACTCACGGGTGTGGGGGCTTCGGGCAAGAGGGTGTGTTCCCCGAATGGCTGCGTCGATCAATTTCCACAGAGCCCGGTGGCAGCATGCGAACAGGCTTGGCACCCTAGGGCCCAACGATCAAGCTGCCGGTCGACTCAGCTCCGGGAGCAGACGTCTCCCGCTGATCAAGCCCGAGGGTGGGCCTGCTCGTAGGCGGCCCGGAGGCGTTCGATCGAGACGTGCGTGTACAGCTGGGTGGTACCGAGCGACGCATGTCCAAGTAGCTCCTGGACACTCCGGAGATCGGCCCCGCCCTCCAGCAGATGAGTGGCCGCCGTATGGCGGAGACCATGTGGCCCCATGTCGGGGACCCCGGCTTCGCCCAGCCGGGCGTGAACGACCCGCCGCACCGCGCTCTGGTCGATCCGCCCGCCTTTCACCCCGAGGAACAACGCCGGCCCGGAACGCACGCCGACGAGGACGGGCCTCCCGCGAACACACCAGGCATCTAGTGCATCCAGCGCCGGCAGCCCCAGCGGCACGACCCGCTCGCGGCCACCTTTCCCCAGCACCCTGATGGTCCGCCGCTCCCGGTCGACGTCGTCGAGGTCGAGCCCGCAGAGCTCACTGACCCGGATACCCGTGGCGTAGAGAACCTCCAGCAACGCCTGATCACGGAGCTCTCTCGCCACCACGTGCGGCTCGTCATGGGCCGCGCCCTCAGTACTTCGAGCGGAGGGCTGGGAGGCCGACGCGGGACGGGCATCCGTGGCATCGGATGTGGTCGATCTCCGCTCAGAACGCGGGCCGTCACCACCCGGAGCACCTGACACCGAGCGCCGGCCGAGCTCCACAGCACCGGAGGCATCGCCCTCGAACCCAGAAACCAGCTCATCGGCCCCCAGCTTTGGCCGAGGATCATGGAGCCCAGCTGCCTCATATCGAGAATCGGAGGAAGCGGACCTTTCGAACGGAGGCTCACCGGCTCCCCATTGGGGATCGAGGGAACCGGACCGCTCGAACCGAGGAACACTGGTCTCCCGTTGGGGATCGGAGGAAGCGGACCTTTCGAACGGAGGCTCACCGGCTCCCCATTGGGGATCGAGGGAACCGGACCGCTCGAACCGAGGAACACTGGTCTCCCGTTGGGGATCGGAGGAAGCGGGCCCACCTGACCGAAGGTCGTAAGGCTCCGCGCCTGGATACCGCAGGGCGGGCGCATCGGAGTCCTGGCTCGGCCGATCACTTGTTCTGCTCGGCTGGTGATCCCTCAGCGGCGCGTCTTTGCCGGGAGCGGTCCCCCCGCCCTGTCTTCCGAGGTCCAGCATGCGCACGGCCTCGGCCTGGTCGAGCACCTTGGGGAGGGTTCGCTTGGTGCGGGCCGTACCGAGGAGCAGACCTGGATCGGTGGTCAGCCACCCCGCCCGGTGGCAGAACGATGTGAAGCCGCGGATGCAGGCCGTTCGCCGGGCCAGGGTCGCCCGGGACTTGCCGGTGTCGTGCTGCTCCCCCAGCCATTCGCGCAGCACCCCCACGCCGATCAGCTCGACCCGGTCGACGCCCACGTCGAGGAGGTGTTCCGTCAGGGATGACAGGTCGCCCATGTACGCCCGCACGGTGTTGGCCGCCAGGCCGCGTTCGACCCGGAGGTGGCGTTCGAAGGCCCGTACCGCGTCCTCTAGATCTCCCGACATATCCGCTTATCTTCCCCTTCCTTTCGCACTCAGCCGCCAGCCGCTCCCCTCACGCATCAGATAGCCGCCGGCCTCCAGGTTGCCCAGGCAGCTCAGCGCCACCGGCAGCGGGAGCCCCGCCTTGAGCGCCAGTTCGGCCGGGCCCATCGCCCCCCGGTTCGGCAGCGCGTCGAGGACGCGCTTGGACTCCAGGCTGAGCAGGTCACGGGAGGTCATCTGGCCACGCGGGACGGGTGCGATGTCGTCGCCGGCCTGGCCGACCTGTTCCAGGATCTCGTCGGCCGACGTCACGCACACCGCCTTCCCCAGCCGGATCAGGTTGTTGCAGCCCGCCGAGACCTCGCTGGTCACCGGCCCCGGTACGGCCATCAGCTGACGGTTCAACTGGAACGCGTGGTGGGCGGTGTTCAACGCCCCCGAGCGGGGCGCCGCCTGGATGACGACGGTCCCCCGCGACAGGGCGGCGATGACCCGGTTGCGGACGAGGAAGCGTAACCGCGTGGGGGTCACCCCGGGCGGGGATTCGCTGATGACCAGGCCCTCCTCCCGGATCGCGGCGAACAGGTCCTGGTGGGCGGCCGGGTAGGGCACGTCGACGCCGCACGCCAGGATCGCGACCGTCGGGGACGGCCCGGCCAGGCAGCCCCGGTGGGCGGCGGCGTCGATGCCGTACGCGCCTCCGGAGATCACCGCATAGCCCCGGTCGGACAGGCGGCAGGCCAGCTCGGAGGCGACGTTCACCCCGTAGGGGGTGGCCGCGCGGGCGCCGACCACGGCGATCGATCGCGCGCCCGCCTGGCGGAGGTCGCCCGCGCCGGAGAGCCACAGGCCGATCGGCCGGGCGTCCCGCAGGTCGTCGAGTTGACTCGGCCAGTCGGGGTCGCCGGGAATGACGAAACGGTGGCGGGCGAGGTCGTCGTCGGGGTCGCTCGCCGCGAGGGCCCGCGTCCGCCAGGCGGTCGCCTTCCGATCGTCGACGCCCGCCAGGGTCCCGTCACGGATCCCGGCCAGGACGGCCTCCGCGCCGTGGGTGCCGATCGCGCGGCCCATGGTCTCGTCGCCGGTCTCGGCGATCCGGGTCAAGGCCGCCCTCGCGGCCCGGTCACCGGTCACAGTTCCTCTCCCATCCACATCGTCAGTGCCAGCGATATCTCGTCGGCCGCCGGACGGGCGCGCCGGCTGATGTCGGCGATCGTCCAGGCCAGCCGTAGGACGCGGTCGACCCCGCGGGCGCTGAGCGTGCCCAGGTCGACGGCGCGGTTCAGCGGGGCCAGGTCCCGGTGGCCGAGGCGCCAGCCGCCGTGCAGCAGCGACGACGGGACCTCGGCGTTGAGCCGCCAGGGGGTGCCGGCGAGGCGTTCGGCCGCTCTCTCGCGTGCCTCCGTCACCCGTTCGGCGACGGTGGCGCTCGATTCGGCCAGGGCGCGGTCGGCGAGGAGCTCGGCCCGGGTCGGCGGCGAGAGGCGTACCTTCACGTCGACCCGGTCGAGCAGCGGCCCGGACAGCCGGGCCAGGTAGCGGCGGCGGACGGCCGGAGTGCAGGTGCAGAACCGCCCGGCCTCGCCGCTCAGCCCGCACGGGCACGGGTTGGCCGCCAGGACCAGCATGAACCTGGCCGGGAACGTCACCGAGCCGTTCGCCCGCGACACCGTGACCTGGCCCGATTCGACCGGCTGACGGAGCGAGTCGAGGACCCTCGGCGGGAACTCGGGAGCCTCGTCGAGGAAGAGGATGCCGCGGTGGGCCAGCGAGACGGCTCCCGGACGGATCTGTCCCGTCCCGCCGCCGATCACCGCCGCGGCCGAGGCGGTGTGGTGGGGCGCCACGAACGGTGGACGGGCCAGCAGGGGCCGCCCGGCCGGGAGGGTGCCGGCGATCGAGTGGATCGCGGTGACCTCCAGGGCCTGTTCCCGGTCGAGCGGCGGGATGATCGTGGTCAGCCGCTCGGCCAGCATCGTCTTGCCGGTCCCGGGCGGTCCGAGGAGCCAGAGGTTGTGACCCCCGGCCGCGCAGATCTCCAGCGCGCACCGGCCCTGTGCCTGACCCGCGACGTCGGCCAGGTCGACGGTCTTCTCCTCGGCGGGGACGGCGAACTCCATCGGGTCGAGGTAGGGCGCCCGCGCGCTCACCTCGCCCTCCCGCAGCAGCTCCACCAGTTCGCCCAGCGACGAGACGGGCAGCACCGCGAGGCCCGGCACGAGCGCCGCCTCGGCGGCGTTGGCGACCGGGACGACCATGGTCCGCGCCCCGGCGGCGAGGGCCGCGAGCGCGGCCGGAAGGACACCGCGGACGGGTCGCACCCGCCCGTCGAGCCCTAATTCGCCGAGGAAGAACGGCTCGGCGATCCGCGCGGGCGGAACGAGCCCCGCCGCGCCCAGAACGGCCATCGCGATCGCCAGATCGAAGGACGATCCCTTCTTGGGCAGCGAGGCGGGGAAGAGCGAGACCGTCACCCGGGCGTCGGGCCAGTCGAACCTGCTGTTCAGCAACGCCGACCGGACCCGGTCTCTCGCCTCGCTGATCGCCGTGTCGAGCAACCCGATGAAGTGAGTCCCCACCAGTCCTTTGCCGACATCGGCCTCGACCTCGACGGTGTGCCCGGACACCCCGACCAGCGCGGCACACCGCGTACGTGCAACAGGCACGGAACACCCCTCACGATCAATCCGGCGCATGCCGGAGCGCACATTCATCCGCGACAGCACAAGGCATCAGCGACAGCAGAAGGCATCAGCGACAGCAGAAGGGCAGGCCCTCGCCGAAGGGCCAGTGCGGTCCGGACGAAGGCGCAGGACCGCTGACCCGCGAGACGCCGCACGTGGAGGTGACGTCGAGCCCGCGATCACGGATCTACTCAGGGCTCCCATCAGCAGATGCCCTTCTCGTGGCGGATCGAGAAGGTCCCCGCGAACCCGTCGAGCGCCACCACGTCGACCCGCACCGCCGCGAACCGCTCGCCCTGCCCCGCCCTCCACCGGGCCCCCAGCCGTCGCAGCCGGGCCAGCTTCGCCTCGGTCACCGACGCGAAGGCCGACCCACGGGCATCGGAAGACCGTGTGCGCACCTCGACCACCACCAGCACGCCCCCGTCGCGCGCCACGATGTCGATCTCCCCCTCGCGGCACCGCCAGTTCCGGCAGAGGATCTCCATCCCGTGGCGGATCAGGTAACGCGCCGCCAGATCTTCACCGGCCCGCCCCAGCTCGTCCTTCGCTCCCATGCGGGCCACGCTCGCAGAGCGGGCGGAGGCGGGAACGCCCGAGCGGGGGCCCTGTGGACAACGGCAAAGCCTGGGGAAAACCAGAAGGGCCGGGCCCTGAACAGGACCCGGCCCCTCAAGGAGACGCTCAGCTGGAGAAGCCCTCCTTGGGCATCTCCAGGTCAGGCTTGGCGAGTTCTTCGACGTTCACGTCCTTGAACGTCACCACTCGCACGTTCTTCACGAATCGCGCCGGTCGATACATGTCCCACACCCATGCGTCCTGCATCTTCACGTCGAAGAACACCTCGCCGTTCTCCGCGGTGCGCACCTCCATGTCGACCGAGTTCGTCAGGTAGAACCGACGTTCGGTTTCGACGACGTACGTGAACAGACCGACCACATCGCGGTACTCGCGGTAGAGCTGCAGCTCCATCTCGGTCTCGTACTTCTCGAGATCCTCCGCGCTCATTCCGGCCCTCCTGTTCCCAACCCCGTTTCGGCCCCTGGTTCATTCTCCCGCATCCTCATACCCGGCATCGTCCGAGCCACTGTCACGAACGAGAACCGATGGTGCTGGGATGGCCCGTGGTGAGCGAGGGCCGCTCGGTGGTCTCTGGTCACGTAACCCTTGTGCCCGGCGAAGCCGTATTGGGGGAATGATTCGTGCAGGGTTGTCATCATGCGGTCCCGGGTCACCTTCGCGACGATCGACGCGGCCGCTATGCAGGCGGCCACCTGGTCACCCTTCCAGACGGCCAGTGACGGCGCCGGGAGGCCGGGGACCGGGAATCCGTCGGTCAGGATGTATCCGGGTGTGAGACCCAACCCGGCAACCGCGCGGCGCATTCCCGCCACGTTGCACTTGTGGAGGCCGCGCTGGTCGATCTCGGTGGGCGGGATGACGACGACGCTGACGGCCTTCGCGGTCGCCATGATCTTGGCGTGGTATTCCTCGCGGCGGGCCTCGGTCAGCAGTTTGGAGTCGTTGATGCCGTCGATCTCGCGTCCGAGAACCACCGCGGCGACCACCAGCGGGCCGGCGCAGGCGCCGCGGCCCGCTTCGTCGACGCCGGCGACGGGCTGGAAGCCCCGGCGGATCAGGGCGCGCTCATAGCCGTAGAGGCCTGAGTCACGTCGGACCACGCTCGGGCGCGGACGATAGGCAACTGTCATGACAGAAGCAGCGTACGCCCCATCACCGGACGTTGGAGAAGGTCTCTGGTCGCGATATGAGACTGAGCCGGTCAAGGGGCCAATAACGGGCGAAGGCGAAACCGATGACGTCGTCTTCGGAGATCGTGCCCTTGTACTCGTCCTCCATGTAGGCCCGGGAGTCCATCGAGTTGGAACGGTGGTCTCCCATCAGCCACAGGCGCCCCTCGGGCACCTTCACCTCGAAGGTGCGGCCGGGGTAGTCGCCGGGGTAGAGGTACTTGCCCTCTTCGTCGATCGGGGTGCCGTTGACCGTGATGTGACGCTGGGCGTCGCAGCACTTGACCGTGTCGCCGCCCTTGCCGATCACCCGCTTGATCGTGTCCTCGCCGTCCCAGCCCTTGAAGACCACGATGTCGCCGCGGTCGATGGAGCCGAACTGGAGGACGACCACGCGGTCGTTGACCAGCAGGGTGTTCTCCATCGACTCCGACGGGATCCAGAACGACCGCATGACGAAGAAGTGGACCAGGAGGGCGACGATCACGCCGCCGATCGTGAAGGTGATCGTCTCCCGGAGGGCGGACTTCTTCTTTTTTTTCTCCGGCTTGCCGGAATCCTCCGGTGTGCCGGAGGAGTTGGTCTCTTCTTCAGCGACGGCCACGGGCGGAAAGACTACCGCTTGACGCGTATGCGGCGCCTAAGGGCCATAAGCGGGAAGGCCCCCGCGAAGCCCAGCAGCAGCGGCACGGCGCTCTCGGCCGCCGCGGCGGCGGTGAGGCCCTTCTGGCCGAACGTCTCGGGGATCGGCAGGATCCCCGCCCGGTCGAACGGCCACACCTTCACGAACGCGCGCCCGATGACCTGGTCGATCGGGATGGCGCCGCCGCCCGGGTCGCCGCCGTGGGCGCGCGAGTCGAGCGAGACGGAGCGGTGGTCGCCCATGACCCACAGGCGGCCGGGGGCGACGTCGATCTCGAAGTTGCCCAGCGACGGCACGTCGCCCGGGTAGAGGTAGCTCTCCTCGTCGAGGGGCACCCCATTGACGGTGATCCGGCCCTTGGCGTCGCAGCACTTGACCTTGTCGCCGGGGACGCCGATGACCCGCTTGATGTAGTCCTTCTCGCCGGGGACGACGCCGAACGCGGTGCCGACCCAGCGGAAGAACCCGGCGACCGGGTTGGCGGGCGGCGCGAACTCGGCCTCACCGGCCCAGGAGTCGACGCCGGAGAAGACGACGATGTCGCCGCGCTCGATGTCGCGGACCCGGTAGACGAGCTTGTTGACCAGGACCCGGTCGTTCTTGAGGAGGGTGTTCTCCATCGACTCCGACGGGATGTAGAACGCCTGGACCACGAACGACTTGATGAGCAGGGCCAGCACCAGCGCCACCACGATCAGGACAGGCAGTTCACGCCAGAACGAGCCTTTCTTGTCCTTGCCCGGCTGCGCGTTCTGATGGGTGTCTTCGGCGACCACGTCCACCCCGTCCTGGTCTGGGAAGTCAAGAGATGCGGGCGCGCCGGCGCGCGCCTAGACGAGCCTAAATCATGGTCACAGTACGCGACGTCGCCGACTCGGCTTCCCGTCCCCAAAACTGCGAAAGCCCGTGCCGGTCAGGCACGGGCTTGCAGTGATATGCCGCTTTACTTCGCGGGCAGGGCGTCGCGGCGCTCGCGGATGCGGGCGGCCTTGCCGCGCAGGTCACGCATGTAGTAGAGCTTGGCGCGGCGGACGTCGCCACGGGTCACCAGCGTGATCTTCTCGATCACCGGGCTGTGCACGGGGAAGGTACGCTCGACGCCGACGCCGTAGCTGATCTTGCGGACGGTGAACGTCTCACGGAGACCGCCGTTCTGACGGCGCAGCACGAAGCCCTTGAAGACCTGGACACGAGAGCGGTTGCCCTCGATGACGCGGACGTGGACTTCGAGCGTGTCACCCGGGCGGAACGCCGGGATGTCGCTGCGAAGGGCGGCCTTCTCGAGCGCCTGGATCTGCGTGTGCATGACTGAGGTTCCTCATCAGTTGAGAGAGCACCCGGAGGTCCGTCCGTCCCCTGCGAGGCGGGGCGTCGAGAAGGACGCGGGCACGACAAGCCTGCGAACGGCAGGCATTCAGCGCTTCAGTCTGCCACAGGATCGCCGTCGGCGCGAAACGCCTCAAGCGCCCTGAGGTCGGCGGCCGACAGCTCGCCCCGCTCGATCAGCTCGGGCCGCTTCTGGAGGGTGCGGCGCAGCGCCTCGTCCCGGCGCCAGCGCGCGATCTTCCCGTGGTGGCCGGAGAGCAGGATCTCGGGCACCGCGTGGTCGCGCCAGACCGGCGGCTTGGTGAACACCGGCCCTTCGAGCAGGTTCTCCATGTCCCCGGGCGCGAACGAGTCGTCGACGGCCGAGACGGCGTTCCCCAGGACCCCGGGCAGCAGCCGGGCGACGGCCTCCACCATGACCAGCACGGCCGCCTCGCCCCCCGCCAGCACGTAGTCGCCGATCGAGACCTCGTCGAGCCGCAGGCGGGAGCCGTATTCGATCATGACCCGGCTGTCGATGCCCTCGTAGCGGGCCGGCGCGAACAGCAGCCACGGCTCGGCGGCGTACTCCAGCGCCACGGCCTGGGTGAACGGCCGCCCGCTCGGGGTCGGCACGACCATCCGCGGCAGGCCCTCGCCGGAGCCGACGACGTCGTCGATGGCGGCGCCCCAGATCTCCGGCTTCATGACCATGCCCGGCCCGCCCCCGTAGGGGGTGTCGTCGACGGTCTTGTGCACGTCGTGGGCCCACTCCCGCAACTGGTGGAGGCGCACGTCGAGGATGCCCCTGGCGCGCGCCTTGCCCATCAGGGAGACGTCGAGGGGCGCGAAGTACTCGGGGAAGATCGAGATGACGTCGATGCGCATGTCAGGCGTCGAGGTCGAAGAGGCCGGGGGGCGCCGTGACGACCAGCCGCCCGGCCGCCACGTCGACCTCGGGGACCAGCGCCTTCACGAACGGCACGTAGGCGTCGTCGCGGCCGGGGCGCTTCACCACCAGCAGGTCCTGCCCGTGGTGCAGCACGTCGGACACCTCGCCCAGCGGCTCGCCCTCGGCGGAGACCACGGCCAGCCCGATGAGCTGGTGGTCGTGGAACTCGTCGGGGTCGTCGGAGGGAGGGATTTCGGCGGAGTCGATCACGAGCATCGTGTCGCGCAGCGCCTCGGCGCCCTCGCGGCCGTGGACCCCCTCCAGGGTCAGCAGCAGGATGCCCTTGTGCCAGCGGGCCTGCTCGACCGTGAGCGGCCCCCGGGAGGCGGGGTCGGTGGTCAGCCGCGTGCCGGGCGCGAACCGCTCCCCCGGCTCGTCGGTGCGGACCTCGACGGTCACTTCGCCGCGGACGCCGTGGGGGCGGCCGATCCGGCCGACGACGAGCTGCATAAGGAGTCTCCAGAAACGACGATCCCGGGAGACCGACGACGGTCTCCCGGGATGACGGGCTGTTGCTTTCGGCAGGGTCAGGAACGGGCCTCGGTCAGGTCGACCAGGTCGACCCGCACGTACTTGCCGTCGGACAGGGCGTTGACGACGGTGCGCAACGCCTTGGCCGTGCGGCCCCCGCGGCCGATGACCTTGCCGAGGTCTTCGGGATGGACCCGCACTTCCAGGACTCGCCCGGTGCGGATCTTCCGCGCGCGAACGCGGACCTCGTCGGGATGCTCGACGATGCCCTTAACCAGGTGCTCGAGGGCCTCCTCGAGCATGTCAGGCCTCGGTTTCCGAGGTGGGCTCGGCGGGCGCCTCGGTGGCGGTCTCGGCCTTGGGCTCGGCCTTCTTCTTCCGCGGCGTGGTGGCGGCGCCGGTGTCGCTCGACAGGGCCTCCTTGGCGGCGGCCTCGTAGGCGGCGTGACGGTCGGCCGGCGGCTCGGCGACGAGCAGCGGAGCAGGGGCGGCCTCGCCCTTGAACTTCTGCCAGTCACCGGTCAGCTTGAACAGCTTCATGACCGGGTCGGTCGGCTGCGCGCCGACGCCCAGCCAGTACTGCGCCCGCTCGGAGTCGACCTCGATGCGCGAGGGGTGCTCCTTCGGGTGGTAGAGCCCGATCTCCTCGATCGCACGGCCGTCACGCTTGGTGCGGCTGTCGGCGACGACGATGCGGTACTGCGGGTTGCGGATCATGCCGAGCCGCTTGAGCTTGATCTTGACTGCCACGGGTGTGGTCTCTCCTGCTTCAAAAATGGATGAGCGGCGTCACATCGAGTGGGGCACGAGGTGGCGGCCACTCCAGGGACAGGCGCGGAACGCGGGGATTAGAGGGCGCCCGCCGGACCACGATGTTCCAACATGACATTCTGCCAGATCGAAGCGGCTACTTCTGCCCGGGCAGGTTGAACTTCGACGGGTCGAACCCCGGCGGCAGCTCCAGCCCCTTGGGCAGCTTGCCCGGCGTGAGGTTGCCCAGCATGCCGCCCGCCGGCTTGACCGGTGTGTCGGCGGCGGGCTCCTTGGCCAGGCCGGCCTTGCGCGGGTCGCCGCTCACGCGCCGGCCCTTCTTCGGCTTGGCCTGCTTCTGGTTGCGCTTGCCGCCCGGCATGCCCGGGATGCCCATGCCCTGCGACATGCGCTTCATCATCTTCTGCGCCTCGAAGAAGCGGGTCACCAGGTTGTTGACCTCGGTGACGCTCACCCCCGAACCGCGGGCGATGCGGGCCCGGCGTGAACCGTTGATCATCTTCGGCTCGGCGCGCTCGCCCGGGGTCATCGAGCGGATGATGGCCGCGACCCGGTCGAGGTCCTTGTCGTCGACCTGGTTGATCTGGTCGCGCATCTGCCCCATGCCGGGCATCATGCCGAGCAGGTTCTTGATGGGGCCCATCTTGCGGACCATCATCATCTGCTCAAGGAAGTCGTCGAGGGTGAAGTCGTCGCCCGAGGCCAGCTTGCCGGCCATCTTGGCGGCCTCGGCCTCGTCGAACGTCCGCTGCGCCTGCTCGATCAGGGTGAGGATGTCACCCATGTCGAGGATCCGGCCCGCCATGCGGTCGGGGTGGAAGGCGTCGAAGTCCTCGAGCTTCTCACCGGTGGACGCGAACATGATCGGGCGGCCGGTGATGTGGCGCACCGACAGGGCGGCGCCGCCCCGGGCGTCGCCGTCGAGCTTGGTGAGCACGACGCCGTCGAAGCCGACCCCGTCCATGAACGCCTGGGCCGTGGTCACGGCGTCCTGGCCGATCATGGCGTCGACGACGAACAGCACCTCGTCGGGGCTGACCGCGTCGCGGATGTGGGCGGCCTGGGCCATCAGCTCCTGGTCGATGCCCAGGCGGCCGGCGGTGTCGATGATGACGACGTCGTGCTGCTGGCGGCGGGCGTGGTCGATCGACTGGCGGGCCACCTCGACCGGATCGCCGACGCCGTTGCCCGGCTGGGGCGCGTAGACGGCGACACCGGCGCGCTCGGCCATGACCGAGAGCTGCTGGACCGCGTTGGGGCGCTGGAGGTCACAGGCCACCAGCAGCGGCGCGTGGTTCTGGTCGCGCAGCCAGCGGGCCAGCTTGCCGGCCAGGGTGGTCTTACCGGCGCCCTGGAGGCCGGCCAGCATGATGACCGTCGGCGGGGTCTTGGCCAGGCGCAGGCGGCGGGTCTCGCCGCCGAGGATCTCGATCAGCTCGTCGTTGACGATCTTCACGACCTGCTGCGCCGGGTTCAGCGCCTGGGAGACCTCGACCCCCCGGGCCCGCTCCTTGACGTGGGCCACGAAGTCCTTGACCACCGGCAGCGCGACGTCTGCCTCGAGCAGGGCGATGCGGATCTCACGGCAGGTCGCGTCGATGTCGGCGTCGGAAAGCCTGCCCTTGGACCGGAGTGAGGAGAAGACCGAAGTCAGCCGGTCGGAAAGCGTCTCGAACACGTGATTGGCCAGCCTCGAAGGGAATCGTCGTGGATCAGGGGACTACCCCCGGCCTCCCAAGCCTATCCGCTCACCAGCGAGGGCCGCCCACACGCGAGGTGAGGGCGTGCTCCACCAGCGTGATGAGGGCGGTCTTCACCGATTCGCGGGACCTGGCGTCCGTGCGGACGAGCGGGACGTGGGCGGAGAGGGTGAGGGCCTCCCTGATCTCGTCCTCGGCATGGGGGTAGCGGCCGTCGAAGCCGTTGATGCCCACAATGAACGGGAGGCGCGCCTCCTCGAAATAATCGACCGCGGGGAAGCTGTCGGCCAACCGCCGGGTGTCCACCAGGACGATGGCGCCGATCGCACCCCGTACAAGATCATCCCACATGAACCAGAAACGGTGCTGACCGGGCGTGCCGAACAGGTAGAGGATCAGGTCCTCGTCCAGGGACACCCGCCCGAAGTCCATGGCCACCGTGGTCGTGGTCTTGTTGGGCGTCAGGCTCGCGTCGTCGATGTCCTTGGAGGCGTCGGTCATCACCGCCTCGGTCGTCAACGGGACGATCTCGGAGACCGCCCCGACGAAGGTGGTCTTGCCCACCCCGAAGCCACCCGCAACGACGATCTTCGTCGAGGTCAGGCCGCGGCTCGCGCCGCCGCCGTGGCTATAGACGTCGAAGTCCACTGAGAACCCTTTCCAACAAGCCCAAATCTGGCATCCCGGCGTCCAACTGCGGCTGGTGCACGTGCACCAGGCCCTCGGCGACCATGTCCGCGATCACTACGCGGATCACCCCGAGCGGGATGTGCAGCAGCGCCGACACCTCCGCCACCGACCGCACCTGACGGCACAGGGAGCTGATCGCCCGGTACTCCGGCGGCCGCTGGGACAGGTCGTGCTGCAGCGAGGTGGCCGACGACACCAGCGCCTCCAGCGCGAGCTGCATGCGTGGCGTCGTCCGGCCGCCGGTGACGGTGAACGGGCGGACCGGCGACGCCGGCTCGGCTGGCCGCGGTGGCGGCTGGCCGCCCCCGTAGGGCGGCGGCCCCCACGAGTCCATGGTCATCTCCTCGGGTTGGAGGCCTGGAGTTCGGCCCTGACCGCGGGAGTGAGCACCTGACCGGCACGCTCGACGAACAGCGTCATCTGGTACGCCACCAGCCCCAGGTCGGCGTCGGCCGCCGCGAGCACGGAGAGGCAGGAGCCGTCGCTGATCGACATGATCAGCAGCAGGCCCCGCTGCATCTCCACGACGGTCTGGGTGACCGGGCCGCCCTCGAACACCCGGGACGCGCCCTGGGTGAGCGAGATGAGCCCGGCCGCGACCGCCGCGAGCTGGTCGGCGCGGTCCTTCGGGAAACCGTCCGAGTAGGCCAACGGCAGGCCGTCGGCCGACACGACGACGGTGTGGGCGACGCCCGGCACCGACAGGACGAAGTCGTTGATCAGCCAGTTGATGCCTCTGGCGGCCTGGCTCATCTCTCTCACGCTGGTCATTCCCCTCTTCCTGAGTAACCCTCGTCCTCGCTGATCTCACCCCGGGCCACGGCACGGCCCTGGCGTACTCCGTGTTGGAGGCTGGAGAGCCGGCTTCTGGCGCGGTCGGGAGAGAGGGACGGCGGGGGTGACACGGCCGCCTGCCGGTTCGGCTCGGCGGAGCCGGGAACCAGGTTGGCCTTGGGTACGCGCTTGGGCAGGCCGGCTGAGGTGCTGGCCTCGAACTGGGGCTGCTGGGCGGCGACGCCCCACGCGGAGTCGGCCTTCGACTCCTTCCAGACCTCCTCGACCTTGGTGTCGTCCTCGGGCTTCTTGAACCACGCGGACTCCACCGAGGCGAAGATCGGCAGGAACTCCTCGGGACGGTCCTGTCCCGCCGGTTCCCTGACGGCCGGCAGCGGGCCGGTGACGTCGGCGTCCCTTTCGGACAGCCCCGAGAGGCCGCCCAGCGCCGAGTCGAACCTGCGCCGGGGCAGCGGCCCGCCGGGCTGCTGCTGCATCGGCGGCGGCGGCCCGAACATGGTGGGCGGCTGCCCGCCGGGCGCGCCGTTCGGCCCCTGGAGGGGGGCCTGCTGCCGGGGAGGCGGTCCGAACAGCGAGTTCTGCGGGCCCGTGTGCTGCTGGCCCATGTGCTGCGGACCGGTGTGCTGCGGACCGGTGTGCTGCTGGCCGATGTGCTGCTGGGGACCCGTGTGCTGGGGTCCGGTGTGCTGCGGGGCCGCGTAATGCGGGCCCGTGTGCTGGACGGGCGCCGGGGACGGGCTCTGGTAGGGCCCCGTCGACGGGCCGAGCGGACCCGGTGAGGGCAGCGCGGGCCGTGCGCCCGGCGCGCCGAGCTGCGGCGCGCCCCAGCCGCCGGTGGTGTCCGCGGGCCCCTGGGTCATCTGGGCCTTGGGGGACCAGGTGGGGGCGTACCCGCCGGTGTTGTAGTGCTGGGACTGCTGCACCGCGTTGGGCGCGGAGGCGATCAGCGATTCGGGCAGCAGCACCATCGCGGTGAGGCCGCCGCCGTCGTGATTCCTTATCTGCACGCGGATGCCGTTGCGCAGCGCGAGCCGGCCGACCACGAACAGGCCCATGCGGCGGGACACCGACACGTCGACGACCGGCGGGTTGGCCAGCCGCCAGTTCGTGGCGCCGATCTCGTCGGGGTTCATGCCGATGCCGGAGTCGGTCACCGACACCATCACTCCCCCGCCGTCGATCCGGTTGCCCGAGACGATGACGCGGGTGTCGCGCGCGGAGAAGGAGATGGCGTTCTCCACCAGCTCGGCGAGCAGGTGGATGACGTCGTTGACGGCCTGACCGGCCAGCGAGACCTCGCCGGGCACGTTGATGACGACGCGTTCGTAGCCCTCGACCTCCGACAGGGAGGCGCGCACGACGTCGGTGACCTCCACCGGCTGGCTCCACCGGCGGGCGGGCTCCTGGCCCGCGAGGACCAGGAGGTTCTCCGAGTTGCGGCGCATGCGCGTCGCGAGGTGGTCGAGCTTGAACAGGTTGCCCAGCCGCGCCTCGTCCTGCTCACCCTGCTCCAGGCCGTCGATCAGGGCGATCTGGCGTTCCACCAGCGTCTGGGTGCGGCGGGAGAGGTTGACGAACATCGCGCTGATGTTGCTGCGCAGCCGGGACTCGTCGCCGGCCAGCCGGACCGCCTCGCGGTGGACCTCGTCGAAGGCCCGCGCCACTTCACCGATCTCGTCGGCGCCGCTGACGCCGATGGGGGCGACGTGCGGCGGGGAGTCCTGGGCGGAGGCGTCGGTCTCACGCAGCCGCTGGACGAGGTCGGGCAGCCGGTGCCCGGCGATCTCCAGCGCCTCCGACCGCAGCCGGCGCAGCGGCGTGGTCAGCGAGCGCGCCATCCCGGTGGTGATGAGCAGCACCAGCGCCAGGATGACCACGACGATCAGGATGTTGACGAGGGCGCCGCGCTGGTCGGACGCGGCCAGCGCGTCGGCCTGGTCGATGATCGACTTGTCCAGGGCCTTCTCGACCTCGTACATGCGGTTGATGCCGAAGCTGCTGGCCTCGAACCACACCTTCGAGTCGTCGCCGGGGGTGCCGTCGAGGTTGACGATCTGCCGGTCGAGGCGGATGCGCTCCATGGCCGAGCCCCGCAGGAACTCGGCCTGGTCGATCTGGGAGCCGGTCACCGTGTCGGCGTAGAGCTGGCGTTCGGCCGGGGTGGCCGCGAGCCGGAACGCGCTGATCTCGCTCTCGAACCGCTTGCGCGCGGCGGTCAGGGCGTCGAGCTCGTTGGGGGTGAAGCTGCGCTTCTTGATGCCGACGTCGAGCAGGCTTCGCATGGTCGACTGCTCGTGCTTGGCGCGGGCCAGCGCGGTCATCGCGGTGCTGGTGCCGTCGATGGCCTCGTCCGTGCCGCCCTGGGCGACCTCTTCGTAGAAGCGCAGGAGGTCGCCGATGACG
Organism: Herbidospora cretacea; assembly: GCF_001570605.1. Lineage (GTDB taxonomy): Bacteria > Actinomycetota > Actinomycetes > Streptosporangiales > Streptosporangiaceae > Herbidospora > Herbidospora cretacea. The sequence continues at coordinate 161,582 of NZ_BBXG01000010.1, read as the reverse complement.
AGGGAGTACTTCTCGATCGTCGGCAGCGCCAGGAGGTCGGACTTGACGGTGACCTCGCGGAGGTTGGGCAGTTCGCTGAGCCGGCCGTCGACCCGGGTCAGTTTCTCCTTGCCGAGGTCACCGAGCGAATCCGCGATCTCGGGGACGCGGTCCTGCACTTTCTCCGCAGCTAAGTCCACTTTGGCCTGTTGTGCGTCGATCAGGTTAAGTTCGGACTCATTGGTGCGATTGCCGGATGCGTACCGGCTAGTCAAACTCTGTTCCAGTTCGAGCTCATGGACGAGCTCACCAAGCGTTCCGGTGAACGCTGCGATATCACTCACTCGCTGATATTCCGCGGCACTGGTAACCGCGCTGATGACGCGCATGGCGCCGAGAACGACCGCGGCGACGGTCGGAATCATGATCAGTGCGATGAGGCGGTTACGGACCCGCCAGTTGTGCAACGCCATCCGATTGGAGGTCGTGTCCCGATGTCCGGCCGGTTCCCTCGGGGGCTCCGGCGGAGCCTCGGGCGCGGTGCGGTGATCACGCTCGATCGTTGCCGTCCTCACAGGCCGCACCCTTCCGATAAAGAAATTTCAATTTTCTTCGGGATACCTCCCATAAGCCAGGGGCAATTGGAGCATATGACTCGTAGCTCTACCAATAGCCACATTGGTTTTGGCCCGTTCCAAGGGTGACCATTTACCGCATAGTTACCGGACTGCTGGTCACAGCGTGATCGAATCCAGGAACTCAGGTCAGAAGATTGCTGGACCGGTCCAAACGGACACACGACACCTTTGGTGTACAAAAGTTACAGGGCCTTATTTATTTACAAGTTTGGTGACATAGTGCTCTTATTCCTGTTGATGGTGATTTCGAACCGCTACAGTCTTCGCCGTCGCCCGCCGGGCCCCGCGATCTTCGGCCATGGGCGGGTGTGACTCCCCCATCTAAGGAGACTCCACCTATGAGGCGCCTTTTTGCGGGCCCTACGCTCATCCTCGGCGTAGTGGCTGCGTTGACTCTTTCGGCCTGCGGTACCGGCGAGCCCGAGACCGGCGGCACCAGCGCCACGGGAGGCCCGGAGAAGGCCGCCCTGACCATCGGTGTCGTGGCCGTGCCCGACGCCGCGCCGATCCAGATCGCCGTGGACAAGGGCTTCTTCAAGGAAGAGGGCCTCGACGTCAAGATCTCCGTCGAGACCGGTGGCGCCGCCGCCACGCCCAAGCTCGTCGCGGGCCAGCTCGACGCCATGCTCGGCAACTACGTCGCGCTGTTCCTCGCGCAGCAGGCCGGCGCCGGCAAATTCAAGGTGGTGGCCGACAGCTACCAGGCCGCTCCGGACAACTTCGTCATCATGACCAAGGGTGACAACACGTCGATCAACACCGCCGCCGACCTGGCCGGCAAGAAGATCGCCGTGAACACCCTCAACGCGATCGGCACCCTCGCGGTGACCGCGACCGCCAAGGTCGCCGGCGTCACCATCAACGAGAACCAGTACGTCCCCATGCCGCTGCCCGACATGGGCGCGGCGCTGGAGACCGGCACCGTCGACGCCATCTGGGTCGCCGAGCCGTTCATCTCGGCCAACGCCAAGGCCGGCGCCAAGAAGGTCGCCGACAGCATGGCCGGTCCGCTGGAGAACTTCCCCATCGCCGGCTGGGTGATGACCGACAAGTTCACCACCGAGAACCCCAAGACGGTCGCCGCGTTCCAGCGCGCCCTGGCCAAGGCGCAGAACCTCGCCGCCTCCGACCGCAAGGTCGTGGAGGAGGCGCTGCCCAAGTACACCAAGATCGACGCCGCCACCGCGGCCGTCATCGCGCTGGGCACCTACTCCACCTCGCTCAGCGAGGCCCGCCTCCAGCGCGTCGCCGACACGCTGACCGAGTACAAGATGATCCCGGCCGGGTTCGACGTGAAGGCGCTGATGGCGCCGACCGCCGCCGCGCAGTGACGACGTGCCGAAGTTGAACGGGGCGGGTCTGCTCCGCGGTCTCATCGGGACCGCGGGGCTGCTCGTCGTTCTGGAGGCGGCCGGACGCCTGGGCGCGTGGGACACCGAGAGGCTGCCCCTCGTCTCCACCGTCCTGCTGCGGGCCGGCGAACTTCTCGCCGACCCCGAGTTCCTGGTGAGCGCGTGGTCGAGCCTGACCACGTGGGCGCTCGCCCTGGCACTGACGATCGCGATCGCCGTGCCGGCCGGGCTGCTGCTCGGCATGGTCCGGCCCGCCGAGGTGGCGGTCCGGCCGCTGATCGAGTTCCTCCGGCCGATTCCGTCGGTCGCGCTGATCCCGCTGGTCATCCTCATGTTCTCGGAGACCACGAACATGCGGATCACGGTCGCGGTGTACGCCGCCCTGTGGCCCGTGCTCGTCAACACCATCTACGGGGTGCGCGACGTCGACCCCCTCGCCAAGGAGACCCTGCGCAGCTTCGGCTTCGGGCCCGCCTCGGTGGCCTACCGGGTCGTGCTGCCGGGCGCGGCGCCGTTCATCGCCACCGGCATCCGGCTGGCCGCCTCGGTCGCGATCGTGCTGGTCGTGACGTCGGAGCTGATCGCGGGCGGCATCGAGGGCATCGGGGTCTTCATCACCATCGCGGCCAGCGGCAACCGCCTGGACCTGATGATCGGCGCGACCATCCTGGTCGGGCTGTTCGGCATCCTGGTCAACGCGCTGCTCGTGGCCGGGGAGAACCGGCTGTTCCGCTGGCACCGGGCCCGGACGGAGGGCGCCACGTGAGACGAGCGACTTTCGGCGTGCTCCGGTTGTGGATCGTGCCCGTGACGCTGATCGTGTGGGAACTGGTCACCAGAGCGACCGTCTCACCGTTCTTCCCTCCCCCCACGAGGATCGTGGAGCAGTTCCACGCCATGTGGCTGAGCGGCCCGGCCTCCCAGCTGCTGCTGACCGACAGGGCGCTGGAGACCTTCGGGCCCAGCCTCGGCCGGCTGCTGCTGGCCTGGGTGATCGCCGGCGTGCTGGGCGTCGCCCTCGGGGTGGCCCTGGGGCGGATCCGCGGCGTGGCCGACTACGCCGACCCGGTCCTGCAGTTCCTGCGCGCGCTGCCGCCACCGCTGCTGGTGCCCATCTTCTTCGCCCTGTTCGAGATCGGCACCGCCACCCAGCTCGCCGTCATCGTCTTCGGCGTGATCTGGCCGGTGCTGGTCAACACGACCGACGGCGTCCGGGCGGTGGACAAGGGCTTCCTGGAGACCGCACGGGTCTTCCAGTTCAGCCGGTACGACATCCTCCGCCGCGTCATCCTCCCCGCCGCCATGCCGAAGATCTTCGCGGGTCTCCGGCTGAGCCTGTCGCTGGCGCTGATCCTGATGGTCGTCTCTGAGCTGGTCGGCAGCAACAGCGGCATCGGCTACAGCCTGCTCTACGCGCAGCAGTCCTACGACTACGCCGGGGTCTGGGCGCACATCGTCCTGCTCGGTGTGCTCGGCCTGCTGTTCAACGCCCTGTTCCTCGTCGCCGAGGGCCGCGTCCTGTCCTGGCATGCCCACGCCAGGCGAACCGTTTAGGAAGATCCGGTGCTTGAGTTAGTCGATCTGGGCCACAACTACGGCTCCTACCGCGCCATCGACCGCGTCAACCTGAAGGTCGCCCAGGGTGAGGTGGTCTGCATCGTCGGGCCATCGGGCTGCGGCAAGTCGACCCTGCTGCGGTCGATCGCGGGGCTGATCAAACCCACCGGCGGGACCGTGCTGCTGGACGGCAAGCCCGTCGACGGCAGCCCGGAGAACCTCGCCGTCGTCTTCCAGGACTACAGCCGCTCGCTCTACCCGTGGATGTCGGCGCTGGCCAACGTCGGCCTGCCGCTGCGCCGCCGCGGCCTGGACAAGAAGAAGCGCGACGCCGCCGCCATGAACGCCCTGGAGCAGGTCGGGCTGGCCGGCGCCGCCGCCAAGTTCCCGTGGGAGATGTCCGGCGGCATGCAGCAGCGGGTGTCCATCGCCCGCGCGCTGGCCTACCAGCCGAAACTGCTGCTGATGGACGAGCCCTTCGGCTCGGTCGACGCGCAGACCCGCGAGGAACTGGAGGACCTGACCCTCCGCGTCTGCGCCCACCACGGCATGACCATCCTGCTGATCACCCACGACGTCGACGAGAGCGTCTACGTCGGCGACCGCGTCGTGGTGCTCAGCAAGGCCCCAGGGACGGTGGTGGGCGACCTGCCCGTCCAGCTTCCCGGGCCGCGCGACCAGATCCACACCCGCGAACTCGACGCCTTCGTCCGGCTCCGCGCCGAGGTCGGCCGTCTCGTCCGCGGCATCACCCCACAGAGAAACACCCACGGAAACACCCACGGTTACGGATATGGAGTGGAGACCAGGTGACCCAGAACGATCCGGCCGCCCCGGTATGGGATGCGATCTACGGGATCTCCCGCTTCGCCGCCCTCGCCACCATGGCGGAGCTGGGCTGCGCCGACCACCTCGCCGACGGCCCGCTGACGGCCGACGTGCTGGCCCAGCGCTGCGGGGCCGACCCGCTGTCGCTGGCCCGGACGCTGCGCGAGGTGGCGTCGATGGGCTTCCTGCGTACCGTCCCCGAAGGGTATGAGCTCACCGAGTCGGGCCACCTCCTGCGCGAGGACGTGCCGGGTTCGGTGCGCTCGGCCGTGCGCATGGTCAACCAGGAGGCCTTCTGGTACGCCATGGGCCAGCTGCCCGAGACGGTCCGGACCGGCAGCAGCGTCTTCAAGGAGAAGTTCGGCCACGTCTACGAGTACGTCGGCCGCAACCCCGAGGTCGCCGTGCTGTTCGACCACTACATGACGGTCCGCGCCGAACCCTTCGCGGCCGGGCTCGCGAACAACTACGACCTGAGCGGCGCCCGCAAGGTCGTCGACCTGGGCGGCGGGCGCGGGCACATCCTGGCCGCGCTGCTCAAGGCCAACCCGCACCTCCACGGCGTGCTGTTCGACCTGGAGCGGGTGCTGTCCAACGGCGAGGCCGCGCTCACCGAGGCCGGCCTGGCCGACCGCTGCGAGTTCGTCGTCGGCGACTTCTTCGCCCACATCCCGAGCGGGCCCGACGTCTTCCTGCTGGCCAACGTCATCCACAACTGGAGCGACGAGGACAGCGTGCGGATCCTGCGCAACGTCCGGGCGGCCATGCCCGCCGACGGGCGGGTGCTGATCCTGGAGATCGTGCTGAGCGACGACGACTCGCCCCACGTGGGCAAGGACGGCGACATCCGGATGCTGTCGCTCTCGGGCGGCGGCATGGAGCGCACGCCCGCCGAGTATCAGACGCTGCTGGAGAAGAGCGGCCTCACCACGGCGCGGATCCTGCCGCTCCCGGGGTGGGCCAGCGTCATCGAGGCCGTACCCAACTGAAAGCAGTTCAAAGGGACCGAGGTCCCCGGCTCAGCGCTGCCAGCCGGGGACCGCGACCCGCATCGTCAGTGCGTGCTCCACCAGCACGATGAGGGTGTTCTTCACCGAGTCACGCGACCGCGCGTCGGTCCGCACGATCGGCGTCTGCGGCGACAGCGACAGCGCCTCGCGCACCTCGTTCTCCCCGTGGGGGAAGGTGCCGTCGAAACCGTTGACGCCGATCACGAAGGGGAGCTGCGCCTCCTCGAAGTAGTCGACAGCGGGGAAGCTGTCGGCGAGGCGGCGCGTGTCGACCAGCACGACGGCGCCGATGGCGCCGCGCACGAGGTCGTCCCACATGAACCAGAAGCGGTGCTGACCGGGCGTGCCGAACAGGTAGAGGATCAGATCCTGGTCGAGCGACACCCGGCCGAAGTCCATCGCCACGGTCGTCGTGGTCTTGTGGGGGGTCAGTCCGACGTCGTCGATTCCCTCCGAGGCGTCGGTCATCACCGCCTCCGTCGTGAGCGGCACGATCTCCGACACCGCCCCGACGAATGTCGTCTTGCCGACGCCGAAGCCACCCGCCACGACGATCTTCGTCGAGGTCAGGCCCCGGCTAGAGCCTGCGAAGTCCACTGAGCACCCTTTCCAACAAACCCAGATCCGGCTTACCCGCGTCGAGCTGCGGCTGGTGCACCTGCACCAGGCCCTCGGCCGCCATGTCGGCGATGACCACCCGCGTCACACCCAGCGGCATGCGCAGCATGGCCGAGATCTCCGCGACGGACCTGACCTGACGGCAGAGCGAGGCGATCGCCTGCCGTTCCGGGGGCATGGTCGACAGATCAACGTGCGCCGCTATGACAGAGGAGACGAGCGCCTCCATGGCGAGCTGAACTCGCGGGGCCGTACGCCCACCGGTCACCGCATAGGGGCGCACCAGCGAACTTTGCTCCGCCGGGGGCTCACCTGTCCAGCCGCCTGCCACGGCGACCTCCTCATCTTGATCAACGCGGGTGGGAAGCCTGGAGCTCGGCGCGGACGGCCGGGGTCAGGACCTGACCCGCCCGCTCGACCAGCAGCGTCATCTGGTACGCCACCAGACCCATGTCACAGTCGGCCGCGGCCAGCACGGCCAGACAGGAACCATCGCTGATCGACATGATCAAAAGCAGCCCACGCTGCATCTCGACCACGGTCTGCGTTACGGCTCCACCCTCGAAGACCCGCGAGGCACCCTGCGTCAACGAGATCAGCCCGGCGGCCACCGCCGCGAGCTGGTCGGCGCGATCCTTGGGGAATCCCTCCGAGTACGCCAGGGGCAACCCGTCAGCGGAGACCACAACCGTGTGCGCCACACCGGGCACGTTGTTCACGAAGTCTGTGATCAGCCAATTGACGCCGCGAGCGGCCTGGCTCATTTCCCTCATGCCTCATCCTTATCGGTCTCTTGACCCTGACTCTGGGCGGGGTTCGCCCCGGGCCAACCCTGCTCCTCGCTGATGTCTCCCCTCGCCACCGCGCGGCCCTGCCGTACGCCGGCCTGGAAGCTGGCCAGGCGGTTGCGCACGCGATCGGGCGACAGCGACGGCGCGGGAGCCACCGGCACGGGAGCCGAGGGCGCGGCCAGTTCGGCCGAGCCGGGCACCAGGTTGGCCTTGGGCACCCGCTTCGGCAGGCCGGACGAGGTGATGCCGCCGAGTGAGGGCTCGGCCGCCGCCTGGGCGGCCTGCCAACCGGCGTCGACCGCGGGGGACGACCACGCGGTGCGCTCACCGGGGCTCTCGTCGTCGCCGGGGACCTCCTGCTCCGGCGCACGCCGGAACCAGTCGGACTCCACGGCGGCGAAGATCGGCAGGAACTCGTCGATCTCGTCGAGGGGCGAGTTCCGGACCGCGGGCAGCGGTCCGGTGTTGTCGACATCAGGTTCGAAGGGCCCGCGGTTAGCGGGCGTACCCGGCCAGGAACCGTTCTCGGCCGGTCCGCCGGGCCATCCAGGGGTGCCGGATCCGGGCGTCTGCCCCGGCCACGGCGTGTTGTTCGCACCCGGAGCCGGGTAGCCGCCCGAGGGGAAGCCGCCCATGCCGAGACCGCCCGTGCTGTGACCACCGGTGTTCTGGCCGCCCAGGGCGTGGCCGCCCGTGTCGAAGCCACCGCGCTGGTCGTATCCGGCCGGGGGCTCGAAGGCGCCGCTGTCGAGCGGGCCGCGGGCGAACGCGGTGCGGTCGAACGGGCCGGTGTCGGTCGGGCTCGGCCCCCCGCCGAACATCCGCCGGCCCTGCGGCCCGGTGTCGAAGGAACCCTGCTCGGGGGCGGGCGCGAACGGGTCGCGTTCAGGCTGGTCGAAGGGGTTGCGCGGGGCGGGCGGCGTGGCGGGCGACAGCGGGTTCGGGGTGCTCTCGAACGGGTTGCGCTGCGGCAGCTGTCCGAAGGAGGAGGCATCGAAGGGGGTTCCGCCGGTCGTGCTCGCCCAGGGGTCGGGCGGTCCGTCGCTGCCGAAGGGGCGCGGCATCGTCTCGAACGGGGTGGGGCTGGCCAGCGCGGGCTGCTGCCCGAACGAGCCGCTGACGGCGGGGGCGCCGTACCCCTGCTGCGGGCCGGGCAGCGCGGGCTGCCCGCCCGTGGGCAGGCCGCCCTGCTGCTGCGGCGCGCCGGGGAAGGCGTTGGCCGCCTGCGCGAGCAGGGTCTCGGGCAGCAGCACCATCGCGGTGAGACCGCCGACGTCCTGCTGGCGGAGCTGGACGCGGATGCCGTGGCGCAGGGCCAGGCGGCCGACCACGAACAGGCCCATGCGGCGGGACACCGACACGTCGACGACGGGCGGGTTGGCCAGGCGCCAGTTGGCCGCGCCGAGCTCCTCGCCGGTCATGCCGATGCCGACGTCACTCACGGAGATCATCAGACCGCCGCCGTCGATGCGGTTGCTCGACACGGTGACGCGGGTCTCGCGCGGCGAGAAGGAGATGGCGTTCTCGACCAGCTCGGCGATGAGGTGGACGACGTCGTTGACGGACTGACCGACGACGGCCGCGCCCGACTGCACCTGGATGGCGACGCGCTCGTAGTTCTCGACCTCGGAGAGGGAGGCGCGGACGACGTCGACGATCGGGACCGGCTGGCCCCAGCGGCGGGCGGGTTCCTGGCCGGCGAGGACCAGGAGGTTCTCGGAGTTGCGGCGCATGCGCGTCGCGAGGTGGTCGAGCTTGAACAGGTTGCCCAGCCGGGTCTCGTCCTGCTCGCCCTGCTCCAGGCCGTCGATGAGGGACAGCTGGCGTTCCACCAGCGTCTGGGTGCGGCGCGAGAGGTTGACGAACATCGAGTTGACGTTGCTCCGCAGGCGGGCCTCGTCGCCGGCCAGCCGGATCGCCTCGCGGTGGACCTCGTCGAAGGCGCGCGCCACTTCACCGATCTCGTCGGAGGTGGTGACGCCGATGGGGGCGACCTCGGGCAGGTCGGCGGCCTCACCGGACTCACGCAGCTTCTGGACCGTGTCGGGAAGACGCGAACCGGCGATCTCCAGGGCCTCGCGGCGCAGGCGGCGCAGCGGCCGGGTGAGCGAACCGGCGACCAGGGTGGTGATGACGAGGACCACGAGCAGCAGGACGACGATCAGCACGCCGGAGACGATGGCGTTGCGCTGCTCCGCGTCCTGGAGGGCGACCGACTGGTTGACGACCGAGTCGCCGACCCGCTTCTCGACCTCACGCATGAGGTCGACCGTGGCGGAGGTGGAGTCGAACCAGCGCTGGAGGTCGTCCTGGCGGGTGCGGTCGAGGTCACGGATCGCGCCGTTGAACTGGCGGAGCTGGGCGAGGGCGGCGGCGCGCATCGAGTGGGAGCGCTCGGCCATCTCGCCCCTGACCGTCTGGCGGTAGAAGGCGGCGTCGGCCGGGGAGGCCTCGCTCTGGAAGATGGCGAGCTGGGCGTCCTGGGAGCGGCCGGCGCTGAGGAAGTCGGACAGGTCGTCGTAGTCGAAGACGTAACCACGGGCGGTGGGCCTGGTCGACAGGGTGATGGTGAGCAGGCCGCGGCTCTTGGAGACGTCTTCCTTGGCCCGGGTGAGGGCGGCCAGGGCGGTGGTGTCGGCGAACAGGCGCTCGTCGGAGCCGGCGGAGCGGATCAGGTCCTCGTGGAGCGAGGTGAGCTCGGAGATCATCGAGGTGTACATGACCTCGGCCGCCCGGGCGGGCACGCTGTCGTTGTCACGGACACCCTTGCGCAGACCCTCCAGACCGCGGAGCCATCCGGCGATCTTGGCGGCCCGGTTGAGCACGCGGGCGGAGTGGCTGGAGTCGAGGGACTGGAGCGTGGCAAGTGCTTCGCCGGAAAGGTCGTCGACCTTCTTGGAGATCTCCTGGACCTCGTCGAACCGGTTGTTGCGGCGGCCCTCCTGGATGAACCAGGCCGTGTAGTCGCGCTCCTTGGCGAGCTCGTGGTTCAGCCCGTCGAGCTGGACCACGAGCCGCGACACCTCGGTCAGTCTCCGGTATTCGGCGGAGGTGTTGATCGCGGAGGTGAGCTGCACCGCCGCGAAGATGACACCGACCACCGTCGGGAGCAGGATCAGGGCGACGAGACGGGAGCGCACCCGCCAGTTTCCCAGCCGCAGGAACGCGGCCCCTGGAGCTTTGGCGGCGGGGGCGGGCGCCGCCTTCTCCTGCACGCCTGCCTCGATGCCGAGGCCACCTCGCGGGTCGTGCGTTGTCACTGGCTTTTACAACCTCTCGCCTGTCACTCCTGTTGCCCTCTATGGCACCAGAAATTGGAACACACTGTTACCAGATCAGCGAATTACACTCGGATCGCCGAATCGGACATCCAGTGCGATTGGTGCTAATTACTTGGCCGCGACCTTCTCAATGACGTCCGCCGCCACGCGGAGGCCGTCGCGGCGGCGGAGCTCCTCGCCCTTCGCCGCGAGGTCGGCACGGAGGGCGGCGTCGCCGAGGAGGCGGTCGACGGCGCCGATGAGCTCGTCGTCGGAGAACTTGTAGGTGTCCAGCCGGACGCCGTAACCCTTCTCGTCGACGCGCTGGGCGTTGTCGTACTGGTCCCAGAACAGGGGCAGCACGATCATGGGCTTGCCGAAGTGGAGCGCCTCGGTGGTGGTGTTGTTGCCGCCATGGGTGATGACGAGGTCCACCAGCGGAATGATCTTCGTCTGCGGGACGAACTCGGCGCCCCACATGTTGGAGGCCAACTCGATCTCCTCGTGGAGGGGGCCCTTGGAGACGATGTACTGATGCGGAGTGCGTGACAGCACGTCGATCACCCGGCGCATCAGGTCGACATCGGCCGAGCCGAGGGAACCGAGCGAGAAGTAGATCAGCGCGTTGTCGCCGCGCTCGAACGGCAACGTGAAGTCCTCATCCGTCTCGCGAACCGAGGAGTCGAGGCGGGTCCACGAAGGCCCGAGCGGGCGCTCGACAGTGTAGTCGAGGAATTCGGGGTAAACGTAGAGGTTCGCGTCACCTTCGTGGATGAAGTCGAGGTCCGGGAGCGGCGGCGCGCCCTGCTCGACGACCCACTCGTTGAAGGCCGTCCACAGCTCGCGGTGGGTGCGCTCGTACTCCTCGGAGAACTCCTTCCACCCCTCACCGGTGGCCGGGAGACCCGAGAAGACCGGGGCCACGCCCTCGCCGCGCATCTCCAGCGGGTTGCACGACATGATCCGCACGAACGGCACACCCGCGGTGACCAGCGCCGGGAAGGCGATGACGTTGTCCTCGACGATGACGTCGGGCTTCACGCGCTCGATGATGGCCTTGAGCTGCGGCTCGCAGTACTTGGCGCCGTCGACGAGGGCGTCCCAGATCGGCTTGGTGACCGTCTCGAGCTGCTCCTGGGTCGACTTGCGGTACTCCGGCGCGGTGTCCCGGATGAAGTCCTTCCAGAACTGGCCCGCGTCCTGCTCCTCGGCGTCCTCGGCCGGCGGGGCGAGGTCGACCAGGTCCTCCTCGAACCCGAGGGCGGTCAGCTTGCCCTTCCAGGAGGCCTCGGCGGCGAACACCACGCGGTGGCCGCGGTTGCGCAGGACGTCTCCGATGCCGATGCAGTTGTTGGTCGGCCCGTACGCGCTCTCCGGCATGAACAGTACGGTCAGCGGCTTCTCAGCAGACATGGGGATTTCTCTCTCGCGGTGGCGATCGTTCCAAAGCGGGACGGCGAAAGCGGCGAAGCCCCCGGGGACTCCGCCGCGGTGCCGTCACAGCGTCACTGGGCGGCAGTGACGTCGGTCGACAGGGTGGTGTACTTCACCGAGTCGGCGCCCAGGTCGATGATCGACTCGCCCTGCAGCAGGTCGGCGGGCGTGTACTTCAGAGGCGCGTTCGCCGCGAGGACGTCGGCCGGGATCTTCTCCATGGCGGCCTTGTTGGGCACCTTGTAGAGGATGTTCTGCGCGGCCCAGCCGTGCTGCTCCGGGTCGAGGATGAAGTTGATGAACGCGTGGGCGGCTTCCTTGTTCTTGGACGCCTTCAGCACCACCATCGTGTCCACCCAGAGGTCACTGCCCTCCTTCGGCACCACGAACGCCACGTTGGGCTCGCCGGTGGGGCACCAGCCGTCCCAGGCCTCGGCCATGACGGCCTCGCCCTTGGCGACCTTCTCGCCGAAGGTGGTGTCGTCGAAGGCGAGGAGCTTGGGCTTGGCGGCCTCCAGCAGCTTCTTCGCGTCGCCGATCACCTTGTCGTCGGTCGTGTTGATCGACTGGTTCAGCGCCTTGAGGGCGGGCAGCGCGAGCCAGCGCTCGGTGGTCATCAGGGTGATCTTCTTCTCGTACTCCGGCTTCGGCTCGAGAAGATCCCGCCAGCTGGTCGGAGCCGGCTTGACGAGGTCGCTCCGGTAGCAGATGCCCGTGGTGCCCCAGGTGTAGGGGACCGAGTAGTTGTTGCCCTTGTCGTAGGACAGGTTCGAGGCCTCGGGGTAGAGGTTCGCGAGGTTCGGGATCAGCTCCTTGTGCAGGGGCTCCAGCAGGCCGGCCTCGTTGAGGGCCTGGGCGTACTGGCCGGACACGAACGCCACGTCGAAGCCCTCGCCGCCGCTGGCGGTGATCTTGGCCATGGCGGTCTCGTTGGTGTCGTGGATCGCCTTCTCGACGGTGAAGCCGAGCTTGTCCTTGACACGGTCCACAAGGTCGGGCGGGCTGTAGCCGTCCCAGATCGTCATGGTGACGCTCTGCTTCGTCAGGTCGGCGTTCGGGTCGAGCTGAGCCGCAGTGGCGCTCGGCGCGGCGGCGGTGCCACCCTCGGCCGTGGTGTTGCTCGCGCCACCGTTGCACGCGGCCAGGGCGAGGACAAGGCCGGCGGCGGTGACTACAGCCGGCAGGTGACGGGTGTGCCGGGTTCGGGACACGACCGCTACTCCTTCTGATTTTGCCGAAGGGCCTGCTGGGGGGCAGACCAAAGGGGGAGTGTTGCAGCACGTATCAACACAGATCAAGACTTTTCAGGACATTGTTAGCTGGACGTTCACACTTCGATTTGAAGGATGCTTCAGCAACCTGTCAACTTTGAAATGGGACCCCAACTCCTTAACATCCCGAACCACCGCAATCCGGACAAAAACATGGGCCACCTGCCGGGGACAGATGGCCCTCATGTGCCCTGTGAGGTGCGGAGAGTTCCCGATCAGTATTGCCGACCGTATGCGGACCGTACGGTCAGTACGTACTCAACAAGGGTGATCAGGGTGGACTTGACCGCTTCCCGGGACCGCGCGTCGGTCCGCACGATGGGCACGTGCGGCTGCAGCGACAGAGCCTCGCGAATCTGGTCTTCGACGTGCAGGAACACGCCGTCCCACCCATTCAGCGCCACGACGAACGGAAGCTGCGCCTCCTCGAAGTAGTCGATCGCCGGGAAGCTGTCGGCCAGCCTACGGCTGTCGACCAGCACTACCGCGCCGATCGCGCCGCGGACCAGATCGTCCCACATGAACCAGAACCTGTGCTGCCCGGGGGTTCCGAACAGGTAAAGGATCAGGTCCTGATCGAGGGACAGACGGCCGAAGTCCATGGCGACCGTCGTGGTCGTCTTCTCCGGTGTGAGCCCGAGGTCGTCGATCCCCGCGCTGGCGTCGGTCATGACGGCCTCGGTCGTCAGCGGAAGGATCTCCGAGACGGCGCCGACGAACGTCGTCTTGCCCACGCCGAAACCGCCCGCCACGACGATCTTCGTCGAGGTCAGGCCGCGACTAGAGCCTGCGAAGTCCACTGAGCACCCTTTCGAGCAAAGTAAGGTCCGGCTGGCCGCTGCTGATGAGCTGTGGCATGTGCAGTCGCACCAGCCCTTCGTCGGCCATGTCGGCGATCAGGACCCGTGCCACTCCGAGGGGGACCCGGAGCAGCGCGGAGATCTCCGCGACCGATCGGACGGATCGGCAGAGCGTCATGATCGCCTCCTGCTCGGGGCCGAGCAGGGAGTAGTCATCGCCCATCATGGCCGCCGTGGAGACCAGCGTCTCCATCGCCAGATGGTAACGCGGCTCGGCGCGTCCTCCGGTGACGGCGTAGGGACGGAAAAGAGGTTCGTCGTCGGTCCCCTCACCCGCGCGCACCGGGCATCACCGCCGCGCCGAGTGCAGCTCGGCGCGCAGAGCCGGGGTCAGCGCCTGTCCGGCGCGCTCCACCAGGAGGGTCATCTGGTACGCCACAAGTCCCAGATCACAATCGTGTGACGCCAGTACGGCGAGGGCCGATCCGTCACTGATCGACATCACCATGAGCAGTCCGCGCTGCATCTCCACGACGGTCTGCCGGACCGGTCCGCCCTCGAAGACGCGGGAGGCGCCGGTGGTCAGCGAGGCCAGCCCGGCGGCCACCGCCGCGAGCTGGTCGGCCCGGTCGGGCGGGAACCCGGCGGAGTGGGCCAGCCGCAGGCCGTCGGCCGACACGACCACGGCGTGCGCCACCCCAGGAGTGCCGCCGACGAAGTCGGTGATCAGCCAGTCGAACCTGCTCACGTCGACACTGAGCTCAGTCACGAGCCCTCCTCCTCATTACCCGTGCCTTCCTGCGGCCTTTCCGCGCGCCCTCGGCGTACGCCCTGCTGGAGACTGGACAGCCGGTCACGCACGGCCTCCGGCGAGACCTGCGGCCGGGGCGCCTCCGGCGGCGGGATGCCCGGCCCGCCCTGCGCGCCGACGGAACCCGGCACGAGGTTGGCACGTGGCGTCCGCTTCGGGAGCCCCGACTGTGTGACGCCCCCGGAGGCCGGTTCGTTGGCCGCACGGGCCGCCTGGAAGCCCTGATCGGCATGCCGGCCCCAGGGAGTCGTCCCAGGCGTCACAGGAGCATCTGGAGCCCCAGGCGTGGCGGTCGGCTGCGGCCGCGTGAACCACGCCGACTCGATCGAGGCGAAGATCGGCAGGAACTCGTCCCCCCGCTCCAGCGGAGTGTCCGGAACGCTCGACGGCACGGGCGGCCCGGGAACGGGAAACGCCCCGGAGTGCTCGTTGAACGGCGGCGCGGGCAACGCATGCGGCCGGGTGTCCCCCACCGACGGCCGCACCCACCCACCCGAGTCGGCGGGGTTCCCCGGATACACCGGACTGTTCGAACCAGCCGGGTTACGCAGACCAGCCGGGCTGTTCGCACCAGACGTGTTCGCACCTGCGGAGCTGTTCGGACCGACCGTGTTGCTCAGGCCTGCCGGGTTGCTCAGGCCTGCGGCGTTGTTCGTACCAGCGGGGTTGCGCGGACCAGCCTGATCGTTCACACCGGCCGGGCTGTTCAGACCAGCTGGGCTGTTCGGACCAGCCGGGTTGTTCGGACCAGCCGGGTTGTTCGCGCCAGCCAGGTTCGGGCCTGCTGGGCTGTTCGTGCCAGCCGGGCTCGGGCCGGCCGGGTTGTTCGGGCGGCGTCGTTCGAAGCCGGGGAAGGTTCCGCCGGGAGGCGAGCTCTGCCGGGGCACCCGCGAGGGCGAGGAGGAGTCGTCTCCCGGAGTGCGGGGCGCTGGAGGCTTGCGCTGCGGCAGGCCGCCTGCCCCCGTGGTGACGGGGCCAGTGTTGATCGGGCCGGTGGAGCCGGGGCCGGTCTGCACCGGGCCGGTGGTGAAGCCGCCCGAGGTGAACGGGCCGGTCGAGCTGCCCGACGCGAACGGGCCGGTGTTCGAGCCGCCCGAAGCGAAGGGGCCGGTGGTCGAGCCGCTCGGGGTGAAGGGCCCGGTGTTCAAGCCGCCCGGGGCGAAGGGGCCGGTGGCGATCGCGGGGAGGGGGCCGGTCGGGAGTTCCGGGCGGGGGCGGGTCATCTGCGGCTGCTGGGAGGGCTGGGCCGGGGCGTCGGCGTTGCTGATGAGCTCGGCCGGGAAGAGCACCATCGCGATGATGCCGCTGGTGTCGCCGCGCCGGAGCTGGACCCGGATGCCGTGGCGGCCGGCCAGGCGGCCGACCACGAACAGGCCCATGCGGCGGGAGACCGACACGTCGACGACGGGCGGCTCGGCCAGGCGGGTGTTGATCTCCAGCAGCTCGTCGGGGCTGAGGCCCATGCCGGTGTCGCTGATGGCCAGCAGGACCGCGCCGCCCTCGATCGGGCTGCTCGACACGATGACCTTCGAGCTGGGCGGCGAGAACGAGATGGCGTTCTCGACCAGCTCGGCCACCAGATGGACCACGTCGTTGGCGGCGTGCCCGCCGATGGCCGGGGCGCGGTGGACCCGTACGACGACCCGCTCGTAGTCCTCGACCTCCGACAGCGAGGCGCGGACGACGTCGACCAGCCGGGCCGGGGAGCTGCGCTTGCGCGCGGTCTCGTGACCGGCGAGGACCAGCAGGTTCTCGGAGTTGCGGCGCATGCGGGTGGCCAGGTGGTCGAGCTTGAACAGGTCGGACAGGCGGGCGCCGTCCTGTTCGCCGCGTTCCAGGCCGTCGATCAGGGAGATCTGGCGCTCCACGAGGGTCTGGGTGCGCCGCGACAGGTTGACGAACATCGCGTTGACGTTGTTGCGCAGCCGGGACTCCTCCCCCGCCAGCTTCACCGCCTGGAGGTGGACCTCGTCGAAGGCCTGCGCGACCTCGCCGATCTCGTCCTGGCTCTCGACCGCGATGGGCTGCACGGCCGGGGAGGTGTCCCCCGTCTCCGACTCGCGCATGCGGCGCACGATCTCCGGCAGCCGGCTGCCCGCGATCTCCAGCGCCTCGGCGCGCAGCCGCCGCAGCGGGCGCACCATCGAGCGGGCGATCAGCACGGTCGTGACCAGGACCAGCAGGATCAGCGCGAGGATCAGCGCGCCGGCCACGATGGCGCTGCGGCGCTCGGTCGACCTGAGGTCGTCGGCGCGGGCCCGCAGCGAACCGGCCACCTGGGCCTCGACCTTGGAGACGGCGTCGAGCACGGTGCCGTTGTCGCGGAACCAGTCCTGCGCGGTCAGCACCCGGCCGGGGATCGGCTTCAGCGGCTGGTTGCGCGACCCGAGGGCGACCGCCCACGCCTTGGCCATCTCGACGTCGGTGCCGGCCTTGCTGATCCGGGCGGCGTGGAAGGCCTGGAACTGGGCCGTGGTCGCCTCGGCGTTGAAGGCGGTCTCGTACGTCTCCTGCCGCGACCACGAGCCCAGGAAGCGCTGCAGGTCGTCGGGTGTGAACGACTGGCGCGGCTCCAGGAGCTCGCCGACGAGCAGGGCGCGCTGCTGGGAGGCCTCGTCCTTGACGTGGGCCAGGGCGCTGAGCGCGCGGGAGGAGCTGACCACGCTGGGGTCGTCGCTGAGCTCGCCGAGGTCGTCGTGCAGCCGCAGGACGGCGGCGATGGCCGCGCCGTACTCGAAGAAGACCGAGGTCGCCGGGTCGTCGTCGCGTTCGGCCGCGTGGCTGTCGGTGACGGTCTCCAGCCGGTTGGCGACCTGGCGCGCGTCCTCCACGATGCGCGGTCCGAAGGACTCGTCGATCTCGGCCAGGTCGGTCGTGGACGCCTTGATCATGCCGTCGACGACCTGCTTCTGCTTCGCCAGGGTGTCCTGGTGCTGGCGGATCGTCTCCTCGGCGTTGCGCAGGGCGCTCTGGACTCCGACCAGGCCGTCGAGCCAGGCCTTGTGGTCGCGCTCGGCCGCCAGCTGCTGCGCCAGTTCCCGCAGACGACCGGCGTATTCGGCCGCGGTCGCGGTCCTCTCGTAGGCCGACAGGCTGTCGACCGAGCCGACGACCCGCATGCCGGCCAGGATGACCGCGATCAGAGTCGGCGCGAGGATCAGGGCGGTGAGCCTCGTGGGCACCCGCCAGTTGCGCAGCGCGAAACGGCTTGCCCGCTTGTGAGTGGACACCGGCCCCCGCCATTCGTTCTTGACATAAAGCCCTTCACACTCCTGACAGCATGAAGTGACATAGCCATACAAGCGGGCACAATTCGACCACAAGGTCATGATCAGCCACTTGATTCCCATAGGCGGGGACACAATCGTTACCAAGTGGTAAGTGGACTGAAGCCGACAAAGGTGATCAATCTGGGCGGGCCATCACCCTTTCACAAGCTCCCCTGTGAGGATCATCGCAGCGCGGCGAGCACGTGTTCCCTGACTTGGCCGCGTTGTGTCTCATCGGTGATGGGCCGCCCGGCCCGGTCGACGACGTAGAAGACGTCGACCGCCTCGGCCCCGAGCGTCTCCACCCGGGCCGCCCGGACGTCCAGGCCGCAGTCGCCGAAGGCCCGGCCGATCTTCCACAGCAGGCCCGGCCGGTCGTGGGCGCGGACCTCGACGACGGTCGCGGTGTTGGAGGCGTCGTCGACCAGGGTCACCCGGGGCGGCGCGACCGGCACGCGGGGCGGGCGCAGCGAGCGGGTGCGGCGGGCCAGCCGCTGTTCGATGTCCAGGCGCCCGGCGAGCACCAGGCGCAGGTCGGCCTCCAGGGTGGCGGGGTCGGGCGGCGAGCCGTATTCGGGCACCACCGCGAACTCGATGACGGCCGTGGACCCGGCCGAGGCGGCCGACGCCGACCGCACGACCATCCGGTGGGCGGCCAGCACCCCGGCGGCCCGCCAGAGCAGGCCGGGCCGGTCGGGGGCGACGACGGTGACCGCTCCCCCGTTGACCCTGATCGCGCCGCCGCCGTGGCGGGCCAGCGAGGCCTGCTCGGCCGACAGGACCGGGGCGGCGGCGGGCGGGGTGCCCGCCAGCGCCGACCTGACCCGTCTGACCAGGTCGGCGACGAGGTTGGCCTTCCAGGAGTTCCAGGCGGCCGGGCCGGTGGCCAGGCCGTCGGCGACCGCCAGGGCGGCGAGCAGTTCGAGGACCTCGTGGGAGCCGACCGCCTCGGCCACCCGCGAGATCGTCACCGGGTCGTCGAGGTCGCGGCGGGTCGCGGTCTCGGGCAGCAGCAGGTGGTGGCGGACCATGGTCGCCAGCACCTCCACGTCGGCGGCCGGCAGGCCCATGCGGGCGGCGATGTCACGGACGACCACCTCACCGGTGGTCGAGTGGTCGCCGGGCCAGCCCTTGCCGATGTCGTGCAGGAGCGCGCCGATGAGCAGCAGGTCGGGCCGGGACACCTCGCGGGTGAACGCGGCGGCCCCGGCGACCGTCTCGATCAGGTGGCGGTCGACGGTGTAGGTGTGGATCGGGTTGCGCTGCGGCCGGTGGCGGACGCGTTCCCAGTCGGGGATCAGCCGTACGAGCACCCCGGCCTGGTCGAGCTCCTCCCAGACGGGCACGGCCGCGCGCCCGGCGCCGAGCAGCCCCACCAGCGCGTCGCGGGCCTCGTCGGGCCACGGCACCGACAGCGGCGGCGACTGCGCGGCCAGCGCGGTCACCGTGGCGGGGGCCAGCGGCAGCCCGGCCTCGGCCGCCGCGGCGGCGGCCCGCAGCACCAGGATCGGGTCGTTGCGCGGGTTGACGCCGCGCGCCAGCACGACCTCCCCGCCGTGTTCCACCACGCCGTCGGCGAGCGGCCGCCGCCCGCGCGGCGCCGGACCGGACAGCAGCCGGTCGACGGTACGCCACGTCGCGTCGAAGGAGTGGGCGATCGTCCGCCCGGCCTCGGCCAGGCGGCGCATCAGCGCCTCGGCGTCGAGCAGCCCGAGGGTGCCCGCCACGGCGTCCTGCTCCTGGAGCACCAGGCGGTCGGTGCCGCGCGCGGTCACCAGGTGGAGCCCGTGGCGGATGTCGAGCAGCAGCTCGTGGGCCTCCCGGACGCGCGGGCCGGGCGCGGAGGCGACCCAGGCGGCGGCCACGGCCTGCATCGCCTGGACGTCGCGGATGCCGCCGCGGGCGTCCTTGAGGTCGGGTTCGAGCAGGAAGGCCAGCTCACCCGAGGAGTCGGCGCGTTTGTCCGCCGACTCCCGCAGCTCGCCCAGCCGGCGACGGGAGTCGGCCCGCCATTCGGCGAGCACCGCCTCACGCGCGGCGCGGGTCAGCTCGGGATCGCCCGCGATGTGCCGGGCCTGGATCAGGCCGAGCACGGCCTTCAGGTCTTCGCGCGAGACCTTGACGGCCTCGTCGACGGTACGGACCGAGTGGTCGAGGCCGACCCCGGAGTCCCAGATGGGATACCAGATCCGGTCGGCGATCTGGGCGACGTCGTCACGCCCGTTGTGCAGCAGGACCAGGTCGAGGTCGCTGCCGGGCGCCAGTTCCCCGCGTCCCAGGCTCCCGACCGCGACGAGCGCGACCCCGGTGAGGGGGCCGCGCTCCGCGCCTCCGAGCTCCGTTCTTCCCCTGAGCTCGCTGTCGAGGAGCCCGCCCTTTCCGTTCCGTTGACTGACGGCGGTCCGGAGCAGGTCCGTGAGCCACCGGTCGATGTCCGCCGCCCGTTCCTTACGGGCGGCGGCGAACGAGCGAGCTTCCCCTCTCATCATCCGGTTACAGCGCCTCCGGGCCGCGTTCCCCGGTGCGGACCCTGACGACCGTGTCCACGGGGACGGACCAGACCTTGCCGTCGCCGATCTTGCCGGTCTGGGCGGCCTTGACGATGACGTCGATGACGTCCTCGGCGTCGTCTTCCTCGGTCAGCACCTCGACGCGCACCTTGGGAACCAGGTCGACCTGGTATTCGGCGCCGCGGTAGACCTCGGTGTGACCCTTCTGACGGCCGTAGCCGCTGGCCTCACTGATGGTGATGCCCTTGACGCCGAACTGCTCCAGCGCCGCCTTCACGTCATCGAGCTTGAACGGCTTGATGATCGCCGTGATCAGCTTCATGCGTCCACCTTCTTCGCCTCAGCCGGAACCGCCGGCCCGTTGAGCGAGGACACGCCCGAGGAGTGGATGGTGCCGAGGTCGTAACCGGTCTCGGCGTGGGTGGTGATGTCGATGCCGGTGACCTCGTCTTCCTGAGCGATCCGGAAGCCCATGGTCTTGTCGATGACCTTACCGATGATGTAGGTCAGCACGAAGGAGTACAGACCGACGACCACCGGGCCGAGCACCTGGAGACCCAGCTGCCGGAAGGAACCGGTGTAGATGAGGCCCTTCTCCTGCCCGTCGAGGAACGGGTAGTTGGCGACGAAGCCCAGCGCCACGGCGCCGATGACACCGCCGACCAGGTGCACGCCGACCACGTCGAGGGAGTCGTCGAAGCCGAACTTGTACTTGAGGCCGACGGCCCAGGCGCAGACCGCACCGGCGAGCAGACCGATGAGGGCGGCGGCCCAGACGTCGACGAAACCACACGCGGGGGTGATCGCGACCAGACCGGCCACGGCGCCGGAGGCGACACCGAGGGTGGTCGCGTGACCGTCGCGGAGCTTCTCCACGACGAGCCAGGCCCCGGCCGCGATGGCCGTGGCGACCTGGGTGTTCATGAAGGCGAGGCCGGCGGTGGCGTCGGCGGCGAGCTCGGAGCCCGCGTTGAAGCCGAACCAGCCGAACCACAGGAGGCCGACGCCGAGGAGGACCAGCGTCAGGTTGTGCGGACGCATCGGCTCCTTGCGCCAGCCCGACCGCTTGCCGAGGACCAGCGCCAGGGCCAGAGCGGCGGCACCGGCGTTGATGTGGACGACCGTGCCGCCCGCGAAGTCCTCGATGCCCAGCTCGGTGAGCCAGCCACCGCCCCAGACCCAGTGGGCGACGGGGAAGTAGACAATGGTGGCCCAGACAACGGTGAAGACCACCCACGCGCCGAACTTGGCACGGTCGGCGATCGCACCGCTGATCAGGGCGACAGTGATGATCGCAAAGGTCAGCTGGAAGGCGGAGAACACCATCATGGGGAAGGTGTCGTTGTAGGCAGCTTCGTTGACGCCCATGAGCCCGATGTTGTCGAGCCCGCCGACGAACTTGTTCAGGAAGCCATCAGAGGCGTCGAACGCGAGGGAGTAGCCGTAGGCCACCCACGCGATCGTCACCGTGATGATGGCCACGAACGACATCATCATCATGTTCAGGACGCTCTTCGCCCTGGTCATGCCCCCGTAGAAGAACGCGAGTCCCGGAGTCATGAGCAGCACGAGCGCCGTGCTCACGAGCATCCAGGCAGTGGAGCCGCTATCGATCTTCATTCGATGCGACCCTCCTTCCAATTGGCGTGTGGCCGGTTATCACTTGCGCAGTGGGCTTCGCCAAGGGCTTCATCGACCGGCTCGCGCACTGACACGTAGTCGTAGGCGGAGAGGTGAGCTTCCTCTCCCGTGCACGCCAGGGTGTTCTTCTGCCGTTTCAGGTCGCGACCCTGCATGTTTCACATCTGTGAAACTCGCCACAACCGTGTTTCGGACGTGTTTCGGACGATACGTACACGCAAAAAACGCCTGCCGGTAAACCGGCAGGCGTTCGATGACCTCGTAAAACTAGGCTGCGACGTGGGCCATCTTGCGGAGACGGGCCAGAGCGTCGCGTTCCAGGCGGCGGGCCCGGTCACGGCCGATGCCGTAGCGCTCGCCGACTTCGGTCAGCGTGTGTTCACGCCCGTCGACCAGGCCGTAACGCCAGCGCAGCATCTCGCTCGCCTGACCCTCCAGACCGGTCAGCCAGTGTTCCAGGCGCTCGCGGTCGAGGGTGGCGAGGGCCTGCTCCTCGGGGTTGGCCCACGACTCGTCGGCGATCATGTCGCCGAGCTCGGTCTCGTCCTCGTCGCCGACGCCCAGCTGGAGCGACACCGGGTCGGAGGCCCAGCGGCGCAGCTCGCGCACCCGCTCGATGGGCAGTTCGAGCACCTGGGCGAGATCGTCGTCGGTGGGCTCGGCGTCGAACTCGGCCAGCATGTCGCGGCGGACCCGCATCAGGCGGGTCATCTGCTCGCCGGCGTGGGTGGGCAGGCGCACCGGGCGGGCCTGCTCGTGAATGGCCCGGCCGACCGACTGGCGAATCCACCAGGTCGCGTACGTCGAGAATTTGTAGCCACGGCGGTAATCGAATTTCTCCACCGCCCTGACCAGGCCCAGGTTCCCCTCCTGCACCAAATCGATGAGCGGCATTCCGCGCCCGGAGTATTTCCGGGCCACCGCCACCACCAGGCGCAGGTTGGCCTGGATGAACTCGTCCTTGGCGCGGCGCCCCGAGACCGCCACCCGCTCGAGTTCCTCGTCGAGCGCGTCGGAGACCTTCGGCTCCGGGTCGCCCGTGTCGAGCAGCTGCTCGGCGAACAGCCCCGCCTCGATACGCTTGGCGAGCTCGACCTCCTGCTCTGCGCTCAGGAGCGGAACGCGCCCGATCTCGGCCAGGTAGGTTCCCAGCAGATCTCGATCCGCGACTTCCTGCGTCCTGTTCCCCGTCGCCATTCCAGGCACCTCGTTCCGCAGCGCGAACACCCTCGTCCTGAACTGGCCAACGGTTCGATCAGGGCAAAGATTCCCTCAAGAGATACGCCAGCAGAATGGTTTTCAATTCCTCCTAAAGGAGGATGCGCCGTACTTTGGCCGGAATTTTCACACCACCCTACGTCCCGCCTGCCAGACCTGCGTGACGAGCGGCACGCCGGGGCGGTACGCCAGGTGCACGTACGACGCCGCCTCCAGGATCACCAGGTCGGCCCGCGCCCCCGGCCTGATCACCCCGACGTCGGTCCGGCGCAGCGCCGCCGCCCCGCCCGCCGTCGCGGCCCGGACCGCCTCGGCCGGGGTCATCCCCATCTCGCGTACGGCCAGCGCCACGCAGAACGGCATCGACGAGGTGAACGAGGAGCCGGGGTTGCAGTCGGTCGCCAGCGCCACCGTGACCCCGGCGTCGAGCAGCCGCCGGGCCTCGGGATAGGGCGAGCGGGTGGAGAACTCGGCCCCGGGCAGCAGCGTGGCGACCACCCCGGCGTCGGCCAGCATGCCGACGTCCTCACCGGTCAGGTGGGTGCAGTGGTCGGCGGAGGCGGCGCCGAGCTCGCAGGCCAGCCGGACCCCGGGGCCCTCCCCGAGCTGGTTGGCGTGCACCCGCAGGCCCAGCCCGGCCGCCTTCCCGGCGGTCAGGATCTCCCGGCTCCGGTCCTCGTCGAAGGCGCCCCGCTCGCAGAACACGTCGATCCACTTGGCGTAGGGCGCGCAGGCCGCCAGCATCGGCCCGGCCACCAGCCGCGTGTAGTCGTCGGGGTCGGCGCCGGGCGGCACGACGTGGGCGCCCAGGAACGTCGACTCCTCGGTGAACGCCCGCGCCACCTCCAGGGAGCGTCGCTCGTCGCCGGTCGTCAGGCCGTAGCCGCTCTTGATCTCGACGGTGGTGGTGCCCTGGCTGGTCATCTCGTGGACCAGCCCGGCGGTCCGGGTGGCCAGTTCCGGGGTGGACGCGGCCCGCGTCGCGGCGACCGTGGTCCGGATGCCGCCGGCGGTGTAGCGCTCCCCCGCCATCCGGGCGGCGAACTCGGCGGTCCGGTCGCCGGCGAAGACCAGGTGGGCGTGGCTGTCGACGAACCCGGGGAGCATGGCCCGGCCGCGCACGTCGACGCGGCGGTCGGCGGCCGGGGCGCGGGCGGCCTCGCCGACCCAGGCGATCTCGGCGCCCTCGACCACCACCGCCGCCTTGGCGATCTCCTCCCGGCACCCGTCGGAGGTGAAGAGCAGTCCGATGTCATAGAAGAGCGTCGCGCTCACTCAGCACCCGCAATCACGTCAGCCGCGGACCGCGCCGATGGCGTCCCGCAGCAGGTGGCCGATCTCACCTGTCACATGGCGTCCGGCCTCGACGATCCGCCGTCCACCCGACACGACGGACACGACATCGGCCCCCGTCGCCGCGAACACCACCGATTCCACTGCCGATCGGGCGGTCGCGCCAGCCGTACGGACCGAGTCGAGCCTTACTGTGACCAGATCGGCCCAGGCGCCCGGGGCGATCTGGCCGCCGTCGGGGAAGCCGAGCGAGGTGTGGCCGGTCACGGTGGCGGCGGTGAGCAGTTCGTCGGCGCGCCAGTGACCGCGTTCGCCGCTGACGATGCGCTCGCCGAGTTCGACGGCGCGGGCCTCCTCGAACAGGTCGACCACGGCGTGGCTGTCGGAGCCGAGCGTGATCGGGCTCCCGGCCAGGTGGAGGCGGCGGGTGGCGCAGACGCCGTCGGCCAGGTCGCGTTCGGTGGTCGGGCAGACGCAGACGTGGGTGCCCGAGCCGCCCAGCAGGGCGACGTCCTCGTCGGAGACGTGGGTGGCGTGGACGGCCGTGGACCGGGGGCCCAGCGCGCCGGCTTCGTGCAGGACCCGGACCGGGGAGGCGGCGTAGGCGGCCACGCACTGCTCGTTCTCGGCGAGCTGCTCGGAGACGTGGACGTGCAGCGGGCCCGCGTGGTGGTGGGTGAACTCGACGACGACGGGCATCTGCTCGGGGCGCATGGCCCTGACCGAGTGGATGGCCGCGCCGATCTCGACGTCCTCGGCCCCGGCGTAGGCCGCGGCGAGCCGGTCGGCCCGGCCGGCCCACTGGTGGACGTCGCCGTCGCCGAACCGGGTCTGCACCCCTTCCAGGGGAGCCCCGAAACCGCCGGACAGATAACACGTGTCGAGGAGGGCGAGCCGCACCCCGGCGTCGCGGGCGGCCCGGACCAGGGAGTGGCCCATCTCGTTGGGGTCGTCGTAGGGGACGCCAGAGACATCGTGGTGAAGGTAGTGGAACTCGCCCACGGCGGTGATCCCGGCCAGGGCCATCTCGGCGTAGGCGGCGCGGGCCAGCCGGTAATAGGTGTCGGGGTCGAGGCGGCCGGCGACGGCGTACATCTGCTCGCGCCAGGTCCAGAAGCTGCCCCTGCCCACCTGGGTGTGGCCACGCAGGGCGCGGTGGAAGGCGTGGGAGTGGGCGTTGGCCATGCCCGGCACGGTCAGGCCTTCGAGGATCTCGCCGCTCGGCGGCACCCCCTGTTTCACCTCGGTGACGCGGTGGCCGTCGACGTCGACCTGGACCCCTTCGGCGACCGCGCCGCCGACCCAGGCCATCTCGCACCAGTACGTCTGCATCAGGCCCCTCCCCCGGTCAGGTCGGCCAGCACGGCGGCCAGCGCGACGACCCCGGAGACGCAGTCGGCCGGTTCGGCGAACTCGCCGGGGGCGTGCGAGACCCCGGTCGGGTTGCGGACGAACAGCATCGCGGTCGGCACCCCGGCGGAGGCGAGGATCCCGGCGTCGTGCCCGGCGGCGGTCGGCAGGATCGGCGCGGGATGGCCGTCGAACCCGGCCGCGCAGGCGACCCGCAGGCGCAGCACGTCGTCGAAGACCACCTCGGGCGTCCACGACTCCTCGGTGACCTCGACCCCGTGGGACAGTTCCTCGACCAGGCGGCGGACGGCGGCGGTCTCCGGGCCCCGGGCGTCGAGCCAGGCGGTGACCAGGGAGGGGATCGCGTTGGCGTTGCCGGGCTCGACCCGCACCTTGCCGAAGGTGGCCCTGACCCCGTGGGTCTCGGCCTGGAGGCGGGCGGCGAGCACGGCGCGGGCGTAGGCGAGCATCGGGTCGTCGCGGTCCTCCAGCGCCGTGGTGCCGGCGTGGTCGGCCGTGCCCCGGAAGTCGAAGCGCCAGCGGCCGTGCGGCCAGATGGCGCTGGCCACCCCCACCGGGGCCTGGAGGGCGCGCCCCTGCTCGACGTGGAGTTCGACGAAGACCCCGATGTGGGCGAGGGTCTCGTCGTCGCGGCCCAGGCCGCCGGGGTCGCGGCCCTGTCCCCGGAGCACCTCGTCGAGGCACAGCCCCTCGTCGTCGGCCAGGCCGCGGGCCCGCGACGGGTCGAGGACGCCGGTCAGCAGCCGCGAGCCGATGCAGGGCACCCCGAACCGGGCGCCCTCCTCGTCGGTGAAGCAGGCGACCGCGATCGGGCGGTCGGGCCGGAAGCCGTCACCCCGGAGCAGATCGATCGCCTGGAACGCGGACGCCACGCCGAGGGGACCGTCGAACGCGCCGCCTTCGCGGACCGAGTCGAGGTGGCTCCCCGTGACCAGTCCGGGCCCGTCGGCCGCCGGGTCGCCCCACCACGCCCACAGGTTGCCGTTGCGGTCTTCGTGGCTGGTCAGCCCACGGGTGACGGCCTGGTGGGTGAACCACTCGCGCAACTGCATGTCGGCGGGCGACCAGGCGTCCCGCCGATAGCCCCCGGTGCGCGGATTTCTGCCGATCTGCTCGATGTCCGCCAGCATTACTCCACCCTACTGAATGGCTCCATTCACGTCAGGGAGGGCTACCCTGACCCGATGAGTTTCGATGTCAGCGTGGTCGTTCGTTACCGCAAGGCGGTGACCTACGGCATGCACGCCCTGCTGGCGGCCCTCGAAGCCGCGCCTCCGGCGGTCGACTTCGAGGTCAGGTTCGCCACCAGCGCCGAGGAGACGGCGATCCAGATCGGCCAGGCCGACGCCGGCCGGGTCCTGGTGCTCTGGTCCTTCTACTCGCCCGACTTCCCGTTAATGACGGCCGAACTGGCCGAAGTCAGGGCGCTCACCACCAGGAACGACGTCGTCCACGTGGCGGGCGGTGTCCACGCGACCGCCGAACCCCAGCAGGTGATCGACGCGGGCTGGGACGTCGCCGCGATCGGCGAGGGCGAGACCACGATCATCGCCCTGGTCGCCGAATCAGACCTGCGCAGGGTCCCGGGGCTGGCGATCCGCGACCACGACGGGATCGCGCTCCGCACCCCCGGCGTCCCGCAGCTGCCGCTCGACAGCTTCCCGTCGTTCCCGGCCGGGCGGGCCGGGCCCATCGAGATCACCCGCGGCTGCCGCTACACCTGCAAGTTCTGCCAGACCCCGTTCATGTTCGGGGCCCAGTTCCGGCACCGCTCGGTCGAGAGCGTGCGCGACCACGTGAGGCGGATGGCCGCCCGGGGGCTGCGGGACGTCCGGTTCATCACCCCGACCTCGCTCAGCTACGGCAGCCAGACCGCCGACCCCGACCTGGGCAAGGTCGAGGAGCTGCTGGTGGCCTGCAAGGAGGAGGCGCCCGCCGACGGCCGGGTGTTCTTCGGCAGCTTCCCCTCGGAGATCCGCCCCGAGCACGTCACGCCCGAGGCGATGCGGATGCTGCGCAAATACGTCGCCAACGACAACATCATCATCGGCGCCCAGTCGGGCTCCGACCGGATCCTGGCCAGTTCGGGCCGGGGCCACGGGGCCGCGCCGGTGCTCGACGCGGCCAGGATCGCGATCGACTTCGGGTTCCGGCCCAACGTCGACTTCATCTTCGGCATGCCGGGCGAGACCGAGGACGACCAGCGGGCGTCCCTGAAACTGGCCTCCGACCTGGCCGACCTGGGCGCCCGCATCCACACCCACACCTTCATGCCGCTGCCCGGCACGCCGTGGCGCGACGCCGAACCGGCGCTGATCCCGCTGACCACGACGAGCGAGCTCGACCGGCTGGCCCGGCGCGGCGACGCCTACGGCCACTGGCGCAAGCAGGCCGAACACGCCCAGGTGCTGGCCGAGACGGCCAAGCAGTATCCGCGCCGGACCCCGCGCCGCCGCATCTGACCCGCGGGATCTAGCGGGGCCGGACGATCACCTCGGTCAGGTGGGCGTCGGCCGGCGCGGTGACCGCCGCGACCACCGCTCTGGCCACCGAGTCGGCCTTGAGGTAGCGGTCCGGCTCGTACGCGCCGCCCTCCTGCTCGCGCACGTCGCGCTGCATGTCGGTGTCGATGCGGCCCGGGTAGACCGTGGTGACCCGCAGGTCGGGCTCCTCCTGGCGGAGCACGTCGGCGTAGGCGCGCAGGGCCCACTTGCTGGCGGCGTAGGAGCCCCAGTCGGGGTGGGCCCGCTGCCCGGCCCCCGAGTTGACCAGAACGACCTGGCCCCCGGCCGCCCGCAGCGAGGGCAGCAGCAGCCGGGTCAGCTCGGCCACGGCGAAGACGTTGACCTCGAAGGTCTCCCGCCAGACGCGGATCGGGGTCTCCGCCACGGGCCCGAGGGTGACGACCCCGGCGCTGTGCACCAGCAGGTCGATGCGGCCGAGCCCTTCGACGTCGCGGGCGGTGGCCTCGGTCAACTCGACCGGGAAGGGCCGCGCGCCGAGTTCCTTGCAGAGCTCGTCGAGCTTGCCTCCGCCCCTGCCGCCGAGGATCAGGTCGTGGGTGGAGGAGAGGGCGCGCGCGACGGCGGCGCCGAGGCCGCGGGAACCGCCCGTGATGAGGGCGACTGGTCGATCACTCATAGCGATCACCTTAGTTACCTCGCGAGGGCGGGCCGGATTTCCCACTATCTTTACCGGAAAACTCACGATTCAGAGGAACATCCCCATGGCTGAAGTGCTGCTGGCTCTCGTGGCGGGGTTCGTGGTGGCGGCGCTCGGCACTCCGGTCGGCGTGTCGGGGGCGGTGTTCCTGCTGCCGCTGCAGGCAGGGCTGCTCGGCGTGAGCGGCCCGGCGATCAGCGCCACCAACCTGGTGTTCAACGCCATGTCGACCCCGCTGGCGCTGGCGCGGTCGGCGGCGGCGCGGGCCCGCACCGCCGACCTGGCGATCGTCACCGCGGCCTGCGTCCCGGCGGCGGCGCTCGGGGCGTTCCTGCGGGTGACGCTGTTCGCCGATCCCGCCCGGTTCCGGCTGCTGGTCCTCGCGGTGCTCGCGCCGCTGGGGGTCCAGCTCCTGGTCAGGGCGGCGCGCAGGACGCCCCGCCGGGTGACCGGGGCCGGGGACGACGCGCCCCCGCTCAACCCGTTCACGCTGACCGCCCTGGTGCTGGCGACCGGCGCGGTCGGCGGCACCATAGGCATCGGCGGCGGGTCGGTGCTGGCCCCCATCCTGGTGGCGGTCCTGCGCCAGCCGGTCCGGCGCAGCGCGCCCCTGGCCCTGACCTCCACACTGTCGACCTCGCTCACCGGCCTGATCGCCTACACCCTGTTCGACACCCTGGCGGTGGGCACGCCGCCGGCCAGCCCGGTCTGGCACATCGGCATCGCGACCGGTCTGGGGGGCATCGCCGGGGCGCTCCTCGGGGCCAGGACGGCCGAACGCGCCGGTGAGCGGGCGCTGGTGCTGATCCTCGGCACGTCGGCCACGGCGACCGCGGCGATGTACCTCGTGCAGGTGGCGGGCTGACCGGCCCCAGGGTGGTCGGGCGGTCTGCCACTCCGGAGGCGTAACGGAAGAAGGCTCTTGAACCGTCGACGGCGGGAAAGCCGTTGCGACAGCTACTCAAATTTGTGTATAAATTTGAGCATGTCCTCCACAAGGGTCCTCATCCTGGGCACTCTGCTCGACGGGCCGCTGCACGGCTATGAGGTGCGCCGCCGCCTGGAACTGTGGGGGGCCGGTTATTGGGCCAACGTGGCTTACGGGTCGATCTACCACGGGCTCGCCAAGATGGCCGACGAAGGCCTGCTCGCCGTCGTCGAGCAGGGCAAAGCGGGCAAGACTGTGTACGAGATCACCGCCATCGGCCGCGAGGAGTTCCAGCGCCAGCTCCTCACCTACTGGTGGGAGATCAAGCCGATCGTCGACCCGTTCCAGGTCGCGCTGACGTTCCTGGACCGGCTGTCGCCCGCCGACCTGGTCAACGCCATGGAGGCCCGCCTGGTGGCGCTGCGGGCGGCCGTCTCGGCCACCGAACGCGCGCTGCAGGCCAAGTTCGCCTTCGACGCCCCCCGTCACGTCGACGAGTGCATCCGGCTGGCCAACGCCCAGCTCCGGGCGCAGGTCGACTGGATCGAGGACGCGGTCGGGCGGGTCGAGGACGGCGAGCTGCCGTAAACCGGTTGACCTTCACCCGGCGTCATCCCCGAGGCTGGGTCATCCCCCTATGCGAAAAGGTTTCCGAATGATCATCGAGGCGCACGGGTTGCGCAAGACCTTCCACGCCAAACGCGGCCGTGGCAAGACCGAGGAGGTCGAGGCCGTCCGGGGCATCGACCTGGAGGTCCGGGAGGGCGAGATCTTCGCCGCGCTCGGGCCCAACGGCGCGGGCAAGACCACCACCGTCCGGATGCTCGCCACCTTCATCGCCCCCACCGCCGGGACCGCCCGGGTGGCCGGGTTCGACGTGGTCAAGGAGGCCGCGAAGGTCCGCGAGAGCATCGGCTACGTCAGCCAGGCCGGCGGCGTCGACGAGAACAACCCCGGCATCGACCAGCTCATGCTCGCCGGGCGGATCGCCGGGCTGTCGAAGAAGGCCGCCCAGGCCCGCGCCGACGAGCTGCTGGCCGCGTTCAGCCTGACCGAGATCGCCCGCCGCCCGGCCCGCACGCTGTCCGGCGGGCAGAAGCGCCGGTTCGCCATCGCGCTCG
This sequence comes from Herbidospora cretacea, assembly GCF_001570605.1. Taxonomy (GTDB): domain Bacteria; phylum Actinomycetota; class Actinomycetes; order Streptosporangiales; family Streptosporangiaceae; genus Herbidospora; species Herbidospora cretacea. Next base: position 130,720 of record NZ_BBXG01000010.1, on the reverse strand, counting down.
GCCTGGTCACCGCTCCCCCGCTGGTCTTCCTCGACGAGCCCACGACCGGGCTCGACCCGCAGAACCGCGCCAACCTGTGGGACGAGGTGCGCGCCCTGCGCGACCGGGGCACCAGCGTGCTGCTGACCACCCACTACCTCGACGAGGCCGACGCGCTCTGCGACCGCCTGGTCATCATCGACAACGGCACCGTCGTCGCCGAGGGCACTCCGGCCTCCCTCAAGAAGGAGGTCGCCGGCGACGTCGTCACGCTCAAGCTGAAGGGCGTCGACGAGGCGGCCGAGGCGCTGCGCGCGCAGTCCTACGTCAAGGAGGTGCGCACCGAGGACGGCCTGCTGCGGGCCTACCTCGACGACGGCGAACACGGCCTCCCCCATTTGCTGCGGGTGCTCGAAGAGCGCTCCCTGAGCCTTGAGTCGATCTCCCTCGACCGGGCCACCCTCGACGACGTCTTCCTCCGCCACACGGGCCGATCCCTGCGAGATGCCGCATGATCCGTCAGATCTCCCTCTTCCTCGTCTACGAACTCCGGTTCCTGTTCCGCAACCCGGTGTGGCCGCTGTTCGGCATCATGCAGCCGGTCCTCTATCTGGTCTTCTTCGCGCCGCTGCTCGGGAAGACGACCTCCAGCGGCTCGATGCCCGAGGTGCTGGCCATGTTCACCCCCGGTTCGATGATGATGATCGCCCTGTTCGGCTCGCTGTTCGCCGGCTTCGGCATGATCAACGAGACCCGGAACGGGGTGCTCGAACGGCTGGCGGTCTCCCCGGCGTGGCCGCCCGCGATCATCCTTGGCCGGGTCGCCAAGGACATGCTGGTCCTGGTGCTCCAGGCGATCCTGGTCATGGGCGTGGCCATCCTGATGGGGCTGCGGATCGGCGTGCCCGGCTTCCTCATCATGCTGCTGCTGATGGCCGTGACCGGCCTGTTCGCCGCCAGCCTCTCCTACGGCCTGGCGCTGGCCATCAAGGACGAGAACGGCGTCTCGCAGCTCGTGCAGTTCTTCGCGATGCCGCTGACCCTGATCGCGGGCCTGTTCCTGCCGGTCTCCCTCGGCCCCGACTGGCTCCAGACGCTGGCCAAATTCAACCCGCTCTACTACGGCGTGGAGGCCGGCCGCTCGCTGTTCCGCGGCGACCTCGGCGACTCGACGATCCCGATCGCGTTCGCGCTGCTCATCGGGCTGGCGATGCTGACGCTGGTCTGGTCGATGCGGTCACTGCGGCGGCTCGCCGCCTGAGGGGCCCTCACCGCTCCAGGAAGGTGCCCGTCTGCTCGGTGAAGCGTTCGTGTTCCTCCAGGCGGGCCTGGGTCCGCAGCGGCGCCGCGTCGGCCATGGCCTCCACCAGGAGCATCGCCAGGGCCAGCGGCGCCACGTGGGAGTCGAAGACCAGCCGCTCCCCGACCGGCGCGTCGAGCACGACGTCGGCGGGGAACGGCACGTCCGGGCGGTCGGTGACCACGGCGATCGACAGGCCCAGGTCGCGGGCCTCGGTCAGGGCCGCCGCCGCCTCGGCGGGGTAACGGGGCAGGACCACCGCGAGGAGCCAGCCCGCCCCGGCCCGCCGGGCGGCGTGGAGGCCGTCGGCCAGTTCCGAGCCGCCGTGGGTGAACAGGCGGACGTCCGGATGGATGCGGCGGGCGAAGTAGGCGAAGGTGGTGGCCAGGCCGCTGGAGACGCGCAGGCCCAGGACGGTGAGCGGCTCGCTGGCCGCCAGGGCCGCGCCGACCTCGCCGATCGTCTTGGTCAGGGGTTCGACGCGGTCGCGCAGGGAGCGCAGGTTGCCGATCTCGGCGTCGAGGGCGTCGGGGCCCGCCTCCACTCTCGGCGGCGGGCCGCCCAGCACCAGGGGGCGCAGGGCGTGGCGCAGTTCCGGATAGCCGGCGAAGCCCAGCGCCGCGGCGAACCTGGTCACCGACGGCTGGCTCACCCCGGCGCGTTCGGCCAGCTCCACGCTCGACAGGAAGATCGCTTCATGGAGGTGTTCGCCCAGGTAGTGGGCGATGCGGCGCTGCGCCGGGGAGAGGCGGCGGCCGTCGAGGAGGCGTTCGAGACCGTCGAGCACGCCTCAATTCTCCCGCATCGGCACCCGGACCCCCGTGCCGGCCGCCACTTCGGCGGCTTCGGGATAGCCGGCGTCGACGTGGCGGATGACGCCCATGCCGGGGTCGTTGGTGAGGACGCGGTTCAGTTTCTCGGCCGCGAGCGCGGTGCCGTCGGCCACGGTGACCTGGCCCGCGTGGATCGAGCGGCCGATGCCGACGCCGCCGCCGTGGTGGATCGACACCCACGACGCCCCCGAGGCGACGTTCACCATGGCGTTGAGCAGGGGCCAGTCGGCGATGGCGTCCGACCCGTCGAGCATGCCCTCGGTCTCTCTGTACGGGGACGCGACGCTCCCGCAGTCGAGGTGGTCGCGGCCGATGACGACCGGGGCCTGGAGCACCCCGTCGGCGACCATCTGGTTGAACCGCTCGCCCGCCTTGTCGCGTTCGCCGTAGCCGAGCCAGCAGATGCGGGCCGGCAGGCCCTGGAAGTGGACCCGCTCCCCGGCCAGCCGGATCCACCGGGCCAGCGGCTCGTTGTCGGGGAACAGGTCGAGAATCGCCCTGTCGGTGGCGGCGATGTCGCGCGGGTCGCCGCTCAGCGCGGCCCAGCGGAACGGGCCCTTGCCCTCGCAGAACAGCGGGCGGATGTAGGCGGGCACGAAGCCGGGGAAGGCGAACGCGCGGTCGTAACCGGCGAGCTTCGCCTCTCCCCGGATCGAGTTGCCGTAGTCGAAGACCTCGGCCCCGCCGTCGAGGAAGCCGACCATGGCCTCGACGTGGCGGGCCATCGACTCGCGGGCCCGCACGGTGAAGCCCGCCGGGTCCTTCTCGCGTTCGGCGGCCATGTCGGCGAAGGCGACGCCTCTCGGCAGGTACATGAGCGGGTCGTGGGCGGAGGTCTGGTCGGTGACGACGTCGATCTCGGCGCCCATGGCGAGGAGTTCGGGGAGGGCGTCGGCGGCGTTGGCCTCGACGCCGATGCTCAGCGGCCTGCGCTCGTCGCGGGCCTGGTAGGCCATCCGCAGGGCGTCGGCGAGGGAGGAGGCCTTCACGTCCAGATAGCGGTGCTCGATGCGGCGTTCGATGGACCGGGGGTCGCAGTCGACGCAGATGGCCACGCCGCCGTTCATCGTCACGGCCAGCGGCTGGGCGCCGCCCATGCCGCCGAGGCCGGCGGTCAGGGTGATGGTCCCGGCCAGGCTGCCGCCGAACCTCTTGGCGGCGACGGCGGCGAAGGTCTCGTAGGTGCCCTGGAGGATGCCCTGGGTGCCGATGTAGATCCAGGAACCGGCGGTCATCTGGCCGTACATGGTGAGACCGGCGGCCTCCAGGCGGCGGAACTCCTCCCAGTTGGCCCAGTCGGGCACGAGGTTGGAGTTGGCGATCAGCACCCGGGGAGCCCATTCGTGGGTCCGCATCACGCCGACCGGACGGCCCGACTGCACGAGCAGCGTCTCGTCGGGGTCGAGCGTGGTGAGCGTCCGGACGATCGCCTGGAACGACGGCCAGTCGCGGGCCGCCTTGCCCGAGCCGCCGTAGACGACGAGCTGTTCGGGGTGTTCGGCCACCTCGGGGTCGAGGTTGTTCTGGATCATCCGGAGCGCGGCCTCCTGGGGCCAGCCCTTGGCGGTCAGGGTCGTGCCTCGGGGGCTCCGCACGATAGGCATGGCGCACTCTCCTGAATGAAAGCATTCACAACCGTCTCCCGAAGGATACGGCGGCGAGAGTCGGTGGGGCACCCCGGCGTCCCGGGGCACCCCGTCCCGGACGCGACCGCACGTACGCGCAACCCGGTTCCGGCTCTGTGGCGAAGGAGAGGCTCCGCTCCTTGCGGAGTGCCCCCGATCCCCTCCCGTCACCTCCCCCCGAGAGGAAAGCTCCGGCTAGGAGTTGACCAGGAACTGGGTGGCCGCCAGTTCGCGGTAGAGGTCGTCCTGGGCGATCAGCTCGTCGTGGGTGCCGCTGGCGCGGACCTTCCCGGCCTCCATGACGATGATCCGGTCTGCGCCGGTGACGGTGGACAGACGGTGGGCGATGACCAGCACGGTCGTCTCGCGGGCGACCTCGGCGATGACCTCGCGCAGCCGCAGCTCGTTGACGGCGTCGAGCTGGGAGGTGGCCTCGTCCAGGAGGAGCAGGCGGGGCCGCCGAAGGAGGGCGCGGGCGATGGCGACGCGCTGGCGTTCGCCGCCCGACAGCAGGATGCCCCGGTGGCCGACCTGGGTCTCCAGACCTTCGGGCAGGTTCGCCACCAGGTCGTCGAGCCGCGTGCGGGCCAGCGCCCGGCCGATCTCCTCCTCGGTCACGTCGGGGGCGGCGAAGGTGAGGTTCTCCCGGAGGGTGCCGTCGAGGACGGGGGCGTCCTGCTCGACGTAGCCGACGGCGGCCCGCAGGTCGGGCAGGGGCCAGTCGGCGATGTCCGTGCCGCCGACGCTGATGCGGCCCGACTCGGGCTCGTAGAACCTCTCGACCAGCCCGAACACGGTCGACTTGCCCGCGCCCGACGGGCCGACCAGAGCCGACAGGCGGCCAGGGGGCGCCTCGAAGCTGACGCCGTGGTGGACGGTCGGGCGGTCCTCGCCGTAGCGGAACACCACGTCGTCGAAGACCACCCCGACCGGGACTCCGGTGGTCTGCCCCCGGGTGGCGGCCGGTTCGACCGGGAGGTCGTCGATCTCCTTGATCCGGGTCAGCGCGGCCAGGCCGTTCTGGAGCTGGGTGCCCGCCTGGACCATCTGGCCGAGCGGCGCGACCAGGAAGAACAGGTAGAGCAGGAACGCGATCAGGGTGGCGATGGTCATCGCGCCACTGGCCACGCGCGCGCCGCCGACCGCCAGCACGACCAGGAAGGCGAGCTGGACCGACAGCCACGCGGTGGTGCCGGCGATCGACTGGTAGGCCGAGGAGAGCACGCCCCGGTCGCGGGCCTTCCTGGCGGCGGCCTCGATGACGGCGATCTCGCGGTCCTCGGCGCCGGAGGCCTTGACCGTACGGAAGGCCTGAAGGGCCCGGTCGAGCGCCGAGCCCATGTCGCCCAGCGCCTCCTGCGCGCGGAGGGAGGCCTTGCGGATGCGCGGGAACAGCAGCGACCCGAGCCCGCCGACCCCGGCCACCACCCCGAGGGTGACCACGAGCAGCACCCAGTCCATGACGCCCATCAGCACGGCCGCGCCGACGAACAGCACCGCCGAGCCGACCGCGCCGACCAGGCCGTCGGTGGTGACGGTGCGCAGCAGCGTGGTGTCCGAGGTCACCCGCGACAGCAGGTCCCCGGGCTTGAGCCGGTCGACCTCCGGCACCCGCAGCCGGAGCACCCGGTCGACGAGCCGCACCCGGGCCGACAGGACGATCCCCTCGCCCATCCGCTCCAGCACGAACTGCCCGAAGGCCGAGATCGAGGCGCCGAGGAGCACCACGACCGTGAGGAGTAACACGGGCGCGAGCACGCTCTCCCCCGCCCCGAACCGGTCGATCACCGACCGGACGAACAGCGGCATGGCCAGCCCGCCGGCCGAACCGGCGAGAGTGAGGACACCGGCCAGCACGAGCGTGCGCCGGTGCGGTTTGAGCAGGTCGGCGAGCATTCGCCAGGACGACGTCACGTGAGCCCCCTGAAGGACGTCAATGAAGGTTGACGACGTCAATCTAGGTTGACGCCCAGGAGGGTGTCAACCCAGATTGACGTGTCTGAGAAAGATGTCAGGCGCGAGCCACAGCCGACCTTCGGCCGGCCGCGTCTCGCTTGAAGCTTTCATCCGAGTCTCGCCGGTCACCTCGGGTTTCGGCTCCTGCCAGAGGTGGATTCCTGTACACCTCCGGCGCTTCGCCCGACTCTGGGGATCCGCTCCCCTTAACCGGTTCATGAAAAGAGTCACGCCATGTTTCTCTCAGGCAGATTCAGGGCGCGAGCCACGGCCGGCCTTCGGCCGGCCGCGTCTCGCTCGCGACGGATCGCGCTGACCTGCGCTGCGGTCCTCACCCTGATCGCGTCCCTGCTGGTCGCCGCCTCTCCCGCCCAGGCCGCCGTCGGCCTGCGGGTCAGCGGCCGCAACATCGTGGAGGCCAACGGCAGCGTCTTCGTCATCCGCGGCACGAGCCACGCGCACACCTGGTACACCACCCAGACGAGCTCGATCGCCAACATCAAGGCCAAGGGCGCCAACGCGGTCCGCGTCGTGCTCAGCGGCGGGCGCTGGCCCGCCAACGGCCCCTCGGACGTCGCCAACGTCATCTCCCTGTGCAAGGCCAGCAAGCTGATCTGCATCCTGGAGAACCACGACACCACCGGCTTCGGCGAGCAGAGCGGGTCGGTCAGCCTCGACGCGGCGGTCGACTACTGGATCAGCCTCCAGAGCGTGCTCACCGGCGAGGAGAACAACGTCATCATCAACATCGGCAACGAGCCGATCGGCAACAACGCGGTGACCCCGGGCTGGACCCAGGCCACCTCGGCCGCCATCCAGCGCATGCGCACCGCTGGATTCCAGCACCTGCTCATGGTGGACGCCCCCAACTGGGGCCAGGACTGGTCGTTCACGATGCGCGACAACGCCACGACGGTCGCCGCCGCCGACCCGCAGCGCAACACCGTCTTCTCGGTGCACATGTACGGCGTCTTCGACACCGCCGCCGAGATCACCTCCTACCTGAACGCCTTCCAGACCGCCGGGCTGCCCCTGGTCATCGGCGAGTTCGGCTTCAACCACTCCGACGGCAACCCCGACGAGGACACGATCATGGCCGAGGCGCAGGCGCGCGGCCTCGGCTACCTGGGCTGGTCGTGGTCGGGCAACGGCGGCGGCGTCGAGTACCTCGACCAGGTCACCAACTTCAACCCCAACCAGCTCACCTCATGGGGAACGCGCCTGTTCAACGGCGCGAACGGCATCGCCTCCACCGCCGTGGAGTGCACGATGTGCGGCGGCGGCACCCCGCCGGTCGACACCACCCCGCCGACCACTCCGGGCACCCCCGCCGCGTCGTCGGTGACGTCGTCGGGCGCCTCGCTGACCTGGGCCGCCTCCACCGACAGCGGCGGCTCCGGCCTGGCCGGGTACAACGTCTACCGCTCCAACGGCACCCAGCTCGGCACCACCACGACCAACTCTCTGGCGCTGACCGGGCTGACGCCGTCCACCGCTTACACGGTTCATGTCCGGGCCCGCGACGGCGCCGGGAACCTGTCGGCGAACTCGGCGTCGGTGACCTTCACGACCACGAGCGGCACCTCCGGCGGCTGCGCCGCGACCGGGACCGTGCAGAGTCAGTGGGGCAACGGCTACGTCGTCCAGCCGGTGACCGTGACCAACGGGACCACCGCCCGGACCTCGTGGACGGTGACGTTCACGCTGCCCTCCGGCCACACCCTGTCGGGTTCGTGGAACGCCGACGTCAGCGTCTCGGGGCAGACGGTGACCGCGTCGAGCATGGGCTACAACGGCGCCCTCGGCTCCGGCGCGAGCACGTCGTTCGGGTTCCAGGTCACCCGGCCCAACGGGAACACCGCGACGGTGACGTCGTACACCTGCGCGTAGGTCCTTGAGAAAAAGGCACCAATCCGATCGTGGCGATGGGGCGAATAGGCGGGCGAGGACTCCGGCCGGACCCTCCCGTTCCGTCCCATCGTCCCGAGAGGACCCCATCGTCATGGAGCTCCGGATCACCCCGCGATCGCTGGTCGCCGTGGGTGTGGCGGGCGCCCTCGCCGCCGCGTCCTTCGTCATCCTCCGGCCGGAGGCGCCGAGCGCCTCCTCCCACCGGGAGGCCCCGCTGATCGCGGGCGACCCCCGCAACGACAACACCGACGTGTACGCCTTCACCAGCCCCGACAAGCAGGACACCGTCACCCTGCTGGCCAACTGGATCCCGTTCGAGGAGCCCAACGGCGGCCCGAACTTCTACTTCTTCGACACCAACTCGCGCTACAACATCAAGATCGACAACAACGGCGACGCCAAGCCCGACGTCGTCTACCAGTGGACGTTCAAGGACGTCGACAATCGCGGCAATTCCACGTTCCTCTACAACAACGGCCCGGTCACGTCGCTGGACGACCCCAACCTGCTGTTCAAGCAGACGTACACGCTCAAGAGGATCACCCACCGGGGCGCCACGGTCATCGGCCGGGGCACGGTCGCGCCCAGCAACACCGGCCGGGCCTCGATGCCCGACTACAACGCGCTGCGCTCCCAGGCCGTCGACTCCGTCAAGGGCGGCGGCAAGCAGTTCGCGGGCCAGTCGGACGAGGCGTTCTTCCTCGACCTGCGCGTCTTCGACCTGCTCTACGGCGGCGACCTGTCGGAGGTCGGCCAGGACACCACGCGCGGCTACAACGTCCACACGCTGGCGCTGCAGGTGCCCAAGAAGGAGATCGCGCTGCGCGGGAACGTCGGCCGCAACCCGGTCGTCGGCGTCTGGGCCACCACCGACAAGTGGTCGCCGAGGGGCTACGTGCAGGTGTCGCGCCTGGGCCAGCCGCTGGTCAACGAGGTCGTCGTGCCCGCCGGGCTGAAGGACGCCTTCAACTCGATCAGCCCCGACAAGGACGCCTCGATCCCCGAGGTGGTCAAGCGGGTCACCGACCCCGAGCTGCCCAAGCTGCTGGAGGGCATCTACGGCCTGAAGGCCCCCAAGACCCCGCGCACCGACCTGGTCGAGATCTTCCTGACCGGCATCGCGAAGGGCAACGGCCCGATCAACGCCGACCTCAACTCCCAGACGCTCAACAAGGACGCCGGGAAGCTCCGCCCCGCCGAGATGCTGCGGCTGAACATGGCCGTGCCGGTGACGGCCAACCCCAACCGCCTGGGCGTGCTCGGCGGTGACCTGCAGGGCTTCCCGAACGGCCGCCGCCTCGGCGACGACGTGGTCGACATCGCGATCCAGGCCATGGCGGGCGCGGCGCAGACGGGTCAGCTCGTCCCGGCCCTGGCGGCCGGCGACAAGGTCGACGCCAACGACCAGCCCGCCCTGGCGAAGTTCCCGTACATCCCCGGCCCGAGCAACGTGGCCGTGAACCGGGCGCTCTCCGGCTCCTGATCCCGTGTGAACGCCGCCGCGCCCTCCCCGCGGCGGCACCCCCTTCTTCCTTCTCTGGAGTTCCTTGCCATGCGCTATCTCAAGCGCGGCGGCGTGGCGCTGGCCGGGATCGTCGCCATCACCGCCGCCGCCACCCTCTTCCCGCGCACCGCCCCGGAAGTGGCCGCAGCGCCCACATCCGACCTGCAGGAACGCCTGCGCCGGCTGCCCGGCGACTACGAGGGGTGGGCCGCCCTCGGGTCGTCGTACGTCGACAGGGCCCGCCTCACCGGCGATCCGTCGTGGTACGGCAAGGCCGAACAGGCGGTGGCGAAGTCGCTGACCGTGCGCCCCGGCAACGCCGCCGGACTGACCGGCCGGGCCTCCCTGGAGGCGGGCCGCCACGAGTTCACCCAGGCGGTCACGACCGCGCGCCAGGCCATCGCGGTCAACCCGTACGGCGCGCCGGCCTACGGGGTGCTCGCCGACAGCCTCCACCAGCTGGGCCGCTACCCCGAGGCGACCGAGGCGGTCGACGCGATGATGTCGCTGGCGCCCGGGGTGTCGTCCTTCACCCGGGCCTCCTACGACGCGGAGCTGCGCGGCGACCTGAAGACCGCCCGCGACATGCTCGAATACGCCCGCCGCGACGCCTACCAACCGGCCGACGTCGCCTTCTGCGAGCACTACCTGGGCGAACTCGCCCTCCGCCAGGGCCGCTACGACGAGGCCCGGTCGCACTACGCCAAGGCCCTGACCGCCGACCCGGGTTTCGACCCCGCGCGGGCCGGTCTGGCGCGCGTCACCGCCCTGTCCGGCGACCTGGAGAAGGCCGCTTCCCTGTACGCCGCCTCGACCGCCCGCCTGCCCCTGACCCAGACCCTGGTGGAGCAGGGGGAGGTCCTGAAGGCGCTGGGGCGCGACCCGGGGTGGGCGACGTTGAAGGCGCAGCGCGAACTCATGCGACTCAACGGCGTCCGCGACGACATCACCTGGGCCGAGTTCGAAGCCGACCACGGCTCACCGACGGAGGCCGTCGCCTTCGCGCGGGCCGAGTACGCCAGGAACCCCAACGTCGCCGCGGCCGACGCCCTGGCCTGGGCCCTGCACCGGTCGGGCCGCTCCGCCGAGGCGCTGCGCCACGCGAAGGAGGCCACCGCGACCGGCTGGCGCAACGCCCTGGTCATGCACCACCGCGCCGAGATCGAGCAGGCCCTGGGCCTGAAGACGGACTCCGCGCGGCTGGTCCGCGAGTACAACCCCCGTTTCTCCGCCGCCCTCCCCGCCCTCCAGAGGTCCTCATGAGATTCGCACGCGCCTTCCTCGTCGGCCTGGCGACCTTCCTGGCCCTGGGCACGGCGGCCCAGGCGCACCCTCTCGGCAACTTCACCGTGAACCACTACAACGGCCTGCGCCTGTACGCGGACCGCCTGGAGAACACCGCGGTCGTGGACGTGGCCGAACTCCCCACCCTGCAGGGCGACCGCCCGGAATGCGCAGCCGTGGCCGCCGCCCAGACGCTGGAGGTGAACGGCCGGCGCGTGCCCTGGCGCGTCGCCGGCGGCGACCTGACCCACCCCGAAGGCCAGGGCGGCCTGAAAACCACCCGCCTGGCGTGCGAGTTCGTCGCCGACGTAGTCCCTGCCGGGCGCATCACCCTCACTGACGCCCACGCCCCGGACCGCATCGGCTGGCGCGAGATCACCGTCACCTCCTCGGAGGTCCGGCTCACCCCTCCCGAGGTCCCCGCCACGAGCGTCAGCGACGAACTCCGCTCCTACCCCGACGACCTGCTGGCCTCGCCCTTGGACCAGCGCGCGGTCACCCTGACCGTGAACCCGGACGGCGTCCTCCCGACCGCCTCCCCGGCCATCACCGCCCCCGGCCCGCTCGGCGACTGGCTCACCGCTCTCGACCGCACCTTCACCGACCTGGTCGGCGCCGAATCCCTGACCGTGGGCATCGGCCTGCTCGGCGTGGCCCTGGCCCTCGTCCTCGGCGCGGGCCACGCACTGATCCCCGGCCACGGCAAGACCATCATGGCCGCCTACCTGGCCGGAAGGCGCGGCCGCCCCCGAGACGCCCTGGCCGTCGGCTTCACCGTGACAGCGACCCACACGGCAGGCGTCCTGGTCGTCGGCCTGGCTTTGACGGCGGTGTCGTCCCTGTCAGGCGACCGAGTGCTGACGTGGCTGGGCGCAGCCAGCGGCGCATTGGTCACCGCAATAGGCCTCCACCTCCTCCAGACCGCTCTGAAAGGCACCTCCCCCAACCACGGCCACGGCCACGGCCACGGGCACGGGCACGGGCACGGCCACGGGCATGGCCACGGACATGGCCACGGACATGGCCACGGGCACGGCCACGACGAAACGGGTCACGAAATTTCGGGACATGCGGTGGCGGTTCTGACCCGCGCGGAGACCACCACGACACCCGACAAGCAGTCACGAACAGGCCTGATCGGCATGGGCATCGCCGGCGGCCTTGTCCCCAGCCCCTCGGCCCTGATCGTCCTGCTGGGTGCGATCGCCCTGGGCCGCACCTGGTTCGGCGTGGCCCTGGTCCTCGCCTACGGCGCCGGCATGGCCGCCACCCTCACGGCCACCGGCCTCCTGCTGGTCAAACTCGCCGACCGAGCCGAAGCCCTCCTCAAACTGGGCCGCCTCTCCGCCACCGCCACCCACCTCTCCCGCCTGGCCCCGATCGGCACCGCCGTGATCGTCATCGTCCTGGGCCTGGGCCTGGCCCTCCGATCTCTGGGCTGATCCACGGGCGGCCGATAGGGGGCAGTCGTAAACTTCGTGACATGACGGCAGCAGCGCCCGAAGAATACGAAGACCTCCACCGGCTGGTCGACCAGCTCAACGGCGACCAGCTCCGGGAGATTCGCGAGCACACCCTTCGCCTGGTCCACCCGGAAGAGTCGGCCGAAGGCGGCGCGTGGCCCCCGTCGTTCTTCGGCTCCATGCGATCTGGGCGCTCCGACCTGGCCACCCGCACGGATGAGTACCTCGCCGAGGGCTTCGGGCGCGACGAGTGATCATAGTTGACACCGGCCCGCTGGTCGCCGCCGCCGACTCTGATGAGACCCACCACGAGCAGTGCGTTCGTGAGTTCACCCGCCTGAACGCGACGCGCCGAAAGCTGATCACCACCAGCTTCGTGGCGGCCGGGGCACCGCCACCGAGGCTGAGTTCATCCCTGCTCTCGAATCTGGAACGATCCAGATGATCGAACTGACTCGCCCCGATTTGGCCAGAATCGCCGTTCTGATCGAGCGGTACGCCGACTTGCCGCTGGGTTCGACCGACGCCTCGATCATCACGGTCGCCGAACGACTGAAGATCGACGAGATCTTCACGTTGGACGTGCATCACTTCTCCGTGGTCAGGCCCGCGCACGTCCCCGCCTTCCGTCTGCTGCCGAACTAGGAGGGGACATGCGTGGAGAGTTCACGGTCACAGAAACCGCCGCGGATCTCGGGGATCTGGCGCTGGTGCTGGCCCGGCAACTGGCCGACAGCGGCCATCGCACCTCGCTGGACGAGGTGATCACGCTCTTCGGGCACACCCGCGAATCCCTGAACACACCGACCTGATCAGCGTTCCGGGGCCACCGGATGGTTGGCGTGGATCAGGTCGTGCGGGTCGTAGGCCCTCTTCACCGCGCGGAGTCGCTCCGTCACCTCCGCCGGGTCGAACCGCCCCCGTGACCGTTCGGCGAAGTTCCGATAGCCCGTCGCCGCCTCCCACGGCCCCATCGCCTCCCGCAGCTCGTCCAGAACCTCATGGACCGCCGCCACGCTCGTCGCGTCAGGCGTGATCCCCACGCCGAACATGGCGAACTCCGCGTCCAGCCCGTCGACGGCGCCGCCCGGCACCGCCCCCGGTCGCAGCGCCCCGCCCAGGTGGCGCAGTTCCACCGACAGCAGGGGCAGGTCCCGCCCCGCGCCGGTCATCCCGAGGAAGGCGGCCAGCGCGCCGGAGGGCAGCCCCGACAGCAGCAGGCCGTCACCGGCGGCGGGCACCGGATAGGGCGGGTCCATGTGCAGGAGGTGCAGGTCGCTGACGGCGGTGGGGGCGAAGGTGTCGAGGAAGGGGCCGAGGTCGCGGAGGGGGGCCAGCAGGGCGTCGGCCTGGGGGGCGGGCAGGTCGCAGACGGCCTCGATCGCCACCAGTGACCGGCCGCGCAGCGGTTCGGGCAGGTCGGGGAGGGGCGGCAGGCGCAGCATCCGCCCGAGCGAGGTCACCGCGTCGGGCACGTCGTCGACCCAGCGCCGCCACGCCGTCAGGACGGTGGCCGCCTGCTCCAGGGGCCACGCCAGCATCCCGGCCTGCACCTCGGTCTTGGGGAAGAGCCGGAACTCCAGCGCCGTCACGATCCCCGCGACGCCCCCGCCGCCGCGCAGCGCCCAGAACAGCTCGGGGTGGTTGTCCGCGTCGACGCGGACCAGGGTCCCGTCGGCCAGGACGACGTCGGCGGCGACGACCTGGTTGGAGGCCAGGCCGTGGGAGCGGGCGAACCAGGACACCCCGCCGCCGAGGGTGTAGCCGACCACGCCGACGTCGGCCGCGCTGCCGGCCAGGGCCATCAGGCCGTATTTGGAGGCCTCGTCGGTCACCTGGGCCCAGCGCACCCCGGCGCCCACCCGGGCGATCCTGGTCAGCGGGTCGATGGAGACCTCGCCGAGCCGGTCGGTGCGCAGCAGGATCGTGCGGTGCAGCGAGCCCAGGGGCGCGGCGTTGTGGCCGGTGCCCTGGGGGGCGACGCGGAGGCCGAGCTGCTGCGCGGCCAGCACGGTCGCGCAGACGTCCTGGGCCGTCGCGGCGTGGACGACGGCGGCGGGCCGCTGGTCGACGGCGAGTTGCCAGGCCATCCGGGCGGTGTGCCAGTCGGGGTCGTGCGGGAGGACGAGACGGCCGTGCAGGTCGCCGGTGAAATCCATGATGAGCCAACTCCTCGTAGAAGGTCGGCTCAGACCATAGAAATCCCGCTATGTCGCTTTCTGCGGCTAATTACGCAGAGTGCACCTTGGCACTCACCAGTCGGTGTCGCCCTCCTCGGGGCGGCGCAGGCGGATGTCCTCCGCCCAGGCCAGCGCCCACGAGCGGATCTCGCGGGGCAGCGGCATCATCTCGGCGGCGTCGAGGCGGTCGGCCAGCTCCTCGGCCGCGAAGTCGTCGAGGTGGTCGCGGCCCATGCCTTCGAGCTCTCGGTACGAGTAGAGCCCCCGCACCGACGCCACGTTCACCACGTCGGCGGCCGTCCCGCGTTCGTGCAGGTCGCGCATGGCCAGCCCGGTGGCGTCGATCAGCGACACCACCGGCGTCCCGTCGATCTCCTCGACCGGCTCGGCCAGGTCCTCGCGCAGCAGGTCGACCGGGCAGGTCTGCTCGGTGACCGGGTCGTGGACGGTCAGCCGGGTCACCCGGGGTGAGGCGTCCTCGGCCGAGACGTCGAAACCGGCCCGCTGCAGCGACTCGGTCGCCTGCCAGGCCGGTTCGACGAGCTTGCCGGTGGTGGCGAGGCGCAGCTCGCCCGTGGTGTCCGCGCGCATGCCGTGGAGACGCAGGGCCGGGCCGCCCACCAGGGCGAGGCCCAGCGGCCCGGGACGGACGGCGGCCAGGATGCGGTCGGGGAAGACCCCGAGGAACGGCGTTTGACTCACCGACCAAGTATCAACGCTTGTACTTCCTGCGGATCTCGTTGGCCACGCTCCGGAGGCGGTCCTGGGTGCGGAGCAGCTTGGCCTCCGCCTGTTCGGTGCGGCCCTCGGCGGCGAGGGGGCGGTTGCCCGTCCGGGCGCCGATCTCGGTCTTGGCCCTGGCCTTCATCTCACGAAGTCTGGTGAAGAGTTCCATGGCATACCGGACTGCCCCGGGAACCCGCAGGCTAACCTGCGTGGCGGCCGGACACGAACTCCTGGACGGCGATCTTGGCCTTGATGACCGGCCGCCGCCAGCGATTCTCCCGCCGCAGCGCCTTGGCCATCTTCACCGGCTTGTCGTCGTAGAACCAGCGGGCCCACGGCGACCCCGGGCGGGCGAGGCGGATCGCGCCGACGTACCCGAAGATCGGCACGAACACCCCGAGCAGGCCCGACCAGATCTTCCCCTTGAGCAGCGTGACGACGGCGAAGAAGAGGTTGACGGCGAGGAGGAACACCGCGACCCAGAAGTCGCCGGTGACGTCGTCCCAGCCCAGCGGCCGGGCGCCGAGCAGGAGCAGGCCGGTCACCGCGACGGCGACGAAGACCGCGTCGACGGAGGTGCGGCCCTCCTCGGCCCAGTAGACGTCGCGCAGGTGCAGCAGCAGCGCGAACTCGTCGAGCACCAGCCCCGAGCCGACGCCGAACAGCGCGGCGGTGATGGCGTGCCATCCCTCGGCCGCCGGGCCCACCAGCAGAGCGGCCACGCCGCTGGCCATCATCAGGATCACGCCGAACACGACGTGGTGGACGTGCGTCTCGCCCACGCTGACGTTCTTGAGCCACCACCGGACCTCGGCCCGGATGAGCCGCACGTTGATGCGCGTGAACACGAACGTGACGATCAGCGCCACGAAGAAGCAGAACAGCGGCAGCCGGTGGGTGTCGACCACCGCCCGCTGGAAAATGTCACCCATGGTCACCGCCCCCGGGGCGACTCTACCCAGGCGAGGCGTTCAGGCCAGGAACCCACGCAAAAGCGCGGCGGTTCCTTCGAGGTGCTCGGCCACCGCCCGGGACGCCCCGTCGGGGTCGCCGGCCAGGATCGCCGACACGATCGCCTGGTGCTGCGCCCCGGCGTGGGCGATGTTCGGGCCGAGCACCGGGATCGCGTTGAGCAGGTCGGTGACGCGCAGCCGGGCGTCGGCGCACGCGGCGGCGAGCAGCGGCGAACCGGTCAGCTCCGCGATGGACAGGTGGAAGGCCGTGTCGAGACGCCGGTAGTCGGCGGGGTCGGCCTCGTTCACGTCGGACAGGCGGCGCAGCAGCATCGCCCGCTGCGCCGAGTCGAGCGTGGTGGTGGCCAGGATCTGGGCCGCGCCGCACTCGATGGCCATCCGGTAGGTCAGCGCGTCGGCCAGGTCGCCCGCGCCCATCTGGTTGACCGCCTCGGCCAGGTCGCCGCCGCCGGGGTCGGGCGGCCGGTAGACGACGAACGCGCCGCCGTAGCGCCCCCGGCGGACGTCGAGGTAGCCCGCCTCCTGAAGCGAGCGGATCGCCTCGCGCAGGGTGACCCTGCTGATGCCCAGGTGGACGGCCAGGTCACGCTCGGACGGCAGCCGCTCCCCGAACGGGACGACGCCCAGCTTGACGGCCTGGAGCAGCCGCTCGACGGTCTCCTCGAACGCGTTCCCGGCCCGGACCGGACGCAGCAGCGATCCGAGTTGTGTTTCCTTCACCCCACCCTCCCCATTTAGCCCCTTCATTGGTATTTTTTCATACCGTAGAAGGTGAGGCGAGTGTGCTGACAGTCGACGAACTTCGAGAAGACGTGCAGGCGGGCCGCATCGACACCGTCCTGCTCGCCGTGACGGACATGCAGGGACGGCTCCAGGGCAAGCGGCTGTCGGCTCGGCACTTCCTCGACGAGGTCCTCCACCACGCCGCCGAGGGCTGCAACTACCTGCTCGCCGTGGACGTCGAGATGAACACGGTCGGCGGATACGCGATGTCGTCGTGGGAGCACGGCTACGGTGACTTCGTCATGAAGCCCGACCTGGCCACCCTGAGAAGGGTCCCCTGGCAGGAGGGCACCGCCCTGCTGCTGGCCGACCTGGTCTGGGAGGACGGCTCCGACGTCGTCCCGAGCCCCCGCCAGATCCTCAGGAGGCAGACCGCCAGGCTGGCCGAGCGCGGCTGGACCGCCTTCGTGGGCACCGAACTGGAGTTCTGCGTCTACCGCACCAGCTACGAGGACGCCTGGAGGAACGGCTACCGGAACCTGGAGCCCGGCAACCTCTACAACGTCGACTACTCCCTGCTCGGCACGGCCCGGGTGGAACCGTTGCTGCGCCGCATCCGTCTCAGCATGGAGGGCGCCGGCCTGTACGTGGAGTCGGCCAAGGGCGAATGCAACCTTGGTCAACACGAGATCGCTTTCAAGTACGCCGACGCCCTCACCACCTGCGACAACCACTCGATCTACAAGAACGGCGCCAAGGAGATCGCGGCCGAGGAGGGCATGTCCCTCACGTTCATGGCCAAGCCGAACCAGCGCGAGGGCAACTCCTGCCACGTCCACATCTCCCTCAGGGACGACGACGGCGGCCCGGTCATGGCGGGCGAGGGCCCCCACGGCCTGTCGAAGACGGGCGAGCACTTCATCGCCGGTCAGCTCAGGGCGATGCGCGAGTTCACGCTCCTGTACGCCCCCAACATCAACTCCTACAAGCGCTATGTGGCCGGTTCGTTCGCCCCCACGGCGGTCAAGTGGGGCGTGGACAACCGCACCTGCTCCCTGCGCCTGGTCGGCCACGGCGGCTCGCTGCGCATCGAGAACCGCGTCCCCGGCGGCGACGTGAACCCCTACCTGGCCGTCTCGGCCCTCATCGCCGCAGGGCTGAAGGGCATCGACGACGAACTCCCGCTGGAGGACGCGTTCACCGGCAACGCCTACGCCTCGGGGGCCGACACGGTCCCCTCGACGCTGCGTGACGCGCTCGCGCTGTTCGAGGGCTCTACGCTCGCCAGGGAGGCGCTCGGCGACCAGGTCGTCGACCACTACGCCAACAACGCCCGGGTCGAACTGGCCGCCTACGACGCGGCGGTCACCGACTGGGAGCTCTATCGGGGGTTCGAACGGCTGTGAAGATCATCAACCCGGCCACGGAGCAGATCCTGGCCGACGTCGAACTCGCCGACCCCGCCGAGGTCGACCGGGCCGTCGAGCAGGCCCGCAGGGCGTACACGACCTGGAGGGACGTCGCGCCCGGCGAGCGCGCGCGGCTGCTGCGGCGCTTCGCGGCGCTGGTCGAGGAGCACGCCGAGGAGCTCGCGCAGCTGGAGATCGCGAACGCCGGGCACACCGTGGGCAACGCCCGCTGGGAGGCCGGCAACGTCCGTGACGTGCTGAACTTCTACGCGGGAGCGCCCGAGCGCAACCACGGCAGGCAGATCCCGGTGGCCGGCGGCGTCGACCTCACGTTCCAGGAGCCGCTGGGCGTGGTCGGGATCATCGTGCCGTGGAACTTCCCGATGGTGATCATGATGTGGGGCGCCGCCCCGGCGCTCGCGGCCGGCAACACCGTCATCGTGAAGCCCGCCGAGTGGACGCCGATGTCCGCACTGAAGCTGGCCGAGCTGGCCCTCGCGGCCGGTCTCCCCGAGGGCGTGCTCCAGGTCGTTCCCGGCGAAGGGGAGGTCGCGGGCGCCCGGCTGGTCGAGCACCCCGGCGTCGCGAAGATCGTCTTCACCGGCTCGACCGAGGTCGGCAAGCTGATCGCGGCGCAGGCCGCGCGGCAGGTCAAGAGGGTGACCCTGGAACTGGGCGGCAAGTCCGCGAACATCGTGTTCGCCGACTCCGATCTCGACAAGGCGGCATCGAGTGCCCCCATGGCCGTGTTCGACAACAGCGGCCAGGACTGCTGCGCGCGGTCCCGGATCCTGGTGGAGCGTTCCGTCCACGACGAGTTCCTCGCGAAGCTGACCGAAGCCGTGAAGGCGATCCGCACCGGCGACCCGAACAGCGCGGACACCCAGATGGGCCCGCTGGTCAGCGCCGAACACCTGGCCAGGGTCCGGTCCTACGTGTCGGACCCCTACTTCCAGGGCAGTTGCCCGGAGGGCCCCGGCTACTGGTTCCCGCCGACCGTCCTCACCGGCGCCGACGACCCCGCCTACCGCGAAGAGGTCTTCGGCCCGGTCGTCTCGGTCGTCGCGTTCGACGACGAGCGGGACGCGGTCCTCAAGGCCAACGACACCCCCTACGGCCTGTCCGGCTCGATCTGGACCCGTGACGTCGGCCGGGCGCTGCGGGTGGCGCGGGGTGTCGAGGCCGGGAACCTCAGCGTCAACTCCCATTCGTCGGTCCGCTACTGGACGCCCTTCGGCGGTTTCAAGCAGTCGGGCCTGGGCCGGGAACTGGGCCCCGACGCCCTGACCGCCTTCACCGAGACCAAGAACGTCTTCATCGCAACGGAGTAGGGACACATGCAACGCTTGCAGGACCGGGTCGCCGTCATCACCGGCGCCGCCGGGGGCATCGGGATGGCGACCGCGCGCCGGTTCGCCGAGGAGGGCGCCAGGCTCGTCCTCGCCGACCTCGACGAGGAGGCCGGGCAGCGCGCCGCCCAGGAGGTCGGCGGCATCTTCGTCAGGGCGGACGTGGCCGACGAGGACGACGTCGTCCGGATGTTCGCCACGGCGTACGACGAGTTCGGCAGCGTCGACATCGCGTTCAACAACGCCGGGATCTCCCCCGCCGACGACGACTCGATCCTGACCACCGGCATGGACGCCTGGCGGCGCGTCCAGGAGGTCAACCTGACGAGCGTGTACCTGTGCTGCAAGCACGTCATCCCCTACATGCAGCGGCAGGGCAAGGGCTCGATCATCAACACCGCGTCGTTCGTGGCGGTCATGGGGTCGGCGACCTCGCAGATCTCCTACACCGCGTCCAAGGGCGGCGTGCTGGCGATGACCCGTGAGCTGGGCGTGCAGTTCGCCCGCGAGGGCATCCGGGTCAACGCGCTGTGCCCCGGCCCGGTCGACACCCCGCTGCTGCGCGAGCTGTTCGCCAAGGACCCCGAGCGGGCGCAGCGCCGTCTGGTGCACGTGCCGCTCGGCCGGTTCGCGCGGGCCGAGGAGATCGCCGCCGCTGTGGCGTTCCTCGCCTCCGACGACGCGTCGTTCGTCACCGCCGCCGAGTTCCTCGTCGACGGCGGCATCTCCGGGGCGTACGTGACCCCGCTGTGAGACCTCTGATCGGCATCACGTGCTACGTGGAAGAGGCCCGTTTCGCGGTCTGGGACACCACGACGGCACTGCTGCCGTGGGACTACGTGCGGCAGGTCGACAGAGCGGGCGGGCAGCCGGTGATCCTGCCGCCCGCTAGTGACCCGGGCGAGCTCGTCGGCCGTCTCGACGGCCTGATCCTGGCCGGAGGCGGCGACGTCGACCCTGACCGTTACGGTGCGAGCAAGCACCCCAAGACCGCCTATATCCGCGACTTCCGCGACGACGCCGAGTTCTCGCTCGTGGAGGCGGCCCTGGCGACCCGGCTGCCGGTCCTCGGCATCTGCCGCGGCCTCCAAGTGATCAACGTCGCGTTCGGCGGAACGCTGGTCCAGCACCTGCCCGATGTGACCGGAACCCACCGCCACTCCCCCGCCCCGGGGGTCTATGGGCGGGTGCCGGTACGACTTGAGCCACCCCTCGCGCGCATTTACGGAACCCCGGAGATCAACCCGGCCCACTACCATCACCAGGCCATCGACAAGCTGGCACCGGGCCTGACCGTCACGGCCACCGCCGACGACGGCGTCATCGAGGCGGTCATGTATGACGACACGGTCTGGGCGGTTCAATGGCATCCCGAAGTGCACGGAGGGGCCGAACTCTTTGGGGCCTTCGTCACTCGCGCCGGGTTTCGCCCGGCCGGGAGGGGCAGATAGGCTGACGGCACACCAGTGATCCCGCGCGGGAGAGCGCCCTGGCAGCCGGCCAGGGTCCCTGAAGGAGCAAGCCCTCCCCGCGAACCTCTCAAGGCAAAGGACCGTGCGGGCGAGGTGTCCTCTGGAAAGCAGGCCGTGCGGGCCTCGCCGAAGGTGAAAGTCCGGCAAAACTCGGGCGAAGCTCTCAGGCACCCATGACAGAGGGGGAGGATGCTGACATCCGACCTTATTCGAGGTGCGCTTCATGTCCCGACCGACCCCGCTGCACGAGGTGCACCAGAGCCTCGGCGCGACCCTGACCGACTTCGCCGGCTGGCTGATGCCGCTGCGCTACGGCAGCGAGTCGGCCGAGCACACCGCCGTCCGCACCGCCGCGGGGCTGTTCGACCTCTCCCACATGGGGGAGATCCACGTGACCGGCGAGGGCGCGGCCGACGCGCTCGACCACGCGCTGGTCGGCAACCTCGGCGGCCTTTCGCCGGGCCGGGCCCGCTACACGATGATGTGCGACGCCGACGGCGGGATCGTCGACGACCTGATCGTCTACCGCCTATCGGCGGAGGAGTTCATGGTCTGCGCGAACGCGTCCAACTACCTCCGCGTCGCCCAGGAGCTCACCGACCGGTCCAAGAACCACGACGCCGTGGTCGACGACCGCTCCGACTCCTACGCGCTGCTGGCCGTGCAGGGCCCGCGCTCCCCGCAGATCCTGGCCAAGCTCACCGACGCCGACCTCGACGGCCTGAAGTACTACACGGGCCTGCCCGGCACCGTCGCGGGCGTCGAGGCGCTGATCGCCCGCACCGGCTACACCGGCGAAGACGGCTTCGAGCTGTTCGTCGCCGCCGACGACGCGGTGAAGCTCTGGCACGCGCTCATGGAGGCCGGGAGCGACGAGGGCCTGGTCCCGGCCGGGCTGAGCGCCCGCGACACCCTGCGGCTCGAAGCCGGGATGCCGCTGTACGGCAACGAGCTCACCTCGGCCACCACGCCCATGGACGCCGGTCTCGGCCGGGTCGTCCGCTTCGACAAGGCCGGCGACTTCGTCGGCCGCGCGGCGCTGTCGGCCGCCGAGACGGGCAGGCGCCTGGTCGGCCTGGTGATGAAGGGCCGCCGGGTGCCCCGCCACGGCTTCGCCGTCGTCGACGCCGGCGGCGCTGTCGTCGGCGAGGTCACCAGCGGGGCCCCCTCGCCGTCGATCGGCCGCCCGATCGCGATGGCCTACGTCGACGTGAACGCCACCCCCGCAGCCGTGGACATCCGCGGCTCCCACGAACCGGTCGACGTCGTTGACCTGCCTTTCTACAGGAGGAAGAAGTGAGCAGCATTCCCGACGAGCTCAGCTACACCAAGGAGCACGAGTGGGTGGCCGGGCTCGACGACGGGCTGACGGTCACCGTGGGAATCACCGCCTACGCCGCCGAGTCCCTGGGTGACGTGGTGTACGTCCAGCTCCCCGAGGCCGGGGCGACGGTCGAGGCGGGCGACGCGGTCGGCGAGGTCGAGTCGACCAAGTCGGTCAGCGACATCTACGCCCCCGTCGGCGGTGAGATCGTGGAGATCAACCAGACCGTGGTCGACGACCCGTCCCTGGTGAACAGCGACCCCTACGGCGACGGCTGGCTGTTCCGCGTGCGCATCGAGGGCGCCCCCGACGACCTGCTCACCAACGAGGAGTACGCCACCCTCACCGCCGCCGAGTCCTGATCTCCAGCCGATGGCGATCAGCGTCTTCGACCTGTTCAAGGTCGGCATCGGGCCGTCCAGCTCCCACACGGGCGGCCCGATGGCCGCCGCGCACAAGTTCGCGCGCGGCCTGCTCCACGACGGCCTGCTGGAGAAGACCGCGAAGGTCCAGGTCATCCTCTACGGCTCTCTCGGCCTGACCGGCAAGGGCCACGGCAGCGACAAGGCCGTGCTGCTGGGCCTGTCCGGCGAGAAGCCCGAGCTCGTCGACGTCGACGCGGTCGAGGGCATGCTGGCCGCGATGCGCGAGGCGGGCACGGTGTCGCTGATGGGGCAGCAGTCCGTCCCGTTCGTGGTGGGCGACGACCTGGTCTTCGAACGCAAGGTCTCGCTCCCGGGCCACCCCAACGGCATGCGCTTCACGGCGTGGGGCGAGGCGGGCGACGTCCTGAGGGAGAAGATCTACTACTCGGTCGGCGGCGGCTTCGTCGTCGACGAGAACGCCACCGGCGCCGACCGCATCAAGCCCGACGACACCGTGCTCCCCCACCCGTTCCTCACGGCGGGCGAGCTGCTGGCGCGGTGCGACGAGACGGGCCTGTCGATCTCCGGCCTGATGATGGCCAACGAGCAGGCCTTCGGCCGCACCGAGGCCGAGATCAAGTCGGGCCTGCTGAACCTGTGGCGGGTCATGGACGAGTGCGTCCGGCGCGGTTCGTCCCGCGAGGGCGTCCTGCCGGGCGGGCTGAAGGTGAAGCGCCGCGCCCACCAGCTCCAGCGGCAGCTCCAGAGCGAGGCGGCCGAACGCGACCCGCTCCAGGCGATGGACTGGGTGACGCTGTTCGCCCTGGCCGTGAACGAGGAGAACGCGGCCGGCGGCCGCATCGTGACCGCCCCGACCAACGGCGCGGCGGGCATCATCCCGGCGGTGATCTCCTACTACACGCGCTTCATCCCCGGCGCCGACGACGACGCGGTGGTGCGCTTCCTGCTCACCGCGGGCGCGGTCGGCGTGCTGTTCAAGGAGAACGCGTCGATCTCCGGCGCCGAGGTCGGCTGCCAGGGCGAGGTCGGTTCGGCCTGCTCGATGGCGGCGGCCGGGCTGACCGAGGTGCTGGGCGGCACCCCGGAACAGGTGGAGAACGCCGCCGAGATCGGCATCGAGCACAACCTCGGCCTGACCTGCGACCCGATCGGCGGCCTGGTGCAGATCCCGTGCATCGAACGCAACGCCGTCGCCTCGGTGAAGGCCATCGCGGCGGCCCGCATCGCGCTGCGCGGCGACGGACGGCACTTCGTGTCGCTCGACAAGGCGATCAAGACGATGCGCGACACGGGCCGCGACATGCACGCCAAGTACAAGGAGACCAGCCGCGGCGGCCTCGCGGTCAACGTCATCGAGTGCTGATCAGCCGGTGAACGCGCCTTCGTAGGCGCCAATATCGCTTGCCGAGCGTGTACTCCACCCAGCCGGTCGAACGGCCATGTGGAGTCCCCATCGATGGCGAATCCCCCTCGGGTCACTCTCTGTAGTCGAGACCCTCAGGTCTCCGCTTTCACTGGCGTTCACTCCCGTCCAGTGCTGAAATGTCCCCCTGAAAGGCGGTGGACATCATTCCCGCAGGCAGCTTCCTCCGGACCCACGCGGTCTTCGTCGGCCTCCTCGTGGCAGGGATCGCCGTCCGGGTCGTCGCGAGCCTCGGATACCGTCCCGCGCTCTGGTTCTGGGCCGACTCGTTCTCCTACCTGAGCTCGGCGCTGGACATGCGACCCCTGGAGTCGCGGCCCTCCGGATACTCGGTGTTCCTCGCGCCGTTCCACTCGGTCCTGGCCCTCGTCACCGTGCAGCACCTGCTCGGGCTGGGCATCGCGGTCTGCGTGTACGCGGTCCTGCGCAGACGCACCTTCCTGCCCGCCTGGGCGGCCGGGCTGGCGACCGCGCCGATCCTGCTGGACGCGTACCAGATCCAGCTCGAACACCTCGTGATGGCCGACCTGCTGTTCACGTTCCTCGTGGTGGCCGCGGTGACCCTCCTGCTGCTGAAGCCGCAGAGCTGGTTCGTGGTCACCCTGGCGTTCCTGCTGCTGGCCTTCTCGGCGATGACCCGCACGCTCGGGCTGCCGCTGATCGCGGTGGCGGCCGTGTGGCTGCTGATCGCGCGGGCGGGCTGGCGGCGGGTGGTGGCCGGGCTCGGCGTCGCCGGGGTGGCGGTGGCCGGATACGCCGTCTGGTACGGCGCGGCCTACGGCTCCTACGGCCTGGGCAGCAGCAGCGTGTGGCTCTGGTCGCGGACGATGACCTTCGCCGACTGCGGCCGGATGGACCCGCCCGACCACCTGAAGGTCCTGTGTCCCGACATCGGCCCCCGCCTGGCCGCGCCCGCCTACATCTGGGATCCGGCCTCGCCCATCATGAAGACCGGCAAGCAGCGCGACGAACTGGCGTCGGAGTTCTCGATGCTGGCGCTGCGCAGCCAGCCGCTCGACTTCCTGACGGCCGGTCTGGGCGACGCGATGTGGGCGTTCCACTGGGACCGGGTGGTCTACCCGTCGCCGGGCACCCAGAGCGCCTACCAGTTCCCCGACTACGTGAAACCGCTGACCAATAAGATCGCCTCGGCCGGGCGGTCGGCGCCCGAGCTGATGCTCGAATACCAGGGCAGCCGCGCCGACACGCAGATCGTCGAGCCGTTCGCGTCGTGGACGCGCGCCTACCAGCGGTACGTCTACCTGCGCGGCCCGATCCTGGCGGCGATCTTCGTCTTCACGTTCCTGGTGATGATCATCCGGTTCCGGGCGGCGACCCTGCTCCCGCTGGGCTTCGCGGTCACCCTGCTGCTGCTGCCTCCGCTGGTCGCCGCCTTCGACCATCGTTACGTCGTCCCGGTGGTCCCCCTCGCATGCCTGGCGGCCGCCTGCGCGGTGGGCTGGCGGTCACCCGCGGCGAACGTGCAGCGTGACCAGGACCGGGAAGAGCGGGTCCCGGCCCGCCGCGCCGCGCACGCGTGACACCGCCTCGGTGTCGACCCGGGCGACGATCTCGTCGAGGGGGGCGCCGGGGAGGCAGCGTACCGAGAGATGGAGCTTCTCCTCCCCCACGGCCCGCACGCTGATCTTGTCGACCCCGGGCAGGTCCTTGAGCGCGATGGCCAGCGTCGCGGTGCCGAAGCCGTGGCGCACGCCGTCCTGCCCGACCCCCATCGAGCAGATCAGCCACCGCGCCGTGACGAACACGAGCAGCACCACCAGCGCCGCCGCGACCGACCGCGCCCAGGGGTGGGCCGTGAACGCCGCCAACTCCCCGATCTTGTACGCGGCCCGCGCGTCGGACGCGAACAGGACATAGTTCCCGCCGGTCACGAGCACGAAGCCGACGACGGCCAGCCCGACGCGGTCACCGATCGGGGTACGCAGCACGGGCTGCATGCAGACTCCTTCAGATGTTCTTGCGCCGCAGGCGCACGACGACCTCGTTGCGGCCGTACACGCCCAGGCCCGCCAGCCGGTCGCCGACCACGGCGCCGACCTCCTTGAGCAGCTCGCCGGTCCGGCTGCCCTTGGTCAGCACGGTCACCTCGATCTGCCCCCGGCGCAGCCGGACGAAGGCCAGGTCGACCCCCGGCACCGTCATCACCACCGCGACCAGGGTCCGCTTCAGCCCGGTCCGCGACAGCCCCATGACCAGGGCGTCGTCGGACACCTCCAGCGGCACCAGCCGGGGCCGCCCCGGGACCATCGCCAGCAGGACCAGCACGGTCCCGCTCACCACCATCAGTGACCCCGTCAGCGCGACCAGCGGCTCGCCCCAGGCCAGGCCGAGCAGGCCGGGCAGCCCCGACCAGCCCGTGGGCCAGCCGGCGAAGGCGCTCACCATCTCGCCCACCAGGGCCGTGCCCAGCACCAGCAGGGCGCCCGCGACACCCGCGCCCGCCGGGGTCCGTCCCGGCCGCAGGGCTCGCATGGCCGTGCGGCGGCGGGCGCGGCGGCGGTCCTTGGTCGTCCGGATCTCGTCTACCGCGCTCATGGTCACCCAGGGATACACGGCCGCGCGGCCGTGATCAGCGCGCCGGGCCCGGATGACTCGATCTTGTGACAGGTTTTGCCGGGCAAATATGAAACATGCTCACAAAAGGTTAGAGTGCTGCCCATGAGCGACCGGCAGCGATACGACCGGGCCACGGCCCGTCTCGCCCCCCCGCTCGCCGTCGTCGACCTCGACGCGCTGGCGGACAACGCGCGGTCGATGACCCGGCGGGCCGGCGGCAAGCCGATCAGGGTGGCGTCCAAGTCGATCCGCTCCCGGGAGGTGCTCCGGAGGGTCCTCGAGCTGCCCGGATACCAGGGGATCATGGCGTTCACCCTGCCCGAGGCGCTGTGGCTGGTCTCCTGCGGGTTCCGGGACGTCCTGGTGGCCTACCCCACCGCCGACCGCGCCGCCATCGCCGCGCTGGCCGACGACGAACGCGCCAGCCGGGAGATCACCCTCATGATCGACTCCCCCGAGCACTTCCCCCTGCTGACCGGCCGCCATCCCATCCGCGTCTGCCTCGACGTCTGCGCCGCCTACGTCCTGGGGGCCTTCCGCGCCGGCGCCCTGCGCTCCCCCGTCCGCACCCCCGCTCAGGCCGCCGAACTCGCGGAGCAGATCGGCAAGAACCCGTCGCTGCGCCTGGTCGGCCTGATGGCCTACGAGAGCCAGATCGCCGGCCTGGGCGACCTCATCCCCGGCCCCTACGGCGTGGCGGTCCGCGCCATGCAGCGCCGCTCACGCCGTGAGCTGGCCGTCCGCCGGGCCGCGATCGTCAAGGCGGTGCGGGAGGTCGCGGACCTGGAGTTCGTCAACGGCGGCGGCACCGGCAGCATCGAGACGACCGCACGCGAAGAGGCCGTCACCGAGGTCGCCGCCGGATCGGGCTTCTTCCACCCTGCCCTGTTCGACCGCTACAGCAACTTCACCGGCCGCCCCGCGGCCCTGTTCGCCCTCCCCGTCGTCCGCCGCCCCGCCCCCGGCGTGGTGACGGTCCTCGGCGGCGGCTACCCCGCCTCCGGCGCCGGTCCGGGCCGGCTCCCCGTCCCCTACCTGCCCGAAGGGCTGCGCTACAACGGCGACGAAGGCGGCGGCGAGGTCCAGACCCCCCTGCACGGCCGCGCCGCCGACGAACTGAAGGTCGGCGACCGCGTGTGGTTCCGTCACGCGAAGGCCGGCGAACTCTGCGAACGCTTCAGCACCCTGCACCTGGTCGAAGGCGACCACGTGACGGGAACGGCCCTGACCTACCGGGGCGAGGGCCAGACCTTCCTGTAGAACGATCACCCGGCATCCGCCGCCTGCACGGCGGGACCGCCAACAGGTCAAGCTCTAGGGCTGGACGTGGCTCGTGGCACGAAAGTCGGGGGACTGCGCCTGGCGGGAGGGGACTTTCTCGGGAGGACGACCATCTGTTCGTCTGACGGGGCACCCCGGCTCGCCCCCGGCTGGGACTCGGGGGCCGTGCCGGGATGGGTCAGCGCCTGCGGCGGCGCATGATCACGATGAGGGCGCCGATCACGACCACCGCGCCGACGGCGATCAGCACCGGGGCGGCCGGGGTCGCCGGGTAGTCGTCGTCCCACGGCTCCTCGGCCGGGCGGTGGCCGTTGGGGCTCTGGGCGGCCGGGTTGCCCACCATGTCCCCTATGGTCGACACGACGTGCTCCGTCTGCGCCTTGACCTGCGACTTCATCTTGGCCACACTGCGACCGGCGACCTTCTTCGGGCTGACCCGGTCGGCGATCGCGTCGACCGTCTTGGCCAGTTCGGCACGCGTGCGCTCAATGCGCCCTTCCAGCGTGTCCGGATCGGTGTCGGTCATGGTCGCCTCCTGTCACAGGGTGTGTTCGATCAAGTCTGCCAGGTGCGGGCCGCACAACCCGCAGCGGCCGAACCGGTAGTTTGTTCGCGTCGAGACGTACCGCAACGGAGGCGACATGACCCAGCGACTCGAACCCGGCGACGCCGCCCCCGGCTTCACCCTGACCAGCGCCGACGGCGACGAAGTGTCGCTCGACTCGCTCCACGGCAAGCGAGTCGTCCTGTACTTCTACCCAGCGGCGATGACTCCAGGCTGCACCAAGCAGGCCTGCGACTTCCGCGACAACATCGGCGCCCTCGCCGACCACGGCTTCACCGTCCTCGGCGTCTCGAAGGACAAGCCGGCCAAACTCCGCCAGTTCGCCGAACGCGACGCGCTGACCTTCCCCCTGCTGTCCGACGAGAGCCTCGAAGTCCACAAGGCCTACGGGGTGTACGGCGAGAAGCAGAACTACGGGAAGACGATCATGGGCGTGATCAGGTCGACCTTCGTCATCAACGCCGACGGCAAGATCGAGAAGGCGCTCTACAACGTCAAAGCGACCGGACACGTGGCCCGGCTCCTGAAGGAACTCGGGGTTTCCTGATGCCCTGGGGCGGGAGGTAGGATCGCTTCCGCCCAGCGGGGTTGTAGCCCAATTGGCAGAGGCACATGACTTAGGATCATGCCAGTGCGGGTTCGAGTCCCGCCAACCCCATACTCGGAACGGCTCGTGGGCGGCGCCTTCGGCGCCTTTCGCGAGCCGTTCCTGCTCTCCACGGGGGGACGACCCCCCCGAACCCCCCGATGCGAAGGGGCTCGCGCCCCCTCGCGCTCCCCCTGGTCCGCCTTCGCGGCCCGGCATCGCTTCGCTCTGGGTCGCTTCGCTCCACGCGAAGGGCTCCGCCCCTCCCGCTCCCGGCCAGGCCTCGCTCCGCTCGGACCGCACTCGCTTCGCTCGCCGATTTCTACCGGCCTCGGCGATGCGACGCACCGCACAGGGAGGCCTCAGATCTTGGGGAACAGGCCCTCCGCGCCGAGGGTCGACGTGGTCACCGTTCGGGTGATCTTGCCGGAGAAGTGCTGCTGGGCGACGTTTCCGGTGACGGTCCAGTGGATGGTCAGCTCGGTGCCCACTGGGCGACTGACGGCCAGCGGGATCACGGGAAGCGCCACCGTCTCTCCGGCGCCCAGGTCGATGCCGCCGACCTCCACGGCGTTCCCGGCGGTCACGGTGTAGTCGTCCGGGGTGTCCTCTTCGGAGAAGGACTTCGTGAAGTCGTGGATCAGGCCGAAGTTCTGCCCGATGGTGTCGTGCACGGAGAAGCCTCGGACGGAGGTCATACCGGCGGCGGTGGGCGGCATCGGCAGCGCGGGGGGCGGTGTGCGGGCCACGGAGGGCGGAATCGGCCGGACGCCCTCGGGAAAGGTGAGACGGATGGTCAGTCCCAGGAAGGGCACCTCGCCAGGGTTGACGAGCGTCGTCGCCAAGCCGCAGGCGGGCCATTTCGACATCAGGGAGTGCGCGCGGGCGATGAGCGTCCTACGGGCCTTCTCGATGTACACGGTCACGTCGTGCTGGAGGGCCTCCTGGTCCGGAGGAGCCGACGCCCCGTTGATCGCCTCGGGCATCTTCTGCAAGTGGGCGGCGGCCATGCCCACCGCGTCGGCGACCCATCGCCCGAAGGCGACCGGGTCGGTGGTGCCGGACGGCTTGTCCGGCAGCGAGTTGACGAGGCGCGACACCTCCGTGAAGAGGCTGAGGCTGCTTTCCGCCACCCGCACGAGGTCGTTCAGGCGGGCTTGGGTGGTGACCGACGGATCTCGCAGCTCCCGCTCATGGCGGGTGAGCCAGGCCTCTATCTCCGCGAGGTGGTCGGGTGCGGCTTCGACGCCGCCGGTCTCCGGGGTCACGCGGACGGATCCCAGCTCACCGCGTGAGCGCTGCCACGCGGTCACCCACCGATCCCGTTCCTCCCCGATGACGCCGCAGAGGGTCAGGAACGTGTCGAGGGTCTGCTCGCTCGTCTTCCCCTTGGTGCAGAGATCGCTCAGGGTGCTCTTCGGCATTTCCCGGCCCAGGTCTCGGGCCTGTTTTCCCAGAACCGCGTAGGAACGGCCGCGGCTCAGCGCTTTCATCGCCTCCGCGAATTCGAGCGGCGTGCCGACATACTCGGGTCGAGGGAATTGTTGATCATTTGTCATGGGATTCCTTCGGAGCGGCTGAAACAAACGCTACAACGACATATCCGGAAACGCGGCGAACGCGATCCCGGACGCACCTCCTCCGACATCGTCCGGATTCGTTGCCGGACCGTCGATCACCGCTCTGAACTGGGGCGCAGCGCCCCGGAACGGCTGGGGCCCGACTCTCCAGGGAGAGCCCATGCTGTGGAGGAAGCGCCCCACCCGCGACCGGCGCCGGGTTTTCGTCGTCCACGGGCGGGACGAGGTCGCCCGCGATCGCCTGTTCGAGTTCCTGCGGGCTCTCGACCTCAAGCCGCTGGAGTGGGAGTCGTGCGTGCTGACGACGGACAGCGCCACGCCGTTCCTCGGTGACGTGCCACCGTCCGCGCTGGCCGAGGCGCAGGCGGTGGTGGTGCTGCTCACGCCGGACGACGTCGTCCGCCTGCACCCCCGGTTGCACGCCAGGCGGGAGACCTCTCACGAGGCGGAGGCGACCTGCCAGCCCCGGCCGAACGTGCTGATCGAGCTCGGGATGGCGCTCGCCGTCAGCCCGGCGCGGACGATCATGGTGGAGATGGGCGAGCTGCGGCCGATCAGTGACATCGGGGGGCGTAATGTCATCCGCTTCGACGGCTCGCCGGCGTCCATGGGAAAGCTCGTCGAACGGCTCAAGTCGGCCGGGTGCGCGGTGGACGACCGGGGCGGCGACTGGCGTGATACGCGGCGTTTCTCCCGCCTTGACGCTTATGACCGGCGTCCCGCCGAACGGCCCTAGTATTCGACCCACACAAAACGGCATTTATCGCTCTATTTCGTATTCAGCGAAGGGGCCGGGGAAAGGGGGTCATTCGCGAGAAGATTGGCCAATGAGACCTTTGGCCCGATTCGCGGTGGCAGCTCTCGCGCTCTCCGCCGTCATGGTTCCCTCGCCCGCGCTGGCCGCCGACCCGGTTCTGCTGAACCATCCCCTCCCCGGGTTACGGGCTGAGGCCGATCTGCTGGACCTGGCGGCGCCCGAGCGGAACCAGGTCTGGATCGCCGGCTACCAGGCGCTCAAGCCGGGCTATCCCGGCAACCCCGTCGTCCACCGCTGGAACGGACAGCGGTGGGCGGGGTTCACGATCCCGAACTTCTCCAGCCGGGGCGTGCTCGCCAGCGTGAGCGCCACGGCGGCGGGCGAGGTGTGGATCGGCGGGACCCGCAACGGGTCGGCCTACATCGCGCGGCTGGTCAACGGCGGCTTCGTCGAGGTCCCGGCCCCCGCGGGGCTGGCCTCGGCCGCGCCCGAGGTCACCTCTTCCGGCGTCTGGCTGCCCGGGAACCGCACGATCTGGCGCAGGGAGGCGGCCACCTGGGCGCCCTACCCGATGCCGATGCGGAAGGTGCTGGCCGTCAAGGGGAGCTGGGCGGTCGGGAACGCTCCGGACGAGGACGACTTCGCCCCCGGCGCCGCCCGTTTCACCGGAACCGCCTGGGAGAACGTCCCCTACCCCGTGCCGGACAGCGAGGGGGCGACGCTGGAGGACGTGCTGCCCCTGGCCTCCGACGACGTCTGGGTCGTCGGGACGAACTACACGCGTGGCGAGCCCCGGCCCACCGAACCCCTGCTCAGCCGCTACGACGGCGTCACGTGGAACACGGTCCCGCTGCCGCCCGAGATCATCGGCCTGCAGTCCATCGCGCAGGACCAGGCGGGCAAGATCTGGATCTCGGGGCTGGCCCTCTCACCGGAGGAGGGCGCTCAGCAGCGGCCGGTGGTCATCGGGACGTCACCCGGTTCCATCGCCTGGACGATCCTGGAAGTGCCCGGCGTCGGGGAGTTCGGCGTCCACCACGAAGGACGCGACACCCTCGGCGTCGAGCTGTCCACCGCACGCCTGTGGCTGCTGTCCGACACCTATCCCGCCGGCCCGGTCCTGTCCACGGCGTCCTAGCGGCTCCTACCGGGGGAACTCGCAGCGGAAGCCCATTTCGGTGCGCACGCAGTTCCTGGGCATCCCCGGACCCTGCTGGTTCATCTCCACACGGAAACTGTCGCGGTCGTCGCGCCACGGATGGACGAGGGTGCCGACCAGCAGACCGCCCAGGATCGCGCCCACCAGCCCGGCCGCCAGCAGTGGCAGATAACGGGCGAACCTCTTGGGCTTCGCGGGCTCGGGATCGGTCACGCGCCAGCCGGGAGCGTCCCAGCCGGGACCCCCGGCGGCGAAGGCGTAGGCGCTGGAGGAGTTCCGGTAGTGGGAAGAGCCGGCCGGGCCGCGTGGCGTCGTGTTCGTCTCCTCAGTGCCACGCGGCCCGGTACCGTGATCCGTCATCGCGAATCTGTCTCCCTTTACACCCCAAGGATGCGCTCCCGGGATTCATACTGCCCGTCGGCGCGTAAGAGGCGTGTAAGCACCGTCCGGTCTGCGACCTGGGTCGTAGGACCGAATCGGCCGCTAGGGGGACCGTGCCGGGAACTGCGCATACGTACTCTTGAGGCGTGCTCGGCAAGCTTCGCGCGTTCCGGCGGCGGCACACGGCGTGGATCGACGCGCTCGTGGTGTCGCCCCTCGTGCTGTACTCCCTGCTGAGCTCCTCCTACATCGCCACCGGGCTCGTCGACATGGGCAGCCCGGACATCGGGGGCGCGGGGGTGTTCGGGCTCTCCGCGCTGCTGGTCGTGCCGCTGTTCTGGCGGCGGCGGTTCCCGCTGCAGGTCATGGCGGTCGTCTCGGCGGTCAGTTTCCTCCAGTGGCTCGGGCACGTGGCGCCGATCCCGGCCAACATGGCCGTGCTGGTCGCCATGTTCGGCGTGGTCGCGTCGTGCCGGCTGCCGTGGGCCATCGGCGCGGGGGTCATCGCCGAGGTCGGGATCGCCATGTCGCTCGACGACGTGAAGGGGTTCGACGCCGAGGTGTTCCTGGCCGGTTCGGCGTTCGTGGGGGCCGTCTGGATCAGCGGCGTCTACGTCAACATGCGGCGGCGGTTCGTGGCGAACCTGGTCGAGCGGGCCGAGCGGGCCGAGCGGGAGCGCGACCAGCAGGCGCTCATCGCCACCGCCGCCGAGCGGGCCCGCATCGCGCGGGAACTGCACGACGTCGTCGCCCACAACGTCAGCGTCATCGTCGTCCAGGCCGACGGGGCCGGGTTCGCCATCGACAGCGACCCCGACCAGGCCAAACGGGCGGTCGAGGCCATCTCCGCGACCGGGCGGCAGGCGCTCGCCGAGATGCGGCGGCTGGTCGGGGTGCTGCGCGACGACGGGGCCGAGTCGGAGGACTACGCGCCCCAGCCGGGCCTCGGGCAGCTTGATGATCTCGTACGTCAGGTGCGCGCATCCGGCCTGCGGGTCGACATCCGGGTGGACGGCACCCCCGATCATCTCTCGGAAGGACTGCAGCTGGTGATCTACCGGATCGTCCAGGAGGCCCTGACCAACACGCTCAAACACGGCGGCCCCGCGGCGGCGGCCAGCGTCCAGGTCGTCTACGGAAGCCATGACGTGCTGCTGCGGATCGCCGACGACGGCCGGGGCGCGGCCTCCGCGACCGGTGAGGGCGGCCACGGCCTGATCGGCATGCGCGAACGGGTGTCCATGTACGGCGGCGACGTCCACGCGGCGCCCAAATCCGGTGGCGGCTTCCTCGTGGTGGCGCGCATCCCGGCGGGAGGTGTGCGGTGATCCGTGTTCTGCTGGTCGACGACCAGGAGCTCGTCCGGGCCGGGTTCCGGATGGTGCTCGGCGCGCAGCCCGACATCGAGGTCGCCGGTGAGGCCGGTGACGGCGCGGCGGCCGTCGAGCTCGTCAAGGGCGGGCTGGTCGCCGACGTCGTGCTGATGGACGTCCGGATGCCGCGCATGGACGGCGTCGAGGCGACCCGCCTGATCACCTCGCTGCCGAGCCCGCCCAAGGTGCTCATCCTCACCACGTTCGACCTCGACGAATACGCCTTCGCGGCGATCCGGTCGGGCGCGTCGGGGTTCCTGCTGAAGGACGTGCCGCCGGCCGATCTGCTCAGCGCCATCCGGTCGGTCCACGACGGCGACGCCGTGGTCGCGCCGTCGACCACGCGGCGGCTGCTCGACCTCGTCTCGGCCTACCTGCCCGAGGCGACCGCGCCGTCGGAGCCCGACAGTCTCACCGCGCGGGAGCGGGAGGTCCTCGTCCACGTCGCGCGGGGGTTGTCCAACGCCGAGATCGCCACCCGGCTCACCCTCGCCGAGGCCACCGTGAAGACGCACCTGGGGCGGATCCTGGCCAAGCTGGAGCTGCGCGACCGGGCGCAGGTGGTGGTCTACGCGTACGAGACCGGGGTCGTCGGCCGAAAGTCTGACCCCCGGCTACCCCGCCGGTAGCAGCGCGGGCCGCGCGGGCGACCCGGGACGCACACCGAGGCCGTCCGGGCGGTCGAGGAAAAGCCATGGTCGCGTCAATAGCGTTGCTGACCATGACGATGACTACCGATGTCCGCGCCGCCGTGGTGGCCCGTGGACTCACCAAGGTCTACGGCCAGGGCGACGCCGCCGTGCGGGCGCTGCGCGGCATCGACGTGAGCTTCGCCACGGAGGCGTTCACGGCGATCATGGGACCGTCGGGGTCGGGCAAGTCCACCCTGATGCACTGCCTGGCCGGGCTCGACACGGTCAGCGCGGGCAACGTGCACATCGGCGACGCCGACATCACGACCCTGTCCGACAAGCAGCTCACGCTGCTGCGCCGCGAGCGCATCGGGTTCGTGTTCCAGGCGTTCAACCTGCTGCCGACCCTGACCGCCGAGCAGAACATCCGGCTCCCCCTGGAGATCGCCGGGCGGCAGGCCGACCAGGTGCTGATGGACCGCGTGGTGGAGACCGTGGGGCTGCGCGACCGGCTCTCCCACAAGCCGAGCCAGCTGTCCGGCGGTCAGCAGCAGCGCGTGGCGGTGGCCCGCGCCCTCATCAGCAAGCCCCAGGTGATCTTCGCGGACGAGCCGACCGGCAACCTCGACTCGCGCAGCGGCGCGGAGGTCCTCGCCTTCCTCCGCAGGTCGGTGCGCGAGCTCGGCCAGACCATCGTGATGGTCACCCACGACCCGCAGGCCGCCTCCTACGCCGACCGCGTGGTCTTCCTCCGCGACGGGCTGCTGGTCAGCGAAGTGACCGGGCCGACCCCGCAGAGCGTGCACGACATGCTGCTGAAGCTGGAGGCCTGAGCCGTGCTCCGCACCACACTGGCCGGGCTGCTGGCGCACAAGACGCGCCTGCTGCTCACCTCGCTGGCCATCACCCTCGGCGTCGGCTTCATCGCGGGCACGTTCGTGCTGACCGACACCATCGAGCAGGGCTTCCGCCAGCTCTTCACCGCCGACGCCGACAAGGTCGCCGTCGCGGTCACCCCCAAGGAGAAGGAGATCACCGAGGCCGTACTGAAGAAGATCAGGGCGCTTCCCGGGGTCGCCGACGCGCAGGGGCTCGTGCAGGGCTCCGCGCCGCTGCTCGACCGGTCGGGACGGGCCGCCGGAAGCGTCGCGACCAGCGGCATCGCCATCGTGAAGGGGCCGCTCGACCGGACGAACTACGTCAGCGGCAGGGCCCCGGCCGGCGGGAGCGAGGCGGTGCTCGACGAGAACACCGCCAAGACCCGCCAGTTCGCGGTCGGCGACACGATCACCGTCCTCGACCTCGCCGAGAAGCGCCGCCAGTTCACCCTGGTCGGCATCGTCGACGTGGGCGTCGACCAGAGCCTCGCCTACACCGGCGCGGTCGGGTTCGACACCGCGACGGCGCTGGAGATGACCGGGGTGAAGTCCTACCGGGAGATCGACGTGGCCGCCGCGCCCGGCGTGACCCCCGAGACGCTCAAGAAGACCGCTTCGGAGGCCCTCGGGAAGGCGTACACGATCAGGACCGGGGACGAACTGGCCCAGAAGCTGGCCCTCGACAGCAACGTGGAACTCGACTACCTGGTGCTGGTGCTGCTGCTGTTCGGGTTCGTCGCCATGTTCGTGGCGGCGCTGGTCATCTACAACACGTTCAACATCCTGGTCGCGCAGCGGACCCGGGAGATGGCGCTGCTGCGCTGCATCGGGGCGACCCGGGGGCAGGTGTTCCGGTCGATCCTGCTGGAGTCGGCGGTGGTCGGGCTGGTCTCCTCGGCGCTGGGGCTGCTGGCCGGGCTCGGGCTCGGGGCGGTGGCGCTCAACGCGCTGGCCTCCTTCGACGCGCCGGTCCCGGTGGGGGCGGACGTGACGCTGACGCCCCGGACGATCGTGCTCGGGCTGGTCGTCGGGCTGCTGGTGACCGTGGGCTCGGCGGTGCTGCCGGCCCGTGGGGCGACCCGGGTGGCGCCGATCGCGGCGCTGCGCAGCCAGGTCGAGGAGCAGTCGTTCCGTGCCGGGCTGACCCGGTCGATCATCGCCGGGCTGCTGCTGGCCGGTGGGCTCGGGCTGACCGCCGTGGCGATCTGGGTGCTCGACGGCGACGTCGGGCTGCTGACCGCGATGGCCGGGGGCGCGGTGTTCTTCCTCGGCGTGATCGCGATCGGGCCGATGCTGATGGGCCCGCTGGCCGCGTTCGCCGGGTGGGCGCCGCGCCGCCTCTTCGGGGTGCCGGGACGGCTGGCCGTCGACAACTCGCGCCGCAACCCCAAGCGGGCCGCGACCACGACCGTCGCGCTGACCATCGGCGTCACCCTGATGACCCTCATCTCGGTGATCACCGCCAGCACCCGAGAGACCGTGACCGGCAGCCTCGACGAGCAGTTCCCCGTCGACTTCATGATCACCGCCCAGCACGGCCGCGCCGACGGCATGCCCACCCTCTCCCCCGACGTGCCCGGGAAGCTGCGCGCGCTGCCCGAGGTCGGGCTGGTCGCCGAGATGCGGCAGGACCCCAGCGGCGAGATCGCCAGCCTGCCCGACGGCGCGGCGTTCCGGCCGAAGGTCGTGTCCGGCTCGCTGGCCGACCTGACGACCGGCACCGTCGCACTGTCGGAGTCGCAGGCCGGGAACCTGGGGAGCGCGCGCGTGGGCGGCACCGTCCCCCTCACCACCACCGAGGCCGGGAAGGTCGAGGTGAAGGTGGTCGCGATCCTCAGCGACGACAGCGTGACCGGGACGATGCCCTACACGGTCGGCGTGGCCGACTTCGAGAAGTACTTCGGCCCGGTCGGCCCGGTCCGCGTCTACGTCAAGGCCGCGGACGGCATCGCCGCCGACGTCTCCCGCCGGGCCGTGGAGGCGGCGCTGACGGCCTACCCGACCGCGCAGCTGGTCAGCGCGGCCGACGTGCGCGGCGAGTTCGACGACGCCTTCGACATGATGTTCACCATCTTCGCCGGGCTGCTCGGGCTGGCCATCCTCATCTCGCTGCTCGGCATCGCCAACACCCTGTCGCTGTCGGTGCACGAACGCACCCGCGAATCGGCGCTGCTGCGCGCCCTCGGCCTGACCCGGCCGCAACTGCGCGGCATGCTGTCGATCGAGGCGCTCGTGCTCGGCCTGATCGGGGCGCTGATCGGCATCGTCATCGGCGTCGCCTTCGGCTGGGCGGCGCTGCAGACCATCCCCAACGAGACCGTCTTCGTCGTGCCGGTGCTCCAGGTGCTGCTCTACCTGGTGCTGTCGGCGCTGGCCGGCGTGCTCGCGGCGGTGCTCCCCGCGCGCCGCGCCGCCAACGCCTCGATCGTGGGGTCACTCGCGAGCAGTTAGCGGGGCACGGTCATCGGGGAACGTGGTCGGGCCACTGCTCGGCCACGAACTCCGGCCCCAGCAGGGGGCGGACGGCCAGTTCGCCGGTGCGCCGGTCGATGACGATGCAGCCGCCCCCCACGGTCGACGGGAGGACGGTCGGGTCGGCCGGCTCGTCGTCCCTGACCCAGGCCACGAAACCGTCGTCGAAGGCGTAGATGGCGACCTCGAAGGCGTGTCCCCGCCCCCCGTTGAACCACTCTTCGGCCAGCGCGCGGGCGGTCTCCGGGCTCACACCCGTTGCCCCCCGCGGTCCAGGACCACGCAGAAGACCCCCGTCACGTTCTCGTACGGCGGCTCGATCGCCATATGCCCCCGCTGCGCGTCGATCCACAGCACCTCCCCCATAGAGTTCACCGCGTTCCACGCATGGCTGCCCCCGTGGGGCCAGCGCGTGATGAGCACGGTCGCGGCGCCGTGCCCGGCCGCCCGCAACCGCCCGGCCACCACCCCGTAGGCGCGGCGGCCCTGCCCGACGTACTCGAAACGATGGCCGAGCCACTGCTCGGCCCTGGCCACCCCGCCCGCCTCCCCCGAGAGGACGGGTTTGCCGACCCGGTCGTATTCCGGCTGCCGGGCCGCCGCGACGACGGGTTCGCCGTGCCACGACGACATGACCGACAGCGCGCAGTCGATGGCGTTGGTCGACCGGAACGGGTCGTCGGTCGGCCCTTCGGCGTTGATCAGCCGGATCCAGGTCCCGCGCGGATCGGGGAACCGGCCGCTCAACGCCTCGGCGAGATCGCGCTGCGCCGCGGGATCGGGCCGCGCCAGCCCGCCGGGGACGCCGTAGGGCCGCGACTCCTCCAGCGCGCGAGGCCGCGTCGCCCGGTCGAACCAGTCGTCGCCGGACGGCGGCAGCCTCGCCTGCCACGGGTCGAGGGACGGCGCCGGGGCCTCGGCGGCCTTCTCGTAGTCGCGCCACCGGCGCCCGTCGCCGGTGACGACGGGATTGTAGACGCCGGTCGGCAACCGCCACCGGGACTGACGATCGGCCATCGTCCCCTTCCCTTCGATGTGACCGATGGTAAGGGGACGACTCCGATGAGCAACCGGCTTTCCCGAATCCTGCCGTTCAGGTGGTCTCTACGAGAACCTGGTGATAACCGGTCGCGCCGTTCGGCTCCGGCGGGGCGCCGTCGGCGGTCTGGGTGTAGCCGGTCTCGTCGGTGGCCCGGCACGACAGGGTGTGGAGCCCGTCGGCGAGCTCGACCTCGATCATCCACTGCCGCCAGGTGTCCAGGCCCGGCACCTCTGCCAGCTTCGCCACCTGCCAGGGGCCCTCGTCGACCTTGACCTCGACCTTCGCGATGCCCTTGGTCTGCGCCCAGGCGACGCCGGCGATGACGTTGCGGCCGGGCTTGGTCTTGTTGCGCGGGGTGTCGATCCGTGACTGGGTCTTGATGGGGCCCTTGGCGTCCCAGCCCCGGTCGGTCCAGTAGGCCCGCGCCTGGTCGAAGCGGGTGACCTCGACGTCGACGACCCACTTGGTGGCCGAGACGTAGCCGTAGAGGCCCGGCACGACCTGGCGGACCGGGAAACCGTGGGAGACCGGGAGGGGCTCGCCGTTCATGGCGAAGGCGAACAGGGCGTCGCGGCCGTCCATGACGACCTCGACCGGGGTGCCGGCGGTCCAGCCGTCGGCGCTGGTCGACAGCAGCATGTCGGCCCCCGCTCTGATCCCGGCCTCGCGCAGGACGCCGGCCATGGCGACGCCGAGCCAGCGGGCGTTGCCGACGTAGGGGCCGCCGACCGGGTTGGAGACGCAGGCGAGCGTGACGTCGGCCTCGACGATGGGACGCTTCAGCAGGTCGGCGAAGCTGATCTCGATGGGCCGGTCGACCATGCCGTGGATCTTGAGTGACCACGTCTTGGGGTCGACGTTGGGCAGGGCCAGAGCGGTGTCGACCCGGTAGAAGTCGTGGTTGGGGGTGACGAACGGGGACAGGTTCGGCACCTTGAAGTCGGCCCCGGCGGGTAGCGGCGGCAGCGGCTTGGCCGGTTTCGGCAACTCGGCCGCGACCTGCGCCCGCTCGGCGGTGACGTTGTTCCGGTCCCCGATCCAGACCCCCGCCGCCCCCGCGACGACCGCGATCCCCGCACCGGTCGCCACCCCCGTGAAGAGGCGGCGGCGATCGATGGCATACAGCCGGTCGCCCGCCAGCATGACGGGCGGCTTCTCCAGCGGCCGGCTCTCAACGACCGTTTCATCTCCAGCGGCCGGTGCCTCTTCAGCGGCCGCTGTCTCTCCGACGGCCGGTGCCTTTCCAGCGGCTGGCGCTTCCCCGACGGCGGGTGCCTCTTTTGCGGCCGATGCTTCCCCGACGGCCGGTGCTTCTCCGAGGGCCGGTGCTTCTCCGAGGGCCGGGTCATCGCTGACTGGAGGTGCATCCTCGGCGGCCGGTTCAGGTCTGACACGCAGCGGCTCTTCCACCGGTTGCGGTTCCAGTCGGCGGAACAGCCTCGTCAGCGCCGACGTTCCGGCCCAGGCGCCCAGCAGGGCGGGGAGAACGTCGATCATGCCCGCGTCGGGCCTGGTCGCCGCCGCCCAGGCGCCGAGGGCGCCGAAGACGACCAGCGCCAGCCGGCCGTAACCGACCTTGATCCGGGAGAGCAGCCCGAACCCGGCGGCCAGCAGCGCGATCACCACGAAAATGCCGCCGAGCAGGACGTTCTTGTCGTTCTCGCCGAACGTCGCGATGGCCCAGTCCTTGAGCCAGGCGGGCGTCAGGTCGACGGCGGCGTTGCCGACCGCCACCACGGGCGAGGAGCCGCCGCCGATCACCCCCGCCACCAGTTGCCCGATCCCGAGCGCGACGGCGGCGGCGGTCAGCCCGGCGAGTGCCGCTGCCCATGCGGGCGCGGTGGTGCGAGAGGTCACATATGGATCCTACGAACGCCCTGGTCGGGTGGCAGCCCCAACTTCTTACGAAGCGGAGAACACCTCGGCGAGGACGGGCACCATCCCGCGCATCGAGATCCCCCGGTGGGAGATGGCGTCCTTCTCCGCCGGGGACATCTCGGCGGTGGTCCGGGTCTCGCCGTCGGCGACGAAGATCGGGTCGTAGCCGAAGCCCATCGTGCCCCGGGGCGCCCGGATCACGTGGCCGTGCATGACGCCCTCGACCACGCGCTCCTCGCCCGACGGCAGGGCCAGCGCCGCCACGCAGGCGAAGTGGGCCTGGCGGCGGTCGTCGGGCACGTCGCTGATCTGGGCCAGCAGCAGGTCGAGGTTGGCCTGGTCGTTTCCGTGGCCGCCCGACCAGCGGGCCGAGAAGATGCCCGGCATCCCGTTGAGGGCGTCGACGCACAGGCCCGAGTCGTCGGCGATGCAGGGCAGGCCGCTCTGCCGGGCCACGGTGTGGGCCTTGAGCAGCGCGTTCTCGGCGAAGGTGAGGCCGGTCTCGGCGACGTCGCCGATCTCGGGGAAGGACTCCAGCCCGACCAGCTCGATCGGCAGCGCGGCCTCTTCGAGGATCCGGCGCAGTTCGACGATCTTGCCCTGGTTGCGGGTGGCGAGGAGGAGCTTGGTCATGACGCGAGGGCGGCTTTCTGGAGGTCGGTCAGCTCGATGCACCCGAGCGTGGCCAGGTCGAGCAGTTCGTTGAGGACGGCGCGGTCGAACGGCGCGCCCTCGGCGGTGCCCTGGACCTCGACGAAGGAGCCCTTGCCGGTCATCACGACGTTCATGTCGGTCTCGGCCTTGACGTCCTCGAC
Source organism: Herbidospora cretacea (assembly GCF_001570605.1). Taxonomy (GTDB): domain Bacteria; phylum Actinomycetota; class Actinomycetes; order Streptosporangiales; family Streptosporangiaceae; genus Herbidospora; species Herbidospora cretacea. Next base: position 88,923 of record NZ_BBXG01000010.1, on the reverse strand, counting down.
GTAGCAGAGGTCGAGCAGCGGGGTGGTGCCGACGATGCCGACCGAGACCGCCGCGACCGAGTCGACCAGCGGGTCGCCGGGGCACATGCGCTTCTTGCGCATCCACGCCACGGCGTCGGCCAGCGCGACGTAGGCGCCGGTGATCGCGGCGGTGCGGGTGCCGCCGTCGGCCTGGAGGACGTCGCAGTCGAGCACGATCGAGTTCTCGCCCAGCGCCTTGTAGTCGACGCAGGCCCGCAGGGACCGGCCGATCAGGCGGGAGATCTCGTGGGTCCGGCCGCCGATCTTGCCGCGCACCGACTCGCGCTCACCGCGCGTGTTGGTGGCACGGGGCAGCATGGCGTATTCGGCGGTGACCCAGCCGAGGCCGCTGCCCTTGCGCCAGCGCGGCACCCCCGACTCGACGGAGGCGGCGCAGAGCACCTTCGTGCCGCCGAATTCGACCAGGACCGACCCCTCGGCGTGGGCCAGCCAGTTCCGCGTGATCGTCACCGGCCGGAGCTGGTCGGGCGTACGTCCATCAGTGCGAGCCATGGGCCTCACCCTAGGTCATAGACCGCACCGGATCGGGCCAACTCGATCTCGCCCGAGTAGCCGCCCCGGTCGGCGTCGGCGCGTACGCGCTGCTCGTCGTGCCAGGGGACCAGATGGGTGAGGACGAGCTTTCCCGCGCCCGCCTTGGCGGCGTGCTCGGCCGCCTGCCGGCCGGTGAGGTGGAGGCCGGGCGGATTGCCGGGCTCGTCGAGGAAGGAGGCCTCGCAGAGGAGCAGGTCGGCGTCGCCGGCCAGGCCGATGAGCTCGTCGCACTCGGCGGTGTCGGCCGAGTAGGCGACCGACCTGCCGTTGTGGGCGACGCGGAAGCCGTAGGTCTCGACGGGGTGGTTCATCAGGGCCGCGGTGACCTGGAAGGGGCCGATCTCGAAGGTGCCCGGCGACAGCTCGGTGAAGTCGAACGCGGTCTCCATCTTGGGCTCCTGCGGCATGCCGTAGGCGGCGTCCAGTCGCGCGGGCGCCAGGGAGGGGGCGTACACGGGCAGCTTGGGGTAGGGCGCGCCGGGGCCGTAGTTGCGGACGACGTGGTAGGAGCACATGTCGAGGCAGTGGTCGGCGTGCAGGTGGGACAGGCAGATCGCGTCGAGGTCGAACGGGCTGATGTGGCGCTGCAGCGCCCCCAGGGAGCCGTTGCCGAAGTCGACGAGCATCCGGAAGCCCTCGGCCTCGTACAGATAGCAGGACGACGGGCTGGCGGGGCCGGGGAAGCTTCCGGAGCAGCCGACGATGGTCAGTTTCATACCGTTTCTCCGAACACAGGTGCGGCCATCTCGACGGCCTGGAGCTCCGGTCCGAGGAAGCGGCGTCCGAGGGTCTCGAACAGCAGCGTGTCGCCGGTGGTGCCGAACCGGTGGGCGGGCACGCCCGAGGCGCGCACCAGGCCCCGGTCGCGCAGCACCCGGAAGACGTCCTTGGCGGTCTCCTCGGCGCTCGACACGAGCGTGACGCCGTCTCCGGCGACGTAGGAGATCGCGCCGAGCAGCAGCGGATAGTGGGTGCAGCCGAGGATCAGGGTGTCGCAGCCGGCGTCGAGGATCGGTGTCAGGTATTCGCGCACCGCCTCGATGACGGCCTCGCTCTCGGTCTCGCCGCGTTCGACGAACTCGACCAGACGCGGCGCGGCGACGCCGACGAGCTCCACGTGGGGCGCGGCGGCGAAGGCGTCCTGGTAGGCCATCGACGAGATGGTGGCCTGGGTGCCGATCACCCCGACCTTCCCGTTGCGGGTCGCCGAGGCGGCGCGCCGGGTGGCCGGCTGGATGACCTCGACGACCGGCACCCGGTAGCGCTCCCTCGCGTCGCGCAGCACCGCCGCGCTGGCCGTGTTGCACGCGATCACGAGCATCTTGACGTCGTGGGACACCAGATGGTCGAGCAGTTCGAGGGCGTAGGACCGGACCTCGGCGATGCGCTTGGGCCCGTAGGGCTGGCGCGCCGTGTCGGCGACGTAGAAGACCGGCTCGTTGGGCAACTGGTCGATGATCGCCCGGGCTACGGTCAGCCCCCCGAAACCACTGTCGAAGATCCCGATGGACCCCTGACCATAACTCTCCACCACGGGGTCAGCTTATGGCCGATCATCCCGCCCGTCCCCGTGACACCGAGCACACTCGCTATCCGCGTCCGACCCTCGCGAGCTGCCGCGACTGTGCGACGAGCCGTCCGGAGGAGTCCCACACCTCGGCCTCCTCGTCGAACCAGCCGTCGCTGACGAGCCGCCCGCCGGCGATGACGGTGAGCCATCCGGGGGCGGGCAGGGCGCGCAGGTGCCAGGTGAGCTCGACCGTCGGGGCCCAGCCGCGCAGGCCCGCGCTGAACACCACCGGGGGCAGCGCGTCGACCGCGAGGGCCAGCACGAAGGGGTCGGGCTCCTGGCCGTGCCGGAGCCGGAAGTAGGCCCGCGACTCGGGACGGCCGGTCGGCTCGCCGGTGAGCCAGCCGACGGTGGGCGGGTCGAACCGCAGCTCCATCTGGCCGTTGAGGTTCATGTTCGACTCGGGCTTGGGCTCGGGCAGCGGCAGGCACTCCTCGGGCGGCGGCATCTTCACGGCCGGGCCCGCCGAGTAGACCGGCTCGGCCAGCGGGTCGAGGGTCGCGGTGGTGACCAATGTCTCCAGGAGAGGTCCGTCGTCGGAGACGAGCGAGGCCCTGCTGATGGTGGTCGTCTTGCCGGTCTTCACCTGCTCGACCCTGACCCGCGCCGGGCCGGGGCGGCCCGCCCTCAGGAACTGGGCGCCGGTCGAGACCGGATGCTCGTGCGGTGAGTCGTCGACTGCCGCCCGCAGCAGCACGGCCATCAGATATCCGCCGTTGAGCGGGCCGCCGATCGAATATCCGTCGTCGAGGCACACGTCGTAGACGCCCTCGCCGACCCGCACCGCCCGGGTCGCCTCCCCGAAACCGCTCACGCACACCCTCCCGAATGTTGTTCTGGAACACTGTATCTTGACCGGGCCATAGCCGTCCGTACAGGGAGATCCGGGCATTCACCGGCCATGACGGGACGGGAACTGATCGGCCAGTGCGTATGGGACGTGCGCGGGGTGTGGGTCGGCCACGTGGTGGACGTGCGCATGGTCGTCGGCAGCCGCAACCCGTTCAAGAAGAGCACCGAGCCGGAGACCGCCGGACTGGTCGTGTCAGCCACCCGGGCGCAGTTCCTCCTCGGCGTCCACCGCGACGCCGGCGGCCGGGTCAACGGAGCGCTCCAGCAGCTCACCCGCCTCCTGTACGCCCGGAGCTTGATCGTCCCCTGGGATCTGGTCGAAACCAGTGATACAGGTGAGGTTCACCTCAAAGAGCCACGAGAGGTACTTACGCGTCAATAGTCAAGAAGGCTGCAAGTGGTTCGCTACCGGCACGGCATACTTTCAAACTCGTCGGAGATCACCCCACTTTGCGAGTTGACCCCATGCCTGCCGAGAACCCCCCTGGTTTCCCGTTCGACATCAACGGTGACCCGGACCGGACCATCAACTACCGCTCGCCGCAGCCCCAGCCGCAGCCGTACGCGGAGCAGCCGACCCGGATGGACTTCGGCGGCACCCAGCAGATGTTCACTCCCCCGCCGCAGCAGCACCAGCAGCAGGGCCAGTGGCGCCAGCCGGAGGAACTCGGCTACGACCTGCCCCCCGTGGTGCACGCCCCCGTCGAGAAGCGCGGCGGCCCCAAGGGCCTCATCATCGCGCTGATCGCCGCGGTGGTCGTCGGCCTCGTCGGCGGCGGCGGCGTGTGGGCGTTCTCCACCCTGAGCGGTGGCGGCGCGCAGCCCGCCGAGGCCCTCCCGGCCGGCGCCCTCGCCTACGCCCGGATCGACCTCGACCCGGCCGCCAACCAGAAGCTGGCGCTGTTCAACATCGCCCGGAAGTTCACCGTCACCAAGGACGCCTTCTCCGGCGAGGACCCGCGCGAGGCCTTCTTCAAGGCAATCTCGGCGGACAACGAGAACTTCGAGAAGATCGACTACGCCGCCGACATCGAGCCCTGGCTCGGCGACCGCATCGGCTTCGCGGTCATGCCCGGCGCCGACGCCAAGGAGCCCGGCTTCGCCGTGGCCATCCAGGTGAAGGACGCCGACGCGGCCCGCGCCGGCATCGCCAAGCTCGACGCCGGATCCGACACCAAGACCGGCCTCGCCTTCCGCGGCGACTACGCCATCGTCTCGGCCACCCAGGCGGAGGCCGACAAATACTCCACCGGCCCCACTCTCGCCGAGTCGGCCGACTTCACCTCCGACATGGAGGCCCTCGGCGAGCCCGGCGTGCTGTCCTTCTGGGGCGACCTCGGCAAGCTCGTCCAACTGGGCGGCGCGCAGGTGGCCGCCGACCCGACGCTGACCGAGCAGATCAAGAACGGCCGCTTCGCGGGGGCGCTGCGGTTCGACGGCTCGTACGCGGAACTCGCCGCCATCACCCGCGGCGTCACCAGCCCCATCCCGGTCACCGGCACCCCGGTCAAGCTGGGCGAGCTGCCCGACACCACCGCCGGCGCGCTGGCCATCTCGGGCCTCGGCGAGGGCGTCAAGAACGGCTGGGACCAGATCGTCAAGTCGGCCGAGAGCGCCGGCGGCGGCGCCCAGTTCACCCAGTTCATCACCCAGGCCCAGCAGCAGTTCGGCCTGGTCCTGCCCGACGACCTGGCCACCCTGCTCGGCGAGAGCGTCACCGTCGCGGTGGACTCCGAGGGTCTCGACGGCAACATGCCGAACGCCGGTGCGGTCCTGGCCACCGACCCGGCCAAGGCCGGCGAGGTGCTGACCAAGGTCGAGCAGGCGCTCGCGGTCGCCGGTCAGCCGCTCCAGCTCGCCAAGGCCCCCGGTGACGGCAAGCTCGTCGTCGCCACCAACCAGGACTACGCGAACAAGCTCGCCGAGGCGGGCACGCTGAAGGACAGCGAGACCTTCCAGACCGCCGTCCCGAACGCCGACACGGCCAGCTTCGGACTCTTCGTCGACCTCGACAAGATCGAGAACCTCTACCTGCAGGGCATGAAGGACGAGGACAAGGCGAACCTCCAGGTGCTCCGCGCGGTCGGCATGAGCGGCGGCTACTCGGGGAGCGAGGCGAACTTCTCCCTGCGCGTGCTGTTCAATTAGTAACGCAGAAGGGCCCCGCCTCAACTCTCAGGGAGGCGGGGCCCTTCTCTTTTGCTTCCTAAGCCCAGAGCTGGCCCTCAAGGCGGTCTTCCGCCTCGTCGAGCGTTCCCTCGTAGGCGCCGGTCGACAGGTACTTCCAGCCGCCGTCGGCGACCACGAACACGATGTCGGCCCGCTCGCCGTCCTGGACGGCCTTGCGGGCCATGCCGATGGCGGCGTGGAGAGCGCAGCCGGTGGAGATGCCGGCGAAGATGCCCTCGGTGGCGAGCAGGTCGCGCGTCCGCTTGAGGGCGTCGGCAGAGGTCACCGAGTAGCGGGTGGTGAGCACGCCCTCGTCGTAGATCTCCGGAATGAAGCCCTCGTCGACGTTGCGCAGGCCGTAGACGAGCTCGCCGTAGCGGGGCTCGGCGGCCACGATCTTCACGTCGGGCTTCTGCTCCCGCAGGTACCGGCCGACGCCCATGAGGGTGCCGGTGGTGCCCAGGCCCGCCACGAAGTGGGTGACCGTCGGGAGATCGTCGAGGATCTCGGGGCCGGTCGACTCGTAGTGGGAGCGCCAGTTGGCCGGGTTGCCGTACTGGTAGAGCATGATCCAGTCGGGGTGTTCGGCCGCCAGGCCCTTGGCCACCCGGACCGCCTCGTTGGAGCCGCCCGCCGCGGGCGACGAGATGATCTCGGCGCCGTACATGCGCAGGAGCTGGCGGCGCTCCTCGGAGGTGTTCTCGGGCATGACGCAGATCAGCTTGTAGCCCTTGAGCCGGGCCGACATCGCCAGCGAGATGCCGGTGTTGCCGGAGGTCGGTTCGAGGATCGTGCAGCCAGGGGTGAGGAGCCCGTCCTTCTCGGCCTGTTCGATCATCCACAGGGCGGGCCGGTCCTTGATCGAGCCGGTCGGGTTGCGGTCTTCGAGCTTGGCCCAGATCCGCACGTCGGCCGACGGCGACAGCCGGGGCAGCCCGACGAGCGGGGTGCGGCCGACCGACTCGATCAGCGAGTCGAAGCGCATCTCTGATCAGCCACCGGCGACGGCGGGCAGCACGGTGACCGTGTCGCCGTCGGAAATCGGGGTGCCGAGGCCGCCGAGGAAGCGGACGTCCTCGTCGTTGAGGTAGATGTTGACGAACCGGCGCAGCTTGCCGTCGTCGACGATCCGGGCCTTGATCCCCGGGTGACGCGCCTCCAGGTCGCCGATCAGCTCTTCGAGCGTGGCGCCGGAGGCGTCGACGGCCTTGGCGCCGTCGGTGTAGGTGCGCAGGATGGTCGGGATGCGGACCTCGATGGCCATTGGTGTTCTCTCTCTTCGGGAAAGGTCTGTGGTTTACGGGGAGGCGAGATCAGCGACAGTCGTAGACCACGACGGAAGGAGAGTGCGCGAAGAGGCACGGTTGCACGCCCAGGGACATGTCACCCATTTTATGCGTCTGGTTCCAGGATCTTCACGTCCTCCTCCTCGACCACCCCGTCGACGATCCGGAACGACCGGAACTGGGCGAGGGCGGTGGAGTAGAGCACGTAGTGGGCGTGGGGCTCGCTCGCGTAGGAGACGTCGGTGCGCGAGGGGTAGGCCTCGGTGGCGGTGTGGGAGTGGTAGATCACGACGGGCTCTTCGTCGTTGTCGTCCATGTCACGCCAGACGCGGAACTGCTCCATCGAGTCGAAGCGGTAGAACGTCGGCGACCGCTCGGCGTTCTCCATCGGGACGAACCGCTCGGGCACCCCGTCGCGGCCGGCGATCACGCCGCACGCCTCGTCGGGATGGTCTGCCGTGGCGTGGGCGATGATCTGGTCGACCAGCTCGCGGGAGATCGTCAGCATGCCGCGAACCTACCAAAGGGCCTGAACGAGGGTGTCCTGCAGGTAGGTCAGCCAGTCGTAGGTGACGAAGGCGGGGTAGCGGGGGTCGTCGTCGCCCATCTCGGCGATCTCCTCGTGGATCTCCTCGGTGACCTCCAGACGTACACCCAGGACGAGCCGGAGGTCGTTGAGGGCGCGCAGCCAGGCCTGGGCCTGCTCGGGGTTCAGCACGATCCGGCCGCCGACGGCGGTCTCGATCAGGGTGAGCGCGTCGGTCCGTTTGGCGTCGCGGAGGTCGCCCTCGGTGTAGCGGCGGAACTCGGTCGAGGCGGCGTCGTCGTCGGCGTAGGCCGAGGGGAACAGCCGGGCCAGGACCGGATCGGTCGGCTCGGCGGCCGGGCCGATGCGCAGCGCCCGCTCCAGCGGGTCGTCGCCCGTCTCCCCCGGCTCGACCACGTCGAGGACCATCGAGGAGACCAGCGACCGGAGCACGCTGGCCTCGGCCGCGTCGAGGTGGACCGAGACGCCGTCGCGCGTCGCCTTGAAACCGTGACCCATCAGCCGTCTTTCTGCAGGGTGGCCCACAGGCCGTAGGAGTGGAGGGTCTGGACGTCGCGCTCCATCTCCTCCCGCGTGCCGCTGGACACGACCGCCCTCCCCTTCTGGTGGACGTCGAGCATGAGCTTCTCGGCCTTCTCCCGGGCGTAGCCGAAGACGCTCTGGAAGACATAGGTGACGTATGACATCAGGTTGACCGGGTCATTCCAGACGATGGTCACCCATGGCACATCTGGGCGAACGTCAGCTATCGGACGCTCGACCTCACTCGGAGCGGTGCTACCCACATCCCCAATCCTGCCTCACCACGGTCGTACTCTCGACTCGTGCAAACGTCCATGAGCTCGGCCTTGCTAACAGACATGTATGAGTTGACCATGTTGCGGGCGGCGCTGGCCGGCGGCACCGCCCATCGTCGCGCGGTGTTCGAGGTCTTCGCCCGCCGCCTCCCGGCGGGCCGCCGCTACGGCGTCGTCGCAGGTACCGGCCGTGTCCTTGAGGCGATCGACAACTTCCGGTTCGGCGAGGCGGAGCTGGAGTTCCTCGAACGCGTCGTCGACCCGCCGACCCTGTCCTTCCTCGCCGGCTTCCGTTTCTCCGGCGATGTGTACGGCTACCGCGAAGGTGAGACCTACTTCCCCGGCTCCCCGATCATGGTCGTCGAGGGCACCTTCGCCGAGGCGGTGGTCCTGGAGACGGTCGTCCTGTCGATCCTCAACCACGACTGCGCGATCGCCTCGGCCGCCTCCCGGATGGCCCACGCGGCCGGTGACCGCCCCCTGATCGAGATGGGCTCGCGCCGCACCCACGAGCGCGCCGCCGTCGCCGCCGCCCGCGCCGCCTACCTGTGCGGGTTCGCGACCACCTCGAACCTCCAGGCCGGTCTCGAGTACGGCGTCCCCACGGCCGGCACCAGCGCCCACGCCTTCACCCTGCTCCACGACTCGGAGGAGGCCGCCTTCCAGGCCCAGATCGACGCCCTCGGCGCGTCGACGACCCTGCTGGTGGACACCTACTCCGTCCCGGAGGCGGTCCGGACGGCCGTGAAGCTGGCCGGGAGCGACCTCGGCGCGGTCCGCATCGACTCGGGCGACCTGGGGGTGGTCGCCTTCGAGGTGCGCGAGCAGCTCGACTCCCTCGGGGCCGACCGCACCCGCATCGTGGTCACCGGCGACCTCGACGAACACGCCATCGCCGCGCTGGCCGTCGCCCCCGTCGACGGATACGGCGTGGGCACCAAGCTCGTGACGGGCTCGGGCGCGCCGACGGCCAACCTGGTCTACAAGCTGGTCGACCGGGAGGACGCGTCGGGCGGGATGAGGCCGGTGGCCAAGACCTCGGTGGGCAAGCCGAGCAAGGGCGGCCGGAAGTGGGCCTACCGCGCGGTCGCCGACGGCGTCGCGGTCGGCGAGGTCGTCTCCACCCGCGCCGACGATTCCCTGGGCCGCCCCCTGCTGGCCGCTCTGGTCAGCGGCGGCGAGATCGTCGGCCGCGAGACCCTAGACGAGGCGCGGGCCCGGCACCGCGAGTCGATGCGGGAATTGCCGCAAATCGCCCATAGTCTCTCGCCTGGAGACCCGGCTGTGCCTAGTATTTTCTCCTGATCGCGGGGGAGCGGCGCATGAGGACGACGCCGGTCTCCCGCGATCTTCTAGATTGGACGCCATGACCACCGCGCTTGTGATCGTCGACGTGCAGAACGACTTCTGCGAGGGCGGCAGCCTGGCCGTGACCGGCGGCGCGGGCGTCGCCGCCGCGATCAGCGTGCACGCCGCCCGCGGCGACTACGACCACATCGTGGCCACCCGCGACTACCACGTCGACCCGGGCGCCCACTTCTCGATCGACCCCGACTTCATGACGACCTGGCCCGCCCACTGCGTCGTGGGGACCTCCGGCTCCGACTTCCACGAGAACCTCGACACCGAGCCGATCGACGAGATCTTCAGCAAGGGCGCCCATTCCGGCGCCTACAGCGGGTTCGAGGGCCACTCGCCCGACGGGGTGGGCCTGGCGGCGTGGCTGCGGGAACGCGGTGTCCAGCGGGTCGACGTGGTGGGGATCGCCACCGACCACTGCGTCCGGGCCACGGCGATCGACGCGCGGACCCAGGGGTTCGACGTGCGGGTGCTCCTCGACCTGACGGCGGGCGTCCTGCCGGTCACGACCGAGGTGGCGCTGACGGAGATGGCGGCGGCCGGGGTCCAGCTGACCGGCCGCCCGATCGTGGCCGACGACGGCGAGGACTGACGCGGGCATCGGCCACCGAGGCGGATACCGGCGAGCGACGCGGGCGACGGCGGCTGAGGCGGATCGGCGGGCGACGGCAGGCGACGCGGGTGACGGCAGGCGACGCAGGTGACGGCGGCCGAAGCGGATACCGGCGGCCAACGCGGGTGACGGCGGCCAACTCGGATACCGGCGGGCGACTCGGCTGTCGGCGGCTGAGGCCGCCCGAAATTTCGGCATTTCGATATGCCTGGTCCTGCGGCCGGCGCGGTTTCCGGCTCCGGGTTGCCATTGCCGAGCGTAGGGATACGCTTACCTAGCGTCATATCCTCTAGGTCGGCGGCTGGTCATGTTTGCTCTTGCTCTTGGTGTGTCGTGGTTGGTGCTGGCGCCTGTCTGCGTCTGGCTGCTGTTCGGGCTCGGTCAGCCGGTCCGCAACCGCCTCGGGGCCGTCGCGACCCTGCTGGCCCTCGAAGGGGCGACGATCTTCCTCGCCACGGGCGGCCACCGGCCCGAACCGCCGCCCGTGGCCGCGGTGCTGCCGCCGAGTCCCGTGCCGTCGCCGACCGCCGTGTCCTGCCCGGTGCGGCTCCCCCATCCAGACGAGGTGCGCCTGTCCCGCACCCACGTGACCATCCTCTGGCCCGCCGTGGTCGGCGAGTGCGACACCGCCGCCGTGGTGCTGGGCGAGAGAGGCAACCGCCTGAAGGTGTGGGTCCACGAGGGCGCGCTGGTGGGCAACCACCGGGCGTCGGTCGTGCCGGTCAACATCGACGGTCACACGGCGTTCGTCGACGTGGCCCGCAAACTGCCCCGCCACCGCTGGGTCGCGGTCGACGGCCGGAGCGGCAAGCGCATCCCCACGATCACCCACGGCTGAACCCTCCCTCCGGGGGAAGCCTGCCGGGGCATGAGGGTGACTTTGGCGAGCGTCCCGGCGCGGGCCGGGCGGGCGAACGAGGACTTCACCGGCGCCACCCCGACGGCCGCGGTGCTCGTCGACGGCGCCGGCATCCCCGGCGCCGAAGCGGTCTGCCGTCACGGGGTGGCCTGGTACGCCCACCGTCTGGGCGGCGCCCTGCTCGGCCTCTCGTCGTCACCGGACAGCCTTCCGGCGCTCCTCGCCGAGGCCATCACACGGGTGACGGATGCCCACCGCGACACGTGCGACGTGGCCGACCCCATCAGCCCGTCGGCGGCCGTGGCCGTCGTGCGCCTGTCCGGCGACCTGCTCGAACATCTGGTCCTCGGTGACGCCGTCGTCGTCCTCGGCCGGACCGACGGCCCGCCGGTCATCAGCACCGACCGCCGTGAGGTGGTCGTCAGCCAGGCCTACCAGCGCCTGCTGGAGAGAGGCGACGACCCTCAGCGGGTCCTGCGCGACCTGCGCGCCCACCGGAACCGGCCGGGCGGCTTCTGGGTGGCCAAGGACGATCCGCGCGCAGCCGACGAAGCGGTCACCGGCCGCCTGCCGGTCACGGAGGTCTCCACCGCCACCCTCCTGAGCAACGGCGCGAGCCGAATCGTGGACCGCTTCGCCCTCACCGACTGGCCCGCCCTCCTGACCGTTCTGGCGTCGACCGGCCCGGCCGCCATCATCGACCAAGTCCGCCAGGCCGAGGAGTCCCACGCGGTGCCACCGGACGACGCCACCATCACCCACTGCACCGACCTCAGCAGCATTTGAGGACCCACCGCCCGGCCAGCACGGCATGCCACCTTCCAGTGCCGATGCGCAATCGCCATCTCCAAACAGCCGATCCCACGAGTCACCCGACCGGCCGGTCGCTTCAAGAATCGCGATGCGCTCACGATCCCGTCGATGGTCGCCTGCACAGTGGCAGGTCAAGCCGATCCCCCGCTCACTTCCGAGAGACCGCCTACTCCCGAATCACCGCGATGCACTCACGATCCCGTCGATGGTCGCCTGGCGATGGCAGGTCAAGCCGATCCCCCACTCACCTCCGCACGGCCACCTACTTCCGGATGAGCGCGACGCGCTCACGAAAGTGGTCGGTCACGGCGAGGCGGTCCGTGGCAGGCCCCGCCGACCTCCCGGTCACTTCCCGGGCAGCGTGATGCCTTCACGAAGTGGCCGGTGCCGGCTGGGCCGACGACTCACTTTCGTCCGGCTGCCCATTTGCGGATCATCGCGATGCGCTCGCGGATCTGGTCGGCCGTCGCCTGGGCGATGGCCGGGCCGCCGCACGAACGGCGCAGTTCGGCGTGGATGACCCCGTGGGGCTGGCCCGTGCGGTGGTTCCACGCTCCGACTAGGCCGTTGAGTTCCTTGCGGAGTTCGGCGATCTGCTCGTGAGGAGCCAGGCCCACCGGTTCGGCCTTCGGCTGCTTCTTCTTGGCCGCCTGCTGGTCGGCCTGCCGTTTGCGCAGCAGGGACGCCACCTGTTCGGGCTCCAGGAGACCGGGAAGCCCCAGGAAGTCCTCCTCCTCGGGTGACCCGGCGGCGGCGGCCGTGCCGAACTCGCCTCCGTCGTAGAGGACGCGGTCGAAGGTCGCCGACGCCTCCAGGGTCTGGAAGGGGAGCTCGTCACCCAGGGTGTCGGGCTGTTTCTGCTCGCGCTGGGCCTGCTCCAGCAGCAGGTCGTCGAGGCCGTCTTCGTCGCGCTTGCGGTTCAGGACGTGGTCGCGCTCGGCCTCCATCTCGGCGGCGAAGTTGAGCAGCAGCGGCACCGACGGCACGAACACCGACGCCGTCTCGCCCCGTTTGCGCATGCGGACGAAACGCCCGATGGCCTGCGCGAAGAACAGCGGCGTCGAGATGCTGGTGGCGTAGATGCCGACGGCCAGGCGCGGGATGTCGACGCCCTCGGACACCATGCGGACCGCCACGAGCCACCGCTGCTGCGAGGCGCCGAACTCCTTGATCTTCGCCGACGCCCCGGGATCGTCGGACAGCACGACTGTCGCGCCCTCGCCGGTCACCGCGCGCAGGTGCTTGGCGTAGGCGCGGGCGGCTTCGTGGTCGGTGGCGATGATGAGGCCGCCCGCGTCGGGCATGCCCCGGCGGACCTCCGTCAGGCGGCGGTCGGCGGCCTGGATGACCTGGCGGATCCAGTCGCCCTTCGGGTCGAGGGCGGCCCGCCAGGCCTGGCCGAGCTGGTCTTTGGTCAGCGGGGTGCCGAGGGTGGCGGTGATCTCGTCGCCGGCGCGGGTGCGCCACTTCATCTCGCCGCTGTAGGCCAGGAAGATGACCGGGCGGACGACCCCGTCGGCCAGCGCCGGGCCGTAGCCGTAGCTGTAGTCGGAGACGCTGCGCAGCGCGCCCTCGGCGTCTTCGGTGTAGCCGACGAACGGGATCGGGTTGTCGTCGGAGCGGAACGGGGTGCCGGTCAGCTGCAGCCGCCGGGTCGCCGGTTCGAACGCCTCGCGCACGCCGTCGCCCCACGACTTGGCGTCGCCGGCGTGGTGGATCTCGTCGAAGATGACGAGCGTGCGGCGCGACTCGGTGCGGGCGCGGTGGAGCGCGGGATGCATCGCCACCTGGGCGTAGGTCACCGCGACACCCGTGTAGTCGCGCGAGGTGGCGCCCTGGCTGTTCTTGAACTCGGGGTCGATGCCGATGCCGACCCGGCCCGCGGCGTCGGCCCACTGACGCTTCAGGTGTTCGGTGGGCGTCACGATCGTGATGGCCTTGATGACGCCTCTGCTCAGCAGTTCGCTGGCGATGCGCAGCGCGTAGGTCGTCTTGCCGGCGCCCGGCGTCGCGACGGTCAGGAAGTCGCGCGGCTCGCGGGTGAAGTAGAGGTCGAACGCCTCCTGCTGCCACGCGCGCAACTTCGGGGCGGTGCCCCAGGCCGCGCGGTCGGGATATGACGGCGACAGGTGGGACGCGGCCGACGTGCTCACGCGCGCCTCCCGCCGGTCACTCGGACATTGCCGTATCTATCGGTTCCCCTCACGTGGCCTCAGAGTAGTCGGACCGACCGACAAGACGTGCCGAGGCCGCGAGATCCTCGCCATCGTGCCTGGTAAGTGCTATCGCGCGCCCGCCATGATCGTGTCTATCTCACGCCGGGAGGCCGGGTCGTCGGGGTGCGCGAGGCCCAGCAGCACGACGCTGCGCCCTTCCGGCGCGGTCAGCACGGTCACCCGCAGGAAGGCCGGCTGGTTCACCACGTCGCGGTAGGAGGCCCTGACCGCGTAGGTGTGGCCGGTGCGCCCGCCGGTCGCGACCTTCTCGTCGTCGACGACGTCGACGGTGTCGCCGTGCAGCAGCAGCTGCGAGTAGGTCTTGGCGAGCTTGAGCAGCGCGGGACGCGGATCGGCCGCGTCGAGCTTCTCCCCCGGCCGGGCCATCACGGCGGCCCGGTCGCCGCTGCCCGCGACCGAGGTGAACCCGGTGACCGGCGCCAGCGTGCCCTCGTGCCAGCCGGGCGGCAGCGGGTAGCTCAGGTCGGCCAGGTCGTCGGTGACCAGAACCGTCTCGACCGGCGCGGCCGGGCGGTTCACCACCAGGAAGACGACCCCGCCGACGACGAGACCCGCGCCCAGCGACGTGAGCGCGATGGCGAGGAGGCGGCGGTACCGGCGCGGGATGCGGCGCGGAGGCGGGGCGGGGGTGCCGTACCAGCGGGCGGACGGCGGCAGGTCGTCCTGTCCCGCGTCGGCGGTGGGCGGCCAGACCCTCCGCTCATCCATGCCGCCAAGTCAGCCACGCCGGAGCCCCAGCCGTCAACAAAGATCAGCCATTCGGTATCAGGGCGAAGAACTCTTCTCCGTTACGGCTCCGCCCACCCCGGCGCCGACCGCCGTCTGCGGTCCTCGCCGTATCCGGCGCCAACCGGTCGCGCGGGGCTGACGCACCCGGACGCCCTCAGCCGCGCCCGCGCGGCAGGAACAGCGAACCCGTCAGGTCCCCCGGGCGGGGCGGCGCGAACGGGGTCTGGCCCGACTGGGTGCCGAGGAGACCGGCGGTCCCGCCCGAGCGGGTCTGGGTGGCCGCCAGGCCGCCCCGGTAGGTCACCCAGGCCTGCCGCATCCGCAGGCCCTGTCCGGCGGTGAACTGGTTCATGCAGCGGTCGTGGGCGTAGTCCATGAAGTTGTGGATCGGGTCCTCACCGGGCGCCGTGCAGGAGTCGCGCCGCTCGGGGCAGCCCTCGGTCGGCGTGGCCTGGTAGGGGGTGTCGTCGACGGAGTCGCCCGGTTCGGTGCAGCCGTTCTCGAAGGTGTGGACGAGGCCCAGCCAGTGGCCGATCTCGTGGACGCCGGTGAAGCCGAAGTTGAAGTTGCGCAGCGCGCCGCCGGGCAGGGTCCGCCAGTCGATCACCACGCCGTCGTGGCGGGGGTTGCCGGTGTACCAGTTCGGATAGGTCGCGTAGCCCAGAACCAGTTCGCCGAGCTGGGAGACGTACAGGTTGAGAGTCTCCGAGCCGCCCCGGCGCAGCTGCGACTTCATGGGGTCTTCCAGGCCGAGCGGGTTGCGGAACCAGTCGCGGTTGTCGGTGCGGGTGATGCCGCGCAGCGCGAACCGCACGCCCGTGTCGGCGCCGCCGTAGCCGCCCGCGTAGGCGCGGTTGAGCACGTTCACCTGCTCGCGGACCGCCGCGTCGGGCGCTCCGACGAGGCCGTCGGTGAGCACGTGGATCCACAGCGGCACGGTCACCGTCGCGGGGATCGGCCCGGGGTGGTTGCGCAGGGCCGCGTTCATCTGGGCGAGCTCGGTGGCGCTCAGCGGGCGGGGCTCGGCCCGGCCTGACGTGCGCTCCGGCGCCGGGCAGTCGTGGTCGTGCCCGTGCCCATGGCCGTGCCCGCGTGAGGCGCCTTCGGCGGGTGTGGCCGCCCAGGAGAGCAGGCATGCCAAAGAGACGGCGAGAACACGCCGGGCCATTCGTTTCCCCCGATGCGACCGGTCCGGACCAGAGTTCGAACGCTAGCCGCATCGGAGTCGATCAAGAGGTAGTGACACCCGTCACTTGTCGTCGCCCGACTCGCCCTTGGGGAGACCCTCGTAGATCTCCTTGCACTCGGGGCAGACGGGATACTTCTTCGGGTCGCGGCTGGGCACCCACACCTTGCCGCAGATCGCCCGCACCGGCGCACCCGTGATGTAGCTCTCGGTGACCTTGTTGCGGTCGGCGTAGTGGCTGAACCGCTCATGGTCGCCGTCGCCGCCGTGTGACGTGCGCGGGACGACCTCGGTCTTCTGGTCGGGAAGAATTTTCGTACTGCTCACCCACGCGAGTCTACAAACACCGGCGGCCCCCGCCACCAAGGGACGGGAGCCGCCGGGGCGCGTTTCGGGGTCAGCCGATGTGGACCGCCGCGCCCTCGGTCTTGCGGCCCGCCCGCACCAGCAGGGCGATGACCGCCGCGAAGACCGCCACGCCGGCGCTCACCTCGAAGCCGAGGTGGAGGCCGTCCATGAACGAGGAGTGGGAGGCGTTGGTCACCGCGCCGGCGATCTGCTCGGGCAGGCCCTGGGGGGCGGCGCCGTAGGAGGCGCCCTCCTTGAGCAGTTCGAGGTCACCCGGCGGAATCGCCTGGGCCACGGGGCCGAGGTAGCTCTCGTACACGGAGGCGACCTTCGCCGAGACGATCGCGCCGAGGATCGCGGTGCCCAGCGCGCCGCCGACCTGCATGGCCGACTGCTGGAGGCCGCCCGCGACACCCGACAGCTCCTCGGGGGCGTTGCCCACGATGATCTCGGTGGCGCCGACGAAGACCGGCGACAGGCCGAAGGCCAGCAGCACGAAGGGGATGGCGCTGTCGAGGAACGTCGCGTCGATCGACAGGCGCGACATCAGGAACATCGCGACGGCGGTGATGAGCATGCCGCCCGAGATCATGACGCGCGGCCCGAGCTTGCCGATCAGCACTCCGGCCAGCGGCGAGGCGACGATCATGCCCGCGCTCATCGGCAGCATGCGCAGGCCCGACTCCAGCGGCGAGAGCCCGTGGACGCCCTGGAAGAAGAAGGTCAGGAAGAACATCGCGCCGAACATCGAGAACGCGGTGAGGATCATCAGCGTCGTGCCGACGGAGAAAGAGACGTTGCGGAACAGGCCCAGCGGGACCAGGGGCTCGCGGACCCGGGTCTGCCACCAGAGGAACGCGGCGAGGAACACGATCGCGATGCCGAGGGAGATCAGCGTGCCGGTGTCGCCCCAGCCCCACTCGGGGGCCTTGATGATCGCCCACACCAGCGAGAACATCATGATCGACAAGAACACGACGCCCAGCCAGTCGACCTTGGAGAGGAACACCGCCTTGCTCTCGCGCAGCGCCCACCAGCCCACGGCGAGGGCGATGACGCCGACCGGCACGTTGACGAAGAACACCGACTGCCAGCTGACGTGTTCGACCAGCAGGCCGCCCACGATCGGGCCGGCCGCCGACGACAGGCCGATGATGCCACCCCATGCGCCCATGGCCATGTTCAGGCGGTCACCGGGGAAGGCCATGCGCAGCAGCGCCAGCGCGGCGGGCTGGAGCAGCGCGCCGAAGAGACCCTGGAGCACGCGGAAGGCGATCAGGGGACCGATCGAGGAGGTGAGACCGATGGCGAGCGAGGTCAGCGCGAAGCCGACGACGCCGATCAGGAAGATGCGCTTGTGGCCGAAGATGTCACCGAGCTTGCCGGCGGTGATGAGGAAGACCGCCAAGGCCAGCAGATATCCGCTGGTCACCCACTGGATGTCGGCGAGGGATGCGTTGAGCTCCGCCTGGATGACGGGGTTGGCGATGGCGACGACGGTGCCGTCGAGCATCACCATGATCACGCCGAGGGAGACGGCCAGCAGGGTCAGCCATGGCCGGGCCGGGGCGGCGTCCTCCTGAACCTCCTTCGGCATGGAAGTGGTCTGGGACATGACAGGTTCTCCCCCAATAGAAAGTCAACGCGACGTAGATTATGTCAGCCCATGACAGATGACAAACTGTTTTATCCGACATACCCTGACAAACGGCAGCTGGTGAACGACATGTTTCGAGGAGGTGACAGCGATGGGTCTGCGTGAGCGCAAGAAGGCCAAGACGCGCGTCGCGCTCATCGACGCCGCCCTCGACCTGTTCCTGGCGCAGGGTTACGAGGCGACGACGATCGACCAGATCGCAGCGGCGGTCGACGTGTCGCCCCGCACGTTCTTCCGCTACTTCGGTTCAAAGGAGGAAGTGGCGCTGGCACCCGCCGCCGACGCCCAGGACGTATTTCTATCGGAGCTCCACGTCCGTCCCGCATCCGAGTCCCCGTTTGCGGCCCTCGCCCAGGCCATGCGGGGCGCGGTGGCCCTGCTGCGGGAGGGCGAGCCGGAGGACCGGCAGCGTTTCATCAAGGCCCGTCAGGTGGTCGAGGCCAGCCCGATGATCTTCGCGGGCCAGATGCGCCTGATGATGGCCAACGAACAGCGGATCTTAGAAGAGGTGGCCCGCCGGCGCGGCGTCGACGACCTGCGCAGCCAGTTCGTGACGGCGACCTTCACGAGCACGATCAGGGTCGGCTTCGAGAACTGCACCCTGGAGGAACTGAGCGACCTCGACGGCATGACCCAACGCCTGGAGGAGACCTTCGCCCTGGTCGACGAGGTGATGGCGCCAGGCTGGGACGGGTGACCCGGGCCGCGAAGGGGCTCGCGCCCCTCGCGGCACATCGCCGTGTCCGGAAGCTGACGCGGCCATGGAAAACAGGCGGGGACCGGCTGATAATCCACGCGTACGGCTCTTCCTATGCACCTGAAGACGTCATGCCGGTCACGTCGAAAGGCAGAAGATGCGTCCGTCGAAACGCGCCCTGGCTGTGCTTGCCGCCGCCGCCCTGCTGCTGATCCCCGCCCTGCCCGCCCGGGCCGCCACGTCGTTCACCTTCGGCAACCTGCACAGCGCCAAGTGCCTTGAAGTGGCCTATTCGAGCCTGGCCGACCTCGCCGCCGTCGGCCAGTACACATGCCATGCGGGGAACAACCAGAAGTGGAACATCGTGGCGGCCGGTGGAGGGTGGCAGACGCTGGTCAACGTCCACAGCGGGAAGTGCCTGGACGTCCTGGGCTGGAGCACCGCCGACTTCGCGACCGTCACGCAGTTCACCTGCCACGGCGGAGCCAACCAGAAATGGGAGCTCGTCCAGGTCACGGTCGGCCCCGGCCAGCCGAACAACAGGATGATGCTGCGCAACCAGCACAGCCTCAAGTGCCTGGAGATCCTCAACTACAGCACCGCGGACTTCGGCGAGGCGGTGCAGTACAGCTGCTACGAGGGCGCCAATCAGGTGTGGGCGTCACCGCAGTGGTTCTGGCCCACCTGATCGCCGCCGGGGCGGCGCGTCAGTTCTGGGACGGGTCGTCGGGATAGCTGGCCACGAAGGCCAGTTCGCCCGGTTGGCGGCGGAGCACCGTGCGCCACAGGGAGCCCGGGTTCGGGTGGAAGGTGTCTCCCGGTTCCGAGTCCACGATGTACCAGGCTCCCTGGGCGATCTCGCCCGACAGCTGTCCCTGGGTCCAGCCCGCGTACCCGGCGAAGATCCGCATCTGGGATATCTCCCCCGCCAGGATCTCCGGGGGCGCGTCGAGGTCGACGGTGCCGAGGCGGCTGACGCCCCGCCGTCCCGTGTGGAGGCGGCGCCAGCCGAGGGGTTCGGCGCCGCTCATGACGACGGCCAGAGCCAGGGCGCTGTCGGTCTGGACGGGGCCGCCCTCGAACAGCACCGACGGACCGGTCACCAGGGGATCCCAGGTGGGGAGGACAGAGGTGACGCTGATGTCGCTCGGTCTGTTGATCACCACGCCGAGCGTGCCGCCGTCTTCGTCGTGCTCCAGGACGAGCACGACACTACGCCGGAAGTTCGGGTCGTCGAGCAGTGGCGTCGCCACAAGTAGCCCACCGACGTAGATCGACTCCGCCATACCCTCCATGATGCGACAGGAAGGCCGATTCGCGCACGTCACCCCACCCCGTTACTCTGTGTTACGAAATCGAGGGACATGGGAACTCTCCGTACCAGAAGGATCTTGGTGGAGGGGGACCCGTGGGACACAGGACGACGGCACGCAGGGCGTTCGCCCTGCTGGCCACACCGATGGCGGCGGCGCTGCTGCTGCCCGCGGAGGCGCTCGCGGCCCCGCCTCCGCTCCAGGTGAGATACGGGAAGATCGACTGTGCCTCCGGCGACGTGACGGTCACCATCGTCAACCAGGGGGCCGCCCCCCACGAGTACACCCTCTACCGCGACGGCGACGTCATGGCCCGGGGCCGCGCCGAGGCGAGCATGACCACGCAGGAGTCGGTCCGGATCACCCGCAGCGCCCGTCTCAAGGTCTTCGGCGGCGCGGAGCAGGTCTCCGAACGCTGGATCGACGCCTGCGAGGCGTCCACCCGGACGGCGAGCCTCCAGAAGAAGAACGACGAGGGCGCCGAAGACGTCCACCACGGCATCTTCGACTTCGGCAGGTGGAGCCAGAACCAGCCTGACCGCCAGGAGGAGCAGGGCGAGCGCGGCGGCCTGTTCGACTCCGGCAAGGGGGATCAGAACCAGTCCGGCCGGCAAGAGGAACAGGGCGAACGCGGGGGCCTGTTCGATCCCAGCAGGTGGAGCCAGAACCAGCCTGACCGCCAGGAGGAGCAGGGCGAGCGCGGGGGCCTGTTCGACTTCGGCAAATGGGGCCAGAACCAGCCCGGCCACCAAGAGGAACAGGGCGAGCGCGGGGGCCTGTTCGACTTCGGCAAATGGGGCCAGAACCACTCCGACCACCAGGAGAAGGGCGAGCACCGCGGCATCTTCGACTTCGGCAGGTGGGGCGAGGTCCTCAGCGGTCGCCACGAGCACAGGGAAGGCCACCACGGCGACGGCTGGCACCACCACGACCATCACGGCGACCACCATGGGGACCACGGCGGAGGTTGGTGGGACCGCGAGGAGCGCGGCTGGTGGGACAACGACCACCACCGCCACGGCGACCACTACCGCGACCACCACGGAGACCACGGCGGCGGCTGGTGGGGCGACGGCAACGGCCGCAACTGGTGGGACCGCGAGGAGGACCACGGCCCCGGCCACGGGCCGGCAGAGGGTTGGGGCGAGGCCGAGGGCATCGGCTGGTGGAACCGCGACCGCCTTCACGACGCGGACACGCTCCCCTTCACCGGCCCGCCCGCCGACCTGTGGGGCAAGGTCGCCACGGCGGGCGGCCTGGTCATCATGGGCGGCGTCTTGTGGTGGCTCGCCCGCGTGTGGCCCCGCCACACGTTCCCGATGACCCGCCGCTAGAACGAACCACGGCCATGGCACGCGCGTCAACGTGCCGGGAGAAAACCGAAGCGGCTCGGCCCGGACAACCGGACCGAGCCGAATCCCGTGATCGGTCGCGGTGCCGGGCTTCGCGCGGCACCGCCCCCGTCACGTACAGAGGATCAGGCCTCGGTGAAGCCTCTGGCCTTGCCGCCCGCCGACTCACGGACCGCCGCCGCGACGGCACCCGCCACGTCAGGGTGGAAGACGCTGGGCACGATGTAGTTCGGGCCGAGCTCCTCCGGCGAGACGACCGCCGCCAGGGCATGGGCCGCGGCCAGGAGCATCTCCTGGGTCACCCCGTTGGCCTGGGCGTCGAGCAGCCCCCGGAACACCCCCGGGAAGGCCAGCACGTTGTTGATCTGGTTGGGGTAGTCGGACCGGCCGGTCGCCACGACGGCGGCGTGCTCGCGGGCGTCGTCGGGTGACACCTCGGGCTCGGGGTTGGCCAGGGCGAAGACCACCGCGTCGGAGTTCATCGTCGCGATGTCGTCGCCGTTGAGGATGCCCGGCGCGGACACGCCGATGAAGACGTCGGCGCCCTTGACCGCGCCGCGCAGGTCTTCGCAGTAGCCGTCGGCGTTGGTGTGCTCGGCGATCCAGCGCAGCGAGTCGTCGAGGTCGTCGCGGCCCAGGTGGACCGCGCCCAGGTAGTCGCACACGATGACGTTCCGCGCCCCGGCGGCGAGCAGCAGGCGCAGGACCGCCGTCCCGGCCGCGCCGGCGCCGGCCAGCGTGATGCGGACGTCGGACAGTTCCTTGCGGACGACGCGCAGCGCGTTGGTCAGCGCGGCCAGCACGACGATCGCGGTGCCGTGCTGGTCGTCGTGGAAGACGGGGATGTCGACGAGTTCGCGCAGACGGCGCTCGATCTCGAAGCAGCGGGGCGCCGAGATGTCCTCCAGGTTGATGCCGCCGAAGCCGGGCGAGATGGCCCGGACGATCTCGACGATCTGGTCGGCGTCCTGGGTGTCGAGGCAGATGGGCCAGGCGTCGATGCCGGCGAACCGCTTGAAGAGGGCGGCCTTGCCCTCCATCACGGGCAGCGCGGCGGCGGGGCCAATGTTGCCCAGGCCCAGGACGGCCGAGCCGTCGGTCACGACGGCGACCGAGTTGCGCTTGATGGTCAGGCGGCGGGCGTCTTCGGGGTTGCGGGCGATCGCCATCGAGACGCGGGCCACGCCGGGGGTGTAGGCCATCGAGAGGTCGTCGCGGTTCCGGAGCGGGACCTTCGACTTCATCTCGATCTTGCCGCCGAGGTGCATCAGGAAGGTCCGGTCGGAGACCTTGTGGATGGCCACGCCCTCGACCTCGCCCAGGCGGTCGACGATCGCCTGGGCGTGGTCGGTGTCGCGCGCGGCGCAGGTGACGTCGATGCGCAGCTTCTCGTGTCCGGCGTTGGTCACGTCGAGGGCGGTGACGATGCCCCCGGCGTTCTCGACCGCGTGGGTGAGCTGGCTCACCGCCTTGCCCCCCGCGGGCACTTCCAGACGGACGGTGATCGAATAGGACACGCTGGGCACGGTAGCCACGTCAACCCGCTCCTTTGCGCATTGGGTGTGGGTCCAATCGTGCCACCATCCAGCAGGTGATATGCCCGGATCAGAAGAGCGCCGAGGCGAGCCCTCGTCGTGCCTTGGCCACCGCGGGGTCGTCGGCGGGCAGGGTCTCGAACAGGCTGAGGAGATGGACGCGGGCCTTGTCGCGGTCGTCTCCGGCGGTCTTGCGGATCAGCGCGATGAGCCGGTTGAAGGCCTCGTCGACCTGACCGCCGAGGAGTTCGACGTCGGCGGCCTGGGTCTGGAGGGCGACGTCGGCGGGCGACTGGGCGGCGCGGGCCAGCACGTCGGAGGGGTCGAGGTCGAGGGTGCGGCTGAGCAGGCCGACCCCGGCCAGGCCGATCTTGGCCTCTTCGTTGCCGGGCTGGCGGGCGAGCAGCCGCTGGAAGGCCTGGGCGGCGGCGTCGAGGTCGCCGTCTTCGATGGCCATGTCGGCGGCCAGCAGGTCGGGGTCGACGGCCGGTTCCTGCGGGGTCTCCTCGTCGCCCTCACCGGGCGGCGGCAGCGCGACGCCGAGCTGCTCGAAGACCTGGGCGATGGCCTGGCGGAGCTGCGGCTCGGACAGCGGGCCCTCGAACAGCGGCATGAGCTGCCCCTGGAAGGCCAGGTAGACGGTGGGGATGGCGCGCATCCGCAGCGCCTGGGCCAGTTCGGGGTTGGCCTCGACGTCGACCCGGGCCAGCAGCCAGGCGCCCTTGGCCTCGGCGGCGAGCTGCTCCAGCGCGCGGCTGAACTCCTGCACCTGCGCGGCGCGCGGCACCGTCGCCTCGACGACGATCGGCACCCCCATCGAGCGTTCCACGACCTCGGCCGTGAACGTCGCGGCGTTCGCGTCGATGATCTCCGGCGCCGCTCCGGGGGCGGCCGGGTTCTGCGCGGCGGCCTCCCGCCGGGCCTGCGCGTCGAGGGCCTGCTTACGGGCGCCGAGATCGATGGCCCCATAGAGCGATCCTGGTCGAGAAAAGTCCGCTGCCATAAGCCCAATCCTGCCGTATCGGCGAGGGCCCCCACTCCCCACCCCGATCAACCCGGGATTCTTTCTTTCCGTTACGGCTCCGCCTGCCCCGGCCTCCTCCCGCCGCCCCGGGCGCCCGCCTGCCATGGCGCCCAGGGCCGCTGGAGTCCCCGCCGCGACGACTAGAAGCGGGGCGGTTCGGTGTAGGTCCCCCACTCGTCCCGCAGGACGTCGCAGATCTCGCCGAGCGTGGCCTCGCGCCGGGCGCACTCGATCATCGGCGGCACCATGTTCCCGGTCCCCCGCGCCACCTCGACGAGCTCGCGCAGGGAGGCGTCGACCGCCGCCTGGTCACGGGAGGACCGCCGGGCGGCGAGCACCCGGTTCTGCTCCTTCTCCACCTCGTGGCTGATCCGCAGGATCTCCAGCGGCTCCTCGGTGGTGGCGGTGTGGCAGTTGACCCCGACGATCTTCTTCTCGCCTTTCTCGAGCTTGCGCTGGTAGTCGAAGGCCGCCTCGGCGATCTCCGACATGAACCACCCGTCCTCGATCCCCCGCAGGATGCCCCCGGTCATGGTCCCGTCGGGCCCCATCCGGCGGATCTTCGCGAAGATCGCCTCGGCCTCCTCCTCCAGGCGGTCGGTCAGCGCCTCGACGTACCAGGAGCCGCCGAGCGGGTCGGCCACGTTGACGACCTCGGTCTCCTCCATGATCACCTGCTGGGTGCGCAGCGCGATCTCGGCCGCCTTGGCCGACGGGAGGGCCAGCACCTCGTCGAGGGCGTTGGTGTGGAGCGACTGCGTCCCCCCGAGCACGGCGGCCAAGGCCTCGATGGCGGTCCGGACGATGTTGTTGTCGGGCTGCTGCGCGGTCAGCGACACCCCGGCGGTCTGGGTGTGGAAGCGCAGCCACTGGGCCTTGTCGGTCTTGGCGCCGTAGACGTCGCGCATCCAGCGCGCCCAGATGCGGCGGGCGGCCCGGAACTTGGCGATCTCCTCGAAGAAGTCGACGTGGGCGTCGAAGAAGAACGACAGGCCGGGGGCGAACACGTCGACGTCGAGCCCCCGCGACAGGCCCAGCTCCACGTAGCCGAACCCGTCGGCGAGGGTGAAGGCGAGCTCCTGCGCCGCCGTGGAACCGGCCTCGCGGATGTGGTAGCCGGAGACCGACAGCGGCTTGTAGGCGGGGATCTCGGCGGCGCAGTACTCCATCAGGTCGCCGATGAGGCGCAGGTGGGGCTCGGGGGCGAACAGCCACTCCTTCTGCGCGATGTACTCCTTGAAGATGTCGGTCTGCAGGGTCCCGTTGAGGGCGCGGGCCGGGACGCCCTGGCGTTCGGCCGCCACCACGTACATGCAGAAGATCGGCACCGCCGGGCCGCTGATGGTCATCGACGTCGTCACCTCGCCCAGCGGGATGCCGTCGAAGAGCAGGTCCATGTCGAGGGCGCTGTCGATCGCGACGCCGCAGTGGCCGACCTCGCCGAGCGAGCGGGCGTCGTCGGAGTCGCGGCCCATCAGGGTCGGCATGTCGAAGGCGACCGACAGGCCGCCGCCGCCCGCGCCGAGGATCATCTTGTAACGCTCATTGGTCTGCCTGGCGTTGCCGAAGCCGGCGAACTGGCGGATGGTCCAGGGCCGCCCCCGGTAGCCGGTCGGGTGGAGGCCCCGGGTGAAGGGGAACTCCCCCGGCCAGCCGATGCGCCCGAACCTCGGATCAGGCGCGGTGGGCCCGTAGACCGGGTCGACCGGCAGCCCCGACAGGGTGCGGAACTCGCGGTCGCGTTTCGGCGCGGCGTCGAACCTGGCCTGCCAGCGTGCCCGGCCGGAGTTGATCTCGTCCATGTGACCTCCCGCCCAGATACTAGGACGTCCTACTAGTTATCGCCACAGTTGGAGAGATCAACACCGCAATGTCACACCTTGGTAGCGAATTTCAACAGGGCTATGACACAGCCCGTCAATCACCAAATATGAGCGTCGTCCCAATCTGCCTACAGGGAGGTGGCAGTGAAGCGCAGCATCGTCATCGCGTCCGCCGTGGTGTTAGCCGCAGCGGCGCTGGCGGCGCCCGCAGCGACGGCGCAGGCTCAGGCCCCAGCCGTCGCGGCCGACACCACTAGTGAGTACGTCGTCCTTTACAAGGAAGGCGCCGATCCCGCCCAGGCCCAGAAGGCCGTCCAGGCGGCCGGCGGCTCCATCGTCAAGGTCAACACCGCCGTCGGCGTCGCCACGGTGACCAGCGGCAACGCCGCTTTCGCGACGGCCGTCACGGCGAGCCCGCTGATCGAGGGGGTCGCCCACAACCGGGCGATCGGCCATGCCCCCGCGGTCAACGCGCGCGCCAAGGCCGCGCTCAAGAAGGCCGTCGAGTCCCGCGCCGTCGAGAAGGACGGCCGCGGCCACGGGCAGGGCCCGCTCGGCATAAAGTGGGGCAAGAAGCCCTCCGCCGAGCCGCTCGACGAGGCCCAGTGGGACCTCGACCAGATGAAGGCCAACGAGGCGCACAAGTACGAGACCGGCGACAAGCGGGTCCTCGTCGGCATCCTCGACACCGGCGTCGACGGCACCCACCCCGACATCGCCCCGAACTTCAGCAACCGGCTGAGCCGCAACTTCACCACCGACGTCCCGGTCGACGCCAACGGCGACGTGATCGACGGTCCGTGTGAGGACGAGCCGGACCAGTCGTGCAGCGACCCGGCCAACGTCGACGAGGACGGTCACGGCACCCACGTCGCCTCGTCGATCGCCTCGCCGCTGAACAAGCTGGGCATCGCGGGCGTGGCCCCGAACGTGACGATCGTCAACATCCGGGCCGGCCAGGACTCGGGCTACTTCTTCCTGCAGCCCTCGGTCGACGCGCTCACCTACGCCGGCGACATCGGCGTCGACGTCGTCAACATGAGCTACTACATCGACCCGTGGCTCTTCAACTGCGTCGACAACCCGGCCGACTCCCCCGCCGCCCGCGCGGAGCAGGCGACCATCATCAAGGCCACCCAGCGGGCGCTGAACTACGCGCACCGCAAGGGCGTCACCCTGGTGGGCGCGGCCGGCAACGAGGCGATCGACTACACCAAGACCAACGTCGACTCGGGCAGCCCCGACTTCGCCAGCGAGCCGGGCGAGGTGGCCTACGACCGGACCATCCCGCCGAGCTGCATCTCGCTTCCGGGCGAGGGCGAGCACGTGATCTCCGTCTCCTCGACGGGCATCAGCAAGCGCAAGTCGTACTACTCCAGCTACGGCAACGGGTACATCGACGTCGCGGCCCCCGGCGGCGACGTCTACGACACGCCCGGCAACACCCGTGACATCACCCGGGCGACCCTGTCGGCCTACCCCGAGTCGCTGGCCCGCGCCAACGGGGAGATCGACGAGAACGGCGACCCGACCGTCGAGTACGTGGTGAAGGACTGCAAGGGCACGACCTGCGCCTACTACCAGTACCTCCAGGGCACCTCGATGGCCTCGCCGCGCGCGGCGGGCGTCGCCGCCCTGATCGTCAGCAAGTACGGCCGCCCGACCTGGGGCGGCGGCTTCGGCCTCGACCCCGACCAGGTGGAGGCCCGCCTCAAGGCGACCGCGGTCAAGACGCCGTGCCCGCCCGGCGGCGTGTACAACTACACCCGCATCACGCCGGCCGGTGCCACCGTCACCGCGTCGCACACCTGCGAGGGCAACACCTTCCGGAACGGCTTCTACGGTTCCGGCATCGTGAACGCGCTCAAGGCCGTGGGCCACTAGCCCGATCGGACGACCACGGGGCCCGTCTCGCTACCGCGAGGCGGGTCCTTCGCCGTCGGGGTGGAAGTCGCCGGCCGAGACCCGCAGGGTCCGCAGGTTGTCGAACATCTCCTTGAGGGCGGTGTCGTCGTACATGCCGAGACCGAAGTCGGCCCCCATCAGGTCGGCGGTGGCTCCCCTGACGGCCGCGCGCCCGGCCTCGGTGATCTCGGCGAGGACGCCGCGCCCGTCGTGGGGGTTGCGCATGCGCCTGACCAGGCCGGCCTTCTCCAAGCGGTCGACGGTGTTGGTCACGCTCGTCGGGTGGACCATGAGCCGCTCCCCGATCTTGGACAGCGGCAGGGAACCGGTCCGGCTGAAGGTCAGCAGGACGAGTGCCTCGTAGCGGGCGAAGGTCAAGTCATAGGGCTTGAGCAGCGCGTCCAGTTGCGCGATCAGGATCTGGTGGGCTCTCATGATCGAGGTGACCGCGGCCATGGCGGACGACGGACCGAACCGCTCCCGCCACGTCTCGGCGGCGCGCTCGATGGGGTCGAACGGCAGGTTGAGGGGCACGCGCCTACCGTAGCGCGGGGATAGTCCGGTTTGGGACTTCACGCACCGTGACCAAACTCAGTCCTTGACCTGAAGAAGCACCCCCCAAACATTACGCTCCGTTATGGTTATCGGGGTTCGGACGGGGGGTCCTACATGGGGCGTGAGCACAGGGGCGTGTCACGCGAGGAGCTGAAGCAGAGCGCGGTCGTGACGGTCACCGTGCTGCTCGCCCTCGGTCTGGTGACGGCCTGGACGGTGCTCATCCCCGGCGTGATGGCCTGGGACAACATCGTGCTGGCGGTGATCGGCTCGGTCCGGCTGACCGGGCCGGTGGCGTGCGCGTTCGCGGCCTGGGTGGCGGTGCGCAAGCGCCGCGTGAAGAACCGTCCCGAGGGCTGGCGGGTGCTGAAGGCGCCGCTGGCGATCCTCGCGGTCGTGGTCGGCTCATTCGGCGCGACCATGCTGGTGCTGTCGCTGCGGGCGGTCACCGACGAGCAGGCGGGCCGGCTGCTGCCCAGCGGCCTGGCCATGGGGGCGGCGGGCCTGGTGCTGTACGTCGTCCTCGGCTGGCTCATCGGCTGGCTGGTGCCCTATCCGATCACCCCGATGCTGGCCGGCTTCACCGTCTACGCGGTCTTCGCCTGGATCTCCGGCCGCACGACCTGGGCCGACCGCCTGGCCCCCGGGACCCGGGAGCCCTA
The DNA here is from genome assembly GCF_001570605.1 of Herbidospora cretacea. Lineage (GTDB taxonomy): Bacteria > Actinomycetota > Actinomycetes > Streptosporangiales > Streptosporangiaceae > Herbidospora > Herbidospora cretacea. Next base: position 60,459 of record NZ_BBXG01000010.1, on the reverse strand, counting down.
CGACCTGTTCGAGGGGCTGAGCGCCACCGCGTTCATCGACCAGACCCTGTGGCTGCTGGGTCTCAGCCTGGCGCTGCTCATGGGCTGGATGGCCGCGGTGACCCGCCATTCGCTGGCGCTGGCCGCCGCGATGCTGTCGGTGCTCGCCGCCGGGGTCGGGGTCGCCCGGCTGGTCGCCGACCACCGCACCCATCCGGGTCAGGTGGCCTACTCGTGCCAGGACTGGCCGATCACGGTGTGCGTCCACCCCGGCATGAAGGAGGGCCTGCCCGAACTCGGCACCGCCTTCACCGGCATCGCCGCCCGGCTGAGCGGCACCCCGGCCGCGTTCAACCGGGTCGAACAGCACTCACGCAAGACCGACGGGACGCTGGGGAGCGGTGTGGTCCCCATCCATGTCGACGACCTCGGCGCCGGCTACGCCGACCGGGCCGCGCGCGAGTTCGTCGAGCGTCTGTCCCATCCGTGTCCCGCGCAGCGCGGCGCGGGCTACCGCGAGATCGTGCTGGCCTGGCTGCGCGGCGAGCCGCTGCCGCCGGGCGACTACCCCGAACACCAGACCGCGTCGGCCTGGTTCGCGGTGCTGACCGAACAGCAGCGCCGCGAGTGGCTGCGCATGTACTACGCCGACTTCGCCAACTGCCGGTTGCAGGCGGCCCACTTCGGCGCGTCGGCGTACACCCATCCGGTTCCGAGTCCTACCGTCATGTCTGGCCCGCAAGCGAGGTGAAACGGCGGGGTTTGCGGGAAGATGTGACACCGTGACCGGACAGACTCGCGCACCGCTCTCGCAGCCTGCCCCCGTGAGGCGTGGCCCCCGCCGCGCCTGGCGCTGGCTCGCCGGGCTGCTGTTCGCCGCGCTCCTCCTCGTGGTGGGCGGCCGGCTGGCCTGGACGTGGCTCGACCCCTTCGGGGAACAGTCCATCGACCGCAGCCAGCCCGCGCTGCTCCAGTCGATCCAGAACATGAGCCGCTACCAGGCCGCGACCGGGAACTTCCAGGTCATCGTCGACCTGGAGAAGGACGCGGCGTACCTGCCCGACGCCATCAAGGGCAGCCGCACCCTGTTCGTCGGCGCCGGCACGGTCGACGCCTACGTCGAGTTCGGCGGCCTCACCGGCGACGCCATCACCGTCTCGGAAGACCGCAAGTCGGTGACGGTGACCCTCCCGCACGCCGAGTTGGAGAAGCCCAGCCTCGACAACAGCCGCTCCTACGTCTACGCCCAGGAGCGCGGCCTCATCGACCGCGCCCAGGACTTCCTGTCGTCGAACCCGCCCAGCCAGAACGAGCTCTATCTGCTGGCCGAGAAGAAGATCACCGAAGCGGCGACCGCCAGCGACCTGCGCAACCGCGCCGACCAGAACACCAAGTCGGCCATCGAGGGCATGATGAAGGCGCTCGGCTTCACCAACGTCACGGTGAACTACGGGGCCGAGCCCTAGATGTAGCCCCACTTCTCGGCGACGTCCCGGAGCATCTCCGGGACCTCCTCGGGGGCGGGGAGGGCGCGGCCGGGCTGGACCTTCCCGGTCTGGATCTTGTCGCGCCAGTCGCCGATGCCCTTGGTGAAGTCGGTCGGCTTGTTGTGGCGGCCGTAGTCGAGCATCGCCTCCTCGAACGGGATGCGCAGGGTGGCGCACAGCGCGCGCAGTTCGTTCTCGGGGTCGGTGGTCAGCTTCTCGTAGCTGATCTCGTGGCCCGGCAGGCGGTGGCGCGCCTCCTCCAGGTACTTCATGTACTGGAAGGTGTGGCGCACCGCTTCGTGCATCGGCCGCTTGACCGGGTCGGCCTCGTGCCACGAGCGGGCGATCGAGAGCGGGTGGCGGAGCAGGAAGACGAACCGCGCGTCGGGCCAGCAGACCGACAGGCGCTTCCAGGCGAACACGTTGCTCGGGGTCTTCTCCACCAGCGTCGGCTTGCCCGAGCGGATGAGCTCGCGGTGCAGCAGCCGGTCCCACAGCAGGTGTTCGACGTCGCTCTGGTTGTGGCCGAGCGCCACGACCGCCTGGCGCACCGGCTCGGTGTTCAAATTGGTGGATATACGGCGGAAGTGGGTCTCAATAGGCGAGTGCAACTGGGAGTGGCTGTTCATCATCGCCCGCAGCAAGGTCGACCCCGACCGGGGCGGCGAGAGGATGAACACCGGCGCGCGCAGCAGCCGGTCAGACTCAAGATCGGCCGGGGGCCGGGCCACATCGCCCTCAAGACGCGCCGGCAGCGCGGGGGTCATCGGCTTCGGCGGCGGAGCCGGCCGCGAGGGCAACTTCTGGCGCTGGATCGAATACCCGGTTACGCCCTCAAGGGTCGTATTGACCACTTGCTTCCACTTCATGGCTGGCACCGTAGGCACACCAAGTTAATCGGGGGTGAACTTCGACTGGGAAACGCCGAAGTCGGTCACAGGTCGGCGATCAGATCGTCAGCCGCAGTATAAGGGTCGGCAAGTCCGTCCAAGACGTGTTGAGCGAGACGGTCTAGCCGCAGGTCACGGGCCGGATGACCGAATCTGTGACGCAGCGCGCGCAGGGCGACGGCCTGGATCTCGTCGCGGGCCCGGGCGAGACGCCGGGACCTGCCCTCCCCCGTTACGTCCAGATGACGGGCGTGGTCGTCGAGCGCCTTCAGCAGGTCGCCGATCCCCTCGTCGCGGACGGCCACCGTCGGCACCACCGGGGGCCGCCACGCCGCGCCGCCCAGCGCGATCATGCTGCGCAGGTCGCGCACGGTCGACTGGGCCCCGTCGCGGTCGGCCTTGTTCACGACGAACACGTCGGCGATCTCCAGGATGCCCGCCTTGGCGGCCTGCACCCCGTCGCCCATGCCGGGGGCCAGCAGCACGACGGTGGTGTCGGCGAGGTCGCGGACGTCCACCTCGGCCTGGCCGACCCCGACGGTCTCGACGAGCACGACGTCGAAGGCGGCCGCGTCCAGGACGCGCAGCGCCTGGGGCACCGCCCACGACAGCCCGCCGAGGTGGCCCCGGGTGGCCATCGACCGGATGTAGACGCCGTCGTCGAGCGCGTGGTCCTGCATGCGCACCCGGTCGCCGAGCAGCGCGCCGCCGGTGAACGGCGACGACGGGTCGACGGCCAGCACGCCCACCCGCTCGCCCCGCGCCCGCAGCGCCTTGACCAGGGCCGCCGTCGAGGTCGACTTGCCGACGCCCGGCGAGCCGGTCAGGCCGATCACGCGGGCGCGACCCGGTGCCCTCAGCAGCGCCGCGGCCTCGCGGAGCTGCGCGTCCGACCCGCTCTCGACCAGGGAGATGAGGCGCGCGACGGCACGGGTGTCGCCGGCGCGCGCCCGGTCGGCGAGCTCTCTCACGCGGGAACGCTGATGATCAGGGCGTCGCCCTGCCCGCCGCCGCCGCACAGGCCCGCCGCGCCGCGCCCGCCGCCCCGGCGGCGCAGCTCGTGGGCGAGCGCCAGCACGATCCGGGCGCCCGACGCGCCGATCGGGTGACCGAGGGCGATGCCGCCGCCGTTGACGTTCACCTTGTCGAGGGAGATGTCCAGCTCCTTGGCCGACTGGAGCACGACCTGCGCGAACGCCTCGTTGATCTCGACCAGGTCGAGGTCGGCGGCCGACAGTCCCTGCTTGCCGAGCGCCTGGGCGATGGCGTTGGCGGGCTGCGACTGCAGCGAGTTGTCGGGGCCCGCGACGTTGCCGTGGGCGCCGATCTCGGCCAGCCAGCTCAGGCCCAGCTCCTCGGCCCTGGCCTTCGACATGACGACGACCGCGCACGCGCCGTCGGAGATCTGCGACGACGAACCGGCGGTGATGGTGCCGTCCTTGGTGAAGGCGGGGCGCAGCCGGGCCAGCTTCTCGGCCGTGGTGTCGGGGCGGACGCCCTCGTCGGTGGTGACGTCGTCAACGGCCACGATCTCGTCGTCGAACACGCCGTTCTTGACGGCGGCGGCGGCGAGCTGGTGGGAACGGGCGGCGTAGGCGTCCTGGTCCTCGCGCGAGATCTTGAGGCGGGCGTTGTGGCGCTCGGTCGACTCGCCCATGGCGATCTGGTCGTAGGCGTCGGTCAGCCCGTCGAACGCCATCGAGTCGAGGATCTCGGCCGAGCCGTATTTGACGCCCTTGCGCAGACCCGGCAGGAGGTGCGGCGCGTTGGACATCGATTCCATGCCGCCGGCGACGACGATGTCAAATTCCCCGGCCCGGATGAGCTGGTCGGCGAGCGCGATGGCGTCGAGGCCCGACAGGCACACCTTGTTGATCGTCAAGGACGGCACCGACATGGGAATGCCACCCCTAACGGCCGCCTGGCGTGAGGGCAACTGACCCGCGCCGGCCTGGAGGACCTGCCCCATGATCACGTACTGTACGTCGGCAGGGGCGACGCCGGCCCGGTCGAGGGCGGCCTTGATGGCGACACCGCCGAGCTCGACGGCGGACAGACCTGACAGGGCGCCGAGCAAGCGGCCGATGGGCGTGCGAGCTCCGGCGACGATGACGGAACCGGACATTGGAGGGCCTCCTACGCGATATGGGGGCGACGGTGTCACCATACCCAGCAGTCTTGAACGCACAGTCAAGGAGGGCCCCAGCATGTTTCTGCGCATCGACCACGTGGGCATCGCGTGCCACAACCTGGAAGAGAAGATCGAGTTCTACGAGTCGACCTTCGGTCTCGTCGTCGTCAGCCGCGAGGTCAACGAGGCGCAGGGGGTCCGCGAGGCCATGCTGCACGTGGCCGACGGCGAGGGTGGAACGAGCTACGTGCAGCTGCTCGAACCGCTGAGCCCGGAGACGGCCGTCGGCAAGTTCCTGGCCAAACGAGGCGAGGGCGTACACCACATCGGTTACGGAGTGGAAGACGTCACCAAGTCCATGGCAGAAATCGCCGCAAAAGGCGTCAGACTGATTGATGAACGCCCACGTCACGGCTCTATGGGTGCCTCTATCGCGTTTCTCCACCCCAAGGATGTGGGAGGAGTGCTGACAGAGCTGGTCGAGGCTCCGAGGGCGTAATGGAACGTAAGAAAGGTTCATACGTAACAAGTCGCGCAGAAAGTCCGTGGAGGCCTCCAACGGCGCACGCTCGGAGTACGCTGGCCTTCCACCGGACGTGGATCCCACCCTATTGGGCTCCTCGCCTCGGATGTCCGAAACCCCCCGTCCGGCCCGTGTAGCCGTCTCGACAACCCAGGATCGAGCCTCATGCAGTCCGACATCGATGCCCAGCTGAACAATTTCTTCGAAGACGCTCCCTCTCGGGAATTCGACGTGGTGCTCCGTGGCTATGACCGCCACCAGGTCCACGACCACTTGAAGCAGCTCGACACTGATTTGCGGCAGGCGCGTGAGCAGGTCGGATCACTTCAGCGTGATTTGTCCGACTCGCAGCGTCAGCTCCAGGAGCAGGAGCGTCCGACGTATTCGGGCCTCGGCGCCCGGATCGAGCAGCTCCTTCGTCTCGCGGAAGAGCAGGCCACCGAGCTGGTGCAGGCCGCACGGTCGGAGGCCAACGAGATCAAGGCGGCCGCCAAGGTCGACGCCGCCGACACTCGGGCCGCCGCTGAGAACGAGGCCGCCGAGAAGCGCGCCCTCGCCACTCGCGAGGCCGACGAGATGCGGACGGCCGCCGAGCGCGACGCCGAGGAGATCCGGGGCACGGCCAAGCGTGAGGCCGACGAGCTGACCAACACGACCGAGCGCGAGGTCGCCAAGCAGCGCGCCACGGCCGACCACGAGGTCGCCGAGAAGCGGGCCGACGCCGAGCGTGAGATCGCCAAGCTGCGCACCACCACCGAGCGTGAGGTCGCCCAGCTCCGCGCCAGCACCAAGCGCGAGCGCGACGAGATCCTGACGACCGCCAAGCGCCAGGCCGACGAGATGCGCGCCCAGGCCCAGCGGGTCCTGGAGGAGTCCGAGGCCAAGCGCGCCCAGGACGAGGCCGAGTTCGAGATCCAGCTCGCCAGCCGCCGCGAGGACGCCGAGCGCCAGGAAGCCGAGCGCCACGCCACCGCGCAGGCCAACACCCAGAAGCTGGTCGCCGAGGCCGAGCAGCGGGCGGCCACCGCCGAGCAGCGCGCCACCAAGGCCACCCAGCAGGCCGAGCAGACCCGGCGCGAGGCCGACACCCACGCCAAGCAGCTGCTCGCCAACGCCCGCAAGAACGCCGACCAGCTGGTCGCCGAGGCCAAGACGAGCGCCGAGTCGATCACGACCGACGCGAAGAACGAGGCCGAGCGCACCCGCAGCTCGATGCAGCGCCAGGTCGACGAGCTGACCCGCCAGCGCGACAGCATCACCAGCCACCTCGCCCAGCTCCGCCAGCTCCTCGGCGGCGCCGCCCTCCCGGGCATGGAGCCGGAGCCCGCGCCCGTCGTGGCCGCGCCGGTCAAGCCCGCCCTGTCGGCGGCACCCCCGGTGGAGCACAAGCCCGCGCCGAAGCCGGCGCCCGAGCCGGTCGCGGCCAAGGCCGACGACGACGCGGAGTGGTGGCAGGAGTAGCCACTAGGGATCGGTCTCGGGGCGAACGGACATAAAGCAGAGCCCGGCGGGGTTTCCCCGCCGGGCTCTGCTTTTGCTTCACACGGGGGGACGACCCCCCGAACCCCCGGTGCGAAAGGGCTTGCGCCCCCTCGCGCTCCCCCCGGCGTCGCGGGGGAGGCGGGAGCGGGCGGTTGGCGCCGGTTGCGGTGCGGGGCGGGAGCGGCGGGCGGGGCCGTGGTAGGCGGAGCCGTAACGGAGAAAAGAGCTTTCGGCCGTGCGCGGAGATACGTCTAGATCCAGCCCTTGCGGGCCGCCTGGACCCCGGCCTGGAAGCGGCCGGTCGCGCCCAGGCGGCTGAGGAGGGTCGCGATGCGGCGGCGGAGGGTGCGCTCGGACATGCCGAGCTGGCGGAGGATCGCCTCGTCCTTCATGCCGACGGCGAGCAGTTCGAGGATCTGCTGGTCGACCCCGTCGATCGCGCCCGTCCCGTTGCCCCACACGGGGGAGGCCTCCTGCCACAGGGTCTCGAACAGGGCGACGAGGGCGTTGGTGAGGGCGCTGCGTCCGACCACGACCGAGGTGAACCGGACCCCTTCCTCCCGGTCGGTGAGGGGGAGCAGCGCGGTGGACCGGTCGACCAGGATGAGTTTGATCGGCACCTCGGCCAGCACCCGGGCCTGCTCGCCCAGCGCGGTGACCTGGCGGATCTCGTCGAGCTTCTTGGGGATGTCGAGCACCAGCGAGGAGTAGAGCGCCCTGACCCGGACGCCGCGCGCCAGCGCGGACGACTCGGCCTCGATGGAGGTGCCGCTGGTGGCGTAGGGCGGGGTGTCGATGGCGAGGATCTCCTCCTGCGCCCCCGCGAGCAGTTCGGCCACCTTGCGCCCGGCCGCCGCGGCGCCCTCGACGACCTCGATGACCCGCCCCGGGTCGGCCCGCAGCAGGCCCTCCTGGAAGTCGGTCGCCAGTTCCTCGGCCTCGGCGGCGAGCCGGTCGAGCTCGGCCCGGCGGCGTCGGATCGCCGAGCCGATGGCCATCCGGGGGTCGGCGGGCCGGAACCCGTAGAGCGGGTCTGACTCCATGAGGCCGGTCTCCTGGAGACGCGACGAGGCGGCCTCGACGGCGTCCGGCGAGGATTCCAGGCGGCGCGCCGCCTCATCCGGCGTGATCTTGGGGTCACGCAGGAGGAGCCGGTAGAGACGCTCTTCGAGGGAGCTCAAGCCAATGGCTTCCCACATGGGACAACCTTGGCAGATTCCGGTCACTGACCGGTACCGGCCACCACAATTCGCGCAATCCACAAGGAATTCACGCCATCGTTGATACGTCTTCAGACCGGTGGCGCCGGTCCTTGAGGGAGGAAGACAAGTGCGGCCGGCGTTGAGGGAGGCGCCGGCCGTTCTTTTTTCCGCCGGACATGAGGCCGCGTCACTTTTCCGGCGCGAATGCGACCGATCTCACATCGGCGCGTCGACCACGGCCCAGACCACCTTGCCGCCCGTGACCGGCCGGCGGAAACCCCACCTCCGGGTCAGCACGGCCACGAGCATCAGCCCCCGGCCGCCGATGTCGTCGGGGCCGGGGTCCATGGGCCGGGGCGGCTCGCGTTCGGCGTCCCAGACCTCGATGACCACCTGCGCCGCCACCCGGTAGACGCCCAGGGCGACGTGCCCTTCGGGTTCGCTCACCTTCACCGCGTTGGAGATCAGCTCCGCGGTGACCAGTTCGGCCGCGCCCGCCAAATCGCCGAGACCCCAGGCGGCGAGCAGCGCGCGGACGCGGTCACGCGCGAGCGCGGCCGATCTCGGATGAGCGGGGAGCAGTTCGTATCGCGTCGCGACTTCGAGTGCCATGTGCGCATACCGCCCGCCCGATCGGAGCTCTCTTTTACGACATTTACCTCGAGAATTACATTCCGCCGCTTGCCAGATTCCTGAGCGTAAGCATCCCTACACTCGGAGTCAGCGTCCATTCATCGGCTGTCCAGTCGTGTCCCGTCGAATGCAGGACAGCGTTCCCCCCTGACGGCAGGGAGCTGTGCGCACTATGGAGTCATTCGGAGAGGCGCTTCGCCGCCTGAGAGGCGATCTCTCCATCCGGGGCCTCGCCCGCCGGTCCAACTGCTCTCCCAGTTACATCTCCGCCCTCGAATTCGGGAAGAACATCCCGAGTCCTCAGGTGGTCGCGGCGCTGGACGCCGCCCTGGGAGCCTGTGGAGAGTTGATCAGGCTGCACGACGTGGAGGTGGGTCCGACGGAACGACGCGAGGCTCTCGGCCTGATCGGGATCGTGCTGGGGAGCGCATCCGGAGCCCTTCCGGGGGCCGACGGGCTGGAACGCATCCGGATGCTGGTCGAACGCAGACTGGGCGGCCCCGACCTCGCCTTCTGGAAGGAGGTGGCCTGGGAGCACTCCCACGGCGTCGGCGCCCATCCCGCCACCGACGGGGTCGGCCGGCTCTCGGCCGACATCCTCGCCCTGGAGACGGCGCTGCCCCACGTGACGGGAGACCTCCGGCCGTGGGCCCGGGTGCGCGTCCGCCTGCTCTATCTGCTCGCCTACGCCCTCGCCGGGGCCGGGCGCGAACACGAGTCGCGCCGCTGGTGGGCCGCCGCCCGCCGCGCCTCCGCCGACGCGGGCGCCGACATGCGCGCGTTCGTCTCCGCGCAGGAGGCCATTCAGGCCCTGTACGAACGGAGGCCGCTCAGCCTGGTGCTGTCCCGGACCGACGAGGCCCTGGCGAGCGACCGGCCCTCCATCGCGCGGGCGCGGGCACTGGGCGCGCGGGCCCACGCGCGCGTGCTGCTGGGCGACCTCCCGGCGGCCTACGCCGACCTCGACGAGCAGGCCAGGGTCTTCGACCGGCTGCCCGACGAGATCACCCGCGACGCCGCGTCGGCCGAGGGCTGGCCGGTCACCCGCCTGCTGCACAGCCGCTCGCTCGTCTACACGCTGGCCGGACACCCCGGCACCGCCGCCGCCCAGGCGGAGGCCATCGCCGCCTATCCTCCCGGCACGGTCCGCCCGGTCGCCCAGATCAGGCTGCACGAGGCGATGACGGTCGTGCGCGCCGGACAGGTCGAAGACGGGCTCGCCCTCGCCGAGAAAGCGCTGGCCGCGACACAATCCACCGGATACTCCTGTTTTGTGGGGCAACTGGCGGCTATGGTCGCGGATCAGGCGCCCGCCGGACACGAGGCAGTCCGCTCCTTCCGCGACCGGTTGGCCGGCTTACGCGGAGGCATCCTGTGAACGTCACCTTCACCCACCTGACCGGTCCCGACGCGGCCGCCGTCGTCAACGACGACTTCACCGCCGTCTACACCCTCATCCGGGCCGAACCGCCCTACGACTCGGGCCCCCTCTACCACCCCGACCGCTACCGCGAACGCACCCGCGGCCAGCTCGACCGGCCCGGCTTCGAGGTCGTCGCGGTCGAAGACGGCGCCACCCTGGCGGGGTTCGCCTTCGGCCTGTCGATGCCGCCGGGCCGCTGGTGGGGCGGCGAGACGACCCCCGGGCCGCCGGAGATCGTCGAATCGTCCAAATACGCCGTTATCGAACTCAATCTGCGCGCCGAATATCGCGGCCGGGGAATCGGCAGACGTCTGCTCGCCGAATTGCTCAAGCGACGGAATGAGCCTTATGCGACATTACTGTCGCTTCCCGAGGCGGCCGCACACGACATTTATGAACATTGGGGCTGGAAAGTGGCGGGCACCTGCCGTCCGGCCCCCGACACGATGCGCGCCGACGTCATGGTGCTGGAGCTCAGAGCTCCTTGAGGAACGCCGAGACCGTGCGGTTGAAGGTCTCCGGGGTCTCGATCGCCGACAGGTGACCCGCCCGGCCGATCACCACCAGCCTGCCGTCGGGCAGCGCCTTCGCCATCGCCTCGGCGTCGGCGACCGGGGTGACCTTGTCCTCGTCGCCCACGATGACGAGCGCGGGCACGCTCAGCGCGCGCAGGGTGTCGAACGAGTCGGGCCGGGCCGCCATCGCGCGCTGCGCCCAGGCCGACGCCTGGGCCGGGGCCGCGCCGACCAGGCCGCGCACCCGGCCGACGACCATGCCGCGCCGCTCCAGCGAGGTGGCGCCGAGCAGGTTGGGGACGGAGTCGAGGAGGTCTCCCCCGTCGAGCACCCGCCGCGCGACGGCCTCGCGGTTCGCCGCCGCCTCGGGGGTGTCGGGCGACGCCTTCGTGTCGGCCAGGATCACCCCGGAAAGGCGCGACGGGTGGCGGCGGGCCAGCGCCATCGTGACGTAGCCGCCCATCGACAGGCCGCCGACGACCGCCTTGTCGAGACTCAGCGTGTCGAGGAGCTCGGCCACGTCGTCGGCCATCGCGTCGATCGAGGGCTCGTCGTCGCCGAGCCGCGAACCGCCGAACCCGCGCAGGTCAGGGGTGATGACCTGGTGGTCGCCCGACAGGCCCTCCCGCTGGGCCAGCCACATCGCCGACGACAGCGGGAAGCCGTGCAGCAGCACGAGCGGGGGGCCGGTTCCGGTCGTGCGCGTATGCAACTTCACCCCGCAACCGTAGCCCGGTCTGTCGCCGGGTCACCACCGGTTGTCAGGCGCGGCATCAAGCCGGGATCGTCGTCGGCAGCGGCGCCGCCGACGGGTTCACCCGCTGGACGATGTGGTCGAGCACGATCCGGACGTAGGGCTCCCCCACCCACAGGTGCTTGGCGCCCTCGACCCCGACGACCTCGGCCTGCGGCACCCGCTTGAAGCGTTCGGCCGCCTCGGCGGGGCGCAGGTAGTCGTCGAACTCGGGCACCAGCGCGACCAGCGGCCTGCCGAAGTCGGCCCAGGCGTCGAGGTCGGCGTCGGTGGCCCGCCTGAGCGGCGGCGACAGCAGGATCGCGCCCTCGACCAGCGGGTCACGCCCCCACCGCAGCGCGAGCTCGGTGCCGAACGACCACCCGACCAGCCACGGCCGGGGCAGGTCGTGGAACTCGGCGTACTCCAGCGCGGCGGCGACGTCGAGCCGCTCCCCCACGCCGTCTTCGAACTCGCCCTGGGAGGCGCCGCGCTCGGAGGAGGTGCCCCGGGTGTTGAAGCGCAGCACCGCGACGTCGGCCAGCGCGGGCAGCCGGAACGACGCCTTGCGCAGCACGTGGCTGTCCATCATGCCGCCGTGGGTCGGCAGCGGGTGGAGGCAGACGAGGGTGGCGACGGGGGGCGTGTTCTCGGGCACCGCCACCTCGCCGACCAGGGTCAGCTCGTCGGCGGTGTACAGCTCGATGTCGGTGCGGCGGGCGGGAAGCACCGTCGACGCCCGGATCTCCACTGTGGTCGTCTCCTCTTCAGTAGCGGGTGCGGCCGGGGCCGCGGTTGAGGCGGTTGCGCCAGCAGGCGGTGTGCCAGTGGCGGCGCTCCTCCTCGCCGCCGGCCCAGTGGGGCCAGCTCACGATGTGGGGCATGCCCGGACGGATCGCCTGGTCACATCCCGGGCAGCGGTAGGGCCGGTCGGCGGAGCCGCCGGTGACCGTGCGGACCACCCAGTCGCCGTCGGCCGCCTCCTCGACGCGGTCGATCCCCGCGGGGCGGATCGGCCCTTTGGGGGTCTCGTCGGCTCGGCGGGCACGGCGGGGGCTCATACGTCCTATTCTTCCAGCTCGGGAAAACTGTCCAGCGACCGCATCCGGAGTGCGGCGATGGTCTCGAAGGGCCCCGAACGGTAGCCGCAGCCCAGCTTCATGGCCTCGTCGATGTCGTCCTGGGAGGCGTAGCCGCTGGTGAACATGTCGATGGCGTCCACCAGGTAGGGCCGCAGCAGGACCATGGCGTCGAAGCCCTCCTCCGCTTCCGGCTCGCCGTCGTGGAAGCCGCCGCCGGACTTGCGGCCCAGCCGGCCCCTGCCGACGAGCTCGGTGAGGATCTTCGCCGGTTCGTGGCGCGGGTCGCCGCCGTCCCGGTGGAGGACGCCGCAGATCTCCAGGGCGGTGTCGAGCCCGATGAGGTCGAGCAGGGCGAAGGGTCCCATCGGGAGCCCGGCCTGGACGACCATCGCGGTGTCGATCGCCTCCTTGCTCGCCGCTTTCTGATCGAGCAACTGGCAGGCGTGGTTGAGGTAGCCCAGCAGGAGGCGGTTGACCACGAACCCCGGCCGGTCGCCGACGACCACCGGGCGCTTGCCGATCCGGCGGGCGAGGTCGGCGACCTCTCCGGTGACGGTGCTGCGGGCCGTGCCGACGACCTCGACGAGCCGCATGACCGGCGCGGGGTTGAAGAAGTGCATCCCCACGACCCGCTCCGGCCGGCCGGTGCGCAGCGCGATCTCGGTGACCGGCAGCGAGGAGGTGTTGGTCGCGAGGATCGCCTCCGGCTTGCAGATCCGGTCGAGGTCGGCGAACAGCGGGAGCTTGAGCTCCATGAGCTCGGGGATCGCCTCGACGACCAGGTCGGCCTCGGCGAAGGCCGCCCGGTCGGCCGACAGGGTGACCCGCCCGAGGATCGCCTCCCGCTCCCCGGGCGACAGCTTGCCCCGGGCGACCGCCCTGCCGGTCGAGCCCTCCAGGTGACCGCGCCCGCGCGCCAGCGCCGCCTCGTCGGCCTCCACCCCGATGACCCGCAGACCCGCGCGGGCGAAGACCTCGGCGATGCCCGCCCCCATCGTGCCGAGCCCGGCGACCCCAACGGTCTCCACGCGACCACCTCCTGAACCGCAGTCTCCCAGAGGCCCGTTCGCCGGTAGGGTTCGGGCATGCGGCTGGTCATCGCGCGATGCAGCGTGGATTACGTGGGGCGGCTGACGGCACACCTGCCGATGGCGCCCAGGCTCATCCTCATCAAGGCCGACGGCAGCGTGTCGATCCACTGCGACGACCGCGCCTTCAAGCCCCTCAACTGGATGAACCCACCGTGCAAGATCCGTGAGGCCGAGGGCACCTGGACGGTCACCCACAGCAAGACCGGCGAGAAGCTGATCCTCACGATGGACGAGATCATGCACGACTCCAAGCACGAGCTCGGCGTCGACCCCGGCCTGCAGAAAGACGGCGTGGAGGCCCACCTCCAGGAGCTCCTGGCCGAACACATCACCACCCTCGGCGCGGGCTACACGCTGGTGCGGCGCGAATACATGACCGCGATCGGCCCGGTCGACATCCTCTGCCGCGACCAGTCGGGCGCGACCGTGGCCGTCGAGATCAAGCGCAGGGGCGAGATCGACGGCGTCGAGCAGCTCACCCGCTACCTCGAACTGCTGAACCGCGACCCCCTGCTCGCCCCGGTCCGCGGCGTCTTCGCCGCCCAGGAGATCAAGCCCCAGGCCAAGGTCCTGGCCAACGACAGGGGCATCGACTGCGTCACCCTCGACTACGACGGCCTGCGCGGCATCGAACCGGAGAACCCGACGCTCTTCTGACGCGTCATAGGGGAATGACCAGACGACTGGCCCCGCTGCTCGCCCTGATGCTCGCCGCCTGCGGCACCGCGACCCCCGGCACGGGCGGCGAGGTCCGCGTCGAGGCGGCCGACTATCCGGTCACCACGCTCGTGGTGACCGGCACGGCCGCCCCCGACGAGCCGACCAAGGCCGAACTGCAGGACCTCACCCGCTCGGCCGAGCAGTCGGGCGAGAAGCTGGAGACCCTGCTCCACAAGTACCGGGGATCCGCCACCTTCCAGGCCCTGGTCTCGCAGCTGGCGACCGACCAGCCCGACCTCTACGTCAGCTCGGGATACCTCGACGACGGCCGGGCCGACGTGTGGCTGCGGCTGACGCGCGAGCCCGACCGCGCGCTCCTCGACCGGATCCGGGCCACCCCCTACGACGTCGAGGTCCAACACGGAACCCCGCTCGGCTCGGACGCCCTCGTCAAGATCATGGAGAAGATGTTCGCGGCGGTCTCGGCCTTCCCCGGCGTTCGGGCGGGCACCGGCCGAGTCGACCACGACGACGACTCGATCAGACTCACCTACGCGATCGAGAAGGGCGCGACCGTCGACGAGGCCGAGCTGAGAGACGCCGCCCTCGAAGCGGGCGGCGGCGCGGGGAGCATCCCGGTGGACGTGGTCTTCGTGAACGACCCCGGCTCCATGGTGGAGCCTCTGGCCGGATGACGCCGATCGTCCTCCGAATGGAGGACAGGACAGTCGATCGGTCGTAGGTCCCGTGGATCAAGGATTTTCGCGACATTTGATCCATGACGACAGCGATCCACGTTCGCGGCCTGACCAAGCGCTACGGCGCGGTCCAGGCCGTCGGGGGCCTGGACCTCGACATACGCACCGGCGAGGTGTTCGCCATCCTCGGCCCCAACGGCGCCGGGAAGTCCACCACGGTGGAGATCCTGGAGGGCTACCGCAAGCGCGACGCCGGGGAGGTCTCCGTCCTCGGCGTCGACCCGGGTCAGGCGACGAGCGCGTGGCGGGCCAGGGTCGGCATCGTGCTGCAGACCGCCAACGACGCCGCCGAGCTCACCGTCCGCGAGACGGTCCGCCACTTCGCCCGCTACTACCCCGACAGCAAGGACCCCGACGAGGTCATCGCCAAGGTCGGGCTGACCGAGAGGGCCGGGGCCCGCATCCGCCAGCTCTCCGGCGGCCAGCGCCGCCGGGTCGACGTCGCCCTGGGCATCGTGGGCCGCCCCGAACTGGTCTTCCTCGACGAGCCCACGACCGGCTTCGACCCCGAGGCCCGCCGGCAGTTCTGGGACCTCATCAGGTCGCTGGCCGCCGAGGGCACCACGATCGTGCTGACCACCCACTACCTCGACGAGGCCGAGGCGCTCGCCGACCGGGTCGCGGTCATCGCGAAGGGGCGCATCGTCGCCGAGGGCACCCCCCGGACGCTGGGCGGGCGGGCCACCGCCAGCGCCCGCGTCACCTGGGCCGACGGCTACGCCGAGACCGACACCCCCACCGCGCTGGTGCGCACCCTCGCCGACAAGTACGACGGCGAGATCCCCGGCCTGCAGATCGTGCGGCCCTCCCTCGAAGACATCTACCTGGACCTGATCGGGGACGCAGAATGACCGCCACCCTGAACATCGGCCTCGCCCGCGCGGCGCTGGAGACCAAGCTCTTCTTCCGCCAGCGCGACGCCGTCATCTTCACCTTCTCCTTCCCGATCATCCTGCTGGTCCTGTTCGGCTCGATCTTCGAGGGCGACCTGGAGGGCACCGGCATCACGGTCGCCCAGCTCTACTCGGCCGGCCTGATCGGCGCCGGCGTGATGGGCGTGGCGTTCCAGAACCTCGCGATCGGCATCGCCATCGACCGCGACGACGGCACGCTGAAGCGCCTGGCGGGCACGCCGATGCCGCGCCCGGCCTACTTCGTCGGGAAGCTGGTCAGCTCGCTGGTGCTCGCGGCGATCGAGGTGGCGCTGCTGCTGGCGGTCGCGGTGCTCCTGTTCGACCTGGAACTACCCACCGATATCGGCCGATGGGCGACACTGGTCTGGGTGCTCACGCTCGGCCTCGCCGGTGCGGCCCTCCTGGGGATCGCGGTCAGCAGCCTGCCGCGCAACGCCAAGAGCGCCGCCGCGGTGGTCTCCATGCCCTACGTGCTGCTCCAGTTCATCTCCGGTGTCTACATCCCCTTCACGGAGCTTCCCTCATGGCTGAACAACGTCGCGGCGATCTTCCCGCTGAAGTGGATGTGCCAGGGCCTTCGGTCGGTGTTCCTGGGCGACGCGGGGGCGGCGCTGGAACTGACGGGCTCCTACGAGCTGCCGAAGGTGGCGCTGGTGCTGGGGCTGTGGCTGGTCGGCGGGCTGGTGCTGTGCCTGGTGACGTTCCGGTGGACCAACCGCGGCGAAAGCTGAGGGCCTTCCTGGGCAGGCGGCCCGAGGTCCGGGCCGCCTTCCCCGAGGAGACCAACGCCTGGGAGTCCTTCCGAGGCTGGGAGATCCTGTTCGGCCTGGCCTGGACGACCGCCGTGCTCTTCGTCGTGTACGACGAGGAGGCGACCCCCGTGAAGCGGGCCGTCACCATCGGGCTGATGCTCCTGTGCGCGGCGGCCTACCTGCTCATGGGCCGGAGCCTGATCATCGGCGACAAGGAGGACAGCCCCCAGGCGATCCTCTACGTCGCCGTCCTCTGCCTGGCGTTCATCCCGGCGACGCTGATCGTGCCGAACGCGTCGTTCGGTCTGTTCACCCTGTGCCCGCAGGTGTTCATGCTGCTCAGCGGGCGGCTGGCCGCCGCGACGGTGGTGCTGCTCAACGTGTCGCCGGTGGCCTGGTTCATCGGGCAGGCCGACCTGGAGTTCCCCGACCTGGTCCGGTTCACCGGCACCACTCTGATCGCGATCACCTTCTCGCTGGTCTTCGGGCCGTGGATAACCCGCATCATCCGCCAGAGCGCGGAGCGGGCCGACCTCATCCGGCAGCTGGAGGCCAGCAAGGCGGAGGTCGCCCGGCTGTCGACCGAGAAGGGCGCCCTGGCCGAGCGGGAGCGGCTGGCCGGGGAGATCCACGACACCATCGCCCAGGGGTTCACCAGCATCATCATGCTCATCCAGGCGGCCCAGGCGGGGCGTGAACCGGCGCGGCATCTGGGTCTGGCCGTACAGACGGCCCGGGAGAACCTGGCCGAGGCCCGCGCGCTGGTCGCGGCGCTCAGCCCGGCGCCGCTCGACGGATCCACCCTCGACGACGCGCTGCGGAGGCTCTCGCTGCGGCTGTCGGAGGAGCTCGGCGTCGCGGTGTCCCACACGGTCGAGGGCGAGTCGCGCAAGCTCCCGCCGAGCAGCGAGGTGGTGCTGATCAGGACCGCCCAGGAGGCGCTGGCCAACGTGCGCAAGCACGCCGCCGCCCGCTCCGTGAAAGTTTCAGTCCGGTACGGCTCCGCCGAGGTCACGCTGACGGTCCGCGACGACGGAGCCGGCTTCGACCCGAGCACGGGCGCCGGGTTCGGCCTGCGGGGCATGCGCGCCAGAATCGAACAGCAGGGCGGGCTCCTCCAAGTGGTGAGCGCGCCGGGGGAAGGGGCGTCGGTGCACGTGACGCTCCCGATGGGAGAGAAATGATCCGGCTCATGATCGTCGACGATCACCCCGTGGTCCGCGAGGGCCTGCGCGGGATGATCGACGGCCACGAGGGCATCACCGTCGTCGGCGAGGCCGGGTCGGGCGACGAGGCGGTGGCGCGGGCCCGCGAGCTCACGCCCGACGTCGTGCTGATGGACCTGCGCATGCCCGGCGGCGACGGCGTGGGCGCGACGAGCCGCATCCTCGCAGGTCAGCCAAGTTCCCGGGTGATCGTGCTGACCACCTACGAGACCGACCAGGACATCGTGCGGGCCGTCGAGGCGGGCGCGGCGGGTTATCTGCTCAAGGACACCTCGCGGGCCGACCTGCTGGGCGCGATCAAGGCGGCGGCCCGGGGCGAGACGGTGCTGTCGCCGAGTGTGGCGACCAGATTGGTCACGCGGATGCGGGCGCCCGTAATCGAGTCACTGTCCCCCCGCGAGAGGGAGGTACTGTCTCTGGTGGCGCGCGGACTGACCAACGGGGAGATCGGGCGGGAGTTGTTCATCAGCGAGACCACCGTGAAGACCCATCTCCTGCGCGTGTTCGGCAAGCTGGGTGTCTCCGACCGGACCGCCGCCGTCACCACGGCGCTGGATCGGGGTCTGCTTTAGTGACATCCGATAACCAGGTTGCATAAAAGCTGCTATTTTCCCGATACTTCCGTTAAAAAGATCTTGCGTCCATAATGGTGGCTTCTGGGGGGCCAGGACGGCGAGGTGAGATGGTGACGGGACGAGAATATCGGGGGATGTCGGCGGCCGAACGGGTCGCCGATCGCCGGGAGCGGCTCATCACGGCCGCTTACGGCCTGTTCGCCACTCCCGGATTCCACGCGACCACGATCGAGCGGCTCTGCTCGACCGCGCACATCTCCAACCGGGCGTTCTACGAGTGCTTCGCGGGCCGCGAGGAGCTGATGCGCGCCGTCTACGAGCGCTGCGTCGACGACACCCTGAGCGCGGTCGGCGCCGCCATAGAGAACGCCCCGCCCACCCTGGAAGGGCGCATCGTCGCCGGGATCACCGAGTATGTGCGGTTCGTGACGCTGGACGTGCGCCGGGCCCGCATCATGCACCTGGAGGTGCGCCGCGCGGGCGACGTGCTGTCGGGGTCGCGGCAGAAGGCGGTCGCCGGGTTCACCAACATGATCGAGAGCTCGCTCAAGGGGCTCCAGGAGGAGTTACCCGCCGAGCTCCACCTGCTCGCCCTGGCGCTGATAGGGGCGCTCACCGAACTGCTCATCGAGTGGGTCCTGTCCGACGACCGGCCGGAGAAGGAGCTGCTGGTCGCCACCGCCGTGCACGTCTTCCGCCGGTCGTTCCAGACCTGACCCCCAACACTCACCCCCGACACCGGCCCCTGGCCCGCCCGCAGAGCCTGACCTGAAGACCCTGTGAGGCGGCGAGCCAGGGGACAGCGCGAATATGTGAACACCGGGATCGACACCCCGGAGCGGGCGAAACGCGTTCACGTTCCGTAGTCACACCATGACACAGCAAGCCGGGCGGAGCCGGGAACGACCCGTCAGATCCAGCCCATGTCCTGAGCCGTCCGGATCGCCCCGATCCGGTTGACCGCGCCCAGCTTGGCGATCGCGTTGGACAGGTAGTTGCGCACCGTGCCCTCGCTGAGGTGCAGCGACGCGGCGATCTCACTGACCGACGCGCCCGAGGCGGCCAGCGCGAGCGCGTCCCGCTCACGGTCGGTCAGCGGCGACTCCCCGGCCATCATGGCCGAGGCGGCCATCTCGGGATCGAGGTAGCGGCCGCCGGCGTGCACCTTCCGGATGGCGGCGGCCAGTTCATCGGCGGAGGCGTCTTTCGGCACGAACCCCCGCACCCCGGCCGCCAGCGCGCGGCGCAGGTAGCCGGGGCGGCCGAAGCTGGTCAGGATCAGCATCGCCTGGCCGGGCAGCGACTCGGCGACGCTCAGTCCGTCGAGGCCGGGCATCTCGACGTCGAGCACGAGCACGTCGGGCGCGTGCTCGGCGACCGCGGCGGCCACGAGATTGCCCCGGGCGACCTGGGACACGACCGTGATGTCGGGCTCCAGTCCGAGCAGGGTGGCGATGGCCTGCCGGATGAGGTGCTCGTCGTCGGCCAGCAGGACCCTGATCACGGCTGGGCCACCAGGACCGGCTTCGCGGCCGAGGGCGCGCAGGCGCGGAGCAGGAACCCGCCCTTCCCGTCGGGCTCGGCCGTCAGGCTGCCGCCGACGGCGCCGAGCCGCTCGGCCAGCCCGGCCAGGCCGCTGCCCCCGTCGTCCTTGCCGGCGTCCTTCCTGACGCCGTTGTTGCGCACCTCGAGGATCGTCTCCCCCGGGGTGAGCCGCAGGGTGATGTCGCAGGTGGTGGCGTTGCTGTGGCGCAGCACGTTGGTGACGGCCTCGCGGACCACCCAGGCGAACACCGGGGCGGTGTCGCCGGGGGCGTCGCGGTAGGGCAGCATCAGGCGGCAGGTGATCCCGGCCGCCTCCAGCACGCCGCGCACGCTGGCGAGCTCGGCGGTCAGGTCGAGTTCCCGGTAGCCCTTGACCGCCTCGCGCAGCTCGCGCAGGGCGGTCCGGGCCAGCGCCCGCACCTCGGCCATCTCCTCGCTCGCCGGCGTCTCCCCGGCGAGCCGGACGGCCAGTTCGCTCTTGACCGCGATGGCCGAGAGCTGGTGGCCGACCAGGTCGTGCAGGTCACGGGCGAACCGCAGCCGCTCCTCGGCGACCGCGAGCCGGGCCTGCGCCTCGCGACCCTCGTGGGCCTCCTCGGCGACCCGCCACATCCACACCCACAGACGGTTGGTCCAGGGCAGGAACGAGGACATGAGCGCGCTGTAGAACACGACGCCGACCATGACGCCGACGAGGGTGGCCGTGTCGGCCCCGGGCAGCGTCTGGACGAGGCCCCAGTAGCTCAGCGGCGCCATCACCGCGAAGGTCCCGAGCGCCTGGAACACCGCGGTGCGCCGCCGCACCCCCACCGCCGCGATCGACAGCCAGGCGTAGGAGGTGAAGCTCCACCAGGCCGCGGGGCCCGCGCTCATGACGGCCAGCACGATCGCGATCACACCCATGGTGACGATCTCGCCCCTGGGGTAACGCCGTTCGAGGATGTTCCTGGTGACCCGCAGGAACAGGAAACTGAACGCGAGGAGCAGGATCAGCCCGGGGACGAGCCGCCACACCGTGACCGGCTGGACACCAGGGTTGGCGACCATGCCGAGGGCGGCGAAGAGCCAGACCAGCCCAAGCGTCGTGTTGAGCGTGAACCGGACCACCCGCCGGGCTCTTTTGATCCCTTTGTCCATCATCGCCAGCCCATCTTAGGTGTCACTTCGTGCGGAGAACCTCGGTGATCTTCAGCCGCTTACCGGTCCGCAGCACCGCCCGCTCGTAGATGCGCCCGCCCATCATCAGCACGGCCGCGACCGCGACCACCATGAGGGCTCCCGACAGCAGGATCTCCCACAGGGCCACCTCGGAGGCGGCCACCCGCACCGGCATGACCATCGAGGAGAACGGCGGCACGAAGGAGAGGATCTCGGCCACCGGGTGGTCGGGGCTGGCGGAGGCGAAGAACGAGACACCGTACGAGATCATGAACAGCAGCATCATCGGCTGCAGCACGTTGCCGACCTCCTCCTGCCGCGACACCAGCGAGGCGAGCGACCCGGCGAGGGCGGCGAAGAAGGCGTAGCCGAGCACCCACCAGAGCAGCGCGCTCACCACGATCCCGGCCATGCCGGGCGGGAAGTCGGCGGAGAAGCCGGAGAGGAACGCCCCGGTGAGGCCGGCGGCCAGCACCACCGCCAGGTTGATGAACCCGACGACGCCCAGGCCGAAGATCTTGCCGCCGAGTAGCTGCCAGGGCCGGACCGAGATGAGCAGGATCTCCACGATCCGGCTGCCCTTCTCCTCGACCACGCCCATCGCGACGATCATCACCGAACCGATGATCATGAAGAACAGCAGCAGCACGAGCACGGTCGAGATCCCCCGCCGCGCCCCCTCATACCGGGT
Source organism: Herbidospora cretacea (assembly GCF_001570605.1). GTDB lineage: Bacteria > Actinomycetota > Actinomycetes > Streptosporangiales > Streptosporangiaceae > Herbidospora > Herbidospora cretacea. The sequence continues at coordinate 39,009 of NZ_BBXG01000010.1, read as the reverse complement.
GTCCGCGCCGACCGACTGCATCTGGAGCGGCGTCACGGTCACCCCGGCGGCGCCGATCTGCGCCTCGCGGTTGGCGCTCTGGAGCAGCAGCCCGAGCTCGCTGTCGATCTCCCCGTTGGTCAGCACGCGGGCGGAGTCGACGACGGCGACGTCGACGTCGCCGTCGAGCACCGCCGCGGTGGCCGCCTTCTCGTCGGGGAAGGCCTTCCAGGTGATCTTCGCGTCGGGGGCGAGGGACTGGAGGGGCAGCTCCTGCCCGCCCACGCGCCCGAGGTTGTACTCGTCGGGCCCGCCGAACAGCTTGGGCGCGAACGCGATGCCCCCGACGAGCACCGCCGAGATGACGAGGCTGATCACGAACGCCCGGGTCCTGACCTGGGTGCTGATCTCCCGCTTGGCCACCAGCCACAGACCGCTCATGCCACTGCCTCCCTGAAGATCTCGACCAGCGTGGGGCGCTCCACCCCGAAGAACTCGACGTGCCCGGCCTCGGCGGCCTTCCTGAGCACGGCCTGGTCATCGCCCCCGGCGACCGTCAGCACGTCACGGTCGCCGTCCTTGCTCAGCTCCCCGGCCAGCCCGTCGGCCCAGCCCGGCTTCGCGTCCCGGACGACGACCCGCAGCCGCCGCGCCTCCGCGTCGCGCAGTTCGTCGACGGTGCCGCTGGCCACCATGCGCCCGGCCGACACGATCCCGACCGCGTCGCAGAGCCGCTCGACCAGTTCGAGCTGGTGGCTGGAGAAGATCACCGGCACCCCGCCCCGGGCCCGCTCGTGCAGCACCTCGGCCAGCGCGTCGACCGCGATCGGGTCGAGCCCCGAGAACGGCTCGTCGAGGATGAGCAGCTCGGGGTCGTGGATGAGGGCGACCGCGAGCTGCACGCGCTGCTGGTTGCCCAGGGAGAGCGACTCGACGGCGTCGCCGACGCGGGCGGCCAGGCCGAGCCGCTCGACGAGCGCCTCACGCGCCTTGACCACCGCCGCGGCGTCCATGCCGTGGAGGCGGCCGAAGTAGTCGATCTGCTCCCCGACGCGCATCTTCTGGTAGAGCCCGCGCTCCTCCGGCATGTAGCCGAAGGTCCGCCGCTCGGTGAAGGTGAGCGGGCGCCCGTTCCAGAGCACCTCGCCCTCGTCGGCGGTGAGGACCTTCATGACGATCCGCATCGTCGTCGTCTTGCCGGCCCCGTTGGCCCCCACGAAGCCGAACATCTGGCCGGCCGGGACCGCGAAGCTCACCCCGTCGAGGGCGACCTTGCCGGCCCCGAATGTCTTGCGCAAACCCCTGATCTCCAACATGCCCTTATCCTCGCTTTACCGGGACATGGTGCGTAGACGTGGAAATCAGCGGCTCGCCGGGGATTCCGCAGCCGATCGGTATGACATTTGCCACATGGCTACGCTTGTCGCCATGACGCGTGACAACGACCAGCCCGTGGTGCTCTCGAAGATCTACACCAGGACCGGGGACGACGGCACGACCGCGCTCGGCGACATGAGCCGCACCGCCAAGACCGACCCGCGCCTGGCCGCCTACGCCGACGTGGACGAGGCCAACGCGGCCATCGGCGTGGCCCTGGCGATGGGCGGCCTGCCCGAGGACATCGGCGCGGTGCTGCTGCGCGTCCAGAACGAGCTGTTCGACGTGGGCGCCGACCTGTGCACCCCGATCGTCGACGACCCGGAGTTCCCCCCGCTGCGCGTCGACGCGTCCTACGTGGAGTGGCTGGAATCGCGGTGCGACGAGTTCAACACCCGCCTGAAGCCCCTGCGGTCGTTCATCCTCCCGGGCGGCTCCCCCGGCACCGCCCTGCTCCACGTGGCCCGGACCGTCACCCGCCGGGCCGAACGGTCGACGTGGGCGGCGCTGGAGATCCACGGCGACATGAACCCGCTGACGGCCACCTACCTCAACCGCTTGAGCGACCTGCTGTTCATCCTGTGCCGGATCAGCTCCGACGGCGCGGAGATCCTGTGGAAGCCGGGCGGGACCCGCTGAGCCCACGGGCGGCGGCCCAGGCCACCCAGGAGATCCAGAGCATCGCGCTGATCGCGCCGACGGCGAGGGTCAGCGAACCCGCCTTCCCGCCGCTCATCGCCCAGAGGTTCCCGGCGAGCAGGGCGGTCCCGGCGACACGGGAGGCGAGGGCGGAACCGCGGTCCCCCGCACGGGAGAACCGTCGTCCGAGCACGTAGCAGGCGGCGATGAGGGCGGCGAAGGTGATCGACCCGGCGGCCATGTGGCCGATGCCGCTCACCCCGAGGGTGCCCGGCCCGGCCGGGGTTCCCGCCGGGAAGCCGTCGCCCGGTTCCATGACCAGGACCCCGGCGGCGATCATGCCCAGGCCGGAGACGCCGACCAGCCGGGGCAGCCACGCGCCGTCCGTCACACGGCGGAATCCGGCCGCTCCGGCGAGCATCAGGAGCCCGGCGACCACGAAGTTCGCGATCTGCACCCAGCCGGGCGATCCGGTGCTGAGCAGGCTGAGCGGGTGGCGGGTCAGGTCGAAGCCCTCGCGGGTCGCGGCCTGGGCCAGCGACACCGCCGACCAGAGCGGCCCGGCGACGGCGGCGCAGAGGAGCAGGGTGCGAGTGGTGACGGTCATGGTGGGCCTTTCGGTTCGATGCCTTCGCCCCAGACGTCGAAGATGCGATATGACAGGGAATGACCCGGTTCCCTGTCACATCCGCCGATCGACGTGAGGGCAGAGACAACGAACGGACAAGGGAGAGACCCGAGATGCGCTACCTGCTGCTGAGCCTGGCCGACGAGAACACCCCCGCCCCCGACGAGAGGCTCTTCGCCGAGATGGGCGCCTTCATCGAGGAGATGAGCGCCAAGGGGATCCTGCTGGCCACCGGCGGGCTGGAGCCGGGCGGCCTCCGGATGACCTCGGCCGGCGGCGAGACCACGGTCACCGACGGGCCGTTCACCGAGGCCAAGGAGGCCGCCGTCGGGTTCGCCCTGGTGGAGGTGACCTCCGAGGAGGAGGTGCTGGAGCTGACCCGCCGGTTCCGCCGCGTCGTCGGCGACGGGGTGAGTGAGATCCGCAGGGTCCTGTGATCGAGGCCGTCTGGAGACTGGAGTCGGCGAAGATCATCGCCGGGCTGATGCGGGTCGTCCGCGACGTCGGCCTGGCCGAGGAGTTCGCCCAGGACGCCCTCGTCGCCGCCATGGAACAGTGGCCCGGCGAGGGCGTGCCCGACAATCCCGGCGCCTGGCTGATGGCGGTGGCCAGGCGCCGCGCCGTCGACCACGTCCGGCGGGAGCGGCGGCACGACCGCACCCACGAGCAGATGGCGCACGACCTGCGCGACGGCGAGGAGCCCGCGCAGGAGGACACGCAGGACGACACGCTGCGGCTGATGTTCCTGTCGTGTCACCCGGTGCTGCCGCCACCGGCGCGGGTCGCCCTCACCCTGAAGCTGGTGGGCGGGCTCAGCACGGCGGAGATCGCCCGCGCCTTCCTCACCGGCGAGCAGGTCGTCGCCCGGCGCGTCGCCGACGCCAGACGCATCCTCGCCGACCACCGGGTGGACTTCGAGCTGCCCGGCCCACCCGAGACGGCCGACCGCCTCGGGTCGGTGCTGGAGGTCATCTACCTGATCTTCAACGAGGGATACTCGGCGGCGTCCGGCGACGACCTGATGCGCCCGCACCTGGCTCTGGAGGCGCTCCGCCTGGGCGGCACGCTGGCCGAGCTCGCGCCGGAGCCGGAGGTGCTGGGGCTGCTGGCCCTGATGGAGATCCAGACCTCCCGCGCCGACGCCCGCACCGGCCCTTCGGGCGAGCCCATCCCGCTGCACGAGCAGAACAGGGGCCGCTGGGACCGGCTCCGGATCCGCCGGGGCTTCACCGCGATGCTGCGCGCCCGCGAGATCGGCGGCCCGCCCGGCCCCTACCTCGTGCAGGCCGCCATCGCCGTCTGCCACGCGCAGGCGCCCACCGCCGAGGAGACCGACTGGGGGCAGATCGCCTCGCTCTACGAGATCCTCGTGCGGCTGACCCCGACCCCGGTCGTCCGGCTCAACCAGGCCGTGGCGGTCGGCATGGCGTACGGGCCGCAGGCCGGGCTCGACCTGGCCGACGGCCTGACCGCCGACCCCGCGCTGCGGAACTACCACCTGCTCCCGGGCGTCCGCGCCGACCTGCTGCTCCGTCTCGGCAGGCACGGTGAGGCGCGCGGGGAGTTCCTGCGGGCCGCTCAGCTCACTGACAACGCGGCCGAACGGGCCTTCCTCGAACGGCGCGCCGACCGGATCCCGCCCGACGACCACGCGGGCGTCCTGCTGGGCGAGGCGGTCGGGGAGTTCCTGGCCGGTCTCACGCCGTCGACCGCGCGGTCCTACGGCCAGACGCTGCACCGCCTGTGCGTGGCCCTCGGCGCGCGGACGCCGCTCGCGACGGTGACCGCCGCCGAGGTGGGCCGGGCGGCGACGACAGCGTGGGGCGCGACGGCGGCCCGGACCTGGAACCGCCATCTGGCCGCGATCGGCTCGTTCTCCGCGTGGGCGCAGGGGCCCGGCCTCACCGGTGACCTGCGACGCCGCGAGCAGCCGCCGCCCGTCCGGAGACCGGCGCTCCAGGGAGAGCCGCCGTGGGACCGGCCCGGGGTGGCGCTGCGGGAACGGGTGCTGTGGTGCCTGCTGCACGAATCGGCCGCGCCGGTGAGCCGGGTGCTGGCGCTCGACGTCGACGACCTCGACCTGGACGACCGCCGCTCGCGCACCGGCGTCTCCTGGCGGTCCCGGACGGCCCGGCTGCTGCCCGAACTGGTCGCCGGCCGCACCCGGGGGCCGCTGTTCCTCTCCGACCGGCGTCCCGCGCCCGCCCGCCGACCGGCGGAGAAGGACCTGTGCCCCGACACCGGGCGGCGACGGCTGTCCTACGAGCGCGCCGAGCACCTGTTCAAGCAGGCCACCGGACGCACCCTGCGCGCCCTGCGCTCAGACGGCGTCGAGGTGGGCGCTGGGCGGGGCTGACTCCAGCCAGGCCAGGAAGCCCGTCAGGGCGTCTTCGCTCATGGCCAGGCTGACCGCGCCGGCCTCGACCATCCAGTGGCCCTGGGGGCCCTCCCCCGCTTCCAGGGGGCGACGCCGGGAAACGACAAGGCCGCGCCTCGCGATTGCGTGGCGCGGCCTCAGACGGATTCCGGCGAGAGGGACCCAGTGGAGCTCTCCTCCGGCGTAGCGGGCTACCCCGCTCTGCCATTTCCCGGTCCCGGTCCGTACGTGACAGATGACCGTCCCCCGGCGCGAGGCCAGGGCGACGACACGAATACAGAACAGGACAGCGAGCAGAGCCAACCCTATGAGTAGTAGCTCCACCGCTGCCCCTCCTTCTGGAACTCAGACCTCTTCGCCGGCCGCCCGGAGGCGGGCCGTGTTGCGCTTGGCTTCCAACTGGGCGTCCGCGTCGTCCTGACTGGCCTCGATCGCGGCCTGGGCCCGCTGGAGCGCGTCCTTCGCCGCGGCCACGTCGACCTCGGAACCGAGCTCGGCCGCTTCGGCGAGGATGGACACCTCGTTGGCGGCGACCGAGATGAAGCCGCCGTGTACGGCGGCGACCAGGTCGTTGGCGCCGTCACGCTTGACGCGCAGCACGCCACCCTCGACGAGGACGCCGATAACGGGCGCGTGATTCGGCATAATACCGATCTCGCCCTCGACGGTCTTGGCAATCACCATGTCGGCTTCGCCAGACCAGATCTCACGCTCCGGTGAGACCACGCCCACCTGCAGCTTTGCCATCTCTTCCCTCCAAGAACACCGGCGCGGCCCGGAGGCCGCGCCGGCGCCGCACGATTAGCGGGTCAGGTCCTTCGCCTTGGCGATGGCCTGCTCGATGCCGCCGACCATGAAGAACGCCTGCTCGGGCAGGTGGTCGTACTCACCCGCGCACAGGCCCTTGAAGGAGGCGATGGTCTCGTCGAGCGGGACGAACTCGCCCGGCTGACCGGTGAACGCCTCGGCGGCGTACATCGGGTGGGACAGGAAGCGCTCGATGCGGCGGGCCCGCTGAACGGTGACCTTGTCCTCTTCGGAGAGCTCGTCGATGCCGAGGATCGCGATGATGTCCTGCAGTTCCTTGTACTTCTGCAGGATCCGCTTGGTCTCCTGCGCCACCGCGTAGTGCTCGTCGCCGACGATGGTCGGGTCGAGGATGCGGGAGGTGGAGTCGAGCGGGTCGACCGCCGGGTAGATGCCCTTCTCGGAGATCGGACGGGACAGAACCGTCTGAGCGTCGAGGTGGGCGAACGCGTTGTGCGGGGCCGGGTCGGTGATGTCGTCGGCGGGCACGTAGATCGCCTGCATCGAGGTGATCGAGTGACCGCGCGTCGAGGTGATGCGCTCCTGGAGCACACCCATCTCGTCGGCCAGCGTCGGCTGGTAACCCACGGCGGAGGGCATGCGGCCGAGCAGCGTCGACACCTCGGAACCCGCCTGGGTGAACCGGAAGATGTTGTCGATGAACAGCAGCACGTCCTGCTTCTGCACGTCGCGGAAGTACTCCGCCATCGTCAGCGCCGACAGCGCCACGCGCAGACGGGTGCCCGGGGGCTCGTCCATCTGGCCGAAGACGAGCGCGGTGTCCTTGAGGACGCCCGCCTCTTCCATCTCCAGCCAGAGGTCGTTGCCCTCACGGGTGCGCTCGCCGACGCCCGCGAAGCACGAGGTGCCCGAGAACTTCAGCGCGACTCGACGGATCATCTCCTGGATCAGAACCGTCTTGCCGACGCCCGCGCCGCCGAACAGGCCGATCTTCCCACCCTTCACGTAGGGGGTGAGGAGGTCGATGACCTTGATGCCGGTGGGCAGCATCTCGGTGCGGGACTCGAGCTGGTCGAACGCGGGAGAGGGACGGTGGATGCCCCACTTCTCGGTGATCTTCAGCGACGCGGTGGGCACGTCGAGCGACTCGCCCAGCGTGCTCCACACGTGGCCCTTGACGACGTCGCCGACCGGCACCGAGATCGGCGCGCCGGAGTCGGACACCGCCGCACCGCGGACCAGGCCGTCGGTGGGCTGCATGGAGATGGCCCGGACCAGGTTGTCACCCAGGTGCTGGGCGACCTCGAGGGTCAGGGTCTTGGTCTGCGCCTCGCCGTCGACCTCGAGGGTCACGTCGACGTTCAGGGCGTTGTAGATGTCCGGCATCGCCTCGACGGGGAACTCCACGTCGACGACGGGACCGGTGACACGGGCGACGCGGCCCACGCCGGTCTCAACAGTCTGTGCGGTCATTTCACTCTTTCCCCGCGGCGGAGTCGGCGAGCGCGTTCGCGCCACCGACGATCTCGCTGATTTCCTGGGTGATCTCCGCCTGACGAACCTGGTTCATCTGCTGGGTGAAAACCCGGATGAGCTCGTTGGCGTTGTCGGTCGCGGACTTCATCGCGCGGCGCCGGCTGGCCTCTTCGGAGGCGGCCGACTGCAGCAGCGCGGAGAAGATGCGCGATTCCACGTAGCGCGGCAGCAGCGAGTCGAGCACGGCACCGGCCGAGGGCTCGAACTCGAAGTAGGGCAGCGGGCCGTCCTTGGGCGCCTCGGTCGTCTCGACGACCTCCAGCGGCAGGATGCGGTTCACCACCACGTTCTGCGTCAGCATCGAGACGAACTCGGTCGAGACGATGTGGATCTCGTCGATCCCGTCCTCGGCCTTGAACGACTCGATGAGCGTGTCGGCGATGTCCTTGGCGTCCTGGTAGGACGGCCGGCGGGAGAAGCCGACCCACTGGCCGCCCATCTCGCGCTGACGGAACGCGTGCCAGCCCACGCCCTTGCGTCCGGAGACGAAGGGCGTGACCTGGATGCCGCGCGACTCCAGCAGGCCACGAAGGGCCTCGGCCTCGCGCAGCAGGTTGGCGTTGAAGCCGCCGCAGAACCCGCTGTCACTGGTGATGATCAGCACACCGGCCCGGGACGGGTTCTCCTTGGCGACCGTGAGCGGGTGGTCGACCGAGGAGGTGTTGCTGACGACACCCGTGACGGCGCGGGTGATCTCCCGCTCGTAGGGCACGGCGGCCTGCATGCGCTGCTGAGCCTTGACGATGCGCGACGAGGCGATGAGCTCCTGCGCGCGGGTGATCTTCGCCGTGGACTTGACCGACTTGATCCGCCGCCGCAGCAGTCGAAGCTGGGCGCCCATCGGCTACTTCGCCTCCGGCTTCCGCACGTGCTTGACGATCTTCTCCTGGCCGACCTCGTCGGCACCGAGCGGGGCCACCGGCTCGTCCTTGACCAGCAGGTCACCGGACGAGGTGGTGAAGCCCTTCTTGAACTCGGTGATCGAGTCCTTCAGCACGGTGACGGTGTCGTCGGACAGCTCGCCGCTCTCGCGGATGCCGTCGAAGACGCCCTTCTGGGTGCTGCCGACGTAGTCGAGGAACTCCGACTCGAAGCGGCGGACGTCTTCCAGAGGAACCTCGTCGAGCTCGCCGGAGGTACCCGCCCACACCGAGACGACCTGCTTCTCGGCCGGGAACGGCGAGAACTGCGGCTGCTTGAGCAGCTCGACGAGCCGGGCGCCACGGTCGAGCTGGGCGCGGGAGGCGGCGTCGAGGTCGGACGCGAAGGCGGCGAACGCCTCCAGGTCACGGTACTGCGACAGGGACAGCCGGAGCGTGCCGGCGACCTTGCGCATCGCCTTGATCTGCGCCGAGCCACCGACTCGGGAGACCGAGACACCGACGTTGATCGCCGGGCGGACGCCGGCGTTGAACAGGTCGGTCTCCAGGAAGCACTGGCCGTCGGTGATCGAGATGACGTTGGTCGGGATGAACGCCGACACGTCGTTGCCCTTGGTCTCGATGATCGGCAGACCGGTCATCGAGCCGCCGCCCATGTCGGCCGAGAGCTTGGCGCAGCGCTCGAGCAGACGTGAGTGCAAGTAGAAGACGTCGCCGGGGAACGCCTCACGGCCCGGCGGACGACGCAGCAGCAGCGAGACGGCGCGGTAGGCGTCGGCCTGCTTGGTCAGGTCGTCGAAGATGATGAGGACGTGCTTGCCCTGGTACATCCAGTGCTGGCCGATGGCCGAACCGGTGTAGGGGGCGAGGTACTTGAAGCCCGCGGCGTCGGACGCCGGAGCGGCCACGATGGTGGTGTACTCCATCGCGCCGGCCTCTTCGAGGCGGCCCTTCACCTGGGCGATCGTGGAGCCCTTCTGGCCGACGGCGACGTAGACGCAGCGGACCTGCTTGTCCGGGTCGCCGGAGAGCCAGTTCTCCTTCTGGTTGAGGATCGTGTCGACCGCGATGGCCGTCTTGCCGGTGCCACGGTCGCCGATGATCAGCTGTCGCTGGCCACGGCCGATCGGGGTCATCGCGTCGATCGCCTTGAGGCCGGTCTGCAGCGGCTGCTTCACGGGCTGCCGCTGGACGACCGACGGCGCCTGGGTCTCGAGGGCACGACGGCCCTCGGCCTCGATCGCGCCCTTGCCGTCAAGGGGGTTGCCCAGGGGGTCGACCACGCGGCCCATGAAGCCGTCGCCCACCGGGACGGAGAGGACCTGGCCGGTGCGGCGCACCTGCTGGCCCTCCTCCACCTTGCTGAAGTCGCCCAGAATAACGACACCGATCTCCCGGACGTCCAGGTTCAGTGCCAGGCCACGCGTGCCGTCCTCGAACTCGAGCAGCTCGTTCGCCATCGTCGAGGGAAGGCCGGAGACATGGGCGATACCGTCGCCACAGTCGACGACGGTCCCGATCTCCTCACGTGCCGCGCCTTCCGGCTCGTACGCCTGGACGAAGCGCTCAAGCGCGTCCCGGATCTCGTCCGGCCGGATCGTCAGCTCCGCCATCTCTTCCTGTCTCCCTATTCGCCTAGCCGGCCAACCGGCGGCGGACTTCTTCAATACGTGCGGCGATGGTGGTGTCGATGATCTCGTCCCCGATCTTGATCGAGAACCCACCGAGCACCTTCGGGTCCACCTCAACGTTCAGGTGGACGTCTCGGCCGTAGGTGGCCCGCAGCCAGGTGGCCAGGCGCTGCTTCTGCGCGTCGGACAGCAGCACCGCGCTGGTGACGACCGCCACCAGACGCTGCCGCTGAAGGGCGACGAGGCGGCCGAACTCCTCCAGGCCTCGTTCCAGGCTACGTCCGCGCGGGTGTGCGGCGACCTGGGAGACGAGGCGCAGGGTGGTCGGCGCGACCTTGGCCCCGAGCAGGTCCGACAGCAGTGAGGCCTTGCCGGTCGCGGCCGGGTCGGCCAGCGCGCGGCGCAGATCGGGGTTGGCCGCGAGGATCCGGCCGAAGCGGAACAGCTCGTCTTCGACGTCGTCGAGACGGCCGGCCCCCTCTGCCTCGCTCGCGGCCGCGATCACACCGAGCCGCTCCACGGCGTCGGCCAGGTCACCGGAGCGCGACCACTTGGCCTCGACCACGGCGACCGTCGTCTCCAGCGCCTCGGCCGACACCTTGCCCTGCAGGAGGGCGCGGATGGTCTGCGCCTTCTGCGCGGCGGGGCGCGACGGGTCGGAGAGCGAACGGCGCAGGCCGGGCTCCCGGTCGAACAGCGCGGCCACCGCGAAGAGCTCGTCGGCCAGCGTGCCCAGGTCGGCCGACCCGGCCACGCTGTTGAAGCGCTCCTCGACCTCGATGAGAGAGGTCCTGCTCAGGCCACGCATCAGCGGACCGCCGTGCCGGAGCCCTCAAGCTCATCGAGGAACCGGTCGACGACGCGGCGCTGGCGCGCCTCGTCCTCCAGCGACTCGCCGACGATGCGGCCGGCGAGGTCGGTCGACAGGCGGCCGATCTCGGCGCGCAGCTGCGCGAGCGCCTGCGCCTTGTCGGCCTCGATCTGGGCGTGGGCGGCCTCGACGATGCGACGGGCCTCGGCCTGCGCCTCCTCGCGGAGTTCGGCCTTGATCTGCGCGCCCTGCTCGCGAGCTTCCTCCCGGAGGCGGGCGGCCTCCTGGCGGGCCTCGCTCAGCTGGTCGCGGTACTGCTGAAGAGTTGCCTGGGCCTCGGCCTGGGCGTCCTCCGCCTTCTGGATGCCGCCTTCGATGGCCTCGGTGCGCTCGGCCAGCGTCTTCTGGATGCGCGGGGTAAGGATCTTACCGACGACGATGAAGACGAGCAGGAACGCGAGACCACCGATGACCAGCTCATAGGTGTGCGGGATGAGCGGGTTGTTCTCCTCCGCCGCCAGGAGCGTAGCTGCCAGTGTCATGGGCGCAGCCTTCCGTCAGATGGGTGAACTCGTCAGCCGTAGATGAACGGCGCGACAAGACCGATGAGGGCGAGGGCCTCGGTCAGAACGAAGCCGAGGAGCATGTTCTGGCGGATGAGGCCGTAGGCCTCGGGCTGGCGGGCGATGGCCTGCACACCCTGGCCGAAGATGATGCCCACGCCGATGCCGGGGCCGATCGCCGCGAGGCCGTAACCGATCGCGCCGATGTTGCCGGAGACTTCAGCGAGAACGCTCATTGCGGTTTCCTTTACTGGTCGGCCGGTGAGCTTCCTTACTCACCGGTCTGGTCACGTCAGTGGTGGTTCAGTGGTCCGCGTGCAGCGAGCCGCCGATGTACATCGCGGCCAGCATCGTGAAGAGGAACGCCTGCAGGAACTGGATGAAGATCTCGAAGCCGGTCATGATCGTCGTCATGACGAAACCCACGAGGCCGAGCGGCGCACCAAGCGGGGTGAGCTGCTCGAAGAGGAAGTGGAAGCCGACGCTCGCGAAGAAGGCCAGGATGAGGTGGCCGGCGAACATGTTCGCGAACAGTCGGACCGCGTGGGTGAACGGCGCGAGAACGAGGTTCGAGATGAGCTCCAGCGGCGCCATCAGGACGTAGACGGCCTTGGGCAGACCGGGCGGGAACATCATGTTCTTGAAGTAGCCGATGCCGCCCTGGTGCTTGATGCCCAGGTAGATCTTGATCACGTAGACGGTGACCGCGAAGATGATCGGGAACGCGATGTGCGAGTTCACCGGCAGCTGCAGAACCGGGATCACACCGAAGAAGTTCCACAGCAGGATCAGCAGGAAGATCGAGAGCAGCAACGGCATCCAGCGCTCGGCGTCCTTGCCCAGGAACGGGCGGGCGCACTGGTCGCGGACGAACGTGTAGCCGTATTCACCGATGTTCTGAACGCCGCGCGGCACCAGCTTCGGCTTGGCGAAAGCGGTCCAGGCGAACACACAGACGATCAGGGCTCCCACGACCGCCAGAATGGCGGGCTTGTTGAGCCATTCGGGCGCCCCCGCGTAGAGAGGGGGGAAATTGAAGATCTCCGGCCCGGGAGCCTGGAATTCTCCGTCAGCGGCGAGGAGCGTCAGCGTAGTCACGCGGCGTTCCCTTCAACGTCGTGGACCATCATTGGAAGAATCAGAGCATGTGCGGGCGCGTTCAGCGGCCGTGCTTGAGGTAGACCAGCCAGCAGGCCAGGCCGACCCCGATAACCACACCTATGGGGATGAACGCGTGCACGCCCGTCCAATGGCTCAGCAACCAGCCGAGGCCACCCCAAAACAGCATTCCCGACAGCAAATAGCTCGGTACTGACCAGGCGGCGTCGGCGAAGTCGCGGCCGTCGTCCTCGGGCCTGCGCTGCTTCTCGCTCATCGCGGGCACGACGATAGCAGGCACCGCAAGGACTAGTCATATCGGACCCCATCAGTTCCCCTGACCGGGAACTTTGGAGTCTGGTTCGACGTACAGGAGCTTCAGCTTCATGAAGCCCCGCATCTCGCCGAAGGTCCACACGACGGTGAGGACGATCACACTCCAAGCGAACGCTTTGGGGTCGAAGACGGTGGTCGTCTCGAATGCCCTAAGGGTGATCATGATAGCGATCACCTTGACGAGATAACTCAAAACCGCCGCGGCGAACATGGCCATCGGCGAGATCCGGCCCGCCCAGGTGACCACGAACAGCCCGACGGTGAAGAAGACGGCCACCAGGACCAGCCCGATGACGGAGCCGAGAGCGCCCTCGAATCCGGCGAGGATCGCCGTGACGATGACGGCGATCAGCCCGACCGCCACCGTTGGCACGGCGGCGCCCTTGAGAACGCGCACGTCGTTGGCCTGCATCACGACTCCAGAACATGTTGTCAACCGAGCGTTTGCTTCGCCCAGGCTACGGGTTGCTGTTAGTGAAAGCTATCACAAGCTCCACGTCACGGGCTTTACCTGGCTTTTCGCGGCGAATTCACCCAGTTGTCGCACGGGAGTGGTTCGCCGTCGGCTCGTCGGGACGGCCCACGGCGTGGACGCCCTTGCGCCCCTTGGGCCTCGACAGCACCAGCAGCACCGCGATCGCGACGACGCTGATCAGCGGGAACAGGATGAGTGGCACCCCTTCGAGGGACAGCCCGACGATCGTGAACGCGAAGATGAACGTCCACGCGTACATGATCAGGACGCTCCGCCGGTGGGAGTGGCCGATGTCGAGCAGCCGGTGGTGCAGGTGCCCCCGGTCGGGCGCGAACGGCGACAGCCCCGCGCTCGTGCGCCGGATCACCGCCATGACGAGGTCGGTGAGCGGCAGCACGACCACCGCCAGCGGCAGCAGCGGCAGGACCAGCGCGAACCGGTTCACGTCGAGCGCGGTCGTCGGCACCGACGAGGTGATGGTCACCAGCGACGTGGCCAGCACCAGCCCGATCAGCATCGAGCCGGTGTCACCCATGAAGATCTTGGCCGGGTTGAAGTTGTGGGGCAGGAAGCCCAGGCACATCCCGACCAGCAGGGCCGCGACCACCGCCGTCAGGTTGATGCGCGTCTGCTGCTGGTCCTGCGACAGGACCATGGAGTAGACCAATGTGGCCAGGGCCGCGATGCCGACGATGCCGGCCGCCAGGCCGTCGAGCCCGTCGACGAAGTTGACCGCGTTGATGGCGACCACCACGACCAGGATCGTCATCACGGCCTGGAGGTTCAGGTCGAGGAAGACGTTGCCGCCCATGCTCTCGGGCAGCGGCAGCGACCGCAGTGACACTCCGTAGTAGAACAGCAGGCCCCCGGCGGCGATCTGGCCGCCCAGCTTGACCAGGGCGTCCATCCCCAGCCAGTCGTCGAGGAAGCCGGTCACCACGATCAGCCCGCCGGCGGCGAGCAGCGCGCTCGTGGTCTGACCCGACTGTTCGAGCGACAGCGCGGAACCGACCCAGGGCAGGTGGGAGGCGGCCAGCAGCCCGGCGGCCATGCCGCCGAACATCGCCAGGCCCCCCAGCCGGGGCGTCGGCACCTTGTGCACGTCGCGCTCCCTGACCTCGGGAGCGGCGCCGATGCGCAGCGCGAAGGCCCGGACCGGAGGCACCAGCAGGTAGGTGACAACGGCCGTCACAAGGCCCACGAAGAAATATTCGCGCACGGCACCAGTTTCCCGGATCAACGGACCAGTCGAGACGGCTCCGACGCTAGCGCAGGTTCAGGAGTAGGCGTGCGGCGCGCCCGCATTGCTCGGCACCCACCGGGGCGTGTCAGCCGCCTCGTCGCTGATCGCCGTCAGCACCGCCTGCCGGTAGAGCCCGATGCGGGTCCGCCACTCGGAGATCTGCTCGACGTACCGCTTCGCCACCGGCGCGTCCCACGTCTCGGCACTCCGAGCCATCGTGTACGGCTGCTCCAGCAGCTTCGTGATCCGCTCCATCTCCGGCATGACCTGCTTCCACAGGTCGACCAGCCGCTGGTATTCGGGATTGAACACCCAGGCCGTCGGCTGCCCGTCCGGAATGAGCAGGGTGTTCCCGCTCGCCGCGGGCGGCGTCTCCCCCAACTGCAACGCCCGGGGCGCGGGCGGGTCGGCATAACTCACGATCGCATCTCCTTAAGCGGGCTGACCAGGAGGAACGGACCCGGAGGGACCGTCGGGCCCGACGTCCATGGGCACCCACTCACCGGTGCCCCACTTCCCTTCCGGTACGGAGACACTGGGCATGTCCATGGGCTCGATCTGGGCGTGGTTCTTGATCAGCGCGGCGATGGCCTCGTCGGACGCGGGGTCGGCCGGAACGGACAGGACATCGCCGGGCTGCTCGGCGGCCAGCCTCCGGGGATCGACATCGGCACCGCTCCGACCGCCGGAGGATTGGTCTGAACCACTTGGCGACGGCCCCTGCCCCGGCCCGCCCTCAGAACCCGAACCGCCCGTCGTCATGGACGGCATGTCCTGCGGCGCGATCCGGTCGTCGAAGTTCAACAGGGCGCCGAGCGCCTGGTCGGAAATGGGGCTGACCTGGGCGGAGAGGACATCGCCAGGCTGTTCGGCGGCCAGCTTCCGGGGGTCGACCTCGGTGCCTTCCTGTCCGGCGGATCCGGATTGGGAAGCTGACGCGGATTGGTCTGAACCACTGCCCGAGGGCCCGTGTCCCGCCCCGCCCTCCGAACCCGCACCACCTGTCGTCATCGACGGCATGTCCTGTGGTGCGATCCGGTCGTCGAAGTTCAGCAGGGCACCGAGGGCTTGATCGGAGATCTGGTTCGCGGGAGCCGAGAGGACGTCTCCGGGCTGCTCCGCGGCCAGCCTGCGGGGATCGATGTCAGCACCGGCCTGACCGGCGGAGCCACCCTGACCGCCGTCACCGGTGTAGTTGGCGAAACCCGAACCGGCTTGACCATCTGCCGACATGCCGGCGGGGCCGTAGTGGGCCATGGTCGGACCGGTCACGAGCCCGCTCTGGCCGGTGGCCGAACCAGCGGAGAGCCCGTGGTGACCGGCGTTCGCACCATTGGCCGCCGGCTTGTCACCGCCCTGCGGGCCGCACTGACCGTCGTTGCCACCCTGCGAGTTGCCGGGGTTTCCCTCGCTTCCGGTCAGCGGACCGTTGGGAATGCCCGCGTTCCCGGTCTGCCGGTAGCCACTGTCGCCACCGGACTGAGGGTTGCTACCGGCCTGGGAGTTCACACCGGACTCGGAGGTCCCGCCAGGCTGAGAGTGCCCCCCGGCCTGCGCGTTGCCACCTGCGTGGGAGTTCGCACCCGACTCGGAGGTCCCGCCGGGCTGAGAGTGGCCCCCGGCCTGCGCGTTACCACCTGCGTGGGAGTTCGCACCAACCTCGGAGCTCCCGCCGGGCTGTGAGTGGCCGCCAGTTTGCGAGTTCGCGCCGGACTCGGAGGTTCCGCCGGGATGGGCATGGCCGCTGGGCTGGGTGCCGTCGGCCGCAGACGGGTTGCCGCTTGTCGCGGTGGGGTTGCCGTCAGCGCCCTGGGGTGCGCCCACGCCCGTGTCGGTGACCGTTGGCATGTTCTGAGGGGCGATCTGGTCGTCGTGGTTGAGCAGGGTGCCGAGGGCCTGGTCGGAGATCTGGTTGGCCGGGGCCGACAGCACGTCGCCGGGCTGGGCGGCGGCCAGGGCCCTGGGGTCGACGGCCTCGCCGGCCGCTGTCGGCACTTCCGCCTGGATCTGCGGGGCGACGGCCGAGTCCGAGGCAGTGATGAGGACCGTGTCCTCGGGCAGCGTGTTCGTCGGGTTGCCCGGCGCATCCCCGGATGTCCCGGCCGGGGTGCCCTGAAGGAAGGGGTCTTCGGTCACGTTGTCGGCCGGGGTCCCGACATAGGCGCCCATCGGGTCACCTGGTGCCAGGCCGGGCTGCGGTGCGGGCTGGGTGACCGGGTTGTGCTTGAGATAGGGGTCTTCGGTCACGTTGTCGGCAGGGGTTCCCACGTATGCGCCCATGGGGTCGCCCGGTGCCAGGCCGGGCTGGGGGGCGGGCTGCGAGACGGGGTTGCCCTTGAGGTAGGGATCCTCGGTGACGTTGTCGGCCGGAGTCCCGACATAGGCACCCATGGGATCGCCGGGAGCCAGGCCCGGCTGGGGGGCGGGCTGCGAAGCCGGGTTGTTCTTGAGGAAGGGGTCTTCGGTCAGGTTGTCGGCCGGAGTCCCGACATAGGCGCCCATGGGGTCGCCCGGATCCAGGCCGGGCTGCGGCGCGGGCTGTTTGACCGTCGGCTCCAGGGGCTCGACGTAACCAGGTTTGCCATCGGGCTGGGGGCCGCTGGAGGAGGGCGTACCGGCGGACTGACCAGGCATGTCGACAGGCCGGACAGTGTCCAGGTCGTTGTCGAGCCGCAGGTCGTCGGGCAGGTTGAGCGGGTAGGTGACCACCTTGGTGCCATCGACGTTGATCTCGACCCGTCCCCGGGTCTGGTCGATGTCGTCGGGATGGTCCTTCTTCGGTGTGTCGATCGGCTCCTTCTGCGGAGCCGGAGACTCGCCTTCACTCTTCTTCGGAGGCGTGCTCTCCTCGTCGCTCTTCTTGGGCGGCGCGCTCTCGTCGTCGGCCTTCTTCGGAGCAGCGCCCTCCTCATCGCTCTTCTTCGGAGGCGTGCTCTCCTCGTCGCTCTTCTTGGGCGGCGCGCTCTCGTCGTCGGCCTTCTTCGGAGCAGCGCCCTCCTCGTCACTCTTCTTCGGAGGCGTGCTCTCCTCATCGCTCTTCTTGGGAGGAGCGGTTTCCTCGGTGCTCTTCTTCGGGGGGTCGGAATCGCCCGACGTCTGCTTCGGAGGGTCGGTGTCGCCCGACGTCGGCTTCGAGGGCTCCGAGCCGCCTGAGGTCGGCTTGGGGGGGTCCGTGTCGCCGGTCGTGGGCTTCGGGGGTTCGGTGCCGCCGGAGGGCTTGGGGGGCTCGTTGCCCGTCGGGGTCGGACGCGCGTTCGGGTCGCGTTCGCGCTTCTCCAGCAGGGCCAGGCGGGCGGTGACATCCTTGTCCATCTCGGCGATGGCATCGGCCACCGCCGAGGGGCGGTAGGTCACCGCGGCGGGGACGCCCGCGTTGCGGACCGTGGTGGTCACCCTGGCCTCGATGGCCTCCATCTGCTTGGCCGCGCCTCGCAGCTCGGCGAGGAGATCGCGGACCAGCTTGGGGTCCATCCCGTCGATCTTGGGCATGCGAGGGCCTCCCGGGGTCGAAAACCTCACTCACGCTAGGCCTCGGCACCCGGGCCCGTCTGGCGCGATAGCCAGACGGTATGGATCTAGTCCTCGGTCGCCAGATAGCCCACGACGCCGCGGAGTTTCTCGACCGGAATGCCGCCCTTGCGCAGCACGCGGGGCACCGAGGCGGTCAGGTCGAGGATCGTCGACGGGGTGTTGTCGGCGCAGGGTCCGGCGTCGAGATAGACGGCCACCGACTGGCCGAGCTGCTCCTCGGCCTCGGCCGCCGTGGTGGCGGGCGGGTTGCCCGTGCGGTTGGCGCTGGAGACGGCCATCGGGCCGGTCTCCTTGAGCAGGTCGAGGGCGACCTGGTGGAGCGGCATGCGGATGGCGACGGTGCCCTTGGTCTCGCCGAGGTCCCACTGGAGCGACCGGTTGGCCTTGAAGATGAGAGTCAGCGGGCCGGGCCAGAAGGCGTCGATGAGGTCCTGGCCGTGCGGGCCGAGCGACTCGGTGAGCGCCCCGGCGGCCCGGACCGTCCCGACGAGGACCGGGACGGGCATGTCGGAGCCGCGGCCCTTCGCCGTCAGCAGGGCCGAGACGGCCGAGGGCGTGAAGGCGTCGGCGCCGATGCCGTAGACCGTGTCGGTCGGGAGGACGATCAGGTCGCCGGCTCTGATGACCGACGCGGCGTCGATGAGGCCCGACTCGCGCTCGCCGGGGTTGGAACAGAGGTATCGGCGGGTCATGTGAACTCCCTTGTCACTCCAGGCCGAACTTGGCCGTCACGAAACGGTCGCGGCCGGTCAGATCCTGACGGAGGCGGGCGTCGCGCCAGCCGTTGTCCTCCGAGAACAACCAGTAGACCGCGTTGCCCTGCTCATCGGCGTGTTCCACCGCGACCAGGCCGCCGGGCCGCAGCAGGCGCGCGGCCGTGCGCTCGACCGCCCGGACCTCCCCGAGGCCGTCGTCACCCGAACCGAACAGGGCCCGGCGGGGATCGTAGTCGCGCACCTCGGGGTCGCGCGGCACCGCCCCCGGCGGAATGTAAGGGGGGTTGCTGATGACCAGGTCGACCTGGCCTTCGAGCTCGGGCAGGCAGTCGGACAGGTCCTCCGGGTGGAGGGAGGTTCGGCCCTGGCCGTGTTCGAGGATGTTGCGCTTGGCCCAGCGGTAGGCCGCCGGGTCGATCTCCACGGCGTGGACCTGCGCGAGCGCGACCTCCTGGGCGATCGACAGCGCGATCGCGCCTGAGCCGGTGCCGAGGTCGACCACGATCGGGGAGGCGACGTCCATCTCGTTGAGGCGGTCGATGGCCCAGCCGACGACGACCTCGGTCTCCGGCCGGGGGATGAACACCCCGGGGCCGACCTCGAGCGACAGGTAGCGGAAGAAGGCGCGGCCGGTGATGTGCTGCAGCGGCTCGCGCGACTCCCTCCTGGAGACGCCCTCCCAGAAGAGGGCGTCGAACTCGGAGTCCTTGACCGTGTGGAGGGTGCCGCGCGTCACGCCGTGGACGAACGCCGCGATCTCCTCGGCGTCGGCGCGCGGCGACGGCACACCTGCCTCGGCGAGCCGGGCGGTGGCCAGCGCTATCTCGTCCAGGAGGAAGGTCATCGGCTCAGGTGGACGCGGCGGCGAGCTTCTCTGCCAGTTCGGCGTCGAGCAGGGCCTGGATGACCGCGTCGAGGTCGCCGTCGAGGACCTGGTCGAGGTTGTAGGCCTTGAACCCGACGCGGTGGTCGGAGATCCGGTTCTCGGGATAGTTGTAGGTGCGCACCCGCTCGGACCGGTCCACTGTTCTCACCTGCGACTTGCGCTCGGCCATCGCGGCGGCGTTGGCCTCTTCCTCGGCGATGGCCTGCAGCCGCGCGCGGAGGATGCGCATCGCCGACTCCTTGTTCTGGAGCTGGCTCTTCTCGTTCTGGCACGACACCACGACGCCCGTCGGGACGTGGGTGATGCGCACCGCCGAGTCGGTGGTGTTGACGCTCTGGCCACCGGGACCGCTGGAGCGGTAGACGTCGATCCGCAGGTCGTTGGGGTCGATCTGGACGTCGACCTCCTCGGCCTCGGGGTAGACGAGCACCCCGGCGGCCGAGGTGTGGATGCGCCCCTGCGACTCGGTCGCGGGCACCCGCTGCACCCGGTGGACGCCGCCCTCGAACTTCAGCCGCCCCCAGGCGCCGTCGCGCCCCTTGATGGCGACCGTGACGTCCTTGTATCCGCCCAGGTCGGAGTACTGCGCGTCGATGATCTCGGCCTTGTAGCCGGCCCGCTCGGAGAAGCGCAGGTACATGCGCAGGAGGTCGCCGGCGAAGAGCATCGACTCCTGGCCGCCCTCGCCCGCCTTGATCTCCATGATGATGTCTTTGTCGTCGTTGGGGTCACGGGGCACCAGCAGGTGACGCAGCCGTTCCTCCAGCGCGGGGACGCGGGCCTCCAGCTCGGCCGCCTCGTCGGCGAACGACGGGTCCTCACCGGCGAGTTCGCGCGCGGCCTTGATGTCGTCGCGCACCTGGCCGAGTTCCCGGTAGGTGCCGACGATCGGCGTGAGCTGGGCGTAACGCTTCCCGAACTGCCTGGCCTTCGCCTGGTCGGCGTGCACGGCCGGATCGGCGAGCTTCTGCTCGAGATCGGCGTATTCGCTGATGAGCTCGTCGAGGTTCACCGCGCGTCCCTCCTGCAATGACGAATCGAGTAGGCCCTTTCACCACGAACGCCGACCCGGGCGCGCCCACCTGAGTGAGGGGGACGGTTCCGAGCCGGCGTCTGGGAAAGAGCTACTTGCCCGCGGGCTTCTTGCCGAACCGGGCCTCGAAGCGCGCCACGCGGCCGCCCGTGTCGAGGATCTTCTGCTTGCCCGTGTAGAACGGGTGGCACGCGGAGCAGACGTCGGCGTGGATCGTGCCGTTCTTGGCGGTGCTGCGCGTGGTGAACGTGTTACCGCACGAACACGTCACATTGGTGACGGTGTACGTGGGGTGGATGTCGGCCTTCATACCCTTTTCCTCTCCGGGGCGCGGTCGCCGGGTCGCTCTGTCAGCCTGGATCTCCGCTTGAGAACCAGGGGGCGGGAACCGGAACCGCAACGGTTCGGCTACCAGTGTGCCAGATCGGAGAACCCTCCCAGGCCATCGCGCATTCCCGGGGCCGACTCTGAACGATGCCTGGGAAGTCCGTGAGAAGGTCACCGCGCATGTGGACTGGTCACAGGGGCCCCACTAGGCTCTCCCTGCTCAAACCCGAGCTTTTCCCTCAAAATTACCTCAGATTGGGGATTCGATGAGGAAAGGCCTGCGACTGCTGATTGCAGGCGCCTGCGGGGTGGCACTCTTCGCCAGCGGTACGGCCATTACCGCAACCCCCGCGCTCGCCGCCGACGGCGACGTGACCAACGTCGCACTGGCAGACACGTTCATCCCGCCGGTCAGCCAGGACACGATCCCGTTCTCCTTCGACCTCGAGAACGCGTACCAGAAGGTCGGCAACGAGTGGCTGCCCCGGTACAAGGTCTGGGTCCGCGTCACGCCGGACAACAACCCCGGCGCGGGCGTCACGGTCAACTACCGCCTCGGCACCGCCAACGCGCTGCCGAAGCTGACCACCGCTCCCCCCGCCACCTCCAAGGTGACCGGCACGGTCAACGCGCTCAACAACGACAAGCCCGGTGACCGCTGGCAGCTCGAGGTCGCGCTGGAGACCCTGGCCGCGACGGCCACTCCCACCCCGTCGTCCACCGCTCCGACCACCGGCTGGAAGGCCGTCAAGACCTTCGCGGTCACCGCGGCCACCCGGGTGTCGAACGTCCGCATCGACCCGAACCCCGTCGTCCTCAAGGCGGCGACCGACGTCGGCTTCAGCGCGACGATCGAGAAGTTCGGCGGCGAGACGCTCAAGCAGGTGCGCGCCCTGCACCCGTCGAGCGGCGAGTACTACTCGCTCGGCACCTCCCTGGAGGGCGACGACAAGAGCTACTACAACTTCGTGACGATGGGCACCGACGCTCCGGCCGGCGCCTGGCAGATCAAGTTCACGATCACGCGTGGCGGCAAGACCTACGCCTTCACCAAGGGCTTCACCGTCAGCAAGACGACCGCACCCGCGGCCAAGGCCAAGTCGAAGATCACGATGTCCATCGCGCCTGCCAAGGTGAAGAAGGGCAAGTCGATCAAGGTCTACGGCAAGGTCTACCGCGGCGTTAAGTCGTGGGGCGCCTGGAAGAAGAAGGTCCTCAAGCTCTACTTCAAGAAGAAGGGCACCAAGAGCTGGAAGTTCGTCGGCTACGTCGGTGCCAACAACTCCGGGAAGTACAGCAAGACGATCAAGCCCAAGTACGACGGCTACTACCGGATGGCGGCCACCGCCACCTCCGCGACGAAGTCCTCGTACTCGCCGTACAAGCTCGTCGACGTCCGCTGATCCTGTACGGCTCGCGCCATCAACCCCTGGCGCAAGCCGTGCAGGGTGACGAATGGGCCCATGTGCATGCACGTGGGCCCATATCACGTTATTCTCACAAGTCACATTTCTCCCACCATATGACTCATGTAAAGGGGCCCTACATGCGTAAGAGCCTGCGGCTCATGGTCGCGGCCGCAACGGGGGCGGCGCTCTTCGCCACCGGTGCCGTCGTCGCCGCCGCGCCTGCCTTCGCCGGTTCCGTCGAAGCCAGCGGCACGGGTTTCACCGACCTCTTCATCCCGCCGAGCGGCAGCGACAAGATCCCGTTCAAGGTGAAGGTGAACTCGCCTTACTCGGCCGGCTTCGACAAGCCGGGCAAGGTGCACGTCCGCTTCCTGAAGACCGATGAGGCCGAGTCCGCCGCCCACGCGGGCACCGCGGCCGACATCCCCACGATCCCCGCGTCCCCGGCCCCCACCCCTGTTCCCTCCCTCGACGTCGCCGCTTCCATCCCGGTCTCGTCGAGCGACAAGCCGGGCAAGTGGAAGTACCAGGTCGCCTGGACCGAGAACGGCGTCACCGCAGCGCCGACCTGGCCTACGGCCTGGAACGAGATCACCGTCGCCACCGCGACCCGGGTGAACTCCGCGAGCGTCGACCCCGACCCCGTCGTGCTGAAGAAGGGCGCGGACGTCGACGTCTTCGCCAACTTCAAGCTGGAGAAGTACGGCGACGAGAAGCTCACCGGCGTCCGCTTCGAGCACGTCTCCTCGGGTGACTACTACTCGCTGAACAGCGGCCTCGAGGCCGACGACAGCTACCACGGCTCGGCCTCGTTCGACGACCAGGCCCCGACCGGCAGCTGGCAGCTCAAGGTCAACGTGACCCGCGGCTCGAAGAGCTACAGCTTCGTCAAGGGCTTCTCGGTCAACGGCCCCGGCTCCAAGGCCAAGGCCAAGTCGAAGATCACGATCGCCGTCTCGCCCGCGAAGGTGAAGAAGGGCAAGACGGTCAAGATCTACGGCAAGGTCTACCGCGGCACCAGCAAGTGGGGCGCCTGGTCGAAGAAGATCCTCAAGCTCTACTTCAAGAAGAAGGGCACCAAGACCTGGAAGTTCGTCGGCTACGTGGGCGCCAACTCGACGGGCAAGTACAGCAAGACCGTCAAGCCCAAGTACGACGGCTACTGGCGTCTCCAGGCCACCGGCACCAGCGCGACGAACTCGTCGCTCTCGGCCTACAAGCTGGTCGACGTCCGCTGACGTCCCCCCGCTGAACAAGAAGGGCGTCCCGCAAGGGGCGCCCTTTTTTGCGCCCGCCCGCCTCAGGTCCTCCCAGCACGCGACCGCGCCGACTTTCCACAGGGCTTGGTCACCCGGGGCAGAAATGTCAGCCATCCCGACGATGATGGGCCGACCCCCGGGCGGGTGGGCCGTTGCCTGTTCGCGCCAAACTCTGATGGCGACGCGGCGCAGGCTTCTTGTTCCAGATCATCTGAAGTCCCTTACGGGACGCCACAGCGCGAGCTTCCACGGGGCCGGGCGCGCGCAGCAGAAATGTCGGCCACCCCGGCGATGATGAGCCACCCCCGGGCGGGTGGGCCGTTGCCCGATCGCGCCAACTTCCGACAGCGCTGCGGTGTGGGTTCCGCTCCAACTACAGGCGACGTCACGGCGCCGAATTCCCACTGGGTTCCGGCGGTGCGGCGGGGCCGATCTCACGCCGACCACGAGCAACGTCGAGCCCCGACCTCCCACCGGCTACCGGCGGGGCCGCCGTGCCAGCCTCACGCCGACCACGGGCGGTGTCACAGTGCCGCTCTGCGCTGGCTTCCGGTGCCCTTGGGGTGCCGACCTCACGCCCACCACGGGCGGTGTCACAGTGCCGCTCTGAGCTGGCTTCCGGCCAAGTGCCCGTTGGGGGTGCCGATCTCACGCTGGCTTCCTCCGGCGTTGCGGTGGCGAGGGACAGCGGGCGGTTGGCGCCGCTTACGGCGGGGCTGGAGACGGCGGGCGGTGCCGAAGTAGGCGGAGCCGTAACGGAAGAAAAAAGCTTTTACTGCCGGTGGCCCAGGTACGCGAGGACGGCCAGGACGCGGCGGTGGTCGTCGGGGGCCGGGTCGAGGCCGAGTTTGAGGAAGATGCTGGAGATGTGCTTCTCGACCGCGCCCTCCGACACGGTCAGGCGGGCCGCGATGGCGCTGTTGGAGCGGCCTTCGGCCATCAGGCCGAGGACTTCGGTCTCGCGGGCGGTGAGGCGGTCGCTGGGGAGTCTGCGGCGGCCCAGGAGCTGGACGACCACGTCGGGGTCGATGACCGCGCCTCCGGCGGCGACGCGGCGGACCGCTTCGAGGAATTCCGTCACCTCGGCCACGCGCTCCTTGAGCAGGTAGCCCACGGCCTGTGCGCCGGCGCCGAGGAGGTCGGTGGCGTAGCGCTCCTCGACATACTGCGACAGGACCAGGATGGGGAATCCCGGCTTCTCGCGTCTGATCGTCAGGGCGGCGCGCAGGCCCTCGTCGGTGTGGGAGGGCGGCATGCGCACGTCGACGACGGCCAGGTCAGGGTCGTGGACGCGGACCGCCTCCACCAGCGCGGGACCGTCACCGACTACGGCGACGGTCTCGATGCCCCCGTCGGCCAGCAGGCGGGCCAGGCCCTCGCGCAGCAGGACCGAGTCTTCGGCGATCACGACACGCATGCCCGTCACCATACGCAGGGCAGTTCGGCCCTGACGGTCGTCGGGCCGCCGGGCGGGCTGTCGACGACCAGGACGCCGTCGATCGTGGCGGCGCGGTCGGCCAGGCCGTCGAGTCCGCCTCCCGGGCGGACCACCGCTCCCCCGACGCCGTTGTCGCCGACCTCGACGACGACCCGGCCGACGGCCCGGCCGACGCGGACATGGGCCTCGGTGGCCTGGGAGTATTTGGCCATGTTCGTCAGCGCCTCGGCCACGACGAAGTAGGCGATGCTCTCCACCGCGGCCGGCGGGCGGTCGGTGATCTCGACGGTCACCTCGACCCTCACCGGCGCGCGGGCGGCCAGCGAGCTCAGGGCGGCGTCGAGGCCCCGGTCGGTGAGGATGGCCGGGTAGATGCCCCGCGCGAGGTCCCGCAGCTCGCCGATCGCCGCCTTCGCCCCCGCCGCGGCGCTCTGGACGAGCATTCTGGCCTGCTCGGGGTCGTCGTCGAACTTGGTCTGGGCGCGGCCCAGGTCCAGCGCGACGGCCAGCAGGCGCTGCTGGGCGCCGTCGTGGAGGTCGCGTTCGATGCGGCGGCGTTCGGCCTCGGCGGCGTTGACGCCTCTGGCCCGGCTGGTCCTCAGATCCTCGTTGCGGGCCAGCAGGAGACGGCGGTCGTCGGCGCCCAGGAGTGCCCTGGCCAGCCACGCGTGGGCCAGCGAGAGGCCCCTGAGGGCGTAGAGCGCCGCGAAGAGGGAGACCACGCCGAACAGCATGACCACCACCGCTTCATGGACGGTCGAGACGTCGACGAACCAGAAGGTCATGTCCCGGCCGTTGAGGACCATGGGGAGCGGGAGGCCGAGCAGTTCGAGGCCCAGCGACCACAGGCCGAAGACGACGACGAACTCCAGCAGGCCCAGCGGGCACAGCAGCAGCAGGTAGCCGAGGTCCTTCCAGGTGGCCAGGTCGGTGAAGAGCCAGCGCAGGTGGGCGTGGAGGCCGCCCTCGGGGCGGGGCCGGTAGGGGTCGGGGACGTCGACGCCGAGCGTCGCCCGGAGGAACCGGCGCTCCACCACGGCGATCCCCCGCCAGACCAGGATCAGCACCGCCAGCATCGGCAGACCGACCCAGAGCAGGACGAACACCAGCGACAGCGGCAACGCGAAACCGAGGCCGACCAAGCAGGCCGTGCCGACGACGGGGGCCCCGATGAAGTAGGGCACCGCCTTCCAGGTCGCCGGATCGACGGCGACCCCCAACGGCCCCCACGGCCCGAAGGGCACCCGGTCCCGTAACCGTCCTCGAATCGCCACCATGCCCTTGAGGATGCCAAAGCCCAGGCCATCGGGGGTATGGAGCGACCGGGGTGGGGCTAACCCCCCGTTTTGCCCGAGTATGTCGCCTCAGTGGGACCGTATTGCCTATTCGCGCCCACTTTCCCGACGGCGTCGCGGCGGGCGCGGCCGGTCGGCACCGGAGACGGCGGGATGCGGAGGCGGCGGGCGGGGCCGGGGTG
>NZ_BBXG01000010.1:0-12098 GCF_001570605.1 Herbidospora cretacea | reverse complement strand
GGGCCGGGGTGGGCGGGAGCCGTAACAGAAGAAAAGAAAGAACCCCGGGACGGGACCCGGGGTTCTGTCTCAGACCTGGTGCTAGTCGCGGTCGTTGCTGACGGTGGTCTTCTGGACCTGCATCAGGAACTCGGCGTTGCTCTTGGTCTCCTTCATCTTCTCCAGGAGGAGTTCCAGCGCCTGCTGCATGTCGAGCGCGTGGAGCACGCGGCGCAGCTTCCAGACGACCTGGAGCTCTTCCTTGCCCAGGAGGATCTCCTCCTTGCGGGTGCCGGACGCGTCGACGTCGACGGCGGGGAAGATGCGCTTGTCGGCGAGGGAGCGGTTGAGCTTGAGCTCCATGTTGCCGGTGCCCTTGAACTCCTCGAAGATGACCTCGTCCATCTTCGAACCGGTCTCGACCAGGGCCGTCGCGAGGATCGTCAGCGAGCCGCCGTTCTCGATGTTGCGGGCGGCGCCGAAGAAGCGCTTGGGCGGGTAGAGGGCCGTGGAGTCGACACCACCCGACAGGATGCGGCCCGACGCGGGGGCGGCCAGGTTGTAGGCGCGGCCCAGGCGGGTGATCGAGTCGAGCAGGACGACCACGTCGTGGCCGAGCTCGACGAGGCGCTTGGCGCGCTCGATGGCCAGCTCGGCGACGGTGGTGTGGTCTTCGGCCGGACGGTCGAAGGTCGAGTGGATGACCTCGCCCTTGACCGACCGCTGCATGTCGGTGACCTCTTCGGGACGCTCGTCGACCAGGACGACCATCAGGTGGCACTCGGGGTTGTTGCGGGTGATCGCGTTGGCGATGGCCTGGAGGACCATCGTCTTGCCGGCCTTCGGCGGCGACACGATCAGACCGCGCTGGCCCTTGCCGATCGGGCTGACCATGTCGATGATCCGCGTGGTCATGATGTTGTGCTCGGTCTCCAGCCGCAGGCGCTCCTGCGGGTAGAGAGGCGTGAGCTTGTTGAAGTCGGGGCGCTGGCGGGCCTGGTCGGGCTCCATGCCGTTGACCGTGTCGAGGCGGACCAGCGCGTTGAACTTCTCGCGGCGCTCGCCGTCGCGGGGCTGGCGCACGGCGCCGGTGATGACGTCGCCCTTGCGCAGGCCGTTGCGGCGGATCTGGGCCAGCGAGACGTAGACGTCGTTGCTGCCCGGCAGGTAGCCGCTCGTGCGGACGAACGCGTAGTTGTCGAGGATGTCGAGGATGCCGGCGATCGGGATCAGGACGTCGTCGTCGCTGACCACGGGCTCGTTGGCGTCGCCGAAACGGTCACGGCCGCGACGGTTGCGCTCGCGGAACCGGCCGCGACGGCCGCGCGGGTCGTCGTCCTGGCCGGGGCCCTGACCGGGGCCGCCCTGGCCCTGACCCTGGCCGTCTTGACGGTTGTCGGGCCGGTTGTCCTGGCGGGTGTTCTGACGATCGTCGCCGCGGCCCCCACGGTCGCCACGCTCGTTCCGGTCGCCACGGTCCTGGCGGTCCTGCCGCTCGGGGCGGTCCTGCCGGTCCTGACGGTCCTGGCGGTCGCCACGGTCACCGCGCTCCCCGCGGTCGGGGCGCTCACGGCGCTCGCCGCGCTCCCCGCGGCCACGGCGCTCACGGCGGTCGCCGCGCTGCTCACGGCTGTCGGACGGGGCCTCGGACTGCTCCACGACGGTCGGGGTCGTCTGCACCGTAGGCTCGAGGGATGCCGGCGGGGCGGAGACTTCGACACGTTCGGCGGGAGCCTCGGCCGGGGCCTCGGCGGGCGCCGCGGCGGCGCGGGAGGCGGAACGTTCCCGGCGGGCTCTGGCGGGCCGTTCTACCGGGGCGGCTTCCGCCTTGGCCTCGCTCTTGGGCTCGGGCTTGCTCTCCGCGGCGGGCTGCGCCGTCGCCCCCTGCTTCTCCTGGATGGCCGCGATGAGCTGGCTCTTCCGCATCCGGCCGGTGCCGCTGATGCCGAGACCGGAGGCCATCGCCTGCAGTTCGGGGAGCACCATGGCCGACAGGCCGGTGCCGGAGCGGCGGCGGCGCGCGGTCGTGGGGGCGTCGCCGACGGGTGCGTCAGCGAGGAGTTCGGTGGTGTCGCTCAACTAAGGGTCCTTCCCAGGGGTCGGGCGCCGGACTGTCTGATTCCGCCGTCCCGGTTATGCGACCCGGCGGGACAGACCGGGTCGGGCTTCGTGGGTCTCGTGCGGTGGAGCCGGGTGCCGAGAATCACGAGCGGTAGGCGCCCAGGGGTGTTCCCCCGGGATGCCACGACCGACCAGATGTCGAGGTGGCTCGAACGCGCATGCCCCCGAACACGCCGCCCCCTGCCGCGTCGGCGGATGGAGGAGGTGGATTCAGGGAAATCGCCACGGCGGCTTCGGCTGTGCGAAGAGCCACGATGTGCGAATGACAAGCACGCACCCAACACGGGGGCACCTGGTGCGGCTATCAGCCTAACATCACCGGCGCACACAGCTATTCCCTGAAGGTCGAAGAGGCATCAGCGTGTCTCGGGAAACTGAACGGTCGCACCGGAAGGGTCGACGTTCAGTGGCTGGATTTGCCAGTCGATACCCACTTCGGGCTCGATCAAATCCTGCGTTTCCGGTGAAGAAAACGCAAGAACCGTGGGACCCGCTCCCGAAACGACCGCGGGCACCCCCTTGGACCGCAGACGTTCTACCAGATCGGCGGTCTGGGGCATGGCGGACGCGCGGTATCTCTGGTGGAGCCGGTCTTCCGTCGCGGCCAGCAGCACCGTGTCGTCGGGCGTTCCGGTCAGCGCCGCGATGAGCAGCGCGGCCCGGCCGGCATTCGCGGCGGCGTCGGAATGGGGGACTTTCTCCGGCAGCAGCCCCCGTGCCTCTTCTGTGGACAACCGGAACGGGGGTATCAGGACCACCGGCCGGACGTCCCTGTGGGGCAGCAGTTTGCGGACCCCGGAGTCCCAGGAGATCGTCAGCCCGCCGCGCAGGCACGGCGCGACGTTGTCGGGGTGGCCCTCGATGGCGGTGGCCAGCGCGAGGGTCTTGTCGTCGTCGAACGAGGCCCCCGACAGGGCGCGGGCGGCCAGGATGCCGGCCACGATCGCGGCCGACGACGAGCCGAGGCCGCGCGCGTGGGGGATCCTGTTGACACAGGTCAGCCGGATCCCTTCGGGCTGCGCGACGCCCATCTCGTCGAAGGTGCGGCGCATCGTCCGCACGATCAGGTGGCCCTCGCCGGTGTCGACCTCACCGGCCCCCGCGCCCTCGACCACGACGGACGTCTCGTGACCGCCGATCGAGGCCGTCACCTCGTCGTGGAGGCCGAGGGCCAGGCCGAGGGTGTCGAAACCGGGGCCCAGGTTGGCGCTGGTCGCTGGTGTGCGCACCAGAACGGTCAAAGAGTGCTCCTGCGGAGTCAGGCGAGTTCGAGGGCGGCCGCCGCCGCGTAGGCGTCGATCGGGATCGTCACCGGCGCAGGGGCGCCGGAGATCGCCCAGTCGGGGTCTTTCAGGCCGTTGCCGGTGACCGTGCAGACCACGCGCTGGCCCGGCTGGAGCAGGCCCTGCTCGTGGGCCTGGATCAGGCCGGCGACGCTGGCGGCCGAGGCGAGTTCGACGAACACGCCCTCGCCCTGGGCCAGCAGTTTGTAGGCGGCGGCGATCTGGCGGTCGGTGACCGCCTGGATGACGCCGCCGGACTCGTCGCGGGCCGCCTCGGCGAGCTTCCACGACGCGGGGTTGCCGATGCGGATCGCGGTGGCGATGGTGTGGGGGTGGGTGACCGGGGCGCCGTTGACGATCGGCGCGGAGCCGCTCGCCTGGAAGCCGAACATCTTCGGCGGCTTGGCGGCGTATTCCTGGTAGCCCATCCAGTAGGCGGTGATGTTGCCCGCGTTGCCCACCGGGATGCAGTGGACGTCGGGGGCCGAGCCGAGGGCGTCGACGATCTCGAACGCGGCCGTCTTCTGGCCCTGGAGGCGGTGGGGGTTGACCGAGTTGACCAGCGCGATCGGGTAGTTCTCCGCGAGCTTCTTGGTCATCTCAAGGCAGTCGTCGAAGGACCCCTCGACCTGGAGGAGCTTCGCGCCGTGGACGAGCGCCTGGGCCAGCTTGCCCATCGCGATCTTCCCGCGCGGCACGAGCACGGCGCAGGTCAGCCCGGCGCGCACGGCGTAGGCCGCGGCCGAGGCCGACGTGTTGCCGGTGGAGGCGCAGATGACGGCCTGGGCGCCCTCTTCCACGGCCTTGCTGATGGCCAGGGTCATGCCGCGGTCTTTGAAGCTGCCGGTCGGATTGAGGCCCTCGACCTTGAGGAAGACGTCACAGCCGACCAGCGCGGAGACCTTCGGCGCCGGGACCAGTGGGGTGCCACCCTCGAGAAGGGTGACCACGGGCGTCGTCGCGCTCACGGGAAGCCGGTCGCGGTATTCCTCGATGAGTCCACGCCAAACCCTGGACATGCGGTTCCTCCATGTCACCTGCGGTATCGGGCACCGAGTCTACGGGCAAACGTTCGAGATCCGGGATCCGGCGTCCGACTGCTGGGACGGTGACCGTTAAACCCCATTTGTCCGGGCTATATACGCTCCCAGGAAAATGCCAGGGTGGTTGACTATTGTCGATCACCGTTCCGCCACAGGCGATCGTGTGAAGGAGAAGGCATCGTGACGGGCACTTCCGCCCGGCCCCGGATCCGCCACAACGACTACTCGCCGCTGTCGCCGCCGGAGGCCGGCCACTGGACACCGCGGCTCCCGGTCAGCGTGGTCATCCCCGCCCACGGCGGTCAGCGGTTCCTCGACCTCACCTTGGCCTCGCTCTCGGTGCAGACCTATCCGGCCCACCTGACCGAGGTCGTCGTGGTGGACGACGGCAGCCTGCCGCCGCTGCGGCTGCCCGCGATCAGGCCGGAGAACACCCGGATCATCCGGTCGGGGCCGGGCGGGTGGGGGCCCGCGTTCGCGGTCAACGCCGGGGTCGCCGTCACCGAGGGCACGATCGTGCAGCGCCTCGACGCCGACATGGTGATCTACCGCGACCACCTGGAACTGCTGCTGCGCTGGCACCACCTCACCGACTACCTCGTCACGATCGGCGCGAAGGTCTTCGTCGAGCCGCCCGAACTGACCCCCGCACAGGTCAGGGACGCCGTCGCGGACGACCGCCTGGGCGAGCTGATCGACCTGTCGGCGGCGACGCCGAGCAGCACCGAGCGCACGATCCTGCGGCTCGACGGCATGAAGAAGAGCCGCAACCCCTATCACGTCGTCACCGGCCCCACCCTGTCCCTGCACCGCGCCCTGCTGGAGTCGGTCGGCGGGCTCGACGCCGAGGTGCACCGGGGCGAGGACACCGAGTTCGCCTACCGGCTGGCCCAGGGCGGCGCGGTGTTCGTGCCCGACCTGTCGGCGCGGGCGGTCCACCTGGGGGTGCCGGCCCAGAAGCGCAACCGCACGGCCACCGTGCGGGCCGTGGAGCCCTACCACGCCCAGCGCATCCCGCTCCGCCGTGACCTGCGCAAACAGCGCGGACGCATGTGGCACACGCCCTACGTCGAGGTGGTCTTCGACGTGTCGAAGGCGAGCGAGCGGGAGACCAGGGACGCCGTCGAGGCGGCGCTGACGGGGTCGATCACCGACGTGCGCGTCCTGCTCACCGCGCCCTGGTCGTCGATCAGAACGGGCCGCGGGGAGGCCCTGTCGGGCCAGGAGTTCGAGCTGCGGCTCATCAGCGAGAGCATGCGCGGCGACCCCCGGGTCCACCTGGCCGACGCCGCCCCCGCGACGGCGTTCCCGGTGCCGTTCCGCTACCGGGGCTCCGTGCACGCCCCCCTGGCGGCGGAGACCCTCGAACGCATGACACGCGCGATGACAGACGGGCGGCTGGGCGTCCTGGTGACCGAGTCGCCCGCCGGGACCGAGGCCGTCATGGAACGCACCGAGGCGGTTTCGCGCGCCGTGTTACTGGCCCGGCCTGGCGAAAGTCCCCACGACGTCATCGGGCAGACACACGGGGTCCGCCGGTCCTCCCCCGCGAACTTCTGGCCCGCCCCCGAAGCCGCTTCCGACGTGCCGCAAGAGAAGCGGAGGGGGCTAGGGTTGTTTCGCCGCTTGACCTCCTGACTTGTCTATGTCGTGGCAAAATCTCCGCATTCCCCCTGGCAAATCATGAGAGATCTTCCAATAGAATCCCGACTCATTCCTTGTTGACACGGAGGCTGACAAAGATGCCCACGCTCCGCCGTCTGGCGATGCTCGGCGCGGCCGCCGGAACGGTCGTGCTGGCCGCTCTCGCCACCCTCGTCCTGATGGGCGCGCTTCCCGTCGTCGACGCGTTGCTGCTGGTGCTGCTCGGCGGGTGCCTGGCCGGGCTCGGGCTGCTGGTGTTCAGCGTGCGCCGGCTCGACGGCAAGACCCAGCGGATCGACACGAGGGTGAAGAAGCTGGAGACGAACCTCGCCCGGGTCACCACCACCCTGGGCACCGTCTCCGAGGAGCTCGCGGGGGCGTCCCGGCTGCTGGCGGAGGGTGCGGCCCGCCGTGACGACGACCTGCGCGCGGTGCTCGCCGCCCTCGGGGAGGACCGCGTCAACGCGATGTTCCTGCGCAACGAGGTCGAGGCCGAGATCAAGGAGATCCGCCGCATCACCGGGGCGTCGCCCCGGGTGAGGACCGATGTGGGCGAGCGTTGACGGCACGGATCAGGCACAACGACTGGAGCTCCCTGCGCCCGGCGCCGCTGGGCGCCTGGACCCCGCGCCTGTCCGTCAGCGTCGTCATCCCGGCCTACCAGTGTCAGGACGCCCTTGACCGCACCCTCGCGGCGCTCGCGGCGCAGAGCTACCCGGCCGATCTGACCGAGGTCGTCGTCGCCGACGACGGCAGCGCCACCCCGCTCGTGCTGCCGCCGCTGGCCCCCCACCGCACCAGGATCGTGCGGGTGCCGAAGGGGTCGTGGGGGCGCGGCGCCGCCCGGCAGACCGGGGCCTCGGCGGCCTCGGGCGACGTGATCCACTGGCTCGACGCCGACATGCTGCTCGACCGGGAGCACATCGAGGCCCACATGCGCTGGCACCACCTGTCGGATCATGTCGTGGTGCACGGGACGATCCGTTTCTCCGACAGCACCGACGAGCCGACCGCCGACCACGTCTACGCCGAGACCGCCGCCGGGCGCTCGGCCGACCTGTTCCCGGCGGAGAGCGTCCACCCTCATGTGTGGCTGGAGAAGACGCTCGCCGAGACGCGGCACCTGCGCGACGCGCGGTCGAACCCCTCGCGGCTCCACTCCGGCGCGACCACCTCGGTGCGGGCCACCCTGCTGGCGCGGGCGGGCGGCGTCGACGTGACGATGAACATGGGCGAGGACACCGAGCTCGGCTACCGGCTGGCCCAGGCCGGGGCCGTGTTCATCCCCGACGCCGAGGCGCTGAGCTGGCACCTCGGCAGGTCGACGGTGATGCTCCGGGAGAAGGAGGTGCACCGGCACAACTGGACCCTGTTCGCCGACCGCATCCCCGATCTGCGCTGGCTGCGCACCCATCCCCGGCGGATCTACTCGGTCCCGTACGTCGAGGTGATCACGACCGCCACCACCTACGAGGAGACCCGAGGCACCGTCGACAGCGCCCTGGCCGGGACGATCCACGACCTCAGCGTCACCATCGACGGACCGTGGCACGAACTGACCACCGGCCGCCGCGCCTCCCTCGACGAGCCGATGCTCGACCTGCGGCTGCTCGGCAACCTCTACGCCGGTGAGCCCCGCGTCAACCGCGCGGTGCGGGCCCCCTTCCGGCTGAGGATCCCGGCGGGCTGGGCGCTCGGCGCCGACAGCGTCGCCAAGCTGGTGAGACTCGCCGAGAAAGAGGGCTACGGGCTGGTCTGCGCCGCCCTCGCCGAGACCCACGACGGCGTGGCCGTGGCCCGCCTGGAGCGGACGGCCGCCTTCAACCGGGCCCGCCTGTTCCCCGGCGAGGACCCCGACGACCTGGTCGACGAGCTGTTCGGCGCCCACTGGGTCGACGGCGCCGAGTTCGGCGTCGTGCCCCTCGACGAAGCCGGACCGGTCAAGGGCGACGCCCAGACCTGGCGGGTGGCGGCCGAGAAGCACAAGGCCGAGGCGGCCAGGCTGCGGGCCGAGGCCGAGCGGTGGAAGGCCGAGGCCGAGAAACTCGCCGCCCAGCCGCAGGGCAAGCGGCGCTGGAGGAGCCGATGACGACTTTCAGCGTGGGTATGGACGGGGGCGTCGACCTCGACGGCGAACTCCACCTCGATCCCGAGACCGAGACCGGCGAGGTCACGATCCTCGCCAGGACCCCCACCGACCTGCGCCGGGCGATGACCCTCCAGTCGACGCTGCCCAAGGCGAAGAAGGTGTCGGTGGTGATCGCCGAGGTCCCCTACTGGTTCACCGCGCCCAGCCCCGCCCTCACCCCCGCCCACCGCTGGCGGGCGCTGACCGAGGTCCGCACGTTCAAGAAGGGCGCCGGCTGGCAGGTCGACGTCACGTTCAACGCCTTCACGCCCTCGGGCCGGGTGGTCACCGCCGTGGCCCGCGCGTTCTCCGGCAACCGGCTGGAGGCCATCGCCTCACCGGTGCCGGTGCTGGCCGGTCCGGGCGCGGCCCACTGGCGGCCCGGCGACCCCAACGCGGCCATCGCCGAGCCGGCGGGCCCGATGCCGATCCGCATCGGGGCGCCCGCCGGGGACCTGGTCGTCCGCACCGACGCGTCGGCCGCCTGGGGCGGCGACGCCGTGACCGTCGACCGGTCGGGGTCGCCGAGCTGGGAGGAGATCGGGCGTCCCGGCGGCGAGAAGCTGCTGGCCGCCGGGCTGACCGACCCCGCGCTGGTGCCGCCGGTCGACGACCGGTCGGTCAACCCGATGGGGTTCGTCAGCGTGCCGACCAAGGGCGTCGGCGAGCTCACCCTCGACGACGACGGCTGGGTGATCAGGCTCGGGACCGAGACGCTGACCCGGATCGCGGCCTCGGGCGCGGTGACGGTCATGGACGTCGACCGGGTCCGCAAGCTGCGCGGGGTCGTGATCGACTGGCGGCGCGGGCACACCGGTCCGCTGACCGCCGTCCGGGTCGTGGCCGGGCTGGCCGCCGCCGGGGTGCCGTTGGTCTGCGACGACGTCCCCGCGTGGGCGGGGGCGCTGGGGCCCGGCCTGGTCACGCTGCTGCGGGCGCGCCGGGACGTGCTCGACGACGACCTGACCCGCGAGGAGCACAGCATCCGGCTGCGGCGGCGGGCGCTGCGCGACCACGGGGTCAGGGAGCGCTGGGCCCGGCTCGGCGCGGTGGGCTCCTACCTGCCGACGACGTCGATCCTGCTGGCCACCCGGCGGCCCGACCAGGTCGCCTTCGCCCTCGAACAGGCCGGCCGCCAGCGCGACGCCGACCTGGAGGTCGTGCTGGCGCTGCACGGCGTGCCCAGGGAGCATCCCGGCGTCGCGGCGGCGATCGAGAAGTTCGACCGGCCGCTGACCGTCTACCAGGCCCCCAACGCCAAGGCCTTCGGGTCGGTGCTGAACGCCGCCGCCGAACGGGCCTCCGGGTCGTTCCTGCTCAAGATGGACGACGACGACTGGTACGGCCCCGACTTCCTGGCCGACCTGCTGCTCGCCCACTCCTACAGCGGCGCCGACGTGCTGGGCACCTCGCCCGAGTTCGTCTACCTGGCGGCCATCGACGTGACCGTCCACCACCAGCAGATCACCGAGCAGGTCACCAACTTCATCGCGGGCGGCACGATCCTGGCCACCCGCTCGGTCTTCGACGCCGTGGGCGGCTTCCGCCCGCTGCCCCGGTCGGTCGACACCCAGTTCCAGCACGCCGTGCAGGTCGCGGGCGGAACCATCTACCGGGGTCACGGCCTCGGCTACATCCTGCGGCGCGGCAAGGCCGCCGAGCACACCTGGCGGGAGCCGATCGGCACCTTCCTCAAACGCAACAAGCGGCAGTGGCGCGGTTTCCGGCCCAACGCCCTGATGGAGCTCCCGGGAGGCAGGTCATGACGGCTCGCGTGCCCCACAACGACTACGGCGTGCTGGTGCCGCCGTGCCCCGGCTCGCTCCCGGGCAAGACCGTGACCGTGGTCATCCCGGTCCGCGACGACCAGCGCAAACTCGACCTGACCCTGGCCGCGCTCGCCCAGCAGGACTACCCCTCCCACCTGACGGAGGTGATCGTCGTCAACGACGGCGGGCCGCTGGACCTGCCGTCGTGGGTGCGCGAGATCCCCAACGAGGGCTGGGGCATCGCGTGGGCGATCCAGACCGGGTTCGCGCACGCCACCGGCGAGGTCGTGCTGCGGCTCGACGCCGACGTGGTGCCCCCGCGCGGCCACCTCAGCGCCCACATGCGCTGGCACCACGCGGCCGACTACCTGGTGGTGCTGGGCTCGCTCAAGTTCACCCCGTCGGCGCTGCCGTCGCCCGACGTGCTCGGCGAGGCCGTGCGCGACGGGCGGGAGCACCTGCTGTTCGACGAGTGCGAGGGCCACACCTGGTGGCACAAGCTGGTCGACGAGCACGACGGCCTGCGGACCGCCCCCAGCCCGCTGATGCACCGGGTGCACGTCGGCGCGAGCGTCTCCCAGCACCACGCCCTGTGGACCCAGGCCGGCGGCATGGACACCTCGCTCGTCCTGGCCGAGGACACCGACCTCGGCTATCGGCTCACCCAGGTCGGCGCCGTGTTCGTCCCCGAACTCGAAGCGCCCGCCTGGCACCTCGGGCAGTCGACTTTAATGCGGCGGCAGACCGAGGTGAAAAGGTACAACGCGCCCTTCGTGGCCGACCGCATCCCCTACCGGCGGTTTCTGCGCACCGAAGGCGGCCGTCAGTGGCTGGTGCCCTATGTCGACGTTGTCATCGACACCCGGGGCTCCAGTTACGAACTCGTGCGCGGCGGCGTGGACGCGGCCCTGGTCAGCACGCTGCCCGACGTGCGGGTCACCCTCGTCGGCGACTGGCCGACGCTCGGCGGCGGCCGCCGGTCGCCCTTCGACGACCCCCGCCTGGACGACCGGCTGATCAAGGGCGCCTACGAGAACGACGGCCGAGTCAGGCTG
This sequence comes from Herbidospora cretacea, assembly GCF_001570605.1. GTDB lineage: Bacteria > Actinomycetota > Actinomycetes > Streptosporangiales > Streptosporangiaceae > Herbidospora > Herbidospora cretacea. The sequence goes on along the minus strand of NZ_BBXG01000010.1, from coordinate 1,076 downwards.
GTCGACGACGCCGGCCCGACGTCGGCGCCGGCCCCGTTCCGGCTGGTCTGCCCGCCCGGCTGGACGGTCGCCGCGGAGACCCTCGACACCCTGATCGCCAAGGCCGACAAGACCGACCTCGGCCTGCTGCACATCGCGCTGACCGAGACCCACGAGGGCATCGTCACCGCCCGGCTCGAACGCACCGCCGCCATCGCCCGCGCGCTCCACGTCATCAAGGACGGCCAGGAGTTCGACGACGTCGTCCACGAGCTCTACGGCTCGGAATGGCTCGACGGCGAGGAACACGGGTTCGCCCGCGTCGACACCAGCGTCAAGCCGTTCATCGTCAGCCGCAACACCGAGGCGGCCCACTGGCGGGCCCTGGCGATCGAACGCAAGGTCGCCGCCGGCCGGCTGGAGAAGCAGGTCCACGCGCTGGAACGGCAGGTGGGCGTGCTGGAGAAGAAGGCCGCCAAGGGCACCGCCGACTCGGCGCGCTGGCGGGCCAAGGCGGAGAGCTGGCGGGTGCAGACGGTGCAGTTGCAGCGGCGGGGCGAGCGCACGGTGTTCAAACGCGCGCTGCGCAAGGCACGGCGGCTGCTCGGCTAGATGTATGAACCCGGTGCGTTGTTGACGCGGCTGATCGGTGGCTGGCCTCCGAGTGCGGTGTGGCAGCGATGGTAGTTGTAGCTGTGCAGGAAGTCCTGCAGTGCCGCGGCGCGTTGGGTGTTGCTGGTGTAGATCCGCTGGTAGGCCCATTCATCGAGCAGGGTGCGGTTGAAGCGCTCGACTTTCCCGTTGGTCTGCGGCCGGTGGGGGCGAGTGTGCTTGGCGGCCGCGCCCAGTTCGGCCAGGGCCTGTTTCCAGGCATGGGCGCGGCGGTAGTTCAGGGCGTTGTCGGTGATGACCCGGTGGATGCGGGTGATGCCGTGGGCGGCGAAGAAGGCGGCGGCCCGGCGCAGGAAGGCCGCGCAGGTGGCGGCTTTCTCGTCGGTGTGGATCTCGCTGTAGGCCAGCCGGCTGTGGTCGTCGACGGCTGAGTGGACGTAGTCGAAACCGACGGCCGGGTGGTGGCGGCCGGGACGCGCTTGGCG
>NZ_BBXG01000009.1 GCF_001570605.1 Herbidospora cretacea | reverse complement strand
CTCCCACCCCCACCCCCACCTCCACGCCCAAGGCGCCGTGCTGGGCGGGGTCGTGGACGGTGACCACGGCGACCGCCGAGGTCGCCGGCAAGAAGCACAACTTCTTCGCGCAGGGAGGCGCCGGCATCAAGGCGACCTTCACCCCCGAGGGCAAGTACGTCGGCGCCCACTACGACTTCCGCACCGCGGCCCTGCTGACCGGCGGCGCCACCTTCAGGCTGAAGGGCCGTGAGAACTTCACGTACACCTTCGGCGGCCACGGACCCCAGACCTACGGCAAGGTCGCCCTCAAGCCCCGCACCGGCAACATCGGCGCCAGATTGGAGCGCTCCGGCGGCGGAAAGGGCTTCTCCGGCCTGCTCCGCGACGCGGTCGCACGCAACGAGGACCTCGGGGCGATCCCCCGCAAGGGCACCTACACCTGCGTCCCCGGCAAGTCGCTGCGCATCGACACGCACGGCAAGTCGGGCCGGACCGTCATCACCATCAAGTGGGAGCTCACCCGCACGCCCGTCGTCTAGGAGTCACCTCACGCGGCCCGCACCGCGTGAGGTGACCGGAACCGATCTCCCCTGACCGAAGGTCGAGTCGCCGACGCGTTCAGGCACCGAGCGGGCCGTGGTCGTTCCCCGGCCCGCTCTTCGCATGTCTCCCGGGTGATAACCGCGCGCTCCGCGACATCTACCGGTAGAGGCAGCACTGAAGAGGAGACGGAGTGAGCGATGAGGCCGACTTCACGCGCATGTTCAAGGAGCACTACACGCCGGTCCTGCGCTACGCCTGGCGCCGGGCCGGCCCCGCCGACGCCGCGGACATCGCCGCCGAGACGTTCAAGATCGCGTGGGAGAAGTACGACCGGGTGCCCCGCGACCAGCCGCTCCCCTGGCTCTACGCGACCGCCCGCAACCTCACCTTGAACTTGATCCGCCGCACCCACCGCCGCGACGCGCTGACCGAGTGGGCGGGCGGCGCCGAAGAGGATCACGCGGCGGCGGTGACCGACCGCCAGGCGGCGCTGGCCGCGCTGAACAGCCTGAGCGAGGGCGACCGCGAACTGGTCCTGCTCATGTCGTGGGAGGGGCTCGACCTCGGCCAGGCAGCGAAGGTCGTGGGCTGCTCCCGGGCGACGGCGGCGATGCGCGTGCACCGATTACGCAGGCGGCTGCGGCACCTGTTCGTCGAGGAACCGGAAAGGAGCGTCCGATGAACTGGTTGCGGGACAACGACCCGGCCTGCCACGTGCGGGCAGACCCGGCGACGATGGCCGCCGTCCTGGACACCATCGTCAGAACGCCACGGCCGGTGAGGCGCCGCCGGCGGAGGTCTCTGGTCCTGATCCCCCTCACCGCTCTGACGGCGATCCTGGTGATCATGTCGCAGCCCGGCGTGAGCGCCTCCTACGAACTGGGCCCGGCCAAATCCGTCGCGTTCTCCCGGAACAGCGATCGCATCGACATCCGGATCGCGGACCCCAACGCCGATCCTGAGCGCTTCCGCGCGGACTTCGCCGCGCACGGCCTGGACGTCACGCTGGACACGGTGCCCACCTCACCGAGCCTGGTCGGCGCGGTGATCTCCGTCAATTCTCCCCAGCGGATGGTCCACTACCATACCGACGGGTTCGAGATCGTCGGCGAACAGGGCAGCGAGTGGATCACCTCGATCCGAGGAACCCGCTGCGGGGACCGCTCCTGCGTCACCGCGGTCAGTGTGCCGGTCGATCTGCGCAGCCCTCTGGAACTCACGATCGGCCGGGCGCCTGAGCCCGGGGAGCGCTACGAGGTCGGCGGCGATCCGACGGCGCCCGGTGAGCCCCTGGAGGGATTCGACCTGACGAACTACACGGTCGACGAGGCCGCCCGTCTGCTGCGGGAGCTGAACGTCACCGTCCAGTCCTACCACCCGGAGAGGCCGCCGGATCACGTCGGCGGCTGGGACTACTCCGCCCACACCGTCCAGCCGGAGAAGGTGCCCGGGTCGTGGCACGTACAGCGGGTGTTCGGCGGCCACGCCCCGGACACGGTGCGGCTCGTCGTCGCGGCCGAGCCGACCGATCGTCCGTTCTGGGAGTTCGTCGACTCCCTGATGTTCTGGCGGGACTAACCGGCTAGGTGCAGCCGCAGGTGGTCGACGACCTCGCGGGCGTCGTCCTCGATGCCGCAGATGAACGTCGACCGTCTGCGGCGCAGGACCGGCAGGCCGAGGGCGTAGAGGCCGTCGCCGAGCACGCCGCCGTCGTGGGTCAGCGCGCCCTTCGGGTCGACGACCGGGACGTCCAGCCACGAGTAGTCGGGCCGGAAGCCGGTCGCCCAGACGATCGAGCGGATCTCCCCCGACCCCAGGTCGACCCGCCAGCGGGCCGTACCGGGCACGTCGGTGGGCGCGAAGCGCTCCCCCGGCGCGGTTCCGGCCCACTGGTCGAACGTGTCGAGCAGGCGGTTCATCTTGAGGTCGGCCAGCGCCGCCACGTTGCGCAGGCCCCCGGAGAAGAGGGCCGCGCCGTCGCGGATCGCCGAGAGCCGCCCGACCAGTTCGACGCCGAGCGCGGTCAGCACGTTGAGGTCCAGGGTGGACGCCCCGGCGAGCTGCGGCGACGGCAGCCGCCGGGCCCGGGTCAGGTCGTCGACCTCGTCGTAGCGCTGACTCCAGACGCCGGAGTTGTGCATCCACCAGAGCACGTCGCGGCCCTCGTAGACGCGGGGCATCCGGACGTGCTCGCCGACCGACAGCACGACCGGGCGGCCGGAGCGGCGGATCTCGGCCGCGAGCTGCACCCCCGTGGCCGAGGCCCCGACGACGAGCACGCCGCCGTCCGGCAACCGGGAGGGGTTCCGGTAGCCGAACGGCGTCACCTGCTCCACCGACGAGGGCACCGCCGCGGCGAGCGCCGGCACCGAGGCGACGTTGCAGGCGCCGCTGGCGATGACGACGGTCCGGGCCTCGACGGGCCCCTGGTCGGTCGTCAGCGTGTATCCGCCGGCCGAGCGCCGCACCGACGTGACCGTCACGCCGGTGCGGACCGGGACGTCCTTGGCGGAACGCTCCAGAAAATCGACCACCTCGCCCATGTCGGCGTAGCCGTCGGGGTCGGGGCCCTCGTAGTGGGAGCCCGGGAGACGGTTGAGCCAGTTGGGGGTGAGGAGCCGGAGGGAGTCCCATCGTTCGTGCCGCCACGAGTTGGCGACCTCGCCGCGCTCCAGCACCACGTGGTCGATCGACGCGGCCGTCAGGAAGTGGCTGGCCGCCAGGCCCGCGTGACCTGCGCCGATGACGGCCGTGGTGACGTTCACGATCAGGCGACTTCGACGGTGACGTTCGTCGGGTTGGTCAGCGCGTCGAAGACGGCCGAACGCTTCTGCGACTGGGCGACGAGAGCCTCGATGTCGGCGCGGGGGGCGTCGGCGTCGATGGAGAAGGTCACCTTGATGTCGTTGAAGCCGTTGCGCACGTCGCTGTCGGCACCGAGGATGCCGCGGATGTCGTGGCCGCCCTCGACGGAGGCCTCGACCGAGTTGAGCTTGATGCCGCGGTTCTGCGCGACCGAGGCGATGCCGGCGGTCAGGCAGGAGGCCAGGCCCACGAGCAGGTACTCGATGGGGGTGATGCCGTTGTCCTCGGCCGCGAAGATGGCGGGGTGGTCGGCCTCGAAGACCGACTCGCTCTTGTGGCTCTGCTCCTGGCCGAGGCCGAAGAACTTCTCGATCCTGGTGGTGCTGTGGACGCCGTGCTGCCACTTGGAGCTGGCGCGCCAGGTGAACTGGGCCGCCTCGGGCGCGCCCTTGAGAACCTCGCGGGCGTCCAGCAGGGCCTGGACGTTCACTCCGTTCGTCATGATGATCCCCTCATTTCCTACAGGTTAAATGAACAATACAATGAAACCCATGGGCTCCATAGGTTTCGTTGAAACTCAATACCTCGACCTGCCTGGTCCGATACGCCTCGACAGCGGTCGGGAACTGCGCGACGTCCGTGTGGCCTACGAGACCTACGGCACACTCTCCCCCGAGCGCGACAACGTCATACTCGTCTGCCACGCCCTCAGCGGCAACGCCCATGCGGCAGGTTCCGCGAAGACGGCCCCCGAAGCGAGCGCCCGCGACGGCTTCGGCGCCGAGGATCGCGACGGCGTGAAGGGGAAAGGGCTGGGCTGGTGGGACGGGATGATCGGGCCCGGAAAGGCTTTCGACACCGACCGATACTTCGTCGTCTGCACGAACCTCCTTGGCGGCTGCAGCGGCACGACAGGCCCTTCCACCATTGATTCCGCCACCGGGCGCCCCTATGGCTCCGACTTCCCGGTGGTCACCGTGGCGGATATGGTCCGCACCGAACGCGCCTTCTTGGACGAGCTCGGAATCGAGCGTCTCGCGGTGATCGCGGGCGGTTCGCTGGGCGGGATGCAGGCCCTCGAATGGGCGGTCCAGTATCCGGGTCAGGTCGACTCCATAGTGGTCATCGCCTCCACCCACGCCCTCCACCCCCAGGGTCTGGCGTGGAACGCGATCGCCCGCGAGTCCATCATGCGCGACCCCGACTGGCAGGGCGGCCACTACTACGGCACCGGCCGCAAGCCCGACGCCGGCATGGGCGTGGCCCGCATGGTCGGCCATGTGACCTATCTCTCCGGCGTGGCCCTGACCGACAAGTTCGGCCGGCGGCTCCAGTTCTCCGACGACATCCGCCACACGATCGTCGAGCCCGAGTTCGAGGTCGAGAGCTACCTGCGCCACCAGGCCGACTCGTTCGTGAAGCGGTTCGACGCCAACAGCTACCTCTACATCTCCCGCGCGCTGACCTACTTCGACCTGGCCAGGGAGCACGGCGGCGGGTCGCTGGAGAAGGCGCTGGAGAACGTCCAGGCCCGGACGCTGCTCATCTCGTTCAGCTCCGACTGGCTCTATCCGCCGGAGGCGTCGGACGAGATCGCCGCCGCCCTCACTAATCTGGGCAAACCGGTGGAGAACCACCTCATCGACGCACCGTACGGTCATGACTGCTTCCTGCTGGAGGAAGCACGGCAGACCCCCCTCATCCGGCAGTTCTTGACGAGGAAGATGGCTTCGTGAGCGACAGACCATTCCGTACCGAAGAAGCCCGGGAGTTCGGGTTCGAGACCCGCCAGCTCCACGCGGGACAGCGGCCCGACCCGAACACCGGCGCCCGCGCGGTGCCCATCTTCCAGACCACCAGTTACGTCTTCGAGGACCCCGAGTCGGCGGCGGCCTACTTCAACCTCCAGGAGTACGGCAACACCTACTCCCGCATCATGAACCCGACCACGGCGGTGTTCGAGGAGCGGATGGCCAACCTGGAGGGCGGCACCGGCGCGGTGGCGTTCGCCAGCGGCATCGCCGCCCAGGCCGCGTCGCTGTTCACGCTGCTGGAGCCCGGCGACCACGTGGTCTCCTCCTCGGCCCTCTACGGCGGCACGGTCAACCAGCTCAAGCACCTGTTCCGCAAGATGAACGTCGAGCTGACCTGGGTCGACCCCGACGACCCCGAGGCCTGGCGCGCCGCGGTCCAGCCGAACACCAAGGCGTTCTACGGCGAGACGATCGGCAACCCGGCCGGCAACGTGCTCGACATCGAGACCGTCGCGGCCATCGCCCACGACAACGGCCTGCCGCTGATCGTCGACAACACGTTCGCGACGCCCTATCTGTGCCGGCCGATCGAGTGGGGCGCCGACATCGTCGTCCACTCCGCGACCAAGTTCATCGGCGGCCACGGCACCAGCATCGGCGGCGTCGTCGTCGAGGCGGGCACGTTCGACTACTCCAACGGCCGCTTCCCGGTGATCGCCCAGCCGTCTCCGGCCTACCACGGGCTGAAGTTCCACGAGACGTTCGGCGAATACGGCTACCTGATGAAGCTGCGCGCCGAGACCCTCCGCGACCTGGGCGCGGCGATGTCGCCGTTCAACGCGTTCCTGTTCCTCCAGGGCCTGGAGACGCTGTCGCTGCGGATGGACCGCCACGTCGACAACGCCCTCGCGGTCGCGGAGTTCCTCCAGGCCCACGAGCTGGCCTCGAAGGTGACCTACCCGGGGCTGGCCGACAGCTCGTACAAGGCGCTGGTGGAGAAGTACCTGCCGCGCGGCGCGGGCGCGGTCTTCTCCTTCGAGTGCGCCGGCGGCCGTGAGGGCGGCCAGGCCTTCATCCGCGGCACGACGCTCTGGTCCCACCTGGCCAACGTCGGCGACGCCAAGAGCCTGATCATCCACCCGGCCAGCACCACCCACCGTCAGCTCGGCGACGCCGAACTGGCCGCCGCCGGGGTCGGGGCCGGCACCATCCGCCTGTCGGTCGGCGTCGAGTCGGTGGCGGACCTGATCTGGGACCTGGAGCAGGGCTTCGCGCACGTGGAGAAGGCATGAGATATCAGGAACCACAGGACATCCAGCGGATCGTCAACACCGCCAAGACCGTCGCGGTCGTCGGCCTGTCGGGCAACGAGCTGCGGGCCAGCAACTTCGTCGGCTTCTACCTCAAGCGCCACGGCTACCGGATGATCCCGGTCAACCCGCGCGAGAAGGAGATCCTCGGCGAGACCTCCTACCCGAGCCTCTCGGACATCCCCGTCAAGGTCGACGTGGTGAACGTCTTCCGCGCGCCCGACGCCGTCCCCGGCATCGCGCGTGAGGCGGTCGCCATCGGCGCGGGCGCGCTGTGGCTCCAGTTCGGCGTGATCAGCGAGGAGGGCGCCCGCATCGCCGAGGAGGGCGGCCTCACGGTGATCATGGACCGCTGCATGAAGATCGAGCACGCCCGCTACATGGGCCGCATGCACTGGCTCGGCTTCAACACCGGGCGGATCACCTCGGTCCGCACCGGCATCCACTAGCGAGTCCGGCCGAGACTCAGGTCGGCCAGCAGCCGCAGCTCCGGGGTGGCCCCGTGGCCGAGCGCCGTGAAAGCGAGCTCGACCTGACGGTCGGCCTCCCGGAGCGCCCATTCGCGGGCGCCCGTCCGCTCGACCAGGTCGGCCTGCGTCTCGGGGTCGCCCCCGTCGCGCAGTGACTCGGCCAGGCGGGCGGCGGGGGGCGTACCCGATTCCAGGGCGGCGACGACCGGCAGCGACTTGCGGCGGCAGCCCAGGTCGGCGACCAGCTTCCGCACGTCGTCAGTGAGCCGGAAGGCCAGCCCGAGGCGGGTGCCGAACTCCCGGAAGACCTGGAGGTCACCGGCTCCCCCGGCCAGCGCGCCCAGCTCGCAGGCCGCGCCGAGCAGCGCGCCGGTCTTGTTCTCGGCCATGGTCATGCACTCGGCCAGGGTGACCTGGGGCCGGTCGACGAAGGCCAGGTCGCTGGCCTGCCCGTGGCACAGGTCGAGCAGCGCGTCGGCGAGGGTCCGCACCCCGGCCGGGCCGACCAGCGCCATCGCGACCGCCAGCAGGGCGTCGCCGGTCAGCAGCGCCTCGCTGAGCCCGAAGACGGTCCAGGCCGCCGGGCGCTCCCGCCTGATGTCGTCGCCGTCGATCACGTCGTCGTGGAGCAGGGAGAAGTCGTTGACCAGCTCGGTCGCGACCGCCATCGGCACCGCGTCGGCGGCGTGCCCCCCGGCCGCCCGCGCGCACCCCAGCGCCAGCGCGGGCCGCACGAACCGTCCCTGGCCGCCGATGAGCTCGTTGCCCTCGTCGTCCCACCAGCCGATGTGGTAGCCCGCGACGTGCCGCAGCTCCGGGGAGAGCCGGTCGATCGCGGCCCGGTGGGCGGGTTCGATCAGTTCGCGGGTCGAGTTGAGGACGTCCCGGATGGTCATCGAGTCGGTCACCCGGCTACCGATACACGACCCGCCTCACTCCACCGCGGCGCCATCGGCGCTCGTGGAGAATGCTTGACCCAGAGGATCACGCTCCTGGGCGGTGGCGTCGTCACGGTCGGTGGAACGGCTCAGATCCGTGTACGCCGCGTCGCGCTCGGCGGTGGTGTGGGCGGCGTACCGGGCGCCGTTGAGGGCGTCGGAACCGAGCAGCAGCCGGACCGGCGGCTCGTCCATCTCGGTGATCCGGACGATCACCTGGGCGACCTTGGCGGGGTCGCCGAGCGGCTTGCGCTCGCCCTGCCGCAGCAGCCGCACCATGGCCCCGACGCTCTGCTCGTAGGGCTCGGAGATCGGCGGGATCGTCATCGACGCGCCGCCCCAGTCGGTGGTCATGCCGCCTGGCTCGATCGTGGTGACCCGGACGCCGAGCGGGCCGAGCTCCTGGGCGATGACCTCGGTGAAGCCGTTCACGGCCCATTTTGAGGCCTGGTAGGCGGACAGGCCGGGCGTGCCGAGACGGCCGCCGATCGAGGAGACGTTGATCAGCGAGCCGTGCCCCTGCCGGCGCAGGATCGGCGCGACCGACCTGGTCACGTTGACGACGCCGAAGAAGTTGGTCTCGACCTGCGCCCGGAAGTTGTCGATGGGGGTGTCCTCGAAGGCCGACATGTCGGCCCAGCCGGCGTTGTTGACCACGACGTCGAGCGTGCCGAACGCCTCCACGGCCGTGGCCACGGCGTCTTCGACCGCTTCGGCGTCGGTGACGTCGAGGGGGAGCGCGAGGACGCGGTCGCCGTACTTCTGCGAGAGGTCGTCGAGCTGGGCGGGCGTGCGGGCGGTCGCCGCGACGCTGTCGCCGCGTTCGAGCGCGGCCAGGACGATCTCGCGGCCGAGACCGCGGGAGCTGCCGGTGACGAACCAGATCATGTTCGACTCCTTCTGACTAACTGGTTAGTTAGAACACTAGGCAGCGGTCTCGGAAGTTGTCAACTAACCGGTTAGAAAATAGTCTTGGGGCATGCCTGGTAAAGCCGACGCCACCCGACAGCGACTGCTCGACGCCGCGATGGAGGAGTTCGCCGCCTACGGCATCGCCGGCGCCCGGGTCGACCGCATCGCGGCGGTGGCGGGCACGAACAAGGCGCAGATCTACCACTACTTCGGCAGCAAGGATCAGTTGTTCGACGCCGTCTTCACCGGCATCGTCGAGACGGTCGTCCGGGAGACCCCGATCGACGTCCACGACCTCCCCGGCTACGCCGCCGCCCTGGCCAGGGGCTACGACGCCCACCCGCAGATCGCCCGCCTGGCCACCTGGCAGCGACTGGAGCGCGCGGACGACCCGCCCAACCCCCGGGCCGTGGAGAGCACCCGGGCCAAGGTCGAGGCCATCGCCAAGGCGCAGGCCGAGGGCGTCCTGCCCGCCGTGTTCCCCGCCGGGGTGCTGCTCGGCCTGCTGCTCTCCCTCGCCTCCGCGTGGACGTCGGTCACTCCCCACTACACCGCCGCCGTCGAGACCCTCACCCCCGACGAGCGCGCCGGTTACGTCGAGGCAGCCGTGCGACGTCTGCTTTCTGGCAGTCCAGGTGATACGGAAGGCGGGGCATAGGCCACAATGGCTACGATCGCGAATGAAGTTGGGAGGCAGGCATGAACACCGAAGAAGTCCTGAGCAGGGCCCCCCTCTTCTCCGCGCTCGACCGTGAGAGCGCCGCGGCCCTCCGCACCAGCATCACCGAGGTGACCCTGACGAAGGGTCAGACCCTGTTCAGCGAGAACGAGACCGGGGCCACCCTCTACGTCGTCCTCGAAGGCAAGATCAAGCTGGCCCGCACCGCCTCCGACGGCCGGGAGAACCTGCTGTCGGTCCTCGGCCCCTCCGAGATGTTCGGCGAGCTCTCGCTGTTCGACCCGCGCCCCCGCACGGCCTCCGCCATCGCGCTGACCGACGTGAAGCTCGCCGGCCTGTCCCACGACGACCTGCGACCCTGGCTGACCGGCCGTCCCGAGGTGGCGCTCCACCTGCTCCGGGCGCTGGCCCAGCGGCTCCGGCGGACCAACGACGTGCTGGCCGACCTGGTCTTCACCGACGTCCCCGGGCGGGTGGCCAAGGCCCTGCTCGACCTGGCCGAGCGGTTCGGGCAGAAGGTCGAAGACGGCATCCGGGTCCACCACGACCTGACCCAGGAAGAGCTGGCCCAGCTCGTGGGGGCGTCCCGGGAGACGGTCAACAAGGCGCTGGCCGACTTCGCGGGGCGAGGCTGGCTCCGCATCGAGGCCAAGGCCGTCGTGATCATGGACATGGAGCGGCTCTACAACCGCTCGCGCTAGCTAGAGCTTCTTCAGGTAGTTCAGCTGGGCCGCGACCGACATCTCCGCCGCCGGCCACAGTTCCCTGGGCACCTCCGCGTAGACCATCTCCACGATCTCGCGCGCGTCCTTCGCGCCGTCCCTGATCGCCTGGCGGATCTGGTCGAGGCGCTGCCTGCGATGGGTGATGTACTCGTCCAGCTTGCCGATCGGGTCGGCCAGGATCGGGCCGTGGCCCGGCAGCAGCGACTCCGCCTCCGACAGCTCCGCCATGGCCCTGAGCCGGTCGAGGCTGCGGAGGTAGTCGGCCAGGTCGCCGTCGGGGGCGATCACCGTCGTGCCGCGGCCCAGGATCGTGTCGCCCGTCAGCAGGGCGCCGTCCTCGGGGAGCCAGAAGCAGAGCGAGTCGAACGAGTGGCCCGGCGTTCCGATCACCCGGATCTCCACGCCGCCGGCCGTCAGGGCGTCGCCGTCCTCCAGGCCCTCCTCGCCCAGGACGTGGGTGCGGTCGAGGGCTCGTACCGGGGACTTCACCATCTCGGCGAACCGGCGGGCTCCGCCGCTGTGGTCCTCGTGGCCGTGCGTGAGCAGGATCACTTCCACGTTCCGGCCGCCCAGGCGCGACACGACCGTCGACAGGTGGCCCGGGTCGTCGGGGCCGGGGTCGACCACCGCGACCGACTCGCCTCGGCCGAGGACCCAGGTGTTGGTCCCGTCGAGGGTCATCGGGGAGGCGTTGGGGGCCAGCACGTTGACGGCGGTCGCGGTGCCGGAGCCGTCGATGGGCCCTTCGATGGGCCCCTCTATGGGCAGGGAGAGGCCGCTCATCAGATCTGTCCCTCGGTCGTCAGGACCATCTGCCCGTTCCGCTCGACCGGGGCGGGCATGACGGTGGTGATCTTGGGGTCGGCGGCGAACACGTCGGTGATCGTTCCGGCCGCCGCCAGGGCGGACAGCGTGTGGAGGGTCGGCGGCATCAGGAAATATCCGGATGTGAGGGCGTCGGCGGGACTCGTCCAGACGACCGTGTCGGCCTCGCCGCCCACGTCCCTGGTGCGCTGGCCCGGCGGCAGGGCCGCCACGAAGAAGCGGGTGTCGAAACGCCGGGTCTCGATCTCCGGGGTGATCCAGTGGGCCCACGGCTTGAGCAGGTCGGAGCGGAGCACCAGGCCGTTGGCGGCCAGGAACTCGGCGAACGAGAGCTCCCGGCTGATCAGCGCCAGCCGCTCGGCCTCCCACATGGTCGTGTCGTCGACCGGGTCACCGGCCAGCAGGACGCCGCTCTCCTCGAACGTCTCGCGCACCGCCGCGCAGACGAGGCCCCGCGCCGTGTCCTCGTCGGCGTTCAGCAGGTCGCCCCACTCGGCGGGCGAGGGGCCGGCCCAGCCGATGTCCGGGCCGGCGTCCCGGGGGTCGACGGAGCCCCCGGGGAAGACGTAGGCGCCGGCCGCGAAGGCCATCGTGGCCACGCGGCGGAGCAGGTAGACCTCCAGAGGGGGCTCCCGCAGCAGGGCCACCGTGGCGGCGGCCCTGGCCGGAACCGGGACGAGCCGCCCGGCCAGCAGGTCACGCGCCCGTTCACCCAGCTCGCCCGGCAGCGCAATGTCCACCGTAAGAGTGTAGATCTAACGGATTTCGGCGATCAGTTCCACCTCGACCGGGGCATCCCGGGGCAGGACGGCCACACCGACCGCGCTGCGGGCGTGGGCGCCCTGGAAGACCTCGCCGAGCAGCTCGCTCGCGCCGTTCACGACCTGCGGCTGGCCGGTGAAGTCAGGCGTGGAGGCGACGAACCCGACGACCTTGACGATCCCGGCGACCTGGCCGAGATCCCCCACGACCGACTTGAGCGCCGCGATGGCGTTCAGCGCGCACACGCGGGCCAGTTCGTAGGCCTCCTCGGGGGTGACCTCCGCGCCGACCTTGCCCGTCTTCAGCAGCTCCCCGGCCGCGATGGGCAGCTGGCCCGAGGTGTAGACGTGAGAGCCCGAACGGACCGCCGGCACGTAGGCCGCCAGGGGCGCCGCCACCTCGGGCAGCGACAGGCCCAGGGCCGACAGACGGTCTTCGGGGCTGGTCACGCCTTGGCCCGCTTCATGTAGGCCACGAGCTGCTCGGGGTTCGGGCCGGGGACGACGGCCACGAGCTCCCACCCGTCGTCGCCCCAGTTGTCGAGGATCTGCTTGGTCGCGTGCGTCAGCAGCGGCACGGTCACGTACTCCCACTTCGTCATGGCGGAAGGTTATCGATACCCAGCAGGCCTCGGCGTATCGGGAAATGACGTTTGGGTAGCCTCACGGGTGTGAGATCTCGCGACACCGACTGGGACGGAGTACGTCTCCATGTCGTGACCGGCAAGGGCGGCACCGGCAAGACGACCGTGGCCGCCGCCCTGGCCCTGGCCCTCGCGGCCGGGGGCCGCAAGGTGCTGCTCGTGGAGGTGGAGGGCCGCCAGGGCATCGCGCAGGTCTTCGATCTTCCACCGCTCCCCTACGAGGAGCGCAAGATCGCGGTGGCGCCGGGAGGCGGTGACGTCCACGCCCTGGCGATCGACCCCGAAGAGGCCATGCTCGAATACCTGGAGATGTTCTACGGCCTCAAGCGCATGGGCAAGGCGCTGACCAAGATGGGCGTGGTCGACTTCGCCACCACCATCGCCCCCGGCCTGCGCGACGTCCTGGTCACCGGCAAGACCAGCGAGGCGGTCCGGCGGCGCGACAGAACCGGCAAGAGGGTGTACGACACCGTCGTCATGGACGCCCCGCCCACCGGCCGGGTCACCCGCTTCCTCAACGTCACCCAGGAGGTGGCGGGGCTGGCCAGAGTCGGCCCGGTGCGCGCCCACGCCGACATGGTCCGCGGAGTGGTGGCCTCGCCCGAGACGGCCGTCCACTTCGTCACCCTGCTGGAGGAGATGCCCGTCCAGGAGACCCTCGACGGCGTCACCGAGCTGCGGGCGGCCAAGCTGCCCGTCGGCGGGATCTTCGTCAACATGGTGCGCACCGTCGACCCCGTCCTCGAAGGCCCCTTCGACGTGGCCGAACTGGCGCTGGGCGTGAAGGCGGCCGGGCTGGGCGACGACGGCAACGCGGCGGTCATCGCCGAGGCCCTCGGCGGAGAGGTTGCCGAGCAGCAGCGGCGGGCCGAGCTCGAAATAACCGAGCGCGACGCGCTGGAGACCGCCGGGGTGCCACGATATGAACTGCCCCTGCTGGCCGACGGCGCCGACCTCGCGGGCCTCTACGAACTCGCCGAAGCGATCCGCACCCAAGGAGCCGCTTGACATCGTCCCCTCTTTGACGAGAGGGGATCCTCACGGTCGCCCGTGAGGATTCCTGCTTCACGGCCGGCCGCCCGCCAGAGAGGAGTCTCCTTGGGGTCCTACGCCAGCTCCACAGGCGTTTCACCTCTCCGCAAGCCCTGCGGCGAGGATGTTCTTCGCGGCGTTGACATCCCGGTCGTGGGCCGCCCCACAGCCGCACGACCATTCTCGGACGTCGAGCGGCATCAAGGCGGTCAGCACCCCGCAGGCCGAGCACAGCTTGCTGGAGGGAAACCAGCGATCAACGACCAGCAGTTCCCGTCCGTACCAGGACGCTTTGTACGCCAGCATGGAGCGCAGTTCCCGCCAGCTCGCATCAGAAATGGCTCGGGCGAGCGAACGGTTTTTGACCATATTGGCGACGGTCAGGTCTTCAACGGCGATCACTTGGTTCTCGCGAACAAGCCGTGTGGTGACCTTGTGCAGATAGTCCCGTCTTCGGTCGGCGATCCTGGCATAGATCCGGGCGACGGCGAGCTTCGCTCTGGCCCGATTGCCACTGCCGGGGGACTTGCGGGCGAGCGCGCGCTGCGCTCTGGCGAGTTTCCTCCTGTCCGAGGCTTCATATCGCGGGTTGGCGAGCCGTTCGCCTGTCGACAACGTCGCGAGAGCGGAGATCCCGACGTCTACGCCGATCATCGACCCAGCCGGGGACAACGGGGCGATCTTCTCTTCCACCAGGATGGACACGAACCAGCGGCCCGCCGCATCCCTCGACACCGTGACCGTGGACGGCTTCGCGCCCTCGGGCAGTGGGCGCGACCACACGATGTCCAGGGGACCGTCCATCTTGGCCAACGTCAGGTTGCCCTCGCGCCAGCGGAATGCCGATCGGGTGTACTCGGCCGACGACCGGGATTTCTTGCGCGACTTGAACACTGGATGACCGGCTCGTCTGGCGAAGAAGTTCGAGAACGCCATCTGCTGGTGCCGCAATGCCTGCTGCAGAGGCACGCAGGAGACCTCGTTGAGGAAACTCAGCTCCTCGGTTCGCTTCCAGGCCGTGAGGGCGGCCGAGGATTCGGCGTAGGAGAGCTTGCGGCCTTCCAGCCGATAGGCGCGGGTGCGCTCTTCCAGAGCCTTGTTGTAAACCAGGCGCACGCAGCCGAACGTCCGGGCCAGTTCCTCGGCCTGCTCAGGGGTTGGGTAGAAGCGGTACTTGTAGGCCCGCTTCACGATCTGCGCCACGGTAGAGAAGTCAACCCGCCATCAGTCGATAATCGCACACAAGTTCGATCCTGTGACACCAAGAAACACCTCTCCCGCCTGCCCACGGCACCGACCCTGCTCCAGGAGTTCTGATGACCACGCCTCCGACGCCGCCTGAGCTCGACCTCGACGGCATCATCGACGATCCGGGGACCCGGATCGTGGTCTGCTGCGGATCGGGCGGTGTCGGCAAGACGACCACGGCGGCCGCCCTCGGGCTCCGGGCCGCCGAGCGGGGCCGCAACGTCGTGGTGCTGACCGTCGACCCCGCCCGCCGGCTGGCCCAGTCGATGGGGCTGACCTCGCTCGACAACACCCCGCGCAAGGTGGCGGGGGCCGACGGCGAGCTGTTCGCCATGATGCTCGACATGAAGCGGACCTTCGACGAGATCATCGAGGCCCACGCCGACCCCGAGCGGGCCCGCCAGATCCTGACGAACCCCTTCTACCAGTCGCTCTCGTCGAGCTTCTCCGGCACGCAGGAATACATGGCCATGGAGAAGCTCGGCCAGCTCCGGCGGTCGGGCGAGTGGGATCTGATCATCGTCGACACGCCTCCGTCACGGTCGGCGCTCGACTTCCTCGACGCGCCCGAACGGCTCGGGCGGTTCCTCGACGGGAAGCTGATCCGGCTGCTGATGGCCCCCGCCAAGGCGGGCGGGCGCAGCGCGTTCAAGATCCTGAACGCCGGGTTCGGCCTCGTCGCCGGGGTGCTCACGAAGGTGCTCGGCGCCCAGGTGCTGAAGGACATCCAGACGTTCGTCTCCGCGCTCGACGCCGTCTTCGGTGGATTCCGCCAGCGGGCGGAGCAGACCTACAAGCTGTTGCAGGCTCCTGGCACCGCGTTCGTCGTGGTGGCCACGCCGGAGCGTGACGCGATGCGGGAGGCCTCCTATTTCGTGGAGCGGCTGGCCGAGGAGCGGATGCCGCTGGCCGGTCTGGTGGTCAACCGGGTGCACCGCTCACCGGCTCCCGGTCTTACCGCGGCGCGGAGCACCGCCGCCGCGGAAGACCTGGAGTCACGTGGTGAACACGAGCTCACCGCCGCTGTACTGAGACTGCACGCCGACCGGATGCAACTCGCCGCTCGCGAGCACCGGGAGCAGGAACGTTTCGCTTCGGCCCACCCCACTGTGCCGGCCACCCAGGTGCCCGCGATGTCACAGGACGTCCACGACCTCGACGGGTTGCGTGAGATCGGCGAACTCCTGGCCAAGCGGTGAGGGTCAGCCGGCGATCAGCTCATTAGTGCGTTCGTATTCTTCCTTCGCCAGCTCCAGCAGGTCACGCCAGGAGTCGACGTCGGGCCGACGGCGCAGGAGGGCGCGCCTTTCCCGTTCGGTCATTCCGCCCCAAACCCCGAACTCGATGCGGTTGTCCAGCGCATCGGCGAGGCATTCGGTACGGACAGGGCATCCTCGACAGATCAACTTCGCCCGGTTTTGTGCGGCGCCCTGAACGAACAGAGCGTCAGGATCCGCACCTCGACAGGCGGCACGGGAGGTCCAATCCGTGATCCACATTTTTCGACCCCACTCCCCTTAGGTGGTCAGTCGTGACTTCTGGGGCCGACGGGCGCGGTCGCCGAGCCTCCTTATTCAGTTGCCGCAGAGGAGAACGTACGAGACTCCGCATCCGAATGGACAGACCCGCAGGGACCAAATTTGGCGGGCGGCGGTGTCCGGGTATGACTAGTCATCCCAAGCGCGGGTAATGCGACGTGGTGCGTTTGGTACCGAATCTCCCCTTACTTCGACGTACGCTTAGCTCCGTGCAAGCTTCAGGCAAAGCCCGTTTCGGGAACGCGATCTTGACGCTGGTCAAGCTGGTCGCCGCCGCCGCCATGGCCGGCGTGATCGTTGCGGCCGTCGGGCTGCCCGCCGTGGGTGGAGCCGGGTTCGGCGCGAAGTCGGGCGTCGAGTCGTTGCGCATCGAGGCGGAGGAGCTCGACGAGCCCCCGCTGCCCGAGAAGACCGTCCTGCTCGACAACGACGGCAAGCAGATCGCGCAGTTCTACTTCCAGAACCGCGAGTCGGTGCCGCTGAGCAAGATCGCGCCGGTGATGCAGCAAGCCATCATCGCGATCGAGGACTTCCGCTTCTACGAGCACGGCGCCCTCGACATCGAGGGAACGGTCCGCGCGCTCACGAAGAACGTCTTCGGCGGCGGGGTCGTGCAGGGTGGCTCGTCGATCACGCAGCAGTACGTCAAGCTGGTCATCTTCAACTCGGCCGAGACCGAGGAAGAGCAGCTCAAGGCCATCGAGGCGACGTACACGCGCAAGCTCAACGAGATCCGCTACGCCATGGCGATCGAGAAGAAGTACTCGAAGGACGAGATCCTCAACCGCTACCTGAACATCTCCTACTTCGGCGACGGCGCCTACGGCATCGAGGCGGCGTCCAAGCGCTTCTTCGACAAGCACGCCTCTGAGCTGGAGCTGCACGAGGCCGCGACGCTGGCCGGCGCGGTGCAGAACCCGAGCCAGACCGACCCGGGCCGGGGCAAGGAGTTCCGCGAGCGGCTGCTCGCCCGCCGCAACACCGTGCTCGACCGGATGGCCGAACTCGGGAAGATCACCGTGGCGCAGGCGGCCGAGGCCAAGAAGGAGAAGCTCGGCTACAAGGGCGAGAAGATGCCCGGTGGCTGCGAGGACAGCTCCTACCCGTTCTTCTGCCTCTACGTGCAGAACGACATCCTGAACAACCCCGACTTCGGCAAGACCGAGAAGGCCCGGCGCGACTTCCTGAACCGCGGTGGCCTGGTCATCCGCACCACGCTCGACACGAAGATGCAGAAGGCCGCCAACGACGCGATCAAGAAGCACGTCTACGCGAGCGACGAGCAGGTCGCGGCCGAGGCGCTGGTCGAACCGGGCACGGGCGCGATCAAGGCGCTGGCCGCCAGCCGCAAGTTCGGTGACAACAAGAAGAAGAACGAGATGAGCTACAACCTGGCGGCCAACCGCGCCCACGGCGGCGGTTCCGGCTTCCAGGCGGGTTCCACGTTCAAGGTGATCACCCTGCTGACCGCCCTCGACAACGGCATGAAGCTCAACGACGGGTTCGCCACCGGCAAGACCTACGACATCCCGACCAACTCGCTGTCGCCCTTCCGCGACTGCAAGGGCAACCGCGCCGGCGAGACCCACCAGGTGTTCAACTCCAGCGAGGGCGCGGGCGGGTTCAACACCCTCCAGACCGGCACCTGGGGCTCGGTGAACACGTTCTTCATGAAGCTGGAGGAGCACGTCGGCCTCTGCAAGGTCGTCAAGATGGCCAAGAAGCTGGGCATCGAGCGGGCCGACGGCGCGAACCTGCGCGAGGTGCCGACCTTCACCCTCGGCGTCAACGAGATGGACCCGGTGACGGTCGCCAACGCCTACGCCACCATCGGCGCCCGCGGCAAGTACTGCGCCCCCATGGTCATCACCGAGATCGTCGACCGCGAGGGCAAGGCCACCAACTACAAGCCCGACTGCGACCAGGTCTTCGACGAGAAGGTCGCCGACGCGGCCAGCTCGATCCTGAGCGGCGTCTTCACCAAGGGCACCATGTCGCAGGTCGGCGGCATCGGCCGTGACGCGGCCGGCAAGACCGGCACCACCGACGGCTACACCGCCGCCTGGTTCGCCGGCTACACCCCCGACCTCGCGGCGGCCGTCAGCCTCGGCGACCCGCGCGGCGCCTTCAAGTACGACCTGACCGGCGTCACCATCGGCGGCGACCCGTTCCCGTACGTCTACGGCGCCTCGATCTCCGGTCCGATCTGGAAGGACACGATGCTGAAGGCGCTCAAGGGCGTCCCGGCCACGTCGTTCACCAACGTCGACATGTCCGAGTTCGGCGGCTGCTCCCCGGGCTTCTGCCAGCCGAAGCCGAAGCCGAAGCCCGAGCGTGGCGGCGACAACCGCGGCGGCGACGACCGCGGCCCCGACCGCGGCAACGACTTCAACCCGCCGCCGCCCCCGGACGACAACGGCGGTGGCGTGATCATCCCGCCCGACAACGGCTGAGAAACGGCTGAGGGCCCTTCCCCGAGCGGGGGAGGGCCCTCAGCCGTTCAGCCGGACGATCAGCCGGCCAGCCGCGCCTTCACCGCCGCCGCGACCCGGCCGCCCTCGGCCCGGCCCGCCACCTTCGGGTTGACGACCTTCATGACCTGGCCCATGGCCTGCGGCCCGGCCGCCCCCGTCTCGGCGACGGCCTCGTCGACGAGCGCGGCCAGCTCGGCGTCGGAGAGCTGGGCCGGAAGGTACTCCTCCAGCACGGCCTGCTCCTCGAGCTCGGCCTGCGCCTGCTGCTCGCGGCCGGCCCCGGCGAACGCCTCGGCCGCCTCGCGGCGCTTCTTGGCCTCCTTGGTGAGAACCTTGACGATCTCGTCGTCGGACAGCTCGCGGACGGCCTTGCCCGCGACCTCCTCGACGTTGATGGCGGCCAGCGCCATGCGGATGGTCCGCAGCCGGATGTCGTCGCGGGCCTTCATGGAGGTCGTGAGGTCGGCCTTCAGCCTGTCTTTGAGAGCGCTCATGGCCCACTATCTTGCCGTGTCCCGAGCCGGGATCTCTCCGGGTTATCCCGGGCTCACCCGGCGTTCGGGCATGATTGGGATGTGCGGAAAGTCGTAGCGGTACCTCTGGGAGTGGTCGGACTCGGTCTCGCCGGGCTGGGCTACGCGTCCATCGTCGAGCGGAACTGGTTCCGGCTGCGCCGTTTCGACGTGCCCGTGCTGGAGCCCGGCCGCCGTCCGGTCAAGATCCTGCAGATCTCCGACCTGCACCTGACCCCCGGCCGCACCCGCCTGATCAACTGGGTCCGCTCCCTGGCCTCGCTGGAGCCCGACCTGGTGGTCAACACCGGCGACACGATCTCCCACCCCGACGCGATCCCCGCCTACCTGCGCGCCGTCGAGCCCTTCCTCGGCCTTCCGGGCCTGTTCGTGTACGGCTCCAACGACCTCTACTCGCCCCATTTCAAGAATCCGGCACGCTACCTGTGGCGGACGTCCAAGACCGACAGCTCGAAGCGGAACATCCCCGACCTGCCGTGGCTGGAGCTCGGCACGGCGATGACCTCGGCGGGCTGGCTCGACATGAACAACACGACGGCCCGGCTCAAGGTCGCCGACCTCGACGTGGCTGTCGGCGGGATCAACGACTCCCACATCGACCTCGACCGCTACGACCGGATCGCCGGCCCCGCTCCCGCCGAGGCGGACCTCCGTCTCGGGGTCATGCACTCTCCGGAGCCCCGGAACATGACCCGGTTCGCCTCCGACGGCTACCAGCTCCTGCTGGCGGGCCACACGCACGGGGGGCAGCTCTGCATCCCCTTCTACGGGGCCCTGGTGACCAACTGCGGGATCGACCGGGCCCGGGTGAAGGGACTGTCCCACCACGAGTCCGCGTGGCTCCACGTGTCCGCTGGGCTCGGCACGTCGCCGTTCGCGCCGGCGCGGTTCGCCTGCCCGCCGGAGGCGACGCTGCTGACTTTGGTGCCCCGCGCGGCGCGGTGACGCATGAGCCCCGAAAGTCCGCTAGACTCATCGAGGCAGAAGGCACCGGGGTGTAGCGCAGCTTGGCAGCGCGCTTCGTTCGGGACGAAGAGGTCGTGGGTTCAAATCCCGCCACCCCGACGGTGTAGCAGCAGTCAAAGGTCTGATCCACTTCGGTGGGTCGGGCCTTTTTCTGTTGCCGAAGGTCGATCGCCATGAGCATCAACTGGACCTATGCCCTCGTGACCCCGGACGCGCTGGTCACCGGGGCGCTGTCCCGGACGTTGGCCGCCTTCCGCTCGGCCGGGCTCGATCCGGTCGCCGCCGAGCTGATCCGCGTGGACGTGGACACGATGCTGCGTCTCTACGACACTCCGCCAGGCAGCCGCCCGGTCGCGCTGCCCCCGCCCCGGGCTTTCCGGTTGTGGTACGACCTCGGCCCGGCCTGCCTCACGATCCTGCGACACGACGGAGCCGGCGCCTGCGCGGCCATGAGCCGTCTCAAGGGGGCCACGGACCCGGCCGCGGCTCGCCCCGGTTCCATCAGGCACGCCGCCGAGAACGTCCTGATGAATTTGGTGCACTGCCCGGACGACGAACCTTCCGCTCTTGCCGAACTGGACCTCCTCGTGGGTCCCCGGCACGCCGAGGCGCTCCGGCTCCAGGCCGCCGTGGCCGACGACCGCGTCCGCCTGCTCACCGTCGGCACCGTCGAGGCGGCGGCGCCCCTGTTCGCGGGCCCGCACGCCCTGTCGCTGCCCCTGGCCGTGAACCGGGTCCGCCTGCGGGTCGTGCAGCACCTGGCGATCACCGGGATGGCCGTACCGGACGTGCTGCTCCTGCTGGAGGAGGCGCGGCTCGTCCTGCTGGAGGAGCGCGGCGAACTCATGGGCATCGAGACGAGCCCGGCCCGCATCGCGGCGGCGCGGGCCCGCGACGGCCGGGTGAGGGCCCTTCTGCGGGCCGCCGCGCGGACCTCTGCCATGGAGAACGCCGTGGACAGGCTTTCCGAGGTGCTCATGGGGTCCTCCGAAGGCTGGGCGCCCTTCCTGGAGGCGATCCGCGCCGCGGACGTCTATCTGTCGGCCACGGAGAGTGCCGTCCTGGAACAGAGCCACTACCTCTGAGATCTTTGCTCGCCGAGGCGTGGCGGCCTCTCACCGGCGGGGAATCTGGCCCCAGACGGTCCTGGGCGGTGAAGTGGAGAGACGCCATGTCGCTGACCGCGATCCTTCCCGGCCGGCGCGGGTTCGGCACGGCTCCCCTGGGCAACATGTTCCGAGCGCTCGATCGAGGACAGTCTGCGACGTCTGGGCGTCGACCGGCTGGACATCGTCTGGGTCCGCGACATCGCCCGGGAGCAGGGCGTCGGCATGGTCGTCGGGGGGCCGTACAACTCCGGCGTCCTGGCCGGGGGCTCCCACTTCGAATACCAGCCGGCGTCATCGGAGACCGTCGAGCGCGTCAGGAAGCTCAGGACCCTCGCCGAACGGCACGGCGTCGGCGTGAAGGCGGCGGCCCTGCAGTTCTCCCTCGCCCACCCGGTGGCCGCCGCCGCCATCCCCGGGGCCACCCGGCCCGGCCGGATCGCCGAGGACGCCGCCGCCGTCGACGAGACCGTCCCGGCCGCGTTCTGGCAGGAGCTCCGCGCTCTCGGCCTGGTCAGCACGGCCGCGCCTCTCCCGGGCGGAGCCTGAACCCCGACCCATCAGCCACGACCGTCAGGAGAACGACCATGGCATCGACCTCCGTCAGCCGCGTCCTGCCCGCCTCCCCGCAGCAGGTCTGGGATCTCGTCGGAGGGTTCCACTCCCTGCCCGACTGGCTCCCCTACATCCCTGAGAGCACCATGCTCGAAGGCGGGCGCCTCCGCCGGCTGGTGACGCCGGACGGCAAGGTGATCGTCGAACGCCTGCTGGCCTTCAGCGAGGCCGAGCGCCACTACAGCTACTCCTTCGTCAAATCGCCCTTCCCCGTCACCAGCTACCTCTCCATCCTGCGGGTCCATCCGATCCCCGGGAACGCGGACGCCGCCGAGGTGATGTGGTCGGGATGCTTCACGCCTGCGGGGGTGAGCGAGAGCGAGGCGGTCGACCTGTTCACCACCATCTACCGCGACGGCCTCGAAGCCCTGCACCACGCGCTGGCGGGCTGAACCCCTGGCGCAGGTCACATCTCCCCCATGAGGGCGTTGATCCTCGTTCCTCCAGGCTTGTGACGGCCCCCACCTGCACGGTTAGCGTCGCAACAAAGGGGGACCTCATGACCACGCTGATCGTCAACGGCATGGAACATCCGCTCGACCTGGCTGACCCCCGGGTCACTCTCCTGGACGCCCTCCGCGACAGACTCGGGCTCACCGGCACGAAGAAGGGCTGTGACCAGGGCGCCTGCGGGGCCTGCACGGTCATCGCCGACGGGCGGCGCATCCTTTCCTGCCTCACGCTCGCCGCGCAGTGCGACGGCCGGGAGATCACCACGATCGAGGGGCTGGAGTCCCATCCGATGCAGGACGCGTTCATGCGGCACGACGCGTTCCAGTGCGGCTACTGCACCTCGGGGCAGATCATGTCGGCCGTCGCACTGCTGGGTGAGGACCGGGCCGGTTCGGACGACGACATCCGCGAGTTCATGAGCGGCAACCTGTGCCGCTGCGGGGCCTACTCCAACATCGTCGCGGCGGTCCGGGAGGTGGCCCGTCATGCGTGAGTTCCGGTACGAACGTCCCACCACGGTCGCCGAGGCGATCAGGGCCGTCAGCGAAGACCCGGAGGCCGACTTCCTGGCAGGCGGCACGACCGAGGTCGACCTGATGAAGGACGGCGTGTTCCACCCCGACCTGCTGGTCGACATCACCCGGCTGCCGCTGCGCGGGGTGCGCAGGAACGGGACGATGCTCCAGGTGGGGGCGCTGACCACCATGGAGGAGCTGGCGGCCGACCGCACTCTCATGGAGCGGGCGCCCTTCGTCCGCGAGGCGCTGCTCCTCGGGGCCTCGACGCAGTTGCGCAACATGGCGACCATCGGCGGCAACCTGCTCCAGCGCACCCGCTGCCGCTACTTCCGCGATCCGGCCGTGGCGGCGTGCAACAAGCGGGAGCCTGGGAGCGGCTGTGAGGCGGTCAACAGCGTGGCCCGGATGCACGCCATCCTCGGGGCGAGCCGCGACTGCATCGCGCTGCACGCCTCCGACCTGGCCGTCGCGCTGGTCGCGCTGGACGCGGTGGTGCACCTGCAGAGCGAGCAGGAGGAGCGGTCCGTCCCGCTGACGCAGTTCTACCTGATGCCCGGTGACACGCCGGACCGCGAGAACGTGCTCCGGCACGGCGAGCTGATCACCGCGATCGACATCCCGTTGCCGCCCGAAGGGATCAGGTCGACCTATCTCAAGGTGCGGGACCGGGCCTCGTACGAGTTCGCGCTCACCTCCGCCGCCGTCGCGCTGACCATGGACGGCTCGGTCATCATGGACGCCCGGGTCGCGATGGGCGGCGTGGGCACCATCCCGTGGCGCGGGTTCGAGGCCGAGGAGGTGCTGCGCGACGCCCCGGCCACCCCTGACACCTTCCGGAGCGCGGCCGACGGCATGATCCACGACACGTTCACCGTGCCGGGCACCGCGTTCAAGGTCGAACTGGCCAAACGCACATTGATCCGCGCCCTCACGGAGGTGACCTCGTGACCACGATCCAGCAGCAGCCCCGCATCCTCGGGCCGGGCATCAACCGGGTCGACGGACCCCTGAAGGTTACCGGGCAGGCCCGGTACGCCAACGACTTCAGCCTCCCCGGCATGGCCTACGCCGCCGTGGTGCGCTCGACCATCGCGTCCGGCCGGATCACCCGCATCGACACGACGGCGGCGGAGAAGTCGGCGGGCGTGATGAGGGTGATCACCCACGAGAACGCCGACCACCTGGCCGCGGCCCCGGCGACGTTCATCAAGAACCCGCAGGCGCCGCTGCAGGACGACGTGATCCGCTACCACGGCCAGTACATCGGCGTCGTGGTGGCCGACACGCAGCAGAACGCCACCGCCGCCGCCCGGCTGGTGGAGGTCGAGTACGAACTCCACGAGGCCCTCCTCGACCCGCACGACCCGAGGGCCGAGCGGATCAAGGACCCGTGGGGGGAGGACACGGCCTGGGGCGACGTCAGGACGGCGCTCAAGCGCGCGCCGGTGATGATCGACCAGACGTACACGACCTCGGAGAACACCAACAACCCGCTGGGCCTGTTCACCACCCTGGCCGCCTGGGACGGCGACACGCTGACCCTGCACGACTCGAACCAGTGGCCGAACATGGTCCAGATGGTGGTGGCCACGATGTTCGGCGTCCCGGAGGACGCGGTCCGCGTGCTGACGCCGTTCGTCGGCGGCGGGTTCGGGGCCGGGCTGCGCTGCTGGTCGCACATCCCGCTCGCGGTGATGGCGGCCCGGCACGTCGGCCGCCCGGTGAAGCTGGAGCTGACCCGGCCGGAGATGTTCACCGGTCTCGGCCACCGCACCGCCAGTTTCAACTGGATCAAGCTGGGCGCCACCCGCGACGGCCGGCTGACCGCGATCGAGCACGAGAGCCTCACCACCCTGTCGATGGAGGGCGACGAGTACGAACCGTGCTCCTCGGTCTCCTGCTCGGCCTATGCCAGCCCCAACGTCACCACCCGCGACCAGCAGGTCAAGCTGAACATCCCGTGGACGAACTTCATGCGCGCCCCCGGCGACTCGCAGGGCAACTTCGCGCTGGAGTCGGCCATCGACGAGCTGGCGTGGGAGGTCGGGCTCGACCCGCTGGAGATACGGCTGCTCAACTACGCGGAGGTCGACCCGAAGACGGGCCGCCCGTGGTCGAGCAACGCGCTGCGGCAGTGCCTGGAAATCGGCGCGCAGCGGTTCGGCTGGTCGCGGCGCAACCCGGAGATCCGCTCGATGCGCGAGGGCCACGAGCTGATCGGCTACGGTGTGGCCGGGGTCAGCTTCTTCTGGTACCAGCAGCCGTGCTCGGCGAAGGTGATCTTCAGGGCCGACGGGTCGGCCTACGTGCGCAGCGCGGTGACCGACATCGGGACCGGGACGTACACGATCATGGCCCAGCTCGCCGCCCGGCTCCTCGGGCTGGACGTCGAGCAGGTCGAGATGCAGCTCGGCGACAGCGAGATGCCGGCCGGCGCCGCCGCCGGAGGGTCCGGCCTGACGGCGGCCGTGGGCAGCGCGGTGCACGACGCGTGCGGGCGGCTGGTCCAGAAGTTCGTCGACCTGGCCGCGACCGACCCGTTCTCGCCGCTGGCCGACGTGGGGATCGAGAACGTCGAGGTCTCCGAGGGCCGCCTCTACCGCAAGGGCGACCCGACGCGCGGGGAGTCGCTGGCCCGCATCCTGGCCGTCCACGGCCTCGACGAGCTGGCGGCCGACGGGTCCTCGACCCCCAACTCGCCGGACGAGCTGGGGATGACCCCGGCCGGGGCGCGCGGCGCCCGGTTCGTGGAGGTCAGGGTCGACGAGGACCTCGGGCGGGTCAGGCTGGCCCGGATCGTGACGGTCAACGACGGCGGCCGGATCCTGAACGAGAAGCTGGCCCGCAGTCAGATCCTCGGCGGGACAGTCGGCGGGATCGGGATGGCGCTGTTCGAGGACACGGTGACCGACATGGACACCGGCCGCATCGCCAACGCGACCTTCGGCGACTACCTGGTCCCGGTCAACGCCGACATGCCCGACGTGCACATCGAGTTCGTCGGGGAGCCCGACGCGTTCAACCCGATCGGCGTGAAGGGGGTGGGCGAGATCGGCCTGGTCGGCGTCGCCGCCGCCGTCGCGAACGCGATCTTCCACGCGACCGGCAAGCGGATCAGGTCACTGCCGATCACGATGGACATGCTCATGGACTAGCAACCGCGGAGAGAGCGGCCGGAAAGCAGGCTGCAAGCCTCATTGAGGACCATGTGTCGCATGAAGGCCGCTCTCCCCCTCGTCGTCGTCTTCCTCGCACTCACCACCGGCTGCGCCGCGCAGACCGCCGCGGAAAAGCCCGCGACCACGGTCGTCAGCACCGCCACCCCCGAAGAGACCACCGCCGCCGCCGACGAATCCACGGCAGAACCCACGACCGCCGCGGAAGAGCCCGGCACCGCCGCTCAGCCCGGCGTCATCGCCGACGGCGCGACGATCTCCGCCGAGCTCACCCGCACCGGCCAGCGCGACACCTATCCGCTCGACCTGGGCGACGCCCGCGAGTTCTACGTGACCGACATGTCCGGCGACGGCATCGAGTTCCAGGTCGTCTCCGAGATCGACGGCGAGCCGGTCAGCCCCTCGGGCTTCGCCCTCCAGTGGGGCTCCACCGTCGTCAAGCTCACCAAAGCCGGAGAGCACCGTCTCGAGGTGTACGGCCAGACCAACGTCATCGGCCCCTACAGCTTCCGCGTGGCGACGGTGAAGGTCCGCGACATCCCCACCACGATCGGCCTGAACGTCAACGGCCAGCTCGACGTCCCCGGCCGCATCGACCGCTACGAGTTCGACTCCGACGGCGCCACCGCCATCAAGATCGTCGGCGGCAGCGGCGCCTGCCAGGCCATCGAACTGGAACTCGTGGACGCGGCCGACAAGAGCATCTCGACCCCGCGCCAGCCGATCCCGCTCTGCGACTACGAGGCGCCCATCCCCCTCTCCAACGGCGACGGCCCCTACGCCCTGGTCGTCAGGTCGGGGACGGCCAAGACCGGCGGGTACACCTTCCAGCTCACCCGGGGCTAACTCCTGCTCAGCGACCCTTCGTAGACGGTGGAGCCGCCGCCCTCCTGACCCTCGAAGCCCAGCGTCTCCGGCTTGAGGAGCGTGAGGGTGATGTCACCGCCGACACACTGACCGGCCTGGACGATGTGCATCTCCAGGACCTCGTCGTTCCGCCGGGTCGAGCTGAACTGGACGTCCTGCTCGCAGTCGTCGCGCTGCCACTTGCCGTTCTGGGCGCCGCCTTCGAGCGTGAGCGTGACGGTGGTGGGATCGGAAGGCCGGTCCTCCCGGGTGACCTGACCGGTCCAGGTCCCCGCGAAGGGCCCGGGGACGCCCGCGCCCACGGCCGGCTTCGGGTCTTCCGCGGCCGGGGACTGGGCGGCCGGTTCGGCCTGGGCGCCGGTCTCGGCGGGGTCGTTGAGGGTCGCCCACAGGACGCCGACCGTCACCGCGACGGCGAAACCGACCCCGGCGGCGGCCAGCCGCGACCCGGCGAACCGCCGGTCGTCGCGCGGCACGACCGTCTGCGGACCGGTTCCGACCAGCATGATCATCAGGTCGTGGGCCGTGGGCCTGAGCTGGGGGTCCTTGGCCAGGCAGCGGAGCAGCGTCTCCCGCAGGGGCGAGGCCACGCCGTCGAGCCGGGGCTCCGCCTTGAGGATGCGGCTGAAGACGGCCGCCACCGTGTCGTTGCCGAAGGGCGGCTCGCCGATCGCCGCGTAGACCATGGTCGCCGCCCACGAGAACACGTCGGCCGCCGGCGACCCGTGGACCCCGCCGAGCTGCTCGGGAGCCATGTAGGGCGGCGTGCCGGAGATGGAGGTCGGCATGGTGCTCGCGTCGGCGAGCTGGGCGATGCCGAAGTCGACCACGCGGGGCCCGTCGGGCCCGAGCAGCACGTTGGCGGGCTTGAAGTCGCGGTGGACCACCCCGGCGCTGTGGATCGCCGCCAGCGCGGTCGCCGTGTTGACCGCCAGCCGGTCGACGTCGCCGCCCTTGAGCGGCCCCCGGTCGCGCACCCGGTCCTGCAGCGACGGCCCGTCGATGAACTCGCTCACCACGAACGGGTCGGGCCGGTCGAGCTCGGCGTGGAGCACCCGGGCGGTGCAGAACGGCGCCACCCGCTGGGCCGACTCCAGCTCCCGCGCCAGCCGCCGCCGGGTCGCGGGATCGGCCCCGCTGCGCAGCAGTTTCACGGCCACCCGTTCTCCGGCCGGGGAGCGGGCTTCGTAGACGATCCCCTGCCCGCCCTCGCCCAGCCGCCCGAGCAGCTCGAAGGCTCCGAGGACGGGCGGATCTCCCGGCTGCAATGGGCCAGCGGGCATGCGATCCTCCACCAGGCGCGGCGACGTCCTTACCTTAAGCCCCCGGGGGAAACGTCGGATGCGGCGGGTAGAAAGGGGGCGTGTCGCTTTCCACCGAACTTCACAGTCTCGGCCGTCCCCTCGTGGAGCGGCAGCTCGCGCACCCGACGGTCCGGGGCATCGCCGACGGCAGCCTCCCCGAGGCGACCTTCCGCGCCTGGCTCGAACAGGACTATCTGTTCCTGCTCGACTACGTCCGGGTCTTCTCCCGGCTAGCCTGGCAGGCCCCCGACGCCCACCTGGGCGACCTCGTCGACCTGGCCTATTCGACCTTCCACGACGAACTCGCCCTCCACCGCTCCCTGTCGGCCCGCTACGGCGCCGACCTGAACACGGCGACCAAGGGCAAGGCGTGCGCCGCCTACACCGAGTTCCTCCTCGACAGCGCCGCCCACTACGGCGAGGGGCTGGCGGCGCTCTATCCGTGCATGTGGGGCTATTCGACCCTGGGCCAGACGTTGGCCGAGAAGGCCGCACCGCGCTATCGGGCGTGGGTCGAGACCTACGCCGACCCCGGCTTCCAGGCCCTCACCGAACGCATCGCCAAGATGATCGACGAGGCCGACGTCCATCCGGGCCGGGCGCGGGAGTTGTTCCTGCGGGGGATGGAACACGAAATAGCGTTCTGGGACGTCACCAACTAGGGCATGATCGTCTCTGCCATGACCCCGCCGACCAGGGCCATGGGAGTGCGGCATGATCGTACACGTTCAGATCGCGACGGCCCGGCCGCTGACTCTGATGCGCTGGTCGTCGGGCAGCGGGGCGGCGGTCAGCAGGCTGGGGCGGCCCATGTCGGCGCCCTGGTGGATGGTGACGACGTCGTCCTCCTTGATCAGGGCGAGGTCGCGGAGGTAGCCGGTGAAGGCCGCCGCGGCGGCTCCGGTGGCCGGGTCTTCGGTGACGCCGCCCGGGGGGAACGGGTTGCGGGCGTGGAAGATCAGCGGCGACTCGGCCCAGAAGAGGTTGACGGTGATCCAGTCGCGGGCGGCCATCAGGGCGCCGAGCGCGTCGAAGTCGTAGTCGAGGCCGGCCAGCAGGTTCCGGGAGGCCAGGCCCAGGACCAGGTGGTTCATGCCGGCGTTGGCGACGTGCACCGGGAAGGCCGGGTCGAGGTCGGCGGGGGTGTAGCCGAGGGCCTCCAGGGCCGCCGTCACGTCGGCGGGGTCGGCGGGGCGGGTGCTCGCCGGCGGGGAGGTGAGGGTGGCGGTGACGGGGCCGTTCGGTTCGGCGACCACGTCGACGTCGACCGGGCCGGCCTTGGTCGTGAGGTGGAGGGTGCCCGAGCCGGTGCGTTCGCCGAGCGCCACCGAGGTGGCGATGGTGGCGTGGCCGCAGAAGGCGACCTCGGCCAGCGGGCTGAAATAGCGGATCGTGTAGCGGGAGCCGCCCTCGGGGAACAGGAAGGCGGTCTCGGAGTAGCCGAGTTCGGCGGCCACGGCGAGCATCTCGGCGTCGGTGTGGCCGGTGGCGTCGAGCACGACCCCGGCGGGGTTGCCTCCGGACGGGTCGGTGGTGAAGGCCGCGTACCTGAGGATCATGACGCCCCCTAGACGATGATCAGTGCCGAGACGAACAGCCAGGCGAGATGCCAGGTCTGGTCAAGAACATACGCCCCCGTCCCGATCGACGGATTGTCGTCATGGCCGGGTCGCGGGATGCCCAGGGCGCTGAACCTGGCCCGGCCGGTCCTGGCGGCGAGCCACTGGATCGGCCAGCGGCGGTCGGCGATCCAGTGGGTGACGCCGGTGACGGCCAGGCCGATCGCGACGTCGGCCGGGGCGAAGACCGCGCCGAGCTGCCAGACCAGCACCATCAGGCCGCCGAAGGCCAGCACGACGTGGGTGAGGACGTGCCACGTGTTGGCCAGGCGGCCGGCCCAGCCGGGCTGGATCTTGGTGCACGCCTGGTGGTCGGTCTGGATCCAGTGATCCACGATCATGTGGGTCGTGTAGAGCGTGACATAGACGGCGGCGAACTCCGCCAGGCGGTCGCTCATGTCCCCATCCGTCCTTCCCGCACCATTCCCGCAACATGATCGACAGTAGGGCGGACCGTCGGGAAGTTCTGTGAACCAGTACTCACTACGACTGACGTGCGCGGCTCCGCAATCCGTCCATGTCATTGATAAGTACGCGCCGGCGGCCCGTCTCGATCAGACCTCGGTCGCGCAATCCGCGCAGCGCCTTGTTCACGGCCTCCCGGGAGGAGCCGACCCAGCTCGCCAGTTCGTCCTGGGAGAGCGGCAGCTCCAGGCTGACCCCGCCCGGCACCGCCTCGCCGTAGCGGTCGGCCAGCTCCACCAGCCGGTTGGCGACCCGGACGGCGGTGTCGAGCCCGCCGTACTCGACGCGCTTGCGGTCGGCGTCGCGCAGGCGTTCGGTGACGGTGCGCATGAGCAGCACCGCGACCCGCCCGTTGTCCCGCAGGAACCCGGCGAAGTCGTGGATGGCCAGGCCCTCGACCGGCTCGACCGCGGTCACGGTCGCCGACCGGGGCTGGCCGTCGATGGAGGCCATCTCCCCGACGACGGCTCCAGGGCCGCGTACGGCAAGGACCACGTCGGTGCCCGACTCGGTCGAGGCCGAGATCTTCACCCGCCCCGACAGGACCAGGAGCACCCACGTCGACGAGTCGCCCTCGGTGAACACGATGTCGCCCCGGCCCCAGAGGCGCTGGCGGCCGCGGGCCCGTAAGTCGATCTGCTCCGCCGGGGTCAGGTTGCCGAACAGTTCGGTCATGTCGCCCCTCTGAGTTCCGGCAGCACGTCCGCCGCCACCGCGTCGAGAACCGATTCGTCCCCGGCGTAGATGCCAGTCTCGCGCGGCCAGGCCGCCACCAGGTCGGTGTAACCGAGTTCGGCAGACCTTCCTACAAAATCGCGATAACACTCGACACCGGACAGCGAATAGACAGGTGCCGAATCGGTCTGCAGAAATCGGCGCACCTGATCACGCGGGCGGCCCAGGGCGTCGAGCGCGTCGTCAAACCGGCGGTGCGCCTCGGCCACCGCGTTCCACCACGCGTCCATGGTCTCCGCGCCGCGCATGCCGGTGGTGACCCAGCCCTCGCCGAACCGGGCCGCCAGCGCCATCGCCTTCGGTCCGTTGGCCGCCACCAGGAACGGCAGCCGGGGCCGCTGCACGCACCCGGGCGCGTTCCGCGCCTCGACGACCTCGTAGTAGTCGCCCGACCACGACACCCGGTCCTCCCGCAGCAGCAGGTCGAGGACCTCGACGAACTCGGCGAAGCGGGCGTGCTGGCTGGCCGGGCTCCAGTTCATGACGTGGGAGTCGTAGTCGCCCCGGCTGCCCGCGCCGACGCCAAGCGTGAACCGGCCCCGCGACAGGTCGTCGAGAGCGATCAGGTCGCGGGCGAAGGGCGCCGGGAGCCGGAAGTTGGGCGAGGCGACGAGCATGCCGATCTCGATGCGCGAGGTCACCATCGCCGCGGCGGTCAGGGTCGGCACCGAGCCGAACCACGGGCCGTCGACGAGGCTCCGCCAGCCCAGGTGGTCGTAGGTCCACGCGTGGTGGAAGCCGTACGCCTCGGCGGCGCGCCAGCGGCGTTCGAGCTCAGGGCGGCGGTGTTCAGGCAGGATCGTGATTCCGGCTCGCATGTATCCATCCTCACATGCGGGCCAATTCCCCACATTTCCGATCGGTCTTTTAACCTGATCGGGTTTGCGTGCCCTCCCCTCCCTGACCGATCGAGAGGACACCTCTGTTGGCCCATGACCTCACCCGGGCCCGATTAGGAACGACGCTGGCCTTCGTGCTGTGCGGGATCATGTCCGGCACGCTCACGGTCCGCGTCCCCGCCATGACCGACGCGATCGGCCTGACCAAGTCGCAGCTCGGGATCGTCCTGCTCGCGTGGGCGGTCGGCGGGCTGCTGGCCATGCAGGGCTCGCGGCCCCTGCTGCGGCGACTGGGCAGCGGCCGGGCGCTCACCCTGTCGATGCCGATCAGCGCGCTCACCCTCGCCGGGGTGGCGATGGCCCCCGGCTATCTGGAGCTGATCCTCGCGGCCGCCGCGTTCGGCATGGCCGTCGGCCTGTTCGACATCTCCATGAACGCCCAGGGCGCGGTGGTCGAGAACGCCTCGGGCCGGTCGCTGATGAGCGGCTTCCACGCCGGGTGGTCGATCGGGGCCATCGCGGCGGGGGCCATCGGGATCGGCGCGATCCGGCTGGACCTGTCGTTCCACGACCATCTGATCCTGGTGGCGCTGGCGAGCGTGCCGGTGGCGGCGGCGCTGAGCCGGACGTACCTGCCGGATCCCGGCGCCGACGAGGGCGGCGCGGCGGTACGGCGGCGGCTGCCACCCGTCGTCTACCTGCTCGGCGTGGTGGTCTTCGCGGCCTTCATGATCGAGGGGATGGTCGGAGACTGGAACGGTCTCTACCTGCGTGACGTGCTCGGCGCGCCCGAGTCGCTGGCCGCCCTCGGCTATCCGCTGTTCGCCGGGGGCATGCTGGCCGCCCGGCTGGCCGGGGACCGGCTGCGCAGACGCTACGGCGCCGCCGCGTGCCTGCGGTTCGGCGGCATCGTGGTGGCGCTGTCGTTCGCCGTGATGATCACGGCTCCCGTGGTGGGGGTGGCCCTGGCCGGGCTGCTGGTCGCCGGGGTGGCGATGGCCACCGTGATCCCGTTCGCGCTGTCGCTCGCGGGCGGCGCGGACCCGGCGCAGTCGGGGCCGGCCATCGCACAGACGGCCGCCATCGGCTACGCCGGGTTGCTCCTCGGACCAGTCCTGATCGGGTTCCTCGCCGAGGCTACGTCCCTACGGCTGGCTCTCTCAGCAGGACTGGTCCTTGGAGCGGTGATCTGGTTGTCGACCCGCTACCTGCCGGCCGACTCCTGAACCTTCACGAGTGCGCGGCGGGCCGGAGCCCGGTGCTCACGGACCGTACCGACGTTGAGCACGCCGGTGCCGGTCGAGGCCGACGGACCAGTCGGGCCGGCGATGGCGCCGCCGCCGAGCTCGTCGTCGTCCTCGAAGCCACCCTCGTCGTCGAAGCCCTCGTCCTCGAAGCCCTCGTCGCCGCCGTGGTCGTGGTGACGGCCCTCGCAGTGGTCAGAGCTGACCGTCGCGAGACGCTGGGCCGAACCCATGGTGGCGTCCATGCCCTCGACACCGTCGACGACCTCGGCGCCCGCGGGGGCCCACTCCATGCCCTGAGCGGCGTCGGCGCTCTCAAGACGCGGAGCGGTCTCGGCGCCCTCGAGCGCCTCGAAACCGGTCGTCGGCTCCAGCATCTCCAGCGGCGGCTGGTGGTGCTGACGGCCGTGGTGGTGACCGTGGTGATCGCGGTGGTGCTTGCGCGCCTTGTGGTGGATCACGTGGTGGTCGTGGTGCCTGATGCACCGGTTGTGAATGATGTTGTCATGGTGCTTGTGGTGGTGATGCCGGTGAATGAAGTGGCGCCTGTGGTGGTGGTGCCGGTGAAGCCAATGGCGAGTGTGGTCAATGTGGTGACGGTGGTGAATGTGGTGCCACTGCACCTTCACCCTCACCCGCGGCCGGTGGTGGCGGTGATGCCGCCACTTGACCACTTTGACCCTCTTCAGCTTCTTACGCGGCTTGTCCCAGTGACCCACGATCTCGGTATCCGAGATCGGGGCCGCGGCCTGCGCAGGAAGCGCAGCGCCCCAAAAGCCCAGCCCCATGATTAGGGCGATCACGTACGTCCCGAACCTCATGGATCGATCATGCAATAACGGGTCGGATCTCCCTTAGCAGCACGCACAAAGCAATGGGAAAGCTCATCCTGCAAATGTCCGCTTATTCGGGAAGATCCGGGAGGTTTGCTTGGTTGAGAGTGACGTGATGGATGTCGACGTTGTGGTGATCGGGGCCGGTCAGGCCGGTTTGTCGGCCTCGTACTTCTTGCGCCGGTTCGGGCTGTCACAGGTCATCCTGGATGCGGAGGAATCGCCCGGAGGCGCCTGGCGCCACCGTTCGCCGACCTTGACGATGGACAGAGTGCACGGAATATTCGATCTGCCCGGTATGCGCAAGCCCGAAATCGACCCCGCGCGGGCGGCCGCGGAAGCCGTCCCAGAATATTTCGCTTCTTATGAAGCGGAAATGGGTTTGAACATCGTCCGACCTCACAAAGTGGGAAATGTCAGACCGGGATTCGTGGTCGATGACAAATGGCGCGCCCGAGCGATCGTCAACGCGTCCGGCACGTGGACCCGCCCCCACTGGCCCTACTATCCCGGCCGTTTCGAGGGCCGGCAGTTGCACTACGCCTCCTACCGGGGCCCCGGGGAGTTCGCCGGCCTGAACGTCGTGGTGGTCGGCGGCGGACATTCGGCCATGCACGTACTCTCGGAAATCGTCGGCGTGTCGGCGTCGGCGGTATGGGTGACCCGCCGCGAACCCGACTTCCGGCCCGAGGGCTTCGACGGCCGCGAGGTCGTGGCGCTGGTCGACGAGCGGGTCAGGGCCGGCCTGCCGCCGCAGAGCGTGGTCAGCGTGACCGGCCTGACCTACACCCCGGTCGTCAAGAAGGCCCTGGAAACCGGCGTGTCGCGCCGCCGCCCCATGTTCACCCATTTGGTCCCCGACGGCGTGTCGTGGGACGGCGAGGTCCTCCCCGCCGACGTCATCATCTGGGCGACCGGCTTCCGCGCCGACCTCCGCCACCTGGCCCCCCTCAAACTGCGCGAACCCGGCGGCGGCATCCGCATGGACGGCACCCGCGTGGTCGCCAACCCGCTCGTCCACCTGGTCGGCTACGGCCCCTCCGCCAGCACGGTCGGCGCCAACCGGGCGGGCCGGGACGCGGCCCGCGACCTGGCCCGGAGACTGTCATCGGGAAAGGCCGCCTGACCTGGGGAGATGTCAGGTCGCTGAGAGCGCGCTGAGGCGCTGCTGAGGGCCCGCTGAGCCTGACAGGCCGCTGTGCGGCGGATGACAGCGACACGCCGCACTCTTGGGGACATGGACTACGCATTCGAGGCCCACGGCCTCGTGAAACGCTTCGGGAAGACCACCGCCCTCGCCGGGCTCGACCTGTCGGTCCGGCAGGGCCGGGTGCTCGGCGTGCTCGGGCCGAACGGGGCCGGGAAGACCACCGCCGTCCGGATCCTGGCCACCCTGCTCCGCCCGGACGAGGGCCGCGCCCTCGTGGGCGGGCTCGACGTCGTCAAGGACGCCGCCAGGGTCCGCCGCCTGATCGGCCTGACCGGCCAGTACGCCTCCGTCGACGAGGACCTGACCGGCATGCAGAACCTCGTCCTCATCGGCCAGCTCCTCGACCTGCGCAAGGACGAGGCCCGCGCCAGGGCCACCGAGCTGCTCGCCGAGTTCGGGCTCGCCGAAGCGGGGGGCCGGCAGGCCAAGACCTACTCGGGCGGCATGCGCCGCCGTCTCGACCTGGCCGCGAGCCTGGTCGGCCGGCCCGACGTCATCTTCCTCGACGAGCCCACGACCGGGCTCGACCCGTCCAAGCGCGACGACGTGTGGAACATCGTGCGCGGCCTGGTCTCCGACGGCGTCACGGTGCTGCTGACGACGCAGTACCTGGAGGAGGCCGACGCGCTGGCCGACGAGATCACCGTCATCGACCACGGCCGGTCGATCGCCCACGGCACCCCGGCCCAGCTCAAGCAGATCGTCGGCGGCCAGACCGTCCTCGCCCGCCCGGCCGACCCGGGCCGCCTCGCCGAGACCGAGGCCATTCTCACCGGCGTGTCGGGCCGTCCGGCCGAATCGCCCAGCCGGGGCGTGGTCACCGTGCCCGTCGACGGCGACGCCCAGTTCACCGAAGTGGTGGCGCGGCTGGCCCAGGCCGGCATCTCCGTCACCGAACTCTCCCTGCGCCTGCCCAGCCTGGACGAGGTGTTCTTCACCCTCACCGGCGAGCGCGCGACCGACGACTCCGCCGCGGCCTGAGAAGGAATTCCCCATGACCACGACCGTCATCCCTCCCGTGCAGAACCCCGAAGCCACCGTCGCGCGGCCGCAGCCACGCCCTTTCGGGCTGGTCAGACATAGTCTCGCCCTCGCGAGGCGGAGCTTGATAAAGACGATCAGGACGCCCGAGCAGCTGCTCGACGTGACCCTCCAGCCGATCATCTTCGTGATGCTGTTCGTCTTCCTGCTCGGCGGCGCGATCGCCGGGGACACCCACCAGTACCTGCAGTTCCTGCTTCCGGCGATCATGGTGCAGACCGTGGTGTTCGCCTCGGTCGCGACCGGCGTGAGCCTCAACACCGACCTCAAGAAGGGCGTCTTCGACCGGTTCCGCAGCCTCCCCATCGGGCGCTCGGCACCGCTGATCGGGTCGGTGCTCGGCGACCTCATCCGCTACGTGGTCGCGACCGTCTCCCTCGCGGTCTGCGGCCTGGTGCTGGGCTTCCAGCTCGTCACCGGCGTGCTGCCCGCGCTCGCGGCCGTGGCCATGACCATCGGCTTCGCGTTCTGCCTGAGCTGGGCGTTCGTCCTGCTCGGGATGGTGATGCGGGAGCCGGGCGCGGTGCAGGGCACGGCGTTCATGGTGATGTTCCCGCTGACCTTCGGCACCGGCATGATGGCCCCGACCGACACCCTGCCGGGCTGGCTCCAGACGTGGGTGCACATCAATCCGGTCGCCCACGCGATGGAGGCCGCCCGCGGTCTCATGATCGGCGGGCCGGTGGCCGGCCATCTCGTCTGGGTCGTCGTCTGGGGCGTCGGCCTGCTGGCGGTCTTCGCGCCGCTGGCCGTGCGGGCCTACCGGCGCAGGACCTGATCGATGGCGGCCGCCCGGTCCAGGGCGGCCCCCTTGCCGTAGGCCGCGAAGTAGGCCTCGTCCCCCAGGGTCTCCCGCAACTGGGCGGAGATCCGGAAGACGTCGGGGTTGTACGCGTCGGGGGCGCCCCGGAGCTGCTCGCTCGCGCCGAGCATCCGGGCCGCCCCTTCGGCGTTCCCGCTCACCGCCTCCACCTCCGCGGCCAGCACCCCCACCCGGGCCAGCACCGGCCGGTCGCGCACCGAGTCGGCCAGTCCGGCGGCCTCGGCGACGGCCGACCCGGCGGCCTCCAGGTCGCCCTCGGCGACCGACAGATGCCCGAGAGAGGTCAGCACCAGCGCCCGGAACTGCGGCGACACGATGCCCGATTGGTCGATGGCGACGGCGGCCCTCTCGTACTGGAACCTCGCCTCGGCGAGGTCGCCCACCTCGCGGGCCAGATCGCCCAGGCCGATCCGGGAGAACGCGGCGTCCCTGATCGACCACTCGGTCCGGCTCGCCCCGGCCATCAGCTCCAGCTCGCGGCGGGCGCCGTCGACGTCGCCCTGGCGGCTGCGCGCGGTGGCCAGGTACATGCGCTGGTGCCCGGCGTCGTCGTCGGGGTTGAGCAGCCGGGTCAGCTCGATGGCCTCCTCCAGCGACTTCACGACGAGGTCGAAGTCGCCGAACAGCATGGCCGCGTCGGCGACGAACGTCAGCGCCTGGGCCAGCCCCCAGCGGTCGCCGACCTCGCGGAACCCGGCCGCGGCCTCTCCCAGGTCGGCCAGCATGCCGGTGGGGTCGCCCTCGTTCTCCCGCATGAAGCCCCGGAACATCAGCAGCATCGACCGGCTCCACATGTCGGCCACCCGGAAGGCCCGGTCGATCGCGACGAGACCGCCCTCGATGTCGTCGCGGAACATGTGGTAGATCGGCGTGATCAGGCAGAGCACCGGGTCGTCGTCGATGTCGGCCGCCTGGGAGATCTCCCCGAACCGGTCGATCAGCCTTTCGACGTCCTCCACCGGCTGGCTCATCAGCGAGTTCAGCAGGTACATCATCGTGGTGACGAGCCAGGCCTCCCGGTCGGTCTCGCCATCGAGGTCGAGGGCCGACTTGAGCCAGGGCACCGATTCGGCCCGCCGACCGGTGATCATCCAGAACGTGCCGAGAGCGGCGGTCATCCTGGTCGCGGTGGCGGCGTCGCCGCGCTCGATGGCGTGGTGGAAGGCGGCCAGCAGGTTGTCGTGGTCGGCACCGAGGACGCGGATCCAGGTGAGCTGCCCGTGGCCGTGCATCTGGCCGCCGCCCTGCTCGGCGAGGTCGAGGAAGTAGCGGGTGTGGGCGGCGCGGACCTCGCCGACCTCGCCGCGTTCGGCCAGGCGTTCCAGGCCGTATTCGCGGATGGTCTCCAGCATCCGGTAGCGCGGCCCGTCGATGAGCTGGAGCAGCGACCGGTCGACCAGGGAGGCCAGCAGGTCGAGCGACCCGCCGAGCGCCTCGGCCGCCTCGGCGGTGAACCCGCCGGGGAAGACCGCGAGCCGTTCGACCAGGTCGCGCTCGTCGTCGCCGAGCAGGTCCCAGCTCCAGGCGACCACCGCGCGGAGCGTCTGGTGCCGGGCCATGGCGGTACGGCTCCCGCCCGTCAGCAGCCGGAACCGGTCGTCGAGCCGGGCCGCCACCTGATCCACCGTGAGCGAGCGCAGCCGGGCGGCGGCCAGCTCGATCGCCAGCGGCAGCCCGTCGAGCCGGTGGCAGATCTCCTGGACGACCGGCGTGTTGTCGTCCGTGAGCGCGAACCCGGGACGCACCGCCTCGGCCCGGTCGAGGAACAGCCGGACCGCCGGTTCGTCGGCCAGCGGGGGCACCGGCCAGAGCGACTCGCCGAAGATGCCGAGCGCCTCGCGGCTGGTGGCCAGCACCGTCAGCCGGGGACACAGCCCGAGCAGCTCGTCGGCCAGCCGCGCGGCGGCGTCGACGAGGTGTTCGCAGTTGTCGAGCAGCAGCACGCCCTCGACGCCGGACAGCACCTCGACGATGCGGGCGAGGGTGCCCTCCTGCGCCTTGGTCTGCCCCGCCCCGACGGCGGTCAGCACCGCCTGCGGCACGTCGTCGGGGTTGGTGACGGGGGCCAGCTCCACCAGCCAGACCGGCCGGTCGAGCCCGGCGGCCACCGTGCTGGCCAGCCGGGTCTTGCCCGCGCCGCCCGGCCCGACCAGGGTGACCAGGCGGCTGTCGGCCAGCCGCCGGGAGATCTCGGCCATGTCGCGGTCGCGCCCGACGAAGCTGGTCAGCGGCGCGCGCAGCACCGGCCGGCCCCGCCGCGGCGCCGGTTCCTCGCGCAGCACGGCCAGGTGGGCCTCGCGCAGCTCGGGGCCGGGGTCGACGCCGAGGTCGTCGGCCAGGGCGTGCCGGACCTCCTCGAAGACGGTCAGCGCCTCGGCCCGGCGGCCGGACGCGGCCAGCGCCCGCATCAGCAGGGCGTGGACGCGCTCGCGCAGCGGATGGCGGGCGGCCAGGTCCCGCAGTTCGGAGATCACCGGTTCGGCCTCAAGCCGGTCTTCGGTGGCGGTCAGCCAGGCCTCGTCGAGCAGCGCCACGGCGGCGTCGGCGAACGGCGCGTCGGCCACGTCGGCCAGGGGACGGCCCCGCCAGAGCGCCGCCGCCTCCCCCAGGCAGGCGGCGGCCTGCCGGTGGTCCCCGGAGTTCAGCGCGGTCCGGCCCCGGGCGGCCAGCGCCGCGAACCGGTGGGCGTCGACGTTCTCCTTCGGCAGCGCCAGCCGATATCCGCCGGGCTCGGAGCGCAGCGCTCCCGGGTCGGGCAGCACCCGGCGCAGCCGGGAGACGAGCGACTGGAGGGCGTTGGCCCGGTCGGCCGGGGGCGCCGCGCCCCACAGGGCCTCGGCCAGTTCGTCGTGGGTGACCAGACGGCCGGGGTCGAGCGCCAGACGTACGAGAAGAGCACGCAGCCGGGCCCCGCCGATCGTGACGGAGCCGCCCCCATCGGCCCGCACTTCGAGCGGCCCGAGAATCCCCACGTGCATATCACCCACTGTGCCACCTAATGCGTAAGATCCGGCCATGACCGAGGTGTTGGTACGAGACGGCACGTGGACCTTCAACGGCGACCTGATCCGGATCGTGCCCGCCACCGACCGCAGCGTGAACAAGCTGCGCCAGGCCCTCGGGGAACTCGTGGTGCCGCTGGCGGCGGTGGCCGGGATCGCCTACCAGCCCGGCCGCAAGGGTGGCCTGCTGAAGTTACGCATGCGGGAGGGCGCCGACCCGTTCACCCAGGCCACCGGCGGACGCCTCCCCGAGGCCGCCGACCCCTACCGTCTCACGATCGACGCCGACCGGGCGGGCGTGGCCGAATACTTCGCCGACGAGGTCCGCGCCGCGCTGCTGGCCGAAGGGGTGCCCGAGGGCCCGAGCAACCGCTATCTGCTGCCCGGCCCGCCGGTGCCGCTGACCGCGAACGCCTCCGACGGCATGGTCACCTTCGACGGCGACGTGATCATGATCGAGCCCAACTGGGCGGCCGACGGCGCCAAGCAGAAGGCCGGGCCGCAGCGGATCCCGCTGGCCGACGTCGCCGCCGTGGAGTGGATCCCCAACGGCGGCATGGAGAACGGCCGGCTCAGGTTCACCCGCAGGAGCGAGCCGTCGACCCGGATGCCGATCAAGCACGACCCGGCCGCCGTCACCCTGTGGGGCCTCAGCAAGGAGACCCGCACCGTCGCCCTGCTGGTGACCGCCGTCATCGCCCGGCTGCCCCACCCGCTGGCCGAGCCGCCCGCGATCGAGGCGCCCGAGGAGGACCACGACGTGGTCCTGCGCCGCCTGCGCGAACTCGGCGCGCTGCACCGCGACGGGGTGCTGACCGACGAGGAGTTCGCGACCGCCAAGCAGGCGCTGCTGAGGCGTCTGTAAAGCTGGACCCATGAGAACCCGAAGCATCGGAAGCCGTCAGGTCAGCGCAATCGGACTTGGCGCCATGCCCATGTCCACCGCCGGTCACATGCCCGATGAGGCCCAGTCGATCCGCACGATCCACGCGGCCCTCGACGCCGGGGTCACTTTGATCGACACCGCCGACGCCTACACGCCCTCCCACACCGACGTCGGCCACAACGAGCGCCTGGTCGCCAAGGCCCTGGCCAGTTGGGGCGGCGACGCCGATTCGGTCCTGGTCTCGACCAAGGGCGGCCACACCCGTACGCCCGGCGGCGGCTGGGGCAGGGACAGCCGTCCCGAGTACCTGTTCCAGGCCTGCGACCGCTCGCTGAAGGCCCTCGGGGTGGAGTCGATCGGCCTCTACTTCCACCACCGGCCCGACCCGGAGGTCCCGTACGAGGTGGCGATCGGCGCGATCAAAGAGCTCGTGCAGGCCGGGAAGGTCCAGACGGCCGGCATCTCCAACGCCGACCCCGAGCAGATGCGGGTGGCCCTGGAGATCCTCGGCGACGACCTGGTGGCGGTCCAGAACGAGTTCTCGCCCCGGTTCCGCACCAGCGAGCCGGAGATCGACGTCGCCGACGAGATCGACATCGCGTTCCTGTCGTGGTCGCCGCTGGGCGGCATGGGCTCGGCGTCCGACCTGGGCAGCAAGCACGCCGCCTTCGGCGAGATCGCCGCCGCCCACGGTGTGTCGCCGCAGCAGGTCTGCCTGGCCTGGCAGCTGGCCCGCAGCCCCCGGATCGTGCCGATCCCCGGCGCGAGCCGCCCGGAGAGCATCGTCGACTCGGTCAAGGCCCTGGACCTGGAGCTGTCCGGCGACGAGCTCGCCCGCCTCAACTCAGGTAGGTGACCTGTCCCGACGCGCGCGCGGCGATGGAGGCGTGCAGGCGCTCGGCCT
Organism: Herbidospora cretacea; assembly: GCF_001570605.1. GTDB lineage: Bacteria > Actinomycetota > Actinomycetes > Streptosporangiales > Streptosporangiaceae > Herbidospora > Herbidospora cretacea. Next base: position 355,215 of record NZ_BBXG01000009.1, on the reverse strand, counting down.
GCCAGCCGGGGAGGATCTCGTCGGCCTCGGCGGCGGTGAAGAAGCCCCAGTCGTCGAGCTCGTCCTCCTGCAACGTGATCCGCGCGCCGTCGGGGAGGGTGCCGCAGTCGAAGGTGAAATGGACGAGAGGGAACGGCCGTTCGTCCATTTCCGGCACCCAATGGACGACGAGCAGCCGCCCGGTCTCGAGCGTCAACCCGACCTCCTCCCTGAGTTCCCGGGCACAGGCCATCTCAGGGGTCTCCCCGTCGTCGACGTGGCCGCCGGGCCACCCCCACCGCTCGCGGTAGTTGGGTTTCACGAGGAGGACCCGCCCCCCGGCGTCGGTGACGAACCCGGCGGCGGCCGGGATCACGCGGTGGAGCTGGGCGTAGAACACGTCTGCGGGCATCACAGCCCTGAGGTTAGCCGGGGTTGTCCCCTAGCTCTTCGGAAGGAGAGCCGATCTCCCGTTCACGCAGGAGGTTCCGGCCCCGATCGATTCCTACTTTCGAAGACATGACGAAGGATCGGAACATCGCCGCCCGGGTGGGCGGCTGGAGCGCGCGCAACCGCTGGTGGGCGCTGCTGATTTGGGTGGGGTTCGTGGCCGCGGCCACGTTCGTCGGAGGCGCCGTCGGCACGGCGGAGATGAAGTCCTACGAGAGCTCCAACGGCGACTCACGCGCCGCCGGGCAGATCCTGGACGGCGCCGGGTTCGTCGACCCGGCCAGTGAGATGGTTCTGGTGCAGAGCGCCAAGGTGACCACCGACGACCCGGCCTTCCAACGGGCGATCGACGACGTGGAGCGCTCGATCACCGCGACCGGCCTGGTGGAGAAGATCGCCACGCCGTCCCCGGTGTCGCCCGACGGCCGGACCACCTTGATCCAGTTCACCATGAAGGGAGCCGCCGACACCGCCGCCGACCGGGTGAAACCGCTGCTCGACGCGGTCGACGGCGTGCAGGCCCGGCACCCTGACCTGCGGGTCGAGCAGGCCGGTGGGGCCAGCGCCGACAAGCTGATCGGCGAGGCCATCGACCAGGACTTCGTCCGGGCCGAGCAGCTGTCGCTGCCGATCACGTTGGGCATCCTGCTGGCCGCGTTCGGCGCGATCCTGGCCGCGGTCATCCCGGTGGCGCTGGCGCTGACGGCGATCGTGGGCGCGACCGGCCTGCTCGCCCTGACCAGCCAGCTATTGGCCGTGGACGCCGCCACCACCAACGTGATGCTGCTGATCGGCCTGGCCGTGGGCGTGGACTACTCGCTCTTCTACATCATGCGGGAGCGGGAGGAACGGGCGAAGGGACGCAGCAAGCAGCGCTCGATCGAGATCGCGGCCGGCACCTCCGGCCGGGCGGTGCTGATCTCCGGCATCACCGTGATCGTCGCCATGGCGGGCATGTTCCTGACCGGCAACGGCATCTTCATGGGCTTCGCCGAAGGCACCATCCTGGTCGTGCTGACCGCCGTGGTCGGCTCGCTGACCGCGCTGCCCGCGCTGCTGTCGCTGATCGGCGACAAGATCGACGCCCGCGCCTTCCACGGCACCGTCCGGGTGCTGACCGGGGGCCGGGTCACCTGGCGGCGCGTCCTGGGCGTGCGGGGCGGCGAGAGCAGGCTGTGGGGGGCGATCCTGCGCCCGGTGCTGAAGTACCCGGTCGTCTCGATCGTCGTCGCCGGCGGCCTGATGGTCGCGCTGGCCGTCCCGGGGCTGAGCCTCAAGCCCGGCCCGCAGACGATCGACGAACTCCAGGGCGACTACAAGATCGCCGAGACGTTCAAGGCGATCGACAAGGCGTTCCCCGGCGGCAACGAGCCGGCCGTGGTGGTCGTGAAGAACCCCGACACGGCCGCGATCGATCGGCTCAAGGAGCGGGCGCTGGCCTCCGGCCACTTCAACGAGCCGTTCACCGTCGACGTCAACCCGCGCGGCGACGTCGCCAGGATCAGCATCGGCATCAAGGGCACCGGGACCGACGCGGTCTCGGAGAACGCGATCCACGCGCTGCGCGACACGATCATCCCGGCCACCGTGCCCGGCGCCCACGTCACCGGCTCGACCGCCGGGTCGATGGACTTCAACGACCAGATGTCGGCCACCCGGCCGCTGGTCTTCGGGTTCGTGCTGCTGCTCGCGTTCGTGCTGCTGCTGGTCTCGTTCCGCTCGCTGGTGGTGGCGGTCAAGGCGATCCTGCTCAACCTGCTGTCGGTCGCGGCGGCCTACGGCGTGCTCGTGCTGGTCTTCCAGTGGGGGTACGGCGAGAGCGTGATCGGCTTCCAGTCGACCGGCACGATCACCGACTGGCTGCCGATGTTCCTGTTCGTCATCCTGTTCGGCCTGTCGATGGACTACCACGTGTTCATCCTGAGCCGGATCAGGGAGGCCTACGACAAGGGCATGCGCACCGAGGACGCGGTCGCCCACGGCATCCGCTCGACGGCCGGGGTGGTCACCAGCGCCGCCCTGATCATGGTGGCCGTGTTCGCGGTCTTCGCCACCCTGTCGCTGCTGACGTTCATGCAGATGGGCGTGGGCCTGGCGGCGGCGATCCTGATCGACGCCACGATCGTCCGCGCGGTGCTGCTCCCGGCCACGATGCGCCTGCTGGGCGAGTGGAACTGGTACCTGCCTCGCTGGCTGAACTGGCTGCCGACCCTTTCCCACGGCGGGGACGACGACGAGGACGAGCTCCCCGTCCCCCGCAAGGAGCCGGCGCTGGTCTAGCCACGGGCGGGAAGGCCCGGCTCCTTCTGGGGGCCGGGCCTTTTCCCGTCACAGCACCCGCAGCAGCCCGTACGTGCGGTACATCGCCGGTTCGGCGATCTTCCTGACCACCTTGAAGCCCCGGTCGAGCACCACGATCGTGTTGCGGGTCGCGCCCTTGACCCGGACCGCCAGCCGCCCGTCGTTCAGGTACATGGCCCCGATCAGGGTGCCCTTGACCGGCGGCACGACCCGCTTGCCCGTCACGGTGTCCACGATGCGCGGGGTGTACCAGAGCGGCCAGGTGCCGTCGCCGCCCTCGGCGGTCGGCTTCAGCGCCTGGTAGACCACCTTGCGCCCGTCGGGCGACAGCGACTGCACGTGGTTGGCCCCGCCGATCCCCTTGGCCTTGCGCGACTTCCCGCTCCTGACGTCGAGCAGGTGCACCCCGTCGGTCGTGCCGGTGTAGCCCGCCAGGTAGCGGCCGTTGCCCGACCAGGCCAGATGGCAGACGCCGTAGGTCCGGCCGACCGTCCTGCGGCCCTTGCCGTCGGCGCCCACGACCGCGATCGGGGCGCTGCCCTCGGTGGACATGAGCGCATAGGCGACCTTCGTGCTGTCGGGGGACCAGGCCGGGGTGGCGCACGGCGTGCCCGCGACCGCGCCGGAGGCGACGACCTTGTCGACGGCGTCTGCCCTGACGTGCACCTTGCCCTTGAGGTCGATGTAGGCGATCTTGCGGCCGTCGGGCGAGACCGAGAACTGGCCGTTCGGGTCGACGATCTGCCGGGCGTAGGGCGAGTGGATGGCCACGCCCTTCTCGTACCGGTAGAAGACCAGCCCCGACGGGAGGGCGGCCGCGGCGGGCGCGGCGGGGATGACCGCGACGAGGGCGGCGGCGACGGCGAGCAGTCTTCTCATGGCATGCGATCTTCGCACCGCCCGAAGGGCGAAACGGTCCAAAGGTAAAATTCCCCCCATGCCGGGGACGCGGAAGGCCTACCTCTACTGGGGCGCCGGAGTCGTCGCCTACCTCGTCGCGGTCTTCCACCGCCAGACCCTCGGCGTCACCGGCCTGGAGGCCGCCGCCCGCTTCGACCTCGGCGCCGCCGGACTGTCGGCGCTCGCGATGCTCCAACTGCTCGTGTACGCCGCTCTCCAGGTCCCCGTCGGCATCCTCGTCGACCGGGTGGGCTCCAAGACGATGCTGATCGCCGGGGCGGTCGTGCTGGCGGCGGGCAACCTGGTCTTCGCCTTCGCGGGCAACGCCGGCGGGGCGATCACGGCCCGGGTCCTGATCGGCGCGGGTGACGCGGCCACGTTCATCAGTGTGATCCGCATCGTGAACCTGTGGTTCCCGTCCGGCCGCAACCCTCTGATGGTGCAGACCACGGGGCTGCTGGGGGCGCTGGGGGGCGTGCTGGCCGCCGTGCCGCTGATCTCGGCCCTGCACACCTTCGGCTGGAGAGACACCTTCCTCGGCGCGGCGGGGCTGAGCGTGGTCGCCTTCGCCGTGGTGGCCGTGGTGCTCAGGGAGGCCCGGCCGGAGAGGGCCGCGACCGCGCGCGGGCTGCGCGCCGCCTGGGCCGAGCCGGGCACCCAGCTCGGCCTGTGGTCACACGCCGCGACCCAGTCGTCGATGGCGGCGTTCCTGCTTCTTTGGGGCTATCCGTTCCTGCTCCAGGACCAGGGCCTGTCGCCGAACGCGGCCGGGGCGCTGCTCACCACGGTCACCGTGGTGTCGCTGGCCTGCAACCCGCTCTTCGGCTGGATCGCCGGACGGTGGCCGCACCGCCGCTGGTGGATGATCCTGGGGATCGTCGGCTCGACCGCGGCCGTGTGGACGGCCGTCCTGCTCTGGCCGGGCCCCTCGCCCCTGTGGCTGCTCGTGCTGCTGATGGCCGTGCTGGCCACCAACGGGCCGGGCTCGGTGATCGGTTTCGACTTCGCCCGCAGCCACAACCCGGCCGAACGCATCGGCGTGGCCACCGGGATCGTCAACGGCGGCGGCTTCATGGTCACGGTCGCCCTGCTCGGCCTGATCGGCGTCGGGCTCGACCTGCACGGCGACTTCCGGTGGGCGCTGGCCGTCCAGTATCCGATCTGGGCGCTCGGCGTGTTCCAGGTCGTGCGCCTGCGTCAGCGGACCTTCGTGAACGGCTCGGCCAAGTGGGAGGTCGCGAGGTAGGCGGCCCGGCCCAGCACGACCTGGCGGCTGGTCAGCGCCCGCTCGGAGTCGTCGTCGTAGTAGTAGCCGATCGTCGGGTCGGCGAGCTGCTGGTGGTGGTGGAGCACGTCGCCGGAGACGATCAGATCGCCGACCAGGACCACCTGGTGGCCGGGCGTGTGGCCGGGGGTGTGCGCCACCCGGACGTTCTCGAACAGGTCCTTGGACCCGTGGATGACCTGGAGCTGCTCGCCCAGCGGCTTGACGATGCGGTCGCGCATCAGCCCGCCGCCCGGCCAGTCGAGCTCCGCCTCCTGGATCACGTGGCGGGCGTTGGCGAACACCGGGGCGCCCTCGGCGACGCAGCCGCTCACGTGGTCGCTGTGCAGGTGGGTGAGGATCACCGTGTCCACGTCGGCGGGGGCGACGCCCACCGCGTCGAGTTCCTGGAGCAGCCGCCCGGGGACCGGCGCCCAGCCCGCGGCGGGACCGGTAAGGTCGCCGACGCCGGTGTCGACCAGGATGGTGTGGCTGCCGGTGCGCAGCAGGAAGCAGTGGAAGTGCAGGATCCATTCCTCGCCGTCGGCGAACGACCCTCCGGGGAACAGTTCGGGCAGCGGCCGGCTGATGCTCGGCCCCATGGGCCCGATCGCATCACACAGCGGCGTGACCTCGACACCGGCGAAGGTCATCGGTTCGTACGGCATTACCGCACTTTATTCCGCCACATGCGCTCATCGTGCATCATCGGTTGGAATAATCGAAGTTCACGTCGGCGGCGTAGACCGCACGCTGGCACTTCGCGCAGCGGTAGACGATGGGACCTTCGTCGAGAGTAGTCCGACAACTCGGGCAACTGCGCCTGTTCTTCGTCATAGGGACAGTTCACCCCAGAACGGCTGCAGGAGACTTGACGGGATACTGGTCGGATGCTTGGAGACGTCATCGACCTGCTGGTCTGCCCGGTCTGCCGCGACGACCTGATCCTCAGTGACGGGTCGGTCCGCTGCCCGCGCGGCCACTCGTTCGACGTCGCCCGGCAGGGCTACCTCAACCTGCTGAACACCCCGGTGCGGGGCGACACCCCGGAGATGGTCGCGGCCCGGACGGCGTTCCTGGAACGCGGCCACTACGCCCCGATCGCCGAGACGGTCGCGGCGCTGTCGGCGGGCGACGTCCTGGACGCGGGCGCCGGGACGGGCCACTACCTGGCGCGGGCCGTGCGGGATCGGGGCCTGGCTCTGGACGTCTCCAAACACGCCCTGAAGAAGGCCGCCAAGGCCCATCCGAAGATCGGCGCGGTGGCCGCCGACGTCTGGAAACCCCTTCCGGTACGCGACGCGGCCTTTGACACGGTTCTCAACGTGTTCGCCCCCAGGAACGCCAGTGAGTTTCATCGTGTCCTGAAACCCACGGGACGCCTGATAACGGTCACACCAAACCCCGACCATCTGGAACCCGTGGTCGAGCGTTTCGGTCTTCTCACCGTCGACGACGAAAAGGACCGGCGGCTGTCCGACACACTCGGCGACCACTTCGCACGCGACGTGACCGAGCCCGTCGCCGGGTGGCTCGACCTGACGGCGGCCGAGGTCATGTCGGTGATCGCGATGGGTCCGAACGCCTGGCACGCGCGCGCGGGCGACGTCCGCGAGGGCGCGCGCGTGCGGATGTCGGTGCAGGTCACGGTGTGGCGTCCGAAAAGCTGAAAAAGGTGCCCGCAGCACTAGTGACCAAAGGGGTTTTTCACCGTAAATTCCCACCTGAGATCCCCTGTTTGTCGGCCATTCCGGGGGCTGACGGGACATACTTGACCGCGACCGACGGCGGACCCGGGAGGAAAGCCGATGAAGGCCGAGGAACGCTGGCAGACCAGGTTCCGTTCCCCGCGCATGACGCTGCCCACCTGGGCTCGTCAGGCTCCGCACCACGCGGTCTACCGGAGCAACGCCTCCGGCACCTGGGAGATCTACGCCTGGGACCGGGCCACCGGCACCAGCCGCCAGGTGACCGACCGCCCCAACGGCACGGCCTACGGCGACATCGACCCCACCGGCCAGTGGATCTGGTGGTTCGCCGACACCGACGGCGACGAATACGGCGTCTGGATCCGCCAGCACTTCCACGGCGGCGCGGCCAAGCCGCTCGACATCTCGCCCGGTCACCCCGCCGGCCTCGCGCTGGCCGCCAACGGCACCGCCGCCATAGGGCGCGCGTGCCGGCTCGGCTTCCAGATCGTGCTGATGGGCGAGGGCAGCGACCCCACCGTGCTCTACCAGCACAAGGAGTCGGCCTCGGTGTCCGGCATCTCCCTCGACGGCGCCCTGGTCGCCATCGACCACAGCGAACACGGCGACGCCCGCCACCCGGCACTTCGCGTGGTGAAGTCCGACGGCTCGGTCGTCGGCGACCTGTACGACGGCCCCGGCAAGGGCGTGCGCGGCATCCGCTTCTCCCCCGTCCTCGGCGACCGCCGCCTGCTGGTCCTGCACGAGCGCCGCGGCCGCCACGAGCCGCTGGTCTGGGACCCGCTGACCGGCGAGCAGCGCGAGATCTACCTCCGCGACCCCGGCGAGGTCACCGCCGACTGGTACGACGACGGCCGCGCCCTGCTGATCGTCAACCACCACAGGGGCCGAACCCAGCTCTTCAAGTACGACCTGGTGGGCGGCGCGATGATCCCGATCGAGACGCCCCACGGCGTGATCGAGGAGGCCGCCACCCGCCCCGACGGCACGGTCGAGTACTCCTGGTCGAGCGCCGCCCACGCGCCGGTGATCAGGTCGAGCCACGGCCACGTCGTGATGAGCCCCGGCCCGACCGCGCCCCCGTCGGTCCCGGTCGAGGACGTCGACGTCGACGGCCCCGGCGGCTGGATCCACGCGATGATCTCCCGCCCCACCGGCCAGGCGGCGCCCTACCCGACCGTCTTCCTCCTACACGGCGGCCCGTCGGCGCAGGACAACGACTCGTTCCTGCCCCACGTGGCGGCCTGGGTCGACAGCGGCTTCGCGGTCGTCCGGATCAACTACCGGGGCTCGATCGGCTACGGCTCGGCCTGGCGCGACGCCCTGCACGGCGACGTCGGCCACATCGAGCTGGCCGACGTGTCGGCGGTCCGCGACTGGGTGGTCAACCGGGGCATCGCCGACCCCGACCGGCTGATCCTGGCGGGCGGCTCGTGGGGCGGCTACCTGACCCTGCTCGGCCTCGGCACTCAGCCCAAGATCTGGAGCGCCGGCATCGCGGCCGTCCCGATCGCCGACCACCGCGCCGCCTACGAGGACGAGTCGGAGGTCCTGCGCTCCCTCCACCGCTCCCTGCTCGGCGGCTCGCCGGAGGAGGTCCCGGAACGCTACGCGGCGTCCTCCCCGATCACCTACGCCGACATGGTCGAGGCCCCGCTGCTGATCCTGGCCGGGGAGAACGACCCCCGCTGCCCCATCAGGCAGATCGAGCACTTCATCGAGGCGGTCCCGGTCGACTGCCAGGTCTACCGCTACGACGCCGGCCACGCCTCACTGGTCGTCGAGGAGCGCATCCGCCAGATGCGCACCCAGATCGAGTTCGCCACCAGGGTCATGGACAGCCGCAAGCAACCGGCGACGCCGGGTCTCTGACACTCACCCGCCGCGCCGCCCGCAGGCGCGCGTCGACGGAAAGGGCGAGCTCCCGGGCCACCGCCTCCCGCTCCACGCCCGGCTCGGTGAGGGAGACGATGCATCTCGCACTCCTGGCGCTGGCGATCAGCGCGTTCGGCATCGGCACCAGCGAATTCGTGATCATGGGGCTGCTGCCCGTCGTCGCCGGCGACCTGGACACCTCGGTGCCCGCCGCCGGGAACCTCGTCGCCGCCTACGCGATCGGCGTGGTCGTCGGAGCGCCCTTGCTCGCCGCTGCGGGGGTGCGGATGTCCCGCAAGCACCTGCTGACGACGCTCATGGCCTTCTTCGTGGCGGGCAACCTGCTGTCGGCGCTGGCCCCCGGCTTCGGCTGGCTGATGGCCGGGCGATTCGCGGCCGGGCTGCCGCACGGCGCGTTCTTCGGCGTCGCCTCGGTCGTGGCCACCCGGCTCGCCCGCGAAGGCCGGGAGGGGCGCGCGGTCGCGTCGATCATGCTGGGACTGACGCTGGCCAACATCGTCGGCGTCCCCGGCGCGACCCTGCTGGGCCAGCATCTCGGCTGGCGGGCCACCTTCCTGGTGGTCACCGCCATCGGGGTGCTCGCCCTGCTCGCGCTGAGCCTGCTGGTCCCCTACCAGCCCCCCGAGGCGCACGCGAGCCTGCGCCGTGAGCTGCGGGCGTTCCGGAACCGCCGCGTCCTGCTCTTCCTGGGGACCGCGGTCTTCGGCTTCGGCGGGGTCTTCGCCGCCTACGCCTACCTGGCCTCCGTCACCACCGAGGTCATGGGCCTGCCCGAGAGCGCGGTGACGTGGGTGCTGGCGCTGGCGGGCGTCGGCATGACCATCGGCGTGGCCGCCGCCGGGCCGCTGACCGACCTCGCAGCCCGCCCCACCGCCTACGCGAGCCTGGCCGGGCTGGCCCTGGTCCTGGCCGCCTTCTCCGTCTGGCCCTCGCCGGTGCTGGTGGCGCCGATCCTCGCCGTCGGGTTCCTGATGACCGCGCCGCTCCAGACCATGGTCATCCGGTACGCCGCCGACGCGCCGACCCTGGCGGCGGCGTCCAACCACTCGGCCTTCAACCTCGCCAACGCGGGCGGCGTCTACCTGGGCGGCCTGGCCATCGCGGCGGGCTGGGGCTGGATGTCGGCGGCGCTGGTCGGCGCGGGCCTCGCGGTCGTGGGCCTGGCCGTGATGCTGCTAGAGCGGGTCGAGCGGCGCCCGGAGCACGAGGATGGCCAGGTCGTCGGCGCTGGGCTCGGGGGCGAAGTCCTGGACGGCGCGCCTGATCCGCTCGGCGACCGCGCGGGCTGACAGGTCGACGCACTCGGCGAGCAGCTTGGCCAGGCCGCTCTCGTCGTCGAGCAGCCGCGACCCCTGCCGCCGCTCGGTCACCCCGTCGGTGACGCCGAGCAGCACGTCTCCCGGCCCCAGGTGGATCGAGTCGGCCTCGAACTCCACTTCGGGGAAGACCCCCAGCAGCGATTGGGGCGTTCCCACCACGTCGACGACGCCGCTCGGCCGCAGTCGCAGCGCCTCGGGGTGACCGGCCGACACCAGGCGCATGTCGAGCCCGTCGGCCGCGATCGTGATCTCGCCGTGGAGCAGGGTGAGGAACCGGGCCCGCTCGCCCTCTTCGAGGATCGCCTGGTTCAGCCGCTCGACGACGGCCGCGATGCCGTAGCCCTCCCGGGCCAGCAGGCGGATCGTGTGGCGGGCCAGGCCGGTGACCGCGGCGGCGGCGGGGCCGGTGCCGCACACGTCGCCGATGGCGAACCGCCAGACGCCGTCGCCGATCGGGAACAGGTCGTAGAAGTCGCCGCCGACCTCGTTGGTCTCCCCGGCCGGTTCGTAGATGACATAGGAGTCGAGGCCGGGCGTGCGCGGCTCCTCCGGCGGCAGCAGGCTCCGCTGGAGCGCCCGGTTGGCCGCCGCCTGCTGCGCGTAGAGGCGGGCGTTGTCGAGCGCCAGCGCGGCCCGCCGGGCCAGGTCTTCGGCCAGCTGGAGCGTCTCGTCGGGCAGCCGGTCGCGCCGCCCCAGGCACATGACGCCCAGCCGCCGCCCGCGCGCGGTCAGCGGGAACCCGAGCGCCTGGGTGCCGTCGACGCTGAGCACCGCGGGACCGTCGGCCGACGGCAGCACCACATCGGTCAGCCGCTCGCGCAGCGCGTCGCTCTGCGCCTCGTCGGCGTGCCACAGATAGTCGAGCCGCAGCGGGCCGGTGCCCTGGTCGGCCGTGTAGACCGCGCACCAGGAGGCCAGCCGGGGCACCACGATCTGGGCGATGATCGCCGGCACCATGCCCGGGTCGAGGGTGCCCGCGAGGAGATCGCTGGCGTCGGCCAGGAACCCGAGCCAGCCGGGGCTGGGCGTGGGCTCGGTCCAGGCCTCTTCCTCCGGTACGCCGCCACCGCCCGGCAGATCGAGCCGGGCCCACCTCACCCGGGAGTTCCCGGAGAACGAGACCCCCCAGTCGGCCGCGTCGAGGGGAGGACCGTAGTCAACTCCGCGCTCGACCACCTCAAGCTGGATAGAGTCGCCTTGGTGGAGCCATCTCACCTCGAACGACTCACCGGAGACCCCTTCGACGAGCGCGCGGGTGAGCCGCTCGGCCTCGGCGCCGACGGGCATGGCAGCCCACGCGGTCATCACCTCCTGGGTGAACCGCTTCGCCGCCGGAACGGCCGTCTCGCCCATCGTGAAAGAGGCGGCGAGAACGGCGCGTGGAGAATTCGCCACTGCACACGTGCTTACCACAATTCGCTCTGACGCGTGGTCAATCAACGGCCGGTAGAGCTACCACGGAACGTGACAGACTGGGCAGACACGTAAGGAGGCCACATGACGCGTGCGGACGTCGAACCGGCCCGGACCGAACGCCGATACACCGAGTCCGACCTGAAGCCACTCCTGGACACGTTGACCGTATGGCGAGACGGAGACTTCCGCCGGAGGGTCCCCCACGCCCCTCCGGGCATCCTGAGCGAGATCCGGCTGCTCCTCAACGAGGTGGCCGACCGCCGGGAACACCTGGCCAACGAGCTCGCCCGCGTCCGCCGCGAGGTGATCAAAGAGGGACGCTTCGGCGAACGGCTGACCCCCGGGCCCGGTGTGGGCTCGTGGGCCGAGAGCGTCGAGTCGGTCAACGGCCTGATCGACGCCCTGGTCACGCCGGTGACCGGCGCCGCCGACGTGATCGACGCCGTGGCCAAGGGCGACCTGTCGCAGCGCATCGACCTCGACCGCGCCGCGCGCGGCGAGGTGCGCCGCCTCGGCAAGGCGATCAACGGCATGGTCGACCAGCTGGCCCTGTTCACCGGTGAGGTGACCCGGGTGGCCCGCGAGGTCGGCACCGAGGGCAAGCTCGGCGGCCGGGCCAACCTGCGCGGCATGTCGGGCAGCTGGCGTGACCTGACCGAGGCCGTGAACACGATGTCCAGCCGCGTCTCCGCACAGGTGCGCGACATCGGTGAGGTCACCACGGCCGTCGCCAACGGCGACCTGTCACGCAAGGTGACCGTTGACGCCGTCGGCGAGATGTTCGAGCTCAAGATCACTGTCAACACGATGGTGGACCAGCTTTCCGCCTTCGCCGAAGAGGTCACCCGCGTCGCCCGCGAGGTCGGCACCGAGGGGAAGCTCGGCGGCCAGGCGCAGGTGCGCGGCGTCTCGGGGGTCTGGAAGGACCTCACCGACAACGTCAACTTCATGGCCAACAACCTGACCAGCCAGGTCCGCCAGATCGCCGCCGTCTCCACCGCCGTCGCCCAGGGCAACCTGACCAAGAAGATCACGGTCGACGCCCAGGGCGAGATCCTGGAGCTCAAGGAGACCCTCAACACGATGGTCGACCAGCTCTCGGGCTTCGCCGACGAGGTCACCCGCGTGGCCCGCGAGGTCGGCACCGAGGGCCGCTTGGGCGGCCGCGCCGAGGTGAAGGGCGTGTCGGGCGTCTGGAAGGACCTCACCGACAACGTCAACTCGATGGCCAAGAACCTGACCTACCAGGTCCGCAACATCGCCCAGGTCACCACCGCCGTCGCCGGCGGCGACCTGACCCGCAAGATCGACGTCGACGCCCAGGGCGAGATCCTCGAACTCAAGTCGACCATGAACACGATGGTCGACCAGCTCTCGTCGTTCGCGGCCGAGGTGACCCGCGTCGCCCGCGAGGTCGGCACCGAGGGCCGGCTGGGCGGCCAGGCCCAGGTGCGCGGTGTGTCGGGGGTCTGGAAGGACCTCACCGACAACGTCAACTTCATGGCGAACAACCTGACCAGCCAGGTCCGCCAGATCGCCGCCGTCTCCACCGCCGTCGCCCAGGGCAACCTGACCAAGAAGATCACCGTGGACGCCCAGGGCGAGATCCTGGAGCTCAAGGACACGATGAACACGATGGTCGACCAGCTCTCGTCGTTCGCCGACGAGGTCACCCGCGTCGGCCGCGAGGTGGGCACCGAGGGCAAGCTGGGCGGGCAGGCCCGCGTGCCCGGCGTGTCGGGGGTCTGGAAGGACCTCACCGACAACATCAACTCGATGGCGACCAACCTGACCTACCAGGTCCGCAACATCGGCGAGGTGACCACGGCGGTCGCCGGCGGCGACCTGACCCGCAAGATCGACGTCGACGCCCAGGGCGAGATGCTCGTCATGAAGACGACGATCAACACGATGGTCGACCAGCTCTCGTCGTTCGCCTCCGAAGTGACCCGAGTCGCCCGCGAGGTCGGCTCCGAGGGCCAGCTCGGCGGTCAGGCGCGCGTCGAGGGCGTCGAGGGCTCCTGGAAGCGCCTCACCGAGAACGTCAACGAGCTGGCCGGCAACCTGACCACCCAGGTGCGCGCCATCGCCGAGGTGACCAGCGCGGTCGCCCGCGGCGACCTGACCCGGTCGATCACCGTCGAGGCCCCGGGCGAGCTGGCCCAGCTGAAGGACAACATCAACACGATGGTGTCCAACCTGCGCGACACCACCACCGCCAACCAGCAGCAGGACTGGCTGAAGTCCAACCTGGCCCGGATCTCCCGCCTGATGCAGGGCCACCGCGACATGATCGAGGTCGCCCGCCTGATCATGAGCGAGCTGACGCCGCTCGTGTCGGCCAGCTACGGCGCCTGCTACCTGGTCGTCGACGGCGAGCTGACCCTGATCGCCGGTTACGGCATCCAGCCCGGCCGCAGCCCCCGGCGGCGGTTCGCGCTCGGCGAGGGCCTGGTCGGCCAGGCCGCCATGGAGGCCAAGCAGATCATCATCCACCAGGTGCCGGCCGACTCGTTCACGATCGACACGGCGCTGACGTCGTCGCGCCCGGCGCAGATCGTGGTCATGCCGATCCTGTTCGAGAGCCACGTGCTGGGCGTGCTGGAGATGGCCTCGTTCGGCCGGTTCTCCGAGGTGCACCTCGACCTGCTGACGCAGCTCGTCGAGTCGATCGGGATCACCATCAACACGATCATCGCGAACTCCCGTACGGAAGATCTGCTGAAGGAGAGCCAGCGGCTCGCGACCGAGCTCCAGGAGCGGTCCGACGAGCTCCAGCGGCAGCAGGAGGAGCTGCGGCGCTCCAACGCCGAACTGGAGGACAAGGCGGCGCTGCTGGCCAAGCAGAACCGCGCGATCGAGATCCAGAACTTCCAGATCGAGCAGGCCCGCCGCACGCTGGAGGAGCGCGCCGAGCAGCTCGCGGTCTCCAGCCGCTACAAGAGCGAGTTCCTCGCGAACATGTCCCACGAGCTGCGCACCCCGCTGAACAGCCTGCTCGTGCTGGCCAAACTGCTGACCGAGAACTCCGAGGGCAACCTGACCGACCAGCAGGTCGAGTTCGCCAAGACCATCCACGGCGCGGGCTCGGCCCTGCTCCAGCTGATCAACGACATCCTCGACCTGTCCAAGGTCGAGGCCGGCCGGATGGACATCCACCCGGCCGAGCTGTCGCTCCCGAAGCTCTACGACTACGTCGACGCCGCCTTCGCCCCGCTGGCCCAGGACAAGGGCTTGTCGTTCGCGATCGACGTCGACGACGCGATGCCGACGGAGATGCGGACCGACGAGCAGCGCCTCCAGCAGGTGCTCCGCAACCTGCTCTCGAACGCGGTCAAGTTCACCCCGCGCGGCGAGGTCCGGCTGCGCGTCCAACCGGCCGGTGACGTCGCCTTCGTCGACGAGACCCTGCAGACCAGCGACAACATGCTGGCCTTCTCGGTCGTCGACACGGGCATCGGCATCGCGCCCGACAAACTCGACGTGATCTTCGAGGCGTTCCGCCAGGCCGACGGCACCACCAGCCGCAAATACGGCGGCACCGGCCTCGGCCTGTCGATCTGCCGCGACATCGCCCGCCTGCTGGGCGGCGAGATCCACGTCGACAGCGAGCCCGGCCACGGCAGCACCTTCACGCTCTATCTGCCGACGGCCTACGCCGGCCCGCTCTCGGCCAGGGACGGCGGCGCCGCGACGACCCTGGCGGGCGTGGAACGCCCCGAGACGGTGCTCCAGACCACCACCGACGAGGTGCTCCCCGAGCTCCCCCTGCCGGTGGCGACGGGCCAGCTCCAGACGCGTCCGGCGGAGGAGGTCAACGGCCGCGACTGGGTCGGCGACGACCCGCTGACCGGCGCCAAGATCCTCATCGTCGACGACGACATCCGCAACGTCTTCGCCCTCACGAGCGTCCTGGAACGCCACGGCACCACCGTCGTCTACGGCGAGAACGGGCGCGAGGGCATCGAGCAGCTCGAACGCAACGAGGACGTCGCCCTGGTTCTGATGGACATCATGATGCCCGAAATGGACGGATGGGCCACGACGTCTGCGATCCGCCGGATGCCCCAGTTCGCTGACCTGCCGATCATCGCCCTGACCGCTAAGGTCATGCGGGGCGACCGCGAGAAGAGCATCGCGTCGGGCGCCTCCGACTACGTGCCCAAACCGGTCGACGTCGACCGACTTCTCGAACGTCTCCGCGGATGGCTCATGCGCGGGCGTGTATCGGGTAGTGCTGGTCGGGCAGACTCGGATGCGACGGATTCCACTGAAGGTGCGTGATCGATGCCAGACCGGGCGAAGATCCTCATGGTCGACGACCGTGAGGAGAACCTCATCGCGCTTGAGGCGATCCTCAGCTCCCTCGACCTGACCCCCGTTCGCGCCCGCTCCGGCGAAGAAGCCCTCAAAGCCCTGCTCAGCACCGAGTTCGCGCTGATCCTCCTCGACGTCCGGATGCCCGGGATGGACGGCTTCGAGACCGCCGCCCACATCAAGCGGCGCGAACGCACCAGGAACATCCCGATCATCTTCCTGACCGTCGTCGACAGCGCCCCCGACTACGCCTTCCGCGGCTACCAGGCGGGGGCCGTCGACTACCTGACCAAGCCCTTCGACCCGTGGGTCCTGCGGGCCAAGGTCGCGGTCTTCGTCGAGCTCTACAACATGAACCGCCGCCTGTCCGAGCAGGCCGCCCTGCTGCGCGAACGCCTCGCCGCCGAACTCCCCGGCAACGGCGACGAGCCCGCGGTCCTGCCGGAACTCTCCCGCCGCCTCACCGCGGTCGAGGAGGAACTGGGGCGGGTACGCGACCTCGCCCGCAAGAACGGCGACTCCCCCATGACCGGTCCCTTGGCCGACCTGGGCCAGCGCGTCGCCAACCTCAGGGCCGGCTTCGACGCCCTGAGTTAAACCTGAGCTAGCGGCGGGCCCGCTCCAGCGCGTCCCAGAAACCCCGGCGCAGGGCGTGGCGCACCTCGTCGTGGAGCAGGAAGTCGATCGGGAGCGAGGAGCCCTGGAGGAGCCTGGCCTCCAGGTCGGAGGGCATCCGGGGCTTCCTGGCGAGAACGGCCTCCAGCCAGAGCGCCGGGGCGTCGCGGGCGATCGAGTCGCCGAAGTCGTGGCCCTCCTTGTGGGCCGCCTTGACGGCGTCGGCCAGGGTGGTGGTCGCGCCGCCGTGGGCGGCGGAGACCGGCGCGGCCTGGGGGCCGGTGTAGGGGCCGAGCTGGGCCGCGGGGAAGCTGCCGGTGTTCGACTCGCGGTAGCCGCCGCCGGTGCCCCGGTCACTGCCGTGGGAGCCCTGGTACTGGGGCTGGGGCGGCGGAGGAGGCGGGGGCGCGGGCTGTTCCTGGGGCGGCGGGTTGTAGGTGTAGGTCGGCGTCGGCGGCCTCGACGGAGGGGCCGCGTGGGAGCCCTTCGACTGCGGCTGGGGCACCTGCTGCGGCGGCGAGGCCGGAGCGGGCGGCGGGGCGGCCGGCGGCGGCGCGGGCGGCAGCGCCGCCTGGGCGCCGTTGACGGCCGGGAGGGCGCCGGTGTGGCGGGAGCCGTTCTGCGACACGACGCCGTCGGCGCCGGTCACCAGGGTGACGAAGGGGCGCAGGTGGCCGCTGCCCATCTCGATCAGGTCGTCGCACTCCTGGCGCAGAGTGCGGGACACCGCCCAGCTCCCGTCGGAGGCGATGGAGATCACGGTGACCCGGATGCCCAGGTCCTGCGCGTCGCTGACCACCTGGGCCAGGTCTTCGTCGCCGCTGACCACGACGGCGTCGGCCACGGCGTTGTTGCGGGCCAGGGTCATCAGGTCGCGGTGGACCTGGGCGTCGACGCCCTCGCGGCGGCCCGGCCGGATGCGGGCCAGGCGGAGCTTCAAGCCGGGGATGTCGGCCAGCACGTCGTGTTCGGGGGTGCGGCGGCCCTCGACCGTGGCCTCGTACCAGTAGCAGCGCAGCAGGGGCAGGCCGGTGCGCTCGCGGGCGAGGTTGGTGAGGAGCTGGAGGAGGCCGGGGTAGTCCCAGCTGACGGCCTCACGGTGGCGGGTTCCGTGAACGGCCATCGCGCCATCGGCCAGCAGATAGCCGGCGTCGACGAAAAGCGCGCAGCGATCCACGCGACACCGCCTTCCTTAACATGGCCGTCTCAGGGTAATCGGGCAGCTCAGGGCGCGAGGAGGAATCCCGCCGATTGTCTCCTCGCCGACCGTACCATTTTGTCCAGTTCCTGCCCTCTGTTATGCGCGAAGGTACGCATCCCTCAGACCCTTCCTCGCGCGGTAGGCCAGCGCCGCTACGCCGTTGGCCGTCAGACCCAGGAGCGGGGCGATCTCGGCCGCCTGGGCGTCTTCCACGGCGGTGTGCCACAGGACCACGCGCCACCGTTCGGGCAGCGACTGGAAGGCCCGAGCGACGTCGGCCCGCTCGCAGCGCGCCAGCGCCGGGTCGACGAAGGGCTCACCGGGGGCGTAGCGCTCGATCTCGTGGGTGGGGACGTCGCGGCGGTCGGCCCGGTCGTAGACGGCGCGGCGGACGGCGGCCAGGAGGTAGGGGCGGAACTCCCCCCTCGGGCCGCCGCCCCGGCGGATCAGGTCGAGGATGCGGGTGAAGGTCTCGGCGACGATGTCGTCGGCGTCGTCGATGGAACCGAGGCGGAGCAGGTGCCGCGCGAGGGCGCGGGCGGCGGGGCGGTGGCGTTCGTAGAGGGCGCCGTAGGCGGCGGAGTCGCCGGCCCGGAGGGCGTCGAGCAATTGCGGGTCGCTTTGCCCGATTTGGACACTCAATGTTACCTCTCGATTACCCGGGGTTGACCGCCTGATGATTCCGCTCCTGAGCCCGTCTGTAACGTGACGATGAGCAGTCAGGAAAACTGACTCCCCTGGAACGTCCCTACGCTGGGGGTCATGACTGACCGAGAGCTTCTGCTGGACGAGATCAAGAGCAAGGCCGTCGTGCACGGCAGGGTGACCCTTTCGTCGGGAAAGGAGGCCGACTACTACGTCGACCTGCGCCGCATCACCCTTGACGGGACGGCCGCGCCGCTGGTGGGCCGGGTGATGCTCGACCTGACCGAGGATCTCGGCTTCGAGGCGGTCGGCGGGCTGACGCTGGGCGCCGACCCCGTGGCCACGGCGATGCTCCACGCCGCCGCCGCGCGGGGGCGGCGGCTCGACGCGTTCGTGGTCCGCAAGGAGGGCAAGGCCCACGGGCTCCAGCGCCGCGTCGAGGGCCCCGACGTGGCCGGGCGCCGGGTGCTGGCCGTGGAGGACACGACGACGACGGGCGGGTCGGTGCTGACCGCCGTACAGGCGCTGAACGAGGCGGGGGCGGTCGTGGTGGGCATCGCGACGATCGTCCACCGAGGGGGCGACGACAATCTGGCGACCGCCGGGGTGCCCTACCGCTCGGCGTTCAGCTTGGCTGACCTTGGCCTCTAGTGACGGTGAACGAGCCGGGCTCCCCGGGCGGAACCGGGGGGCGCGGCTTGCCGTTCTCCCAGATCTTCACGAGTGAGGCGTCGTCGAGGACGACGTCGAGCTTCCCGTCGAAGTAGGCGACCTGCTCCCCCTTCGTGAGCTGCCCGTTGAAGAGCACGTCGCCGCCGGGGATCCGGACGAACACCGGGCAGCTCTCGGCCTGGCAGGAGATCTGCAGGGTCGCCGGGGCGGTCCGCGCGGCCTGGGCGGAGGCCGCCGGGGGAACAGGGGTGTCGGGGGCCTCGATGGGGTCGGTGGCGGTGAGCAGCCCTACGACGCCCACCACGACAAGCGACAGCAAGGCGCATACCGCGATCACGATGAGCACGATCCGGGCGATCCCCAACGGATCGGACCTATGTCGTCCCACTCTTCTGACGGTAACCGCTTGGGAAGACCGAGCTGTCCCAAAAAGTAAGATATTACGATCCGCTATCGGGTTTGGGTCACGCCGTCTCGCGGTGGTGCTTCCCCTTGGGCTCGGTGCCGGGAACGACCGGAGGCGCGCCCGCGGCGGCCTTCTTGTTCTTCATGATCTCGCGGACGATCGGGATCACCGACAGCAGGATGATCACCGCCGCGCCGGGCAAAATGTAGCGGTCGACGTTGGGGATCCGGCTGCCGATGAAGTAGCCGAAGATCAGCAGGCCGTCGGTCCAGAGGATGCCGCCGACGATGTTCCAGATGAGGAAGCGGCGGGGGTTCATGCCCAGCATGCCGGCGACCGGGTTGAGGAAGGTCCGCACGATCGGGATGAACCGGGCCAGCACGACGGCCTTCTCCGGGCCGAACTTCTCGAAGTAGTGCTGCGCCTTCTCGACGTATTCCTGCTTGAACAGCCGCGATTCGGGCCGGGCGAACAGGCGGGGACCCGCCTTCGCGCCGATGTAGTGACCGAGCTGGGCCCCCGCGATCGCGCAGACGGGCGCACCGATCAGCAGGACCGTCAGCGGGAACGGCGTGTCGAGCCCGACCGCCGAGGCCACCTGCGCCGACGCGCCCATTCCCGCCACCACCAGCAGCGAGTCTCCGGGCAGGAAGAAGCCGATCAGAAGACCGGTCTCGGCGAAGATGATGACGAGGATGCCGATGAGCCCGAAGGTGACGATCCACCATTCGGCGCTGAGAAGATTCGTGAGGTCCATCGCGACAAGAGCGTACCCCGGCATGATGTGAACCCGCGGCAAGCCGGGGCGCTTCACACATCCGGGCACGCTTCGGAATACTGGTCTAGGCCAATCCTCACTCATTGGAGCTGACTTTCGATGCCTATCGCAACCCCAGAGGTCTACGCCGAGATGCTCGACCGGGCCAAGGCCGGCGGGTTCGCCTACCCGGCGATCAACGTGACGTCGTCGCAGACGGTGAACGCTGCGCTGCGCGGCTTCGCCGAGGCGGAGAGCGACGGCATCCTCCAGGTCTCCACCGGCGGCGCCGAGTTCGCCTCGGGCACCACCATCAAGGACATGGTCACCGGTGCGACCGCCCTTGCCGAGTACGCCCGCGTGGTGGCCGCGAAGTACAACGTGACGGTCGCGCTGCACACCGACCACTGCCCGGCTGACAAGCTCGACGGGTTCCTGCGCCCGCTGCTGGCGATCTCGCGCGAGCGGGTCTCCCGCGGCGAGGAGCCGCTGTTCCAGTCGCACATGTTCGACGGCTCCGCCGTGCCGCTGGAGGAGAACCTCCGGATCTCCTCCGAGCTCATCGAGAAGACCGCCGAGGCGAAGGTCGTCCTCGAGATCGAGATCGGCGTCGTCGGCGGCGAGGAGGACGGCGTCTCCCACGAGATCAACGACAAGCTGTACACCACCCCCGAGGACGCCATCGCGACCGTCGAGTCCGTCGGCCTGGGTGAGCGGGGCCGCTACCTGCTCGCCGCCACCTTCGGCAACGTCCACGGCGTCTACAAGCCCGGCGCGGTCAAGCTGCGCCCGTCGGTGCTGAAGGACATCCAGGACGCCGTCGGCGCCAAGTACGGCAAGGACAAGCCGTTCGACCTGGTCTTCCACGGCGGCTCGGGCTCGCTGCTGGAGGAGATCCACGAGGCGATCTCCTACGGCGTCATCAAGATGAACATCGACACCGACACCCAGTACGCCTTCACGCGTCCGATCGTCGACCACATCTTCAAGAACTACGACGGCGTGCTGAAGGTCGACGGCGAGGTCGGCAACAAGAAGGCCTACGACCCGCGCGCCTACGGCAAGCTGGCCGAGGCCGGCATGGCCAAGCGCATCGTCGAGGCCTGCCAGCACCTCAAGTCCGCCGGCACCAAGATCAGCTAAGTGCTATGACCGGAAGGCCCGGATCGTCGAAGATTCGGGCCTTTGGCATACGCAGGACTAAATGATTACGGTTTGCCGCTACTGGTAAGACAGTGTTCAAAGACCGATCACGAGAACGGGAGCCGCTGTGGAAACGCACGAGAACCTGCTGGCCGGCCCACCCCCCACGCAGCTTCCCGACAACGACGAGGCCCGCAAGATGATGGAGAGCGGGATCAAGCCCGCCGACGTCGCGGCGCGCTTCCCCACCTACTCCGCCGCCTGGGGCGCGCTCGCCGACGACTACTTCGCCGCGGGTCACGCGATCACGTCGTACGCCTTCGCCCGCACCGGCTACCACCGCGGCCTCGACCAGTTGCGGCGGGCGGGGTGGAAGGGCCACGGGCCCATCCCGTGGGAGCACGAGCCCAACCGCGGTTTCCTGCGCTGCCTGAACGCGCTGGCCCGCGCGGCCTACGCGATCGGGGAGCAGGACGAGGCCGAACGGTGCCAGCAGTTCCTGCGTGATTCCTCCCCCGAAGCGGCCGACGCGCTGTCGAACTGACCGGAGATCCCCTTTTTCCGGCACCTCAGGTAGTCTCGGTTTGCAAGAGCCCCTGTCGCTTGCGCGCAGGGGCTTTGGTTTTTGTTCCGGGAGATTGACCATGCCTGCTGTCGTTCTCGTGGGCGCCCAGTGGGGCGATGAGGGCAAAGGGAAGGCCACCGACATCCTCGGTGGCGTCGTCGACTACGTCGTCCGCTACCAGGGCGGCAACAACGCGGGTCACACCGTCGTCATCGGCGACCAGAAATACGCCTTGCATCTGCTGCCCACGGGAGTGCTGTCCCCCAACGTCACACCCGTGATCGGGAACGGCGTCGTCATCGATCCGGGGGTGCTGCTCGGCGAGATCGACGGCCTGGCCGCCCGCGGCATCGACTGCTCGAAGCTGCTGATCTCGTCGAACGCGCATTTGATCATGCCCCACCACAAGGCCCTCGACAAGGTCACCGAGCGCTACCTCGGCAAGGCCAAGATCGGCACGACCGGTCGGGGCATCGGGCCGGCGTACGGCGACAAGATCTACCGCATGGGTGTGCGGGTGCAGGACCTGCTCGACCCGGGCATCCTCGCCAAGAAGATCGAGGTCGCCCTCAACGAGAAGAACCAGATCCTCACCAAGATCTACAACCGTCGGGGGCTCGACTCCGACAAGGTGCTGGAGGAGTACCTCGGCTACGCCGAGCGGCTGCGCCCGCACATCGCCGACACCTCGCTCATCCTGAGCAAGGCGCTCGACGACGACAAGTTCGTGCTGCTCGAAGGCGGTCAGGGCACCCTGCTCGACATCGACCACGGCACCTACCCGTTCGTCACCTCCTCGTCGCCGACCAGCGGCGGCGCCTGCGCCGGTTCGGGCATCCCGCCGACCCGCCTCAACCGGGTGATCGGCATCGTGAAGGCGTACACGACCCGGGTCGGTTCCGGCCCCTTCCCGACCGAGCTGCTCGACGAGACCGGCGAGTGGCTGCGCAGGGTGGGCCACGAATACGGCACGACCACCGGCCGCAACCGCCGCTGCGGCTGGTACGACGCCGTGATCGCCCGCTACGCCAGCCGCATCAACGGCGTGACCGACTTCTTCCTCACCAAGCTCGACGTGCTGTCGGGCCTGGAGCGCATCCCGGTCTGCGTGGCCTACGACGTCAACGGCGTGCGCCACGACGAGATCCCGATGACCCAGACCGACTTCCACCACGCGAAGCCGATCTACGAGGAGTTCCCCGGCTGGGAAGAGGACATCACCTCCGCCAAGACCCTCGACGACCTGCCGCCCAACGCGCAGGCCTACGTCAAGGCGCTGGAGGACATGTCCGGCGCGCCGATCTCCGCCATCGGCGTCGGCCCGGGCCGGACCCAGACGCTGCAGATCAGGTCGCTGGTCTGAGCAGGGGGCACGCCGATCGGAGCCCCAATACAGGGGACCGACCGGCGTGCCTTGTAGGGTTCGCGGTTGTGCATCGACCTGTTGAGTTGCACGGGCACCGGGGTGCCCGCGGCCTGCGGCCCGAGAACACCCTGCCCGGTCTCGCCTACGCGCTGGAGATCGGCGTCGACGCCCTTGAGTTCGACGTCGTACTGACCGCGGACCAGCAGCTGGTCCTCAGTCATGACCTGACCGTCTCCCCGATCACCAGCCGCGACACCGGCGGCGAGCAACTCGTGGGCCGGCCGATCAACCAGCTGACCCTCTCGCAACTGCGCACCCTCGACGTGGGGGTGCGCCGCCCCGTGCGCGACAACGATCCGTTCATGCTGACCCAGGTCGGCCGCCCCGACACCCGCATGCCCACCCTGGGCGCGGTGCTCGGGCTCGTCAGCGCCTACGGCGCCGACCATGTGCGGCTCAACGTCGAGCTCAAGTCAGACCCCACGAGGCCCGACCTCTCGGCCGACCCGAAGCTCTTCACCAACCTGGTGCTCGACGAACTGGCCAGGCACCGCCGGATCGACAACTCGGCCGTCCTGAGCTTCGACTGGCGGGTCCTGGCGGCGGCGCGGGATGCCGTGCCGAACAGATACGCGCTGGTGGAGGCGGCGACCATCGATCCCGTGTGGATGGCCGGCTTCGACATCCGCGACTTCGAGGTCGACATCGCCGGCGCGGCGGAGGCGGTCGGCGCGACCGTGCTGTCACCCGACCGGGTCCTCGTCGACAAGCACCTGATGACGGGCGCGGCCCGGCGCGGCCTGCCCGTGGTGGTCTGGACGGTCAACGACGTCGCCGAGGCGGCCGAACTGCTCGACCTGGGCGTGGCCGCGATCGTGACCGACTATCCCGACCGCATGCGGGAGTTGTGGGCGACCCGCGGCATCCCGCTCCCGCGTTCCGTGAAAGCGGTCGCGGCGGTCTGAAAATCGGCCGCCGCGTCTCGAAGGCGCGGCGGGAGAGATCTCAGCGGCCGCGCTTCACAACCAGCCGTTGCGGCGGAAGGCGCGGTGGAGCAGGGCGCAGGCGACGACCATGACGCCGACGACGACCGGATAGCCCCACACCGCGTCGAGCGCGGGCATGTGCTCGAAGTTCATGCCGTAGATGCCCGCGATCATGGTCGGCACGGCCAGGATCGCCACCCATGAGGAGATCTTGCGCATGTCCTCGTTGGCCAGGGCGTTCGTGCGGGCCAAGGCGGCCTGCAGGATCGAGTCGGAGAGCTCGTTGCTCGACTGGACCTGCTCGCAGACGCGCGACAGGTGGTCGGAGACGTCACGGAAGTACTCGCGCATCTCCGACGGGATGATGCGGCGCTGCGACAGCTGGGAGAACGGCGTCGAGAGCGGCGCGACGGCCCGCTTGAGCTCCAGCATCTCGCGCTTGAGGTGGTAGATCCGGTTGATGTCACGCGAGCTGACCTCGGCGAACACCGCCGCCTCGACCTCTTCGAGCTCGGCCTGCATCTGGTCGGCGACGTAGAGGTACTTGTCGACGACGTGGTCGGCGATCGCGTGGAGGACCCCGGCGGGCCCCCGGTTGAGCAGCTTGGTCTTGTCTTCCAGCTTCTCGCGCACGTCACTGAGCGGGCTGTGGGCGCCATGGCGCACCGTCACCACGAAGTCGGGCCCGACGAACACCATGATCTCGCCCGTGGCGATGATCTCGGCCGACTCGGTCAGCACCTCGTGGTCGAGGAAGGCGACCGTCTTCAGCACGACGAACAGCGAGTCGCCGTAACGTTCCACCTTCGGCCGCTGGTGGGCCTTGACCGCGTCCTCGACGGCGAGGGGGTGGAGGCCGAACGTCTCGGCCAGCCACTCGACCTCGGGGGCCTCGGGCTCGTAGAGCCCGACCCAGACGTAGGCCTCGGGCTTCGGCGCGTCTTCGTTGTGCTGGCGGACCAGCTGGACGGCCTGCGCTATCCCGTCGCAGGCCACCTTCCGGCCGCCGATGTAGGCGCCGAAGGTGACGAGCGAGTCGCTCGACGGAACACAGGGGAACTTCTTCGGCTCACCCGCCGTGGAGACCACGACGGGACGAGGAGCGCGAATCCGGGGGAAGAGGGTGGCGGAGCGCATGAGGGTCCCTTCGAAGCCGGGCTCACATGCTCCACGCGAACAGCGGAGTCACCCCTTACACGGGCGCGGGCATGCGGGCGTCGGTCATATGGAAATGGAGAGGGATGTCGCGCACGTCAGACGTGCGCGTGCACGTACTGACGGGATCGCCAGAAGACACCCGTACCACCTCCAATCGCCTCTTGACACCGCAAAGCCAACTCAAAATATCACAGGGTCCCAGGATAACTGCGGTTCTGGGGCCTGCGAGAATGTGTGGGTGCGAGTTCTGGTGATCGGTTCAGGAGGCCGCGAGCACGCGATCTGCCGTGCTCTCCGACCCGCCGAGGTGCACTGCGCGCCCGGCAACGCGGGCATCGGCGAGGTGGCGTCGCTCCACGACGTGTCGCCTCTCGACGGCGACGCCGTGGCGGCGCTGGCCCGCGATCTCGCGGCCGACCTCGTCGTGATCGGCCCCGAGGCGCCCCTGGTCGCCGGGGTCGCCGACGCCGTGCGCGCGGCCGGCATCCCCTGCTTCGGCCCCTCGCGCGAACCCGCCGCGATCGAGGGTTCCAAGAGCTTCGCCAAGTCGGTGATGGAGGCGGCCGGCGTCCCGACCGCCCGCGCCTTCTCCTGCACCACCCCCGAAGAGGCCGCCGGCGCCCTCGACGCGTTCGGCCCGCCCTATGTGGTGAAGGACGACGGCCTGGCAGCCGGCAAGGGCGTCGTCGTCACGACCGACCGCGCCGCCGCGCTGGCCCACGCCGCCGCGTGCGAGCGCGTGGTGATCGAGGAATACCTCGACGGCCCCGAGGTCTCCCTGTTCGCCCTGTGCGACGGCAAGACCGCCGTGGCGCTCCAGCCCGCCCAGGACTTCAAGCGCGCCTACGACGGCGACGAGGGCCCGAACACGGGCGGCATGGGCGCCTACACCCCGCTGACCTGGGCCCCTGAGGGCCTGGTCGACGAGGTCATGGCGACCGTCGTGGCCCCGACCGTCAACGAGCTGGCCCGCCGGGGCATGCCCTACACCGGCGTCCTCTACGCCGGTCTCGCCCTCACGAGCAAGGGCCCCAAGGTCATCGAGTTCAACGCGCGCTTCGGCGACCCGGAGACCCAGGTCGTCCTCGACCGCCTGGAGACCCCCCTCGCCGACCTGCTCCTGGCCGCCGCCACCGGCGAACTGGCGTCCCAGCCCCCCATCCTGTCCCGCCCGGGGGCGGCCGTGACCGTGGTCGTCGCCGCCGAGAACTACCCCGACACCCCCGTGAAGGGCGACGTCGTCCACGGCCTCGACGCCGAGGTCGAGGGCGCCTACGTCATCCACGCCGGCACCGCTTTCAGGGACGGCGAGGTCGTCTCCAACGGCGGGCGCGTGCTCAACGTGGTCGGCACGGGCGAGACGGTCGCCGAGGCCCGCGCCCGCGCCTACGAACTCGTGAACCGCATCGAGATGCGCGGCTCCTTCCACCGCACGGACATCGCCGCCGGGCGTTGATCCCCGTTTTCGCTGATCCGGGCACCTGGTCCTGACAGAAAGGACAGGCGAAAGAGCGGTATTCCGGTAAGGCGCGCTGTCGGTACGCGACGGATGGCGCCACTCGGCCGGTGGTGGCGGCGAGTTGGATTTCGGTCCGTGGCTGCGTGCACGTGACTGGGCCAACCTGCCGCTACCTGGAGAGACAGCGGTTTTGGGCCTGATTTCGAAGCGTTTCGGTCGGGCCGGTCAGGTGTTCTTGTTCCATGCGCTGATGTCGGGATGATTGGCATGGAACTTCGCATTCCAGGTCAGAACACCGGGTCGCTATGTGGCGGCCTTTAACGGCCTTACGGGCCGGACTTTGCAGGGGTGGTTTCGCCGCGAATGACCCCGCCTAGCGGCTACTGTGGGCCGATACCCGGCTACCGCACCTGCCGCACCATCCTCTCCACCCCCAACCGAGGAGACTCATTCATGGTTCGTTACCGCGTGCGCGGTGGCAATGCGCTGCGTGGAACCGCGTTTGTTCAGGGCGCGAAGAACGCCGTGCTGCCCATGATCGGGGCGGCCCTGCTGGCGGCAGAGGGCCGGACGGTCCTGCGCAACGTCCCCCTCATCGAGGACGTGCGCCGGGCGGTCGAGCTCGCCGAGGCCGTCGGCGCCCGGGTGCAGTTCCACGAGGAGGAGCGCACGCTCGTCATCGACGCCTCGGGGGTGCGCTCCCCGGTGCTGCCCGAGGAGATCGCGTCGCGGTTCCGCGGCGTGATCCTGTTCGTGCCGGCGCTGCTCCACCGGGTCGGCGAGGTCATCGTCGAGGGGGTCGGCGGGTGCAATCTGGGCGCCCGGAACCTCGACTTCCACTACAACGGCTACAAACGGCTCGGCGCGCTGGTCGACGAGCAGGAGAGCGCGATCCACATCAAGGCCGCCCAGCTGACCGGCGCCGCGCTCTATCTCGACCGGCCCTCCCACACGGGCACCGAGAACCTCATCATGGCCGCCGCGCTGGCCCAGGGCACGACGGTCATCGAGAACGCCGCGCTGGAGCCCGAGGTCCTCGACGTCATCGAGATGCTGCGCAAGATGGGCGCGAACATCAGCGGCGAGGGCACCGGCTTCATCACCGTCGAGGGCGTCCGCGAGCTGAAGGCCGTCGAACACACCGTCATGCCCGACCGGCTCGACGCGGGCGCGTTCATGATGGCCGCCGCGATCACCGGGGGCGAGGTCACCCTGCTCGGCACCTCCCTCGAACACCTCGGCGTGGTGCGGTGGAAGCTGGAGCAGATGGGCGTGGAGTTCTTCCAGGAGGGCGCGGTCGTGCACGCCCGCCGCGACGGGGGGCTGCGGCCGATCAACGTGATCACCGACACCTATCCCGGCTTCGCGACCGACCTCCAGCCGCAGCTGATGGCGATGGCGACGCTCGCCGACGGCCCGAGCTACATCCACGAGCGCGTCTTCGACGGCCGCTTCGCGCTGGCCCAGGAGCTCAACAAGATGGGCGCCAAGGTCGAGGTGAACGGCAGCCAGGCGCTCGTCCACGGGCCGACCCCGCTGCAGGGCGCCCACGTCGAGGCGCACGACCTCCGGTCGGGCATCGCGCTCGTGCTGGCGGGTCTGGCGGCCGAGGGCGAGACGGTGATCGAGTCGGGCTACCGCATCGACCGGGGGCACGCGGACATCGCCCAGCGCCTCAGAGCCCTCGGCGCCGATGTGGAACGCGAGATTTCCCCTTTTGCCTAGTTCGACGTCCATAATGGCATTGACCAGCCACAACATAATGGGAAAGGACCGTGCCGCGCTTCTCGGAACGGTATTCCGGAAAATCCGGGCGTGACATTACGGCCTCCGGGAGCGATCGTTCCAAAGAGAAACCAATCGAGAAGGCGCGCGGGATGGGACGAACATTGGTCGAGCGCACTGAAGACTCGCCGCGCGGACGCGTGGGGGGCGGGATGGGCGCTGGGACGCCGGACCTCACCATCGGTGTGGTGGGGCCCCATGACCTCGTCGAGCGGGTCATGCTCATGGGACACGCCGCCGCCCCGGTGCCGTGCCGCCTCGTGGCGGCCGCATACCGGGACGAGCAGGAGGCATCCGACAAGGTGACCCGGCTGGGCGGCGTCGACGCCTGCCTATTCGCCAGCCCGATTCCTTACGAGCTGGCCCGGCGAGCCGGGGTCCTGACGATGCCGGCGACCCACGTCCAGCTCGGCGGAGCGGCCTTGACGGCCGCGATCGCACGGGCGGCCCTCGACGACCGCATCGATCCCCGCCGGGTCAGCGTTGACGTGCTGAGCCGGGGCGAGGTCGATGAGGCGTTCGCGGACCTGGGCATATCCACGGCAGAGGTACACAGCCGCGACGAGCCGGGAGCCACCGGCACGATCGCGGCCTATCACGAGCGGCTGGTCCGCCAGGGCGCCACGACGGGCGCCCTGACCTGCATTCCGGGCGTGGCCGACCGATTAACGGCCGCGGGCATCCCCACGGTCCGGATCCGGCCCACCTCGGCGGCGGTCCGCACCGCTCTCCACACGGCGGCCCTGCTCGGGGCGCACCACCGGCTGGAGGAATCCCAGCTGACGGTGATCCTCGTCGAGGTGCCGACGCTGCGGGAGCCCATAAGGCGGGCGGCGCCGAGATACTGGCGGGACGAGCTGCGGCTCTCCCTGCACCGCCTGCTGGTGCAGGAGGCCAACCGCATCAACGCCAGCGTGTGGCCGATCGACGACCACAGCTACCTGGTGGTGGCGACAAGGGGATCGATCGCCGGAGCCACCGACGGCTTCCGGGTGCTGCCCTTCGCGGCGAGGATCCGCGACGAGCTGGGCCTGGCGGTCGAGGTCGGCGTCGGCATGGGCCGGACCACACACGACGCCGAGACCCACGCACGGGCCGCACTGGCCCGTACGCAGGCGGGCAAGCAGGCCCAGGGCTTCGCGGTCGACCGGGAGGGACGCACTCTGGTGCCACCGCCCCGGATGCCCCCGCAGTCCGCCGGGCCGGCCAAGCCGAAGGGCGTCGAGGTGCTGGCGAGACTGGCGGCGAAGCTGGAAGGCGGCGACACCGTCGTCGACGCCGAGGGCGCGGGGAAGATGCTGGGGGTGACACCGAGAACGGCGCGGAGACTCCTGCGCACGCTGGTCGACGAGGGGCTAGCGTGGCCGCTCCCACCGAACCGGACACCACAACCCGGCCGGCCACGGCAGCTCTACCGGCTGATCGTGGAGAAGCTGAACCGCTAGAGCACGTCCGAAGCCCGGCATCCCCTATTCGGGGGTGCCGGGCTTTTCACGTCCGGAAGGATCCGGATATATCCGGGCGGCATTCACTTCACCGATTTCGACAAGTGCGGTACGGGGGTGTCTGGAGTTCCCAATAGCACTATCAAAAACAAAGTCAGGAATGGCGGACGAGGTCGCTCGAAAGAGCCGCTTCTGACAAGGACCACCCTCTCGAAGGCGGCAATGGTGAGACGCAATGCTCGGCCCTGCGAAGGACGGCGGTGCTGACGCGTTGGACGTCGCTCCTCACCGACGGCACGAGCCGGACCACCTCACGCCGCCAGGCCGACCGGATCGCCACGTCATCCCGCCCGGCCCGGCCAAGGATCACGGCACCGACACGGCAGGGCATCACTCCTCCTGACGGCGCGAACCAGACCTCCTCGGGTCACCGCCCAGGAGGGCTACGGAGACGGCGGACCACGGTGCATGATCCTTTCGTCCGGTAAGACCGCTCAAGCTCAAGGAACGCCCGCCCCTCGGACGATCGCGCATGAACTGTCGTGGTTCGATATGTGCGGTTGCTCGGAAGCGTGCCGCCTGCGGTGAGGCGGCCCGCCCTCGGTCGCTGTCGCCGCTCGACGGCGCACCCGACCGCCTGGGCGACTGCGGTCAGTCGAGGGTGACGGTTACCGTGACGCGGCCTCGGTCATCGCGGTGGGCGGTGGCGTGACCGGTGCGGGGGGTTCCGTCGAGTTCCAGGGTCACCGGGCCGCCTTCGCCGAGGAAGTTGCGCCACCACACCTTCGCGTCGGGGAACTGCGACCCGATGACCACGGTGTCACCCGTGCGCCGGTAGCCGACCGGGATGCTGAAGGTGCGCCCGGAGCGCCGGCCCGTGTAGGTGAGGACCGTGACGCGGCGGCTGACCAGCCCGCCCCACCGGGGAGAGGTGCGCAGGTCCATCACACACGCGTTGAACCGGGTGACCGGGCTCTTGGGGAGTCTGTATCGCATCGCCTCACGCTAATCTCGCATGCTCGCCGCATGGCCGAAACGAGAGACGCCGGCGGCGAACCCTCTCGGAAGCTCGCCGAGGTCTTCCCGGAGCTCGGCGCGTCGATCCTGAGGCTGCTCGGTGACGACTTCCGGGCCGCACGATCGGCGATCTCCCTGCTACGGGGCGTGTGCCTGCGACCCCTCCTGCGGCCAGTCGAACACCGCGCCGCCCGGTGCCGGATGGCCGGGCTCGCCCAGCTGGATGAGGACGACGGGGACATCCCCGTCTGGCTGTACACCGACGACGAGGACAGGGTCACCTCGACCCGGCTGATCGTGCCCGATTTCAGGACCCGCCCTGGAACGCTTTGCCCGCGTTTGGCTATTGTCATGAGCCATGCAGCGGGACGGTCGTGACATACGTGTGTGGATCCTCCTGACGACCGTCTACATCGTCTGGGGATCGACCTATCTGGGCATCGGCATCGTCATCGAGACCATGCCGCCCCTGGTCTCCGGCGGTCTGCGGTTCGTCGTGGCCGCGGTGATCCTCGGCGCGTTCCTACTGGTCCGCAAGGGGCCCGAGGCGTTCCGGATGACCCGGCGCGAGTTCCTCGACGCGGCGCTGGTCGGGCTGCTGCTGCTGACCGGCGGCAACGGCATGGTCGCGGTGGCCGAGCAGCACATCTCCACCGGGCTCGCCGCGCTGCTGGTCGCGGCGACGCCGCTCTGGCTCGTCGTCATGCGGATGGTCTTCCGTGACCGGCCGCACGTCCTCACGCTGACCGGGGTGCTGATCGGCTTCCTCGGCGTGGCCGGGATCTCGCTGACCGGCGGGGTGTCGGGGGGCGCGGTCGGGGTGGTCGTGATCCTCGTCGCGTCGTTCTCGTGGGCGGTCGGGTCGTTCATGTCGGGGCGGGCGCCGATGCCGCGGAACCCGTTCGCGGCGTCGACCGTGGAGATGGTGGTCGGCGGCGGCGGGCTGCTGCTGGGCAGTGTGCTGACCGGGGAGCACCTCGTGCTGTCGGAGGTGTCCGGGCGGTCGTGGTGGGCGCTGGCCTACCTGATCGTGGTGGGGTCGCTGGTCGGGTTCACGTCGTACGTCTGGCTGCTGGGGAACGCGCCGATCTCGCTCGTGTCCACCTACGCCTACGTCAACCCGGTCGTCGCGGTCGCCCTGGGGATGATCATTCTGGGCGAGACCGTGACGACCATGATGGTGGTCGCCGGTCTCGTCATCGTCGCGGGGGTGGCGCTGGTCGTCTCTACCGAGCGGAGGCGCGTGACCTGAAGGCCTGCGCGGCGCTCAGGAAGACGTCGTTGGCCTCGCGGTCCCCGATGGACACACGGGCACCCTCCGTCCCGAACGGGCGTACAGCGACGCCCTCGACGGCGCACGCCGCCGCGAACGCGGCCGTGTCGTCGCCCAGGCGGAGCCAGACGAAGTTGGCCTGCGACTCGGGGACCGTCCAGCCCTGGGTGATCAGCGCCTCGCGCACGCGGGTGCGTTCGGCGACAACGCGCTCGACGCGCTCCAGCAGTTCCTGCTCGGCGGCCAGCGACGCCACGGCGGCGGCCTGCGCGAGGTGGTTGACGGCGAAGGGGACCATCGTCTTACGGACCGCGGCGGCGATCGGCTCGGGGCCGATCAGGTAGCCGACGCGCAGGCCGGCCAGGCCGTAGGCCTTGGAGAAGGTGCGCAGCACGGCGACGTTGGGGCGGTCGCCGTAGATGGTCAGGCCGTCGGGGACCGCCGGGTCGCGCACGTATTCGCGGTAGGCCTCGTCGAGGATCACCAGGACGTCGGAGGGGACCTTGTCGAGGAACTCGACGAGTTCGGCCGCGCGGTTGGTCGTGCCGGTCGGGTTGTTGGGGTTGCAGACCAGGATCATGCGGGTGGCCGGCGTGATCGCGGCGGCCATCGCGTCGAGGTCGTGGGTCTCGGCGGCGAGCGGGACTCGTACGGAGACGACTCCCGACAGGTCGGCGAGCAGCGGATAGGCCTCGAAGGAGCGCCAGGCGTAGATGACCTCCGCGCCCGGGTCGCCGACCGACTCGAAGAGCTGCTGGGCCACCGTCACCGAGCCCGCGCCGAGCGCGATGTGCTCCGGGGGGACGCCGTAGCGGGTCGCGAGCGCCTCGGTCAGGCGGGTGGCCGCCGGGTCAGGGTAGCGGTGGACGTTCGCGGCGGCCTCGGCGATGGCGGCGACGACGCTGGAGAGCGGCGGCTCGGGCGACTCGTTCGACGACAGCTTGTACGAACGACCTTCGGCGGACACCACGGCCTTGCCCGGCGTGTAGGCCGTCATGGTGTCGAGGACGGCCCTGAACTGCGGCATTGGTTCCACCCCTCCGGTGCGGCGATGTGCCCCACACCATACTTCCCAAGTGGTCTCAGGGTGGTCCCAGGGAGTTCGTCTAGGATTCGGCGCTATGCGCGTGATCGTCCGGGGGGCACTCGCCCTCGCCTTAACCACGTCCCTGCTCGCCCCGGCCGCACCGGCGAACGCGAAGGTCAAGCCCTATTGCGAGCGTTTCAAGTGCATCGCCCTCACGTTCGACGACGGCCCCTGGCCCTACACGCCGGCCCTGCTCGACAACCTGAAGAAGCACAAGGCGAAGGCCACCTTCTTCGTCCTCGGCCGGAAGGTCGAGAGCCGCGCCGACATGATGAAGCGCATGGTCGACGAGGGCCACGAGATCGGCAACCACACCTGGGACCACCCCGACCTGACCAAGCTGTCCGACGAGGAGATCCTCTCCGAGATCGCCTCCACCCAGCAGGTCATCCAGGAGACCGCGGGCATCACGCCGGTCTTCATGCGCCCGCCGAACGGCGCCACCGACACCCGCGTCGGCTCGCTGATGAAGACGTTCGGGCTGCCGCAGATCCTCTGGACGGGCTCGACCCTCGACTGGCAGGCCCGCGACACCAAGGTCATCAAGGAGCGCACGCTCAAGTTCGCCAAGCGCGACGCCGTCATCCTGCTGCACGACATCGTGCCGGAGACGGTGAAGGCGATGGAGACCGTCGTCGACACGCTGACGAAGAAGGGCTACAAGCTCGTCACCGTCTCGACCCTGCTCGGCGACCGCGTCCTCAAGCCCGGCGAGGCGTGGCCCAAGCCGTCCAAGAAGAAGTGAGTCGCGGTCGGCCGGAGGCCGGCTGCGGCTCACGCCCCGGAATCTGCCTGAAGACAGGTAGCTAGTCGGCGATCTTCAGCGAGCGCGACAGCGCCGCCTTCAAGCGTGGCTGGGCGGGCACCTCGACGAACCGGTAGACCGCCCACGCCACGAGCAGCACGGCCCCGATGACGACCGGCAGCGTGAAGCGGTGGCCGAGGATCGGGTTGAGCCACTGGATCAGCAGGAACCCGACGTGGTGGTGGAACAGGTAGAGCGGGTAGGTCAGCGCGCCCAGCAGCGTCAGCCCGCGCCAGTCGACGCCGTCGAGCCGTCCGACGGCGACCAGGATCATCACCAGGAACATCAGCGAGATCACGCCGACGACGAGCGCGGTGCCGAGCGGCTCGCCGAACCGCTTGATCGCCGAGGGCCCCTCGCCGAGGAGCTGCACCATGCCGAAGGCGTAGGCGATGCCGACGAACAGCCACGGCAGCAGTGAGCTGCCGAAGCGGTAGATCAGGTAGAGGGCCATGCCCGCGATGAAGTAGGGCGCGCCGAACTGCGCCAGCGCGACCTTCAGCAGGGAGATGTCGAGCCGCTCGGCCAGCGCGAGCAGCACGATCCACCCGCCCATGAAGCCGAGCACTCGCCGGTACGTGATCCCGACCACCGCGAAGCACGCGATCATCACGTAGAAGATGAGCTCGTGCCAGAGCGTCCAGTAGACGATCTCCAGGTCGCGGACGCGCAGGCCGTGCTGGAACATCGTCAGGTTGGCGAGCAGTTCGCTCAGGGTCGGGCGGTGGTCGGTGATGAAGCCCATCAGGGCCAGCCCGCCCAGGATGACGACGCTGGCCCAATAGGCCGGATATAAGCGTGCGATCCGGGAGCCCACGAACTCGCCGGGGGTCCGCCCCCAGGCGCTCATCAGGATCACGAAGCCGCTGATCATGAAGAACAGCCGCACCCCGTAGGCGCCGAACATCGTCACGCCGCTCAGGGCCGGGAACGCGTTGGGCGTCCCCCAGGCGCGGGTCTCCCCGAAGTGGAACAGCACCACGGCCATCGCCGCGCAGAACCGCAGCAGGTCGAGCACCCGTAAGCGGGGCTGCGCGAAGGGGGGTTCGACGGCGCCCGCCACCATGGGGCGGGGCTCCGATATCAGCACAGGGGGAATAGTAGCTGTCAAACCCCACGAGAAACCCCGATATCTTCCGCCCCAGCCGACCGGCCGTACAGCGCCGGATCGAGCACCTCCAGGTCGGTGATGCGCTCACCCGTGGGGTCGAGGCTGAGCCCGATGACCTCGGCCCCGTCGAGCAGCAGCGGCATCGACCGCGGACTCGCCGACCCGGGCGGCGCGGTCAGCAGGTTCCGGCACGTCGCCGAACACGCGCAGACCCCGTAGTAGGGCAGGTCCGGCACGGTCGCGGCGAGCGGGTTCCACCCGAGCAGCCAGACCACGTTCGCGACGAGCCGCGGATGCACCTCCCGCAGGCGCAGCCGGCTCACTGGAGGTACTCCAGCACCAGCAGGCAGAGGGTGGCCACCCCCAGATAGGCCCCGCCGGAGGTCATGAGGGCCATGGACGCGGTCTTGCCCGACCGGAGACTGACGATGTACCAGACCAGCGCGACCACTGCGGAAAACAGCGCCGCGATGACCAGAGACACGATGGGCGTCATTTCCTGACTTTCATTCTGATAGCGCCATAATCGGTTGCCTCAGAGATATCAGCGGCCCCGCCCGAAATCTCGAAGATCATTTTAGCTGCACGACTTTCCGCAGGTCTGGACGCCTATGGACGACTCTGGATGAAACTGGACGACAAGGTGAAACCTCATGGTTGAGACCTTTGGGAATTATGGGACGCAGCCCCACCGAAGCCATTAATGTCACCTCCATCACCGGCCGCGCCGGTGATCTTTCGGTGGCCGGTGATTGGCCGAACGCGCTACTCGCGCTGTTTGACTCCTTCGGAAACGGAACTCACGCATGGGCGATAAACGCCGCGGACGGGTCGACTGCGACGCCCTCTTGGCCAAGCTCGACGACCTCTGGCGCGAGGCGGGGCGACCCTTCTACCCCGAGATGGTGAGACTGGCGAAGTCCATGATCGACGAGGGCGGACCCGAGGAGTGGCGTTCGCTCTCCACCTCGACGCTGTCCAACGTCATGAACGGCAAGTTCACCCGGCTCCCCGCCTGGCCGCTCATCCGCACCATCGTCACGGTCCTCTACAAACACGGCACCCTGCACGGCCGCATGGACGCCTCACCTCAGAAGATCAGCACACTCACCAGGGAGTTCGCCGAGGTGTGGGACGCCATCGAGACCCGGTACGCCCCCGCCGGACCGGCGGCGTCGCCCTACGTGCCGGGCGACATCCTGGAACCGGAGGTACGCCTGGCGCAGCCGGCGCCGACCGCCTTCCGCATGCCCAGGGCATGGGGCCGCATCGGCGCGGCCATCCTGCGCCGGGCCGGCCAGGGCGACGCCACCGCCGCCTACCGGGCCGCCGTGCTGCTGGCCTGCGAAGCCGCGCGGGAGGAGGTGACCCCCGCCTACCGCCGGCAGTTGCTCGGCGAGGCGGACGGGTGGAAGAAGGAGGCCACCGGCAGCGTCGCCGAGGCGATGACGCTCCAGTTAGAGGGCCCTGGGCTGCTCCGGGCGGCCAGCGACCTCGCCTTCCGGCGCGGACTCAGGCCCCAGACCAGCATGATCTTCATCCAGGCGTTCCTGCACGTGGAACACGCGCTCCAGCGGAAGAACGCCGACGGTGAACCTCAGACCCGCAGCATCGGCGGGTGAAGCGCCTCCGCCGGACCGCGCCGGTAGAGCATCGCCGGGCGGCCTCCGTCGCGGGTGGTCGTGCGGCCCGACGGGACCAGGAAGCCCTCGGTCTTGGTGACCTTGCGGTGGAAGTTGCGCGGGTCGAGCGGGCGGCCCCACACGATCTCGTACACCCTGCGCAGTTCGGCGACCGTGAACTCGGGCGGGCAGAAGGCCGCGCCCAGTGAGGTGTACTCCAGTTTCGACCGGGCCCGCTCCAGGCCGTCGATCATGATGCGGCGGTGGTCGAAGGCCATCTCGGTCAGCTCGCTCAGCGGCTGCCAGCTCATGTGGGCCTCGGTGGAGGCCGGCAGGTCGGGGGCCAGGCCCAGGTAGGCGACCGACACGACGCGCTGGCGCGGGTCGCGGTCGGGGTAGCCGTAGGTGCGCAACTGCTCCAGATGCACGGGCGCGCCCGCCATGCCGGCGCGTTCGGCGAGCACGCGGGCGGCGGCGGCCGGGAGGTCCTCGTCGAGATGGATGAAGCCGCCCGACAGGGCCCACAGATCCGCGTAAGGCGGCCGGTCCCGGCGCCACACGAGGGCGCAGAGAGCGTTCGACCTGACCGTCAGCACGACGAGATCCACGCTGACGGGGATGCGCGGGACCATGGCAGGCACGTTACACGCTGCCGCGATCACTCGTTGTGGTAGTAAACCGGCTCGGCGGCCTTGCGGCCGTCGGCGGCGGTCACCTCGACCCTGACCCAGGTGCCCGCCGGCACGCTCGCCCAGTCGACCGGAATCCACACCTTCCCCACAGCGGGTGGTAAGTCGGCCATCGGCTCGCCGTCGAACAGGCCCACCGACTGCGAGTCGACCACGCGCGGAGTCTCCAGGCCGGTCCAGCTCAGCGTGACCTTCACGTCCCGCAGGTGGTAGCCGCGGATCTGGAGGCCCTCCTGGATGTCCCGCTTCTCGCGGACGGCCTGGATGGCGATCGGGCGCTCCCAGTCGACCGCGAGATCCTCCGCCAGCGACGGGGTCCCGCAGGTGAAGAAGTCACTCCACATGTACGAGATGATCTTCGACACGTACGGCCCGACCAGCGTGACCGCCGTGTCGAGACGGGGCTTGTCGGTCCGGCCCCGGGTCCCCTGCGTGCCGCACTTCTCGCTCGCCGACGGCTCGAACGCCTCGACGTTGGCCCACAGCTGCACGTCGATGCCCTCTTCGTCGCGCAGCTGCTGGCGCGACTCGAACATGGCCCGGTAGTAGTCGCGGGTCGCGCCGTAGTAGGCGGTGCTGTACGTGCTCTCCCCCACCACCGGCTTCAGCCGTTCGTCGACGGGCTGGTTCTTCCAGTTGGGCCAGAACAGCCCGACCTTGCCGGTGCCACGCGAGTCCTGCGGCGCGATGATGCCGACACCCGTGCGGGCCAGCGCCTTGAAGCCCTCGCCGACCTGCTTGGGGGTGGAGGTGTACTCGACCCGTTTGCGGGCGTCGAGATAGGGGCTGACCAGGATCGGCTTGCCGGGGAGGGTCTGTTCGACGATGCGGTGCTGTTCGGCGTACACCTGGAGCGTGGGAACGTTCTCAGGGTCGGCCCAGTCTCTGATCTGGAGCTCGAACGGCTGGTAGACGCCGCCGAGCGACTCGCGGCCCGCGAAGCGGCTGCCGTAGTCCTGGAGAATGCGGCGGGTCAGCGTGGTGAGGGTGCCGATGTGGCGCGGGTTGGCGCGGGTGACGCCGGTCGGGTCGCGCGGGGCCAGCGGCAGCGAGGGGAAGACCTTGATGCCGAACCGGTCGCCGAGGTCGAGCAGCTCGGTGAGGCTGTCGGTCGCACCGGCCGACACCAGGATCAGGTGGTAGCCCTTGCCCGTCGTGGTGAAGTCGCAGGTCGCGTCGTCGGAGCCGTCTTCGTCGGCGATCAGGCGGAAGAACACCCGCTCGCCGATCACGATCTTCTTCTCCATCTGCGGGCAGCGGAACACGCCGTCGCCGTACGACTCGTCGGTGCGGAACACGAACGACCACGACACGCGGTTGCCGGGGTTGGCCGCCTTCAGGTCGCGCTCGGCCGCCTGGTAGCAGGTCAGGCCGTCTTCGACGCAGTAGCCGTAGCGTTCGTCGGGCTTGGGGGTCTCGTCGCCGGTGGGCGATTCGAGGATCCGGCCCTCGGCGTCGACCGAGCGGGGCTGGAGGCCGAAGCCGATGCGGACCACCGTGTCACCGCCGACCATGTGGATCTCCTCCAGCTGACGGCGCCAGTTGCAGCGGTCGGCCGACGGCATGATCCAGTAGCCGGTGATCGAGTAGGGCGTGCGCATGTTCGTGTCGAACGTGCCACACGGGTCGGTGAAAGCGGCTTCCGACGGGGTCGGGCTCGGGGTGGACGGTGAGGTGCTGCCGATGCGCGCGGCGTGGGGGGGCTCCGGCTCCTGGAGGGCGATCACGACGGTGGCCACGCCCCCGAGGATCGCGATCCCAAGGAGCAGAGCAAGCCAGCGCAAACCGTCACCTCATCCGGATCGACGTACGGGCAGACTACGGCTTGACGCCGGTCCAGGCTTCGAGCTGGGTGACGAACCGGCGGGCGGAGTTGGGCCAGTGGTGGTTGCCCCGGGCGGCGGCGTAACCCCGGGCGCCGGCGTTGCGGCGCTCCTCGGTGTTGTCACGCAGGGCCAGCACGGCCTTCGCGACGGCCTCGGGGTCGCTCCACGGGACCACGACGCCGCTGCGGTAACGCTCGATGAGCTCGACCGCGCGGGGGGACGGGGTGGTGATGACCGGAATGCCGTGGGCCATGTACTCCACGATCTTCGTGGGCATGGAGTGGCGGTAGTTGGGCTCGTCGTGCAGCAGCGACAGTCCGGCCAGCGCGCCGTCGAGCCGCTTGAGCGCCTCGTCGTTGGGCATGAAGTCGCGCCATTCGAGCGCGCCCTCTTCCACGGCCGCCGCCAGCATCCGGCGCGACTGCGGGTCGGCGTAGCCGATGAGCTCGACGACCACCCGGTGGGGCCGCAGCAGGCGGCCGACCTCGATGGCCTCGCGCACGCCCCGGGCCTCCGACAGCCAGCCCAGGTAGACCACCCGGTCGTCGCCGGGCGGCGAGACGGTGTCGGGCACCCAGGTCTCGTTCGGCACGACCAGGTGCGCCTCCCGGAACCGGCCCGCGTAGGCGGTCTCGGCCAGCAGGAGGTGGAAGTTGCGTTCGGCCCAGCTCTCCAGCATGCGGGCCATGAACCGGGTCGGCGGCCGCAGGAACGACGGCAGCCACGGCTTCAGCGACAGGGTCGCGGGGGTGTCCTCGTGGACGTCCCAGACGACCGTCGGCCGATGGCGCACCCCGGCGACCGCGAACAGCAGCTCGGGGTCGTGGATGAGCACCATGTCGACCTTGCCGCGCATGCTCTTGAACACCTTGCGCGCGGCCCGCACGGCGGTGAACCGCCGCCGCTCGGCCGCCCGGGGCAGGTCGACCCCGTTCACCCACGAGCGGGGCACCACCCCGCGCGCCGAGTAGGGCGCGGCATACGTGACCTCATGACCTGCATCGACGAGCGCGCGGATCTGCCGGTGCAGGATCCGGGCGTCCTCGGGGTGATGCACCACCGTCATGACGAGCACGTGCACGCGCCTGGCCCCCTTACAGCCGCTCGACGCGTTCGCCGGTCGCCAGCACGCCCCGGGTGTCCAGCACCAGGCGGGCCTGCCGTTCGACCAGCTCCAGGTCGAACATCGAGTGCTGCTGGAGCAGCACCGTGACGTCTGCCTCCCGGATGGCCGTCTCGAGGTCTTCCTCGCGCGGCACCGGAGTACCTTCGACCGACCACTCCTTGACGTAGGGGTCGGCGTAGCTGACGACCGCGCCGAGCTCCATGAGCGCCTCGGCGACCGGTATCGCGGGCGTCTCCCGCTCGTCGGCGATGTCGGGTTTGTACGTCACCCCGAGCAGCAGCACCTTCGAGCCGTTGACGGCCTTCTTGTCGCGGTTGAGCAGCCGCTGCACGCGGGTCACCACGTAGGACGGCATCCGCTCGTTGATCTCCTGCGCCAGCTCCACGAACCGGAACGGGAAGCCCAGCTTGCGCACGGCGTACGAGAGATACGACGGGTCGACGGGGATGCAGTGACCACCCACACCGGGACCCGGCAGGAACTTCTGGAACCCGAACGGCTTGGTCGCGGCGGCCTCGATCGACTCCCAGAGGTTCACGCCCAGCTCGTCGCAGAAGATCGCCATCTCGTTGACGAGCGCGATGTTCACGTGGCGGTAGGTGTTCTCCAGCAGCTTGGCCATCTCGGCCTCGCGCGTCCCGGAGACGGGGACGACCCGCTCGACGAAGCGCGCGTAGAACTCGGTCGCCCGGTCGCGGCAGGCGGTGGTGTAGCCGCCGACGACCTTCGGGGTGTTGCGCAGCCCGAACTTGGGGTTGCCCGGGTCGATGCGCTCCGGCGAGAACGCCAGGTGGAAGTCGGCGCCCGCGAGGAGCCCCGACTTCTCCAGGATCGGCCGGGCCACCTCGTCGGTGGTGCCGGGCCACGTCGTCGACTCGAGCACCACGAGGGTGCCCTCGGTCAGGTTCTCGGCGACGGCGCGGGTGGCGCCCTCGACGGCCGACAGGTCGGGGCGGTGGTCCTCGTCGAGCGGCGTGGGAACGCAGATGACGATGGTCGAGGAACGGGCCAGCACCGTGGGGTCGAGCGTCGCGGTGAAGCCGTTGGAGATCATGCTGTCGAGGTCGGCGTCGGTGAGGTCGTCGATGTAGGAACGACCTTCGTTGAGCGCGTCCACCTTGCGCGCGTCAACGTCGAGCCCGACGACCTTCAGACCTGCCGCCACGGCCTCCTTGGCCAGCGGCATGCCGACGTAGCCCAGCCCGATGACCGTGAGATCGATCTCGCTCACGACGTGGCCTGGAGGTGGAGAGAACACTTCATGGTCGCAAAGGCTATCTCAAGTCGGCACCAATGATGCCTGATGCTGCACATCCGGCGTCCCTGGTGAATATCTCTAGCGGGCGAGGGATTCGTAAATTTCGCGATATGTGTTGGCAAGGCTGCTCCACGTTCGCTTCGCGGCAACCTCCTCCTTGCCCGCGGCGCCCATCTTGCGCCGCCGCTCGGGGTCGTCGCGGAGCTCCGCCACGGCCCTGGCCAGGGCTTCCGGGTTCCCGGCCGGGACGAGGATCCCCGGGTCGCCCGCGCCGATGAGCTCCGCGAGGGCCGGCAGGTCGCTCAGGATGACCGGCTTGCCCAGCGCCATCGCCTCGACCGGCTTCAGCGGCGTCACCAGACGGCATACGCGCAGGTCCTCGCGGGGGCAGATGAAGATGTCGATGGCCGCCTGCGCCTGGAGAGCCTCGTCGGGCCCGACGCGCCCCGGCACGATCGCGATGTCACCTATACCGAGTTTGTTCACCTGCGCGAGCAGGTTCTCGCGCTCGGTCCCGTCGCCCACGAGCAGGACCTTCACGGGGGTCCCGGCGCTCTTGAGCAACGCGGCCGCCGACAGCATCGTCGCGAAGCCCTCGTAGGCCACGATCGACGACACCGAGCCGATGACGATCTCGTGGTCCTCGATGCCGTACTGGCGGCGCAGCGACGCGCCGTCGTACTCGGCGGTCAGCAGCGACGCGTCGACGGCGTTGGGCGCCAGGAAGATGCGCTCACGCGGCACGCCGCGCTCGACGATCTCGCCGACCATCGTCTCGGCCAGCGTCACCACGGCGTCGGCCGAGTTCATGATGGTGGCCTCGCGCTCCCGCATCAGGCGGTGGCGCTCGGTGCCCACGCGGGCCGGGTCGCGGCTGGCCCAGGTCTCCTCCAGGAAGCCGCGGACCTCGTACACGAACGGGGTGCCGGTCCTCTCCCGCACGGCCATCGCGACCGACCCGTTGCGGTGGTCGGTGGCGGCGTGCAGGACCTGCGGGCGCAGCTGGCGGACCAGCTCGGTGATGTCCTCGGCGCCGCGGGTGATGCGGCCCCGGGTCTCCATCGGGATGTCCGGGCCGCTCGGCAGCAGCCGGCGGTAGGGGATGCCGTCGATCTCCTCGAACGGCTCGACGTCGGGGAAGCCCTGGAGCGCGGGCCAGCCCCAGCTCGTCACCACGTGGGGGTCGAGCCCGGCGGCCTTCTGCGCCGTCACGATGCGGTGGGTCCGCACGGTGTAACCGGCCTGCGTGAACGGCAGCGCGTTGGTCACGATGTGCAGCGCCCGGCCCGGCACCCGCTCACCCATGATCACCTTGGGCTTCGGCGGGATCGGGTTGGGCAGCAGCGCGCCGCGCTCACCCTCGTACAGGGACAGCCGCTTCTTGATGAAGACCCAGCGCTCATGGGGCTTGAGCATGTCGATCGCCTGGGTCATGTGACCCGCGTCGAACACGGCCCGGGAGTCGTTGAGGGGCGCCCTGGCCATCCGCCGCCACATCTTGCGGATCGTGACCTTGGCGACCCGCGCGACCGGCCACGCCACCTTGCCCACGAGCGGGCGAAGCGGCTTCGGCACGGTCTCCGCGGCGGCGTGCGCCACCCGGAGGGGGTCCTGCACGACCTTCCCCACGAAGATCCGGGACGTCGTCACCGGGTTCTTGACGAACCCCTTCATGAACCTTCGGGCACTGGCCTTCGCGGCCTTTGCCGGAATGGGCTTGTTGGCCTCAGCTACCACGGCGTGACCGTACCATAGGCAACGTTTGCCCCCATCATGGATGAAAGGCAAGGTCAGTGAGGGATTCGCGTCTCCAGGACACCCTCGTCCTGCACGTCCTGGGCGCCCGGCCCAACTTCCCGAAGGCCGCTCCCGTGGTCAACGGACTGGCCGACCTGGGCATCCGTCAGGGCATCGTCCACACCGGGCAGCACTACGACGCCCTGATGTCCGACGTGTTCTTCGCCGACCTCGGGCTCCCCGAACCCATCGCGAACCTCGGTGTCGGCAGCGGCTCCCACGCGAAGCAGACCGCGGCCCTCCTCGTCGGTCTCGAAGAGGTCGTCGAGCGGGAGAAGCCCTCGCTCGTGGTCGTGTACGGCGACGTCAACTCCACCCTCGCCGCGATCCTGGTCTGCGCGAAGCTGGGGGTGCCCACCGCCCACGTCGAGGCGGGCCTGCGCTCGTTCGACCGGACGATGCCCGAAGAGGTCAACCGCATCGTGGTCGACAGCCTCTCCGAGCTGCTGTTCGCGACCTCGCCGGAGGCGCTGTCCTACCTGGCGAACGAGGGCGTGCCGTCGTCCAAGGTCCATCTGGTCGGCAACCCGATGATCGACAGTCTCTTCTCCGCGCTGCCGAAGCTCGACCCGGCGCCGGTGCAGGAGCGCCTGGGCGTCACGGGCGCGTACGCCGTCGCGACGCTGCACCGTCCGGCCAACGTCGACGACCCGGCCGCCGCGAAGGAGCTCGTCGACGCGGTGCTCGGGGTCGCCGAGCAGGTGCCGGTGATCGTGCCGCTGCACCCGCGTGGCCGCACCCGGCTGGCGGAGGCCGGTCTGGTC
This sequence comes from Herbidospora cretacea, assembly GCF_001570605.1. GTDB lineage: Bacteria > Actinomycetota > Actinomycetes > Streptosporangiales > Streptosporangiaceae > Herbidospora > Herbidospora cretacea. The sequence goes on along the minus strand of NZ_BBXG01000009.1, from coordinate 311,086 downwards.
GACGGGCCGAATCTGCGGATCATCGACCCGCTGGGTTACGTCGACTTCCTGTCGCTGGTCCGGGGCGCGGCGCTGGTCGTGACCGACTCGGGCGGCGTCCAGGAGGAGACCACGATGCTGGAGGTGCCGTGCCTGACCGTGCGGCTGAACACCGAGCGCCCGATCACGGTGACCCACGGGACCAACCGCCTGGTGACCCCCGCCTCGCTCCCCGCCGCGGCCGGCGTCGCGCTGGCGAACGGCGCGACGACGCCGTCGGGTGACCTGCCGATGCTGTGGGACGGCAAGGCCGGTCCGCGCATCGCCCGGGTGATCGCGGCCTGGCTCCAGGGTGAGAACCTCTCGCCGGCCGCCCGGAGCACTGTCGGGGACTAAGTCCGACAAACACACCAAACGACCACGGCCTGCGCCGTACGATATCGACCCTTGAGACGACGAGCAGGGACGAGGCATGTCTGAGACCGACGCGACCCCCGACGAGCCGAGATTCCAGCGCCTCGGCCCGGTCAACTGGCTGCCCGAGGACCGCCGCACCGTCGAGTTCTACGAGGAGACGATCCGCGAGCTGGAGACCCGCCTCGCCTACCAGGAGGCGCGGGCCGAGTACGCGCTCTGGAAGGCGAAGGCCACCCAGACCGGGCGTCAGTACCGGGTGGGCGAGGCCATCACCAAGGCCGGCACCAACCCGAAGAAGATCGTCAAGCTGCCGAGCGACCTGCGCCGGGCGTGGCGGGGCAACAAGGCTCCCAAGGCTCCGCCGTCGGCCTTCGACGTGCAGGCCGAGGCCGAGAAGCGCGGCCCGACGGTCAAGATCCCGAACCTGAAGTGGCCCGACCCGGAGGGCATCCAGAACCGCCCCGACCTCAAGGTCGCGGTGATCCTGGACGACTTCTCCCGCCTGGCGTTCAAGTACGAGTGGGACCAGATCGAGTTCGGTCTCCAGGACTGGCGCGAGATCTTCGCCGAGAAGCGCCCCGACGTGCTGTTCTGCGAGTCGGCCTGGCACGGCAACCAGGGCCGCTGGCGCTACCAGATGACCGGCACCAACGCGCCCAAGCAGGAGCTGCGCGACCTCATCGCGTGGTGCAGGGCGGAGGGCATCCCGACGGTCTTCTGGAACAAGGAGGACCCGCCGAACTTCGACTTCTTCATCGACACGGCGAAGCTGTTCGACCAGGTGTACACCTGCGACGGCGACATGATCCCGAAGTACAGGGAGATCCTGGGCCACGACCGGGTCGGCGTGCTCCAGTTCGCCGCGCAGCCGCGCATCCACAACCCGATCATGACCCGCTGGGGCCGCAAGTACGACGTCGTCTTCGGCGGCATGTACTTCCGTGACAAGCACCCCGAGCGCCGGGAGCAGATGGAGACCGTCATCGCCCCGACGCGGGAGCTCGGTCTGCACATCTTCGCCCGCAACGCCTCGGTGGCCGACAAGTACGCCTGGCCCGAGGAGTACCGCCCCCACATCGTCGGCGAACTGCCCTATGAGCAGATGCTGGCGGCGTACAAGATGTACAAGGTTTTCCTGAACGTGAACTCGGTGATCGACTCACCGACGATGTGCGCGCGCCGCGTCTTCGAGCTGTCGGCCTGCGGCACGACGGTCCTGTCGGGCTGGTCGCGGGCCATCGAAGAGACGTTCGGGCCGCTCATCCCGATCGCCCACTCGCAGGAGGAGGCGTACAACCGGGCGCTGTACTACATCAACAGCCCCGAGCTGCGCGCCCGGCAGGGCATGCTGGCCCTGCGCGAGGTCTTCGACAAGCACCTGTTCTCCCACCGCGTCGACCAGATCCTCGGTGACCTGGGCCACCCGGTGGCCGAGCGCTCCCGCAGCGTCTCGGTCGTATTGCCCACCAACCGCGCCGGCCAGCTCGAACACGCGATCGCGCAGGTGGCGCGGCAGAAGCACCGCAACCTCGAACTGATCCTCGTGCTCCACGGCCTGTCGGAGGACGCCGACGTGGTCCGGGACAAGGCCCTGGCGGCCGGCATCCCCGCCGTGAAGGTCCTGCACGCCCCGCCCCACTTCACTTTGGGCGAGGTCCTCAACCACGGCATCCTCCAGGCCGAGGGCGAGCTCATCTCCAAGATGGACGACGACAACCTCTACGGCCCCAACTACCTGTGGGACCTGGTGCGCGTCTTCGACTACGCCGACGCCGAGCTGACCGGGAAGGGCGCGCACTACACCTACTTCCCCGACACGAACACGACCGTCTACCGCCTGCCCGGCCTGGAGAACCGCTACACGCACCTCGTGCAGGGCGCGACCATCCTGGCCAAGGCCGACCTGCTCCGCACCTACGCCTTCGAGGCCGTCAACGCGGGCGAGGACACCAGGCTGGTCCGCCGGCTCAAGGAGGACGGCGTGCGCATCTACTCCGCCGACCGCTTCAACTTCGTCTACATGCGCGGCTCGGACGCCTCCCAGCACACCTGGCAGGCCGCCGACTACAAGCTGACCCGCAACGCGGTCTTCTCCTTCGTCGGCCACCCCGACGAACACGTGATGATCTGAATTCCCCGTACGACCGGACGGCGCCCCCTCCTCGCAGAGGGAGGCGCCGTTTTCCGTGGTCAAGGATTGACGGATCGCGGGTTCTCGGCCGCCGGCTGGTCCGGCGTGGTGGCGTTGGGACGGGCGCCGTCGGTCTTGAAGGCCCACTTCAGGTTCGGCTCGACCGCCCATCGGAAGAGGGTCCGGAACGGCGGCGTGCACAGCACGGCGGTCAGCACGACGCCGAACAGGATGACCGCGGCCACCCCGACCGGGTTGTTCAGCTGGTCGTGGAACCGGTCGAGGACCTTCACGACGAAGCCGTGGAGCAGGTAGGCGTAGATGGTCAGTCCGCCGAGCGCGGTGAACCACGTCCGCCTGGACGTGATGACCGACAGGAACGACGCCACCAGCACCGCCCCGATGACCAGCATCAACAGCCGGATGCCCGCCCCGGTCAGGTTGTCGACCCCGATCCGCGTGTACGCGTGGCGCCACCGGATCCATTCGGTCGACACGTCGTAGTGGACCAGGAACGTGATCCCGATCCCCGCGAGCAGGACGACCGCCCCGGTGATCCGCACCCACCTCTTCTTCAGCATCTGGAAGTGCTGCGGGGTGAGCACCAGGCCCAGCACGTAGAAGGGCAGCAGCCCGAGGGTCCGGTTCATCGACAGTTCGTCCGGCAGCGCCGAGGCCCCGCTGATGAGCGAGATCCCCACCGCCACCGCCAGCGGCCACTTCACCTGGAACCAGACCGGCGTCGACAGCCGCCAGATGAACAGCGACAGCAGGAACCACGTCAGGAAATAGGGGTCGAGCAGGGTGAGCTGGAACTTGCCGTAGAGGATGAGCCTCGGCAGCGAGTAGGCGATCTCGAAGATGACGTAGGGCACCAGCAGCGTCGAGACGAGTTTCTGCGCCCGTAACCGGGTGAAGTTACGCGACAGATAGCCGCTGATCGTGATGAACAGCGGCATGTGAAAGGTGTAGACGAAAAGGTAGAGCGCGTGCGCGTACGGTACGTCGCGCAGATCCTCCACCAGATGCCCGCACACGACCAGGACGATCGCCCAGAACTTGGCGTTGTCGAGGAAAGGGTCGCGCTGCGAGACAACCGGGGGGCTGGAAGAAGTCACTGCCGCTGCCACCCCGGGACGCTATCGGGGACGAGAGGAAACAGACCAGAGAGCTGCGAAAAAACTCTGGGAGAACACTTGCTGGGAGATGTTTGAGAACCACTGTGAGCGAGAATCACTGGGTGTTCAACCACACGGGCGAATTGTCACTGTTCGGGGACGTCGCGGGACGGGCTCACTCCTTGATCAGGGGCGCCGTTCTGTGCGCGCCTGGTTCACACATCCCGCCATGCGGGGGGCACCTCCCCGTCGAGACAGGCCGTGTTCCCGGCGATCCAGACGGTCCCGCGCTCGGGGAAGCCGTGGACTGACATCTCGATCAGCCGACCACGGACGATCACTTCGGGTCGAGTGGCGTGCTGGGTGCGATCCATCTGAACGAGCAGCCCTTCACGACGCCAGAGCTCAGCAACGGCGACGACGGTGGCGCGCGGATCCCGGGCGGGGGCGGTGAAACCGAGCTGGAAAGCTTGTCCCTCCCCGAGTTCGCACCACCACTTTCCGGGCGTGCGCACAGGTTTCTCCGTGAGTGAGCTCACCTGAAGTGCCCGCTCAAGGGCAGCATCTAGATCGTTGAGTGCGGCGGAAATCGGCGGCCGAGGCTCGGACGCACATCCGACGACCAACAGCAGAAGTACGACGACGATGCGCTTCACAGAGCGGCCTTCGCTTCCTCGTAAGTCTCGTAGTCGTCGCCGACGATCACTCTGGCCAGGTTCAGTCCGGCGATTCGACCGGCATCGCTGCCCCCGAAGTAATCGGAGTGGGCATCCGCGTCGATTTCGTAAAAGGGGTGGGATTCCGACCCCGACGACAGGCGCTCGACGCCGGGCATGAAGACGGGATCCTCGCCGTGGCCCGCGATCGTGTCGGGCACCGGTATGAAAAAACCGATGGCGTCTTCAGCCGGCGGGACGAGCTTGATGTAGTCACCCTGGTGCCGCATCGCGAACAACTTCGTCTCCGGAGCGTGGAGTTCGCTCGTAGAGGTGACACCCCAACCCGGGCTCGCGACAGCGATCAGATTGTCGGGATGGAGACCGGCCTTCACCGCGTGGCCGGTGACAGTGCTTCCGTAGGAGTGACCGATGAGAGTGGTCCGCACCTCGGGCGAGAGCCGGAGACCATCGAAGAAGTCACGCAGTTCTGGGGCACTGCGGTCGGCCCGCAGATCGAACATCGCCGCTCCCACGCTCTGCGGCAGCGGGGAGCCCATCCACAGGATGGTGGCGGTGTCCGCAGAGATTCCCGTGGCGGCCCCATGAAGGGTCGAGAGGGTGCCCTCGGATCCCCTGAGGTAGTTCAGCAGGCTGTTCTCGGTGCCCGGCACGAAGATGGAGACGTTCTTCGCCGTGGCGAGATCACCTTTGACTTCGGCGATCTTCCCGAGGCCTCTCGGATCGAAGAGCAGGAGTTGCCGGTCCGGGTTGAGGAGTCTGGTGTACCTGTCGGCCGCCGCCTTGTCCCCCACTCGGATGGCCTCGGCGTGGGCTTGGCGTACAAGCTGGCGGTTGGCCGCGTAGCGGAGCTCGAACGGGACGCCCGCCCTGGCGCCGACCTGCGACGCGCGGGCCAGCGCCACCGCGAGCGCCTGCCCCGGAGTGAGGGCGGCGAAGTACGCCGCCACGTCACCGTCTTCCCCCAAGGCGTCGAAGGCGGCCAGTTGCTCGTCGAAGCCACCGGCCGCCGCGGTCATCAGCGCCTCGCGGGCGGTGTTGTCCCCAGCGGGGTCCCAGCCGATGAGGTCGGCCTGAGCGGCGACGGCCGCGCGCTTGCGGATCTCGGCGGCCGAGGAGTGGCACCACTCGACCATGTTCCGCAGGTGGGCCTCGTAGTGGGCCAGTTCGGGAGTGGCGGTAATCGGCAGGCCGACAGTCACCGAGCCACCCTGCAGCCGGGTGATCTCCTGGGCCGCCTCTTCCAGACGGGAGGCCAGCAACCACATCGATGCGGCATCCGCGAGACAGAGAGTCACCAGCAGATAGTAAACGAACAGTCACACAAGGTTATGCATTCATCGCAACCGGCATGGACGGTCGCCTGCGACCTCCGCTGGTCGCCCGTCTGGTCGGCCACCACGGTGACGCCCTCGCGTCGCCACGACGCCGGCACCTCGGCCACCGTGTTGGCCGACTCCTCGGAAGTCCCGTCAATGTCAACCGGCGAGCATCCGAGTCACACGGATGCGGTCTGAGTTTCCGCGCCGCATTGGCCCCCCAAGCAGGCCGCGTCCTGCGGCCAAGGGCGGCACCGCCATCCGCCAACCCAGCCCGAAGGGAATCACCCGTCTCGCAGGCCTGCTACCCGTCCAGCCCCACCGCCTCGGCGCTCGCCGTCCACAACCGTTCCGCCAGGTCCGGGTCGGTCATCTGGGCGGGCACCTTGTCCGGGCGGTTGTCGCGGAAGAAGGTTCCCGCCAGGCGCTCACCGTCCTCCGACGTCGCCAGGTACGCCAAGCGCGACGCCGCCTTCTCCACGGGCTCGTGCAGGCCGGGCAGGGTGATGAGTTTCATGAACACGGTCCCCCCGGCGAATGTCGTCTTGATGACGCCCGGGTGGAAACACGTCGCTTTGGCTCCGCGGGTGGCGAGTCCCACCGTCATTAAAGCGTTCGCTTGTTTGGTGTCGCCGTACTGGAGCCAGCCATTCCAGCGGCGGCGTTCCCGGGACAGGTCGTCGGGTTCGAGCTTGCCCGCCTTGGCCGCACGCGAGGAGGTCGTCACGACGCGCCCGACGCGATCTAGAAGAATATTCGTCAGCAGGAACGGTGAGAGGTGGTTGACCTGGATCATGAGTTCGTGACCGTCCGCAGTCACTCTGCGGTCGGGGACCATGACGCCCGCGTTGTTGGCCAGGACGTCGATGTGGTCGTGGTTGTCGCGGAGCCGGGCCGCCAGGTCGCGCACTTCGGCGAAGCGGGTGAAGTCGGCCGTCTCCACGCTGACATCACTATCGGTAGCAGAGCGGACACGGGAGGCAGTTGACTCTAAGCGGTCACGATCCCTCCCAACCAACACAAGTTGGTATCCCTTTCGGGCCAGATCAAGGGCCGCAGCAGCACCAATGCCCGAACCGGCCCCGGTGATCACGCTAATCATCAATTCCTCCACTGCGCTCGATCTGTATCGGTGCTAGTCTCCTGTGCGATCTTCCGGAGGTGCATTTCCCCCCAAATGCGGCGCGAGCCTCCACGCACTGCAGGAGTGGCCATGGGTTCAAGAAACCGGTCGATTCGGTTCAAGATCTTTCTCTTGTTGCTCTTACCTCTCCTGACGTTGAGCGCGTTATGGGGCTTCGTCCTCAACCTCACTGTCGGTGACGGCGTGGCCTTGCTGCGCACGGGGCAGTTGTACGACTCCGTCGGCGTCAGCTCCACCGACCTCGGGCTGCGGCTCCAGGCGGAGCGCGCGATGGTGGCCCGGCTCCTGAGCGAGAACCGGACGTCCTCCCCCGAGTTGAACGCGCTGCAGGCGCAGACGACGTCGACGGTGACCGCCTTCGTGAAGGTCGCCACGGCCGAGGAGAACCGGGCGATCATGTCCGAGAACCTCCAGCGGTCGATGGGGGGCCTGCTCGACGCCCTCGACGGGCTGTCGAACATCCGCGACTCGATCTCAGTCGGCAAGTACAACGTTCTGCAAGCGATTGTGGCGTACAACACGATCTTGGATGAGCTGTTCGATCTCTACGAGCAGATGGTCCAGATCCCCGACGTCACGATGTTCCAGCAGGCCAGCGCCCTGGTCACGATGGGCACGGCCCACGAGATGCTGGCCCGTGAAGACGCCCTGGTGAAGAGCTCGCTGGCGCAGAACCAGATGTCGGCCGAGGCGCACAAGGCGTTCGCCGAGTTCGTCGCCCTGCGCAAGTTCTACTACGCGAAGAACCTGCCGACGCTGCCGCCCGACGTGCGCGGCCCGTACGAGCGGGTGCTCAACTCCGACCTGTACAAGCGGTTCACTGAGATCGAAGACGTGATCCTGTCGCAGCAGCGGCTGGGTGGCGCGCTGCCGCCCGACGTGATGCGCTGGCAGCCCACGACCGACAGCCTGGTCGGCGAGCTCGACCGCGCCCGCGTGCCCGCCACCGAGGCGCTGAACGCCCACTCGGCCGAGCTGGCCACCGGGATCCTCGGGCGGATCGCCATCGCGGGTGGCGTCGGTCTGATCGCCGTCGTGGCCACGATCATCTTCTCGCTGCGCTTCGGCCGCCGCCTCGTCGCCGACCTGGCCGGCCTGCGCAACGCCGCGCTCGAACTCGCCGACGAGCGGCTGCCCTACGTCGTCGACCGCCTCAAGAAGGGCGAGGACGTCGACGTCGAGCACGAGGCGCCGCCCATCGACGCCGGCGGTTCGGCCGAGGTCGAGGACGTCGGTTCGGCGTTCAGCTCCGTCCAGCGGACCGCCATCGAGGCCGCGGTCGGCCAGGCGGCCCTGCGGCGCGGCGTCGGCCACGTGTTCCTCAACCTGGCCCGCCGCAACCAGAGCCTGCTGCACCGCCAGCTCACGCTGCTCGACGCCATGCAGCGCCGGTCGAAGGACCCGGAGTCGCTGGAGGACCTGTTCCGCCTCGACCACCTCACGACCCGCATGCGCCGCCACGCCGAGGGCCTCATCATCCTCTCGGGCGCGGCGCCCGGCCGGTCGTGGCGCAAGCCCGTTCCGGTCGTGGACGTCATGCGCGCCGCCGTCGCCGAGGTCGAGGACTTCACCCGGGTGTCGGTGCTGCCGATGCCGGGCGCCTCGCTGGTCGGCGCGGCCGTGGCCGACGTCGTCCACCTGCTCGCGGAGCTGATCGAGAACGCGACCATCTTCTCGCCGCCGCAGACCAGGGTGCAGGTGCGGGCCGAGCTCGTCGCCAACGGCCTGGTGATGGAGGTCGAGGACCGAGGTCTCGGGCTGACCCCCGAGGAGTACGCCGAGATCAACGCCAAGCTCGCCGCACCGCCCGAGTTCGACCTGGCCGACTCCGACCGCCTCGGGCTGTTCGTGGTCGGTCAGCTCGCCGCCCGCTACGGCATCGGCGTGGTGCTCCGCTCCTCCCCGTACGGCGGCACGACCGCCATCCTGCTCATCCCGCGCAGCATCGTGGCCGACGGGACGCCCGGCGGCGGCCTGCCCTCGCGCAACGGCTCGCAGCCCGTGCTGGCCGCGGCCGAGGTGGACGACGGCGAGGCGAGCCACGAGCCCCGGCACAAGAAGCAGGAGACCGTCGTCGCGGTCGACGAGGCGCCCCCGGTCGAGGAGGAGGAGCCGTCCCCCTACTTCACCCCCGCCGAGCGGCGCGTGGAACCGGTTCCGGCCGTCGAGCTGGTGCCGCCGGTGGAGCCCGAGGAGAAGCCGGTGCGCTCCGCGCGCGGCCTGCCCACCCGGACCCGTACGATCGCCTCAGCCGGCGCCTCCGCCAGTGCCACCACCGGTGGCGCCTCCCGGCCGACTCTGCCGAACAACATGCCGACCTCGGTCGCCAGCGGCACCCACAACGGTCTGCCCCGCCGGGTTCGGCAGGCCAACATGGCGCCGCAGCTCAGCGAGGCCCCGCTGACCGCTCCCGTCGCCGAGCCGACGGAGGAACGGTCGCCGGAGCAGGCGCGGGCGATGTTCTCCGCGTTCCAACAGGGCGCGCGCAGGGGCCGTGAGGATGCAGACTACGCAGATAACGCGAACGGCGAGAAGGGTGAGGAATGACCGGGAAAGTCACGGCGTCCGGCGAACTGAACTGGTTGCTCGACGACCTCATCAGCCGGGTGGGGGCCGTCCGTCAGGCGGTGATCCTCTCCACCGACGGTCTGGTCGTGGGGGCTTCCCAGGGACTCTCCCGTGAGGACTCCGAGCACCTGTCCGCGGTGGCGGCCGGGTTCCAGAGCCTGGCCAGGGGTGCCGGACGCCACTTCGGTGGCGGGGAGGTCCGCCAGACCATCGTCGAGATGGAGGCCGCGTTCCTGTTCGTGACGGCCGCCGGGCAGGGCACCTGCCTGGCCGTGCTGGCCGCCTCGGACGCCGACGTCGGCCACATCGCGTACGAGATGGCGATGCTGGTGAAGAGAGTGGGTCAACACATCTCCACCAACCCCCGGCGGACCACACCGTGACCCGCAAGGAGTGGCTGGACGACGACGCCGGGCCCGTCGTCCGTCCCTTCGCGCTCATCGGTGGCAGGGCCCGTTCCTCCGGCGACGACCTCGACCTGATCGCGCTGATCACCACGACAGGTGCCAGCCCGCGCGACCGGGCCGACATCTCGCCGGAACAGCACCACATCCTGGAGCTGGCGGCCGACACCGCCTCGGTCGCCGACATCGCCTCCGACCTGAACCTCGCCCTCGGGGTGGTCCGGGTGCTCCTCGGTGATCTGCAAGACCAGGGGCTGGTGCGGGTGCGCCCACCGGCTCAGGTTGCGCCGCTGCCCAGCGCGCGCATTCTCAAGGAAGTGATCAATGGCCTTCGCGCCCTCTGACGAGCCGGTCGCTCTCAAGATCCTCGTCGCCGGCGGCTTCGGCGTCGGCAAGACCACGCTGGTCGGGGCGATCAGCGAGATCCGCCCGCTGCGGACCGAAGAAGTGCTGTCCGACCGCGGTGTGGGCGTGGACGACCTCGACGGCGTCGAGACAAAGACGACCACCACCGTCGCCATGGACTTCGGCCGGATCACGATCCGCGAAGGGCTCGTCGTCTACCTGTTCGGCACGCCCGGACAGGAACGTTTCTGGTTCATGTGGGACGAGCTGTCCTACGGCGCGCTCGGCGCGGTCGTGCTGGCCGACACCCGCAGGCTGACCGACTGCTTCCCGTCGATCGACTACTTCGAGCAGCGGGGCACTCCGTTCATCGTCGCGGTCAACTGCTTCGACGGCGCCGAGCGCTACGAGCCCGACGACGTCCGCATCGCGCTCGACCTCGACCCGGAGATCCCGGTCATGCTCTGCGACGTCCGGCGCCGGGCCTCGGCCAAGGTCGTCCTGGTCACGCTCGTCGAGCACGCCCTGAAGACCCTCACCGCGACCCAGCGCTGAACCCCCTTACAGGGCCCGCAAGCCGTTGATGACCTCGCGGAGGATGTTCTCCGCGGGGGCCTTGGCCGCGTTCGGGGGGCGGACCAGGATCAGGCCGTGGTCGAGCAGGTCGCCCAGCAGGACTCTGACGACGCCCAGCGGCAGGTCGGCCTCCGACGCGACGTCGGCCACCTGGCGGGAGCGGGGAATGAGCGACAGCAGCCGCTGGTGCTCGCGGCCGAGGTCGGCGCCCTGCTGGATCCTGGCGCCGGTGGCCGCGACCACCGACATGAGGTCCAGGGGCGCGTCGGTCGTCGCCCGGCCTCTCGTGAGCGCGTAGGACCGGACGACCGGCCCGTCGTCGACCCACTCCTCCGACGACGCGCTCATGCGCGCACCCCTTCCAGCACCGGTTCCGGCGCGAGCGCCGAAGTCGGGATGAGCACGATGGCGGTGGTCCCGCCGAACGGCGACTGCCGTAGTTCCACACGGACTCCCAGTCGGGTGGCCAGCCGTCCGACGACGACCAGGCCGAGCCGGTCGGTGTCGGCGAGGTCGAACTCGGGTGGGCTGGCCAGCCGCGAATTGATCTTGTCGAGGTCTGCTGGGGAAAGCCCGAGCCCCCGGTCCTCGATCTCGACCGCGAACCCCTTGGCGACCGCCTCGCCCCGGACCGACACCTCGGTCTGCGGCGGCGAGTAGGCCGAGGCGTTCTCGATGAGCTCGGCGAACAGGTGGATCAGGTCGGCGACGGCGGCCCCCTTGACCGCCGTCTCGGGCATCGGGTACACGCGCACCCTGGGGTAGTCCTCCACCTCGGCCACGGCGCCCTGGAGCATCTCCGCGACGGCCACGGCCTGCCGGTAGGTCCGGCCCGGCGTGCCGCCCGACAGCACGATCAGGCCTTCGGCGTGCCGCCGCATGCGGGTGGTGAGGTGGTCGAGCCGGAAGAGCTCCTCCAAAGAGCCCGGGTCCTCGGTACGGCGCTGCATCCCGTCGAGCAGTTTGAGCTGCCGCTGGAGCAGCCCCTGACTCCGCCGGGCGAGATTGCGCAGGGCCTGGCCGACGCTCTCGCGCAGCCTGGCCTGGTCGACGGCCGCGTCCACGGCGGTGTGCTGCACGGCGCTGAAGGCGTGCGCCACGTCGGCGACCTCGCCCGTGGTGCCGGGCGGTTCCAGGGCGGGCGCCTCGGCGGCCACGTCGACCTTCTCGCCGCGCCGCAGGCGCTCCACCACCCGGGGCAGCCGGACCTCGGCCAGTTGCTGCGCCGCGCTGCGCAGGGCGGCGAGTTCCCGGGTCAGGCCGCGCCCGAGGCGTACCGACACGAAGAGGGTCAGCGCGACGGCGATCAGCCCGAGCAGCCCGGCGATGCCGGTGCGGACGAACGTGCTGACCGCGACCGGTTCGGCGCGGACCGACAGGCGCTGCTCGCTCGACAGGATCGCCTCGCGGAAGGCCTTCTCGGTGGCGTCGACGGCCTTGCGCCACGCCGCGTGGGTCACCGGCCCGGCGCTCACCACCCGCGTCTCCAGCCGGATGTACGACCGGTAGGCGTCGGAGACCAGCATGTCCTCGAACGGCTTGCGCAGTTCGGGGTCGAGCTCCTTCATGCCCTGGCCGAACAGGAAGTCGCGGGTGCCGGAGTAGCGGATGAAGGCCCGGCTCTCCTCGACGGTGAACGGCCGCTCGTTGACGAGCACGCCGGCCCCGAGGGCGCTCTCGCGGGCCAGGAAGTCCTTGGCGAAGGAGAGCAGGCCGAGGCTGCGCGACTGCTGGTAGAGCGGCACGTCGTTGTTGAGCGTGATGGTGTGGTCGAGCGCCTGCATCGCGGTCGGCAGCACGCCGAAGCGCTCACCGAGGCCGGTCAGCCCGACCGCCCGGGTGTCGATGTCGTTGCGCAGGTCGTCGAGCTCGTCCACGGCCGCCATGACGTCGCTGTAGCGGCCCTCCATGGCCGGCGTCAGCGCGTCCCGCACGTCGGGGACGCTGGACCGCTCGCGCAGGTTCTCCCGCGCGTCGTCGGTGATCAGGCGCTGTTCGACCAGGCGGTCGAACGCCTCACGGGTCCCGGTGGCGACGTATTCGGCGGAGAGCAGGTGTTCCCGCTGCAGGCTGAGCACGAGGGTGTCGCCGGGACGGCCGATGCCGTCGTAGAGGCGTTCGACTTTGAGCAGATCGAGCGAGTCACCGGTGGTGATGACAGCGGCGAATCCCCACAGGCCCACCAGCGAGACCAGCGGGATGATCAACAGCGCGGAAATCTTGAACCGGATGGATCTGCTCGAAGCCATGGCACCTCATCGGCCGTACGTAGCCGATGAGGTTAGCAGTTTGCCCCTTTTTGTGTTGTTCGGGAGTCTGGATTCTCCGATCACGCGGCGTGAGCGTGCGGGCTGACCGCCTCGGACGTGGCGTTTTGCACCGCGGTCTGCACCGGCTGACGGGCCACTCCCGGAACTGTAGTGATGGCGGTCATGAGTCCGACTCGCACCAGCTGCCAGGCCACCGCCGCCACCAGTGCGAACTCCACGAGGAGCAGACCGCGCTCGGCCACCCCGATCATCACGCCCCGGCCGGGCAGCGCCACATAGGTGACGGCGGCCAGGCCGAGACCGGCCAGCAGGGTCAGCCACTCCAGCGTGCGGGCCACCGGCCGCCACGCGTCGTCGTCGGCGAACCGGCCCGCGAGCTGCGCGGTCGCGGCCGGCAGCGCCAGGAAGGCGATTGCCAGGAGGTAGTCCTGCGCCGGCTCCCAGGGGATCGCGGCGATCAGGAGCAGGGTGAGGGACCAGATGAGGAGCAGGCGCTCCGGCCAGCCGTCGATCGGCGCCGAAGCGGCCTTGAGCCCGGCGAGCAGGACCAGCGAGGCCAGCCCCAGCATCGCGAGGGTGAACTCGGTCAGCACTCCGCCCTCCTGGGCGGCGTATTCGCTGATCGAGAGCGCGACCGGATCGAGTCGAGGGATGGGATCAAGCTGACCGGCCACGACGGCGGCCATCGCGAGCACCAGACCGGCGACCGCGAGCACGGGGAAGAGCCTCTTGACCATACTTCGAGAGTGCCTCTTCAGCGGCCGGATATGCATCCGGTTAAGACCCTATTCGCCCCTGATGGATACCCCCTAGGGGGGATCAGGGTCGCCGCAGGGCCGGGGGTGGGGCGAACCCCACCCCCGGAGGGTCACTTCGCGGCTTCCTTGTAACGCTCGCGCAGGCCGGAGATGGGGTCACCCTCGTAGACGGTGACCTCGCCGGCGGCCCACTCCGGCGGCTCCTCGCCGCCCGTGAGCAGCCAGGCTGCCTGACGGGCGGCGCCGTCGGCGACGTACTCCCCGGGCGGGGGCACGTGCACCGGCACACCGAAGACGCTCGGCGCGATGGTGCGCACGGCCTCGGACCGCGCGCCGCCGCCGATCAGCAGCACCCGGTTGGGCGCCAGGCCGAGCGCGTCGAGCGCGTCGGCCAGACCGCAGAGCATGCCCTCGACGGCCGCGCGGGCGAAGTGGCCCGGCGTCGCGTTGGCCAGCCGCAGCCCGTGGAACGAACCGGTCGCGTCGGGCCGGTTCGGGGTGCGCTCGCCTTCCAGGTACGGCACGAGCGTCAGGCCGTCGGCCCCGGGAGGCGCCCCGAGGGCCAGATCGCTGAGCTCGGCCGGACCCACGCCGATCACCCTGCCGACCGCGTCGAGCGTGCGGGCGGCGTTCATCGTGGCGACCAGCGGCAGGAACCGCCCGGTCGCGTCGGCGAACCCGGCGACGCCTCCGGACGCGTCCGCCGACGGGTGTTCGGCGACGGCGAAGGCCGTGCCGGACGTGCCGATCGAGACGATCACGTCGCCCGGGTGGGCGCCGACGCCGAGGGCGGCGGCCATGTTGTCACCGGTGCCCGGCGCCAGCAGGGCCTGGTTGTACTGGCCGGCCTGCTCGCGCGGGCCGAGGACCTTGGCGACCTGAGGGGTGTGGCCGATGGCCATCTCCAGCAGGTCGAGCCGGTAGTTGCCGGTGGCCGGAGACCAGTAGCCGGTGCCCGAGGCCTCCCCGCGGTCGGTGGTGATGGTCGCGGGGGTGCCGCCGAGCTTCCAGGTCAGCCAGTCGTGCGGGAGGCAGACCGACGCGGTGCGCGCGGCGTTCTCCGGCTCGTGCTGGGCCAGCCAGCGCAGCTTGGTGACCGTGAACGACGCGACGGGCACGCTGCCCACCGCCTCCGCCCACTTCTCCGGGCCGCCCAGCTCCGCGATCAGGTCGCGGGCCGCCTGGGCCGACCGGATGTCGTTCCACAGCAGCGCCGGGCGGACCACCTCGCCGTTCTCGTCGAGGCAGACCATGCCGTGCTGCTGCCCGCCGACCGACACCGCGGCGACGTCGTCGAGGCCGCCCGCCTGGGCGATGGCCTCCTGGAGCGCCGTCCACCAGTGGCTCGGGTGGACCTCGGTGCCGTCAGGGTGCTTGGCGCGGCCCTCGCGGACCAGCGCGCCGGTGTCGGCGTCGCGCACCACGACCTTGCAACTCTGGGTCGACGAGTCGACCCCCGCGACGAGCGTCATTACCGCACGCCGAACAGGTGCTCGAGGGCGAGCTGCGACAGACGGGTGAAGTGGTAGCCGCGCTCGGCCACGCCGTCGAGGTCGAAGTCGTCGTTCAGCAGGTCCTGGAGGGTCTCGCCCTCGCCCAGGGTGCGGGCGCCCAGCTCGTCGACCTTGCTGGCGGCCAGCGCCTCCTGGACCTCCGGGTCGGCCCGGTAGGCCTTGGCCTTCTCCTTGAGGATCAGGTAGGTGCGCATGTTCGCCGCGAGCGAGTCCCACGCGTCGTTCTTGTCGTCGGTGCGGACCGGCTTGTAGTCGAAGTGGCGGGGGCCCTCGTAGCCGCCGTGCTCCAGCAGGTCGACCAGGAAGAACGCGTTCTGCACGTCGCCGTGGCCGAAGATGAGGTCCTGGTCGTACTTGATGCCGCGCTGGCCGTTGAGGTCGAGGTGGAACAGCTTGCCGTGCCACATCGCCTGCGAGATGGCGTGGTAGTAGTTCAGGCCCGCCATCTGCTCGTGACCGGTCTCGGGGTTGAGGCCGACCATCTCGGGGCGCTCGAGCTCGTTGATGAACGCCAGCGCGTGGCCGACGGTCGGGAGCAGGATGTCGCCCCGGGGCTCGTTCGGCTTGGGCTCGATCGCGAAGCGGATGTCGTAGCCCTTGTCGACGACGTACTGGCTCAGGATGTCCATGGCCTCCTTGTAACGGGAGAGCGCGGCGCGGATGTCCTTGGCGGCGTCGGACTCGGCGCCCTCACGGCCGCCCCAGCAGACGTAGGTCTTGGCGCCCAGCTCGGCCGCGAGGTCGAGGTTGCGGATCACCTTGCGGATGGCGTAGCGGCGGACCTCGCGGTTGTTGCTGGTGAAGCCGCCGTCCTTGAACACCGGGTGGGTGAACAGGTTGGTGGTCGCCATCGGAACCTTGAGGCCGGTGTCGGCCAGGGCCTTCTTGAAGTTCTCGATCGCCCTGTCGCGGTCGGGCTCCACGGCGAGCAGGTCGTCGTCGTGGAAGGTCACGCCATAGGCCCCAAGCTCGGCCAGCTTGTGCACGGTCTCGACGGGGTCGAGCGGGGCCCGGGTCGCGTCACCGAACTGGTCGCGCGCCTGCCAGCCGACAGTCCACAGCCCGAATGTGAACTTGTCCTCGGGAGTGGGGGTGTACATGGGGCGCCTCCGAATTAGTCTACGTTGTGGACTAAATATGGAACGGGGACTCCCGCCGGTCAAGTAGGCGTGTCTAGGATTTCGTCCAGATTTCTGGACCGACTGTCAGGAGGTGCGAATGGCGCAGGCCGTACGGCACGACGCGATGCGGGCACGCAACCTCGCCTTCGTCCTGCGGGAGGTCCGATCGCACGGATCGCTCACCCGGGCGAGCCTGGCCGAAGTCACCGGCCTGACCAAGACCACCGTATCCAAGCTGGTCGCGGACCTGCTCGAGGCCGGGCTGGTGGTGGAGACCGGCGCGGTGCGGGCCGGGGAGCGCGGCCGTCCGGGGGTCGAGGTCCGGGTCAGCGGCGACCGCGTCGCCGCCGTCGGCCTGGAGATCAACGTCGACTATCTGGCCGTACGGGTGGTCGACCTCACCCGCCGGGTCAGGCTCCGGCTGACCCAGGCTGTCGACAACCGCTTGTCAAAACCGATGGACGTCATCGGCGACCTCCGGCGGCTGGCCCGCTCGGCCCTCGCCCAGGCCGAGGGGACCGGCCTCCTCGTCGTCGGCGCCGGTCTGGCCGTGCCGGGACCGGTCGACGTCGAGTCGGGCGAGATCCACAACGCCCCCAACCTCGGCTGGCGGAACGTGCCCGTGGGCGCCGCCCTCGACCTCGGAGTGCCCCTGCGGGTGGAGAACGAGGCCAACCTGGCCGCCCTCGGCGAGCTGTGGTTCGGCGCCGGGCGGGCCGACTTCCTCTACGTCTCGGGCGAGATCGGCATCGGTGCCGGGCTCGTCGTCAACGGCGCGCTGTTCCGCGGCTCACGCGGCTTCGCGGGCGAGCTCGGCCACGTCGTCGTCACCCCGGAGGGCCCCGAGTGCCGCTGCGGGGCGCGCGGTTGCCTGGAGCAGTATGCGGGGCAGGACGCCTTCCTCGACGCGGTCGCCGACCGCAGCCCCTTCGCCCACGGCATCGAGGCGATCGTCGCCCACCTGGAACAGGGCGACCCCACCACCGAGGCGGCCTGCGAGAAGGCGGGCTGGGCGCTCGGGGTGGCGCTGTCGTCGGCGATCAACCTGGTCGACCCCCACACGATCGTGCTCGGCGGGATCTACGCGCCGCTGTTCCCCTGGATCGGCGGCGTCGTCGCCGAGACCATCGGCGGACGCCTCGCCCAGATGCGCGCCACGGCCCCGCCGGTCGAGGTCTCCCGGCTGGGCTCGGAGGCGGCGGCGCTCGGCGCGGCCGGTCAGGTTCTGGAGACGGTCGTCGCCGACCCCGCCGCGCTGTCGGAACGGCTCACAGACCGGAGGGATCTCGGCCCACGCTGATCTGCTCGGCGATCCGGCGCACCTCGTCGCCGGACAGCCGGGGCGCCGGCGGCAGCGCCTCCTGCAAGGCCGCGAACACGTCTTCGACCGCGCCCCCGGCGTGGCCGAGCGCGACCTCGTGGACCGCCCGGAACAGCATCTGGTTCTCCGCGCGCTCCCGCGCCACGCGGTCGACGATCATCCTTCACGTCCCCCTTCGAGATGGCCGCCGACCACCTTAGGACCTGGGCCCGACAGTTTCGCGGGAACAAGCCGAGACCCCCGGTTGCTGCTGGAGTCATGCCGGTTCAGCGACTCAACCACGCCGTGCTGTACGTCCGCGACGTCGCACGCAGCGTCGACTTCTACGAGAAGGCCCTCGGCTTCCGAGTGGTCATGGGCTTCCCCGGAGCCGCGTTCCTCCAGGCCGAGGGCTCCAACAACGACCACGACCTCGGCCTGTTCGAGGTCGGCGGCGACGCCGGGCCCACCACGGCCGGGCGCGGCGCGGTCGGGCTCTACCACCTGGCGTGGGAGGTCGACACGCTGGCCGAACTGGAGCGGATCTCCACGAAGCTGAGCGAGCTCGGCGCGCTGGTCGGGGCCTCCGACCACTCGACCACCAAGGCCCTCTACGCCAAGGACCCTGACGGGCTGGAGTTCGAGGTGTCGTGGCTGGTCCCGGCCGACCTGATCACCGAGGAGATCGCGGGCGCGAAGGCGGCGATCAAGCCGCTGAACCTGCCGAGGGAGATCGAGCGCTTCGGCGCGACGACGCCGGGCGGCATCGGCGTCTCCCGCTGAATCCACCGGAGCGACCCGGCCGGCCCTCCTAGCCGAGTCGATCTCGTTGGGAGCGGGCGAGCCGGACCGCCCCGGCGGCGACGTTCTCCTCCAGGTGCGCGATCGTGGACGTGCCGGGGATCGGGAGGATGACCGGCGAGCGGGCCAGCAGCCACGCGAGACTCGTCTGGGCCGGGGTCGCGCCTGTTTCGGCCGCGATTTCGGCCACCGCCGGATCGGCCACCCCGGGCAGCACCGGCCGCCAGGGCAGGAAGGCGATCCCGGCCGCCTCGCAGGCCTCCAGCACCGGCTCGTGCTCGCGGTCGAGCAGGTTGTAGCGGTTCTGCACGCTCGCCACCTCGACGATCCCGCGCGCCTCGGCGAGCTGGTCGACGGTGACCTCGGAGAGCCCGATGTGCCCGATCTTGCCCTGGTCGCGCAGGTCCCTGAGCGCGCCGACCTGGTCGGCGAGCGGGACCTCCGGGTCGACCCGGTGCAGTTGGAGCAGGTCGAGCCGGTCCATCCGCAGGCGCTCGAGGGCGGCGTCCACCTGGGCGCGCAGCACCTCGGGCCGCCCGTCGAGCCGGCCCGGCCGCGCCACCCCCACCTTGGTGGTCACCAGCACTTCTCTCCGGTACGGCCACAAGGTGCGGGCCAGCAATTCCTCGTTCGCGCCCCAGCCGTAGAGATACGCGGTGTCGATGAGCGTGACGCCCAGGTCGACCGCGCGTCTGGCCACCTCGCCGTCGCCGGGTGACAGGTGCATCGCGCCGAACCCGAGGCGGCGGACGCGCAGTTCCCCGCCGATCAGGAACTCGTCGTGGAGGTCGCGCCAGAAGGACGTCTCGCCCGTCTGGACGAACCCGGCCCGCCGCAGGACCCCGCGCGAACCCCGGTTGCCGACATCGGCCCCGGCCCGCAGGCTGTTCAGCCCATAGCCCTTCGCGAGGTCGCAGAGGTCGCGGACCGCCTGGGTCGCCACGCCCCTACCGGTCATCTTCTCGGCCAGCCGGAAGCCCACTTCGGCGGTGCCGCCGTCGAGGTCGTACAGGTTGAAGCGGCCCAGGATCTCGCCGTCGTCGGCGACCAGGACGTGGAAGCGCAGGACGCCCTTCTCCTGGTCGTCGAGCACGCCCTGGTGGTGGTCGGGGAACGTGGTGAAGTAGTCGTCGCCCCGGTCTTCGACGGTGCGCGCGAAGAAGGCGCGGTTGTCGGTCTCGAAGGCCAGGAGCGGCCCGGCGTGGTCGGCCCGCAGTAACTGGAGTTCCGGCATGCCTACGAGTCAAGCAGGTCCAGCATGTAGGTGATCTGCGCCGACCGGGCGACGTCGATCTGCCTGGCCAGGTCGAGCGCGCCGGGGTTGGACCCGCTGCCCTTCTCGTAGCGGGCGAACTGGATCGCGTCGTCCTGGTGGGCGATCAGCGCGTTGAGGAGTTCCCGGGAGAAGTCGGCGTCGTCGGCCTTCCTCAGGCGGGCCAAGTCCTTCTTGGCGTCGATCGACGCGCCGCCGTGGGCGTGGTGGGCGTCCTGGTCGAGGGTGAGCGGCTGGTCCCACTGGAGGAGCCAGGTGGTCATGGTGCTCGTCTCGGTCTCCTGGGTCACCCGCATCGCGGCCGCGAGCTGCTCGACCTCGGCGGGCAGCTCCCGGTTCTCGGCGAGCCGGGCCAGCTCGTGGCCCTGTTTGTTGTGCTCGACCATCATCTGCAGGAACATGACGTCGGCCGCGTTGACCGGGGCCTGTTCCGCCTGTACGCCGGCGCAGGCCGTACAGGACAGCAAGACAGCGATGAGCAGCCTGCGCATGCCCGCCTCCTTCGACGGCGGGCCGCGCCCGTCGGACGCGGCCCGCGTTCACTCACGAGATCAGACGCGCAGCCACAGGGCAGGCACGTTCGGGGGCTCCCAGCCGACGAGCGAGGTGTGCGGCTGGCGGCACTGGTAGGTGACACCGCCGTAGGTCACCCGGTTGCCGACCTGGTAGGAGACGCCGGCCGCCCAGGTGCCGCCCGGGTTCTGGGTCGGCGTGACGGTCGGAGTGGGCGTGGGGGTCGGCGTCCGCGTCGGCGTCACCGTGGGGGTGGGCGTCGGGGTCGGCGTCGGGTTGGTGCCGGAGAAGACCACGTCGGAGCAGGTGTAGAAGGCCTCGTTCGAGCCCACCACGCGCTGCCAGATCGAGAAGAGGATGTGGCGGCCGGACCGCTGCGGGATGTTGATGGTCCAGTTGGTGAACGTGGTCGGATTGAAGTTGTTGAACGTCTGGATGTGCACCAGGTCCGACCAGCGCAGCGGCTGCGAGGGGTTCCAGCCGTCCCGGGTGATGTAGAACTCGAAGTTGCTGTTGGAGTGGGGCGCGGTGGCGTGGTAGGTGATCGTGCGCGGCCCCGCCGAGAACGGCGTGGCGGGCCAGTCGGTGCGCGCGAGGTCGAGCCCCCGGTATTTGTCCCGCCCCGCGCTGCACAGCTTCCCGTCGGGGATCAGCTCGCGGTGTCGGCCCCCCGCTTCCAGCAGGGAGACCTCGTTCCAGTCGTAGAAGGCCTGGGTGCCCCCGGCCGCGACGGCGGCGGCGCAGGCGGCGGAGTCGGGCGACTCGGGCCCCTCGTTCTTGCACTGGTAGACCCGGCTCGGCGGGTTCGACATGGTGCCGTGGGCGCCGGCCGGCGCGGACGGCAGGATTACGAGCAGCGAACCGGCCATCAGACCGGCGGCGGCTGCGGCCACCTTGTTACGTAACACCTGGCTCTCCTCCGTGGAGCTCCGTGGAGCGGATACGCGAACTCCGGCCACCTCGTGAGGAGAGCCGGAGCCCATGACGGAAGATCAGCTCGGGAACGCGGGGTGACGGCCGCGAACTTAAGCTTTCTATAAAGAAACCTTCCTAAGAGAAGGATCACTCAGGTTTCCTGACAACGCAAGTCATCGGATGACATCGACGTGGATGACTGCTGGTCGGCTAGGCGACTCTGTGACACTGACCTGCCGCGCCCAGCACGCCGAGGCGATGAGTGGGGCGTTGTCCACGAAGTCGGCCGCGACGATCCCGGCCCGGCAGTAGATCCACACCCGTTCCCCCGACTCGATCGGCCGCGTCCAGAGGACGACCGGCAGCCTGCCGCGCCGGGTGATGAGGAGAGCCTCGGCGCAGGCGGTGCGGATCCGGTGGGGCGTGACGACACACCAGAACCGGGCCACCGCGATCCTCCGCGCGAACGGCGAGACGGAGACCAGCCCGGCGAGCAACCCGGCCACGGTGACCACGATCTGCCAAGAGGCCACGGAGACGAGAAATGGCCCCCCGACGAGGAGAGCCGCTTCATAGCGCCAGCGCCAGATGACCGCGAAAGGGTTCGGCGGCGCCACCCTGCTTTCCAGGGCCCGCACGACCTGCCTGGTCATCTGCGGATAACCGGCGATGCCGTTACCTGTCTCGGTCCCCCGTCCCGCCGACAAGTCGCTGAATCGAAAAGGTTCCCCAGAGTTTGTGGCCAACATGGGGTTCGTCCGTACATGGGGGATTGAGGGTTGGTACCTTCCCGGGGAACAACCAAAGGGGCTGCGACATGCGACGTGGTGAGCACTATCTGATTTGGGCAAGCGCCCTGATCGTCTTAGCCGTGGTTGGGTTGGCTGCTTTCGCTGTAGCCCAACTAGCCACTACTGAACCAGTGGTCATAGCCGGTGTCTTCGGCGGCGTTGCGGCCCTGCTCGCCGCAATTCCGCCGATTATCAAGGCCCTGCGGGGGCGGCAATAAAGTCGGGCTAACTTCAGCAGCAAAGATCCAGTCGAGGCATCCGGAGTTAGCCACTCTCGGGAAGATAATGATTTCCAGCTGGACGAAATGCCTGCTCAACACGCCGACGACTGATTGATCATGACAGATGCGCGAGGATGTGCGCCCTTCTCAGGCACAAGGTCAAAGTTTCGAGTGGCGATTTCCCGCCGTGATCGATTCCGCCCCGGGCGATCCAACCCTCGCACCGAACATCATGTAATACGCGACGGAAGCGCGGACCGGACAGCGCTGTTCTCGACTTCACCGCTCAGGAATGGCGGGAGTTCGTCGACGGGGTGCGGCGCGGCGTCTTCGACGTCTAGAAGTCGAAGTTCTCCAAATGGATCTGCTGTCTCGGGACGCCCGCACGCCGTAGTGCGTTCATCGCCTTCTGGGTCATGCCGCGGGGTCCGCACACGAACACGTCGTAGTCCGGCAGGTCAGGCATGGCGCGTGACAACGAGCGGCCCGTCAACGGAACCGTCAGGTCCTCGTTCACGGTGTAGTGGATGCGCGCCCCCCGGGCCGCCGCGATGGCGTCGAGTTCGTTCCGCAGCACCAGGTCCTCGACCGTGCGGGCCAAATACAGCAGGGTCACTCGCCCGGGCATCGACTCGAACAGGGCTCGTAGCGGGCTGATGCCCACGCCGCCCGCGATCAGCAGGATCTTGTCGGAGCGGCTCCGGGCGGCGGTCAACGCGCCGTACGGGCCTTCGGCCCAGACTCGGGTTCCGGGGGTCAACGAGAAGAGGGCCCGGCTGTGGGAGCCGGCCGCTTTCACGGTGATGCGCAGGTAGCGGCCGTCGGGGACGGCGGACAGGGAATACGGGTTGGCCGCCCACCACATGCCCTTGGTCAGGAAGCGCCAGCGGAAGAACTGGCCCGGTTCGGCCCTCAGGCCCGCCAGGTTCTCGCCGGCGATGTAGACGGAGACCACGTCCGCGGATTCTCGCCGGATTCCGGCCACTCGCAGGCGGTGGCGGCGTGAGCGCACCACCGGCACGGCGAAGCGGTGCCAGATCAGCAGGACGGCCACGGCTATGTAGA
Source organism: Herbidospora cretacea (assembly GCF_001570605.1). Classification (GTDB taxonomy): domain Bacteria; phylum Actinomycetota; class Actinomycetes; order Streptosporangiales; family Streptosporangiaceae; genus Herbidospora; species Herbidospora cretacea. Next base: position 287,866 of record NZ_BBXG01000009.1, on the reverse strand, counting down.
GGGCTCGCCACGCCCACGCGCCGCCGCCACTGAAGGATGGGCCGGTCAGCTGGTGGGCGAAGCCCAGGTAGATGGCCAGGTAGGTGAGGAAGTGGGCGTAATGCCAGGTCTCGTAGGACATCCGGACCCGGATCGCGCGGGCTGAGATCAGGCCCACGCCCAGGAGCAGCGCCAAAGAGATGGTCGCTTCGAGGATGCCCGGACCGTACAGGACGAGACCGAAGGTGCCCTCCCACACGCCGGATCTCAGCGCGTGGGCCGTCATGGCGAAGACCATGTGCGCGGCCGACAGGGCCAGGATGCCCCGGCCTCCCAGGGCGTGCCAGCGGGACAGGCGGTCGGCGCCGATGGTGCGGTCGAGGTAGGGGACGCGGGCCATCAGGGCCACGAGGATCGCGGCGCCGTATCCGGCGAGCAGGCCGGTCAGGCGGCCCAGCCAGGCCAGGCCGTCGGTGGTGGAGGCCACCTCGGGGAGGTCGATCCAGCAGGCGGCCGTGGCCAGGAGGGCGCCGGCCCAGAGCAGGCCGGCCACGACACCACCTGGGCGGAAGCGGGGGGCTGCCAGCTTCGGGTCCGCGTCGCCGATCCGGTGGCGTGAAGGGCGCGAAGAGCGCGAAGCGGCCGTGAACGGGGCCCGGTCGGCGGGGACCGGGTGGAGGGTCCCCGTGGACGGGCCGTCGCCGTCGAGCAGTGACTCCCACTTCGCGTCGGCCGGGGGTCTGAGCAGGGACTCCCAGTGGGTCGTCATTTGAGGTCGGCCAGGGTCGTCGAGCGGGCTGCGGCCAGGTCGTGGGCGTACTGTTTCGTCGCCTCGTTCGCGCCGGATGTCTGTTCGCCTTTCGCGACCAGCAGGGACTGGGTCAGGAAGTCCGTCAGGTGTTTCCGGAACAGCTTGTCGAACGGCCCGCCGTTGAGACGTTGCGCGATCAACAGGTCGCTCTTGGTCACCATACCGGGCATGTCATGACCCTCGTGGACGTTTGTCGGCGGAAGCCCCGCTTCGCTCAACAAACCCCGTAGTCCCGCAAGTTGCTGCTTCTCCTTCGCGGCCACCTGGGACGCCAGGGCCAGGACCGATGCGTTCTGGGTCCGTTGGGGGGCCAGGTCGGCCAGGGCCAGGACCGACTCCGTCATGGGGATCTCCAGTTGGATCCAGGCCACGTCCGTCGGGTTGAACACGGGCGCGGAAGAAGGCTGCGCCGCCGCCACAGCAGGACCATGAACTTGTGGGGCGGCGCAGCCGGTCACCAAGAGGGCCGCGAGCGCGATAACCCAGGGTGCGCCAGATGTCAGTCGCACTTTCGTCCCTCCTCGTGAGTCCTAAGCGGTGCCGTCAGGGCCGCACTTGACCTTCGGGCGGATGCAGTCGCGCACGCGGCGCTCCAGCTCGGCCACCGGCCAGGCGTTGAAGAAGTCACCGTGCATCGTGTAGCCGGGGCCCGACGACAGGCGGAACGCCGACGGGTCGCCGTTGACCGAGTAGCGCAGGACCATGCGGACCTTCGGCACGACCACCGGGTGGGTGGCGGGGCAGGCGTTGCCCTGCGGGTAGGACAGGTGCGACTTGTGGTCGGCGCTGTCGAGGTTCTTGCCGTCCCAGCAGTGCGGGAAGTCCAGGTAGGTCTCCAGCTTGGTGCCGGCCGGGCAGTTCACGAAGTTCTTGGACGCCCCCACGTGCCCCGCGTGCAGACACGACCAGCGGGCCGAGCTGGTGCTGTCGGCGCCGGTGGCCTTGGCGTTGCCGGCGACGACGCGCAGGCCCTGCGGGAACGCGCGGGTCTGGCGCTGGAGGGCCTCGCTGACGCCTTCGCCCAGGTAGTAGAAGGTCGCGCTGCTCGGCTCGACGGGGGTGTCGCCGTTGTAGAGGGTCGGCACCCAGTACGACGACAGGTCGACCTTCGGGTCACAGCTGCTGGAGCCGGCCAGCAGGTCGCCGAGGTTGGTACTGGCGTTGGTCACCTTGTTGCCCATGAAGCTGTGCATGTGCGAAGCGCCGGCCAGGCCGGGCATGACGATCGGGTCGTCAGGCAGGCGGTGGGTGAAGGGGCACTCGGCTACGAACTCGGCGACGCGCACCGCGCCCGCCGGGACCGGCCCGACCGCGGGGTCGCCGTCCGTGGGCCTCACCGTGGGCGTGGGAGTGGGGGTCGGCGTCGGGGTCGCCGAAGCGCCGCCGGTGCCGTGCACCTCGAACTCCCACAGGGAGACGCCGTACTGGGTGGCGCGCTTGGTGGCGTACAGGCGGACGTAGCGGGCGGTCGCCGTCACGTCCAGGGTCTGGAGGCCACGCGTTCCGCGTGTCACGGGGGTGGCGTCGTCCCACACGCCGCCGCCGTCGGAGGTCTGGATGGTGAAGGCCGTGGCGAAGGCGGCCTCCCAGTTCAGCACCACCTTGCTGATCTTGGTGGGCTTGCCCAGGTCGACCTGGAGCCACTGCGGGTCGGCGAACTTGCTCGACCAGCGGGTGGTGGTCTTCCCGTCGAAGGCGGCGGACGCGGCCAGGTCGGCCCGTTCTGAGGAGGAAGCGCTGATCGAACCCTTCAACGGCTCGGGTGCCGCGCTCGCCGCCGAGGTGCCGGCGAGGCATCCGGCCAGCACGGCGACGAGTGCGCCGGCGGCCACGAGACTTTTGTGTCGATTCATACGGATTCGGAGTCCTCTGTGGGGGATCGTTGGTCCGGGAGCGTCGCTCCTGTAACCGGAGACCCCCAGGTCACAGCAGAACAACAAAAAACAGCAGAAAAGGTTCAGTAGATTTCGTTGTCCGAGGCCCGTGCCGGGGTCTCCGAAGCACGGCCCTCAGAAGGGGAAGCACCATGCGAGCGAGGATCGGGCCCGATACGTCGATGGTCGCGGCGGCACGCGACGGAGACCAGGCTGCCCTCGACCGCCTGGTCGCCGACTCGCTCCCGCTCGTCTACAACATCGTCGGCAGGGCTCTGAACGGCCACGACGACACCGACGACGTCGTGCAGGAGACGCTGATCCGGATGGTCCGCGGGCTGCCGCAGCTCCGCGACCTGGCCGCCTACCGGTCGTGGCTGGTGGCCATCGCGGTCCGGCAGGTACGCGACCACGAAGCCGAGAAACGCACCGCCCAGCACCGCAGGACCGACCTCGACACGGCGACCGAGGTGGCCGACCCGGCCTCCGACTTCGCCGCGATGACCATCCTCCAGCTCGGCCTGACCGACCAGCGGCGGGAGGTCGCCGAGGCGACCCGCTGGCTCGACCCCGACGACCGGGCGCTGCTGTCGCTGTGGTGGCTGGAGCAGACCGGGGAGCTCGGCCGGGCCGATCTCGCCTCCTCGCTCGGGCTGTCGGCCAAGCACGCGGCCGTGCGGGTGCAGCGGATGAAGGAGCAGATCGAGGTCGCGCAGTCGGTCGTGCGCTGCCTGAACGCGCAGGCGCAGTGCGCCGAGCTCAGGGGCATGTTCCTGGGCTGGGACGGGGTGCCGTCGCCCCTGTGGCGCAAGCGGTTCGCCCGGCACATCCGGGGCTGCGCGCACTGTGGCCGCCGCACCCAGGGCATGGTCCCGCTGGAACGGCTGCTGCTCGGGCTGCCGCTGGTGGCCGTGCCGGCCGGGTTCGTGCTGTCGAAGCTCCTCGTGCCGGTGGCGGTCAAGACGACGGCCGTGGCGGCCAAGAGCGTGTGGGTGCCCCTCGCGGCCGCGGCGAGCGCGGCGGCGGTGACGGCGGGGGTGTTCGTCCTCCAGCCCTGGACGACCGACGAACCGCCGAGGCCCATCGCCGTTCCGCCACCCGTGGTGGTCGCCGAGAGCCCGTCGCCGTCGAAAGCCGCCTCTCCCAAGCCGAGCAGGAGCCCGTCCCCGAAGCCGTCGAAGAAGCCCTCTCCCAAGCCGTCGAAGACCCCCGCGCCGCCTCCCCCGCCACCCGCCGCCCCCTCGGTCAAGAAGGGGGTCGGCGTCTGGCCCATGAACGGGGTCAGCACCTCGCTCGCCAAGTCTGGGGCCAGCTGGTATTACACCTGGGCGAGCCATGAGAACGGCGTACGGACCCCCAGGAACGTGGAGTTCGTCCCGATGATCTGGGGCGCGGACAGCGTCACGCCGGAGCAGCTGACCGCCGCCCGGAAGGCCGGCCCCTACCTGCTGAGCTTCAACGAGCCCGACCTGGCCGGGCAGGCGAACATGACCGTCGAGCGCGCGCTGGAGCTGTGGCCGCAGCTGGAGAAGGCCGGCAAGGTCCTCGGCTCGCCCGGCGTCGCGTTCGGCGGGGACACCCCGGGCGGCTGGCTCGACCGGTTCATGAAGGGGGCCAAGCAGCGCGGCTACCGCGTCGACTTCGTCACCCTGCACTGGTACGGCGGCGACTTCCGCGCGGCGGCGGCGACGCAGCAGCTCAAGACCTATCTCCAGCGCGTCTACCAGCGCTACAAGAAGCCGATCTGGCTGACCGAGTATGCCCTGATCGACTTCTCCAACGGCTCGGAGTACGCCTCCGACGCCGAGCAGGCCGCCTTCCTGGCCGCCTCGTCGAAGATGCTCGCCTCCCTGCCCTATGTGCAGCGGTACGCGTGGTTCGGCCTCCCCGCCAAGGAGGCCGAACCGAACAGCGGGCTGTTCACCGAGGACGGCACCGCCACGAGGGCCGGCCGCGCCTTCCAGCAGGCCCGTTAGCGGATGAAGCCGTTCACGACGAGCGGCAGCGACGCGTCGAGGCCGGCGACGTTGAGCGCGTTCGGGTCGTGGTGGTCGGCGATCGAGTAACCGGCCGCCGTCATCGCGGCCACGACCACCCGGGTGTCCGGGTTGACCGTCTTGCGATAACGGAACAGCGCGTCCGCCGGGGTGCCCCGGCCGGCCCACGTCTCGCTATCGGTGAAGACGACGACGCCGTCGACGTGCGTCTTCTCCTTCAGCAGGTGCGTGAACGGCAGCGACAGGTCGGTGCCGCCGCCCGACGCCCGCCAGGTGGCGATGTCGCGCAGGTTGGTCCGCGCGCTCACCTTCGAGGCGTGGACTTGGGTGTCGACCTCGATGGCGTGCACGTTGCCCTTCTCGATCCGCGCCAGCGTGACCGCCATGGCCGAGCCGACCTCGTAGGGCGTGCCGACGGGCGAACCGCCGACCACGCACTGCGCGTAGGTCATCGAGCCGGACGAGTCGACCGCCAGCAGCAGCTTCTTGCCGGTCGGCTTCACGAAACCGAAGGTCTTCTCGTACGCCTCCTCCAGCGCGTCCATGATCGCCGGGACCGGCGTCCACGACGCGCCGCCACGGCCCTGGCCCGAGCCGTAGACGCGCATCGCCAGCCACACGTCCAGCGGGTGGACGCGGGCCTTGCGCAGCTGGTGGAACGCGGTGAGGCGGGCGACCGTCCGCCGCGTCGCGTCGCCCAGCGGCACGAGCGTGCCGATGCGGGTCATCCGGGCGAGGTTGCGCAGCAGCGCGGTCATGCCGATGGTGTCGACGAGGTGGTCCCAGACCCTCGGCTCGGTGAGCATCGCGTCGGGCAGGAACTCCCACGGCACGTCGAGCCGGGTCGCCTCCTCGACCGTGGTCACGGCCTTGGCGGTGAGGAACCGGTCGACCGAGGGCAGCGCCTGACGTGCGACGTCGTCGGACACGTTGCCGGCGACCCAGCCGAACAGCACCTTGCGCTGCTCGGTGTCGCCCGCCGGGTGGGCCATCCGCAGCACGTCGCGCAGCGCGAACGACTCACCCGACGGCGTCTTGCGCTGACCCGCCTTGCAGACCTTGAACGCCACGTCGTCGGCCTCACCCTGGAGGAACCACGAACCGAGGGCGGTCCGCAGCGAGCGGCCCATGACCGGGCTGGTGCCCCGGCCGGTCCGCTTGCCGCCGAGGTTCTTGTAGTAGCCGAAGAACGTCGCGAGGTGGTCGGTGGTCCGGGCGACCTTGGGCAGCGCCGACTTGGCGGCCCGGCGGGTCGCCTCGTCGCCGCGCGCGTAGGCCGCGGCGAGCGCGAACAGGGCGGGCTGGTTCTTGGGGGCGCGGGGCGGCCGGGCGGTGGAGATCTCGGTGAGCATCTCGACCACGCGCGGGCCGTCGGTGTGCAGCGCCTTGTAGACGACGCCGACGTTGATCTCGGTCAGCTTGCCGCCGTCGACGTAATAGGTGCCGCCGGACGTGCCGAGAATGAGGAAATCCTCGACCCGCGCCCACAGGTCCTTCTCGAATACGACGCCGCCGGCCGCGTTGCGCACCTTGTCGGCGCCGAACTCGGCGAGGGGGTCACGGATGTTCTGCACGGCAATTCCTCCGAAATGAAGAGTGGACGGATATGGGGACGTCGACCGATGTTTTCCGGCTGCTCTGCCGTTTGAGCTACCCCTCATTTCGGTGAGGGGGTGGGACTCGAACCCACAACCAGCTGGTTTGGGATAACCGATCTACTTCGACCCGTCCTGGTGCCGTTCGCGAATGGCGCGGATGTGTTTTCGTCAACCGGAATAAGTGCTCTGTCCGCTGAGCTACCGGGGCATGCGCACCCCGGGCGGGATTCGAACCCGCGACCTCTCGATCCAGAATCGATAACCGATTGTCTTCGACCCGCGCCACTCACGAACCGACATTAAAGACGGTACAGATCACCGTTCAACTCGCATACCGGTTTTCCGGGTGTGCGGTAGAGTGATGGCGTTTGGTATGGCCCGTGAGACGAGGAGGTGAGACCCATTCCCGCCCAGTTCCGCCCAGGAAGGCAGGTCTCGTGTCCCTCTCATCCGTCGTCTCCGAGCTCCGCGCCGCGGGCTGCGTCTTCGCCGAAGACGAAGCGCGGCTGATCCTCGCCACCGCGAAGTCCCCCGCCGAACTCCGCCGCATGGTCGGCGAACGGGTCGCCGGGCTCCCCCTCGAACACGTGCTGGGCTGGGCCCGGTTCCGTGGCCTGTGCGTCCTGGTCGATCCCGGGGTCTTCGTGCCCCGCCGCCGGACCGAGTTCCTGGCCGGTGAGGCCATCGCGCGGGCCCGGCCGGGATCGGTCGTCGTCGATCTCTGCTGCGGGACGGGGGCCGTCGGCGCCGCCGTCGCCGCCGAGGTTCCCGGAGTCCTCCTGTACGCCACCGACATCGACCCCGCCGCCGTCGCGTGCGCCCGGCGGAACCTGCCGGAGGCGCGGATCCAGCAGGGCGACCTCTACCAGGCCCTCCCGCTGTGCCTGCGGGGCCGCATCGACGTGCTGGTGGCCAACTGCCCCTACGTGCCGACCGAAGAAGTCGATCTCCTGCCGCCGGAGGCGCGCCTGCACGAGCCCCTCGTGGCGCTCGACGGGGGCGAAGACGGGCTGGAGCTGATCAGAAGGGTGATCCGGCTGGCGCCCGAATGGCTGGCGCCGGGCGGATCCGTGCTCGTGGAGACCTCCGACGAGCAGGCGGCGAGCGCCTGCACGGCGCTGCTGAAGGCCGGGCTGGAGCCCTCGATCACGTCTTCCGAGGAGCTTGACGCGACTGTCATCGTCGGGCAAATGCCGATTCGGTAACAGGTATTTCCGGCCGTCCCCAACAGCGTCAGATTGTCTCCATGAACGACACCGCACCACCGCTCCGCGAACGGGACCGCTCCTCCGTGATCATGGGCTTGATCCTCGCGACCCTCATCCTGGGCGGTGGCTGCGCCATCCTCGTCGGCTCCCAGGCCGAGTACTACGAGAACCGGGCCGACGCCAGAGAAGCGCTGGTCAGGAAGGGCGGGACGCTGCCCGACGTGACCGGCCTGACCTGGGCCGAGGCGGTCGAGCGGCTCCAGGGGTCGGGCTACTGGCTGCTCAACCGCACCGAGGTGACGATCGCGGACGAGTCGCGGTTCGTCACCCGGCAGGACCCGGTGGCCGGCAGCCGGGTGCCCTACTCCACGAGGATCACCCTGATCACCGACACCTAACCGATCACCGCTGGGCCATCACCCAGCCCTGGCGGGTCGACTCGGTCCCGACCGGCTCCCTGACCTCCTGGGCGACCGGCTCGAAGCCCGCCTCCTTGAGCAGGGCGGCGATCCGATCGGGGTCGAGGCGGTGGAAGTCGATGTCGCGGACGCGCGCGGTCACGTCGCCGACCTGGAAGCCGGTCAGGAGCAGGCCGCCGGGGCGCAGCACCCGGTGGAACTCGGCGAAGACGCCCGGGTGGAGGTCGGCCGGGATGTGGATGAGCGAGTACCAGGCGACCAGACCGGCCAGCGAGGCGTCGTCGTGGCCGAGGGAGCGCAGGTCGCCCTCGGTGAAGGTGATGTCCGGACATGTCGCGCGGGCGACGGCGAGCATTCCGGGCGACAGCTCGACGCCCGAGATGTCCAGGCCCCTGGCGTGCAGCCAGCCCGTCACCCGGCCGGTCCCGCTCCCGGCCTCCAGCACCCTGCCGGGCGGGACCGCCTCGGCGAAGGCGGCCAGGGCGACCGCCTCAGGCTCGGTGACGTCGGGGAAGAGCTGGACGTATTCGGTGACGAGCGCGTCGTATCCGGCGCGGGTCTCGGTGAGGAAGTCAGCCACCCGGACACGATAGAACTCCGGGCGAACCGGACGTGCCGGTCCGCCCGGAGTCACCCGTCAGTCGCCGGCCCACTCCGGGGCGGCCCGTCGCCATTCCCGCTGGCGGCGGGTCACGTAGGTACCGGGCGCGAGCCCGGTCGCGCCGTGTTCGGGGTGCATCAGGTAGACGGGGGCGGTGGCGGTGAACGACCCCTCCGTCCAGAGGCAGGTGCCGGGGTCGGCCACCAGCACGTGGGGGTGGACGCCGTCGAGCAGGACGTGTCCCTCCGGCGGCACCGGGCGCCACTCGGCTTCCGGCTCCGCCGGTTCCCCGGCCAGTGGGGCCGGGATCACGAGCAGGTCGCCCTGCGCCTGGAGTCCGTCGAGGACCGGGATGGTCAGGGTGCGGTCGAGATGGTCGTCGAAGACGTGTCCGGTACGGGTGGTCAGGGTGTCGAGTGTGGTCATCAGGTCCTCCTCACGAGCTGGCTGTAGAGCGGGGCGGGGATTCCGTAGGTCCAGGCGGCGGCCTCGACCGGGTCGGCGATGTCGGCGGGGACGACCAGCCCGTGGCGGCGGCGACCGCCGTCGCGTTCGACGGTGCCGTTGACGACGATCAGGACGGTGTGCTCCATGACGTCGTAGAGGCGCAGTTCGGCGTCGTTGCCCGGGTCGGGGGCGGTGGCGATGAGACGGGCCCCGGCCTGGTCGACGTATTCGGGCCAGCCCATCCGCTGGAGCGCGGCGAGCCGGATCTCGGGCTCGGGTTCGTTCTGGATGCGGCCGGGCGTCGGCGCTTCGATGACCCAGCGGGGCACGTTCCGGCCACGCCAGAAGTAGCCCGACAGGCCGTCGCGGTAGACGACCGCCGGTCCGTCCTCCTTGTGGAGGACCACCCCGTCGCCGTCGGCGCCCGGCTGGGTGTGCACGACCTGCGGCCGGTCCGCCACCACGCACACCTCGCGGTAGGGCAGCCACCAGCCCCCGGCACGGGCCGCCCGGTCCCACAGGTCGACGCCGTCGACCCCGGGCACCCAGGGCAGGCAGTCGTGGTGAGCCAGCCAGGACACGTCGTGGACGTCCGGCCATTCGGGGTCGTGGTCGTACACGACCAGCTTGAAGGGCCGGAGTCTGCGGCCCAGCGGATCGGTCACCAGCCGGCGGACCTCGGCGCTCCTGTCCCAGCCCACGGCCGGGTCGGAGTGGAGGGCGTCCTCCATCGACTCGCGCCGCGCGCGGAACAGTCGGGTCAGCGCCTTGCCCGGCGGAGGGTGCCCGACCGCGACGGCCGGGGAGGAGACCCAGTGGAACCTGGGCGGGGGGAGACCGTTCAGCCGGTAGAGGCCCGCGATGGCGGACTCGGCTTCGGGGCGGTCGGCGGGCTCGGTCGACAGGGCGATCCTGAGCCATTCTTCGCGGATGGCGGCGGCGGTGCGCCGCGTCAGGACACTCACCAGATGAAGGTGGTGTCGTCCTTTCCAACGATCATGTTTCCGATCATAACCTGATCAAATGCGCTCGAACTTAACGATTTATGTCATCCTCGTGCTCGTCGTCGTCGCCGGGGTCATCTCCGTCGGCACGCTGACGTCGCAGACGATGACGTCGTTCGGGATCGGCTCAGGCGTGGTGACCTCGATGAGCGCCCTCATCTCCGCCCTCGCCGCCGGCATCTCGGCCATCGCGGCCTGGCGCACCAGCGTCCGCCCGCCCGCCGAGGACGACGAGGCCGTCGTGCGGCTGCTCGACATCGCCGAACGCGCCGACGGCGAGATCCGCAAGCTCGCCCTCGCCGAACTGAACCGGGCCCTGCCGCCGCTGCTGCGCAAGCGCCTGGGCGGCCGGGACCGGACGCCCGTCATGGCGATGCTCGACCGGCTTCTCACCGAAGAGGACGTGCCGCGACTCCGGCTGTTCCTCGCGATCTACGGGATCTCCTGATCACCCATTCGGCGACGACCAGGTTCGGCACCCAGCAGAGAAAGGGCACTGTCGCGTACGCCGCCTCGAACGACCCCAGCGCCGGCATGAGCACCAGCAGCCACAGCCGAAGCGCGACCCCCGCGTAGGTCAGCGCGAACGTGCGGGTGGCCCATCGGCGGTGCCTTTCCACCTCCCCTTTCCTGATGGCCGCGAACGTCATGACGGCGAACGCCACCCACAGCACGCCCAGCGTCCCGAACCCGGCCGTCCCGATGGGCCCCGCCATGTTGACCGGCGCGATGACCACTCCGGAGACCCCGCCGACCAGGATCGACGCCAGCGCGATCCGGCCGACGACGCGGTGCACGCGCGGAGCGCGATTCCTGATCCGGGCGGCGAACTGGACCGGCGACAGCAGCAGCGCGAGGCCGCCGAAAACGATGTGGGCGTAGAAAGCCGTCCGTACGACGACGCCTTGGGAGGCGTAATTGGCGGCGAGCGGACTGTCCTTCGCGAGTTCGCCCAGGGAATCCAGCAGATAGGGCAGCGGGAAAAGCACGGCGACGGCCACCGCCGTCAACAGGAACCACCAGTACACGGTCGTCTTCACGGAGGAGAGGCTAAGGACGAGAAGGACGAGGCCGCCTCCCTCCGAGGAGGGAGGCGCAGCCGCCCGGGCGCTTGGAGAATAGATCCGGAAATGTCGCTCATGCCGACGGCGCGCGGGAACTCGGAGGGGCTTCCGGCAACCCCGCGCGCCGTCACTTTCCAGGCCTCCAGCCGAAAGCACGGATGACCATGCTGACCACGTGGCGGGATCACCGTTCAGGCGCTCCCGAGCCCACGAGACTGATCTCCCTGCCCAGCTCCGGGCTCACCGTTCGGCCGACACGAGGGACGAGCCCGTGGCCGCCTAGCTCGGATGTGCTGATCACTCTCGCGCTGCTGGCCGGGGCGGTGGCCGTCACCCTGCTCGTCGAGACCGGGCCGCTCTATCGGCGGCCCGACGCCCTCGGGTTCGCCCTGCCCGTCGTGGCGGCGCTGGGGTTTCTCTGGCGGACCCGGGCGCCGATGGCGTTGCTGGTGTTCGAGGGGGTGGTCCTCTCCGTCAACGCCGCGGCGGGGTACTCCGTCGTGTTCGTTCAGTGGACCGCGTGGGTGGCGGTGTTCGCGTTCCACTCGCTGGATCGGCGGTGGACCGCCGGGGGGCTGCTGACGCTGGCGGCCGTCGGCGGGTGGGCGGTGTTCGACCACTGCCCGCCGGCGGCGACCGATCTGGCGGGGGTGGCGATGTGCCTGGTGCTGTCCACGACGGCGGGGGTGGCGGCGCGGAACCGGCGGGCCGTCGTGCTGATGGAGGAGCGGGTGCGGCTGGCGCGGGAGCTCCATGACTCCCTCGGGCACACGGTGAACGTGATGGTCATGCAGGCCGGAGCTGGGAGGCGGGTCCCCGCGTTCGGGGAGCAGGCGCTCGGGCACATCGAGGAGCTCGGGCGCGGCGCGCTGGACGAGCTCGACCGGCTGCTGCACGTGCTCGATCCGTCGACCGAGCTGGACACGCTCGCCGCGCGGGTCAGGGCGGCGGGGCGGGAACTCGTCCTCGACGCGGGCGGGGTCCCGCTGACGACCAACGGCTACCGCATCGTCCAGGAGGCCGTGACGAACGCGCTGCGGCACACCGCCGAGGGGCGCATCTCGGTGGTCGTCGGCCGCCGAGGGGGCGGCGTCGAGATCCAGGTGACCAACGAGGGGCGCTTCGGCGAGCCGGTGCCGGGGCGGGGGCTGGCGAACATGCGGGCCAGGGCCGAGGCCGAGCACGGCACCCTCCAGGCCGGGCCGACGCCCGGCGGGTTCCTCGTCAGGGCGGTCCTGCCCGCGTGATCCGCCTGGTCATCGCCGACGACGACCCGCTGGTGCGGCAGGCACTGGCGGTGCTGCTCGGGGCCGAACCGGACATGACCGTCGCCGGGGTCGCCGCCGACGGGCTGGAGGTCGTCTACCAGGCCAGGCTGCACCGCCCGGCGGTGATTTTGATGGACGTCCGGATGCCCGGGCACGACGGCGTCGCGGCCACCCGCCTGATCACCGGCTGGCCGGAGCCCCGGCCGCGCGTGCTGGTGCTGACCACCTTCGACCAGGACGAGGTCGTCGACCGGGCGATCCGGGCGGGGGCCGACGGGTTCCTGCTGAAGAGGGCCGCGCCGGCCGAGATCGTGGCGGCCGTCCGGACCGTGGCGGGGGGTGAGGGGCTGCTGGCGCCCACGGTCACGCGGCGGCTGATGGGCATCCTCGCCGCCCGGCCGGACGACCCGGGCGACCACGGCCTGACCGGGCGGGAGGCCGAGGTGCTGCGGGCGCTGGCCGAGGGCCGGTCGAACGCCGAGATCGCCGAGGCGGTGAACGTCTCGGTCGAGACGGTCAAGACCCATCTCAAGGCGATCCTCACCAAACTGGGCGTCCGCGACCGGACTCAGGCGGTCGTGTGGGCGTACCGGAGCGGCTTCATCCGCAGGTGACAGGAACATTGACGGCTTCGTAGCACGTATGTAACATTCGACCAGCGCTACGCAAGAATCTTGCAATTTGTCGTCTAATTTCTCTCTGTTTCCCGCAACTCTTCAGGGAATGCACTGCGTCCGTGCTCCCGCCCCCATCCGTGTCTCACCCTGTCGCCCCCTGACGAGAGAAGAACGCGAATGAGAAAGCTGCACGGACGATTCAGGCTGGTGGCGACGGTCGTCGCCGCCGGCCTCGTCGCGTCTGGGCTCCTCGCCCCACCCGCCTCCGCCGCCGGCGGACCCAACCTCTCCCTGGGCAAGGCCACTGCGGTGTCGAGCTCCACCGCAGGTCAGGCCGCCTCCAACCTGAACGACGGCAACCAGTCGACCTATTGGGAGAGCGTCAACAACAGCTTCCCGCAGTGGGCCCGCATCGACCTCGGCAGTGCCACCGCCGTGGACCAGATCGTGCTCAAGGTGCCCGCGCCCAGCGACTGGCAGACGCGCACGCAGACCCTGACCGTCCAGGGCAGTTCCGACGGCAGCAACTTCTCCACCGTCGTGGCCTCGGCGAACTACACCTTCAACCCGGCCAGCGGCAACGCGGTCACGATCAACTTCGGCTCGGCCACCCACCGCTACTGGCGGGTCAACGTCACCGCCAACACCGGCTGGCCCGCCGCGCAGATCTCGGAATTTGAGATCTACGGCACCAGCGGCACCGGAACCGGTGGCAATCTTGCCTCTGGCCGTACGATGACCGGCAGCTCCGTGTCGCAGAATTACGTGGCCTCGAACGCGAACGACGGCAACCAGGGCACCTACTGGGAGAGCAACAACAACGTCTTCCCCGAGTGGCTCCAGGTCGACCTCGGCGCGTCCACCTCGGTCAACCGGGTGGTGCTGAAGCTGCCGGCCTCCGGGTGGGCCACCCGTACGCAGACCCTGGCGGTTCAGGGCAGCTCGAACGGGAGCTCCTTCTCCGACATCGTCGGGTCGACGGGCTACGTCTTCAACCCGTCGAGCGGGAACACGGTGACGATCAACTTCACCGCGACCTCGACCCGGTACGTCCGCCTGAACATCACCGGCAACACCGGCTGGGCGGCCGGGCAGATCTCCGAGTTCGAGGTGTACGGCCCCACGACCGGCGGTGACACCCAGGCGCCCAGCACGCCGGGCAACCTCACCTTCACCGAGCCGGCCAACAACCAGATCCGGCTCGCCTGGAGCGCCTCGACCGACAACGTCGCGGTGACCGGCTACGAGGTCTTCCGCAACGGCGCCTCGGTCACCACGGTCGCGGGCAACGTGCTGACGTACACCGACACCCAGCCCTCGACCGCAACGGTGACCTACACCGTGCGCGCCCGGGACGCCGCCGGGAACACCTCGGGGCAGAGCAACTCGATCACCCGCCAGGGCCAGTCGGGCGGCGACACCCAGGCGCCCTCGGCCCCCGGGACGCTGAGCTACACCGAACCGGCCTCTGGTCAGATCCAGCTCGCCTGGACCGCCGCGACCGACAACGTCGGCGTCACCGGCTACGAGGTCTTCCGCAACGGGACCTCGGTCACCACCGTCACGGGGCTGACCTACACCGACTCCCAGCCGGCCACCGCGACCGTCTCCTACCAGGTCAGGGCCAGGGACGCGGCCGGCAACAACGGCCCGTTCGGCAACTCGGTGACCCGGACCGGCTCCAACCCGCCCACCGGCACGAACCTGGCCCAGGGCAAGGAGATCACCGAGTCGGGCCACGTCCACACGTTCGTCGCGGCCAACGCCAACGACAACAACCTGGACACCTACTGGGAGGGCGCGTCCGGCGTCTGGCCGAGCGTGCTCACGGTGAAGCTCGGGGCCAACGCCTCGGTCACCTCGGTGGTGCTGAAGCTCAACCCGTCGTCGGCGTGGGGCTCGCGCACCCAGAACATCCAGGTCCTCGGCCGTGACCAGGCCGCGACGACCTACACGAACCTGGTCGGCGCGACGAACTACACGTTCAACCCGTCCGCCCAGAACACGGTGACGATCCCGGTCACCGCGACCACCGCCGACGTGCAGATCCGGATCGCGAGCAACACCGGCGCGCCCGCCGGCCAGATCGCCGAGTTCCAGGTGTTCGGCACCCCCGCTCCCAACCCCGACCTCCAGGTCACCGCGCTGAGCTGGACGCCCACCGCGCCCAGCGAGGTCCAGGCGATCACCGTCTCCGGGACCGTCCGCAACAACGGCACCGCGGCCTCGGCGGCCGACAGCGTCAACGTCACCGTCGGCGGCAGCCTCGTCGGCACCGCGAGCATCCCGGCCCTCGCGGCGGGCGCGCAGGCGACGTTCACGCAGACCATCGGCACCCGCCCGCAGGGCGCCTACGCGGTCGCCGCCACGGTCGACGCCGACAACACGGTCTTCGAGCAGAACGAGACCAACAACACCTTCACCGCGCCGACCCAGCTCCAGGTCTCCCAGGCCCCCGGCCCCGACCTGCAGATCACCGGCGTGACCTCCAGCCCGGCCAACCCGGCCGTCGGCTCGGCGGTCAGCTTCACCGTCTCGGTCAACAACCGGGGCACCACCGCCAGCGGCACGAGCGTCACCCGCGTCCAGGTCGGCTCGACCACGCTGAACACCAGCACCGCCTCGATCGCCGCCGGGGCCACCGCCGCCGTCGCGATCAGCGGCACCTGGACGGCCACCTCCGGCGGCGCGACCATCACCGCCACGGCCGACGCGACCGGCACGGTCGCCGAGACCAACGAGTCGAACAACACGTTCACGCAGGCCATCGTGGTCGGGCGCGGCGCCGCGGTGCCGTACACCGAGTACGAGGCCGAGGCCGCTCAGCACAACGGGACGGTCCTGACCGCCGACGCGCTGCGCACCTTCGGGCACACGAACTTCGCCTCGGAGTCGAGCGGCCGCAGCTCGGTGCGCCTGAACAGCACCGGCCAGTACGTGGAGTTCACCTCGACCGTGCCGTCGAACTCGATCGTCATCCGCAACTCGATCCCGGACGCCGCCGGCGGCGGTGGCCAGGACAAGACGATCAGCCTCTACATCAACGGCACCTTCAACCGCAAGATCACGCTCAGCTCCAAGCACTCGTGGCTGTACGGCTCCACCGACGACCCCGAGGGCCTCGGCCAGACCCCCGGCGGCGACGCCCGGCGTCTGTTCGACGAGTCGAACGCCCTGCTCAGCCAGAGCTACCCGGTCGGCACCAAGTTCCGCCTCCAGCGGGACGCCTCCGACGACGCGGCGTTCTACATCATCGATCTGATCGACCTGGAGCAGGTCGCTCCCCCGCTGAGCCAGCCGTCCGGCTGCACCAGCATCACCCAGTACGGCGCGATCCCGAACGACGGCCAGGACGACACGCAGGCCATCCAGCGCGCGGTGACCGACGACCAGAACGGCGTCATCAGCTGCGTGTGGATCCCGGCGGGCCAGTGGCGTCAGGAGCAGAAGATCCTGACCGACGACCCGCTGAACCGCGGCAACCACAACCAGGTCGGCATCAGCAACGTGACGATCCGCGGCGCCGGCATGTGGCACTCGCAGCTCTACACGCTGACCGAGCCGCACCTCGTCCAGGGCGGCATCAACCACCCGCACGAGGGCAACTTCGGCTTCGACATCGACAACAACACCCAGATCTCGGACATCGCGATCTTCGGCTCGGGCCGCATCCGCGGCGGACCCGGCGGCGCCGAGGGCGGCGTGGGCCTGAACGGCCGGTTCGGCGTCGGCACCAAGATCACGAACGTCTGGATCGAGCACGCCAACGTGGGCGTCTGGGCCGGCCGCGACTACTCCAACATCCCCGAGCTCTGGGGCCCCGGCAACGGCGTCGAGTTCAGCGGCATGCGGATCCGCAACACCTACGCCGACGGCATCAACTTCGCCAACGGCACCCGCAACTCCAAGGTGTTCAACAGCTCGTTCCGGACCACCGGTGACGACGCGCTGGCCGTGTGGGCGTCCAAGTACGTCAAGGACGTCTCGGTCGACATCGGCTCCAACAACAGCTTCACCAACAACACCATCCAGCTGCCCTGGCGCGCCAACGGCATCGCCGTCTACGGCGGCTTCGGCAACAAGATCGAGAACAACCTGATCTACGACACCGCGAACTACCCCGGCATCATGCTGGCGACCGACCACGACCCGATCCCCTTCAGCGGGACGACGTTGATCGCCAACAACGGCCTCTACCGGACCGGCGGGGCGTTCTGGAACGAGGACCAGGAGTTCGGCGCGATCACCCTGTTCGCGCAGTCGACCGGCATCCCGGGCGTGACCATCCGGGACACCGACATCGTCGACTCGACCTACGACGGCATCCAGTTCAAGACGGGCGGCGGTGAGGTGACCGCCGCGATCACCAACGTGAAGATCGACAAGTCCAACAACGGCGCGGGCATCCTGGCGATGTCCGGAGCCCGCGGCACGGCGACCCTCACGAACGTGACCATCACCAACTCGGCCGACGGCGACATCGTCCGCCAGCCGGGCACGCAGTTCATCATCAACCAGTAGCCGCTCCCGCAACAGGATCGGCCGTGAGCCCGAGGGGCTCACGGCCGATTTCCGTTCGTGGACGGAAGACGTGGAAGCCGCCGCATATGCGGTGGAGCCTCCTTCGTCCGCTTATGTACGTTGATGCGATGGACCTGCGCTGCTCCTCATGTGACCTGGCCGTCGATCCGCTGTCCTGGGCCTGCTCCTCGTGTGGAGGTGTGCTGGACGTGCCCCGGATCGCGCTCGAAGGGTCGCCCTCCGGGGAGGGTGTGTGGCGTTACCTCGACTGGCTGCCGGTCTCCGGACCAATCTCGCTCGGCGAACCGGTCACCCCGCTGGTGCGGCTGCCGTGGGACGGGGTCGACCTGACGCTCAAGCTGGAGGGGGCGCTGCCGACCGGCTCCTTCAAGGACCGGGGCACCGCTGTGCTGGCGTCGTGGCTGAAAGCCCACGGCGCGTCCTCCGTCGTGATCGACAGCTCTGGGAACGCCGGGGCGTCGCTGGCGGCGTACAGCGCACGAGCGGGGTTGAAGTGTCACGTCTACGCGCCCGCCTCGGCCTCGCCGGGCAAGCTACGGCAGATCGCCGCTTATGGGGCCGAACTGCACGCCGTCCCGGGCACCCGCCAGGCGGTGGCCGACGCGGCCGTCGAACACGCCCGCGTGACCGGCGACGCCTACGCCTCGCACGCCTGGCACCCGATGTTCGTCGCCGGGACCAGGACCTTCGCCTTCGAGGCGTGGGAGCAGATGGGCGTGCCCGACGCGGTCGTGCTCCCGGTCGGAGCGGGGACGCTGATGCTCGGCATCGCCCACGGCTTCGCCGACCTCCGCGACGCGGGCCTGACCGACCGGGTCCCGGAGATCTACGCGATCCAGTCGACCGCCTGCGCGCCGTTGGTGTCCGACGGGCCGGAGCCGGTCGAGGTGGTGGCGGGCGACACGGCGGCCGAGGGCATCAAGATCGCCCACCCACCCAGGGGCCGGGCCATCCTCGCGCACGCGACCGACGTTCTGGCCGTCGACGACACCGCCCTGTGGAAAGCCCGCGAACGCCTCCACCTGTCCGGCATCTACACCGAACCAACCTCAGCCATCGCCCTGGCGGGCCTGTCCGCACTGGCCGATCGACTGGCGGGCAAGAAAGTCCTGGTCCCCATCACCGCCACCGGCCTCAAATCCCCCGCCTAGGGTCACAGCGGGCCTGTAGACGCTCGCCGCCAAGGACTGGATGTCCCACGGCAGCCTTACCTGGCCGAGCCCTCGGAGAAGTGGTCGGCGAAGGGCACCCGAAACGCGCCCGCCTCATCACTAACCACCGAAAGCAGCAGTTCACACGGAGGAAACGCACGCAGGTTTCGGTCACGCCTAAACGAGACCCGCCTTCACGCGTCTCCGCGGCGGCTCGCCGTCACGCCTGGACAGGGCCCGTGCTTCCCCGGATCACGAGTTCGGTGCCGAGTTCCACTCGTCTCTGGAAGGGCTCGCCTTCGGCCATGCTGACCACCATAGTGGCCGCCGTCGCGCCCATTTCCATCAGCGGCTGGCGGACGGTGGTGAGGGGCGGAATCGCCCAGCGCCAGGGGGGCATGTCGTCGAAGCCGACCACGCTCAAATCCACCGGGATGCGCAGGCCCAGCTCGTGGGCGGCCTGGTAGACGCCCATGGCCTGGCCGTCGTTGGCGGCGAAGATCGCGGTGGGCGGGTGAGGGAGGGCCATCAGCCGGCGCGTGTGGACGATGCCGTCGTCGATCTGGAAGGCGCCCTTGCAGATCAGGTCGGGGTCGACCCGCACCCCGGCTCCGTCGAGAGCGGCCCGGTAGCCGTCGAGGCGGGCGCGGCTGGACAGGGCGAACTCGGGGCCGGTGATCATGGCGATCCGGCGGTGGCCGAGTTCGAGCAGGTGGCGGGTGGCCTCCAGGCCGCCGCTCCAGTTGGTGACCCCGACCGACGGCACGCCCCGGCCCGGGTCGCCCGCCGGGTCGAGCACGATCAGCGGCACCTCGCGGGTGGCCAGCCGGACGCGCTGCTCCTCGGTCGGGCCGGAGAACACCGTGATGACACCGGCGGGGCGGCGGCTGAGCACGTCCTCGATCCAGTGGGAGCCGGGCACGTGGCGGCCGCCGAGTTCGGAGACCACCACGCTCAGGCGGTGGTGCCGGGCCACCGACTGGACACCCTTGACGATCTCTATCGGATAGTCACCGGCCAGCTCGTGGAAGACGACCTCGATGAGCCCGGCGGGCCGGATCCGGCGGCGCTGGCGGCGGAATCCGTGTTCCTGGATGAGTCCTTCGACCAGTGCCCGCGTCTCTGAGCCGACCTCGGAACGGCCGTTGACGACCTTGGAGACGGTGGCCACGGAGACCCCTGCCATCTCGGCCAGCTGAGCGAGGGTCAGCGCTTCGGGGGGAGCCGGACTGGTGTAGGTGGCATCCTCGATCGAGGTCATAAGGGGCAGTCTATCCAGTGACTTTCGGCAGTTGGGATTCCCGTTTTCGCTGCTCCTCCTTACTTGACAGGCAGTCTTCGATCATCACCCACGGGCCTGGAACCGAAAATTGTCGACGTGACCTCGAAATTTTCATCCAGCCTTCGCCCCCTCGACACGGGGGCCGGTGGCAAGTTAGGAGAATTCGGTCCGAAATCTGCGGTTGCGAACTAGTAACTTCTATGAAATTTTCACGACTGAGGGTTCCGGGCGCGATCTCCGCGACCGCGAATGTCCAGGCAGGGAAACGTGTCCACAGCCGCCCCCAGGCTGAGGCCACGGCACTTCGTTGACGACAGATCAACCTGTCGGATGTACTCCGCGTCGACACACCCCGTCAGGAGCGCCATGGAGATCCGGGACCAAATGATGTTAGCGGTAACAGATTTCGATGGCCTTCCCACCCTGCCTGCCCAGGGAGCCATGGATGCCCCCTGACCTCCTGTATGACGCCCTGACGTCATGATCCGAATGTTATCGCTAACAGCTCTGTGGTTGACCGGTCGTGCCACCGCCCGTCACCACGACGTTCCCACCCCCCGGAGGTTCGTGTGAGACGTGTGCTCGCGGTTCTCTCATCAGTGCTGCTCCTCGTCGCCGCTTTCGTCACCGCCCAGGCCGCCAACGCGGCCACCGTCGACACCAACGCCTGGTACGTCCTGGTCAACCGCACCAGCGGCAAGGCCCTGGACGTCTACAACCTGTCCACCGCCGACGGCGGACGCATCACCCAGTGGACGCGGAACAACGGCAACCAGCAGCAGTGGCAGTTCGTCGACAGCGGCGGCGGCTACTACCGCATCAAGTCCCGCCACTCGGGCAAGGTGCTGGACGTCTCCGGCGTCTCCACCGCCAACGGCGCCGCCGTCGTCCAGTGGGCCGACAACAACGGCAACAACCAGCAGTGGCGGCTCGCCGACTCGCCGGACGGCTACGTGCGCTTCATCGCGCGCCACAGCAACAAGGCGCTGGAAGTGCAGAGCGCGTCCACGGCCGACGGCGCCAACATCGTCCAGTACGACGACTGGGGCGGCGCCAACCAGCAGTGGCAGCTCGTCCAGGTCGGCGGGACCAACCCGAGCCCCAGCCCGAGCCCCACGCCGACCCCGAACCCGGGCGGCAACTACACCAACCCCGTCGTCTGGCAGGACTTCGCCGACGGTGACATCATCCGGGTCGGCGACGCCTACTACTACTCGGCCTCGACGATGCACTACTCGCCGGGCGCGCCGATCCTGCGCTCGTACAACCTCGTCGACTGGGAGTACGCCGGTCACTCGGTCCCGCGCCTGGACTTCGACTCGAACGCCTACGACCTCAACGGCGGCCGGGCGTACGTGAAGGGCATCTGGGCCTCGACCCTCAACTACCGGCCCAGCAACAGCACCTACTACTGGTACGGCTGCACCGAGTTCAACCGGACCTACGTCTACACCGCCTCCGCCGTGGACGGCACGTGGACCAAGCGCGCCCGGATGAACCAGTGCTACTACGACGCCGGTCTGCTGATCGACACCAACGACACGATGTACGTCGCCTACGGCAACGGCACCATCAGCGTCGCCCAGCTCTCGGCCGACGGCCTCAGCCAGGTCCGCGCCCAGCAGGTCTTCCAGACCCCGAGCAGCGTCGGCACCCTTGAGGGCGCGCGCTTCTACAAGCGCGGCAACTACTACTACATCTGGCTGACCCGCCCGGCCAACGGCCAGTACGTGCTGCGCTCGACCTCTCCGTGGGGTCCGTACACGATGCAGCAGGTCCTGCTCAACATGCCCAGCCCGATCTCCGGCGGCGGCACCCCGCACCAGGGCGGTCTCGTCCAGACCCAGAGCGGCGCCTGGTACTACATGTCCTTCGTCGACGCCTACCCGGGTGGCCGGGTGCCGGCGCTCGCGCCGATCAACTGGGTCAACGACTGGCCGGTGATCCAGACGGTGAACGGCGGCTGGGGCGTGAACTACCCCAAGCCGAACATCCAGACCAACCGCACGGTGGCCTCGATGATCGGGCCGGACACCTTCACCGGAAGCAGCCTGGGCCATCGGTGGGAGTGGAACCACAACCCCGACACCAGCCGCTTCTCCACCGGCAGCGGCCTGCGGCTCCAGACCGCGACGGTCACCAACGACCTGTACAACGCCCGCAACACACTGACGCACCGCATCCAGGGCCCGTCGTCCACGGCGACGATCGAGCTCGACTACTCGCAGATGGCCAACGGCGACCGCGCCGGCCTGGCGATGCTGCGTGACCAGTCGGCCTGGATCGGGGTCAGACGCGACAACGGCGCCTACCGGGTCTCGATGACCAACGGGCTGACCATGAACAGCAGCTGGGCCACCACCGGGACCGGCAGCGAACAGGCGGGCGCGAACATCTCGGGCGGCAAGATCTGGCTGCGGGTGAACGCCGACATCCGGCCGGGATCGGGCCGGACGGCCCGCTTCTCGTACAGCACCGACGGGACGAACTTCACCACGCTCGGCCCGGCCTTCACGTTGAACAACGCCTGGCAGTTCTTCATGGGCTACCGCTTCGGCATCTTCAACTACGCCACGCAGTCCCTCGGTGGAGCGGTGACCGTCAACCGCTTCGACCTGACCACTCCTTAGCCGACCCAACCGCCTGGTCCGTTCGTGGCAGGACGAACGGGCCGGGCGACCGGGCCGAACCCCCCACCAAGAAAGGCACGAGGTCTCATGAGAAGACTGTTATCCGTGGTCACCGCGGCGCTGCTCGGCGCCGGCCTGTCGGTGACGCTGGCCGGGCAGGCCAACGCCGCCTCCACACTCGGGGCCTCGGCGGCCGAGCGCGGCGGTCGCTACTTCGGCACGGCCGTCGCCGCCGGCCGGATGAACGACTCGACGTACATGACCATCCTGAACCGCGAGTTCAACCAGGTCACCGCCGAGAACGAGATGAAGTGGGACGCGACCGAGCCCTCGCGGAACAGCTTCAACTTCACCAACGGCGACCGCATCGCCAACCACGCCATCTCGCGCGGCATGAAGATCCGCGGCCACGCCCTGCTCTGGTATCAGCAGATGCCCACCTGGGCGCGCGGGATGGAGGGCTCCGACCTGCGCAGCGCCATGATCAACCACGTCACCCGGGTCGCCACCTACTACCGCGGCAAGATCGACTCGTGGGACGTCGTCAACGAGGCCTTCGCCGACGGCAACTCCGGCGGACGCCGTGACTCGAACCTCCAGCGCACCGGCAACGACTGGATCGAGGCCGCCTTCCGCGCGGCCAGGGCCGCCGACCCCGGGGCCAAGCTCTGCTACAACGACTACAACACCGACGGAATCAACGCCAAGAGCACCGGCATCTACAACATGGTCCGCGACTTCAAGCAGCGCGGCGTGCCGATCGACTGCGTCGGCTTCCAGTCCCACCTGGGCGGCTCGCTCTCCAGCGACTACCAGGCCAACCTCCAGCGCTTCGCCGACCTCGGCGTGGACGTCCAGATCACCGAGCTCGACGTCGCCCAGGGGTCCAACCAGGCCAACATCTTCGCCGGCGTCACCCGCGCCTGCCTCGCCGTGGCCCGCTGCAACGGCATCACCGTGTGGGGCATCCGGGACAGCGACTCGTGGCGCGGCGGTGAGAACGCGCTGCTCTTCGACTCCTCGGGCAACAAGAAGGCCGCGTACAACTCGGTCCTGAGCGCGCTCAACAACGGCGCCACCCCGAGCCCGACCCCGACTCCCTCCCCCAGCCCCGGCGGGAGCGTCGACACCAGCGCCTGGTACGTCCTGCTCAACCGCGGCAGCGGCAAGGCCCTGGACGTCTACGGCCTGTCCACCGCCGACGGCGGACGCATCACCCAGTGGACCCGTAACAACGGCAACAACCAGCAGTGGCAGTTCGTCAGTTCCGGAAGCGGCTGGTACCGGCTCAAGTCCCGCCTGAGCGGCAAGGTGCTCGACGTCTCCGGGTTCTCCACCGCGAACGGCGGCGCGGTCGTGCAGTGGACCGACCTCAACGGCACGAACCAGCAGTGGCGGATCGCCGACAGCAGCGGTTACGCCCGGCTGATCAACCGCAACAGCAGCAAGGCACTGGAGGTTCAGGGAGCCTCCACGGCCGACGGGGCCAACATCGTCCAGTACGACGACTGGAACGGCACCAACCAGCAGTGGCAACTCGTCCGCGTCGGATAAATCGGAGCAAATGTGAGATTCAAACCCATCGCTGTCATCGCGACCTTGGTGGCGGCCCTGTTCGTGGCGTTACCCTCGGCCAACGCGGCCACCGTCGACACCAACGCCTGGTATGTCCTGGTCAACCGCAACAGCGGCAAGGCCCTGGACGTCTACAACCTGGCCACCAACGACGGCGCCCGCATCACCCAGTGGACGCGTAACAACGGCAACCAGCAGCAGTGGCAGTTCGTCGACTCGGGCGGCGGCTACTACCGGATCAAGTCGCGCCTCAGCGGCAAGGTCCTGGACGTCTCCGGCGTCTCCACCGCCAACGGCGCGGCGATCATCCAGTGGAGCGACGGCAACGGCACCAACCAGCAGTGGCGGCTGGCCGACAGCCCCGACGGCTACGTGCGCTTCATCGCGCGCCACAGCAACAAGGCGCTGGAGGTCCAGGGCGCGTCCACGGCCGACAACGCCAACGTCGTCCAGTACGACGACTGGGGCGGCGCCAACCAGCAGTGGCAGCTCGCCCAGGTCGGCGGGACCAACCCGAGCCCCAGCCCGAGCCCCACGCCGACGCCGAGCCCGACCGGGAACTGCAACCTTCCCTCGACCTACCGCTGGACCTCCTCGGGCGCGCTGGCGCAGCCGAGGTCGGGCTGGGTCTCGCTGAAGGACTTCACCGTCGCCCCCTACAACGGGCAGCAGCTCGTCTACGCCACCACGCACGACTTCGGGTCGAGCTGGGGCTCGATGAACTTCTCCCTGTTCAGCAACTACAACCAGATGGGCTCGGCCACCCAGAACGCGATGAACTCGGGCACGGTCGCCCCGTCGCTGTTCTACTTCGCGCCCAAGAGCATCTGGGTGCTGGCCTACCAGTGGGGCGGCCCGGCCTTCTCCTACCGCACCTCCACCAACCCGACCAACGCCAACGGCTGGTCCTCGCCGCAGACGCTGTTCTCGGGCAGCATCTCCAACTCCCAGACCGGTCCGATCGACCAGGCGCTGATCGGCGACGACCAGAACATGTACCTGTTCTTCGCCGGTGACAACGGCCGCATCTACCGGGCCAGCATGCCGATCGGCAACTTCCCCGGCAGCTTCGGCACCAGCTACCAGACCATCATGACCGACACCACCAACAACCTGTTCGAGGCGCCCCAGGTCTACAAGCTGGCCGGCCAGAACCGCTACCTGATGATCGTCGAGGCGATCGGTTCCCAGGGACGCTACTTCCGGTCCTTCACCGCCACCAGCCTGGGCGGCACCTGGACCCCGAACGCCACCACCGAGTCCAACCCGTTCGCCGGCAAGGCCAACAGCGGCGCGACCTGGACCAACGACATCAGCCACGGTGAGCTCCTGCGCACCAGCGCCGACCAGACCATGACGGTCGACCCCTGCAACCTGCAGCTGCTCTACCAGGGCCGCAACCCCAACTCCAACGGCGTGGACTACGGTCTGCTGCCCTACCGGCCGGGCCTGCTGACCCTCCAGCGATGACGGCATGACGCGGGCGGGCTCGGTAGACCACCGGGCCCGCCCGTGTCACGCGGAAAGGATCATCATGAGATCCGCTCCACGCCGCCTGGCCTGGGTCATGAGCGTGCTCTGCCTCATGGCCCTGCTGCCCGCGGCTCCGGCCAAGGCCGACAACCCGATCGTCCAGACGATCTACACCGCCGACCCCGCCCCGCTCGTCCACAACGGCCGCGTCTACCTCTACACCGGCCACGACGAGGACGGCTCCACCTACTTCACGATGCGCGACTGGCGCGTCTACTCCTCCAGCGACATGGCCAACTGGACCGACCACGGCTCACCCATGAGCCTGGCCACCTTCTCCTGGGCCGACGCCAACGCCTGGGCCGGCCACGTCGCCTACCGCAACAACAAGTTCTACTGGTACGTCCCGGTCCGCCAGCGCTCCACCGGCCGCATGGTCATCGGCGTGGCCGTCGCCAACAGCCCCACCGGGCCCTTCACCGACGCGCTGGGCCGTCCGCTGGTCGACAACAACGAGATCGACCCCAACGTCATCATCGACGACGACGGGCAGGCCTATCTGTACTGGGGCAACCCCCGCCTCGCGTACGTGCGCCTGAACAGCGACATGATCTCCTACTCCGGCGGGATCAACTACGTCCAGCTCACCGCCGCCGGCTTCGGCGCGCGCAGCGGCAACGCCCAGCGGCCGACCCTCTACGAGGAGGGGCCCTGGGTCTACAAGCGGGGCAGCCTCTACTACAACGTGTTCGCCGCCGAGTGCTGCTCGGAGTTCATCGGTTATTCCACGGCTCCGAGTGCCACCGGGCCGTGGACCTATCGGGGAACGGTCATGCCTCGGCAGGGCGCGAGCTTCACCAACCACGCCGGGGTCGTCGACTTCGCGGGCGGGTCGTACTTCTTCTACCACAACGGCGCCCTACCGGGCGGCAGCGGTTACACCAGGTCGGTGGCGGTGGAGAAGTTCACCTACAACTCCGACGGCACCATCCCGCAGATCAACATGACCACCGCCGGACCTCCCCAGGTGGGCACGCTGAACCCGTACACGCGCCAGGAGGCGGAGACGCTCGCCTGGGCGCAGGGAGTGGAGACCGAGGCCTCCACCGAGGGCGGGATGAACGTCGGGTTCATCGAGAACAACGACTACGTCAAGGCCAAGGGCGTCGCCTTCGGCAACGGGGCCACCTCGTTCAGCGCCCGGGTCGCCTCGGGCACCAGCGGCGGCCGGATCGAGGTCCGGCTCGGCAGCGCCACCGGAACGCTCGTGGGCACCTGCAACGTGGGCGGCACCGGCGGCTGGCAGACCTGGACCACCGTCACCTGCCCGATCTCCGGCGCGACCGGCACCCGTGACCTGTTCCTGCGGTTCGCCGGCAACAGCGGCTACCTGTTCAACCTCAACTGGTGGCAGTTCACCGGGGGCGGCGGCACCGGCGGGAACCTGCTGAGCAACCCCGCGATGGAGGACGGCACGACCGGCTGGACCTCCTCCGGCGGCACGCTCTCCTCCGTGACCAGCCCGGTCCACGGCGGCAGCCGGGCGCTGCTGAACTCTGGTCGTACCGCCTCCTGGCAGGGCCCGCACCAGAACGTGACCGCGCAGCTCACGAACGGCAAGAGCTACACCACCAGCGTCTGGGTCCGCTCGCAGAGCGGGACCCCCAGCGCGAAGGCCACGCTGACCCTCACCGCGAACGGGACCACGAGCTACCTCCAGCTCACCCCCGCGCAGACGGTCAACGCCAACGGCTGGACCCAGCTCACCGGCACCGCGACCGTCTCGTGGACCGGCACGCTGACCAACGCCTCCGTGTACGTCGAGACCGCCGCCGGCACCGACGGCCTGTACATCGACGACGCCTCCTTCCAGTGACGGACGGCGCCGCACCATCCGACGAGGAGCTCTCATGAGAAAGAAGCGAACGCGGGCCATCTTGGCGCTGACCACGCTCGCCGTGGCGCTGATCCCCGCCGTCCAGGCCAACGCGCTCAACAACGGCGTCGGGCGCACCCCGCCGATGGGCTGGAACACCTGGAACACCTTCGGCTGCAACATCAACGAAACGCTGATCAAGCAGACCACCGACGCCATGGTCAACAACGGCATGCGCGACCTGGGCTACCAGTACGTCGTCGTCGACGACTGCTGGATGGACCCCAACCGCGACTCCGCCGGAAACCTCCAGGCCAACCTGTCGCGGTTCCCCAGCGGCATGAAGGCGCTGGGCGACTACATCCACTCCAAGGGCATGAAGTTCGGCATCTACCAGGCGCCGCTCGACCGGACCTGCGCCCAGTACTTCGGCTCCTACCCGGGCGCGACCGGCAGCCTCAACCACGAGGCGCAGGACGCCCGGCAGTTCGCCGCCTGGGGCGTCGACTACCTCAAGTACGACTGGTGCTCCCCCACCGGCACCATCGACGACCAGATCAGGACCTTCGCCAAGATGCGGGACGCGCTGGCCGCCACCGGCCGGCCGATCCTGTACAGCATCAACTCCAACAGCATCCACGACAAGACCGGGCCCCGCCGCAACTGGGGCGACATCGCCAACATCTGGCGCACGACCGAGGACATCACCAACACCTGGAACTCGGGCCAGACCAACGGCTACCCCATGGGCATCCAGAACATCGTCAACGTCACCGCGCCCCTGTCGGGCTACGCCTCGCCCGGCTCGTTCAACGACCCCGACATGATGGTGGTCGGCCGGGGCGGCATGAACGACACCGAGATGCGCAGCCACTTCGCCCTGTGGGCGATCATGGCCGCGCCGCTGATCGCGGGGAACGACGTCCGCAACATGGACAGCGCCACCCAGACGATCCTGAAGAACCAGAACCTGATCGCGATCAACCAGGACTCGCTGGGCCTTCAGGCGACCCAGATCAGCAACGACGGCACCCGGCGCATCCTGGCCAAGCGCCTGAGCAACGGCGACGTCGCGGTCGCGCTGTTCAACCAGGGCGGCAGCACCATCACGATGAGCACCACCGCCGCCACGATCGGCCTGTCGGGCAACGCCTTCACCCTGCGGGACGCCTGGTCGAACGCCGTCACCTCGTCCACCGGGACCATCTCGGCGAGCGTGCCGGCCCACGGCACCGTCGTGTACCGCGTCAGCGGAGGCACCCCCACGACGCCCTCCCCGACTCCCACTCCCACGCCCAACCCCGGTACCTCCGGCCCGCTGCGCGGCGTCGGATCGGGCAAGTGCGCGGACGTGAGCGGGGTCTCGCAGGCCAACGGCGCGCTGGTGCAGATCTGGGACTGCAACGGCCAGAGCAACCAGCAGTGGACCGCCACCGCCGCCGGTGAGCTGCGCGTCTACGGCAACAAGTGCCTGGACGTCAACAACAACGGCACCGCCAACGGCACCGGCGTCCTCATCTGGGACTGCAACGGCCAGAACAACCAGAAGTGGCGCCTGAACAGCGACGGCAGCATCACCGCCATCGGCGCGAACAAGTGCCTGGACGTGCCGAACAACGCCACGGCCAACGGCACCAGGCTGAACATCTGGGACTGCAACGGCCAGAGCAACCAGCGCTGGACCCGAAGCTAG
Organism: Herbidospora cretacea; assembly: GCF_001570605.1. Lineage (GTDB taxonomy): Bacteria > Actinomycetota > Actinomycetes > Streptosporangiales > Streptosporangiaceae > Herbidospora > Herbidospora cretacea. Next base: position 258,757 of record NZ_BBXG01000009.1, on the reverse strand, counting down.
GACACGAAAGCGCCGGGCTGGGCGGATCCCCGATCCGTCCAGCCCGGCTTCGTGTGTCAACTAGAAGGTGTCAACCGGCTCAGGTCCGGGACCAGCGCTGGTTGGCGCCACCCCAGCAGGAGTAGACCTGCAGCGCGGCGCCGTTGCCGGAGCCGGCGGCGTCGAGGCAGAGCCCCGACTGCTGGTTGGTGATCGAACCGTCGGAGTTGAGGTTCCACTTCTGGTTGGCGCCACCCCAGCAGGAGTAGATCTGCACCCTCGCGCCGTTGCTCGTGCCGGCGGCGTCGAGGCACTTGTTGCCGTAGACCCGCAGCTCGTTGGACGAGTAGGTCCACTGCTGGTTGGAGTTGGAGTGGCAGTCGTAGAGCTGGACCTGCGTGCCGTCGGTCGTCGAGGCGTTCGGCACGTCGACGCACCGGTTGGACTGCTGACCGCGGATCTGCGTCCCGTTACCCGGGGTGGGCGTGGGGTTCGGGGTCGGCGAGGTGCCCGGCGACGGCGAGGTGCTCGGCGAGGGCGACGGGTTCGGGGTCGCGGCGTTGAGAGCGTTCAGCACCGAGTTGTAGGCGGCCTTCTTGTTGCCGCTGGTGTCGAAGAGCAGCGGGCTGGTGTTGGCGCCCAGCCAGGAGTCGCTGTCACGCACGCCCCACACGGTGATGCCGGTGCAGCGGGCCACCGCGAGGCAGTCGTTCACGACCGCGGCGTAGGTCTGCGCCGAGCCGCCCTGGATGTCCAGCTCGGTGATCTGGACGTCCACGCCCAGGGCCGCGAAGCTGGAGATCGTGGTGCGGTAGTTGCTGTTGTAGGCGCTCTGGCTGTTGAAGTGAGACTGGAGGCCGACGCAGTCGATCGGCACGCCGCGCTGCTTGAAGTCGCGGACCATGTTGTAGACGGCCTGGGTCTTGGCCCAGCTCCAGTTGTCGATGTTGTAGTCGTTGTAGCAGAGCTTGGCGGCCGGGTCGGCGGCCCGCGCGGTGCGGAAGGCCACCTCGATCCAGTCGTTGCCGGTCCGCTGGAGGTTGGAGTCGCGGCGTCCGCCGCCGTTGCCGTCGGCGAAGGCCTCGTTGACGACGTCCCAGGCGTAGATCTTGCCCCTGTAGTGGCCCATCACGCCGTTGATGTGGTCGATCATCGCCTGGCGCAGGGAGCTCCCGGACGTCTGCTCCATCCAGGACGGCTGCTGGGAGTGCCACGCCAGCGTGTGGCCGCGGACCCGCTTGCCGTTCTGCACCGCCCAGTTGTAGATCCGGTCGCCGGCCTGGAAGTTGAACTGCCCCCGGTTGGGCTCGGTGGCGTTGATCTTCATCTCGTTCTCGGCGGTGATCATGTCGAACTCGCGGTTCGCGATCGTCGTGTACTGCGAGTCGCCGAGCTTGCCCTGCGCGATGGCGGTGCCGAAGTAGCGTCCGCTCTGCTGCGCGGCGGCGGCCAGCGTGCTCCCGGCCGCGTCCGCCGGCACCGTGACCATCAGCGCCGCGCTGACGACACCCACGGCGCCGATGCCGATGACCTTGGTGAGAGCACCGAAACGTCCGAACCTGGACGCGGGTAACGCGTTCCTACCCATGCCTGACTCCATACTGAAGTTACGGAAAGAGGGGATACACGGGGATCGGCGCACGACATGCCGCACCCCTGACCGGAGGCCCACACCACCAGGCGCCTTGCCTGCGGCCCACACCGATCACCACATCAGGGGGCCGACGCCTCGGGGATCAGTCTGGAAACACCACCGAAACATGTCAATACTCGAAAGAAATTTTCGGTGAAGCCAGGCCCACATGAAGGCGTCAGAGCCGCAGAACCTCGGGCGATGGCGTGAAAGTTAAGTCGGTTCGTGAAGTTGAAACTTTCACGAGTTTCCCGCAACTTGCGGAGCCCCGGAGCGGAGAGCGGCAGGCGAGTGGCGTTCGGTTCGCTCGGCCGGGGGGGCCGGATCACCCGCCCTTGACGCCGCCGGGTCGGCTGGTTTTACTCGCCCTCACACCACCGAGGACGTCGAGGGTGAAGGAGGTCGCACCGTTTGATGCTAGCGCTAACCGGGGTTTCGGCTCCTGAGAAGCGCGAAGCCGGCAGGCCTGGGTGACACCACTCTCCCGGGTCGTTCCATGTCGGCCGCTCCGCCTCCGACGGGAGGCGGAGCGGCGCGGCGCCCCCTCTACTTCCGGACCAGCAGCGGCAGCACGACCTCGTCGACCAGACGTTCGGCCAGGCCGGGCGTGTCCCCCAGCCACACCGCCTCCGCGACCAGCGGCCCGATGAGCAGCCGGTCGACCAGGCCCAGAACCGGGTTGTCCGCGTCGATCTCGCCCGCCTCGACATGGCGGCGCAGCGCCCGGCGCAGCACTTCGAGCTCCGGCTCGATCATCAGCTCGTGGAAGGCGGCGCGCAGGTCGTCGTCGAGCATCACCGCCTGGGCGAGCCCCGTCAGCGGCCGGGGCACGGTCCCGCGCCGCGTCGCGGCGAGCAGGTCTTCCCTCAGCGAGCCGGTGTCGATCTCCGCCGGCCCTTCGGGCTTGCTCACCTTCACCGCCGTGATCACCATCTTCGCCTTCCCGCCCCACCGGCGGTACAGCGTCGCCGTGCTCGCGCGGGCGGCCCTGGCGATGTCGTCGATCGTCACCGCGTCGTAGCCCCTCTCCCGGACGAGAGCCAGGGCGATGCCGAGCAGTTCGCGTTCCCGCTCCTCGGTCAGGCGGCTGCGCATGAGACCTCCTTAGCGAAAACGCGTTTTCGACTGTCCGTTTTCTATCGTATCGTCATGAACATGGAGACAGTTCTGGTTACCGGCGGGACGGGCTTCCTCGCCGCCCGCGTCATCGCCGCCGCCCAAGAGGCGGGCTACACCGTCCGGACCACCGTCAGGAAGACCCCGGTCGAGGGGGTCGAGTCGGTCGTCGCCGACCTGACGTCCGACGAGGGGTGGGACGAGGCCGTCGCGGGCTGCGACTACGTCCTGCACGTCGCCTCCCCCTTCCCGGCGGCCCAGCCCGCCGACGAGAACGAGGTGATCATTCCAGCCCGCGACGGGACTCTGCGCGTGCTGCGCGCGGCGCGCGACGCGGGCGTCCGCCGCACGGTCGTGACCTCGTCGTTCGCCGCCATCGGCTACGGCCACCCGCAGACCGGCCGGCCCTTCACCGAGGACGACTGGAGCCGGGAGGACGGCGACATCGCCGCCTACCCGAAGTCGAAGCTGATCGCCGAACGGGCGGCCTGGGCGTTCGACCGGGGAGCCATGGAGCTGGCCGTCGTCAACCCGACGGGCATCTTCGGCCCCGTGCTGGGCCCGCACTACGCCAGCTCGATCGGCATCCTGGCCGGGCTCCTCAACGGGAGCATGCCGGCCATCCCGAACATGTGGTTCGGGCTGGTGGACGTCCGGGACGCCGCCGACCTCCACCTCCGCGCCATGACCTCCCCGAAGGCGGCCGGCGAGCGCTTCATCGGCGCGTCCGGCGACGCGGTGTCGATGGCCTGGATCGCGCGGGTGCTCAGGGAGCGGCTGGGCGCGGCGACCCCGACCGAGGTGATCCCCGACGACGTGGTCAGGGCGAGGGCCGCGACCGATCCCCGGATGGCCGAACTGGCCAGGAACGTCGGCGTCATCCGCCACCTGTCGAACGCCAAGGCCCGCTCGGTCCTCGGCTGGAACCCCCGCCCCACCGAGGACGTCGTCGCCGACACCGGCCGCAGCCTCATCGAGGGCGGCTACGTCTGATCATCTCTCGTACCAGCCCTCCTCCGCCTCCCAGGCGTAGTCAGCAGCAGTGATCATGGGGTGCAGCCCGGCAGTGCGGTCCGACAAATCCCGCTATGGACTCCGGCGCGATCATTGTCAGATAATCCGACTGCTGTTGCTCGCGAGCCCCAGTCACCGTGGCCCGCACTCCACACCCGGTGATCTGCGCTGCCCGGGCGACAGAAGGGTTTCCTCCGTGAGACGTGCTGTGTTCTTGGCGCTGGCCGTGGTGGCCGCGCTGCTCATCCCCTCCCAGGCCAACGCGGCCAACCTGCTCGCCAACCCGGGCCTCGAATCGGGGGCGCTGTCTCCCTGGACGTGCACGGGAGGCCTCGGGTCGGTGGTGGCCTCCCCTGTTCGTACCGGATCGAGAGCTCTTTCCGGCGCGGCCAGCGCCTCTGACAACGCCCGCTGCAGCCAGAACGTGTCGGTGCGCCCGAGCACGGCCTACGTGGTGACGGCGTGGGTCCGGGGCAACTACGTCTACCTCGGCGTCCAGGGCGGCAGCTCGGTCTGGACCTCGTCGGCCGACTGGCGTCAGCTCACCCTGAACTTCACCACCGCCGCCGGCCAGACCTCGGCGCAGGTCTACCTGCACGGCTGGTACGGCCAGGGCACCTACTACGCCGACGACGTCGTCTTCGACGGGCCCGGCGGCACCAACCCCTCGCCCTCGCCCTCGCCCTCGCCCTCGCCCTCCCCCTCACCTTCGCCTTCTCCCTCGCCTTCCCCGTCACCCTCGCCCTCGCCGACGCCCACGGTCACCCCGACGGGCGGGCCGACCTGCGCGGTCAAGGGCAAGCCGGCCGGGAAGGTGCTCCAGGGCTACTGGGAGAACTGGGACGGCGCGGTCAACGGCGTGCACCCGCCGCTCGGCTGGATCCCGATCACCGACGCGCGCATCAAGCAGCACGGCTACAACGTGATCAACGCCGCCTTCCCGGTGATCCGCTCTGACGGGACGGTCCTGTGGGAGGACGGCATGGACGCGACCGTGAAGGTCGCCACCCCCGCCGAGATGTGCGCCGCCAAGGCCGCCGGGGCGACGATCCTCATGTCGATCGGCGGCGCGACCGCCGGGATCGACCTGTCCTCCAGCGTGGTGGCCGACCGGTTCGTCGCGACGATCGTGCCGATCCTCAAGCGGTACAACTTCGACGGCATCGACATCGACATCGAGACCGGCCTGACCGGCAGCGGCAACATCAACACGCTGTCGCCCTCGCAGGCGAACCTGATCCGCATCATCGACGGCGTGCTCGCGCAGATGCCGTCGAACTTCGGCCTGACCATGGCCCCGGAGACCGCCTACGTGACCGGCGGCAGCGTCACCTACGGCTCGATCTGGGGCGCGTACCTGCCGATCATCAAGAAGTACGCCGACAACGGCCGGCTGTGGTGGCTCAACCAGCAGTACTACAACGGCTCGATGTACGGCTGCTCCGGCGACTCCTACTCCGCCGGGACGGTCCAGGGCTTCGTCGCCCAGACCACCTGCCTCAACAACGGCCTGGTGATCCAGGGCGTGACGATCCGGGTGCCGTACGACAAGCAGGTCCCCGGCCTCCCGGCCCAGATCGGCGCGGGCGGCGGGCACATGTCGCCGGCCCTGGTGTCGCAGGCCTGGAACAGCTTCAACGGCCAGCTCAAGGGCCTGATGACCTGGTCGATCAATTGGGACGGTTCCCGGAACTGGACCTTCGGCGACAACGTGAAGGCACTGCAGGGCCGCTAGGGGGTAGACCCCCTGCCATGCGGATCATGTGGGGCACGACCGCGCTGGCCTGCTGCGCCGGCGCGGTCGACCTCTTGACCTTCCAGGAACTCGGCGGCGCGTTCGCCGGCATCATCACCGGCAACGTGGTCACGGCGGCGTCCGGCAAGTGGCTCGCCGCCCTGACGGCCGTGGCCGGGTTCGGCGCCGGGGCCTACGCGTGGTCGGTGACCTTCCGTTCGAGAAGGACATGGGGGTTGATCGCCGAACTGGTCCTGCTCGTCGTCGTGGCGGTCGGCTGGATCGGCACCGGCACCCGCCCCGACCTGTCGGGGCAGCTGGTCCTGCTGGCCCTGGCGGGCATCGCGATGGGCGGCCAGAGCGCGATGATGCTGGGCCTGCGCCCGAACACGACGTACATGACCGGCGTCCTGACCACCTCCCTCCACGACCTGGCGACCGGCCGGAGAGACACCTTCGTGACGGCCCTCCGCCAGATCGGCGCCCTGGCGGTAGGGGCGGCCACGACGGCCATGCTGCTGATGGCCGCCCGGCCGTTCGCGCCCGTGCTGGCGGTATTGCTCCTGATCAGCGCGATCTTCCTGCTACCGCCCGCCCGACGGACTCGGCCTCTGTAGGCTTGACGAGCGGAGAGGGGGTCGCCATGACTGCGGAGCGACATGATTTCGCGCCGTCGGATCTGCCGATGCCGGAGAAGAATCTGCGGGCGATCCGCGCCGCCCTGGTCGTTCCACAGGACCGGGAGGCGTTCGACTCGGGGCTCAAAGCGGTCCTCGACGAGGTCCGGGTGAGTCTCGACCTCTCGGCTCTGAACAACTTCCTGCACCGCTGGTGGATCTCCGCGTGTGATTCGGTGCGGGATCCCGAGGGACGTCACCAGATGCACGCCAAGGCCGAGCAAGCCCTTGCCGGTGAGCCGGTTCCGAAGGGAAGGCCATGGCGCGAGGCTCTCCGAGACCGAGGCATCGACCTCTAAGTGTTCGAACTCATCCTCGATCCGATCGCCGAAGACCAGATCGCAGCGCTTCCCGAAGAGGCGCTGCGCCCGCTGGCGGACCTGTTCGCCCTGCTGGAAGTGGCGCCGTGGAGTGGCCAGCCCTACGATCCGGCCAATCTCAAAGCCAACATGCTCACCCACGCTTTCGGTGAGCGCGGCCTCGCGACCTACGTGATCCTCGACCGCCAACGCGAGGTGTATCTCATCCGCGTCGAGTGGCCCTGACCATGCTTGATGGGTGGCGATGGCGGCCGTAGCCGCCATCGCCATGGTCGATCAGCGCGTCAGCGCGTAGCCGGCCGGTCTCGTCGTGAAAGCGCCCCGGCCCTGGGTGCGGCTGCGGAGCCGGGTCGCGTAGCCGAAGACCTCGGCCAGGGGCACCGTCGCCGTGATGACGACCGTGCCCGGCCGGGCCTCGGTGCCGGAGACCTGGCCCTTGCGTGCGGCCAGGTCGCCGAGGACGCCGCCCGCCAGGTCGTCGGGCACCGTCACCGTCACCTCGGTGACCGGTTCGAGGACGGCCATCGCGCACCGGCGCAGGGCCTCGCGCAGGGCGAGGCGGCCCGCCGTGCGGAAGGCCAGTTCCGAGGAGTCCTTCACGTGGGTCGCGCCGTCGGTGAGGGTCACCCGCAGGCCCATGACGGGGTGCCCGCCGAGCGGGCCGTCGGCCAGGGCGTCGCGGCAGCCCTGTTCGACCGCTTTGACGTACTCCTTCGGCACGCGGCCGCCGACGACCGTGCTGACGAAGGCGAACGGCTCGTCGCACGGTTCCACGTCGATGACGACATGGGCGTACTGGCCCGCGCCGCCGTCCTGTTTAACGTGGCGGTAGAGCACGCCGGTCACGCCCGTGACGACGGTCTCCCGCAGGGCGACCTGCGGGGCGCCGACGCGGATGGTGAGGCCGCGGTCGCGGCGGATCTTCTCCACGGCCACCTCCAAGTGGAGTTCTCCCAGGCCGGACAGGATGGTCTGGCCGGTCTCGGGGTCTGTTCGTACACGAATGGAAGGATCTTCTTCGGCCAGGCGGACCAGGGCCGCCACCAGCCGCTGGTGTTCGGCGCGGGTCGCGGCCTCGACCGCGACCGACACGACCGGTTCCGTCGTGGACGGCGGTTCCAGCACGAGCGGCGCGGCCGGGTCGGTCAGGGTCGCCCCGGTCCGGACCGATTTGGGCCCGGCGATGGCCACGATGTCACCGGCCTCCGCGCGGTCGAGGTCGGTGTGCCGGTCGGCCTGGACGCGCAGGATCCTGGACACGCGCTCGGTCCTCCCGGTCGTCGCGTCGAGGACGGTGTCGCCCTTGCGCAGCGTGCCGGAGTAGACGCGCAGCAGCGCCAGCCGCTCCGCCACCTTGAACACCAGCCCCGCGAACGGGCGGTCGTCGACCCGGGGTTCCGGCAGGTAGGCCACCACGGCGTCGAGCAGCGCCTCGATGCCCTGGTTGCGGTAGGCCGACCCGCTCAGCACCACGACCACCTCGTTCCTGGCCGTCAGTTCCCGCAGCGCCCGCCGAAGGGTCGCCGGGGAGACGTCGGGATATTCGTCGAGGACGTCCGGATGCAGCTCCGCGACCTGATCGACCAGGTCAGGGCTGCCGAGAACGAGCGGCCTCGGATGGAGCCGCCGCCGGATGGCCTCGACGGTCGCGCCGAGGTCGGCCCCCGGCCGGTCCATCTTGTTGACGAACACGATCTTCGGGATGCCGTACCGGTCGGCCCGTCGCCAGACGGACTCGCTCTGCGGCTCCACCCCCGCCACCGCGTCGAACACCGCGATCGCGCCGTCGAGCACCCGCAGGGACCGTTCGACCTCGTCGGAGAAGTCGACGTGCCCGGGGGTGTCGATCAGGTTGATCTGGGTGCCCTGCCAGTGGCAGGTCACCGCCGCCGCGAAGATCGTGATCCCGCGGTCGCGTTCCTGCGGGTCGAAATCCGTGACGGTGGTGCCGTGGTGCACTTCGCCTTGTTTGTACGTGGTCCCGGTGGCGAACAGGATGCGTTCGGTGACGGTGGTCTTGCCGGCGTCGACATGGGCGAGGATGCCGATGTTACGAAGAGTCATGGCCGTTGCGCTTTCGCGAGGTGGATCCGGAAAGGACGGCGCGATGAAGCCTTCTACGAGAAGGCGGACAGCCGGAATCGGGCGCGCAGCCGAAGCCGGGCACCGGAAGACACGCGAATCACCTGAAAGGCACGGAAGGGCACGACGGCGTACCGCATGACGTCCCTCCCGCTGATCGGCTCCGCTGGCAGAGCGACCGTAGCAAAACAGGGCCTACTGGCAGCAACCGATTTATTTCCGAGAGTCGAGTGCAGCGATCCCTACACCCAGGATGTAGCGTTTGCTGCATGAAGCGTCATCTGGCGCTCCGAGCAGTGAGCGGCCGAGCGACCGATCAGTGGGGCCTGGTGACCACGACCCAGGCCCAACTCGCGGGGCTCAGCTCTGTCGACCTCGCTCGTCTCAGTGAAGTCGGGCTCATCGAGGGCGTCGGCCGCGGGGTCTACCTGGTCGGGGGTGCGCCGGTGCCGGAGCATCTGGAGATCAAGCTGGCCTGGCTCAGGCTCGATCCGGCTCGGCCCGCCTGGGAGCGGCATCAACCGGAGACCTTCGGCGGCATCGTGTCCCATGGCTCGGCCTGCGCGCTCCACCGGCTCGGTGACATCCCGACCTCGCTCGTGGAGATCACGGTCCCCACCCGGCGGACCACCCGGGCGCCCGGGGTCCGCCTTCACCGCGCCGCCGTCGACGCATCCGACGTCACCTTAGTCGACGGACTCCCGGTGACGACGGCCGACCGAACGGTCGCCGACCTGCTGACCGCCCGCGTCGACGGCGGACATGTCGGCGGGGTAGTCGCGGACGCGCTGAGGCTGGGTCTGACCGATCAGGATCGACTCGCGGTCAGGATTGCCCCTTTCGCCACGGCATATGGCCTGCCACGCTCAGCCTCGGGGCGCGAGTTCCTGACCTACCTTCTGGGATTCATCGCCGAAACTTATAAATCAGACGGACTCGGTGCGATAAAAAGGCCACTCGAAGAACGCTCCCCGGAGGACGGACCTTGAGCAGGCCCTATGCCAGCCCGCGCGACTTCGAGAAGGCGATGAAAAGCAGGCTCACCGCCTACGGAAAACAGCACGGGCTCAATCTCACCATGGTGTTCCGCGGCTTCTATTTCAGCCGCCTGGCCGCCCGCGTCTTCCACCACGACCCGGAGGGCTGGCTGCTCAAGGGAGGCCAGGCCCTGCTGCTGCGTTATCCGTCCGCCGCCCGGCTCAGCCGGGACATCGATCTACAGTACCCGTCGGCCGAAGACATCGGAGAGGCCCGCACCGCACTGCTCGCTGCCGCCCGAGTGGACCTCGGCGATTTCTTTGTGTTCGTCCCCACCAGCTACGCCGAACACGCGGATGAGATCGGCGGCGCGAAGCAATCCTTCGATGTGATGCTGGGAATCCGGCGACTCGATTCGGTGGCCGTGGATTTCGTCACGGGTCGCCATCCGACAAGCGTTCCCGATGTCGTTCCGCTTTCCCCCGGAATCGCGATGCCCTGGCCTGTCGATTGGCCTGACGCGCGGCTCTATCCTCTGGCCGACCACGTCGCCGACAAGATCTGCGCCATGTACGAACGCCACAACGGAATCGCGTCGAGCCGCTGGCGCGACCTCGCCGATCTGTTGTTGATCAGCCAGCGTGAACGGCTGCGCGGCGCGGCGGTCCGGGTCGCGCTCGACAGCGAGATACGGCGGCGGACAGGCCTGGGCATCGACCTTCAGGTGCCTCAGGAGTTCCGGGTCCCCGGCCCGTCTTGGGCTCGCGGTTACGAGTCTGCGGCCGGTGACGTCTCCGGCCTGCGCGGATGCCGATCGATGGCTGAGGCCGGGGCCGCCGCCGACGCGTTCCTGTCGCCAGTGCTGCACGGGCCCGACCCCGGAGAGTGGGATCCGGCCGCTGCGATGTGGTCGGCTCAGGACGTCCAGCGGTAGCGGTGTTCCGGGCGGCCCGCTGTGCCGTATCTCGGGCGGAGTTCGACCTGGCCCGTGGCGCACAGGTACTCCAGGTACCGCCGGGCGCTCACCCGGGACAGGCCCGTCGCCGCCGCCGTCTCCGCAGCTGACAGGTCGCCGCCGTTGGTGCGGAGGGCGTCGGCGACCAGGGCGCAGGTGGTGGTGGAGAGGCCTTTCGGGAGGACGGTGCGGGTCGTGCCGCCCAGGAGGCGGTCGATGTCGTCCTGGGCCGCCGGGCCTGCTGCGGCCAGGCGGCGGCGGGTCTGGGCGTACTGGTCGAGGCGGTCGGTGAGTTCGGCGGCGGTGAAGGGTTTGACCAGGTAGTTGACCACGCCCGCGCGTAGCGCCGCGCGGACGGTCGGCATGTCGTTGGCGGCTGTGATCATCAGGATGTCGACCGGGTGGGCCAGGCCTCTGAGGTGGTGGAGGACGTCGAGGCCTGACATGTCGGCCATGTAGACGTCGAGCAGCACGAGGTCCGGCCGGAGTTCCTCGACTGAGGTGATGGCCGCGCGGCCGCCGTGGGCCGTGCCGACGACCGAGAAGCCGGGCACCCGGCCGACGTAGCCGACGTGGATCCGCGCCACCATGAAGTCGTCGTCGACGACGAGAACCCTGATCATCCTGACCGCCTCGGCAGCAGCGCGGTGAAGACGGCGCCGCGCTCGTTGTGCACCTTCACCCAGCCGCCGCGACGTAGGCAGGCCTGCCTCGTCAGCGCCAGGCCGAGGCCTCGCGGGCCCGACTGCGCCGCCTTGGTGGTGAAGCCCTCCCGGAACACCTCTTCGGCCAGGTCGGCGGCCACTCCGGGGCCGTCGTCGCTGACCCGGACGTGCAGACCCTCCTCGGAGGTCCGGACGCACACCTCCACCGTCCCGCCCCGGTCGTCGAGGGCGTCGAGGGCGTTGGCGACCAGGTTGCCGACGACGAGGACGGCGTCGTGGGGGTCGCCCAGGGTCCCCTCTTCGACGCTCGCGTCGTCGGCTAGGCGCAGCGCGGCTCCCCGCTCCGCCGCCTGGGCCGACTTCGCCAGCAGCAGGGCCGCCAGGGTCGGGTCCTTGACCTGCTCGCGGATGTCGGTGGTGTACCGGCCGCCCGCCGATTCGGTGATGTAGTGGACGGCCATCTCGTGTTCGCCCAGCTCCAGCAGGCCCACCACGGTGTGCATCCGGTTGGCGAACTCGTGGGCCTGGGCGCGCAGCATGTCGGTGGTGTTGCTGGCCTCGTCCAGCTGGTGGGAGAGGCGGATCAGCTCGGTGCGGTCCCGCAGCGTCACCACCCAGCCGCGCAACTGGCCGCGCACCTCGACCGGGGTCCGGTTGAGCACCAGGGTGCGGCCGTGGCGGAGCACGATCCGGTCTTCGCCGACGTCGTCGCCGGCCATGACGTCGCGCAGGCGGTCGCCCGCCGGGAGGTCGTCGAGGGAGCCGCCGACGTCGCCGAGGAGTTCGTGGGCCGCGTCGTTGATCAGGGTCATCCGGCCGTCGAGGTCGAGGGCGACGACGCCCTCCTTGACCCCGTGCAGCACGCCTTCGCGCTGTTCGAGCAGGCCGGCGATCTCCTTGGGTTCCAGGCCGAAGGTCTGCCGCCGGACCCGGCGGGTGATGAACGCCGCCGCGGCCGAGCCCAGGACCAGGACTCCGCAGACCGTCCAGATCAGCGGCGGGAGGGCGTCGGCGAGTTCGGCGGCGACCGTCTGTTCCAGTATCCCGACGCTGGCCAGGCCGATGATCTGGCCGTCGAGGCCGAAGATGGGGGCCTTGCCGCGCACGGAGGTGCCGAGGGTGCCGGTCTGGACGCCGGTCCACTCCTCGCCCGTGGTCAGGACCTCGGTGCCGTCGGTCGACAGCTTCTGACCGATCAGGGAGGCGGTCGGGTGGGCGTAGCGGATCTGGTCGCGGTTGGCGACGACGACGTAGTCGGCGCCGGTGGCCTTCTGGATGCTCAGCGCGATCGGCTGGAGCGTGGCCTCGGGGTGGGGGTCGTCGAAGGCCTCCCGGACGCCGGGCAGGCCGGCGACCGACTCGGCGATGGCGAGGGCCCGCTGTTCATACTGCTCGTCGAGCTGACGGCGGGTGTGGCTGACCCAGACGGTCGCGGTGCCCACGACCGTCAGCAGCACGATCACCATCTGGAGGACGAAGAGTTGGGTGCCCAATGAGGCGTTGAGCAGCCGTTTCACGGGTTCACTATAAGAGGCCCGGTCCATGACCAATATGACCTATATGACGTCTATCACATAAAGGATCGACGGATCGTGCGCCGTCGCTCAGCATCCTCACCACGTTCAGGAAACCAATGTGGGAGTCGGCGATGCGACGATCATTGATATTCGCGGCGGCGTTGCTGGTCGCCGTCACGGGCTGCGGTGCGCAGTCGTCGTCCGGTGGCGGGACCTCCGCTATCAAGATCATGGCGCCGGCCGCTCCCGGTGGTGGGTGGGACACGACCTCTCGTACCGCCGAGCAGGCCTTCAAGTCGGCCGACCCGAACCTCAAGGTCGAGGTCTACAACGTGCCCGGCGCGGGCGGCACGATCGGGCTCACCCAGCTCGTCGGGGAGAAGGGCAACGGCAATCTGCTCATGACGATGGGCCTGGTCATGGTGGGCGCCATCGAGCAGAACAAGTCCCAGGTCACGCTGGCCGAGACGACGCCGATCGCCAAGCTGACCGAGGAGTACGAGATCGTCGTCGTCCCCGCGAACTCGCCCTTCAAGACTCTTCAGGACCTCGCCAACGCCTGGCGGACCGACCCCGCCAAGGTCGCCGTGGCCGGTGGTTCGGCCGGCGGCACCGACCACATCCTGGCCGGGCTGATGGCCAAGGCGGCCGGGGTCGACCCCAAGCTGGTCAACTACATCGCCCACTCCGGCGGCGGCGAGGCGCTGAACTCGCTGCTCGGCGGCAAGGTCGCCATCGGCATCTCCGGCATCGGCGAGTTCGCCGAGCACGTGAAGTCGGGCAAGCTGCGCGCCCTCGGGGTGTCCTCGCCGGACCGTCTCCAGAGCATCGACGCGCCGACGCTGAAGGAGGGCGGGCTCGACGTCGAGCTGGCCAACTGGCGCGGGTTCGTGGCCCCGGGCGGGCTCGACGACGCCGCCAGGCAGTCGCTCACCGACCTGGTGACCAAGATGCACGACTCGGCGGCGTGGAAGGACGCGGTGGCCAAGAACGGCTGGATCGACGTCTTCCAGACCGGGCAGCCGTTCGCCGACTATCTGAACTCCGAGGCGGCCCGGGTGAAAGGCATCATCGCCGAGATGGGGCTCGTGTCCTGATGCGGTGGAGGAACCCGGAACTGCTGCTCGCGGGGGCCGTGCTCGCCCTCGGCGTGTTCGTCATCGTCGGCACCGCCGACGTGACGGCGGCGGCCTCGACGCTCGGGCTGGGACCGCGGTTCTTCCCGATCATCGTCGGCTCGGCCATGATCGCGACCGGCGTCTTCTACGTGGTGGACGTGCTGCGCGGCGGTCAGGGCGACCCGGAGGAGAGCGAGGACGTCGACCCGTCCGCGACCTCCGACAAGAGGTCGGTCGCCCTGATCAGCGTGATCTTCCTGGCGTTCGCGGTGTCGGTCGACTTCCTGGGCTGGGTGATCGCCGGCGCGCTGCTGTTCTTCGGGGTGTCGTGGGTGCTCGGGGCCGAGAACCGGCTGCGGGCCGGGGCGCTGGCGATCGTGCTGGCCGTGGCGTCCTACCTGGCCTTCGTGAAGGGCCTCGGGGTCACGCTGCCCGGCGGGCCGCTGGAAGGGCTGTTCTGACGTGGACTCCCTCGGCCTGCTCCTCGACGGCTTCGCGACCGCGCTGACCCCCGTCAATCTCCTGTACGCCCTCGTCGGCGTGACCCTCGGCACCCTCGTGGGCGTGCTCCCCGGCATCGGCCCGGCCATGACCGTGGCCCTGCTCCTGCCGATCACGTTCAACGTGCCTCCCGCCAGTGCGTTCATCATGTTCGCCGGGATCTACTACGGCGGCATGTACGGCGGTTCGACCACGTCGATCCTGCTGAACACGCCGGGTGAGAGCTCGTCCATGATCACGGCTCTGGAGGGCAACAAGATGGCCCGCCGGGGCCGCGCCGCCCAGGCGCTGGCCACGGCGGCGATCGGTTCCTTCGTCGCCGGTACGATCGCGACCGGCCTCCTGGTGGTCGCCGCGCCCCTCGTGGTCGACTTCGCGATCTCCTTCGGGCCCGAGGACTACTTCGCGCTGGCGATCCTGGCATTCACCGCCGTGTCGTCGGTGCTGTCCCGGTCGGTGGTGCGCGGCCTGGCCTCGCTCGGGATCGGCCTGGTCATCGGCCTGATCGGCATCGACCAGCAGACCGGGCAGGCGCGGCTGACCCTCGGCATCCCGCAACTGCTCGACGGCGTCGACGTCGTCGTGGTGGCCGTGGGGCTGTTCGCTCTCGGGGAGGTCCTGTACGTCGCCTCCCGGCTCCGGCACGGCAACCCCGAGGTGATCCCCGTGGGGCGCGCGTTCATGGGCCGGTCGGACTGGGCCCGCTCGTGGAAGCCGTGGCTGCGCGGGACGGCGCTCGGATTCCCCTTCGGCGCGCTGCCCGGTGGCGGGGCCGAGATCCCGACGTTCCTGTCCTACTCGGTGGAGAAGCGCCTGGCCAAGGGGCGTGAGTTCGGCGAGGGCGCGATCGAGGGCGTGGCCGGGCCGGAGGCGGCCAACAACGCCTCGGCGGCCGGGACCCTGGTTCCCCTGCTGACCCTCGGCCTGCCGACCTCGGCGACGGCGGCGATCCTGCTCGCCGCCTTCCAGCAGTACGGCCTCCAGCCGGGGCCGCAGCTCTTCGACCACAACCCCGCGCTGGTGTGGGGGATGATCGCCTCGCTGTTCGTCGGCAACGCGATGCTGCTGGTCCTGAACCTGCCGCTGGCCCCGCTGTGGGCGAAGGTCCTGCACATCCCCAGGCCCTATCTCTACGCGGGCATCCTGCTGTTCGCGGCGCTGGGTGTGTACGCGCTCAACGCGTCGTGGGTGGACCTGGTGGTCCTGTACGTGCTGGGCCTCATCGGCTTCGCGATGCGCCGCTTCGGGCTGCCGCTGGCCCCCGCCGTGATCGGCCTGATCCTCGGGCCGATGGCCGAGATCCAGCTCCGCCGCGCTCTGGCCATCGGCGCCGGAGACGCGACGGTGCTGGTCACCAGCCCGATCGCGGCCATCCTGCTGGGACTGTCGGCCCTGATCCTGGCCGCTCCCCTGGTGCGGCGCCTGCTCACCCGCCGGCTGTCAGCGCAGGGGGCGGACAAGGTGTGAGGCGACGGCGTGGCTGGCGCCGAAACCCTCGGCTCTGGCGACGATGCGGCCGTTCGTGACCCGGACGGCCGTTTCCGTCGTTTCCGCCGCCTCCGGCCCGTAAAGCACCCGCAACGGCGGGGCCGTCTGGAGTGGCGTCAGGCAGTTGAGGGTGTCGCCGATGACCAGCTGGGCGAGCAGCGTGAGCTCGGCGCCCGCCGCCACGATCAGCGTGACGTCGTCGGACGTCGCCCGGATCGCCTCTTCGACCGCGGGCACCCGGTGCGGCGCGAGCGTGACCACGACGCCTTCGGGCAGGTCGCCGGCCGGTTCGTCGGCCGGTTCCACCTTCGCCGCGAACTCCAGGTGAGGGGGCGGCCACGAGTCGCCGAGGTCGAGGGTGGCGAGGTGTTCGCAGGTCCGGATCACGTCGAAGAGGTCGGCGTGGGCGGCGAACTGGCCGGCGCCGTGGAGGATCGTGAGGGCCTGTTCCGCTATGCGCACCTGGCGGCCCGCGCCTGGTTCGAGACGTTCCAGGGCCAGGCCCAGCAGGATCGCGCTCAGCTTCACGAGCTGGCTGAACGGCTTGCGGGTGAACTCGTCGGCCATGACCTCGGGCAGCAGGTCGCGGCCCAGCCACGGGTCGGAGCTGATCGGGACCCCGGCCAGCCAGGCGCGGGCGAACCCGTGGAGCGCCTCGGCGCGGGTGGTCGCCGGGGGGCCGCTGACGGCGGGGCGTTCGGCGGCCAGGGCGGCGAAGTAGAGCGCGCGTTTGCCGGGGAAGTTGGAGTAGACCGCGCCCCGGGTGAGCTCGGCCCGCTCGGCGATCGTGTCGATCTTCGCGTCGCGGAAGCCGTACAGCAGGAACTCCTCGCGAGCGGCGGCGAGCACCCGCTCGCGGGTGAGCCGCTGGTGTTCCGCACGGGACAGCCGGGCCATGTCGCCTCCGCCTTGCCGGATCAAGGCCACCAGGATAGCTTCACCATTCAGATGTTCTCATCATCGGAATGCTTGGAGCATACGTGTACGAGATCGACCTCGCCGCCACCATGGCCGACCCCTTCGGCGTGTACGGTCAGGCCAGGGAGGCCGGGCCGGTCGCCCTCCTGCGGATGCCGGGTGGCCTTGAGTGGATGGTGGTCACGCGCTACGACGACGTCCGCGCGACGCTCAGCGACCCCCGGCTGGAGATCCGGGCAGAGAGTTTCATGCGTCCTGACGTGCCGGAAGACTGCCTTCCGTACATGCGGACCATGTCGGAGATGAACGGCGCCGAGCACGCCCGCCTCCGCAGGGCCGCCGCCCCCGCCTTCACCCCGCGCCGGGCCGAGGCGTTCCGGGCCAGGATCACCGCGATCGTCACCGGCCTCCTCGACCCCCTGAGCGGCGAGACCGACCTGATCCCCGCCTTCACCCGCCCGCTTCCCATGGACGTGATCTGCGCGCTCGTCGGCGTGCCGGAGGAGGACCGCGAGACCTGGCGCGCCCACGGCGCGACGGTGGCGGGCGGCGGCGGGGCCGACTTCGCGGCGGCGGTCCCGGGCATCATCGCCGGCGCCAAGGCGGCGGTGGCCCGGCGGCGCGCGGAACCCGGCGACGACCTGCTGACCGACCTGGTGGCCTCGGAACTGACCGACGAGGAACTCGTCACCATGGTCTGGCACCTGGTCATGGCCGGTCAGACCCCGACGAACCTGATCGCCAACGCGGCGCTGGCCCTGATGACCCACCCCGAGCAGCTCGCCCTGCTCCGCGAGCGGCCGGAACTGATGCCGCGCGCGGTCGAGGAGCTGATCCGGTTCTGCGGCCCGACGATGCTCTCCATCCCCCGCTACGCCCGGGAGGACCTGGACCTGTGCGGCGTCGAGATCCCGGCCGGGACGGCGGTGACCTGCGCGATCGTCGGCGCCAACCGCGACCCGAGGGTGTTCGACGACCCCGGGTCCCTCGACGTCAGCCGCGACCGCGCCCCGCATCTCGGCTTCGCCCACGGCCCGCACTTCTGCGTCGGCGCGTCGATCGCCCGGGTGACGACGCAGGTCGCGCTGACCGAACTGCTCCAGCGCGACCCGCGTCCGGCCGCCGACCCGGCGACCCTCCGCGCCCCCGACCCGGGCACCTACCGCCTGACGGCGCTGCCGGTCCGGCTCTAGCGTCTGCGTTTTCCGCCGATGACGATGATCTTCTGCCGGCCGTCGGCGAAGTTGGAGGCGACCGAGGCGTTGACGCTGTTGGCCGATCCGTTCACGTTGGAGAAGTTGCCGCTGTTCACGCCGTTCTTGCGATTGCGGTAATTGCCGCTGTTGTAGCTGTTGCCGGTGTTGGTGATGCCACCGCGGTCCTTGCTGACGTTGGTGATGGCGGCCGAGGTGCCCCCCGGCCCGGGGCCGCCCCTGAACACGGGGCCGGCCACGAGCGCGGGGCCGCCCCCGCTCATCAGGACCGGGACGATGGCCAGCGCCGCGACGATCATCATCGGAACCGCTCCCCGATCGCGGTCTTCTGACGCCCGTTGGCGAGATTGCCGCTGCTGGTCGAGTTGTTGCTGTTGGTGGCCCCGTTGGCGTTGGAGAAGTTCCCGCTGTTCACCGGGTTCCCCGAATTGTGGTAATTCCCGCTGTCCACGGAGTTCCCGCTCGCGATGGCGCCGTTGACGCAGAGCGTCGGCGAGTTGTCGGCCGACGAGTTGTAGCTGATCAGCCGGTTGCCGCAGACCAGGCTCGGCACCAGCCCGACCACGGTGCCGAGGTCGGCCCCGACGAGCCCCCCGAGCAGCGACCCCTTCGGGTCGGCGTGGGCCGCGGGCGCGCCGAACGCCACCCCACCGGCGGCCACCAGGGCCACGACAGCCCGTACCAAGAACCTCATGGTCCGCGACCCTAGTGAGTGGACCGCCACCCGGAGTGACGGCATGCGAGGATCATGCACATGTCCACCGCCGATCTTTACGACGAGCATGGCGAGGCCCTGCAGTCGTGCAGCCTCCAGTTCCGTCAGTACGGCTCCCGCCGCGCCTTCCACGGTCTCGTCACCACGGTCCGCTGCCACGAGGACAACGTGCTGCTCAAGTCGGTCCTTGCGGAGCCCGGCCACGGCCGGGTCCTGGTCGTCGACGGCGGCGGCTCCCTGGAGGCCGCGCTGATGGGCGACGTGATCGCGGGCACGGCCGTCGCCAACGGCTGGGAGGGCGTGGTGATCAACGGCGCCGTCCGCGATGTGGCGGCGCTGTCCGCCCTCGATCTCGGCATCAAGGCCCTCGGGAGCAACCCCCGCAAGAGCCACAAACACGGCCTCGGCACCCGTGACGTCGCCCTGATCATCGGCGGCGCCCTGTTCCACCCCGGCGCGACGATGTACAGCGACGACGACGGCATCCTGGTGACCACCCGAGGCGGCTGACCTCGGGAACGGCGAGCCTCCGGTCGCCCGCCCCCTCCCGATCGGACGATGGCGGCAGGGACAACCGGCACGGAGGAATCATCATGGCTACCTGGACCAACGACGAACTCGTCGCGATCGGCGAGGCCGCGGAGTTGGAGATCGCGCCCCGGCTCGTCGACGGCACCCTCATCAAGCCGGTCACCATCTGGGTCGTCCGCCACAACGACGACCTGTTCGTCCGCTCCTACCGGGGCGAGGACAGCCACTGGTTCACCGTCTCCCAGATCGCCGGCGAGGGTCAGATCACCGCGGGCGGGGTGCGGAAGGAGGTGCGGTTCGTCCGCGAGCACGACTCGCCGACCAACGACGCCGTCGACCTTGCCTACCGGATGAAATACCGCGACCAGGACACCGCCTACGTCGACCCGTTGGTCGCCTCACCGGCGAAGGAGACCACGCTCAAGCTCGTTCCGCGTTAGCTCACCCGGTAGAAGCCCGGCAGGCGGCCCCGGCTCACGTCGATCGGGTCCTCGCGGATGACCGTGCCGGTGCGGAGCGCGTTGATGATCCTGCCGTTGCCGACGTAGACCGCCACGTGGCGGGTGTCCGAAGTGCTGTTGCCGTAGAAGACCAGGTCGCCGGGGCGGCCCGTGGTCGCCTTGGTCAGCTTTCTGAGCTGGCCGTTGGTGTTCTCGCCGCCCAGGACGTCGCGGCCGTAGGCCAGGTGGTAGACCCAGCGGGCGAAGCCCGAGCAGTCGACGCCGTAGGTCACGTTGGCGCGGCACGGCTGGGGGCCGGTGTACCAGTTGCAGGTGCCGAACGACGGGCCGGGGGCCGAGCCGTGGCCGCCGCCCCAGGCGTAGGGGACCGGGCCGCCGGTCCAGCCGGGCACCACCTGGCCGTCCTTGATCGCTCTGGCGATCTTGACGATCTCCGAGCCGGGGGCCGGTTCGGTGGGCTCGCAGGCGTCGGAGGTCGTGACGGCGTTGCCCATGAAGCCGTCGGTGCCGAAGGTGAAGACCGCGCCGTCGCCGGCGGCGAGGGTGTAGCCGCCGGGGGTCGCGGCGGTCACGCCGATGACCGGCCTGGCCAGCCGGAGGTTGGCCGCCGAGCCGTGGAAGGTGGCCCCGGCCAGGGCGAACACCGCGCCGTCCGCGCCGGCCAGCACCAGGCCGGGACCCAGCGCGGTCGCCGAGACGATGGGGGCCCTCAGGTCGACGGGCGTGCCGGAGACGGCCTTCGCGTCTCCGTAGCCGCGGATCGAGCCGTCGGCGCCGACGAGCCAGTAGCCCTTTCCGGTGGACGTCGCCACGATGTCGACGACCGCTCGCTTGCGGGCCGTGAGAGTGCCGTCGGGGGCGATCACGGTGCCGTCGGCGGTGGTCAGCCAGAGTCCGGTCTCGGTGCGGGTCGCGCCGACCACGGGTGAGGCCAGCTTGAGCGGGGTCTCGCGGGAGGCCGTGGCGTCGCCGTACCCCCGGAAGGAGCCGTCGGCGGCGACGAGCCAGTAGCCGTTGCCGGACGCGGTCGCCTCGATGGCGGCGACCGGCTTGCCGGGAGAGCCGAAGAGCTTGGCGGTGCCGTAGGCGTGGACGCGGCCGTCCTTGCCGGCCAGCCAGTATCCGCCGTCGAGCGAGGCGATCGCGGCGATCTCGCCGGGCGGGCACTCCTCCGGCGGTGCGGCGGCACGGGCCGGGACCGTCAGGAAGGCCAGGAACATCACACAGGCGAGCACGATCCTTCGCATGAAGCGGAGCATGCCGGGCCATCACCGGCCTTACGGGTCGCTAGTGACAATTGGCATCAAAGGGAACCCGATCGAGCCGTCCCCACGTCTGAGCCTGATCCCGCTTTTCCGTCTGTCTGAAACGGCCGGCTCACCCGGGGCAGGCGCCGCCGGGGTCGACGGCCTCGGTGATCCGGCGGCCGATGTCGCGCAACTGGCGGATCTGGGCCTTGGTGAGGGGGTCGATGACGCTCGCGCGCACGGTCGCCACGTGGCCGGGGGCCGTCGCGACGACCTTCTCCCAGCCGTCGTCGGTCAGCACCGCCAGCGTGTAGCGGCCGTCGCCGGGATCGGCGCAGCGGCGCACCCAGCCGCGCTTCTCCAGGCGGCTGACCACGTGGGAGAGCCGCGAGAGCGAGCCGTCGGCGAGCTGGGCGAGCTCGCTCATCCGGATGGTGCGGTCGGGGCTCATCGACAGGCCGGCGAGCACCTGGTATTCGAAGTGGCTGATCCCGGCGTCGCGCTGGAGCTGGCCGTCGAGGGCCTGCGGGAGCTTGATCAGCATGCTGATCAGGGCGAGCCAGGCCTCCATCTCCTCGTCGGTGAGCCATCGCGGCTGGTCGTCCATGGGGGTTACTTTACTTGACGCTTCAAGTGATCGGGGGCTAGGTTGCGGTTGAATCTTCAAGTCACAAAGGAACCCCCATGAACATAGTCCTCTGGGTCGTCGCGGCCCTCCTCGCCCTCGCCTTCATCGGCGCGGGGGCGATGAAGATCGGCCGGCCCAAGGAAGAGCTGGCCAAATCGGGTCTCGCCTGGACCGAGGACTTCTCGGCCGCCCAGGTCAAGGCCATCGGCGCGATCGAGGGGCTGGGGGGCCTGGGACTGGTCGTGCCGGGGGTGACCGGGATCGCGCCGATCCTCGTTCCGATCGCGGCGACCGGGCTGGCCGTCGCCATGGCAGGCGCGGTGCTCGTCCACGTGCGGCGCAGGGAACTGCCGATGGCGATCCCGGCGATCGTGCTGCTGGTGCTGTCGGCGTTCGTGGCGTGGGGACGTTTCGGGCCCTACCCGCTGTAGGACGGCAGGGCTCTGCGGGACGCCCTCGGATCGTGGTGAGCCCCGCCCGCGAGCACCAGGATCGACGTCGCCGCGACCACGATGATCGAGGCGAGCACGTCGGTCGGATAGTGCACCCCGAGGTAGACGCGGGCGAACATCTGGCCCGCCACGAGCACCACGCCCACCGCGATCACCCAGCCGCGCCGGACCAGCACCCAGACGGCGACCGCGACGGCGGCGGTCAGGCAGACGTGCCCCGACGGGAAACTCGTCTCGCCCGTCAGGCCCAGCATCGAGCCGGAGCCCGGCGGCCGGGGCCGGTGCACCAGGACCTTGAACACCGCCCCGGCGCCCCACCCGGCGAGCACCACCAGGAGCGCCCTCACCGCCTCGGGGGTCCGCACGACCAGGGCGAACAGCGCCAGGCACACCGAGATGACGACACCCGCCTCGGTGCCGAACCCGAGGTTCAGCAGCAGCGCGACCGCCGTCAGGACGGGGTTTCTTCCGTCCTGTACGACCTGACCCACCGCCAGATCGGCGGACGTCCAGCCGGGGGTCTCGGCGGTGAACCCCAGCACCGTCACGAGAACCAGCAGGGGCAGCCCCGCCACAAGCCTGATCACTCTTTCACGCTAAGGACTGCCTGGTCAGCGCCCGATGAGGGTTGGGTTAACCCTGCGTTCACCTTGAGAAACAGCTGGGACGATACCGACATGACGCCCGAAGGGACCCCACTCCGGCAGCGCGCCCTGGCCGCGATCCTCGGCGTGACCGCCCTCGCGGTGGTGCTGTTCGCGGTGCCGCTCGCGGTGCTGATCAGCGACCGCTACCACGACCGGACCGCCTCCGAGCTGGCCCGCAACGCCTACCGCCACGCCGCCGTCCTCCGCGACGACCCGGCCGCCGCGCCCCGGCCGGACGACGACGACGTCGTCATCGGCGTCTACACCACCGACGGAAGGCTCAAGGCCGGCGTGGGCCCCGCGACCTCCTCGCTCGCCGCCCGCACCCGCGACGGCCTGCCCCACCAGGGCGAGGAGGGAACCGACTACGCCGCGGCGGCGCCGATCCCGTCAGGCACGGGCGTGGTCAGGGTGGCCACCCCCTACGAGGAGATCACCGAGGAGGTGTACGAGGCCTGGCAGCTCATCGCCATCCTCGCGGTGGCCGCGCTCGGCGTCGGCGCGGCCGTGGCGATCTACCTGTCCCGGCGGCTGGCGATCCCCCTCGAACGCCTGACGGGCGCCGCGCAGGCGCTGGGCGACGGCGATTTCACCGTACGGGCCCCCAGATCAGGTGTCCTGGAGGTCGACCAGGCGGGTGAGGCCCTCGCGGCCACCGCCGGGCGGCTCGGGGAGGTGCTGGCCCGGGAGAGGGCGTTCAGCGGCGAGGTGTCCCACCAGCTCAGGACCGGGGTGACCGGCCTGATGCTGGGCCTGGAGTCGGCCCTCGACCGGCCGTCGCCGGAGAAGATCGCCAGCGCGCTGTCCCGGGCGGAGCGGCTGCGGACCGTCATCGAGGACCTGGTGACCCTGTCCCGCGACACCGGCCACGCCCCGCTCGACCTGCCGGTCCTGCTCGCGGAGATCCGCGCCGACTGGGACGAGGTGACCATCCGCGTCGACGACGACCTCCCGGAGGTGACCGCCTCGACGGCGGCGGTCCGCCAGATCCTCCTGGTGCTGCTCGACAACGCCCGGCGGCACGGAGCGGGCGAGGTCGCGCTGACCGTCGCCGACGTGGGCGCGGGCATCGCCATCGAGGTCTCCGACCAGGGCGAGGGCGTCCGCGAGGGCCACGACGTCTTCGGCCGCATCCCCCGCGACGGCCACGGCATCGGCCTGGGCCTGGCCCGGTCGCTGGCGGAGGCGGAGGGCGGCCGGCTGGTCCTGCGCCGCGACCGCCCGCCGATCTTCAGCCTCCTGCTACCGAGCCGCTGACCCCTCGCGCTTCAGGGTGACGTGGTAGTGACCCACGAGCCACCGGTCGCCGGCGCGTTCGAGGACCATCGTCACGTGCCCGGTCAGGCGGTCGCCGCCCGCGAAGGTGAACGCGACGGCGGCGTAACCGGTGATCACGTCGGGCGACGACGGGCGCGCGTCGACGATCTCGTAGTCGACGCGCAGGCCCGGGGGCTGGCCGTCGTAGTAGGCGACCACCGCCGCACGCCCCCGGGACGGCTCGGGCCGGGCGCCCTGGAACAGCGCGTCCTCGGCGAACACCGTCCCGACCTCTTCGGGGTCGTGGGCGTCGATGCCGTGCTTCCACACGGCCAGGACCTCGGCGAAGATCGTCTCGCTCATCGGCCCGCGCTCTGTCCGCCGTCGATGTGCAGCCACTCGCCGGTGACCAGCGGGGCCTGCTCCAGGTAGAGCACGCCGTGGGCGACGTCCTCGACGGTCCCGGCCTTCTTCAGCGGGTGGAACTCGGCGAGCTGCTCGGGGGTCGCGCCGCCCTGGAGCGGGGTGTCGATCAGGCCGGGCGAGACGGCGTTGACCCGGATGCCGCGGTCGGCGTACTCGATGGCCAGGGACTTGGTGGCCGCCGCGATGCCTCCCTTGCTCAGCGAGGCGAGCACCGACGGGACGTCGGAGCGGGCCGACTCGACGAGCGTCGTGGTGATGCTGACGATGTGGCCGCCGCCCTGCCGCACCATCGGCTCGACGACCCGCTGCGTCAGGTGGAAGAAGCCGCCGACGTTGGTGTTCATCACCGTGGCGTAGTCGTCGGGCGTGTAGTCGGTGAACGGCTTGGCGACGAAGACGCCCGCGTTGTTGACCAGCGTGTCGATCCGGCCGAACCGGTCGAGCGCGGTCGCGACGATCTCCGTCGCGGTGGCGGGGTCGGCGACGTCGCCGGCCACGGTGACCACTCCGGGGTCGTCGCTGCTCCGGATGGATCGGGAGTTCGCCACCACGGCGAATCCGATCTTGCGGTAGGCGGTCACCAGGGCCGCCCCGATGCCCTGGGATGCGCCGGTGATGACGGCGGCGCGCTGATCTGACATGTCTCGCTCCTAGTAGACGGTCGGTCAACTATTTCTATCAGTTCTAGCCGACCGGTCGTATACTCGCAACCATGGGACGCACGTCAGACGCTCGAGAGCGGATCATCACCGCCGCCACCGAACTGTTCTCCCTGCGCTCCTACGGTTCCATCGGAGTCGCGGAGATCTGCGCCAAGGCGGGCACGCCGAAGGGCAGTTTTTACCATTTCTTCGAGTCGAAGCAGGCCCTCGCGCTGGAGATCATCGACCTCCAGTGGGGTTCGCAGCGCGGCCACTGGCAGCGGGTGCTCGACGGCGAGGGGCCGCTGGCCGGGCGGCTCAAAGAGCTGTTCGCCTTCACGGTGGAGATCCAGAAGTTCTCGCTGAACGAGTCGGGCGTGGTCTGCGGCTGCCTGTTCGGCAACCTGAGCCTTGAGCTGAGCTCGGGCGACGACCCAATGAGAGAACGGCTCCGGGTGATCTTCGACGAGCAGGCCGAGATGATCCGCCGTTCCATCGAGGCGGCCCAGGCGCTCGGCGAGGTGCCCGCCATCGACGCGCCGGGCGCGGCGAAGTCGATCGTGGCCCAGATCGAGGGCATGGTCATGCTGGCCAAACTCTTCAACGACCCGGGTCAGCTCGACCAGCTCTGGGCCAGCAGCCTGCGCCTGCTCCAGGTCGGCGAGGCGGTCAGGCCTCCATCCGGTAGCCGCGCCCCCGCACCGTCGTGATGCGGGGGGCCTTGCCGCCGGGCTCCTCCAGCTTCCGGCGCAGCGCGAACACGTGCACGTCGAGCGTCTTGGTCGAGCCGAACCAGTGTTCGTCCCACACGCGGTCCATCAGCTCCTCGCGGGTCACGACCTCGCCCGGCTGCCCGGCCAGGACCGCCAGCAGGTCGAACTCCTTGGGCCGGAGCGAGAGCTCGACGCCGTCGAGGTAGGCACGCC
The DNA here is from genome assembly GCF_001570605.1 of Herbidospora cretacea. Taxonomy (GTDB): domain Bacteria; phylum Actinomycetota; class Actinomycetes; order Streptosporangiales; family Streptosporangiaceae; genus Herbidospora; species Herbidospora cretacea. The sequence goes on along the minus strand of NZ_BBXG01000009.1, from coordinate 232,916 downwards.
GGGCCGCGACGTCGAGCCGCAGGCCGCCGACCGTCAGCGCGCGCCCGGGGGCGACCACGGCCTGGCGGCGCAGGTGGGCCCGCAGCCGGGCCATCAGCTCGGCCAGCCGGAAGGGCTTGGTCAGATAGTCGTCGGCCCCCGCGTCGAGGGCGACCACCACGTCGAGCTCCTCGGTCCGGGCGGTCAGCACGACGATCACCGCCTCGGGCGCGGCCAGCCGCAGCTTGCGGCACACCACCACCCCGTCGAGGTCGGGCAGCCCGAGGTCGAGCAGCACCAGGTCGGGCGCCTCCTCCTCGACCGCCCGGAGGGCGGCGCGCCCGTCGACGGCCAGGGTCGGGGCGTACCCGTTGACGCCGAGGGCCTCGGTGAGCTCGGCCCCGATCGCCGGGTCGTCCTCGACGACGAGCACCTTCGTTCCTGCCATCCGCTCATCCTCCCGCACCGGCCTCCCGGCCCCTACCTGAGAGTGACGCGGACCAGGGGCCCCGGTTCCTACCGTGGGAGCCATGACGTTCCGACTGCTCCTCAGGGCCCTGGTCGTGGTGGCCGCGGCGCTCCTGGCGATGACGGGCGACGACCAGTTCGCCCAGGTCACGGCTATCGTGCACGCCGCGATGCTGGTGGCGGCGCTGTGGTGGCCGGTCCCGGCCTGGGCGGCGTCGACCGCGCTGCTGACCGGGGTGCACCTGGTCCACCCGCCGACCGCCACCGACGCCGTGTACGGCTGGACCGTCCAGGCCGGGATCGTCCTGCTGCTGGCCCTGCGGGAGACGCCGCGTACGACGGCCGCGTTCACGCTGGTCGGCGCGCTGCCGGCGGTCTTCGGCGGGCCGGTCGCGGTGGCCGCCGTCGCCGGGGCCGGGGCGGCCGGGTGGCTGGTCCACAGCCGCCAGGAGGCGCGTGACCGGCTGGCCGGGCAGCTCGCCGAGAACGCCGTCCTCGAAGAGCGGGCCAGGATCGCCCGCGAGCTCCACGACGTGGTCGCCCACCACATGTCGGTGATCTCGATCCAGGCCGACGCCGGCCCCTACCGGGTGAGCGATCCGCCGCCGGAGCTGACCGAGGCGTTCGCCACGATCCGGGCGACCGCTCTGGAGGGTCTGGCCGAGCTGCGGCGGCTGCTCGGCGTGCTCCGCGCCGACCCCTCGACCGCGCCGCAGCCGTCGCTGGCCGATCTCGACCGGCTGGTGGAGGGCGCGGACACCTCCGGCGACCTGGGCAGCCTGCCGCCCGGGGTCAGCCTGAACGCGTACCGGATCGTCCAGGAGGCGGTCACCAACGCGATGCGGCACGCCCCCGGCGCGACCGTCGGCGTGCGGGTCGCCCTCGACGGCGGCGAGCTCCGGATCGACGTCACCAACACCGCGCCCGGCGGGCCGCCCGCGCCCTCGCCCGGAGCGGGGCACGGCATCCTGGGCATGCGGGAACGCGCCGCCATGCTGGGCGGCACCCTCACCACCGGACCCACCGGCGACGGCGGCTGGGCCGTCCGCGCCGTGCTGCCCGTCTCGGAGACGTCATGACCATCCGCGTGCTCATCGCCGACGACCAGGCCATGGTCCGGGAGGGCTTCTCGATCCTGCTCGGCGTCCAGCCGGGGATCGAGGTCGTCGGCACGGCCGTCGACGGCGCCGACGCCGTCGCGAAGGCGGCCGGGCTCTCCCCCGACGTGATCGTGATGGACGTCCGGATGCCGGAGATGAACGGTATCGAGGCCACCCGGGAGATCACCCGCACCCGCCCGGCCCGGGTGCTCATCCTCACCACCTTCGACCTCGACGAATACGTCTACGAGGCGCTCCGCGCCGGGGCGAGCGGGTTCCTGCTGAAGGACGCCTCCGGCGGTCAGCTCGCCGAGGCGATCAGGGTCGTCGCCGCCGGTGACGCGCTGCTCGCCCCCGGGGTGACCCGCCGCCTGATCACCCGGTTCGCCCGCCAGGGCGGCCCGCTTCTCCCCGGCGTCACCGAGCGGATCGCCGGGCTGACCGAACGGGAGACCGAGGTGCTGGTCCTGGTCGCCCAGGGCCTGTCGAACGCCGAGATCGCCACCGCCATCCACGTGGCCGAGCAGACCGTGAAGTCACACGTCGGCCGCATCCTGTCCAAGCTCCACCTGCGCGACCGCACCCAAGCGGCCGTCTTCGCCTACGAGACCGGCCTGGTCACCCCCGGCCGGCTGACCTTCTGAGGAACCCCTGATGACAAGAGTTCTCTTCGCCGTGCCCAAAATCCTGCTCGCCCTGCTGGCCTCGTTGCTCGCCTTCGTGGCCGGGGCGCTGGTCCTGGGGGCGTACGTCCCGGCGATCCCGAAGGCCGGGATCATCGGCCCGGTCCTGACCGGCCAGTATCCCCTGCACGTCGCCCTGATCGGGCTGGCCGGTCTGCTGCTGGGCCTGCTGGCCTGGCGCTTGGGACTGCGGCGGTGGGGCCGGGCGCTGACGGTGATCACCGCCGTGTCGACGGCGGCGGCCGTCGTCGTCGCCGGGATCCAGGCCAAGGCGGCCTACGCCGCCGGGACCGACGTCCGGTGGACGGAGATGTTCACCGAGTTCGCCTACCCCGACGTGAAGCCCGACGTCACCGAGACGTTCGGCGGCGACCTCAAGGCCGACGTCTACCTGCCGCGCGGGGTCTCCCGGGCGCCGGCGATCGTGCTGGCCCACGCGGGCGGCTTCCAGACCTTCGACCGGAGCGACCTGCGCGGCACCGGCCGCTGGCTGGCCGACCACGGCGTGGCCGCCATCGCCGTCGACTACCGGCTGTCCGCCCCCGGCGCTCCCACCTGGGACAAGGCTCCGCAGGACTTCGTCTGCGCGCTGGCCTGGACCCGCGCCAACGCGGCCCGCTTCCGGCTCGACCCCGACCGGCTGTCGATGGGCGGCATGTCGGCCGGCGGCGGGCTGGCCCTGAACGCCGCCTACCGTCTGCGGGCCGGTGAGATCGGGTCGAGCTGCGGCGAGGCCCCGCCGCCCCCTGCCAGCGTGGTCGGCTTCTACCCCGTGACCGACGTGACCGCGATGTGGACCCGCAACGAGATGGGCAGCCGCCACGCCGCCGAGCAGTACACCGGCGGCACCCCCGCGCAGGTCCCCGGCCGCTACCGCGAGGTCTCCCCGACGAGCTTCGTGAGGCCCGGCCTCATGCCGACCCTGCTCGTCGTGGGCGACCGCGACCGCGGCGCCCGGCCGCAGGACGTCACCGCCTTCGCCCGCCTGCTCACCGAGAGCCGCGTCCCGGTGACCACCAGGATCCTGCCGTTCGCCGAGCACGCCCCCGACGACGCCTACGGCAGCCTGCCCGCCCAGCACAGCCGCCAGATCCTGCTGGACTTCCTTTCCTAGCCTTATTCATTTGGTTACCATACAAACTAAGGCTTCAGGCCCCGCCGCACGCTCCCCGGCGGGGCCACCCCCGGCGTCACTCGTCCGGCAGCAGATACCGCCACGACAGCACGTACACGCCCGTCTTCGTGGTGAAGATGGGCAGGCCGCCGTCCGGGACCGGGGGCGCGACCTTGATCAGGGCCGGGACCTCGGCGCCGGTCAGGTCGTGCTGCCAGACCGGGTCGATCTGGCCCGACGGCTCGGGCACGCCCGCCGGCCACGGCGTCCTCTTGCCCTCGGCGGTCGGCACCGACTCGGCGACCACCCGCACCCGGTCGGCGGTGTACTTCTCGTTCTTCTCCGTCGCCTTGGTCACCAGGCCGTCGAGCAGCTTCTTGGCGTCGACGAGCTCCTTCGGGTAGAAGTCGGCGACCTGGTCGAGCGCCTCAGCCTTCACCTCGATCAGCTTGCCGTCGGCCCCGGCCACGCCCAGCACGGTCGCCGGGATGTCGGTCACCATCGGCGCGCCCGGCTTCGGCGTGACGGTCGCGGGCTGACCGGTCAGATATTTGCGCAGGGCCTCGACGGTCTGGGTGACCTCGGCCTCGGAAAGATTCATCTTGTACGCCGCATCGGCGATCACCAGGCCGTCGCTGTAGACGACGACCCGGGGGGCGCGCAGCACGTTCATGCTCGCGGTGACGAACCCGCCTTCGGCCCGCAGGACCGCGACCGGGGTGGCCGGGGCCGCCGCGGCGGGCTGCTCCGGCTCGGCGGCGGTCGCCGTGGGTTCGCCGCCGCCACAGGCCGTGACCAGCGACAACAGGGCCACCAGCAGGGTGGTTCTCAGTCTCATGCCCCAGAGACGTAAGGCCGGGCACGGCGGTTCAGGAGGGTGCCGCGTGTCACAGGATCAGGGCTGATCGCGGACGGAACCGGGAAAATCGCTTATGCCGAGCACATCTGTTCTTTGGTGGAATGCCCGACGATGTCTTTTGCCTCGCCACTGTTTCTGTGGTTCTTCATGCCGGTCACCCTGGTGGCCTATTGGCTGCTGCCCCGATTACGCAACGGAATCGTCGCGGCGGCCAGCCTGGTTTTCTACGCGTGGGGGGCGGGGGCGTACACGCTGCTGCTGGTGTCGGCCATCGCGGTGAACCACGCGGCGGGGCGAATGCTCGACCGGATCGAGCGTCACCGCAAGGCCGTCGTGGTCGCGGCGATCACGTGGAACTTGTCCATTCTGGCCATCTGGAAGTATGCCGGATTCGCCACCGAGCAGATTCGCGCGCTCGGCCTGGAAGGCGTTCCCCTGGTCGAACTGGCGCTGCCGATCGGCATCTCGTTCTTCACCTTCCACCACATCTCTTACATCGTGGACGTCTACCGCCGCAGCACTCCGGCACAGACCAGCGTGGTCGGGTTCGTGACGTACATCGCGATGTTCCCGCAGCTCGTGGCGGGTCCGATCGTGCGCTATCACGAGATCTCGGGGCAACTGGAGAAGCCGGTGGAAGGCGGTCTGGCCGCCGGATTCCCCCGGTTCGCACTGGGCCTGGCCAAGAAGGTCGTCATCGCCGACTCGCTGGCGCCGATCGCCGACGCCGCTTTCGCGCCGGGCGCCGAGATGTCCACCGTGACGGCATGGGTAGGCGCGCTGGCGTACACGCTGCAGATTTATTTCGACTTCTCCGGATACTCGGACATGGCAATCGGCTTGGGTCTCATGATCGGTTTCCGGCTTCCGGAGAATTTCGACCGGCCTTATTCGGCCCGGTCGATAACCGATTTCTGGCGTCGATGGCACATGTCGCTGTCGCGGTGGTTCCGCGACTACGTCTACATCCCGCTCGGCGGAAATCGGGAGGGCCCGTGGAAGACCTATCGCAACCTGATGGCGATCTTCATTCTGTGCGGTCTGTGGCACGGCGCCGACTGGACCTTCCTCGTCTGGGGCCTCTACCACGGCCTGCTGCTGGTCGCCGAACGCCTGCTCGGCCCGCTGCGCAGTCGCGCCGTCACCCTCCTCCTGGTCGTCTTCGGCTGGGTGGTGTTCCGCGCCGAGAGCATGCCGGTCGCGTGGAACATGCTCGGCGCGATGGTGACGTGGCGGCCCGGCCCGCTCGACGAGTTCGTCGAACACGCCGCCAACCCGCAACGCCTCGCCGTCTTCGCGCTGGCACTGGTCATCGTGTTCCTGCCCGGCCGCCCGCTCGGCCTGCGGCTCGAAAGCGGCCCCCGCCCGCTGCGCGCGGCGGTGACCTGGGTGGCCGCCCCCTACACCGCGCTGCTGGTCGCCGCCGGCACGTTCAGCCCGTTCCTCTACTACCAGTTCTGAGGTGGACGCCATGCGGACCCGCCTGGCCGCGCTGCTCTTCTTCTTCGCCCCGGCGATGGCGTTCACGGTCGGCGTGCGCGCCGTGGAGATGGAGAACAAGCCGTTGCCGCCCGTCCCCGCCATCGGCGGGAACTGGGACGCCTGGGCCACCGCCCACATGCCGCTGCGCCAGCAGGCCGTCCGCGCCAACGTCTTCCTGACCGAGTCGCTCTTCGGCCACGCACCGGCCTACGGCCACGGCTACCCGAAGGTCATCGAGGGCGAGGACGACTGGCTCTACTTCGGCGACGACGTGACCGAGGCATGCCACCAGAGACGCCCGATCAGCGAGACGATCGACGCCCTGCGCCGGCTGGGCGAGCGGGTCGAGGCGGCCGGCAAACGCTTCGTCCTCACGGTCGCCCCCGACAAGACGACGATCTCCCCGCAGTGGCTCCCCGCCCGTTTCCCCGGCCGCCGGTGCCTCCTCGACCGCAAAGCCGAATTCTGGACCGCGCTCCAAGCCGCGAACCTCCCTGGGTACGTCGACCTGCGGACCCCGTTGGAGCAACTCCAGCGGGAGACGGGGAAACCCGCCTACTGGCGCACCGACAGCCACTGGACCGACCGCGCCGCCGCCCTCTACGCCGCCGAGGTGGCCCGCGCCCTCGACCCCGACCTGGCCGCCGAGACCGACCTCGTCTTCACCGGCCAGGCGCACCGCGAGGGCGACCTCGGCCCGCTGCTCGGCGCGCCCCGCGAGGAGCTGATCGACCGGTATGAGCTCGCCCGCGACGGCGCTCCCCGGTACGAGCCCAAGACCGTTCTGATCGGCGACTCGTTCACCCGCAACTCGATGCCCTGGCTGCGCCCCTACTTCGCGAACCTGACCTACCAGCGCAACGACGGCCCGGTGGAGTGGGACGACGCGGAGACGGTCATCGTCGAGATCGTCGAACGCCACCTGGTCGGCGGCAGCTCGGCCCTGCTCGATTCGGGCTGAACACTGGTCTCTGCCCGTCATCACAGGTCAGGGCCTCGCGGACACGGCCAAGAAGCCCTCCTTTGAGCCTCCTTTGGGTATAGCCTGCACTGTATTACTTTCCCCAAAGGAGGCATCAAACGATGGACCTCGTTCTCCAGGCGCTGAAGGCTGTCCAGTCGGGCACCATCGCGCGTAAGTGCGAGAACGAGAGGCTGGACTTCAAGGAGGCGAAGCCCGACTTCAAGGAGGCCTGCAGCGATCTGACCGAGGCTGCGGTCTGCTTCGCCAATGCGAGTGGCGGCTTCATCATCGTCGGGGTCGTCGACTCCAAGGCGGGACAGGACGCGTTCGTAGGTTGTGCCATCGACCCGGTGGTACTGCGAGGAAGAATCCATCAACTGACGAGTCCCAACCTGCTGGTAGAGATCTCCTCAGTGGATTTCGCGGGTGCGAGATTGCTGGTGATCTCCGTCCCCGCCGGCCTCGACGTCTACTCCACGACCAAGGGTTACGCCTACCATCGCATCAACGATCAGTGCGTTCCGATGCGTCCATTGGACATCAGTCGTCTCACTGAAGAACGGCGCGGAATCGATTGGTCGTCGACTCCCAGCGGACGCACGACGGAAGACGTCGACCCGTTCGCCATTCGATATTGCCGACGCCTCCTCCAATATTCCTCGGACGCGGCACGCCAGTCATATGGCCGCCTGTCCGACCTCGACCTCCTCCGAGTCCTGAAAGTCATCGCGGATGACGGTTCGCTGAACCGGGCCGGGGAGATCCTGCTCTGCGAAAGCGCGTCATCAACCGCTCACGATCTTGTCGTCTACCAGCACCGTCGGACACAGGCAGGAGAAGCGGATGCGATCATCCGCTTGCAGTCACCAGCGGTGCTGGCCTTTGAGGAGGTACTTCAGTCCATTGGATCGCGGCAGGGAATCACCCCTGTCACCTTGGCCGATGGCCAGCAGATCCAGATTGAGGACTATCCTTCGGCGGCAATTCGAGAGGCCATCGCCAACGCTTTCATACACGGCGACTGGCGATTGCGGTCATCGATCAACGTCGATCACTCGGCCGAGTATCTCCGCATAACGTCACCAGGGCCACTGGTGAACGGAATCACGGTCAACAACATTCTGACCATCGGATCCCGGGCGAGATATCCCACGCTGGCTGCGGCATTTCGGCTTCTCGGGCTTGCAGAAGAGGTGGGACAGGGCGTTGACCGCATGTTCCGGGAGATGATCAAGTCTGGCCGAGACGCCCCCATCATCACAGAAGACCAGGATCAGGTCACCGTCGCGTTCCGTGGGCAACCACCCAACACGAAGATCGCGCGTTTTCTGGCCACGCTTCCCATCGAGGAACGCGAGGACACCGATGCGCTGCTGATAATCCGAGCGCTCTGCCGCAAGCGAACGATCGACGCCAATGAGATCGCCCCAATCATTCAACGCTCGGCAGAGGAGGCGCAAGCCAGTCTCCTTCGTCTTTCGACGAGCCCTGTCAACATGCTGGAACCTACCCGCGGCACGATGCGCCGGACCTTCCCTTCCTATCGCCTACGCGGGGAGGTCGTCTCTCGGCTCGGCTCGGCCGTCTCCTATCACAGCAGAGCAATAGATGAGATCGACCGTAAAGTCATCGAACACGTGCAGGACTACGGGGAGGTGAACAGCAGGACAATCCAGCGGCTCTTCGATCTGGATGTCTACGCTGCTCGCGACATTCTGCGAGACCTGGTTGGCCGGGAGATCATCACGCGCACTTCCGAGCAGAAACGAGGAACCGCTGTTCGTTATGGCCCGGGACCCGCCTTTCCCACGAAAAAGATCCGGGCGAAAACGACTCTAAAAGCGAAGCCGCCGACCGGCGAGGAAGAAACTCTCTTCTGATTCATCGCGAATCAAGGGCATCTCATGTCGGCACCTTGCCGCCATCCCGTTCACTGCCCGGCTTGGCAGAGGTCGCCCTGGCCTGAGAGTGGGCGGAGCCGTAAAGGAAGTTCTTCACGACGGGACCGCCCACGCCTTCGCGCGGCCGATTCAGATGAGTCGTCTCTCGCCCGCTGTCACCCTCACGTCCAGGCGGTTGCCCGGTGGGGGCAGGAAGCAGAGGAAGTGGTCGGTCAGGGCGCACGGGGGGAGGTGGGCCGCGTTGAAGTCGGCCTCCAGGCGTCCCTCCGGGTCGGGGGCGGGCAGGGGCAGGGTGCGGAAGCGGAAGGTCTCCTCGCCGTTGGTCAGGTCGCCGAACTGGGCGGACAGGCCGCTGGGGGTCTCGGTGACGGCCAGGGTGCGGGTGCCGCCGGGGAGGTCGACGATGACGTCGCCGACCAGCAGGAGGTCGCGTTCGCGGCCGTCGGCGGTGGGTACGGTCTCGGGGCGGGTCTCGCCGTAGGGGCGGAAGACGGCCGGGCGGATCCACGCCGGGTCGTGGGGGTAGGAGTCGATGCCCTGGAAGGCGCGCAGGGTCGCGGCGTCGGGGTCCCAGGTGCGGATCACCGGGAGGCCGTCGCGGATGAGGGCCTGGATCTTGACGCGGCCGTAGCGAAGGCCGGACACGTCGGGGGTGATGACGACGGGGGCGGTGACCGGTTCGCCGTCGATGGTCAGGCCGTCGTCCTGGCCTGCCTTCAGTTCCACGCCGCCGCCGGCCGGGGTCCACACCCCCGGCACGTGGGGGACGACGGTGTCGCCGTCGATCCAGGTCGTGCCGGTGAGGGTGAGCAGTTCGCGCACTTCGTCCTCACGTGTGGTCATGAGAGCTCCTTCCAGGCCCGGCCGAGGAGCTCGGTCGAGCGGACGCGGTCGGCGTGGTCGTGGGTGATGGTGGTGACCAGCAGTTCGTCGGCTCCGGTCACGTCGCGGAGGGTCCGCAGCTTCTCGACGACCTGCTCCGGCGTGCCGACGAACTGGGTGTCGAGGCGGTCGGCGATCAGCTCGCGGTCCTCGGGCGACCATTCGTGGGCGAGCGCCTCCTCGGGGGTGGGGAAGGGGATGGCGCCCCGGCCGCTGCGGATGCTGCGGACCCACAGGCCGTAGGGCTCGGCGATCCGGCGCGCCTCAGCCTCGGTCTCCGCGACGACGACGTCGGCGGAGACCATGACGTGGGGCTTGGCGTGCAGCTCCGAGGGCTTGAAGGCGTCCCGGTAGGCCTCCACCGCCTCCAGCACCGCCGACGGGCTGACGTGGTAGTTGGCGGCGAACGGCAGGCCGCGTTCGGCCGCTGCCTGGGCGCTCTGGCCGCCGCTGCTGCCGAGGATCCACAGCTCCAGCTCGGCTCCCTCACCTGGGGTGACGTGCGCCTCGACGCCGTCGGCCGACCGGTAGGTCCCGGCGATGAACGACCTGATGTCGTCGACCTGCTCGGCGAAGTCGGGTGACTCCGCGCCGGGCTGCTGGAGGAGCTGCGCCCAGAGCGTGAAGATCGACTTGTCGGCGATCGAGGCGAACGAGAACGGCTTGGGGATCAGCAGGCCGTCGACCACCCGCGCCTCCTGCGGCGGGGGCGGGGGCGCGTCGGCCGCGGCGCGGAATTCCTTGGCCCGCTGTCCCGACCGGCCCAGACCGAGGTCGATGCGGCCGGGATGGAGGGCGTCGAGGGTGCCGAACTGCTCGACGACGCCGAGTGCGGTCTGGTGGCCGAGCTGGACCGCGCCGGACCCCACCCGGATCGTGCTGGTCGCGGCGGCGACCGCGCCGATCAGCACGGCCGGGGCCGCGCTGGCCACGCCCGGCGTGAAGTGGTGTTCGGCCAACCAGTAGCGGTGGTAGCCGGCCGCCTCCGCCTTGCGTGCCAGGTCGAGGGTGTTGGCGAGGGCCTGGCTCGCGGTGCCGCCGGAGACGATGGGGGCCAGGTCGAGGATGGACAGCCGGGTCATGCGAGCCCTCCCAGGGGTCTGCTGGGGATGTCGGTGCGGAGTACGGGCGCGATCTCGGCCTGGAACAGTTCGAGCGAGTCGCGGTGCTGCGCCTCGGTGAGACCCTCGGCCTCGGCCGAGAGGTGCATCACCTCGTGGCCGAGCAGGTCGTGGTAGCGGTGGACCTTGTCGATGATCTGCTGGGGGCTGCCGACCAGGATGGAGCTGCGCTCGATGGCGTCCTCCAGGCTGTGGAAGACCGGGTCGAGGCCGCGCGAGGCGAAGAACCTCAGCCGCGCGTCGAAGACCGGCCGGTACGTCTCGATCGCGTCCTGCGACTTGGGCGCGCTGTAGTAGCCGGCGGTCCCCGCGCCGACCACGACGTCCTTCGGGTCGTGGCCGTGGTGCTCCCAGCGTTCCCGGTAGTGGGCGACGAGTTCGGCGTAGGGCTCGACCGGGTTGGAGACGTTGGCGGAGAACAGCGGGTCGCCGTAGAAGGCGGCCAGGTCGACCGACTCACGGCTGGTGGCGCTGCCGTGCCAGACGCGGACGGGCTGCTGGAACGGGCGGGGCAGCACCTCGGCGTCGACGAGCGCCGGGCGGAACCTGCCCTCCCAGGTCACCTTGTCCTCCCGCCAGAGGCGGCGGAACAGCTCGTAGCTCTCCCGGTTGCGGTCCCACTGGTCGGCCTCGGTGACGTGGAACAGCTCGGCCTGCGCGGTGCCGTTGCCCTTGCCGATGATCAGTTCCAGACGGCCGCCCGACAGGTGGTCGAGGGTCGAGTAGTCCTCGAACGCCCTGACCGGGTCGAGCAGCGCGAGCGTGGTGACGGCGGTGAAGAGCCGGATCGTGGACGTCTTCGCCGCGATGTGGCTGAGCACCACGGTGGGCGACGACGACAGGAACGGCCGTTCGTGGCGTTCCCCGAAGGCGAAGCCGTCGAAGCCGAGCTCCTCGGCCCGCACGGCGCTCTCGACGATCTCGCGGAAGCGCTGGTTGACCGGCTTGCCCTGGTCGTGGTGGAAGCCGAGGGTGAGGGCGAGGAACTTCACGACACCCTCGCGTACCGGCTGGCCGGGCGGGCCAGCCCCAGTCGCCCGCGCAGGTCCGGGGTCTCGTACACGGTCCGGAACGCCCCCCGCGCCTGGAGCTCGGGCACCAGGCCCCGGGTGATGGCGGTCAGGTCGTGCGGCAGCACCCCCGGGCGGAGCCGGTAGCCCTCGAAACCCCAGTCGAGCAGCAGGTCGGCGAGTTGGGCGGGGGTGCCCTCGAAGACGTGGGCGTCCGACTCCAGCGGCGCGCCGTCGAGCTCGTCGAGGCGGGCCTTGTGGTCACCGAAGAAGACGACCAGGTCGGCGAAGACCTTCAGGCCGGGGTTGAGCTCCCGGACCTCCCCGGCGATCCGGCGCGCGTCGTCCCGGTCGGTCGGGGTCACGTAGAGCACGTCGGCGTTCCTGGCGGCGAACGCGTACGGGCCGGGGCCGTGCCCGAGAGAGGTCACGAGCGGCTGGCCCTGCGGCGGGCGCGGGGTGATCGACGGGCCCTTGACCGAGAAGAAGCGGCCTTCGAAGTCGATGTAGTGGAGCCGGTCGCGGTCGATGAAGCGCCCGGTGGCGGCGTCGCGGATCTCGGCGTCGTCCTCCCAGCTGTCCCACAGGCGGCGGACCACCTCGACGGCGTCGGCGGCCTCCTCGAAGAGGTCGTCGATGAAGCCCTGGTTGGCCAGGTCGAACGGCGGGAACTCGCGGCGGCCGAAGTGGGCCGCCTCGTCGGGCCGCCCGGAGACGCGCGGACGCCAGCCCGCCCGGCCCTTGCTGGCGTGGTCGAGCGAGGCGATGCCGATCGCCACGTGGAACGGCTCGGTGTGGGTCACGCTGGTCGTCGGGATCAGGCCGATCTTCGAGGTCAGCGGGGCCACGGCGGCGGCCAGCAGCACCGCGTCGAGTTTGCCGCGCACCTGGTCGTGGCGGCCGTCGGGGCCGTCGTACCGGGACGACTGGAGGCTGAGGGAGTCTTCGAAGGTGACCCAGTCGAGCAGGCCGCGTTCGGCCTCGACGACCAGGTCGGCCCAGTATCCGGCGGTGAACAGCCGGTCGGGCTGGGCGCCCTCGGCCCGCCAGGCGGCCGGGTGCCATCCGGCGCCGTCGAGGGCGACCGCGAGGTGGAGAGTCATGAGAGCTCCTTCAGTCCGAGGTGGTGGCGCAGGGTCGGGCCGGTGTAGTCGGCGCGGAAGACGCCCTTCTCCTGGAGCAGCGGCACGACCTTGTCGACCAGGTCGTCGAGGCCGCCCGGGGTGATGTGGGGCACGAAGATGAAGCCGTCGGCGGCGTCGGTCTGCACGAAGGTGTCGATCTCCGCCGCGACCGAGGCGGCGGTGCCGACGAAGGTCTGCGGCGCGGCGGTCTCGATGACCAGCTCGCGGATCGACAGGTTCTTCTCCTCGGCCAGCGCCCGCCACTTGGCCGCCGTCTCGGCCCGGTCGCGGCGGAACTGGGCCCGGCCCTTGGAGACGTCGGTCGACAGGTCGGGCTCGATGTCGGGCAGGGGGCCGTCGGGGTCGTAGCCGGACAGGTCGCGGCCCCAGATCGCCTCCAGGAACAGGATCGCGGTCTGCGGCCCGACCTGGGCGCGGCGGATCTCGGCCGCCCGCTCCTCGGCCTCCTCCTGGGTGTCGCCCAGGACGTAGGTGACGGCCGGGAGGATCTTGAGGTCCTCCGGGGCGCGGCCGTACTTGGCGAGGCGGCTCTTGACGTCGCGGTAGAAGATGCGCCCCTCCTCCAGCTTGCTGTGCCGGCTGAAGATGACGTCGGAGGAGGAGGCGGCGAACTCGCGGCCCTCCTCGGAGTCGCCGGCCTGGATGATCACCGGGTTTCCCTGTGGCGGCCGGGGCACGTCGAACCGTCCCCGGATGTCGAAGTGCTGCCCCCGGTGCTCGAAGAAGCCGATGCCGTCCGGCCGGACGAACTCGCCGCCCGACCTGGTCAGCGCGTCGGGCGCCCACGAGTCCCACAGTTCGCGGGCGGTCTGGAGGAACTCCTTGGCGCGGGTGTAGCGGTCGGCCTCGGCCAGGTAGCCGCCGCGCCGGAAGTTCTCGCCGGTGAAGGCGTCCCAGCTCGTCACGACGTTCCAGGCGGCCCGGCCGCCCGACAGGTGGTCGAGGGAGGCCAGCCGCCGGGCCACCTCGTAGGGCTCGTTGAAGGTGGAGTTGACCGTCGCGGCGAGCCCCAGGTGGGTGGTCACCGCCGACAGGGCCGACAGCACGGTCAGCGACTCGGGCCGGCCCACGACGTCGAGGTCGTGGATGCGGCCCTTCATCTCGCGCAGCCGCAGGCCCTCGGCCAGGAAGAAGAAGTCGAACTTGCCGCGTTCCGCCGTCTGCGCCAAGTGTTTGAAGGAGTCGAAGTCGATCTGGCTACCCGACCGGGGGTCGGACCAGACGGTCGTGTTGTTCACGCCCGGGAAGTGCGCGGCGAGATGGATCTGCTTGGTCATAGTGCCCTCCTGGCACGGCTGCGAGCAGTTCTCGGGTGTACGGATCGGACGGCGCCGTGAAGATCCGGTGCGCGTCGCCCGACTCGACGGCCCGGCCGTCCTTCAGCACCAGCACGTGGTCGCTGACGTGGTGCACCACCCCGAGGTGGTGCGAGATGAACAGATAGGCGACCCCGAGTTCGGCCTGCAGCCCGGTGAGCAGGTCGAGCACCTGGGCCTGGATCGACACGTCGAGCGCCGACACCGGCTCGTCGCAGACGATCACGCGGGGACGCGGGGCCAGCGCGCGGGCGATCGCCACCCGCTGCCGCTGCCCGCCGGACAGCTTCAGCGGCCGCCGGTCGAGCACCCCGGCGTCGAGGCCGACCTGGGCGAGCAGCTCGACCGAGCGTCGGCCGCGTTCACGCCGGGGCGTCCCGCCGACCTCCAGTGCCTCGTCGAGGATGCGGCGCACCGTGAACCGGGGGTCGAAGGAGCTGAGCGGGTCCTGGTAGACCACCTGCACCTGCCGCCGGTCCACCTCGACCGAGCCCCGGTCGGGCTTGAGCAGGCCGAGCACCAGCCGGGCCGTGGTGGTCTTGCCCGACCCCGACTCCCCCACGACGCCGAGCGTCTGCCCGGCCCGCAGCTCGAAGGAGACCCCGTCGACGGCGGTCCTTCTCCCGAACGTCTTGACCAGGTCGGTCGCCCGGATCACCACCTCACCCGGGCGGGTGCTCCGGGAGCCCGGTCCCGGGATGGCGGCGAGCAGGGTCTTCGTGTACGGATGCTCCGGCGCCCCGAGCACCTGTCCGGCCGGGCCGTCCTCCACGACGACGCCGTCCTTCATGACCAGGATCCGGTCGGCCAGTTCCGCCACCACCGCGAGGTCGTGGCTGATCAGCAGCAGCGCCTGACCGCCGCGTTTGCGCTCGGCCAGCAGCCGCAGGATCTGCGCCTGCACGGTGACGTCGAGCGCGGTGGTCGGCTCGTCGGCGATCAGCAGCTTCGGCCCGCAGGCGATGGCCGAGGCGATCAGGGCCCGCTGCCGCAGGCCGCCGGACAGTTCGTGCGGATACTGCCTCGCCCGGACCTCCGGCTCGGGCACGCCCACCTCGTCGAGGAGTTCGACCACCCGCCGCCTGGCCCTGCGCCAGGGCAGCCGCAGCGCCTCGGCGATCTCCTTGCCCACCGGGCGGAGCGCGTCGAGCGAGACCAGGGCGTCCTGCAGCACGTAACCGATGCGCCTGCCCCGGATGGACCGCCACTGCCGTTCGTTGAACGTCGAGGCGTCCACGCCGTCGACGGCCAGCCGCCCGGCGGTGACTGTGGCCTCCTCGCCGGTCAGCCCGAGCAGGGTGCGCGCGGTCACGCTCTTGCCCGACCCCGACTCCCCGACGATGGCCACGCACTCCCCGGGGTGGACGGCGAACGACACGCCCCGGACGGCGTCCACCGCGGGGAAGGAGACACGCAGGTCGGTGACCTCGACCACCGGGACGCTCATGCGACCCTCCGCTGGAGACGCCGTCCGGCGACGGTGATGGACAGGACGGTCAGGGTGATCGCGACGCCGGGGAAGACGGCGATCCACCAGGCGACGGAGAAGTAGTCGCGCCCGGCCGAGAGCATCGCCCCCCATTCGGGCGCCGGCGGCTGCGGCCCGAGCCCGAGGTAGCTGAGCGAGGCGGCGGCCACGAGGGCGGTGCCGACCTCGATGGTGGCCAGCACCAGCAGCGGCTCGAACGCGTTGGGCAGCACGTGCCGCCAGATGATCCGGCCCCGGCTCAGCCCGAGCGAGACGGCCGCCTCGACGAACCCGGCCCGCTTGATCACCATGGTCTGGGCCCGGACCAGCCGGGCGTAGCCGGGCGCGGTGTAGAGGGCGATGGCGAGGATCACGTTGACCGTGCCCGGCCCGGTGACCGTGATGACCAGCAGCGCCAGCAGCAGCGTCGGCAGCGCCAGCACGACCTCGACCAGCCGCATCACCAGTTCGTCGAGCACCCGCCCGCCGAGCGCGGCCAGCAGCCCGAGCGCGGTGCCGGCGACCACGGCCAGGGCGGTGGCGCCGAGACCGGCCAGCAGGGAGGGCCCGGCGCCGTACACGATGCGGGTGAAGACGTCGCGGCCGTTGGCGTCGGTGCCGAACCAGTGGTCGGCGCTCGGCCCCTCCAGGGCCTTGAGCGCGTCGGCGCCGCCGGGGTCGCCGCCGGTCAGCAGGCCGGGGGCGAGGGCGGCCAGGGTCATCAGGGCCAGCACGACCGTGGCGAGGGTGAAGCCGGCGTGCCGTCTCACGCGGCGCTCCGCAGGCGCGGGTCGATGACCAGGTAGAGCAGGTCGACGACGATGTTGACCACGACGTACAGGACCGCCGTGAACAGCACCACGCCCATCACGACCGGCAGGTCCTTGCCCGTCACGGCCGACAGCGTGAGCTGCCCGAGACCCTGCCGGGAGAAGATCTGCTCGACCGCGACCATCGCGCCGACCAGCAGCCCGATCACCCAGCCGAGCAGCGTGACGGCGGGGACGAGGACGTGCCGGAGCGCGTGGCGGAGCCGTACCCCCAGGTCGGAGAGGCCGCGCGACCGCGCGGTCAGCACGAACGGCTCCTCCAGGACGAGCTCCAGGTTCTCGCGCATCATCTGGGTGAGCAGCGTCGTGATCGGGATCGACACCGCGATCACCGGCAGCACCAGCCCGGCGAACCCGTCGGCGCCGACGGCCGGGAACCAGCCGAGCTGGAAGGAGAACACGGTGAGCAGCAGGATCGCCGTCCAGAACGTCGGGATCGACACCCCGACGAGCTCGACCACCTGGATCCACCGCGACCGCCGGGCGGTCAGCACGGCCAGCGTCACCGAGACGGTCACCGCGACCAGCAGCGCCGACCCCGCGAGCTGGAGCGAGGGCCCGAGCTGCGCGCCGATCGCGGTGACCACCGGCTCGTGGAGCTGGTAGGACTGCCCGAGGTCGCCGCGGACCACCCGGCCCAGGTAGGTGACGTACTGGACCGGTAGCGGCCGGTCGAGCCCGTAGTCGGCGATGATCTGCGCCCGGACCTCCGGCGTGACGATCGAACTGCCGATCAGCACGTCGACGACGTTGCCGGGGGTGAGGTGCAGGGCGGTGAACGAGACGGTCACCGCCCCCCACAGCACCAGCGCCGAGGCGCCGAGCCGGGTCAGCAGGCGGCGGATCATGCCTTCGACACCCACGCGTCGTAGAAGGTGGGGTGGCCCTGCGGCTCCCACGTGATGTCGCGGACGCTCTTCGACGCGCCCAGCAGATAGGTGAACGAGTAGACCGGGATGACGGCCGCGTCGGCGGTGACCCGCTGCTGGACCTTGGCGTAGAGGGCGGCCCGCGCGGCCAGGTCGGTGGTGGCCAGGGCCTCTTCGAGCCAGGCGTCGACCTCGGCGTCGTCGTAGCGGGCCAGGTTCTGGCCCCACAGCTTCTCGCTGGGGATGTTGGAGATCCCGAACAGGGTGCGGAGCGTGTCGCCCTCGGCCCGCTGCCAGCTGAAGTCGATGAGGTCGTAGTCGCCGGCCATCGCCTTCGGCGGGAAGTCGGTCGGCGTGACGTCGTCGAACACCACGTCGAACCCGAGCTTCTTGGCCTCGGCCTGCACCTGTTCCGACAGCGTGCCCCGCTGTTCGCGGGCGGTCGCCTTCTGGAACGGCCAGTGGACGGTCAGCCGCTCGAAGTTCTTGGTGCGGAAGCCCTCGGCGTCGCGGCCGGTCCACCCGGCCTCGTCGAGCAGCTGGTTGGCCTTGGCGACGTCGTAGGTCCGCTGCACGGCCGGGTCGAACCCGGCGGTCACCGGGGAGATCGGCCCCTTGGCGGGCTCGAAGGCCCCGAAGTAGAGCTTGTTCACGACGGTGCCGAAGTCGATGCCGTCGCGGAACGCCTGCCGCACCTTCGGGTCGGTGAAGACGCCCTTGGCGGTGTTCGGGTAGTAGTTGTAGTTCCCGCCCGGCGCCTGCCGCCGCACGATCGTCAGCCGCGAGTCGCCCTCGACCTGCTTGACGCTGACCGGCGGCACGCTCGCGATGGCGTCGATCTGCCCGCTGGTCAGCGCCCCGAGCCTCACCGAGTCCTCGATGAGGACCTTGTACTCCAGCCGTTCGAGCAGCGCGGGCCCGGTGTGGCCCGCCCACGCCGGGGGCCACTTGTAGTCGGGGTTGCGGTGGTAGGTGATGCCCTGGTGCGGCACGAACGCGTCGATGACGAACGGCCCGGTCCCGACGACCTTCTTGGCCAGCGTCTCGGGCCCGAGGGCGAGCTGCTTGGGCGACTGGATCCCGAAGAACGCCGTCGACAGCGCCGCGAGGAACGGGGAGTAGGGCCGCTTGAATTTCACCTCCACCGTCTGCGGGTCGACGACGGTCGTCTTCTCGTAAGGCCCGAACGCCGACGCCGCGAGCTGCGACTTCGTCTTCGGGTCGACGATGTGGTCGAGGTTGACCTTGACCGCTTCGGCGTCGAAGGGGGTGCCGTCGGTGAACTTCACGTCAGGGCGGAGCTTGAACGTGTAGGTCAGGCCGTCGGCCGAGATGTCCCACGAGGTCGCCAGCCAGGGGCCGATGCCGCCCTTGTCGTCGAGGGTGACCAGCGAGTCGAGCACCGGCCGGGTGAACAGGCTGGTCACGATCTGCGGGCTGGCGTGGGGGTCGAGGTTGAGGGGTTCGGTGTCGACTCCGAAGACGAGCGAACCGCCCTGGGAGGGGGTGGACGGCTGCCCGGCGGGCGCCGCGGTCCCGCCACACGCGGCGAGCAGCGGAACCAGGAGTAGACCGGCAAGGGGGGCACGGAGCGAGCGCAAGGAGATCACCTCTGCTTTCCTACTTTAACTGTAGGAAATAGGGGTTTATCGGTCAAGCCCGCTCTTCGCCGGAGTGACTAGTGCCACCCGCCGTCGACCCGCAGCGTCGTCCCCGTCACGTACCCCGACCTGGGGCTGGCCAGGAAGGTCACCAGGTCGGCGTACTCCTCCGGCAGCCCGATCCGCCCGACGTCGACCATCGTGGTGAGGCGGCGCTGCGCGGTCTCCGCCATCTCCTCCCAGGTCTCACCCCAGCCCGCCTGCCGCCCCATCTCGAGGAGCCGGACCTTCGACGACGGCGTGAGGATGCCGCCGGCCGCGACCGCGTTCGAGGTGACCCCCGAGTCCTTCAGCTCGCGCGACAGCGCGGCGGCCAGGTTGTCGCGGGCGGCGTTGGTCGCGGAGTAGTGGGGCTGGGTCTCCGTCGGCTGGGCCCCGAGGACGCTGCTGATCTGGATGACCCGCCCCCAGCCGCGCTCCTTCATGCCCGGCACGAACCGTTTGATCATCCGCACCGAGGTCACGACGTTGACGTCGTAGATGTCCTTCCAGTCGTCGGCCGTCACGTTCTCCCAGGTCAGAGTTGGATCGAAGACCCCGAGGTTGTTGACGAGGATGTCGACCTCCCCGGCCGCCTCGCGGACGGCGTCGGCCCCCTCGTCGGTGGTCAGGTCGCCGAGCGCGACGGTCCCGCCGATCTCCTTCGCGACCGCGTCGGCCCGCGCCCGGTCCCTTCCGTGGACGACCACCGCCACCCCCTCGGCGGCGAGGGTCCTGGCGATCTCCTCGCCGAGACCGCTGGTCGATCCGGTCACCAGGGCGCGCTTGCCCATGAGCTGCAGGTCCATGTGGAACTCCTCCGTGATTGGACTACGCGGTCCAAAGTGGCACGGGAAAAATGGACTGTCAAGTTCACTTTTGATAGATTACCCAGGTGAGAGCACTGACCCCGAAGGGCGCCGCCACCCGGCAGCGCATCGTCGAGGGCGCCGCCCTGCTGATCCGCGAACACGGCCCCGCCAACGTCGGCCTCGACGACATCCGCGCCGCGACCACGACGAGCAAGAGCCAGCTCTTCCACTACTTCCCCGACGGCAAATCCGACATGCTGCTCGCCGTGGCCGCCCACGAGGCCGAACGCGTCCTCGACGACCAGCAGCCCTACCTGAGCGACCTGACGTCGTGGGACCAGTGGGAGGCCTGGCGCGACCGGGTCATCGCCCGCTACGCGGCCCAGCGCCGCAAGTGCCCGCTGTCGGCGCTGACCGCGCAGCTCGGCCTGGCCAACCCGGCGGTCGGCGACATCATCACGGGCATGTACGCCCGCTGGCAGGGCGCGATCGCGGCCGGCGTGCGAGCGGTCCGGCCGGACGCCGACGCCGAGCGCGTGGCGGCGCAGATCATCGGCGCGATAGCGGGCGGCGCGACGATGCTGGTCGCGACCGACGACATCCGCTATTTGGAGATAGGCCTCACGGAGGCGATCGATAACCTCAAGTCATCCATTCGTGACTGACCACTGCCAAAGTCAATTTCGTCGGATCTGGACGGCGAAAGGCAGATTCCATGAAACGCCTCTTATCCACCGCCGTCGCGGTGACCGTCATGGTGTCCACGACGGCGTTCACCACCCCGCCCGACGCGCTCCGGGCCCAGTTCGTGGCAGGTCGCGGCGTCACCATGACGACGACCTACACCGATGCGCACGACGGGTCCAGCTTCGGCGAGAACTACCGGGTCGAATTCGGGCCCGGCGGAGTCGTGGCAGTCGACAAGCGCGACCGGCCCCACGCGGAGTACCCGTCTCCGCCGCCGCGCTGGCTCACCTTCAAGGGCCGCTCCTACTGTCAGGGCTGGATCTGCCCGACCCCGCCGACGAAGTCCTGGGTCAGATACGACTTCCCCGGCGACATCCCGAGGTTGTCATCGGGCGAGATCCCCCTCGACGAACCCGCGACCCTGAAAGCGCTGCTGGCCAGGGCCTCCGGCAAGGGCCAGGGCGGCGTCTACGACGGCACCCGCACGACCATCCACCGCGGCGTCATCACCTACGGGGACCTCTTTCGGCTCTCTCCCGGGGTCCGGCACTCCTGGGGTGGCGACCGCCCCGATGCGAAGACGGCCAAGGAGAAGATCGTTTGGCGGTTGTGGATCGGGAAGGACGGGCTCGTCCGTCGCGTGTGGACCTCCACGAGCGAGGACCGGGAGACCTGGGTCTTCACCAGGGTCACCGATTCCCTCCTCAGGGGCTGGGGGGCGAAGACCCATATCCAGGAGCCCTCGGCCAGCGATTCAGCCACTGATGACGAATGGCATAACTCCTGACAAACGTCACCCTTTCTTGACAGTAAGTGATTCGTCGGGGACTTTGTGTGAGGACTGAGGACCGCCAGTTCGCCACGAAGGGAAAGCACCCTTGCGACGAATCGTTCCCGCGGTCGTTCTCACCCTCATCCCTCTGAGCGTCGTCCTGTCCCCGCGAGCGGCCACGGCGGCGCCCGCCGATCCGCAGGTCGTGTTCAGTGAGAGGTTCGAGAACGGCCAGGGCGCGGCGCCCATCATGGTCACCGACTACACCGGGCCCGCGCCCCACGCCATGACCTACACCGCCGACCCGGCCTGGCTGACGTCGTGCAACGGCATCATCGCCAGCCGGCTCAACCCCAACCCGCCGCCCCCGCTCGGCGTGCAGTGCGGCGGCTGGTGGCCGACCGTGCTCCAGCTCGCCGGCGCGCTCGGGCAGTGGGCCGGGGAGAACGCGGTGGAGAACCACGCCGTGACGGCGTTCACGCACACACCACCGGGCGCGCCCAAGGTGCAGCTCGAGACCGAGCATCCGGTGCCGATCGGAGGCGGCGGCAGCCGCTTCGTCACGTTCTCGGTCGACGCGGCGGCGGTCAACTGCAACGTGGCCCATCCGCTCATCGCGTTCTACCTGCTCGACGGGGCCAACGCGATCCCGACGTTCAGCCAGCCCATCGACACCTGCGCCGCCCCGGGAGCCGTGATCAACGGGATCTCGGTGGGGACGTACACGAGCGACGCGCCGGTGCTGTTCGCCGGGTCGCAGCTCGGCATCCGCATGGTGAACACGCAGGCCGGGACCAACGGCAACGACGGGGCGATCGACAACGTGCGGGTGCTCGACGTGACCCCGCAGCTCGGCCTCTCCTACTCGCCGGCGAGCCCGGCGGTCGGGCAGACCGCCAACCTCACGCTGACCGTGACGAACACCTCGGAGCTGCGCGAGAAGATCGGCTGGTCGTTCAAGGTCGACCTGCCCGACGGGCTGACCCCGGCCGGGACGCCGACGAGCGACTGTGTGAGCCCGTCGGTCTCGGTGGCCGGCGGCGTGGTCTCCGCCGGGGGCGGCATCGCCGACGGCGAGGCGACCTGCACGATCACCGTGCCCGTGAAGGCCGCGACCATCGGGACGTACACGACCTGCCCCGCCGACGTGTCCACCCGGATCGGCATCAACCCGCCGGCCGCGTGTGCGACGGTGAACTTCGTCGCGCCGCAGCACAAGTTCGACGCCCACGCCCACGCCGCGAAGGTGACCGCGCCGCTGATCGGTGGCGCGCCGCTGGTTCCCTCGGACATCTCCTGCACGGCCACACCCGGCTCCGACAGCGACACGCTCCTGACGGCGGTGCTCCCGGCCGTCGCCTCGCTCGGCGTGCTCACCACGGAGGCCTCCGGCACGGTGGGGCCTGACGGGCTGCGTACGGCGAAGGCGAAGGCCACCACCGCGAACCTGAACCTGCTCAACGGCCTGATCACGGCCGAGGAGATCACCGCGCAGGCGACCGCGACCGCCACCGAGAGCGGGACGGTGACCACGGCGGGGACGACCACGTTCACCACGCTCAAGGTCAACGGCTCGACCGTCACCAACCCGCCGCTGAACCACACGATCACCATCCCGCTGGTGGCCAAGATCGTGCTGAACGAGCGGATCCCCTACGGGAACGGCGCCGGCATCAAGGTCAACGCCATCCACGTCACGACGATCGCCGGGGTCGACGTGGTCGTCAGCCACGCGCGGGCGTCGCTGACCCTGCCCGGCCAGGCCTGCCCCCAGTAGGACGGCGAGCGGAAAGCCCAGGCGCCGATCACCTGGGCTTTCCGTGGGCTTTCCGTGGGCTTTCCGTGGGTCGAAGGCGTCAGCCGGCCTGGCAGGACACCGTCGGCCACGTGCTGTTGCCGTTGCGCATGATGGTCACGCCCCAGTTGTTGCCACTGCCGTTGGGCCGTGCCGTGAGGGTCTGCGCGTTCGGGTAGGACGCGGAGATGTTCCACGTCGAGCTGATCTTCGCGGGCGACGGGACGTTCATCGTGACCGTCCAGTTGCTCGATCCGCTCACCGACACGTTCAGGTTGTAGCGGTCACTCCACGACTGGCCCGCCGACAGCGACGCCGTGCAGCCGCCGCCTCCGCCGCCACCGTTGGTGGGGGTGGGGGTCGGCTGCGGGTTGGGGTTGCCGCCGCCGATCGTGATGTTGGAGCTGCCGCTGCTCTGGTAGCCCTCGGTCGCCAGGATCATGTAGTCGTGGTTGCCGAGCTGCATGCCGGCCCGCGACCACGCGTCGAAGTGGTTGCCGGAGGTGATGGTGCCACCGGTCTTCTTCTGCTGCCGCACGCTCCAGAACTGCTTGAACGTCCGGGTCCCCTCGATCGAGGGCGCGTTGGTGCGGGTCGTCTCGTAGATGTCGTAGGTGCCGCCGTCGCTGGTCACCGTGCCCTTGTAGGAGCCGGTCGGACGGTAGGTGCCCCAGTTGTCGACGATGTAGTACTCGATCAGCGGGTTACGGGTCCACCCGTAGAGGGTCAGGTACGCGTTTCCCGACGGGTTGAAGCTGCCCGAGTACGACACCGATCTGCGGCCGCCCGTCTGCCAGCCCTTACCGGCGACGAAGTTGCCGGTGTTGCGCCACGAGGTGCTGTAGTTGCCGCCGGAGCCCAGCTCCATCGAGACCGTGCCCTGGCTGTCGGTCCAGAAGGAGAACCAGTAGCCGTTGTTGGTGCCGGTCTGGTTGGTGGTCACGGCAGCCTGCGCGACGCCGGGCGACATCAGGACCATGGCGATCACCGTGGCCCAGATGCCCGCGGCCGCTAAGCCTTTTTTCATGGACGTGCTTCCTCCCTGCCAAAGGGGCGCGAAACGACCGACGGGAGCGAATCGGTATCCCGGGTAGTGTCAGCGGGGACCCCCGGGCTGTCAACAACTTTCAGAAACATCGCCGAAACCTGAACCCGCAGCTCAGCTGCGAATCACCAGCTCAGAGCCCCCTCTCGGACGGATGTCGCTCGATGTAACCAGATGAATGCCACGGTCCGGCCCAGCAGGGGAGAAGAAACTTTCGGATGAGAAGCGAAAGCCCGCTCCCCCCTGACGAGGGAACGGGCTCTCGCGCGGAACGTCAGCGCCTGTGCTTCAGGGCCCACTCCACGGCGTGGTCGGCGACGGCCTGCCAGCCGGGCGCGCCGCAGGTCCAGTGGTCGCGGCCCGCGAACTCGTAGTAGTCCGTCAGCACGGGCGAGTTCCGGTAGTGCTTGGCGTTCGACTTGTTCACCGACGGCGGCATGATGTGGTCCTTCTCGCCGCCGATGAACAGCAGGGGCGCGCGGTCGGCGTCGTAGTCGACCCACGTGTCCTGGTGGCCGGGCTTGAAGTTGGCGAACAGGCCGTACTCCCAGACCCAGTAGCCGGGCGCGGCGATCGCGTAGCGCTCCCAGACCTTGAGCGACTCCTCCTCCGACAGCGTGTTGGTGAAGGCGTAGTGGAACTCCTCCGGCGTGAAGCCGACGGCGCGGTGCCGGTTGGCCGGGTTCTTCAGCGCCGGGAACAGCGACCTGGCCTGCGAGATCGGGTTGACCCGCACCCCCTCGGTCGGCGCCGAGTCGATCACCACACCGGCCGAGCCGAGGCCCTTGGCCAGCAGCAGCTGGGTCAGCGTGCCGCCGAACGAGTGGCCGATGATGATCGGCGGCTCGGGCTCGGCCTGGATCACCGAGGCCAGGTGGGCGACGGTGTCATTGACGGTGAGGTCGGCGATGACGTCGGGGTTCTCCCGCAGCGCCTCCACCTCGATCTCGAAGCCCGGATAGGCCGGGGTGAGCACCTTCAGGCCCTTGGCCTCCAGGTGGGGAACCCACTCTTCCCAGCTGCGCGGCGTGACCCACAGGCCGTGGACGAGAACGACGGTCGTCATGAGATGAACTCCAAAATGTCGGCGTGGAGGCGGTCACGGTCGGTGTCGGGGAGGGCGTGGCCGCTGCCCTCGTAGACCTTCAGGACGGCGCCGTCGATCAGCTCGGCCGACCGCTTGCCACCGACCTCGAACGGCACGATCTGGTCGTCGTCCCCGTGGATGACCAGCGTCGGGACATCGATCTTGGCCAGGTCGGGCCGGAAGTCGGTGGCCGAGAAGGCGGCGATGCACTCATAGGCCGCCCGGTGCCCGCAGGCCATGCTCTGGAGCCAGAAGGCGTCCCGGAAGCCCTGCGCCACGTCGCCCTTGCGGTTGTGGCCGAAGAACGGGCCGTCGGCGAGGTCGCGGTAGAGCTGCGAACGGTTCGCCGCCTCCCCCGCGCGGATGCCGTCGAACACCTCGATCGGCAGCCCCTCGGGGTTGTCGTCGGTCCTCAGCATGAGCGGCGGCACCGCGCCGACCAGGATGACCCTGGAGACGCGGGCGGTGCCGTGGCGCCCGATGTAGTGGACGATCTCGCCGCCGCCGGTCGAGTGACCGACGAGGGTGAGATCGCGCAGGTCGAGGTGCTCGATCAGGCAGGCCAGGTCGTCGGCGTAGGTGTCCATCTCGTTGCCGTGCCAGGTCTGCGAGGAGCGGCCGTGGCCTCGCCGGTCGTGCGCGATGGCGCGGTGGCCGTGGTTGGCCACGAACAGGGCCGAGGCCTCCCAGGCGTCGGCGTTCAGCGGCCAGCCGTGGCTGAACAGGACCGGGGACCCTTCGGTCCCCCAGTCTTTGTAGAAGATCCGCGCACCGTCGTCAGCGGTGACAAAAGGCATTGGGGCCTCCTGGGCTCGAATGTGGTGATTCGAGCGTCGCGCGGGGGCCTTTGGTTACGAACCACGTGATTCGCGTAGTTTGTCGGCGAGCTGGCGGCGTGAGGAGATACCGAGCTTCTGGAACACCTTCCGCAGGTGGTAGTCGACGGTGTTGACGCTGATGAACAGCGTGCCGGCGATCTCGGCGTTGGTCCGGCCCTCGGCCGCCTGGCGGGCGATGGTGAGCTCCTGCGGGGTGAGGTCGGGCATGTCGGCGCTGGCCAGGGGGACCGTCTGTCCGTTGGGCAGGTTCCAGCCGCTCGCCCCGCCCGTCCGGCGGGTGACCGGGGCCAGCTTCAGGCCTGCCGCCTCAAGCTCCGCCTTCGTTCTCGGTACGAAGATGTGCGCGCCCGTCTGCTCGAACAGGCCGGCCGCCGCTTGGAGCCGCTCACCCGCCTCACGACGACGGCGGGCCCGGCGCAGCCACTCGCCGTAGAGCAGGTGCGCCCTGGCCAGGTCGACCACCGCGCCGGTCCCTTCGAGCGCCTCGACGGCCGCCGCGTAGTCGGCCTCCGGCTCGTCGCCGACGAGCGCCTTCGAGCGCAGGGCCACCCCCCGGCACCACGTCGAGCCGTTGACCTCGGCCATCTCCACCAGCCGGTCGGCGTACACGCGCGCCTCGGCGGCCCGGCCGCTGCGCGCCGCCGCCTCCACGTAGTCGGGGAAGTGCAGCGGCGTGACCTGCAGATACGGTTCGTCGATCAGCGGCTTGAGCCGGTCGTACGCGGCCCGGTAGTCGCCCTCCGCCAGGTCGCGCTGGGCGACGGAGGCGAACGCCGTCGCGCCGACCCCGCCGAACCCGACCGCGTTGGCCCCTTCGGCGATGGCGACCACCACGTGCTTGGGCGCGCCCGTCCACGCCATCAGCGCCGCGTTGATCACGTTCTCGGCGTCGTAGCCCATCGCCAGCCGGACCTCGCGGACCTGCGCCATCGACTCCTCGGCCGCGCGGACCGTGCCGCCGCAGATCTCGGCGAGGGAGTTGACCCACAGCAGCGAGTCGAGCGCCTGGAGCGCGCCCGCCTCCCGGGCCGCCGCGATGGCGCGGGCCAGCCCGGCCCCGCGCGCCGCCTCGTCCCACAGGAACATGCCGAGCGCCGCCATCGCCGAGGACATGTGCATGACCTCGTGGTCGGGCAGCGCCATCAGCGCGTCGAAGGCCACCCGGGCGCGCGGCACCGCCTCGGCGTAGGGCAGCAGGATGAGCGCGCCGATGCCGTCGAGGATCTCCGACAGCGGGCCGCCGGCCGACGCCGCCTCGGTGATCCGTTCGCCCAGTTCCCGCTGGGTGATGCCGGCCATGAGCCGGTCGATGACGTTGCAGAACTCGTAGGCCTTCAGCAGGGCGCGCTGTTCGCGTTCGAAGTCGCGCCCGCGGAACGCGTCGGCCGCCTCGACCAGGCGGGCCGCCGAGAAGGGCAGGATCCGCGCGTCGCCGGAGAACAGCGCGAGGGCGCAGCGCACGACGATGACCCGGCCGTGGTCGACGCGGTCGGCCGTCACCTCGTCGATCCGGGCCATCAGGTCCTGCGCGACCTGCACCGCGCCCACGGCGACCGCCGCCTCCGCCGCCCCGGCCAGTCGGGAGTTCTTCACCGGCCCGGTCGGGGTGAGCTCGGCGGCGCGGGTGAGGATGCTGGCCCGGGAGGCCAGACCGCCTCGGCGGGCGGCCAGGTCGGCGGCGTGCTCCAGCCGGTCGGCCACCGCCGCGTCGGTGCCGAAGGTGGCCTTGGCGGCGTGCCAGGCTTCGAGCTCGACCATCCCGAGGTCGGCGGCGGCCTTCGCGAGGGCCCGGTGGGCGCGTCTGCGGTCGGCCCCGGCGGAGGCGTTGTAGACGGCCGACCTGACCAGCGGGTGGCGGAACCTGATCGTGTCGTGCAGTTCCACCAGCCCGACCGCCTCGGCCCGGTCGACGACGTCGTCGTCGAGGCCCAGCTCGCGGGCGGCCGAGGTGATCAGCTCGGCGTTGTCGGTGGTGTCGGCGGCGGCCAGCAGCACCCAGAGGCGGACCTGCGGATCGGTCTGCTCCACGCGCCGGGCGTAGTGGGCCTCCAGACGGCGGCCGACCGGGATCGGGTCGCCGCCGAACCCGAGCCCGGCCATGTCCCTGGCCTCCTCGGCCAGGTCGATCAGCGCGAGCGGGTTGCCGCCGGTCGCGCGGGCGATGGCCGCCGCCGACGCCGGGTCGATCGGGGTGGCCAGCGACCGGATCAGCAGCGCGGTCGCCGACTCCTGGCTCAGCCCTTCGAGCAGCAGCTCGGGGACTCCCGCGAGACGCGAGGCGATGTCCTGCTCGTCCCGGGCCGCGAACAGCAGCGCGACCGGCTCGACCGCGATCCGGCGGGCCACGAACGCCATGACGTCGAGGCTCTCCTGGTCGAGCAGGTGGGCGTCGTCCACCGCGCAGAGCACGGGTTCGTCGGCGGCCGCCGCCGCGAACAGCCCCAGCACGCCGAGACCGACGAGGAACCGGTCGGGCGGCGGCCCGTCGGCCAGCCCCGAGGCGACCTTGATCGCTTCGCGCTGCCGTTCGGGCAGGGCCCGGAGGTGGCCGGTCAGCGGGATCGTCAGCCGCTGGATCGCGGCGAAGGGAAGGGTCATCTCCGACTCGAACCCGTCGAGCCGGACCGTCTTCAGCCCGGCCGCGCCGGTGGTCGTCGCCTCCAGCAGCGCCGTCTTGCCGATCCCCGGTTCCCCGGTGACCAGAAGCGACCCGCCATGACCGTTACGCGCGTTGCCGAGCAGCAGATCCAGCCGCCGCCGTTCGTCATCCCGCCCAAGGAGCGCAAGCACGGGCTAATCACACCAGAACGGCGGGAAATCGGCGACGTCCAGGAGGACGCCGGCATCCGCACGGGCCCGGGGATCCCTCGTCACCGAAGGCGCGAACAATGCGAATTATCACCGGCACCGCACTCTGACAAGACAGCCAATTTCTTGATTGTCATCGTCAACGCCCCGTGATGAGTTGGTGGATGGATCGGTCCACCGCACGTGACGCACTTAATTACCAGGACTTGTTCGCCCAGGTGAGAGGGCGAATCGAATCCCTGACACGGGTTTCGGGTCGGCGAGTCGGACGCAATCGGCGAGGAGTTCAATTTCGTGTACGACAAAACCCTGACCAAGGTCTACAAGGACCGCGAGTACATCTCCACGACAATGGTCCGGCACAACGGCACCGTGGTCGGCTTCGCCCTCGGCGCCGACCGGCGGGTCTACTACAGCGTGCTCAGCCTCGACCAGGCCGACCGGGCGCGCGGCGCACTCGACGCGGCCTACTGGAACGCCGACCCGGCCGTGCTGGTGTTCCCGGCCGAGATCGTCGACGTGGGCGCCGAGTCGCCCCAGGTGGCCGTCATGCCGGTCGTCAAGAAGCTGGGCTCGGCCGAGGTGCCGCCCTCGGAGAAGCTGCTGCCCGGCGAGGAGGACCCGTTCCTGTCCACGACCGCCCGGCTGACCTCCGAGTTCCCCATCCAGGTGGTCTCCGACGGCCGCTACCTGCTGGTGTTCCGCCAGTCGGTGGCGGCGGGCGCGACCGGGTCGGTCTACGAGACGACCGCCGGGCGGCTGACCGGCGACGCCACCGGGGGAAAGCCGGCCAAGGCCGACGCCGCGCTGCTGTGCGACCGCTTCGTCCTGGTGGGCGCCGAGCTCAAGCCGGTGGTGGACGTGCGCTACCAGCGCAGCCGCAGCCGGATCCTGCCCGCCTCCGGCGGTGACACGCTCGGCACCCGGGACATGGAGGGCAAGCAGTTCTTCGAGCCGACCATGAAACTGTCGTTCGCCGGACGGCTCACCGGCGGCCTGTTCACCGCGCTGACGCTGCCCACGGCCGTCACCGGGCACACCCGCTGGCAGATCTTCACCGCCGACACGTCGGGCACCGTCCACGGCCACAACCTGGAGCAGACCCCCGAAGGGCTGTTCAACCCCGCCGGAACCGAACTGTGGACCAGCCCCGACCCCAAGTACGCCGCCTCGGTTTTGGAACGGTCCCCCGGCATCGACTCGCACACCCGCAAGCTGCTGGTTCCGGTCAAGCCGCCGCAGGACCGGGCCGGGACGGCGCTCCGCTTCGACGGCACGGGCGCACCGCTGATCGCGGGCCTGGACGTCACGGCCGCGCCGGCGGGGCCGTACACGCTGGAGGCCTGGATCAAGCCCGCCGCCGCCACCGGGACCGGGCTGATCATCGGGCGCACCCGGCGCACCGGCATGGACAGCCCGGTGCACGTGAGCCTCCAGGCCGACGGCAGGCTGAGGTTCGGCCACGGCTCCCAGACCCTGACCTCGACGACGGCGGCGCCGACGGGTGTCTGGGCGCACGTGGCGGCCGTCTTCGACGGAGCGGCGCTGCGGCTGTACCTGAACGGCGCGGCGGCGGGCACGCTCACGACGTCCGAGACGGTCGACGTCAGCGCCCGGATCGCGATCGGCGGGCGCGGCCCCGGTCAGACCCCCGCCGACGGGTTCGCCGGCCTGATCGACGAAGTGCGGATCTGGACGATCGCGCGCACCGACTTCGCCACCCGGGGCCGGCGCCTGTCGGGCGGCGAGACCGGCCTGTACGCCTACTTCCCCCTCGACGAGGGCGCGGGAGTGAACGTCCGCGACCGCGGCCCCAACAGGTTCTCCGGCCGCTTCGACCCCGGCCCCGTGTGGGCCGACTCCGACGCCCCCGTCTACGACGGCCCCGGCATCACCCGTCAGTCGTTCACCGTCACCGGCCGGAAAGCCGTCGCCGGCCTGACCGCGACGCTGTACTACCAGCAGCAGTCCTCGGTGACGGGCTACGGCCAGGCGCCGGTGCCCGAACGCAGGCAGGCGCGCGTGCTGCTGGCCTTCGCCACCTCCGGGCCGCCGCCCCAGGGCGAACCGGCCGACCGCTCCTACGTCGCCACTCTCGACTTCGCCGTCTCCAAGGACGGCCGCCTGGCCCGGGTGCCCGGCGTCGTCGACCTGGCCTGGATCGGCACCCCCGACCCGACCAAGGACGCCGAGAGAGTCCGCCAGGCGGAGGACGCGGTGACCGCGGCGCGCGCCAAGCTCTACACCGACCAGCAGCTCACCGACTGGATGCCGGCCACCCAGTCCCGGCTGAACCAGCTCGGGGAGGAACTGCACAACGGCGGCATCTTCAGCATGTACACCCTCAACCGGACCATCGTCGGCCCGGCCAGGAACTCGGGGCGGCAGCGGGAGGGCGAGATCATGGCCGAGGTGATGCCGCTGGTTCAGCGGCTGATCCAGCAGCAGGAGGCCTCCCGCCGGCTCGGCGCCGACAAGGCGGCCCTCGACGCCGCGCTCAACACCCTGGCCACGCTGACCGGCGCGCAGGCGGGCGCGGCCGAGGCGGTGCTGCCCATGCCGACCCTGCACACCGACCGCTCCGGCCTGACCACCCTCGGGGCGCTGCTGTCCTTCGCCTGGACGGCCAACGCCCCCGCCCTGCTGGACAGCTCGACCGGCGAGGTGGCGCTGTACTTCCGCGGCGGCTCGGGCCAGTATTTCGCCGCCTACTACGCCGCCACGATCGCCCCCGCCGTCAAGCAGTTCACCGTCGCCGACGGCACGCTGCGGTTGTCGGCCCGCGACATGGCGGTGAAGTCGGCCGACTTCGCGGTCAAGGTGACCGCCGCCGGAGCGGGCCTGTGCACGGTCGAGGTGAGCCGCGGCACGACCAGGGAGACCTTCCCCGCGGTGCCCGACCAGGCCGACCGGCTGGCCTCGGTGCTGAACGGCACCGCCAAAGGAACCGAGCTGGGCACGGTGCTGTCGGTGCAGGACACGGTGGTGACTCTGATAGAGCCGCTGGCGACCGCGCTGACCGCGGGCTCGGCCGTGACGGTCGGCGCCGACGCCCGCACGGCCGAGGCGGCCCCGGCCGGTTCGACGCAGATCACGCTGACCGGCGGCGGCCTGACCGCAGGTACGGGCGCCAAGGTGCGCACCCCCGCCTACGACTACACCAAGGCCACCTGCAGCGCCCCCGGTGTGTCGGTGGCCTCCGGTTCGCTGATCGTCAGCGCGAACGCCCAGAGCGCCACCGGGCCGGTGCCCGCAGGGACCGCCGCCGACGTCAGCCAGCCGCTCGGCCCGCGCTGGCACGGCGACGCCCCCGGCCGGGCGTTCTCCTTCGACCGCGACGCCAAGAACCGGCTGCACCTGGCGAACACCGCCAACATCGCGGCCCTGGCCGCCTCCGGCGACCTGACGCTGGAGGCGTGGATCCGGCCGACCGTGGTCAACAACGGAGACCTGATCCTGGCCACCGACACCGGCCCCACCCGGTACGCGCTGAGCCTGGAGCAGCTCATGAAGGGCGACGGCTCCTTCGCCTACCGGATCGCCGCGACGGTCAACGAGCAGAGCGTGCAGAGCGCCGACCTGTTCCCGCCGGGCGAATGGGCCCACCTGGCCGTCGCCTTCACCCAGGACTGGGCGATGCGGATGGACGGCGGCGGGTACCTGGACGCCGGCGGCCCCGGCGGCCTGGACATCGTGGAGAACCTGACCATCGAGGCGTTCGTGCAGATCGAGTCCGGCGGCCGGCACGGGCTCGTCGGCAAGGGCGTGCTCGGCGACGGCGGCCAGACGGCCGTGCCCTACTGCCTGTATGTCGACCACGACAACCGTCTCGCCTTCGCCTTCGAGGCCGGATCCGGTACGACCGCGCCCGTCGTGCACAAATCCACCACGGCCCTGACGACCGGCAGGTTCCACAAGGTCGCCGTCGTGCGCAGGAACCCGACGGGCATCGAGACGGGCGTGGAGATCCGCTTCTACGTCGACGGCGCCGACGCCGGGTCGCACCGCTACAAGGGCGCCAAGCCCGTGGGCAACGACGCGCCCGCCGAGCTGGGCCGCATGGTCGAGGGCAAGACCGTGTCCGGCCTGAAGGGCGTCCTGTCGGAGGTGCGGATCTGGAACGTGGCCAGGGACGCCGACCAGATCGGCGTGCCCATCAGTCCCAAGGCGCAGGGGCTGGTCGCCTGGTGGAGGTTCCCGGAGTCGAAGGGCTCCACCACGCAGGACATGTGCGGCTCCTATCCCGCCACGCTGCGCGCGGTGACGCGGGTGCGCACCCCCGACCCGGCGGGCAACAGGTTCACCCTCTATCGCAACGGCAGCCCGGTGGCGACGGAGCCGATGACGCGGCCGGCCGTCGCCCGGTCGGCCGCGCCGCGCTCGGTGGTGGGCGAGGGGTTCACCGGCGACCTCGACGAGATCCGGGTCTGGCGGACCATACGCACGCAGGAGCAGGTCCTGGACAACATGTTCGGCCGGGTCAAGGGCGACCGGCAGCACCTGCTCGCCTACTACCCGTTCGAGGCCGACGACACGACGGCCGGGGCGCTGGTCAAGGACGCCGGGCTGAGCGGCCAGCACCTGACCCAGTCGGCCCCCGGCCCGAAGATCGTGCTGTCCACCGCGCCGATCTCCACCGACGCCGCCCGGATCCGCTCGGCGCTGACCGGCGTCAAGACCCCCTTCCACGGCACGATCGCGACCACCCCGGCCGCCACCGAGTACGGCGACGTGCAGCGGCTCCCGGACGACTCGATCATCGGGGTGCTCAAACGGGCCTACGGCTACCTCCAGGACGACAAGTCGTGGGCGCTGAGCACCGGTTTCAAGGTCGGCGAACTGGCCACTACCTGGGTCGGCCAGGTGCAGTTCGATCCCCAGCTCATCGGCTACATCGAGGGCGCGCCGCCGGTCCCGTCGGAGAACATGACCGACGAGAAGAAGGACTACGCGGGCGCCTCGTCGGTCTCCTTCGTGCAGGCCGACAACGTCGTCAACACCATGTCGTCGCAGCGGGACGTCAGCGTCGACTCCGCGATGAAGATCTCCTTCGACCAGTCGATGGGCGACGAGGTCTGGGCCGTCGCCGCGCCGCTGGGCGCCGGCACCGCCAAGCCGATCAGCGCGGTCAAGCACGAGTGGGGTTTCTATCTGTCCCTCGACTTCTCCAACAGCTGGAGCGACACCACGGAGGTGTCCCAGGGCGCCAACACCACCCGCGCCAGCAAGGTCACCCTCGCCGGCGGCTGGGAGGACGCCGACGCCACCAAGCAGGTCAACCCGTCCGCGGGCCGCCGCTGGGTGCCCGCCAACACCGGTTTCGCCGTCGTCCAGTCCGAGACCGCCGACATGTACGCGCTGCGCCTGGCGCACACCGGCGCCGTCGTCGCCTACCGGATGCTGCCCAGCCCCGACATCCCCCGTGACTGGAACCTGATCCCGTTCCCGATCAACCCCCGCTACACCAAGCAGGGCACGCTGGACGGGGTCGTCGGCTACCACGAGTACGGCCAGGTCCCCGGCCTGCGTCCGTTCCCCGACCCGCACTTCCCCAACGCCGCCGACGGGGTGAGCGGCGAGTACAGCTACTACCGCCCCGCCGAGGCCTACCGGATCAAGAAGCGCATCCAGCGCGAGCAGCAGCAGTTGCAGGGTTTCTACGACTCGGTGTCGGTCCAGACCCACACCTGGGACCCCACCCACGGCCAGGCGGCCAAGGTGCTCAACGGGATGACGGGCGGCACCGGCGCCACCACCGAGACCGGTTCCGGCGGCGACCCGGAGGCGAAACGAGCGGCCACCCGGTCGGCCTCGCGCCGCAACATCGTCAACACCTACGTGTGGACCGCCGCCGGCGGCTTCTTCGCCGAGACGACGGCCACCACCGACCAGGTCACCGAGACCACCTCGGGGGCGTTCTCCTTCAAGTCCACCTTCGGCGGCCACTACGGCATCAGCTTCGACGTCATGATCCACGGCAACAAGTTCGGCCTGGAGGCGTCCATGGGCGCCGGGTACAGCGTCACCCGCAAGAAGTCCAAGCAGGCCACCCGCACGTTCAGTCTCGACGTGAGCTGCGGCCCCGGCGCCGAGCTGCAGAAGTTCGTCAGCGACAAGCCGCAGTTCGACGCCGAGGGCAAGCCGATCCTGGTGCCCGGCCGGGTCGACGCCTACCGGTTCATGACGCTCTACCTCGACACCACCACCGACAACTTCGAGGACTTCTACGGCAAGGTGATCGACCCCGAGTGGCTCGACCGGGGCACCGACCCGAACGCGCTGGCGCTCAAGCGCGCCCGGCAGACCGAGACCAAGCCGCCGTGCTGGCGGATCATGCACCGGGTCACGTTCGTCAGCCGGGTGCTGGACACCGGGGTGAGCACCCCGTCGCTGGCCCAGGCGATGGGCTCGCTCGGCATCGCCAGCGACTACGCGCTCATCACCAGGCTCCAACCGCACCTGACCGGCGCGACCAAGGACTTCGCCGCGCTCAACAAGGCGGCCAGGGCCGCGCTGGCCGGCAACTTCGCCCGCCTGGCCCCCTACGCCGACACGATCGTGGGCCGCCTGGCGGCCTACTACAACCTGCAACCGGACGACGCCCCGCTCACCCCCGCGCTGCCCGCCGCGGCGGCGGCCCCCGACGCCAAGCTCACCCTGGGCGCGACGTCGGTCCCCAGGGGCACGAGCCTGACCTTCGCCTACTCCACGCTGCCCGCGACGGTCAGCGCCAAGAACTGGATCGGCCTCTACCCCGCCACCATGGCCCCCAAGGACGGCGCGTCCATCGACTGGCGCTACACCCCCGGCGCGGACGGCACGCTCGTGATGCCGACCGACAGACTCCACGGCCCGGGCGCGTACGCGGCGTACTACCTGCACGACGACGGCTACACGGTGCTGGCGGGACCCATCCGCTTCACCTTGACCTGACGCACCGAGCGGCGCCGGGCGGGGCGGAGGCCCGCCGGTTTCCCTTCATCCGGATGAAGCCTGCCGTTCAAGAACGGTCATTACGGTGATCGGCTGGCAATCCTGTGACAAAACGGAAGGTAAGCCGATGCTCCGTCCCGCCCTCGCCGGTCTGGCCCTGGCCGCCGCGACGCTCGTCATCCCCGGCACGGCCACGGCGAAGCCCGCTCCCGCCCCGGTCGTCGTCGCGGACGTCACCCTCGCGGCGGTCCCCCTCAAGGACCTTCAGCCGTCGATCCAGGACGACCGCGGCGTGAAGCTCGGCGGCGTCGGCAGCGGCCTCTTCCCGGCCGGGCGGGACGGCGAGTTCTGGATGGTCACCGACCGGGGGCCCAACGGGCAGCCGACCGTCGGGGGCGAAAAGCGGCGGACCTTCCCGATCCCCGAGTTCGCCCCGGCCATCGCCAAGGTCTCGACCCGCCACGGCGTCGAGGTCAAGAAGTGGATCCCGCTCACCGGGCGGTCGGGTAAGCCGATCACGGGCATGTCGAACCAGGCGGGCCACGACGAACTGCCCTACACCTGGGACGGGCTCACCAAGCTGGCCTACAACCCGAGCGGCGTCGACACCGAGGACGTCGTCGTTGACCGGCACGGCGACTTCTGGCTGGTCGACGAGTACAGCCCGTCGCTGATCCACGTGTCGCCGAAGGGCCGGGTCATCGCCCGGTACGTCCCCCAGGGCCTCAACCTGACCGGCGCGGACTACCCGGTGAAGGACGTCCTCCCGGCGATCCTGGCCACCCGCCCGCAGAACCGGGGCTTCGAGGGCCTGGCGATCAACGGCGGCACGCTCTACCTGGCCGTGCAGAGTCCGCTGCAGAACCCGGCCAAGGCCGTCGGCGACAAGTCCCGCGTCGCCCGCATCCTCACCTTCGACATCCGGCGCGGCCGGATCACCGGCGAGTACGCCTACCAGTTCGAGGACGTCAACGTCTTCGACCCGTCGTACGACGGCGACCAGAGCCAGATGAAGATCTCCGGCCTGGCCCACGTCGCCGGCGACCGCATCCTGGTCGACGAGCGCACCGACCGGGTCGCGCACATCTACGAGATCAACCTGGCCAAGGCGAAGAACCTCCTCGGCGGCCGGTACGACGACGCGTCCACCACCCCGTCGCTGGAGGCCCTGACCGACCTGACGCAGGTGCGTCCCGCCCCGAAGACGCTGATCGCCGACCTGTCGAAGGTGGCCCCGACGCTGCCGGGCAAGGTCGAGGGCCTGGCGATCCTCGACCCGCGGACGATCGCCGTGGCCAACGACAACGACTTCGGGCTGGGCGAGTTCGGCGCCGACGGGCGGCTGATCGACTCCGGCGTGAAGAGCCGCATCGTGACCATCAGGCTGCCCAAGCCTCTCGACTAAAAACAAGGTCAACTCGTTACCTGATCACCTCTGGGCTCCCCGGAAACTTCCGTGTTACAAATCACGGGAGTCATCCGGGGAGTGGCATCTCCGGCCCAACTGAATATCGGTGGCAGCGTGATCGGCGCGCGCGCTTCGCCTGACGTACGTCCACTGTCAGGAAAGGTCCCTTCATGCGTTTTGGAAGGCTGGCCAGGGTCATCCTGTTAGCCGCCGCGCTTGTGCTGCCCCTCACGCCCGTGCTGGCCTCCCCGGCCGCCGCGGCCCAGATAGCCGCCGATCCCGAGTTCAAGGTCCTCGTCTTCTCCAAGACGACCGGTTTCCGGCACGACTCGATCCCCGACGGCATCGCCGCGATCCAGAAGCTCGGCACGGAGAACAACTTCGCCGTCGACGCGACGGAGAACAGCGCGGCCTTCACCGACGCCAACCTCGCGCAGTACGCCGCCGTCGTCTTCCTGTCGACCACCGGCGACCCGCTGAGCAACGCCTCCGAGCGGGAGGCGCTGGAGACGTACATCCAGAACGGCGGCGGTTTCGCGGGCATCCACTCGGCCTCCGACACCCACTACAACTGGGAGTGGTACGGCAAGCTGGTCGGCGGCTACTTCAAGAGCCACCCGGCCACCCAGCAGGCCACCCTCCGGACCGAGGACCCCGCGCACCCCTCGACGGCGCACCTGCCGACGACCTGGACCCGGGTCGACGAGTGGTACGACTACCAGACCAACCCACGTAGCACCGTGCACGTGCTGCAGTCGCTCGACGAGCGGACCTACACCGGCGGCACGATGGGGATCGACCACCCCATCTCCTGGTGCCAGGACTACGACGGCGGGCGCTCCTGGTACACCGGCCTCGGCCACACCAAGGAGAGCTTCGTCGAGGCCAACTTCACCAAGATGCTGCTCGGCGGCATCCGCACGGCGGCGGGCGTCGAGAAGGCCGACTGCGCGGCCTCCCAGTCCGGCAGCTACGAGAAGATCACCCTCGACGACAACACGTCGAACCCGATGATGATGGACGTCGCCAAGGACGGCCGCGTCTTCTTCGTCGACCGTCTCGGCGACTTCAAGATCATCAAGCCGAGCGGCGCCACGGTCACGGCGGCGAAGTTCAACGTGCACACGGCCAACGAGGCCGGCCTCATGGGCATCGCGCTGGACACGAACTTCGACACCAACAACCAGGTGTTCGTGTACTACTCGCCCGCTGGGGTCAACGTCGACCGGCTGAGCCGTTTCACGGTCGTCGGCGACACCCTCGACATGGCCAGCGAGAAGCAGGTCCTGAACATCCCGGTGCAGCGCGCGGAGTGCTGCCACCATGGCAGCCAGATCCTGCTCGACCACAAGACCGGCGACCTGTGGCTCTCGACGGGTGACAACACCAACCCGTTCGCCTCGGACGGTTACGCCCCGATCGACGAGCAGGCCGGCCGTGCCACCTGGGACGCGCAGCGCACCTCCGCCAACACCAACGACCTGAGCGGCAAGCTGCTGCGCATCCGGGTCCAGCCGGACGGCACCTACACGATCCCGCCGGGCAACATGTTCCCGCCGGGCACCGCCAAGACCCGTCCCGAGATCTACGCGATGGGCTTCCGCAACCCGTTCCGCATGGGCCTGGACGCCAAGACCGGCCACGTGATGGTCGCCGACTACGGCCCCGACGCCGGCGCGAGCAACCCCCAGCGCGGCCCGCAGGGCACCGTCGAGTGGAACCTGGTCAGCAAGACCGGCTTCTACGGATGGCCGTACTGCGTGGGCAACAACACGCCGTACATCGATTGGAACTTCGCGACCAAGACGCCGGGGCAGCCCTTCAACTGCGCCAACCCGGTCAACGAATCGCCGAACAACACCGGCCTGACGCAGCTCCCGCCGGCCATCCCGGCCACGATCGACTACGTCAGCAGCGTCAACCCGAACCGGTTCCCCGAGCTCAACGGCGGCGCGCCGATGGCGGGCCCGGTCTACCGCTTCGACCCGGCGATCGAGTCGGACCGCAAGTGGCCGGCCTACTGGGACGGCAAGGCCATCATGGGCGAGTGGAACACGAACAAGATGTTCTCGTTCCTGCTCAACGAGGCCGGCGACGCCCAGGTCAAGATCAACCAGATCCTGACCGGGATGAGCTTCAAGCGTCCCATGGACATCAAGTTCGGTCCTGACGGCGCCCTGTACCTCATCGAGTGGGGCTCCGGCTTCGGCGGCGACAACGCCGACTCCGGCATCTATCGCGTCGACTACGTGAAGGGCACCCGCCCGCCGATCGCCCGGATCACGGCCGACAAGACCGACGGCCCGGCCCCGCTCACGGTGCAGTTCTCCAGCCAGGGCTCCAGTGACCCCGACGGCAAGCCGCTCACGTACGCCTGGGACTTCGACGGCGACGGAACGACCGACTCGACCGCGCAGCACCCCAGCCACACCTACACCCAGGCCGGCCAGTTCAGCGCGGTGCTCAAGGTGACCAACCCCGACGGCCTGACCGGCACCGCCAACCTGCCGATCAACGCCGGCAACACCCGCCCGACCGTCACCCTCGACCTGCCCCCGAACGGCGGCTTCTTCGAGTTCGGCGACCAGGTGAACTACAAGATCACCGTCACCGACCCCGAGGACGGCACGATCGACTGCGCCAGGGTGCAGATCCAGGCCTACCTGGGTCACGACAGCCACGGCCACCCGCTCGACCAGCACGAGGGGTGTGAGGGGACGATCCAGACCCTGACCGACAGCGGTCACGGGATCGACGACAACCTCTTCTACATCCTTGAGGCGACTTACGCCGACAAGGGCGGCCAGGGCGGTTCGCAGTCGCTGACCGGCCGGGCCGAGGTCATCCTCCAGCCCAAGCGCAAGCAGGCCGAGCACTTCTCCGGCACCGGCCGCGTCGCCGACGGCGTCGGCACCGACCCGGCGGGCGTGCAGATCGAGGCGACCGGTGACGCTCAGGGCGGCAACCAGAACATCGGGTTCACCCAGGACGGCGACTGGTTCTCCTTCACCCCGGTCAACCTGGGCGGCATCTCCCAGATCCGCTTCCGCACGGCCTCGGCCGGCGTGGGCGGCACGGTGCTCGTGAAGACCGGCAACCCGGACAACGGCCCGGTGGTCGGCCAGATCGACATCACCCCGACGGGGGCGTGGCAGACGTACAAGGACGTCACGCTGAACCTGGCCAGCGCTCCGGCGACGACCGGGCCGCTGTTCTTCGTGCTGCGCAAGCCCGCGAGCGCGGCGGCGGGCGACTCGCTGCTCAACTTCAACTGGATCGACTTCATCGGCAAGGGCGTCACCGAGAACCAGCGCCCGGCCGTGACGGTCACGGCCAGCCCGCTGTCGGGCACGGCCCCGCTGAAGGTCGACTTCACCGCCACGGCGACCGACCCCGATGGGGACACGCCGCTGACGTACAAGTGGAACTTCGGGCCGACGACCGCGACGGCGAGCAACACCTACGCGGCGCCCGGCACGCACACCGCTTCGGTGACCGTGACCGACGCCCGCGGCGCGGCCACCACCGCCTCGGTCGCCATCCGGGTGGACGCGGTCACCAGCACGTGCTTCTCGGGTCGTTCCGACGACTTCCTCGGCACGTCGCTCGACCGCGACCGCTGGTCGGTCATCCGCGAGGACCAGAACCTCCGGGTCCAGGACGGCAAGGTCATCCTGCCGACCTCGCTGACCGACATCTACGGCACCAACAACACGGGCACCCCGAACATCGTGCTCCAGCCCGCGCCCTCCGGCGCGTGGACGGCCACCGCGAAGTTCACCATGGACGCCCGCAACCAGTACCAGCAGGCGGGCCTGCTCATCTACGGCGACGACGACAACTACGCCAAGATGGTTCTCCAGGCGCGCGGCACGAACGACCACGCCAACCGCGTGTTCCAGTTCATCCGCGAGGAGAACGGCGTGCCGAACGAGGTCGCCGCCAGCAACTCGCCGAACCTCGGCGACGCCTACGCCGACACCGTCTACGTGCGGTTCGTCAGCGACGGCGCCAACATCACCGCGCACTACTCGCAGGACGGCGCGACCTTCACCGCGATGACGCAGACCAAGTCGCTGGCCGGGATCACCAACCCGCGCATCGGCCTGGTCTCGCTGGCCGGTTCGGGCACCCGCCCGATCGTCGACGCCGCGTTCGACTGGTTCCACATCACCCCCGACGACAAGGCCGTCAAGCCGGGCCCGAACGACGAGTTCGACGGCACCGCGCTCGACGTCTGCCGCTGGAACGCGGTCGTCCGCCCGGACGCCGCCACCCACCGGGTCGTCGGCGGCAACCTGGAGATCGACACCGCGCAGGGTGACATCTACGGCACGGCCAACACCGCGCCCAAGAACTTCATCCTCCAGACCGCGCCCTCGGGCGACTGGACCCTGGAGACCAAGCTCGACGGCTCGGCGTTCAACGAGCAGTACCACCAGGGTGGTCTGATCGTGTACGTCGACGACGACAACTACGTGAAGTTCGACTTCCTCACCGACAACACGGCCGGCTCGGCGGTCACCCGCCGCATCGAGCTGCGCAGCGAGGTCGGCGGTTCGGTGCAGAATCCGCAGCCCGGGGCGAACAACCTCACCCAGGGCGTCTGGCACCTGCGCCTCCAGAAGACCGGCACCACCTTCCGCGGTTCCTACTCGGCCGACGGCACCACCTGGACGAACATCGCCGAGGCCGTGACCAACACGGCGGTCGGCGCGGGCCGGATCGGCCTGTTCGCCCTGGGCGCCAACCAGACGGCGGCCAAGCCGGCCAAGTTCGACTACTTCAAGGTGACCCAGCCGACCAGCGACACCACCGCCCCGGCCACGACCGCGACGCCGAACCCGGCGCTCCCGGCCGGCGGCTGGTTCACCAGCCTGGTCCAGGTGGCGCTGGCCGCCACCGACGACACCGGTGGCAGCGGTGTCGAGAAGACCGAGTTCCAGCTCGACGGCGGAGCGTGGACGACGTACGTCGAACCGGTCGTGGTGACCGGCGACGGCCCGCACACGCTGAACTACCGCTCGGCCGACAAGGCCGGCAACGTCGAGCAGGCCAAGTCTCTGGCGCTGAAGGTCGACGCGACCACCCCCCTGACCACGGCCGAGTTCCAGCCGGGGAACCAGGTGGCGCTGTCCGCGACCGACGCGACGTCGGGCGTGGAGAAGATCGAGTACAGCCTCGACGGCGGCGACTGGACGACCTACACCGCCGCGGTCGCCGTGACCGGTGCGGGCGACCACGAGCTCCGCTACCGGGCGGTCGACAAGGCCGGCAACGTCGAGGAGACCAAGGCCGCGACGATCACGATCGAGGACACCGAGCCGACGATCGTGATCACCGGCATCGAGGACGGCGGCTCCTACGGTGACGGCGCCGACCTGACGATCGCCTGGGCGGTGACGGGCGCCGGCGTCAAGACGGTGACCGGCACGCTCGACGGCCAGCCGGTCGTGTCGGGCTCGATCCTGCCCCTCCACAAGCTCGCCCTGGGCGAGCACGTCCTCCTGGTGACCGTCACGACCGACGCGGGCGGGATGTACACCAAGGAGGTCAGGTTCACGACCACGACCTCGACCGACGACGTCTCGCTCCTGATCGAGCGGTTCCAGGCGGCCGGGAAGATCTCGGAGACCGGAGCCGCCAAGCTCCAGGACGACATCGCCAAGGTCATGGCCTCTGAGGACAAGGGTCGCGACCGCGACAAGCCGAAGATCCTGAAGAAGCTGGAGCGGTTCGTCGAGGCGGTGAACGATCCCAAGATCGTCAACAACGCCGAGGTGAAGGCGGTCCTGCTGAGGGACGCCGAGGCGCTGATCCAGCGGTACAGCAGCTAGAAACGGAGAGGTGCCGGGCTTTCCGACGGAAGCCCGGCACCTTCTTCACACCGACTTCACGCCGAGTAGACGTGATCGCTGATGAGCCGGGCGGCGCCCACCACTCCCGCGACGTCCTCCAGTTCCGACAGCACGATCGGCAGGTTCCCCGTCGCCAGCGGCAGTGACCGCCGGTAGACGACGCTGCGGATCTCGGCGAGCAGGATGTGGCCGAGCCGGGCCACCCCGCCCGCGATGATCACCAGGCCGGGGTTGAAGAAGCTGACCAGCCC
The DNA here is from genome assembly GCF_001570605.1 of Herbidospora cretacea. Taxonomy (GTDB): domain Bacteria; phylum Actinomycetota; class Actinomycetes; order Streptosporangiales; family Streptosporangiaceae; genus Herbidospora; species Herbidospora cretacea. The sequence continues at coordinate 189,790 of NZ_BBXG01000009.1, read as the reverse complement.
GGCCAGCACCTGGCCGACGCGGCGGCCGCCGTCCCTTATCAGCTTGATGGCCACCGGGTCGCCCTGCATGGCGGCGACGGCGACGTCCTCGGCGGTCAGCGGCCCACCCTCGGCCAGCCGCTGCGCCAGGTAGGGCGAGGAGCCGCTGCGGGCCGCCGCCTCGGCCTGGGCGGCCAGGGCCGACCCGCCGAAATAGGCCTCCAGGCAGCCGGTGTTGCCGCACGGGCACAGCGGACCGTTCTCGTCGATGCGCATGTGGCCGATGTCGCCCGCGCTGCCCGACACCCCTCGGTAGATCTTGCCGTCGACCACGATGCCGCAGCCGACGCCGGTGCCGATCTTGACCAGCAGGAAGTCGTTGACCTGGCGGGCGACCCCGGCGTGCAGTTCGCCGAGCGCCATGAGGTTCACGTCGTTGTCGACCATCGCGGCGCAGCCGAGTTCCTGGCTGATCGTCTCGCGCAGCGGGTAGCGGTTCCAGCCGGGCATGATCGGCGGCGCGACCGGCACCCCCTCGGCGAAGCTCACCGGCCCGGGGACCCCGACGCCGGCCCCGTTGAGCTGCGTGTAGAGGCCCTGCTCCTTGAGCTTGCCGACGAGGTCGAGGGCCCGGTCGAGGACCGGCCCGGGGCCGCTTCTGATGTCGATCGGCTCGCTCACGTGGCCGAGCACGTTGAGCTCACCGTCGGTGACGGCCACGTCGACCGAGGTGGCGCCGATGTCGATGCCCGCGAACCGGGTGGCGCTCGCCAGCCTGACCAGCCCGGACCGCCGTCCGCCCCGGGACTCGGCGAAGCCGTCGGGCTCGGCCAGGCCGAGCTCGATGAGGCGGTCGAGCTCGGTGTTGAGTTTCGAGCGGGACATCCGCCAGCCGGCGGCGTCAGAAGAGAGGTCGTTGAGCTCGGCTCGCGACCGGGCGCCGTCGCGCAGGAGGCGCAGCAGCGCGGCCTGGTGCGTGTTCTCCGGGCGGTTGGTCTTCACGGAGGAAACTATCCCACGACCTACTTTCGCACAAAAAAACAAAAGATGCGTTGGACCGTACGTAACTTCTAGACCATCTTCCCGAAACAATTTACGCTGCGAAAGAGTCAAGCTCGCCTTAAGGAAGTGCATGAAACACCGCCGCTGGCCGCTCATCGCCGCCTTATCACTGCTCCTGACAGGCGTCACCGCCGTCCCCGCCCAGGCCCACACCATCAACGCGACCGACTTCCAGCAGGTCACCCTGGCCAAGGGGGTGGCCGAGACGGGCGAACCGATGTCGCTCGCGGTGCTGCCCGACCGCTCGGTCCTGCACACCGCCCGCAACGGCACCCTCCGGCGGACCGACGCCGCCGGGAACACCACCGTGATCGGCACGCTGCCGGTCTACACGCACGACGAGGAGGGCCTCCAGGGCGTCGCCGTCGACCCTGGTTTCGCCTCCAACCGGCAGATCTACCTCTACTACGCCCCGCCGCTGAGCACCCCCTCCGGCGACGCCCCCGCCACCGGAACCGCCGCCACCTGGACCACCTGGACCGGCGTGAACCGCCTGTCCCGGTTCACGCTCAACGCCGACTTCACCCTCAACACCGGCAGCCAGGTCACCGTCCTGGACGTGCCCGCCAGCCGGGGCATCTGCTGCCACGTCGGCGGCGACATGGACTTCGACGCGGCCGGCAACCTCTACCTGTCGACGGGTGACGACACCAACCCGTTCGAGTCGTCCGGCTACTCGCCGCTCGACGAGCGGACCGAGCGCAACCCGGCCTACGACGCGCAGCGCAGCGCGGGCAACACCAACGACCTGCGCGGCAAGATCCTGCGCATCAAGGTGAACGCCAACGGGACCTACTCGATCCCGTCGGGCAACCTGTTCGCGCCGGGGACGGCGAACACCCGTCCCGAGATCTACGCGATGGGCTTCCGGAACCCGTTCCGGATCAGCGTCGACAAGGCCACGGGCGTCGTCTACGTCGGCGACTACGGCCCCGACGCGGGTGCCACCAGCTCGACCCGGGGCCCCTCCGGCCAGGTCGAGTTCAACCGCGTCACGAGTCCCGGCAACTACGGCTGGCCCTACTGCACCGGCACGAACACCACGACCGAGACGTACAACGAGTGGAACTTCGCCACCAACGCGACCGGGGCGAAGTACAACTGCGCCGGGCAGCCGACGAACAACTCCTTCCGCAACACCGGCCTCCAGACGCTGCCGCAGCCGCGCGCGGCCTGGATCCGCTACGGCGGCGACGCCGGCACCCCGTCGGCGTTCGGCGGCGGCAGCGAGTCGCCCATGGGCGGCCCGGTCTACCGCTACGACGCCGCGAACACCTCGGCCACGAAGTTCCCGCAGTCCTTCGACGGCCAGTTCTTCGCCACCGAGTTCGGCCGCGGCTGGGTCAAGCCCATCCACGTGAACAGCGACGGGTCGGTGGGCACGATCGACACCTTCCCGTGGAACGGCAAGCAGGTCATGGACTCGGCGTTCGGCCCCGACGGCGCCTACTACGTCCTCGACTACGGCACCGGCTACTTCAACGGCGACGCCAACAGCGCCCTCTACCGCTACGACTACGTCGGCGGCGGCAACCGCGCCCCGACCGCCGTGGCCGGCTCGAACCGCACCTCGGGCGCGGCCCCGCTGTCGGTGACGTTCTCCTCTGCGGGCAGCAGTGACCCCGAGGGCGGCACGCTCACCTACTCGTGGGCCTTCGGCGACGGCACCACGTCGACGGCGGCCAACCCGACCAAGACCTACTCGGCGAACGGCACCTACACCGCCACGCTGACCGTGCGCGACCCGCAGGGCGCGACCGGGACCTCCAGCGTCGTCATCAGCGTCGGCAACACCGCCCCGACCGTGACGATCAACCTGCCCGCCTCCGGCCAGCTCGTCTCCTTCGGCGACGCCGTGCCGTGGAGCGTCACCGTCACCGACCCCGAGGACGGCGCGGTCAACTGCTCCCGGGTGACCATGGCCTACGCGCTGGGCCACGACCAGCACGCCCACCAGATCACCTCGCAGACCGGGTGCTCCGGCACGATCACCATCCCGGTCGACGGCGAGCACGACGACGCGGCCAACATCTTCCCGATCTTCGACGCGTCCTACACCGACAACGGCGGCCTGAACGTCCACGCGCAGAACATCCTGCAGCCGCGCAAGCGCCAGGCCGAGCACTACAAGACGGCGCAGGGCGTGACGCTGATGACGAAGGCCACCGCCGACGGCGGCCGGACCGTCGGTGACATCCACAACGGCGACTGGATCCAGTTCGACCCGTACAAGCTGAACAACGCGACGTCGTTCTCGGCCCGGGTCTCCTCGGCCGGCATCGGCGGCACCCTCCAGTTCCGCACCGGATCGCCCACCGGCACGATCATCGGTCAGGCCACCGTCGCCCCGACCGGCGGCTGGGAGACCTTCGCCACCGTCACCGGCACGATCTCCGGGGCTCCGTCGACCGCCACCTCGCTCTACCTGACCTTCGCGGGCACCGGCACCGGAGCCCTGTTCGACCTCGACACCTTCACCTTCACGACCGGCACCCCGACTGCCAACGGCCGGATCACCGGCCTGGGCGGCAAGTGCCTGGACGTCCGCAGCGGGGCCACCGCCGACGGCACCCAGATCCAGATCTACACGTGCAACAGCTCGGCATCGCAGACCTGGACCCGCACCGGGCAGACCATCCGGGCCTTCGGCAAGTGCCTCGACGTGTCTGGCGCCAGCACCGCCGACGGCGCGAAGATCCAGCTCTACACGTGCAACGGCACCAACGCCCAGAACTGGACGACCCCGGCCGACGGCACGATCCGCAACGTGGGATCGGCGAAGTGCGTCGGCGTCACGGGCAGCAGCACCGCTGACAGCACCACCGTCCAGCAACAGACCTGCACCGCGGCCGCGAACCAGAAGTGGACCTTCTCCTGATGCGGAAACTCCTCATCGGCGCCGGGGCCATCGCCCTCGCCGCCACCGCCCTGACCGCGTCCCCGGCCCAGGCCGCCGACGCCCCCTACGACGTGCTCGTCTTCTCCAAGACGGCGGGCTTCCGGCACGACTCGATCGCGGTCGGCACCCAGGCCATCCGTGACCTGGGCGCGGCCAACAGCTTCACCGTGACCGCGACCGAGGACGCCGCCGCCTTCACCACCGGCAACCTCGCCCAGTACGAGGCCGTGGTGTTCCTCAACACGACCGGCGACGTGCTGAACGCCTCCCAGCAGACGGCGTTCGAGAGCTACATCCGCGGGGGCGGCGGCTACGTCGGCGTCCACGCGGCGGCCGACACCGAATACGGCTGGTCGTTCTACAACACCCTCGCCGGGGCCTACTTCGCCAGCCACCCGGCGATCCAGCAGGTCACGTCCAGGACCGAGAACCGGGCCCACCCGGCGACCAGCCACCTGCCGCAGGCCTGGACCCGCACCGACGAGCTGTACAACTACCAGACCAACCCGCGCTCCACCGCCCGGGTCCTGGCCACGCTCGACGAGTCGACCTACTCGGGCGGCTCGATGGGCGGCGACCACCCGATCACCTGGTGCAAGGGCATCGACAGCGGCCGCTCGTTCTACACGGGCTTCGGCCACACCCAGTCGACCTACGCCGAGGCGGGCTTCCGCAGCCAGCTCCTCGGCGGCATCCGGTACGCCGCCAAGCGCGCCGACGCCGACTGCCGCCCGGAGACGGGCTACACGACGCTCTACAACGGCTCGACCACCGGCTGGTCGCAGTCGGGGCCGGGCAGCTTCTCCAACTCCGACGCGACCCTGTCGTCCGTCGGCGGGATGGGCCTGTTCTGGTACAACGCCAAGCAGTACACGTCCTACTCGCTGAAGGCCGACTGGCGTCTCACGGGTGACAGCAACTCCGGCGTCTTCATCGGGTTCCCGAACCCCGGTGGCGACCCGAACATCGCCGTCAACCAGGGCTACGAGATCCAGATCGACGCCACCGACACCGCCGACCGGACCACCGGTTCGATCTACGGCTTCAAGTCGGCCGACATCGCCGCCCGCGACGCCAACCTCAACCCGCCGGGTGAGTGGAACACCTACGAACTGCTCGTCGAGGGCCAGCGCGTCCGCGTCTACCTCAACGGCGTCCAGGTGAACGACTTCACCAACACCGACGCGGCCCGCAACCTCGACGGCTACATCGGCCTCCAGAACCACGGCTCGGGCGACCAGGCCGCGTTCCGGAACGTGCGGATCAAGGAACTGGGCGGCGCCCCGATCTGCGACGTGCGCGTCCACGCCGAGTCGTTCACCTCGGTGAGCGGCGCCCAGGCCTTCACCAAGGCCGGCGCCAACAACGGCCAGACCCTCGGCTACATCGAGCCGGGCGACTGGGCGGGCTACAACAACATCACCGTCGGCGGCGCGACCGCGATCCGGGCCCGCGTCGTCTCCGGCGGCAACGGCGGCCAGATCCAGGTCCGCACCGGCTCCCAGACCGGCCCGATCCTGGGCACAATCACCGTCCCGAACACCGGGAGCTGGGACACCTACGCCGACGTGACCGCGGCCCTGTCCGGCGTCCCGTCGGGCAGCGCCAACATCTTCCTCACCTTCACCGGCACGGGCACCGGCCTGTTCGACGTGGACGACTTCACCTTCCTCAGGTCCTGTACGCCCACCGTCACCAACCTGGCCCTGAACAAGACGGCCACGGCGTCGAGCGTGGAGGCGGCCCAGTACCCGGCCTCCGCCGCGGTCGACTCCTCGGCCACGACGCGATGGGCCAGCGCCTTCGCCGACCCGCAGTGGATCCAGGTCGACCTGGGCCAGACCTACACGATCAACCGCGTGCGACTGCTCTGGGAGGCCGCCTACGGCTCGGCCTACCAGATCCAGACCTCCGCCAACGGCACGACCTGGGCCACCGTCCGGACCGTGACCGGCGGCAACGGCGGCGAGGACGACAACACCGGCCTCAACAACGCGGCCAGGTACGTCCGCATCTACGGAACGGCCAGAGGCACCGCCTGGGGCTACTCGCTGTTCCAGTTCGAGGTGTACGGCAGCTAGCGCTCACCGGGAAAGGCCCATCGCGCCCGTCGCGGTGGGCTTTTTCCTTGCACCGCAGCCGGACGAAATAGATTAGTGGGGGTCCCTTCTCTCGATGGCCGTTGACGAGGCCGAAGGGCAACCCGCACCATCTCCGGTGCAGCAAGGGGCCTGCGAACGCCAGCGAAGGGATCGGCCGTGAAGCTCACGTTCCTCGGCAAGGAGACCACGGGGGATCAGTCACCCACCCTCTTCGCGACCGACCGGGACACCTACGTCGTCCAGGGCTGGAAGATCACGGATCCGGAGGCCCTGGAGGCCCTGAAAGACGTACCGGACCATGAGACGTACGTCGAGATCCCCGCCGCCCTGATGCAGCACCTACCGAAAGAGCCCGTCGATGGAGACCGCACAGCCGCTCACCGGTGAGCAGTTCCGAGCGCTGTGGCCCGGTCGCCGGAGGGCGTTCCATCTGGAACTGAAGGACATCTACGGCACCGCCGAGGAGAGCGCGCCCTTCACGTCGTGGCTCCTCGGCCAGCCCGACGACCACGTCTGGCACGACTCCTGGCTCACCCACGCCAGCGCGGCGATCGCCAGGGGGACGACCATCCACCGCGCCCGCGTCGTCTCCGAACCGTGGTCCGACTACATCCGCTGGGCGATGACGATCGACCGGCAGAACATCAGGGTGGGCGAGGAGATCCGCTACCTCCCCCGCCATGAGGCGGCGGGGATCTCCCTCCCGCCGGACGACTACTGGCTCTTCGACGACGACCTTCTCGTCTTCAGCCTGTTCAACCCCGACGGCACCTCGGCGGGGTTCCGCCTCGCCACCGACCGGCGCGACCTCGACCAGTGCCGCTCCGCCCGCGACGAGATCTGGTTCCGCGCCATCCCGCACGACCGATACCGAGTCTGATGTCCACGCCCACCCTCAAAGCCCGCCAGGCGCTCGGCATCCGCCTCCGCGACCTCCGCCGTGACGCCCGGCTGTCGGGCGTCGCCCTGGCCGCGCTCGCGGGCTGGCACTCCTCCAAGGTGTCCCGCATCGAGTTCGGCAAGCAGACGCCGTCCGAAGAGGACCTGCGCGCCTGGTGCCTGCACTGCGCCGCCGACGACCAGTTCTCCGACCTGCTGGCCAGCCTGCGCGGCATCGAGACGATGTACGTCGAGTGGCGCCGCCAGCTCCAGCCGGGCCTGCGCGGCCGCCAGCGCGACCGGGTCGCGATCGAGTCCGGGACGCGGCTGTTCCGCATGTTCGAGACCTTCTACATCCCCGGCCTGTTCCAGACCCCCGACTACGCCGCCGCCGTCCTGGGCGCGGTCGTCGACCTGCTCCAGGTCCCGAACGACGTCGCCGAGGCGGTCCAGGCCCGCATGGAGCGCCGCCACATCCTCCACCGGGGCAGACACCGGTTCCACGCCGTTCTGTGCGAGGTGGCGCTGACGGCCGGCGTGGTGCCGGCCGGGGTCCTGCCCGCCCAGCTCGACCAGTTGCTGGGCGACATGGCGCTGAAGAACGTCCGCCTCGGTGTCATCCCGACCTCGGCCGACCACGGGTCGCTCCCGCTGACCGGCTTCTGGATCCTCGACCGGCGGACGGTCCAGATCGAGACCCTCGCCGCGAGCCTGGCCCTCACCCAGCCCCACGAGGTGGCCCTCTACGAGCGGGCCTTCGACCGGCTGGCGGCCTCGGCGGTCTACGGCGACCCGGCCCGCCGCCTGATCGCCGCCGCCGGGGCACGGGCCGAGTGATCGTGCAAACTGCTGCAAAATACTGGTTCGCGGGGAAAAGCGCTGCCTAGCGTGATCACATGCCCTCCGCGCAGCCGCATCCCCTGACCGGCCTGGAGACCGGCCACGAACAGGCCCTCGGCGCCATCCGCCGGCTCCTCCTCAAGGCGGGCCTGCGGGTGTGCCGCGTCGACCGCGTCACCCTCGACCTGCGCGCCACCGGCTGGCCCCTGCTCCCGGCGGCCCCTTCCCGCCCGGCCGCCGAACTGTGGATCGCCGACCAGGGCAGACGCCACCTGGCGACCGTCACGGTCGGCCACCCCCCGGCGACCTACCAGATCATGTCGGGCGAGACGGTGGACCTGGCGCCCTCCGCCGAGCAGGCGACCGCGGTCATCCTCTCCCGCCGCTGACCCCGACGATCTCACCGTCAGTCCAGCGACCAACTCACCACCACCACAGCGACCATCTCACCACGAGGTGGCATGCACACCCCGAAGGTCGCCTTCGTCGACTCGGGCGTGGCGGCCAATCTCCTCGGCGTCGACGCCCACAGCCTCCTGCGGCCCGGTGGGCCGTTCGGGGCGCTGCTGGAGGGCTTCGTCCTGATGGAGCTCGCCCGCCAGGCGACCTGGTCGGAGACCCGCGTCGATCTCCACCACTACCGGACCAAGGACAAGGTGGAGGTGGACGCCGTCCTGGAGAGCCGCCGGGGGCAGGTGGTCGGCATCGAGGTCAAAGCCGCCTCGACCGTACGGCCGGACGATTTCGCCGGGCTCCGCCATCTGGCCGTCCGGGTCGGGAGCGACTTCGTGGCCGGGATCGTCCTGCACACCGGCACGCAGACGTTCTCCTTCGGCGACGGCATGCTCGCCGTCCCGGTCGGCGCCCTGTGGGAGGCGTCGGGCCATGTCGTATAACCCCAGGTCAGTGGGTATCTGAAAAGAAGTTCGCGGCGTTTGTCACAACTTCGGAGGCTGCCCTGTCTTAGCTGGCGGCCGGGAAAACGCCCGGCGAACCGACCACAAGGGGTAGTCAATGAAGATCGTCGTCATCGGGGGCACCGGCCTGATCGGGTCGCGGCTGATCGAGAAGCTGACCGAGCAGGGGCACGAGGCGGTGGCCGCCGCGCCCAGCACCGGGGTGAACACCCTCACCGGGGAAGGGCTGGCCGAGGCGCTGACCGGCGCTCAGGTGGTCGTGGACGTCTCCAACTCGCCCTCCTGGGAGCGGGACGCGGTGTGGAACTTCTTCACCACCTCGACCGCCAACATCCTGGCCGCCGAGAAGGAGGCCGGGGTCGGGCACCACGTCGCGCTGTCGATCGTCGGCAGCGAGCGGCTGCCCAAGAACGACTACTTCCGGGCCAAGATCGCCCAGGAGGAGATCATCGAGCGGTCGGGGGTGCCCTACTCGCTCGTCCACGCCACCCAGTTCTTCGAGTTCGTCAAGGGCATCGCCGACGAGGCGACCCGGGACGGCGAGGTGCACATCGCACCGGTCCGGTTCCAGCCCATCGCGGGGGCGGAGGTCTCCGAGAACGTCGCCAAGGTCGCCGTCGGAGAACCCCTGAACGGGCGGCTGGAGATCGCCGGGCCCGAGCAGCGGCAGATGGACGAGTTCATCCGCGAGGCCCTCCAGGCCCTCGGCGACTCAAGGACGGTCGTGGCCGACGTCCACGCCCGCTACTTCGGCAGCGAGCTGGAGGAGCGCACCCTCGTCCCCGGCGACGGGGCCGTGCTGGGGCGGATCGGCTACCTCGAATGGCTCAAGAACGACCAGGGGAAGTGATCGCATGTCCGAGGCATGGAAGAACGCGCTGACTCTGCTCCAGGAGGTCGAGCCTCCCTTCATCCCCGACGGGGCCCACGCGATGACCATCGTCATCGAATATCCGCCGGGCGACCCGGGCACCCCGCCGCACCGCCACTCCGGACCGGCCTTCGGCTACGTCCTGGAGGGGGAGATGCGGTTCGAGCTGCAGGGGCAGCCGGTCCGGGTGGTCAAGGCCGGGGAGGTCTTCTGGGAGCCGGGCGGCGACGTCATCCACTTCCAGGACGGCAACGCCCGCGACGACGTGCCGGTGAGATTCACCGTCACGATGCTCTGCGCGCCGGGCACGCCGATGCTCACCTTCGTCGAACAGGACGAACTCGACCGCCTGGGGTGGTCCCGATGAGCGAGGTGCTCGTAGAAGATGCCTGAGACACTCGACGACCTGCGAGAACACCTGCAGTGGGCGGTCGAGCTCGAACACGCCACCCTCCCGCCCTACCTGTGCGCGCTCTACACGCTCGACCCGGAGCGCAACCCGGAGGCGGTCCAAGTGGTGGGGAGCGTGTTCGCGGAGGAGATGCTGCACCTGACGCTGGCCGCCAACCTGCTCAACGCGGTGGGCGGGCGGCCCCGGCTCGACACGCCCGGCAACATGAAGCCGTTCCCGCGGACCCTGCCCCACGGCAACCTGGAGTTGTCGCTGGAGCCGTTCGGCCCGCGGGCGCTGGAGAACTTCCTGCGCCTGGAAGCGCCCACGCCGCCCGGCGAGAAGGCGCGGACCGAGGGCTACGACACGATCGGCCAGTTCTACGCCGCGATCGAGAACGGCCTGCGGACGCTCTGCGACCGGCTGGGCGAGGAGGCGGTCTTCACCGGCGACCCGTCCCGGCAGATCGGCGAGAGCCACTTCCGCCACACCGCCGGGCAGCTCGTCACCGTCACCGACCTCAAGTCGGCGATGGCCGCGATGGCGGAGATCGTGGAGCAGGGCGAGGGCATGGCCCGCGACGAGGTCTGGGACGGCGACAAGGACGTCTTCCACCCGGAGCGCGACGAGGTCGCCCACTACTACCGGTTCATGGAGCTCAAGACGGGCCGCCGCTACCAGCGGGGCGACACCCCGGGATCGGGCCCGACGGGCGACCCCATCCGGGTCGACCCCGAAGGCGTTCATCCGATCACGGGAACCGCCTCGTCCGAGGAGTTCAACCGGACGTACCGCGACCTGCTGCGCTCCCTGGAAGAGGCGTTCGACGGAAGCCCGGGCCTGCTCGGGTCGGCCGTCGGGGCCATGTTCGCGGTGAAGGCCCAGGCCATGGCGCTGATCGAGAAGGGCGCCCTGCCGACCTTCGAGTACGTCGGCGAGGCGGGCCCGTGAACCCCACCGTCGTCCTGGTCCACGGCGCGTTCACCGGGTCGGGCAGCTGGAAGCGCGTCATCCGCCGGCTGCACGCCCAGGGGCTCCCCGTCGTCGCGGCGGCCAACCCGCTGCGCGAGGTGGAGGGCGACGCGGCGTACGTGCGTGACGTGGTCGACGGGATCGGCGGTCCGGTCGTGCTGGTGGGCCACTCGTACGGGGGGGATGGTGATCACCCAGGCCGTCCATCCGTCGGTCAGGGCTCTGGTGTACGTGTCCGCGTTCGCCCCCGAAGTCGGGGAGAGCGCCCAGGCGCTGGCGCAGAAGTTCGAGGGCGCCACCCTGGCCGACACCCTGGCCGACACCCTGATCGCCTATCCGGTCGCCACCGGCGGCAACGAGTTCCGGATCGACCCGGCCCGGTTCCACGAGCAGTACTGCCACGACGTCGACCCCGAGTCGGCCGCCGTGATGGCGGTGCTGCAGCGGCCGGTCACCGAGCGGGCGCTGGGCGACATGGCCACCGAGGCGGCCTGGCGGGACACGCCGTCGTGGTTCGTCCACGGCGAGGACGACCGCGTCATCCCGGTCGAGGCGATGCGTCACATGGCCGAAAGGGCCAGGGCGAAGGGGTCCAGGGAGATCCCCGGCGCCTCGCACGCCCTCGCCGTCTCCTGGCCCGACACGGTGACCCGGACCATCCTCGACGCCGTCGAGCACGTGAGATGAAGTAGCCCACGTGGACTCACTGGAGCACGCCGCGTCGGTCTTCACCGAGCTTCGGCCGCGCCTGTTCGGCATCGCCTACCGGATGCTGGGCAGCGCGGCCGAGGCCGAGGACGTCGTCCAGGAGGTCTGGCTGCGCTGGCAGGGGACCGACCGGGACGCCGTGCAGAGCCCGCCGGCCTTCCTGGCCACGGTCGCCACCCGGTTGTCGATCAACGTGGCGGGGTCGGCGCGGGCGCGGCGGGAGTCCTACATCGGGCCGTGGCTGCCCGAGCCGGTCGACACCAGCGCGGATCCCACGCTGGGGGCCGAGCGCGGGGAGGCGCTGGAGATCGCCTTCCTGCTGCTGCTCGAACGCCTGTCGCCGACCGAGCGGGCGGCCTATGTGCTGCGGGAGGCGTTCGTCTATCCGTACGAGCAGATCGCGGAGATCCTCCAGGTCGGCGCGGCCAACGCGCGCCAGCTCGTGAGCCGGGCCCGCAAGCGGCTGTCGACCGAGCGCCACGAGCCCGTCGACAGGACCGCCCACCGGCGGCTGCTGGAGACCTTCCTGAACGCGGCCCAGTCGGGCGACGTCCACGCGCTGGAGGACCTGCTGGCGCAGGACGTCGTGAGCGTCACCGACGGCAACGGCGTCGTGGGCGCGGCGAGGATCGTCCTGGAAGGCGTGCCGAGGGTGATCAAGTTCGTCGCGGCGTTCGCCCCCCGGTTCTGGCCCGGCGTCACGATCACCTACGTCGAGGCGAACGGCCGCCCCGCCGCCCTCGTCAGGAAGCGCCGGGCCGATGTGGCGCTGCTCCTCCTCGACGCCTCCCCTGAAGGCATCCACCGCCTGCTGTGGGTGATGAGCCCGGACAAACTCGCCGGGTACGAACGCTCCAGAAGACCCGCATGACCGACTCCCTCGCCGAGCTGCTCGACGAGCGGCGGCACCTGCTCGACGTCGCGACCCGGCTGTCCGGCTCCGAGACGGCGGCCGACCGGATCGTCCAGGAGACCTACCGCCGCTGGTACGCCCTCCCCGAAGCCGACCGCGCCTCGATCACAGCGCCCCGGGCCTGGCTGATCCGGGAACTCCTGGCCGGCCCCGCCCCGCGTCCCCTGCCCGCGCCCGCGCCCCGGCGGCCCCCGCCTCCCCGGCTCGGCCACCCGGCCCCGGCCCGCCACGACCACACCACCCACCGTTTCGCCGCCGCCTGCGCCACGGCCGACCCGGCCGGGCTTCTCGCGGTGCTGTCACCAGACGTCGTGGTGGTCAGTGACGGCGGCGGCAAGGTCCGCGCGCCACTGCGCCCGACCCACGGCGCGGACGCGGCGGCCCTCTTCCTGGCCCGGCTGCTCGGCGGGATCGACGTCCACGTCGCGCCGGTGAACGGGCGGACCGGCCTGGTGCTCCGCCAGGCCGCGCGGGCGGTGGCGGTGGTCAGCGTCAGCGTCGCCGCCGATCAGGTGACGGCGGTCTGGATCGTGCTCAACCCCGACAAGCTGGAGGGCTGGCAGCGTTCGTGACGGCGGCGGCCGGGTCGGCGAACAGCCCGGCGAAGCCGAGTTCCGCCCCGCCGACCAGCGTGGTGTCGTCGCCGAGGGCGGCGATGCGCAACTCCACGCGCTCGCGCGACACTGGCAGGACGTTGGCCTCGATACGGGCCCGCACCTGGCCGGCCGAGCCCCGGTAGACGTCGCGGAGCATCCCGCCGAAGACCACCACGCCGGGGTTGAACAGGTTGATCAGGTTGGCCACGCCCACCCCGAGCCAGTCGCCGACCCGGTTGAGCGCCTCGCGGGCGGTCCGGTCACCGCGTTCGGCGGCGTGGACGACCGAGGCGACCGCGTCGCGGCCGACGCTGCCGTGAGGCCATCCGGCCAGGTCGAGCAGGGCGCTCTCGCCGACCTCCGCCTCCAGGCAGCCGCGCGACCCGCACAGGCACGGCCGCCCGTCGTAGGGGTTGACGACCATGTGACCGGCCTCGGCGGCGTAGCCGTCGTTCCCGTCGAGACGCTTGCCGTCGATGATCACCCCGCCGCCGACCCCGACGTCGCCGTGCAGGTAGATGAGGTTGCTGAAGCCGATCCCGGCCCCCCGCTGGTTCTCCGCGACCGCGCCGAGGTGGGCCTCGTTGCCGACCCGTACGGGCAGGTTCAGCGGCAGCCGGCGTTCCAGCTCGGGGCCGAAGGCCTGGTCGACCCAGCCCGTTTTGGGGCCGTAGCGGACCGTCCCGTCACCGGGCCGGATCATGCCGCAGTAAGAGGCCCCGACCCCCACGCACACGGCGTCGTCGGGGACGTCACGAAGCAACTGGCGGGCGAACTCGGCCAGCGTCCCGACCACGTCGTCGAGGTCGGGGTGGCGACGCCGCCGCACGGCCGCCCGCCGGTCGAGGATGACCCCGCCGAGCCCGACCCGCGCGGCCACCAGCCAGTCGACCGCCACGTCGAAGGCCAGCACGAACACCTTCTCGGTCTCCGGGCTCACCACCAGGGACGGCCGCCCGGCCTTCTGCACGTCGTCGGGCAGCTCCTCCCGGACGAGCCCGAGGGCGGCGAGCTCGGCGGTCAGTGCCATGGTCGTGCTGCGGTTCAGCCCGAACTCCTCGGTCAGCGCGGCGCGCGACGTCGGACCGTTGAGGTGGATGTGCCGCAGCAGGGCCCCCAGGTTCTTCATGACCCGAGTTCAGCAGACGACGTAGTCATCCCGCGAGGAGTTGTAGGAGCAGGAGTCGACCAGCTTCCCGGCGGCGTTGCGCAGGTAGCCGGTGTCGGAGGTCTGGTTCCAGATGTAGGTGAAGGTCCCCTGGCCGCTGCGCTGCCAGTAACGGGTCGTCGCGGTGTTCTTGCCCTTGCCGCTCCGGAGCGTGACCGTCTTGCCGGGCTTGAGGGTGAAAGCGGTGAACGTGTAGACGTGGTCGGACCGCTTGGTCTCGTCCTGGACGGTCCAGCCGTTGAGGCTGACCGCCTTCCTGGAGACGTTCTTGATCTGGATGTACTCCCCGTTCACGCTGCTGTTCGCGCCGTTGTCGGGCGAGCCGGGCGAGTCATAGAAGATCTTGGTGATCCGTACGGCCGGAGCCTGCGCCTGGGCCGGTGCGGACAGGGCCGCGACGCCTAACAGCACGGCGAGCGGGGCGACGAGCACACGCATGTGGAACGCTCCAAGACACGAGGGGACTTGCCGGGTTTCGAATGATATGGACTAGCGACCCCTGCGCCTAGAGTGATTCCATGAAGATCGCGACGAACGACGCCGTCAGCCGCGAAGAGCTGCTCGAATTCCTCCGGCCGCGCCACCGCGCGATCGTCGTGACGGCCCGCCGCGACGGCCGCCCGCAGGCCTCCCCGGTCGCCTGCGGCGTCGACGCCGAGGGCCGCATCGTGATCTCCACCTATCCCGAACGGGCCAAGACCGCCAACGCCCGCCGCAACGCGCAGGTCAGCGTGGTCGTCCTGTCAGACGACTGGAACGGCCCGTGGGTGCAGGTCGACGGCGACGCGGAGGTCCTCGACCTGCCGGAGGCGCTCGAACCCCTGGTGGAGTACTTCCGCTGCATCTCGGGCGAGCACCCCGACTGGGACGAATACCGCGCCGCCATGATCCGCCAGGGCAAGTCCCTGCTGCGGATCACCCCGACCCGCTGGGGCCCCGTGGCCACCGGCGGCTTCCCGGCCAGACTGGCCTGATCGACCACCTTCCACCGTGGCTAGGCCACCTTCGAATGGCCCTCATCGCCCTGTTCAGGAGAAGCACTATCTCTCGGGTGCTGCAGCGTCCAGGAGAATCAGCAGCTCTTCGATGGCCTCATGCTGCCGATCCGACAACGCGTCCAGGGCAAAGTGCATGATCTCGTTGCGCACGTCTCTGACCTCAACCAGCAACTCGAGCAGCATCGAGTGATCGATCTTCCAACCGAGAGTCTTCCAACGATCCGGATCGTCAAGAAGATACTTGTAGTTTCCGAACGTGAGATCCTCCGGCGCGTGCACCTTGGCCCGCCGGGATTTTGGAACCGCGGCTCGAAGTTCCTCAGTGGTGAACACTTTGGCGGCCCGGCGAAGGCGGTTCTCCGCGTCCTCGATCAGCAGGAACGGCTTTGCGTGTAGCCCAAACTGGGCTGAGAGATCCGCAGCCGTGACGATACCCGTCACGCTCTTACGATCGCTGCTTCTGACGAAAATGAATCCGCGACGGCTGATGTCCTCGATCTGATCGAGTAGGAGCGCGTCATGGTCGACAACGACAACAGACAGGACCAATGCGTCTCTGAGCGTCGGAGTGCTAGAGGAGACGTATGCCTTGCCAATCGATTCCCACGTCACCCCACCCTGAAGTGTCCCGTCAGCCGAGATGACGGCAAGTTGAGAGAAGCCTTTCTGCAACATTTTGGTTCGGACCGTGTCAAGGGAGGCATCTGGTGCGACGAACACCAAAGGAGACGGCAGACTCCCTAACCGCAGCTTGCCCGATTTGGTCTCTCTGCTGATCTGCGCGCCCTCCTCAGACACGACATCGGCCTGAGCCGGCTCTGCCGCGCTGGGCACCAAAACCACTTCGTTGTCCACAGAGCCCTGCGTAAAGGGCGGACGTGTCGTCAGGCCGACTTCCGCAAGATCCGTAGTGATCGTCTCGATCACAGCAGCAGTCCGCCGCCAGACTCCCCAGTGGGCCAAAAGATGCCGAACAGTCAGCTTCCGAGGGTTGGACGCGGCGCGCTCCACAGCGTCTTCCAGCAGGCCACTGACGTCCGTGACCTCGGGTTCGCCGTCGACACCTGGGTCGGTGCCCTGTTCTGCGAGATGGAGGATTCGCCGCGGTGCCTCATGCCGTCGCAACCGGGACACTGTGAGAAGCGAACCCATGCTTGCTCGAAGATCCGTCTTAACGATGTCCCGTGGGCGTAGGTCACCGAACCACTCGACAGCTCTTGTGTTCGGGAAGTCCTGCAGTCCCTCCGGTTGGTATTCGTACGGACCCACGACCCGGCCGATCGCGATCATGCCCGCCTGGCTACGTAAAGGCATGACCACTAGGTCTTCCGGTTCCATCTCGTGCACGAAACCCCACAGCTGGCTTGTCGCATTTCCTGCGGGCGAATCGGGATAAATGCTTGCAACCGCCGCACGAAGGTCTTCTTTGCTCTTGTATGTTCCGAGGTCACCGAGTTCGTGCCAGCCGATGAGCGCCAGCTTCTCGGTACACGCACGCGTTTCCGCTTCGCCGTTCTCTCCCGCGCGAACGAGCCAAGCCGCAGGACCTCGGTTCTGCCGTGAACTATCCACCCGCGCCACCCCATAGAAGTCGTCCCGCCGACACTGCCCACTCAGCTTTGCGCCACCAAAGGGGCGGCCAAGCCATCGAAACATGTCACGGCCCTAGCCGCAGAGAGATCGTCATACTTCCGATTCATCGGTACGGCCTGACAACATCTCCCCATGAATCGGCGGTCACCGACATATCTCTACGACCTGCTAGTGTCCACGATCTTCGTCGAGGGCACCGACGACGTGGACCTGGGGATGCTGGGTTTCGACGCCGTTTGGGTCCACGGCACCGACATCGCCACCCTGTCATCGGAATTCGAGCTCGACCCGACCACCCGCGAGCCCTGCTACCTGAGCCAGATCCTCGATCGCCACCTCGACGACGGTTCTCGCTGGGTGGCGCAGGTGGGCGGCTGGATCTGCGTCGTACCCGCGCCCTATGAGGGAGACGAGTTCATGAGAGCCGTGACCACCGGAGGCCGGAAGGCCGTCAGCCTGGGCATGGACGTGAGTAATCGGGAGTACTTCAAGTACGCAGAAGACAGCCGCTTGATCACCGCCTTCGATCCCGCATTTCCGTCCGACGCCCATGGCGAGGATCCTCGTGCCCTCGACCATCTGATGGCCGGGCTGCGCTTCGAGATCAATGTCGAGGATGATGCGCAGACATGGGTGGAAACCGACGAAATGCTCAGCTCAACGCTGACTCTCATCGGCCGGATCACCGATACCGACATGGCCGCCGACTGGTTCGAGGCCCGGCATTCGAGTATGAGAGACAAACGCCTGGCATCACCGTGACGGCGGCTCCAAGCGGTCTACCGTTCCTCGAAGCGCCGTAGCGCCTCGAGGACCCATATGTGAACTCAGTGGTGGGCGGCCCGGGGGCCGTCGCCGTGTTCGGCGGCCCTCGACGGGAGGAGCAGGGCGGTGATGATGACCGCCACCGCCAGGCCCGCGCCGACCATGAAGGACAGGCGCATGCCCTCAAGGAGGGCGACGGACGCGGTCGCGCCCTCGGCCCGGAGGGTCTCCGCCCGGGAGCTCATGACGGTGATCACGAGCGCGGTGCCGATCGCGCCGGCGACCTGCTGAAGAGTGCTCAGGATCGAGCTGGCGTGGGAGTAGAGCGGCGACGGGACGGCGCCCAGGCCGAGGGTGAACACGGGGGTGAAGGTCAGGGCCAGGCCGACGCACAGGACGGCGTGGAAGCCGAGGATCTGCCAGTAGGGCATGGTCATCGTGATCTGGCTGAACCCGACCAGGGAGAGCGCGATGGCGACCGCGCCGGGGATGACGAGCACCCGGCCGCCGAAGCGGTCGAACAGGCGCCCGACGACGGGGCCGAGCAGGCCCATCGCGAGGCCGCCCGGCATCACCAGCAGGCCGGTCTGGAGGGTGCTGAGGCCGCGGAGGTTCTGCAGGTAGAGAGGCAGCAGCACCATCGCGCCGAGCATGGCGAGGAAGGCGACCGCGAGCAGGATCAGCGAGACGGTGTAGGTGCGGTGGGTCAGCGTGCGCAGGTCGAGCAGCGGGATGCCGCGCTTCTGCAGCCGCAGCTGGCGGAACACGAACACCGCGATGAGCAGCAGGCCACCGGCCAGGATGCCGCCGGCGACGCGGGCGTCACCGCCCTCGAACCGGCTGAGGCCGAACACCAGGCCGCCGAAGCCGATGGCGGCGGTGACGACGCTGAACCAGTCGATGGAGCCGACCTTGGTCTCGCCGACGTTCTTCAGATGCTTCAGGCCGAACCAGCTGATCAGCGCGGCGATCGGGAAGACCACCACGAACAGCAGCCGCCACGAGCCGAACTGGAGGATCACGCCGGAGACGGTCGGGCCCATGGCGGGCGCGACCGAGATGGCGAGGGAGACGTTGCCCATCACCCGGCCCCGGTCGTTCTCCGGCACGACCTGCATCAGGGTGGTCATCAGCAGCGGCATCATGATCGCCGTGCCGGACGCCTGGATGATGCGGGCGCCGAGCAGGACCTCGAACGTCGGCGCCGCCGCCGCGAGGGCCGTGCCGAACAGGAAGAGCCCCATTGCGGCGGTGTAGGCCGTTCGCGTGGTCACGCGCTGGAGGAACCATCCCGTGATCGGGATGACCGCCGCCATGGTCAGCATGAAGGCGGTCGACAGCCACTGGGCGGTCGATTCGGTGATGTGGAGCGCCGTCATCAACGCCGGGATGGCGTTGATCATGATGGTCTCGTTGAGGATGACCACGAAGGTGGCCAGCACCAGCAGCCGGATCACAGGCGGAGTGCGACGTGGCGCGTCGGTCGCGGACTTGGCGGACGGTTCGAGCTCGTCGAGCTGGGGGCTGGGCACGGCACCTCGAAAATCAGGGGAGTGGAACTGAATTGCGGCCAAGACCAGGATGGCTCGCACCACCGACAAAACTCGTCGCGCCCACTCAGAATTCCGGCCCCCGACGCCGGATGTCATCTGGTTTTCACGAGTCCGTGCCCGTCTCCTCGTGGGGCGCGCCGACCGGCTTCGACTCGGGAGAGCCGCGTTGCCGCAGGTAGATGGCCAGGGCGACCATCGACAGCACCGCCAGGAACTCCGACTGCCAGTTCTGGAGGGTCCGGTCCCAGAAATCGGGTGAGGTGACGTAGCCGCCCCAGCTCACCGGGTCCTGCAACTGCGAGAGCTGCTGCCGGTTGTAGGCGGCGGTGCCGGCGACCGACTGGGCGTACCAGGACAGGACGAAGACCGTGCCCATCACGATGCCGAGCGAGTTCGCGAACAGCAGATTGCGCAGTCCTTGGGCCTTGGCCCATTCGGGGCTGCCGGCCTGGATCTCGTCGCCGGTCTCCTTCTCCTTCGACTCGGGCGAGCCGCGCTGGACGAGCCAGACGGTGATCACGATGTAGAGGAGGAACTGGAGGTACTCCGACTGCCAGTTCTCCGCGACGTCGACCGCGAAGTCGGCCGAGGTCACGTAGGTCAGCCACGACACGGTCGTGCCGCCCGAGCCGATCTGCTCGTCGTTGTAGGAGCCGACGCCCGCGATCGACTGCCCGATCAGCGCCAGCAGGAAGACGACCAGGAAGAACAGGCTGAGCCCGTTGCGGCGGATCATCGGCGCAGGAACCCGATCAGGAGGAAGTAGGCCAGCCCGACGACGATGATCGCCACCGTCACCCCGAACATCGCCTTCATCAGCCCGACACCTCGCAGTCGTAGGGGCGCTCCCCCTGCGGCCGGCACCCGGCGCCCCTGATCCGCCACCCCTCGGGCGACCGGTGCAGGAAGACGGTGTCGCCGGAGAGGCGTACCTGCGCCTCCTGCCCCCAGACCTCCGACGAGCCGACCGGGCCTCCGCGCAGCCCCAGGCCGAGGATCGCGGTCGCGCACGGCTCGGGCAGGCTCCGCGCCGCCGCGTCGGTCAGCAGCGCGCACGCCTCCCCGCCCTGACCTGCGGACACGGCCGCGTAGAACCTGGCCGCGGTGTCGACGACGGCGGGCTCCGCCGACGAGGCGCACCCCGCGGCGAGGACCACGATCAGCCATTTCGTCACACAGAGCGATATCCCCCATGACGTTAGGTGATCAATCTCATGGGCACGTGCTGGAGATGCCAGAGTTGCGTCCCAGTGACCCCGCCGAACCCGGCATCACCCGGCGGCGGCGCGGGCGGTCCTTCTCGTACGAATACGCCGGCGGCCGTCCCGTGAAAGACCGGCGCACCCTCGACCGGATCAAGAAGCTGGTCCTCCCGCCCGCCTGGCGCGACGTGTGGATATGCCGCGACCCCGACGGCCACATCCAGGCCACCGGCACCGACGCGGCCGGCCGGCGGCAGTACCGCTACCACGACGCCTGGCGCGCGGAGCAAGATCGGGCCAAGTTCCAGCGCGTCGGCAAGCTGGCCGAGCGCCTCCCCGAGTTCCGCAAGAAGGTCCAGGCCGACCTCGACGAGAGGGGCCTGACCCGCGACCGGGTGCTGGCCGCCGCCGCCCGCATGCTCGACGTCGGCCTGTTCCGCGTCGGTGGCGAGGCCTACGAGTCCTTCGGCCTGGCGACTCTCCGCATGGAGCACGTCACCTGCGCCAAGGGCCGGGTGAGCTGCTCCTACCCGGCCAAGGGCGGCAAGCCGCGCGAGATCGAGATCACCGACCCCGACGTCTGCAAGGTCGTCACCGAGCTCCGCAAGACCGGCGACGACGGCGAACTCCTGCGCTACGAGAACGACGGCACGTGGGTCGACGTCAAGAGCGACGACATCAACGCCTACCTGCGCGAGCGCTTCGAGACCGACGTCAGCGCCAAGGACTTCCGCACCTGGCACGCCACCGTCTACGCCGCCGTCGGCCTGGCCGTCTCCAAGCGCGTCCGCACCCGCACCGCCCGCCGCAAGGCCGTCACCCGGGTGATGCGCGAGGTCGCCGACTACCTGGGCAACACCCCGGCCGTCGCCCGCGCCTCCTACGTGGACCCCCGGGTGATCAGCGCCTACGAGAAGGGCCGAACCATCGAACGCGCCCTCACCGACCTGGGCGACGGCGACGGCCCGGCCACCCACGGCGCGGCCGAACGCGCGGTCGTGGCCCTGCTCAAGCGGGCCTGATCACGCGTCCCGGCGGCGATGCGCCAGCAGGGCCGCGGCGAGGACCACCGGCGTCCCGATCGCCAGGGTGGCCAGGTCGGCGGCCCGGATCAGCGGCGCCACCACGAGCAGGTAGCCGAGCAGCAGCGCCACCGCCGCCAGGGTGTGGCGGACCAGCACGCCCACCGCCGCGCTCAGCGCGGTCACCAGCGTCACATACGCCGTCGCCTCCGCCGCCTCCCACGGCACGGCCCACGATCCGAGCGCCGCCATCGTGATCACCCGCCCTGACAGGACCACGACCAGGGCCGCCGGGATCGTGACGACCGCCAGCGCGGCGTGCTTGGCCGCCAGCTGGGGCACCCGGCGCGGCATCGCCGTCAGGGTCGTCCTGATCTGGCCTCCGGTGTATTCGGAGCAGGCCGCCAGCGCCCCGAACACCACGAACCCCGCCTGCGAGTAGGCGATCGGCGCGTCGCCGACGGCGATCACGAGGGTGAGCAGCGTGTTCAGCACCAGCGTCCACCCGAGGGTGACCCAGGTCGCCGGGAGCGTCAGCAGCTTCGACAGCTCGGCCCTGATCACGCGTCCCTCCGGGTGAACACGACGGCGGCGATCGCCAGCAGCGCGGCGACCCAGCCCGACATCACCAGGAAGCCGACGATCGGGGCCATCTCCACCTTGGTGTCGTTGGGCTCCACGAACATCCGCGCCCCGGCCAGGTCCGGGAAGTAGCCGGCCACCGCGAAGAACCTGCTGAGCAGATAGGTCACGCTCACCAGCGACGTGTTGACCAGGAGCACCACCAGCGGCACGACCCCGTGCCGGGTCAGCACGGTGACCCCGAAGGCCAGCAGCGCCGTGTACGTCCAGTAGCAGACCACCCCGGCCAGCCGCGCGGGCTCCCACGACGAGCCCGCGGCGAAGCTCATCGTGGCCGTCGCGGCGACCACCGCGAGGAGCGCGGCCACCAGCGCGACCGCCGCCGCCTTCGCCGCCAGGAACCTCAGCCGCGACGGGACGGCGGTGAGGCTGGTCGTGATCTGCCGGCCGCCGCCGGACTCCGCGCCCTCGGTGAAGTACTCGCTGCTCACCGCCACGACCCCGAGGATGATCACCCCCATCACCCCGAACGCCAGCTCCTGGTAGCCCCGGTCGGGCCCGGGGACGCCCCTGTTGAGCAGGGCGATCCCGCTCGGCGCGAGCACCGCCACGGCCGAGGCCAGCCACACCGACCACAGCGAGGCGAGCTTCGACAGCTCCGCCCTCATCGCGACACCAGCGCGAAGAACGCCTCCTCCAGGTTCCGGTGGGCCCCGGTGACCTCGGCGAGGCTCCCCTGGGCGACGATCCGCCCGTGGTCGATCACCACGACGTCGTCGACGGTCTCCGCGAGCTCGCCCATGAGGTGGCTGGACAGCAGGACGGTACGCCCCGCCCTCGCCCGCTCGCGGAGGAAGGTCCGGACGAACCGGATGCCCTCCGGGTCGAGCCCGTTGATCGGCTCGTCCAGGACTAGGACCGAGGGGTCGCCGAGCAGCGCGGTCGCCAGCGCGAGCCGCCGTCCCATGCCCAGCGAGTAGCCGCCGACCCGCTTCGCGCCCGCGTCGGCCAGCCCGACGAGCTCCAGCACCTCGTCCACCCGCGAGAGGGGCAGCCCGCCCGCGCGGGCCACCCAGCGCAGGTGGGCCCGGCCGGTCCGCGACCGGTGGGCGCCCGATCCGTCGAGCACCGCGCCGACCGTCCTGACCGGGTCGGGCAGCGCGGCGAAGGGCACGCCGTCGATCAGGGCGGTGCCCGCCTGGGCCCGGTCGAGGCCCAGCAGGATGCGCAGCGTGGAGCTCTTGCCCGCGCCGTTCGGGCCGAGGAAGCCGGTCACCCGTCCGGGCCGGGCCTCGAATCCGACCCCCGAGAGGATCTCCTTGGCGCCCCGCCGCTTGACGAGACCGTCGATGGTAATCACGCCGCTCAGTGAACCGGCGTCGCCGGGACGGCACATCGGACCGAGGTCCGGGACGCTTTGTCAGACCCTGGTCCGATGTGGCGTACCGAGAAGAGTTCCTAGACTTCGGGCATGGTGGCGATTCCTAAGCGCAAGCGAGACGCGGACGGCCGAAGGCCGGCCGTGGCTCGCGCTGTGAATCTGCCGCAAAAGAGCCCGCGAGTGTGGCCTCCGATCGCCGCCGTCTACGTCCTCCTGCTGCTGGTGCTGCTCTCCGCCGGGGGTGAGGGGCCCGGAGTGGTGGTGGTGCCCGCCGTCATCGCGGCGCTCACGCTGGCCACGACGGCCTGGGCGCTGGTGCGCGGACGCCGCCAGCGCGCCACCTACGAGGCCCAGCTCACCGCGTGGGCGGGCGAGCGCGCGGCCCAGGCCGAGAGGCTCCGCATCGCCCGCGACCTGCACGACATCGTCTCCCACGGCCTCGGCCTGATCACCGTCCGGGCGACCACGGCCCGCTACGTGCGCGACGACCCGGAAGCCGCCCTGGAGGACATCGAGCGCATCGGCCGCCAGACCACCACGGAGCTGCGCCGCATGCTCAGGGTCCTGCGCGACAACGAGGCCGCCGCGCCGCTGCGCCCGGCCGAGTCGCTCGACGACCTGCCGGGGATCGTCGCCGAGGCCGAACGCGCGGGCCTGACGGTGACGCTCGACGTCGCCGACCACACCGCCGGGCCGGGCGCGCAACTGGCGGTCTGCGCGGTCGTCCGGGAGGCGCTCAACAACACCGCCCGCCACGCGGGCCCGACGACCGCCGCCGTCGAGGTCCGCCGGGACGACGACTGGATCACCGTCACGGTCCGCGACGACGGCCCGGTCGACGGCTGGGTCGCCCACCGGGGCGCCGGTCACGGCCTCGAAGGCCTGCGCGAACGCGTCACCGCGCTGACGGCCGGGCCGGACGGCGACGGTTTCCGGGTCACCGCCCGCATCCCCGAGGCCGCATGACCATCCGCGTCGTCATCGCCGACGACCAGCCGCTGCTGCGCCACAGCCTGGCCGCCGTGATCGACGCCGCCCCCGGCATGGCCATGGCGGGCGAGGCCGGAACCGGGGAGGAGGCGATCCGCGTCTGCGCCTCGGCGACGCCCGACGTGGTGCTGATGGACATCCGGATGCCGGGCATGGACGGCATCACGGCCACCCGCGCCATCCTCGGAGAGCACCCCACGATGAAGATCATCGTGCTGACGATGTTCGAGCTCGACGAGTACGTCCGCGCCGCCCTCCAGGCCGGGGCCGCCGGGTTCCTGCTCAAGGACGCCCACCCCGACCGCCTGCTCGCCGCCGTCCGCCGCGTCCACGAGGGCGAGTCACTGCTGGCCCCGAGCGTCATGGAGCGCCTGATCGAGGCCTACGTCAGCCGCCCCGCGCCCGCGAGGACGGTCGGAACCCTGACCGAGCGGGAGACCGAGGTCCTCACCCTGGTCGGCCACGGCCTGTCCAACGACGAGATCGCCGCGCGGCTCATGATCTCGATCAAGACCGTCAAGACGCACATCGGCCATCTGCTGAGCAAACTCCACGCCCGCGACCGCGCCCATCTCGTCATCGCGGCCTACGAGAGCGATCTCGTGCGTTAGCCGTCAAGAATTCCTCCGCCCGCGTAGCGAAGGCATATAGACCGGCCGAACAGCCCTGAAATGCCGTTTTCCTGGAGCGGTACCGCCTGGAAATCGGAACTGAGGAGCTGTGAGCAGAGATGGGTGACCTCATCTTCGTCGCCCTGACGATCGCGATCTTCGTGGTCTTCGGGTTCGTGGTCAAGGCGGTGGAGCGCCTGTGAGCGCGATCAACGCCGCCGGCCTCGTCGTCGCCATCGGCTTGGTGATCTTCATGGTCGCCGCACTGCTGTTCCCGGAGCGGTTCTGACATGGGCTGGACCTTCATCCTGTCGCTGGTCGTCGCCCTGGCCGTGGTCTACAAGCCCCTCGGCGACTTCATGCACCGCGTCTACACCGGCGGCAGGCACAACGCGGTCGAGCGGGTGACCTACCGCCTGCTGGGCGTCCGGCCCGACACCGAGCAGCGCTGGAGCGCCTACGCGCGGAGCCTGCTCGCGTTCTCGGTCGTCTCGATCCTCTTCGTGTACGCCCTCCAGCGCCTCCAGGACAAGCTCTGGCTGTCGCTGGGGTTCCCCCCGGTGACCGACCACATCGCCTGGAACACCGCCATCAGCTTCGTGACCAACACGAACTGGCAGGCGTACTCGGGTGAGAACACGATGAGCCATCTCACCCAGATGGCCGCGCTGGCCGTGCAGAACTTCGTGTCGGCGGCGGTCGGCATGGCGGTGGCCATCGCGCTGGTGCGCGGGTTCGCCCGCCGGGGCAGCGACACGATCGGCAACTTCTGGGTCGACCTGGTGCGCGGCTCGCTGCGCGTCCTGCTGCCCATCGCCTTCGTCGGCGCGCTGGTCCTGGTGGCGGGCGGGGTGGTGCAGAACTTCGCCGGCCCCCACGACATCACCACGCTGACCGGCAACGTCCAGCACGTCACCGGCGGGCCGGTGGCCAGCCAGGAGGTCATCAAGGAACTGGGCACCAACGGGGGCGGTTTCTACAACACGAACTCCGCGCACCCGTACGAGAACCCGAGCGCCTGGACCAACTGGTTCGAGATCTTCCTGATCCTGCTCATCCCGATCGCCCTCACCCGGACCTTCGGCCGGATGGTCGGCCAGCTCCGCCAGGGCTACGCGATCCTCGCCGTGATGGGCGTCATCGCGATCGCCAGCGTCGTGCTGACCAACGTGTTCGAGCTGGCCGGGGACGCGACCGTCCCGCAGGCCGTGGGCGCGGCGATGGAGGGCAAGGACGTCAGGTTCGGGGTGGCCAACTCGGCCACGTTCGCGGCGGCGACCACGCTGACCTCGACCGGCGCGGTCAACTCCTTCCACGACTCGTTCACGCCGTTCGGCGGCATGATGACGCTGTTCAACATGATGCTCGGCGAGGTCGCGCCCGGCGGAGTGGGCGCGGGCCTCTACGGCATGCTGATCCTGGCCGTCATCACCGTGTTCGTGGCGGGCCTGATGGTCGGCCGCACGCCCGAGTACCTCGGCAAGAAGATCGGCTCCCGCGAGATCAAGCTCGCCTCCCTGTACTTCCTGGTCACGCCAGCGCTGGTCCTGATCGGCACGGCGGTCGCGATGGGCAACGAAGCGGGTCTCGCGGCGATGCTCAACTCGGGCCCGCACGGCTTCTCCGAGATCCTGTACGCCTTCACCAGCGCCTCCAACAACAACGGATCCGCCTTCGGCGGCGTCACGGTCAACACGCCCTGGTACGACGTGGCGCTCGGCCTGTGCATGGCGCTGGGCCGGTTCCTGCCGATCATCTTCGTGCTCGCCCTGGCGGGTTCGCTGGCCCGGCAGACGCCGGTGCCGGAGTCGGCGGGCACCCTGCCCACCCACCGGCCGCAGTTCGTCGGCCTGGTCGTCGGCGTGACGATCGTCCTGGTCGCCCTGACCTTCCTCCCCGCGCTCGCGCTGGGCCCCATCGCAGAAGGACTGTTCTGATGGCCGCGTTCGATCCCCAGCAGATGATCACATCGCTGCCAGACGCGTTCAAGAAGCTCAACCCCGTCACGCTGTGGCGCAACCCGGTCATGCTGATCGTCGAGGTCGGCGCGGTGTTCACCACCGTCCTCGCCGTCCTGGAACCGAACTTCTTCGCCTGGGCGATCGTGGTCTGGCTCTGGCTGACCGTGATCTTCGCCAACCTGGCCGAGGCGGTCGCGGAAGGCCGGGGCAAGGCCCAGGCGGCGACGCTGCGCGCCACCAAGCGCGACACGACTGCTGTGCTCACCAACGGCCAGGTCGTCTCGGCGACCGAGCTGAAGCAGGGCGACGAGGTCGTGGTCGTGGCCGGGGAGATCATTCCCGGTGACGGCGACGTCGTCGAGGGCATCGCCTCGGTCGACGAGTCGGCCATCACCGGCGAGTCGGCCCCGGTCATCCGGGAGTCGGGCGGCGACCGCAGCGCGGTCACCGGCGGCACGAAGGTGCTCTCCGACCGGATCGTCGTCAGGATCACCCAGAAGCCCGGCGAGAGCTTCATCGACCGGATGATCGCCCTGGTCGAGGGCGCGAACCGGCAGAAGACCCCCAACGAGATCGCGCTGAACATCCTGCTGGCGGCGCTGACGATCATCTTCCTGATCGCCACGGTCACCATGCAGCCGATGGCCATCTACGCCAAGGGCGCCAACCCCGGCCTGCCCGACTCGCTCGCCCTGACCGGCGACGGCGTCAGCGGCATCGTGCTCGTCTCGCTGCTGGTCTGCCTCATCCCGACCACAATCGGCGCCCTGCTGTCGGCCATCGGCATCGCCGGGATGGACCGGCTCGTGCAGCGCAACGTCCTGGCGATGTCGGGCCGCGCGGTCGAGGCGGCGGGCGACGTGTCGACCCTGCTGCTCGACAAGACCGGCACCATCACGCTGGGCAACCGGCAGGCGGCCGAGTTCGTGCCCGTCGCCGGGGTGGCCGAGTCGGAGCTGGCCGAGGCCGCCCAGCTCTCCTCGCTGGCCGACGAGACGCCCGAGGGCCGCTCGATCGTCGTCTTCGCCAAGGAGCACCACGGCCTGCGCGAACGCGAGGTCCGCGACGCCGAATGGGTGCCGTTCACCGCGCAGACCCGCATGTCGGGCGTGAACTTCGGCGGCCGGGAGATCCGCAAGGGCGCGGCGACGGCGGTCATGAAGTGGGTCCGCGACAACGGCGGCCACCCGACCGGCCAGGTCGGCGCCATCGTGGACGCCATCTCCGGCAGCGGCGGCACCCCCCTGGTGGTGGCCGAGAAGGACCGGGTCCTCGGCGTCGTCCACCTCAAGGACGTGGTCAAGGCCGGCATGCGGGAACGCTTCGACGAGATGCGCCGCATGGGCATCCGGACCGTCATGATCACCGGCGACAACCCGCTGACGGCCAAGGCCATCGCCGACGAGGCGGGCGTCGACGACTTCCTCGCCGAGGCCACGCCGGAGGACAAGCTCGCCCTGATCAAGCGCGAGCAGGAGGGCGGCCGGCTGGTCGCCATGACCGGCGACGGCACCAACGACGCCCCCGCGCTCGCCCAGTCGGACGTCGGCGTCGCCATGAACACCGGCACGTCGGCGGCCAAAGAGGCCGGGAACATGGTCGACCTCGACTCCAACCCGACCAAGCTCATCGAGATCGTCGAGATCGGCAAGCAGCTCCTCATCACGAGGGGCGCCCTGACGACGTTCTCCATCGCCAACGACATCGCCAAGTACTTCGCCATCATCCCGGCGATGTTCGCGGCGGTCTATCCGGGCCTCGACGCGCTCAACGTCATGCGCCTGAGCTCGCCGCAGTCGGCGATCCTCTCGGCGGTCGTCTTCAACGCGATCATCATCGTGGCGCTGATCCCGCTGGCGCTGCGGGGCGTGAAATACCGGCCGTCCAGCGCCTCGAAACTGCTCAGCCGCAACCTCCTCGTGTACGGCCTGGGCGGCATCGTGGCCCCCTTCGTCGGCATCAAACTGATCGACCTTCTGATCATGGGAATCGTGTGATGGAACGTCTACCGAGTTGGATCAGGCAACACCTGGCGGCCCTCCGCGCCGTCCTCGTGCTGACCGCAGTGCTGGGCGTGGCCTATCCCTTGGCGACCACCGGCGTGGCCCAGGCACTGTTCGACGAGAACCCCGGCCTGATCGGCCAGAGTTTCACCGACGCCGACGGGAACCCGGTCGCCAAGTACTTCCAGTCCCGCCCGTCGGCGGCCGGTTACGACATGCTCGCGACGGCGGCCAGCAACCTCGGCCCGGAGGACGTCGTCGACACTCCCGATCGAACGAGTCTGCTGACCCAGGTCTGCGCGCGGTCGGTGGCGGTCGGCCGGTTGGAGAGTGTCAGCGGCGCCCGGCCCTACTGCACCTCCGACGGCGTCGGCGCGGTGCTGAAGGTCTTCCCCGCCCTCGGAAAGCCGACCCGGGCGGTCAGCGTCAACCAGGCCTGTCCCGCGCGGCCGTTCGTCGCGACCTACCAGGGCGTCGCCGTCGAGTGCGGCAAGCCGGGTGAGGACTACGCGGCCGGGCGCACCGTCCCGATCAGGGGTGGCGCGACGGCGGTCGTACCGGCGGACGCGGTGACGGCGAGCGGCTCGGGGCTCGACCCGCACATCTCGGTCGCCTACGCCGAACTCCAGGCGCCACGGGTGGCCAGGGAGCGCGGTCTCCCCGTCGACCAGGTCAACACGCTCATCGAGCAGCACACGACCGGCCGCCCGCTCGGGTTCATGGGCGAGCCAGGGGTGAACGTGCTGGAACTGAACACGGCCCTCGACAAGGGGTGAGGACGTGCCGCGCGGCCGACTGAGGGTGTACCTGGGCGCGGCGCCCGGGGTCGGCAAGACCTTCGCGATGCTCGGCGAGGGCCGCAGGGCGAAGGAGCGCGGCCGCGACGTGGTCGTGGGTCTCGTGGAGACCCACGGCCGCGCCCAGACCGCCGCCCTCCTGGACGACCTGGAGATCCTCCCCCGCAAGGTCATGGAGTACCGGGGCGGCGAGTTCACCGAGCTCGACGTGGACGCGGTGCTGGCCCGCGCACCCCGGGTGGTGCTGGTCGACGAGCTGGCCCACACGAACGTGCCGGGCTCCCGCCACGCCAAGCGCTGGCAGGACGTCGAGGACATCCTGGACGCCGGCATCCACGTGATCACCACGGTCAACGTCCAGCACCTGGAGTCGCTGAACGACGTCGTCCACGAGATCACCGGCGTCCCCCAGCTGGAGACCGTGCCCGACGAGATGGTCCGCCAGGCCGACCAGATCGAACTGGTCGACATGTCGCCCGACGCGCTGCGGCGCAGGATGGCCCACGGCAACATCTACGCGCCCGAGAAGGTCGACGCGGCGCTGTCGAACTACTTCCGCGTCGGCAACCTGACGGCGCTGCGCGAGCTGGCGCTGCTGTGGGTGGCGGGCAAGGTCGACGAACAGCTCGACCGCTACCGCTACGAGCACGGGATCCGCAGCACGTGGGAGGCCAGGGAACGGGTGGTCGTGGCCCTCACGGGCGGCCCGGAGGGCGACACCCTGATCAGGCGCGCGGCCAGGATCGCCGACCGCAGCAAGGGCGCCGACCTGCTCGCCCTGCACGTCGTCAACGCCGACGGCCTGACCGGCGGCGACCCGGCGAACCTGGCCGGGCAGCGGACCCTCGTCGAGTCCCTCGGCGGGACGTACCACCAGGTGGTCGGCGACGACATCCCCAAAGCGCTGCTGGACTTCGCCAGTGGCGTGAACGCCACCCAGCTGGTGCTGGGCGCGTCGAGGCGCGGCCGGTTCGCCCAGATCCTCTCCCGGGGCGTGGGGGTGGAGACGACCGCGCAGTCGGGCTCGATCGACGTCCACATGATCACCCACGCGGAGGCGAAGCAGGGCCGCGCCCGCCGTCAGCGCTCCGGCGCCGCCCTGGCCCGGCACCGCCGGATCACCGGCTGGACCATGGCGCTGGCGGGCATGCCCGCGCTGGCCGGGGTGCTCCTGCCGTTCCGCGCGGAGCTCTCGCTGCCGAGCGAGATCCTGTTCTTCCTGATGCTGACCGTCGGCGTCGCCCTGGTGGGCGGCACCTGGCCCGCCATCACCGCCGCCGTGGGCGGCTCCCTCCTGCTCAACTACTTCTTCACCCCTCCCCTGCACGAGTTCACGATCAGCGACCCCGAGAACCTGTTCGCCCTGGTGGTCTTCGTGGTGGTCGCGGCGGCCGTGGCCGCGATAGTGGACCTGGCGGCCCGGCGGACCCGGCAGGCGGCCCAGGCCAGCGCGAACGCCGAGATCCTGTCGGCCCTGGCCGGCCACGTGCTGCGCGGCGAGTCGGCCCTGCCGTCGCTGCTGGCGAGACTCCGGGAGACCTTCGGCCTGACGTCCGTGACCCTGCTGGAGCGGGCCGCCGAGGCGAAGACCTGGAACATCGTCGCCACGACGGGCGGCCCGCCCTGCGTGTCCCCCTCGACCGGCGACACCGACGTGATCATCCACGACGACCTGGTCCTGGCGGCCCGGGGCGCGCTCCTCAACGCCTCCGACCGCCGCGTCCTGGAGGCCTTCGCAGCCGAGATCGCGGTGGCGCTGCGCCAGCAGCGCCTGGCCGAGGCGGCGGAGAAGGCGAAACCGCTGGCCGCCGCCGACAAGATGCGCACCGCCCTGCTGGCCGCCGTCAGCCACGACCTGCGCACCCCGCTCGCCTCGGCGATGGCGGCGGTCGAGTCGCTCCGCAGCGAGGAGATCACCTGGTCCCCCGAGGACCGGCGCGAACTCCTGGCCACCGCCGACGAGTCCCTCGTGAAACTCGACCGCCTGGTGGCCAACCTGCTCGACATGAGCCGCCTGCAGGCGGGCGTCCTCGGGGTGACGCCGCAGCCCCTGGCCGTGGAGGAGATCGTCCCCCGGGCGATGGACGACCTCGGCGTCCACGTGGAGACGGCCATCCCCGCCGACCTGCCGGAGATCGTCGCCGACGCGGCTCTGCTGGAGCGGGTGCTGGTCAACCTGATCGCCAACGCCGTCCGCTACAGCCCCACGGTCCTGGTCACCGCGAGCGAACACGGCGACCAGGTGGAGATCCGCGTGATCGACCGAGGCCCCGGCCTGCCGCCCGACGCCCACGACCGCGTCTTCCAGCCCTTCCAGCGCCTCGGCGACCGCGACAACCACACGGGCGTCGGCCTCGGCCTGGCCCTGTCGAGAGGCCTCACCGAGGCGATGGGCGGCACCCTCACGCCGGAGGACACCCCGGGCGGCGGCCTCACCATGGTCGTCCTGCTGCCCGTCCGATGAACTGATCGCCCGCGAGCGGGAGCATCGATGGTTACACGATCCGATCCCAGGACGATCACGAGGTCTCGGCTTCCGGCGGTTCGTCGGCTTCCCTGAAGGAGTGCGACGAACCTGGCCTCCCGCGAGTGCCCGTTTGAGCCGTGCTTCGTGGATCGGCCATCCCCTGACCGTGCTGGCCCTGGTCGTGCTCGTCGTCAACGACCACCTGCTGAAGTACACCTGGCCGGGGTTCGTCACCGGCAAGCTCAGCGACGTCGCCGGGCTCGTCCTCCTGCCGCCCCTGCTCGGCCTCGTCGTCGGTCGGCCGCTTCCGGCGATCGCGATCACCGGGATCGGGTTCACCCTGGTCAAGGCCTCGGAGGGCGGCGCGTGGCTGGCGTCGGAGGCGTGGTCGCTGGCCTGGGGGCCGTCCCTGATCCGCGCCGACCTCACCGACCTGCTGGCCCTGCCCGCCCTGTACGCCGCGTGGCACGCCGCCAGGCACCCGATCCCGGCCGGGCGGACCGCCGCCATCCTGCTCACCCCGGCCGCCGTGCTCGCGATCACGGCGACCAGCCCGGAGATCCCCTGGGTGCCGCCCATCGCCTTCGCCACCGAGGTGCGCGACGGAGGGATCGTCGTCCATCTCGCCCAGAACGACGGCGTCAGCCCGTCCCACTCTTACCTGACTCACGACGGGGTCACCTGGGAGGAGTGGAAAGGCGCGGTCGTGGGCCTCCCGACGTCCTCGTCCTGCGCGGACGGCCGGTGCTTCCGCGTCGTCCCCGGACGGCTGAAGGTCGAGGAGTCGGTGGCGGGCGGGGCCTGGACGACGGCGTGGGAGGTCTCCCCCCGAGTGCACGACCGGCTCTTCAGGGCCTATCCGCCCGACCGGCCCGAGGACGTCCAGCCGGTCGAGTCGCTCAGCGTCTCGGCGGTCCCCGGCCTGGTCGTGGTCGCCAACGGGGCCGACGGGGTCGCGGTCGGCAGCGCCACCGGGACCTGGCGCCGGGTCGGCATCGACGACTACGAAC
Source organism: Herbidospora cretacea (assembly GCF_001570605.1). Taxonomy (GTDB): domain Bacteria; phylum Actinomycetota; class Actinomycetes; order Streptosporangiales; family Streptosporangiaceae; genus Herbidospora; species Herbidospora cretacea. Next base: position 156,558 of record NZ_BBXG01000009.1, on the reverse strand, counting down.
TCGACGCGGCCGCGACGGTGTCGGTCGAGGCGCCCGGCCTCTACAGCGCCCTGCTTCCCAACAACGCCCTGCTCATCGCCATCGTCGCCGGACTGCTCGCGCTCGGTACGGGGGTGCGCAGACTCGGGTTCGCCGCCGGTGTCGCGGTCGGCTGCGCGGGCGCCTGGTACTGGCTGGCTCCCCGGAGCGAGTTCAACGACCTCCTGTTCGACGGCCACGGCATGCTGTGGCCGCATCCGCTGATCCTGGCGCCCCTGTTCCTCCTGCCGCTGACGGCCCTCGGGCTGATGGTGTTCTTCGCCATCATGGCCCGGCCTCCGGTGTGGCTCTGGCCGTTCGGCCTCGTCACGACCGGGCTGGTCTGGCTGGTGATCATGGCCCCGTTCGAGGCCTGGAGCGCCGACCTGATCCCCACCTACGACCAGGCCTCGGTCGTGGCGGTCGTGCTGGCCACCGTCGTCGGAAGCTCGGCGGCCGTGGTCACGGCGCGGTACGCGACACCGCGACCCCGTTCACTCGGTTTCTGGCCCTACCCCTGAGGGGCCACCACTGCTGGAGGCGTCGTCAGGGCAGGTGGCCGCAGTCAGGTTCGCCGACGTAGACGTTGACCCCCCACTTGCCGGAGACCTCGTTGGTCTTCACGTAGTAGAGCTTGTAGTCGGGGGTGCGCATGCGGGCCTCGACGTAGATCTCGTCGCCCAGCGGGTCCTCGTTGAGGAGCTGGGAGTCGATCACCCGGGTCCACAGGTTCGACACGGCCTTGCAGACCTTCTGGGTGTCGTCGCCGTCCGGCCAGTCGGCGCCCTTGATGGTGACGTAGTCCAGGACGTCGCCGGGCGCTCGGCCGGTGCACTGGACAGTGATGGTGGTGTCGTGTTCGGTGTCCTTCGGGGTGATGCTCAGGGTGCACTTGGCCGTGGCCGCCGCCTCCACGGGCGGCGTCAGGACCAGGCACAGGGCCAGCGCGGCCAGCAGGCCGATGGTGCGTCTCATAGCGGAACTCCATGAATGTCGTGACAGTCCCTCCATGGGAGCAACCGGCGGCGTGGGATGCCCAGCGCCACTGGCCCGGCGGAACGCCGCGGGAGCGGCCCGGTCAGGGGCGGACCAGTTCGCGGACCGCCGGGGCGACCTCGTGGGCGAACGTCTCCGTCTTGGCGAGGTCGTCGGACATCAGCAGGAAGCCGCTGACGCCGTGGTCGGCGGTCAGACCGGCGAGCTGCTCCGCCCACTGCTTCGGCGGGCCCTGAAGGAAACCCCGGTTCGTGGCGGCGAACTCGCCGCCGATGTTGAGCAGGCGGCGGACCGCGCGCGGGTCCCGTCCGGCGGCGAGGGCGGCCTCGTCGATGTGCCGGTTCATCTCGGTCAAGTCGGCGGGGCCGCCGGGCAGGTAAGCCAGCGACGGCAGCCATCCGTCCCCGGCCCGGCCCGTGAGTGCCAGCATCTTCGGCTTGTACGCCCCCACCCAGATCCCCACGTCATGAGCCGGGGCGGGACCGCGCTTGGCCCCCTTCACCGGGTAGTAGACGCCGTCGGAGCGGACGCCGCCCCGCGCGGAGACGTCCCAGATCTGGCGGATGACGCCGATGGCCTCCTCCAAGGCCTCGATGGCCTGGCCGGGGGTGAGCCGCCGGCCGCCCATCGCCTCGACGGCGTCCCAGAACGCGCCGGCCCCGATGCCGAGTTCGATCCGGCCGCCGCTGAGCTGGTCGAGACCGGCCACGCTGCGCGCCAGCACCGCGGGCTGCCGCAGCGGCAGGTTGGTCACGTTGGCGCTGAGGCGGATCCGCGAGGTCTGCGCCGCGATGTAGGACATCAGCGTCCACGTGTCGTGGAAGCGCGGCTGGTAGGGGTGGTCCTGGAAGGTGACCAGGTCGAGCCCGGCCCGTTCGGCGGCCTGCGCGTGCTCGACGGCGTGCCGCACCGGCTGGACGGCCGGGGTGACGAAGGTGCCGAAGAGCAGGTCGTGTCCGTAGTCGCTCATTTCGCGTCCCTGATGTTGAAGTTGTCGCGGAAGACGTTCGCCGGGTCGTAGTGGCGTTTCAGGTCCCGCAGCCGGGCGAGGGTGGCGGGCGGGAAGGCGTCGGCGAGCTTGCCGAGGCCGGTCTCGAAGCTGAGGTAGAGGCCGTCGAAGTGCTCGCGGTTGGTCTCCCAGATCCGGTCCAGCCGCTTGTCGTCGATCCCCATCGCGGTGACCTGGAAAACGGCGTCGCGGTGGGCGTAGGCCGTCGCGCCTGCGGGGACGTCGGCGACCGCGCCGCCCACGGAGCGGATCTGGAAGAAGAACACCGCGCCGCTGGCCAGCATGTCCGCCGCCGCCTGGGCGAACGCCGGGGTGATCTCCCGGACGAAGGCCGACCGCGCGACCGGCTCGCCCTGCCCGTGGTGGTCGCCGTCCGGCGCGCTGGCCATGACGTCGGCGTAGGCCGTGACGACGACCTGCTGCTGGTAGAGCCCGGAGACGCCGGCGAACGGCTGGAGCTGCTCGATGATCACGTCGGGGTCGGCGGAGTCGACCATGGCCATGATCTGCGCGACGGCGGGCTGCCCCCGCCGGGGCGGCCCCATGATCAGGAAGGCCGTGGTGTCGCGGGGCGTCCGCGCGGCCACCTCGCCGAAGCGCCGCAGGAAGCCCGCCTGGTCGGAGGCGTCCAGCACGAGCTGGGCCCAGCCGACGTCGGTGACCTCGTCGGCCTCGAACTCGAAGGAGGTCACGATGCCGAAGTTGGCTCCGGCGCCGCGTACCGCCCAGAAGAGGTCGGGGTTCTCGGTGTCGTCGGCCCGGACCAGCGAGCCGTCGGCCAGGACGATCTCCACCGCGCGCAGCTTGTCGATGGTGAGCCCGTGCTTGCGGGACAGGAAGCCGATGCCGCCCGCGGTGGCGAGTCCGCCGACGCCCACGCCGCCGTAGTCGCCGGAGCCGATCGCCCACCCGTGGGGGCGCAACGCGGCGGCGACCTCCTTCCAGCGGGCGCCCGGCCCGATCCGCACCCGGCGCGTGGCCTCGTCGAGGACCTCAATGGCGTTGAGGTGGCGCAGGTCGATGACGATCCCGCCGTCGTTGGTGGACCGGCCGCTGACGCCGTGGCCGCCGCTGCGCACCCCGAGCGGCAGCGTGGGATGGCGGCGGGCGAAGGCGAGGGCGTCCACCACCTGGGCGGGGTCGCGCGGGAACAGCAGCAGCCCGGGAGCGCCGCCGCGCAGGTAGTTCGACCGGACGCGGGGGTAGGCCGGGTCGCCCGGTTCGATGGCGTCGGCGGCCAGCGACTCGGGCACGCCGTCGTAGTCGATGCCGCCGCGCCGCCGGGCCAGCGCCGAGGCGGGCCGGACGGGCCGGTCGGACAGCCCGGCGGGGGCGGCGGCGCGCAGCGCGGGGACGGTCTCACGCGCGAACCTCTCCAGGGCCGCCGCGTCGTCGGTGCGCACGACGACCGTGCTGACCCCGTCGTCGAGCACGCTCGCCGGGACCTCGCCGGTGACCACGAGGACGCGGCGGATCTCCCGGGGATCCCGCCCGGCCGCCACCGCGGCCTCGTCCACGATCTTGTTCCCGACCCGCACGCACTCCGCCCGCTCCGGATCGAAGGACGCCACCCAGCCGTCGGCCTTCCGCCCGGCCACCTCCAGCACGGCGAGATCGTCGCCCGCGACCCAGATCGGCACGGCGTGCGCCGGCGCGGGCCCGGTCTCGGCGGCCGACAGCCGATGGTGCACGCCCTCGTAGTCGGCCCTGGGAGCCGAGGGGTCCCAGATCGCCCGGATGACGTCGACGGCTTCCGCCAGGCCGGCCGCCTCGCCCGACGTGCCGAGGACGAGGGCCACCCGGCCGCCGGTCAGCAGGTCGAGCCCGGCGGCCGACCGCCCGATCACCGCCGCGTTCCGCTCGGTGACGTCGAGCACGCCGCCGGCCAGCTGGATCCGGCCGGTGCGCCCGGCGAGGAAGGACAGCGAGGTCCACTCGGGGACCATCGCCAGGTCGTAGCCGAGCTCCTCGATCAGTTCGGTCCGGTCGGTGAGGGCGCCGAACCGGAGCGCGTGGCCATAGTGCATGGGGGACTCCCTAGGTTGATACGTCAACCAATATACAGCCAAGGTTGACGTATCAACTAACCTTGACGATATGGCCGACCTCACAGACCGCCAGGCCGCCGCCTGGACCAGCTACCAGCGCATGCGCGTCCGGCTCAGCGGCGTCCTCGGCCGCGAACTCGCCCACGCCACCGGCCTGTCGGAGGCCGACTTCGACGTCCTGGTCGCCGTGCACGAACGCCCCGACGACACCGTCCGCGCGCTCTCGCTGCGCTGCGGCCTCGAATGGGAGAAGAGCCGCCTGTCCCATCAGCTCCGCCGCATGGAGCAGCGCGGCCTGATCACCCGGGAGACCTGCGAGGAGGACAGCAGGGGCTCCGTCGTCCGGCTGACCGAGCGGGGCCGCGAGCTCGCCTGCGAGGCGAAGAGGCACTACGACGACGCGGTCCGCCGTTACGTCATGGACTCCCTGACGCCCGAGCAGGTCGCCGCGCTCGCCGAGATCGCCGACACCCTTCTCGACCGTATTCAGGTCACCCACAAGTGAGGTGAACCAGCCGCCTGGTCTTCGCATCCAACGGTGTGACGGGGAACACAACCAGGGGGTCAACCATGAAGATCAGGATTCTGGTCGCGCTGGCGGCGACGACGGCCGCCGTGCTCGGCGCACCGGGAACCGCGCAGGCCACGCCGCACCACGGCGACGGCGTCCGCTACGCCTCGGCGAAGGCGTGCAAGGTGAAGAAGGCCGTCTTCCCGTGCGGGAACTGGCGGCTGGTCACCCACCACGGCGAGATCGTCCAGCTCAAGGACGCGCAGGTCGACGCGCTCGACCACAAGCGCAAGCCGGTCGGCTTCGCCACCGCGCCGATCGCGATCAGCGGCAACGGCCAGAAGATCGCCTACTTCCACCGCAACGGCCGGCTCGCCGTCCGCACGTTCGGGGGCGGCGTCGTCCTGCTGCCGGCGAACGCGCTGCCCAGGAACCCGATTCAGTACAACGTCTGGCTCAGCCTCTCCGACGACGGCGGCGAGCTCGCGGTGGGCCACACCCGGACGGCGATCTACGACACCGCCACCGGGAAGCGTCTCGGCCTGCTGCCCGCCAAGCGCGACTACCTCGGCTTCAGCGGCGACGGCGAGGAGGTCCTGACCACCTCGGAAGACGGCTTCCGCGTGTACGACCGCTCGGCCCGCCTCCTGCGCCAGGGCGCCGGGGCCGACGCCATCGCCGAGTGGGGCCAGCACGCCCTCCACGCCGACGGCCGGACCCTGGCCACCCTGAAGTCCGACCGCGAGATCATCGTCTCCGACGTGGAGACCGGCCAGGTCGACGGCCGCACGCCGATCAAGCTCCCCAAGGGCGGCACCGTCGAGATGCTCGACTGGACCGGCCCCCACCAGGTCACCCTGCACGTGTCGCAGAACCTGGCCAAGGTCCCGACCCGGATGACCGTCTTCCAGCACGACACGAAGACCGGCGCGACGAAGGTCCGCGACCGGTACGACATCCTGAAGGACACCTACACCTACGCCGCCTGCGGCGGTTAGCGGACGGGCTTGGCCCGGCCGAGCTGCCTGATCGTCGCCGGATCGGACCCCTCCGGCAGGTCGGCGGCCGTCAACGCCTTGGTGCCCTTGGCGACCCGGATGTTGCCCGCGCAGCTCCCGGTCGTCAGGCGGCCGTCCGACTTGTAGGTGAAGACGAGATACCGGGCGCCGCGCGCGAACGTCACGCCGCACGCGGCGCTGTGGGTGCTGGTGCCGACCTTGACGACGGCCTTCGGCCTGCCCTTGTACGAGTGGTCGGCCCGGAAGGTGTAGACGTGTCGCCCGGTGACGCTCTCGGCGGGCCGGTAGCCGGTGACCCGCCCGGTGAAGACGACGGCCGAGTTCGCCACCCGCTCCTTGACCGAGGGCAGGCCGCACTTGCAGGCGTAGGCGGGCAGGGAGGAGAAGACGAGGGTCCCCGCGGCCAGCGCGAGGACGACGAGGATGCGACGCAACATGCCCCTGAAACGGAAGTGACGATCAATCGGTTCGGCCCACGTTTGGCGGTCCCGTCACGGGTAGCGGCCCTGTCAGCAGCAGCCAATGAAAGGGGCCAATATGTCTGAGCCGTGGAGCTACCAGGAGGGCGTCGTGTCCGGCGCCGGGGTCAGCGTGATCGGGTTCGACGTGGAAGCCGTCGACGGCAAGATCGGCGAGGTCGACGAGCAGAGTGACGCCGTGGGCGACGCCTACATCGTCGTCGACACGGGCTTCTGGATCTTCGGCAAGAAGGTCATCATGCCCGCGAGCACGATCACCGAGATCGACCCGCAGCAGCGCAAGGTCTTCCTCGCCCGCACGAAGGAAGAGATCAAGAACGCGCCCGAGTTCAACCAGGACACCTACAAGGACCCGACGTACCGGGAGCAGGTCGGCAACTACTACACCGGCTACAACCAGCTTCCGTAACGCGGAAACGGCCCGCATCAGGCGTCCGGTGACAGGGGTCGCCCCGAACGCCTGATGCGGGCCTTCGCATGTCACCCACATGTCACCGTTGCCAGGGAGCGGTCTCGCCCATCTTCTCGTAGTACTTCGCGAGGTGGGACTTGACCCGGTCGACCTCGTCGTCCGGGATCTTCACGCCGCCGCGGGCGCCCTGCATGACGCCGCCTGCGGCCATGACGGCGCGCGGCACGGCCTTGAGCTTCCCGTCGATCACGTCGGCGATCAGGAGCTTGTAGCTGCCGAAGTTCCCGGGGGCGTCGCCGTCGTACCAGACGTGGGCGTCGCGGTAGGCGGCGTCGGGTTCGTCCTCCGCCCCGGCCCAGTCGCGGACGCGCTTGTCGGCGGCGCTGCCGTCCCATTCCCGCGAACGGTCGGCGAGGGGCAGGTCCTTGAATCGTGTCACGGTCATACCGATCCACTTCCCGGCACGGAGGGGGCAAACGGTCACTCGTCCGTGCCGGTGAGGTAGATAGACGTCCGGGATCAGTCCTTGACCCATTCGCCGGTCGAGCGGTGGTAGGCCTGCACACCCGCCCGGTCGATGGCCGCCTTCACCGTCGCGAAGATCGCGCCCTGGATCGCGGCGGCCACCAGGACCTCGGTCCAGCCGTAGTCGGGTGAGCTGGCCTGGGGTGCCTCGTCCTCGCCGGACGCCAGTTTCCAGACCTGCTTGAAGATCATTCCGGCCACCGCGCCGCCGATCATTCCGCTGAGCGCACTCGCGCCTCTCACCGTTAATTTGTTCATACCGGCACGTGCTACCCGAGGCGCCCAGCGGTAGTCGGGTGATCAGCCGGCGGGCGGGTGGGGGTCGTTGCCGGGCGCGATCGTGCGCTGGTCGCGCACCTTGCCGTCGGTGCCGTGGATGCGCAGTTCGCCACCGCCGTCGGCGGTGAGGATCTCGGTCGCCCGCCTGATCGCCTCGTCCTGTGTGGGGAACAAGGCGCTGGCCCGGCTGCCGCCCGGCTTGGTGACGGCCCACTGTCCGTCCTCGTGTCGCACCACGTCGCGTGAGTTGGCCTGTCCTGCCATCGCTACTCCTCCCAATCGGGTGCTCCAGCCGCTACCCCGAATCGGCCGCGTTCCACGCGGCGACGCGTGCGCGGTCGGCGCCTTCTCGGGGAAGGAGCCCTGAGACACGACATCGGCAGGAGTGAATCCCCATGGACCCCCAGCGCGAGCCCCGGGAGAAGCAGCGTCACGGTCACGGCCGTCCACGCTCGTGGATCTACGTCAGCGTGTTCCTGATCGTCTTCACCCTGGGCGGGATCGGCCTCGTCATCGGCTCGATGCTCATGTTCTGGATCTGTCTCGGGCTGCTGGTCGTGCTGCTCCCCGTGGGCCGGCTGATCGGCGTCATGGAGGACACCGTCTCGGCCCCGACCGACCCCCAGGAACCCGGCCACGGTTAGCAGCCCCTGGCAGGGGCAGTCGGGGCACGTGATGGACGAGGGCCTGGTGCTGCTGGGCGCCTGGGGCCAGTACGCCGTGCTGCTGGGCGTGCTGGCGTACTTCCTGCTGCGGGTCCGGCCATGAGACGGACGCTGATGGTCTCCCTGCTGCTCGTGGCGGGGTGCGCGTCCCCGGCGTGGACCGACTCCGGCTACCACCAGCAGGTCGTGACCACCGCCGAGGCCGCCGCGTCGTCGGTCGACCTGGTGCGGCTCGTGGTCGAGAACGAGGCGCGGCTGACCAGGCCGTACTTGCAGACGGTCCTGACGGAGGCCGTCACGGCGCTGGGCAGCGTGGACTCGCAGTTCTCCGCCGTCCAGCCCCCGACGCGGGCGGCGGTGTCGGCGCGCGCGGAGCTCACCGCGCTGACCGGCGAGGCCGCCGACCAGGTGCAGACGCTGCTCAACGAGGTCCGGCTCGGCGGTGTCGAGAACCCCGCACAGGCGGCCGGCGACCTGCGCGAACTGAGCGACGAGCTGAGAGCGGCGGCCGAGTGAAGAAGTTCTTCGCCGTCACGCTCGGCATCCTCACCGCCATCGGCGGGTTCGTCGACATCGGCGACCTGGTCGCCAACGCGCTGGTCGGCTCGCGGTTCGGGATGTCGCTGGCGTGGGTGGTGGTGGTCGGGGTCGTCGGGATCTGCCTGTTCGCCGAGATGGCGGGCCGGGTGGCGGCCGTGTCCGGCCGGCCCGTTTTCGATCTCGTACGCGAACGGCTCGGCCCCCGCGCCGGCCTGCTCAACCTGGGGGCGTCCTTCGGGATCAACCTGCTGACCCTGGCCGCCGAGATCGGCGGCGCCGCCCTGGCCCTGGAGCTGGCGACCGGCATCGACTACCTGCTCTGGGTGCCCGGCGTCGGGCTGGTGGCCTGGCTGGTGATGTGGCGGGTCAAGTTCGAGACGATGGAGCGCGTCTTCGGCCTGGCCGGGCTGGCGCTGGTGGTCTTCCTGGTCGCCTTCTTCGCCCTGGGCCCGGACTGGGGGGAGCTGTCCCACCAGCTCGTCCACAACCCCTCCGACGACGGCGCGGCCGCCTACTGGTTCTATGCCATCGCCCTGCTCGGCGCGGCGATGACGCCCTACGAGGTGTTCTTCTTCTCCTCGGGCGGCGTCGAGGAGCGCTGGACCCGGCGCGACCTGAACGTCATGCGGGCCAACGTGTTCGTCGGGTTCCCGCTCGGCGGGCTGCTGTCGATCGCCATCGCCGGATGCGCCGCCACGGTGTTTCTGCCGAGGATGATCGAGGTCGACAGCCTCGGCCAGATGGTGCTCCCGGCCGGCCTCGCCTTCGGCCAGATCGGGCTGGCCCTGGTCATCTTCGGCGTCTTCGCCGCCACGTTCGGCGCGACGCTGGAGACGGCGCTGTCGTCGGGCTACTCGATCAGCCAGTATTTCGGCTGGCAGTGGGGCAAGTACGTGCGCCCCCGCGAGGCCGCGCGGTTCCACGCGGTGCTGCTGGTCTCCACCATGGTGGCCATCGCGCTGATCCTCACCACGATCAACCCGATCACCGTCACCGAATATTCGCTGGTGTTCTCGGCGGCGGCGCTGCCGCTCACCTACCTGCCGGTGCTGATGATCGCCAACGACCCCGACTACATGGGCGAGAAGGTCAACGGGCGCTTCTCCAACACCCTCGGGACGGCGTACATGATCCTGCTCCTGGTGGTCGCCGTGGCGGCGGTCCCGCTGATGCTCCTCACCAAGGCCGGCCGGTGAAGGCCCGGGTCCTGCACGCCCACCTGCACCTGCTCGACCGCCAGGTGGTCCGCGGCGACGGCCGGTTGCTGTGCAAGGTCGACGACCTGGAGATCGACGACGGCTACGTGACCGCGATCCTGTCGGGCCCGCTGGCCCTCGGCCCGCGTGTCGGCGGGGTGATCGGCCGGGTGATGACCGGCGTGACCCGGCTGTTCCGCATGGAGGAGCACCCCGCGCCACAGCGGATCCCGATGGGCTCGGTGGCCGAGATCGGCAGCGCGATCAAGGTCGGCGACCTGCCCGAGGCCTCGCTGGAGCGCTGGGTCCGCGACCACGTGATCGACCGCCTCCCCGGCAGCGGCGGCGGCGAGCCGGACACCCCCGATCCGCGGCCGGTCAGGCTCACCGAGATCCCCGACCGCGAGCGGCTGAGCTCCCTCGTCGCCCGGAGGGTGGTCGACGTCGTCGGCGAGCCGGTCGGGCAGGTGGCCGACGTGCAGCTCACCCAGGACGGCCCGCTCCTGGCCGACAACGGGCAGGCGCTGCGGCTGAGCGGCCTCATCGTCGTGCCCCGGCACACCGGCCAGCTCTTCGGCTACGAACGCGGCCCAGGCGGCAGCAGCCCGGCCCTCGTCAGGGCGGTGATCCGGCGGCTCCACCGGGGCAGCGTGTTCGTCGCGTGGGACCAGATCGCCACCCTGGGCGACCCCGTCGAGCTGGCCGTCCCGGCCGCCCGGCTGCTGCCCCTGCACGAGCTCCTCCAACGGTGAGGGTTCCGTTTCCGCTGATCAGGGACCGGGTAGGCCCGAGACATCATGTCTCCTGGCGGCACCGAGCGCATGCTGGTCGGCCTGGTCGAGAGCAGTCATCTGCGCACCGTCGACGACCTGCCGGCGCTTCTGGCCGCCCACACTCCGCAGGCCGGTTTCACCCAGGTCCTCGTCTACCTGTGCGACCTCCAGCAGCAGGTCCTGCGGCTGCTGCGGGGCCCGTGGACCGAGGGCGAACCGGCGGAGCTGTCGGTCGACAAAAGCCTCGCGGGCCTGGCCTTCCAGCAGATCCGCACTCTCGCGCAGACCGGCGACGAGGGCCGGCCCGGCTCCTGGTGGGTGCCGATCCTCAACGGCACCAGCCGCCTCGGCGTGCTGCGGGTCCAGACCGGCGAGGCCACCCTCGACCACACCACCGCCCGCCATCTGTCGTCCATGGTCGCCCTGCTGCTGACCAGCATGCGTACCTGCAGCGACACCTGGGCCCGGACCGTCCGCACCCGCGAGATGAACGTCGCCGCCGAGATGCAGTGGCGGCTCATCCCGCCGCTGACCTTCGCCAACGACCGCGCGACGGTCTCGGCGGTGCTCGAACCGGCCTACGAGGTGGGCGGCGACGCCTTCGACTACGCCATCGCGGGCGACGTCCTGCACGTCTCGGTGTTCGACGCGATGGGACACGACGTCTCGGCCGGGCTGACCGCCAACCTGGCGATGGCGGCCTGCCGCAACAACCGCCGCCAGGACTACTCGCTGGCCCGCAACAGCGAGGACATCGAAGCGGTCCTGATCGCCGAGTTCGGCCGCGCCCAGCGGTTCGTCACGGCGATCATGGGCGACCTCGACCTGCGCACGGGCGTGTTCACCTGGGTCAACCGGGGCCACCCGCCGCCGATCCTGATCCGGGGCGGGCGCTGGATCACCACCCTGGAGTGCCTGCCGGCCCATCCGATGGGCCTCGACCTGGGGCTCTCGGTCGCGACCTGCCGTGAACAGCTCGAACCCGGCGACCGGCTGATCCTCTACACCGACGGCATCACCGAGATCCGCGACGCGTCGAACCGGGAGTTCGGCGTCCACCGCTTCGTCGACTTCGTGATGCGCTACAACGCCAGCGGCCTGCCGGTCCCCGAGATCCTGCGGCGGCTGATCGATGCCGTGCTGACCTATCACAAGGGCGTGCTGCGCGACGACGCCACCGTCATGCTGGTGGAGTGGCGGGGCCCCGACGTCGACGTGGAGCTCCGGACGGCCGACTGGCCGGTGCCCCGCGCCTGACCGGCCGCTACTTCTGCGGGTCGTGTCCCCAGTTCATCAGCGAGAACCGCCAGGGCGTCCCGCTGACGTCGCCTTCGGGGCGCTGGGCCAGGTGGCGGTGCACATAGCCGGTCACCTTGCGCATGTGCGCCCGGTCGTCGTCGGTGAGCTCGCCCTTGCGCTTGCGCAGGATCGCGACGATCTTGCGCCCCGACTCGTGGCCGGTCGACTCCCCGCCCCGCGACTTCTGGCCGACCCGGCGTGACTCGTCGCTGCCGAGCCACTTCTCCAGCTCACCGGCCGTCATGTTGACGGCCTCGTCGAAGTCGTGGTCACCCGTCGTCATCGAGCGCCTCCGGCTTGTGGACGGCCGTCCGGCCGCTCTTGTCGCTCCGGACCCGGTACTGGGGCTCCTCCGGGGAGGCGTCGACCTCCCGCCCGGAGTCCTCGGTCCGCTTCGTGATCTTCTTCTCGACCTTTCCGTGGACGGTCTGACCATGGCTCTTCCAGGTGACCTTGTCACCTTTGGATGGTTCGTCCTTTTTGGTCATAGTGCCTGGGGTACCCCTTCCGCTCTACCGGACACCGGCGCCGGAGACCACGTTTCGAGAGGTGGCGGCGGGTAGGAGCCGAACACAGGCTCATTCAGCACCAGAGGAGAGGTGACGATCATGCCGGCTCGTCAGGAGCTCCCGGGAACCCTGAAGCGCTCCCCCAAGAAGGCCCAGGAGACGTGGATCAAGGCCCACGACTCGGCGGTCGAGCAGTACGGCGAGGGCGAACGGGCCCACCGGACGGCGAACTCCGCGCTCAAGCACTCCTTCGAGAAGGTCGGCGACCACTGGGAGCCGAAGGCCGAGAAGGGCCCCTCCGACGCGCAGGCCGCCAAGAGCACCCCGAAGGCCGGCAAGACCGCCGAGGGCGTCGACGCCAACGCCTCCAAGCAGCACCTCTACGACCTCGCCAAGCGCCTGGACGTCCCCGGAAGATCCTCCATGAGCAAGGCCGAACTGGTGGAGGCCATCAAGAAGGCCAACCGCCGCGCGTCGGCCAAGGCCCGGTCCTGAGAAGGGAATCACATGCCGCAGAACGTCATCGACCTGATCATGGCTGACCACCGTGACGTCGAGATGATCTTCGAGAAGCTGAAGAAGGAGCAGGAGAACCGCCCGGCCCTGGTCGCCGAGCTGGCGGCGAAGTTCGTCGCGCACGCCCGCGCCGAGGAGACCAAGGTCTACCCCGAGCTCGCCAAGGCCGCGCCCAGCGAACGCGGCGAGGTCCACCACGGCGTCGAGGAGCACCACGAGGCCGAGGAACTGCTGGCCACCCTGATGGCCGCCGACCCCGACCGCCCCGAGTTCCTGACCGCGCTGGAGCAGATGGTCAAGGCGGTGACGCACCACGTCGAGGAGGAGGAGAGCGACATCCTCCCCGCCATGGCCAAGGCGATCCCCGCCGACAAGCTGGTCACGATGGGCCGCGTCTTCAGCCAGGCCAAGGCCGAGGAGCTGGCCAAGCCCCCGAAGCCGAAGGGCCGCACCAAGGAGGAACTGGTCGAGCAGGCCAAGGAGAAGGGCGTCGAGGGCTACAGCTCGATGACCAAGGAAGAGCTGCTCGCCGCCCTCGGCGGCTGAACCGTCACCGGCGGCCGGTCGTGGCGATGCCCTGCAGGAAATAGCGCTGACCGAAGAAGAAGATCGCGATCAGCGGCAGGGTGGTCACCACACTGGCCGCCAGGACGATCTCCCATTTGGGATCCCCGCCCTGGTAGAACCGGTCGACCACGGCCTTCAGCCCGCGCGGCAGCGTGAACAGCTCCGTGTCCTGCAGGTAGATGAGCGGCTTCATCAGGTCGAACCAGCTCGCCTTGAGCTCGAAGATGAAGGCGATGATCAGCGCCGGCCGCGACAGCGGCACCGCGATCCGCCAGAACAGCGTCAGGTACGACGCCCCGTCCACCCGCGCCGCCTCGAAGACGTAGCGGGGCAGGCCGAGCATGAACTGCCGCAGCAGGAAGATGTAGAACGCCGACCCGAACAGGTTGCCCGCCCACAACGGCACCTGCGTGCCGGTCAGCCCCACGGAGTTCCAGATCAGGTACGTCGGCACGAGCGTCACCGCCGCCGGCAGCATCATGGTCCCCAGGACACTGGCGAACATCAGGTTCCGGCCCGGGAAGCGGAAATAGGCGAACCCGAACGCCACGAGCGCGCTCGACACCGTCACCGCCAGCGCCGCCGCGACCCCGACGACGACCGAGTTGAGCAGCCACGTCAGCATCGGCGCGGCGTCCCACACGTCGAGGTAGCTCTGCGGCCGGAACGGGATCGGCAACTGCCCACCGAACGTCCGGTCGCGCGGCCGCAGCGAGGCGAAGACCAGCCAGAGGAACGGATACAGGAAGATCGCCGACGCGGCGGCCAGCAGCATCAGGGGGAAGAACCGGCGGGCGGTCATGCGGCGGGGTCCTCGTAGTGGACCAGGCGGTTGCCCACCTTGACCTGGATGAAGGTGATCACCGCGATGACCGCGAACAGCAGCCAGGCCAGCGCGGAGGCGTAGCCCATGTGCAGGAACTGGAAGCCCTGCTGGAACAGGTAGACGACGTAGAAGAGGGCGGCGTCGCCGCTGGTCTGCTGGGCCTGCGAGGTGCCGAAGTACATCGTGTAGACCTGGTCGAACATCTGGAGCGCGGCGATCGTGTCGACGACGACCACGAAGAACAGCGCGGCGCTGATGAGCGGCAGGGTGACGTGGCGGAAGCGCTGCCAGGCGCCCGCGCCGTCGATCATGGCGGCCTCGGTCAGCTCGCGCGGGACGTTGCGCAGCGCCGCGAACAGCACGATCGTGCTCGCGCCGAGGTTCCACAGCGACATGATCACCACCCCGGCCAGCATCCAGCCGGGGTCGGTGGTCCACTGCGGCCCCTCGATCCCCACGATCGCGAGCGCCTCGTTCAGCACCCCCGCCTGGCCGTTCAGCAGGAACAGGAACAGCACCCCGACGGCGACGTAGGGCGTCATCGACGGCAGGTAGAAGATCGTCCGGAACACCCCGGCGGCCCGGCCGGTGATCCGGTTGAGCAGCAGCGCCAGGCCCAGCGCCAGCAGGCAGGCCAGCGGCACGTGGACGACCGTGTAGAGCAGCGTGTTCCCGATCGCCCGTGCCAGCCGGGGATCTGCCGCCATCGTCGCGTAGTTCTCCACCCCGACGAACTCGGAGCTGCCGATCAGGTCGTAGTCGGTGAACGACAGCACCGCGCTGGCGATCATCGGCCCGGCCTGGAACAGCACCAGGCCGACGATCCAGGGGATCAGGAAGATGTACGCCCAGCGGGTCTCGCCGGTCCTCATGACCCCAGCGCCTTGACCGCCTCCGCCTGGGCCTGGCCCAGCGCCTCCTCCGCCGTCTGCTCACCCTGGAGCACCCGCGTGCCCGCCTGCTGGTAGGCCGTGGTGAACTCGGCGGCGGCCTTCGACGGCGGCACGGTGAAACCGGCCTGCTGCACCGACCTGATCACCTCGACCGCGTCGTCGTACGCCTCGCGCCCCGACGGCTTGCGCATCTCGCCGAAGATGACCGCGTCGGCCTTCTGGTTGCCGGTGTAGGTTCCGATGTCGACCTTGCCCTCGGCGGCGCGCTTGGCCTGGCGGGCCCTGGCGGCGGCGATCCACGTGTCGGCGGCGGTCATCTCCTTCATCCACGTGCACGCCCCGCCGGGGTTCTTCGCCCCCTTCGGCACCGCCCAGGCGTTGCCGCCGACGCTGTTCACCGGGGCGCCGTCGCGGCCCAGGAACGGCAGCACCGTGACGGCGGCGTCCGGGTCGGCGCCCGCCATCGCGCTGACCACGAACTGTTCGGTCAGCAGCATGCCGAGCTGGTCCTTGGCGAACGGGTTGCCCGCGCCGAAGTAGTCGAAGGTGTCGGCGAAGGCCTTGACCCGCGTCCACCCGCCCTGCTCCTCGACCAGCTTCGCCGCGTACGCCAGCGCCTCGGCGACCTTGGGGTCGTCCAGGTGCGGGGTGAGGCCGTCGGCGCTGAGCAGGTCGGCGCCGTTGGCCTTCGCCCACAGCGGGAGGAACTCGGGCAGCTTGGGA
Organism: Herbidospora cretacea; assembly: GCF_001570605.1. Taxonomy (GTDB): domain Bacteria; phylum Actinomycetota; class Actinomycetes; order Streptosporangiales; family Streptosporangiaceae; genus Herbidospora; species Herbidospora cretacea. Next base: position 140,755 of record NZ_BBXG01000009.1, on the reverse strand, counting down.
TGGAAGCCGAGGCGTTCGATCGTGCCGCCGGAGCTCTTGGTCATCTTGCGGGCCAGCGCGGCCAGGGCGTCCCAGTCACGGGTGTCGATCTCGGCCGGGTCGACGCCGGCGTCCTCGGCGGCCTTGTCGTTCACGATCAGCACGACGGAGTTGTAGAACTCGGGGATGCCGTACCACTGCCCGCCGAGCTGGACCTGTCGGGCCGCCGCCGGATAGTAGTCGCCGGTCGGGATCGCATGGTCGGCGACGCAGCCGGTGATCGGCTGGAGGGCGCCGCGGGCGGCGTAACCGCCGATCTTGTCGCGGGGGAGGTAGACGAGGTCGGGCGCGTTGCCGGAGGCGACCGACGACAGGAACGCCTGTTCGTCGAACTGTCCCTGATTGATGGTCAGGCGGATGTCCGGGTGGGCCTTGGTGAAGGCGTCCACCCGGGTGGTGGCGATCTCGTCGGGCAGGCCGAAGCCCATCGTGGTGAGAGTGCTCCCGGCGGCCGCGCCGCCGCCGGAGGAACCCCCCACCCCGCCACAGGCGGAGATCGCGGCCAGGAACAGCGCCAACGGAACGGCCAGTCGCCTCATGCGCCCACTTCCACTTCCCTGCGTTCTCTGCGAACACGCCGGTACCGGCACGCCTGATCGGGGACGGGCCGGATGACCATGTCATCCGGCCCGCCTCGCCCGGCTCAGTGCTGGTCGCGGACTTCGGCCGCCCGGTCCTTGGCCTGCTCCGCGGTGGTGTGCGCCGCTTCGCCGGCGGCCTGCCTGACCTTCTCGGCGGCCTGCTGGGCGGTCTCCCTGGCCTCCTGGCCGAGCGACTGCGCGCTCTCCTTGACCTGGTCGACGACCGGCTGCACGTACTCGCCGGCCTGGGCCATGGCGCGCTTCTCCGCGCGGCTCTCCGGGATCAGGGCGGCGGCCAGCGCGCCGACGCCGAAGGCGACCAGCCCGGCGGCCAGCGGGTTGCCCCGGGTCCCCCGCATCGCCTGCTGCGGGGTGTTCTTGATCGTCTCGCCCGCCCCGGCAAGGCTCTCCTTCATGGATCCGGCCGTGTCCTGGAGACGGTCGGTGGCGTGCCCGGTGGTGCCCATCACGCGCTCCTTGATCGTTCGGGTGGTGTTCCGGAGTCCTTCGGTGCGCCGGCGCACGATCTGCCGGGGACTCGCGTGGTCGCTGAGGCGGTCGACGTCCCGGGCGATCTCGGCGCGGGTCTGCTCGATCTCCTGCTTCAGCTCGTCCGATCGCGTAACCACTGGGCGTCCTCCTTCAGGGTCTGAACGGTCTTCTCCGGCACGGGGTTGACCTCCCGCGCCTGCTGGCGGGCCTTGGCGTACATCGCGGCCGCGGCCGCGCCCCACAGCACCGCGACGATGAGGGCGGCCCACCCGGCGTCGATCACCGCGTCGAGAGCCCAGACCAGGGCCAGGCTCAGGAAGATCGCGGTCATCCACCCGGCCAGTCCCGCGCCGCCGAACATGCCGGCGGCCTTGCCCGCCTTGGTCGCCTCGGCCCTGATCTCCGTCTTGGCCAGCTCGACCTCCTGCCGGAACAGGGTCGACAGGTCACCGCCGAGCTGCCCCACCAGCTCCCCGAGGGTGGGCTCGGGCCGACTGGGACTGGTCATCGCAGGTCCTCATCCGGCCTCGCGGCACCCGGGTAGGTGGTTCCGGGACGCGACGCGGGGTCGGCCGGGTAGGTCGTGCCGGGACCGCTCGGGTACGACGTCGGCGGGTCGGCCTGGGGAGTCGTGCCAGGGTCGGCCGGAGAGGAGGGCCCCGAGCCGGGCTGGTAGGGCGTCGCCGGGTCGGCCGGATAGGGCGTGCCGGTACCGCTGGGATAGGAGGTCGCGGGGTCGGCCGGGTAGGGCGTGCCGGTACCGCTCGGGTAGGAGGGGTTCGAGCCGGCCTGGTAGGGCGTGCCGGAGGTGGTCGGGTATGACGTCCCCGATGCGGCCGGGTAGGTGGTCGCGGGGCCCGACGAGTCGCTTTCCGTGGTGGCGGCGGTGCCGGCCTTGGCGACGCGGCCGATGAGGAAGCCGGCCGCCAGGGCGCCCGCCAGGAACAGGCCGGGGCGGCGGCGGGCGAAGTCCTGCAGGTCGCCGGCCGCGCCGGCCAGGCCGCGGTCCTCCAGGTAGTCGGCGGCGCGGTGGCCGGTGCCCGCCACCTGCTGGAGCACTCCCTGGACGGGGCTGTCGGGCTTGCCGCTCTCGGTCATCCCGGACAGGTCGTCGGCCCACTGCCGCAGGCTCTGCGCGGCCCGGCGCGACTGCGAGTCCGCCTCGTCACGGACCCGTCCCCGCAGCTGGTGCGCGGCCTGACCCGCCTGGGTCCTGATCTCGCCGCCGACCTGACGGGCCTGCTCCCTGGCCGTCCGGGCGGTGTCCGCGGTCGCTTCCTTCGCGCGGTCGACGGTATTGGACATGGGTTGGTCACTCATGAGGGCTCCTGCCTTCGTGGGTGGGTGGCGAAAAGGAAAAGCCGCATGCCGATGAGAGGGCGTGGCGGCCCGGAAAGATCACGTGGAGACGCGCAGAGGAAGATCAGCAGCAGAGGTCAGGGCCGCGGGAACATCGAGTGCCGCCGGAAGGGCGGGCCATCACAGCGCTCTGTTGGGCTGATTCCGGCCGACTGCCCTCGGAACGGAGGGCTAACCGAACTTTCCCGAAATGTCTGGTGGGCGTCACACCCGCGGCATCGGCCATTCGGAGTGGGCGGCCTCGAAGTCGTCGCCCGGCCCGTTCCACTCGACCATGACGACCGTCGCGTCGTCGCGCAGCCGCCCCTCGTGGTGGCTGAGAACGGCGCGGATCAACCGGCGCAGGGTCTCCGGGACCGGGAGCCCGCTGGAGTGGTGCCGGATGACGAAGTCGGCGAAGCGGTGCAGGCCGAACTCCCGGTTGGACGCGTCGCGGTTCTCCGTGATGCCGTCGGTGTAGAGCAGCAGCCGGTCCCCCGGCCGCAGCTGCTCCTGGCGGGTGTGGACCGGCAGGCCGAGGTCGAGCCCCATAGGGTGGGCCGGCGGGCATTCCAGCGTCGTCACCCAGCGGCCGTCGCGGATCAGGATCGGCGGGTGGTGCCCCCGGTTGACCCAGGTGAACACGCCGGTGTTCAGGTCGAGGTCGCCCATGATCGCCGTGATGAACCGCTGCGCGCGGCCGAACTCGGTGATGAGGACGCGCTCGATCGCCTCGCTGGTCTCCGCCAGCGACGCGCCCTGGCGGCGGTTGTTGCGGCAGGCGGCGATGGCGAGGCCGGCCGTCAGCCCGGCCGACACGTCGTGGCCCATCGCGTCGTAGATGGCGACGTGGAGCATGTCGTCGGCGACGGCGTAGTCGAAGGTGTCGCCGCCGACCTCGTAGGCCGGTTCGAGCACCGCCGAGACCGTCGCCCGGGGGTTGGCGAACGTGAGGGGCGGGATGAGCCGCCACTGCATCTCGGCGGCCACGTTCATCGGACGGCTGCGGACCAGCCGGGGATAGGAGTCGCTGTAGGCGTGCATGCTCGTCACCAGAAGCGCGACCAGCGAGGACAGGTGACGGGCGACCTTCGGATCGAACGACGGCCCGGCGGCGGTCACCCGGAGCACGCCCAGCCGGGCGGTGCCGTTGAGCAGGGGCACCCACCAGTGTTCGGGCTTGCCGTCGGCGCCGGGCTGCGGCAGCGTGCGGACCTCCTGGAAGGCCAGCCCGGCCAGGGTCGTGTCGACGGCCAGCTCGGACGGCACGCCGCCCGCGTCGTCGCCGCCGTCCGGGCCGCGCCCGGTGAGCAGGCGCAGCACCTGCTGCTGGAGGTCGGCCACGTAGATCAGCGTCTGGGTGATACCAGCGTGTGGCGCGAACGCGCCGAGAAGCGCGGGCAGGTCGTCGATGGTGGCCGTATGGCTGCTCTCGATGAGGCCGACCAGCATCCGCTCCAGCCCCGCCGAGTCGGCGGGGGAATCCTCAGGTCTGGTCATGTTCACCCCAGAGGTGTGTGCTCGCCCACCCGCTTACCCGACGCCACCCCCTGGAAACAGGCGCCCCTTGCGGGGAGCCGCTCCTCTCCGGAGCTTCTAGTCGTGCGGCCCCTCGCTCGTCAGGCCCAGTTCGTCGGCGACGTCCTGAAGGTTGTCGTACGAGCGGTCCGGGACGGACCGGAGCAGCGCGAGGACGACCTCAGGCGCCCCCTCGGACTGCGCCTGCTTCAGCAGGGCGTCGCGATCGGCGGGGAACACGTGCGTACCACTGATCCACTTGGCCAGCTCGCTGCGGCTGTTCACCTCGTGCGCCGACATCCCTTCGGGCGAGCCGGGCTCGTGAACGGGATCGGATTGCATGTCAACATCCTCTCGTCGCCTTGATCCTTCGTCCCTACCCGCGATGACTTGGGCAAACATGACCCGGTCTGACCGGAGGCAGCAGATGGGGAGCGCGGCGCGTTCCTTGGGCATGGATGGTGAAACCCTCCGGCTGCTGCGGCGCGCCCGCGACGTGCCGGCCCACGAGGCCGACCTGGCCGCCCTCTACCGCGACCACCGGCCCGGCCTGGTGCGCCTGGCGGTGCTGCTGGTCGGCGACCAGGAGACGGCCGAAGACGTCGTGCAGGACGTGTTCACCCGGCTCCACGGCCTGGCCCGCCCCGGCACCGCCACGCTCCCCTACGTCAGGACGTGCGTGCTCAACGGCTCCCGGTCGGTGTTACGCCGCCGGGCGCTGACACCGCGCCGCGCCGACCGGGTCTCCGACGTCCAGTCGGCCGAGGTGGCCGTGCTGATCGGCGAGTCCCGCCGGAAGATGCTGGCCGCGCTGGCCCGGCTGCCCCGCAGGCAGCGGGAGGCGCTGGTGCTGCGCTACTACCTCGACCTGTCCGACACCGAGATCGCCGCGGTGACGCTGGCGGCCACCGGCCTGACGATCGGGCTGTTCAGGCCCGCCGAAGTCCCCAGGGAGCAGATCATGGCGATGGCCCTGACCGGCGTGGTCGATTCGGGCTCTCCCGAGGTCATCGCGTTCTTCTGCATGCCGGAGAGCCCCTTCCCGAGCTGCGCCGGACAGGAGATCACCGAAGGCGAGCGGGAGGAGCTCCTGCGGATGCTGACGGCACGCCCGGAGGTGGAGTCGGTGACGTTCAGAAGCCAGCAGGAGGCCTACGAGGACTTCGTCGCACAGGAGTCGGACAGAACCTTGGCGGACTTCATCCGGCCAGGGGACTTGCCGATGTCCTACCGGGCCAGGATCAAGCCGGACGCCGACGCCGGCACGGTGGCCGTCGCGGCGAGAGACATGCCCGGCGTGTCCCAGGCGTTCGACGTCGCCTGCTGGGTCGAGACCGAGGACGCGGACCGGTGCGGCCTCTCCTGATCCACGGAGAAGCCCAGGCCATCGCAGTGATGACCTGGGCTTCGTCCAGCACGTGCGGGATCAGTGGCGCAGGCCCGGGACGTCGATGACGATCACTTCGGTGTCGTCGGCGCGGCCGGGGATGCGGCCGTCGTTGCCGGGGAAGTTGTTGTCGTTGGCCACGACGACGCGGTCACCCGACAGCGGCAGGACCGACTCGACCGACTGGAGCGGGAAGGAGAACAGGTCCCCGACGCCGTACTCGTTGGGGCGGGCCGGGGTGGAGACGCCCTTCGGGTCGGCGAGGCGCATCAGGTCCACGGCGGTGCGGCGGGGCAGCACGCCGTTGGCGTCGGCCTTGTCGAGGTCGGTGACGATCAGCTTCTTGACCAGCGACGTCTGGCCCATGCCGTTGTCGCGCTCGATCAGCAGCAGCCGGTTGCCGTCGAGCAGCTGGGCGTCGCCCACGAACAGGCCCGGCTCGTCGACCCGGAAGGTCCAGGTCCTGCCGGTGTAGGCGGCGGTGCGGACGTCGAACTCGTACACGACGCGGCGGCGCTGGTCGGGGTCGGCGGTCTTGGCGCGTTCGAGGATCGGGTAGAGGGTGTAGCCGTCCTCGCTGGCGGCCATGGCCTCGAAGCCGCCGCTGCCGGGCAGCGACGGGGCCTCACCGGGGGCGAGCTCGTTCGACTGGGGCGACTTGGTGCCGTCGGCCAGCGGGATCGGGGCGCGCAGCACCTTGCCGGTCCTGTCGACGTTCACCAGGTAGGGGCCGAACTCGTCGCCGATCCACAGGGTGCCGTCGGCGTCCCACTGGAGCGACTCGATGTCGAAGTCGGCGCCGGTCAGCAGCCGCTCGGCGGTGTTGCCGTTCACGATCGGGAACGGGACCTTGCGGTCGGGGTCGCGGAAGCTGATGTGGCTCTTGATCCCGATCTGGCCGGTCTTGTAGTCGGGCTCGATGTAGTACGCGCGGAGCAGGAAGTCGGCCGAGTTGTCCTTCGCGCCGAAGCCGTTGTCGGGCATGGCGAGCAGGCGGTTGGCGTTCTTGGAGCCGCGCGTGTTCGGGATGACCGCCGAGAAGCCGGGGACCGGCTGGCCGGGGAACGGCGGGGTGATCCCGTTGACCGGGGTCTTCGGCAGCAGCGTGCCGGAGACGGGGCCGGGCTGGTAGTCGGTCGCCGACAGGATCGCCCGGTCGCGCAGCCGCGCCTCGTCGGGGATGTGGACGCTCAGGTCGTACAGGCGGGTGATCTGCGAAGCGGCGTTGTTGTCGTCGGAGATCAGGTGGAGCACGCGGGTGTCGTCGTCGAGACGGTCGCCGAGCGCCATGCCCTCGATGTTGTCCAGCAGCGGGTTCGGCTGCGGCGACTTGTTGGTCGCGCCCAGGGACGGACAGTTGACCAGGTCGGCCAGCAGCGTCTTGCCCAGCCATCCACGCGGGTCGGTCAGCGTGGCCAGCGAGGCGACGCCCGAGACGTCGGGCGCGCCGGTGGCGGTGACGCGGTAGATCCGCACCGTGTTGCCCACGCCGACGGTGAAGCCGCGCTCCATCGAGAGGAACTGGTCGCTTCCGAGCGCCACCAGTTCGACCAGCCCGAGGCTGGGGTCGGTCCGGTACGCGTACTGCGCGACCGGCTTGTAGTCGCCGCCGGGCGTGCCTTCGTAGCGCAGGATTCGCTGCCGGCCGGCGCCGTTGGCCTCACGGCCGTCGCCGGAGAGGGGGCCCTCCATGCCGGCGTACAGAACCTTGCCGTCGGACGTGCTGGTCAGCGCCTCGAAGGCGAGGTTGACCGGCGACTCGCCCGCGGGGGTGATCCGGAACCGGGCCGGCACCTCGAAGGAGGCGGTCTGCAGCCCGTCGGAGAGGCGGAACCGGCGGATCGCCGGCTCGGTCTCGGAGCTCGCGATGACGGTCTTCCCGTGCGGCTCGACGACGAGCCCCTCGCCGTCGAAGTCGGTGCCGTTGTACGGCGTCCCGTTCGGCCGCTTCAGCGTCGTCATGTCGACGACCTGGGCGTCGTCCCCGGACAGGGCGAGCTCGTAGACGCGGGCGGGAACGGTGCCGGTGTTGTCCGAGAGCGCCAGCATCCGGTCGTCGCGCAGCCGCCCGATCGCGGACAGAGCACCGACCGGGGTGCCCTCGAACGTCTTCTTGTCCAGGCTGTCGGTGAAGCCGCGCAGGCCCACGTCGGCCGAGCAGGGCGCGCCGAGGTGTACATCGTCAGACGCCGCCGCGCCCGCGGCCGGAACGGTCACGCCGAACATGGCGACGACCGCCGCGGCGGCAAGGGCGGGAGCGGGCCACCTTGTGCTGGGCACAAGTACCTCCGAGATCTCTTCGTTGCGGGGTGAACAACCCGCTGGGGAAGAGCGAAGTCCCCTCAGCCCGCCAGCGCAGAACCAGACGTCGAACGCACCGTGAACATCTGCGGTTACGTCGCGGGAAGCGCCACGGTGACGCGGATCCCCCCGGCCGGGCGCGGGGTGAGGGTGAGCGTGCCGTCGTGCGCGTGGGTGATGGTCTTGACCAGGGCCAGGCCGAGGCCGACGCCCGCGTGGCCGGTGTTGATCCGCTCGGTGCCGCGCCGGAACGGCTCGGTGAGGGTCGCCACCAGCCGTGGGGTGAGCCTCTCGCCGGTGTTCTCCACCACGAGCACGACGGTCGCCGGGCGGACCCTGGTCTCCACCCGCACCCTGCCCCCGGGCCGGTTGTGGACGATCGCGTTCTGGACGAGGTTCGTGGTCAGTTGCAGCAGCAGGGTCGGCGATCCGGCCGTAGGAGTGATGTCACCGCAGGTCTCGACGGTGACGCCGAGCCTCTCCGCCAGGGGAAGGAGTGTCTCGGCGGCCTCCTCCGCCAGGAGCGACAGGTCGACCCGCTCCCGGGTGAACGACCGCTGCTCGGCACGGCTGAGCGCGAGCAGCGCCTCGGTGAGGTCGATCGCCCGGGTGTTGACGGCGTGGAGCCGTTCGAAGACCTCGCCGGTGTCGTGGCCGGGGTCGGTGCGGGCCACGTCGATCAGCGCCTTGGAGATCGCCAGCGGGGTGCGCAGCTCGTGGGAGGCGTTGGCGGCGAACCTCCGCTGCTCCGCGACGTGGGCTTCGAGCCGCTCCAGCATCCCGTCGAACCCGTCGGCGAGTTCCCGGAACTCGTCGTGGCGGCCCGGCAGCCGGATCCGGTGGGACAGCGAGCCCGTCGCGGCCAGCCGGGTGGCGTCGGTGATGCGGGTCAGCGGGGCGAGCATCCGCCCGGCCAGGATCCACCCTCCCGCCAGCCCGAACACCAGCAGGAACAGCAGCGCCCCGGCCTCGGCCGACGCGAGATCGCGCAGCAGGATCGAGCGGGGCAGCACGCCCCCGGAGACTGTCGTGTACTCGGGCAGGTGGCGCAGGGTGAAGAACCACACCGCCCCGAGCAGCAGCGCGCCGGCCACCATGAGGAACCCGGCGTAGCTGAGGGTGAGCCTGAGGCGGGCGCTCAACCCGGGCGCCCTATCCATCGCCGCCGCCCTCGACGCGGTAGCCGACACCGGGCACGGTGGCGATGATCCCGGGTTCGCCGAGCCGTTTGCGCAGCGCCGAGACGGTGATCCGCACGGCGTTGGTGAAGGGGTCGGCGTTCTCGTCCCAGGCCCGTTCCAGCAGCTCCTCGGCGCTCACCACCCCGCCTTCGGCGGCGACGAGGACCTCCAGCACGGCGAACTGCTTCCTGGTCAGCGCGACGTAGCGGCCGTCCCGGTAGACCTCCCGGCGGAACGGGTCCAGCCGCAGCCCCGCGATCTCCCGCACCGGCGGCCTGCTGTGCCCCCGCCTGCGGTCGAGCGCCCGCAGCCGCATGACGAGCTCCCGCATCTCGAACGGCTTGGTGAGGTAGTCGTCCGCGCCGAGGGCGAAGCCGGAGGCCTTGTCGTCGAGCCGCTCGGCCGCGGTCAGCATGAGGATCGGCATCCCGCTGCCGGAGTCGACGATGTGCCTGGCGACGTCGTCACCCGACGGCCCGGGGATGTCACGGTCGAGGACGGCGATGTCGTACCGGTTGACGCTCAGCAGGTCCAGGGCCGCATGGCCGTCACCCGCGATGTCGGCGGCGATCGCGTCCAGGCGGAGCCCGTCGCGGACGGCCTCCGCCAGAAAGGGTTCGTCCTCGACGATCAGCACGCGCACGGGCTTCATGCTACGAACGGGCGCATATCGTCCACGTATCGAAAAGCGCATACGCGGCGGCAACGCCCCGCCGCCTTGACTGGGCCGCATGCCTCGACTCCCCTGGCCGGTGCGCGTGGCGCCGGCGCTGCTGCTCGGCCTGCTCCTGCTGCTGCACGCGCGGATCACCGGTCGCGGCGGCGTCGGCAACCTGGTGGAGAACTTCCTGCCGTGGCTCGGCCTGGGCATCCCGGTGCTGCTGACCGGCGCGCTGTGCCGCCGCTCGGCCGCCGCGCTGGTCGCGCTGCTGCTGCCGGCCGGGGTGTGGCTGAGCCTGTTCGGCGGGCTGCTCCTCGACAAGTCCGGCCCGGGCGGCGACCTCACCCTGATCAGCCACAACGTCGGCGCGGCCAACCCCGACCCGGCCGGCACCGCCGTCGCCCTGGCCGCCTCCGGCGCCGACGTGCTGGCCCTGGAGGAGATCACCCCGACAGCGAAGCCGGTCTACGAGAAGGCCCTGGCCAGGGCCTACCCCCACCACACGGTGCAGGGCACGGTCGGACTCTGGAGCAGACTCCCCCTGGCCGACACCCGGCCGGTCGACATCGACCTGGACGCCGGACCGCTGGCGGGCACCATCCCGGCGGCCGACAAGGCGTCCTACCAGCGGGCGCTGCGCGCCACCGTGACCACCGGCCGGGGCCCGCTGACGGTGTACGTGGCCCACCTGGGGTCGGTCCGGGTCCTCCCCCGCAACGGCTTCTGGACCGACAGCCGCGACCGCGGCGCGCGGGCGCTCGCCGAGGCCGTCGCCGCCGACGAGAGCGAGCGGCTGGTCGTGCTCGGCGACCTGAACGGGACCATGGACGACCGGGCGTTCGCCGGCCTCACCTCGGGCCTGGTCTCGGCCCAGGAGGTGGCGGGGAACGGCTTCGGCTTCACCTTCCCCGCGATGTTCCCGGTGACCCGGATCGACCACGTCCTGGTGCGCGGCGTGGAACCGGAGCGCTCGTGGGTGCTGCCCGCCACCGGCAGCGACCACCTGCCGGTAGGGGCCACGATCACGACCTGAGCCGCGCCGGTCAGGAGCCCGCGGTCAGCTCGTCCCAGAAGGCCAGGTGGTGGGCGGCGGCCTGGTCCCACGGGCCGACGCCGCCGGGGCCGAGGTCCAGGCCCTGGACGTAGGGCGTGGGGTCGCCGGGGCGGACCGGCTGCCAGCGCGGCAGGCCGGGACCGTTGGGGTTGCCGGTGGCGGCGAAGCGCGTCCAGTAGTCCATGATCGTGTCGCTCAGGCGGCGCTGCTGCCGGTTCAGCGGGGCGGCGACCGACGAGGTGTCGAACAGGTAGGACAGGTCCCCGCTGTGGAAGGCGAGGGGCTGGACGCCGTTGGACAGCGGGAAGAGCGGAGGTGCGGTGCGGTCGGCGAACTCGTAGGCGTAGGTGGGCACGTGCCGGGCGAACATCTTGGTGTTGTCGCGGGCCACCCACGTCCACTCGAAGTCGCTCATGACGGCGGCCAGGGCCTGGAGCGGCGAACCGTGCGCGCTCGGCGGATACTTCGCCAGGACGGCGGCGGCCTTGTCGCCGAAGTGCTGCCGGATGGCGGCCTCGTACGCCTCCTGTCCGGGGTCGGGGAAGAGCAGCGAGGCGAACAGCGTGCCCTCGTCCCGGGTGGTCCCGGCCAGCACGGGCACCCGGTGGAAGCGTCCCTCCGCGAAGACCTTCGCGGGGTCATCCGGCAGGACGGCGTTGCCGTAGCCCGGCAGCGGCAGCGGCGTCTGGGCGAGCAGCTCGGCAACCGGCTTGCCGCGCAGGCAGGCCACAGCGGTGGCCGGGTCGGCACACCCGAGCCCGGCGGCGATCACCTGGCCGTAGCCCTCGTACGCCTCACGCGGGATCCACAGCGGCGCGCCGAGGAAGGACGTGACGCCGGCGGCGGCGAAGTCGCCCATCCGGCAGGCGCTGCTCTGCATGATCGCCCGGTGGAAGAGGCCCGCGGCGGAGGGCGAGGCGAGCTGCGCGCACACCGAGTGGGAGCCGGCCGACTCCCCCGCGAGTGTCACGTTGCCCGGGTCGCCGCCGAAGGCGGCGGCGTTGCGCGCCACCCAGCGCAGGGCGGCCTGCTGGTCCTCGGTGCCGTACGCGCCGCTGTTCTCCAGCCCCGGATGGCCGTAGAAGCCGAGGATCCCCAGCCGGTAGTTGACGGTCACCACGACCACGTCGCCCCGGACGGCGAGCCGGCGGGCGTCGTTGTCGCTGCCCGCCCCGGTCATCAGGCCACCGCCGTGCAGCCAGACCACGACCGGCTTGCGCCGCGCGGGCGAGGCGGAAGCCGGCACGACCACGTCGAGATACAGGCAGTCCTCGCTGTCGCTGCCGGGAACCTGGGCGCATCGGTCGCCGGAAACCGTCGCCGCGCGCACGCCCTGCCACGGTGCGGCCGGCTGCGGCGAACGCCACCGCAGCTCACCGACCGGAGGAGCGGCGTACGGGACGCCCCGGAAGATCCGGTGATCCTTCGCCGAGGTGCCGCGCAGCCAGCCGGTGTCGGTGCGGACCGTGGTGGCCGGGCCGCCGTCGTGGCGGCCGGGCGGGGTCACGGCCGCGGCGGCAGGAGACGCCGTCGTCATCAGAGTGGCAGCGGTCACGAGGGCGGTGGCTGTTCGCCATAAGGGGATCACCCGCCCGAAGCTACAAGATCGACTCTGTCCGGACACCGTTCCGGCCCGAACCTGGCACGAATGGAACGGCCCCTCCCGGGGACTCGGGAGAGGCCGTCCGCTCAAGGGGCTACCGGAACTGGACGAAGACCGGGTTGGAGTAGAACCACAGGTCGTCCCAGGGGTTCTCCTTGCCGTCGGCCAGCGGCTCGGCCTCGTCGGTGCTGGTGCCGCGCACCCGGGCGTACATGTCGGACTCGACGCCCCGCAGGGTGTGGCGGATGACGTACTCGCCGCCCTGCTGGTGCCAGTCGCGGGGGCCGAAGCGGGCCACGACCTTGGTGGTGGGGTTGGTGTCGGCGTTCGGGTCGGCGCTGGGGCCGGTGATCTGGCCGGTGATCAGGTCGACGCGGCGGACCTGCGGGCGGACGCCGTTGCCGTTGACGACCGTGCGCGGGCGGAACCGGATCTCGATCTCGACGTCGCTCCTGTTGCGGCGGCTGAGCGTGACGGTCTCGCCCGAGGCCGCGGTGCGGTTCTGGCTGCTCGCGGTCAGGTCGAGGCTGGTGATCAGGTCGCCGGTGGTGACCCAGATGCGGCCGTTGCGCAGGCCGTCCATGATGTCGGCGTAGTCCTGGCGGGCGTACACGTAGGTCTTGCTGTACTCGCCCGGCCAGAAGTCGGAGCCGCCGCGGGTCCAGTGGACGTGCGAGTCGGAGGTCGCGGTGATCCACCAGCGGCGACCCTCGCCGAGCAGCGAGTCCCACAGGCCGCCGACGCGGGCGGTCATCTGGTCGAAGCCGCCGTAGGTCGGATGGTTGCCGTAACCGCCGCGCGCGCCGCCGTTCAGCGGTCCGGCCTGGTGGCCGGGGGCGCCTTCGAAGCCGACGTAGACGTCGGGGGCGGCGTTGTTGCCGTTGCGGAACTCCTTGGGGGTGTCCTGGCCGTAGACGCCCAGGCCCGGGGCCGAGCGCGACGCGTGGTGGGCGATCACCAGCGGCTTGTGGCTCATGCCCTTGGCGGCCTTGAGGAACTCGACCATCTTGGCCTCGGTGTCGCGGCCCGGGTCGAGCGGGAAGGCCTCCAGCTTGGCGTACTTCTGCTCCAGCTCGAACAGCTGCTGGGCCTCGCCGCTGTGGTGCGGGATCATCAGGGTGTGGTGGTCGAGCGCGGGCGCGTCGAACTCCATGCCCCAGAACTGCAGGACATCCGGTACGAGAATGCGCGAGCGCAGCAGGTCGGGGTAGGCCTGCTCCAGGTTCACCTTCGAGTGGTTCGGCCCACCGTGGTCGGTGCACATGGCCCAAGTGAGGCCGAAGTGCTTCGCCATGATCGCGTTGGTCACGATCGGGTAGACCGCGTCCGCGCCCTTGGTGAACTTGGGCGGGTTCACGGAGGTGTCGAACGCCCCGCTGTACTCCGAGTGCACGTGGTGGTCGCCCGCGCGCCACATCCGGCCCTTGGACGACGAGGGCTTGTCGTGGTCGTGCTTGTCGTCGGCGGCGGCCGTGCCCGTGGCGGCCACCCCGCTGGCGGCCACCAGGGTGGCGCCGATCCCCGCGTACCTGACCAGCTGACGGCGTGAGATGGCCTCGCCCGCTGCCTCTTCGTGGTGCTTGTCTGTCACGTCTGAGCCTTCCGCTCACTTACGAGAAGGGTGCGACAGACGAGCCTCCAGCGACTGGCTGAACAGGACATAGATAGACGAAAGATGCCAAATGTCCGTTACTAGATCAAAGTGCTCCAGTACGACCAGAACCGCACGCCGATCAGCGCGACGATCGCCAGGTACCAGGTCGCCAGGACGGCCAGGTGGTAGCCCGAGAGCAGCCACGCCAGCGGGCGGCGGCGCAGGTTGTGCAGGGTGACGTACAGGAAGAGCGGGATGGTGACCGCCCAGACCACCATGCAGTAGGGGCACAGCGCGCCGATGACGTACAGGCTCTGGTAGACGAGCCAGTGCACGAAGACGACACCGAACGTCACCCCCGCCTGCAACCCGAGCCAGACCCAGCGCGGCAGAACCGCGCCGGCCAGCAGCACCACCCCGACCGTGGTGACGACGGCGAACGCCGCGATGCCCAGCAAGGGATTGGGGAACCCGAACGCCTCGGCCTGCGCCGTGGTCATCACCGAGCCGCACGACAGCACCGGGTTGATGCTGCAACTCGGCACGTACGAGGGATCCTTGAGCAGCGCGATCTTCTCGACAGCGAGGACGAAGGCGGCCACCAGGCCGAACAGGCCTCCGGCCGCCAGCAGCCGGGGGAGGAGCCGGGGATAGGGCTCCTCGTCGTCGCCGTCGTGCGAGGCGAAGGGCTCAGCCTGCGAGAGCTGCATCGATGGCCGCCTTGAACTCTTCCTCGGACTGCGGCTGGATCTTCTTCTCGTTCAGGAAGAAGGTCGGGGTGCCGCTCACTCCCACCGCCTGGCCGTCGGCGACGTCCTTCTTGACCCGCGCCAGCGTGGCCGGGTCGTCGTAGGCCTGGTCCCACTTCGCCATGTCGAGGCCCATCTCCTCGGCGAACCCGCGGAAGAGCGGGTCGGCGGGGACCTGCTTCTCGCCCCAGGTCTGCTGGGTCTCGTACATCTTCTTGTACATGTCGTCGAACCTGCCCTGCTGCGCCGAGGCCTCGACCGCCCGCGCCGCGCGTTCGGCGTTGAAGTGGCTGGGGATCGGGAAGTAGCGGGCGACGAAGGTCACCTTGCCCTCGTACTGCTTCCGAAGGCTCTCCACCAGCGGGAAGTACGCGCGGCAGGCCTCGCACTCGAAGTCGAGGAACTCGACCAGGGTGACCTTCCCGTCGGCGGCCGTCTGGAGCCGGTGACTGTCCGCGCGGACGTACTGGGTCTCCCCCGTCGCGAGCGTGGTGCCCGGGTCGGTCGTGGCCCGGTTGATCAGCACGAAGGCCACCGCGATGACCGCGAAGGCCGCGACCACGGCGAGGGTGGCCTTGACGTTGCGCCGGCGCGCGTCCCGCCGCCGGTTGTGCGCCCGCATGGACTCGATCTTCGCCCGCCGCGCCTCGGCCCGTTTCTGTGACGTCGCCACAGCTGTCCTCCCGCTCTAATTTCTACCTAATGTAGAAGATAGCCGGATCCCAGGTGTGGACGGCATAAAGTTCACGCCGGTTCCAGGCACGCCGCCTCGCGCTTCACCACCAGGCCGAAGCTCAGGAGATCGGACAGCGCGTGCGCCAGCCGCTCGTCGGTGAGCTCGTAACCGGTCACTCTCCCGCGCACCAGCCCGCACCCTTCGAGGCAGGCCAGGTGCGAGGCCACCTCCGCCGGCGTGGTCGTCAGCCGTTCGGCCAGTTCGCCCAGGCTGCGCGAGCCGGTGACCAGGGCGATGAGGATGCGGCGTCGCTCCGGCACGAGCAGGGCGCGGCCCAGGCGGTCCATGCCGCCCTCACGGGCCGCCGGATAGCTGGGGCCGTGGGCCTCGTCGCAGTGCTCCGACTCGTCGGCCAGATCGAGGTCGAGGGTGACGTGCTCGATCCCGAAGCGTTCCCGCAGGAGGCGGCTCAGGTCGCCGCGGACGTCACGCATGTGGGCACCGGCCTCGACGAGTACATGGGCGGACAGGGAGGGGTAGCCGCTGGTCACCGTCCAGACGTGGAGGTCGTGGACCTCGACGACGTGGTCCTGCGCGGCCAGGGCGGAGCCGATGGCGTCGGGGTTCAGGCCCTTGGGGGCGGCCTGGAGGAAGATGCGTCCCGACTCGCGCAGCAGGCCGACGGCGGCCTTGGCCATGAGCAGGGCCACGACCAGGGCGGCCACCGCGTCGGCGCGCTGCCAGCCGGTCAGCCAGACGACCACCCCGGCCACGGCGGTGGCGACGAAGGCGAACATGTCGTTGAGGATGTGCTGGTAGGCGCCCTCGACGTTGAGGCTCTGCCGGTTGGCCTTCGACAGCAGCCACGTGCAGACGGCGTTGACGGCGATCCCGGCCAGCGCGGTGTAGAGGACGAGCGGCCCCTCGACCGGCTGCGGGTCGACGAGCCGGCGGACCCCCTCGTACAGGAAATAGGCCACCAGGACGAGGAAGGTGGCACCGTTGAGCTGGGCCGAGAGGATCTCGGCCCGCTTCCACCCGAAGGTGTACGCCCCCCGTGCGGGCCGGGCGGCGAGCCGCATCGCGATCAGCGCCAGGACGATCGAGCTGGCGTCGGTCAGCATGTGCCCGGCGTCGGAGATCAGGGCCAGCGAGTTGGCCATCAGCCCGACCACCACCTCGCCCGCCATGAAGACGACGAGCAGGACCAGCGCCAGCGTCAGATACCGCCGATCGGCCCCCGGGGCGACGCCGTGCCCGTGGCCATGACCGTGACCGTGACCGTGACCGTGATCGGAAGAGTGGGTGTGGGGCATGGCTCCTGTTTCTGGTCAAATGCGTGACGGGGAAGGACGCCCGGCCTTCACGACGTAAGGTCGGGCGTATGCAAAGCTCCTCACCTGTGCAGCCGACGGATCTCGACAGTTGCGCGGCGAGGGTCGTGGATCCCGAGCGGGTCGCCGCCGTCCGGTCGCGCATGCCGTCGGAGGCCGACCTGGTCGACACGGCCGACATCTTCAGCCTCCTGGGCGACCCCCGCCGTCTCAGCCTCCTGCTCGCCCTGGTGGAGGGCGAGATGTGCGTGTGCGACCTCGCCGTCGTCAGCGGGCTCAGCGAGTCGGCCACCTCACACGCGCTGCGGCTGCTGCGCGCCCACCGGGTCGTGTCCGTGCGCCGCACCGGCCGCATGGCCTACTACCGGCTCGACGACGCCCACGTCCGCATGCTCCTCGACCTGGCCGTCGCCCACACCGAGCACACCGACGCCATCCACCCCGAGCGCGACCTCACCGAGAGCTGAGGATCGCCTGCACGCGGTCCCGATGCCGGTCGACCGCCCGCTGGAGTTCCTGGTGAGCCTCCCGCAGGTCGGCGTCCGGCTCTCCGCCGGGTCGGGCCAGCCGGGCGCGCAGCTCCCCGTTCTCCCGCAGGAGCGCGCCGACCGCGGCTTCGGCCCTGGCCATGAAGTCGTCGACCTCACGCGGGTTGTAGCCGACCCTGAACCGGACCGTCGTGAAGATCGTGTGATGGATCTCCGCCGGGGTGAGAGCGCCCCCTTCGAACATGCCGGGGCCGAGGTGCGGGATCACCTCGTGGTCGTGTCCCATGAACGTCATCACCTTCTGATCGGATCGAGCCGGGTGAGCAGGTACCGCCGTTGCTCGGTGTCGAGGTCGCCGATGTGCGTGCCCCCGCCGATGCGGCCACGCCGCAGCAGGGCCACGACCGCCTGCGGCTCGTAACCGGGCAGGGCCTGGAGCAGCCAGCCGATGTGCGTGCTGACCGTCACGACGTCGGTCCCGTCGAGGATCTGCCGGAACCTGATCCGGCCCTCGGCGAACGCGCTCCGCAGATCGCCCCGCGTGGCCGGCACGAACGGCGTCGGCGTGGGTTTCGCCACCACGGGCGGCGCGGGACGCTCCCCGGGCTCCACCAGACGCGGCACCCCGAAGACGAGGCCGACGGCCACCGCGACCACGGCGGCGCCCCCCAGCCACTCACGCGGCGTCAGCCTCCGGGTCGAACGGGCCAGCCTGACCCCGACGATCGCCGTCCGGAGCAGGATCCCCGCGATCAGCCCGAGCAGCAGCGGCACCGCCTGCTCGGGCAGGGCCACGACCTCGGCGGTGAGCACCCCCGCGACCGGACTGAGGCACGACAGCGCCAGCCACGGCATCAGCGGCCGTCCCGCCACGTCGATCATCGCCGCCAGCGCCATCCCCTCACTCGCGGAGTGCACCATCAGCGCGACGATCACGACCAGGGACGCGGCGAGCGCCAGGGTGGCCCCCTCGACCACCCGGTGCGCCGACAGGGCGACAGCCGTCCCGACCCCACCGGCCAGCGCCGCACCCACCCGTGGCCGGTGGAACCCCGGCGCGTGCCGGAGCCCCACCTCGTGGCCGTGGCCGTGCCCGCACCCGTTCCGGGTGAAGTAGGCGATCACCAGAAACCCGAAGAGCCCGGCCCCGGCCACCCACCAGAGGGGAACCCCCGACTCCAGGGCCTCCTCGTAGGCGTCGGGCAGGAGGTCGGCCAGGGCGGTCACCAACATGAGAGCCGAGGCCACCCCGAGCACGACACTGATCCGCCCGGCGTTCCGCCGCGCCGCCCACGCCCCCGCCACCGTGCTCAGCGCGACGAGCGGGACGGCCACCCACACCGTCCAGTCCTGCGGACCGCCGGTGGCGTGGGCGATCTGGAAAGAGAGCATGTCGCGGCCCTTTCGCGAAGCGTGTTCCTCGGTCGATCAAGCCGTGGGGGACTAGTGCTCGTGGGGGTGGTCGTCGTCGTGACACTCCGTGTCGGCCGGGTGCTCCGGCTCGACGCAGTCGTCGTCTTCGGGATGCTGGTGTTGCTTGCTCATGGGTGTTCCCTTCACCGATTATTACGGAGCGTCATCTCCGCGTGACGGACAGTCAAACACATGAGCAGATGTTCAGAGGTCAGAACCGCTTTCTTGGACGGCCGCACATATGGGGCCTGAAGACCGATGGACGGCGGAAAGGGACAGGTTCACGCCTCGGCCGGCGTGGTCGGCTTCTCGAGGGGTCCGCCACGCTCGTCGCCGGTTCTCTGGTCCTGGCGTCGGATGGGGACACAGCCGGTACCAGCCGGTCGCCAGACAACTTTGTCGTTAGACAACACAGAAGCCCAAGTCGGCTGATGCCTGCCTGGGCTTCTACGCAGTGCAGCCGGAGGTACTCGAAACCCCAACCTTCTGATCCGCAGGGAGAGAGCTACCGCAGTAACCAGCCCAGAATGCTCGCATCGGACCCTTTCGACGCCGCCATGGGGACGCATTGAAGGATCGATCATGTTGCTGAAAGGTGGCAACCGGAGGCAACCGGCTCCGCACCGGCGGCCAGCAAAATATGTTTTGGCGGACCAGCGCTCCGCTACACATAAACGATCAAGCTGTGACCTGCGAGCAGCAGTCCCAAGCTCTAAGTATCTGAGAAGTTTCATCCCTACTGGAACGTCCTGTAAGACCGTAGGCGTTATGCGCCTACGAGAGGCTTCGCAGTGAGTATGTCCAAGAGATTGGCAGGGATGATGATTGTGAGACCGCCACAACCTCGCAAGGCACGGGCGATCCGAAAGGCCGACCCGCGCCCAATGGCGTCCGCAGTCAAGCGAAGTTCGAGCCAACGAGTCAGACATTCAGCAACAAAATTCACAACGGGCAAGAAACGCATCCAATCGGGCATCAAATTCTTATTTGTAGCCGTTGGCACCTTTCTTGCCGGGATCGGGACTATCGCTGCGGTGATAATCGCTAATCAGCAAGCAAACCTAGCTCGGAGCCAACTCGCCGATGAGCGCAGAGCGCGCACAGAGGAGCGCAAAACCGAAAGCGAGCGGGAGGCTGAGGCATTCGCTCGCCGCATCAGCGTTATGGAAATCGAAACAGATGAAGCGCTAACTCCCTACAAAATCCCCGGCCTCTCCTGGTCTTACCACCAACTTGTAATAGGAAAGAAGTTAGTGGTGCGCAATTCAAACGGAATTCCTGCATTATTCTCCGCGAATTACGGCTGGGAAATTGGGCAAGAAGGAGCGCCCGATTACAGCATATCATTGACTTACGATATCTTAATTGGGGCCTGCCAAGAATGGGAGATTCCGTTGTTGCTACATTTGACTCGGAAGCAGCTAGACCGGGTCACCTCACTCGGAGCATCGTTCGAGTGGTTCGTATCTAATGACTCCGATGCCTGGAAGATCGATAGCTGGAACAGCCGCCCCTACAGGATGCCCAAAAACCCGCCGGAGTTAGCGATGCCTCGCGATGGCATTGCTTTGGATAGACCTAGTAAAGTGCGCCATCTTACTAGTTGCGCAGATCCAGGATGATCGGATTATGACGTATTTCCATGGACGTCCATAGAAATATGGACGTCCACGAGAGTACGCCAACGTCCGTAGCGATTGTCACGCAGTTCGTCACTCACTCTCTCCACTTCTGATGTGCAAAGAAAGGTGTGCGTCGGACTACGCCAGGGAAGCCGCCAACTCCCGCATGTCGGTCACGATGTAGTCGGCCCCTGCGCCGGCCAAACGCTTGACCTTCTCCGGCCTATTGGCGAAGCCGACTGCAACGACTCCCAAGGGGCCACATCCATGGTCTCCAACCAGCATCTTGGAAGAAGGGTCAGCGCCAAGGTAGCTGAGCGCCTGATCGAGAAGGTGCGGACTGGGTTTCATGAGTGAAGGGTCCGCCGCTGAGCGCGCCGAGATGTAGCTCACGTGGCCGGTGAGGTCTTCTCGCTCCAGGAATGCAGTCACAGCAGCCACCGAGTTATTGCTGACGATCGTATGGACATCCCGTGGCGGCGCGCGTTCCGCATGAGGTCAGATGCACCGGGCGTCAAACGTGCCGTCTAGCTTGCTTCGCCCACTACCTGAGCAAGGGTTTCCAACGCGAGCACATTTAATCTGTCGCCGAGTGAGGCGCCGAACTTGAACACTTCCAGCGGCTCATCCATGTCATGGACTTCTCTCGGAAGTTCTGCGCCCGATTCTTCCAGCGCAACTCGGATTCTTGCCGCAACTTCGGGCGCCGTCAGTCCTACGAATATTTCGCAAATCGGGCCGTCAAGTCGAGTAGGAGATATTTCACCTTACTCATCACGGCCTACAAGGATTTAGCAGCCAAATTTTCCATTACCCAGTCTCACGTGCTACATCGTCCAACACAGCGTCGAACCATGAGGCCGACTACTGCACGAATAGCGCACCGACGGAATCCGGTCCGTCACTTATGGCGAAGTGAAACAGCTCGGTATGCTGCTCGCTGCCGATGGTTCTCAAAGGCCGAGCGGCAGACTGTTGATGCCGTTCTTTGCCACGCTCTATTTCGCCGGCCTCCGTCCCGAGGAAGCTGTTAATCTTCGAGAAAGCGAAACTACCCTTCCCGAGGCGACGACAGATGGGGAGAGTTCTATCTGACTGGCGCCACGCGGTAAGCCGGAAGAGAGTGGACGGATCCCGGCGATCAGCACGATAAACGCGGATTCAAGCACCGTCCCGAGGAGGAAACGCGACCAGTACCGATTCCGCCCGAGCTTATGGCCATTCTCCGGCAGCACCTCAAGGAGAATGGCACCGGCCCTGATGGCCGGATCTTCCATGGCGCACAGGGCGACGTGCTCGCCAAGAGCACGGTCCTGCGAGTCTGAAGGCGAGCACGGCGAGACGGCCCTGAGTGCGGAAGAACACGCTTCCCCTCTGGCGCAGCGTCGCTACAACCTGCGGCATGCCTGCCTGTCCACCTGGCTCAACGCCGCCGTCCCTCCTAAGAAGGTCGCCGAGTGGGCAGGCAACAGCGTGGAAGTCCTCCACCGAACGTACGAGAAGTGCCTCGTGGGCGACGGCGAGGCCGCCAAGCGGAGAACCGGGCGCGTCTTGGGCTCCGAAGCGTGGGGACGCATTGGGGACGACGAGCCGCCGCGCCTCGTCGACAGCCAGGGCCAGCCGGACACCAACACTTGATCGATCATGCAAAAGGCCCAGGTCATCGGCGTGATGACCTGGGCCTTCGTGCAGTGCAGCCGGAGGTACTCGAAACCCCAACCTTCTGATCCGTAGTCAGATGCTCTATCCATTGAGCTACGGCTGCTTGCAGAGATAAGCATAGCGGGTCCCGGGCCCTACTCCGAACCGGTTACCCCAAGACACACCTCCTCCAACTCCCGGGCAAGGTTCCCCACCCCCCGCATACCCCTCATCACCGCCGGTTAGGAACCGACATAACCGCACAGATCAGGGGCCTAATGTGCTGAACCTGGGCATCCTCGCCATCGTCATCCTGCTCGCCACGACAACGATCATGCATCGCAGAAAACGGAGACGCGCCGAGGAGGCGGAGCATCTGCTGGTCGAACGGATCAACGGCGTGCTGGGGGCCGACCACCGCAGTCTGGCCGATCCCATGGATCTGCTCCAGCGGAGCAAGCAGGCGGGGCTGACCACGCGGCTGCACATCCAGGGGCCCGCGCGTGACCTGCCCCGGGAGGTCGATCTGGCCGGTTACCGGATCGTCCAGGAGGCGCTGACCAGCGCACTCGAACACGGCACCACCTCGGCCACCGTCATCATCTCCTATCTGCCGTCAGCGATCACGCTGACCATCGACAGTCCGATCGGGGTCCGGCCGTCCCGGCGGTCCGGGGTCCGGCTCATGCGGGCTCGGGCCACTCCTCTGGGCGGGAGCGTCCACGCCGGTCCGCACATGGGGGGATGGCGGGTCAGCGTCCGGCTTCCTACCGAACTGACGCCCCACTGAGTCGGCGACCGGCCAGATCAGGGCGATCAGGGGGACTTTCAGGGCGTTGAGCATGAAACCGGTGAGGGCGGCGGTCCTCGACGGGTCGCCGACCATGACGACGGCCGCGAAGAGCAGCAGGCACATGATCGTGTACGCCCCGGCGATCCTGAACCACAGCGCCCACTCGCCGAGCGACTTCGGCGGCTTCTTGAAGCCGCGGGCGACGAACTCGTCGGCCCATTTGATGGTCCGGTGGCCGAAGACGACCGAATAGGCGATGTACGCGCCGGCCAGGCCGTGCTGCCAGGTCGCGACGGTGCCCGAGCGCATGTCGATCACGGCGGCGACGAGCAGCACGACGTCGAGGACCGGGGTCAGGGCCAGGAGAGCCCAGCTGGTGCGGCGCAGGCGCAAGCCGTACCGGACGGAGAGACCGGCGGCGAGCAGGATCCAGAAGCCGGCCTCGACCGCGATGATCAACCACAGCATGAGATCCATGCTGGTGGCGGCGGGAGGCGCGGACCTCCCCGCTGGGAACGAAGTTCAGTACATCGAACGATGTATGCCCATTTCAGGTGGCCCGTGGTGAGATGAAACCCATGACCCCCACCCGGCAGGACGCTCTCATGGCTTTGGCGGCCTTCGGGGTCGGGGTCGTCCTGCTCGTCGCGGGGGCCCGTGAGGTCAAGCCGGGCGTGCCGCTGGAGCTGTTCCTCGTTCCGCTCGCGGTCACCTGTACCGGTGTGGCGATCCGCCGGAGGAGGCCGGTGACGGCGTTCGTCATCGGGGTGGCGGCGCTGGCGGCCGACGCGACGATCGGGCCCTCGCTCGGCACGGCCGTCGTGTTCACCGACAACATCTACGCCGCCTGCCTCTACGGGCCCCGGAAGCTGCTGACCGTCCTGCTGCGCGTCGGCCCGGTGTGGGCGCTGGCCATGGGCGTCGCGGCGGGGCTGCACAACCACGATTGGGGGTGGGGGGCGGTCATCGCCTTCCAGGGCGGACTGATCATCGTCATGCCGGTCACCACCGCCGCGATTATCCGCAACCACCGCGACCACGCCCGGCAGGCCACGCTGATGGCCGAACTCGACCGGAAGGCCGCGATCACCGCCGAACGCACCCGGATGGCCAGGGAACTCCACGATCTGGTCGCGAACCATTTCAGCGCGATCGCCATCCAGTCGAGCGCCGTGCTGTCGAGAACCGATCTGGACGCGAGATCCGTCCAGGAGATCATGGCGTCGATCCGGGAGAACAGCGTCCAGGGCATGGCGGAGATGCGCGGCATGATCGGGCTGCTCCGGGCCGAAGGCGAGGCCGAGACGCTCCGACCGAGCCTGTCGGAGGTCGGCGACCTGGTGAAACGGTCGGGCATGACCGCGAAGGTCGACGTCCGGGGCACGCCGAGGGATCTCCCGCCGGCGGTCGACCTGGCCGCCTACCGCATCGTCCAGGAGTCGCTGACGAACGCGCTCAAACACGGCGCCGCGCCCGTCTCCATCGCGATCGACTATCGTCCGGACGAACTGGCCCTGACCATCGACAATCCGGTCACCGACCGGCCCCGGGAGCTGCCGGGCGCGCGGGCCGGGCTGATCGGCATGCGGGAGCGGGCCGGACTGCTCGGCGGCACGTTCGAGGCGGGGCCGTGTGAGCGCGGCTGGCGGGTCAGCGCCGTCCTGGCGACATGATCACGGTCTTGATCGCCGACGACCACGCGGCGGTGCGCGCGGGCATCCGCCTGGTCCTGGAAGGCGCCAGCGACCTGCGGATCGTCGGCGAGGCCGGGGACGGCCGGGCGGCGGTGGCCCTGGCCCAGGAGCTGCGCCCCGACGTGGTGATCATGGACATCCGGATGCCGAGACTCGACGGCATCGCCGCCACCCGGCAGCTCGCCGGGCAGACGGAGATCCTCATCCTCACCACGTTCGACCTGGACGAATATGTCTTCGGCGCGCTGCGGGCGGGCGCCGCCGGGTTCCTGCTGAAGAACACAGACGCCGCCACGCTCGTGCAGGCGGTCCGGCTGGTCGCGGCCGGCGACGGGCTGATCTCCCCGCAGGTGACCAGGAAGCTCATCTCGGCCTTCGCCCGGACGAGGACCGCCACCGCCCCCGACAACCTCACCGCCCGCGAACGGGACGTCCTCCACTGCCTCGGCCGGGGGCTGTCGAACGCGGAGATCGCCCGGGAACTCGACATCGCGGAACCGACCGCGAAGACCCACGTCAGCCGGGTGCTGGCCAAACTCGGCCTGCAGAGCAGGGCCCAGGCCGCCGCCTACTACGCCGGGATGTAGAGGATGAGCTGCTCGGCGACGCAGGCCGGTTTCGCCACGCCGTCGACCTCGATGGTCATCTTGAGGGTGCCCAGCACGCCCTGGGCGGTGTCGGTGAGATCGGCGATCTCGCCCCCGGCCCGGATGCGCGCCCCCACCGGGACCGGCGCGGGGAACCGGACCTTGTTGAGCCCGTAGTTGATCCCCATGGCCAGCCCGTCGACCCTGATGAGCTCGCCCATCATCACCGGCAGCATCGACAGGGACAGGAACCCGTGGGCGATCGTCCCGCCGAAGGGGCCCGTCGCGGCGCGCTCGGCGTCGACGTGGATCCACTGGTGGTCGCCGGTGGCGTCGGCGAACAGGTCGACCTGTTCCTGGGTGACGGCCCGCCACTCGGTGAAGCCGAGATGCGTGCCGTGAGCGGCTTTGAGCTCGGAGAGGTTCGAGAAGATCCGCATGATTCGAACTTTATTCTGGCCCCACTCAGGTGTCGAGGTAGAGGCAGAAGGGATGCCCGGCCGGGTCGAGCATGACCCTGACGTCGCCCTGGCCAACTCCTCGTCCAGGCCGGTGACGCCCACGTCCACGTGGAGCATCATCTGCTGGGCTCCGGGCGTGTCAGGCCAGGTCGGAGGCTGGTAGTCGGGGGAGGTCTGGAAGGCGATGTACGACGTGCCCTCCCCCGGGTGGACGGCCTCGCCGTCGTTGACCAGTTCCCAGCCGAGGAGGGCGGCGTAGAAGCGGGCGAGCTCTCGCGCGTCCGGGGCGTCCAGGACGACGCCCCACCAACCCGTCAGCATGATGTGAAACGTACACGCGCGAGAACGGCTTTTGCCCGGTCGGACAGCCGGTTGCCTGGACGGCGTGGCGGCCGAAATCTACCCTCCGGGCCTCGGCAATTCCGACCCGGATGAGGTGTGAATTGATCACGCACTCGAAATGGCGGTCATCGATCGCCGCCGTCGTCGCCGCGCTGGCGCTCATCGTCCTGCCGGCCTCCCCCGCCCACGCCACCTACGGCCCCGACCAGCCGGTCTGGGTCCAGCTGACCGCGACCGGCACCGGTCAGTACCTGGCCCTGCTTCAGGGCACGGTCGCGTTCGACGACGGCAACACGAACTACCGCTACACGCTCAGCCTGTGCTGGCAGAGCGGCGCGTACCCGCAGCCCTCCTTCCTCATCAACGTCAACGGGACGACGACCCAGTCGCCCGTCTACACGGGGATGAGCTCCGCTCCCGGCTGTCAGTTCGTCTACAACTACAGCGCTGACGTCAATTTCGGCAGCACTGTCCGGAACGTGCGCTTCGACGTGACGGGTGGTTGGTTCGCGTCCAACGGCCAGTACATGATGCGGACCAAGAGCAGCGGGACGTACGATAATCCATACAATTAAGGTAGGCAATAAAGGGAGTCGCCGTGGCCGGCCATGAAGTGGATGTCGTCGTCGTGGGTGGCGGCGGCATGGGGTCGGCCGCGGCGTGGCGGCTGGCCGGGCGCGGCGCGGACGTGGTGCTGCTGGAGCGGTTCGAGCCTGGCCATGTGCGCGGCGCCTCCCACGGCGCCTCCCGGATCTTCCGGGTCTCCTACGGCGAGCCCGTCTACATCCGGCTCGCCCAGGAGGCCCACGGACTGTGGCGGGAGCTGGAGGCCGAATCGGGCGTTCCGCTGCTCACCGTCACCGGCAGCGTCAACCACGGCCGAACCCCCGACCTGGACGTCCTCGCCGACGCCGTCGAGGCGGCCGGGGTGCCGGGCCAGTGGCTGGCCGCCGAGGAGGCCGCCGAACGCTGGCCCGGTCTGCGCTACGAGGGCAAGGTCTTCTTCCACCCGGCGAGCGGCCGGCTGCACGCCGACCACGCCGTCGCCGCGCTCCAGGAGCGCGCCGCCGCGCTGGGGGCCGTGGTCCGGCACCGCACGCCGGTCGTCTCGATCACCGTCAAAGGCGACGATGCGGTGGACGTCCACACCGGCGACGACGTCTACCACGCCAGACGCGTCGTGGTCGCGGCCGGCGCGTGGACCGAGAAACTGCTCGGCGGCCTGATGACCCTGCCCCCGCTGCGGGTCACCCAGGAACAGCCCGCCCATTTCACCCCACTGCGCGCCGACGACGCGTGGCCCAGCTTCGCCCACCATCGTGACGGCGAGTTCGGCGTGTACGGCCTGGCCACCCCCGGCGAGGGGATCAAGATCGGCTTCCACGGCATCGGCCCGGTGGTCGACCCCGACGAACGCGACTTCCGGCCCGAACCGCGCCAGTTGGAGACCCTGCGCGACTACGCGCGCGAGTGGCTGCCGGGGGTCGACCCCGATGCGTACACCCCGATCAGTTGCACCTACACGACCACGCCAACCTCGGATTTCGCGCTCGACCGGGTCGGTCCGATCGTGGTGGCGGCGGGTTTCTCGGGGCACGGGTTCAAGTTCGTCCCGGCGGTGGGCCGGGTGCTCGCCGATCTCGCGCTGACCGGCGAGCGCCCCGACGCCCGGTTCAGGCTGCCCGCCTTCTAGAAGGCGGACCGGACGGTGCCCCCGTCGACGCGGATGGTGGCCCCGCTGACGTAGTCGGCGTATCCGCTGCACAGATAGGCGACCGCCCCCGCGATCTCCGCCGGCCGGCCGAAGCGGCCCACGTCGTTGGGCACCCAGTCGCGCGAGGCGGCCCTCTCGATCTCCTCCCAGGTGCCCGACCAGCCGCGCGCGGGCGCGACGCGGGTGACGAGATCCTGCACCGAATCGACCAGGATCGCGCCGGGAGACACGACGTTCGAGGTCACGCCGGTCTCCTTCAGCTCCCGGGCCAGCGACACCGCGAGGTTGTGCCGCGCGGCGAGCCCCGCGTTGTAGTGGGGCTGGGTGTCCATCGGCTGCGAGGCCAGCCCCCCGCCGATCTGCACCACCCGCCCCCAGCCCCGCTCCCGCATGCCCGGCACCAGGCGCCGGATCATGCGCACCGCGGACAGGACGTTGACGTTGTAGTTCTCCGCCCACACGTCAGGAGTGGCCTCGGGCCAGGAGAGATGGTCGTACACACCGGCGTTGTTGACGAGGATGTCGACCGGCCCGGCCGCCCGGGCGACCGCGTCCGCCCCCTCGTCGGTGCCGAGGTCACCGACCGCGACGGTGGCGCTTCCCCCGTCTGTACGAATAGAGTCCGCCACCGCCTTCGCGCGCCCGGCGTCCCGGCCGTTCACGATGACGTCGGCCCCCTCCTCGGCGAGGAGGCGGGCGATGGCCGCCCCGAGCCCGGCGGTCGATCCGGTGACGAGGGCGCGGCGGCCTTGGAGATTGAGGTCCATCGATGTCTCTTCCTTGGGTGAGTCGGTTCTTCTCGGGCTCAGTCGGGACGACCTAAGCCGTGCACCCAGTCAGGAACGAGATCGACGAGCCTGGTGAGCAGTTCGTCGCGCGAGGAGTCGAGCTCACCCAGCATCCAGGCCACCACCACGGCCGCCACCCCCGAGCCGAGCATCACCGCGGTGATCTCCCGCTCGGCCTCGGCCCGCTCGGGGGCGGTGCGGGCGAGATAGCCGGTCAGGTTGGCCCTCACCCGTTCGGCGAACAGCACCCGGGCGTCACCTCCGGCAGCCGAGGTGAACACGGCGACCAGGTCGGGCCGCTGGGCGTCGACCTGGTCGACGATCCGCCCGAGCACCAGGCGCGAGGCCTCCCGGCCGGAGAACTCGCCGGTGGCACGGGCCCGGATGTCGTCGAGGGAGATCTCGACGAGAGCCTGCTCCAGAACGTAAAGGGCCAGCTCACTCGTGGTGTCGAAGTGGGCGTAGAACGACGACCGGTTCAGCCCCGCCTCGGCGACGATGGCGCTGACCGACACCGGCACGGAGTCCCTGCCGGTGAGGGCGGTGAACGCCTGCGCCAGCCTCAGCCGCGTGCGAGCGGCACGCGGGTCGGCGGTACGGGGACGAGAGGACATGCCCCCAAGCTAGCCCCAAAACCGCCACTTCGCCAACAAATGTCGGAGAAGTCACCTCCAGCGGATGCCCTACCCTTCCTGACGGACAACCGGCGACAGAGAACGGCCTTCCGCGTGAAACCAGAGTTCTTCGACCTGCTGACCAGCAACCACCTCCGCCTCGTCGGCACTCCACTCGGAGGCCCGGAGGTCACGGCGAGATGGCTGCACGAGGACGCGCCCTTCTGCGTGCTCGCCCACGACGCGACGGACGACCCGCGCTTCACCTACGCGAACCTCACAGCCCAGCGCTGCTTCGAATACGACTGGGACGAACTCGTCGGCATGCCCTCCCGGCTCTCGGCGGAGCCGGACAGGCGGGAGGACCGGCAGCTCCTCATCGACGCGGTGCACCGGAACGGCTTCGCCACGGGCTACCGGGGCCTGCGCATCGCCAAGTCGGGGCGCCGGTTCTGGATCGAGGACGTGACGATGTGGAACCTGATCGAGGGCGGACGGCTGGTGGGCCAGGCCGCGACGTACCGGAGCTGGCGGGACGCGGATCAGCCATGACGCGACATCTCTGCTCGCCGATCTCGCGCTGACCCACGAGCGCCCGGACGCCCGCCACGACATCCACGGAGTCGGCCCGCGTCCTCAGGCCGTCACCGCCAGGTCCGCTCCACGGCAAGCACACGCGCCGCCTCGGCCTCACTCGCGTCACGCACCGTCAGCGAGTCACCATCGTCATCGAGCACGGTCACAATGGCGGAGACCAGCACCTCACCGGGGGAGCCTGCCTCGCTCTCGGCCCGACGGTCGACGCCGGGCAGACCGGGTTCGTCCTCCCCATACGGCCGCCAGAGCCGGACCCGGCACGTCGAGCCGGTGGCGACCGTCAAGGGGCTTTCACCCACGTGGTGCCGAAAGACGGTGAAGGTGCGCGCGGCGTCGGGATTGAGCTGCCTGGCGATCCGAGCACGAGCCCTACTGAGCAGGGCGGCCTCCCAGTCCTCGCCGTCAGAATCATCGGCGGTGTCGGGCTCCGGCAGATCGGGCTGAGGCCGCAGGGCCGGCCAGTCCGTGGCGGGAACGTATACAGACGGCCGGGGCGCCCTCGTGGTCCCCGCCGGCCGGGCATGCAGGACAGGGTCGAAGACGTCTCTGATCGGCCAGAA
Organism: Herbidospora cretacea; assembly: GCF_001570605.1. Taxonomy (GTDB): domain Bacteria; phylum Actinomycetota; class Actinomycetes; order Streptosporangiales; family Streptosporangiaceae; genus Herbidospora; species Herbidospora cretacea. The sequence continues at coordinate 110,933 of NZ_BBXG01000009.1, read as the reverse complement.
CCGCAGCAGCACATGTTCGGTCGACGGATCCGCGTAGAACTCGTGGTCCTTGCCCCAAGCGGCCGGGACCCGGTAGGCGCGAAGGCCGTAGAGGAAGTACGAAGGGCCCAGCAGGAGTTGGTCGGGCCAGGCTTCGCTTCCCACGGTCAGGATGCCCGAACCGCTCAGGTAGGCGATCTCCCCGCTCAACACCCATGAAGAGGCAGGCGGTGACGGTTCGGCGTCCCATATCTCCGTGCGTACGTCAGCTCTGCCGCGAGTGACGTCGCATTCGATGTCCAGCTCGTTCCACACCTTCAGATGGGGATGGGAGATCACGGACGCGTCCAGGTGGGGCCCGCAGTCTCCTAGGGAGAACTGTCCGTATTCGATGTCGTCCTCAAAGTCCATCCTCCGCAGCAACTCTGCCACCGGTCGTCCTCCCGACGAGTGCAAGCCCATGGGAGGACCGACGATAAACAGGAGGACCGACAAACTTCAGAAGCACAGAAAAGGCCCTCTTCCCGTATTCGGGAGAGGGCCTCTGAACTGCGGAGGTTCGGGGATTTGAACCCCGGATGGGCTTGAGACCCAAACCGCATTAGCAGTGCGGCGCCATAGACCGGACTAGGCGAAACCTCCAGTAGCCATATCGGCTCCCGACAGAGTACCGGCGATCCGCCGACGCGGCAAAGTGGATGCCGTGCGCGTCGCACAGACCTTATCCACAGGCTGTGGATAAGGTCTGTGCGCACTGCCGGAAGGGGTCAGGCCTGCCGGACGGCTTCGCCCTCGATCTCGATCTTGATCTTCTTGCTGACCAGCACGCCACCGGTCTCGAGCGCCTGGTTCCAGGTCAGGCCGAAGGCCTCGCGGTCGATTTCGGTCTCGGCCGAGTAGCCGAAGATCTCCTGGCCCCACGGGTTGGTCGCGGCGCCGCCGAACTCGACCCGGAGGGGGACCTCCTTGGTGACGTCGCGGATCGTCAGCTCGCCGACGAGGGTGAACTCGTCGCCCTTGACGTCCTCGACGCGGAGGCTCTTGAAGGTGATCTGGGGGAACTTGTCGGCGGCGAGGAAGTCGTCGCTGCGGAGGTGGGCGTCGCGGTCGCCCACGTGGGTGGTGATCGAGGCGGCGTCGAGGGTCACGTCCGCGCTGGACTGGAGCGGGTCCTCGGCGACGGTGATGGTGCCCTCGAACTTCTCGAAGTTGCCCCGGACCTTGCTGACCATCATGTGCTTGGCGACGAACCCGACGCGGGTGTGCGCGACGTCAAGGGTGAAGGTGCCGGCTACGGGGATGGTCTGGCCGTTCCACTCGCGAGTGCTCATGATCCATAACTCCAGGAGAGGCGGTAGTTGTCCTGCGGATGTTTGCTCCAACAAATGTCTACACGAGAGATATTCCTTCCGTCAACCATCGTGGCGTAGAGTGGACTCATGGATCCATTCGACGACCCTCGGCTGACCGCGATGGGGCTGTTCGCCGAGGTCTACACGGGCATCGCCGACAAAAACCGGCGGGCCTTCGCGGAGGCCGGCCTTTCCGACGTCGACTTCGAGACGCTGATCCGACTGGCCCGATCCCCTGGTGAGGGGCTGCGCATGAGCGACCTCGCCGCCCAGACCAACCTATCCACCAGCGGCATCACCCGCGCCATCGACCGGCTGGAGCGCGAGGGCCTCGTCACCCGTGAGGCCTGCGCGACCGACCGCCGCGCCTTCTACCCCCGCATCACCGAGGCCGGCCGCGCCCGGCTCATGCAGGTGCTGCCCCGGCACCTGGAGGACATCGAACACTGGTTCACCGGCCTGCTGCCCCCGGCCGAGCTCGATCATTTCCTGAGCAGCCTGCGTCTCATCCGGGACGTCGTGCGGCCCTGCGCCACCGCCGGTGCGGAGGAAATCGAACCTGTCACATAAAAGGGACAAGCCGTAGAGGTGGTGATATGCCCCGACACGGGGGACATGGGATTCCATCCAGTACGAGGATTCTGATCCCGCTCCGGGCCCAACGCCTGAATTATGCCTCTATTAGGGCAGACGACATGTGAGGCTACAGAGCGTGGGGATACCAGCGAAACGCCGGAGAGCCTTGGCATCGGCCGTGCTCGGCCGTGAGATCGAGCCGCAGCGCACGAGCGCCGAGAACGGGGTGCTGCTCGACGCGGTCAGCGGCACGATCATCGACGTGAGTCCCCACCTGATCATCATCGAGAACGACGAGGGCCACGAGGAGCGCCTGGTCATCGCCCACTGGGCGAAGGCCTGGCGGGGGGCGTTCGTGGCCCCGGCCGACCTGCCGGTGGGCGCCCGGGTGATCATCCGGGCGCTGCGGCAGGGCAAGGTCGTCGACCGCATCTGGGCTGATGTGACCAGGATGACGGGGATCATCCTGTCCGTCTCCGGCCGTGACGACATCTCCATGGTGCTCGACTGCGGGCCCCATCGCGGACGCCGGTCGATCGTCATCCCCTACCGCTCGTCGGGCCGGGTCCGGGTGCGTTACCCCCGGCTCGAACCCGGCTACCTGTTCGACGCGATCGGCACGGTCGAGGGCACCAGCGTGCTGGCGCAGATCCCGGCCACCTCGCAGCCCGCCTACCACGCGGCCCATGTTCCGGAGCCTCCGGCGGCTTTCGGCGGCGTACAGGCGAAGATCTCCGGTACGGCGGTCTGGTCGGACCACATCGAACCGGGTGTGGCCTACCCGATGCTGGAGCAGTCGGACACCGGCTGCGGCGAGGCGGGCGTCTCGTGCGCCGCCCTCCCTTATCTCGCGCTCGGTTCGAGCGTTCACGTACGGAACGTCTGCGCCGGTCGCGCGACCGTGCTTCCCGTGGTGGCCTGCGGCTGCATGGCGGGCAAGTTCTGCGACCGATGCGTGGAGTGCGGCACCTCGCCCCGGGGGCGAGTGGTGGAACTGTCGGCCATGTCCTTCGTCGAACTCGGCGGCGACCTGACCAACGGCTGCTTCAACGTCCGCGTGGGATTGGGGTGAACGGGATGGTAGCGGCGGCGGCGCAACCCATTCTGCTGGTCATGCTGGTGCTCGGCGGCGTGGCCAAGCTCGTCACTGCCGGGCGCGAGGCGGAGCCGGGCGCTCTCGGAAGGCTCGGCCCGGCCGTCCTGGCCCCGGTGTCCTGGCGCAAGAACGCCCTCATCGGCTGCGCGATCGGCGAGTTCGGCCTGGCCGTGGGCCTGCTTCTGGTCGACCACCCGGCGCCGCGGTGGATGACCGTGGCGTTCTTCACGGTCGCCACCTATGTCCTGTGGGACCTGCGGCGTCGCCGTCCCGACGCCGGGTGTGGCTGTTTCGGGGACGTGAGCGCGACGCCGGTGGGCCTGCGGTCGATCAGCCGCACGGTCGTCCTCACCGCCATGGCCGTGATCGTCGCGCTCGACGGCGCGGCCGGCTGGCCGGTGGTGACCTGGCCGGTCATGGCCTGGCTGGGCGGGTTCGTGGCGGTCCTGCTGGCGCTGTCGCCGGAGATCGAGGAGACGTACGCGCGGCTGAAATACCGGGCGCCCTGCGAGCTGCGCCCGTTCCCGCCCGAGCGGGCGGCGGCCCGGCTCCGGGCGAGCACCGCCTGGCGCAACCACGCCCACCTGCTCGGCAGCGAGATGCCGAGCGACTCCTGGCGCGAACTCTGCTGGCGTTTCTTCGTCTTCGAGGCGCTCAACGGGGCCGAGGTGGTCTTCGCGGTCTACCTGAGCGGGCGGCGCCCGCCGGTCCGCGTCGCGGTCGTCGGCGGGCACACGCCCATCCAGGAATCTATCCCTGTCTCGGCCTCACTCTAGACACGCTTAGAGACAGGTGGGTATAGCTCTCTACGGCTCTCTAGCTTCCCCTCTAGAAAGCCGTAGAGAGGTCAAGGGGATCAGACGGGCTGCGCTCGCAGGAACCGGCCGAAGTGGGGGACGGTGAACGCGATCAGGCCGCGTTCGGCGCTGTAGATCAGGCCTTTCTTGATGAGGCTGTCGCGCGCCGGGGACAGGCTGGACGGTTTTCGCCCCAGCGCCTCGGCGACCTCGGCGGTGGCCACGGGGTCGTCGCCGAGCTGCGCCATGGCGTGCATGTAGTCGCGCTCGGCCGGGGTCGCCCGTTCGTAGCGGCTCCCGAAGAACCCGACGGCGAGCTCCTCCTCGGCCTCCGGCGCCGACACCTTGATGTCCTCGGCGGTGATCGGGCTGCGCGGGGCCAGGTCCCAGGCGACCTTGCCGTAGGCCTGGACGAAGTAGGGGTAGCCGTCGGCCGCCTCGTAGAGGGCGTCGAGGGCGTCGCTGGTGAACTCCACGCCTTCTTCCTCGGCCGGGACGATCAGCGCCAGGTCGGCGGCGTCGCGGTCGAGACGGTCGATCCTGGCGTATCGGAAAAGCCGTTCCGAATAGCTCTTGGACGCCGACAGCACCGACGGCAGATGCGGCAGCCCCGCACCCACCACGATCAGCGGCCCGCCGATCTGCGACAGCTCGTGACAGGCGGCGCAGAGCGCCGAGATGTCGGCGGCCGGCACGTCCTGCATCTCGTCGATGAACAGCGCGATCCCGACCCCGAGATCGGTCGCCACCCCGGCGGCGTCGCTGAGCAGCTCGGTCAGGTCGATCTCCAGGTCGCCGGAGTCGGCCCGCCCCCTCGCCGCCGGCACGTCGATGCCCGGAGACCAGTGGGTCGTGCCCTTGGCGGCCGACGGATCGCGCATCGCGAAGGCCTTGAGCACGCCCAGGAACTCGTCGATCCGCTCGGGAGCCCGATGGCGGGGCGCCAGCTCGCGCACGGCCATGTGGAGCGCCGCCGCGACGGGCCGCCGGATCGACTGGTCGGGCCGGGCCTCGATCTTGCCCGTTCCCCACAGCCGCTGGATCGCCATCGACTTGAACGTGTTGAGCAGCACGGTCTTGCCGACGCCGCGCAGCCCGGTGATCACCATGCTCCGCTCGGGCCGCCCACGGGCCACCCGCTCCAGCACGACCTCGAACTGCTGCAGCTCACGATCGCGCCCGGCCAGCTCGGGGGGACGCTGCCCGGCACCGGGGGCGTAGGGGTTGCGTACAGGATCCACGGTGTCGGACTTTATGACCGGATATAGCGGCCGTCGTAGATTTCCGTAGAAAGACCTACTGCGTGTCGCGGCACGCGTCCGCGCCATCAGGCCGACCGCCATCGCACACCACCTACCAGGGCTTTCTCAGGGAACATCTGTTCGATCCGACGTGTTCGACTGTAGCGCGGGATCGAACATGCGCGCGAGTGTTTCTCCGTAAAACCCTGACGTGTGCCGGAAAGTCCGACACTCGCCTGGGTACGCTCGAAGCATGTCAATCCGCAGGTCAGCGCTGGCAGTAGGGCTGACGGTGAGCCTGGGCGCCGTCGCGTGCGGCGCCGAGACCAACACCGGCGCCGTCTCGTCCGCCCCAATCGTCACGACGTCGGCGACCTCCGTGGCCAGTCCCACGGCGAGCGCGTCGCCGACTCCGACGGCGCCGCCGGAGTTCACGTACAAGATCAGCAAAGTGACCCGGGACCAGGTCAAGTACTCCTGGCGCCCCGGCTGCCCGGTCAGCTACGAAGACCTGCGGATGATCACGATGACCTACTGGGGATTCGACGACCGGCCCCACACCGGGGAACTCGTCGTCAACGCCTCGGTGGCCGAGCCGGTCGCCTCGGTCTTCAAGAAGCTGTACGACTTCAGATATCCGATCAAGCGCATGGAACCGGTCGACAAGTACAAGGCCGACGACTACGCCTCGATCGACGCCGACAACACCTCCGCCTTCAACTGCCGCGCCGCGACCGGTTCGACGAACTGGTCGCAGCACGCCTACGGGTTCGCGGTCGACCTGAACCCGCTGGAGAACCCCTACGTGGAGGCCGACGGCGCGCACGCGCACTCCAACGCCGACAACTACGTGGAGCGGCCGCTGAAGAAGCCCGGCGTGATCAACGCGGGCGACCGGGTGGTGAAGGCCTTCGCGAGCATCGGATGGGGCTGGGGCGGCAACTGGACCGGCACGAAGGACTACCAGCACTTCTCGAAGTCAGGGCGGTAAGAGCTGGGGAAACGCTCATTTCCGCCTCGGGTGAGGTGCCTACTCACCCTCCGGGCGACGCCCGCGCTTGACCTCGATGCCCCATCGGTGCCTCAGCCACTCGACGCCGGCGTAGAAGGCCACCACGCCCGGCAGGGTGAAGAACGCCGACCCCCAGCCCTGCTCCGCATGCACGTTGGCGATCGCGATGGCCATGACCGGCCCGAGCATCCCCCACGTACGCAGGTCGGAGGCCAACACCCAGCACATGGGGCGAACCCCGAGCTGCGCCAGGTCCGACAGGCGCATCCGGAGAGCGGCACCGACCACCCCGGCGGCGTACCGGATCGGGGTCGCGCTCTGCTCCAGGTCCGCCATCCACTCATCCGCGCGCCACGACCGTTCCCGACCGTTGATCAAGCCCGCGAGGCCGGTGAGGGCGGAGATGGCGATGTGGTGGACGTAGGTTTTCTGCCCTCTCGACCTCATCCCGCTCAAGATCCCAATGACGAAGCTGCCCAGCAGACCGATGAAGACGGCTGCGCCCGTCACGAAGGGATCGTCAAAGATGCCGGAGGCGCCACTGGCGGGGTCGGCCGACCTCAAGGAGACCACGACAGCGCCTCCGGAGAAGGCGATCATGCTGGCCGTCGCCGTCCGGCGACGCAGAGAAGCACGCCACTTGGTGGTCGAGTTGGTGGTCGAGATCGAGCCGCGTCGTCCTGCCGGCGTCAATTCGACCTCCGCGTGATGTGGCCGAGCGTCGGCACCCAGCCTTTCCGGCGACTCGCTCGCGCGGCCGCGTATTCCACTCGGCCGGTGCCGGAAAGGCTGTAGAAGCGACGCCGGGGACGGCCTTCCGGTATGCCGTCCTCCCACGCCCCGGTGATCCATCCGGCCTGTTCGAGCCGTTCCAGGATCGGATAGACCGTACCGGGCCCGAGGCCGGTCTCCTCGGTGATGCGATAGCCCCACGGCGGATCGTCGGGGTCGGTCGCCAAGAGCAGGTCAAGCACGAGCCGGGTGGGTGTGGTCATCCGGATCTTCGGTGGCGGCGAAGTCATGGGTACCTCCACCCCGACCCTATATCGAGAACGAGCTATGTCTGTGTACGGGTCTGCCTGAAGCGTGCCGCCCTCAGTAGACGACGGTGATCCTCCGGGCCGGCCCGTCGATCCGCATCTGCCCGCCATAGGGGATGACCACCTGCGGATCGGTGTGCCCGAGGTCGACGTCGAAGACCACCAGTGCCTCCGGCGCGTAGGCGGCCAGCGCCCTGAGGATCGCCTCCCGCTGCTCCCGCGCGTAGAGCGCCTTCTCCTCGGGCCCGTTGCGGTGCTGGAAGGACCACGCCTTGGCCCGCCCGCACACCACTCCCGCGAACCGCCCGAGGATCCCGCGCTCCCCGAGGTTGCGCAGCATCCGGAACACCTCCTCGGCCGAGGGCATCTCCTCGCTGGTCTCGATGAAGAGGATCATCCCCGTGTACGCCTCCGGCGCGGCGATGTCCCGGTCGGCCGCGAGCAACCAGCTGAGGATCTCCAGATTGCCGCCCCACGTGGCGCCCTCGACCACGCGATCGGCGTTGTGCCATATCCACCCGGCGCATTCCCGCATCTCCGGTTCGCCATTGACGAATAACGGATCCTCCCAGTCCTGCTCGACGTCTCCGTATTCCGGGGACTCGCCGAGTTCGTAAGGACCGGAGGTAAAGAATGCGGCACGCAAAGACGCCTCGGTGATCGGATGCATGGCGCCGCCGCGGCCGAATTGCACCATCACCGAACCCCCGTGATAGCTCACGACACCCAGCCGCCACAGGTGGGCGAGCAGGTTGGTGTTGTCGCTGTAGCCGAAGAACGGCTTGGGATTGGCTCTGATCACCTCGTCGTCGAGATGAGGGACGACGGTGATCTGGTCGTCGCCCCCGATGGCCGCGACGACCGCCTTGATCGACGGGTCGGCGAACGCCGCGGTGATGTCGGCGGCCCTCTCCTGTGGCGTCGCGTCCATCCTCCGGGTGGTCGGCAACTCGACCGGGACCAGGCCGAACACGTCTCTGAGGCGGCTCAGACCATGATCGAAGGGGATCGGGAACACCTCGGGTAAACCTCCCGAAGGTGACACGACGGCAATTCGATCACCCTGCTTGGGCTTCCTTGGGTAAAGCATCCGCAGACGCTACCAGGCCCCTCCGACACCCTCCAGGGCGCGCGACCCCCGTGTTCTCCGGGGAATACGCCAAAAGTAAAAGCGCCTCATCGAAAGCAATAAACCAGGTAAAGAGTAAAGAACGGCACGAACCGTTTGACCTCGGCTTTGGCGTGGATAGATTGGGACCTGTCGCGGTAATCCGTGACCAAAGTTGCCGCAATGATCGCCCCTCTCCGGTGCCCATGCCGGTAAAGCGAGAACTGCCCCACTGTCTACAGAGAGCGAATCCGATCTACCGCCCTGCGGCCGCGGTCGATTCACCGGGTCGGAAACGCTCAGGATTCTCATGACGAACTACGCTGACGCGCTGATCAACATGGCCGGTTCCCAGATGGGTTACGCCGAGGTCAACGGTTCATCCAAGTTCGGAGAGTGGTTCGGCCAGAACATCGTCAAGAAGCCGGGCTACAAGGACGCCGCCTGGTGCGACATGTTCGTGTCTTGGGCCGCGCACCAGACCGGCCAGGCACAGGATGTCGGCCAGTTCAGCTACACCCCCGAGCACGCCCAGTGGTTCAAGGACCAGGGCGCCTGGGGCACCAAGCCCGTCCCCGGAGCGGTCGTCTTCTTCGACTGGGGACACTCCAAGAACATCAGCGCCATCGACCACGTCGGACTGGTGAAGAAGGTCATCAACGACCACACCATCCAGACGATCGAGGGCAACATCAGCAACATGGTCGTCTCCAAGATCCGCACCGACAGCACGATCGTCGGCTATGGCTACCCGGAGAAGATCCGGGAGAAGGACCAGGCCAAGGAGAAGACGATCCAGCTGGCCGCCGCCAGGAAGACCGCCGCCGAGACGGCGCTGTCGGCCACCGCCAAGCAGGCCAAGTCGGCCGACGTGAACGGCATGCTGACCGGCGCCCCCGAGACGGTGACCGTCAGGCAGCCCGCCGCCGAGACCACGCAGTCGATGACCGCGCAGAAGGTCGGCGCCCACGACGTCGACGGCATGCCGGCCGGCGCCCCCGAGCCGCTGGCCGCCGGCGCCCTGCTGCTGCCGGTCGCGGTCGGTCTGGCCGCCGCCAAGAAGAGCGGCGGGCTCAGGAAGCTCATCTCCCACTGGGTCGCGTGCGGCAAACGCTGACCCACCCTCGAACGGGGCGGACGCCGGGATTCCCCTGCCCGGCGTCCGCCCCGCTCGTCTTTCACTCATAGGGTTCGACCGGCTGCGGGATCTCCGTCACGCCGGTCGTCTCCAGTTCCGGGGCGGTCGTGCCCGGTTCGGGCCCGCCGGCCTTCGGCGGCACCCAGGTGCCGGTGACCTCGATCCACTGGTTCTCCACCGGTGCCGGGGCCCCGAGCACCGCCACCTTCAGCGCCACGGCGTCGGCCGCGCAGCAGGCGATCTGCATGCGCGCGACATACCACCGCCCCTTCTTCGCGGACGGCACCACGAACCCGGTCAGCCTCACCTGCTTTCCCGCCAGCGACTTCGTCGGGTCGCCCCAGGCCCGCCCGAGGAACTCCTCCATGGTCATCGGGGTGACCGGCTGGGTCAGCGGCGGGTAGGCCGTCAGCGCCGTCGACACCGGCCGCGCCGGGACGTCTTCCGACCGGGCGGCGTAACTCCCCAGCGGCGGCGGAGCGATCAGGAAGATCGCGAAGACCGGCAGCGTGAGCAGCCAGGCCACCCCGGGTCCGCGATGGCCGTCTTCTTTCTTGAAGAGCCCGGCCAGGCCGAGGACCAGCACGACCGCCCCGGCGGCGATCAGGAGGTAGCGGAAGCCCGGCTTCACGTAGTTGAGGTATTCGGTCGACACCGTGGTGATCCTCAGCACCGCCCCGCCGAGCAGGACGAGCAGCAGGTTCTGGGTCAGCCGGTTCACAGCAGCACCGTCCCGGTGACGACGCTGACCAGCACGGCCAGCGAGAACGTGAGCGGCACGAACCGGACGGCGAACCGGCGGCCGAACGTCCCGGCCTGCAGCGCGATCAGCTTCAGGTCGACCATCGGCCCGACGACCAGGAACGCCAGCCGCGCGGTCGGCGAGAAGGCGGTCAGCGAGGCCGCCACGAACGCGTCGGCCTCCGAGCAGATCGACAGGATCACCGCCAGCAGCGCCAGCGCGAGCACCGACACCCAGAGGTTTCCGGCCAGCGCGTCGAGCCACTCACGCGGCACGATCACGTTCATCGTCGCCGCCGCCATCGCGCCGACGACCAGGAAGCCTCCGGCGTGCAGCAGGTCGTGGCGCATCGCCTCGCCGAACCCCGCGTGGTCGTGGACCCGCCGCGCCCGCAGCCACTCCCCCTTGCCGAACCGCAGCCAGACCCACCCGACCAGCACGGCCACCACCAGCGACGCCGTGAACCTGGCCACCGCCATCATCGGCTGCCCGGGGAACGCGACCACGGTCGCCACGACGACCACCGGATTGATCGCCGGTGAGGACAGCAGGAAGGCCAGCGCCGCCGCCGGGGTCACGCCGCGCGAGATCAGCCCCGCCGCGACCGGCACCGACGCGCACTCACACCCGGGCAGCACGGCCCCCGCCACCCCTGCCACCGGCACGGCCAGAGCGCCCCGTGCGGGCAGCGCCCGCGTCCAGAAGGAGGCCGGGATGAAAGCCGTGATCGCCGCCGAGAGCAGCACCCCGAACACCAGGAACGGCAGCGCCTGGACGCAGATGGCCACGAACACCGTCGACCAGGTCTGCAGCGCCGGCGAGGTCAGATAGGGCGCGTAGACGAACTGCCCGAGCAGCAGCAGCCCGAGCACGGCGATGAACACCCCCGGCCCGAACGAGGGTCGCCCCTCGTCAGCGGGCGGGACCTCGGCAGGGGGAACCTCAAGACGCTCGACCACGGGCCCGATGCTTCCAGATCACCTGCGACTTCCCGGGGCGGCAACGCCCACCTGTGGAAAACCGTCAGGGAAGCTGCCGCAGCAGCCACTTCGGCCCGGTCACCAGGGCGCCCTCGGCCTGGACGCGGTCGCGCAGCCCTCGGTCGGCCGTCACCACCAGCACCGTCTCCCACACCCGGGCCTCGCGGACGACCGCCACGATCGCGTCGTCCCCGCTGCCCTCCGCGGCCCGTACGTCGATCAGGCCCTCGGGAATCCGCGCGCCGCGCGCCGCGCCCTCCACCACCACGACCATCTGTGGAAAACGCCGGGTCAGCAGCGGCAGCCCCTCAAGGGGAGCGACCACCCCGGACACGGCCAGGTCGACGAGGTCGGTCAGCAGCCGCGACGTGGCCCCGGCCCGGTCGCGCCACCATCCGTGTTCGGCCCGCGCGCCGATCACGTTGGCCGCGTCGACCACCACGACCAGCGGTTTCAGCATCTCGCTCACCACTGGCCACGTCTCCGCGAATCCGGGGTGCAAACGCCGGTGGGGCAGTTGAGCCAGGGAGACCCATTTGAGAGCGGTGCTCTCCATGTCGAGGCGCACGGGGAGTTGCTCCACAGCCGTGGCGATGACGGTGTGGTACGTCCAGCCGCCGTGGTCGTCTTGGTACACGCCCCGCACCTGCAGGGCCTCCCGAGGAAGGGCTGTCTCTTCATGTGCCTCACGCAACGCGCCGGTGATCGCGTCCTCGTGACTGTCGGTCGCGCCTCCGGGGAGCCCCCACGTTCCGCCGTGGTGGCTCCACAAGGCTCTTTTCTGCATCAGGACGAAGGGCCCCCGCTCCGTGTGGTGCACGGCGAGCAGGCCGGACGCTCCGTAGACGCCCCAGTGCCGGTGACCGCGTTCGCAGTCGGCCCAGCCGTCCCCGTCCTTGGCTGCCATGAGGTCAATAATCGGCTACCAGGACTCCAGCGGGACCACCGCCTTGCTGTCGAAAAGGACGGTTCCGTCGTCGATCCGGACGACGGTCACATTGGTCACCCATCCCGACGACACCAGGTTCTCGGCCGACTCCAACGCCAGCTCGGCGAAGTGATATCGGTCGACAGAGGTGAAATCGGGCGCTGGTCTGGTGCTCTTCACTTCGTACCGGTCAGTCGGCCACACCTGCGGCAATGCGGTCGAGCGGTGCCACTGTTGCATCGTTAGATTCTCCCTGTCGCGACTGCCACCGTTGACCTGGGGTGCCGACATGAGTTGACCCTGAGCGGGACTGCTACCGGCTGGTTGTGACGGGCCCGATGGCTGATCGTTATGGACCGGTAAGACATCCTTCCCGATCCGTCCGGGTGGGACGGTTAACGTATGGCTTCTCACCTGCGAACCGCACTCGCCGACATTCCACGGCATGCGGGAGCGGGCTGTCCATAGCACGGCAATCCACGCCCGCCCTTCCTACGGGAAGGGTGGGCGCTAGGGTGATTTTTCATGATTCGACTCGCTACCACCCTCGCTGTCGCCGTCATCGCCGTCGCAGGATGCGCGGGAGACGCGGAGACGGCGACCCCGGCGACGTCAGAGGCACCCCCGGCAGCAGTCCAGGCCAGCCCGACGGAGATCACGATCGCCGCCGCACCCGAACCCTCGGAAGCCCAGAAGAAGACCTTCTTCACCGCACTGGCCTCCCTAGACCCCGCCCTCGCGACCAACCAGGAGCAGGCCCTCACGGTCGGCTCCCAGGTCTGCGAGAAGATCCTCTCCTCACCTGAGGACCCCATGCAGTTCTCTGCCTTCGCCGCCGAGCAGCTCTCGGTGGCGGCCCCGACGGCGGAGGGTTTCGTCGCCGCGGTCGCGGAGTGGTGCAGCCCCGAATAGCACGATTCATCGCATCGCGGGCCGGTGAAACGTTCTGGACCGGCGGGTGGGCGTGACCGCACCCGCCGGAGCCAGAGGGAGGACCAACGTCACTCCGAGCCTTCCGGCACCTCGTCCGCGTGCATGCCGCCCTCGCCGGGAGCGCCCGACAGGTAGGCGTGCTGGTGGCCGTATCCCGCCTCGACGTTGAGCTGGTCGAGCTGGGTCGCGGCGACCGACCAGATCGTGATGCCGAGGGTGCGCTGGCGGGTGGCCAGTTCCACGTAGGCGGCGCGGTCGGCCTCGGGGAGCTTCTGGGCGGCGGCGAGCAGGTCGACGGAGATCGACAGGGCGTTCACCGCACTGCGGAAGCCGCCTCGGGCGACGTTGGTCTCGGTCATCCCGCTGGGCGCGTCGGCGTGGCGTTCGACCGCTTTGCGAATGGTCTCCTGCCACACCGCGACGTCGGGCGGGCCGGCCTCGGCCATGGCGGGGAGGATCTTGTCCAGTTCCTCGACCGTCTGGCGGGCCTGGTCGGTCAGCGTCTTGATCTGCTCGGCGTCCCGCTTGAGGTCGGAGATCTGCATCTTCTCCACCTCGTCGGGGGTCCCGACCAGATAACCGATGCCCACACCCGCGGCCAGCACGACGATGAGCAGGACCACGATGAGATACGGCTTGCGCGGAGCGGGGGCCGGCGGGGGAACCGGCCGGCGGCTTACCTTGACGGCCATGGGGCGACGTTACTTCTTCTGCCGAAGATCGTCCACCTTTTGTATGTTGAGAATCGAAACTCGCCGCCGGGCCGCGACGACCCGTACCGCCAGAGTCACCAGCACCCCCAGCAACGCCACCAGCGCGATCCCGGCCCCGAACAGCGCGCCCCACTGCTGGTCGTCGGCCCGGTTGGGCACCATGTCGAAGCCGACCAGGCCATACCAGCCCTCGGCGTACAGAGGACCGAGCGTCAGCAGCACCACGACCGCGATCTGCACCGCGACCGCGATCCCGACGAGCTGAATCCTCGTGTACGTGTGCACCGCCCGAGGCAGCGGATCCACGCCCGCGACCACGACGAAGAACACGAGTCCGGCCAGGACCTGGACCACGACCATGGTCAGGTGCAGCGCGTGGCTCGACTGGGCCAGTTCGAAGAACCCGAGGACGTAGAGGAAGACGGGCGAGGCGACATAGAACCCGAGCGCGACGGCGGGGTTGGCGAGCAACCTCGGCAGCAGTTCCCGCCCCTGGGCGAGGCTGAGCGGCGCGCCGAACGCCATCAACGCGGGAGCGAGCGTTCCGATCAGGGCGTATTCGACCGACACGACCGAGAAGATCGCCGGGCCGTAGGCGGCCAGGCCGCCCGTGGAGGCGTAGAGGAGGACCAGGAGGCCCAGGAACCAGACCAGCGTGCGCCCGACGGGCCAGACCTGACGGCGCAGGCCGACCAGGTAGGCGATCGCGAGCCCGGCGATGCCGAGCAGGAGGATCGGGTCGAGCCGGGACTCCGAGAAGAGCCGTTCGAGCGAGATGGGCGGCAGGGGGTAACCGAGCGCCTGGTTGACGTTGGGCACCTCCTCCGTGGGCGGCGGCGCGGTCCGCGACAGCCCGACGGCGAGCGCCACGGTCGCACTCATGATCGCCACCTCCACAGCGGCAAGCCGCAGGAAGGGACGCCGATCCCCCCGATCCCCCCGATCCACACCCGAGTCGGCGACCGCCACAGGCTGCCCGCCGGACGCCCCGGCCACAACCGGCTCCCGCCCGGATCCGTCAGCCCGCGGCTCACCCTCGGCCGATCCATCTGGCCGGCGCACGGAGCCAGCCAGTGGCTCACCCTCCACTGGTCCATCCGGCTCGCGCGCGGAGCCGTCAGCCTGCGGCTCGCCTAGAGCTGACCCGTCCGCTTGCGGCTCACCCTCGGCTGGTGCATCCAACTTGCGCACAGATCCACCGGTTTGCGGCTCGCCTTCGGCTGATCCATCCGGCCCCGGCTCGGAGGCGGTCTTCGACGGCACCGGATCGCCATCCGGCTCTCCCCGGGCCGTGCGCTTGTCTGGCGCTTGAGACAGAGCGTCGGCTTCCAGGCGGGCGATCGTGACCGATCGGTGGCGCCAGCCGAACCAGCCGAGCAGGGCCAGGGCCGCCACCTTGGCGAGCACCAGCAGGCCGTAGCGGGAATCGAACAGGGTGGTCAGGCCGCCCAGCCGGACCCAGGCGTTGATCAGCCCGGACGCGCCGACCGCCGCGTAGGCGCAGAGGGCCACGGTGCTGAAGCGGCGCACGCCCCGGACCAGGTCACGGTCCTTGCGCACCAGGGTCAGCACTCCGTAGAGGCCGCCGACCCAGATGGCGGCGGCGGCGATGTGCAGCATCAGGCTGGAGACCGCGAGGTTGTGGTCGGCGGCCGAGGCCGAATGCCCGACATACGCGGGCGGCAGCGCGGCGAAGACAGCGGCGCCCAGCAGGACCAGCTCGGCTCCCCGGAGCATGGCGCAGACCGCGATCACGATCGCGATCATGGCCACGAGCAGGAACGCCTGGCCTTGCGGGATGTAGAGGACGAACGTCTGCAGCACCCCCGCGCCCAGGGCTTCGGTGACGGGCAGGCCGAGGAAGTCCGACAGCGTCAGCGCGATCGTGGCCAGCGCGGTCAGCGCCCATCCCGAGGCCCACCACACGACCTGGCGGCGCGCCTGGGTGCGGATCTCCTCGTCACGGGTGAAAGCGACCGATGTCAGCAGGAGTCCGACCGTCGCCACGGCGCAGATGTCGTGCACCAGCCGGACGAACGGGAGCCCCCATTCGGTCAGCAGGCCCGGTGAGGGCAGCCCTTCGACGAGTGCCGCGGGACGCCCGCCGCCATACCAGAGGACCGCGAACAGGACCGCGACCGCCGCGACGACGGTGACGGCCACCTGGGCACGTGGGGGGAACCTCATATCCAGCCTTCCGGGGGTAAAGCCGGTGAGAGCACTTCAGGGGCGAAGCACTTTCTGGGGTGACGCTAGCAATGGTGCATATGGGATGAAAGCGACGCTTTACTTCAGGCACGAACGCTGAGACATGGATGGACCCGTCTTCGACAACGGATCACCACCCATCCAGCGACCGCGCCCTCGCGGTGACCACTGGGGTCGAGTCGACTCCGAGGCGGTGGGCCGCGCTCCACGTGGCGCCTGGGGAGGCACCGCCTGATCACCCGCGAGAAGGTGACCAGGCGGCCCAGGGTCAGTCGCCCTTCTTCGGTTTCCGTCTCGTCGCGGTGACCACGGCCGCCACCGCGACCAGGCCCACCCCGATCGCCAGGATGAGGAACCCGCTGCCGCCACCGGAGTCCTCGGCACCGCTCTGCGGAGCGGCGTCCACCGTCTGCGGCGCCACCGGCGTCGGTTCCGGGGTGGCGGGAGCGGAGGCGGCGGCCGTTTCCGACGGCTCAGGCGACGGGGACTCCGACGGGGATTCCGACGGGGTCTCCGCCGCGAGCACCGTGAACGGGACCTCGCCCGTCTTCGGGTGGCCGTCCGACGA
The DNA here is from genome assembly GCF_001570605.1 of Herbidospora cretacea. Lineage (GTDB taxonomy): Bacteria > Actinomycetota > Actinomycetes > Streptosporangiales > Streptosporangiaceae > Herbidospora > Herbidospora cretacea. The sequence goes on along the minus strand of NZ_BBXG01000009.1, from coordinate 94,522 downwards.
CACGATGCGGTAGGCGATGACGTATTTCCCGGCTGGCAGCGGCCCGGAGACCGCCTGGATCACCTTGTGGCCGTCGCGCTTCGCCTCGCCCGTCGCGTAGTTCTTGTCGTCGGGGCCGTTGACGACGACCTTCGGGAAACTCACCTTGTTGCTGAAGTCCAGGACCACCTCGGTCAGGTTCTCGACCTTGGCGTTCTCTTTCGGGGTGCTGGATTTCAGTACGTCATGCGCCTGCGCCGCAGAAGCGGGCAGGAGCGACGCGGCCGCCAGCAGAATGACGGCCGCCGTTTTACGAAGCAGCATGAAAAACTCCGTCCGATGGAGTCAGGTCACCATTCGACCGGCAGCGAATCGAGGCCGTAGACGATCGCGACCTGGCGATACGTCGGTTCGCCCGCGAGTCGCAGGCCCGGGAAACGCCGCAGCAGGGCGGGATAGGCGACGCGCATTTCCATCCGCGCCAAAGGGGCGCCGATGCATCGATGAACGCCGTGGCCGAAGGCGAGATGGGATTTGAGTTCCCGGCGGTTCGGGTCGGCGGTGTCCATGTCCTCGCCGAGGATCGCGTCGCGGTTGGCCGCCGACAGCGAGCAGAGCACCATCTCGCCCTTCGCGATCGGCTGGCCGGCGAGTTCGAGATCCTCGCGCGCGAAACGCGGGAACGCGACCTGGACGACGGTCATGTAACGCAGCAGTTCCTCGACGACCTTGTCGATGTGGTCGTCGCTGTCGCGTACGAGAGCGAGGAACTCGGGGTTCTCCAGGAGCCAGAGAGTGCCGAGCGCGAGCATGCTCGTGGTCGTGTCGTGGCCGCCGGTCAGCAGGCCGTCGGCGAGACTGGCCAGCTCACGGTCGCTGACGTCGTCGCCGTGGTCCCGCAGCAGCGCCCCGAGGAGACCTTCGCCGGGCGCGCGGCGTTCCCGCGCGACGAGCTCGGTCAGGTAGGCCATCGAGTCGTTGATGGACTGGAGCGAGGCCTCCGGCCCGGCCGAGAAGTCGAACCGGTCGGTCGAGAAGCGCAGGAAGTCGGCCCGGTCCTCGTAGGGGACGCCGAGGAGTTCGCAGACGACGAGCGACGGGATCGGCAGCGCGAACGACGCCACGAGGTCGGCCGGCGCGCCCTCCTTCTGGACCAGGTCCAGCTGCTCGTTGACGATCGCGGTGATGCGGGGTTCGAGCCGCCGCAGCCGGTGCATCGTGAACTCGGGCGTGAGCATGCGGCGCAGCCGCGTGTGCTCGGGCGGGTCACGGAAACCCAGGCCACCCGGGTCGTCCTGATTCGACCCCATGCCGGTGATGTTGCCGAAGTCGTTGCTGAACCGCGCGGTGTCACCCAGCACGGCCCGTACGTCTTCGTACCGGGTCACCAGCCACACCGTCGAGCCGCCCGGAATGGGCAGCGGGTGAACGGCGCGTTCGGCGCGGATCTGGGACAGCTCGGCTATGGGATCCATCCGGTCGCGCAGGAATTGCACAAGCGGAAAGTCGGCATCGGACATTGAACGTGGTTCCTCATCGTCAAGAGTGGAAGGTGCGTGCGGCCTCACAGAGGCGGGCCACGCCCTTCGACAGAATGACGACAGGTGCTCTTCACGACAACCGACGTGACCAGTACGGGAACGCCTGTCACCGAAAGAGGTCGCGGCAGCGACAGAACGCGGACAATGCGACCGGCCAACCGGCGCAGCAGCGTCCAGAACAGTTCCTCGCCCCGCCCCAGCCACCAGGCGGTGACGGCGACCGCCCAGACGTGCAGGACGATCATGCTCAGGCTCGGCATGTGCAGATGCCCGGCGAGCCGCTCGGGCGAGGAGACGTGCAGCACCGAGAAGAGCAGGTGCAGCACGACCTGCATCGCGGCGAGCACCGGCACGATCTGGGGCCCGGTGCGCTCCCGCGCGCTCAGCGGGAACGCGGCGACCAGAGCCAGGAGAAAGGCGGCGCTCAGCCCCGGAGCGGTGACGTATCCACCGGCGAAGGTGTGGGCCACGGCGGCAAGCCCCGAACAGACCACGGCGAACACCGTGGCACGGGCGAGACGAAAGGGCAGCGCCGCAGACATAGCCCCGCAATCATCGCACGCGCACCAGCCATTCGGCTGCCACGCGCCCGGACCGCCCGGCGATCACCAGCCCGACGCCCGCCCGGCCACTATCGGCCGCACTGGGCCGCAGCCAGGTCGAAGGCCGCCGCCGACCCCGCGAGATCGTCGATGTCCGACAGGACGGCCCCGATCTGCGGGTCGTAGGCCGTCAGCCCCGTCGCCCCCTCGACGATCGCGGCGACCGCCCGCACTTGGGCCTCAAGCTCCGCGCCCTCGCCGGAGGCCCAGTGAGGCACCGACACGCTCCACCGGCCCAGGTCGCACTCCACCTGGAGGCCGGTGGACAGCTGGGTCACCTCACAGTTCAGCAGGTCTTCGGACACCACGCCCAGCACCTCGCGGGCCGCGACCGCCACGATCGACCAGATCGCGTAGTCGGCCGTCTCCGGAGCCCGGCTCTCCAGCGCCACCCGGGCGTCGTCCCACGTCTGGCCGGGCTCGCGGCGCAGGAAGCTGATCGCGTAACTCATACGAACACGCTATCGAGCGCCACCGACAAAACTCATCCGCGCAGCAGGCCGAAGGCTCCTCTGATGAGCGCCAGGTATTCGGTCGCGGCGGCCATCTCGGGGATGGCCTTCTTCGCGTCCGTGGCCTCGACCACCACGACCGAGGTCTTGCCCTGGTCGGACTTGGCCAGGTAGCCGAGCGTCAGCACGCCGGGCTCGGAACCGCCCTTGAACCACACCGTGGGCCACTGCTGCTGGTTGAGGCCGAGGCCGGCGTCGTTGGCGCCCATGATCTCGTTCAGTTCGGCGCCGCCGAGGCCGTTCAGGCTGACCAGGGCCCGGCACATGTCCGTCGGGCTGCCGAACCACTCGATCGTGTTCACCTCGCGCGGGGTGTCCCACGGCTTGACCTGGCCGGCCGGGACCCTGTCCACGGTGTCCTCCAGGTAGGCGCGCTTGTCGGAGGCCCGGAGATACGCCTCGGCGTACTTGGGATAGTCGGCGCCCTTCAGGACGAACAGCTCCCGGGTCGTCAGCAGGGGGATGTTCCGGTCGGCGTGGGAGGACCAGGCGCGGATGACCCCTTCGACCGCCGGTTTGCCGACGCGGTCGATCAGCAGGTCGGTCGCGGTGTTGTCGCTGATCGAGATCATCAGCTTGGCGGCCTCCTTGACCGGGACCTTCGTCCCGTCGGGGCGGTCCTGCAGCTCGCCGCTGGGGAGGCTCTTCTTCTCGTCGGTGACGGTCAGCTCGTCGTCCCAGGCGAGGCGGCCGGCTTTGACCTCCTGGGCGACGGCGCCCAGAACGTACAGCTTGAACATCGAACCCAGGGGGCGGACCTCGTCGGCGGCGACGCCATGGACGGGTTCGCAGTCCTCGCCGGCGGCGAGGAAGCTCGACGGCGGGAGGACGGCGAGGCGGTTGTCGATCTCGCCCCAGCTCGCCGGGGTCGGGGTGTCGGACGGCGCGACGAACAGACCGGCGATCTTGCCGGTGGGGTCGACGGCGATGGTCAGTTTGGCCTTGTTCGCGCCCGACTGGACGACCGTGACCAGGTCGGTCTCGGTGGCGCGCTGGATCTCGACGACCTTCAGGCCCTGGAGGGTGGCGCTGACCTCGTTGATCTGGGCGGCGGGGACCTGCTTGAGGAACGACGGCGCGAAGTGCTGGTTGATCTGCTCTTCGGGGATGGGCAGCGCCGCCAGGGCGCCGAGATACCAGGTCAGCTTCCTGCCGACGGCGCTGTCGGGGATGGCCACCCCCGTGGACGCTCCCGACGTGGCGGCTTTCGGGGTGTTCGCCGGCGCCGCCTGTTCGGCCGTGGCGCAGCCGCCGAGCAGCAGCACCAGTGGAGCGATCAGTTTCAGGGTCCTCAAGGCATCTCCCCCAGTCGATGATCGGTGCCGTTCTCGGATACCCGGAGTGACCAAGGTCATCCATGCCGTGAGGGGCCGGAAACACGAATCCCTGGTCAGCGACGTGCGCCGACCAGGGATTCGGGGTGACGTGAGGTCTTAGTCGGTGCCGCTCTCCATGGCGGCGGCGTCGAGGAACTCGTCGTCCCCCGAGACCGCGCCGCGTGAGGCGATCACGTTGGCGCCGCCTTCGGGCATCGCGCCGATCAGCTCGGTCGGCGCCGCCTGGAGGGCGATCAGGTCGCCGTGGGCGCTGCCGACCAGACCGAGCCCGGCGTACTGCTCCAGCTTGGCGCGGGAGTCGGCGATGTCGAGGTTGCGCATGGTGAGCTGGCCGATGCGGTCGAGCGGGCCGAAAGCGGAGTCTTCGGTGCGCTCCATCGACAGCTTGTCGGGGTGGTAGCTGAACGAGGGGCCGGACGTGTCGATGATCGAGTAGTCCTCACCCCGGCGCAGCCGCAGCGTGACCTCGCCCGTGACGGCGGTGCCGACCCAGCGCTGCAGCGCCTCGCGGAGCATGAGCGCCTGGGGGTCGAGCCAGCGGCCCTCGTACATGAGACGGCCGAGGCGGCGGCCCTCGTTGTGGTAGCTGACCAGCGTGTCTTCGTTGTGGATGGCGTTGACCAGGCGCTCGTAGGCGGCGTGGAGCAGGGCCATGCCGGGGGCCTCGTAGATGCCGCGCGACTTGGCCTCGATGACGCGGTTCTCGATCTGGTCGGACATGCCCATGCCGTGGCGGCCGCCGATGGCGTTGGCCTCCAGCACCAGGTCGACCGGCGAGTCGAACTCCTTGCCGTTGATCGCGACCGGGCGGCCCTGCTCGTAGCGGATGGTCACGTCTTCGGGCGCGATCTCGACCTTCGGGTCCCAGAACCGGACGCCCATGATGGGGTCGACGATCTCGATGCCGGTGTCGAGGTGTTCCAGCGACTTGGCCTCGTGGGTGGCGCCCCAGATGTTGGCGTCGGTCGAGTAGGCCTTCTCCGTGCTGTGACGGTAGGGCAGGTCACGCTGCTGGAGCCACTCGGACATCTCCTTGCGCCCACCGAGCTCGTGGACGAAGTCGGCGTCGAGCCACGGCTTGTAGACGCGCAGCGACGGGTTGGCCAGCAGGCCGTAGCGGTAGAACCGCTCGATGTCGTTGCCCTTGTAGGTCGAGCCGTCGCCCCAGATCAGGACGCCGTCTTCGAGCATCGCGCGGACGAGGAGAGTGCCGGTCACGGCGCGGCCCAGCGGCGTGGTGTTGAAGTAGGTGCGGCCACCGGACCGGATGTGGAAGGCCCCGCAGGCCAGCGCCGCGAGCCCTTCTTCGACCAGGGTCGCGCGGCAGTCGACGAGCCGGGCGATCTCCGCGCCGTATTCCTGGGCCCGGCCGGGCACGGACGCGATGTCCGGCTCGTCGTATTGCCCCAGTTCCGCTGTGTACGTGCACGGGATGGCCCCTCGCTCGCGCATCCACGCGACCGCGACGGAGGTGTCGAGGCCACCGGAGAAGGCGATCCCGACTCGTTCACCGACAGGGAGGGAATTCAGCACCTTGGACACAAGCAGAACTATACATAGTCGTGCATGAACATGCAACGCCGCCCTCGCTCAGTTCGGCGGATCCTCTCCCACCAGCCCGTCGACGGCCTCGCGGAACAGGTCGGCGTGGCCGACGTGGCGCGCGTACTCGTCGTGCAGGTCCATCAGGGCCCGGCGCAGGTTCGGGCCGCGCGGGGTGAGCTGCCCGGGATCGCCGTTCTCCAGCAGGCGGCCCAGCGCCTCCCGGTTGGTCTCGACGGCCTCCCGCCAGCGCGAGTAGAGCTGGCCGGGCGTGTCGTGGCGGGCGCTCTCCCAGCCCCAGTCGAGCTCTCGCGGCTCTCCGTGGCCGCTGGTGAAGAAGACATAGGTGTACTTGTCCTCCACCGTCGTCAGGTGCTTGATCAGCCCGCCGATGGTCATCTCCGACGGCGGGAACCGCCTGTTCAGGGCGTCGGCGTCGAGACCGCCGGTCTTCCAGCCGAAGGTGGCCCGGGATCTCTCGAGCGCGAAGACGAGGATCTCGGCCTCGCTCGCGTCCCACTTGGGTTCGTCCATGCCTCCGCATGCTAGGTACGATTCCGGACGATCGGCTTCCGGAACGAGGTCGCTGTGGAGAAGAGCCCGACCGCCCGCGCCTTGCAGACCCTCGAACTGCTGCAGTCCTCACCGGGGATCACCGCCGAGCGCCTGGCCGACAAGCTCGGCGTCTCCGAGCGCGCCGTGCGCCGATATGTGGCGATCCTTCGCGAGGCGGAAATACCCGTCGAGTCCGTACGCGGCCCTTACGGCGGCTACCGGCTGGGACGAGGCGTCCGGCTGCCCCCGCTCGTGTTCACCGGAACCGAGGCGCTCGGCCTGGTCATGGCCGTCCTCGACGGGCACCACGCGGCCGCCGACCCGTCCGACCCGGTCGGGAGCGCCCTCACGAAGATCATGCGAGCGCTCCCTGAGGGCATCGCGGCCCAGGCCGAGACGGTCCGCCGCAACGCCGCCCCCGCCCCCGACCGCGCCGCCGCCCGCCCCAACCCGGCGACCACGACGACCCTGGTCAGCGCGTGCGCCGAGCGGCGGAGGGTGCGGATCACCTACCGGACCTCGACAGAGTGGACCCGCGAGGCCGAACCGTGGGCCGTGGTGATCCGCCACGGCCGCTGGTACCTGCTGTGCCGCGTGCCCGAACGCGACGCGATCCGCGCCTACCGGGTGGACCGGGTGGTGGATGTGGAGATCCTGGACGACGTCTTCGATCCGCCCACCGACCTCGATCCGGTGGCGACACTGGAGGAACACCTGGCCACGGGCTGGGCGTACGAGGCCGAGATCCTGATCGAGGCCCCACTGGACCGCGTGAGCTCCCATCTCCCCCGGGCCCTGGGCCGCCTGTCACCGGTGGACGACCGGACGACCCTGCTGACGGGAAGCACCTCGAACCCTTATTGGTACGCCGAACAACTCACGGCGACCCCGGGCGCCTTCCGGGTGGTGAGGGGCCCGGAGATCAGGGCGGCGGTACGCGCCCTGGCGCAGCGCCTCATAGCTGCGACAGATCCAGTTGCAGAAGATGCGACATCCGATGCACCATGAGGTGTGACGAACACTCGATCACCTGTTCCCCTGTCCGAGCTGGACAGGCAGTTCCTGGAGGCGATCCGCACTCCCGGGAGTCCGGAGAACCTGGCCGTCCAGCAGTTGGCGGGGGCCACGCTCGGGCCTGAGACGTCCACTTCGGCGGCGCTTCACACCCTCGTCGACGTGGCCAGGAAAGCGGTGCTCAACGAGGTGATGGTGACCGGCTACGCGGCTCTGGCCGCGGCCCAGACCGAAGAAGACCACTCGCAACGACGCGCCGCCCGCCGGCGTACCGCCGAGGTCTCCCGCGACTGATGACGACCTATCCCCTGCGGGGCAGAGTCTTCATGGCCGACCTCGGCGAAGACTACGGCGAGAAGCCCTACGTGATCGTGAGCAACAACGCCCGCAACAGGGCGCTGCCGAGCTATCTGGCCGTCCGGATCACCACGTCAGCCAAACCGCCGTTGCCGAGCATCGTCGAGCTGACGCCGGAAGATCCCCTGACGGGCCGCGCGCTCTGCGACGACATCGTGATCCTTTTCGAGGAGGATCTCCAGCGAGATCTCGGCGGCCTGACCCTCCAGACCATGATGCGGGTCGGCCAAGGCCTGAGACACGCGCTGGCCCTCTGAGGTCGCTGGGTACGGACTCCGGCATGGGACTCGATTCCGGGCAGGAGCATGTCATCGGGCTGGTGGCTCATCCCCGTAACCCCGTCGCCGGTTCCGTCGCCCTGATCAGGGAGTTCGCGGCGGCCAAGGGGGCGACGCTGATCGCGGGCGAGGGGGATGCCGCCCGGTTGGGGGCTGACGTGCGGGGCGTGACCGCTGAGGAGTTCGCCGAGCGGGCGACCGCGGTGGTGAGTCTCGGCGGGGACGGGACGATGCTGGGGGCGATGCGGCTCGTGGTCGGGCGGGCGACGCCCGTGCTGGGGGTCAACCACGGCAATCTCGGGTTTCTCGTCGAGGTGTCGCCGGCCGAGCTGCCGGTCGCGCTCGATCGGCTGACCAAAGGCGACTTCGTGCTGGAGCCGCACAGTTGCCTGATGGTCGACGGCGCGGCGGCGTTCAACGACGCGGTGATCACGGGGGCGCGTCAGTGGGCGGCCGTCAACGTCGACCTGTCGGTCAACGGCGTGCAGTACGGCTACTACCGGTGCGACGCCGTCGTGGCCTGCACGCCGACCGGGTCGACCGCCTACAACTACGCGGCGGGCGGGCCGGTGCTGTCGCCCTCCGTCCCGGTGCTGGCGCTAACGGCGGTCGCGCCCATGACGGGGATCGACCGGACGGTCGTCTACGGCGCCGACGACGAGGTCGCGCTGACCAACCGGTCACCCGAGCCCGCCCGGGTGCTGCTCGACGGCGTGCACACCCGTGACCTCGATCCGGCCGCCGGGCTCGGGGTGCGGCTGCATCTGGACGCGGTGAACCTGGTACGGTTCGACGCCGCCACGCACGCCCGGCGGAACCGGGTGAAACTCAGCCTGCTCGATCTGCCGCTGCGGCCCGACCAGCTGCTGGAGCTGGTGCCCGAGGAGATCAGGGAGCAGGCTCAGCGCCTGCGCAGCAGGTAGGTGTCCATGATCCAGCCCTTGCGCTCCCTGGCCTCGGCCCGCAGCTCCCTGATCCGGGGGCCGGCCTCGGCCACGGGGCCCGCGACCAGGATCTCGTCGGGGGTGCCCAGGTAGGCGCCCCAGTAGATGTCGAAGTCGTCGAGGCCCTCGAAGGCCAGGCGGGCGTCGAGCATGACGACCATGTCGTCGGCGGTCGGGCCCTCGTCGGCGAGGCGGCGGCCGGTGGTGAGGTGGACGGGGCGGGCCACGCGCGTCAGGCCGATGCGGTGGCGGGCGGTCAGCGCGGCCACGGAGCTGATGCCGGGGACGACCTCGATCTCGAACTCGGCCGGGAGCTGTTCGAGGGCGGCCAGAGTGCTGTCGTACACGCCCGGATCTCCCCAGATCAGGAAGGCGCCGGTCTGGCCCTCGCCCAGGGCGTCGTCGATCATCCGGTGGTAGAGGACGCCGCGGCGTTCGCGCCAGTCCTCGACGGCCTCGGCGTAGGCGGTCGCGGTGCGGTCGCGCTCGGGGTCGGCAGCGGTGACGATCCTGTGGCCGGGCCGCGCGTGGTCCTCGATCATCCGGTGGCGCAGGTCCGTCAGGTCGCGCTTCTCCTCGCCCTTGTCGACGATGAAGAAGACGTCGGTGGCGGCGAGGGCCTTGACGGCCTGGAGAGTGAGATGGTCCGGGTCGCCGGCGCCGATCCCGATGAGGAGGAGGCGTTTCACGCAGGAAAGTCTGTCATCGGGTCGCGGCGGCGATCACGCGGGTCAGCGCCTTGTGCAGGTCCTGCAGCTCGGACACGTCCATGCCGAGGCGTTCGACGATCGTGGCGGGGATCTTCTCGGCCTCGGCGCGGAGCGCGCGGCCGGTGTCGGTGAGGGTGACCGCGAGGGAGCGTTCGTCGGTGGCGACCCGCCTGCGCTCGATGAGGCCGGCCGCCTCCAGCCTCTTGAGCAGCGGCGACAGCGTGGCGGGCTCCAGTTGCAGCAGGCCGCTGAGGTCTTTGACCGACAGCGGCGCGCTCTCCCACAGCGCCAGCATGACCAGGTATTGGGGATGGGTCAGGCCCATCGGCTCCAGCACCGGCCGATAGAGGGCGATCACCGACCGCGAGGCGACGGCCAGGGCGAAGCAGACCTGGTTCTCCAGGGACAGCGGGTCGACGTCTTCCATGACCCTTATGCTACACTAATAGTTAGTGCACTAACTATTAGTGGGCTACAAAAGTCGAAGGATGGTCATGATGCGGAAGCCCGTGGAAGAGCGGATCGCCGACCGCCAGGCGAAGCGCCCCCCGCTGAAGCAGGACAGCACCTTCGAACACGGGCCGGCGAAGTGGCTCTTCGTCGCCTTCATGGTGTTCGTGGTGCTGATCCACCTCGTCGGGCTCGTCATCGTGATGGCGATGGAGAGCTGATCAGCCCTGGGCGGGGATCCACCCCATGCTGACCGCCAGGATGACGAACACCCCGAGGACGATCCGGTAGATCACGAACGGGGTGAACTTGTGGGTGCTGATGTAGCGCAGGAACCACGCCACCGCCGCGTAACCCACGAAGAACGAGATCACCGTGGCCAGGATCGTCGGCCCCCACGCCGGGGCCTGGCCCTCGCCGATCTCGAACAGCTCCAGCCCGCCTGAGGCGAGCACGGCCGGGATGGCCAGCAGGAACGAGTACCTCGCGGCGTCCTCACGCCGATATCCGAGCAGCAGACCGGCGGTCACCGTGCCGCCCGAGCGGGAGACGCCGGGGATCAGGGCCAGCGACTGGGCGAAGCCGTAGCCGAGGGCGTGGCGGAAGTTCAGGTGGTTCTGCAGCGACAGGGTGTTGCGCGCGGTGTGGTCGGCCCACCAGAGGATGAGCGCGAACACGATCAGGGTGACGCCCACGATGCGCAGGTCGCGGAAGACCCCCTCGATCTGGTCTTTCAGCGCCAGGCCCAGAACGGCGATGGGCAGGGTGCCGGCGATGATGTACCACCCCATGCGCGCCGGGAAGGTGTCGCGCAGGTCCCTTTTGAACAGGGAGCGGGTCCAGGTCGAGATGATCTCCCAGAGCTCTCTCCTGAAGTAGATCAGGACGGCGGCCTCCGTGCCGAGCTGGATGACCGCCGTGAACGCCGCTCCCGGGTCGGGCCAGCCCGCGAAGGCCGACACCACCCGGATATGCGCGCTGGACGAGATCGGCAGGAACTCGGTGAGCCCTTGGATCAGCCCGAGAATGACCGCTTCGAACCAACCGATCACGACCGCACCTTCCTCTGTTCAAGTGGGGGAGCGGCCAGGCTAGCGGATCTTAAGGTGCGTCCAGGTCAGCCGGAAGGACCGTTATGAAGCGGCCCGCCGGATGAGATCGGCCGCCGCGCTCGGCTGGGAGACCATCGCGACGTGGGAGGCGCCGACCTCGTCGACGCGCGAGCCGGCCCGCTTGGCCATGAACCGCTGCGCCGCGGCGGGCAGCACCTGGTCGTTCTTGGCGACCAGGTAGTAGGAGGGGATGGTCTTCCAGGCCGGCGCGGCCGAGGGCTCGCCGAGCGTGCGGGCGTCGGCGGGGCGCTGGCTCGCCTGCATCACCTCGGCCTCCGACTTCGACACGTCGCCCGCGAAGACGGGGCGGAAGAACTCCTTCTTGATGTAGCCGTCGACCAGGCCCTCGGCGTAGGGGCGGAAATCGAGCGCCGCCTCGTTCAGCTTGCTGCCGGGGAACTGGGTCTGGAGCTGGAGGAGCGACTCGTCCTGGTCGGGGGCGAAGGCGGCGACGTACACGAGCGCCTTGACGTTGGGGTTTCCGGTCGCGGCGTTGGTGATCACGATCCCGCCGTAGGAGTGGGCGGCGAGCACGATCGGGCCGCCGAGCGTGGCGAGGATGCTGGCCAGGTAGGCGGAGTCGGAGGCCACGCCGCGCAGCGGGTTGGCCGGCGCGATGACGGGATAGCCGTCGCGGATCAGCTTGGTGGCCACGGCGTTCCAGCCCGACGCGTCGGCGAACGCGCCGTGCACGAGCACCACGGTCGGTTTGGGGCGGGACTGGGCCTGCGCCTCGGACGTGCCCAGGAGGGCGCTCGTCGCGACCGCGGCGGATCCGGCCAGCACCGCTCGGCGAGTCGTCGTCATGATTATGTGCCTTTCCACGTGTCGTTTCAGCGCCGCAAATGTAGATCGCGGGCACTTGACGGGCACTGAACCGGCGATTCACTCCACGTGAAGTGGGCCGTTTTACGGTGCGGACATGAACCTTCGAGCGAAAAGCCCGGCCGCCAGTCGATTGGGCCTGCGGATCCACGCCCTCTGCTACGTCCTGGCCAACCTCGTCCAGGTCGGGGTCTGGTGGTATTGGGACTCCGACCATTTCTTCTGGCCGCTCTGGTCGATCGTCTTCTGGGGCGCCGGACTTCTCGTCCACTACTGGACGGTCAAACCGGGCCGCGATACCTGACACGATCTGGCAGGTATCACCAGCAGGATCGGTCTCATGACCACGATCGCGAAACTGATCGCAGTGACCATCGACTGCGCGGACCCCAAGGCCATGGCGGAGTTCTACGCGAAGATCCTCGGCTTCGAGGTCCAGCACGTCGAAGACGACTACGCCGCCGTCGGCGACGGCACCACGAGCCTGTACTTCCAGCGCATCCCCGAGCGCACCCCGGCGGCGTGGCCGGGGCCGGGCAAGCAGTTCCACTTCGACGTCCGCGTCCCCGACGTCGACAAGGCGGTCGAGGAGTACCTGGCGCTGGGCGCGACCAAGCCCGGCTTCCAGCCGGGCGGCGAGAACTGGACGGTCATCGCCGACCCCGAAGGCCACCTGATCGACGTCTGCCCCGAACGCTCCTGATCCGCGCAACCCACGGCCGGCCGGGCACCCCTGCCGGCCGTGACCGGGGTCTCACCGACTGCCGGTCATGGGCTTTCCGGCGTCTCCGGCGGAGACGCCGGGCTCCAGCCAGCCGAGCCGATCGGCCAGCCGCCGGGCGCTCTCGATGACCGTGGCGATGTGGGGAGAGGCGCTCGCGTCATGCCACAGCAGTGACCAGGAATAGTGCGTCGCGGGTTCGGTCAGTGGCCGCCAGCTCGTGCCCGGCCGGTTGGACGTGCGGAAGGACGAGGGCACGCAGTAGAGACAGCGGCGTTGGAGGACCAGGTCGGCGGCGGCGCGGGAACTCTCGACAGTGCCCTCGTAGATGGTGGGCTCGAACCCGGCCGAACGGCACAGCGCGACGACGAAGTGATTGAGCTCCGGAGTCTGCGCCTCCTCGCCGATCAGCAGGGATTCCCCGATAAGGGAGGAGACGGGCACGGCGTCGAGACCGGCGAAACGGTGGTCGTCGGGCACCAGCACACCGAGCGGATCGTGCCTCACGAGCTCGGATCTCACCCCGGGCGGAGTATGGGAGGCGGGCCCGATGGCGATGTCAAGCCGGCCGTCGGCCAGTTGCCGGTACTGCTCGGGGGTGCCCGCCTCGACCTGGTGGATCGTGATGTCGGGACGGCGCTGCTTGAGCTCCCGCAGGATCTGCGGCATGGAGTCGTAACCGGCGTCGATGATGCCGACGCGCAGGGTGGGCGCCGGGGCGACGGCGCCGCGCGCGGCCTGCCCGGCTCTGCCGACGTGGTCGAGAATCTGCCGCGCCTCGACGAGGAAGGCGTCGCCCGCCGTGGTCAGGCCGACGTGGTGAGAGGTGCGATTCAGCAGCCGCACCCCCAGCTCCCGCTCCAGCCGCTGGATCTGCTGGCTCAGCGCTGACTGGACGATGTGCTCCCGAGCGGCCGCCCGGCCGAAATGCAGCTCTTCGGCCAGCGTCACGAAATAGCGCAGCTGGCGTAGCTCCATATCGGCATACTGCCCGCCCAAGCGGTACTCACGCGGTCAAACGGCACGGCGACGCTGAAGGCGTTCACTTTCGGGCCAGTGCACGTTGCTCACCCAGCCGAACCGCTCGAACAGGCGAATCACTCCAGCGGACGGGTCGATCTGAAGGCGATCCACGCCGTGCCGGGCGCAGGCGGGCTCACTGTGGTGACCGTTGTGCCAGCTCTCACCGAAGGACAACAGGGCCAGCGGCCACAGATTGGTCGAACGGTCGTGGCGGCGGGTCTTGAACGGTCTCTCGCCGATCACATGGCACAGGGAGTTGACACTCCAGGTGACGTGCTGCAACAGCGCGACGCGGATCAGCCCGGCCCACAGGAAGGCGGTGAACCCGCCGAACAGGGTGCCGGTGATCGCCCACCCCGCCGCGAACGGCAGCGCCAGCGACAGCGCGCACAGCGCGGGGAAGGCGCGGGCGACCTTGTTCATGGCCGGATCGGCCACCATGTCCGGAGCGTAACGCTCGGCCGGGGTCGTGTCCTTGGCGAACAGCCAGCCCAGGTGCGCGTGGGCGAGCCCGCGCAGTTGCCCACGCAGATCGGTGCCGTACCGGTAGGGCGAGTGCGGGTCGCCCGGCCGGTCGGTGAAGGCGTGATGGCGGCGGTGCACCGCCACCCAGTCGATCACGTTCCCCTGGAACCCCATCGATCCGGCGACTGCCAGCGCCACGCGCAGCCAGGGCCGGGCCGTGAAGGAGCCGTGGGTGAGCAGCCGGTGGAATCCGACCGTCACCCCGAGCCCGGTGACGACGTAGAGAACCGTCGCGAGCAGAAGATCGGTGAACGTGAATCCCTGCCCCCACGCCAGGAAGATCGCGACAGCGAGGGCGGCGAACGGCACGATCACGATCGCCGCCGTCAGCCCGATCTGGAGCCGCCCGGCCGGAATGTGCTCCTCCGCACCGGGGAAGGGCGATGTGCCGTCGTAGTCCCGTCGGCGTTCCGCCACCAGGTTGTCGATGGTCATAAGTCAACTTCCGTCTCGTTCATACGGTCCGGCGATGCACATAGCACCACCGCCATGTCAGACGTGGATCCAGGGAGGCCACCACCGGATGGTCGGTCTCCTGGTAGTGAGCGCGCGCGTGACCGCCCTGAGCATCATCGGAGCAGGCCACCAGGCCGCAGGTCAGGCACACCAGCAGGCGTGACCATGACCGGCCGAGGGCCAGGCATTCCTCGCATACGGCCGGCCCTGGCCGGGCGGCCGGAAGCTGGTCGACGTGGTGGCAACTCGGGGCCTGACCGTTCAGGATCACGAGGACCCCCTCAGTCATCAGTCAAGGCGATGGACGGCCGGACGGAAACAGGCGATCCGAGCTCGCTTCATCACCTGTGGTGATAGCCGCCGGCCTCATTCGAGGACGCCTTCGTGGAGCTGGGCGAACAGGTCGGTGTTGTGGCTGTAGTCGACGTCCACGTCGATGACGGTCACGCCCGGCATGGGCAGGGTTTCCCGGCTGAGGGCCTGGCGGAGCTCTGTCTCGAACGCCTCCATCGTCGTGACCCTGATCCCCCGGGCCCCGAAGGCTCCGGCGTACTGGACGATGTCGTAGTCGCCGAGCCGGATTCCGGAGGTCCGGCCGTATTTCAGCCTCTCCTGGAAGGCGACCATGTCGTAGCTGTTGTCACGCAGGATCACGTGGGTCATCCGCAGCCCCAGGCGGGTGGCCGTCTCCAGCTCCTGTGCGGTGAAGAGGAACCCTCCGTCGCCGGAGATCGAGACGACCTGCGTGGCCGGGCGGAGCATGGCCGCGGCCATGGCCCAGGGCAGGGCCACGCCCAGCGTCTGCTGGCCGTTGGAGAACAGCAGGTGCCGGGGCTCGTAGCTGCGGAAATGCCGGGCGGTGTAGATGTAGTTCGAGCCGACGTCGGCCACGACGGTGGCGTCGTCGTCCACCAGCTCCCGGATCTTGAGGATGACGGCCGCCGGGTTCAGGCCCAGCTCCGTCGCCGGGACGGCCCTCGCCCGCTCGTCGATCCGGGCCAGCGCCCGGCGCTGTTCGGCGATCACCGCGTTGGCCTGCTGACTCAGCCGCAGCCCGGCCAGCGGCCTGCCCAGCTCGGTGAGGGTGGCGGCGATGTCGCCGCGCAGCTCGACGGCCGGCCGGTAGTGGTTGTCGATGTCGGCGTTGACCGAGTCGATGTGGACGACCGGGCGGTCCGGGTCGGGGTTCCACAGACCCGGGTCGTATTCGACGGGGTCGTAGCCGACCGTGACGAGCAGGTCGGCGTGCGCGACGAGGACGTCTCCCGGCTGGTTGCGGAACAGCCCGACCCGGCCGACGAAGTGGTCCTCCAGCTTTCGCGAGATCACCCCGGCCGCCTGGAAGGTCTCCACCACGGGCAGGTCGGTCCCGGCGACGAGCTCGCGGAGAGCGGCGCAGGCGTCCGGGTCACCCGACCGCAGGCCCGCCAGGATCACCGGCCGTTCGGCGTCGCGGATCATCTCCGCCGCACGCCGGATCTGCTCGCCCGGGGCGGGGCCGAGCGCGGGCACCGGCATCGGCCCGCTGAGCTCCGCGTCGGTCGGCGCGGCGGCGACGTCCATCGGGAGGATCACCGCGGTCGCGCCGCGCGGCTCGGTGACCGCGATGCGCAGGGCGTTGGCGATGGCCTCGGTGACGTTGCCGGGATCGTCGACCTCGCCGACGTATTTGGTGAAGGGCTTGAGCGCGGCGGAGGCGTCCATCGTCTGGTGGGTGCGCTTGAGCCGGTCACGCCGGGCGACGGCGCCGCAGAGCGCGATCATCGGGAACTGCTCGGTGTTCGCGGTGATCAGGCCGGTCACCAGATTGGTCGTGCCCGGCCCGGACGTGACCAGCGCGCAGCCGGGCACACCGGTCAACCGGCCCACGGCCGCCGCCATGAACGCGGCGTTCTGCTCGTGGCGGCAGACCACCAGCTGCGGGCCGCCGTCGACGAGGGCGTCGTACAGCTCGTCGATCTTGGCTCCGGGCACGCCGAAGACGTATCGGACCCCGAACGCCGCCAGGGTCTCCACCGCACGCTGCGCGGCACGCATCGCTTCATCCTCCTTCGGCCTGGCGGATCTGGGCGGCGATGTCGCCACTGCTCAGATTCGAGTCGAGGAACTGCCGGGTCCGGGGCAGGCTGAGGTGGATCTCCGAGCGGACGCTGAGCTCGACGGTGCCGCGCTCCAGCTCGAAGTCCAGGGCGTGACCGCCGCGCCGCCCGCTCTCGTCGATGAAGTGCAGGTGGTAGCCGGCCACCGAGATGCCCTGTTCGAAGTCGGGCGTACGGTAACCGGCCAGCGTCCCCGTGATGTCGGAGAAGGTGTTCTCCTGCTGTCCCTTCGTCGCCTCGGTCAGCGGCGGGTAGGGCGGCGACTGCTCCATCACCGTCCGGGTGCGGACCTGGCGGAACGTCCCGGTGACGCGGATGGCGTAGATCACGTTGAAGCTGCCGACCGACGTGTCGATGAGCCGGATGACGGCCGCGTGGTCGCTGCCCGACGTGACCGGGATGGCGGTGTCCGGCCGGAAGCGGGTCACCACCGCGAACGGCGTCTTCTCGTCGTCGGCGGCGACGTGGGCGCTGCCGTCGGCCCGCAGGTGATGGCAGACGCCGTCGAGGATCAGCATCTCCCCGTCGAGCCGGTTGAACGTCCCGAGGCCGAAGTCGCCGTGCTTCAGCAACTCGCCGATCGTCACCTCGCCCTCGTAGACGCCTTCGAGGAGCGCGCCCATGGTGGAGGTCTGATAGATCTCCCGTGACTGCCGGGCGTCGCCTGATCCGCTGACATGTGCGAGCAGGTTCCGCACCCACCCGCGGAACGCCTCGCGCGAGGTTCCGGCCATGTCCTCACGCTAACAAAGCAGGTCATCGGACGTTTGTGAGCACGAAGCCACTGCGCCTCAGGAGGCCGGGGCGAACCGGGCCCGCCACGGACCGGGGAGGTCCTGCCGTTCCCAGTCGTCGGTGTACGACGGGGCCCTGACACCCCGATGCGTCAGGATGACGTCGTAGCCGCGATCCCGGAAACCCTCGACCCGCTGGGGCATCGTCTCGTCGAACCGCTGGGCGATCGCCTGCGACTCGCAGCCCAGCAGGTAGCCGAGCTGGGCCCCGCCCTGCCCGTAGATCACGCACGGCCCGTCGATCCGGGGCCTGAGCTCCCCGGCGGCGGCGTTCATGACGTCGCGGTCGGCGCGGGCGTCCGACGACATGGCGACGGCCACGGCGCCCTGGAGGATGAGGTGGGCCGCCACACCGGCCATAACCGTTTTGGGCGCCAGCAGGGCGGCGGTCGCGACGGGGAGGGCCAGCAGGGCGTACACGGGAAGCAGGAAGCGAGGGGCGGCGTAGTCGACGTAGAAGAAGTAGGGCAGCGCCATCGCCACGGCCGTCGCCGTCGCCAGCACGAGCGGACGGAACCACTCGGTGTGCCGAGCCGCCCACAGACCCGCGCCCACGGCCAGCGGAAGCGCGATCCACCAGATCAGCATGACCGGAGACACCCCGCCGCACTCGACCCCGAACCGGCACAGCGCCGGCCCGTCGAGCGCCCGGGCCTGCTCACCCCAGGTGCTGGTCAGCCCGGTGTCGTTGTGCTCCCCCGCCGCCCCGAGGCGCTCGGCGACCCCGCCGAACCGGACGACCGCCTCGGCCGCCCACTGGCCCCAGCCGATCGCCAGCCCCACGGCCACCGCCGCCAGTTCCCGGAAACGCCGCTGCCACAGGGCGTAGGCGGCCAGCGGCACCGCCAGCACCAGCGCGTCGGTCGGCCTCATGACGGAGACGAGCAGCATGGACGCGCCCAGGCCAAGCGGGGTCGAGGTCAGCAGGAAGCCGGTGGCGGCGACCGCGCCCAGCGCGACGTAGAGATTGGGCATCGCCTGGTTGCCGTAGAAGAGCGACAGCCAGCATCCGGCCAGGACCAGCGCCGCCAGCGGCACGACCCAGTGGTTCCTGACCCGCAGCCACACGGCGAAAGCCCCGAAGAGGGCGGCCGAGGAGACCAGGGTCAGCCAGATCCGCAGCACGACCAGGTTGTCGGTGATCGCCACGATCGGCGCGACGAGCAGCGGCACCCCCTGGGCGCGGGGGGCGGAGTAGACGGCGGGCGGGGCGTGCGCGGCGTACTGGGAGGCGTAGACGGCCTCGTCCCAGCCGATCCCCATGCCGAGGGTGGGGATGAGGAGCTGGGCGGTGAGGTAGAGAAGTGCCACCCCCGCGAGCAGGACCGTGGGTGTGGTGGTGAGCTCTCGCCGGACGATGACCATGGCGCCCTCCCGAAACCGCCGAAAAGGCTCCCCTGACCTCAAGGCGATCAGACACACCTTGACACTCAGAACAGTGGCGTGACCGTCTGGCGATCACGGCCGATGGGGCTTCGCCAGCTGATCACGCCCGTGTGGACGGCGTGCGGGGTGTGGCGACCCACGAACCTGCCGGCTGTCTGCTGTGCGCCTTCACTCAGGCCTTCGGTAGAGGAGGCAGAACTCGTTGCCTTCGGGGTCGGCCAGCACGACGAACCCCTCGTCGCCCTTCTGACCGATGTCGATTCGCTCGGCCCCCAAGGCGATCAGGCGCTCGACCTCTTCGTCCACCTGGCCGTCCGGGACATGGAGGTCGGGGTGGTTGCGGTTCTTGCCGCTCTTGGGGTCGCCGGTCTCCTGGAGCCAGACCGTCAGCGAGCCGGGTGGGGCGTCGGAGGGTGGGAACAGGTGCGGGCTCGTCCCGTCGTGCTCGATCTCGTAGCCGAGAGCCTGCGACCAGAACGCGGCCATCTTCCGGCTGTCGATCACGTCGAGCGTCCACTGCGTGAAGCGGCTCGTCACGGCGCCCACCAAGAGTCGTGAATATTCGGACCTTGCGAAGGGGTGGTGCTACCCGACGAGTCGGGCAGGGAACGGATCACGCTTACGCGCTTTCGCCAAGGCGACGCTCGGCCGCCGAGGGGAATCAGCGTGTCGGGGCGAATGACTTCTCAGCGGAGTAGTGCGAGACGGAGCTTTCGCATGGTCTGGCCACGTTTCCCGGAGCGGGCCCACTCATATGGCTCGGAAAACATCACCGAGATCATGTCGTGAATACGCATCAGGGTGCACAACCAGGCAATGATCATCAGAACCCTTTCCCAGGTAGGCGGAGAGCGTGGGATTCGAACCCACGAGGAACGTCACCGCCCCCAGCGGTTTCCAGGAATACTGTTGATTGCCGTCAACGCTTGCTCTGACTTGGCATTACGGCCAGAGGGCCCGCAACCCACAAGATCATGTCGCGGATGGGTCGCACCCGAATTGCGATGCCGGCGTCCGCCACAGGTCGCCCCATCGCAATGGAGCTTGATCAGCTAGCTGAGGCGGAAGTGCGGATAAGCCTTGCTGGACTGACGACACTTCCTCAAGCCACAGGCGACGGCCGAATTCACCCCGCTCAGTCCGCTTGAAAGGTGCCCAGGGTCGGGAGCAGCACCGCCGATCGATCACCGAGTCCGGGCTGAGCGGGCCTCATCCTGAAACGACGGCTCCGAGGTCCCGGCTCGGCGGTGCGGTGCTGGCGCGGATCGTCAACGTGGTGGCGAGTTCGATGCCGACCCGGGCGGGCGCCTCGCCACGACCCAGGGCGAGCGCCAGTTCCGTGGCCGCGACGGCCATCTCGGCGAGCGGCTGGTGGACTGTCGTCAGGGGAGGATCGACCAGCGCGGCGACGGGCAGATCGTCGAACCCGACCACGCTCAGATCCTGCGGGATGCGCGATCCCACCTCGCGTGCGGCCTGGTAGACGCCGAGGGCCTGGAGATCGTTGCACGCGAAGATCGCCGTCGGTGGGTCGTCCGCCGTCAGCAGGGTGAGGGCTGCCGCGCGTCCGTGCTCTCTGGTCAGCTCCGTCCGTATGACCAGGTCGGGGTGCGGAGTCAGACCGGCTGCCTCCAGGGCGGCGCGGTAGCCGTCCAGGCGTGCCCGGCAGCACAGCACGTGGTCCGGACCGGCGACCATGCCGATCCGGCGGTGCCCGAGTTCGATCAAATGCCGTGCGGCCGAGCGGCCCCCGGCCCAGTTGGTGGCGCCCACGAACGGCACGCCATCGGGCAGTTCGATCGTGGGGTCGAAGACCACGAACGGAATCTCCTTGGCACGCAACTGGTCACGCTGCTCCTGGGAAAGCTGCGCGACCGTCACCACGCAGGCCGGCCGGCGAGCGACCGTGGCGTCGATCGGTGGCGCCACGGTGTCCGGGCGGGGGCCGAACTCGGTCAGGACGACCCCGACCCGCTGTTCGCGGGCCACCTGCTCCACCCCCCGGATGATCTCCATGCCCCAGAGGTCCTCAAGCCGGCTGAAAACGAGCTCCACGAGATTGCGGCGATTGGCCCGGCGATAGCCGAACTCGCTGATGAGCGCCTCGACCCGGGCACGGGTGTCGGCCGAGACACCGGATCGTCCGTTGATCACTTTGGAGACGGTGGGGACCGACACCCCGGCCGTCTCGGCGATGTAGGAGATCGTCACGGGACGGGACGGGTCACCTCTGACCGCGTCGTCGATCCCTTCGTGCGGCTCGGTGTACGACACTCCGGCCCCTTCCCGTCGAAACCGAACCGGTCCCGCTCCCGGCGGTCAGAATAGCCCGTCGCATGCCATATAACCGCGCCCGCCTGAAACGTTCAGAACGAACGCCGGGATACTTTCGCGACGAGCGCGGTTTTCCCAGGTAGCCACGCCTCGCCTAGCGTGCCGCTTTCATACCGATGCCTCCGTTTTTGATGGCAGGTGGACGTATTCCGAGGCTCTCCTTAAGTTATGTTTCTCGCCATTTGAGGAGAAACTTTCTTGGTGAGGCGGTCCGGTGGTCAGGCCCAGGCCGCGGTTCTTCGGCGTGCGCGCGCCCAGGCGCCACGCCACATCCAGGAGATCTGCTCCCTTCGGCACGGCCCAGTGCCGATCGGGAGCGGCCGAGCCTGACGCCCCCCAAGGAGTAACGAATGCAGAGTCCACCAAGAGCGCGCCGGTGGGTCAGCGCGCTCGTCGGCGCGGCCATCGCGTTGACCACGGTCACGGCCGTGGCCACGACGGCCGCCCCCGCCCAGGCGGCGACCGGCTGCAACGTCGCCTACACCGTCTCCACGCAGTGGCCGGGCGGGTTCACCGCCAATGTGAACGTCACCAACCTCGGCGACCCGGTCAACGGCTGGAAACTCGCCTGGACCTTCCCGTCCGGCCAGGGAATCAGCCAGGCCTGGAGCGCCACCATCACCACCTCCGGGGCACAGGTCTCCGCGGCGAACCTGAGCTGGAACGCCGCCATCGCGACCCGGGCGACGGTCTCCTTCGGCTTCAACGGCACCTGGACGAACGCCAACGCCGCGCCGACGTCCTTCACCCTGAACGGCGTCACCTGCAACGGCCCGACGGCCAGCCCGTCCCCCAGCCCATCACCCAGCCCGTCACCGTCACCGAGCCCTTCGCCCAGCCCGTCACCGACGCCCGGCAACGCGATGGCCGTCGTGGCCGCGATGCAGCCCGGCTGGAATTTGGGCAACACGCTCGACGCGATCCCCGACGAGACGGCCTGGGGCAACCCGCTGACCACACAGACCATGCTGCGGCAGGTCCGGGCGCAGGGATACAAGAGCATCCGGATCCCGATCACCTGGAGCAACCACCACGGACCGGCCCCCGACTACACCATCGACACCGCATGGCTGAACCGCGTGCGCCAGATCGTCGACTGGTCCCTGGCCGAGGACCTGCACGTGCTCATCAACCTGCACCACGACTCCTGGCAATGGATCAACACCTACCCTTCCGACCCCACAACGGTGATGAACCGCTACACCGCCCTGTGGCATCAGCTCGCCGGCACCTTCCGCGACTACTCGTCCCGGGTGCTGTTCGAGAGCATCAACGAACCGCAGTTCGCCGGCACCTCCAGTGACGAGCAGGGCGACCAGCTCGTCAACACCCTCAACACCGAGTTCGTCCGCCTGGTCCGCCAGACCGGCGGCGGCAACGCCACCCGCGTTCTCGTGCTGCCCACCCTGCACACCAGCGGGGAGCAGGTCCGGCTGGACGCGCTGAGCTCCACCATCGCCGCTCTGCGCGATCCCAACATCGCCGCCACCGTCCACTTCTACGGCTACTGGCCGTTCAGCGTGAACATCGCCGGCGGCACGAGGTACGACAGCGCCGTCGAGCAGGACCTGGTCAGCTCTTTCGAGCGGGCGCACACCACGTTCGTCTCACGCGGCATCCCGGTGATCATCGGAGAATGGGCACTGCTCAGCTACGACTACACCCGGCCGGGCATCATCGAGCGAGGCGAGCTCCTGAAGTACCTGGAGGCCGTGGGATACAACGCCCGCATCCGCAACCTGACCACCATGTTGTGGGACGCCGGCTCGTTCCTGAACCGCAACACGCTCACCTGGCGCGACCAGGGAGTGCTGGACATGCAGAAGGCCAGCTGGACCACCCGCTCGGGCACCGCCTCCTCCGATCAGGTCTACGTCCCCCGCACCGGCGCGATCCCCGGCAAGACGCTCACGCTCAACCTGAACGGCACCACCTTCCAGGGACTCTCGCAGGGCGGCGCCGCGCTGAGCCAGGGCGCCGACTACACGGTGTCCGGGACCACGCTGACGCTGACCTCGGCCGCCCTGACGCGTCTGGCCGGCAACCGGGCCTACGGAGTGAACGCCACCATCAACGCCCGCTTCTCCCAGGGAACACCGTGGCAGATCAGCATCATCACCTCCGACCCGCCGACCCAGAGCGCCGCCACCGGGACGACGAGCTCCTTCGCCATCCCCACGCAGTTCCGCGGTGACCAACTGGCCACCATGGAGGCCAAGTACGCCAACGGAAGCCCGGCCGGCCCGGCCAACTGGACCACCTACAAGGAGTTCTGGAGCAACTTCCAGCCCGACTACAACGCCGGAACGATCATCATGAAGCCTGAGTTCTTCGCCGAGACCAACGACGGCCGCATCACGCTCACCTTCCACTTCTGGAGTGGAAGACAGCTCACCTACTACGTCACCAAGACCGGCACGACGGTGAGCGGCGCCACCAACTGACGATCACCACCGACCATGACGGGGTGCCGCATCCCACGGACGCGGCCCCCTGTCGCATCACGGCCCAGGGCCGACCGGCACATCCCGCGCCCCTGATGCCGCCCGCCCGAGATGGGCGGCGGCGGTCGTCCCGTCCATCTCCCAGCCGCGCGCGTAGGCCGCGGCGAACTCCGCTT
This sequence comes from Herbidospora cretacea, assembly GCF_001570605.1. Classification (GTDB taxonomy): domain Bacteria; phylum Actinomycetota; class Actinomycetes; order Streptosporangiales; family Streptosporangiaceae; genus Herbidospora; species Herbidospora cretacea. Next base: position 70,806 of record NZ_BBXG01000009.1, on the reverse strand, counting down.
CGCCCAGGGCGGCGTGGCCACGGCGGGTGAGGTCGCCGATCCGAGGGTCGGTATGGTCGTGGGCGCCCCGTAGCCGGGCGGCGACGCCGAGCAGCACGGCCGACTCGCGTGCCTCGGCGAGCGCCGCCGCGTGCACCGCCACCAGCGCCAGAATCGGCAGCTCCCCGGTCGCCCGCGCCGACGCGTGCGCCTCTCGCAACGCCTTCTGCGCGCCGGCTCGGTCACCCTTCGCGAGGCGGAGGGCGACCCAGGCGCTCGCGACCGGCACCTTGGCGTGGTCGGGGAATGGCCTGGCGGGGTCGAGCAGGTCGACCGCCCTCGCAAGGTCGCCGAGCCGGATCCGGAGGTCGGCCTCGCACGCGTCGACCAGGGCCGGGAGTTCCGCCGACGACGCGTGCGCAGCCCGCTCTCTGGCGGCGTCGAGAAGCTCCAGCGCCCGGTCGACGTCGCCGCGCCGCACGTGCAGGTCGATCCAGCGCAGGTCGCCGTAGAGCCGGTCGCCGAGGCTGAGCGAGCCGAACTCGCCGGCCAAGGTCTCGGCCTCGCGCAGGTCGGCCAGCGCGCCGTCGAGGTCGACGTAGCGTCGCAACCGGGCGCGCATCGGGAGGGTCGCGGCCCGGCCCCAGCGGTCACCAGCCTGGTGGAAGCGGGCCAGAGCCACCTCTACGTGGACACGCGTCCGGTCGAGCGCGCCCGCGTTCTCGGTGATCTCGGCCAGGAACATGTGGGCCAGCCCGGCCAGCCACACGTCGTCGCCGTCCGCCAGGCGGGCGAAAGCCGCGAGCGCGGCCTCCTTGTCGTACAGGAACAGCAGGATCGGGCCGAACACGCGGTAGTGGCCCGGAGGTTCGGCATGCGCGAGCAACCGGGCGGCCAGTTCGCGGACCTCGGCCCGGTCTTCAGCGGTGGTGGTCTCCGGCCGGGTGTCGGCGCGGTTGAGCAGGGAGGCGGCTCGGGCGCAGTCTCGTTCGGGCGTCGGCTCGCCGCCGGGCACCGCGAGGGCCTCGTCCAGCCAGTGGGCGGCATCGGAGTGGCGGGCGAACATCTGCCAGTACCAGGTCAGGCTGAGCGCGAGGCCGATCGCGCCGTGGGGGTCGCGGGTGGCGCACAGGTGGCGCAGGGCGGCGAGGGTGTTGTCGTAGTCGGCGCCGATGACCTTCATGGCCGTGAGCTGGCCGGGCCCGCGCAGTCGAGGTGCGTGCCGGGTCATCAGGTCGGTGAAGTGGACGGCGGCCAGGTCGCTGGCGGCGCCGAGGTCACCGGCGGCGGTCAGGCGGTCGGCGCCGTACTCGCGGAGGGTTTCGAGCATGCGATAACGGCTGCCTGGGGCGAGTTGCAGCAGTGACCGGTCGACGAGCGCGGCGAGCAGGGCGGGGATCTCGGCGGCGGGCACGGCGGTGCCGACGCAGACGGCGGCCGCGGAAACGGGGGTGACGCCGCCGGGCAGGACGGAGATCCGTTCGGCGACCGTGCGTTCGTGGTCGCCGAGCAGGTCCCAGCTCCACGCGATGACCGCGCGCAGAGTGCGGTGCCGGGGCGGTGCGGTGCGGCTGCCGACCGTGAGGAGCCGGAACCGGTCGGCGAGGCCGTCGGCCAGGTCGGGCAGTGACAGCGTGCGCAGCCGGGCGGCGGCCAGTTCGAGGGCGAGCGGCAGGCCGTCGAGGCCGCGCACCACGCGCACGACGTCGGGCAGCGTGGCCGCGTCGAGGCGGAATCCCGGCCGCACGGCGGCGGCCCGCTCGGTGAACAAGCGTACCGAGGCCGCCTTCCCAGCCTGTTCGACGCCGTCGTCCGGGCCCGGCAGCGTGAGCTCGGCCAGCGGCAGGAGCGCCTCGCCGTCGACCGCGAGGGGTTCGCGGCTGGTGGCGAGCACGCGCAGCCCCGGGCAGCGGGTGAGCAGCGCCACGACCAGGTGCGCCACGGCGTCGATCAGGTGCTCGCAGTTGTCGACCAGCAGCAGGCCGTCGCGGCGGCCGAGTTCACCGACGAGGACGTCGAGCTGGTCGCCCTCGACTTGTTTGCGGGCGTCGAACGTCGGGCCCCGCACGCCGATCGCGGCCAGCACGGCCCCGGTGATCTCGGCGGGTTCGGTGACGGAGGCGAGGTCGACGAGCCAGGAGGGCTGTGCGCGGCGACGGGCGGCCTCCAGCGCGAGCCGGGTCTTCCCGGCGCCGCCCGGGCCCACGACCGTGACCAGGCGTCCCCTGCCGAGCAGGGCGTCGACCAGGGCCAGGTCGTCTTCGCGACCGACGAAGCTGGTCAGCGGCGCGGGCAGGCAGATCGGGCTGTCCGCCGTGGGGACGGCGTAATCGGTGCGCAGCAGGCGAAGATGGCGCTCCCGCAGGGCGGTGCCGGGGTCGGCGCCGAGGTCCTCGGCGAGGGTCTGGCGGATCCGCTCGTAGACGGTCAGCGCCTCGGCCTGCCGCCCCTGAGCGGCGAGCGCGTCCATCAGCGAGGCGGCGGCCCGTTCGTGCGCCGGCTGCTCGGCCAGCAGCCGGGCCAGCCGCTCGGCGGCCTCGTCGGCCCACCCCAAGGAGAGTTCGGCGTCGGCGAGGTCGGCGACCGCCTCGACCGACACCTGCGCCAGCCGGATCGCGACTGCGGGCGCGACCGCGGCGACCACGGGCGGCTCAGCGCCGGGACGGTCGCCCCACAACCTCACGGCCTCAGTGAGAACGGCGCGGGCGGCCTCTGCCTCACCGGCCCGCAACCTGTCCCGGCCGGCGGCGGAGAGCCGCTCGAAGCGCAGTGCGTCGACGTCGTCCGCGTCCACGACCAGCCGGTAGCCGCCCGCCACCAGCACCACATCGACGGCGCGGCGCAGCCGGGAGACGAGGGTCTGCAGGGCGTGGCCAGGGACCGCCGGCGGCTCCGCCGCCCAGATCGCATCGGCCAGGACGTCCGGCTCGACCGCGCGGCCACCGGCGAGCGCCAGCCGGACGAGCAGGCCTCGCAGCCTCGCGCCCGGCACGGGCACGACGGCCGTACCGCGCGACACCTGCAGTGCGCCGAGCAGTATGACGCGAAGCCGCGCTTCCTCGTCCATCGGTCAATCTTCGCGCCTTCCCTCATCCGGTCGCGACCATGCGAGCCCCGTGACAGCTCCGTGTGAGCGGCCGGCCGCAGTCTTCGCAGGCCGATTCGAACCGCAGGAGGAAACCGTGTCCGACGTCCAGAACCGTGTGGCGGGGGCGGCGCTCGTCGCCAGCGGAGCCGTCTACTTCACCGCCGAGTTCGTCGCCGCGGCGGCGTGGTCGGATCCGCCCTACAGCTACACGCACCACTTCATCAGCAACCTGGGCGTGCGCGGCCCCGTGACCGCGTTCGGGCAGTTCATGTACTCGCCGCTCGCGTGGGTGATGAACACGGGCTTCTTCCTGTTCGGGCTCGCCGCGCTGGCCGGCGTCGCGCTGCTGAGGGGCCTGCCCGGCCGGCGCCGGTGGCCGGTGGTCGCGACGGCCGTCATGCTCGCGGCCGGGGGCGTCGTGCTGGCCTTCTTCCCTGGATCGGGCGAGGCCGACCTCCACGCGGTGGGCGCGTTCCTGGGGTTCCTCGGCGGCAACGTGCTCGTCATCCTCCTTGGTGGCGCGTATCGGTTGCTCGGGGTCACGCGGAGGCTGGGGAGGGTGCTGGCGGCGGCCGGGGTGCTCGGGCTGGTCTCACTGGTGGGCTACCTGGCGCTGCTCGAATCGGGCGCCGGGATCCTCATCGGCCTGGTCGAGCGCGGCATCGTCTATCCCTTCCTGATCGGGCTCATCCTGCTGGGCGCGGCGGTGCGGAAGAAGCCCATCACGGGCTGATCGCCAGGTGCACGTGCGCGCCGCGCCCAGAGCCTTCGTCACGATCATGGGCATGACCGTCTTCCCCTGACCGCTCCGCCCGCAGGGTCAGCTCCGGGTCCGCCTCTGGTTGGCGCGGCCGTGACAGCTCCACAGGATGACCCGGGTGCCGTTGGCGTTGGCGTCCAGGCATCTGCCGGACTGGACGCCGGCGATGCTGCCGTCGGCGTTGATGGTCCACTTCTGGTTGTTCCCGCCGTTGCAACCCCAGATGACGACCGGCGTGACCGCCGGATCGGGGCCGCACTGGCGAACTGACCAGCGGCAAAGCTCCACCTCGCCCTCGGCCACATCGGCCGGGGGTCTTTTCGTGTGATCCAGCAAAGCCGAGTTTCCGAAGGGTTCCCGCCGTAAGTGGCTCGGATTCGCCTTACGACCTGGGAGAACACCACCAAGATCATGTCGCGTATACGCCGCGGTCAACGACTACGAGGCCACCCGACACCCATAAGGCCAGGTCAGACCACGTTTCCCAAGCTAGGCGGAGAGCGTGGGATTCGAACCCACGAGGAATGTCACCACCCCTAGCGGTTTTCAAGACCACCGTTGATTGCTGTCAACGCTTGCTCTGACCTGGCATTACGGCTAGTGGGCCTGCAAAACTTACAAAATCATGTCGCAGATGGGTCGCACCCGAGTGGCGATGCCGGCGTCCGCTACAGGTCGCCCCATCGCAATGGAGAAACTGAGGTTTATGAGGTCCACCCCTGATCATCTAACTGAGAGGGAAGGGCGGATAAGCCCTACTGAACTGATGACACTTCCTCAAGCCACAGGCGGCGGCTGAATCCACCCCGCTCAGTCCGCTTGAGACGTGCCGCTTCCTGGACCTGCTCGTCGGTGAGTCCGAGCGTCCCGACCAGCGCAGCCAGTACCTCGTAGACGTCGGCCAGCTCGCCCAAGCGATCGCCGGGTGAGGCTTGGCGCAGTTCCTCGGCCTCTTCGACGAGCTTGGCCGTCAGCGCGGAGACCAGCTCCGACTCGTCGAGGACTCGCACCTTGGCCTTCGATCCCTCAGTCTCGATGATCTCCGGGATGCGGTCTCGAACCAGCTTGCCGTAGATGATCGTCTGCTCCTGGCTCAAAATGTCACCCTCCTACCCGATACTGCGCATGTGGATTACCGACGCGGCGTGGTCACCGGTGAGAGCATATGGCGCGCGATCGTGCTGTACGGCGCCAACTCGGCCACCTACAAATTCGCCTTCGGCGCGACCCTGCTGGAAGTCGCCGCCACCGGCCGCCACCACGTCACACTCGAAGAGCTGGCACCGCGATACGCCGAATTGCTCTGCCAAGCCCTCAAACGCCAACCCCGGCAGAGCACCGCCAGCAGCAGTAAGTTCCTCGATGCCTGCCGCGGGTTCAACGCCGGCGAACTGGACCGCGACACACTCCACCGGCGAACCGTCCAGCTCGGCTTCAGCAACGTCATCGACGCCTTCCCCCAGCTCGCCGGCAGCCAGGCACCGGTGCGCTACTACGAAGACCAGCGCAAGAACTCCGCCAACCCTGGCCTGCTGCTGCGAGACGAACTATCCGAACTCGCCCAGTCGGCACACGCCCAGGACCTCGACGCCGAAACCGCCGCCCGCTGGCGGCTGGTGGAGACTGCCTGGGCCACCGGTATATCCGACGCCGTACTCACCCCCTCGCTGGTCTACGACTCTGACACCCAGCACCTGGTACTCCAGACCAAGCATCGCCGCAAGAACGTAACCGGAGTCGTCGCCGCTCTCAGCGGATACCAAGACGGCCGCTGCGCCTACTGCAATCAGCCCATGCCGACGCCTGGGCCCATCGTCGAGCATGTGCTGCCCTGGAAGCTGCTCACCCGCAGCTGGAAGGGCCCTGACGTCGACGCCATCTGGAACCTGGTTCTGTCATGCGAGCCCTGTAACCGGGCGAAATGGGATCGAGCGCCTCACGAGACGTGGATGCCCTGGCTCGAACAGCGCAACAACGACCTCATCGAATCGCGCCATCCCCTACGCGAAGTGCTCATGGTCCAGACCGGCGCAACCGCAGCCATCCGACACGCCACCCTCAGGCTCGCCTACCAACGCGCAACAGAATCACTTCCGGCCGTTTGGACACCACCCACGGGCGCGCATGTCTCTTAAGCTCTTGCTCGTCGTCCTCGGAGCAGCCAGTTGCTTAGAGCCGACGGGGTAGAAGTTGAGGTCCGCCAAGGGACCAGGATTACCCTCTCCCGAACTGGATCGAGCGCTGCCCTTGGCGAGGCGGCATGCTCAGGCTTCTATTCGACCTGTGGGAGACACGATGAACGCTACTAACCTCCTGAAGCCCGCCAAGCTCTGGAGTGCAGCGGAGGTCCTGGTACCCCACAGTCCCGTGCCCGCTGCGCCCGGCGTCTACGGCTGGCACTTCGATAAGTCACCCGATCCGCAACTGCCTGAAGATCGTCTTCTCTACGTCGGGATCGCTCCCCGCCGGATGCTAACTCGCCCCAGCAGGCAGAACTTACGCACCAGGGTTCGTTATCACTTCCGCGGGAACGCCGAAGGCTCCACGCTGCGGCTCACTCTTGGTTGTCTGCTCGGCCTCGAACTACGCCGCGTCGGCAGCGGCAAGCGTCTGACTTTTGGCCGAGCTGGTGAGCGAGAGCTCAGCGATTGGATGGCAGAACATGCCCGCGTGTGCTGGCTTCTGCATCCAGAACCCTGGATCGCCGAAACTGCTCTTCTTTCCAGTCTGGATCTCCCGCTCAATCTCGACCAGAACCGGAACCACACCTTCCACCCTTACCTGAGCGGACTCCGTGCCACCGCCAAAGCTCGTGCGCGCGCTCTCCCCATCAACTCGTGACCCTCTAACCTGTGCCTGAGCTTCCAGTACACCGGCTTCGGCCACGACGGCGAAAGCGTCCCGCGTCAGCCTTTGTGCATGTCGACAACGATCACTGTGATGTTGTCGGGACCACCACGGTCGGTCGCCAGTGACACAAGCCGATCCACTGCGTCGCCTGGATCAGGTGATGAACGCAGAGCTTCGCGTATGAGATGCGGAGGAACCACCGCACTCAGCCCATCTGAACACAAGAGGAAGCGGTCGCCATCCGCCAGCTCGCGGATATTTAGGTCAGGGGAACGACCGTCAACCCGTCCGTCCAGGAAACGGGACATCTTCGGCGGCAGGTTCGGCACGGTGGAGGCGTCGGAGACCAGGTTGCCGTAAGTGTGATCCTCGGTGAGCGGGATCAGCTCAGCCTCGCCATGGTCGGTGTCGCCATCGCGGAGCAGGTAGGCGCGGGAGTCTCCGATGTTCGCGAATGCCACCATCGAGCCGGCCCACAACATCGCCACCAGTGTGGTGCCCATCCCTGCGGACTCGGGCTCGGCTTCGACCTTCTCTCGCAGCGCCTGGTTCGCTGCGTAGACCATCCGCCCCAGAGCGGTGAGCAGATCCGCAGGCGCCGTCTCCTTGTCGTACGGTCGCAGAGCGTCGATGGCCGTGTTGCTCGCGATGTCACCCGATACATGGCCACCGAGCCCGTCGGCGACGGCGAACAGGGCTTGACCGCAGTAGAAGGCGTCTTCGTTGCGGCGGCGTACCAGGCCGACATGGGTGCCGGCAGCGGTTGTGACAGTGAGGCTCATCGTGCGGCCTCATCCGGCCACGGACACTGGGCCGACTCGTCGCGGTGGAGAACATGTACGGTCTCCACGCGGTCACCGGCCACGATGTACTCCGTCACCTCGATGGGCTTGCCGTCACCTCCCGAGGTCCCCACCCGGACGATCTCCAATACCGGCAGGCTGGTGGGGATCTCCAGCAGGGTCGCCTCGTCCTTGGTGGGCATGCGGGCTCTGTGGATCTCCATCCAGGTGATGGGCCAGTGACCGGCTTTCTCCAGCCGGTACAGCCACTCGCTTGGGCTGGTCGCCTCAGCATCGATGTCCGAGACGTCCTCGACCCCACGCGGATGGATCCACGAGACGCTGATCTGGAACGGTGGTTCGGACTCCGGCCCGGTCACGCGGAACCGGCGCATCACCGAGCTGCCCGCTGGCACTCCCAGGAGTTTCGCGATCCTCGGATCCGTCAGCGGCTCGATCGACGTAGTGGCGGGAACATGGTGCTTCCAGACCTCCTGGCCGGATGCCGAGGGGAAGGAGTAGCCGGGACCGTCGGCGGCGACGTTTCGCTTCACGAGGTTCCCTCGTGGTCTGCGCAGCCGCATCATGCCGTGTCGGACGATGATTCCCCGGCCCTGAACGGCCCAGACGACCCCTTCAGACTCCAGCACACCGATCGCCCGGCCGACGGTGTCCCTGTTGGCGCCGTACTCGGATGCGAAGTCGTCCAGGCGAGGGAGCTTGGCTCCCGGTTCCCACTCACCGGCCTCGATTCGCGCTCGGATCTGAGCGGCGAGGTCCAGGTAACGCGAGTGCACGGCCATCACACAACCCTATCTTCCACTGAAATTGTCTTGGGATAATTGACAGCAGGGCAGCGAGGTCTGACTATAGTCCCAAGACAATCTGCTCATGAAACGCTGGAGTAGCCACCAGGGCTCGCACTGACGACAGTCGGCTCATGAGACACACCCCCGCAGACAGGAGGCTTGCTCGGCGTAGCCAGCGCCGCGACAACCCTCGACCAGGCAGGCATTTCTGACCCGTCGAACCCTAGTCTTCCCACCCCCGCCCGGCCATTGACGAGCGACGGCAGGTCCAGCCGAACAAGAGGAAAGGCCATGAATGGGCAACAGTCCACGTGCGACCACCACTTACCCCTGCCGGTTCTCCGCGCCGAGCCCAAACACGTGCATTGGCGGCCGACTCAATCAGCGAAACGGTTCGCCCGCAGACCGCATGTGATCGCCTGGACCTGCGCCTGCTGGCCGATCGTCTACGAAAAGCTCATGGTCGGCGGCAGCTACCTGATCCGGCACACGAACCAGAGCGACGGCTCCGGCGCCGTACCGCTTGAAAGCCCGCCGACCCGGCACGAAGAAGCCGACACTCTGTGGCGCAAAATCCTCTCCGGCGCGGCTACATAACTCCCCAAGCCCTTTGGCAGTCGACAGCGTTGACGCACGTCTTCGACAGTCACTCTAAGTAGTCACTTCCGCACGAATCTGGACAGCCGTAGGCACAAATGCGGGCCCGCCCGGCGCTGCAACGACCGGACGAGCCCTTGATCAGGATGGAGCCCTGACCCGTGGCCAACACTAGTGCGACCCTCGAACGAGGCATCGCGCACTCAGAGAACTGCGTCTGCTTCGGTCAATCGATGCCCATGCCCATGGGGTGTGGCGACTGCGGCCATGCCCCGTACGCGCATGCATGCTCTGACCAGCACGACCACGATTACGTCCCCCCGAGTTCAGACCAGGCGGCCCGACGTCTCGCGGCCCGCCGCGCGACCGGACCTCAGACTCTTCCCCGGCCGACCGCTCCCGCAGCTGTCACCCCCTCGGAGGAGACTCCCGCGTTGGTGCCGGCGCAGCGGCGTCGTACCGACCGTCCCCGAAGCACGGTCGTTTCCCGCACCCGGCCGATGCCGAACCGCCCTCCGAGCCGTCCGCTCACGTCGAAGGCACCTCGTCCCTCTACTTCTTCCTCCCACGCACCGGAGGTCCGCGCCATGCCCAGCCCGACGCCCGAGGTTCCCGACACGTGGAGATACCTGACCAGCGACGTCGGGCGCTTGTGGGCCTGGCGGAAGGAGGACTTCGGCAAGACCGCACGCGAGGCGGGCGCCACTCCGGCCGTCGACGCGGACGACCTCGCCGCTTTGGCCCGAGCGATCAACAGCCAGGAACAGATCGCCCAGCGAGCCGACGAGGAGTACCAGTCGTGATGGTCCTCCGTCGAGCTATCGACCGTTTCAAGCACCCCAAGGGCGACCACCACCCGGGCTCATCCCGTACCGCCCGCCGGGACCGGCGCATCGACCACTACGCCGGGCATCGCTTCGCCGACGAACTCAACCGTGAGCACTCCGGCTGGCTGGTCATCTGGCTGACTTGGCAGCGCGAGTTCTGCGCCATGGCCCAATGGCCGGTCGACACGCCGCTCGTCGTCACCGCGCCCACGCCGAAGGAACTTCGCCGAGCCGTTCTCAATGCGGAAATGAGCCTCATCCGCACCGGCGTCCTGCCGCCCCGCTGACCATGGGGCGCGATGCGGGTGCGGCGTATCGCGCCATCCGACGTACGGCCCTGCTGGTGAAGGAGGGGACAGTTCGGCCGTACATGAGGAGCGAGGGTTGCCCATTGCCCTCGCCCTCCGGCGGCGTCTCACGGACCTATCGCCATGCGACGCCGCCACCTCCCCTTACCTGTACGAACTCCTGCCGTCTTCATCGGTTCGGCCGAGTCTCGGTCACGTCAGCAAGGGAGCACACGAGTGATCAACTTTTCGAGCAGTGCAGGTGACAGGCGCACCGCCCCGACGCGGCCGACCGCGGAAGGGCGTTCCTGATATCCATGGAGAGCGTCGTAACCACCGAGATCCGTGGTGAAGCTGCAGATTTGTTGATGGTGCGTAATGCGGTGATCGAGGCAATCGCCAAGGTCACTGACATCGGAGAGGCAACCCACGACGGCGCCGGCACACGCCTACGTCTGGGAACCGAGGCATGCGTCCGCCTATTTGTCAGCACGCCGTCCCGACCCAAGGCGACCTCCTCGGACACCCACATCGCGACCCTGATCATGGAGGAGACGGAAGGCCTGTCTCCCGACCAGGTGCAGACGCTTCAGACCGCCGTACGACGGATTCCGTTCACCACGACCGAGATGAAGGCGCTGCGCGGTCAGATGCCGTTGACGGGCGAACTGCCCGCCTTTCTTCCGCCGGGAACTCTGTCCTCGCTGGCTCCGGTGCTGACGGTTCATCACATGACCGATTTCCTGGTGATGGTGGAATCGGTCCTGGCGATGGGGGTGCCCGCGCAGGCGATCACTGTGTTGGACAAGGGGTACCCCTACCAGCACACCGACCGGGTAGACGCCCACTTGACCAGGCAAGGCATCGCGGTATGGCCGTGGACGAACGCGACGGACGCCTTGGACGATCACACCCGGCGTGCCGCCGCCCTCGGCCTGCGAGGACTGCTGATCGACGACGGTGGCTACACACTTCCAGTCCTGCTGGCGCAGCGCCCCGACTTGCTTCCGCACTTCATCGGCCTCGTCGAGCAGACGATCTCGGGCATCACCCGGCTGGAACCCTGGGAAGGGCGGCTTCCACTGCCGATCTTCTCGGTCGCCGAGTCGCGGCTGAAGGCGACGGTAGAGTGCTACGGCATCGCCGACGCCGCGGTCCGCAACCTGTTGCGCCTTCTCCCGGAGGAGAAACTCGAAGGCCGGCCTGCCCTCGTGGTCGGGTTCGGGCGGATCGGCGAACACATCGCCGACGTCCTGAGATCACGCCGCATGCGCGTGGCCGTCCATGACCGGCAGCTGGTTCGCCTGATCGCAGCGCACGAACGCGGATACCTCACCAACCGGTGCCTCAGCACCCTCCTGCGCGACCACCGGCCGCTGCTGGTCATCGGCTGCACCGGCCGGACCGGGTTACGCGGCGAACATGCCGCCGCGATCGGCCGGAACTGCTACCTGGTCTCCACGACCTCTCGTAACCGGGAGTTCGCGGTCGCGGAGCTGGAAGAAGAGGCGCGGCTGGTCACCGACGAAGGTGTGCTGGGAACGCGGCTGCATCTTCCATCGGGTGTACAGGTGACGCTCGTGGGCGACGGCTTCCCCATCAATTTCCACCACGCCGAGTCCCTGCCGAACATGTACTCCGACCTGATCCTCGCCAGCCTCCTGGTGGCCGCGTCCACCCTCGCGGCGCCAGATCACGGCTTCATCGCGGGGCACAACGTGGAAGCCTCCAACCGGGTCCTGGAGTCCTGCGGGTTGCTTGAGCGCTACTACGCGCGGTTCGGCCCGGAGGCGACCCGGTGATCACCGCCCAGGGTGAGCGGCTCTTTACCGCCCAAGACGCCGGCCTCCTGCTCAGTCCGGGGGTCGTCACCTGCGGGGCACGACGGCGGGTCTGGCACGAGGAACACGATCCCCTCGCCGCCGTACGCCTCGCGCTGACCTCGGCCCAGCGCTCGTGGGTCGAAGCCGTGGCCATCGCCCCGACCGGAATCGCTTTGGCACAGACCGGTCTGGCGCTGGCCTTCTCCAGGCACCTGAGCCAGATCCGGGGCCGTCGCAGTGGGGAGGCCGCATGTGTGACCAGCCCGGTACCGCCGCCACTGCCCAAATCACGGCTGTGCCGCATCCCGCACCTGGTCACCGCCGCAGGCCCGGACGGAGTCTGGGGCGATGCCGTGGTGTGGGAGGTCATGACCGTCGAGAGGCTCCGCTCGTGGCTGGACCGCGACCTCCCGATCGACCTGCAGCAGGTCGAAGCGCGCATACCCCAGCTGATCGCGCTGCGCCGCGCCGCGCGCGAGGGCACCCTCCCCGACACGCCGGGCGTCCGCGTGCTCCGCGAGCTGCTGCGGACCCGCTACCTGTCGATCCGCCTGGTGCTTCAGCACCAGGACCTGTTCGATTCGCTGCTCTCGCCGAAGGAGACACACCCGTGAGCAACAGCTGGACATCGGCGTCCGGAGCCGACCTGTCGGCCGGTTACGCCCGTCACGCCGGGACGTTGCGAGGCGCACTCCGCCACGCGCTGGTCGCCCGCGCCCTGCGCATCCATCTGCCCGCCGACCCTCAGCAGGTCCTGGACGTCGGCGGCGGCGATGGCCACCAGGCCGTCCTGCTCGCACGGGCCGGACATCGAGTGACACTGCTAGACCCCGATCCTGGCATGCACAAGCGGGCTACCGACCGGCTGACGGCGGAAAGCGATCAGGTCCGTACTCGGGTCATGCTGGTCGAAGGCACCGCCGATCAGGCCAGAGACCTGGCCGAGAACGGCTTCGACCTCGTCTGTTGCCACGGCGTGCTGATGTACGCCGAGGACCCCCACACCTTTCTGACCGACCTCGCGTCGGCGGTGCGGCCGGGCGGCCTGCTATCGCTGCTGACCAAGAACGCGGACGCATTGGCGATGCGCCCCGGATTGGAAGGCCGGTGGGCGGATGCGGCCGCGGTGATGGGGGCCGGTTCCGTTGAGGGCAACCTCGGGGTGAGCAGCAGGGCCGACACTCTCGCCGCAGTCGAGACGATCCTCGGGGACGCCGGTGTGACGACCTCCGAGTGGTACGGGGTGCGGGTCTTCACCGACCACCTCGGCGACGCCCCGGTCGGCGAAGGATTCGACTACGTCCTGGAAGCCGAGTGGCAGGCCGGATGTCGTGACCCCTACCGACAGGTCGCCCGTCTATTCCACCTCATAGGGCGGAAACAATGACGGGCTCTCTCACGATCAGAGGCGCCTGGACCGCCGCCCGCGAGAACTGCGCCCGGGGCTGTTTCTGCTACCACGCCTCGTGGCGGCTGTTCCGGCGAACGGGTCTGAAGGGCAACCCCCGCTGGCACAGCGCTTTCTATCAGCGTGCGCTGGCCGGCAGGCAGCCGTCGGAAGCCCTGGTGTGCGGCTCCTCGGACGAGACCATGCCGCAGGTCCTCACCGAGCTTCAGCCCAGCATGCGGATCACGGTGGCCGACTCCTGTCCCACACCGTTGGTTCTGATCAACGCTTGGGCGAAGGAAACCGGTGTGCAGGTTGCCGCCCTGCAATCCGAAGCACCTGAGCTCTGCGGGATAGCTGGGCCGTTCGACCTGGTTGTCACCGATGGACTGCTGTCACTGCTGCCCGGCCCGGCCGACCGCCAAGCGGTGCTCGCCCGGCTGGCGGGTCTTCTTTCCGACGACGGCCTGCTGCTCTACACCACCCGCGTCGCCGGGCTTGCCGGCCACCTTGAGTACGACCGGATCGGCCGAGTTGGACAGGCCCTGACGGCCACTACGTGGCCCGCGACCTCGGCAGAGCGGATGGATCTCGCCCGACAGCGGCTTCGCCGTCCGTCCCGGCCCAGCCCGTTCGCCTCTCAAAACCAAATCGCCAGCGTCTTTCGCAGCAGGTTCGGCCAGGTTCGCGTGTTCACCCGTAGCGCCCCTCCCACGGCCGCGCTGGCTCTCCATCCCGCCTTTCTGACCGGACGCGGCAGCGTCTGCGTCGGCATAGCAGCCACCCGACCGAGGCGCCCATGACACCGCCAATCAGTAGCGTTGTCTATCTGCCCGGCACCGCGCTGGACGAGAAGCTTGCGGACCTGGGGTACGCCGCCATGCGCGGCTGGCCCGACCAACGGCCGGTGACCTCTGCTCTAGTACGCTCCCGGCTCCGCCGCAACGGCAATGCCCAGCCGACGACGATGCTCCTGGCCCGTCTGCCGAACGGCACACTGGCCGGCGCTGCTGCGCTTCGGCATGGGACGGCACCCGGCTTGTCGGCGCGGCTGTGGGGTCCCATCGTCGCTCCAGAATGGCAGCGGCGCGGACTCGGTACGGCGTTGCTGCAGCAGGCGGTTAGATGCCACGACGGTGGAGCAAGCCTGCTCACCGCCGAAATCCCGGAGGCTCGCAAACACGGGTGCGAATTCTTCGAGCGGGCTGGATGGCAGCTCCATTCCACCGCCACCTTGCTGAAAGCCGACCTCACTGCCCTGCCGGATGTTCCTCACCCCGGCCGTGTGGGAGTACGGCAGGCCGAAGCTTCCGATGCCGACGCCCTGAGCCGCCTTTACCAGTCCATTCACCCTGAGCATGGGCAGCAGGTCGCCGAGGACACCTACCTGCGCTGGACCGCAGACGAACGCTTCGTCAGCGACGGCCTTCTCATCGCCGCCGGAACCGGGGATCAACTCCGCGGAGCCGCCCTGATGTACCCGTTGGCCCATATGGACCCTGCCGAACCCACTGAGGCATTGCTGGCTGATGTCCTCATCGACCCAGCCACCGAGCGGTCCGACGTTGCCGCGCCGCTGATCGCCGCTGCCCTCGCCGCCGGGCTCCGCCATCACGCCCCGGTGGTGCGCGCGATCGTTCCGGACAGCGCTACCGACCTTCTGTCCGACCTGCACGCGGTCGGCCTGGCCCCGGCAGGACAGATCCGCTACTTCAGGGCTAACGGGAGGGTGTCGTGACGGGGCCGGTGGTGATCCTCTTCGGTCCGCCAGCGAGCGGAAAGAGCACCCTGTCCGAGCAACTCGTAGCCAAGCGCAACGCACGGTTGTTCCGATTACGCGAGTACGTCCAGAGCCTTCCCGAAGCTGAGACGGCTGTTCTCAAAGGGACGAGCCGGGACTCCCTCGGCTGGCTCCCGGACGACATCGCCACCCAGCTCGTTCACGACGCCATCTCCGGTCCCTTCCAGCCTGGTGAAACACCTGTGGTGTTCGAGGGTTACCCCGGCAACGGTGTGCAATCCCGGCACCTGGCGGACCTGTTGACCCGTTTGGACGTCTCCGCGACGGTGATCCACCTCCGCGCCGACTGGGCAACCGCTCTGCAACGAGCTCAACTCCGGCGCGTCTGCCTCCACTGCGAGCCAACCGCCACGGGACAACCACACAAGCCAGCCCAGGTCACCACCGCCGATACCTGCGCCAGATGTGGCAACACCCTGCTTCAGCGCCAAGACGACAACCCGGACCGGCTCAGCTCCCGCACCCAGCGCTTCACCAGCCGCCTGCCCGAGATCTACACGGCTCTGACCGGTCACGGGATTCCGTGGCGCACGGTCGACAGCCACCCTCCGGCCTGCGAGGTCCTCGCCGTCGCTCTGGACGCAGTCTCCAACTGTCCCTCGACCAGGAGTAGCCAGTGACTTCCGTCGACCTCCCGATGCCGGCGATCAGGACCGGCAGCGATGCCTACGGCCACGCCAGGATGCCAGTCTCTGCCGACGACCCCGAGGTCCGGCGCATCGACCGCGTGCCCTATGGCAGGTTCCGCAACGTCTACCTCTACATCACCGAGGCGTGCCAGCTCCGCTGCGGCTCCTGCTACATGGGCCAGCGGCTGGAACGCGCCCTCAAGATGCCCTTCGAGGAGATCCGTAACAACCTCACGGCCTGGCGGCAGATGGGCGGCTCCAAGTTGACCATCCTCGGCGGCGAACCGACCCTGCACCCGCGCTACGAGGACACCATCCGGCTGGCGGGCGAGCTCGGGTACGAGCACGTCATCACCACCAGCAACGGCCTGGGCCCGGCCGCCAGGAAGTTCCGGCGCCTGGAGCCCTCCGACTTCGCCTACGTGCAGATCAGCATGGACGGCGGATCACCCGCCACCCACGACGCCGTCCGCGGCGAGGGCACCTTCGCCACCACGCTGGAGACCATCCGGGAACTGACCGGGCGCGGCTTCGACACCCGGATCATCTGCACCGTCAACAAGGCCAACCAGAGCGACTGCCTGAACCTGCTGACCATCGCCGACGACCTCGGTGTCAGCCTGGTGAAGTTCCACGTCTTCTCCGTCATCGGACGCGGCCACGACAACGAGTCCTGGGGCATGAACCCCACCGAGTGGCTCCAGTTCTGCGACGAACTTCCCCTGATCGCCGCCAAGCACCGCACCCGCGTCTGGTACCAGCCGACCTTCGCGCGCCGCTCCGAGATGCCCCGTTACGAGGAAGAGGGCTATCGCGGCTGCATAGGCCGGACCCTGGACCGGATCTCGATCTTCCCCGACGGACGCGCCTACGTGTGCTCCTTCCTGTTCGACACCGAACTGAACTACGCCACCAGCACGAACGGCCAGATCGAGATCAACAAGGGCCCCAACGAGTTCGACCTGTTCACCGGAGCCCTCACCAAAGCCGCCTGCGGCGACTGCAAGGCCACCACCTCGTGCATGGGCGGCTGTCCCGCCGAGGAACTCATCGACGGCGCCGCCTCCTGCACCGAGCCGGACATCGTCCCCGTCTGCCGGCTGTGGAAATCCACCCCGGCCAACTGACCCACCAAGGAGCACCTATGTCGAGCGAGCGCTACAAGACCTGCGTGGACCTGCACCTCATCCTCCGCCGGGGCGACCAGGTCCTGCTGGGCCAGCGCCAGAACACCGGCTACGCCGACGGGTCCTGGCACCTGCCCAGCGGCCACCTCGACCCCGGCGAGTCGGCCAGCCAGGGAGCCCTCCGCGAGGCCGCCGAGGAGATCGGCGTCACGATCGAACCCGGCGACGTCCAGTTCGCCCACCTCATGCACCACTACACCAACGACGCCCGCACCGCCCTGTTCTACGAGGCCGAACAGTGGACCGGCGAGATCACCAACATGGAGCCCGACAAATGCGTCGAGTGGCGCTGGTTCCCCCTCGACGCGCTCCCCGACCAGATGATCCCCTACGCCGCCGACGCGCTGGCCCACTGCATCAAGGGCGACGTGTACTCCGAGCGCGGCTGGTCCTGACATGACCAGCATCGTGGACCTCTCCTGCTTCAGCTACCTCGCCGCCGCCCGCCTGCTCACCGTCGACCGCTACCCAGCGGCCGACACCGGCGCCGAGGTCCACGATGCCCTCCAGTCCCTGGCCGGCGACGGACCCATCACCGCCATCACCGCTGCCAGCCAGGGCCTGCGGGTGGCCCTCAGCGGAAATGACGTCGGCGAAGATGCCGTCGGCCTCGACCTCCTCGCGCAACTGGAGCGCTACGGGGTCCGACACCGCATCTCCGCCCGACCGGGGACCGTCACGCCGAATCTGACGGTCATCACTGATCGGACCGGCACCAGAACGTGGTTCGCCCATCTCAGCTCGGCGACCGCTGACCTTCTCGACGCGGACATGTCCCTGCTCGCCCCGGCCCGGCTCGCCTACATCGACTGCTACGAAATCATCACCGACGCGGCCGTCCAAGCCCTCGAGCACGTCACCCGTTCAGACGGCCCGATCATGCTGAACCTCGGCGGCGATCCGATCCACCCAGCCATCCAGAAAGCCGCTGTCGGCACCAACCTCCTCGCCGTCCAGACCAGCCTTCCCGACAACCAGGTGAATGCAGCCGAGAGAGCCGCCGACAGCGTCTATGAGCAGCTACGCCCGCAGATCACGCTCGTGACCCTCGGCCGACACGGCGTGCTCGCCCGCACCGAGACCGGCTTCCACCACGAGCCCGCATGCACCGGACCGATCGCGCACACCCACGGCGCCGGTGCCGCGTTCTCCGCCGGATTCGCCGTCGCCCATCTCGCCGGCAGCGACATCAAGGACTGCCTGATCCACGCCTGCCGGACCGGCACCGAACACTGCTCGCCCGAACCGTCACCACTGTCTCTTCCACACTAGGAGAACCAGCATGACGTTGATCGACTCCTACACCCGGGCCCTGCGCGAACTGGACTGGAACGACGCCGCCCAGGTCGAGGCGGCCACCGGGGAACTGCTCTCGGCCCTGGCCCAGGACACGACCGCGCTGCGGCAGGCCGTCGAGGCGGTGTCTGGCGACGAGCACCTCCAGAGCCTGTGCGAGCACTACGACATCCTGGACAAGCTCGTCCTGCACGACGACCCGTCCGGCTTCCGAGTCAGACTGCACCTCTTCGGTCCCGACCACTACGACCGGCCCCACAACCACCGCTGGACCTACTCCGCCCGCCTGCTGTCCGGCAGCTACACCCACACCCTGTACGGCACCGAAGACGGATTCGACGACACCACCGACGTCACCGCCCTCCAGCCCCTGATGGTCCGCACCGAACAGCCCGGCCCCGGCTACACCCTGCACCACAGCATGGTCCACGCCGCCGTCGCCCGGCCCGCTACCATCTCTCTCATCGTGCGAGGTCCGGCCGTCAAGGACCGCTTCCTCGTCACCGACCGCGCGACCGGCAAGGTCTGGTGGCAGTACGGCGCCGCCACCGAATCTGCGGCCGAAGCAGCCGTGAAGCGCATGACCCCCGTCACGATCAACGACTGCATAGCCCGGCTGGAAAAGCTCGCGCTCATCTGATCGCCACGACCAGCAGACCCGCCTCGCCCCGGCAGGGCCTACAGCGCGTGCTGTGGACTTTGGAACCCATAGACGTATAGCCGAGATTGAGCGGTGTATTTGGGTGTCAAGCCTGGCGTAGACTGCGCTTATGCATGCATGCATAACGGTGAGGCGCGCACGCATACAGGCAACAAAATCACTGATCAGCAATAAGCTGACGGGCAAGAGAAAGCCCCGAACGATCCGAGGATCATTCGGGGCCCGCGGAGAGTAGAACGGACTCAGGAGGCTAGCCCCCTACCTGAGTCCCCCTCCGTTAAAAACCCAGTCCAGGAAGATGAGGACTGCCCGAACCACAAGCAGAGCCCCCTCTCCGCCAGAAAGCTGCCGCTTACGGCGCCTACCAGCCACCATCGCTGAGTTTCCTCCTTCTTGGCCCTTTAACCGAGGGACAGACCGAAGGGCCAAACCGGTCGGCCCCATGCATGAAGACCGACTAGCGATGACACCGGAGTGGATACGGACAGCCTACGCGTTTCCATTACTCACTTCGACGCACACAACTTCGAAGACGAAACACCGCCTTCGGAAGGTAGCCCACACCTGAAGGCTATTTGGGGCAGGTAGTTGCGGTACTGACCGCAACTGAGCGCAACTTCGCGAGAACTTCGCAGGCACCCGGCAGGAAAATCGGGTCTAGATTGATACACATCGCCAGGAACAACCACAAATATCCGCAAACGTTCAATCCACGCCATAAACCGTTGCCTTCTTCACCGATCGCAATACTCGCAGTGTGATGCAAATCACATCATTGTCGTGACAAGGAGGCCCGTCTGCGATATCCATCGCGGCCTCAACCTGCGTCCTAAATCCGCCGTCAGACAGTTCCTCCACGATGAGGGCTGACAGCGAATGATCTGCCCTCAGCCCAATGCCCAGAAGGCCCGGCTCGGGCATGCGCGTGGCCGACCATGCCTCGCCTTCGACCGGTTCTGGCACGCTCCCGGCAGCCACGACGGCATCGGCCTGGGCCTGACCGGTCGTTCAGCAACTCGCCCACGCCAGCGGCGGCCAGATCAGCTTGCATCCCGTCCCTGACGGAAACTTGGACGTCGGCGTTCAGCTCCAGCTGGCGATCGCCGAGCTCACCCGCTTCACCCATCGCCGTCACGCTGTCGCGGGCAGCTACTGACACAGCTCGGAGCCGCTCACCTCTGCTACAGCATCGGGAACGGCACGTGGCTCGGCTTCTTGGGATCGGCTGGTACGGCCCGTGGATCGCCTACGCCGCCGAATCAGCGCCGCCGGGCCACACCAGCTTCGCCCTCGGCCTGGCGATGGCGATCAACCAGGTTGCCGTCATCCTGGCACCGACCGTCCTCGGCCTGCTGACCGACCTGACCGGCGGCTTCACCGCCCCCTGGGTCCCGCTCGCCGCCCTTACAGCCGTTACCTTGCTGCTGACATCCAGGCCGTGACCAGTTCGGGACGGCATCCGGCGCAGCCGCTGGACGACAGCAGGTGTCACCGCGAACGCCACGGCGACCACGGGATCGTTGTGCAGCAGATGCGCCAAGTGCTGCAGCACGTGAGCCGCCACGTTCTCCACCCGAAGCCCTCATTGGGGTCTCTAAAACGGACCGGGCTCCGCAGCGACTACAACCCGGCTCGCCTTATGCGCTTCCGGCGTCGGCGAGACGCTTGACGGCAAGCGTCCCGATCAACTACTGGACGCCCATGGACGAGTTGCCGACTGAAGCGATTACGGGAGTATGATGTTGAAAACTAAAGTCCCTGGCTAGTTCCCGAGCACCGAACCCAAGCGAAGGAGAGGTCTGCGTGAGCGGCGACGAGAGCTCCAACTGGGCGACCAGACGTTTCGGCGAGCAGGCCGGGGCGATACGAGACCTGGTGTCCAAGTCGTTTCTCCAAGCCGTGGCGAACGCCCAGGACGCCCAGGAGGTGTCGGGCAGCAAGAAGCGATTCACCTTCGGCTCGACGCTGATGACCCTTCGCTACGAAAGGCTCGTCGAGAACTTCCGTGACCTTCCGGAAGTCCAGATCGTCAAGCCTAAAGCCGCCCCGTACGAACTCGTCCTGGTCGGCGAGAACCTGCTCTTCCCTTTCCGGTACGCCAAGGACAACACGACCCCTATCGAGGACGCGCGTATTGGTGAGAGCCGGCTCTCTGGACTTGTGGAAAGCCTGTTCAACCAGTTCGGCCCGAAGCCTTCCTACGTACAGGACCCCATCTGGGACACACCCGAGGACACCGGCCCCGAGCCCGTTCTGACTCACCTGCCGGAGGGGACGCGGCTGATTCTGATCGCCCACGCGGCCAACGACAAGGCTGGCCCCATCCAGCTGTATTGGGGGGAGGCTGTCGTCGTTGACGCCTTCGGGCGTCTCAAGTGGATCGATAAAGAGCTGATCCAGCTGACCCGGCCCGATGGCCGTCTCCGCAGTGTTGCGACTCCGGAGCTGGAATCCACCGAGCGCTTCGACCACGGAACGCTGCCCGACCTTACGATCACCCCGCGGCCCGAGATCGAGCGGAAGAACGAAGCGGTCTTCCCCGTCAACAGTGAGGCGGACGAGGAGACCGCATCCGCTGAGGATCATGAGCAGTAGCAAGCAGGGCCGACGCATTTCGGGACAGTCCGGTCTCGATGAGTCGTCGAGTCCTCAGGCGATCCTCGATGCGTTCGACCCAGCCAGGTTGACGCAGGCGCGACACCTTGCCGGGATGACGAAGAAGGAGCTCGCGGACAGCATCGATGTCTCCCCAGCCGCCATCGGCCAATACGAAACAGGGACGAACCGCCCACGATGGGATCTGGTCCCACGACTGGCCGACGTGCTCGGTGTTCCGATGCAGTTCTTCCTGGCGGGCCGGCCGCACGGCAAGTTGGACGGCTCTATGACCTACTTCCGAAGCCTGCGATCAGCCAGGGTGTACCAGCGGGCCAAAGCCATGGCCTTGGTCGAACAGGTCTGGGAGCTGGCCTTGGCCCTGGAGAAACAAGTCACGTTCCCTCCTGTCGACCTACCCGGATTCTCAGGCGGAGAAGTCCACCCTGGTACAGAGCTGTCCCGTGACCCAGTACGTGCCGCTCAAGCTCTGCGACAGCGGTGGGGGCTTGGAACCGGCCCGATTTCCCACCTCGTCCGACACCTTGAGGCACACGGGATCATCGTGGTGCTTCCTCCTGCGGACAAAGACGTGGCGACCGTGGACGCGTTCTCCACGCTTCAACTACCCCGGCCGATCATCGTGCTCACCGCCAACCGATACGACGACATTCACCGCTACCGCTACACCGCAGCTCACGAACTCGGCCATCTGATCTTGCACGGCGACGCTCCCGCAGGCGACTCCCGGCAAGAACGCGAAGCGGACAGCTTCGCCGCAGAATTCCTCACCCCCCGGGACAGCATCCTCTCCGAGCTACCAGGCCGACTGGATCTGCGCCGTCTGGCGGAGCTCCGCCACAAATGGGGAGTGTCGGTCGACTCGCTCCTCTATCGCTGCCGCGAGGTCGGCCTGCTGTCCGACTCAGCCGCCAGCCGCGGCTATCAGCGACTTCATGAGCTCCGGAGCCAACCCGGCTTCACGTCCGAGTCGATTACCGGCTATCCAGGGGAACTTCCAGTTCTCCTCCGGCAAGCCTTCGAACTCGCTACCGAGCAGACAGGGCTCACCATGCACGATCTGGCAGGCCAGCTCGCCTGGCCTGCCTCCCGGGTCCGTGAACTTCTCGGGATAGCCGACCAGCGTCCGGTGCTTCGCATCGTTCCGTAGGGCGCTCACTGGGGCCTGCTCTCCGCCAGCCCAGGACCACGACCGCCTTGCGGCAGGTCGTCGAACCGGTGTACGGGGACGAGCGCCTCCCGAGCCTGTGCAAGCACTACGACATCCTGGACAAGCTGGTCCTGCACGACGACCCGTCCGGCTTCCGCGTCCGGCTGCATCTGTTCGGCCCCGACCATTACGACCGACCCCACAACCACCGCTGGACCTACTCCGCCCGCCTGCTGTCCGGCCGCCACATACCCAGCCTGTACGGCACCGAAGACGACTTCGACAACACCATCGACGTCGCCGCCCTCCAGCCCCTCATGGTCCGCACCGAACAGCCCGGCCCCGGCTACACCCCGCACCACAGCATGGTCCACGCCGCCGTCTCCCGGCCCGACACCGTCTCCCTCATCGTGCGAGGACCGGCCGTCAAGGACCGCTTCCTCGTCACCGACCGAACCACCGGCCAGGTCTGGTGGCAGTACGGCGCCGCCCCTGAGTCAGCGGCCGAAGCCGCCGCCAAGCGCATGCCCCCAGCCATGATCAACGACTGCGTGGCGCGTTTGGAGAAGCTCGCCATTGTCTGAGCGACCCTGCCCTGCTCCCAGTAGCCCTCATCAAAGGTGGCTAGGGGTAGGTGAGGCGGGTCCGGGCAACATCGAAGTCTCCATCGACCTGGACCGCTTCAGCCTTCGCCATGTGTCCCGCCTGTGCGTTCATCGGCGGGTCTGTCCACTGAACGGCTCTGTCGCAGATTCGGCTCTGTCTCTCTTTCGGTGGTGGCGGAGCGTTAGGCCAAGAGGATGCGGTGGCGGAGCAGCGCGAAGCCGGTGCGGCTGGCCAGCCGCACATCGGCGGAGAACGCGCATTCCTGTGCCCGGCACCCCGCGGAGCAACGCCGGCGCAGAAGTTCGTCGCGTCGTCAGTTCACCCCGGAGGTGAATTCGCCGAAGAGCTGGTTGCTGTGGGAGAGGTGAACTGGCGTTGTAGTTCCGCGCGGGCGAACTGCTAGCGGAACTCTCCTGCGTAGGAGGTGTCGCCGACGTTGTGCATGATTTCGGTGATCCATGCCGCGAACGCCTGGTAGTTCCAGATGCGGCTGAGGCAGGTGTCGGAGTAACTGTCGAGTAGACGCGAATCGCCCTGTTGGATCTGCTGGATCGCGGCGCGGGCGAACACCTCGGCGTCATTGAGCGCGAGGTTGATTCCCTTCGCGCTCATCGGAGGGACGATGTGTGCCGCGTCGCCGAGCAGGTAGAGCTTGCCGCGGCTCATGGGGCTGTACACCACGCTGCGCAGGGGAAGGACCCGCTCTTCGCCAGGAGGGCTTCTCGCAGCAGAGGGCTCACCGCGAACAGCCCGGGACGGGGCACGAGCGCGCTGCATAGTTCGGCCAGGATGGTGAGCAGACGGACGTCGGTCTCGCCATAGAAGCGGTGGGAATGCCCGAATCCGGGCGGCGTCCACGTCGCGCGGTTGGCCGGGGCGACCCAGGTTCCGCGTTCAGTCGTAGTGGCCAAGGCTCCTGCGGCCGCATAGACGAGCTGGCCCTCAGTGTGAGAGTGGGTGTCAAGGTGGTAGCCGTGCGGAAAGCCAGCCTCCACGACGAGGTGTCGCCTTGGGTGGAGTCGAAGACCATGGAGAGGGCTGGCGGTTTTCCGGCATCAGCCGTCTGACTACCGGTGGTGTGGTGCCTAACCGCGCGCCGACGACCCCGTGCGCCGAGATGCCCGGAAGAACGTGGATCGCGTGAAGTCGCCTGGTGAGCTGAGGGCCGGAGCTCCGGCCCTCAGCTCGCGGGCTAGCCCTTCGCGCAGGTGGCGTTGTTCAGCGTGAAGCTCGCCGGGACACCGTTGGTGCCCGCGACGGAGTTGGCGCTCATACCGAAGCTGACGGTTCCGCCGGCCTGGATGACCGCCGTCCACGGCTCGTTGACGGCCGTTACCGCCTTACCGCTCTGGGTGACCTTGGCATTCCACACGCTGTTGATCGTCTGGTTACCGGGGAACGACCACTTCAGCGTCCAGCCGTTGATCGCAGCCGCGCTGTTGTTCTTGATGGTGACCTCGGCGTTGAAGCTGTTTCCCCAGTCCGAGATCGTGTACGTGACCGTGCAGGCCCCCCCGGGAGAGGGAGACGGGCTCGGCGACGGCGACGGGCTGGGAGAGGGGCTCGGGGACGGCGAAGGAGACGGGCTCGGGTCGGGGCTTCCGCCGAGCGCTGTGGCGGCGCTCTTCAGCACTGTGGACGTGTTCGAGGGGTAGGTGACACGGAAGCCGTCGTAGTCCGGGTAGAGGGAGCCGTCGTCCTGGACGCCGGTCAGGATCCAGAAGTTCCAGCCGTCGCCGCCTCCGGTGCGTACCGCGTCGGTCCACGACTGGTAGACCCCATCGCGCTGGCCCTGGTCCAGGTAGCCGAACTCCTCAAGGATGACGGGCTTGTTGTAGCCGACGGCGGCGGTGTTGTGGTCCTTGATCCACTGCGTGCCCCAGTCGGCGCTCTTCCCCCAGTGGTTGGGATAGAGGTGGTAGGTGCCGAAGTCGACTGAGGACAACGAGGTCAGCGCCTCGTGGTCGACACCCTCACCGGCGTTGTAGGCCCAGTCGCTCTGGTTGTTCCGCTTGAGGAAACCCTCGTCGCCGACCGCGACCATGTGGTTGGGGTCCAGGCCCTTGATGTACGACGACATCTCGCTCGCCCAGTTGACGATTGTCTGGGTGGTGCAGGAGCCGGAGGATCCCAGGTTGCCGTTGGAGCAACGGGGCTCGTTGGCGAGCTCCCAGGCGAAGATGGTCGGATCGTCCTTGTACTTGGTTCCCGTCACGCTGTTCGTGCGGTTGATCAGGGTCGACGCCCAGTTCTTGTACCAGCCTCTGATGGTTGAGTCGGTGTAGAACTGGTCGTGGTTCTGCCCGCCCCGCCAGCGCACGTACTGGTCCATGCCGCCGAACTCTTTCCAGTTGTTCGTCAGCGTGAGGATCAGCTTGACGCCGTGCCGCTTCGCCGAGGCGATCATGTAGTCGAGCTGTCGCAGGCCCGTCGCCGAGTCGTTCACGACCGGCTTTCCGCTGGACGGATCCCAGTACTGCATGTAGTAGCCGTCCTTGTGCCCCACGCCGTCGACATTGGGCACCGATCCATCCAGTGAGCCGCGGTCGATCATGGCCCATGCCCGGACGACCTTGAGGTTCGCGTCCCGGGCGTCGGCGAAGACGTCATCGACCATGGCGGGCGATTTGTAGTGCAGGTAGTAGTTGTTCGTGCCGCCGAACTTGTAGGGCTGGCCGTCCAGGACGAAGGAACCGTTCGACGCCTTCACGAACCCGCTCGACGAGGTGGGTGTGGGTGACGGGGTCGGCGAAGGCGACGCGGACGGGGACGGGGACGGGGACGGGCTGGGGCTCGCCGATGGCGAGGGGGACGGCGAAGGGGAACCACTCGGGGCCGGCCCGTTCTTGGCGGCCTGACGGGCGGAGTGGCTGCGGAAAGCCGCCAGCTCGGGCGCGCCTTCGGAGACGCCGAACTTCCCGTCGACGTTGCGGTTCTGGTACCACCAGAAGCCGGTACCGTCACCGCCGGCCGCTTCGAACTCCTGGAAGATCGCGTTCCACCATGTGGTGCGATCGACGTTGTGCGTACTGAACTCGCCCATGTAGAAGGGCTTTCCGACGATGTTGTGCGACTCGGAGATCCAGGTCCGGATCAGTGCCTTGGTCTCGTTGATGTCCAGGTCGGCCCATGACTCGGTCGGGTAGGGATGGGCCGAGGTGAAGTCGATGTAGGGCGACTGGTGGATGTAGATGAAGGGGTTGCCCTCATCACCGCCGAAGCCGTATCTCGTCTCGTGGCCTTCGAGGCCGGTGCCGAGCATGTGGTTGGGGTCGATGCCCTTGATGAAGGCCCCCATCTCGTCGACCCACTTGCGCAGCGTGGTCCCGCTGGTGTTCTCGGCCGCGCTGACGTCCTGGTAGCGAGGCTCGTTCATCAGCTCCCACGCGAAGATCGTCGACTCGTCCTTGTACTTCACTCCGCTGTAGTGGTTCGTGCGGTTGAGGACGTAGCTGACATAGTTCTTGTACGACGTGAAGCAGCCGGGGCACTTGGTCTTGTCGAAGAAGGCCGCGCGCTGCGGGTGACCGCCGGACAGCCCCTCCCACCGCAGCCGGGTATCGATGCCGCCGTACGCCTCCCAATAGTTCTCGAAGACGGGCAGCAGTTTGACCCCGTGGTTCTTCGCCGACTGGATGATGTAGTCGAACAGAGCGAACTGCTGCTCGTTGTAGACACCCTTCTCGGGTTCAAATCCATGCCAGCTCTCGTGGCTGAACAACCAGAGCCGCAGCACGTCGACCTTGTCGGCTTTCAGCCGCGCGAAATGCGCGTCGATCTGGCTCTTGTCCATGTACTGCGTCTCGGTGTCACCCCAGGCGCTGCCGTACGTGAAGACGTCGTAGGTATTGGCGCCGGCGAAGAAATACTTGTTGCCGTCGAGGCAGAAATTGACTCCGCAGCGGTAGGCGAAGCCGGCGGGCGCGGCGAAGGCGGTCTGTGGCCGTAACAGGTTGAGTCCGGCGACCGCGACGACGACCGCGAGGACGAGTGCCCAGACGGTGATGAGGCGCGGGCGTCTCAGCGTGGGGGGCTGGCCGTTCATGGTGTGCGTCTCCCTGACGAGTTGGGATGGCCGGACACGAAGTCCGACAATCCCGAGTCAAGGGCTGAACCATTTTAGTTTCAACGGTTTCGCGGCAGTTAAATAATGATCTCTGGAAAACTTCTGGATCGTTCCAAAACCACTACTTCGAAATTATGAGAAGAGGATATTCAATTGAAACCTCGTGCGGACGCCACCCTTAGGCGTCCGCACGAGGGGCACTATTCGGCTCGTACGTTGTCGATGTAGAACGTGCCTGAACCGGCCCAGACATAGATGCCGCGGACGTCGGTCAGATCCTGTGTGGAGCACGACAGCCCGGAAAGCAGGTCCGCTTCCACCGTGCCGGTGGTCTCCGGGTTCTGGTAGCCCCATGTCGACTGGCACCAGGTGAAGTCCGGTCCGGTCTGGAAGGCGATGTTGGTCGAGGTCCCGGTCGTCGTGCTGCCCAGATCGAACTTCACGCTGCCCTTGGTCGACAGGTCGAGCGGTTCGGGCAACGCGGTGCCGAACCAGCCGCCGCCGGTGGCGTCGACGCGCAGACTGCCGGTGCCGGCGGTCGCGTGCTGGTCAGAGGCCACGACCGTGCCGGCATCGGTCTGCCAGCTCGCGGAGGCCCACCCCTGGACACCGTTCTCGAAGGAGGCGATGACGATGGCGGCGCCGGGGTCGGGCTTCACGACGATCGAAAGCGTGGCCGCGTTGGAGACGCGGAGCAGCGTGTCGCGGACCGTGTACTTCGTATCGATCCTTCCGCTGAACCCGGCGACCGGGCTGAATGTGATCTTTCCCGACGCGGCCGAGAACGTGCCCGAACCGGTGACGCGTGTGGTCTGCCGCCCCGGCTGGTCCGGATCGAGGTCGATGCTGTCGGCGCGTACCTTGGCCAGGTAGGCGATGTCGTTCGTGGTGACGCCGACGGTGATGGGCGTGTCGAAGGTGGTGATGGCGGTGTCGTCGTCCGCCACCGGGGGGAATAGCGGCAGCTTGCCGCGGATCATCGCGCCGGCGTTGGTGATGGTCTGGCACACCGGGCTGGGACAGTAGACCGTGAACCCGTCGTAGTCCGGGTAAAGGGTGCCGTCGTCCTGCGTCCCAGCGATCATCCAGTAGTTGAAGCCGTCGCCGCCGCCGAGGATGAAGGCATCCAGCCAGGCGCGGTAGGCCGGGTTGCGAGTGGTCTTGTCGAGGATCCCGAACTCGCCGAGGACGACGGGCTTGCCCAGCCTGCGCGCGTCTGAGGTGTGCCGAGTGATCCACTTCGTGCCCCAGGCCGTGTCCTTGGTCCAGTGGTCCGGGTACAGGTGGAGCGACAGGTAGTCGATGGTGGGAATCGAGGCGTAGGCCAGAGTGTCCACGCCTTCGGAACAGTCGTCGGTGAAGTCGGTTCCTGACGCACTGCAGTAGAAGCCCTCGTCGCCGACGCTCACCATGTGGCGCCGATCAATGGATTTCACGTGCTTGGACATCTCCGCCACCCAGGTGTTCAGCGTGGTGGTGGAGCAGGTGGGCGAAGTGGGGTAGTTGCCCGAGCCTTTGCAGCGCGGCTCGTTGGCGAGTTCCCACGCCATGACGGTGGGATCGTCCTTGTACTTGATCCCCGTGAGGGTGTTGACCCGGTTCAGCAGATGGCCGACCCAGTCGGCATACCACTTCTTGATGGTGGGGTTGGTGTAGAAGTCGTCGTGGTAGGTGCCCCCGGACCAGCGGACGTACTGGTCGATGCCGCCGAAGGCGCTCCAGTTGTTGATGAAGGGGATGATCAGCTTGATGCCCGACTGCCGGGCCTTCCACAGGACGTAGTCCAGGTGCTCGAGGCCGTCGGCGCCGTCGTTGTAAGCGGGCTGGGCGCCGTCCCAGTACTGGAAGTAGACACCGTCCTCCTTGTGGTGGATCGAGTTGGTTCCATCCTGGTTGCCGATGTCGAGCGAACCCCAGGTGCGGATCACCGAAAGCTTGGCCGCTTTCGCTCTGGCGAAGACGTCATCGACCATCGCCGGTGAGCGGTACATCAGGTAGTAGTTGTTGGTGCCCGCGTAGCGGAAGGGTTCACCGTTGAGCGTGAACTGCGATCCCTGGCGAGTGACGAAGTCCGACGGGGATGCGGTGGCCGGAGTGGTCGACGCCACTGTCGAACTCGACGCGACGACCACTGCGGCGATGAGCCATCGGGTCCATCTCATAAGGATGCTCCTTGGGGGTGCGGGGGGTGCGGGGGGTGCGGGACCAGCGCTGGGCTGGAGGGGGCCAAGGCCAGAGCCGCAGCTCCCAGAAGGCCTGCGTCGCGACCCAGCGTGGTGGGGCCGATTCGCAGTCGGCGGGTGTAGGGGAGGCAGTTGCGATCCGCCACCGCCTGGCCGAGAGGGCCGAACAGAACCGAGCCGGCGGCGGCGACGCCACCGCCGATGACGACGCGGTCGAGGTCCATGAGGACCGCCGCGGTGAGGATCGCGGTGGCGAGCGCGTCCGCCGCCCGGCCGAAAGCCGCCACCGCGATGGGATGACCTTCCGCCGCGGCCAAAGCGAGGGCGCGCGCGTCGCTACCATTCCAGCCTCGGCGCCGCGCCCACGCCGTCATGCTCGGACCGCTCGCGATCGTCTCGACACAGCCGAATGAACCGCAGGAGCATCGATCGCCGTCCAGATCGACGGCGATGTGACCGATATGACCGGCGTTTCCGGTGCAGCCGAGGTAGGGGACGCCGTCCAGCACCCAACCCCCGCCGACGCCGGTCGACACCACGATGCCGAGGAGGGTCTCCGAGCGTCGGTCCAGGGCGGCTCCGCGCCACCACTCCCCCAGGGCCATGCACTGGGCATCACCGGCGAGGCGCACCGGCCGATCGGGCAGCAAGGCGGCTACCGCGTCGACCAAGAGGTGATCACGCCATGCGGGAATGTTGATCGGGCTGACCGCGCCGCGCGCGACATCGAGAGGGCCGGCGCTCCCGATGCCGACGCCCTGCAGTTCGTCCGCAGGGACGCGGGCGAGGATCGCCTCGATGATCGTGGTGAGGGCGCGGTCAGGCGATCCGGCGGCCGCAAGCAGCACCTCGTGACGCGCGAGGATCCTTCCATCCGAGTTCACTGCGGCCGCGGCGATCTTCGTGCCGCCGATGTCGATGGCGAGTACGTTCACTGAATGCCCTCGTTCAGCACACGCAGTACCGGCCGACGGACCAGTGCCTCTGGATCCAGGTCCTGGTCGGAGGTGATGGTGACCTCTGCGCTCTCGCCGGGGAGCAGGGTCAACAGCATGTCGTCCACCGAGGCGTAGGGGTCGAGGCGGTCGGGGAAGATCGTCAGATCACGGAGGAGGGTGTGGGCATGCACTGAGACCCGGTAGCCTTCGGCGACCCGGTCCACGTGCGTGTCGAACCGCGCGACCGGCCAGTCGATGCGGATGTCCTCGGCGAAGAAGCCAAAAGCGCGGTGCTCCCCGACGGTGGCGGCGATCAGCTCTGCCGCCGCATCGTCCGATACAGAGATCGCTTCGGGAAGGGCGACGCGCTGAACGCTCCTGGCACCTGCAGAGAGCGGCAGAATCTCTTTGGCGAGGAGGGTGCCATCCAGCCTGGCGCGAATCACGGTGACCTCGCCCTCCCAGGGCTCGGCGCTGTCGTTGATCGCCGTCACGGCGCCGTCGCGAACCGTCAGCAGGCGGTCGGCGTAGATCCGCCGCAGGGCGTACCACACGGGCTTGCGGTGGCCTCCGCCATCGATGACCGCCCACGACGTCACCGGCCAGCAGTCGTTCAGCTGCCACAGGATGGTGCCCATGCACTCGGGCATCTGCGCCCGGAAGTGCTCGACACCGAAGGTGATCGCGCGTGCCTGGTTGAGCTGCGTCAGATAGTGCCAGTCATCGAACGTCTCAGGTTCGGGAAGGTGCGGTCGCAGACCCCGCAGCAGCTTGCCGTTGCCGTCCTTGGCCTTCTGGTGATGAAGGACGAGTGGCGCGTCGGCGGCGAGTTCGCCGCTGATCGCCTCACGCATGACGGCGTGAGAGGGCGGCCCTTGGAAGCCGAACTCGGCGACGAAGCGCGGGCGGAAATCGCCGTAATGAAGGTAGTCCTCACGATTCCAGACGTCCCAGATGTGGATGGTGCCCCTGGACGGATCGTTGGGCGGCAGATCCGGCGCTCCCGAGTACGGCGTTCCGGGCCAGTACGGGCGCGACGGATCAAGCTCGGCGACGAGGCCGGGCAGCAGGTCGAAGTAGAAGCCGGCGCCCCAGGACCGGCTGCCCAGCGTGTCCTGCCAGCCCCAATCGGCGTGACCCTCGATGTTCTCGTTGTTGCCGCACCACAACACGAGACTGGGGTGCGGGCTCAGCCGGACGATGTTCTGCCGGGCCTCGGCCTCCACCTCGCTCCTGAAGGGCTCCTCCTCCGGGTAGGCGGCGCAGGCGAAGGGGAAGTCCTGCCAGACCATCAGGCCCAGCTCGTCGGCCAGGTCGTAGAAGTCCTCGCTCTCGTAGAGGCCGCCGCCCCACACGCGCAGCAGGTTGACGTTCGCCTCGATCGCCTGGCCGAACCGCTCGGCCAGGAGCTCGCGGGTCACCCGGGTGGGAAAGCAGTCGGCCGGGATCCAGTTCACCCCTCGGACGAAAACCGGCGCCTGGTTCACCGACAGGGTGAAGGCGTCGCCGTCCAGTTCGATGGACCGGAAGCCGATCACGCGGGTCCAGACCTGGTCCCCCAGTCGTACATTCAGCTTGTAGCGGGCCTGGTCGCCATAGCCGCGAGGCCACCACAGCGAGGGTGAGGGCACGTCGAGCGACAGCACGCCCTCCTGGTCACCTGCCGCCAGGACGATCTCAGCCGACACCCCGCCGACCTCGGCGCTGACGATCGTCGGGCTGTCGAGGCGACCGTCGATCGTCACGTGCACCTCGACCCGCCCGTCCGCGCCTGCCAGGCCCGGCCGCGTGGTGATCACCGGCCGTACCTCCGCGAGGCGCGTCCCCGTCCAGCTCTCCAGGGCGATGGGCTTCCAGATCCCCGCGGTAACCAAGGCGGGGCCCCAGTCCCACCCGAAGTTGCAGGCCATCTTGCGGATGAACTGGTAGGGCTTCTCATAGGGCCCCGGCCGGGAGCCCAGCGTCTGCTCGTAGTTCTCGGCGTACCCGTAGGCGGAATCGAAGATCACTGTCAGGTGGTTGTCTCCCTCTTCGAGGAGGTGACGCACCGGGAACCGATACGAGCGGTGCTGGTTAGCGGTACGCGCGATCTCCACCCCGTTGAGAAGCAGGGTGGCCACCGTGTCGAGACCGTCGCAGACGAGGTCCGTGTTGTCGTGCTGGTCGGCCGACCACGGGAAGGTCGTCTCGTAAGCCCACGTGGTGCGACCGATCCAGCCGAGCCTGACCTCGTTGTCGTCCAGGTAGGGATCGGGGATCAGCCCGGCGGCCAGGAGATCGGTATGAACGCACCCGGGAACGACCGCCGGCACGCCGGCGATGGCGACCTCGTCCGACACCGCTGTGAGCGTCCAGCGAGAGTCCAGCAGATGAGTGGTGGTCACGAAGGCTCCTCAGAGTTGGGTCACACCGCCCAGGGCACGGAGAATCACCCCTGAGACAAGGTTGACTGAACCGGTATTGCCAATGGCGGACATGCGTGTCGCGCACAACACGGAGTGCCGCGGACAGGATCTGACCCGCCGAACTGGCTATATGAGTGTGGTTACGTGCTCTCGCCCAGGCACGTACGGGATCTTCGCGAAGAGCGTCCGCTCTCGCCCGTCCCTTCCACGACTCCAATGCTTAACCGAGTAAGCATCTTGAAAGTACGGCGGGAACCTCATCGTGTCAATGATCTGTTCGCCAAACGCGCCGAATGGCTCAGTCGTCCAGTCGGCCCGTGCTGTCCCGTACCACCAGGTACGGCACCGGCACCTCTACGTGTGCCGGCCGTTCTCCCGCAATGTCGCGGAGAAGGAGTTGCACCGCGCGTCCTCCATCGGCGACGGCGTCCCGGCTCAGCGCGGTGATGGCCGGCCGGACGAGCCCGCACAGAACAGAGTCGTCCCAGGCGAGGATCGACAGCTCGGCCGGAACCCGCAGGCCGAGCTCCTTGGCCACACCGAGCCCGGCGACCGCCATGATGTCGCTGTCATACACGATGGCCGTCGGCCGCGGACGCGTCACGAGTAGTCGGCGGGTGGAGCGGACTCCCTCACGGGCGCCCTGCGCGGCCATCACGACCGTCGCCGTGATCCCGGCGCCGGCGCACACAGCCGAGAAGGTCTCGACGGCGTAGAAGGGGTCGGAGCGTGTCTCGGGACCACCGATCC
Source organism: Herbidospora cretacea (assembly GCF_001570605.1). Taxonomy (GTDB): domain Bacteria; phylum Actinomycetota; class Actinomycetes; order Streptosporangiales; family Streptosporangiaceae; genus Herbidospora; species Herbidospora cretacea. Next base: position 37,329 of record NZ_BBXG01000009.1, on the reverse strand, counting down.
GGGCGATGTGCCGATGCCCGAGCGCGGCGAGGTGGGAGATCACCGACTCGCTCGCCCGCACAGGGTCGGTCCATACGTGAGGAGGCCCTTCGTCGTGCTCGGGCTGTCCGAGCACGACAGTCGGCATCTCCATGTCGGCGAGCGCGGTCGGCCGTGGATCTCCGATCTGCGGATCGCACACGATCACCCCGTCCACACGCCCCTCTGCGCGCCAAAGACGGTAGACCTCCATCTCCTGCGCGCCTTCATCGACGAACTGGAGCACCAGGCCGAAGCCATGCACGGCGAGCTCACTCTGGATTCCACTGATCAGCCGTCGTCGAACCGCTTCGATGGTGACCGTGGCTCCGCGCCGTCGCAGCGTCATGCCGATCGCGTGTGTTCCGGCTCCGCGCAGAGCTTTCGCCGGGACACTGGACCGGAAATCGACCTCACTGGCGATGCGCAGAATGCGCTCCCGGACCTCCTCCGACACGCCTGGCCGGCCGTTGAGCGCATAGGAAACGGTCGCGCGGGAGACGCCGGCGCGACGAGCGATGTCGCTCATCGTCACCTGGTTCCCCATCGACCCTCCAGCGGACATCCATCCCAGCGCGGCAGCACCATGCTAGACCGGACGGTCGGACCCGGATCTCGCCACTGAGCTTCCGCGAATCCGCAGTCGGGCCGTCGCGTCCTGGTAGGACGCGGGCTCCTTGCCGTCGAGCAGGGCCAGGAGCGTACGAGCGGTATTCATGCCGTAGGCCTGGACGTCTCGCGACAGCGCCGAGAGCGGCGGATAGACCATCTCACAGAGCTGAGAGTCGTCTCCCGCGACGATCGACAGTTCCCCCGGCACGTTCACGCCGAGCTTGCGCGCCACGCTCAGCCCCGCCGTGGCCATCACATCGTTGTCGAAGGTGATGGCCGTGGGCCGCTGTCTGTTCGTCAGGAGGAATGTCGTCGCCTCTGCTCCCGCCTCCCATGTGTAATCGGTGTCGATGATGGCCGACGGCTCGAGTCCATGACGCGCCAGCGCCACCCGGAACGCCTCACCGCGCACCCGTGTGTGCTCCAGTGCCGGCAATCCGGCGACGCGTGCGATGCGCGTATGGCCCAGCCCGACCAGGTAGTCGACGGTCTCTGCCACGGCGGCCGCGTCATCGCTCCAGACGGCGGGCAGAGCCGAATCCGGTCGCGGCCGTCCTACCAGAACCGCGGGAATCTTCATGGTTTCCAACGTGGCCACTCTGGAGTCCTCCGACCACAGATCCATGACGATGAGGCCGTCGATACGCCGCTCGGCCCACCAGGCCCCTACGGCTTCGATCTCTTTGGCATGGTCGGGGACGACCTGGAGCAGCAACGCCGTCCTGGAGAGGGTCAGCTGACTCTCCAGACCGGAGATGAATTTCATGAAGAACGGTTCGATGCCCAGCGTGTCGGCGGGCCGGGCGAGAACCAGTCCGACGGTGTGCGCCCTCGACTCGGACAGTCCGCGTGCCGCCGCGTTCGGGCGCCACCCCATTTCATCGGCGATGGCGATGATCCGCCTGCGGGTCTCCAGGGACACGCCGGGGCGGCCGTTCAGGGCGAAGGAAACGGCTCCGATCGATACGCCCGCGCGTTTGGCAATGTCGTTGATCGTCGGTCGCTTCACGCGCCAGATTCCTTCGTCCGATGCGGACGATCCACGACTGATCGCCGCGTACGCCACAGACTGCTTGGTGAGGAGGATACCCACGTCCTGATCTAGGTCATTTGACCGCTCCTGATGTGAAGCCGTTGTAGATAAAGCGTTGCAGGACCAAGAAGATGATCAGGGTGGGGAGGATGACGAGAACCGCGCCTGCTGAGATGACCTCCCATTGCGCGCCGAAGGGGCCCTTGAACCGGAACAGCGATGTTGAGATCACCCCTAGTTCCTCCGAGGGCATGTAGAGGAAGGGGATGTAGAACTCGTTATAGATCATGATCCCCTTAATGATCACCACGGTCGCGATCGCCGGCTTGAGCAGCGGCAGGATCACGGTGCGGTAGATCCGGAACGACGAGGCGCCGTCCATCTTGGCCGCCTCGTCGAGCGATACCGGGATGTTCCTGATGAACTGCAGGAAGATGTAGATCGAGACGATGTCCGTCCCCATGTACAGCAGGATCGGACCCCACCGGGTGTCGAACAGCCCGAACGCGTTGATCACCTTGAAGGTCGCGACCTGAGTCGTGACACCGGGCACCAGCGTCGCGATCAGGAACAGGGAGATGACCAGCCCGCGCAGCCGGAAGGTGAACCGGTCGATCGCGTACGCGGCCATCGTCCCGATCAAAATGGCTCCGACGATCGAGAACACCAGGAGGAAGGCGGTGTTGCCGAAGGCCAGCAGCATGTTCCCGTTGTTGAACGCGGTCACGTAGTTGTCGAAGTTGAACCAGTTGCTCGGCAGAGACAGGATTCCCCCCTCCGCCATCTCACGCCTCGTCTTCAACGAGGTGGTGAGCATGGTCAGGAGCGGCAGCACCACCACCACCGAGGCCCCGGCCAGGGAGAGGTATTTCAGCGCGGTTGCGATCACGCGAGCCCAAGGGGTTCGGTACCACAGGTTCGCGCGGACCGCCCGCACGGCCATCTCGGAACTTCCTTTCATCGGGAACCAGCCGTCACTTCGTCGGGGATCAACCGGCGCTGAACCCAGGCGATCAGCAGGATCGCGACGAGCAGGACGACCGCCGCCGCCGAGGCCAGGCCCATCTTGTTGAACTGGAACGCCAGTTTGATCGTCTGGATGACGAAGGTCTTGCTCTCTCCAGAGCCGCCCGTCATGATCCACGGGATTTCGAATACCGACAGTGACCCGGTGATCCCCAAGATCACGCTCAGGCTGATGATGGGGCGGATGGAGGGCAGGATGACGTGCCAGAAGACTTGCGGACGCGTGGCCCCATCCAGTTCGGCGGCCTCGTGGATCTCGGAGGGCACTGACTGGATCGCCCCGAGGAACAGGACGAAGTTCAGGCCGAGGAAGCGCCACACCGACACCCCCGAGAGCGAGACGTTGACCAGATCCGGGTCACCGAGCCAAAGGATCTTGTTGTCGATGCCGAACAGGGCCAGCACGCTGTCGAGCGTCCCGCCGGGTTGGAAGAGGTACAGGAAGACGAACGCGACCGCGACGCCGTTGAGCAGGTAGGGGAAGAAAAGCACTCCCTTGAAGAAGTTCCGGAAGCGCATGTTGAAGCTCAGCACCGTGGCGAAGTAGAGCGCCAGGGCGATCTGCAGCAGAGAGGCGACGAGGTAGAAGAGGCTGACGTAGAAGACCTGGAACAGCTCGGGCCTGGTGAACAACTGGGCGTAGTTGTCCAGCCCCACGTACTGCTTCTCGGGACTGAATCCGTCCCAGTCGGTGAAGCTGTAGGAGATCATGTTCGCGACCGGCACGTAGGTGAAGGTCACGAGGAAAGCCAGCGGAACGAGCAGGTACAGCCACGGGGTGAGACGCCGCCACTTGCGCTGAGGCGGAGCCGCGTGTTGTGGCTCGAACGACTTCCTGGTCCTGGCGGTCAACGGGGTGATGGCCATCGGGTGTCCTTCGGATGCGGCACCCTGGACGGGCGTAGGGCGAGCACGCCCGTCCAGGATGATGGCGCTACTGGTCCCATGCGGATGACGGAAGAGGCGGCGGTCAGCCGCTCATCTTGACGGTGTCGGCCCACTTGGTGGTCAGCTCGGAGAACAGACCGTTCAGGTCGCCGGACCCCGCGCCACGGGCGATGTCGATCAGCTTCTGCCGGTAGTCGGGCTTGTTCATGCCGACCTCCGACTCGTTGTCGATCTTGTTGAACTTCCCGGTCTCGGCCTGGGAGAGCTCGACGAACTCGACACCCGCATCGCTGTAGGGCTGCAGCGCGGTGGGCAGGGGGGCGCCGGCGACGCTGGAGATCGCCTGGTTGGTCTCGGCGAAGCCGGACTTCTCCACCATCCACTCGAGCCAGGCCCGCGCGGCGGGCTTGTTCTCGGAGTGAATGTTGACGGCGTACAGGTAGTCCGGCGTCACCATGGTGCAGTACTTGCCGTCCTTCTGGGCCGGGAAGGGCATGTACCCGATCACCGAGGGGTCCTGGCCCGCTTGCTTGGCCGCGTCCTGCATCTGCACGATGGACCACGAGCCCAGCCACATGGTCGCGATCTTGCCGGTGGCGAGCTGGCTCTTGGAGTCCTCCCAGTTGGTCGTCGTGGGGTCGGCCTCCGACAGCTTCCGGTTCACGATGTTGTAGAGAAGCGTGTCGGCGATGTGGAGGTCACCGCCCGCCTTCCACGGCTCCAAGTCGGTGGCGAGGTTGTCGGTCGCCTTTGCGTCGCAAGAGGGTGAACCGAGAGCACTGGTCCACGCCGTCAGCGGCCAGCCGTCCTTGTAGTTGGTGTAATACGGGACGGCACCGCCCTTGTCCTTGATCGCCTGTAGATCGGCGAGAAACTCGTCTGGTGTGGTAGGCCAGTCGGCGATACCGGCCTTCTCCCACACGCCCTTGTTGTAGACGAAGCCGTTGACGGACGAGAAGCCGGGGATGCCGTAGATGGTGCCGCCGACGTTGCTCTTGCTGGTGTAGACGTATTTCTTGTCCAGATCGGCCGCACTGCCGAGCGGTTCGAAGAATTTGGGGTAATCCTCCTTACCGATCGTATTGGGAATCAAGAGCACGTCACCGTAGTTCTCGGTGTTCATGCGGATCTTGACTTCGCCTTCGTAATCGGTGACGCCTTCGAATTTCACCGTGACATCGGGGTAGGTCTTCTTGAATTCAGTGGCGTACTTCTCCATCGTGCCGTCGGTCACGAGGTCTGTCCGGTTGGTGAGGACCGTGACAGTGCCGGTGACCTTGGCAGGGTCGATCGACGCCGCGGACGTGGGGGGTGCCGAAGCGCCTAACGGCGGGGGCGTGTCGCTGCCGCAGGCCGCGGCGAGCAGCATCGAGGCCAGCGCAACGCCGGTCAAGACCTTACTGCGCATATCCATGACTCCGTCCTTGGGGGATCAACGGGCACGCGGATGTGCCGACTGCGCCATTTATTAAGCGCTTTAGCCCAAGTGAGCGAAATGCTGCTCACTAAAACCCGGTAAGTAAAGCCCAAGGTGTGGTCGATGTCGAACTGTTACACCGCTGTTTCGTCGCTCACTCGCGGCGGCGCGGTGCTGCCTCGCGGCGTCAGGAGCGCGGGCTCATCGTGAACGTCCTTGACTCCGGCGCCCTGCACGGCGGCCAGCAGCAGCCGTGCCGCGTGCCTGCCGTATGCGCCTATGTCCCGGGTCAGCGCGGTCAACGGCGGGTCGAGTAGTGGACAGATCGGTGAGTCGTCCCATGCGACGATCGAGATGTCGCCGGGAACCGACAGGCCGGCCTCCCGGATGGCCGACAGGCCCGCGATCGCCATGATGTCGTTGTCATAGATCAGCGCGGTGGGTGGCGCGGCCATCTCCATCAGGCGGACCGTCGCCCGCGCTCCGTCCTCGGCCGAGTAGTCCGTGGACGCGATGGTGGCGGCCAGGCCCAGGCGGCGGCCGACCGCCAGAAAGGCGTCAGTACGAATCGCGGTGTGCGCGAGCTGAGGTATCCCCCCGATGCGCGCTATCCGCCGGTGCCCGAGCGCGGCCAGGTATTCCACGGCCTCGATCATGGAGACACCGTCGTCGGACCAGATGCTCGCGAGCGATCCCGCCGCGCTGGGCGGTCCGATCGCGACGGCGGGAAGCCCCACTTCGCCCAGAGCCTTGACCCGGCGGTCGCGCACCCGGAGGTCGCAGACCAGAACGCCGCTCACGCGGCTCTCCCGCCACCAGCTCCGATAGCAGGTGATCTCCTCGGACTCGTCTGGCACCATCTGCAGAAGCAGACCGTATCCATGCAGGGAGAGTTCGGCTTCCAGTCCGCTGATCAGCTCCATATAGAACGGTTCGATGCCCAACGTGGCCGGCGGGCGCGGCAACGCCATGCCGATGACCCTCGCGCGCGTTCCGGCCAACGCCCTGGCGGCCATACTGGCCTGATAACCCAGCCGGTCCGCGATCGTGAGAATCCGCTGCCGAGTCTCCTCGGACACACCCGACCGCCCATTAAGCGCATACGAGACCGCGCCCTTGGATACGCCCGCCTCCGCGGCGATGTCGGAGATCGTGGGTCGCTTCACGCGGCACCTCCGGTTCTGGCGTACTTTCTCGGTTCAGTAACGATCCCCTGGAGAGCAGGGAACAGTCACTTATCGATCTTTCGCCACCACCCACTGTCATAGACATCTGGCAGTCGTTGCGACCCATCAGCGCACTTCACCATGACAGTGCTGCAAAGATGCAGGTGAATCGGCCATTACGTTTCGCGCTCGTTACACCGAGGTGACGTGAGTCCCAAGCTAACGCGAACTTACTCGGTTTTTCTAGAGCTGACGCCGTTTGGTCAGTGGAAGCGCTTTGGTGCGTTAAGCCGGAGGTGCGAATCGTGGCCGCAAGGGCAGAGATCGCCGGATTCGCTTCATCGGTGAGCGTCTAAGCACCCGCCACGGACGACACGAAGCGCCCCACGCGCCCCACTGCCGAGAAGAGATCTCAGCCGACGGCCCGCACGTACTGGCTGGGTGCGACCACTCCGTGGCGTTCTTCGCGCAAGACCTCGGCGAGTACGGCCTTCGCGGCAGCGGACAGAGCGATGCCCGCGCCGACGTGAGCGATGAGTCTGCCGCCAACGGCCTCGATCCGCGTGACGCCGACGCCGAGGGCCAGGTCCGCCGCCGCCTGAACTCCGCCAAGATCGACCCAGCACGAGCGGGCGCGTACCCAGCCCGGCCCTCGTTCCGCCGCAGGGATGCCAAAGCCCGATGGATCGACGTCGCCGTCCGCGGCGGCCATGATGAGCCGCTCGACTCCTTGAAGGAGGCCAGCGGCCTCCTCGGCGGTTGCCAGGCGGGTGTCGAGGGCGAGTCCGCAGTTGAGCTTGCCGTCCAGGCGATAGATGTCGAACTCCGCCGGAGGGTCGAAGACACGGTTACCGGTGGCAACTTCCACACCGACCACCGGCAGAGTCGCGCGCGAATGGCCGGTCATGTTATTGACGACCACATCGCGGTGGCAGCGCATGCCGCGCGCCCGTTCCGCCTCGCTGACCGCTTCGGACAGCTGGACCGCGTCGTAACGGCCGTATTTGTAGGCGGCCAGGGCCGCCGAGTTCGTCAGGGAGACCGCCTGGAAGAACGACGGCGAGGTGGTGAACGAGAAGATCGTTTCCTGAGCCACAGTGCCGACGTAGTCGCGCAACTCCGGAGAGAATCGGTTGCCGCACAGACAGTTCAGCTGGCAATCCGGGTCGCCGGTCCAGTTCGTCAGCACTGCCGCGAAAGCGGCCATGACAACGGCCACGGGCCGCGCATTCGTCGTCGCCGCGACACGAGCCAGCGCCGCCGCAGCAGGGCGAGAGCCCAGCAGGACGTGATGATGGCCGCGGGCGTCGGGAAAACGCAAAGGCAGACCAAGCGAGCACAGCGGTCTGTCGGTGACGTGGCGGGCCCAGTACCTGGCTGAATTCCCCAGCTGGCGCTGCCCCGCAGGGGAGAGTTCGTAGGTGGCGCGATCGGCGGGGTGGTAGGTAGCGGGAGGGAGGGGTCGATCCGCCAGCAGAGCGGTGAGTTCGGTGCGCAGAATCGTCATCGCCATCAGGTCGGCCGCCGCGTGTGAGACATGGAGGACGACCAGAAACGGAGCTCCCGACCGGGTCACCACGCGCACTCTGATCGGGAAGTCGACAGCGGGGTCGAAAGCCCGGACGGGCAGGAGCCAGTTCGGGTCGGTGCCCGTGGCCTCGACCACCTCGGCAAGCAGTGTTCCTGACGCGTGCACGAGCTGCTCGCCGTCCCGCAGTAAGGTCCGCAGCGACTCCTGACGGCTGATGAGGCTGCCCAAAGCCGCACCGACCGCATCTATGGTGCACACCCGGGGAACACGTACCACTGCCGACAGAATATCGGATGGCCCCGGCTGATCCGGACTGAGCCACTCCAGCACATTCCGCTGAGCGGCGGTCATGGGCCACCGGCCCGATCGGGAGCCCGAGAAATCGACCTTCAAGTCATTCATGTCCGCCGGTTCCAGGTCATCGCGAGCTGTGTGACGCCGAGGACGGCGCATAACTCGGCGTCTATTTCTCATGGGGCCCGGTTCCGGAGCCCCGGCCGAAGTGATAATCCCGGTGAGTCGACCCGCTGCGCCGGAGATGTCGTCGCGACGAACAGCTCGTTCAAGGCCGCTCCTCCGCGCCAACCGCATCGCAATTGAACCGACGCCAATATGACACCCGACGAAGATGATTCCTCAAGTGTCATACTGGGCGCCGTTATCGATAGACGCTCCCTGAATATCGATGAGAGAAGGCTAGGGAGCACCAATGGGAGCGTCAAGATTTTAAGTGGTGTTCAGTTCTCCCCTTCCCGCCGAGGACGCGATACTTCCTCGGTTCGGTCCCCAGAAGCCGGCTCCACGGCTCAGAGACTGACCTTTCCTGCTCCCGCGCCCGAAGTGACGATGGACTTGACGGATGAGGCTCCATCGAGGCTGTAGGAATACGGGATGGACGCGACCGAACCGCCTTGCTGCCCGCTGCCGGAACCGGTCAGATAGTTGTTGCGGGCCACCAGGGTGCCGGGGCCAGAGGAGGCCTCGCCCAGGTGGTACGGGTCATCGACGTTCTCGAAGTAGTTGCCCTCGACTAGAACGCCGGCGCCTTCGGTGGAGGCGACGCCGTACCCGCTGACGTCGGAGTAGTAGTTGTTGTAGACGTGCACCGGATTGCCGAAGCGCACCCGGGGGCCGCGCTGGGTGGTGCCGTCGAGCCAGTTGTGGTGATAGGTCACTCGCAGGTGACCGCTGTCCTCAGAGCCGTTGTCGTCGCTGTGCCCGAGCAGCATGGCCTTGTCGTGGTCATACAGGTGATTCCACGACACCGTGACGTAGTCGCTGGCGCGCTTGATGTCGATGGCGCCGTCGTAGCCGTTGGACAGCGTGTTGTGGTCGATCCAGACCCGAGTCGAGTACTGGACGTTGATCGCGTCGTCATCCCAGTTCCGGAAGGTCAGGTTCCGGATGATCACGTTGGACGCGTTGGAGACGTTCAGGCCGCAGCCGACGATCGCCGCGCCCGAGTTACCGATGATCGTCTTGTTGGAACCGATCCTCAGCATTCCCGAGCAGGAGATCGTGCCCGACACCCGGATCACGGCCGCGCCTGTCCCCGAGGCCGCGCTGGTCAGGGCTGAGGCGCTGGTCACCGTGGTGGCGGACGCGTTACCGCCCCCGGTCGTACCGCCACCCTGGGTCGCCCAGCCGACCAAACCTGTTGTGTCGGGCGGCGGAGGTGAGGTGGATGGGCTGGGCGAAGGCGTCGGGGTCGGGGTCGGGGTGGGCGTCGGAGTGGACGTCGGAGTGGACGTCGGGGTCGGCGAGGAGGTCGGGCTCGGCGATGGCGAGTTGGTGACCGATCCCGTGCACGTGACCCCGTTGAGGGTGAAAGAACCTGGCACCGGGTTGGAGCCGCTCCAACTTCCGTTGAAGCCGATCGTGGCGACGGCACCACTCGGCAGATTGCCGTTGTACGAGGCATTCGCGGCGGTCACCGCGCTGCCGCTCTGGGAGAAGACCGCGTTCCAGCCGTGCGTCACGGCCTGTCCGGCTGGAAACGACCATTTCAACTCCCAACTGGTGAGCGGGTCGCCCAGGTTGGTGATTGCGACGTTGGCACCGAACCCTTCGTTCCACTGGGAGGTCACCGAGTAGGTGACCTGGCAACCCGCCGCGGCGGAGGCCGGCGCCGCGATGAGGATCGCCACCAGGCAGAGAACTCCTGCGGCACCCCCGAGGACCGCCAGGTGTCGTTGTCGCATGGGCATGTTCTTGCCTCCTTCTTGGGCGCCAGGCCGAAGCCGCGCACCCTGAAACCGCAGGTCATTAACGTGATTTCGGTGAGCCAAGTCCGCTTAACCGTTTAAGTCAAGGCATGTGCGGCATCCAAGCCTGAGCTCCCACTCCGGCACAGGGGGCCACCTATACCCCGGCCCCAGGCTCATGGCCGACCACCCTCGACGTCTCCTGGCTGGTGGAAGGGAGAAGCGGATCCCCGCTGCCGGCTGCGCAGACGGGCGCCTGAGGCATCCGTCGTTGGCCCGCCGAGCTCGCCCGCGCGCGGTCGGCCAAAGAAACTTTCATCACCGGGCGGGCGTCGCAATTTAGTGCAGGACGCGGACAAATCCCTCGGAACGCGGCGGGGGCAACACGGATGAAATGCCCCAGAAGCATCGTTGACACTTAACTGTTTAAGTGCTGTCATGAGGATTCTGACCCCAGGGCGTCAATCAAATGAAAGGAAAGGAACGAGCACGCCCGACCCTGTCTGCGGCGATGGCCTGACAGAGAGTTCACATCTCGCGGAGCAGATATTCCCATCCATCGAAAAGGCTTGGCACCCACCCCGATACCACCGCATGGCCTGTGCCGATGACATCGCACTCTGCTCTTCGTGGCTGGATATCACATCGACCGAAGGCAGCTTTCCCGGTTTAGCGATAGGGCCATTCCGCAGTTCTATTCCTCATGAACTTCAGCACCAGTCCTGGTTGCGGCATGCCCGGAATCGCCAAATCAATCGAACCCCCTCGAAGGAGGTTGCGTATGAGACGCACCATCTCAGCCTTCACGGCCCTGCTCCTGGCCGTCATCGGCGCTCTCTCGTTCATGGTCACGCCGGCGAGCGCGGAGAACGCCCCCAACGGCTACCCCTACTGCAACAACGGCAGCTCCAGCGATCCCGACGGCGACGGTTGGGGCTGGGAGAACAGCCAGTCCTGCGTCGTGCGAGGCAGCCGGGCCGATCCCGCCGCCGGCTCGGGTGGCAGCAGCGGAGGCACGGCGTCCAACGGCTACCCCTACTGCAACAACGGCAGCTCCAGCGATCCCGACGGCGACGGCTGGGGCTGGGAGAACAGCCAGTCCTGCGTCGTGCGAGGCAGCTCCGCCGACCCCGGTTCCAGCGGCGGCGGTTCGAGCGGCGGCGGAGGAACCTGCACCGGCGGTTCCGACCGGGGCTGCTACACGGTGAGCGGACTCGGCTCACGCAAGCAGGCCATCCGTAACGCCGGCGGCGACGCCTTGGACATCGCGATCGCGATGCTCGAGACCGAGAACATGCAGACCAACTACGCCTACGGCGACAACAAGTCGGGCGACGCGGCCAACTTCGGGCTCTTCAAGCAGAACTGGTTGATGCTCCGGCAGTCCTGCAGCCGCTTCTCCGGCCAGAGCGTGAGCCAGTACAACAACGGTGCGGTGCTGAACACCAACCTCAGCGCGGACGTCCAGTGTCTCAACGCCAGCCAAAGCTACTACGGGCTGGACCGCTGGTTCGCCGGCCACCGGAACGGCGAGACCGGTCTGAACTACCCCAACACCTCCGACATCAACAACTACAAGAACGCCATCTACTGGATCAGGGACCAGCTGAACTCCAACTCGGCCAACCTGACCAATGACACCCGCTTCTGGGTGAACGTGCCCGCGATCTAGTCAACGCAGCCGGTGGGAGGGATCCCCCACGCTCTCCCACCGGCACTTCTCGACGCCAGCGGTCATGCACGGACAGCGAAGATCTAAATCGAGTCGGCCCGGTTCCGACATCGCCTGCTGGGACTGTCGTCGCCGTTCCGCTCCCAGCGGGGGTCTGTCCACTCCTGAACGGCTCTGTCGCAGATTCGGTGGTGACGAAACGTCTGGCTGCGTCACAGTGAGTCGTGATTGATCTTGATGAGCTGGTCGGCGTGGTGTTCTCGGGATTGTCGCCACTGGTGGTGAAGAACGTCGTGGACGAGGGCGAGCGGATCCGAGTGCGGGCGCAGACCCCGGACAGGCCGGTCGCCTGCTCGGCGTGCGGAGCTGCGACAACGCAAGTCCACGCCTATCACGACCGGACCGTTGCCGATGTCCCGGTCGACGCACGCCAGGTGCTGGTGGTGGTGCGGATCCGCCGCCTGGTCTGCCCGACGCGCGGCTGCCGCCGGACCTTCCGTGAACAACTGCCCGGTGTGCTGGAGCGTTACCAGCGGCGCACACCACGTCTGACCTCGCAGATCGGTGCGGTGGTCCGTGAACTGGCCGGACGAGCCGGCGTGCGCGCCTTATCCGCGCTGGCCGTCGTCCTGTCCCGGCACACCGCGCTGCGCCTTCTGCTGCGTCTGCCCACACCTCAGCCCCGGGTGCCGCGGGTGCTCGGCGTGGATGACTTCGCTCTGCGCCGGCGTCACCGATACGCCACCGTGCTCATCGACGCCGAGACACGCCGGCGCGTTGATGTTCTGCCTGGCCGCACCGCCGATGTCTTGGAGGCCTGGCTTCGTGCCCATCCCGGGGTGCAGGTGGTGTGCCGGGACGGCTCAGGCGCCTACGCCGAGGCCGTGCGCCGCGCGCTGCCGGACGCCGTCCAGGTCAGCGACCGCTGGCATCTGTGGCACAACCTCGGCCAGGCCGCCGGGAAAGAAGTGGCCGCACACAGTTCCTGCTGGGCCACGGCCGGACCGCCCCTGCAGGACGGCCGGCGCGCCACCACCACCCGCGAGCGCTGGCATCACATCCATGACCTGCTCGGCAAAGGCGTCGGCCTGCTGGAATGCGCCCGCCGCCTGAACATCTCCCTCAACACCGTCAAACGCTACGCCCGCGCAGGCGAACCCGAACGCCTGCAACGCGCCCCGCAATACCGGCCCACCCTCGTCGACCCCTACCGCGACCATCTACGGCGCCGCCGATCGGCCGATCCCGCCGTCCCCGTCTCGCATCTGTTCAACGAGATCAAGGCCCTGGGCTACCCGGGCAGCTTCAACCTTCTCTACCGCTACATCACCCAGGGACGGGTCGAAGCCGACCGACCGCCCATCTCACCCCGCCGCCTGACCCGGCTCCTGCTCACCCGGCCCGGCGACCTCAACGACGAGCACCGCCGCCTGCTGGACGACCTCACCACCGCCTGCCCGCAGATGATCGACCTGGCCGAACTCGTGCGCCGCTTCGCCGATCTGCTGCGGCCACACGAGGGCAACGCCGACCGTCTTGATGCGTGGATCGCCACCGCCAAGGCCTGCGATCTTCCTCACCTGCACGCCTTCATCGCGGCCTCGACCAGGACCGTGACGCCGTCCGCGCGGCCGTCACCCTGCCTTTCCACAACGGCGGCACCGAAGGCGTCAACACCAAAACCAAACGCATCATGCGCCAGATGCACGGCCGGGCCGGCTTCGCGCTGCTCCGCCACCGCATCCTCTTGGCCTAACGCTCCGCCACCACCGAAAGAGAGACAGAGCCGTTCGTCGTTGTCGTGTGTGTCTTACAGTCCCTCATCGGCCGACATGCAGAAAAGTGGGCAGTTTGGGCGAAACCTGTCGGCAGGGCTGGAGCGATGCAATAGCGTGAGATCTTGCGGTCGTTCGGCTCCCCAACGTATACGCGACCCCTGAACAGCAGAGCGCGGTCAATCGCGTGCCGGCGCCCTGTCCCGGATGGGGTTGAAGTGAGGGGAGGCAATGTCCGTGAGTGTCCAGGTCGTGGCGCCCATTGACATCTTGGAGGCGGCCCTTGATCACCTTGGGCAGGTCGTCCAGTTCTCGCCAGCCGTGCGTGGTCCCAGCCATGTCGTCGTTACAGTTACCGGGGTTGAGCAGTCATCGGCACCAGCCGCCTTTGGTCGTTATCTCGTCGGGGCTCTTGCCGGGGCTGTAGGTATTGATGCTCAGTTGTCAGAGCAGTTGCTCGCGCGCGGTGTTGACCGACGTGAGGAGATGCGTCGCACGGTCCTGTCGCTGATCGGAAAATCGAACGATTTTCCGACCGAAGAGGACGAGTTGTTCCGGGATATGCGTCGCAATGCCTGGATGGGGGAAGGCGTCGGTCACGCTCTGTTGATGCTGAGCGCTCGTCACAAGACAACGTGCGTGGACGGCCAGATCTGCGCCCTGGCGGAGGTTCATCAAACGCCCACTCGTCAAGGTCTGGACTCGGTGGGGATGTACGTCCAAGCGGACGTTCTGGGCGTGGCGATCGGTGAGAACAAGACGACCTGCTCATACGCCAGCAAGAATCTTGGTGAGGCTATCAAGCTGTTTGTCGAGGTCGAGCGGGGCGTGCACGGCCCAGATTTGAGGGCCAAGCTGAGTGCATTCCGGTACGTGCTGCCCTCCCACCTCCAGGACCAGGTAAAAGACGCCTTGTGGACGGACAACGCCTCCTACCTCCCCATGATCGTGTACCAAGACGAATATGACTTCCTCCGCGAACGGCCGACGCTTGCCAAGCTCGGTCAGCCATTGGAACGCCGCAGGGTGATCGTGGTGAGGCTGTCCGGGTTTCACGCGTTCTTCGACGCGGTGGCAGACGCGATGCGGGCCGCGGTGGAGGAGGTGGTTGTCTGATGTTCAACCGTGGTATCGAGGTCCTGCTGCAGGCGCTGCCGTCTGTCGAAGGCCTTACGGTTGCTGAGATCCGCCGCATGCTGACCCTCGCGTGGCTGGAAGCGAAAGACTCCCGCCTCGGTATTGACCGCCAGGCCGATGTCACTCTTGCTGACGACTTGCGCCGACTAGCGACCGCGTTGGAGGTACATGCCATCCTGCGACCGGAATTGGAGTTCGGCACTGTTCAGGCGTGTGGATTCGTCGCCGCTGAAGCGATCATGGTTGCGCACGAGCTTGAGCCGTCCACAGAACAGGAGGAGCAGTACTGGATCTTTGGGTCCGTGCGGCGGTTCGAGCAGATTGAGTCGGGACTGCTCTACCTCATCGCCGGCTATGACGCTAACGCCGCCTTAGCTATCAGTGAGCTGGGTGAGCCGCCAGACGCTCTCGAAGATCCGGAGCGCCAGATCAGCCAGTGGGCCCTGGATAAGATCCTCAACCTGCTTCGCCTCGCCAATACCCCCACCGAACGCGAACCGCCTACAGCGGACCCTCTGGCCCCGTTGAGAACCGCTGTCCGGCACGAGATCTGGCGACGAATCGGCACTCATGTAGCCGAGCATCTGGACTGGCTAACGTTTGGTCGACAGGACAACCCTGAATCCGGCGCCGCGTTGCGGACACTGGCCGGACAGTTGGAGGATCGCTCAAGCGATCGGGCAAGACCTGCGGCTCACCCCGACTTGCACCATCTGCTCCTACTACTGGCAACAGCCTGCGAAGGCACCGCCAGTCGCGCACTACGGAACGTGCCGCCACCACCAGACGACGATGGGCGCTTTGTCGCCTATCAGCGTAAACGCGCCGCGTCCAGACCGCTTCTGTGGCCTGCAGCCCAAAGCTATGCGGACCAAGCCCTACCCGGACCCAGCGCGCATGCCGTGGTCTCGGTGCCCACCGGCTCAGGGAAGTCATCAGTAGCGGAACTGGCTGTCGGCCAGGCGTTGTGCAGAGGATGGGTGCTCTACCTTGCCCCCACCAACGCGCTCGTGGGGCAGATCCGCAGGCACACCGCAGATGTATTCGGCCCGACTGCTGTTCGCGAGTTCGTCGGTGGCGCTGAATATACTCAACTTACCGGCGAATCCTTCACCGAGATTGACAATCGTCAGGTGCTGGTGATGACGCCGGAAAAGTGCTCGTTGGCGCTGAGACAGAACCCCGAAGCATTCCACCAACTAGCAATGTGCGTCCTCGATGAGGCCCATCTTCTTGGCGAGCTCAATGGCCGTGGAATGATCGCCGAACTCGTTCTCGCCGAAGTGATGAACCGTGCTCCCCAGGCCCGGATAATGCTGATGTCGGCACTTGTGTCGAACCCTGATGAACTTGCCACATGGCTCCAGGCCGCCACACTTTCACCTTCCATCGTGGTGGACGCGCCGTGGCGGCCAACGAGAACGCTGCGGGCGATAGCCGGAGTCGATCGGCAACGCCGTAACACTGCCGCCGCCGAAGCGTATGCGCGCCTCGCAGGCTACGGACCGCACCGCAAGAACGAGCGATTCTTGGCACCAGTGGACCTGCTTGCCGGGCTCCAGGGAGCCTGGCGGAGCACCATCAAAGAAGATTACTGTGTAGTGAGCACCGACATTCGTTTTCCTCTGAAAATTCGTCGTGCGAAAACATTCGACAGCAAAGGATATTGCAGGCCGGCTACCACTGCAATCGCACAGCAACTTGGGGAAGAGGGCGAAAAGGTATTGGCTTTCCTTCCCCGCAGCAAGCACGACAGCTTCTTGGCGGCAATCGAAATACCTGGCTTCAGAGACGCATCACTCGCTCTTGGTGAAACAGTCGAGGCCTTCCTTGTCCTTGCGGAACTAGAATTGGGCACAGAGTCCGCCTTGAGGCCCGCGCTGAGGAAGGGCGTTGCAGTCCATACCAGTGCACTACTCAGCGAAGAACAACGAGCCAGCGAAATCGCCTTCGACAAGAACATCGCTACCGCCATGTTCGCGACTGGCACAATGGCACAAGGGCTTAATATGCCAGCAACTGCTGTCATTATTGGCGGCACTGACATTGGCTACGACGACCAGGCCGACGAGCAGCAGAAGAAGAACCGAGCCCGCTCCCAGCTGCTGAATGCCATCGGTCGAGCGGGCAGGGCGCACGTTGCACCAAGGTCCATGGCGATAGTGGTGCCGAATAAACTTGTAGTGCTAGATTCCGCCGAAGATGCCAGACGGGCGGTCCGTCAAGCCGAGTTCCTGCAAGACGAGGATGCATCTTCCGCTCTCCGAAGTTCACTGGACGGGCTTATAACCAATGCGCTGTCCGACGACTTCGGCGTAGAGGCGATGTCCAGCGCAGAACAGGTTGCCTTCAGCTTCCTGTCATTCGCAGGGGGCAACGAGAGTGATGCACAAGGCATCATCGGCAAGACATGGGCGGCACATCGAGCAAACGCCCGCTCTCGTGCTGAGGAAATCGCCGGTTCCATTGAGGCAGCCGGGCAGGACTACATCCAGCGCGCTGGCGTGCCATCTTGGCTGTCACTCGCAGCTCATCAATCTGGTCTTCCGCTGCCCGAGACAGTATCGATCTATATAGAGCTACGAGCGCGACTCGCGGAAGGCCCAACCCCTAACAAGATTTCCCTTTGGGCAGACCTCTTGCTCCACGTACTCAATACGCTTCCCCCCGAACAACTCGAACGCATCCTGCCGAAGAATTCTTATGGATCCAGCCGCCTTGCCGATATTTATGAGACCAGTTCTTCCGATCGCCAGGTTGGCTGGAAAGCATACAGTCGGACACTTAAGGCATGGATGGCTGGAAAGCCTTTAATTGACGTAGCTATCGAGACTCATCCCGCGGCAGTGAAAAATAACAGTCGCCGTGGTGTACTAGATCCGCTACCACGAGTCATTGCTATCGTCAGCAATGGTTTCCGCTTTGGACTTTCGCTCATTGCCGGCTCCCTGGTAGCTATCGTCACTAACGGCAATGAACACGAGCCAGACAGCCTGTGGAACCTGCCGGACGAGAGCATGCGAGCGCTGAACCTACTGCCACTCGCCATCCGCTCTGGAGCTGATACCCCGGAGGTACTCGCGTGGATACGCGCGGGCGTCCGCACTCGCACCGCAGCGCATACGCTCAACGGAATCCTGTCACCGCCAGAAGGACAAGCCGACGATGAACTGCAACGCTGGGCCTTTGGCCGATTCAAGGAACTGGCCGAAGGTGCAATCCCCGGGGTCACGACGCCCGAACAAGATCAGATCATCAGAGCTTTAGAAGTAACACAGCGAGCACGTTAGCCTGAGCAACAAAATACAGCCCGAGCAAATCGGTAGCGTTCCATGGAGCATACGAGGACCATGGATGCCATGTCTCAGACAGCACACCCCCCTCCCGCGCCATTCCCTGCCGCTTCGGTAGAGCAGATCTGCAAAGCACTGGCCGATGCGGTAACGGGAACGCAGATCCCCAACCTCATCGCTCCACTCAAAGTCACCGAACCCCCCAACAGTGAGGGGCAAACCAAGTGGAAGCGGTTGTTCAACGCTGTCGCCGATCGACAGAACCGGCAAGGGGATGGCAACGCCATGCTGCGCCTCGTTGGCGAGGTGATGCGACCGGTTCGTTTCACATCTGGCCCTGCCTTCGAACAAGTGCGAACCGCAGTCAACGAAAGTCTTCTCTACAGCGGCTACAAAGTCCGGGACGACGGCAAGGTCGCTCGTACCACGGCCGCCACCACCGTGGCAGAAGCGCAGCAGCGTGCAGATGACCTACGTGCAGAGTTGAACCGACGCAACGTCCATCCTGACGTTCTGCACTTTTGCCGTGCTGAGTTGCTGCAGCGTAACTACTTTCACGCTGTACTAGAGGCTTCAAAGAGTGTGGCTGACAAGCTGCGAACTCTAACCGGTGAGCACGGCGACGGCTCTAGCCTTGTGGACAAGACGTGCTCTATCGGACAAGGTCCGCGTATTGCTTTTAACACGTTGGCGACCGAGTGGGAACGATCGGAACAGAACGGCTTGGTGATGCTGATGAAGGGCCTGTTCAGTACCTTTCGCAATCCAACCGCTCACGCGCCAAAGGTCCTCTGGGCCACCTCTAGATCAGACGCCCTCGACGTGCTGACCTTGATATCGATGCTGCACCGACGCCTGGACACCGCGAGCATTCGTCCTTGAGAACATCGATGGGTTCTGCCGACGCGGTTCAAGGCCGCAGCCCGGCACCTCGGTCATCTACCACCAGCACGCGGCCATGACGATCACCGCAACCGCGACGTGCGTCGATGTGGGATGGGGAGGCCTGTGTCTGCTCGCCGAGCACCTGACCCGCCGACCGCCGAAGTGTTGCCTGCGGGAATACGTCACGGTGAAAGCTGGAGAGAAGTGGCTGACCGGTGGATCGTCAAAGCCACGGCGCGACATATCAATCGCTCTAGATCGTTAACCATAGATCGAAGGTCCGGCGCCTGGGAGCCGTCGAGAAGGTTGAGCGGCCAGAAGGTGCCGGGGTCTGCATGGACTTCATGATTTCGGCGCTTGTACGCGTGGGTGACAAACGAGGAAATTTCAGCGGCAGGTACGCCAAGCTCGTGGTCTCCAGCGAGCAGCGCTTCCGCACCCGCAGCAATCGGCGCACTCTTGCCCCCTTTTCCGCCACTCCCTTTACCGTGGATAAACAGTGCCTCTGCGGCGATCGTCAGATCGATAAGGCGATCTTCAGGTTGATCGCGAGAACCCCCCCACATCAGCCGACGGATCGCCAGCTGAAGCGGCCGGTTACCCGTGATCGCCGGATCGGCGAGCATCACCATCATCCGCTGTACCGCTGTGACCTGGACCGGATCGAGAAGGAGGGTTGGCCGGTCCAGGTCAGGCGCGTCACTCCAACTACGCGAAACCGAATACCCATGAGTGGCGGGGAAGTCATCGGGATGCTGCATCTCCAGCAGCCGGCCTGTGGTGACCGACCCCCCGCAGACCAACCGCAGGGCGATCTGGACTCGCGACGCGTCATCAGCGATAGACGCTGGTCTAACGACGTGATCAACCGTCTCTCCTGCGCGAATCGGGTAGGTGGTCACCTTGATCACGGCGCACTGATACAGCCGCGACACCTCGCGGCTCAGGGTCCCGAAGCTCGCCTGGTCAGGCAGGCCAGCTTGGACAGCCGCCGACAGTTCGACGTCGGTCATCAGCCGGATGACCAACCCGTCCCCCAGGTCGACCTGAAGCCGCTGCGCCATGTCGAAGCCGAGAAGCGGCACAATCTGCGACCACCGAACATTCTCCGCGAGGAGACCTGCCTCCACCCGCTCGTAAGCCACGTCGAAGACCGTACGGTCGAAGACGTAGTCACGGGCCGCCTCCACCAGCGGCGTCAGCAAGTCCACGATCAGGAGTTGCTGCAGGTCCCGCCTCTGGGCCGAGAAGTCGAACCCGATCAGAGTGTCAACTCTGCTGGACAACTCGGGATGACTGGCCAGCACGGTGCGGAAAGCCCGCATCTGGGGAAGTTGCTCCCACCAGTACGGGCTGGACAGCGCCATGGGGTGCCGCCATCGCTGGCGTCGAATCACCATCAGCGTCTCTTGGCTACTCCGCGACCAACCGTCCTGACCGACGTACTCAGCGAACACGGGCGCCTGCCCGGCAACGGTCAGTTCCTCTAGCACCGCGATCATCAGTGCACCGGTGATTTCGTGCATGTCGTCGTAGCGGATCGCCATGGTGCAAGCTCCTGTTCGCTGGGAAAGCCCGAGCATCGGGGCTCGCTAGAAGACGAGCCCATCAGGATGCCAGAGCGATCGGCCCCGCGCAGGTGGATTCGGCGCCGAGTCCCGACGGCCGCACGGATTCGAATCTCAGGAAGTGGGACCAATCGAATCGGTTTGCCTGGGGTTCCTCAACCCGGTATCCGATGCGAATCTTCTGGGCGGTAGCGCCGCCAGGGCGCGGTTCTTTCGGGGTTCAGGTGCAGCAGCGCACCGCCCGCTTACTCCTCCCGACGCCCGGCCGGCATATATCCACTAGCTTCTGGGCCCGGTCTGCCGGGACAGCAGCTCGGCGTACCTGTCCAGATCAAGCTCGGCGGCACTGTGAGGCATGTCCATCGTGTGGTGAACCTTCTCCAACGCGCGTGCCAGCGCCTTGCCTCGCGGATGCTGCCGCAGGCGGCGGACCAATCCCAGGATGTGATCGTGCAGGGCGCAATCCTCGTGAGGATGAACGCCGCGTCTGGCCGCTAGGGCCATCTCCGAGGCCTTCATCAAGACCTTCTCTGCCGCCTCGAACCGGTCGGCCGAGACAAGGTCCCGCCGCTCCCGCCGGTCATGCCTAGTACCGATCAGGACTAGCCCGGCGATTCCAGCGCTTACCCCAGCGAAGGCACCTGCCACCAGGGTCTGATGGGCGCGAACGAATTCCCACAGCAAACTCATGTGCACTTAACTACTCATGATCAGTGTAAGCCTGCCACCACCTCCAGGTAGATCATCTGGACGGGTAGGTCCACCGGCGCGTCACCAGGGCACGGTGCCAGCGCAGCAACGTCGCGGGGGTGACGAAGGAGACATCCCACGAGGAGCGGGGAAGCAGCCGCGACAGGGCCGCGAGCACGACCCGATCTCCAGGCTGAAGCTCGGGCTGGCTCACCTGACGACGCAGCACGTCGACCTGATGGCGAAGCACCACGATCTCGATCGCCTTGGCCCGATCACTCCGGCCCAGCAGGATCAGAAGCTGAAAGACACCCCGAGGAAGAGGTAGAGAAAGGACCACAACACCGTCAGCAGGATGCCCGAGACCTCATCATGCTCGAGCCATGAACCCCCAGGTCAACCACTACGGCAGAGTTTCCGCACCCCACGCCCCGTTACGCGCAGGATTTCTGGAAAAGCGCTTAGTCTATTTAGGTTCATGGGCACCCGGGCGCTGAGCAACTCTCTTGACTTCCGGCCTCGGAAAGAAGTGAGATAGCTAGGATACTGCTACATCAGGCACAGGCCGGAAAGCTGATTCCATGGGACCGGACCCGCGCATGCCCGGCTTGCTTAGCTGCGGCGCGAGCGCTGTTGTGTTTACCCTCTTGATCAACCTTATGCCGATCAATGGCGCACAAAGGTCTGCCCTCCCAAAAAGCGCCAGTCATCCTGCCGCACTACTCCTCGTCAGGAGTCGAAGCCTGCCTGCAAGGTCGTGACCAGGACGGATGGAATAATCGGCAGGCGCAGTGCTGTAGACAACGGCGTCGCGGCGTTCCCCGTGCACGTAGACGACCTTGATGTTCACAGCGCGTGAATTCATTCACGCGCCTGTGCCAGATTGATGATCATTCGTTCGCTCATCGCGGGAACCGCGTTCGTCAGCGAGTTCGGGCTCGACGGGCGGAGCAAGATTGACCTTGACCGGCAGCGCCGAACACTCCAAGGCGCTCTCAAGGTCTTGAAGGAGACTGCACCTGCCGAAAACCTCATCCATGCAGCTCAAGCGGCATGTGAGTATTCGTGGAGGGATTCCGCCGAGCCAGTCTCGCTGGCGGATGGTCAAGCTCGCGATTCGCTCGGGATCAATGATCGGCTCCGGGACGTAGCGGGGCGGCTTGGGCGAGGGCTTGATGGGTCCGATACCGGTTGTAGAACTGTTTGTACTCGCGCAGGGCATTGTGCCTGTGGGGCTCAATAATAAGATTCGATGTCTGGCCTGCCGGTTCTTGGTGGTGTCGGCCAGCTATCTGACACGGGTGCATGCGGCCGCCGAGGATGGCTCTGCATGACTCGATGGTTGGCCAGGTCGATTGGGGTTGGCAGTCCGGTTTGGCTTGCGATGAGGACAACTGTCCGATGCTGCGGTGAGGTCCGGCCGTCTTGTAGTACTGCAGGTAGAGGATGAGTAGCCGAAGCCGACTTCCCGGCGGCGCACGACAGGGACGCGCCCGTTACTGTGGGCCTCAAAGATTATTCCGCCTTGCCCGGTAACTCGGACACTTTAGCGTAGGATACAAGGTAGAGAGCACGCGATCGCGTTTCAGTAAAGCCGGACAGGGTAGCTGATGGTTGCTCGGTGGTTGCTCATGGGCTTCGATACGGGACAACATTGTGCATCATCGTCGGGCATTTTGGCGGCGGCAAACCCGGACCGGATGATAGAAATAGATAGCCTACGGAACTAAATGGCACTAAGAAATTCGTCTTTTAATCCGAAGGTTCATAACTCGATTCCACTTCCGGCCCGGACCGTAGTCAACGCCCCTTTAGGGCGGTTTTGCTCGTCGTTCCTTGTCTATGCAGAGGGACGACCTCTGAACGCACGATGCTGTCACGGGGTCAGACCGAAGGGACTCTCCAATGACGCGGTCCCGATGCGGTCGGCGCGTGGGCGGCGCGGGCCGCGACCGGCCGAAGAGCCGCAGCGCGGCCCGCGGCCGCCCGACGCGCGCCGGACCGCCGCAGGCGGGCCGGCTTGATTACGTAGAGAAAGTTCTCATCCAGCAGCCTGGGCGTCCGTGGTTCGATAGGGCCATGAGCGAGGACAGACGTAGGTAGGAGTTGCTCGGATGGCCGGCCAGGCGAAGCCGTAACGGAAACGATCGTGACCAGAGGCGGCGGAGAACAGTCGATAGGGCGGGACGGCTTACCAGGGCCACATCGCTCATGCGACCTTCATCGAACCGCATCAGCGGCGTTGGGGCAGTTGCAGCAGAGATCGCTCACGTGAGGATCTGCTTGAGCGCCTCACGGGTCTGATCAGCGAGGCTGATGGCGGCGAAGAGGGTGTTGTCGAGCGTGAGGTGCGCGCCAGGACTGTTGTTGAGCTTGAGCGCAGCGGTGTAGCTGTCCCAGTTGGTCAGTTTCCAGGCATCGCGTGGGGCTGCTCGGTGTTCGATGTACTCGCGCATCGTGTCGGGGTCGCAGGTCACCCATGCTGCCGCGACGTCGACGCCCTTGGCGGCGCAGCGGTTGGTCAGCCGGGATAGCCACGCGTCGTCGTGGAGTTCGGCGACGAGGTTGGCCGACAGGACGGTTGAGGTCCCGACTGCGATGTTGTCGAAGGCCGCGTCCATGAGGCATCGGTATTCCAGGGGGCGCACCTCGGTGAGGTAGAGGTCGCTGTGCCGGTCGTGGGGGTCGCCCCCGAGGGTGGTCAGCAGACGTTCGGTGAGCGCGCGAGTCAGTGTGTCCTTGTCGAGCAGCGCCCAGCCGGTGACATCGGCCAGGAATCGTGCGAACTCTGTCCTGCCGGAGCCGGAGTGTCCGCCGATCAGGATGAGGATCGGCCGCGGACTGGGACAGCGGTGCCACGCGTCGACAACCCGTTGACGGAGCATGTCCAGCTCATGGCCGGGTGGGGAGAGCCGGGCGGAGAGCTGGACCAAGGTCTGTTCGATGACAGAGGCGGTCTGGGCGTCGATGGCAGGGTCCGTGGAGCGGGGAAGGACAGAGATCGGGCTCTGGTGCCGTTCACCTGGGAGTGGGCGCCGGAATCCCAGCACTGATTCGGTTGCCTGGTACATGAGGCAGTAGGCCCGGCGATATGCGGGGCTGGGATATACGGCGCCGCTCTCATGTGACCAGAGCGTCTGGAAGTTCGCGGCTAACGTGCCGAGTTCGTTCCTTTCAGCGACTTCGCGGAGTTTTTCTCCAGCCGCTTCGAGGCTGAGGCCGTGGGCTTCACGGTGTTCGCGCAGCCGCGCGGGGGTCCAGCCTGGCCGGTTTGCCTTCATTGCATCCTTATGGGTCACGAGGAGGGTCGCGCCTGGTGTCGCGCACCTAGTGACGTGTACTTAGAACGAGTGAAGACCCTGTGTAATCGGTGCGCAACTACCAGTGAAAGAGTTTAGCTAAACGCGCGTGATACCCGAATGCGGTCGGCACTGATGAACTTCCTGTGCGCCACCGAGATGCCGGTTCGAGAGTTGAGGGCACAGGAAATGGACGACAATGAGGTCATTCAGGAACTACAGGCAATACGGTCAGATCTCGACGGGCTTCTCTGCCGGATCAGTCGGATCCTTTCCGCTCTGACAAAACGATCTTCTCAAGATCCGCAACCCGCTGCCCGAGGTCCTGGACCGCCTCGCGCATCATGACGAGCTGCCGCAGGAGCTCGGACTCCCCATCCGAAGACGCCTCGGACGGCGCGGCCGGCAGTTGCTCCCGGACGAACACGCCCTTGCCCTGCTGACCGATGATCAGCTTCTCCGTGCGAAGTACGGAGATGGCCGATTTCACGACGCTCGCCGAGACGTCGTAACGGGCGCCGAGTTCCGCCGTCGAGGGCAGCGCGGCACCGGGTGCCAGCTTGCCTGACTGGATCTGGCTCCGGAGGTCGTCGGCGATCTGGAGATAGCCCGGACGCCCGGTCTTCTCGACCATGGCCTGCCCTTCATGAGGTGATCCCCTCAGTCCAGCACAGCGCGACCGGCCTGCCAACCAGGCCGCCAAAGAATCCCTTGACAACTTAGAATACCAAGCGTTCTATGTGTTCTAAGAAAATCTCAGAGGAGGAAGCACATGCGCACCATCCCGATCCCGGTCGACCCGACCCGCCTCACGCTCACCTGCGTGAAGAACCCCAAGCCCCGCCTTCTGAACCGCGAGACCGGCGAGATCAAGCTCGACAAGACCGGCCAGGTCGTCTACGAGGTCACCGTCTCGGTGGAAGACGACGCCGGGCGGCTTGAGCTGATGAAGATCGGCATCAGCGGTGAACCGCCCGTGGTCGCCGGCCAGCAGATCAACCCGGTCGGCCTGGTCGGCTACCTGTGGGACTTCGATGGCCGGTGGGGGATCTCCTACCGCGCCGCCGCGCTCCTCCCCGTCGGGGAGGACGTGCGTGTCTGACGAGCTGCACGTCGCGCTCATCGCCCTGGCTGCTTCGGCGGCCGGGCTTTGGGCCTGGCGTCACTTCTACACCGCCTCGTTCTGGCTCGTGATCGGCTACCTGCTGACCTCGATCCGGGTACGACTGACCTGGCGGAAGATCGCCCTGGGCTGCGGCCTGACCAAGAGACGCCAGCGGCCCCGGTTCCTGCGAGTGCCGCGCCTGGTGCTGGAGACGGGCACGGTTCAGGTGAATCGCCGCTGGCGTCGGGTGGGCTTGGACGCCAAGCCGTGGATGTGGTGGCCGATGCCCACCCGGCACGGCTGGCGGGTCACCATCCGCACCCTCGAAGGGCAGGTCCCGCAGGACTACAGCAAGGTCGCCGAACGGCTGGCCCACTCCTGGCGCGTGCACGGCGTCCGGGTCAGCTCACCCCGGCCGGGCCGGGTTGTCCTGTCGGTCACGATCCGCGATCCGCTGGTGAACGTCGCCGCCCCGGCGGACCCCGCCGAACTGCTCCAGGTCACGGTCGGCTGCCTGGAGACCGGCCGTCCCTGGGTCATCGACTTTAAGACGGTGCCGCACTGGATGGTCGCCGGGGCGACCCAGTCCGGAAAGTCGAACCTGGCCAACGCCCTCATCGTCGGGCTGGCTCCGCAACCGGTCGCCCTGGTCGGCTTCGACCTCAAGGGCGGCGTCGAGTTCGCCCCGTACAGCCCGCGGTTGTCCGCCCTGGCCACGTCTCGGCCGGAGTGCCTCAGCCTGCTCACCGAGGTCGGCACCTTGATGCAGCGCCGGATGGACATGTGCCGCGCGGCCGGGGCGCGCAACATCTGGCAGTTACACCCCGACCTGCAGCCGCTCCCGGTCGTCATCCTCATCGACGAGCTGGCCGAGCTCTACCTCATGGCCGACAAGAGCGAGAAGGACGAGGTCGCCGCGATCTCCACCGCGCTCCTGCGCGTGGCTCAGCTCGGCCGGGCGTTTGGCATCTACCTCGTGTGCTGCGGCCAGCGCATCGGCTCCGACCTCGGCACGGGCGTCACCGCCCTTCGCGCCCAGTGTTCAGGACGGGTCTGCCACCGCGTCAACGACCCCGAGACGGCCGTCATGGCGCTGGGCGACCTCGACCCGGCCGCGCTCGACTCGGCCCGCATGATTCCCGCCGCCAGCCCTGGCGTCGCCATCGCCGCGCACGAGAACGGCCAGTGGTACCGGTCCCGCTCCTCACTCGTCGCCAACGAGACCGCGGAAGAAGCGACCCAGCGATGGGCGCACATGGCTCCGAGCTGGGGTGCGGTTCTGGCCGGCGCGCGCATCCCGGATCTGATGGCTCGATCTCGGAAGGAGGAAATCGGTGTCCCGCGTCGTTCGCTGGCTGCTCGACTCCGGGCCGGTCGTCGTCCTCGCGCTCATAGCGGGCGCCGGGTCGTTCAGTCACATCCGCCGAACGGCCCTGGAGAACGGCCAGACCGGCTGGATGGCGTGGGCCATCGCGATCTGCATCGACCTGACGTGCGTCATGGCCGCCCGTGAACGCCAACGGGACAAGCGGACCGGCCGAACCACGACCGGCCGGGTGTCCTGGCCTGTCGTGGTCATGACCGGCGGGATCACCCTGTCACTGGCCGCCAATCTGCACCAGGCTTACCCGACTGTCTGGGGCTGGCTCACCGCAGCGACACCAGCCGTCGCCTTCCTCATCGCGATCTCCATGCTCGAACGCCGCGCCTCCGGCACGGCCGAACCCGCTCCTGGCCCGTCTACCGCGCTCGTCGCCTACGCACAGCGACTGGCCGACGAACACCGCGCCAAGCACGGCGAGGCCATCAGCCCCACGACGCTCCAAGCCCGGCTGGGTGTCTCCGCCCAGCTCGCAACCGACCTGTTCCGCACGCTGAAGGGAACCAGATGATCAACGACCAGCGCACCGAGATGATCGCCGGCCTGCGCGCCCTGGCCGACTTCATGGAGGCCCGCCCCGCCATACCGGTGCTGGCCGACGTCACGGTCTACACCTTCGCGACCCGGGCGGCCGACGAGGTGATGAAGGCGGAGATCGACGACTACGCCGCGCAGTTCGAAACGCCCATCACCTTCGAGCGGGGCCACTACGCCACCAGCCGGAACTTCGGTCCCGTCGAGTGGAGGGCGGTGGCGATCTGCAGCACCGCCGCGCCGTACCGGACTCAGGAGTCCTAGACCATGCCCATCAAGATCTGCCATGCGCCGGAGACCCGGTGCCGCCCCTACCGGGTGTACCTGAAGCTCATCCCCCGGGACCACAAGAACAAGCCGTGACCGGCTGTCTCTGCTGCGCCTGCAACGGGACCGGCGTCAACGGGGACGGCGAAAGCTGTCCCCACTGCCGCGGCACCGGATTCGACCTCGGCGCGTAAGCACAACGCCCCCCGCCTGGCCACACATCCACCAAGATCCGCGCCAGGCCGGGGGCCATCCACCCAGCAACACTGGAGAGGACGGCCCCATCTTGCCTCAGAACACCAACGCGCACCTGATAGCCGGGATTATCGCCCGGCTGGACGACCCCAGCTTCGATCGCTGGGCCTCCCAGATCCGTGGCACCGGCGGCTGCCGCCAGCCCATCCGGCTGCGCGGCCACGTCGAGCACATCGACCAGGCCACCGGCGGCGTCCTGCACCGCTACACCACGCGTACCGAACTCGGTGGCGTGCTGAACGTCCCCTGCAAGACCCGCCGCGCCACCCGTTGCCCCGCCTGCGCGGAGATCTATCGCGCCGACACCTACCAGTTGGTGCGCGCCGGCCTGGTCGGCGGCAAAGGCGTACCGGCCTCGGTCATCACCCACCCGAGCTTGCTCGTCACGCTGACCGCGCCGTCCTTCGGCATCGTCCACAACCGGGGCGCGAAGAAGACGAAGACACCGCGCTGCCGCGTCCGTCGAGCGGCACCAAACTGCACTCACGGGGTCAAGATGACGTGCCCGGCCAAGCATTCCGTTAACGACACGCGGCTCGGCGAGCCCTTCTGCTTCGACTGCTACGGCTACACCGAGGCCGTGCTGTTCAACGCGCTGGCCCCCGAGCTCTGGCGCCGGTTCACGGAAGCGCTGCGCCGTCGCGTCGCCAAGCTGTCGGGCCTCTCGAACAAGGAACTGCGCCAGGTCCTCACGATCTCCTTCGCCAAAGTCGCCGAGTATCAGCACCGGGGCGTAGTGCACTTTCACGCCGTCGTCCGCCCCGACGGAACGGATGGACCCGCCTCGCCGCCTCCGGCTTGGGCCACAGTCGCGCTGCTCACGGACGCCATCCACCACGCGGCCGGTGTCGTCTCGGTGACCGTCCCTGCCATCGACGATTTGCCCGAGCGAACTCTGACCTGGGGTAAGCAGCTCGACATCCGCCCCATCACGCTGACCGGCGACCTCACCGACCAGGCCGTGGCGGGCTACATCGCCAAGTACGCCACCAAATCCGCCGAGAGCACTGGCACCCTCGACCGGCGCATCCAGCCGCTGGAGAACCTCGCCGCCTTGCCCATCTCGGAGCACGCCCGCCGCCACATCGCCGAATGCTTCCGCCTGGCCACCCTCGACGACCTGGCCGACCTGAAGCTCGACCGCTGGGCCCACATGCTCGGTTTCCGCGGCCACTTCTCCACCAAGAGCCGCCGCTACTCCACCACCCTCGGCGCGCTGCGGGCCGCCCGCGAGGAACACCGACGCGGCGAGGCCATCACCACCGGCCGGCTCCCCCTCTTCCCGGAAGACGCCGTCGCCGTCATCGGCGACTGGTCATATGCCGGGAAGGGGCTCAGCCTGGCCGAGCAGGCTCTCACCCGAGCCATCGTCGGCGGTGCCCTGTGAGCCGCCACGACGAGCTCCTCACGGTGCCGCAGATCCTCGACGCGCTCGGCGGAGTCTCCCGCCGGACGTTCTACCGCTGGCGAGAGACCGGGCAGGCCCCGCGCGGCCTCAAGCTGCCCAACGGCGAGATCCGCGTCTACCGCAGCGAACTCGCCACCTGGCTGGACTCCCTGCGGGAGGTCTCGTGAACCTCTCCTATGAGGTCCGCTTCTGGGACATCACGCGGCACGAAACCAAGAACGGCCCCTCGTACAGAGTCCGGAGAAAGGTCGGTGGTCAGGTCAAGTCGACCAGCTTCAAGACCAAGGCTCTGGCGGAAAGCTTCCTGTCCGACCTGAGGCAGGCTGCCAAGCGCGGCGAGGCGTTCGACGTCGAAACGGGCCTTCCGGTCTCGATGCTGAAGGTGGAGAAGCAGAAGACCTTCTACGATTTCGCCCTCGCGTACGTCGACATGAAATGGCCTCACGCTGCCGCGAAGACGCGGGACAGCATGACGGATGCGCTGGCGACAGTGATCCCCGCCCTCGTCAAAGTAGACGCGACGGACAACCCGGAAACCGCCGTTCTCCGGAGCGCCTTGCGGCAGTACGCACTCCCGCCTGCTGCCAGAACCGAATCGCGCCCGCCAGAGATCAAGTCGGCGATTGACTGGCTGGAGAAGCATTCACTCCCCATGGACGAATTGGCCAAGCCCCGGGTCACTCGCCTGGGTTTGGACGCCATCACCCTTCGGCTGGACGGAACCGCCGCCGGAGCGACGACCATCGCCCGCAAGCGATCTGTCTTCTACAACCTCCTGCAGTACGCCGTAGAGCTCGAAATCCTGGCATCCAACCCGGTTGACAGGGTTAAGGCGTGGAAGCCACCCAAAGTCCGTGAGGTCGTCGACCGCCGCGTCGTCGTGAACCCCACCCAGGCGAAGGAACTTCTAACGGCGGTCACCTACGTCGGCCTCGTCAAGCGCGGGCGCCATTTGAAAGGGTTCTTCGCCTGCCTCTACTACGCGGGCCTACGTCCGGCCGAAGCGCTGGCCTTGCGGAAGGTGGACTGCAACCTTCCGGAGGAGGGCTGGGGCCTTCTGATCGTCGCCAAGTCCAAGCCGCAGTCCAACAAGCGCTGGACGGACAGCGGGGAAGGTCACGATGACCGAGGGCTCAAGCACCGAGCTAAGAACGAAGGCCGCCCGGTTCCCATCCCTCCGGAGCTCGTGACGATCCTGCACGAGCACATCGACGAGTTCGGCACCAACCACGACGGCCGCCTCTTCCGGACCCTCACCGGCGGGATCATCTCGATCGGCACCTACTGCGAAGCGTGGAAGGCGGCCCGAGCCCTCGCCTTGAGCCCGGAACAGGTCGCCTCACCTTTGGCCGGGCGCCCCTACGACCTCCGCCACGCTGCGGTGAGCCTCTGGCTCAACGCCGGTGTGGCACCGCCCGACGTCGCCGAACGGGCTGGACACGGAGTCGACGTCCTGCTCAAGGTGTACGCGAAGTGCGTCGACGGCGGCGCCGAATCCGCCAACCGCCGGATCGGTGCCGCGCTGGCAGGCTGACCGCCGGCAAAGCTCCACCTAGCCCTCGGCCACATCGGCCGGGGGCTTTTTCGTGTGATCACCATCAAGCCGCGTTCCGGGAGTGTTCCTGCGCAGATGTCCCGGCTCAGTGAATTTGGCACGGCTCAGTGGAAGTGGCACCAAATAACCGCGAAGCGCCTCGATCAAACGGGGACGTGACCCAGTTGGGGCTACTTCCCGGGCTGGCGGTCAATGAGATGGCGCCTCATAGGTGCGAGGCTTTGGCCTGACGCTGGTGCGCTGGTCAGAGGCCGACGTTGCGCATCGCGTTGTCACGCCAGCAGTCCACCGCACGGATATAGCTGAGGATGACCGGGGAGTTGGGTGCCCAGCGGCCGTGTACGGCGATGACCAAAACGGGGACGCCTGCAGCATAGGCGACGGTCGCACCGCCAGCGCAGGCTGTGGGCAGTACGGTGTCGGCGTTAGCAATGTCGGCACGGATGGCCAGCTCGCCGACGATGACGTTGACCGATTCGCCGGTCAATGAGGGACCGGTAGTGCCGTGCCGGTCGACGCGGCGTAGCAGCCGCCCTCTATTGTCCTTCCATCCGTCGCTGTGAATTCGCCGTGTTCGGCCAGGTCCAGGGCGTACAGCTAATCCCGCCAGGCGGCGACCGGATCGGCGGGCAGCGCCGCGCACCCACTGCGATGGCTGGCTCCAGGATCAACCGCGCCCGGGTAAGGAACGCAAAGCCACCGGGCTAAGAAACCCGGACACCCGACCCGGCCGAGCCTTCCCCCGGCCCCCCGTACTACTGACACCGGCGCGCTCTACAAGCGGTTGAAGGACATGCCCCCGCGAGGCCTCCGAACCGTCAGCTCGGCGGGGTGAAGGTCACGCGGGTGGGAGCAGGCTCAGGTCGGCCGGGCTGATCAACCTCATGGCCAGGCTCCACTCACACAGAGCCCGGCGCGCGTCGACGGAGTCGAGCCCCGTCACCCCGGCGTCGGTCAACTGGCCCCGAATCTGCTCGATGCGCTTCCTCAGCTGGGTGCCTTTGATCCCCAGCAGTGCCGCCGCGTCTTCGTAGCCGAGGGGACGGGGGTCGTAGTCGGGATGCGGCCGGAGATAACCGCTGGCCAAAGCCACGAGAGCGGCCCGGCGGTTCTCAGTCAGCGTCGGCACGTGGGAGATCGTCGAGCGGGGATCGGCCGACTTCCGCGAGGCCGTGTCGGTGTGTTGGGTCCCGACGGGCTCCACGACCAGTTCATGAGTCCAGAGCTCGCCCGCCACCAGCACGGTGATCCGCCGGCCCCCGATCGCCTGCCTGCTCAGCGGCCAGCCTTCGGCGTTGACCGGGAGCGGAAGGGCGAGCCGGGTCTCGTCCACGACGTGCAACGCCCGCTTGGCACTGTGGTTGACGACCCACCAGGTGCCCGCCTGGTGCTCGATGGATCCCGCGACCCGGCTGATGCCGCGATCGGCCGGGTCGAGGCAGACGTCGCAGCCCCGGTCACGGCCGAAGGTGAGACTGCGGTCGCAGGGCAGGTGGATCAGCCGCCCGGCCGCTCTGACCCGTACCTCTGTCATGCCCGCAACGCCCTCTCGGCCTCGCTGACCAGCCGGAGGGCCGACGCCACCCGCTGGGCGGGCAAGGTGCCGTCAGCGTGGGCGATGGCGTTGCGCATGTTCCGCACCTCGGCCAGCCGTCTTCTGGGCACCCCGGTGTCTCGGGCCAGCCGGTCGAGGTAGTCGTCGCCTGGGGCGTGGGCACGCAGCCGCTCCCAGCGGGCCAGCAGCCAGAGGCAGCTGTCGGCGTCGGCCGGAAGAGCCGTCTCGCCGGGCTTGGGCACGACAGCGGTCAGCAGCGTCCGGCCGAGCCGCAGGATGTCCCCATCGCGAAGGAGCCGCACAACGATGCGCTGCCCGTTGACCCAGGTTCCGTTGGTGCTGCCCAGGTCCTCGATCTGGAGGCCGTGCGGCGTGTGGATCACCCGCGCGTGGCGGGCGGACACGAGCGGGTCGGGCAGACGGCCCGGGTCGGCGGCGGTGCGGCCGAGAACGAGCCCGTCGGCGGTGACGGCCATCAGGTGACCGTCACCACGCCGCAGACCACAGGTGACGGTGGACGCTTCGGTGATCGTGCCGGACAACGGCGCTCCTTCGGTTGGAGGGGATGTCCTCATCTCAGCGGTCATGGCCGCCTGCCGGTAGGGAAGCGCTTCCCATCAGGGCTTCTTGAGAAGGCGCGCGTCACCCCAGAGCTGCGCCGCCGGGTCATCGTCGTCGTTGCAGTCGGATCTGAGGATCAGCCGTTGCGCTCCGGTGAGCGGAACGACGATGTCCATGCTCTGGCCGTAGGCCACGACGACCGCCTTCCGGATGACTCCGTCGACGATGACTTGGAATTTGGCGCTGACGTCCTTGCCGGCGGAACCGATCCCGATGGTCGCGCGGAACTCCACATAGGCCTGGTTGAGGTCATATTCGGTTGAGTTCCGCCATTCGGTTCCCAAGGTCATCCAGTCCTGGATGGTGCAGGAACCGAACACGGCACTCTGCGGGAATGACTTGTCACCGATATATGCGGTTGTATAAACCGGACTGTCACCATCGATGGGATTGATCGCGCTGAGGTAGTTCACGATCGGGCGTTGCGCTGTGGTCAGGCGAACCACTGTCGGCAGTTTTCTGCCGGCTTTCGGAAGCTGGCCGATGACGGCCTCGTCCTCGGCCGCCTCGTCCCACTTGCGGACCAGAGTGACCTTGATTCCCATCTCGCGGAGGAAGGCCGCGGACTCCTCCGCCGGCTGGCCGACGAGGTCCGGCATCTCGGTGGGAGCCGCCACCGGCACGGGTGACGGCTTCGGGCTCAGGCTCGGGGTCGCCGTCGGGGTCGCGCTGGGAGCTGGGTCTTTCGTGGTCGCCGCGGCCGGTTGTCCGCCCGCGCCCTGATCGCCAAGTCCGGACAGGTACAGCGTGAGGGCGCCCAGGAGCAGCGCCGCCGCCATCGCCCCGACGACCCACCACTCGCGACGGCGCGGGTCGAGTGAACGCGCCGGTGGGCGGGGTGGTGGCAGGGCGGCGTCGGCCAGGCCCGAGGTGGTTGTGCTGTGGAGCCGGAGGCGGCGGATCCATTCGTCAGGCGAAGGACGTGCGTCCGGATTCGGGTCGAACATGCGCATGAGATGGTCGAGGTGCGCGGGCACCGCCGTCACCAGGGGGACGCGGGAGAGGCGGTCCCGGATCTCCGCGTAGTCCTCGGGCGGATGTTCTCCGGTGAGGACGAAGAAGGTCAGCGCGCCGAAGCTGTAGCGGTCGGAGGCGGGCGCGTACCGTCCTTCGCGCAGGACCTCCGGCGCCCAGTAGCCGCGTGTGCCCTCCGCCACCTGATTGGTCTGCTGCGCGACGCGTACCAGGCCGAAATCGACGAGGACGGCCTGCCCGTTCGTGTCGATGATGATGTTGGATGGCGTCAGGTCGGCGTGGATGACCGGCCGGCGGGACGGCGTCGCGTCGCCCCGGTGCAGCCAGGCCAGCACGTCGGCCACCTGCATGAGGTGCCGGAGCCCTTGGAAGAACGTTTCAGGCTGCTGGTGCAGGGCGCGCCATTCGGCGAGAGGCCTGCCCTCCACCCAATTCATCACCAGGTAGAGCTGCTGCCGGTCGCCCGGCGCGGCCGTACCGGGCCGATGCATGGCGGCCCCCTGGAACTGCTGATGGACTCCGACCACGGAGGGATGCTGGATCAGTCGCAGCAGTTCCACCTGGTCATCCCACCGGCGCCGCCAGACGTCCACCTGCTTGTCGTGGTTGAGGATTTTGACCGCGACCGGTTCCCACTCGCCGGACACGGACGTCATCGCGTGCCACAACACCGCCTCGCCCCCGCTACCGACCTGGGAAATCAGCCGGTATTTGTCGGGCTCCTGCGGTGGACCCACATAGAACGCTCTATCAGTGATAGTCATGGACATTTCCCTTGGGATGTATCAGACCAGCTGTACAGCTTCTCCGATACCGCCCGCACATTTCAGCACTTTACCGATAAACCCCCACTTGGGATGTTTGTCATTAGCGGTCCGAATTTCCCGACCAGTCGGCGGCCGAAAACGACCGTGCGGCCGTTCCGGATGTGCCGGCTCAGTGAAAGTGGCACCGGCTCACTCAATGCGGCACGACGGCTGAGAGGAGGTGGCGCTGGCGCCGCTAAGGCGGGTGAGACCGTGCTCTTGTCGCTGAACCTTAGGCCTGAGGTTCTACGGGGGCCAGGTTCACTGAGCCATTGGAACCTGTCGGCTCAGTGAACCTGGCACGTGTCCAGCTCACAGCACCACGGCCGTGCCACCTTCACTGAGCCGGGACAGCAGACGGCTCGGATTCACCCCCGGACGGGAAAACACCACCAAGATCATGCCGCGTATAGGTCGCGATCAACGACATAGAGCCGCATCAGGCAGCACACAGCTGCACATCAAGGAAATGATCACCAGGCACCCGACACCCATAAGGCCAGGTCAGACCACGTTTTCCAAGCAAAGCGGAGAGCGTGGGATTCGAACCCACGAGGAACGTCACCGCCCCTAGCGGTTTTCAAGACCACCACTGCACTCAACAGGAGATCCGGCCTGGCCTGGGGATTCGTCATCCTTATCACCACCTCGATGGCTGATCATCGCGTGGATATCGCGTTGGGTCGCTGCGCTTCGAGTAGGCAACTCGGGGACGCTGTGGAACTGTATTGCCCTGGCCATGTGCACTGATTCGGTTAGACCAATTCTTGCTTACAGTGACCGGTTGATAACAGTTGTGTGGCCCTAGTGGTGTCGTTGCATGCCACATCGCGAGTTGCGTTGAGCATGGTGGCATGCGTAGACCTCGACGTCCTCGGCGCGGCTGGCTGCTGCTGATGCTGGCTGGTGTTGGCGGCACGGCGGGTGCTGCCGTGGCTGGGGTCCTCGCGGCCGATACCGCCGCAGCGGGCGTGGTGGGGGTGGCTACCGCAGTGGTGAGCGCCGTCGCCGGCCTTGCTCTGGACCGCGCCTGGGAGAAGCGGGAAACTCTGCAGGTTCAGAAGAGCGAGGCGGAGTCCACGGAGGAGAACAAACGCGCTGAGTTGCTAGGCACACGGGAACTGCCTGCCTCAGACGAGAGTCTTACAGGGTTGCTGCGGCCGGAACGTGGGGTGGTGCCCTTTTTGGGTCGGCGGAGGGAACTGGATGGGCTAAGGGCGTGGCGTGAGGCTGACGGTGGGTGCCCAGTTCGGCTGCTGACCGGTTCTGGGGGGGTGGGCAAGACCCGGTTGGCTTTGGAGTTTTCCGAAGACAGTCGGGCAGCATCGTGGAAAACGGTCTTGGTGGCTTCAGGCCGGGAGCGGGCCGCGTTGGCGGCAACGGTGGACGTGGGGGAACCAACGCTGCTGGTGGTGGATTACGCCGAGACCCTCGCCGAAC
This sequence comes from Herbidospora cretacea, assembly GCF_001570605.1. Classification (GTDB taxonomy): domain Bacteria; phylum Actinomycetota; class Actinomycetes; order Streptosporangiales; family Streptosporangiaceae; genus Herbidospora; species Herbidospora cretacea. The sequence continues at coordinate 1,213 of NZ_BBXG01000009.1, read as the reverse complement.
TGGAGTCGTTGCTCGCGGATATGGCCGCGCTGATCGCGGATGATGCCGCAGGTGAGGTACGGGTCCTGCTGGTGGCTCGGCAGGCCGGGGAATGGTGGAATCTGCTCGGTAAGAAGTCATCCGTGGCGGTCCGGGATTTGGTGGCCGCCACGACCGTGATGGATCTTGCCCCGGAATTGGATCCTAACCAAGATCCGGTGCAAGTAGCCGCTGACGCCGTGCCCCGTTTCGCGCGGCTCCTTCAGATCGACCCGCCGCAGGTGTCGTTCACAGTGATAGAAGGTTCTTCACCCGAAGTACTAGTTCTGCATGCCGCTGCGCTCGTGGCAGTGCTCGACAGCCGGGCGAGTATCACCAAAGCCCCGGGGGTTCGGGCGGTCATTGATCTTGGCGTGCTGTCGTCATTGCTGGCTCACGAAGGAAAGTTGTGGGCCGCCAGCGCCGAGCGGGCCAAGCTGGAATTAGCGCTGACCACAATTGAGCACCTTGTGGCAGTCGTAGCGTTGCTTGGCGGTCCTGACGAGGAAGTGGTGAGCCAAACGCTTAGGCGTGTTCCGGATTTGGCTGATGCCAATCTGGAGCGCCTCGGGCGTGTTGGACGCTGGCTGCGGGAGCTTTATCCAGGGCGGGCGGGGATGTGGCTGGAACCGGTGCGGCCGGACCTGCTGGCAGAACACCATTGCGCCACTCAGCTTGCAGATTCGGCGCTACTCCGCCGCGCGTGTTCTACCGATCTGGAACCGCGCCAGGCAGCGAACGCATTGACGGTCTTGGCTCGTGCGACCACCCATCATGATCAGGCTGAAGAAATCATCTCAGAGATGCTCGCCGCTGATTTGGACAACCTCGCGCTCCCGGCGATTGCTGTGGCACTCCAAACGGGGATCATCGTAGGCGACCTGCTGGCCACTGCGCTGGATCACGCTCCGTCGTCTCTGGACAAGCTCCAAGAGATCGATGCAGCAATCCCCTATCCGACTGTGGCCTTGGCCGCCGCTGATGCCGTTGTTTCTCGCAGGATCTACAAGATGTTGCCCGGTGACGCCCCTCCCGAGGACCGGGCACGCAGGCAAGGAAACTTGGCAGTATCTCTTGCTCAACTGGGCGACCGGGAGCAGGCATTGGAGGCAGCTGATGAGGCTACTGGCATCTACCGGGTCCTAGCCGAGGCACGCCCCGACGCCTTCCTCCCCGACCTCGCCGGCTCACTGAG
>NZ_BBXG01000008.1:172118-484269 GCF_001570605.1 Herbidospora cretacea | reverse complement strand
CCGTCGGGGATGCGGCCGAGTTTCTTGACGTCCAGGTGGATCATGTCGCCGGGCGCTGGGTGTTCGTAGCGGCGCTCGCTTTTGCGGCTGGCGCGGATCGGCGTGCCGGTCAGCGGGTCACACATGGCCAGGCGGGGGATGTCGTGGCGGCGCAGGATCCGGGTGATGGTCCGGGCCGGCACTCCGGTGGCGGCTGCGAGCCGGTCGGGTCCGGCCCGCAGCTCGGCGCGCGCCACCAGGACCCGCTGCTCGATGTCGGGCGGGGTGCGGCGGGGGCTGGTGCGGGGTCCGCTGCGCCGTTCTTCCAGGCCGGGCCAGCCTTCCTGGTGGTAACGGCGGACCCATCGGTGAGCGCATTGGCGTGAGACGCCCAGTTCGGCGGCCACGTGCGCGACAGGTCGGCCGTCGAACACGACACGGCGAACCAGCAGGCATCTGCCGTGAAACGTCAGCCGGGCGTTAGCGTGACCCATCAAGACCTCCGTGCGTGGGTGAAGCGGCTAACTCCACTACGCCCGGAGGTCTTCTTCATGATCAATCACCTGCGGCCACGTGTCACCAAGATCTCGGCCAAGTACATCTAGACGAGACCCTTGGCCTCGAGGACCGAGCAGCAGGTGTTGGTGATCAGGCGGGTGACCACGTAGGGGTCGGCGTTGGCGTTGGGGCGGCGGTCCTCGATGTAGCCCTTCTTGTCGACCTCGACCTGCCACGGGATGCGGACCGAGGCGCCGCGGTTGGACACGCCGTAGCTGTAGACGTTGTAGGGCGCGGTCTCGTGGAGACCGGTGAGGCGCTGCTCGATGCCGAAGCCGTAGCCCGAGATGTGCTCCTCGACCTTGCCCTCGCCGCCGAGCGCCTCGCACGCCGCGATGATCGCGTCGTAGCCCTCGCGCATGGCCTTGGTGGAGAAGTTGGTGTGGGCGCCGGCGCCGTTCCAGTCACCCTTGGCGGGCTTGGCGTCGAGGGTGGCGGAGACGCCGTAGTCCTCGGCGATCCGGTAGAGCAGGTAGCGCGCCATCCACATGTGGTCGGAGACCTCGAGGGGGCTGGCCGGGCCGATCTGGAACTCCCACTGGCCGGGCATGACCTCGGCGTTGATGCCGGAGATCTTCAGGCCGGCCTCGATGCACGCGTCGAGGTGGGCCTCGACGATGTCACGGCCGACGACCTCGTCGGCGCCGATGCCGCAGTAGTAGGGGCCCTGCGGGCCGGGGAAGCCGCCGACCGGGAAGCCGTAGGGGCGGCCGTCCTTGAAGAAGGTGTACTCCTGCTCGATGCCGAACCAGGACTCCTGGTCGGCGAACTGCTCGGCGATCGGGGTCAGCAGCGCGCGCGTGTTGCTCGGGTGGGCCGAGCCGTCGACGTTGTAGACCTCACACAGCACGAGCACGTTGTCGCCGCCCCGGATCGGGTCGGGACACGAGAAGACCGGCTTGAGCACTCGGTCGGAGTCGTGACCCTCGGCCTGGTTGGTGCTCGAACCGTCGAAGCCCCAGGTGGGGAGCTCGGCGCCGTCCGCCAGCACCTTGGTCTTGGACCGGAGCTTCGCGACCGGCTCAGTGCCGTCAATCCAGATGTACTCGGCCTTGAACGTCACGTCTTTCCCTTCCTCGGAGGCGCACCGCGTCTCTGGTCGCCACGCCGAGATTCCCAAGAAGCCATTTCATGTCCATTGCCCGTTTGTGAACACGATGTGAAACGGGAGGTCCCTGTGTTAAATCATCCGGTTCAGGGGCTCGTGATCACGGCGAAGCGGGCGCCGAACTGGTCGGCCAGCACGGCGAAACGGCCCACGGTCTCGACCGAGACGGGCGGGTCGAGGATGGTCCCGCCCTCGGCGACGGTCGCCTCGACGGCCGCGTCGACGTCTCTGACCTCGAAATAGGGCAGCCAGAACGGTTTGGTGCCGGGGTTGAGGGTGATCACCCCGCCGATCGTCGGGCGGTCGCCGCCGGGCAGCCGGATCGTGGTGTAGCCGACCCCGGCCACGGTGGCCTCGATCGACTGGTGGTCGAGGGTCGCCTCGTAGAAGGGCGCCACGGCGGGCGGGCTGGCGACGTAGAGCTCCGTCCACCCGAGGCTGCCGGGCTCGGTCACGGCGTCGAGGCCCTTGCGGCCCCGGCCCTCCCAGATCGCGAAGTCGGCCCCGGCCGGGTCGGTCAGCGCGGCGGCGCGGCCGTCGTCGAACACGTCGTAGGGGGCCACCCGGACGGTGCCGCCCGCCTTCTCGGCGCGGGCCGCCGCCTCGTCGGCGTCGGGGGTGGCGAAATAGATCGTCCAGGCCGAGCTCGCGCCCTCCTCGTCGAGCGGGCCGACCGCGGCGACGATCTTGCCGCCGTGACGGAAGAAGCCGTAGCCGCCCGCGCAGGGCCCGGCCGACTCGAAGTCCCAGTCGAGCACGGCCGCGTAGAACGTGACGGAGGCGTCGGTGCGGGGCGAGCCCAGGTCGACCCAGCAGGGGGCGCCCGGCAGGTAGTCGGTCGTGAGCATGCGAGCTCCTTCGAACAGGTTTTCGGGTGACGGCGACTCTGTCACGTCCTGCCGACAGTTTTTCCAAGGTCGCTCCAGAAGCCCCCTGCGAAGGGGAGCTTTTCCGGCGAAATGGGACGCGCGTGACCCCGGTCGATAGGGTCTGGCCATGCCGACCCAGATCATCCGCTACCGCGTCGCCGACCAGGAGAAGGCCGAGGAGAACGTGCGCCTCGCCCAGGAGGTCTTCGCCGAACTGGCCCGGGAACGGCCCGGCGGGATCACCTACCAGTCCTACCGGCTCGACGACGGGCTGACCTTCGTCCACGTCGTCACCACCGACGACCTCCAGGCCCTGCTGCGGTTCGAGGCGTTCCTCGCGTTCACCAGGACCCTCGGGCAGCGCCTCGACGGCACCCCCCACCGGGAAGAGGCCACCCCCGTCGGGTTCTACGACGGCCACCTGCGATCATGAGAAATCTCCCCCTTCGTCGATGAAGGGGGTGGCCGTGACCCTGCGGGGGTGGCTCCTGAACGGGCTCACGGCCGACCGAGGTCAGCTGGAACACGGCCCGGCGGAGAAGCACGCCTGGTGGCGGGTCATGTGCCTGACCGGTGTCGACTACTACTCCACGCTCGGCTACCAGCCGGGCATCGCCGCGCTCGCGGCCGGCGCGCTGTCACCGGTCGCGACGCTGTTCCTGGTGGCGCTGACCCTGTTCGGCGCGCTGCCCGTCTACCGCCACGTCGCGGGGGAGAGCCCCCACGGCGCGGGCTCCATCGCGATGCTGGAGCGGCTCGTCCCGGCGTGGCAGGGCAAGCTCTTCGTGCTCTGCCTGCTCGGCTTCGCGGGCACCGACTTCGTCATCACCATGACGCTCTCGGCCGCCGACGCGACCGCCCACATCATCGAGAACCCCTTCGCCCCCGCCTTACTGAAGGGCCAGGAGATCCCGATCACACTGGTCCTGCTGGCCGCCCTCGGGGCGATCTTCCTGACCGGCTTCACCGAGGCCGTCGGGGTGGCGACCGTGCTGGTCATGGTCTACCTGGGCCTGAACGCCGTGGTCGTGGCGGCCGGCATCGAGCACGTCGTGACCGACCCCGCCGTGCTCGGCGCCTGGGAGCGCCTGCTGGAGGAAAGGCACTCCTCCCCGCTGGCCATGATCGGCCTGGCGCTCCTCGTCATGCCCCGGCTCGCGCTCGGCCTGTCCGGCTTCGAGACCGGGGTCGCCGTCATGCCGGTGATCAGGGGGGACATCCCGCGCCGGATCAGGAGCACCCGCACGATGCTCACCACGGCCGCGCTGATCATGAGCGTGTTCCTGATCCTGAGCAGCTTCGTCACGACGCTGCTGATCCCGGCGCACGAGTTCCAGCCCGGCGGCAGCGCCAACGGCCGGGCGCTCGCCTACCTCGCGCACGCCTATCTCGGCGAGTGGTTCGGCACCCTGTACGACGTCAGCACCATCGCCATCCTCTGGTTCGCCGGCGCCTCGGCGATGGCCGGCCTGATCAACCTGGTGCCCCGGTTCCTGCCCCGCTACGGCATGGCCCCCGAATGGGCCTCGGCGGTCCGGCCGCTGGTGCTGATCCTCACCGCCATCGCCTTCGTCATCACCTTCATCTTCGACGCCGACGTCGACCAGCAGGCCGGCGCCTACGCCACCGGCGTGCTCGTGCTGATGCTGTCGGCGGCCATCGCGAGCTGCCTGTCCACCCGGGCCAAACGCCGGACGAAGGCCGCCTGGGGATTCGGGGTGATCAGCGCCGTGCTGGCGTACACGCTGATCGACAACGTCGTCGAACGGCCCGACGGGGTGAGGATCGCCGGGTTCTTCATCGTGGCCATCGTGGTCACCTCGCTCATCTCGCGGGCCACCCGCTCGACCGAGCTGCGGGTGACGCGGGTGCGGCTCGACCCGCTGGCCGAGGAGTTCGTCAACGAGTGCTGCTCCGGGGAGCTGCACCTCATCGCCAACGAGCCGCAACGCCGCGACCAGGCCGAATACAACGACAAGCTGCGCGAGAACTGGTTCATGCACCGGCTGCGCTCCTCCGAGCAGGCGATGTTCGTCGAGGTCACGGTCAGCGACGCGTCGGAGTTCGAGACCGAGCTCTACGTCCGGGGCGAGGAGCGGTTCGGCAACAAGGTGCTCAGGGTGGAGAGCTCCACCGTGGCCAACGCCCTGGCCGCGCTGCTGCTCTACCTCCGCGACCGGACCGGCGAGGTCCCCAACATCTACTTCCACTGGACCGAGGGCAACCCGATCACCGAGATGCTCCGGTACCTGATCTTCGGCGGCGGCGACGTGCCCCCGCTGACCCGCGAGGTGCTCCGGCTGGCCGAGCCCGATCCGCTGAGGAGGCCGCACGTCCATGTCGGATGACCTGAAAGCATCGGGGGGTGAACGTCGAATGCTCCCGAGAGGCACCACCGACCGCGAGCGACGCCCGCCGGGCCGCCCGCGCCGGGAGGGAACGCGACCGCCCGGCCGGGGCGGCATGCGCCCGCGCCGGTTCCCGCCGCCGTTCCGGCGTCCCGGCGGGTGACCGGCGCGGATGACGGTTCGGGGGAGGCTGCGCGTCTACCTGGGCGCCGCGCCGGGCGTCGGCAAGACCTTCGCGATGCTCGGCGAGGGCCGCCGCGCCCGTGACCGGGGCCGCGACGTCGTGGTCGGCCTGGTCGAGACGCACGGCCGCCCGAAGACGGCGGCGCTGCTGGCCGGTCTGGAGGCGGTGCCCCGGCGCGAGCTCGTCCACCGGGGCGCGGCCTTCACCGAGATGGACGTCGACGCCGTGCTGGCCCGCCGCCCGAAGGTGGCCCTGGTCGACGAGCTCGCCCACACCAACGTGCCGGGCTCCCGCAACGCCAAGCGCTGGCAGGACGTCGAGGAGCTGCTCGACGCCGGGATCGACGTGGTGACGACGGTGAACGTCCAGCACCTGGAGTCACTCAACGACGTCGTCGAGGAGATCACCGGCGTGCCGCAGCGGGAGACGGTGCCCGACGAGGTGGTCCGGCGGGCCGACCAGATCGAGCTGGTCGACATGTCGCCCGAGGCGCTGCGCCGCCGGATGGCCCACGGCAACGTCTACGCCCCCGAGAAGGTCGACGCCGCCCTGTCCAACTACTTCCGGGTCGGCAACCTGACCGCGCTGCGCGAGCTGGCGCTGCTCTGGGTGGCCGGGCGGGTCGACGACCAGCTCGACCGCTACCGCGCCGAACACGGCATCGCCACCACCTGGGAGGCCCGCGAGCGCGTCGTCGTGGCGCTGACCGGCGGCCCCGAGGGCGACACGCTGATCCGCCGCGCCGCCCGGGTGACGGCCCGGACCAAGGGCGCCGACCTCCAGGCCGTCCACGTCACCCGGGGCGACGGCCTGATCGGGGGCGACCCCGTCCACCTCGCCCGGCAGCGGGCCCTGGTCGAGTCGCTGGGCGGGAGCTACCACCAGGTCGTCGGCGACGACGTGCCCCGGGCGCTGCTCGACTTCGCCCGCGGGGTGAACGCCACCCAGCTCGTCTTGGGCGCCTCGCGGCGCGGGCGGCTGGCCCAGATCCTCTTCCGGGGGGTGGGCGCCGAGACGATCGCGCGGTCGGGGTCGATCGACGTCCACATGATCACCCATCAGCAGGCGCGGCGGGGTCTGCCGCGCCCCGGCTCCCGCGCCGCGCTGACCCGCACCCGCCGCGTCGCCGGATGGGCGACGGCGCTGGCCGGGATGCCCGCGCTGACGGCCGTGGTCTACCCGCTGCGCCATCTGCTCGCGCTGCCCGGCCAGATCCTGCTGTTCCTGCTGATGGTCGTGATCGTCGCGCTGGTCGGCGGCATGTGGCCGGCCATCACCGCCGCCGTCCTCGGCTTCCTGCTGCTCAACTACTTCTTCACCCCGCCGGTCGACAAGCTCACCGTCGCCGACCCGCAGAACCTGCTGGCTCTGTTCGTGTACGTCCTGGTCGCCGTCCTGGTGAGCCTCGTGGTCGACCTGGCGGCCCGCCGCACGCGCGAGGCCGCCATGGCGGGCGCCGACGCCGAGGTCCTGTCGACCCTGGCGGGCCACGTCCTGCGCGGGGAGGCGGCGCTGCCGTCCCTGCTGGCCCGCCTCCGCGAGACCTACGGCCTGACCTCGGTGACCCTGCTCGAACGCCGGGGCCCCGCCGCCCCCGACGACCGCGCCGACCCCGAGGCGTGGCGCATCGTCGCCAGCGCGGGCGGCGTGCCGTGCACGAGCCCCGGCGTCTCCGACACCGACGTGGTGATCGACGAGAGGCTGGTGCTGGCCGTCCGGGGACGGCTGCTGGGCGCCTCCGACCGCCGCGTCCTGGAGGCCTTCGCCGCCGAGACCGCCGTCGCGCTGCGCCAGCGCCGCCTGGAGGAGGAGGCGGAGCAGGCCAAGCCGCTGGCCGAGGCCGACCGCATGCGCACCGCCCTGCTCGCCGCCGTCAGCCACGACCTGCGCACCCCGCTGGCCTCGGCCAAGGCGGCGGTCGAGAGCCTGCTCAGCACCGACGTGACCTGGTCGCCCTCCGACGAGGCCGAACTGCTGGAGACCGCCGACGAGTCGCTCGTGAAGCTGACCCGGCTGGTGGAGAACCTCCTCGACATGAGCCGGTTGCAGGCCGGCGTCCTCGGCGTCGTCTCGCAACCGGTCGCCCTGGCCGAGGTGCTGCCGCGCGCCGTCGAGGACCCCCGGGTGCGGATCGACGTGCCGGACGACCTCCCCGAGGTGAACGCCGACCCGGCCCTGCTGGAGCGGGTCCTGGCCAACCTGGTCCTGAACGCGCTGCGCTACAGCCCAGACTACGTGCTGCTGACCGCCAGCTCCCACGACAACAAGGTCGAGATCCGCGTCGTCGACCGGGGCCCCGGCATCCCGCCGGAGGCCCACGACCAGGTGTTCCAGCCGTTCCAGCGCCTCGGCGACCGCGACAACCACTCGGGGGTCGGCCTGGGGCTGGCCCTGTCACGCGGCCTGGCGGAGGCCATGGGCGGCTCGCTCACCCCGGACGAGACGCCCGGGGGAGGGCTCACGATGACGGTGACGCTTCCGACAGCCGGTCTCGGGCCTCCATCAGGGCGAAGCCCAGCAGGTTGAGCCCCTGCCACGTCGACGCCGAGGCCGCGCGCTCGTCGGCGGCGGTCAGGCCGATGCCCCACACGCGGTCGTACGGGCTGGCCTCCACCAGCACCCGGTTCCTGGTCCCGAGCAGGTAGTCGCGCAAGTCGGGGTGCTGGCCGAACTTGGCGGTGCTGCCGCGGACCACGACGGCGAAGCGGCGGGCCGTCCAGACCGCCTCGTCGAAGTCGCGGACCTGGCGGCCGAGTTTCTTCGCCTCGCCAGGATGGGGCGCGGCGAGGACGGCGGCGGCGGTCTCGGCGTCGTCGAAGAGCCAGGCCTTGTGGGCCATCATGTAGTGCTCGGCCGAGCGGAAGACGTGGCCGTCCTCGGTGAACTCGGCCTCCCACCACTGGCTGAGGCAGCCCGCGCCCACCCCGCCGTCGCGAGGTGGGCGGTGGCCCCAGAAGTAGAGGTAGCGCGGCGGCCGGCCGGACGCCTCGGCGGCCACGGCCTCCTCGACGGAGCGGGGTAACGTCACCCGGCCAAACTAGCGGGCGGGGGCGACACTCCGCCGTGGGGTTTTCGGCGTGGGCGCCGGTCTCGGGCGGCGCTGGTCGTTCCGGGTGGGCGGGGCGGTCTGCTTCGGCTTCCGGCCGGTCACGGGCACGGTCCGGCCGGTGCGACGGCGACGGTGATGTCGACGTCGGAGCCGAGGGCAACCGGTGTGCCGGGGTCGGGACTCTGGCCGGTGACCTGGTCGACGTCGTTGCACAGCCGGTCGACCCACGGGATCACCGCGCCCAGGCGCAGGCCCGCCGAGGTGATCCGGGTGACGGCGGTGTCCTCGAACAGGCCGGTCACGTCGGGGACGAGCACCGTGGTCGGCGGGCTCGGCCGGTCGGTCGGGGTCGGGTCGGGCTGCTGGACGCCGGTGACGGCCAGGACGGTCGAGCGGCCCACGGAGATCGTGCTCACCGTGGCGCTGATGTCGACGGGCTCGGCGGTCGTGCTGAAGGGTGCCGCGGACCCGGTCCCGAGCGCGCCGGCGGTGTTGTCGCCCCACGTCAGCACGTCGCCGTCGGCGGTGGTCCCGGCCGAGGTGCCGCCCATGCCGGGGTCGGCCCAGGTCAGGCCCATGATCGGGGTGATCGTGGGGGTGCGCCTCGCCGTGGTGGTGCCGTCGCCGAGACGTCCATCGGTGTTGTCGCCCCAGGCGTACAGACGGCCCCCGGCGATCGCGAAGGTCGACTTCTCGCCGGGCATGACCATCACCGCGTCCGTGATGCCGGGCACCCGCACCGGCACGTACGACCGGGGCGCCGCCCCGATGCCGAGCTGCCCGGAGGCGTTGCCGCCCCAGGTCCAGACCGTGCCGTCGGTCTTCACCGCCGCCGAGTGGACGCCGCTGCGCGAGGCGAGGGCCGTCCGGACCCCGGAGATGCCGGTGACCTGGACGGGGACCGGCCGGTTGACGGTCGTGCCGTCGCCGAGTTCGGCGTAGCCGTTGTGGCCCCAGGCCCAGACCGTGCCGTCGAGCTTGACGGCCAGGCTGTACCGGTATCCGGCCGACACGCTGCGGACGCCGGTCAGGCCGGCGATCTGCCGGGGAACGGGCCTGCTGGTGGTCGTGCCGTCACCCAGCTGGCGGTAGGTGTTGTCGCCCCACGCCCAGACGGTCCCGTCGGTGGCCAGCGCCAGGACGTGCCGGTCGCCGACGGAGACGGCGGTGACGTAGGGCAGGCCGTAGACCTGCTGCGGGGTCGTCGCGTCGACGACACCGGGGAGGCCGCCCCACTGGAACACGTTCCCCCGGTCGTTGACCCCGGCGCTGAACGTGCCGCCGGTCGCCACCTGCCGGATGCGGGCCGCGACGGGGTGATAGGGGTGGCCGGCCGGCAACCGGCCGACGAGCGTGGGGCTGGGGCTGCCGGTGGTGGTGCCGTCGCCGAACTGGCCACTGGTGTTCAGCCCCCAGGCCCAGAACTTCGTCCCGGACCACTGAGGCTCGGGGGTGAACGCGGCGAGCGCCGCGACGACCGCCAGCGCGGCGGCCAGAATCTTCATCGCTCTCACATCAGGGAAGGCGTTCCAGCAGGAGTTCACCCGCGTGGAACGCCGTGTCACACGGTGGATCACCCACCAGATTGGTCGTTTGACGCAAAAGATGACGATCCGTCGAAATAATGCAACATGCACTTAGTCGTTCTCGCAGCGGTTCTGGCCGGCAGCGTGGGGGTGGCCCCGGCCGCCGACACGTCCGTCTGGCGGTACGCGCCCCTCAAGCCCCGCGCCGGTCACGATGCCTTCGGCCTGGTGTCGGCCGGTGGCCCGGACAACATCTGGGCCGCCGGATCGCAGCCCGCCGTGCTCGAACGCTTCGACGGCAGGCGGTGGCGGGTGGCGCCCCAGCCGCCGGGCTCCGTCGCCGCCCTGTCCACCGCGTCACGCGGCCACGTGTGGGTGCTCACCGAGTTCGCCGCCTACCGCTGGGACACGAAGGTCTGGCGGTCCATGCGCCCCGGCCGGGCCGACCTCCTGGCCGCCGTCCCCGGCGGCGGGGCGTGGCTGGCGGAGCGCGGGAAACTGATCCGGTACGACGGCAGGCGCTGGCACACCGTGCCCACTCCGGCCAAATTCGAGATCGGCGCCATCCACGCCCGGAGCGCGAAGGATGTCTGGGTCGTCGGCCGCCACAAGTCGGGCAAGCCCGTCTACGACGACATCGAAGGCGGCCTTCCTGCCGTGTACCGCTGGAACGGCCGCGCCCTGACCGCCGTGCCGGTGACCGCGCCGAAGAGCAGCCGCTCGATCCTCCGGCTCGACGACGTGGCCGTCGGCAAGAACGGAGAACTGTGGCTCGCCGGTCGCTCGGTCCTGGACGGCGACCGCCTTCCCGTCCTGCACCGGCGTGGCGGCAAGTGGACGACCTCGGCCCCGCCGCGCACCGCCCCGCCGGAGGAGATCGAGCCCGACGGCGCCGGGGGCGTCTGGTTCGACTACGGCCTCGACCAGCCGCTCTGGCAGAGCCGGGCGGGGAAGTGGACCAGGTTCGCCGCGCCCAAGCCGCCGCCCGGCCGCGCCTTCGGCATGGTCACCCACCCCGGCGGCGGCGTCACGGCCCACATCCCGGGCACGACACTGCTGGTGCGGGCGGGGGCGACTTTCGTCCCGCCGCCCGGCAACAGTTATTCGCCGGAGAGCACCGGTCCCGCCCAGGAATCGACCGACCGAATGGTGATGACCGGCCCTCACCGCAAATAGACGGCGTTTGTCGGTCATTTCGTCTTCGATTCTGCAAAAGTCAATATTTCGATTTAACGGGAGAATTTGTTAGTTTCCTTGCGCGATGCCATTGATCGTCTCCGCATCCCAAGGAGCCTGATGAGGGCGCTCTCCCTGCTGGTCACACTGCTGACGGCGGCCGCACCGGCCGCCGTCCCGTCCCCTGCGGCGGCCGATCCGCCGAGCCTCGTCGTCGTGCGGAACCTCGGTCCGGCCGACGACGTGGGGGTGTCCACCGCCCACGACGCGAACTCGCCCGCGCGGCCCGATCAGTCGAGCCTCTCGGCGGGCAGCCGCCCCGGCAGCGTGAGCCGGGGCTACCTGCGGTTCGACCTTTCCTCGCTGCCCGAGGGCGTCATCCGGTCGGCCACGCTGCGGCTCACCGCCACCGGCTCGCCGGCGTGCGGGCCCGTGGTGGGCGAGGGGATCCAGGTGCGCCGGGTCACCGACGCCTGGTCCGCCGGCTTCCTGCACTGGGGCAACACGCCCGGTTCGACGTCCGACGACGCCCAGGTCGCCACCAAGGGGGTCACGAAGTTCTGCGCCGTCTACCCCGACACGGTGGAGTGGCCGGTGACGGACATCGTCCAGGAATGGGAGTCCGGCACGGACAACCACGGCCTGGTGCTCCAGTCTCCGGACGAGACGACCGACGACGGCTTGTGGCAGTTCAGGACCAGGGAGAGCTCCACCGTCCCCATCCTCTCGATCACCATGGACGCCTACTCGGCCCCCCACACGAGCGGCGCGTACATGCCGGAGAGCCATCAGGAGGGCGACGACATCTGGGTGCGCGGCCCGGCTCCCCGGGTGGCCGCGTACCTGACCGACCCGGCCGGGGGCGCGCTGGCCGCCGAGTTCGAGGTCGGCCACGATCCCGCCGTCCCCGCCCAGGGCAGCGGGCTGATCTGGACCGCCACCACGCCCCCGTCCACCAACCCCAAGCCGTCGCTCCGGATCCCCGAGGGGCTGGTGCAGGACGACTGGCGGATCCGCTGGCGCGCCCGCGCCCACAACACGACGGCGGGCACGGTCTCCGCCTGGTCGCCGTGGAAGTCCGGCACCGTGTCCAGTGCCCTCCCCGAGATCGGCGCGCCCGAACTCACCCCGTCGTCCACGTCGGGAGGGGTGACGGTGGTCCCGAGCCTGACCCCGGAGGTGCGGACCGTCGTGACGCATCCGTTCATCCAGTCGACGTACGTGGTCTTCGAGATCGAGCACCACCCGGACGCGCCGGAGCAGGGCGCCGGCTACATCTGGTCGGGCCTGGACGAGGACTACCCCGCCACGGGCGAAGAGGTGCGGATCGCCGTGCCCGAGGGGGTTCTGCGGGATGGCTGGCGGCTCCGCTGGCGCATCCAGGCCAACGGAGGGCCGTTCGCGTCGCAGACCGCGTGGCAGGAGTTCACCGTCGACGTGGAATAGTGACGGCATTTGTCGGGTCTTTCCAATTCGAGATCGGAAAAGTCAATATTCCGGTTGACGCGATAATGCGTTAGCTTTTCCGGCGGGTGCCCTGCGGGGGCGCACCCGCCGGTCAGGCCGTGCGCCGCAGGGCCTCCGGGGTGAGGTCGGCGAGGGTCGGATAGCCGTCCACGGCCATGATCAGGTCGGCCTCGGCGAGGATCGTCCGGAGCACGTGGACGATCCCGTCGGCGCCTCCCAGCGCGAGCCCGTAGGCGTACGGGCGGCCGATCCCGACGGCGGTGGCCCCGAGCGCGAGAGCCTTGACCACGTCGGCGCCCGAACGGACGCCCGAGTCGAACAGCACCGGCAGCCCGCCGGCCGCCTCGACCACGCCGGGCAGCGCGTCGAGGGCGGGCAGGCCGCCGTTGGCCTGACGGCCGCCGTGGTTGGAGCAGTAGATCCCGTCCACGCCCGCGTCTTTGGCGCGGCGGGCGTCGTCGGGGTGGCAGATGCCCTTCAGGAGGAGCGGCAGCTTCGTGGTCGAGCGGAGCCAGGGGAGGTCGTCCCAGGTCAGCGGGTTGCCGAAGATCTTCGCCCAGCGGGCGACGGTGTCACTCACGTCCTCGCCGGGGACGCGGAAGACCGGGTCGGAGGTGTAGTTGGCCAGGCAGAAGCCGCGGAGCTGCGGGAAGTTGGCGGTGCTCAGGTCGCGGGGGCGCCAGCCGGTGACCCAGGTGTCGAGGGTGACCACGACGCCCCCGAACCCGGCCGCCTCCGCGCGGTGGATCAGGCTCTCGGCCAGGTCGCGGTCGGCGGGGGTGTAGAGCTGGAACAGGCCCGGCGTCCGGCCGAACTCCGCGGCGACCGTCTCCATCGGGTCCACGGAGAACGTCGAGGCGATCATCGGAACGCCCGTGCGGGCCGCCGCCCGGGCGGCGGCCAGGTCGCCGTGGCCGTCCTGGGCGCAGAGGCCGATCACCCCGATCGGGGCCATGAAGAGGGGGGTGGGCAGGCGCATACCGTACAGATCGATGGAGAGGTCGCGCCGCGCGGCCCCGGCCAGCATGCGCGGGACCAGCCCCCAGCGCCGGAACGCCGCGACGTTGGCGCGCTGGGTGTGCTCGTCGCCCGCACCGCCCGCGACATACGACCAGATCGACGGCGGCAGCGCCGGCTCGGCCCTGGCCTCCAGATCGTCGAAGGTCATCGGCAGCCCCGGCCGCAGCCCCCGCAGGCCGCCCGCGTAGATCTCGTTCTGGAAGTCGCCGAACTGGGCGGTCATGCCTGTCGTCCCTGGTAGACGCGGAGGTTGAGGGTGACCAGGTCGAGCAGCGGGACCGGCGTGCCGAGCTGCCGGGCGCGCGCCGCGAGGTCGCCGAAGATCTCCTCGACCTCGACCGTCCGTCCGCCGACCAGGTCGCGGTAGGCCGACGACGTCAGCGGCGACCCGGGCGCGGTGACCGTCTGGCGGGTGCTCTCCAGCGTCTCCTTCGGCACCGGGTGCCCGGCGGCCTCGGCGACGGCCGCGCACTCGTCCAGGACCGCCTCGGCGAAACCGGCCCCGCCGGGGGTGGACGCGACCTCCCCGATCGTCCCCCGCATCAGACAGGTGACCGCCCCGGTCGAGGCGATGAACACCCATTTGGCCCACATGTCGGCGACGATGTCCGCCGACTGACGGGTCTCGAAACCCGCCCCGCCGAGCACCCCGACGAGCTGGTCCGGGGCCGGGCCGCCGCGCGCGCCGTAGGTGAGGCTCTGCACGTCGGCCAGCCGGACGATGTCCCCCTCGTCGTCGACGGTCGTGCTGACCATCGCCACCCCGCCGAGCACCGCCCGCTCACCGAACCGCGCCTCCAGCGCGTCGATGTGCCGCATCCCGTTGAGCGTCGGCAGGATGAGCGTCTCCGGCCCGACCGCCGACGCGAGATCGTCCATGGCGGAGGGGAGCGCGGTGGCCTTCACCGACAGCAGGACCAGGTCGAACGGCGCGGTGATCTCATCCGCCAGGACCGTGGACGGATGCAGCGTCGTCTCCTCGCCCAGTCCGGTGATCCGCAGCCCGCGCCGCTCGATGAGCCGGGCCCGCCGGGGATGGACCAGGAACGTGACGTCCCGCCCCGCCTGGACGAGCCGCCCGCCGAAATATCCGCCGACCGCCCCGGCGCCCACGACCAGGATCCTCATGGTGAAAGCCTTTCGATCGCGTCCTCGTCCCACGTGATGCCCAGCCCCGGCCCTTTCGGGGTGATGTGCCCGTCGACCGGCCGGCAGGGCTCCCGCACGACCGGCCCGGCCAGGTCGAGGTACTCCACCCACCCGGGCGACGGGGTGACGGCCATCGCGTGCGCGCTGGCCTCGACGAACAGATGACTGGAGACCGGGAGCGAGGCCGCGCCGGCCTGCCCGGCGGCGAGCGTCCAGCCGGTGAACCCGCCGATCTTCATGAGGTCGAACATGGCGAAATCGCACGCCCCCGCCGCGATGGCGGCCCGGCACCCCTCGGGGAACCACCAGTTCTCACCGGTCTGGATCATGGCTCCCGTGGTGCGGCGCACATAGGCGTGCCCGGCGAGATCCTCGGCGGGAACGGGCTCCTCGATCCAGTAGAGGTCGAACTCGCGCAGGCTGTCGATGCGGCGGCGCGCCTCCTGCGGGGTGAGGGACTGGTTGTAGTCGACCATCAACGCGACCTCCGGCCCGATGATCTCCCGGACCCGGCTGACGACCTCGACGTCCCGCCGGGCGTCGGGGTACCCCAGCTTGATCTTCACGCCCCGGAACCCGGCGTCGACCGAGTCCTTGAGCTCCTGGCCGGGCTCCGCCATCCCGTAGCTGTCATAGGCCCGCAGCGGGACGGGCTCCCCGCCGAGCAGCGTCGCGACGGGTTTCGCGGTGAGGTGGCCGAGGGCGTCCCAGAGCGCCATCTCGATCCCCGACACGACCATGCCGACCAGCCCCTGCATACCCGGAAGCCGAAACCGATCCTGGAGCTCCCACATCCGGCGGGCCGGGGCGACAGACCTGCCGGTGAGACTCTCCGCGATCCCGTCGGCGACCGAGACGAGGGCGGGCAGGAGCGCCGCGTCGTAAGCGAAGATGTACGACCGCCCGGTGACCCCACCGCTCGTGACCAGGTCGAACAGGACGAGGGGAGCGTCCGCCACCGCCCCGGAAGCGGTGCGCAGCGGCCGCGCCATCGGCACCACCACCGGCCGCGCCCGCACCCGCGCGATCTTCTCGTTTCCCACATTCCCACACCACCACGCGCCCCGCGAAGAGAGCCTCCGGCGGGGTTAAAACTTCCGCGGCCGTACAAAGCCTTCTTCTTCCGTTACGGCTCCGCCCACCCCGGCCCCGACCACCGCCCCCGCTCCGCCCCGCAACCGGCGCCCACCACCCGCGCCCGGACCGCTCCCCGACGACAGAGGAGTGGCCACCCCTCTCAAAAGGATCGGGCGACTACGGATTTGGGTCGTCTTCGCTCAGGTCGACGCGGCCGATCGAGGGCCCGGTCTGGTTTGGCTCCTCAGGACGCTGGCGTGGGCGGTCGTGAGCCCGGTGTCAGGCCCGGTTCCTGTTCAGGCCGTGTGGCCGGTCGAGGAGCCGGGCCTGGTCCGGTGCGGTCAGCGGAGCGGGGCGATGAACGGGCGGTTGTCGCCCGTGAAGCGGACCAGCGGGGCGCCCGAGCGCTCGAAGAAGACCTTGCCCTGCGGGCTGCTGATCTTCAGGCGGTCGAGGTTCCAGTTGTCACCGCCGATGCCGCCGCCGAAGGTCGTCGTCAGCGTCAGCCGGGCGAAATGGGCGGGCGGCGCGGGCCGGGTCAGCGGGATGCGGACCGTCTGGGTGTGCCAGCCGATCCACCGCGCCCCCCGGTTCAGGTTGGGCACCACGACGGCCGGCTGCCCGTCGATCTCGATCGTCGCGTTGACGTTGTCGCTCCCGCCCCGCAGGTCGTCCCCGCCCGTCGTCAGCTCCACGATCAGCTCGTTGACCATGTGGGGAACGGGCGCGGGAGGGTTGGGGAACACCGGCGGGTTCCGGGGCCGGTAACGGGTGTCGACGAAGTAGGTCCGCCACACCTTGTCCGGGTGCTCCAGATACGTGTACGTGTGCGTCGACGGCTGCGGCACCAGGGTGCTGACCCGGCCGGGGAAGTTCGGGTCCAGCACGAAGATCCGCAGGTCGGTCTGGTGCGGCCCGAAGTCCCCGGCGTACCGCCCGAGCTCGTAGCCGACGGCGATGACCTGGTGGTGCGGGCCGAGCAGGTTCCCCGTCGGCTTGAACAGGCCGAGCGGCACCGGCCTCCCGGCGTCGATGCCCTCCCGGAGCTCCTGCAGCCGGCCCCCGTTGAACCCCTGGAGTCCCCAGTTGAAGAACTCGGCGGTGCGCCACCCGAACGGGTTCACCGTCAGCTCGGTCCATTTGTCGAGGTTCGGCGTGATCGACTCGATCTGGCGGTCGTAGAGGTAGCGGTGCAGCACCGACCCGTCCGGCGGCACGGTGTTCTGGGTGGGGATCGGCCGGCCGTGGAAGAAGTGGTCGAGGGCCGCGTACGACCACCCACCGCACAGCCCGCCGAACCGCACCTCGGCGACCGGCTGGGTCTGGAACTGGTTGTCGAACCTGAAACCGTGCCGGGCCGGGTCGAACGGGGTCATCCGGCGGCCGACCTCGGTGGGGGAGACGCACCGGTGGTCGCCGGTGGCGTGCGCCTGCGCCCAGACCTTCCCGTCGGGGCACGGCCCGGCCGCGGCGGCCGGCTGGGGGGTGAGCACGGCCAGGCCCAGCGCGAGCCCGGCGAGTGAGGTGAGTGCGGCCCTGGCGGTGCGGGTCCGCGACGTCGCTGACATCGGTTCCTCCTGGTCAAGTGGCTGGTGAGGCCAGATTCCCGGCCGGGGAGGATGTGCGGGAGAGGCCCGCACAAAGCGCGAACGACCGCCGAACACACGGTCCGGCGGCTAGGCTGCGAGCCCGGTTCTACGTGTGTTCGTGGAGGCTGGGGTTGGCACGCGAGAAGAGAGTGGTCGACGAGGCCGACGGCCCGGTCGCCGCGTTCGCCGCCGAATTACGGCGGCTCAGAGACCAGGCGGGACGTCCCTCCTACCGGGACATGGGCAGGGCCGCCAACGTGGCGTTCTCCAGCCTCTCCCAGGCAGATTCGGGCTACACGCTGCCCACCGCCGAGATGGTCGAGGCCTACGTGCGGGCCTGCGACGGCGACGACGACCTCGTGCGGGACATGGAACGCCGACGCCGCAGAGCCAAGGCCGAAGACCTGGCCCGGCGAGGAGAACCCGTCCGCCCCTTGGCCGCCAGGGGACCCCTGGAAGCAGGCGGCTTCCGGCTGTGGGCCCGTCTCGGCGCGGGCGCGATGGGCCAGGTCTACCTGGGCGAACGCGGCGACGGCGAGGTCGCGGCGGTGAAACTCATCCGCCCGGAACTGGCCGACGACCCGCTGTTCCGCCGCCGCTTCGCCCACGAGATCCGCGCCCTCAAGACCGTCGACAGCCCCTACGTGGCCGCCTTCATAGACGCCGACCCCGACCCCGCCGAGGGCCCGCCCTGGCTCGCGGTCGCCTACGTGCCCGGCCCCTCCCTGCGCGACGCGGGCCCCCTGCCCCCGGCGGTGGTGACCACGATCGCGACCGGCCTTGCCGAGGCGCTGGCCGCCGTCCACACCGCCGGGATCGTCCACCGCGACCTGAAACCGGCCAACGTCCTGCTCACCGAAGACGGCCCCCGCCTGATCGACTTCGGCATCTCCCGCGCCGTCGGCGGCACCCAGCTCACCCTGACCGGCCAGCGCGTCGGCACCCCCGCCTTCATGGCCCCCGAGGAGATCGCCGACGACCGCCACACCGGCCCCGCCGCCGACGTCTTCGCCTTCGGCTCCCTCCTCGTGTACGCCCTCACCGGCCGTCCCCCGTTCGGCGAGGGCCCCACCGACCAGGCCGTCCTCCGCCGCGTCGTGGAACAGCCCCCCGACCTGTCCGGCGTCACCGACCCGAGACTCCGCGACCTGGCCGAACGCTGCCTGGCCAAGAACCCGGCCGACCGCCCCACGGCCGAGGACCTGGTCCGCGCCTGCACGGCGATGACCGGCGGCGTCCCCTTTGGAGCGCTCCACGACGAAACCGTCATCACCCCACCACACGGTGGCCGTCGTCGACGGCGCATGCCGCTGCTGATCCTGATCCCGGTCCTCACGATCTCCGTGCCCGTGTCGATCACGGTGATCCTGCCGCAACTCCAGACCGAGCCCCCCGCAGACGTCCGCACCGCAGACCCGGCCTCACCCCCGCCCGGGCCCATCGACCCGCCTGGTGAGGTGAACGAGGAACGCCAGGTCAAACTGCACGCCACCGAGCCCGGCTTCGCCTCAGTGGAGATCGACTACTGGCGCCAGGAACTCGACAACCCCGCCGGCGCCCCCAACGGCGACCTCTGGATGAAACCCGGCCACCTCCACACCGCCAAGTCAGCCGCCCTGGCGAAAATCGAGCCCCACCCCGACGCGACCCCCACCCGCTGCGCCCAGGTCACCACCTGGAGAAAGAACGTGGCCTTCGCCGACCTACGGCCCGGCGACCAACTCTGCGCCCGCAGCACCGAGGGCCGCTACGCCACGCTCCGCGTCGAGTCCCTCCCTGCCTCACCCCAGGGCGACGGCTACTTCGTCTTCCACGGCCGCGTCTGGAAACACCAGCCGAGCGTCGACTGAGCCGCCGTGAGGCCCCGCGAGTCAGAGAAGGACCCGGCCCTGCGAGGGCGATCGAGGTCCCGTGCGGTACCTAGCCACGGCTCGCGCCGAGCACGAGGAGTCCTGTAGTGGCTCAGTCGGGCGGAGGTGATCCGCATGCCACACACGTTCGTGCCGAGCCGTGGGAGCCACGGTTGGGCTGAGGTCATGGAGGCTGCGCAAGGCATACCCTCACAGGCTCACATCCAGCTGGGGGAGCTGGGTAGGGAGCCAACAGGGCTGAGGTGATCGAGTCCCTGTGCGGTATGCCGTCACAGGCCTGCGCCGAGCGGCCGGGTTCAGGCGACTTCGCCCTCGGCGGGCGGGTGCCTGGGTGGGGCGGGAAGCAGGGTGATGTCGCCCAGTAACCAGTCGGCCAGTTCGTCGCGTTCGAGGATGATCAGCGGCTGCCGGGCCGTCGCGGCCTCGGCCTTGGCCTGCCGGGTCAGCTTTCCCGAGGTGACCAGAATGCCGGTGTGCCCGGAGAAGGCGTTCGCCAGCGCCCCCAGGAAGTTGCGCACCTCCGGCGCGCCGACGGTGCCCCGATACCGCTTGCACTGCACGGCATAACGCCCGTGACCGAACGCGTTGGCGGTGATGTCCACCCCGCCGTCACCCGTGCCGCCGCGCCGGGTGACCTGACGGAACCCGTCGCCGCGCAGCCGTTCGGCGATCAGCCGCTCGAACTCCGGGCCCGAGAGCCGGTCGACCCGCGCCAGCTCGGTGTTCGCGGCCAGGAAGCGCCGCCGGTCGGCCTCGATGGAGCGGTGGCGGAGGACCAGCCCGCCGATGATCGCCACCAGCAGCAGAATCCCCGCGGCGATGGCCCATTCCGGATACGTCCTGGCGAACCACCACACCGTGGCCACCACGACGACCCCGACCACCGCGACCAGCAGCCAGAACTCCTCGCCCCGGCCCTTCTTCTTCCGCCCCGCCACGGAACCCCCTCGGAAAGACGCATGTGAGGGAGAGTGTGAACGACGCCACTGACAGAACCGCCCGCTCGCCGACGCGCCCCAAGACCGGCAACTCCAGGTTCCGCTGAGGCCAGGACGTTCCCGTCCCGGCGGGAGGATCCTCATGGAGGCGCGCACATCACGTCACGCAGGTGGGCTCCCCGGGCACCGAGGATCTACGTCCTCGACGACGCGGCGGGCGAGACCGGCCGAATCTGGGTCGGCTACCTGAGCGAACACCTCGCGAACACCAGAACCAACTGACCCCGAACGGGGAATGACAGTCCAGAGAGCGATCTTCAGGAGGAGCAGCAGATGCGGATCGGCGTAGTCTTCCCGCAGACGGAGATCGGCGCAGACGTGGGCGCGGTGCGCGCCTACGGACAGCGGGTCGAGGAACTCGGCTTCGGCCACGTGCTGGCCTACGACCACGTGCTGGGCGCCGACCCGGCCGTACACGAGAACTGGAACGGCCCCTACAACGTCCACACGACCTTCCACGAGCCGATGGTCCTGTTCGGCTATCTGGCCGCCCTGACCTCGCTGGAGCTGGTGACCGGGATCATCATCCTGCCCCAGCGCCAGACGGCCCTGGTCGCCAAGCAGGCCGCCCAGGTCGACATCCTCACCAACGGGAGGTTCCGCCTGGGAGTGGGCCTGGGCTGGAACCACGTCGAGTACGAGGCCCTGGGCGAGGACTTCACCACCAGAGGCCGCCGCATCGACGAGCAGGTCCCCCTCCTCCGCCGCCTCTGGACCGAACCCTCCCTCACCTTCACGGGAGAGTTCGACCGGGTGACCGGCGCGGGCCTGGCCCCGCTCCCGGTGCAGCGCCCGATCCCGGTCTGGTTCGGCGCCCAGTCGCCCCCCGCCTACCGCCGCGCGGGCCGCCTGGCCGACGGCTGGTTCCCGCAGATGCCCCCCGGCCCCAAACTGACCGAGGCGAAGGCCGCCGTGGACGAGGCCGCGACCGCGGCGGGCCGCGACCCCGCCACCCTGGGCATGGAGGGCCGCCTGTCCTGGCAGGGCGACCCCGAGGCGCTGGCCGTCCTGGCCGAAGAGTGGCGGAACCACGGCGCGACCCACATCTCGATCAACACGATGAACGCCGGCCTCCGCACCGTGGACGACCACCTCGCCGCCCTGGAGACCGCCGCCACCGCCCTGGGAGTGGGCTAGCTCACCAGGCCTTCCCGGCCTGCTCCCGGAGAGTACGGTTGATCCGGTTGAAGAAGTTGGTCAGCGCGATCTCCAGATTGAGCGCCGCCAGCTGCTTCTCGTCGAAGTGAGCGGCCACCGCGTCCCAGATCTCGTCGGTCACCCCCGGCGCGCCGTCCTGGATGCGGGTGGCCGCCTCGGCCAGCGCGAGCGCCGCCCGCTCCGCCTCGGTGAAGAACGGCGTCTCCCGCCACGCGACCAGGTTGTGCAGCCGCTCATCGGTCTCCCCGTGCTTCTTGGCGGTGGCCACCCCAGCGAAGACACACGGGCTGCACCCGTTGATCTGACTGACCCGCACATGCACTAGCCCGAGCAGCCGCGGATCGACCCCGCCGGAGTGAACAGCCTTGTAGAGATGCCGTACGGCCGTCGTCACATCGGCGTCCGCCCGGCTCTTCATCCGTGCTTCCATCGTTTCTGCCCCTTCATCGGTTACCTGTGCCCGTCTAGGCACGTCATGACCGATGACGGAGCAGCACCGAGGAAGGTAACACCATGTCCGGCCCCACCCCGAAAATCCCGGTGGACGAGGCGTTCGAAGCCCAGCGCCCCCGCCTGCACGCCGTAGCCCACCGCATGCTCGGTTCCCACGCCGACGCGGAAGACGTCGTCCAGGAGGCCTGGCTAAGGCTCTCCCGCCAGGACACCGGCACCATCCACAACCTCGCCGCCTGGCTGACCACAGTGGTCGGCCGAATCAGCCTCGACCTCCTGAGATCCCGCCAGACCCACCGGGAAGACCAGCTGCCCGACCTAGTCGTGACGGCGGACAACGGTCCCGCCCCGGAGGAGAACGCCGCCATAGCGGACTCGGTGGGCCTGGCCCTCCTGGTGGTCCTGGAGTCCCTGACCCCGAGCGAGCGCCTGGCCTTCGTCCTCCACGACTTGTTCGGGGTCCCCTTCGACGAGATCGCCCACATCCTCGGCAAATCCACCGACGCCACCAAAATGCTGGCCAGCCGAGCCAGAAGAAAAGTACGCACCCCCGACCACCCGCCGACCGCAGGACGAGAACAGCGCCAGCTAGTCCAGGCTTTCTTGACAGCCGCCCGAGAGGGCGATTTCGAGGCCCTGCTCCGAGTCCTCCACCCAGAGGTGAAACTGACCGTGGACACCCCCGAGAGCAAGGTGGTCATCCTCGGCGCCACTCAGGTAGCCGCAGGCGCAACCTCCAGAGCCACCACCGGCAAGGCAACCCAAGGACAGTCCGTCCGAGTCAACGGCCTCCCCGGCTTCCTGACCCGGCGAGAAAACGGCACCCCCCTGTCCCTCATGGCATTCACCGTGACCGAGAACCGAATCACAGAGATCAAAATAGTGACCGACGAAAAGAAACTGGCCTCGATAAACCTCCCAGATCCCGCGTGACCCCCCAGTCGCGACCCCCACAGCACCGCAAGGCAGCAGATCGAACGCGAGCCACAGCCCTCGCAAGCAATCGCCAGTCCGCCCAGGCGCTTTCCCCACATGCATCGAGCCCGGGCCATAAGGGAGCAATGTGCCCAGTCCGCTCAAGCGCGGCATGTGGGAAAGCCGCCGATAGTGACTTAAGCAGCCGCCTGAGAATTGGCTCCCGAGTTGGCTCCCCGGCCAGCTGAGACCCACAAACTCAATCCGAGCGAAGCGAGATCCGCCCGAGCGAAGCGAGGCCTGTGCGGGGAGCGCGAGGGGCGGGGCCCTTCGCAAGGAGCGAAGCGACCCGGAGCGAAAGCGACGAAGGGGCCGCGACAGCGGACCAGGGGGAGCGCGAGGGGGCGTCAGCCCTCTCGTATCGGGGGGTTCGGGGGGTCGTCCCCCCGTGTAAAAACGAAGAAGACCCGCGGAGCGACAAAAGTCGCGACCGCAGGTCGCCCGTCTTCGAGAGTGGACGATACAGGGATTGAACCTGTGACCTCTTCCGTGTCAGGGAAGCGCTCTCCCGCTGAGCTAATCGTCCAAGCAAACTTCCGAGCGGAAGACGGGATTCGAACCCGCGACCCTCACCTTGGCAAGGTGATGCTCTACCCCTGAGCCACTTCCGCGTGGCCGCTTCGGCTTAACCTCCGCGACACGTTCTTACTCTAGCGGACTTCACGAGATCTCGTGACGACCTAGAGGTGGAGACGGGATTTGAACCCGTGTACGCGGCTTTGCAGGCCGCTGCCTCGCCTCTCGGCCACTCCACCGAGCGGAAGACGGGATTCGAACCCGCGACCCTCACCTTGGCAAGGTGATGCTCTACCCCTGAGCCACTTCCGCGTGATCTTCCGAGCCCCGCAGGACCCGGCCTCACGAAGAAGACTTTAGCGTGTTTCCCGGGTGCTCGTGCGCACCAAGCGCGTGCCGCGCCCCGGCGAGGATCGCGCCGTACTGGATGGCCACCAGGTGAGCGATGGGTATCGTCTCGTCGGACATCTCGTTTTCTGCGTCTATGCACCATTTTTCGTAGGTCTCCGACAGGGCGCGGCAGCCGCGGCGGATGGCGGGGGTGCCGTTCCCGATGGCCATCTCCCCTTCGAGGGCGCGCAGCAGCATGCCGCCGAACCGCAGCCGGTAGCTGTGCACGAGGTCGCGGCACGACGACACCTCGGCGGCGGTCGCGCAGCGGGACGCCGAGGGGGCGGTCGAGCGGTTCTCGTCGGTGGCGGCGATGCTGGCCAGCATCGGGATGAAGAAGCGCGAGGCGCGGATGAAGGGGGAGGAGCTGACCAGGTCGGCGGTGACGCCGGTGAGGGTCTCCTCCAGGATCTGGGCGGTCTCGCGCAGGTGGGCGGCCTGGGCGCGGATCAGTTCCCCGTACGGGATCGAGGTCTCCGAGGTGTCCCCGGCGGCCGGGTCGACCCAGTAGGGGAGTTCGGCGGTCAGGCAGAGGGTGCCCCAGCGGGCGGCGTAGGTGTCGGAGGCGGCGCCGGTGATGACCTCGGTGGGGTCCTGGCCGAGCGCCTCGACGTAGTCGTAGGTCTCCTCCATGCGCGGGGTGAGGAAGATCGCGGGGGCGAGCTGGCCGATCGCGGGGTGCTCGGGTTCGCCGACGTGCAGGGGGAGGCCGAAGAGCTCGGGGAGTTCGGCCAGGACGGTCTGGAGTTCGGGTTCGGGGCGGGACAGGTAGTAGAAGACGCCGCCCAGCTCCCCGTTGTGGAGGGTGGTCAGGAAGGCCGGGCGGGTGCGGTCGATCAGGCGCATCAGGGCCAGCGTCTCCGGCAGGACGCGGTCGAAATAGGAGCGCTTGTAGGTGAAGGGGAAGGTCCATTCGACCTGTTCGTCCCCGGCGGGGCGGTAGAAGTGCCGGCCGTAGTGGGCTTTGGTGTACGGCCCGGCGAACCACCCCTCGTTGAGCCGGGTGCCGTCGGGGTCGAGGCAGCCGACGATGTGCCAGCGGGCGCCGTTGCGGACCGCGGGGTCCTCGCACAGGCGGGTGGCCAGGTGCATGACCGTCAGGCCGCCGATGGGCTCGTTGGGGTGGGGGCCCGCGGCGACGACGATGTCGCGGTCGCCGTCGCCGACGGTCAGGCACAGGAGGGGATCGCCGAGGCGGGAGGTGCCGATGCGGTCGATCGAGGCCAGGCCGCGGTAGGTGGCGGCGACGCGGGTCAGGTACTCGTTGACCTCGTCGACGGTGGCGAACCGGTCGTAGTCGGGGACGGTGCCGAGTTCACGCGTCAGGTCTGGAGCAAGCATCCCTTAAGCATGCACACGGACCATACCCCCTATAAAGACACAAAGACTGACAAATAAGGTTTAGGGCATGTCTCTCCTGTTCAGGAATGCCCAGGTTGGGGTCGGTGGGCCGCTCACCGCGTTCGCCGTCTCGGCCGGGCGGGTCGTCAGCCCCGGCGACATCACCCCCGACGAGATCGTCGACCTCCAGGGCGCGACCGTGCTCCCCGGTCTCGTGGACGCCCACGTGCACTCCGTGCAGTGGGCCCAGAACCGCCGCCGCGCCGACCTGTCCGCCGCGACCTCCGCCGCGCACGCCGTCTCCCTCATCCTGTCTTCCGTACGACCTGGGGAGCCCACCCTCGGATTCGGTTTCAGGGACGCCTTCTGGGCCGACGAGATGCACAAGGACCTGCTGCCTCAGGAACACCCGATCGTGCTGGTCAGCAACGACCTGCACACCGCGTGGTTCAGCCAGGCGGCCCTGTCGCTGATCGGGCGGGGCGACCACCCGACCGGGGTCCTGCTCGAAGGCGACTGCTTCCGGGGCCTGGCCGCGCTGCCGCCGCCCCCGGCCGAGCAGCTGGACGCGTGGGTGACCGAGGCCATGACGGCCGCGGCGGCGCGCGGCGTGACGGGGATCATCGACTTCGAGTACGCCGACAACGTCAGCGACTGGCAGCGCCGCCCGACCGATGTGCGGGTGGCCTGCTCGATCCCCCGCGACCGCCTGGACGAGGCGATCGCGCG
The DNA here is from genome assembly GCF_001570605.1 of Herbidospora cretacea. GTDB lineage: Bacteria > Actinomycetota > Actinomycetes > Streptosporangiales > Streptosporangiaceae > Herbidospora > Herbidospora cretacea. The sequence goes on along the minus strand of NZ_BBXG01000008.1, from coordinate 458,739 downwards.
CGGGCTGCGTACCGGACAGGAGATCACCGACCTCCTGCGGGTCGGGCCGGTGAAGATGTTCGTGGACGGGTCTCTCAACACCCGGACCGCCTACTGCGCCGACCCCTATCCCGGCACGACCTCCCGAGGGCTCCTGGAGCTCCCTCCGGAGGAGCTGGCCGGGACGATGGCGCTGGCGAGCCGGAACGGGATCCACCCCGCCGTGCACGCCATCGGCGACGACGCCGTCACCATCGCCCTCGACGCCTTCCACGACCTCGGCTGCCGGGGGCGGATCGAGCACGCCCAGCTCGTCTCCCGCGAGGACTTCCCCCGGTTCGCCCTGCCGGGGCTCGTCGCCGGGGTGCAGCCCGCCCACCAGCCCGACGACCGCGAGGTCGCCGACGTCCACTGGTCGGGGCGGACCGACCGGGCCTACGCCTTCGCCGACCTGCTGGCCGCCGGGGGGACCATCGAGATCGGGTCCGACGCGCCGGTGTCGCCGCTCGACCCGTGGGACGGGATCGCCTCGGCCGTCACCCGGACCGACGACGACCGGCCGGCCTGGCATCCGGAGCAGGCCATCCCGCTGGAGACCGCCCTCGCGGCGGCGGCCGGAGGCCGCGCGAGCCTGGAGATCGGCGCGGAGGCCGACCTGGTGATCGTGGGTGACCTGGCGGATCTGCGGAACCCGGAGATCCTCGGAACGGTGCTCGCCGGGAGGTGGACGTACAGAAACGGGGTTTGATGCCCGATTCCGGGCAGGATTCTTGGTATTCCCGGTTTCTCCTCCGTAAGGTCCATCTCTGTGCCGTACGACGACCTCATCGCCCACCTCATGCGGACGACCTCGCTCGGCCCGGGTGAGGCGGCGAGGGTGGTCGCCGACGTGCTCAGCTACTTCGGCGAGACAACGGAGACCTACGTGAGGCGTAGGCATGCCGAAATGCGGGCACGCGGGCTCGGCAACGACGAGATCTTCCGTCGGGTGGCCATGGAGCTGCCCGCGCGCCGGGTCGCGGCACCGGAGCTGTCACAGCGCCAGCTCCGCCGGATCATCTACGGAGGGTGAACTCTATGTGCGGAATCGTGGCCTACGTCGGGCCGAAGGACGCCGCGCCCATTCTGCTGGAGGGGCTCCAGAGGCTCGAATACCGCGGCTACGACTCCGCGGGCGTCGCCGTCGTCGCGTCGAAGGCGCTGAAGACGCGCAAGGTCAAGGGCCGCGTGGCCGACCTGGCGGCCGTGATGCCGGCCCGGTTCAAGGGCACGACCGGCATCGGGCACACCCGGTGGGCCACCCACGGCGTGCCGAGCGATGTCAACGCCCACCCCCACCTGTCGTCCGACGAGCGCATCGCGGTGGTCCACAACGGCATCATCGAGAACGCCGACGCGCTGCGGCAGCGTCTGGAGGGCGAGGGCGTCAAGTTCCTCAGCGAGACCGACACCGAGGTCCTCGCCCACCTGGTCAGCCGCGCCGTCGAGGAGACCGACTCCCTTGAGGACGCCGTGCGGCGGGCCCTGAAAAGCGTCGTCGGCACGTACGGCATCGCCGTCGTCGACGCGCAGCGCCCCGGCGAGGTCGTGGTGGCCCGGCTGGGCAGCCCGATCGTGCTGGGCATCGGCGAGAAGGAGATGTTCGCCGCCTCCGACGTGGCCGCGCTGGTCCGTTACACCCGCCAGGTCGTCCACCTGGAGGACGGCGAGCTGGCCGTGCTGAAGGCCGACGGCTTCCACACCTTCGGCGGCGACGCGCGCGAGACCGCGAAGGAGCCGCTGACCGTCGACTGGGAGACCGCCAACTACGACACCGGCGGCTACGAGCACTACCTGCTCAAGGAGATCTCCGAGCAGCCCGACACGATCGCCCGTACCCTGCGCGGCCGTCTGGACGACCGCTTCCACGTCGCCCACCTGGGCGGCCTCAACATGGACGCCCGCGAGACGCGCTCGTTCAAGCGGGTCAAGATCATCGGCTGCGGCTCGGCCTACTACTCGGGCCAGATCGGCGCCCAGCTCATCGAGGAGCTCGCCCGCATCCCCGCCGACGCCGAACCGGCCTCGGAGTTCCGCTACCGCAGCCCCGTCGTCGAGGCCGACACCCTGTACGTCGCCATCAGCCAGTCGGGCGAGACCTACGACACCCTGGCCGCCGTGCAGGAGCTCAAGCGCAAGGGCGGCCGCGTCCTCGGCATCGTCAACACGGTCGGCTCGGCCATCGCCCGCGAGTGCGACGGCGGCGTCTACCTCCACGCCGGCCCCGAGGTCTCCGTCGCCTCCACCAAGGCCTTCACCTCCACGGCGGCGGCCTTCGCCCTGCTGGCCCTGCACCTGGGCCGCGTCCGCGACCTTTCACCCGCCGACGGCCGCCGCATCTGCGAGGGCCTGCGCGCGCTCCCCGACCAGATCAAGGAGATCCTGACCCAGGAGGAGCACATCCGCTCCCTCGCCCACAAGTACGCCGCCTCGCCCGGCATGATGTTCATCGGCCGGGTGCGCGGCTACCCGGTGGCCCGCGAGGGCGCGCAGAAGCTCAAAGAGGTCTCCTACGTCCACGCGGAGGCCTACCCCGCGAGCGAGCTCAAGCACGGCCCCCTGGCCCTGATCGGCCCGGAGATGCCGACGGTCGCGATCGTGCCCGACGACGAGATGCTCGACAAGAACCTCACCACCCTGGGCGAGATCCGCGCCCGCAGCGGCCGCATCCTCATGGTCGGCCACCGCGAGACCGACCAGGCCGACGACTGCATCGTCGTTCCGAAGAACCAGAACGAGCTCGACCCGATCCTCCTGTCGATCCCGCTGCAGCTCTTCGCCTACCACGCGGCGGTGGCGCTGGGCCGCGACGTCGACAAGCCCCGCAACCTCGCCAAGAGCGTCACCGTGGAGTGACCACGGGCCGTCCGTTCTCCGGTTCCGGCGCCGCCTGCCGGGGCCGGAGGACGGTCACGATCAGCAGGGACAGCAGGGCGAAGCCCGCCGCCGTCAGGAACGTCGCGGACAGGCCCGCCGACGCGTGGACGGTCACCAGGATCGCCAGGCCCAGCGAGCCGCCGATCTGCTGCATGGCCTGGAGCAGGCCCGACGCCGCTCCCGCGTCCTCGGCCGGGACGCCGTTGATGATGCGCATGCTCATCACGACCAGAGCCGCCGCCGCGCCCACGCCCAGGATGACCAGCGGCGCGAACACGCCCGGGAAGTACGCCGTCGCCGGGTCGACGCGGGACAACCACACCAGGCCGGCCGGGATCAGCAGCATGCCCGCGACCGACGCGCGCTGCGGGCTGACCACGCGCAGGATGCGGCCCGCGAGTTGCGACAGCGTCAGGATGGTCAGGGCCAGGGGGAGGAAGGCGAGGCCCGCCTGGAGGGGCGAGTAGCCGAGGCCCGACTGCACGAACTGGGTGAGGAAGAAGAACGTGCCCATCATCGCGGCCGGGAGCAGCAGCATCGAGGCGTAACCGGCCACGCGGGAGCGTTCGCCGAGCAGTCGCAGCGGCATGACCGGCTGGGCCGCGCGCCGTTCGACCCGGACGAAGAGCGCGAGCAGCAGCACCCCGCCGAGCAGGGACGCGAGGGCCCATCCGTCGTCCCAGCCGCGGTCGGAGGCGCGGACCAGGCCGTACACGAGGCCGGTGGAGCCGGTCGTGGCGGTCACGGCGCCGGCCAGGTCGAAGCGGCCGGGCACGCGCGGGGTCTCGCGGACGACCACGGGGGCCAGGGCCAGGATCGCCAGGCCGATCGGGACGTTCACGAACATCACCCAGCGCCAGGACACCAGGTCGGTCAGCGCTCCGCCCGCGAGCAGCCCGATCGCGGCCCCCGCCGCGCCGACCGAGGTGAACACGGCGATGGCCCGGTTGCGCAGTGGCCCCTCGGGGAAGTTGCCGGTGATCAGCGCCAGGCCGGCCGGTCCCGCCAGGGCGCCGCCGACGCCCTGGAGCACCCGGGAGGCGATCATGGCCTCGGGGCCGGGGGCGAAGCCGCCCAGGAGCGAGGCCAGGGTGAAGACCAGGACTCCCGCCATCAGGGCGCGGCGGCGGCCGAGGATGTCGCCGGCCCGGCCGCCGAGCAGGAGAAGGCCGCCGAAGGCCAGCATGTACGCGTTCATCACCCACGACAGCCCTCCGGGGCTGAAGCCGAGTTCCTCCTGGATGCCGGGAAGGGCGACGGTCACGATCGTGCCGTCGAGGATCAGCATGAGCTGGGCGAGGGCGATGACGAGCAGCGTGACGCGCTGGCGAGGGTTCATGGGGAGGCCCTTCAGGCGATAAAATAATCGGAGGCCGACTCCGGTAAATATACGGAGGCTGCCTCCGCTTATGCAAGGGAGTTTGCCGTGAGGGCCGATGCGCGCCGCAACTACGAGCGCCTGCTGACCGAGGCCGCGGCGGCCTTCGGTGCGAACGGCACCGAGGCGTCGCTCGAGGACATCGCCAAGGCCGCCGGGGTGGGCGTCGGCACGCTCTACCGCCACTTCCCGACCCGGCAGGATCTGATCCTGGCCGTGCTCCGCGACCGCTTCGAGGCGATGGCGGCCACCGCGCGCGACCTGACCGCAGGCGACCCGGGCCGCGCGCTCCGCGGGTGGCTGCTGGCCCAGCTCCACCACATCACCGCCACCCGGGGGCTCACCGCCGAGCTGGCCGTGGCGGTCAACAACCCCGAATCGCCCCTGCACGGACAGTGTGAGTCGCTCTTCTCGATCTCGGCCGGCCTGCTGGCGAAGGCGAAGGAGACCGGCGCGGTGCGGCCCGACCTCACTCAGCCCGACCTGGCGGCGATCGTCCACGGCATCGCGTGGTCGTGCGAGAGCGACCCCGCCAGGCAGGAGCGGCTGCTCGACCTCTTCCTCGAAGGCGTGCTGCTGTAATTTTCAGGCTCCGGCGCAGGTCGCCACCGAAAAGGATCAGCGGCGGTAGGACGGTTCACCGGGCGGTTCTAGCGTCCGTGACATGAGACGCATCGCCCTTGTGGCGGCGCTGCTCGGCGGGTTCGTGCTCTTCGGCGTCACCCCCGCGCAGGCCGCACCCGTGATCTGCGAGAAGTACGGATCCACCACCATCCAGTCCGGCCGCTACGTCGTGATCAACAACGTCTGGGGCGCGAACACCTCCCAGTGCATCGACGTCAACCAGTCGGGCGGCTTCACGATCCAGTCGGCCAACCACAACAACGCCACCAACGGCGCCCCGGCCTCCTACCCGACGATCTACGCCGGGTGCCACTATGCCACCTGCTCGACCGGCAGCAACCTGCCCATGCAGGCCTCCTCCTCGGCGTTCGGCAACGTCCGGACCAGCGTCAGCATGAGCTACCCGTCGAGCGGCACGTGGGACGCCGCCTACGACATCTGGTTCGACCCGACGCCCCGCACCGACGGCCAGAACACCGGCGCCGAGGTCATGATCTGGCTCAACCGTCAGGGTTCCATCCAGCCGATCGGCAGCCAGGTCGGGACGGTCAACCTGGCCGGGGGGACCTGGCAGGTCTGGTTCGGCAACATCGGCTGGAACGTGATCTCGTACGTCCGCACGTCCGCCACCTCCTCGATGGACTTCGCCGTGAACACCTTCTACAGCGACGCGGTCTCCCGGGGCTACGCGCAGCGGTCGTGGTACCTGACCAGCGTCCAGGCCGGGTTCGAGCCGTGGATCGGCGGCGCGGGGCTGACGGTGAACAACTTCACCTACTCGACCAGCGGCGGCTCCAACGACACCACCGCGCCCAGCGCCCCCTCGAACCTGAACGGCGGCGGCACGACGTCGAACTCGACCAACCTGTCGTGGAGCGCCTCGTCGGACAACGTCGGCGTGGCGGGCTACCGGATCTTCCGCCGCCAGGGGTCCAGCGGGTCGTTCACCCAGGTCGGGACCTCGTCGTCGACCTCGTTCAGCGCGACCGGGCTGAGCGCCTCGACCGCCTACCAGTTCTACGTGACGGCCTACGACGCCGCCGGGAACGTCTCGTCGCAGTCGAACACCGCGTCGGTGACGACCACCTCCGGAGGCGGCCAGACCGGCAACTGCACCGTCAGGTTCGACCAGTGGGGCGGCGGCTACGTCGCCCAGTTCACGCTGACCGGCCCGGCCTCGAACTGGTCGCTGCCCTTCACCCTGCCGTCGGGCCACCAGATCACCTCGAACTGGAGCTCGCAGGTCTCGGTCAGCGGTTCGAGCGTGACGATCCGCGGCATGGACTACAACGCCAGCCTGGGCTCGGGCCAGAGCACCCAGTTCGGCTTCCAGGCCACCCGGCCGGGCAGCAGCGGGGTGCCGTCGATCCCGGGATGCACCCAGGTTTGACCTGGAGTGCGCTCCAGGGTTCAGGGTGGTGTGCCATGACCTCCCTTGTGCTCGGGGCCATGAACTTCGGCACCCTGACCGACGAACGCACCTCCTTCGCGCTGCTCGACCGGTTCGTCGACGCCGGTGGCACGGTGATCGACACCGCGAACTGCTACGCGTTCTGGAACGACCCCGGTGGCCGGGGCGGCCAGAGCGAGCGGCTCCTGGGCCGCTGGCTGGCCGCCCGTCCGGGCCTGCGCGACCGGCTCACCCTGGCGACCAAGGCCGGGGCCGAGCCGGTCGGCGCGGGGGAGTGGCCCGCCAGCCGGGAGGGCCTGTCGGCGCGGGCCCTCAAGGAGGCTCTTCACCTCAGCCTCGGCCGCCTCGGGATCGACCACGTCGACCTCTTCTGGACCCACATGGAGGACCGGTCGGTCCCCCTTGAGGAGACGGCCGGCGCGCTGGCGGGCCTGGTCGCCGACGGCCTGACCGGCCGCGTCGGCGTCTCGAACCACCCCACGTGGCGGGTCGAGCGGGCCCGCGCCCTGGGCGCGCCCTATTCGGCTCTGCAGTTGCGCTACTCGTACACGACCCCGAGGCCCTGGACCCAGGTGGAGGGCGTCAACCACCGGTTCGCGTGGGTGACCGACGAGACCCTCGACTACGTGGCCTCGGAAGGCCTGGACCTGTGGGCCTACACGCCCCTGGTCTCAGGTTCCTATGTACGACCCGAGCGCCCCTTCCCCGAGGCCTACGACCACCCCGGGACCACGCGCAGGCTCGCCGCGCTCGCCCAGGTGGCCGACGACCTCGGCGCGACCCGCAACCAGGTCGTGCTGGCCTGGCTGCTCGCGAACGGGGTCAGCCCGATCATCGGGCCGTCCACGATCACCCAGCTGGACGAACTGCTGGACCTGCCCCGGCTCTCCCCCGGGCAGCTCGACCGGCTGGATGTCTAGCCGGGGTCGCGGCGCGTGACGAACCACCACGCGCCCGCGACGAGGGCGCCCGCGAGTCCGGCTGTGATCGCGGCCTCCACCGCGCCGAGCGTGGCGGGGGCCCAGCCGAACTCGCGGGCCGCCCGGTTGCGCAGCCCCTCGGCGATCAGCTGGCAGGCGGCGACGCCGAAGAACGACGAGCCCATCGCGACGGTGGTCCGCCGGGTGACCGCGCTCCAGAACGTGCCGAGGGCGACCGCGAACAGCGCCCACGTGAACGGGAGCGCGCCGGACAGCTCGTGGGGGAGCCGGCTGAGCGACCACGAGATCAGCCCGACGACCAGCCCCGTCGTGACCAGCGCGAGGACGGCGGCGGTGACGACCTGGGGGGCCAGCCACCGGCCGCGCGTCACGCTCTGGGTCCAGGCGAACTGGTGGGTGCCGCGCTCGTACTCCCGGGACAGCAGCGGCGCGCCCAGGAACACGCCCATGACCAGCGGCAGGTAGGCGAACAGGCTCGCCGAGATCCCCCGCACGCCCGGATATAGGCGTTCGACGGTGACGAACCCGGCCCAGAGCACGACCACGAGGGCCATGCTGATCATGCGGATCCGGTGTTGCCGGACGGCCAGCCAGGTCACAGCGCCACCGGCCTCGGGGCCAGGACCGCGTCGGGGGCGCGGAGATAGCCGAGCACCATGTCCTCCAGGGAGAGTTCCCGCGTGGTCCAGCGGGGGTCGTGGATCGGGCCGCGGACCCTGGCGAGCAACGTGGTCTGCCGCTCGGTCTCGCTGCTGCCGATGACGTCGTAGGCTCCGGCGGGAGCCGTACCGGAAGGACCCACCAGCAGCCGGTGCGCGGACACCAGCTCCTCGATGCCCCCGGCGACCTGCACCCTTCCCCGCGAGACCAGGATCAGGTGATCGCAGACCTCGGCCAGCTCGGCGACCACGTGCGACGAGAGCAGCACGGTGAGCCCCCGCTCGGCGACCGCGGCCATGAGCCCCTCCATGACCTCGTGGCGGGCCAGCGGGTCGAGATTGGCCAGCGGCTCGTCGAGCACGAGCAGATCGGCCCGCTTGGCGATGGCCAGCGTGATCGCGACCTGGGCGCGCTGCCCGCCCGAGAGCCGGCGGACCGTCCTGCGCGGCGGGATCCCCAGGTCGTCGAGGCGTCTGCGGGCCCCCGGGGTGTCGAAGTGGGGGTTCAGCGCCGCGCCGGCTTTGACCGTCTCGGCGACGGTGAGCTCGGGATAGAGGGGTTTGTCCTGCGCGACGAACGCGACCCGCGCCAGGTTCGCGCCACGCGGAGGCCGCCCGAACACCGTGACGTGGCCCTCGTCGGGCCGCCGCAGCCCGACGGCCAGGCGCATCAACGACGACTTCCCCGCCCCGTTGGGCCCGACCAGAGCGGCCACCCGCCCTCGCGGCACCCGGGCGGAACACCCGCGCAGCGCCCAGGTGCGGCCGTAACGGAGCCCGGCCCCGGCCACCTCCAGCGCGAGTTCCGAAGCGTCAGTGATGAAGTCCTGATTCATGCCCTGGCCTCCCCGCGGCACGGCGTGGACGCGTGTCTCATCGGAGAGTGGGGGGCTGCGGGGAGTCGTGCCGAAATTTCGTGACACCAGCTGTCGGTCGTCATGCCGTCGCCTCCCCGGTGAGTCCGCCGGACAGGGCCGACTCCAGGAGGGCCCGGATGTCGTCCGGGCCCAGCCCCGCCGCTCGCGCCTCCCGGACCCATGACGCCAGCCGCCGTTCCAGCGCGGGGTCGCGGGGCCGGGCCAGGGAGCGCTGGACGAAGGTGCCCAGCCCCGGACGGGGTTCCACCAGGCCCCGGGACTCCAGCTCCCGATAGGCGCGCAGCACCGTGTTCGGGTTGATGGCCAGCCGTCCGACCACCTCCGCCGCCGTCGGCAGCCGGTCGCCGGGGCCCAGCCGCCCGAGCCGCATGGCCTGTTCGACCTGCTGGACGATCTGCATGTACGTCGCCACACCCGACCTCTTGTCGAGCGAGAACTCGATCACCGTCCATCACCTCATTCCACTAATGCATTAGTTAATTGATGAAGTGATCACCCGTCAACCCCGACCCCGCCGGGGTAGCGCTGAGTAATCGGACATATGCTCATCGTGTAACCGAAGGGAGGGCGGAGTGCGGCGTCGGGAGTTCCTCCTGTGGGGAGCCGGGATTGCCGCATTGGCCGCCGGCTGCGGGGCTGACCCACGTCCGCTGGGCGTGCCGCTCTCCCTGGTCGTCCCGGCCGCGGTGGGTGGCCAGGACGACCGGTTCGCCCACGAGCTGCGGACGGTGGTGAGGGAGCGCGGCCTCGCCCACGCCGTCGACGTCACCACCTGCGACGGCCACCGGACCACGATCAGGGGCTTCGCCGAGGGCCGGAGCAGCGGCAGGCTGCTCGTCGCGGGCCCGGCCCTGGTCAACACGGCCGGAACCGTCCCGCTCGCCCGCATGGCGGGGGAGTGGGCCGTGGTCGTCGCCCCGATGGGCACCGAGATCCGCGACTTCGACGGCCTGGCCGCCACCCTGCGCAGGAGCACCGGCTCGATCCTGATGGGCGGCCGGACCTACGGCGGCGCCGACCACGTGCTGTGCGGCCTCATCGCCAAGGGCCTCGGCGCCGACCCCCGGCTCGTCGACTACGCCGCCTTCCCCGACAAGGACGGCCTCATCGGCGCCCTCCTCGAAGGCCGCGTCGCCGCCGGCGTCGGCGGCGTCGCCCAGCTCGCCCCGCAGATCCGCGCGGGCCGCATCAGAGCCCTCGCCGTCTCGGCCCCCGAACGCCTGCCCGAGGTCGACGCGCCGACCCTGATGGAATCGGGCGTACGCCACATCCACGCCGACTGGCGCGGCCTCCTCGCCCCGGGAACCCTCCGGGAGGAGGACCGCGCCCACCTGCTCGACATCTGCCGAGGCGTCAGCACCTCAGCGGAGTGGTCGGCCTCCTGCCACCGCCACCACTGGGCCCCGCTCTACCTCGACGGCCCGGACTTCCGTGACTGGCTACGCGTCGAGACCACCAGATCGAGAGACATCCTCACCGACCTGGGAATCCGGCAATAGGACTGGACGATCTGTCTGGCTGGCAAAAATCTGACAAATAGCTAGAAATGTGATGACCTCGTTCCGTGACGGACGCATGGAACTGGATCTCCCTCGCCATCGCCGTGCTCGCCGCTCTCGTCGCGGTTGAGCTGGTGCGGCGTATCCTGCGCTCGCGGCTGATCGGCGAAAGGTGGGCCCTCGCGGGGCCGCTGGTCCGGCGCTGCACGTGGCCCGGGTTCGTGACCGCGGCGCTCGTCACCGCCACCGCCGTCTACGACCGTGGTCTGATCCCGCCGGAGGCCGAGGGCTGGGCCGGGCACCTGACCGCGATCGCGCTGATCTTCTGTGTGACCTGGCTCGTCATCCAGGCGGCCTATGCGGTGACGGATGTCGTGCTGGAACGGCTGGTGCTCGTCGAAGGGGCGGCCAACCGGCGGGCGCGGCGGATCAGGACGCAGATCGCGCTGGTGCGGCGGGTCTGTGCCGCTGTGGTCGTCGTGATCGCGCTCGGGGCGATGCTGTTCACGTTTCCTCAGGTCAGGGCGCTGGGGGCGGGGTTGCTCGCGTCGGCGGGGATCGCGGGGGTGCTGGTCGGGATCGCCGCCCAGTCGACCCTGGGCAATCTGCTGGCGGGGCTCCAGCTCGCCTTCTCCGATGCCATAAGGCTCGACGACGTCGTGGTGGTCCAGGGCGAGTGGGGGCGCGTGGAGGAGCTGACCCTCACCTATGTGTCGCTGCGGCTCTGGGACGAGCGGCGGCTGATCCTCCCCGTTTCCCATTTCGCCAACAACCCGTTCGAGAACTGGACCCGGCACGAGAGCCGGATTCTCGGGAGCGTCTACCTCAGGGTCGACTGGGCGGTGCCGATCCCCGAGCTGCGGGCCGAGCTGCATCGGGCGATCAAGGACAATCCGCTCTGGGACCAGAAGGACTGGACCCTCCAGGTCACCGACGTGCTGCCCAACGGGCTGGTGGAGATCCGCGCGTTGATGTCGGCGGCCGACTCGGCGAGCGCCTGGGATCTGCGGTGTGACGTGCGGGAGCATCTGGTGACGTGGATCCGGGAGAACTATCCGGAAGGCCTGCCCCGGCTGCGGATCACAGAGTCCTGATCGTCGAGCCGATCTGCTCGAACAGGCTCTCCTTGCCGGGTAGATCGGTCGTGAGGGTGATCACGCAGGTGGTGCTGTGGGTGGAGTGGGCGTAGTACTGGGTGCCCTGGACCGTCCCGGCCGGCATCTTCAGGCTGTACGTGATCCGCACCCCCTGGCCCGCCCCGACCTTCGCCGGAGCCGCCTCGGTGATCGTGGCGCCCACATTCGTCAGCTGCTGCTTGGCCTGCTCGATCAGGGCCTCGTTGGAGCCGCCCACACTCGGCTGGCAGAAGCCGTTGAGGTTGGTGACGAAGTTCTGCTTCGACTCCTTCTGGCTGGCGGGGTCGAGGGCGTACACGGCCTTGGCGGAGGTGAGCGCCTGGAGCCCCTGCCTGGCCTGTTCCAGCGCGGAGCCGGTCAGGCCGGTGGCGGCCAGTTCCGTCTCGAAGCTGTCTTTGGCCAGATCGACGCTCTTCCAGCTTGTCGGCACGCCGATCGACACGCCGTTGGCGGTGCCGCCGATGCGGTGGAAACCTGTGGGCACCTCGGTGCCCGGGAGGGGCTTCGGTGCGGGCTTGGAGCAGGCCGTGAGCAGGAGCAGCGCGGCGAGGGCGGCGAGGGCTGGGCGCACGTCCCAGAGCGTAACCCGAACCGTCAGAAAGCCTCGCTCGCAAATCCGGAAATAGGCATAAACCGGATGTGAAGTGGTAGGTCTCCCTAGAGGTGGGGAGATGGCTGCAAATCCCGTGATCCGGTTCCGGCGCTGGCTCGGCTTCGACCGGAACCCGCTGCGCCGCCCTTGTGACCGCGTCGAGGCCGCGGTCCGCCGGCTGGCGGTTCTCGTCATGCTCGCCGCTGTGGTGTGCGGGCTGGTGCTGGGGACCAGGGCCTACGGCGAGGGCATACATACCGAGCACGAACAGGCCCATGCCCGGCACGCCACCGAGGCGACACTGCTGGGCGACGCCCGCATGCACACCAGCGTCAACGCCCCGGCCACCGCGACCGTCCCGGCCAGCTGGCAGGGGCTCGACGGCCGGAGCCACGAAGGGCTGATCCAGGCGCCCGTCCTGGCGGTCAAAGGCCAGAAGGTGACGATCTACACCGACGCGCAGGGCAAGGTCGTGCCGCATCCGCGTGATCGCGAGACCACTGTGGTGGCCGCGCTGACCGTGGGGACGGGCGTGCCGCTCATGGCGATCGTCGGGACCTGCGCCCTGCTCGGCCTGACCCGGGTGCTGGTGTGGCGCCGGGTCCGCCGGGAGTGGGCCGACGCCTGGACGGTCGTCGAGCCCACCTGGCGCATCAACGGTCGATGATCTCGTTCTTGCCGATCACCACGACGCCGTCGTCGGTGACGGAGAAACGCTGACGGTCCTCTTCCAGGTCGAAGCCGATGCGGGCGCCGTCCGGGATGACGACGTTCTTGTCGACGATGGCCCGGCGCACGATCGCGCCGCGGCCGACCTTCACGTTGCCCATCAGGACCGAGTCCTCGACCTGGGCGTGGCTGTGCAGGATCACGCCCGGCGACAGCACCGAGCGCAGGGCCAGGCCGCCCGAGATGATCACCCCGGCCGAGACCAGCGAGTCGATCGCGCGGCCGACCCGGTCGCCGTCGTTGTGGACGAACTTGGCCGGGGGCAGCGGGTCGTGGCCCGTGTAGATCGGCCAGCGGTCGTTGTACAGGTTGAAGACCGGGTGGGGCGAGATCAGGTCCATGTGGGCGTCGTAGTAGGCGTCCAGGGTCCCCACGTCGCGCCAGTAGCCGCGGTCCCGCTCGGTCGAGCCGGGGACGATGTTGTTCTTGAAGTCGTACACCTCGGCGCTGCCGGCCTTGACCATCATCGGGATGATGTTGCCGCCCAGGTCGTGCTTGCTGTTGGGGTCCAGGGCGTCCTCCCGCACGGCCTCGATCATGGCCTGGGTGCGGAAGACGTAGTTGCCCATCGAGGCGTAGATCTCGCCGGGGGAGTCGGGCAGGCCGACGGCGTCCTTCGGCTTCTCGCGGAACGCGGTGATGCGGCGGCCGGTCGGGTCGGTGTCGATCACGCCGAACTGGTCCGACAGCCCCAGCGGCTGGCGGATCGCGGCCACCGTCACGTCGGCGCCCGAGTCGATGTGCTGCTCGACCATCTGGCGCGGATCCATGCGGTAGATGTGGTCGGCGCCGAACACGATCACGTGGTCGGGCAGCTCGTCGTAGACCAGGTTGAGGTTCTGGAGGAGGGCGTCGGCCGACCCGGAGAACCAGTGGGGACCCAGGCGCTGCTGGGCGGGCACCGGCGTCACGTAGTTGCCGAGCATCGCCGACAGGCGCCAGGTCCGCGAGATGTGCCGGTCCAGGCTGTGGTTCTTGTACTGGGTCAAGACCACGATCTGGAGATAGTGCCCGTTGGCCAGGTTCGACAGGACGAAGTCGATCAGCCGGTAGATGCCGCCGAACGGCACCGCCGGTTTGGCCCGGTCCGCAGTCAGCGGCATCAGCCGCTTACCCTCACCACCGGCGAGCACAATTGCCATGACCCTCATGACGCAGACCTTAACCCGTCAAAACGGTCGCAAACACTAGGCTGCGCATATGCGTGTCGATCTTTTGAGCCGTGAGTTCCCGCCCGACGTTTACGGTGGCGCGGGTGTGCACATCGAATACCTCTCGCGGGAGCTGCGAAAGCTCCTCGACGCGCGGGTCCGCTGCTTCGGCGCGCCCCGCGAAGGAGCCGACGCCTACTCCACCCCACCGGGCCTGACCTCGGCGAACGCCGCTCTCCAGGTCCTCGGGACCGATCTGGAGATGGCCGCCGCCTGCGCGGGCGCCGACGTGGTGCACTCCCACACCTGGTACGCCAACTTTGCCGGCCACGTCGCCAAGATGTTGTACGGCATCCCCCACGTCGCCACCACCCACAGCCTCGAACCGCACCGGCCGTGGAAGGCCGAGCAGCTCGGCGGCGGCTACGTCCTGTCGTCCTGGGCCGAGCGCACCGCCCTAGCCGCCGCCGACGCGATCATCGCGGTGTCCGGCGGCATGCGCCGCGACGTCCTGGCCGTCTACCCGGAGATCGACCCCGACCGGGTCACCGTGATCCACAACGGCATCGACACCGACGAGTACGCGCCCGCCCCGGGGAACGCCGCCCTGCTCAGGCACGGCATCGACCCGACCAAGCCCTACGTGGTCTTCGTCGGCCGGATCACCCGCCAGAAGGGCCTGACCCACCTGCTCAGGGCCGCCCGCGACTTCGACCCGGCCGCCCAGCTCGTGCTCTGCGCCGGCGCCCCGGACACACCGGAGATCGCCACCGAGGTCACCGCCCTGGTCGAGGAGCTCCAGGCCACCCGCGAGGGCGTCATCTGGATCACCGAAATGCGCCCGCGCCCGGAGATCATCGAGATCCTCACCCACGCGACCGTCTTCGTCTGCCCGTCCGTGTACGAGCCCATGGGCATCGTCAACCTGGAGGCGATGGCCTGCCAGACCGCCGTCGTGGCCACCGCGACCGGCGGCATCCCCGAGGTGGTCGCCCACGACGAGACCGGCCTGCTGGTGCCCATCGACGCAGGTGAGCACGGCGAACCGCGCGACCCGGCCGTCTTCGCCCGCGCCATCGCCGCCGACGTCAACCGCCTGCTCGCCGACCGCGACCTGGCCACCCGGATGGGCAGGGCGGGCCGGGCCCGCGCGGTCGCCTCCTTCTCCTGGCCGGCCATCGCCGAACGCACGAAAGAGCTCTACGAGAGCCTGCGCACCAACTGAGCGCCGATGGCGACCACGACGGCGGAGGCCGACATCGGCAGCAGGAGCCGGCGCGCTCAGAGGACCGAAATGAGGTCGTAACCCGCAACATCTTCCGGTACGCCGCCCGGGAGAGATCCCTGACCGCCGGTACGGCCCTGGGGTCGTCCCCGGCGAGGATGACCCCAGCCGACGCGACGCCGACGTCGGTGCCCGCCCCGATGGCGATGCCGACGCCAGCCCGCACGGCGCGGGCGTCACGTCGTCACCGACCTTCGCGACCCTGCGTCCCTGGGCCGGAAGCTCCCTGACCGCGCCCGTCCTGTTGTCGGGCCGCACTCCGGCGTAGTTGCGCGCGATGCCGGCTCTGCGGCGACGGTGGCCGCCACCGCCTCGTCGGGCCGCCTGAGCAGCGTGCACACCACCGCCGTGACCCCCCGAGAGACCGGTGGGCGATGCGCTGCGCCCGCGTCGCCGAGTTCTGCGCGTCCCCCACCAGCCGCCGGAACCTCGCCAGGGGTTGTCGTCGCCGACCGCCCTCACCTCGACTCATAGGCCCGAGTCGGTCGCGACCGTCCCCACTCCCACTCAGTCGCCTTTGGCCCGCCGGACCGCCGAGGACTCGCCATCCCGGCGGGCCCGGATAACGACCATCCCGCGCCAGCACCCGCCCGGCAGGGCCACCACGACGTTCCTCACTCGCAGCAGGGACGGCGGAAACGACGGATCCGTCGACCACTTCACCCTCGTCGGGCCGGCGGGTCGAGCGCCGAGGTGGTCCAGACCGGCGACCGCATCCCGATATCAGCGGCGTCGTTTCCCACTCGATGTCGAGCATCCCGATGCTGGAGCCACCGTGACGGCTGGCCCGACCAGCAGCATCGTCCCGGGCGTGCGGGACGAGCGACACCTGTCCCGTGCCGCCAGGCGGCTCGTGAATGGCGATCAACGCGAACATCCGGCACAGCGCCGCATCGCTTGCTCGTAAACCCCCTGGGGGTATGCTAGATTCGATACCAGTACCCCCTAGGGGTAGTATTTCGCGAGGACGAAGACCCGGGGAGGTCGCGATGCACGGATACACCGGTCACAAGCAAGACCATCTGAAGCGGCTCCGGCGGATCGAGGGGCAGGTCAGGGGTCTGCAGCGGATGGTCGAGGAAGACAAGTACTGCATCGACGTGCTGACGCAGGTCTCCGCCGCCAACCGGGCGCTGCAGTCGTTCGCGCTCGCGCTGCTGGAGGAGCACCTGGCCCACTGCGTCGCCGAGGCGACCGCCAAGGGCGGGCCCGAGGCCGACGCCAAGATCAAGGAAGCATCCGACGCCATCGCCCGTCTCGTCCGTTCCTGACACACATCTGAAAGAGGATTCGTCATGACCGTCACCGCCTACTCCGTCACCGGCATGACCTGCGGCCACTGCGCGAGCTCCGTCTCCGAGGAGGTCCGCGCGATCGCCGGGGTCAGCGACGTCAAGGTCGACGTGCCGGCCGGCCGGGTGACCGTGACCAGTGAGAGCCCGGTCGACGAGGCCGCCGTCAAGGCCGCGGTCGAGGAGGCCGGTTACACCTTGGTCGGCCCGGCGTGAACACCGTCACCAAGCTGGGCGTCTTCGCCGCGGGCCTCGCCGTCGTCTTCGGCGGGGCCCACGCGGTCGGCCAGACCCAGGAGGACGACCTCCCACGCCGCTACGCGGACTACTCGGCCGAGCCCGAGGAGCACGCGGAGGCAGGAGGCCACGCCCACGAGGGGAGCGCGGAGCCGGCCGGGCACGTGCCGGGCGGCCTGCAGATCTCCCAGGACGGCTACCGCCTGCGCCCGGTGACCACCACGCTCAAGCCGGGCGAGCGCCACGACTTCTCTTTCCACGTGCTCGGCCCCGACGGCGAGCCGGTCACCGCCTACCAGGTGGCCCACGAGAAGAAGCTGCACCTCATCGTGGCACCCCGGGACCTGGGCGGCTTCCAGCACCTGCACCCGGAACTGGCCCCCGACGGCACCTGGACCACCCCGCTCACCCTCCCGGAGCCCGGCACCTACCGGATGTACGCCGACTTCGCCGCCGAGGGCGGCCCGGCGTTGACCCTCGGCGCCGACCTGACCGCTCAGGGCGACTTCCGCCCCGATCCGTTCCCGGAGACGAGCCGGACGTCGGAGGTCGACGGCTACACCGTCACCCTCCAGGGCGAGATGAACCCGGGCCAGCCCTCCCCGCTGTCCATCACGGTCAGCAAGGACGGCGAGCCGGTCGGCGATCTGGAGCCCTACCTGGGCGCCCAGGGCCACCTGGTGGCGCTGCGCGCGGGCGACCTGGCCTACCTCCACGTCCACCCGATGTCCGGGATGACCGGGGTGGTCTTCATGGCCGAGGTGCCCCGCGAAGGCGGCTCCTACCGGCTGTTCTTCGACTTCAAGCACGGTGGCGAGGTCCGCACCGCGTCGTTCACGCTGGCGGGATAGACATGTCCAATCTGATCCAGCTCTCCATCGGCGGCATGACCTGCGCGTCATGCGCCAACCGCATCGAACGCAAGCTCAACAGGCTCGACGGCGTGACCGCCACGGTCAACTACGCCACCGAGAAGGCCAACGTCGTCTTCGCGCCGGGCGTCTCCGTCCGGGCCCTGGTCGAGGAGGTCGAGAAGGCCGGATACAGCGCGACGCTGCCCGAGGAGGCCGAGAAGGCCCAGGAGAGCGACCCGCTCAGGAACCGGCTGATCACCGCCGTCGTGCTGGCCGTCCCGGTCATCGCGATGGCGATGGTGCCGGCCCTCCAGTTCACCTACTGGCAGTGGCTCTCGCTCACCCTGGCCGCACCGGTCGTCGCCTACGCCGGCTGGCCCTTCCACAAGGCGGCCTGGACCAACCTCCGCCACGGCGCCGCGACCATGGACACGCTGGTGTCCCTCGGCACGCTGGCCGCTTTCGGCTGGTCGGTGTGGGCGCTGTTCCTCGGCACGGCCGGGACGCCCGGCATGGTCCACCCGTTCTCGCTGGCGATCGAGCGCATCGACGGGGCCGGCAACATCTACCTGGAGACCGCCGCGGGCGTGACCGCGTTCCTGCTGGCCGGGCGCTACTTCGAGGCCCGCGCCAAGCGCCGCGCCGGAGACGCGCTGCGCGGCCTGATGGAACTGGGCGCCAAGGACGTCGCGGTGCTCCGCGACGGCGTCGAGACCCGTCTCCCGGCCGAGATGCTCAAGGCGGGCGACCTGTTCGTGGTCCGGCCCGGTGAGAAGATCGCCACCGACGGCGTCGTCCACGAGGGCGCGTCGGCGGTCGACGCCTCGATGCTCACCGGCGAGTCGATGCCGGTCGAGGTCGGCGCGGGCGACGCGGTGACCGGCGCGACCGTCAACGCCGGGGGACGCCTGGTCGTGCGGGCCACCCGGGTCGGGGCCGACACCACGCTGGCCCAGATGGCCCGCATGGTCGAGGAGGCCCAGACCGGCAAGGCCCGCGTCCAGCGGCTGGCCGACCGGATCTCCGGCGTGTTCGTGCCGATCGTCATCGCCCTGGCCGTGGGCACGCTCGGCTTCTGGCTCCCGGTCGCGGGCGCGACGGCCGCCTTCACCGCCGCCGTGGCGGTGCTGATCATCGCCTGCCCGTGCGCGCTCGGGCTGGCCACCCCGACCGCGCTGCTCGTCGGGACCGGCCGGGGAGCCCAACTCGGCATCCTGATCAAGGGGCCCGAGGCGCTCGAGTCGACCCGGCGGGTCGACACCGTCGTGCTCGACAAGACGGGCACGGTCACCGAGGGCCGGATGACCCTCACCGAGGTGACGGTCGCGCCCGGCTTCGAGGAGGAGACCGTCCGCCGCCTGGCCGCCGCGGTCGAGCACGCCTCGGAGCACCCGATCGCCAAGGCCCTCACCCGGGGCCACGCCAACCTCCCGCCGGTCGCCGATTTCGCGGCCACTCCCGGCGAGGGGGTCCGCGGCCGGGTGGAAGGCCGCGAGGTGGCCGTCGGCCGGGCCGGCGACGGCATCGCCGTCACGATCGACGGTGAGCACGCCGCGCTCATGAGGGTCAGCGACGTCCTCAAGCCCTCGTCGGCGACGGCCGTCAAGGAACTCAGAGCGCTCGGCCTGCGGCCCGTCCTGCTGACCGGTGACCACGAGGGGGTCGCGCGCCGGGTCGCCGACCAGGTCGGGATCGACGAGGTGATCGCCGGGGTCCTGCCGGCCGGCAAGGTCGACGCGGTGAAGCGCCTCCAGGCCGAGGGCCGGGTCGTGGCCATGGTGGGCGACGGGGTCAACGACGCCGCCGCGCTGGCGCAGGCCGATCTCGGCCTGGCCATGGGGACCGGCACCGACGCCGCCATCCAGGCCGCCGACCTGACGCTGGTGCGGGGCGACCTGCGGGTGGCCGCGTCGGCCATCCGGCTGTCCCGGCGGACGCTGCGGATCATCAAGGGCAACCTGTTCTGGGCCTTCGCCTACAACGTCGCCGCCCTGCCGCTGGCCGCCCTCGGCCTGCTCAGCCCGATGATCGCCGGGGCCGCGATGGCGCTGTCGTCGGCCTTCGTGGTCGGCAACAGCCTGCGGCTGCGCGGCTTCAAGGGCTGATCAGCGTCACCCCGGGCCGGCCTCCCTGGACGAGCGCCTCCGCGGCCTCGTCCAGGGAGATGGTCCTGGTGATCAGCAGGTCGGGCACCAGCGAGCCGCTCTCGATGAGGGCGAGCATCTCGGGATAGGCGTGGGCGGGCATGCCGTGGCTGCCGAGGATCTCCAGCTCCCACGCGATGACCCGGCCCATCGGCAGGTCCGCGCCCTCGGGCAGCAGCCCGATCTGCACGTGCCGCCCGCGCCTGCGCAGGCTGTTGATCGAGTTGGCGCAGGTCCCGGGGCTGCCGAAGGCGTCCATCGACAGATGGGCCCCGCCGCCCGTCACGGAGACCAGCCGGTCGATCCGGCCGGGCGGCAGCGTCTCGGTCGCGCCCGCCGCGGCGGCCAGGGCGAGGGCGTCGGGATGGACGTCGACCGCGACCACCCGGGCCCCGGCCGCCGCCGCGATCATCACCGCCGACAGCCCGACCCCGCCGCAGCCGTGGACGGCCACCCATTCGCCGGGACGTACCCGCCCTTGGTGAACGACGGCGCGGAACGCGGTCGCGAACCGGCACCCCAGCGCGGCGGCGGCCCCGAACGACAGGTCGGCCGGGAGCGCGATCAGGTTCACGGCGGCGTCGCGGACCACGACGTACTCGGCGAACGACCCCCAGTGGGTGAACCCCGGCTGGGTCTGCGCCGGGCACACCTGGTGGTTCCCGCTCCGGCACTCGCCGCAGACGCCGCAGGACATGATGAACGGCGCGGTCACCCGGTCGCCGGTCGCCCAGCCGGTGACCCCCGGCCCGACGCCGGTGATCACACCGGCGAACTCGTGCCCCGGCACGTGCGGGAAGGTCTGGATGTCGGCGTCGTGCCCCTGCCAGCCGTGCCAGTCGCTACGGCACAGCCCGGTCGCCTCGACCCGCACGACCACCTCGCCCGGCCCCGCCACCGGATCGGGCACCTCGCGCACCGACGGCCGCTCCTTGAAGGCGTCGTAGACGACGGCGCGCATCAGCGAACCCTCTCAAAAGTCATGAAGGCCACCCTAGGGAAGGCGGGCGACCGTTTCCTTCGTGAGGTCGGCGACGAGGGGCGTCAGGTCCGGCCGGCCGGCCAGCAGATCGTCGAGCCGGGCCCGCCACGCGCCGGTCTCCACGACGGTCACCGCGTCGTCCTCCAGCATTCGCAGCCGGGTCTCGGCGAGCTTGAGCTGGTACATGACACCCAGGTGGCGGTTGACCATGTCGCCCAGCCACCAGTAGGCGTCCGACGTCGACGCCTGGACGAAGACACGCGCGGCGTCCCAGGCGACCCGGCGCGTGTTCAGCACTGTCATAAACCGGATCGTAAGTGGCGTGCAAGGAGATTCCGAGATGGTAATACCACAACAGCAGAAACCCCCCGAAGGGAACCAGCCGTGCGCCTCCTTGGTGGCCTCGTCGCAGCTCTCGCCATCGTCCTCGTCCCCTCCGCCCCCGCTTTCGCCGACAACGCCCCGGTCGCCTCGAAGACCGGGTTGACCCAGCAGGCCCCCGCCAAGAAGTTCGAGCGCTACAGCTCCGGCAAGAAGGCCTACGCCAACGGCGGCCTCACCGGCGTCATCACCAACCCCGGCGCCGTCATCGAAGACGCGAACATCAAGGTCAGCGGCAAGATCACCGACCTGAACAAGGGCACCAACTGCGGCTACGCGATCTTCCGGATCACCTACCAGAAGAACGGCGCCCAGCCCTTCACCCACAAGGTCTACCGCGACTGCACCTACAAGACCCCGGCGTCCTACAGCTTCGCCTTCCAGCACGCGACCCTCGTCGAGCTGAAGGTCTGCTCCGAGCCCAAGCGCAAGAAGGTCGTCGTCTCCGACCAGTGCCTCTACGGCGGCGTCTGGAAGCTCGTTTACGCCACGGTATGACCCGTTAATCCTGATAAGCGAAGATCTACCCTGAACCTGTAGATTTCTTACGCCGGGGACCTCAATGGGTGAACTGGACCATCGCTTTCGGAGGCGGGCACCCGCTCCGGACGCTCGCCTACCTCTACCGCGGCCACCGCCGATCGCTCCCGATCGCGGTGGCCGCCTTCGTGTTCCAGCACAGTCCACGTGGATGCCGCCGCCCGACGGCGGGCGGGTCAGCCGGAGCGCCGAGAGCATGTCGCAGCAGCCCGCATCGGCCTGGCGAGCAGGGCCGCATCCGGTTGACACGGGTTTGCAAGGAGTCTGCAGGCACCCTGGTGCATAAGGGAGGGCAACACCCGCGCCCTTCTGGAGCACCACCGATGATCCTGCGAACCCTCACGGCCGCCGCCCTCGTGCTCGGCGCACTGGCCGCCCCCGTCCACGCCGCCGCGGCCCCGCAGCTCTGCCGTGAGGGGTACGTCTGGCGCGCCGCCCGCCCCGCCGACAAGGTCTGCGTGACCCCCGCGACGCGGGCCCGCACCCTCGCCGACAACGCCCTCAAGACGACCCGCTGGCTGGACGACAGCCACGCCTGCGAGGACGGCTACGTCTGGCGCGAGGCCTTCCACGAGGACGACGTCTGCGTCCTGCCCTCGGTCCGAGACCAGGCGCGGGCCGACAACGCGGCCAACGAGTCCCGCCAGGTCCGCGCGAAACTGTGGATCACCACCAACGAGCACGTCGTGAAGCTCAACGGCAGCCACTACAACGTGGGCCAGGTGAAGCTCTACGTCCGCCGCGCCGACGGCGACCTGGTCTGGAGCGGCGTGATCGCCGCCGCCGAGTTCGCCGGCTACCCCGGCGGGAGCTGGGGCAAGAAGACCGGCCTGCCCCACTGCTCCGGGGCCCCCAACGCCTACGCCCGCGCCCAGGACGCGGCCTCGGGCCGCTGGTCGGTGAAGGTGCCGCTGCGCGTCGGCTGTTGATGTTCGTCCGGCGTCCGGCGGGGTAGCACGGGCGTCCATGACGGAGATGCGCCGATGGATGTCGGGACCTGACGGCGCCCTGGGCGCACGGCTCACAGTGGCGGCCCTGGCGGCCGCGATCCTGCTGGTCCCGTTCATGTTGCTGCTCGTCCTGGTGAAGAGCGCCTTCACCCCGTTGAACCGGCTCGACCAGGGGGTGGCCGCCGACCTGCACGCGTACGCGCTGCAGAATCCCGCCTTCGCCGACGTCATGCGGTTCATCACCGACGCCCTCGCGCCGGAGACCTGGCGGGTGCTGGTCGGCGGCGCGGCGGTGTACATGGTGCTGCGCGGCGCGCCCCGGCTGGCCATCTGGGCGGTCACGACCGTGATCGTGGGCGGTGTGATCGGGCTGGCCGTGAAGGTCGTCGTCGAGCGGGCCCGGCCGATGCTGCCCGAACCGGTCTCGTGGGCGCCCGGCTGGTCGTTCCCCTCGGGCCACGCCCTCAACGCGGCGCTGGGAGCGGTCACGCTGGTGCTCGTCCTGCTGCCGGTGCTGCACGGCGTCTGGCGCGCCGTGGCCTGGGTCGTGGCGGCGCTGGTGTCGCTGACGGTCGCGTTCACCCGGGTGGCCCTGGGGGTCCACTGGGTGAGCGACGTGGTGGCCGGGATCATCCTGGCGCTGGTCGTCGTGTTCGCCACCACCGCGGCCTTCGAGGCCTGGCGGCGGAGGATGGGCCGGCCGCCGGTCGAACCCCACATGCAGGGCGTCGAGCCGGAGTCCGTCGCCCCGAAGGTCGCCCACGAGCCCCGCTGATCCTCACGTACTTGAGATGAAACCCCACTTGGACGGCGTCGAGCCCGAGATTGGAGCCCCCAATGGTCGCCACACGTCTCGCCGAAACCACTGAGGCGGGTCACTCACCCCTGCGTCCCTGGCAACGGGTCGACGTCAAAGAGGTCGGGCGGCGCATCCTGCTGCCCCTGTTCGCCCTGCTGATCGCCACGCTCGGCACCGGCCTGCTGCTCGTGAACGTGCTGGGGGACACCTGGCTGATCGAGCGGGACGAGGCGGTCAGCCGGGAGATCGCGGGGGAGCGGTCGGGATTCTGGAACGGCGTCACCGACGTCGTCTCGTCGTTCTCCGACACCCCGGTCATCGTGGTGGCCACCGCGATCTTCGCGATCGGCTTCAGGATCGCGTACAAGCGCTGGCGTGAGTCGGTGTTCCTGATCTTCTCGGTGTGGGCGCAGTCGCTGATCTTCCTGGCCTCCACCGTCGTCTCCCAGCGGCCCCGGCCCGAGGTGGCCCGCCTCGACCCGGCGCCGCCCACGTCGAGCTGGCCCTCCGGGCACACCAGCGCCGGGGTCGCCTTCTATCTGGGCGTCGCCACCGTGCTGATGCTCCACCTGCACCGGCACGCCATCCTCCGGTGGCTGCTGCTGGCGCTCGGCCTCGGCATCCCGCTGGCCATCGCCGCCTCACGCCTCTATCGCGGCATGCACCACCTGACCGACGTGAGCTGGGGCTTCATGCTCGGCGCGGCCTGTGTGGCGATCCTCGCGGGAGGGGCGCTCTATCGACCCGCCTTGAAGGCCGTCAACGGCCGGGTCTCGACGTGATCATCGCCCGGCAACCCGCCGGGCACCAGGGCCCGCACGTCGTCGATGGCGGCGGTCAGCAGGTCACGCAGGATCGCGTCCGGGTCGTCGGCACACGCCTGTGAGATGCCCCGGACCGCGAGCTGAACGGTGTTCGGGGCGGCGTAGCGGCGGAAACCGCGGCGGGAGACCTTGACCCCGCTGCGGAAGCCGTAGGCCCAGCGCGCCGCCTCGGGCACCAGGTCGAGCGCCTCCTGGCTGGCCGGTTCGAGGCCGGGTTCGCGGCCCTCGAGGTCGGCGAGCACGTGTTCGGAGGCCAGCACGGAGACCGCGAGGGCCAGCTGGCGCTCGGCCGCGACCACCGGCAGGGCCGTGGTGGCGGCGCGCAGCGCGATGCGGACGTCGGCCCGCGGGTCGTTGGTCGTCAGCCCGATCACCGACGGGATCAGCGGCGTCAGCCGCTGCCGGTTGGCGTCGGTGGTGTAGTCGTTGACCAGCCGGGCCATGGCGGCCAGCAGCGGGTGGGTGCAGGCCGGATGGTCACTCCATCGTTCTCCGGCCAGGTAGGACGCGAACTCCATGAAACACGCGCCCTTGCGCGGGTTGCGGTGCTTTCCACGGGACAGCAGCGGGACCGCCGCCGGAAGGTGACTATGCACAGCCGCTCCATGCGATTTCGCCCAGGATGTCACTTTCCATAGTGCGCCTGGATCACGCGGATCGGAAGTCCCCCCTCCGAGGGCGGCCCCATTCAGCGGATGTCAGCCACCGCTCTTGCGGCGGAACGAGCGCTTGCCGCCGGCGGCCTCATGCGTGCCGTGGATCTTGGAAGCTCCACGCGCGCCCTTCCCGTTGCGGTCGGACTGCGCCTGACGCTTGCGGTCGAGCGCCTCCCGGAACTTGCGCTTGAGCTCGTCTTCCGTGGTCTCCTCGCCGGGGACCCCGTCGGCCGGCTCGTCGATCACCTCCGCCTCGACGGCGGACTCGGGTGTGCTGTCAGACATCGGACCTCCTGGGCTGTCACTTTACCGTGACCCTTCACACGCTAAGGTTCCGCTGTGCTGGAAGCCGTCCTTCCTCCCGGGGTCGCGTGGCACGAGACCTTCGGAGATCCGCCCGGCGTCGAACTCCACCCCGACGAGGAGACGGCCCTCGGGCGCGTGGTCCCCCGCCGCCGTGCCGAGTTCACGACCGCCCGCTGGTGCGCCCGCCAGGCCCTCTCCTCCTTCGGGCACGGCGACGCGCCCATCCTGCGGGGCCCGACCCGCGAACCGCTGTGGCCCAAGGGGATCGTGGGCAGCATGACCCACTGCGAGGGCTACCGCGGCGCGGCCGTGGCCTCCGGCGACCTGGTGATCTCCCTGGGCATCGACGCGGAGCCCGACCAGCCCGTGCCCGACGGCGTGCTGGGGGTGGCCGCGCTGCCCGAGGAGCGGGTCGTGGTCGCGGGCCTGCTGGCCGACGACCCGGTGGTGGCGTGGGACCGGCTGCTGTTCAGCGCCAAGGAGTCGGTCTACAAGGCGTGGTTCCCGATGACCGGGCGCTGGCTGGGGTTCGAGGACGCCCACGTGACCCTGGGGGAGGGTGTGTTCACGGCCCGGATCCTCATCGACTCGCCGCTACCGGCCTTCGAGGGCCGCTGGGTGGCCGGAGGCGGACTCATCGTCACCTCTGTGGTGGTGCAGGCGTAATGTCGTTTATGTGCGAGTGATCGTATTCGGGGCGACCGGGATGGTCGGCCAGGGGGTCCTGCGGGAGTGTCTGCGCGCCCCCGACGTGTCCGAGGTGCTCGTCGTGGGGCGCACGCCCACCGGCGTCACCGACCCGAAACTGACCGAGGTGATCGCCGACGTGTCCCGTCCGTCGGGCTACGCGGCGTTCCTCCAGGGGTTCGACGCGGTGTTCTTCTGCATCGGGGTGAGCTCGACCGGGATGAAGGAGGCCGACTACCGGCGGCTGACGTACACGACGACCATGGAGGTGGCCCGCACGCTGCGGCGCGACGTCACTTTCGTGTACGTCTCCAGCCAGGGCGCCGACGCGAAGGGGCGCCGGATGTGGGCCCGCGTGAAGGCCGAGACGGAGAACGCGCTGTTCGAGCAGTTCGACCGGGCCTACGCGATCCGCCCCGGTTTCATCCGGGCGCTGCACGGCGCGACCAGCAAGACCCGCTCCTACCGGGTGCTCTACAAGATCGGCACCCCGGTCTGGCCGGTCTTCACCCGGCTCTTCCCGCGCATGGTGACCACCACCGAGGCGATCGGCAGGGCCATGCTCGCCCTGGCACGGGGCGAGAAAAACGCCCCGAAAATCCTGTATGCGACCGGTATCAACCGTCTCGCCCGGATGTGAAAGGCTTCCGTGCCATGGAACGCATCTGTGTCACCGGCGCCGCGGGCAAGGCCGGCAAGGTGGTCGTCGCCGACCTGCGCGACCACGGCTACGACGTGGTCGCCACCGACCTGGCGGGCCCCGGCGTGCTGGCCGCCGACCTGACCGACTACGGGCAGGCCGTAGAGGTCCTCGACGGCTGCTCGGCCGTCGTCCACCTGGCCAACATCCCCGCGCCGGGCCTGGCCACCCCGGCGGTCACCTTCCAGCGCAACGTGACCATGAACGCCAACGTGTTCCTGGCCGCCGCCGCCCTGAAGCTGCGGCGCGTCGTCTGGGCCTCCAGCGAGACCACGCTCGGCCTGCCCTTCGACGACGATCCCCGCTACGCCCCCGTCGACGAGGCCCACTACCCCGTGCCCACCACGACCTACGCCCTGTCGAAGGTCGTCAGCGAGACGACCGCCGAACACGTGGCGGCCTGGTCGGGCATCCCCTTCGTGGCGCTGCGGATCTCCAACATCCACCTGGTCGAGGACTACGCGAACGTGCCGTCCTACTGGGACGGCGCCGCCTCACGCCGCTGGAACCTGTGGGGCTACGTCGACGCCCGCGACGTCGCCCAGGCCTGCCGGGCGGGCCTGACCGCCGAGGTCACCGGTGCGGAGAGCTTCGTGATCGCGGCGGCCGACACGATCATGAACCGCCCTTCGGCCGACCTGCTGCGGGAGGAGTTCCCCGGCGTCGAACTCACCCATGACGTGGGCGAGTTCGGGACGCTGCTGTCGATCGACAAGGCCAGGAAGGTGCTGGGCTACCAGCCCGAGCACTCCTGGCGCGATCACGTCGACTGAGGGGTCCATATCCGCGGGAAATCCTTCGGATGAGGCAGGCCGTCGCTGTGGATCACGATCTTGAGCGGAGCGCCGTCCACCGTGCACTCCAGCAGATAGGTAGCGCTGCCGGGAAACGGGCCGCCCTCCTTCGGCTTGATCGCATGGGGCGGCCCGTCCTTGCTCTGGATCGTCACGCCATCATCGGTGACCAGGTCCAGCCACAGTCGATGGCAGGTGTAACCGAACACGGCCTGCTTGATCCAGTCGAAATCCACCGGCAGCGCCAAGTCTGGCGTGTGTCGGTCAATCTCCGACCAGAACCGGTCCAATGGGGCCTTGAGGAAGGGAAGTCTGGACGTCACCACGCCGGGGATCTTTCGGAGATCCTCGCCGGGCAGCGCCTCCTTCCATTCGACGAGCAGGGCGCCCGACCAGCCCGGACTGCTCACCACACCTGTGGCCACGATGCCGTCGGAGCTGGTCCAGGTGATCCAGACGTTTAGGGTGGGTGCGTCCCGCAGTGATATCTGCATGGTGCGCCGCGTCAGCCATCGCCTTCCGCGGGTGGCGGGGACTTCTTCGACTTCGGGGACTTCTTCGGTTTCGGGGTTTTCTTCGGTTTCGGCGTCGGTTTCAGTGTTGGTGTCGGCAGCGGATCCGGTGTGGCCATCGGTGTCGCCGAGTTCGTCACCATCGGGGCCGGGAGGGGCTGATCGCTCGAGTTCAGATACAGACCCATCCCGGTGGCCCCCAGCGTCAGGGTCGCAGTCAGCGCCAGCGGAATCGCCATTCGCGGTTTCCGCGGCGGCCGCCCTTCTCTCGGTCGTTCTCGCTCCGTCCGGCCCACCGGCGGCAGGTGGGCCTCCTGGGCTTTTCCCAAGACATGTCGCCCCCCGGCGGGCACCCGGCCAGGCCGGGCGGTCAGCAGAGCAAGGTCACCCGGTTCCTTCATGGTCAGGCCGGCCACATCTTCGGGAGTCTCCGCGAAGGTGAGGACGAGCGCCCGCCCCGGGCGCCCGGACAGCAACCTGCCCACCACTCCCATGAAGGCGATCTGGTCGTTCGCCTCGTCGATGTCTCCCAGCCAGCGGGCGGAATGGTCACCGGCAGTCAGGTCGGCCGGTTCGAAAGCCACGCGGACCGCCGCCTCGGCCTTCTCCCGGGCCGCCTTGACGTCCTCACTGCTTTCGGCGACCAGAAGCGGATCGACCGGAGCGAGAGCCCTGTCCAGCGCTTCGCCGAGGTCTGCCGACCCTGTGGTGATCGCCGTCAGCCAGGCCCGGACGATTCCATAGGCCGTTGCAGTGTCATCGTCGGCCGTGCCCTCCAGCACGACGCCGTATCTGATCAGAGTGGTCCGGTTGTCCCGCCGGCCCGAGTCGAGGCCGTGCAGATAGACCCGCCAGCCCGTGTGATCGCCTTCCGCCAGCACGACCGGAGCTTCGATGTCGGTGAGCTGAAGGTCCTTGTACTTCCGCCACCAGGCTTGGGGCGGGCTGGTGCCGATGAACCCGTAGTCGACGTCATGACCTCGGGTCCGCAGGTAGACGCGCACCCCGGCCCCCTAGAGGCGCTGCACGCGCGGGCCGAACGGGCGGTTGGCGATCCTCTGAAGGACGTCGTCGAGAGCGATCAGACGCCGCTCCACCTCCTGGGACTCCTGGTCGCGTCTGGTCGCCGCGTCGTTCCGGGCCTGCCGTTCCCGGTTAAGCCACATCAGGATGTCGCGGAAGAACCCCTCACTGCGTTCGGCCAGTTCGCGAGCCTGGACGGCCCGCTGGCGGAGAATCTCCGACTCGTCCGCCGTCATCATCCGCTTGCCGTGGATGAGCTGCTGGCACAGCGCGGTCATCAGGTCTTTCGCACCGAGCCGAGAGATCGTCCGATCGTTGCGGACGTGGTACATGGCGTCGAAGGTCCAGGCGTCGTCGACCTGTTTCCAGGCTGCCTTGACCATCTCCACGCAGCCGATCGTGTCGATCGGGGTGTAGAGGAGTTGTGCGTGGGGGGCGTTGGCCCGGACCGTCGCGACGACGTCCTTGTAGACGCTGTCGAACTTCTTCCGAAGTTGGTGCGACTGATTGCGGAGACCGCCGTTGTCGTTGAAGTAGGCCTCACATTTGACCGGCGCGAACGCGATCAGCGCCGGCTCGTGTGGTCTCCTGGCGCGATTGACGGCCCATTCCCGGACCACCTCGTCGACCTGGGCGGTGGTGAGGAACCTGGGCAGCAACCTGATGTGCTGCTTCTCGAAGGTCTCCATCAGCAGGGCCGCGTCGACCGGCACCAGCAGAACGGTGCTCTGGGTGATGAACGCCCGGCAGGACTCCCAGTCGGCGTCGGACTGTGAATTGCGCACCCGTCCGTCGAGCCAGCCGCCCGGGAAGTCGAGCAACTCGATGCCGATCCGCGCGCCCGCGACCCCGGGGTCGAGGACGAACTTGAAGGTGAACGGCTCCAGGTTGCCCGCGAGGCTTCCGGGCGAGAACTCCCTGGCGAGGATGTCGCCCTGGAGCTGCTCCCGGTTGGCGGCGATCTTGTCGTCGGTGGCCCGGCCGTCGGGCATCATCGCGACCCCGCTTCCGGCCAGCAACTGCTGGGCCTCGGAGAAGAGCGCGGTGATCAGGGACGTCTTCCCGACGCGGGAGGGACCGAGCAGGCCCACCTTGAACGCGACCTGCTGGGTCATGCGGCCCTCCCGGCTTCGTCGATTTTCTTCTGCAGGGTCTCGATCAGTGTGATCACCCGGTCGTGCCGGACGTTTCCTTCGGCGATGCCCTGGTAGACACCGGGCCAGATCTCGTTGCGATAGGCGCGGGCCAGGCGCTCGAATTCCCGTATGGAGCCAGGTGAGTCACCGGACTTGCCCGAGCGGATGAGGACGTCCACGAAGTGCTCCACCGCTGCGTACGTCACCTGGACCGGCGTTACCTCGCCCTGTAGCAGCGCTTTGCGGATCTCGTAGGCGGACTTGTGGGCCATCTTCTGGCAGTGCTTGTAGAAGGTGTGAGCGCCTTCCTCGTCCGCCATGAGATCGACACCACGAGTGGGCTCGCCGTCACGAGGGTCTCGATGGGCCATCTGCAGATAGTCGAGATGAGGGCGCAGCCGGGGATGGAGGTGATTGCGGTACTCCATGCGAAGATCCAGCAGCCCCGTCACTGCGGCGTGCATCGCCGGGCACGGCAGGCGTGGGTTGTCCAGACATTCCGCGAGGTCGCGCAGGAGGGACGAGCCCTCCCCGTCGAGCAGGACGCCCGTGTGCGTGCGAATGACCAGCCCGACCTCACGCCGGGCGTCCTCGATCTGACCCGAGTAGAACTTGTCCAGTTCGGCGAACCGGCGGGCGATCTCGACGCGGATGTGGTTGAAGTTGTCGTCGGTGAACTTCCCGAAGCCTTCCTCGGCGTCGAACGTCTCCATGGCCTCTTCGAGCCAGGCCTCCTCGCCGACTCCGAATCCGCCGTCGATCCAGGTCGACACGTTGTTGTAGACATCGGTGATGGCCGTGACGTACTCGGGATCGTCGTCTTCGGACATGGCCCGGACGCGCAGCCGCCTGACCAGCTTCTTCAATCCGACGGCGAGCTTCTTGCGGAGCTTGGCCGCGTTGTCCTGGATCGATTCGATCTCGTCGACGCCCGTCGTGCGGATGCCGCGGATGGCCTCCTGGAGGTCGCCGAGTGCCGAGGTCAGGGATGCCCTGGTCGAGCTCGCGGACTCCTCGGCGCCGGACAGGTATTCGGAGTCCATGATCGGCAGGCGGGTGGCGAGGGCGTGGAGCAACGGTGTCAGGACACTGGCTCGGACCGAATCGGGGTCGTCCGCGTTCGTGTCGAGCATCGTGAAGAATTTGCCCGGGTGCCCGTCGTTGACGTTCTCCATCATGTGCGCACGCATCGGCTCGGCCAGGGACTCCGCGCCCACGGGGGTGTTGACGACGAGGAAGACGAAGTCACCCCGGTTCGCGATCGGCCCCCGCGCCCGGTCGAGCAGCTTCAGGGTGCGGCCGTCGGCGGCCGTCCAGTATGCGGCCCCTTCCAGCGCCCTCTTCACCAGCAGCACGACGTCGACTTCGTGCTGCAAGCCGCGCACATGGTGCTCCTCGGCCTCCAGCGCGATCTCCCCCAGACCGGGAAGGTCGACGATGCCCAGGTGTTCGACTCCGGGGTGAGGGAACGCGCAGTCGATGCGGGCATCGCGGACCGCCAGGTAGCGCCGGGCGACAGCGGTGACGGTTGATTTGTCCTCATGAGTGGGGTAGGCGATGAACTGGCGAACCTCGTCGAGGTCCACGGTCATCTCTCCACCGGTCAGGTCCTTCTCGTAGGACCACAGCGCCTCGTGCGCCTCGCGCAGCCGCCGCAGCAGCGGTACCAGATCAGGATCCAGATCGGGGGTCGCGGCCGGGTACTGATGGTTTCGGAACTCATCAATCGTGCGAGGGAGCTCGGCAATTCCCAGTTCCTGGTGATATGGGTGAATAATCTCGTTTAAGAATGATTCCCGCGAATGGAGTTTCAGTATCGCGCGCCTGGCGGTCGCCGAGTGATAGATGCGGCTGCGGACCGCGGTGACCGGCAGGTCCCGGCCGGTCGGGACCTGCCGGTCGTCGAGGCCGGACACCGACTGCAGCAGCGTCGACTTGCCCATGCGGGCGCTGCCGCTGACCCCGATGTTGACCGTGTCGCGGGAGAAGCGCGCCTCCACTGCGGTCAGCTGCTCGATTGTCAGGGCGATCTGACTTCGCAGTTCGGCGATCTGGGGCAGGGTGAGCGTGCTTGCCATGTCGGTGTCGATCGACGGGTGTTCCCGCAGCAGGTCGAGCGCCCTGGCGAGTTCCACCAACGTCTGGTCGGTGTCGCGCCAGGCCGCGATCTTCGCCTGGACACCCGGCAGCAGAGCCCTGCGGGTGGTCAGTAGCGACCTGATCTCCCCGGCGATGAAGTCACTTCCGTTGTTCGCCATGAGGCGAGTCAATGCGACGCCGTGTTAAGGCGGTGAAAACCGGGACTAATTGTTATTCCGCTGCAATCCTATTACAAATAGTTGGCCGAATTCGTGGAACGGAAAGCCCGTTCGGCCCCTTCTTCGATCGCCGGCAGCAGCAGGAAGATGTCGAGGATCCGGGCCAGCCGGGTCACCTCGGTCCGGTGGAAGGCCGGCCCCTCGACCCGGGCCAGCAGCAGCGTCAGGGCCAGCGGCGGCAGCGGGGCGTGGATCACGTGGACCCCCGACTCCAGCGTCGCGGCCACCGGCCGGGACGGGGCCGGCTCCGGGAACCGGACCGCCTCGGGGGCCCGCCAGCTCGAACAGACCACCTCGTGGGCCCGCTCGGTCGCGCAGGCGGCCCAGTCGGCGCTGAACATCACCGGCATCGCGTCGACCAGGGTGGCCAGCGCGCGGTCTCCGGCGGTGGTCAGGAACTTGAGGATCTCCAGCTCCGGGTAGGTGCCCGGGGCCTCCCGGGTGGCCCAGACGCCCTCGACCTTGATGTCGGGGATCTCGTCGAGCGCCCGGACGAGGTGCTCCCGGGGCGCGGCGTCGGGCCAGGCGACGGTGAAGTCGTCGACCGCCCGCTCGTCGCCGCGGTCGAGCACGACGACCTGGATGATGTCGGCGCCCGCGACACCGAGGGCCTGGGTGACGGCGCCGAGGGCGCCGGGACGGTCTGGCAGCGCGATCCGCAGCCGCAGCAGCATGCGACCAGGCTAATGCACCGGCCACTTCTTCCCGTGAAGGACAATGTGAGGATGAAAATCGGGTCGCTCGACGTCTGGCCCCCCGTGGTGCTCGCCCCCATGGCGGGCATCACCAACCGCGCCTACCGCACTCTCTGCCGTGAGCAGGGCGGCGGCCTGTTCGTCTGCGAGATGATCACCTCCCGGGCGCTGGTCGAGCGCAACCCGCTGACCTACGAGATGATCCGGTTCGGCCCGACCGAGACGCCGCGCAGCATCCAGCTCTACGGGGTCGACCCCGTGATCATGGGCCGGGCCGCGAAGATGATCGCCGAAGAGGACCTGGCCGACCACATCGACCTCAATTTCGGCTGCCCGGTGCCCAAGGTGACCCGGCGGGGCGGGGGCGCGGCGGTGCCGTACAAGAGACGGCTGCTGCGGGCGATCATCCGTGACGTGGTGGCCAACGCCGGGCCGCTGCCGGTGACGATCAAGATGCGCAAGGGCATCGACGACGACCACCTGACCTACCTCGACGCGGGCCGGATCGCCGCCGAGGAGGGCGTCCAGGCCGTCGCGCTGCACGCCCGGACCGCCATCCAGCACTACGGCGGCTTCGCCGACTGGGACGCGGTCTCCCGCCTGCGCGAGGCGGTCCCCGGCCACGTGCCCGTGCTCGGCAACGGCGACATCTGGACCGCCGACGACGCCCTGCGGATGGTGGCGCAGACCGGGTGTGACGGCGTGGTGATCGGGCGGGGGTGCCTGGGCCGGCCGTGGCTGTTCCGGGACCTGGAGAACGCGTTCAACGGGTCGCCCGAGCGGGCCGAGCCGCGCCTCGGCGAGGTGGTGACCATGCTGCTGCGCCACGCCGAGCTGCTGGTCGAGGTGATGGGCTCGGAGAAGCACGGCGTGTCCGACTTCCGCAAGCACGTCGGGTGGTATCTGAAGGCGTTCTCGGTCGGCGCGGAGACCCGGCGGCTGACCGCCCAGGCCTCCAGCCTCGACGAGCTGCGCGAGCGCCTGTCCGGCCTCGACCTCGACCAGAGGTGGCCGGGCGAGGCGGCCGACGGGCCGCGCGGCAAGAGCGGCGAACGGCAGAAGGTCCTGCTCCCAGTGGGCTGGCTCGACGACCCCGACGACTTCGCGGTGCCCGAGGTCGAAGACGCGCTTTCCGGCGGTTGACGGGCGCTTTATGGATTCGTGACTTATCGTGCTTGCATGCGTCGCAGATCCGCTGTCGCCGCCGTCGTCACGGCGGCCCTGCTGGCGGCGCCCGCGAGCGCGGCCGCGGGCGGCCCGGTGACGACCCTGACCCCGACCGGGGGACGGGCCGTCTACGACCAGGGCGTGCTCGACGTGTGGGACACCGAGGCCGACGGGCACGCCGTGCGGACCTACGTCGGCGTGGGCGGGGCCGGGCAGGGCTTCGACGAGAACACCTCCGGGGCCGGGACCGTGGTCCGCCACTACCTGAAGCCGCCCGACGGGGCCGACGTGGCGCTGCGGACCTGCCGCCAGACGGGGTCGTTCGTGTCCGACTGCGGCGCGGTGGGGGGCTGACCTCTTGCGCATCCTGCTCGCCACGCTCGCGCTCGCCGGCACGCTGAACGGCGCCGCCCTCGTCGAACGTCCCCCGCTCGTGCAGAACCTCTGGCCACAGGCCGTCCACGTCATCCCGGCCGTGTCGGCCGACGGGCGGGCGGTCACGCCCCGGCTCCTCCTCGACGACGACACCCTGCTGGCGACCGTGGCCAAGGGATTCGAGCGGGCCGAGGCGCTGGTCACGTACAAGATGAGCAGTGGGGAGACCACCGAGCTGGCCGATCTCCCGCTGCCGCCCCGGACGGTGGTCCACCCTTCCGGTGTGGCCGCCGGGGCCGGGCACATCGCCTGGTGGACGGCGCGCCGCGACGGCACCGGCCGGGTGGGCGAGATCTGGTCGGTGCCGCTCACCGGTGGAGATCCGGTCGCCATCGCGGCGTTCGCGCTGACCGGGACGGTGACCGGGCTGGAGCTGACGGCCCAGGGCGTCGTGTGGTCGACCGACACGGGCGGCGTCTGGCGGGTGCCCTACGCGGGCGGGCGGCCGGAGGCGGTGCCGGGGACCACCGGGCAGCACGTGCTGAAGTGGCCGTGGGTGGGGTCACCGGCCCGTGAGTTCACCACGGCGGTCAACGTCGAGACGGGGGAGCGGCGGGCCACCCGGGCGGGTGCGCTGTGCGGGGTGACCCTGTGCGTGGGGCCCGACCGGCTGGCGTCGGCGCGGTCGGGGGCCGGGCTGCGGGCGACCAAGCTGACCGATCCGCCCGTTTCGCGGCCCGCGCGCGACCGGTTCGTCACGTCGAGCACGATGGCCGGGCCGGGGGAGATCTGGGCCGGCCTCTACGACCTGATGTCGGGGCAGGTGGCCGACCTGGGGGTGAAACCGCTGCCGGCCAAGGGGGTGCAGGCGGGCGGGATCGCGATCCCGGTGCCCGCCTCCGACGACCGCCTGCTGAGCTTCCAGCAGGACGGCCGCCTGGTGATCATCGACCTGGCCAGGGCCGGGAGCTGAGTCAGAGCCGGTTGATCCCCACCACGTGGAGCACGGCGGTGCCCTCCTCGTCGGACGCCGCCAGGTCGACGTCGGCGGAGACGCCCCAGTCGCCGTCGCCCGCCGGGTCCTCGATGACCTGGCGCACCCGCCACACCCCCGGCTCCTCCGTGATCCGCAGGAACGCCGGGCCGCGTGCCGAGGGCCCGGTGCCGATCGTGTCGTGCTCGTCGTAGTAGGCGTCGAGCCCGGCCGCCCAGTCGACGTCGGGGTACATCTCCTCCAGCGTCTCCTGCTGGTCGAGCGCCGCCAGTTCGACCATCCGGAACATCGCGTTGCGGACCAGCACCCGGAAGGCGCGCGCGTTGGCCGTGACCGGACGCAGCTTCGACTCCAGCTCGTCGCGCTGCTCCAGGGCCTCGGACGGGTTGGCCAGCTTCTCCCACTCGTCGATGAGGCTGGAGTCGACCTGGCGGATCAGCTCGCCCAGCCACTCGATGAGGTCGATCAGGTCGTCGGTCTTCATGTGTTCCGGCACAGTTCGGGACAGGGCCCGGTAGGCGTCGGCCAGGTAGCGCAGGACCGTGCCCTCGGAGCGGGACAGCTCGTAGAACTGGATGTAGTCGGTGAAGGTCATCGCGCGCTCGTACATGTCGCGGATGATCGCCTTCGGGCTGACGGTGTGGTCGCCGACCCAGGGGTGGCCCTGCCGGTAGGTCTCGTAGGCGCCGAAGAGGAGGGCCTCAAGCGGCATCGGGTAGGTGATCTCCTGGAGGAGCTCCATGCGCTCCTCGTATTCGATGCCGTCGGCCTTCATCTGGGCGACCGCCTCGCCGCGGGCCTTGTTGAGCTGGGCGTGCAGGATCTGCCTGGGGTCGTCGAGGGTCGACTCGACCACGCTGACGACGTCGAGCGCGTAGGTGGGGCTGTCGGGGGCCAGCAGCTCGAAGGTCGCCAGGGCGAAGGTCGACAGCGCCTGGTTGAGGGCGAAGTCCTGCTGGAGGTCGACGGTCAGGCGGGCGTAGCGGCCCTGGTCGTCGGGCTCCTTCAGGGTCTCGACGATGCCGCCGGCCAGCAGGGAGCGGTAGATCGCGATGGCGTGGCTGATGTGCCGCCGCTGGTTCTTGCGCTCCTCGTGGTTGTCGGTGAGCAGGCTCTTCATCGCCTCGAAGCAGTTGCCCGGACGGTTGATCACCGCCAGCAGCATCGCGTTGGACACCTTGAACCGGCTGGTCAGCGGCTCGGGCTCGGCGGTCTGGAGCTTCTCGAAGGTCTCCTCGTTCCAGTTGACGAAGCCCTCCGGCGGCTTCTTGCGGGCGTATCCCCGCCGCCGTTTGGGGTCGTCGCCGATCTTGGCGAGGGCGCGTTCGTTCTCGATCACGTGGTCGGGGGCCTGGCAGGAGACGTAGCCGATCACGTCGAAGCCCGCGCGCCCGGCCCGGCCGGCGATCTGGTGGAACTCGCGGGCGCGCAGGCGGCGGACCCGGTTGCCGTCGTATTTGGTCAGCGCGGTGAACAGCACGGTCCGGATCGGGACGTTGACGCCGACGCCGAGCGTGTCGGTGCCGCAGATGACCTTGAGGAGCCCGGCTTGGGCGAGCTTCTCCACCAGCCGGCGGTATTTGGGCAGCATGCCCGCGTGGTGGACGCCGATGCCGTGGCGGACCAGCCGGGACAGGGCGCGGCCGAACTTGGTCGTGAAGCGGAAGTTGCCGATCAGGGCCGCGATGGCCTCCTTCTCGGGCTTGCTGCACATGTTGATGCTCATCAGCGCCTGTGCCCGCTCCATGGCGGCGGCCTGGGTGAAGTGGACGACGTAGACGGGGGCCTGCCCGGTCGACAGGAACTCCTCCAGCGTCTCGTGGAGAGGCGTCATCCGGTACGAATAAACCAGCGGCACCGGCCGCTCGGAGTGTTTCACCACGGCCGTCGGGCGGCCGGTGCGGCGGGTGAGGTCCTTCTCGAAGCGGGTGACGTCGCCGAGCGTCGCTGACATGATCACGAACTGGGCCTGCGGGAGCTCCAGCATCGGGACCTGCCACGCCCAGCCCCGGT
The DNA here is from genome assembly GCF_001570605.1 of Herbidospora cretacea. Taxonomy (GTDB): domain Bacteria; phylum Actinomycetota; class Actinomycetes; order Streptosporangiales; family Streptosporangiaceae; genus Herbidospora; species Herbidospora cretacea. The sequence continues at coordinate 421,182 of NZ_BBXG01000008.1, read as the reverse complement.
CGGGCTCGGCGTAGAAGTGGAACTCGTCCATGATGACCATGCCGACGTCGGCCTCACGGCCCTCGGCGAGCGCCACCTGGGCGAGGATCTCGGCGGTGCAGCAGATGATCGGGGCGTCGGCGTTGACCGAGGCGTCGCCGGTCATCATGCCGACGTTCTCGGTCCCGAAGATCGCGCACAGGTCGAAGAACTTCTCCGACACCAGCGCCTTGATGGGCGCGGTGTAGAAGGAGACCTGGTTATTGGCCAGCGCGGCGAAGTGGGCCCCGGCCGCGACCAGCGACTTGCCCGACCCGGTGGGGGTGGACAGGATCAGGTTGCTCCCCGTCACCACCTCCATCAGCGCCTCCTCCTGCGCCGGATAGAGCGTGAGCCCGCGCTCCTCGTTCCACGCGGAGAACGCCTCGAAGAGGGAATCAGGGTCGGGGGTCCGCGGCAGGCGCTCGATCAGGCTCACCGCTCTATCCTGCCCCCAAGCGGCGGGAGAGCGAAACGAGCCGCGGGTCCGCGCGGGGCGGACAGAGAGTTCGTACAAGATCGGGAAAGTCCGCGTGTCAGCGGGCTGCCGGGTCCTCCGGAGCCCCGACATTGGCGGGATGCGGGAGACGATCGACCGGTGGCGGGAGCGCTGGGATTCCCTCGATCAGGAACGCCGGAACCGGGTCGTCGACGTCACCCTGTCGGCCACGCTCCTGGTCTACACGCTGCCTCCCGCGCTGGTCGACCCCAACGACTCCGCCGTCTCGGCCCCGATATGGGTGGCCGTGGCGAGCGCGGTGGTGGCGTCGCTGACGATGCTGGTGCGGCGGCGCTGGGCCGGGCCCTCGGTGGTGTTCGGGCTGGTCTGCTACCTGCTGACCGCCCAGGCGATGCCCGTGTCGATCTCCGCCTACGCGATGACGGCCCACCGGACCGTGCGGTGGTGGCAGGCCGTGGCGGGCCTGCTGGCCGTGGGGTTCGCGGTCGGGAACTACTACCAGCCGCACGAGTACCCCAACGCCTTCGTCAGCCTGGTGCGGGGGGTCACCACGGTGTACGTGGCCGCCGTGCTCGGCACCTGGGTGCGCGGCTACCGCGACGCGATCCAGCGCCTGACGGACGACGTCCACATCAGGGAGGAGAACGCCGCCGCGCGAGAGCGCAGGCGGATCGCGGCCGAGCTCCACGACACCGTGACCCACGCCGTGACCGTGATGGTGCTCAAGGCCGGGATGATCCAGGAGGACAGCGAGGCGGAGGACAACCCGGCGCTGGCCAGGGACATCGAGGACCAGGGCGTCCGCGCCCTCAACGAGCTCCGCGAGCTGCTGACCGTCCTGCGCGCGGGGGACCTGCCCAGCTCCGCCCAGGGCGTCGACGCCATTCCGCAGCTCGTCGCCGACAGCAACACGACCGGGCAGCGGGTGGAGCTCGACTTCGCGGTCGAGGGGACCCGGCTGTCGCGCAGCGTCGAGCACGCCGCCTACCGGGTGGTCCAGGAAGGGCTGAACAACGCCCGCAAGCACGCCCCCCGGGCGACCGTGACCGTGCGGGTGCACGTCGCCGACGACCAGCTCGTGGTCGTCATCCACAACGCCGTCGCGCCGCCGCGCGTGCGGGTCTTCGGCGAGTCGGGCTACGGGCTGGCGGGGCTGCGGGAACGGGTCATGCTGGTCGGCGGGACGCTCCAGGCGGGGGCCTCCGCCGGCGGGTTCACCCTGACCGCGCGTATCCCGGTCTCTCCAACAGTTCCCGGACCGTCCTGAGCGCCTCGACCGCGCCGGTGCCGGGTACCGGGACGTACATGATCAGCCGCTGACCCGAATCGGGGATGTCGAGGATCTGTCTCCGTACGTCGATCTCCCCGACGACCTCATGAAGCAGGCGCTTGCGCAGCTCACGGCGGATCTCCACGTCATGGGCGGCCCAGAGCCGGGTGAAGAGGGGGCTCGTGGCGGCCAGCTCCTCCACCAGGCCCGTCAGCTCGGGCCGGGTCGCCCGCGCGGCCCGCAGCTCCCGGACGGCCGCCGAGGCGAACGACTCGGCGTGGCGGCAGACCTCCCGGTGGAGGGGGCCGGAGAAGATGCCGCGCATCTCGTTCCCGCCGACCCGCAGGTAGGGGATCAGGTGCAGGGCCAGCGGGTTGGCGGCCAGGATGCCGAACCCGGCGTCCAGGACGTAGGCCGGGATGTCGGTCAGCGTCGCCAGGAGCTCCTGGGTGCCCTGCCGGAGGGCGCCGGCCGGGGACTCCCCGGCCAGGGGTGTCTCCCCGGCGAGGTGGTAGAGGTGGGCGCGCTCGTCGCCGGTGAGCATGAGGGCGCGGGCCAGCGCGTTCAGGACCTGCCTCGACGGGCGGGGGCCGCGCGCCTGCTCCAGCCGGATGTAGTAGTCGATCGACATCCCGGCGAGCTCGGCGACCTCCTGACGGCGCAGCCCCTCGGTCCGCCGGCGCGCGCCGTCGGGCAGCCCGACGTCGCGCGGCTTCAGCCGGGCGCGGCGGGTGCGGAGGAAGTCGGCGAGATCGGTCCTGTCCATGCCCCGATCCTCCCTCGCGGGGAAGGCGAGTGGGTGGTACCGCCGATCCCAGCCTCCGCCGGTCTCTCGTGGGCGCGCCGCCGCCCGCCCATCGTTGCCCCCATGACAACCGCACTCATCACCGGCGCGAACAAGGGCATCGGCTACGAGACCGCCCGCCTCCTGGCCGAACGGGGCGTGACCGTCGTGATCGGCGCCCGTGACCCGCTGAGGGGCGAGCAGGCCGCGGCCCGGCTCGGGGCCGAGTTCGTGGAACTCGACGTGACCAGGCCCGAGACCGCCGAGGCCGCCGCCGCCCTCATCGGGCAGCGCCACGGCTCGCTCGACATCCTGGTCAACAACGCGGGCATCGCCCAGGGCGGCCCGCCCACGGAGACCCCGCTCGACCTCATGCGCGAGGTCTACGACGTCAACGTCTTCGGCGTCGTCGCGGTCACCAACGCCATGGTCCCGCTGCTGCGCAAGTCGCCCGCCGGGCGGATCGTCATGGTCTCCAGCGAGGTCGGCAGCATCGCGAGCACGACCGACCCGGCCACGCCGTGGTACGAGATGAACAGCCTGGCCTACCAGTCGTCCAAGACCGCCCTGAACATGATCACCACGCTCTACGCCAAGGAACTGGCCCCGATCAAGGTCAACGCGATCTGCCCCGGCTACTGCGCGACCGATCTCAACGGCTTCGCGGCGACCCGACCGGCCGCTCTGGGCGCGGCCGTGTCGGTGTCGATGGCCCTGCTCGGCGACGACGGCCCCACGGGCGCGTTCGTCAGGGAGGAGGGCGCCCTCGCCTGGTAGCTAGAGGCGCTCGATGACGACGACGGGGATCTCCCGGTCGGTCTTCTTCGTGTACTCGTCGTAGTCGGGCCAGGCGGCGGTCATCACCCGCCACATGTCGGGCTTCTCCTCCGGGGTGGCGGTCCGGGCGCGGGCGCGGAACTTGTCGCCCAGTACCTGGAACTCCACCTCGGGGTTGGCCTGGAGGTTCAGGTACCACTCGGGCGGGGCGTCCGCGCCGCCCTTGGACGCGACCAGCAGGAAGTCGTCGCCGTACTTCTGGTAGATCAGCGGAGTCGTGTGCTGCTTGCCGGAGCGGCGGCCGGTGGTGGTCAGCAGGGCCGCGGTCGTGCCCTGCCACTCGTGACCCTCGGCGCCGTCGGTGGCCTGGTAACGCTCGACGTGTTCCTTACCGAAAAGCATGGCCTCAGCCTAACACCCCAGGTAGGAGCGCTGATCATGGAGTTGACGCGCGTCGATGCGTTCAGCCGTCGCTCCGCACGACCCCAGAGAACTCCCAGGTTAGCCAAGATCATTGCACCCGAAATGCGCACGATCTTGCCACATCGCTCCAAGACCAGCGGCCTGCAGACGGTTACTCAGAGTCATCTGCGACCCACGTTCCCCGGCGTGCCCGCGTCACCGCCCGACTCTGTCCCTGGTGACACGGACCCCAGCACCCGGCCTCCAGAGAGAGGGGGAGAGGGGGAGAGGACCCAGGGGCGCCGCTGTGCGGGCTGGGCGGTTAGATGGCGCGGGTGAAGGTGAAGCGGGTGAACTCGCGGTAGCCGTTCTCGATCGTGTAGATCGCCAGCCACGAACCGCGATCAGTGATGACGTTGGTGACTTTGAAGGGGGTGTTGGCCACCCCGATGTGCCAGGTTCCGTTTGGGGCGGGGGTGAGTGTCCAGCGTGTGGAGCAGGTTCGCCAATCGGTGAGCTTGATGTCGTTGCCGCGGACGCACCAGGCGCCGTACCCAGGCGATTGCCTGATGCGGTAGTTCTCGCCGTCCTTGTCGAACACCCAGGCTGCTCCGCTGTCGCCGGTGTTGTTTGTGAGCAGGACATAGTCCGAGCCCAGCCAGCTCTCGTAGGTGGTGCCGCGCGTTCCGTAGCTGGTGTGGGCGTGCAGGTAGTAGGAGTCGCCGGGGATGATCGGGTCGGCTGCGGCGTCGGCGGGCAGCGGCAGGGCGAGCAGGATCAGGCAGACCGCGGCGGCGGTGCGGCCCAGCAGCCGACGGCGCAGGGAGAGTCGTGTGGTCATGGCGGAGTGGTTCCTTTCGCTGTCACGCCCCCGGGAAGGGGGCCTGGGGACCGCTGTAAGAATGATCTGGATCACCACGGTCAACACGAATAGTAGTCGATTGATTACTGTGAGTTACTTATGGTGTGATGATCTATCCCTCACCGAAGCCGAAACTTAACCGTGAGAGCTGCCGCCGCACCTACTGGTCATGACCGGCGGCCGGCCGGGCTGTAGGAGTTCCGGGGCCCTCACAGATCACTAACAGGCGAAGACGCCCCAGGTCGCTACCGCGTCACTTTGCGGCTGGTAGCACGGACCCGAGCGAGGGGCCGTCATGGTCTGTGGGGTCACGTCGAGCACGTCGGCCTCGACCACGTCCGCCGACCACTGCAGGCACTAGTGGCCGGCTCCCAATCTCGCCGACATTTCTGAGCGAGGAAGATCACCGAGTGGCTCTCGAAGTCAGTGACGTAGCCACTCCGGTCGTCGTCGACTGCGCCTGTTACACAGCCGGCGGCAAGGACCCCCTTCTCCCTGGCCACCCTTGCCGGCCGGTCTTAAGAGGCGGCCCGGACGGGCAGCGGGATGACCTCCACCAGGTCGGCCAGGTCGACGAGCTCGGCCACCTCGCGCACGCTCTTGCAGTTGGCGATGTGCCAGCGTCGGCCACCAAGAACCTGGGTGACGCGGAGCAGGGGCCGCTGGCCGAGGATGATGAGGTCGACCTCGATACCCTTCGGCCCGTGCCAGATTGCCACGGCTCAATGTAGCTGACCTGGGTAAATGCACTCACGCGCAGTCCGGCTTCAGATCGTGGGCGTGTCCTCGTCACGTCGGCGCTGCTCATGCCAGTAGCTCGTTACCTCCTCGGCGACGTTCTGCCAGATGTCGCGCCTGTCGCCTGTCTCGTAGGCGGCGAGCTTGTCGAGCAGGTGGAAGATGATGTCGCTCTGTGCCCGCTGGTAGGCCGCCGCTTCGGTCAGGCTGAGGGGTATCTGGTCCTGAAGTGTGAGTTCGGCCAGGTTCCCGCTGGGGTCGTGGGCGTCTTCGACCGCGGCGGTGATCAAGCCGATGGCGGCCGATTGCTTCTGTTGTTCGAGAGCCGCGATGTCCTCGTCGGAAATCAGAGGGCCCAGTTGCAGCCTGCGCATACGCCGCCTTCTTGACACCCAGAGGGCGAACCAGGCGCCGGCCAGGAACGTCCAGACGAACAGCACGCCGGCGACGATCAGTGCTCTGTCGGCCAGCCAGCCGGTGATGACGATGTTCTCGGACACGGGCGCCTCCTGGCGGGGTGGCTCCATGTGCGCGACACGGGAACGGCCTGCCACGCGAGGCGGCAGGCCGTTCCGCTGGAGCGGGTTCATTACGGTACGCCCCGTTTTCGGCAGAGGGGAGGCCCAATCCGTCTCCCGGGAACGCCGAAACGCCCCGCCCCAACGAGGGAGGCGGGGCGCGGCCTTGCGACGGGCGAGTGCTCGCCGTGCGCCGAAGCGCGCCCCAGGTTCCGCGGTCGCCTGATCTGCGAGGCGGTCCAGTCCCCATGCGAGCGGTCACGGCCGGGGGACGAACGCGTCAGCCCCAGTTCGTGGCGTCGAATCCGAGGTCGGCGTCGCTGGTTCCGGGCGGGACGTCGACATCGCGGCCTTCGCAGGTTTTGCGGCCGTACTCCCCGGCGTACATGGTCCAGGTCTGGTTGTCGTTGTTGATGACCGACCGCGCGGTGCCGTTGCCGGGGATGTGCCCGCACTTGCCCCACCAGGGGTTGTAGTGGGAGGACATTTCCCCTGGAAGTTGGCTTGAGGGTAGAAGCAGATGTAGTTGGGATAGCAGAGGTCCGTTTGGGCGGCAGAGGCGGGTGCCGGTGCGGCCAGGCCCAGTCCGGCGGCAACGATGGCAGGGGCGACAGCGGTTTTGATCATGCCTACTCTTCCATTCATGTAGTGATCAAGTCACTGCTGGGAGTAGTCGATCCGTTTCGGGGCGAGCCGGGCACCATGCCGGACATGGGAGGGCGGCCACCCGCCGAGGTTCACCGGAGCCACGGAACGCCCCTGCCTCCCTCGCGGCAGGAAGGGGCACTCTCCCCCTGGGCGAGCCCTCACATCACGGCTCCTGCACAACGTCGGGAGATGCGGGACCGCGTCCGCGGCCTCACCACTTCGCCAGAATCCGATGAGTTCGGAGTCGTCGAGGCCGTTCAGGCGCTTCCTCCAGCGCACCGCCCTCGCTGCCGGGACGAGTCGAGGGCCGAGCTGTACGACCTGGCAAAGGCCAACCGGGCGTCCTTGTCGAAAAGCGTGCGGTGTCCGGGCCGGTCAGCTCCCGGTCGCCTCGATCAATTCCAGGGCGACCTTCAGCGACGCCTCGTATTTCTCGTTCTCGTCGATCTTCGGGTCGGGGAGCATGAACCCGACCGCGTGGATGGCGAACAGGGCCAGGCCGTGTTTGAGCCGGAGCGTCAGCGGCTGGTCGTGGTCGATCAGGAGCTCGCTGAGCTCGACGACCTTCTCGCGCATCCGCAGCATCACAGGGTGGTGCTTCATCGCGGTCGGGTTGCGCTCCATGAAGCGGGTGACGGCGCGGGCCTCGTAGGCGCCCTCGGCGTAGCGGACGATGGCGGCGCGGCGGACCTCGGGGGTGACCGTGTCGTGGGCCCGGAGCTCCTCGATGATCACGTCGAGCGTCGCGATGCGGTCGATCATCATGCCCGCGACGATGTCTTCCTTGGTCTTGAAGTGGTAGTAGAGGGCCGCCTTGGTCACCCCCAGCGCCTCGGCGATCTCGCGGAGCGAGGTCGCCTCGTAGCCCTGCTCGGTGAACAGTTCGAGCGCGATCTCCTGGATGCGCGCGCGGGTGTCCCGGGTCTCCCGGGGGGCGAACGCACGTTCGCTCATGGCTTCTGGTCGTCCTTTTAATTCAACTTGACGGGCGGCTTGTACGGACCTTACCTTAACTCCGGCCACTTGCCGGTCGGCAAGTAAGTGCATGGGTTAACAAGGGGGCCCCGCAATGTCGGAAACCGCCGCCGCTCCACGTCCGGCGCGGTCCAGAGAGGTCATGATCATCCTCCCAGGGTTGCTCCTGGCGATGATGCTCGCCTTCCTCGACAACATGATCGTCGGCACCGCGATGCCCCGCATCGTCGGCGAACTCAACGGTCTCGAATACTTCACCTGGGTCACCACGGCCTACATCCTGGGCACGACGGTGTCCACCCCCATCTGGGGCAAGCTCGGCGACCTCTACGGCCGCAAGACCGTCTTCCTCACCTCGATCGTGATCTTCCTGGTCGGATCGGCCCTGTGCGGCATGTCCGGCTCGGAGTTCCTCGGCGGCGTCGACAACGGCATGACCGAGCTGATCGCCTTCCGCGCCATCCAGGGCCTCGGCGCCGGCGGCCTCATCGTCGGCGTGATGGCCATCATCGGCGACCTGGTCCCCCCGCGCGAGCGCGGTCAGTACCAGGGCATCATGGCCGCGATCATGTCCCTCGCGATGATCGCCGGCCCCCTCGCCGGCGGCTTCATCACCGACCACCTCGACTGGCGCTGGGCCTTCTACGTGAACCTGCCGCTCGGCGGCGTCTCCCTGGTCTGGCTCTGGCTCAAGCTCGACCTGCCCAAGAAGCGCACCGAGCACCGCATCGATTGGTTCGGCGCGATCATCCTGACGGTCGGGATCACCGCTTTGGTCCTGATCACCTCGTGGGGCGGCCAGAGTCACGGCTACCCGTGGGGATCGTGGCAGATCATCGGCCTGGGCGTGCTGGCCGTCGTGTCGTTCGCGGCCTTCATCCCGGTCGAGCGGCGCGCCCCCGAGCCGATCATGCCCCTGCACGTGTTCAAGGACCGCAACTTCAACCTGATCTCGGGCGTCGGCTTCCTGCTCGGCTTCGCGATGTTCGGCGCGATCTCGTTCCTGCCGCTGTTCCAGCAGCTCGTGCAGGGCGCGACCGCGACCAACTCCGGCCTGCTCCTGCTGCCGATGATGGCGGCGTCGATGGTCGTCTCCCTGTACGTCGGCAAGCGCATCACCGCGACCGGCAAGTACAAGGCGTTCCCGGTCATCGGCGGTGTCGTCATGGCCGTCGGCATGGCGTTGCTGACCCTGATGAACGTCGAGACCCCGCTCTGGCAGACCGGCGTGTTCATCGCCGTCCTCGGCCTCGGCATGGGCTTCCTGATGCAGACCACCATGCTGATCGCGCAGAACAGCGTGGAGCAGAAGGACCTGGGCGTGGCCTCCAGCGCCTCGACCTTCTTCCGGTCGATCGGCGGCTCCTTCGGCGTGGCCCTGTTCGGCGCGGTGTTCAACAACCACCTGGCCGACAGCCTGCGCGAGAAGTTCGGCGCGGCCTCCGCCGAGATGGTCGCCAAGGGCGGCCAGATGAGCCCGGCGGCCCTGGCCAAGCTCGAAGGGCCGGTCAAGCTCGGCTTCCTGGAGTCGCTGGCGGGTGCGATCTCCGGCGTGTTCCTGTGGGCGGTCGTGTTCGCGGTCGTCGTGCCGATCCTGGCGGCCTTCATCAAGGAGGTCCCGCTCCGGGGCGGTCCCGAGGAGCTCGCCAAGGAGGAGCCGGTGGCGGCCCTCTAGAACCCTTTATGTGTACGGCCCCCGCCTGAGGCGGGGGCCGTATTCATGTCATCTGCCGGTACGACGGCCTCGGACCAGGAACAGTCCCAGTCCCAGCAGGACGACCAACGCGCCACCTGCCCACAGGAGGCCGCCGCCGGAATCCTCCTCAGGCGCGGAGACCGGCACGGGGCCGGCCGGACGTTCCGCCGGGGCGCCGGCCGTCGGTACGGCCGCCGTTCCTGGGCTCACGGCCGTGGCCGAACCCGCCAGGGTGAAAGGGATCTCGCCCTCGATCGGGTGGCCGTCCGAGGAGACCACCCGCCAGCCGATCACGTACCTCCCCGGCGCGGGCGGTGAGACCACGCCGGCGACCAGGTCCTTGCCCTGGACCTCCGGTTCGGTCAGCGGGATCGCGGCGCCCGCCGCGTCGTGCAGGACCATCGCGGGGAACCGGACCCCGGCCGAGAAGGTCAGCGTGATCGAGTCGAGCGACCCGACGGTCGCGTCCTTCGCCGGATCGCTGCCCTTGAGCTGGTCGTGCGCCTGTGCGGGCGCGCTTGCGGCCACGAGGACGGCGAGCAGGGCGGCGAGGGCCGCGACCGCTCTCACGACAGCACCTCCTGGCCGATCCAGCCCTTCTCGTCGCAGCCCCTCGGGATGGCGAAGACCGCCGATCCGATCGGGGTGATCCACTCGTTGAGCAGGTCGGCCTCGGCGAGCTGTCTCTGGATCGGGACGAACTGGCGCTCGATGTCGGCCTGGTAGGAGGCGAACACCAGGCCCGAGTCGGCGTGGCCCTGCGCGGTGACGTCCTCGTCGTAGTTGTAGACGCGCCGCAGGATGCGGAGCGACGGGTCGCCGACGTGGGCGCGGCGGATGTGGGCGTACTCCGAGATCACCGGGAAGCCGTGGGCCTCGGTCGCCGCGAAGTCGGGGGCGTCGTGCTCCTTCACGCCGGTCAGGGGAGCGCCGGTCGCCAGGCGGCGGCCGATGGTGAACTCCCTGGCCACGACGTCGGCGGCGTCCCAGGTCTCCAGTTCCGCCTTGATGCGGCGGACGACCAGCTGCGTGGTGCCGTCCGGCCGCCAGACCGCCAGGTCGAACTCCGGGGTTCCTGGCCTCGGGTTGGCGGTGCCGTCCAGCTGGCCCATGACGTTGCGCTGGGTCTGCCCGCCGGGCTGGGTGCCGGCGGCGCGGCGGAAGCCCCGCTGGGTCCACCGGACCGTGGCGAACGAGCGGGCGTCCTTGACGATCATCCGCAGGGCGTGGGTGACGGTCAGGGGGTCGTCGGCGCAGATCTGGACCAGCAGGTCTCCGCCGGTCCACCTCTTCTCCAGCTTGTCGACGGAGAAGCGGGGCAGGGGCTTGACCGGGGACTTCGCGTCGGCGTGGGCGTACAGGCCCGGACCGAAACCGAAGGTCACGGTCAGCCGCGCCGGTGACGCCGCCAGTTCGGGCTCGGTGTCGGCGAGCGCCGGGCGGCCCTGGGTGAGCCGCCTGGCGTCGTCGGTGAGCAGCCGCATCATCCGGCCGAGGGCGTCGCGGTCGACGCCCTCGCGCAGGTCGAAGGCGACGAAGACGGCGTGGGCCTGCGGCTCGGTCGCGACGCCGGCCTGCCTGGGGCCGTGGAAGGGGACGACGGTCTCGGCGGCGCGGGCCTGCTGGGCCGACGCGGCGGGGGTGAGTGCGGCCACCCCCGCCACGACGCCGCCGGCGAGAAGTCCCCGGCGGGTCAGCTCAGCCATTGTGGGACTCGTCCTCCATGTCCATCCCCGGCTGGTAGTCCTCCTTCGCGCCGGCGAAGTCCTTGCCGATCGCGGTGAACTCGAAGGTCCCGCCGTCGGCGAAGGTGAGGGTGAACGGGATCTCGGCGCCCGGCTCGACGGCCTCCTTGGCGTCCATGATCATGATGTGGTCGCCGCCGGGCTTGAGCTCGTGGGAGCCGCCCGCCGGGATGACGAAGCCGCCCTGCTTGGGCTGCATGACCATCTTGCCGTCCTTGTCGACGACCTCGTGGAGCTCGATCATCGGCGACAGCGGGGACGTCCCCGAGACGACGGTGACGTCGGCCCCGGAGTTGTTGACCAGCGTGCCGAAGGCGGCGGTCATGCCCTTCTTGGCCGTCTTCACCCAGGGGTCGGTGATCGACAGGGCGGGTGCGGCGGGCGTGGCGGGTGCGGGGGTGGCCGGTGCGGCGGCGACCGGAGCGGCGGCGGTCGGGGTCTCCGCCGAGCCGCACGAGGAGATCGCGGCGGCGGTGGCGAGGGCGAGCAGGGACAGCGCGAGGCGCGAAGACATGAGAGAAGAACCCTTCGGGGAAACGGCAACGTCAGAGAGCCGCGCTGACCGGAGGTCAGGCGGTGGCGGAACTGACGGTGCCGGGAGGCCCCCGGCGGCTGATCTCGTGTCGCAGCAGCGCCGAGCCCGGGATGACGACCCGGTCGGCGGGCCGCGAAGGGCGCGGGTGGGCGGGCTCGATCGCCACCCGAAGCAACAGGAGGAGCCGCACGCCGACACGGCGCAGCAGCCCCCACAGGAGCGCCTCGCCCCGCGACAGCCACAGGGCGGTGAGCCCGACCGCCCAGGCGTGGGTGAGCAGCATGCTCAGGCTGGGCAGCAGCGTGGTCGTGTGGTGGTGGCCGGCCATCATGGGGTCGACGGCGTGGGCGTAGGAGAACATCAGGTGGAGCGCGGCCTGCCCCGCCGCCAGGGCGGGCAGGATCACCCGCCCCGGCCGCTCGCGCCCCGCCAGGGCGAACCCGGCGAGGAACGACAGGCCCAGCGCCACCAGCACCGCCGTCGTGGACGTCATGCCCCCGGCGTAGGCGTGCGCGCCGACGCTCAGCAACACCGAGACCGCCGAGAAGACGGCGGCCCGGACCGCCCGGAAGGGCGTCGAGGCTGGCGTGGCAGGTGTCATGGCGCGGACATCATCGCACGGCCACGGGCCGCCTCCCAAGGTGGTGAACCCTCCGGCGGTGGCGCGCGTCCATGAGGCCATGAGGCTTTCCCCGCTGTTACCGGTGATTCTCCTGAGCACGGCCTGCACGCCAGCCCCCGTCACCGCGGCGCCTCCGTGCCCGCCGACCTGGTCGGGGCCGCGCCGGAGGAGACCGCCGTCGAAGGGGCGTCGGAGACGCTGGTCCCCGGCGCGCCGGTCGGCGCCCTCGTCTGCGCCCATCCCGGGACCCCGGCGGCGAGAGACTGGCCGGGCAGCGGGAACTGCCGGCCGAGGTGACGGCGCGGATGGCCCGCGACACGCCCGCCTACGTGGGTGAGGCGGTCGCCGCCGCGTACACGGAGGGGACGTGGACCACTCCTGAGCACGAGGACCCCTGCGTGAGGTCTCTCGGCCGGCGCGGTCAGGAGGGCGCCATGGTCCCCGGGCGGCCCGTCGGGGTGCTGGTCTGCGGCCCCGGCTCCAAGCGCGACCACGGCCGCGACGTGGCCGCCGCTCTGGCCGCGGCCCTGAACGGCATCCCGCGTCAACCCGGGTCGGGCGGCTGCACGAGAGAGACCGATGGGAAGACCTAGCGGTTGCAGTTCCGGTACGCCGACGGCCCCGGGGTCGGGGTCATGGTGATGGAGGGATGCCGACCGCCCGTCCACAACGGGAGCATCAGCGGGATGGGGGAGTTCCCCCAGCTGAAGGCGCTGTCCGCTGGACTGCTCAAGTGAGGTGGCCAGCCCGAGACCACCCGCTTCTCCGCATGCGGCCGGAGAGCCGTCATACGTGGGTCGACATAGCGGACCATCCGGAAGGAGGACGCCCGCGCGGCGCCGCGTACGTCAGCGTGGAAGGCATGAATCGACTCTGGGGAACGACGGCCGCGCTCGTCCTGCTCGGCGCGCTGGCGGCCTGTGGCACTCAGGAGGCGGCGGCGCCGCCCGCCGCCACTCCCAAGCACGGTCACCCGGCCGCGGAGGAGAAGCCGCTGCCGTTACGTGAGGGCGAGCGGTTCGTCACGTTGACGATGCCGGAGCCGTACACCCCCAAGGGACCCAACGGCGGGAAGGACGACTACCGGTGCTTCCTCATCGACCCCGGCGCGCAGGGCAGCGGGTTCCTGACGGGGGCGCAGTTCCAGCCGTTGAACACCGCCGTCGTCCATCACGCCATCTTCTTCCGGCTGTCGCCCGAGCAGGTCGCCGAGGCCAGGAGGATGGACGCGGCGGCCCCCGGCCAGGGCTGGACCTGTTTCGCCGACGCCGGGGTCCGGGAGGCCGGATGGGTGTCCCACTGGGCGCCGGGCACCACCGAGACCCTGCTCGACCCGAAGTACGGCCACCCGATCCCGCGGGGCAGCCAGCTCGTCATGCAGGTCCACTACAACACCCGGGCGGGGGAGGGGCCCGACCAGTCGGCGATCCGGCTGCGGGTGAGCGACAAGCAGCTCGAACCGCTCGGCACCGCCCTCTTCCCCGGGTCGGTCGAGCTGCCGTGCACGGCACAAGAGAAGGGGCCGCTCTGTGACCGGGCGGCCGCGGTCGAGGACATCGGCCGCCGGTTCGGGCCGGAGTCGCGGCAGACGCCGGACGGGCTCGCGCAGATGTGCGGTCCGGCCGAGCCGGGACCGACGCAGCACTGCGACATCCCCGTGCGGGAGGCGGGCACGCTGCACGCGGTGACCGGGCACATGCACCTGCTCGGCCGGGCGATCAAACTGGAGCTGAACCCCGGCGAGCCGGACGCCCGGACGCTCCTGGACGTCCCCGAGTACAACTTCGACAACCAGGCCCTCGTCCCGCTCGCCGAACCCGTGAAGGTCGCGCGGGGCGACGTGGTGCGGGTGACGTGCACCCACGACGCCGCGCTCCGGTCGATGCTGCCGCAGTTCGAGAAGGAGCAGCCCCGCTACGTCGTCTGGGGCGAGGGGACCGCCGACGAGATGTGCCTGGGGGTCGCCATCATGTCGGTCTGAGCCACTACCCTTCCCGGCCATGGGGCACTCGCACGGGCCGGTCGCGCCCGCCGACCGCAGAACCGTCTGGGCCGTGCTGGCCGTCATCGTGCCGCTGGCGGTGGCGACGCTGGTCGCGCTCGTGGTCCTGTGGCCGGGCGACGTCAGGAAGGCGCAGGAGCCCGCGCTTCCCGAGCTGACCGGCACGATCACCTCGATCGCCCAGGAGACGGCGACCGTCGAGATCTCGCGCTACCACTCGGTCCGCGCGCTGCTGCCGACCGCTCCCGGGTCGGCGACGTTCGCCCAGGGCGACAGGGTGATCGTCCTGGACCTCCAGGACGGCACCTACGCCGTCTCCGACCACGACCGCTCGTCGTCGCTCTGGCTGCTGGCGGGGGCGTTCGCGCTCGCGGTGATCGCCTTCGGGCGGTGGCGGGGGGTGACCGCGCTGGCCGGGCTCGCGATCACGTTCGGGCTGCTGCTCACGTTCGTGCTCCCGGCCGTCCTCGAAGGGCGGCCGCCGTTGCTGGTCGCCGTCGTGGGCGCGGCGGCGATCATGCTGGTCGTCCTGTACGTCACCCACGGCGTCTCCGTGCCGACCTCGGTGGCCGTGATCGGCACCCTGGTCAGCCTCGGCCTCACGGGCCTGCTCTCGCTGCTGGCCATCGAGCAGGCCCACCTGACCGGCGTGAGCGACGACAGCAGCTGGCTGCTCGGCACGAACTACCAGATCAACACCCAGGGCCTGCTGCTGGCCGGCATCATCATCGGCTCGCTGGGCGTCCTCGACGACGTCACGGTCACCCAGTCGGCCACGGTCGCCGAACTCGCCCACGCCAACCCCGGGTACACGTCCCGGCAGCTCTACCGGGCCGCGACCCGGGTCGGGCGGGCGCACATCGCCTCGGTCATCAACACGATCGTGCTCGCGTACGCCGGCGCGTCGCTTCCCCTGCTGCTGCTCATCAGCATCGGGAACGAGCCCCTGGGTGAGGTGCTGACCGGGCCGGTGGTCGCGCAGGAGCTCGTGCGGAGCGTCGTGGGCACTCTCGGGCTGATCGCGGCGGTGCCGATCACCACGGCGCTGGCCGCGCTGACCTGCGGGGGGCGGGCCCGTTCGGCCGGGGACGTGCCCGAACGGGCCCGCGATCTGGTGAGCGATCAGGCGCGGCGCAGGTAGTAGCCGTACGACCAGCCGGTCTTGCCGCTCTTGGTGGTGACCTTGACCCAGCCCCTGTCCCGGACGGGGGACCCCTGGACGGTCGCCTTCCAATTCAGCTTGGCGACCACCCGATGGCCGAGGCCCGGCCCCGACCGGACGTTGAGGCGGCTGCCCTTGCGGACGTGCTGGACCCGGTACTTCACCGAGGTCCCGGCGGCCACGACCGTCAGGTAACCGGACGCCGTCGGACGGGACTGCCCCTGGCAGGCGACGGAGATCGAGTAGGTGCCCGGCTTCGTGCCCGACCAGACGGTGGCCGTGCCGGTCGCCCGGACCCCGTCGGGCAGCAGCGTGACGCTGCGGCCCCAGGCCGGCGAGTAGGCGTAGGCGGGCCGGGTCGGGCACGTCCTGGTGCGGAGCCGGACGGTCTGGCCGGCGTGGACGGTGGAGGGGGCCGCGGTGACCGCGGGGGCGGCGGCGCGGGCGGAGGCGGTGTTCGCGTCGGCCGGGAGGGCCAGGCAGAACACGGTCGCTGCGACGACTGCGGCGGGCTTGACGAGATCCATGATCTCACTCCTTACGTACCAGGCAGGCTTTTGACCTGCTGTTACTACCAAGAGTAATCGCTTGATTACTTATTGTGAATACCTTGGCGGAGATCTGGTTGCCAACCGGCGGTGTGCGGTCCGTACCGTGGGAAGGGCCGGGACGTTGAAGGAGGATCGATTCCATACTAAATTTGTAGGAAAAGTGGAGGATTATCGTGACTCTGCCCGGTTTCCTGGTCATGGGGGCCCCGAAAGCCGCCACGACCGCCCTGCACGCCGCCCTCACCGCCCATCCGGACCTGTGGATGTCCGAGGTGAAGGAGCCCAAGTTCTTCCTGTCCGACGGCCCGCCGCCGGACAAGGGCGGGCCCGGCGACGCGGAGACCTACCGCGAGCACGTGTGGCGCCGCTCCGACTACGAGGCCCTGTTCCGGCCCGGATACCTGAACGGCGAGTCGACCCCGTTCTACCTGTACGACCGCGACGCCCAGCGGCGCATCCAGGCGCTGATCCCGGAGGCGCGGCTGATCGTGGTGCTCCGCGATCCCGTGGAGCGGGCCCACTCCAACTGGACGCACCTGTGGTCGGCGGGGCTGGAGCCGGTGGGCGACGTCGTGGAGGCGTGCGCCCGCGAGCCCGAGCGGATCAGGGCCGGATGGGCGCCGTTCTGGCACTACGTGGGCCTGGGGAGGTACGGCGAGCAACTGCGTGACCTGTACGACCTGTTCACCGAGGAGCAGGTGCTCGTCTTCCGCTACCGGGACCTGCTCGACCGGCCCCAGGAGACGCTCGACCGCATCTGCGGGCATCTCGGCGTGCGCACCGGGCTGATCTCCGAGGTCCCCCGGGAGAACGTGACCGTCCACCCCCACGAGACGGTGCTCCACCAGGTGCTGTCGCAGGTGGTGCGGGTCGGCGACCGGCTCGGGGGCCAGGTGCTGACCGCGCCGCTGGCCCGGGTCCTCCAGCGCGAGGGCAAGGCCCGGCGGCCCCTGACGTGGGAGCAGCGCCAGGAGCTCATCCCGTACTTCTACGAGGACATCAAGCTGCTGGAAGAGGTGACGGGGGAGGACTTCTCCGACTGGGTGGGGCCTCGCGACCGCTCGGGCGGCCAGGTCGGCCACCGTCCCGACGGCCAGGGCCAGGCCAGGAACGGCCGCCCCAGATAGCCGGCGGTGCCGGGCGCCGGATGCGGCGCCCGGCCGGGGCGGGCGGCGGAGCCGTGACGGAAGCGAGGAAGACCCGCGCCGGATGGCGCGGGTGCTCGCTAGATCAGCTCCGTGCGGAGGTCGTGGGCGCCGTCGGGGCGGGTCCACTCGTAGTAGATGCGCCGGCCGCCGCCCGGCAGGTCGACGATGTCGAGGTAGCGGAGGCCGCCGTGGGGTGACTCGGCGTGCGGGTGGACGCCGACCGCCGTCAGGGTCGACGGGTCGGGGCCGGTCGCGACGCCGGTGCGCTCCTCGTAGTTCTCCGCCGCGCTGGCCCGGCCGTCGTAGTAGGCCAGGACGCCGTCGTCGGTGAAGCGGACCGCCGAGATGCGGACGCCGCGGGAGTCCCAGGCACCGGGGCGGCGGTCGAGGGCGGTGCCGTGCCAGGTCCAGTCGCGGCCGTCGGGGCTGGTGGCGTAGTCGGTGACCATCTGGTCGGCCTCTTCGGCGATCTCCAGCGGGTGGCAGGACGCCCACAGGTGCCACTGGCCGCCGTGGTGGACGATCACCGGGTCCTTGACGCCCGTCTTGAGGTCGCCGGGGAGCACCACGTGGGCGGTCGCCGGGTCGAGGTCCTCGGGGCGGGCGGCCTCCAGGAGCTCCACCCGCCAGTGCTTGGTGCCGTAGGTGGCGCAGCTCAGGTAGAGCCGCCAGACGCCCGACGGGGTCAGCACGAGCGTCGGGCGCTCCAGCGACTCGGTCCGCATCTGGTCCTTGGTGATCGTCAGCACGGGCTCGAAGCGCTCGCCGTCGTCGGACCGGGCGATCTGGATCGCGTAGCCGCGGCCCTCGCCGATCGGGCGGCGCAGCCGGTAGGCCAGGTAGATCGTCCCGTCGGGCGTGACGACGGCGCTCGGCGCGCCGGCCCAGAAACCGGGACCGTCTCCCGGCGGAGGGATCGCCACGACGGAACGCTGAGGCTGAGGGAGGAACATTCCGGAGTCTCCAAGGATCACACGTCGACGATAGACAACCAGGTCGCGGCGTCAGAGAGGTTTTGCCAGGTCGTTAACTCGACAAACCCTACCCTTTTACTGGGTTTATAGACCGGTGATATTCCCCTGAACCCTCTCGGTGACCCCCGCGTATCTCCGCCCGTAAGGGGAGTTCGCGAACCTCCAGCACCTTAGGTCATGAACCGAGAAGGCCCTCGAAGGAGACCACCAGATGCGTTCACGCGTCGCCGTGCTCACCGCCGGGACGCTCGTTCTGAGCACCCCCCTGAGCATCCCCGCCAGCGCCCAGACGGCCCCGCAGGCCAAGCCAGTCACCGCCGCCAAGCCCGCCGCGAAGCCCGCGGCCAAGAGCGCGTCCAACCGCTATGCCCAGGTCAACCTGGTGTCGGACGTGCCCGGCAAGGCTCCCGTCACCGACCCCAAGCTGGTGAACCCCTGGGGCCTGGCGATGGGCAAGACTCTGTGGGTCTCCGGCGCCGGCACCGGTGTCGCCACCGTCTACTCCGGCAACGCCAAGAAGGAGCAGACCGAGGTCGCGATTCCGGGCGGCACGCCGACCGGACAGGTCGTCAACATGTCGCAGGACGAGTTCCTGATCAAGGACAAGCCCGCGACCTTCATCTTCGCCAGCCCCTCGGGGGCGATCACGGCATGGAACGCGGAGGTCAACCCGAAGAACGCGGCGATCGCGGCGTTCACGAAGAACGCCGACTACAAGGGCCTGGCGGTGATGAACACCAACAAGGGGGCGTTCCTGCTGGCCCCCTCATTCTCGCACGGCCGGATCCACGTCTACGACGCCGAGTTCGACCGCGTGAGGCTGACCCACTCGCAGTTCCGCGACCCCCGGATGCCCCGCGACTACGCGCCGTTCAACGTCGAGGTCGTCGGTAACGTGATCATGGTCGCGTACGCCAAGCGCGACGCCACCACCGGCAAGGCCGTCCCCGGGCGGGGTCTCGGCTTCGTCTCGCGGTTCTCCGCCAACGGCCGCTATCTCGGCCGCTTCGCCCAGCGCGGCGCGCTCAACGCGCCGTGGGCGATGATCCGCGCGCCGCGGGGATTCGGCGCCTTGGCCGGTGCCGTTCTGGTGGGTAATTTCGGAGATGGGCAGGTCAACGCCTTCAACGCACGTTCGGGCCGATACCTCGGCGCGCTGCGGCAGTCCAACGGCCAGCCGATCGTGCTGGAAGGTCTGTGGGATCTGGAGCCGGGCACCGCGACGAACGGCGGAGAGAACTCTGTATGGTTCGCGGCGGGCATCGACAAGGCCCAGCACGGCCTCCTCGGCGTGCTGAGGCCGTCGGACGCCGGGCCGCTGCCCGGCGCCGGGTCGGCGTCGTCGCCGGCGGCGACGGCGACGCCCAAACCGTCGGCGAGCACTGCGCCGACGTCGTCAGCGGGCGGCAATTACGGTTACTGAGCTGCCCGGAAGGATAGGAGCGGCGCATGGACAAGAACGTTTTGGGCACGGCGGACATCGGGGTGACGGGCCTTGCGGTAATGGGCCGGAACCTCGCCAGGAACCTGGCCCACCACGGATACGTCGTCGCGGTGCACAACCGCACCGAGAGCAAGACCCAGGAGCTCGTCGAGAACCACGCCGGAGAGGGTGCGTTCGTCCCGACGGGCACGACGGCGGAGTTCGTGGCGTCGCTCACGAAGCCCCGTAAGGCGATCATCATGGTGAAGGCCGGTCCGTCGACCGACGCCGTGATCGAGGACCTGGCGGCCCACATGGAACCCGGCGACATGATCGTCGACGGTGGGAACGCCCTGTTCACCGACACCCGCCGGCGCGAGGCCGCGCTGAAGGAGCGCGGCATCCACTTCGTCGGCACCGGCATCTCCGGTGGCGAGGAGGGCGCGCTCAACGGCCCCAGCATCATGCCGGGCGGGTCGCCGGAGGCCTACCGGTCGCTCGGCCCCATCCTGGAGGACATCTCGGCGAAGGTCGACGGGGTGCCCTGCTGCGTCCACGTCGGCGCCGACGGCGCGGGCCACTTCGTGAAGATGGTCCACAACGGCATCGAATACTCCGACATGCAGCTCATCGCGGAGGCCTACGACCTGCTCCGGCAGGCCCTCGGCCGCACCCCGGGCGAGCTGGCGGAGATCTTCACCGAGTGGAACCGGGGCGACCTGGAGTCGTACCTGATCGAGATCACCGCCGAGGTGCTCGGCCACGTCGACGCCAAGACGGGACGTCCGTTCGTCGACGTCGTGGCCGACCGCGCCGAGCAGAAGGGCACCGGGCGCTGGACCGTCCAGAACGCCCTCGAACTCGGCGTGCCGGTCACCGGCATCGCCGAGGCGGTGTTCGCGCGCGGCCTGTCGGGTGACGTGACCCGTCGCCAGGCGGCCCGCGACCTGGAGGGCCCGATCGGCTCGGCGCCGAACTACTCCCTGGTGGACGACGTCCGGCAGGCCCTGCTCGCCTCGAAGATCGTGGCGTACGCCCAGGGCTTCGACCAGATGGCCGCCGCCTCCAAGGAGTTCGGCTGGGACCTCAAGCTCGGCGACATGGCCACGATCTGGCGCGGCGGCTGCATCATCCGCGCCCGGTTCCTCGACCGGATCCGCGACGCCTACGCCAAGGACCCGGCGCTGCCGACGCTGCTGGCCTCGCCGTCCTTCGCCGAGGCCCTGGCCGAGGCGCAGGGCGCCTGGCGGCGGGTCGTCTCCACGGCCGCCTCGATCGGCGTCCCGACGCCCGGGTTCTCCTCGGCGCTGGCCTACTACGACGGCCTGCGCCGCGACCGCCTGCCGGCGGCCCTGATCCAGGGCCTGCGTGACTTCTTCGGCGCGCACACCTACAACCGCGTCGACCGCGAGGGGGTGTACCACACCGACTGGAGCGGCGACCGCTTGGAGAGCCAGCAGTCGTAAGGAACCTCACGGGGTGCCGGTGACCTGACCACCGGCCCCCTGACCCCGTCTCGGATCGCCGGGTGGGAAACGGGCGGCGCGCGCCACGCCCCACCCGGCGATCCGGGTACCGGCCCGTCTTGTCTATTTCTGCCATTCGGGCTTTGAAGACTGGACCGGCCAGTGAGACGCGGGTACCGCCCGCCCGTTCCGGCGTGATCCAATGCGCGGGTGCCGGGCCCGTCAGCGAAGTTCGTCGAGCAACCCGCGGAAGACGACCGGCAGCTCCTTGACCTGACCTGCGGAGAATCGGTCAAGCTTGCCGGTGAAGGCGAGCTCGTACTCGTCGCCGCGCGGGGTCGCGGTCAGCATCAGGTCGAGCGCGGCGTCGTCGACCTCGTGGTCCCAGACGCGGGCCGTCAGGCCCTCCCAGGTGGCGGGCGGCCGGGGGTCGTCCCGGTGGATGAACGACGTCTGGAACACCGGATGCACGCCCGGGATCCGGGCCACGCCCGCCCGCGAGACCAGGGTGTCGAAGGGGATCTCGTTGGCCAGCGCCCCCGCCGCGGCCTCCCTCACCTGGGTGAGCAGCGCGGCGAACCCCTGCCCGGCGGGCAGCGCGACGCGCAGCGGGAGCATGTTCACGAACGTGCCGACGACCTGTTCCAGCTCCCGGCGGGTGCGCGAGGCCGCCACGATGCCGGTGACCAGGTCCCGGCGGCCGGTCATCCGCTGGAGCAGCGTCAGGTAGGCCGCGCAGAGCGCCACGAACGGCGTGGTGGCCCCGTCGCCCAGGCGCCGCAGCCGGTCGACCGTCTCCCGGCCGACCCGGAAGGCCGCCGTCGCGCCGGCCCGCTCGCCCCTGTCGCCGCCACCCTCGAAGAGCGGGCCGGGCGCGCCGCTCAGCAGCTCGGTCCAGTAGGGGAGCCTCTCCTCGATCCTCGTCTCGGCGCGGCGCACCGACCAGACGGCGTAGTCGGCGTACTGGATCTGCGGTTCCGGCCGGTCCAGGCCCGAGTAGAGCGCGGCGAGGTCGTCGGCGACGATGCCCAGCGAGCCGCCGTCGGCGGCGATGTGGTGACAGACCAGGAACAGCCGGTGCTCCTCGTGGCCCACCCGGAAGACGGTCAGCCGCAGCAGCGGCCCGGTCCCGACCGGGAAGCGCTCACCGCTCCTGGCCAGCGCCAGGTCCAGGGCCGCCTGTTCGGGCAGCCCGGCGAGGTCCAGGTACTCCAGCGGCGCGGGCAGCGCCGCGTGGACCACCTGCTCGGGCACCTCCGTGTACGTCGTCCGGAACACCTCGTGCCGCCGGATCAGCGCGGCGAACGCGCCGGCCAGCCGGGCGAGGTCCAGCGGCCCCGAGAGGGCCACGCCCAGCGTCACGTTGGGCGCGGCGCCCGGGTCGGACTGCTGGGCGAGCCAGATGCGGCGCTGTTCGTGGGAGCAGGGGAGCGGGCCGCCGTCCCGCGGAACCGGGGTGACCCCCTGCGGGGCGGCCTTGCGCGCCAGCAGCTTGGCCACGAGGGCGCGGCGCTTGTCGGCCTGTTCGGGCACTGTCATCCCGCGATTGTGGCCCACGTCCATGATCGCGGAGAAGTCCTGTTTCATCCCTGGGAGATGGCTGCATGATCGATACCACCCTGACGGACGTCCCGGCCTTCCTGGACCTCTTCGAGGCCCACGCGGAAGCGTCGCCCGGCCGGGTCGCGGTGGTGTGCGGGGACCGCACGCTGACCTACGGCGACCTCGACGCCGCCGCCCGAGGCGTGGCCCGGCGCCTCGCCGACGCCGGCGTGAACCCCGGCGACCTGGTCGCCCTCTACGTCGACAGATCGGCGGAGATGGTCGTCGCGTTACTCGGCGCGCTCAAGGCCGGAGCGGCCTACTTACCCATCGATCCGGGCTACCCCGCCGCCCGGATCGCGATGGTCCTGGAGGACTCCGGGGCTGCGGCCGCCTTGACCAGGCCGCATCTCCGCGCAGGACTCCCGGGGTTCACGGGACCGGTGGTCGAGGTCGACGGCGCGACGGCCGGCCACGGCGAAGCGGTCCGGCGCCGGGGCTCCCGGGCCTACGTGCTCTACACCTCCGGCTCGACCGGACGCCCGAAGGGCGTCGTCATCTCCCACCGGGCCCTGCTCAACTTCCTGTACGCCATGCGCGACCTCCTCGACGCCGGCGAGGACGACGTGTGGCTCGCGCTCACGTCGCTCTCCTTCGACATCTCCGGCCTGGAGCTCTACCTCCCCCTCGTCACCGGCGGGCGGGTCGTGGTCGCCGACGCCGCCACCTCCCGCGACGGCGCGCTCCTGCGCGACCTGATCGAGCGGGAGGGCGTGACCCACGTCCAGGCGACCCCGTCGGGCTGGCGGGTGCTGCTCGACGGCGGCGTCCCGCGGGTCACCGGCCTGGTCGGCGGCGAGGCCCTGCCGCTGCCCCTGGCCCGCAGGCTCGCCGCCCGCTGCGCCCGGCTGATCAACGTCTACGGCCCGACCGAGACCACGATCTGGTCGACGGCCTGGGAGGTGCCGAGGAACCCGGCCTCGGTGAGCATCGGCACCCCGATCCTCAACACGACCGTGCACGTCCTCGACGACGACATGCGCCCGGTCGAGGAGGGCGAGCTCTACATCGGCGGTCTCGGCGTCGCCGACGGCTACCTCCACCGGCCCGCGCTGACCGCCGAGCGGTTCGTCCCGGCGGCGCGCGGCGAGCGCCTCTACCGGACCGGCGACCTGGTCCGCCGCCGCGACGACGGCGGGCTCGACTTCCTCGGCCGCGCCGACACCCAGGTCAAGCTCCGGGGACACCGGATCGAGCTGGGCGAGATCGAGACCGTGCTGGAGGAGCTCGACGGCGTCCGGCAGGCGGTCGTGGCGGTCCACGACGAGGTCCTGGTGGCCTACGTGGTCGGCGACGGTCACGGCGATCTTCCGGCGGCGCTGAGAGAGCGTTTGCCCGCGTACATGGTGCCGTCGGTCGTCGTCCCGCTCGACGCCCTTCCGCTGACGCCCAACGGCAAGGTCGACCGGCTGGCCCTCCCCGCGCCGGTCCGGGGCACCGGGGAGATCGCGCCCCGGACCGCCACCGAACGCGTCGTCGCCGAGGCGTTCGCCGAGGTGCTCGGGATCGACCGGGTCGGCGCGGAGGCCGACTTCTTCGCCGTCGGCGGCCACTCGCTGCTGGCGACCAAGGTCACCGCGCGGCTCACGCGGCGGCTCGGGGTGGAGATCCCCGTCCGGGAGCTGTTCGGCGCGCCCACCGTGGAGGCGCTGGCGGCGGTCCTCGACGGGCTCGACACCGTGTCGGTGCCGCTGGAGCCCCGGCCCGCCGGGTCGCCGGTGCTGCTGTCGCCCGCGCAGGAGCGCCTCTGGTTCCTGCACCGCTTCGACCCCGGCGACGCGTCGTGGAACCTGCACCTGACCCGCCGCCTGCCCGGCCACACCGACCCCGACGCCCTGGGAAACGCCCTGGAGGCCGCCCTCCAGCGGGCCGTCGACCGGCACGAGGCCTTGCGCACCCGCTTCCCCGACGCCGACGGCCGCCCGGTCGCGGTCGTCGAGGAGCGCTTCCCGCTGCCGCTGGAACGTCTCACCGCCGCGAGCGAGGAGGAGGCCAGGGCGCTGCTGTCGGCGCGGGTCAACGCCCCGTTCGACCTGGCCGCCGCGCCGCCCGTGCGGGCCGCGCTGGTGCGGGTGGCCGGTGAGCACGTGCTCTGCGTGGTCTTCCACGGCATCGTCGCGGACGAGTGGTCGATCGACGTCCTGGCCCAGGACCTCGCCGAGGATCGGGAGCCTCCGGCGGTCCAGCACGGCGACGTGGTGGCCTGGCAGCGCGGCCGGGAGGCCGCCGGCCTCGGAGCCGACGCGCTCGCCCGCTGGCGCGACCGGCTCGCCGGTCTGCCGGTGCTCAACCTGCCCGCCGACCGGCCCCGCCCCGCCGTCGCGTCCAGAAGGGGCGCGGTCGTCCGGACGGAACTGCCGATCCCCCCGCTGGAGACCCTCGCCCAGAGCCAGGGCACCACCCTGTTCACCGTGCTCCTGGCCGCCTACCAGGCGGTGCTGTCGGCCGAGACGGGCCTGCACGACTTCGCCGTCGGCGCCCCCACGGCGGGCCGGGGCCGGGTCGAGCTGGAGCCGGTGTTCGGCCGCCTCGGCAACGTCCTGGTCCTGCGGGCCGACCTGTCGGGCGACCCCACGTTCGCCGGGCTGCTGGCCAGGGCGCGGGCGACCGTGCTGGCCGCGATGGCCGACGAGGAGGTCCCGGTCGAGCGCCTGCTCGCCGAACTCGACCTCGGCCGCGACCTCGGCCAGAGCCCGCTGTTCCAGACCATGCTGACCCTCGACGACCGGCCCGAGGGCGTCTTCCCCCTCGACCACGTCCCGGCCCGGCACGACCTCGCCGTCGAGGCCTGGCGCTCGGGCGACGCGCTGACACTCGACCTCACCTACGACGCGGCCCTGTTCGACGCCGCCCGCGTCGAGGCGCTGGCCGCCCGCCTCACCGGCCTGCTCACCGCCGTCGCGGCCACCCCCGACCGGCCCCTGTCCGAGCTGCTGTTCCCCGGCGTCACCCTCGGCGGGGCGGCCTGGCGGGCCGAGGGGCTGGCCACCGCTCCCCGGGTCGAGGCCGTCCCGGTGACCCGCACGCACCGGGCCCCCGAGACCGCCGCCGAACGCCGCATCGCCCGCGTCTTCGGCCAGGTCGTCGGCGTGGACGACGTCGGCGCCGACGACGACTTCTTCGCCCTCGGCGGCCGGTCGCTGCTGGCCCCGCGCGCGGCGGCGCTGCTGTCGAAGGCGTTCGGCGTGCCGGTGCCCGTCCGGGCGCTGTTCGCCCACCCGACCGTCGCCGGGCTGGCCGCCGCCATCGGGACCGACCCCGGCGTGGTGCCGCTGGAGCCCCGCGAACCCGGCACCCGGGTGCCGCTGTCGGCGGCGCAGGAGCGCCTGTGGTTCATGGACCACTTCGACCCCGGCGACGCGTCCAGCAACATGTACCTGGCCCGCCGCCTGCGCGGCCCCCTCGACGCGGCCCGCTTCGCCGAGGCCTACCGCGCGCTGGTCGACCGGCACGAGTCCCTGCGCACCCGCTTCCCCGCCGACGACGGGCAGCCCCGGCTGGTCATCGACCCGCCCGGCGGCGGCGTGATCGAGTGGGTGGCCCTGCCGGAGGACGCGGTCGCCGACTTCTGCGCCGAACTGGTCAACACCCCGTTCGACCTGGCGGCGGCACCGCCCGTCCGGGCGACCCTCATCCAGATCACCCCCGACGACCACGTGGTCTGCGTCGCGATGCACCACATCGTCGCCGACGGCTACTCGGTCAACGTGATGATCACCGAGCTCGCGGCCCTGTACGAGGGCCGGGAACTCCCGCCGCTCCCGGTGCAGGCCGGCGACGTGTCCCTGTGGCAGCTGCGGCGCGAGGCCCTCGACGAGGGCGCGGCGGCGCTGGCCCACTGGAAGGAGAAGCTGTCCGGGGTCCCGGCCCTGGAGCTCCCCCTCGACCGCCCCCGCCCGCTCGACGGCGCTCGGATCGGGGCCGAGCTGAGCGTCCAGGTGCCCGCCGATCTGGTCGCCCGGCTGGAGGCCATCGGCCGCGACGGCGGCGCGACCCTCTTCATGGTCCTGCTCGCCGCCTACCAGGCGGTCCTGTCGCGGCACACCGGCCAGCACGACTTCGCGATCGGCTCCCCGACGGCCGCCCGCGAGCGCGTCGAACTGGAGTCGGTGATCGGCTACCTGGCCCACACGCTGGTCCTGCGCGCCGACCTGAGCGGCGACCCCGGCTTCGACGAACTCCTGCGCCGGACGTGGGCCACGCTCGTCGACGCCCTGGCCCACCAGGACGTCCCGGTCGAACGCCTCAAGTCGGTCCTGGGCGTGCGCCGCGACCTCGGCCAGTCGGCCCTGTTCCAGACCATGCTCATCCTGCACAGCCACACGGCCGAGGGGGCCCTGCCCGAGACCTTCGGCGGCCTGCGCCACGAGCCCTACGACGCCGGCGCGATCAAGACCGCCTTCGACCTGACCCTCACGGTCTGGCCGGTCGCCGAGGGCCTGAACTTCGTCTTCGACTACGACCTGGCCCTCTTCGACACCTCCACCGTCGAACGCTTCGCCCAGCGCCTCGTCGCCTGCCTGCACGAGATCGCCGAGGACCCCGCCACCCCGCTGTCGGCCCTCACGATGCGCACTCCGGAGGACGACGCGGCCCTGTCCGAGTGGGGCGCGGGCCCCGAACTCCCCCTCCCCGAAGGCACCCTGCTCGACCTGATCGAGCCGAGCGACCGCATCGCGGTCGGCGACCTCACCTACCGCGACCTGCTGTCGTCGGCCGACGCGCTCGCCGGGGAACTGACCGCTCTGGGAGTGGGCCGCGGCGACATCGTCGCCATCCTGGCCGAACGATCGACCCGGGCGCTGACCGGGATGCTCGCGGTGATGAGGACGGGCGCGGCCTACCTGCCCCTCGACCCCGCCTACCCGGAGGCGCGGATCGCCTTCGTCCTGGACGACGCCCGGCCCAAGGTCCTGCTGGCCGACCGCGAGCCGTGGGGGAGCGGAGACCTGCCTGTCATCCGTCTGGACACTCCGGAGACCGGCTCACGCCTGGATCACGACATGCCGGCCGGGCCGCTGCCGGGTGATCCCGCTTACGTCCTCTACACCTCCGGGTCGACCGGCAGGCCGAAGGGCGTCGTCGTTCCCCATCGGGCGCTGCTGAACTTCCTCGTGTCGATGCGGGAGCTTCTCGGGTCGACGTCCGACGACGTCTGGCTCGCGCTGACGTCGCTGTCCTTCGACATCTCCGGGCTGGAGCTCTACCTGCCCCTCGTCACCGGCGGCCGGATCGTCGTCGCCGATCCCGCCATCGCGCTCGACGGGCAGGCGCTCGCGCGGCGGATCTCCGAGGCGGGGGTCACCCACGTCCAGGCGACCCCGTCGGGCTGGCGGGTGCTGCTGGAGGGGGACATGCCGCGGGTCACCGCGCTCGTCGGCGGGGAGGCGCTGCCGCCGGGGCTGGCCAGGGAGCTCAAGGCCAGGACCGGCAGGCTGGTGAACGTCTACGGCCCGACCGAGACCACCATCTGGTCGACCGCCTGGGAGGTCCCCGACGATCCGGGGGAGATCTCGATCGGCCGTCCGATCGGCAACACCACCGTCGCGGTCGTCGACGCCGGGCTCAACCCCGTGCCGCCGCGCGCCCCCGGTGAGCTGGTCATCGGCGGGCTCGGGCTGGCCGACGGCTACCTGCACCGGCCGGAGCTGACCGCCGAACGGTTCACCGGCGGCGTCTACCGGACCGGTGACCTGGTCCGCTGGACCTGGGACGGCACCCTCGAGTTCCTCGGCCGCAACGACGACCAGGTCAAACTGCGCGGCCACCGCATCGAGCTCGGCGAGGTCGAGTCGGTGCTCGAAAGCCTCGACGGCGTCACCAGGGCGGCCGTCGCGATCAAGGGGGACGTGCTGGTCGCGTACACGGTGGGAAGAAGCACGGGCCTGCGGGAGGAGCTGGTCGAGCGGCTCCCGGCCGGTTACGTGCCCAGTGTGTACGTCCCGATGGACGCGCTGCCGCTCACCCCGAACGGCAAGCTCGACCGGCTCGCGCTGCCCGAACCCGAACCGCAGCGGCAGGCGAGCTTCGTCGCGCCCCGCACCGACGCCGAGGCGCTGGTCGGCGACGTCTGGAGTGAGCTCCTCGGCATCGAGGGGATCGGCGCGTTCGACGACTTCTTCCAGCTCGGCGGCCACTCGCTGCTGGCCGTCCGGGTGGCGGCGCGGCTGGAGAGCACGGTCGGCGTCGCCGTGCCGATCCGGACGCTCTTCACCTGCACCACCGTCGAGACCCTCGGCCAGGCGGTCGAGGACCTGCTGCTGGCCGAGCTCGGCGACCTGTCCGACGACGAGGCGCTCGCGCTGCTGGAGGAGTCATGACCCAGGACCTCTCCGCCGCCAAGCGGGCCCTCATCCAGCAGCGGCTCCGCCGCCGCACCGCCAAGGCCGTCATCACGCCCCGGGAGCCGGGCGTCGTCCCGCCGCTCTCGCACGCGCAGGAACGGCTCTGGTTCCTGGAGCAGTACCGGCCGGGGACCACCGCCTACACGGTCCCGTTCGCGGTCTGGCTGGAGGGCGAGCTGACCGCCGACCAGATCGCCGACGCGCTCCTGGAGGTCACGGCCCGCCACGAGACCCTGCGCACCCGGTTCACCACCAGCGACGACGGCCTGCCGGAGCTCGTCATCGACGACGAGCCCACCGTCGACCTGACCGTCCGCGAGGCGGAGACCGCCGAGGAGGCCCGGCGGCTCATCTCGGCCGAGCTGGCCAGGCCCTTCGACCTGGCCACCGGGCCGCTGCTGCGGGCCACGCTCGTCCGGCTCGCCCCCGACCAGCACGTGCTCCAGCTCGCCGCCCACCACACCGTCACCGACGGCTGGTCGGGCGACGTGCTGCTCGGCGACATCCTCAGCCGCGTCGCCGGACGGGACCTGGCCCCCCTCCCGATCCAGTACGGCGACTACGCCCTCTGGCAGCGCGGCAGGGTCGGCCAGGCCGACATCGACTACTGGCGCGACCGGCTCGCGCACGTGCCGCCGCTCGACCTGCCCACCGACCTGCCCCGGCCGCCCGAGCAGAGCGCCAAGGGCGCCGAGCACGCCTTCCGGCTCGACGCCGACCTGGTGGCCGCGCTGACCGAGATGGGCAGCGCGCGCGGGGCGACGCCGTACATGATCTTCCTGACCGCGCTCCAGGTGCTGCTGGGCCGCTGGTCGGGGCAGGACGACTTCGCCATCGGCACCCCCGTCAGCGGGCGCGGCCAGCCCGAGCTCGACGGGCTGGTGGGGATGTTCGTCAACACCCTCGCCATGCGCGCCGACCTCGACGGCGACCCGGCCTTCACCGAGCTGCTCGACCGGGTGAAGGACTCCGCGCTCGACGCCTTCTCCCACCAGGAACTCCCGTTCGACCAGCTCGTCAACGAGCTCAACGTCGAACGCGACGTCAGCCGGACGCCCATCTTCCAGGTGCTGTTCGCGCTGCAGAACTACCAGACCGGCCCGGCCGGGGCCGACGTCGTCAAGGTCACCGGCTTCTCGGCCGAGGTGACGGCCGCCCGCTTCGACCTGGCCCTCTACCTCTTCGAGGGCCCCGAGGGCATGGGCGCGTCGTTCATCTACTGCACGGACCTGTTCCGCCCGGCCACGGTCGAACGGCTGGCCGGGTCGTTCGCGACGCTGCTGCGGTCGATCGCGGCCGACCCCGGGGCCCGGATCTCCACGCTGAACCTGCTGCCCGCCGACGAGGCGGCCAGGGTGCTGGAGTTCGGGGAGTCGACCCCGCCGAAGCCGCTGGAGGCGGCGCTGCTGCACGAGGTCGTCACGGTCTCCGACGCCGCCGCGGTGGTGTTCGGCGACGCCACGCTCACCTACCGGGAGCTCGACCGGCGGGCCAACCACCTGGCCCGGCGGCTGCTCGACCGGGGCGTGCGGCCCGGTGACCGGGTCGCGGTCTGCCTGGAGCAGTCGGTGGACATCGCGGTGGCGATCCTGGGCGTGCTGAAGGCGGGGGCGGCCTACGTGCCGGTGGACCCGGAGCTGCCGGCGGCGCGGATCGCGTACATGGTCGAGGACGCCGGGATCACCCTCGCGGTGACCACCCCCGGGCTCCAGCCCGAGGGGGTCACCGGCATCCACCTCGACGGAGGCGGGGCCGACACCGCGCCGGAGACCGGCGTCACCCCCGACGACCTGGCCTATGTCATCTACACGTCCGGGACCACCGGCCGCCCGAAGGGCGTCGCGGTGCAGCACCGGGAGGTGCTGGTCTACCTGGCCGGGGTGCACGAGCGGTTCGCGGTCGAGCCAGGCTCGGAGTTCGCGCTGCTCCAGTCGCTCGCCTTCGACTTCGGCATCACGGTCTTCTACCTGTCCCTCATGACCGGCGGCTGCCTGCACCTGCTGCCGCCGAAGACCGCCGCGCCCGACCTGGCGGCATATTTCAAGATCTATCCGGCGGACTACCTCAAGATCACCCCCTCCCACCTGGCCGCGCTGCTGGCCGAGGCCGAGCCGGCCGAACTGCTGCCCCGCAAGCTCCTCATCCTCGGCGGCGAGGCGGCCCCGGCCGAATGGGCCGCCGAACTGGCCACCCGAGTCAGGGTCGTCAACCACTACGGCCCCACCGAGGCCACCGTCGGCGTCACCACCCACGAGGTCGGCGCCGAACGCGGCCTGCTCCCGATCGGCCGCCCGCTCCCGGGCGCGACGGTCCGCCTGCTCGACGCCAACGGCGGGCCGGTCCCGATCGGCATGCCGGGCGAGATCCATCTCGGCGGCGCGCGCCTGGCCCGCGGCTACCTCGGGCGCCCCGCGCTGACCGCCGAGAAGTTCGTGCCCGATCCGTACGGCCCTCCCGGAGCCCGCCTCTACCGGACCGGCGACCTGGGGCGCTGGCTGGAGTCGGGCGAGCTCCAGTTCCTCGGACGCCGCGACCTCCAGGTCAAGGTCCGGGGCTACCGCGTCGAACTCGGCGAGATCGAGACCCTGCTGGGCGCCTACGAGGGCGTCGCGCAGGCCGTGGTCGAGCTGAGGGACCAGCGCCTGGTCGCCTACCTGGCCGGGACCGGCGACACCGCCGCGCTGCGGAGCCGGCTCAAGGACCGCCTGCCCGACTACATGGTCCCGGCGCGGTACGTCTGGCTCGACCGCCTGCCGCTCAAGTCCCACGGCAAGGTCGACAGGGGCGCGCTGCCCGACCCGGCGGCGGTCGTCGAGCCGACGGCCGAGTTCACCGACCCGGAGACCGAGCTGGAGGAGCTCGTCGCCGGGATCTGGGCCGCCGTGCTGGGCCTGGAGCGGGTCAGCGTCACCGACGACTTCTTCGACCTCGGCGGCCACTCGCTGCTGGCCATGCAGGTCGTCGCCCGGCTGCGCAAGGCCGGGCACGTCGCGACCCTGCTCGACCTGTTCAAGCACCCGACCGTCCGCGACCTGGCCCGGCTCCTCGACCCCTCCGCCGAACGCGGGAGCGCGGGCCTGCTGCACCGCCTGACCCCCTCACGGCCGGTGAGGGCCTCGGTCGTCTGCGCCCCCTACGGCGGCGGCAGCGCGATCATCTACAAGCCCCTGGCCGACGCACTCCCCGCCGACTGGGCGCTGTTCTCGCTGGCCGTGCCGGGCAACGAACTGGGCGAGGAACCCCGACCGATGAAGGAGGTCGCCCGCGAGTACGCCGAGGAGATCCTCGCCAAGGTCCCCGGCCCGATCGTGCTGTACGGCCACTGCGGCCTCGGCGGCATGATCAGCATCGAGGCGGCCCGCCACCTGGAGGCGGCCGGGCGCGCCCCCGAGGCGGTCTACCTGGGCGGGGCGTTCCCCTTCGCCCGCCCGAAGGGCCCCTTCTCCCGGGTCGGCCAGTGGCTGGAGGAGCTGGGCGGCGACCAGGGCCGCATCAACGCGCTGTCGGCCGCCGGTCTGGACGTCGCGGAGTTCGATCAGGAGGAGCTCAAGCTCATCGTGGCCAACCGCAGGACCGGCACGCGGGAGGCCGAGGAGTACTTCACCGAGGTCTTCGAGCAGGAGCTGCCGCCCCTGTCGGCCCCCGTCATCGCGGTGGTGGGGGAGCGCGACCCCGCGATGGAGTACTACCAGGAACGCTTCCGCGAATGGCACTGCGTGGCCGAGACGACCGCCTGCGTGGTGCTCGACGAGGCCGCCCACTACTTCGTGAAGTACCGCAACGACGAACTGGCCACCATCGTCACCCACACCCACCGCGCCATCGGCGACGGCACGACGGAGACCCTGGAGAGGACCACCGGCGAGGAGACCTGGTGGCTGGAGGGCCTGTCGACCCTCGGCGCGCCCCGGGGAGAGGAGCCCCGGGAGATCCACGTCGGGCCGAAGCCGGGCATGAAGCGCTTCGCCGCGCTGGCCGCCGGGCAGCTCGTCTCCATCACCGGGACGGCGCTCACCGAGTTCGCGCTGCCGCTGTGGATCTACATGACCACCGGCTCGCTGGTGAACTTCGCGCTGTTCTCCGTCCTGGCGCTGGTGCCCGGGATGCTGGCCGCGCCGCTCGCGGGCGCGGTCGTCGACCGGTTCGACCGGCGCAAGGTCATCCTGGCCGGCGACGTCGCGGCGGGCGGCACCCAGCTCGCGCTCGGCGTGCTCGTGTGGACCGGGAACCTGTTGGTCTGGCACGTCTACCCGCTGCTCGTGCTGCTCTCGCTGGCGCTCACCTTCCAGCGGGTCGCCTGGGCCGCCTCGGTCCCGCAGATCGTGCCGAAACGGTTCCTCGGGCACGCCAACGGGCTCATGGGCATGGTCGGCGGCCTGGCCAACCTCGTGCCGCCGCTGGCGGCGGCCGGGCTCATGTCGGTCGTCGGGCTCGGCGGCATCCTGGTCATCGACGTCGTCAGCTACTCGGTCGCCATCCTCACCGTCACGCTGGTCAGGTTCCCGAAGACGATGGGCTGGCGGCGGCGCGAGCCGCTGCTCACCGAGCTGGTCAACGGCCTGAGATTCACGTGGGGCAACCGCGGCATCCGGAGCATGCTGCTCTTCTTCGCCGTGGTGAACCTGTTCATGTCGCCGCTGTTCCTGCTGGTCTCGCCGCTCGTGCTGAGCTTCGGCGACCTCCAGGACGTCGGCCGGGTCACCTTCGCCGGCGGGCTGGGCGTCTTCATCGGCGGCCTGCTCATGACCATCTGGGGCGGCCCGCGCAGACGCCGCCTGCGGGGTCAGCTCTGGTCGACGGTGGCGCTGTCGGCGGGCGCGGTCGTGGTGGGGGCGCACGAGAGCCTCGTCGTGATCGCCGCCGGGGTGTTCGGGATGTTCTTCTCACTGACCGTGCTGAACGGCATCTACAACACGATCATCCAGGTCAAGGTGCCGCAGCGGTTCCACGGCCGGGTCTTCGCGCTGAACCAGCTCGTCGCCTTCTCCACCCTGCCCCTCGGCTACGGCCTGGTCGCCCCCTACGGCACCGCCCTGCTCGAACCGCTGATGGTCGAGGGGGGCCTGCTGGCCGGGTCGGTCGGGCTCGTCATCGGCACCGGCGAGGGTCGCGGGATCGCGCTGATGTACGTGCTGTTCGCGCTGGTCATGGCCACGGCGGTGCTGGTGTCCCGGTTCATCCGGGTGCTCTGGTACTTCGACGACCAGGTCCCCGACGCCCTCCCGGACGACCTGATCGGCCAGGAGATGCTGAAGGGGGCCGGACGGACCGGCCCCCTGGCGGTGCGGGGTCAGCAGTAGCCGAGCATCGAGTTGAGGGCCGTCTTCTCCGCCGACTGGAGCTTCAGGGAGTACTTGTACTTCACGGTGATCCAGGACTTGGCGTAGGTGCAGTAGAAGGCGGTCCTCGACGGCTTCCACGCCGCCGGGTCCTTGTCGCCCTTCGACTGGTTGACGTTGTCGGTCACGGCCCAGAGCTGGGGGCTCGACAGGTCGTTGGCGAACTGCTCGCGGCGGCTGGTGGTCCAGGCGTTCGCGCCGGACTTCCAGGCCTCCGACAGCGGGACCATGTGGTCGATGTCGACGTCGGCCGCGTTGCTCCAGGTGGCGCCGTCGTAGGGCGAGTACCAGCTGCCGGAGGTCGCGGCGCAGGAGGAGTTGACCACGACGCCGGTGCCGTCGCGCTTGAGCACCTGCTCCCGGGTGTTGCACGCCCCGGAGACGGTGCTCCAGTGCGGGAACAGGTCGCGGTTGTAGGAGCCGGCGTTGGCCTCGCCGGCCACGGTCAGGGCGTTGAGCTGGCTGACGGCGGTGGCGTAGGAGGGGATGCCCGGAGGGGTGGCCGAGGCGGGGGTGGAGAGCAGGGCGAGAGTGGCGATCGAAGCCGCACCTAAGGACAGGGCACGCCGCACGGGGGTCTCCTTGGGAGGTTGTGAACCTTGTCAAGGGGACTCTCACATTTTTGACAATGTCCCGAAATATCAGGCTTTGACCACCGGGCGGGCGTGTCTTCGTGTGAACCCGCTCAAGCCAACTTCGGCAAAAACCCCAGTTCACCGCCCGGCCACCTGGCCGCCGCCCCCTGGCCGAAATGTCAGCGCAACACCTCAAGGTCCATGGGTCTGGTGTCCCGGAACGCCGACTCCACGACGAGCTCCTCGACGCCGCGCATGAGCGTCACCATCCGCTCGCGCGGGAACCGGCACGTGTCCGCCGTCAGCCCGATCGCGAGCGTGCCGGCCTGCCGGGTGACCACGAAGCAGAAGTCGCAGTTGAAGTGCTCCACCCCCGGCAGCCACTCGACCTCGGCCGGGCCCGGGTCGCCGTCGATCGCCGAGAGGGCCACCCGCTGCTCGACCGGCCGGACGTCGTTGAAGCAGCACGACGGGTAGACGCGCACGTCCCGCTCGGCGCTGACCTTCTCCACCATGGCGTCCCAGGCGCGCTGGTCGTACTGGGCGTGGCGGTAGGAGCGCATCGCGTCCGAGTGCGACTGCTCCAGGGTCTTGGCGAGCGGCGCGAGCGGGTCGATGTCGAGGGTGAACAGGCCGAGCTGGGTGAGCGTGGCGACCAGGTCGCGGGTGGCGGGGCGGTAGCGGTTGTGCACGATCGGGGTGATCGCGCAGACGTCGTGCCCCTGCAACGCGCCGAGCAGCGTGGACACCGCCGTCATCAGGACCGTCCCGGTGCTGACGTGGTGCCGGGCGGCGACGACCGCGACGGCGTCCTCCAAGGCGCGCGACTCCAGCACGGCCCGGCTCCAGCGCGGCTCCGCCGGGGGGCCCACCACGGCGGGGAACATCGTGGGCGGGATGCGGCGGTAGCCGTTCTCCCAGTGGGCCAGCGCCGCCTCGGAGCGGTAGCGGCCGACGCCCGACTCCTCCTCGGCCACCAGGTCGAGCAACTGCTGCGACGGCGGCGCAGGGAACCCGCCGCGCAGCAGCAGGTTCCGCAGCTCGCGGGCCACCAGGTCGGCGGCGTAGTCGTCGGCGGCCAGATGGCACAGCACGAACACGACGTGCCGCACCATGCCGTCGACGACGATCAGGCCGAACCGGGCCGGCCACTCGTCGTCCGGCGAGAACGCGGTGCGGGCCAGCTCGGCCAGCAGCACCTCGGCCACCTCGTCGGCCTCGTCGTCGGCGCACTCGGCCACCCGGACCGGCAGCCTCCCCTCGCCGTGAACGACCTGGTACGGCTCGCCGCCGGCGTCGACGTGGGTTTTGGCCCGCAGGGCCTCGTGCCGCAGGACCATCGCGGCCACCGCCCCGACCGCGTCCTCGATCGGGAAGGGGCCGCGCCCCCGGGCGAAGGCGATCAGGCGTCCGATGTTGAAGAAATGGGCGTTGGCCGGGCCGGCCTGCTGGATCGCGTCCCAGATGGCGCGCTGCCCCCAGGCCAGCCGCGCACTCCCTTCCCGGCCCCCGGCGAATTCTGCTTTCACTGCGTACTCCAGAGAAACCGGCGCGGGCCCGGTCAGGCCCGCGCCGGTCAGATCGTCAGCCCGCCGGGAACAGCGTGCCGTAGTCGGCGAAGGCCATGGCGATGTCCGCCTGGGCCCAGAACCGGTGGTAGGTGAACGTCGGCACGGCTCCGCCGTCCAGGTATGCCTGGACCTTGGGCCATTCCGGGTCCTGCAGGTAGAAGGACCGGATGCCGAGGAACGACTTGCCCGGGACGATCGTGTCGCCGTTGGGCATGACGCCGCTGAAGCCCGAGGGGATGTAGACCCCCTGGCCGGTCGAGGCGTTGTAGACGTCGTCGAAGCGCTGGTAGTCGGCGCGCGGCTCGGGGATCGCGATGCCCTTGCTGGTCTTCGACAGCAGCAGGCGGTCGATCAGCCCCTTGGCCGTGGCCTTGGCCTGGGTGCCCAGGGTCGAGCCGTTCTCCTTGGCCGCGTACCAGATCAGCGTGCGGGCCAGGGACGCGGCCACGCCGACGTCGGTGCCGGTGTTGCGGATGGACACGTGCAGGCCGGGGTTGTCGGCCGGGACGCAGGTCGCGCAGTTGAAGCTGGCCGACGGGGCGCCCGACCAGTCCATCTCGTTGGGGATGGCGAAGGTCGCGCCGCTGCCCAGGGTCGTGTTGGAGATCACCCACGGGACCCACTTGTCGAGCACCGACTTGGCCGTCGTGTTGCCGGTCACGTAGTAGAGCTCCGCGAGGCGCTGCATGCCCCAGGCCTGGAAGCCGAACCACTGGTTGGAGGGCGGGTCGTGGTAGACGGGGTCGACGTCGTAGGTCTGCCCGAAGAACTGCGGCAGGTTGCTCGGCCGGGCGGCGTAGGCGCCGTCCCACGAGTTGGTCGCGCCGCCCGCGATGCCGCCCTCGGCGGACTGGAGCCACTTGTAGAACTGCACCTGGCGGGTGAGCGAGGTGGTCCAGTCGGTCGCGGCCGTCGGTGACTGCGGGCGCAGCGCGGCCGGGCCGGACGAGCTGAGCACCCAGGCCGCCAGCGGGTTCTGGTAGCCGCCGTGGTTGTGGCTGGAGCCGATCCGCCACGCCCACGTGCCGTCCAGCGCGCCGCCCCAGGCGAAGTACCAGTTCAGCAGGTACGCCGAGCTGCTCTTGCCGGAGCCCGCCGTGCACGTCGGGGACGCGCAGCCGGGGTTCTTGAAGTACTTGTCGTACATCGCGTAGCGCAGGTAGTCGCCGAGCTTGCCGGCCTTGGTGAGGGTGGCCGAGATCTGCGACTGGTTGCCCTGCTCGGTGGCCCACTGGAGCGCCCAGTAGGCGGCCTGGACGGCGCGGGCGTCGGCGTCGGGCGCGTTGGTGTAGCGCCACTGCGGGGCCGCGGTGCCCTGGATGAACAGCGGCTGGAAGCCGCCGCCGGTCTGGCCGTACCGCTGCGTCTCGCACGAGGGGTGCGGGATGGTCTCGAAGACCGACTCCTGCGGGCCGCGCTGGTAGGTGTTGATGTAGGTGACGCGCTTGGTGTTGTCGCCGCACTCGGTCAGGCTGCTGCCGCGGCCGGTGCCGAAGCCGTAGACGTCGTCGACGTCGATCAGCCAGTGCATGGCGTACATGGTGCGGTTGCCGTAGGTCGACTGGAGCTCGTTGGCCAGCGGGTCCTGACCGGCGACGACGCTGGTGGAGAGCGGCGACGGGTACTGGTTCGGCTGGTTGAACTCGGGCGCGTAGTCGGCCGGGTCGCTCGGGTTGTACGCGGTCTGCCCGCCCGGCTGCCCCGCCGTCGACGGGATGATGTACTGCTCCATCAGCGCCCACGAGGCGTTGAACGGGGCCCAGTTGCGGGTGATGCGGCCGTACTGCGCCTCCAGCCAGATCAGGTAGGAGAACGCCTCCGACGTGGTCTCGTGACCGTGGTCGGGCGCCTCGACGAGCAGCGTCTCCACCGAGTGGTAGGGGATGCCCTCCGGCGACAGGTAGCCCGAGGCGCTGGCCTTGAGCTTGTTGTACTGCGTCTGGAACTCGGTGATGTAGGCGTTGCTCGTGTTCTCGTCGTCGGCCTCGGTCGCGGTGACCGCCACCGAGGTCAGGCCGGTGGACGCCACGGTGAAGGTGCGCGAGCCGTTGACGCTGTCGGTGTCCTGCGCTGCGCTCAGCGTCACGTTCTGCGCCGTCGCGAAGTTCGACGGGGTGAAGGTCAGCGAGGTGCCGCCGGTCGCGGTCAGGTCGGCGTCGCCGCCGGAGGCCGCCGTGGTGGTCACGGTGACGTTCGAGGTGGGCGCGATCGCCAGCCGGACGCTGAAGATGGCGGTGTTGCCCTCGGGGACCGTCAGCGCGGTCGGCGAGACGACGAGCGACTGGGTGGTGCCCGGGTCGTCGTCGGCCTCGTTCGCCGTGACGTTCACGCTGGTCAGGCCGCTGGAGGCGACCGTGATCGTGCGGGAGCCGTTGGTGCTGTCGGAGTCCTGCGCGGCGGCCAGCGTCACGTTCTGCGCGGTGGCCCAGTTCGACGTCGTGAACGTCAGGCTCGCGCCGGAGCTCACGGTCAGGCTCGTGTCACCCGAACCGGCCGTCGAGGTCACCGTGACGTTCGACGTCGGCTGCGCCTGGAGCCGGACCGAGTAGGTGGCGGTGCCGCCCTCGGGCACGCTCACCGTGGTCGGCGTCACGATCAGCGCCTGCGGGGTCGGCGAGGGGGACGGCGACGGCGACGGGTTCGGGCCGTTGCAGACCGTCCCGTTCAGCGAGAACGAGGTCGGGTTGGTGTTGGCGCCGCTGTACTGGCCGTTGAAGCCGATCCCGACGTTCCCGCCGGAGGCGAGGTTCTGGGCCCACGACGGCGCGACGACCGTCACGTTCGCGCCCGACTGGGACCAGGTGCCGTTCCAGCCCTGCTGCACGGTCTGGTTGCCCGGCCAGGTGTAGGTCAGCCGCCACGGGCTGACCGCGTCGCCGAGGTTCTGGATCGTGATGTTGGAGCCGAAGCCGGAGCCGTTGTCCCACTGCTTGGCGTAGGTCACCTGGCACGCGATGGCGGCGTTGGCGGGGAGGGTCGGAACGGTGGCGAGCGCGACGGCCGCCACGAGGGCGGTGAACACCGCCGTGACGCGGAACCGCCATGACCGCAGCCGGAATCTGGGTGGTGGAGCTGGAGGTCTCATCAGCAGGTCGTCTCCGGGGCAAGGGGGGTGGGCGGCTCTCAATGTGGGCGCGTTTCCGTCCCGAGTACAGGGTGTTTCGGCAACGTGACGGCCCTGGGTGAGCCGACGTGGGACGCCGTCCGGGGGATGGGTGAAACGTTCAGAATCGCGGCTTGTGCGACTCGGGGCGGAGGGTTATCCTCATTTTCAGAAGTACTCAGATTGAGAAAGACGGTGGAATGGAAGAGGCGGAATGGCTGAACTCCTATGAGCCGCGCGACTACCCGCCTGTGGGCGTGACGGTCGACCTCGTCATCCTGACCATCCGCGACAAGGAGCTCCACGTCCTGCTCATCGAACGCGGCCAGCCGCCGTTCGAGGGCGAGTGGGCGCTCCCGGGCGGATTCGTCCTGAATGACGAAGATCTGCCGGACGCCGCCGCCCGAGAGCTGAGAGAGGAGACGGGCCTCACCCAGAGCGACCTCGACCGTGTCCACCTGGAGCAGCTGAAGACCTTCGGCAAGCCCGGCCGCGACCCGCGACCCCTGCGCGTCTACACCGTGGCCTACCTGGCCTTCGCGCCCCGGCTGCCCGAACCCGTCGCCGACACCGACGCCAAGAACGCCGCTTGGATCCCCCTGGCTGCCACCGGGGAGATGAAGCTGGCCTTCGACCACTCGGAGATCCTCGCCGCGGGGGTCGAGAGGGCCCGCGACAAGCTCGAGTACAGCCCGCTGGCGACCAGGTTCGTCGGCCCCGAGTTCACCATCTCCGAACTGCGCACGGTCTACGAGGCCGTGTGGGGCGAGCAGCTGCACGCCGCCAACTTCCACCGCAAGGTGCTGTCGGTGCGCAACTTCGTCGAGGAGACCGGCCGCACGACCGAGCGCGGGGGAGAACGTGGGGGCCCCCGTGCCCGCCTCTACCGGCCGGGCGACGCCACCCAGCTCCACCCGGCCTTACTGCGCCCGACCACCGAATGAAGCTCGAAGCCACCGAAGAAGTCACCGAAGGAGCCACCGCACATGGGATGGGGCCACTGGTCCGACGATGAATACCAGGCCGCGCGGATCTACCGCGAGCAGCGCGGCCTGGCCGCCTTCGGGCACAACGAGACGATGCGCCACCAGCCGCGCGACACGTGGCGGGTGCACCAGGCGCTCGACCCCTACAACGTAAGGGTCCGCGAGGCCCGCGACTCCCAGGAACACCCCGAGAGCATCGCCGTCGCGGTCTTCTTCGACGTCACCGGATCGATGCAGCGCGTCCCCCGGGACCTGCAGGAACGGCTGCCGAACCTGCTGTCGGCGGTCACCGCGCTGATCCCCGACGCCCAGATCCTCTTCGGCGCCGTCGGCGACGCCACCTGCGACCGCGCCCCGCTCCAGATCGGCCAGTTCGAGTCGGACAACCGGATGGACGAGGACCTGCGCCGCATCCTCCTGGAGGGCGGCGGGGGCGGCGGCAAGCAGGAGAGCTACGAACTGGCCCTCTACTTCCTGGCCCGGCACACCGCGCTCGACTGCCACGAGAAGCGCGGGGTGAAGGGCGTCGCCTTCATCATCGGCGACGAGATGCCCTACCCGTCCGTGGCCGGCCACCAGGTGGCCGGGCTGTTCGGGGAGTCCCTGGTCAAGGACGTCGGCATCGAGACCATCGTCAAGGAGGCCTCCCGCACCTGGGACATCAACATGATCATCCCCGGCGGCACCTCCTACGCGGGCGACCAGCAGGTCAGCGGCCTGTGGCGCGCCCTCCTCGGCGACCGGGTGATCGAGCTCGACGACATCTCGTCGATCTGCGAGACGATCGCCCTCACCGTCGTCGACCGAGTCATGTCCCAGAAGGCCCACTAGCGAGAGTGGACGCCGCCATGGAAGATCACATCATCGTCGCCGACCTCGGGTACGGCGACGCGGGCAAGGGCACCATCGTCGACTGGCTGTGCTCCCGCAACCCGGTGCGGGCGGTCGTCCGCTACAACGGCGGCGGCCAGGCCGGCCACAACGTCGTCACCCCCGACGGCCGCCACCACACCTTCGCCCAGTTCGGCGCGGGGACGTTCTGGGGCGTGCCGACGTTCCTGTCGCGGTTCATGATGATCGACCCGCTGCGGCTGGCCAGCGAGGCCAACCACCTGCGGTGGATGAGCGTGCCCGACCCGATGGGCCTGCTCACCGTCGACCCCGAGGCGCTGGTCACCACGCCCTTCCACAAGCGCGTCAACCAGCACCGGGAACGTTCCCGTGGGGAGCACCGCCACGGTTCGTGCGGCATGGGCGTGGGCGAGACGGCGTCGTACGCGCTGGAGAACCCCGACTTCGCCATCCGGGTCGCCGACTGCGGCAACCCCTGGGTGGTGCGGCGGCTGCTCACCCGGCTGCGCGACTGGGCCTCGGCCGAGATCGGCCGGCCGATCAAACTGCCCACGGTCGACGACGTGACCGAGGTCTACCGCCAGTTCGGGGCGACCGTCCGCACCGGCCGGCTGCCCTCGGGCGGGCCGCTCGTCTTCGAGGGCGCGCAGGGCGTCCTGCTCGACGAGTGGTACGGCTTCCACCCGTACACGACCTGGGCGACCACCACGTTCACCAACGCCTTCGAGCTGCTCGGCGAGGCCGGCATGGACGACGCGAAGCGGCTGGGCGTCGTCCGGACGTACATGACCCGGCACGGCAACGGCCCCTTCGTGACCGAGGACCCGACGCTCGACCTGCCCGAGCGCCACAACAGGACCGGCGAGTGGCAGGGCCCCTTCCGCACCGGCCACCTCGACCTCGTCGCGCTGAAGTACGCGGCGGGCGTCTGCGGCGGCGTCGACGAGATCGCCCTGACCCACATGGACGTGGCCGAGGAACACCCCGAGCTCAAGGTCTGCCGCGAGTACGCCGACGGCCTGACCCTGGTGCCCGGCGGCAACCTCGACCACCGGGCCAAGGTGTCCGAACGCCTGCTCACTGCCCGCCCGGTCCTGTCCCCGGCCCCCGAGTCGTGGCCGGGACTGGTCGCCCAGGAGCTCGACGCCCCGGTCACGGTCCGGTCGAGCGGCCCGACCTGGCTCGACAAGAAGGTCCGCCGGCCCGCCGCCGGTCGCCGCTAGGCGGTGGCATCAGGCGGTGGCGACCGCCACGAGGTCGCCTCGGAGGAACCCTTCGGCCCTGACCCGCTCCCCTTCCAGGGGCAGGTCGCCGGGGCCGTCGGTGACGTCGGCTGAGCCACGGGGGCGTCCGTCGACGTAGAAGTCCACCCGGTCGAGACCGAGTGTGTCGTAGTGGAGGGTTCCCCCGGCGAGGCTGATCCGCAGGCGTCGCCGGGGGAGCTTCGCCAGTTCGCGCCCGGCCGTCTCCATGAGGTCGGGGTTGCCGCCGAGGAGGTCGGCGACGGTGAGCCGGTGGCGCACCTGCGGGACGACGCCGAGGTCCTCCAGCGGGGTCCCGGCCGACTCGCCCACCCGCAGGGTGCGCCTGATGGCGACGCTGATCTCGGCCCCGGCCGGGAGCTTCCGGTAGGGGCTGCCGGGCACGTCCTTGAGGTCGTCGAGGAGGTCGGCCTGGCCGACCACGTTCGCGCCGCCCGCGCCGGTGTTGCCGTCGGTGCCGATGATCGTGCCGATGCCGTGGTCGGCGAACCCGGCGGCGAAGATGTCGGAGGTCGAGTAGCAGCGGGCGTCGGTGATCAGCACGACGGGCCCGTGGTAGAACTGCCCGAACGCGTTGACGAGCTCCTCCGAGCTGAGCGGGAACGCGTCGGAGTAGACCGCGCCGGTCCGCACAGCCAGCGCCAGCGACCTCTCCCAAGGGGCGTAGTCGCCCGTCGTCCGGGCCAGCAGCAGGTTCAGCGGCGAGCTGATCATCTGGGCGGGTTCGGGCTGGACGCGGCGGTGGGTGAGGAACTGGAGCAGGATCTCTCCCGCCACGATGTGGCCGCCGGGGTTGCCCCGGATGTCGATGATCAGCCCCTCGCCGGGGAGCGAGGTGACGATCGAGGCGAACGCCTCGACGTGCGCCTGGACGGCGGCCACCCACGCGGCCTGCGAGGTGAACCGGCCGAGGCTGAACCCGGTGATCCTGACGTGGCCGAACGTGCCCGAGGCCGTCTCGACCTCGCGCCACAGGAAGATCCCGGTGGCCGTGTAGCCCGAGGGGCCCGCGCCGCCGGGCGGGAACAGGAAGCCCCGGATGGAGGCCAGTTCCTCGCCCTCGATGTCGACCCCGCGCGGCGCGACCCCGCCCACCGGCGGAGCCGGGACGGTGCGGCGGAGCACCAGCCACGGCAGGGTGAGCTCCCGGGGCTTGCCGTCGAGGTCGACGTACGAGAGCGTGACCCACTCCTCGTCGGGGGGCAGGTGCCCGGCCAGCGCCCGCTGGGTCAGCGAGTCGAGCCCCCGCGCGTGGCGGGCGGCCAGGTTGCTCCCGGCGTAGCGCTCGCCGTTGACGTCGGCGGCGCGTCCCACCGGGACGCCGTTCCAGTGGGTGACCGTGACGCCGACCGCAAGGTCCGAGCCGACCGGCAGCAGGGCGGCGTTGACCTGGGTGACGACGTAGCGGGGCGCGCCGTCCTCGAAGGCCTCCTCGATCCGGAACGGCAGGAACGCCGCGTGGTCGGCGAACGGGGCCGGGAGCCGGTAGCCGGTGTGCAGGTCGCGGACCGAGTGGAAGATCGACTGGAGCTCGAAGTGGAACGCCCACTCGGGGCCGGGGTCCTCCTCCCCGCTCAGCCGCGCGTCGAGGAGCCGCAGCCGCTGGACGGGGTTGACGCCGTGCATGGCGACCTTGAGCGGCAGGTGCGCGAAGTTCTGCTCGAAGACCAGCAGCGCCTGGCGGACGATGAGACGCCGCTGGTCGAGGGTGAGGGTGCCCGCGGTGGCGAGGAAGCCGGCCAGCGTGCCGGGGACGACCGTCCAGACGGGCTGGGGCGCGGCGGCCTCCGGCCGGGGATCGGCCGCCGCGGCGGCCAAGACAGCTGTGACGTCCATGTCGGAGGCCTCCTGGTGGCCTGGGGAGGTGATGTCGGAAATCCACCATGGCCGCCGGGAATGTCCCCGGGGAGAGTAGGGCCCTACTCAGGTCCGGGAGAGGCGGTCGGCCAGCCTGATCGGCTCGGGCAGCCGGAACTCCGGGGCCAGCCGCAGCACGTGGGCGCATGCGTTGTCCAGGCTCATCCGGTGTCCCTGGGACACGTACACCGGCTTCACCCCGGTCCGGGTCCGCAGGGCCCGGCCGACCGTGTCGCCGTCGAGGACGATCGGCGTCCACGACCCCCGGGCCTGCGGAGGTTCGGCGGAGGTCCCCACGAACGCCGTCTTGGCCACCCCGATCGACGGCAGCCCCGTCACCACTCCCAGGTGGCAGGCCAGCCCGAACCGGCGCGGGTGCGCGACGCCGTAGCCGTCGCAGACGAGCAGGTCAGGCTGGACCGACAGCCGCGAGAGCGCGGTCAGCAGCGGCGGGATCTCGCGGAACGCGAACAGCCCCGGCACGTAGGGGAAGCGCGCCCTCTCCCGCGCCACCGCCTGGTCGACGACCCGGAGGGACGCGTCGAGCACCACGACGGCTCCGGTCACCGTCTCGTCGCCGGCGTAGCCCACGTCGAGCCCGGCCGTGAACCGGACCTCGGCCGGGCCGGCGGAGGAGAGGTCGGCCAGCGGGCGCAGCCGGTTCTGGATCGCTGTCGCCTCG
Organism: Herbidospora cretacea; assembly: GCF_001570605.1. Classification (GTDB taxonomy): domain Bacteria; phylum Actinomycetota; class Actinomycetes; order Streptosporangiales; family Streptosporangiaceae; genus Herbidospora; species Herbidospora cretacea. The sequence goes on along the minus strand of NZ_BBXG01000008.1, from coordinate 376,233 downwards.
TCGACGGTGGCCGGTTCGTCCCAGGTCATGCGCATCAGGCCACCGTAGACTGCCGGAATGACACGAGCGGGAGGTACGCGTGCGGCGCTGCTCGAAGCAGCCCTCGCCGTGTTCAACGAGCGTACCTATGGCGACACGCCGGTGGCCCTGGTGGCCGACCGGGCGGGGGTGTCCGTGGGCACCCTCTATCGGCATTTCCCCAGCAAGGAGGCGCTGGGCAACGCCGTCTACCGGCTCTGGAAGGAGCGGCTGGCCGAGCGGCTCGCGGCCGAGCGGGTCGACGACGCCTCCGCGGAGGCGGTGTTCGCGGCGATGTTCCGGACCTTCGTCGGGTTCGCGGCCGACCATCCGGAGGCGTTCGCGTTCCTGGAGCTGCAGCAGCACGAGGGCTATCTCGACCTCGACAGCCGGACCACGTCGACGTCGATGGACGAGATGGCGGTGGATTTCGTCCGGCAGGGGCAGAAGGCCGGGGAGATCCGGGCGGGTGACCCGCAGATGCTGGTCGCCCTCGTCTACGGCGCGCTGGTCGGGCTGGTGAAGGCCCGCCGGGGCGGCCTGGTGCTCGATGAGGCCGATCTGGAGGCGGGGCGGGCGGCGTGCTGGGCGCTGCTTGACAACGACCGCCCTGCGGAGTGAACATTCACTCCGGATAGGAAAGGGGAGCCCCCCATGCGCCTGACGTTCAACGGCAGTCCGCGCGAGCACGACCCCGCGCCCGACGACACCGCCGCCGAGGTGATCAGGACGGCGTTCGGGGCCACCGGCACCAAGGTCTCCTGCGGCGCGGGGGTCTGCGGGGCCTGCACGATCCTCGTCGACGGCGAGCCGAAGGTGTCGTGCCTGCTGCCGGCCGCCCACCTCGACGGGGCGTCGGTCACCACCGTCGAGGGGGTCGGTGGTGACCACCCCGTGCAGCGGGCCTTCGTCGAGTGCGACGCGCTCCAGTGCGGGTTCTGCACCCCCGGGTTCGTCACCGAGGCCGTCGCCTTCCACGACCGGTGGCGCAAGGAGCGCGACGAGCCGCCCTCCCGCGAGGAGGTGGCCGGCGCGCTGACCGGGCACCTGTGCCGGTGCGGGGCGTACGAGAACATCCTGACCGCCGTCCAGAAGGCCTGCGCGGGCGCGTTCGACGACCGGGAGCCGGTCCCGGCCCGGGTCGAGGCGCCCGACAAGGTCACCGGCGCGGCCCGGTACACCGTCGACGTCGTGCTCGACGGGATGCTCCACGGCGCGATCGTCCGGTCGGCCCAGCCGCACGCCCGGGTCTCCTTCGAACTGCCCGAACCGTCCGTGCTCCTCCTCGACGGCGGCGTGGTCCGCTACACCGGCCAGCCCATCGCCGCGGTGGCCGCCGAGACGCCCGCCGCGGCGCGGGCGCTGGCCGACAGCGTCAGGATCGCCTACGAGCCGCTGCCCTCGGTCGTCGACCCCGAGGAGGCCCGCCGCCCGGACGCCCCGGTCGTCTTCGAGGGCGACCAGCGCAGGAACGCCCCGTCGAGCGCGGAGGGTTCCGGGTTCCCGGGCCGCTGGAAGGGCAACGTCCGGTCGGGCTACCCCTCGGCCTGGCGCGGGCGCACCGCGCGGCGGCGGCTCGACGCGGCCGAGGAGCGGAAGGCCCCCGGCTACTTCGCCGCCACGTTCACCACCGCCGGTCAGTCGCACACCGCGCTCGAACCCCACGTGACCGTGGCCGACTGGCGGGCCGACGGGCTGACGATCCACACCTCCACCCAGGGGCTCCCGCACATCAAGGCCGCCGCCGCCAAACGGTGGAGCCCGCCCAGGGTCGAGGTGATCGCCCACCACGTGGGCGGCGGGTTCGGGTCGAAGCTCTCCCTCGGCGCCGACGCGGTGGCCGCCGTCGAGCTGTCCAGGAAGACGGGCCGCCCGGTGAAGGTCGAGATGTCCCGCGCCGAGGAGCTCACCGACACCGGCTACCGCCCCGGCACCCGCTCGGAACTGCGGATGCTCGGCACGCCCACCGGCGGCCTGGCCGCCATCGCGCTCGACGTCTCCGGGCACGGCGGCGTCTCCACCGGCTCCATGGTCGCCACCCTCGGCCTGATGATGTACGGCCGGGGCCCGCGCCACTTCCGCGACCGCGACGTCATCGGCAACGCGCCCCCGGCCAGCCCGTTCCGCGGCCCCGGCGGGCCGCCGTTCGCCTGGGCCGTCGAGCAGGGCGTCGACGAGATCGCCCACCGCCTCGGCGCCGACCCGCTCAAGCTCCGCCGCACCTGGGACGGCAACGTCCGCCGCCGCGCCCTCTACGAGATCGCCGGAGAGCTGCCCCTGTGGCGCGACCGCCCGGCGCCCGGCCAGACCGGCCGCTACCGGCGGGGCGTCGGGGCCGCCGCCGCCAACTGGATCTACACCGCCGACCTCGACACCAAGGTGGAGCTCACCGTCCGCGACGGCCGGATCGTCGCCCGGACCGCCACCCAGGACATCGGCACCGGCGTCCGGACCGTCATCCGCAACGCGGTCAGGGAGGTCTTCCCCGACGCCGAGATCGTCGTCGAACTCGGCAGCGCCGACGCGCCCCACGGTCCCGTCGCGGGCGGCAGCCGGTCGACCGCCTCGGTCGGCCCGGCGGCGCGGGACGCCGCCACGAAGCTCGCCGGCCACCTCGGCGGCAAGCCCGTCGGCGAGGCCGAAGGGGTGAGCGTCCTTGGTCAGCGGCCCAAGGACAGGGGCGGCTCGGCCGTCCCGGTGTCCATGGACCATCTGCGCATCGGGCGGGGGCTGGCCGGGGCCGTCCACGTGACCGAGGTCGAGGTCGACACGCTGCTCGGCCGGACGCGGGTCGTGCGGGTCTGGGGCGGCATCGCCGTCGGCACCGTCTTCTCGCGGCAGACCGCCCGCAACCAGTGCGAGGGCGGCATCATCCAGGGCATCGGCTACGCCCTGTACGAGGAGCGGGTCACCGACCCGCGCACCGGCGTGGTCCTGTCGGCGAACCTGGAGGACTACCGCCTCCCGGGCATCGCCGACACCCCCGAGATGACCATCCACTTCCACGAGGACGGCTGGGACCACGTCCCCGGCGGCGGGGTCGGCCTCGGCGAGGTCTGCACCATCTCGGTAGCCGCCTCGGTCGCCAACGCGGTCTTCAACGCGACCGGGTTCCGCCCGCTCGACCTGCCCATCCGCCCCGACCGCCTGCTCGAAGGGATGGCCCGATGACCGCCGAATACCGTGCCGGTGGCACGGACCTGATGGAACGCCGCGCGTCCGGCCGCTCGACGGGCCCTCTCATCGACCTGTACGACCGGGACCTCCGCTCGATCGACCGCACGCCCGACGGCGGGTTCCGCGCCGGCGCGATGGTCACCGTCGACACCCTCGCCACCGATCCGGCGCTCACGACGGCCTATCCGGCGCTGGCCCTGACGGCCGGAGCGCTGGCGACCCCGCAGATCAGGCGCGCCGCCACGCTCGGCGGGGTGCTGCTCCAGCGCACCCGCTGCCGCTACTACCGGAGCGAGCACTACGAGTGCCTGAAGACCGGCGGCACCGGCTGCCCGGCGCGCGGCAACCCGGGCGAGCGCGCGGTCGTGCTCGACGTCGGGCCGTGCGTCGCGCCCCACCCGTCGTCGGTGGCCCTCGCCCTGCTCGCCTACGACGCGGACGCCGAGATCGAGGATCAGCAGCCGCGCAAGGTGGCCGACCTCTACGGCGACGGCGCCCGCGACCACCTGCTCGGCGACGGCGAGCTGCTGACCGCGATCGTCCTGCCGCCCCCGGCCGAGGGCGAGAAGGCCGGGTACAAGCGGGCCATCGGCCGCGCTTCCGCCGAATGGCCGCTGGCCGAGGCGGTCGCCCGCCTGACTGTCGGCGACGGCGTCGTCGTCCGGGCCGGGGTGGCCGTCGGGGGAGTGGCGGCGGTCCCGCTGCGGCTCCCCGACGTCGAGCGCGCGCTCGTCGGGCAGCCGCCGTCGCAGGAGCTGTTCGCGCGGGCCGCCCGCCTCGGCTGGACGCCGGCCTTCCCCGAGACCGCCTACAAGATCCCGCTGACCGAGACCCTGATCGCCGACGTCCTGGCTCAGGCCTTGTAGTTCTCCAGGTGTGCCAGCACGGCGTGGTGGGCCGCCCACCCGTCGGGGAACTTGATCGGCACGTTGAGCTGCACCCGGGGGCTCATCGGATGGTGGTCGAGCAGGTCGGCGATCCCGGCCCTGGCCACCACCACGCACGCGTGCCGGTGGCGTGAGGTCAGCACGCACAGCCGCCCCGACTCCAGGTGGAACGCCGTCGCGTCGCGCCGCCCCGACAGGGGGTGGAGCACGATCGTGACGTCGTATTCGCGGCCCTGGAGCCGGTTGGCGGTGTCGACCGTGACGCCCTCGGGCGGACCGGCCAGCCGGACCGCCGCCACCTGGTCGTTGTGGGCGCAGCCGATCGCGATGCGGTCGGGCGTCACCGGGTGGGAGCCGTGTTCGTCGTGGGCGACCGCGCCGCGCTGGACCAGGCGGCGGGCGATCTCGGCGCAGGCGTGCGCGGCCTCGGGGTCGGTGCGGACGGTGTGGCGGCTGGGCAGCTCGTGCAGCGCCCATCCGGTGGAGGCGGCGATCTCCACGGTCCGGTCCCAGACCGACCGCAGGCCCGGCACGGTCAGCTCCAGCCGCCGGGTCCCGTCCTCGGTCCCGGCGGTGAAGCCGCCCGCCGGGTAGAACGCCTCCGACACCATCGGGGCCGCGCTCGCGGGCAGCCGCCACGACACCGGCAGCCGGTGGGTCCGCAGCCCGTTGAGCCGCTGGGTCACCGCGACCGCGCTCTGCAGCGGGTCCCACTTCAGGCCCGTCCACCGCTCGCTGTCGACCACGCTGAACGGGTCGAGCTGCCCCGGGTCGCCCACGAACAGGGCGTGGCCGTCGGCGAACAGCCGGGCCACGCCGAGGAGCTTGTCGGAGCGCATCTGGTAGGCCTCGTCGACGATGGCCCAGCGCCAGCTCCGGTCGGCGACGTAGGCCCACTTGTCGGCGGTGGCGGCGACGACCTGGCAGCCGTCCACCTGGGCGATCTTGCTGCCGGTGGTGACGGAGTCGTGGCGGCGGACCCGCTCGGGCGGGTCGAAGCCCTCGGCGTGCAACCGGCCGACGGTGAGGTCGGGCGCCCGTCTCGCGAGGCGGTCGACCAGGTCGTCGACCTGCTCGTTGGTCTGGGCCACGATCATCAGCCGCTCGCCCTTGCCGGCGATGGCGGCGGTCGTCTCGACGACCAGCGTGGTCTTCCCGGCCCCGGGGGGCGAGTCGACCACCAGGCCCGGCGAGGACGCGCTGGTGTAGTCGGCCAGGATCGTGTCGGTGGCCGCCCTGGCGGCTTCGGCGGGCGTCATGACCAGGGCTCCACGGCGTCGTCGTCGGTCGGGACGTATTCCGGCGGGGGGCCGCCGTGGGTCCACGGCGTCTCCTCGCGCGGCGGCAGCGGCGCGCGGCGCGACTCGCCGGGGTCGAGCTCGGTGTAGCAGATCACGGTCCCGACCCCGGGCACGCTGCCCTCGGCGGGCAGGGCGCCCCGGCCCATGCCGTCGTCGATCTGGAGGGTGATCATCCGGTCGGAGAGGGAGGTGATCGTCGCCGACTGGCGCGGACGGGAGGGCGATCTCACCTTCTTGCCGCGCGACAGGCGTACCGGATCGGACGTCTCGATCGTCACCAGGGGGCGCGGGACCTCGCGCTTCCCGCCCGGCGGCACGATGCGCCGGGTCAGGTCGACGGCCACGACCTCGCCCGCGAACGCCACCCCGTCGGCCCGGTATTCGGCCATGACGAGCGGGTCGTCGAAGGCGCGGGCAGCCTCGAACGACTGCTGCGCCGCCTCCAGCCGGGCCAGCCGCTTGGCCGCCGCGACCGCGCTGTCGCGCTTGCCCTGCGGCAGGCCGCCGCCGTCGATCCAGGCGCGGTGCATCGCGACGTGGACGCGGTCGCGCTCCCAGCGGGAGGTCGCGCCGGGCGACTCCTTCAGCGCCGAGAGCAGCCCGATCGCCTGCCACATCCGGTCCCACGTCGGGCGCAGCTGCCCGTCGAGCGCCTTCTCGACCTGGCCGGTCGAGCCGGTCTCGTCGTAGTGGGCGATCGCCTTCTGGAGCTCCTGCCGGTCGAACTCCGGATGGGTGTCGGGCCCGGCCGGCGGGGTCAGCGGGTCGTCGGCCAGTGCCGCCGCCTCGGCCCCGGTCATCCCCTCGGGCGGGTCGATCCAGCCGAGCAGCGCGGCCAGGTCGCCGTCCTCCACGGCGCTCTGGCCGGTCACCCAGTGGGCGGTCAGCAGGTCGGTCATCGCCACCATCAGCGACGACCCGGCGAACTCGCTCTGCTCGGCCAGGAACGTCAGCCACCGGCCCAGCACCGGCACCGCCGGGTCGACGGCGTAGGGCCCGGTCGTGCGCCGGAACCGCGACGAACGCCCCAGCTTGGCGGTGAACTCGACCCCGCCCGCGCTCGGCACGACGATCTGCGGCGCGTCGAGGCACCGCTCGAACGGCGTCTTCGCCTCGACCGTCTCGACCTGCCGGGAGATCCGGTCGATGTACGGCAGCAGCACCGCCCCCAGGTCCGCGAGGAACTGGAACCGCAGGTCGCGGTTGCGCGGCTGGGGCACCACGAGCAGCGTCGGGTGGCGCGGATCGGTGCCGACCATCGCCCCCAGCGGCGCGGCGGCCTCCCCGGCCAGCCGCAGCGGCACGAACACCATCGGCGCCTCGGCCAGGTGGACGTGCCGCACGGTCGCGCGCGGCAGCGCCCGGCCCCGCTCCCGCGCCCGCACCTTCACGTAGGAGTGGAGCAGGCTCACGCGACCGCCTCGTCGTAGATGCGCGCGACGTGGCGGAGCCGCTCGGCGATCTCCGCCTGGTCGGCGGCCACCGGCTCGCCCGGCGTCGCCACCCGCAGCGCGGCGGTCACCGACTCGATGCCGCCCAGGTCGTCGCGGACCACCCGGCCCAGCGCGTCGACCTGCTCGTTCAGGTGGGCCTCCTTGCGGCACAGATGCGACAGCTCGCATGCCGACAGGCACTGCGGGGCGTAGCGGGCCGGGACGGCGGCCACCGCCGCCTCGATCTCGCCGGGCGACAGCCGGTCGAGGTCGAGGCTGAACCCCTCGGGCAGCCGGTCGAGGATCGCGTCGATCCTGGTCAGCCGGGAGAGCTGGCGGGCCAGCGTGACGAGCTGGTGGCGCACGTCGACGGTGGTCGCCGTCGGCTCGTTGGTGAAGTCCTTCGGGCAGATCAGGATCACGTCGTGGGAGACCAGGTCGGCGCCCACGAGGTCACGCAGGGCGTGGACGTAGACCGCCGCCTCGCGCGCCGCCGCCGACACCTTCGGGGTGTCGGCCTGGTCGTCGAGGATCGCGAACGACTTGATCGCCACGATGTGGAACATTCCGCCGAGCTGGAAGGCGATGACGTCGGGCTCCAGGTAGACCCGCGCGCCCGCGACGTCGAGCCGCAGCAGCGGCCGGTCGAGGATGGTCGCCCGGCCCCGGCCCTCGGCGGTCTGCCGGATGATCCGGCGGGTGTGGCCGTGGCGCGCGGCGTGGCCCTCGGCCCCGCCGACGTCCTCGAGGTTGACGTAACCGGCCTCCTCGATCGGCAGGCCGAGCAGCCCGCGCAGCAGCCGCAGCAGGTGGGCCGCGCCGTTGGCCTTCACCAGGTCGGTGAACTGCTGGTTGCGCTGGATCGCGAACGGCGACTGGCCCCACCGGTCGTCGAACCGCAGCCGCTTCATCAGCAGCGGCTTGTCGATCGCCGCCGCGTCGAGGACCGCCCGCCGGTCGCACGCCGGGTTCGCCGCGAGGGCGGCGATGCTGCGCGCGTTGTGGTCCTGACCCGGGGTGCGCCCCCGGATCGCGTCGAGGCGGGTCACGCCGACCTCACCGTCCTGACCCCGGAACCGAAGAGCCGCTCGACCGGCTTGAGCCGGTCGGCCGCCCGCGCGGCCGCCTCCCGCCTGTCCATCTGATCCCTCTCCTGGTGTACGGCCAGCTCCGCCTCCGCCGCGGCGATCACCTTGGCCGGGTCGGCCGGCCCGAAGGCGTCGCCGCCCCCCGGGATGTTCCGCGCGAGCTGCCCCAGCAGCCGGAACGCCCCCGCCGAGGCGCTCTCCAGCCGCATCAGGTGTTCGGCGAGCCGGACGGCCGAGGTCAGGAAGTCGGTGCGGGGGCTCAGCGGCCCGATGATCCGCTGCGGCAGGTCCCACGTGCTGAGCGCCAGTAAACCCCGGGCCGGTGACAGCAGTTCGGAGGTCAGCGCCGCGCACAGGTAGTAGGGCCGCGCGCCGGGCGCCGACCGGTAGGACTTCTCCTCGTCCCGCCGGAGGCTGGTGAGCTGGGTGTTGGCCATCTGGCCGCCGAAGAACGACTCGTCGACCGCGACGATCATCTTCGCGGCGGTCGGGGCGCCGAGCAGGGTCAGCGCCCGGTGGACCTGTTCGCGCACCGGAACCAGGGGGGGCTGGGCCGAGGGTTGCTCGACCGCGGTCTCCCACTGACGTTCGGTCTCCCGCAACCGGGCCCACAGCGCCCGCGCCTCGGCGTGCCGTCCGGCCGCCGTGGCCTGCCGGATGGCCGTCCTCAGCTTTCCCATCTGTTCTTCCAGCCCGTCCAGATCCACGTTTCCGCACCTTAACAGCGCCCCCACGGAAAGCCAAGCTATTCCAGTTGCTTCCAGTAAATTCCAGCATTATCTTCTGCGACTGTGAACCGCGAGAAACGAGGAACCTCATGAGCCGCTGCGAGCCCCCCTTACCCCGGGCCGTCCTCGACGCCCGTCTCGACGCGGCGATCGGCGACGACGCCGTGACCTGGCAGATCGTCGTGCCGCCCGCCTGCCGCGCCGCGCTGCCCCGGGCCGACCGCTTCCGCGTCAAAATCGGCAGCGTGTCGGGGAACCGCGACAGCGTCGACCTCTCCTACGTGCTCCAGCGCGTCCTGCTCCAGCGCGAGGGCGAGCGGGTGGCCGCGCTCCGTTCAGGGACCATCCGCATGTACGCCGGCTCGAAGGACATCGGGGGAGCCCGGGTGCCGGCCTGGCTCCAGGCGGTGGTCGACGACCGGTGGGCCCTGGTCGACGGCGACTGGTCCGCCCTCGACCCCGCCGCCATGGCCGCCGCGCTCGACGAGATCCGCCCTCTCTTCGGGACCCGGCCCGACCTGCCCGCCTGGCGCCCCGGCGACTCGCCCGCCGCCTACGCGGCCAACGCCGGGAACCTCCGCCCCGGCCTGCTGCCCCTCGGCGGCGAGTTCGGCGACCTGCTCACCGAGACCGGCGACCTGGTCCACGTCACCACGGTCGCCGACCTGGGGTCCGCCGTCCGGCGGGCGGTGGAGTCGGCCCGGTCGCTGGCGACCTCGCGGGAGGCGCGGGCCCGGTTCGCCGGCCGGGTCGAGTCGGCGAGCCTGGGCCGCCGCCGGGTCGGCACCAGGTTCCGCCCGCGGTCGGTGGTGTTCGCCCTCCTGACCGCCACGCCGGTGCCGCCGGAACGGCTCTTCCCGCTGGTCCGGCCGGTCCTCGCGGCGGCCGTCCGGGAGCTCGCGGAGCTGGGGGTGGACGTCGCGATCTCCGTACAGCGCCCATGATCAGTGGATATACGCGCCCTATACGTCGGCGTGCCACGCTGGCGTCTCACCTCATACGGGGGAGCCGCCCATGAACAAGAGCACGAAAGCAGGGCTGATCGTCCTCGCGCTGACCGCCGGCGCGCTGGGCGCGGTCAGCGCCCCGGCCTCGGCCCGGTCGGACGGGTCGCCGTGGCCACCGCCCGCCAGCGTGTGCGACACGAACATGCACTGGGGCAACGAGGGCTGCAAGGGTCCCGGTGGCGGTGGTGACGACGGCACGTGACGGCTCCTGGACGCGACCGCCGTCGCGACGGGGGCCGGCGGCGGTCGCGGTGGAACGAGTGCTGGAATCTCAACTTCGACGGGGGAACGGACATGCACAAGATCAAAAAGGCGCTGGTCGCCGCCGCACTGACCACCGGGGTGCTGGGAGCCGTCAGCGGCCCGGCTCTCGCGGCGCCGGCGGGCCCGCCGGTGCCTCCGTGCGAGATCGACTCGGAGGGCACCTGCACCATCAAGCCCGACCCGAACATGCACTGGGGCAACCAGCGTCCGCCCAACGGCTGACCAGTGGCTGACCACCGGGATGTGAGCGCGCCTACTCGGGGCGAGGGGTCAGCCTCGCCGCCAGCTTCGCGGCCTCGGGGGAGTCGAGGCCGGCCAGCAGGGAGTGGGCCGTCTCCCACAGGGCCCGCGCGGCCTCCTCGTCACCCGACCTGCGGAGGGTGACGGCGAGGGCGTCCATTGCGCGGGCCCGCCAGGTCGGGTTGCCCATCTCGGCGAACAGCGTCACCGCTCGTTCGAGGTGGGGGACCGCGGCGGCGAGGTCGTCGCCGGACTCGTAGAGGGAACCGAGCCCCAGCGAGGCGCTGGCCTCGGCGAACTGGTCGCCGACCCGCTGCGCGGCGGCGACGGCGGCCTTCATCGACGTCTCGGCTTCCGGCCGCTCCCCGGAGGCGAGCTGCGCCTGGCCGAGGCCGCGCAGCAGATAGGCCTCCCCGACGAGGTCGCCGATCGAGCGGACCAGCGGCAGCGCCGCCGCGAACGCGTCGCGGGCGGGCTCGGGGCGGTCCTGCCGGATGTAGGCGTCGCCCAGCCGGAACAGCGCCTGCGCCTGGCCGCGCCGGTTGCCGATGTCCTGGAAGGTGCGCAGCGCGTCGCGCAGCAGGGACTCGGCCTCGGCGAACCCGCCCTCTTCGAGCCTGATCTGGGCCAGCCCGATCCCGGCGTGCGCCTGGGCGGCCCGGTCGCCGGCCTCCCTGAGCAGGTCGGCGGCCTCCTTGTAGCGGTGGTGGGCGCGTTCGGGCGTGCCGGTGATGCGGTCGAGCAGAGCCAGGTTGCGCTGCGCCAGGCCCACGCCGTGGTCGCTGCCGACGCCCTCGAAGCGGGCCGAGGCGTCCTCCAGCAGTTCGGCCGCGGGGGTGTACTCCTGGCGGAAGAGGGCCAGGCTGCCCAGGCCGTACACCATCGCGGCCTCGCCGAGCGCGTCGCCCGCGGCGCGGGCGGCGGCGAGCGCGACCTCGTGGGTGGAGCGCCAGTCGTCGAACAGGCTGCGCGCCTCGAACAGCGTCACGCACGTCATCGCCAGCTCCCAGGCCAGCGACGCCAGCCCCAGGTCGGCGGCGTGCGAGACGGCCGACACGAGCCCGGCCCGCTCGGCGGCGAGCCACTCGATCGGCTCGCCCAGCAGCGCGTCGGCCAGCGCCGGATCGGGCGCCCGGCGGGGCGTGGCGCCGCGCAGCACGGCGAAGTCGCCGCCGTATTCGCGGCGGTGGGCCTCCTGGGCCAGCGACAGCCAGGTGCCGAGCGAGCGGGCCATGGCGTCGGCGCGGGTGGCGGCGTCGTCCTCCTCCAGGGCGCGCTCGCGGGCGAACAGCCGGACCAGGTCGTGGAAGCGGTAGCGGACCCCGCCCGCGCCCTCCTGCGCCACCACTTCGAGCAGCTGCGCGGCGACGAGCTGCTCGAACAGCTCGCCGAGCGGCTCGCGGCCGATGTCGAGCAGCGGCCCGCCGGCCCACTCGCCGAAGTCGGGCACGCCCAGCAGGCTGAGCCGCCGGAACAGCGCCGCCGCCGCCGGGTCGAGGTCGCGGTAGCTGAGCCCGAAGTTGGCCCGCACCCGCACCCCGCCGTGGCTGAGCTCGCTGAGCCGGTTCCGCTCGTCGGCGAGGTGACCGGCCAGGACTCCGGCCGTGAGCCGGGTGCGCCCGGCCAGCCGCGCCCCGGCGATGCGCAGCGCCAGCGGGAGCCCGCCGCACAGCTCGCTCAGCCGGGCCAGCTCCGGATCGGCCGCGTCGACCGCGCCCCCGGCGAGCCCGGCCAGCACCGCCACGCCCTCCGAGTCGCCCAGCGTGTGCACCTGGAGGATGTCGGCGCGTTCCTGCGCCACCAGCCCGTCGAGGCCGTCGCGGCTGGTCACCATGACCGCGCACCCGGGGCTGCCGGGCAGCAGCGGGCGCACCTGCCCGGCGTCGCGGGCGTTGTCGAGCACGAGCAGCACCCGCCGCCGCGACAGCACGCTGCGCAGCAGCCCGGCCCGCTCGTCGATGTCGTCGGGGATCCGGCTGCCCGGCACGCCGAGCGCCCGCAGGAACCGGTCGACCACCTGGCGGGGCGCGAGCGGCTCGGCGTCCTCGGCGTAGCCGCGCAGGTCGACGTAGAGCTGGCCGTCGGCGAACCGCCCGGCCACCCGGTGGGCCCAGTGGACGGCCAGGCCCGTCTTGCCGACGCCGCCCATCCCGGTGAGCCCGAGGAAGGCGGGCACCCCCTGGCGCTGCCGCAGCTCCAGCAGCCGGTCGAGCTCGGCCAGTTCCCCGGCCCGGCCGACGAAGTCGGCGACGTCGTGGGGGAGCTGCGCCGGGGTGGGGAACAGCATCGGCCCGCTCTTGGGCTCGGCCGGGCGCGGCGCGGACGCGCCGGAGTCGCCGCGCAGGATCTCCTCGTGCAGCGCCCGCAGTTCGGCCCCGGGCTCCAGCCCGAGCTCCCCGATGAGGACGCGCCGTCCCTCGCGGAAGGTCTCCAGGGCCTCGGCCCGCCGCCCGGCGCGATGGAGCGCCAGCATCAGGTGGGCCCGCAGCCGCTCCCGGGTCGGGTGTTCGGCCACTAGCGCGGTGAGCTCGCCGACGAGGTCCTCGTGACGCCCGAGCGCGAGGTCGGCGGTGATCCGCAGCTCGGCCGCCCGTAACCGGGCCTCCTCCAGCCGTGTCGCGGCGGGCCAGATGGCGGGGTGGTCGGCGAGGTTCCCGTAGGCGGGCCCGCGCCACATCTCCAGCGCCCTGGCCAGCAGCCGCCGCCCGGTCGCCGGGTCGCCGCCGTTCATCGCCCGCGCGCCCTCGGCCGTCAGGGCCTCGAAGTCGGCCGCGTCGAGCTCGCCGGGCCCGACCGAAAGGGCATATCCGGATGGGTGGCGCACCACCCGGTCGCGGTCTCCGAGCGCCTTGCGGAGGTGGTAGACGTACAGGCGGAGGTTCTCGTGCGCGGACGCGGGCGGCTCCTCCCAGAGCGCGCCGATGAGGCGGCTGCCCGTCGTCGGGGCGTTGGCGTTGCCGATCAGCACGGCCAGCAGGAGCCGCTGCTTCTCCGACCGCAACGGCACGGGTTCGCCGCCGACCGTGATGTCGAGCGGACCGAGAACACGTAGCCTCATCGCCACCTTCGGGGGTGATCTCGTGGGGTGTCCTGCACCTTACCGGTCGATCGATATACACGCTCTATACGGCAACAGAACGGGTCAAGCTGGCCGATTATCCCCATTTCGGTCCTGACCTGGGAAAGTATGCCATTTATCGAGAGTTTATGCCGACTGAAAAAGCCGTTGCGGACCCTCCTAGGATCGGGGGATGACCACCGAAGTCACCCCAGAGGTCATCGACCGCTTCCTGCGCGACGGCCGCCTCATCCAGATGCCCGCCAAACACGTCGTGCGGATGGCCGTGCTCGACCGCATCGCCCAGTCGTCGTTCGAGATCGGCGTCCGCTACCCCGAGAAGGAGGTCAACGAGATCCTCGGCGGCTTCTTCGACGACTACGCCGCGCTGCGCCGCTACCTGGTCGATAATGACTTCCTGTCCAGGGAGAACAACGTCTACTGGCGCAGCGGCGGCACCGTCTGAAATGCCGCCCTCCGGGTAATAAGGGGCCATGCGGGTGAGCGGATGGGGCGAGTTCGTCCGGCGTCATCCCTGGCTCGACCACCACGTGCGCGCGGCGATCAGATTCGACCGGCTCGGCGGGGGCCGTCTGTCGGCGGGCATGACCTACTACGCGTTCTTCGCGATCTTCGCGCTCGGCCTGCTGGCCTTCGTCATCATGGGCCACCTCTGGGACACCCCCGGAGCGCTGGCCCAGGTCGCCGAGTACCTCAGCGACACCTTCCCCCGGCTCGACGTGACGGCGCTGCGCGACGCCCGCGACGCCGCCGGCTGGATCGCGCTGTTCGGCCTCCCGCTGACCGGGCTGTTCTGGATCGACTCGATGCGATCGTCCAGCCGCACGATGTGGGGGCTCGACGAGCATCCCGGCACCTTCGCGGTGCGGTGGGCCATCGACATGGCCGTGCTGGTGACGCTCGGGGTGCTGCTGGCGACCTCGCTGGCGTTCTCGTTCGGCGCGCAGTCGGCGCTGTCGTGGCTGACCGGCCACACAGTCGGACCCGACGCCCCGGCGTCGCGCCTGGCGCTCCAGGCCGCGGCGGTGTGCCTGGGGTTCCTGGTGAACCTGCTGCTGTCGACCGCCCTGCTCACCCTCGCGCCGCGCCTGCGGCTGTCGTTCCGCCGCGTGATCGGGCCCGCCCTGATCATCACGGTCGGCCTGGAGGCGCTGAAGACCCTCGGGCAGTTCTACTTCAACATCAGCTCGTCGAATCCGGCCTACACCGTGGTGGCCAGCGCCGTGGGCATGCTGCTGTTCCTGAAACTGCTCAACATGCTGATCCTGTACGCCGCCTCGCACGCCGCCACCAGCTCCCACGGCACCGTGGTCGACCTGGCGAACCGCCGGCGCCTCAGGCCAGCCGCATCCAGTTCTGGCCACGCTGCACAACCCCAGCCCGATTCGTCCGAATCCCTCGTGAAGCCAACTCCGTGATCAACCGGCGCGGGTCCCGCGGCGTGACCGCCGGGACGACGCGGGCCCCGACGTCGATCCACAGCGCCATCCGGCGCGAGGGCCGGTCGCGGTCGAGGTTGTACCAGTGCACGAAGTCGCCGGTGCCCCAGAGCCGCCGGCTCCCGTGGGGCAGCGGCACCGCGTTGACCGCCCTGATGGCCCTCAACGCGATCCGCTTGTCGCCGCCCCAGAGGTAGTACGTCCTGATGATCAGCTCGGTGTCCGTGCAGGTCACCAGACCGTCGTCATACATAATCCGAACATATACCCAGGTCAGCCCAGGTAGGCGTGGGCGGGCAGGCCCCGTGCGCCGGGGTCGGCCAGCAACACCCGGCCCGACAACGGCCGTGTCCCGGCGGCGGTGGTGATCGCCAGGACGTCGAGGTCCGGCCCGGCGAACGCGCAGCGGGTCGGCCGCTCCACCGGGACCCTGAGCACCCGGTCGATCGTGCCGTCGGGGGCGTACCGGACGATCCTCGCGCCGTTCCACTTGCAGTTCCAGACGCCGCCCTCGGCGTCGACGGCCAGCCCGTCGGGGAAGCAGTCGTCGTCGGTGGCGAAGACGCGGCCGCCGGTCACCTCCCCCTCCTCGATCGTGTACGCCGTGATCCGCGCCGCCGTGGAGTCGACGTGGTAGAGCGTGCGGCCGTCCGGGCTGAAGGCGGGGCCGTTGGAGCAGGTGACCCCGCCGAAGACCCGGGTGAGCGTGCGGTCGGGGTCGAGCCGGTAGAAGGAGCCGGTCGGCTTCTCCTCCGCCAGGTTCATCGACCCGAACCAGAACCGGCCCTCGGCGTCGGCCGCGCCGTCGTTGAGCCGGTTCTCCGCCGCGTCCTCGACCTCGGCGGCGATCTCCAGGGTGCCCTCGTCGACATCGGCGAAGGCGACGGCGTGGCGGAGCGTGGCCACGAGGCCGTGCCGCCGCAGCGCCACGGCGCCGACCGGGCCCGGGGTCTCCAGGGTGATCGTGTCGCCGCCGGTCCAGGGTTTGGCGTGGATCCGGTGGCCGAGGACGTCGACCCAGTAGAGGCGCTCGCCGTCCCACAGGGCGCTCTCGCCCAGGCGGCACGGGATGTCGCTGAAGACGTCAATCATGGGCTCTCTCCCGGCCGTAGGCGAACAGGATGGCGAGGATGACCAGGCCGTAGATCATGAGCCGGCCGTGCTCGGGCACCTGCTGGGCCCGCAGCACCGTCGTGACGGCGACCAGCGTGAGCGACCCCGCGACGACGCCGACGTAGTCGCCCCGGCCGCCGAGGATCGACACCCCGCCCACCACGACCGCGGCGATCGACTCGAACAGGTAGGGATCCCCGAGCCCCAGCGAGGCCTGCCCGCCGTAGCCGACCAGCATGATCCCCGCCAGCGCGGCGAACCCGCCCGACAGGGTGTAGAGGGCGACGGTGACCCCCTTGACCCCGACCCCGGACAGGAAGGCGGCCCGGGGGTTCACGCCGGTCGCGTACACCCGCCGCCCGAAGACGGTCAGCCGCAGCAGGACCGTCACGAGCAGCGCGACGCCCAGCCACACCAGCAGCGCGGCCGGGACGGTGCCCGCGAACAGGTCCCGGAGCGGCGAAGGGGCGTAGTGGCCGCAGTCGTCGCAGGTCAACCCTTGGGAGAGCCCCAGCGTGAGACCCTGCAGCACGCCGTTCATGCCGAGCGTCATGACGACGGCAGGCACCCCGAGCCAGGCGATCCCGAGCCCGTTGACCAGCCCGGCGGCCAGCCCCGCGCCGATCGCCAGCGCGAGCGCGAGCGGCAGCCGCCCGGACGCCCCCAGGCTCGTGGTGGTGAGCACGATCGCCGCCGCGTTCAGCACCCACGGGATCGACAGGTCGATCCCGCCGACGAGGACCACCAGCATCTGCCCGGCCGCGACGAACCCGGTGAAGCTCGCGACGACCAGCACGGCCCGCAGCCCCGGCCAGGACGCCAGCCCCGGGGTGAGGACCGCTCCGACGACCAGCACCGCGGCCGCGACGGCGGCGGCGTAGAGGGCACGGCGGTTCACGCGGTCCTCCGGCGGGCGAGCAGGGCGGCGGCGGTGCCGAGCAGCACCGCGACGACGAGGAACAGTCCCTGGAAGAGCGACTGGTAGAGCGGGTCGATGCCCGCGAAGAACAGCACGTCGATGACCAGCGTGAGCGCGACCGCCCCGGCGACGGCCCCCATGGCGCTGCCCCGGCCGCCGCTGAACGCCACCCCGCCCACGACCACCGAGGCGATGGACGTGAGGATGAACGGTGCGCCCGCGTTGGCGTCGCCCGCCGTCGTGGTGGACACGTAGAACACCCCCGCCAGCGCCGAGCACAGCCCGGAGAGGGCGTACACACCCGCCTTGACGCGCTCGACCGGGACGCCCACCGCGCGGGCGGCCGTCTCGTCGCTGCCCACGGCGTAGACGCGCATGCCGAACCGGGTCCGCCGCAGCACCCACCAGCCCGCCACCACCAGCGCCAGCCAGGCCAGCCCCGTGGGGACGCCGGGGTTGGACAGGACCGCCCTGACCCCGGGCAGGATCGACCCGCCCGGGACCGGCAGGATCCAGAGGGCGGCCCCGGTGTAGATCGACAGCGTCGCCAGCGTGGTGAGAATGGGGGCGATCCGCCCGAACGCCACGATCACCCCGTTGACCAGCCCCGCCGCCGCGCCCAGCGCCAGCACGGCGAGGATCCAGCCGGGGGTCCCGCCGGTGGCGGCGGTGACGGCCACGCAGACGCTCACCACCCCGCCCACCGACAGATCGATGCCGCCGGTGATGACGACGAGACTCTGCCCGACGGCGACCAGCACGAGCGGCATCGTCGTGTTGAGGATGGCCAGGTAGTCGAACGACCCCGGGGGCCTGCCGAGGCTGGTCGTGTAGACGGCGAAGTAGGCGACGGCGGTCGCGGCCAGGACCAGGTAGCCGAGCCGCTCCTGGAGATCACGCATCGAGATCACGCATCGGCGCTCTCCCTGATCGAGGCGGCGACGATCTGCTCCGCGTCGCCGACCGGGCCCGCGAGCTCGGCCGCGATCCGGCCCTCGCGCAGGACCAGGACCCGGTGGCACAGATGGGCGATCTCCTCGGTCTCGCTGGAGTGGAAGAGGACCGCCTTGCCGCTGCGGGCCAGGCCGGCGATCAGGTGGTAGATGTCGTGCTTGGTGGCCGCGTCCACGCCCCGGGTGACGTCGTAGAGCAGGTAGACGTCGGCGTCGGCCAGCAGCCAGCGGGCCATCACCGTCTTCTGCTGGTTGCCGCCGGAGAGGGTCCCGGCGGCCTGGGAGGTCGCGCGGCCCGCGCCGATGGCCAGCTTCGCCGCCACGCCGGAGATCTCGGCCTTCTCCGCCCGTCGGCGGATGAATCCGGCGCGGGAGCGCCGGGCCAGCGTGGTGAGCGCGATGTTGTCGCGGATCGACAGCGGCAGCAGCAACCCTTCGGCCTTCCGGTCCTCCGGGACGTAGGCGATCCCCGCCCTGACCGCGTCCGCGGGCCGCCGGAACGACCTCTCGGCTTGGCCGACGAGGAGCCGGCCCGCCACGGGCCTGCGGGCGCCGAACAGCGTCAGGAAGAGGTCGCGCTGGCCCTGGCCCGCCAGGCCGCCCACGCCGAGGATCTCGCCCCTGCGCAGGTCGAACGAGACGTCGCGGAGGTGCCCGCTCGTCAGCCCCGTCACCGTGAGGGCCTTCTCGCCGGCCTCGATCCCCGAGACGTCCGGGTAGGTCGCGTCGAGGGTCCGGCCCGTCATCAGGGTGACGGCCTCGTCCTCGGTCAGGCGTTCCCGGGTCGCGACGTGGGTTCCGTTGCGGAAGACGGTCACCCGGTCGGCCAGGCGTTCGATCTCGCGCCAGCGGTGGGAGGTGAAGACGACGCACGCGCCGGCGTCCCGCAGCCGCCGCATGTGCCCGGCGAGCCAGTCGACCTCCCGTTCCGCCAGCGCCGCCGTGGGTTCGTCGAGGAAGACCACGTCGGGCTCCGTGGCCAGCACCCGGACCAGCTCCACCACCTGTCTCTGCGACACGGACAGGTCGCGGGCGGGGGAGCGGGGGTCGATCTCGCTGACGCCGTACAGAGCAAGGACGCGCGAGGCCTCGGCGGTGAGGTGGCCGCGGCGGACCAGGCCGAGCCGCCCCCGGGGCGGCGCGGCGAGCAGCAGGTTCTCGGCCACGGTCAGGTCGGGAAGCAGGGACAGCTCCTGGAAGGCGGTCGCGACCCGGCCCCGGACCGCGACCGACCCGGCGTCGGCCCGGAGCACCCCGCACAGCACCTTGATCAGGGTGCTCTTGCCGGCTCCGTTCTCCCCGGCCAGCGCGTGGATCTCCCCGGGACGCGCCGCGAACGACGCGTCCCGGAGCGCCTGGACCCCGCCGAACGCGCGGTGGATCCCGGTGGCCTCGACCGTCATGGGGTGCCGAGCTTGACGTCGAGGGTCTTCCCCGGGCAGGGGGTGCCGTCGGTGGCCGCCTCCTGGCACAGGACCAGGATCGCGTCCGGGCCGGAGTCGGTGAAGTCGGCGAAGAAGCTGTCGGGCAGGTCGGGGAAGACGGTCTCGCCCGGGGTCAGAGCCGAGCCGGTCACCACCGGGAACGGGATCGTCAGGTTGCCCTTCTCACGCTCCTTCGTGATGACCGCCCGCGCCAGTTCCAGCGCCACCACCGACAGGTAGGGAGGCTGGCCGATCGACATCCCGGTCACCTGCGGGGTGAGGGTCCCGGCCATGTACTTGCGGAAGCCGTTCTCGGCCTCGCCGCCGAACACCGGCATGTCCCGCTTGGCGTCGGCGAAGGCCTTGATGACGCCGTCGGTGCCGCCCGACACCCAGACGCCGTCGACCTCCGGCAGGCTGGGGAGCTGCGCCGCCGTCACCCGCTGGGCGGTCGCCGAGTCCCACATGCCGCTGTACTCGGCCACCACCTTGACGCCGGGGTTGGCCGCGAAGACCTCCTTGGCGCCCTTGTTGCGGTCGTTGTCCGCGCCGGTCCCGGCCACACCGGTGACCATCACGACGTTGCCCTCGCCGCCGATCTGGTCGACGACGAACTGGGCGAGCAGCTGCCCGAACTTCACCTGGTCGGTGTTGACCGTGATCCCGCAGGGATGATCGACCGTGTTGTCGAACGACACCACCACGATGCCCCGGTCACAGGCCTGCTGGACGACGCCGTTGAGCCCGCTCGTCGAGGCCGCGTTGATCACGATGCCGTCGACGCCCTGCGAGATGAGGTTGGAGATCTGCCGCGACTGGGTCGACACGTCGTTGCCGGCGTTGAAGACCGAGCACTCGACCGCGGCGGCGTAGGGCGGCATCGCGCAGGCCGCCTTGAAGACGTTCTCCATCTCGACCCGCCACTGGTTCCCGATGAACGAGTTGGACAGGGCGATCTTCAGTCTGCCCGCCGGCGCGTCGGCGGGAGGCTCGGCGGCCGTCCCGCAGGCCGTCGCCAGGACCAGCATGAAGAGCATGCCGAGGCGAGGTAAATTCATGACTGCTCCACTTTTCGTGTCGCCGCCACGGGCCCACCCCGTGGCGTAAAAGGCCTGGCTCCCGGCGGCAACCGGGAGCCGGGCCGTCACTTCCCGGTATGCCTGACCGGCAGCGGGAACCTCTCGTCGTCCCGCAACACGACCGCGGCGGCGCCCATGGCGACCACCACGTCCTGGCCGAGCTCGCCGGCGATGAAGGGCGGCAGCACCTCCCCGGCGTGGATGGCCCTGCGGGCCATGGACTCCCGCAGCGGCCCCAGCAGGATCTCCCCGGCGGGCGCGAGGTTCCCGCCCAGGACGATCAGCTCGGGGTCGAGCAGGTTGTAGAGGTTGGCCGCGGCCAGCCCGATGTGCCGGCCCGCGTCGGCGATGACCCGGCGGCAACCGAGATCCCCGTCGTGGGCGAGCGTGATGACCTCGCCGATGGACAGTTCGCGTCCATGGCTCCGGCGCAGGTTCTGGGTGATCGACGCGGCGTTGGCCAGCGTGTTGAGGCAGCCCCGGCCGCCGCACTCGCAGATCTCGCCGTTCTCGTCGATCGTGGTGTGGCCGAGCTCCCCGGCGGTGCCGTTCGCCCCGGCGTACAGGGATCCGTTGAGGATGAAGCCGACGCCGATGCCGGCGGCGGAGTAGACGTACGCGACGTCTCTGAGCCCGCGCGCCGCGCCCCACGTGGCCTCCGCGACGGCGGCCAGGTTGGCGTCGTTGTCGACGGCGAGCGGCAGCCGCAGCGCCTCGGCCGCGGCGGCGTAGGGGTTGACGTCGACCCACGGCTTCAGCGTGGTGGCCCGGCCGCTGCGCCCGGTGCCCCGCTGGATCGGCCCGGGAATCGCGACCCCCACCCCGAGAACGCTCTCCCGAGGCCGCCCGTCGAGCAGCCGGTCGACGAGCTCGCCCACCACGACGAGGGTCTTCTCCGGTTCGGTACGGTCGTCGACGGCGATCTCCCCGTGCGAGAGCAGCCGCCGGGAGACGTCGCAGACCGCCGCCCGGACCACCCCGTTGGCGATCTCGACCCCCACCGCGACCCCGAGCCGGGGATGGAGGGAGAGCAACTGGGCGGGCCGCCCGGCGCCCCGGACCGGCCCCTCCGTCTCGGTGACCACCCCCGCGCCGACGAGTTCGTCGACGACCGCGGTGACGGTCGAGCGGGAGAGCCCCGTGCCGGCCAGTTCCCGGCGCGACAGCGGGCCGCGTTCCCGCAGGGCGCGGATGACGCGGGCACGGTTGGCGGTCCGCTGGGACAAGGCTCACCCCCTCACAGAGAACGCTCTCTCGAAGTGAACCGAGTATCGGCCGGGTGCCGAAAACCGTCAATACTCCACCGGCGATCCGGCGAGTCACGACTGAATTACGCCTGGAACAGGCAGAACCACGACGAAAAAAGAGGGCATCCGGGTCGCGGATGCCCTCTTTCCCGGATGGACGCTACGAGCGGGACCACTTCTGGTTGGAGGCGCCCGTGCAGTCCCACAGGTGGAGCTGTGCTCCGTTCGCGGTGTTGCGGTTGGCGATGTCGACGCACCGGTTGGCCGCGATGTTCACCAGGTCACCCGCGCCCGACAGGGTGAAGCGCTGGGCCGCGGTGCCGTTGCAGGTGTAGAGCTGGATCGCGGTGCCGTTGGCCGTGCCGGCCGCCGCGGCGTCCATGCACTTGCCCATCGCGCGGACGGTGCCGTCGCTGTTGATCGACCACTGCTGGGCGGTGGTGCCGTTGCAGTCGTACATCTGGAGGCGGGCCCCGTCGACCGGGTTGGCCGCCGGGATGTCGATGCACTTGCTGTTCAGCGCCGACCGCAGGTTGGAGCCGGTGCCGCCGCCGCCGTCGTTCTGCCAGGCCGAGACGCGGACGTAGTCGATCAGCATGGTCTGCGGGAACTGGGTGGTGCCGTCGGGATAGCCCGGCCAGTAGCCGCCGACCGCCACGTTGAGGATCATGAAGAACGGGTGGTCGAAGACCCAGGCGTTGCCGCGCAGGCTGGAGGGGGTGACGCGGAAGTACTCCGAGCCGTCCAGATACCAGATGATCAGGTTGGGCGACCAGTCGACGCGGTAGGTGTGGAAGGCGTCGGCGAGCGGCGCGCCGGTGTTGCGGTTGCCGCCGACGGCGGTGCCGCCGGAGTAGCCGGGCCCGTGGACGGTGCCGTAGACCGTGTTGGGCTCCTTGCCGACGTTCTCCAGGATGTCGATCTCGCCGCCGTTGGGCCAGGTGCCGCCGCCCAGCATCCAGAACGCCGGCCAGATGCCCTGACCCCTCGGGATCTTGATCCGGGCCTCGAAGCGGCCGTACGCCTGGGTGAACCTGTCGGCCGTCAGGATGCGGCCGGAGGTGTACTGGCAGGTGCCGTAGTGGCACTGCAGGTTGGACGGGTTCTCCCGGCGCGCGGTGATCGCGAGGTTGCCCGCGCCGTCGTGGTAAACGTTGCGGGTCGAGTTCGTGTAGTACTGCTGTTCGTTGTTGCCCCACCCGCCGCCGCCGATGTCGAACTTCCACTTCGACCCGTCGATGGACGTCCCGGCCGGCGCGTTGAACTCGTCTGACCAGGTCACGGGCCCGATGGCGGCCTGGGCCGCAGGCATGGCCACCAGCCCGCTGACGAGCGTGGCGGCCGCGGTTAACAGGGCTAGGAGCAGCCGGGGTCGGCGCATGAGGGTCCTCCGGTCGTGCTTCACGGCTTAAATTAAGAGGATGTAACACCCCTGTCACATGGGTTGTCAATAGTAAAGTTTCCTAATGGATCTAGGAAAGGTCCCAGAGCAGCCGGTAGGCGATGCGCACGGGGTCGGGGGTCACGCCGTACCCCTCGTAGACCAGCCCGTCGTAACCGGGGCCGAAGTTCCATTCCATGCTCCAGGCCGCCACGGCGAGATCGGCCCAGCGGTCGGCCACGCCGAGCGAACCCAGGTCGACGTGCCCGGCGAAGGAGCCTCCGGCGTCGATCAGCGTGTTCGGCACGCACGCGTCCCCGTGGCAGACGACCGGCCGGTCGACCTCCGGCGGTCCGCCGAGCAGGGCACGGGCGGTGGCCACGTCCAGATGCCGCCGAGCTGGTTGCGCCAGACCGGTGTGACGGGATCGCCCGCGGCCAGGGGCAGCACGGCGGGCGGCAGGTCGACAGGGTCGACGGGCGGCCCGGCGATGGGCGGCCGGGTCACTGGCCCGAGGGGCCGCGTGATCCGTAGGCCGGGCCGAAGACCACCAGGAGGGTCAGGTCCTCCGTCACGTCGACGAAGCGGTGGTCCTCGCCCGCCGGGACGAAGACGACCGCCCCCGGCCCGACCGCCGCCTCGCCGCTCGACGCGACCACGCGGGCCCGGCCCGAGGTCACGACGTAGATCTCGTCCTCGGTGTGGGGGCTCTGGTCGTCGACGCCGCCCGCCGGGATGCAGTAGGTCCCCACCGACAGGTCGGGCGTGCGCAGGTGCTCGACCCAGTCGTTGCTCGCGCCCGCCCACACGCCGGCGCCTTCGATGATCTCCATCACTGCCTCCCGAGGGGACCGGCGGCTTCAGCCGTGGGAGGAATCGGGAGCGGGAGGGCCGCCAAGGCCCGAGCGTGCAGTGACCCGTCAGATTCGGGCATCAGAGATCTCCGTTCATCACGCGCGTTAGATACATGACACTTTTATAGTGATCGTGTGACTCGTCAGGTGCGCACCTCCCCCGGTGCGGCGTACGACCTCGGGTACCAGGTCGTGTGGTGCCCGAAGTACCGCCGCCCCGTTCTGGGCGGTCGGGTGAAAGACCGCCTGGAGGAGCTGATCCGCGCCAAGGCCGACGAGCACGGCTGGGAGATCGTGGCGCTTGAGGTGATGCCCGACCAGGTGCACCTGTTCGTCAAGCCGCATCCGAAGAACTCGCCGTCGTATGTGGCCAACCAGTTCAAGGGGTTCACCTCCCACCACCTGCGCGCCGAGTTCGCGCACCTGCGTTCCCAGTTGCCCACGCTGTGGTCACGGTCCTACTTCGTGGCCACCGTCGGCGCTGCGTCCGCCGAGACGGTGCGGCGGTACATCGAGACGCAGTACGAGCGGCCCGCCAAGGGCGGTGGCCGTGCGTAGGTCTTACAAGTTCCTCATGCGTCCGACCGCGCACCAGCAGGCCGCGCTCGCCGCGTGCCTGGACGACCACCGCGCCCTGTACAACGCGGCCCTTGAGGAGCGGCGCGAGGCGTACCGTCGCTCCAGGGTGTCGATCCGGTACGGCGACCAGTCCGCCCAGCTCAAGGCGATCCGCGCCGGCGACCCGGATCACGCGCGGTGGTCGTTCTCCTCCCAGCAGGCCACGCTGCGCCGGTTGGACAAGGCGTTTCGCGCATTCTTCGACCGCGTCAAAGCCGGGCGCACGCCGGGGTTCCCCCGTTTCAAGGGACGCGACTGGTTCGACACCGTCGAGTGGCCCAAGGACGGCGACGGCTGCCGGTGGGACTCCCAGCCTGAGCACCCCACCACGACCTATGTGCGACTTCAAGGCGTCGGGCATGTCCGAGTGCACCGGCACCGCCCGGTGCGGGGCCGGGTGAAGACGATCAGCGTGAAGCGGGAAGGCTCCCGCTGGTACGTCATCCTGTCGTGCGACGACGTGCCCGCCGAAATCCTGCCCGCCACGGGTGCGGTCGTCGGCGTGGACATGGGTGTGGCGTCGTTCCTGACCACCTCGGACGGCGAGCAGGTCGGCAACCCGCGACACCTCGCGGCGGTCGCCGGGGAGCTGGCAGCCGCTCAGCAGGACCTCGCCCGTAAGAAGCGCGGGTCCAAGCGCCGCCGTAAGGCGGTCGCCCGCGTCGCCGCCCTGCACGGCAAGGTCCGCCGTCAACGCCTCGACAGCGCGCACAAGTCCGCACTCATGCTGGTGGCCGACTACGACGTGATCGCGCATGAAGCGCTCCAGGTCACCAACATGACCAAACGGGCAGCGCCCAAGCCGGACGGCGCGGGCGGATTCATGCCCAACAGGGCAGCCGCGAAATCCGGGCTGAACAAAAGCATCCTCGACGCGGGTTGGGGGGTGTTCCTGACGATCCTGTCGCACAAGGCTGAAAGCGCCGGTCGAGAGCTGATCGCAGTGAACCCCGCCAACACCTCCCGCACGTGCGCCCGTTGCGGGCACTGCGCGAAAGAGAACCGTGCCACCCAAGCCGAGTTCCGATGTAGGGCCTGCGGGCACGCCGCACATGCCGATGTGAACGCGGCGATCAACATTCTCAGGGCAGGGCTTGCCCTTCGTGAAGCCGCAGCGGCTTAGCGAGAAGCCGCCTCCTTCAGGGGGCGGAGGAGTCACCCCCGAAGGGCACGTCTGCGGGACGGTCATGCTGGTGGACGGACAGCTCAGGTTCTCGCACGCGCTCGACGGGCAGATCGTCGAGTCGCTCGCCCGCTCGGCGGGCTGGTCCACCCCGTCGCGGATCTTCGACGGCCTGACGGGGTGGAGCAACGGCTACCTGGCGTTCATACGGGAGCCTGCTGGACCTTGACGCGGAAGTGGACCTCTTCGCCGTTGACGGTGAAGCGGGCGTGGGCGACCTTGGCCCTGCCCGGGAAGGTCGCGACGAAGGACTCGCCCTTGGACAGCAGCTCCTGGCCGACGCCCTTGTCGTCGGCCGTGCCGAGGTAGAGGCGGACCTTGCGCCACGGGCCCGTCGAGCCGTTGGCGAGGGAGACCACCACGCCGCCGGCCTCCTCGCGGGCCGTCAGGCCGTAGGGGATGCGCGGGTCGGTGCCGATCGAGCCGTCGAGGAGTTCGAGGAGTTCCTCGACCAGGTTCGGGTGGCGGTGGGCCACGTTGTGGCGTTCGCCGCGGTCGCCGCGCAGGTCGTAGAGCTCGATGCGGCCCTCGGGGCCGGCGCCGGCGATGTTCGGGTCGAAGCGGATCAGCTTCCAGTGGCCCCGGCGGATCGCCTGCATCTTCCTGGGGCGGTTCCAGATCAGGAAGTCGTGGCCCGCGTAGTCGTCGCCGGTCAGCAGGCCGCGGATGGAGCGGCCGTCGAGGCCGGCCGGCTTCGGCACGCCCGCGATGTCGGCCACGGTGGGCAGGACGTCCCAGAGCGCGACCGGGTCGTCGACGACCTTCGGGGTGAAACCGGGGTTCCACGCGATCATGGGGATGCGGATGCCGCCGTCGTACAGCTGACGCTTGACGCCCCGGTAGGGGCCGTTGGAGTTGAAGATGTTCGGGTCGACGCCCTTCTCGTGGTGCGGGCCGTTGTCGGAGGTGAACAGGACCACCGTGTCGTCGGCCACGCCCGCGTGGCGCAGGGCGTCGAGGATGTCGCCCACGTGGGAGTCGAGCCGGGTCACCTGGGCGGCGTGGCGGCGGTTGGCCTTGGTCCACGGCTCGTCGGCGTAGCGGCCCGCGTCGCCCGGGATCTCGCTGGGCGAGTGGGGCAGGATCGTGGAGAAGTGGAGCAGGAACGGCTTGCCGTCCTTGGCCGACTCCTTGATGAACTTCACCGCGCGGTCGCGCAGGAAGTCGGGGGAGTACGTCGCCCCGTCGAACGCGACCATCTCCCGGTTGTGCCACAGGTAGGTCGGCCAGTACTGGTGCGCGTGCGCGTGCGTGATGTAGCCGTAGAACTCGTCGTAGCCGCGCACGTTCGGGTGGGAGTCCTGGTCGGGCTGCTCGGGCCCGAAGCCCCACTTCCCGATGAGCGCGGTGCGGTATCCGGCCAGCCGCGCGACCTCGGCGAATGTCAGGTCGTCGTGGTTGAGCGCGCGCTGCGGGCCGCCTTCGGGGTTCTCGCGGACGGTCCCGTGGCCGGTGTGCAGGCCGGTCAGCAGGGAGCAGCGCGACGGCGCGCAGAGCGAGGAACCGGCGAAGGCGTTGGCGAAGCGCACGCCCTGCGCCGCCATGCGGTCGAGGACCGGGGTGGCGATGATGCGCTGGCCGTAGGGGCCGGTCTCACATCCGCCCAGGTCGTCGGCGAGGATCAGGACGATGTTACGCGGAGCGCGGGCGCGTGCCTCCGCCGGCTGGGCGGTACCCGCGGAGGCCAGCCCGGCGGCGAGGACTCCGCCGGTGCCCGCGAGGAATCCTCGCCTGGTAGTGGACAGCATTGATCCTTGGCTTCTGGTGAGGGCAGGGGGAGGCCGTAATGCGGCCTGCCGTGCTGGAACGTACCTGATCTGATCTTTTCACGCCACCTGTCGGGAAACTCTCATCAAGTGGTCCGAAAAGCGATCCATCTGGAAACGACGGTGGCCGCCGGGAACCGCCCGGCGGCCACCTGATGAAGGCGGGTCAGCCCACCTTCACCGTCTTGCTGCTGTAGTTGCCCGTGCCGGTGCCCGGGTCGTAGTTGCGCTCGACGTTGCCGGCGATGTCGACCGAGAACCAGTTGACGGTGGTGTCCTTGTCGACGGTGATGTGCGCCGCGCCCTCACGCATGCCCGCCTGCTCCAGCTTGGTGCTCTGGAGCGTGGGCTTGCTGCCGTCGAGGGTGTAGTAGACGTTGGCCGCCTCGTTCACCGAGAAGGTGAAGGTCGCGGTGCCCTCGCCGCTCGACACCTTGACCAGGCTGGAGGTGGGCCGCTTGCTGTCGTCGGCGAACTCGCTGGCGACCTTCAGGATCGCGATCTGGCCGTTGGCGAACTCCATCGCCTCCTGGTGGCCTTCGGCGAACGGCGGCTGGAAGCCGACCGGGTCGAAGCGCTTGGTCACCGGGTTCCAGAGGTCGGCGCCGACCTCGAAGTCCCAGCCGATGATGCCGCGGTTGTACCAGTGCTCGTCGGCGCTGTTGCCGGCGGCCGAGTACAGCACGTCCGGGACGGGACCGGTGCGGCCGGGCCAGATGCCGGTGCCGCGCCAGGCCTGGACGGCCGAGAGGATCTCGGACGAGGCGTCCCAGAAGTAGTTCTCGGTGCCGTAGTCGACGCGCGGCAGCAGCTCACGGCCGG
Source organism: Herbidospora cretacea (assembly GCF_001570605.1). Lineage (GTDB taxonomy): Bacteria > Actinomycetota > Actinomycetes > Streptosporangiales > Streptosporangiaceae > Herbidospora > Herbidospora cretacea. The sequence goes on along the minus strand of NZ_BBXG01000008.1, from coordinate 348,213 downwards.
CCGCCTTGTAGGCGCCCGGAGGCCACATGAAGTAGCCGCCGTACGAGTGGGTGTTCATCGCGAACTTGATGTTCGGGAACTCGTTGGTCAGCCAGACCTCGTTCTTGGCCTCCGGCTCCGACAGCTCCGCCGGGCCGGCGTAGGTGTCGCTGGTGCAGGAGGACGAGGCGCCGCTGTAGCCGTCGGTGAGCGAGCCGACGGAGAAGTTGCGGTTGAGGTCCACACCCCACGAGTTGCGGCGGGCCGGGTCGCCGTTGTTCTCGGGGCAGTGGTTGGTCATGTTGCGGCGCATCGAGTTGTAGTCGTAGAAGCTGTAGTGCGCGCCGTCGGGGTTGGCGACCGGAAGGATGAAGATGTCGAGGTCGTCGACGAGGTCCTTGGTCTCGCGGTCGGTGGCGTAGTTGCGCAGCAGCCGCTCGGCGGTCTCCAGGCAGGTGATCGAGGTCACCCACTCGCGGGCGTGCTCCTGGCAGTACAGGAAGACACCCGTCTTGGAGCCGTCGCGGGTCTTGCCGATCCGCAGCACCTTCGTCTGCCACGGGTCGCGCGAGATGCTCGCCGGGGCCTGGAGGTTGTCGGTCAGCGTCGTCGCGGCGGCGGTGGGCGCCACGGCCGCGCCGGTGTTGGTGCGGTAGAGGCTGGCCCGCACCAGGGCAGCGGCGGGCGCGCTGGCGTTGATGGCGTCCACGACCTGCTTGGACGTGCTGTTCACCGCGCCGTTGGCGTCGGTGCCGAGGCTGACGGTGATGGCCTTGGCGTTCACCGCGACCGACAGCGGGCTGCTCGCGCTACCCGGGTTGGTGAGCGCGGTGGTGATGCCGTTGCCGCCCTCCGAGCCGTAGGCCTTCGAGCTCACATAGAACGCGGAGGCGCCGGTGCCGCCGAACTGCGCCTGAGCCGCACGGCGGTAGCCGTTGGTCAGGTTGGGCATGTCGACGATCTCGGAGATCTTGGGGAACTCGGCGGCGAGGCCGACGATGCGATTGGTCAGCTCCGTCGGGTCCATGTAGTGGTCGATGAAGTCCGACACGTAGTGGGGGCTGGGCGACTTCTGCGGCTGGCCCAGCCACTGCTTCACGTCGACCGTGGCGGCGCCGCCGCGGTTGCTGGTGATCGTCACCTTCGAGGGAGCGGTGTTGATCGGCAGCGGCGAGTTGAAGCGGTGGTACATGTACTGACCGGCGTCGGTGAAGCGGCTCATCGTGGCGGTGCCGCCCGAGCCCGGCTCGGTGCCCGGCCCGTTGTCCCAGGTCACGGTGAGCACGGTCTCGGCGTCGACGGCGCTCGACTTGACCTCGACCGACAGGAACCGCTGGCCGCCGGTGTTGGTGAACCACTCCGACCGCAGGACGGTCAGCTTGTCGCTGTCGGCGGCCTCGGCGGCGGCGATCCGGGCGAGCGCCTGGCGGCGCTGGGCGGTGTTCTCGGCGAAGTCGCTCTGGTCGCTGATGCTGCCGCGCAGGTCGTAGCCCTGGTCGCGGAGCGCCTGGGCCTCCTCCGGGCTCAGCACCGCGTGGATCTCGATGCCGTCGTCGGTGGGCTTCTTGTACTCGGCGAGGTCGACGCCCATGTCGTTCAGGCGATCGACGGCCGCCTGGTCGGGAACGACGATGCGAATCAGCGCGACACCGTCCTGGGTGCCGGAGGGCTGCCGGTCAGGGGCGACCGCACCGACCGGTGGCACCGGGTCGGCGAGGCTCGGCAGGGGGCTGAGCACCAGGGCGAGTGGGATGGCGAGGCCGACCGCCAGCTGGCGGCTCCTCCTTCGGGGAACGATCCTCACTGAAGTTCCTCCATGTGGGCGTGCCTGCCGGGCGAGGTTCTACCGGGCGGGAGAGGGCACGCGAGTATTTTTGAAGTCTTCGCCCATGAGATGATCACCGTCAAGGTGTCGAAACAACCGATTTAGGAAGTTTCGATAACTAAATGGTCTATTCGGACATAAAGCTACAAAGCGCCCAAGTGTTAAGGTCTCGTCGTGGTCTTTCGCGTGACTTTCGTCTGTACGGGCAACATCTGCCGCTCCCCGATGGCCGAGCACATCCTCCGCCGGCGACTGGAGGACGAGGGCCTCGACGTCGAGGTCGACAGCTCCGGCACCCAGGGCTGGCACACCGGCAAACCCGCCGACCACCGCACGGTCGCCGCGCTGCGCCGGGCCGGATACACCACCGCCCACAGCGCCCGCCAGTTCCGCGCGCTCTGGTTCGGCCGCTACGACCTGATCATCGCCCTCGACGGCGGGCACCTGAGGGACCTGCGCTCGATGGCCCCGACCGAGGCCGACCGGGCGAAGGTCCGCCTGCTCCGCGAGTTCGACCCGGCGGCCGACTCGCCGGACGTGGCCGACCCCTATTACGGGGGCCGCGCCGATTTCGAGCAGGTCCGCACCCAGATCGAAGCCGCCGCTCCGGGGCTCATCGCCGAAATAAAAGCCCATATGTCAGTACGCTGACCAGCGCGCCATGGACACGTCCTTCTCGTCATAAAATGACCGAAATTGGCGGGGAGGCGGCTGTGACGTACGTGAAGAGTGAGACCCACCCACCTCTCGCTCCGCGGCGGCGCTCCAGAACGCCCCTGCTCATCGCGGGTGTGGTCGTGCTCGGCCTGGTCGCCGCGGTGGCCGGCCCGGCCGTGGCCATGGCGGGCGAGTTACCCCGCAACACCTACGTCGCCGGCATCCACATCGGCGGCCTGGCCCCGGCCCACGCGCACGCCAGGCTGACCTCCGAACTCGCCGCCAGGGCCGCCCGGCCGATCGCCGTCACCGCCGGGGAGAAGACCACCCCGGTCACCCCCGGGGACGCCGGGCTCGCCTTCGACATCCCCGGCACCGTGGCCGACGCCCACGGCGGCGTCGTCACCTCGCTGCGGTCCCTGTTCGCGCGGCGCGACATCCCCCTCAGGCTGACGGTCGACGAGGACCGGCTGAAGGCCTCCGTCGCCGGGATCGCCGAGGGCGTCGACCGCCCGGCCAAGCAGGGCGGCATTCTCTACCGGGGGACCACCCCGAGGGTCGTCGCCCCCGCCGACGGGCGGGCCGTCGACCGGGCCGCCGCCGCCACCGGGCTCCGGCAGGCCTACCTCGACGGCGCGCAGGCCGTCACCTTCCGGATCGCCGTCGTCGAACCGCGCGCCACGGCCGAGGAGATGCGCCGCTTCGCGCAGTCCACCGCAGCCGGGGCGGTCGGGCCGATCACGCTCACCAACGGCGGCCGCTCGGCCGAGCTGCCGGCCGGGGTCGTGGCCGCCAACCTGCGCTTCCTCCCCGACGAGCAGGGCGAGCTGAAGGCCCGGTTCAACGCGCGCAAGGCCCTACGGGGAGTCGAAGACCGGCTGGTCGACGCGGCCAAGGCGCCCAAGGACGCGTCCTTCAAGATCGTCAAGGGCAAGCCGGTGGTCGTGCCGTCGCAGACCGGCCAAGGGGTCGACGCGGCCGCGCTGAAGACGTCGGTCGAGGAGGCCGTGACCGGGGGCGGGAGCCGTACCGTCGAGGTGTCCTTCACCACGAGCGAGCCCGAGCTGACGACGGAGAAGGCGGAGAAGCTGGGGATCGTCGAGAAGGTGTCGACGTTCACCACGCAGCACCCCTGCTGCGCGCCGCGCGTCACCAACATCCACACCATCGCCGACATCCTCGACAACCACCTGGTGATGCCGGGGGAGACGTTCTCCCTGAACGGCACCGTGGGCAGGCGCGACACCGCGCGCGGGTTCGTCTCCGCGCCGATGATCTCGGGCGGCCGGTTCGTCAACGACGTGGGCGGCGGCATCTCGCAGTTCGTGACGACCATGTTCAACGCCGTATTCTTCGGCGGCTTCGAGGATGTCCAGCACATGGCGCACATCTACTACATCTCCCGCTACCCGGCCGGGCGCGAGTCGACGGTGTCCTACCCGCAGCCGGACTTCCGGTGGAAGAACGACTCCAAGTACGGGGTGCTGGTCACGACGTCGTACACCTCGACCTCCGTCACCGTGACGTTCTGGAGCACCAAGCGCTGGGACATCGAGGCGGAGAGCTCCGGGCCGTACGACGTGCGGACCGCCGAGCCGATCACCGACTCGGGGCCCGACTGCATCCCGATGGCGGGCGCGCAGGGCTTCTCGATCGACGTGACGCGGGTGTTCAAGAAGGACGGGAAGGAGACGCGGCGCGAGAAGTTCCACACGCGCTACGCTCCCGAGCCGGTCCTGACCTGCGAGTAGCGCCGAGGACCCGACTGGGATCGACTCATTCTGAATCGCTACCGTGCACGATAGGACTCTTCGCAGGTGTTGACGCTGTCGTGGTCCTCTGATTGACTCCGCATAGATCTGGGGGAAAATGAATCATCGGGATCGCTGGGAAGACGGTGGGGCCGCCGATGGGGCTGAGGAAGACGGGAGCGAGTCCCGAACCCGGCGACACCGCCTCGCCGCCGAGCTCCGCGGTTTGCGTGACCTGGCGGGGCTGTCCGGCCGTCAGCTGGCCGACCTCATCCAGGTCAGCCAGTCGAAGGTCTCCCGGATCGAGTCGGGGGCCACGACCCCCTCCCTGCCCGAGGTGCGGCGCTGGGTGGAGGCCGTGCAGGCTCCACCGGAGACCTACGAACGGCTGGCCGACCTGACCCAGGCGGTGGTGTACGAAGTGCACACCTGGCGTGGGGCGACCCGCGGCAAGGGGCACCTCCAGGAGGACATCCGGCGGCGGGAGTCCGACGTCGCGCTGGTGCGCAACTTCCAGTGCATGGTGGTGCCGGGCCTGCTCCAGACGGCGGCCTACGCGCGAGCGGTGTTCGGCCTGTACGAACAGCCCTACGAGAAGGGGGACCTCGCGGCGGCGACGGCCGCCCGCATGCGGCGCCAGGAGGCGCTCTACGACGAGGATCGACGCTTCGAGTTCCTGATCACGGAGAGCGCGCTGCGCCTGCGGCCGGGGCCGGGCAACCCGCTCCCCGCCCAGCTCGACCGGATCGCCTCGGTGAGCACGCTGGAGACGGTCAGGATCGGGGTGATCCCGCAGAACGTCACCGCCCGGTTGGTGCCGCTGCACGGATTCGTCATCTATGGGGGCGACGACGACGGCCCGGACGACCCGGACACCTTCGTGGAGGTGGAGACCGACCACGCGCGGCTGACGATCGCCGACGCGGACGTCGACCGCTATCGCACGCGGTGGTTTCTGCTCGCCGAGACGGCGATATTCGGCGACGACCTGCGCGCATTCCTCGGCGAGCTGAGCCGCGAACTCCGTAATTCGGAAAAGTAACAATATAGGTGGATATGCACGACACTTGATGCCGTTTCTCAGGGTGGGGGGTGGGGGCCGCGCTCGGGCGGGCGCGGCCCCCACGGGATTCAGCGGGTCCGGCGGTTCCAGAGGATCCTGGCCCACGCCGGGCGGGCGAAGCCGCCCTCGCGGATCTCGAACTCACCCTCGCGCACGCCGTCGCAGAAGGCCCGCCACTCGCCGGGGGTGAACGAGAGCGCCGGGCCGCCCGGGTCCTTGGTGTCCCGGACCTTGACGACGCTGACCACCTCCACCTCCACGCACTCGCCCACGGACCCGCTGAAGCTGCTCTTGCGCCGGTCGGACGCGCTCGTCGCCTTGCTCATCTGTGACCTCCATCGGCCTGGCCGGGGCGGCCTGTCCGCCCTCGACATCTCCAGACTGGCAATGGCTCCTGGGTGGTGATCTTGGTTTTCCCTGGGAGATGTCCGGGTGCATTCCCGGCGTTTCTCTAGCACTCCCCAACCCCTGGAATTTCCGGCACGTTATGCGCTATATCAATAAATGCATCGTTTGATCTGCCAATCATCTGACGAATGGCTAAATTCCATGGAAAGTCTAACTTTGGTGGACATATCACTTTTAGGCCCGGTGTCTCTGCGGGTCGACGACCGGGACGTCAAGCTCACAGACAAGACGAGCATGGTCGTCTCCGCCCTTGCGATCGAGAAGGTGCTGACCACCGGCCAGATGATCGAGTGGATCTCCAAGACCAGCGAGATCGAGGCCACCGAGGCGGCCGTCTACGAACACGTGGGCGACCTGCGGGCGGCGGTCAACCAGGCCGCTCCCGGCCTGGAGAACCTGATCCCGCCCAAGGCCAAGCGTCACTATCGGCTCAACGGTGACGTGGCCACGATCGAGATCGACGCGGAGAGTTTCGTGCGGCTCCTCGAACAGGCGCGTGACGCGCGTCCGCGCGATCTTGCCGAATTCGTCCGGCTGTCCCGTGCGGCCATCGCGATCTGGGGTTCCAGCTACCGGGGTATCCACGGTGGCGAGCCTCTCGCCGGTCTGCGTGGCCTGAAGATCGACCAACACCGGAGAAGACTCCAGGGGTTGTTCCGCAGCGCCCTGCTCGACTGCCTTGAGGCCGAACTCGACCTCGGGCGGCACCGGCAGGCCGTGCCCGAGCTACAGGCTCTGGCGCACGGGGTCGATCTCGACCAGCGAGTCGTCTACCTGCTCATGCTCGCCCTGCACCGTGAGGGCCGGTCCGAAGAGGCGCTCACCGAACTGGAGCACGCCCGCGACCGCGTCGGGGAGTACGGCGGCAGGCTCGACCGGCGGCTCAAGACCCTGTTCCAGGACATCCGGTCCGCCAACCCGGTGCTTGACCTTCCCCACCAGGCGGCACACCCCGTGGCCGTCCGTTCCCCTCAGGGAGTCCCCGTGTCAGACGAGCAGCAGCCCACCCCGCCCGAGCAGCCCATCCCGTCGATCGGGAAGCTCGACTTCCTGATCACCGGCCCCTACGCCCAGGTCACCGGCACGCACTTCACCATGAGCGGACCCGACGCCACCGTCAACCACGCACACGAGATCAACATCCACGAGCCGACGGCAGACGGGCCATGAGCGGCCAGGACGGAGACCGGCCCGACCCAGCGGGCGGAGCCCCCCGTACGGACGACGACAAGGACGACAAGAAGGACGAGGAGCTCAAGTACGAGGATGACGGCCGTCTCGACGAGAGCGGCGCGTTCAGCGCCCGGGAACGCGAACAGCGCCAGGAGAACCTGCGCCGCCTGCACCAGGCGGGCGGCTACATCGGCGCCAACTTCACGATGCCGGGCGACGGCGCCCGGGCCTACTCCGCCGACAACATCAACATCTTCGGCGCCGGCCCCGAGGAACGACCGCAGAGCATCCTGCTGTCCCAGGACGAGCTCGATCGGCTGGCCCCCGAGCACGTGGCGAGCTGCGAGACCCTCGTGGCCCTCGACACGCTGGTCCCCGGCGCGGTGCTGGGCACCTGGGGCCCACCGGGCTCCGGCCGGAAGACCGTCGCGCTCGCCGGGCTGGTCCGCTTCGCCCGGCGCCAGTCCGGCGGGGCGAACGTGGCGCTGCTCCACGTGGGCGACAACCCGCGGCGCCTGCGGGCCGGTGATCTGACCGCCGGCACGGCCTACCTGGTGGACGCCGGCAGCGCGGAGTGGACCAGGACCCGCAACGAGGCGATCTTCCTCCACCTGGTGCGGCTGGCGCAGCAGACGAAGACCGCCATCGTCGTGGTGCTGTCCGACCGGGCTCTGCTCACTCCCGAGCAGCGGGCCAGGTATGTGCACGCCCATGTCGCCCCGTCCGCGATCGAGGTCTTCGAACGCTGTCTGGTCTTCGGCCTGCGCCACGAGGACCCGCGGGTCGCGGCGGCGGCGCGGACGCTGGCCGCGAACCCGCGCGTCCGGGCGGAGCTCGGCCCCGACGCGCGCCCGGGTGAGGGCGCGGCGCTGGCGCATGCCTTCCTCAGCCGCATCCGCGCCGGCGCACGGCCGGAGGACATCCTGGACGACGTCCTCGACGAGCAGCCGCAGCGCCTGCGGGAACGGGCCGCCGGGCTGCTCCGCGGCACGGACCCGCAGGCCGGTGAGTCACCCGCGCACCACCACCGTCGCCTGGTCTACCAGCGGAGCTTCCTGCTCGCGCTGGCGGTGCTCGACCGCATGCCGTTGACCGTGGTCAACACGGTCGCCGTCCGGCTGGCGGAGATGACCGCCGTCCCCGCGCCGGAACGGCTGACCGGAGACGAACTCTGGTCGGCCTTCGACCAGATGTCACCCGACTGGCTCAAATACGCGCAGGCGGAGATCGACGACGGCTGGGGACCGTGGGACCGGCGGGTGCGCTTCCGCGACGCCCACCTCGGCGGCAAGATCCTGGAGGCGGCCTGGCAGGACCACCCGCTCCTGCGCGAGCCGTTCATGGTCCTGCTCGAAGGGCTGTGCCAGAACGCCGACCTCGACGTGCGGATGGCCGGCGCGCAGGCCGTCGGCAAACTCGCCACCTTCGACTACGCGGAAGTCGAGGCGAGATTCCTGCGCCCCTGGATCGCCTCGAACCGGGTGCTGTCGCACTGGTCGGCGGCCTGGGCGCTGGAGTCGGCCGCGTTCGAGCCGAGGTTCGCCGTGCGGGTCAAGCGGCAGTTGCTCTCCTGGGCGACGGAATCACTCGCCCGCCGTTCGGTCGCGGTGCGGGCCTTCGGCACCACGCTCGGCCTGACGTTCATCGACGACGCCCTGCTGGGACTGCGCCGCATCGCGGCCTCACCGGCGTTGTCGCGGGCCGTCGTCCAGTCTCTGCACGAACTCTTCGTGGCCGGAGCGCACGTCCAGGTGGTGACCGAACTGTCCTCCTGGGCGAGGTCGGGTGACGAACGGCTCGCGGGAGTGGCGGCCGAGACGTTGCGCTGGCTGGCTCCCGCCCGAGCCGGAGCCGGCGACGAACTGCCCCTGCTGCTGACGATGCTGGCCGACGGGGACCGCCCGGAACTCGTGGTCCACCTGTGGCGCAACGCCATCGCGGAGCCGCTGCTGCGCGGCCGCACCTGGACGGCGCTGCTCGAATGGGTCGGGATCGCCGACGACAACCCCCATCTGATCGGGGTCGTCGGCGGCCTCGTCGCCGACCTGGCCCAGGACCCGCCGGTCCGGCACGCGCTGCGCTTCTACATGACCTGGTGGGGGACTCGCGCGATTTCCCGGCAGACCACCCTCACCCTGCTCGCCTACCTCGATGGAAGAGACCTCCGATGACGTCCGTATCGACGCGCCCGACCGGCCGGTTCCGGTCGTGGTTCCAGTCACCCGAAGAGGTGGTCGACCCCGTCAGCATCCACCGCATCGACGATCCGTTCACCTTCCAGACCCCGGCCGAGCACGACACCCTGCCCTTCGGGGCGGCGGTCCGCCTCCAGTGGGCGGCCACCGGGCCGCGGACGGAATCCGCGCTGGAGCAGGAGATCGGCCGCCATCGCGAGCGCTGGCGCTGGTTCGTCGACGACACCGTCCGGGGGATCACCCGGGGGCACCCGCCGCACCACGCCGAGGCGGCGGAGGCCGAGGTGAACCGGCGGCTGCGCGGCCTGCGGGTGTTCGACGACGGCGTGCAGATCGACTGTACGGCGGTGACCCGGCTGACCCCGGCGCCGCCCATCCTCGAACTCCGGCAGACCGCCTGGCTGGCCCGCATCCAGAAGGAGGACGAGGCCACGGAGATGCGTCAGACCGTGCAGACGATGAACGAACTGCGACGGCTCTGGCGCGACTTCCTGCACGACGGCCTGGGCGACTGGCTCACCCCGTACGCCGTCGACCTGGCGGAGAGGACCGCCGGGGCCGGTCAGACCACCACCGCCCTGCTCAAGAACCGGCGAGAGGAGACCGAGCGGCTGTTGAGGGTGATCAGGGAGGTGATGGACGCCCAGCAGACCACCGACGTCTACGAGTTCACCGTGCGGAGCGAGACCGTGATGCGCAAGACGCTGGAGATGATGGGGCTGCCGGTGCCCGATCCCGTCGCCGGGTCCATCTTCGACGAGCCGGCGTCGGCGTGAGGGGGTCACCGATGTCGATCGTCACCCAGGAGTGGTTGTGCGGACGCTGTGGCGTTCCGGCTCCCGCCGACCGCTGCCCGGCCTGTGACGCCATGCTGTCCGGGGAAGTGCGCCCGCTGGTGCGGCACGGCGTCGCCCCGGCCGTGCCCGCCCTCGTGGTCATGCTGGTCATGGTGCTGGCGGGGACGGCGTGGTGGGCCTCCGGGCGGACCGCGCCGCGGAACGCGGCGGCGCCGGTCCAGGTCACCCCGGCCGCCCAGGCGGTGCCTGTCACGGAATCACCGGCCGAGCAGGTCGAGTCGCCGACGCCGATCGTGCAGCAGGCCGTCGCCGGGCCGACGGCGAGAGATCAGGCACTGGCGGTCGACGTCTTCCTCTCCCACAGCCAGGCCGCGCGACGGAACCTCGGCGACGCGATCTCCGCCGTGCGGGACCGCTGCGCATCCAGTGGCCTCTCCGTGATCGACGAGGTCACCGAGGCCCGGCGAAGCCAGCTGAGGGAGGTGGAGACCCTCGAGGTGAGCCTGGTCCCTGACGGGACCGCGCTGAAGCAGACGCTCACCGACGCTCTGCGGGCGTCCTACAACGCCGACCGCGAATACCTCAAGGCCGCGCGTGGCTACCTGAACCGGAACTGCACGGGCGGCCTGAGGCTGGCCCCGGGAGAGGCGTACTCGCGATCGGCCACTGTCGCCAAGGGGCGGTTCATCGAGCTGTGGAACCCGCTCGCCGCCGACCACGGGCTGGTGACCCGGACGGCCGACGACATCTAGGGCAGGATCGCGTCCACGTAGCCACCGTCGACCCGGAGCGCGCCGCCCGTCGTGGCCGAGGCGAGCGGTGAGGCCAGGTAGGTCACCATGTTGGCGATCTCCTCCGGCTCGATCAGCCGCTGGATCAGCGAGTGGGGCCGGTGCAGGCGCATGAACTCGCGCTGCGCCTCGTCCCACGGCAGGTCGCGGCTGACCAGGCCGTAGACGAAGTCCTCCACGCCGCCCGTGTGGGTCGGCCCGGCGATGACGCTGTTGACGGTGACGCCCGTCCCGGCGGCCTCCTTGGCGAAGCCGCGCGACACGGCCAGCAGCGCCGTCTTCGACATGCCGTAGTGGATCATCTCGGAGGGCGTCACCACCGCCGAGTCGCTGGCGATGTACTGCACCCGGCCCCAGCCGCGCGCGGTCATCGCCGGCAGGTAGGCGCGGGTCAGCCGGATCGCCGACAGGACGTTGGCGTCGAAGACGCGCCGCCACTCCTCGTCGGTGATCTCCATCGCGGGCCGCGACTCGAAGACGCCGAAGTTGTTGATCAGGATGTCGACGTCCGGCAGGGCCTTCAGCACCTCGTCGGCGCCCGCCACCACGTCGGCGACGACCGGCACGACGTCACCGCCGACCTCGGCCGCCGCCTTCTCCACCCGCTCCGCGCTGCGGCCGTTCACGCCGACGCGGGCCCCGGCGCGGGCCAGGCCGGTGGCGATGGCCAGGCCGATGCCCTGCGTCGATCCGGTGACGAGCGCGGTCTTCCCGGTGAGATCGATGTTCATGACTCTCCACGTCGGTGTTTCGGGCGGTGACTGGTGTCGCAGAACGGAAAGGTCTTGCTGCGGCGGCAGGCGCACAGGGCGACCACGAAGCGGTCCGACCGGACCACCCGGCCGTCGTCGAGGGTGATCTCCACCGGGCCCTCCACCAGGATCGGCCCGCCGGTCACCATCGTCACGCGCCGCTCATCCGGCATGCGGGGCCTCCAGCAGCGAGGTCCGCCCGGCGTCCCACGCGCCCAGCAGGTGGGCGCCGAAGCGGCCCTCGACCAGGTCGGTGGCCTGGAGGCCGAAGACCACGTCCCCGGTCAGCTCCGGTTCCCGCCGGAGCAGGTCGCCGATGACGTCGCGGCGGAGAACCTGCTCGTGCACGGCGTCGGCCTCCACATGCTCGGTGAAGAACACCGTCTCCGCCACCCCCAGGCGCTTGAGGGCCCGCGTCATCCGGGCGGCGCCGGGCGAGGTCGTGATCTCGGCCGCGGCGAAGTGGCCCACCAGAGCGCCGCGCAGCGACCGGTGGAGGCCGAACATCGACATCATGTTGACCACCCCGAGCATCGGGGCCGGGGCCTCGTCGAGGTAGGCCAGGTAGGAGTCGTCGAGGTCGAGCGCCCGCATCAGGCCGCGGAACAGCGTCGAGTGCATGTGGTCGGCCCGGCCGCCGCCGTACTCGTCGTACTCGACGGCGACCATGGAGGCCTTGGCCTGGCCGGTCAGCCGGGGGATGACCCAGGCGTGCGGGTCGGCCTCCTTGTGGTGGTAGATCGAGCGGTGGACGACGTACTCCCGCAGGTGCCAGAGCTCGCCCTTGTCCTCCAGGAAGTGGGAGACCCCGCCCGGGGCGTCGATCATCAGTTCCTCGACGACCGGGTCGACGTCCGCGCCGCCGGCGACGCCGTCGCGCAGGGCCGCCAGGTAGACGCGTTCCAGGTCGCGGCGCAGGCCCAGCAGGGCCGGGTCCCACTCCCACTCGGGGTCCACGGCGTCGAAGCCCTGGTAGTGGAGTTCGTAGCAGACGTACAGGGACAGGTGGAGATCGTCCCCGAACGGGTCGGGGGTGCCGGCGGACGGAAGCGTGGCGCGCGTGTCACCACTGGTCAGCGCCGAGATGATCCCCTCGGAGATCGGGCCTCGCGGCTGGGGTATGTGTCCCATTTTCTCCCCATACCCGACCTGTCGCCGATAACCACGGTCACCGAAGTGACGAGGCTAACAGCGCGGTCGTTGTAGGAAATCTTCATCCTCTTGTACCTTCTTGGAAGGTATTTCCAGGGGGATGAGCTGTGACAGCCTTGATCATCGGAGTCGACGGCGGGGGCACCAGCACCCGGTGCGTCGTCGTCAGCGAGCACGGAGAGGTCGCCGGACGCGGCCTGGCGGAGGGCGCGAACGTGGTCTCCGCCGCCGACCCGGCCGGCAACCTGCTCGCCGCGCTCCGCGACGCCATGCGCGGGCTCGACCCCTCACGGGTCGTCGGCGGCGTGTTCGGCCTGGCCGGATCGGGGGCCGGACGGGCCGGGAAGATCGTGGCGGAGGCCTGGCGCTCGGCCGGGCTGCCCGGCCGCCCCTATGTCGTGGCCGACGTGCTCGTGGCCTTCGCGGGGGCGACCGCCGAGCCCGACGGCGCGGTCCTGCTCGCCGGGACGGGCGCGGTCGCGGCCCGCATCACCGGCTGGGACGTCGCGAAGGTCGTCGACGGCCACGGCTGGCTCGTCGGCGACGAGGGCTCCGGCGTCTGGATCGGCAGGCAGGCCGTGACGGCGGCCCTCCAGGCCGTCGACGGCCGGGGCGTCCGCACCGACCTGGTCGACCGCCTCGACCTGGGCGCCACCGCGACCGAGATCGTCTCCCGGGTCTACGCCATGGTCGCCGACCAGGGCCCGGCCTCGCTCGGCCGGTTCGCCCCCGTCACCGACCAGGCCGCCCGGGACGGCGACGAGGCGGCCCTCACCATCGTCATCGACGCCGCCCGCCGCCTGACCAGGTCGGCCCGCGCGCTCGGGCCGTTCACCGGCCCGCTGGTCCTCGCGGGGTCGCTCCTCACCCGGCCCACCGAGCTGTCCCGCCTGGTCCGCCAGGAGTTCGGCGACGCCATCCCGGCCAGGGACGGCGCGGCCGGGGCCGCCGCGCTCGGGCTGCGGGTCGCCTTCCCGTCGGCCGACGCCCACCGCCGGTTGATCGGGGACGCGCATGCGGCTTGAGCGGATGGCGATGAGCGTGCTCCAGCCGGGGTTCGACGGCACCGAGCCGCCCGACTGGCTGCGCCGGGCCCTCGGTGACGGGCTCGGCGGGGTCGTGCTGTTCGCCCGGAACCTGCCCGACCAGCGTGGGGCGGCCGATCTGGTGGCCGCGATCCGGGCCGAGAGCCCCGACGTCGTCGTGGCGGTCGACGAGGAGGGCGGTTCGGTCACCCGGCTGGAGGCCCGGACCGGCAGCTCGTGGCCGGGCAACCACGCCCTCGGTGTCGCCGACGACACCGCCGTCACCGAACACGTGGCCCGGCGCATCGGCAGGCTGCTCGGCACGACCGGGATCAGCCTCGACTACGCCCCGGTCGCCGACGTCAACGCCAACCCGGACAACCCCGTCATCGGCGTGCGCTCGTTCGGCGCCGACCCGGAACTGGTCGCCCGGCACACCGCGGCCTGGGTCGACGGGCTCCAGGGCGCCGGGGTGGCGGCCTGCGCCAAGCACTTCCCCGGCCACGGCGACACCGTGGCCGACTCCCACGTGGAGCTCCCGACCGTCCACGCGTCGCCCGAGGTCCTCACCGAGCGGGACCTGCGCCCCTTCCGGGCCGCCGTCGACGCCGGGGTGCGGGCGGTCATGGTCGGCCATCTGCTCGTGCCCGCGCTCGACGACGTGCCCGCGACGCTGAGCCGCACCGTCACGACCGGCCTGCTCCGGGGGATCCTGGGGTTCCAGGGCCTGATCGTCACCGACGCCATCGAGATGCGCGCCGTCGCGGCCCACTGGGAGCCCGAGGAGATCGCCGTCCGCGCCCTGTCCGTCGGGGCCGACGCGGTCTGCGCGGGCATCTCCTCTCCCGACGGATCTTCGGTGTACGCCCTCCGCGACGCCATCGTGGCCGCCGTCCGCGACGGGCGGCTCCCCGAGGAGCGCCTGGCCGAGGCCGCCGGGCGCGTTCAGGACCTCGTCGGCTGGCACGCCGCGCAGGCCCCCGCCAGGCGGGCGGCCGCCGCCGAACCCGACGACGACCTCGGGCTGACGGCCGCCGCCGCGGCGCTCCACGTGGTCGGCGAACCCCGGCTCGACGAGGCCCCGCTGGTCGTGGAGATCGTCGCCCGCCCCCACCAGGCCGCCGACAGCGGCACCCCGCCCGGCGTCGCCCGCGCGCTGGCCGAACTCCTCCCCGGCACCCGGGCGATCACCGTCACCGTCGGCGACCCCCTGCCCGACCTGGGGGACGACCGGCCCCTCGTGGTCGTCGTCCAGGACGCGCCCCGGCACGCCTGGATCAGGGAGGTCCTCCACCGCGCGCTGGCGGCCCGGCCCGACGCCATCGTGGTGGAGACCGGCCTCCCCGGGCCGCCCTCCGGGGCCGGATACGTCGCCACGCACGGCAACTCCCTCGCCTCCGCCCGGGCCGCCGCGCGCCGGCTGGCCCACCGACCCCCCGTACCGGAGAAAGAGAGCCCCCCATGAGCGGACCGACGGCCGCGAACCTGGTGGCGAGCGTGCGGGCCGTGCTGCCCTCGCTCACCCCCTCGGTCCGGTCGATCGCGCGGCTGATCCTCGACGATCCCGCGATGGTCGCCCGGAGCACGATCACCGAGCTCAGCGCCACCTCCGGGGCCAGCCAGGCCACCATCGTGCGGACCGCCCGCGCGCTGGGCTTCTCGGGCTACTCCGAGCTGCGGCTGGCGCTCGCGGCGGTCTCGGCGCAGACCCAGTCGCAGCAGGGGGCCGACCGGCTGGTCCCGGGCGGCCTGGCCCCCTCCGACCCCCTCGCCGACGTGATCGCCAAGGTCACCCGCGCCGAGTCGGACGCCATCGCCGACACCGCCGCCCAGCTCACCCCCGAGCAGCTCGGCAGGGTCGTGGACGTCCTGACCACCGCCCGCAGGGTCAGCATGCTCGGCGTAGGGGCCTCCGGGCTGGTCGCGGCCGACATGGCGCAGAAGCTGATGCGCATCGGCCTGGCCGGGCACCCGTTCACCGACGTCCACCTCGCCCTGACGGCGGCGGCGCTGGCCACGTCCGACGACGTCTGGGTGGCGGTGAGCTGCACCGGCGAGACGGCCGACGTGGTCGAGCCCGTCAGGACCGCCCGCGCGGCCGGCGCGGTCGTCGTGGCGATCACCAACAATCCCCGTTCGACCCTCGCCGGGCTGGGCCACCACGTGCTCGTCTCGGCGGGCCGGGAGACCGAGTTCCGGCCCGGCGCGCTCGCCAGCCGGATCAGCCAGCTCCTCATCGTCGACTGCATCTTCGTCGCCGTCGCGCAGCGCACGTTCATCGCCTCCGACGCCGCCCTCCGGGTCACCAAGGACGCCTTGGACACCTACGGTTCACGTCGTCTTCGCAGCTAGATGCCGCTTGGTAAAAATTAACTCCACATCCGTCGCCACGGGTGAAAAAAATTGACCTCTCCGGGACCCGCCCGTATCGTCCAGGGAAACCGGCAACCAGGAGAAGTTCATGAGACGACTCGCGGCGATCGCAGCCGTGGCGGTGATCGCGACCGCCACGGGCACCGCGTGCAGCGGCGTGGGGGGGTCCGAAGCGGGCGTCTACACCACGATCGACGGAGCCAAGCAGATCGACGCCACCGCGCCGATCAACCCGTTCAACCCGCAGGGCAACACCTTCCTCGGCTACGACGCCATGTCGCTGGCCTGGCCCAAGAACGACCCGGTCGACCCCAACCTGTTCTACCCGGGGATCGCCCAGAGCTGGACGACCACGCCCGACCAGAGCGAGGTCGTGATCCACCTCCAGCCGAACGCGAAGTGGTCCGACGGCAAGCCCGTGACCAGCCAGGACGTGAAGACCTCGATCGGCCTGGCCTACACCCAGGGCGGCACGGCCTACGCCGTCGACCCGAAGGCGGCCGGAGCGGCGGCCGACGTGGTCGTCGTCGACGCCCACACGGTCAAGGTCACCCAGGGCGCCAACAAGAGCAACACCTTCCTGCGGAACGTGCTGTCCACGATCGTCGTGCCGGCCCACGTGTTCGGCTCGCTGCTGCCCGCCGACTTCTGGACCCAGCTCAAGCTGGCCAGGGGCAACGGGCCGGCCGCCGAGAAGGCCAAGGCCACGATCACCGGGCTGGCCCAGAAGGTCATCTCCTTCGCCCCGGCCAAGGACGTCTCGGCCGGCCCCTTCGTGCTGGAGCGGGTCAACCCGGGCGAGGCCCTGCTGGTGAAGAACAAGCACTTCTGGGCCAGCGACAAGATCGCCCCCACCCGGGTGAAGGTGCTCAACTACACGGGCAACCAGCAGATCTGGAACTACCTGATCGCCGGGCGGCTCGACAGCGCGCCCTTCACGGCGGTCCCGTCCGGGGTGCTGAACCGGATCCGGCAGACCGACGGCAACGAGGTCGTCAAGGGGTTCTCCCCGGTCGCCGTGTCGATGGCGTTCAACCAGACGAAGGCGCCCTACGACAACGTGCACGTCCGCAAGGCGCTGGCCTACCTGATCGACCGCTCGCAGGTCACCAAGGTCGCCTCGCCCGAGGGCGGGACCCCGTCCCAGACCACGACGGGCATCCACGCCGAGTCGGCCAAGTCGTGGCTCGGCGACGGGATCAACAGCCTCGACCAGTACCACCACGACCCGGCCAAGGCGGCGCAGGAGCTCAAGGCCGCCGGGATGAAGCTGGTCAACGGCACGTGGACGATGCCCGACGGCTCGCCGTGGGTGGTGGAGCTCCATGTGCCCGCGTCGTTCTCCGACTGGGTCGCCGCGGCCAAGGCGATCACCAGCCAGCTCAACGACCACGGCATCCAGGCCTCGGTCCTGACCTCGGCCGACTACACGCTCTACCTCGACGAGCTGGCGGCCGGGAAGTATGACGTCGGGCTGTGGCTGATGGCCCTCGGCCCCGCGCCGTACAACATCTACCAGCGCATCTACGGCTCGGCCAACGGCTGGCAGCTGCTCGCCGGGAACCTGACCCACGTGCCCCCGGGCACCCAGGGCAACTGGATGGGCGGACCCCAGACCCTGAACGGGATCGACCCGGGCACGCTCACCAACCAGCTCAACGCCGCCGACCCGGCGCGGCAGAAGCAGATCGTCGGGACGCTGGCCGAGGTCACCAACCAGAACCTGCCGGTGATCCAGCTCTACGACTACGTCAACACCCAGTTCGTCAACAACTCGCGCTTCACCGGCTGGCCGCCCAACGACAGCGACGTGCTGCGCCTGTCGGCCGGGGTCTGGATGCAGCTCGGCCTGATCAAGGAAACGGGGGCCCGATGAGAAGCGTCGTCCGGCGGCTCTCGGGCCACCTGGCCCGGGGCCTGGCGATGATCTGGGTGGTCATGACGCTCAGCTTCCTGATCATCCGCAACATCCCGGGTGACCCCGTCAGGGGCCAGTACGAGAAGCTCATCGAGCAGGGCATGTCACCCGACGCGGCGGAACGTTCCACCGCCGCCCTCTACGGCTTCCTGCCGAAGGGCAGCCTGTGGAGCCAGTACGTCGACTACCTGAACGGCCTGATCCACGGCAACCTGGGCCAGTCGCTCAGCACGCCCGGCACCGGCGTCGCGACCATCATCGCCTCGGCCGCCAAGTGGACCGTCCTGCCGGTCCTCGGCGGCACGCTGCTGAGCTTCCTGCTCGGCGTGACCCTGGGCGTCTACGCCGCGATCAAGCGGTCGGGCAAGCTCGGCGACGCCCTGTCGATCTCGGGCTCGCTGCTCCACGGCGTCCCGCAGTACGTCATCGCGCTGCTGGTCGTGGCCGTCTTCTCCACGCTCTGGCCGATCCTGCCCTCGGGCGGCCCGGTCGACATCATGTTCACCCCGGGCTTCAACGGTCCCTACATCGCCTCGCTCATCCAGCACGCCACACTGCCGGTGCTGACCTACGCGCTGGCCAGCTACGGCGGCTGGATCCTGGCGATGAAGTCGAGCGTGGCGACCGTGCTGGGCGACGACTTCATCATGGCCGCCGAACTGCGCGGCATGAGCCGGGGCATCCTGTTCCGCTACATCGCCCGCAACGCGATCCTGCCGCTGTTCACGATCCTGGCCCTGTCGCTGGGCATGCTCTTCGGCGGCGCGATCTTCATCGAGTCGATCTTCAACTACCCGGGTCTGGGCCTGTTGCTCGTCAACAGCATCGGCGCCCGCGACTACGCGCTGATGGGCGGCACCTTCCTGGTCCTCACCGTCGCCATCGTGGTCGCCAACATCGCGGCCGACCTCCTGTACGCCGTCATCGACCCCCGGGTCAGGAAGGGAGAGGCGGCATGACCGTCGTCGAGGGAATGCCGGCAACGGTGACGCTGCGCCGCAACTTCTGGCGCGGGGTCGGGCGGGTCATGCGGCGCAAGCCGAGCCGCATGGTCGGCGTCGGGATCGTCGTGCTGTTCGTGTTCATGGGGATCTTCGGCCCGCTGCTCTACCCCGACCCACTGCCGCGCGACGACAACGCCCTGTACGCCTCGCCGAGCTGGGCCCACCCGTTCGGCACCGACTTCGAGGGCACCGACGTGCTCGCCCTGGTCGTCACCGGAACCCGCTACGTGCTGCTCGCGGGCCTGACCACGGCCGTGATCACGGTCGCGCTGGGCACCGCGATCGGCCTGCTGGCCGGGTTTCACCGGGGGCGCTGGGACACCGTGCTCATGCGGCTGACCGACCTCCAGCTCACCATCCCCGGGCTGCCGCTGCTGCTGGTGCTGTCCACGGTGTGGAAGTTCACCAGCCCGGTGGAGATGGGCGTCGTGCTCGGCCTGCTCGGCTGGGGCGGCATCGCCCGGGCCGTCCGGTCGCAGTCGCTCTCGCTGCGGGAACGCGGCTTCATCGAGGCGGCCAAGGGCCTGGGGCTGTCGACCCGCCACATCATCGGGCGCGAGCTGCTGCCGTCGATGGCGCCGTACATCGCGATGAACATGCTCATCGCCGTCACCGGCGCGATCTACGCGCAGGTCGGCCTGTTCTTCCTGGGCGTGCTGCCGTTCGACGCCAACAACTGGGGCGTGATGCTCAACCTGTCGGTCTTCGGCGGCGGCGCGCTGTCGAGCACGGCCGCGCTGCCCTACCTGCTGGCGCCGCTGCTGGCGATCCTGCTGCTGACGCTCGGCATCGTGCTGGTCGTCGACGCGATGGACGAGATCTTCAACCCACGGCTGCGTGAGGAGTAGGCCAGATGACCAGAACTTCCGCGCCCGGCGTGCGCATCGACGATCTCACCGTCGTCTACAAGACCCCCGCCGGGGAACTCCCGGCGCTCGGGGGCGTGTCCCTGTCGCTCGCCCCTGGCACGATCACCGGCATCGTCGGCGAATCGGGCTCCGGCAAGTCGACCCTGGCGCTGTCGCTGCTCAACGCGGTCCAGCCGCCCGGCCGCATCAGCGGCGGCACCGTCGAGATCGACGGCCTCGGCAACGTCGTGGACCTCCAGGGCGAGGAGCTGCGGCGGGCCCGCGGCCGTCAGGTCGGCTACGTCTTCCAGGCGGCGCAGAACTCCCTGAACCCGCTGAAGACGGTCGGCAAGCAGCTGCTCGACCTCGGCCGCTCCCACGACTTCGACGACCTGCCCGCCCTGCTGAAGGACGCGCGGGCGCTGCTCGGCCGGATGGGGCTCGACGGCGGCCGGGTGCTCGACTCCTACCAGCACGAACTGTCCGGCGGGATGCGCCAGCGGGTCGGGATCATGTTCGCCCTGGTGCTCAACGCCCATCTGGTGGTCCTCGACGAACCCACGACCGCCCTCGACATGATCACCCAGGCCTCGATCCTGCGGATCGTCCGCGACGTCCACCACGAGCGCGGCCTGACCACGCTGATCATCACCCACGACATGGGGGTGGCGGCCGAGGTCACCGACAGCCTCGCGGTCATGTACGGCGGGCGCGTCGTCGAGCACGGTCCCACCACCGAGGTGCTGGGCGCGCCGCGGCATCCGTACACGCAGGGCCTGATCAGGGCGATCCCGCGCCTGTCGGGCGACATCGACGAGGCGCGGGCGCTGCCCGGCCGGCCGCCCACCCTGGGCACCATCCCCAAGCAGGGATGCGTGTTCCGGGAGCGCTGCCCGATCCGGATCGCCGTCTGCGACACCGTCGACCCCGTGCCGGTCACCCGGGACGCCAGGACCGTGGCCTGTCACGCGGTCGGGCAGCCCGCCACCCCGGTCACCCCTAAGGAGTTCGCGTGATCACCGCGAGTGGCATCGTCAAGACGTACAAGCAGCGCGGGAACATGCTCGGCGCCCGCGCGGTCCCGGCCCTGCGCGGGGTCGACTTCGCGATCCCCCGGGGCGGCGCCGTCACGTTCATCGGCGAGTCGGGCTGCGGGAAGACCACCCTCGGCCGGATCGTCGCCGGGCTGGAGACCTACGACGCGGGCGAGATCGTCATCGACGGCACCCCGATGTCGTCGCTGAAGCCCCGGCACCGCGAGCCGTTCTTCCGCCGGATCCAGCTCATCCACCAGGACCCCTATTCGGCGCTCAACCCGACCCGCACCATCCACCAGACCCTCGCCGCGCCGCTGGCCCTGCGCGCCAAGCAGACCGGCCGCGACAAGGCGTGGATGGAGCAGCGGGCCGCTGAGCTGCTGGCCCTCGTCGGGATCGACCCCGGCTACGTCCTGCCGCGCTACCCGCACCAGCTGTCGGGCGGCATGCGGCAGCGCGTGGTGATCGCGCGGGCGCTGACCGTCGACCCCGAGGTGCTGGTCGCCGACGAGTCGGTGTCGATGATCGACGTGTCGCTGCGGCTCGGTGTGCTGTCCCTGCTGAAGGACCTGCGCGAACGGCTGAACGTCAGCGTCCTGTTCATCACCCACGACATCGCCACCGCCCGCTACATCGGCGGCGACGGCGAGCTCTACGTGATCTACCGGGGCCAGGTCGTCGAGAGCGGCCCGACCGAGAGCGTGATCTCGGGGCCGATCCACCCGTACACCCAGTCGCTGCTGTCGGCGATCCCCGTCCTGCACGGCGTCGAGCGGCCGGGCCCCGAACGGGTCGTCCCGACCGAGGCCCTCGACGAGTCCCACGCCGACAGCGGCTGCCTGTTCGCCCGCCGCTGCCCGTTCGCCACCGACATCTGCACGGCCGAGCCGCCCGCGCTGGTGCCCGACGGCGACCAGGCGCACGCCTGCCACCACCCGCGCCGGCGCAGCGTCATCCCGGTGGAGGCCGTCGCGTGAAGCTCCGCGAGGCCCTGACCTGGGACGCCGACGCCGCCGAGGCGCTCGTCGACCGCCTGGTCTCACCGCCGGAAGACCGCCGCTGGACGTCCTTCGCCTTCGACGACGGGGTCGTGTTCACCTCGATGTCCGGCGACGTCGGGCATGTCGACCTGCTGGCCGTCGATCCGGCGGCCCGCCGGCGCGGGGTCGGCCGGAGACTGGTCCTGGAGGCCGAGCGATGGGCCCGGTCCCAAGGGGCGCGGGAGATGCGCTTCGCCGGGAACCCGCCCTGCTACGCCTGGCCCGGCATCGACGTGCGCTACACGCCGGCCCTGTGTCTGGCGGAGAGTCTCGGGTACGAGAGGTACCAGACGGCCTGCAACATGACCGTCGACCTCTCCCAGGACTTCTCCGGTGATCTCCCGGTCGCAGATGACCGGGCCGGGGTCGCCGAGTTCGTCCGGGAGAACTGGAACGAGGCGTGGGCCTGGGAGGCCGTGAACGCCGAAGGCTGCTACCACGTCGAGCGAGACGGGAAGATCGTGGGCTTCGCCGCCTGGGGCACCCGCCCCTCGTGGTTCGGCCCCATGGGCACCGCGCCGGAGGCGCGCGGCCTCGGCGTCGGCGCCGCCCTGCTGCGGCGCTGCCTCGCCGACATGGCCGCGACCGGCCTGACCAGCGCGGAGATCGCCTGGGTCGGCCCGATCGCGTTCTACGCGAAGGCCGTCGGCGCCCGGGTCGAGCGGATCTTCTGGCTCTATCGGAAGGAGTTCTCATGACACAGTCGCTGGGCGGCCTGGTCACCGAACAGAGCGACCCCCGGCACCGCCGGATCGACGAGCTCCCCACCGGGGAGATCGCCCGCCGCATGAACGCGGCCGACGCGACCGTCCCCGGCGCGGTGGCCGCGGCGATCCCCGCCATCTCCGCCGCCGTCGACGCCGTCGCGGCGCGGATGGCCCGGGGCGGCCGCCTGATCTACATCGGCGCGGGGACCTCCGGACGGCTCGCCGTCCTGGACGCCTCGGAGTGCCCGCCCACGTTCGGCACCACCCCCGACCAGGTCTGCGGCATCATCGCCGGGGGCGAGGCGGCGCTGGTCCGGTCGGTCGAGGGGGCCGAGGACGACGCCGACGCGGGCGCCCGCGCGGTCGGCCACGTGGGACCGCTCGACTCCGTGGTGGGGATCTCCGCCAGCGGCCGGGCCCCCTACGTGGTCGGGGCCGTCGCCGAGGCGCGACGCCGGGGGGCGCTGACGGTCGGGCTGTCGTGCAACGCCGGGGGACCGCTGTCCGCCGCGGCCGACCACGCCCTGGAGGTCATCGTGGGCCCCGAGGTGATCACCGGGTCCACCCGCCTGAAGGCGGGGACGGCGCAGAAGCTCGTGCTCAACATGATCTCGACCATCACGATGGTGCGGACCGGGCGGACCTACGGCAACCACATGGTGGAGATGTCTCCCACCAACTCCAAGCTCGCCGACCGCGCCGCCCGCATCGTCAGCGACATCACCGGAACCGGCCTGCACGAGGCGCGCAGCGTCCTGGAGGCGGCCGACCTGGAGCTCAAGACGGCGGTCATCATGATCGAACGCGCCGTGGCGGCCGACCAGGCCCGCGCCATCCTGGCCGACTCCGGCAACCGCCTGGACACCGCCCTGCACCATGCTTGACCGCCTCCTGGCCGCCGCCGTGCCCGGGGTGGCCTCGGCGGCGGTCGCCCTGATCGCCGTCGACGGCGATCAGGTGGCGGCGGCCTCCGCCGGAGAACTGGTCCGGTACGCGGACCCCGCCGAGACCCTCGCTCTTGAT
This sequence comes from Herbidospora cretacea, assembly GCF_001570605.1. GTDB lineage: Bacteria > Actinomycetota > Actinomycetes > Streptosporangiales > Streptosporangiaceae > Herbidospora > Herbidospora cretacea. The sequence continues at coordinate 324,695 of NZ_BBXG01000008.1, read as the reverse complement.
CGGCCTGCCGTTTCCTTCGACAGCGTGTTCGACCTGGCGTCGCTGACCAAACTGTTCACGACGGTGGTGGCGCTGTCGCTGGCCGAAGCCGGCGCCCTGGGCCTGGAGGAGCCGGTGGCGACGTGGCTGCCCGCCCACTACGGCGCGCGGCCTTCGGTGACCGTGCGGCACCTGCTCACGCACACGTCGGGGCTGCCGCCGGGGCGGCGTCCCGACGGGGTCGCCCCTGAGGCGCGGTGGGACTTCCTGCTGTCCGCTCCACTTCAGAGGCCGCCCGGTTCGGCGTACGAGTATTCGGACGTCGGGATGATCACGCTGGGCCGGGTCTGCGAGATCGCCTCCGGGACGTCGCTGGACGCGCTCGTCGGGCGGGTCGTCACTGGGCCGCTGGGGCTCGCCGACACGTGCTACCGGCCGGGACCCGACCTGCTGCCGAGGATCGCGGCCACGGAGTTCAAACCCCTGTCGGGGCGGGCCGGCGAGACCGCGCCGACGCCAGGAGACCGCGTGGTCGGGCGGGGTGCGGAGGCAGCGATGTCCGAGGGCGGCCCGCCGCGCGGTGAGGCCGCACCGATGGCGGCCGCGTCCACCCTTTCGGGTGGGGCGGCCGGTCGTGCCGAGGCCGCGTCGCCGCCGGGGTCCGGCGTGATCGTGCGGGGCGAGGTGCACGACGAGACCGCTCATGCGCTGGGCGGGGTGGCCGGGCATGCCGGGCTTTTCTCGACCGCGAGCGATCTGCTGCGGTTCGCGGAGATTCTGCGGACAGGCGGCGCGGGGGTGCTGTCGGCGGAATCGGTCGCCGAGATGACGCGGGACCAAGGGGTCACCGGGGCGTCGTTCCGGCAGGGGCTCGGGTTCCGGATCGGAGACCCGGCGATCGTCGGGCCGTTGGGCGACGCCCATGGTCATTCCGGGTTCACCGGGACCTCTCTGGTGATGGACGCGGCGAGCGGGCTGACCGTCGTGCTGCTCACCAACAACGTGCATCCGCTGCGCGGGCGGGCCGGGATCCGGGATCTCCGCAACGGCGTGGCCGCCTTCGCGCACTCGCTGATTTGCTGAGTACATACTGAGTATGCATACTGAGTAACTATGTCGATCAGGCACGGGTTGCTCGCACTGCTGAGTCGAGGGCCCCGGCATGGCTACCAGTTGCGGGTGGAGTTCGAGGCGTCCACAGGGGCGACCTGGCCGCTGAACGTTGGCCAGGTCTACACGACGCTGGCCCGCATGGAGCGCGACGGCCTGGTCGAACCGGGGGAGACCGACGACCAGGGCCGGGTCGTCTACGCGATGACCGACGCCGGTCGGGCGGAGATGGAGCGGTGGTTCACCACGCCGGTCGTCCCGTCCGACCGGCCGCGCGACGAGCTGGTCATCAAGCTCGCCATGGCCGTCGAGGCGAAAGAGGTCGAGGTCGCCGAGGTCATCCGCCGGCAGCGCACCGCCACGATGCGCACGCTCCAGCAGCTCACCCGGGCCAAGCGCGACAGCGCCGAGGGGGCGGCCCGGCTGCTCGTCCTCGATTCCATGATCTTCCAGGCCGAGGCCGAGCAGCGGTGGCTCGACCACTGCGAGGCCGTTCTCAAGGAGGCACGATGACCGTCTTAGCGCTGGCCGGGGTGACCAGGGTCCATGGAGACGGTGAGACGGCCGTCCATGCCCTCAAGGGGGTGAGCCTCCAGGTCGGCGAGGGCGAGCTGGTCGCGGTCATGGGGCCGTCGGGGTCGGGCAAGTCGACCCTGCTCAACCTGGCGGGCGGCCTCGACCGGCCGACGTCGGGCGCCGTCCACGTCGACGGGCGGGATCTCGCGACCGTCCGCGACCTGGCGGCGTTACGCCGCCGCAGCGTCGGCTACGTCTTCCAGGACCTCAATCTGATCACCTCGCTGACGGCGGCGGAGAACGTGATGCTGCCCCGCGAGCTCGACGGCGTCCGGTCCCGGCGGGCCCGCGCCGAGGCGATGGCCGTGCTGACCGAGATCGGCGCGGAGTCCCTCGCCGACCGGTTCCCCGACGAGCTGTCCGGCGGCCAGCGCCAGCGGGTCGCCATCGCCCGCGCCCTCGTGGGGGAGCGCCGTCTGCTGCTGGCCGACGAGCCGACCGGCGCGCTCGACACCCCGACCGGAGACGAGATCCTCCGGCTGCTGGCCGCCCGCTGCGCGGCGGGCGCGTCGGTCCTGCTCGTGACCCATGAGCCCCGATACGCCGCCTGGGCCGACCGGGTGGTCTTCCTGCGCGACGGCGTGATCGCCGACGCCACCGACGTGCCGATGGCGAGCGCCCGATGAGCGCCCTGACGGCGGCGCTGCGCCTCTCCCGGCGCGGCGTGTGGCAGGCCCGTGGCCGCAGCGCCCTGATCATGCTCATGATCGGCCTGCCGGTCCTGGTGATCACCGGCCTCCTCGTCGCCTACGCCACCAGCACCCTCTCTCCCGAAGAGGGGATCGGCTCCCGTCTGGGCACCGCCGACGCCGCGCTGGTCCAGCTGCCCCCGGGCACGACCGTCCAGGAAGGCCCTCAAGGCGGCTCGTGGTCCAGCGGCGGCGACTCGCCCCGTCCCCCGGCCGAGCCCGCCGAGATCACGGCTCTCCTCGGCGCGGGCACCCGCCTGACCCCCTTCGCGACCGGCAGCATCCGCCTGCCCTCCGGCCTGGTCACCGCACTGGAGACCGATCTGAGCGACCCTCTCACCAGAGGGATCCTGACGCTGGGCGAAGGCAGGCTGCCCGGCGCCGGCGAGGTCGCGGTGACCCCCGCCCTCGGCCTGCGGCCCGGCGACCTGCTGCGCCCGGCCGGCGGCCCGCCGCTGAAGGTGAGCGGCATCGTCGACCACCCCCACCAGCCGACGATCCGGCAGGTGGCCGGCCCCGACCTGCCGCTCGAGACCTCCCGTGGACTGAGCGCGCTCACCACCGAGGGCCCCGGATGGCTCGCCGACACTCCGAGACCCGTCACCTGGGACGACGTGACCGCGCTCAACAAGCTCGGCCTGTCCGTCAGCTCCCGGTCCCTGCTCCTCAGCCGGCCGTATCGTCCGGGCCTGCTCTGGAACACCCCCGCCACGATCGGCGTCGCGGTCGCCGTGATCATGGCGATCCTGGTGCCCGTCCTGCTCGCCGGGCCCGCCTTCGCGGTCGGCCTGCGCAGGCGGCGCCGGGAACTGGCCGAGATCGCCGCCCAGGGCGGCTCGGCCGGGCACCTGCGGCTGATCGTGCTGGCCGACGGGCTGGTCCTCGGCGGGCTCGCCGCCCTCACCGCGACTGGGCTGGGCATCGCGGGCGGGCTTGTGGCGGTCCCGGTCATCGCGCGGTGGGGAGGACAGATCGGCCCTCCCGACATCCCGTGGGGCGAGCTCCTCCCCATCGCCGCCGTCGGGCTGTTCATCGGGGTGGTGGCGGCGCTCGTCCCTGCGCTGCAGGCGGGCCGCCAGCACACCGCGACCGTGCTGGCCGGGCGCGCGCCCGCGACCGCCCGGCGCGCCTGGCCCCTGACCTGGTCCCTGATCGGCGCGGCCCTGGTTCTCGGCGGCCTGGCCGCCAGCGTGGCGGCGCGGCGGCAGAGCGAACTGGTGTGGCCGTTCGTCGCCTCGCTGCCGATCCTGCTGGGGCTGGTGGCCCTGACCCCGTTCCTGGTCTGGTTCGCCGGCCGGATCGCCCCGCGCCTGCGGGTCCCGCTGCGGGTCGCGGTCCGTGACGCCGTCCGCAACCGGTCGCGTACGGTCAGCGCCGTGGCCGCCGTCCTCGCGGTCACCGCCCTGGCCGTGGCCGTCGGCATCGCGACGGAGAGCCAGCGGCGGGACTACCGCGACTCGTTCACCTCGGCCCGGCCGACCGGATCACTCGCCATCTGGGGCGGCACGATGCCCGACCCGACCTGGGCGAAGCTGCGCGCCGAGGCGGCCCGCCGGCTGCCGGGTGTGAAGCTCGCCACCGGCTACCACGTCCACGACGCCGAGGGCCGCCGCTACGCCATGCGCTACACCACACGCTGGAACGGCGTCCGCGTCTCCCGCACCGCCGCCGTCGGCGACCAGGATCTGCTCCGTTTCCTCCAGGGCCGCGACGACCCGGCGGCCGCCGCGGCACTGGCGAGCGGCAAGGCGGTGGTCTTCGACGCCGCCAACGTACGCGACGGCAAGATCACCCTGCGGGCCAGCGTCGCCAACCACCCCGACCGCCGGATCGAGGTCCCCGCGGTCGTCGCCACCCCCGCCGACGACCACCAGGGCGGCGCCCTCCTGCCCCGCGCCTTCCTGGAGCAGGCCGGATTCACCACCACGCCGCGCGCGCTCTACGGCGTGCGCGCCCCCGCCTTCGACGACCCGCTGTGGGGCGCCCTCGGCAAGGTGACCAACCGCGTCACCGTCACCGTCGAGCCCGGCCCCCAGGAGGGGAGCGGTCCGGTGTGGTTGTGGGTCTGGCTGGGCGCGGCGGTGATCCTCGTGGTCGGCGGCACCTTCGCCGCCACCAGGTTGGCGGCGGCCGACATGCGCCCCGACCTGGCCGCCCTGCTGGCCATCGGCGCCTCCCCCTGGACGCTACGGGCGGTCGTGGCCGGTCAGACCCTCTTCATCGCCGGTCTGGGCGCCGCCGTCGGCCTGGCGGCGGGCGCGGTGACCGGGATCGCGCTGAGCCGCCCCATGACGACCCACGGCACGGGCGACCCGGCCACCATCGCCCTCCCGTGGCCGTTCCTGATCACCCTGGTCGTGGGCCTGCCGCTCCTGGTCAGCGCGCTGGCCCTGATCACCAGGGCCCGGCCCGTCCTCGTGCGGAGACCCGCGTGATGTGCCGGCCGGGCTCGACGCCCCCATGAGAGCCGGGGGAGCCGTGAAACGGCCACGCCGGCCGAGGCAGACCCCGGCCGGCGTGTACTCGGAACCGCTGCGCTCAGTGGTAGGAGTAGATGTTCGCCGCGGGGTGGTTCTCCTGCAGCTCACGGAAGTTGCCCTCCGCGCCCCACAGGGAGCGGTAGTGGAAGACGTTGAGGGCGTGCGCCTTGGCGTGGTGGTCGAAGACGACCCAGTTGACCGGCTGGAAGTAGGTACCGACCTCGTCCGGGGTGGTCAGCGAGCCGGTGTAGCGGAAGGTCGCGTGGTTCGCGGGCAGCATGTCGTTCAGGTGGATGCCCGTGATGGCCTTCGACGCGCCGAGGGCCGGCGGCGACACGAGGAGCTTGTCGTGCTCCGTCTGGCCCAGGAACGTCTTGGCGTCGATCATCACGCCGAAGACGACATAACCGGTGCCGGTCGCCTTGGTGTGCACGAAGTGCGCCTCGAGCGGAGCGGTCGCCTGACCGGCGAACTTGTGCTCGGCGTGCCCGTGGAAGTGCACGTTGTTCAGGTTGTAGCGCTCGCCGCCGTAGGTGATGTACGGCTGGGTGCCGCCGGTGCCGATGACGAACCGGACGTCGTCGTGCTCGCTGATCTCACCGACCGGAGCCTTGTCCTGGAACAGGAGCGTTCCGCTGACGGAGGCCGGGTAGTGGATCGCGATCGCCGGGCCGGACCCCGGGCACGCCTTGGAGCGGTCGATCTGGATCGGGCTCTGGACGGCGGCGTCAGTCCCGGTGCCATGGCACTTGACCTGGGCCTGAGCCGGAACCGCCTGAGCGACTAACGGAAGGGAGAGGAGAGCAGCAGCCGCAATGGGCGCAAGACGGAAACGCACCGTTCGCCTTTCGTGCGAGGGATGCCAGGGATACGCCGCCGACGGACCGCCAATTGGGCTTTGTCCGCTTTAGGGGCGACATAAAGGCATTGGCGAGGATAGCCGAAAGAAGTGAACCGTCGCCGGGCGGGGTAGTGGCCAAAATGACCAAAAGGAGAACCTTTGGCACCGCCCCGGCTGCGGCGTCCGAAGCGTCCACCGAGCTGCACGGATCCTCCGGCACCGCGGAGCGGATGAGCGTGCGTGGGCGATCTGGGCGGCTTGCGGTCTGCTAGGTGAATTGGTGGTTATTGAAACGATTGTCGATTTCGCGTGATCGATGGTCTCGTGGCTTCCGGCCCATGGTCTTCACGCAACGAGGGAGAGGCGAGACCTCCGTCGGAGGAGGACTTCCCGGAGTCGGACGCGCGGAGGAAGGGCGGCCCGACTCCAACACTGAGGGCGCCGGCCGGCGAACCGCATCCCGACTGGCCCTTCAACCGCAGGTGACAAGCGCGCCGTGGGCCTTACCACCGTGGAACGGTGTCCGGGCTCGTCGGCGGGGGTGCCGTCTGGCAGGCGAGGAGTGCCGTTCAGGGTCGCGGAGCAATATTCTGGACGGATGCGGGCAATCATCGCGGTCTTATTGGCGGCCTCCGCCTCCCCCTGGCAGGTCGCCCAGGTCGTCCACTCTCCGGGCGACGACGTGTTCGCCGACGTCGCGGTCACCGCCGACGGCACCGTCTGGTCCGCCGGGCACCGGTACCTGAACGGCCGCCGCCAGGGGTTCGTGCAGTCACTCAAGGGCAAGGCCAGGAAGACGCTGCCCGGACGGCTGCCTGAGCTGTCGGCGGTCGCCGCCACCACGAGCCGGGTCTGGGCCTTCGGGCCCAACCGGGCCTACGCCTGGAACGGGCGCGCCTGGACGTCGTGGTCGCTCGGCACCTTCCACGCCGCCGACGCCGAGACCGTCTCCGCCCGCGACGTCTGGGCCGTCGGCGGGAACACCTCGCGGCGCTGGACCGGGTCGTCGTGGAAACGCCACCCCGTCCCCGGCGCCGCCCAGGCCGTTGACGCCGGAGGCGGGCAGGTCTGGGCCGCCGGGAGCGGCGTCTTCCACTGGTCGGGCAAGGCCTGGCGCAAGGTGAAACTGCCCGCGATCCCGCTGCCGACCGAGGACGCCACCGCCACCTTCATCGACGTCGCCGTCGTCAGCGCGCGCAACGTGTGGGCCGTCGGCGGGGTCAGCTGGGAGGGGGCCAACGCCGAGGGCGACGACGCGACCTTCTCCCGGCCGCTGGCCATGCACTGGAACGGCTCCCGGTGGCGAATGACGCTCGGGGCGACGCAGGGGCAGCCGTACACGGAGGCGGAGCCCGACGGCAAGGGCGGGGTGTGGATCGCGCAAGGCGGCTGGAACCCGCAGCTGTGGCAGGTCAGAGGCACGAGCTGGACGAGCACGCTGCTGCCCAGGCCCACCGGCTACGACGCCTCACTGGCCGCCGTGGCACGCCGGCCGGGCACTTCGCAGGTGTGGGGCAGCGGGTTCACCTCGCCGGAGGGCGACCCCGACGACCCCGGAGCCAACGCCACGCTCTGGCGCGTTTCCTGACATCGGCGCCATGACGGTCAGCCGCCCGCCGATCGGGCGCGGGCTGACGCGGCCATGAACAGTCAGGCAGGTCATCGAAAAGCATTCCGGCGTGCCGGGACACTCATCGCTTCTCATTCGATACGGGTGGAAGCCCTGAAGGTGGTTCGGTGCGCCGTTTTGCTCTGCCCGGCGCATGGGCTGGCCGTTCGGCGTCTGCACCAGACTTCGCGGAGGTCGACGGAGACGATTCACGTCAGCGCTTGAGACGCCGAATGAGCCCATACGTATCAATTTGTGATGTGCCATCGTGGAACGGCGCGGAAGCCAGACCCGGCCCGGCAGGCCCTGCTGGCCCTGGCCTACCTGCTCGAAGCGGCGAGACGGAAAGCCGGGCGCTCTCCCTGGCGGGAGCGGTGGCTCGGGATACTGCGGTCATGAGCCGGATGTTCGTCGCGCTGGTCCCGTCTCCCGCCGTGCTGAGCGAGGTCGAGCGGGCCGTGGCCCCGCTGCGGGCCGCATGGCCGCACCTCACCTGGGTCGAGCCCGCGAACTGGCACATCACCCTTGCCTTCCTCGGTGAGGTGCACGACGGGGTGCGCCCGGAGTTGAGCGTCCGGTTGGCGCGGGCGGCGCGTCACCACGCGCCGTTGCCGTTGGCCCTGGGCGGGGCGGGCACGTTCACCGGTCGGGCCAGAGCGAACGCCCTGTGGCTGGCGGTGCGCGAGCCGGGCCGCTTGGGGCGCCTGGCGGGCTCGATCGCGGCGGGAGCGCGGCGGGCCGGGGCGGGGGAGCTCGACGGGCGTCCCTATCGGGCCCACTTCACCCTCGTCAGAAGCCGTAAGGGCGCCGACCTGGCACCGCTGGCCGAGTCGTTGAGCACTTTCCAATCAGCCTTCTGGACCGCCGACCACGCCGAACTGTTCGTCAGCCACCTCGGCCCGCCCTTGCGATACGAATCCGTCGAGACCTACCCCCTGGGCACGTGACGACGAAGATCACGGGCCTGGGCCAAGACTTGCTCACCAGGCGCGCCACCGGAATTCGGCTGGGCGCGAGGTGAGCAGGGTGAATCTGGCGCGCTTGGCGGCCTCAAAATGTCCAGACGCGCCAGTACGCCTAGCGCCTCCCCAATGGCGATCCATGACCGCGATTCATGATGCGCCACGGATGGTGCATGCCCGCTCGGTCGCGATGACTGTTGGTCGCGATGCGCCTCGGACGGTGCGTGCCCGCTCATGCCTCTGCCCCCGATGACCGAGAGTGAGGCCAGACCCGCCGCTCGAAGCGCCAGCCGGCGAGATCCGCCTCCCCACACTCCCGCTCCGCCTATTCGAACAAGCTACTGTCGGTTTTCCTGACTTCAATGAGCAGAATGGGCCGCTTAGCGGCCAAAGGCCGTCCGAAAATACACGCCAGCGACAAACAGAAAAATGCACCCAAGGACCGCTCCTTACCCGTGCCAGCCCCTTCTCAACAGGTGAGACACCGCTTAGACAGAAAAGCGCAATGAAAGTTACACGCCACCTTGACGCCCCATTTCGCGCTCCTTAACCTGCTCCCACCGATATCGAGAGACCTCTCTCCATAGGGCCAAAACAATTTCTCCAGTGCCATAGGTGCGAAGGAGCAGGCTTGAACGAGCCGTTCGGTCACAGCGACGGGATCGACTCACCACAGCCGGCGACCTCGCCCCCCCAGGGCCCAGGCCTCACCATCCCCTTCAAGGCCGCCGGCCGCTCCGGCGCCTGGCCCCTCACCGTGGGCCAGAAGAACGTCCTGGAGTGGATCAGGAAAGACCACCCCGGCCCGGCGGACATCCTCTCCGCCGTGGTCCGGCCTCCCAAGGGCACCACGATGCCCATGGTCGTCGACGCCCTGAGCGCCCTGGTCACCCGCCACGAAGCGCTGCGCACCCTGCTGGAAAGCGGCAAGCAACACGTACAGGCGGAAGGAACGCTGTTCGCCGAGGTGGTCGAGGCCACCGGCGCCGACCATGACTGGCATCTGGCGGGAAACAGAGTGTTCGACCCCGCCGCCGACCTCCCCATCCGAGCGCGTGTGGTCACTCGGGGCGGGGCGCCGTTCCTGGTCGTCGTCCACGTCTCCCACGTCGCCGCCGACCTCTCGGCCATGACCGTGTTGAGGGCCGAGTTCGCCGCGCTCCTGGCGGGACGCCCGCTCGAACCCGCCGGCCACCACCCCGCCGACCGCGCGGCCTACGAGCACAGCCCTGCGGGCAGGCGGCAGCTGGACAGCTCCATCAAATACTGGGCCCGTCACATGGCCGAGCGGCCGCTGTGCTCGCTCGGGCTGCCGGTGCGGTTTCCCGAGGCCACGGGGCATCATCATCTCCTGCTCGGCTCCCGGCCCGCCGCGAAGGCGGTCGCCGACGTCGCGGCCAAGACGGGGGTGCGGCCGCTGGCCGTCGTGATGGCCGCGTTCGCGACGCTGCTGACGGGGTGGACGGGCAGTCAGGGCTGCCTGCTCAACTGCCTGTGCAGCAACCGGTTCTCGCCGGAGCTGCGGGACTACGTCGGGACGATCTCGCAGGAGACGATGATCCCGTTCACCTCCTCGCCGTCGTTCCTGGAGTCGGTCGCGCGGATGAACTCGGCCGCGCTGGCCGCCTACAAATACGGCCGGTACGACTCGGCCGAGCTCAACGCCGCCATGCGCGCGGCCGAACGGGCCCGGGGGATGCCCTGCCACCGCGACGTCGTGGTCAACAACACGACCGGCCACTCCCGGGCGATCCTGCCGGCGGCCGGGGTGGAGCCGGGCACGGCCGACCGGGTGTTCGACGCGCCCGTCACGTTCGACGTCTACCGCCTCGACGGCAAGCTCGGCTGCGGGCTCGGGCTCGACGCCCGGCTGGCCACCGCCGACGAGGCCGCCGGGCTGCTGGGCGGGGTCGAGGAGCTCATCGTGGCAGCCGCCGGCGGTGACGTCGATCCGGCGGAGTTCGGGATCCCCCAGGTCGAGCGCGGGACGGGGTGGGTGCGGGCGCGGTCGTGCTGGGTCGACCTGCCCGCCGTCCAGGCGGTGGCCGATCTCGCGCTCGGGCCGGGGGTCGTCCAGGTGGGCGCCGACGGGGAGCGTCTGGTCGGGTGGCTGCGGCAGGGCGCCGACGCCTCCAAGGCGGCCGAGGCGGTGGCGGCCGTGGTGGCGCGGGAGACGCGGCACGGCGTGGTCGCGCCGGGCGACTACGAGCCGCAGTTCATCGGCGCAAGGTTAGCGGACGGTTAACGCCGCGCTCATCGGACGCTGATCTTCGGCCCCCTAGCGTGGACGGAGCCGGAATCCGAGGGGGATCTTCTTCATGAGCAGCGACCTCGGCGGCATCGCCGGGTGGGTCATGGGCCTGATGGAGACGCTCGGGGCGCCCGGCGCCGGGATCGCCATCGCTCTGGAGAACCTCTTCCCGCCGCTGCCCAGCGAGGCGATCCTGCCGCTCGCGGGCTTCACCGCGTCCCGGGGCGACCTGTCCCTGTGGGCGGTCCTCATCTGGACGACCGCCGGTTCCGTCGTCGGCGCCGCCGCCCTCTACGGCCTGGGCGCGCTCCTCGGCCCCGAGCGGCTGATGCGGCTGGCGGCCAAGGTGCCGCTGCTGAACGTGTCGGACATCGAGAGGACGCAGGCCTGGTTCGCCCGCCACGGGCGCAAGACGGTGTTCTTCGGGCGCATGATCCCGCTGTTCCGGAGCCTGATCTCCATCCCCGCCGGGGTCGAGCGCATGCCCCTGCCGGTGTTCCTGCTCCTCACGACGCTCGGCAGCGCGATCTGGAACACCCTCTTCGTGCTGGCCGGCTACTACCTCGGCGAGAACTGGTCCCTCGTCGAGGGCTACGCGGGCATCGCCTCGAACGTCGTCATCGTCGTGGTCGCCCTGGCCGTGGTCTGGTTCGTCGTCGCCCGCCTCGTCCGGCGGCGCCGAAATGGGACAGACCCCGGGGCGGACGCGCCCCAGGGCCTGTCGGAGACGGGTTACCGCAGGTAGTCCTGCCACGGGCCGGTGATGGCCAGCTGGATGCCCGGGGTCTGGATGTTCACGAACAGGACCTTGCCGTCGGGCGAGAAGGTCGGGCCGGTGAACTCCGAGTAGGTCGGCGCGCCGTTGGTGGTGCCGATCTGGACCTGGTTGCGGGCGATCGCGTAGGTCGGGCCGCCGGGGACCGAGCTGAGCACGTGGGAGGCGCGGACGCCGTCCTCGGCCAGGACCAGGGTGCCCCACGGGGTGACGGTCACGTTGTCGGGGCCGTCGAAGGTCATGTCGGCGTACTTGGGCGACGGGCCCTCGCCCTCGGCGAATCCGTTGTGCGGGAAGTACGTGACCAGGGTGATGGTCTCGTCCTTGTAGTTGTAGAACCAGACCATGCCGTCGTGCTTGGCGGCGTCCGGGGGCAGGTCGGCGGTGGCGAAGGCGTAGCTGTTGACGATGTAGCAGCCCTCGCCGTTGCTCCAGACACCCTCGAACTTCTTGCCGCGGGTGACGGTGCCGTCGGCGAACTGCTGGCGGGTGGGCACGGTCTTCGCGTCACGGTCGGGCACCGCGATCCAGGTCACCTGGAACGGGCGGCCGAGCTGCGCCGAGGTGATGTAGGCGACGTCCGGGACGATGGTGCCGTCGTCCAGGCGGATCTGCATGGCCTCAAGGGTGCCCTCGGTGTCGCCGAGGTGCTCGGCGAAGCCCTTCTCCAGCTTGCCGCTGCTGGCGGTCCAGCGGTAGAAGAGCCCGTTGGGGCCGCTGGCGTCCTCGGAGAGGTAGACGCGGCGCTGCTTGGGCTCGACCGCGAGGGCCTCGTGGTCGTAGCGGCCGAACGCCTTGATCGGCTTGGGCAGCTGCGCCGACGAGGCGTCCGGGTAGACCTCGAAGACGTAGCCGTGGTCCTTCTGGTAGACGCCCGACTGGCCGCCGCCCGACCAGGAGCTGCCCGCCTTGTTCGACGACTCCTCGCACGTCAGCCAGGTGCCCCACGGGGTGACGCCGCCGGCGCAGTTGCGGATGGTGCCCGAGATGCCGACCCACTGGCTGAGCAGGCCGCCGTCGGGGTCGGTGTTGACCACGGTGCAGCCGCCGGACATGGGCGCGCCCGGGTCGTAGACGGTGCCGGGGATGTGCGGGACGCCGTTGGCCGAGCCCGGGCCGAGCTCGTGGTTCAGGATGAGGGTGTAGCCGGCGTGCTTCTGGCCGACGACGCCGGTGCCGTCGTGCAGGCCGGGCGTCTTGCCCTGACCGAACGCCATGTCGGTCTGGCCCTCACGGGTGACGATCCGGTAGGAGAAGCCCTCGGGGAGCGCGAGGATCCCGTTGGGGTCGTCCTTGAGCGGCGGGAACGGACGCAGCGGGCGGCCGGTGGTCCCGGTGGACGAGGCGGCCGAGGCGGGGGTCGCGGCGAGGCTGGGCAGCACTCCGCCGACAGCCAGCCCAACGGCCGTGCTTCCGAGCATTTGACGACGAGAGAGGCTCATTCATAACTCCTGCGGTACGCCCGAAGGCGGTGTTTCCCCGACCGGAAGAGTGTTGGAGTCTCACCTGAACCGCAGGCCAACGGCCCGTGGCCACAGAATGTTCATCGGACGATCACTTTGGGGGCGACAGCAGCCGCAGCCCCCGCTCGGTCGGCGAACCCGGCTCCACGTTGAAGACGCAGAGCGACTGGTCGTCGTCGCCGGGGGCCTGGAGACACTCGTAGAAGAACTCCAGCTCACCGGCGACCGGGTGGCGGAACCGCTTGGTGCCGTGGGTGCGCCGGAGCACGCGGTGGTCGTTCCACCAGCCGGTGAACTCGGGGCACTCGACGGCCAGTTCCTCCACGAGCTCGGCCAGGAGCCGGTCGTCGGGGTGGCGGCCGGCCTCCAGCCGCAGCATGCCCACGGTCTCGACGGCGCACCGCTCCCAGTCGATCAGCCGCTCGCGCGCCTCCGGGTCGAGGAGGCAGTGGCGGGCGATGTTGCGCCGGGGCGCCGGGAGGGCCTCGAAGTCGGTGATGACCGCGCGGGCCAGCCGGTTCGAGGCCAGGACGTCGGTCCGGCGTCCCATGACGAACGCCGGCACCTGGTCGAGCGTCCCCAGCATCATGTGCAGCCCCGGCCGCACCCGCTGCGGCGCGACCGTCACCCGGCGGGGCGCGGACGTGCGGGTCAGCAGCAGGTCGGTGAGGTGCTCCTGCTCGGACGGGTCCAGGCGCAGCGCCCGGCCCAGGGCGGCGACCACCTCGGGGGAGGGGTGGCCGCCCCGCCCCTGCTCCAGGCGGGTGTAGTACTCCGTGCTGACCCCGGCCAGCCGGGCGACCTCGTCGCGGCGCAGGCCCGGCACCCGGCGGATCCGCCCGTCGCCGGGCAGCCCGGTGGAGTCGGGCCGTAGCCTGGCCCGGCGGTTGCGCAGGAAGTCGGCGGTCTCATGGCTGCGGTCCATCCCCCCAGTGTCACCGCGCCCGCCCGATGCCCGAGCCGCCAGGGTGGCCCTGCGAGTACCAGCCGGACCCGGGCCACCTGTACGCCGCCGGCCACCCGTCCGCCCTGGTGAGCTGGGAGGACGAATCCCTCTCGACGAAGGCGAGACGAATGATGTCCTCCTTGGACGGCCGCGTCGCGGTGATCACCGGAGCCTCCAGCGGCATCGGCGAGGCGACCGCCGGGCACCTGGCCGCGCTGGGCGCCCGGGTCGCCCTCCTGGCCCGCCGCTCCGACCGGCTCGACGACCTGGCGGCCCGCATCGGCGAGAACGGCGGCCACGCCCTGCCCCTGGTGACCGACGTCACCGACGCCGGGGCGGTGCTGGCCGCCGCCGACCGGGTCAGGTCGGAGTGGGGCCCCGCCGACCTGCTCCTCAACAACGCCGGGGTGATGCTGCCCGCGCCCGTGGAGGAGCTGGCGGTCGGCCAGTGGCGGCGGCAGATCGACCTGAACGTCTCGGGGCTGATGAACGCCGTCGCGGCGTTCGTCCCCCATCTCGTCGAGGCCGCCGCGGCCCGGGGCGTCGCCGACCTGGTCAACACCTCCTCCATCGCGGCCCAGAGCATCCTGCCCCGCTTCGCCGTCTACTCCGGGACCAAGGCGTACGTGACGCATCTGTCCCGGCACCTGCGCGCCGAGCTGGGCGCGAAGGACGTGCGGGTCTCGGCGATCGAGCCGGGCATCGTCGGCACCGAGCTCGCGGGCCATGTCACCGACCAGGACGTCCAGGCCTGGCTGGAGAGCACCAAGGGGGTGATCGAGTGGCTGACGCCGCAGGACGTGGCGGAGACGGTGGGCTTCCTCGCGGCCCTGCCGCCCCGGGTCAACCTCCAGCAGGTGACGATCATGCCGACCCGCCAGCCGGGCTGAGGCGTCAGCGGCAGACCCCGCCGCCCTCGGTCAGCCGCCCGGTGACCGCGCGCGACAGGGCGTCGGAGAAGGTGCGGTAGTAGTCGTCGCCGGGATCGGTCACCGCGCCGGTGACGATGGCCCGCGCGCACCGCCGGAAGACCTCGCTGAACCTGCTGTAGTGGGGGATCGGCGGGCGCAGCTTCGCGTCGGCGACGGCGGCGCGCACGGTGGTGGCCAGAGTGCGGAAGTCGGCGCGGTAGGTCGCCGCGTCGGGGGAGTCGCCGAGGTCGAGGCAGCCGTCGGCGACGGTGAACCCGAGCGCGGCGAAGGTGTCGAGGTCGTAGGACTCCGACAGCACCGGGGCGTAACTCCCGCAGGTGAACAGCTCGGCCTGGGTCTGCGGCAGGGTCAGGTGGCCGATCAGCGCGCGGGCCGCCTCCGCTCGGGCGTCGTCGAGGCCGCTGGAGATCGCCAGCACCGAGCCGCCGAGCACCCCGCCGGGCACCGGCTGGATCGTGAACGACAGGCGGCCGTCGTCGGTGCGGAACCGGTCGGCGGCGGCCAGCGCGCCGAACGACGACGGCCAGTTGCGCATCACCACCGGCCCGGGGGACAGGCGGAACTCCTCGACGCTGTCGCGCTCCTTGAACTCGGCCGAGGCGCGCATGCCCGGGTTCTCCCGGTAGAGGCGGGCCCACCGGTCGAGGCCCGGCTGGAAGGCCCGCCGCAGCGCGGCGGCGTCCGGCACCTCCTGGCCGAAGTTGGCGAGATTGGCCAGGCCGATGGCCTCCATGAGGTTGACCGAGGCGCCCTCGTAGTCGTCGTCGAGCTGCACGATGACCGTGCCGGTGACCGGGCTCCCGGTCACCGGCTCACGTCCCCACGCGCGCCGGACGAGCTCGGCGGTGTCGCCCCGCGAGTAGAGCAGCGGTACGTCGGCGGCGAACGGCACGCCGTACTGACGGCCCTGGTAGGCGCCCGCCTCCACGGTCCGGGGCAGGAACGAGCGGCCGGCCGGCAGGGTCACCTCGCTGATCGCGCCGGAGGCGGCGAACTCGGCCAGGTGGGCCACGTCGAGGATCAGCACGTCGAACGGGCAGTCGCCGGCGGAGGCGGCCATCTCGACCCGCTTCTCGTCGGTGACGGGGGAGATCTGGGTGAAGGAGGCCCGGTAGCCGTTGTGGCTCCAGGCTCCGATGATCCGGGCCCGCTGCTGGTCGACGCTCTCGTCCCAGCCCGCCGCCACAGTCAGGACTCCGGCGGGGGAGGCGCAGGCGGACGTGCCGGAGGACCGCCAGGGCGGTCCGAAGGCGAGCCAGCCGAGCACCGCGCCCACCAGGGCGCCGGCCAGCAGACGGCGGATCATGCGGACCTCGCCCAGGTCAGCAGGCGCTCGACGTCGAGATCGGCGAGCCGGACACAGGTCACCGAAGCGTCCTGGTCTCCGGGTTCGGGCAGGGCGCCGGGACAGGGGGAGGGGCCGACGTTGACGATGGCCAGCCGTGCCTCGGTGGCCAGCCCGCTCACCCGCCGCTGGAGGCCGGACACGGTGCCGCGCAGGTCGGCGGCGGTGCCGGGCGCGGTGTCGGTGACGGCCACGAACACGTCGGCGTCGGCGCGGGCGGCCGCCAGCAGCCCGACCGCGGTGTCGAGGTCGAGGTCCCAGGCGCGGGGCGTCCACTGCTGCACGTACCGGCGGATGTCGTCGGCCTGGAGTGCGGCGGTCTCCAGCGCGTACTCCTGCCGGATCTCCGGCGGTCCGTCGCCGCCCGCGGCGAGACGGCGCGGCACGGTGAGGGAGACCTCGTCGGTCGACCGCAGCGCGTCGAGGATGTCCTCGACCGCGCCGACCCCGCCGGGCAGGTGGGCCCGCATCGACCCCGACCCGTCGAGCAGCAGCGCGACGGCGACGCTGCGCTCGGCCCGCACGGCGGCGGCCAGCGCCGTGCGCAGGTCGGCGAGCGTCTGCGACGGAGAGGGCCCGGCGGGCGCGGGCGGCCCGAAGTGGCGGCTCCCCAATCGCTGCTCGGCCGCCAGCCACAGCGCCAGCCTCCGCACCGCCGCCGCACGGGCCGCGCCCCGCCGGTCGGGCCAGGTCAGCAGCACCGCCGGGTAGTCGAGGCGGCCCAGCGGCGCGACCAGCGGCAACTGCTCCCACTGTCCCTGACCGAGCGGGGTGGCGCAGCGGTCGCGCAGCCCGTCCTGGTACTGCCGGCGAAGATGAGCCGGTACGACCAGAGCCGACCTCCGCAGCTCCTCACTGGTGGCCGTGGTGGTCGCGGGCCCGAGCATGGTGCCGTCCCGGAACCGGCAGAGCAGCTCCAGCGGGTCGGCGTACCGGCTCGTGTCGGCGGCCCGCAGCCTGCTCTCCGCTTCTGCCGTCGACCCGAAGACGGCCGACTCGCCGATCATCGGCATCGCCGCCAGCCCCGTGCCGGACATGAGCGGGTCGGCCCGCCGGACCTGCCTGCCCTCCTGGGTGAAGTGACGCAGCAGCAGATCCCGTGTCTCCGCCGGCCCGGCGGCGGCCGCGCCGGCGAGGGTGTCCTGCAGTCGGCGGCGCTGCGCCTCCGGCACCGCCAGCACCAGGTCGTCGGTGGCCACCGACCCCAGCCGCTGCGCCGCCACCCCCTGAGCCACCCCGGGAACCGTCAGCACGGCGTCGGCCACCGCGGTGCTCTCCGCCACCCACATGTCCGGGCGCGGCCCCAGCAACCGCGCCCCGTCGCCGGTACGCCACCCGGCCGCCATCGCCCCCGCCAGCCGCGACACCGGCGGAGCGGGCCGCACCCCGACCCGCACCAGCGGGCACCCGGCGACGGCCAGCCCGGCCTCGTGCTCCCGCGCGAGCGCGTCGAAGTCGCCGACGTCCTCGGGCGGGACCATGACGGTCAGTTCGAGCGGCGGCGCGCACGGGTCGTTCCGCAGCGCCAGCCAGCGGTCGAAGGTCAGCCCCAGCGACACCACGCCCATGGCGGTGACCACGACCAGCAGCCACAGCAGCCCCGGCCAGGCCTTCCGCCAGAGCCCGACGAACCGGTTGCGGATCCCCCGCCGGCTCATCAGCCACCCCACCGTGAGCCCCACCAGCAGGACGAACCCGCCCGCCGTGGCGAGCTGCGCCGCCCACGGGTCGTCGCCGACGAGCTCCTTGAGGATCGCGTTCCCGCCCGCGACCAGGGTGGTCAGGGCCGCGACGACCGCCGCGGCGGCCTCCAGGAAACGGACCGCCTTGGTGAGCCGCGTCGGCCGTTCCTCGCCCTCGGCCGGGGGCGTGGACTCGGTCATGATTCCATCCTGCCCCGGGAGACGCGGGTGAGGCCGGTGCATAGGATCGCCGGTATGGCATTGCGACCTGTCCAGGTGAACGTCAAGGCGGTCGATGCCCCGGCGGTCGGCCGGTTCTGGGCGCAGGCGCTCGGCTGGACCGCGTACAGCCCCGGCGTGACAACCTACGTCGGCCCCGCCGGTGGCCTCGTCTGGCCCCACCCGGTCTTCCTCGGCGTCGACGTCGTCCCCGTCCCCGAGCCGAAGACGGCCGCGAAGAACCGGGTGCACCTCGACCTGGCCACCACCTCCGAGGCCCACCAGGCGGAGCTGGTCGCGCGCCTCCGGCAGGCGGGCGCGACGCCCGTCGACATCGGCCAGGGCGAGGTGCCGTGGACGGTCCTCGCCGACCCGGAGGGCAACGAGTTCTGCGTGCTGGAACCCCGGGAGGTCTACCGGGACACCGGCCCGATCGCCGCGGTGGTCGTCGACTGCGCCGACCCACGGGCGACGGCCCGGTTCTGGGCCGGGGCGACCGGCTGGACGCCCCACCGGGTGACCGACGCGTACGCGACGCTGCGCTCGGCCGAGGGCGCCGGCCCCTACCTGGAGTTCCTCCGCGTGCCGGGCGGGAAGACCGGGCCCGGCCGTCTCCACCTCGACCTGCTGCCCTCACCCGGCGACGACGGGGCGGCGGAGGTGACCCGGCTGCGGGACCTGGGCGCGAGCGACTTGGACCTGGGGCAGGGCGACGTCCCGTGGACGTGCCTGACCGACCCGGAGGGCCACGAGTTCTGCGTCCTGGCCGGGCCCTGACGGTCTGCGCCTATCCTTCTCGGGTGAATCTGCGGTTTGCGAATCGCGCGTCCGACTCGCCCTGGATCGACACCGTGTGGACGTGCACGAGCGAGCGGGTGTCGGAGATGACCTCGGTGGCGGCGGTCTGCTGGGGCCTGGTGTTCCACGAACGCGACGGCGGGACGTACGCGAGCGTCACCGGCCCCGAGACCCGGACCGGCACCGCCCCCGTGCCGGAGGGCGCGACCTTCGTCGGCATCGAGTTCGCCGTGGGCACCTGGCTCCGGGCCGCGCCCGCGCCGACCCTGGTCGACGGCGGCCTCGAACTCCCCGGCACCACCCGCACGACGTTCCGCCTGGACGGCCACCGCTGGGACATCCCCGGCCCCGACGACGCCGAGGCCCTGGTCGACCGGCTGGTGCGCGCCGGATTGGTGGTCCGCGACCCGCTCGTCGCCGAGATCCGCCGGGGCCACCGCCCCGAGGTCTCCGACCGCACCGTCGAACGCCGTTTCCGCGCCGCGACCGGTCTGACCCGGGGCGCGGTCCGCCAGATCGAACGCGTCCGCGCCGCCGCCGCGCTGCTGGCCGCCGGCACCCCGGTCGCCGACGTCGTCACCAAGTTCGACTACTTCGACGAGCCCCACCTGGCTCGCGCCCTGCGCCGCTACGTGGGGCGTACCGCCGGGCAGCTCCGCGAGGGCACCGGCGGCGCGATCGCCCTGAACCTGGACCTGGACCTGAACCTGGATCAGCCGACGACGTCGTAGAGCAGCTTGACGATCCCGTTCGGGTAGGACTCCGACGCCCGCAGGCGCAGCGTCCGCTTGTCGATGTCGGCGTCGCTGAACAGGCTCTTGCCCGCTCCGAGCAGCACCGGGAAGACGAGCAGGTTGTACCGGTCGATCAGACCGGCCTCCGACAGCCGCCGGGCGAGCTCCGCGCTGCCGTGGATGAAGATCGCGCCGCCCTCGCCCTTCTTGAGCTCGGCGACGTCCTCGGCCGACCGCAGGATCGTCGTCGGCCCCCACCCCTCGACGAGCGCCGAGTCGGGCAGCGTGGCGGAGACCACGTACTTGGGCAGCTCCTTGTAGGGGGCGTGGTCGTCGGAGTCGCGCCAGGTGGGGGCGAACATCTCGTAGCTGCGCCGCCCGAACATCAGCGCCGTCGTCTCCTCCAGCTCCTCGCCCTTCAGCGAGAACGCCTCGGGGAGGAACTCGATGTCCTTGACCACCCAGCCACCGCTCCGGTGGTCCTCACCCGGCCCGCCGCCGGGGGAGTCGACCTTGCCGTCGAGCGAAACGAACGCGGTGTACACGAGTTCACGCATGCGTAGTTCTCCTCAGTGCCGGGACGGTGCTGCCCGGCAATGCTAGGAAGCGGCCGTGCGCCCGTCTTGTACGGAAACGTCAGTGGGACAGGAAGTCCGACAGCTGCGGCGAGTACGTGGTGTGCAGGACCAGTGTCGCCGCCCCGATCACGGCCGCGTCCGCGCCCAGCGGAGAGGCGGCCACGTCGACGACCCGGACGTGCCGGGACAGCGGCCGGGTGGACAGCGCGGCGGCGACGGCCGCGACGAACCGGTCCTCGACGTGCTCGATGCCGTGGCCGCCCAGGACGATGAGGTCGACGTCGACGAAGTTGGCGACGCTGACGGCGATCGAGGCGACGTGCCGGGCGGCCTCGTCGACGACCTCGACGGCGAGCGGGTCGCCCTGCGCCGCCGCGAGCAGGATCGCGGCGTGGTCGACGGAGGCCGGGTCGATACCGTAGGGGCCGGACAGCGCGCCGGCGCGTCCGGCGGCGAGCCGCTCGTGCACCTGGGCGACGAGCGCCGACGGGTTGACGAGGCTTTCGAGGCAGCCGTGGTTGCCGCAGTAGCACTCGGGTCCGTCGGCGAGGACGGTCGAGTGGCCGAACTCGCCGGCGTTCAGCGAACCGCCCCGGTAGACCTGGTGGTTGAGGATGAGGCCGCCGCCGACGCCGGTGCCGAAGAAGAGGTAGGCGAAGTGGGCCACCCCCTTGCCCGCGCCGGACCACCGTTCGCCGACGGCGGCGGCGGTGGCGTCGTTGTCGAGCGTGACCGGCAGCCCGGTGGCCTCGGCGAGCATGCGCTGCACCGGCACGCGCGTCCAGTTCGCGAGCTGGGGCGGGGCGACGATGAGGCCGAGGTTCTGGTCCAGCGGGCCCGGCGCGGCCAGCCCGACGCCCAGCACCCGCTCGGCGGGGACCCGCGACTCGGTCAGCACCTCGCCGACGAGCGCGGCCATCGCGGCGACGACGTCGGCGGGGTCGGTGCCCGGGGCCACCGGCCGCCGCCGGACGGCCAGCGGCCTGCCCATGAGGTCGACCACCGTGCAGGTGAGTTTCACCGGGTCGAAGTGGACGCCGATCGCGGCCCGCGCGTCGGGGTTGAGGCGGAGTGTGGTGCGCGGCTTGCCTCCGTTGAGGACGCGGCTGGCGCCGTCCTCCCGCACCATGCCCTCGTCGATGAGCCGGCGGACGATGCCGGAGACGGTCTGCGGAGTGAGCCCGGTGCGTTCGGCGATCTCAACCCGGCTGATGCCGTCGGCGAGCTGGATTTGGTCCAGCACCACTGCCTGGTTGTATCGTCCCACTTTGGGAAGGTTTGTACCTGCCTGTCGCACTCATGGTCCTTCCTGCTCGTCTGACGGGTCACAGTCTGCACCAGAGCGTTGACTTAGTAAATCCATTGGATTTATTGTCCTTCGGATAGTTCTAACAACTAAGTCATGAATCAAGTGAGGAAAAGCTGTGACCACGGAGACTCGGACATGAGGAGTGCTCCGGTCCTGCTGGAGATGCGGTCGATCACCAAGACGTTTCCCGGTGTCACCGCGCTGGCCGATGTGAACCTCGAGGTCCGGCAGGGCGAGATCCACGCCATCTGCGGGGAGAACGGCGCCGGCAAGTCGACGCTCATGAAGGTGCTCAGCGGCGTCCATCCCCACGGGACCTACACCGGCGAGATCGTCTACCAGGGCGAGCCGGTGCGCTTCTCCGACATCCGCGCGAGCGAGCACGCGGGCATCGTCATCATCCACCAGGAGCTCGCGCTGGTGCCGGGCATGTCGATCACCGAGAACATCTTCCTCGGCAACGAGCCGCGCAAGCGGGGCGGGATCGACTGGAAGGCTGCGCAGCGGCGCGCGCTGGAGCTGATGGCGGAGGTCGGGCTCCAGGAGGACCCCGACACCCTCGTCAAGGACATCGGCGTCGGCAAGCAGCAGCTCGTCGAGATCGCCAAGGCGTTCGCCAAGGACGTGAGACTGCTCATCCTCGACGAGCCCACCGCGGCGCTCAACGAGGCCGACTCCCGGCACCTGCTCGACCTGCTGCGCGGCATCCGCGGGCGCGGGGTGACCTCGATCATCATCTCCCATAAGCTGAACGAGATCGAGGCCGTCGCCGACACCATCACCATCCTGCGCGACGGCCGCACGATCGAGAGCCTCGACGTCAAGGCCGACGGCGTCAACGAGGACCGCATCGTGCGCGGCATGGTCGGCCGCGAGCTGCACAGCCGCTTCCCCGACCACACGCCGAACATCGGCGAGGTCTTCTTCGAGGTGCGCGACTGGACCGTCCGCCACCCCATCTCGGCCGACCGGCTGGTGTGCAAGGGGTCGAGCTTCAACGTCCGGCGCGGCGAGATCGTCGGGTTCGCCGGCCTCATGGGCGCCGGGCGCACCGAACTGGCGATGAGCCTGTTCGGCCGCTCCTACGGCGTCTACCTGAGCGGCCAGATCTTCAAGGACGGCGAGGAGGTCCGGCTCCGCACGGTGTCCGAGGCCATCGACCACGGCCTGGCCTACGTCAGCGAAGACCGCAAGGCGATCGGCCTCAACCTGCTCGACGACATCAAGACCTCGATGGTCGCGGCCAAGCTGCCGAAGGTCGCCCACCACGGCGTCATCGACCAGGTGCGCGAGTACCGCTACGCCGAGGAGTACCGCCAGAGCCTGCGGGTCAAGACCCCCAGCGTCGACGAGGGCGTCACCAAGCTGTCGGGCGGCAACCAGCAGAAGGTCGTGCTGGCCAAGTGGATGTTCACCGACCCCGACCTGCTGATCCTCGACGAACCCACCCGCGGCATCGACGTGGGCGCCAAGTACGAGATCTACGGCATCATCCAGCGGCTGGCCGACCAGGGGAAGGGCGTCATCGTCATCTCCTCGGAGCTGCCCGAGCTCATCGGCCTGTGCGACCGCATCTACACGGTCTTCGAAGGCACGGTCACCGGTGAGGTCCCCCGCGCCGAGGCCGATCCGGAGCACCTCATGAAACAGATGACCTCTACCAAGAAGACGCCGATCCGATGAGCCGAATCAAAGACCTCCAGAAGAACCTGTTCGGGGGCACCACCTCCAACGCCCGCCAGTTCGGCATGATCTTCACCCTCGTGGCCATCGTGCTGCTGTTCCAGATCTGGACCAACGGCCTCACGCTGACCTCGGGCAACCTGATCGCCGTCGTCAGCCAGTACTCCTACATCCTCATCCTGGCCATCGGCATGCTGATGGTGATCGTGGCCGGGCACATCGACCTGTCGGTCGGCTCGGTCGCCGCCTTCACCGGCATCGTGGTGGCCAAGGCCATGCAGGAGTTCTCCCTGCCCTGGCCGGTGGGCATCCTGCTCGGGCTCGCCGTCGGCGCGCTGATCGGCGCCTGGCAGGGCTTCTGGGTCGCCTACGTCGGCGTGCCGGCGTTCATCGTGACGCTGGCCGGCATGCTGCTGTTCCGCGGCGGCAACCAGTACATCGGCAACGCCGACACCGTCCCGGTGCCCGAGGGGTTCCGCGCGATCGGGGCCGGGTTCCTGCCCGAGGTGGGCCCGGACACCGGCTACAACAACCTGACGCTGCTGCTCGGCCTGGCCGCGTGCGCGGCCGTGATCTGGCGGGAGCTGAAGTCGCGCCAGACCCGGCGCGAGATGAACGCCGACGTCGCGCCGATGTGGATCTCGGTGCTGCGGATGGCGGTCATGGTCGGCGTCATCGTGTTCGCCACCCTGCGCTTCGCCGGCGGCCGGGTCGGCACCAGCCTGCCGATCTCCGGCATCATCCTGATCGGCCTGGTGCTGGTGTACTCCCACTACACCCGCAACACCATCGGCGGCCGGCACATCTACGCCGTGGGCGGCAACTCCCGCGCCGCCGAACTGTCCGGCGTGAAGCTGAAGCGGGTCAACTTCCTCGTCATGATGAACATGTCCGTCCTGGCCGCGCTGGCCGGGATGATCTTCGTGGCGCGGTCGTCGGCCTCCGGCCCCCAAGACGGGCTGAGCTGGGAGCTCGACGCCATCGCGGCCGTCTTCATCGGCGGCGCGGCCGTCTCCGGCGGCCTCGGCACCATCAGCGGGTCGATCGTCGGCGGCCTGGTCATGGCCCTGCTCAACAACGGCCTGCAGCTCGAAGGCGTCGGCTCGGACATGGTCCAGATCATCAAGGGCCTGGTCCTGCTCCTGGCGGTCGCCTTCGACGTCTACAACAAGAGCCAGGGGCGGTTCTCGATCATCGGGACGCTGATGCGGCCCTTCCGCCGCGACGATCCGCCCCCACCGACCGGCACGACCTCCCTGACGGACGCCGGCAAAGCGCCGGTCTCCGGCTGACCCATCCCCCGGGCGCGTCCCCACGCGCTCGTGACATCACCTCTGAAGAAGGGCTCGTTCCACCATGCGGAAATATCTGACCAGGAGCGTCGCGATGATCGGCGTCGCGGCGCTGCTCACGCTGAGCGCCTGCGGCTCCGAGCGCGAAGGCGCGGCCCCCGCCGACGCCGGCGGCAGCGCGGCCCCCGCCAAGGGCTTCGCCGCCGACGCCCTCATCGGGGTGGCCCTGCCGTCCAAGACCTCCGAGAACTGGGTCCTCGCCGGCGACCTGTTCACCAACGGCCTCAAGGAGGCCGGGTTCACCTCCGACGTCCAGTACGCGGGCGCCTCCACCACCGTCGCCGACCAGCAGGCCCAGATCTCCGCCATGGTCACCAAGGGCGCGAAGGTCATCGTGATCGGCGCGACCGACGCCGCGCAGCTCACCACCCAGGTCAAGCAGGCCAAGGAGGCCGGCGCGACGGTCATCGCCTACGACCGGCTGATCACCAACACCCCCGACGTCGACTACTACATCGCCTTCGACAACTTCAAGGTCGGCCAGCTCCAGGGCCAGGCGCTCCTGGACGGCATGAAGGCCAAGAAGCCCGAGGGCCCGTGGACGATCGAGCTGTTCTCCGGCTCGCCCGACGACAACAACGCGGGCGTGTTCTTCAACGGCGCGATGGACGTGCTCAAGCCGCTCATCGACAAGGGCGACGTCGTGGTCGGCTCCGGCCAGACCGACGTCAAGCAGACCGCCATCCAGGGCTGGAAGGCCGAGGGCGCCCAGCAGCGCATGGACTCCCTGATCACCTCCACCTACAACGGCGACAAGAAGCTCGACGGCGTCCTGTCCCCGAACGACACCCTGGCCCGCGCGATCATCACCTCGGTCAAGGGCGCCGGCAAGGACATCCCCGTCGTGACCGGCCAGGACTCGGAGGTCGAGTCGGTCAAGTCGATCATGGCCGGTGAGCAGTACTCGACGATCAACAAGGACACCCGCAAGCTGGTCGCCGAGACGATCGGCATGGTGAAGTCGCTGCAGGCCGGCAACGAGCCGACGATCAACGACAAGGAGTCGTACGACAACGGCGTCAAGGTCGTGCCGTCGTACCTGCTCCCGCCGGTCATCGTGACCAAGGACAACGCCGCCGAGGCGTACGCCAACGACCCGAAGCTGGCCCCCCTGACCCAGGGCTGACACAGGGCTGACACAGGGCTGAGTTCGGCGGACCGCCCGATCCGCGCCTCCCGTTCACGCGTGGCCCGGGCGGTCCGTCCCCACCATTTTCAGAGCGCGTTCGAAGTACTCCGCGGCCGGGCCGAAGCGCCCCTGCGCCAGGTGGTCGTCGCCCAGGTCGCACAGCGCCGCGATCGCCCGCGCCGCGTGGACCGCGGTCCGGTGCAGGACCCGCGCGTCGTCGTACCGCGCGCACTCGTGCAGGTGCCGGTGCAGGGTCGCCGACAGGTCGAGGGCGTGCGCGGGCCAGCCGTGCCGCGCGGCGTGGACGGCCACCGCGAGCAGGTTGACCAGATCGGTCTCCACCACCGTCGACGCCGTCTGGACGTAGTGGTCGAAAAGGCGCGTCAGCGCCGCCTGGCGGTCGTGGTCGGTGTCCTCGTCGGCCAAAGTGGCGCTCGCGTGCGCGCGGGGGAGGTCGTGGAAGCGGTAGCGCCCCGGGGCCGGTTCCTGGAGCAGGTGGACGTCGACCAGATCGTCCAGAAGACGGCCCGCGTGCTGGACGGTGGTGCCGACCAGGGCCGCGGCGGCCTGACGCTCGATGTCGGGGCCGGGGTGCAGGCCGAGCAGGCGGTACATGTCCTGCTGGCCGGGGGTGAGGTGGTGGTAGGACAGGTCGAGCGCGGCCGCGATGCTCAGCGGGCCCACCTCCAGTTCGCCCAGGCGGTGCTGGTGGTCGCGCATGCGGTCGGCCAGGTGGGCGGGGGTCCAGCCGGGGCGGACCCGCAGGCGGGCGGCGGCGATCCTGATCGCCAGCGGCAGCCGCCCGCACAGCTCCACGATCTCCGCGAGCAGGCCCGGCGCCTCGCCGCTGACGCGCTGCTCCCCGGCGGTGCGGGCGAACAGGGTGACCGCGTCGGGGCGGGGGAGCACGTCCAGCGAGAGCGGGCGGACGTCCTCCAGCCCGGCCAGCCTGCGGCGGCTGGTGATCAGCACCAGGCAGGCCGGCGACCCCGGCAGGAGCGGGCGGACCTGCGCCTCGGTGGCCACGTTGTCGAGCAGGACCAGGACGCGGCGGCCCGCCAGCCGGGTGCGGTAGAGGGCGGCGCGCGCGCCGGGGTCGTGCGGGATGCGGTCGCCGGGGACGCCGAGCGAGCGGAGCAGCTGGTCGAGGGCGTCGCCGGGGTCGACCGGCGCGCCGCCCCGGGTGAAGCCGCGCAGGTCGACGAAGAGCTGCCCGTCGGGGTAGCGGTCGGCCAGCCGATGCGCGACGTGCACGGCCAGCGTCGTCTTGCCGACCCCGGCCATCCCGTCGACGGCGCCGATCATCGGGGAGCCCTGCGCGGCGGCGTCCAGGAAGGCGATCTCGGCGGTCCGGCCGGTGAAGCTGGCGATGTCGCGCGGCAGCTCCCGGGGGACGACGGGCGGGATGCCCGTCGGGGCGGCCAGGTCGGTGTGGCCGCCGAGGATCTGGTGGTGCAGGCGCTGCAGCGGCGGGCTCGGCTCGATGCCCAGGTCCTCGGCGAGACGCCGCCGCAGTTCGCGGTAGGCCCGTAACGCCTCGGCCTGGCGGCCCGAGCGGTAGAGCGCCAGCATCCACTGGGCGTGCAGGTGCTCGCGCAGCGGCTGCTCGGCGACGAGGCCGCCCAGTTCGGCGAGCAGGTCGTCGTGGTGGCCGAGGGCCAGTTGCGACTCGATCCACGTCTCCTGGGCGGCCAGCCTGCGCTCCTCCAGGCGGATCAGCTCGGGTTCGAGCCGGGGATCGAGGGACACGTCCTCGAACGGGCGGCCCCGCCACAGCCCGAGTGCGCCGCGCAGCCGTTCCGAGGCGAGGCCCGGCCGTCCCGCCGTCAGGGCGCGGCGGCCCTGGGCGGCCAGGTCCTCGAAGGTCAGCAGGTCGAGGTCGGCCGCCGTCAGGCGGATCTCGTAGCCGCTGGGCACGGTCGACAGCAGCGGCGTCTCCGCCCGCCCGGCCAGGCCGAGCACCTGGCGCAGCGCCGACACGTAGGTCCGCAGGGCCACGGCGGCGGTCCGGGGCGGGCGTTGCGGCCACAGGGCGTCGACGAGCCGGTCGACGTGGACCGGCCGGTTGACGTGCAGCAACAGAACGGCCAGCAGAACCCGCTGCTTGGCCGCGCCCAGCCGGACCACGCGGTGGCCGTCGGAGCGGACTTCCAGTGTGCCGAGGACACGAAACCGCATAGACCGGCAATACCACATATTGTTCACATACTGGGATTTTGGTTCCATTCTTCAGTTCAGGCACTTGGGGCCCGGCGGCGTCCCCGGATTTCGCGCCCTACACAAACCGGGTTTCCGGACAGAATTTCCGAACTCTGTCAAGTCGCGCCTTTACCCGTCCTTTATGGATCACCCGCAAAGTGGCCGCATGTCTGATCTGATCAGCGTCGACGCATGCGAGCGGCTCACCCCGGAACACGTCCACGACCTCTACCGCCGGCACGTCAACCGCAGCCAGGTGTCCCTGATGACCTCGTTCGGCTTCGGCCGTGAACTGGTCGAACGGGCCGAGGGGGCGTGGCTCTGGACCCGGTCCGGCCGGCGGATCCTCGACTTCACCGGCGGCGTCGGCGTGCTCAACCACGGCCACAATCACCCCCGGATCCTGGCCGCCCGAAAAAGGTTCCAGGACCTTCAGCGGATGGAGGTGCACAAGACCTATTTCTCTCCGTACGTCGCCGCGCTCGGCCACAATCTCGCCCAACTGCTGCCGGGCGATCTGAACATGTCCTTCTTTCCCAATTCAGGTGCCGAGGCGGTGGAGGGGGCGGTGAAACTCGCCTACAAGTACCATCGCGGGCGACGGCACCGGATCCTGCGCGCCGACATCGCCTTCCACGGCAGGCTGCTCGGCTCCGGCAGCCTCACCGGGGCCCACCAGAACTTCACCTTTCCCGGCATCCCGGGCGTGGAGGTCTTCCCGTACGGCGACCTCGACGCCGTCCGGAGACTGGCCGGGAAGGACGTCTACGCGATCCTGATCGAGCCGTTCAGCGCGTCGACCATGACGGCCTGCTCGGAGGAGTTCCTGCGCGGGCTGCGCGAGCTCTGCGACGCCCACGACATCGTCCTCATCTTCGACGAGATCTACACCGGCTGGGGCAAGACCGGCAGCCTCTTCCACTTCATGCGCTACCCCGGCCTGGTCCCCGACGTCGTCACCACCTCGAAGTCGTTCGGCGGCGGCAAGTCGTCCATCTCCGCCTACATCGCCCGCGAGCCGGTGTTCCGCAGGGCCTACGACAACCTCGGCGACTCCCTGATGAACAGCACCAGCACCACCTACTACGGGTTCGGCGAGGAGACCGCCACCGCCCTCGAAGCGGTCAACATCGCCGTCGAGGACGACTACCCGGCCCGCGCCCGCGCGATCGAGCGGGTCCTCGCCCCCGGCCTCGACCGGATCAGGAAGACCTACCCGGACACGGTGGCCCAGGTCAGGGGGGCCGGCGCACTCTACGGGATCTTCCTGGACGGCGGCCCGAAGCTCCTCGACCGGGTGGCGAGGCTGGCCCCCGTCGGGCTGGCCCGCGACCCCAACTTCCGGGTCAAGCTGATCACCTGCGCCGTGATCGACGCCCTCTACCGTGACCACGGCGTCTACGCCTACTACACCCTCAACGGCGCCAACCCGCTGGTCGCCGCCCCGCCGCTCGTGGTGGAGCCGGCCGACGTGGAGTACTTCCTCGACAGCCTCGACCGGACCCTCGCGCAGGGACTGCTCCGGCTGACGACCCGATTCGTCAAGGAGAAGGTGGCGCCGCGATGGGGATCGTAGTCACGGGCAGCGCGGGCATGCTGGGCTCGACCCTGCTCCGCCGCCTCCACGAGACGGGCCGCCCGGCCCTCGGCGTCGACCTGAACCCGGCCGACGGCGAGGCCGCCGACATCCGCGACACCGCGCGCATGACGGAGCTGTTCCAGGGCGCCGACGCCGTCGTCCACTGCGCCTCGGCGCTGCCCAGCTACCCCGACGCCGAGATCCACAGCGTCATCGTCGAGGGCACCCGCAGCGTGCTGACCGCCGCCCGGGACGCCGGGGTCGCGCGCGTGGTGCACATCTCGTCCACCGCCGTGTACGGCCTGCCCAAGCTGGTCCCCACCCCGGAGGACCACCCCCGCGAACCCGTCGATCCCTACAGCAGGGCCAAGGCCGCCGCCGAGGAGGTCGCGGAGAAGTTCCGGGCCGATGGGCTGTGCGTGCCCGTCGTCCGGCCGAAGACCTTCCTCGGTCCCGGGCGGATGGGCCTGTTCGCGATGCTCTTCGAATGGGCGGAGGAGGGCCACGGCTTCCCGATCCTCGGGAAGGGCGGCGCGCGCATCCAGATGCTCGCCATCGACGACCTGGTCGACGCGATCCTGCTGGTCCTGGACGCGCCCGACGACGTCGCGAACGACACCTACAACATCGCCGCCGCCGAGTTCGCCACCCTGCGCGAGGACTTCCAGGCCGTGCTCGACGCCGCCGGGCACGGCAGGCGGGTGCGCTCGGTGCCGGCCGGGCCGGCGCTCGCGGTGCTCAGGACGCTCGGCCGCACCGGCCTGTCCCCGGTGTACGACCGGCTGCTCTACAAGCTGCTCGACGACTCCTACGTGGACATCGCCAGGGCGCGCGACCGGCTCGGCTTCGCGCCGCGCCACTCCAACCGGGACGCCATCCTCGGCGCCTACGCGTGGTGGCGGGAGCACGCCCGGACCAGGGCCGCCGGGCGCACCAGCCGGGACGCCTGGCGGCAGGGCGCCCTGTCCCTCGTCAAGTTCCTCTTCTGAGGGCCGCCGCGATGGGTGTCATCGAGGCGGATCTCGCCACCCGCGCGCGGCCGGGCCGGATCGGCGACCTGCTCGCGCTGCTCCGGCCGCTGCACAGCGTCAAGAGCCTGCTGCTGGTGCCGCTGCCCCTGCTGGAGGCAGGCCACTGGACCCTCACCGCGCTCGCCCAGGCGGCCTGGGCGGTGGCCGGGTTCGTCCTGGCCGGGGCCTGTGTCTACATCGGCAACGACCTGGCCGACCGGCACCGGGACCGGCTGCATCCGGTCAAACGGCACCGGCCGATCGCCGCCGGGCGGGTCTCGGTGCGGGCCGCCCACCTCTACCGGACCCTGCTCGTGGCGCTGCTCGCGCTGATCGCCGCGGCCGGACCGGGCCGGCCCTACTGGCCGCTGCTGGCCTACCTGGTGCTCAACGTGGCCTACAGCCGGTCGCTCAAGCACGTGCCGCTGGTCGACGTCGGCGCGGTCGCGCTGGGGTTCGTGCTGCGGGTCGTCGGCGGGTACGCCGCGATCGGGGCGCCGATCTCGGGATGGCTGGTGGTGACGGTGTTCTCGCTGTCGCTGCTGCTGATCGTCGGCAAGCGCCGCCGGGAGCTGCTGGAGAGCGGCCCGGACCACCGGCCCGCGCTGCGCGGCTACTCGGTCGAGCTCACCGACCACCTCCTCCAGTTCGCCGCCGTGCTGTCGGCCGTCGCCGGGCTCGTCTACGTGCGGACCGAGGCGCCGCTCGGGCCCTACGGACCTGGGGCGCTGGTGCTGGCCACGCCGTTCGTGCTCTACGCGCTGTTCCGCTACCTCCAGGTGGTGCTCGTCGACGGCGGGGGCGGTGACCCGGTGCGCGGCCTGCTCGGCGACCGGGGACTCGCCGTCACCGCGCTCTGCCTGGCGATCGTCCTGGGGACCGCCTTCGTGCTGGCCCGCAACCCCGCGCTGGCCGCCGCCCTGCTGCGCTGAAGGAGACCCGATGACCCTCGTGTCCGTCGTCATCCCGGCCTACAACGCCGCCAAGACCCTCCGGCTCTGCCTGGCCTCGGCGCTGGCCCAGACCCACCGTCCCCTCGAAGTGATCGTCGTCGACGACGCCAGCACCGACGGCACCGCCGAGACGGCCGCCGAGTATCCCTGCGTGGTGGTGCGGCAGCCGTACAACCAAGGGGTGTCGGCGGCCCGCAACAGCGGGGCGGCGCGGGCGAGCGGCGAGATCCTGTTCTTCCTCGACTCCGACGTCGCGCTCGCGCCCGACGCGGTGGCCGCCGCCGTGCGCCTGCTCGCCGCCGACCCCGGCTGCGGCTGCGTCTACGGCGTGTACGACCGGGAGCCGCTCATCGACGACGGCCCCGTCGAGGTCTACCGCACCCTGCACCTGCACCACGCGCTCAGCCGTGGGGCGGGCCCGACGGCGACGGCGGTCTTCGCCCTCGCCGCCCTGCCCCGGACGGTGTTCGAGGAGGTCGGCCCGTTCGACGTCACCCTGCGCGCGGCCGAGGACGACGAGTACAGCGAACGGCTGCTGGCCGGTCACCGCATCCGGCTGTCCGGCGCGATCACCGGCCGCCACGACGAGGCCGACCGGCTGCTGCCGCTGCTCGCCGAGCAGTTCCGGCGGGCCCGGCTGCTGCGCCGGTCGGCCCGCAACCGCCTGCGCAAGGACGCGCTCGTGGTCAACCGGGTGAGCGGGATCCTCGCCGCCGCGCTCACCCTCGCCACCCTCCCGCTCGGCCCCTTCGCCCCGCTGCTGCCCGCGTTCTTCCTGCTCGCGTTCGCGTTCGCGGACCCGCCGCTGGCCCGGTTCGTCTGGCGCGAGCGCGGGCCCGCCTTCCTCGTCTACTTCGTCGCGGTGCACTTCCTCGTCCACACGGCCCTGCTCGCCGGGGCGGCGGCCGGAATGCTCCCCAGAAAGGCCGGTGACTCATGAGACCGCTGGTCTCCGTGATCATCCCCAACTACAACTACGGATACGTGCTCGGCCAGTGCCTGGAGGCGGTCCGCGCGCAGACCTACCCCGACGTGGAGATCGTCCTGGTGGACGACTGCAGCACCGACGACTCCGTGGCCGTCGCCCGCGCCCTGGGGATCGAGCCGCTCAGCACCCCCCGCAACGGCGGCGTGTCCGTCGCCCGCA
Organism: Herbidospora cretacea; assembly: GCF_001570605.1. Classification (GTDB taxonomy): domain Bacteria; phylum Actinomycetota; class Actinomycetes; order Streptosporangiales; family Streptosporangiaceae; genus Herbidospora; species Herbidospora cretacea. The sequence continues at coordinate 292,365 of NZ_BBXG01000008.1, read as the reverse complement.
ACCTCGGCGTCGAGCACGCCAGGGGCGAGATCCTGTTCTTCCTCGACTCCGACGTCGCCCTCGCCCCCGACGCCGTCGCCGAGGCGGTCTCGATCCTGGCGGCCGACCCCGCGATCGGCGCGGTCTGCGGCAACTACGAGGCGATCCCGCTCAACCGGGTCAGCCTGGTGCGCGAGTACCGCAACCTCTACCGCCACTACTGGTACCTGGTCGCCGAGGGCCCGATCACCGGCTTCCTGCCGGTCGCCATCATCGCCTTCCCGGCCCGCGTCTGGGCCGAGGTCGGCCCGTGGACCGACGCGCTCACCCAGTCGGAGGGCGCCGACGTGGGCGAACGCCTCACCGACCGCGGCTACACGGTGATGCTCACCTCGGCCGTGCGCGGCCGGCACGACGACGACGCCCAGGTGCGCACCGCGCTCTGGAAGGTCTTCACCCGCACCCGCGTGCACGTGCCGTTCTTCCTGCAGCGCCGGTACGCCGCCGGCGTGGTCGGCTCGCCGGAGTCCGGCGCCAGCCTGGCCGCCGCCCTCAGCGCGGCCACCCTCCCGGTGCCCCTGCTCACCGGCCTGGCCTGGACCGCCGTCCTGCCCGCCCTGCTGCTGCTGTCGTGGTTCTGGATCGACCGCCGGATGTACCGGTTCGTGCTCTCCAGCCGTGGCCTGGCCTTCGCGCTCTACTTCGCCGCCATGCACTTCCTGATCAACCTGACCATCGCCGCCGGCGCGGGCGTCGGCATCCTCCAGTGGCTCACCTCCCGCTCCTTCCGCCGCCTGTACGCCCGGGTGCCCGCGTGACCCGGGGACGCGTGTTCGCCCTCCTGCGCTGGGCCGCCGTCGTGCTCGTGCTGGCCTTCCTCGGCTGGCAGCTCTGGCGGGTCCGGCACGGCGTCGGCGACAGCCTGCGCCAGGTCGGCTGGTCGACATCTGCCCTGGCCGCCGTGCTCGCGGCGGTCGGCGGACTGCCCGGGTTCTTCGCCTGGCGGCTGCTGCTCGCCGGGCTGGGCACCCGGCTGACGCTGCCGGTCGCGGCCCGCGTCTTCTTCCTGGCCGGGATCACCCGGTATCTGCCCGGCGGGGTCTGGCCGGCCGTCGCCCACGCGGCCATGGCCCGGCCGCTCGGAGCGCCGCCCGCCCGGCTGGCCGGCGCGTTCGTGGCCACGCAGGGGCTCGGCGTGGTGTCCGGGCTGCTGGTGGGGCTGATCGCGCTGCCGTGGCTGGTGGCCGCCGGGCCGGTCTGGTGGGTGCTGCTGCCGCTCCTGGGCGCCTCGCTCGTCCCGCTGCTGGCGCCGCGCCTGCTGGAACGGCTGCTCGGCACGGCCCAGCGGGTGCTGCGCCGGGGCGGGGGAGAGCCGGTGACCCTGCCGGGACGGCGCACGCTGCTCACCGTCACCGGGCTGCTGTCCGTCGGCTGGCTGATCAGCGGGCTGCACGTCGGCGTGCTCGCCGTCGCGCTCGGGGCCTCGCCCGCCGGGGCGCTGTCGGTGGGGATCGGCGGGTTCGCGCTCTCCACCGTGGCCGGGATCTTCACCCTCGTCATGCCGTCGGGGCTCGGCCCGCGCGAGGTCGTGCTCGGGCTCACCCTCGCCACCCTGCTGACCGGGCCGGGCCTGATCACCCTGGTCGCGCTGAGCCGCGTGCTGATCACCGTCGTCGACGTCGTGTCGACCGCCGTCGTCCTGGCGGCGCTGTCCCGGACCCGTATCGCCCCTCTCGCCGAAGGAGTGTCGTCATGACGTCTCAGCTCAAGCACCTGACCCGGCAGGTTCCGGCCGGGCCGGTGTCGGGGGCGCTGCTGCGGATGATCAGCGCCGTGCCGTTCGCCGACCGGCCGTTCGCGTGGCTCGAACGGCACCCCGGCGTGCACGGGGCCGTGCTGTCGGCCTTCGGGCTGCGCCGCCCGATCTTCATCGACCACCCGATCGACCCCGAGCCGAGGTTCGGCCACGGCAGGCCCGCGCACGGCGAGCTGTCCGCCCTGATCGACCGCAACCGCGACCGCTACGCCGACCGCCTGACCAGGTTCGCGGACCTGGCCGGCGCGCTGGCCGCGATCCCCGTCCGCGACCGGCCGTCGGGCACCACGCCCTACTGGGACAACGGCTGGCTGCCCCCGCTGGACGCCCTCGGCCTCTACGGCCTGCTCACCGAGACCGACCCCGCCCGGTACGTCGAGATCGGCTCGGGCAACTCCACCAAGTTCGCCCGCCGCGCCATCGCAGACCACGGCCTGCGCACCCGGATCACCTCGATCGACCCGGCCCCCCGCGCGAACGTCGACGCCCTCTGCGACGTGGTGGTCCGCAGCCCGCTCGAACGCGCCGACCTGAGCGTCTTCACCGGCCTCGAACCCGGCGACGTCGTCTTCCTCGACGGCTCCCACCGGGTTCTCATGGGCTCCGACGTGACGGTGTTCTTCTTCGAGGTGCTCCCGCTGCTGCCGCCCGGCGTGCTGGTGCACCTGCACGACATCATGCTCCCCTTCGACTACCCGCCCGAGTGGCGCTGGCGGCACTACTCGGAGCAGTACCTGCTGGCCGCCTTCCTGCTCGGCGACCCCGGCCGGTACGACGTCGAACTCCCCAGCGCGTTCGTCCAGCACGACCCGGAGCTGCGCGGCCTGCTGCGACCCCTGTGGGACAGGCTCGGCGTCACCCAGCACTACCTGCCCGCCTCGTTCTGGTTCCGGCGGGCATGATGCTCGATGCTCCCGGGGCGGTCCGGGTCGTCCGGTGGGCGGTGGTCGCCGTGCCGGTGGCCTGGCTGGCGGTCACGGTCGTCAACTGGCTGAGCGGGGACTTCTGGTGGTGGGGCGGCGGCGCGCCGCTGGTGGTGTTCTTCGCCGTTCCGCTGCTGGTGGTCGCGGCCGTGCCGATGGTCGCGCTGCGGTGGCGGTTGCCGTCGCGGCGCGAACGGGCGCTGGTCAGCCTGGCGGCGGCGGCGCTGGCCCTCGTCGTGGCGCGCTCGGCGCTGAGTGGCCGGACCTGGCTCTGGGTCGTCCCCGACCTGGTCGTCCCGCCGCTGCTGTTCGTGGTGATCCCGGCGGCCCTGCTGCTGTCCGCGCCGCTGGGCGGACGGACCCGCTGGTGGACGGCGGCCCTCGCCGCCGGGGCGCTGGCGCTGGGCGCGACCCAGGCGGGCGTGCACCTCGGCGGGGGCGGCGCCCCGGTGCCGCGCGACGCGGTGCGGGTCGTCTCCTGGGACACCTACTGCTGGGACACCGACGACGACGCCGAACGGTTCCTGCGCTACCTCAAGAAGTGGCGGGCCGACGTCTACCTGCTCCAGGAGCACTCGGGCTGCGGCCCCGGCGCGCCCACCCCGATCGACGACGCCGACCTGTTGCGGCGCGAGTTCCCCGGCCACCACGTCGCGACCCTCGACGGCCTGCTCACCCTCTCCCGCTTCCCGGTGGCCGGGCAGTCGGCGGTGGGGGAGGCGCCCAACCCGTACGCGCCGAACTGGCGGCATGCCGCGCTGCGCACGGACCTCGCCATCGGCGGGCGGACCGTCTCGGTCTACAACGTGCACCTGTTCGACATGCTCTACCTGAGCGCCAGCCCCCTGTCCCCGCGCTTCTACCAGGCCATCGCGTCCCTCGACGACGCCCGGCGGGCGCAGTTCGACGCGCTCGCCGCCGACCTCGGCCGCAACCCCAACCCGGTCGTGGCCTCCGGCAACTTCAACGCCCTGCCCGGCATGGGCCACCTGCGCGCCCTCGACGGCCTGACGGCGGCCCAGGGCCCGCTCCTCCCGGCGACCCTGTCCTTCGCCGGTCTGCGCCTGTGGCGCATGGACTGGACCTTCACCTCCCCGGAGCTGGCCGTCCACGACTACGAGCTGCACGCGCCGGACGGCCTGTCCACCCACCACCTGCAAGAGCTGCTCATCTCGGAGGTGTGAACCGATGGATTCCCCCTTGGTCACCGTCATCGTCCCGACCTACAACCACGCCCGGTTCCTCCCGCTGGTCCTGACGGCGATCCGGGAGCAGACCCACACCCCGCTGGAGGTCGTCGTCGTGGACGACTGCAGCATCGACGGCTCGGCCGCCGTCGCCGCGTCGATGGGCGTGCCGGTGGTCCGCACCCCCGGCAACAGCGGCCCCGCCGTGGCCAGGAACCTCGGCGCCGCCCACGCCAACGGGGAGATCCTGTTCTTCGTCGACTCCGACGTCGCCCTGGCCCCCGACGCGGTCGCCACGGGGGTGGCGATGCTGGCCGCCGACCCGGCGCTCGGCGCGGTCTGCGGCATCGAGGACCCCGACCCGCTGATCCGCTCCACCAGGGTCGAGGACTACCGCGCCCACCAGCACCACTACTGGTCGATCGCGTCCGAGGGCGAGGTGTCGTTCCTGTGGTCGGCCATGTTCGCCATCCGCGCCCCGGTGTTCCGCGAGACCGGCGAGTTCAACCCGGATCTCCGCCACACCGAGGAGGTCGACTACGGCAGGCGTCTCAGCGATCATTACCGGGTGCGGATCACGCGCGCCATCCGAGGGCGCATGGGCCACGACCGCGAACTCCCGACGCTGCTGCGCAAACTGTTCCAGCGCGGCCGCCTGCGCGTCCCCCTCTACGCGCGGCAACGCCGCTTCGCCCAGGGCTACGAGACCCCCGCGCGGGCCCTCGCCTCCCTGGCGGCGGCGCTCGCCGTCGTCACCCTCCCCGTCCCGTTCCTGCTGGGCCCGTGGTGGGCGGCCCTGCCGGCCCTGTCCCTGGCCGCCTGGGCGCTCGGCGACGCCGGGATGTTCCGGTTCGTCTTCGCCCGCAAGTGCCCGCTCTTCGGCGCCTACTTCGTCGCCGTCCACTTCGTGGTCGGCCTCGCCATCCTCGCGGGCGTCGCGACCGGCGCCCTCCAGTGGCTGGCCTCCCCCTCCTTCCGGCGCCTGTACGACGCCCGCACCCCCGAGCCGGCCCGTTGAGGAAGGCGGCCGGGATCGCCTCCGCCGTCTGGCTGGGCTTCGTGATCCTCCACCACCTGCTCACGGGCCGGTTCTGGCTCTGGCTGATCCCCGACCTGATCCCGCCCGCCCTCTACCTGGCCGTCCCGCTGACCCTCCTGGCCGTGGCCGGGTGCCGGGGCCGGGCGGCCCTCCTGGCGGCGGGGTCGCTCGTGCTGGGCGCCACCCACGGCGGCCTCAACCCCGCCGCTCTGATCGCCCCGGGCGGCCCGCCGCCGCCCGGGGCGGTCCGGGTCTTCTCGTGGAACACCGAATACTGGCATCAGGACGACGACCCCCGGGCCTTCTACCGCTTCCTCACCGACCAGCGCGCCGACGTCTACGTGTTGCAGGAGTACCTGAACTGGGTCGGCGACCGCCCCCGCGAGGTCGCCGACCTGGCGGCCCTGCGGCGGGAGTTCCCCGGCTACCACGTCGCCGCCGCAGGGGAACTCGTCACGCTGTCCCGGTTCCCCGTCGTGGCCGCGCGCCCGGTCGTCGATCCGGGCGGCCCCTCCTGGCAGGCGGCCTTCGACCTCGCCAAGATCCTCCGCACCGACCTGCGGATCGGCGCCTCGACGCTGTCGGTCTACAACGTCCACATCCCGGCCCAGTACGTCTTGAACGAGAACCCGTTCACGGCCTCCTTCCACACCGAGCTCCGCAGCAGGGGCGAGCGGCGCGACGCCCAGTTCGGCGCCCTGCTGGCCGACCTCGCCGCCAACCCCTCCGCCGCCCTGGTCAGCGGCGACTTCAACAGCACCGGGGCGATGGGCGAGCTGCGTCCCCTGTTCGACCGGCTCACGAGCGCCAACACGGCGAACCGCTCGATCTACCCGACGTCGTGGTACGCGGGCGTGCTGCCGCTGTGGCAGCTCGACTGGACCTTCACGAGGGGGCTGAACGTCCACACGAGCGAACTGCGGGACCCGCGCGGCCTTTCCGACCACCGCGCCCAATCACTGACGATCAGCGTCGGCCGCATGTAAATTACACGCCCCCCACGAGAAACAGCATGATGAACCGAATGCCGGACAATGGCGTCTTCGCCTCGGTCCGGCGGAAATTTATCCTCAGGCGGTCGAATGATCCGTCCCTGGAGGAGAATCATGCGAGAAGTCACGCGGCTCTGCCTCGTCGCAGCGGCAGTGGCGGCGGGCCTGGCGACCGCGCCCGTGGCCGCACACGCCGACGGCTATGACACTCCCCGCAGCGCCACCGCCGTGGGGGCGGGCAGCACCTACGCGGCCGGGTTCGCGGCGGCCCAGCAGCGGGCCAGGGCGGCCGTCCTCGCGGCCGGCCATGACTGCGACGCCGGGACCTACGCCACCACGCAGACCTATGTCTCGCCAGGCGGCGGGACGTGGGTCTTCCAGTCCACGCACAACGCGATGTGCGTCGACTGACCAAGCCTGCGCCGTACAGGCGCACCGATTTCCGCCACCGCGCTCCGCATTCATTGAGTGACCTCCGTCAGGAAAGGCGCCGGAGACCGGCGTTCGATTTCCTGCGAATGCCGAATCCGGCTGGGACTTGTCAGTTCACCTCAGAGCCGGATGGCGTCGCGATCGCGTGAGCCGGCCGGGCAGCACTGAGGGCGAGCACGTGGGTGCTCGCCCTCAGCCAGGCCGTTCGGACCGCTCAGGAGCCGATCCGCGGGCCGATATTGGTGACGGTCACTTGCCGGGCAGGACCTGGATGGTCTTCGACGTCGTGATCGGCGCGAGCGAACTGTCGTCGGTGTAGGCGCGCATCGAGTCGTTCGTCACCGTCACGGTCACCGTGCCGGGGTTCAGCGCGGTGAGCGTCCGGGTCCGGGGGTCGAGGATCGCGACCCTGCCCTTGCGGAGGGCCGTGTCGACGGCGTCCTGCCCGCTGCCGATCGCCAGGTTGGACGAGCCGCTCCAGGCCACCGACATCGGGTAGCGCAATGGCACCACCCGCGTGCCCGCCGACACGCCCGACGGCTGCACGATGCTGCCCGAGAGCTGCGCCGTCTCGTCCACCTTGAGCGAGCCGGGGGTGGTGAGCGTGATCGACTGCGCGAAGGCGCGCACCTCGGCCTCGATCCACTGCTTGTCCGCGTCCCGCCGCGAGTCGACCGACCAGTTGACCCACCCGGTGAAACCGCCGCGGTCCGGCGTGCCGTAGGGGTCCTTGCCCGACGACGGCAGCACCATGTACTGCACGCCTTCGAGGCGGTGGACGTCGGCGATCTGGGCGTGGGAGCCGACCATCGCGGTGCCCTTGCCCGTGGCGTCACGGAAGTCCGTGAGCAGGTTCTCGACGAGCGCGACCTCGTCGCGGTCGCCGAGCTGACTGGCGTCGGTCTCGGCGGGGTCGTCCACCGGGTGGTGGGCGAACACCACGACGTTGCGCACCGACTCGTCCTTCTCGGCGTCGCCGAGCGCCTGCCGCAGCATCGGGAGCTGCTCCCACGCCGACGAGCGCAGCGACCCGAGCGAGCTGGCGAGCAGGATGAACCGCGTGCCCTTGTGGTCGAAGGTCCGGTAGGGCCGGCCGAACTCCTTGGTGAAGTTCGTCAGGTCGGACTGGACGTTGTCGAGACCGTAGGACTCGTGGTTGCCCGGCACGTAGTAGCAGGGGACGGAGTCCGGTGTGCTCTTCGCGGCCGGCTCCTGGCCGACCGCGACGAGGTCACACCCGGCGTCGGTGAGCACCTGGCGGGCCAGCGTGAGGTCCTGCGGCAGGCCGCGGTCGGTGATGTCACCGTTCAGGACGATCAGGTCGGGCTCGGTCTCGCGGATCCGCCTGACGGCGGCCGTCGCGACCTGGGTCAGCGCCGGGTTGTCGGCCGTGAACTGCACGTCCGAGAGAGTGGCGAACCGCCACGTGCCGGGCCCCTCGGGCAGCGACCCGTCGTCGGAGACGAGCGGGTCGGGCCGCAGGCCGGGCTGGGCGGGCAGGTCGATCGACGTCGGGACGTCGGCCTCGACGCGGTCCAGGACGAACGTGCCCGCCTTCTGCTGGGGGACGCTCGTGTTGATGCCCTGGAAGCCCGAGATCGAGATCGGGAACGCCGTGTTCGCCGGCATCGTGAACGACGCGTACTGCCAGTCGTCGCTCGCGGTCAGCGCGGTCCCGTAGACGCCGGCGGCCTTCCCGGCCGCGTCGGTGTAGGCCAGGTAGGTCAGGCCGTTCGGCACGGCGATGCTCGACTTGATCCGCATCCGCACCCGCAACGGCTGACCGGGCACGGGGACGCGCCGGGCCGCCGACGCGGCGGTGACGCCCACGTTGCGCATCGCGGCGAAGTCGATCCGCAGACCGTCGGGGTCCGCCGAGAACGTCGTGGCCGCGGTGCTGTTGTTGCGCCAGCGGGTGAGCACGTCGTCGTCGAAGTCGTAGACCGTCCTGGTCTCGACCCCGACCGTGATCGGGAGCTGGACCGACGCGCCGCCGACCGAGACCGTGAGGATCGTGCCCGCTGCGGTGAGCGGGGTGATCTTCAGCTTGCCGTCCACGGACTGGATGCCGACGACGTCGTGGTCGTAGTCGAGCGCGAGGTCCCGGGGGTCGATCGGGGCCGTGTACCCCTGGCCGTCGCGGCCGGTCACGGAGACGGTGACCGCGTGGGCGGGCGTCGCCTCGGCGATCGACAGGCGCTGCGACGACAACTCGACGCTGCTGACCGGGTCGAGGACCGTCACCTTCGCGGGCTTGGCCACCACGGGACCAACCCGCGCGTCGACGGTGATCCGCCCGTTCGGCTTGGCCGGCGCCACGAGCGTCCCGCCCTCGACGGACGCCCCCCGAGCCGACCACCGCACGGACGCCGCATCGACGTCCACCGGCGTCTGATGATCGTCCACGCCCTCGGCGAAGAGGGGGAGACGCAGCCCCGGGAACACCTTCAGATCGCCGCCGGGCCTGATGAGAAGCTCGTGCAGCCTGCCGTCGCCCTTCGCGACGAACACCCCCACACCGTTCGGGTCGTTGCGCTCGCGCCCGTCGGACGGGACGTTGCGGACGGTCGCCTCGTCCTGGCCGAGCGCCCGGGCGACCATCGTGGTCGACCCGCCCCCGTCGAGGTTGACCGCGGTCTCCACACCCAGCGCGACGAGATCACGCGCCTCCTTGTCGATCCCGACACCGCCCTTGCCGGTGCCGCCCGGCCCGTCCCAGGTGGCGAGCACCAGCGTGCGACCGCCGTCCTTGAACCCGAGCGCGGTACGCGGGGCGATCGAGGGGTCGAGCCCGCCGACGACCTGGCCGCCGGTGACGATGGTGCCGCCGTGCCCGAGCGCGAACTTCATCGTCTTCGCGATGTCGTCGGCGAGCGCGTAGCTGAGCGTCACCGGCTCGCCAGGCTGCAGCGCGCGGATCGCTGCCGCCGCGGCGCCGCGCCCGACCAGGGAGAACCCGTTCTCGGGAATCACCCCCGAGCCCGCGGGCCCGTTCGGCGTGACCGACACGACCGAGCCGTTCCGGACCAGCACCTCGGCGATCTGGTCGTTGGCCACCCCCGTCAGCCCGCGGTTGCGGCTGTAGTCACCCCACGCCGACGTGAACGCGATCAGACCGTCAGCGGGGACCCCACCGCCGTTCGCGGCGTTGACGGAAAGGACCGTGTGGTCCGCCCCCGCGAAGTTCGCCGCCGCGTTCACCATGAGGTTCACGAGCTGGGCGACACCGTCACCGCTGACGCCGACGTGCTGACGTCCGCCGATGTCGGCGGTCTTGACGAGCTTCCCGTTCTGGACCTCGCCCCCGAGCGCCGCGTTCGAGTTCCCGATGTCGAAGAACTCGCCGTTGACACCCGCGACGGCGCCGGCCTTGTTGGCGGCCACACTGAGCGGCCCGCCGAAGGCGACCGGCCCGGCGGTCAGCAGATCGGTGCTGACCGCTTCGTCGGCCAGGTCGACGGTGAGGAACTGTGCGTCGTACCAGCCCTTCTGGTCGAGCGCTTTGACGTGCTGTAACTCGATCCCCGGACCGATCTTCTCGGTCGTGTTGACCAACGGGATCCCGCCGGTCACCGGAGCGGGCGGGCCGTCCGCGTACGCGGCGGGCGCGACCGAAAGCGTCGTCGCCGCGGCGAGCGCCACCAGCAGGAGCTTCTTGCGTGGATGGTTCGAGACCATCGATTTCATCGGAACCTCGGGTCACGTGATGACACGGGGGCGACGCCCCCGCTGCGCCCAGTTGGATCACGGGCACAAGCACCTGATTGAAGAGATCACCGAAGAAGCGCTGGTGAAGCCACCACGAGCACCCAATGAAGCCTGGCGGAAGAGGCGTCAGCCACCCCTCCTCGGCCCGTGAGATATTCGATGGAGTTGTTCCCCGAAAGGTCAGTCGGCCGCGGGTAGAAGTTCGGCGATGAGCTTCTCGACGCGGGTGCGGATCTCGTCACGGATGTCCCGCACGGCTTCGACGGTCTTCCCGGTCGGGTCGTCGAGCGACCAGTCCTCGTAGCGCTTGCCGGGGAAGATCGGGCAGACGTCGCCGCAGCCCATGGTGATGACGGCGTCAGAGGCCTCCACGGAATCGACCGTGAGGATCTTGGGCTGCTGGTCGGAGATGTCGATGCCGACCTCGCGCATCGCCTCGATCGCGACGGGGTTGATCTTGTCGGCGGGGGCCGATCCGGCTGACCTGACCTCGATCCGGTCACCGGCCAGGTGGGTCAGCCATCCGGCGGCCATCTGGGAACGTCCGGCGTTGTGCACGCATACGAAGAGGACGCTGGGCATGTTCACGATCCTTGCTTGTAGAAACGACGGCGTGCCCACAGGGACACGTAAACGAGGGCGACCAGAACGGGAACCTCGATGAGCGGGCCGACCACTCCGGCGAGGGCCTGGCCCGAGGTGACGCCGAAGACGCCGATGGCGACGGCGATGGCGAGCTCGAAATTGTTGCCCGCGCCGGTGAAGGCGAGGGTGGCGGTCCGCTCGTACGGCAGGCCGATGCTCTTGCCGAGGGCGAAGCCGCCGGCCCAGACGATGGCGAAGTAGGCCAGCAGCGGGAGTGCGATCCGGGCCACGTCGCCGGGCTGCGAGGTGATGGTGCCGCCTTGGAGGGCGAACAGGATCAGGATGGTGAAGAGCAAGCCGTACAGGGCGATGGGGCCGATCTTCGGCAGGAACCGCGTCTCGTACCAGTCGCGGCTCCGGGCGCGTTCGCCGACCTCGCGGGTCAGATATCCGGCCACCAGCGGGATGCCGAGGAAGACCAGGACACTACGGGCGATGTCCCAGGTGGAAACGTCGAGCGCTGTTCGGGGCAGGCCGAGCCAGCCGGGAAGCACTTCGAGGTAGAACCAGCCGAGACCGGCGAAGGCGATCACCTGGAAGACGGAGTTCAGGGCCACGAGCACGGCCGCGGCCTCGCGGTCGCCGCAGGCCAGGTCGTTCCAGATCAGCACCATCGCGATGCATCGGGCCAGGCCGACGATGATCAGCCCGGTACGGTACTCCGGCAGGTCGGGCAGGAAGATCCAGGCCAGCGCGAACATGACGGCCGGACCGGCGATCCAGTTGACGACCAGCGATGCGATGAGCAGTCGCCGGTCTCCGGTGACGGTGTCGAGGCGGTCGTAGCGGACCTTGGCCAGGACGGGATACATCATCAGCAGCAGGCCCAGCGCGATCGGCAGGGAGACCTCCCCGATCCGGATCGCGTCGAGGGCGGCGTTCAATCCGGGGACCAGGCGGCCGAGGAGCAGCCCCAGGGCCATCGCGGCGATGATCCACACGGGGAGGAAACGGTCGAGTGTGGAAAGACCGCCCATGGGCGTCGCGCTGGTGGCCCCAGGCCTGGATTGCTTTCGATCGGTGCTGGTCATGATGCGGTGACGGGTACGCGGGTGAGCAATGCGTAGAGCGCGGAGCCCTCGGGGGAGACGCGGTGACGGACCCAACCGCCGCGTACTTCCGGGGCCTCGCCCATCACCTTCAGGCGGTGACTGATCGTGTGATCGCCCGCGTCGAGCGGGTCGGCAAGGACCATGAGCCGCCGGGCCTGATGCTCGGCGGCGACATGCGGCTTGGGCGAACCCGGCGTGGAGTCGCCGCATCCGCCGGTCGGAAGGGCGGCGAGCTCGCGCCAACATATAGACACACATCTATCTTTATAGACGTCTATCTATTTGTCCAGCGAGCCGCCGGTCAGGGCAGGAGGCTCCGAAGGACGTCGAGGCGATCGGGGACGACCGCGTACCAAGCCCACCTGCCCCGCTTGTCGCGGGTCAGAAAGCCCGCGTCGACGAGAACCTTCAGGTGATGGCTGATCGTCGGCTGAGTCAGATCGAGCGCCTCGGTCAGGCCGCAGACGCAGGCTTCGCTGGATGGGCTACCGCTGATCATGCTCAGCAACTGCAGCCGGGTGGGGTCGGCGACGGCCTTCAGCGCGGTGGCCAGCGTCTCGGCCTCCTTGCGGGACAGGGGCTCCCCGACGGCCGTCGACAGACAATCGTCGGTTGCGATGGATTGATTCCCGTCTATCAGTTCCATGGGGTCAGTGTAGGTAGCTGTGCCAGGTCGGGGAGTGTCGATATATTGCATAGACAGTCATCTATGTGAGGTGTGAACGATGGAGATCCATAACCGGACTCCAGTGCTGGAGGCATCGCCGCCAGACTCGCGCCCCGCTTCCTCGGCGTCTTCTCGGCCGAGACCGTCGAGCGCCTTGTCATTGAGTCCCATCGTGCGCTCGCCGAGACGGCCCGCGTGCGTGAACACCTTCCCGCCTTGTGGGGGAAACTGGCCGAGGAGCGCTTGACCGCACTCGCTCAGGCTGACGGCCTCATCGCGAAGCAGGTCTACGAGATCCTTTTCGTCTGCACACACGACGCCGGCCGCTCTCAACTCGCTGCTGCGCTGATGGGCCACTACGCCGCGGGTCGGGTCCATGCACGAACGGCGGGGACTCGACCCGCCTCCGAGATCGAACCGGCGGTCGAAATCGTGCTCGCCGAGCGCGGGCTGGGGATCTCTCGCGAGTTCCTCAAGCCGCTGACGGATGAGGTCGTGCGGGTGGCTGACGTGGTGGTGTCGATGGGGTGTGGGGATGCGTGCCCGGTGTACCCGGGGCGGCGGTACCTGGAGTGGCGCTTGCCGGAGATCCACGAGAAGGTGATCGACGAGGTCAGGGACATCGCCGTAGTGGTTGACCTGATGGTCCGCGACCTTCTCGACGAACTCGTGCCGGCGCCTGCCTGAACGGCATTAATACTTCGTCGGGACTCTCCCATAACCTTTTTCTCAGGAGTCCTAGTGACTTCTACGTATGAAGAAAGGGTTTCTTGATGATCTACAGCAGTCGCCGCCTTGAGACGATTTTCGGGGCTCCACTTGATCGAGTGACGTATCAGCAGATCGCTGACCTTGTGGGAAACATTGACGCGCGAGAGGCGGAGGATCTCGACTACAAGCGGGACTACGCCTCGGGCGACAAGGAGGAAAAGGGCACCGAAGACCTTGCGGTGGACATCGCGGCCTTCGCGAATCACATTGGCGGATTGATCGTCGTTGGCATGGCCGAGGTGGGCGAGGTCCCCAGTGCGCCACAGGATGTGGCGCTGGCCGGATGGGAAGCGCGGATCATGAAGGCGGTGGCCTCCCGCGTGCATCCCCTTCCGCGTGTCGAATGCCGAGCGGTCGCCAATCCCGATACGCCCGGCAGCGGGTTCATGTTGATCTCGGTGCATCTGAGTTCGATGGCTCCGCACGCTGTTTCCACGCCCTCCAAGCGGGAGGCCGGACTCCGCTGGCCCCGGCGGCATGGCACCGGGAAGATTTGGCTGAGCGAATCCGAGATCGCTGCCGCCTACCGCAAGCGCCTCATGAGTCCTTATGACCAGGAGGCGCGGGTCGTGCAGCTTGAGAAGAACGCGGCCAAGACGTCCGCAGCCGGAGTGACGGAGTCGCAGTTCCCGCTTCCGCTGCTCATCGTGTCGTTCGCGCCCGAACAACCTGGCGATCTTCTACTCGATAGCCGCACCCAGGACGACTTCGGCAGGAGCGTGCAGCAGGACGTTGTCATGATCGGCGGCAGTACCGTGACCTTTACGGACCACTACCTGCTACACCGATGTCTGGTAGCAGAGTCCGGTGTCGGCACGAAACGCGCCCTACGCGTTCAGCTGTACACCGACGGAGCTGCGACCTTTTCCATGAACCTCGGCTGCATCCGGGAGGTTACCGACCAACTGGACATCGCCGTCCTGGACGGCGAGGTCGTAGCCGGGGTGATGAGTGCGCTGCAGTATATGGCGAGGCACGCGCGCGACCGAGTGGGCGTCCATGGAGGTGTCGTGGCAAGAATTGCGCTGCTCGCTGACGCGCATCTCTATCCGGAGATCTTCGCGACAAAAAAGCAGTTCAGCCAGTGGCCATTCAGCGTGCCCAATGCCGCGCGACACGCTCTCACTCTGTACAGCGCCAGGAACTGGATCCAGCTGACTCTGGTGAGCAAGCAGAGCATGTCGTTTGGATACGGAGAGGCGTATCTGATGCTCGACGAACTGGCTGATGATGGTCAACCGCTGGCACGCGCATCAGCGCGGCTGATCAACGATCTCTTTCAGACCTACGGTCTCGCCGAGAACCATCAGATCCGGCAAGACGGGTCACTCGATCCGGCTGCTTGGGGGCGGAATTGGGACACGATCGGAAAGTGGGCGCGTGCGAGCGGGATCCCGATTTTGGGTGAGTCCTAAGAGCTCCTAACAAAATGACTTCCGTTGTGCTTTGATCTCTCGCTGTAGCCAAGCGGGAGGCGTTGCAGGTGGCCAAGCTCAAGCCGTGGGAAGTCGACGACGAGCTGTGGGCGGTGATCGAGCCGTTGCTGCCCCGTCGTCCACGCCGGGTACGGCATCCGGGTCGCAAGCGGCTGGATGACCGGCTGGCTCTGCAGGGCATCTTGTTTGTGCTGCATACCGGGATCGCCTGGGAGCACCTGCCGCAAGAGCTGGGCTATGGGTCGGGCATGACGTGCTGGCGGCGCCTGGACGAATGGAACCGGGCCGGGGTGTGGCAGCGGCTGCATGAGATTCTGCTCGACCGGCTGCGGAGTGCCGACGTCCTGGACCTGTCCCGGGCCGCGGTGGACTCCTCCCAGATCAGAGCGTTAAAAGGGGGCCGCAGACCGGCCCGTCCCCGGTCGATCGAGGACGGGCCGGAAGCAAGCACCACCTGATCACCGACGCGGGCGGCATCCCGCTGGCGGTGATCCTGACCGGCGCGAACCGCAACGACGTCACCCAGCTGCTACCGCTGCTGCACGCGATCCCCAAGATCCGTGGCAAGCGCGGCCGGCCCCGGCAACGACCGGATGCCGTCCTGGCCGACCGCGGCTACGACCACGACAAGTACCGCCGCCTGGTCCGCGCCCTTCAGATCCGCCCGCTCATCGCCCGCCGAGGCACCCCGCACGGCTCCGGCCTGGGCAGACAGCGCTGGGTCGTCGAGCAGACCTTCGCGTTGCTGCACGCTTTCCGGCGATTACGGATCCGCTGGGAAGCCCGGGCGGACATTCACGAGGCCTTCCTCAAACTGGCCTGCGCCCTCATCTGCTGGCGACGACTCACCTCATTCTGTTAGGAGCTCTAAGCCTGCCTGACCGAGTCCGCCATCGGCGTGAAGATCGCGCTCAGCCGGGCCACCGTCTCGGGGATCACTCGGTAGTACACCCAGGTCCCGCGCCGTTCGCCGTCGATGAGGCCGGCGGTGCGCAGGACCTTCAGGTGGTGGGAGATCGTGGGGGCGGTGAGGTCGAAGGCGTCGGTCAGGTCGCAGACGCACGCCTCGCCGCCCTCGTGGGAGCCGATCATCGACAGCAGCCGCAGGCGGACCGGGTCGGCCACGGCCTTGAGCAGGGCGGCCAGGTCGACGGCGTCCTGCTCCGAGAGAGGTCCGCGGATGAGCGGCGGACAACACTGGATCGTCACGGCGGTCATGGCGGCTCCCTACTTAGATGTCGTTCGAAATTATAGTCGCGCGTACCCGAAGAGCGAGAACGCCGCGATTCCGCACAGGGCCGACACGACGACCAGGATGACGGTGTATCCCGCCGTCTCGGCCCCGGCGAAGGCGGCCAGCGGAGCGACGGCCTTGGCCGCGACGGAGAAGAAGGCGAGCCGCCCCGAGAGGGTCGCGTAACCGGTGGTGCCGTACCGCTCGGCGAGCAGGTGCGGCCGGGTGATCGTGCCCACGCCGAAACCGATGCCGAACAGCAGCACGCACCCGATCGCTCCGGCGGCGGTGTGGCCGGCCACGGGTAGGAGCAGCGCTCCCGCCGCCTGTACGGCGAAGACGACTCCTGCGATCGGTGCCGCGGCCCAGCGTCGTCGTAGGCCCGTGGTCACCACTCGGCCGGTGACGGACAGAACCCCGAGGAGGCCGGCGACGGTGGCCGCGAACAGCGGTTGGTGGCCGAGGTGGATCAGGTAGGTGACCAGCAGGACGCTGATCATGGCGACCGCCCCGCCGTGTGTGGTGAAGGCGATGACGAGCAGCCAGAAAGGACGGTGTCGTACGGCTTCGCGGGTCGTCGCGGCTCGTTCGGCTGGTCGATCTTCCTTGAGGCGTCCACGACGGAGAACCAGCGCGTGCAGGGGGATGGCGGTCAGGCCGTACAGGACAGCCAGGATGATCAAGGCCGACCGCCAGTCGAAGGACGACACGAGCAGGCCGGTGAGCGGGAGGAAGATCGAGGAGGCGAACCCGGCCACGATCGTGACGGCCAGAAGCGCGTTCGCGCGGGCCGAGCCCTCGAACCATCCGACGATGATGGCGAAGGCCGGTTCGTACAGGACCATCGCGGAGGCCGCGCCGAGCAGGACGAAGACGGCGTAGAGCTGGGGCAGGTCGCTCACCTGCGACCAGGCCAGCAGTGCGAGAGCGCTCAGCGCCGAGCCGGTCGTCATCAGGCCGCGTCCACCTCGGACGTCAAGGGCCCGGCCGACGAGCGGGGCGCAGAGCGCGCCCGTCAGAACGGAGACGGTGAGGGCGCCGGCGACCTGCGGCGTCGTGGCGTTCAGAGCCTGGGCCATAGGGATGAGCAGGACGGAGAAGGCGTAGTAAAGCGCGCCGTAGCCGATGGTCTGGGTGATCGACAGCGCGGCGACGATCGTCCAGCCCTTACGCAGGGACAGGCCGCCGTCCGTTTCGAGGACGGCGGCCGTGGGTTCGTCACTCATGTGTGGGTGCAGCCGATGAGGTCCCGGCCCGCCGGCGTGGTTCGCCAGGTTCCCTGCGACGTCTCCGTCACGAAGTGCTGTGCCTGGAGTCGCCACGCGAGAGTTCCCGCCATCCGGACTATCGCCCGCGGATATCCAGGGTTGGTGCCGGCGGGTCTCGCTTCGACCAGCCCGGCGGCCAGGTCAACAGTGGACATGGATTCCGCCTGGCAGATCAGGCGCAGGGCTTCGCGCTGCGGTGCGGTCGGGTGTCCTTCGGACATGGTCTACCTCCTCAGCCGCAGCAGCCGCCGCCGTCGGAAGGGGTGGCGGCGAGCGCGAGGGGTGTGCCGAGAAGACCGCCGCTCACCCCGGTGGCCAGGCCGACGCGCTGCTCCTGGGCCTCGGCGAGGTTGGACGAGCAGACCCCCGTCTCCGGCAGGTCGAGCTCGACCGAGCGGGCCGCCTCCCAGTCACCGGCGATGGCGGCCACCACTGAGCGCACCTGCTCGTAGCCGGTGGCCATCAGGAACGTCGGGGCGCGGCCATAGCTCTTGACGCCGACCGCGTAGTAGCCCGCTTCGGGGTGGGTGAGCTCGTCGACGCCGTGAGCGGGGACGGTGCCGCAGGAGTGGGCGTTGGGGTCGATCAGCGGCGCGAGAGCGCGGGTGCTGCCGAGGATGGGGTCGAGGTCCAGGCGCAGCTCTTCGGCGATCGAGTGGTCGGGGCGGTAGCCGGTGGCGCTGACGATGCGCTCGGCCACGATGGACTGCTCATCGCCCAGCGGGTCACGGCTGGTGACCTCCACCCCGTCGGCGTGGGCGCTGACCCGGTGGGTGAAGAAGCCCGTCACGAGCCGGATGCGGCCCGAGGTGACCAGGTCGTGCACGCGGGTGCCGAGAGCGCCCCGGGCGGGCAGCGCGTCGGCCGCGCCGCCGCCGTAGGTGCGGTTGGCGTTTCCGGCGCGGATGGCCCAGGTGATGGGGGTGTCGTCGAGCTGGGCCAGGGCCAGGAGGGTGGTCGCGGCCGAGTGGCCGGCGCCGATGACCAGGGTGTGGCGGCCCTCGTAGTGGTCACGGTCGTCGCCGAGGACGTCGGGGAGGGCGTGGTCGATGAGTTCGGTGACGGTCTCCTCGCCGAAAGCGCGCAGGCCGCTCGCGCCGAGGACGTTCGGGCTGGTGTACGTCCCCGAGGCGTCGATGACCGCGCGTGCCTGGATCTCCCGGCCGTCCGACAGGCGCAGGACGAAGGGGGCCCGCTCTCGGCCGTCGGTGCGGACCTTGTCGTAGCCGAGTCTGCTGATCGCGGTGACCGTGGCGTCGACCTGGACGCGATCCGCGAAGAGCTTGCCGAGCGGGGCGAGGTAGTTCTCGACGATCTCCGCGCCGGTCGGGAGCCAGTCGTCGTCGGGCGCCGTCCAGCCGTCGGCTTCCAGCAGGCGCCGGGCGGCGGTGTCGATGTTGTAGCGCCAGGGGCTGAAGACCCGGACGTGGCCCCACTTCGCGACTGAGGAACCGACCTTCGGGCCGCTCTCGAGAACGACGAAGTCGATGTCGCGTTCGGCCAGGTGTGCCGCAGCGGCCAGCCCGACGGGACCGGCGCCGATGACGGCTACAGGAAGGTTGCCGGGGTTGGCGGATGCGCTCATGATGCCCACCTTGGTTAGAAGACTGTCTAAGTAATACCAGCTTCGCCCTTGATTAGAAGCCTGTCAAGATAGACGTTCATCTATTCTGCTGGTCGGCCGTGGCACCAAGGTGCCGGGCAGGTTGCTGCCGTGACGATCGCTTTCGCCGGGCGAATCCGGCGTGAGATCAATGCGGTGACCCCTCAGTGATCCCTAGTGGAGTTCAGGCTGCGGCCGGCGCACCTGGCTCATCTGAACGCTGGAACCCGCGTAAGGAGCTCCCGCCGATGGATCAGGAAACCCGTGCCCAGGACAGCGACGGCATCACACGGCGCGGGCTTCTGCGCGGTGCGGTGGTCGCCGGTGCCGCCGGCGGCGTCGTAGGAATCGTCCCGCCGGCGGCTCAGTCCGCGTTCGCGGCTGCTCCTCCGGCAGACGTGGTCGTCGGGTCGTCCATGCCGGACTTCACGGTCGGCTCGGCGGCGCTGACTCCGGACCGGGTGGCCGACGGCGCCTGTCAGTTCTGCAACAGCAACTGCCGCATCAAGGTCGCCACGAGACTCGGCCGGGTTCTGGAGATCCGCGGTGAAGAGAAGGACCCGGTCCAGGACGGCAACCTGTGCGTCAAGGCCGGGATGATGACCGAACTCGTCTACAACCCGTTGCGCCTGACCACTCCGCTTCGCCGCGTCTCGGGCCGCAAGGGCGACCCGAAGAGCCGGTTCGAGCCTGTCTCCTGGGACGACGCGCTGGACACGATCGCGCGCCGCTGGCTGGCGCTGCGCGACGCGGGTGAGGCCAGGGCCATCGCGAACCGCACCAGTGGACGGCTGCCCAGAGGCACGGGCTCGCTGGCCGGCCGAGTGTTCGCTCTTCTCGGCAGCCCCAACGACACCGATGTCGGCCCGGTCTGCAACGACGCCGGAGGCAACGCCCTGGCCACCACGTTCGGGCTGGGCAACTTCACCAACGGTTACGGCGTCGACGGTGCGACCGGCAAGGAGGACCTCGGGGCGGCGAAGTTCTTCCTCTTCCTCGGCACCAACCAGGCCGAGACCCACCCGGTGACCTTCGCGCACCTGCTCCGCGAACGGAAACGTACGGGCGCACGCCTCGTGGTGGTGGACCCCCGGAGCACACCTACCTCGGAGGTCGCGGACACCTGGGTCGCTCCGAAGCCGCACACCGACTTCGCCCTCGTTCTGGGGATGCTGCACCACATCATCACGACCGACCGCCACGACAAGGCCTTCGTCGAGAAGTGGGTGCTCGGCTTCGACGAGCTCCGTGCCCATCTGGTGCAGAAGGGCTACACGCCGGACTGGGCTGCCGGGATCACCGGCGTTCCGGCGAGCACGATCCGCCGGCTGGCGGTCGACTACGCCACGGCCCGACCGGCCGCGATCTTCTGCAACGCCGGGATCTCCCACCAGCTCGGGGCGTTCGACACCTATCGGACGTTGGCCATGCTGGCGGCCGTGACCGGCAACATCGGAGTGCCGGGCGGTGGATGCAACTTCATGCACAACACCTGGCCGGGAGGCCTCAACCTGCCGCCTTTGAAGGTGACTCCGCCCGAGCGCGGCCCGGCGCTGCCCGTCGGGCCGGACACCTTCGCCGAGTCGATCCTCACCGGCAAGCCGTACCGGCTCAAGGCCGTGATGACCGAGGGGAACCCGCTGGTCAGCTCGGCCAACACCAAGCGGGTGCGGGAGGCCTTCGAGAAGCTCGACTTCTACGTCTACACCGGCCTGTTCATGGAAGAGGCCGCCTACTACGCCGACATCATCCTGCCCGTCACCAGCGGCCTTGAATTCGAAGGCGTGTACATGCGCCGCGACGACCGGGCGATCCGCTGGCAGGAAGCAGCCGTCGAACGCGTCGGCCAGGTGCGCTCCGACACGGAGATCTGGGTCGACCTTGCCTACGCGCTCGCTCGCAATGACAGGCGGCGTCCCAGTTCCTACTGGACGGACGCCTTCTCGAAGTCGTGGCGTGACTACGGCAAGCTGTGGGACACCTTCGTCGCGAACACACCCGGCATGGGGGGCATGACCCGCGAGCGACTCAAAGCCCGGACGGAGCCGTTGAAGTGGCCGTGCCCCACTCCGGACCACCCCGGAGTGAGCACGCTCTACCTGGATCACCCGAGCTGGTACCAGGCGGCCGAATCACTGGGACACCGCGGGAAGCGATTCCTCACCGCCAGCGGCAAGATCGAGATCTACACGCCCGACCTGGAGCAACGACTGGCGCCCAGTGGTCATCACGCACTGCCGTCGTTCTACACCCACCCCGAGGTCACCGGCGCGCACCCCACGATCGCCTATGACGACCGCTACATCGCCAACCCGATCAATCCCCACGCGCTCACCCATCCGGTGCGCCTGGGTGTCCCGGGATCCGGTGCCGTGCACCGCCGGTTCCCGCTGATGGGGATGACCGGACGGCCCAGCGTGGTCCACTTCGCGTCGGTGACGCACTGGACCCCCACCGGCAAGCGGCTCAACGGAGTGCGGCTGGTGCAGATCCACCCTGACACGGCCCGAGGTCTGGGCATCGCCGACGGGGACGACGTCGTCGTCGAGAGCCCGCGCGGGTCGGTGACCGGAACCGCCCTGCTGGACGAGGGCATCCGCACCGACACCATCTATCTGCCGAACACCTTCGGACCCGCCCAGCAGGTCGGCGATCTCTACGACGACCCGCGCTACGAGGCGGCGAACACCCTCATCGACGACCGTCTGTACGACAACCTGTCCGGCCAGCAGGCGTACAAGTGCTTCGCGTGCCGGGTGTCCAAGGCGTAGTCAGCCGACCGTGTTCACCCGGACACCGGTCACACGAGCGGTCGCGTAGGGCCGCACATCCAGGTCCGCGCGACCGCTGTACATCTCCAGCCGCAGGTCCGGTCCGCGTCGCGGCCGGCCGTCCGTGTCCACCGGGTAGGCGAGGACGAAGGACGGGTCGGAGAGGGCGCGCAGGCCCACGATCCTGTCGGCCTGCTCCGAGGGCGCGGACCCGTCCACTTCGTGGGAAGGCAGCGCGTCGAACCCCAGGCGGCTCTTGAAGCTGAACAACCCTGGCTGGCCGAGGTGCCCGTAGAGGTTCGGGTCGCTGCCCAGGCTCACCCACGACTGGCCCCGGTGGCGCGCCTCCTCGATCAGCCGCATGTACAGCACGCGCGACACCTCGCCTCCGCGATGCGTGGGCGCCGACGTCACGAAACGCGCCCGTACCTCGTCGGCCTCCGGGGACCAAAGAGTGATGCACGCGGCGGCCAGCTCCTCGCCATCCCACGCGCAGACGGCGAAGTACCTGTCGCCGGAGGACAAGATGTGGTCACGATGACGGGTGGCCACGGGCCATCCGTGACGCATGCCGGCGACCTGGCGCTCGTACATGGGGACGAAGACGTCCATCAGCCCGGGGGTGACGGGCCGGACGTCGAAGCGCAGACCCGCGGCCTCACCTCGACGACGGGCCGCCGCGACGTTCTGCCGGTCCCGGCGGGCCAGGCGGGCGAGGAACTCCTCCTCGCTTCCCAGCGCGGCCGCCCGCCAGGTGACGACCTGCGGTTTGGGCAGGAAACCGCAGGCGGCCAGGGCAAGCCAGTCGTCAGGCGAGGGTTTCTGCACCCTGATCACGTCCACCTCGTGGACCAGATCCTTCCAGGCCCCGCTGAGCGCCTCGTCGACGTCGACGAGGGCCATCGGCACACCGAGGACGGTCTTCTTGATCATCGGGCTCCCACGTCCTCCGGGACGTTGAGCAGTCTGCACAGCGAGCTCAGCATCTGCGGCTGCACGCGGTAGTACACCCACGTGCCCCGTCTTTCGGCGTCGATGAGGTCGGCGGCCCGGAGGGCCTTCAGGTGGTAGGAGATCGTCGGCGACGACAGGTCGAAGTCCTCGGACATGTCGCAGACGCAGACCTCGCCGTTGGGGTGAGAGGCGATCACCGAAAGGAGGCGTAGCCGTACCGGATCTCCGAGCGCTTTGAAGACCTGGGCGAAGGACTTCGCCTCCTCGACGGCCAGCGGTTCCCGCGCCAAGGGGTTCATCTCTCGCTCCCGGCGCTCTCCTGGAAGCGGCGCAGGCGGAGGCTGTTGCTGAGGACGAACACACTGGAGGCGGCCATCGCGGCACCGGCGATCATCGGGTTGAGCACGCCGATGACGGCCAGCGGAAGCGCGGCGAGGTTGTAGGCGAAGGCCCAGAACAGGTTGCCCTTGATCGTCGACAGGGTGCGGCGGGACAGCCGTACGGCGTCGCCCACGGCCCGCAGGTCGCCCCGGACCAGGGTGATGTCGCCTGCCTCGATGGCGGCGTCCGTCCCGGTGCCCATCGCGATGCCCAGGTCCGCCTGGGCAAGGGCGGCCGCGTCGTTGACGCCGTCGCCGACCATCGCGACGACGTGACCTTCCTGCTGAAGGCGTTTGATCACGTCGACCTTGCCGCTCGGCAGCACCCCTGACTCGACGTCGGTGATGCCGACCTGCCCGGCGATCGCCTGGGCCGCCCGGTCGTTGTCACCAGTGAGCAGCACGGGCGCGAGACCCAGCTCGCGCATCCTGGCGACACCGTCGGCGCTGGTCGGTTTGACGGTGTCGGCGACGGCGATGACGCCGCGGATCCGCCCGTCCCAGCCGACGGTGACCGCCGTCCGCCCACGGCTCTCGGCATCGGCGAAGGCTCGTTCGAGATCGTCCGGTACGGGCAATTCGGTGCGGCCGACCGTGACCTGTACACCCTCGACCTCACCGCTGACTCCGAGACCTGCGGTGCCCTCGAACGTGGAGACCTCAGGAAGCGTTCCGAGCTTGTCGTGGGCCGCGGCGACGATCGCCTTGGCGATGGGATGCTCGGAGGCGTTCTCCAGCGCTCCCGCGCGGCGTAACACGTCGTCGGTGCTCTCCGCTTCACCGGCGATGACATCGGTGACCCGCATGACGCCCGTGGTGACCGTTCCGGTCTTGTCCAGGACGATCGTGTCGATGCGGCGCGTCGACTCCAGGACCTCCGGCCCGCGAATGAGAATTCCAATCTGAGCGCCGCGCCCCGTACCCACCAGCAGCGCGGTCGGAGTGGCCAGCCCGAGCGCGCACGGGCACGCGACGACCAGCACGGACACCGCGGCTGTCAGAGCTCCTGCGGCGTCCAGGCCGTTCCCGAGCCAGAAACCGAAGGTCGCCAGCGCGATCCCCACCACGACGGGCACGAAGACGGCGGCGACCCGGTCGGCGAGTCGCTGCACCGGGGCCTTGCCGGCCTGCGCCTCGGTGACCAGCCTGCTCATCTGCGCGAGCTGGGTGTCGGCCCCGACCCTGGTGGCCCGCACGATCAGCCGTCCGCTGGTGTTGACCGTGGCTCCGACGACCTTGTCCTCGGGGCCCACCTCGACCGGGACGCTCTCGCCCGTGAGCATGGACTGGTCCACCGCCGAGGTGCCGTCCACGACGACGCCGTCAGTGGCGACCTTCTCTCCCGGGCGCACGACGAACAGGTCGCCGACGGCGAGTTGCCCGATGGGGATGCGGACCTCGCGGCCGTTCCGCTGGACCGCCACGTCCTTGGCTCCGAGTTCGAGCAGGGCGCGCAGCGCGGCTCCGGCTCGACGCTTGGAGCGGTGCTCGAGGTAGCGTCCCGTGAGGATGAACACGGTGAGGCTGGCGGCGACCTCGAGGTAGATGTGGTGCAGTCCTTCTCCGGCGACCGGCCGCATCACGAACGGCATCTGCATGCCGGGCAGGCCCGCGTAGCCGAGGAACAGGGCGTACACCGACCACCCGAAGGACGCGATCACGCCCAGGGAGATCAACGTGTCCATCGTGGCGGAGCCGTGGCGGAGATTCTTCCAGGCCGCCACGTGGAACGGCCACGCTCCCCACGTGGCGACCGGAG
The DNA here is from genome assembly GCF_001570605.1 of Herbidospora cretacea. Classification (GTDB taxonomy): domain Bacteria; phylum Actinomycetota; class Actinomycetes; order Streptosporangiales; family Streptosporangiaceae; genus Herbidospora; species Herbidospora cretacea. Next base: position 267,749 of record NZ_BBXG01000008.1, on the reverse strand, counting down.
CCGCCAGGGTGAGCGACAGCCACTGCCAGTAGGTGAACTGGAGCGGGGTGATCATCGCCATGGCGACGATCGGCACGGTCAGTGCCGTTGTGATCAGAAGTCTCTGCCGGAGCGTGGCGAGCCGCTGGTCCTCTGGCAATTCCGTCTCGGCGTTCGGCTCGTCAGGTTCTTCGGCTATCGGCAAAGAGGCGGTGTAGCCCAGCCCCTCCACCACCGCGATCAGTTCCTCCACCGAGACAGTGGAGTCGTACTCGACGTGGGCCTCCTCGACGGCGAGGTTGACCTCGGCCCGTACGCCTTCGATGCGGTTGAGCTTGCGTTCGATGCGGGCCGAGCAGGAGCCGCAGGTCATGCCACCGATCGACAGCGTGACCTCGGAGCGCGTGGCGAGCGCCGAAGGTGGTGCGGACATTGGTCCCTCTCCTCTTCCGAGGCCTAGAACTCCATAGGGGGCACGTTGGCGCCTACGACGTAGGCGACGGTGAACACCACGGCCAGCAGCACCAGGTAGCCGGCGACCTTGAGGCTGCTTCTCACGACAGCACTCCGGCGTACGTGTATCCGCTCTCCTCGACGGCGGCCTGGACGACCTCGGGGGAGAGCGGGGAAGCCGAGCTGATCTGGACCCGTCCGGCCTTCGGATCGATCTCGAGAACCTCGGCCTCGGGGATGGCGGTGCCGAGCGCGCTGCGCACACGCTTCGCGCAGCCGCCGCAGGTCATGCCTTCCACGGAATACGTGGTGACGACGCTCATGGGTGTGTCCCTTCGATCGTTGAGAAAGTCGCGAATCCGGGCCAACGCCCGTCGTAGGAGCTCGGGCGCGGCGACGAAGGACATCCGGACGTGGTCGGGGCACCCGAAGTCCGCCCCTGGGACAACGGCCACCTGCGCCTCGCGCAGGAGTCGCTCCGCGAAGTCGGCGGCACTGGAGATGCCTGGCCGATAGGTGCCCGAGACGTCGGCGAAGACGAAGAAGGCCCCATGGGGTTCGACGGCGATGTCGATGCCGGGCAGGCCGGACAGCCCTTCGCAGAGGATGTCCCGCCGTTCGGCCAAGGCCGATCGGCGCCGGACCAGTTCCGCGACGGGCTCGTCGCGGAGCACGGCGAGGGCCGCATGCTGGGAGATCGACGACGCGGCCGACGTCGTGTGCCCTTGCAGAGCGGACATCGCGGAGATCAGCGGACGCGGGCCGGCGGCGAAGCCGACTCGCCATCCGGTCATCGCGAACGTCTTGGACAGGCCACCGATCGTGACCGTCCTGGCCCGGATGTCCTCCCCGAGCGAGGCGACGCTGGTGAACTCGGCGCCGTCATAGACGAGATCGCCGTAGATCTCGTCGCTGACGATGATGAGCCCGGCCTCCACCGCCACCTTCGCCAAGCCCGTCAGTTCCGCCCGGTCGTAGACGACACCGGTCGGGTTCGACGGGCTGTTGATCAGCAGCGCCTTCGTCCGTGGTGTGATCCGCGCCCGTACCGCGTCGGCCGTCATCTTGAACCTGGCGTCGATGACGACCGGCGTCCCGCCCGCGAGCTCGATCATGGGCGGGAAGCTGACCCAGTAGGGCGACTGGAGGATGACCTCGTCGCCCGGGTCGAGCAGGACGGCGAAGGTGTTGGCGAGCGCCTGCTTGGCGCCGCTGGTGATGATGATCTCTTCGCTGGTGTACGGGGCGTTCCATGCGTGAGAAAGCCGCGCGGCGACCGCCTGCCTGAGCGGGGTGACGCCCGCCACCGGGGTGTAGCGGGTGAATCCCCGGCGGATCGCTCCGACTCCGCCTTCGCATGCCTCAGATGGAGTCGGGAAGTCGACCTCACCGCCGGTGAGGTTGATGACGTCGACGCCGTCCTCGGCGAGCTGCTTGGCCTGGGCGTCCAGTGCGGCCGTGGTCGACGGGGCCAGCCGTGCCGCGCGATGACTCAACATGGATTCCTCACCTGGCTCGGATGTTGAACAGCACCGCGGCCGGTGGGCCTGAGCCGCGGCTCACCTGGACGTTGAGGACCCAGTTACCGGACATTCCCAGGACGAGCTTGGATTCGTACGCCTCGCCATTGAGGGTGGCCGTCTGCTGGCCACCGTCCATGTCCATGCTCGGCATGCCGTAATTGACCTTGATGGCGGCGTCCTTGACCGTTGCTCCGGTGGAGTCCTTGATCGTGAACTGAGCCGTCGCGGCGGTGCCGCCCTTCGCGGGACAGGGCCGCAGAGAGATCTGGACCGTGAGACCGGCGTTCTGCTGCTGGTTCAGGCAGTCCTCAGATGAGGCGACGTTCTGGGCCGAGCCCTGGCCGCATCCGGCCAGGGCGCCGATCACCAGAAGGGTCGCCGCCACTATCCGGGCAAGACTCCTGTTCATCGCTCACCTCCACGCGGTGCGGTCAGCCGCAGCACGAACTCTTCGCCGCGGGGACCGGGACGGCCTCGGTGGTGGTGTCCGCAGCGGGCTTGGGTCCGCAGCAGGAACTCTTGACCGGGGCCGGCTCGCTGGTCACGGCGGTTTCGGCAGTGGGCTTCGGGCCGCAGCACGAGCTCTTGGCCTTCGGCTGGGCGGCGGACGGGGCCTCGCCCTGAGCGGCGGACCAGAAGAGCTGACCGAGGTTGTCGTCGGTGACGGACATGATTCAGTTCCTTCCAACCGGGTGTCTGGTTTGGACTTCGCAGAGTTCCGCGAGCCTGCTGTCGCTGGTGAGGAGCTCCACCGGCGTGCCGGATTCGGCCACGCGGCCGTCTTCGAGGACGAAGACGCGGTCGAGGTCTTCGACGAGGGTGAGCCAGTGCGCCACGACGATCGCGGTGCGCCCTTCCAGGAGCCGCCGGATCGCCGCCAGCACCACGAGCTGGCGAGCGGGATCGACGCTGGAGACAGCCTCGTCGAGGATGATCACTTTGGGGTCGGCGAGCATGGCGCGGGTGAGGGCGACGAGCTGCCTCTCTCCGGTCGACAGGCGTGCCCCACGCTCTCCGACCCGCGTCTCGTAGCCGTCGCGGAGGCCTGCGATGACCTCGTCGGCGCCCACCGCGCGGGCGGCTTCGACGATCTCGTCCTCGGTGGCTTCCGGTCGGCCGAACCTGATGTTCTCCGCGACGGTCCCGTCGAAGAGCAGCGCCTCCTGGGTGACCAGCAGGACTTGATCGCGGACGGAGCTCTTGGTGACCTCTGACAGGTCGTGCCCGTCGAGACGGATCGTCCCGGATGTCGGCGTGTAGAAGCGGACCAGCAGCTGCATGAGGGTGGTCTTGCCTGCGCCGCTGGCGCCGACCACCCCGATGTGCTCGCCGGGTTGGGCCTCCAGCGACACGTCGTGCAGTACTTCCACGCCGTCCGCGTAGCCGAAGCCGACGTTCTCCACCTGGAGATGACCGCGGACCTGGCCCAGGTCGTACCCGGTGTCGTCCTCTTCCGGCAGGTCGAGGACTTCCAGGATCCGCTGCGCGGACACGGCCATGTCGGAGGACTGTCCGAGCTGGTTGGCGACATCCCGCACCGGATTGAGCATGCGCTTGGAGAACAGTGCGAACGCGGCCAGCGTGCCTGCGGCCAGGGCGGCGCCCTCGGCCATGCCCATGGAGGCCATCATCGAGTCGGTGCCCAGCAGCATCCAGGTCATCGGCATCATCCCTGCCGCCAGGTCGAAGAAGAAGCCCGAGCCGAGCGGGTGGCCGTTGATGATCTGGAGGCCGCCGAAGAAGATCAGTAGCGCTAGGGCGATGTGGACGGTGAACCCCAGGTAGGAGGTGAGCCACAGGCGCTTGGTGGAGAGGCGGTTGTGGACCTTGGTGTAACCGGCGGAGCGGCCTTCGAGGTCGGCCATGAGGTCGTCTTCGCGGCCGAAGGCGCGGACGTCGTCCAGGCCGTTGATGCGCTGGTTGAGGTAGCCCACCATGGTGTCCCAGGCGTCGCGCTGTCGCTGGGTGTCGGCCTTGAGATGCCGCGTCCAGCGCAGGGCGATGAAGACCATGATCGGGATGACGATGAGCGTCGGGAGGGCCACGCCGGGGCTGAGTGCCAGCAGGAACACGGCGAAGGCGATGAACCAGACGGCGCTCTGGACCAGCTCCATTCCGGTCTTCGTGATGTAGCCCCGGAAGCGTTCGGCCTCGAACAGCACCCGGGTGACCCAGGTGCCGCTGGCCTGGGAGACGTGGCGGGAGAGCTGCACGTTGTGCAGCCGGGCCACGAGATCGTTCCGAAGGGTGACGGTGACCCGCTCGTTCACGCGGATCATGGCGACGTTGTAGGTGATCCGGATGATGTTGTCCAGCACCGCCAGGATCACCAGGTTGATCGCCGTGCTCGCGACGGCCTCCATGTTGCCGGTCACGATGTGCCCGACCCCGAGCATCACGGCGTACATCTGGGCGATCGTCATGATCGAGCTGAGAATCGTGACCAGCGTCGCCAGCGCGATCCAGCCTGCGTGCGGACGCAGGTAGGGCAGGAATCGGCGAAGTGCCCGGCGTAAGGTGCGGTTGATCTCGGCCTGGTCCATCGGCGGGGTCGAGGTGGTGAGCTCAGACATGGGCCTGATCCCCTTCGGGAAGGCCGGCGGGCGCCGGCGATCGGACCGCCGAGTCGTCCAGGGTGCCGTCCTTCATCGTGATGACGCGGTCGACGTGGCGAGTGACGGCGAGTTGCTGCGCGGCGATGATGAGCGTTCTGCCACGGCGTACTCGGAAGATGGTGTCGAGGAGCTCCGCCTCGGTCTCGGCGTCGAGATTGGCGGTGGGGTTGTCCAGGAGCAGGACGGCGGGATCCACGAGAAGGGCTCGGGCCAGCCCGACCCGCTGCCTCTCCCCGGCCGAGAGATCGGCCGCGTTGGCGGCGAGTTCTCTGGTCAGACAGGAGCGGCTCAGACCGGCCGCTTCGGCGGCGTCGGCCACCTCCTCCGGCGTGGCGTCCGGCCGGGCGAAGCGGATGTTGTCCGCCATCGTCCCCTCGAAGATCCACTGCCGCTGCGGAAGGCAGACGACCTGGTGCCGTACGGACCGCAGGTCGTACTCGCGGACGTCGACACCGTCATACGAAACGGTGCCGGCCTCGGTGTCGCGGAGCCGCGCCAAGGCGTGCAGCAGGGTCGTCTTACCGCTGCCGGTCGGGCCGATCAGGGCGATGGACTCGCCCGCAGCCACGGCCAGGCTCACGTCGTCGACCACACGCCGGTCACCGATCTCCACGACGACGCCGTCTGTCGCGAGTGCACCACTGGGCGGGGGCATGGGGCGGCTGCCGGACACCTCGGTAATCGCCGGGCGGGCGTCCATGATCCGGAGCAACCGCTGTGCGATGACCACCGAGCGGAAGATCCCGTTGGCATGCATGGTGACCATGTGCATGCTCATCTGGACCATCATGACCAGGGCGGTCAGGGCGACCAGGCTTCCCACGGTGATCTGACCGTCGAGGACGGCGTTTCCGCCGAGCCAGAGGGCGATGGGCGTGGGGAGCGCCCCGACCACATTGAGGATGGCCTCCCACCGGCTGTAGGTGGTCTTCATGGTCCCGCGACGAGCGGCGAGCTCTTCGTTGATCTTGTTGAGGCGGCTGGAGGCGTCCTCCTCGCGGCCGAAGGCCTTGACCACGCCGATGTTGGTCAGCGACTCGCCGACACCTGACAGCAGATTGGTGAACTGGCCTTTGACCTCGACGAACATGCGCTGCAGACGGCCCTGGACGATCAGGTTGCCGAGGATGACCACGACGAGCGGAAGAGACGCGAGCAGCGTGGTCCGCACGTCGATGAGGAGTGCCACCAGGTACATGACCGCGGTCACCACGATCTGGTTGGCCAGCTCCAGGATGCCGCCGTTGGTGAGACCGCGAACGAACACCGCGTCCGACACCAGGCGGGTCAGCGCCCGCCCGCCGGAGGCTTCGGCGGTGTCGGCCGGCCCCAGGTGCAGGAGCTTGCGGAACAGATCGTGCCGCAGGTCGTTGACGGCCTTGCTGGCGACGGTGAAGCGGAGTTGCTTCCCGAGGTGGAGCAGGCCGGCCGAGAGGGCGCCGATGGCCAGGACGCCCAGCGCGACGGCGAGCAGCAGACCGGGGTCGCCGCCCAGCACGCCGGCGTCGATCGCGACTCGGATGACCAACGGGATGGCGATGGTGTTCAACAGGCCCAGCAGCATCGTGACCGTGGCCACGGCCATCGCGCCGCGATGGCGGAGCGGATAACCGTAGATGAAGCGCAACGCGTGGAGTGACTCTTTCACGTCCCTGTTCCCTTCCGGCCGGCCGCTGGGGTGCGGCGCGGTCCGCGCCCGTCAGGACACGGACCGCGCCTGATGGCCCTTGGGCGGCTGTGGCCTAGTCGCAGCACGCACAGGCGCAGGCGCATTCGGCGCCGTCTTCGGCGGCGTCCTCGATGCCGCTGGTCTCGCAGCAGCCGGAGCCGATCATGTCTTCCGCCATGACACTCTCCTTCCTTGATTTGATAATTACAAGATTATCGAATCAGATCACCTGGAAACGGTCAATGGGTCTGTCAGCAGCAGGATGTGTGCGGTTTCGCGACCTCGGTCTCGATGTCCTGCACCGGTTCGACCCGCAGGTCGAGCTGGTCGAGAATCCGCTGACGGTCGCGGAGGACGGCCTCACGGCTGTCGCCGACCAGCACGATCCGCCCGAACGTGCCGCCCCGGGGGTGGTTGAGTTCGAGCACGGCTTCACCCGGCTGAACGTCGACCTCTATCAAGGGCGGCGTGCGCGTCTCCAGTCCTTCGACGGCGCGCAGGGCTTCGGGGCGGTAGAACAGACGGCCGGGTTCGTCGAAGACGATGCTGTGGTAAAGCCCCACGCTCGCCTCGGGTGCCCCTGGCTCCGACTGGCGGCCCAGGGCAGCTTCAACGGCCACCAGCGTCGGTTCGTAACCGCTGGTCGCGGCGATGAGCGTGACACCCTGCCCGCCGGACAGACGTGGATTGATCTCGACCGCGATGGGGCCGTCCTCCACGAGCATGAACTGCAGCAGGGCGACCCAGTTGTCGAGCCCGACGGCGGCCAGCGCTTGCTCGGTGCGCTCGCTGAGCAGGGTCAGGTCTCCCTCGGCGACGGCGCTGGGAAACCAGCCGCCGAGCTTGACGAACTTGGGTGGCGGCCCGACCTCTGCTTCGAAGACATAGAGGATCTTGGTCTGTCCGCCCGCCCGGCTCGCCAGCACACCGATCTCCGGGCCTACCAGGTATTCCTCCACGAGGGCGCTGGTCCGCCCGCCGGCCAGGATGTCGGCGACAGCGGCGGTGACCTCCTCGGCGGTGGAGCAGAACATGAGCCCGGCAGCGCTGGTGGCGTCAAGGGGCTTGATGACCACCGGCAGACCGATGTCCTTGGCCGCCAGCACGGCCTCCTCGGCGCTGTGCACGACGTGGTGACGGGTCACCGGCAGCCCGGCTTCGGCGAGGCGCCGGTGGGTGGCGGACTTGTCGTTGCAGTTGCGCGCGGCCTCGGCCGTGATCCCCGTGCTGAGGCCGAGACTCTCGCGCAGCAGCCCGGCCAGCGGCACCAGGCGGTCCACCTGCGTGACCACGGCTGCGAAGGGCCGCACGGCGTGGACGCGACTGACCTGGGCCATCACCCCGTCCCAGTCGTCGAAGTCGACCTCGATAGGGATGTCGGCGAGGGCGAGCAGATCGAACGGCATGTCCTCGTCCGCGAAACCGACCTCGTAGTCGGTCCGTTCCTTGAGCATCGTGACGGTGCGCCTGCCGCCTAGTACGAGCACTCGCGTCGGGTTGTCTGGCACGGGTGTGTCACCGTCCTTCTGATGGATGGGGCCGAACGGACAGGCTGAGGGCGTCGGTCAGCCGCTCCAGGGAAACGGGGTCGCCGTCGTAGGAGATGATCCGGCCGTACACGCCGCCTTCAGGACTGACGTGGTCGCCGGGGTGCACGTCCATGGAGATCACGGGGGCTGGTGCCGCCCCCTCTGTCAGGGCGCCGATGTCGTAGTTCACCGTTCCGGCCTGATCGAACGTCACGCACCGGTACCGGACGTGGTCGGCCACCGGCGCCCGTCTGCCGAGGGGAGCGCCGAGCGCCACGTCGAGCGCGGCCCGGACCATGTCCACTCCTGAGACCGCTTCGGTGATCTCGCACAGCCTTCCCCCGGGCGGCCGGGCGCTGACGTTGATGAGGACAGGGCCGGTCAGCGAGAGCCGCACCTGTGTGTGGGCGATCCCGTGATCGAAGCCGAGTGCCTCCAGCGCTGCGGCGACGAACCGGCGGAGGTCGAACTCCCGGGATTCGTCCAGTCCGGCGGGGAAGTCGTAGCCGAGTTCGACCGGACGTCCATCCATCGCGGAATGCTGGGCGAGTACGCTGATCACTTCGGTGATCGAGTCACGGGTGACACTTTGGATCGCGTATTCCGGGCCGTCGACATACGCCTCGACCAGCAGGCGCGGATCCGTCTCGTCGTGAAGAGCGGTGACGGCGTCCTTGACCTGGCGAGGATCGCGGCAGACCAGCGTGCCCGCGCCGGCCGCACCGGTCACCTTCTTGACGAGCACGGGATAGCCGAGCCGCAGGGCCGCGGCCTGCGCCTCACCCGGTTCCGCGACGACGACGTGATCGGGAACGCCTAGGGCAGCCGCACGTAGCGCCAGGCGCATCCGGAGCTTGTCGTTGCAGTTCATGGTGGCCGCCAGGCTCAGCCCCCGCACTCCCAGCCGGGCGGCGAGGTAGGCGGTCAACGGAAGCCGGAGATCGTAGACTCCGATCACGGCGTCGATGGGTCGCTGGTGGTGCAGCCGCCTCAACACCGACTCGGCTGCCGACCAGTCATCGAGGTCGAGATCCACGGGTACGTCGGCGACGCAGGCCAAGTCAAGAGGCGTCGGGTCGTCGAACAGGATGGTTCGCACTCCGGCTTCCACCATGACGTCCACCACCCGGCGGCCGGACACGCTCACCACGGTCGGCCGGTGGTCGCCGTCCTCGTCCCAGCCCGGCATCAGCAGCACCTGCTCGACACCGCGAGTCCATGCGGGGACGCGTGACTGCGGGCCTCCAGTCGTCGGCACCAGGCGTGCAGCAGAGCGGTGTCGCGCCGGTCGTCTGATTTGAGGGCGAGGTAGAGCGGAGTGCCCACCGCGCCGTACCGAGCCTTCACGGAGGCGTTGCCCCGGCCGAGATTGAGCACTCTCGTGCCGGAGGTGAGCGCGGCCTCGATGGTGTGGGCGAGCATGGCGTGGTACGGCTCGAAGGCCGGATAGCGTCCGGTGCGCAGCCCCGCGATCCACATCGACCACTCACCCGCGAACTCCCATCCGGCGAACGCCGCCACGATCTCGCCGCCTTCGCCGGTGGCGATCGTGGCCCGCCCGTAGGGGCGCAGGCGTCGCGAGACCGCGCGCAGGAAAGGGTCGGGCAACACGTCCGTGGGTGTGTCGTGTTCGCGAAGGAGATCATGGGTGAGTCTCACCAGAGTGTCCTCGTCGAGGCCGCCCTCGGCGATCGTCAGCTCTCGGGCACCCAGACGTTGCTCGCGCCGGACCTTGCCGCGGCGGCGTCTGGGCATCGCCGCCCAGTAGTCCTCAGGGGTGGCTTTCGTGGTGTCCAGCCGATAGGCGGTCGCCACGTGGGCGGCGGCGTAACCGGCGCCGAGCAGTCGTCCGGCCATGCCGTCGGCGGGCACATTGGCGACTCCCCATGCCCATGCGCCCAGCGAACGCGCGGTCCGCTCAAGACCGGCCACCAGCGCCTGAGCCGCAGGCTGGTGGCCGGGCAGGACCAGAGGACCGCCGTGAAGACCGGCGAGACTGTGCGCGAGCAGCATGGGGCCGCGCTCCCGTAAATCCTCTGCCTCGCCCAGAGCGAGAGCGTGGTCCAGCCGGGGACATTGGCGGACCAGGTATGCGGGACAGACGCCGACCAGCTGATCGCCGTCATGAGCGAGCAGGTGAGCGGCTTCGAACTCGCCCGGAGGCGCCTCCTCGAAAGCGGTGAGCCACTCCCACGAGTGGAAGATCGTTCCGCCTGCCCGGCGCACCACGTCGTTCCAGGCGGCGGCTTCGACACCTGCGGCGCTGGGGAGGAGTTCCACCCGGTAAGGACCCGAGATCGTCGTCGCCTCAGCAGCAAGACTTGTATTCACGACTGTCCGCCACCTCCCACGCGAGGTCCTCCAGCTCGGTCACCTGCAGGTCGAGCGCTTCGCGGATCCCCCGCACGCCCTCGCCGGCCTCGGCCGCCGAGTCGCCGAAGGCCACGATCCGTCCGTACACCCCGCCCTCGGGATGGGCGGCCGCCTGAACGGGGTCGCCAGGGGGGATCTCGAGCTCGACGATGGGGGGCAGCGTGCCGGAGAACGGCGCGACGTCGATTCCGGTCCGGTAGGTCACGACTCCGGGCCGGTCGAAGACGATGCTGCTGTACAGGGCATGGGTCGCTTTCGGCCGGCCGGAGGTGACCGGCAGGCCGAGTGCGAGCTGGCAGGCCGCCAGAGTCATGTCGACGCCGCTGACCGCCTCCGTCATCTCGACCAGGCGGCCACCTGGCCGGCGTGCGTTGACCTCGACCACGCGGAAGCCGTCAGGACCACGGCGCACCTGGGTGTGGCTGATCCAGTCGGTCACACCGAGCGCCTGAAGTGCTGCGACCGTCGTTTCCCTCAAGGAGAGTTCGGCGGATTCGCCGAGGCCGCTGGGGTGCTCGTAGCCGAGCTCGACGAACACGGGCGGATCGGTCATGTGCTGCAGGAAGATGCTCAGCACCTGTGTGCGCCCGCCGCGGGTGAGGGTCTGCACGGCGTACTCCGGTCCGTCGATGTACTCCTCGACCAGCACGCCCGTCCGGGTTCCGGATCCGGACTCCGAGAGGATCGCGGTCGCCGCTTCTCGAACCTCCGGCAGAGTGAGGCACCGCCGAACGCCGAATGCTCCGGCCTCGTCACGTGGTTTCACCACGACGGGAAGGCCGATCTCGGCGGCGATCTGGATCGCCTCTTCGGCGCTGTCGGCGAGACCGAACCCCGGTACCGGGACGCCGTGTTCGCGCAGGCGGTTGCGGGTCAGCCATTTGTCGTGGCAGTTCCACGCCGTTTCGACGCTCAGGCCTCGTGGCGTGTCCAGCAGGAGTTCGGAGAGGTGGGCCATCAACGGGATCCGTGGCTCCACATGGGTCAGGATCGCCGCCGGGGGGTGTCCGCCGAGCTGGTGCTTGACCAGTTCGAAGACGGCGTCCCAGTCGTCGACGTCCACGTCGAAGGGCAGGTCGGCCCAGGTCACACAGGAGAAGGGGACTCGACGGTCCAGGTAGAGGATGCGGTAGCCGAGTTCGTGCAAGAGGCTGAATTCGCGGTGGGCCCGGCCGCCGATGAGGACGACGGTGCCCGCCGAGGTCGTGCCGCCGCCGGTCATCGGCGCTCCGTTCTGTTCGCGCTTGGTCGGGGCGGGCGTCAGCAGCAGGTGTTGGCCTTCTTGGCGGGAGCGGCGGCCGGTGCCTGGGCGGGGCGCTGGACCGCGTCCAGCTTCATCACCTCGACGATGCCGGCGATCTGGCCGATCTCCTCGTTGCCGAGGCCGAGTTGCTTGGCGGTGGCGAGGAAGGATCGGACGGTCTCCTCGCGGCCCAGCAGCAGCGCGGAGGCCAGCGCCACCGCCGCCTTCGACTTCTGGTCGAGCGCTCCGCCGTTGAAGACGGAGTTGAAGAACGTCTGGTAGCTGTCGGAGAAGCTGGTGTGGCTCTCTTTGACGTCGGGGGCCAACTGGATGAGCTGGGTCGCGATGCTCGTTGCTGCGGGCGCCATCGGAACTCCTCGTGTCTGATCGGATTTCTGTGGGTCAGGCTTCGCAGCAGGCGCTGCCGGATTCTTCGGTCTCCACGACCTCTGGCACGTCGGACGCCTGACAGCAGCCCGATCCCAGGTCCTCGACGATCTCGACTTCGAGATCCGCTTTCGTCTCCATGTCCGGCCTCCATCTTGATTTCATGAATACCTAATTAAAAGAACATCGAATCACCAATGGTGTCAATGGGCCGCCGGCGACTGCCGACGGCCCATTCCTCAGGCGAGAACCAGGTAGGCGAGGGCGGCGACGCCCGCTCCCACCGGCGGAGTCAGGATCCAGGCGATGAGCAGATCGCGGACGGTCTTCTTGTTCAGCCGGGACAGGTCGTTGGCGGCGATGCCGGAGATGGCGCCTGCGGAGACCTGCGTGGTGGACATGGGCAGACCGAGCGTGGCGCCGAGTCCGACGAGGCTGGCCGTGGTGAGGTTGGCGGTGAATCCCTCCACATGAGGAATCTTGATCACTGAGTAGGCGAGCCGGTCGGCGATCCGGGAACCGGCGACGAGCCCGCCCAGCGCCATGGCGACGGTGACGGACAGCAGCATGCCGGTCGTCGTCATCCCGCCGACCATCGCGAAGGACCCGATCGCGACGATCTTCGGAGCGTCGTTGAGGCCCCGGGCGAAGCTGGCCAGGCCGCTGGTCAGCCAGTGCAGGCCGGTGATGGCCTTCTGCGCGGTCGTCGGTTCGACCGCCGTCTCGGTCAGGGTCATCGTCGATCCTGATTCGACAGCCACGGTGCTCTTCTTGGCCGCCGACCGGGCGACGAGCTTACGGGTGATGACCCCCAGCACGGCCGAGATGGCATACGCGACGAGGATGCTGAGCAGCAGCGGCATGACGACCTTGTTCAGCAGCCCGTTCCATTGCACGGCCGAACTCGCGAACAGACTGCCCGCGCCGAGCAGCGAACCGACCAGCGCGTGAGTGGTGGAGACCGGCAGCTTCAGGATCGTGGCCAGAACCACCCACGACACGGTGCCGATCAGCACAGCGGCGGCGAAGGCGGGGGTGGGAGAGGTGGCCACGATGCCCTTGGAGAACAGGGCGGTCATCTTGGAGGCCAGGGTCAGCGAGACCAGGCAGCCCACTGCCGTCGTGACCGTGCCCCACAGAATGGCCGTCCGGATTCTGGTGACGCCGGCTCCTGCGAGGGTCGCGACGCCCTTCGGGACGTCGTTCGCGCCGTTGGCCGCGGCGAGCGCCACGACGAGGATCAGTACGAGGATTTCCATTGCGCAGCGGCCTCCAGTGGGGGGTTACCGAATGGGGCGTCACTCGCATGCCGGGTCGCGGCGGCGACGAACGCCTCGATGAGGGGGTGGATCGAGGAAGGTGTCGAGGAGAGTTCCGGCTGGAAGAGGGTGCCGATGAAGAAGGGGTGATCGGTCACCTCGATGGCGCGCGGAGCCTTTTCGGCGTCCCAGCCGCTGATCACCAGGGAGCTCTGTTCGATGAGCTCCACGTAGTCGGGGTTGAGGCCGTACTTGCAGTGGAAGGTCTCGGTCGTCTCGTCGGCGTGGGCGAAGACGGAGGCGAGCCGGCTGCCGTCGCCGAGGAAGAGCGACGCCTGTTCCCCCACCAGCGAGCAGCACAGCGCGGTGATCAGCGGGGTTCCGGCACCGGGGTCGTACTGGACGTCATCGGCGTCGACCAGGCCCAGGACGTTGCGGGCGTACTCGATCAGGGCGTGCTGGAATCCGCCGCACGTACCCAGGTAGGGGATGCCGTTCTCCCGCGCCACCCGGATCGCCAGCAGCACGTTGTCCTTCGAGGCGTAGGGCGAGCCGGGGATCACCCAGATGCCCGCGTAGCCGTCGAGCGTCTCCGGGCCGTCGATGTCGGAGGTGGGGATCCAGTCGATGTCCGCGGGCAGATGGGGGACGAAGTCGTGAAGGCGGGCGTGGGCGGGGACCGTCGCCTTGCGGTCACCGACCAGAGCGATCCGGGGGCGCGTGGTCATGGCGCGTTCTCCTCGTTGCTGCTGCTGTTCTCTGCCTGGTGGTTCACCAGATCGACCAGAGCCGCATCGACCGGTGAGCGGTTGAAGATCGGCCGGCCGGTCATCCCTTCCCCGGCTGCGTGACCGAGCAACTCCAGCACGGTCGGGGCGACATCGGCGAGCGTGCCGTCGCCACGCAGGTCAGGGGCTCCGGACGGATGGAGAAGCACCAGCGGCACGGGGTTGGTCGTGTGGCCCCCGTACGGGCGTGACTCGCCATCGGGGCCTGCCCGAAGCATCTGCTCCGCGTTGCCGTGGTCGCCGACCAGGAGTACCCAGCGTCCGGTCTCCCCGGCGACCTCGCAGATGCGCCTGACGGAGCTGTCGGTGTGCTCGGCGGCCCGGACGGTCGCCGCGTTGTCACCGGTGTGGCCGACCACGTCGATGTTGGCCAGGTTGGCGACCACCAGATGCACGTCCGGGCGCCGGGCGGCATCGGTCACCGCAGCCGTCACCTCGGCGAGGTTCATCTGGGGCCGAGCTCGATAGTCGGGAGCCGCGTCGGTGACGACGCGGACGTGCTCCTCCACGTCACGGACCCGCGCGTCGCGGCCATTGATGTAGTAGGTGACGTGCTCGAACTTCTCCCGTTCGGCGATGCGGACCGAGCGCAGGCCATGGCTTTCGAGTACGTCGGCCAGCCCGCCCGAAGCGTCCGCGCGGTCCACCAGCGGAGGGATCTCGGCTGCCGTGTCATAACGGGCCAGGCTCAGCACGGTGACGTCGCGCGACGCCAGGTGGCTCACCAACTGGTCGGCGAGCTGCTGGATGCGGTCGCTGCGGAAGTTCGTGAACAGCACCGCGTCACCTTGGCGTACCGCGCCGAGAGGGTTGCCTTCCTGGTCGGTGACGACGCTGGGCGGGATCCATTCGTCGCTGACCCCGCCGTCGGCGAGCGCGTCTCGTACTTGCTGGACGAGCGCGCCACCGCCGTCGGCGACGGCCGTCATGGCGGCGCGGGTGAGATCGAGATTCCCGCTCTTGTCCAGGGCGTAGCCGCGGCCGACAACCGTGGCGACACGGCCGATCCCCGCTTCGGCCGCGAACTTCTCGACCCGATCGAGATACGCGGCGGCGGTCCCGTCGGCGACGTCACGGCCGTCGGTGATGGCGTGGATCCACACGGCGGGCACCGCACGGGCGTCGGCGATGGTCAGCAGTTCGCGGAGATGGTCGATATTCGCGTGGATCTGTCCGTCAGAGCACAGACCGACCAGATGCAGGGCCCCGCCGGAGGAGACGAGCCGCGCACAGACCTCGCTCAGCAACGGGTGCGTGGCCAGGGCTCCGGAGTCGATGGCCTGCTGCACCAGAACGCTGTCATAGGGCAGTGGCCGGCCGGCGCCGATGACCATGTGCCCGATCTCGGAGTTGCCCACGGTACCCGGAAGCAGGCCGACCGCTTCTCCGGACGCCCCCACCAGGGTCGCGGCGGGGGAGGAGGTCAACTCGTCGAGGTAGGGCGTGACGGCGGCGGTGAGGGCGTTGCCTTCGCCGGGTGGCGCATGCCCCCAGCCGTCCAGGACCAGGAGGATGCCGTTCATCGCGTTGAGACGCCGTCGGGGAACAGCCCGTCCAAGGTCTCCCAGAACGTCGGGAAGGACTTGGCGACGCAGCCGGGGTCGCGGATGACCACACCCTCGGTTCGCAGGCCCGCGATGGCGAAGGACATCGCGATCCGGTGGTCGTCGTAGGTGTCGATCACCGCGCCGGTCGGCGTACCACCGGTGATGGTCATCGCGTCCGGGTGTTCCTCGACGGTGATGCCCATCTTGCGCAGCTCGGTGGTCACGGCCGCGATCCGGTCGCATTCCTTGACCCGCAGGCTGGCGATGTTGCTGATGTGCGTCGTTCCCTCGGCGAAGGCGGCGACGACGGCGAGGGTCGGCACCACGTCCGGCATGCTCTCCATGTCCACTTCGACGCCGTGCAGGTCACCGCCCCGCAGGGTGATCGCGTTGTCGTCGTAGGAAGCGGTGCAGCCCATGCTCACCAGCACGTCGACCAACCCGACGTCGCCCTGGTGGGAGTCGCGGCCGATGCCCGGGATGGTGACCCGGCCGCCCAGCACCGCAGCGGCCGCCAGCGGATACGACATGCCGGAGGCGTCGGGCTCCACGGTGACCGGCCCCCCACGGAACCGCTGGCCGGAGGGAACCACGAAGCGGGTGTATCCCTCCCGCTCGATCCGGACGCCCATCTCGGCGAGCGCGGCGATGGTCATCTCGACGTACGGCCTGGAGATGAGGTCGTCGACGACGGTGATCTCCACGTCGCTCTCGGCCGGCACCGAGTTGATCAGAAGGCTGGAGGTGAACTGGCTGCTCACCGCGCCGCTGATGCGGGTGGCGCCGCCCCGGAAGGAACCTCCGGTGACTCTGATCGGCGGCGAGCCGTTGGCTCGCACGCTGACCGCCTCGACGCCGAGCGCGGGAAGTGCGGCCAGCAGGTCGCCCATCGGGCGCTCCTGCATCCGCGCGTTGCCGGTGATCGTCGTGGTACCGGCGGCGTGGCCGGCCATCGAGATCAGGAACCGCAGAGGTGTGCCCGCCCCACCCATGAAGATGTCATCGGCCGGGGCCGTCATCGGCGCACCGGTGGGAGTGACCTGGATGGACGCCTTCGCGTCGTCGATCTCGACCCGTACGTGGCCGAACTTCTCCACTCCTCGGGACAGGTAGACCGTGTCGTCGGAGATGAGCGCGCCCTCCAGCGTCGTCCCCTGCCCGGACAGCGCCGCGATGGCCAGGTAGCGGTTGGTGTAGCTCTTGGAGCCGAGGACCTTCACATCGGCGTCCATGCCCTTCAGCGTTCGCATCGTCAATTCGGCGGCTTTACGACGGGGGTCGGACGTCATGGTCGTACTCCTTCAAGGGATACGGAAGTCCTGAACAGGAAACGAACGGTATTGCCGTGCGAGAGTATTTGGCGCCGTTCAAAAAGTATTCACGACTGGCGGATGAATGACCGATAGACGATGTCCGTCATGCGCCGAGGAACCGTTCTCTTGCAATTCCCTCAGATTCACCGGGCGGCCGTGGTGAAGTTCTCATCGCGGAATGTTCGGTTCCACGCGCTCTACTGTCGTATTTGCAGCTGACCCGGAAAAGTAGTCAAGCCCGGCAGTAAGTTGCCGGGCATCTTGGTGCCAGTAGGCGCGCCCGTGCCGGCCGACTCTCGTACGGCCAGCTCATCTACCGCTTCCTAAGTGGACGCTCTTGCGGATGGTGAGTCGGCGATGGAGGTGAGTGCGCGTCCGCCATCTCCTGCAAGTGACCCTGGCGAGACACTAATCTTCCTTGACAAGAAGGGTCGATAGAGCTCTGACCCATTCCGTTCATCAAACGTTCAAATATGGTTGGTCACTCAATGTCATCTTGCAGATTCGTCTGGCGAGGGTGATGGATATTTTTGATTGAAAGTGCCAGTTCAGCGCCGTCGGCCAGTGGGTGGACCAGGCGTCAGGCCGGGAGGGATGCGGGTCTGCGGCTGCCGCAAATGGGCGTAGACATCTTGAAGTGAGCTGCTATTTAATAGCCCCGTCACCAATGGGGCTCGGGGGTGTTATGTGCTGAGGGAATTAGGGCTAGATGATCACGCCGACGCCATCTACCGCGCGATTCTGACGCAGAAGGACGGCGAGATATCGAAGATCGCCGAGCGTCTGGAGATGTCCGAGAGCTATGTCCGCGCCACCGTCGACAGGCTGGTGGACATGTCGTTGCTCCGCCGATCCTCGGGGACTCTGCAGCCGGCCAGTCCGAGCGTGGCGTTCCACTCGATGCTCCAGCGTCAACGGGCAGACCTGCTGCGCCGCCAAGAGGCGTTCTTCGCGGCGGAGCGCGCGGTGAATCGCCTGGTCAGTGAGTACAGCGAGATGTGCGGGGTCGGCAACCGGAGCGAGTGTGACCGCCTGGAGAGCGTCGAGGCCGTCCGGGCGCGCATTGAGACGCTGGCCCACGGGACGACATCGGAGTGTCAGTCGCTGATGCCCGGTGGCGCCCAATCCGCAGCGAGCCTGGAAGCCAGCAGGCCGCTGGACGAGTTGCTCCTGCAGCGCGGAGCCTCGGTTCGCGCCCTGTATCTGGACAGCGCGTGGAACGACGCGCCGACACACGCCTATGCCCGCTGGCTCACGGATCTCGGTGGCGAGGTTCGGTCAGCTCCGACGTTGCCGCTCAGGATCGTGATCTTCGACAGGAAGGTCGCCCTGGTTCCCCTGGATCCGCAGGACAGCAGCAAGGGCGCCGTGGAGGTGTGCGGCGAAGGCCTGATCTCGGCGCTCGTTGCGTTGTTCGAGCAGATCTGGATCGTGGCCACTCCCTATGGCGCAGGCCAGCGGCGATGTGAAGAGAAGCCCACACCGCAAGAGCTGGAGCTTCTGAGGCTGCTCGCCCTGGGGCTGACCGACGAGGCCGCGAGCAAGAAGCTCGGCATCGGCCTGCGCACCCATCGCCGGATCGTCGCCGATCTGATGGATCGGCTCAACGCTCGAAGTCGGTTCGAGGCCGGGGTGAAGGCGCTACAGCGGGGCTGGGTCGCAGACTGACGCACAACGGAGGAGAGGGGAGCCATGCCCATGAACACCCTTACGCGCAGGCGTTGTCGCCTGTGTAGAAGCCTGTCAATGTGAACAGGTGGCGAAACAGCTGAGTTCGCGGGCTGAGATCTGCTGCATGCCGCTCGCGGCGGAACCGATAGGCGTCGACCAGGCGGCCGAAGTGGCGACCGCCTTCAAGGCGTTGTCGGATCCCGTTCGGGTGCGCCTGCTGTCGCTGATCGCTTCCCACCCCGGAGGAGAGGCCTATGTCAACAACCTGATCGCGGCCTTCGACCTGACCGGTCCGACCATCTCCCACCACCTCAGAGTCCTCCGGGAGGCAGGCCTCATCGGATGCCAACGGCGCGGGACGTGGGTCTACTACTGGGTGGTCCCCACGATGCTGGAGCGGCTGAGCGAGGTCCTTTCGATCCCGGCCGGCGGTCGCGCGAACGACTAGGGCGCCGGCACCGCCAGATCCGATGAGGCCAGCAGGAGAGACAGGCGGTGAATGCGCTCACGCACGGGCCGGTAGTACACCCAGGTGCCGCGCCGGTCGTGATCGACGAGACCGGCCTCGCGTAGATGCTTGAGATGGTAGGAGATCGTCGGTGCGGCAACATCGAACAACCCGGTCAAGTCGCAGACGCATACTTCCCCGTCGGGGTGCGCGGCGATCAACGACAGCAGGCGGAGCCGGATGGGGTCGCCCAGTGCCTTGAACATCTTCGCCATGTCGACCGCGCCGGCAGCGTCGAGCGGTACTACCTCCAGGGGTGTGCAGCATCCCTGAACGGTGGCCGCACCTGCTGCATCCTGCTCCAACGCCGTGTTAGCCATACTTTATTTTGACATCTGTCTAACTATGAGGCAAGGCCGTTGACGGTCCCCTAATTCGATGATCGTATAAATACAAGTTTCTCGAATCAGGACCTCCGGGAAGGGATCCAGCGATGACGACCGAGGCATACGTCGACCTGCACGCCAAGATCTATGACGAATTCTGGAGCTTCTACCCCACGCGGATCGCGCGCTCGCTGCTGCGACTGCCCTCCACTCTCATTCCTGACTCCGAGCAAAGTGTTCTGGACGTCGGCTGTGGCACCGGAATAGTCGCCGCGCATTTCCTGCGCGCCGGATACCGCGTCACGGGCCTCGACATTTCGAAGGCGATGCTCGATCGCGCGCAGGAGCGATTCAAGAGCGTCCAGGACAAGGTCACTCTCATCCACGGTGACGCCACGGACTTCACGGTGCCCAGGCGGGTCCCGTTCGCCTTCTCCACGTATGACATCCCCAACCACCTCCGGAACCTGGACCGGGTCGCCGCTTACCTGAGGTCGGTCTACGACGCGGTGGAGCCGGGCGGGCTCTTCGCCTTCGACCTGACAACCGCGCGTGGCCTGGAAGCGATCAACCGCATCTGGATCAAGGACGAGCCGTCGGCGATGTTCCTGTTCCGCGGAGCGATGAACCAGGAGGAGGGCTTCGGCTTCTTCCGGATCTCCGGGGTGGTGCGTGCGGAGGACGGTCGTTACGACCGGTTCGAGTCCACGATCGTCAACACCGCCCATCCGGTGGCGGCCGTCGCCGACCTTGTCGCGGCGGCTGGATGGGTCGACTGCGTGATCGGTACTCCCGACCACCCCTTGACCCCCGTCGACCAGCCTGAGGACGAAGAGCGGGTCTTGTTCGTGGCCAGGAGGCCTCCCGTGTCGTAGGGCCTTGCGTTGACAGGTGTCCAAGCAGGCGGCGGTGTGGAATTGCTTAGACGCACTTCAAAACAGCCGGATGGGCGCGCCCCGACGTTCCTGCCGGCCACCGGATACAGGCAGGTGCGCTCGGTGGTCGCCGCGTTGGCCGGCGACCGGGAAGCCGCCCGGGACGTACAGCTCGACCTGCCCGAGACCGGCGTCTGCTCGGCCAGCATTGGACCGGAGGTCTTGGCTGCTTCACCGTCGCCTACCAATTCCGCCTGGGCGGACGCAGCGCGACGTCAACATCCGCCGACTCGGCATGCGGCGAAGCCGCCACCCCGCTACCCGCCGCGTTCTGCGCCGCCCGCTCGCAGTGTGCGGGTCGTCAAAGGTGCGGCGGTCGTCCAGCCAGGCCGTGAGTTCGGCAGCGGCCTCGTCCAGGCCGAGCGTCGCAGGGTCGGACGATCGGCCTCTCGGGCTCCGTAACGCCATACGTACTTCATGCGCTGAGTCGGATGGACGGTCGGTGTGGTCCCTCTCCATGGGTGGATCCTCCTCGGAGGCCGATGAATCGCACGGCGAAGGGCGACACCCCGAGGTCTTTCACCTGGCCTGGACGGGAAAGTGACAGTAGTCCCTCGTTCGCCGATACCTGCCTTAATTTGAGGTTTCTCTAACTTGACATCCCTCTAATCAGAGAGAAGACTGAGCTTGATTTGATCTCTATCAAATCTAGCTGAATCCGGCCAGCGGCAACCCCGTCGCTGTGCCGACCTAGCTGTGCCGACTAGAGGGAGGACGCCATGACCAGCGACGCCGTCGGTGGATTCATCGGGAACCTGGAAGACGCCTTCGCTCCTCCGGCCGCCGGGGGATGCTGTGGCAGCCCCGCGACCACTGACGAGGCGCCGGCCGAGGTGAGCGCCACCGCCGTGTCGTGCTGCGGCAGTGCGCCTGCGGCTGAGGAGGCGGCGGACTCGGGGTGCTGCGGCAAGGCGCCGGCCCCGGAGTCGACGCCTGCGTCCGGCTGCTGCGGATGACCCACCCTCCCGCTCGGCCGGAGTCGCCGTCGTCTCGGGAGCGAGCCGTGGAGCCTGAGCTGTCAGATGCTCTTCAACGAGTCGACGTGCAGCGGATGCGGGCCACCGTGGCCGAGTTGGCCGCGGACCGCTACCAGGGCCGCCGAGTGGGGACCGCGGGCGGCCAAGCCGCCGGCATCTGGCTCGCCGACCGTCTCCGTGAACTCGGTCCTGATGTCAGGCTGGAACCGTTCGACGTCAAGGATGTTCGTGAGCTCTACCGCACGCCTGAGCTCCGATGGACAGACGGTCAGGGAACCCACCACTGCGAACATCGACGCGACTTCGTCGAGCATCTGGCCTCGGCCGACCTCCCCGAGCCTCGCGCGGCACGGCTGACCAGGTCGACGGCGACCGATCTTCATGGCCGGTGGGTCCTGGCGCCTGCCGACGAGTGGGTCCAGACCGCCCAGCGCGCCGAGCTGGAGGGCGCGGTCGGCGTGGTGATGGCACGCGGTGCGGATGGCGATGGCTGGATGCCCAAGATGATCGCCGGTCCGCCTCGTCGGTCTGTGCCGGTGATCGCCGTCCGCACTGACCTCCACCAGCAGCTCGGCGACGCCGTCGAATCTGGCGAGGTGACGGTGACGGGGTCGATGCCGCTACGAGCCGTCAGTGCGAGGGCGGCCAATGTCCATGCCCGGCTCCCGATCGGCGAGGGCGGGGCACGAGTGCTTCTCACCGCCCACTACGACGGCGTTGGCGATGACCCCGAGTGCCGCCTGCCCGCGGCGGCGGACAACGCTTCCGGGGTGGCGGCGGTGCTGGAAGCGGCCTTCGTCGTGAAGGAGTGCCTGACCGCGCCGGTGGACCTGGCCGTGTCCTTCCTGGACGCGGAAGAAGCCGGCGCCTGGGGCTCGGCGCACCACGCGACGAGCCTGCCGATCGGCACCCAGGTGATCAACCTGGATGGTGCGGCTCAGCTCTACCAGGCCGCCGCGGTCGAGGCCGGTGGCCCCGCCCACGCCCTGCTGGCTGTTCTGGATCAAGCCGGGCGTCGTACCGGGGTGCCGCTGCGGGCGGGGGCCATGGCATCGGACAACCGCCGGTACGCCGCAGCCGGGCACGCCGCGATCGGGGTCGGCATGGGCATGCCCGGCTATCAGACCCCTGCGGAGACCCCTGACCGCGTCGAATCAGACACGTTGGCCGCAGCGGCCCGGCTGCTTGTCGCCAGTGTGTGGCTAGTGGCGCACGAGACGCGCTAATGAAGGTGTCCCGCTCTCGTCTTGCGCGCGAGCGGGCACGGGCCCCTTTCGCTGCGCGGCGCATCGGCTCCCGGCCCGGTTGAGCAGGCCAGGCGAGGACAGGTCTCTATCGGCGTCGATCTGGAGTCACCATGAGATCCGCACTCACCGGGCCAGTGGCGAGATGACCGATCAATCGACCTCTCCGGACGACCTGGAGACTCTCTTCGATCTGGACGCCGTCGTCGCTTCGGGATGTGCTCCTCCCGAGTCCTTTTCGGCGAGGGTTTCGCCCACGCGTAGGCGTTCCGGCTAAGGCCCCGCGCTGAAGACTCCAGGCTTATGAAGATGAGGCGGTCCGGTCTGATGGAGGTTCTGATGTTCCCCGCGTTGGGTGGAGTCGGGCACTCCTTCATGCCGATCACGAGCGACAACGGCGTGCCCATCGAGACCATCGCCGATCTCGTCGGGCACGCGGGTAAGCGAAGCGGTCTACCGGCTGCAAATCAAGCCGGAACTGACCAAGGGTGCCGACACCATGAACACGCATCGTGAACGGAGATCGGTGCCGTCATCAGCCTCGAACAAGTGCGGGTGGCTGTCCCGATACGGCGCTGCCCGCATATGAGCGAAATGACCAATCAATCGAGCGAAGCGAGGCCGTTCCAGGGAACGCGAGGGGCGGAGCCCTTCGCAAGGAGCGAAGCGACCCGGAGCGAAAGCGACGAAGGGGCCGCGACAGCGGACCAGGGGGAGCGCGAGGGGGCGTCAGCCCTCTCGTATCGGGGGGTTCGGGGGGTCGGCCCCCCGTATAAAGGAAGGAGACCCAGGGAAGGCGCCAAAAGCGCCGACCATGGGTCTCCATCTCCTGGTGGACGATACAGGGATTGAACCTGTGACCTCTTCCGTGTCAGGGAAGCGCTCTCCCGCTGAGCTAATCGTCCAGTTGAACTTCCGAGCGGAAGACGGGATTCGAACCCGCGACCCTCACCTTGGCAAGGTGATGCTCTACCCCTGAGCCACTTCCGCTTGCGTTCCCGGTTCCCCGGGCCACGCAGAGAACACTAGCGAATCTTCGCCCGCTCCCCAAATCGATACGCCGAGTAAGGAGCTAACATGCTCCACGATAGTTACATCGCAAGGGAGCGCCATGATCGACAACGAAGTCGTGCAGATCGGAGACCTGACCTTCGCGGACGTCGTCCACGTAGCCCGCCGAGGCGGCAGGGTTCACGTCACGGAAGACGCGATCGCCGAGATGGCCGCCTCCCGGGGCCGCATCGAGGAACTGGCCGAGAGCGACACCCCGTCCTACGGCGTCTCCACCGGCTTCGGCGCGCTGGCCACCCGGCACATCGACCCCGGCCTGAGGGCCCAGCTCCAGCGCAGCCTCATCCGCTCCCACGCCGCGGGCAACGGCCCGGAGGTGGAGACCGAGGTCGTCCGCGCCCTCATGCTCCTGCGGCTCCGCACCCTGGCGACCGGCCACACGGGAGTACGCCCCAAGACGGCGAAGGTCCTGGAATCCCTGCTGAACGCCAGAATCACCCCGGTCGTCCACGAATACGGATCCCTGGGCTGCTCCGGCGACCTCGCCCCCCTCTCCCACGTCGCCCTCACGATCATGGGCGAAGGCCAGGTCAGAGACGAGAAGGGCGAACTCAGACCGACAGGTGAAGCCCTCGAAGAAGCGGGCATCGAGCCGGTCGAGCTCGCCGCCAAAGAGGGCCTGGCGCTGATCAACGGCACCGACGGCATGCTCGGCATGCTGATCCTCGCCCTCGCCGACCTCGCCAACCTGTTCAAAACGGCCGACATCTCGGCCGCGATGTCCGTCGAGGCGCTGCTCGGCACCGATGCCGTCTTCGCCGACGACCTGCAGAAACTGCGTCCCCATCCGGGTCAGCGGGCCTCCGCCGCCAACCTGCGGGCCCTGCTCAAGGACTCGGCGATCATGGCCTCGCACCGCGACGGCTCCTGCACCCGCGTCCAGGACGCCTACTCGCTCCGCTGCGCCCCGCAGGTCGCCGGCGCCGCGCGCGACACCGCCGACCACGCGGCGCTCGTGGCCGAGCGGGAGCTCGTGTCGGCGATCGACAACCCGGTCGTCCTGCGCGACGGCCGCGTCGAGTCGAACGGCAACTTCCACGGCGCGCCCGTCGGGTATGTCCTCGACTTCCTCGCCATCGCGGTCGCCGACGTCGCGTCCATGGCCGAGCGGCGCACCGACCGCATGCTCGACGTCGCGCGCAGCCACGGGCTGCCGGCCTTCCTGGCGCACGACCCGGGTGTCGACTCCGGGCACATGATCGCCCAGTACACCCAGGCGGCGATCGTCTCCGAGCTCAAGCGCCTGGCGGTCCCCGCGAGCGCCGACTCGATCCCGTCGTCGGCCATGCAGGAAGATCATGTCTCCATGGGCTGGTCGGCCGCGCGCAAGCTCCGCAGGTCCATCGACGGCCTGACCAGGGTTCTCGCCATCGAGACGCTCACCGCCGCCCGCGCCCTCGACCTGCGCGCGCCCCACCGGCCGGCGCCCGGGACCGGCGCGGCGCTCGCCGCCCTCCGCGCGTCGGTGGCGGGCCCCGGCCCCGACCGGTTCCTCGCCCCGGAGATCGAGGCGGCGGTGCGCCTGGTCGCCTCGGGCGCGCTGGTCGAGGCCGTCGAGACCGTGACGGGCCCGCTCGGTTAGGAGATTCTCCGTTACGGCAAGCCTGCCCCCGCGCCGCTCGCCGCACCGCGATCCCGCCGCACCCGGCGCCGACCGGCCGCGCTAGCCGCGCGCCGAGACGTCGGCCACCAGTTCCACCTCGACCACCAACCCGGGCATGAACAGCCGGGACACCTCGACGGTCGTGCTCGCCGGGGGCGGCGACGGCATGTACCGCCCCCGCACGGCCGCGTGGTCGAGCAGCGCGTCCATGTCCGTCAGGAAGGTCCGGACATGGACGACGTCCCCGAAGGTGCACCCCTGGTCTTCGAGGATGAGCCGGAGGTGCTCGTACACGACCTCGGACTGCCTGGTCATGTCGCCAGGGGCGATGACCTGGCCGTCGGCCACGGCCACCTGCCCGGACACGAACAGCAGGCCCCCGGCGAGGGCGGCGTGCGAGTACCGCCCGTTGGTGGCCGGGACGGCCGCCGGGTTCAGGACCTTCACGGCAGTTCCAGCAGGGCCGGCACGATGCCCGTGACGTCCCCGTCGCCGTGGCCGGCCTCGGCGGCCTGGGCGAACCGGTCGCGCGCGGCGGCGGTGAGGGTCTGCACCTCGCCGGGGCCCTCGGTGGCCAGGGTGAGGTCCTTGGCGGCGAGGGCGAGCTTGAACCGGGTCTCCGGCACGCCGTCCTCGACCACCGGACGCAGCCGCTCACCGGCCGCGCCGAGGAGGGTCACGTCGAGCAGGTCGAAGTAGTCATTGGCGGAGAGCCCGAGCCGCTGCACGTAGGCGAGGTTCTCGGCCAGCAGCACCTGCACCGACAGCTGCCCGGCCATCACGGCGAGCTTCATCTTCGCCCCGGCGCCCAGCGCCCCATAGTGGTGGACGGTGCCGAACACCCCCAGCACGCCCTGGACCCGCTCGAAGTCGGCCGTCTCGCCCCCCGCGATCACCCGCAGCTTGCCCTCCGTGGCGGGGCCGACGGTCCCGAGCACCGGCGCGTCGACCAGCGCCACGTCGTCGGGGAGCTGCGCGCGCACCTCGGCGACGGCGTCGGGGCCGATGGTGGACATATCCACCCAGATCGTCCCCGCCGACAGCCCTGCCTTGGCCGCCTCGACCACCTCCGCGACGGCGGCGGGGTTGGACAGCATCGAGATGACGATCTCGGCCCCCGACACCGCCTCGGCGGGGGAGTCGGCCACGGCCGCGCCGGGGAGCTCCTTCCGCGTGCGGTTCCAGACGGTCACCTTCTGGCCCGCGGCGACGAGGCGGCGGGCCATGGGGGAACCCATGTTCCCCAATCCCAGAAAAGCGATCACATTTCGACCCTAGCCCCGGCCAAGGTATTCCACCAGCGCGTACATTTCATGGAAGGCATGCGTGCATGGAATACCCAAAGCGAGACGCGGACGGCCGCAGGCCGGCCGTGGCTCGCGCTGTGAATCTGCCCGGACAAACAGGAGGTCAGGTGTTCGACACCGACGCCCTGCGCCTGATCGACGCGGTGGCCCGGCTGGGCTCCTTCACGGCCGCGGCGGCGGAGCTCCAGTACACGCAGTCCGCCGTCTCCCGGCGCGTCGCCGCCATCGAGGCCCGCGCCGGCGGCCCGCTCTTCGAGCGCCTGCCCCGGGGCGTCCGCCTCACCCCCGCCGGCGCCACCCTCCACCGGCACACCCGTGACGTGCTCGAACGCCTCCAGCGGGTGAACGAGGAGCTCGCCGCCATCCACCAGGGGACCGGCGGGCGCCTGAGGGTGGGCGCCTTCGCCACCGCCAACGCCGCCCTGGTCCCCACCGCGCTCAAGGACTACGCCCGCGAGTTCCCCGGCGTCGACACCACCCTCGTCGAGGGCCTGACGCGACACCTCGTCGACCGGCTCGACGAGGGCGCGATCGACGTCGCCGTGGTCAGCGACTACCCGGCCGGGCTCGACACCCCGCCCTCGATCGTCCTGGAACCCCTGCTGGAGGAGGAGTTCCTCGTCGGCCTCCCCGCCGGTCACCGGCTCGCCGCCCAGGAGGTCGTCGACCTGCGCGACCTGCGCGACGACAACTGGATCGAGGGCGCCCGGCCCGGCCAGAACCTCATGCTCGCCGCCGCGTGCGCCACCGCCGGGTTCACCCCGAGGGTGAGCATGCGCGTGGGGGAGTGGACGGGCAAGCTCGGCTTCGTCGCGGCGGGGCTGGGCGTGACCCTCGTACCGGCCCTGGCGACCCAGGGCATGCGCCCCGACCTGGTGCTGCGCCCGATCGCCCAGCAGGCCCCGCGCCGGACCGTGTTCGCCGCGCTGCCGCGCGCCCCCCTGCCCGCCGCACGGGAACTGGCGCGAGTGCTCGCCGGGGCTGCTGGGAGAATGGCCGGATGCACGACGCCTTCGCCCACGTCGCGGGCCGTCTGGCCACCGGCCTGAGCGACGTCGCCACCGATCTGGCCGCCCTCGACTCGGGCGGCTGGTGGGCCGTGGTGGTCGAGTTCGAGGGCAAGGTCACCCTGGCCCGGTTCGACGACGTCCGGCCCGCGCCGCTCCCCGCGCCCAGGGGCCCGTGGATCGGCCCGCGCCGCTCCGAGTGGCGCTCGTCCCTCGACCAGGCGGGCTACGAGTCGGGGGTCCGGGCCATCCGCTCGCACATCGAGCGGGGAGAGGTCTACCAGGCCAATCTGTGCCGGGTGCTGACCGCGCCCCTTCCCGTGCGGAGCGATCCGCTGGCGCTGGCGGGCCTGCTGGCCGAGGGGAACCCCGCGCCCCACTCGGCGGTGATCCACGTGCCGGGTCTCACTGTGGTGTCCGCCTCACCGGAGCTCTACCTCGGGCGGGACGGCGCGGTGATCACGTCCAGGCCGATCAAGGGCACCGGGAGGACGGCAGGCGACCTGCTGGAGAAGGACTACGCCGAGAACGTGATGATCGTCGATCTGGTCCGCAACGACCTGGGCATCGTCGCCGACGTCGGCTCCGTCACGGTTCCCGAGCTCTGCGTGGTGGAGGAGCATCCCGGGCTGGTGCACCTCGTGTCGACCGTCCAGGCCCGGACCGAAAGGTCGTGGCCGGAGATCTTCGCCGCCACCTTCCCGCCCGGTTCCGTCACGGGTGCGCCGAAATCGTCCGCGCTGAGCATCATCAATGCGCTCGAACCAGCGCCCCGGGGGCCATACTGTGGGGCGGTGGGCTGGGTCGACGCCGATCGGCGCGAGGCCGCCCTGGCGGTGGGCATCCGCACCTTCTGGATCGCCGGTGAGGAGATCCGCTTCGGCACCGGCGCCGGCATCACCTGGGGCTCCGACCCCGGGCATGAATGGCGCGAGACGGAGCTGAAGGCGTCCCGGCTCATCGCGCTCGCATCCCGCTCAGACGAAGGGTAAAACGGTCACATGGCGGTTCCCATCTGGGTCAACGGCGACCTCATCGCCCCGGAGAAGGCGGTCGTCTCCGTCTTCGACCACGGGCTCATGGTCGGCGACGGCGTCTTCGAGACGATCAAGGTGATGAACGGTGAGGTCTTCGCCCTCACCCGCCACCTCGACCGCCTCGCCCTGTCGGCCAAGCGCATGGACCTCCCCGAGCCCGACACCGCCGCCATCGCCGACGGTGTCCGCGCGACGGTCGCCGCCGCGCCGCAGTGGCCGCTGGGGCGCATCCGCATCACGTACACGAGCGGTCCGGGCCCGCTGGGCAGCGACCGGGGCTCCGACGGCACCAACACGATCATCATCGTCGGCGAGCAGAAGCCCTTCCCGGTCACCGCCGACGTCGTCGTGGTCCCCTGGCCCCGCAACGAGCGCGGCGCCCTCTCGGGCGTCAAGTCGACTTCCTACGGCGACAACGCCAAGGCCCTGGCCTACGCCAAGGAGCGCGGCGGCGGCGAGGCCATCTTCGAGAACCTGGCCGGCAACCTCTGCGAGGGCACCGGCAGCAACATCTTCATCGTCAGCGGGGGCCGCCTGATCACCCCGACCCTGTCGTCGGGCTGCCTCGCGGGCGTCACCCGGGCCCTGGCCCTGGAGTGGTACCCCGACGCGGTCGAGGAGGACGTCCCCCTCGCGGCCCTCTACGACGCCGAAGAGGCCTTCCTGACCTCGACGACCCGCGACATCCAGCCGATCGGCCTCGTCGACGGCAAGGCGCTCCCGGTGGGCCCCGGCCCGGTGACGAAGGCGGCGATGGCCGCCTTCGCGGCCCGTTCGGCCGACGACCTCGACCCGTGAGACACGCGTTAGCGGCCATCGCCCTCCTGGCGGTGGCCGCCTGCTCGCCCGGCGGCGACGACCCCCGGCCCGTCGTGGCCGGCTCGGGACCGCCGGTCGTGCTGCCGGGAGCCCCCGGCGAAAGCGGCGCCGTCGCCACCCCCGGCCAGACGCTGGGCACCTACGGCACGGACGTCTCCGCCGCCGACGTGCGCTTCGCAGAGGGCATGATCGGCCACCACCGGCAGGCGCTGGAGATGACCGGCCTGGCCCCCGACCGCGCCGCCGACGAGCAGGTCAAGGCCCTGGCCAGACGCATCGAGGCCGCCCAGCGGCCCGAGATCGGCGTGCTGACCGGCTGGCTGACCCGGCTGGGCCGCGAAGTCCCGGCCGGTCACGCCCACCTGACCGGCTACGGCATGGCCTCCCTGGCCGAGATGAACGACTTGCGGGGCGCACGCGGCGAGGCGTTCGACCGGCTGTTCCTGAAGCTGATGATCCGCCACCACGAGGGCGCTCTGAGCATGGCCGGAGGCGAACTCAGAGACGGCCGCGACCGGCTCATGACGACCCTGGCCATGGACATCGTCACGGGCCAGCAGATCGAGATCGGCCGGATGCGATCGATCCAGGCGAGCTGAATCGACTCAATGCTGAGGTTCTTCAGCGCCCGTCCGCAACAGCGGCGGCACCAGCAAGGTCGCGCTTCCGCGCGTGTAGAGCGCGGCCGGACGGCCGACGTCGGGGAAACGCCGTCCGCCCGTCGGCTCGATGAAACCCGCCGTCTTGGTCACTTTGCGGCGGAAATTGCTCGGGTCGAGCCGCTGTCCCCAGACCGCCTCGTAGACATGGCGCAGATCGGCGACCGTGAACGGTTCCCGGCAGAAGACCGCCGCCGCCGTCGTGTGTTCGAGCCGCACTCGCGCGGCTTCCAGGCAGTCACGCAGGATCTCGTTGTGGTCGAAGGCCAACTCGGTGGCGAGCGCCTCCTCGACGAGTACCCAGCGCGCCTCGGCCGCGTCGGTGCCCGCGACCGGTAGCGGCAGTTCGGGGCTGAGCGCCAGGTAGGCGACAGTGATCACGCGGCCACGCGGATCACGGTCCGGCTTGCTGTAGGCGCGCAGCTGCTCCAGGACGACCTCGCCCTCGTGGAGGCCGGTCTCCTCGGCCATCTCGCGGTACGCCGCCTGGTCGAGGGTCTCGCCATCCCGTACGAAGCCACCAGGCAGAGCAGGTTGTCCCAGGTAGGGCGGGTTGCCCCGATCGATCAGCAAGACGTGGAGCTCACCTGTGCGAACGGTGAGGATCACCAGGTCAGCGGTCACCTGGACGTGGGAACGGGGCGGACGGACCGTGCTCATCGCCACACTTTACCGATAAAGGTCACCTTGACCCGAAATAGCCTCTCATTTATGGTCGAACTGACCTAAAGGAGGTCGTCATGCGCACCCTCCGTCCGGACACCGCCACCCGTCACCTTTGTGCGGGGGTTTACCTGGACCGGAATTTCCGCACCCAGGTACTGCACCAGGTGCACAACGACACCCGGCACATGATCGCCCCGTCCTACGGGTTCGACCTCGTTCCGGTCGTCCGGCATGCCTGGCGCGCTTGGCGACTCGAACACGTCCAGCACACGGCGGTTCTACTGATCGTCGTCACGGGCTGGGCGGTGAACCCGCCCGCGCTGATCGGGGCGGGGTGCGCGATCGGGATGGTGGCGTTCGCCCGGCTTGCCTTGGTGAACGGCGGCGCGCTGGTCCGGGAGCAGGCCAAAGCCAGGGCCGACGAGTTCCTCCATCGCGTTCGCTGGCGCAGTGAGACAGACGCCTTGCGGGAGCACAAGCGGCTCATCCGGGTCGGACTCACCGGCCTCATCGTGCTGATGCTCCTCCCGTTCGTGGTGAGCGCGCTGCACGGTACGCCCGCCGGGCACATGCTGCGGCTGGCCGCGCTGCTGACCCTGCTGCTGGCGACCGTGGTCGTCATACGGGCGACCTCGGTACGGATCTATCTGGGCGCACTGCAGTCGGCCGACAGACTCGACGGGCGGATGTCGGCGCGACTGGCCGACATCGCGCGTCAGGAGAAGCACCCCGTGGTCGTCTACACCCGCGCGGCTCCCCCGTCGAAGAAGCAGTCGCGGCGCGGCCGGACCACACCGTCGCTGGAAGAGGAGGAGAAACCCGAGCCGCTCCTGGAGCAAGGGGTGAGCCCGTTCGTCGGCGCGGGCTTCCTGGTCCATCGATGGCTGCCTCCCGTCGTCATCCAGCTGAAGGACAAGGTCACCAAGCTGGACCTCGACTCCCCCCGCTTCGAGCCGCACGAGCTGGTGGGGGAGTTGCGACGTTCGATCGTCCTCGTAGGCGACCCCAGGGGTTCCGAGGCGCTGCCCGGATTCCGGGTCGCCGACCGTCTGTTCGTCGCCGAAGAGGACATCACAGAGCCTCGACCCTGGTTGTCACAGGCGCCCGATCCCACCGAGATCGACGACGTCATCGACCGTCCTTACGGGCTGCGGCACCACTTCCTGGAGATCACCACATCCGCCACCGGCGAGGTCGTGACCACGGTCTTCCTGCGCGTCACGGTCAAGGGCGGCACACTCAGCATCGACTTCGCCGCCTGTGCGCTCACTCGTACACCGACTGAGTTGCATCTCTCCGATCGGCACGGTGCGATGCGGCCGGGCGAGGTGGTCCGAACCGTACTCCTGGCTCTGGCCGACCTGCCGCGGGAGATCGCGAGCGTGGTGCGCCTGGGCTCAGGCATCAAGACGGCGACGGGGGCGCTTCGGGCGATCAGACATGCCCGGGACGGAAGGCCGGCCACCACCGGACCGAGGTTGAGTGTGCGGGAGAACCGCTCCACCCCTTGGAAGCGGGCCGAACTGGACAAGGTGCTGGTCCTCGACCACATGAAGGTCATCGAGTTGCACCTGTTCAAGACCATCGAAGTCTTCCTGGACGACAGGAAGATCGACATCGAGGACCTCACTGAGCGCGCGGCCTCGATCATCAACGCCGGAGTGCTCAACATGGGCGGCCGGGTCGAGATCAACGATTCCGCCGTGGGACCCAACTCGCAGTACCGCAACGACGTCAGGGACGACGGCAGACCCGGAGAGGGAGCTCACGAATGAACAGCGGCATCGTCAGCCATGGGGGCACTGTGAACGTGAATCACAGTGCCGTCGGCCCCAACGCCACCTACCACGCGAGCGGCTGGTCGTCTCGCCCGGAGCGGCTCGCCGACCTCGGTGTCATCACCATGAAGCCGCTGGAGACGCAGGCCGTACGCGACCGGCTCGGCTTGGTGCCGCGGCGATCGGGGACACTGCGCTTCCATGAGGGCACGGTCGAAGGCACTCGCGTCGCGGCGCTGCAGACCCTCGCCCAGGGCAACCGGTCGGTCATCATGGCGTGCCAGAACCTGCAGCGGATGTTCAACCCGCCGGTGATCGCCCTCACGGGCATCGCCGGGGGGATCCATAAGGACGTCGAGATCGGCGACGTCGTCATCGCGACCAGCGTCGTCTACTACGACCTGCGCAAGAAGACCGCAAGCGGGACCAGGCACAGGTCGGACGAGAAGCCTTCGTCGGCGCACGTCGTCAACGCCGTCAACGATTTCTTCGTCGACAAGGGCGAACCCGCCGTGGTCTCCGGGTTCCGCGTGCACCAGAGCCCGATCGGTTCCGGAGAAGCGGTGATCGCCGTGGAGGAGTCGGAGATCGTCCGGCACCTGCAGGCGTACAACGACAAGATCCTCGCCGTGGACATGGAGGCGGGTGGGTTCACCCAGGCCTTCTACGAACAGGCCGGCGACAACACTGCCCAGGGGTGGGTGGTCGTCAGGGGTATCTCCGACCGTGCGGGTCCTGATCGCCACTACGGTGAACACGAACGGGCGGCCACCCACGCGGCCCTCACCCTGAGGGAACTGCTGCCCTACCTGGTGATCAACGCCCCCGGATGAGCAGCCGCAGTTCCCGCCACGGCTGCTTCCGGGCGAACTCCGTCCGGTCGTTGACGTGGGGGAACGGCACGTCCGGGATCGGCACGCCGAGGAACCGGCACAGCGGCTCCCAGCCCTGGCGGCACTCGAAGACCAGCAGCCGTTCGGCCGGGATCGTCGCCCGGACCTCCTCGTTGTGGCGGCGGAAGACCTCGATGCAGTGGTCCCGGTCGTCCAGGCGGCCGTCGAAGACCCGCGCGGCCACGGTCGTCCAGGCCATCAGGGGGAACTGCGCGTAGTCGGGCACCCGCTTGAGGACCAGGCGGTGCACCAGCCGCCGCCAGAGCTGCCGCGGCTCGATCTGGTGGTGGAAGATCGTCTGCTGGGCGCTCTCGTACCAGGCGTCCGGGTCTCGTACGGTCAGGATGACCTTGGCGGCGGGGTAGTGGCCGGTCAGCTCCCGCCAGTAGGAGACGGCGGGGAAGTCGACCGCCGACCGGAAGCCCCGGAAGATCGCGTCCCAGTCGGCGGTCCTGCCGTCGCCGACGTCGAGCCACTGCCTGACGCGGCGCGGATGTTCGACGATGTCGGCCATGTGGTAGCACGGCCCGAATCCCAGCAGCTCGAGAGCGGCTTTGAGGGACAGGGTGCCGGTCCGCCCGAACCCGGCGCCGATGACGTCCACGACCACCATGATCATCGATCACGGGCGGGTCACCGGGCAGACACGCCGGGTCAGGCGCGGGCCTTGTGCCGGTAGTAGGTCTGCGCGGCGTCCGCCATCGACGACATGATCCAGTAGTTGATGCCGCCGCCGACCACCGCGCCGACGATCGGGATCCAGCCGCCGACGTGCTTGGCCCCCATCTGCGCCGCCACCTTCGCCCCAAGGTTCGGCGCGACCGTCTGCATCGCCTGGGCCGCCAGCTTGCCGGTCACCTTCGAGACGGCCTTGCCCGCGCCCTTCCCGCCGACCTTGCTCACCAGCGCGCCCGCCGTGGCCCCCGCCGACTTGCTGACGATCTGCACCGCCACCGCGTTGGCGAACCCCGTCGCGCCCATGTGCTGGACGCCGAGCGCCACCATCCCCGCCCCGGTCAGGATGGCCGCGCTGCCGAGCGCGAGCACCTCCCCGAGGTCGGACTCGGAGATCGCGTGCGACCATAACGCCAGCACGTTCGCCAGGTCGGTGCGCGCGTCGACCGGCACCCCCATCTTGTAGCCGATGCCCCACGTCATGATCGCCATCTTGTGCATGATCACCGAGAAGTCGGCGGTCATGACCATCACGTGGTGGTGCCCCGGGATCAGCATCGATCCGGCCCCGACCGACACCGTCTGCGCGATCTGCGACTTACGCCAGGAGTCGACCGACGAATAACGCTCGGCGCCCCGCTCGGCCATGTCCGGGCTCACGCCCAGCTTCTCGAACGCGACGATGAAACCGTTACCCACCTTCATGGCCATCTCGGACATCGAAACCCCCTCCGTACCTGGACGATTGTCACGAGTCTCGGAGGTTGTTCCGCTGTTGGCGAGTGCCCGGAATTCATTCAGGGCCGAAACGACGCTGCTTCCCGTCCCGACGGACAGTCATCACCTCTGTAGTGGAATCAACTCACCATATAGAGCTGACTTAAGCGATCCAGCAGGCGTCGTGGCGATGGCGGGGGTCGGTGAACTCGATCTCGGCCCCGATGTCGGCTCTGAGGAACTGGAGAGCCGTTCGTGCCGTCACCCGGTCGGCCGCGCGCCGGCGCCGGTGGGATTCGGCGGCCCAGCGCGCGATGGACGGATCGCCGTAGACGCGCGCGTAGAGCCGTACACGAACGACGCGGGTCACCCTCGACGGCGTCGCGGAGTTCGCGTACCGGAGCGCGAAGATCCAGTGGGTGGATGGCGTCCGGCGGTGTTTCGGCGGGACGTGGTGGATGGTGCGGGACATGCGCGGCCTCTCGGCCCCGCCAGTCTTTCTGGCGTGGACCTAACAGTCCGCGCCGGTGAAACGGCCGCTCATGGTTTCAGAACTTTCGCTGGCTCTGGGCGTTGAGTTCGGGCATCTTCACATTCTTGGCCGGGTCGGTCAGGGGATCGTTGATCTCCAGGATGTCCAGGCCCTTGGTGATGTCGCTGGAGTAGATGAATCCGTTGTAGTAATACGCCGACCACGATCCGCCCAGTTCGAGCCCCGCCCGCAGCGGCCCCCGCTCGAAATAGCCGATCTCCTTGGGCTTGTCGGAGTCGGTGAAGTCCCACACCGAGACGCCGCCCTGATACCAGCCCTGGACCATGATGTCCCGGCCCTCGACCGGAATCAGCGATCCGTTGTGCGCGACGCAATTCTCCGTCGATGTCTGCTCACGCGGAATCTTGAAATAGCCGCGCCGCTGGAGGGTGTTCTCCGCCGTCAGGTCGTAAACGGCGTTCGCGCCCTCCTGCGCCCCGGCGCTGCGGTCGCAGGTCGCCGCGGTGCCGCCGCCGAGTTCGTCGCTGAACACCAGTTTCGTGCCGTCGTTGTTGAAAGTGGCCGAGTGCCAGACGGCGAAATTCGGGTCCTGGACGACCTGGAGCACCTTCGGCAGCAGAGGATTGGTGATGTCCATCAGAACGCCGTCGCCGAAACAGGCGCCCGCGGCGAGGTTCTTCTCCGCGTAGACCGTCACGTCGTGGCAGCCACGGGGATCGGTGTACTCGGCCTCCTCGTCGAGCGGCCGCTCCCCGAAGACCGGCGGCCTGGCCGCCACCCGGGCCCGCTCCGGGGCGTCCACGGGGACCTCGATGATGTCCATGGCGGCGTGCGGGGGAGGGCAGGTCTCCGAGTCGGGGATCGGGCCCGAGGAGGCGACGTAGACGTACACGGTCTTCTCGCCCGGAAGCACCGCATGGGTGTGGGATCCGCATTCCGTACGAACAGAGGTCAGATACCTCGGCCGCGCCTTGTCCGAGACGTCGAAGATCCGCACGCCCTCCCACGACTGGGCGCTGCCCTCCTCGCCCGCCTTCGCTTCGCAGGACGGGCCGTCCCGGGGGAAGTCGACCGACAGGAAGAGCAGATCCCCGGTCACCGAGATGTCGTTCTGGCCGCCCTCGCATACCGTACGAGAAACCACAGAGGGCTTTTCCGGGTCGGAGATGTCGACGACCGTGAATCCGGCGTAATTTCCGACGAATGCGTAGTCGCCCTGAAAGGCGAGATCGGTTCCCCAGTCGGAAGGGCCGCCGAAAGGCGCCTCAAGCGGGACGTTGGCGACGACCCTGATGTTCTCGCTGTGGTCGACCGCGTCGACCGCCAGCTTCGCCGCCGCCGAACTCACCGCCGCCTGCGGGGACGCCTGGGGAGGGGTGTCGCCGCCAGTTGAACACCCGGCGAGCAGGAGGGCCACCGCCAGGACGCCGAAGATCCGCCTCATGGGGGAACGCTATGGCACGAATGGCCCGGCTACGTGGGGAATGCGTAACGGTTTCACGAGCTCCAGAGCATGTTGGTCAGCTCTTCGTCGAGATCCATGAAGTCGACCTCACGCCCGGCCGGCACCAGCTCGTAGGTCCGGTGGAGGAACTCGGTCAGCGGCGCCAGCGGCACCTCGAACAGCGCCTGCCCGAAAGGAGAGGTCAGGCTGATGTGCAGCGTGCGCTCCCCGTCGGACCGGGCCGGCCACACCTGGACGTCGCCGTCGCCCACCCGCCGGACGATCCCCACGGTCAGCAGCTCGCGCGCGAAGATCCACTCGACCGGCTCGTCGTTCCCGACGTGGAAGGCCATGCGGATGGCGTAAGGATCTTCGGCCGTGTAGCTCAACCCCGCCAGCAGCGGGACGGTCGTGCGGTCTGGGACGACAAGCCGAAGGCCCAGCTCGGCAGAGACGGTGGTGCTGTTCATCGTCAGCCAAACCTTTTCGTCGTCGGGACCCCCTGCGGGGCTTTCACTGCTCAGACGGACCACGTCCCGAGCTATGACGCGGAACGAAGAAACCTTGCAGGGAAGATTCCGCTGTCAGGCCGTTCTGTAACACACAGCGCAGCCGAACATTTAGGCATCTACCTGCGCAAACACCATAGACGACCCGGTGTTTGCGATGGTTTTGCGTGTCCTCCGAGACGTGGATGGGCTTCAGGTGGTGCTTATTGGTCGAGTGTGGAGCATCACGATGCTATGCCAACAGACCGCCACGCCGCCCGTTCCTGGAGAACCTTTCGATGACGATGCGGGGACGGACCCGAGACACTGCGGGTGCTCCAGGGGTGCGACGTACTCGTCGCTTCGCGTGGAGGGGGTCGAGTGGGGTATGGTTCTTGCTGTCGGACCCCGCAGGGGGAACGGCCATCCCGGGCGATTAGCTCAGCGGGAGAGCGCTTCGTTCACACCGAAGAGGTCACTGGTTCGATCCCAGTATCGCCCACTCTTGAGATGGGAGACCTGTGGTCAGCGGCTTTGCCGCTTTCCGCGGGTCTCCTTCGTCGTTTACCCGGGGGGACGACCCCCCGAACCCCCCGATGCGAAGGGGCTGGCGCCCCCTCGCGCTCCCCTGGCCGCTTCGCGGCCCTGCGTCGCTTCGCTCCGGGGCGCTTTCGCTTCTGGCGAAGGGCTCCGCCCCTCGCGCTTCCTGGAGCCTCGCTGGCGCTCGAGAAGCTCATCGGTTCGCGTGAACGCGTCGGATTCGGCGGGAAGGGCTGCTGGGCTGAGGCAGGGTGCCATGCGATGAATCGAGCTTGCCCCGATGCCGGCCCAGCTCGTTGCTGTCGGCATGAGCTTGCGTCAGGGCCTCGGCGGGCGTCACGTGAGGCGGTTGGTCTGGTAGGCCCATAGGGCCAGTTCTACGCGGTTGCGGGCTCCCAGCTTGGTCATGAGGCCGGTGAGGTGGAACTTGACCGTGCTCATGCTGATGTGGAGGTCTCGCGCTATCTCGGCGTTCGTCCTGCCTCGCGCTACCTCGGTCAGTACGTCCTCCTCCCGGTCGGTCAGGGGCTGGAGCGGCTGGGGCGGTGTCGCGCTCGGGCCGCTCGTGGCGAAGGTGGCGAGTAGCCGGCCGGTGACGGCGGGGTCGATGAGCGCGTCGCCCTGTACGGCGGCGTGGAGCGCCTGGACCAGCTGGTCCGGGTCGGCGCCCTTGAGGAGGAAGCCGCGGGCGCCTGCTTTGAGGGCTCCGTAGATGTATTCGTCGGTGTCGAAGGTGGTGATCACCACTACGGCGATCGGGTGGGGGACGTCTGGGCCGGCCAGCAGTCGGGTGGCCTCGATGCCGTCCAGGACGGGCATGCGGATGTCGAACAGGCACACGTCCGGCCGCAGG
The DNA here is from genome assembly GCF_001570605.1 of Herbidospora cretacea. Lineage (GTDB taxonomy): Bacteria > Actinomycetota > Actinomycetes > Streptosporangiales > Streptosporangiaceae > Herbidospora > Herbidospora cretacea. The sequence continues at coordinate 229,360 of NZ_BBXG01000008.1, read as the reverse complement.
CGCCGGGCGAGGGCCACGGCTGTGCGGCCGTCGGCCGCTTGGCCGACGACCTCGATGCCGGGGTGGCCGTTCAGGATCGTCGACAGGCCCGCTCGGACGATGCCCTGGTCGTCGGCGACGAGGACGCGGATGGTCACGTGGCCGCGCCTTGGCGGGGGAGGACGGCGCGGACTTCCCAGCCGCGGTCCGGGTTCGGGCCGGCGGTGAGGGTGCCGCCCAGGAGAGTGATGCGTTCGGTCATGCCGACCAGGCCGAATCCGGGCGGGCCGGCGGCCGCTGTGCGGGTGCCGTCGTCGCTGATGGTCAGGCGGACGTCGGTGGCGCCGGCCGTGAGCTCGACTCTGACCCGGGTCGCCTGGTGGGCGTGGCGCTGGGCGTTGGTGATCGATTCCTGTGTCACGCGGTAGAGGGCGCCCTCGACGGCCGGCGGGAGGTTCGTCAGGTCGCCGTGCAGTTCGACGTCGACGGGAAGGCCCTCGGCGAGGCCCTGGATATCCGCGATCCGGCGTGGGGGGACCAGGGGTGGGTGCCGGCGGGGGTCGCGTAACGCGCTGACGATCGTGCGCATCTCGGCGAGTGTCCCGGCCGCCTCGCGGTCGATGATCTCCAGGGCTTCCGTCGCTCCGCTCAGCGACGAGGACCTGGCCAGGAACAGGCCTGCCTGGGCCTGGATCGCGATCGCGGAGACGTGGTGGGCGACGGTGTCGTGCAGCTCCCGGGCCAGGTGTTCGCGTTCCTGGAGTTTGGCCTGCACGATCAGTTGTTCGCGGGCGATGGCGCGGTAGCGGACGGAGGCCCCCAGGGCGGCGGCGAAGAGCAACATGCCGGTTGCGGCGATCGTCTCGGCGAAACCGGGGAAGTCGACGCTGACGATGGCGGCCACGGCCACCGCCATGACCGCCGTTCCGACGGCCACGTCCCGGCCCGCGCCCCAGCGCGAAAGCGAGTAGGCCAGCACGAACACCACCCATCCGCTGTGCAGGACCACCGGTTCGGTCCCCACGGCGAACGTGGCGACGTCGAGGACGGCGAACCCGCCGAAGGCGAACACCACGGCGGGCAGCGGGTGGATCCGGCGGACCAGCACAGCCAGCGCCAGCCCGCATCCGAACGCGACGGCCACCGGTCGCCAGGTCAGGTCGCGGAAGGCCGCCTCGTACCCGAGCACGGGCAGCACCAGAGCGGCGAGGGCCAGGTCGCGCCAGGTGCAGGGCGACAGGCGCCGCACTGCGGCCCGCAACGTCGTCGCGGCGTTCGACACGACTTCCACAGTAGCGATCGGGTCTGCCCCGGCGGACCCGCCACCTGGCCGGCCACTGCCTGGCCGATCAGCCAGGGAGGCATCGGCCTCCGGGCTCGGGCGCCCGTTCGCCGGTGCGGCTGACACTGGCACCGGTCACCGCTACGCGCCACGAGGAGTCGATCCGTGAACAGAGACCAGGCAGGCGAACTTCTCGACAACAAGATCGACGTCAAGGTGGTGCTCTGTGGCCTGTGGGTCGCCACGCTGTTCGTGTTCGCCTACGTCGACATCTTCGGCTTCTACCGCGCCGATGTGATCAAAGGAGTGCTCGCCGGGGAGGTGTCCGGCACCGGGTTCGCGGTCGACCAGAGGTTCCTCGTGCTCACGACGATGTACATCGTGGTCGCGGCGTTGATGCCCGTCGTCTCGTTGCTCGCCCGGGCACGGGTCAATCGGATCGCGAACATCGTGGTCAGCCTGTTCTACGCGGTGACCGCGGCGACGTCCCTCATCGGTGAGAGCTGGGTCTACTACGTCGCCGGGACCCTGATCGAGACAGTGCTTCTGCTGGTCATCACGCGGGTCGCCTGGACGTGGCCGACGGCACGCAGATCGACTTCTCTCCCGGCGGGCGCGTCCTGATCCGTCGATCTGGTGCGGCCGGCCTGCCTAGGAAGGCGCGGTCGGGCCGAAGTGGATGTGGGAGGCCCAGATCAGGGGCAGGCGGTAGCGGGCGCGGATGTGCCTCGTCGCGTGGTGGGCGGCGGTCGCCAGGCGATCGGCCCGGCCGTCGAGGTCGGCGTAGACGGCTGTGGCGAACGCGTAGGCGGCCTCGTCGTCGACCGGCCAGAGCGTGCCGATGACATGGCGGAATCCGGCTACCTGGAAGGCCGACGCCAGGTGGAGCGACTCGTCGGCCAGGCTCAGGTCGCCATGGGCGGTGGAGCAGGCCGACAGGTAGGCGACGTCGGCGTCGATGTCCATGCCGATGATCTCGGCGGCGGAAAGGTCGCCGTCGGCGAGGACCAGGGCGCTGCGGCCCGGGTCGGCGGGGTGGACCTTGCCGTGGCAGGCGAAATGCGCCCATCCGATCTCCGGCAGCGCGCGCCGGACCGCCGCGAGGCGGGCGTCCGGGCCGATGAGGGGGGCGACTGCCTTCAGCGTCGCCGCGACCATGCGGGCCTCGTCCGGCGCGTTCGGCAGGACGGTCTCGTCCTCTCCCACGATCAGGGCCCGGCGCGGGCCCTCACGCGGGTCGAGTTGCGCACGACGCAGGGAACGGATCGTCGTCGTGTAGGAGGAGATGACGCGGTCCAGGACGTGGGAGCCGTCGGCCAGCCGGGCGGCGTGCAGCGGAAGGAACGCCAGGGGTCCGGTGGGCATCCACTGCACCTGGGGCCAGGGACCGTCCGCCGGTGGCGGGCCGGTGTGCCCGAGCGCCGTCAGGACGGGGCCGGCGACGCGTTCGCCCAGAAGGGTCAGCAGCCGGTCGAGGGTCGTGCAGGCGCGTTCCACGTCGCCTTGGCCTCTCGCCCGTTCGAACTCCCGGAGCGAATGGGCGAGCTCGCCGGCTCCGAGGGGCGGCAACGGGACCGCGCGGACCTTCCCCGAGGCGTCGAGGACGAGCGCGTCACAGCGCAGGGCGCTGAGGTTGACGGCGACCAGGGGCCCGTTGCGCGCCGCCGAGGTGAGGTCGGTCGCCGAGGGGAGGGACAGGAAGTCCTCGAATCCGGCCTGTTCGCGGATCTCCGCGAGCAGTTCTCGCCAACGCCGGTCGGCCTGGTGCCGGCGGTCGCGGATTCTCTGCTCCTGTTCGCCGGATGCTTCCTCTCCGCCGCTGAGCGTGGCGCGGACCTCGTCGAGTTCGTCCGCCAGGCCGGAGTGTCTCTCGCGCAGTTCGGTGAGATCGGAACGGGCGTCGAGTTCCTGCGAGAGCAGGATGCCCCGGCCCTGCTCCAGCAGTTCCAGAGCCCGGTCGGGCGCGCCGTCGTGGAGGGCCGCGGCTGCCGCGTTCTGGGCGAGGCCGGACAGTTCGCGGAGCAGTTCCTGCCGGGTCTCCCGGCTCAGGGACCGTCCGGCGAGGCGGGGCAGCAGCTCGATCGCCGTCGTGAAGTCGGCGACGGATTCCGGCCAGGCCCCTCGGCGGGCCGCCTGCCCCGCCGCGCCGATCGCGGAGCTGAGCCGCAGCGGAAGGGGCGAGCCGTGAGCGACGCTTCCCGCGCGCATGAGCTCCTCGGCCTCGCGACGTGCCGCCGGGTTCGCGCCGCGATCGGCCTGGAGCAGGAGCGCGTTGGCGAGATTGAGGGTGTACCCGGCGGACCGGAGGTCGCCGTCCCGGTCGAGGCTGATCGCCGACCGCAGGCACGCCACCGCCTCCGCGAGGTCGGCGTCGTCGTCGCTCTGGTGGAACCGGGTCATGTACGCGACGGCGAGGTTGGCGCTGCCCTGGGCCCGGACCATCGCGGGCGAGCCGGGAGTGCCGACGCCCAGGCGCAGCGCCGCCATCGCGCTCTCCATGTCCGCGGCCGACCCGGTGTGCTCCGATCGGGTCCGGAGAGCCAGCGCGTGCGTCTGCGCCCACATCGGCAGGCAGGCGTGCCCGGGAGGGGTCAGGCGCACGGAGTTCGCGCCCGCCTCGACGGCCTCGTCGAGATCGGCGGGGTCCGGGACCCGCGCGTGGCGGAACCGCATCCGGACGGCGATCGACAGGGCCGACCAGTACCGGGGCAGTTCGGGATCCCCCTTCGAAGCGACCCGCACGGCCTTCCTCGCGACGTCCACGGCCTCATCGAGGCTCTCCGGGTCTTGGAGGAGCTCGAAACGTGCTTCGAGCGCGAACGAGAGATGGCACCAGTTCAGGCCGTTGTAGGGGGCGTGGTCGCCTGCGCGCCGGCCGTAGGCGATGGCCCGGTCGAGGTCGGCCGGATCGCCGGTCCGCTCGAAACGCACCTGGTGGGCGGAGGCCAGAGAGCCCAGGATGACCCCGTGGTTCAGGTGGCTCTCGTCGGTGAGCTCCAGGGCGCGGCCCGCCGTGCGGATGGCCTCGTCGATCTCCGACGGGGCGCCGCCACTCTGGTAGCCGGCCTTCAGGGCGGTGGCGAGAGAGCCCAGCCGCGAGCCGAAGTCGGGATCGTCCTCGGGGGTGACGGCCACGGCCCCCCGGCCGTAGCGGATGGCTTGTTCGAGGTCTCCCGGAACACCATGGAGGGTGTAACGGCTCATGGCGAGGGAACCGAGAGCCGTCTGGGCTCGCGCGGACTCGGGATCCTGATCGCCGCCGGAGAGTTCCAGCCAGTCGAGGGCCGCCTCGCCCGCTCTGGCGAGCGACGGCACGTGGCCGGTCAGGAGGTAGCGACTGTGCAGCGCGAGTGCCAGGCCGGCGCAGGACTCCTGTTCGGCGGGCAGGCCCCGGGCCAGCTCGCGCTGAAGGACGGACAGGTCCGCGATCCGTTCGGCCATGGCGTCGCCCCGGGCGCGGACATTGCGGTTGAAGACGTCAGCCAGCCCGTCGTGGAGCACGACGACCTGCTCGGCGAGGTCGGGCAGCGCAGAGCCCTCTTGGCGTGCGGACGTGAGCCGGCGCAGCGCGAGACCCAGATCGCTCTCTGCCTCGAAACGACGTGACATCCCCAGATATCGCTGGGTGTGATAGTCGCCGAGGAGCGCGTGGAACCCGGGCGAACCGGGGTCGGCCCCGCGCAGGCGAGGCAGGAGGACGCCCAGTCCCTCGAGCGCCGCGGCGGACCCGGGGTCGGTGGGGACCCCGAGACCACGGGCCCGATGGTCGAGGTCGAGTGCCTCGGCCAGGTCCGCCGGGTCGCCTGTCGCCTCGAACCGTTCGTGCAGGCAGCAGCCGAGCAGGACCGTCCGCCTGAGCTCCTCCATGACGTCGCCGGAGGTCGCGGCCACGGCCTCCCTCAGCAGCACGACGGCCCGGTCCAGGGCGGCGGCGGAGGGCTCGGCGCGGTACCGGGCGAGCTGGATCCGGCCGAGAACGCTCAGGGCGGACGATCCGGGAGGTCCGGCCGCCGGGTGCGTCAGCAGCTGTTCCGCCTCGGCGAGCAGCTCGGCGCGTCCGTGGGCGGTGAACGAGGTGAGGAGCGCCTCGGCCAGGCCGGCGGAGCTCTGCTCCCTCGCGGAGGCGTCCGGCGCTTCGGCGAGGGCCCGGCGGTGCGTGTCCACCACCTCGTCGAGCAGGGCCCGATCACCTTCCCGGACGTAGCGGTCGTGCAGGACCGTGCCGAGAAGTTCCTGGGCCTCGGCGTGGGCCGGGGAACCCGCCGGAAGCTCGTCCAGCGCGGCGCGCACCCGTGCCTCCGCCTCTCCCAGCTCCCGCGGGGCCGAGTTCTTCGCGAAGTAGCCGAGCCCGGCGACCAGCCAGCGGGCCGGGCCTTCCTCCTCCTGGCGCTGGTCAGTGGGGAGGAGGTCCCGCGCGATCTCGATCAGCTCGTGCGCGGTCCGCCGGTCGTCGTCCCGGGCGAGACGCTGCCGCAGGATCAGTGCGAGCAGGAGCTTGTCCTTCTCCGGATCGTCCGTGACCGCCAGGGCGCGCCGGGCGAGGGCCGCGGCGGCGTCCAGTTGCGTCGGCTCGTCGGTCGCGCTTCCCCCGATGAGCAGAAGCCGCGCGCCGGCGAGCAGGGCCGGACCGCTGGCCGGCGTGTCCGGGCCGAGCAGTTCCAGTTCCCGCTCCACGGCCCGGCGGCCCTCGCCGATGACGGTGGGGTCCCGCGAGGTGAGGAAGAGCGACTGGAGCAGATCCACTCGGAGCAGCGTGAGCCGGGTCCGGGACTCCGGATCCGGCGCCGGTCCGGAGAGGAGCGGGTCGGCGCGGCGCACCACCTCCGGGTCCGGCGCGAGCTCGAAGCGGAGTCTCGCCGCACGCCCGATGAGTTCGCGAGCGGCGAACTCGACGGGTGCCGGAAGGAGGCCCGTGAGCACCGACTCGGCCAGACAGGCGTGTGCACGGTCGAACGCCTCGGCGGAGCCCTGGTTCTCGCCGCGCAGGTACCAGCACTGACCCAGATCGAACAGGGCGACGACCCGGGGATGGGAGCCGTCGGGCAATCCCGCCAGCCCGGCTTCGAGCAGGCTCAGGGCCTGGTCGAAGCCGGGGGTGGAGTAGGCCTCGTTCAGGCTCCACAGGCGGGCTCGGCCCGCGATGGCGAGAGCGCGCGACCGGACGGCGGTCAGCGCGCCGGGGAACTCCGGATGCCGGATCAGTTCGTCGAAGGCCGAGATCGCGGCCCGCAGCGGGCCCGGATCACGGGACCCCACGTGCGCCTCCATCCACCGGCACGCGGAGACCCAGCCGGAGCCGATGGCCGCGGGCATGAAGACGTTCAGGTCGGCATCGTCGGTGATCTCGGCGAACGCCTCGTCGATGCCCGCGGCCCGGCATCGTCGCAGCAGTGCGCGGTGATGGAGGGCCAGCAGCGCGATCTGCTCGTTGTCATTGCCTTCGAGGGCGGCGAGCAACTCGTCGTTGTCCTCGCGGAGGAGTTCGGGACGATCGCGCAGGAGCTGTAGCTTCTGCTCGAGACTCGGGGCGAACACGAACCGGCTGAGGAGGGTGGCCTTCTCGTCGGTCATCGCGGTCTCCTGATGGTCAGGGGCCGCGCGAAAGCGGCCAACGTGATCAGGAAGGCGCCCGTGCTCACCGCGATCGTGAGCACGGGCGCGCCGCCGAGGAGGACGGCGAGGAGCCAGACCGCGCTCGCGGCCGATGCGGCGGCGCCGATGGGACGCAGCCACGCCCCACCACGGCGTCCGTCGGGCGCTTCGCGGACCACCGACGAGGCCGCGACGAGCGTCCCGGCCCCGATCAAGGCCGCGACCGCCGGTTTCAGGTCGGCGCGCAGCGGGACGGAGTAGCCGAGCGACTGAATCGCGGTGAGCGTCACCGCGATCGCGGCGACCACCGCGAGCTGCGCGTAGTTGATCTGCTCCTGCCACCACCGGGTGCGCTCCTCCTGCTGGAGGACGAGCCGGCGCACATACAGGTCCAGCAGCGCCCTGACCTCACGGGCGCGCTCCAGCGACGCCTCGAAGTAGGCGCTGTCGTCCTGGAGCCGCTCCCGGAACCAGAGGGACAGCTCGCGATCGCCGCCGAAGGGGGTCAGCGGCTCCGCGGTCGTGAAGTCCCGTCCCAGGAGGGCGGCGAGATTGGCGTGGGCGGCCTCTCCCGCGCGGAGCATCTCCTTGAGCCGGGTGGCGTGGAAGACGGCTCCCGCCTCCTCGACGAGCAGCCGGGTGAGCCGGGCCGAATTCTCCACCAGCACGTCCTCGGCCGGTGACCGGGCGGTCCCCTCGTCGGGAGGGAGATCCGCGATCGCCCGGCGGACGGCGCCGTCAAGCCGGCCGCGCAGGGCCCGGACGGAGGCGCTGTCGTCCCAGACCCGGAGATGACGGCGGAGCAGCGCGATGTTCGACAGGAACCTGGCCAGCGGTGGAAGTGAGGTCCCCTCCGACCAGACCCAGGCGCTGAGCGCCGGTTCGTCGGACTCGGCGGCGAGGACCACGAGCTCGCGTAAGCAGCGCCCATCGGCGCCGTCGCCCACTTCGCAGGCCGCGAAGCCGCCGGAGGTCGTCTGCGCCCGGCCGAGGACCGGCGGCCCGCCGAGATCGGCGACGGCGGCCTCGGCCGAAGCAGGCGTGGGGGGCGCGTCGCCGGGGGCGTAGGCGAGGTAGAGACGGGCCTCTCCGGTCAGTTCGGCGGGCGTCAGATCGCGGATCGTGTCCTGCCAGAGCGTCCGCACGTGCGCCCACGGGCCGTACAGAACGGCCGACAGGCACAGGACGTCGCGATGCCGGCGCAGGATGATCTGCCCGGCCTCGCCCTCGGCGGCTGCGACCGGCCCGCCGTCGCGGGTGTCCTCCCAGGGTCCCGGAGCGTTCGGAGCGTTCGGCAGCACCGGTCTGGTCAGATCGAACCGGTCGCGACAGGCCGCCCATATCGCGAGCATCCCGGCATAGGCGCTTCGCGCGCCTTCGCCGTTCGACGGGAAGAACAGATGGACGACGAGCTCCGGCCGGACGAGGCCGTCACCCATGATCGCCGACAGGGTCGGTGTCCCGGGCGGTCAAGGACGTGATGAGCAGCACCACCCGCTCCCTCACCGGCGGAGGAATCGGCACGGCGCTCCGCGACCGCGTGCCGTCACCCTCCGGCGCGGAGACGGGGACGATCCGGTGGGACATCAACGCGAGCAGGAGCCTTTCCAGGGCCTGATCCTGATCGCCGCTCCGGTCGAGACACCGGCCGACCGCCCCGTCGATGGACTCCCACTGCGCCGCCTCGCACCGCCGCTCGCCGAGCGCCCGCAGACGTCGGACGACCATGGACCTGAGACCATCTGGCTCCCGTTCAGAGCCCTCGACATCCGCCACGCCGGTCACGCTAGCCCCGATCGTTCACTCGCCCGGCGGAAATCGATATTTCCCGATTGCGGCCGCGCTCAGTGGGTCAGGACGCGGTCGGCCGGCAGGGTGACCGTGAACGTCGCTCCCTCGCCGGGGGCGCTGCGGACCGTCAGCATGCCGTCGTGGCCGTCCACGACCTCCTTCACGAGGGCCAGGCCCAGGCCGAATCCGCGGCTCTCGGTCACCCCGCGGTCGAACAGCCGGACCGGGTCGCCGGGATTGAGCCCGGCGCCGTCGTCGGCCACGGTGAGGCGCACCAGGTCCTCCGTCGTCGACAGGATGATCCTGATGTGCCCGCCAGGGCCCGTGTGGGTCAGGGCGTTGTCGACCAGGGCCGACAGGACCCGGCGGAGGGCTGTCTCGGCGCCGCTCACCACGGTCGGGCCGTTCGCGCGGTGGACCTCGATGGTGACGCCCCGGGACTCGGCGCGGGCCGATTCCGCCTCGGCCAGTTGCTCGGCCAGCAGGGCCAGGTCCACCGGGCGTCTCAGGCGGTCGCCCAGGAGGAGGTCCTCGACCACCTCGCCCAGCTCCCGGGTGCCGGTGACCAGTTTGTCGACGTCCTCCGTGGGGAGTTCGCCGCGTTTCAGGCGGATCGCCACCAGCTGGGCTCTGGTGTGGAGGCGGGCCAGCGGGGTGCGGAGTTCGTGGCTGACGTCCTCGGTGAAGCGGCGCTGGCGGGCCAGCGCCTCGCCCAGGGGGGCGATGGCGCGGCGGGCGGTGAGGTCGCCGATCCCGGCGGCGGCGATCAGGGCGGCCAGTTCGGCGGCGATCAGGGTGTGCAGGAGGCGGCGGCGTTCGGAGGCCTGGTAGCGGAGGTCCAGGGCGGCCTGGCGGACGACGTCGCCGCGCCGCTCGGTGCGGACCATGTAGTCGAGGCCGGCGATCTCTATGCGGTCGACCCTCACTCCGCCGTCGCGGGTGACGGCTCTGATGGGGGTGCGCCACGGGAAGGCCTCGGGGGTGCCCGGGGACGTCGTCACGTGCTCGCCGCTGACCTCCACCAGCCACAGGCAGGGCGGGGGGTGGGTGATCGAGGCGCGGGCGACGGCCACTTCGAGTTCGCGGCGGGCGGCGGAGTCCTGCTGGCCGGACATCACGCCGTAGACGAGGGCGCCCATCAGCAGGACCAGGAGGGCGATGGCGCCGGCCACCCTGACCGTCACCCGGCGGCGGGCCCGCCGCAGCATGGCGTTCACAGGGCTCCCAGGCGGTAGCCGACGCCCCGGACGGTCCTGACCACGCCCTGGCCGAGTTTGCCGCGCAGGTAGTAGACGTAGGTGTCGACGATCGACTCGGTCGAGGCGCCGTCGAAGACGCCCCGGCGGAGTGAGGCCCTGGTGTGCACGTGGCGGGGGCGGCTGGCCAGGGCGCGCAGCAGGCGGTACTCCTGGCCCGACAGCGGGACCTGGTCGCCGCCCGGGAGCCAGACCGCCTGGGCCGCCAGGTCGAGCCAGGCGGCGCCGAGGGGGAGCAGTTCGGCGTGGTCGGTGTGGCGGCGGACCAGGGCCCGCACGCGGGCCAGGAGTTCCTCGATCTCGAACGGTTTGACCAGGTAGTCCTCCGCGCCCGCGTCGAGGCCGGTGACGCGGTCGTCGAGGGTGCCGAAGGCGGTGAGGAACAGCGCCGGGACCGTGACGGCCCGGCTCCTGAGCCGGCGGAGCAGGTCCAGGCCGTCGATGGCGGGCAGGCCGCGATCGACGACCATGGCGTCGTAGGGTCTGCTGAGCGCCAGGTGGAGACCACGCTGGCCCTCCAGGGCGTGGTCGACCTCGTAGCCGTGGTCGGTGAGCACCTCGACCAGGAGGGCGCCCAGTTCACGGTCGTCTTCGACGACCAGCAGCCGACGGGAGTGCGGGTCGGCGGTTCCCGATGTCCCTGCCACGGTCATACCGTGTCATTACGGTCACCGAAATTCCAGAGGCCGGGATACCACCTGCGGGCGCGCGGCAAAATAAATGAAAATTACACCAACTCGTCCTGCCGATCGCGTTCGACGGTCGGTTCGAGGCGGGCGGGCAGCGCGAGATGGTAGAGGGGCATGGCCGCCGCCGTGGTGATGACGGCCACCAGGACGAGCATGGCGAACACCTCCTGGCCGATCATGCCGTGGGCCAGGCCGATGTTGATGAAGATGAGGATCATCAGGCCCCGGGCGTTCATCAGGGCGCCGACGGCGTACGACTCGCGCCAGGAGAAGCCCATGGCGCGCATCGACAGGGCGCAGCCGAGGTACTTCCCGGCGAAGCCGGACAGCAGGATCAGCAGGAAGGCCAGCAGCATGGCGCCGCCGGCGATGCCGTCGAGGTGGGTGTTGAGGCCGGAGAAGGTGAAGAACACCGGCAGCAGGAGGGTGGAGACGACCTCCATCATCCGGCCGTGCAGGGCCTCGCGGAACTTCGGGTCGCGGGGCATGGCCAGACCGGCGATGAAGCCGCCGAACACGGCGTAGACGCCGATCCAGTCGGTCAGCCAGCCGCCGGTCAGCGGGACGAGCACGGCGACGTACATCATCGCGGGGGTGAAGACCCCCGTCTTGGCGAAGCGGGCGCCCATGGGGCGCAGCAGCGGGGCGACCAGCTTCAGCATGACGACGGCGAAGACGGCGGTCAGCGCGATCGTGCGGAGCGCGCCGCCGGTGCCGGTGCCCAGGTGGAGGGCGGTCAGCACGGCCAGCAGGCACCACGCCACCGCGTCGTCGACCGAGGCGGCGACCAGGGTGAGCCGGCCGATCGGGGAGTTCTGGAGGCGGCGCTCGTACAGGATGCGGGCCAGCATCGGGAAGGCGGTCAGGGACAGGGCGCCGCCCAGGAACAGGGCGAACTCGAAGCGGCTGACCTCGCCGCCCGACAGGCTCCCGTACAGCAGGAGGCCGGCGCCGAAGCCGAGCGCCAGGGACGGCAGGAAGCCCGAGAGGGCCAGCACCCCGGCCCGCCGCACCTGCCCGGGGCTGCTGGCGCTGTGGTCGAGGCCGGCCCCGACCAGGAACATGTAGAGGGTCAGGCCGATGGTGCTCAGGACGTACAGGATGGGCTTGATCTCGGCCGGGAACAGGGTCTGCTGCGCGGCCGGGAACAGCCAGCCGAACAGGGTCGGGCCGAGCAGCACGCCCGCGACCATCTCTCCCAGCACCCTCGGCTGGCGGACCATCTGCGCCAGCCGGCCGCAGAGGGCGGAGGCGATGAGGATGACGACCAGCGCGGGCAGCACCTTGAGCACGAGTTCGAGGTTGGCGTCCATGTGATCACCTGTCTCCGAAGTGGCGGGCGCAGAGGGCCTGCCGGCGGGCGTCCCAGACCATGTAGCCGCCGAGCACGAGCTGGACGAGGCTGCGCCAGACGTCCTCCCAGCGGTCGCGCAGCCGCATGACGCGGGTGCGCCAGGCGGGCGGGCGGGTGCCGGCGGGGGTCAGCAGGCAGGGCCCCCGGTTCGGCAGCGAGCGGGTGTGCCGGGCCGCCGAGGTGAGCTGCCAGGTCGACAGCAGCTCCCGGAAGGCGGCGCGCAGCGCGATAGGGGCGACCCGCCAGGCCGGGCAGGGCCGGTTGGCGGCGATGCCGAACGGGATGTGGTTGAGGTCGCGCACGCCGTGCTCGAACCGCGCGGCGTCGAACCGGTCGGGCTCGGGGAACCCGGCCCGGTGGAAGTCGGGGTAGCTGAAGCAGAGCACCGACCCCTCGGGGATGCCCGGCATGTCTCCCCGGGTGATGCGGTGGGCGACGCCGAACAGGGGATAGAGCCGGAAGGTCTCGTTGATCACCTGGTCGAGGAAGCGGTCGTCCCCGATGCGGGCGGCGGCCTGCAGTTCGGGCCGGTGCGCGAGCACCATCCCGATGTGCGCGGTCGCCTCGGCCATCTGGACCACGGCCGTGTTGAAGAACACCCCTTGCAGGTAGAGCGCCTGCTCGCGGGGGGTGAGCCCGGCGGGCAGCGGGCGGCGGACCCGGTCGAGCCGCGCCTCCAGATAGGCGGTGAGCCGGTCGCGGCGGTCCATGTGCCGCAGCCCGGTGCACTTGAGCGCGGTGACGACGTCGTCGGCGTTGCCCACGATGAGGTCGCGCGCCTCCGGCGGGCACGCGGCCCCGAAGACGAGCTCGTAGGAGAACTCGGCCCAGACCGGCATCGCCAGGTCGCGCAGCCGGTAGGCGGGCGCGGCCCGGCGGGCGCAGCGCGCGGCCAGGTCCTCGACGTCGGTCTTCGAGACGGCGAGGAACCCCCGGGTCGCCGCGGCGACGGCGTCGTAGCGTTCCCCGGGTTCGAGGTGCTCCTGGTGCACGTCGGCGCCGGGCGACAGCCAGTACCAGAACAGGTCCGACAGGACCGCGCCCTGACTGCGCCCGGACGCCGCCGGATGCGAGTAGACCTCCCGGAACCGCTCGACCGGCACCTTCGGCCCCGGCACGATGATCGCCTCCTGGCCGTTGACCCGCTCGAACACCAGCAGCCGCAGCGCCACGACCCGGCCGGGCAGCCACCACGGCAGCGTCGCCAGCACCACCGCGACGACCCCTAGCGTCAGCATGGCCGCACCACGCTCGGGTCGAGCGGGCCTCCCACGAGGGCCGTCGCCAGCTCGATCTCGGCACGGAACCAGGCCAGCACCTCCCGCACGCCCGCCTCCCCGGCGGCGGCCAGCCCCCACAGGACCGGCCGCCCGAGGAGCACCGCCTGCGCCCCCAGGGCGAGCGCGGTGACCACGTCGGTGCCCCGCCGGATCCCGCCGTCGACGGTGACCGGCACGGCGCCGACCAGCGCGTCGACGACGGCGGGGAGCAGGTCGATCGCGGCCGCCGTCCGGTCGAGCTGACGCCCGCCGTGGTTGGAGACCATGATCAGGGCCGCGCCGTGCCCGGCCGCGAGCCGCGCGTCGGCCGGATGGGTGACGCCCTTGACCACCAGCGGCATGTCGGTGACCTCGCGCAGCCGGTCGAGACGCGCCCACGAGATCTCCGGCGAGAACTCGATCGGCCGCACCACGTCGCCCTCGCGGAGGTTCTCGCAGGCCAGCCCTTCGGGCAGGGAGTGGAAGTCGTTGTGCAGGTCCCGGGGGCGGGCGCCGAACACGGGGGAGTCGGCGGTGACCACCAGCGCCCGGCACCCCGCCTTCTCCGCCCTGGCCACGATCCGTTCGGTGAAGGCCATGTCGGGCTGCACGTAGAGCTGGAACCACAGGTCGGCCCCGGTGTCGGCGAGGGCCTCGACCGGAGTGGTCGAGGCCATGCTGACGACCATGACCGTCTCCTCGGCGGCGGCGGCCCGCGCGGTCGCGAGCTCGCCGTCGGGATGGGCCAGCCGGTGGAAGGCGGTGGGAGCGATCAGCAGCGGCATCGAGGCGCGGCAGCCGAGGAGGGTCACCGCCGGGTCGGGCGGCGCGCCGGACAGCACCCGGGGGGCCAGGCGCAGCCGGCCGAACGCGGCCTCGTTCTCCGCGACCGTGCTCTCGTCGCCCGCCCCGCCGGCGAAGTAGTCGTAGTGCGCCTGCGGCAGGCGCTCGCGCGCCGCCGCCTCGAAGCGCGTCAGGAGGGACATCAGATCCGCCGGGCGAAGAACGCCCGGAGGGGTTCCAGGTGGACGTCCGGGGAGGTCCACTCGTTCTCCAGGTTCTCCGTCACGTGGTGGACGGCGACCTGCCCGTCGGGGCCGTGGTGGCGGACCACCGGATGGAGGTAGTGGCCCTCGTCGGCCTTCTCGGCGTCGCTCTGGCGGATGCGGCCCACGGTCACGTCGAAGGGGTCGACCTGGTCGTGGTCGGGGCCGTACTCCAGGGTGATCGTGACGTGGGAGCCGGTCTCGATCGGCAGGTCGATCGGGCGCTCCTCCAGGTAGCGGGCGCCGCCCCGGCCGTCGAGGGCGATGACGTCGGCGATCACGCCGAACTGCTGCCACAGCGCCGAGCTGCGGTTGACCCGGTCGAGGACCGCCTGGGCCATCGCCTTCGGGTCGGCGCCGATCTCCCTGGCGGGCCAGGGGCTGTCGTGGTGGCGCTCCTCCAGGATCCGGTGGAGGGCGCGGGCGCCGTACCGGAAGCCGTGGATGAAGCCGCTGGTGCCGTGCTTGAAGTCGCGTGACTGGGTGATCGTGCCGGCGAAGTACATGCCCGGGACGTTGACCGACTCGTAGGCCGGGGTCAGCTCCGGGAAACGCCCGCTGAAGTGGAGGTCGGGGCGGCAGGTGTCGTCGAAGACGGAGGTGTCGAAGCGGAATCCGGCGCAGACGATGACGCGGTCGTAGGGGATGTCCTTGGTGACCTCGTCGGCGCGGACGAAGGCGACGGTGACGCGGTAGGTGCCGTCGTCGCGGCGCTCGATGTTCCTGATGTCGCCGTCGAGCAGGGCGTTCTGGGACTTGAGCTGGTAGGTGTCGAGGAAGTTGTTGTTGACCGCGCGCAGGTGGCCGACGTAGTGGGTGCGCCAGGCCATCTTCACCGAGTGGGGCCCGGCGACGTGGACGACGGCGGCGGTCGCGACCAGGTTGTCGGCGGTCTCGAACGCCGAGTTGCCCTTGCCGATGATGAGCACCCGCCGGTCGATGAAGTCAGCGGGGTCGACGGAGACCTCGCCGTACTGCTCGGCGTGCTCGATGCCGGGGATGTTCGGGACGTTCTCCCGGCTCACGCCGGTGGCGACGATCAGCCGCCTGGCCTCGCGCGTCACGCCGTGGCCGTCGGTGACGGCGAACCCCTCGGAGGTTCTGGTGACGGTCTCGGCGCGGGAGCCGTACACGATCTCCAGGCCGTCGGCGTAGTCGGCGAGGTAGCGCACCATGTCCTCGGCCGAGGGGAAGTAGCGGTCGCTGTAGCGGGTGAACAGCAGCTCCGGGTCGTCGGAGAGCAGGCTGTTCCAGTCCATCCGGAGGTTCAGTTCGGGGTCGTCGGTGCCGTTGTACTTCTTGTTGATCGAGATGAGGGTCCGGTGGCGGGGGTAGGTGGCGAAGAACGTGCCCGGGGCCGGGCCCGCCTCCATGATCGTGTACGACCTTCCGGCCGCCCCCAGAGACCTTCCCATCTGCAGACCGGCAGGTCCCGCGCCGATCACCAGGTAATCCAGCATGCCCTTAGTGTTGGCGGCCGATTCTCAGAGAACGGTCAGAGCCAGTAGCGCCTGCTTGTCAGGTTTGCCCGATGCGGCCATCGGGACCCGGTCGATGACCGTGATGGTCGCCGGGACGTGGTCGGCCCCCAGCTCCTCCCGCACCCGCGCCTTCAGGTCCTCGACGTCGGGATCGGCGGCGACGACGAACGCGTGGGCCGCCTCACCGGTGGCCCGGTCGGGCGCGCCGACGACGTAGGCCTCCTCGACGTCGGGGTGGGACTCCAGGACGCGTTCGATGGGGCCCAGGTAGACGACCATGGCGTTGACCATGACCGCCTCGCGGGAGCGGCCGACGATGTGGATGTAGCCGTCGTCGTCGACGTGGCCGAGGTCCCGGGTCCTGAACCAGCCGTCGAGGAAGGGGTCCTCGTCGGAGTTCCAGTAGCCCCTCATCTGGTACGGGCTGGACACCAGCAGCTCTCCCTCGTGCGACCTGACCCGCACCCCCGGATGGGGACGGCCGACCGTGTCCCCCTTGGTGGCCAGCTCCTCCGGAGGGAGGACGGAGATCGACCCGGCCTCGGTGGCGCCGTAGCCGTGGTAGACGATCGGGCCGAGCAGCCGGGTCGCCTGGTCCAGCCGCGTGGCGCCGATCGGTGACCCCGAGACCATCAGCGCGCGCATGTCGGGCAGCCGGGTCCCGGTGTCGATGATCTGGGTCAGCCTCGGCACGGTGATGATCGCGCCGGTGATGCGCAGGTCCCGGTAGACGGCGGGGAAGTCGGGTTTCTCCGGGATGACGCAGACGCCGCCGTTCAGCATCGCCAGGGCGAGGAAGTCGACCACGACCATGCTGGCCAGGGTGCCGAACAGCAGGTAGCGCTCGAACTCGCCGGCCAGCCGCCGGGCGAGGGGCGACCAGTTGGCCGGCTGCCAGGACCAGTGGGCGTCCAGCGCCCCGTAGGTGACGGCGCAGCCCTTCGGACGGCCGGTGCTGCCGCTGGTGAAGACCAGCAGGGCGACGTCGTCTGGGCGGCCCATCGGGTCGGGGTGCCACTCCTCGACGCCCATCGGGATGCTCTCGTCGTCGATGACGTGGTCGACGTCCATGGACAGGACGTGGTCGAGCTGCGGCTTGGAGTAGCCCGGCCGGACGCCGACCACCCGGCAGCCGAGGATGTGGGCGGCCGTCTGGACGGCGAACGCCTCGGGGGTGACCGACGTGCGGAACGCGATCGCCTTCCCCTGGAGGCCCATGGCGTGCAGGGCGGCGGTCATCCGGCCGATCATGGAGTGCAGTTCGGCGCGGGTGACGACCCGGGAGCCGTGCTCGAAGACCGGCCGGTCGGGCTCGGTGCGCAGGAGGGTCGTCAGCGGTTGGGGGAAGACCATCGCGTTGTCTCCTTCGGGACTGCCTCTGGGAAATCTGCGGTGATCGAGATACAACCACCGTGACATCAGAGCCGGATCAGACCGCCGGAGGATACTCGTGGACGTCATCGGCGCGGGGTTCGGGAGAACCGGGACCAGATCGCTGAAAGCGGCCCTTGAGCTGCTGGGATTCGGTCCCTGCTACCACATGGCCCATGTCGTCGCCGAGCCCCGGCGGGTGCGGCGGTGGCTGGAGGTGAGCGAGGGCGGTTCACCCGACTGGAACACGATCTTCCAGGGGTTCCGCTCGGCGGTGGACTTCCCGGCCTCCTCCTACTGGCGGGAACTGGCCCTCCACTACCCCGAGGCGAAGGTCGTGCTGACCGTGCGCGACCCGGAACGCTGGTACGACAGCGCCCGGGAGACCATCTTCCGCCGCGCGATCGAGGCGGGCCGTCCCCGGCCGTGGTGGCGGCGGCTGGTGACGTGGCTGATCGTCCGCCGGGTGCCCGATTTCGCGCTGCTCCCGCGCATGGTCGACGCCACGGTCAACGACCGGCTGTTCGGCGGCCGGGTGGCCGACCGCGACCACTGCGTCGAGGTGTTCCGGCGTCACGTCGAGGAGGTCAGGGCCGCGATACCGGCGGAGCGCCTGCTGGTGTTCGAGTGCCGCGAGGGCTGGGAGCCGCTGTGCGCCTTCCTCGGCGTGCCGGTCCCCGACGAACCGTTCCCGAGGGTCAACGAGCGGGCGCGGTTCCACCGCAAGCGTCCCGGGCGGGCGCTGCGACTGATCGTCCTGGGCCGCTGATGGGCGTCATGGACGCACATGACGGCGGGGCGGCCCGCGCGGTCGCCGCGCTGGGCCGGTTCTGCGTCCGCCGCCGGTTCGCCGTGATCGGCGCGTGGGTGCTGCTCGTGGCGGCGCTGGTGCTGGGCGCGCGGGCCGTCGGCACGCCGACGGACAACGACGTGAGCCTGCCGGGCACCGACTCCCAGCTCGTCCGCGACCTGACCGCGACGCCGGAGGCCCCGCTCACCACCGGCACCGTGATCCTGGTGGCCGAGGACGCGCAGACCCTTTCCGGGGTGCTGGCTGCGACGGCCGCCTCCCTCCGGGGCGTCGCCCACGTGACGACGGTCCGGCCGCCCTCGGCCCCCGAGGGGTCGCTGTCGGCGGACGGCCGCACCGGCTGGTTCACGGTGGGCGTGGACGTCCGCCGGGCGGAGCTCACCAAGCCCGTCGCCCGCGCGGTCACCGACGCCGCCCGGTCGGCCGCGGGCGGCGTGCGGGTCCTTCCCGGCGGGGCGTTCGCGCAGGTGATCGACGGCTCGGGCAGCACCGGCGACGAGTACTTCGGCCTGGTCCTGGCGGCCCTGGTGCTCTTCCCCGCGCTCGGGGGCGTGACCGGCGCGGTGCTGGCGCTGCTGTCCGCGGCGCTCGCCGTGGTCGCGACGCTCCAGGTCGTGGGCCTGGCGGGGAACCTGACCTCGATGCCCGCCCAGGCCTCGACGCTGGCCCTCATGATCGGGCTGGGGGTCGGCATCGACTACTCGCTGTTCCTGCTCAACCGGTTCCGCGCCCTCACCCGGTCGGGTCTGGTGGCACCGGAGGCGATCGAACGCGCGGCCCGGGACTCCGGCACCGCCGTGGCCGTGGCCGGGGTGACGGTCGCGGTCGCGCTCGCGGGGCTGAGCCTGACCGGGGTGCCGCTGCTCCAGACGCTCGCCTGGACGTGCGGGATCGCCGTCCTCTGCGCCGTGCTCGCCGCGCTCACGCTGCTCCCGGCGCTGACCGCGCTCGCCGGAGGCCGGATCGCCCGGGGCGGCACGCTCCACAACCGGCTGACCCGCCGCGCCGGTTCCGGGGGTTTCTGGGCCCGTCAGGCCGACCGGGTGACCCGGCGGCCGTGGCTGGCGGGCGGGTTCGCGGTCGTGCTGCTGGCCCTGCTCAGCGCGCCGGCGTTCGACCTGCGGCTCGGCCAGCTCGACGCCGGGTCGTCACCGGAGGTCACCGCCGTCCGGCAGGCCGACGACGCGATCTCGGCGGCGTTCGGGCCCGGCACGGGCACCCCGCTCACCGTGCTCGGCCGGGTGACGACACCGATCACCGGCAGCGCGGATCCCCGGGTGGCCGAGCTCGTGGCGGCGGTGCGGGCCCAGCCGGGGGTGGCCGCCGTGGGGCCGCCGAAACCGTCCGGCGACGGGCGGGTGGTCACCGTCCAGGCGGTTCCGTCGACGTCCGGCGGCGACCCCGCGACCGCCGGGCTCGTCCACCGGCTGCGGACCGAGCCGGTGCCCGGCATGACCGTGCACGTCGGCGGCGCCGTCGCGGCCCGCGTCGACCTGGCCGAGCGGGTGAGCGACACGCTGCCGCTGGTCATCGGGGTCGTGGTGCTGCTGTCGGTCGTGGTGCTGCTGCTGGCCTTCCGGGCGCCGCTGCTCGCGCTCAAGGCGGCGGTGATGGACGTCATCTCGATCGGGGCCGCCTACGGCGTGCTGACGGCGGTGTTCACGTGGGGGTGGGGGGTGACGTGGATCGGGCTGTCGGGCCCGATCCCCATCCCGAGCTTCGTGCCGCTGATGCTGTTCGCCCTGCTGTTCGGGCTGTCGATGGACTACGAGGTGTTCCTGCTGAGCGACGTCCGGCGCCGCTGGCACCAGACGGGCGACAACCTGCGGTCGGTCCGCGAGGGGCTGCTCGGCACCGGACGGGTGATCACGGCGGCGGCGGCCATCATGGTCGGGGTGTTCCTCGCGTTCGTGCCGAACAACGACCCGACGATCAAGATGTTCGGGGTCGGGCTGGCGGTCGCGATCGCCGTGGACGCGACGGTCGTGCGCTGCCTGCTCGTCCCGGCCACGATGGCGATGCTCGGCGAGCTGACCTGGTGGACGCCCGGCCGCGGCGCGCGCGGCCGGGGCGCCCGCACACCGGTCAGTTAGGCCGCAGCCGCAGGGCGTGCATGCCGTTGTCGACGGCGAGCACGGTGCCCACCGAGGCGCCCGACAGCGGGCTGGCCAGGTAGGCGATCGCCCCGGCCACCTCGTCGGCCGTCACCAGGCGGCCGGTCGGCTGGAAGCCGGTCAGCGCGGCCCTGGCCGCCTCGGGGTCCTCGGCCGCGTTCATCTGGCGGTCGACCCACGGCGTGTCGGCGGTGCCGGGGGCGACGCAGTTGACCCGGATGCCCTCGCGGGCGTGGTCGGCGGCCATGGCCAGGGTGAGCGCGTAGACCGCGCCCTTGCTGGCCGAGTAGAGGACCCGCTGCTGGAGGCCCGCCCAGGCGACGATCGAACAGGTGTTGACGATCGCGGCGGCGGGGGAGCGGCGCAGGTGCGGCAGGGCGTGCCGGGCGACCCGGACCATGCCGACCACGTTGACGTCCAGGACGTGCAGCCACTCGTCGTCGCTGTTGCCGGCGACGTCGCCGACCGCGCTGATCCCGGCGTTGTTGACCACCACGTCGAGGCGGCCGAAGCGCTCGGCCACGCCGTCGACGGCGGCTTTGACCTGGGCGTCGTCGGTCACGTCGGCCGCGACGCCCAGGACGCCGTCGGGCAGGCCGTCGGGCTTCAGGTCGAGCGCGGCCACCGAGGCGCCCCTGGCGTGCAGCAGTCTCGCGGTGGCCAGGCCGATGCCGGACGCGCCGCCGGTGACGATCGCGGCCAGTCCCGTGAAGTCGGTCATGACTCCTCCTCCCGCACGGTGCGGACGTGGACCATCCCGGCCAGCCGTTTGCCGTTCTCGATGGCCTCGGCGGCGCTCGCCCCCCGGGCGATGACGTAGCCGACCTTGTCCTCGTTCCAGACCAGCGGGGGCACCTGGTCGCCGGGGCCCACGTCCAGGTGGACGTCGACGAACGCCGGGTCGGCGCGGACGGCGTCCAGGCCGGTGATCTCGACGACCCGGCCCGGTTCGGGGGTGAGGAAGCGGATGGCCGCGCCGCCCCGGGGCTCGGGTGAGGCGGTCAGCGGCTCCAGCACGCCCAGCCCGGCGGTCAGCGCGTAGCTCTCCATGTCGACGCCGTAGGCGATCTCGGCCAGTTCGTTGATCCGGTCGCCGCCGACGCGGTTGTGCGACTCGACGATCCTCGGGCCGCGCGAGGTCAGCATGACCTCGGTGTGGCCGGGGCCGTTGCGCAGCCCCACCGCGTCGAGGAAGTCGCTCACGAGCTGGACCACCTCGGGCGGGCACGCGCCGGGCTGGGAGTGGCCGATCTCGACGAAGCCGCCCGGACCGCCGCACTCCTTCTCGGTCACCGCGACGACCACGTGGCGGCCGTCGAAGCTCAGCGTCTCGACGCTGATCTCCGGGCCGTCGAGGAACTCCTCCAGGAGGAACTCGTCGAAGGAGTCGGACGCGGTCAGGTCACGGGCGTCGAACTGCCCGTCGAGGGCGCGGAACCGGTCGGCGACCGCGTCCACGCCGGCCTGGTCGTCGATGCGGAAGACCGCCAGGCTGCCCGACTCGCGGATCGGCTTGACGATGATCGGCAGGCCGTGCCTCTTCACGAAGTCCCGCACGTCCTGCGCCGACCGGCCGACCGCCGACGCCACCGGGCTGACGCCGGTCGCGGCCAGGTGGCGGCGCATCCGCCACTTGTCCAGCAGCAGTTCGACGGTCTCGACCGACTCGCCGGTCAGGCCGAGCGCCTCGTTGATCCGGGCGGCGGGCAGCAGCCCGAGCTCGAACTGCGACACGGCCGCCTGGAACGGGTAGACCTGGTGCAGCGCCCTGGCCAGCGGCAGCAGCCGGTCGATGTCGCCGTAGTCGAGCAGGAGCGCCTGGTCGACGTAGAGGGCGTTGCCGCGGTCGAACTCGTCGGGGAACTGGACGTGCACGACGTCGAGGCCGAGCTCCCTGGCCTTGCGGACGTGCTGGACCTTGCCGCCGATCACCAGTAAACGGTCAGCCACGGTGACCACCTCCCAGGACGCCGGCGATCGCGTCGACGCCGAAGTCGATCTCGGACCGGGTGATCACCAGTGGCGGCGCCACCCGGAGGGTCGAGTGGAACTCCTTGCACAGCACGCCGCGCTCGGCCAGCGCCTCGGAGACGCTCCGGCCGGCCGTGCGGCCCTCGGCGATCTCCACGCTGGCCCACAGGCCCCGGCCGCGGACCTCGGCGACGCCGTCGAGCTCGCTGAGGCGGGAGTGCAGGTAGGCGCCGAGTTCGCGGGAGCGCTCCTGGAACTCGCCGGTGGCCAGCAGGCGCACCACCGCGCGGCCGACGGCGCACGCCATCGGGTTGCCGCCGAACGTCGAGCCGTGTTCGCCGGGCTTGAGCACGCCGATCACGTCGGCCCGGCCGATCACCGCCGACACCGGGAGGATCCCGCCGCCGAGCGCCTTGCCGACGGCGTACAGGTCCGCCCGGACGCCCTCGTGGTCGAGGGCCAGCGTCGCGCCGGTGCGGGCCAGGCCCGACTGGACCTCGTCGGCGACGAACAGCGTGTTCGTGTCGTCGCAGATCTGGCGGACCTCGGTGAGGTAGCCCTTCGGCGGGACGACCACCCCGGCCTCGCCCTGGATGGGCTCCAGCAGGACGGCCGCGGTGTTGCCGGTGATCGCCGCGCGGAGCGCCTCGGCGTCGCCGTACGGGACGACCGTGAAACCCGGCGTGAACGGGCCGAACTCGTCGCGGGCCTCCGGGTCGGTGGAGAAGGAGATGATCGTCGTGGTCCGGCCGTGGAAGTTGTCGCCCGCGACGACGATCTCGGCCGCGCCCTCGGGCACGCCCTTGACCTGGTAGGCCCACTTCCTGGCGATCTTCACGGCCGACTCGACCGCCTCGGCGCCGGAGTTGGCTGGCAGCACCATCTCGGTGCCGGTCAGCTCGGCCAACTCGCGGCAGAACGGCCCGAACTGGTCGTGGTGGAAGGCACGGCCGGTCAGCGTCAGCCGGTCGAGCTGCTCCTTGGCCGCCGCGACGAGGGCGGGGTGCCGGTGGCCGAAGTTCAGCGCGGAGTATCCGGCGAGCAGGTCGAGGTAGCGCCGCCCGTTGACGTCGGTCATCCAGGCGCCCGCGCCGTGCGACAGCACGACGGGCAGCGGGTGGTAGTTGTGCGCGCTCCAGCGGTCCGCCAGAGCGATGTGCTCCTGGTCGTTCATTTCCATTCCTCCAGGTCGGCGATGCCCCGGGCCAGCGTGGCGTCCGCCAGCAGCTCGTCGAGGAACGCCGAGTTGTGGTCGTGTACGGCCTGCTCCGCGCCGACGAGGGGACTGTCGGCCCCGAGGTCGAGCAGCCAGAGCGGATGGATGGCGGCGCCGCGCGCCACCTTGGCCTTCGTGGCCTTGATCCCGGCGTGGATCCACCGGATCCCCCGGTCGGACGCCCAGCGGAACTGCTCGTAATAGAGCAGGTTGAAGTACTCGTAGGCGTCGCGCAGCCGGGAGTAGTCGAAACCGGCCCAGCGCAGGAAGACCGTGTCCTGCCAGACGTAGTAGAGGCAGAAGCCGACGGGTTCGCCGTCCAGGAGGCACAGCGCGACCGTCGCGGCGTCGCCGAGGCACTCCACGTGGTTGCGGAAGGTGGCGATGTCGTCCTGGGTCTCGGCGTGGAAGCCGTATTTGGCCTCCGTGGTGACCGCGAGAGGGGCGATGTCCGTGGCGCACTCGCGCAGCGGCACGTGCCTGACCTGGTAGCCGGCCGAGGTGAAGGCGTTGACCTCCTTGCGGACGGCGGTCCGCCGCTTCCCGCTCAGGGTGGCGAGCCACCCCTCGTAGCCGCCCTCGGGGACCGGCATCCAGGCGTCGCAGTCGAGCAGGACGGGCGGCGCCTGCACGCCCGCCGCGCGGAACCGGCGGACCCCGTCGGTGTCGAGGTACATCGCCACGCACGTCCGGTCGCGGGCGCGGAGCTCGGCCAGCAGGCCGTCGACCGGCCCCGGCCCGAGGACGCGCGTCTGGTAGCCCTCGCACGGGCCGACGAGGAGCCCCTCGGACGGGAGCGCCGGCAGCGACCGTTCGGTGAGCTTGGCGTTCCAGTCGTACGACCCCCCGGCCAGGTCGCCCCCGGTGAACACCGGGACGGCGACGTCACCGGAGATCACCGTGTCGGCCTTCGCGCCGTGCTCGGTGGCGCAGAAGCCGAGCCAGTTCGAGCTGGAGTAGAAGTCGCGGCCCGCCCGTTGGTCCCATGTGGTCATCGGTCTCCTCCGATCGAGAGGTCGGCGTGGCGTACCGAGCTGAACCAGAACAGCGTCGACAGCACGAGCAGCGGAACCGCGCCCAGCATGATCGCCGCCCGGACGCCGAACACGTTCCCGAGGACCCCGGCGAGCAGCGCGCCGATCGGGATCGTGCCGTAGATGAGCAGCCGGAACGTCGCGGTGATCCGGCCGAGCAGCTCGGGCGGGGCCTGGGCCATCCGCACGCTCAGCGAGTGGACGCTGAAGATGCCGAGCCCGAAGCCGTACACGACGAAACCGCCGACCAGCACGACGACCGCGAGCACCGGCGTCGCCGGGGCGAACGGCACCACCACGAGCCCGGCCGCGCTGACCACCATCGAGATGACGATGCACCGGCCTGTGCCGATCGCGGCGGCGGCCCGCCCGGACAGCAGCACGCCGATCAGGCCGCCGACGCTGGCCGTGGTCAGGATCAGGCCGAGCTGACCGGCCCCGAGCCGCAGCTCGCGGACCCCGAACAGCAGATAGAGCGTGAGCACGATCTGCTCGAACAGGTTGAACAGCGCGGCCTGGACGGCCAGCATCCGCAGCACCCGGTGGCGCAGGATCGCCCGTAACCCGTCGGCGATCTCGGCCCGCATCGACGGCCGCTCGCCCTCCGGCGCCGCCACGACCTCCTGCTTGCGGATGCCGACGAACGCCAGGGCGGCGAACAGGCACGTCGCGGCGTTGGCGACCAGCGCCACGGGGGCGGTCGCCGCCTGCACGAGCACCCCGCCGATGCCGGGGCCGCCGATCTGCGCGATCGAGTAGGTCCCTTCGAGCTTGGCGTTGGCCTCGATCAGCTGGTCGCGGGAGACCAGCGACGACAGGTAGACGACGTAGGCGACGTCGAACACCGCCATCAGCAGGCCGACGCCGAAGGTCACCGCGTACAGCAGGCCGAGCGAGAGCAGATCGGTCAGGTAGCTCAGCGGGATCAGCATGATCAGCGCGAACCGGATCAGGTTCGTCACGACGAGCACCGGCTTGCGCCGGTGGCGGTCGAGCCAGGCCCCGGCGAACAGGGTGATGAGGATGACCGGCGCGTACTGCAGCGCGGTCAGCAGGGCGACCTCGGTCGGCCCGGCGTGCAGCACGGTGATGGCGGTCAGCGGCACGGCCACCAGCGAGATCTGCGCCCCGGTCTGGGAGATGGTCTCCCCGGACCAGAGCAGCATGAAGTCGCGGTGCCGCCACAGGCTCCCGGGCCGCTCCCGCTGTTCGGTGGTCTGCCCGCTCATGACGCCGCTCCCAGCCGGACGATGGTGCCGCGCCCGGCCACTGCCCGGCTGACGGGCTCGGACACCCGCCCGTCCGCGATGCGGACCGACCCGACCCCACCGGCCAGCGCCTCCCGGGCGGCGACCAGCTTGAGGGCCATGCCCCCGGCGGCGAACCGGCCGGGCGCGCCGGTCGGCGGCACCTCGTAGCTGTCGAGCAGGCTGGCGTCGTCGCCGGGATCGGCGAGCACCCCGGGCGCGCCGGTCAGCAGCACCAGCCGGTCGGCGCCGAGCGCCGCGGCGAGCGCCGCCGCGGCCCGGTCGGCGTCGACGTTCACCGGCTGCCCCTGCTCGTCGGCCGCGGGCGGCGAGACGACCGGCACGAAGCCGGCGCGCAGCAGGGTCTTCGGCAGTTCGGTGCGGACCTCGGTGAGCCGCCCGCTGAGGTTGTCCCGGACCAGCGTGGTCCGGCCGTCGACCACGGCCCGGACGGCGGACTTGCGGCGGGCCCGCAGCATGCCGCCGTCCAGGCCGGTGAGCCCGACCGCGGGCGCCCCGAGGCGGGACAGCTCCGCGACGAGCTTCGGTTTGACCGCGCCGGCCAGCGCGAGGACGACGACCTCCAGGGTCGCGGGGTCGGTGTACCTGGTGGACACCCCGTCGGGGGCGACGAGGGTGCGCCTGGGCACCCCGAGGTCCCCGGACAGCCGGGCGATCTCCCCGGAACCTCCGTGCACCAGGACGACGGGCTGCCCTTCGCGGACGAGCCCGGCGACGTCGGCGCAGATGCCCGCGGCGTCCACGGCCGAGTTGCCCCCGCACTTGACGACGATCACGGTGTCTCCAGTTCAGACGGGATGCAGGCCGGGGAAGGACAGGCCGAGCGACTCCGGCCAGCCCATGCGGACGTTCAGGCACTGGATCGCGTTGCCCGCGCCCCCCTTCATCAGGTTGTCCAGCGCCGCGATGGTCGACAGCCGCCCGGCCTCCTCGTCGACGGCGTAGCCGACGTCGCAGAAGTTGGAGCCCACGAGGATCTTGGGCTCCGGGTAGCGGAAGGTGCCGCGCTGCTGGGCGACCAGCCGGACGAACGGCTCGTCCCGGTACTGCTCACGGAAGGCCCGGCGGACCTCCGAGGTGTCGACGCCGGGCTGGAGCTCGGCGTGGCAGATGGTCTGCACGCCGCGCACCGCCTCGACGCCCGTCGCCGTCATGGCGGCCGGGATGCCGAGGTGCCGGGAGATCTCCGCCTCGTGCCGGTGCCCGGTCGGGGCGAACACCCGCATCGCCCCGCTGCGTTCGGCGTGCAGGTTCCCCTCGCCCGCGGTGGCCCCCGAACCGCTGGAGCCGGTGCGCGCGTCGAACTGGGCCGAGGAGTCGACCAGGTCCCGTTCCACGAGGGGGTAGAGGGCGAGCACGCCCGCCACCGCCATGCAGCCGGGCACGCTGATCAGGTCGGCGCCGCGCAGGTCGTCCCGGTAGAGCTCAGGAATCCCCGGGACGAAGTCGTCGAGCAGGTGCGGCGCGGCGTGCTCGGTGCCGTAGTACTGCTCGTAGACCTCGGTGTCGTCCAGCCGGAAGTCGCCGGTGAGGTCGATGACCAGCTTGGCGCGGTCGTTCCAGTGGTCGATCTGGGTCATGGCGGCGCGGTGGGGGGTGGCGAGGAAGACGACGTCGCACTCCTCCAGGTCCTCCGGCGCGCAGAAGAGCAGGTCGGTGAAGGAGCGCAGGTTCGGATGGACCCCGTCGACCCGCTTGCCAGGGAAGCGGGAGGACACCGCGCCCACCACCTCGACCTTCGGGTGGGTGATGAGCAGCCGGAGCAGCTCACCGCCGATGTACCCGGCGGCCCCGATCACGGCGACGCGGATCATGGTCACTCACCCCAATCTTCTTCGACCTCCGGGGCGAGGACGAGGACCACGGGGCTCAGCGCCACGATCTCCAGTTCGCTCCGGCACCCGGCGCACTCGACGATCTCGTTCAGCCGGGCCGAATCCCTGATCTGCACCTCGTCCTCACACTCGGGGCAGGTGCGCACGGTGGTCATCTGCTGGGTCATCCGATCGTCTCCTTCTGGTCGAGGGCGGTGCGGACCGTCCGCACCACCCGGTCGGCGGTGAGGTCGTAGTGGTCGACGAGGTGCTCCTGGTTGCCGACCTCGTCGACGAACTGGTCGGGCATGCCCAGCCGCAGCACCCGCGTGGGCGCCGACTCGGCCAGGGCCTCGG
Organism: Herbidospora cretacea; assembly: GCF_001570605.1. Taxonomy (GTDB): domain Bacteria; phylum Actinomycetota; class Actinomycetes; order Streptosporangiales; family Streptosporangiaceae; genus Herbidospora; species Herbidospora cretacea. The sequence goes on along the minus strand of NZ_BBXG01000008.1, from coordinate 201,675 downwards.
CCACCGCGCCGCCGAGGCCGCCGGAGCGCCAGTGCTCCTCGACGGTCACCACGAGCGGGGCCGGTCGCGCCGCGGCCACCAGCGTCTCGGCGTCGAACGGGCTGAGCGTGTGCAGGTTGAGCACGGTCGCCTCGACGCCGTGCCCGGCCAGCACGTCGGCCGCGGCCAGGCAGGCGAGCACCGGATAGGGGCCGCAGCACGCCAGCACCACGTCGCCGCCCTCGCGCAGCGTCTGCGCCCGGCCGATGACCGGGGGAGCGGCGGCGGGCAGCGGCGGGGTCGGCTTGCGGCCGAGCCGCACGTAGAGAGGGCCCTCCAGGTCGACGCTCTGCTCGACGAACGCCTCCGTGGCGGCGGCGTCGGCGGGCACCACCACGGTCATCCCCGGCAGCACCCGCAGGACGGCGAGGTCCTCCAGCGCCTGGTGGGTCGGGCCGAGGTGCCCGGCGGCCAGCCCGCCGTGGGTGGCCATGATGCGGACCGGCAGCCGGTTGTACGCGATGTCGATCTTGATGGGTTCGAGCGCGCGCGAGGTGGCGAAGGCGGCCATCGTGTTGACGAACGGCATCCGGCCGCACGCCGCCATCCCGGCGGCCATGCCCATCAGGTTGTGCTCGGCGATGCCGAGGTTGAGGTACTGGTCGCCGGCGGCGGTGACGTAGTCGGCGTTGAACAGGCCGGTGTCGGTGTCGAGGCAGATCAGCTCGGGGTGCTCGGCCATCAGCGGCAGCAGCCGGTCGCGGTAGGCCTCCCGGGTCGCGCGGCTCATCGGGCGTCCTCCAGCGCGCCGAGGGCGCGGGCGTGGTTGCGCTCCGACAGCGTCACGTAGTGGCTGGCGGCGCGGCCTTCGAGGAACGGGAGCCCGTGGCCCTTGACCGTACGGGCGATCAGCACACTCGGTCTGCCCGGCTCCCACGGCGCGGCGGCCAGATGCTCGGCGAGCAGGACCGGGTCGTGGCCGTCGGCCTCGCGGACCGACCAGCCGAAGTCGCGCCAGCGGTCGGCCAGCGGCTCCATCGGGGCGATCCCCTCGGTGGAGCCGGTGAGCTGCAGCCCGTTGCGGTCGACCACGGCGACCACCCGGTCGAGCCGCAGCGACGCGGCGGCGATGGCCGCCTCCCACACCGAACCCTCCTGGAGCTCGCCGTCGCCGAGCAGCACGAAGCTGCGCGCGTCCCGGCCGGCGTAGCGGTGGGCCAGCGCGAACCCGCAGGCCAGCGCGAGACCGTGGCCGAGCGAGCCGGTCGGCAGCTCCACGCCGGGCACCGCGCGGACCGGGTGGCCCATCAGCCTGCTGCCGGGCCGCCCGTAACCGGCCAGTTCCTCGGTCGGGAAGTAGCCGCGTTCGGCCAGCGTCGCGTAGAGCCCGACGGCGGCGTGGCCCTTGCTGAGCAGGAACCGGTCGCGGTCGGGGTCGTCGGGGCGCTCCGGGTCGACGTTCAGGACCGAGAAGTAGAGCGCGGTGAGCACCTCGGTGCAGGAGAACGCCCCGCCGAGGTGGCCGCCTTCGGGCCCGGCGCACATGTCGACGACGTGCGCCCGGATCCGGGCCGCGACGGCCTCCAGCGTGTCCGTCGCCACCCCGGTCATGACGCCGCCTTCGCGAGCGTGGCCACCAGGTCCGGGTTGGCCCACACCTTCTCGAAGGCGTCGGCGTAGAGGCGGAGCAGGTCGCCCGACCCCGGGTGCAGGTGGCGCTTCTGAAGGGTGAGCGAGTCGGCGATGATCGCGCGGGTCACCGGGAAGTCCGTGTCGGGCTCGCCGCCGCCGGTCACCGACCAGGGGTGGCCGGAGCCGAATCCGACGCGGTCGACGAACACCTTCTGGTCGGGCAGCGGCATGAGCTGGTACTGCGACATCGGCACGCCCTCGGCGCGCAGCAGCCGCCGCAGCGCGGCGCGCAGCGCCTCAGGCGGGGTCCCGTCGAGGCCGAACGCGGCCGGGTCGAACCGGAACCGCAGGATGTGCCAGGCGTGGGTGGTGTCGGGGAGCGTGGCCGGCACCCGCAGGCCGGGCAGCACGGCGAGCCGCGCCAGGAACTCGGTGACGTTGCGCTGCCGGGCGCGCTCGTAGTCGTCGAAGCGGCTGAGCTGCGCGTCGGCGAACGCGGCCTGGATGGCGTTCATCTTGTGGTTCCAGCCCAGGCCGTAGGACACGTAGTCGCGGTCGCGGCCGGCCTCGATCACCTCGCCGAACTGGCGGCCCCTGCGCACCGCCTCGGCCAGCGCGGCGTCGCGGGTCACCAGCAGGCCGCCCTCGCCGCAGGTCGGGATGTTCTTGGTGACCTGGAGGCTGAACGCGCCGGCGTCGCCGATCCCGCCGACCGGCCGCCCGTGGTGGGTCGCGCCGGGGGCCTGCGCGGCGTCCTCGACGACGGCGAGGCCGTGGCGGCGGGCGATGTCGGTGATCCGGTCCATGTCGGCGGGCGCGCCGTGCAGGTGCACCGGGATGATCGCCTTGGTCCTGGGGGTGATCCGGTGCTCGACGTCGCCGGGGTCGAGGTTGAAGGTGACCGGGTCGACGTCGGCGAACACCGGGACGGCCATCTGGTGCACCGGCGCGAGCCCGGTGGCGATGAAACTCAGGGCGGGCACGATCACCTCGTCGCCCGGGCCGACGCCGAGCGCGGCCAGCGCGAGCGACAGGGCGGCGGTGCCGTTGGCCACCGCGACGCAGTGGTCGAAGCCGAAGTGCCGGGCCCAGTTCTCCTCCAGGGTGGACACCGGGTTGGCGCCGTCGGTGTTGGACACCAGCCGGGCGCCGTCGAGCGCGTCGAGGACGGCCTTGCGGTCCTCGTCCTCGATCAACGGCCAGTCGACGCGCCGCCGGTCCTTCGGCACGGCGGCGGTGCCCCCGAACGCTGCCAGCTTGCTCATCACAGTCCTCTCCACGAGGTCACGGCGTCGACCGCCTCCCCGTATCTGCCGCGCAGCACGGTGGCGTGGTGCGCGATGTCGGCCGAGGCGGCTTCGGCGTCCCCGAGCCCGTGCGCGCCGGTGATCCGCAGCCCGGTCCACGCGTGGGCGACCGACTCGACCGCCCGTCCGGCTCCCGCGAGCGCCGGGTCGCCCCATTCCCGGCCGCAGCGGCGGAGCAGTTCGCCGTGCAGCGAGGCCTGCGCCTGCATGCCCCACCCGAAGGGGTAGAGCTCGCGCAGCGCGCCGGCGTCCCCGGCCCGGCACCGTCCGACCAGGTCGGCGGCGAACGCGTCGAAACCGGCCAGCCCCGCGTCGGCGAAGATCTCGCTGTCGGCGCGGATGCACCCGGCGAGCAGCTCGGGGGTCAGCGGCGCGGGCGGGGCGTCGAGCCAGACGTCCAGGCAGCGCCGGCCGATCCGCGAGTCGCTGAAGAACGCGTCCTGCACGTCGGTCGGGTTCGCCGACCCCCAGCTGCGCAGGAACGCCTCGATGGGGACCGCGCCGCTGAACGCGGGCGGCATCGCGTCGGAGACGTACACCAGGCCGCGGACCTCGTCGAGGCCGTAGACCACCACGAGGTGGGCGGCGTGCACGTCGCCGTAGGCGGGCCGGAACGGCAGGTGGAAGTTGTCCACCGCGGCGATGACCAGCCGGTCGGCGGCCAGCCTCTCGCGGATCTCGGCCCACAGGTCGTCCTCGTCGGCGGGCTGCCACCAGCGCGAGTGCAGCCCGTGGTGCGGCGCCAGGGCGGCCCCCAGGTCGGCGTCGCCGTCCGGGCAGGGGTAGTAGAACTCCTCCGACCTGACGTCGCCGGGGATGTGCAGGAACCGCCAGCCCGCGCCCAGAACGGCCAGCGGGTCGGCGCCCTCCCGCGCCAGCAGCGTGCCGAACGTGGCCTGGAGACAGCTGATCAGGTCGCGGTACCAGAGTTCGGGCTCCGCCCCTGTGGTCGTGTACGTCATGCGCCCGCCTCCGTCCGCTGGAGTGTCACCCGCTGGAGGGTCACCGCGAAGAGGTGCACCGCGGCGTTGCGCGGCAGCCTCAGCCCGGTCAGATCGGCGCGCCTGGTCACCGGCACCCGCTGCGCCCACATCACCGCGGACACGCCGCGCTGCACGTGGTGGGGGTAGTGCATGACCAGGCTCTCGAACGCCTTGACCTCGCCGAACCAGGCCGGGGCCGCCCAGAAGTCGGAGACCCGCAGCGGCTCGGCGTCGACCGACCCGTCGGCGTAGTGGGTCTCGACGACGTCCTCGCAGCGGCGTTCGGCCGCCGCCAGCACGTGGACCCAGTCGTAGCGGCCCTCGGGCACCGTGAGGAACTGCCCGGCGCACCGGATGTTGTCCGGCCCGTCGCCGACCGGCGGGAACCGGAACGGCACCCCCGCCACGTGGACGAGGTCGCCGCCCCCGGGCAGGTACTCGGCGGCGAACGAGTTCCCCCAGACGTTGAAAGCTCCCGATTTGGTGTCCGTCGCCGCGGAGATGCCCGTGTTGTTGAGATGGCCGGAGATGTCGACCGGCTCAAGTAGAAAGCTCATGGCATTTTCCAATGTAGGTCGCTGTTCCGCTGTTTCCATCCGCGCCGTGATTACCGTGAAATGGCCGGGGGTAATCACGCTGACTATTCGGGCCTCAGCGCGGCGTCGCGCAGCCGCTCGTAGTAGGGCAGGTGGTATTCGAGGTGGGCCCGCAGCACCGGGTCCTCGGCGACCTTCTCGGCGGCATTCCCGGGGCCGCCGCCCCCGCCGCGCGCGAAGCCGGTGGTCCGGCTCGTCGACTCGTGCCAGCGGCTGGTCGTCTGCCACTCCGACCGCATGCCCGGCCGCCAGTTGAGCGCCTCCGGCACGAACGGGATCCCGACCGCCGCGCAGTAGGCCCGCACGGTCTCGGCCGGCCGGTCGAGCAGGTCGTCGGAGTCGACCACGACCGGGGTCACCCCGGTGGCCGACCGGACGGCGTCGAAGATCTCGTACAGGCGGGCGAAGCCGATCTCGTCGCGCCCGAGGTCGGGATTGAGCCTGACGTGCGAGGCGATGGCCTCGGCGGGGTGCCGGACGATGAACGTGTGCGTCGCGGCGGCGAGGAAGTCGCGGTCGGCGAGCAGCGCCGGATAGTGGAAGTCCGTGGTGTCCTTGAAGTACACCGGCGTCCGCGCCGCGAGGGCGCGCAGCGCGGCCAGCACCTCCTGCTCGGTGCGGGCGACCCGGTCGCCGACCTTCACCTCGCCGAAGTCGACCACCAACGAGAACGGCTCGTGGACGACGACGCGGTCGTTCCGCTCCGCCATCATCCGCGCGAACGCGGTCGAGCGGCAGCGCGGCGCGCTCCACAGCGCGAGCACCGGTAATCGCTCAGGAATGCGTTCCACGATTTCTCCTTCCGCTCATTGTCTTATTCGTCAACAATGGCACGGGCCTCTCGTAAGCCGGGTAAGCGAAACACGCAGCCGCAGGCCGGGAGAGTCAACATGACGCTTCCCCGGAATTGCACTTGTCGCGGACGCGCCTATCACGGCACGCCCCGTAACGTCGCTTGCGACGCCTATTACGGGGAGGTCACGTGTCAACCGGGATCGCGGTACTCGCCAGCAGGGTCGGCGCCGACGAGAAGAGGCTCTTCGACGCGCTCGACCGGCGCGCGGTGCCCTACGACCACATCGACACGCGCCGGCAGTGGTTCACCGCCGGGCGGCGCGACCTGCCCTGGGGCCTCGTGCTGAACCGGGAGATCGGCCAGTACCGCGCGGCCTACGCCGCCCGCTGCCTGACCGCGGCCGGTGCCGAGGTGGTCAACAGCGCGGAGGCGACCGAGGTGTGCGGCGACAAGTGGCGCACCACCCTGGCGTTCGAGGCCGCCGGGCTGCCGACTCCGCGCACCGCCCTCGGCCTCACCCCGGAGGCGGCCCTGGACGCACTGGAGTCCATCGGCTATCCGGCGCTGATCAAACCGCTGGTCGGCTCGTGGGGGCGGCTGGTGGTCCGGCTGCCCGACCGCGCCGCCGCCGAGGGCGTCTTCGAGTACGTCTCCGCGCTGCCCGGCCCGCAGTCGCACCTGGGATACGTCCAGGAAATGATCGACAAGCCCGGCCGGGACATCAGGGCCGTCGTGGTCGGCGGCCACCTGGTCGGCGCGGTCTACCGGACCGGCGACGGGCTGCGCACCAACGTGGCGCTCGGCGGCCGGACCCTTCCGTGCGAGACGACCCCGGAGATCACCAAGCTGTCGATCGACGCCGCCGCCTCGGTCGGCGCCGACATCGCGGGCGTGGACCTGATCGAGGACCACGACGGACGGCTGCTGGTGCTGGAGGTCAACCACCGGGTCGAGTTCTCCGGCTTCCAGTCGGCGCTCGGCGGCCGGGTCGACGTCGCGGACCACATCGTCGAACACTTACTGGAACGGGCGCACCGATGAACTGGGCATTCACTTCGTCCGGCGACATCACCGAGACCTACGCCGCCGGACTGCTGCGCGGGATGCTGGAGATCCCCTCCCCGTCCTACCAGGAACGCGCGCTGGCCGACTTCCTCGCCGAGGCGATGGAGGACCTGGGCTTCCAGGCGCACATCGACGGCGTGGGCAACGTCGTCGGCGTGATCGAGCGCGGTCCCGGCCCCACCCTGATGCTGCTGGGCCACCTCGACACCGTCCCCGGACGGATCCCCGTCCGCTCCGTCGACGGCCGCCTCTACGGCCGGGGCGCGGTGGACGCCAAGGGCCCCCTCGCCGCGATGATCTGCGCGGCGGCCGGCGCGGCCGACTTCCCCGGCCGGATCGTGGTGATCGGCGTCGTGGAGGAGGAGACCCCGCGCTCGCGCGGCGCGATGGCGATCAGGGCCACCCACGACCGCCCCGACGCGCTCATCGTGGGCGAGCCGAGCGGCTGGTCGAGCGTGGTGCTCGGCTACAAGGGCAAGCTCGACCTGCGCTACACCGTCCGGTGCCCGGCCACCCATCCGAGCAACCCGATGCCGAAGGCCTCCGAACTGGCCGTCGCCTGCTGGAACGCGCTGGTCGACCTGCTCGGCCCCGACGTGGGCCACGACGTGTTCGCCCGGCCGGGCGCGACGCTCTGCCAGCTCAACGCCGACCTAACCACCGCCACGGCCGACCTCAGCGTCCGCACCCCGCCGGGGTTCGACGCCGACGCCCTCGTGCGCGGGCTGCGCGACCGGCTGCCGTTCGGCGAGCTGGAGGTGCTGAACTCGGTGGCGGCCTGCCGGGCCGGGCGGGGCAATCCCGCCGTCCGGGCGCTGGTGACCGGCATCCGGCGGCTGCACGCCCAGCCCCGGCTGGTCGTCAAGACCGCCACCTCCGACATGAACACCCTCGCCGAGGTCTGGGACATCCCGATGGCCACCTACGGTCCCGGCGACAGCCGGCTCGACCACGCCGACGACGAGCACATCGTGCTGTCGGACTACCTGCGCGGCATCGACGTGCTGTCCATCGCCATCGCGGAACTGGCGCGGCTGCCGGAGAGGAGCCTGCGATGACCGGCATGTCCGAGCGCCTGGCCGCGCTCCCCGCCGAGCGCCGGACCCGGTTCCTCGCGCTGCTGAAGGAGCAGGCCGAGGCCCGGCGCGGCCCGGCCCCGCGCGGGAACACCGGCCCGGTCCCGCTGTCGGCCGCCCAGGAGAGCCTGACGTCGGCGTCCGAGGCAGGGCTGCGGCTCCGGCTCCACGGCGACCTCGACGTCGGGGCGCTGCGGTCGGCGCTGGCCGCCGTCGTGGCCCGGCACGAGGCGCTGCGCACCGCGATCGTCGAACGCGAAGGCCGCCCGGCGCAGGTCGTGGCCCCGGCGGTCCCGGTCGAGCTGCCCCTTCTCGACGTGGCGGCCGACCTCGGGCCGATCGACCCGGAACGGGCCCCGCTGTGGCGCGCCGCCCTGGTCAGGGTCGCGCCGGACGAGCACGTGCTCCACTTCGCCGCCCACCCCATGATCTTCGACGAGGCGTCGATCGGGGTGCTGACCCGCGAACTGGCCGAGGTCTACGGCGGCGACCCGAAGCTGCCCGACCTGCCCGTCCACTACCCCGACTACGCGGCGTGGCAGCGCGACCAGCGCGCCGACGCCGGACGCGACGTCCTGGCCGGGGCCGAGGTGCTGGAGTTCCCGACCGACCGGCCCCGGGGCGGCGCCCCGTCGTTCGCCCCGTCGTTCGAGGTCGCCGGTTTCGAGCTCTGGCCCGAAGGACTGGAGCGGGCCGGGCAGCTCGCCCAGGAGGAGGACGCGACCCCCGCCGACGTCTGCGCCGCCGCCTTCCTCACGCTGCTGCGGCGCTACTGCGGCCTCGACGACCTGGTCATCGGCTCGCCCGACCCGAACCGGCGCTTCGACTCCGTGTCCTCGGTGATCGGGCCCTTCGCCACCGTGCGACCGCTCCGCGTGGACGTCTCCGGCGACCCCGCCTTCCGCGAGCTCGTCCGGCGGGTGAGCCGGGCCGCCTCCGACGCGCTCGACGCCCCGCCGCCGGCCGAACCGGCCTTCCCCATCACCTTCGGCGCGCAGGACCCGGTCACCCCCGGCTTCCCGGGGCTGGTGGCCTCGGAGGAGGACGTGCCCGCCGGGGACTCCCGCTTCGACATGAGCTGGAGCCTGCGGGGGAGGCGGCTGCGGGTCTCGTACGACACCGGCCTGTTCGACCGGGAGAGCGTCGCCCGGTTCGCCCGCCACTACGACGCGCTGCTCCGCGCCCTGACCGCCGACCCGGACGCCCCGCTGTCGGCCGCCGAGATGCTCAGCCCCTCGGAGAGGGCGTTCCTTGCCGAGGTCGGCAGCGGCCCCGTGCGGCCGATCCGCGAGACCACGATCGTGGAACAGTTCGAGGCGCGGGTCGCCGAGGCTCCCGACAGCGTGGCGGTGGTCGCCGAGGACCGGGAGACCACCTACGCCGAGCTCAACGCCCGCGCCAACCGGCTCGCGGCGCTGCTGCGCGAGCACGGCGCCGGGCCCGGCGCGCGGGTCGGCCTGTGCCTGCGCCGCACCCTCGACCTGCCGGCGGCGATGCTCGCCGTCCTCAAGACCGGCGCGGCCTACGTGCCGCTCGACCCGGCTCACCCGCCCGCCCGGGTCGCGGAGATCGCCGCCGACGCGGACCTGCGCGCGGTGGTCGCGCACCGCGAGGTGGCCACGACCGTGGCCGACGTCGCCGCCCCGGTCGTGATCGTGGACGACCTGAGCGCCGGCCTCCCCGAGGACAACCCGCCCCTGGCGGCCCGGCCGCACGACGTGGCGTACATCATCTACACCTCCGGCAGCACCGGCCGCCCGAAGGGGGTCCTGCTCGAACACCGCGGCGTGGTCAACTTCACCGACTCCACGCGGGACCTGTTCGGCCTGACCCCGGCCGACCGGGTGCTCGGCTTCGCCTCGGCGACCTTCGACGTGTCGGTGTTCGAGACGTTCTCGGCGCTGCTGACCGGGGCCCGCCTGTGCGTCGCCACCGACGACGAACGGCTGTCCATCGACCGGCTCCAGGCGCTCATGGAACGCCAGGGGATCACCGTCATCGACCTGCCGCCGACCGTGATGCCGCTGCTCGCGCCGGAGAGGTTCACCGACCTGCGGATCGCGTTCGTCGGCGGCGAGGCGTTCAGCGGCGAGCTGGTCAACCGGTGGAACCCGGGCCGGCGGCTGTTCAACGGCTACGGCCCCACCGAGTGCACCGTGACGATGATCGTCGAGGAGTGCGCGGGCACCTGGGACGCCTCCCCGCCGATCGGCCTGCCCATGGCCAACCACGTCGCCCACGTGCTGGACCGCGACCTGCGCCAGGTGCCGGTCGGGGTGCCCGGCGAACTGGTGATCGGCGGGGCCGGGCTGGCGCGCGGCTACCTCGACCGGCCCGGGCTGACCGAGGAGAAGTTCGTCGCCGACCCGTTCGGCACCGCGCCGGGCGGACGGCTCTACCGGACCGGCGACCTGGTCAAACGGCTGCCCGACGGCCGCCTGGTCTTCCTCGGGCGCCTCGACCAGCAGGTCAAGATCCGGGGGCTGCGGATCGAGCTCGGCGAGGTGGAGTCGGCGCTGGCCGCCGTGCCCGGCGTGGGCCCGGTGACGGTGCGGGCGTGGAGCGACGACACCGGCGCGAAACACCTGGTCGGCTACGTCACGGGCATCCCCGGGGACCGGGTGCCGTCGGTGCGCGAGCACCTGGCGACGGTGCTGCCGTCGTACATGATCCCCTCGTTCTTCGTCGTCCTGGACGAGCTGCCGCTCACCAGCAGCGGCAAGGTCGACTGGCGGCGACTGCCCGCGCCCGACCCCCGGTCGGCGGGCGACGGACCGGCCGACGAGCCGCGCACCGCGACCGAGAAGGCGCTGCTCCGTGACGTGGTCGCCCCGCTGCTGCGCGACGACCGGCTCGGCGTCCACGACGACTTCTTCCAGGTCGGGGGCAACAGCCTGCAGGCCGCGCAGCTCATGTCGGCGATCAACCGCAGGTTCGGCGTGGAGGTGTCGCTCGCCGACTTCTTCGTCTCGCCGACCGTCGCGCACCTGGCCGCCGCCATCGACTCCGCCTCCGCGGACGTCTCCGAGGGCAAGGCCGTGCGGATGCGGGGGCCGGAGCCCGCGCGGCTGATCCTGGTGCACCCGTCCGGCGGCGAGCTGTTCTGCTACGTGCCGCTGGTCCGGGCGCTGCGCGAGGGCGTCGGCGTGGCCGGCTTCCCCGCCACCGCCCCGCCCGAGAGCATCCCCGCGACCGCCGCCGAGATCGCGGCGGCCCTGAAGGACGCCCCCGAGCCCTTCTGCCTGGCCGGGTGGTCCTACGGGGGAGTGCTCGCCTTCGAGGTCGCCAGGCTGCTGGAGCGGGAGACCGGGGCCCGGCCGCCGGTCGTGCTGCTCGACGCCTTCCACGACGAGGATCCGCACGACCTGGACGAGCCGACGATCCGGCGGCGGTTCGCCCACGACGTCGCCCGGCTGACCGGCCAGGACGTCTCCGCCGACGACGAGCTGATGGACGACCGCTACGCCGTCTTCCGCGCCTGCGCGCTGGCCCTCCAGGACTACCGCCCCTCCGGCCCCTACGGCGGCCCGGTCACCCTGCTGGCCGCCTCGCCCAAGCCGGGTTTCGACCAGCAGTGGCGGGACGTGTGCACGGGCCCCTTCGCGAGCCACGAGGTGCCCGGCGACCACTACACCCTCTTCGCCGAACCGGCCCTGAGCCGGATCGTCGCCGAGATCGAACGGACGCTCTGACATGCGATACGGATTCACCGAGGACCAAGAGCGCTTCCGGGCCGACGTCCGGAAGGCGCTGCGCTCCGCCGAGGTGCGGGCGGCGGTCGCCGAGGCCACGGCGGCCGACGGCGTCGAACCCGACCAGCGGCCCCTCTACCGGCTGCTCGGCGGGCTCGGATTGCTCGCCGTCCACTGGCCCGCCGAGTTCGGCGGCGCGGGCCGCCCGCTCACCGACGCCGCGATCGTCGCGGAGGAACTGGTGCGCGCGGGCGTCCCGGACACCCTGCACGTCAACACCATCCAGATCGTCGGCCAGTTCCTGCTGATGGCGGGCGACGACGAGCAGAAACGCCGCCACCTGCCCGCCCTCGCGCGCGGCGAGCGGTTCGCCTCGGTCCTCTACACCGAACCCGACGCCGGATCGGACCTGGGCGCGCTGCGCACCGTGGCCGAACCGGACGGCGACGGCTACCGGATCACCGGCACGAAGGTGTTCAGCCTCAAGACCCGCTTCGTCCACCACGGCCTGTGCGCGGCCCGCACCACGCCTGGCGCCGGGAAGTACCAGGGCATCAGCCTCTTCCTCGTCGACCTGGCCGCCCCCGGCGTGACCGTGTCGGTGATCCCCGGGGTCAGCGACGAGCAGTTCCACCAGGTCGACCTCGACGCGGTGCCGGTCTCCGGCGCCGACCTCATCGGCCCGCGCGACCAGGGCTGGCCGCTCCTCAACGAGGCGCTGGCCATCGAGCGCACCGGCCTCGACTACTTCCTCAAGGCCGAACACTGGCTGGACGCCGCGCTGGAGACGCTGCTCGACCGGGAGGCCGACCACTACCTCGAACAGATCGGCCGCTGGGACGGCGCGCTCGCCGCCGACCACGTGCTGGCCTGGGAGGTCCTCACCGGCCTGGCGGCCGGCCGGGTCGATCCGGTCGCCGCCGCCGTCGCGAAGTACCACAGCAGCGAACTCGCCCAGAGCATCGCGATCTGGGCCGCCGGCCTCCCCGACGCCCGGCAGCGGGCCGGCCGCACCCGGGCCGCCGTGACGCTGGACTCCGCCTACCGGGAGGCGCCGGGGCTGACACTGTCGGCGGGCACCTCCGAGGTGATGCTCCAGATCATGGCCACCGCGTTCGACTCCATCGGACAAGAGAGGCGCTGACGTGGACCTCACCCCCGACCCGATGATCGTCCAGTTGCGCCGGGCGCTGCGCGCGGCCCTCGCCCATGTGCCCCTCCAGGCCGAGGTGCACGGACCGCCGGTGGCCGACGCCGCCGCGGTGCTCGACGACCTGGGCGTGGCCGACTACGAACGGCCCGTCCCCGCCGGCGGCCTCGACCTCGGCCTGACCGCCGGGGTGGTCGTCAGCGAGGAGCTCGGCCGCGCGGCCTGCGGGAACCCTTACCGGGCCGACGCGCTGGCCGCCGACGTGGGCCGCCCTCCGGGGATGTCCCTGGCCGGGTTCGAGGCGCTGCCCGTGGGCGCCGGGGTCACCGCGACCCCGCGCGCGGGCGGCTGGGCCCTGACCGGCGCCGTCGTCGCCGACGGCCCCGGGCCGTATCTGGTCGCCACCCGGATGGACGGCGAGCCGGTGCTCGCCGAGGCGTCCGAGGGCGGCGGCGGGCCGCAGGTCGTCCGGTTCGAGGACGCCCCGGCCACCTTCGTCGCGCGGCTGGACGACGCGCTGTCCCGCGCCCGGCTCCGCCAGGCCGCCTACCTGCTCGGCATCGCCGACGGCGCGCTCGAGATCGCGGTCCGGCACACCGGCGTCCGGCGGCAGTCCGGCACGCGGCTGCGTGACCTCCCGGCCGTCGCCTTCCCGCTGGCCCGCGCCATGGTGGCGGTCCGCGCGACCAGGGCGGCGGTGTACCGGGGATCCTGGCTGGCCGACCACGGCCACGACAAGGCGGGCACCGCGCCGATCGTGGCGCTCGCGACGGCCGCCGAGACCGCCCGCGACGTGGTGCGGACCTGCATGCAGGCCTGCGGGGTGCGCGCGATGACCCCGGAACTCGGCCTGCACCGCCACTTCAGGCTGGCCGCGGCCGAGGCCGGCCGGTGGGGCGAGCCCGCCGCCCTGTGGCGGCTGGCCGGCGCCGCCCGGCTCGACCGGGCCCGGCGGTCAGGCCGGCGCGATGAGCCCGCATCGGTAAGCCAGTGAGACGAGCTCGGCGCGGTCGCGCACCCCGAGCTTCGTCCGCACCCGGTAGAGGTGGGTGCGGACCGTGGCCACCCCGATCGTCAGCGCGCGGGCGACCTCCTCGGTCGACATCCCCCGGGCCACCATCTGGGTCACCTCGCGCTCCCGGGGGGTCAGCTCGGTCACCTCCGGGCAGGGCTCGGGTGGAGCAGTGTCAGGCTGTTCGCGGAACCAGGTGACCAGGCGCTGCGCGATGTCCGGCGCGAGCACCGTCCGGCCCTCGGCCGCCGCCCTGATCGCGGCGACCAGCTCCTGCGGGCTCGCGTCCTTGCACAGCAGGCAGCACGCCCCCGCGTGCAGCACGTCGCTGACGGTCTTGTCGGCGTCCGAACCGGTGAACACCACGATGTTGGGGGGCGCGTCCTCTTTGCCGAGCCGGCGGATCATCTCCAGTCCGGAGATGGTCCGTAAGTTCAGATCGGTGATGACGACGTCAGGTCGCTCCGTGCGCACCAGGACGATGGCCTCCATGCCGTTGTCCGTGGTGTCGATCACGTCGATGTCCGGTACGGCGTCGAGCAGCGTGCGCATGCCGTCTCGGATCACTGGCAGTTCGTCGCAGATCAGAGTGCGAATGGTCATGGTGTGACGCCTCGATGAGGTAGCTGGGAGCCTCGCCCGGAATAACCGCCGGTCTCTCTGTTTAATTTGCGCACCAAAACAGCGTTCCGGTCAGCGTTGAAAGAAGAACTGCAGATCAGCGGAAGTGCGGTGGTGGACCTGGCCGTGTGGATCCCCTGATCACCATCGAAAGTGCCCCCTTTATCCCGACTGAGAACCTGGTGGCAGTTGCCCCTTCCCTACCGGGGTAAACGGGATCACCGAAAAGGCCGTCCCAATCAGTCATTGATTCCCGACCGACATGGCGCCCTCGGCGCCCGGACGAAACGGAGAACCTCATGAGCCTGGTCGACGTGCACAACGAATGGGACCCGCTGGAGGAGATCGTCGTCGGCACCATGGCCGGCGCCCGCGTGCCCCTGGCCGACCGGAGCCTGCACGCCGTCGAGTACGCCGACGTCGAACCGGACCACATCCCCTCCGGCCCCTACCCCGAGGACGTGGCCGAGCAGACCGAGGCCGAACTCGACGAACTGGCCGACCTGCTGAAGAGTCTCGGCGTGACCGTCCGCCGCCCCGGCGGCCGCGACCACCAGGCGATCACGTCCACCCCCGACTGGAGCACCGACGGCTTCTACGACTACTGCCCCCGCGACGGCTTCCTCACGGTCGGCAACACCCTCATCGAGTCGCCCATGGTGCTCCGCTCCCGGTTCCTGGAAGGGTTCGCGTACAAGGAGCTGTTCCTGGAGTACCTGGAGAGCGGCTCGCGCTGGCTGTCGGCCCCCAAGCCGCGCCTGACCGACGACATGTACGAACCCAAGGCCCCCGAGGGCCAGCGCCTGCGCAACCTCGAACCCGCCTTCGACGCCGCGAACATCCTGCGGTTCGGCACCGACCTGCTCTACCAGGTCTCCGACAGCGGCAACCTGCTCGGCGCGCAGTGGCTCCAGGCCGCCCTGGGCGACCAGTACACCGTCCACCCCTGCGAGGGCCTCTATCCGTCCACCCACATCGACTCGACCATCGTCCCGCTGCGCCCCGGCCTCATGCTGATCAATCCCGCCCGCGTCAACGACCGCAACATGCCCGACTTCCTGCGCGGCTGGGACACGGTCGTCTGCCCCGAGCTGGTCGACACCGGCTACATCGGCGACCACCCGAAGTCGTCGGTGTGGATCGGCATGAACTTCCTGGTCGTCGCCCCCGGGAAGGCCCTGGTGGACCGGCGGCAGACGGGGCTGATCAAGGAGCTGGAGCGGCACAAGGTCGAGGTGATCCCGACGCAGCTCACCCACGCCCGGAGCCTGGGCGGCGGCATCCACTGCGTGACGCTGGACGTCCGGCGGACGGGCGAACTCGCCACCTACCGGTGAGTCACCAGCCGTCCCAGCCCTTCCAGCGGTACCAGTCGCCGGTGAGATGGTCGTACTCGTCGTCGCCGGACGACTGCGGAACCCCGCCCGGCGAGTGGGCGAAACCGCGGACGCCGTCCGACCCGTTGTCGATCGCGAACGCGACGCCGTCGGGGGTGTCGTCGCCGTCGACGTAGAGGGGCTCCTGGCAGAGGCGGTAGAGACCGGCGTCGTGGCAGGCGTGGTCCGCCTCGGGGTCGATCGTGGTCACGAGGCGGTCCATGGCGGCGTGGGAGAGCGCGAACCGGGCCTGGAAGGAGACGTCGGTCGCCAGCGCCACCATGACGCCGATGGTGATCGCGAACGGCGCGGCCAGGAGAAAGGGCGACCGGCTGCGGTGGGCGGTGAGGGTCAGCCAGACGAGATAGACGAGCAGGAGGGGAATCCAGCCGAAGAGCACGAAACTGAAGAGAGACAGCCCGTCCCAATAGGGGACGCTGGCGGCCCAGAGCGTCGCCATGGCGAGCAGCGCGAACACGACCGCGAATAAGCCGGCGAGCGGTTTCGCGGTCGTGGTGTTCACGCAGAAGAGGCTATATTGACCGGCCCTTTCTTGGAAACGAGGAGAAAAGGGCTGTCAGGCATTCACCGTGTTCCGGTTCTGGCTGAGCTGAACGAGGCTCAGGCCGAACATCAGCACGCCCAGCGGAACATGGACGACCTTCCATCCCGCGATCCCCAGCGCCACCTGCGCCAGCGTCAGCCCGAGGAACAGCGCGGCCCACCGGACCGGCTGGGAGGAGCCCCCGCGCCGCCACAGCACGGCCGCGACGACCATGTGCACCACCGCCACCGTGAACATCGTGTACGCCGACGCGCTGTGCAGGGCGAGCCCGCTCGGCGTGGTCAGCAGCAGTCCCGCCGTCACCGGCGCGATGAGGAGCACCGCCGTCCGCAGGACGACCAGAACGCGTGACACCATCGTCTTATCCCTCCATCGTCCAGGCCCGGAGCTTCTCCGGGTTGCGGACCGCCCAGATGTTCGTGATCCGGTCTCCGGCCACGTCGAACGCCATCACCGTCACCGTCACGCCGTCGCGCCGCGCCACCAGGCCCGGCTGCCCGTTGACGGTGCGCTCGACGATCGTCAGGCCGGACAGGGCTCCGGCCAGCTCGACGGCGTACCGGACCACCTGGTCGACCCCTTCCAGCGGGCGCAGCACCGCGTCGGCCAGGCCGCCCCCGTCGGCGGTCACCGTCACGCCGGGGTCGAGCAGGCCGATGAGGGCCTCGATGTCCTTGGCCTCCCACGCCTGCCGGAACGCCCTGACGACCTCCGCCCGCCGGGCCGTGGGCGCCGCCGGAGCCGCCAGCACGCGCCGCCGGGCCGAGGAGGCCAGCTGGCGGCAGGCCGCGGGGGTGCGCCCGACGATCTCGGCCACTTCGGCGAACGAGTGGCAGAAGACGTCGTGCAGGACGAACGCCACCCGCTCGGCCGGGGTCATCGACTCGAGCACGACCAGGAACGCCATGCTGACCGACTCGTCGAGGGTGACCCGGTCGGCCGGGTCGTCGGTCCAGTCGGGCACCGGTTCCGGGATCCACTCGCCCACGTAGCGCTCGCGCCGGACCCGGGCCGATCCCAGCAGGTCGAGGCAGATCCGGCTGGCCACGGTGGTCAGCCACGCGCCCGGTGAGGCGATGGCGTCCCGCTGGTCGCGCGTCAGCGCGTACCAGCGCGCAAAGGTCTCCTGGACGACGTCCTCCGCGTCCGCCAAGGAGCCGAGGAGCCGGTAGGACAGGTTGATCAGATGTCGGCGTTCACTCAGTTCGGCTGTCACGATGCCCCCTTCCGTCGCCTCTTCGACGAGACAGCCTCCCGGAATGTGAGGCCTCACAATCCGGCCCGTCACGTCGTCGGACTGACCATGACCGAACTCCAGTCACGCCTGCCCGACCCGATGAGCCATTTTCCCGGCATGGGAGCGCTCGCGGTCGGCATGACCAAGGCCGCCCACAACGGCGCGATCCCCGACACCACCGTCCACCTGGTCCATCTCCGGGCCGGTCAGCTCGTCGGCAGCACCTATCACACCGTCCGGCAGACCGAGAACCTCCGCGGGGCGGGGGAGACCGAGGACCGCATCACCGCCGTGGCGTCGTGGCGCGACGCGCCCTTCTTCACCGACGCCGAACGGATCGCGCTGGAACTCGTCGAGGCGGTGCTGACCCCGAACCCGTCGGGGGAGCGCGTCCCCGACGAGCTGTTCGCGCGGGCGTCGGCGCACTACGACGACAAGGCGCTCTGGACGCTCACCGTCGCCATCGGCCAGATCTGCTTCTTCATCCCCGTGGCGCTGATCGCCCGGCCGATCCCCGGCACGCCGATCGGCAGGAACTACAGCCCTGTCAGCCGACGGTGAAGCTGACGTCTCCGTCGGAGAAGTACATGAAGTCGCCGTCGCCGCCGATCGAGGCGTCCGACCAGTCGGAGTGCGCCGACCAGGGGCCGTCGTCCTGGGCGTCGCCCCCGCCGCCGAAGGCCGCCGTCTGGTCGGGGTCGTCGGCGATCAGCGCCGCCGCGCCGAGCCCGGCCACCACGCCGACGGTGGCCGGGGTCCAGAAGCGGGTCTCGCCCGGCTCGCCCGCGTAGGCGGCGGAGAAGCGCCGGGCCTGGTCGAACTGGCTGCTGAAGAGGGCCATCGTGGGTCTCCGGAGATCAGAAGTCGGCGAAGCGGGGAGCAGGGAGCCGGTCGCGGGCGGCGCGCAGGTGGTCGGCGATCTCGCCCCGCCGGAACGGGACCCCCGGGCCTGAGGGATACCGGCGCAGCACGTCGAGGGCGGCCAGGCGGCGGGCCACCCCCGGCAGGGCCGCGGTCTCGGCCAGGCGGCGGGCGGCCGACCAGCGCAGCGGGAAGACGTTCTCGGTGATCACGTAGGACAGCACCGGCAGCCCGGTGCCGACCAGGGCGTTCCAGCGGTCGAGGACCGTCGCCCAGCCCCGCGCCGACTGGGCGGTGGCCTGGTTCCTGCGCTGGTCGCCCTGGCTGCGCGCCGCGTAGGCCTGCGACAGGCCGGACACCGCGAAGACCGGGTTCACCAGCGCGGCGGCCCCCAGCGACACCGCCGCCCCGCCGTAGCTGACCTTCGGCAGCTCCGCCGGGTCGAGGTCGATCAGCCGCTGCACCTGGGCGGCCAGCTGACCGACCTCTGCGGCGGCGCGCTGCACCGGGGCGAGCGCGGCCCGCAGCGCGGTCTCGTCGGACTTGAGCCAGGCGGGTTCCGGCCCGGTCACCAGCAGGGCGTCACGCTGGCGGATGAAGGCGGGCAGGACGTGGGCGACCTGGTCGAGGTGGCGCTGCACCTCGGTCAGCCCGACCTGGAACACCGCCGCGTCCGGCTCCGTCACCGGACGGCCCAGGTCGGCCCCCTCCCCGAGCAGGGCGGCGTGGAGCTCGTAGAACGGGCCGAAGATCGTGTAGAGGAGGTAGTCCTCCTCCAGCCCGACCGCCGCCCGCACCATGTCGGGGATCTGCCCGGGTCCCGCGTCGAGGTGGCCGCGGGTGCGCAGCTCGACGTGCAGCGCCTGGATCAGCTCCGGCGGCCCGGCCACGGTCAGGTCGCTGCGCTCGCTGGTCAGCCGCAGCCGCCCGGGGGAGCCCTCGATGCTCCTGATCGAGGTGTAGGCGATCCGCACCCCCGTCTCCGGCCCGCGGATCCGCAGGCCGTCGGGCGTGCACGCCAGCGCGACCGGCCGCCCGTCGGACAGCTCGGCGGGGAAGATCCCCGAGGCGAGGGTGCGCTCGGCGGCGGCCCGGATCTTGGCGTGCTCCCGCAACCGGCGGCCGAAGGCCGACGACCCGCACGTCCACCGCCACCGGACCGTGCGCCGGGTTGAAGATCACGAAGCGTTCGGCCGACCCGGCCACGCGCAGCTCCGGGTCGTCCAGGTCGAAGGCGGCCACGACCCGCTGCGAGTCGGTCGCCTGGAACTCCAGAGTGTCGTCCCCGAGCACGCAGTCGGCCGTCCCGCCGGCCAGCCCCCGGATCGTCACCGGCGCGGACGTGCCGACCGTGCCGGGAACCGACGCGGCCGTCGACCGGAAGACCTTGAGGAAGGCGTCGCGGACCTGCGGCGTCACCAGGTGCAGCAGCGCCCCGCTCAGGAACCGCCCGTCGAGGAGCGCGCCGCCCCGGACCTCGACGGCGCTCGGCCCGTGGGCGGTGACCGCGATCCGGTTGACCGGCCACTCCACCGGGACCGCCCCCCGGTCCCGCAGCCGCAGCCGCCCGCCCGACAGCACGACATAGGCGGTCAGCTCGGCCGGCTCCCCGCCCTCCTCGTAGTGAGGCGTGACCGACACCGCGCACGGGCTGACGAAGTCGAGCCCCGCCGCGTCGGGCAGAAGCCGCCCGCCCAGCCCCGTCAGGGCGTGCAGCGCCGGCGGGTCGAGCGGCCCCGAGGCGAGCTGGAGCGCCCGGCCGCCCGGCAGCCGGACGTCGGAGACCAGGCGGGTGCTCCGGTCGGCCAGCGTGACCGAGACGTCGGCGTCGGCCGCCGGGTCGAGCGCGGTGACGGCCGCGTTCCCGAACCCGCCGGTGTCGTGGACGTACACGGCGGGCCGGTCGGTCAGCAGGAGGGACCGGGCGCCCGTCCAGGAGAAGCCGCTGGACTGCTGCTCCTTCGACGTCGGGTGGACGCTGCTGTCGAACACGACCCGGCCCCGGACGGGCCCCCACGCCACGGCCATGGCCGCTCCTTCTGTACGCCCCTGCTCCCGAACCCCCGCATCATCTCGTCAGCGGGTGCCGCCGAACACGTACAAATCCATATTCGGCTACCTGCTGATGTAGTGGAGGATGACGCTGTGCACGTGGTGGGCCTTCTGCTCGCCCCGGAAGTCCATCTCGTAGACGTGCGTGCCCACGTTGATGGCGATGGCCCCGGAGGAGAAGAACGACCCGGCGAACGACTTGTTGCTGACCACGCTGACGCTGGTGATCTTCGAGTAGGGGATGCTGGTGATCGCCAGCTTCTTCCCGACGAACGACTTGTCCTGCACGATCACGCGCCGGTCGGTCAGCCCGAGGAACCCGGTCCCGACCCCGACGGCGTCGTAGACGGCGATGATCTGCTCGCCCTGCATGAGCCCGCTCTGGATCTGCTGCAGCTGCTCGGGGCGGTCGTGGGGGATCGAGGGGTGCACGGTCTTCTCCTGACGTCGGGCGGCCTTTCGGCCGATGCTACGAGCGCGCCTACGATCGGCGGATGACCACGCACGGATTCGCGCTCACCGCCCGCGGCCCCTACGACTTCGCCGCCACGCTGCGGTTCGTCGAGCACTGGCCGGCGGCGAGCCTCCTTCCGTCCGACGGCCGCACGCTCCGCTTCGCCTTCTGCCCAGAACACGACTGGCTTCCCACCGGTGTCGCCGTCACCGCCGCCCCCGGCGGCGTCCGGGTCGAGACCACCCGCCCCGCCGGTCCGGGGCTGCGCGGCGAGGTGGCCAGGATCCTCTCCCTCGACGTCGACGGCGCGGGCTTCGAGCAGGTGGGCGGCGCGGATCCCGTGCTGGGGGAGCTTCGGGCGGCCCACCCGGGGCTGCGGCCGATCTGTTTCTGGACGCCGTGGGAGGCGGCCGTCTGGGCGGTGATCGTGCAGCGGTCGTCGATGCACATCGCGGCGACGCTGAAGCGGCGCATCGCCGAGAAGTTCGGGGCCAGGATCGTCGTGGACGACGCCGAGCACCCCGTCTTCCCGCCTCCGGTCACCCTGGCCGACGCCGACGGGTTCGGGCTGCCCGCGCAGAAGGAGGAGTGGATCCGCGGCCTGGCCAGAGCTGCCCTCGACGGTGTTCTGACCAGCGAATACCTGCGCGGCGTGCCGCCGGAGGAGGCGCTGGCGGAGCTGCGGGCGCTGCCGGGCGTGGGCCCGTTCTCGGCCGGGCTGATCCTCATCCGGGGCGCGGGCGCGCCCGACGCCTTCCCCGGCGACGAGCCGAGGCTGTTCGGGCTGCTCAGGGAGGCCTACGGGCTGCCGGACGACACCTCACCCAGGGAGTTCAGGAAGCTCGCCGAGGCGTGGCGGCCGTTCCGGTCGTGGGCGTCGTTCCTGTTCCGCGCGGGCAGCTGACGCCAGCGGGGAAGTGCGGCTATTGACGCACAGTTACCGATTTGCCCATTTTAGATAGGTATGCCTGACTGGACCGCTCCTTGCCGCCCGGGACCCCGGTTGTCACGCTCGACTGGTCAGCCGGAACCAGCCTCGGGGGCGCCACATGGCGGTGTTCGACGGTCACGACATGCGCGCCTACCTCGAACGGGTCTCCCGCCATCCCATGGTCCGGTCGATCCGCGACGAAGGGCTGGCCCTGCTGGACGTCCGGCCGGGGGAGCGGGTGCTCGACGCCGGGTGCGGGCCCGGCGACATGGCCGCCCGGTTCGCGGACCTGGGGGCCCGCGTCACCGCGATCGACGCCGACCCGGTCATGTCGGGCGCGGCGGCGGAGATCC
Organism: Herbidospora cretacea; assembly: GCF_001570605.1. GTDB lineage: Bacteria > Actinomycetota > Actinomycetes > Streptosporangiales > Streptosporangiaceae > Herbidospora > Herbidospora cretacea. The sequence continues at coordinate 179,937 of NZ_BBXG01000008.1, read as the reverse complement.
CCGGCGTCACCGCCGAGACCGCCGACCTGGCCACGCTCGACCGGCCGGGCCACTACGACGTCGTCTGGGCCGAGCGCCTGCTCCAGCACGTCCCCGACGCCGACCGGGTGATCGGCAACCTCGTGCGGTCGCTCGCCCCCGGCGGCCGGATCTGCCTGATCGACGTCGACTGGACCGGCCTCGTGGTCGACGGCGTCGACGAGGAACTGGCCGGGCAGGTGCTCGGCGTGTTCCGCACGGTGGTCCCCCACCCGTCGATGGGCCGCACCCTGCGCCGCCGCCTGGCCCGCCAGGGCCTCGCGAAGACCGAGGTCAGGGCGTTCCTGGGAGTGTCCACCGACCTGGCCGACGCGACGGCGGTCATCCCCGTCCTCGACGAACGCCTGATCCCGGCCCCGCCCTCCTGGTTCGCCGCCGTGGCCGAGGCCGACCGGGCCGGGGAGTTCCTCACCGCGCTGCCCCTCTACCTCGTCACGGGGTCGGCATGACGAGCGTCGGCGTCCAGGCCGTCTCCGTCGACGTGCACCACCCCGGCGGCGCGTTCGGCGGCGAGCCGTGGCAGCGGGAGCTCATCGGCTTCCGCGCCCAGGTGCTCCAGGGGCTGGGCCTGCCGACCGGCCAGGACCGCGACGGCCACGACGACGTCGCCTGCCACCTGATCGCCCGGCTCCCCGGCGGCGAGATCGCCGGAACCGCCCGGTTCGCCCCGCTGGAGGACCTCGACCCGAGCTGGGTCCTCGATCTCGAACCCGAGGCCGCCGACCTCCTCCACCGGGAAGGACTCCGACCTCACGACGTCGTGGAAGGCGGCCGGTGGCTGGTCGGGGCGGCGCACCGGCACGGCGGGGTCGGGCGGTCGCTGGTGCTGGCGGGCGCCGAGGTGGCCCACCGGATGGGGCGCACGATGGTCTGGGTGCTGGCCGGCACCGCCCACGGCCAGGACGTCCTGCTCACCCGCATGGGCTTCCGCGCCGCCTCCGACCGGATCCATCCCATGCCGGGCCTGGGCTACCCCGTCCGCCTGCTGACCGCCCGGCCGAGCCGGATCCTGGGCAGGAGCTGAGTCACAGCAGCTGAGTCACAGCAGCTGGGTCACAGAGCGGGGAACCGGTGGACCCAGCGCCGCTGCCAGGGCGTCTCGACCGCGCGCCGGTTGTGGTGGGCGCGGGTCCAGGTGATCGCCTCGGCCGGGGAGAGCCCCGTCAGGGTGGCCAGGCAGGCGATCACGGTGCCGGTGCGCCCGACGCCGCCCCGGCAGGCCACCTCCACATCGGCCCCGGCGAGCGCCCGGTCGTACAGGCCCCTGATGGCGCGGGCGGCGGCGACGGGGTCGGCGGGGAGCCAGAAGTCGCGCCAGCGGACCCACTCCGACGGCCAGGTCACCTCCGGCGCCCGTTCCAGGACGTACAGGCCGAAGTCGGGGAGGGGGCCCGGCGGCAGGGGCCTGCCGAGGCCGCGGCCGCGCACGGGGGTGCCGTCGGGCAATTGGAGGGAACCGGTCAGCGTCACCCCTCCATGCTCTCTTACCATCGGGTGCCATGACCGAACTCCCGAAGATCAGCGGTCCGGCCGTCCGGGCGCTGGCCGAGGTGGACTGCCACACCCTCGAAGACGTCACCCGCCACACCGCCAAGGAGCTGCTGGCGCTCCACGGCATGGGGCCCAAGGCCATCCGCATCCTCACCGAGGCGCTGACCGCGGCCGGGCTGTCGTTCCGCGATCCCGATAAGATCGAGCGATGACCGAAATGACCGAAACCGCGGCGGGCTGGCTCTCACCCGAGGAACTCTCGCTCATGCGTGAGCGCCTGCCGATCCTCTACGTCGACGCCGTGCCGGTCCGCGCCGACGAGAACGGCGTCGTCACCCACGTCGGCCTGCTGCTGCGCATCGACGGCGACGGCAACGTCAGCCGCGCGCTGGTCTCCGGCCGGGTCCTCTACGGCGAGCAGGTCCGCGACGCGCTCCTGCGCCACCTGGAGAAGGACCTCGGCCCGGTCGCGCTGCCCCGCGTGCCCCTGTCGCCGCAGCCCTTCACCATCGCCGAATACTTCCCCACGCCCGGCGTGACCCCCTACCACGACCCCCGCCAGCACGCCGTGTCGCTGGCCTACATCGTCCCGGTCGCCGGTGACTGCGCCCCCCGCCAGGACGCCCTCGACCTGGAGTGGTTCACCCCCGAGGAGGCCGCCTCCCCGATCGTCCAGCAGGAGATGACCGGCGGCCAGGGCACCCTGCTGAAGCAGGCCCTCGCCTACGTCGGCCGCATCGTCTGACGTCGCCGGGCGGTTCACCGGGGCTGTTCATCGGGGCTGGTAGCCGCAGCGCGCGCCCGTCCGCACGGTCGCGCGCAGCTCCGCCCCCATGGCCGCGTCGAGCTCCTCTATCCGCCCGAGCGCTCGCCGGATCGCCTTGCCGACCGCCACCCGCGCCCGCTCGCCGTCGCCGGTGAACGCCCGCGACCGGCCGCCCAGCCCGGTCGCCGCCGCCAGTTCCGAGGCCAGCCACGTGTGCTCGGCCCGCAGCGCCGCCGCCCCGTCGGCGTCGGTGAGCGCCTCCCGCTCCTCGATCGCCTCCTGGAGGCGGACCAGCTGGTCTTCGTAGGCCCGCCGGGCCGTCGCGTCGATCACGGGCTGGTCGGGCGGCTGGTCGGGCACCCCGGCCAGGTCGGCGGCCGGGATCTCGCGCCCCGGGTTGGCGATCAGCATCGCCAGGTGGCCCATGCCGACGCTGTGCTCGACCAGGACCGAGCGCCCCCCGAGATCGATCCGCCAGTGCCGTCCGTGCCGCCGGGCGGTGGCGGGGGAGGGGCCGAGGGCGCGGCGCGACACCGGGGCCGGGAGCTCCATGCCCAGCTCGGCCGCCTCCTTGGTGGCGATCTCCAGTTCCCGCAGCGCCAGCTCGTCGCGGGCGCCGTGCCGGGCGGCCAGCGCGTGGCCGAGACGCCAGCGCGACAGCACGGTCGCGGGCCAGTGGCCGAGGGCCAGGTTGTCGCGGACGGCCGCCTGGAAGTGCCCGATCGCGCGGTCGAGCTGGCCCATCGTCAGGCTGGCCACCCCCAGCGGGTGGTGGGCCGAGCCCAGGCAGGTCACCCCCAGGCTGGCGATCACGGGCGCGGACTCGTGGGGGAGCAGCAGGTCGTAGACCTCCGCCGAGATCGCCTCGTCGCCGAGGAGGTGGGCTGTCTCGGTGACGCCGTACAGGGTGAAGAGCCAGGTGCTCGACCGGGGCAGCGCCGCCAGGTCGCGGCCCCGGATCCGGGCCAGCATGCCGGTCGCGAGGCGGTTCTCCCCGGCGGTCGCGGCGGCGAGCGCCACGGCCGACAGGTAGCTGTTGTCGATCGCGCTCAGGACGGGGTTGTCGGCCTGCTCGTGGAAGACGTCGAGCAGCTCGGCGATCCGGCCCTGGAACCAGCGGATGCTGCCGAGCTGGCCGCCGTACCACCCCGCCGCGTCGCGGTCCCCGGCGGCGGCCCCCCGTTCGGCGCTGGCGGCGGCCAGGTTCTCGGCGTGCCCGAAGCGGCCCTGGCGGATCGCCAGCATCACCTGGATCGTCCCCGCGATGAACCCCGCCGCCAGGTGGGGCCCTCGTTCCACCAGCGCGACCAGTTCCCGCAGCCCCCGGTCGGCGTGCGGGTCGCCGAGCAGGAACAGGTCGACGGCCCGCCACATGACGCCCATCACGACGTCGCCGGGCCGGCCGGTGCGGGCCGCCTGGCCGATCATCTCCTGGGCCAGGGTCAGCCGCAGCGACGCGTGCTCCGGGCCGAGAAGGCAGTGGTGGGCCAGGCTGAGCGCCTCGACCAGGGCGACGGGGTCGCCCGCGAGGCGGGCCTCGGCGACCTCCCGGAGGATCGCCTCATGGGTGCCGCAGCGGTAGTCCTCCTCGCCCGCGAGCCGGATGCGTAGCCGCCTGGCCAGGCCCGACCCGGGGTCCTCGGCGTCGAGCGCCGCCCGCTGGCGGGCGCGGATCGTCGCCTCGCCCTCGCCGGTGCGGTGCTCGTGCACCCAGATGCCGCTCAGGCCGAGCGCCGACCGTGACATCCCGTCGCGGTCGCCGTCGTGCTCGGCCTGACGCCACGCCAGCTCGAACCACTCGCGGGCGGCACGCAGATCTCCCCCGACGTGTAACGCGTCTTCCCCGGCCGCCAGAGCCGTGCCCCGTCCCTGGCGGTCCCCCTCGTGGGCCATCCCGCTCCTTCTCGTACGTATCAGCGCGTACGTGAACAAGTGATAGACCTTCCGCTTGCATCAGCCTTTCTCACCGCTTGACGGGTCAGGTGATGTCAAGACGGTCGATAAGGGTGTCGTGCGTGCGGAACGTCAGGGTGCCCGGCCCGTTGTAGCCGTCGCCGGACACGTGGACCGAGACCGTGGTCGTGTCACCCGTGGTGCGCGCCCCCGTGACCACGAGCTTGGTGCGGGCGCCGACGTTGGACCCGGCGTCCCATTCGGCGATGCGGTCGCGCCCCTCGAAGCAGCGGCCGAAATCCACGACGACCGCGTCTTCGGCGAACGCCCCCAGGAGAGCCGCGCCGTCGCCCCGGTTGGTGGCGTCGATCATCTGCTGGATGGCGGGTAGAAGCGGATCCATCGCGGTCCTCGCTATGTGCTCGGGTATGTGTCCTTGTGGGCCACATCCCCGCTCACGAGGACGATATGCGGGTCATGACGTGCGGTGAACGTGGGCGGCGGCCATATCCGGCTCCTCTTTTGTGGCGGTGGCATACGCCACAGCCGCCCGCCGGCCGGGAACGAACGCCATGATCAGTGCCGCCAGCATGGCGGCCACCGCCCCCAGGATGAACGTCAGCTTGAATCCGTCAAGGGTCGGCACGAGGATCCCGGCGAACGGCTGGGTCATGTGGGCCAGCGCCACGCCGACGACCGCGCTGGCGGTGGAGGTGCCCACCGAGCGCATCAGCGCGTTGAGGCCGTTGGCGGCGGCGGTCTCGGTCTGCGGGACGTTCGCCATGATCAGGGCCGGGATGGCGGCGAAGGCCAGCGCCATGCCGGTCGAGGTGATCATGCTGACCACGATGAGCTGCCAGGGGGCGCTCAGCAGCCACAGGGCGGCGACGTCCCCCAGGGCGAACAGCAGCGCGCCGGTCATCAGGGAGACCTTCGCGCCCTTCCAGGCCGACAGCCGGGCCGACAAGGGCGAGACGAAGATCATGACCAGGCCGCCGGGGGCCATGCACAGGCCCGCCACGAGCATCGACTGGCCGAGCCCGTGGCCGGTCGCGGCGGGGAGCTGGAGGAGTTGCGGGATGGCGAGCGCCTGGGCGTACATGGCGAAGCCGATGGCGATGGAGGCGAGGTTGGTGAGCAGGACCGGCCGCCGCGCGGAGGTGCGCAGGTCGACCAGCGGCCCGGGGCGGCGCAGCTCGTAGAGGCCCCAGACGGCCAGGATCGCCACGGCCGCGCCGAACAGGCCCAGCGTCAGCGGGGAGCCCCAGCCCCAGTCGCCGCCCTTGGTGATGGCCAGCAGCAGGGACAGCAGGCCGGCCGTCAGGCCGATCGTGCCGGGCACGTCGATCCGGCCGCCGCTGCGCGCGCTCGACTCCGGCACCAGCGTCCAGACCAGGACCGTCGCGATCAGGCCCAGCGCGGCGGCCCCCCAGAACAGCAGGTGCCAGCTCGCGTTCTGGGCGATCGCGGCGGCGGCCGGGAGCCCGAGGGCGCCGCCGACGCCGAGTGAGGAGCTCATCAGGCCCATCGCCGAGCCGAGCCGCTCGGGGGCCAGTTCGTCGCGCATCAGGCTGATGCCCAGCGGGATCACCCCGGCCGCGCAGCCCTGCAGCGCCCGGCCGACGATCATCGGGACGAGCGAGGAGCTCAGCGCGCCCACCACCGACCCGGCCACCAGCAGCCCCAGGCAGATCAGCAGCAGCCGCCTCTTGCCGAACATGTCGCCCAGCCGCCCGGTGACCGGCGTCGCGACCGCGCCCGCGAGCAGCGTCGCCGTCAGCACCCACGTGACCGAGGCGGCGTCGGTGTGGAGATACCTCGGCAACTCGGGCACGATCGGGATCACGATCGTCTGCATGACCGAGACCACGATCCCCGCCGACGCGAGAGCTGCGATGACCGCGCCACCGCGGGGGACTGGGGGGTTCACTGTGGAGCCTTTCGTACCTTTTGGGTAGATCGGATGCATCCTACGGGTGCTCGTCCCGCTCCCTCCGGCCCGGGTCCCCGGCTGTTGGCCGATCGGCCGTCTTTTCTGTGCGGAACACCTGGTGAACATCCTCACCAATGTCACCAACAGCAATCAGGTCGTGAAATCCACTTAAGTCAGCTGTACTGTTCGGTCGACAATTCAATTACTTCCGTACGGGTGGGAGGGGTCGTGGCCGACGTACTGACGGAATCTCGCCGGAGCGTGGCCGCCCGTTGGCGGGAACGCCTGGTGCAGGGGAGCCGTCACGGGCAGCGCCACTGGGCGACCAGAACGGCCTACTACGCGGCCTGCCGCGAGGTGGCCGAGGCCGAGGGCCAAGTGGGGAAGAGAGTGCTGGACGTGTCGGGGGGCTCGACCAGCACGCTGTACACGGTCGTGGGGCCGAGGGCGCGTCACTCGCTCGCGGCGGCGTACGGCGGGGATCTGCCCGAGTGCTTCGGGCGGGTCGACGCGCTGGCCGAACTGGCGCGCGAGACCGTGGTGTGGACTTTCTGGTCCTACCGCGATAGCTGGCTACAGACGCTGGAGACGGGACCGGCCGGCCGGATGGCCGCCGCCGAGGGGCTGGTGCTCGCGGTGGCCGACTTCGCCGCCGACCATCCCGCGCTGCTGCGGGCCACCAAACTGGAGCCGCCGGTCTGCGCGGTTGAGGACCTGATGGCGGTCTTCGGCCCCGGGGCCGGCGCCCGCGACGTCTTCCGCCTGCTGCAGAACGTGATCGCCGACGCGTCGCGGGGGCTGCACGTCCCGGCCGAGGTCGTGCTCGACGGGGTCCGGCCCGCGCTGGCGGAGCGGCTGGCGGGTGTGGAACGTGCCAGCCCGCCGCTGGGCGTGCTGGCCGACGCCGTCGTCGGGGTGCTGTCCGCCCCGCTCGGCCTCCCGGAGCGGCTGGCCGCCGCCGACCTGCTCCAGGCCGCGGCCGAGACGCTGCGCCGGACCATCAGGACGGAGGATCGGGAACGTGACAACGGTCCCCGTGCTGCCTGACGGCGGAGCCCCGGCCCCCGAGCCGGGCGGCGCTGGAAGCGACCGGGCCTGGATCGCCCGCCTGCGTGCCGTCGTGCGCGCCGGCGGGCCCTCCGCCGCGGCCGAGCTCGGCGACCTGCTGGCCAGTGCCCGCGCCCATCTGGGCGCCTCCCACTCGATCGCGCTGCGCATCGCCGCCGCGACCGAGGAGGAGCTCGGCCACACCCGCCCGGTCGACGGCACCGTGGCGGCCTGGGCGGCGGTGCACGCCGAGGCGGGCGTCTCCCTCGGGCCGGACGACCCGGTCACCATGGAGATCGCCAGCGGTCACCTGCGCTGGCTCTCCCGCCGGGCCGGCCCTGACGACCTGCGCCGCGCGCTGACCGCGCAGCGCGCCGAACTGGCCCGGCGCCGCGAGACGCTCGGCCGGCACGACCACTGGACCGGCGTGGCCCGCGCCGACCTGGCGGCGACGCTCCTGACGCTCCCGCTGGCCGAGCCGGACGACCGGCGGTGCCTGGCGGAGGCGGCCGACCTCGCGGCGGAGGAGGTGGGACGGCGGGCCGGCGTCCTCGGCGGCGACCACGTGCTGACCTGGGAGGCCCGCGCCCTGGAGGCCTCGGCCCGGCTCGCGGCGGTCCAGGCGGGCCCGCCGGAGAACGGGCCGGGGC